>NZ_CP038438.1:0-4800000 GCF_004683905.1 Pseudomonas fluorescens
TTGCGCGAGGAGCTGCCTGCCCAACAATTCAACACCTGGATCCGTCCACTACAGGTCGAAGCCGAAGGCGACGAGTTGCGCGTCTACGCACCGAACCGTTTTGTGCTGGACTGGGTCAACGAAAAGTACCTCGGTCGCGTCCTTGAACTGCTGGATGAGCACGGCAACGGCATGGCGCCAGCGCTTTCCTTATTAATAGGCAGCAAACGCAGCTCGGCACCGCGTGCCGCGCCGAACGCGCCGTTGGCCGCTGCGCAGGTGTCCCAGGCTCAGGCCAATACCGTGCCGGCCAGTGCGCCAGCACCCGCTCCAAGTGCAGCTCCGGCCAAGCGCTCGACGCAGAAAACCGAGGAAGTCAGTGAAGAGCCGTCCCGCGACAGCTTTGACCCGATGGCCGGTGCGGCCTCGCAACAGGCCCCGGTTCGCGCCGAACAGCGCACCGTTCAGGTCGAAGGCGCGCTCAAGCACACCAGTTACCTGAACCGCACCTTCACCTTCGAGAATTTCGTCGAAGGCAAGTCCAACCAGCTCGCCCGCGCGGCAGCCTGGCAGGTGGCGGACAATCCCAAGCACGGTTACAACCCGCTGTTCCTTTATGGCGGCGTCGGCCTGGGTAAAACCCACTTGATGCACGCAGTGGGTAACCATTTATTAAAGAAGAACCCGAATGCCAAGGTTGTGTACCTGCATTCCGAGCGCTTCGTCGCCGACATGGTCAAGGCGCTGCAACTGAACGCGATCAACGAGTTCAAGCGTTTCTACCGTTCGGTGGACGCTCTGCTGATCGACGACATTCAGTTCTTCGCCCGTAAAGAGCGTTCCCAGGAAGAGTTTTTCCACACCTTCAACGCCCTGCTTGAAGGTGGCCAGCAGGTCATTCTTACCAGTGACCGCTACCCGAAAGAAATCGAAGGCCTTGAAGAGCGCCTCAAATCCCGCTTCGGTTGGGGCCTGACGGTTGCCGTCGAGCCGCCGGAGCTGGAAACCCGTGTGGCGATCTTGATGAAGAAGGCCGACCAGGCCAAAGTCGAGTTGCCTCACGATGCGGCGTTCTTCATCGCCCAACGAATTCGTTCCAACGTCCGTGAGCTGGAAGGCGCGCTGAAACGCGTGATCGCCCACTCGCACTTCATGGGCCGCGACATCACCATCGAGTTGATCCGCGAATCCCTGAAAGACTTGTTGGCACTGCAGGACAAACTGGTCTCTGTGGATAACATTCAGCGCACTGTCGCCGAGTACTACAAGATCAAGATTTCCGACCTGCTGTCCAAGCGTCGTTCGCGCTCGGTGGCACGTCCGCGTCAGGTGGCCATGGCATTGTCCAAGGAGCTGACCAACCACAGCCTGCCGGAAATCGGCGATGTGTTTGGTGGTCGCGACCACACGACGGTGTTGCACGCCTGCCGCAAGATCAACGAACTTAAGGAATCCGACGCGGACATCCGCGAGGACTACAAGAACCTGCTGCGTACACTGACCACTTGATGAACTCCAGCGCAGCTTATTAAGGCAAGGGACTAGACCATGCATTTCACCATTCAACGCGAAGCCCTGTTGAAACCCCTGCAACTGGTCGCAGGCGTCGTCGAGCGCCGACAGACCTTGCCGGTACTGTCCAACGTGCTGTTGGTCGTCGATGGCCAGCAACTGTCGCTGACCGGTACCGATCTGGAAGTCGAGCTGGTCGGTCGCGTGCAACTCGAAGAGCCGGCTGAAACCGGCTCCATCACCGTGCCTGCGCGCAAGCTGATGGACATCTGCAAGAGCCTGCCCAACGACGCGCTGATCGACATCAAGGTCGACGAGCAGAAGCTGGTCGTGAAGGCCGGCCGTAGCCGTTTCACCCTGTCGACCCTGCCCGCCAATGATTTCCCGACGGTTGAAGAAGGCCCGGGTTCGCTGACCTGCAGCCTGGAGCAGAGCAAACTGCGTCGCCTGATCGAACGCACCAGCTTCGCCATGGCCCAGCAGGATGTGCGCTACTACCTCAACGGCATGCTGCTGGAAGTCTCGGCCGGTGTGATCCGCGCCGTGGCAACCGACGGTCACCGTCTGGCCATGTGCTCGATGCAGGCCGATATCGGTCAGCCGGATCGTCACCAGGTGATCGTGCCACGCAAAGGCATTCTGGAACTGGCGCGTCTGCTCACCGAGCCGGATGGCAACGTCAGCATCGTTCTGGGTCAGCACCACATCCGCGCCACCACCGGCGAATTCACATTCACCTCGAAGTTGGTCGACGGCAAGTTCCCGGATTACGAGCGCGTTCTGCCGAAGGGTGGCGACAAGCTGGTACTCGGCGATCGTCAGGCCCTGCGTGAAGCGTTCAGCCGTACCGCGATTCTGTCCAACGAGAAGTACCGCGGCATCCGTCTGCAACTGGCCAATGGTCAGTTGAAGATCCAGGCCAACAACCCGGAGCAGGAAGAAGCGGAAGAAGAAGTGGGCGTTGAATACAACGGCGGTTCGCTGGAAATCGGCTTCAACGTGAGCTACCTGCTCGACGTGCTGGGCGTGATGACCACCGAACAGGTTCGCCTGATCCTGTCCGACTCCAACAGCAGTGCGCTGGTGCAAGAGTCCGACAATGACGACTCGGCTTATGTTGTCATGCCGATGCGTCTGTAATCAGCTGATTCTGGATGTCCTTAAGTCGTGTTTCGGTCACCGCGGTGCGTAATCTGCACCCGGTGACCTTCTCCCCCTCCCCCCGCATCAACATTCTTTACGGCGCCAACGGCAGCGGCAAAACCAGTGTTCTGGAAGCCATTCATCTGCTGGGGCTTGCCCGTTCGTTTCGTAGCACGCGGCTGTTGCCGGTCATCCAGTACGAGCAACTCGCCTGCACCGTGTTCGGTCAGGTCGAATTGGCCGAGGGTGGTCACAGTGCGTTGGGGATATCTCGCGACCGTCAGGGCGAGTTCCAGATCCGCATCGACGGGCAGAACGCTCGCAGTGCCGCGCAACTGGCCGAGATCCTGCCATTGCAACTGATCAACCCCGACAGCTTCCGCCTGCTCGAAGGTGCGCCGAAGATTCGCCGGCAGTTTCTCGATTGGGGCGTGTTCCACGTCGAACCGCGTTTCATGGCGACCTGGCAGCGTTTGCAGAAGGCCTTGCGCCAGAGAAACTCCTGGCTGCGGCATGGTACACTTGACGCCGTTTCGCAAGCGGTTTGGGACAGGGAGCTGTGCCAGGCCAGCGCTGAAATCGATGAATACCGCCGCGCTTACATCAAAGCCTTGAAACCAGTCTTTGAACAAACCTTGAGCGAACTGGTTGAGCTTGAAGGTTTGACGCTCAGCTATTACCGAGGCTGGGACAAGGACCGGGAATTGAGTGCCGTACTGGCTGGCTCCGTGCAACGGGACCAGCAAATGGGTCATACCCAGGCCGGACCGCAACGCGCTGACTTACGCCTTAGATTGGGCGCACACAACGCCGCGGACATCTTGTCCCGGGGTCAGCAGAAGCTGGTGGTCTGTGCCTTGCGAATTGCCCAGGGGCATCTGGTGAGCCAGGCCCGACGCGGCCAGTGTATTTATCTGGTGGATGACTTGCCGTCCGAGCTGGACGAGAGCCACCGTCGCGCGCTGTGCCGCTTGCTGGAAGACTTACGCTGCCAGGTTTTCATCACCTGTGTAGATCACGAATTATTGAGGGAAGGCTGGCAGACGGAAACGCCAGTCGCTCTGTTCCACGTGGAACAGGGCCGTATCACCCAGACCCACGACCATCGGGAGTGAAGGCATTGAGCGAAGAAAATACGTACGACTCAACGAGCATTAAAGTGCTGAAAGGCCTGGATGCCGTACGCAAACGTCCCGGTATGTACATTGGTGACACCGACGATGGCAGCGGTCTGCACCACATGGTGTTCGAGGTGGTCGACAACTCGATCGACGAAGCCCTCGCCGGCCACTGCGACGACATCAGCATCATCATCCACCCGGATGAGTCCATCACCGTCAAAGACAACGGCCGTGGCATCCCGGTAGACGTGCACAAAGAGGAAGGCGTTTCCGCCGCCGAGGTCATCATGACCGTCCTCCACGCTGGCGGTAAGTTCGACGATAACTCCTACAAGGTATCCGGCGGTCTGCACGGTGTAGGTGTGTCGGTCGTGAACGCCCTGTCCGAAGAGCTGGTACTGACCGTACGCCGCAGCGGCAAGATCTGGGAACAGACCTACGTCCACGGCGTGCCTCAGGCTCCTATGGCGATCGTTGGCGACAGCGAAACCACCGGTACCCAGATCCACTTCAAGGCTTCCAGCGAAACCTTCAAGAACATTCACTTCAGCTGGGACATTCTGGCCAAGCGCATTCGTGAACTGTCCTTCCTCAACTCCGGTGTCGGCATCGTCCTCAAGGACGAGCGCAGCGGCAAGGAAGAGCTGTTCAAGTACGAAGGCGGCCTGCGTGCGTTCGTTGAATACCTGAACACCAACAAGACTGCGGTCAACCAGGTGTTCCACTTCAACATCCAGCGTGAAGACGGCATCGGTGTGGAAATCGCCCTGCAATGGAACGACAGCTTCAACGAGAACCTGTTGTGCTTCACCAACAACATTCCGCAGCGCGACGGCGGTACTCACCTGGTGGGTTTCCGTTCCGCACTGACGCGTAACCTGAACAACTATATCGAGCAGGAAGGTCTGGCGAAGAAGCACAAAGTCGCGACCACCGGTGACGATGCCCGTGAAGGCCTGACCGCGATCATCTCGGTAAAAGTGCCGGATCCGAAGTTCAGCTCGCAGACCAAAGACAAGCTGGTGTCTTCCGAAGTGAAGACCGCGGTCGAGCAGGAGATGGGCAAGTACTTCTCCGACTTCCTGCTGGAAAACCCGAACGAAGCCAAGCTGGTCGTCGGCAAGATGATCGACGCGGCGCGTGCCCGTGAAGCGGCGCGCAAGGCCCGTGAGATGACCCGCCGCAAAGGCGCGCTGGACATCGCCGGCCTGCCGGGCAAGCTCGCTGATTGCCAGGAAAAAGATCCTGCGCTGTCCGAACTGTACCTCGTGGAAGGTGACTCCGCGGGCGGCTCTGCCAAGCAGGGACGTAACCGCAAGACCCAGGCGATCCTGCCGCTGAAGGGCAAGATCCTCAACGTCGAGAAAGCACGCTTCGACAAGATGATCTCGTCCCAGGAAGTGGGCACGCTGATCACTGCACTCGGCTGCGGTATCGGTCGCGAAGAGTACAACATCGACAAGCTGCGCTATCACAACATCATCATCATGACCGATGCTGACGTCGACGGTTCGCACATCCGTACCCTGCTGCTGACCTTCTTCTTCCGTCAGTTGCCGGAGCTGATCGAGCGCGGCTACATCTACATCGCCCAGCCGCCGCTGTACAAGGTCAAGAAAGGCAAGCAAGAGCAATACATCAAAGACGACGACGCCATGGAAGAGTACATGACGCAGTCGGCCCTGGAAGATGCGAGCCTGCACCTGAACGAAGAGGCCCCGGGCATTTCCGGTGAAGCGCTCGAGCGTCTGGTGAACGACTTCCGCATGGTGATGAAGACCCTCAAGCGTCTGTCGCGCCTGTACCCGCAGGAACTGACCGAACACTTCATCTACCTGCCGGCCGTGAGCCTGGAAATGCTCGGCGACCACGCCAAGATGCAGGACTGGCTGGCTCAGTACGAAGTGCGTCTGCGCACCGTCGAGAAGTCGGGTCTGGTCTACAAGGCCAGCCTGCGTGAAGATCGTGAACGTGGCGTGTGGCTGCCAGAGGTCGAGCTGATCTCCCACGGCCTGTCGAACTACGTCACCTTCAACCGCGACTTCTTCGGCAGCAACGACTACAAGACCGTCGTCACCCTCGGCGCTCAACTGAGCACCCTGCTCGACGAAGGCGCGTACATCCAGCGTGGCGAGCGCAAGAAAGCGGTCACCGAGTTCAAGGAAGCCCTCGACTGGCTGATGGCCGAAAGCACCAAGCGCCACACCATCCAGCGCTACAAAGGTCTGGGCGAAATGAACCCGGATCAGCTGTGGGAAACCACCATGGACCCAAGCGTGCGCCGCATGCTGAAAGTCACCATCGAAGACGCCATTGGCGCAGACCAGATCTTCAACACCCTGATGGGTGATGCGGTCGAACCTCGCCGTGACTTCATCGAGAGCAATGCGCTGGCGGTTTCGAACCTGGATTTCTGATCCTGGTCGGCGGCAAATAAAAAGGCCAACGCTCATGCGTTGGCCTTTTTATTGGCAGATCAAAAGATCGCAGCCTACGGCAGCTCCAGATGGATTACCGGTAGGAGCTGCCGCAGGCCGCGATCTTTTGATTTTTACTCGGATGCAACCGTCACACTCTCCAACCGATACCCATACCCATAAATCGTCAGCAACTGCCAACCCCGATCCGCCGTCAGCCCCAGCTTGTTGCGCAGGCGATAGATGTGCGTATCCAGCGGCCGTGACGACGCCACTTCTTCGTGGGGCCAGAAGCGTTCGTACAGGTACTCCCGCGACAATGGCCGACCCAAGTTACTGAACAGGCAGCGCGCCAGGCGGTATTCACGCTCCGTCATGACCACTGCCTTGCCCTCGCGGGTGACGCTCAGTTCGGCGTCGTCGAAGGTCAGGTCATTGAAACTCAGGACTTCAGCAGCGCTGCTACGTTGCTGGCTGTGCCGGCGCAGTACGGCGGCGACTCGGGCTTTCAGCTCGTTGGGGCGGAACGGTTTGCTGACGTAATCGTCGGCACCGGCGTTCAGCGCCTGGACGATATCGCTCTCGCCGTCGCGGCTGGTCAGCATGATTGCGGCGGGCGGCGCCTCCATGTGTTCGCGGGTCCAGCGCAGGAGTGCCAGGCCGGACAGGTCGGGCAGTTGCCAGTCGAGGATCAGCAGGTCGAAGGTGTCCCGGCGCAATTGGCGCAACAGGTCCTCGCCCCGTTCAAAGCTGTGCAACGACCAAGGCTGGTCTCCCTCCGCAGCCATCTGCTGCAGGGTTTGCTCGACCCGACGCAGTTCGGCGGGTTCATCGTCCAGTATCGCAACGCGCATACGCGTGGGTTCCTTGTTGCTTGAGCAGTGGCCGGCAACCCTGAAGGCTCGGCCTGTGCGGTAAAAGTAAGCAGTCCACCATCGGTCGACGTCCGCTATGATTCTTCGGATCTACATCCTCAGACCTGTGGCCCATGAAACCATTCACTGTCCCCTGCCCTGTTTGTCATGAATAGCCCGCGTCGGCGTGAAAGCCGCGAGCCAAGTCAGGTCCAGCGTCTGTTTCGACGGCTGGTGCGTGAGTGGTTGTGGATAAGTCTAGTGCTGTTGCCGCTGACTGCCTTGTTGTCGTATCGCGCGCAGATCAATCTGCACGACGTGGTACCGATGTGGAGCGCGTTGCTTTCGGTAGGGCTGGTAGCCTGCGTACTCGGATTGCTGCTGTGGCGCCCGCGCTGGGCGATCTGGGTGACATCGTGCGGTGTGGCTTGTGTGCTGCTGGCTAGCGCCGGGCTGGCGGAAGTTCGACACTGGTGGTCACCGACTCCAGCGGCGCTGGGCATGTTGTTCGGCTACCTGATCTGGAACTGGCGGCGCCTGAGTGTGGTGCTGACGTATTTTGGCTGGGAGCTGGCCCGACTGGACCGCGAGCCGAAAGTATTTCCCGAGCGGCGCCGTGCGCAATTCACCAGCGCTGATCAGCTGCAGGGCCAGATCATGGCACTGGAGCAAGCCATGAGCCGCACCCGCGATACCCGGCGTTTTATTGCCGACGGTCTGGAATACCTGCCGGTGGCGACGCTGATCAGCGATCCCAAGGGGCAGATTCTGCTCGGAAACCGCAAGGCCCGGGTATTGTTCGATGACCCGCTGGTCGGTGACTATGTTCTCGAGCAACTGGCCCGCCTCGGTTATCCGGAATTGTCCACAGAACCACGCCCGGCGCTGTCGGACCTGACGCTGCTGGAGTTTCGCGATCACAAGGAACGCAGTTTGCGTCTGGAACGGGCGGCTTTGCTGCCGGTGGATGGCGATACTCCCATCGGCTGGCTGCTGAGCCTCACCGATCTGAGCGCCGAACGCGCCGCAGAAGAACAGCGAGGGGTCTTGCTGCGGTTCCTTTCCCACGATCTGCGCGCCCCGCATTCGGCGATTTTGGCCCTGCTCGATGTACATCGCCATCAAGCCGGCGCGGACTCACCGCTGTTCGAGCAGATCGAGCGCCAGGTACGCCGGGCGCTCGATCTGACTGACGGTTTCGTTCTGCTGGCGCGGGCCGAGTCCGAGGCTTATCAGTTCCAGCCCAGTCTGTTCGCGATGCTGGTGCTGGACGTACTGGATCAGGCGCTGCCCATTGCTCAGCAGAAAAGCATCAAACTGCTGCACACGATGGACGAACAATCCCAGGAGCGTCTGATCAACGCTGACCAGGGCCTGCTGACCCGCGCCTTGTTCAACCTGCTGGAGAACGCCATCAAGTACAGCCCGGTCGGTACCACGATCAAGTTGAACGTCAGTTGCCAGGGTGAGTGGCTATGCTGTGAATTGACCGATCAGGGCAAAGGCATTGCCGCCGAGGAGCTGCCGGATCTGTTCACCCAGTACCGGCGCTTTTCGTCGGGGCAGGGGATTGATGGCGTCGGGTTGGGGCTGTCGATGGTCAAGGCAGTAGTCGACCATCATGGCGGTAACATCGAGTGCCACAGTATCGTCGATCAAGGCACCACGTTCCGGCTGCAGTTACCGCTTATCTGCGAGTGAACAGGCACAAAAAAACCGGCTATATCAGCCGGTTTTTTTACTTCCGAAAAAAACTTATGCACCTTTTACGGTGTTTTATGAGCTTGAGAAATATATAAGTAAATCAATTGGTTACTTTCAATATTCAGGCTTTTTCAACAAAACCGTACACAGGTTATCCACAAAATCTCAGACAGCCACCTGATCATTCGCGGCAGGCGCCTGCGGTGCTGGTGGCAGCGAACCCATTTCGCGCTGGGTCCGTTCGTTCCAGGCCTGTACCCGGTCGTTCAGCTCGGCGATGGCGCGCGGACCAGTGCCTTCGGCATACATCGGCTCGCCGATGACCACGGTGATCACACCCGACGTCTTGCCCCAGCCGATTTTCGGCCAGAACTTGCCGGCATTGTGTGCAATCGGTAGCACCGGAAGCGCCGCATTTACCGCCAACGCGCTGCCACTGCGCGAGAACTTGCCGACAGTGCCGTAGGGAACCCGGGTGCCTTCAGGGAAGATCAAGACCCAGACGTTGTCCTTGAGCAGTTCATCGCCCTTGGCCGCGACTTGTTTGAGCGCCGCTTTCGGGTTGTCGCGGTCAATCGCGATCGGCCGCAGCATGGCCATGGCCCAACCGAAGAACGGTACGTAGAGCAATTCACGCTTGAGCACCTGGCTCAAGGGCGAGAAATAAGCAGAGAGAAAGAACGTCTCCCAGGTGCTCTGGTGGTTCGACTGAATCACGCAGGGCCGATCCGGCACGTTTTCCGCGCCTTTGATCTCGTAACGAATGCCGAGAAACACCTTGGTCAACCACAAGGCGCAACGGCACCAGTACACGTTGATGAAACGATAGCGCGCCTTGAATGGCAAAAAGGGCGCGATAAAAAAGCTCAGGCTGCACCACAGCAAGGCAGTGGTGCCCAGCAGCAGGTAAAAGAGAAAAATTCTGATGGCCTGCAGTATCGACATGGCGACGTTTACCGTTACGGGCGATGCCCGACTGTTCAAGCGCACTCCCGATCAATCCCTGGTCAGGAACTTCAGAAGCACTCTAGTTGTGGATAAGTTCTGCGGCAATCGCCGCCAGATCGTCAAAAATCAGGGTGCCGACCGGAAGGGTCTTGCCCAGAGTTTTTTCGCCTTTCCCGGTCTTTACCAAAACGGGCTGTGAATCGACGGCTTTGGCGGCCTCCAGGTCACCAAGGCTGTCGCCGACGAACCAGACATTCGTCAGCGTCACGTTGTAATGCGCCGCGATGGTTTGCAACATCCCCGGCTTCGGCTTGCGGCAATCGCAACCCTCGTCCGGACCATGCGGGCAGTACACGATCAGCCCGACTTCACCGCCCTGCTCTGCCACGAGCGTGCGCAGGCGCGCGTGCATGGCGTCGAGGGTGGCAAGGTCGTAATAGCCGCGAGCAATGCCCGACTGGTTGGTGGCGACCGCCACCGTCCAGCCGGCCTTGCTCAACTGCGCAATCGCCTCGATCGAGCCGGGCAGTGGAATCCACTCCTCCACCGACTTGATGTAAGCGTCGGAGTCGTAATTGATCACTCCGTCCCGATCGAGAATCAGCAGTTTCAACAGCAATCCCTCAACCCAACAGCGAAATGTCGGCAACCCCGAGGAACAGACCACGCAGACGCGCGAGCAGCGCGTAGCGGTTGGCCCGGACCTTGACGTCTTCGGCATTGACCATCACCGCGTCGAAGAACGCATCCACCGGCTCGCGCAATGCCGCCAGACGCGCCAGCGATTCGTTGTACTGACGCGCTGCGGCCATTGGCTGCACCGCCTGATCCGCTTGCTGAATCGCCGAGTACAGCGAGAACTCGTTGGCGTTGTCGAAGTACTTGGCCTCGACCACGGTCGGCACCGAGCCTTCAACCTTGCTCAACAGGTTCGATACACGCTTGTTCACCGCTGCCAGCGCTGCCGCTTCCGGCAGTTTGCGGAAGGCCTGAACCGCTTGCACACGCTGGTCGAAGTCCAGCGCCGAACCCGGCTTCAGGGCACGTACCGACAGGTAAGTGGCGACATCGACGCCCTCGTCTTCGTAACGCGCACGCAGACGGTCGAAGATGAATTCCAGCACCGCGTCGTTCAGACCGGCAGCCTTGACCTTGGCACCGAACGCATTCACGGCGAAAGCCACGGCGTCGTTCAGGTCCAGATCCAGTTGTTTCTCGATCAGGATGCGCAGCACGCCGAGGGCCGCACGGCGCAGGGCATACGGGTCTTTGCTGCCGGTCGGCAGCATGCCGATACCGAAGATCCCGACGAGGGTATCGAGCTTGTCGGCGATCGCGACGGCCGCACCGGTCAGGGTCGCCGGCAGTTCAGCACCGGCACCGCGTGGCATGTACTGCTCGTTCAGCGCCAGCGCGACGTCTTCCGGCTCGCCGTCATTGAGCGCGTAGTAGTAACCGGCGACACCTTGCATCTCCGGGAACTCGCCGACCATTTCGGTGGCCAGGTCGCACTTCGACAGCAGGCCGGCACGGGCCGCCCACGAAGCGTTGCCGCCGATTCGCGCGGCGATGTAGGCCGCCAGTTTCGAAACGCGCTCGGCCTTGTCGTAGACGCTGCCGAGTTTTTCCTGGAACACCACGTTCTTCAGGCGATCATTGAAGGCTTCGAGTTTCTGCTTCTTGTCTTGCTTGAAGAAGAACTCGGCGTCGGTCAGGCGTGGGCGAACCACTTTCTCGTTACCGGCGATGATCTGCTGCGGGTCTTTGGATTCGATGTTGGCGACGGTGATGAACCGTGGCAGCAACTTGCCGTCGGCATCCAGCAGGCAGAAGTACTTCTGGTTGTCCTGCATGGTGGTGATCAGCGCTTCCTGCGGCACGTCGAGGAAGCGTTCCTCGAACGAGCACACCAGCGGCACCGGCCATTCGACCAGCGCGGTCACTTCATCGAGCAGCGCCGGCGGCACGATCGCGGTGCCTTCCTGACGGGTCGCCAGTTCTTCGGTGCGCTTGCTGATGATCTCGCGACGCTCGTTGGCATCGGCCAGCACGTAGGCGGCACGCAGGTCGGCCAGGTAGCTCGACGGCGAACCGATGCGCACGCTTTCCGGGTGATGGAAACGGTGACCACGGGAGTCGCGGCCAGCCTTCTGCGCGAGGATGGTGCAGTCGATGACCTGGTCACCGAGCAGCATCACCAGCCACTGGGTCGGACGCACGAACTCTTCCTTGCGCGCACCCCAACGCATGCGTTTCGGGATCGGCAGGTCGTTCAGCGAATCTTCGACGATGGTCGGCAGCAGGCTTGCGGTTGGCTTGCCGGCGATGTTCTGGCTGTAACGCAGTTTCGGGCCGCTCTGGTCGATTTCGCTCAGCTCGACGCCGCACTTCTTGGCGAAGCCCAGGGCTGCCTGAGTCGGGTTGCCTTCAGCGTCGAAGGCGGCCTGACGTGGCGGGCCATCCAGGTTGATGCTGCGATCCGGTTGCTGGGTCGCCAGCGCCGTGATCAGCACCGCCAGACGGCGCGGCGCGGCATAGACCGTTTTGCTTTCGTAGCTCAGGCCCGCAGCTTGCAGGCCCTTGTCGATACCGGCGAGGAACGCTTCAGCCAGGGTGTTCAGGGCTTTTGGCGGCAGTTCTTCGGTGCCCAGTTCAACCAGAAAATCTTGCGCACTCATTGTGCAGCCTCCAGCTTGGCCAGTACTTCGTCACGCAGGTCCGGGGTCGCCATCGGGAAGCCCAGCTTGGCGCGGGCCAGCAGGTAGGCTTGCGCAACGGAACGCGCCAGGGTGCGTACGCGCAGGATGTATTGCTGACGCGCGGTCACCGAGATCGCCCGGCGCGCGTCCAGCAGGTTGAAGGTGTGCGAGGCCTTCAGGACCATTTCGTAGCTTGGCAACGGCAGCGGCTGGTCGAGCTCGATCAGGCGCTTGGCTTCGCTTTCATAGAAGTCGAACAGTTCGAACAGTTTGTCGACGTTGGCGTGTTCGAAGTTGTAGGTGGACTGCTCCACTTCGTTCTGGTGGAACACGTCGCCGTAGGTCACCTTGCCGAACGGACCGTCAGCCCAGACCAGGTCGTAGACCGAATCCACGCCTTGCAGGTACATGGCCAGACGCTCCAGACCGTAGGTGATTTCACCGGTGACCGGGTAGCACTCGATGCCGCCAGCCTGCTGGAAGTAGGTGAACTGAGTCACTTCCATGCCGTTGAGCCAGACTTCCCAGCCCAGACCCCAGGCGCCGAGGGTCGGCGATTCCCAGTTGTCTTCGACGAAGCGGATGTCGTGGACCAGCGGGTCCAGGCCGACATGCTTGAGCGAGCCCAGGTACAGTTCCTGGAAGTTGTCCGGGTTCGGCTTCAGAACCACCTGGAACTGATAGTAGTGCTGCAGACGGTTCGGGTTTTCCCCGTAGCGGCCGTCAGTCGGACGACGGCTTGGCTGCACATACGCGGCGTTCCAGGTTTCCGGGCCGATGGCGCGCAGGAAGGTCGCGGTGTGGAAAGTGCCGGCGCCTACTTCCATATCGTAGGGCTGAAGTACCACACAACCTTGCTCGGCCCAGTATTGCTGGAGCGCGAGGATCAAGTCTTGGAAGGTACGCACGGCTGGCGTAGGCTGGCTCACGAAATTCACCTGTTTCTTGGGCTGCGATTTAAAGAGCGGGAGTATACCCGATTCGTTGCTGCGCACGCCCCCTGGAGCCTTATGCCACGCTGCTTTTGGTGTACCGAAGATCCGCTGTACATGGCTTATCACGATCAGGAGTGGGGCACGCCGCTACGCGATGCGCAGGGTTTGTTCGAGTTGCTTTTGCTCGAAGGGTTCCAGGCCGGGCTGTCGTGGATCACCGTGCTGCGTAAACGCGAGCGCTACCGCGAGGTGTTGTACGGCTTCGACGTGCAGCGCGTGGCGCAGATGAGCGACGCCGAGATCGATGAACTGATGCTCGATCCGGGGATCATCCGCAACCGCCTCAAACTCAATGCCGCCCGACGCAATGCCCAGGCCTGGCTGGCGCTGGAAGATCCGGTGGCCTTCCTCTGGTCGTTCGTCGGCGATCGACCGACCATCAATCATTTCAAGGATCGCAGCGAAGTCCCGGCGATCACCCCCGAAGCGCTGGCGATGAGCAAAGCCCTGAAAAAGGCCGGCTTCACCTTCGTTGGCCCAACCATTTGCTACGCACTGATGCAGGCTTCGGGCATGGTCATGGATCACACTCAGGACTGCGACCGCTACGCGCAGCTGGTCAACGGCGGTTAGAATGGCCGCCTCGCGCACAGCACAAAATCAGGAGTGACCTGTGGAAAAGTTTAAAGGCGCCTTGCTGGTAGGCGCTCTGCGGCTGTTTGCCCTGCTGCCATGGCGGGCCGTGCAGGCCGTGGGTTCGGCGATCGGCTGGATCATGTGGAAAACCCCCAACCGCTCCCGCGACGTGGTGCGGATCAACCTCGCCAAATGTTTTCCACAGATGGATCCGGCCGAGCGCGAGCGTCTGGTCGGCCAGAGCCTCAAAGACATCGGTAAATCCCTGACCGAAAGTGCCTGCGCGTGGATCTGGCCGGCCCAGCGTTCCATCGATCTGGTGCGCGAAGTCGAAGGCCTCGACATCCTCAAGGATGCGCTGGCCTCGGGCAAAGGCGTGGTTGGCATCACCAGCCACCTGGGCAACTGGGAAGTGCTCAATCACTTCTATTGCAGCCAGTGCAAACCGATCATTTTCTACCGCCCGCCAAAGCTCAAGGCGGTGGATGAATTACTGCGCAAGCAACGCGTGCAGCTGGGCAACAAGGTCGCTGCCTCCACCAAGGAAGGCATCCTCAGCGTCATCAAGGAAGTGCGCAAAGGTGGTGCAGTGGGCATTCCCGCTGACCCGGAACCGGCCGAATCCGCGGGGATCTTCGTGCCGTTCTTCGCCACCCAGGCATTGACCAGCAAATTCGTGCCGAACATGCTCGCCGGCGGCAAAGCGGTCGGCGTGTTCCTGCATGCCCTGCGCCTGCCGGACGGCTCCGGCTACAAAGTGATCCTCGAAGCGGCACCCGAGGCCATGTACAGCACCGATACCGAGGAATCCTGCGCGGCCATGAGCAAGGTGGTCGAGCGTTACGTCGCGGCGTATCCGAGTCAGTACATGTGGAGCATGAAGCGCTTCAAGAAACGTCCGCCGGGCGAAGCGCGCTGGTACTGAGCAAGTTGGCACACTCTGTGGATAACCTGTAGGAACGCCGAAGGCTGTGATCTTTTGATCTTGCTTGAGGTTATCCACAACCCGTTCATTCAAGGGCGCATAAAGATGTCCGAACAACGCAAATCCTTCCGCATCAAGATCACCCACGACAGCTTTGGCGAATGCCTGGGCCAGACGCGCAATCTGTCGGCCACCGGGGTGTATGTCGAGCATCCGCGCCTGGCTTCGCTGCCCAAGGGCGCGGTGGTTTATGGTCAGGTGCAGGGTTTACCCACAGGCGCGCCGCGGGTGCGAATGGAAGTGGTGACGGTGGATGCCGAGGGCATCGGCCTGCGTTATCTCTAACTTATTGCGCCTGGCGGTCGAGCTTCTTCAGAAACACCGTCATTTCCTTCTCGGCCTGCTTGTCGCCATGGGCGCGGGCGGCTTCCAGACCTTGTTCCCACGCCTGCCGCGCGGCCGCGTGATCGCCCAGTGCAAGTTGCGCCTTGCCCAATAGCTTCCACGCCGCCGAGTACTTCGGGTCGAAACCGACACAGCGCTGGAAATGCTCGGCTGCCTTGGCGTTCTCTCCCAAATCCAGATAACCCTTGCCCAGGCCAAAGCGCAGCAATGAGTTATCCACACCCTTGGCGAGCATTTTTTCCAGGGATTCGAGCATGGGCGGAGTCCTTTTCTGTGGAGTGTCAGGTGTTGATCGGTGTCAGTTACACCGCTTTCGCGAGCAAGCCCGCTCCCACAGGGGAATGCATTCCAAATGTGGGAGCGGGCTTGCTCGCGAAGAGGCCATTACAACCGACGATATTTCTGGATCAGAAGAAGCTCAGACCCACATGAAACAGCTTCTCTACATCACGGATATGCTTTTTATCCACAAGGAACAGAATCACATGGTCACCGGTTTCGATCACCGTATCGTCGTGGGCGATGATCACTTCTTCGTTGCGGATGATCGCGCCAATCGTGCTGCCCGGTGGCAGGCCGATTTTCTCGATCGGCCGGCCGATGACCTTGCTCGACTTCGCATCGCCGTGGGCAATCGCCTCGATGGCCTCCGCCGCACCCCGGCGCAGTGAGTGCACGCTGACGATATCGCCACGGCGTACGTGGGCCAGCAAGGTGCCGATGGTCGCCAGTTGCGGGCTGATGGCGATGTCGATGTCGCCGCCCTGGATCAGATCGACGTAAGCCGGGTTGTTGATGATCGTCATCACCTTCTTCGCGCCCAGGCGCTTGGCCAGCAGCGACGACATGATGTTGGCCTCGTCATCGTTGGTCAGCGCAAGGAAGATGTCGGCGTCGGCAATGTTCTCTTCCAGCAGCAGATCACGGTCCGACGCACTGCCCTGCAGCACCACGGTGCTGTCGAGGGTGTCGGAGAGATAGCGGCAGCGGGCCGGGTTCATCTCGATGATCTTCACCTGGTAGCGGCTTTCGATGGCCTCGGCCAGACGCTCGCCGATCTGCCCGCCACCGGCAATCACGATGCGCTTGTAGGTTTCGTCGAGACGGCGCATTTCGCTCATCACCGCGCGAATATTCTCACGGGCGGCGATGAAGAAGACTTCGTCATCGGCCTCGATCACCGTATCGCCCTGCGGCAGGATCGGCCGGTCGCGGCGGAAAATCGCCGCGACACGCGTCTCGACATTCGGCATGTGCTCGCGCAACTGGCGCAGTTGTTGGCCCACCAGCGGCCCGCCGTAATAGGCGCGCACCGCCACCAGTTGCGCCTGGCCTTCTGCGAAGTCGATCACTTGCAGCGCGCCCGGATGCTGGATCAGACGCTTGATGTAGTTGGTCACCACCTGCTCGGGGCTGATCAGCACGTCGACCGGAATCGCTTCGTTCTGGAACAGCTGTTCTTCGCGATTGAGGTAGGACGCTTCGCGCACCCGGGCGATTTTGGTCGGGGTGTGGAACAGCGTGTGGGCGACCTGGCAGGCGACCATGTTGGTCTCGTCGCTGTTGGTCACCGCCACCAGCATGTCAGCATCGTCGGCGCCGGCCTGGCGCAACACCGACGGCAGCGAGCCGCGGCCCTGAATGGTGCGGATGTCGAGACGGTCGCCGAGGTCGCGCAGGCGTTCGCCATCGGTGTCGACCACGGTGATGTCGTTGGCTTCGCTCGCCAGGTGTTCAGCCAGCGAACCGCCGACCTGTCCCGCACCGAGGATGATGATTTTCATCCAGTCACTCCGTTGAATCCGTTTAGCCGCGCGCGGCAGCGATCTTGATCAGCTTGGCGTAGTAGAACCCGTCATGCCCGCCCTGCTGGGCCAGCAATTGGCGACCATGGGGCTGTTTGATCCCGGCCGTGGTGGCCAGGTCGAGTTCGCGGGCACCGGGCGTGCGCTCAAGGAACGCGGCGATGACTTCGGTGTTCTCGGTCGGCAAGGTCGAGCAAGTGGCGTAGAGCAGGATGCCGCCGACGTCGAGGGTTTTCCACAGGACGTCGAGCAGCTCGCCTTGCAGTTGCGCGAGGGCAACGATGTCGTCCGGCTGACGGGTCAGCTTGATGTCCGGGTGGCGGCGGATCACGCCGGTTGCCGAACATGGCGCGTCGAGCAGGATGCGCTGGAACGGTTTGCCGTCCCACCACGCGGCGGTATCGCGGCCGTCGGCGGCGATCAGTTCGGCGCTCAGCCCCAGCCGCTCAAGGTTCTCCTTCACCCGCACCAGACGCTTGGCTTCCAGATCCACCGCCACCACACCGGCCAGCGCCGGTTCGGCTTCGAGGATGTGGCAGGTCTTGCCGCCCGGCGCGCAACACGCATCGAGCACGCGCTGACCCGGCGCCAGATCGAGCAGATCGGCGGCCAGTTGCGCGGCTTCGTCCTGCACGCTGATCCAGCCTTCGGCAAAACCCGGCAGGCTGCGCACGTCGGTGGCGGCGTCGAGGACGATGCCGTCGCGGCTGTAAACGCACGGCGTGGCGGCGATGCCGGCCTCGCTGAGCAAGCCGAGGTAGGCGTCGCGGCTGTGATAGCGGCGGTTGACCCGCAGGATCATCGGCGGGTGCGCGTTATTCGCCGCGCAGATCGCTTCCCATTGTTCCGGCCAGAAGGCTTTCAGGGATTTCTGCAGCCAGCGCGGGTGGGCGGTGCGCACCACCGGATCGCGCTCCAGCTCGGCAAAAATCGTCTCGCTTTCGCGCTGGGCATTGCGCAGCACGGCGTTGAGCAGACCCTTGGCCCACGGCTTTTTCAGCTTGTCGGCGCAACCGACGGTTTCGCCGATGGCCGCGTGCGGCGGCACGCGGGTGTAGAGCAATTGATAGAGACCGACCAGCAGCAGCGCCTCGACATCGGCGTCGGCAGCTTTGAACGGTTTCTGCAAAAGTTTTTCCGCCAGCGCCGACAGCCGTGGCTGCCAGCGCGCGGTGCCGAACGCCAGATCCTGGGTGAAACCGCGATCACGGTCCTCGACCTTGTCCAGTTGCGCCGGCAGGGAGCTGTTCAGCGAAGCCTTGCCGCTGAGCACGGCTGCGAGTGCCTTGGCGGCAGCCAGACGCGGGTTCATTGCGCGTCCACCACGGCGCCGAGCACGGTGCCAACGGCAAATTTCTCGCGGCGGCTGTTGAACAGGTCGCTGAAGTTCAGCGCCTTGCCGCCGGGCAGTTGCAGGCGGGTCAGGCACAGCGCCTGTTCACCGCAGGCGACGATCAGGCCGTCCTTGCTGGCGCTGAGGATTTCTCCCGGTGCGCCTTTGCCGTCAGCCAGTGTCGCGGCCAATACCTTCAGCGCTTCACCGTTGAGGGTGCTGTGGGTAATCGGCCAGGGATTGAAGGCGCGTACCAGGCGCTCCAGCTCAACCGCCGGACGGCGCCAGTCGAGGCGCGCTTCATCCTTGTTCAGTTTGTGGGCGTAGGTGGCGAGCTCATCGTTCTGCACTTCGCCTTCGAGGGTTCCGGCGGCCAGGCTGGCAATCGCCTGGACCACGGCGGGCGGACCCATTTCGGCGAGGCGGTCGTGCAGCGTGCCGCCCGTGTCGTCGGCGCTGATCGGGGTCACGACCTTAAGCAGCATCGGCCCGGTGTCGAGGCCGGCTTCCATGCGCATCACGGTCACGCCGCTTTCGGCATCACCGTGTTCCACGGCGCGCTGGATCGGCGCCGCACCGCGCCAGCGTGGCAGCAGCGAGGCGTGGCTGTTGATGCAGCCCAGACGCGGAATATCCAGCACCGCTTGCGGCAGGATCAGGCCGTAGGCGACCACCACCATCAAGTCCGGTTTCAGCGCGGCGAGCTCGGCTTGAGCATCGGCGTTGCGCAGGGTCGGCGGCTGCAACACCTGGATATTATTTTCCAGGGCCAACTGTTTGACCGGGCTCGGCATCAGTTTTTGCCCGCGACCGGCCGGACGATCCGGTTGGGTGTAGACCGCGACGATCTCGTAAGGGCTGTTCAGCAGGGCCTTGAGGTGCTCGGCGGCGAATTCCGGGGTGCCGGCAAAAACGATGCGCATTGGCTCAGTCATGAAGGGAGTCTCACAAAAAGAAAAAGGCTTGCCGCAGCAAGCCTTTGAAGAGGGGCATCAAGCGTTCTGGCGGTGCAGCTTTTCCAGTTTCTTCTTGATCCGGTCGCGTTTGAGCGTGGACAGGTAATCGACGAACAACTTGCCGTTGAGGTGGTCGCATTCGTGCTGGATGCACACCGCGAGCAGGCCTTCGGCGATCAGTTCGTAAGGCTGGCCATCGCGGTCCAGCGCCTTGATTTTGACCTTCTGCGGGCGGTCGACGTTTTCGTAGAAACCCGGCACCGACAGGCAGCCTTCCTGGTACTGATCCATCTCGTCGGTCAGCGATTCGAACTCGGGGTTGATGAACACCCGGGGTTCGGTGCGGTCTTCGGAAAGGTCCATCACGACGATACGTTTGTGCACGTTGACCTGGGTCGCGGCGAGGCCGATGCCCGGCGCTTCATACATTGTTTCAAACATGTCATCGACCAACTGACGCACTTCGTCGTCCACTACAGCCACAGGCTTGGCGATAGTACGCAGACGCGGGTCCGGGAATTCGAGGATGTTTAAAATGGCCATAGGCTGATTGCTGCACGTATTGAGTAAAGTCGGGTCGATGGCCTGGCAGGTCCGAAGATGCAGGCTACCGTTGTGAAGCGTAGCTAATGCAATTTGCAGTAGCGAGCCACGGGGGCTCTGACGGTTCACGCGAACGCACATGATAAAGGGATTCGCTGCATGAGGAAAACACTACTCGCCCTGCTGCTTCTGGCTTCGGCCGCGGCTGCGCAAGGGCAAGTGCAACTCAGGGATGGTTTTCCACAGCAATACACGGTGGTTTCGGGAGACACCCTCTGGGACATTTCCGGCAAATACCTGCGCGAGCCCTGGCAATGGCCACAGCTGTGGCGGGCCAATCCGCAGATCGAAAACCCCAACCTGATCTACCCCGGCGACACGCTGACGCTCCGTTACGTCAACGGCCAGCCGCAGCTGACCCTCAATCGCGGCGAGTCACGGGGCACCATCAAGCTGTCGCCACGCATCCGCACCAGCCCGGTGGCCGAGGCGATTCCGAGCATTCCGCTGAAATCAATCAACAGTTTCCTGCTGAGCAACCGCATCGTCGACAAGGTCGAGGACTTCGACAAGGCGCCGTATATCGTCGCCGGCGATGCCGAGCGCGTGTTGAGTGGCACTGGCGACCGGATCTTCGCCCGGGGCCACTTCGATCCGAATCAACCGGTGTACGGCATCTTCCGCCAGGGCAAGGTCTACACCGACCCGCAGACCAAGGAGTTTCTCGGGATCAACGCCGACGATATCGGTGGCGGTGAAATCGTCGCCACCGAAGGCGACGTCGCCACCCTCGCCCTGCAACGCACCACCCAGGAAGTACGTCTGGGCGATCGTCTGTTCAGCGGCGAAGAGCGCTCGATCAATTCGACTTTCATGCCCAGCGCCCCGAGCACCAACATCAACGGCCTGATCATCGACGTGCCGCGCGGCGTCACGCAGATCGGCGTGATGGACGTGGTCACCCTGAACAAAGGCAAGCGCGACGGTCTGGCCGAAGGCAATGTGCTGGTGGTGATGAAAACCGGGGAAACCGTGCGCGACCGGATCACCGGCCAGCCGCTGAAAATTCCCGATGAACGGGCCGGTCTGCTGATGGTGTTCCGTACCTACGACAAGCTCAGTTACGGCCTCGTACTCAACGCATCGCGCTCGCTGGCGGTGCTCGACAAGGTGCGAAATCCTTAGCAGGCTTAACAAGTTACCAACAGAGTTATCCACAGCTTGTTCCGAATGGTTCGGGACTTATAACGATCAAGGATGATCCACGATGCTGTCTGCCTGTACGCCGGTTTCCCCTGCGGAACTGGAAGCGCGTTTGCGCCTGCACCGCTTGCCGGAAATCGGTCCGAAACGTTTTGCCAAACTGCTTGAAGCCTTCGGCTCGGCGTCAAAAGCCCTGAGCGCGCCGGCCAGTGCCTGGCGAGCGCTGGGTCTGCCAGCGGCGTCGGCCGAGGCCCGGCGCAGCCCGCAAGTGCGCGACGGCGCCAGCCATGCATTGCGCTGGCTAGAGCGGCCCGGCCAGCATCTATTGATGTTGGACCAAGCGGATTATCCGGCGCTGCTGGCGCAGATCCCTGACCCGCCACCGCTGTTGTTCGTCGCCGGTGATCCGCTGATTCTGGAAAAACCGCAACTGGCGATGGTCGGCAGTCGCAGCGCGTCGCGCCCGGGAATGGATACCGCCGCCGCGTTTTCCCGCAGCCTCGCCGGGGCCGGTTTCGTCATCACCAGTGGTCTGGCGTTGGGTATCGATGCGGCTGCCCATCAAGCGGCGCTGGACGTCGGCGGGCAAACCGTCGGCGTACTCGGCACGGGTCTGGAAAAGTTTTATCCACAGCGCAATCGCCGACTCGCCGACGCGATGATTGCCTCGGGCAGCGCAGTGGTTTCTGAGTTTCCACTGGACGCCGGGCCAACGGCGAGCAACTTCCCTAGGCGCAACCGGATCATCAGCGGTTTGTCCCTCGGTGTGCTGGTGGTCGAGGCGAGTGTCGCCAGCGGTTCGCTGATCACTGCCCGGCTGGCGGCGGAACAGGGCCGCGAGGTGTATGCGATTCCCGGCTCGATCCATCACCCCGGTGCGCGCGGCTGCCATCAGTTGATCCGCGACGGCGCGGTGCTGGTGGAAACCATCGAACACATTCTCGAAGCCCTGCGCGGCTGGCAGCATTTGCCGTTATCCACAGACCCGCCGGATTCCGCGCATCCCTTGCTTGATCTGCTGCACGCCGCGCCGCACACCAGCGAAGCCTTGGTCGAAAGCAGCGGCTGGGCGTTGCCCAAAGTCCTCGCGGCGCTCACCGAGCTGGAAATGGACGGCCGCGCAGTGTGTGAAAACGGTCGCTGGCTGGCGAGGACACGCTAGGTTTTACAGGGAAGATCGGTAAACTGCGCAAAACCTGTTTTCGGAGAGTTTTTTCATGGTCAACAGTTGGCGTGTGCAACAAGCCGCACGAGAGATTCGCGCCGGGGCGGTGATTGCCTATCCAACCGAAGCCGTCTGGGGGCTGGGTTGCGACCCGTGGAACGAAGAGGCAGTGGATCGGCTACTGGCGATCAAGAACCGTTCGGTGGACAAGGGCCTGATCCTGGTCGCCGACAACATCCGCCAGTTCGACTTCCTGTTCGAAGACTTCCCGCAAGAGTGGCTCGACCGTATGGCCAGCACCTGGCCGGGGCCGAACACCTGGCTGGTGCCGCATCAGAACCTGTTGCCGGAATGGGTGACGGGTGTGCATGACACGGTGGCGCTGCGGGTCAGCGATCACCCGCAGGTGCGGGATCTGTGCTCGATGGTCGGGCCGCTGATTTCCACCTCGGCCAACCCGCAGGGGCGGCCGGCGGCGCGCACGCGGTTGCGCGTCGAGCAGTATTTCCGTGGGCAGATCGACCTGATCCTTGGCGGGCAACTGGGCGGGCGCAAGAACCCCAGCGTGATTCGCGATCTGGCAACCGGCAAGGTCATTCGCCCCGACTGATCCTGCGTCGAAAACCTTTACCGTGAGTCTTCCTCGCCTTGATGGTGAGGAGGACTACGCGTGCCTGCGATTTATCCTGCAATGACGCCAGTTTCTCTGTCGGAAAAGTCGCCAAGTCCCCAGATTCATTGGCTTTTCCCACTTAATTATCAGACTTTCTGGCGTGGCGGAATCGGCAAAAGCAACCATCCTTTCCCTGCACTCGAAACACTTCGATAAGTTAAGGTCTGCGGAGAAAGAATGGACACTACCAATTTGCAACTCACGGATTACCTGCAGGCGCTTCAGGTGACGTTGAAGAGTCACCATGAGGGTTGTCGCATCGTGATGCTTGAGGCTGGGGCGGATACTCAGGAGTTCGACCGGTTTATCGATCGGCAATTTCGGCTTCGGTTGCAGCATTACATGCTGACTTCACGGGCGCGGATGCTCGAAACCAGACTGGCGATAAAGTCGCGCAGTACCCATTTCCTGCTGTATCGGCACGATCAACTGTTGGCGGTATTGAGAGCGACTCCGGCACCGTTCGAGTGGGTATCGCTGGCGCAGCAACACGTTTCTCCCACAGTAGCGCTGTCGCGCCATGTCGAATTCAGTCGATTGATGTCGTACACGCCCAATCAGTTGCCCATCGCGGTCAACGGTCTGCTGGCGGCCGCTACCGAGTGGGCCATTAAATGCGGTTATAACGGGGTAACCGCGTTGTGCAGATCGCAACAGCTGCGCTTCTACCAGCGTTTCGGCCTGATGCCGATCGCCTCCAATGCCCTGCATATCGACCAGCGCGCACGCGGCGATTACTGGGTGCTGTCAGCCGAGTGGCGGCAAATTCTCGCGGCGGTCCAACCGCCTGATCCGGCGGTTGGCCACGTGGTGCAAAAACCGTTGGAGTGTCATCTGCCGAGGTGTTGAACGCGTTCGAACTGACTTGCCAGCCGTGGGTTTGCAACCCTGACTGGCAAGACGCCGAAGGTTTGTCAGGGCAGCAGGATGGTCGAGCCGGTGGTACGCCGGGCCGACAATTCGGTCTGCGCCTTCGCCGCATCAGCCAGTGGATAGCGCTGGCTGATGTCCACCTTGAGCTTGCCGCTGATGATCATCTCGAACAGCTCGTCGGCCATGCGCTGCAGGTTCTCGGCGTTGTTGGCGTAGGTCGCCAGGGTCGGGCGGGTCACGTACAGCGAGCCCTTGGCCGAAAGAATCCCCAGATTCACCCCGTCCACCGCACCGGAGGCGTTGCCGAAACTCACCACCAGCCCACGCGGCGACACACTGTCGAGCGAGGTCAGCCAGGTGTCTTTGCCGACGCCGTCGTACACCACCGGGACTTTCTTGCCATCGGTCAGCTCCAGCACCCGCTGTGCCACGTTTTCGTGGCTGTAATCGATGGTTGCCCAGGCACCGTTGGCCTTGGCCAGTTCGGCTTTTTCCTTCGAGCTGACCGTACCGATCAGCTTCACGCCCAGTGCCTTGGCCCATTGGCAGGCCAATGAACCGACACCCCCGGCAGCGGCGTGGAACAGAATGGTTTCGCCACCCTTGAGTTCATAGGTCTGGCGCAGCAGGTACTGCACGGTGAGGCCCTTGAGCATGACCCCGGCTGCGGTCTCGAAGCTGATTTCGTCCGGCAGCTTCACCAGATTGGCTTCGGGCAGGGTGTGCAACTGGCTGTAGGCGCCCAACGGGCCGCTGCCATATGCCACGCGATCACCGACCTTGAACCGGGTGACGTCGCTGCCCACCGCATCGACGATGCCGGCGCCTTCTGCGCCGAGGCCGGACGGCAAGGCCGGCGGGGCATACAGACCGCTGCGGAAATAGGTATCGATGAAGTTCAGGCCGATCGCCTTGTTCGCCACCCGCACCTGATTCGGGCCGGGCGCGGCGGGTTCGTAGTCAACAAACTCGAGCACTTCGGGACCGCCGTGGGCGCGGAACTGGATACGCTTTGCCATCTGCCTGCTCTCCTTGGGTCGTCTGTAAGCCCCCTATCCAACTCCCCTGCTTGATCTTCGTCAACTGCGGCGCGCAGGTTTGCGGTGTTATGCTACGCGCCCATTTGCGCCGCCCCCTGCCTGCGGGGCGCCCGCGTAGTTATGCCCGATTCAAGGTGAAGCCATGACGACCCGCACCGACGCCGTAAAGGCCTATCTGCTCGATTTGCAAGACCGCATCTGTGCCGCGCTGGAAACCGAGGACGGCGGCACGCGCTTCGTCGAAGACGCCTGGACCCGGCCTGCCGGTGGTGGCGGCCGTACCCGCGTGATCGAAAACGGTACGGTGATCGAAAAGGGCGGCGTCAACTTTTCCCACGTGTTCGGCAGCGGGCTGCCGCCGTCGGCCAGCGCCCATCGCCCGGAACTGGCCGGTCGCGGTTTCGAAGCCCTCGGCGTGTCGCTGGTGATTCACCCGCACAACCCGCATGTGCCGACGTCCCACGCCAACGTGCGCTTTTTCATCGCCGAGAAGGAAGGTGAAGAGCCGGTCTGGTGGTTCGGCGGCGGCTTCGACCTGACCCCGTATTACGGCAACGAAGAAGACTGCATCCACTGGCACCGCGTCGCCGAGCAGGCCTGCGCGCCGTTCGGGCCGGACGTCTATCCGCGTTACAAGGCCTGGTGCGACACCTATTTCCACATCAAGCATCGCCATGAACCGCGTGGCATCGGCGGCCTGTTTTTCGATGACCTGAACGAGTGGGACTTCGACACCAGTTTCGCCTTCATGCGCGCCATCGGTGATGCCTACATCGACGCTTACCTGCCGATCGTGCAGCGCCGCAAGAACGATGCGTTCACCGCACAGCAGCGTGAATTCCAGGAATTTCGCCGTGGCCGCTACGTCGAGTTCAACCTGGTCTACGACCGAGGCACCCTGTTCGGCCTGCAATCGGGCGGGCGTACCGAGTCGATCCTCATGTCGTTGCCGCCGCAAGTGCGCTGGGCCTATGACTTCAAGGCCGAACCCGGCAGCGAAGAAGCGCGCCTGACCGACTACTTCCTGCAAGACCGCGACTGGCTGGCCGAGGCCTGAGGACTGCTGATGGATCGTTACGTCGTTTTCGGTAACCCGATCGGCCACAGCAAGTCGCCGATGATTCACAAACTGTTCGCCGAGCAGACCGGTCAGCGCCTCGACTACAGCACCCTGCTGGCGCCGCTCGACGACTTCAGCGCCTGCGCCATGGCGTTCTTCCAGGACGGTCGCGGCGCCAACGTCACTGTGCCGTTCAAGGAAGAGGCCTATCGCCTGGCGAACAGCCTGACCGCTCGCGCGCAGCGCGCTGGTGCGGTGAACACCTTGAGCAAACTGGTCGACGGTTCGCTGCTGGGTGACAACACCGACGGCGCCGGTCTGGTGCGCGACCTGACGGTGAATGCCGGTTTCAGCCTGACCGGCAAACGCATCCTGCTGCTCGGCGCTGGCGGCGCGGTGCGTGGCGCGCTGGAGCCGTTGCTGGCCGAGAAGCCGGCGTCGGTGATTATCGCCAACCGCACGGTGGACAAGGCCGAGCTGCTGGCCGAGCTGTTCTGTGATCTGGGGCCGGTGTCGGCTAGTGGTTTCGACTGGTTGCAGGAGCCGGTGGACGTGATCATCAACGCCACTTCCGCCAGCCTCACCGGCGACGTGCCGCCGATTGCCGCGAGCCTGATCGAGCCGGGCCAGACCCTGTGCTACGACATGATGTACGGCAAAGAGCCGACTGCGTTCTGCCGTTGGGCCAGCGAGCATGGCGCGGCAGTGTCGATGGATGGTCTGGGAATGCTGGCTGAACAGGCGGCCGAGGCGTTTTTCCTGTGGCGCGGGGTGCGTCCGGATACGGCGCCGGTACTGGCCGAACTACGCCGCCAGTTGGCCCTTTAAAAGCTTCGCGAGCAAGCCCGCTCCCACATTGGAATGCGATCAAATGTGGGAGCGGGCTTGCTCGCGAATGGCCGCACCGCCGATCCTGGATCAATCCTCAAACCGGATCGGACACTTTTCCGGCCCTTCGAGCTTCCGCAACTCCTCCACCACCTGCGGCCGCGCCCGGCGCAGGGTCAGGCTGCGATCCTGACGCAGCAGGCGCCGCGCCTCCTGATGCAGCATCTCCACCCCCGAATAATCGATGAAGTTGATCTGCTGCGCCTCGATCACCACCCGCGTACCGTGCAGCCGTTGCAGGCGCACTTGCAGGTAATGGCTGGCGCCGAAGAAGATCGAGCCGCCGACTCGCAGTACGTCCTCCTCACCCTCGCGCGAATGCTGCACTCGCGGTTGCGAGGTGCGCTTGAGGTAGAAGAACAGCGACGCCAGCACCCCGGCATAGATCGCGGTCTGCAGTTCCAGTAGCAGCGTGGCGAGGCAGGTCAGCGCCATGACCACGAACTCGGCACGGCTGACCCGCAGCAACGAACGAATCCCGCGATGATCCACCAGGCCCCAGGCGATCAGTAGAATGCTCCCGGCCATCGCCGGAATCGGAATGTGTGAAATCAGCCCGGCGCCGAAAATCGCGAACAGCGCGACCCAGATCGCCGAAAACACCCCGGCCAGCGGCGAACAGGCGCCCGCCTCGTAACTCAGGCCTGAGCGGGTGAACGAACCGGCGGAGAGCGATCCGGAAAAGAATGCCCCGACAATATTCGACAAGCCCTGTGCGCGGACTTCCTGGTTGGCATCAAGCAACTGCTGCGAACGTGCAGCAATCGAACGGGCAATCGACAGGCTGGTGACCAGACCGAGCATGCCCACCGCCACCGCGCTCGGCAGCAAGCGCAGCACCAGATCGAGATCCAGCGGCAGCGCACTGAACGGTGGCAGGCGTCCGACAAAGGCGCTGACCAGATGCACGTGGCCGAACATCGCCGGCCATAACCACACCACTGCGCTGCCCAGCACCAGCGTTATCAACAGAGTCGGCCAGCGCGGCAGCAGTTGTCTGAGGACAAAACCGACCAGCACCGTGGCCACACCCAACACCAGTGATGGTTTATCCACAGCCCGCAGGTGTTGCAGCAGGTCCATCAGACTGGCCAGCGCCGTGGCTTTCGCCGGCAGATCCAGCCCCAGCAGATTCGGCAACTGGCCGATGGCAATCACCACCGCCGCGCCGAGGGTGAAACCGAGCACCACCGAGTGCGAGACGAAATTCACCAGTGCACCGAAGCGCAGCAGGCCGAGCAGCCACTGGAAAATCCCCGCCAGAAAGCTCAGCAGCAGGATCAGCGTGATGTAGTCCTGGGATGCGGGTACGGCCAAGGGACTGATGCTGGCATACAGCACAATCGAAATCGCTGCAGTCGGGCCGCAGATCAGATGCCACGACGAACCCCACAGACAGGCAATCAGCACCGGGATGATCGCGGCGTAAAGACCATACTCCGGCGGCAGGCCGGCGATCAGCGCGTACGCGATCGACTGCGGCAACGCGAGAATCGCACCGCTCAGGCCAACGACCAGATCCCGGCCGACGCTGGCGCGGGTTTGCCGGGGCAGCCAGGTCAGGAAGGGAAAGAGTGAATGGCGACTTGGCAGGGCCATGGGTCCTCGCGGGCGGGTTTTGTTCAAGGTTATCAGGGTGCCAGGGTAAAGGCCCTCACCCTAACCCTCTCCCGGAGGGAGAGGGGACTGATCGAGGTGAAAGAGGGAAGTACGCCGACCTGAGATATCCAGTCGAACTCAGGTTCTGAACAACATAAAGATCGGCTCCCTTCCCCCTCGCCCCCTCTGGGGGAGAGGGCTGGGGTGAGGGGGCAAAAATCTCAAGCCGAGCAAAATTCAAAGCCACCCTATGGTCAAAGCTTTGCCTTTACAGCCGCCAAAGCATCCTTGCCATCCACGGTCTTCACCCCCTCCAGCCACTTGTCCAGCACCGCCGGATTGGCCTTGATCCATGCCTTCACCGCATCGGCATTGCTGACTTTCTTGTTCACCACCTCAGCCATGATGCTGTTCTCCATGTCCTGGGTGAACGCCAGGTTGGTCAGCAACTTGCCCACATTCGGACAGGCCTCGGCGTAGCCTTTGCGCGTCAGGGTGTAGACGCTGCCGGTGTCGCCGAAATACTTCTCGCCGCCCTTGAGGTAATGCATCTTCAGCTGCACGTTCATCGGGTGCGGGGTCCAGCCGAGGAAGGTGACGAATTTCTGCTTCTTCACTGCCCGCGACACTTCGGCGAGCATCGCCTGTTCGCTGGATTCGATGAGCTTCCACTGGCCGAGGTCGAAGTCGTTCTTCTTGATGATTTCCTGCAGCGAGATGTTCGCTGGCGCACCGGAGCCGATGCCGTAGATTTTCTTGTCGAACTTGTCGGCGTATTTGTTCAGGTCGGCAAAGTCATGCACACCGGCATCCCACACATAATCCGGGACGGCCAGGGTGAACTCGGTGCCGTCGAGATTCTTCGCCAGTTGCGTGACGTCACCGGTGGCGACGAACTTGTCGTAGAAGCCCTGCTGCGCCGGCATCCAGTTGCCGAGGAACACATCCACCTGACCGTCCTTCAAACCGCCGAAGGTGATCGGCACCGCGAGGGTGTCGACCTTGGCCTTGTAGCCCATGCCGTCCAGCAGAAACCCGGTGATGGCGTTGGTCGCGGCGATGTCGCTCCAGCCCGGGTCGGCCATTTTCACCGTTTCGCAGCTTTGCTCGGCGAATGCCGAGGCACTGCCCAGAGCCAGCAGGCCAATCGTCAGTGCTGTGGATAACTTGCGCATGGACTTCCCCTTACATTATTGGTTTTGGCAGGGTTGTGGATAACGGGCCTTGCGTTCCAGATCGTCGAGGTCGATGTGGTTGCGCATGTACTGCTGACTGGCGTCCACCAGCGGCTGGTGATCCCAGCTCTTCAGCTTGCCGATGGTCAGGGCATCGGCGACAAAACGCCGGCGGCGCTGGCTGGCGAGCACCTCGCGGTGAATCGCCGGGATGTCCCACTTGGCCCGCGCTTCGGCGAGAAAATCGTCGAACAGCTGGCGATGTTGCGGCGACTGGCTGAGTTCTTCGAGTTCACGCGGATCGTTGTGCACATCGAAGAGTAGGCACGGGTCGCTCTCACTGTAGATAAATTTGTAAGCGCCGCGACGGATCATCATCAGCGGGCTGACCGTGCCCTCTGCCATGTACTCGCCGAACACTTCGTCGTGCCCGCCCTGCCCTTGCAGGTGCGTCAGCAGCGAGCGGCCGTCCAGCGGCAAGTTCGGCTCCAGGCTGCCGCCGGCCAGTTCAACGAAGGTCGGCAACAGGTCGGCGGTGGACACTGCCGCGCTAACCCGGCCAGCAGCGAACTGCCCCGGCGCACTGATCAACAGCGGCACCCGCGCGGCCATCTCGAACCAGTGCATTTTGTACCAGAGGCCCTTCTCTCCCAGCATGTCACCGTGGTCGCCGGAGAACACGATGATGGTGTCATCGATCAGCCCGGTATCTTCGAGGGTTTGCAGAAGTTTGCCGACGTTGTCGTCGATGTAGCTGCACGCGCCGAAGTAGGCACGCCGAGCATCGCGAATCTTATCCACAGGCAGCGGCTTGTCCCACAGGTCATAGACCTTGAGCAGGCGCTGCGAGTGTGGATCGAGGGAATGTTGATCCGGGGTGCTCGGCAACGGGATGTCACCGTCGTCGTACAAATCCCAGAACGCCTTGGGAATCGTGTACGGGTCGTGTGGGTGAGTCATCGAAACGGTCAGGCAGAACGGCTGATCGCCGTCCTCGCGAATGTGATCGAACAGGTATTGCCGGGCCTTGAACACCACCTCTTCATCGAAGTCGAGCTGGTTGGTGCGCACGCACGGCCCGGCCTGCAGCACCGAGGACATGTTGTGATACCAGCTCGGGCGCACGTCCGGCTCGTCCCAGTTCACCGCCCAGCCGTAGTCGGCCGGGTAGATGTCGCTGGTCAGGCGCTCTTCATAACCGTGCAACTGATCCGGGCCGCAGAAATGCATCTTGCCCGACAGCGCGGTGCGGTAACCGAGGCGACGCAGGTAGTGGGCGTAGGTCGGAATATCGGCAGGGAAATCGGCGGCGTTGTCGTAGGCGCCGATCTTGCTCGGTAACTGGCCGCTGACCAGAGTGAAACGCGACGGCGCGCACAGCGGACTGTTGCAGTAAGCGGCATCGAACACCACGCCTTGGGCGGCGAGGCGCGAAAGATTCGGCAGTTTGATTGGCGACAGGCCGTAGATCGGCAACATTGGCGCGGCCATTTGATCGGCCATGATGAAAAGAATGTTCTTGCGCTTCATGTGATCGCGGCATTCCATAGTGAATATTTATGCGACATTGCTGCGATCGAGCATGGAGTCCATGCCCCGTCCGGTAAAGCCTGCGCCGGACAATGACTAGGATAAGCACAGCTTATGTATGACGCCCTCGGCAATCTGTCCCTCGACCTGTTGCGCGCCTTCGAAGCAGCGGCGCGTCATCGCAGCTTTACCGCTGCGGCGGTTGAGCTGGGCACCACGCAGCCGGCGATCAGCCAGCAGATCAAGCGTCTGGAAGAACAGCTGGGAGTACGACTGTTTGACCGGATCTATCGCGGTATTGAACTGACCGAGGGCGGCGCGATCCTGTTCGAGCAGGTTCAGCTCGGTTTGCAGAATATCGACGCAGGATTGAGTGCTATCAGTACGCAGCAACAACACGAGGTATTGCAGGTCGCCACCGATTTCGCCTTCGCCGCCTACTGGCTGATGCCACGCCTGTACCGCTTCCACGAAGCCAATCCGAACGTCGATGTCAGCCTGGTCACCAGCGAGCGCAGCCACAACATGCTGCGCACCGACATCGATGTCGCGATCTTGTTTGGCGACGGGCGTTTCAAGCAGGGCGAAAGCCATTGGCTGTTCAGCGAGGAAGTGTTTCCGGTGTGCAGTCCGCAATTGCTCAAGGAGCGTGCCCTGCCCTTGCCTGCCCAGGCGTTGCTGGAGTTGCCGCTGCTGCACTTGCGCGGGGAGAACAGCAGCAACTGGTTTGACTGGAGCGGGCTGTTTCGCGAACTGGGCATCAGTACCCCGCCAGCACCGGGCCAATTGCGTTTCGACAATTACACCTTGTTGATTCAAGCGGCGATTGGCGGTCAGGGTGTGGCCATCGGCTGGCGCCACCTTGTGGATAACTTGCTGAGCCAAGGCTTGCTGTGTCGGCCGATCGCCGAGACCACGTTGTCGCGCCTCGGTTATTACGTGGTGCTGCCGCAACGCAAACGCCGGGGCGCGTTGATTCAGCAGTTTGTCGACTGGTTAATGGCCGAGCAGGCCAGCAGCGCCGAATCGCTCGCCGGGGTAGCGTTACCGTCGATTGCGGTTTGAAGGCTCAGCCAGTTGCGGCGACAAAATTCACATGCTGCCCCACATGCAGATTCAACCGCAGCTCATCGGCAATCCCCACCGCGACCCGGTTCAGTCGTTCCAGTGGCTCCGCCAGCCCCGGCTCCAGATTGCCGCCCACCTGACTGAAATGCTCAATGGTCAGCCCCGCCACCCCGTGCGGCGCATTCACCAGTGTCCACTGCAGCGGGCTGCTTTGCAGGGCCTCGCGGATTTCTTCGGCGGCGTGGCGTTGCAGTGCGTCGTCCAGATCTGGCTCGTCGAGCACGGCAAAATTACCCACCAGAAACAGCCGTGGCACGTTGGCCATTTGCAAACCGTCGACCAACGCATCGACCGCCAAAACCTGTTCCACCGGGCCGAGCACCACGGACCTTTCCACATGGTCGCTGCTGAACGGCAGACCCGGTGCGTCCAACAAGCAGATCACTGCCGAGCTGCCCGCTACGCTCTGCTTGACCCGCTCGGCATCGAACAGATCGCCGCTTTTGGTGCGCAGGCCCGGACGTGGTGCGAGTACGTTCAAATCGTCGAGAATCGCGATGACTTCGTGCTGCCGTCGCAGCAATTCAGCCATCAACGCACCGCCCAGGCTGGCCATGGCACCATAGAGCACCACTTTCACCGTCGGGGTTTCGGCATTTTTCATGGCTGATTCCTTTTTGTTGTCCCTCGTATGGCGTGTGACACGCAGCCTGCGCCGAGGGTTCGAACCGATTCAGAGGCTTTCAGATGCACGCAATCAATGGCTATCACGCCCACGTCTATTTCGACGCTGACTCAATTGATCAGGCGCGCGCTTTGTGTGAACAGGCGGCGCAGTTGTTTCCTCTGAAGATGGGGCGCGTCCATGAGCGCCCGGTCGGCCCGCATCCAGACTGGAGCTGCCAGTTGGCTTTCGGCCCGGAGCTGATCGGTGAGGTGTTGCCGTGGCTGGCGCTCAATCGCAAGGGGCTGGTGGTGTTTTTGCACCCCGACACTGGCGATGATTTGCTCGATCACACCGAGCACGCGATCTGGATGGGCGCGATGCGGCCGCTGGATCTGTCTATTTTTTGATCAAAGGGTTTCTTCGGGCTCGCCCGGCAGATGCTCGTCCAGATGCAGCCAGGGCAATTGGCTGTTCGTCCAGATGTGCCGCTCGGCCGGCGCCCGCTCCGGGTGATCCAGCGTGGCGATGGTCACATCGATGCTCTCAGGGCTGAGCAATGTCACCAGCGCCAGCTGCGCGCCACAACGTGGACAGAAATACCGCGCGCAACTGCTCGACGAGTCATAGCGCGATGGCGTGCCGCTCAGCCACTGGAAGCTGGCCGCCGCCACGGTAATCCACGTGGTGACAATCCCACCGCTGACTTTGCGGCAGATCGAGCAGTGGCAGTGGGCAATGTCGTGCAACGGCCCGCTGAACTGATAGCGGATGTGTCCGCAGTGGCAGCCACCGCTGTGCACTTCTTCCATGTCCCTGCCCTCCCGTCCCCGAAATGATCGACTCTAGCCGCATCCGACAGCCGGTTGGCCATTCGCCTGAAGCTTTCGTCAGCGAAAGGTAGCTGAAAGGTTGCCCGATTAGGATCGCCGCCACTACCGGCAACAGACCGGTTGGCCAACGCGTGTGATCGCTCGCATGTCAGGCCCAATTAACAACAACAATGGTGATTCTGATGTCCTCTGTAGCCCGCCTTCTCGCTGAAACTCCGCCCGTACGTCTCGTGCTTCCCGTTCTGCGCTGATCCCTTCCGATCCGCTCACTCAATTAGCCGCGCTACGCCTGGAGTAATCCCATGCTGACTTTCCTTGGCTTCGCCATGGTCATCACGTTCATGTTCCTGATCATGACCAAGCGCCTGTCTGCGCTGATCGCCCTGATCATCATCCCGATCCTGTTCGCCCTGTTCGGTGGTTTCGCGCCGAAGATCGGCCCGATGATGCTCGAAGGCATTACCAAGCTTGCGCCGACCGGCGTGATGCTGATGTTCGCCATTCTGTACTTCGCCCTGATGATCGACTCCGGCCTGTTCGATCCGGCCGTGCGCAAGATCCTCAAACTGGTCAAGGGCGACCCGTTGAAAGTTTCGGTCGGTACCGCCGTGCTGGCGCTCGTCGTTTCCCTCGATGGTGACGGCGCGACCACTTACATGATCTGCGTGGCCGCCATGCTGCCGCTGTACAGCCGCATCGGCATGAGCCCGCGGATCATGGCCGGTCTGATCATCCTCGCCGGTGGCGTGATGAACATGACCCCGTGGGGCGGCCCGACCGCGCGTGCCGCCAGTGCGCTGCATGTCGACCCGTCGGACATCTTCGTACCAATGATCCCGGCGATGGCTGCCGGTGTGGTGGCGATCCTGATCATTGCCTACTTCTACGGCAAACGTGAGCGTGCGCGTCTGGGCGAGCTGCACCTGATCGGCGACGAGATTGATCACAGTGAAATCAGCGTCTCGCAGTTCCCCGATGCCCGCCGTCCGAAGCTGATCTGGTTCAACGGCCTGCTGACCCTGGCGCTGATGTGCACCCTGATCGCCGGCCTGCTGCCGCTGCCGGTGCTGTTCATGGTGGCGTTCAGTATCGCGATGATCGTCAACTACCCATGCCTGCAAATGCAGAAGGACCGCGTTGCGGCCCATGCCGGCAGCGTGCTGTCGGTGGTCAGTCTGATTTTCGCTGCGGGTATCTTCACCGGTATCCTGTCCGGAACCGGCATGGTCGACGCCATGTCGAAAAGTCTGCTGGCAGTGATTCCGGACTTCCTCGGCCCGTACCTGGCGGTGATCACGGCGCTGGTGAGCATGCCGTTCACGTTCTTCATGTCGAACGACGCGTTCTACTACGGCGTGTTGCCGGTGCTCTCCGAAGCGGCCAGCCATTACGGCATCACCGCAGTGGAAATGGCCCGTGCCTCGATCGTCGGTCAGCCCGTCCACTTGCTCAGCCCGCTGGTACCGTCGACGTACCTGCTGGTGGCGCTGGCCGGTATCGAATTCGGTGATCACCAGCGTTTCACCCTGAAGTGGGCAGTGCTGGTCTGCCTGTGCATACTGGTGGCCGCCTTGCTGCTGGGGACGTTCCCGCTGTTCAGCACGTTGTAACGGCATTCACTCACCATGACGCCAGCTGCTTGCTGGCGTCATGGTTTAACACTCGCTCAAAGGAATACACATGGATTGGCTGACCAACCCCGAAATCTGGGTTGCCTTCTTTACCCTGACCGCCCTGGAAATCGTTCTGGGCATCGATAACATCATCATGATTTCGATCCTGGTCAGCCGCATGCCCAAGCACATGCAGCAGCGCACGCGGATTTTCGGCCTGGGCTTGGCGATGATCACGCGGATCCTGTTGCTGCTGTCGATCACCTGGGTCATGCGCCTCACCGCCGACCTGTTCGTGGTGTTCGGCCAGGGCATTTCCGGTCGCGACCTGATCCTGTTCTTCGGTGGCCTGTTCCTGCTGTGGAAGAGCTCGCAGGAGATGTACCACGCGCTGGAAGGCGAAGACGAAAGCGGCGACGAGCCTTCGGGCAAGGGCGGCAACTTCCTTTACACGATCATTCAGATCGCGATCATCGACATCGTGTTCTCGCTGGACTCGGTGATCACTGCCGTCGGTATGGTCTCCCATGTGCCGGTGATGGTCGCGGCAATCGTCGTCGCCGTGCTGGTGATGATGGCGGCCTCGGGCAAGATCAGCGAGTTCATCGACAAGCACCCGTCGCTGAAGATGCTGGCGCTGTCGTTCCTGCTGGTGGTCGGTACCGTACTGATCGCCGAGTCGTTCGACGTGCATGTGCCGAAAGGCTACGTCTACTTCGCCATGGCGTTCTCGCTGGCGGTGGAAGCGATCAACATCAAACTGCGCGGCGCGATGGCCCGGAAGAAACAGCAGCAGGATCCGGTGAAACTGCGCAAGGATGTTCCGGGGCAATAACCCGGTAGTCCTGAATCACGCAACACCCCTGTGGGAGCGAGCCTGCTCGCGAAGGCGGCGTGTCAGTCGACGATGATGTTGGCTGACCCAGCGCTTTCGCGAGCAAGCCCGCTCCCACAGTTGTTCAGGGGTACTGAAGAATCCGGGGCAGCCGTAATACCTGCAGGAGTGAGCCTGCTCGCGATAGCGGTCCGTCAGTCAGCAACGATGTTGAAGCTGGTCGCCCTATCGCGAGCAGGCTCACTCCTACAGGGGACCGCGGTGATTTCAGATGAGGTGGATGAACCTGTTTTCATGACACTTTTGTTTCAATCCGCACTTTAGCTGTGCAATGCTGGCGCCCAGTCCGTTAGCCAACTACAGCTTAAGTATCAAAAACGTAGAAACCGCGCGGTACCGTCAACTTGCCCCTTTGGGGCTCTGCAACTACAGGGGGTCTGCATGCTCACCCTGCTCAATTTGCTGTCTGCCGTGGCCCTGCTGATCTGGGGCACGCACATCGTCCGAACCGGCATCCTGCGGGTGTACGGCACCAATCTGCGCCATGTGATCGGCCAGAACATGTCCAAACGCTGGCTCGCGTTCGTCGCCGGCATCGTCGTGACTGCGATGGTGCAGAGCAGCAACGCCACGGCCATGCTCGTCACCTCCTTCGTTGGTCAGGGCTTGATGGCGCTGACCCCGGCGCTGGCGACCATGCTTGGCGCCGACGTCGGTACCGCGCTGATGGCGCGGGTGCTGACGTTCGACCTGTCGTGGCTGTCGCCGCTGCTGATTTTCCTCGGGGTGATTTTCTTTCTGTCGCGCAAACAGACGCGGCTCGGGCAGATGGGCCGGGTCAGCATCGGTCTGGGGCTGATCATTCTCGCGCTGCAACTGATCGTGGAGGCCGCCGCACCGATTACCCACGCCCAAGGGGTGAAGGTGATCTTTGCTTCGCTGACCGGCGACATCCTCCTCGACGCCCTGGTTGGTGCGTTGTTCGCGATGATTTCCTATTCCAGCCTCGCCGCTGTGCTACTGACCGCGACGCTGGCCGGTGCCAGCGTGATCAGCCTGCCGGTGGCGATCGGTCTGGTGATCGGCGCCAACATCGGCAGCGGCGTGCTGGCGTTCATGAGCACCAGCATGCAGAACGCGGCCGGGCGGCAAGTGGCGCTGGGCAGCCTGCTGTACAAACTGATCGGCCTGCTGCTGATCATCCCGGTGCTCGATCCGCTGGTGCACTGGATGGACGGCCTGGATTTCAGCCCGCAGGAAATGGTCATTGGCTTCCACTTGCTCTACAACACCGCGCGCTGCCTGATCCTGCTGCCCAGCGTCGCGCCGATGGCACGCCTGTGTGCCTGGCTGCTGCCGGAGCGCCCGGAGGTCAACGGCACCGCCAAGCCGCGGCATCTCGATGCGACGGCGCTGGTCACCCCGAGCTTGGCGCTGGCCAACGCGGCCCGCGAGACCCTGCGCATGGGCGACCTGATCGACAACATGCTCGACGCGATGCTCGATGTGCTGCGCGGCAAGCAGACCGCCATTACCCAGGAAATGCGCCGACTGACCGATGACGTCGAAGCGCTGTACAGCGCGATCAAGCTGTATCTGGCGCAAATGCCCCGCGAGGATCTCGGCGAGCAGGACAGTCGGCGCTGGGCGGAGACCATCGAATTGGCGATCAACCTGAAACTGGCCAGCGACCTGATCGAACGCATGCTGCGCAAGGTGCAGCAGCAGAAGACCTCCCAGCGTCGGTCGTTTTCCGAAGAGGGCCTGGAGGATCTGGCCGGGCTGCATCAGCAACTGATCGCCAACCTGCGCCTCGGCCTGTCAGTGTTCCTCAGCGGCGACAAGGAAAGCGCCCGTCAGCTGTTGCGCGAGAAACGTCGCTTTCGCGCACAGGAACGGCGTCTGGCCCATGCCCATGTCAGCCGTTTGCAACGTAAGATCGTGCAGAGTCTGGAAACCAGTTCGCTGCATCTGGAGCTGATTGCGGATATGAAGCGCTTGAATTCGCTGTTTTGCAGCAGTGCTTATGTGGTGCTGGAAACGGCCGATACCGGGGCGCTGGAAGCGGATGATATTGCCGACATTACGCATTCGCCTTGAACGTCTGGGGCTGGGGTCAGTCAGTAACATTGATTCAGCCTTAAGACCTTCGCGAGCAAGCTCGCTCCCACATTTGAAATGCATTCCCCTGTGGGAGCGAGCTTGCTCGCGAATGCCGACCTGAATAGCGACACGGATCTCCAAATCAGCCGTATGGAAGCCTGTTATGCGTTGCCTGTTGTTCGCCTGTCTGTTGCTCGGTTCCCTGCCCGCCTTCGCCGTTGATCGCTTTCAGGTCGAAGGCTACGCGCTGCCCAACGGTTTGCAGCTGTTGCTCAAGCCCGGCACCGAGCGCGGGCATGTGGCGATTCGTCTGGTGGTGGGCGTCGGTCTCGACGATTTTGATTGCGATGAAAAAGAGCTGCCGCACCTGCTTGAGCACCTGCTGTTCAGCGGCGTCGATGCCACCGGCGAAGGCGGCCTCGAGGAGCGCATGCAGGCGCTGGGCGGTGAGTGGAACGCGTTTACCAGCAACGCCGACACCACGTTCGTCATCGAAGCCCCGGCGAAGAACCAGCGCAAGGTCCTCGACCTGTTGCTCGACCTTTTGACCCAGACCCGCATCGACGACAACGCGATCAACGCCGCCAAACGTGTGGTCGAGCGCGAGGACGGCGGCCATTACACGCGCCTGCAACGCTTTCTCGACCGCCAGGATCTGGGCCACACCGCGAGCAATCAACTGGCGGTGGAATTGGGCCTGAAATGCCCGCAGCGGGCCGAGGTCGGTCACCTGACCCAGAAGCAACTGGAGAAGGTGCGCAAGACCTGGTACGCGCCGAACAACATGACCCTGATCGTCGTCGGTGAACTCGACAAACTGCTGCCGGCCTATCTGGAACGCACCTGGGGCGCGCTTGAAGCGGTGGACCCGGCGGAGCACCGTGAGCTGCCGGACATCCGCACCAGCGCCGCCCATGAACGCACCCTCACCCGTGGCTTCATCGGCGACAGCGCCAAGTTGCACTGGCTGGTGCCGGAGCCGATGCTCGACGATCAGTACGACGAGACCTTCGACATCCTCAAGGACTACCTCGACTGGGCGCTGTACCGGCAGATTCGCCTGAATCACGGCTTGTCCTACGGGCCGTGGGCCGAGCGTGAAGTGTTTGGCGGGGTCGGCTTCATGAGCCTCAACGCTGACGTGGATCGCGATGACCTCGCCGAAGCCCAACAGGTGCTGGAAGACCTCAAGGCCGATCTGCTGAAAAACGGCCTCGACCCGGACACTTTCGCCCGGATCAAACAAGCCGCCATCGCCCATCAGGCCTGGGCGGTACAGGGCAACAGTGCCATGGCGGATTACTACTGGAGCGCGCTGGGCGATTACGAGGACGGGCGCTTTGCCAACCCGGCCCGCGAGCTGCAAGGCGTGACCCTGGAAACGGCAAACAAGGCCATGCGCGAGTTGCTGTTGCAACCGGGATATCTGCGGATCGAGAAGCCGTTGCTTAGTGATGATCAAGTGTTGTGGCTGATTGCCGGTGGTCTGGGCGTGGTGTTGCTGGTGCTGATTGGCTGGCGCTTGCACCGTCGTAAGCCAGCCAAACACTGAACCTGTGGGAGCGGGCTTGCTCGCGAATGCGGTGTGTCATTCAGCAATGATGTCGACTGACACGGCCCCTTCGCGAGTAAGCCCGCTCCCACAGGGATCTGTGGTGATTTTACTGACCGGGAGCCTCGCCACGTCGCCCGGCGGACGGTACTCTGTCGAGGTTTTTTCCTACTCAGTCGTGAACCGCCAACATGCAGAAAATCCCCCTCCTGATCCAGCGCATTCTCGAGCTGATGAAGCGCTATCCCGGGGTGATTGCGCTTGGCGGTTTCATCTCCGGGGTCGGCAGTTTCATTCTGGTCGATCGCCAGCAGGGACTGGCGAGCTGGATCACCATCATCATGCTGCTGAGCTGGATCTGGCTGATGCTGGAGAACACCCTGACCGGGCTGTTCACGCGCATCTTCAAGCGGGAGATCCCCCAGCCGCTGCTGCGTTACGCGACGCAGATGATCCATCAGGAAAGCCTGTTTTTCGTCCTGCCGTTCTTCTTCATCACCACCACCTGGAACAGCGGTCAACTGATCTTCACCGGGCTGCTGTGCATCGCCGCGCTGATCTCGATTGTCGATCCGCTCTATTACAAATGGCTGGCGCCACGGCGCTGGGCTTTTCTCGCATTGCACACCCTGACCCTGTTCGCCGCCCTGCTCACTGCGCTGCCGGTGATCATGCACCTGACCACCGCGCAAAGTTTCAAATGGGCGCTGGGCACGGCGGTGGTGTTGTCGTTCCCGAGCCTGGCGTCGATCTTCCCGATCCGCACCGTGCGCAACGCGTTGGCCATTCTGTGCATCACCTTCGGCATTGGCGCGGTCGGCTGGACGCTGCGCTCGTGGGTGCCGCCGGCGACGCTGTGGATGACCGACGTGGCGATCAGCACCCAGTTGCAGGATCGCACCCCGGGCGACAGCCTCGAACAGGTCAGCGCCGAGCAGATCCGCAACGGCGGTCTCTACGCCTACACCGCAATCAACGCGCCGCGCGGGCTGGATGAGCGGATCTACCACGTGTGGCAGTTCGACGGCAAAGAGGTCGACCGCATCGCTCTCGATATCCACGGCGGGCGCAAGGAAGGTTACCGGGCGTGGACGCACAAGCAGAACTTCCCCGGCAACCCGGCGGGCAAGTGGCAGGTGCGGGTGCTGACTGAAGACGGTCAGGTGATCGGCGTACTGCGTTTCGAAGTGACCGACAGCACAGCGATCAAAGAAAAGTAATCCGGTTCGTGCTATTACGTTAGTTCGCTTAATAGCCGGACAAGCACGGAGCTTATGATCAGCAGCTCAATGAGCGGTAATGCCCAACTGGACACGTCAATCAGCCCTGCCCGCCTGCGGGTTTCCGGGGACTGGACGCTTGCCCATTACGCCGACCTCAAGCACCTGACCGAAAAACTGACCGGCCAGTACGACGCCAATACCGTGGTCGACCTCAACAGCCTCGGTGCGCTCGACACTGCGGGCGCTTCGTTGCTGGTGGAACTGCTCGGTTCCGAGCGTCTGGGCAAATCCGCCGAACACCCCGACTGCACGATTTCCCAGGCCGACCGCGCGCTGCTGCAGACTGTGTATCGCTCGCTGACTGATTTCTGTGTGCCGGTCAAAGAGCCGGAAGTCAGTGTCAGCGTGCAACTGCTGACCCGCATCGGGCGCGCGGTGGAAACGGTCTGGCAGGACACCCTGCAAGTGCTGGGCTTCATCGGCCTGATCCTCGAAACCATCGCCCGCAATCTGCTGCGCCCCAAGCGTTGGCGCATCACCCCCGTCGTCGCCCACATCGAACAGACCGGTCTCGACGCCGCGCCGATCGTGGCGCTGCTGACTTTTCTGGTCGGCGCGGTGGTGGCATTTCTCGGCGCCACGGTGCTGGCCAGTTTCGGCGCGACGATCTTTACCGTGGACCTGGTGGGCTTCTCTTTTCTGCGTGAGTTCGGCGTGTTGCTCACGGCGATCCTGATGGCCGGGCGCACCGCCAGCGCGTTCACCGCGCAGATCGGCTCGATGAAGGCCAACGAGGAGATCGACGCGATCCGCACCCTCGGCCTCGACCCGATGGAGCTGCTGGTGGTGCCGCGCGTGCTGGCGATGCTGGTGGCGCTGCCGATGCTGACGTTTCTGGCGATGCTCTGCGGAATCATCGGCGGTGGCGTGGTGTGCGCGGTGTCGCTGGGGATTTCGCCGGCGATGTTTCTCTCGCTGCTGCAGAGCGACATCGGTATTCAGCACTTTCTGGTCGGCCTGGTGAAAGCGCCGATCTTTGCCTTCCTGATCGCCACGATCGGTTGCCTGGAAGGCTTCAAGGTCAGCGGCAGCGCCGAATCGGTCGGTGCGCACACCACGTCAGCCGTGGTGCAGTCGATTTTCGTGGTGATCGTGCTCGATGCGGTGGCTGCGCTGTTTTTCATGGAGATGGGCTGGTGAGTCGTCTACCCCGCGCGCCCTCGGAGGCGGTGATCGAAGTCCGTGGCCTGTGCAATCGCTTTGGCAGCCAGAGCGTGCACGAGAATCTCGATCTGGATTTGTACAAAGGTGAAATCCTCGCCGTGGTCGGCGGCTCCGGCAGCGGTAAATCGGTGCTGTTGCGCAGCATTGTTGGCCTGCGCCGGCCCAGCGAAGGCAACGTGAAGGTGTTCGGGCAAAACCTGCCGAGCCTGTCCGAGCATGAGCGTTCGCTGGTCGAGCGGCGCTTTGGTGTGTTGTTCCAGAAAGGCGCGCTGTTCTCCTCGCTGACGGTGACCGAAAACGTCGCCCTGCCGCTGATCGAACATGCCGGCCTGAGCCGCAACGACGCCGAGCATCTGGCGGCGGTTAAACTGGCGCTGGCCGGGCTGCCGCTGTCGGCGGCGGACAAATACCCGGCTTCGCTGTCCGGCGGGATGATCAAGCGCGCTGCGCTGGCGCGGGCCCTTGCGCTGGATCCGGACATCCTGTTTCTCGACGAACCCACCGCTGGCCTCGATCCGATTGGCGCAGCGGCGTTCGATCAACTGATCCTGACCCTGCGCGATGCGTTGGGCCTGAGCGTGTTTCTGGTGACCCACGACCTCGACACGCTCTACACCATCACCGACCGCGTGGCGGTGCTGGCGCAGAAGAAGGTGCTGGTTGCCGGCCCGATCGACGTGGTCTCGGAAACCGACGACGCGTGGATTCACGAATACTTCCACGGCCCGCGTGGCCGCTCGGCGCTGGACGCCGCCAAATTGCTCAACGAGGTCTGACATGGAAACCCGAGCCCATCATGTGTTGATCGGCCTGTTCTCAGTGATTGTCGTGGCAGGCGCCCTGCTCTTCGGCCTGTGGCTGGCCAAGTCCAGCGTCGACAGCGAGTTCAAGGATTATGAAGTGGTCTTCAACGAGGCGGTCAGCGGCCTGTCCAAGGGCAGCCCCGTGCAGTACAGCGGGATCAAGGTCGGTGACGTGGTCAACCTGCGTCTCGACCCGAAAGACCCACGCCGGGTGCTGGCGCGGATTCGTCTGGGCGGTGACACCCCGGTCAAGGAAGACACCCAGGCCAAATTGGCTTTGGCCGGGATCACCGGGACTTCGATCATCCAGCTCAGCGGCGGCACTCCAGAAAGTCCGAAGCTGCGTGGGCATGACGGCGAGCTGCCGACCATCGTCGCGGCACCCTCGCCTATTTCCCGGCTGCTCAACGACAGCAACGACCTGATGACTGGCATCACCGCGCTGCTGAGCAACGCTAACCAGATGTTCTCCCCGGAGAACGTCGAGCGCGTCAGCAACACCTTGGCGCATCTGGAGCAGACCACCGGTTCGATCAACGATCAGCGCGGCGACCTGCGCCAGGCCATGCAGCAACTGGCGAGTGTCGGCAAGCAGGCCGGCAGCATGCTCGAGCAAACTTCGGCGCTGATGCGCAACGCCAACGGCCTGCTCAACGATCAGGGCAAGCAGGCGCTGGGCAGTGCCGAGCAGGCGATGAAGTCGCTGGAACAGAGCAGCGCCACCATCAACGGCCTGCTGAGCAAGAACCAGAACTCGCTCGACAACGGAATGCAGGGCCTCAATGGCTTGGCGCCGGCGATCCGCGAACTGCGCGAAACCCTGACTTCGCTGCGTGGCATTTCGCAACGTCTTGAGGCCAACCCCAGCGGCTACTTGCTGGGCAGTGACAAGAACAAGGAATTCACCCCATGAAGCTGATTCACTTTGCTCTCCTCGCCAGCCTCGCTTTGACCAGTGCCTGCTCGATCCTGCCCAAGGCCGAACCTTCGGACGTCTATCGCCTGCCTGCCGCGCAAGCGCCCGCCTCGGTCAGCTCAGCAGCGACCCAGCACTGGTCGCTGCGCCTGAACAAGTTGCAGGCCAGCGAAGCGCTGAACCGGCCGAACATCGCGGTGATCCCACAGGGCGACGTGATCAGCAGCTACAAGGCCTCGCGCTGGAGCGATCCGGCGCCGGTGCTGGTGCGTAATCGGCTGCTGGATGGTTTTGCCCGGGATGGTCGGGTGACGCTGCTCAGCACCGATGACAGCAACTTCGCTGCGGATCTGGAACTGGGCGGCAGCTTGCAGGCGTTTCAGACTGAGTATCAGGGCAATCAGGCCAGCGTCGTGGTGCGGGTCGATGCGTTGCTGGTGCGCGGCTATGACCAGAAGATCCTCGCCAGTCGCCGCTTCGAAGAGCGTCAGCCGTTGAATGATGTACAGGTGCCGGCGGTGGTCGCGGGGTTTGGACTGGCCAGTGATCGGCTGACGGCCAAGGTTGTCGCGTGGGCTGTTCAGCAAGGCCAGCAATTCACCCAACAACCCAGACCTTAAACCTTATACATAACCCCTGTGGGAGTGGGCTTGCTCGCGAAGGCGGTGTGTCAGTCAATATACAGGTCGACTGACCCGCCGCTTTCGCGAGCAAGCCCGCTCCCACAATGGGGATTCGTGGTTAACCGAAGAACCAGTAGCAGACGCCGATGGCGCCGAGTACGCCGGCCAATTCAGCCAGCAGCGCGCATCCAACGGCGTGCCTTGCGCGCTGAATCCCCACCGCACCGAAATACACTGCCAGCACATAGAACGTGGTCTCGGTACTGCCCTGAATCGTCGCCGCCACCAGTGACGGGAAGCTGTCGACGCCGGAGGTCTTCATGGTCTCGATCAGCATCGCCCGTGCGGCGCTGCCGGAAAACGGTTTGACCATCGCCGTCGGCAACGCATCGACAAAACGCGTATCCCACCCGGCCCACTGCACCAGATGCCGAATGCCATCCAGACCAAAGTCCAGCGCGCCCGAGGCACGCAGCACGCCAATCGCGCAGAGCATCGCCACCAGATACGGCAGCAGGTTCTTGGCGACGTCGAAGCCCTCCTTCGCGCCCTCGACGAACGCTTCGTAAACCTTGACCTTGCGTAACGCGCCGATCACCAGGAACAGCATGATCAGGCCGAACAGCGTCAGGTTGCCAAGGATCGACGACAGCCCGGCCAGCGCCGTGGCCGACATCGTCGCCAGCAGCGCCATGAAGCCGCCGAGGATCAGTGCGCCGGGAATCAGATAGGCCAGCACCACCGGGTCCCAGATGCGCAGGCGCTGCATGAACGCCACCGAAAGGAAGCCGACGATGGTCGAGCAACTGGTCGCCAACAGGATCGGCAGAAACACCAGGGTCGGATCTGGTGCGCCTTGCTGGGCGCGGTACATGAAGATTGTCACCGGCAACAGGGTCAGCGACGAGGCGTTGAGCACCAGGAACAGGATCTGCGCGTTGCTGGCGATGGTCGCGCTGGGGTTGAGCTCCTGCAGCGCCTTCATCGCCTTGAGGCCGATCGGCGTGGCGGCGTTGTCCAGGCCCAGGCCGTTGGCGGCGAAGTTCAGGGTAATCAGACCGAGCGCCGGGTGCCCGGCCGGGACTTCCGGCATCAGCCGCAGAAACAGCGGCCCGAGCACCTTGGCCAGCCATTCGACGATCCCGGCCTTCTCGGCGATGCGCAGAAAGCCCAGCCACAGGGTCAGCGTGCCGAACAGCAGCACCATGACCTCGACCGAGAGTTTGGCCATGGCGAAAATGCTTTCCACCATCGCCGCGAAAATCCCGGCGTTGCCACCGACCAGCCACTGCACCAGCGCAGATATCGCTGCCACGACGAAGAAGCCAAGCCACAGGCCATTAAGCATCAGTCAAATCCCCCGGAAGATGCGGCGAATGATAGCGGGGTCGCCAGAAACGACAAACCCCGGATTGCTCCGGGGTTTGTCTGGCCTACTCGGTCCAATGTAGGAGTGAGCCTGCTCGCGATTGCGGTGTATCAAACAACAGAGATGTTGAATATACGGCCCTCATCGCGAGCAGGCTCACTCCTACAGGTTGAGCGTCAGTTCTTGGAAATCCCGCCAGCCGGCAGTTTTTCCTTGCTGCGCCAGTGCGGCAGGGAGTTCCAGTAGCGCTCGCCCTTGGCGTCGTCGTACATGCCTTCCCAACGCGCGATAACCAGCACTGCCAGGGCGTTGCCGATCACGTTCAGTGCGGTACGCGCCATGTCCATGATGCGGTCGACACCGGCGATGAACGCCAGGCCTTCCAGCGGGATACCGACACTGCCCAGCGTCGCCAGCAGCACCACGAAGGACACGCCCGGTACGCCGGCGATGCCTTTGGAGGTGACCATCAGGGTCAGCACCAGCAGCAATTGCTGGCTGATCGACAGATCGATGCCGTACAACTGGGCAATGAAGATCGCGGCAATCGACTGGTACAGGGTCGAACCGTCGAGGTTGAACGAATAGCCGGTCGGTACCACGAAGCTGCAGATGGCTTTCGGTGCGCCGTAGGCTTCCATCTTCTCGATCACCCGTGGCAGCACGGTTTCCGAGGAGGCGGTGGAGTAAGCCAGGACCAGCTCATCCTTGAAGATGCGCATCAGCTTGATCACCGAGAAGCCGAACAGCTTGGCGATCAGGCCCAGCACCACGAAGGCGAAGAAGGCGATGGCGACGTAAACCAGGATCACCAGTTTGGCCAGCGGCAGCAGCGAGGCGAAACCGAAGTTGGCCACGGTCACCGCGATCAGGGCGAACACGCCGATCGGCGCGTAGTTCATGATCATGTGGGTGACTTTGAACATGCTTTCCGAGACGCCCTGGAACATCTTCACCAGCGGCTCGCGCAGGTCCGACTGCAGGCTCGACAGACCGAGACCGAACAGCACGGAGAAGAAGATGATCGGCAGCATTTCGCCACGGGCCATGGCCGCGAAGATGTTCGACGGGATCAGGTTGAGGATGGTCTCGATGAACGCGTGTTCATGCTGCACTTCGGCGGCGGTCGCCTGGTACTTGGAGATATCCACCGTGCCCAGGGTGCTCATGTCGATGCCGGCGCCCGGGTGGAACAGATTGGCCAGCAGCAGGCCGACGATGATCGCGATGGTGGTGACGATTTCGAAGTAGATGATGGTCTTCAGACCGATACGCCCGAGTTTCTTGGCGTCGCCCACGCCGGCAATGCCGACGATCAGGGAGGAGATGACGATCGGGATCACGATCATCTTGATCAGACGGATAAAGATATCGCCTGCCGGTTGCAGGACGTTGCTGATCCACCAGGCTTTTTCGGCACTGAAGTGGTTGAGCAACGCACCAATTGCAATCCCTAAAACCAGACCGATGAGGATCTGCCAGGCGAGGCTGAGTTTTGCCTTCTTCATTATCTTTACCCTTACTTGCGTTTGACTCAGGCACATGCAGGAACTGGAACGCTCTGTCAGCGGAAAAGTCTGTGCATCTGCCTCCGTATAAGGTGCCCCGAAGCGCGTATTTACGGCTCTTCGGCAGGCGAAAAAAGGCGCAACTATTCCGATGCAAGGTTGCGCCGTCTAATGCCGTAAACGCCTACCCTATGCCGAATCGGCATGAGCTTTTTTAATTGAAACTGGCGTCCCAACCGGTTCGATTACGACATTTCAGCCGGCATAAGTGCCGTGAACCGGCCATTGCAGCGTAGATTGGTTATTTTTTAAACGAGAAATTTCGACGGAAATCTTAAGAAAAAGCCTACGTTTGCAGACTAGATGTCCCACTGTTTAAAGGGACTCTTTCTCGATATACGGTCGCCAGGAAACACCGCGTAATGTTTTCGCGCGCAGTGTGAGGCATAAAAAGATGAGCAGGACGCTCTGGATCAATGTTTTTGCATCGGATAAAGCTCAGCGCAAGTCCGTCGAACCACTGAGGGTCGGCGAACCTGCGTCGCAGCTTTTACCCTGACCCGGCCCTCGCGCAGGCACTCCCTGTACCCGTAGGTCACTCCGACCCTGCAACAGTCAGAACGTCCCGGCCCCTTGGTCATGCGCCGGCCTTCCTCGGGTAGGCGCAATAAAGGGCAGCGGGGCGCTGCCCTCATGTTCGAATCAATACCACTTCGGGTCTTTCTTCAGCGTTTCCATCAACAGGTTCTGCATACCCTCATCCGGTTTGCCGAGGAAGCGGTAGGTGGCATGTCGCGTTGGCGACTTGTCGGCCGGCAGTCCCTCGGGAACATCGACGAGCATGGCGTACGCGTCTTTCTTGTCGAAGCTGAAAGCCACGATCAAGCGATGGTTGAGGCACTTGTCTGCGGATTCACAGAGCGGGCCGACCAGGTACTTGTCGCCGTCTTCAGTCACGGCATTCATCTGCTGGTCTGGCGTGCCGGACAGGTTCATCACCCATTCCGGCAGGCGTTCTTCGTGCTTCACAACGCCTTGCCAGGTTTCGCGGTATTGCGGGTCGGAGCTGAGCAGCTCGTTGACCCGCGCCTGGCCATCATTGGCCGCCATCGCCATGGCACTACCGCCCATAAGCAGGGCGGCTGCCAGTGTCTTCAAAGCAATCATCGTTAACCTCGGCCGCGACGGCCAAAGAAGAAGGAAGCGATGAACATCACCAGGAACACGACAAAGAGAATCTTGGCGATACCCGTGGCGGTGCCCGCGATACCACCGAAGCCCAGTACGGCGGCGATGATGGCAATGATCAAGAATGTAATTGCCCAGCTCAACATGGTGATTCTCCTTACTTCTCTATTTAGGGATATTGCGTGTTCCGGCGCGATGCGCCTGAATTCTTCGGTTCGTCAGAAAACCCAGCGCTCTTCACGTGGCAGTTGATCCAGCGGCTGTGGCTGATCGACATCCATCATGCCCATCGAGGCGCTTTCGGCCTGACTGCTGCTGACGGCGCTGAAGTGCGTCTGCGTGCTGTGTCGAATCGAGATCAGCGGCTCAGGCTTCTGGCTGTTTTCCCAGCTCAGGTATTGTTGGCAGGCAATCAGGGTGATCAACAGTGCAAGTACGCCAAACAGGCCTTGCTGGATATGCAGTGGCGAGATACGCACTTGGGCGGCACGTTGGCGAGTCATCCTGGGTTCCTCACTCTTATTCGGTTAGGGCAGTGGAATCTGCCCCGGGCTGAATGAGTTATTGCAGGCTGCATGCCAGTTTTTTATTTGAAAAATATTCAATAAAATCAATGGTTTGTGAGTGAGTGGAATTCAGCGACGGACGCATCCTGCACGATGGGTCATCTACGGTCGTGCGAAATGCATGATTATTTCGTAGGAGATTTCATTCTTATGGAATTGAGAGCACGTCCCGGATGTCAGAAAAGTACGCAGGGAACCCTCTGTAAATCGGTGATTGTTTAAAAACTCAACAAAATCAACGGATTGGCCGTCAAGGCAGGAGAGAGCTACCCTCCCATGGCTCGCATCGTTCAGAATCAACCATGCAACTTGCCCGATTTTTCCGGGACTAACCCAAGATCAATCACTATGGAGCGTAGGAAAAATGGAATCTGCCACTGAGCATCAAGGCCGCATTCTGCTGGTGGACGACGAGTCCGCCATCCTGCGAACCTTTCGTTACTGCCTCGAAGACGAAGGTTATACGGTGGCCACCGCCAACAGCGCGGCTCAGGCTGATGCACTGTTGCAACGCCAGGTATTCGACCTGTGCTTCCTTGATTTGCGTCTGGGTGAAGACAACGGTCTCGATGTACTGGCGCAGATGCGCGTTCAGGCGCCATGGATGCGGGTGGTGATTGTCACCGCGCATTCGGCGGTCGATACCGCGGTGGACGCGATCCAGGCGGGCGCCGCCGACTATCTGGTCAAACCGTGCAGCCCTGACCAGTTGCGTCTGGCTACCGCCAAGCAGCTGGAAGTGCGCCAGCTCTCGGCGCGTCTGGAAGCCCTCGAAGGCGAGATCCGCAAACCCAAGGACGGCCTCGACTCTCACAGCCCGGCGATGAAAGTGGTGCTGGAAACTGCGCGGCAGGTCGCCGGTACCGACGCCAACATTCTTATCCTTGGCGAATCCGGCACGGGTAAAGGGGAACTGGCCCGGGCCATTCATGGTTGGAGCAAGCGCGAGAAGAAATCCTGCGTGACCATCAACTGCCCGTCGTTGACCGCCGAGCTCATGGAAAGCGAGCTGTTCGGCCACAGTCGTGGTGCGTTTACCGGCGCCAGTGAGAGCACTTTGGGTCGGGTCAATCAGGCGGACGGCGGCACGCTGTTTCTCGACGAGATCGGCGATTTTCCACTTACATTGCAACCCAAGTTGCTGCGTTTCATTCAGGACAAGGAATACGAGCGGGTAGGGGACCCAGTGACTCGCCGCGCCGATGTGCGCATTCTCGCCGCGACCAACCTCAACCTTGAAGACATGGTGCGCGACGGGCGCTTCCGTGAAGACCTGTTGTATCGCCTCAACGTGATCACCCTGCATCTGCCGCCATTGCGCGAACGTGCCGAGGACATCCTGACCCTTGCCGACCGCTTCCTCGCGCGCTTCGTAAAAGAGTACGCACGCCCGGCCCGAGGCTTCAGTGACGAAGCGCGAGAGGCGCTGCTGGGTTATCGCTGGCCGGGCAATATCCGCGAGCTGCGCAACGTAGTGGAGCGGGCGAGCATCATCTGCCCGCAGGAACGCGTGGAAATCAGCCACCTCGGCATGGCCGAGCAGCCGGCGAACAACGCACCTCGAGTCGGCGCCGCGCTGAGCCTCGATGAACTGGAAAAAGCCCACATCGGCGCGGTGCTGGCGACGGCAGGCACGCTGGATCAGGCGGCGAAAACCCTGGGCATCGACGCGTCGACCCTGTATCGCAAGCGCAAGCAGTACAACCTGTGAGCGCCCGACGATGAAGCTGGCGATGAAGTTGCGCACTCGCTTGTTCCTGAGCATTTCTGCGCTGATCACGGTCGCCTTGCTCGGGCTGTTGCTCGGGCTGGTCAGCGTGATGCAGATGGCCGGTACTCAGGAAGCAACGATCCGCAGCAACTTCGTGACCCTCGACCTGGGGCTCAAGTTGCGTCAGACCCTCGGCGACCAGTTGGTGCTGATGCTGGCCGAAAAACCCGATCCCGCCGCGTTCGAAGCGTCAAAGCAGCATTACCTGCAATTGCTGGATGAAGGCATTTCGCAGGAGGCCGACGGCGATGGCCGCCAGTACGGGTTTACCCAGGCCAAGGCCGACTATCTGAGTTTTCTCCAGGCGTTCGAGCTGTCGCGTAATCCGGGCAATGTGCTCAGCGGCAACAGCGACCTCAGAGAACGCTTCAACATCTTGCGCAACGGTTTGATTGCCGAGCACAAGCATGCGCTGGACAACATCAACGCCGTGCAGCATGACGCCCGGGAAAGGGCGCTGCTGGTCTCCGGCCTGCTAGGGTTGGTGGGACTGGCGGTGCTGATCATCGGCTTTGTCACCGCGCATGCGATTGCCCGGCGTTTCGGCGCGCCGATCGAGGCGCTGGCGCAAGCGGCGGACAACATCGGCCAAGGCAATTTCGAGGTGACGCTGCCGATTTCCTCGGCGATGGAAATGAACCAGCTGACCAAGCGCTTCGGGCTGATGGCCGAGGCGCTGCGCGAGCATCAGGCGACCAACGTCGACGAGCTGCTGGCCGGTCAGCAACGCTTGCAAGCGGTGCTTGACGGTATCGACGATGGCTTGCTGATGATTGACCGCGAAGGGCATCTGGAGCACCTCAATCCAGTGGCCCAGCGCCAGTTGGGCTGGGACAGTGATCGACTCGGTCAGGGCTTGGGCACAGCGCTGGAGCGCCCGGAACTCGACGCACAACTGCAACTGGTGTTGCGCGGCGGCACCCTTGAGCGTGCTCCGGAAGATTTGAGCATCGAGGTCGATGGCGAATCACGTCTGCTGACTTACAGCCTGACGCCGGTCAGCCACACCCAGGGGCATATTCTTGGCGCGGTGATGGTGCTGCATGACGTCACCGAGCAGCGCGCCTTCGAGCGCGTACGCAGCGAGTTTGTGCTGCGTGCTTCCCATGAGCTGCGCACGCCGGTCACCGGCATGCACATGGCGTTCGGGCTGTTTCGCGAGCGGGCGAAGTTTCCCCCGGAGTCACGCGAGGCGGACCTGCTCGACACGGTCAACGAAGAGATGCAGCGCCTGATGCAGTTGATCAACGACTTGCTCAATTTCTCGCGTTATCAGAACGGTTTACAGAAACTCACCCTGGCGCCGTGCTCCATCGAAGATTTGCTGACGCAGGCGCAATCGCGCTTCGCGGCTGCGGCGGCGGCCAAAGGCATTGCGTTGAACGTCGAAGTGCAGGGGCCGTTGCCGCGCCTGCAAGCCGATCAGGCGCAACTGGACCGGGTACTGGATAACTTGATCGATAACGCCCTGCGCCATACCGCCCGCGACGGGCAGATTCGCTTGCAGGCGCGTCGGCATGGCGAGCGGGTCATCATCAGCGTCGAGGACAACGGCGAAGGCATTGCCTACGGGCAGCAGGGGCGGATTTTTGAACCGTTCGTGCAGGTCGGGCGCAAAAAGGGCGGCGCCGGCCTTGGCCTGGCGCTGTGCAAGGAAATCGTCCAGTTGCATGGCGGGCGCATGGGCGTCTATTCGCGGCCGGGACAGGGCACGCAGTTCTACATGGCGCTGGCGGTCTAGGCTTCGTCATCCAGCCGGCGTCCGGCGAGGCGCCGTCCACGGGTGATCAGTTCAATGAACTGCACCGCACTCAAGGCCTGGGCGAAAAGCCAGCCCTGACCGAACTTGACCCCCTCGCTGCTGAGAAACACGGCTTGCGCTTCGTGCTCGATGCCCTCGGCAATCACCTTCAGATCCAGTGCCTGCGCCATGTGAATGATGTGCGGAGCAACGCCACTGCTCGCCGCGTCATGACCGAGTGCGTCGATGAAGGCCTTGTCGATTTTCAGGCAATCCACCGGCAGCGTCTGCAGATAGGCGAGGCTGCAATAACCGGTACCGAAATCGTCGATCAACACTTGATGGCCGACATCGCGCAAGGCTTGCAGGTTCTCCCGCGCCACCACCACATCGATCAGCCCGCGCTCGGTGACTTCGAAGGCAATCTGCCGCGCCGCAACCCGGTGCAGGGTCAACAGCCTGGCCATGACTTGACCGATGCGCGGCACCATCACGTCGCACGCCGCAAGGTTGACCGAGATGTACAGTTGCGGATTCGCGCGTAGCACCGGCCCCAATTGCTCCAGCAGCCGCTGCAGGACGAAATCGGTCATCTGCCGTATCTGCCCGGTGTTTTCTGCCAATGGAATGAACAGGTCGGGGCTGGTCAGGGTGCCGTCCGGGCGGCGCCAGCGCAGCAGGGCTTCGGCGCCCACGCAATTGCGGCTGTCGAGGTCGAAGATTGGTTGATACAGGACTTGCAGCTCGCCACGCCGAATCGCACCCTGCAGCTCGGCGTCCAGTGACTGGCGCTGACGCACCAGTAGAAACACGAAGAAACCGGCAAACGCCCCCAGCAGCAGGCAGGCCGGCACCATCCACCACCAGACGGTCGGGATGTGCATGCCACTGCGCGGGGTGATCAGCACCAATTGGTATTCCGGATTGTTGGTTGGCATGCGATAGATCAGCCGTGACTGGGTGACTTGCAGGGCCTCGCGGCTCTTCGGTGGCCAGACTTCGCTCGGTGGCCAGGTCTGGGCTGTGCCGAGCACCGGAATCGCTCGCCTTCCATGATCGAGTACCACCAGCAGGCTGCTGTCCGGTGGCAGGTCGACCATGTCGGTCAAATGCCCGCGCGATGTCGCCACGCGGAAGTTGCCGCGCCCGAGCATCAGCGCCGCGCGGTTTTCATCGGGTTCGGTGGTGGTGTTGAGCCAGTAGCTGTAAGTCGGGCCCTTGATGTCCGGCGCGCGGACGACCGACAGTCCCTCCTGCCGGGGGCGGTTGGAGCAGATCCGCGAGCCGTCCATGTAGGCCGCTTCATACACGAAGCGATAGTTGAACGTGACCTGTTGCAGGGTGGCGATCATTTCCTCATCGCAACTGCGCAACGGCTGCGCCTGGAGGTCGTCGAGACTTTCGCGCAATTGCCCGAACAGCTGCTCAAGGCGGGCCAGAAAACGCTCGCCCTGGGCGTTCATCTCCTGACTCTCGTTCTGCTCGATCTGGCGCATGGCGACGAACATTCCGCCGGCGATCAGCAGGCTTGCACTGAGGACAGCCGCGATCATCGCCAAAAACCACGGGCGATAAAACCAGCTACGCAGCGTCGCTCGGGTAGCAACCATCATGGAATATCCGAAGAATTACCAATGAGTTATAGCTGCTGATTGCGATTTCGCCCTGACCGTCGGGCGGGCGTCATTATTTTGTCTGATTGAGTACCAGCAACAACGCGGCTGTTTGCGCGTCCGGCATACCGTCGAAACGGGAAGGGCGGAAATGCATCTGGAACGCTGCGAGCACATGGCGCGTCGCTACATCCAGCTCGCCGGTTTGCGGGGTGTCGTAACCGACGCGCGCCAGTTGTTCCTGGAACCAGCTGATGCTCGGCAATTCGGCGTTGAACAGCACCTGCTGCCGCGCCACCGCTTGTTCATTAGGCCATACGCCCAGGCCTTCGGCGGCCAGGCGTTTCCATGGGAACAGTGGGCCGGGGTCGAGTTTGCGCAGGGGCGCGATGTCGCTGTGACCGATGATATGGCGCGGGCTGATGCCTTGGCGCTTGCTGATGTCCTTGAGCAGAACGATCAGCGACTGAATCTGCGCTTCGCTATAAGGGAACCACAGGCGCCCGGTCGGCGTGTCCTTGAAGCCCGGATTGACGATCTCGATACCGATCGAGCTGGAGTTGAGCCAGGTGCGGCCCTGCCACTGGCTTTCCCCGGCGTGCCAGGCGCGCTGGTTTTCATCCATCAGTTTGTAGATGGTGGCGCTCTTGTCGTCGCCGATCAGGTAGTGGCTGCTGACTTCGCCGTGGGTCAGCAGTTGCAGCGAACGCGCGAGCGACGCCGAGGTGTAATGCACGATCACGAACTGCACGCGGCTGTCGTGATTGGCCGAAGGATGGCTGGTGTCGTAACGCGGGCCGCTGGCACAACCGGCCAGAATGAGCAGCGACGCGAGAAGGGTAAAAAATTTCATGGCAAGAGGCAGTACACGCAAGACAGTAATGCAACAGTGTAACGTAATGCCTCGGGTCTCGACGGCCGGCGGGCTGAATTAAACAAAATGGAACAATTACTCAGCCCAGCTCGACCCGGTTGCGTCCGCCATTTTTCGCCCGGTAAAGCGCCTGATCGGCTCTTTTGAGCACCAGATCGCTGTGTTCTCCCGTTTTGAACGACGCCAGGCCCATGGAAATGGTGATCGTCACCCGTTCGCCCTTGAAGTGAAACGGGCAGGCTTCGATTGCCGCGCGCAGGCTTTCCAGCAGTTTGGCGCCCACCGCAGGCGTGGTCGCCGGCAGCAGCAGAACGAATTCCTCACCACCAAAACGGGCAATGAAATCCGCTGCGCGCAGGCGTTTGCGCAGCACTGTGGCGATGATCTTCAGCACCTTGTCGCCGGCCAGATGGCCGTAGTTGTCGTTGATGCGCTTGAAATGATCGAGGTCGAGCATCGCCAGACTCAAGGTGTTGCCGTGTTGCTGCCACTGCTTGATCTCGTGTTCCAGGCGTTCGCTCCAGGCGGCGCGGTTGGGCAGGCCGGTCAGCGGATCGATCAGGGCTTTCTGCCGCTGTTCTTCCAGGTGTTCGCGAAAGCCCAGGGCTTCCTGCTCCATGTGCGCCACACGCTCGGCCAGACCCTTGAGGCGTGCCGCCACTTCCTGCTCGCGGGCATCGCGTTGTTTCTGGTGTTGATCCATGGTGCCGAGCAGGCCTTCCAGATGGTTCTCCAGCACTTGCTTGAGGTCATCCAGATCGGCCGCTTCCTGCATGCTGGTCTGCAAACCATCGACCTGCTCGCGGATCTGCGTGTCCATCGCCCGCGCCGCCGAGCTGTTGTCGGCGTGGCCTTCGCTGGCGGCCTGCAGGTTGCTCTGGAACGCTTCGAGGCGCTCGTTGAGTTGCTGCAGATAGGCTTCGAATTCGTGCTGGCCGCTGTCGGTGATCGCCAGCATCAACGTCGCCAGATCGTCGAGAATCGGCAGCAGTTCGTACCAGTTCAGGCCATTTTTCAACCGGTCGCGCATCGCCTCTGCCTGCGGGCGATGGCGCTCGGGCAAGGTCAGGTCGTCGAGCAGCCCGATCAGCGTGTCTTCGATGTGTTTGGCCACTGAACTGTAAGACGGCTCCGGGGAATCGGGCAGGGCGTACAGAATGTCCTGCTCGGGTTGCTCCGGATCGATGGCGGCCAAAGCCTGGGCAATCGGTTCGGGTAGGGGCAGACTATCGAGGAGCAACGGTGCCGGGATGTCGCCCGGGTGGATCAACTCGTCGGGGTTGAACGCGGCAGCAGGTGCTGGCGCCGTGATCGGGGTGGTCGGCCGTTCGGCTTCAGGTTCGGCCGCTGGTAGTGCAGGTGCAGCAACGGGTTCGCTGATCGGCTCGGCAGCAATGACCGGAGGCACGAACGCGAACACAGGTGATTCGGCCGCGGGCTGCACTGCTGGCGTTTGCTTAAGCTCGGCCTCTGGTGGTTGCGCGATGGCCGCTACGGTGACGGGTGCTGCCGGAATCGGCTCGACCGCTGCGGTTGGCGCGGGTACCGGCTCAGGCGCAGGTTCAGCGTTGGCCGGCGTCGGCGTCGGCGTCTGAGGCTGATCCGAAGACTCTGGCACCCCTTCACTGTCACGGCTGCCAAACAGGCGCTGCAAAAAGCCCGGGCGGTCGGGCTCGGGCGGCGTTTCCAGCTGGCTCAACGCCTTGCCCTGCAAACCACTGAGTTCGCTCAGCAGCAGCGGCATTTCCCGCGCCTGGCCGACCCGGCTGTCGAGTTGCTTGGCGAATTTCTTCAGCGGCTGGGCGACTTCCCGGGGCAGCGGCAGCGCTTGTAGCTGGGTGACCAGCGCGGTAAGTGCGGTGCTGACCTGATCGATTCGGGTTTCGCGACGTTGCTCGGAATCGAGCACGGCTTTTTCCAGGCGCGGCAGCAGGGCGGCGAGGCCGGCGTCCATGTCGTCGGTGCGCACCACATCGCGCATCTCTTTCATGCACTGATCAACGACCTTGTCGGTGCCTTCAGCGGCCAGCGTGCTGCGCACCAGACCGCGGCGCAGCAAGTCGAGCCGGGCGGCCCAGCGACGTTCGAGCTTGTCCTGTTGTTCGATGCTTTTGAGGTACTTCTCTTTCCAGCGCTGGGCGTCGTCGCTCATTCAGGGGTTCCGCGAGGGGCAGGACTCAACGCGGGCAATGCATCGGCCGTGAGCGAACCCGGCAGACGAATCTCTACCGCGACCGGCAGGTGATCGGAAATGGGTTGGGCCAGCACTTCGACCTTTTCCAGGGTCAGGGTCGGGCTGAGCAAAATATGATCAAGGCATCGCTGTGGCCGCCAACTGGGAAAGGTGGCTTGCATCTGCGGGGCCAGCAGGCCGAGATCGCGTAACGGTGACTGTTGTAGCAGATCACTGGCATGGGTGTTCATGTCGCCCATCAATATCTGGTGCTTGTAGCCACTGATCAGGTCACGAATATAGGCCAGTTGCAGGCTGCGCACCCGTGCGCCGAGCGCCAGATGCATCATCACCACCACCAGCGCCTCCGGACCTTCGCCGAAGCGCAGCAGGATCGCGCCGCGACCTTTCGGGCCGGGCAGCGGATGATCTTCGATCGCCCACGGCTTCAGGCGACTGAGCACGCCATTGCTGTGCTGGGCCAGTCGGCCGAGGTTGCGATTGAGTTGTTGATACCAGTAGGGGAAGGCGCCGAGGTGGGCCAGGTGTTCGACTTGATTGACGTAGCCTGAGCGCAGACTGCCGCCATCGGCTTCCTGCAGGGCGACCAGATCGAAGTCGCCAAGCAGGTCACCGATCTTCTGCAGATTGCCTGAGCGCCCGGTGTGCGGTAGCAGGTGCTGCCAGCTGCGGGTCAGATAATGCCGATAGCGCTCGGTGCTGATGCCGACCTGGATATTGAAACTGAGCAAGCGCAGACGATGGTCTGCGGGCAGGCCCGTGGACTCCAGGTGATGCTCGTTGACCTGCGGATCATGCAGGCCAACGCTGCGTTCGGTGCCCCAGCGGCGCATGGCGGTTACCGCGCTTAGTTGGCGGCTGCCTTGTTGGCCGCTCGCTCTTTGGCGACCAGTTGATCAGCCAGTTTCAGGGCTTGCTCGGCACCACCGGCAGAGCCGATGTCGAAGCGGTACTTGCCGTTGACGATCATGGTTGGCACGCCAGTGATTTCATACTTCTTGGCCAGCTCACGCGCTTTGACGATCTGACCTTTGATCGCGAACGAGTCAAAGGTGGCGAGGAACTTGTCCTTGTCCACGCCTTGTGTGGCGAGGAAGTCAGCCATGTCGTTCTTGTCGGTCAGCTTCTTGTGTTGTTTCTGGATTGCTTCGAAAACCGCAGCGTGAACCTTGTGCTCGACGCCCATTGCTTCCAGGGTCAGGAACATTTGGCCGTGAGCGTCCCACGGGCCGCCGAACATGGCAGGAATGCGTACGAAGTTGACGTCGGACGGCAGTTTTTCAACCCAGGGATTGATCACCGGCTCAAACGCGTAGCAGTGCGGGCAGCCATACCAGAACAGCTCGACCACTTCGATCTTGCCAGGCTCTGCCACCGGTACCGGGTTGGCCAGCTCGACATAAGGGGCGGCCGGTGCTTCGGCGGCCTGGGCGGTCACGCCGAACAGGCTGGCAGCGACGAGAGCGGCGCTGATGATCAGATTACGCATGCTTTACTCCTGGACAATTTTGGTCGCCTCGCGCGACCTGTTTTCAGACAGATCCTGGCGGGCATGAGTTCTGTAGTGTAACGGCAGCGGCCACAAAAAAGGGCGGCCAAAGCCACCCTTTTTATACTTGCTGCGACGGATTAATCGAGCGTTAACGTTGCAGGAGATGTCCATCACCGTTAATGCTCGATTCAGGGCGGTTAGTGCAGGCCCTGGATGTAGCTGGAGACTGCGGCAATGTCTTCGTCGCTCAAGCGCTTGGCGATGGTCTGCATCGTCATGGTGTCGCCGTCGTTGTTGCGGCCGCCTTCTTCCTTACGGAAATCGGTCAGTTGCTTGGCGATGTATTGAGCGTGTTGACCACCCAGATGCGGGAAGCCAGCGGCGGCGTTGCCGGCGCCATTCGGCGAGTGGCAACCGGTGCAGGCTGGCAGCCCCTTGGCCAGATTACCGCCGCGGAACAAAGCTTCACCGCGAGCGACGATCTTCGGATCGGCTGCGCCGACGCTGCCTTTCTGGCTGGCGAAGTAGGCTGCGATGTCAGCCAGATCCTGGTCGCTCAGGTTGGTCAGCAGGCCGGTCATTTCCAGAACGGTGCGCTTGCCCGACTTGATGTCGTGCAGTTGCTTGGTCAGGTAGCGTTCACCCTGACCGGCCAGTTTCGGGAAGTTTGGCGCCATGCTGTTCCCGTCAGGGCCATGGCAGGCTCCGCAGACGGCAGCTTTCGCCTGGCCGGCGGCGGCATCACCGGCAGCATGGGCGAAGCCTGAAATTCCCACGGTCAACAGCAGACTCACGATCAATTTGTTCATCAGCTAATCCAACTACGGCTAAGGGTTAAGAGTTATGGACCGGGTTTACTCTCGCTCATCCAAAGGATGATGGCCTGGTAATCCTCGGCACTGCAGTCCATGCACAAACCACGCGGCGGCATCGCCTTGAAACCCTGGGTCACGTGTTGCACCAGCGTCTCCATACCTTTCGCCAACCTCGGCGTCCAAGCTGCCTGATCGCCTCTTTCGGGCGCCATGGGTAGTTGGCCGGAATGACAGGCACCACAAACACGGTTGTACACGGCTTCCGGTTCCTGTGTAGCCTGTGCGCCGCAAAGCGGTATCAGGACTCCGGCAGCCAGCAGCCATTTCGTCATAAAACGACCTTTTCAGGGTTGAGAGCGTTCTGCGTTCTGATGCGCAATCAAGGTCTTTGGCTCTCGTGAACTTCATCCTTCGCTGGGACAAAGCACACACAAAATCTGCGGCATTATATACTGGCGTCACTGAAACGGAAGCGACACCGCGTTCCGCGCCCAATCCCGGCGCCGCCCACATCGGAAATCCCATGCAACTCAAGAATCCCATCCTCGGCCTGTGCCAACAGTCCACGTTCATGCTCAGTGCCGCCAAAGTCGATCAATGCCCTGACGACGAAGGCTTCGAAGTGGCGTTCGCCGGTCGTTCCAACGCCGGTAAATCCAGCGCACTGAACACCCTGACTCACGCCAGTCTGGCGCGCACCTCGAAAACCCCGGGTCGCACACAGCTGTTGAACTTCTTCAAGCTAGACGATGAACGGCGTCTGGTCGACCTGCCGGGCTACGGTTATGCAAAAGTACCGATCCCGCTCAAGCAACACTGGCAGCGTCACCTCGAGGCTTACCTCGGTGGCCGCGAGAGTTTGAAGGGTTTGATTCTGATGATGGACATCCGTCATCCAATGACCGACTTCGACCTGTTGATGCTCGACTGGGCCGTTGCGGCCGGCATGCCGATGCACATTCTGCTGACCAAGGCCGACAAGCTGACCTACGGCGCCGCCAAGAACACGCTGCTGAAGGTGCAGGCGGAAATCCGCAAGGGCTGGGGTGATCTGGTGACGATCCAGCTGTTCTCGGCGCCAAAACGCATGGGCCTGGAAGAGGCCTACACTGTGTTGGCAGGCTGGATGGAACTGGCCGATAAAGGTGCCGAATTGCCTGCTGAGTAAATCGCAGGCAAAAAAAGCCCCGGACTTCATATGGGGAGGGAGAAGTTCCGGGGTTCAAGTTCCGAACCGCTAGGGCGGGGTTCAGATATCTGCCAACACTTAACACAACATAGGAGCATCGAAGGGCTTCACCAGCCATTCAGTATCTCTGAGTAGCGAGTTGTCAGATTAGTTCAGATTTTTTTCAAAAAGCTTTGGAATAACCGCAAGCGCGTTTCGAAATAAGCGCTTTTCGGCCGTTTGCCGCGTCAGTGTGTCGCGGCAAACGCCCGTGCCAGAGCCTCAGTGCGCCTCATCCCAGTTGTTGCCGACGCCAACTTCCACCAGCAACGGCACGTCCAGTTTCGCCGCTTCGCTCATGTGCAGGCGGATTTCCTGACTCACCTGATCGACCAGATCCTCGCGAACCTCCAGTACCAGTTCGTCGTGCACCTGCAGGATGACTTTGGCATCCAGCCCCGAAGACGCCAGCCAGTTATCCACTGCCACCATGGCTTTCTTGATGATGTCGGCAGCGGTGCCTTGCATCGGCGCGTTGATCGCCGTGCGTTCGGCGGCAGCGCGTTCCTGCGGCTTGTTGGAGTTGATTTCCGGCAGGTACAGACGACGACCGAAGAAGGTCTCTACATAGCCTTGGTCGGCGGCCTGCTTGCGGGTGCGCTCCATGTATTCGCGCACACCCGGATAACGGGCGAAGTAGGTGTCGATGTAGGCCTTGGCGGTCTTGGTGTCGACGCCGATGTCCTTGCCGAGTTTCTGCGCGCCCATGCCGTAGATCAGGCCGAAGTTGATCGCCTTGGCGCCACGGCGCTGGTCGGACGTCACTTCGCTCAGCTCGACCTTGAATACTTCAGCGGCGGTTGCGGTGTGCACGTCCAGATTGTTGCGGAAGGCATTCATCAGGCCTTCGTCCTTGGACAAGTGGGCCATGATCCGCAGTTCGATCTGCGAATAGTCCGCTGCCAGCAGTTTGTAGCCTTTGGGCGCGACGAACGCCTGACGGATGCGGCGGCCTTCAGCGGTACGCACCGGAATGTTCTGCAGGTTCGGATCGCTGGAGGACAAGCGCCCGGTCGATGCCACGGCCTGGTGGTACGAGGTATGGATACGCCCGGTGCGCGGGTTGATCTGCTCCGGCAGGCGATCGGTGTAGGTGCTTTTCAGTTTGCTCATGGAACGGTGTTCCATCAGCACTTTTGGCAAGCGGTGATCGTCCTCGGCCAGTTTCGCCAGCACTTCCTCGGCGGTCGATGGCTGGCCCTTGGCGGTTTTCTTCAGCACCGGCAGTCCGAGCTTTTCGTAGAGGATCACGCCCAGCTGCTTTGGCGAGCCGAGGTTGAATTCTTCACCGGCAATTTCGAAGGCTTCTCGCTCCAGCGCGACCATCTTGTTGCCCAGCTCAATGCTCTGGATGCCGAGCAGTTCGGCATCGACGAACGCGCCCTGACGCTCGATGCGCGCCAGCACCGGCACCAGCGGAATCTCGATGTCAGTCAGCACGCTGGCCAGGCTCGGGATCGCGCTGAGTTTTTCAAACAGGGTCTGGTGCAGGCGCAGGGTAATGTCGGCGTCTTCGGCGGCGTACGGGCCGGCCTGCTCCAGAGCGATCTGGTCGAAGGTCAGCTGCTTGGCGCCTTTGCCAGCGATGTCCTGGAAGCTCACGGTGGTGTGATCCAGGTACTTCTGCGCGAGGCTGTCCATGTCGTGGCGGGTGGCGGTGGAGTTGAGCACGTAGGACTCAAGCATGGTGTCGAAAGCGATGCCGCGCACGGTGATGCCTTCGTTCTGATCACCGCCGATGGCGCAGTTGGCCAGAATGTTCATGTCGAACTTGGCGTGCTGGCCGACCTTGAGTTTGTTCGGGTCTTCCAGGATCGGCTTCAACGCACGCAGCACGGTGTCGCGATCCAGCTGCTCCGGCACGCCGATGTAGGAGTGGGTCAGCGGAATGTACGCGGCTTCGTTGGCTTGCACCGCGAACGAAAGGCCGACCAGTTGCGCCTGTTGCGCGTCGATGCCGGTGGTTTCGCTGTCGAAAGCGAACAGCTTGGCGTTGTTCAGTTTCTCCAGCCAGACGTCGAAACGCGCCTGATCAAGGATGGTTTCATACGCTGCTTCGGTCGGAGCAGCAGGGGCTTCTTCTGCGCGGGGGCTGAACAGATCGCCAGCCGGCGCAGGTTCCGCGGCAGCGCTCAGTTCCTGGCGCTTGGCGTCGCGATCCAGATCATTGATCCAGCTTTTGAATTCCAGCAGGGTGTACAACTCGTAGAGCTTGGCCGGGTCTTCCGCGCCCATCTGCAGGTCATCGAGGCCGATGTCCAGCGGCACGTCGACTTTGATGGTCGCCAGTTGATAGGAGAGGAAAGCCATCTCCTTGTGCTCTTCGAGCTTGGCCGGCAGGGTTTTCGCGCCGCGAATCGGCAGGGTCGGGACGATGTCGAGATTCGCGTACAGCTCGGTCAGGCCGCCGTTGACGCCGACCAGCAGGCCGGAGGCGGTCTTTGGACCGATGCCGGGAACCCCCGGAATGTTGTCGGAAGAATCGCCCATCAGCGCCAGATAATCGATGATCTGCTCGGGTGCGACGCCGAATTTCTCCTTCACGCCCTCCACATCCATCGAGCTACCGGACATGGTGTTGACCAAGGTAATGTGGCCATCGACCAGTTGCGCCATGTCCTTGTCGCCGGTGGAGATGATCACCGGACGATCCGCCGCCGCGCTGCTGCGTGCCAGGGTGCCGATCACGTCGTCAGCCTCGACGCCTTCCACGCACAGCAGCGGGAAGCCGAGGGCGATCACGCTCTGGTGCAGCGGCTCGATCTGCACCCGCATGTCGTCGGGCATGCTTGGGCGGTTGGCCTTGTATTCGGCGTACATCTCATCGCGAAACGTCCCGCCCTTGGCATCGAAGACCACGGCGAACGGGCTGTCCGGGTACTGCTTGCGCAGACTCTTGAGCATGTTCAGCACACCTTTGACCGCGCCGGTCGGCAGGCCTTTGGAGGTGGTCAGCGGTGGCAGGGCGTGGAAAGCGCGGTACAGGTAAGACGAACCGTCCACCAGGACGAGGGGGGCTTGGCTCATGAGCAGAATCAACCTTTTCGGCGGGCCCGGCGCTAGAATAGCGGGACCGTTGACGACAAAGGGACAAGGTTATCATGCGTACGTTAAATCGCTTGCTGCTGGTCGGTTTGATTGCGGCCTCACCATTGGCCGCGATGGCGGCGGATGATGCGCCGTCAAAGGAGCCGGAAGTTACCATTAACACGCACACCGAAGGCGACAAGGTCATTCAGGAATACAGCCGCAGTGGCTTCGTGTATGCGATCAAGGTCACGCCGAAGGGCGGCAAACCGTATTTTCTGGTGCGCGCCGATGGTTCGGACGTGAACTACATCCGTTCCGACCAGCCGGATATGCTGATTCCGTCGTGGGAAATCTTTACCTGGAAGTAAGATTCCCGACTTTTAATCGGCGCCGCTTGATCGCGGCGCCCGAACTGAGCAGTTTTTAACCATGTCTGTGTTCACCCCCCTGGCTCGGCCCGAGCTGGAAACCTTTCTCGCCCCTTACGGGCTCGGCCGTCTGCTTGATTTCCAGGGGATCGCCGCCGGCAGCGAAAACACCAATTTCTTTATCAGCCTGGAGCAGGGCGAATTCGTCCTGACCCTGGTCGAGCGCGGCCCGGTGCAGGAAATGCCGTTCTTCATCGACCTGCTCGACGTGCTGCACGAGGCTGATCTGCCGGTGCCCTACGCGCTGCGTACCACTGACGGCGTGGCCCTGCGTGAACTGAAGGGTAAACCGGCATTGCTCCAGCCGCGCCTGTCCGGCAAGCACATCAAAGTTGCCAACGCCCAGCATTGCGCGCAGGTCGGCGAGTTGCAGGCGCATCTGCACCTGGCGACCCAGGGCGAGCGCATGATCAAGCGCAAGACCGATCGTGGCCTGGACTGGATGCTGGAGGAGGGCACGGAGTTTCTTTCGCATCTGGCGGACGAGCCGCGTGCGCTGCTGCACAAGGCGCTGGAGGAAATCACGGCGCAGAAAGACAGAATCCTCGCGCTGCCACGGGCGAACATTCACGCAGACCTGTTCCGCGATAACGCGATGTTCGAAGGCACGCACCTGACCGGGTTGATTGACTTCTACAACGCCTGCTCGGGACCGATGCTCTATGACGTGGCGATTGCTTTGAACGACTGGTGTTCGGATGAGGATGGCTTGATTGACGGGCCGCGTGCCCGCGCATTCCTCGGTGCCTATGCGGCGCTGCGTCCGTTCACGGCCGCTGAAGCGGAGCTGTGGCCGACCCTGCTGCGCGTGGCGTGTGTGCGGTTCTGGCTGTCGCGGTTGATCGCCGCCGAGCAGTTTGCCGGGCAGGACGTGCTGATTCACGATCCGCGGGAGTTCGAGCAGCGCTTGGCGCAGCGGCAGCAGGTGCATACGCCGCTACCTTTCGCGCTTTAAATTGTGGCGAGCGAGCTTGCTCGCGCTGGGCTGCGAAGCGGCCCCAAAATTCTGGCAGTCAGCCTGATTTTTGTGAGTGCTGCGCACTCAAGCGGGAGCAAGCTCCCTCGCCACAGGTCTTGTGGGGTTACAACGATTCCAGGCACCCGGCCAGATCGTTGCCCAGCTTCTCCAGCACCTGCTCATACCCCTGAGCTGTCGCCGGTGTATAGCCGCCCAACGCATCCAGCTCCGCCAGTTTCACCGGCAGGCCCGCCACCAGGGTTTCCGCCAGACGTGGACGCAGCGGCGGTTCGCTGAACACACAGGTCTTGCCGACTTCCTGCAGGCGTTTGCGCATTGCCGCCACATGCTGCGCGCCGGGCTGCACTTCCGCTGCCACACTGAATACCCCGGTGTGCTTCAGGCCGTAAGCGTCTTCGAAGTAATCGAACGCTTCGTGGAACACGAAGTACGGTTTGCCTTCAACGCTGGTCAGACGTTTTTTCAGGCGCGCATCGAGGGCATCAAGACGCTCGTCGAAGGCCTTGGCGTTGCTCTGGTAGCGTTCGGCGTTGGCTGGGTCGGCAGCGCTCAAATCAACCGCCATCCTGTCGGCAATCACCCGAGCATTGACCGGCGATAGCCACAAATGCGCGTCCAGCGTGCCCGGGCGATGATCGTGATCATGCTCGTCGGCATCTTCGGCGTGGGAGTGGCTGTCTTCGGCAAAGCGGCGCAACTTCATGCCCGGCAGGTCCTGCACGGCGACGCTCGGCAGCGTACGACCGTTCAGCACGCGCGGCAGGAAGCCTTCCATGTCCGGGCCGATCCAGTACAGCAGATCCACCGATTGCACCTTGCGCACGTCGGATGGGCGCAGCGCGTAGTTGTGCGGCGACGCGCCCGGCGGCAGCAGCACTTCGGGGATGGCCACACCGTCCTGCACGGCCGCCGCAATCAACTGCAGCGGTTTGATGCTGGTGAGAACCCTGACCTCGGCCTGAGCCGAACCGATCAGCAGAAAACTGGCGATAAACGCCACAAAAACAGAAAAAAGTCGGGACACGATGACCACTCAAGGAGGCGAGAACGGGTAACATAATAACGTCTCTATCAAAACGCGTCGCCGCCCATGCCTATTACACCGATTGCCAGCCGTCCCCACGACCACTCTCATTGCGTGCACAGCGCACTGACCGAGGCCGATACCTTGTGCGCCCAGAAAGGCCTGCGCCTGACTGCGTTGCGCCGGCGAGTGCTGGAACTGGTGTGGCAGAGCCACAAGCCGCTGGGCGCCTACGACATTCTCGCGGTGCTCAGCGAGCAGGACGGCCGCCGCGCCGCGCCGCCGACCGTGTACCGCGCGCTGGATTTCCTCCTGGAAAATGGCCTGGTGCACCGCATTTCTTCGCTCAACGCCTTTGTCGGTTGCGTGCATCCGGAACATGCGCATCAGGGCCAGTTCCTGATCTGCCGCGACTGCCACGCCGCCATTGAGCTGGAACAGAAAGCTATCAGCGACGCGATCATCAATAGCGCCAAGGATGTCGGGTTCATCGTCGAAGCACAGACCGTCGAAGTGGTCGGCCTGTGCTCCGGTTGCCAGGGGGCTTGATGAGCAACCCGTTGATCCGTCTTGAGCAGGTTGCCGTCACTTTTGCCGGGCAGACCGTGCTGGACAACATCGAGCTGAGCGTCGAACCGGGGCAGATCGTCACCCTGATCGGCCCCAACGGCGCCGGCAAGACCACCCTGGTACGGGCCGTGCTCGGGCTGTTGAAGCCGGACAGCGGCAGCGTCTGGCGCAAGCCAAAACTGCGCGTCGGCTACATGCCGCAAAAGCTGCACGTCGATCCGACCTTGCCGCTGTCGGTACTGCGCTTCCTGCGCCTGGTGCCCGGCGTAGACCGTCCGCGTGCATTGGCGGCGCTCAAGGAAGTCGGCGCCGAACACGTCATCGACAGCCCGGTGCAAAGTGTTTCCGGTGGCGAAATGCAGCGCGTGCTGCTGGCCCGGGCGCTGCTGCGCGAGCCGGAGCTGTTGGTGCTGGATGAGCCGGTGCAGGGCGTCGATGTCGCCGGGCAGGCCGAGCTGTACAGCCTGATCACCCGCCTGCGTGACCGTCACGGCTGCGGCGTGCTGATGGTGTCCCACGATTTACATCTGGTGATGAGCACCACCGATCAGGTGGTGTGCCTGAATCGCCACGTCTGCTGCTCCGGGCATCCCGAGCAGGTCAGCGGCGATCCGGCGTTCGTCGAGCTGTTCGGCAAGAATGCGCCGAGCCTGGCGATCTATCACCACCATCACGACCACGCCCATGACCTGCACGGTTCGGTGGTCAAGGCGCCCGGTGCGGGCCACACCCACGTTCACGGAGACCACTGCAAGCATGGCTGATTTTCTGTTGTATGCCCTGCTTGCAGGTCTGGCGCTGGCGCTGGTGGCCGGGCCATTGGGTTCGTTCGTGGTCTGGCGGCGCATGGCCTATTTCGGCGACACCCTGTCACACGCTGCACTGCTCGGCGTGGCCCTGGGCTTTCTGCTGGATGTCAGTCCGACGGTGGCGGTGACCGTCGGCTGCCTGCTGCTGGCGGTGCTGCTGGTGACCTTGCAACAGCGTCAGCCGCTGGCCTCCGACACGCTTTTGGGAATTCTCGCACCGAGCACGCTCTCTCTCGGGCTGGTGGTACTAAGCTTCATGCATGAAGTGCGGATCGACCTGATGGCCTATCTGTTCGGCGACCTGCTGGCGATCAGCCCGACTGACCTGGCGTGGATCCTCGGCGGCAGCGCGGCGGTACTGGTGTTGCTGGTGACGCTGTGGCGGCCGCTGCTGGCGATCACCGTGCATGAGGAATTGGCCAGGGTAGAAGGCCTGCCGGTGGCGGGCCTGCGCATGGCGCTGATGCTGTTGATTGCGGTGGTGATCGCGGTGGCGATGAAAATCGTCGGTGTGTTGCTTATTACTTCGCTGCTGATCATTCCGGCGGCTGCGGCACAACGTCACGCCCGCTCGCCGGAGCAGATGGCCGTGGGCGCGAGCCTGCTGGGCATGCTCGCCGTATGTGGCGGGCTGGCGTTGTCATGGTTCAAGGACACCCCGGCGGGGCCGTCGATCGTTGTGACGGCGGCCGCACTGTTTCTGCTGAGTTTTGTTCTGCCCCGTCGAGGGGTGTAGACTTGCTCGCTTTTTGCGCAATTAGAGAGTCGCAGGAATGAAGCCGTTCGCCTCCCGTTATCTGCTCCTTGTCGCATTTTCCGTGCTGCTGGGCGCCTGCCAAAGCACGCCGCCGGTGGCCGAAGCCCCCGACGCGCGGGCCACGGCCATCGCACAGCTGGAGCAAAGCCTGGCCAGCAGCGAACTGGCCACCGCCGAAGACCAACTGGCCGCCTTGCAGGCACAAACCCCCAACGATCAGTCCCTGGAGCAATACCAGCGCCAGTTGGCTGAGGCCTACCTGCGCCGCAGCCAGATCGTATTGCAGAAAGGCGATGTGAACGCCGCAGCCACTGCGCTGAGCCGTGCCCGTGCCCTGATGCCGAAAGCCCCGGCGCTGACCGGTGGCGTCAATGGTGCCATCACCGAAGCGCGCAAAGCCGAGCTGGAGAAAGCCGAAGCGGCGCTGCTGGCGGCCGAAGCCAAGCCGAAAGCCAAGGTCATCGATCCGACTGCCGAAAGCACCACGGTGGCGCTGAACATCAACGATAGCCGCAAGCTTCGCCGGCAACTCGACGCGATCGCCGCCGATGTGGTGAATTATGAGTGTGCCGTGAGCATTCAGGCGCCGCGCACCCAGGATTACCCATGGCTGGCGACGTTGCTGAGCAAGCGCGTGAAGAAACTCAATCCGGATTTTGAGCTGAAGATTGAAAAACAGATCCTGCGCACGGTGCCGGCGCAGATGGTTCTGATTCCAGCCAAACCCTAAAAGCTTCGCGAGCAGGCTCGCTCCCACAGGTACAGCGTGAACCCTGTGGGAGCGGGCTTGCTCGCGAAAGCGTCCTCTCAGCCAGCCAAGAACTTAAGCTGGAATGGCCTTGGCCTTAGGCTCCCGCGCCCAGACCCGATGCTGCCCGATCGCCGCGAAGAACGGCTTGGTCAACCCCGGCACATCCTTGCCCTGCAGCAGTCCTGCATCCGCTTCCAGCTTCAGTAGATCCTGCAACTGCTTGGCCTCGCCGTGCAGCGCAATCGCCTTGAGGTGCTTGTAGGCTTCCAGCAGGTAATGCAGCGCCACGCCGTCGCCACTCAACGCCTTGATCGACGCCGCACCACCCGGCACGAACACCGCATCGAAGATCACTGAAGGCATACCTTCCATGGATGCGTCCACCGGCAGGGCTTTGCCGTCGGCAGTCTTCACCGGTGCCGAAGTCGGGCCGAGCAGCTTGGCGTGCGCACCTTCTGCTTCCAAGGCCTTTTTCATCGCATCAATCGCTGCACCATCGACGCCGTTAGCGGCAAGAATCGCCACTTTGCGGGTTTTGATGTCCTCTGGCAGCAGATTCGCCTGACTCAGCGCTGGCGAATGATCGAACGAGGTTTTACGCACCTCGACCGTGCCTTTGCCTGGCGCTGGCAATCCGAGGTTGGCCGCCACACGTTTGGCCAATTCCAGGTCGATGTTGGCGAGAATCTCGTTCACCTGCCGTGCACGGATGAACTCGCGTTCGACCTTGCCCAGCTCGAAGCTGTAGGCGGCAATGATATGTTCCTTCTCGTGCTCACTCATGCTGTTGAAGAACAGCCGCGCCTGGGAGAAATGATCGCTGAACGACTCGCTACGCTGGCGGATTTTGTTCGCATCGATGCGTTCCGGGTAGCTCTCGAAGCCGCCGTCCTGCGCGGCTGGCGGAGTCTCTTTCGGCCAGCCGCCATCAATCGAGTTCGGCTCGTAGGACGCGCGACCCTTGTCGATCACCGTGCGGTGCTGCGCGTCGCGCTGGCCGTTATGGAATGGCGCGACCGGGCGGTTGATCGGCAGCTCATGAAAGTTCGGCCCACCGAGTCGGCTGATCTGCGTATCGGTGTAGGAAAACAGCCGGCCTTGCAGCAGAGGATCGTTGGAAAAGTCGATCCCCGGCACGATGTGGCCGGGGCAGAATGCGACCTGCTCTGTCTCGGCAAAGAAGTTGTCCGGGTTACGGTTCAGGGTCATCTTGCCCAGCGGGGTGATCGGCACGATTTCTTCGGGGATCAGCTTGGTCGGGTCGAGGATGTCGAAATCGAAGTCGTGTTCGTTTTCCTCCTCGATGATCTGTACGCCCAGCTCCCATTCCGGGTAGTCGCCCATCTCGATGGCTTCCCAGAGGTCGCGACGGTGGTAGTCGGTGTCTTTACCGGCGAGCTTCTGCGCCTCGTCCCACACCAGCGAGCAGGTGCCGGCGGTTGGGCGCCAGTGGAATTTGACGAAGCGCGATTTGCCCTCGGCGTTGACCAGGCGGAAGGTGTGCACGCCAAAGCCCTGCATGCTGCGCAGGCTTTTCGGGATTGCCCGGTCGGACATCGCCCAGATCACCATGTGCGCCGATTCCGGTACCAGCGAGACGAAGTCCCAGAACGTATCGTGGGCCGAGCCGCCAGTGGGGATTTCGTTGTGCGGCTCGGGTTTCACCGCGTGGACGAAGTCGGGAAACTTGATCGCGTCCTGAATGAAAAACACCGGCATGTTATTGCCGACCAGATCGAAGTTGCCCTCGTCGGTGAAGAACTTCACCGCGAAACCGCGCACGTCGCGCACGGTGTCACCGGAACCGCGCGGCCCCTGCACGGTGGAAAAACGTACGAACACCGGAGTCTTTTTGCCCGGATCCTGTAGGAAGCCGGCCTTGGTCAGTGTCGAATGGTTCTCGTAGGCCTGAAAGAAACCATGCGCGCCAGTGCCGCGCGCGTGAACAATGCGCTCCGGAATGCGTTCGTGGTCAAAGTGCGTGATTTTCTCACGCATGATGAAGTCTTCCAGCAACGACGGCCCACGCGGGCCGGCCTTGAGGGTGTTCTGGTTATCGGCGACCTTCACCCCTTGGTTGGTACGCAGGGCCTGGCCGGTAGCGTCGGAGCGAAATTTCTCCAGGCTGTCGAGTTTGGCGTTGGTGTTGGCGCGATCCTTGGTATCGGTTCCGGCCAGCTGGCTTTTGTCGGTCGTAGGTTTCTTGCTGCTCATCAGACGTAAACTCCTCGGTTGACCCCGTTTCAACGGGGACTCTTGAGCGTTTCCGGGCACGGTTACCCAGGGTTTCAAGTCGCTTAACTAGTGACCAATGAGCGGGAACGGGCGTTCCTTTTTTATGACCTTTGATCTTGTTATTGCCAAATCGAAGGTTAATTGCGAAATAAATGCTAAGAACCTCTATACGGACAGGCTAAAATGCGCGCCCGGCTAACCGCTGATCCTTTTCTAACGCGCCCCACAAGGTTCGCTACGTGATCGAGTTTCAAAACGTCCACAAAACTTACCGCGTCGCCGGTAAGGACATCCCCGCCCTGCACCCGACCAGTCTTTCGATTGAAAACGGTCAGGTCTTCGGCCTGATCGGCCATTCCGGTGCGGGCAAAAGTACCCTGCTGCGTCTGATCAATCGCCTGGAAGATTCCAGCGGCGGCAAGATCATCGTCGACGGCGAAGAAGTCACCGCGCTGGACGCCAACGGCCTGCGCCGCTTCCGCCAGCAGGTCGGGATGATCTTCCAGCACTTCAACCTGCTCGCCTCCAAGACCGTGGCCGACAACGTTGCGCTGCCGCTGACCCTGGCCGGCGAGCTGTCGAGCAGCGAGATCAATCAGCGTGTCGCCGAGTTGCTGGCCCGGGTCGGTCTGTCCGATCACGCCAAGAAGTACCCGGCACAATTGTCCGGCGGCCAGAAACAGCGCGTCGGCATCGCCCGCGCCCTGGCGACCAAGCCGAAAATTCTGCTGTGCGACGAGGCCACCAGCGCCCTTGACCCGCAGACCACCGCGTCGGTTCTGCAACTGCTGGCCGAGATCAATCGTGAACTGAAGCTGACCATCGTCCTGATCACCCACGAGATGGACGTGATCCGTCGCGTCTGCGATCAGGTGGCAGTGATGGATGCCGGGGTGATCGTCGAGCAGGGCTCGGTGGCTGATGTATTCCTGCATCCGCAGCACCCGACCACCAAGCGTTTCGTCCAGGAAAGCGAGCAGATCGACGAAAGTGAACAGCGCGATGACTTCGCTCACGTGCCGGGTCGCATCGTGCGTCTGACCTTCCAGGGCGAAGCAACCTACGCGCCGTTGCTCGGTACCGTTGCCCGGGAAACCGGGGTCGACTACAGCATCCTCGCCGGTCGCATCGACCGCATCAAAGACATTCCTTACGGGCAATTGACCCTCGCCGTCACCGGTGGCGACATGGAAGCGGCATTCGCTCGCTTCACCGCCGCTGACGTTCACATGGAGGTGCTGCGTTAATGGAAGCCCTGATGAGTTTCTTCACCAATATCGACTGGTACGAAATCTGGCTGGCCACCGGCGACACCATGCTGATGCTTGGCGGATCGCTGCTGTTCACCGTGTTGCTCGGCTTGCCTTTGGGCGTGTTGCTGTTCCTCTGCAGTCCGCGTCAGTTGCTGGAAAGTCGTGGCCTCTACGCCTTCATGTCGTTGGCGGTGAACATCCTGCGTTCGTTGCCGTTCATCATTCTGCTGATCGTGATGATTCCGTTCACCGTGCTGATCACCGGCACTTCGCTGGGCGTGGCCGGTGCGATTCCGCCGTTGGTGGTGGGTGCGACGCCGTTCTTCGCGCGTCTGGTAGAAACCGCCCTGCGTGAAGTCGATCGCGGCATCATCGAAGCCACCCAGTCGATGGGCGCGACCACCCGGCAGATCATCATGAACGCCTTGCTGCCGGAGGCCCGTCCGGGCATCTTCGCAGCGATTACGGTGACCGCGATTACTCTGGTGTCCTACACGGCAATGGCCGGTGTGGTCGGTGCCGGTGGTCTGGGGGATCTGGCGATCCGTTTCGGTTACCAGCGTTTCCAGACTGACGTGATGATCGTTACCGTGGTGTTGCTGTTGATTCTGGTACAAGTGCTGCAAATGGTCGGCGACCGTCTGGTCGTGCATTTCTCGCGCAAATAACCGGTTTTTTGTAATCAAGAGATGAGCCGGCCATTCGCTGGCAGGCGCCAGACGGGCGCCTCATAAGGAGTTAGCTGAATGAAAAAACTGATCGCTGCTTTCGCTGCCGTAGCCGCTTTTTCGGCCCACGCCGAAACCCTGACCGTTGCCGCCACCCCGGTGCCGCACGCGGAAATCCTCGAATTCGTGAAGCCGGCCCTGGCCAAAGAAGGCGTGGATCTGAAGGTCAAGGTCTTCACCGACTACATTCAGCCGAACGTGCAGGTGGCTGAAAAGCGCCTGGACGCCAACTTCTTCCAGCACCAGCCATACCTTGATGAGTTCAACAAGGCCAAGGGCACCAACCTGGTGGCGGTGACCGGCGTGCATCTGGAGCCGCTGGGCGCCTACTCGAACAAGATCAAGGATCTGAAGGATCTGCCAAGCGGCGCCAACGTGGTGATCCCGAACGATGCCACCAACGGCGGCCGTGCGCTGTTGCTGCTGGCCAAGGCTGGCCTGATCACCCTGAAGGATCCGACCAACATTCTGTCGACCCCGAAAGACATCGCGCAGAACCCGAAAGACCTGAAAATCCGTGAACTGGAAGCCGCGACCATCCCGCGCGTGCTGACCCAGGTCGATCTGGCGCTGATCAACACCAACTACGCGCTGGAAGCCAAACTCGACCCGTCCAAGGATGCGCTGGTGATCGAAGGCAACGACTCGCCGTACGTCAACATCCTGGTGTCCCGTGCGGACAACAAGGACAGCGACGCGATGCAGAAACTGGCGGCTGCGCTGCACAGCCCGGAAGTGAAGCAATTCATTACCGAGAAGTACAAAGGCGCGGTATTGCCGGCGTTCTGATACAGATAGCTGCAATGAAAAGGGGACGCCAATGGCGTCCCCTTTTTTTGTGGCCGAGTGTTCGGTTTTGGACCTGCTGTGTATTCGCCCCTCACCCCAGCCCTCCCGGAGGGAGAGGGCGCCGACCGAGGTGTCTTGCGTTGTACATCGACCTGAAAGATTGGGTCGATTATGGATTCGGCAAAGGACTTACAGGTCGGCGTATTGCGTCAGCATCCCTCGGTCAGTCCCCTCTCCCTACGGGAGAGGGTTAGGGTGAGGGGTGGCTTTTGATCTTGGCTATTTACGGTTGAGCATTACTGGCAGCTGCGCAACCAGTTTGGCGTTGTTCAACGGCGCACGAATAAACCCGCGCTGCGTCCCATCCGGCCCGATCACCGCCAGATTGCCGCTATGGTCGACGGTGTAATTCGGTTTGCTGGTATCGGCCGGAATGAACGGAATACTCACCGCATTCGCGACCTTCTGCAGTTCTTCGATCGACTTCGGAGTCAGGCCCACGAACTGTGGATCGAAGTAGCCCAGGTACTGCTTCAACTGCTGCGGGTTGTCGCGGTTCGGGTCGACACTGACCAGCACGATCTGCAACTTATCCACAGCATCCTTGGGCAACTCGCTCTTGATCTGGCGCAGCTGGGCGAGGGTGGTCGGGCAGATGTCCGGGCAGAAGGTGTAGCCGAAGAACAGCAGGCTCCACTTGCCTTTCAACTCGTCGATGGCGACCGGTTGGCCGTCCTGATTGGTCATGGTCACGCCCGGCAACGTGCGGCTCTGCGGCAGCAGGATGATACCGGCGTCGATCAGCGCGGTGGGGTCGCCCTGGCCCTTGCCACTCAGCACTTTGTTGACGGTCAGTCCCAGGATCAGCGCGATCACGGCGACGAGGATGAAGACGGTTTTCTGGGTTCGAGTCATAGGTTCAACAGTAAGTAGTGGTCTACGAGCAGGGCGATGAACAACAGGAACAAGTAATAAATAGAGTACTTGAAGGTATTGATCGCCGCGTGCGGCCGAGTGCCACGGTACAGCACCACGGCCCATTGCAGAAACCTTGCGCCCAGCGCGAGGGCGCAGATGAGGTAGAGCACGCCGCTCATGTGGATCACGTACGGCAGCAGACTCACCGCGAGCAGGGCGAAGGTGTACAGCAGAATGTGCACTTTGGTGTAGTGCTCGCCGTGGGTCACCGGCAGCATCGGGATGTCGGCCTTGGCGTACTCCTCCTTGCGATGGATCGCCAGCGCCCAGAAATGCGGCGGGGTCCAGGCGAAGATGATCAGCACCAGCAGCAACGGTTCGGCGCTGACATGGCCGGTGGCGGCAGTCCAGCCGAGCAGCGGTGGGGCAGCGCCGGCCAGGCCGCCAATGACGATATTCTGTGGCGTCGCACGTTTGAGGAAGCCGGTATAGATCACCGCGTAGCCGAGTAACGAAGCGAGAGTCAGCCACGCGGTCAGCGCATTGGTGAACGTCAGCAGCATCGCCTGCCCGAGCAGCGCCAGCACCAGCGCAAAGGTCAGCGCCGCTGCTGGTGAAACCCGGCCCTCGGCCAACGGCCGTTTGTGGGTGCGCGCCATCACCGCATCGATGCGCCGGTCGACCACATGGTTGACCGCCGCCGCGCCGCCAGCACACAACGCAATCCCCAGATTGCCGAACACCAGCACCGTCCACGGCACCCCGGCGCGGGTCGCGAGGAACATGCCGACCAGCGAGGTGATCAGCATCAGCACCACCACTTTCGGCTTGGTCAGCTCCAGATAGTCACGCCACAGCGCTTGCGCGGGACGTTCGCCGATCAGAAGCGCCATGGCGTTTCTCCTTTTATCGTGATGGGCGCAGCCGAATGTTTACGCGGGCTCAGACGCCAGCGCGCCAACATCGGCTGTTTGACCCGGACCAGACTGGTGCGCGCGTGATAATTGACCAGCACCATGCTCAGCAGTAGCGCGGCGCCACCGGCGTTGTGGGCCACGGCCACCGGCAGCGGCAGATGGAACAGCACGTTGCTGATGCCGAGGGTGATCTGTGCGCCGAGGGCAATGACGACTAGCCCGGCCAAACGCGTCATGCCGACAGCCCTGAGTTGCCAGGCCAGACCGAGCAGGACGATCGTCACCAGCAGCGCACCGATGCGGTGGGTCAGGTGAATCGCTGTGCGTGCATCGCTGTCGAGTTGGCCGCCGAGATAATTGGGGCCGATGTGCTGGGTCAGGTGAAAGCCGTTGGCAAAGTCCGCCGGTGGCAGCCATTGACCGTGACAGGTCGGGAAGTCGATGCAGGCCACCGCCGCGTAGTTGGAGCTGACCCAGCCGCCGAGGGCAATCTGACCGATCACCAGCAACAGCCCTGCCGTCGCCCAATACTGCAAGCGCTTGGGCACGGTCAACGCCGGCAGCACGCCGGACAATCGCAACGTCAGCAAAAACAACAGACTCAAGGTCGCAAAACCGCCGAGCAAATGCCCGGTGACCACTTGCGGCCAGAGCTTGAGCGTCACCGTCCACATGCCGAACGCCGCTTGGGCGAACACCACCGCCAGCAGAAACAGCGGCAGTTTCAGCGGCTGGCCCGGATGACCACGATTGACCCAGGCACGCCCGGCCAAAATCGCAATCAGCAGGCCGAGGGTGCCGGCGAAGTAACGGTGGATCATCTCGTTCCAGCCCTTGTGCGCCACCACCGGCGAGTCGGGGTAATGCAGTTCGGCATGGGCCAGTTGGGCTTCGCTTTTCGGCACGCTGATAAAGCCGTAGCAGCCCGGCCAGTCCGGACAGCCGAGGCCGGCATGGGTCAGGCGGGTGTAGGCGCCGAGCAGCACGACGATCAGTGCCAGCAGGGTGGCAAACAGCGCGAGGCGAAATCCAGGTTTGGCCATGACGATGCCCTTATCCGATGTTCGACAGTTTCAGCAGGTGGCGCAGGTCGTTGAGCAGATCCTTGCCCTTCACACTCGGGTCGTAGCGCAGCACCAGGTTGCCGTGGGGGTCGATGATCCACAGCTGCGGCGTGGCCTTGTCGCCGGTGGCCTTGCTCAACGCTGCGCTGTCCAGCGGGTAGCGTTGCAGCTGCGGGTATTCGCGGGTCAGCTTGGCTTCGTAGTCGGCGCTCAGCGGCTGTGCAGCGGCGAGGGCGTGGCTGGCGCGCCCGGCATCGCGGCCGAGGCCGATCTGGATCTGCCGGGCGAGGTACACCAGTTGCTGGCAGTCCACCGCGCAATCCTTCGGCGCGGTCACCAGCATCTGCCAGCGCTGTTCGTCGGCCTGCACGCCGAGGTCGGCGCGGGTCTGGCCGTTGCCGATCAGTTCGCCGTGATAGCTGCGACCTTCCGGCACCCAGAACTGCAATTTGTACATGCCGGTGGCGAGAATCATTGGGCCGACCACGCCGAGCACAATCAGCAACAGCTGGATCCGTCCACGGCGGCGGGTAGCCGGGGTTTTCGCCTCAGACATGCTGGGTGGATTCATGGCCGTTCCCATGGGTTTTCTCCTTTGCGTTGTGCAATCCAAGGTAGAGGTAGAGGCCGAGCAGGGCGGTGGCCATGGCGAACCACTGCACGGCGTATCCAAGGTGTTTTTCCGGGCCCATGGCGACGACCGGCCAGTCGGCCTCATAGCTGGCGGGGCCGGGTTCGGCACGAAGTTCGTAGGCGAAGCCGTCGCGTTCGAGGGTTTTCCACAGCTTCGACGGCTCGACGGCGGTGATCGTTTGCGGCCAGGTGCTGCTGGCCGGGTCGGCGTGCAACTGGAAGGTCGCGCCGGGGGCGACGTAGACCCAGGCATCCAGGTTGACCGCGTCGGTGGGGGTTGCGAATTGCGGCGTCACCCGGCGATCCGGCCATGGCAGCCAGCCGCGATTGACCAGCAGCCACTGGCCGGTGGCCCGATCCTGAAACGGCTGCAGCAGCTCGATACCGACCTTGCCGTTGCGCTGGCGGTTGTCGAGCAGCAGGCTGTGGGCGCCATCGAACTGGCCGTACAGATGCACACGGCGAAAGGCCGGGTCGGCGCTGTGCAGCAATTCGCTGCTGGCCATCGGCTCGGCGGCGCGGCGCTCGGCGTAAGTGGCGAGCAGGGCGGTTTTCTCCGCCCCCCGGCCCAGTTGCCAGAAACCCAGCGACACCAGCAGCGGCAGCAGCAGCGCCACCACCACGGTCGGTATCACGCCCGGACGGAAGCGCTTCATGGCCGCGCCATAAAGTCAGTCGTCGCGCTCGCTATACTCAACTGCATCGCCTGTCCCCCGGAGTCTTCCCATGCTCAAAGCAGCCATCGTCCTGCTGCTGATTGCCACGGTGATCAGCCTGTTCAGCGGCCTGTTTTTCCTGGTCAAGGACGACAGCAGCTCCAATCGCCTGGTGATCGCCTTGAGTGTTCGGGTGGCATTGGCCGCGGCCACCGTCGGCTTGATCGCCTGGGGCTTCTACAGCGGCCAACTGGTGTCGCACGCGCCTTGGTGATCAGTGCTCAGAGCACGTAAACGAAGACGAACAAACCGATCCACACCACATCGACGAAGTGCCAATACCAGCTCGCCGCCTCGAAGCCGAACTGATGCTCGGCATCGAAATGGCCCTTCATGATGCGCATCAGCATCACGAACAGAATGATCGTGCCGATGGTCACGTGCGCGCCGTGGAAACCGGTGAGCATGAAGAACGTCGCACCATAGATGCCCGAACCCAGGGTCAGGCCGAGTTCGTGGTAGGCGTGCATGTATTCCTCGGCCTGCAAGGCGAGGAAGCCGCAGCCCAGCAGCACGGTGATCGCCAGCCAGATTTTCAGTGCGCCGCGATGGCCCTTTTTCAAGGCATGGTGGGCGATGGTGATGGTCACGCTGGAGCTGACCAGCAGGATCGTGTTGATCAGCGGCAGGCCCCACGGGCTGATGACTTCCCTGGGCGGCGGGAACAGTTTCGGGTCCGGGGTGTGCAGCAGCGGCCAGGTGAACTGGAAGTTCGGCCAGAGCATGTGCGCGATGCCTTTCGGGCCTTCGCCACCCAGCGCCGGGCCGGAGATGTGCCGCACGTAGAACAGCGCACCGAAGAAAGCGACGAAGAACATCACCTCGGAGAAGATGAACCAACTCATGCCCCAGCGGAACGAGCGGTCGAGCTGCGGGCTGTACAGCCCGGCACGACTTTCCTTGATCACCGCCCCGAACCAGCCGAACAGCATGTACGCCAGCAGCAGCCCGCCGACGAAAAAGATGTACGGGCCGTGGGATTCCGGGCGCGCGGCCTTCAGATCGTTGAACCAGGTCGCCAGGCCGTACACGGTGATGACCATGCCGAAGGTGGCGATGATCGGCCATTTACTCTGGGCCGGAACGTAATAGTGCTCATGAGTTGCCATTTATTGTTCTCCTTATCGGGCACGCTTAACCGCCAGTGTTTGCAGCCACCGGTGGATGACGGGCGGTGATATCGAACAGCGTGTAGGACAGCGTCAGGTGCTTCACGTCCTTGGGCATGTCGCGGTCAACGATGAAACGCACCGGCATCTCGATCTGCTGACCGGGCTGCAGCACCTGCTGTGTGAAGCAAAAGCATTCGGTCTTGTGGAAATACGCCGCGGCGTTGCTGGGTGCGATGCTCGGCACAGCTTGCGCACTCATGGGTTTGTCGGTGGGATTGCGCGCGATGAAAATCATCTCGTTGACCGCGCCGGGGTTGGCGGTCAGCTCGTCGTGCTTGGGGTAGAACTCCCACGGCATGTCGATGTTGTTGGTCGACAGGAACTGCACGCGCACCTGGCGCGAGCTGTCCACCATCTGCTCGCCCTCGTACTGCCCTGCGGTTTTGCCATTGATGCCGAAGGCCTTGCACATCACGTCGTAGATCGGCACCAGGGCAAAACCGAAAACAAACATTGCCACCACCACACCGAGCAGGCGGGTGACCAGTTTTTTCAGCGAGATCGAGTCAGCCATGTTTGTCAGCCTCCACCGAGATCCCCTGTGGGAGCGGGCTTGCTCGCGAATGCAATTCATCATTCAACCCATGAGTGGAATGATCTGACGCATTCGGGAGCAAGCCCCCTCCCACAAAGGCAAGGCGTTTCATTTCACTTCCGGCGGCGTGGTAAAGGTGTGATACGGCGCCGGTGACGGCACGCTCCACTCCAGACCTTCGGCGCCGTCCCACGGTTTGGCCGGCGCTGGCGGGCCGCCGCGAATGGTCTTGATCACGATGAACAGGAAGAAGATCTGCGTGGCGCCGAACATGAACGCGCCGATCGAGGAAACCATGTTGAAGTCGGCGAACTGCAGGTTGTAGTCCGGAATCCGTCGCGGCATCCCCGCCAATCCCACGAAGTGCATCGGGAAGAAGGTCAGGTTCATGCCGACGAACGACAGCCAGAAGTGCAGCTTGCCGAGGGTTTCGTCGTACATGTGCCCGGTCCACTTCGGCAGCCAGTAATAGGCCGAGGCAAAGATCCCGAAGATCGCCCCCGGCACCAGCACGTAGTGAAAGTGCGCGACCACGAAGTAGGTGTCCTGGTACTGGAAGTCCGCCGGGGCGATGGCCAGCATCAGCCCGGAAAAACCGCCGATGGAAAACAGGATCACAAACGCTACGGCGAACAGCATCGGCGTCTCGAAAGTCAGCGAGCCTTGCCACATGGTGCTGGCCCAGTTGAACACCTTCACCCCGGTCGGCACGGCGATGAGCATGGTCGCATACATGAAGAACAACTCGCCCACCAGTGGGATGCCGACCACGAACATGTGGTGCGCCCAGACGATGAACGACAGGAACGCGATGCTCGCCGTGGCGTAGACCATCGAGGTGTAGCCGAACAGCGGCTTGCGCGAGAAGGTCGGGATGATCTGGCTGACGGCGCCGAAGGCCGGCAGGATCATGATGTAGACCTCGGGGTGGCCGAAGAACCAGAACACGTGCTGGAACAGCACCGGGTCACCGCCACCGGCGGCACTGAAGAAACTCGTGCCGAAGTGGATGTCCATCAGCATCATCGTCACGCACCCGGCCAGTACCGGCATCACCGCGATCAGCAGGAACGCGGTGATCAGCCAGGTCCAGACGAACAGCGGCATTTTCATCAGGGTCATGCCGGGGGCGCGCAGGTTGAGGATGGTGGCGATCACGTTGATCGCGCCCATGATCGAACTGATCCCCATCAGGTGGATGGCGAAGATGAAGTAGGTGACGCTTTCCGGCGCATAAGTCGTGGACAGCGGCGCATAGAACGTCCAGCCGAAGTTCGGCCCGCCACCGGCGGTGAACAGGGTCGAGACCAGCAGCAGGAACGCCGCCGGCAGCAGCCAGAAGCTGAAGTTGTTCATCCGTGGCAGGGCCATGTCCGGCGCGCCGATCATCAACGGGATCATCCAGTTGGCGAGGCCGACGAACGCCGGCATTACCGCGCCGAAGACCATCACCAGGCCGTGCATGGTGGTCATCTGGTTGAAGAACGCCGGTTCGACGATCTGCAGCCCGGGCTGGAACAGCTCGGCGCGAATCACCATGGCGAACGTGCCGCCGAGCAGGAACATGCAGAACGCAAACCACAGGTACAGCGTACCGATGTCCTTGTGGTTGGTGGTCAGCACCCAGCGCATCAGGCCTTTGGCGGGGCCGTGGGCGTGGTCGGCATGACCGTGGTCATCGATTACAGCGCTCATGGCCGGTCTCCTTTACGTGAGTGGACGGGGCTGGCCAGGGCGCGTTGCCCCGGCCGGTTCACGAAATACGCGATAGACCGGCTCATTTGCTTTCCGCCTGTTTGAGCTCAAGCACTTCTTTTGGCGTGACCATGTCGCCCTTGTTGTTGCCCCAGGCGTTACGTTCGTAGGTCACCACCGCTGCGATATCGACTTCCGACAACTGCTTGCCGAACGCCGCCATGGCGGTGCCGGGTTTGCCGAAGTACACGCGGTGCAGGTGGTCGGCTTTGGGCCCGGTGGCAATCGGTGAGCCCTTGAGCGCCGGGAACATCGGCGGCAGGCCCTGGCCTTCGGCCTGGTGACAGGCCACGCAAGTGGTGTGATAAATCTTGTCGCCGCGTTCCTTGAGTTCGTCGAGGGTCCATTCCTTGCTGGTCAGCTCCTTGAGCTGCGCGGCTTCGGCTTTGCGGTCGGCCAGCCATTTGTCGTAATCGGGCTTCTCTTTGACGTCGACCACGATCGGCATGAAGCCGTGATCCTTGCCGCACAATTCGGCGCACTGCCCGCGGTAGATGCCGGGCTTGTCGATGCGGGTCCAGGCTTCGTTGACGAACCCGGGGATCGCATCGCGCTTGACCGCAAAGGCCGGCACCCACCACGAGTGGATCACGTCGGCGGAAGTCACGAGGAAGCGCACCTTGGCGCCGACCGGCAGCACCAGCGGCTTGTCGACTTCGAGCAGGTAGTGCTCGCCCTTGGCTTCCTTGTTGTGGATCTGTTCGGCGGGGGTGGCCAGGTTGCTGAAGAACTCGACATCCTGACCGAGGTATTTGTAGTGCCACTTCCACTGATAGCCGGTGATCTGGATATCGATATCCGGCTCACTGGTGTCGTACATGCGGATCAGGGTAGCGGTCGCCGGAACCGCCATCGCCACCAGGATCAGCAGCGGCACGACAGTCCAGAGAATCTCGACGGTGGTACTTTCGTGGAATTTTGCGGCGACCTGCCCGGTCGAGCGACGATGCACGATCATCGACCAGAACATGGCGCCGAAGACGATGATCCCGATCACCACACAGATCCAGAAAATGGTCATGTGCAGGTCGAATACTGCGTGACTGATTTCAGTCGCTCCAGGCGCCATATTCACAGTCCAGGCCGCTTGAGCCGGGCTGAAAATCGACCACAACAGGAGGCCCATCCAGACGTGTGGATGTCGCATCATTGCGGGTTCCCCTTATCGTTCTTGTTATCCCGTAGGCGCAACGCCTTCGGCAAGGGAGCGGCTGCATCAGACTACGAACTTGAATCGCCGGGCCTTGCTGCGTGGGCAGTCGGGCGTCATCAGCTAACTCCATTCAATGGCGAGTATAGACAGCCACCGGGAATTGCAATGTCGACGCGTAAATGATCTGAAACAGCCGGGGCTTGCGCTCAAGGGTACGAATGGAGAAGGATGCAGACGAGTGGTGGCGAACCGATATAACGCTGCTGCATCAAGGATGAAATAATTATGACAAATGCGTCTTAGCATTTTTCGTAAGCCAGCTAAGTTATGTCTTCCCTATTTCATTGCCTTGTTCCCTGGAGTTTTCATGAACACCGCCGCATTGCGCGAGCAGATCCAAAAAGCCCGACAGACCGAAAACGAAACCGGACGGCTCAAGCGTCAGCTGGAAGCCAAGTTGCCTCATCTGCATTCGGCCATTCAGTTGCCGGACGCTAACCGCGAAGACGCGTTGACGAGTTTTGTCACCGCCTATATCGATGAAGTACCAGACATGCTGGACGCAGCCAATGAAGTTGCCAGGGAAGCGGGAATCGAGTCGCAGATCAAGCCGGTGCTGAAAATCGCCGAGCAGTACTTCCTCCAGCCGCCGGTCGGCCTGGACAGCCTGCTGGATGAAGCCTATCTGGCGCACCGCTTTGTTGAAGAGGTCAACGACCTGTACATCAAACACCTCGGCCAGCCATTGATCCCCTTGGACATGACGGTCGCCAACCTGATTGCTCACCAATTGCTCGGTGAGGAATTTGCCAATCAACTGGACGAAGTGGTGCATCACGCCATCGACAAGATGCTCGACGACGATAGTTTTGCGCTGGAATCGGTAGAGGCCTACCGCGACAAACTGATCAGCCCGGATACCGGTGCTGCGTGGAAGCGCTGGCCGTGCATGGGCCGTCGCTTGGGTGTGGGCCTGGAGCTGGACCAGCCTGCTGCCTGATTCAAAGCCCGGTACAAATCCCAATTGTGGGAGGGGGCTTGCTCCCGAAGGCGGTGGGTCAGTCAATATCAATATCGACTGATCCACCGCCTTCGGGAGCAAGCCCCCTCCCACAGGGTTTCTTTGCAAGCGGGTGATTTAGCCAGCCGCACCGATCCCGGTGTTTGTCCGAACCCGCCCCTCCAACCGTCGCTTCAACCCGCGCGACTCGATCAACAGCTTCGACCCCTTCGCCGCATTCGCCCGGCCCCACTCTTCCAGCAACTCCAGACACGAATGGTCGATGTAGCTCAGGTTATTGAGCGGCACATGCACCGTCGTGCCTTGCGGAATACTGCCCAGCACTTGCGTCAACGCCGGCACTTTGAGGAAGGTCGCCGCACCGATCAGACGCAACTCCATCTCGCCGTCCTGCGGCAGATCGATCAGGCTGATCTTCAATCGCGAAGCCTTGAACGCCAGTTTCAACATCGTCAAACCGAAACCGATCAACACACCGGTCAGCAGGTCGGTGAAGATGATCGCCAGCGCCGTGGCGGCATAGGTGAACATCGGCATCCGCCCGTAACGGCCCAGACCACGAAAGGCCTTGAGGTCCACCAGTTTGAACCCGGTGTACACCAATACGCCTGCCAGGCTCGCCACCGGAATGCTTTGCAGCACGCTCGACAGCAACAGCACGAACGCCAGTAGCCACAGACCATGGAAGATCGTCGAGTAACGGGTGGTTGCACCGGCCTGGACGTTGGCCGAGCTGCGCACGATCACCCCGGTCATCGGCAGCGCACCGAGCAGACCGCAGAGCATGTTGCCGACACCTTGCGCCGACAGCTCACGGTCGAAGTCCGAGCGCACGCCGTTGTGCATGCGATCCACCGCTGCGGCGGACAGCAGCGTTTCGGCGCTGGCGATGAACGCCACGGCAAAAGCCGCAATCAGCAGGGTGGGATCAGCGAGGCTGAGCAAGTCCGCCGGTTTCAGCCAGTCGATGGCCTCGGCCAGATTCTCCGGCACCTCGACCCGTTTAACCTGCAACGCCAACAGCAGGCTTGCGCCCGTAGCCAGACCGACGCCGAGCAGCGCACCGGGAATGAAGCGCAGCGAATGCGGGCGAAATTTCTCCCACAGCCACATCACCGCAATGGTTGCCAACCCGAGCAAGCCGGCCTGCCAGCCGAACGACGGCAAGGCCTGCGCCACCGCTCCGGGGAACGCCGTCAGGTTATCCAGCCCGGACGGTTGTGGCTTGGCATCGAGCATCACATGCACCTGCGACAGAACGATCAGCACGCCGATCCCGGCGAGCATACCGTAGACCACCGCTGGCGCCGTGACCCGAAACCAGCACCCGAGCTTCAGGCGCCCGGCCACCAGTTGCAGGAACCCGGCGAGCAGCAGAATCGGCCCGAGCATCTCGATCCCGTGCTGGCGCACCAACTCGAACACCAACACCGCCAGACCTGCCGCCGGCCCGCTGACCTGCAACGGTGAACCCGCCAGCCAACCGACCACCAGACCACCGATGATCCCGGTGATCAGGCCTTTGGCCGGTGGCAACCCGGAAGCAATCGCGATACCCATGCACAGCGGCAGCGCGACCAGAAACACAACCACCGAAGCCAGCAGCTCCCGTGGCAACACCGCTTTCAATTGAGCAGCACGCATGGTGACTCTCCCGAAGTTTTCTTCAGGCATGGCTTCGCCGAACCGCTGAAACAGCGGCCGGCATCAAGCCACACAGATTTTTAGGAGGATTTAGAAGCGCGCTTTGGGCGTCGCCACCGGAATCGGATGGCTGCCGTCGAGCGGCAGGAAGCGTCCCTGATCCGCGTCGTAAGCTTTGATTTCACTGGTTTCGATGTTGTAGACCCAGCCATGGATGAACAGCTGACCGTTCGCCATGCGTGAGGCTACTGAAGGATGGGTACGCAAGTGCTGCAGTTGGGCGATGACGTTCTCCTCGGTGAGGATCGGCATGCTTTCTTTTTCGTCGGTGCAGTTACAGTTTTCGTGCACCATGGTTTTTGCCACTTCGGCGTGGCGCAACCAGGCTTTGACCGTCGGCATTTTTTCCAGGCTGTCCGGATTGAGCACTGCGCGCATGGCACCGCAATCGGAGTGGCCGCAGATGATGATGTGTTGCACGCCCAGCGCTAGTACCGCGTATTCGATGGCAGTGGAAACGCCACCGTTCATCTGGCCGTAAGGCGGCACGACGTTGCCGACGTTACGGGTCACGAACAGATCGCCTGGCGAACTCTGGGTGATCAGCTCGGGCACGATGCGCGAGTCGGCGCAGGTGATGAACATCGCCCGTGGCGATTGCGCCGTGGCGAGTTTCTTGAAGAGTTCTTCCTGCTGCGGGAAGACCTCATGATGAAAATGCAAAAAGCCGTCAACGATCGTTCGCAGCGCTGCATCGGCGGATTCCGCCCCAGGGACGGCTTGCGCCGACGCAGCCAACGGCTGTTTATCCTTGTCACTCATGATTCATCCTCTTTGGCGGATTCGGGGAGTCGTTCCCGTGTATTCCGGTATGAAGCCAGTGGCTGTTTAAAACATCCGGGCCATCCCGACCCGTCAGTCACTCGATGAACAAGGTAGCTGCCGAAACTTAACTCAAACTGAATCAAGCGCTCTAGAACGTGTGTTCCAGGTCACAAAAAACGTGACTGGCGTGTTTCGACGCAAGGATTCCAACCCTCAACCATAAGCCGATTGTCGCTGAATCAACGACATGTGGCGACCCGGCGGACAGAAGGCTGCGCGATCAAGCTGAAGAATTTTTTATCTATGTCATTTGATAATGAGGAGGAAGTTAGTATTAGTTGGCTTGAGTCTCATGTTAGTTGTTCTGTTTGTAGTCGACTTTATTATTTTGAAATGACTAAGTTGTTGTGGCTCAATCGTTTTATTCCTATAGTTTTTTGGGCGGGCATAATTGGTGTGTCCGTCTAATTAATTATTCAAGGATTGAAAAGATGACAACTCAAACTACTTTTGTTACTACCATGAATGCACTGCGCGAATTTCATAAGGCAAGTTGCGATCATACGCCTGGGGCGCGCCGCCAAGTTCTGGCCAAACCGGTTTATCCAACCGTTTCTGCGCTCACTTCGCTGACCCCGGAAGAAGCCGCGGCAGTTGAAGGCTTGAAAGAAGATTCGCAAAGAAACGGTGCCGTTAACACCAATGAAATTCAGAATCAGATCACCGCGGACACCGAGCGGTTCAAGGAAAGCGGTGGTGGTGACGCTGCCAGCGAGGAGTTCAGGAAGCGTATGGAGGAGAAGCGTGCAGCGCAGAAAGAATCTTCCAACAAAATGATCGATGATATGTTCGATAAGGCTATTGATATTGGTGAAAAGTATCCGGCGACTCAGGGGGCAATCCTTTCTGTGTCGGACCAGATCATGGCGTTTTTCAGCAAGTTATACAACGAGATCTATTTCTGGGTCAGCAATATTGTTGAGCAGTTTGTCGAGTGGGTGAAAAACGCTTTGGAAAACATCAAGAATACCGCCCGCCGCATCGTCGACTGGATCAGTAACTGGTTCAAGTAACAGCTTCTCCGAAGCCAGTAGTTCTAAATAATCGCTTGATGGAGCCAGACTCCATCAAGCGATTTTTTATTGTTTTGCGCTCTGCCTACAGCAGAGCCATTTGTGCCCCTGGCGGACAGAAGGCCGTGCAGTCGAGGTTATAGCCCTCACGATGGTTTAAACCGAGACGTTTAATGGCTTTGGCGAAACGTTGCGCCAGCAGGTCGGCGAACGGTCCCTCGCCGCGCATTCTCGCGCCGAAACGGCTGTCGTAGAGTTCGCCGCCTCGGCTCTGGCGGATCAGGCTCAGGACATGGGCCGCACGCTGCGGATAGTGCGCCTGCAGCCATTCCTCGAACAGCGGCGCCACTTCCAGCGGCAGGCGCAGCATCATATAGGCGGCACTTTGTGCACCGGCGGCATGTGCCTCGGTCAGCAGGCTTTCGATTTCGCTGTCGTTGATCATCGGAATCATCGGCGAACACAGCACCCCCACGGGAATGCCTGCTTCGCGCATCACCCGGATCGCCCGCAGCCGTGCTTTCGGTGCAGCGGCACGGGGTTCGAGGATGCGTTTGAGTTCATCGTCCAGCGTGGTCAGGCTGATCATCACCGCCACCAGCCGTTGCTGCGCCAGCTCGGTGAGCAGGTCGAGGTCGCGCAGAATCAGCGAACCTTTGGTGACAATGGTCACCGGGTGCCGGTAGCGCAGAAGCACTTCAAGGGTCTGCCGGGTGATCCTGTGCTCGCGCTCGATGGGCTGATACGGATCGGTGTTGGAGCCAAGATTGATCGGCGCGCATTGGTAACCGCGTTTGCTCAACTGTTCCTCAAGCACCTGAGCGGCGTTGGTCTTGGCGATCAGTCGGGTTTCGAAATCCAGCCCCGGCGACATGTCCCAATAGGCGTGGCTGGGTCGCGCATAGCAATAGATGCAACCGTGCTCGCAGCCGCGATAGGGATTGATCGAGCGATCGAAGGGCAGGTCCGGCGAGGTGTTGCGGGTAATGATGGTTTTCGCGGTTTCGATCATCACCTCGGTGTTCTGCGTTTCGGGCACTTCCTGATACCAGCCGTCGTCCTCGGCCACCGAACGGTTCGGCGCAAAGCGGTTGTGCGGGTTGGTCGCGGTGCCGCGGCCGCGCGGTGGCAATGGAGTAGACATGAAAACGCCCCGATACTGTGTGCATATACAGTATCGGGGCGTTGCTCATCTGGCTAGTGCCGTCGGGCGACTGGTCAGTTGTGTTGCGTGACCTGACCGAGGTCATCGCCGGAGGTGTGCTTCATATCCTCCTTACGCAACTCGGCGACGTCAGCGGCTTTCACCGGCGCCCCTTTGTTGCCCCAACTGCCACGGATGAAACTCACCACATCCGCCACTTCCTGATCCGACAACCGCCAGGCGAAACCCGGCATGGTGAAGGTCGAGGGTGCCGTGTGCGTCGCCGGCAAGGTACCGCCCTTGAGCACGATGTGGATCAGCGAGGTCGGGTCTTCCGATTGCAGCACCGGATTGCCCGCGAGCGCCGGGAACACACGGGTGTAGCCATGGCCGTCGGTACGGTGGCAGGCCGCGCAGTTATCGATGTACACCGCTGCGCCACGCTGGCTGTCGTCGCCGTTCCACAGGGCTTTGGCCGCTTTCTCATCGTACTGGTGCGGCTGATCGGCAGGATCATTGGCCGGCAGCGACTTGAGGTAGCGGGCGATCGCGGTCAGGTCGGCGTCGGTCATGTATTGCATGCTGTGGGTGACCACATCGCTCATGCCGCCGAACACTGCACTGCGGTCGCTGCGACCGGTCTTGAGGAATTGCACCAGCTGCTCTTCGCTCCAGCTGCCCAGGCCATCCTTGTGATCACCGCGCAGACTTTTCGCGATCCAGCCTTCCAGCGGCGCACTGCCGGCGAGGAAGTTCTTGCCGTCCGCCGCGCTCAGGGATTTTTCCTGCATGGTCAGCGCCCGTGGCGTATGGCAGGCGCCGCAATGGCCGAGGCCTTCGACCAGGTAGGCGCCGCGATCGATCACCGGATCATCCGAGGTTGCCTTGTAGTCCTCGACCTTCGGCGCGAACAGCCAGCGCCAGCCCATCAGCGGCCAGCGCATGCTCAGCGGCCATGGGATGTCGCTGGCCTTGTTCTCCTGCGCCACCGGTTCGACGCCGTGCATGAAGTAGGCGTACAGCGCCTGCATGTCGGTTTCGCTGACACGGGCGTAGGACGGATACGGCATCGCCGGGTACAAGGTACTGCCGTTTTTCGCCACGCCATGGCGCACGGCTTTGTCGAAGTCCTCAAAGCTGTAATCGCCGACACCGGTTTTGTCCGGGGTGATGTTGGTCGAGTAGATCGTGCCGATCGGGGTTTCCATCGGCAGGCCGCCGGCGAACGGCTTGCCGCCCTTGGCGGTGTGGCAGGCCACGCAGTCACCCGCGCGGGCGAGGTATTCGCCTTGTTTGATCAACGCCTGATCATCGTCGGCGGCGTGTACAGCCGTGCTGCCGAGCAGCGCCAAGATGGCGATAACAAGATTTTTCATGGTCATCGCTCCTTATGCCTGAACCAGCGGGCCGGGGTTTTTCAGGTATTGCTCACGAATCGCCTTGGCCGACCAGTAGGTCAACGCCGCCACCAGCCCGGTCGGGTTGTAACCCAAGCCTTGCGGGAACGCCGACGCACCTGGCACGAATACGTTGTGCACTTCCCAGCTCTGCAGATAACGGTTCAGGGCACTCTTCTTCGGATCGGTGCCCATGATTGCGCCACCGTTGAGGTGGGTGGTCTGGTAGGCCGCGGTGTTGAAATGATCACCGACCTGCTTGCCGATCACCGCGATGGCTTTCGGGCCCATGGCTTGAGCGACCTTGCCCATTTTCTCGACCATGAAGCGGTTCATCTTGATGTCGTTTTCCTGCCAGTCGAAGGTCATGCGCAGCAGCGGCAAGCCGTAGGCATCGCGGTACACCGGATCCAGATCGAGGTAGTTGCCACGGTAGGACTGATGCGCGCCGTGGGCATCCATCGACACCTGGTGGGTGTAGTAATCGGCGGTCGCGCGTTTCCACTGGCTGCCCCAGGCCGGGGTGCCGGGCGGGTTCGAGGTGCCGGCAATCGGGCGGCTGCCCGCCTGGTTGACCCACATTGGCGAGCCACCGACGAAGCCATGCGGGCCGTGGTCGAAGTTGTCGGCGTTGAAATCGTCCAGCGCCACGCCGTTGCCGCCGGCGCCGATGAAGTTGTTGGTGTGGGTGTCCTTGTCGAAGAACGCCTTGATGGTCGCCATGTTCTGGTAGGCGAAGTTGCGCCCGACCACGCCTTCGCCGCTGATCGGGTCGTACGGCTTGCCGATGCCCGAGAGCAGCATCAGGCGCACGTTGTGCAGCTGGAAGGCGCCGAGGATCACCAGGTCCGCCGGCTGCTCGATCTCGCGGCCCTGGCCGTCGATGTACGTCACGCCGGTGGCCTTGGACTTGGTGCTGTCGAGGTTGACCCGCAGCACATGCGAGTTGGGCCGCAGCTCGAAATTCGGCAGTGGCTTGAGCGCCGGCAGAATGTTCACGTTCGGAGAGGCCTTGGAGTACATGTAGCAAACGTAACCGCTGCAGAACCCGCAGAAGTTGCACGGGCCCATCTGTGCGCCGTAGGGATTGGTGTACGGGCCTGAGGTATTCGCGGAGGGCAGGTTGTAGGGTTTGTAACCGACCTCTGTCGCCGCTTTGCCGAACAGCTGTGCGGAAACCGTATTCTTCTGCGCTTCCAGCGGGAACGGATTGGAGCGATCCGGTGCGTAAGGGTTACCGCCCTTGCCCTGACCGACCAGTTGGCCCTTCACGGTCCAGGCCTGGCCGGAGGTGCCGAAGACCTTCTCGGCGAAATCGAAGAACGGCTCCAGCTCTTCATAGCTGACGCCGAAGTCCTGGATGGTCATGTCCTTGGGGATGAAACTTTTGCCGTAACGCTCTTCGTAGTGGCTGCGCATGCGTAGCTCGATCGGATCGACGCGAAAGTGCACGCCCGACCAGTGCAAACCGGCGCCGCCGACGCCATTGCCCGGCAGAAACGCACCCAACTGGCGATTCGGCAGGGCGATATCGTTGACGCTGTGGCGGATGGTGACGGTTTCTTTCGAGATGTCCTGAAAGAGTTTTTTCCGCACGCTGTAGGTGAGTTCGTCGATCACCTGTGGATAGTTGCCGTCGGGGTAGGTGTCCTGCATCGGCCCGCGCTCCAGCGCCAGCACGTTGAGCCCGGCCTCGGTCAGCTCCTTGGCCATGATCGCGCCAGTCCAGCCGAAACCGACGATCACTGCGTCGACCTTCTTCATTACGGTTGCCATGCTCAAGCCCTCTCGCCGCGAATCGAAACTGCCGGGAAGGGGTATTGCTCGTTGCGTTCCACCCAATCCATGAAATCGGCGCGGGCGCCGGGGAAGCCGATCATGGTCCAGCCGACCATGCCTTTATTGCCGCCGTGGATCGGGTCGCAGAAGAACCCTTCCTTGGTGTTTTGCAGCAGCAGGCTGAAGAAAATCTTCGCTGGAACCGCATCGAACTGTGGTTTGCCGGCTTCGAGCTGCTTGAGCAAATCTTCTCGGGTAGCGCTGTCTTGCTCAGCAAATGTTTTACCGTTGAGGGATTTTGCCCACTGATCCGTGGCAGCGATGCCCAGGCGATAGATCTCTTTTGGCACCAGTTTGCTCTGCCAGCCCATCTCCGGCGCGGCGTCGGCGTTGAACGGGCCTTGCATGTACCACAGGGCACCGGCGGCATACGGGGTGTTCATCTGGCGGTCGATGTATTCCGGCACGCCGGCTTCCAGAGCCCCCGGGCCTTGCTCGTCATTGGGGATGAGGTGTGCCACGGCGGCGTTGATGAAGGCCCATTCCTCGGCGGTGAAATAGCTCGGCTGATAAGCGCTGGCGTCAGCTTTGGCCGGTGTGGCTGCGGGCGTCGACGGGGCCGCTTCAGGCGCCGCTTGCAACACGCTGCTGCCCAGACCGCTACCGGCGAGGGTGAACACGGGAATCAGGGTCAGGGATTTGCGCAAGAACTCACGCCGCGGGTTGTCTCGATCTGCGTCAGACATGGGGGTGCACCTCATCAGGCATTGATGGTTGTCCGCCGTTTCTGCGAACGGCGTGAGCATTTTTTCGTCGCGGCGTGGCCCGGTGGTTGACCGGGAAAAGGGGGACGCCTGCAACATCGTGTGACAAATGGTAGCAGGCTATGCATCGGGTTGAACCGATTCAGCGGAAAAAGCTGCGGTTTTTTACCTGAGTGCTCAATGAAATCGCACGGATTCACGATTCTTTGACAAGTGCCTCACAGGGCTTTGACCGTCAGACGTGGAAGCTGCGAGGCCTTTCATTGATGAATTCCGATACGGTCAGCCCAGCATGTCTCGAGTGCGCCTTTTCCCTGCTTTGTGTTTGTCGCTTGTTGCCTTGTTGCACTTGATGCCGGCCCAGGCTGACGCCGCTGCAACATCGCGTCCCCCTGAATGGGCGCAACCGGTTGAAGTGCAGTACAACCTGTTCCAGATGTCGCCAACCCTCTACCGCAGCGCCTTGCCGGATGGCGGCGCAGTGCCGTTGCTGAAGAACCTGAAAGTGGCGACGGTGATCAACTTCCTGCCGGAAGCTGACAGCAGCTGGCTGTCCGAGCCGGGCATCAATCAAGTGCAACTGCCTTATCGCACCAACCATGTCGATGACGCCGATGTGCTCAAGACGCTGCGCGCGATTCAGGCTGCCGAAGCCAATGGACCGGTGCTGATGCATTGCAAACATGGCTCCGACCGCACCGGCCTGATGGCGGCGATGTACCGGATTGTGGTGCAGGGCTGGAGCAAGGAAGACGCGCTGAATGAAATGACGCAGGGTGGTTTTGGTGAAAGCGGCCATTTCAAGGATGGCGTGCGTTATGTGATGCAAGCCGATGTCGACAAACTGCGCACCGCGCTGGCCAACGGCGACTGCAGCACCAGTGCCTTTGCCACCTGCTCGATGAAGAGCTGGTTCCAGTCGGTCAACCTCAAGTAAGCCGCACCCTCCACGGCATTGCACCGTGGAGGGTCATGCGTCGGCTCAGTCTTCGGACTTTTTCTTCAGCTTCGGATTCGGAAAGAACTGCACGGCCTGGACGGTCTTGTCCGGCGCCGGCTTGAGCGCGCTGGTATTGACCCGCGTGCCCAGTTCCTTGGGAACCGACAGCCCTTGCTCGTTCAGCGTATCCGAGTAACCGCAGGCCACGCACTCACGGTGCGGCACGCTGTCCTCGTTCCACATCATCAGTTTGTCCGGCTCGCTGCACGCCGGGCAGACAGCCCCGGCGATAAAGCGCTTCTTGGTAATCACAGGTGCCTCACTCATGCTGCTGCGTCCTCACTCAGGCCGCTATGGCGCAAGAGTGCGTCAATCGATGGCTCACGGCCACGGAAGTCGACGAACAGCACCATCGGTGCCTGCGAGCCGCCACGCGCGAGAATCGCTTCGCGGAAGGCGCGCCCGGTCTCGGCGTTGAGCACGCCGTCTTCTTCGAACCTGGAGAAGGCATCGGCTGACAGCACTTCCGCCCACTTGTAGCTGTAGTAACCCGCGGCGTAACCGCCGGCGAAGATGTGCGCGAAGCTGTTGGGGAAGCGGTTGTACGCCGGTGGACGCATCACCGACACCTCGTCGCGCACGCCTTCCAGCACTTGCGCCACGCTGCGGCCATCACCGTGGGTGGCGTGCAGCTCGAAGTCGAACAGCGAGAACTCCAACTGCCGCACCATCATCAGCCCGGACTGGAAGTTTTTCGCCGCGAGCATTTTCTCCAGCAGGTCCTGTGGCAGCGGCTCGCCGGTTTCGTAATGACCGGAGATCAGCGCCAGGCCTTCCGGCTCCCAGCACCAGTTTTCCATGAACTGGCTTGGCAGCTCGACCGCATCCCACGCCACGCCGTTGATCCCCGAGACACCTGCGTGATCAACGCGGGTCAGCAGGTGATGCAGGCCGTGACCGAATTCGTGGAACAGGGTGGTCACTTCATCGTGGGTCAGCAGCGCAGGCTTGCCGCTGTCTGCCGGGGTGAAGTTGCACACCAGGTTGGCCACCGGGCTTTGCAGCACGCCGTCAGCGGTACGGCGGCGGTCGCGGGCGCCGTCCATCCACGCACCGCCACGCTTGTTGGCGCGGGCGTAGAGATCGAAGAAGAAGCGGCCGACGTGCTGGCCGTTTTCCTTGATTTCGAACAGGCGCACGTCCGGGTGCCAGGTGTCGAAGCCTTTCAGTTCGGCGATTTCGATGCCGTACAGACGCTGGACGATAGCGAACAGACCGCCGAGGACTTTATCGATCGGGAAGTACGCACGCAGGGTTTCCTGAGCGACGCTGTAGCGTTGCTCGCGGAGTTTTTCCCCGTAGAAACCGCTGTCCCAGCTTTGCAGATCGGCGCAGCCCTGTTCGGCGGCGTAGGCGCGCAGCTGCTGCAGGTCCTGCGCAGCGAACGGCTTGCTGCGCTTGGCCAAGTCGCGCAGGAAGCTCAGCACCTGATCACTGGACTCGGCCATTTTCGTGGCCAGGCTCAGCTCGGAGAAACTGGCGAAGCCCAAGAGTTTTGCCAGCTCCTGACGCAGGTCGAGGATCTCTTCCATCACCGGGCCGTTGTCATTCTGCCCGGCGTTCGGGCCTTGGTCCGACGCACGGGTGCAGTAGGCGGCATAGACTTCTTCACGCAGCGCGCGATCCTGGGCATAGGTCATCACCGCGTAGTAGCTCGGGAATTCCAGGGTGATCAGCCAGCCATCGAGACCTTTGGCCTGCGCGGCGGCAGCCATTTGCGCCTTGGCCGAATCAGTCAGGCCGGCGAGGGCAGCCTCCTCAGTGACGTGCTTGGTCCAGGCTTGTGTGGCGTCGAGCAGTTGGTTGGAGAAGCGGCTGCCCAGCTCGGACAGCTTGCTCTGCACTTCGGCGTAGCGCTTCTGTTCGGCTTCCGGCAGGTCGATACCCGACAGACGGAAATCACGCAGGGCGTGTTCCAGAATGGTTTTTTGCGCCACGTCGAAACCGGCGGCTTCCGGGCTGTTGGCCAGCGCTTCATAGGCCTGGAACAGTTCGCGGTTCTGGCCCATCTCGGTGGAGTAGGCGCTCAGGGCCGGCAGGCACGACTCGTAGGCTTCGCGCAGTTCGGCGCTGTTGCACACGGCATTGAGGTGGCTGACCGGACTCCAGGCAGCGCCGAGGCGATCGTTGAGTTCGTCCATCGCCAGCACCAGGCCGGCCCACGTCGGATTCTGGCCTTGGGTCTTGAGGATTTCGGCGATGGCGGCGCGGTTGTCGGCCAGGATCGTTTCGATGGCTGGCAGCACGTGTTCGGCACGGATCGTGGAGAACGGCGGCAGGTCGTAGGACTGCAGAAGAGGGTTGTTCACGCTCACGGTTGGCACCTTGGCTGGAAGAAACATGCGCCCATCTTAATTACAATCGACACTCACCGCAGCTATCGGCGACAGAGAGAGAACTTATCGTGCCCGTTCGCAAGTACCAGAATCACACCCCGCAACTCGGCAAGGGCGCGTTTGTCGACGCCTCCGCGGTGGTGATCGGCGACGTCGAAATCGGCGAAGACAGCTCCGTGTGGCCGCTGACCGTGATCCGTGGCGACATGCACCGCATCCGTATCGGCGCGCGCACCAGCGTGCAGGACGGCTGCGTGCTGCACATCACCCACGCCGGCCCGTTCAACCCGGATGGTTTCCCGCTGCTGATCGGCGATGACGTGACCATCGCCCACAAGGTCATGCTGCATGGCTGCAGCGTTGGCAGCCGTGTGCTGATCGGTATGGGCAGCATCGTCATGGACGGCGCGGTGGTCGAGGACGATGTGATCATCGGCGCCGGCAGCCTGGTACCGCCGGGCAAGCGCCTGGAAAGCGGCTTCCTGTACGTGGGCAGCCCGGTGAAACAAGTCCGCTCGTTGACCGACAAGGAGCGTGCCTTCTTCACCTACAGCGCGGCGAACTACGTGAAGCTCAAGGACCTGCATCTGGCCGAAGGCTACGATCAGCTCTGAATCGACCTATACCTGCTCAGGATTTCTCATGCACTACCAGACCGTACTGTTCGACCTCGATGGCACCCTGACCGACCCGCGTGAAGGCATCACCCGTTCCATCCAGTTTGCCTTAAGCAAACTCGGCATCGACGAGCCGGACCTGAGCAAACTCGAACACTTCATCGGCCCGCCGCTGTTGCAGGCGTTCATGCAGTTCTATGGCTTCGACGAGGCCAAGGCCTGGGAGGCGGTGAATTTCTATCGTGAGCGCTTCAAGGTCACCGGCCTGTACGAGAACCGTGTGTTCGACGGCGTCACGCTGTTGCTCGAGACCCTGAGCGGCCAGGGGCGGCAGCTGTACATCGCGACCTCCAAACCTTGGGAATTTGCCCGGGAAATCGCCCGGCATTTCGACTTCGCTAAACACTTCAAGGTGATCTACGGCAGTGAGCTGGATGGCACGCGGACCAACAAGGTCGAGCTGATTGCGCACCTGATCGCCGAAGAAGGGCTGGATCCGGCCAATACGCTGATGATCGGCGACCGCAAGCATGATCTGATCGGCGCGCGCAGCAACGGCGTGGACGCGGCGGCAGTGGGCTATGGGTTTGGCAGTTTTGAAGAGTTGAGTGCCGAAGCGCCGGCTTATCACTTTGAGACTTTGGCTGAGTTGCATCAGGCGTTTTTGCGGCGCTGATCAGTCAGTCTTCGCGAGCAAGCCCGCTCCCACAGGAGGCATGCATGTCACCTGTGGGAGCGGGCTTGCTCGCGAAGAGGCCAGTACAGACCGCGAAAAATCAGGCTTCTGCCAATGCTTTGAGTGCTGCCTTACGCTCGATAACCGGCAAATCTCCCAACTTCTCAACCTCGGCATAAAACCGCAGCCAATCCCCCCCAACCTGCCTGAACAACGCTGCAAACGCCGGCACCCACTGGTCATACAGCCCAAACGGCAGCAACCGCGCATTGTTCAGCGGCATGTTCACCCAGGCGTCGTAACGCTTGTCCCCGGCCCACTGGCGGTCGCGCATCAATCGATATTCGCGGCGAAACTGCTCGAACGTCGCCGCTTTGCGTTCGCGCATCTGCTCGGCTGGCAGCGGCTGAGCGTAGAGCTTTTCCAGGCGTGAGCGCGTTTCCAGCACCAGTTCGATGAACTGATCGCGCTGCTTGAGCCTGGCATCGGTGTCCGGCGGCAGGCCACGAAACGCCCGCCACTGGCGGGTGCCTTCCTGCTCGACAAACGTGGCAAACGACTCATTGAACTCGGTGTCGTCTTTCACATAGAAACGCTGATGCGCCAGTTCATGAAAGATCAGCGTGGCCAGGCGTTCGTCACCCCAGCCCATCATCGAATTGAGGATCGGGTCATTGAACCAGCCGAGGGTCGAATAGGCCTCGACGCCGCCAATCGACACGTCCATGCCTTGCAGGCGCTGAATCGCCGCTTCGCCCCGGGCAGCGCTCTGGCTGTAGTAGCCGCGATAGGCCACGCAACCGGCGATCGGGAAGCAATGGTTCTGCGGGGTCAGGGAAAACTCCGGGGTGGCGAACACGTTCCACACCACATACGGCCGGCCGATGTCGGCGTACAGCCGATAGCTCTGGTTGTCCGGCAGGTGCAGCTGTTCGCTGGCGAAGTCCCGGGCCTTTTGCGACTGGGTCAGGTGCGTGCGCAGGGTTGCATCGCGGCTTGGGTCGGCAATCACCTTGGCCACCGGCTCACGCGCTCGCAACAACTGCAACTGACCGCTGGCCAACTGGCTGTAATAGCTGACGCTGGAACAACCGTTGAGCAACAAAAACATCACCCCCGGAAACAAAATCCGAAAAACGCGATCAAGTAACCCATGGCTTGGAAGCGGCCTGCTCAAAATAAAAATCCTTTGGAAAGTCTGCCCGCAAGACTATCCCGCCATTTGGAGCTTCGCTATGCGCATGTTGTTGCTGACAGGAGGCCTGCTGACGCTGGCCGGTTGTGCCGGATTCGGAATGCCCGATCCTGACCCCTCGCAAGCCTGGATTGATCTCGATGCCCGGCAACAGGACACGGCGTTGCAAGCGCTGAAAGTCGATGACAAGGCAACTGTCGACAAACGTTATTTCGAAGTGCAGCCCGGCAGCCATGAGTTGAAGGTGCGTTATCAGTTTCCGGTCGAAGCCACCAACATCGGCCCCGACGCCGAACCGCTGTGGCGCGATTGTCAGTTGAAGGTGAAATTCAAGGACTTCAACGCCGGTCAGCGCTATCAGTTGCAAGCCGGCAGCATCGGTTTTCGGCCATGGGCCAGGCTTTATGATGAACAGCGCAAAGTCGTAGGGCAGGGCACACCCGCAGGCTGCCAGAAAACCTGATCGGGATTATGCTGGATGTCCAAATCACGGGACATTGATCATGCACAGGTTGACGTTGTTGCTCGCTGCAAGTCTGCTTGCTGGCTGCCAGAGCCCGATGCCGGCAGCCGATCCGGGCAAGGCCTGGGTCGACTTTTCGATGCCGACACCCGGCGGTAAGGTGCTGATGGCTGAACGGCTGGACAACGTGCGCCTGCGGGACGGGCGCTTTTTCCAGGTCGCGCCGGGCAGTCATGAGCTGACGGTGCGCTTCGATTTCGAGATCTTCGGTGGCAGCCAGGGCTTGGACACCGACCCGCAGGAGCGCCTGTGTTACATGACCGTGCGCTACGATCATTTCGAAGCCGGGCAACGTTACCGACTTGAAGCCCGGTCGCTGGCGTTCACGCCGAGTGCTCGGTTGATCAATCGCCAAGGGCAGATAGTTGCCGAAGAGCGCCAGATCAACTGCGTGCCTTGAGCGGACTGTCAGATGTCGTTCTTCTGGTAGACGATCGCTTTTGTGCCGTTTTCGCAGGTGCCGACAACCATCGCCACGTCGTGCTTGTCGGCCTCTTCCTTGCTGACAATTTCCAGTGTGTAGGACGGCACTGCATTCGCCTGGATCTTTACTTCGATCTCTTTCTTCAATTCTTCGCAGTCTTTCGGTGCGGCGAGAACCGTTGTGGCCAGTGCACTGCAAAGAATCGCCAAGCCAATACGTTTCATAGATGAAGCTCCCTGATGCAGCGCGCACGGGCGTGCGCTGAAGCTGCTGTCACTTATTCGACCATATTTTTGCGGGGCAGGTTCTGACTTCGCTCACATCTTCAGGAATTGTGGTGATTGTTGGATTGCCATCGCGAGCAGGCTCACTCCTACAGGGGATCCCGATTGTTCACACTTGATGTGTCCGCTGGAGATCGAATGTAGGAGTGAGCCTGCTCGCGATGGCGCCAGTGCAGTTAATGCCTGATCAGCTGACCAGCGAAGCCTCAAGGGTAATCTTCGCATTCAGTACCTTGGACACCGGGCATCCTTCCTTGGCCTTGTTGCTCAGCTCTTCAAACTGCGCCTGAGTAGCGCCCGGGATTTTCGCCTTGAGGATCAACTTGATCGCGGTGATGGCAAAGCCACCCTCGACCTGATCCAAGGTGACTTCAGCCTGGGTGTCGATGCTCTCGGCCTTCAGGCCCGCATCACCGAGAATCATCGAGAACGCCATGGAAAAACAGCCGGCATGCGCGGCGCCGATCAGTTCTTCCGGGTTGGTGCCCTTGCCGCCTTCGAAGCGGGCCTTGAAGCCGTACGGCGCTTCTCTGAGGACGCCAGTCTCGGTAGAGATCGAGCCGATGCCGGTTTTCAGATCGCCTGCCCAATGTGCGGATGCTTTCTTCACGATAGCCATGTCTGCCTCCTCAAGATCTGGCGCGGAACGCCGCGCCGTCGTGGTTTTTGCTTGCAAGGCTTCTGAGGATAGACGTCGGGACAAAGTTCAGCCCGGTTGAATCGTTGACTTTTTTAGTAGGAAATTTCATCGCGGCTATTGAAACTCGGGTATATGCCCTCATTGCATAAAACACGCTTATGGATTGGGCAGGTTTTCGTTCGCAAGAAAAACCTGCCTCCTTATTCGGAGACGCAGGTTTATGAAGCAACTGTCCGACGTAAAGTTTTCCACCCTCGATCTGGTGCCGGTGCGCGAGAATGGCAGCCCGGCGCAATCGCTGCGCAACTCGCTGGACCTGGCGCAGCACGTCGAGAAATTCGGCTACACCCGCTTCTGGGTGGCCGAGCACCACAACATGGACGGTATCGCCAGTTCTGCCACCTCGGTGTTGCTGGGATACCTGGCCGGCGGTACCTCGACGATTCGTGTCGGCTCCGGCGGGGTGATGCTGCCGAACCACGCGCCGCTGGTGATCGCCGAGCAGTTCGGCACTCTCGAAAGCCTGTATCCGGGACGCATCGATCTGGGTCTGGGCCGCGCGCCCGGCTCCGACCAGATGACCGCCCGCGCCCTGCGTCGTGAGCGCTCCGGCAGTGCCGATGATTTCCCGGAAGACGTCGCCGAGCTGGCGCGCTTCCTCGGCCCGCGCACCCCGGATCAACGGGTGATCGCCATGCCCGGCACCGGCACCAACGTGCCGATCTGGTTGCTCGGTTCCAGCCTGTTCAGCGCGCAACTGGCCGGTGAGCGCGGGTTGCCCTACGCCTTCGCTTCGCACTTCGCCCCGCGCTTCATGCACGAGGCGATTCGCGTCTATCGCAATCACTTCAAACCGTCGGCGGTGCTCGACAAGCCGTACGTGATGCTCGGGGTGCCGTTGGTGGCAGCCGATACCGATGAGCAGGCCGACTACCTGGCGACCTCGGTGTACCAGCGAATTCTCGCGCTGATGCGTGGGCAGAGTCTGGTGCAGCGTCCGCCGGTGAAAACCATGGACGGCCTGTGGCTGCCCCATGAGCGCGAAGCGGTGGGGGATTTCCTCGGTCTGGCGATGGTTGGCAGCCCGCAGAAGATCCGTGCGAAGCTGGAGGTGCTGGTCGAGCAGACCCAGGCCGATGAGCTGATTTTCACCTGCGATCTGTATGAGCATGCCGATCGCCTGCATTCCTATGAATTGCTGGCGCAGGTGATGAAGGGCTGACTCTGGAATACGGCTTCTGTGGGAGCGGGCTTGCTCGCGAAGACGGAGTGTCAGACACCCTGGATGTCGGCTGACATAACGCTTTCGCGAGCAAGCCCGCTCCCACATTGGGAACCAGTGGCCCACAAAAAAGCCGACGCCTTCGCGTCGGCTTTTGCATTTCAATCGCGATCACCCGCGTTTGTAGACGATTTCCTTGGTGCCGCCTTCACAGGTGCCCACAACTTTTCCGCCATTGGCTCCCTTGTCGACAACCTCCAGCGAATACCCGGAAACGCCCTTGGCATCCAGCTTCGCCGCGATCTCGCTTTTCAACTCTTCACAAGGCTTGCCAGCAGCAAACGCGCCACCCGCAAGGCTCAACAAACCTACTGCCAATATGAACTTCTTCATCGGTCGCACTCCCTGGTCGGATTAAAAGAGGCGGGCACCGGCTATGCCGATGCACTCACCTTGTAGCGCTTTGCCATTCCTATGGCACTCGGCCAGCGCGCAAGTTCAGAAGCGTAGCCCAAACTCAGCTGCTGGCAATCCGGAAGCCGACTTTGAGTGTGACCTGGAAATGCGCAGCCTTGCCGTCCTTGATGTGGCCTCGGGTCTCGACCACTTCAAACCATTCCAGATGTTTGATGCTCTTGTTCGCTTCAGCCAGCGCATTGTTGATGGCGTCTTCGATGCTGGTGGTGGACGAGCCGACCAGCTCGACTTTCTTGTACGTGTGATGGTCACTCATGGCGATCTCCTGGATGTGTGGATTTGAGACTAGCAGTGAATCTGCACTGTTGATTTCGGCGGCTCGATGCAAGTGAAGTTCAGATTTTCTGCACTTTCTCAAACCGCTGAAGTCCCAACCAACACACGCCACTCATCACCAATGCAGGAGAGCCACCATGGCCAACACCTCTTTACGTAAAGCCTCGTTGCAAAGCATGGAAGCCGAGATCGAGAGTCTGCTCAAATCGTTGGAAAGCCTGAAGGACGACGCGTCCGACGAGTCGCGCAAGACCCTCAAGGCGCTCAAGAGCAACGCTGAAAGCGCGCTGAAACATTCGCGCAGCCTGCTCAGCGATGCCTATGAAGAAGTCAAAGTGAAAACCCGCGAGACCGGCATCGCCACCCGCGATTACGCTCAGGAACACCCTTGGACCACAGCCGGTGTGGCAGTCGGTGCAATCGGTCTGCTGGCTGCTTATTTGCTGTTCAAGCGCGGCGAGTGATCCGTCTGGCGCAGCTCATTCTTGAGCCATTGCGCCAGTTGCCGGGCGCGTCCGTCTGCGGCGCGCTTGGGTAGCCACAACGCCAGTTGCGCCGGGGTTTCGCAAAAGCCCCACGGCGCAACCAGGCGACCGGCCTTCAAGTCCTCGGCCACCAGCGGCTCTGGCGCGATTGCCACGCCGAGTCCGGCCACTGCGGCTTCCAGCAGATAATACAAATGCTCAAAACCTTGCCCCAACCTCAACGCCTTGGCGTCGAGGTGATTTTGCTGTGCCCAACTCGGCCAGGCTTGCGGGCGCGATGTGGTGTGCAGCAGCGGCTCGCTGAGCAAGGCTGACGCCGGCGCCGCTTGCAGGCGTTGGTAGCCACTGAACAGCGGGCTCATCACCGGGCCGATGCGTTCTGCGGCCAGTTCGTAGACCTGCATGTCTGCCGGCCATGGCGGCTCGGCGAACAACAGCAAGGCATCGAGTCCGGGGCGCCGCGGGTCGAGATCGCCTTCACCCGCCGACAGATGCAGACGCAAGTCCGGCAAGTCCGCGTTGAGTCGTCCCAGGCGTGGAATAAACCAGCGCGCCAACAGACTGCCGGAGCAGCCGAGTACGAACGGCGCATCAGCGGTGCTCTGCGTCAGCTCGGCGCAGACGCTGCGCAAGCGATCAAAGGCCTCACCGCTGGCGTCCCGCAAACGAACTCCGGCATCTGTGAGTTTGAGGCCACGGCCGTCCTTGACGAACAAGCTGACGCCGAGGTGCTCTTCGAGCACCTTGAGCTGACGGCTAACCGCGCCGTGGGTGACGTGCAGCTGTTCGGCCGCCTGACTGACGCTGTTCAGTCGGGCGGTGGCTTCGAACGCGCGCAAGGCATTCAACGGGGGAAGGTCGTGGCTCATGGGATCTGTGAGTTTTCCTGACAGGTTGTGGCGATCTTATCGGTTTTCAGCCTGGGAGGTCAGGGGTAGAGTGGACGCCATTGTCTTCTCACCCGAATTCACCTGGAGCACATCATGACCCAGACTTCGAACACCTCCAACCTGCGCAGCGGCCCTGACGATAACGGCCTGTTCGGTGCGTTCGGCGGCCGCTACGTGGCGGAAACCCTGATGCCGTTGATCCTCGATCTGGCCCGCGAATACGAGGCGGCCAAGGAAGATCCGGCGTTCAAGGAAGAGCTGGCCTACTTCCAGCGTGACTATGTCGGTCGTCCGAGCCCGCTGTACTTCGCCGAGCGTCTGACCGAGTTCTGCGGCGGCGCGAAGATCTACCTCAAACGCGAAGAGCTGAACCACACCGGCGCGCACAAGATCAACAATTGCATCGGCCAGATCCTGCTGGCGCGGCGCATGGGCAAGAAACGCATCATCGCCGAGACCGGTGCCGGCATGCACGGCGTTGCGACTGCCACCGTGGCCGCACGTTTCGGTCTGGACTGCGTGATCTACATGGGCACCACGGACATCGAACGTCAGCAGGCCAACGTGTTCCGCATGAAGCTGCTGGGCGCCGAAGTGATCCCGGTGGTGGCCGGCACCGGCACCCTGAAAGACGCGATGAACGAAGCGCTGCGTGACTGGGTGACCAACGTCGACAGCACCTTCTACCTGATCGGCACCGTGGCCGGCCCGCACCCGTACCCAGCCATGGTGCGCGACTTCCAGGCGGTGATCGGCAAGGAGACCCGCGAGCAGTTGCAAGCTCAGGAAGGTCGTCTGCCGGACAGTCTGGTGGCGTGCATCGGCGGCGGTTCCAACGCCATGGGCCTGTTCCACCCGTTCCTCGATGATCAAAGCGTCGAAATCATCGGGGTTGAAGCGGCCGGTTACGGCATCGAAACCGGCAAGCACGCGGCGAGCCTCAACGGCGGCGTACCCGGTGTGCTGCACGGCAACCGTACCTTCCTGTTGCAGGACGACGATGGCCAGATCATCGACGCCCACTCGATTTCCGCCGGTCTCGATTATCCGGGCATTGGCCCTGAGCACGCCTGGTTGCATGACATCGGCCGCGTCCAGTACACCTCGGTCACCGACGACGAAGCCCTCGCTGCGTTCCACCAGTGCTGCCGCCTCGAAGGCATCATCCCGGCACTGGAAAGCGCGCATGCGCTGGCTGAAGTGTTCAAACGCGCACCGAAACTGCCGAAGGATCACCTGATGGTGGTCAACCTCTCCGGCCGTGGCGACAAAGACATGCAGACCGTCATGCATCACATGGAACAGTCGAAGCAGGAGAAACACTGATGAGCCGCCTGCAAACCCGTTTTGCCGACCTCAAGCAACAGAATCGCGCCGCGCTGGTGACCTTCGTCACCGCCGGTGATCCGGACTACGACACTTCGCTGGCGATCCTCAAAGGTCTGCCGGGCGCTGGCGCCGACGTGATCGAGCTGGGCATGCCGTTCACCGACCCGATGGCCGACGGTCCGGCGATTCAACTGGCGAATATCCGTGCCTTGGGCGCCAAGCAGAATCTGGCGAAAACCCTGCAAATGGTTCGCGAGTTTCGCGAAGGCAACAGCGACACGCCGCTGGTGCTGATGGGCTACTTCAACCCGATCCACATGTATGGCGTTGAACGTTTCATCGCTGACGCCAAAGACGCGGGCGTCGACGGCCTGATCGTGGTCGACATGCCGCCAGAGCACAACAATGAACTGTGCGACCCGGCACAGGCTGCGGGTCTGGACTTCATCCGCCTGACCACCCCGACCACTGATGATGCACGTCTGCCGAAAGTGCTCAATGGCAGCTCGGGCTTCGTTTACTACGTGTCGGTGGCCGGTGTGACCGGTGCCGGTGCGGCGACTCTGGAACACGTCGAAGAGGCGGTCACCCGTTTGCGTCGCCACACTGACCTGCCGATCAGCATCGGTTTCGGCATCCGTACTCCGGAGCAGGCGGCGTCCATCGCTCGTTTGGCGGACGGGGTGGTGGTGGGTTCGGCACTGATCGATCACATCGCCAATGCGACCACGCCGGCCCAGGCTGTCGATGGCGTGCTGGGTCTGTGCAAGGCGCTGTCCGAGGGCGTGCGTCAGGCCCGCGTCAGCTGAAGGTAAAGTTCCTGATACAGAGGAATTAGCGCCTCACAGCACGGCCTAATTGAGCAAGACCGAGGGATTCAGAACCACGTTCTGAATCCCTTTTTGCTGTTGGTGCAGTGAGGAAGACTTGATGAAAATGCCGAAACGTCTGATTGCCGGACTGGGCGTGCTGATGCTCAGCGCGACGCCGCTGCTGGCCAGCGCCGATCCACGCGATGATCATGACCACGGCGGCCCGCAGCAGGGCCACTACGATAACCGTGGTGACGATCACCGTGGCCCGCAGAACGACCACCGAGGCGGCCCGCCACACGACTTCGGCCCGGTACGCCAGACCATTCGCGACAATCACGGCTATTTCGTGCGCGGTGCACCGCCGCCACCGGGCATTCATCTGGAGCGTGGTCGGCCGTTACCGCATGGTTACTACGGCGAGCGGCTGGACGGTCGGGCGCTGAGTCGTCTGCCGGTTTATCCGGGTTATGAGTGGCGCCGCGCCGGGGGCGATATCGTGCTGATCGCAGTGGGTACCGGGATCGTTTACGAAATTCTGGATGGTGTTTTGTACTGATTTACAGGCAATAAAAAGATCGCAGCCTGCGGCAGCTCCTACATTTATCTCTGTAGGAACTGCCGCAGGCTGCGATCTTTTTGCTTTTAAGGCAACTCCAGTCCGCCAGATGCCTTGTGCAGTCTGCGCAGATGCTCGCCGATCTGCTTCACGTTGGCTTCGCTGGCGGCAATTTCGGCCGCTCGCTTGGGTTCCAGCAACTTGCGCACTTCCTTGTCCAGATCGCCGCTCAGCGCCAGCAGTTGTTTCTGGCGTTGGGCGCTTTCGTCCTGCAGGCGCTTGAACTCGCTTGGTTGCGGCAGCCCGTAGCCACGGCTGTCGAGCAGTTCTGCCGGACGACTGAGGAAGCCGCTGTTGGCGAGAATTTCCTGCAGGGTGGCGTTGGCCTTGTCCATGCCGCCGTTTTCCAGCTCCCGGGCGCCGAGGTAGCGCTGCTTGACCTCGTCCTGGGCCAGCAGCAACTGGCGGCGATAACTCGCCTGTTCCAGCAGGAGCAATGCAGCGCTGGTGCGCAGGTCTGCACGTTCGAACCACTGGCGACGTTCTTCGGCAGACAGCGATAGCCAATCTTCGACGCTGGTTTGCTTGATCGGCAGCTGCTTTTTCAACACATCGAACATCGCCTGATAGCGATCGCGGAACGAATCGAAGCGGTAGCCCAGGCGCAGGGCTTCCTTGGGATTGTCGAGCACGCTGGTGTCGGCCAACCCGCGACCTTTCATCACCTCCAGCAAGCCGTTGGGCATGATGCTGTCGAGGCCGACAAGTTGCTTGTTGTTGCTGCCGCTGCGCAGCAGCTTGAGGCCTTCCACCGCGCAGTTGTTCGACAGGAAGAAGTAGTTGCCGTCATAGCTCCAGTGCATCTCGGCAGCGTGTTCGACCACGCCTTCAATCTCACTGCGCGACAGGTTCAGCGGCACGGAGGCAAGGCTGCGCAGCTCGGTCTTGGTGTACTCGTCGATCACTTGGGCCAGTGGCAGCACGAACAACCGCGACGGGTACTTGCCGACCAGACCGTCCCAGCTCGACAGCTGCACGTCACCGACAAAGGCGCGGTAGGACAGCACCAGATGCTGGTCGAGGTCGAGCCGGCAATCCGGGCCCCGTGGTCGACCCGGCGCGCAGATCACCAGCCGCAGCATGCTGTGGCCCCAGCGGCTGACCCAGTTCTGGTTGGCTTCAGCCAGCAGATAATCGACGGCATACACCCGCTCCGGGTCGACCTGGCCCAAGGGCTGTTTGGCGAAGTCGTTGCCGGCGTTGAGAAAGGCGAAGGTATTGCTGCAGGTGTCCTTGGCCGGTGGTGCCCAGCCGAAGCGCGCCTTGTAGTAGCGATAGAGCGCCGGACGGCGGCAGGCGTAGCTCGGGTCGAGGAGGAAATACTCCATGTTGACCGCGACAAACTCTTTCGGGCTGGAGATTTCGTACAGGTCCGGGCTGCGGGCCACCTGACGATTGTGTTGTTCACGCTCGCCGCGGCGGCCGACGTATTGTTGCCAACCGGCGAGATCAAGCAGACGTGGATCATCGCTGAGGGTAAAGCGTCGCTCGGTCTGGCCACGGCACTCATCGGGAATGCCGACCAGGCCGGCGCTGTTACTGCGGCGAGTGCAGCGCTGAATCAGCGTGCGCTCGGCGGCGGGCCACAGGCGCGCGCGGTCATAAATGTGGGTGAGTTCATGCAGCACCGTTGCCAGCAGTTCCTGGCGCACAGTGCCATGGGGGCGATTGGTTTTCTCTGTGGCCGCGCTGCCGTCGGTGAGGCCGGCGAGCAGTTTGCGGTTCAGGTCGAGCTCGGCAACCAGGGTCGCCTGGCCGTACGCATTGCTAGGCATGTCGTCGGACCAGCCGACGTCGATGCGCCGATCCAGCTGTTCGACGAAACTGGGCGGCAGTTTCTGCATGGCTTCATCGAGCAGCGTTTGACTGGCCTGTTGCTGGGCGGGGCTCAGGCCGTCGGTCTTGAGTCGCAATTGCAGGCTGGCGTGGGCGCTGTTGCCAAGCAGCAACAACGCCCCGGCCAGTAGCCAGGCGCCGAGTGACTTCACAGGGCGAGGATGGCTTCGGCGAGCACCTGATCACTGGCGTCGCGGGCTTCCGGCACGCGCGTGCGCAAGGTGTTGAGGGCGGCTTCCAGGTGCGCACCGCGGATATCGCCGTTGGTGGCAACGAAGCTGGCCGCATCGTCGTGGGCTTCGCGGATGATTTTCGAATCGCGAATCGACGTCGTGGTATCGGAGGTGAAATCGATGGTGCGCTGGGAGGCACGAACGATGATGTTACTGGTGGCTACCAGGGTGTGTGCCTGGGCCACATCGGCCAACAAAAACAGGCCAAGGGCGGCAGCAATCAGCGGGCTACGCATGGAACGACTCCGGAGGGCAATGTTAACGAGGGATCATGATAACTATTGGACGAGAATTGCCTGTGCCAGTTCAAGGTCGCTGACATGAAGTTTTGGTCGGGATTTGCGCAAGTAATGCAAGGCGGATTCGAGCTGCGCGCCGCGCAATTGACCGTCACTGGCGACAAACGCCGCCGCGTCATCGTGAGCGGCGATGATCAGTTTACGGTCGAATGGTGCGGAAGACACCATTCCGGTCGCCCAAACGCTGACCACGGTGTTTTGTGTGGAGACATCAAAGGCATCGACCGAGGTCGCCCAGAAGGCACTGACCAATACGCAAGGGAAAAACAGTCTGAATAAACGCATGAGACTCGGTAACGGTTAACGAGCTTCAAGGCTAGCGCAAATGCGCGGGCCAGAGCCAGCGGCGAAACATCGGGACACGACTGGCGTGCCCCGTGCGGCATCGTTGGATCAGATCGCGAGGATGGCTTGCGCCAGTTGGAAGTCGGTCGCGTTCAGTTGCGGTGCCTGATGACGGATCAGGTCCAGAGCACTTTCCAGTTTCACGCCACGGATCTGGCCTTCACTGGCGACGAAGCTGGCAGCGTCGTCACGGGCGGCGATCACGACTTTGTTGTCACGCAGCGAAGAGCTGACATCGGAGGTGGCGTCCGAGGAGGATTTCAGCGCGCCAACCACGGCGTCGGTGGTCACAATGAAGCTGGAGGCACTGGCGTTGGCAGCCACGGCCAGCAAGGCGGCAGCGCTGAGCAGGCGAAGACGGGACATGGTGTATCTCCTGATAGTAAACCGTATTGAGAGGTGGCTTGTGTCTGATGAGTCAGACGCGGGTTACAGAAGATTCGCCACGTTCTGGCGTGGATATTAGGCCTGCGCGCGAGGTTCGGACAGTGGGCAGAATGCTAGCGCCAGAAGGGTTTCTCCAGTTCTCTGAGCCGATCGGCATGGCTGAGGCCCAGATCCGCTAGGTCGCGCTGGTCCAGTTGAGCCAGCAGGCGCCGCGTCCTGGCGCGCTCCAGTCCTTGCCACAGGGGTCGAAACAGGCGCCGCAGCAGGTGCGAGTGAGCGCGGGGTAGAGTCGAAGCTGTCGAAACATCCTGTAAGCCTTTCATGGCGTTTTCCTTAAACCGAGGAGGGTTAAGGACATGCTGCGCCCGATGCAGTTTGGCGAGCAGATACACTCATGAAAAATTGTACTGGTTCAGATTTTGTTTATTGAGAACTGTACCTGTACTTTGAATATTCTGCTGTACGGGCATTTTCGAACCCTGAAACGACAAAACCCGTCGCGGTTTCCCGCGACGGGTCTTGTGTGTTCAATTCGGGTTGCTGGCGGTGGGTCTGATGACCAGAGCCAGCGACGCTACTTAGCGCCAGAACGGCTTGCTCAGCTCTTCGTAGCGTTGTGCTTCGCTTATACCGGCGTCAGCCAGCAGACGCGAATCCAGACGAGCCAGTTGGTGGCGGCTGGAGATGCGGCGCTGCCACAACATCAGGTTAGCGATAACGCGCAGAGGCAGGGAAGCCTGGTTTTTTGCAGCTTTGTCTTCGAAGAACAGTTCGGAACTGAGTGTACGTTCCATGGTTGACATCCTTCCGCTTGTGGCGGGATCAGGTAGTGGTTTAACTGGTGCCCATGATCCTCTCGTTTGCCTAGTCTCTCTAGATACAGTTCAACTGTATTGTGAGTGACCAGTTAACTGTTTATAGGGGGTGTACGGGTCGAAATTGAGCAAACTGTACCTGTCAGCACTAATGTGGTGCGTTTTTGCTCAATTCGAGGAAGGAGGTAGGCAAAATCTGTAGGAAACAACCGGTACAGCAGTACAGTTTTTGCCAGATGTGGCGGGTTAAAAAATCCGCTGACACAAATTGTGTTTGCATCAGCGGTTTGACTGTGTGAATTACACCGCCAGCATGTGCCCGGTTTCTTCCAGGTTTATGTGCCAGCTCAAGGCATCACGCAGAATGTGCGGGGTGTGGCCACCGATGGCGCACGCTGCGGTGAAGTAGTCGTTCAGCGCCTGGCGATAGTCCGGGTGCACACAGTTGTCGATGATCACCCGAGCGCGTTCGCGTGGGGCCAGGCCGCGTAGGTCAGCCAGACCGACTTCGGTCACCAGAATGTCGACGTCATGCTCGGTGTGGTCAACGTGGCTGACCATCGGCACCACGCTGGAAATCGCCCCGCCCTTCGCGATCGATTTGGTCACGAACACCGCCAGGTGCGCGTTGCGCGCAAAGTCCCCCGAACCGCCGATACCGTTCATCATCCGCGTGCCGCAGACGTGGGTGGAGTTGACGTTGCCGTAGATATCGAACTCCAGCGCGGTGTTGATGCCAATGATACCCAGACGACGCACCACTTCCGGGTGGTTGGAGATCTCCTGCGGGCGCAGCACCAGTTTGTCCTTGTACTTCTCCAGGTTGCCGAACACGTCGCTGTTGCGCCGCTCCGACAAAGTGATCGAGCTGCCCGACGCAAAGCTCAGCTTGCCGGCGTCGATCAGGTCGAAGGTCGAGTCCTGCAGCACTTCGGAGTACATGGTCAGGTCTTCGAACGGCGAATCGATCAGACCGCACATCACCGCGTTGGCGATGTTGCCGATCCCGGCCTGCAACGGGCCGAGCTTGTTGGTCATGCGCCCGGCGTCGACCTCCTGCTTGAAGAAGGTGATCAGGTGTTCGGCGATGGCATTGGTGTCGACATCCGGGGTCGACACCGTGGACGGCGAATCCGCCTGCTGAGTGATGACGATGGCGACAATCTTCTCCGGCGGGATCGGGATCGCGGTGCTGCCGATGCGATCGTCGACTTTCACCAGCGGGATCGGCGTGCGCGTCGGGCGATAGGTGGGGATATAGATGTCATGCAGGCCTTCGAGGTTGGCGTTGTGCGCCAGGTTGATCTCGACAATCACTTGCTTGGCGAAAATCGCGAAGCTCGCCGAGTTGCCCACCGAGGTGGTCGGCACGATGTGGCCTTGCTCGGTGATGGCCACGGCTTCGATCACTGCGATGTCCGGCAGCTTCAGTTGCTGGTTGCGCAGTTGCTCGACGGTTTCCGACAGGTGCTGGTCGATGAACATCACTTCGCCGGCGTTGATCGCCTTGCGCAAGGTGCTGTCGACCTGGAACGGCATGCGCCGCGACAGCACGCCGGCCTCGGTCAGTTGCTTGTCGAGGTCGTTGCCCAGGCTGGCGCCGGTCATCAGGCTGATCTTCAGCGGCGTGACCTTGGCTCGCTCGGCCAGTGCGTGAGGGACGGCTTTGGCTTCGCCAGCGCGGGTGAAGCCGCTCATGCCGACGGTCATGCCGTCTTCAATCAGCGCGGCGGCGTCGGCGGCGCTCATCACTTTATCCAACAACGAAGGCAGGCGAATACGGTCACGGTACATGGATTATTTTCTCGGGAAGCGAGTAGCAGGATGCGCAGTCTAGTGAATTTCGCGGGCGCCTGTCCCGCTACCAAGGTCGCAAACGAGGCGTCTATTTAGCGGGTTTCAAGTAAAACACCGTTACTGGATCTGCAACAACGTGGCAAATTGTCCGACGGTTTGCGCAAACAAAAACGCCCCGACAAGTCGGGGCGTCCGGTGCAGCTGCGGAGGATTACTCCACCGCTTTGACCATGTCTTCGATGACTTTTTTCGCGTCGCCGAACACCATCATGGTCTTGTCCAGGTAGAACAGTTCGTTGTCCAGACCGGCATAACCGCTGGCCATCGAGCGCTTGTTGACGATGATGGTCTTGGCCTTGAACGCTTCGAGAATCGGCATGCCGGCAATCGGCGATTTCGGATCGTTCTTGGCGGCCGGGTTGACCACGTCGTTGGCGCCGAGTACCAGCACCACGTCGGCCTGGCCGAACTCGGAGTTGATGTCTTCCATCTCGAACACCTGGTCGTAAGGCACTTCGGCCTCGGCGAGCAGGACGTTCATGTGCCCCGGCATGCGACCGGCCACCGGGTGAATCGCGTACTTCACGGTCACGCCGCGATGGGTCAGTTTCTCGGTCAGCTCTTTCAATGCATGCTGCGCACGGGCCACCGCCAGGCCGTAACCCGGGACGATGATCACGGTGTCGGCGTTGGTCAGCAGGAACGTTGCGTCGTCGGCCGAACCGGATTTCACCGGACGGGCTTCTTTCGCACCGGCAGGTCCTGCGTCGGCCGTGTTGCCGAAACCGCCAAGCAGTACATTAAAGAAGGAACGGTTCATCGCCTTGCACATGATGTACGAGAGGATCGCACCGCTCGAACCCACCAGAGAGCCGGCAATGATCAGCATCGAGTTGTTCAGCGAGAAGCCGATACCTGCTGCCGCCCAACCCGAATAGCTGTTGAGCATCGACACCACCACCGGCATGTCGGCGCCGCCAATCGGGATGATGATCAGCACCCCCATCACGAACGCCAGAGCCAGCATCAGCGCGAACGCGGGGAGGTTGCCGGTGAGCATGAAGGTCACGCCCAGCACCAGTGTCGCCAGACCGAGTACCGCGTTCAGCTTGTGCTGACCGGCGAACTGTACCGGCGCGCCCTGGAACAGGCGGAACTTGTACTTGCCCGACAGCTTGCCGAAGGCGATCACCGAACCGGAGAAGGTGATTGCACCAATCGCCGCGCCGAGGAACAGCTCCAGACGGTTACCCGCCGGGATCGAGTCGCCCAGTTGCTTGACGATGCCCAGCGATTGCGGCTCGACCACCGCAGCAATGGCGATGAACACCGCCGCCAGACCGATCATGCTGTGCATGAACGCGACCAGCTCTGGCATCTTGGTCATTTCGACGCGCTTGGCCATGATCGAACCGGCGGTGCCGCCGATCAGCAGGCCGACGATCACGTAACCGATACCGGCAGTCGCCAGTTCCGCACCGAGCTTATAGATGAGGCCGATGGTGGTGAGGATGGCCAGCGCCATGCCGAGCATGCCGAACAGGTTGCCGCGCCGCGACGTGGTCGGGTGCGACAGGCCTTTAAGGGCCTGGATAAAGCAGATTGACGCGATCAGGTAGAGCGTCGTGACGAGATTCATGCTCATTACTTCGGCGCCTCTTCTTTTGCTTTCGGGGCTTTCTTCTTGAACATCTCAAGCATGCGGCGGGTAACCAGGAAGCCACCGAACACATTGACCGCAGCCAGTGCCACGGCGAGGGTGCCCATGGTCTTGCCTAGCGGCGTGACGGTCAGCGCAGCAGCGAGCATGGCGCCGACGATCACGATTGCCGAAATGGCATTGGTCACCGCCATCAACGGCGTGTGCAGCGCAGGTGTAACGTTCCAGACCACGTGGTAACCGACATAAATCGCCAGCACGAAGATGATCAGGTTGTAGATACCGGGGGAGATAAGCTCTTCCATCGTCTGAATCCCTGCTTAGGCGTTTTTGCGGATGACTTGGCCGTCGCGGCACATCAGGCACGCGGCGACGATGTCGTCTTCGAGGTTGACGTCGAACTGGCCTTCTTTGGTGAACACCAGCTTGAGGAAGTCCAGCAGGTTGCGGGCGTACAGCGCCGAGGCGTCTGCAGCGACTTCACCGGCCAGGTTGGTCGGGCCGACGATGGTCACGCCGTTCTCGACCACGACCTGATCGGCGACGGTCAGCGGGCAATTGCCGCCCTGCGCAGCCGCGAGGTCGATGACCACCGAGCCCGGCTTCATCTGCGCCACGGTGTCCGCGCTCAACAGTGTCGGCGCCTTGCGGCCCGGGATCAGTGCGGTGGTGATGACGATGTCGGCCTGCCTGGCGCGTTCGTGCACAGCCTGGGCCTGACGCTGCATCCAGCTTGCCGGCATAGGCCGCGCGTAACCGCCGACACCCACCGCGCATTCACGTTCTTCGTCAGTTTCGTACGGCACATCGACGAACTTCGCACCGAGGGATTCGATCTGTTCCTTCACTGCCGGACGCACGTCAGACGCTTCGATCACCGCACCCAGACGTTTCGCCGTGGCAATCGCCTGCAACCCGGCCACGCCGGCACCCAGAATCAGCACGCGCGCCGCTTTCACGGTGCCCGCAGCGGTCATCAGCATCGGCATGAAGCGCGGATAGTAGTGCGCGGCCAGCAACACCGCCTTGTAGCCGGCAATGTTCGCCTGCGACGACAGCACATCGAGACTCTGTGCGCGAGAGGTGCGCGGCGCCGCTTCGAGGGCGAACGCGGTGATCCCGCACTCGGCCATTTTGGCGATGGTTTCGTTATTGAAGGGGTTGAGCATGCCCACCAGCACCGTGCCGCGCTTGATCAGCGCCAGTTCGGCGTCGCTGGGGGCGACCACTTTGAGAATCAGCTCGGCGCCGAACGCGTCGTTGGCACTGCCAATGGTTGCGCCCGCCGCTTCATAGGCACTGTCGACAACACTGGCTTTAACGCCGGCGCCGGTTTGCACAGTGACCTTATGGCCTTGGCTGATCAGCTTTTTAATGGTTTCCGGGGTTGCAGCAACCCGTGTTTCACCGGTCTGGGTTTCGAGAGGAACACCAATGTGCACGTCAAATCTCCTGCGTGATCTTATTGAGTAAACCCAGGCACTGCGGATGGTGCGACTGGGGCGGCCGATCAGCACGATCCCGCCAAATCAGGGCGGGGCGCGGCATTTTGCAGGCGAACTTTATGCCCTTCAAGGGATTATGACGGGTGACGGAAAATTAACTACAAGTCATCCCGTGACCGAATGTCGCAGATGGCCAGATGAATCCCTTGCAGGCCGTGCCTTGCAAGGATTCTGGCTCAATTTGAAAATATTTCTCATCGGTGGCGTGAATAGGCTGTAATGAGTCGTGGATGGAGGCTCAAAGCCACGTCTTCAGGCGCTTGTGGGACGTCTGTACGACTTTCGGATACAGTCTGTGATTTTGCGACAAATACTTATATCTGTAGGGCTTTGATTTTCCTGACTACCGGGTTAGTAATCGCTTTAAGCCTTTATCCTTCTAGGCTGTAGCTGTTTGCCTGATTGACCAGCCAATCGCGAAAAGCCTTGAGTGATGCCGATTCGACCTTTCGCTCCGGAATCATCAGGTAATAAGCCTTGATGCTGGAGAGCGCATTCGGGTTGGCGACCACCAGGCGTTTCTCGGCCAGTTCGCGCTGAATCAGAAACGGTGGAATCAGCGCGATACCCATGTCGTGCATGGCCGCCTGAGCCAGCATGGAGAATAGCTCGTAGCGCGGACCTGTCATGTCGCGTGGGATGTTCAGGTGCTGTGAATTGAACCATTGGCGCCAGGCGTAGGGGCGAGTGGTTTGCTGCAACAGAGGCAGCTCGGCAATCTCGTCAGGAGTCAGATGTGTCCTGCTGCCGAGTAGGGTGTGGCTGCACACCGGCATCGGATTTTCGCCCATCAGCCTGTGGGATTCGGTACCCGACCAATCGGCGTCGCCGAAGTAGATCGCTGCGTCGAAATCGGTGTCGGCAAACAGGAACGGGCGAGTGCGGTTGGTCAGGTTGACGGTGACCTCGGGGTGCTTGAGCTGGAAGTCCTTGAGTCGTGGCAGCAGCCATTGCGTGCCGAAGGTGGGCACCACCGCCAGTTCGATCACATTTGTGCCCTGCTGGCCCATCACCGAAAGCGTGTCGCGCTCGACGGCGTCGAGCTGCGTGGCCACCCGACGGCTGTAGGAAAGTCCCGCTTCCGTCAGCTTCACTCCACGTCGCGAGCGTCGGAACAGTTCCACACTGAGGAACTCCTCAAGGCTGGCGATCTGTCGGCAAATGGCGCCCTGGGTGAGGGAAAGTTCTTCGGCAGCCTTGGTAAAGCTTTCGTGGCGGGCGGCGGCTTCGAAGCTGATCAGGGCCGTGGTGCTGGGTATCTTCCTGCGCATGTACGTCAACCTCACTAATGCGCCGCATAAAAGGCATTCAGCGACGTTTCGGAGTGAGAAATTAGCACAACAGGATGCGAAATCCTCGTTTGCCGCGCTGGCCAACCGGGCCTAGGATCAATGCCACGTTAATTCACCGATTTGCGAGGACTCACTCATGGGCGGTAAAGCTAGCTTCAACTGGATCGATCCCCTGCTGCTGGATCAACAGCTCACCGAAGAGGAGCGCATGATCCGCGACACCGCCGCCCAATTCGCTCAGCAGAGCCTGGCGCCACGCGTGCTTGAAGCTTTCCGCCATGAGAAAACCGACCCGGCAATCTTCCGCGAAATGGGCGAAGTCGGTCTGCTCGGTGCGACCATCCCTGAACAATACGGTGGCAGCGGTCTGAACTACGTCAGCTACGGGCTGATTGCTCGCGAAGTCGAGCGTGTCGACTCTGGCTACCGTTCTATGATGAGTGTGCAGTCCTCATTGGTGATGGTGCCGATCAACGAATTCGGCACTGAAGCACAGAAACAGAAATACCTGCCGAAATTGGCTTCCGGCGAATGGATCGGCTGCTTCGGTCTGACCGAGCCAAACCACGGCTCCGACCCGGGCGCGATGATCACCCGTGCGCGCAAAGTCGACGGCGGCTACAGCCTGACCGGCGCCAAGATGTGGATCACCAACAGCCCGATCGCCGATGTGTTCGTGGTCTGGGCCAAGGACGATGCCGGCGACATCCGTGGCTTCGTCCTGGAGAAAGGCTGGAAGGGCTTGAGCGCTCCGGCGATTCACGGCAAGGTCGGCCTGCGCGCCTCGATCACCGGCGAAATCGTCATGGACAACGTGTTTGTGCCGGAAGAAAACATCTTCCCGGACGTGCGCGGCCTGAAAGGCCCGTTCACCTGCCTTAACTCCGCACGCTATGGCATCTCCTGGGGCGCATTGGGCGCTGCCGAGTTCTGCTGGCACACCGCTCGCCAGTACACCCTTGATCGTCAGCAGTTCGGGCGCCCATTGGCTGCCACCCAGCTTATTCAGAAGAAGCTGGCCGACATGCAGACCGAGATCACTCTGGCGCTGCAAGGCTGTCTGCGCCTGGGTCGCATGAAGGATGAGGGCACTGCCGCGGTCGAAATCACTTCGATCATGAAGCGCAACTCCTGTGGCAAGTCGCTGGATATCGCTCGCATGGCCCGTGACATGCTGGGTGGTAACGGTATCTCTGACGAGTTCGGTGTGGCCCGTCATCTGGTCAACCTGGAAGTGGTGAATACCTATGAAGGTACTCACGACGTTCACGCGCTGATCCTCGGTCGCGCGCAAACCGGTCTGCAGGCGTTCTATTAACAGGAGAGCGACCATGGGCGCGCTGTCGCATCTGCGGGTACTGGATTTATCGCGCGTGCTGGCCGGGCCGTGGGCCGGGCAGATTCTCGCCGACCTTGGCGCCGAGGTGATCAAGGTCGAGCGCCCGGGCAATGGCGATGATACGCGCGCCTGGGGGCCGCCGTTCCTTAAGGATGCTTATGGGGAAAACACCAGCGAGGCGGCCTATTACCTGTCGGCCAACCGCAACAAGCAATCGGTGACGATCGACTTCACTCGGCCTGAAGGGCAGAACCTGGTACGGGAGCTGGCGGCGAAGTCGGACATTCTGATCGAGAACTTCAAGGTCGGTGGGCTGGCTGCCTATGGGCTGGACTACGAGTCGCTGAAGGCGATCAATCCGGATCTGATCTATTGCTCGATCACTGGCTTCGGTCAAACCGGGCCGTATGCCAAGCGTGCGGGTTATGACTTCATGATTCAGGGGCTGGGCGGGTTGATGAGCCTGACCGGTCGCCCTGAAGGTGATGAAGGCGCCGGGCCGGTGAAGGTGGGAGTGGCGCTGACGGACATTCTTACGGGGCTGTATTCGACCGTGGCGATACTGGCGGCGCTGGCTCATCGTGATCACGACGGTGGCGGGCAACACATCGATATGGCTTTGCTGGATGTGCAGGTCGCATGTCTGGCGAATCAGGCGATGAACTATCTGACTACCGGCAATGCGCCGAAGCGTCTGGGTAATGCACACCCGAACATCGTGCCTTATCAGGACTTCCCGACGGCCGACGGTGATTTCATTCTTACCGTTGGCAATGACGGCCAGTTCCGCAAGTTTGCCGAGGTGGCGGGCCAGCCGCAGTGGGCGGACGATCCGCGATTCGCGACTAACAAGCTGCGGGTGGCTAACCGCGCGGTGTTGATTCCTCTGATCCGCCAGGCGACGGTATTCAAGACTACCGCCGAATGGGTGGCTCAGCTGGAGCAAGCGGGTGTGCCGTGTGGGCCGATCAATGATCTGTCCCAAGTGTTTGAGGATCCGCAGGTGAAGGCGCGTGGGTTGGCGATAGAGCTTCCGCACGCATTGGCGGGGATGGTCCCGCAGGTGGCGAGTCCGATCCGGCTGTCGCAGACGCCGGTCGAGTACCTTCGCGCGCCTCCTTTATTGGGCGAGCATACGTTGGAGGTTTTGCAGCGGGTGCTGGGTCTGGGCGCTGGCGCGGTAGAGGCACTCAAGGCTGATGGAGTGCTTTGAGTATCGCTTCTATATAGAAGAAGGCTGTTTTCTGTCTATATATAGATGGATTTGTGCGTTTTTTAACCGATCTGTAAGTTGTTGAAAGAAAACTGAAATTAACGGTTGACGGCAGATTCAGGAGGTCTATAATTCGCCCCACTTCCGGCGCAGTCGAAACGGAAAACTCCTTGAGATTCAATGAGTTACGCAGTTTTCGACGGCGACTTGCTTCAGTTCATCGAAGCCTGGAAGGAGTTGAAAGAGCGGTGATGTTTGGCTCTTTTGACGGTTCGATCTTCTCGGTCGAAAGCGGAGAAAAAGAGGTGTTGACAGCAGCGTGTAACGCTGTAGAATTCGCCTCCCGCTAACGAGAGATCGGAAGCGCAAGTGGTTGAAGTTGTTGAAGAAATCTTCGAAAACTTCTGAAAATAATCACTTGACAGCAAATGAGGCTGCTGTAGAATGCGCGCCTCGGTTGAGACGAAAGATCTTAACCTACCGCTCTTTAACAACTGAATCAAGCAATTCGTGTGGGTGCTTGTGGAGTCAGACTGATAGTCAACAAGATTATCAGCATCACAAGTTACTCCGCGAGAAATCAAAGATGTAACCAACGATTGCTGAGCCAAGTTTAGGGTTTCTTAAAAACCCAAAGATGTTTGAACTGAAGAGTTTGATCATGGCTCAGATTGAACGCTGGCGGCAGGCCTAACACATGCAAGTCGAGCGGATGAAAGGAGCTTGCTCCTGGATTCAGCGGCGGACGGGTGAGTAATGCCTAGGAATCTGCCTGGTAGTGGGGGACAACGTTTCGAAAGGAACGCTAATACCGCATACGTCCTACGGGAGAAAGCAGGGGACCTTCGGGCCTTGCGCTATCAGATGAGCCTAGGTCGGATTAGCTAGTTGGTGAGGTAATGGCTCACCAAGGCGACGATCCGTAACTGGTCTGAGAGGATGATCAGTCACACTGGAACTGAGACACGGTCCAGACTCCTACGGGAGGCAGCAGTGGGGAATATTGGACAATGGGCGAAAGCCTGATCCAGCCATGCCGCGTGTGTGAAGAAGGTCTTCGGATTGTAAAGCACTTTAAGTTGGGAGGAAGGGTTGTAGATTAATACTCTGCAATTTTGACGTTACCGACAGAATAAGCACCGGCTAACTCTGTGCCAGCAGCCGCGGTAATACAGAGGGTGCAAGCGTTAATCGGAATTACTGGGCGTAAAGCGCGCGTAGGTGGTTTGTTAAGTTGGATGTGAAATCCCCGGGCTCAACCTGGGAACTGCATCCAAAACTGGCAAGCTAGAGTATGGTAGAGGGTGGTGGAATTTCCTGTGTAGCGGTGAAATGCGTAGATATAGGAAGGAACACCAGTGGCGAAGGCGACCACCTGGACTGATACTGACACTGAGGTGCGAAAGCGTGGGGAGCAAACAGGATTAGATACCCTGGTAGTCCACGCCGTAAACGATGTCAACTAGCCGTTGGGAGCCTTGAGCTCTTAGTGGCGCAGCTAACGCATTAAGTTGACCGCCTGGGGAGTACGGCCGCAAGGTTAAAACTCAAATGAATTGACGGGGGCCCGCACAAGCGGTGGAGCATGTGGTTTAATTCGAAGCAACGCGAAGAACCTTACCAGGCCTTGACATCCAATGAACTTTCCAGAGATGGATTGGTGCCTTCGGGAACATTGAGACAGGTGCTGCATGGCTGTCGTCAGCTCGTGTCGTGAGATGTTGGGTTAAGTCCCGTAACGAGCGCAACCCTTGTCCTTAGTTACCAGCACGTTATGGTGGGCACTCTAAGGAGACTGCCGGTGACAAACCGGAGGAAGGTGGGGATGACGTCAAGTCATCATGGCCCTTACGGCCTGGGCTACACACGTGCTACAATGGTCGGTACAGAGGGTTGCCAAGCCGCGAGGTGGAGCTAATCCCACAAAACCGATCGTAGTCCGGATCGCAGTCTGCAACTCGACTGCGTGAAGTCGGAATCGCTAGTAATCGCGAATCAGAATGTCGCGGTGAATACGTTCCCGGGCCTTGTACACACCGCCCGTCACACCATGGGAGTGGGTTGCACCAGAAGTAGCTAGTCTAACCTTCGGGAGGACGGTTACCACGGTGTGATTCATGACTGGGGTGAAGTCGTAACAAGGTAGCCGTAGGGGAACCTGCGGCTGGATCACCTCCTTAATCGACGACATCAGCTGCTCCATAAGTTCCCACACGAATTGCTTGATTCATTGAAGAAGACGATAGAAGCAGCCCGAAATTGGGTCTGTAGCTCAGTTGGTTAGAGCGCACCCCTGATAAGGGTGAGGTCGGCAGTTCGAATCTGCCCAGACCCACCAATTTTTGTGTGGGAAACCTGTAGAAATACGGGGCCATAGCTCAGCTGGGAGAGCGCCTGCCTTGCACGCAGGAGGTCAGCGGTTCGATCCCGCTTGGCTCCACCACCACTGCTTCTGAAGTTTGAAAGCTTAGAAATGAGCATTCCATCGCTGTGATGGTGAATGCTGATTTCTAGTCTTTTGATTAGATCGTTCTTTAAAAATTTGGGTATGTGATAGAAAGATAGACTGAACGTTACTTTCACTGGTAACGGATCAGGCTAAGGTAAAATTTGTGAGTGACTCTTAAGAGTTTTGCGAATTTTCGGCGAATGTCGTCTTCACAGTATAACCAGATTGCTTGGGGTTATATGGTCAAGTGAAGAAGCGCATACGGTGGATGCCTTGGCAGTCAGAGGCGATGAAAGACGTGGTAGCCTGCGAAAAGCTTCGGGGAGTCGGCAAACAGACTTTGATCCGGAGATGTCTGAATGGGGGAACCCAGCCATCATAAGATGGTTATCTTGTACTGAATACATAGGTGCAAGAGGCGAACCAGGGGAACTGAAACATCTAAGTACCCTGAGGAAAAGAAATCAACCGAGATTCCCTTAGTAGTGGCGAGCGAACGGGGACTAGCCCTTAAGTGGCTTTGAGATTAGCGGAACGCTCTGGAAAGTGCGGCCATAGTGGGTGATAGCCCTGTACGCGAAAGTCTCTTAGTCATGAAATCGAGTAGGACGGAGCACGAGAAACTTTGTCTGAATATGGGGGGACCATCCTCCAAGGCTAAATACTACTGACTGACCGATAGTGAACTAGTACCGTGAGGGAAAGGCGAAAAGAACCCCGGAGAGGGGAGTGAAATAGATCCTGAAACCGTATGCGTACAAGCAGTGGGAGCCCACTTTGTTGGGTGACTGCGTACCTTTTGTATAATGGGTCAGCGACTTATTTTCAGTGGCGAGCTTAACCGAATAGGGGAGGCGTAGCGAAAGCGAGTCTTAATAGGGCGTCTAGTCGCTGGGAATAGACCCGAAACCGGGCGATCTATCCATGGGCAGGTTGAAGGTTAGGTAACACTGACTGGAGGACCGAACCGACTACCGTTGAAAAGTTAGCGGATGACCTGTGGATCGGAGTGAAAGGCTAATCAAGCTCGGAGATAGCTGGTTCTCCTCGAAAGCTATTTAGGTAGCGCCTCATGTATCACTGTAGGGGGTAGAGCACTGTTTCGGCTAGGGGGTCATCCCGACTTACCAAACCGATGCAAACTCCGAATACCTACAAGTGCCGAGCATGGGAGACACACGGCGGGTGCTAACGTCCGTCGTGAAAAGGGAAACAACCCAGACCGTCAGCTAAGGTCCCAAAGTTATGGTTAAGTGGGAAACGATGTGGGAAGGCTTAGACAGCTAGGAGGTTGGCTTAGAAGCAGCCACCCTTTAAAGAAAGCGTAATAGCTCACTAGTCGAGTCGGCCTGCGCGGAAGATGTAACGGGGCTCAAACCATACACCGAAGCTACGGGTATCACGCAAGTGATGCGGTAGAGGAGCGTTCTGTAAGCCTGTGAAGGTGAGTTGAGAAGCTTGCTGGAGGTATCAGAAGTGCGAATGCTGACATGAGTAACGACAATGGGTGTGAAAAACACCCACGCCGAAAGACCAAGGTTTCCTGCGCAACGTTAATCGACGCAGGGTTAGTCGGTCCCTAAGGCGAGGCTGAAAAGCGTAGTCGATGGAAAACAGGTTAATATTCCTGTACTTCTGGTTATTGCGATGGAGGGACGGAGAAGGCTAGGCCAGCTTGGCGTTGGTTGTCCAAGTTTAAGGTGGTAGGCTGAGATCTTAGGTAAATCCGGGATCTTAAGGCCGAGAGCTGATGACGAGTTACCTTTTAGGTGACGAAGTGGTTGATGCCATGCTTCCAAGAAAAGCTTCTAAGCTTCAGATAACCAGGAACCGTACCCCAAACCGACACAGGTGGTTGGGTAGAGAATACCAAGGCGCTTGAGAGAACTCGGGTGAAGGAACTAGGCAAAATGGCACCGTAACTTCGGGAGAAGGTGCGCCGGTGAGGGTGAAGGACTTGCTCCGTAAGCTCATGCCGGTCGAAGATACCAGGCCGCTGCGACTGTTTATTAAAAACACAGCACTCTGCAAACACGAAAGTGGACGTATAGGGTGTGACGCCTGCCCGGTGCCGGAAGGTTAATTGATGGGGTTAGCTAACGCGAAGCTCTTGATCGAAGCCCCGGTAAACGGCGGCCGTAACTATAACGGTCCTAAGGTAGCGAAATTCCTTGTCGGGTAAGTTCCGACCTGCACGAATGGCGTAACGATGGCGGCGCTGTCTCCACCCGAGACTCAGTGAAATTGAAATCGCTGTGAAGATGCAGTGTATCCGCGGCTAGACGGAAAGACCCCGTGAACCTTTACTATAGCTTTGCACTGGACTTTGAATTTGCTTGTGTAGGATAGGTGGGAGGCTTTGAAGCGTGGACGCCAGTTCGCGTGGAGCCATCCTTGAAATACCACCCTGGCAACTTTGAGGTTCTAACTCAGGTCCGTTATCCGGATCGAGGACAGTGTATGGTGGGTAGTTTGACTGGGGCGGTCTCCTCCTAAAGAGTAACGGAGGAGTACGAAGGTGCGCTCAGACCGGTCGGAAATCGGTCGTAGAGTATAAAGGCAAAAGCGCGCTTGACTGCGAGACAGACACGTCGAGCAGGTACGAAAGTAGGTCTTAGTGATCCGGTGGTTCTGTATGGAAGGGCCATCGCTCAACGGATAAAAGGTACTCCGGGGATAACAGGCTGATACCGCCCAAGAGTTCATATCGACGGCGGTGTTTGGCACCTCGATGTCGGCTCATCACATCCTGGGGCTGAAGCCGGTCCCAAGGGTATGGCTGTTCGCCATTTAAAGTGGTACGCGAGCTGGGTTTAGAACGTCGTGAGACAGTTCGGTCCCTATCTGCCGTGGACGTTTGAGATTTGAGAGGGGCTGCTCCTAGTACGAGAGGACCGGAGTGGACGAACCTCTGGTGTTCCGGTTGTCACGCCAGTGGCATTGCCGGGTAGCTATGTTCGGGAAAGATAACCGCTGAAAGCATCTAAGCGGGAAACTTGCCTCAAGATGAGATCTCACTGGAACCTTGAGTTCCCTGAAGGGCCGTCGAAGACTACGACGTTGATAGGTTGGGTGTGTAAGCGCTGTGAGGCGTTGAGCTAACCAATACTAATTGCCCGTGAGGCTTGACCATATAACACCCAAGCAATCTGCATGCTCGAAAGAGACCAGATTGCGGTGTGTGAAGACGCAATGAACCGAAAGTTCGCGATGCTCACAAACACCTGTATCACATACCCGATTTGCTGAAGCGAGGCCAACCGGTCACGAGTCAGTACCCGAATTTCTTGACGACCATAGAGCGTTGGAACCACCTGATCCCATCCCGAACTCAGAAGTGAAACGATGCATCGCCGATGGTAGTGTGGGGTTTCCCCATGTGAGAGTAGGTCATCGTCAAGATTAAATTCCGAAACCCCAATTGCGAAAGCAGTTGGGGTTTTGTTTTTTAGTAGAAGTCACCGATTTTGCTGGCACGTTACCGTGTTGACGGGCCAGATACAGAATTTCTTGACGACCATAGAGCGTTGGAACCACCTGATCCCATCCCGAACTCAGAAGTGAAACGATGCATCGCCGATGGTAGTGTGGGGTTTCCCCATGTGAGAGTAGGTCATCGTCAAGATTAAATTCCAGAACCCCTGTCTGCTAACGCAGACAGGGGTTTTGTCGTTTCAGGGCGGGAGTGTCATAAATTTTGTGTTCGGGCATAACATGTCGCAGAGGTGCATGTATGCCGACCAAAAAGAAACCGGCCCGAGAGGCCCAGCGTGACCTTCCTTCCATTCCCCAAGAGCTGATCGACCAGTTCGTCAGCGGCCCGATGAGTGCCGACGCTATTCAGGATGCCGCGATGGCGTTTAAGAAAGCGCTGATCGAGCGAGCCCTTGGCGCCGAGATGGGGCACCACCTTGGTTATCCTCAGGGCGCGGAGCGCCCTGAGGATTCGAGTAATCAGCGTAATGGCAGAAGCAGCAAGACCGTGCTGACCGAAGACGGCCCGTTGCGTCTGGATATTCCCAGAGACCGCGACGGCAGTTTCGCCCCGATCCTGATCCCCAAGCACGAGCGCCGTTTCACGGGTTTCGACGACAAAATCATCGCCATGTATGCCCGTGGCATGAGCGTTCGCGAGATTCGTGCTTTCCTCTCGGAACAGTACGGCACAGATGTCTCTCATGACTTCATCAGCTCCGTCACCGATGCGGTTCTGGAGGAAGTCAGTACCTGGCAGCAACGCCCGCTTGAGCCCATGTATCCGGTCATTTTCTTCGATGCTCTGCGGGTCAAGATCCGTGACGAAGGCGTGGTTCGCAATAAGGCCATCTACTTGGCTCTGGGCGTGCTGCCGGATGGGACCCGAGATATTTTGGGGATCTGGATCGAGAACACTGAAGGTGCCAAGTTCTGGATGAAGGTCTTCAATGACCTCAAAACCCGGGGCGTCGAAGACGTGCTGATCGCGGTAACTGACGGGCTCAAAGGTATGCCGGAGGCTTTGAGTGCGGTGTTTCCAGAGACAACGCTGCAGACATGCATCGTCCATTTGATCCGCAACAGCCTTGATTACGCGGCGTGGGACAAGCGCCGTGAACTGGCCAAGGCCCTTAAGCCGATTTATCAAGCTCTCAATGCCGATGTCGCCGAACAGGCTCTGGACGCCTTCGAAGCGGGGCCGTGGGGCAAGCAGTATCCGACGATAGCGGCGGCTTGGAGACGCGCCTGGGAGCGGGTTATCCCATTTTTCGTGTTCCCACCCGCGATACGCAAAGTGATCTACACCACCAACGCGATCGAAAGCATCAATTCGCAGTTACGCAAGATCATCAAGACAAGAGGCCACTTTCCAACCGATGAGGCGGCGACAAAACTGATCTGGCTGGCGCTGAAAAACATCACCGCCAACTGGGGCAGCGCCGCCCATGACTGGAAAAGCGCCATGAATCAGTTTGCGGTTTTATATGGAGACCGATTCATCAGGCCGAACTGGTGAAATGAAGGCCTGCCTGACGGCAGGCCATTACCGGCCCGCACACAAAAAATCTGACACTCTCTTCAGGGCTCCCAAAACTCAGGCCGCTTTGCGAGCCTTGCTGATGCGCCGGGCCTGCCACTTGCGCCACCAGATGTAGACGCCAGTCCCTGACAGCCCCGCAATCACAACCCCCAATACCGCGATGATCACTTGCCCGGTGAAGCCGATGATCCGTCCGCCATGTATCGGTAGTTGCAAGCGGTAAAACCGTTCCCCCAGTGTCCCTTGTCCGGCAATTTCCTGACCTAATAATCGCCCGTCAGTACCGTGAAAAAACAACCAGGACTTGCCATGCGCTTCAGTGTCGTGATGCCCGAGTCCTGCGCCGTAGAAGTTGTACTCAAAGCTGTAATACAACTCCCCGATCGCCGCTGTCAGTCCTAGCCTCTTCCCCTCGACCAATGCCCTTTCGTACGCCTGTTGATAACTCAACTGTGTCACCCCCAACTCAGATGGAGGCATTCGCCCTCGAGCCTCATAAACGCTCGGCTCGATCGGTGAAAGCAGCGACACCGCCGGTTTGAAGACCTGACTGGGCAAGTTCATCGCGACACTGCTGACCGCAATCGGTAGCAACAACAACCACAGCCACAATCCACCGGCCCGATGCAGATCGAAGTTGAGTCGATAAACGTGGCCGCCCTTGATCTTCCAGGCCGCCGACCACTTTTTCCAGAACGGCTTGCCACGAGGAAACGTCAGCCACAGCGCGATGAAACAATCGATCACCCAGGCGCTGGCAACCAGCCCCATCAACCACAAGCCCCAGTTTCCGGGCAGCGTCAAGTTGTAATGAAACTCAAGAATGAACGGAATGAAGTTCTCCCGGGAAAAGCAGCACTCGCCCCAGTAACGTTGCCCTTTCTGCTCGGCACTCACCGGGTCCAGGTAGAACACCTGATTGCGCTCATCAAACGGTTTGCCCGTCGCCGGATCCTTACGTGGAACAGCTGCCAATAGCGCGGTATGCCCCAACTCGTCCGGATACTCCATGTACCAGACCTGCAGCTTCGGATGCGTGGTCTGCACAGCGTCGACCAACGCCCCGGGAGGCAATCTTTGCCCCTCAGATGAGGCCGCGTAGAACTTCGGATTCAGCCACTCATCCAGCTCATGATTAAACGCCAGAATGCTCCCGGTGATCCCGGCCAGCAGTAAAAATACCGCTGTTGCCAGCCCGATATAGCGATGCAACAACACCAACAATGCGCGCATGAGAATTTCCCCACAGAAGCGACAAAGCCAGCCCCTGAAAACAGGGGCTGGCCTTTTTATGCACAAGGCAAAGGTTTAGAACTGGTAGCTGACCGTGGCGGCGACGTTGCGCTCTTCGCCCATGTAGCAGAAGTTCAGACTCGCGCAGGAGGCTACGTAGGATTCATTGGTCAGGTTGTTCGCGTTCAGGCGCACGTCGACGCCCTTCAAGCCGACCTTGCCCAGGTCATAACCGATGGATGCGTCGAACAAGGTGTAGGCAGGTACCTTCAGCGTGTTTTCCGCATCCGCCCAGCTGTAACCGACATAACGCACACCACCGCCCAGGCGCAGGCCGTCGAGTGCCGCACTGTCGAATTTGTAGTCGGCCCACAACGAGGCCATGTGCCGCGGTGCCTGAGTTGGCGAGTTGCCCTTGTTCTCGATCACATCGGTCGGCGTGCTCAAGGTGCTGACCATCGACTTCGAGTACTCGATATCGGTGAAGGTATAGCTGCCGAGCACTTTCAGGTTGTCGGTCAACTGCATGTGCGCTTCCAGCTCCAGGCCTTGCGAGCGGACAGCGCCTACCGCGCGGTAGAAGTTTTCCTGAGGCAGCTTGGTCGCCAGATTTTCCTGATCGATCCGGAACAGCGAGGCGGTGAACAGGTTGTCGGTGCCCGGCGGTTGATACTTCAGGCCGACTTCCCACTGTGTGCCATCGGTCGGAGGCAGAGGATTGCCAGCGCTGTCGGCATACGAGTTCGGGTTAAACGACTCGGAGTAGCTGATGTACGGCGCCAGGCCGTTATCGAACAGATACAACGCGCCAGCACGGCCGGTCAGTTTGGTGCGACGGTCATTGATTTCAGTACCGACCGGACGGCCCGCTTCGGCGATACGGTTCTCATCCGACGTCTCGACCCAGTCCTGACGCAGGCCCACCGAGAACCGCCACTGGTTCATCTCGATCAGGTCTTGCAGGTAGACCCCGGTCTGCTCCAGGCGCCGCAGGTAACTGGTGTCGCCGTACATATCGATCGCCGAGTTGCCATAGACCGGGTTGAACGCGTTGATCGGGGCCAGGCCGCCACTGGTCCAGTCGACCACGGTTTTGCGCCGTTGATAGTCGGCGCCCATCAACACGGTGTGCTTGGTGGCACCGGTGAAGAATTCGGCCTGCAGCATGTTGTCGACGATGAACGCATGCAGACGTTCATCGCCGCCGGTGTAGTAGCGGTTCAGTTCGTTGCTGGTTGGCGTCGTCCAGCCGTAGGCGTAGACCTGATCCATGTTGACCTTGGAGTCGAGGTAACGGAAATTCTGCCGCGCCGTGAAGACATCGTTGAAGCGATGTTCGAACTGATAGCCGAACGATTGCTGATCCCGCGAGTAGCCATCAATCCTCGGCTCACCCTCGAAGAAGTGCGGCGAGATGCGATTGCCGTTGCGCTGATGAATCGTCCCGTCCGCCGGCACGCCGCCGTGGTAGCCGCCATCCGGATCGTGCTGCAGATACGCCTGCAGTGTCAGCGAGGTGTCTTCAGTGAAATCGATACTCAGGGTCGGGGCGAGGGCGAAGCGTTTTTCCTTGTTGTGGTCGAATTGTGTGTCGGACTGATCCGACAAACCGGTCAGACGATAGGCAATGCGCTTGTCGTCATCGACTGGGCCGCTGAAGTCAAACCCGACCCCGCGCTGACCTTGGGTACCGACCGTGGCCTGAACCTGATGATAGGCCTCGTACAACGGCTTTTTGCTGGTCAGCGCCACCAGGCCACCGGGCGAACTGCGGCCATACAAGACCGACGACGGGCCTTTGAGAATATCCACGCGCTCGAGGAAATACGGATCGACCTGCATGGTGCTGTAGGTCCCGCTGTCGCCCATCGACTTGAGGCCGTCGAGGTAGATGTTATCCACCGAGCCATCGTTGAAGCCGCGCATCGCCACATAGTCGTAGCGATGGGTCGCCCCGTAAGGGTTGGTCAGCACGCCGGGGGTATAACGCATCGCCTGGGAGACGGTCTGCGAGCCTTGATCGTCCATTTGCTCGCGGGTGACCACGGAAACGCTTTGCGAAGTTTCCAGCAACGCGGTACTGGTCTTGGTGGCGATCTGGCTGTGGGTGGCGTTATAGCCTTCCATGCTGCCGAGTGCGTTGCCGAGGGCGAAACCTTTGATATCGGTGGTTGGCAGAGCCAGCGCATCGGTTTCACTGACTGGACGCAGGACGTAGCTGCTGCCGTCCTGGCTGACTGCTTCCAGGCCCGAACCGCTGAGCAAATGGCTCAACGCCTGATCAGTTGAATATTCGCCCTGTACGCCCGGAGACTGTTGTCCCTGCGTTTGCTGCGGAGTCATCGCCAGGGTAATGCCGGCCTGACGGGCAAACTGGTTCAGCGCTTCGCCCAGCGGGCCGGCGCCGATGCTGTAGCGATGACTGCTCGCTTCACTGGCAGGGGCGGCGACGCTCAGGCCGGGCAGCGCACCGGCACCCAGAACGGTGGACAGCAGGGCGGCGCGAACGGCGTGGCGCAGCAGGCCCGATTCGGCAGTGAAATTCAGCGGTTTCTTACAGGTGAGGCGGACAGTCATTGTCGGTTTCCGTGGCAAGTCGCAAAGGCTGAGTTGAAGTGCTTACTGACCAAGCCGGACTTGTCGCGAAAACCCGCCAAAATAATTTCAGGCCACCGCCTCGAGTGTGACCCACCATCGGGTGCGATAACGCAATTGCACCGGCAGGGTCTGCGGCAGGATGGCCAGCAGCGTGTCGGTGTCCTCCAGGCGGAACACTCCGGACAGGCGCAAGTCCGCCACCTGCGGCGCGCACGTCACGAAGCCCTGCCGATAACGTCCGACTTCATTGAGGAAATCGCCCAGGCGCATGTTGCGAGTGACGATCAAACCGTCGACCCACGCACCCGCCTCCATACTCAGTGGCAGTGCCGGGCGCACCTGATGGTGATCGATCAGATAGGTCTGCCCGGCGAGCGCCTCGACGGAGGTTGCGCCGCTGCGAATGGCGACGCTCCCTGAGCTGACGGTGAGCCGTGTGCAATCGCTGTCCTGACGCAGGATGAAGCGGGCTTTTATCGGCTCATAAATGCCATGACGACTTTGCACGCGAAGTGGCCGGTTGAACGTCGCGCCTTCATCGTTACCGCCGCATGTGACGATGATTTCGCCGCGAGTGAGTTTGATCAGCCGCTGCTGCGCGGTGTAGTCCAGATCCACTGCGCTGGCAGTGTTCAGCTCGATCCGCGTGCCGTCGGGCAACTGGAACCCGCGACGCTCGCCGGTCGCCGTAGCGTAATCAGCGCGCCACTGCTGCCACACGGAGGTGTCCTTGGCCAGCCATGCCGCGGAGCCCATCAGCACCGCGCCAGACAGCAGCTTCAAGGCTTGTCGCCGCCCCAGCCCTTGCGCACTGTTTTCCAGCGTATTGAACGCCACGTGCGCGCCGGGCACTGCGCGCAGGTTATGGCTCAATTCCGCCTGCAGCGACTGCACGCGCTGCCAGGCCAGTTCATGTTCATGATGTTCGGCGCGCCACGCGTCGCACTGATGACTCAGGCGCGCATTGCCATGGTTGTTACGCAGCCGCAGCAACCAGTGGATGGCTTGCTTGACCACCTGTTGCTGCGGCTCGGCGCGGCGCGCGACTGAGTTGTTATCCACAGGCATCAACTTGCGTACCGCAACACGTAGCAGTGATACATCGCATCGGCGACGTAACGTTCGACGGAGCGCAGTGACAAGCCCATCTGCGCGGCGATCTGCTTGTGGGTCAAACCTTCGCACTGCGCCAGCAGAAACGCCTGACGCACTTTCGGTCGCAAGCCTTCAAGCATGCGCGCGATGCTCTCGAGCAACTCGATTACCAGCGCGCGGGTTTCGGCGCTTGGGGTTTCGGCTTCGGGCAAATGGGCGATGGTTTCGAGATAGGCGCGTTCGATTTCTTCACGACGCCAATGATCGATCACCAGGCCACGGGCGATGGTGCGTAAAAATGCGCGAGGCGCCTTGAGTTCCAGGCGTTCGCTGCGCTGCAACAGGCGGACGAAGGTGTCCTGGGCCAGATCTGCGGCATCCGCGGCATTGCCCAGCCGCGCCCGCAGCCAGGCGTTGAGCCAGCCGTGATGACTCCTGTAAAGCGCCTGCACTGCAAACTCAGGTGAGGACATGAACGCGACAGCCCGAACGTCACAAATGATAATTAGTCGCATTTTTATCGGGGGCTGCGAATTTTGCAACCTCTGCTCGGAGAACCAGCAAAAAAACTTCGTGGCGAACGCTCTGGCACGCCGTTCGGCGGGAATCTGACAGAAATGCAGGCCATTTCCCACGCAGCCCTAAGATTTCCGTGAATGGTGCCGACAGACTGGTGAGACATGCGTGCACCAAAGTAGAGCGGCCGTCAGAACGCCGCCTGCGCTGTACATGGAATGTTGCATCCCGGAACGCATCCCCACTTTTGCATAAGAAGTCCCATGAAATGAATCTCAAGTTCAGCCATAAAATCCTGTTGGCCGCCTCGGGCGTCGTGGTCCTGGCTTTCGCTTTGTTCACCCTCTACAACGACTATCTGCAGCGCAACACCATTCGCCAGAACCTCCAGTCGTCCGTACAGCAGGCCGGCGATCTGACCGCCAGCAGCGTGCAGAACTGGATGAGCGGGCGAATTCTGGTGCTGGAAAACCTCGCGCAGAACGTTGCCCATCAGGGCAAGGACGCCGACTTCCCGGGGCTGGTCGATCAACCGGCCTTTACCTCGAACTTCCAGTTCACCTACGTCGGTCAGGCCAACGGAGTATTCACCCAGCGCCCTGACGCGAAGATGCCCGACGGCTACGACCCGCGTCAGCGCCCTTGGTACAAGCAGGCCGTGGTCGCCGACAAAACCATGTTGACCCCGCCATACATGGCGGCGGTCGGTGGTCTGGTCGTGACCATCGCCATGCCGGTGAAAAAGAATGGCGAACTGCTGGGTGTGGTCGGCGGTGACCTGAGCCTGGAAACCCTGGTGAAGATCATCAACTCGGTGGACTTCGGTGGCCTCGGCCACGCATTCCTGGTCAGCGGTGACGGCCAAGTGATCGTCAGCCCGGACAAAGACCAGGTGATGAAGAACCTCAAGGACATCTACCCGAACGCCGGCGTGCGCATCGAGAAGGGCAACCAGAACGTGGTGCTCAGCGGCCAGGAACGCATCCTGTCGTTCACCCCGGTCAGCGGTTTGCCGAATGCCGACTGGTACATCGGGCTGTCGATCGATCGTGACAAGGCCTACGCCGCCCTCAGCCAGTTCCGTACTTCGGCGCTGATCGCGATGTTCGTCGCGGTCGCGGCGATTGCGCTGCTGCTGAGCCTGCTGATCAACGTCCTGATGCGTCCGCTGACCACCATGGGCCGCGCGATGCAGGACATCGCTCAAGGCGAAGGCGACCTGACCCGGCGTCTGGTCGTGGCAGGCAAGGATGAGTTCGCCGAACTGGGCAGCGCGTTCAACCAGTTCGTCGAGCGCATTCACGCGTCGATTTCCGAAGTGTCCTCGGCTACCCGTCATGTGCACGACCTGTCGCAACGGGTAATGGCCTCGTCCAACGCCTCGATCATCGGTTCCGACGAACAAAGCGCGCGCACCAACAGTGTGGCCGCCGCGATCAACCAGTTGGGCGCCGCCACTCAGGAAATCGCCCGCAACGCCGCCGACGCTTCGCAGCACGCCAGCGGCGCGAGCGAGCAGGCCGATGACGGTCGTCAGGTGGTCGAGCAGACCATTCAGGCGATGACCGAGCTGTCGCAGAAGATCAGCCTGTCATGCACCCAGATCGAAACCCTGAATGCCAGCACCGACAACATCGGCCACATCCTCGATGTGATCAAAGGCATCTCGCAGCAGACCAACCTGCTGGCACTCAACGCGGCGATTGAAGCGGCCCGTGCCGGTGAAGCCGGGCGCGGTTTTGCGGTGGTGGCGGACGAAGTGCGTAACCTCGCGCATCGCACCCAGGAATCGGCGGAAGAGATCCACAAGATGATCACCTCCTTGCAGGTCGGTTCGCGTGAAGCGGTGACCACCATGAACGCCAGTCAGGCGTCCAGCGAAGAGAGCGTGGAAGTGGCCAATCAGGCCGGTCTGCGCCTGGTCAGCGTGACCCAGCGCATCGGTGAAATCGACGGCATGAACCAGTCGGTGGCCGCTGCAACCGAAGAGCAGACGGCGGTGGTGGAAACCCTCAACGTCGACGTCAACCAGATCAACCTGCTGAACCAGCAGAGCGTCGCCAACCTCAATGAAACGTTGAAGGATTGTGATGCGTTGTCGCAGCAGGCGAATCGGTTGAAGCAGTTGGTCGATAGCTTCAAGATCTGATTTTCAGATTCGAGACCGCGTTATCGTTGATCGCGAGCAGGCTCACTCCTACAGGGGAACGCATTCCAACTGTAGGAGTGAGCCTGCTCGCGATTGCGGCAGATCAGTCACTGCCAAACCGAAGCCTTAGACAAACAGCTTCAGCACATTCCCCATCGCATCATCGGCGAACCCCTGCACGAAATCCTTGAACCCCGGCAGCACCTCCTCCCCACCTGAAGCCGGCTCGGCAATGATCGTCCAGGTCGCCCGCGACTTGCCCGCCCCCAAAGATTCCACGTTCATCGCCGCCCACAAATTCGCCACGCCCAGCGTGTTGTAGATCGTGGTCCAGGTCATGGCCCGTGCCTGCTCATCGCGTGAGTTGAGTTGTTCGACCACCACGTTACCGTCCTTGAAGCATTTCTTGCGCAGCGAGGACACGCCTTCGCCGGTCATTTCGATGTGCGACAGCGCCGGGATGAAGCGGTCGAAGCCAGCGAAATTGCCGACCACCGCCCAGACCTGCGCCGCGTCCGCCGGCACTTCCACCGAAGAGATGACATGGCAGCCGTGAGGGTTTTTGATCAGGGTGTCCGGTTGCAGAGTGCTCATGGTGTTGCTCCTTTTTTGGATGAATCAGATGAAGTTGATTTCTTTCAGGTAATCGCAGCCGCGACGCAGCAGCGCCGGGGATTTTTCCGGGTAGTGCGCGCCCATCTGTTGCACGCCGGCTTCGGCGTTGGCGTGGCCGATAAGGGAGATGTCGCCAATGTCCTCCTCGAAGCCGTTGAGGTAGAAACCGAGCACGCCAAACAGCGCGTTGTCGGTGTCGACCCGGCCCAGTTGCTGCTGCCAGTCGGCGACGCTGACCAGCGAGAATTCGCTGCCGGTTTCGCGGAACGAGGCGACGTAGGCATCCCAACTCAGCGGTTCGGGGTTGTGCAGGTTGAACACCGCGTGCTCGGTCGAATAACGGCTGGCGTGGAAGGCGATGAAACGCGCTAGAAAGTCCACCGGCATCAGGTCGAAATTCAGCGCAAAGGCCGGCACCTGACCGAGCTGGATCGAGCCTTTGAGCATCAGCATCAAACGGTTTTTGTGCGGCTGGCAGACGCCGCTCAGGCTGTTGAAACTGATGTTGCCGGGGCGATACAGGTTGACCCACACCCCCCGCTCGCGCGCCCGTTCGAGGACGCGTTCGCCGACCCACTTCGACAGGTTGTAGCCGTTGCGGATGTAAATCGGCGGAGTCGGCGCGGCGGGCAATTCGAGCACTCGGCCTTCGCTATCGACGGTGCTTGAAGCGGACAGCGTCGAGACAAAGTTGAAGACCTTTTTGCTGCGTCCTTCACACAGGCGCAGCAGCTCGAAAATCGGCTCGACGTTATCCGCTGCCAGCGACTCGTAATCGAGCACGTGATTGACGTTGGCGGCGTTGTGCACCAGTGCGCCGAACTCGCGATCGAGGCGCTGATAATCGTCGTCGGTCAGGCCCAGTTGCGGGCGGGTGAGGTCTGCCGAATAGATCCGCACCCGACTCAGATCCAGGTGCTCGAGACGGTTCTCGCGCAATGCCTGAGCAAAACGCTGCGCCGCCGTTTGCCCGCCACCATCACGCACCAGACACGCCACTTCGCTGGCGCCCCAACCGAGCAGCGCTTCGACGATGTGCACGCCGACAAAACTGTTGGCGCCGGTGACGATCACCTTGTGCACATCGCCCAGGCGACTGATCGGCAGCGGCTCGATGTTCAGCGGGCGTTCGGCGTCGGCCATGGCCTGGGCGCTGAGCACCGCGCTGTCATCGGTACCGCGCACCAGCGTCGCGAGTTTGATGATGGTCGGTAATTCGATGAAGCGGTTGATCGAGATGCTGCGCCCGAACTCCTCACGCAAGCGCAGCAACATCCGCGACAGCAGAATCGAATGCCCACCGAGATTGAAGAAACTTTCGTCGGTGGAAATATCGCTGCTCGGCAACTCCAGCAGTTCCGCCCAGATCTCCAGCAGCAACGCTTCGTCAGCGTTTGCCGGCAGGCATTTCGGGCCGCTGTCCTGCACGCTCACCGGCAGCTCCAGCAACGCCTTGCGGTCGACCTTGCCGTTGCTGGCGAACGGCATCTGCGCCAGTTCAGTCCACGCCACCGGTTGCATGTAGTCCGGCAGAAACTGCTGGGCATGCGCCTTCAACAGATCGCGGGCAGCGTCCGATTGCGGCTGGGCGAGGAACGCCAGAATCCGCCGCTGACTGTCGATCACCACCGCCACCTGACGGTACAACTGGCTCTCGCGCAGGCAGCGCTCGATCTCTTCCGGCTCGACCCGGAAACCGCGAATCTTCACCTGATTGTCGCGTCGTCCGCACAGCTCGATGCCATGTTCGCCCCACTTGGCCATGTCGCCGCTGCGGTAGGCGCGCAAGGTCTCACCGTGCGGCAGTTGCAGGGTCAGATAGCGCTCGGCGGTCTGCTGCGCATTGTTCAGATAGCCGAGGCAAACGCCGGGGCCGACGATGAACAATTCGCCGACGGTGTTATCCGGCACCGGTTGCAGATCGTCATCGAGAATCAGCACCTGACTGTTGGCAATCGGTGCGCCAAGAGTGCGGTTGCTGTCACCCGGTTTGAGCTGGCGAGCGGTAATCAGTACCGTCGCTTCGGTGGGGCCGTAGAGGTTGTGCAGCTTGCCCTGACGGGTCAGTTGCTCGATGACGAAGGGCTCGCAGACGTCGCCGCCGGTCATCACTTCGACGCCATGCAAATGCTCCAGCGGCAGGATGCTCAACAGCGCCGGCGGCAGGAACGCGTGGGTCAGTTGCCGGCGGCGGATCAACGCCACCAACTGCAGCGGATCGCGGCGTTGAGTGTCATCGGGCACCACCAGTTCGGCGCCTTCGAGCAGCGTCGGAAAGATATCGATCAGCGATGAGTCGAAGCTCAGCGAAGAGAACTGCAACACCCGGCTTTCGGCGCGCAATTGCACGTAATCGGCGTACCACGCGGTAAAGTGCGCGAGGTTCGCCTGGCTCAGCAGTACACCCTTCGGATGCCCGGTGGTGCCGGAGGTGTAGAGCGCCATGCACGGTGCTTCAAGCGTCGGCCGTTGACGCATCAACGGTTGGCTGAGATCCGCGTCGGCACTGTCGATATGACTGACATCCAACCCGGGCATCGACTCACCGAGCGGATGCTCGCCGTCGTGCAGCAACAACACCGCGCCGGCGTTTTGCAGGATGTATTGCTGGCGCTGCAAAGGATGACTCGGCTCGAGCGGCAGATACACTGCGCCACTGCCGAGCACCGCCAGAATCGAGGCGAACAGCGCCGGGCTTTTCGGCTGGCAGATACCCACGATCCACGGCTGCGGATGCTGCTCTAGCAGTGGCTGCAGACGTTGCTGGATCGCACGGCTGTGCGCGTGCAACTGGCGGTAGCTGAGCGAGTGCTCGGCCAGGTGCAGCGCCGGTCGCTCGGCGTGTTCGATCAGGCTGCGTTGCAGGCGTTCGATCAACGGCGTCTGCGCCTGTTGCAACAATGCCGGATGCGTCGTGGCGTTGAGGCGATGGACGTAAGCCAGACTGTCGAGAAACGACAGGTCCTCCACCTGTTCAAAGTCCGGCGCCGTGGCCGGCAATGCCTGCTGAAAATACTCGGCATCGCGGGAGAAACGGCTGACCAGCAGCGCGACTTCGTCTACCACCTGCGTCAGCACTCGCTGGCGCAGTGCCTGACCATTGCCGGACGGCTCATCGCCAATCGGCACACGGCTGATCAGTGACGAGCCGAGGAAGCACAACAGGTCGAGCGTCGGTAAACCGCTAAGGCGCTGCGCAGCGATACCGAGGCGCAGATGCAAGTGCGGGATGGCGCAGAAATCACCGGCGCCGATGAAGCCATCGTCGATGATCAGGTCTACCGGCGATTGCGCCGCGCCGCTGCGCCGCAAGGAGTGGCCGTGTTGTTCGAGTTCCTGCACCAGGTCGGTCATGGCCTGGCTGGCGCCAATCAATAAAATGTCGAGACGTCTCATGTCGGCCTCCTCATCAAACCAGATAGTCACGCAGGGCGTGCTGCACGCAGGGCGTGTCGAGCAGCGAGCTGTTGTGGAAAAACCGCACGATGTTGCCCACCAGCGGATGGTGGCGATTGATCGGGAAGGCCAACCCGGCCATTTCGTCCTTGAGCGAGCGGCGCACTGCCTCGCTGACCGGCAAGGCGTCGATCAGGCGCAGATCGAAGGACTTCTGGATGTCGTTGGTCAGGTAATGGCCGATGAACACCGGCAGGATCTGCGCGATGGTTTCCCGGTCCGCGTCATTGGCGGTGTGCCAATAGATGCGCACCATGCGCGCCCAGAAACTGGAGTGCCGGCCCTCGTCGAGCAGGTGATCGGCCATCAGCCCTTTGATCGACGGCTTGACCGTGTCGTCCCGGGCGAATGCGGCGACGTCACCAGTCACGGTGTTCTCGGCGATGGCCACGCAGATCAGTTCCACCGCGCTGCGCAGGTGTTCGGGCGCCAGTGCCACAGCGGCAGGAATTGCCCGGCTCAATTCGATTTCAGTGGGCAGTTCGATCGGCTCGATGCCGGTCATGGCTACGGTCTGCTGCATGAAGTCCATCGCCACCAGCGCGTGGTAATCCTCGTCCACCACCACGGTCATGGCGTCGTAGCGACAGGCGAACGGGAACGGCACGGCGAAGCGATTCTTGGCGATGGCGCGGGCGGTCTGGTCGACGATTTCGGTTTCGAAAATCACCACGTCGTTGATGAACTTGTACAGCGTCTGCACCAACGCAAAATCACGCTGCTGCGGGCACTCGCGCAGGAAGGTTTCGCTGAGCACCAGGGGCTGGCGGCTCAGCGGATAGATCAGGCGTTCATCGTCTTCCAGAACACGCCGTGGCCGGGTGCGGATGGTGGCGCGGGTTTCCCAGGCGTCGGCGAAGGATTGATAGTCGGCGGCGTTCATTGGGCCACCTCCGCCAAAGGTTCACGCATGCTCAGACGCAGGCCGTCCCACAGGGCGATGCGGCTTTCCACGGCCGCGATGGCGCTGGCGTAGACCTCGGCTTCACGCTGCGGATCGCCATCGACCAGGCGCTCGAGCAGTTGCTCTGCCGCCGGGCCGTGATCTTCGGAGTCGACCTCGATGTGGCGCTCCAGGTAATAGCGAAAGGTGGGTGCCTGTTCGATGCCGATCCCCCAGTCATCGAGGATGCGCTGGAACATCGTCGGGATTACGCTTTCGCGGCCATGCAGGAACGCGGCGGCGACACTGTGGCCCGGTGCGTGCAGCGCGGTGTGCAGCGTCTCGCGCACAAATTTCGCCGCTGCCGGATCAACCTCAACGCTTTGCAGGGCGACGTCGTAACTCACGCCTTCCTGTTGCAGCGCGACAAACCGTTCGACCGCCGTGGTGCTCGCACCGACTTCGCGCATGGCGTCCAGGTACAGCTCGAAATGGCTGTAATGGCCGTGGGCGGGACGATCATCCGACTCTTCGCCAAGCACGATCTCGTTGATCAGCCGCGCAGCATGCGGATCGCGTGGCGGCAGCCATGGCAGGCGGGTGCAGGTCAGTTCCTGCTGCAGGCGTTTGGTCAGCGACATGAAATCCCACACGGCGAAGACGTGAGACTCCATGAACCGGCGCAGTACCGATAGCGAATCGATTTCGGTAAAGATCGGGTGAACGCTCAATTGCGCTTTTTTCAGGGCGAGTTGTTCTTTAGTTGGCATCATGGCGAACCTCGGTGTTATTGGAATAGAGGGAGTTGCTCGTTCAGTGCATCAACACGGACTTGATAAGTTTGAAATGTTTTCTATTGGCGAACGCGGGCCTCATTCGGATTAATGAAAGTTTGCAAAGTGCATGAAAGGCTCTCGACCATGCGTTGGCGAATATTTGCCAAAGCTATTGGATGACTGCAGAGCCGTGCCGTGTTTGCAGGTAGAACCTGCTCGGCGAGGAAAAGCTAATACATCGTCAAATAACTTAACAAGTTTATTTTTAATTATTTTTAGTTGTGTGTTTTTCAAGTATGAGTCGGCCCGCTAAAACTTTTTGTTTGAGTTTTACTTGGGCGTAGTTGCTCCTTTCGGCAAATAATGGCCAAAATTGAAGACAAGAGTGAATGCCTCACTCAAAGCAACTTTAAGAAGCGGAAATTGAATGTGATGTATAGGAATGAAAGTGGGCCGGAAACGGCGCCGTAACTTCCTTTTATCCCGTGGCAAGGCTCCTTCCGTAGGTTCCTGGTGCGGGGACTGCGCCGGCGGTGCGGCGCGTCGCCCGTTCTTCATGGGGTGGCCGTTAAAGAGTGCGGGTAAATTGGCGGGACGGCTATGACCGATTCGTCCGCGCCGAGCCGCAATGGCGGGCTTGCGAGCGCTGGGAGGTTAGAGCGAACACGCGGATCCGCCACCAGGTTTGCGGAGGATCGGGGAGAGGATTTGTAAGCGGGTTATTCGCCGGTCGGGCGCGAAGGCCTGAGACCGGCGTGAAGGGTGTCAGCGCACGGCCTTGCGGTTTTGTCCGGCGGGACTGGCGAGGAAGCGGGTGATGACCTCGACGCCACGGTTGAGGTGATGTGTGAGCAACTTCACCGACAGTTCGACATCGCGCTCGATCACGGCCTGGAGCATGGCGCGGTGATCTTCCTGGGAGAGTTTGCCCAGGCCCATGGCTTCGAGGTTGAAACGCAGGAAGCGCTCCTCCTCGTTGAGGCCGTCTTCGACCAGCCGCAGCAGACGCTTATTCGGTGCCTTGCTGTACAGGGCCATGTGGAACAGACGGTTGAGCCGACCGATTTCGCTGTAGTCGTGCTGGGTTTCGAGTTCTTCGATATAGCCGGCGGCGTGCGCATGATCGGCGCTGGTCAGCAACGGGATCGACTGGCGCATGGCCTCGGATTCGAGGAGGATCCGCAACTCGTAGGTTTCGGTGGCGTCGCCCTGGATCAGCGGCGCTACAACGGCGCCCTTGTGGGTGGTGACGCTCAGCAGTTCCTGCGCTTCGAGCTGGCGCAGAGCCTCGCGCACCGGCATGCGGCTGACCCCGAACAGGTCGGCCAGATCCTGCTGGCGCAGGGCGGTGCCGCAGGGCAAGCGACCGTCAAGGATCGCCGAGCGCAGGGTTTCTTCGATGATCGAGCGGGCAAGGTGTGCGGGAATCGGCCCATCGACTTTGATGCTGTGCAGCGGTTTGGGCTTCTGTGTCACAACTACTCACCCTGAATGACGACGGAATTTGGATCCAAAGACACTAGTGATTGCTCTACAGGTTGTCAAACCATGTAAAGGATTGCTGTCCTGAATGAAGTTTAGCGCGATGGCGATGATCTCATGGTGCCATTGTTTTTTGCCGGGCTAAGCTTCACCATCAAACGCTTTCCTTCCTGCCCCCTGGAAACCTGCTGTGGCGGTACGTTTCGCGATCCCCCGGACTCTGCGCTGGCTAGGCTGCGCACTGTTGCTGGCCGGCGTCATGCTGGGCGGCCTGCATGCCGATTGGGATTTTTCCGCGATCAGCCGCAAGGCTACGGCGCTCTACGGCCCGTTGGGTGCCGGGCAGCAGCGGATCGATGCCTGGCAAAACCTGCTGGCCACGCAGAAACAGGTCAGCGAGATGGAAAAGCTGAAAGTGGTGAACCTGTTTTTCAACAAACAGGTGCGTTATGTAGAAGATATCGATCTGTGGGGGCAGGTCGATTATTGGGAGACGCCCATCGAAGCGTTGTGGAAAGGCGCCGGCGATTGCGAAGACTATGCGATCGCCAAGTATTTCAGCCTGCGTCATCTCGGGGTCTCCAGTGACAAGCTGCGCATCACCTACGTCAAGGCACTGCGCCAGAATCGCGCGCACATGGTGCTGACTTACTACGCCACCCCCGATGCCATGCCGCTGGTGCTCGACAGCCTGATCGATCCGATTCAGCCTGCGTCCCAGCGAACCGATTTGCTGCCGGTCTACTCTTTCAATGCTGAAGGTCTGTACCTGCCGGGAGCCAAGGGCAACAAAAAGGTCGGTGACACCAAACGCCTGTCGCGCTGGCAGGATGTGCTGAAGAAAATGCAGGCCGAAGGTTTCCCGGTCGAAACGACTAACTAGGAGCACGCGCTCAGATGTCTTTGTTCAAACAGCTGTTGATCGCTATCTGTCTGTTCCTGGTGGTCGCCTTCACCGGCAGCTTCATGGTCAGTCTGGAGAGCTCGCGCACCCAGTACGTCAACCAGCTGCGCTCCCATGCCCAGGATGCCGCCACGGCGCTGGCGTTGTCGCTGACGCCGAATATCGACGACCCGGCGATGGTCGAGCTGCTGGTCAGCTCGATTTTCGACAGCGGCTATTACGCGAGCATCCGCGTGGTCGATCTCAAGGCCGACCAGACCATTGTCGAGCGCAGCCGGATTCCGGCGGTGAGCAATGTGCCTGACTGGTTCGTCAAACTGATCGGCCTGGAGCCGGCCGGTGGCGACGCGCTGGTCAGCCGTGGCTGGGAGCAGGCAGCGCGGGTCGAGGTGGTCAGTCACCCGATGTTTGCCGTGGCCAAGCTGTGGCAGAGCGCGTTGGGCAGCCTCGGCTGGCTGCTGCTGTGCGGCGCGGTCAGTGCAGTGCTCGGCGCGTTGCTGCTGCGCCGGCAATTGCGCCCGCTGGATTACATGGTCAAACAGTCCCACGCCATCGCCCGCCGCGAATTCCTCAGCCTGCCGGAGTTGCCGCGTACCCCGGAACTGCGGCGCGTGGTGCAGGCGATGAACCAGATGGTCGAGAAGCTCAAGGCGCTGTTCCAGGAGCAGGCCGAGCGCAGCGAAAAACTGCGTGCCGAGTCTTATCAGGACAACCTCACGGGGCTTGCCAACCGGCGCTATTTCGAGATGCAACTGCACAACCGCGTGAGCAACCCGGAGCAGGCCAGTTCCGGTTATCTGCTGCTGTTGCGGGTCAAGGATCTGGCCGGGCTCAATCAGCGTCTGGGCGGTCAGCGCACCGATGAATTGTTGAAAGCTGTCGGCGAGCAACTGTCCCGCGAGTGCGCCAAATACCCTGAAACCCAGAACCTCGTCACCCGTATTCGCGGTGGTGAATTCGCCGTGCTGGCGCCGGGACTGGTGCGCGAAGAAGCGCTGCAACTGGCGCAGAACCTCGACAGCGCGCTGAGCAGCCTGCACGCCACTGGCGCAACCGATGTGCCGGCCGTGGCTTCCATTGGCCTCGCCCCGTTTGCCCACGGCGATTCACCGCAAGCAGTACTGACCCTGGGCGATCAGGCGCTGGCGCAGGCCGAGGGGCAGGGCGAGCAAAACTGGGCGTGCATCGATCAGAGCCTGGTGGCGGACGTCGGTGACGATCACCACGCTTGGCATCGCTTGCTCGATCAGGCGCTGAATCAGCAGCGTTTCGAACTGTATTTCCAACCGGTGGTGGCCGCTCAGGACACGCAATTGGTGCTGCATTACAAAGTGCTTTCGCGCTTGCTGGATGAACAGGGCCAGACCATCCCGGCCGGGCGTTTCCTGCCGTGGCTCGAGCGTTTTGGCTGGACCGCACGGCTTGACCGCTTGATGCTCGAGCGCGTGCTGGAGCAGATGAAAGGGCATGAGGATTCGTTGGCGCTGAACCTCTCTTCGGCAACCCTGGCCGATCCACAAGCGCTGAACAAAGTGTTCGAGATTCTGCGCGCGCACTCCGACCTCGGCGAGCGCCTGACGCTGGAGATCGGCGAGGAGCAATTGCCGGAGCAAGCGGTGCTGGAGCAGTTGACCCGGCGCCTGCGTGAACTCGGTTTCTCCCTGAGCCTGCAGCGCTTTGGTGGACGCTTCAGCATGATCGGCAACCTGGCGCGGCTGGGGCTGGCGTACCTGAAGATCGATGGCAGTTACATCCGCGCCATCGATCAGGAGAGCGACAAGCGCCTGTTCATCGAAGCGATCCAGCGTGCGGCGCACAGCATCGATCTACCGTTGATTGCCGAGCGGGTGGAGACCGAGGGCGAGTTGTCGGTGATTCGCGAGATGGGCTTGTATGGGGTGCAGGGGCAGTTGTTTGGTGAGCCCACGCCCTGGAAGTAACCTGTTCGTTATTCGTTGTCGGTAAATCAGCCTTCGCGAGCAAGCCCGCTCCCACATTGGAATGCATTTCAAATGTGGGAGCGGGCTTGCTCGCGAAGGGGTCAGTCCGGTCACTGAAGATCGCGGATCAGATCAGCCCGGTCTCTTCGTCGTCGATCAAGTGGCTCAACCCGCCCAGCGCTTCCCGCGCCTGGGTGCGGTCCATCAACTTGGCCTGCGCCGCCGGCGGCAGGTCGGTGACGCGGATCACGCCCTTTTGGGTCAGTACCTGGATCAGGTCGTCGAGTACCCGAATCATTTCCAGGTCGCTCTGCTTGAGCTGTTTCAGGCTGGTTTCCACCACTTCATTGGCGAACCAGGCCTGGATTTCATGGCTGTCGGCCGGCAGCGTTTCCGTGGCCTCGGCGTAGGCCGCGGCTTCCACGCGAATCAACAGACCTTGCGCATCGCGTTGCACGTAAAACATTGAGCATCCCTCAGAAAGATCCAGCGTCATGCTGTCAGCAGCATAGGCCAACTGCGCGCGAGTATGCGGGGTGGCGACGAAATCGTCACCGCCGAGTTAGCCGCAAACGTGACGGCCGCCCCAAGGGGCGGCCGTTTTGTTCACGCATCAGCTGTTGTTGTGGTCGACCTTGATGGTCGGATCGCTGCCGGCAATCAGGTTGTGAATGTTGGCGCTCGACCAGTTGTTGCCTTCCAGTTTGATCGTCACGTCCGGCGTGGCGGCTGCCGCGTCGCCGGAGTTGAACTTGCCCGCCGAGCTGACTTGCAGCGACGACGTGCCATCAACCGTGGTGATCTTCAGAAAGTTGTCGATGGTGCTGCCGGTTTCACCCTGCAACAGATCGCGCAGGTCGATGCGGTCACCTTCGTTGGCGTTGAAGTCCTTGATCACGTCATTGCCGGTGTCGCCTGCTTTCCAGACGAAGGTGTCGGCACCGGAACCACCGATCAGGATGTCGTTGCCCTGGCCGCCGATCAGCGTGTCATTGCCGGTGCCGCCGAGCAGGATGTCATTGCCCTTGCCGCCGTCGAGCAGGTCGTTGCCGCCCGAGCCGAACAGGATGTCATTGCCTGCGCCACCCAGCAGCGTGTCGTTGCCGTCATGCGCACCGGACACATCGAACGCCTGATAGTGCTCGGTGATGTACTGGTGCACGTTGCTGGTGGTGACTTTGCTGACATCCACACCTGTTTGCTGTGCGACGTACGCCTGCATCGCCTGATAACCCTCGCCGGCAATGCCGTTGAAGCTCACCAGGTCGCCGAACAGGATGTCGTTGCCGTCGCCACCGCTGACGGTGTCGTTGCCCGGCATCGTCGCTTCGGTGTGGCCGATGATCGAGTTGGCCAGATCCTTCGGATCGATGTTGGTCTGCGGCGAGTGATCCGAGTCATACGGTTTCAGGTCGTTGAGGCTGACACCGCTGTTGATACCGATCGCCTCGACGTTCGACAGACCGCTGAGCAGAGCGAAGCTGCTGTTGGAGTTGGAGGTTGTCGCCGAATCCGTACTGCTACCGCTACCGGCCAGGCTCGACAACTCGTAAGTGCCGTCACCCTGAGCGTGGATGGTGCCCAGGTTGCTGCTGCTCCAACCCCACCAGGAACTGTAGGTTTTCAGTGTAACGGCGCCAGCACTGCTGATACTCAGGGTGTGGGTGCTGTCGATCGTGGTGTTGAATGTGTCACCCAGTTTGTAGTTACTGGTTTTCACCACGTCATCGAGCTTCACGCTGCCGTACAGCGTCGGGTTGGTCTGCTCGCCGCTCTGGTAGTAGGTCGGCTGGCCGTCGGTGATGAAGTACGTGAGGTTCTTCGCCCCGGTGTTGGCCACAGCTTCCGCGCTCTGGAAGAAGTTGGCCGTGGTCTTGAACACGTCCTCGTAGTTGGTGCCGCCGCCGGACGCCATCGAGTCGAGCACGGCTTTGAGCTTGGTCAGCGCGTTCGGGTCGTTGAGGTTCACCGACACCGACTTGTTGACCTGGGTATCGAAGTCCGCCAGGAAGATGTTCACCGTGCCCGAGTTGCTGCCGCCCAGGCTCTGCTTGAGGGTGTTGAACACCGAGGTCAGCGAGTCCTTGGCCGCGTTGATCGACGAGGTGCTCATGCTACCCGAGCTGTCGACCATGAACGCGATGTTGTAGTTGGTGCCCGGCACCACGGTCAGACCACCGATGTCGGCGACCATGATGTCGTTGCCATCGGTACCGTTGAAGGTGTCGTCGCCAGAGGTACCGACTACGGCGTTGTACACCGCCGGCACCACGGTGACCGGAATGGTCGCGGTGCTGCTGGCCGAGCCGCCGACCATCTCGGTGGAGGTCGAGGTCACGGTCAGGTTGAACTGGCCGTTGTAGTAGGTCGGCGGGGTTACGGTCAGGCTGCCCAGGTTCCAGCCGGTGACGTTGGCTTCGCCGTTGCTTGCGGTGACTGTGAAGGTGTGACCGTTGCCGTCGGAGAGAACCGAGCCGACCGGCGCGCCACTGATCTTCACGCTCAGGGTTTCCGAGCCGTCGGTGTCGGTCAGCGCGGTGTTGATCGCCGACAGTTTCACCGTGGTGCCTTCGGCGCCAGTGTTGAGCTTGTAGCCGTCGTAATAGCCTTCGCCGTTGGTGCCGTGCAGGTCGGAGACGGTCACACCGGAATTCACCAGATCCTGCACCCCGGTGTAGATCGGCACGCCGGCGCTGCTCAGGTCGATTGGCGTGCTGCCGTTGACCGACAGGTTCACGTCATAGCTGCCCGGGCCGCTCTGGTTGTGGTGGTAGATGTCCAGGGTGTAGTAGCCGCTGGTGGTCGGGGTGAACGAACCGCTGATCGCACCGCCCGCGCCCCAGGTACCCGACGCCACGCTCTTGCCGCCAATGGTGATCAGCAGGCTGTCGTCAGCCACACCGCTGAAACTGTAGGTCTTGCCGGCTTCCAGATAGATCAGGCCCGAGGTCTTCGACGCGGTACCGGCGGTCACGCTGCCGTCGGACTGCACGTTATTCACGTTGGTGCTGGAGTTCGGGGTGCCGGCGCCGTCGATCACGTTTTTCAACGTGGTCGAGTCAGCGCCGTTGCCGCTGGTACCCAGGCCCGACAGGCCGGTCCAGACTTCCTTGACCAGTCCGGTGGACTTCACGCTGTTGTCGGCCACGCTCACGGTCGGTGCATCCGCCACCGGAGTGATATCGATCTTCACGGTGCCGGTGTTGCCCAGCAGTTGGCCGTCGGTGGGCTGGAACTTGATCTGTGCATAGTCAGCCTGGTTGTTGCCCAGGCCGGTGCCGCCGTAACCGTTGACGCCCGACTCGTTGGCATCCGGCATGAAGCGCAGTTTGCCGGCGTCGATGTCAGCCTTGCTGAAGGTCTGGTTATTGGCGACGTCTTTCCAGGTCGAACCGTCCAGATACTGCAGTTTGCCTTCGCCCGGCAGCTGGGTGATTTTGATGCCCAGGCTGCTGGCCGGACTGTCGACGTCAGTCACCCCGAAGGTCGACCAGCCGAGGATCAGCGGCGTGTCTTCGGTGCCGGTGACGTTGACTGGCGCGGCGACTGGCGCATCGTTGACCGCCACCACGTTGACCGTGGTGGTCGCGGTGTTGGAGTAGTTGCCGCCATCGGTCACGGTCACGGTGATGATCCGCGGCACGGTGCTCGGGTCTTCACTGCTGTTGGTGAAGCTGATGTTCTTGATCGCCTGCATGTAATCGGCCAGCGTCGCGTTACCCGACAGGGTCAGGGTCACGGTGCCGTTGGTGCTGTTGGCATTGATGGTGATGCCGTTGACGCTGTTGCCGAGGTTCAGTGCATCGCCGTCCTGACGGTTGGTCAGCACGATGGTCGCGCCGGTCAGCATGGTGCTGTCCGGGTCGGTGATCGTCAGGTCAGTGTCGGCAATCGACACGCCGGCGCCCGGGGTGTTTTCGGTGAACGTCACCTTGTAGTCGGCACCGGTGGCGCCGCTGGAGTTGTTGGCATCCAGGTCGATGACCGGTGGCGCATCGTTGTCGATGATCGAGGTGCTGACGCTGCCGTTGGTGCTGCTGACGGCCAGGTTCTCGAAGTTGCCGCCGGTGGCCGAGTCGATCTTGACCACGAAGTTCTCGGTGCCTTCGGTGATCTTGTCATCGATGGTCGCGACGTTGAACTGCGCGCTGCTGGCGCCCGCCGGAATCTTCACGGTGTACACGCCAGTGAAGTCCGAACCGTCGGCAGCGGTGCCGCTGTAGACGATCTTCAGGGTCACGTCGGTTTGCGCCGGGTGCGTCAGGCTGACGGTGTAGCTGGCGGTCTGGCCTTCGGTCACCGAGGTGCTGCCGGTGATGCTGACGGTGGTGGTGTCGATGGTATCGGCGACGTTGGTCACGGCCGGTGTCGTGCTCGGTACCAGGTTCTCGAAGTTGCCACCGCTGGCGTTGGTGATGGTCGCCTGCACGCTGCCGGCGTCTTTGTAGACGTCGTCAGCCGGAGCCGGAACGGTCACGGTGCCAGTGGTTTTGCCGGCGTCGATGGTGATCACCGAGCCGTTGCTCAGGGTCACGGTTACCGGGGAACCGGCAGCGTTGCTCAGGGTTGCGGTGTAGGTGATCTGGCCGCCCTCGTTCACCGCCGGGGTCGCGCTCAGCGACAGGCTGGTGGTGTCGACGGTGTCGGTCACGGTGGTGCTGACCGGGGTTTTGTCGGCTACGAGGTTTTCGTAGTTGCCGCCGCTGACGTTGGTGATCGCATTGGTCAACGGTGCGTGGCCGGTCAACACGTCGTTCGGCGCAGTGGTGGTCACGGTGCCGGTGGTTTTGCCGATGTCGATGGTGATCGTCTGGCCGTTGGACAGGCTTACGGTCACTGGCGAACCGGTGACCGGAGCGCCGACAGTGGCGGTGTAGGTGACAGTGCCACCCTCGGCCACGGTGCCAGTGGCGGTGAGTTTCACGCCAGTGGTGTCGATGGTGTCGGTGACGCTGGTTACGGCTGGCGTGGTGCTTGGCACCAGGTTTTCGAAGCTGCCACCTGTCGCCGACTTGATGGTCGCCTGCACGGTGCCGGCGTCTTTGTAGACGTCATCGGCTGGTGCAGGAACAATCACGGTGCCGGTGGTTTTACCGGCGTCGATGGTGATCACTGCGCCGTTGCTCAGGGTCACGGTCACTGGCGAGCCAGCGGCGTTGGTCAGGGTTGCGGTGTAAACGATCGAGCCACCTTCGGCCACGGTGCCGGTCGCGGTCAGCGACAGGTTGGTGGTGTCGACGGTGTCGGTCACGGTGGTGCTGACCGGAGTCTTGTCGGCAACCAGATTCTCGTAGTTGCCGCCGCTCACGTTGGTGATTGCGTTGGTCAACGGCGCGTGACCGGTCAGCGCATCGTTCGGTGCGGTGGTGGTTACGGTGCCGGTGGTTTTTCCGATGTCGATGGTGATGGTCTGGCCGTTGGACAGAGTCACCACGACTGGCGAACCAGTGACTGGCGCACCGACGGTGGCGGTGTAGACGACGTTGCCGCCTTCAGCCGCTGTACCGGTGGCAGACAACTTCACGGTAGTGGTGTCGATGGTATCGGTGACGCTGGTCACGGCCGGTACGGTGCTTGGTACCAGGTTTTCGAAGTTGCCGCCGCTGGCATTGGTGATGGTTGCCTGCACGGTGCCGGCGTCTTTGTAGACGTCATCAGCCGGGGCAGGAACGGTCACGGTGCCAGTGGTTTTACCGGCGTCGATGGTGATCACTGCGCCGTTGCTCAGGGTCACGGTCACTGGCGAACCAGCGGCGTTGGTCAGGGTGGCGGTGTAAATGATCGAACCGCCCTCGGCGACCGTGTTGGTGGCGCTCAGGGTCAGGTTGGTAGTGTCGACAGTGTCGGTCACGGTGGTGCTGACCGGGGTTTTGTCGGCTACCAAATTTTCGTAGTTGCCGCCGGTCACGTTAGTGATCGAGTTGGTCAACGGCGCGTGACCGGTCAGCGCATCGTTCGGTGCGATGCTGGTCACGGTGCCGGTGGTTTTGCCGATGTCGATGGTGATGGTCTGACCGTTGGCCAGGGTCACGACGACAGGCGAGCCGGTAACTGGCGCACCAACGGTAGCGGTGTAGGTGACGGTGCCACCTTCGGCCACGGTGCCCGTGGCGGTGAGTTTCACGCCCGTGGTGTCGATGGTGTCGGTGACGCTGGTCACTGCTGGCGTGGTGCTTGGTACCAGGTTCTCGAAGCTGCCACCGGTCGCGGTTTTGATCGTTGCCTGAACAGTGCCGGCGTCTTTGTAGACGTCGTCGGCCGGGGCAGGGACGGTGACGGTACCGGTGGTTTTACCGGCGTCGATGGTGATGACTGCACCGTTGCTCAGCGTCACGGTCACTGGCGAACCCGCGGCGTTGGTCAGCGTTGCGGTGTAAACAATCGAGCCACCCTCTGCCACGGTGCCGGTCGCGCTCAGCGACAGGTTGGTGGTGTCAATGGTGTCGGTGACCGTGGTGCTGACCGGAGTCTTGTCGGCGACGAGGTTCTCGTAGTTGCCGCCGCTGACGTTGGTGATGGCGTTGGTCAGTGGCGCATGACCGGTCAACACGTCGTTCGGTGCGGTGGTGGTCACGGTGCCGGTGGTTTTGCCGACTTCGATGGTGATGTTCTGGCCGTTGGCCAGAGTCACGGTCACTGGCGAACCGGTTACCGGTGCACCAACGGTCGCGGTGTAGGTGACGGTACCGCCTTCAGCAGCAGACTCGGTCGCGGTCAGTTTGACCGTGGTGGTGTCGATGGTGTCGGTGACGCTGGTCACGGCCGGGGTGTTGCTGGTCACCAGGTTTTCGAAATTGCCGCCAGTCGCGGTCTTGATCGTGGCCTCAACGGTGCCGGCGTCTTTGTAGACGTCATCCGCTGGAGCCGGAACGGTCACGGTGCCGGTGGTTTTGCCCGCGTCGATGGTGATCACGGCGCCGTTGCTCAACGTCACGGTAACCGGCGAGCCGGCAGCGTTGGTCAGCGTCGCGGTGTAAACGATCGAGCCGCCTTCGGCCACGGTACCGGTCGCGGACAGCGACAGGTTGGTGGTGTCGACTGTATCGGTGACCGTGGTATTGACCGGGGTCTTGTCGGCAACGAGGTTTTCGTAGTTGCCACCGCTGACGTTGGTGATCGCGTTGGTCAGCGGCGCGTGGCCGGTCAGCGCATCGTTCGGTGCGGTGGTAGTTACGGTGCCGGTGGTTTTGCCGACTTCGATGGTGATGTTCTGACCATTAGCCAGGGTCACGACCACAGGCGAACCGGTTACCGGAGCACCGACAGTCGCGGTGTAGGTGACGGTGCCACCTTCCACAGCAGACTCGGTCGCGGTCAGTTTCACTGTGGTGGTGTCGATGGTGTCAGTGACCTGAGTCACGGCCGGAACGGTGCTCGGTACCAGGTTTTCGAAGTTGCCACCGGTAGCGTTGGTGATCGTTGCCTGAACGGTGCCGGCGTCTTTGTAGACGTCATCGGCAGGTGCCGGAACGGTCACGGTGCCAGTGGTTTTACCGGCTTCGATGGTGATCACAGCGCCGTTCGACAGGGTCACGGTGACTGGCGAGCCAGCCGCGTTGGTCAAGGTCGCGGTGTAGATGATCGAACCACCCTCGGCGACCGAGTTGGTTGCGCTCAGCGACAGGTTGGTGGTGTCGACGGTGTCAGTCACGGTGGTGCTGACTGGCGTTTTGTCGGCGACCAGGTTTTCGTAGTTACCGCCGCTCACATTGGTGATCGCGTTGGTCAAAGGCGCATGACCGGTCAGCGCATCGTTCGGTGCGAGGGTGGTTACGGTGCCGGTGGTTTTACCCACTTCGATAGTGATGTTCTGACCGTTGGCCAGTGTCACAACGACAGGCGAACCGGTCACAGGCGCACCGACAGTGGCGGTGTAAGTGACGGTGCCACCTTCCGCAGCAGACTCGGTCGCGGTCAGCTTGACCGTGGTGGTATCGATGGTGTCGGTGACCTGAGTCACAGCCGGCACGGTGCTCGGTACCAGGTTTTCGAAGTTGCCACCGGTAGCGGTGGAGATGGTCGCTTCGACTTTACCCGCATCTTTGTAGACATCGTCGGCCGGTGCCGGAACGGTCACAGTGCCGGTGGTTTTCCCAGCCTCGATGGTGATCACGGCGCCGTTGCTCAACGTCACGGTGACTGGCGAGCCAGCGGCGTTGGTCAGGGTCGCGGTGTAAATGATCGAGCCACCTTCGGCCACGGTACCGGTCGCGGACAGCGACAGATTGGTGGTGTCGACGGTGTCGGTGACGTTAGTGCTGACCGGGGTTTTGTCAGCCACGAGGTTTTCGTAATTGCCACCGGTGACGTCGGTGATCGCGTTGGTCAGAGGAGCATGACCGGTCAATGCATCATTAGGCGCAGTGGTAGTCACGGTGCCAGTGGTTTTACCCACCTCAATGGTGATGTTCTGACCGTTTGCCAAGGTCACGACCACAGGCGAACCGGTCACTGGCGCGCCGACGGTTGCGGTATAGGTGACGGTGCCGCCTTCGGCCACTGAGGTATCGGCAGTGAGTTTGACGGTCGAGGTGTCGATCGTGTCGGTGACTTCGGTGACAGCCGGCACGGTACTTGGCACCAGGTTTTCGAAGTTGCCACCGGTGGCGGTGGAAATGGTCGCTTCGACTTTACCGGCATCTTTGTAAACGTCGTCCGCCGGAGCTGGAACAGTCACGGTGCCGGTGGTTTTGCCGGCCTCGATGGTGATGACAGCGCCGTTGCTCAGCGTCACGGTAACTGGCGAGCCAGCGGCGTTGGTCAGGGTTGCTGTGTAAACGATCGAACCGCCCTCGGCGACCGAATTGGTAGCGCTGAGCGACAGGTTGGTAGTGTCGACGGTGTCAGTCACGGTGGTGCTGACTGGCGTTTTGTCGGCCACCAGATTCTCGTAGTTACCGCCAGTCACGCCGGTGATCGCGTTGGTCAGAGGAGCATGACCGGTTAACGCATCGTTCGGTGCGGTGGTGGTGACCGTACCGGTGGTCTTGCCGACTTCGATGGTGATGTTCTGACCGTTGGCCAGGGTCACGACCACAGGCGAGCCGGTTACCGGAGCACCGACGGTGGCGGTGTAGGTGACGGTTCCACCTTCAGCAGCGGACTCGGTCGCGGTCAGTTTGACCGTGGTGGTGTCGATGGTGTCGGTAACGTTGGTGACGGCCGGAACGGTGCTTGGCACCAGGTTCTCGAAGTTGCCACCGGTAGCGCTGGAAATGGTCGCTTCGACTTTAGCGGCGTCCTTGTACACGTCATCGGCTGGCGCCGGAACGGTCACGGTGCCAGAGGTTTTACCAGCCTCGATGGTGATCACCGCGCCGTTGGACAGGGTCACGGTGACTGGCGAACCAGCGGCGTTGGTCAGGGTTGCGGTGTAGACGATCGAGCCACCCTCGGCCACGGTGCCGGTCGCACTGAGCGACAGATTGGTGGTGTCGACGGTGTCGGTGACATTGGTCGAAACCGGCGTTTTATCCGCCACGAGGTTTTCGTAGTTACCGCCGCTCACGTCGGTGATGGCGTTGGTCAGCGGCGCGTGGCCGGTCAACGCATCGTTCGGCGCAGTGGTAGTCACGGTGCCAGTGGTTTTACCCACTTCGATGGTGATGTTCTGACCGTTGGCCAAGGTCACCACGACCGGCGAGCCAGTCACTGGCGCGCCGACAGTCGCGGTGTAAGTGACGGTGCCACCTTCCGCAGCCGATTCGGTCGCGGTCAGTTTGACCGTGGTGGTATCGATGGTGTCGGTCACGTTGGTGACCGCCGGAACGGTGCTCGGCACCAGATTCTCGAAGTTGCCACCGGTAGCGCTGGAAATGGTCGCTTCGACTTTACCCGCGTCTTTGTAAACGTCATCAGCCGGAGCTGGAACGGTCACGGTGCCCGACGTTTTACCGGCTTCGATGGTGATCACCGCGCCGTTGGACAGGGTCACGGTCACCGGCGTCCCGGCCGGATTGGTCAGGGTCGCGGTGTAAACGATCGAACCACCCTCGGCCACCGAGTCGCTGGCGGTCAGGTTCAGGTTGGTGGTGTCGACAGTGTCCGACACTGAGGTGTTCGCCGGTGTCTTGTCGGCCACCAGGTTTTCATAGTTACCGCCGGCAACCTTGTCGATGGCCACGCTCAACGAGCTGCCGCCCGCCAATGGGCTGTTCGGCGCGACGAAGTTCACGCTGCCGGTGGTCTCACCGACGGCGATGGTGATGGTCTGGCCGTTGGACAGGGTGACCACAACAGGCGAGCCTGTTACTGGTGCAGTCACGCTTGCGGTGTAAACCACGGTTTCGCCTTCGGCGACGTTGGCGGTGGCAGTCAGCGACACGGTGGAGGTGTCGATGGTGTCGTTGACGGTGGTCACCGCCGGGGTGTTGCTGGTCACCAGGTTCTCGAAGTCGCCACCGGTCGCGCCCTTGATGGTCGCTTCAACGGTACCGGCGTCCTTGTAGACGTCATCCTTCGGTGCATCGACGGTCACGGTGCCGGTGGTCTTGCCGGCGTCGATGGTGATCACCGCGCCATTGCTCAACGTCACGGTCACCGGGGTGCCGGCGGCGTTGGTCAGGGTGGCGGTGTAGGTGATCTGGCCGCCTTCGTTCACCGCCGGCGTCGCGCTCAGCGACAGGTTGGTGGTGTCGACGGTGTCGGTCACGGTGGTGCTGACTGGCGTCTTGTCGGCGACGAGGTTTTCGTAGTTGCCGCCGCTGACATTGGTGATCGAGTTGTTCAGCGGCTCGTGACCGTTCAACGCATCGTTCGGTGCGGTGGTCGTCACGGTGCCGGTGGTCTTGCCGATGTCGATGGTGATGGTCTGACCGTTGGCCAGGGTCACAACAACAGGCGCGCCAGTCACTGGAGCGCCGACAGTAGCGGTGTAAGTGACAGTGCCGCCTTCAGCCACCGAAGTATCGGCGCTCAGCTTCACGGTCGAGGTATCGATGGTGTCGGTGACTTCGGTAACGGCTGGAACGGTGCTTGGCACCAGGTTCTCGAAGTTGCCGCCCGCAGCATCCTTGATCGTGACTTCGACCTTGCCGGCGTCTTTGTAGACGTCATCGGCAGGTGCTGGAACGGTCACGGTGCCGGTGGTTTTGCCCGCGTCGATGGTGATCACGGCGCCGTTGGACAAAGTCACGGTTACCGGCGTACCGGCCGGGTTGGTCAAGGTTGCGGTGTAGACGATCGAACCGCCTTCAGCGACGGTGCCGGTCGCGGCCAGCGACAGGTTGGTGGTGTCGACGGTATCGGTCACGGTGGTGCTGACCGGGGTTTTGTCGGCAACCAGATTCTCGTAATTGCCGCCGCTCACGTCGGTGATGGCGTTAGTCAGCGGCGCATGACCGTTCAACGCATCGTTCGGTGCGGTGGTGGTCACGGTGCCGGTGGTCTTGCCGACTTCGATGGTGATGTTCTGACCGTTGGCGAGGGTCACGACCACAGGCGAGCCGGTCACTGGTGCACCGACAGTTGCGGTGTAGGTGACGGTGCCACCTTCAGCAGCAGACTCGGTTGCGGTCAGTTTCACCGACGTGGTGTCGATGGTGTCAGTGACTTCAGTCACTGCCGGAACGGTGCTCGGAACGAGGTTCTCGAAGTTGCCGCCGGTTGCACCGTTGATGGTGACTTCGACTTTGCCGGCATCTTTGTAGACGTCATCGGCAGGCGCTGGAACGGTCACGGTGCCGGTGGTCTTGCCCGCTTCGATGGTAATCACCGAACCGTTGGACAGGGTCACGGTGACTGGCGAGCCGGCAGCGTTGGTCAGGGTCGCGGTGTAGGTGATCGAACCGCCCTCGGCGACCGAGTTGGTGGCGCTGAGCGACAGATTCGTCGTGTCCACGGTGTCAGTGACGGTGGTGCTGACCGGGGTTTTGTCAGCGACCAGATTTTCATAGTTGCCACCGGTGACGCCGGTAATCGAGTTGGTCAGCGGTTCGTGACCGTTCAGCGCATCGTTTGGCGCAGTGGTGGTCACGGTGCCGGTGGTTTTGCCGACTTCGATGGTGATGTTCTGACCGTTGGCCAGGGTCACGACCACAGGCGAGCCGGTTACCGGAGCACCGACAGTAGCGGTGTAGGTGACAGTGCCGCCTTCAGCGACCGAAGTGTCGGCGGTCAGTTTGACGGTCGAAGTATCGATGGTGTCAGTGACTTCGGTGACAGCCGGAACCGTGCTCGGCACCAGTTTCTCGAAATTGCCGCCTGCAGCGTCTTTGATCGTAACTTCAACCTTGCCAGCGTCCTTGTAGACGTCATCGGCTGGCGCTGGAACGGTCACGGTGCCGGTAGTTTTACCCGCTTCAATGGTGATCACCGAGCCGTTCGACAGGGTCACGGTCACCGGCGTACCGGCCGGATTGGTCAGGGTCGCGGTGTAAACGATCGAACCACCTTCGGCAACGGAGCCAGTGGCGCTCAACGTCAGGTCGGTGGTGTCGACGGTGTCGGTAACGGTGGTCGAAACCGGGGTTTTGTCAGCGACCAGATTTTCGTAGTTGCCACCGGTGACGCCGGTAATCGAGTTGGTCAGCGGTTCGTGACCGTTCAGCGCATCATTTGGCGCGGTGGTGGTCACGGTGCCGGTGGTTTTGCCCACTTCGATGGTGATGTTCTGACCATTGGCCAAGGTCACAACAACCGGCGAGCCGGTTACCGGTGCGCCGACGGTGGCGGTGTAAGTGACAGTCCCGCCTTCAGCTACCGAAGTGTCGGCGGTGAGTTTGACCGTCGACGTATCGATGGTATCGGTAACTTCGGTAACAGCCGGAACGGTGCTCGGCACCAGGTTCTCGAAATTGCCGCCTGCGGCGTCTTTGATCGTGACTTCAACCTTGCCAGCGTCTTTGTAAACGTCATCGGCTGGTGCTGGAACGGTCACGGTGCCGGTAGTTTTACCGGCTTCGATAGTGATCACCGAGCCGTTGGACAAGGTCACGGTCACCGGAGTACCGGCCGGATTGGTCAGGGTTGCGGTGTAGACGATCGAACCGCCTTCCGCCACGGTGCCGGTCGCAGTCAGCGACAGGTTGGTGGTGTCGACGGTGTCGGTGACGTTGGTCGAAATCGGGGTTTTGTCAGCGACCAGGTTTTCGTAGTTGCCACCGCTCACGTCAGTGATCGCGTTGGTCAGTGGCTCGTGACCGGTCAACGCATCGTTCGGTGCGGTGGTGGTCACGGTGCCAGTGGTTTTGCCCACTTCGATGGTAATGGTCTGACCGTTGGCCAACGTGACGATCACTGGCGAGCCGGTGACAGGCGCGCCAACGGTCGCGGTATAGGTGACGGTGCCACCTTCAGCCACCGAGGTATCGGCGGTCAGCTTGACGGTCGAGGTGTCGATGGTGTCAGTCACTTCAGTGACCGCAGGGACGGTGCTCGGCACCAGGTTCTCGAAATTGCCGCCGGTTGTTCCGGTAATGCTGACTTCCACTTTGCCGGCGTCTTTGTAGACGTCATCGGCTGGCGCCGGAACGGTCACGGTGCCGGTGGTTTTACCCGCTTCGATGGTGATGACGGAGCCATTGCTCAGGGTCACGGTTACCGGCGTGCCGGCCGGATTGGTCAGGGTTGCGGTGTAGACGATCGAGCCACCTTCAGCCACGGTGCCGGTCGCAGTCAGCGACAGGTTGGTGGTGTCGACGGTGTCGGTGACGCTGGTCGAAACCGGGGTTTTATCCGCTACAAGATTCTCGTAGTTGCCGCCGCTCACGTCAGTGATCGCGTTGCTCAGTGGCTCGTGACCGTTCAATGCATCGTTCGGCGCAGTGGTGGTGACGGTGCCGGTGGTTTTACCCACTTCGATGGTGATGGTCTGGCCGTTTGCCAACGTGACGGTCACTGGCGAACCGGTTACCGGGGCCCCGACAGTCGCGGTGTAGGTGACGGTGCCGCCCTCGACCACCGAGGTATCAGCGGTCAGTTTGACGGTCGAAGTATCGATGGTGTCAGTGACTTCGGTGACAGCTGGAACGGTGCTCGGAACAAGGTTCTCGAAATTGCCACCCGTGGTGCCGGTGATGCTGACTTCCACTTTGCCGGCGTCTTTATAGACGTCATCGGCTGGGGCCGGAACGGTCACGGTACCGGTGGTTTTACCGGCTTCGATGGTGATGACGGAGCCATTGCTCAGGGTCACGGTCACCGGGGTGCCGGCCGGGTTGGTCAGGGTCGCGGTGTAGACGATCGAGCCGCCTTCAGCGACGGAGCCAGTGGCACTCAGCGAGAGGTTGGTAGTGTCGACGGTATCAGTCACGGTGGTGCTGACCGGCGTCTTGTCGGCGACCAGATTTTCGTAGTTGCCACCGCTCACGCCAGTGATCGAGTTGCTCAGCGGCGCCTGGCCGTTGAGCACGTCGTTCGGTGCGGTGGTGGTCACGGTGCCAGTGGTTTTACCCACTTCGATGGTGATGGACTGACCGTTGGCCAGAGTCACGACAACCGGCGAGCCAGTCACAGGCGCACCAACGGTCGCGGTGTAAGTGACGGTGCCACCCTCGGCGACCGAGGTGTCAGCGGACAGTTTGACCGTCGAAGTGTCGATGGTATCAGTCACTTCGGTGACCGCAGGGACAGTGCTTGGCACCAGATTTTCGAAGTTGCCGCCGGTTGCACCGTTGATGGTGACTTCGACTTTGCCGGCGTCTTTGTATACGTCATCCGCAGGCGCCGGAACCGTCACGGTGCCGGTGGTTTTACCGGCTTCGATGGTGATCACGGCGCCGTTGCTCAGGGTCACGGTGACCGGCGAGCCGGCAGCATTGGTCAACGTCGCGGTGTAAACGATCGAACCGCCCTCAGCCACGGTACCGGTCGCGTTCAACGACAGGTTGGTGGTGTCGACGGTGTCGGTAACGGTGGTCGAAACCGGGGTTTTGTCGGCGACGAGGTTCTCGTAGTTACCGCCACTGACATTGGTGATGGCGTTGGTCAGCGGTGGGTTGCCGGTCAGCGCGTCGTTCGGCGCGGTGGTGGTCACGGTGCCGGTGGTTTTGCCCACTTCGATGGTGATGGTCTGACCGTTGGTCAGGGTCACGGTCACTGGCGAACCGGTCACAGGTGCACCGACGGTGGCGGTGTAAGTGACGATGCCGCCCTCAGCGACTGAGGTATCGGCAGTCAGTTTGACGGTCGAGGTATCGATGGTATCGGTGACTTCGGTGACCGCCGGAACGGTGCTCGGCACCAGATTCTCGAAATTGCCGCCGGTAGTGCCGGTGATGCTGACTTCGACTTTGCCGGCGTCTTTGTAGACGTCATCGGCTGGAGCCGGAACGGTCACAGTGCCGGTGGTTTTGCCAGCCTCGATGGTGATGACGGAGCCATTGCTCAACGTCACGGTCACCGGGGTGCCGGCCGGGTTGGTCAGGGTGGCGGTATAAACGATCGAGCCGCCTTCAGCGACGGTGCCGGTGGCACTCAGCGACAGGTTGGTGGTGTCGATGGAGTCGGTGACGGTGGTGGTCGCCGGGGTGGTGTTTGGCACCAGATTCTCGAAGTTGCCGCCGGTTGCGCCGGTAATCGTGGTGCTGACGGTGCCGCCGTTGTTGTAGACGTCGTTCGGCGCGGTCGGCACGTTGACGGTGCCAGTGGTCTGGCCGGCTTCGATGGTGATGGTCGAACCGTTGGACAGGGTGACGGTGACCGGGGTCTGTGCCGGATTGGTCAGGGTCGCGGTGTAGGTGATCTGGCCACCTTCGACCACGGTACCGGTGGCGGTGAGGGTCAGGCCGGTGGTGTCGCGCGAATCGACGATGTTCGTTACGACTGGCGTCGTATTCGGCACCAGGTTCTCGAAGTTGCCGCCGGTGGCACCGGTGATGGTGGTGCTGACGGTGCTGCCGTTGTTGTAGACGTCATTCGGCGCGGTTGGCACGTTGACGGTGCCAGTGGTCTGGCCGGCTTCGATGGTGATGGTCGAACCGTTGGACAGGGTGACGGTGACCGGTGTCTGCGCCGGGTTGGTCAGTGTCGCGGTATAGGTGATCTGACCGCCTTCGGTGACGCTGTTGCCAGCGGTCAGGGTGACGGTGGTGGTGTCGATGGTGTCGGTGACCTGAGTCGTCGCCGGGGTGGTCGGCGGGGTCACGGTAATGCCGTTGCCGCCGGTGGTGCCGGTGACGGTCACGTTGATCTGGGTCGGGTCGTTATAAACGGTGTCGTTCGGTGCCAGCGGCACGTTGACGGTGCCGGTGGTGGAGCCGGCCGGAATCACGATCACCGAGCCGTTGGACAGGGTGATGGTCAGGTCGGTCAACGGCGCCTGGGTCAGGGTCGCGGTGTACACCAGCACGCCGCCGGCTTCGGTGATGGTCGGCGTGGCGCTGAGGCTCAGAGTCGACTCACGCAGGGCGTTGGTGGTGGTGTCGGTGGTCTGGCCACCGGTGATGTTCTGTGCCGCTTGTGCACCGGCGTTGATGCCCGCGGTCGGGAAGCCGATGGTCGGGTCGACGCGGCCAGCGGTGGCATCGAGCATCACGAAGCTGTGGCCGCCGCCTGCCGCGCCGCCAGTCCCTGCGGCGGTAGCGCCGGCAGCGGTGGCTTCAAGGGCGGTGGTCGGGTCGGCACCGGCGGCGATGGCCTGCTGCAGCTCGGCTACGGACGGTGCGGCCTGCGCGGTGGCTTCGGCCAGGTCAGTGCTGGAGTCGGGCGCGTTGGCGCTCCACTGGGTTTCACGGCCCAGGTCCAGGGTGCGGCCATCCGCCAGTTCCAGCGACACGGCGCCGGAGAGGCCGGTATCGATCTGGTCGCCGACGAACAGGCGATCGCCTTCAACGAGCACGCGGCGTACACCCTCGGGGGAGACCACGAATACCTGACCGACAATGCTTTTGACGATGGCAACAACACTGCTCATTGAAGACTCTCCGGGTGTCACGTTCAGTTGACTTCCATAGCCTGATGGCTTCGGCGCCGATTCAGTCTGGACGTACTTTAAAAATTTGCGAATCAAGATTGACGCTGTTCTTCGTCAATAATTTGGCTAGATTCTTTCGCTATTAACTTTATGCCAAACTATTGACCTTCTGGGTGCCATCCTAAACAATCGCCCCACTAATGTCACATTGATATTTCCGCGGCGACCTGTCCCTCAGCGTGTGATCCAGTTCCTATTTTGAACTTTCCGACATACGGTCATTCCGGTTGCCAATCATCCGACGCAGCAGCACGTTTTGCTGTGATTCAAGACAAGAAGTCCTGGGAAATCTTTACCATGCGTTTGCACTTGTTCAAGGCTCTACCGTTCGCCCTCGCCGCCTCTTTCGTCCAAGCACAATCCTTACCAGAAGCCATGCAACAGGCACTGGATGTCCATCCGGAAATCCAGGCGGGGGTCAACAGTCGTTTGGCCGCGGATTATCAGTTAAAGGCAGCCAAAGGTGGATACCTGCCCAAGGTAGATCTGCTGGGCGGTTATGGCCGTGAGGGCACTGACAGCGTGACCACGCGCGCCAACGGTGGCGGCAACCACTGGGAAACTTTGAACCGCAGCGAGTCAAGTTTACGTCTCTCGCAAATGGTTTTTGACGGTTTTGCCACGTCCAGCGAAGTCGGGCGTCAACAAGCCACCGTCAACTCCCGCGCCTACTCGCTGCTCGGCACTTCCGAGCGCACCGCGCTGACCGTCGCCCAGGTGTACCTGGACGTGCTGACCCGCCGCGAATTCGTGCGTCTGGCCGAAGAAAACCTCAAAAGCCACCAGCGCATCTATGATCAGATCCAGCTACGCACCCAGCGCGGCGTTGGTAGCGGCGCTGACCTTGATCAGGCTGAAGCGCGGATGGCTCAGGCCCGCAACAACCTGATCACCGAACAGACCAACCTCGCCGACTCCGAGACCAACTTCCTCAGTGCCGTCGGCCAGATGCCTGACCAGTTGGAGCGCCCGGCGCCGTTCATGGCGATGATGCCGGCCAACCTCAATGAAGCCCGTACGCAGATGCTGGAAAACAGCCCGATCCTGCGCTCGGCCGAGTCCGATATCGCCGCTGCCGAGAAGCAGTACGAAACCGCCAAGTCGACGTTCTACCCACGTTTCGACGCCGAGCTGGGACGCACCGCCGACAACGATCTCGATGGTCAGAACGGCCACAACAACGAGTGGCAGGCGATGCTGCGCATGCGCTTCAACCTGTATTCGGGCGGCAGCAACAAGGCCGATCTGGAATCCAAGTCGTACCTGTCGAACCAGGCGCTGGACATCCGCAACAACGCCCTGCGTCAGTTGAACGAAGAACTGGGCCTGGCCTGGAACGCCCTGAACAACGCCAATGCGCAGGTGCCGATCGCGCAGCAGTACGTTGATCACAGCACCGCCGTGCGTACCGCCTACCAGCGTCAGTTCAGCCTCGGCGAGCGCACCCTGCTCGATTTGCTCGACAGCGAAAACGAGTTGTTCACCGCTTCGCGCCGTTTGGCCGAGATCAAGAACATTCAGTTATTTACTCAGTATCGAATCAAGGCGACCATGGGCGAGTTGCTCAAGAGCCAGGGAGTGGTCGCACCATTGGCATCCGTCGTGCAGAACGATGTGAAGCCGAAGGTCCAACTGCCGGGTATGAATTGAGCAGAACCTTCATTGTTCAATTGTTAGCCAAGAGTGCCGAGCGTGGAATCAGAAGTCAGTCGAGTTCAACTCATTCATGATCCGCGCGCGATGCACGACGATCCGTTACTGGATGGCTTGCTCGCTCTATGCATGTTGCACCAGAAGCCGGCCAGTGCCGCGATGCTCACCACTGGCCTGCCGTTGCCCAAGCAGCGCCTGAGTGTCGAGTTGCTGCCCCGCGCAGCGGCTCGCGCCGGGCTGCAGGGTCGGGTGCTGCAACGCAAGCTGGAAGAGATTCCGGCGATTGCCATGCCGGCGTTGTTGCTGCTCAAGGATGGCCGCAGTGCTGTCCTGCTCGGCTGGCAAGGCGAAAACGAAGCACGGGTGCTGCTCAGCGAAAGTGATGGCGGCGAATCGGTGGTCAGCCGCGAACTGCTGGCCGACGACTACACCGGCAAAGTGTTTTTCGCCCAGCCGCAGCACAAATTCGACGTTAATCACGGCACGCTGATCCCGCGTGCGCGCTCGTGGTTTCGCGACACCCTCAAGCGTTCGCGCTGGTTGTATGCGGATGCGATCGCCGCGAGTTTCCTGATCAACATCATCGCCATGGCCGCGCCGCTGTTCGTGATGAACGTCTACGACCGCGTGGTGCCGAACCAGGCCGAAGCGACCCTGTGGGTGCTGGCGCTGGGCATCACCGGTGCCTACATTTTCGACCTGATCCTCAAAAGCCTGCGCAGCCTGTGCCTGGATCTGGCCGGCAAGAAAACCGACCTGATCATCTCCGCGACGCTGTTCGAGCGCATCGTCGGCATGGCCATGAAGTACCGCCCGGCGCGGGTCGGCAGCTTCGCGCAGAACATCCATGAGTTTCAGAGCCTGCGCGACTTCCTCGCCTCGCTGACCCTGACCAGTCTGATCGACCTGCCGTTCACCATCCTGATCTTCATCGTCATCGCGATTCTCGGCGGGCATCTGGTGTGGATTCCGGTGCTGGCGTTCCCGATTGCGCTGTTGATCGGCTACGCGTTGCAGAAGCCGCTGGTCGCAACCATGGAACGCACTATGGCGCTGGGCGCCGAGCGTCAGTCGAGCCTGATCGAAACCCTCGCCGGCCTCGACGCGGTCAAGGTCAACAACGCCGAAAGCGAACGCCAGTACCAGTGGGAACAGACCATCGGCACCCTCAGCCGCCTCGAGCTGCGAGTGAAAATGCTCTCCGGTCTGGCGATGAACATCACCCTGCTGATCCAGCAACTGGCCGGGGTGATCATGATCGTCTTCGGCGTGTACCAGATCATCGCCGGCAACCTGAGCATGGGCGGTCTGATTGCCTGCTACATGCTCAGCGGCCGCGCGCTCAGCCCGCTGGCGTCGCTGTCCGGTCTGTTGACCCGCTACCAGCAGGCACGGGTAACCATGACTTCCGTCGACCAGATGATGGAGCTGCCGCAGGAGCGCAATTTCGAAGAGCGTCCGCTGAGCCGCAAGGTGTTGCAGGGCGCGATCGAGTGCCGTCAGTTGAACTTCACCTACCCGGAGCAACAGAACCCGGCGCTGAAGAACATCAACCTGGTGATCCGTCCCGGCGAGAAGATCGGCATCATCGGCCGCAGCGGCTCGGGCAAGAGTTCGTTGGCGAAACTGCTGGTGGGCCTGTACCAACCGGACGACGGCGCGTTGCTGGTGGACGGCGTCGACATCCGCCAGATCGACGTCAGCGAGCTGCGCTACAACATCGGCTACGTGCCGCAGGATATCCAGCTGCTGGCCGGTACCCTGCGTGACAACCTGGTCTCTGGCGCGCGCTATGTAGAAGACGAGCTGGTACTGCAAGCCGCCGAACTGGCCGGCGTGCACGAATTCGCCCGCCTGCATCCGCAGGGTTATGAGCTGCAAGTCGGCGAGCGCGGGCAGAACCTGTCCGGTGGCCAACGGCAGAACGTTGCTCTGGCGCGGGCGCTGCTGCTCAACCCGCCGATCCTGCTGCTCGACGAACCGACCAGCGCCATGGACAACACCGGCGAAGAACGCCTCAAGCAGCGTCTGGCCGCCGTCGTTGAAAACAAGACCGTGGTGCTGGTGACGCACCGGGCCTCGCTGCTGTCGCTGGTCGACCGCCTGCTGGTGGTCGACCGTGGACAGATTCTCGCCGATGGCCCGAAAGCCGCCGTGATGGAAGCGTTGAAGAAGGGGCAGATCAGTGTTGCTTAAGTCGGGTGTCAAAGAGTCGATCCGTCGCTACTTCAAGGGTTCTGCCTCGCTGCAGGGCCAGCCGCTGCCGGAGGTCAACAAGGCGCTGATCGAGGACGCCCCGCGCGTCGTGCGCCTGACCATCTGGGCAATCATCGGCTTCTTCCTGTTCCTGCTGCTGTGGGCCAACTTCGCCGTGATCGACGAAGTGACCAAGGGCGACGGCAAGGCGATTCCGTCGTCGAAGATCCAGAAAATCCAGAACCTTGAGGGCGGGATCGTCTCGGAAATGTTCGTCAAGGAAGGTCAGATCGTCGAGGCCGGCGCACCGCTGATTCGCCTGGACGACACGCGGTTTGCTTCCAACGTCGGCGAAACCGAAGCTGATCGACTGTCGATGCTGTTGCGCGTCGAGCGTCTGAGCGCCGAGGTCGATGACCGTCCACTGAATTTCCCGGAAGACGTGCTCAAAGCCGTGCCGGGCCAGGCGAAAAGCGAAGAATCGTTGTACATCAGTCGTCGTCAGCAACTGCACGACGAGATCGGCGGTTTGCAGGAGCAGTTGATCCAGCGTCAGCAAGAGCTGCGCGAGTTCAGCTCCAAGCAGGCGCAGTATCGCCAGCAACTGGGATTGCAGCGCCAGGAAATCAACATGTCCGAGCCGCTGGTGGCGCAAGGCGCGGTGTCGCCGGTCGAGGTGCTGCGACTCAAGCGTGCCGAAGTCGAAACCCGTGGTCAGCTCGACGCCACCACGCTGGCGATCCCGCGCGCCGAATCGGCCATCAAGGAAGTCCAGCGCAAGATCGACGAGACTCGCGGCAAATTTCGCAGCGATGCGCTGACCCAGCTCAACGAAGCCCGCACCGACCTGAACAAGGCCCAGGCCACCGGCAAGGCCCTGGAAGACCGGGTCAGCCGGACGCTGGTCACCTCGCCGGTACGCGGGATCGTCAACAAGTTGCTGGTCAACACCATCGGCGGTGTTATTCAGCCGGGCAGCGACATGGTGGAAATCGTGCCGCTGGATGACACCTTGCTGGTCGAAGCCAAGATCCGTCCGCAGGACATTGCCTTCCTGCACCCGGGGCAGGAAGCGATCGTCAAATTCACCGCGTACGACTACACCATTTATGGCGGGCTGAAAGCCAAACTGGAGCAGATCGGTGCCGACACCATCACCGACGAAGACAAGAAAACCACCTACTACATCATCAAGGTGCGCACTGAGCGCAGCCACCTGGGCACTGATGAAAAGCCGTTGCTGATCATCCCGGGGATGGTGGCGTCGGTGGATATCATCACCGGCAAGAAATCGGTGTTGAGCTATCTGCTCAAGCCGATCATCCGGGCGCGGGCCGAGGCGTTGCACGAGCGGTAGGTCTTCAGCGCGGCACATGGCCCCTTCGCGAGCAAGCCCGCTCCCACAGTGGATCCCGGTCGAACACAGAACTTGTGTCCACTGAAGATCAAATGTGGGAGCGGGCTTGCTCGCGAAGGGGCCAGCAAAATCACCACACCCCTGTCAGTAAGTGACACAAATCGTCACTCACCATCCAGTCCATTCCTCACCATCTGCCATATCGTTATTCATTAACGGTATTTAATTTCCAGTTCTTATAGCTTTAAAGTCATCCACCTGCGTACCTGCCGACCAATCGGCGCGCCGCACGACCTGAACCGACACGCAATTCAGCGTGAGTGTCTGATCGACGTGCGCGCCTGTGAGCGCGCCGTGCGTGGGAGATTGAAAGATGTCCGCAGCTACTGCCACCCCAAGCGCCGCGACTGCCGCGCCGCAAACCTTTGAAATTCGTCCGTTCAGCGGTGCCGTCGGTGCCGAGATCATCGGCCTGGATCTGACCCGGCCGGTCGCCGATCAGGACTTCGCGCGCATTCATCGTGCGCATCTGGATCACCACGTCGTGGTGTTCCGCGACCAGCGCATCACCCCGCAACAGCAGATCGATTTCAGCCGCCGCTTCGGCGTGTTGCAGATCCACGTGCTCAAGCAGTTCCTGCTGGCCAATCACCCGGAAATCCTCATCGTTTCCAACATCGTCGAGAACGGCCAGAACATCGGCCTCGGCGATGCCGGCAAGTTCTGGCACTCCGACCTTTCCTATAAAGAGCTGCCGAGTCTCGGCTCGATGCTGCACGCCCAGGAGTTGCCGTCCGAGGGCGGCGACACCTTGTTTGCCGACATGCACAAAGCCTGGGACAACCTGCCCGAAGCGCTGCGTAAAGCCGTAGAAGGGCGCTCCGCCGCACACTCCTACACCGCGCGTTACAGCGAAACCAAATTCGAAGGCAACTGGCGTCCGACCCTGACCCCGGAGCAACTGGCGCAGGTCGCCGAAGTGGTGCATCCGATCGTCCGCACCCACCCGGAAAACGGCCGCAAGGCGTTGTTCGTCAGCGAGGGCTTCACCACCCGCATCGTCGGTCTGCCGGAGGACGAGAGCAAACAACTGCTCGCCGAGCTCTACGCCCACAGCGTGTTGCCGCAGAACATCTACCGCCATCAGTGGCAGCCCCACGACATGGTGTTCTGGGACAACCGTTCGCTGATCCACCTCGCCGCCGGCTGCCCCGCGCACCTGCGCCGCAAGCTGTATCGCACGACCATTCAGGGCGACGCGCCTTTCTGATTTGCAGGAGATTCGATCATGTCCAAACGTCTTCCATTTGCACCGCTGGCGGCGGCCATTGGCCTCGGTTTTAGCCTGATCGCTGGCAGCCTGGTGGCGCCGACCGTGGCCCACGCCGAAGGTGAAATCCGCATCGCCGAACAGTTCGGGATCGTCTATTTATTGCTCAACGTGGTGCGCGATCAGGGCCTGATCGAGAAGTACGGCAAGCAGGAAGGCCTCGACATCAAGGTCGACTGGACGCAGCTCTCGGGCGGCGCCGCGGTCAACGATGCGCTGCTGTCCGGCTCCATCGACATTGCCGGTGCCGGCGTCGGCCCGCTGCTGACCATCTGGGATCGCACCCACGGCAAGCAGAACGTCAAGGCCGTGGCCTCGCTCGGCAACTTCCCGTACTACCTGGTCAGCAACAATCCCAAGGTCAAAACCATTGCCGACTTCACCGAGAAGGACCGCATTGCGGTGCCGGCGGTGGGCGTTTCGGTGCAGTCGCGCTTCCTCCAATACGCGGCGGCCAAGCAGTGGGGGGACAAGGAATTCAATCGCCTCGACAAGTACACCATCGCCGTCCCGCACCCGGATGCGACCGCTGCGTTGATCGCCGGCGGCACCGAACTGACCGGGCACTTCTCCAACCCACCGTTCCAGGATCAGGCGCTGCAGAACCCGAACGTGCACGTGGTGCTCAACTCCTACGACATCCTCGGCCCGAACTCGCCGACGGTGCTGTTCGCCACCGAGAAATTCCGCAACGACAATCCGAAAACCTACAAAGCCTTCGTCGAGGCGCTGACCGAAGCCGCGCAATTTGCGCAGAACGATAAGGGCGCGGCGGCGGACACGTATATTCGCGTGACCAAGGCCAGGATCGACCGCGCCGAGTTGCTGAAAATCATCGACAACCCGCAATTCGAATTCAGCGTCACGCCGAAAAATACTTATCCACTGGCTGAATTCCTCTATCGCGTCGGTGCGATCAAAAACAAACCGGAATCGTGGAAGGACTACTTCTTCCAGGACGCCAAACCGCTGCAAGGGAGCTGATCGAGATGAATGCCCCTTTGCAAGGCCACGCGGCCAGCAACCCGGTCGCCAGTACGCAAGCGCTGCTGGCGGTGGATAACGTCAGCCTCGAATACCGCACCCCGCAACGGGTGGTACGCGCCACTCATCAGGTCAGCTTCGAAATCGATCCGGCGGACCGCTTTGTGCTGCTCGGCCCGTCCGGCTGCGGCAAGTCGACTTTGCTCAAGGCGGCCGCCGGTTTCATTGCGCCGAGCGAAGGCGAGATTCGCCTGCAAGGTCAGCGGGTCGATGGACCCGGTCCGGACCGGATCGTGGTGTTCCAGGAGTTCGATCAACTGCCGCCGTGGAAAACCGTGAAACAGAACGTGATGTTTCCGCTGCTGGCCTCGCGAACCTTGAACAAAAAAGACGCCGAAGAACGTGCACTGCACTACCTGGAAAAAGTCGGACTGGCGGCATTCGCCGACGCCTATCCCCACACTTTGTCCGGCGGCATGAAGGCACGGGTGGCGATTGCCCGCGCGCTGGCGATGCAGCCGAAAATCCTTCTGATGGACGAGCCGTTCGCCGCGCTGGACGCCCTGACCCGGCGCAAGATGCAGGAAGAATTGCTGCTGCTCTGGGAAGAGGTGCGCTTCACCTTGCTGTTCGTCACCCACTCGATCGAAGAGGCGCTGGTGGTCGGCAATCGCATCCTGCTGCTGTCGCCACATCCGGGGCGGGTGCGCGCTGAAGTGCACAGCCATCAATACGATCTGCAAAGCCTCGGCGGCGTGGCGTTTCAGGAATCGGCGCGGCGCATTCACCGTTTGCTGTTCGATGAGGGCCAGTCGCCGGAAACCGAGCGTGACCATGACTTCAACGACATTCGTATCGCTTATTGAGCGTTCTGGAGGATTGCCCGATGAGCCAGCCATCGTCTCTACGACAAGAGTTTGAAACCGTCCTTGAACCACTGACCAGCGTGCCGCTCGAGCGCGAACTGCCGCTGGGCCAACGCCTGTGGCAACAGGGCTGGTTGCGTAAGAGTGTGATCCTGATTCTGCTGGCGATTCTCTGGGAAGTGATCGCCCGGGTGCAGAACAACGACCTGCTGCTGCCAGGTTTTCTGCAGACCAGTCACGCGCTGTACGACGGCCTGCTCAGCGGTGAGTTGCTGGGCAAGGTGTGGATATCGCTGGTGGTGCTGATCAAGGGTTACCTGATCGGCATCGTGCTGGCGTTCGCCCTGACCACGCTGGCGGTGTCGACCCAGTTTGGCCGGGATCTGCTGAGCACCCTGACCTCGATGTTCAACCCGCTGCCAGCGATTGCCTTGCTGCCACTGGCGTTGCTCTGGTTCGGGCTGGGGCAGAACAGCCTGATTTTCGTGCTGGTGCATTCGGTGTTGTGGGCGCTGGCGCTGAACACTTACGCAGGCTTTCTCGGGGTCTCGGAAACCCAGCGCATGGCCGGGCGCAACTATGGGCTGAAGGGCATGCGTTTTGTGCTGTTCATCCTGATTCCGGCTGCGCTGCCGTCGATCCTCGCCGGGCTGAAAATCGGCTGGGCGTTTGCCTGGCGCACGCTGATCGCCGCCGAACTGGTGTTCGGCGCTACCAGTGGCAAGGGCGGGTTGGGTTGGTACATCTTCCAGAACCGCAATGAGCTGTACACCGACAAGGTGTTCGCCGGGTTGGCGGTGGTGATTCTGATCGGGTTGTTGGTGGAGAATCTGGTGTTCGATACGCTGGAGCGGGTGACGGTGAAGCGTTGGGGCATGCAGCGCTGAGATTTGTGTTGGCAGGACCGGCGCCTTCGCGAGCAAGCCCGCTCCCACATTTTGAAATGCGTTCCCCTGTGGGAGCGGGCTTGCTCGCGAAGGCTTCCTTTCAGCCGCCGTCAAATTTGAAGGATGTTTGCTAGCATTGCACCCAGATCAATCCAGATCAGCCAAGAGTGCTCAGCATGCAACTCCCGGACATGAACCTTCTGGTCGCCCTCGACGCCTTGCTCGACGAGGGCAGTGTGGTCGGCGCCGCGCGGCGGATGAACCTCAGCCCCGCCGCCATGAGCCGCACTCTGACGCGGATCCGCGAGGCGATCGGCGATCCGATCCTGGTACGCGCCGGTCGCGGCCTGGTGCCAACCCCCAAAGCCCTCGAATTGCGCGAGCAGGTGCGCGATGTCGTCGAGCAAGCGGCGCTGCTGTTTCGCTCCGCCGACAGCGTGGATCTGGGCACCCTGCGCCGGCGCTTCAGCATTCGCGCCAACGACTTTTTCATTGGCGTATATGGCGGCAAGCTGTTCGATACCCTCGACCAGCAGGCGCCACACTGCGAGTTGCGCTTCGTCCCCGAGGGCGATGGCGACGACGAAGCGCTGCGCGAAGGTCGGATTGATCTGAGTGTCAGCAACACCCGTCCGGTAACCCCGGAAGTCAAAGTGCAGAACCTGTTCTCCACGCATTTCGTCGGTCTGGTGCGTGAGGATCATCCGTTGCTCGACGGCGAAGTCACCGCCGAGCGCTATGCCGGCTACTCGCATATCAGCATGTCGCGCCGTGGCATTGCTCGCGGCCCCATCGACACCGCGTTGAACGCCCTGGGTCTGGAGCGGCGGGTGGCGGTGATCGCTCCGAGTTTCCACGCGGCGATGTTTGCCTTGCCCGATTCCGACCTGATCCTGCCGGTGCCCAAGGAAGCGTTGCTCAGCGTGCGCCGACTGGGCCTGAAACTGCGTTCGTTCAATCTGCCGATACCGTTGCCGACGCTGATGCTGACCCAGGCCTGGCACCCGCGCTTCGACAAGGACCCGGCGCACCGCTGGCTGCGTGAAACGCTCAAGGCGTGTTGTGACGAGACGTGGCTGGCCGCGCAGCCCTGACACCGAATCAATGTGGGAGGGGGGCTTGCTCCCGAAGGCGTCGTGTCAGGCAATGCATAGGGTGAATGACCCACCGCTTTCGCGAGCAAGCCCGCTCCCACATTGGATATTCATTGCTGCACTGAGCGCACTTATAACCTGCCAATAAGTCAATTTTCGTCAGCAGTAAGCCTTACTAAAATGCTCCGGTATTTTTCCTTCCGGAGTGTGTATCCATGACATCCCTGTCGGTTCCGGCGCCCATTGCTGCGGCCAGTCCGGCGACGGCGGCTGCGCCACCGGTGTTCGGGGCGCGAATCATCGCCGGCCTGGTTGGTGTGCTGCTGGCGGTGCTGGTCTCGGGCCTCAACGAAATGGTGACCAAAGTCGCACTGGCCGACATTCGGGGCGCGCTGAACATCGGTTATGACGAAGGCACCTGGCTGGTGTCCTGCTACGCCGCGACCTCGGTCGCCGCGATGGCATTCGCCCCTTGGTGCTCGGTGACCTTCTCACTGCGTCGTTTTACCCTCTGCGCGATCAGCGTCTTTACGCTGCTCGGCGTGCTGTGCCCATTCGCCCCGAATTACGAAAGCCTGCTGCTGATGCGCACCCTGCAAGGTCTGGCCGGCGGCGCGTTGCCGCCGATGCTGATGACCGTCGCCCTGCGTTTTCTGCCGGCCAACTTCAAGCTCTATGGTTTGGCCGGTTATGCGTTGACGGCGACGTTCGGCCCAGGACTCGGCACGCCGCTGGCCGGGCTGTGGAGTGAGTATGTCGGCTGGCAATGGACGTTCTGGCAAATCATCGTGCCGTGCCTGATCGCCATGGCGATGGTGGCCTGGGGGATTCCGCAGGATCCGCTGCGCCTGGAGCGCCTCAAGACCTTCAACTGGAAGGGCCTGCTGCTGGGCTTCCCGGCGATCTGCATGCTGGTGATCGGCTTGCTCCAGGGCAATCGGCTGGACTGGTTCGAGTCGAGCCTGATCTGCGGTTTGCTCGGCGCCGGTTCGCTGTTGCTGGTGGCGTTTCTGATCAATGAATGGTCGCAGCCGATTCCGTTTTTCAAGTTGCAGATGCTCGGCATCCGCAACTTGTCGTTCGCGCTGATGACCCTGGCCGGGGTGCTGGTGGTGTTGCAGGCGGTGGTGCTGATTCCGTCGAGCTACCTGGCGCAGGTCCAGGGTTATCGCCCGGTGCAGACCGCGCCGATCATGCTGATCGCCGCGTTGCCGCAGTTGATCGCGCTGCCGCTAGTGGCGGCGCTGTGCAACTTGCGTTGGGTCGATTGCCGCTGGGTGCTCGGCATCGGTTTGAGCATGTTGACCCTGTCCTGCCTGGGCGGCTCGCTGCTGACTTCGGAGTGGATCCGCGACAATTTCTACGTCCTGCAATGGCTGCAGATTTTCGGTCAGCCAATGTCGGTGCTGCCGCTGTTGATGCTCTCGACCGGCAGCATCCAGCCGCAGGACGGGCCGTTCGCCTCCGCATGGTTCAACACGGTGAAAGGCCTGGCGGCGGTGATCGCCACCGGAGTCATTGAGGCGCTGACCACCGCGCGCCTGCATTTCCACTCGACCATGTTGATCGACAACCTCGGCAACTCACCGCTGGCCGATCGCAGCGACCCGGGGCTCGCCCATCGCCTGCATGAACAGGCCGTGGTGCTGACTTCCTCTGATCTCTATGTGTGCATGGCCGGCGTCGCGGTGGCGCTGATCCTGCTGATTTTCTGGCTGCCGACGCGGATCTTTCCGCCCCGTGCGCCGACCTGATTGCTTCACTGATACCGAAGGTTTTTATGACGACTCAAGCAAAGCAAAAACTCGCGGTGGCCGTGGCGGCCGCACTGGCGGTCGGCGTGTTGCTGTACCTGGCGGTGCCGGGACTGTTCGGCAAGCGCACCCAGCAAAACACCAACGATGCGTTTGTTTCCGCCGACTTCACCCTGGTGGTGCCGCGCGTGGCCGGATTCATCAAGGAAGTGCTGGTGGAAGACAACCAGCAGGTCAAGGCCGGGCAGTTGCTGGCGCTGATCGATGATCGCGATTTGCGCGCCGCCGCTGAAGCGGCCGATGCGCAAACTTTGGTCGCCCGCGCTCAGCTGCAAAACGCCAAGGCGACGCTGGAGCGGCAGACCTCGGTGATTGCTCAGGCGCAGGCCTCGGTGGTTTCGGCCAAGGCAGAAATGGCCTTCGCCCAGCAGGAACTCAATCGCTACAACCACCTCGCCGGTGTAGGTGCCGGCACGGTGCAGAACGCGCAACAGGCCCGCACGCGTATTGATCAGGCAACCGCTCGGCTCGATACCGCCAGCGCGAAGCTCGCGGCTGAACGCAAGCAGGTCGAGATTCTCACGGCGCAGCGCGATGCCGCCGAGGGCAATCTGAAGCACGCGCAAGCGGCGCTGGAAATCGCCAGTTTCGAGTTGTCCTACACCCGGATCACCGCGCCGCAGGACGGCATGATCGGCGAGCGTGCTGTGCGCGTCGGCGCTTATGTCACGCCGGGCAGCAAGCTGCTGGCGGTGGTGCCGTTGCAGCAGGCGTATGTAGTCGCCAATTTTCAAGAAACCCAACTGACGGACGTGCAGCCGGGCCAGCACGTGCAGGTGCGCGTCGACAGCCTTGGTGGCGAGGCCTTGAGCGGTCGCGTCGAAAGCATCGCCCCGGCGACGGGCGTGACATTCGCCGCTGTGAAGCCGGACAACGCCACCGGTAATTTCACCAAGGTTGTACAACGGATTCCGGTGAAAATCGTGCTTGAGCCGGGTCAGCCGTTGGCCGAGCGTTTGCGTGTGGGCATGTCGGTGGAGGCGAGTATCGATACTCGCCGTTCGGCGTCGGCGGAACGTGAGGTGACGCAGCGATGAACAGTTTTGATAGAACTGACGCCTTCGCGAGCAAGCCCGCTCCCACCGGGGGAACGCATTACCCAATGTGGGAGCGGGCTTGCTCGCGAAGAGGCCAGTGGCAGCAACTCACCCTCGGTGCATTGCTCGCTATTGGCCTCAGCGCCTGCACCGTCGGCCCGGACTTCCGCAAGCCCGAAGCCACAAAGATCGCCGACTGGGCCAAACCCGCCAAATCCGCCCCCAGCCAAGCCGTCAGCGAACCGCTGAACGAACGCTGGTGGGAGGTTTTCCACGACCCGCAACTCTCAGCCCTGACCCAGCGGGCGATGAACAGCAACCTCGATCTGCAACTGGCCAGCAGCCGCTTGCAACAAAGCCGTGCCGCGCGACAAGTGATCACCGCGGATCGCTACCCGAACACCGCCGCTACCGGCAGCTACGCGCGTAAACGCAACAGTGGCGAAGGCCTGAATGACCCGTCCGGGCACAACGGCGATTCCGCCTTCAACCTGTGGGACGCCGGTTTCTCCGCGTCCTGGGAACTGGATTTCTGGGGCCGCGTGCGCCGTGAAACCGAAGCCGCCGATGCCAACCTCGAAGTCGCCGAAAACGACCGTCGCGGTGTGCTTCTGGCGGTGCTCGCCGACACCGCGCAGAACTACATCCAGCTGCGCGGTGTGCAGAACACTCGCGCGGTCACCGAGCAGAACCTCGACGTCGCCCGGCACAGCCTCAAACTGTCGCAGCTGCGCCTGAGCGATGGTGTGGCAACCGATCTGGACGTCGCCGAAGCCGCCGCGCAGGTTTCCGCCATCGAATCGCGCCTGCCGGCCCTCGAGCAGCGTCAGTCGCAATTGATCAACGCGATCAGCCTGCTGATGGGCGAACCGCCGCAGGCCCTGGCCAAGGAGTTATCCACAGACGGCGCGGTGCCGCAGTCACCGCTGCAAGTCGCCATCGGCCTGCCGTCGCAGCTGGCCGAACGCCGGCCGGACATCCGGCAGGCCGAGGCGCGCCTGCATGCCGCCACCGCCAACATCGGCGTGGCCAAGGGCGATTTTTATCCGCGCATCACCCTGTCCGGCAACCTCGGCTCGCAAGCGATGCAACTGAGCGACTTCGGCTCCTGGGGCTCGCGCGCGTTCGGTATCGGCCCGCAATTCAGCCTGCCGCTGTTCGACGGCGGACGCCTGCGCGGCATGTTGCAACTGCGCGAGGCCCAGCAACAGGAAGCGGCCATCGCCTACCAGCAGACCGTGCTGCGCGCCTGGCATGAAATCGACGACCAGTTGACCGCCTACAACGCCAGCCAGCGTCGCCGCGACAGCCTCGCCGAAGCCGTGCGGCAGAACCAGATCGCCCTGCGCACCGCACAACAGCAGTACGTCGAAGGCGTGGTCGATTTCGTCAACGTCCTCACCGTTCAAGGCGCGTTGCTGGCGACTCAGGAGCAGTGGGTGGAGAGCTCGACCGGGGTGTCGCTGGCGATGGTCGGGTTGTACAAGGCGCTGGGTGGGGGATGGGAGGCGGTGTATCCGGTGGGGGAGGTGGCGCGGCGCTGAGATTGCGCCTGAGGGAGCAAATCGGCGAATTCGATTGGCCACTATACGGCTATTGCACAGTGGAAGATTCACAGGTTGAAGCGGGTTATGGCTGTTCAGCCTGCGAAATTTTCGATTTTGATTTGCCCGTCGGGAAAGGTCGCGATGATTTCAAGTTCGCCACCCATTGCCCGGATATAGTTGCGCAGCGTGCTGATGTACATATCGGTACGGCGCTCCATTTTCGAGATGGCCGCTTGGTTGACGTGCAGCATTTCAGCCAGCGTGGCCTGGCTCAAGGCCTTGGCTTGTCGCAGTTCGTTAAGCGGCATTTCCTTGATGTGTTGTTCGTAGATCGAATCGGCAAGCGCCCGTGCTTCGGGTGTCATGCGTGCTTCGAGGTCGGCGAATTTCTTAGCCATTGTTGCAACCCTCTTTGCGCAATGTTTCGAGATGCTCATCGTACAGTCGATCGGCGAGCGGGACGTTGAGTTCATACCAGCGGTCCTGACCGGTTTTATCTCCACCGATCAAAAGCAACGCGCAGCGTCTTGGATCAAACGCATAGAGCACGCGATACGGTCGCCCGCCATGCTGGACGCGCAATTCCCGTAAATGACCATGCCGCGCGCCATTGATTGCACTGCTATGCGGAAAACGCAGGCCTGGGCCGAATTGCCCAAGCAGTTTGACGCTTGCCGCCACAGAACTCTGCTCGCTCTCAGTCAGTTCTTCCCACCAGTTGCCGAACTCGTCGGTGTATTCGATATCCCAATTCATGGGCACTAATATGAGTGTTATGGAATATTCCATCAAAGTCATATTTTCGATGGGTTGACCATAGCGCTTCGGTCGGATTACAGCAAGCGTAACGGCACAGTGATGGCCTTTCGCTTGACGCTAATCCCCGCTGTCGTAGACTCCGCTCATCCGTCAGGGAGTAGCGGTTATGCAGCGTTTGCGCGGTTGGGTTATCGGATTGACCTTTGTCACGTGTGCAGTTCAGGCGCAAACGCCCGGGCCAGACGATCCGCTGCTGGATAACGCAGCGCCTGCGGCAACCACGGCGAGCAGTGAGGCGCGGGGGGTGTTGCGGGCGCGGGATCAGGCGGTGCTGGCCAGCGAGCTGTCGGGGCGGATTGTCGAGTTGCCGTTCAGCGAGGGCGAGTCGTTCAAGAAAGGCGATGTGCTGGCGCGCTTCGACTGCTCGGCGTATCAGGCTCAGCTCAATGCTGCGCAGGCGGCCAATCGCGGTGCCGGTGAGGAGTTGGCGCACAACCGGCAGTTGGCCGCGCTCAATTCCGTCGGGCGTTTCGAAGTGGCGCGGGCCGAGGCCAAGGTCAGCGAAACCCAGGCGCAATCTCAGGTTTATCAGATTCAGGTCAAACGCTGCAGCGTGGTCGCGCCATTCGACGGGCAAGTGGTCGAGCGCAAGGTCCAGCGTTTCGAAAGCGTGGCGGCCGGCGCGCCGCTGCTGGACGTGGTGGACAACCGCACCCTGGAGATCCACTTGTTGGTGCCGTCGCGCTGGATGGCCAGGCTTAAACCCGGCCAGACCTTCAGCTTTGTCCCCGACGAAACCGGCCAGCCGCTCGATGCGACGGTCAAACGCCTCGGTGCGCGCATCGACGAAGGCAGCCAGACACTGTTGCTGGTCGCCACACTTCCCGAAGCCAAGGGCTTGCTCGCCGGCATGAGCGGCACGGCGCACTTTGCGGAGCTTAAATGAACGCCCCGGTAGCCGGCGCTGCCGAGCAGGTGTTCGCGCGGTTCCTTGACCTCGAACGCCAGACCCGCGCCGCCCGCGATGCCTCGCAACTGGCCTACAGTCTGGTCAATGACGGCCAGTCGTTGTTCGGCTTTCGTCATGCAGCGCTGCTGATCGCCGGCAAGGTACAGGCGGTGACCGGCGTCAGCGCGGTGGAGCCGAATGCGCCGTTCGTGGCGTTTGTCGAGCAAGCCGTGGCGCAGTTGTTCCAGCAGGATGTGCTGAAGCAGGCGCGGGTGATTACCCCGCAACTGCTTGCCGAGTCGATTCAGGCCGACTGGCGCTCGCTGTCGGCGGCGCAGGTGTTCTGGCTGCCGCTGATCGACCGCCAGGGCGAGGTGTTCGGCGGTCTGTGGCTGGCCCGCGATGTGCCGTGGAATCCTTCCGAACAAGTGCTGCTGTCGCAACTGGGCGACACCTACAGTCACGCCTGGCTGGCGCTGCAGCCGCGCAAACCGTGGCGCCTGCGCTGGACGCGCAAGCGTCAGGTGGCGTTGGTGGCGTTGCTGTTGCTCGGGTTGCTGATCCCGGTGCGCCAGTCGGTATTGGCTCCGGCGGAGGTGGTGCCGCAGGGCGGGCGCGTGGTCGCGGCGCCGCTGGACGGGGTGATCGCCGAGTTTCTGGTCAAGCCCAATCAACCGGTGAAAACCGGCGACCTGTTGCTGCGGTTTGAAAGCACCACCCTCAAGGCCCAGGCCGATGTGGCCGAGCGTGCCTTGGGCGTGGCGGAAGCGGAACTGAAATCCAACTCGCAACGTTCATTTGCCGATGCCGAATCCAGTGCCAGGGTCGATTTGCTCGCCGCCCGTGCCGAGCAAAAACGCGCCGAGCGCGATTACGCCCGCGAGTTGCTGGCGCGCAGCGAAGTGCGCGCGGAGCGTGACGGCATTGCAGTGTTCGCCGATGCCGAGCGCCTGACCGGCAGACCGGTGCAGACCGGCGAGCGGTTGATGGAAATCGCCGACCCGAATCAGGCCGAACTGCGCATCGAGCTGGCGGTGGGCGACGCGATTGCGCTGGCGCCGGGTGCCGAAGTTGCGCTGTTTCTCGACAGCGATCCGTTGCAGCGCCACCTCGCCACGCTGGAGCGCTCGGCTTACGAGGCGCAACCGACGGCGGGCGGGCAACTGGCTTATCGACTGGATGCCAATTTTGCTGATGCGCCACCGCGTATCGGCCTGCGCGGCACGGCAAAAATTTTCGGTGATCGCGCCCCGCTGGCCTTGTACCTGCTGCGCCGCCCTCTGGCCGGTCTGCGCCAGAGCGTGGGCCTGTAAATGAATCTGCCGAGCCTGCGTGCCGACCTGCAACTGTCGCCCGCGGCGCCGGCACTGGACGGTTCACCGCGCTGGACCCTGGCCGATCCGGTGCGCGGTCGCTATTTCAAACTCGGCACAGCGGCGATGCGTCTGCTGCGCCATTGGTCGCTGGGCGATGCCGAACAGGTGCTGCGCGCCGCCAACCGCGAACCGGGCTTGCCGCTGGACGTTGTCGAGCTGGAGCAACTGCTGACATTTCTGCGGGGGCATGATCTGATCAGCGCCCTCGACGATCAGCAGCGTGTCAGTTACTCGCTCAAGGCCCTCGCGCAACGCCAGAGCCTGTGGAAAATCCTGCTGCATCAATACCTGTTTTTCCGTATTCCGCTGTGGCGCCCGGACGCCTTTCTCAACCGCGCCTGGCCCTGGCTGGAGCGCTTCGGCCCGCGGGTGTTGCGCTACGGTTTGCCGCTGACGCTGGGTCTGGGAGTGTTTCTGGTGTCGCGGGACTGGCAGCGCTTTGTCGGTACTTTCCCGCACCTGTTCAGCCTTGGCGGCGCATTGGCGTTCGGCGTTGCGTTGTTCTTTGCCAAGCTGTGCCACGAGTTCGGCCATGCATTCATGGCCAAGCGTGCCGGGTGTCGGGTGCAGAGCATGGGCGTGGCGTTCATGGTCTTGCTGCCGATGTTTTACACCGATGTCAGCGATGCCTGGCGGGTCAACGATCGGCGTGCGCGGCTGCTGATCGGTGCCGGTGGGGTGCTCGCGGAACTGCTGCTGGCGTGCATCGCGCTGCTGGCCTGGTCGCTGTTGCCCGATGGCCCCGGGCGCACGGCAGCGTTCATGCTCGCCAGCGCCACGTGGATCACTACGCTGGTGGTCAACCTCAACCCGTTCATGCGTTTTGATGGCTATTTTCTGCTCAGTGATCTGTGGGAGGTCGACAATCTTCAGGGGCGAGCCTTTGCCCTGTGTCGCTGGCGGTTACGCGAATTTTTGTTCGGCTATGGCGCTCCGGCGCCGGAGCCTTGGTCGCCGAAGATGCAACGGCGTTTGCTGATCTGGGGGTATGGCTCGTGGTTGTGGCGCGCGGCGTTGTTTTTCGGGATCGCGCTGGCGGTCTATCACCTGTTCTTCAAGGTGTTGGGGATTTTCCTCATGCTGGTGGAACTGGTCTGGTTCATCTTCCTGCCAATCATGAATGAGTGGCGCCAGTGGTGGAGCCGCCGCGAACAGGCCCACGGTGCGCGTGTGCTGCTCAGCAGCCTGGCTGTGCTTGGTCTGCTGCTGGTGCTGATTGTGCCGTGGCGCAGCGCGGTGGAACTGCCGACGATGCTTGAGAGCGGCCGGGCCAGTGCGTTGCATGCGCCGGTGGCGGCGCGGGTCAAATCAGTCAAGGTCGCGGATGGCCAGAAAGTCGCTCAGGGCGATGTGCTGATCGAACTGGAGTCGCCGGACCTCGATTCGCAACAGGCCATCGTCCGTCGGGAAATCCAGATCCAGCAATTGCTGATGCGCCGACAGGCCGGTCGCAGCGAAACCGCTGCCGACGCCAGTATCATCGAGCAACGCCTCGCCGAAGCCGTGGCGCAATATCGTGGTCTGAGCGCTCGACGCGAGCGCCTGCTGTTGCGCGCGCCCCATGCCGGCACTGTGCGTGATCTGCTGCCGAATCTGACGCCGGGGCGCTGGCTGTCGAGCAAGGATGCGCTGGCGCGGGTGGTCGAGGATGGTTTGCGCCTGCGCGGCTATATCGCCGAGGCCGAGTTGTGGCGGGTCAAACCGGGTGCAACCGGGCGGTTCATCGCCGATGATCCGATGCATCCGGCGATCAGCGTAAAACTGGATGAAATCGATACCAATGGCGTGGCCTATGTCGATCAGGAGGCGCTGACCTCCGATCATCACGGGCCGATTGCCGTGCGCCGTGATCAACAGCAACGAGCCGAGCCTGTACAGGCGCAATATGGCGCGCGATTGACAACGCTGGATCAGCCACCAGCCCCGGTTCAGCCGTTGCGCGGTGTGGTGGTGTTGCAGGGCAGGGGCGAGTCGGTACTCGGCGTGGCCTGGCGCCGGCTGGCGGCGCTGGGGGTCAGGGAAAGCGGTTTCTAGGGAGCGTGAACATGGCGAGCAACGCAGATGTGACGGCAGACGGATTGGTGGTGCGACCTGCGCGGGCCACCGACGAGCCGTTTTTGCACCACCTCTATCAGTCGGCGCGCCCGGATCTGCAATGGATCGACGGCGAGCAGGAAGTGGTGCAGCAAGTGATCGCCCAGCAATTCCAGGTGCAGGAACAGGGCGTGGGTGAAAACCATCCCAACGCCATGCACTACGTCGTGGAAAAACTCGGCACGGCCATCGGTGCACTGAGCACCGACTTCGGCCCCAATGAAATCCGCGTGTTATACATCGCCTTCATCCCCCAGGCGCGGGGCAAGGGTTACGGCCGCGCGGTGTTGCAAGGCGTGCAAAAGGCTGCGCAGCAGGTCCGTTGCCCGGTGGCAACGGTGGTCTGGGCCAACAACCCCCACGCGCGGCAACACTACCTGGCGTTGGGATTTGCGGTGGAGGAGCGTAATCCGGCGGCGGAGCGGCTGGTGTGGTATCCGCAATGAGGCGGGATTTCAGTTGAAGGAAATACAGAAATAACCCAGTTGCGGATCCCGCCCCATTGCTGGCACTCGTGACACGAAAATATCCTCCACTCGCCCCAGTTCCGGCAGTTCCAGTGCGCACAGGCCGTCGACGAACCCGGTCGGCACCAGACTGTTGAATTCGAGGCAGAACGGCATGCGCTCGCTGTAGCGCGTCTTCGCGGCGGGGACTTCGTCGAGGTACTCGATGTGGATCGGCAGCGCCGTGCCATCCGGCAGGTGCAGCGTGTGTTGCTGGCCCAGCAATGCCTGGACGTGTTGGATCTTAACCGTTTGCAACATGGTCTGACTCCAGTGAAGAGAAAAACGGTCGGGGGCCCGAGGCCCCCGACAGTGGTTCAGTTGCGCGAAGGGAACAGCCCGTTCAGGGCAATGCTGAAGTTGACGACCAGAGAGGGGTTGACGATGGGCAACGGCTGACTGCCGCCCGTGGAGGAAATGTCCCCGGTGACAGTCGTGGTCAGGCCTTTGATGGGAACCGGCGTGGCACCTTGGGCATCGGAATAGATGTTCGCCGAGCCAGGGCCGCCGCCGGACGCGCCGATGTACGAGTTGGTGGCGGTCGGCACGGTCGCCGGATTGCTTGCAGGCACAGCCAGTTGCAGGGCGGTGTTGGCAGAAAGGCCGGTCATCGCGTGGGTGTGGTTAGGCATGTTGGCGATCGTGGCCGTGACGTTTTCCGTGCCATACACCTGACCGATGACACGCGGCGTAAGCCCCTGTCCGTTACCCTGTGCCACGGGTACGCGACCTTGCAGGTCAGGCAACTGAAAATTGGTCGTGCCGTTGCCGCCGTAGAAGGTGCCCAGCAAAGCGAACAATGCCTGGTATTGCGAGATGCTCAGGATTTGTCCGTTGCACAAGGCCCAGCCACTGGGGGCGAAGTTGAAGGCGAACGGTTGAATCGTACCCATAAAGACTTCCATGGTTCCTCATCCTTCTGTTATGTGGTCGGCGCGCCGCGCGTTAGCCTTGGTTGCAGGACAGGCACAGATGCTGTGCTGACGCCTTGCGTTTGCGCGGGCAGGTCACGCCAAGCGGTAGCGTAGACCCGGATCGGCGGACTTGCCGGACGTCGTCGTGGCCGCGCGTCGACTTCGACTCTGGCCTACAGTGTGCGCAATGAATGGCGCTGGTTTTTACTCGGTAAATCTGTAAGGGAAGGTTGATGGAAGCGCGTCGCGAGACTCCGCTGGGGGATACCCAGGACCCGTTTGCCGCACCGAATGCCGGTGTCCGGCGTTTATGGCGCTGGGCTCGCCGGCAGTGGCTGATACCGATTCTGTTGTTGGCGACGGTGGTGCGTTTTTATGACCTGAACGCCGCCGCGATCTGGGGCGACGAAGGCTCAAGCCTGTTGCTGGCGAACTATTCGCTGAGTGGTATCTGGGAGCACGCGGCGTTCGACGTGCATCCGCCGTTGTATTTCATGCTGCTGCACGGCTGGATCGGGTTGTTCGGCGACACGATTCTGTCGATCCGCAGCCTCAGCGCGCTGGCCGGCATCGCCACGGTCGGGCTGGGTGTGTGCCTGGTCGATCGCCTGGCCACTCGTCGCGCCGCAATCATTGCCGGGGTGCTGCTGGCGTTGCTGCCGACGGCGGTGCGCTACAGCCAGGAAGTGCGCATGTACTCGCTGCTCGGCCTGCTCCTGATCGGTTCCACACTGGCGCTGATTTGTTGGGTCAGGCGTCCGCAGCGCCACCGGTATCTGCTGATCTATGCATTGCTGATGAGCGCCGCGTTGTATACCCACTACTTCGCCGTGCTGGCGGCGCTGAGCCATTGGCTGTATCTGGGGCTGATTCGCCTGCTGCCTGGCTATCGCCTGCGGCATATCCAGCGCAAGGACTGGTGGCTGGCCAATCTGGCCATCGTTGTGCTCTACCTGCCGTGGTTGCCGAACCTGCTTGATCTGACGCAACACATGGAAGAACTCAAGGTCGGTGGCGATGTGGGCTGGGAAGATCCAGTGACCCTGTCCTCGCTGCCGTCGATGATCTGGCTCTGGTTGATCCAGGACGAGGGCGAGCATCTGCCATTGCTGCTGTTCTGCGGCGTACCGCTGGCTCTGCTGGCGCTGGCGGGCGTGGCCGTGGCCCGCGACCGCAGCGTGAACCATGGCAGCGTTTTGCTGGCGCTTTACACCGGTGTGCCGTTGTTGCTGGTGTTCGCGGTGTCCTTCATCAGTCCGGTGTTCATCGAGCGTTACCTGACAGCCTATGCGCTGGGATTGCCGATGCTGGCGGCGCTGGCCATCGACCGGTTGTACCGCCGCGCTCGTGTGCTGGCAGTGGCGGTTCTGGTGTCATGGGTCGGGGTTGAGCTGGTGGGCGTAAACACCAACGCCACGGTCGACCCGCACGATCAGTTCAATGTCATGGTCGATTACATCAACCGGCATTTCGTCAGCGGTGACCGGATCGTCACCAGCGACATGCTCTGGTATCTCAGTTACGTCTACTACAACCGCACTGACGCTCAGGTGCGCCTGTTTACCCCGCCCGCCGCCGATGGTCGTTCGACGCGCCCGAATCACTACGGTTTCGGCACCCTGGTGTCTGAGGAGGTCTATCTGGATCGACTCGACGACCTGCCCAAGGGCAGTGCTCGCGTCTGGTTGATCGGTGATCTGGATGTGGACGTGCCCGATCCGTTCCGACCCTTGCCGAAGAACTGGCAGTTGCGTGATCAGACCCATGCCGGCGGCGCGAATGCGCGACTTTTTTCGTTGACCACCGATAACGGGACAGCGATGCAATGACTTAAACGGTTCACCTTTTCTTTGGCGATAAAAACAGATCTTCATAGTCCGTTTTGCTCTGTTTTGATATCAAAACACTACTAGTCGAAAGGGTATTGTTGGACTACGCTCGTCGGACAAAAGGACTTACAAAGTAGGGTGAAGGGATTGCAGCAGTTCCACTTTATCTCCGGCTTGCCGCGCTCAGGCTCTACCCTGCTTTCTGCGATTCTTCTGCAGAACCCGCGCTTTCATGCCGGCATGACCAGTCCGGTCGGCGCACTCTTCTCCGGTGTCCTTGAACAGTGCGGCGCCGGCAGCGAATTCGGCGCGGTGATCGACACCGAAATGCGCCGGCGCCTGCTGCGCGGGCTGTTCGATTCCTACTATGCCGACAAGGCTGACAAACCGGTGGTGTTCGACACCAACCGGCAGTGGAGTTCGCGCCTGCCGGCGATCAGCGATCTGTTCCCTAAAGCCAAAGTCATTGCCTGCGTGCGCAACGTCGCCTGGGTGATGGACAGCCTGGAACGGTTGTACCGCGCCAATCCTTATGAAAACACCAAGCTGTTCGGCGATGCTGTCGAACGCAACACGGTCTACAGCCGCTGCGAAACCCTGGCCCAGCGCAATCGTCTGGTTGGTTTTGCCTGGGCAGCGCTCAAAGAAGCCTATTACGGCGAGCACGCCGATTCGCTGCTGATCGTCGATTACGACTTGTTGACCCAGGCCCCGGAGCGGGTGCTGCGGCTGGTCTACGACTTCATTGGCGAACCCTGGTTCGAGCACGATTTCGAACACCTGGCCTATGACGCGCCGGAGTTCGACCAGGCCCTGGGTGTGGCCGGCCTGCACAAGGTCAAACCCAAGGTCGCCCTGCAGTCCCGACGCACGATTCTGCCGCCGGACCTGTTCAAGCAATACGCCGATCTGTCCTTTTGGCTCGATGGCTCAGCCAGCGCTGCCAATGTGATTCGTATGAAGTCCGACGCCGCGATCAGTTGATCGCGGCGTTTTTCATTGATGCGTTTACAACTGTTCGAGTCCGGGTGAGCAACATGTGGTGGAGCAAGCAAAAGTCGCGGGTAACCGAAGGCCAACGGACGCTGGCTGCGCCGCTGATCATGTCGCTGGAACCGCGCATGCTGTTCGACGGCGCTGTCGCGGCCACCGTGGCCGATACCGCTGCGGCCCAGCCCGACAGCCACCCCACTGCCGATGCAGCGAAGGCGCCCACGGCCGATCATCCGTCGGTCAGCAAGGACACCCACGGCCAGGCCGATGCCACGCCGGCTGCCAGCCCTGTCGCCGTACCGGGCCAGAGCGTGGTGTTCGTCGATGCCCGGGTCAAGGATGCCGACAGCCTGCTCAAAGGCGTTGCTCCCGGCGCGCAGGTGGTCAAGCTCGATGCCAGCAAGGACGGCTTGCAGCAGATCGCTGATTACCTCGACCAGCATTCGGGTGTCAGCTCGGTGCAGATCATCGCTCACGGCAACGCCGGTGACCTGTGGCTCGGCAACAGCTATCTGTCGGCGGACAACGTCGCGCAACGCAGTGCGGTGCTGGCGGAAATCGGCAAGGACATGAACGTCGGCGGCGACATTCTCATTTACGGCTGCTACACCGCCGAAGGTGACCGCGGCCTGAGTTTCGTCGACTCGCTGGCACAATTGACCGGCCGCGATGTGGCCGCCTCGAACAACCGCACCGGGGTGGGCGGCGACTGGGATCTGGAAATCGCCACGGGCAGGATCGAGAGCGCCAACGTGCTGTCGACCCTGTCGATGAGCGAGTACCAGTGGGGCCTCGCCACCTGGACTGCCACCAACAATGCGAACACCGGGGTCGGCTCGCTGCGCGCAGCGCTGGCGTCGGCGCAGAACGGCGACATCGTGACCTTCAGCAGCGGCATGACGGTGCAGCTCACCTCGGAATTGCTGATCAACAAGAACATCACCGTTGATGGCGACCTGAACAACGACGGGGTGGCGGACGTCACCCTCGATGGCCAGTACCGGACGCGGGTGGTGGAAATCACCTCCAGCAGCACGGTGACACTCGATGGTCTGGTCATTACTCGCGGATTGGTCTCGGGCAATGGCGGAAATGGCGGCTATGGCGCAACCGGGGCCATGGGCGGGGGGATTTTCAACGCCGGCGTCCTGACCTTGAACAACGTTTCGGTCACCGGTAACGCGGCGGCCGGTGGTGGCGGTGGTGGGGGGGTCACGGGAGCCAACTACGGCGGCGGCGGTGGCGGTGGCGGCGGCCTCGGTGGTCAGGGCGGCGGCCATGGCGGTACGGCCGGGCCGGGCACCGGGACGTTGGGCGGCCAGGCCGGCAGTGGTGGCGTCGGTGGCTACGGCGGTGGCTACGACGCCACGCACATGGGCGGCCGCGGCGGCTCCACCGTCGGCGGTGCCGGCGGCGTGGGCGTGTCCTATTACAGCAACGGCGGCAATGGCGGCACCGCGAACAACGGCACCATTTCGATTGGCGGCGGCGGTGGCGGCTCCGGCTGGGACAAGGTGGGCGGCGTCGGCGGCAATGCGGCCGGCGGCATTTACAACGCCTCCACCGGCACCCTGAAAATTGTCGGCACCTCGGTCATCAGCAACAACCTCGGTGCGGGCGGCGGTGGCGGCGGTGGTAGCGGCCAGGGCAGCAACAACCTGAACGGCGGCGACGGCGGACGGGGTGTCGGTGCGATCTGGAACCAGGGCGGCACGGTACTGATCACCGCCGCCAACTTCAGCGCCATCAGCGGCAACGCGGCCGGCAGCGGCGCCGGCGGCGCAGAACTGGGCGGCGGCGTGACGGGCTCTGTACCGTTGGCCTTCGCGGCGATCTACAACAATGGCGGCACACTCAATACCGCTTATGTGGAACCACCCACCGCAACCATCGTGATGTCGGACACGGCGTTGAAAATCGGCGAAACCTCGCTGGTGACCATCACCTTCAGCCGCGCGGTCACCGGTTTCACCAACGCCGACCTGACCATTGCCAACGGTACGCTGACAGCGGTCAGCAGCAGCGACGGTGGCCTGACCTGGACCGCGACCTTCACTCCGACCAACAACATCACCGACGCCACCAACCTGATCACCCTCGATAACACCGGGGTCAATGCGATCAGCGACGGCGTGGCGGGCGTCGGCACGACCAGTTCCGTCAACTATGCGATCGACACCGTGCGGCCGACCGTGACCATCGTGATGGCCGACACGGCGTTGAAGATCGGCGACACGTCGCTGGTGACCTTTACCTTCAGCGAAGCGGTCACCGGTTTCACCAACGCCGACCTGACCATCGCGAATGGCACACTGTCAGCAGTCAGCAGCAGTGACGGTGGAATCACCTGGACCGGAACGTTCACCCCGACCGCCAGCATCACCGATACCACCAACCTGATCACTCTGGACAACACTGGTATCGCCGACCTCGCCGGCAACGCCGGCAGCGGCACGACTGATTCGGCCAACTACGTGATCGATACCGTGCGGCCAACCGCGACCATTGTCGTGGCCGACAGCAATCTGGCAGCGGGTGAAACCTCGCTGGTGACCATCACCTTCAGCGAAGCGGTCAGCGGCTTCACCACCGCCGACCTGACGGTGGCCAACGGCACCCTGAGCGGTCTGAGCAGCAGCGACGGCGGCATCACCTGGACCGCCACGCTCACCCCGACCACCAACATCACCGACACCACCAACCTGGTCACCCTGGACAACACCGGGGTCGTCGATCTGGCCGGCAATGCCGGCAGCGGCACCACCAATTCCAACAACTACGCCATCGACACTGCGCGGCCGACCGCGACCATCGTGGTGGCCGACAACAACCTGCGGATCGGCGAAACCTCGCTGGTGACCATCACCTTCAGCGAAGCCGTGACCGGCTTCACCAATGCCGACCTGACCATTGCCAACGGCACGTTGTCGGCGCTCAGCAGCAGCGATGGCGGCATCACCTGGACGGCGACCTTCACGCCGACTGCCAGCATCACTGATGCGACCAATCTGATCACGCTGAACAATACCGGCATCGCTGACCTGAACGGCAACGCCGGCAGCGGCACCACCGACTCCAACAATTACGCCATCGACACCGTGCGCCCGACCGCGACCATCGTGGTGGCTGACAACGCTCTGAAAATCGGCGAAACCTCGCTGGTGACCATTACTTTCAGCGAAGCGGTGTCCGGTTTCACCAACGCCGACCTGACCATTGCCAACGGCACGCTGAGCGCAGTCAGCAGCAGCGACGGCGGCATCACCTGGACCGCGACGTTCACTCCGAGCGCCAGCGTCACCGATACCACCAACCTGATTACCCTGGACAACACCGGCATTGCCGACCTGGCGGGCAACGCCGGTAGCGGCACCACCGACTCCAACAACTACGCCATTGACACCCAGCGCCCGACCGCAACCATCGTGGTCGCCGACAGCAACCTTACGGCCGGCGAAACCTCGTTGGTGACCATCACGTTCAGCGAAGCGGTGAGCGGTTTCACCAACGCCGACCTGACCATCGCCAATGGCACGTTGACGGCGGTGAGTAGCAGCGATGGCGGCATCACCTGGACGGCAACATTCACGCCGAACGTGGGCATCAACGACGCAAGCAACCTGATCACGCTGGCCAATACCGGTATCGCCGACCTGGCGGGCAACGCCGGCAGCGGCACGACCAACTCCAACAACTACACCATCGACACCGTGGTGCCGACCGCGACCATCATCGTGGCGGACTCCAGTCTGAAGATCGGCGAGTCCTCACTGGTGACCATCACCTTCAGCGAAGCGGTGACCGGTTTCAGCAATGCCGACCTGACGATAGCCAACGGCACATTGTCGGCAGTCAGCAGCAGCGACGGTGGCATCACCTGGACAGCGACCTTCACGCCGACCAGCAACATCACCGACGCCACCAACCTGATCACCCTGGACAACGCCGGCGTACAGAACCTGTCGGGCAATGCCGGCAGCGGCACCACCGATTCCAACAATTACTCGATCGACACTCAGCGCCCGACCGCCACCATCGTGGTGGCTGACACCGCGCTCGGCGTCGGCCAGAGCAGTCTGGTGACCATCACCTTCAGCGAAGCGGTGACCGGTTTCACCAACGCCGACCTGACCATCGCCAACGGCACGCTGAGTGCGGTGAGCAGCAGCGACGGCGGCCTCACCTGGACGGCGACGTTCACGCCGGCGGCGGGGATCACCGACACCACCAACCTGATCACCCTGGACAACACCGGCATCGCCGATCTGGCGGGCAACGTCGGCAGCGGTACCACCGATTCCAACAACTATGCGGTCGACAGTCAGCGTCCGACGGCGACCATTGTCATGACCGACAGCGATCTGCGTCCCGGTGAAACCGCGCAGGTGACCATCACCTTCAGTGAGGCCGTGACCGGATTCGACAACTCCGATCTGAGCGTCGCCAACGGCACCCTGAGCAATGTTTCGTCTAGCGACGGCGGCATTACCTGGACGGCCACGTTCACGCCGAACATCGGTATCACCGACCTCACCAACCTGATTGTCCTGAACAACACCGGCATCACCGACCTGGCCGGAAACACCGGCACCGGCACCACCAGTTCGGCCAACTATCAGATCCAGACTCAGGTGCCGACCGCCACCATCGTGGTTGCCGACACGTCGCTCAGGGCCGGGGAAACCTCGCTGGTGACCATCACCTTCAGCGAAGCGGTCAGCGGTTTTGACAACAGCGACCTGACCATCGCCAACGGCACGTTGAGCAATGTCAGCAGCAGCGACGGCGGTATCACCTGGACGGCCGCCTTCACGCCGACAGCCAATGTCACCGACGCCACCAACCTGATCACCCTGAACAATGCCGGGGTGGCCAACCTGTCGGGCAACAGCGGCATCGGTACCACCGATTCCAACAACTTCGCCATCGACACCGCGCTGCCGACCGCTACCATCGTGGTTGCCGACAACCGTCTGGGCATCGGTGAAACCACCACAGTGACCATCACCTTCAGCGAGGCGGTGAGCGGGTTTGACCTGTCGGACATCAGCGTTGCCAACGGTGCGCTGTCGAACCTGACCAGCAGCGACGGTGGCGTGACCTGGACGGCGACTTTCACCCCGACAGCCGGCGTCAATGACGCGACCAACCTGATTCTGATCGACACCGCCGGTGTTCAGGATCTGGCCGGCAATGCTGGGGCGAGTATCGCCATCTCCAACAACTACATCCTCGATGCAACCCGGCCGACGGTGGACATCGTGGTCGCCAATCCGCATCTGGGCATCGGCCAGACCACCACGGTGACCTTCACCTTCAGCGAGGCGGTGAGCAATTTCGACCTGTCCGACCTGAGCGTGACCAACGGCGACCTGAGCAATCTGACCAGCAGCGATGGCGGCAAGACCTGGACCGCGACGTTCACCCCGACCGCGAATGTCACCGACCCGAGCAATTTCATTGCGCTGGACACCAGCAACGTCAGCGACCTGGCGGGCAACGCCGGCAGCACGGTGGCGGTGTCGAACAACTACGCCCTCGACAGCGAACGGCCGACCGCCACGGTGGTGGTTGCCAATCCGAATCTGGGTGTGGGCCAGACCTCGCAGGTGACCATCAGCTTCAATGAGGCGGTGACCGGGTTTGATCTCAGTGACATCAATGTCGGCAACGGCACCCTGTCGAACCTGAGCAGCAACGACGGCGGCAAGACCTGGACCGCGACGCTGACCCCGGGCGCCAACATCAACAGCGCCAGTAATGCGATCAGCGTCAACAGCGCCGGGGTCAGTGACCTGTCCGGCAACAGCGGCAGCGGTGTCAGCAGCTCCAATAACTACGCGATCAATACCGTGCCGCCGGTTATTCCGCCAACGGTGCCGACTACGCCGACCAATGGGGTGATTCCCGATCCGCTGTCCCGCAGCAGCGATCCGGTCGCACCGCCGCCGGCCCCGGACGTGCCGTTGCAACCGTTCGTATTTACGCCACCGACCGGCAATCTCGGCTCGCCGCTGACCTTCCCGCCGCTGTTCGAGCAGCGTGTACTGGGCGACGGCATCCGGCCGCTGGGGGACATTTTCATCAATCACGGTGCTCTGAGCCCGAGCTTCATCGCCCAGGTATTCAGCAGCAGCGACGGAAGCGGTGACGGCAGCGGGCACGGCTTCCTCGGTTTCGGTGGCGGTGATGGCGGAGTCTTCGCCAGCAGTACGCTGTCGAGCCTGTTCCACCAGAACGACGGCGCCGAGCGGGAGGCGCTGAACGCCTTCGACAGTCACTCGCTCAAGGCCGGTGACATTTCCCAAGGGCTGCGCGGGGTATTTGGCGCGCCGACCCTCGGGCAGCAATTGCAACAACTCAAGGACAGCGATCAGCACCGGGTCGACGACCTGGCAGCGGCATTGCGCCAGGTCGGCATCAGCGAAATGCAGGCCTGAACACACAACTACTCAACACGGTGCGGCACCTAGGGGCGATCCAGGGATGAAGAAAAGTCAGAAGTTGTTCGGCGCCAGCCTGCTGGCGCTGGCGATCAGCGGATGTGCAGTGACCAGTGAGCCGATCGAACGCAGCGTCAGTGAGCAGCGGGCCAGAACCGACCTGCAGAGCATGTACAAGGATCAGGAGCCGCTGCGTGGCCCGCTGACCCTGCATCAGGCCATGGCCCGCGCGGTGAAATACAACCTCGAAGGCCGTTTGAAGATCATGGAGGAAGCGCTGGCCAAGCGGCAGCTCGACCTCGCCAGTTTCGACATGCTGCCGCGCATGGCGCTGGACGCCGGTTACGTCGGGCGCAACAACGTCAACGCCTCCAGCAGCCAGAGCGTGCGCACCGGCACTCAGTCTCTGGAACCCTCGACCTCGCAGGACCGCGACCGCGATGTCGCCGACCTGACCATGGTCTGGAACGTCCTCGACTTCGGCGTCAGCTACATCAGCGCCAAGCAGCAGGGCGACCAGCGCCTGATCGTGCAGGAACGCCGGCGCAAGGTGATCAACACCATCGTTCAGGACGTGCGCTCAGCCTATTGGCGCGCGATGGCTGCCGAACGGTTGCTCAAGCAGATCGACAGCCTGATGGCCCGCGTCGACACCGCCCGGCGTGACAGCCAGAGCCTGAGCGATCAGCGCATCGGCGACCCGGTGCAGGCACTCGGTTACCAGCGCTCGCTGATCGAAGCCACGCGGCAACTGGAAGAACAGCGCCGCGCCCTGTCGCTGGCGAAAACCGAATTGGCAACGCTGATCAACCTGCCGCTGGGCACCAACCTGACGCTGGCGACCGATGACGGTTATCAGATTCCCGAACTCAAGGTCGCCATGGCCAAACTCGAGCAGGAAGCCCTGACCAGCCGTCCGGAACTGCGCGAGCAGGATTATCAGAGCCGCATCAGCGCCGCCGAAACCCGCAAGGCGATGTTGCGCCTGCTGCCGGGTCTGGAGTTTTCCGCCGGCGGGCATTACGACAGCAACTCGTTCCTCGTCGAACAGGGTTGGGCCGACTACGGCGTGAAAGTCACCTGGAACCTGTTCAACGTGATTTCCGCTCCGGCGGCCATCGACGTCGCCAAGGCGGGTGAGGAAGTCGCCACCGCCCGGCGTCAGGCGATGTCGATCGCGGTGCTGGCGCAGCTGTATGTGGCGAACGCCAACTATCAGGAGGCGCTGCGGCAGTTCAAGACCAATCAGCAACTGTCGGACATCGACGGGCAGATCGTTGGCCAATTGCGCAATCGGCATCAGGCCGCCGGTATCGGTGAACTTGAACTGATTCAGGGCGAGCTGAACAACCTGCAAGCCGACCTGCGCCGTGACTTGTCGTATGCCGATCTGCGCAACGCCTATGGACAGATCTTCGCCAGCGCTGGTCTCGACCCGCTGCCGGATCAGGTGCAGTCCACCGAAGTGCAGTCGATCGCCACGGCGTTGGCCAACCGCGAGTCCGCGTGGGCGTCGGGGGATATCTCGGTGCCTGTGGTGGCGCATGCCGCTGCCCGATAATCTGCTGGCGCCTGTCGCCAGCGTCAGCCGCTCGCAACGCGAAGCCCGCAACGGCCATCGCGGTGCGGCGATTTTGTTGACTGGCCTGCCGGCGGCGGGCAAATCGACGCTGGCTCAGGCGTTGCACGCCGAGCTATTCGCCCGTGGATTGCACAGCGTGGTGCTCGATGGCGACGGCTTGCGGGTCGGGCTCAACCGCGATCTGGGGTTCAGCGACGCCGATCGCCTGGAGAACATTCGCCGTGCCAGCGAGCTGGCAGCGCTGCTGGTGGAGAACGGGCAGATCGTGATTCTGGCGATGATCGCGCCGTTGCTGGAGCTGCGCGAAGTGTTCGCTCGGCGTTTGGCTGCGGACTATCGCGAGGTCTGGTGCAGCGCGTCGTTGGCGGTGTGCGAGCAGCGTGATCCGAAGGGGCATTACGCCCGCGCACGGCGTGGCGAAATGGCCGGTTTCACCGGGGTTTCGGCACCGTACGAGCCGCCCGCGCAGCCCTCGCTGGTGCTCGACACCGGCGTGCAGACTGTGGAGGCCTGTCTGGATCGGCTGCTGACCTGGCTTGGCGAATGCGCGGTGTTGCCCAAGGCATGAGCCGCCCGGCCTGTTCACGTCTGCCGGTGGCGGTGGACTTGCCGCTGCTGTTGCAGGCGCTGCAGGCGATTGCCGAAGATGCATGGCACGGCCACTTCAACACGGATTACTTCACGGGCGACTGGAGCGGTGTGGCACTGATTTCCGCCGCCGATGCGCTGACCGAGTTATCGCCCGGGCGCGGCGAAACGCTGCAGCGCACGCCTTGGCTGTGCGATGAACGCTGGCGGTTGGGGCTGCGCGATCTGACGCTGGATATCGTCTGTGCGCGCTTGTTGCGACTGGGGCCGGGCGGGCGAATTCACGAGCATCGTGATTACGACCTGGAAGGGCCGGATACCGATCTGCGCCTGCATATTCCGTTGCTCAGCCCACCTGCAGTGGATTTCTGGCTCGATGGTCAACGGGTGCCGATGGCGGCGGGGGAGTGCTGGTTTCTCGATCTTGCTCGTGCGCATCGGGTTGATAATTTCGATACCTGCGCGCGGATTCATCTGGTGCTCGACTGCCGGCCCGGGGCCTGGCTCAAGCGGAAGATCGCCGAAGGTTTGCGCGACACTCCTGCAACGCAACCGGCCGATTCGGCGTTACAGCAATTCCAGCGACTGGTTGCAGGTGACGCAGCGTTGGCGGCGACTCTGCAGCACATGGCGGAGCCTGAGTCGTTCATCGAGCGCACTCTGGAGCTGGCCGCCGAACACGGCTTGCCATTCTCCCGCGAAGAACTGCGCGCCGCGATGCGCAGCGGTCGTCGGCAATGGAACGAACAATGGAGCGGCTGAATCTGCACGGTTGGTTGCCGATCCGGATCTGGCCGCTGGCGGGGCAGTGGCAAGTCGACTGGTGCTGGTTTGGTGAAACGCCACTGCATCAGCCTTTTTTTCGTGACGCCGTCGAAGAGGCGCTGCGGTTACCGTTCAATCAGGCTTTTCGCCGGCAGACATCGCTGTCGGTGCTGACCGAGTGGCAAGCGCAAAGCCAGGGGTTGGCGCCGAGTGCCTTTATCCTGCACGCCTCGCGTTGCGGTTCGACGTTGATCAGCCAGATGCTCGCGCGGCTCGATGACCATATTGTGGTCTCGGAGCCACCGCCGCTTGATGCGCTTTTGCGAGGTGAGCTGCCCGAAGTCGAGCGGCGTGCAGCGATCCGTGGATTGCTCTCGGCCTACGGTCAACGTCGACGCGGTGTCGAGCAGCGACTGGTGATCAAGCTCGACGCCTGGAACATCGGCGAGTGGCCGCTGTTGCAGGCATGCTTTCCCGATACGCCATGGTTGTTCGTGTACCGCGATCCGCTGGAAATCGCCGTGTCGCACGTGCGCCGTCCGGGGATGCACATGGTGCCGGGGATGCTTGGGAACTGTGTGCTCGACGATGGTTTGCCGTTTACCGGCAGTGAAGACTTCATCGCACGACGGCTTGGTCGCTTGCTGGCGTCGGCTTATCTGCACTGCCGTGAGGGTGATGGACTGCTGGTGAACTACAGCGAATTGCCCGAGGCCATGGCCGGCCGATTGGCGAATTTTTTCCGCTTGAATGCCGAGCAGCGGCAGCAGGTGTTGGCGGCGACGGTGCAGCACGCCAAGCAGCCGTTACAACGCTTTGTCGCCGATGGCGAAGACAAGCGCCGCGAGGCTTCGCCGTGGTTGCGCGAGCGGGTTCGGCAGTGTGCCCAGGATGCCTTTGTGAATCTTGAGTTGCTGCGATCTTTTGCTGTCAGGTTTTTCCCGACAGATCCGCCATCCCCTTGAGCAACTCGATCGGCAACGGAAAGACAATCGTCGAGCTCTTGTCACCGGCAATCGAACTCAGCGTCTGCATGTAACGCAATTGCATGGCACCGGGCTGGCGGCCGAGCATTTCGGCGGCTTGCATGAGTTTTTCCGAGGCCTGCAGTTCGCCTTCGGCGTGGATCACCTTGGCCCGGCGTTCGCGTTCGGCTTCGGCCTGTTTGGCAATCGCACGCACCATCGATTCGTTGAGGTCGACGTGCTTGATCTCGACGTTGGCGACCTTGATGCCCCAGGCGTCGGTCTGGGCGTCGAGCACCTGCTGGATGTCGATGTTCAACTGCTCGCGTTCGGCCAGCAGTTCATCCAGCTCATGTTTGCCGAGCACCGCGCGCAGGGTGGTCTGCGCCAGTTGGCTGGTGGCCGAGAGAAAGTCTTCGACCTGAATGATCGCCTTCTGCGGGTCGAGCACGCGGAAGTACAGCACCGCATTGACCTTCACCGAGACGTTGTCGCGGGTGATCACATCCTGTGGCGGCACGTCGAGGACCACGGTGCGCAGGTCGACCCTGACCATTTGCTGCACCACCGGAATCAGCAGGATCAGCCCCGGGCCCTTGACCTGCCAGAAGCGTCCGAGCTGGAACACCACGCCGCGCTCGTATTCACGCAGGATGCGGAAGGTCGACCCGGCGAGGGCGATCACCAACAGCAGCAGTGCAACGAAACCGATTTGCAGACCCATGATCACTCTCCGTGTCGCACCGCGTCAGTCGCGGCGACTTTCAGCAGTAAGCCTTTACGCCCGACCACGCGCACCGATTGCCCGGCGTGCAGCGGTGTCGTGCTGTGCACTTGCCAGTGTTCACCCTGCAATTGCACCCAGCCGTTATAGGCGTTTTCCGCTTGCACGGTGGTCACCGCCGTCACGCTGCCGACCAGCCCGGCATCGCCGCTGACGGCGTGGCGCGGGCGGGTTTTCAAGGCGCGGACGATCAATGCGATCAGCAGCAGAGCGCTGAGCAGGCCGAGGCCGATAATCATCGGTACCGGCAAATCGGCATTGCTCAGAATCAGCGCGCCGATGACGAACATGATGATTCCGCCCAGGCCGATCACCCCGTAGTTGGGCAGCGCGGCTTCGGCAATCAGAAAGGCAATGCCAAGGGTGATCAGCCACAGGCCGAGCGGATTGACCGCCGTCAGCGGGATGTCAGCCGCGAGGGCTGAGCCGCTGGTCAGCAGTATCAGGAAAAACGTGCAACATCGGCTGTTCACGTGACCCTCCGGGAGAGTCATGGGGGTGTTTCCTTAAGTCTAGTTGAGCCTGGCGCCGGATGAATTTTGATCAATAAGCGGATGTGTCCAATGAGCGGATTTCCCTTCATCAGCAACTGGCCGAACTAGACTCAGCAGAACAGGCATAACGTTCAGCGGGACACCGAGGTGCAGCATGCGTATGGCAAAAAAAGTGCAGAGCAGCCTGAACCGGGCGCATTGCGAATATGACATCGTGGCCCACCGCCACTCGGCCAGCAGTCTGGAAACCGCACGGGTTTCCGGGGTGCCCGCCGAACGCGTGGCCAAGTCGGTCATTCTCGACGACCATCACGGGCATTACCTGATGGCCGTGCTGCCGGCCAGCCGGCATCTGGACTTGAGTAAAGTGCGCATTCGCGGCGCATGGCAGATCACCCGGGAGAGCAACCTGGCGCATATCTTCGATGACTGCGAACGCGGTGCGGTGCCGCCGCTCGGTGATTCCTACGGCCTGGACATGGTCATCGACCCGCTGCTGACCCGGCAGAAAGACATTTACCTGGAAGCCGGCAACCACAACTACCTGCTGCACATGAGCATGCCCGAGTTTCTGAAAATGGTGCCGCATGCGCAGGTGCAGGAGTTGAGTCATTAGGTTTTGTGGTGTGGCCACTGACACCTTCGCGAGCAAGCCCGCTCCCACAGGTTGACCGCAATCCCCTGTGGGAGCGGGCTTGCTCGCGAATAATCGCCCATCCACCGCATTCTTTAAGGAGTCCTCCATGGAGCAGCCCACCCACAGCCTCCCATCCCTGTTCAAGCAACTGGGACTGGACAGCGACCCGACCGGCATCGAGCAATTCATCGCCACCCATTCACCACTCAAACCCGAATTGCACCTCGCAGACGCGTTTTTCTGGAGCAAAAGCCAGGCGGATTTTTTGCGCGGCGAGATTCTTGATGATGCGGATTGGGCGGAGGTGGTGGATCAGTTGAATGTGTTGTTGCGCAAGGGGCGGGAGGGATAACCATTATTTTGCGAACGGCCACATCTGTTTACGGTGCGCACGACCAGCGGGCAGATTTGTTTCAAAACTTGACTGAAATTCCCTGCCAATGCGATATTGATAGTTAGCAAACTAACAGTATGCATTTTCCCGTGGCGAATTCCCTCGACGCTCTCCAGATGAACATCAGCAGTGCCATGGTGGTGGCCGCCAGGCATTGGCGGAAGATCTGCCAGACCACGCTGGTCAACTATGGCATCTCCGAAGCCTGCGCCGTGCCGTTGCTGATGATCGGGCGGTTGGGCGAGGGTGTGCGTCAGGTGCAGGTGGCACAGGCGGCCGGGATGGAGAGTCCGTCGCTGGTGCGCCTGCTCGATCAGTTGTGCCACGCCGGCTATGTCTGCCGCACCGAAGATGCGCAGGATCGCCGGGCCAAGTGCCTGAGCCTGACCGACACCGGCCGTGAACTGGTGCAAGCGGTGGAGATCGAACTGGTGCGTCTGCGTCATGAAGTGCTCGAAGGCATCGACCAGAGTGATCTGGAAGCTACGCTTCGGGTACTGCGAGCTTTTGAGGCGGCCAATCCGCCTGTGGTGATCAATTCTTGAACGGTTTTTTCTCTGGCATTCCTCCGGCCCGGGACTGGTTCTACGGGGTCCGTACCTTTGCAGCGTCGATGATCGCGCTGTACATCGCCTTGCTCATGCAAATGCCGCGTCCGTATTGGGCGATGGCCACGGTGTATATCGTCTCCAGCCCGTTTCTCGGGCCGACCAGTTCCAAGGCGCTGTACCGCGCCATCGGTACCTTTCTCGGGGCGGCGGCGGCGGTGCTGTTCGTGCCGATGTTCGTGCAGAGTCCGTACGTGTTGGTGGTGGTGATTGCCTTGTGGACGGGGATTTTGCTGTTCCTGTCGCTGCACCTGCGTACCGCCAATAACTACGCGCTGATGCTGGCCGGCTACACCCTGCCGCTGATCGCCTTGCCGACCGTGGATAACCCGCTGGCGGTGTGGGACGTGGCGGAAGCGCGCACCGAAGAGATTTTTCTCGGCATCGCTGTGGCGGCGGTGGTCGGCGCGATGTTCTGGCCGCGTCGCTTGGCGCCGGTGTTCAACGACGCGGTGGGCAAGTGGTTCGCTGACGCCACCACCTACAGCCTGAAGTTTCTCAGCCGCGACGTGCAGCCGGAACAGATCGCCGCGCTGCGCATGGCCATGGTCGCCAATTTCAACAGCCTCGAATTGATGATCGGCCAGTTGCCCCACGAAGGCGCTCGACCGCAAACCGTGCGCAACACCAAGGAGCTGCGCGGGCGGATGATCCACCTGTTGCCGGTGATCGACGCGCTGGAAGACTCGCTCTACGCGCTTGAACGGCGCACACCGGAACTGGTGGAAAAGTTTGCCCCGCTGTTGACCGCGACCCAGCAATGGCTCGGCCATAACGACGCCGATCTCGAACGGTGGCAGGCGCTCAAGGATCAACTCCAGGCCCTGCAGCCAAGCTGCGAGGCGCTGGAAGATCGCAAGCAATTGCTGTTCTCCAACGCGATTTATCGCCTCGGCGAATTCATCGATCTGTGGCAGGACTGCCGCAGTTTGCAGGACGCGATTCTCTGCGAGCGCCAGGACAGCTGGCGCGCGGTGTACCGGCACTGGCGCCTCGGGCGGCTGACGCCATTTCTCGACCGCGGGATGATGCTGTATTCGGTGGCCTCGACCGTTCTGGCGATCATCGTCGCTTCGGTGCTGTGGATTCTGCTCGGCTGGCCGGACGGTGGCAGTGCGGTGATTCTGGCGGCGGTAGCGTGCAGTTTCTTCGCCCCGATGGACGACCCGGCACCGCAGATCTACCGGTTCTTTTTCTGGACCGGGATGTCGGTGCTGTTCGCCAGTCTCTATCTGTTTCTGATTCTGCCGAACCTGCACGATTTCCCGATGCTGGTACTGGCGTTTGCGGTTCCGTTCATCTGCGTCGGCACCCTGACGGTGCAGCCACGCTTCTTCCTCGGCATGCTCCTGACGCTGGTCAACACCTCGTCGTTCATCAGCATTCAGGGCGCGTACGACGCGGACTTTTTCGCCTTTGTGAACTCCAACCTGGCCGGCCCTCTGGGCCTGTTGTTCGCGTTCATCTGGACCCTGATCGCCCGCCCGTTCGGCGTCGAGCTGGCCGCCAAACGTCTGACCCGCTTCAGCTGGAAAGACATCGTGCGCATGACCGAGCCGGCCAACCTTGCCGAACACCGGCATCTGGGCGTGCAGTTGCTCGATCGTCTGATGCAGCACTTGCCGCGTCTGGCCATGACCGGCCAAGACACCGGGATTGCCATGCGTGAAGTGCGCGTCGGCCTGAACCTGCTCGATCTGCTGGCTTACACGCCACGTGTCAGCGGCGCGCCGAAGGCCCTGCTGCAGCAAGTGGTGGCTGAGGTCGGCGAGTATTTCCGCGCGTGTCTGAAGGCCGGCGAACGCTTGCCTGCGCCGAGTCCCTTATTGATGACCATGGACCGTGCGCGCCGCGCGCTCAAAGGCCACGGCGACGAAGAAACCCGGCTAAACCTGTTGCATGCCTTGAGCGGTTTGCGCCTGGCGCTGCTGCCCGGCGTGGAATTCGTCAGCACCAGCGATGCCGAAGAACCGCTGCCCGATGGAGCGCCCCTATGATTGGTGATCTGGATATCAGCGGGATTTTCCTGCCGACCCTGCTGGTGTTGATGGGCATCACCTATGTGTTGTTTCTGCTGGTGCATGGCGTGCTCACGCGCCTGCACTTTTACCGTCTGGTCTGGCACCGGGCATTGTTCAACGTGGCCCTCTACGCCGTGATGCTGTACGGCGTGGACTCACTCAGTCGATACCTGATGACATGAAAAAACCGTTTCTGACTATCGGTCGCGTGGTACTGACCCTGCTGATCGTGACTTTTGCCGTTGTCCTCGTCTGGCGCATGGTGATGTATTACATGTTCGCGCCGTGGACCCGTGACGGCCACATCCGTGCCGACATCATCCAGATCGCTCCGGACGTGTCCGGGCTGATCCAGCAGGTCGAGGTCAAGGACAACCAGTTGATCAAGCGCGGTCAAGTGCTGTTCAGCATCGATCAGGACCGCTTCAAACTGGCCCTGCGTCAGGCTAAAGCGGCGGTTGCCGATCGCGAGGAAACCCTGGCTCAAGCCCAGCGCGAAGCCAAGCGTAACCGTGGCTTGGGCAATCTGGTGCCGGCCGAACAGCTGGAAGAAAGCCAGTCGAAAGTCGCCCGGGCGCAATCGGCGCTGGCCGAAGCGCTGGTGACGGTGGACAGCGCGCAGCTCAACCTCGACCGTTCGGTGATCCGCAGCCCGGTGGACGGCTACGTCAACGACCGCGCGCCGCGTGTGCAGGAATTCGTCACCGCCGGGCGTCCGGTGTTGTCGGTGGTCGACAGCAACTCGTTCCACATCGACGGCTATTTCGAAGAAACCAAACTCGACGGCATTCATGTCGGGCAGTCGGTGGATATCCGCGTGATCGGCGACAAAGCCAAGCTGCGCGGGCATGTTGAAAGCATTGTCGCCGGTATCGAAGACCGCGACCGCACCAGCGGCAACAACCTGCTGCCCAACGTCAACCCGGCGTTCAGCTGGGTGCGCCTGGCACAACGGATTCCGGTGCGTATCGCTTTTGACGAAGTGCCGGAAGACTTCCGCATGATCGCCGGGCGGACCGCCACCGTGTCGATCATCGACGACAAAACACAGGAGCCCGCGCAATGAACAAGGCCCTGATGATCGCCGGGTTGGGCGTGATGCTCTCGGCCTGTCAGATGGTCGGGCCGGACTATCACCTGCCCGCTGACGCGGCGGTACAGCGCAAGGACTTTCAGGGCGAACTGGCGGTGGAGGGCAAACCGGTGGTGTCAGCGCCGGTGCCGGCGGATTGGTGGCGGCTGTATAAGGACCCGCGTCTGGATCAACTGGTGCAGCAGGCCATGGCGTCCAACACGGATTTGCGCGTAGCGGCGGCGAACCTTCAACGGGCTCGCGCGCAAGTCGATGAGGCCGAAGCGGCGGGTGGCTGGAGCGCAGGCGTAAAGATGGGCGCCCAGCGTTTGCAGGAATCCGGTCAGGCGTTCTTGCTGCCGGAAAAAGTCCCGGTCGACAACGTCGGCGATATTGGCATCAGCGCGTCTTATCAGTTCGATCTGTGGGGCACCCTGCAACGCGGTATCGAAGGCGCGAAGGCTAACGCCGATGCGACTCAAGCAGCGGCTGACACCGCACGCATCACTTTGGTGGCCGATGTGGTTCGCGCCTACACCCAAGTGTGCGCGGCCAACGAAGAGCGGGAAATTGCCCAGCATTCCCTCGATCTGCAATCGCAGAGCACCACGCTGATCCAGCGCCTGCGCGATGCCGGGCGTGGTGATGAGACCCAAGTCACCCGTTCGCAAACCCAATTCAAGTCGTTGCGCGCCGACCTGCCGCGCTATGAGGCAGCGCGTCAGGCCGGGTTGTTCCGCCTGTCGATGCTGCTGGCCAAACCGGTCGAGCAATTGCCGGCCGGTACCGCCACTTGTGCCGAACTGCCGAAAATTGCCCAACTGGTGCCGGTGGGCGACGGTGCGGCGCTGCTCGAGCGTCGTCCCGATATCCGTCAGGCGGAACGTCGCTTGGCGGCCTCGACAGCGGGCATCGGCGTCGCCACGGGCGAGCTGTATCCGGACATCAGCATCGGCGCGACCATCGGCACCGTCGGTCTTATTGACGACTTGGGCGATCCGTCGACCAACCACTGGGGCTTCGGCCCGTCGTTGAGTTGGAAGGTGCCGACCAACGGCGCCCGTGCGCGGATCCGTGAAGCCGAGGCCAACACCCAGGCCGCACTGGCGCATTTCGACGGCGTGGTGCTCAACGCCATCCGCGAAACCCAGACCGGTCTGGCCCAATACAGCGCGCTGCTGCAACGCCGCGACGCCCTGGCCGATGCCGAGCAGTCGGCGAAACTGGCGGCGGACCAGACCCACCGCTTCTTCCAGGCCGGGCGCGAGTCGTTCCTCGCCGACCTGCAGGCGACCCGCACCTACACCGACGTCACCGCGCAACTGGCCGCCGCCAACACCCAGGTCGCCATGAGCCAGATCGATTTGTTCCTCGCCCTCGGTGGCGGTTGGGAAAGCGGACGAACGCAAGCCTCGAGCGCCAGCAAACCCTGAAGCCGTTGCTATGCTTTGAAGTGTTGAAGGGGTGCCACGTGCAACGCACCCTTTCAGCGCACATTGCTAGCGCTGGTCTAGGGGAAACCAATAATGAAAAACCCTTACGCTCTCGGCTTCTGGTGCGCCCTTGTAGCGCTGGTGCTGCTATCGGCCACCTATTTCTACGGCATCATGCTGGCCCATCAGATCGACAAGGCCATGGTCTTCCTCGACAGCGCCACCGCGTTGATCGCGGTGATGGCAATCGTGGTGGTGGCCTGGGCGTCGATCCAGGTGCAGCGGGTCAAGAAAAGACAACTTGAACAAGGCAAGACCCTGGTGCTGATCTGGGACACCAAAGTCGCCCTGCGTCGGGTCGAAACCGTGTTCGACCGCTACTTCTGGGGCAGCTACTGGCAACCGGGACGCACCTTCGCCGAAGTCATGGGCGAACTCACCGGCACCCCGCTGGAAAAAAGCCTCGAAGCCTTGAAAAAACAGTGCCTGGAACTCGACAAGCAGATTGCCGACGAAGGCTGGCACTGGCTCAACAATGCCCGCGAGCTGTCGGATGTCGCCACGGCCATGGCCCGCGAGCGCTATCAGCTGGATTTCTGTGACCCGCGCGCTGACGGGCCGGGCGGGGCGGTGATCGATCGCGACTTTGAAGTGCTGGTGTATACCTGGACGGCGCGGTTGAAGAGCTTCGATCATCAACTCGATGAGATCGAGGTTCAGTATTCCTGATCTTCTGGGAATCCAGTGGCCCTATCGCGAGCAGGCTCACTCCTACAGGGGAACGCATTTCAATTGTAGGAGTGAGCCTGCTCGCGATAGCGTCCTCAAAAACACTGCAACTCTCCCCGCCTGTCAGCTGTCCACACTCCCCATAGACACTCTTTAACCTTTAAACATTGGGCCGCCTCGCGCTGCCAGTGCTAATCTCCACCGCTAATTTCAGCGGAGTCGAGCCGCGACCCGGTCACGGGTTCAGGGAAGACGACGACACTTACAGCCACGGACATTGATCAGGTCATTCATGAATAAATCAGCAGGCGTGCTTCTCGGGATTGTTGTTGCCATCGGTGCGATCAGCGCCGGCGGGGCCTGGTACACCGGGACCAAGATCGAAGGCGTACTGAACAACGCCGTCAGCAACGCCAACAAAGAGCTGCAGACCGCGATGGCCGGCTCCAATGGCACCGCGTCGCTGGAGCTGGTGTCGCTGGAGCGTCACACTTTCACCAGCACCGCGCACTACCGTCTCAAGGGCGAGGGCGAGATGTTCGGCGACCAGCCGGTCGAGCTGCTGTTTGTCGACCACATCGAGCACGGCCCACTGCCGTTCTCGCGCCTGGTGTCGCTGAAGTGGCTGCCGGTCATGGCCACCAGCAATTACGAGCTGGAAAAGAGCCCGGCCACCGAAAAATGGTTTGCCGCCACCAAGGGCGCCGCGCCGCTTAAAGGTGTGACCAACATCGGCTACGACGAATCCACCACCAGCAGCCTCGAGTTGCTGCCGCTGGAAACCGCGCTGGACGAGCAGTCGAGCCTGAAATTCTCCGGCCTGACCATGAACATCTCCGCCAGTGCCCAGGCGCAGAAGGTCAAGGCTGACGGCTACATGGACAACCTGAAACTGGTCACCGTGTCGCAGGATCAGGCGCCGGTGCAGGTCGAACTCAACGGTCTGACCCTGGCCAGCAACCTTACCAAGAGCAGCTACGGCTACTACACCGGGGAAAACACCCTGGAGCTGACCAACAGCAAAACCACTTTCGGTCCCAAGCAGTCGGTACTCGGCGTGAAGAACTTCGAAATGAAGAACCTCACTGAAGAGAGCGGCAGCAATGCCTCGGGCCGCGCTGATTACAAGGTGGGTGAAGTCACCCTCAACGACAAGAAAATCGGTTCGGCCAACATGGCCATGAGCCTGAAGAACCTCGACATCCCGTCGACCATGTCGCTGATGCAGATCTACCAGACCAAATTGCAGCCGTACGAGAAGGAAGCGGCGGCCGCTGCCGAAGCCGGCCTGCCGGCACCGGAACTGAACCTGACCGAAGCCGAGTCGGCACAGGTCAAGGCTGACCTGCAGAAACTGCTGGCCGCCAGTCCACAGATCGCGCTGGAAAACCTGTCGCTGAAAACCGCCAACGGTGAAAGCCGCGCCAGCCTGGTGATTGATCTGACCAAGCCACAGTCGATGGATCTGCCGCCGGATCAACTGGGTAAACAGTTGGTCGCGCTGCTGGACCTGAACATTCAGGTGTCCAAGCCGATGCTGATCGATCTGCTCAGCGTGCAGGCGCAGCTCGACGGTCAGACTGACGCCAAAGCCATCGTCGACCAGGCGAGCGCCGGTGCCGACATGTTCTCCGGCATGGCCGTCGGTTCGCAGTTGGCGACCGTCGATGGCACCAATGTCGTGACCAAGCTGCATTACGCTGCCAATCAGGTGGAGTTCAACGGCCAGAAGATGACCGTTGAGCAGTTCGTCGGCTTCCTGATGAGCAAGTTCGCTGGCGTCACGCAAGTGCAGTAATCCTGCGTTCTAAATAACAACGCCCGGCCTCTGATCCACAGACGCCGGGCGTTTTGCTGTCTGGTGTGCGGGTTTTCGTCTGAGCCGGCGCCGCGATTCTGAACAATTATTGCGTTCTGGATATTCGACTACGCTTGCATGCAAGACTGCCTGACTAAGCTTGGCTGGGTCTCTTTTGACTCGGTCTCCGTTACGAATGGGCAAGGGGGGCATTGCGACCCGGCTGGCCATGTAAGGATGCTGACGAATGCCGCGTATAGATGTTCCTGTTTTACATCGTGGTTTACGCCCGTTGTTTCGCGTTGCGCTGTGCAGCCAGTTGCTCTGGCCGGCACTGGCGTTTGCCGATACGGCCTATGATCAGATGGTGCGTGATGCCCGTGCCGGGCAGACCACGCCTGCGCTGAACGTGCTGCGCCAGGTGCCACCGGGGCAATCGACCACCGGCCAGATCAGCGATCACCTGCAAATCGCCAGTTGGGCCGGCCTCGATGCCGAGGTGGTGCAGGTCTATGAGACCCAGGGCCGTGACCGGGTGCTGCCGGTGCAGGCACTGACCGCCACCGCACGCGCCTATCGCAACCTCAAGCGTTGGGAGCAGGCGACCCAGGTTTACAACAAGGCGCTGGCGCTGGAGCCGGACAACGCTGACCTGCAACTGGGGCTGGCGCTGACTCAGGCTGACGCGGGTAAACCCGACGAAGCCGTGACCCGCGCCAAGGCTCTGGTTGCCGCCAAACCCGACGATCCCTCACGCCGTCTCGCACTGGGCTATGCCCTGACCCGCGCCGGCAAGCAGTACGACGCATTGTTTGAATACGATCAGGCGTTCATGCGTGCCGGCAGCAAGCCGGAAGTCGCCCGTGAATACGTGGTCGCTCTGCAAAAGGCGCGGCTGCCGGAACCGGCGCTGCGCCTGGCCAACCAACGTCCGGGGCTGATCGACCCGGTCACCTTGCGCCGCCTCGAAGGTGATCTGGCTGCCGAACGCGTGCGTCTGGCCGAACTCGCCACCCGCAGCGAAAAAGAACGCTATGTGATCGCCGACCGCGCCTTGGCCGATTACGACAAGCTGCTCGCCACCTGGACTCCGGACGCCAGCGCCCACGATGACGTGATTCGCTGGCGCATCGACCGCATGGGCGCACTGAAGGCCCGGGCGCGCACCGCCGACGTGATCAATGAATATCAGAAGCTGCAAGGCGAAGGCGTGAAGATTCCGACCTACGCCATGCGCTGGGTGGCGGCGTCGTATCTGGATCAGCGCCAGCCGGAAGTCTCCACTGACCTGTATCGCCAGGTGCTGTCGGCGCCGGACGCCGATGTCGGTGATCGTCTCGAAGACACCACCGCGTTGTACTACTCGCTGCTGGAAAGTGACCGCGCCGATGAAGCGCGCAAAGTCGCCGAGGATCTGGCCAAGACCCAGAAGCCGCGCGTCGAACTCAAGGGCTTGCCGATCGGCAACCCCAACGACGAATGGATGGACGCCCAGCAGCTCGCGGCGCAGGCCGGTACCTACGGCTCCGACCTGCCGCACGGCGAGGAACGCCTGCAGACCCTGGTCGATCAGGCCCCGGGCAACCTCGGTTTGCGTCTGGCCCAGGCCGATCTGTACCTGGCCCGACAGTGGCCACGCCGCGCCGAAAACCAGCTCAAGGAAACCGAGAGCATGGCCCCCCGCGACATGGGCCTGGAGCTGGCTCAGGCGCGTACCGCGATGACCCTGCAGGAATGGCGGCAAATGGATGCGCTGACCGATGACGTGGTCGCGCGTTTTCCCGACAACCGTCAGGTGCAGCGCGCGGCCCGTGAGCGTGAAGTGCACGACATGTCCGAACTGCGTGTCGAAGCCTACGGCGGCAAGGCCAACGGAGGCGGCGGCAGCGGTGGTGCGGGCGCGGTCAGTGGCAGCCGCGATTTCGGCATCCAGAGCACCCTGTACAGCCCGCCGATCGATGAAGACTGGCGGGTGTTCGTCGGCGCCGGTTATGCCACCGGCGACTTCGCCGAAGGCACCGGTACCGACCGTTTCCAGCGCGTGGGCCTGGAACGGCGCACCCGTGACATGAGCCTGGAAGCCGAAGTTTCCAATCACGATTACGGTTACGGCGCCAAACAGGGCGCACGCATCGCGATTGCCCGCGACATCAACGACCACTGGCAGTACGGCGGCAGCTTCGCCTACCTGTCGGCCGAGACGCCGTTGCGTGCGCTCAACAGCGACATCAAGGCCAACGGCGGCAACGCGTTCATCCGCTGGCGCGCCAACGAGAGCCGCGAGTGGCGCCTGTCGGTCAGCCCGTCGCACTTCAGTGATGGCAACAACCGCGTCGAGGCCTTGCTCACCGGGCGCGAGGGCGTCTACAGCGCGCCGAACGTGCAGGTCGATGCCGGTCTGGAGGTCGGCACCAGCCACAACTCCAATTCCGAGGATGTGCCGTACTTCAACCCGAAGTCGGACTTCAGCGTCATGCCGACGGTCAACGTCAACCATGTGCTTTACCACCGCTACGAAACCTCCTGGAGCCAGCAATTCCAGGCCGGTGCGGGTACCTACAGCCAGCGTGACCACGGCACCGGCGGCATGGCGATGCTCGGCTACGGCCAGCGTTATGCCTGGAACGACGTGTTCGAGGTGGGCGGCTTGTTCAGTGTGATCAACCGGCCCTACGACGGTGATCGGGAGACCGATCTGCGTCTGCTCGTCGACCTCACTTTCCGCTTCTAGAAGAGTTTGAAGATGCCTTTGATGACGCGTTTCATCCTTCTGCTGGGAGTGCTGCTGATCAGCGCCTGCGCCCAGCAAGCCCCGGCCTTCGCGCCGCCGTCGCAACGTCCGGTGGCGGCCAGTGAAAAACCCTGGCCGAAAAACCATGTGCTGGGCATCGCCTATCACGACGTCGAAGATCGCGACCCCGATCAGGCCGTGGTGGCCGTGCGCACCGAGCGCATGATCGAACAGTTGGCCTGGCTGCGCGAGAACGGCTACCAGCCGGTCACCGTCGATCAGATCATGGCCGCGCGCAAGGGCGGCCCGGAATTGCCGGCAAAGGCGATCCTGCTCAGCTTCGACGACGGTTACTCAAGCTTCTATACCCGCGTGCTACCGGTGCTGCGCGCCTACAACTGGCACGCCTTGCTGGCGCCGGTCGGCACCTGGATCGACACGCCGCTCAATCAACCGGTGGATTTTGCCGGCGCACCCCGCGCACGCTCCGACTTCCTGGCCTGGGATCAGGTGCGGGAAATCTCGCAGTCGGGTCTGGTGGAAATCGCCGCGCACACCGACGCCAGCCACAAAGGCATCCTCGCCAACCCGCAAGGCAACATGCAGCCGGCGGCGGCAACCCGCCGTTACGATCCAGTCACCAAACGCTATGAGTCCGAAGAGGATTTCCGCGCCCGAATCCGCAATGACGTCGCGACCATTTCGGAAAAGATCCGCAAGGTCACCGGCAAGAAACCGCGCATCTGGGTCTGGCCGTACGGTACGGCTGACGGCACATCCCTGACCGTGGTCGGCGAGCAGGGCTACGAGATGGCCCTGACGCTGGATGACGGTCTGGACGCCCTCGACAACCTGATGAGCAGCCCGCGCTTTTTGGTCGCCTCCGATCCTGATGGCGAGCATTTCGCCAACAGCATCGTCGCGGCGCAGTCGGATTTCACCATGCGTGTGGTGCATGTCGATCTGGATAACGTCTACGATCCGGATCCGGCGCAACAGGAAATCAACCTCGGCAAGCTGATCCAGCGCATGGCCGACATGGGCGCCAACACCGTGTTCCTGCAGGCCTTCGCCGATCCGAAGGGCGACGGACTGGTGCACTCGCTGTACTTCCCCAACCGTCACCTGCCAGTGCGCGCCGACATTTTCGATCGCGTTGCCTGGCAACTGCGGACTCGGGCGCACGTGAAAGTGTTCGCGTGGATGCCGGTGCTGAGTTTCGGCCTCGATTCGAAGCTGCCGCGTGTTACGCGCTGGGATCCGAAGACCGGCAGCACCTCGGTCGATCCGGGCCAGTATCAGCGCCTGTCGCCGTTCGATCCGCAAGTACGGCAGATCATCGGTGAAATCTACGAAGACGTGGCGCGCCTGACCTCGGTCGACGGCATTCTCTATCACGACGACGCGGTGCTCTCGGACTTCGAAGACGCCAGCCCTGAGGCCCTGAAGGCGTATGCCGCGCACGGCTTGCCGGGGTCCATTGCTGCGCTTCGCGATGATCCGGCAGCCATGCAGCGCTGGACGCGGTTCAAGAGCAAATACCTGATCGACTTCACCAATGAGCTGACCGCCAAGGTACGTGCGATCCGTGGCCCGCAAGTGCTGACCGCACGCAACATCTTCGCCGAGCCGGTACTCAATCCTGAGAGCGAAGCCTGGTTTGCGCAGAACCTCGACGACTTCCTCGTGACCTACGACTGGACGGCGCCGATGGCCATGCCGCTGATGGAAAAACAGACCCAGGCGCAATCCGGCCCGTGGCTTGAAGAACTGGTGGCGAAGATCAAACAGCGCCCCGGTGCACTGGATCGCACAGTCTTCGAACTGCAGGCCCGCGACTGGACGAAAAAGGATCAGGCCGACATCGACGGCGCCCAACTGGCCGACTGGATGGGCCGGCTCAAGCGTCAGGGTGCGACCAGTTTCGGTTACTACCCGGACAACTTCCTCGACAACCTGCCGGACCTGAAAACCGTAAGGCCTGCGCTCTCCAACAAATGGAACCCATGACATGCTGGATAGACTGTTAGCCCTGCTTGTTCTGGCGCTCGTCCTCGGCGTGCCGCTGGGGTTGATCTTCCTGGTCACCGGGCAGTTCCTGATGGACTTCGTGTTCTTCTACCCGTTGTTCATGTCCGGGCTGTGGATTGCCGGCGGCCTGTATTTCTGGCTGCACTGGGAACGCCACTGGCCATGGAAGGACGACACTTTGCCGCCGCCACTGGAAGGCGAGCCGCTGATCTCGATCCTGATCCCTTGCTACAACGAAGGCGAAAACGCTGCCGACACCATTCACGCGGCGCTGGCCCAGCACTACCCGAACATCGAAGTCATCGCGATCAACGACGGCTCCAAGGACAACACCGCCGAAGTGCTCGACCGGCTCGCCCAGGAAGACCCACGCCTGCGCGTGCTGCATCTGGCAGAAAACCAGGGCAAGGCTGTGGCCCTGCGCATGGGTGCGATTGCTGCGCGCAGCGAATATCTGGTGTGCATCGACGGTGACGCGCTGCTGGCGCCGAACACGGCGGCCTATCTGGTGGCGCCGATGCTCGACAACGCGCGGCTTGGCGCAGTGACCGGCAACCCACGGATTCGCACACGTTCGACCCTGGTCGGGCGGGTGCAGGTCGGTGAGTTCTCGTCGATCATCGGTCTGATCAAGCGTACGCAACGGGTGTTCGGGCGGATCTTCACCGTGTCCGGGGTGATCGTCGCGTTCCGTCGTACCGCGTTGAACCGGGTCGGCTACTGGAGCCCGGACATGATCACCGAAGACATCGACATCAGCTGGAAGCTGCAACTCGATCACTGGAGCATCTTCTACGAGCCGCGCGCGCTGTGCTGGATCCTGATGCCGGAAACCCTGCGCGGTCTGTGGAAGCAGCGACTGCGCTGGGCCCAAGGCGGTGCCGAGGTGCTGTTCAAGAACATTCGCGGCATCTGGCAGTACCGCCATCGTTACTTGTGGCCGCTGCTGTTCGAATACTGCCTGTCGACCGGGTGGGCCTTCACCTTCCTGCTGTCGGTGATCTTTTGGGGCGTGGGCAAGTTCGTGGTCATGCCGGAATCGATTGCCGTGCATCACTTGATGCCCCCGGCGTTCACCGGTCTGTTGCTGGCCTTCGTCTGCCTGGTGCAATTCGCGGTCAGCATCATCATCGACCGGCGCTATGAACCGGGTCTGGGCCGAACCATGTTCTGGGTGGTCTGGTATCCGATCGCGTTCTGGCTGGTCAGCCTGCTCACCACCTTGGTCAGTTTCCCCAAAGTGCTGTTTGGTCAGCATCAGAAGCGTGCACGCTGGGTCAGCCCTGACCGCGGCATCAAGCCGGTTGGCGACGACGAAGAGGAGGTCATCAAATGAAAATCATCCGGACCCGGCAGCGGCCCTTCCTGGTGGTGGTCGATGTGGTCCTCACCGTGCTGGCCTGGGTCGGCCTGCTGTTTCTGCTGATTCGCGGACTGTGGCCGTTGATCGAGACCCACGCCGGTGGGCCGCGCATCGACAATTCGGCATTCGAGGCTCTGGGTACGTTGCAGATCTACCTGTGGGTGGCGCTGGTCAACGCAGTGATCCTGATTGGTTGGGCGCGTTATCAGCAGCGCAAAAGCAGAAGCTTCGCCCAGCGTCGCTTGCCGGCACCGGTGGTCGATGATGAAGGGCTGAGCAAGAGCTTCCGCCTGTGCGATGACCGCCTGGAGAAGCTGCGCACGCCCGGGGTGATGACCATTCATAACGATCAAGAGGGTGACATCAGCCATGTGGTGCTGAACTTCCGTCCGCTGCAGCCAGCGGAGTTGCCGCCACCACTGGCGCCGCCGGAACACCCACGGGTGATCTTTCTGCACGCCGAGGATGATGACAATCGCGACCCGGTGAATCGCCCCACCTGAACAACGACTCCCCTGTAGGAGCTGCCGAAGGCTGCGATCTTTTGATCTTGATTTTAAAGATCAAAAGATCGCAGCCTTCGGCAGCTCCTACATTGTTCAGCATTCAGCAGCGAATCAGTTCCCACGCGTCTTCCATCGTCAGCGGCTGTTTCATCCGCTCGGCCAGCATCGCCATGGCCCGCTCTTCCTCGCATGCCACAGCGCCAACAACCACGCCGTTGTGGCCGAACAGGCCAATAAAGGGCGGATGCTCGGGCTCGCCCTTGAACTCGATTTCATCCCACTGACTGGCGTGGCCCAGGTAGTCGTAGTTCCTGCCGAAGTGCCAGGTCCAGAAAAACGGCACATCCAGATAATGCTCATCGGCGTCCAACATGTTGGCGGCAGCGATGCGTGCGTGCTGCTGGGCCAGGCGCCAATGCTCAATGCGTTGCGGCTGGCCGCTCAGGGTGAACGTGGCGATATCGCCAATCGCCCATAGACCTTCGCAGACCCGCAGACCGGCATCGACGCGCAGTGACTGGTCTTTCTCCCTTGGCAGCGAAGCGAACGCTTCTGTGGCCGGATGCACACCAACCCCCGCCAGCACCAGATCCGCCGAAACGCGCAAACCGTTGTCCAGCAGCACCGCCTCGACTTTGCCATCACCGGTGATTTCCCGGGCTTCGTGATCGGTGATGAATTTCACCCCGTGTTGTTCGTGGAGCGCGCGGATCGCCCTGCCCACTGCTTCGCCAAATTGCGCGGCAAACGGAATGGCGTGGCGGGCGATGACCGTGACGTCGAGGCCGAACTGACGCAGGGCCGAGGCGCATTCGAGGGCGATAAAGCTGTCGCCGATGATCAGCGCCCGCTGCTCGGGTTTGGCGGTGCGCATGATCTGTTCGGCCTGGGCTTTCGAGCGCAGAACGAACACCTGCGGCAGGTCGGCGCCGGGTAGTTGCAGCGGATTGGGCTCGGCGCCGGTGGCGAGCACTGCCGCGTCGAAGCGCAGGGATTGGCCGTCGTGCATATGCAGGGTTTTCGCTGAGGCGTCGAGGGCAGTGATTTCGCCTTGTTGGCGTTCGATGCGCTGCTCTTGATAAAAATCTTCATCGCGCAGCGGCGGGGTTTCCTGCGCCGGCATCTCGCCGGCGAGGACGAATTTGCTCAGTACCGTGCGGTCGTAACCGGCCTCCGCTTCGCGGTCGAGCATGATGATCCGGCCACCGAAACCTTTCTCCCGCAGAGCCGCCGCACATGCCGTGCCCGCTGCACCTGCGCCGACAATCACAAAGATGCGCGGATCATCGGCCGGCGGCGTGTGCGCATCCGGCAGCGGTTGATCATCGACCCAGACCTCATCGCCACGTAACTCCAGCGGATAACGCTTGAGGCTGTCGAGGGCCGGCGGCTCGCACAGCGCACCGTCTTCGACACGAAACGCAGCTTTGTGCCACGGGCAGATCAGGCGTCCGTTGCACAACGCGCCGTCAGCCAGTGGCGCCCCGGCATGTGGGCATTCGCCTTGAAATGCGCGCAGTTGGCCATTGGCATGGAGCAGAACAATCTTGCGCTCGCCGATTTCGACTTGCAGGCCACGGTCTTCGGGGACATCGGCGACACGGGCGACACGGTGCAGGCTCATGTTCGTGCTCCTGACAGGCATTTCTCTTACGAGTTTGCGCCGCCGTGCGAGGTTCAGCCAATTGCCACTGCCAAGCTACGAACGGTACAGCTATAGTTTGCAGGCCGACGAAGGCCCAACTGCACAAGGTACTCCCGGAATGACCCGATTGACCTCTCTCAACCCTTGGCTGGCGGCCGTCGCCGTCGCCCTTTGCGTGCAGTTTCCGGCGCAGGCGGCCGAGCGCTTTACCCTCGACATCCCCGGTGTCTCGGACAACCGCCTGTTCACCTCGGCCGCCGCGAGTGATGCGGCCGGTTGCGGTGGCAAGAACCAGTCGCCGGCGCTGGCCTGGAATGCGGGCCCTGCCGGCACCCTGAGCTACGCGATCGTCATGCACGACCCGGACGGTCAGAAAGGTGCTGGCGTCGATCACTGGATTCACTACGGCATCAAGGCCACCACCCGGCAGATCCCTGCTGGCGTCGGCGCCAAATCCAATCTCGAAGGCATGGGCGGTACCAACACCAAAGGCACCACCCATTACATCGGGCCGTGCCCACCGGTTGGCGACAGCGCCCACCACTACATCATTCAGATTTACGCCCTGGATCTGGCCCCGGACGCCTTGCCAGCCGGCCTGACCCGCGCCGAACTGATGGACAAAATCAAAGGCCACGTATTGCGTAACAGCAGCGTGGTACGGCGTTATCACCGCTGAAAAAATTTTCAGCGGGGTTTAACCCGATCTGAAAGGGCTGCCCGTCTCAGTGGATGAATGGATCACTTTCATCCCGAGGTCAGCCCCCATGTCCCGCTCCCTGCCTTTTCTGCGACCCGTTGCCGTCGGTGTGTTGTTGACCGTCGCCGGTTGCGGCGTGTCTTCCAATCCCGAATCGGCTGCCGTTCCGGCGCCGGCCCAGCCACAGGCGTCGATTCAGCATGAGGCGCTGATCGCCGATGGCGCCATGGCCAAGCGCAGTGCGCGACCGGCGCCGATGGCCAGTTTCGCGGCGATGCCGGCCCCGGAAAGTTATTCACAAGGCTATCGTGACGAACAGCGCGAGCAATATCAGGCGCTAGCCGACAACCCGATCCACAGCGTGGACGAGGCTCCGGTCTCGACCTTCAGCGCTGACGTCGATACCGGCGCCTACGCCAATGTCCGGCGTTTGCTCAATCAGGGACGCCTGCCGCCGGAAGGCGCGGTGCGGCTGGAAGAGTTGGTCAATTATTTTCCCTACAACTATGCGCTGCCGACCGATGGTTCGCCCTTCGGCGTAACCACCGAACTGGCCGCCACCCCGTGGAATCCGCACACCCGCCTGCTGCGCATCGGCATCAAGGCCTCTGACCGGGCTGTGGCGGAGCTGGCCCCGGCGAATCTGGTGTTTCTGGTGGATGTGTCCGGCTCGATGGATCGCCGCGAAGGGCTGCCACTGGTCAAAAGCACATTGAAACTGCTGGTCGATCAGTTGCGCGAACAGGATCGGGTGTCGCTGGTGGTGTATGCCGGCGAATCCCGTGTGGTGCTGGAGCCAACGTCCGGACACGAGAAAGCCAAAATTCGCACAGCCATCGAGCAATTGACCGCAAGCGGTTCAACCGCTGGCGCGTCGGGCATCGAACTGGCCTATCAAATGGCGCAGCAGGCGTTCATTCCCAAAGGCATCAACCGCATCCTGTTGGCCACCGACGGTGACTTCAACGTCGGCGTCAGCGACTTCGACAGCCTCAAACAAATGGCTGTGGATAAACGCAAAACCGGGATTTCCCTGACCACCCTGGGTTTCGGTGTGGATAACTACAATGAACACTTGATGGAGCAACTGGCTGACGCCGGCGACGGCAACTACGCCTACATCGACAACCTGCGCGAGGCACGCAAAGTGCTGGTGGATCAACTCGGTTCGACCCTGGCGGTGGTGGCAAAAAACGTCAAATTGCAGGTGGAATTCAACCCGGCGCAGGTCAGTGAATATCGCCTGCTTGGCTACGAAAACCGCGCCTTGAAGCGTGAGGATTTCAGCAATGACAAAGTCGATGCCGGTGAAGTCGGCGCAGGACACACGGTGACCGCGCTGTATGAAATTGTTCCGACAGGTGAGAAGGGCTGGCTGGAACCGCTGCGCTACGGTAAATCGGAGAAGGTGGTTGCTGCGAAGGATGGAGAATTGGCGATGCTGCGTGTGCGTTATCAGCAGCCTGAAGGTGGGAAAAGTCTGCTGATCGAGCGGCCGATTGCCAATCAGGTCGCACCGGCCAGTGAGGACCTGCGTTTCGCGGCGGCGGTGGCGGCGTTTTCCCAGCAGCTCAAGGACGCTCGCTACACCGGCGACTTCAGCCTCAAGGACACCGAAACCCTGGCCCGTGGCGCTCGGGGCGACGACCGCTTCGGCTTGCGCAACGAGTTCGTGCAACTGGTGGAACTGGCGCAAAGCCTGCGCGCCTCAACCGCATCGAATGCGATGCCCACTGAGCGACGGATTGAATAGTGAGCCGATTGAAAGGCTTCATCAGTCAGCTGTTTGCTACGCCAGACAGCGCGGCCGCCAGCAGCGATGAAACGCTGCTGGCGCGTTATCGCGAGGGCGACGGCGCGGCGTTCGAGATTCTGTACGCGCGCCATCGTCAGGGTTTGTATCGGTTTCTGCTTGGATTGAGCGGCAAACCGGAACTGGCTGACGAAGTCTTTCAGGACACCTGGCTGAGCCTGATCCGCAGCACCAGTCAGCCACAGGGCCGGGCGACGTTTCGTACATGGCTGTTCCAGATTGCGCGCAATCGGCTGATCGATCACTGGCGCAAACACGGCGCACATCAGTCGCTGCACGACAGCTACGACGAACAGCTGCATGAGATTGGCGACGAGACCCACGATCCCGAACAATTGCTGAACCTCAGCCGCGACAGCCAGCGCCTGGAAAGCGCTCTGCAAACCTTGCCTGCCGATCAGCGCGAAGTGTTCCTGCTGCGTGCCCACGGCGACCTCGACCTGGCACAAATCGCCAGCCTCACCGAAACACCGCTGGAAACCGTCAAGAGCCGCTTGCGCTACGCCCAGCATAAACTGCGTCGGCTGCTGGCCGAGGAGGTACTGACATGACTGACGCCCGCCAGACACCCGAAGAATCTGTGATCAAACATGTACGCGAACAGCACAATGTTGAACCGCCGGCGCACCTTGATGCGTTCATCCTCAAGGCTGCTCTCCGCGAAACACCGGTGCCCAAGCCAGGCCTGTGGCAACGCTGGCTGCGGGCCTGCCAGAAACCGCGTTGGCAGGTCGCATTTGCTAGCCTGGTCGGTGTGGCACTGATGTTGTCGCTGGTGCAACGTGCCCCCGAGCCGCAAGCGCAATTCGACTTCGCCCCGGCGGCCAAACCGGCTGCACCACTGGCGCGCAAACAAGCCCCCGAAGCGCAATCACTGCCCGCTCCACCCGCTGCGGCCATGTCGGCGCCGGCGCCGATGATGGAAATGGCCGCGCCGATGCAAAGCGACTCGATCAGCGCCGATGAAGCCAGCCTCGGCAAACGCGCCGCCGCCCCGGCCAACGGCCTCGACACGCAACTGCGCGAAGTCCTGCGCCTGCGCGACTCCGGTCAGTCGCAAGCCGCTGACGCGCTATACAACAACCTGCACAAACGCTACCCCGGCGTGGACCTCGACCGGCGACTCGAAAAAATCCGCCAGAACTGACCGCTTGTTCACCCAGCCATTTGGCATTGCCCGGCAAAAACGCGCACTATCGGGCCATGGCTGAAGCGCTGGAGAACAAAGTGGCAGCAAAAATCGACCGCATCGCCCAACTCCTCAACTGCCCGCAGAAGGGCGAGGAGATGCGGCGCGCGATTACCGAGGCGCGCAAGGAGTTTCTGCTGAACCAGTCGGAAGAAGACGTCGTGGAAGAAGACGAGGTTTTTGAGGAGGTTGGGGAAGAAGAGGAAGACGACGATTACGATGAGTTTGACTGGACGACGGAGTGACCGTCGTCGCATGAAACACTGCGCCCACAAAAAAGCCCCGGAACATCACAGTCCGGGGCTTTCTCGTTTCAATTCATGGCGCACCAGGCGGGATTCGAACCCACGACCCCTGCCTTCGGAGGGCAGTACTCTATCCAGCTGAGCTACTGGTGCAGCGGGCGACATCATACCTAGGTCGGCTCGGGGCGTCCATGCCGGGTTTTGGCGGGTTTTGTCAGTGCGCGTGTCGGTGTGAAACGCTGCATTCCTTAAAGCTGTAACGTCCTGCAAAACCCTCGCTTGGCGCTTTTTCCTGGCTGATCTATGGTTTGGCTGCGGCCGGGGCTTTTTGCGCGTTGATCTGAAAAAACCAGCAAACGCTGGGTTTTTGTTCTTTTTTTCGAACGACCTATTGTCCTTTACCCCCTTTGCTCCTACGATCCGTTTGAGATTTCAAACGCTCTTTGACGGGGTGTGGATGCGCAGATGCTGTGAATAACGCACGATCGCTGCGCCTCACCCGGTAGATGATTTCCCTGACGGCAGCCTTGCGAGGCGCCTTTCTACAATCATAATTTTGCTCCGCGCAGGCCGCGGTGCTGTTAAGGAAAGCCGACATGCAGCTTAAAGACACCCAGTTGTTCCGCCAGCAAGCCTTCATTGATGGCGCTTGGGTCGATGCGGACAACGGTCAGACGATCAAGGTCAACAACCCGGCCACCGGCGAAATCCTCGGCACCGTGCCGAAGATGGGCGCTGCCGAAACCCGCCGTGCCATCGAAGCCGCCGACAAGGCGCTGCCGGCCTGGCGTGCACTGACCGCCAAGGAGCGTGCAGGCAAGCTGCGTCGCTGGTTCGAACTGATGATCGAGAACCAGGACGACCTCGCGCGCCTGATGACCCTCGAGCAGGGCAAGCCGCTGGCCGAAGCCAAGGGCGAAATCGTTTACGCCGCTTCGTTCATCGAGTGGTTCGCCGAAGAAGCCAAGCGTATCTACGGTGACGTGATCCCGGGCCACCAGCCGGACAAGCGCCTGATCGTGATCAAGCAGCCGATCGGCGTAACCGCCGCGATCACCCCGTGGAACTTCCCGGCGGCGATGATCACCCGTAAAGCCGGCCCTGCGCTGGCCGCCGGTTGCACCATGGTGCTCAAGCCAGCGTCGCAAACCCCATTCTCCGCTTTCGCCCTGGCCGAACTGGCGCAGCGGGCCGGCATCCCTAAAGGTGTGTTCAGCGTGGTCTCCGGCAGCGCCGGCGACATCGGCAGCGAGCTGACCAGCAACCCGATCGTGCGCAAGCTGTCCTTCACCGGCTCGACCGAAATCGGCCGTCAGCTGATGTCGGAATGCGCCAAGGACATCAAGAAAGTCTCGCTGGAACTGGGCGGCAACGCGCCGTTCATCGTGTTCGACGACGCGGACCTGGATAAGGCCGTCGAAGGCGCGATCATTTCCAAATACCGCAACAACGGCCAGACCTGCGTCTGCGCCAACCGTCTGTACATTCAGGATTCGGTCTACGACGCGTTCGCCGAGAAGCTGAAAGTGGCCGTCGCCAAGCTGAAGATCGGCAACGGTCTGGAAGAAGGCACCACCACTGGCCCGCTGATCGACGAAAAAGCCGTGGCCAAGGTGCAAGAGCACATCGCTGACGCCGTGGCCAAAGGCGCCACCGTGCTGGCCGGTGGCAAGCCGATGGAAGGCAACTTCTTCGAGCCGACCATCCTGACCAACGTGCCGAAAGACGCGGCTGTCGCCAAGGAAGAAACCTTCGGCCCGCTGGCGCCGCTGTTCCGCTTCAAAGACGAAGCCGAAGTGATCGCGATGTCCAACGACACCGAGTTCGGTCTGGCCTCCTACTTCTACGCTCGTGACCTGGGCCGCGTGTTCCGTGTGGCGGAAGCCCTGGAATACGGCATGGTCGGCGTCAACACCGGGTTGATCTCCAACGAAGTCGCGCCGTTCGGCGGCATCAAGGCGTCGGGCCTGGGCCGTGAAGGCTCCAAGTACGGCATCGAGGATTACCTGGAAATCAAATACCTCTGCCTGGGCATCTAAGCCGGGACAGGGATCGCTGTAAACGCAAAGGGCACGAGAGCGCTGTCACTTTGCGTCGTTTCAAACCGGAATTTTCTCTGCGGCCGGGAACGCCGTGGCAGTCGATCATCGCATGCTGCCACCGCCGATTTCTCCCGCTTAATCCTTGAACCACGCCGCCCGATGAGCGGTGAATGAGGACTGTAATGAGCAAGACTAACGCTGAACTGATGGCCCGTCGTACCGCAGCTGTTCCACGTGGTGTTGGCCAGATTCACCCGATCTTCGCTGAGTCGGCGAAGAACGCTACTGTGACTGACGTTGAAGGTCGTGAATTCATCGACTTCGCCGGCGGTATCGCTGTGCTGAACACCGGCCACGTGCACCCGAAAATCATCGCCGCCGTGACCGAACAGCTGAACAAGCTGACCCACACCTGCTTCCAGGTACTGGCCTACGAGCCGTACGTTGAGCTGTGCGAAAAGATCAACGCCAAGGTGCCAGGTGATTTCGCCAAGAAAACCCTGCTGGTGACCACCGGTTCCGAAGCCGTGGAAAACGCCGTGAAAATCGCCCGTGCCGCCACTGGCCGTGCCGGTGTGATCGCCTTCACCGGCGCTTACCACGGTCGCACCATGATGACCCTGGGCCTGACCGGTAAAGTCGTGCCTTACTCGGCCGGCATGGGCTTGATGCCAGGCGGCATCTTCCGTGCGCTGTACCCGAACGAACTGCACGGTGTGAGCATCGACGATTCGATCGCGTCCATCGAACGCATCTTCAAGAACGACGCCGAGCCGAAAGACATCGCCGCGATCATCATCGAGCCTGTGCAGGGTGAAGGTGGTTTCTACGTCGCGCCGAAAGAATTCATGAAGCGTCTGCGTGCCCTGTGCGACCAGCACGGCATCCTGCTGATCGCTGACGAAGTGCAGACCGGTGCTGGCCGTACCGGGACCTTCTTCGCCATGGAACAGATGGGCGTTGCTGCCGACCTGACCACTTTCGCCAAATCCATCGCTGGCGGCTTCCCGCTGGCCGGTGTCTGCGGCAAGGCCGAATATATGGACGCCATCGCTCCAGGCGGCCTGGGCGGCACCTACGCCGGTAGCCCGATCGCTTGCGCTGCGGCGCTGGCCGTGATGGAAGTGTTCGAAGAAGAGCAGCTGCTGGACCGCTGCAAGGCTGTCGGCGAGCGTCTGGTAACCGGTCTGAAGGCCATCCAGGCCAAGTACCCGGTGATCGGCGAAGTGCGTGCGCTGGGCGCGATGATCGCGGTCGAGCTGTTCGAAAACGGCGACAGCCACAAGCCAAACCCGACCGCCGTTGCGGCTGTGGTGGCCAAGGCGCGCGACAAGGGCCTGATCCTGCTGTCCTGCGGCACCTACGGCAACGTGCTGCGCGTTCTCGTACCGCTGACCTCGCCGGACGAGCAACTGGACAAAGGCCTGGCGATCATCGAAGAGTGCTTCTCGGAGCTGTAAGCCCCGGCGCTGTGTGATCCGTTCGACAAAAAACCCGCTTCGGCGGGTTTTTTTATGCCCCTGATACACATCAAACGCTTTTGCGCTGTATCGATAGGCCAGCATTGGCTAAGGTTCAGGCATTGCAAGGGAGAGCGCGCATGACCGCCGTTGATTTACCCGCTGTACCCCGAGTGCTGATTGCCGAGGCCGATCCATGGTCTCGTGACCTGCTTAAACAAGTGTTGCTCAACGTGCGCTGTGATGCGCGGCTGGACTTGTGTGCCGATGGCCAGCAAGCCATGTCGTTACTCAGCGAAGTGCCTTATGACCTGGCCATTGTCGATTGGGAGTTGCCGGGCATTGATGGTTTGAGCGTGCTGCGCAGCGTGCGCCAGCGCAAACGCAATCCGCCGCTGCCGTTCATTCTGATGAGCAGTCGCAACGACAGCGCCAGCGTGCGCGAAGCCATCCCGTTGGCCCCGACGGCCTATCTGACCAAACCGCTGAACATGGAAAGTCTGACCGAGCGGCTGCAGGGTTTGCTGCTGAATGCGGGTGAAGAGGTGTTCTGCGAAGTGCCGACGCTGGCGCCGGGCATGACCTTGTCGGTGTTCCTTGAGCGGCGTCGTGAGCAGGCCGATGGCGCGCCGTTGATGACCGATGTGCAAGTGGCGGTCAAACGCAGCCTCAACCCCAATGGCCTCGATCTGAAGCTGCTGGAAGAAGAGATCCGCACCGATCCGCAGATCACCGCCGTGCTGATCGCCGCCGCCAACAGTGCGGCGCAGCATCATGGTGTGGCGGTGCAGACCCTGGGGCAGGCGCTGCACCGCCTCGGCACCGGGCAGAGCATGAACCTGATCCTCGGCCTGGCGCTCAAACGCAGCGCCAGACTCAGTGACCCGTGCCTGGCGGATTACGCCGAGCGCTATTGGGGGCTGTCGCTGCACACGGCGGAATACGCCCGCACCCTGGCGCGCCTGCTCGATCTGGATCAGGAGCGCTGCTACTGCGCGGGCATGCTGCATCGTCTCGGTGACCTGGCGTTGCTGCGTTGTTTGCAGGAGTGGAAGCAGGCTGGCGGCGAGCTGGATGAGTGGGAAGAGGTCGGTGACGCGCTGGCGGAGTTTAGCGCGGCCTACGGTTCGGCGCTGCGTACACGCTGGCGCCTGCCGCTGGAGCTGCGTGAGTTGATTGCGTCGGTCTACCAGCTCGGTGGTGGGGTCTATTCCCGTGAGGCGCTGGTGATGAACATGGCGGCGCAGATGGCCCGTCTGACCGAGCATGAGGGCGTTGAGGAACTGGCGAGGAGTCGTACGGCGCGACTGCTGAAGATCGGGCTGCCGGAATTGATGCGGATGCGTAAGTAATCTGACTTTTCACAAAACCCTGTGGGAGCGGGCTTGCTCGCGAAGGCGGTGTATCAGCCAACATAAATGCTGAATGACCTACCGCCTTCGCGAGCAAGCCCGCTCCCACATTGGATATTTGGGTTGCTGAAATTCTGGATCAGGCAGAAATGATCCGGTTCTTGCCCTGCCGTTTTGCCTCGTACATGGCCGCATCCGCTCTGGCGAACAGGCTCTCGAGACTGTCGTCGCCATCCCTGAGGCTGGTCAGGCCCTGGCTGACGGTGATGCCGAATGTCTGCCCCTCGTGGTTGAAACTCAGGCGCTGAATCTCCTGCTGCAGCCGCTCGGCCACTTGCAGCGCCATGTCCGGTGCGCAACCGGGAAACACCGCAGCGAACTCCTCGCCGCCGATACGTCCGAACAAATCACCCCGGCGTAACGAAGCGCGCCCGCATTCGGCAATCCGTTGCAGCACGTTGTCACCCGCCGGGTGGCCGTAGCTGTCGTTGATCAGCTTGAAATCATCGATGTCCAGCAGCAGGAAGGCCAGTGGTGCACCTTGCAGGCGTGCCTCTTCGAACTCGCGGTTGGCGCATTCGAAGAAGTGTCGGCGGTTGCTGCTCTGGGTCAGTACGTCGGTGGTCGCCAGGCGATGCAGTTCGGTTTCCATGTGCTTCTTGTCGGTGATGTCTTCGGCGATGCCGACGATGATCACCGGTTGCCCGGGTTCGTCCTGACGGTTGATGAAGCATTTGTCGCTGAGCCAGCGCACCTGACCGTCGGCGGCGATGATCCGGTACTCGCGGTCTTCCACCGCGCCCTTGTGCAGCACTTCGGCAAGACTGCGTTCGGCGTAATCCAGGTCGTCGGGGTAGATGCTGTCGCGCCACTGGTTGTAGTCGGCCAGCAACAGGCCTGCGGAGCGACCGAAAATCCGCTCGTAGGCAGGGCTGACATACAGCACCTGACGGGTTTCCCAATTGAACGCCCAGAGCACCGCGTTGACGCTCACCAGTAATGAACTGAACAGTTGTTCGCGCTCGCTCAGCCGGGCGACTTCGCCTTGAGCGTGCATCAGCGCCATCAGGGTTTGCGCGGCCTCGGGCCACTGCGCAAGGGATGAGTCTTTTTGATTGTTGTTGACCATCGGCACATTTCTCAAAAGGTGTGCCGCAATTTCGACAACGGCCACAGTACAGCCCGCCGGGGTGGCGAAGTGTCTTTGAGATAGGGCTTTCGGTGCTAAGTTCCGCGCTTTTGTAGAGAGGGAGCCTGCTCCCGCCGGGCGGTAGAGATGACGCGTTTCAGCAATGAGAACGCGTCGACAAATTTGCGGTAGCTGCGCTACCGATCGGGGATGAATCCCCTCGCCACAGGGGATTCGTTCATGGCGGTCAGGCTGCGGCGGGGCGCAGCGAGTAGGTTTTCAGCTGGTCGGCAAATTCACGCAGGGACTGGATGCCGCTGGCTTCGGCCTCGTGCACCCATTCCTTGATGGCGGCGAGCATGTCGTGGCCATTGGCGCTGGTCTTGACCCAGATCTGCTGCAGGGCCAGGCGTTTTTCGTAAATGACCTTCAGCGCCTGGCTGTGCTCGAGCATGTTCTGGATGCGCAAGTGATGACGGTCTTCCAGCAGGCTGGTTTCCCGCGACAGCAGGCGTTTGGCCCGGTGGAATTGATGGCGTACCGAATGATCGACCTTGTCCAGCTCCTGCTTGACCAGTGGGCCGATCACCAATTTGCGGTACTGGGCCATGATCTGGAAGCGGTTGTTGAGGATCGCCATGGCGGTGTCCATGTCCAGATTGCCCTTGCCTTCGACGCGGTGGGCGATTGGTGCCACGCGCTGCACCTTGGCCAGTCTGAAGAAGCTGAAGACCTTGATCCACGCCCAGCCGAGGTCGAACTCCCACTTCTTCACCGACAGCTTGGCCGAGTTGGGGTAGGTGTGATGGTTATTGTGCAGTTCTTCGCCACCGATCAGGATGCCCCACGGCACGAGATTGGTCGCCGCGTCGCGGCATTCGAAGTTGCGGTAGCCGATGGCATGGCCCAGACCGTTGACCACGCCGGCGGCCCAGACCGGGATCCACATCATCTGGATCGCCCAGATGGTGATGCCGATGGTGCCGAACAGCAGCAGGTCGATGACGCCCATGATGGCGACGCCCAGCAGCGGGTAGCGGCTGTAGACGTTGCGCTCGATCCAGTCTTCGGGGCAGTTCTTGCCGTAGATGCGCAGGGTCTCGGGGTTCTCGGCTTCGGCGCGATACAGCTCGGCGCCTTTGCGCAGCACGGTGGACAGACCCTTGACGACCGGGCTGTGCGGGTCATCTTCGGTTTCGCATTTGGCGTGGTGTTTGCGGTGGATGGCGGTCCACTCGCGGGTGTTCTGCGCCGTGGTCAGCCACAGCCAGAAGCGGAAAAAGTGTTTCAGACCAGCGTTCAGCTCAAGCGAACGGTGGGCCGAATAACGGTGCAGATAGACCGTGACGGCGACAATTGTCACGTGGGTCATCAGCAGGGTGACCGCGACCAGAGACCAGGCCGACAAGCCAAGAAAACCTTCGTACCACATAGGCTATAGGGCCCTCGATAAAGATAAAAACAGCCGTTGCATTATCACCAAGCACACAGATAAAACCAGTCGCCCTTTCAGATAAGAGTCGCTGGATGTTTCTTGACCTATAATTCCAACCTTTTTGTAGGGACATGGACAGCCGAATGTCTGCCACTTATCGCGATGCCTTGCGTGCAGCGCTGCTCTATCTCGTGCTTGCCGCCGTCTGGCTGCAAGGTACTGGTTATTTATTAAACAATTTCTTCGATGAGTCCGTCGATCAACTGCGCTGGCAACTGATCAACGGTTACGTCTGGGCGGCGCTCAGTGCCGGGCTGATTTTTCTCGCCCGCGTGCGCTTGTGTGAGTTTCTCGGCATCGGCGCGCGGTTGCGTGAGCGCCAGGCCGATCGTGAGCGCCTGCGTCAGGCGGCAGCGGTGTTCGATTGCACTCGAGAAGGGGTGCTGGTGACCAACCGTCAGGGCCTGATCGTGCACGTCAACCGCGCGTTCATGGAGATCACTGGCTATCAGCGCGAAGAAGTCCTCGGGCATCAGCCGAGCCTGTTCAAGTCCGGCCACCATCCGCCGGGCTTCTATCAGGCAATGTTCGCCACGCTGGAGAGCGAGGGCGAGTGGAGCGGGGAGATCTGGAACCGGCGCAAGAGCGGCGAGATTTATCCACAGTGGCAGACCATCCGCGTGATTCACGATGATCAGGGCCGGCTCAGTCACTACGTGGCGGTGTTTTCCGACATCAGTGCGATCAAGCACTCCGAACACGAACTCAAGCACCTCGCCCACCACGACCCGCTGACCGACCTGCCCAATCGCCTGTTGTTCAGCGACCGCGCCGAGCAGGCGCTGGCGTCGGCGCAGATCCACAAGCGCGGCTGCGCGCTGCTGATGATCGACCTTGATCACTTCAAGATGATCAACGATAGCCTCGGGCACAACGTCGGCGATCGCCTGCTCAAAGCGGTGGCAGCGCGCCTGCACGAGCTGTTCGGCCCCGGGATCACCCTGGCGCGGCTTGGCGGTGACGAATTCGCGGTGCTGGCGGAAAGTTGTCCACAACTGGTTCAAGCGGCGGCCCTGGCCCAGCGCATTCTCGATGCGCTGAAGGAGCCGTTCGGCATCGACCGGCATGAGCTGTTCATCAACGCCAGTATCGGTATCAGCCTGTTCCCCAGTGATGCGTTGAGTGCCGATCAGTTATTGCGCAACGCTGACGCGGCGCTGTTCAAGGCCAAGAGTAGCGGCCGCAACGGTTATGCGTTGTACACCGAAGAGCTGACCGCGCATGCGCAGCAGCGGGTCGAAATCGCCTTCGAACTGCGACGCGCGCTGGAGCAGCAGGAACTGCGGGTTTACTACCAACCGGTTCACGATTTGCACAGCAGTCGCCTGATCGGCGTCGAAGCGCTGGTGCGCTGGGAGCATCCGCAGCGTGGTCTGGTGTCACCGGCGGAATTCATCCCGATTGCCGAGCGCACCGGGCTGATCGCCGAAATCGACGCCTGGGTGATGCGTCAGGCGTGTTCGCAGATGTGTCAATGGCAGCAGGCCGGGATTGTGTTGTCGTTTGTCGCGGTGAATGTGTCGTCGCGCCTGTTTGCCCGGCGTGAGCTGTATCAGCAGGTGGCGCAGGTGCTGCACGAGACCGGGCTGGATCCGGCGTATCTGGAGCTGGAAGTCACCGAAAGCGCGGTGATGGATGACCCGGAAGTGGCGCTGGAGCAGATGCATCGCTTGCGTGAATTGGGCATTCGCCTGGCCATCGATGACTTTGGCACCGGGTACTCGTCGTTGTTGCGGCTCAAGCGCTTGCCGGTGCAGAAGCTCAAGATCGATCAGGGTTTTGTCGCCGGTCTGCCGTGGGACGAGGATGACGCAGCCATCGTTCGGGTGATCGTCGCCCTGGCACGCAGCATGGGCATGCAGGTGCATGCCGAAGGGATCGAGCAGGCCGAGCAGGCGGCGTTTCTGCTGGAGCAGGAATGTGATCTGGGGCAGGGGTACTGGTTTGGGCGGCCGGTGCCGGCGGGGGAGATTGATTGGACCAGAGCTCCTGTTATCGGTTAGCAGTCCTGTTATGGCTGACACAAAACCTGTGGTGAGGGGATTTATCCCCGATGGGTCGCGCAGCGGCCCTAAAAAACAGGGACTGCTACGCAGTCCATCGGGGATGAATCCCCTCACCACAAGGTTTCATACAGGCTTCAAACTCGGGGAACACCGCGCAAACCCTTGCCCCGTCAGATAATGTTTTCTAGTTATATAAACATTCTTAAATAGTCTTTTTAAGAATATCTGCGCCTCTCTTATATTGCTCCCACGCCGAACGCAGTGCCGCCCACTGCCAGGCACATCCCATTCAAAGGAGCAGCACCATGAGCGCATCCCTTCGCAGCGTTGACGGTCAGGACGAAACCACCATCTTGCGTGAAATCCAGAGCGCCCTGCGCGATCTGCGGTTTGGCGCGGTGGAGATCACTGTGCACAACGCCCAGGTCGTGCAGATCGAACGCAAAGAGAAATTCCGTTTGCAGCAGCCGGGTAACAAGCCGAGCTGAAAAAGATCGCAGCCTGCGCCAGCTTTTGCAGGGGGCTGTGCGCAAGCGCTGGCGCAGGCGGCGATCTTTGAATGAGCAACCCGATTCCAGCAACACATAAGAAAAAGCCACCACCAAGAATTCCAGGAGCTTTCACCATGTCGTCGATTCGCCGTTACGCTTTGGCCGCGCTGGCCAGTGCTGTGTTTGCCGGTTCCGCGGTTGCCAAGGATTACGAACTGCTCAATGTGTCGTACGACCCGACGCGCGAGCTGTATCAGGACTTCAACGCCGAATTCATCAAGTTCTGGCAGAAGGATCATGCCGGCGACACCGTGAAAATCCAGCAATCTCACGGCGGTTCGGGCAAGCAGGGCCGGGCGGTGATCGACGGTCTGCGTGCCGACGTCGTGACCCTGGCCCTGGCCGGCGACATCGACGAAATCGCCAAGCTCGGCAAGACCCTGCCGGCCGACTGGCAGAAGCGTCTGCCGGACGCCAGCACCCCGTACACCTCAACCATCGTGTTCCTGGTGCGCAAGGGCAACCCGAAAGGCATCAAGGACTGGGGCGACCTGGTCAAGAACGACGTTTCGGTGATCACCCCGAACCCGAAAACCTCCGGTGGTGCACGCTGGAACTTCCTCGCCGCGTGGGCCTATGGCCTGAAAGCCAACGGCGGCAGCGAAGAAAAAGCCAAAGAATACGTACAGACCCTGTTCAAGCACGTGCCGGTATTGGACACCGGTGCTCGCGGCTCGACCATCACCTTCGTCAACAACGGTCAGGGAGACGTGTTGCTGGCCTGGGAAAACGAAGCGTTCCTGGCGCTGAAAGAAGACGGCGGCGCCGACAAGTTCGACATCGTTGTGCCTTCGCTGTCGATCCTTGCCGAGCCACCGGTGGCGGTGGTCGACAAGAACGCCGAGAAGAAGGGCAACGAGCAGATCGCCGAAGCCTACTTGAAGCACCTGTACAGCCCGGCCGGTCAGGAGATCGCCGCGAAGAACTTCTACCGCCCGCGCGACAAGGACGTGGCGGCGAAGTACGCCCAGCAGTTCCCGAAACTGGAGCTGGTGACCATCGACAAGGACTTCGGCGGTTGGAAATCCGCGCAGCCGAAATTCTTCAACGACGGTGGCGTGTTCGACCAGATCTATCAGGCGCAGTAATCTGCTCCACAATGAGCCTGAAGTTTAGGCACTTGAGATGTGGGAGTGAGCTTTTGTGGTGAGGGGATTCATCCCCGATGGGTTGCGCAGCAGCCCCAATGCCGACCTTTGCGGTGAATCAAATCTACCGCGAACTCTGGTTTTGCGACTGCTTCGCAGTCGGTCGGGGATAAATCCCCTCACCACAGGGCTTGCTCCCACATTGGTGCGTTCAGCGGAATGCTTTTTAACCAAGGACTTTTATGTCGCGTCGTATCTCCCCCGTCATACCCGGCTTCGGGCTGACGCTGGGCTACACCTTGGTGTACCTCAGCCTGATTGTGCTTATCCCGCTGGCGGCGATGTTCGTCCACGCCGCCCAACTCACCTGGGATCAGTTCTGGACGATCATCACCGCGCCACGCGTGCTGGCAGCGTTGAAGCTGAGCTTCGGTACCGCGCTGTGTGCGGCGATCATCAACGGCATCATCGGTACGCTGCTGGCCTGGGTGCTGGTGCGCTACACCTTCCCCGGGCGCAAGGTGATCGACGCGATGATCGACCTGCCGTTCGCCCTGCCGACGGCGGTGGCCGGTATCGCCCTGACCGCGCTGTACACCCCGACCGGTCTGGTCGGCCAGTTTGCCGCCGACCTCGGTTTCAAGATTGCCTACACGCCGCTGGGCATCACCCTGGCGCTGACTTTCGTCACCCTGCCGTTCGTGGTGCGCACGGTGCAGCCGGTATTGGCCGACATCCCCCGTGAAGTCGAAGAAGCTGCGGCCTGCCTCGGCGCGAAACCTTTGCAGGTGTTCCGCCACATTCTGCTGCCAGCACTATTGCCCGCCTGGCTGACCGGTTTTGCCCTGGCGTTCGCCCGTGGCGTCGGCGAGTACGGTTCGGTGATTTTCATCGCCGGCAACATGCCGATGAAAACCGAGATCCTGCCGCTGCTGATCATGGTCAAACTCGACCAATACGATTACACCGGCGCCACTTCCATTGGCGTGCTGATGCTGGTGGTTTCCTTCGTCCTGTTGCTGCTGATCAACCTGTTGCAGCGGCGCATCGAAACCCCATAAGGAGGCGCGAACCATGTCCCAATCGTCTATTGCGGCCGCGTCCTCGGCCAACGCTGCGCGGCGTGGCAGTGCTACTTCGCGACGCGTGCTGATCGGTCTCGGCTGGCTGATCTTTTTCCTGTTTCTGGTACTGCCGCTGTTCATCGTGGTGTCGCAGGGTCTGAAGAACGGCCTCGGTGCGTTCTTCACGGCGATTTTTGAACCGGACGCCTTGTCGGCGCTGAAACTCACGGTGATCGCCGTGCTGATTTCGGTGCCGCTGAACCTGGTGTTCGGGGTCAGCGCCGCGTGGTGTGTGAGCAAATATTCGTTCCGTGGCAAGAGCATGCTGGTGACGCTGATCGACCTGCCGTTCTCGGTATCGCCGGTGATCGCCGGTCTGGTCTACGTGTTGATGTTCGGCGCCCAGGGCCTGTTCGGGCCATGGCTGCAGGATCACGACATCCAGATCGTCTTCGCCCTGCCGGGCATCGTGCTGGCGACGATCTTCGTCACCGTGCCGTTCGTAGCCCGTGAGCTGATTCCGCTGATGCAGGAACAAGGCACGCAGGAAGAAGAAGCCGCACGCCTGCTCGGCGCCAATGGCTGGCAGATGTTCTGGCATGTCACCGTCCCCAACATCAAGTGGGGCCTGATCTATGGCGTGGTGCTGTGTACCGCGCGGGCCATGGGTGAGTTCGGTGCGGTGTCGGTGGTTTCCGGGCACATTCGCGGGGTGACCAACACCTTGCCGTTGCACGTCGAGATCCTCTACAACGAATACAACCACGTGGCCGCGTTCGCCGTGGCGAGCCTGTTGCTGATCCTGGCGCTCTTTATCCTGCTGCTCAAGCAGTGGAGCGAAAACCGTATCAACCGCCTGCGCGCCAGCGCCGCGGAGGAATAATTCATGTCGATCGAAGTGCGTAACGTCAGCAAGAATTTCAATGCGTTCAAGGCGCTGGACAACATCAGTCTGGACATCCACAGCGGTGAACTGGTGGCGCTGCTCGGCCCGTCCGGCTGCGGCAAGACTACGCTGCTGCGGATCATCGCCGGCCTGGAGACCCCGGATCAGGGCAACATCGTGTTTCACGGCGAAGACGTCTCCGGCCACGACGTGCGTGATCGCAACGTCGGTTTCGTGTTCCAGCACTACGCCTTGTTCCGCCACATGACGGTGTTCGACAACGTCGCGTTCGGCCTGCGCATGAAACCGAAAAACCAGCGCCCGAGCGAAAGCCAGATCGCGACCAAGGTCCACGAACTGCTGAACATGGTGCAGCTGGACTGGCTGTCGGATCGCTACCCGGAGCAACTCTCCGGCGGTCAGCGTCAGCGTATCGCCTTGGCCCGTGCCTTGGCGGTGGAACCGAAAGTGCTGCTGCTCGACGAGCCGTTCGGCGCTCTCGACGCCAAGGTGCGTAAAGAGCTGCGCCGCTGGCTCGCGCGCCTGCACGAAGACATCAACCTGACCTCGGTGTTCGTGACCCACGACCAGGAAGAAGCGATGGAAGTCGCCGACCGCATCGTGGTGATGAACAAGGGCGTGATCGAGCAGATCGGCTCACCGGGCGACGTCTACGAAAACCCGGCCAGCGATTTCGTTTATCACTTCCTCGGCGACTCGAACCGCTTGCTGCTCAGCGATGACAACCATGTGCTGTTCCGTCCGCACGAAGTGTCGTTGTCCAGGCATGAACTGGAAGATCACCACGCCGCTGAAGTGCGTGATATTCGCCCATTGGGCGCGACCACGCGGGTGACGTTGAAGGTGGAGGGGCAGACCGATCTGATCGAGGCGGAAGTGGTGAAGGATCACGACAGCCTGATCGGACTGGCCAAGGGTGAAACGCTGTTCTTCAAGCCGAAGGTCTGGCAGAAAGTCGCCGGCCTCTAAAGTCAAAAGCTTCGCGAGCAAGCCCGCTCCCACCTTTGGAACGCATTCCATTGTGGGAGCGGGCTTGCTCGCGAAAGCGGCCTATACAGCCGCACGATTCGGATTGACCCGCACCACCCCCGCCCGCGCCTCGATCTGCTCTTTCAACTCATGGCGCATGCCGAGCAGGAACGCCACTTCGGCCACCACAAACAGCGGCCCGACAATCAGCCCGCTCACGTCATCGACAAACGCCGGTTTGCGCCCCTCGTAGTGGTGCCCGACAAACTGGATCACCCAGCCAATCACAAACATCGCCAGCCCGCTGCTCAGCCAGACCATGGTGCTCTGCTGCGCCAGCGCATGCCCGGCCCAGACCGACAGGCCCATCAACAGCGTCATCAGAACGCCCAGCTTCAGTTCCAGGCGCAGGTAAAACCACGCCGACGCCAGCGCCAGCAGCACCGCCGGAGAGATCCACAAGCCGCCCAGTGACCATTCTGGTCGCGACAGCAACACCGCCACCGCCACCACGATCAGCGGAATGCCGATAAAGTGGCTGGCGATGTTGCGCGGGTCGCGGTGGTAGGCGGCGTATTGACTGAGATGGTCGACGAGGCTTTTCATTGTTGTTCCTCCTGTAGGGTGCGTGCAGCATGTCTCGGGTTCGGCGTTCGCTCTGTCAGGCAGGCGACAATTGGGAGTGATCATGGATAAGCGTTCACGGCTGCTGACCGGGCAATGGTTCAGTCATCTGCCGGCATCCTTTCAGGATAGTCTGCTGGCGGCGGCTCGGGAGCGGCGGCTGACGGCGGGGCAGCGCCTGTTCCAGCGCGGCGATCCGCCCTGCGGCCTGTACGCGGTGCTCGACGGCGCGATCCGAATCGGCGCGGTGAGCGAGCAGGGCAAGGAGGCGTTGCTGAGCCTGGTGGAGGCGCCGCACTGGTTCGGCGAAATCTGCCTGTTCGACGGCCAGCCACGCACTCATGATGCGTATGCGGTCGGGTCGTGCACCCTGCTGAATATCCCGCAGGCCACGCTGCTGAAAATCCTCGACGAACAGCCGGTGTACTGGCGCCATCTGGCATTGCTGATGAGCCACAAACTGCGCCTGACCTTCATCAATCTCGAACAGTTGAGCCTGCTGCCGGCTCCGGCACGCCTGGCCCATCGCTTGCTGATGATCGCCGAGGGCTACGGCGAAATCGATGCGCCACGCCGGGTCCTGCAACTGCCGCAGGAGCAGCTGGCGTCGATGCTGTCGCTGTCACGGCAGACCACCAACCAGATCCTCAAGGATCTGCAAGGGCAGGGGATTATCGGGTTGGGGTATGGCGAGATCGAGATTCTCGATGCCAAGCGATTGCGCGCTCTCGCCACACTCTAAAATTTCACACCGATCCATTGCTGGAGTGGGCCTCTGTGGTGAGGGGATTTATCCCCGATGGGGGGCGCAGCCGCCCCCAACCTGTGATGAAGTCCGGCGACTGCTACGCAGTCGATCGGGGATAAATCCCCTCACCACAAGGCTCATTCCTACAGGGGAAACATGTGTGGCTTACGAGCCGCGATAGGTCGAGAACCCGTAAGGGCTGAGCAGCAACGGGATGTGGTAGTGCTGGTCAGTCTGCTTCACTTGGAAAATCACCGGAATCTCCGGGAAAAACGTCTCGCGCTTGTTCTTCTCGAAATACTCGCCGGTCTTGAACACCACCCGGTATTCGCCTGCCTCGAAAGGCTGTTTGGCCGGGAACAGTTCGGCGATGCGTCCCTGCTCGTTGGTGGTGCCTTGGGCCAGTGGCTGCCAGTTCTGGCCGACGTGTTTTTCCAGGGTCACGTTGACGCCCGGCGAGGGCAGGCCGTTTTCCAGGTTGAGCACGTGCACGCTCAGCGGGTTGCCGGCGGCCAGCGCCAGGCTGGAGAAGGCACTCAGGCCGAGTGCGGCGAAGGTCATGCGCAGGGTAGTCATGGTCAGTCTCCTTATTGGGAACGGGTGAAGGTCAGGCCGGCGTTTTCGGCGGCCTTGATCGCACAGCTTTCGTCTTGCTCGCCGCCGCCGGAGCCGGCCACGCCCATGGCGCCGACCAGTTCATCAGCGGCGAATAACGGGATCCCGCCGCCGAGCAACAGCAGCTCATCGAGGGTGTTGAGGTTGGCGGTTTCCGGATTGCTGCGGGCGCGCTCGGCGAACAGCCGGGTCGGGGTTTTCGTCGACAGCGCGGTGTAGGCCTTGCGCTGGCTGGCAGCGGTGTTGTGCGGGCCGATGCCGTCGCCGCGCAGGGTTACCAGCAAGTTGCCGCCACGGTCGAGCACCGATACCGTGGCGGTGCAATTGCTCAACGCGGTGTCGGCCAGCAGGCGTGCGGTTTTCAGATCGAGGTCAGCGTGGCGCGGCAGTTCAGGGGCGGCGAAAACACTGACGCTGAGGCCGAGGGCAAGGCTGGCTGCAAGGTATTTGACGGTCATGAACAGGCTCCGAAAGCGAAGGACATCACCTTAGCCGCCGCTCTTCGTCAGAACCCCGACAGTCGGATTACAAGTTTGTAATGGGCAACGCCGCCGAAGGCGCCTAGCCTGTGTGCCTGATCAATCGAGGTGTGCCATGCGTTTGCTGGTCGTAGAAGATGAAGCCAAAACCGCGAATTTCCTGGCCAAGGGCCTGGGCGAGTCGGGTTTTGCCGTGGACGTGGCGCTCAATGGTCTCGATGGGCGCTATTTCATCGAGCAGCAGGAATATGACCTGATCATCCTCGACGTGATGCTGCCGGGCCTTAATGGCTGGCAGCTGCTGCAACTGATCCGCCAGCGCGGCGCCACGCCGGTGCTGTTCCTCACCGCCAAGGACGCCATCGAAGACCGCGTGCGCGGCCTCGAACTGGGCGCCGATGATTACCTGCTCAAACCCTTCGCCTTCGCCGAATTGCTCGCGCGGGTGCGCACGTTGCTGCGGCGCGGGCCGCTGCGCGAGGCCGAGTCCTACAGCATCGCCGACCTGGAAATCGACGTGCTACGGCGTCGGGTCAGTCGCGGCGGTCAGCGCATTGCCCTGACCAACAAGGAATTTGCCTTGCTGCAATTGCTCGCCAGCCGTCAGGGCGAAGTGCTGTCGCGCACGCTGATCGCCTCGCAGGTGTGGAACCTGAATTTCGACAGCGACACCAACATGGTCGAAGTGGCGGTGCGGCGTTTGCGGGCCAAGGTCGATGACCCGTACATGCCGAAACTGATCCATACCGTGCGCGGGGTCGGCTATCAGCTGGAGGCGCCCGACGATGCGGTCTAGGTCGATCGCCTGGCGTCTGGCGCTGGCGTTCGCTGTGGTTTGCGCGTTGGTGTTGAGTGCGATCGGTGTGTTTCTCTACCGCTCGCTCGACTCGGAAATCGCCTACCGCGACGACCTCGCGTTGCTCGGCCGTCTGGAGCAGGTGCGCGCCTTGCTCGCCGACAGTGACAGCCTCGGCGCCTTGCAGGCGCGGCCACGTCTCTATCAGAACATGCTCGGTAACCTCGACAGCCTGCTGTTGGTACGGCGCGCCGATGGCTCGAACGTGATTGCGATCAACCCGCGTCAGCGCGAGCTGCCGCCATTGAACGCAATCGCACGTGAGCAAACGCCGCAGCGTCGCGATGTGCTGACCTGGCAAGCGCCGGACGGCGCCGAGCTGGCGCTGTTGTCCGGTGAAGCCCAAGGGCCGAACGGCGAACCGCTCACCGTGATCGCCGGCAAGGTGCTTACTGAGCGTGAACAGATGCTCGCCAGTTATCGCTTGCGCCTGTACCTGGCCGTCGGGCTTGGCGCGTTGCTGGCGTTCGCGCTGGGCCTGGTTTTGCTGCGCCGTGGTCTGCAACCGTTGCGCCAGTTAAGCGCTGCGGTGCGCGGCATTGATCTGCGCAGCCTCGACCAGCGTCTGCCCGCCAGTGGCACCCCCGCCGAACTGCTCGAACCGGTGCAGGCGATCAACGGCATGCTCGCGCGGCTGGACGACAGCGTGCAGCGGCTGTCGCAGTTTTCTGCCGATCTGGCTCACGAGATCCGCACACCGCTGCACACCTTGCTCGCCAGCAACGGCCAGGCGCTGAATCACCCGCGCAGCACGGCGGAGTATCAGGAATTGCTGGCGTCGAACATGGAAGAATTCGAACGCCTCAAACGCATGGCCGAGAACCTGATGTTCCTCGCCCGCGCCGAACAGGCGGAGCGTGCGCTCGACTTGCGCACGCTGGAATTGCACGAGGTCGGCAATGAATTGTGCGATTACTTCGAAGCGCTGGCGGACGACCGCAATATCCGTCTGGAAAATGCGCTGCACGGCGAACTGCTGGCCGACCAGCAACTGCTGCAACGCGCGCTCGGTAATCTGTTGGCCAACGCGGTGCGCCATGCCGATGAAAGCACGCTGATCAGCCTGCGCCGCCACGATGAGCCGGGCGTGTGCTGGTTACAGGTACACAACCACGGCCCGGTCATCGCGCCAGAACATCTGGGCAAACTGTTCGACCGCTTCTATCGCGTCGACCCTTCACGGGCGCAGCCTGGGGATTCCGGTGGGCTGGGGCTGGCGATCGTGCAGTCGATCATGCTGTTGCATGGCGGGCAGGTCAGGGTGAGCAGTGATGCGAGTGGCACAGTGTTTGAGTTGGGTTTTGTCCTGAGCCAATGATGCGCCGTGCAAGTATTCTGAAACTCAGCTAGAGTTTGGTGACTAGTGCATCACATGTGATGCATTTCATTGATTTATCTATAAATGCATCGTAAACAGTGCAGGTTTGCGCAATGGAACAGATCGGCGAAGTGATCAGAAGTTTGCGTAAGGCGCGCAAACTCTCCCAGCAGGCACTGGCTCAACAATATGGCATGAGCCGCGCCACCATCTCGGGGATCGAAAACAACACGGTCTCCGAAATCGGCCTGCGCAAGGTTGAGGCGATACTCAACGGCTTCGGTTACGAGCTGGTTGCCGTTCCCCGGAAGTCCAATCGCCCAACCCTCGACGCTCTGCAAAAAGTGAATTTCCATGACTGAAACGCCGGACAGGTTGCAAATCCGTGTAGGTGAGCAGGTGGTCGGGACGCTGGGGCGCGGGCAGATTCGCGACGACAGCGTGTTCAGTTACCGCGAAGACGCCAGCGCTGACAATGCGGTATCGCTGACGATGCCCACTCGCCTGGACAGCTATGGCTGGGAACATGGCATCCACCCTGTCTTCGAGATGAACTTGCCCGAAGGCGCGCTGCGTGAGGAGTTGATGCGGCGCTTCAGTAAAGCCGTGCGTGGCTTCGATGATTTTGCTTTGTTGGCTATCGTCGGCCCCCATCAGCTCGGCCGTCTGGCAATTGCCAGCGCACCGGCGACTGATCAGCCTCCGGCAACATCCCTCAGCGATCTGCTGGTGCACGATGGTGCTCAGGGGCTGTTCGAAGACCTGTTACAGACCTATGGTCAGTATTCCGGAGTGTCAGGCGTGCAGCCCAAAGTGCTGGTGCGTGACAGCGCCGCCGCGATTGATCGCCTGACCCATCGGGGCGCGACTCATCTGGTCAAGGCCTTTCGCGCCGAAGAGTATCCGCAGCTGGCAACCAATGAGTATTTCTGTATGCGGGCGGCGCAGCACTGCGGCCTCGAAGTGCCAACATTCGAGCTCAGCGAGCGCGGCAAATTTCTGGTGGTCGAGCGTTTTGACCTGAGCGATTCGGGGTACCTCGGTTTCGAGGATTTCTGTGTACTGAACGGGTGGCCGTCGAAAGCCAAATACGACGGTTCCTATGAAGGTGCCGCGCGGCAGATCAAGGCATTTGTTTCGCCGCAGTTGCTGGGCTCTGCCTTGGAAGCGTTTTTCAAGATTGTCGCGTTGTCTGCAGGGCTGAAAAACGGTGATGCGCATCTGAAGAACTTCGGCGTGCTTTACGAAGATTGTGCAGAGCAGTCATCCGTCAGGCTCGCGCCGGCGTACGACATCATCACAACGTCGGTTTATATCAAGAGCGACAGCATGGCGCTGCTGCTGGGCGGTTCAAAAGCCTGGCCCAAGTACAAGATGCTGGTGCGGTTCGGTCGTACGGCATGCAACCTGACCGAGGCGCGTTGCAACGAATTACTGCAACAAGTGGCTCACGGCATGCAGATGGCGATCGAGGAAATGGCCAGACACAGCCGCAAGTACCCCGATTTTGCCGAAGTAGGCGAGGCGATGATCGAACAGTGGACTTCCGGCCTGCAACGCAGCTTGATCAAGGGCTGATGGTCAGCGCAACTGATCGCGAAACTGCCCCGGCGTCATTCCCGTCCAGCGCTTGAACGCGCGGCTGAAGCTGCTGGTGTCGGCAAACCCCAGCAGGTAACTGACTTCACTCAACGAACACTGCGGATCGCGCAGGTGCAGCAGCGCGAGGTTTTCGCGGCTCTCGTTGAGCAGCGTGTCGAAGCGACAGCCCTCATCCGCCAGATGCCGTTGCAGGCTGCGCAGGCTCAGGTGCAAGGCCTGGGCGATGCGTTCGGCGCTGGGTTCGCCTTCGGGCAGTTGTTCTTCGATGGCGTCGCGCACCTTGCGCTCCCAGGTCAGCGGCTGGAGTTGGGCCATCGTGCGCTTGAGCACCGCTTCGTTGTGTTCGGCCAGTTCCGGGTTGGCGTCGTCGAGGTGGCTGTCGAAGTCGGCGAGGGCAAACTCCAGGCGATCTTCGGCGCAGGAGAAATGCACCGGAGCGCGGAACACCTTGTGCCACTGATGCGCATCGGACGGTTCCGGGCGGCGCAGGTACACCGCCAGCGGCGCGTAATCGCGACCCAGGCGATTGCGGCAGGTACGCACGTAGATTGCGGCAAAGGCATCGATGGCTTCGAAGGCCGGCGCCGGATTGCCTGACGGAATTTTCAGACGAAACAGATAGCGGTCATCGCTGCGGCTCAGCTCCAGTTCCAATGCATCGCTGACCACCGGGTGATAACGCACGATGCGCTCGAATACCTCACGCAGGCTGCCGCTGGCCACCAGCGCGTAACCCAGCGCATGGAACGTGGTCGGGCTGACGAACCGCGACACTCGCAGGCCGATCGCCGGATCGCCGCTGAACTGTACTGCCAGTTGCCACAGACGCGTGGTGCCGGACAACGGATAACGCGCGTTCGGGTCGTCCATCAACTGCGGATCGAGCCCGGCCTGTTGGCACAGGCCGAGACTGTCCAGCCCCAGCGCATCGAGCTGCTTGCGCAAGGCACGGGTCCAGCTGGCGAGAGAGGTCGGTTCCTTCATGCTGATTGGCGCTTCCGGTCAACAGGTTGGCGTTCACGGCTACCATCAATAAAGCTTTCGCAAGGCAGGATGCGAACATCAATAACCAGAGGATGGAAGCATGGACCGTACTTCTGCAAGTCCCCAGCGACACAATGCTGCCCAGCGATCAGCGCATATTCGCGAAGTGGTGCTGGCCAAGGGCGTCGAGTTGCGTCAGCGCTACCCGATTTTGCAGCACCAGGACGCCCTCGGCGCGGGGATTCTGGCCTTTGCTCTGGCCGGGATGATCGGTTCGGCGACGCTGTACATCACTGGCCACATGGCGTGGTGGGTATGCCTGTTGCTCAACGCGTTTTTCGCCTCCCTGACCCATGAGCTGGAACACGACCTGATCCACAGCATGTATTTCCGCAAGCAGCGCGTGCCGCACAACCTGATGATGGGCCTGGTGTGGCTGGCGCGGCCGAGCACGATCAACCCGTGGATCCGCCGCCATCTGCACCTCAATCACCACAAGGTCTCCGGCACCGAAACCGATATGGAAGAACGCGCGATCACCAACGGCGAACCGTGGGGTTTTGCGCGGCTGCTGATGGTCGGCGACAACGTGATGTCGGCGTTCATCCGCATGCTGCGGGTCAAGACCTGGGCGCACAAAATCAACATCATCAAACGCACGCTGAAGGTCTATGCGCCACTGGCGCTGGTGCATTGGGGGGCGTGGTACGTGTTCCTCGGCTTTCATGCGGCGAATGGCATTGCCTACCTCATGGGTTCGCCGATTGAATGGTCGGCGACCACGCTGTCGGTGATGCAGATGATCGACATCGCGGCGGTGGTGATCATCGGCCCGAACGTGCTGCGCACCTTTTGCCTGCACTTCATCAGCTCGAACATGCATTACTACGGCGACATCGAGGCGGGCAATGTGCTGCAGCAGTGCCAGGTGTTGAACCCTTGGTGGCTGTGGCCGCTGCAGGCGTTCTGCTTCAACTTCGGCAGCAGCCACGGGATTCATCATTTTGTGGTGAAAGAACCGTTTTACATCCGGCAGCTGACCGTGCCGGTGGCGCATAAGGTGATGCGTGAGATGGGCGTGCGCTTCAATGATTTCGGTACGTTTGGGCGGGCGAACCGGTTTGTTCGTCGGGATGAAGTGGTAGCGGAGGAGGCGCGTACGGCTCAGGCTTGATGGTGAATTTGCGGGCCTCTTCGCGAGCAAGCCCGCTCCCACAGGGGAACGCATTTCAACTGTGGGAGCGGGCTTGCTCGCGAAGGCACCGGATCAGGCAACCTCAATCCGGCTGAAATGGCGAAGCACTGAGAATCACCCCGGTCTCCTCCACATACTGCTGCCAATGCCCGATCAGGGTGCTGAGCTTGTCCGGCTGACTCGACGCCAGATCATGAATCTCACCCGGATCGCTGCTCAGGTCGTAAAGCTGCCAGGTCGCCGGCCCCACCGGCCCGGGGATCCACACGGCTTTCCACGACCCTTGGCGAATTGCCCGCCGGCCAAACAACTCCCAACCAGTCACGGTGTGTTCGTCATGCACCTGCGCCGTCTCGCCAGACAAAAAGCCCAGCCATGATTTACCGCGCAGCGGCGCCACCGGTTTGCCGTGCCATTGCTTGCCCGGATGGCGCACGCCGGCCAGATCGAGAATGGTCGGGGTAATGTCCATCACCGTGCCAAAGCCGTGGCTGATCTGCCCTTTGATCGGCAGTTGCGGATAGTGCAGCAGCGCCGGTACGCGAATCCCGCCTTCGGTGGTGAACGCCTTGAACAGCCGTGACGGCGCGGTCGCCACCTGCGCCCAGCTCGGCCCGTACCACACGTAGGAATTGGCGCGGCCGATGTTGTCGAGGCTGTTGTCGTAATGCTGATTGAGGTAGGTCAGCAGTTCCGGGCCGAACTTGGGAAACGCCTCCAGCAGTGCGCCCTCGGCACCGTTGTCGGACATGAACAGGATGAAGGTGTTATCGAGTTGGCCCTGCTGGCGCAGGTAATCGACCACCCGGCCGATGTTCCAGTCCATACGCTCGACCATGGCCGCGTAGACCTCCATGGCCCGCGCGGAAATCTGCCGTTGCTCATCACTCAGCGCGTCCCATTGCGCATTCAGTTGAATCAGCGGATGTGGCTCGACATCCGGCTCGATCAGCCCCAGCGCCTTGAGTTTTTCCAGGCGTTCGAGGCGCAAGACTTCAGGACCGGCGTCGTAGCGACCACGGTATTTTTCGACGATGTCGGCCGGTGCCTGCAACGGCCAGTGCGGTGCGGAGAAGGGCAGATAAGCGAAGAATGGCCGGCTCTGATCGCGCTCCTTGAGATACTGCAGCAGCTTGTCGCCGAAGGCGTCCGACGAGTAGAAATCCTTGGGCAGCTCATCGATAAAGGTGTCGTCTTCGATGTACAGCGCCGGAGTCGACTTCAGCAGGCCAGGGGTGTGTTCATCGTAGGTCGGCTCGAAACCATAGTGGTTGGCCGCGCCCGGCAGCAACGAAAACGAACGCTCGAAACCACGGGCCTGCGGCGCCAGTTCAGCAGTCAGGCCGAGGTGCCATTTGCCGCTCATCAAGGTTTGATAACCGGCCTCGCGCAGCAGCTCGGGCAGGGCCACAACGCGGTCGTTGAGATAGCCTTCGTAACCCGGTTTGCCGATCAGCTCCGGGGTCAGCGCTTCGGCCATGGTGCCGATGCCGGCGATGTGGTGGTCGGTGCCGGTCAGCAGCATCGAACGGGTTGGCGAGCAGGTCGGAGCGGTGTGGAAATCGGTCAGGCGCAGGCCGTTGTTGGCCAGGGCATCGAGATTCGGCGTGGCGATTTCGCCACCGAACGCGCCGATGTCGGAAAAGCCGAGATCGTCGGCCAGAATCACCAGAAAGTTGGGGCGTTGCGGCATCGAAAAGCTCCTCTCAGCAGGCAATGAACGACAGCGGCAGATCGCGGATCTGGACCGGCAGGCTCGGTTGGTAATGGTCGTCACTGGTCAGTTCGTGCAGCAGCTCTTCGCGCAACTGATGGAAGTCGAAACTGCTGCGCTGACGCGGGTGCGGCAGGGCGATGTCGACCACTTGCTTGATCCGTCCCGGACGCGGCTCCATCACCACCACGCGGTCGGCCAGAAAGATCGCTTCTTCGACGTCGTGGGTGACGAGGATCGTGGTGATTTTTGCCCGGTCGCGGATCGCCAGTAGTTCGTCCTGCATCTGCTGACGGGTCAACGCATCAAGGGCGCCGAACGGTTCGTCGAGCAGCAGGATCCGTGGGCTGGCGACCAGTCCGCGAGCAATCGCCACGCGCTGGGCCATGCCGCCGGAGAGTTGGTGCGGATAGGCGCGGGTGAAATCGCGCAGGCCGACCAGATCGATGAAATCGTTGATGCGCTGCTGCTTTTCGGCGGTGCTCAGTGGCTCGTTGACCAGGCCCAGACCGATGTTGTCGGCCACGGTCAGCCACGGGAACAGCCGATGCTCCTGAAACACGATGCCGCGCTCGCCGCCGATGCCGTTGACGGCTTTGCCATCGACGCTGATCTGCCCGCGAAACTGCGTATCCAGACCCACCAGCAAGCGCAGCAAGGTGGATTTGCCGCAGCCGCTGGAGCCGACGATGGCGACAAATTCGCCCTCGGCGATGTCGAGGTTGAATTCGCGAATCGCCTCCAGTTCGAAGCCGTCGACGTCGAAGGATTTGCCTACGTGGGTGAAGCTGACAATCGGTGCGTTCATGCGTGTCTCCAGCGAGTGGCGCGAATTTCCAGGCGTTGGCCGATGAGGTTGAGCAGGGCGCCGATGAGGCCGACCAGGAGCATCCCGGCCATGATCAGGTCCATGCGCAGCAGTTGTTGGGCACCGATCATCTGGCTGCCGATGCCGCCGTAGGACGGCATGAAGTATTCGGCACCGATGGTGCCGAGCCAGGCGTAGATCAGGCTCAGCCTGAGCCCGGCGAAAATCCCCGGCGCCGCACCCGGCAGCACCAGTCGGCGCAGGCGCTGGCCGAGGCTCAGGCGCAGCACCTGCGCGGCTTCGTTGAGTTGTGGCGAGAGGTTGGCGACGCTGCGCTGGGTGGCGATGAACAGCGGGAAAAACGCGGCGAGGGCGACGAACACCCACTTCGCCAATTCACCCAATCCGAACCACGCGGTGAGCAGCGGCACCCAGGCGAAAATCGCGATCTGGCGAATGGCGGCGAGAGTCGGGCCGAGCAGCCGTTCGCTGGTGCGCGACAGACCCAGCAACAGGCCGAGGGCGAAACCGAGTCCGCCGCCCAGCAGCAACCCGCCAAGGGTACGACCGAGGCTCAAGGCCATGCCGCTGATCAGCGTGCCGTCGAGCAGACCGTTAGTGGTCGTTTCCAGTACCGCCAGCGGGCTGACCAGAATATTCACATCGACCCACTGCTGATCGCTCGCCACTTGCCAGACGCCGATCAGGCCCAGTGGCAACAGCCACGGTTGCAGCCGTTGCCAGCCTTGATAACGTGGGCCACGACGGATTTCCGCAGTCGCCGGGTGCGGCCAGTGCACCAGTTTGCGGTCGAGAAAACCGATGCCGCGATCCATCGCGACACCGAGCACACCGATGACGACGATGCACACGAACACGATGTCGAGCATGAACAGTTGCCGTGCCCAGACCATCAGGTAACCGATGCCTTCGCTGGACGCCAGCAGCTCCACCGCCAGCAATGAAGTCCAGCCGGCGGCCAGGGCCAGACGCACGCCGGCCATGAACGCCGGCAGTGCAGCGGGCAGCACCAGGCGCCGGATCAGCAAATACGACGGCAGGCGCAATACGGCGGCGGCTTCGCGCAGTTTCGGTTGCGCATCACGAACGCCGACCAGGGTGTGCAGGGTCACCGGCACCACGATGGCCTTGATCAGCACCACCAGTTTCAGCACTTCGCCGATGCCGAAAAACACCATGAACAGCGGAATCCACGCCAGCGTCGGCACCTGTGCCAGACCGGCGAACGTCGGGAAGATCAGGCGTTCGAGACGGCGGCTGAAGCCCAGCGCGGCGCCCAACAGCGCACCGGCAGAGATCCCTGCCAGCAAGCCCCAAAGCAGGCGTTGCAGGCTGATCCACAAATGACTCCACAACTCGCCCTGGGACAGCTCGATGGCGCTGTTCCACACCAGCGAGGGCGCCGGCAGGATCTGCTCGCTCATCCATTGATTGCGTGCGGCCAGCCACCACAGAGCGAACAGGCTGATCGGCAGCAGCCATGGCAACAGACGTTGGTTGAGGCTCGGCCACGCGCGCCGGCTTTTCAGAGGTGGCGCGGGCAGCGGCAGGCTGAGCAGGGAATCACGGGCCATGGGTGACCTCCGTTGTCGGGTTGCATGGCGAACCGCTGTGCCTGTGTGGGAGTGGGCTTGCTCACGAAGACGGAGAGTCAGGCACCGATGATGGTGAATGACACGGCCTCTTCGCGAGCAAGCCCGCTCCCACAATTGGCTAGCGGTGTATGCAAAATCGATCTATAAAAATTCAAATCAATTCTATTGAGAGATAAGCCAGACCATTTAAGGCTTGCAGCGCGACGCGCATCCAATGCATTCGAAGAATATTTTTGATGCTGTTAATGCATACGCCGCTGCAGCCCGCGTGATTTCACGCTTAGCGCTAAAGGCTATAAAAATGTGCATTTATAGTATTTAAGCGAAGGTCGTGCTTCGGCCTACTTTCGGCTCCTCAACGCCTGTCGTGATCAAGGAGCCGCACCCATGAACCTTCCCTTCAAACGAGTCTTCAGTCTGTTTGCCATTACGGCACTGGCGGGCCTGCTGGCGTTTAACGCGCAGGCTGACGAACTCAAGGAAATCAGGATCGCCGTGCCTGACCTGAGCGCCGGCACCCAGCACAGCGGCGGCGGTGTGGTGGATGTGCTGCGTGACCAGCAGATCTTCGAAAAAGCCTTCGCCGATCAGGGCATCAAGATTCAGTGGAGCTTTTTCAAGGGCGCCGGGCCGGTGATCAACGAGGCGTTTGCCAACGGTCAGGTCGATCTGGCGTATCTGGGCGACCTGGCGGCGATCATCGGCAAGTCCAATGGCCTCGACACATGTTTGCTCAGCGCCAGTGCGCGTGGGGTGAAACAGTATCTGGGCGTGGTGCCGGGGTCGGGGATCAAGACCCTGCAGGATCTGAAAGGCAAGCGCGTGGCGATCTTCCGTGGCACCGCCACCCAGTTGTCGTTTGATGCGGCGCTGGCCAGTCAAGGCTTGAGCGAGAAGGATCTGAAGGTGATCAATCTCGACTTCAGCGGGGCCACCGCCGCGCTGGCGGCCAAGCAGATTGATGCGTCGTGGGGCAGCTCAGGTCTGGCCGCTTTGCAGAGCAAGGGTCTGGCCGAATTGCCGCTCAACACCAAGGACCTGGGGGGCGCCGGTAGTGTGCAATCGGTGCTGGTGGGGGCCGGCAAGTTTGTCGACGGGCATCCGGAGGTCGTGGCGAAACTGCTCAAGGCGCAGCAGCAGGCGGTGGATTGGCTGACCCAGGACAGCAACAAGGATGCCTACGTGCAGCTGGTGTCGGGGCTGGCAAGTTATCCACCAGTGATCCTGACCCAGGATCTGGCGGATCAGAAACTCAGTGAAGTGTTCCCGTCGACGCTGGACCCGGTGTTCCTCGGCAAGTTGCAGGACTCGGTAGACCTGGCGGCGCAGCAGAAGCTGATTCGCAAACCGTTCAAGGTCAGTGATTGGGTGGCGCCTGAACTGGCGGCGGCCAAGCTCTGAATCTCCAGTGTCTGGACGGGCCTTTTCGCGAGCAAGCCCGCTCCCACAGTGGATCGGCGTGAATACAAAATCTGTGTTCACCACAATCCACTGTGGGAGCGGGCTTGCTCGCGAAGCCGTCCTCAAACCGCGACGCTGACTTCCTGCTTATCCACCGCCACCAATGTCTCGATCATCGCTCTTGCTGCCGGCGACAAACGAAACCCGGTACGACTGACAATCCCGCAGCGCGCGTTCATGCTCTCCAGATTCTGCGGCAGATTGCGCCAGTGCAGCAGCGCCAGTGAACCCTGAGCAATGTCCTCGTAAAACGCCTCTTCCGTACCGATGCCGATGGCATTTGATTGCAGCACCACTTTCACCAGCGCCGGGAAGTGCTCGGTCTCGATGGTCGGCGAAAAATCGATCCGGCCGCTGAGGTTCGCCAGCAGTTTGCGAATCCCCGGCGGGATCAATGTGGTCGCCAGCGGGTAGTCGAACATGTCGTTGGTCGACAGGCTCTCCTTGGCCAGCAGCGGGTGCCCGGGCCGGCAGAAGAACACGCCGCGCTTGGGCGTCAGGGCCTGGGTCTGGAAGTTCGGATCGGCTTCGAAGTGGCGGATGTCGGCGATGAAGAATTCGATCTCTTCACGGCTCAGCGCACGGCTGAGTTTTTCCCAGTTATCCACCTGAAAACAGGTGCGCACTTTCGGGTGCGCGTTGATGAATTGCGCCACCGCATCCGGCACCAGTTTCACCGCCGGGGCCGGGCCGCAGCCGAAGTGCAGTTCCCCGGCATCAAGCTTGGTCATCTGCGTCACTTCCGCGCTGAGCAGCGCCGCGCCTTGCACCAGGGTCAGGGCGTGTTGCAGCACCACCTGGCCTTCGGGCGTCGGGCGCAGATCCTTGTTGCCGCGATCCACCAGCACGCAGCCAAACTCTTGCTCCAGCCCTTGAATGCTGCGGCTGAACGCCGGTTGAGTGATGCCCATCGCGTCTGCCGCACGGACAAAACTGCGGTGTTCGTTGAGGGCGATGAAGTAGCGCAACTGGCGAAGATCCATATGCTTTTCCGGCATCCTAAAAATAGCTCGAAGGCATTTGCGACGAGGGTTGCTTGAGGTTTTAAATGCAAGCTCTTATTCCGTCAACGAAGCATGTGAATATCTATTAGATGTAAATGGAATATAGATAGAGCGATGTTTCGCTGCCGCCTAACCGCAAGCAGTCGATGAGGGTCTACCCATGAGCAATGCCGCACTCGCTGTAAAACCTGCTGTCCACGCGCTGGAAATCCACCCGGTGGCCGGCCGTATCGGCGCCGAGATTCGTGGCGTGCACTTGTCCGGTGAGCTGGACGCCGCCACGGTCGAAGCCATTCAGCAGGCGCTGATCCAGTACAAGGTGGTGTTCTTCCGCGAGCAGACCCAGCTCGACGATCAGCGCCAGGAAGCCTTCGCCCATCTGCTCGGCGAGCCGGTGGCGCATCCGACCGTACCGGTGCGTGAGGGCACGCGGTATCTGCTGGAGCTGGACGGGGCCGAGGGCCAGCGCGCCAACTCCTGGCACACCGACGTGACCTTCGTCGACGCCTACCCGAAAGCCTCGATCCTGCGCTCGGTGGTGGCGCCGGCCTTCGGTGGCGACACCCTGTGGGCCAACACCGCGACCGCGTACAACGAACTGCCGAGCGAACTGCGCGAGCTGGCGGACAAACTGGTCGCCGTACACAGCAACGAATACGACTACGCCGGGGCCAAGCCAGACGTGTCGGCGGAGAAGTTGGAGCGCTACCGCAAGGTCTTCACCTCGACCGTCTACGAGACCGAGCATCCGGTGGTGCGTGTGCATCCGATCAGCGGCGAGAAAAGCTTGCTGCTGGGGCACTTCGTCAAACGCATCAAGGGGTATTCGCAAGCCGATTCGGCGCACCTGTTCGGCCTGTTGCAGAGCCATGTGATTCGTCAGGAAAACACCGTGCGCTGGCGCTGGAAGGCCGGTGATGTGGCGATCTGGGATAACCGTTCGACCCAGCATTATGCGATTGATGATTACGGCACCCAGGATCGCATCGTGCGGCGGGTGACGCTCAAGGGGGAAGTCCCGGTTGGGGTTTCGGGGCAGCGTAGTCAAACCATCAAAGGTGCCGAGCTCGTCGGCGTCTGATCGGGCCTCTTCGCGAGCAAGCCCGCTCCCACAGTGGAAATGTGTTGAACACAGTGGATGTGAACGACACAGAACCCTGTGGGAGCGGGCTTGCTCGCGAAGCTCTTTCACCAAACTCCAATCTGCACGACTTTCTCGGTCTCCGGCTCGCCATAGCGAAACCGCTGCCCGCGCAAATCAATTTCCTGATGACTGATCGTGGTCCGCCGCTTCAAGCCGCGTACCCACTCGAACAGATATCCCGCATGCTCCTCGCGCACTGCAGCGTAATCAGGATCATCACCCAGATCGCGCAACTCCTGCGGATCATTCAGCAGATCAAACAACTGCGGCCGGAAACCGTCGTACGCCAGGTATTTCCAGCGCTCGCTGCGCACCATGGTCATGCGGCAACGGTCGATCGGCTGGCCAAGTCGCTCGCGCGCCGGGGCCTGAAAGGCGTAGTCGTATTCGCTGATGGCGTAGCGGCGCCAGTCGGGATTTTCTCCGTGTAAAAGCGGGATCAGCGAGCGTCCTTCCAGCCGATGCTCGGCGCCCGGCAGGCCCAGTGCCTGGAGAAAAGACGGCAAGGCATCAATGGTTTCCGCCAATCGCTCATCCACCGTACCGCGGGTGATGTCCGCCGCCGCGCGCGGGTCGCGCACGATCAATGGCACGCCCACCGATTGCTCCAGCAGAAACTCCTTCTCACCCAGCCAATGGTCGCCGAGAAAGTCGCCGTGATCGCTGGTGAACACAATCAAGGTGTCATCCCAACGACCGTTGCTCTGCAGAAAATCGAATAGCCGCCCGAGTTGGTCATCCACCTGCTTGATCAGGCCCATGTAAGTGGGGATTACATTCAATCGTACTGAGTCCCGGGAGAAGTTGAGGCTTTCCTCATGCTGGCGAAACGCCGTGTATACGGGGTGTTTGCTGGCTTCGGAGGGCGTCGCGCGGACCGCTTCGAGAATCGATTTCGTACTGTACAAGGCGTGGTATGGCGCCGGTACGATGTAGGGCCAATGCGGTTTGATGTAGGAGAGGTGTAAACACCAGGATTTCTCACCTTGCTCGGTGATGAAGTCGATGGCTCGATTTGTAGTGTAGACAGTCTCTGAGAACTGCTCGGGAATTCGCGCTGGCAAATGCGCATGACGCATGTGCCAGCCGCTGAGGATTTCGCCGTTCTCGCCTTCGGCGGCGTTGGCCCAGTCGTGCCAGGGATTGCGCCCGTCGAAGCCCTGCTCGCGCAGGTAATGGGTGTAGGGTGCGGATTCGCGTTTGTCGTCGAACAGCGGGTCGTTGGGGAAGATTCCGTCGTGGCGGAAGTACGGCTCGAAACCGACCTCGTTGAGCACTTCGGCCTGCGCGCTGTCCGGGTTGATCGCCAGACGCTGCAAGGCGTCGACATTGGCCGTGGCGTGGGTCTTGCCGACCAGCGCGGTGCGGATGCCGTGGGGGCGCAGGTAGTCGCCGATCGTCAGTTCTTCCAGCGGCAACGGCACAGCGTTCCATGCGACCTGATGGCTGCTGACGTAGCGTCCGGTATAGGCCGACATCCGCGACGGGCCGCAGATCGTGCCCTGGGTGTAGGCACGGCTGAAGCGCACGCCAGCGGCGGCCAGGCGATCGATGTTCGGCGTGTGCAGATGCGGATGACCGTAACAGGACAGGTAATCGCGGCGCAGCTGATCGCACATGATGTACAGGACGTTGCGCACAGGGTTTTGCGGGTTGGGCATGGGGTTCACCGGTCAGAAGGACAGGCGAGGGTTGTCGCTTTCGGCAGGGGTGTTCGGCAAGTGCATTTGGGGAATGGGTTTTATGCAGTGGATGCATCGGTGTGAGTGGCGACGCCTTCGCGAGCAAGCCCGCTCCCACAGGAGTACGCATTCCAAATGTGGGAGCGGGCTTGCTCGCGAAGAGGGTGGCTCAGACGGCAAAATTCTCCAGCGAACACACCTCATCATCCACCGCATCAATCGCCTTGATCTGCTCAATCATCGCCTCGGCCAGCGGCGACAACCGATACCCCGCCCGACTGACAATCCCGTAGCGGGTGTACAGCTCTTCCAGATCATCCGCCAGACCCTCGATCCGCAAACACACCAGCTCACCCTTGGCCTGATGCAGCGCATCTGAATACGCCCCGACAATCCCGATCGCCTCCGAACGTAGTACCACGCTGAGCAGGCTGGAACTGTTTTCGCATTCGACATTGGGGGTGAAATCCGGGCGACCGCTGAGGTCGACGATGACCTTGCGCAGGTTCGGCGGACGAATGCTCACCGCCAGTGGATAGCTCATCAATTGCTCGGCCGTGACTCGTTCAAGAGCGGCCAGCGGATGCCCGGCACGGCAACAGAAATGCCATTTGCGCGGCCGCAAGCGGTACGTCAGGTAATCCGGATCGGCTTCGAAGTGTCGGGTGTCGGCGACGAAGAATTCGAATTCCTCACTGAGCAGGCGTTTGCTCAGGCTCTGCCAGTCATCGACCTGAAATTGCACCCGCGCTTTCGGGTAGCGCCCGATGAACGCGCCGATCGCGCGCGGGATCAATCCGGCCGCCGGCGCCGGGCCGCAACCGAAGCGCAGCTCGCCCGCCTCCAGGCCATTGAACTGACTGATCTCGTTGGCCATCTGCTGCGCGCCGCTGACCAGTCGCCGTGCATGTTCGAGCAGCACTTGGCCCTGTTTGGTCGGCGGCAGGTCCTTGCGCCCGCGATCGACCAACTGACAGCCGACGCTGTGCTCCAGCGCCTGAATGCTGCGGCTGAACGCCGACTGCGACAGGTTCACCGCCTGCGCGCCGGCGACGAAGCTGCGTTGTTCGGCGAGGGCGATGAAGTGTCGAAGTTGGCGCAAGTCGATATGCATTTTTCACATAAAAAATATCCGGGAAATGCATTGGATATGCATTAGGTCGACTCCTTATAAAGGCAATCTCTTATGCAGTAAATATTTGTAAATCCATAAATAAATAACTGAAAAGAATATGCAGCGCTGAAGATGTCTGTGTGTTTTTTGACCAGGAGCCGCGCCATGAGTCCGTTGAACCTTGCGTCACCCTTAACGCCACGACGGCTCAAACGCCTGCCTCTGGCCCTGTTGCTGGCGGGGAGTGCCAGCTGGACTCACAGCTACGCCGCCGACGCCGAGACCCCGCCGCCAGCTCCCGCCGGTAAACCCGCGGCCAACAGCTCGCAGCTGGAAACCGTGACCGTTACCACCCGCCGTCGCGAGGAAAGTTCGCAAGATGTGCCGACGCCGATGAGCGTGGTCAGCGGCCAGACCCTGGAAACCCAGCGGGTCTACCGGATTCAGGATTTGCAGCAACTGGTGCCGAGCGTCAACGTCGCCTACATGCACGCGCGCCAGTCCAGCGTGTCGATTCGTGGCCTGGGCAACAACCCGGCCAGCGACGGCCTGGAAGGCAGCGTCGGTCTGTACATCGACAACGTGTATCTGGGCCGTCCGGGGATGGCGGTGTTTGACCTGATGGACATCGAACAGCTTGAAGTCCTGCGCGGGCCGCAGGGCACGCTGTTCGGCAAGAACACCACCGCCGGGGTGATCAACATCAGCACCCGCGCACCGACGTTCACTCCTGAACGCAGCATCGAAACCTCGTTCGGCGAGGACGGCTACTTCCAGACCAAGGGCACGATTTCCGGGCCGATCAACGATGAACTGGCCGGGCGCTTTTCGGCCTATCGCACCCGCAGCGACGGCGATATAAAGAACGAATACAACGGCCATGACCTGAACGGAGGCTCGCGCGATGGCTTCCGCGCGCAGTTGCTGTTCAAGCCCAACGAAGATTTCAATCTGCGCTGGATCGGCGATTACAACGAAGAGGACTCCAGCGCCGGCACCCGCGTGCTGTACAACACCGGGCCGACCATCAATGGCGTCAACCTCTATCAATCGCGGGCCAATGCGGCCGGTGCGACGCTGGTCAACGGCTCGCACCGCAAGGTCAATCTGGACAACGACCAGCACGTCACCGTGCATCAGGGTGGCACGTCGGTGGAGGCCAACTGGACGCTGCCGAGCGATTTCACCCTGACCTCGATCAGCTCGTATCGCTTCTGGAATTTCACCCCGGCCAACGACGACGGTCTCAACGTTGCGGCGACTTACAACGCCGGGGTTTCGGTCGAAGACAAACAGTACTCGCAGGAATTCCGCCTGGCCTCGCCCAAGGGCGAGTTCTTCGACTACGTGGTGGGCGCGTACTACTTCGGCTCGGATCTGGACAACAAATCCTTCGCCTATTACGGCCCGCAGGCCGACATCTGGAACGGCACGCCACGCGGTGCCCTGGCCAACGTCGGCAGCGTCGGCAACGGCCACATCAAGACCGACAGTTTCGCCCTGTTCGCCCAAGGCACCTGGCACCTCACTGAGCGCCTGGACTTCACCGCCGGGGTGCGTGGCACCTATGAAGAGAAGAACGCCTGGGTCACCCGCGATGCGCCGGTCGGTGGCGCCACTGTCACCGGTGCAGCGGCCACGGCACGCCGCGGACGCACTGGCGCCTACGATTCCGGCGATCTCAATCAGTACAGCTCAAGCCCCTCCGGGTTGCTTAACCTCAGCTATCGCATCACCGATGATCTGCTCGGTTACGCCACGCTGTCCCACGGCGAAAAATCCGGTGGGGTGAACCTTGCGGTGGGTTCGGCGCCAACCGCCGGCGCCGACTCGCTGCTGATTGGCACCGAGCGCGCCAACAACGCCGAACTCGGTTTCAAAAGCACCCTGTGGGATCGGCGTCTGCAACTCAACGCCAACGTTTTCTGGACTCAGGTCAACGCTTACCAGACCAACGCCTACGACGACGTCAACCGCGTGCAATACCTGACCAACGCCGGCTCGGTGCGCTCGCGCGGCGTCGAAATCGAAAGCACGGTGATCCCGTTGCGCGGCCTGACGCTGAACTTCAACGGCTCGTACAACGACGTCAGCTACCTCTCGTACAAAGATGCGCCATGCCCGCCGGAAGTCAGCCAGGCACCGGGCGCACCGGCGTCCTGCGACCTCAGCGGGCACCAGGTGGTCGGCGCGTCGAAATGGATCGGCAACGCCAACGGCAAATACGAATGGAATCTGGCCAACGGTCTGCAACCCTACGTCACCGGCAGCTACGCGTTCCGCTCCAAAGCGGTGGGCACGGTCGAAGATTCCGACTACGGGCAGATCCCGAGCTACGCGGTGGTCAACCTGTCCACCGGTCTGCGCGGCGATTTCAATCAGGGCCAGTGGGACGTTTCGCTGTGGCTGAAGAACGCCTTCGACAAGACCTACTACACGACCCTGTGGACCGGCGGCAACGGCGGTTATGAAGGCCTGCTCGGTACGCCGCGCACCCTCGGCGTTACCGGTCGCTACGACTTCTGATCTGTCATTCAAGGAGCTGCATCATGTTGCCAGGCAAAACCGCTTTAGCGCTGTTGTTATCCGGCGCAGCGTTGAGTACCTCGGTGTTCGCCGCACCCAGCGTGTACCCGACCGGCGTCACCCGCTACGACCCGAACAAGGCGTTCAACCAATACGTGATTTTCAGTGGTGCCGACAAGCAGACGCACCTGATCGACATGAACGGCAACGAGGTGAAAACCTGGCCGCAGGCGGGGTTTCCGTCGGCGATCATCGACCCACAACTGGTCGGTGGCGAGCGCGGGCATGTGCTGTTGCAACTGAGCGACAAGGATCCGGGCAAGCTCGGCTCCGCCGGTAACGGCCTGGGCAATCAGAGCGTCGGCGAGCTGGACTGGAACGGCAAAGTGGTCTGGCAGTGGGGCGACAAGGCGCCCGGCGGCGCAGCGCAGCAACACCATGATCAGCGGCGCCTGAGCAACGGCAACACCGTGGTGCTGGCGAACAAGGTGCATAAGGTCAAAGGCTTCAAAGTCCCTGAGGTGATCGACGATGCAATCTATGAAGTCAGCCCCGACGGGCAGGTGAAATGGCAGTGGCTGGCCTCGGAACACCTCAACGAGTTCGGCTTCACCCCGGAGCAACTGAAACTGGTACGCGCCAGCGACAACCCGGATTACCTGCACATCAACAACCTGAGCGTGGTCGGGCCGAACAAGTGGTTCGATGCCGGGGACAAGCGCTTCAATCCAGACAACCTGTTGCTCGATTCACGCAACGCCAACTTCATCGCGATCATCGACAAACACAGCGGCAAAGTGGTCTGGCGCCTCGGCCCGAACCTGCCGCTGATCAACCCGAAAACCGCACAGAAACTGCCGCGTCCGGTGGATCAATTTGTCGGCCAGCACGACGCGCACATCATCCCTGTCGGGCTGCCCGGTGCGGGCAACCTGCTGGTGTTCGACAACCAGGGTTCGGCGGGGTATCCGAACGTCACCCTCGGGCTGATTTCCGGCTCGCGAGTGCTGGAAATCGACCCGCAGAAAAATGAAATCGTCTGGCAGTACAGCGCGGCGAATTCGAAGCAGCCGGGGTGGGCGTTCTATAGCTCGTTCATCAGCAGCGCGCGACGTTTGCCCAACGGCAATACGCTGATCGACGAAGGCATGAACGGGCGCTTTTTCCAGGTCACGGCCGGCGGCGAAAACGTCTGGGAATACGTCAGTCCTTATCTGGGTAAAGCACCGGGCAGCGACGCGATCAGCAACTGGGTCTATCGGGCGTTGCCCGTGAGTTACGACTGGGTGCCGAAGGGTACGCCGCGCTCCGAGACCGCCGTGATTGCCCCGACATCGGCAGTGCAGCAGACCAGTGCCAGTCGTTAGTTGAAAAGGAATTAATGCTCGAATGAATGGCGATAAGTTATGTGCGGTTTGAATACTGCTTATTGCAATTTCGTTGAAAAGTCGCGTGGACAATAAGTGAATGGCCAACCATCCTGAGTGTCGTGAGTTTCCAGGAGGGAACTTGCTCTCATCGGAAGACACTTATCCAACGATAAAGGAAATCACGTTATGTCGAGCATTAATGGAACTTATGTAAACGCTAACGCTGGCGCCAAACTGACGATTTCCGATGGCAACGACTCCAACGGCACCTTCAGCGGCAAGTTGAACCAGAACGGCGTGAACTACGACATCACCTACGGGCATTACCATTTCCAGAACAGCACCGGGCAGCCTACGATCATCACCTTCGCGGCTCTGAATGACGGCACAGGTTATCAATCCTGGGCGCTGTTCTCGCCGGATCACAACTATTCGAAAGTTCGTGCTGCGGGTTCGCGCACCAACTTTGATGGTGATGTTGTTAATCTGGCTGGAGAGTTTGTTAAGCAGTAATTTTGTGTCACAAAAAAGCCGTCATGCTATTTAGCCTGGCGGCTTTTTTCTTACATGAAATAAGTCATTTTCATGTTGGTTGTGCTTCCTGTGGATGACAGCGTTTGCTGGCGTCTGATTCTAAGCTCGCGGTGAACTCAATCATTCGAGCAGGACGCTTACATGCAAAACGCGCTTTATTCCAACACCCTCGATGGGCCCTCTCTGACCATTGTCGATTCCGATGACCGCACCGGGGTCTTCGCCGGCACGTTGCATTACCAAGGCATCAACTACGGCATCGTCAATGGCCGTTATGCCAGCCTCAACGGCTACCAGCCGCCAACCGTGGTCACGCTGATTGCCAATAACCAGGATCACGGTTATTTCGCCCTGACCCTGTTCTCGCCAAGTCGCGGCACTCATGAATTGCAGGGGCACTGCGTGCGCGTTACTTATGACGGCGTGGTCAGCAGCCTGCCGGGCGACTTCGTTCGCCACGCATGAGGCGCAGCCAGCGCCAGATTTCTTCTCAAACACAAGCAAGGATGCTGCACATGTCCACGATCAATGGCGTTTATCGTCATGAACCTTCAGATACAACCTTGACCCTGACCGAGGGCGATGACTGCACCGGCAGTTTCACCGGTACATTGTCCGTGTCCGGCACCGATTACCCGATCACATTTGGCAATTTTCATTTCAGGCATGGCTTTTCAACAGGCCCGGTCGCTATCTCTTTCAATACGCTGACGGCCGATGGCACGGCGCAAGCCTGGGTGATGTTCTCGCCCGATCAGGCCTACACACGCTTGCGGGCAATGGGCAGCGCGGCGGACATGATGGGCAACACCGGGTTGAATGGCCTGGAATTCATCCGGCAAAACCGCTGAAGAAGCGTGAAATGAGCGGGTTTCGCATGCCTTCGCCGAATATTTTTCATGCTTGAAAAGCATTGTAAATTCAGCCCTCGGCGCCAGGCCTTGCAGGCCGTGGCTTCGCGACAATCTGCGAAAACTGATATTCGTAAAAAATCTAAACACATCGATAAAAGTTACTTTCGGAGATAAGCGATTGCTCCAATGATTCACCCAACGACCGGTCGCCCGGGGGATGTTTGCGGCGACCGGTCGGGTACTTCGCAAAGAGACCGCAGGGAGTGAATCAATGGGCAATGTCCAGACCGCCGCCAGCGCACAGGAATTGCTGTGGCGTCAGACGCCGAGTGGCGAATTGGTCGATCTCGGCCGGCCGCATCGTGTGCCGCTGGGGCAGTTGCGTTTGCAGCGTGCGCCCAAGGGCATTCTGAGTCGCCGTGAAACCATTCTGCTCGGCGTGCTGGCGCTGCTGGTGCACGGTGCGGTGATCTACTGGATCAACCAGCATCCGACGCCGGCGTTGCCGATCGTGCCGCCGGAAATTCCGCCGATGACCATCGAGTTTTCGCGGCCGGCGCCACCCGCGCCACCAGTGGTCGAACCGCCGCCACCGGCACCGGTCGTTGAGCCACCGCCGCCGGTTGAAGACGAGTTGGCGGTGAAGCCTCCGCCACCCAAACCGATTCCCAAACCCAAGCCGAAACCGGTGGCCAAACCGGTGCCGAAACCGACACCCAAAGCGGTCGAGCAGCCTCCGGCGCCGCCACAACCGGCTGCTCCGGTCGCGGCCCCGGCTCCGCCCGCGCCACCGGCTCCCGCGCCAGTGACACCGGCCTCGGCCAACGCGGCGTACCTGAAGAACCCGGCGCCGGAATATCCGTCGTTGGCCCAGCGTCGCGGCTGGGAAGGCACGGTGTTGTTAAGGGTGCACGTGTTGGCCAATGGCAAGCCGGGTGAAATTCAGATTCAGAAAAGCAGTGGTCGGCAACAGCTCGACGATGCGGCACTCAATGCCGTCAAACAGTGGAGCTTCGTGCCGGCCAAGCAGGGTGATGTCGCCCAGGACGGCTGGGTCAGCGTGCCCATCGATTTCAAGATTCATTAAACCGAAACCTATTCGCGCTAAATGTTTACACGAGGGAATACATCATGACGTTACTGGCCTCTCCACTGGAATCCATCGAAAGCGCGGTGATCTGGCTGCTGGTGGTTTTTTCCGTTGCCACCTGGGGACTGGCGCTGCTCAAGGCTGTGCAGTTCGGTCGTCTGAAGGCGCAGGATCGCAAGTTTCATAAACGTTTCTGGGCGGCGTCGAGTCTGGATTCCGCCGCTGAGTTGAGCGAAACCCAGCCTGGTGCTGCGGCACGAGTCGCTCAGGCCGGTTACGCGGCGATTCAGGTGGGTGAGGCGCCGCAGGCCAATGACCTGAGCCAGGCGATCAACCATCAGGATCGATTGGAGCGTGCCCTGCGTCAGCAGATCGTCCGTGAACGCCGTTCGCTGGAAACCGGTCTGGCAGTGGTCGCAAGTATTGGCAGCACCTCGCCGTTCATTGGTCTGTTCGGCACGGTGTGGGGAATCATGGAGGCTTTGAAAGGCATCAGCGCGGCAGGCTCGGCGAGCCTGGAAACGGTCGCCGGTCCAATCGGTGCGGCACTGGTCGCCACCGGTGTGGGGATCGCCGTCGCGGTACCGGCGGTGCTGGTTTACAACTACTTTTTGCGGCGTCTGAAACTGACGGCGGCGGACCTGGATGACTTCGCCCACGACTTCTACAGCCTGGCGCAGAAGAGTTCGTTTCGCGTGCTGATCCACCCGACTGCAAACAAGGTAGCGGCACCGGGCAATGCAACAAAAGTGAAGGAGGCGTCCTGATATGGCCTTCTCCACGCAAGACAGCGACGAGGTGCTGAGCGAGATCAACGTGACGCCGCTGGTGGACGTGATGCTGGTGCTGCTGGTGGTGTTTATCGTCACCGCGCCGCTGCTGACCAACGCAATCCCGATCAACCTGCCGAAGACCGAAGCGGTAGCACCGGTCGAGCAGAAAGATCCGCTGGTGGTGAGCATCGACGGCGCCGGCAAACTGTTTATCAACAAGGATGAAATCCAGCCGGACTTGCTGGAATTCAACCTCAAGTCGGCCAAGGCCAAGGACCCGGAAGTGCGCGTGCAATTGCAGGCCGACGACGGGGTGAACTACGGCGAAGTGGCGCGGGCCATGGCTTCGATCGAGCGGGCAGGGATTACCAAATTGTCGGTGATCACCGCGCGGTAACAGGATTTACGTTTTTCCGGGGCCGTCTCCTTGGCAGGGTGCGGCCCTTTTTTTATCCCGCAAAACAAGCCACCCACCGACCTATTGTGGGAGCGGGCTTGCTCGCGAATGCGGTGGCTCAGCCAACATCTATGTCGATGCAGCTGATGCTTTCGCGAGCAAGCCCGCTCCCACAGGTGTATCTCTAATATTCTTTTCGGATCTTAATAAATAGCTTCTTATTCCTTAACGAATATAAATCCCGTCCCTATACTCGATCAGGAACAGACACGACGCAGGAGAGCTCCCCATGCGCAACGAATCAATCCGCTACCTGATTGTGCCGGGCTGGCAAGGATCGCCAGAAGATCATTGGCAAACCCACTGGCAGCACAGCCTGCCCAACAGCGCACGCGTGGAGCAGGCCGACTGGCTGACCCCGCGCCGTGAAGACTGGGTTGCGGCGCTGGCCGAAGCGATTGCCGCCGACAGCACACCGGTGATCCTGATTGCTCACAGTCTGGGTTGCGTCACCGTTGCGCATTGGGCTGCCACCGCGCCCGTGCAATACCTGCGTCAGGTGCGCGGCGCGTTGCTGGTCGCACCTGCCGATGTCGAGCGTCCGGCCTGCGCGCCTGCGTTGCGCAATTTCGCGCCGATCCCGACCGATCTGTTGCCGTTCCCCAGCCAGGTGGTCAGTTCCGACAACGACGCCGCCGTCAGCGCCCCGCGTGCCCTGGAGCTGGCGCGCAACTGGGGCGCCGAGGCGGGAATTCTTGCCGGGGCCGGGCACATCAACGTCAAGTCCGGGCATCAGCGTTGGGAGCAGGGTTTCGCTTATCTGTATCGCCTGCAGAACCGTATGGAACACCACGCCCGGCGTCGCGCTTGAACCTTTTTCTTTTCTGAACGCCCCCGTCTGCCGGCGGTTCTGGGCGGGAGTCTGCCATGAGTTTCGAAACGTTCGGTCAGCCGTTGCTGACCTTTCCCGATGCGGAAAAAAGTCCCCTGAGCATTCGCGCCAAGGCGCTGGTGTTCGTCGATCCCCGTTCCCGCAAGTTGCGTGAGGAGCTGGAGCACCTGGCGCCGCGTGCCATCTCGGTATTGATCCGTGGCGAGACCGGTACCGGTAAAGAGTTGCTCGCCCGTCACATTCACCGAGCCAGTGATCGCAGCGGTCTGTTCGTCTCGGTCAACTGCGGTGCGATCAGCCCGACCTACGCCGATGCCGAGCTATTCGGCTATGCCGCCGGCAGCTATACAGGTTCGGCGAGCAGTCGGGCCGGCTGGTTCGGTTCGGCCAATGGCGGCACCTTGTATCTGGACGAAATCGGCGATCTGCCGTTGCCGATCCAGATCAAACTGCTCGCCGCCCTGGAAAACCACGAAGTCACCCGCGTCGGCGCGCATCAGCCAAGCCCGGTGGATGTGCGGTTGGTCGCAGCCACCAGCATCGATCTGGCACAAGCGGTGGACGCCGGAAAATTCCACGAACGGCTCTACCACTACCTCAGCGAAGGTCAGCTGGAATTGCCGGCGCTGCGCGAGCGGATTGGCGACATCCTGTCGCTGGCGGAGTATTTCCTCGGCATCTACAGCCAGCGCCTGGATCTGCCGGTGCCATTGATCAGCGAAGCGGCGCAGCACCTGCTGGAGCGACACAGCTGGCCGGGCAATACCCGCGAGCTGGAAAACGTCATTCACTTTGCGCTGCTGGTCAGCACCGGCGATGAAATCCTGCCAGAGCACCTGAACCTGCCCGAAGTGTCTGGGCCGCAGCTTCAGATCGAACGACTGGTGGCACAAATCAACATCGGCGGTAGCGTCGACGAACGTAAGGCTTTGAAAGATCTGCTGATTGGTTTGAGCCAGCAGTTGTAGCCGTTTGCTTCTGTATGAACGAAATGGAATATCAAAGTGAATAAACGTTATTGTGCGGGAATAAAAAATCCCGGTATTGTCCGCTTCACGCCAGAGATAGCACTTCACTGGCACTCGTATTAATAGCCGTCGCCATTCGCGACCGTGATTCTCGATAAGGACACTGCATGAAAAAGGTTCTGTTGTTTACCGCATTGGCGGCTGCTCTGACTGCTTCCCTGGCCCAGGCTGGCGAGAAACTGGTGGTGGCGGCGACTCCGGTGCCGCACGCGGAAATTCTCGAGCTGATCAAACCGACCCTGGCCAAAGAAGGCGTGGATCTGGAAATCAAAGTTTTCACCGACTACGTGCAGCCAAACGTGCAGGTAGGCGAGAAGCGTCTGGATGCCAACTACTTCCAGACCAAGCCTTACCTGGACAGCTTCAACGCCGGCAAATACAAGGACGACAAGTCCAAGTACCTGGTGACCGTGCAAGGCGTGCACGTTGAACCGTTCGGTGGCTACTCGAGCAAGTACAAGAAACTGGCTGATCTGCCAGACGGCGCGACCATCGCCATCCCGAACGAAGGCAGCAACAGCGGCCGTGCGCTGATCCTGCTGCAGAAGGCGGGTCTGATCGAGCTGAAAGATCCGAAAAACGCTCTGGCGACCCCTAAGGACATCGCCAAGAACCCGCACAACTTCAAGTTCAAGGAACTGGAGTCGGCCCTGCTGCCACGCGTGCTGAAGGAAGTTGATCTGGACATGATCAACACCAACTACGCGCTGGAAGCCAAGCTGAACCCGACCAAGGATGCGCTGGTGATCGAAGGCGCTGATTCGCCTTACGTGAACTTCCTGGTAGCCCGTGAGGACAACAAGAACAGCGACGCCATCAAGAAACTCGCCGCTGCCCTGACCAGCCCGGAAGTCAAAGCGTTCATCGAGAAGAAGTACAATGGCGCGGTATTGCCGGCGTTCTGATCCGACGCTTGAACCACCCCTTCAAGGTATGAAAACGCCGATGGCCAGTGATGGTCATCGGCGTTTTTGTGCGTGCGTTGAAAAGCCCCTCACCCTAGCCCTCTCCCAAAGGGAGAGGGGACTGATTGGGGGATGCTGTAGAAGTACACCGACGTGAAAGTTTTCTGCCGAATCCATAATCGACTCGATCTTTCAGGTCGATGTTAATCGCCCGACACTGCGGTCGGCCCCCTCTCCCTCGGGGAGAGGGCTGGGGTGAGGGTGCTGTTGATCCTGACCTCAGGTTACCTGAGCCTTCAACGCCCGGCGCAACGCCACGAGCAATTTCACGATGTCCTGCGGATCCAGTCGCTGCGGCACTTTTACGTCCATGTTGTCTTCCTTGTAATGGTTTGGCCGGGGGAGTCTGGCCAAAAGCTGTTCGTCCTTGGAGGGCTTTCATGCAAAAAAGATCCTTCCTACAGCGCAAGGGAAAATAGCCTTCTTATTCCTTCCCGGCAAACCCACAGGATAGTTTTTTGCGTGATATCAATATGCTTTAACGGTATTTAAATTCTTTTTTTTATACCTATAAAGTCAGCGCCTGCCGGACAGTTACCCGCTGTCCATGGACTGCATGACCGCCGCTTACCGAGCGACGTCCAGGATGCTTCATGACTTTCGATTACGCATTTATCCTCAGTACCCTGCCGGCCTTTCTCAAGGCTGTGGGCGTGACGCTGCAAGTCGGGTTCATCGCCATCGGCACGTCGCTGCTGGTGGCGCTGCTCAATGCAACGATCCTGGTGTTCCGCACACCGTACCTGCAAAAACTGGTGGGCCTTTATGTGGAACTGGCGCGCAACACGCCGCTGCTGATTCAACTGTTCTTTGTCTACTTCGCCTTGCCGGCGCTGGGAATCAAGGTTTCCGGATTCACCGCGGCGATTATCACCATGACTTTTCTCGGCGGCGCCTACCTCACCGAAGTGCTGCGCGCCGGGGTCGATGCGGTACCGCAGGCGCAATTGGAATCGGGCCGCTCCATTGGTCTGTCCCACGGCCAGTTGCTGCGCTACGTAATCCTGCCGCAAGCGGGGATTCTCAGCTTGCCGTCGCTGTTCGCCAATTTCATTTTCCTGCTCAAGGAAACCACCGTGGTCTCGGCGGTGGCCGTGCCGGAAATCCTCTACACCACCAAGAGCTACATCGCGCTCTACTACAAGACCTACGAAATGCTCGCCGTGCTGACGCTGATCTGCGTGCTGTTGTTCTTACCGCTGTCGCTTTTGCTCAGTCGTCTGGAAAGGAGGCTTCAGCATGGCCAGTTCGGGTCTTGAACTGCTCTGGGTGTCGTTGCCGCAACTGGCAAAAGGCGCCGGGCAAACCCTGTCGATCTCGTTTCTGAGCATCGCCATCAGCACCGTTGGCGGGGTGCTCTACGGCGTACTGCGCACGCTCAACGTGGCGTGGCTGAACGCGATCCTGCGAGTCTATCTGGAGTTGTTCCGGGCCATCCCGGTGCTGGTCTGGTTGTACCTGCTGTTTTTCGGCTTGCCGATTTTTTTCGGCCTGAGCCTGCCCAGTTTCTGGTGCGCGGTGCTGGTGCTGTCGCTGTGGGGCGCCAGCGAGGTCGGCGAAGTGGCACGCGGTGCATTGCATTCATTACCGCGCGGGCAGCGTGAGGCGGGGCTGTCGATCGGCCTGAACGCTGCGCAGCTCTACGGCTACGTGCTGCTGCCGCAAGCGCTGAAACGCATGACGCCGCCGACCATTAACGTCTACACGCGAATCATCAAGACCAGCTCGCTGGCGGTGCTGATTGGCGTGGTCGATTTGATCAAGGTCGGCCAGCAGATCATCGAGCGCACCTACGAATCGGTGCTGATCTACGGCGCGCTGTTTCTGTTTTTCTTTTTCATCTGCTACCCGCTGTCGGCCGCCTCGCGCGTGCTGGAGCGGCGCTGGACGCAAGCATGAGCGCATTGATCGAGTTTCAGGGTTTCAACAAATTCTACGGCGAGCAGCAGGTGCTCAAGGGCATCGACCTGCAAGTGCGCAGCGGCGAAGTGATCGTCATCCTCGGCCCCAGCGGTTGCGGCAAAAGCACGTTGCTGCGCTGCCTCAACGGCCTGGAAAGCGCACACAGCGGCAGCCTGAAATTTGCCGGACGCGAGCTGCTGGACAAGGTCACCGACTGGCGCGAAGTGCGTCAGCAGATCGGCATGGTGTTCCAGAGTTATCACCTGTTCCCGCACATGAGCGTGCTCGACAATTTGCTGCTCGGCCCGCTCAAGGTGCAAAAGCGCCAGCGCCGTGAAGCGCAGCAGCAAGCCGAAGCCTTGCTCGAACGGGTGGGCCTGGCGGACAAGCGCGATGCGTTCCCCCGCCAGCTCTCCGGCGGCCAGCAGCAACGCATCGCCATCGTCCGCTCGTTGTGCATGAACCCGCGGGTCATGCTCTTCGATGAAGTCACCGCCGCCCTCGATCCGGAGATGGTCAAGGAAGTGCTGCAAGTGATTCAGGGCCTGGCCCGCGAGGGCATGACCCTGCTGATCGTCACCCACGAAATGGCCTTCGCCCGCGCGGTGGCCGACCGCATCGTGTTCATGGATGCCGGACGCATCCTTGAACAGAACCCGCCCGAGATTTTCTTTACGAACCCGCAAACCGCACGCGCGCAGCAGTTTCTGGAGAAGTTCTCCTTCGTTGCAACACTGCCTGAAACGAATCCGACAAAGGAACTGGAACCGCTATGAAAACTGCCAAGTCATCCCTGTTTTTACTGCCGCTGCTGGGGCTCGCGCTGCTCGCCGGCTGCAACAAATCCGAAGAACCGGCCAAGCCGAAAGTCGCCAGCGAAAGCACCGCGCCAGCCGGTTACCTGGACAAGATCAAAGCCCGCGACAAACTGATCGTCGGCGTGTTCACCGACAAACCGCCGTTCGGTTTCGTCGATGAGGCCGGGCGCTACGTCGGCTTCGACACCGACATCGGTCGGCGCTTCGCCAAGGATCTGCTGGGCGACGAGAACAAGGTCGAGTTCGTGGCCGTGGAACCGGCGAGCCGCATTCCGTTCCTGCAGAGCGACAAGGTCGACCTGATCCTCGCCAACATGACCGTGACCCCGGAGCGCAAGGAAGCGGTGGAATTCACCAACCCGAACCTCAAGGTCGCGGTGCAGGCACTGGTACCGCAAGGCAGCTCGGTGAAAAAACTCGATGACCTGGCGACCCGCACCACCATCGTCACCACCGGCACCACCGCCGACATCTGGCTGACCAAGAATCATCCGGACTGGAAACTGCTGAAATTCGAGAAAAACTCCGAGTCGCTGCAAGCACTGGCCAACGGTCGTGGTGATGCCTACGCGCAGGACAATCTGGTGCTGTTCAGCTGGGCCAAGCAGAACCCGGGCTACCGCGTGCTGGAGGAAAAACTCGGCGCCGAAGCACCGATTGCCCCGGCGGTGAAGAAGGGCAATGTCGAGCTGCGTGACTGGGTGAATACCGAACTGGCCAAGTTGGGTGAAGAGAAATACCTGCTCAAGCTGTATGACCAATATGTGCGTAAAGAACTGAGCGATGACACCCAGCCTGAGAGTGTGATTGTCGAGGGTGGCAAGTGGCAGGGGTGATTGCCTGACAGGTCGGCGGTGAGGCTGAAGAGCAACCCCTCACCCCAGCCCTCCCGAAACGTCGGACCGCCCGGAGGGAGAGGGAGCCGAGCGAGGTGTGTTGCGTCCTGCATCGACCTGAACGACCGAGTCGATTATGGATTCACGGAAGCATTTTCAGGTCGGCGTAATTCACCAGCATTCCCCAATCAGTTCCCTCTCCCTCCGGGAGAGGGTTAGGGTGAGGGGCTTTGGGCTGAAACGCTCAATCCGGCCAGTTCCACGCCGGCTCATCCAGCACCCGCTGGCCAACAATTCCGGTCTGCCCCAGTGTCTTCTCCAGCACGATGCAGTTGCATTCGGGATCTTCCTGCAACGCCGAAATCAACCGTCGCGCATGCGACACCACCCACACCTGACAAGCCTGCGAAGCGCGAATGATCAAGCGCGCCAGCGCCGGCAACAGATCCGGATGCAGACTGGTTTCCGGTTCGTTCAGCACCATCAATGACGGCGGGCGTGGCGTCAGCAGCGCGGCGATCAGCAGCAGATAGCGCAGCGTGCCGTCCGACAACTCTGCCGCCGACAATGGCCGCAGCAACCCTTCCTGATAAAACTCGATGGCAAAACGTCCGCCGGCCAGCGGTGCGATGTTCAGCCGTGCGCCGGGAAACGCGTCGCTGATCGCCGCCTGCAACGCCTCGGGGTCGCCGATTTCATTGATGGTCTGCAGGGCTGCGGCGAGGTCGCGGCCGTCGTGGTGCAGCACCGGCGTGCGCGTACCCAGTTGCGGTTGGCGCACCGGGGCGTCGGCGTCGCTGCGAAAGTGATCGTAGAAGCGCCAGCGGCGGATGAACTCGCGCATCTGGAACACCTCCGGCGAACTGCGCAGGCTGCCGATCTGATCGAACAGGCTGTCAAAATTCGGGGTGTGCTGCGCCAGCACGTCCCAGCTGCGGCCTTCGCGGGCGCGAATCATCGGGCCGTTGCGATCCACCAGCAGGCTGGCCGGGCGATAGAGCGGCCCGGCCCAGATGCATTCGCGCTTGATCTGCGGATCGAGACTGAAGCGCGAGGGGCTGGGATGAGTGTCCCCCGGCAGCATGAAATGTCCGTTGGAGTCGGGCAATCCGAGGCTGATCGAATAGCTGAAATCCTCGCCGGCAAACCCCAGGCGCAGACGTTTGACGCCCTGACGCACCGTCGGCTCGACCGCCACTTCGCCGTTGCGCATGCGCCGACTGATGGTTTCCGGCCCGGCCCAGAAGGTCGAATCCAGCCCGCCCTCGCGGGCCAGTGCATTGACCACGCCGCCCTGGGCGGTCTCCGCCAGCAGGCGCAAGGCCCGATAGAGATTGGACTTGCCACTGCCGTTGGGGCCGGTGATCAGGTTCAGCCGGCCCAGCGGAATCACCAGTTTGTTGATCGAGCGGTAATTGGCCACCGCGAGGGTCTTGAGCATGGGCGTTTCCTTCTGCCGGAACCGATAGTGTGCCGTGCCTGCACCCCTGTGGCGAGGGAGCTTGCTCCCGCTGGGCTGCGAAGCTGCCCCAACCTCCGATTCGAGAGGTTTTGCGCCTGCTGCGCAGTCGAACGGGAGCAAGCTCCCTCGCCACAAAAATCCTTCTGAAAATGCGTTATTCCCGCGAGCGAAGGTTGAACCCTGTTCTAAGCTCACAGTCGTATCGTCACTTGCACGTTCGTACACAGGAAGGAGTCTGCATGGCGAGTCCCGGATTGAAAACAGTTGTCGTGCTGAGCCTGCTCACGTTGCTGACCGCTTGCGGCAAGAAAGAAGCCCCGGCGGAGTACTTGCCACGGGTCTTTGTGCAAGAGGTCAAACCGGCGGACTATGCCGCTGCCGTGACTCTCACCGGTGACGTGCAGGCGCGGGTGCAGACCGAACTGTCGTTCCGGGTCGGTGGCAAGATCATTCAGCGCATGGTCGATGTCGGCGACCGGGTCAGCGCCAAACAGGTACTGGCCAAGCTCGATCCCAAGGATTTGCAGACCAACGTCGATTCCGCGCAAGCCCAGGTCATCGCCGAACAGGCGCGGGTCAAGCAGAGTGCGGCGGCGTTCGTGCGTCAGCAGAAGCTGCTGCCCAAGGGCTACACCAGCCAGAGCGAGTTCGATTCCGCACAAGCCGCCTTGCGCAGCAGCCAGAGCGCCCTGAGCGCGGCGCAGGCGCAACTGGCCAATGCCAAGGATCAACTCAGTTACACCTCGCTGGTCGCTGACGCCCCCGGCATCATTACCGAGCGCCAAGCCGAAGTCGGCCAGGTGGTCCAGGCCACCGCGCCGATTTTCAAACTGGCCCGCGATGGCGATCGTGACGCGGTGTTCAACGTTTATGAGTCGTTGCTTGCTGAGCGCCCGGCGGAGCGTTCGATTGTCGTCAGCCTGCTCGACAACCCCAACATCAAGACCACCGGCACCGTGCGTGAAATCACCCCGGCGGTTTCGGCGCAGTCTGGCACGGTGCAAGTCAAAGTCACCCTCGACAGCCTGCCGCAGGGTATGCAGCTCGGCTCGGTGGTCAGCGCCACGGCCAAGGGCAGCGGCAAGTCGGCGGTGGAATTGCCGTGGTCGGCGCTGACCAAAAACATCAGCGATCCGGCGGTGTGGATGGTTGACGACAAGGGCGAAGCGCAGCTGCACAACGTCACCGTCAGCCGCTACCTGATCGGCAAGGTCATCATCAGCGACGGCCTCAAGGGCGGTGAGAAAGTGATTGTCGCGGGTGGGCAACTGCTGCACCCGGGCATGAAAGTCGAAATCGCCGAAAACACCTACGAAGGTCTGCAACCGGGAGCGCAGCCATGAAGCGTCTGGGGCTGTTGTCCATCGGCGTGTTGCTGGCCGCCTGCTCGAAAAGCGAGCCGCCACCGGAGCCGGTGCGGCCGGTGCTGTCGATCAAGGTACAGGCGCTGAACGAGGAAACCCTTGGGCGTTTCGCCGGCAGCATTCAGGCGCGTTACGAGAGCAACACCGGGTTCCGTGTCGGCGGGCGCATTGCCAGTCGCAACGTCGATGTCGGCGCCGAGGTGCAAAAGGGAACGCTGCTGGCGACCCTCGACCCGTCCGATCAGCAGAACCAGTTGCGCTCGGCCCAGGGTGACCTGGCCAAGGTTCAGGCGCAACTGATCAACGCCCAGGCCAATGCCCGTCGGCAGCAGGCGCTGTTCGATCGCGGGGTTGGCGCGCAGGCGCAACTGGACATCGCCACCACCGACCTGAAAACCACCCAGGCCTCGCTCGATCAGGCGCGCGCGGCGGTCAACCAGAGCCAGGATCAACTCGGTTACACCGAATTGCGCGCCGACCACAAAGCCGTGGTCACCGCGTGGAATGCCGAGGCCGGGCAAGTGGTGACAGCAGGTCAGCAAGTGGTGACCCTGGCGCAACCGGACATCAAGGAAGCGGTGATCGATCTGCCGGACACGCTGGTCGATGAAATTCCTTCCGACGTGGTGTTTCTGGTGGCCGGGCAACTCGACCCGAGCATCAACACCACCGCAACCATTCGCGAAATCGAACCGCAGGCCCAAAGCGCCACGCGCACCCGCCGCGCACGGCTGACCCTGGCCAACACGCCGGACGGTTTCCGCCTCGGCACGGCGATCAGCGTGACCCTCAGTTCAGCGATCAAGCCGCGCATCGAATTACCTGCCACCGCCCTGCAGGAAGCCGACGGCAAGACCCGCATCTGGGTGATCGACACCCAAAGCAAAACCGTCGCTCCCCGTGACGTCAGCGTGATCAGCCGTACCGACGGCACGGTGGTGCTGGCCGGCGGGGTCAAGTCCGGCGAGCAGGTGGTCACCGCAGGCGTCAACAGTCTCAAACCCGGACAAGCCGTGAAACTCGACGAGGACAGTCAATGAAAGGCTCTTTCAATCTCTCCGAATGGGCCCTCAAGCATCAGTCGTTCGTCTGGTATCTGATGTTTGTCGCGCTGCTGATGGGGGTGTTTTCGTACTTCAATCTGGGCCGTGAAGAAGACCCCTCGTTTACCATTAAGACCATGGTCATCCAGACCAAATGGCCGGGCGCGACCCAGGAGGAAACCCTCAAGCAGGTTACCGATCGCATCGAGAAAAAGCTCGAGGAGCTCGACTCCCTCGACTACGTGAAAAGCTACACACGCCCCGGTGAATCTACGGTCTACGTGTACCTGCGCGACACCACCAGCGCCAAGGACATCCCGGAGATCTGGTACCAGGTGCGCAAGAAGATCGATGACATTCGCGGCCAGTTTCCCCAGGGCATTCAAGGCCCCGGGTTCAACGACGAGTTTGGCGATGTGTACGGCTCGGTCTACGCGTTTACCGCCGACGGCCTGACCATGCGCCAGTTGCGCGACTATGTGGAGCAGGCCCGCGCCGAGATTCGCAACGTCCCGGGGCTGGGCAAAATCGAAATGATCGGCCAGCAGGACGAAGTGATTTACCTGAACTTCTCCACCCGCAAACTCGCCGCGTTGGGCATCGACCAGCGTCAGGTGGTGCAGAGCCTGCAATCGCAGAACGCCGTGACCCCGGCGGGGGTGATCGAGGCCGGCCCGGAGCGCATTTCGGTGCGCACCTCGGGGCAGTTCGCTTCGGAGAAGGATCTGGCCGAGGTCAATCTCAAGCTCAATGACCGCTTCTATCGTCTGGCCGATGTCGCCGACATCAGTCGCGGTTACGTCGACCCGGCCACGCCGGAATTCCGTTTCGACGGCAAGCCGGCAATCGGTCTGGCGATTGCCATGCAGAAGGGCGGTAACGTCCAGGAATTCGGCAAGGCGCTGCACCAGCGGATCGACCAGATCACCGCTGATTTGCCGGTTGGCGTCGGCGTCCATACGGTGTCCGATCAGGCCGTGGTGGTGGAAGAGGCGGTCGGCGGTTTCACCAGTGCGCTGTTCGAAGCGGTGGTGATCGTGCTGGTGGTTAGCTTCATCAGCCTCGGCGTGCGCGCCGGGCTGGTGGTGGCGTGCTCGATTCCGCTGGTGCTGGCGATGGTCTTCGTGTTCATGGAATACAGCGGCATCACCATGCAGCGGATTTCCCTCGGGGCGCTGATCATCGCCCTTGGCCTGCTGGTGGACGACGCGATGATCACCGTGGAGATGATGGTCACGCGCCTGGAAATGGGTGAGACCAAGGAGCAGGCGGCGACATTCGCCTACACCTCGACGGCATTCCCGATGCTCACCGGTACGCTGGTGACCGTCGCCGGTTTCGTGCCCATCGGCCTCAACGCCAGCTCCGCCGGCGAGTACACCTTCACCCTGTTTGCGGTGATCGCGGTGGCGATGCTGGTGTCGTGGGTGGTGGCGGTGTTCTTTGCGCCGGTGATCGGCGTGCACATCCTCAGCACCAACGTGAAGCCCCATGAAGCCGAGCCGGGCCGCATCGGTCGGGCGTTCAACGGTGGTTTGCTGTGGTGCATGCGCAATCGTTGGTGGGCGATCGGCATCACCGTGCTGCTGTTTGTGCTGGCGGTGTTCTGCATGCGCTTTGTGCAGAACCAGTTCTTCCCGTCGTCGGATCGCCCGGAAATTCTCGTCGACCTGAACCTGCCGCAAAACGCCTCGATCGACGAAACCCGCAAGGCCGTGGACAAGCTCGAAGCCACGCTCAAGGGCGATCCGGACATCGTGCGCTGGAGCACCTACATCGGTCAGGGTGCGATCCGTTTCTACCTGCCGCTCGACCAGCAATTGCAGAACCCGTACTACGCGCAACTGGTGATCGTCAGCAAGGATTTCGAGGCCCGTGAGGCGCTGAGCCAACGCCTGCGCGAGCGTTTGCACAAAGACTTCGTCGGCATCGGCAGTTACGTGCAGGCGCTGGAAATGGGCCCGCCGGTGGGACGTCCGATTCAGTATCGGGTCAGCGGCAAGGACATCGATCAGGTGCGCAAGCACGCCATTGATCTGGCGACCGAGCTGGACAAGAACGAACACATCGGCGAGATCATTTACGACTGGAACGAGCCGGGCAAAGTCCTGCGCATCGACATCGCCCAGGACAAGGCGCGTCAGCTCGGGCTGTCCTCGGAAGATGTGGCGAAGTTGATGAACAGCATCGTCAGCGGCTCGCCGTTGACCCAGGTCAACGACGACATTTACCTGATCAACGTGGTCGGCCGGGCGGTGAACTCGGAACGCGGCACGCCGGAAACCCTGCAGAACCTGCAGATCGTCACACCCAACGGCACGTCGATTCCGCTGCTGGCGTTCGCCACTGTGCGTTATGAGCTGGAGCAGCCGCTGGTGTGGCGTCGCGACCGCTTGCCGACCATCACCATCAAGGCTTCGGTGCGTGATGAGATCCAGCCGACCGATCTGGTGAAACTGCTCAAGCCGTCGATCGATGCCTTCGCTGAAAAACTGCCGGTCGGCTACAAAGTCGCCACCGGCGGTACGGTCGAGGAAAGCGGCAAAGCCCAGGGACCGATCGCCAAGGTGCTGCCGTTGATGCTGTTTTTGATGGCGACCTTCCTGATGATCCAGCTGCACAGCGTGCAGAAGATGTTCCTGGTGGCGAGTGTCGCGCCGCTGGGGCTGATCGGCGTGGTGCTGGCGCTGGTGCCGACCGGGACGCCGATGGGCTTCGTGGCGATCCTCGGGATTCTGGCGCTGATCGGCATCATCATCCGCAACTCGGTGATTCTGGTGACGCAGATCGATGAGTTCGAGCGCAACGGCTCCGCGCCGTGGGATGCAGTGGTGGAAGCGACTGAGCACCGCCGCCGACCAATCCTGCTGACCGCGGCGGCGGCGAGCATGGGCATGATTCCGATTGCCCGGGAAGTGTTCTGGGGGCCGATGGCCTACGCGATGATTGGCGGGATCGTGGTGGCGACGTTGCTGACCCTGCTGTTTTTGCCGGCGCTGTATGTGGCCTGGTACAAGATTCGCGAACCGCAGAAAGAGACCCGCTAAAGAGCGAGCGATACGCACTCTATTCGCGAGCAAGCCCGCTCCCACAGGAGGTACGCATTCCAACTGTGGGAGCGGGCTTGCTCGCGAACGCGTCAGAACTGACTACGCAGATTTACGCCAGACGCTGGCCAGCCAAGGCTGTTGCTCGCGCGGCAATCCCGCCGGCCGGTAGTAATGCTCAAGCTCGACAAACCCCGCTGCCGTGAGCAACCCGCGCCACGCTTCCAGATCGTGGTACGAACCATAGCGCGGCCCGTTCCAGCCCTCACGGTTATCCCCGCGAGGATTGGAACTGAACAACACCCCGCCCGGTTTCAACGTGCCATGCAACTGCTTGAGCACTCGCGGCAACTCCTGCAACGGCACATGAAACAGCACCGCATTGGCGAAGATTCCGTCGAAGCGCTCGGCCGGCAGATCAAGTTTCAGAAAGTCCTGACACCACACTTCACAGCCACTGTCTTCGCGGGCCATCTGCGCAAATTTTTCCGCGCCATCGAGACCGACCGCGACATGGCCCAGGCGGGTGAACGCCTGCAAGTCGCGCCCCGGGCCGCAACCGAAATCGAGAATCGTGAACGGCGCAGTGCCGTGGATATGCCGTAGCAGCGCGTCGATGTTCTGGCTGACATCGTGGTCGCGGGTGCCTTCGCGGAAGTCTTCGGCCACCGAGTTGTAGTGGCCGAGGGTGGTGGCGGTGATCTGTTCCAGATCGGTGGGGGTTTGCTTCATGGTCGAGGGCTGCGCGGCAGTTGGGATTCGCCGAATATACGCCAACCAGCGGGGCCGCTGCGCAGCCCATCGCGAGCAGGCTCACTCCTACATTTGAAATGCGTCCCCTGTAGGAGTGAGCCTGCTCGCGATAGCGGTTTCAGAGGTGCGGCATGACTTAGCGCTTGTTCAGGCCCCGTGCCAGACGATCTCCACCCAACTGAATCACCGCCACCAACGCCACCAGCAACACAATCACCGTCAGCATGATCTGGCTGTCAAAGCGCTGATAGCCGTAGCGATAAGCGATGTCGCCCAGCCCCCCGGCACCAATCGCCCCGGCCATGGCTGACGAGTTGATCATGGTCACCAGCGTAATCGTGAACCCGCCGACGATCCCCGGCAGCGCTTCAGGCAACAGCACATGCCAGACGATGTGCCAGCGCCGGCAGCCCATGGCTTGCGCCGCCTCGATCAAGCCGTGATCGACCTCACGCAGACTCACTTCGGCAATCCGCGCAAAGAACGGCGTCGCGGCGATGGTCAGCGGCACCACCGCCGCCCACACACCGTACGTGGTGCCGACAATCAGTCGGGTAAATGGAATCAGCGCGACCATCAGAATCAGAAACGGGATCGAGCGGAACAGATTCACGAACGCGCCCAGCGCCCGGTTGAGCAGCGGCGCCTGGTAGATCCCGCCCTTGTCGCTGGTGACCAGAATCACCGCCATCGGGATCCCCACCAGCAACGCGATCAGCGACGACACGCCGACCATCAGGAAGGTGTCGATGAATCCCTGCAGCAAACGATCAAACCACATAACCCGATACCTCCACTCGTTGCGCCCACTGCCCGGCGCGCTCACGCAATTGTTCGGCGCTCAGGGCCGAGCCGCTGACCGCCAGCAACAGTTGTCCCAGCGCGTGGCCCTGAATCCGCTCAACGCCGCCCTGCAGCAACTTCACGCGTCCACCGAGGGCGGCGAACAGCGCCGCCAGATCCGGCTCGTCGGCGGCACTGCCAGTGAACTGCAAACGCAGCACCACCGCCGCGCCCGGGGAGGGTGGCTGAGCATGCAGACGGCTTTGCAATTCTTCCGGCAGTGCGTGTTGCAGCGGCGCGAGCAAGGTCTGGCTGACCTCGTGCTGCGGATTGCCGAACACTTCCCAGACCGGGCCTTGCTCAACGATCCGCCCGTGTTCCAGGACCACCACGCGGTCACAGATTTCGCGGATCACCGCCATTTCGTGGGTGATCAAAACAATCGTCAGGCCCAGGCGCTGATTGATCTCGCGCAGCAGGCCGAGGATCGATTGGGTGGTCTCCGGATCGAGCGCTGAAGTGGCCTCGTCGCAGAGCAGAATGTCCGGATCATGCACCAATGCGCGGGCGATGCCGACTCGCTGTTTCTGTCCACCGGAAAGCTGCGCCGGATAAGCCTTGTGCTTGGCTTGCAGGCCGACCAGTTCGAGCAGTTCACGGACCTTTTTTTCCCGCTGTTCCTTCGGCACGCCCGCGACTTTCAGCGGCAGTTCGACGTTCTGCCACACGGTCTTGGCCGACATCAGGTTGAAGTGCTGGAAGATCATGCCGATGCGCCGGCGCAGGGCGACCAGACGGTCTTCGTCGAACTCGCCGATGTCGACCTGATCGATCAGCACCCGCCCCGAAGTCGGTTGCTCCAGACGATTGATCGTGCGGATCAGCGACGACTTGCCGGCGCCGCTGCGACCGATGATGCCGAACACCTCGCCGCGCTGGATCGCCAGATCGATGCCTTGCAGGGCCGCGACCGGGCCTTGCCGACCCGCGTAGGTTTTACCCAGGCCGATGAAGCGCACATGGGCGCGATTCAGCTCGGGATGCAGTTCGGTTTTTTCAGCATTTTCTGGCTCTGGAATCTCCAGTCGCCGTTGGATCGCGGCCGTCATGTTCAGCTTTCCCAACCGGCCTGATACAGCTTGCCGTGAGCCTTATCCAGCGCGGCGCGAACGGCCGGCGAGTGCTGGTAGATGTCGACGAATTTGATCAGGCGCGGGTCGTCCTTGCTCTTGGGCTGGATGACGAACTGGATCACGTATTCCTTGTGGTCGAGACCGTCGAACAGCAGCGCCGAGCCGGCATCGAAGGTTTTCGCCAGACGGATGTAGGCCGGGTAGCCCTGGACCAGATCGGCGTCATCGTAGGCGCGCACCAGTTGCACGGCTTCGACTTGCAGGATCTTGATCTTCTTCGGGTTGGCGACGATGTCGTCTTCGGTGGCCTTGTAGCCGACCCCCGGTTTCAGGGTGATCAGACCAGCCTTGGCCAGCAGTTGCAGACCGCGACCGCTGTTGATCGGGTCGTTGGCGATGGCGACGCTGGCGCCTTCAGGCAACTCGTCGAAGCTTTTGTATTTTTTCGAATAGAGGCCGACGTTGTTGATGATCCCCGGGGCGAACGGCACCAGGTCAAAACCGGAGGCGGCCTTGGCGTTTTCGAGGAACGGGATGTGCTGGAAGTAATTCACATCGATGTCGCCGGCGGCGAGGCTGACGTTCGGTGCGATCCAGTCGGTGAACTCCACCAGCTCGACTTTCAGGCCTTGTTTGGAGGCCTCTTCGACGGCGGCTTCCAGTGGAATGGCGAACGCGGCGGTGGTGCCGATTTTAAGGGGTGCATCGGCGGCGAACACCGCCGAGCTGAACAGGCCGAAGGCCAGGGCCAGTGCTTTGACTGGGTGGGACAGAAGTTTCTTGGTCATGGTGATTTTTCCAGTCAGTGCATAAGTTTGTGGTGTCTATTTGGGCCTCTTCGCGAGCAAGCCCGCTCCCACATTTTGGAATGCGTTCCCCCTGTGGGAGCGGGCTTGCTCGCGAAGCTTTTAGTGGCGAAATGAAGACCCGATGTGTTGCTCTGGGAGTTGCGCCGCCCCGTGAAACAGCTTCTCGCGCAAACTGCCGCTGTCATACGCAGTCTTGTACGACCCACGCCGTTGCAGCTCCGGAATCACCAGCTCAATGAAATCGACATAGCTTTCCGGGGTCACGATGCGCGTCAGGTTGAAGCCGTCCAGCCCGGTTTCGGCGATCCACGCTTCCAGTTCATCCGCCACCTGCTCAGGCGAGCCGACCACGGTGATATAGCGGCCACCGAGGGCGTGCTGATCGAGCAATTTGCGTCGGGTCCAGTCGTTGTTCTGCAGGTTCTTGGTCGCGGACTGGATGGCATTGCTCTTGACGTACTGGATCGGTTCGTCGATTTCGTACTGGGAAAAGTCGATGCCGGTGGAGGCTGAGAAATGCGCGACGCCGGCCTCGGCGCTGGCATAACTCAGGTACTCGGCGTGCTTGGCCCACGCGGCTTCTTCGGTCGCGCCGACGATCACGTTGAGGCCCATGAACACCTTGATGTCCTCGGGATTGCGTCCGGCTTCGACGGCGCTGGCGCGGACCTTGTCCACCTGCACTTTGGTCGACGGCTTGTTCTGGCCGCTGATGAACACGCACTCGGCGTGACGCCCGGCGAACAGCAAACCACGATCAGAACTGCCGGCCTGGAACAGCACCGGCGTGCGCTGCGGCGACGGCTCGCAGAGGTGATAACCCTCGACCTGATAGAACTCGCCATGGTGTTCGACCTTGTGCACCTTCTCCGGCTGCGCATAGATGCGCTGCTCACGGTCATTGAGCACCGCGCCGTTTTCCCAACTGCCTTCCCAGAGTTTGTAGAGCACTTCGAGGTACTCGTCGGCCTGATCGTAGCGCCGGTCATGCTCGACCTGTTCGCGCAGGCCCATGGCCTTGGCGGCGCTGTCGAGGTAACCGGTGACGATGTTCCAGCCGACCCGACCACGACTCAGATGATCGAGCGACGACATGCGTCGGGCGAACAGATAGGGCGGCTCGTAAGTGAGGTTGGCGGTGAGGCCGAAGCCGAGATTTTTCGTCACGGCGGCCATTGCCGACACCAGCAGCAGCGGGTCGTTGACCGGCAACTGGATCGACTCTTTGAGCGTGACGTCCACCGAGTTCTGGTAGACGTCGTACACGCCGACGATGTCGGCGATGAACAGTCCGTCGAACAAACCGCGCTCCAGCAACTGCGCCAGCTCGGTCCAGTACTCGATGGTGTTGTAGCGCGTCGACGTGTCGCGTGGATGCGTCCACAGGCCGTGGTTGATGTGGCCGATGCAGTTCATGTTGAACGCGTTGAGCAGGATCTTCTTTTTTGCGGCGCTCATCAGATGGTTCCTCGCAGCGGAGGCTTTTCATCGTTGAGGTAGTAATTGCCCACCGCGTGATACTTCCAGCGCACCGGGTCGTGCAGGGTGTGCACCCGAGCGTTGCGCCAGTGGCGGTCGAGGCCGTGCTCGATCAGGGTCGCCTGACTGCCGGCCAGTTCGAACAGCGTGCTGCCGGCGGCAAGCGAGATTTCGGTGCTGATCGCCCGTGCTTCGGCGACGGCAATCGAGGCGGCAGCGACGGTTTCGGCATTGGTCTCGGCCTGGGCCTTGTCGAGGAATTCGCCGGAGCGTTCCAGCAGTGCTTCGGTGGCGTGCAGACGAATGCTCAAGTGGCCGAAGCTCTTCAGGGTCAGCGGGTCTTCGGTGGCCTTGTCGTTACCGGAGTCGATCCATGGCCGGGTCTTGCTGCGCACGAAGTGCAGCGCATCTTCATAAGCGGCGCGAGCGATGCCGGTGTCGATGGCGGCGTGAAGGATCTGCGCCAGCGGGCCGACCGTGGTCGGACGCTCGAAAGCGCTCTGAAACGGTATTACGTCCTCGGCGGCAACGTAGACGTCTTCGAACACCACGGATCCGCTGCCGGTGGTGCGCTGACCGAAACCACTCCAGTCGTCGATCACCGTCAGGCCCTTGCTGTCACGCGGGACGAAGGCCAGTTGCTGCACGCCATTTTCATCGACCACGGAGGTCGGGATACGCTGCGCGTAGATCGCGCCGGTCGCGTAAAACTTGCGCCCGTTGATGCGATAGCCGTCGCCGTCACGCTTGAGGCTGGTGACGCGGTCGTGGGCGGTTTTGGTACCGAGTTCCGCCAAGGCGTTGCCGAAGCGCTGGCCGGCCAGCACCTCGGCGTACAGCCGCTGTTTCTGCTCGTGGCTGCCGTTAACGCGCAGCACTTCAAGGGCGTAAAAGTGGTTTTGTGGAATCTGCCCGAGGGAGCCGTCAGCCTGAGCGATCAGGGCAATGACTTTGGCCAGGGTCACGTTGGACACGCCGGCGCCGCCATACTCCTTGGGGACGCTGATGCCCCACAGGCCGGAGCGGGAAAACACGTCGAGTTCCGGCAGTGGCAGGCGGCGTTCACGGTCGCGCACGGCACTGTCGCGTTTGAAATCTTCGGCCAGGTCGCTGGCGACGATCAGGGCTTGCTCATCGCTGGTGATGACCGCGACGGGGTGAGAATAAGTCATATGCTTCTCCAGATGTCTGGTCGTTAAATCCAGGAATGGCGAGCCGGTAGAGTGCCGTTGAGGCGATAGGCGCCGACCGCGTGATATTTCCAGCGCACCGGGTCGTGCAGGGTGTGCACCCGGGCGTTGCGCCAGTGGCGGTCGAGGTTGAATTCGGCGAGGGTCGCGCGGCTGCCGGCCAGTTCGAAGAGTTTTTCGCTGGCCAGCAGCGAGATCTCGGTAGTCAGCACTTTGGCTTCGGCCACCGCAATCGAAGCGCGGGCGGCGGACTCGGCGGTCAGCGGCGCGGCATGGACTTGGTCGAGCACTTTGCCGGCCTTGCGCAACAGTGCTTCAGCCGCGTGCAGTTCGATTTTCAGCTTGCCGATGTCGGCGATCACGTAGAGGTCATCGCTGGCGCGCTCGACCTTGGCTTCGATCCAGGGCCGCGCGCGGGTTTTGACGAACTCGATGGCATCGTCGATGGCGCCACGGGCGATGCCGGCGTCGATGGCTGCCTGAATCAGCTGCGACACGGCGCCTTGAGTATTGGGCTTCTCGTTGATTTTCCAGTTATCGACGACCAGGCTCGACTCGACGCGCACGTTGTTCAGCAGAATCGTGCCGCTGGCGGTGGTGCGCTGACCGAAGCCCGACCAGTCATCAACGATGCGCAGGCCCGGGGTGCCACGGCGGACGAAGGCCAGCACTTGTTTGCCGTCGTCATTGAGCGCCTTGACCGCCACCCAGTGCGCGAACAGCGCGCCGGTGGAGTAGAACTTCTGGCCGTTGATCACGTAATCGTCGCCGTCGGCGGTGATGCGCGCTTTCAATTCCAGGGTGTTTTTGGTGCCACGCTCAGGGCCGGCATTGCCGATCCGCCAACCTTCCAGAACACTCTGGAACAGCTGTTTTTTCTGCGCTTCGGTGGCGCTGCCGAGTACCAGATTGATAATGCCGAACTGGTTCTGCGGGATCTGTCCCAGCGCCGGATCGGCCGCGGAAATGATCGCGAACACTTCGGCCAATGTGACGAATGAAACCTGTGGGCCGCCGTACTCACGCGGGATGGCAATGCTGCCGAGGCCGCTGCGGGTGAACTGTTCGATTTCCGACCACGGCAGCTTGCGCTGGCGGTCGCGTTTGGCGGCCTGCACACGGGCGACTTGCGCCAGTTCGTGGGCAGCCTTGATGGCTTGGGCGTCGTTGCGCAAAACCTGCGCGGGCAACAACAGTGGGGCGATGTCCAGATCAGACTGGAGATTTGCGTCTGCCAGGCTGGACATCAGTGCCGCTCCTTGGCTGCACGCAATGCCCTGGCGATCTGCACTGGGGTGATTGTGTTCCGGACCATACTACCTACCTCACATCTCATGAAAAACGCCGCAAAAGTGCGGCGAACGAAAGAATGTCCGGTGGTCCGGTTCATATACCCTAAGCGTGTATAAATATTAAATAAACTAACTTTTAGGAATATGTATAGAAGGGGCGGTGGTCGGGTTGGTTAACAGTCTCTCAGCCGTGGCAATACAAACTGTGGTGAGGGGATTCATCCCCGACAGGCCGCGCAGCGGCCTTTTCTGAGTCATAAAAAACGGGATTGCTTCGCAGTCCATCGGGGCGGTGCGACGTTTCGCTAAATCACCTCACTACAAAGCCCCATGAGCACAGGAATGCGGCATCAATCCTTGGTCGATTCAGCAGCCTTCAGCGCTTGGCGCAGCGGCACCTTCAGATAAGGATTCACGCAACCGATCTTCAGCGTCCGGGGCGGCGCCCAGCGTGAGTTGTTGCCCACCCAGTCGATGACGCAGTAGGTCACGTCCAGGCGCAGATCCTCACCGCCCTCGACGATCACTGCCGGTGGCACCCAGACCTGAATCGGCAGGCCAACATCGGCAGCGGTGATCCGGGCCAGGTCCATACGCACGTCGCCCCAGCGCAAGGTGATGGCGTCGTCCTCGGCCATGTTCAGGTAGGGTTCGATGGTCAGCGGCACGCCGCGTTTGATCTGATTGGGGTTCACGCCCTGGCGGCGGATGGTGTCGGGCAGCGTGACGGGCGCCAGTTGCTGATTCTCGTCACCGCACAGCGGCGAAGGCTGGCCGCCGGGGCAGTCGAGCTTGACCTGAACCCGCGTTGCCGCCGACAGCGCCGGTCCCTGACCGATCTGCATCACTCGATAGTGAATCCGTGCGGTGCCACTGGCGATAAAGCTTTCCGGCACCCGCAGGCTGATCGAGGCGCCGACGTCTTCGCTGGTCAAGACTCGCGAGGCGACGTAGCAGTTGTTCCAGAACAGTTCGATCAGATCACCGGCGTCCATGCCGGAGTAGGGCAGGACATCGATCAGCAAATGCGCGGCAGCGGTCAGATTGATGGCGTTTTTGGATGCGGACGCCAGATTCGGCGCTGCCAGTTCGGGGGCGTGCGAAGTGCGGGTCATCGGGTTCTCTCCTTGAAGTCTTGCAGCGAATTCCGTTTCTTGAAACAACAAAAGGCGTGATGGATCGGTAATACAACCGTGAACATTGTTCGGGCTGAGTAAGCGTTGATTCAACTAATGGGTGCCGGTTGGCGACTAGATAAGAGCGTGCCGGAAAGAGTGTCAATAGAGTGCCTTAGTTAATCTGTGAATTACCGATTAATCAGAAGCGTCCTACGCTGATGAGGCATCCTGCCTAGCGGTGATGGCGAATGGAACTACGGTTTTTCGCGAGTTTTGCGATTTTTGTGCCGGTCGATTTAGATCATTTCACAGGCACGAAAGCGCGCCGCAGATTACTTGTATCTGTTGCAGAACATATATGTATTGTTTTGACAGGTTTAAGCTGGAGGGATTTGGAAGTTTTCAGGCGCGGTAAGTAAAACTTCCGTCCATGGAAGTTAATGACTCAAGGCAATAAGTATCTCAGGCGTGATTCAGGAACTTGCTGAGAAACTGTTTAGTGCGTTCTTCTTTCGGGTTGGCAAACAACGCCTTGGCTTCGCCTTGCTCGACGATCACGCCCTTGTCGAAAAACACCACACGGTTGGCCACGTCGCGGGCGAAACCCATTTCGTGGGTGACGATGACCATGGTGCGTTTTTCTTCAGCGAGACCGCGAATGGTCGCCAGTACTTCGCCCACCAGTTCCGGGTCGAGGGCCGAGGTCGGCTCGTCGAACAGGATCACTTCCGGCTCCATCGCCAGCGCCCGGGCAATCGCCACGCGCTGTTGCTGACCGCCGGACAGACGACGCGGATACGCATCTTCCTTGCCGGCCAGACCGACCTTGGCCAGCAGCTTCATGCCCAGGGCAACGGCTTGCTCGCGCGGCATCTTCTTGACCACGATCGGCCCTTCGATGACGTTTTCCAGTGCGGTGCGGTGGGGGAACAGGTTGAAGTTCTGGAACACGAAACCCACGTGCTGGCGCAGGTTACGCACCAGACTCTGCTGCTGGCTCAGCGGGCGGCTGGTATCGATCTCGATATCGCCGACCTTGATCCGGCCGCTGGTGGGCTCCTCAAGGAAATTCAGGCAGCGCAGGAACGTGGTCTTGCCCGAACCGCTGGGGCCGATGATGGCCACGACCTCGCCTTCCTTCACCTCAAGATCGATGCCCTTGAGCACCTCTTGACCCTTGAACTGCTTTGTCAGTTTTTCCACGACAATCATGGGGTCAGGACTCCTGGTCATGCCGATTGGCCCGCTCTTCCAACTTGTTCTGCAGGTGCGACAGCACCGTGGCCAGAATCCAGTAGATCAGCGCGGCGGCAAGATACATGGTGAAGACTTCGAAAGTCCGGGCGGTAATCAGTTGCGCCTGGCGGAACAGTTCCGGCACCTGAATGGTGGCGGCCAGTGCCGTGTCCTTGACCAGCGAAATGAAGCTGTTACCCAGTGGCGGCAGTGCCGTGCGCATGGCCTGCGGCAGAATGGCCCGGCGCAAGGTTTGCGCACGGGTCATGCCGATGCTCGCAGCAGCTTCCCACTGGCCGCGCTCGATCGAACCGATCGCGGCACGCAGGATTTCACAGGCATAAGCGGCCATGTTCAGCGAGAAGCCGATCAGCGCCGCTGGCAGTGGATCCAGTTCCAGACCCAATTGCGGCAAGCCGTAATAGATCACGAACAGTTGCACCAGCAACGGCGTGCCGCGAAAGAACGACACGTAGATGCGGGCAATCCAGCTCACCAGTTTGAAGCGCGACAGGCGCATCAAGGCCAAGCCGAAGCCCAGCAGCAAGCCGAAGAACATGCCGCCCAGACTGAGGATGACCGTGTAATACGCGCCCTTGAGCAGAAAGGGCGCGGAGTCCAGTGCGAGTTGGAAAGCTTCTTCCATTATTTGGTGACGTCAGCGTTGAAGTATTTCTTCGACAGCTTCTCAAGGGTACCGTCGGCACGCAGTTCGTCGAGAGCCTTGTTCACCGCAGCCAGCAGCTCAGGCTCGCCTTTGCGCAGGGCGATACCGGATTCCTGACGGGAGAACGCTTCACCGGCAGCCACGGTTTTCGGGGCTTTCTTGGCGTATTCAAGTGCAGCCAGACGGTCGATCAGGATGGCGTCGGTGCGGCCGTTGTTCAGGTCGGCGAACTTGGTCGGATCATCGTCGTAGGTACGCACGTCAGCGCCCGGCACGTTGGCGCGGACCCATTGTTCGTAGTTGGTGCCCAGGCCGACACCGACTTTCTTGCCGGACAGATCGGCGGCAGTCTTGATGTTCAACTTGGCTTCCTTGTCCTTCAGCACCAGCGCCTGAATCCCGGAAACGGTGTACGGCTCGGAGAAGTCATACTTCTTCTTGCGTTCGTCGGAGATGGTCACCTGGTTGACCACGACGTCGAGACGTTTGGATTCCAGCGCAGCGAGGATACCGTCCCACTTGGTTGGCTGAATCTTGGCTTTGACGCCGAGTTTCTGCGCCAGGGCTTCGGAGAGTTCGACTTCGAAACCGGACAGTTTGCCGTTCTCGTCAACGAAGCTGAACGGTGGATAAGTGCCTTCCAGGCCGACGTTGATAACGCCTTTGTCCTTGATCTGTTGCAGCTGCTCACCGGCGGATGCCTGGCCGATCAGGCCGGCGCTCAGTGCAAGGCCCAGCGAACCTACCAGCAGATTGCGACGTAGTGCGGAAAAATTCATGACAAGCCCCTGTGTTTTCTTATGGAAGACGCTTAAGGAAGGTTGGCGAATCCGGGAATTGAACGACTGCGTTATCGTGCCCTAAAGCAGCTTATGCGTCTTGCCCGAAATTCGCCTGCGGCGAGACTATAAGATGTCTGCTTTAGACTTGAAAATACTTAATGATCTTTCTGTTATTCCAATTTCGAATATATATGATCAATTGTGGCGAGGGGATTTATCCCCGATGGGGCGCGAAGCGGCCCTCTCTTCTGACTTGAAGAGCAGGGGACTGCTGCGCAGTCCAACGGGGATAAATCCCCTTACCACAGAAATTCTTGCAGCAGGGAGGATCAGCTTGTCAGCGAATCCTTATAGGCAAACAACGCCGGCGCCCCACCGGTATGCAGGAAGATGATCGGGCCCTCGTCGAAACGCTGGCGGCCGATCCCGTCGAGCAACCCGGCCATGGCCTTGCCGGTGTATACCGGGTCGAGCAGCACCGCGTCCTGACTGGCCAACAGTTTCACCGCCGCCAGTGTCCCGGCATTCGGTTCGCCGTAATGCGGGCCGAAGTATTCGTCCCACAACTCGACCTTGAAGTTCACTGGTAATTTCACACCCAGCAGCTCCGCCGTGCGTTCGGCCAGACCCTGCACTTTCGGGCGCTGATCTTCTTCGCTGCGCGAGACGGTCACGCCGATCACCGGCAACTGCGGCAGCGCTTCGCTCAAGGCCAGCGCCAGACCGCTGTGGGTCCCGGCGCTGCCCGAGGCCAGCACCACGGCGGCGAAATCGAGGCCGGTGTCCTTGATCTGTTCCGCCAGTTCCAGACCGGCACGTACGTAGCCCAATGCACCGAGGGCATTCGAGCCACCGATCGGCACCAGATACGGTTTTTTGCCATTGCTGCGCAGGCGCACAGCGAGTGCGGCGAGTTGTTCGTCGGCGTTATCGAGGTTGTCCACCAGCTCGACCTTGGTGTCGAACAGATCGAGCAGCAGGCGGTTGCCGTTGCCGGTGTAGTTGCTGTCGTCGGTGCCCAGCGGATTCTCCAGCAACGCCACGCAACCCAAGCCGAGTTTGGCCGCCAATGCGGCGGTCTGGCGTACGTGATTCGATTGCAAGGCGCCGGCGGTGATCAGCGTGTCGGCGCCCTGAGCGAGGGCATCGGCGGCGAGGTATTCGAGTTTGCGCAGCTTGTTGCCGCCCATGGCCAGCGGCGTCAGGTCATCGCGTTTGATGTACACATCGCGACCCAGCCAGGCGGATAGACGTTCAAGTTTTTCCAGCGGCGTGGGTTGGCCGAGCAGGTCGAGACGGTTAAAGCGATCCAGCTGTTGTTTGATCATGAGTCCGTACTGGCGGAGAAAGATGACAGGACTATAGGCACGCCGTTTTAGCGGGGCAACCGTGAATTGCTTATAGCCAAATGTGCTTAGTCCAGCACTATCGGTTCTTAATTCGCCCTCACGGGCATGCCGTAAAGTAGTCGCCGTTGACGCGGCCAGACCGTCCGGCCGCCCGTGAGGAGTCTTTACCGTGAGCGAGCGTTCCAGCCATTGGCAATTGCAGACCATCGTCAGCCAACTGCGTACCGCGCGGGATCAGTGGCGTACCCAGAATGGCCGGGCCAGCGGCGAGCAGGGTGGTCGCGAGTTACCGTCCCGCGCGGCGATGGCCGAGATTCTCGAGGCGCTGTGTGGTGCGTTGTTCCCAATGCGGCTGGGGCCGGTGGATCTGCGTGAGGAGAGTGAGGACTTCTATGTCGGTCACACCCTCGATACCTCATTGAATGCCTTGCTGGCGCAGGCGCGGCTGGAGTTGCGTTATGTCGCGCGGCACAGCGCTCAAGGCGATGCTGACGTCGAAGCTCAGGCGATCCGCATCATTCAGGATTTCGCCCTGGCCTTGCCGGGCCTGCGCAGCCTGCTCGATACCGACGTGCTGGCCGCCTATCACGGCGATCCGGCGGCGCGCAGCGTCGATGAAGTGTTGCTGTGCTATCCGGGAATTCTGGCGGTGATTCACCATCGTCTGGCGCACCATTTGTACCGCGCCGGGTTGCCGTTACTCGCGCGAATCAGCGCGGAGATTGCGCATTCGGCCACCGGCATCGATATCCATCCAGGCGCGCAGATCGGCCGCAGCTTTTTCATTGATCACGGTACCGGTGTGGTGATCGGCGAGACCGCGATCATTGGCGAGCGGGTGCGGATCTATCAGGCCGTGACTTTGGGCGCCAAGCGCTTCCCGGCGGATGAAGACGGGCAGTTGCAGAAGGGCCATCCACGCCATCCGATTGTCGAGGACGACGTGGTGATTTATGCCGGCGCGACAATTCTGGGACGGATCACCATCGGCCAGGGTTCGACCATCGGCGGTAATGTGTGGCTGACGCGCAGCGTGCCGGCAGGGAGTAACCTGACTCAGGCCAATCTGCAGCATGATGACGGGACGCAGAAGTAAAACATCAAAAGCCACCCTCACCCCAGCCCTCTCCCCGGGGGAGAGGGAGCCGACGGAGGTGTCTGGCGCTATACATCGACCTGAAAAAAACAGTCGATTATGGATTCGGTACAGCAAGATCAGGTCAGCGAAATTCTCAAGCATCCCCCAATCAGTCCCCTCTCCCCCCGGGAGAGGGTTAGGGTGAGGGCGCTTTTGACTTTGATTTTTCCACTGAACGAATCGTCCAAACCCCCGTCATACCCAACCTTGAGCTAGCGTACGAAGACTACCGCCTGGCCCTGCGATTAGTCCTTACCACCCTATCCATGTTTAACTTGAACGTTCATTCAAGTTAAACCGGTGGTTCGCTGCCCGCTCACAACAGGAGGCTTGCCTTTGCTGAGTCCGATCATTTCAGCCACGTTTCAACCCCTCGAGGTGCACGTTTCATGAGTGCATCGTCTACCCCCGCCAGCGGTCTGGTGCGCATGAATCCGCCGGTGTTCTACTTCGCCGCGACGGTGATTCTGCTGTTTGGTCTGGTTGTCATCGCCATGCCGGAGCAGGCCGGCGCCTGGTTGCTGGCTGCGCAAAACTGGGCGGCCAACACGGTCGGCTGGTACTACATGCTCGCGATGACGCTGTATCTGGTCTTCGTGGTGGTCACCGCGTTATCGGGCTACGGCAAGATCAAACTCGGTGCCGACCACGACGAACCCGAGTTCAGTTACCTGTCCTGGGCCGGCATGCTGTTTGCCGCCGGGATCAGCATCACGCTGTTTTTCTTTTGCGTATCCGAGCCACTGACGCACCTGGCCCAACCGCCGCAAGGCGAGGCCGGCACCGCCGATGCGGCGCGCCAGGCGATGCAGATTCTGTTTCTGCACTGGGGCCTGCACGGCTGGGGCGTGTTCGCTTTCGTCGGCATGGCGCTGGCCTATTTCGCCTACCGGCATAACCTGCCGCTGGCCTTGCGTTCGGCGCTGTACCCGCTGATCGGCAAGCGCATCAACGGCCCCATCGGCTACGCGGTGGACGGCTTCGGCATCATCGCCACGGTGTTCGGTCTGGGCGCCGACATGGGCTTCGGCGTATTGCACCTCAACTCCGGTCTGGACTACCTGTTCGGCATCGCACACACCCAGTGGATTCAGGTCGGCCTGATCACGCTGATGATGGGTGCGGCGATCATCGTCGCCGTGTCGGGTGTGGACAAGGGTGTGCGGGTGATGTCCGACATCAACATGCTGCTGGCCTGTGCGCTGCTGCTGTTCGTGTTGTTCGCAGGTCCCACCCAGCACCTGCTCAACACGCTGATCCAGAACCTCGGCGATTACCTCGGCGCGTTGCCGATGAAGAGTTTCGACCTCTATGCCTACGACAAACCGAGCGACTGGCTCGGCGGCTGGACGGTGTTCTACTGGGCCTGGTGGATTGCATGGTCGCCGTTCGTGGGACTGTTCATCGCGCGGATTTCCCGTGGCCGGACCATCCGCGAATTCGTCTTCGGCGTGCTGCTGATTCCGCTCGGTTTCACCCTGGCGTGGATGTCGATTTTCGGCAACAGCGCCATCGATCAGGTGCTCAACCACGGCATGTCGGCGCTGGGCATGTCGGCCCTCGACAATCCGTCGATGAGCCTTTACCTGCTGCTGGAAACCTACCCGTGGAGCAAGACTGTCATCGCGGTGACGGTGTTCATCAGCTTCGTGTTTTTCGTCACTTCCGCCGACTCCGGCACAGTGGTGCTTTCGACCCTGTCGGCCAAGGGCGGCAACCCGGACGAAGACGGGCCGAAATGGCTGCGAGTGTTCTGGGGCGCGATGACCGCGCTGGTGACCAGTGCGCTGCTGTTCTCCGGCAGTATCGATGCGCTGAAATCGGCGGTGGTGCTGACCTCGTTGCCGTTCTCGATGATTTTGCTGCTGATGATGTGGGGCCTGCACAAGGCGTTCTATCTGGAATCGCAGAAGCAGATCGCGCAACTGCATTCGCTGGCACCGGTCTCCGGTTCGCGGCGTGGCACGGGCGGCTGGCGCCAGCGTCTGAGTCAGGCGGTGCACTTCCCGTCGCGTGACGAGGTGTACCGCTTCATGGACACCACGGTGCGCCCGGCGATTGAAGAAGTGACGGCGGTATTCGTTGAGAAGGGCTTGAACGTGGTCACTCAGCCGGATCCGGCGCACGACAACATCAGCCTGGAAATCGGCCACGGTGAGCAGCATCCGTTCATCTATCAGGTGCAGATGCGCGGCTATTTCACGCCGTCGTTTGCTCGGGGTGGCATGGGGTCCAAGCAACTCAACAACCGTCGCTATTACCGCGCTGAAGTGCACTTGAGCGAGGGCAGTCAGGACTACGATCTGGTCGGCTACACCAAAGAGCAGATCATCAACGACATCCTCGACCAGTACGAACGCCACATGCAGTTCCTGCATCTGGTGCGTTGATCGACAACTGAGCGCCGGGACGTTTCACGACTCGGCGCTCAGCACCATGAACAACACCATCGCCGCCATCGGCACCCCGAACACCGCACTGCCCACCGCGATCTCCGAACCCAGCGGCTGCCCGGCATGCACCACCCCCACCGCACCATTGATCACCGTCAACGCCAGCCACAGCGCGGCGAAGCTGTAGGCCAGGGTCTGCCGGCTGAAGCCAATGCGCTCGCCGATGTAGAGCATCAGGGCGAGCAGGACCAGGCCGAAGAAGATGATGATTGCGGTGTGCATAGGCGTGCCTGCGGGTCATGCGGTGCTTGATCGGACGCTTTCGCGGGCAAGCCCGCTCCCACAGTGATCTCGGTCATTCACAGATTCTTTGTACAACCAAAATCCTGTGGGAGCGGGCTTGCCCGCGAAGGGGCCACCTCGGTGTTACTTGGAGCATAGCCAATCCAGCCTAGGCCATTTTGGTCAGGTGCTCTCGCGCTCGATCACATTGCACTGCAACAGATTCAGGCGCTGCACATCATCGCTCGGCAACACACCAAGGCTTTCCAATACCCGCGTTGCCGCCAGTACGCCGATCTCCAGTGCCGGTGGCTTGATCGTGCTCAGGCTGGGCAACAGCATCTCGGCGAACGGGTAATCGCCGAAGCCGAGCACGGCGCAGTCTTCGGGGATCTTGATGCCTGCGCGTTGCCCGGCGAGCAAGCCGCCGGCGGCGAGGTTGTCGTTGGCGAAGATGATCGCGTCGGGGCGCGGGGAGGCGTTCATCAGCGCTTCCATCGCTTGCTTGCCGGCTTCGAACGGCGCGCGGTCGGCGTCCGGGGCGAATACCCACGGCGGCAGTCCGAACTCGCGCACGGTGGCGGCGTAACCGTCGCGACGTTCGAGGGCACTGAGGTCACCAGGGGCGCTGTTCTGCACGAAGGCGATGCGGCGATAGCCTTTGTCATGCAGATAACGCGCAGCGGTCACGCCGACTTCATAGTGCGAAAAGCCGATCTGCATCGGCTCGCGATCCGGCTGGTAATCCCAGGTTTCGATTACCGAAACGTCCGCTTCGGCGATCATCTTTTCCGTGCCCGCACTGTGGAAATGGCTGGTCAGCACCAACGCTGCCGGCGACCAGCCGAGAAATGCGCGCACGGCGTTTTCTTCCTGGTCGGTACTGAAGTAACTCGACGCCAGCAGCAGTTGATAACCGTGGCGGCTGAGGGTGTCGCTGAAACCCTGAATGGTGTTGGCAAAGATCGGCCCGGAGATGTTCGGAATCACCATGCCGACGATTTTGCCCCGCGCCGAGGCCAGCCCGCCGGCCACCAGGTTCGGCACGTAACCCAATTCGGCGACCACCGCCGCAATCCGCTCGCGGCGCTCCGGCGAGACGGTTTCCGGCTGATTGAAATAGCGCGACACGGTAATCGCCGACACCCCGGCCTCGCGCGCTACCGCATTCAGAGTCACGCGTCCGGCGCCACGGCGTTTGCGGGGCTTTTCCTGGCTCAAGGCTTGATCCTTCTTAAAAACCAAAACGCATATAAAAGTAATTTTTCAGTATTGGACGCTCTATGCCGAGCTTGCCAATACTGGCGATGTTAGCGCTAACAAGGCGCATTGTCTGCTACTCGCTCGAGCGAATGCCCAAGACACCGATTCAGGCGCTGTCGTCGCAGAACGGCAGCGGTTCAGGGCCAATTTCGAGCGGGCAACCATGCACAACATTCCTGGGGCGACACACAAACTGGCGCAGTCGATTCGCGCCGCTGGCTGGATCTTTACCGGGCTGGCGGCGTTGCCACTGCCCACGGCTTTCGCCGCCGACAGCAGCGAACAAGAGCCGACACTCAAGTCCGTCACGGTCACCGCTACCCGCCGCGAAGAGTCGCTGCAAAAGGTCCCGGTGGCGGTTTCGGTGATCGACGGCGAACAACTGGAGCGCGACAACCGCAATGGCGTGGCGAGCATCGTCCAGCAAGTGCCGTCGCTGAATTTCCGTACCGGTGCGTCGAACAAGGACACCTCGTTGTTTGTGCGAGGCGTCGGCACGATTTCCACCTCGCCCGGCGTCGAGCCAACAGTGGCGACGGTGATCGATGGCGTGGTCTATGCGCGTCCCGGTCAATCGACCCTGGACCTGCTGGATCTGGAGCGCGTCGAAGTGCTGCGCGGCCCGCAGGGCACGCTGTTCGGCAAGAATGCCTCGGCCGGTGTGCTCAACATCACCAGCAAGGCGCCGACCAACGAGACCCACGGTTACATCGACCAGTCGTACTACAGCGGCAATGAAAGCCGCACCCGCTTCGGCATTGGCGGTAGCCTGATTCCGGATACGTTGAAGGGCTCGATCAGCACCCTGGTCAGCAGCTACGACGGCAACGTCGACAACAAATACAACGGCCAGGAGGTCAACGGCTACAACCATCGCGGCGTGCGCGGCAAGCTTGAATTCACCCCGAATGACGACGTCACCTTCACCCTGATCGCCGACTACATGCAGTCCCACGACGACGGTCCCAACGGCGTCGTCAGCAAGTCGTTGACCCCGGCCTTCGCCAACGCGCTGAGCCCGGTCTATGCGAGCAACCACAACCGCGACATCAACACCGATACCCGCAGCCATGTCGAGGACACCAACAAGGGCCTGTCCGGCCAGCTCGACTGGCAACTGGGCGGTTACACACTGACCTCGATCACCGCGTGGCGCGGCTGGGACAACACCCAATATCAGGATGGCGATCGGCTGAGCACGATCACTGCAGCGTTCCCCGGCACCGCCGACAAGGGCGAGCTGGCCTTCGACCAGTACTCGCAAGAGCTGCGCCTGGCCTCGCCGAAAGGTGAGTTCCTTGAATACGTTGGCGGCCTGTTCTACATGCATGGCAAGGATGACGAGACTTATCAGCGCACCTTGACCACCACCACGCGCACCGACCGTGGCGTCGCCGATTACAGCACCACCAGCGACAGCTACGCCGCGTTCGGCGAAGCCACGTTGAACTTCACCTCGGACTTTCGTGGCATCGCCGGCCTGCGCTACACCCACGATGATCTTGAATACGATCACCGTCGCGTCTCGACCTCGGCGACCACGGTCAGTGGTATTCAACCTGCAACCAGCAGTTCCGGTTCGGTGGACGAGGACGGCTGGTCCGGTCGGCTCGGCGTGCAGTACGACCTCAGCGATGCAGTCACCACGTACCTGACCTACTCGCGCGGCTACAAAGGCCCGGCCTACAACGTGTTCTTCAACATGCAGCCGCGTGACACCGAAGCGCTGAAGCCGGAGACCTCCAACACCTGGGAGGCGGGGATCAAAGCGACGAGCTGGAACAACCGGCTGACCACCAACCTCGCGGTGTTCCACAGCGATTACGACAACTACCAGGCGAATTTTTTCGACACCGTCGCCGGGCAAGTGGTGACGCGCCTGATCAACGCCGGCAGCGTCAGCACCGAAGGCGTCGAACTCGATTACGCCTTGCAGGCGACCCAGCAACTGAAGTTCTCCGGGGCGCTGGCCTACACCCGCGCACGCATCGACCAATTCAGCTGCCCGGCGGGCGCTGCAGCCTCGTGCAACGTCAATGGCAAGCCACTGCCGTTCAGCCCGGACTGGAAAAGCTACGTGCGTGCCGACTACAGCATCCCGCTGGACAACGGCCTCGATATCGAACTCGGCACCGACTACAGCTGGCAGAGCGAAGTGCAGTACGACATCAGCCAGAATGCCGACACCAAACAAGGCGCCTACGGCATCTGGAACGCCAGCGTCGCTCTCGCCGACTACAGCAACGGCTGGCGCGTGGCACTGCTGGGCAAGAACCTCGCCGACAAGTCCTACTCACCGTTGCTGGCCAGCGGCGGCAGCTACATCTACCGCGCTGTGCCACGGGATGACGAGCGCTACTTCGGCGTGCAACTGCGCAAGGATTTCTGAGATGAGCAGACAGCTGAAACTCGGCGCGTTTCTCATGGCCACCGGGCACCACGTCGCCGCGTGGCGGCACCCGCAGGTGCCGGCGAATGCCGGGCTGGATTTCGCCCACTACAAGCGTCTGGCGCAGATTGCCGAGGCGGCGAAATTCGACACGCTGTTCGTCGCCGACAGCGTGGCCGCGCCGACCCAGGACATCGCCAGCCGCATGGCGCGCTCGGATCACTTCGAACCGCTGACCTTACTCTCGGCCCTGAGCGCGGTGACCGAGCGCATCGGCCTGATCGCCACGGCGACCACCAGCTACAACGAGCCGTACCACGTGGCGCGCAAATTCGCTTCGCTCGATCATCTGTCGGGTGGCCGCGCCGGGTGGAATCTGGTGACCTCGGACAACGCCGCCGAAGCACTGAATTTCGGTCGCGACGAACACATCGGCCACGCCGAACGCTACAGCCGCGCCCGCGAGTTTCATCAGGTGGTCACCGGGCTGTGGGACAGTTGGGAGGACGATGCCTTTGTCCGCGACAAAGCCAGCGGCGCCTATTACGACCCTGCGAAGTTGCACGTGCTGGATCACGTCGGTGAGCATTTTCGGGTGAAAGGCCCGCTGAACGTGGCGCGCTCGCCGCAGGGGCAACCGGTGATTGTGCAGGCCGGCTCATCCGAAACCGGGCGTGAACTGGCGGCACAGACCGCTGAGGTGGTGTTCACCGCGCAGACTTCGCTGGCCGGCGCACAGGCGTTCTACGCCGACCTCAAGGGGCGTCTGGCCAAGTACGGGCGCAGTGCCGACTCGCTGAAAATCATGCCCGGGGTGTTTGTCGTCGTCGGGCAGACAGAAACCGAAGCGCAGGAAAAATGTGAAACGTTTCAGCAATTGGTCGAACCGGAGGTTGGCGTCGCCTTGCTTGGGCGTATGCTGGGCAACTTCGACTTGTCGAAGTACCCGCTGGACGGCCCGTTACCGGAGTTGCCACTGACCGACAGCGGCCAGCAGAGCCGGCAAAAATTGCTGACTGAACTGGCGGGGCGGGAGAATCTGACCCTCGCCGAATTGGGCCGCAGGATTGCCGGTGGGCGCGGGCATTACAGCCTGGTCGGCACGCCGGAGCAGATCGCCGATCGCTTGCAGGAGTGGTTCGAACAGGGCGCGGCGGATGGCTTCAACGTGCTGGTGCCGCACCTGCCGGGCGGGCTCGAAGATTTCGCTAATGGCGTGGTCCCGGAACTGCAGCGGCGCGGGCTGTTCAGAACCGAGTATGAGGGCCGGACCCTGCGCGAAAACCTGGGCCTCGCCCGACCGCAAAACAGATTTGTGTAAACACCCTGTGGTGAGGGGATTTATCCCCGATGGGTGCCGAAAGCCACCCCTAAATCTGCATTCAAATTCGCGATTTTTTTTGGGACGGCTACGCCGTCCATCGGGGATAAATCCCCTCACCACAAAGTTGAAATTCACCCTCAATTTGCTGTTAATCAAACAAGAGAGGATTCGATGACTTACACCGCTGCCGAAAACCGCTACGACTCCATTCCTTACCGCCGCGTCGGCCGCAGCGGTCTGGTGCTGCCGGCGCTGTCGCTGGGCCTGTGGCACAACTTCGGCGACAGCACGCCGATCGACACCCAGCGCGCCCTGCTGCGTACCGCGTTCGACCTGGGGATCAATCACTTCGACCTGGCCAACAACTACGGCCCGCCGTATGGCAGCGCCGAGATCAACTTCGGTCGTTTGCTGCGTGAAGACTTCAAGCAGTACCGCGATGAACTGATCATTTCAAGCAAGGCCGGTTGGGACATGTGGCCCGGCCCTTATGGCCAGGGCGGCGGCTCGCGCAAATACGTGCTGGCCAGCCTCGACCAGAGCCTGCAGCGCCTCGGTCTGGACTACGTGGATATCTTCTATTCGCACCGCTTCGACCCGGACACTCCGCTGGAAGAAACCGCCAGCGCCCTCGCCACCGCCGTGCAACAGGGCAAGGCGCTGTACATCGGCATCTCGTCGTACTCCGGGGTGAAAACCCGCGAGATCGCTGCGCTGCTCAAGGAATGGAAAGTGCCGCTGCTGATTCATCAGCCGGCGTACAACCTGCTCAATCGCTGGGTGGAGAAAGACCTGCTCGACACCACCGACGAGCTCGGCACTGGCGTGATCGCCTTCACTCCGCTGGCGCAAGGTCTGCTGACCGACAAGTACCTCAACGGCGTGCCGGCGGATGCGCGGGTCAATCGCCCAGGTGGCGGTTCGCTGCAGGCTTCGCACCTGTCCGAGGCCAACATCGCGCATGTGCGCGCGTTGAACGAGATCGCCAAACGTCGCGGCCAGAGCCTGGCGCAACTGGCACTGGCCTGGACCCTGCGTGATCCGCGAGTGACCTCGGCGCTGATCGGCGCGAGCCGGCCGGAGCAGATCGTCGAGAACGTCGGGGCGTTGAAGAATCTGAGTTTCAGTGCTGAGGAACTAGCGGAGATCGACCGGTTTGCCCAGGAGGGCGGGATCAATCTTTGGGAGAAGCCTTCGACGGCGGAGTGAGTCACCCTCACCCCAGCCCTCTCCCGGAGGGAGAGGGAGCCGACCGAGGTGTCTTGCGTCGTAAATCGACATGAGAAACCGGGTCGATTATGGATTCAGCACAGATTGATCAGGTTGGCGTAATTCTGATGCATCCCCCAATCAGTCCCCTCTCCCTCCGGGAGAGGGTTAGGGTGAGGGGCTTTTGATTCTGCTCTGGGCTTCAACGCTCAGCGAAAAAACGGCACATCCCCCAACACCGTAGCCCGCTGCATCACCCGTCGTGCCGGACGGTAATCATCCACCGCGTAATGTTGGGTCACGCGGTTGTCCCAAAACGCAATGTCGTCCTGCTGCCAGCGCCAGCGAATGGTGAACTCCGGCCGGGTCGCGTGGGCGAACAGGAACTTCAGAATCGCCTCGCTCTCGGTGTCCGACAGCTCGTTGATCTTCGAGGTGAAGCCTTCGTTGACGAACAACGAACGGCGTCCGCTCACTGGGTGAGTGCGGATCACCGGGTGTGACAACGGTGGGTTCTTGCGTCGTGCCTCTTCCCACTGTGCCAGCGCTTCCGGCGTGTTGCCGTAGCGTTCCAGCGGAAACGAGCGAGTGAAATCGTGAGTTGCAGTCAACCCTTCGAGCAAGGTTTTCATCGGTGCCGACAGTGCTTCATACGCGGCAATCCCGCTGGCCCACAATGTATCGCCGCCGAACTCTGGCAGCAGTTTGGCGCTGAGCACTGCGCCCATCGCCGGCGTTGGCAGGAAGGTCACGTCGGTGTGCCAGATCGCGTTGTCGCGCACGTCGGTGACGGCGGTGTCGAGGATCAGCACTTCGGGCTGCTCCGGCACGTTCGGGTAAATCGGATGGATGTGCAGGTCGCCGAAGTACGCGGCGAAACGTGCCTGTTGCGAAGGCTCGATCGGCTGGTTGCGGAAGAACAGCACCTGATACTTGAGCAACGCCTGCTCGATGGCGTCGCGCTGTTCCAGGTTCAACGGCTGGCTGACGTCGACGCCGCTGATCTGCGCGCCGAGGGCCGAGCTTAATGGGGTGATGGTCAGGCTGCTCATGGTGGGTCTCTGGAATTCGGGTTTTGAGCTTTTGGTGGGAGCGGGCTTGCTCCGGGCGGCGTTCCGACGAATGCGGTGTGTCAGAAGACATTTCTGTGACTGATACACCGCATTCGCGAGCAAGCCCGCTCCCACAGGTTTTGGATGGCAAGTATTCAATGCGCCTGGCCGTGCCACGGCACCAGTTTGCGCTGCAGGGCGCGCAGGCCCATTTCCATGGCGAAGGCGATCAGGGCGATCACCAGAATCCCCAGCACTACCACATCGGTGACCAGAAATTGCGCAGCCGACTGCACCATGAACCCCAAACCGCTGGTGGCGGCGATCAGTTCGGCGGCGACCAGGGTCGACCAGCCAACGCCCAGACCAATGCGCACACCGGTGAGAATGTCCGGCAGGGCGCTCGGCAAAATCACATGGCGGATCAGTTGTGCGCGAGTGGCACCGAGCGACTGCGCGGCACGCAATTTCGCCGGGTCAACGGTGCGCACGCCGGTCGCGGTAGCGATGGCGATCGGCGCGAAAATCGCCAAGTAGATCAGCAGCACTTTCGACAACTCGCCGATGCCACACCAGATCACGATCAGCGGCAGATAAGCCAATGGCGGAATCGGCCGGTAGAACTCGATCAACGGATCAAGCACACCACGGGCAATACGGTTGGCGCCGATGGCGATGCCCACCGGCACCGCGGTCAAAATCGCGAAACCGAGGCCCAGACCGATGCGGCTCAGGCTCGCGCCCAGGTGCTGCCACAGAGTTGAATCCATGTAACCGGTGGTCGCCAGCAACCAGCCTTTTTGCAGCACGGCGGACGGTGGCGGCAGGAACAGCGGTTCGATCAAACCGGTGGCAGTCACGGCCCACCAGATCACCAGCAAGGCGAACAGGGTCAGCAGGCTGATCCACCGCGTACTGAGGTTGCGGCGCTGCGGTATCGCCACCGATGGGGTTTTCACTGCCGGGGCGGAAACGTCGTAACTGCTCATGCGCGCTCCTGCCGTTGAACGGCGCTGCGTTGCGAGAACACTTTGCTCAGCACGTGCTCGCGGGTTTCGATAAAACGCGGGTCGGATTTGATCGCCCGTGCCGACTCACCGGCGGCGTAGCGCTGACCGAAATCCAGCTGCAGACGCTCGACGATCTGCCCCGGATTCGGCGCCAGCAGAATCAGGTCAGTGGCGAGGAATACCGCTTCTTCGATGTCGTGGGTAATCAGGAACACCGGTTTGGCAGTGCGCTGCCAGACTTGCAGCAACAGCTCCTGCATCTGCTCGCGGGTGAATGCGTCGAGGGCGCCGAAAGGTTCGTCCATCAGCAGCACGCGCGGGTCGGCGGCGAGGGCGCGGGCCAGGCCGACGCGCTGTTTCTGGCCCCCGGAAAGTTGCCAGATGCGGCGATTTTCGAAACCGGAAAGGTCGACCAGCGCGAGCATTTCCCGGGCGATCTTTTCGCGTTTGTCCTTGGCGACACCGGCCAGTTCCAGACCGAACGCGACGTTGGCCAGCACGTCCTGCCACGGCAGCAGCGCATCATCCTGGAACACCACGCCACGTTCGGCGCTCGGGCCTTTGACCGGCACGCCGTCGAGGGTGATGCGCCCGGCGCTGGGTTCGACGAAGCCGGCAATCAGGTTCAACAGCGAAGTCTTGCCACTGCCGGACGGGCCGAGGGCGACCAGCAATTGCTGAGGCCCGAGGGTCAGGGAAATGTCCGCCAGCACCGGTTCCGGGCTGCCGGGATACTGTGCGCTGATGCGCTCCAGCTGTAGCAAGGCCATCGCAGTCCACTCCCGATCAATTGGTGATGTATTTGGCGCTGACGTACGGCGCGTAGTCCGGCAGTACGGCTTCGACCTTGCCTTGCTCCTTGAGGAACACGGCGGTGTCGGTAATGGCTTTGGTGGTCGGCGCGCCGAGTGTGATCACCTGATCAGCCGCCAGCGGGTAGACGTTGCCTTGCAGCAGCAATGGAATGTCGCTGGCCTTGGCGCCGGAGAGCTTCACCAGCTTGTCGACGTGGGACTGATCGGCGAGCCAGGCTTGTGGATCCTTGCGGTAATCGGCGTAAGCGTCGAGGGTGACCTTGGCGAACGCGGTGACGATTTCCGGGTGTTTCTCGGCGAAGTCTTTGCGCACGATCCACGCATCGAAGGTCGGCGCGCCGAACTTGGCCAGTTCACCGGAAGTGATCAACACTTTGCCGTTTTCCTTGGCCACACCGAGGGCCGGATCCCACACGTAAGTGGCGTCGATATCACCGCGCTTCCATGCGGCGATGATCGCTGGCGGCGCGAGGTTGAGCACGGTGACTTTCGACGGATCAATGTTCCAGTGTTTCAGCGCCGCGAGCAGGCTGTAGTGACCGGTGGACACGAACGGCACGGCGATTTTCTTGCCGACCAGATCCTGCGGGGTCTTGATTCCGGAACCGTCGCGCGCGACCAGCGCTTCGGCGGCACCGATCTGGGTGGCGATGAGGAAGGTTTCCACCGGAACCTTGCGGGTGATGGCGGCGGTCAACGGGCTGGAACCGAGGTAGCCAATCTGCACGTCACCGGAAGCGATGGCAGCGATGATGTCGGCGCCGTTATCGAACTTGCGCCAGCTGATGTCGGCCTTGGTGGCTTTTTCGTAGGCGCCATCGGCCTGGGCGACTTTCGCCGGGTCGACGGTGGTCTGGTAGGCGACGGTAAGGTCGGCGGCCTGCGCCAGAAAGCTCGCAGCAGCCAACGAGGCCACGGCCAGCAGGCGAAGCGGGAAATTCAGTTTCATGGGGGAGTGCTCCAAATCAGGCGACCGACGATCGGCGTGAAAGGAGACTAAATGATCTAAGAATCTAAAAATAAATAACTTTTTAGACTTAGCTTATGAGCGGAAAAATCTAAGGCGTGAGGGATTGTGGATACTTCGGATCTTGTGTCAGACGTTAGGTCTTTACCCCCTCACCCCAACCCTCTCCCCCAAGGGGGCGAGGGGGAAAGGGAGCCGATCTTTATGCTTTTCAAGGCCTGAGTTCGGCTGGATATTTCAGGTCGGCGTCAATCTCAAGAGCACCTGAATCAGTCCCCTCTCCCTCCGGGAGAGGGTTAGGGTGAGGGGCTTTTAATTACTGATCGCCAGAATGCTCGCCTGATACGACCCGACAAACACATCGAAATCGCCAACCTCGTTCTGTTCCAGCTCCGCCTGTTGCGCCAGCGACGAGCGCGCCAGCTCTTCAAACTTCGCCTGTTCATCAGCAGCCAACGGCTCGCTGCGGAAGAACTCGGCATGCGCCTGGCTCTGGCGCAGGGAGAATTGCGCGAAGCTTTCCTTGTGCTCGGCCATGGCCGCCAGCACTTGGGCCGACGGGGTCAGGGACGAATCCTTGACCTTGGCCAGTTGCGCGTCCAGCGCCTTGCTGTGTGCGTCGCCGCCATGGCTCTGATCGAGCAGGGCCGCAAGGGGAGCGATTTTTTCCAGCAGCTCGGCTGCCCAAACCTTCAGCTCGACCGCTTCGCCGTCACGCTGCAATTGCAGGCCCGGACGGCGACCTTCCTTGACCACGCTGAGGAAGTTCGAAGTGGCATTGCCGCACGAAGTGTTGGTCAGCAGCGGACTGTCGTTCAGCGCGCAGTACAGCAGGAACGCGTCGAGGAAGCGCGATTCGGTGACGTCGATGCCCATCGGCAGGAACGGGTTGATATCCAGGCAGCGCACTTCGACGTACTGAATGCCACGGGCCATCAGGGCCTGGATCGGCCGTTCGCCGGTGTAGGTCACGCGTTTCGGACGGATGTTGGAGTAGTACTCGTTTTCGATCTGCAGGATGTTGGTGTTGAGCTGTACCCACTCGCCATCCTTGTGCGTGCCGACCTCAACGTACGGCGCGTACGGCGTGGCCACGGCCTTGCGCAGGCTGTCGGTGTAGCTCGCCAGATCGTTGTAGCAAGGCGTCAGGCCGGCCTGGGCGTTGCTTTGGTAACCAAGGTCGCTCATGCGCAGGCTGGTGGCGTACGGCAGATACAAAGTATCCGGATCGAGCTGTTCCAGTTGATGCGAGCGCCCACGGAGGAAACCGGCATCCAGCGCCGGCGAAGCCCCGAACAGGTACATCAGCAGCCAGCTGTAGCGGCGGAAGTTGCGGATCAGCGCGATGTACGACGATGACTGGAAGTCGCGGTCGGTGCCGACGAAGCCCTCGGCCTCGCGCAGCAACGGCCAGAGCTTTTCCGGCAGGGAAAAGTTGTAGTGAATCCCGGCGATGCACTGCATGGTCTTGCCGTACCGCAGGGCCAGGCCCTTGCGGTAGACATACTTGAGCTGACCGATGTTGGAGGTGCCGTAATAGGCGATCGGGATGTCTTCCTCGGCCGGCAACGGGCACGGCATCGATGGACTCCACAGGTACTCGTTGCCGAGCTTGCTGTAGGCAAAGCGATGAATCTTGTCCAGGCTCGCCAGCGTATCGGCCGGATCGGGCAGGGCAGGGGTGATGAATTCCAGCAGCGACTCGGAGTAGTCGGTGGTGATCTGTTCATTGGTCAGCGCGGAACCCAAGGCTTCCGGGTGCGGCGTTTGCGCCAGACGACCTTCACTGGTCACGCGCAGGCATTCACGTTCGATACCGTGGAGGCACTGTTCGAGCAGAGAGAGGTTGGCGCGCTCGCCGAGCAGAGCCAGGCGGCGGTTGAGAAGTTCGCTCAATTTGGATTCCTTCACGCGTCAGTCGCCCCAATATGGGGGTGGGCAGGACGGTCTACAAGGGTGAAGTTGAAACTGGCGTTTTCGCCTGGTTTTTTGGGCTCACGAAGCCCCTTTCGAACCGCCGACTTCAATCCCTGAATCTGGCAGATGCACGCGAAGATTATGCGGTCCCTGTGGGAGCGGGTTTGCTCACGAATGCGGTGTATCAGTCACAGCCATGCACACTGACACGCCCCCTTCGCGAGCAAGCCCGCTCCCACAGAAAAGCTCGACGCTGCGATCACAGCGCCGAAATTAACTCAAAATGATGAACAACATCTACAGGACAGCGAACGTGCCTTGCGCTTTTGCGACCAGTTTGTCGCCCTGCATCACGTCGGCCTCGACCACCAGCGTGCGGCGGCCCGGGTGGATCACCCGCGCCGTGCACAGCACCTCGCCGTCGGCTACGGCGCGGATGTAGTTGATCTTGCACTCGATGGTCGCGCTCTGCTGATCGAAGCCGTGGGTGCTGGAACAGGCCAGCCCCATGGCGATATCGACCAGACTGAACAGCGCGCCACCGTGCAATTTGCCGCCGCGATTGCGCAGTTGCGGTTCCAGCACCAGGGCGACTTGCGCCACCCCGGTTTCCAGGCTGTGCAGGCGGCAGCCCAACAGCTTGAAAAACGCGCTCTCGACGAGCCCGGCCGGAATCTCCATCAGCGTTTCTTCAACTGCTTGGCGTTGGCGAACAGCGAAGCCATGGCGTTGTTCACCGGTGCGGCTGTGGCCGTTTCCTTGCGTGGCGCGTTGTTCGACGACTGGCGCGGTGCCGAGCCCGGACGCGAACCACGGGCACCGTCGATTTTCTCGCCCGGGGTGTCGCTCATGCGCATCGACAGGCCGACGCGTTTGCGCGGGATGTCGACTTCCATGACCTTCACTTTCACCACGTCACCGGCCTTCACCGCTTCGCGTGGGTCCTTGATGAACTTCTCCGACAACGCCGAGATGTGCACCAGGCCGTCCTGATGCACGCCGATGTCGACGAACGCGCCGAACGCGGTCACGTTGGTGACGACGCCTTCGAGGATCATCCCCAGTTGCAGGTCTTTCAGGTCTTCGACGCCTTCCTGGAACTCGGCGGTCTTGAACTCCGGACGCGGGTCGCGACCCGGTTTTTCCAGTTCTTGCAGAATGTCGGTGACGGTGGGCAGACCGAAGGTCTCGTCGGTGAACTTCTTCGGGTCCAGACGCTTGAGGAACGCGGCGTCGCCGATCAGCGAGCGAATGTCGCGGTCGGTTTCAGCGGCGATGCGCTGTACCAGCGGATAGGCTTCAGGGTGAACAGCGGAAGAATCCAGCGGGTTGTCGCCATTCATCACGCGCAGGAAGCCTGCGGCCTGCTCGAAGGTTTTCTCGCCCAGACGCGCGACTTTCTTCAGCGCTGCGCGGGTCTTGAACGCACCGTGTTCGTCGCGGTGAGCGACGATGTTCTGCGCCAAAGTCGCGTTGAGGCCGGAGATCCGCGCCAGCAGCGCCACCGAAGCGGTGTTCACATCGACGCCGACGGCGTTCACACAGTCCTCGACCACCGCATCCAGACCACGCGCCAGTTTCAGCTGCGACACGTCGTGCTGGTACTGGCCGACACCGATGGATTTCGGATCGATCTTCACCAGTTCGGCCAGTGGATCCTGCAAGCGGCGAGCAATCGACACCGCGCCTCGGATCGACACGTCCAGGTCCGGGAATTCCTTGGCCGCCAGTTCCGACGCCGAGTACACCGAGGCGCCGGCCTCGGAGACCATGACCTTGGTCATCTTCATCGCTGGATACTTTTTGATCAGCTCGATTGCCAGTTTGTCGGTTTCGCGGCTGGCGGTGCCGTTGCCGATGGCGATCAGGTCAACCGAGTGCTTGGCGCACAGAGCGGCCAGAATGGCGATGGTCTGGTCCCACTTGTTGTGCGGCACGTGCGGGTAAACCGTGGCGTGATCGAGCAGCTTGCCGGTGGAGTCGACTACCGCGACTTTGCAGCCGGTACGCAGGCCCGGGTCGAGGCCCAGGGTGGCGCGCGGGCCGGCCGGCGCGGCCAGCAGCAGGTCGTGCAGGTTGTGGGCGAAGACGTTGATCGCCTCGGTTTCGGCACCGTCGCGCAGCTCGCCGAGCAGGTCGGTTTCGAGGTGGGTGTAGAGCTTGACCTTCCAGGTCCAGCGCACCACTTCACCGAGCCATTTGTCGGCCGGGCGGTTCTGATTCTGGATGCCGAATTGCTGGCCGATCATGCCTTCGCACGGGTGCATGGTGCCCGGCAGTTCGTCGCCGACCTTCAGCGCGGAGCTGAGGATGCCTTCGTTGCGGCCACGGAAAATCGCGAGTGCGCGGTGCGACGGCATGCTTTTCAGCGGTTCGTCGTGTTCGAAGTAGTCGCGGAACTTCGCGCCTTCTTCTTCCTTGCCGGCGATCACGCGGGCGCTGATGGTCGCTTCCTGCTTGAGGAAGTTGCGCAGCTTTTCCAGCAGGCTGGCGTCTTCGGCGAAACGCTCCATCAGGATGTACTTGGCGCCTTCCAGCGCAGCTTTCACGTCGGCTACGCCTTTCTCGGCGTCGACGAAGCGTGCGGCTTCGGTTTCTGGCGTCAGGCTCGGGTCGTTGAACAGGCCATCGGCCAACTCGCCGAGGCCGGCTTCCAGGGCAATCTGGCCCTTGGTGCGGCGCTTCTGCTTGTACGGCAGGTACAAGTCTTCGAGGCGGGTCTTGGTGTCGGCGAGCTTGATGTCGCGCTCAAGGGCCGGGGTGAGTTTGCCCTGCTCCTGGATGCTGGCGAGGATGCTGATGCGCCGTTCGTCGAGTTCTCGCAGGTAGCGCAGACGCTCTTCCAGATGACGCAACTGGGTGTCATCGAGGCTGCCGGTGACTTCTTTCCGGTAACGGGCGATGAAGGGAACGGTAGAGCCTTCATCGAGTAGCGCGACGGCCGCTTCGACCTGTTGCGGGCGTACGCCGAGTTCCTCGGCGATGCGGCTGTTGATGCTGTCCATAAAACCACCTGACATATTGTGAAAGCAGGCTCGCAGGCACGGAAATAAAGGCCCGGAGTCTGGTTGAGCGGCTAGAAAATTGCCGCTGCCTGGGTCAAGAGGCAGCCCATTGACCCGTGAAATCGAACAATTACTGCGGCCACCGGGAAAAAAGCCCGGCCACCTGCGGTAACGATTCAGACGTTGCCTGGCACAAAACGCCGCGCATTATAACCAGCGTTCTGTCATTCGGGGGTGTAGCAGTCTGTAGGCATAAACCCCGGTTTTCTGGCAGTGAAGGAAAAATCTGCTAACAATGCACACGGTGCGTATAACGGCAGCTACGCCATAATGCGCGCCGAGCTAAAAGGAGCATCCAATGAGCAGCACTGCAAACAATGCTGAAGGCGAAAAAATTCTTATTGTTGACGACGATCCGGGGCTGAGCAGCCTGCTGGAACGTTTCTTCGTCAGCAAGGGCTACCGTGCCCGTGCCGTACCGAACACCGAGCAAATGGATCGTCTGCTGTCGCGTGAAGTGTTCAATCTGGTCGTCCTCGACCTGATGCTGCCGGGCGAAGACGGCCTGACCGCCTGCCGTCGCCTGCGGGCGGCGAACAATCAGATTCCGATCATCATGCTCACCGCCAAAGGCGATGAGATGAGCCGCATCAAGGGCCTGGAACTGGGCGCCGATGACTATCTGGCCAAGCCGTTCAACCCGGACGAGCTGATGGCTCGGGTCAAAGCGGTTCTGCGTCGTCAGGCCGCACCGGTGCCGGGCGCGCCGGGCAGCGAAGACGAAAATGTCACCTTCGGTGATTACGTGCTGTCGCTGGCGACCCGTGAGCTGAAACGTGGCGAAGAAGTGCACATGCTCACCACCGGTGAGTTTGCGGTACTCAAGGCACTGGTGATGAACGCACGTCAGCCGCTGACCCGCGACAAATTGATGAACCTGGCCCGTGGCCGCGAGTGGGATGCCCTGGAGCGTTCCATCGACGTGCAGATTTCCCGTCTGCGCCGGATGATCGAGCCGGATCCGTCGAAACCACGCTATATCCAGACTGTCTGGGGTGTGGGCTACGTGTTCGTACCGGACGGCGCCGCCACCAAGTGATCGGCGATTTGTAGGAGCGGGTCTGCGCAGATCGGGTTGATCGACCCTCTGCGCAGACTCGCAATCCGCAATATGCGAGCATGGCTCGCTCCTGCAAGTGTGTAACGGTTATCGATGAAAACCCCCGTCTGGTTCCCCCAAAGTTTTTTCTCCCGCACCCTGTGGCTGGTGCTCATCGTCGTGCTGTTTTCCAAGGCGCTGACCCTGGTTTATCTGTTGATGAACGAGGACGTCCTGGTGGATCGCCAATACAGCCACGGCGTCGCCCTGACGCTGCGCGCCTATTGGGCGGCCGATGAAGAAAATCGCGCAAAGATTGCCGATGCCGCAACCCTGATCCGGGTAGTCGGCGCCGGTGTACCGGAGGGCGAACAACACTGGCCTTACAGTGAAATCTATCAGCGGCAGATGCAGGCGGAGCTGGGCGCCGACACCGAAGTGCGTTTGCGCATGCACTCGCCGCCGGCGCTGTGGGTGCGTGCGCCAAGCCTCGGCGACGGTTGGCTGAAAGTGCCGCTGTACCCGCATCCGCTGCGCGGGCAGAAAATCTGGAACGTACTCGGCTGGTTCCTCGCCATCGGCTTGCTGTCCACCGCCTCGGCGTGGATTTTCGTCAGCCAGCTCAACCAGCCTTTGAAGCGTCTGGTATATGCCGCGCGGCAACTCGGTCAGGGTCGCAGCGTGCGCCTGCCGATCAGCGATACGCCCAGCGAGATGACCGAGGTGTATCGCGCCTTCAACCAGATGGCCGAAGACGTCGAACAGGCCGGTCGTGAGCGTGAGCTGATGCTGGCCGGGGTCTCCCATGATTTGCGCACGCCGCTGACCCGCTTGCGTCTGTCGCTGGAGCTGATGGGTGATCGCAACGATCTGACCGATGACATGGTGCGCGACATCGAAGACATGGACGCGATTCTCGATCAGTTCCTCGCGTTCATTCGCGACGGTCGTGACGAGTCGGTGGAGGAAGTGGACTTGAGCGATCTGGTGCGTGAGGTGGCCGCGCCGTACAACCAGAGCGAAGAGAAAGTGCGTCTGCGTCTGGAACCGATCCAGCCGTTTCCGTTGCGTCGAGTGTCGATGAAACGCCTGCTGAACAACCTGATCGGCAACGCCCTGAACCATGCCGGCAGTGGCGTCGAGGTCGCGGCTTATGTGTCCGGTGACACCAGCGCGCCGTACGTGGTGTTGAGCGTGATGGACCGGGGGGCGGGGATCGATCCGTCGGAGCTTGAGGCGATCTTCAACCCGTTCACCCGTGGCGACCGTGCCCGGGGCGGGAAAGGTACCGGGCTGGGGTTGGCGATCGTGAAGCGGATTGCTTCGATGCATGGCGGCAATGTCGAGTTGCGCAACCGCTCCGGGGGCGGACTGGAAGCGCGAGTGCGGTTGCCATTGGGGTTGATGTTGCCGCGCGATGCGGTCTGACGATCGGGATATTCAGCGGGGCTGATGGCCCCTTCGCGAGCAAGCCCGCTCCCACAGGGGGAACGCATTCCAAAATGTGGGAGCGGGCTTGCTCGCGAAGGCGGCCTGTCAGCCGCCATATTTCCAACGGATCAACCTTTGCCTTTGGTCCGGGTCATGTTCGGCCCGCCATTCTTCTCAAGGTGTTCGATGATGATCCCCGCCACGTTCTTGCCGGTGGTGGTCTCGATCCCTTCCAGGCCCGGCGACGAGTTCACCTCCATCACCAGCGGCCCGTGGTTCGAGCGCAGGATATCCACACCCGCCACGGCCAGCCCCATGACCTTGGCCGCGCGCAACGCGGTCATGCGTTCTTCCGGGGTGATCTTGATCAGGCTGGCGCTGCCGCCTCGGTGCAGGTTGGAGCGGAATTCCCCAGGCTTGGCCTGACGCTTCATCGCTGCGATCACCTTGTCGCCGACCACGAAGCAGCGGATGTCGGCACCGCCGGCTTCCTTGATGTATTCCTGGACCATGATGTTCTGCTTCAGGCCCATGAACGCCTCGATCACCGATTCGGCAGCCGTAGCGGTTTCGCACAGCACCACGCCGATGCCCTGGGTGCCTTCCAGCACCTTGATTACCAGCGGCGCGCCGTTGACCATGTCGATCAGGTCGGGAATGTCATCCGGCGAGTGGGCGAAACCGGTGACCGGCAGGCCGATGCCACGACGCGACAGCAGTTGCAGCGAACGCAATTTGTCCCGCGAGCGGGCGATGGCCACCGATTCGTTGAGCGGAAACACCCCCATCATTTCGAACTGGCGCAACACGGCGCAACCGTAGAACGTCACCGACGCACCGATCCGCGGGATTACCGCATCGAACCCTTCCAGCGGCTTGCCGCGATAGTGGATCTGCGGCTTGTGGCTGGCGATGTTCATGTAGGCGCGCAAGGTGTCGATCACTACCATTTCGTGCCCGCGCTCGGTGCCGGCCTCGACCAGACGACGGGTGGAATACAGACGCGGATTCCGCGACAGCACAGCGATCTTCATGCAACACCTGTGGAGGAGGTAGATACCGGGAACACCGGCTTGTCTTGTACATATTTGATGCCCGGATTGACCACCAGTTGGCCATCGATCAGGGCTTTGGAACCGAGCAACAGGCGATAGCGCATGGACTTGCGGCAGGCGAGGGTGAACTCGACTGCCCAGACCCGATCACCGAGGGCCAGGGTGGTGCTGATCACATAGCGCACCTGCGCCTGGCCGTTGGAGCTTTTAATGGTTTTGCGCGTCACCAGCGGCGCTTCGCAGCGCCGGTGACGTAACTGCACCACCGTGCCCAGGTGCGCGGTGAAACGCACCCACTTCTCGCCGTCGCGTTCGAACGGCTCGATGTCGGTGGCATGCAGGCTGGAGGTGCTGGCACCGGTGTCGATTTTCGCCCGCAGGCCGGCGACTCCCAGATCAGGGAGCGCCACCCACTCGCGCAGACCGACAACGGTCAAATGGTCAAATGTCTTCAAAGGTGCTCAACCGGCAGAAACCGCTCGGGCCGCGTGCGGCCGAATTCGCGGTATTCACGCAGAATAAGGGTTAAAAGGCGACAGATATCTACGGCCCGGATCGCCGACCCCTCAAGCAGGTGTCGGCAGGTGTGCATTGTAATCCGGGACGGGGTCATTCATGGCACGACAGAAACGGTAGTACAGTTCATCAATATTTCAGAATGAGGAAATTCCATGGCACAAAAAAGCGAAGAGGACGACAAGGTCCGTCTCGACAAGTGGTTGTGGGCTGCACGTTTTTATAAGACCCGGGCTCTGGCCAAAGCGGCCATCGAGAGTGGCAAGGTGCATTGCCGAGGCGACCGCTGCAAGCCTGGCAAAGAGCCACGCATTGGCGATGAGTTCGAGATTCGTACCGGTTTTGAAGAGCGCACAGTGAGGGTCGAAGCCTTGTCGATCGTGCGTCGCGGCGCGCCCGAAGCGCAGACGCTGTATACCGAGACCGAGGCGAGTATTGCCAAACGTGAAGCGGCAGCGGCGATGCGCAAGGCCGGGGCGTTAGGTGTGAGTACCGACGGCAAACCGAGCAAGAAGCAGCGGCGGGATCTGTTTAAATTTCGTGGGAACAGTAATAGCGATTGACCGGCACGGCGCACCATTGTGGCGAGGAAGCTTGCTCCCGCTGGAGGCCGAAGGACTCCCAATCCAGTCGATCATGTATTTCAAAGTACAACCGAGTCGACTGGTTCAGTGACTGCTACGCAGCCAAGCGGGAGCAAGCTCCCTCACCACAGGTGTGTGCAAACTGTCAGTTCGCGGCAGACACCACACTCATCCGCGAAACCAGCGGCAGTTTGCCCAGCAAAGCGAAAATCGGCGCAGTCACCTTCAGCCAGAAGTTGGCGGCGTGATAGGCAAACGGCGTGTAGTAACCCCAGCCCAACGCCCACACCGCCAGCAGCATGCCGCCGATGTAATCGTCTTGGCCCCAATGCGCGCCGGCCACCAGACGTGGCAGCATGAACAGTAACGCCAGGCCCCAGATCGTCAGGAACTGGCCGACTGAGTGACTGAAGACCCCCATGAACAGCGCCCAGATCAGCAACACCGAAGCGTGGTCACCGGGGAAGCTCTGGCTCGAGCGATCCTTCAGCTCCCAGGCTTTTTCCAGATGCGGGAAGTAGTCACTCAGGTGCACCGCGCCTTCCAGCACCATCGATGGGCTGCTGTGCTGCCAGTCCATGTAGTCGGCGAATTTGGAAAACAGCGCGCGAATCACCACCATCAGCAGCAGAATCGAGAAAAAACCGAAGAAGGCGCGACGTACATCAATCGCCTTGAACACCCAGTCGCCCTTGATCAGCAGCGTCAGCAGGATCAGACCGACGACGATGTCGAACGGACGCAGACTTGCAATTGCCCAGATGTGGAGCCATATGGGGTTGCTGGCCAGTGGTGCATTGAGTGAGCGGAACAGCCACTCGTCGAAAATCACACACAGCATCTGGCCCGTAGGCCATAACCAGAAAGCCAGTAGCGCTAATGGCACGACGTTGCACAGAACCAGCCGGCCGAGGTTCCACCTTGATTGGAACAAACCCGGATTGTTCATAAAATGCCTCCCGTGGCTGAACGTTTTGCACCAAACAGGTGCGAAGAAAGCGCGGGATTTTCATCTTTTGTAACCTTTTTGTCATCAATTCAGATACCCAGACCTATGACCGACCTACCGGATACCGACTACACCCAACGCTTCATCTTCGATGACAGCGACACTCGCGGCGAACTGGTGGCGCTGGAACGCAGCTACGCCGAAGTCCTCGCCAAGCACCCGTACCCGGAGCCGGTCGCGCAGTTGCTGGGCGAACTGATGGCGGCCGCTTCGTTGCTGGTGGGCACCCTGAAGTTCGACGGCTTGCTGATTTTGCAGGCACGCTCCGAAGGGCCGATTCCGCTGCTGATGATCGAATGCTCCAGCGAGCGCGAGATCCGTGGTCTGGCGCGATACAACGCCGAGCAGATCGCTGCGGATGCCACGCTTGCCGACCTGATGCCGGGCGGTGACCTGACCCTGACCGTCGACCCGACGATCGGCCAGCGTTACCAGGGTATCGTCGACCTCGATGGTGAAACCCTGTCCGAGTGCTTCACCAATTATTTCGTCATGTCGCAACAGGTCGGCACCCGCTTCAAGCTGTTCGCCGACGGCCGCCGTGCTCGCGGAATGCTACTGCAGCAACTGCCGGCCGACCGCCTGAAAGACGAAGAAGAGCGCGCCGAAAGCTGGCAGCACATCACCGCCCTGGCCAGCACCCTGACCGCCGATGAATTGCTCAGCCTGGACAACGAAACCGTGCTGCATCGCCTCTACCACGAAGAGCAGGTGCGCCTGTTCGATGTGCAGAACCTGCGCTTCCGTTGCAGCTGCTCGCGGGAACGCTCGGGCAATGCGCTGGTCAGTCTGGGTCTGGAAGATGCGCAGGCACTGGTGGCTGAACGCGGCGGCGAAGTCGAGATCGATTGCCAGTTCTGCAACCAGCGTTACCTGTTCGATGCGGCCGATATTGCTCAATTGTTCGCTGGCGCAGGCGTCGACACGCCGTCAGATACCCGGCACTAAAACGGTTCAGCGCAGGTAAATTCACTGCGTAACGACGGAATTTCGCCGTTACGACGGGAGGACCCTACTCTTTTTGGGCTTTTCTGGCATAATCCGGCCCACTTTTTTCGCGGTAGTAGTGCACGACTTTCTACTACAAAACGTTTGGAGCACACTCGGCCACTGGCCGACGGGGAACCTCATGACGCAAGCCAATAACGCCGTGTACACCGATCTGAGTGTTGATGATCTGGTTAAAGAAGCCCTGCAACGCGGTGAGGGCGAGCTTGCCGATACCGGCGCTCTGGTAGTCCGCACCGGTCATCGCACCGGCCGTTCGCCAGTCGATCGTTTCATCGTTGAAGAGCCTTCCACCCAGGCCGCTATCGCCTGGGGCCCGATCAACCGCAAGTTCCCGGCCGACAAGTTCGACGCGCTGTGGGCTCGTGTCGAGGCGTTCAACAACGCGCAAGAGCACTTTGTTTCCCACGTGCATGTAGGTGCGGCTGAAGATCACTACCTGGCCGTGAAAATGACCACCCAGACTGCCTGGCAGAACCTGTTCGGTCGTTGCCTGTTCATCAACCCGGCCCAGTACAACCCGGCCGGTCGTGACGAGTGGCAAGTGCTCAACGTGGCCAACTTCGAGTGCGTGCCTGAGCGTGACGGCACCAACTCCGACGGTTGCGTGATCATCAACTTCGCGCAGAAGAAAGTGCTGATCGCCGGTATGCGTTACGCCGGTGAAATGAAGAAAGCCATGTTCTCCGTGCAGAACTTCCTGCTGCCGGCCGCTGACGTGCTGCCAATGCACTGCGCTGCCAACATCGGCGAAGAAGGCGACGTGACCCTGTTCTTCGGTCTGTCGGGCACCGGTAAAACCACCCTGTCCGCCGACGAGAGCCGTTACCTGATCGGTGACGACGAACACGGCTGGGGCGAAGGCGTTGTCTTCAACATCGAAGGCGGCTGCTATGCCAAGTGCATCGACCTGTCCGAGAAGAACGAGCCGGTCATCTGGAAAGCCATCAAGCACGGCGCAGTCCTGGAAAACGTGGTCATCGACGACGCCAAGCATGCCGACTACGCCGATGTCAGCCTGACCCAGAACAGCCGCGCGGCCTACCCGCTGGAGCACGTTGCCAAGCGTTCCGAGAAGAACCTGGGCGGCGAGCCAAACGCGGTGATCTTCCTGACCTGCGACCTGACCGGCGTGCTGCCGCCAGTGTCGATCCTCAATGAAGAACAAGCGGCCTATCACTTCCTGTCCGGCTACACCGCGCTGGTGGGCTCGACTGAAATGGGTTCGGGCAGCGGCATCAAGTCGACCTTCTCCACCTGCTTCGGCGCACCGTTCTTCCCGCGCCCGGCTGGCGAATACGCAGAACTGCTGATCAAGCGCATCCGTGGCTTCGGCTCCAAGGTCTACCTGGTCAACACCGGCTGGACCGGCGGTGGCTACGGCGTCGGCAAACGCTTCAACATCCCGACCACCCGTGCGGTGATCGCAGCGATCCAGAGCGGCGCGCTGATCGGTGCCGCCACCGAGCACCTGGACACCATCAACCTCGACGTGCCACTGGCCGTACCGGGCGTTGAAACCAACCTGCTCAACCCACGCAACACCTGGGCTGACAAGGCTGCCTACGACGAAGCTGCCAAGGCGCTGGCCGGTCTGTTCATCGAGAACTTCAAGAAGTTCGAAGTGAGCGACGCGATCAAGGCTGCGGGTCCCAAGTTGTAAGGCTTAGTTCTGGTGAATAAAAAAGCCGCCTCTTAGGGGCGGCTTTTTTGTGGGTGTTCATTTTCTCAATGAGCCAATGCATTCAAAACATGAACCGGGTCGTTATGAATGGCCTTGAGCAAAGCTTTTGCCGGCCCGGTTGGCTCGCGACGGCCCTGTTCCCAATTTCGTAGAGTGCCGAGTTGGACGTCGATCAGTGCCGCAAATTTGGTCTGGGTCAAACCGGTAGCTTTACGAATTTCTTTGACCTGCAATGCATCAACGTGGAATTCGCGAGAAGGTGTGCGCTCGCCTCGTACGATCTCGTCCATCTCTTGCACACTTTCCATCAGCTCATCAAAAAATTTGCTCATGGTCATCTCCATTTTTCGATCAAGACCTTGAGTGCTTTACGCTCATCGCTGGACAGATCGTGTTGTTCATTTTTAGGGTAGATCATCAATAACCCGATTTGTGACGCCGAAACGAAGTGGTAGTAAATAACACGTGCTCCGCCTCGCTTGCCGTGTCCTTTCGCTGCAATTCGGGTTTTGCGAATCCCGCCTGTGCCTTCAATTACATCGCCAATCGAAGGGCTTACAACCAGTTGCTTCTGAAAAGCGGCGTACGTGTCATCATCCAGCAGCTCTTTTACTCGACGGGTAAAGATCCGAGTCTCAATAAAAATCATCGTAAATGTACGCCATTGGCTTACTTTTCAGCAATGCTGAAGTGATTTGAGTAGATGACTGGTAAGTGATCGTTCTCATGTCGAACATGGGAACGATCTGATCACTCAACCTCAGACTGGAGCTTTCCAGCCGAGCATCTGCTGCTGCGCGACCTGCAGCAGGTCACAGCCATCCTGCGTCAGCAGATAGAGGGCGTGGGTGATGTGGGGGATGTCTTCGACGTCGGCTTGTTTGAAGCTGAGGCAGTAGAGGGTTTTCAGCAGGTCGCTGGAGGCGCGCAGGCGTTGGACGGCGCATTCGAGGATGTCTTGCGGGTTGGCCGTTGTGTCGATGATCAGGGGCTTGGTGTCGGTGAGGTTGGATTCGAGTGAGCGGTAGCGATCGAGGGGAAGCGGGGTCCATGCTTTCATAGTGTGTATTCCAAATGTCGTGAGGATTCATCCCACCGTGACCAAGCGATGGGAGGCGAACTGTGTTCGGGTTGGTCAACCGAAGGAACACACAAGTCCGGCACGCTCAAAGGCGTCCCAAACACAGCCACCATTAAGCGTGCAGACATTTGAATTGCCGGCAGCATACAACGGACGCATTTATGTGTCCCACCGGGTGACCAAGCCCGAGCCGCTGATTTGCCAGCGACAGTCACGACTATAGATTTGTGATCTCAAGCCGCGATAGGCGACAAAGAGTCTTGGCGTGTAGGAACGGGATGAAGATCTCATCGGGCGTTCCTACCGATCTTTCTTCGTTTTTCAACGTAAATGCTGATACGCCGAAATATCCAGCAAGCTGGTTGCCAGGCCGGTTGCCGGCTTGTAGATCTCGCCCTTCACGCTGGTGAACGGTACACCTTTGCTGCCCAGCGAAACGTAGCGCTCGCCTTGGTCCAGCTCGGTGAAGTAGGTGTAGGAATGTTTGTGCATCAGTGTGTATTTGGCTTCGTCGCGTGCGATGCCGTTGGTGAGGTTTTCCAGATCGACCTGGGTCAGATTCAACGTTTTTTGCAGTTGCACGCCCCAGCGTTTGAGGCAGGTTTCGGCGAGGTGGCGCACGATGCGTCCGGGCTCGGACAGCGCTTTCAGATCACTGGCACCGGTCGGGACGCCGCCGCTGCTGGTGGCATTGCCGGCCATGGTGGCGTGGCGGCCAGCCATAGGATAGATGTAGGTTTTAGTGCCGGTAGCGGTCTGTGGGATGACGCAGCTGAAACCTTTGGAGCGTTCGTCACGAGCATAGAACGCTACATACTCTTTGACATTGCCCGCGAGTTTGACGCGCTCTTCCTGAAAGTTACCAATGCCTGGCACGGGATCAAGAGCGAAGATATTGACCGGGATGTTTTTCAGCAGACTGTCCTTGAACATTGCATTGGCCAACATATGGCAACTGATGCCGCCCCGGCTCCAACCGACGAGATTGACTTGAGTCGGAATAACACCATCCTTGCGGTGGGTTTTGATGATTCCTTCCTGTAATTGCTGCTGGGTAATGCTGCGATTACCGTAATTATATTTGCGCCAGAACCAGGAACCCTCGACTTTTACATCTTCGATCGGAATGCCGGCAGCTTTCAGGCGATTGTATTCGGCTTCAGTCAGTTGCTCGCGTTGCCAGTCGCATTTGCCCTTGATGATATTGAGCGCGTGCAACACGTTTTCTTCCCAGCCCTTGCCGAACAAGGTGCCGCTCATGCCGTATTCCTTGGTCTTGGTAAATAGATCGTCGGCCTGCATGTTGCCGCTGCCGGGGCCATCGACCACGATCCACTCGGCAAACTCGTAACCCGTATGATTGGCAGCCAAGGTGGAAATCAGTTCGCCGTTCCAGAAGTTTTCGTGGGTGACGTCGAATTTATTGGAACCAGTTCCGCAAAAAAAAATAGTTAAAACAGTCATTGTGTTGCTCTCGGTTAAAGTAAGAGTCAACAACTTAGGTCTTTTTTGGCTGTTTATTAAAGCATTCTGTTGTTTCTGGATTTTAGTTGTTTTCAGTGTCGGTCTGGTTGTTGGGGTTTATGTTTTGCTACTTCGAGCAAGTCACAGCCATCCTGCACTAATAAATAAAGAGCATTGACGATGTTAGGTATATCTTTCACGTCGGCCTGTTTGAAACATAAACAGTAAAGGGTTTCCAGCAGATCGCTGGCGGCACGCAGTCGCTGGTCAGCGGCATCAAGCAGATCGCGATGGCTGGAGTGAGTATCGATGACCAATACGGGGTTTTCGTTGTAGCAAGTCTTCAAAGGGCGATAGCGGGTAATCATGGTGAGGCTTGTCCTTTACAAAGGCACTCGGGCGGGGCTGATTCAGTGGTCAGTCGCGCCGGCCACTATAGAAGTGCGTGGCGAGCACTCACAAGAGCGCCGCAATGGACGCCGTTCGTAGGGGATTTTCCGAGGGCCGGGCATATGCCCTACAAGGTTTTGCGGTTTTTTCGGGGTGAAACCCCTAGCGCAGAAATTTCCCACAGGATTCACAGGCGTTTCTTGGCAGATCTATGTATGGTGCGCGCCAGAATCTGTAGGACGTTTCCAAACGTCCGATACGCGCTTAAAGGGAATTGAGTATGCAGTGGCTACGTATGGCCTCGATTTTATTGCTGTGGGCCAGTGGTTGCCGTTTGGCCATGGCGTCTGATGCCGGCAACGGCTGGATGTTTGCCGACCTCGAACGCACCGGTTGGCCCGATGCGCTCTCCAGCCAGACTGGCATCGATACCGCCTCGCGCGCCGAGGTGTTGATGTTCGGCAGGGCCTTGCTCGCCAGTGAAGCGCTGGACGAGGCAGGGCTGGAGCAGCGACTGGGTGTGCCGCATGTGCAGCTCAAGTCGATCAGGCAGGTGCGTGACGGTCTGTGGGATCGTTTGCTGAGCACCTATCGCAACGCCAGCGTTGACTGTGACGGGCAGCCGTTCTGCCCGCGCGTGCGCAGTGTTGCGGAACTGCGGCAATTGGCGGCGGCCTTCACCGGTGACATCAGCCCGGCTCATGCGTTGTGGGCGAGCAAGAGCCAAGGCGTGCATGAGCAGGTGTTGAACGAGCAACTGCGAGTGGCGGTTTTGCGGCCCTGAACGGGTAAGTTTGTATCGCTGTTTTGTGCCCCTTCGCGAGCAGGCTCGCTCCTGCAGTGGACCGAGTTGTCTGCGCTATTGGCTGTATCATCCCGTATTGAATTGACCCCGGCCTTTTCTCGACTCGCTGCGATCGCCCGCTAGGCTGTTGGCATCACAGCGGTCAACGGAGTGACAGCGCATGCACAACACCCTGGAACAGGTTTTCGGTTATCCACAGTTTCGACCCGGGCAGGAAGCCGCGATCAGCGCGGTACTGGCCGGGCGCTCGGCGGCAGCGATTTTCCCCACCGGGTCTGGCAAGTCGCTGTGCTATCAAGTACCGGCACTGTTGCTGCCACATCTGACCCTGGTGGTCTCGCCACTGTTGGCGTTGATGCAGGATCAATTGGCATTCCTCAAGCGTCACGGCATCAGTGCCGGCAGCATCGATTCGGCACAAAGCCGCGATGACGCCAATGATGTGATGGCCCGCGCCCGTTCGGGTGAATTGAAGATCCTGATGATCTCGGTGGAGCGCCTGAAGAACGAGCGTTTTCGCAATTTTTTGCAGCAGGTGCCGATCTCGCTGCTGGTGATTGACGAGGCGCACTGCATCTCGGAGTGGGGTCACAACTTCCGCCCCGACTACCTGAAGCTGCCGGACTACCAGCGTCAGTTCAATATCCCGCAAACCCTGCTGCTGACGGCCACGGCGACGCCGAAAGTCATCGCCGACATGCAAGCCAAATTCGCCATCGCTGCCGAAGATGTTGTGACCACCGGTTTCTATCGCCCAAACCTCAATCTGCTGGTGGAACCGGTGCGTGGCCAGGACAAGCGCCGGCGGCTGGTGGAGTGGATGAGCGAGCGCGCGAGCCAGCCGAGCATCGTCTACGTCACGCTGCAGAAAACCGCCGAGCACATCGCCGAACATCTGGGGCGCAACGGCATACAGGCCGAGGCTTATCACGCCGGGTTGCCCAACGATCAGCGCGAGGCGATCCAGAAGCGCTTCATGGCCGGGCAGTCCAATTGCATAGTCGCAACCATTGCGTTCGGCATGGGCATCGACAAGAGCGATATCCGCAACGTGGTGCATTTCGACCTGCCGAAATCCATCGAGAACTACAGTCAGGAAATCGGTCGCGCCGGACGGGACGGACAGCCGTCGGATTGCCTGGTGCTGGCCAACCGCGACAGCCTCAACGTGCTGGAAAATTTCGTCTACGGCGATACCCCGGAGCGCGAGGGGATACGTTGTGTGCTGGAGGAAATGCAGGCTGCCGCAGCTGAAGGGCAGTGGGAGTTTCTGCTCGGGCCGTTGGCGGATCAGAGCAACATTCGCACGCTGCCGCTGAAGACGTTGTTGGTGCAAATGGAGCTGCGCGGCCTGATTGCTCCGCGCTATGCCTATTACGCCGAGTACCGTTTCAAATACCTGCTGGAGCCGGAAGCGTTGCTTGAGCGTTTCGAGGGAGAGCGCAGGGAGTTTGTCGCGGCCATCATTCACACCTCCAGCCGCGCACGTACCTGGGCCACGGTGAATTTCGAGGCGATGTACACGCAGTATTCGGCTGAGCGCAATCGGGTGGTGACGGCGCTGGATTATTTTCAGGAGAAGGGTTGGGTCGAGCTTGAGAGCAAGCAGATGACCGAGGTCTACAACGTGCTGCACAGCGATTTCGACAGCGCTGTGCTGAGCGCCGAGTTGCACGAGTACTTCACCCGGCATGAACAGACTGAAGTCGCGCGGATTCACGCCATGCTCGAACTGTTCGCCACTGAGCGCTGCCTGGGTTATCGCCTGGCCGAGTACTTCGGCGACCACAATGCGCCCGAGCACTGCGGGCACTGTTCGGTGTGCCACGGTGATGTCGCGCGGCTTCCGGCACCTCCCGAGTTGCCAGCGCTTGTGGATAAAAATTTTGCGGCGTTGTGCGGTGATTTTATCCACAGGCACGAACAGCACACCGGCCATGTGCCGACGGCGGAGCGCCTGACGCGTTTTCTGTGCGGGATCAGCGTGCCGCTGTTTACCAAGTTGAAGGCGCGGACGATCTCGGGGTATGCGGCGCTGGAGCAGTATCCGTACGCGGAAGTCCGCAGTTGGGCTGACAATTATCTGCTCGAGTGAATACATAACCTGTGGGAGCGGGCTTGCTCGCGAAGGCGTCATGTCAGTTGAAATTTCCATGCATGACACTCCGTTTTCGTGAGCAAGCCCGCTCCCACAGGGGATTGTGGCGCCATGGCGGCCTGTATCCATGCGCTGAATGTCGCTCATCACGGTAATAAACTTCAAAAACGCCCGGTGCCTGACTATGGTGAAGGCTGTCTTCGGATCGCCAACAAGAGAACAACATGAGCCAGACATCTTTCGATATTCAGCAAGCTGCCGTGATCGGCGCGGGCACCATGGGCCGCGGTATTGTCATGTGCCTGGCCAATGCCGGCATCGCCGTGCAGTGGGTCGATAACAATCCACAAATGCTCGAACAGGCGCTGGGCACCGTGGCGCAGACTTATGCACACAACGTGCGCCAGGGCCGGATCGATCAGGTCGAAGCGGATGCACGTCTTGCCCGGATCAGCGCGGCGGCGGATTATGCGGCGATCCGTAATGTCGATCTGGTGATTGAAGCGGTGTACGAAAATATTGAGCTCAAGCAGAAGATCTTTCGTGAACTGGACAGCGTGCTCAAGCCTGCGGCGTTGTTGGCGAGCAACACATCGGCGCTGGATATCGACGCGATTGCCGCTGTAACAAAGCGTCCGTCGCAAGTACTCGGCCTGCATTTCTTCAGCCCGGCGCACATCATGAAGCTGCTGGAAATCGTTCGTGGGGCGCAGACTTCTCCGGCCGTGCTGGAAGCGGCACTGGCGCTCGGCAAACGCATGGGCAAGGTCAGTGTGATATCGGGTAATTGCCACGGTTTTATCGGCAATCGCATGTTGCATCCGTACGTGTTGGAGGCGCGCAAGATGCTGCTCGAAGGCGCTTATCCACAGCAGGTCGATGCGGCGTTGCAGGGCTTCGGTTTCGCGATGGGGCCGTTCCGCATGTACGACGTGGTCGGCATTGATCTGGAATGGCGTGCACGCGAATTGGCCGGCAAGGGCCAGGATGCGCCGGAGGTTCAGGTCGACAACCGCTTGTGCGAGTTGGGCCGCTTCGGGCAGAAATCCGGCAACGGTTATTACCATTATGAGCCGGGCAGTCGTCAGGCCGAACATGATCCCGAGGTCGATGCGCTGATATTGAGCGTCAGCGAAGGCCTCGGCTTTCAGCGCCGGGAGATTGGGTCCGAGGAAATCCTCGAGCGGTGTCTTCTGGCGCTGGTCAACGAGGGCGCGAAAATTCTGCAGGAAGGCATTGCCGGATCGGCCCATGACATCGATCAGGTGTACCTCAATGGCTACGGCTTCCCGGCGGACAGAGGCGGCCCGATGGCCTGGGCGGACGATCAGGGGCTGGCGGACATTCACAAGCGCTTGCTGGCGCTGGAGACGCGACAGGGCGATCAATGGCGGCCGGCGCCACTGATTGGCGAGCTGGCGGCGCGAGGCAAAGGTTTTTACCTTTAGACTGGACAGATAACTCAAGGAGTCGATACCGATGTCCAGCACCATGGCGCAACGCGCCGATTACCCGCATTTCCAGCCGATCACCACCCGCTGGCACGACAACGATGCTTATGGCCACATCAACAACGTCACCTACTACAGCTTTTTCGATACTGCCGTGAACACTTACCTGATTCAGGTCGGTGGCCTGGATATCCACGACGGCGAGGTAGTGGGTTTTGTCGTGAGTTCATCTTGCGATTATTTCGCCTCGATCGCTTTCCCGGACCTGATCGAGATCGGTCTGCGGGTCGGCAAGCTGGGTAACAGTTCGGTGCAATATGAACTGGCGGTGTTCAAGGTCGGTGAAAGCGAGGCGTGTGCGGCGGGGCGTTTTGTCCATGTATTCGTGGACCGGACGAGCAATCAGCCGGTGCCGATTCCAGGCAGATTGCGTGACGCGCTGGAGCGTCTGGTGGTTTGAACCAGAGCAAAAAAAATCGCAGCCCTTGGGCTGCGATTTTTGCTTTCGCGCTTAACGCAACGGATTAGTCGCGATAGTAGCGGTGATGCTTGCGGTGGCCATAAGCGTGGCCACGGCCAGGGTGACGGTCGCGATAGTAGCGACGGTCGTCACGGCCGCGATCGTAATGACGACCCTCGTCATTGCTCTGGTTACCCATGTAGTTGCCCAGCGCGCCACCGGCGCCGCCACCTGCTGCGGCACCGATCAGGCTGCCGGTGGTACCGCCCATGCTGCGGCCGACCACGTTACCGCCGGCTGCGCCCAACGCACCGCCAATGGCCGCTTCGCCACGGCTGTGTTTGTTGGCGCCGACCGCGCTACCACCCGCGCCGCCCAGGGCTGCGCCAATGGTTGAACCTGTGCTGCCGCCTAAAGACTGACCGACGACCGAGCCAAGAACCCCGCCCAATGCGCCGCCCACACCTGCTTCGGTGGTGCCTCCGGCAGAAGCGAAGCCACTGACCAGGCCAAGGGACAACAAGAGAATCGAGGAGAACTTCATAGAGGAGCCTCAAAGGGATGACGGCGCCGATCCTGAGGCTGTGTAACAAGGCTGACAATCGAAATCCGACGAATAACACGACTTGTATACAATTATGCAAGTTGCTGTTTTGTATGCGGAACTTAAGCGATTTTCGCCGGTCTTTAGCTACTTCGGACAGGCCGCTTTTGAGAAAAAGCGGCCTTTTTTGTGGGCGTTGGAAGGGTGCAGGGTACAAAGATTTTTGTTGAATGTGCCACCGCTTTCGCGAGCAAGCCCGCTCCCACATTTGAAATGCATTCCAATGTGGGAGCGGGCTTGCTCGCGAAGGGGTCAGTCCAGGCAACGCTTTACGCAGATTTGGCCATGATCAACCCAGTCTCACTCGCCGCCTCCAGGCGGATCGCAATGAACTTCGATGTCGGCGTATGGCTGCCATCCCCGGTGCTTTCCAGCGGCACCAGCGGATTCACTTCCGGGTAGTAAGCCGCTGCCTGACCCGCCGGAATATCAAACGCCAGCAAGGTAAAGCCCTTCACCCGACGCTCACGGCCATCGTCCCAGATCGACACGATGTCGGCCTTCTGTCCCGGGCGGAAGCCCAGACGAATGATGTCGGCCTCGTTGGCGAACAACACATCACGCTGGCCCTTGACCCCACGGTAACGGTCGTCGAGGCCATAGATCGTGGTGTTGTACTGATCGTGGGAGCGCATCGATTGCAGGATCAGGTCTGGCAGTTGTCCGGTGGCGCGGGTGCGCTCGTGCACCAGATCCTTGGGCAGCATGTTCGCGCGGAAATTGGCCCGGCCCGACGGCGTGTTCCACTTGCGCGCGCCAGCGCTGTTGCCGAGGTAGAAACCGCCCGGGTTCTTGACCTTCTCGTTGAAGTCCTTGAAGCCCGGAATGGTATCGGCGATCAGGTCGCGGATACGCCGGTAATCGGCCACCAGCCAGTTCCAGTCCACTGGTTTGCTGCCCAGCGTGGCGGCGGCGATGCCGGCGATGATCGCCGGTTCCGAGCGCATCTGGTTCGACAATGGCTGCAACTGGCCGTTGGACGCGTGAACCATGCTGAACGAGTCTTCCACGGTGACCGCTTGCGGGCCTTCGGCCTGGATATCGATGTCGGTACGGCCCAGACACGGCAGGATAAGTGCGTCCTTACCATGGGCCAGGTGGCTGCGGTTGAGCTTGGTGCTGATCTGCACGGTCAGGTCGCAGTTGCTCAGCGCCGCGAAGGTGCGCGGGCTGTCCGGCGTGGCCTGGGCAAAGTTGCCGCCCAGACCGATGAAGACCTTGGCGCGGCCCTCGGCCATCGCATGGATCGCCTCGACCACGTTGTGCCCGTTTTCACGCGGCACCTTGAACTGGAAACGCCGCTCAAGGGAATCGAGGAACGCCACCGGTGGACGCTCGTTGATGCCCATGGTGCGGTCGCCCTGCACGTTACTGTGACCGCGCACCGGACACAGGCCGGCGCCCGGCTTGCCGACGTTGCCGCGCAGCAACATCAGGTTGGCGATTTCCTGGATGGTCGGCACCGAATGGCGATGCTGAGTGATACCCATCGCCCAGCACATGATGACGTTCTTGCCTTTGGCGTACATGCGCGCCGCTTGCTCGATCTCCACCAGAGTCAGGCCGGACTGCGCGACGATCTGCTCCCACGGCGTGTCATCGACCACGCCCAGATACTCCAGCACGTTGGCGCTGTGCGCATTGAGGAAGTCATGATCGAACACTGCCGGCGTGCCGGCCTTCTGCGCATCGCGCTCCCACTGCAGGAGGAACTTGGCCATGCCGCGCAGCACCGCCATGTCGCCGCCCAGTGCCGGACGGAAGTACGCGGTGTTGGTCGGCTTGTCGCCGTTGGTGAGCATTTCGATCGGGTGCTGCGGGTGCTGGAAACGTTCCAGGCCACGCTCTTTCAGCGGGTTGATACACACCACTTGCGCGCCGCGCTTCACCGCTTCACGCAGTGGTTCAAGCATCCGCGGATGGTTGGTGCCGGGGTTCTGGCCCCAGACGAAAATCGCGTCGGCATGTTCGAAGTCGTCGAAGGTCACGGTGCCTTTGCCGACGCCAACACTCTGGGCCAATGCCACACCGCTGGCCTCGTGGCACATGTTCGAGCAGTCGGGGAAGTTGTTGGTGCCGTAGGCGCGCACGAACAGCTGATACAGGTACGCCGCTTCGTTGCTGGCACGGCCCGAGGTGTAGAACTCGGCCTGGTCCGGGCTCGACAGCGCTTGCAGGTGTTTGCCGATCATTGCAAAGGCATCGTCCCAGGCGATGGGTTTGTAGCGGTCGGTCTGCGCGTCGTAGACCATCGGCTCGGTCAGGCGGCCCTGGTATTCAAGCCAATAGTCGCTCTGCTCCAGCAACGAAGTGACGCTGTGTTTGGCGAAGAACTTGCCGTCCACCCGCCGCTTGGTCGCTTCCCAGTTCACTGCTTTGGCGCCGTTCTCGCAAAACTTGACCATGCCGCTTTCCGGCGAATCGCCCCAGGCGCAGCCCGGGCAGTCGAAACCGCCGTTCTGGTTGGTCTTGAGCATCATGCGCAGGTTTTTCAGCGCGTTGTCGCTGGTCAACCAGGCTTGGGCCACGCTGATCAGCGCACCCCAGCCGCCGGCTGCACCTTTGTAAGGTTTGTAGCGCGGGACAGGTTTCTGGTCGGCTTGATGATGTTGGCTCACGCTTGATTCTCCATCGCTGGGCTGTAGACCCGCGGCGCATTCTTCTGCGGCAGGTGGATGAGATTGAGGTTGTGGCGACGGGCCCATTGCACGGCAAGGCCCGTGGGCGCGGACAGGCTGACCAGAGTCTGGATGCCGGCGCGTAAAACTTTCTGGATCAATTCGAGACTGCAACGGCTGGTGACAATCGCCAGGCCGCCTTCTGTGGAAATCTTCTGGCGGATCAGCCCGCCAATCAGTTTGTCGAGGGCGTTGTGCCGGCCGATGTCTTCACGGCCCAGCAGCAATTCACCGCTGGCGTTCATGAACACCGCCGCGTGTACTGCGCCGCAGTGCTGACCGAGCGGCTGAAATGCCCCGATGCGCTGGCGCAGACCGTCGAGCCAGGCAGCGGGCGGCAACGGTGCGCCGGGCAACACTTTGAGGTCAGGCAAGGCCTGTTCCACCGCCTCGACGCCGCACAGCCCGCAACCGCTGGTGCCGGCCAGTTGTCGGCGCTGTTGCTTGAGGTTCCAGAACGCGCGGTTGGCGATGGTCACCTGCGCGTATTGCGCCGAGCCCGCGCCGGTCAGTTGCAGGTCATAAATGTCGCTGGCGTCTTCGATGATGCCGCTGCCAAGGCTGAAACCGACGATGAAATCTTCCAGATCCGTCGGCGTCACCAGCATCACCGCCTGACTGATGCCGTTGTAGGCGATCGCCAACGCGACTTCCTCGGCGAGCGCGGTGCTGGCCGATTCCACGAGGGGCAGATCGCTGTAGCTGTAGGTCTGGCTGGCGGCGGGCGCGGGCGTTTCGAGTGCAGGCGCCGCGCAAGTTGGGCGCTTGGCGTTCATGGCATCACCGACGGATTGATCAACGCTAAGACTAGGCGCGGCAACTTGTCGCGTCTAATCGGTACTGTCGATCTATTGATAGATGGCGTCGATCAAGCGGCTGCCGGGTCATTGGTCGGCCCGGAACCGGGTTGGTCTGGTGTGGTCTAGGCTTGGACGTCTGGAATCCCAATCAAGGAGTGTGCGCTATGAGTCTGTTGAGCTTTGTGAAAGAGGCCGGTGAAAAGCTGATCGACCTGCTGACCCCGGGTAATGCCAATGCCAGCGAACAGTTGAAGGAACATATCGACAAGGTCGGTCTGGGCAACCCAAATGTTCAGGCGACTGTGGACGGCGACAAAGTCACGGTTAAGGGTGAAGTCGCGAGTCAGGAGGAGAAAGAAAAAATTCTTCTGACTTTGGGCAACATTGCCGGGATTGGCAGTGTTGACGACCAGATTACGGTGACAGGGCCAGTAGTGGTGGCTGCGGAATTTGTCGAGGTGAAGGCAGGTGACACGCTCAGTGCGATCTCTCTGCGGGTTTATGGCAATGCCAACCAGTACCAGAAAATCTTCGACGCCAACAAACCGATGCTCAAGGATGTGAACAAGATCTATCCGGGCCAGAAGCTTCGTATTCCGAAGTAATAACCACGCTGTGGCGAGGGAGCTTGCTCCCGTTCGGCTGCGCAGCAGTCGTGAACATTTGGGACAGCTTCACGGCCCATCGGGAGCAAGCTCCCTCGCCACAGTGATGTTGCTAGAGTCCCCGAATCAAATCGCGGTAGTCTTCAACCGCCGCAAACTCGGCGGTGTCCTTCGGCCCCTTGCGACTGTCCGGCTCTTTCACCGCCAACAAATGCGTCACGCCAAACTCCCGCGCACTACGCAGAATCGGCAACGTATCGTCGATGAAAAGACTGCGTGCCGGATCAAAATCGATATCCGCCTGCAAGGCATCCCAGAACTGCGGGTTCTCCTTGGGATAACCGTAATCGTGGGAGCTGATCAGCCGCTCGAAGTACGGCGCCAGTTCGATCCGTTCCAGTTTCAGTGAGAGGGAATCGCGGTGGGCGTTGGTGATCATGATCACCCGTTTGCCGGCTTTTTTGATCGCCTGCAGAAAGGTGTCTGCATCCGGACGCAGCGCGATCAGGTGCGCGGTTTCCAGTTTGAGTTCACGCACCGAGAGCTTCAGTTCGGCACTCCAGAAATCCAGGCAGTACCACTGCAGTTGCCCGGCATGGCGCTCGAACAGCGGCTGCAACTCCATGTCGGCCATGGCCCGGCTCACCCCGTGCAGTTCGGCGTAGCGTTGCGGCAGGTGTTCCAGCCAGAAATGGTTGTCGAAGTGCAGATCCAGCAACGTACCGTCCATGTCCAGCAGGACGGTATCGATGTCAGACCACGGTAAAGAAGGCATGGCAACGTCTCGAGCGGTAGAAAGATATCCGACACAAACAATCGGGAAAGCCGCGTTATAGTAGCGCGTTCACGCCAAGGAGCTTTGCATGCGCCAGAAACCCACTGTACTCGCCCGCGAGATTGTCGCCACCAGTCGTCTGTTTTGCGTCGAAGAACTGAAGCTGCGTTTTTCCAATGGCGTGGAACGCACTTACGAGCGTCTGGTCGGCAAAGGCGCGGGTTATGGCGCGGTGATGATTGTGGCGATGCTCGACAGCGAACACGCGGTGCTGGTCGAGGAATACTGCGGCGGCACTGACGAGTACGAACTGTCCCTGCCCAAAGGCTTGATCGAGCCGGGTGAAGATGTGCTGGCAGCGGCCGAGCGCGAACTCAAGGAGGAGGCCGGTTTCGGCGCGCGCCAGCTGGAACATCTGACCGAGTTGTCGCTGTCGCCCGGTTACATGAGCCAGAAGATCCAGGTGGTGTTGGCCACCGATTTGTACGAGGAGCGTCTGGAGGGCGACGAGCCGGAGCCGATGCGCGTCGACAAGGTCAACCTGCGTGAACTGGCGGCGCTGGCGCAAAACCCGCAGTTTACCGAAGGCCGTGCCCTGGCGGCGCTGTATCTGGCGCGTGATCTGCTGACGCAGCGCGGGTTCTTTCAGTCATGAGTGAGATGTCGATGAAGTTTTCCCATCCGTTGATGGCGCCGGTGGTTGAGCTGGCGTTGCAGGCTGGCGAGGCGATTCTGCCGTTCTGGCGCTCTGGCGTGGAGGTCACCGCCAAGTCCGATGATTCACCGGTGACCGCAGCGGACATGGCCGCGCACCATGTCATCGTCGCCGGGCTGACCGCGCTGGACTCCAGTATTCCGATTCTGTCCGAGGAAGACGCCAACATTCCGCAGAGCGTGCGCGCCGGGTGGCAGCGCTGGTGGCTGGTGGATCCGCTGGATGGCACCAAGGAGTTCATCAGCGGCAGTGAGGAATTTACCGTGAACATCGCCCTGATCGAAAACGGGCGGGTGGTGTTTGGCGTGGTGACGATGCCGACCAATGGCCGGTTCTATGTCGGCGGAGCCGGTCTCGGCGCGTGGCGTGGGGACAAAGGTGGTTCGCCGGTGGCGATTCAGGTGCGTGAGGTGCTCGCGCCCGGTGAAGCGTTCACCGTGGTGGCGAGCCGTCGGCACTCGAGTCCGGAGCAAGAGCGGCTGCTTGCCGGTCTGAGCGCCAGTTTGGGCGAGTTGCAACTGGCAAACATCGGCAGTTCGTTGAAGTTTTGTCTGTTGGCTGAAGGGGCGGCGGATTGCTACCCAAGACTGGCGCCGACGTCGCAATGGGACACCGCGGCGGCGCAGGGCGTGCTCGAAGGTGCTGGCGGCGAAGTGTTGGATCTGCAGGGCGAAGCGTTCTGTTATCCGGCGCGGGAATCGCTGCTCAATGAGTTCTTTCTGGCGTTGCCGGCGAAGGCGGCGTGGCGTTCAAGATTGCTGGAACTGGCTCGGGGGTAAGTGGGTGGATTCTCGATTCCCCTCACCCCAGCCCTCTCCCGGAGGGAGAGGGGGCCGATTGGGGGATGCTGGTGAGGTTCACCGACTTGAGCCAGTTCTACTGAATCCATAATCGCTGCCGATCTTTCAGGTCGATGCCTGACGCAAGACGCCTCGGTCAGTCCCTTCTCCCTCCGGGAGAGGGTTAGGGTGAGGGGCTGTTGACGTTCAGCGGTGCAGAACGTATTGCCCGCTGAACGTCACTGCATTCTCATCACTGCCGGCGTTGACGATTCGCGTATTGAGCGTCAACCGTGCGCGCCCATAACGCTGATACATCGCCAGAAACTTCTTCCAGACCGCCGCTTCCGGTGGCGGACAAATCGCTGTGGCATCATCGGTCACGGGCAGCGGATAACTGATCTGGCCTTCCTGAATCACGATGTGCCCGTCGTCGATGCCTTCTTCCTTCAGGCGCAAATGCAGCCAGCCCCAGCCCGCCAGCACCGCGCCACAATAGAGGCTGCCGCCGAACATGGTGCTTTTGTGATTGACGTTCGGCTCCAGCGGCAGGTGCAGGCTCAACTGCTGCTCGTGCCAGGCGAGGACCTTGAGGCCCATCTCGCGGGTCAGGGGAATGTCGTGATGCAGCACCGACTCCAGATAGCGACTGTCGCGGCTCATTCGGCTTCGTCTCCATGGGCGTTACTGTCGGCGAAATTCAAGCCGTGCTTGCGCAGTTTGTCGTGCAGGGTCTTGCGCGGAATACCCAGGGCTTCGGCGAGGCTGCGCACCGAACTGTGCGAGCGCGCCAGCTCGGCGGCAATCAACGACTTCTCGAAGTTTTCCACTTGCTCGCTCAGGCCACCACTGATGACTTCCACGCTGGTGCCGCCGCCTTCGTTTCCACTGTTATCCAGCGCCAGTTCCAGACCGAGGGCGAAGCGCTCGGCAGCGTTCTGCAGTTCGCGCACATTGCCCGGCCAGGTGTGGCGCAGCAGCAATGCGCGTTGCGCCGGTTGCAGTTCGTGAGGCGGCAAACCGTGGCGGGCGCTGGCTTCATCGGCGTAATGCTGGAACAACACCAGCGCGTCCTCGCCGCGTTCGCGCAGTGGCGGAATGCGCAGCGGTGCAACGTTCAGGCGGTAATACAAGTCGGCGCGGAATCGTCCCTGATCAGCGGCTTGACGCAGGTCTTCCTTGGTCGCGGCGATGACGCGGATGTCCAGCGGGATCAGCTGATTACCACCCAGACGTTCGACCACGCGCTCTTGCAGCATGCGCAGCAGTTTCACCTGCACGTCCATGCTCATGCTTTCGATTTCATCGAGGAACAGCGTGCCGCCGTTGGCGAATTCGAACTTGCCGATCCGGCGTTTCTGCGCGCCGGTAAACGCGCCTGGCTCATGCCCGAACAGCTCACTTTCGACCACCGATTCGGCCAGCGCCCCGGCGTTGATCGCCACGAACGGGCCGTTGCGCCGGCTCGACAAATCGTGCAGCGCACGGGCCACGACCTCTTTGCCAGCGCCGGTTTCACCGAGGATCAACACATCCGCCTTGGTCGCCGCCAGCGCGCCGATCTGCTCGCGCAGGCGCAGCATCGGCGCCGAGTGGCCGACCAGGCGTGCGCTCAGTTCGTTGCGATCGCTCAGGGCCAGGCGCAGGCTGCGGTTGTCCAGCACCAGCCGGCGCAGAGCCAGGGCGCGGCGCACGCTGTCGAGCAGCGCGTCGCTGGCGAACGGCTTTTCCAGAAAGTCATAGGCGCCGGCACGCATCGCCTGCACCGCCAACGGCACGTCGCCGTGGCCGGTGATCAGCAGCACCGGCAGCTCCGGATCCTGAGCGTGCAATTCGCTTAACAGTTCCAGGCCGTCCATGCCCGGCATGCGGATGTCGCTGACCACCACGCCGGGCCAGTCACGCTCCAGTTGCCCGGCCAGACCTTTGGCTTCGGACAGCGGAAGGATTTTCAGCCCGGCCAGGTCCAGGGTCTGGCCGAGGGCCTGACGCAGGTGCGGATCGTCGTCGATCAACACCACCTGAATGCGATTGTCGATGGTCATGCACTTCGATCCTCGGACGGTTGCAGGCTGACCCCGGGCGCACCGGCGCGCAGCCGCAGGGTGATCAAGGCGCCACCTTGCTTGTGGTTGGCGAACGACAGTTCACCGCCGAAGGCGCGCATCAGGGTTTCACAGATGGCCAGCCCCAGGCCAAGGCCCTGAGTGCGGGTCTTGGTGGTGTAGAAGGGCTCGCTGGCGCGGCCGAGGGCTTCCATGCAAAAGCCCGGGCCGTTGTCGCGAATGTACAGATTGACGCCCTCGGCGGTGGATTCGGCACTCAGCCACAGTTTGCGCGGCGGGCCTTTTTCGGTCAGCGCATCGAGGGCGTTGGCCAGCAGATTGCCGAGCACCTGACGCAAACGGGTTTCCCCGGCCTCGACCCACAGCGTGGCGGCGGGCAGGTCGCGGATCAGCTCGACTTCCATACTGCGGCGCCGTTTGGCCAGCAACGCCAGCGCATCGTCCAGCGCCGGTTGCAGGGCCACGCTTTCCGGGGCATGGCGGTCGCGGCGGGCGAAGGCACGCAGGTGAGCGATGATCGAGGCCATGCGCCCGGTCAGTTCGCTGATCAGTTTGAGGTTGCCGCGAGCATCGTCGGTGCGTTGATGATCGAGCAGTACTTCGGCGTTTTCCGCATAGCTGCGGATCGCCGCCAGCGGCTGGTTGAGCTCGTGGCTGATACTCGCCGACATCGTACCCAGCGCCGAGAGTTTGCCGGCCTGGACCAGATCGTCCTGAGCGCGGACCAGCTCCTGCTGGGCCTGTTCGCGCTCCAGCACTTCCTGCTTGAGTCGGCGGTTGAGGCCTTCCAGATCGCTGGTCCGCTCGGCCACCCGACCTTCCAGTTCACGCCGGGCCTTGGCCTCGAAGGCGATGCGTTCCAGATAATGCCGGCGACGCTGCATCATCAGCCCGAGCAACAGCATCACCACCAACAGCGTGGCGCCGCCGATTGCGACCACGGTGCGCACCGGACGGTCGATCAGCGTGCGCGGAGCAAGAATACTGACGCTCCAGCCGGTTTCGGCGATATCGACGGTTTGGGTCAGCCAGGCGCTGTCGCTGAGGTTCAGCGGACGTGGCTCGCGGGTCGGATAAGGCAGGATGGCGGTGATTGCCGAACGCTCGGTGTCGCTCAAAATGCGGGTTGAACGAAAGCGCCATTCCGGGCGCGAGGTGAGAATCACCACGCCGTTGTGGTCGGTCACCAACAGTTGTTCCGGGGTTTTGCCCCACAGGCTTTCGGTGTGATCGAGGTCGACTTTGATCACCAGCACGCCGATGATTTTTTCGCCGTTGCGCACCGCCGCGGCGAAGAAATAACCGCGTTTGGCCGACGTGGTGCCGAGGCCGAAGAAACGCCCCAGACGTCCGGCCATCGCTTCGCTGAAATACGGACGGAAAGCGAAATTGCGCCCGACGAAGCTGTCGTGTTTGTCCCAGTTCGACGCCGCGAGAGTCTGGCCGCTGGTGTCCATCAGGTACATGACCTCGGCGCCGGTCTGTGCGGCGATGTTTTTCAGCAGGCGATTGGCGTTGCCCTGGGTGACACCGTCGTCCGGTGCACCGAGCACGGCGCGCAGGGCCGGCAGGTCGCCGAGGATCTGCGGCAACACTTCATAGCGGTGCAGGGTGCCCAGCAGGTTGGCGACGTAGAGGTCGAGGGTCTGGCGGTTTTGTCCGGCCAGTTCACTGCGGTAATAGCGCTCGGCCAGATGCTCCAGCGGCCACAGTAGCGGCGCCAGGCACAGCGCCAGCAGGGCGAGGCTGCGCCAGCGGGGTCTGCGGGGAAGGGTAGGTTTCATGAGCCGGATGCGCCTGAGTGAACAGGCGCATTATGCCTAGGCTCAGGCGAAGACGTCAGCGTCCTTGAGCAGTGCGCCGACCTGATCCTTGGCCGACAGCTTCGGCGCTTCGTCCAGTTGCCAGTCGATGCCCAGAGCCGGGTCGTCCCAGCGAATGCTGCGTTCGGACGATGGATCGTAGTAGTTGGTAGTCTTGTAGAGGAATTCGGCGAACTCGCTCAGCACCACGAAACCATGGGCAAAGCCTTCCGGAACCCACAGTTGACGGTGGTTCTCGGCCGACAGGCGTACAGCAACCCACTTGCCGAAGTGCGGCGAGCTGCGACGGATGTCCACGGCTACATCGAGCACTTCGCCGGCGGTCACCCGAACCAGTTTGCCCTGGGTATTTTGCAGCTGGTAATGCAGGCCGCGCAGCACGCCTTTCTGCGAGCGCGAATGGTTGTCCTGAACGAATTGAGTGTCCAGACCGGTTGCATCCTGGAACGCCTTGGCATTGAAACTCTCGTAGAAGAAGCCGCGCTCGTCACCAAATACCTTGGGTTCGATGATCAGAACACCGGGCAGATCGGTGGTGATTACATTCATGAGGTTTTTCCAGATAGGGGTGAATGGCCGACATTCTTGCGCAAAGTGCCGGCGGATGCGAGCGCTTGAATATCTCCGGTCGGGGGTTGCGCATCCACTGCAGCAATGGCGATATAGGCACCTAATAAAATCTCAGGGGTCGTCCCATGCCGCTCGCCACGTTGATTCATCGCGCCAGTTTGCCCAGCCCGCAGGTTTCTGAAGTGCAGGCCCGGCAGTGGTTGGCCGAACATTACGGGCTCAGCGGCACGCTACAGGCGCTGGGCAGTCAGCAGGATCTGAATTATCGGGTCGACACTGAACGTGGGCGCTTTGTCCTGAAAATCTGCCGCGGCGACTATGCACTTGTGGAGTTGCAGGCTCAGCATGCAGGCCTCAAGTACCTTGCCGAGCATTCGTCGGTGCACGTGCCCAAAGTGATCCCGGCCAGTAACGGCGAGGATCTGTTGTCGCTGGAAGCCGACGGCGAGCCGGTGCACGTGCGGTTGCTGGACTACATCGAAGGCCAGCCGCTGACTCATCTTGAGCATTTGGGCCATGACGTGGTGGCCGGATTCGGTCGGTTGTGTGGCGAGATGGACCTGGCCCTGGCCGGCTTCGATCACCCGGGCCTTCAGCGCACGCTGCAATGGGACGCCCGCCACGCCAGTGCGCTGATCAGCCATCTGCTGCCGGTGATTCAGGATGAGCGCCAGCGCGCCTTGATCGCGCAAGCCGCCGAACAGGCCGAACGTCGCTTGCAGCCGTTGCAGGACAAGCTGCCGGTGCAGGCGATCCACATGGACATCACCGACGATAACGCTGTCTGGCAACACGATGCCAAGCGTCATTGGCAATTGCAGGGCGTGATCGACTTCGGTGATCTGGTGCGCACCTGGCGTATCACCGATCTGTCGGTGACGTGCGCGGCGCTGCTGCACCATGCCGGCGGTGATCCGTTTGTGATTCTGCCGGCGGTGCAGGCCTATCACGCGGTCAATCCGCTGCAACATGAGGAGTTGCTGGCGTTGTGGCCGTTGATCGTGGCGCGGGCGGCGGTGCTGGTGCTCAGTGGCGAGCAACAGGTCAGCATCGATCCGGGTAATACCTATAGTCGCGACAACCTTGGCCACGAATGGGAAATTTTCCACGTGGCCACTTCTGTACCCCTGGCGCTGATGGAAGCGGCGATCCTCACGTCAGTCGGCCAGCGTCTGCCGACGGTCGGCAGCGAGGGTTTTGCGCCACTGTTGCCAGAGCTGGTCGGGCGCGAATTTGCGCTGATCGACCTTGGTGTCCTGAGTCCGCATTTCGAGGCGGGCAACTGGGAGCAGGAGGGTATCGATCAACGACTGCTGACTGAAGCCGCTGCCACGCATGGCCTGGCGGCCAGTCGTTACGGGCAATATCGCTTGTCGCAGACGCGGCCCGACAGTGCCGTCGAACCGGAGACTTTCCCGCTGCACGTTGAGTTGCGCGTGCCGCAGGGCTCGGCGGTGGAAGCGCCGTTTGCCGGTGTGCTGCATCACGCGGCGGATGGTGTGCTGCAACTCGACGGACCACAGCTCAGCGTGCGCCTATGGGGCGTGAACGCCTCGCTGCACAGCGGCGCGGCGCTGGTCAAAGGTCAGGTGCTGGGTTCGGTCGACGGTCCGTTGAAGGTGCAGTTGAGCCGCGTTGCATCGCTGGATGCGCCATTGTTCTGCAGTCCTGCGCGCGCTGCAGCGTGGCAGGCCCTGTGTCCATCGCCAGCCACTTTGCTGGGTCTGGCCTGCGATGCCGAACCCGAGCTGGATGCGAAAACCTTGCTCGAACGACGCGACGCCAGTTTCGCCCGCACGCAAAAACATTATTACGTCGACCCGCCGCGCATCGAGCGTGGCTGGCGTAATCACCTGATCGACATGCAGGGCCGTTCCTATCTCGACATGCTCAACAACGTTGCAGTGCTCGGCCATGGTCATCCGCGCATGGCTCAGGTGGCGGCGCGACAGTGGTCGCTGCTCAACACCAACTCGCGTTTCAACTATGCAGCCGTGGCGCAGTTCTCCGAACGCTTGCTGAAGCTGGCGCCGGAAGGCATGGATCGGGTGTTTCTGGTCAACAGTGGCAGCGAGGCCAACGACCTGGCGATCCGTCTGGCATGGGCCTACAGCGGTGGCCGCGACATGCTCAGCGTGCTGGAGGCCTATCACGGCTGGACGGTCGGCGCCGATGCGGTGTCGACGTCGGTTGCCGATAACCCTCGTGCTCTGGAAAGTCGTCCGGACTGGGTGCATCCAGTCACCGCGCCGAACATCTATCGCGGTGAGTTCCGTGGCCTCGATTCTGCGCCGGATTATGTACGCAGCGTCGAAGCGCAACTGGCGCATATCGCCGCGCAGGAGCGCCAATTGGCCGGTTTCATCTGTGAACCGGTGTACGGCAATGCCGGCGGGATTTCCCTGCCGCCCGGTTATCTGAAACAGGTCTATGCGCTGGTACGTGCGCAGGGCGGGGTGTGCATCGCCGACGAAGTGCAGGTCGGTTACGGGCGCATGGGCCACTTCTTCTGGGGCTTCGAAGAGCAGGGCGTGGTGCCGGACATCATCACCATGGCCAAGGGCATGGGCAACGGCCAGCCGCTCGGCGCCGTTATTACGCGTCGGGAAATCGCCGAGGCGCTGGAAGCTGAAGGCTATTTCTTCTCGTCGGCCGGCGGCAGTCCGGTGAGCTGCCAGGTCGGTATGGCGGTGCTGGATGTGATGGAAGAAGAAAAGCTCTGGGAAAACGCCCAGGTGGTTGGCGGGCATTTCAAGACGCGGCTGGAGGCGTTGATCGATAAACACCCGCTGGTCGGCGCGGTGCATGGTTCCGGGTTCTATCTGGGGGTAGAGCTGATCCGCAACCGCGAGACGCTGGAGCCGGCCACCGAGGAGACCACGTTGTTGTGCGATCGCCTGCGCGAGCTGGGGATCTTCATGCAACCGACCGGGGATGACCTGAACATTCTCAAGATCAAACCGCCGATGGTCACGTCGCGGCGCAGTGTGGACTTCTTTGTCGACACGCTGGATCGGGTGCTCGAGGAAGGTCTGTAAACGCTGCTTTTGTGGGAGCGGGCTTGCTCGCGAATGCGGTTTTTCATTCAAAGGTGATATCGACGGATGTGCCGCCTTCGCGAGCAAGCCCGCTCCCACATGGGGGGGGCAGTGCTAATTCGATTTGTATCGGTATTTAACTGTTTTTTTTAGACTAGCGTCATTTTAAAGCATTTAAAATACGATATTTATCGGTTATAAAGTCGCCATCGCTTTGCAACCCTTCGACGGTTCCCAGGAGTCCTGATCCGATGACCACTTTGAAAAGTACCCCGCGTGACGATGGCTTCTACATGCCGGCCGAGTGGGCGCCGCAGACCCAGACCTGGATGATCTGGCCTGAGCGTCCGGACAACTGGCGCCTGGGTGGCAAGCCGGCGCAGGCCGCGCACGTTGCAGTGGCCAAGGCCATCGCCCGTTTTGAACCGGTGACGGTTGCCGTGTCGGCCGGTCAGTACGAGAACGCACGCGCACGTCTCGACGTGCCGAATATCCGTGTGGTCGAGATGTCCAGCGATGATGCCTGGGTACGTGATACCGGCCCGACGTTCGTCATCAACAACAGCGGCGAAGTGCGCGGTGTGAACTGGGACTTCAACTCATGGGGTGGTTTTGAAGGCGGTCTGTATTCGCCGTGGAACCGTGATTCGCAGGTCGGTGGCAAGATTCTCGAAATCGAGCGCAGCCCGCGTTATCGCACCGAAGGTTTTGTGCTTGAAGGCGGTTCGATTCACGTCGACGGCGAAGGCACGCTGATCACTACTGAAGAGTGCCTGCTCAATCACAACCGCAACCCGCACCTGGGCCGCGAAGAGATCGAAGCGGTGCTGCGCGACAATCTGTCGGTGGATAAGATCATCTGGCTGCCGGATGGTCTGTTCAACGACGAAACCGACGGTCATGTGGATAACTTCTGCTGCTACGTGCGCCCGGGCGAAGTGCTGCTGGCGTGGACCGACGATCCGCAGGATCCGAACTACCCGCGCTGCCAGGCGGCGATGAACGTGCTGCAAAGCAGCACCGACGCCAAGGGGCGCCCGTTCACGGTGCACAAGATGCCGATTCCGGGGCCGCTGTACGCGACCGAAGAGGAGTGCGCCGGTGTCGATCCGGTCGACGGTACGCAGGAGCGCAACCCTTCCGTGCGCCTGGCCGGTTCCTACGTGAACTTCCTGATCGTCAACGGCGGCATCATCGCGCCGAGCTTCGACGATCCGATGGACGCGCCTGCGCGGGAAATCCTGCAGAAGCTGTTCCCGCAGCACGAAGTGGTGATGGTGCCGGGCCGTGAACTGTTACTGGGCGGCGGCAATATCCACTGCCTTACCCAACAACAGCCAGCCCCGCACAAAGAGTGAGTTGAGACGTAACAGCTTGAGTTGATTCATAAATCGGCCAGGCAAAGATTAGCTTGCTACACATTCAAACAAGCCCGCGGCCCTGTTGGACTGCGGGCTTGTTTGTATCCGCCTGTCGACAAATCGGAAACCTTGGCATAGCTCTTGTATCGGACAAAGTGCACTAGGGAGAGGGGGGAACTTCAACAGTTCTGTCATATACCTTGGATAACTTAGCCGCTCACGAACGGGGAGAGAGCGCTGAAATGAACGCCGAAGTGAACGTAGTCAGCGAGCGGACTTTGCATCCCATGGCCGTCAACGGCGAATCGCTCCAGATTGTCGCGCACTTTTTGAAGTCCAATGGAACGCGTCAGATCAGGGAACCTGATCCGCGCCGGATGATGATCGAGCGCTACCCCGCTGGCCTGTTCAGCGAGGCCGAACTGGAAGCGTTATGGGCTGTGATGGAAGGATAAGAAAAACAACAGGGATTGGTAAAAGCGCTGCCGGGATGGCGGCGCTTTTTTATGCACGACACAAAAACCATTGCGAACATTGAACCTGTGGGAGGGGGCTTGCTCCCGAATGCAATCAGTCAGTGACGATGGTGTTGCCTGACATGACGCCTTCGGGAGCAAGCCCCCTCCCACAGGATTTGTGTGCATTCAGAAACTGTAGGTACCGGTCATCACCACACTGCGCGGTGCGCCTGGCTGGATCTGATATTGGCTGGTGGCCGAGGCGTAATACTCGCGGTCGGTGATGTTGTTCAGTGCCGCGCGCAAGTCCCAGTCCTTGAAACGGTAGCCGACCAGCGCATCCCAGCGGCCGTAACCCGGCAGCACGGTGGTGTTGGCGTTGTCGGCATAACGCTGGCCGACCAGGGTCAGACCGGTTTCGCCGTACCAGCCCATCTCCGGTTTCCAGGTCAGAAACAGGCTGCCGTTGTGTTTGGCCACGTTGTTGACGCGTTTGCCTTCCAGGCCGTTGTTATCCTTTTCGATGGTGGTGTCCTGCACGCCGACGCCACCGCGCATGTACCAGTTGCCGACCAGTTTGCCGGTGGCGGTCAGCTCCACACCCCGTGAGCGCTGAAGACCGGTCATGACGGTCAGGGTCGGATCGTTCGGGTCGCTGGTGCGGCGGTTGTAGAGTTCCAGGTCGTAGACCGCCAGCGTGGTGCTCAAGCGATCATCCAGCCAGTCGCTTTTCACGCCGATTTCTTTCTGTTTGGTCAGCTCCGGACTCAAGTCGTTGCTATTGCCGGCAGCCCCCGGGGTGATGCCGATCAGGCCGCCGCCGACGGGCGAGAAGGTCTTCGACCACGAGGCATAGAACGAATGATTCTGCAGTGGCGTCCAGACAATCCCGAAGCGCGGGCTGGTGCTGTGGCTGTCGCGATCCTCAGTGAGGTTCTTGAGCTGGTTGGTCGACTCGATATCGAACGTGTCGTAGCGCAAGCCGGCCAGAAGTTGCCATTGATCGTTCAGACGCAACTGATCCTGCACGTACACCGCGCGGCTTTCGACTTCGGTGTGGCTGTCGCTGAACACCTGCATGCTGCCGGTGTGACGGAGCTCGCGGTTGGGGTTGAACAGGTCGAGCGATGGCACCGGTTGTGCGCCTGGGGTCTTGCCAGTCGCGGCGTTGTACAACTTCGGATCACGGCGCTGGCTGCCGATCTCGACGCCGGTCAGCAGGCGATGCTCAAGACCAAAGGTATCGAAACCGCCTTCCAGCTCAAGGTTGTTGTAGACGTTGCGGGTGGTCAGATTCTGCTGCCAGTGCTGGCGCGCGACCTTGTTGGTTTTCGGATCGAAGCTGGTCAGGTAGGTGTTGTCGAAATCGCTGTCGAGCTTGAACACGCCGAGGGTCTGGCGCAGCTGCCAGTTGTCGTTGATCTCGTAGGTGAGTTTCGAGCGCAGGGACTGCGCCTTGTCGTCGATGAAATCGTGATCGTTGCCGTAGGTGGTGTCGCGACCGACATCCGCCGGGCGGCCATTCACACCGGGAATGCCGCGATCCGGTGTGCGGTTGTAGCGGCTGTATTCGTATTGCACCAGCCAGTTCAAGTCTGGGGTCAGTTGCCAGCTCATCGACGGCGCGAACAGCTGGCGGTTGCCGCTGACGCCGTCGCGGAAGCTGTTTTCATCCATGTTGCCCATGTTCAGGCGCAGGCTGAGGTTTTCGCTGGGGTCGGTGCTGAGGTCGGCGTACAGGCTGCGCAGGTCGTCGCTGCCGCCTTGGGCCTCGATGGTCGAACGACGACCGAACTCGGGCAGCTTGCTCACGCGGTTGACGATCCCGCCCTGGCTGCCACGGCCGTAAAGTACCGCCGCCGGACCTTTGAGCACTTCGACCCGCTCGATGTTGTGCAGGTCGCGCTTGTACTGGCTGTCGTCGCGGATGCCGTCCAGATAGAAGTCGTTGCTGGCGTCGAAGCCGCGGATACGCAGACTGTCGAAGCGCGTGTCGGCGCTGCTGCTGACGTTGGGAATCCCGCTCAGGGCGTCACCGATGTCATTGGTGCCGTAGTCGGCGACATTCGTGGTCTTGATCGAGTCGATGGCCTGCGGCACGTAACGCACCGGGGTGGAGGTGCGAGTCGCGGTGTTGCTGATCTTGACGCGCGGGTCCTCGGCTTGTTCTTCGGCGCTGATCGCGGTGGCGGGCAGTTCGGTGGCGGAGTAAGCAAAACCGCTGGACAGAAAGGCAGACAATCCAAGGGTGACAGGCGTGAGGCGGAACGGGGCAGGCATGGAAAAGCGCATCCGAAAGGGTAAGGAAATTCAAACGCGCGAATGGTAATGCTTTGCATTTGCTCCCGTAATTTATTCCTGAGAAGTTCCCCTGTCAGATTGTTTCAATTTATGTCGATTTCGATACATCCTGACCGGTCGATCCATTCGACCGATTCTCGAAACAGTCTGAGAGCCATTCCGGCGTTTTTCCCCAACACGCGTAGGAATAGTCTGCCGGCATCGAATATTTCTACTTTGTTGCCGGAGTTCTCCCATGATCCTTCACTACATTTACGATCCATTGTGCGGCTGGTGCTACGGTGCCAAACCGCTGGTGCAAGCGGCGCAGCAAGTGTTGCCGGTCGTTGCCCATGCGGGCGGAATGATGAGCGGCGTGAATCGCCAGCGCGTTTCGCCGCAACTGCGTGATTACGTCATGCCCCACGACCGGCGCATTGCCGAATACACCGGACAACCCTTTGGCGAAGCGTATTTCGAAGGTCTGCTGCGTGATCACGCGGCGGTCTTCGATTCGACGCCGCCGATTGCGGCGGTGATGGCGGCAGAGTCCATCGACGGTCGCGGTTTGCAGATGCTCGGACGTTTGCAGACGGCGCATTACGTGGAAGGACGGCGGATTGCCGATGAATCCGTACTTTTCGAACTCGCCCGTGAGTTGGGCTACACCCGTGACATCTTCGCGGCTGCGTTTAAATCCGTTGATACGACAGCGCATGTAAAAGCCAGCCGAGAACTCTTGGCACAACTGGGTGGCCAGGGATTTCCGACATTGGCGCTGGAGCGGGACGGGCAATTCACCTTGATCGACATCAGCCCCTGGCTTGGCAAACCGCAGGCCTTCGCCGACTGGTTGGGGCAAGCGGTTGTCACTGTTGAGTCGGGGCAATCCCCCGCGCAATGCGGTCTCGACGGTTGCGCGTAATCGCACTGGATTCCCTGGCTGAGCGCATTTCCGAGCAATACGCTATCGCAAAATTTACGATTCTTAGACGATTTTTACCTATTTAAAGACGATTCTTGAAATTGACACATTATTGAGGGCGCGGCTACGATTCGGCCCAACGCCTGTGGCCAACCGCCATGACTCAAAAATAATAAAAGGGCCCGACACGGTTTTGCCGTGGGCGGGTCTTTTTGTTTCGGGGTGAAAAAAGAGTGCAATAGCGCCGTTTCAGCCGTTCGACACAGCGCGTTTCAACCCGTAATAAGGAAAACAAAATGTTGAACAAGCGAATCAGTCTGATCGCACTGGGGATGTTGAGTGCCACTTCGGCAATGGCTGACGGCCAAGCCGAATCCAAGGGTTTTGTAGAAGACAGCAGCCTCAAAGTGCTGCTGCGCAATGCCTACATCAATCGTGATTACAAAGACGGCAATCCGGACAGAGCCGAGTGGGGCCAGGCGGCCATCGGTACGTTCTCTTCCGGTTTCACCCAAGGCACCGTTGGTGTGGGTGTCGATGCTTTCGGTCTTTACGCACTGCGTCTGGAGGGCGGCAAGGGCCGCAGCGGCGCCGGTGGTATCGACTTCTTCAAACAGGGTGACAGCGGCAATGCGGCTGACGACCTGTCCAAGGGTGGCGCTGCGGTCAAATTCCGCGTGTCCAACACCGTGCTGACCTACGGCGACCAGATGCCGGCCCTGCCGGTGCTGAACTACGATAACTCGCGTCTGCTGCCGGAAAGCTACACCGGTACCTTGATCACCTCCAAAGAGATCAAAGGCCTGCAACTGGACGCCGGTCGTTTCACCGCCGAATCGCGTAAAAGCGCTGAAGGCCGTGACAGCGGTGGTCTGAAGTCGATCAACGTGTTGGGCGGTAGCTACCAGTTCACCGAACAGTTCAAGGCGGCGTTGTACGCTTCCGACGTTGAAGACGTCATGAAGAAGCAGTACGTGAACGCCAACTACGTGTTCCCGATCGACAAGGATCAGTCCCTGACCCTGGACTTCAACGGCTATCGCACCAAGCTCGACAAGTCCTATGCCGACATCAAGAACACCGGCGGCCAGGACAACAAGATCTGGAGCCTGGCGGCCACATTCGCCACCGGCCCGCACTCGTTCACCGTGGCGCACCAGCGCAGTACCGGTGACAGCAACCTGGGTTATCCGTACGGCGGTTATCAGAACGATGGTCGTCGTCAGGGCGACGGTGGCAACACCATTTACTTGGCCAACTCGTACTGGTCGGACTTCAACGCTGAAGACGAGCGCAGCTGGCAGCTGGGTTACGGCCTGGACTTCGGTGCCTTCGGCGTACCGGGTCTGAGCTACAACTTCGCTTACGTGCGAGGCGATAACATCACTACCGACACCAGCAGTGGCGGCACTGAGCGTGAGATCTTCAACCAGGTCAAATACGTCGTGCAAAGCGGTCCGGCGAAAGACCTTAGCGTGAAACTGCGCAGCTCGATTCTGCGCGTGTCGCAGAAATCCGCCGACTACAACAGCAGCGGCAACGAAGTGCGTGTGTTCGTGGACTACCCGATCAACATCTTCTGATGAACGATCCGGTGTAAGAAACATGAGAAAACCCCGACTGGCTCGGGGTTTTTTTTCGACGTCTTTTTCGCAAAAACCGTAAAAAACCCGTGTTTTTGTCACGTAAAAGTTGTTTTGAAGCGTCTTCAAGTACCGTTTCAAGCAGGGCTTTAAATGCCTGAAATTCTTTCTCATGGACGCAAATTCTCCACCTAATAGATTAGGCCGCTCAACGCAGCGGAGAATTTGGTAATGATCGTTTTGAACAGAGAAGTGGGCGAATCGCTACGGCGCGACAAATATGTCAACGTCCAGGGTGGTGACTTCAATCTCTACGGTCATTTTGCCGACTTCGTCAGACTGACCAAAAGTTGGGAAAACATGGAGCCAGACAGTTACTACGGTCAGGCCGAAGCCGGCATGCGTTACCGTCGTTACAGCGACTTTGAGTACAACCCGAAAACACGTGAATTGAAGCAACTCGAGCATCGCGCGTACGTGCAGTCGAAAGAGAACAACGCCTACGTGGGCGGTGTTGTGCGGCACTTTCAGGACTTCTCTGATGAAGTGATCACTTCGCCGGTAATGCGCAGCCTGATCGACACCGATTTTGAAGTGTACAAAAGCGTGTTGCCGGAAGAATTGCACGATGAGATTTGGCAGTGCCAGATTCATCAGATCCGCATCGAGATCAAACCCGGCAAGCAACTGGAAATCACCCCGGAAGGGATTCACTGCGACGGCTATCCGTTCAGCGGTGTGCACTTCTGGGGGCGCAACAATGTCGAGGGCGCGGAAAGCCGTTTGTACGATGTTCACGAGCATCAACTGGCGTCGACCACCTACAAGGAAATCCTCGACACCACGTACTTCCTTGATCGCGACATGCGCCATTACGTGACTCCGGCGCGCAACACCCACACGCATGCCATGGCGTACCGGCAGATTCTGGCGATTTCCTTCTCGCGGCCCGGGACCGCTTTCGACATTGTTCGCTAATCAGATCACCCCAATCGATGGCGTCGAGTGCTCGACGCCGGTGGTGCTGCGACGCGCCACCGCCAAGGACGCGCAGCGCATGGAGCGCTTCTTCCGGCAGTTCGACGAAGTGTCGTTCTGCGAATGGCAGGACGCCAAATGCCTGCGCGGTGTATTGATCCAGAAGACCACCACGGCCTATCTGGCCTTCGACGTCGAAGGCGAAATCGTCGGTGCGGTGCTCGGCGGCATGCTTGGTAGTCGCGGCACCATCAACCACCTGGCGGTCAGCCCGCGCTATCGCAGCCAGGGCGTCGGTCAGCGGCTGGTGGAAGCGGCGTCGTCCGACATGAAGCGGGTCGGTGTATTACGGATGTTTCTGTTCGTCGACGATGCTAACCTCGCGGGCAAGCGATTCTGGGCTGCCCAGGGTTTTTGCGAACCCCACGGCGAGCGGACATTTGAGAGGGATCTATGAATGAAACGTCCGGCAGTGCGCCGCTGATGGCTGCTCATCAGCCATCGCGCACGTTTGCCGAAGCCAGCCCGGTGGTGGCCGGTTACTTCACGGTGTCGTTCGTGTTCGGGCTGATGGCGGTCAACGCCGGGCTGCCGATGTGGCTGCCGGTAGCGATGTGTCTGTTCGTCTACGCCGGCGCTTCGCAATTTGCCGCGCTGGCGCTGATCTCCAGCGGTGCGTCGCTGACCACCATCGTGCTGACCACCTTCCTGATCAATGCGCGGCACATGCTGATGTCGGTGTACATGGCCAAGGCCTTGCGCGCATTGGGGCTCAGCCGCATGGAGCGCTGGGCTTACGCCGGTGGCCTGACCGACGAGTCCTTCGCGTTCCACAGCGTCAAACTGGGCACCGGCGCGCCGGTCAACATTCGTTACCTGATCGGCTTCAACCTGTTCTGCCACACCTCTTGGGTGCTGGGCGGATTGTTGGGCGCTGTCTGCGCGCAATATGCATCGCACCTGATCAAATATCAGCTCGACTACGCACTGACCGCGATGATGCTCTACGTGCTGGTGTCGCTGTGCAACACCCGCAACAAACTCATCGCCGCCGCGGCTGCCGTCGTCTGCATGGGCGCGCTGAGCCTGGTCGGCACTTCGCCGTTCAACGTTTTCATCGCCACGTTTGTGGGCTGCGGAGTGGGTGTATGCCTGACCAAACGTTCCTGATTCTGGTGGTCGCGCTGATGATGGCCGTGACCTTCCTGCCACGCGCGCTGCCGCTGCAAGTCAACACCGAGCACTGGCCGCCGTTCGTTGCGCGGGCGCTGGAATACCTGCCGGTGGCGATCGTCGCTGCGATCAGCCTGACACCCTTGTTGATCAAGGATCAGCACCTACAGCTCGATCGCCCGGAATTTTATGCAGCCATTCCGACGTTGTTATGTGCGTATTTCAGCAAAAACCTCTTTCTCAGTGTGGCGGTTGGGACGGCTGCGTACATTGCGCTCGGCTCGTTCATGTAGCGGCAGATCGACCACGTCATTCAGGGCCTGCCCCGACAGGTTCGGGTTGTTCACCGCCAGACGCACTTCGAGGAAATCCTCGAATCCGGGGAAAATCGTCAGGCCGTTCTTTTGCGCGGCCTCACGAGACACCATGCCCACCGCGTCCATCTGCGTGATCAGCGACAGGGTGAGGGTTTCGCTGCAGGAATAGACCATGCGTTGACCGTTCTCGTGATTGCCCAGTCCGGCGTCGAGAAAACGCAGGAAACTGTGGGAATACGGACAATCTTCCGCAGGACGCACCTGAAACTTGTTGCCCAGCAACGTCAGTGGATCGTTTTCCTGCCCGCAATGGGCACCGACCACCTGCACCTGCACATCCGGCAAAACAATGCTCGGCAGACCCGGCCGCTGCGGGCCGATCAACACCGCAAGATCAAAGTCTTCATTCTTCAGCTTGCTGAGGTTCTCCATCGACTCGGCGTAGCTGAATTCCATCTGGTAATCGGGAAACACCTCGATCAGGCGTCCGATCATTCGCCGGTTGAAGTCAGACGACAACGTGTTGTTCAACGCAACCTTCAATGTGCGCTGGCCCGGCACCTTGAGCGCCTCGACCTTTTCTTCCATCTGTCGCGTGGCAATCAGCACTTTGTCCATGTAGGGCGTCAGCTCCGTGCCTTGCGGCGTCAGCGTCAGCCCTTTGTTGGAACGTCGAAACAAGCGGAAACCGAACTGCTCTTCGACCTTGTTCAACTGCGCGGCCAGGGCCTGCACAGTCAGGCACGAATGCTCGGCTGCGGCCGACAACGAGCCGGTCTGCACGATGCGCATGAGGTTGCGTAAGGTTCTGCTATCCATGGGTAATGCCCTCTGAAGTGGGCTGGGTATTGTTGTTTACGAGACTGCCGATCCGGCGTCATATGCCGGCTATATTCCAGCACCTGAGCATAGTTGTCGCGGGTTTAGTAGCGAATTGATGTCCCCGCCGATGGCTGGAAGCTGACACAGGATCGGGATTTTTGATGACGTGGGGGTGATTGGGGTCAAGAAAAGTGCCCGATTCGGACGAGTCGGGCATTTTTTTACGTCTCGGGACTACAGCTTTTTTGAATGTTTCCCACACCGAAACGCCACTGTTTTGCACCGTTGTCGGAAGCCTCCTATAGAAAAGAGCGAACGGGCTTATTTACCGCCCATGCACAAGTGGCTGAAATATCAGGTAGTTATTTTCGGGACTTTTGGTCCGAGGCCATGGATTTCCAGGCAATGCCGGCATCCGCGAAGCTAGCGAGTCGATGCCATGAGTTTGCAGGGCAGCAGGGCGTTACCCGATCAAAAAAACTGGAAAGATCTGGGCTTACCGGATATTCGCGATATTGACCCTGGCCTTCTGATTTCTGCGGTTAGAGAGCTGCCAGGTGAACTGAGTCTTAATGCAGCGTGGGAGCAGGTTGCCAGAGGCTTCGGACTTGATCATGGTCTTGATGCTGTTCTGATCGAAACGCCATATGTGCCGATTTTGGTGAAGCGCGAGCATTTGCTTCATACGGTGGAAAAGCGCCCGAATGCCCGTGAGCGGTTCACCGAATTTGCGCGAGATACCCTGACGAGGCCGTTAGAGATATGGCGGGTTTCCTACGATGACGCCTCGTTTCGACTCTCTTTCATCGGTGCTTACAACGCGAGATACCAAATGCTGGTGGTGGTTCATGTTGAGCGCGGCAACGTACTCTGGAATTTCATGAATTGTGACAAGAAAGGCTTGAACAAGCATCGGCATGGTGAGCTGTTGTATCGACGTTACCGGTAGCTCAAACGAAAAAGGGCAGCCTTCTCAGGCTGCCCTTCACATGAATGTTGCTTGATATTGTGCTCCCTCAAGCAGGGGAGAAGAGGTCTCACCCGAGCGCTGATTTTCAGGTCATCAACGGGGTTCCTAACGCCGACTATTGCCACCTGAAGGCAGTCGGTTTCGCGCTCTTGAGCCGGATTCTCTGCCACCGAACATTGAGATGTCAACCTGGGTTTTGAGGATTTTTATTCGTATACGAATAACTCTATTGAAAATATTCATATCTGTACTACTCTCAGCTTGCGGATCTGCGAAGAAGGACAATCATGCCTACCTCATCCCCAGCCCTCACCCCGCGTGAACAACTCGACGTCCCCGAAGCCGGGCGCGTCGCGCTGAAGTTTTTCTTCAATCTCATGGAGCGCTGGGGTTGCAACGCCGAACAGCAGCGCACGTTACTTGGTGGCGTCGGCAACACCACGTTCTACAAGTACAAACACCTGCCGCCGAATATTCGCCTGCCGCACGACACGCTGGAGCGCATCTCGTATCTGATGGGCATTCACAAGGCCTTGAGCATCATCTTCAGCAACAGTCGCGAGCGTGCTTATACGTGGGTCAGCAGCCCAAACACGGCTGCGCCATTCAATGGTCGAACGGCGCTGGATTACATGCTCGCGGGGAGGGTGGTCGATATCGCCGACGTGCGCCGCTACCTCGACGGGGTGCGCGGTTGAAGGCCCCGCCCCTGGCTGAGCCGCAATGGCCGAAGGCCTACCGGATCGTCAACAGCAGCTTCCCGCCGATTGCGCTGTTCGAAGACGTACTCGACCCCGAAGACCTGGAAATCGCCTACGCGCTGGAAGCACTGACCAACGATCGCCTGATCGAGCAGGCCGGCGTCCTCGCCCGCGTGCGTCCAGAAGACCGACTCTCCGGCCCCGGTTCAACCCCGGTGATGGCGGCGTTCACCCACATCGGCAAAAGCAGCCGCTTCACCGATGGCACCTTCGGCGTCTACTACGCCGCCAGCAGCCAGGCTGCGGCTATCGCCGAGACTTGTTATCACCAGGAACGTTTCCTCGCGGCCACCAACGAGGCGGATCTTGAGTTGACCATGCGCACTTACGTCAATCGTGTGGTTAAGCCGCTGCATGATGTTCGTGATGACTTTCCCGATTTGCATCAACCCGATCCAGACGCCTATGGCCCATCCCAGGCGTTTGCCCGACAACTGCGTGAGTCTGAATCGTGGGGGATGCTCTACAGCAGCGTTCGCCTGCCGGGCCACGAATGTGTCGCCGCTTTCCGGCCGCCAGCGGTATCGATTCCGAAGCAGGGCAAACATCTGCGTTATGTGTGGAGTGCGAGTCAACGCAGGATTTCGTTTGTGTTTGAGATCAGTCAGGTTTGAAACACAAGAAGCCCTCGCGGTATGCGAGGGCTTTCTTTTGGCGGTTTACGTCAATGGCTTGCTGTTGGCGCATCCAGAACTTTCACCACATCGTCAATCAGCGCCTTGCTCAACTCCTGCAGATACTGCGAGGCGTAAGCGTGAAGGTCAGGATCGCGAGAAACTGTGGAATCTGCAGTCAGTAACTTGGAAATGTGAAGCAAGTGTGAGGCGTGCGAGAGGGCGGCCATCACTGGAACACCACGATTGGTGCGGAACAGCGCTTGATTGGCCTGGAAGGAAAAGTGCGTAAGGCCTGGTGTTTTCAAATCGAGGTAGTCGGTCATTTCGCTTCACCTGCCGTACGTAAGGCGTGGTGTGAGGTGACCGGTGTGGCAGCGCGGCGGATTACGGATGGATCGATGGCATTCATTTGTGAACTCCCTGTATCAAATGAGAGCTGCCAATTCGTTATCAGGCGAATGGGTGGCAGCTATGCGCGGGCTGATAAACCGGAGATACAGGAACCCGGCAGACCCGAAGATCTCCCACGCACAGCCGCCATTGCACGGTAATGCAGACAAAAAAATGCGCCGGCAAACGTGAATTGGGGCGCTGGTGCGCCTGTATCTTACTCGGGTTATCAGGCCCGGTCGCTGAATTGGCAGCGACGAGCTGAACGGTAGCTTTGCGAGAAGCGAATGAGCAACGGTGGCTAGTAGTGGCTTCTCGTTACAACAGATTTCACAAGTCTTCGCGCCATGCATTTCGTCGATCTGTCCCCATAAGCGTTTATGGTTTGTTTATACGGCGTAGCCGTATAGTTCGGTTCATGTATACAATCATCGAAACGGAAATGTTCAAGCGCTATGCAGAGGCCATATGGGGTGATGGTGAACGCCATGAATTCATCAATTGGCTTGCTGCAAATCCTCTGGCTGGTGATGTCGTGCCTGGCAGTGGAGGTTTGCGTAAGGTGCGGTGGACTCGTAGCGGCATGGGCAAGCGAGGCGGTACACGCGTCATTTATTACAACACGCTTTCTGAAGGCTCGATTTGGTTGCTCATTGCCTACACCAAGGCAAAGCTCGACAACTTGCCCGTAGCCTTCCTTAAGCAACTGAAGGAGGAAATCAGCGATGGTCGATGAACTGGAGCAATTCCAGCAGGACTTGCTGGAATCTGTACGTCAGATGAAGGCCGGAAAGGCCGCGCGCGTAACGCAGGTGCCGCTCTCTGCGGCAGCGGAAGCACGTGCCAAAGTGGGCGTTTCACAAAGTGCGTTTGCCAAACTTATCGGTGTGAGTCTGCGGACTTTGCAGGATTGGGAGCAGGGTCGCCGGCAGCCGACGGGTGCGGCGCAAACTCTCTTGCGGGTTGCAAGTCAGCATCCGGAGGCCTTGCGGGATTTGTATCCTGCCTGAGTTTTTTTTACGTACAGGGAGCAAGTTTCAGGCACAGAAGCATCTACCACACCCTAGAAATAGCAAAGCTCCTGCATTTATGCAGGGGCTTTGCTTTGCATGGTGCAAGTAGTGAAGTTTGAGGCAGGTTATAAATGGGTCTGTCCCTTAATTTCCAGTTCGCCAGCCATTACATGATGAATGGTGGGGATATTCTGACGTCACAGCGGGTGCTTGGGCATGCTTCATTGGCGGTGACGACGAAGTATGCGCACTTTACCTGGGGCATTTGGCGGAGGTGGTGAATTTGAATCCGCTTTCGTTTGGTGTGGTTGGGGAGGGGGACGAGACATGAGTGGAGTAAATGATTGGGGGCCAGTGATTGATGCGCTTGCCCAAGCCAATTGGACCGCCATCTTGGTTCCGGTGATACCGGGTGTGGCGGCGATAGTTGGCCCATTATTTCTTTGGTACAGGCAATCGAAACGAGAAAGCGCGAGTGTTAAAGCCGGCCTCTTGGCTGAGGTCGCGGCACTTGTGGAAATTGTTGAGCGTCGAGGTTTTTTGCCTGCTCTACGGGATAAGCAGCAGATGCTCGCCTTTCGAAGTGGTTCCGCCATGGCAGCTTTTAGGAGAGATCCCGAATCGTTCGAAGTTCGTATCGACAGTCACTTTAACCGTGTCTATCAAGCCAACGTTTCGAAACTGGGAGTGCTGACCGCTGAGGAGGCGAAACAGATTGTTCGTTTTCATCAGTTAGCCGACAGCGTTCGGATTGACGTAACTCCCGGAGGTGGCTTAGCCAGCGGAACTGACAGCTCTGAGGAGTACAAGGAAACGGCCGATCTGCTTGAGATGGCTTTGGAGATCGGCCATTCGCTGACTGACCCGAAGAAGCCACCGAAGCCTAAATGACAAGCTACCGCAGGCTGAAATTTTTCAGGTGTGGACACTTTGTGGACGTTTTCACGATTTGACGTGAAGTCTTTTAGTCCCAGAAACAACAAAGCCCCTGCATTTCTGCAGGGGCTTCGTTTTGTATGGTGCCGGCACCAGGAGTCGAACCCGGGACCTACTGATTACAAGTCAGTTGCTCTACCAACTGAGCTATACCGGCGTGTGGGCGACGATTATAGCGATTGGGTTGGTTCTGTAAACCCCTGAATTCAGACTATTTTTACGCAGGCGCTGGATCAGGCTTGGCGTGAGCGGTGTCGCCGGGTTTTTAGCCGCAAAACCGAGGTGCTACGCGATCAAGCCAGAATGTGCGTGAGGGCAGGATTTCTGCACCGTTCAAGCACCCATTTCACCCGTTTATGTCGTTTTGATTGGAAGCTTATGCACAACGGATCGACGCAACTGCAGTATTGCAGGGGATTTTGTGGACACGTTCTCATTTTGTGCGCAAAGCCCTGTTTTACCGGTTTTTTATCTATATGAACAAAAAATGACCAATGCTGTTTAAGCGGTCTAACGGCCGTGAATATTGGATCCACGGGAAAACCATCAACAGAGTTATCCACAGGCTGTAAAGATTTCAAGCGCGCTCGGCCAACAGCAGGAAATTACGCGGAGTCAGCGGTGCGTCGCAGAAGGTGCCGAGGCGTACGACGTATCCCTGTTCGGCGAGGAAAATGGCTCGATCAAGATTCAGCCAAAGCTCCAGCGGTCGTCGGAACAGTCCGCGCAGTAATTCCAGGTTGCGCACTTCGGCCAACCGCTGCCAACCGGCGGCTTCCAGTGCCTGCCAGTTCGGCGTGCCGATTGTGGATAACTCCTTCAATGCAGCCAGATCGCGGCAGTAATCGGCGAAGGTTTTTTCCAGCCAGGCGCTGGGCAGGGACGGGGTGGGCAGGTATTCGTCTATCCCGCGCACTTGCCGTTGCAGCAAATCGAAAGCCAGGCGTCGGGCCATGGAGGTGTCGCGCTGACGTCGGACCCGTGCACCGGCGGTGACGGTTTCGCTCATTGGCAGTGCCAGATCTTCGAGCGAGAGCTGTAGGGCGGATCGCATGCCGGCGCAGGACAATGCCTGATACTCGCTGCGATCAATCCGGTTGTAACAGCACGGGGCGATGGCCATCTGCTGACATCCGTCAGCGCTTGCCAGTTGCATCAAGCGCACATGCAGATCGCCGCAGGCATGCAGGGCGACCGGGGTGTGCTGAGCACTTATAACGCTCGCTGCGTCTGCCGCCAGTACATCCTGCTCGACATGCAGGGCGTGCAAATGATGGCGCTGACTTAATGCCTGACCACTGGCGACCAACGCCGGATCGTATTCGATACAAGTCAGTTGTTGCCCCGTACCCAACAGGCGTCGGCCCAGATGTCCTTTGCCGGAACACCAGTCCAGCCAGTGCGTCGGCTGCGAGGCAAAAGACAAGCGACTGGCGAACGCCTCGATCTGCTGCCACTTGCGCCCCGGCACATCGACATTCAATCGGTGGCCTGGGGTTTCCAGCGCATGCTCCGGTAGCTCACCAACCGCGCTCAGCTCAATCGACAATGCCGCCAATGAGGCGAACGGCTCCGGGGCATCGGCGAGATCGGCGGGATGATTATGTGCACGCTCTGCATCTTCCAGCGATCGTCCGCGTAGCCACGAAGCCAATTCGGGGTAGGCGGTTTCCCATGGGAGCGAAAGATGAGTGAACGGACGAGGTTTCCACAGCGCCTGATGCTCAATCAGAAAAGCATCCAGCGCGGTGAAGCGGGCGAGTAGGGCCTCGCCCGTCAGCACGTGGGAAGTTTCAACGCCCTTGGCAGGCATCGACGCGCAACCAGCGCTCCAGCAGCTTGAAGCCGCGCACCAGCACGTAGGACATCAGCAGATAGAACACGCCGGCGGCGAAAAAGATTTCCACCGGCAGGTAGGTCCGGGCGATGATCGTGCGGGCCATGCCGGTCAGTTCCAGCAGGGTCACGGTGCTCGCCAGCGCGCTGGCCTTGAGCATCAGGATCACTTCATTGCTGTAGGCCGGCAGGCCGATGCGCGCCGCTCGCGGCAGCATGATGTAGAACATTGCCTTGGGTTTGGACATGCCCAATGCCCGCGCCGCCTCGATTTCGCCGGGCGGAATCGCCTGGATCGCGCCGCGCAGAATTTCGGCGATGTACGCCGCCGTGTGCAGGGTCATGGTCGCGGTAGTACACCAGAACGGATCGCGCAGGTAAGGCCACAGCGCGCTGTTACGCACTGCATCGAACTGCGCCAGGCCGTAATAGACGAGGAACAGTTGCACCAGCAGCGGCGTGCCACGGAAAAAGAAGATGTAGGCGTAGGGCAAAGCGCGCACGTACCACAGCTTCGAGGAGCGGGCGATGCCCAGCGGAATGGCCAGCAGCAGGCCGGCAATCACGGCAATCGCCACCAGTTCCAGGGTCAGGGTTGCGCCCTGCGCCAGTTTCGGCAGCCACTTGATGATCACTTCCCAGTTCATGAAGCGCTCCTCGCAAAGCCGCGAGCGGCGCGTTTTTCCAGGAAGTGCATGCCGCTCATCGCCAGCACCGTCAGGCCCAGATACATGACCGCGGCCACCAGATAGAAGGTGAACGGCTGTTTCGACACGGTCACGCCGATCTGTGCGTGACGCATGATTTCTTCCAGGCCGATCACCGACACCAGCGCGGTGTCTTTCATCAGGATCATGAACAGGTTGCCCAGGCCGGGCAGGGCGATGCGCCACATCTGCGGCATGATCAGCTTGGTGAAGATCCGCCATTTCGACAGGCCCAGCGCCACACCGGCTTCACGGTGGCCCTTGGGAATGGCGAGGATCGCACCGCGGAACACTTCCGTGGCGTAGGCGCCGAAGCACAGGCCCAGCGCAATCACGCCAGCGGCGAATGCGCTGAGTTGCAGGTCGGGGTTGCCGAAGAACTCACCGAGGCTGCGCATCAGGTTGACCGTACCGAAGTAGATCAACAGCACCCAGAGCAATTCCGGGACACCGCGCACCAAAGTCGAATAAGTACCGCCAAGCCATTGCAGCGGCTTGTACGGGGAAGTCTTGGCCAATGCGCCGAGCAGACCGAGCACCAGTCCCAGGCACAGGGCCGTCAGCGCCAGTTTGACGGTCATCAGCGCACCGGCGGCGAGGGCCGGGCCGAATCCGTAGAGGTCGATAATCATGGATTTCTTTTCAAATCGCGGCAGGCAAGGCCGGGAGCCGGCGCCGTCGGATCACGGCGCCGGTCCCGCAGGTCAGATCAATAGATGCTGAACGGAAAGTACTTGTCGTTGATCTTCTTGTAGGTACCGTCGGCGACGATTTCCTTCAGCGCGGCGTTCAGCTTCTCACGCAGCGGATCGCCTTTACGCACGGCGATGCCGATCTTGTCGCTTTCCACGACAGGGTCGCCCTTGAACTCGTAGTTCTTGCCGGCGTCGGTTTTCAGCCAGTCATAGTTGGCGTACTTGTCGGCGAGGATCGCGTCGACACGACCGGAGGTCAGGTCCAGGTAGGCGTTTTCCTGGGTGTCGTAGAGTTTTACTTCGATATCGCTACCGTAAGTGTCCTCGAGCCAGGTGCCGGCGAGGGTGGCGCGCTGGGTGCCGATGATCTTGCCTTTGAGTGAATCCTTGTCGGTTTTGAACTCTTTATCTTTCTGCGCGATGAACTGCAGCTTGTTCGAGTAGTACGGGTCAGTGAAGTCCACCGCGCCCTTGCGCTCTTCGGTTATCGACAGCGAGGAGACCAGGAAGTCGAACTTCTTGGCGTTCAGCGCGGGGATGATGCCGTCCCAGTCGGAGGTAACCACGCTGCACTCGACTTTCATCTTGGCGCACAGGGCGTCGCCGATGTCTTTGTCGAAGCCGACCACGTTGCCGCTGGCGTCTTTGTTGTTGAACGGCGGGTACGCCGCTTCGATGCCCATCTTCAGGGTCTCGGCCATGGCTCCGGCGCTGAACGCGAGGGTGACGGCGGCGGCCAGGAAGACCTTTTTAAAATTCTGCATGCATGTTGCTCCGTTAGCGGTTGCTGGACATGAATTGTTTGCAGCGCGCCGAAAGCGGGTTTTCGAACACCTGCTGAGGCGATCCTTGCTCTTCCACCAGCCCCTGGTGGAGGAACACCACTTCGCTGGAGACCTGACGGGCAAAGCCCATTTCGTGGGTCACCAACAACATGGTGCGGCCTTCTTCGGCCAGTGCGCGGATGACACTAAGTACTTCCTGAACCATTTCCGGGTCAAGGGCGGAGGTGGGCTCGTCGAACAGAATCACCTTCGGCTGCATCGCCAGCGTGCGGGCAATCGCCGCGCGTTGTTGTTGACCGCCGGACAGTTGCGACGGGTAGGCGTGGCGCTTGTCGGCGATACCGACCTTGGCCAGCAGCGCTTCGGCGACTTCGATCGCCTCGGCCTTGCTCTGGCCGAGCACGCGGCGCGGGGCCTCGATGATGTTGTCGAGCACACTCATGTGCGGCCACAGATTAAAGTTTTGAAATACAAAACCTATCTCGGAACGCAGGCGGTTGATCTGTTTGCCATCAGCGGCAACCAGTTCGCCATTCTTGGCGGGCTTGAGCTTGAGTTCTTCACCGGCCACCAGAATCTGACCCTGGTGCGGGTTTTCCAACAGGTTGATGCAACGCAGGAACGTGGACTTGCCGGAACCGGAGGAACCGAGGATCGAGATCACATCGCCGTCGCGGGCGGTCAGCGAGATGCCTTTGAGCACCTCAAGCTGTCCGTAGCGTTTGTGCAAGTTGCGGATTTCAAGCGCGGGCGTGGCCTCAGCCATGTGCGTTCCTCATATATGTTGCGCTCCTGCTGTTGGCGGGCCTTCCTGGCGAGGCGGCCAAGCTAGCATAGCGTTTCAATGGCAGCCAACAGCGCTACGGGCGGTAAGCGGATGGCGTGTGGCAGGTTGTCGCATCGGCACAGCAGACTGTCGCCCCATCAACAACCGAACGGGTGTTTGATCGTGCAAACCCGTGGGCGTCGCGTAAAAAAAGGCGCGATGTTGCCAGCTTTGGCGGGGTGTTGGAAGCGCTATCCGGCCGAACGTTCCTGAATCGCCCTTTTATTGTGCATCCCACACTTTTTCAGTGTGTTTCTGGTGCGCTGAATCGTCTGAAAAGTGAGTCGCAGGGTAACGCTCTGGCGAATTGCCATTCATTCCAATGACTTGCGATGACTGTCCGGTCTCGCTGAAAACCGCGGCCCAGAAGAGTTTGAAACATTTTGGCGCATTTATTGCGTGCAGAATCTGGAACGCCCTGTTGGTTTCTTTTTACGAGAAGGAAAACCAGACAGGACGGACGCAATCGCTTTCCTCGCAAAGGTAGTTCCGATGAGCAGTACCCCAAGCTCCAATGGCCTCGAACAGGGGCTCAAACCGCGTCATGTGACCATGTTGTCGATCGCCGGTGTTATCGGCGCAGGTCTGTTCGTTGGCTCCGGCCACGCGATCGCTGCCGCCGGCCCCGCCGTGCTGCTGGCCTACGCCGCCGCCGGTACCCTGGTGGTGCTGGTGATGCGCATGCTCGGTGAGATGGCTGTCGCTTCGCCCGACACCGGCTCGTTCTCGACTTACGCCGACCGTGCCATCGGGCACTGGGCCGGTTTCACCATCGGCTGGTTGTACTGGTGGTTCTGGGTATTGGTGATTCCGCTGGAGGCCAACGCCGCTGCGACCATCCTCCATGCCTGGTTCCCGAGTGTCGGCATCTGGGCGTTCGCACTGATCATCACCATGCTGCTGACGGTCACCAACCTGTTCAGCGTGAAAAACTACGGTGAATTCGAATTCTGGTTTGCCTTGATCAAAGTCCTGGCGATCATCGGCTTCATCGCGCTGGGTCTTGCGGCCGTTTTCGGCTTCCTGCCGAACAGCCAGGTCAGCGGTGTTTCGCACCTGTTTGATTCCGGCGGCTTCCTGCCAAACGGCATGGGCGCGGTGCTGGGCGCAATCCTGACCACCATGTTCTCGTTCATGGGTACCGAAATCGTGACCATCGCGGCTGCGGAATCGAAGAACCCGGGCAAGCAGATTTCCAAGGCTACCAACTCGGTGATCTGGCGGATCGGCCTGTTCTACCTCGTATCGATCTTCATCGTTGTGGCCCTGGTACCGTGGAACGATCCTACGCTGGCCAACCTCGGTTCCTACCAGACCGTGCTTGAGCGCATGGGCATTCCGAACGCGAAAATGATCGTCGACATCGTGGTGCTGGTCGCGGTAACCAGCTGCCTGAACTCGGCGCTGTACACCTCGTCGCGCATGCTGTTCTCCCTCGGCAAGCGCGGTGATGCACCGGCGATGTCGACTCGGGTCAACAAAAGCGGTACGCCTTACTGGGCCGTCATGCTGTCGACCGGCGCGGCGTTCCTCTGCACCTTCGCCAACTACGTGGCCCCGGCTGCCGTGTTCGAATTCCTGCTGGCCAGCTCCGGCGCCATCGCGCTGCTGGTGTACCTGGTGATCGCGTTCTCGCAACTGCGCATGCGTAAACAACGCATGGCCCGCGGCGAGAAAATCGTCTTCAGCATGTGGCTGTTTCCGGGCCTGACCTACGCGGTGATCATCTTCATCGTCGCGGCCCTGACTATCATGCTGTTCCAGGAAGCCCACCGCGTGGAAATCCTCGCAACCGGCCTGCTGAGCCTCATGGTCGTTGCCGCAGGCCTGCTGGTGGCGCGCCGCCGCAAGCTGGAAAACCGTGGTGCGGTGGTGTTGAACTGATCCGTAACGCGTAATGCAAAACGGCCGCTGTCAGTGATGACGAGCGGCCGTTTTTGTTTGTGCGCGGGGTTTATTCGCCCTTGTCTTCCTGGGTGTCCAGCGACTTGCCGTAAGTATCCAGCGCAATCCCGAAGTCGGTGATGAACTGTGGCTCGGTCAGCCAGGCCTGGGCGGTTTCGATGTCCATGCCGTCGGCCCACATGCGGTAGTCGATCAGCATGTCGGCGGCCAGGTGAGTGGCGGCCATGCCTTCGTTCTCGGCATTTTCCATGTCCAGCAGCTCTGGATGGTCAACGATGATGAAAGCCAGTTCGCGCAGCAGGGTCAGCAGCATTTCGTTGCGGCTGACGGCTTCGGCGTCGCGCATTTTGCTGAACATTGCGAGGGTGTATTCCGGGATCGGCTCGTCCAGATGCCCGAGGTTGTCGTCCTGGTCCAGCGGCTTACGGCCGACCATGCGGATGTGCTTGGCTTTGGCCTTGGCGCGTTTGGCGCGTTTCTGTTGCTTGTTCAGGGATGCCATGGGAACTCAGTTCTTCTGTTGGGTTTGTGCGGCAATCGCGTCGGACGCCGCCACATAGTCGGCCTGGAAGGCCGGGGATTCGATCCACGCCAGGGCGCCGGCTTCGTCGGTTTCCTGGGACCACTGGCGATACTCGATCAGCGCGGCGAGGATGAAGTCCATCGCGCCTTCTTCGCCTTCCTGCTCGTAAACCAGCTCCAGCAGCGGATCTTCCAGGAATGCGGTGCACATGGCTTGCTGGCTGATCTTCTCGGCGTCGATCATTCTCTTGAACAGCTCGGTCAGGTCCACCGACTCGAAGTCGATACGGTCATCGTTCGGGTCCAGTTCGACCGGCGCCTCGGCGCGTTTGCTGCGGTTTTGCTTGGCCTTGGTCTTGGCCCGGGCGGCGCGTTTTTGCTGCTTGTTGGCGGAGGCCATGGTGTGTTCCGTCGTGCGTTGGAAGGGCTCAGCTGCGCGGCACTGGCCGCCCGGGTGTGTCGGGGGCCAGCTCGCCGGTTTGCAGCCAGGTCAGAGCGATGGGCCATAGTGTGGCTTGGTATGCGCTACGAAAAAAGGCGAAATGTCCGACTTGTTGTTCGCCGATGTCCTGCGGCTCGATGCGCAAGTGGGTTTTGTGCGCATGACTGAAGTAGCCGAGCAGGCGTTCGATGGCCGGGATCGTGCCGTATGGGTCGTCGCTGATGCTGACCGCCAGGGTGTGTGCGCGGACGTTGGCGAAGGGCAGGCGACCGCTTGCCTTCAGCAGTCGGCGGCCGCTCGGACGCTGCTCGTAGCGCGCGGCAGGCGTGCTCCAGTCGCGTACGACGCCTGTTGGCGTGTCCTCCAGCCAGTCGAGGCGTTTGCCCGGGAAATAGCCACAGAGCCGCGTCAGCAGCGGCATCAGCAAATGCCATTTACCAAACATGCGCCAGCGCTGTGCCGGCGCATAGTCGCGCCAGTAAGCGAACTGCGCGCCGACCGTCACCAGTCGACGAATGACCTGCCCGGACTCGCCGAGCCCAGCCGCGCAACCGCCGAAGCTATGGCCGACCACATCGATTGGCTGGCCGGGAAACTCCCGTTGCGCGCGTTTGAGCATCGCCTCGAAATCCAGCGCGCCCCAGTCGGTCCATGAAGCCTCAAGGCCTTTCAGGGTTGCCGGACGCGATTCGCCGATGCCTCGGTAGTCGTAGGTGATCACGTCGAAGCCATTGGCGAACAGGTAATCGGCGAAGCGTGAATAGTGTCGGCAGCGTACCGAGGTGGCGGCGTTGATGATGACTACGGGGCGTTGCGCATCGGGCAGGGCGTGACGCCAGGTGAAGCCGCCGACCATAAAGCCATCTGCGGCAGCTTCTTTGAAAGGTTCGTTCACGGTTGCGGTGTCGGGCGTAAACGCGGGACTGCGTGAATTCATATGGACTTGGCCTTGGCGAAGACGGATCGAGAATGAGCTTCAACGCCCGGCTGCGCAATCACTTGGAACGCAGTGCATTCCGGATTGAAGGTTGGCGCCTCTGTGAATTCGAGCCGCAGTGCGTCTCGAATTAGTCCCTTTCGCACCCTGGCCAAGTTCCAATCATTCTAAAACACGTGCTTCCCTGGCCGGATCAAATAAGGAGTAACGGTTGGGCTCTACAAGAGCCCGGGAGTTGTCATCATGAAACGCGTTCTTTCATTCCTGCTGCCCATCGCGGCGGTGGCGGCATTGGCCTTTCCGGCGATGTTGCAGGCGGCCAATCTGGACCCGGTCGACAGTGCCGGCGTGCAAGTCCAGCAACAACAGCAAAACGGCATCAACTACCTGTCCGGCGGGATTGGCCTGGACGAGTCAAAAGCCATTCAGCAAACCCCCGGCTACAACCTGCACATGACGTTCGCGGTGGGCGCGCAAGACCAGTACACCGCTGATGTCGATGTGGTGATTCAAAAGTCGCCCGGGCAAACCGTGCTGACCCTCAGCCAAGCGGGTCCGCTGGTCTACGTGCAATTGCCGCCTGGTAAATACACCGTGGTCGCCACGCGCAATGGCGAAACACGGCGTGACGTGACAGACGTTGGCAGCGGCACTGCGCGCAATCTGGTGTTCCACTGGAATGACGCTGGATAACGTCGGGTGCATTGAGGAATCGAGGCGCGGGTATCCCGCGCCTTCCTTTATCCCCGCGTACGCTTGGCCTGCTGCTTGTCACTGGGCTCGCGCGCCATTCGGTGGATCCATAATCCGATCCAACCGACGGCTATCAGAAACAGGGTGCCGACGCACTGCGACACGATCTCGAACCAGAACATCCGGGGTTGCAGTGCGAGGGTGTAGGTATGGCGTGGGCCCGATCGGTTCCAGGTGGTGATGGAGCCGCTGATCAAGCTGTGGATGATCAGGTAAATCGACGCACCGATGAGGAAGGCGATCAGTATGCCGACCAGCACCGTCAGCCAGAATGCAATCCGGCACTGGCGATAGGGTGGCGGATGGGGCAGGGGCACGCGGGTTCTTTTCTGGTTCATCGGGCGGATGCCCCTCTTCCATAAGGTTCGGCCAAAGTAGCGCGGATCGACGTTGGCTGAAACCCGTCGACGTTGAGGGGAGTACTTCTACCTGCAAGCGCCTTACCGCAACGAAGACACCAACTTCTATCCGTTCCCTTACTATCACCAGCGACCTGCTCGGCAGCCGCGACACCGACATCGGCACCTTCAGCGCAGAGATTCAGAACTTGCTCGACAAGGAATGCAGCACGGTGTGGGGGGCAGCGCGCGACACTGTCCTGCTTGCCGACTCATGGCCCGGCACATCTCTACGATTACCGGGGGTGGGCGGACGTACACGTTGAGTTGGTCGATAGCTTATTGATCGACTGAAACGATAAAACCCGCGATCCCATGGAGGAGCGCGGGTCTTTCATCAGGAATAAATGCATCGATAAGCAGCGTTTAGAGTGAAGCGAATGTATGAGCTATGGCAATGCGCAATGGATTGTTCTCTACGCTCAGAAGTTTGATGGCCAAGGCGCAGCAAACCACGATCAACATCGGTTTGATCAACTTCGGCCCGACCCGAACAGCGGCACGAGCGCCCAACTGTGCGCCGATGAAGGCAGCCAGCGCCATCGCTAAAGCTACTGGCCAGATAATCACGCCCTTGGTGATGAAGACAGAGAGCGAGCCGAGATTGCATGAGGCGTTGGCAAGTTTGGTAAAACTCATGGCCCGCATCATGCCCAGGCCGCAGAGCAGTACAAACCCAACGATAAAGAATGATCCCACCCCGGGACCGAATATTCCGTCGTAAAAACCGAGGATCGGCGCGACAGTAAAAGAGAAAAGCAGAATTCCGATTCTCTTGCGCCGATCTTCATTGGCCAGTTTCGGCGATAGCGCAAAATAGATCGCCACCAGAATCAGCATTACAGGCACGCAAGCTTCCAGATATCGTTTATCGATTGAACTGACCAGCAAGGCGCCGCTGGCTCCACCAATAAATCCGCAGACAACCAGGAAGCGTCCTTCACGCCATTCGATCAACCCTTTGCGAGCAAAAGTCACTGTCGCCGAAATGGTTGCTGATGCTGCCTGAAACTTGTTGGTTGCAATCGCGCTGATCGGATCTACACCGGCCAGAAACAATGCAGGCAAGGTGATCAGTCCTCCACCACCGGCAATCGCATCAAAAAAACCGGCACAAAATGCGACGAGCGCCAGCATGCCGATGATGTCCCAAGACATTGCATTACCTCTTTAATGGTTACCAATCAATTTTCTGCTTGCGAGAAGCTCCGTACCCGAAGTGCGGAGATCAGCCCTGCACTAGTAATGGATCTTCTGAAATGACAATCGGGGTGGAGAATTTTGAGAGTCCGAAAATACGCACCAGCACTCTTCTGTTGTCTTTAATCACATCGCGACAGTGCAGTGCCCGGGTGTTATTGATGACCATGGCTGATTCCTGAGTCAGCGCGTACTCCGCCGGAGTCGATTCCTCTACGCGTTGGCAAAGAGCGGAGTAAGCCGTTTTCACAAACTTCGACACATTACTGTTCACCGAGAAGCGGTAAGAGTTGAATCGGGCCGAGAACCCGACTTTGTCGTCGAAAGCCAGAATCGACACGTCACGACCGTTTGCACCTTTGCCACTGACAAAGGAGTCGCTGCGAGTGAACTGGAAGTTTTCAGTGGTCAGCGCCAGACAGTTGATGACGCCAATTCTTTCGAGGATAGGTGGGAGCGGGATGACCCGTGTAGGTTCAAGGGTGGGGTTCCACAGCGCAGAAAGTATTAGCGAAGACGGGGAGGGTGAATGCCCGTCCTTTGCATCTACGGCACACCAGTAAGGTGCTTCAGTGTGCGGGCCAAGCGCCAGGCCTGAGTGTGAACTCAATTCTCTGGATTCTGGCTCCGCCTTGATCTTTGTGAGGCCGCCTCCCTTGAAGTTGGCCACCAGCCGTACCAATTTCCCATCGTTGTCTAGGTCGTAAGCGAACGCGTCATTGTCCACCAGCTTCAACAAAATCTGATTGCGTGAAGCCAGACAAAGAACATCTGGACGAGTTTCCAGAGTGGCTAGATCAGGGAGTTCATCTGGAGGGCTGGAAGTGTTGATAGTCTTGAGGCCTTCGAATATCAACACCGAGAACAGGCTGTCGGAATACGCCTCGAGCAATGCACATTGGTCTTGCGAAAAGGAAGGCTTCAATTCTTTGGCCGCGGCAGAGGTCAGGAAATTGGCACCAGGAGCCTGCGGTCCACCGATGGCTGCGATTTCCATAGAGAGTTGATGAAGCAATGCCGATTGCCGGCAATTGAAGGTGAAGGTTCTGGATTCTTGCCCAATGCATGAATCAGTGGATTGGGCTTTGATCTTGCTAATCATCTGTTACATCCCTGTTATGCATCTGCTTCGGGCTACGCGGCAGCTCTGAGTCCAATTCTGCCCAAACCGTGGGCGAGCGTATGTCGTCCATTTCCGCTAGGGCCTACGGAGCGTTCTGGCAGTTTTGAAAGAATTCAGGAAAGGGGAGATTTTTGATATGGAGCGCAGGGACGGTTCGGTGCTTCGCAGAGGCGGGCGGCGTGCTTGATCAAATCGCAGGCATAAAAAAAACCCTGAATCTTGCGATTCAGGGTTTTCGGTATTTGGTGCCCAGAGACGGAATCGAACCGCCGACACGGGGATTTTCAATCCCCTGCTCTACCGACTGAGCTATCTGGGCAACGGGGCGCATTAAAAGGGTTTTTCGGATTTACGTCAACGACTTTTTTAAAATTTCTTAAATTAATTCCGTCGCTTACGATCCGCCCCCCGATTTTGCGGGTTTACTCCGCAGGCGGAACGTAGCCTTCCGCCTTGGCGTAATCCTCGCCGGAGAAGTACTTGTCCATTTCGCCCTGCAGATATTTGCGGTCTTCGGCGTTCATCATGTTCAGGCGCTTTTCGTTGATCAGCAGGGTCTGGTGTTTCTGCCAGTCAGCCCAGGCTTTGGCCGAGACGTGGTCAAAAATATCCTGACCTTTGGCGCCCGGGAAAGGAGCGCGTTCCAGCGCGGGCAGTTCTTCTTTGTACTTGCGGCACATGATGGTGCGGGTCATGACGACTCTCCTGCGTTCAATACGGCGGCCGCGCGTTCGAGCAAGGTTTTGACCGGGGCGGCAAGGCCCAGGCGCGGCGGGGTGGCGAGGTTATACCAGAGCCAGTCGGCCTCGGCCACGTGATGGCTGGCTTCCTGTACCTGAACCAGCCAGGGTTCGATGGACAGCTGGAAATGGCTGAAGGTGTGAACGAGGCTTGGCAGCGCCTGCTGCTCGCCCATGGTCAGCGAGTGCTGGGCGGCCAGATGTTGCAGGTCGTCGAGGTCGTCGAGTTCCGGCAGGCTCCATAAGCCGCCCCACAATCCCGAGGACGGGCGGCGATAAAGCAGAATCGCGCCTTCTTCGTTGGCGAGCATCGGCATCAGCGTGCGTTTCTGCGGGATGGCCTTGCGCGGTTTGGGGATCGGGTAGCGTGTCTCCAGCCCGAGCATGTGCGCCTCGCAGCCCTTTTCCAGCGGGCACAGCAGGCAGCTCGGTTTGCTGCGCGTACACAGCGTGGCGCCGAGATCCATCATCGCCTGGGTGTAGGCGTTGACCCGATCGTGCGGCGTGAAACGCTCTGCGTTGGCCCACAGCTGTTTGGCGACCTTCGGTTCCCCCGGGTAACCCTCCTGCGCGGTAAAACGCGCCAGAACGCGTTTGACGTTGCCATCGAGGATCGGCGCGCGCAGGCCCATGCTGATGCTGGCGATGGCGCCGGCGGTGGACAGGCCGATCCCCGGCAGATCCGTCAGCTTTTCGACGTCCCGCGGAAATTCGCCGGCGTACTGGCTGACGACGATCTTCGCGGTTTTTTGCAGATTGCGCGCGCGGGTGTAGTAACCGAGCCCGGTCCACAGGTGCAGCACTTCGTCCTCCGGCGCTTCGGCCAGCGCTTGCACCGTTGGCAGCGCGGCCATGAAGCGGTCGAAGTAATTGAGCACGGTGCTGACCTGGGTCTGCTGCAACATGATCTCCGACACCCACACCCGATACGGATTGATGTCTTGCTGCCAAGGCAAATCGTGGCGGCCGTGGCGGTCGAACCATTCCAGCACCGCCGTGGAAAACTGCTCCGCTGTCATCGCTTGAACAGCCCCTTCAATGCGTTTTTCAATTCCGGGCTGACCTTGTCGCCAAGTTTTTCATCGATCTTCTCGCTGAGTTTGTCACCGGCCATTTTGGTCGCGACCTGGCCGAGACGTTCGTTATCCACACGGCAGGCCTTGGCGCCCAGTTCCAATGGGCCGCGGCAGCGCAGCGGCCACTCGATGCCGACGAATTTCTCGCCGACCTGACAGGCCGGATCCGGCATGGCGCTGGTGTCGCCTTCGACGATGATGCCGACGCGGTAATCCATGCCCAGCACCCGCAGGTCGATGTCGCCGTCACCGTTGACGGTCATGCCGGGGATGCGCACTTTCAGGTCTGGATTGCTGGCGATACCGTTGCGGAAGGTCAGGTTGCCCTTGAGTTCCTGGAACGGCGTGTCCTTGCCTCGTGGCTCGCCGCTGAGGGTTTTGCGGTTGAGGGTGGCGATGCCTTTGCACAGTTGCTGTTCAAGGTTGGCGTTGAGCAGCACACCGTTGTTGATCACGAAACTGGCGTTGCCGTTGAGGGTTTCGATCAGCGCCTGCTGGCTGTTGCCGCTGCCGGTGAGGCTGCTGGTCAGTGTGACCAGGCCTTTGACCGGCGGATTCTTGCCTTGGCTTTCGAGGATTTTCTCGGCCGGTACGCGGTTGATCCTGGTTTGCAGGTTCAGCACCGGCGCACTCGGGCGTACGTCGAGGGTGCCCTTGGCTTCGAAATCGCCGTTGTACAGGCCGCCGCGCAGGTTTTCCAGAGTCAGCAGGCCGCCCTGGCCAGTGGCTTTGAGCGCGGCGTTCTGGATCGGCAGTTTGTCGAGGGTCAGCTGGCCGAAGGTCAGGTCGGCATCGACGTCGAGTTTGGCCAGACGCTCGACCGGCAGCAGACGCTCGGTGCTCCAGGCGCTTTTGCTTGGTTTGTCCGGCAACGGTGTGCTGCCGGCGCCGGCCATGGCATCGGCTTCGGTGCTGGCGACTTCGGCCTGACGCACTTGCGTGGCGTTTTTGGCTTTTTCCGATTTCGGCGGCAGGTAGCGGTCGACGTCGAACGTGTCAGCCTTGAGGATCGCGCGCAGCGACTGCTTGGCGAAATCTTCCACGGCAATGCGCCCGCTGAAGCTGCTGTCGTCGAGTTTCAGGTTGATGTTGTCGAAGGCCACGCTGGTTGGCGTGGCGGCCACGCGGCTGACCAGTTCGACCTTGCTCAGGCTGCCGGGCGCCATGGCTGGCAACGTCTGGCCGATGCTGTCGACAAATTTCGCCAGATCGAACTGGGCGATCGAGATTCCGCCAGTGATCTGCGGGGTCTTGTCGAGGTCGTTGGCTTTCAGCTCACCGAGGGCACGCAACTGGTTGGCGGAGATCTTGATCCCGGTCCATTCGGCGACGTTCGCTGCCTTGTCCAGGGAAATCTGGCCTTGGGCGGAGAAGGTCATGGCCTTGCCCTGTAGTGGGTCGCCGGTCAGTTCGCCGGACAGTTTCATGTCTTCGAACTTGTAACGTTGCAGGGCGCGTTCGATGCGCAGCTCGCCGTTGAGCTCGGTGCGCACCCGCAGCACAGGCTGATTGGTGCTGAGGAACGCCGTGGCTTTCAGCGGAATGTTGGTCGAGTCGTGTACTGCACCGGTGCTCAGCTGGATGCTTTCGGCGCTGTACTGCTTGCCGGTCTGCTCGTCGTTGTATTCAACGCGGGCGTTGTTGACTGTCAGGCTGTCGATGTCGAGGCGGATCGGCTGCGGCGGTTTTTCCGGCTGGGCGGCCTCTGCAACAGGCGGGCTGGCAGGCGTCGGGCTGCCGGCAGGCGTGGCGGGAGGTGGCAGCTTGCCGATGTCTTCCCAGTTGCCGTGGCCGTTTTTGTCGCGTTTCAGGCGCAGGTTCAGGCCTTCGACGCGCACATCGCTCATCTGCACTTCGCGGCGCAACAGCGGCAGCACGCGCACGGACAGGCCGAGCATCTGCAGGTCGGCATACGGTTCGGTCGGGTTGATCAGGGTGGCGATGCTGGCCTCATGCAGTTCCAGGCCGAGCCACGGGAACAGGCTCCAGCCGATATCGCCATTGAGCGTCAGCTCGATGTGGGCCTTGTCGCGGGCTATCTGGCGGATCTCGTCTTTGTAGTCGTTGGGATCAAACAGGTGGGTCAGGGCGAAGCCCGCCGCCACAATGATCAGCAACAGCCCGAGAAGTACCAGACCCAGGATTTTGCCGAACGCTTTCATGGGCGAGTCCTTGTAGTTAGTCGAATTCGTAAATTAGCCGGGGAGTATAGCGCTGCATCCGCCCGGTTCGGGGCGCTGTCATGTCGCGATCACGTCCAGCGGCAATTGCAATTTGGCGGCCAGCGCCTGGATTTCAAGGTGTCCGGCCGGTGCCAGCAGGCGCAGTTGGGCACCCGCTTGCGACGCCATTTTCTGTGCTTGGTTCACCAGTCTCTCGGCTACCCCACGGCGCCGGGTGACTTTTCGTACACACAAATGTGACAAGTACCAAACCTTGTCGTGCCTTGTCAGGCGTGCTGCACCGAGCAGGCGATCGTTGAAACGTCCTGCAATCAAAGAGCCGTCAGCCAGGCTGTTTTCGATCAGTTGAGCGTCCCCGGAATACGGTGCGAACAGCCATTGTGGAGCGTCACGATAGATTTTTTGCAGGTCCTGTTGATCCTGGTAACTGGCATCGTTCAACGCTTGGACAGCGATCGGCATGGCTTTTTCCTGAGGGGGCGAGATCAGATGACATGAAAAAGGTGATATCAGTTTGGTTTTTCTGTCACGTGCAAATGGTAACCTTCGCCGGTTCGTCCGTCCTTCTGCGACTTAACGTCGCGCCTTCAAGGAGCTTCACCCGAAAAAACGGTCATGCCTGCGTGCATAAAGGCCGAGGGTGAGCAGTGGCTGGCGAACCATACTAATAATTGGGGGATACACAATGAGCACGAGCATCACGGCGGACGGCCTTCGCGCCGACCAGCCTGCGTTCCTGTCCAAGGAACGCATCATCGCCAAGCCCGGTTTCAACCGCTGGCTGGTTCCACCGGCCGCTCTGGCCATCCACCTGTGCATCGGCATGGCCTACGGTTTCTCGGTGTTCTGGTTGCCGTTGTCCAAGGCGCTGGGCGTCACGGCTCCGGTGGCTTGCGCACCGGACATGAGCTTCATCGCTCAGGTCTTCTCTTCGCAATGCGACTGGCCGATCTCCATGCTCGGCTGGATCTACACCCTGTTCTTCATCTTCCTCGGCTGCTCGGCAGCGATCTGGGGTGGCTGGCTGGAACACGCCGGGCCACGCAAGGCCGGTGTGGTATCGGCACTGTGCTGGTGCGGCGGTCTGCTGATCTCTGCACTGGGTATCTACACCCACCAGATCTGGCTGATGTGGATCGGCTCCGGGGTGATCGGCGGTATCGGTCTGGGCCTGGGCTACATTTCGCCGGTCTCGACCCTGATCAAGTGGTTCCCGGACAAGCGCGGCATGGCGACCGGCATGGCGATCATGGGTTTCGGTGGCGGCGCGATGGTCGGTGCACCGTTGGCGACTGCGCTGATGAGCCACTTCGCTTCGCCTGCCGGTGTCGGCGTCTGGCAGAGCTTCGTGGCCATGGCGGCGATCTACTTCGTGTTCATGATCGGTGGCGCCCTGGCCTACCGCGTGCCGCCAACCGGCTGGAAGCCTGAAGGCTGGACCGCTCCGGCGAAGAAAGCCTCGAACGCAATGATCACTCACCGTCACGTGCACGTGAATGTGGCGTGGAAAACCCCGCAGTTCCGTCTGGTGTGGCTGGTGCTGTGCCTGAACGTATCGGCCGGTATCGGCATCCTCGGCATGGCTTCGCCACTGCTGCAGGAAGTGTTCGGCGGCAAGCTGCTGGGCGTCGACGTGCCGTTCGGTCAACTGGACGCCGGGCAACTGGCTTCGATCGCCGCGATTGCTGCCGGCTTCACCGGTCTGCTGAGCCTGTTCAACATCGGAGGCCGCTTCTTCTGGGCCTCGTTCTCGGACTACCTGGGTCGCAAAAACACCTATTTCGTGTTCTTCGCCCTCGGTTTTGCCCTGTACGCACTGATCCCGAACATGGGCCATCTGGGCAACGTAGCGCTGTTCGTGGCGGCGTTCTGCATCATCCTGTCGATGTACGGCGGTGGTTTTGCGACCGTTCCGGCGTATCTGGCGGACCTGTTCGGCACGCAAATGGTCGGTGCGATCCACGGTCGCCTGCTGACTGCCTGGGCGGCCGCCGGCGTGCTCGGTCCGGTGCTGGTGAACTACCTGCGTGAGTATCAATTGAGCATCGGCGTGGAACGCGCGGCCGCTTACGACATCACCCTGTACATCCTCGCGGGCCTGCTGGTGCTGGGTTTCCTGTGCAACCTGCTGGTGCGTCCGGTGGCCGACAAGTACTTCATGACCGACGCTGAGCTGGCTGCCGAACAGGCACTGGGTCACGACAAAGGTGCTGATGCGAGCACCGTGCTGGAGTGGAAAGCCGCACCGGGCAGCAAGCCACTGGCAATCGCCGCGTGGCTGGTGGTGGGTATTCCGTTGGCGTGGGGCGTGTGGGTGACCCTGCAGAAGACGGCGGTACTGTTTCACTAAGTAAAAACGTAATACCCCTGTAGGAGTGAGCCCTGCTCGCGATAGCGGTCTGACAGTCGACAGAAATGTTGACTGTGAGGTCCTCATCGCGAGCAGGCTCACTCCTACAGTTGTTTTGGGGTGCCTGTAATGGCTTGTATGGACATGTCTACCCGCGACAGCCGGGCGTTCTATCCGTCAGCCATCTCACGTCGCGTGTTTCTGTTTCGGCCCCGCGTGCCTATAATGGCTGCCTTTTTCGCCCAATGATTTTGCGGAGCTGGTGATGGCCGAACGTAAGGCGTCTGTCGAGCGCGACACTCTGGAAACCCAGATCAAAGCCTCGATCAACCTTGATGGCACCGGAAAGGCCCGATTCGATATCGGCGTTCCTTTTCTTGAGCACATGCTGGATCAGATCGCCCGTCACGGGTTGATCGACCTGGATATTGAATGCAAGGGCGATCTGCATATCGACGACCACCATACCGTGGAAGACGTCGGTATCACCCTCGGCCAGGCCTTCGCCAAAGCCATCGGCGACAAGAAAGGCATCCGTCGCTACGGTCATGCTTACGTGCCGCTCGATGAAGCGCTGTCGCGTGTGGTGATCGACTTCTCCGGCCGTCCAGGCCTGCAGATGCACGTGCCCTACACCCGCGCCACCGTGGGCGGCTTCGACGTCGACCTGTTCCAGGAATTCTTCCAGGGCTTCGTCAACCACGCACTGGTCAGCCTGCACATCGACAACCTGCGCGGCACCAACACCCACCACCAGATCGAAACCGTGTTCAAGGCTTTCGGCCGCGCCCTGCGCATGGCCGTCGAGCTGGACGAGCGCATGGCCGGGCAAATGCCATCGACCAAAGGCGTCCTGTAATGCAGACGGTTGCAGTTATCGACTACGGCATGGGCAACCTGCACTCGGTGGCCAAGGCCCTCGAGCACGTCGGTGCCGGCAAGGTGCTGATCACCAGCGATGCCGACGTGATCCGCGAAGCCGACCGTGTGGTATTCCCGGGCGTTGGTGCGATCCGCGATTGCATGGCGGAGATCCGTCGCCTCGGTTTCGACGCGCTGGTGCGTGAAGTCAGTCAGGATCGTCCGTTCCTCGGCATCTGTGTCGGCATGCAAGCCTTGCTCGACAGCAGCGAAGAGAACGACGGCGTCGACTGCATCGGCCTGTTCCCGGGCGCCGTGAAGTTCTTCGGCAAAGACCTGCATGAAGACGGCGAGCACCTGAAAGTCCCGCACATGGGCTGGAACGAAGTGCAGCAGAAGGTCAGCCACCCGCTGTGGCACGACATTCCGGACATGGCGCGTTTCTACTTCGTGCACAGCTACTACATCGCTGCCGCCAATGCGCGGCAGGTAGTCGGGAGCGGTCATTACGGGGTCGATTTCGCTGCAGCGCTGGCCGAAGGCTCGCGTTTCGCCGTGCAATTCCACCCGGAGAAGAGCCATACCCATGGCCTGCAATTGCTGCAGAACTTCGCCGCGTGGGACGGTCGCTGGTAAATGGCTGCCAAGAAGTCCAAACCGCCGATCCTGACCCTCACTCCCGAACAGGAGAACGAGGCCAACCGCAAGATCCAGCGGTTCATGGAGGATCGGTTCGAACTTGACCTGGGTTCGTTCGAGGCGGCGGAAATTCTTGAGTTGTTTACCCGCGAAATTGCTCCGCACTATTACAACAGGGCGATTTTCGATGTGCAGACCCACCTCAAAGAGCGGTTTGAAAGCATCGAAAGCGACCTGTGGGCGCTCGAGAAAAACTGATTTCCGAGCCAAGCTGAACATTCAAATTTGAAGGTTTGCCAGATGCTGATTATTCCCGCTATCGATCTTAAAGACGGTGCCTGCGTACGTCTGCGCCAGGGCCGCATGGAAGATTCCACAGTGTTCTCCGAGGACCCGGTGAGCATGGCTGCCAAGTGGGTGGAGGGCGGTTGCCGTCGTCTGCATCTGGTCGATCTGAACGGCGCATTCGAAGGTCAGCCGGTCAATGGCGAAGTGGTCACCGCAATCGCCAAGCGCTACCCGAACCTGCCGATCCAGATCGGTGGCGGTATCCGCTCGCTGGAAACCATCGAGCATTACGTCAAGGCGGGCGTCAGCTACGTGATCATCGGCACCAAAGCCGTTAAAGATCCGGCGTTCGTCGCTGAAGCCTGCCGCGCGTTCCCGGGCAAGATCATTGTCGGCCTGGATGCCAAAGACGGGTTCGTCGCCACCGACGGCTGGGCTGAAATCAGCACCGTGCAGGTCATCGATCTGGCCAAGCAGTTCGAAGCTGACGGTGTATCGTCGATCGTTTATACCGACATCGCCAAAGACGGCATGATGCAGGGCTGCAACGTACCGTTCACCGCTGCACTGGCGGCAGCGACGAAGATCCCGGTGATCGCGTCCGGCGGTATCCACAATCTGGGTGACATCAAGTCGCTGCTCGACGCCAAGGCGCCGGGCATCATCGGTGCAATCACTGGCCGGGCGATCTACGAAGGCACCCTCGACGTCGCCGAAGCGCAAGCTTTCTGCGATGCGTACCAAGGCTGAGGACTGACCATGGCGCTGGCCAAACGCATCATCCCTTGCCTGGACGTGGACAACGGCCGGGTCGTCAAAGGTGTGAAGTTCGAGAACATCCGCGATGCCGGTGACCCGGTGGAAATCGCCCGTCGTTATGACGAGCAGGGTGCCGACGAGATTACCTTTCTCGACATCACCGCCAGCGTCGATGGTCGCGACACCACACTGCATACCGTCGAGCGCATGGCCAGCCAGGTGTTCATCCCGCTGACCGTCGGCGGCGGCGTGCGCACCGTGCAGGACATTCGCAACCTGCTCAATGCCGGTGCGGACAAGGTTTCGATCAACACCGCAGCGGTGTTCAATCCGGAGTTTGTTGGCGAAGCGGCGCAGCATTTCGGCTCGCAATGCATCGTCGTCGCCATCGACGCGAAGAAAGTCTCCGGCCCGGGCGAAACCCCGCGCTGGGAAATCTTCACCCACGGCGGGCGCAAGCCGACCGGTCTCGATGCAGTCGAGTGGGCGAAGAAGATGGAAGGCCTGGGTGCCGGCGAGATCCTGCTGACCAGCATGGATCAGGACGGCATGAAAAACGGCTTCGACCTCGGCGTGACCCGCGCGATCAGCGATGCGCTGGGCATTCCGGTGATCGCTTCCGGTGGCGTCGGCAATCTGCAGCATCTGGCCGACGGCATCCTCGAAGGCCACGCCAGCGCGGTACTGGCGGCGAGTATTTTCCACTTCGGCGAATACACCGTGCAGGAAGCGAAAGCGTACATGGCCAAACGCGGCATCGTGATGCGCTAAACCGTACAGGCCAGTGGACAGCATGGCGTACCCAAGGCACTCTTGGGCACGCCATGGATTCCGGTAGCCCGACATGATCAAACGCCTGCTTCTTGTTCTCGCCAGTGCCTCTGTGTTGTTGCTCAACACGGCGCGGGCCGAAAACAGTCCCGACACCGATCTGGTGCTCCTCACCGAAAACTTTCCGCCCTACAACATGGCGAAAGACGGCAAGAATTTCGCCAAGGGCGAGAACATCAACGGCATTGCCGCCGACATCGTGCGCGAAATGTTCAAGCGCGCCGGGCTCACCTATAGCCTGACGCTGCGCTTCCCATGGGAGCGCGTCTACAAACTGGCGCTGGAAAACCCCGGTTACGGCGCCTTCGTGATGGCCCGCCTGCCGGACCGCGAAAACCTGTTCAAATGGGTCGGCCCGATCGGTCCGGACGACTGGATCATGTTGGCCAGGGCCGACAGCAAAATCACCCTCGACACCCTCAACGATGCGCGCAAATACAAGATCGGCGCCTACAAGGGCGATGCGATTGCCGAGACGCTGGCCAAGCAGGGCTTGAAGCCTACGGTCGTTCTGCGCGATCAGGACAACGCGAAAAAACTGGTCAATGGCCAGATCGACCTGTGGGCCACGGGTGATCCTGCCGGGCGTTATCTGGCGCGGCAGGACGGGGTCACTGGACTCAAGACCGTGTTGCGCTTCAACAGCGCCGAGTTATATCTGGCGCTGAACAAGGATGTGTCGGACGCAACGGTCGCCAGGCTGCAGGCGGCGCTGGATCAGATGCGCAAGGACGGGGTTGTCGACGAGATCATGGGGCGCTATCTGTAGCCGTCGGCAACGACTTGTCCGTTGCCTGGTGGGTGCATTCTTGCGGCGGATACTGCAGCAGACTCAGGTTATCGTTCTGGGTGTAAGCCAGATTGATCCCCGCTTGCGAGCCGTCAGCACGACGCAGCTCGTAGAAACTCTCCAACTGATAAACCGCGACAAATTTGCCTTTGCCGGCCATCGCGATCACATGGGTAACAAATGAAGTCTGCCAGCCACTGGTTGACGTCTCGCTGTGAGTGAACTGGCTGTCCAGTCTTGCCGAGAATGGGAGTGACGGAGGAGCGTCTGCCTTCGTTGCCCACGGGCTCACAAAACTGATCGCAGTAAGTTGAGTGAACAGACGCAGCGTCTTCGGATTCTGCAGCCGCTGCGCAGTCCACTTGAAAGCCCGTGCCTCCTCGCCTGTGTTGTGTCCGCTCCCAACCAAATAGTACTGGTCGGTTCTTTCCAGGCGATAAAACGGCGTGGTGCGTAATTGATCAATTGGCGACAAGTCATCCTTGACCACGAACCATGGCAGCTCGATGACTTGGGCGAGGGTGGCCGCTCCCTTGGTTTCGGGGGCATCCGCTGCCAAGAGCATCGGCAGCTGTGGCGATGACTGGATCAGTGGCGCGATCTGCATCCGTAGTGAATAGGCACCGACATTGCTCTCTGGCCGGTTGAAACTGCTTGCCCCAACAAAGGTGCCTGGTGCGAAATGAATCTCTCCCGGCGGCGCATTCGTCGGCGTGACGCTCCAGGCGCTGAAACTCTGTCTGGCACCGCTGCCCTTGTCATTCCAGATCAGTTCGCCAACGTCCGAGGCGATCACCAGATCGGCCCGTACACAGCGAACCGCGTTGAGTGAAGGTTTTTCGTGATCATTGGAGCAGACCGCGCCCATGGCCACATAGCCTTGCGGGGCGATCGGTCGCCATACGGCACCGTCTTTCTTCGAGCCTGAGCCGGAATCTTTCCAGATCAGTTCGAAATCCTCCGGGCGCCTTAATGCCGGGCCTCTGGCCGGATCTGCACTGGGTGCATCGGCTTCACAAACCACAGCTACCACGGTGCTGCCGTTAATGTTGTCGTGCCCGGCGACGAACACGTCGCCGAGCGGGAAATAGCCCGGCAATACATCCGGCGCCGGAGTCGGGCGCCAGAAGGCTGCGGGTTTAGCCCGCGAGCCGGTGCTGTCCCAGATCCGGTGAAATTCCGTGGTGAAATGGATCAGCAGATTGTCGTGTCGGATCGGCTCGATTTGCCTGGATGGTGCTGCGGCCTGGTCATGAATGGTCATGGTCACTCCTGATAGTTGAACGGCGACTCAAGGGAGTCGCGACCCGTTGCAGGTCTCACTATCGGTAATCGCAACCGGTCTCTGGCGGTAACTATGTATGACGTCGTGACCAGTTATTTCCAAAAAAACCGTTCCTTGCCATGGGCAGCCTTGCGCTCCTGTTTTGCCTATTGATGCAGAAGCACAAGGCCGACGTCACTGATCAGCTCAGGGGGCGCTGTTTTTGAGCGCTTCCCATTCCAGGATGTATTCCTTCAATTCTGAGCGCTGATTGTTGGGGTCGACAGCGTAAACGCAGAGTTTGAGGGGGAAGTTGCTTTGCGGGCGTAGCCAATTGGAAGTCACATGCCTATAACCCTGCGGGTCTTCGCAACTGACTTTTTCAGCAAGGCCGCCTTTTACCTCGTATCGATCAAGACCCTCGTTCTTGCGTTCCGGCCACAGAATCAGCGCCCTGTTTATCTCTTTGTTAAACGAAGTCTCTATGGTCGGAACAGGCGTCGGGCCCGCATCAACCAGATAAGTGGGAACAGTGACGGCATTGCGATAAATGCCTGCGGGTAATATGTCCTCAGTACTGTTTGTGGCGATGATGCAAAGGTTGCTAGGCCCGGTTTCAGGTCCCATCGGAACATTTAATCGAGTCGGCGCAGTGCCGGTGGTGATTGGCTGGCTGTAGTCTTGCGGAACTTCGCATTCGACCGGGTCCGACGTGCGTTTGGTCCGGATAAACCGGGTGCTGGCGGTTATTTCAAAGTTCCATTCTGGATAAACGTAGTTGCCCTGAGCGTTTACGCTGATCTTTGCATGCGTTGGCAGTTGGGCAGGCAGTCTGATAGAGGCTGCCGGAAATAATTCGCACACCTGCGGATCCGTATTGAGTTTGCCATCGATAAAGCAGTTGTTGAAAACCGAGGTGGGACTGCCGTAACTGCCGCTCGGCATCTGACCGTATCCAGGCAGCGGCGTCAGATGGTGAGCCAAGGTCCCAAGGACGCCATAGACCTCGTTGGTCGCTCGAGCGATGACCGGACTCCCCGAGCTTCCGGAAGCAATATCTTTGCATTGGTTGCTGACGGTATGCCGCCAAACCCAAGGCTTTTCGAAAATCGCCGGGGAGGGCATGTGGGTGCAGGCGGACATTTGTAATGGAGAGCCAACGGGTTTGTGCACAATCAGAATGTCGCTATCTTCTGCCGGCGCCTGCCGGGCCAGTTTCATGGGCGTGATGCCCTGAGCCAGAAGTTCGCCCTGTGATACCCCAAGCTCCAACAGAGCCAGGTCGACACCCTGAATACTGCTCCAGGCTACTTTCTTCACAGGCACAGCCCTTGAGGCAGCAGTCGTATCGATGAAGTTGTTGAAGGTAATGCTGGCTTCGATAGGGGCATCTGTTCGCATGACCCCGTTTTCCTTGCCCACGCAGTGCGCACTGGTCAGTGCATAGGCGGAATCGGACGGTCGAGAGCTGTTTGTATCAATCAGGAAGGCGGTGCAGGAGCCGTGCTCGCGGCTTTTGTACTCACCGATTCCCATCCAGTGGTTATTTTCGCCATCTTTGTTAGTCAGGTGTTGCGACGGTGAGAAGTTTTCAGCGCCCTTGCCGTAATCGACAGGGCTGGAACAGGCAGGAAGTGAGAAGGCAGTCAGTAATAAAAAGCTTGGGTGGATATATTTAAAGTTCATGGCCAGTCCTTGGCTAATATATGGGTGCAAGACTGGCGCAGAATAAGACAGTTAGGTTTGAGTCGGTTCTATAAGTTATTGCTGCTTATTTTGGACGTAGAGGCTTATGAGAATTTAATCAGTTGATAGCTTAACGATAAATTCCATTTTTCCCGTGTGCAGCTGTCGCTTTGTTACTCCGCACGCTGATCATCTGCTTGATATCGATCCACTCGATGCCTTGCGCCTTGAGCTTCGGCAATTCACGTTCCAGCACCGCCAGCGTCTGCGGGTAAGGGTGGCCGATCATCACTGCCGAGCCCTGCTTGCGGGCCAGGCTGATCGCCGTCTGCAGCTGGTTGAAAATGGCGGCTTCGGTGCGTTCGTCATCGAGAAACACATCGCGCGAAACACTCGCCAGATCGATCTTCTGTGCTTGCTGCGCCGCCACGGTCTGCGCGCTGGTGCGGCTGTCGACGAAGAACTTGTGCCGACGCTGCAACTCACCCATCAGCCACGCCATCGCCACCGGCTGGGCGGTCATGCGACTGCCCATGTGGTTGTTGATGCCCGCGGTGTAAGGGACCATTTTGAACGCGGCGTCGAGGCGCTTTTGCAGCTCTTCGAGCGGCAGTTCGGGGTGCCAGGCGTACGGACCGGTGGCCGGATCCATCGGCATGTGCAGGATCACGATCTTGCCGGCGCGATGGGCTTCGCGGGCGAATTCGGTGGCGTGCGGGGTGTCGGGCATGATCGCCGTGGTCACCGGGCCGGGCAGGGCCAGCACACGGCGATCCCGGGGCAGGTTCTGCCCCAGGTCGTCGATGATCAGCGTCAGGTAGGCTTTTGGCGGTGGCGTCCTGGCGGGGTCTGCGTGAGCAGCACCCGCCAGACAGCACAGCAGGACGAAGAGCAAACGCAAAGACATCCTCAACGGCCGGACGTGATGCTCAAGCCCTTAAGCAGGCTCAGGGCCTGGGCCAACTGGTAATCGTCATCCTGCGGCATGGCCTTGGCCTTGGTGCCGGAACCGGTCGGCTTGTCCGCGCCGCCGTTGCCGTTGCCCAGGTGGCCTTGCAGGTCGGCTTCCTTGAAGTAATCGCCGTCCGCTTCGTTGGTGATCTTGGCCTTGCGCACTTCGATGTCCGGGACGATGCCCTGGGCCTGGATCGAGCGGCCGTTCGGCGTGAAGTACAGTGCCGTGGTGATCTTCAGCGCGCGGTCGTTGTTCAGCGGCAGCACGGTTTGCACCGAGCCTTTGCCGAAACTGGTGGTGCCCATGACTACCGCGCGTTTCTGATCCTGCAGGGCGCCGGCGACGATTTCCGAAGCGGAGGCGCTGCCACCGTTGATCAGCACGACCATCGGCACCGCTTCGCTTTCGTCCTTGCCGGTGGCGGAGAAGCGCAGTTCGGAGTTGGCGATCCGGCCTTTGGTGTAGACGATCAGGCCTTTCTTGATGAAGTGGTCGACCACTTCCACTGCCGCCTGCAACACGCCGCCCGGGTTGTTGCGCAGGTCGAGGATGATGCCGTTGAGCTTCTTGCCGTTGTCCTTGCGCAGCTTGGCCAGGGCCTTGGAGACCTCTTCGCCGGTCTTGACCTGGAACTGGGTGATGCGGATGTAGCCGTAGCCCGACTCCAGCAGCTGCGCCTTGACGCTCTTCACCTGAATCACGGCGCGGGCCAGGGTCACGTCGAACGGCGTGCCACCGTCGCGCACCAGGGTCAGGGTGATTTTCTGACCGATCTTGCCGCGCATCTTGTCCACGGCTTCGGTCATGGTCTGGCCGCGAGTGGGCGCACCGTTGATCTTGACGATGAAGTCACCGGCCTGGATGCCAGCCTTCGACGCCGGGGTGTCGTCGATCGGCGAGACGACCTTGATGAAACCGTCTTCGGAGCCGACTTCGATGCCCAGGCCGCCGAATTCGCCGCTGGTGCTTTCCTGCAGTTCGGTGAAGTCTTCAGGGCCGAGATACGCGGAGTGCGGATCGAGGTTGCTGAGCATGCCCTTGATCGCGTTTTCCAGCAGGGTCTTGTCATCCACCGGCTCGACATACGCCGCCTTGATCCGGTCCATGACCTCGGCAAAGGTGCGCAACTCTTCCAGCGGCAACGGTGCCTTGGCGGTCGCGGCAGTGCCTGCCGGGGCGACGGCCGGAGCCGGTTGAGCGGCGAACGCCAGAGGCGCGCCGATCACCAGAGCGATCGTCAGGGCCAGCGAGGTAAGGCGGGACAAATGCAGCATGTCGAACGAACTCCTGAATTAGGCGACGCGCTTATCCTTGCGCGTGACACCATTGCGCCGGATCACTCGGGTGACCCTGCTGACGAATTGCGAAATACAGCGCTGGTGTGTCCTGACCGCCACTGTTACCCACAGTGGAGATCGACTCACCGGCTTTTACCACGTCACCGGCCGACTTGAGCAGTGTCTGGTTGTGACCGTAAAGACTCAGATAACCATTGCCGTGATCAAGGATCACCAGCAGCCCGGCGCCACGCAACCAGTCGGCGAACACCACGCGCCCGCCATGCACGGCATGCACTTGGCTGCCGGCAGCGGCGCTGATCATCACACCATCCCACTTGGTGCGGGCATCGTCGCCACGGCTTTCGCCGAAGCGTGCCAGCAATCGACCATCAACCGGCCACGGAAGTTTTCCCCGGGTTGCAGCAAAAGGGCCACCGAAGGTCTCACCGCTGCTGGACACCAGCGCGCCGGGGGTTGATTTGACGGTTTTTCGTGGGGCGTCGCTGTTTTCAGCCTGCGCCTCACGCAAACGCTTTTTTTCCGCTTCCTGCTGGGCGATCAGCGCTTTCTGCCGCGCTTCTTCTGCCTCACGGGCCTGACGGGCCAGGGTTTCTTCAATGGTTTTAAGGACTTTAGACAGGTCTGCCTGATCCTGCTCGCGGGCGGCCAGTTTCTGGTCGCGGGCTTTCACGTCATCGTTGAGCTTGGCGAGGACTTGCTGGCGTTCCTTGCGGACTTTTTCCAGCTCGTCGCGCTGGCTGTCGAGGCTGCTTTTCTGCACCAGCAATTGCGCCTGCTGCATGGCGATGTCTTTTTCGACATTGGCCAGTTGGCGCAGGGTTTCGTTGAAGTTCTTCAACTGCTCCAGGCGGGCCTGGCTCAGGTAATCGTAATAGGTGAGGGTGCGGGCGAATTTCTCGGGATTCTGCTGGTTGAGCAGCAGCTTGAGGTATTCCTGACGGCCATTCTGGTAGGCCGCGCGGGCCTGGATGGCGATCAGTCGCTGCTGTTCAGTGCGCGCGCTCTGGAGTTTTTTTTTCTCCGCATCGAGTCGCTGCAGCTCGGATTCGCTTTTCTTCAGCTCTTTCTGCAGGGCGTCGACCTGCTTCTCGAGCTTGCCCATCTCGGTTTCGGTGCCCTTGAGCTCTTTCTGCACACCGGATTTTTCTTCCTGCAGCTTGCCCAGCAGCTTTTTCAGCTCGGCAATGTCCTGACGCGTGGCATCCAACTGCTGTTGGGTTTGCGCGCGCTCGTCAGCGAAGGCCGGTTGGAGCAGGCAGGTCAGAGCGAGGGCGATCAGGACGCGGAGCATAGAGGCGGGCGGCACCAGGGTAATGGACGGCCTAGTATGCCCGCCCGAGGCTGCAAAAAAAACGCCCAATTGGGCTTGTGTGATAACTGGCTGGAGATACAGCTGAAAATAATCTTTGAAGCCACCATAGACAAATGTAGGAGTGAGCCTGCTCGCGATGGTGTTCTCACATTCAACAGAGTAGTCGACTGTCAGATTGCTATCGCGAGCAGGCTCACTCCTACAGGGTTTTGCGGCGTTTTATGGATTCGTTCAGACCAGAATCGAGGTACCAGTCATTTCCGCCGGTTTCTCCAGACCCAACAGCATCAGCATGGTCGGCGCGACGTCCGCCAGTACGCCGCCTTCACGGACCTTGAGGTCACGCTTGCCGACATAAATGAACGGCACCGGCTCGGTGGTGTGCGCGGTGTGCGCCTGGTGGGTTTCTTCATCGGCCATTTTTTCGACGTTGCCATGGTCAGCGGTGATCAGCGCTTCGCCACCCACCTTTTCCAGAGCTTCGACGATACGGCCGACGCAGGTGTCCAGGCATTCCACGGCTTTTACCGCAGCGTCGAACACGCCGCTGTGGCCGACCATGTCGCCGTTGGCGTAGTTGACCACGATCACGTCGTAACGCTGATGCTCGATGGCGTCGACGATGCGGTCGGTGACCTCGGGTGCGCTCATTTCCGGTTGCAGGTCGTAGGTGGCGACTTTCGGCGACGGGATGAGGATGCGCTCTTCACCCGGGAACGGCTCTTCGCGGCCGCCGGAGAAGAAGAAGGTCACGTGCGCATATTTTTCGGTTTCGGCGATGCGTAGCTGGGTCTTGCCGTTTTTCGCCAAATAGTCGCCAAGCACGTTTTCCAGGCTGCCCGGAGCGAAAGCCGCCGGGGCCGGGATGCTGGCGGCGTATTGGGTCAAGCCCACGTACTGCACTTTTGGCTGGCGCGTGCGCTCGAATTCCTTGAAATCGTCTTCGACAAATACGCGGCTCAGTTCGCGGGCACGGTCGGCGCGGAAGTTCATGAACACCACGGCGTCGCCGTCTTCGACCTTGACCGGCTCGCCGATGGTGGTGGCTTTGACGAATTCGTCGCTCTCGCCACGGGCGTAGGCGGCGTCGAGGCCTTCCTGAGCGGTGGCGGCGTTGAATTCGGCGTTGCCGTCAACGATCAGGTTGTAGGCCTGAGATACGCGGTCCCAACGGTTGTCACGGTCCATCGCGAAGTAGCGACCGATGAGGCTGGCGATGCGGCCCTTGCCGAGCGCCTGGAAGGTCGCGTCGAGCAGTTCGATTGAGGACGCGGCGCTTTTCGGTGGCGTGTCGCGACCGTCGAGGAAGGCGTGCAGGTAGATTTTCTCGGCGCCGCGCTTGAAGGCCAGTTCGGCCATGGCGATCAGGTGATCCTGGTGGCTGTGCACGCCGCCATCGGACAGCAGACCCATGAAATGCACGGCTTTGCCGGCGGCCACGGCTTTATCCACGGCGGCGCAGATGGTCGGGTTGTCGAAGAACTCACCGTCGCGGATCGCTTTGGTCACGCGCGTGAAGTCCTGATACACCACGCGCCCGGCGCCGAGGTTCATGTGGCCGACTTCGGAGTTGCCCATTTGGCCGTCCGGCAGACCAACGTCCATGCCGCTGCCCGAGATCAGGCCGTTCGGCACCGTGGCCCACAGACGATCGAGCACAGGCTTCTTCGCCGCATACACGGCATTGGATTCGTGGCTGTCACTGTGACCGAAGCCGTCGAGAATCATCAGGACCAAAGGTTTAGGCGTGGTAGTCATGGAATCCACTCGTGGCTAATAAAGAAGAGGGCGATGGAAAAGGGAGTGGCGAGTTTAATGCTTAGTTCCGACCACGTCACCGCCGGACGGGGTTTGGCCCACCATAGTGGCTGTGTATACTGGCCGACATTTTAACGCCCTGGAACCTCCTTCGATGGTTGCTCACCTGATTGAATTTGCCACTAACCACTACATTCTTGTCGGTATCTTCGTCGTACTGCTGGCTCTGCTGCTGGCGCACACGATGCAGGGCGGCGGTAGAAGCCTGAGCACCGGCGAACTGACCGCACTGGTCAACAAGGACGCAGGCGTGGTGGTGGACATCCGTCCGGCGAAAGATTACGCCGCCGGTCATATCGTTGGCGCGATCAACATTCCTCAAGACAAGCTGGCTGCACGTACCGGCGAGCTGGAAAAGCACAAGGCCAAGACCATCATTCTGGTCGACGCCCTGGGCCAGACCGCTGGCACCCACGCTCGCGAGCTGATGAAGTCCGGCTTCACTGCCGCCAAGCTGTCCGGCGGGATCTCCAGCTGGAAAGGCGACAACCTGCCGCTGGTGAAGTGATATGAGCGAAGTCATCGTCTACTCCAGCGACTACTGCCCTTATTGCATGCGAGCCAAGCAATTGCTCGCGAACAAAGGTGTGGCCTTCGAAGAGATCAAGGTCGATGGCAAGCCGCAGATTCGTGCTGCCATGAGCCAGAAGGCCGGACGCACGTCCGTGCCGCAGATCTGGATCGGCGAAAAGCACATCGGCGGTTGTGATGATTTGTATGCCCTGGAGCGCGCGGGCAAGCTCGACGCGCTGCTCAAGGCCTGAACGGCTGCACCCACGTACAGCACTCCCTAAAAGACCCAAGATCAGAAAGGATCTGAGATGACTGACCAACAGAACACTGCAGCCAGCGAAGAAGAAACCGCACCGCAATTCTCCTTGCAGCGCATCTACGTACGCGATCTGTCCTTCGAAGCCCCGAAAAGCCCGGCGATCTTCCGCCAGCAGTGGGACCCGACCGTCGGCCTGGACCTGAACACCCGTCAGAAAGAACTGGAAGGTGATTTCTACGAAGTGGTACTGACCCTGTCCGTGACCGTGAAAAACGGCGACGAAGTGGCTTTCATCGCTGAAGTGCAACAGGCCGGTATCTTCCTGATCAAGAACCTCGACGCGGCTTCGATGAGCCACACTCTGGGTGCGTTCTGCCCGAACATCCTGTTCCCGTACGCGCGCGAAACCCTGGACAGCCTGGTGACTCGTGGTTCGTTCCCGGCCCTGATGCTGGCGCCGGTGAATTTCGACGCCCTGTACGCGCAAGAGCTGCAGCGCATGCAGGAAGCTGGCGAGACGCCGACCGTTCAGTAAGTATCTGAGCGACGACGCAAGTCCAATGTGGGAGCGGGCTTGCTCGCGAAAGCGCAGTGTCAGGCGACATCAATGTCATCTGATCCGACGCCTTCGCGAGCAAGCCCGCTCCCACATTTGTTATCCGGTGTTATTTGAAGTCGTTCTGCCGCCACGCTTCGTACACGGCCACCGCCACGGTGTTGGACAGGTTCAGGCTGCGGCAGCCTTCACGCATCGGCAGGCGCAGGCGCTGTTCGGCGGGCAGGGCGTCGAGCACTTCCGCCGGCAGGCCACGGCTTTCCGGGCCGAAGATGAACGCATCGCCCGGGACGAACGCGGCGTCGTGAAACGGCCGCGAGCCCTTGGTGGTGAACGCGAACAGCCGTGGGTTGCCGAGGCTTTCCAGGCAACTGGCGAGGTCGGCGTGGCGCTGCAACGTGGCATATTCGTGGTAGTCGAGACCGGCCCGGCGCAAGCGCTTGTCGTCCATCTCGAAACCCAGCGGTTCGATCAAATGCAGGTGGCAGCCGCTGTTGGCGCACAGCCTGATAACGTTGCCGGTGTTCGGCGGAATTTCTGGTTGAAAAAGGATGACGTGAAACATGCACGGCTCCGAAGGTAAAGATGACGCGCATTCTACGCCGCAAGCCGACCCGCGTTCGAAACTATTCCCGCGGGTGATCGGTTCGCTGGCGATTGTCGGCGTGATGGTCGGCTTGATGATCGGTCGCCTGACCACGCCGGACCCCAGTGTGCTGCAGCAGGTCGACGTGACCGGTGACGGCCTGGTGGTGTGGTTCAGCAACGAACCGAAGCTGCACGGTGAAATCATCGATGGCACCGTGGCCCTGTTGTTTCAGGCAGAGGGCAAGGCGCAAAAGGGTCAGCTGAAGCTCAACGGCAAGGACGTGAACTGGCGAACGCGCTTGAGTGACGGTGGGCTGTTGCTGACGGTGCTGGCGGCGCGGCCGCTGCAAGGGGAGTGGGCCGGGAGCAAGGTCGATGACCGCTGGCGGCTGGAGATCCATCTCCGGGAGCAATAAAAGCGGGAATCCCCGGCCTGCCTGTACCAGGGTTCCCAAAACGGGGTGGACTTCGCTGAGAGCGTCGGTCCGGTGTAAAGAGGGAACCCCCGGCCTGCCTGTACCAAGGATCCCAAAAGGGTGGGTTCGCCGCGTTGCGGTTTGAACCCGGTGTAAAGAGGGGAATCCCCGGCCTGCCTGTACCAAGGTCCCCGAAACGGGTGGTGAATCGAATCACCTGTGAGGGTTATTGCAGGCGGCGTGCCAGTTTTAGTATTTGGAAACAGAAAAATCCCTCAAATGCACCAAAGCCCCGTAAATCGGGGCTTTCGAGTTTTTACTGGCCGGTTTTTTCAGTCTTGCCTGGATGGTTTTTGCACAGGTTGCGATGCCCGATCACGGGTCAAAGTGCATTAGGTTGGTGCACGGCGGGACCACTGTGGGAGCGGGCTTGCTCGCGAAGGCGTCGCGTCAGTCACTGATACGTTTCATGAACAGCGCTTTCGTGAGCAAGCCCACTCTCACAGAGGGCGTGGTTGATCAGCCCTCATCCCCCTCATCATCATCCCCACCGTCCACTTTCATCCCCAATTCCTTGATCTTGCGCGTCAGGGTATTACGCCCCCAGCCGAGCAATACCGCCGCATCACGCCGGCGACCGGCCGTGTGCTTCAGTGCGGTCTCGATCATGATCCGCTCGAACGCCGGCACCGCGCTGTCGAGCAGGCTCGACTGGCCTCGGGCCAACGCCTGATCGGCCCACTGGCGCAGCGCCTGCTCCCAGTTGGTCACTGGCGCCGAATCCTGCGGCAGGCTCAGCAGTTCCGGTGGCAGGTCACTGATGTGCACTTCGCGCCCGGAGGCCATCACGGTGATCCAGCGGCAGGTGTTCTCCAGCTGCCGCACGTTGCCCGGCCATGGCAGGTTCTTCAGGTATTCCTCGGTCTCGCTCTTGAGCAGCTTCGGCTCCACCGCCAGTTCTTGCGCGGCGCGGCTGAGGAAGTGCTTGGCCAGGGTCGGAATGTCTTCGCGACGGTCCGACAGGCGCGGGATGTGGATGCGGATCACGTTGAGGCGGTGGAACAAGTCCTCACGGAATTTCCCGGCATGCACCAGGGTTTCCAGATTCTGGTGAGTCGCGGCAATGATCCGCACATCGACCTTGACCGGGACATGGCCGCCGACGCGATAGAACTCGCCGTCCGCCAGCACCCGCAGCAAACGGGTCTGGGTATCTGCCGGCATGTCGCCGATTTCGTCGAGGAACAGCGTGCCGCCGTCAGCCTGCTCGAAGCGCCCGCGACGCAGGTTGGCCGCGCCGGTGAATGCGCCTTTTTCGTGGCCGAACAGCTCAGATTCCATCAGGTCCTTGGGGATCGCCGCCATGTTCAGCGCGATGAACGGCGAGGCCGCGCGCGGGCTGTGGCGGTGCAGGGCGTGGGCCACCAGTTCTTTACCGGTACCGGATTCGCCGTTGATCAGCACGGTGATGTTGGAGTGGCTCAAGCGGCCGATGGCGCGAAACACCTCCTGCATCGCCGGCGCTTCGCCGATGATTTCCGGGGTGCGGGTCAGCGCCGGCACCACTTCCAGGCCTTGCTGCTCTTGCGCATGCTGATTGGCGCGCTTGACCAGCGATACCGCCTCGTCGACGTCGAACGGCTTCGGCAGGTATTCGAAAGCGCCGCCCTGATAAGACGCAACGGCGCTGTCGAGGTCGGAGTGCGCGGTCATGATGATCACTGGCAGCCGTGGGTGCTGTTCGCGGATACGTGCCAGCAGGTCGAGGCCACTGGCGCCCGGCATGCGGATGTCGGAAATGATCACATCAGGCTGCTGACGGGCCAGACGACTCATCACGCCATCGGCGCTGTCGAAGCTCTGCGTGGTCATGCCTTCCTGCTGCAAGGCCTTTTCCAGAACCCAACGGATAGAACGGTCGTCATCGACGATCCACACGGTTTCACTACGGCTCATGTCGATGTGGCTCCTTGTTCCAGTGGCAGAAAGATCGAGAACGTGGTGTGGCCGGGGTGGCTGTCACACTCGATCAGGCCCTGGTGCTGGCTGATGATGTTCTGGGTGATGGCCAGGCCCAGCCCGGTACCGTCCGGGCGGCCGCTGACCATGGGAAAGAAGATGGTTTCCTGAAGTTCTGCAGGGATCCCCGGGCCGTTGTCGATGATCTCGATCTTGGTCACCAGGCGATGACGGACGTGGCCGATGGTGAACTGGCGCATGGTCCGGGTGCGCAGGCTGATGCGGCCCAGACGCAGCTCGTTCTGGCTGCTGATCGCCTGCATCGCGTTGCGCACGATGTTCAGTACGGCCTGAATCATTTGTTCGCGGTCGATCAATACGTCGGGAATGCTCGGGTCGTAGTCGCGCACCAAGGTGATGCAGCCCTGGCTTTCCGCTTCGACCAGTTGGCAGACGCGTTCGAGCACTTCGTGAACGTTGCACAATGCCAGCGACGGCAGCTTGTTCGAGCCGAGCATGCGGTCGACCAGATTGCGCAGACGGTCGGCCTCTTCAATGATCACGTTGGTGTAGTCGCGCAGGCTGTCTTCCGGCAATTCGCGGGCCAGCAATTGCGCGGCGCCACGGATGCCGCCGAGCGGGTTCTTGATCTCGTGGGCGAGGCCGCGCACCAGCATTTTGCTGGTTTCCTGCTTGGACAGTTGCGCCTCTTCCTTGGTGATCCGCAGCAGGCGATCACGCGGGTGCACCTCAAGCAGAAGCATGGTCGCGCCGTTGCTGAGGATCGGTGTCACCGCATAGTCCACGGTCAGGGTCTGGCCGGTGAGGGCAGTGAGCATCGCTTCGCGCTTGGTGAAAGGGTGTGCCTGTTCGACCGCCTGACGCAGCGAGTTGAGCGCCTCGGTGGACTCGGTGAACAACTCGCTGATGAACTGCCCATGGCTGCGCTGACCGCTGATGGCCAGCAGCATCTCGGCCGCCGGGTTCATGTATTCGAGGCGCAGTTCGGCGTCGAGCAGGATGGTGGCGGTGGTCAGGTTGTCGAGCAGCAAACGGTGGATTGCGTCGCTAATAGTCATCGGAGCCTCTTTTGGGGGCGGAGCGTGCGCAAGAAGCAGGCGTCGTTAAACGGAAAATGCAAAAACCAAACCAAGGCTCCGAAAAGAAGCGTTCAACCCGTGAAACAGGCGTTTGACGCTCGTTTGAGTGGCAGGGTGCCAGCTCGAACGGGAAGTTTCGAACCAAAATGGGTTGGAATCTGGGTACGGTGCAGCCCATTGCACCAATATAGTGCGTAAAGCTGAATGGCGTTAGAAGAAGCGCAGGAAGGGATTTTTTTCTTCGGCGGGTTTGTCTTTCAGCGGACATTCCGGGCGCACGCCGTAGTCCTCGCTGACGCAGGGTTTGACCTGGCGTTTCTGCGCCAGCGAGATGCGCAGCATGTGGAACGGCTGGTTGGCGGTGCGCTCGACAGTGCGACCCTGCTCATCAAGGATTTCCACCGACAGGTTGTGACTGCCGCGGTCGATGTTGCTCAGCGGGAATACCGGACTCAGTCCCGGCTCGCCAGTGGCCTGGCCGTCCAGCAGCAGGCGATAGCGATGGCCCTGCTGTAAGCCAGGTTCGCTGGTGACACTGACGATCACCTCGCCCGCGCTGCTGCGAAGGGTCGCATCCGGCTCGGGGATCAGGATGCGCAGCATGTCGTAGTGAAACGGTGGTTGTTCCGCGACCTTTTTTACAGCGCTGATCGGTGCGGCAGCCGTGGGGTTGGCCGACATGCGATTGCTGGTGGCTATAGGCACGCGCTTGGCGTTGCCGCGCGGCTGGTCGGTGTAGACGCGATTGCCCTGCGCGTCGACATAGGTGAAGACCTCTGCCGAAACGGGCAGGGCGAACAGGCACAGGATCAGCCAGAAAATTCTCACGGCTTGTGCACCCGCTGTACGGTGAACACCACCGCCGGGCTCTGCTGGATGATCGCTTCGCCGTCGATCACCTGCACCGCGAGACGATGCTCGCCGCGATCGACATTCACCAATTGCAGGATCGGCACGTTGCTCGGCTGGCCGTAAGGCGCGTCGTCCAGGACCAGCCTTAATTGGTGCGGCGCCTGCAGGCGCGGCTTGATCAGCACGTTGACAGTGAAGGTGCCGTTGTTGGCGCGCAGCGCTTCTTCGCTGGGCAGGCCGGTCAGCTCCAGCACCTCGTAGGCACTGCGTGCCGCGGGGCGTGTGTCGGTGCTTGAAGGCGCTGGCGCGCTCGGTGCCTGTGGCTCGACGCGGTTGAGTGGCGGCAACTCGACCGGCTGCGCCTGAACACCGTCCGGCGAGTGATCGCTGTAAACCGTGTTGCCATTGGCATCGGTGTACTTGTAGATCTGCGCGGCGGCGGGCAGGGCGATCAGCAGCAGGATGTAGAGAAAGGTGCGACCCATGAAATCGACCGGGAAAGAAAGCGATGGGGTGCAGCATAGGCCAGGTGCGGCGGTTGGCCCAACCCGGGACATATCCGGAGATCATTCAGACGCCAAAAATCCGTGTGGGAGTGGGCTTGCTCGCGAATGCGGTCGGTCGTTGAAGGTGATGGTGGCTGACACGACGCCTTCGCGAGCAAGCCCGCTCCCACAGGGGTTTTGAGTAGTTTCATAAATCGTGGGCAATAAAAAGGCCTCCCGAAGGAGGCCTCTTATTGTCACGCCGCATAGCGCGGCGCTACCGGATCAGCAGCTGTAGTACAGCTCATATTCCAGTGGGTGTACGAAGGTACGGACCTTGATTTCTTCTTCGGATTTCAGCGCGATGTAAGCGTCGATGAAGTCGTCGGAGAACACGCCGCCCTTGGTCAGGAACGCACGGCCCTTGTCCAGCTCTTCCAGGGCTTCTTTCAGGCTGCCGCAAACTTGTGGGATCTCTTTCGCCTCTTCAGGCGGCAGGTCGTACAGGTTTTTGTCAGCGGCATCGCCTGGGTGGATCTTGTTCTGGATACCGTCCAGACCGGCCATCAGCAGTGCTGCGAAAGCCAGGTACGGGTTGGCAGCCGGATCCGGGAAGCGTGCTTCGATACGACGGCCGCGTGGGCTGTTGACGTAAGGAATACGGATCGAGGCGGAACGGTTGCGGGCCGAGTAGGCCAGCATTACCGGCGCTTCGAAACCTGGCACCAGACGCTTGTAGGAGTTGGTAGCCGGGTTGGTGAAGCCGTTCAGGGCCTTACCGTGCTTGATGATACCGCCGATGAAGTACAGGGCGGTTTCGGACAGGCCGGCATAGCCTTCGCCAGCGAAGGTGTTCTTGCCGTCTTTGGCGATGGACATGTGTACGTGCATGCCCGAGCCGTTGTCGCCGTACAGTGGCTTCGGCATGAAGGTCGCAGTGCGGCCGTAAGCGTCGGCAACGTTGTGGACAACGTATTTCAGAGTCTGAACTTCGTCAGCTTTCTTCACCAGGGTGTTGAACTTGACACCGATTTCGTTCTGACCGGCAGTCGCCACTTCGTGGTGGTGAACTTCAACGGTCTGGCCCATCTCTTCCAGTGCGTTGCACATGGCAGTACGGATTTCGTGGTCGTGGTCGAACGGCGGAACCGGGAAGTAGCCGCCTTTGATGCCAGGACGGTGGCCTTTGTTGCCGCCTTCGATGTCCTGGTCGGACATCCACGAGCCTTGTTCGGAGTAGATCTTGAACATCGAGCCGGAGATGTCGGACTTGAACTTCACTTCGTCGAAGATGAAGAATTCTGGCTCGGGACCGGCGAAGACGGTGTCACCGATACCGGTGGTCTTCAGGTATTCCTCGGCGCGGTGAGCGATGGCGCGCGGGTCGCGATCGTAACCTTGCATGGTCGACGGTTCGATGATGTCGCAAACCAGGATCAGGGTTGCGTCTTCGGTGAACGGATCGAGAACGGCAGTATCGTCGTCCGGCAGCAGGATCATGTCGGAGGCTTCGATGCCTTTCCAGCCAGCGATGGAGGAACCGTCGAACATCTTGCCGACTTCGAAGAAGTCGTCTTCCAGCGCATCGCGAGCCGGCATGGTCACGTGGTGCTGAGTGCCTTTGGTGTCCGTGAAGCGCAGATCAATCCACTTGACGTCATGATCTTTGATGAGTTGAACCGACTTCGACATAGTGTCCTCCGGGTGGCTTAGGGCTTGGTAGTGGATGCCCTTAATAGGGGTGATGCCGGCGCAGATACTCTGCCAAGGCAACCTGCCTCACAAGGGAGCAAATTGCATGCCAGTGCCCCAGCATGGGTTTTTTGCCCCAATTTCACGCTTTGAGCGCTGCAAAGCGCCATAAAGGTGAAAATCTCGCCCCTTAATGTAGCGCCTTAAATCAGAAATGACCTGTTTTGGTGCAAGTGAAACCTTCTGCATATTAACTGGTTAAACCTTGAGCAATTTCCGCTATAATCCGCGCCCCCCTTTTTCGGCTGGCCCTGCGCGCGCTGTTTTCATGAAACTAATCGTAAAAGTCTTCCCCGAGATCACCATCAAAAGCCGCCCTGTCCGGATGCGTTTCATCCGCCAGCTGGCCAAGAACATCCGCGCCGTGCTCCGCGATCTGGACCCGGCCGTGGTGGTGAACGGTGTGTGGGACAATCTCGAGCTGGAAACCCGCGTTACCGACCCCAAAGCCTTGAAAGAGATGGGCGAGCGCCTCACTTGTACTCCCGGCGTCGCGCACTTTCTGCAGATCGACGAATACCCGCTGGGCGACTTCGATGACATCACCGAGAAGTGCAAACAGCACTACGGCGATGTACTGGCCGGGAAGATTTTCTCGGTGCGCTGCAAGCGTGCCGGCAAGCATCCGTTCAGCTCGATGGACGTCGAAAAATACGTTGGCAGCAAGCTGCGTCGTGAGTGCGGTGCGGCCGGAATCGACCTCAAAGACCCGGAAATCGAAGTTCGCATCGAAGTTCGCGACCAACGGTTGTTTGTCATCCACAGCCAGCACAACGGCATCGGCGGTTACCCGCTCGGCGCCCTGGAGCAGACGCTGGTACTGATGTCCGGCGGCTTTGACTCGACGGTTGCCGCGTACCAGATCATGCGCCGCGGCCTGATGGCGCATTTCTGCTTCTTCAATCTGGGCGGTCGTGCCCACGAATTGGGCGTGATGGAAGTCGCGCATTTCATCTGGAAGAAGTACGGCAGCTCGCAACGCGTGCTATTTGTCAGTGTTCCGTTCGAAGAAGTGTTGGGCGAAATTCTCGGCAAAGTCGATAACAGTCATATGGGCGTCGTATTGAAGCGTATGATGTTGCGCGCATCGTCGGCCATCGCCGACCGGCTGCACATCGACGCGCTGGTCACCGGCGAAGCGATCTCCCAGGTATCGAGCCAGACGCTGCCGAACCTGTCGGTGATCGACTGCGTGACCGACAAACTGGTCCTGCGCCCACTGATCGTTGCGCACAAGCAGGACATCATCGACACGGCCAACGAGATCGGCACCGCCGATTTCGCCCGGCACATGCCGGAGTACTGCGGGGTCATCTCGGTCAATCCGAAGACTGCCGCCAAGCGCCACCGTGTTGAGCACGAAGAGAAAGAATTCGACATGGCGGTTCTCGAGCGTGCGCTCGAAAACGCCAAACTGGTGCCGATCGATCGAGTGATCGACGAATTGGGCCAGGACTTGCAGATCGAAGAAGTCGGCGAAGCGCTGGCCGGTCAGATCGTCATCGACATCCGTCACCCGGATGCGGCCGAGGATGACCCGCTGGAACTTGCCGGCATAGAAGTACAGACGATGCCGTTCTACGCAGTGAACGCTCGTTTCAAGGAGCTGGATCCGACTCGCCAGTACCTGCTGTATTGCGACAAAGGCGTGATGAGTCGCCTGCATGCTCACCATTTGCTCAGTGAGGGGCATGCCAATGTGCGCGTTTATCGACCGAGCTAAGTGCCCGGGGCTGTTTGCCTGTGGCCTGCGTCACCGGCCCCCCGACACCGCCGTCAAGCTGTAACGGCCATGCCGGACACTACTGTTAATCGCTGCCAAGACTTGTCAGCAAACCGAATCCTCTGATCGAGATACACAAGTGATCGAAAATCTACGTAACATCGCCATCATTGCCCACGTTGACCATGGTAAGACCACCCTGGTAGACAAACTCCTGCGTCAATCCGGCACTCTGGAGCGCAACGAGCTCAACGACGAGCGCGTGATGGACTCCAACGACCAGGAAAAAGAGCGCGGTATTACCATTCTGGCGAAAAACACCGCCATCAACTGGAACGGCTACCACATCAACATCGTGGACACCCCGGGCCACGCCGACTTCGGCGGCGAAGTAGAACGCGTAATGTCGATGGTTGACTCCGTTCTGCTGCTGGTTGACGCTCAAGACGGCCCTATGCCGCAGACCCGTTTCGTGACCAAGAAGGCGTTCGAAGCCGGCCTGCGTCCAATCGTGGTCATCAACAAGGTTGACCGTCCAGGCGCGCGTCCGGACTGGGTTCTGGACCAGATCTTCGACCTGTTCGACAACCTCGGTGCTACCGAAGAACAACTGGACTTCCAGGTTGTTTACGCTTCGGCCCTGAACGGCATCGCCGGTCTGGATCACACCGCCATGGGCGAAGACATGACTGCGCTGTACCAGGCAGTTGTCGACCACGTTCCGCCTCCGGCCGTTGACCGTGACGGTCCGTTCCAGATGCAGATCTCCGCTCTGGACTACAACAGCTTCCTGGGTGTTATCGGTGTTGGCCGTATCGCTCGTGGTCGCGTCAAGCCGAACACCCCGGTTGTCGCGATCAGCGCCGACGGCAAGCGCCGCAACGGTCGTATCCTGAAGCTGATGGGTCACCACGGTCTGCACCGCATTGACGTTGAAGAAGCAGCAGCCGGCGACATCGTCTGCATCAGCGGCTTCGACGAGCTGTTCATCTCCGACACCCTGTGCGACATCAACACCGTCGAGGCGATGAAGCCGCTGACCGTTGACGAGCCAACCGTTTCCATGACCTTCCAGGTAAACGATTCGCCATTCTGCGGTAAAGAAGGCAAGTTCGTGACCTCCCGTAACATCAAGGATCGTCTGGACAAAGAGCTGCTGTACAACGTTGCACTGCGCGTTGAAGAAGGCGACTCGGCTGACAAGTTCAAGGTTTCCGGCCGTGGTGAGCTGCACCTCTCGGTACTGATCGAAACCATGCGTCGCGAAGGCTTCGAGCTGGCCCTGGGCCGTCCTGAAGTGATCATCCGTGAAGTTGACGGCGTGAAGCAGGAACCGTTCGAAAACGTCACCATCGACATCCCTGAAGAATCGCAGGGCAAGGTCATGGAAGAGATGGGTCTGCGTAAGGGCGACCTGAGCAACATGGTGCCGGATGGCAAGGGCCGTGTTCGTCTGGAATACAACATCCCTGCTCGCGGTCTGATCGGTTTCCGTAACCAGTTCCTGACCCTGACCAACGGTGCTGGCATCCTGACCTCGATCTTCGATCGTTACGCTCCAGTGAAGTCGGGCCACATGTCCGGCCGTCAGAACGGCGTCCTGGTTTCGGTTGAAACCGGCAAGGCACTGACCTACTCGCTGGAAACCCTGCAGGCTCGTGGCAAGCTGTTCGTAGAACACGGCCAGGAGATCTACAACGGTCAGATCGTTGGTCAGAACAGCCGCGACAACGACCTGGGTGTGAACCCTACCAAAGGCAAGAAGCTCGACAACATGCGTGCTTCGGGTAAAGACGAAACCATCGCTCTGGTACCACCTGTTCGCTTCACTCTGGAACAGGCTCTGGAATACATCCAGGAAGACGAGCTGTGCGAAGTCACGCCTAAGTCCATTCGTCTTCGCAAGAAGATCCTGGACGAAAGCGAGCGTACCCGCGCTGCCAAGAAAGCCAAGGCGTAATTTAGCCCGAGCTTGAAAAAACGCCCCCGGTCGCGAGACCGGGGGCGTTTTTGTTTGTCTGGGGGAAATGTCGATTGAGCCTTGAAGATCAAAAGCCCCTCACCCTAGCCCTCTCCCGGAGGGAGAGGGGACTGAATGGGGGATATTCGTGAGATGCACCGACTTGCAAGAATTCTGCTGAATCCATAATCGATTTGGTGGGGCTTTATCGAATCCATAATCGACTGGGTGTTTCAGGTCGATGTATGGCGCCAGACACCTCGGTCGGCCCCCTCTCCCTCCGGGAGAGGGCTGGGGAGAGGGTAAGCTTTTAGAACTTCTCAATCGCGCGGAAATTCTGCACCCGCTCGACTTCTTTCGGCTTGTACGCGCAATACCCCGGCCGCGGGCCGATTTTCGGGTGGTTGCGGCAAGTGTCCGGGCGTTTGTCATAAATGGTGCACAGGCGGCTCTTACGATCCAGGTAGTAGCAATCGTTGTTGCTCATGCGCTGTAGAGTAAAGATCCCCGACTTCTGGTTGAAGCGTTCGACCAGCCCTTCCTTTTGCAGGCGCTTGGCGATGTTCTTCGGCGGATCGCCCAGCTCGAACTCGTCGACCACGCCGATACGTACCAGGTCCTTGATCTTGACCTCGACCGGCAGGGTGCAGCAGCTGGAGACACAAGAGCCGCACATCGGGGCCGAATATTTGGCCCACGTATCGAGACGGTCGATCTCGGCGGCGGCAATCAGGTTGGGCTTCATCATCGGGAATTACCAGGCGTGTGCATCAGGGCGCGCGATCATACCGGGACTGGTGGATTTTTGAACAACCTTTCGCCAGATTTTTGCAAATGCCGCGCAAATGTCATTCAGTCCGGCACGGCCCCTGCATTCATTAGCCCACTCGCCAAGGTAATGCCGGGCTATCTCACCGACTTCGGAAAAACTGCCGAACCAGCGCCTCTACCGTCGGTCAGACCGTCTAGGCTCAGACAATTCCCCGCTCGCTCGAGGTCCTATCGATGACTCAAGAACCACTAGTTCGCGAAGCAGAGGTGGCCGCATTCCGCGATGCCGTCCTGACCAAGCTCACCTATGCAGTGGGTAAAGACCCGGATCACGCTTTCGACCATGACTGGTTCGAAGCCATTGCCCTGGCGGCGCGCGACCACATGGTCGAACACTGGATGGACCACACCCGGCAGATCTACCGCAAAGGCCAGAAACGGGTGTATTACCTCTCGCTGGAATTTCTCATCGGTCGTTTGCTCTACGACAGCCTGAGCAATCTCGGCCTGCTCGACGTCGCCCGTGAGGCACTGACTGAACTGGGTGTCGATCTGGAACGGATTCGCCTGCTGGAACCCGACGCGGCACTCGGCAACGGTGGCCTCGGACGTCTGGCGGCGTGCTTCATGGAGAGTATGTCGACCCTAGGCATCGCCGGGCACGGCTACGGCATTCGCTACGAGCATGGGCTGTTCCGGCAGGCCATCGTCGATGGCTGGCAGCAGGAGCAGACCGAGCACTGGCTGGACTTCGGCAACCCGTGGGAGTTCGAACGTCCGGAAGTGGTGTACTCGATCGGCTTCGGCGGCAGCGTCGAAACCGTGACCGATGCCAGCGGCAAGACCAAACAGGTCTGGTCGCCTGCGGAAACCGTGCGGGCGATTGCCTATGACACGCCAGTGGTCGGCTGGCGCGGGGCGAGCGTCAACACCCTGCGCCTGTGGCGCGCCCGAGCCATGGAAGATCTGCACCTGGAGCGCTTCAACGCCGGTGACCACTTGGGCGCCGTCGCCGAAGTCGCGCGGGCTGAAAGCATTTCCCGGGTTCTCTATCCGGCCGACAGCACCGAAGCCGGGCAAGAGCTGCGTCTGCGTCAGGAGTATTTCTTCGTCGCCGCTTCTCTGCAGGATTTGCTGCGCCGCCATCGCAACATGCACACCTCGGTGCTGACCTTGGGCGATCACGCGGCGATCCAGCTCAACGACACCCACCCTTCGATTGCCGTTGCTGAATTGATGCGGCAACTGGTCGACGTCTACGACGTGGCCTGGGATGCGGCGTGGCAAGTCACCGTCGATACCTTGTCGTACACCAACCACACGCTGTTGCCCGAGGCGCTGGAAACCTGGCCGGTCGGCTTGATGGAACGCATGCTGCCGCGGCACATGCAGATTATTTATCTGATCAACGCGCAGCACATCGACTCGCTGCGCGCCAAGGGCATTCATGATTTCGACGTGCTGCGCGCGGTGTCGCTGATCGAAGAGGACAACGGTCGCCGGGTGCGCATGGGCAACCTCGCGTTCCTCGGTTCGCACAGCGTCAACGGCGTGTCCGGGCTGCACACGCAGTTGATGCGCAAGACAGTATTCGCCGAACTGCACAAGCTCTACCCGGAACGGATCAACAACAAAACCAACGGCATCACCTTCCGCCGTTGGCTGTTCCAGGCCAACTCCGAGCTGACCTCGATGCTGGTCGACTCCCTCGGCCCGGAGGTGCTGGATAACCCGGAAGAACGCTTGCTCGACCTCGAACCGTTCGCCGAGCAACCCGCCTTCCGCAAAGCCTTCGCCGAACAGCGCCTGCACAGCAAAAAGGCCCTGGCCTATCTGATTCACGAGCGGTTGGGGATCGCGGTCAATCCGGCGGCGATGTTCGACGTGCAGGTCAAACGGATCCACGAATACAAGCGCCAGTTGCTCAACCTGATGCACACCGTGGCGCTGTATCAGGCAATCCGCGCCGAGCCTGAAGTCGACTGGGTACCTCGGGTGAAAATCTTCGCCGGTAAAGCGGCGGCCAGTTATCACCAGGCCAAACTGATCATCAAACTGACCAACGACATCGCCCGGGTGGTGAACAACGACCCGACCGTACGCGGCTTGCTGAAAGTGGTGTTCCTGCCCAACTACAACGTCAGCCTGGCGGAGAGCATCATTCCGGCGGCGGACTTGTCCGAGCAGATTTCCACGGCCGGGTTCGAAGCCTCGGGCACCAGTAACATGAAGTTCGGCCTCAACGGTGCGCTGACCATCGGCACCCTCGACGGCGCCAACGTGGAAATGTGCGAGCGCATCGGCGCCGAGCACATGTTCATCTTCGGCCTCAGCGCACAGCAGGTCGAGGCGCGTAAACAGAACCACGAGTTCAGCGCCGCACCGGACATCGCCGCGTCGCATCGTTTGAGCGACGTGCTGCAAGCGATCCGCAGTGGTGTGTTCTCGCCGGATGACACGTCGCGCTACACCGGGCTGATCGATTCGCTGGTGGACTACGATCGCTTCCTGGTCTGCGCCGACTTCGATTCCTATTGGGAAGCGCAAAAACGCGTCGATGCGCACTGGCACGATTCCAACAACTGGTGGCGCTCGGCAGTGCTCAACACGGCGCGCATGGGCTGGTTCTCGTCCGACCGGACGATTCGCGAGTACGCCACGGATATCTGGAAGGCACTGGAGTGATTTTCTGCAACAAATGTGCGTAAGGCCCAACGATTGTTGGGCCGGATCGATATACTGAGCGCCGGTTACCGGGCTGTTCAGTCACCACTGATCCAATGTAGGAGTGAGCCTGCTCGCGATAGCGCCGTCACATTCAACAGCTTCGTTGACTGACAAATCGCTATCGCGAGCAGGCTCACTCCTACAAGGGTTTGTGCCTAGACTGAAGCAACTGTCGGGATTGCCCCGCCTCGGGGCCGCTTAGGGATATCGACCATGCAATGGATGTTCATGTTGATCGGGCTGCTGCTCGGCTGGCTGCTCGATGAGTCGTTCAGTGCCGCGCTGCTTGGTGCACTGCTCGGGCTGGCGATCGGGCAAACGCTCCGGATCGCCCGGCTTGGCTCGCTGGCCACCGACCAACAGCGTCAACTGGAACAGGCCAAGGTCGCCCTGCAAGCCGTCGAGCAGCGTCTGTTTCTGCTTGAAGGTGCCAGCGTGCGCACCACACCGCCGAGCGTGGCGCCGATGCCGGACGCCATCGTTGAGCCGATCATCGTCGCCGAACAATCATCCTCCCCCACGCCGGATCTGGTCTGGGAACTGCCGCCCGAACTAGAACCGATCTCTGCCGTTGCCAGCGAAACCAGCCAGCCGCTGCCGGCGGATGTCTGGCGCCTGGATGCTGTTACCGACGAGCCAACAGCGCCGGCACAGCCTGCCGAACCTCGTGGCCCGAACCTGATCGAGCGTGGCATCAGCGCTGCGCGTAACTGGCTGTTCGGTGGCAACACCGTGCTGCGGGTTGGCGTGGTGCTGCTGTTTTTCGGTCTGGCGTTCCTGCTGCGCTACGCCACCGAGGGCATGGTGGTGCCAATCGAATTGCGTTATGCCGGTGTTGCGGCAGCGGCGTTGGCCTTGCTGGCACTGGGCTGGTGGCTGCGTACGCGCAACAGCAGTTATGCGCTGATTCTGCAGGGCACCGGGATCGCGGTGCTGTACCTGACGGTGTTCGCGGCGATGCGTCTGCATCCGTTGCTTGATCCATCTGCCGCGCTGGGGTTGCTGGTGGCGGTCACGGTGTTCTCGGCGATTCTCGCCATCACTCAGGATGCGCTGGGCCTGGCGGCGGCCGCTGCGCTCGGCGGTTTCGCCGCGCCGATCCTGACCTCGACCGGGGCTGGCAACCATGTTGCGCTGTTCAGCTATTTCGCATTGCTCAATGCCGGCATTCTCGCCATTGCCTGGTTCAAGGCCTGGCGCCTGCTTAACCTGATCGGGTTCGTCGGCACGTTCGGTATCGGCTTCGCCTGGGGCCTGCGCTCCTATGCGCCCGAGCTGCTGTGGAGCACCGAGCCGTTCCTGATTCTGTTCTTCCTGATGTACCTGGGCATTGGCCTGTTGTTCGCCCGACGCAAGTTGCTCGACATGCCCGATGCGCCGGCGGACGGCGATCGCGAGGCGCTGCTGCACTGGTCGGCGCGCAAGGGCGACTACGTCGACGGCACGATGCTGTTCGGCCCGTCGATCGTGGGCTTCGGCTTGCAGTTTGCGCTGGTGCAGCACCTGGAGTTCGCCGCCGCGTTCAGCGCACTCGCACTGGGCGTGATCTACATGGGCCTGGCCCGGGTGTTGATGGGCGGCCGCGCCTTGTTGCTGGGTGAAACCTGTCTGGCGCTGGGGGTGATTTTCGCCAGTCTGGCGATCCCGCTGGGCCTCGATGCGCGCTGGACTTCGGCGGCGTGGGCAGTGGAGGGCGCGGGGATTTTCTGGCTCGGCCTGCGTCAGCATCGGCCGTTCGCCCGAGCGTTTGCCCTGCTGCTGCAACTGGGGTCGGCGCTGGCCTTTCTCAGTCAGTTGCGGGTTGGCGAAAGCAGCCTGCTCGACGGCGCACCGTTGGGCGCATTGATGCTCGGCATTGCGTTGCTGTTCAGTTTCCATCAATTGCGCAAAGCCACGGCGGAACAGGCTTCGCCATGGGAGCGCCAGGGTTTGCCGGTGCTGGCGGCGCTGGGCCTGACGTTCCTGTATTTGCTGGCGCCGTTGTTTTTCTTTGTTCAGCTGACAGCGATCAGTTGGGCCTTGGCCGGACTGGTAACCCTGTTTGTCGGCCTGCGACTGCAATCGCGCACGTTCCTGTTCACCGCGTTCGCCGTGCAGTTGCTCGGTGGTGCGTTGTTCCTGTTGCGCCTGCAAGGTGCAGGTGAGGATTCGGCGGCCGTGTTCAGCGCCGGGTGGAGCGGTTTGCTCAGCGCATCGGTGATCGGTGTGGCGTTGATCGGCGGGATGCTGCTGGCGGCGCGCGACGAGATGGTGCGCGGCGATGTGCGGCTGCTGCGCGGGTTGTCGGTGGTGTTGCTGGCGGGGTTGGTGGTGATCAATCTGGCGGTGCTGTTCGTGCTGCCGTGGCAAACCGCGAGTGCGGTGTGGGCGGCGAGCGGTCTGTTGATCATCTGGCTGAGCCTCTACCTCAAACAGCGCGTGAGTTTTGTCTTTGGGCTGTTGTTGCAGTTGATCGGTGGCGCGGCGTTCTTGTTGGCCGGCCCCGAGTTGCTCGGGCCGCTGTCCAGCGAAGGACTGCGGCCGTTGGCCCATGGCGGTTTCTGGACGCCGCTGGTATTGGGGCTGGCCGCGCTGGTCGGTGCCTGGCGTCTGCAACTGGGCAATCATGCCTCGGCCTTCGATGCGCTGAGTTTGCAACGCCTGTCCGAAGTGCTGCTGGTGTGGAGCGCCGGTTGGTGGGCGTTGGCGTGGGTCAGTGAGGTGCTGCGTTTTGCGCCGCTGAATCTGCAGGCGACGCTGTTGCTGCTGATTGCCGCGCTGAGTGTGGCGCTGTGGACATTGTTGGCGCTGCGCCTGAAATGGCCGGCGCTGGGCCTGCTCTGCACCTTGCTGATCCCGGCGGCGGGGCTGGTGTTGCTGGCGGCGTGGCATGCGCGTTATCACCCAGCGGCGAATTTCGGTTGGCTGGCGTGGGTATTGGTGTTCGCCGTGCATTTCTTCAGCCTGCGGCGTCTGGCGCCGATGCTACCGGCACGCGCCTTGAGCACGGCGCACGTGCTGGGTTGCTGGCTGCTGATCGGCGTACTGGCGCTGGAGCTGCGCTACGGTCTGCTGCTGTTGTCCGAGCAATACAACGCGTGGCGCTGGCTGGGCTGGGCGATCCTGCCGAGCCTGTATCTGCTGTTGGCGGCGGCTCCGCGCAGCTGGCCATGGCCGATGGCGGCATTCCCGCGGGAATATCGTTTGTACGCCGCCGCGCCGCTGGCAGTGCTGTTGCTGGCGTGGTTCTGGCTGGCCAACGGCGTCAGCGACGGTAACGCCGAACCGCTGCCGTACGTGCCGCTGATCAACCCGTTGGAATTGGGCCTGCTGTTCGCCTTGTTCGGGGTGTACGTGTGGTCGCGTCATGCGGTGACGCAGTTTGCCCTGCGCAAGGATTACGCCGAGTACGCCACGCAACTGGTCGCCGGGGTCTCCCTATTCGCCTTCTGTACCGCGTTGGTGACCCGCGCCGCGCACCATTGGGCGGGCATTCCGTTCGAGCTGGATCTGCTGCTCGAATCGATGCTGGTGCAGGCCGGGTTGTCCATCGTCTGGACCTTGATGGCGTTGGGGCTGATGATCGGCGGACACCTGCGTCACCGGCGCGAAGTGTGGCTGATCGGCGCGGCGTTGATTGCGCTGGTGGTGGCCAAACTGATTTTTGTCGAATTGAGCAACCGTCGCGGACTGGCCCGGATCGTCTCGTTTATCGGCGTCGGCGTGTTGCTGCTGGTGGTGGGCTATTTCGCACCGCTGCCACCGAAACGTGTCGAAGCCGAACCGGTGGCGGACAAACCCGTGCCGGATACCGAAGGAGTTTCATCTTGAGTCGCATGCTGAGTCTGGGGTGGTTGGCGTTGGGCGTGGTGATGGCTGCCGGCGCGCAGGAAAAACCGGCGGACTTCGCCACGCAGGTGCCGCTGGCGGTGAGTGGCAACGGCCCGTGGTATCGCCTCGACCTGCCACTGAGCGCGCAATTGCAGGCACGCCAAACCGATCTCAGTGATCTGCGCGTGTTCAACGCCGCCGGCGAACCGCAGGCCTACGCGCTGGCCCGGGAATCGGCGCAGACCCGCGACGACGGCCAGTTGCATGAGGTGAAGTGGTTCCCCTTGTACAACGCCGCCGATGCCAGCGAGCGTGCGCCGAACGTGCGCGTGCAATCGACCACCACCGGCACACTGGTGGAAGTGCAACCGTCGACGCAATTGGAGGCCGGTGAAGAAGTGCTGCGTGGCTGGTTGCTTGATGCCAGTGCGATCAAGGCGCCGCTGCAGCAGTTGATTCTCGACTGGACCAGCGAGCGTGACGGCTTCCAGCGCTTCAGCATCGAGGCCAGTGATGACTTGCAGCATTGGCAGGCGTGGGGTGATGGGCAGGTGGCGCGCCTGACCTTTTCCGACGAGCGCATCGAACAGCATGAGGTGACGCTGCCGGGGCAATCGGCGCGCTATCTGCGCCTGCTGTGGGATGCGCCAACCTCGGCGCCCATCCTCACGTCGGCGCAACTGAAAAGCAGCGATCCGCGTAACGTGCCGCTGCCGTTGGTCTGGTCGCAAGCGCTGGCGGGCAACAGCACCAAGTCCGGTGAGTACACCTGGCAGTTGCCGATGGGCCTGAATGTCGAGCGGGTGCAGGTCGAGCTGAAACAGCCGAACAGTCTGGCGCCGGTGACGCTCGCGGGCCGCCGCGAAAGCAGCCTGCCGTGGCAGACGTTGAGCAACGGTTTGCTGTATCGCCTGACCCAGAACGGTCAGGACGTGGTGCAAAACGAATTGCAGTTGTACGGGCAGACTGTGCAGCAGCTGAAACTGAGCGTGGATGAGCGTGGCGGCGGTCTGGGCGAGCAGGCACCAAGCCTGAAGTATGCGGTGCGGGCGACCCAGGTGATTTTCCTCGCACGGGGTGACGGGCCTTACAGCCTGGCGCTGGGCAATCCGACGGTGAAAACCGCGAACCTGCCGCTGAGCACGCTGATTCCGGATTTCAAACCGGAAAAACTCGCGGCGCTGGGCAAGGCCTCGGTGCAGGGTGAGGTGGTTGCCACTCAGGCTGCGCCGGCGACTACGGCGGCAGTAGCCGAGACCAACTGGAAGAAAATCGGCCTGTGGGCGGTGTTGCTGGTGAGTGTGGTGTTCCTCGGGGCGATGGCGGCGAGCCTGTTGCGCAAGCCGCCGACCAATTCCTGAGCATGGCTGGCGCTGCGCGCCATTCGCGAGCAAGCCCGCTCCCACATTGATCGCGTCCAGCAGGGCTACTCGGTCAACTGTGGGAGCGGGCTTGCTCGCGAAGGCGGCCGATCGACCACCAATAGTTTCAGATCGGTCGCGGATCCGCACGCACCACCCGTCCCGTTTCGAACTACGCTCAATCCGGTACCTGAACTCTCTCGACCCGATCACGTCTGATACAAGCAATTGCGCCCCAATGCACGTTACCGGGCGTCATCGCTCGCTACGTTTTCAGACTCCCTGTAAACTGCGCGGGTTTTTAGCCCCCCATTCCACCGGAGCCGTCCATGTCCCGCGTTACCCTGAGTCGCTATTTGATTGAGCAGACCCGCAGCAATAACACTCCTGCCGATCTGCGCTTCCTGATCGAAGTGGTGGCGCGTGCTTGCAAAGAGATCAGCCACGCCGTGTCCAAAGGCGCCCTGGGTGGTGTTCTGGGCAGCATGGGCACTGAAAACGTCCAAGGCGAAGTGCAGAAGAAGCTCGACGTGCTGTCGAACGAGATCCTGCTCGAAGCCAACGAATGGGGCGGTCACCTGGCCGGCATGGCGTCCGAAGAAATGGACAATGCCTACCAGATCCCGGGCAAATACCCGAAAGGCGCCTACCTGCTGGTGTTCGACCCACTGGACGGCTCGTCGAACATCGACATCAACGCTCCGGTCGGCACCATCTTCTCGGTACTGCGTTGCCCGAACGAATACCTGAGCCAGAACGAGCCGCTGAACGAAAAAGCCTTCCTGCAGCCAGGCACCCAGCAGGTTGCCGCCGGTTACGCGATCTACGGCCCGCAGACCATGCTGGTGCTGACCCTGGGCGACGGCGTCAAAGGCTTCACCCTGGACCGCGAAATGGGCAGCTTCGTACTGACCCACGAAGACATCACCATTCCTGAAACCACCCAGGAATTCGCGATCAACATGTCCAACCAGCGCCACTGGGAAGCCCCGGTACAACGCTACGTCAGCGAACTGCTGGCCGGCGAAGAAGGTCCGCTGAAGAAGAACTACAACATGCGCTGGGTCGCGGCGATGGTGGCCGACGTGCACCGCATCCTGACCCGTGGTGGTCTGTTCATGTACCCACGCGACAGCCGTGAGCCATCCAAGCCCGGCAAACTGCGTCTGATGTACGAAGCCAACCCGATGTCGTTCCTGGTGGAACAGGCCGGCGGCGCGTCCACCGACGGTCACCAGCGCATCCTCGACATTCAGCCGGAAGGCCTGCACCAGCGCGTAGCGGTGTTCCTCGGCTCGAAAGAAGAAGTCGCCCGCGCCACGGCTTACCACAAGGAATAAGCCATGACCGCGCCCTGGCAGCCGTTGCTCGATTGGTGGTTCGGACATGTCGAATCACCGGACGAGATTGCGGCTGACAAGGGCAAGTTGTGGTTCGGCAAGAAAGACAGTCAAGACCTCGAAGCGCGTGAGCGTTTCGGGGTCTTTGTCGATCAGGCCCTCGCTGGCGAATTGACCGAATGGACGCAACGTCCCGAAGGTTGGCTGGCGCTGGTGCTTCTGCTTGATCAACTGCCGCGCATGATCTTTCGCGACACGCCCAAAGCATTCTCGGGTGATCTGCGTGCGCAGAAACTTGTCGCGCAGGGCATTGCAGCGGACTTCGACCGGCAACTGAAGCCGATTCAGCGGGTATTCATTTATCTGGTGTTCGAACACTGCGAAAACCTCGCGATGCAGAACGAAGCCGTTTCGCGTTTTATCGATCTGCTGGCTGAGCAGCCGGAAAGCGAACGGGCGGTGTTTGCCGACAATCTGGACTATGCCGAGCGGCATCGGAAAGTGATTGCGCGGTTTGGAAGGTTTCCGCATCGCAATGCGGTGTTGGGACGGGAGTCTACGGCGGAGGAGTTGGCGTTTTTGAAAGAGCCAGGTTCGCGTTTTTAGAACGATTCTCGGCAACCTCAACAACCAGCCCTCACCCTAACCCTCTCCCGGAGGGAGAGGGGACTGACCGAGGTGTTTTGTCGCTATACGTCGACCTGAAGCATCCAGTCGAACTCAGGTTTGAAAAGCTTGAAGATCTACTCCCTTCCCCCCCCCCTCGCCCCCTTGGGGGAGAGGGCTGGGGTGAGGGGGTGGCTCTTGATCTTAGATCCGGAAGCTACCCACCAGTTGCTTCAATCGCGCCGCCTGCTGCTCCAGATCCGAGCACGCACGCAAGGTTGCCTGCAGGTTCTCCACACCTTCCTGGTTCAGCGTGTTGATCTCGTTGATGTCGACGTTGATCGATTCGACCACAGCCGTCTGCTCCTCAGTCGCGGTAGCCACCGACTGGTTCATCCCGTCGATCTCGCCGATGCGCTGGGTCACGCTGCCCAGGCGTTCGCCGGCCTGGTTGGCGATGCCGACGCTGCTTTCGCTCTCGCGCTGGCTCTCGGTCATGATGCTTACGGCCTGACGCGCGCCGACTTGCAGTTCTTCGATCATCTTCTGCACTTGCTGCGCCGAATCCTGAGTGCGGTGGGCGAGGTTGCGCACCTCGTCAGCGACCACGGCGAAACCACGGCCAGCCTCACCGGCGCGGGCCGCTTCGATGGCAGCGTTTAGCGCCAGCAGGTTGGTCTGCTGCGAGATGCTGGTGATCACTTCCAGAATCTGCCCGATGTTCACCGTGTTGCTGTTGAGGGTTTCGATGTTGCCGCAGGAGTCGCTGATTTTTGCCGACAGTTGCTGCATGGCCTGAATGGTTTTATCAACAACCTGCTGACCGTCGACCGCCAGACTGCGCGCATCACTGGAGTGCTGCGAGGCGAGGGCGGCGTTCTGGGCGATTTCCTGAGCGGCGGCGCCGAGCTGGTTGATCGCCGCGGCCACGCTGTTGGTGCGGCTGGCCTGCTGATCAGAGTTGTACATCGACGAATTCGATGCGGCGACCACACGCAGGGCGACTTCGTTGACCTGGCCGGTGGCCGAGGACACTTCGCGGATCGAGGTGTGAATACGCTCGACGAAGCGGTTGAACGACAGACCCAGCGCGCCGAATTCATCATGGCCGTGGATCACCAGACGCTTGGTCAGGTCGCCTTCACCTTCGGCGATGTCGTGCATGGCGCGGCCCATGGTCAGCAGTGGCTGCATCAGCACGCGGATCAGCATGCCGAGCAGGGCGATGATGATCACCACCGCGATCACCATGGCGATCAGCGCCGAGGTGCGGAATTCGCTGAGCATCGAGAATGCGGTGTCCTTGTCCAGCACCAGCGCCACGTACCAGTCAGCCGATGGCACGCCGTTGACGCGGGTGAAGGAGATCAGTTGGGTCTTGCCGTCGAATTCGACTTCTTTCAGGCCCGGGCTGACTTTCGGCGCACCGTTCGGATAGGCCTCGGCGAGGGTTTTCAGCACCAGTTTGCTGTCCGGGTGAATCAGAATCTTGCCATCGGCGCTGACGATGAACGCATGGCCGTGGCCACCAAAGTTGAGCGAGTTGATGATCGCGCTGACGCTGGTCAGGTCGATATCCGCGCCGGCCACACCGATCATCTGGCCCTGATGCTGCACCGGAGTGGCGACGGTGATTACCAGTTTGCCCGAGGAAGCGGCGATGTAGGGTTCGGTGACGATGGTCTGTTGGGCGCTGTTGGCGGCCTTGTACCAGCCACGGGCGCGCGGGTCGTAGTCCGGCGCGCGATTGCCGGCGGGTACCGAGAACATCACGCCGTCAGCGCCGCCGAAGTAGCTGAGCTGGAAATTGCCGGTATAGGCGGGCAGGTCGATGATGCGCTTGAGGCTGGCCGGGGCGCTGCCGTCGGCGGCGACCTGCTGCGACAGCGATTGCAGCAACTGGATGCGGCTTTCCAGCCAGGTCTGGATGTTGCTGGTGGTCAGGCTGCCCAGTTCCTGCATCGAGGCTTCGGTGCTGCTGCTCAGGGCTTCGCGTTGTCGATAGTCGTTGAACAAAATGAAACAGGCGAACGCAACGGCCACCACGAGGGCGGCAGCCAACAAGATTTTGTGGCTGAATTTCATGTTTCTGGTCATCGAATGAACTACCGCGAAGGGGCTGGTCGAGAAAGGGCGGCAATTTGCCACACTCGGGGGCTTTGCGCTGCTCTTATTTCGACCGCCGCGCGCCAAAGATTAGGCGTCTTTGATGAAATGCGACGAAATGCTCAATAGCCGCACAAAGTGTCTGATTTACCGGTAAATGCCAGACGAGCGGAGCGATAAATAGCCCTTTCTGAAGGGAACCAGATGAGGGTTTTCTCTTCTAAGCTTCTGGTTGGCACCATGCCATCCCCCTTCCGCTCCAGGAGTTACTTCATGTCGCTGCGATCTATCGCCCTTCTGACTTTTTGCGTGCTGTTGGCCGCGTGCAGCAAGGTCAATCAGGAAAACTATTCCAAGCTTTCGGCCGGCATGGCCAAGGCCGAGGTTGAGACGCTGCTCGGCAAACCCACCGACTGTTCGGGCGCGCTCGGCATGTCCAGTTGCACCTGGGGCGATAAAAACAGCTTTATCAGCGTGCAGTACGCCGGTGACAAAGTGCTGATGTTTTCCGGCCAAGGCCTGAAGTAAACCGGGGCTACGCGCCCACGGGAGAAAAATAATGAAGCGGTTATTGTTCGTCCTTTTTGCCGGCCTGGTACTGGCCGGCTGCGCCACCCACGGTGAAGATCCGCTGGCGCCCAAGACGGCTCACAGTGTCAATCTCAAGCGTTATCAGGGCACCTGGTATGAACTGGCGCGCCTGCCGATGTACTTCCAGCGCAACTGCGCGCAGTCCGAAGCCCATTACTCGCTCAGACCGGACGGCAATGTCGATGTGCTCAATCGCTGCCTGACCTCCGACTGGCAGTGGGAAGAAGCCAAAGGCAAGGCTTATCCACAGGTACCGGGCAAGACTGACAAATTGTGGGTCGAGTTCGATACCTGGTTCTCGCGCTTGATTCCGGGTGTGGCGAAAGGCGAATACTGGGTGTTGTACGTCAGCGACGACTACAAGACCGCCATCGTCGGCGACCCGAGTCGCAAGTACATGTGGTTGCTGTCGCGCACGCCAACGGTCAATGGCGTAGTGCGTGAGGAGTTGCTGAGCAAGGCGCGGCAGCAGGGTTACGACACTACGCGACTGATCTGGCGGGCGTCGGATCGGCAGATGGCGAAGACTTCGAACTAAAGGCAACCACAAAATCAATGTAGGAGTGAGCCTGCTCGCGATGACTGTGTGTCAGACATAAATATGTGACTGACACACAGTCATCGCGAGCAGGCTCACTCCTACATTTTGTTATGTGTCAGCTCAGCAATTCGCGCAGAACCTGGGTGAAGGCACGTGCGCTTTCCTCTTCGCCCGCGTGCCGTCCATCGCGCACCACCCACTGACCATTGACCAGCACATCGCGCACCTGGCGATCTCCGCCAGCGAACAGCCAGCGATTCAAAATCCCGTCACCACTGGCGGTGGCCAGATACGGATCATTGCCATCGAGCACGATCCAGTCCGCACGTTTGCCGACTTGCAGCGCACCAATCGGCTGTCCCAAAGCCTGGGCGCCGCCGTCCAGCGCCGCGTCATACAGCGTGCGCCCAACCATCGGCTGATCCGCGCCATACAACCGGTTACGCCGCTGATCGCGCAGACGCTGGCCGTATTCCAGCCAGCGCAATTCCTCGACCACGCTGAGCGACACATGGCTGTCGGAACCGATGCCCATGCGTCCGCCCTGAGCGAGGAAATCCACCGCCTGGAAAATCCCGTCGCCCAGATTCGCTTCGGTGGTCAGGCACAGGCCGGCGATGGCGCGACTCTTGGCCATCAGCGTGACTTCTTCCGGGTTGGCGTGGGTCGCGTGAACCAGGCACCAGCGCTGATCGACCTCGGTGTTTTCGTAGAGCCATTGCAGCGGACGACGACCGCTCCAGCTCAGGCAGTCATCGACTTCCTTCTGCTGTTCGGCGATGTGAATGTGCACCGGGCACTGCTTGTCGCTGGCGGCCAGCACTTCGCTGATCTGCTGCGGGGTAACCGCGCGCAACGAGTGGAAGCACAGACCCAGCGACTGCGCTTTTTGCTGAGCCAGTAATGGCTGCAAGCGCGATTGCAGATTCAGGTAATTTTCGGTGCTGTTGATGAAGCGGCGCTGCCCATCATTGGGCGTTTGGCCGCCGAATCCGGAATGGCTGTAAAGCACCGGCAGCAGGGTCAGACCGATGCCGCTTTCGCTCGCTGCCTGACTGATGCGCAGTGCCAGTTCGGCCGGATCGGCATACGGCTGACCGTTGTTGTCGTGGTGCACGTAGTGGAATTCAGCAACCGAGGTGTAACCGGCCTTGAGCATTTCGATGTACAGCTGACGGGCGATCACGCCGAGCTGCTCCGGGCTGATTTTTCCGACGAGGCGATACATCAGGTCACGCCAGGTCCAGAAACTGTCGTTGGGATTACCGGCCACTTCCGCCAGCCCGGCCATCGCGCGCTGGAAGGCGTGGGAGTGCAGATTGGGCATGCCCGACAGCAGCGGACCGCTCAGCCGTTCGGCGCCGTCTGCAGTGGAATCGGCCTGAATCCGGGTCAGCACGCCATCGGCGCTGACCTCAAGACGTACATTGTTGGCCCATCCGTTAGGCAGCAGCGCGCGTTCGGCAAAGAAAGCGGACATGGTTCAGCACCCCATCGTGTGTTATTTGTATATACATATACAGACGTTTGCCTGCCCGGTAAACTCCGGCAAGCTAGCAACCTTCATCCAATGAACAGGGATCAACCGTGCCGACTCCGCCTCCAGTCTCTCCGTTGGCCGCGAACCTGGGCGACAGTCCGGCGCCCTTGTACGCCCGCGTCAAACAGATGATCACCCAGCAGATCGACAGCGGTAACTGGCCACCGCACTACCGCGTGCCATCGGAAAGCGAACTGGTCAGCCAGCTCGGTTTCAGCCGCATGACCATCAACCGCGCGCTGCGCGAAATGACCGCCGACGGCCTGTTGGTGCGCATGCAAGGTGTCGGTACGTTTGTCGCCGAACCGAAGAGCCAGTCTGCGTTGTTCGAAGTGCACAACATCGCTGATGAAATTGCCTCCCGTGGCCATCGCCACACCTGTCAGGTGATCACCCTCGAAGAAGAGGCCGCCGGCTCCGAGCGCGCGCTGGCGCTGGACATGCGCGAAGGGCAGAAGGTCTTCCACTCGCTGATCGTGCATTACGAAAACGACATTCCTGTGCAAATCGAAGACCGCTTCGTCAACGCGCTGGTCGCCCCGGAATACCTCAAGCAGGACTTCACCTTGCAGACGCCTTACGCCTATCTCAATCAGGTCGCGCCACTGACCGAAGGCGAGCACGTCGTCGAGGCGATCCTCGCCGAGCCGTCCGAGTGCAAGTTGCTGCAGATCGAAAAAGGCGAGCCTTGCCTGCTGATCCGTCGCCGCACGTGGTCGGGGCGTCAACCGGTGACCGCCGCGCGTTTGATTCACCCAGGTTCCCGTCATCGTCTGGAAGGACGCTTTCATAAATGAATGGTTTGAAGGTTTTACGCGCCGAGGGTTACCCGCGCATGCCGTGGAAAAACGGCGGCGGCAGCACCGAAGAGATTACCCGTGATGCGGGTGCCGGCCTCGATGGTTTCGGCTGGCGCCTGTCGATTGCCGACATTGCCGAGTCCGGTGGATTCTCGACTTTTGCTGGTTACCAGCGAGTGATTACGGTGCTGCAGGGCGATGGCATGACCCTGTGTGTCGACGGCGATGACACTCGCCCATTGTTACCGCTGGATCCGTTTGCGTTCAGCGGCGAAAGCCAGGTGTCCTGCACTTTGCTCGGTGGTGCGATCCGCGACTTCAACCTGATCTACGCGCCACAGCGTTACAGCGCGCGGTTGCAGTGGCTGGAAGGCGAGCAGCGGTTTTTCAGCTCGGCGGCGACGGTGCTGGTGTTCAGTGTCAGTGAGCTGCTGCAAGTGCAGGTTGCTGACAACACTGCGCAACTCGGCCGCCATGATTGCCTGCAACTGGACGGTAACACCGGGCTGGTTGAAGTGGCCGTCAATGCCGGGTGCTGCGTGATTGAGCTGACCGCGCGCTGATCCAACTCTGGTAACACTCCTGTGGTGAGGGGATTTATCCCCGATGGCGGCGCAGCAGACCTTTTGGGACCGCTACGCGCTCCATCGGGGATAAATCCCCTCACCACAATTGCATTTCAATTCCTGTTTCCCTCGGCGCACCAACTTGTTACCGAACGCCCCAGCGTGGCGCAAAACCACGGGTTCGTAACGATCCGCCAAATCCTCAATTCCTCCCCGCAAAAATTTTCATCCACGCCGTAACCCTTGTCTCAGGCGCTCCGCAGCCCTGTCCGCAATTTTTCTTGAGCGCCCCTCCAGCAAGTTGGCCGCTTGATTGCATATGCTTGTATGTACAAGTAAAGACGTATGCGTATAAGTCCGCAGCGTCCACTGATTCGCTTGTCGCGCATTGAGGCGCGCAGGCTGCTTGCCCACTGCCAGGGTTGGTTTGAATTGATCGCTGAGGAGTCTTTTTCGTGACTGACAATAAGCCTACAACTGCCGTTTATACAAAGAGACGTGACGTCGAGATCCGCGCTGCACGCGGCAACAAGCTGACCGCCAAGAGCTGGCTAACCGAAGCGCCGCTGCGCATGCTGATGAACAACCTCGATCCGGAAGTGGCCGAGAACCCGAAAGAGCTGGTGGTCTACGGTGGCATCGGTCGCGCTGCGCGCAACTGGGAGTGCTACGACAAAATCGTCGAGAGCCTGACCAATCTGAACGACGACGAGACCCTGCTGGTGCAATCCGGCAAACCGGTCGGCGTGTTCAAGACTCACAGCAACGCCCCGCGCGTACTGATCGCCAACTCCAACCTGGTGCCGCACTGGGCGAGCTGGGAACACTTCAACGAACTCGACGCCAAAGGCCTGGCCATGTACGGCCAGATGACCGCCGGCAGCTGGATCTACATCGGCAGCCAAGGCATCGTTCAGGGCACCTACGAAACCTTCGTTGAAGCCGGCCGCCAGCACTACAACGACAACCTCAAAGGCAAGTGGGTGCTGACCGCAGGCCTCGGCGGCATGGGCGGCGCTCAGCCACTGGCGGCCACCCTGGCCGGTGCCTGCTCGCTGAATATCGAATGCCAGCAGGTGAGCATCGATTTCCGCTTGAAAAGCCGCTACGTCGACGAGCAAGCCAAAGACCTCGACGACGCCCTGGCGCGCATCGCCAAATACACCGCTGAAGGCAAGGCGATCTCGATCGCCCTGCTGGGCAACGCGGCAGAAATTCTGCCGGAACTGGTCAAGCGCGGTGTGCGCCCGGACATGGTCACCGACCAGACCAGCGCCCACGACCCACTCAACGGCTACCTGCCGGCGGGCTGGACCTGGGACGAATACCGCGCCCGCGCCAAGACCGAGCCGGCCGCTGTGATCAAGGCCGCCAAGCAGTCGATGGCCGTCCACGTCAAAGCGATGCTGGACTTCCAGAAACAAGGCATTCCGACCTTCGACTACGGCAACAACATCCGTCAGATGGCGCAAGAAGAAGGCGTGGAGAACGCGTTCGACTTCCCAGGCTTTGTACCGGCCTACATCCGCCCACTGTTCTGCCGTGGCATCGGTCCGTTCCGCTGGGCGGCGCTGTCGGGTGATCCGCAGGACATCTACAAGACCGACGCCAAAGTCAAAGAACTGATCCCGGACGACGCGCACCTGCACAACTGGCTGGACATGGCCCGCGAGCGCATCAGCTTCCAGGGTCTGCCGGCACGTATCTGCTGGGTCGGTCTGGGCCTGCGCGCCAAACTCGGTCTGGCGTTCAACGAAATGGTGCGCAGCGGCGAGCTGTCGGCCCCGATCGTGATCGGTCGCGACCACCTCGACTCCGGCTCCGTTGCCAGCCCGAACCGCGAAACCGAATCGATGCAGGACGGTTCCGACGCCGTGTCCGACTGGCCACTGCTCAACGCTCTGCTGAACACCGCGAGCGGCGCGACCTGGGTTTCCCTGCACCACGGCGGTGGCGTGGGCATGGGCTTCTCCCAGCACTCGGGCATGGTAATCGTCTGCGACGGTACCGACGAAGCGGCCGAGCGCATTGCCCGCGTCCTGCACAACGACCCGGCCACCGGTGTCATGCGTCACGCCGATGCCGGTTACCAGATCGCCATCGACTGCGCCAAGGAGCAGGGGCTGAACCTGCCGATGATTACCGGTAAATAAACGCAATTCTGTGGGAAATGCTTTTGGTGGGAGTGGGCTTGCTCACGAACGCGTTGGATCAGTCAGCACATGTTTCGAATGTGCCGGCCCCTTCGCGAGCAAGCCCGCTCCCACCAAAAGCCGCCCGCGCAAGACGCTCAGTGAACTCGAATAACAATCCACAGAGGTTGAATCATGGCTGTAACCCCCGATCGTGCAGGCAACAAACCGTTGATCGAAAGGCGTTCGATCGACTACATCCCGGAAGCGGAAAGACACGGTCGTCTGTTGAGCCAGTTCACCCTGTGGATGGGTGCGAATCTGCAAATCACCGCGATTGTCACCGGGGCTCTGGCCGTGGTGCTGGGCGGTGATGTGTTCTGGTCGTTGATCGGTCTGTTGCTCGGTCAACTGCTGGGCGGTGGCGTGATGGCGCTGCACGCGGCGCAAGGGCCGAAACTGGGCCTGCCGCAGATGATTTCCAGCCGCGTGCAATTCGGCGTCTACGGCGCGGCGATCCCGATCGTGCTGGTGTGCCTGATGTACCTGGGCTTCACCGCCACCGGTACGGTGCTTTCCGGCCAGGCGCTGGGCCAGTTGTTTGGCGTCAGCGACACCGTCGGCATCCTGCTGTTCGCCAGTGTCATCGTAGTGGTCACGGTGCTCGGTTATCGGGTGATCCACTGGATCGGCCGGGTTGCCAGTGTCATCGGCGTGATTGCCTTCGTGTATCTGTTCAGCCGTCTGCTGAGTCAGGTGGACGTGGGCGCACTGTTGCAGATCCGTCACTTCAGCTGGAGCAGCTTCCTGCTGGCGGTGTCGCTCGCGGCCTCCTGGCAGATCGCGTTCGGCCCTTATGTGGCTGACTATTCGCGTTACCTGCCGAGCAAGGTTTCTTCGGTGAAAACCTTCTTTGCCGCTGGCGCAGGTTCGGTCATCGGCGCGCAGGTGGCGATGGTCCTCGGCGTGTTCGCGGCAGCTTCGGCCAACGGCCAGTTTGCCGGTCACGAAGTGGCCTACATCGTCGGTCTGGGCGGCACAGGTGCCACCGCCGCGCTGCTGTACTTCAGCATCGCCTTCGGCAAGGTGACCATTTCGACGCTGAACTCCTACGGCAGCTTCATGTGCATCGCCACCATCATCAGTGGTTTCAAAGGGCACCTGACCGTTACGCGTATGCAGCGTCTGGTGTTCGTGCTGGTGATCGTCGGCGCGGCAACCCTGATCGCCTTGCTCGGTCAGCACTCGTTCCTCGGTGCGTTCAAGTCGTTCATCCTGTTCCTGCTGGCGTTCTTCACGCCATGGAGCGCGATCAACCTGGTCGACTACTACTGCATCACCCGCGAGCGTTACGACGTGCCGGCGCTGGCCGATCCGAACGGTCGCTACGGGCGCTGGAACCTGCTCGGGATCAGCGTCTATGTGTTCGGCGTGCTGGTGCAACTGCCGTTCATCTCCACCAAGTTCTACACCGGCCCGCTGGTGGCTGCCCTCGGTGATGTGGATATCTCCTGGATCATCGGTCTGGTGCTGCCTGCTGCCCTCTATTACGTGTGCGCAAAAAAATGGCACGGCTCAGTGCCTGATCAACTGATTCTGCCGGTCGAGCAGAACAGCGTTGTACCACCTGAAAAAAGTGGGGCCGGGCGCGCTGCGGCGCAGGCCTGATTGGACGTGGACAGGGCTGGATGCCTCTTGACTGCCGTAAGCCAATTCATGATTAGGAGCGTCGCAACAATGAAATCGAACAAGACCCTGCTCACCACACTGTTGTCCATGGGCCTGCTGGCCAGTGCCGGTGCCACTCAGGCAGCTGGTTGGTGCGAGTCCGGTAAACCGGTGAAATTCGCCGGCCTGAACTGGGAAAGCGGCATGCTGCTGACCGACGTGCTGCAAGTGGTGCTGGAGAAAGGTTACGACTGCAAGACCGACAGCCTGCCGGGCAACTCCATCACCATGGAGAACGCCCTGAGCAGCAACGACATTCAAGTGTTCGCCGAAGAATGGGTCGGCCGCAGCGAAGTCTGGAACAAGGCCGAGAAGGCCGGCAAGGTCGTCGGTGTCGGCGCCCCGATCGTCGGCGCGATCGAAGGCTGGTACGTGCCGCGCTACGTGATCGAAGGCGATGCCAAACGCAAGATCGAGGCAAAAGCCCCGGACCTGAAAAACATTGCCGATCTGGGCAAATACGCGACGATTTTCAAAGACGCCGAAGAGCCGTCCAAGGGCCGTTTCTACAACTGCCCGGCGGGCTGGACCTGCGAGCTGGACAACAGCGAAATGCTCAAGAGCTACGGCCTGGAAAACACCTACACCAACTTCCGCCCGGGCACAGGACCTGCGCTGGATGCGGCGGTGCTGTCGAGCTACAAGCGTGGCGAGCCGATCCTGTTCTATTACTGGTCGCCAACCCCGCTGATGGGCCAGATCGACGCGGTCAAACTCGAAGAAAAACCGGGCGTCGACAAAAGTGTGAGCATCAAGGTCGGCCTGTCGAAAACCTTCCACGAGCAGGCGCCGGAACTGGTGGCCGTGCTGGAAAAGGTCAACCTGCCGATCGACCTGCTGAACCAGAACCTGGGCCGCATGGCGAAGGAACGTATAGAGTCGCCGAAGCTGGCGAAAATCTTCCTCAAGGAACATCCTGAGGTCTGGCACGCGTGGGTCAGTGACGACGCAGCCAAGAAAATCGACGCGGCGCTGTAGGTCGATACCTCCCGGTCAACCGTGAGGCTGGCCGGGAGATATGCCGTAAATCGCTTGATTGAGATTTCTGATTGAGAGCCGCTTATGTTTCCCGAAAGCTTTACCTTTTCCATCGCCGACTGGGTCAACGGTTGGGTCGATTCGCTGGTCACCAACTACGGTGATGTGTTCCGCCACATCTCGGACACCCTGCTGTGGGCCATCGTCAACCTTGAAGGCCTGCTGCGTGCGGCACCGTGGTGGTTGATGTTGGCGATCGTCGGCGTGGTCGCCTGGCACGCCACGCGCAAAGTGCTGACCACCGCCGTAATCGTCGGTCTGCTGTTCCTCGTCGGTGCTGTCGGCCTGTGGGACAAACTCATGCAGACCCTGGCGCTGATGATGGTTGCGACGATCATTTCGGTGCTGATCGGCATTCCGCTGGGGATTCTCTCGGCGCGCAGCAACCGCCTGCGTTCGGTGCTGATGCCGCTGCTCGACATCATGCAGACCATGCCGAGTTTCGTGTACCTGATCCCGGTGCTGATGCTGTTCGGTCTGGGCAAGGTCCCGGCGATTTTCGCCACGGTGATCTACGCCGCGCCGCCGCTGATCCGTCTGACCGATCTGGGCATTCGCCAGGTCGACGGCGAAGTGATGGAAGCGATCAACGCTTTCGGTGCCAACCGCTGGCAGCAACTGTTCGGCGTGCAACTGCCGCTGGCCCTGCCGAGCATCATGGCCGGGATCAACCAGACCACCATGATGGCCCTGTCGATGGTGGTGATCGCCTCGATGATCGGCGCCCGTGGCCTGGGTGAAGACGTGTTGGTGGGGATTCAGACCCTCAACGTCGGACGCGGTCTCGAAGCCGGTCTGGCGATCGTGATTCTCGCAGTGGTCATCGACCGCATTACTCAGGCGTACGGTCGGCCACGGCATGAGGTGAGCAAATGAATAACGCAACCGTGAGCAAGATCGAAGTCAAAAACGTCTTCAAGATTTTCGGCAACCGCGCCAAGGACGCACTGGCGATGGTCGGCCAGGGCAAGACCAAGGATCAGGTGCTGAACGAAACCGGTTGCGTGGTCGGGGTCAACGACCTGTCGCTGAGCATCGGCACCGGTGAGATCTTCGTGATCATGGGCCTGTCCGGCTCCGGCAAATCGACCCTGGTGCGCCACTTCAATCGCCTGATCGACCCCACCAGTGGCGCGATCCTGGTCGATGGCGTGGACATCCTGCAATACGACATGGAAGCGCTGCGCGAATTTCGCCGGCACAAGATCAGCATGGTGTTCCAGAGCTTCGGTCTGCTGCCGCACAAGACCGTGATCGAGAACGTCGCCTACGGCCTGAAAGTGCGCGGTGAAAGCAAGCAACTGTGCGCTGAACGCGCGTTGCACTGGATCAACACCGTGGGCCTCAAAGGTTACGAAAACAAATACCCGCACCAGCTCTCCGGCGGCATGCGTCAGCGCGTGGGCCTGGCCCGGGCACTGGCGGCCGACACCGACATCATTCTGATGGACGAAGCGTTCAGTGCGCTGGATCCGCTGATCCGCGCCGAGATGCAGGACCAGTTGCTGGAGCTGCAAAAGACCCTGCACAAGACCATCGTCTTCATCACTCACGACCTCGACGAGGCCGTGCGCATTGGCAACCGCATCGCGATTCTCAAGGACGGCCGCCTGATCCAGGTTGGCACGCCAAGAGAGATCCTGCATTCGCCGGCAGACGAGTATGTTGACCGGTTCGTGCAGCGGCGGGCGGCAGTAGTCTGAAATGGATTGCCTTTGTGGCGAGGGGATTTATCCCCGATGGGTGGCGAAGCCGCCCCCAAACATTGCATGCGGTGCACCTGAAACATCCTGGCTGCAGGTTTTGGGGCTGTTGCGCAGCCCATCGGGGATAAATCCCCTCACCACAGGTTTTGTATCAAAGAATTGGTATGAGGTTTTAGATGTCCCAGGCTGAAAAAATCATCATCACCGGTAGCCCCCTGCGTTGGCAGGACGTGGTCGCCGTCGCCCGTCACGGCGCCACTTTGGAGCTGTCGAGCGAGACCTGGGCGCGCATCGAAAACGCTCAGGGCATCGTCCAGCGCATCGTCGAAAGCGGCGAGCGCGCTTATGGCGTCAACACCGGTCTGGGTGGTCTGTCCAACGTTTCGCTGAAGGACGAACAACTCAGCCAGCTCTCGCGCAACACCTTGCTCAGCCACGCCTGTGGCGTCGGCCCGGTGCTGTCTGATGAGCAGACTCGCGCGATTCTCTGCGCCGCAATCCACAACTACAGCCACGGCAAATCCGGCATTCATCGCCGTGTGGTCGAAGCGCTGCTGGCGCTGCTCAATCGCGGCATCACCCCGCAGGTTCCGTCGCAAGGTTCGGTGGGTTACCTGACGCACATGGCGCACATCGGCATCGCGCTGCTGGGCGTGGGCAATGTCAGCTATCGCGGGCAGATTATCTCGGCGCAACAGGCGCTGGCCGAAGAAGGCCTGCAACCGGTGCAACTCGGCGCGAAAGACGGTTTGTGCCTGGTCAACGGTACGCCGTGCATGACCGGCCTCAGCTGCCTGGCGATTGCCGACGCGACGCGTCTGGTGCAATGGGCCGATGTGATCGGCGCCATGAGTTTTGAAGCGCAGCGCGGGCAGATCGCCGCGTTCGATGCCGAGATCATCGCGCTCAAGCCGCACCCCGGCATGCAGCAGGTCGGTAGCAACCTGCGCGCCTTGCTCGATGGCAGTGAAGTGATCGCGACGAGCAAAGGCATTCGTACTCAGGATGCGCTGAGCATCCGTTCGATCCCGCAGGTACACGGTGCGGCGCGCGACCAACTGGAGCACGCGATCAAACAAGTCGAAGCCGAACTCAACGGCTGCACCGACAACCCGTTGCTGCTGGGCACGCCGGACAACTTCCGGGTGATGTCGCAGGCCAACCCGCACGGCCAGTCAGTGGCGATGGCAGCGGATCTGCTGGCGATTGCCATGGCTGAAATCGGCTCGATTGCCGAGCGCCGCCTCGATCGTCTGGTCAACCCGCACGTCAGCGGTCTGCCGGCATTTCTGGTGGCCAACCCGGGGGTGAACTCCGGGATGATGATCGTGCAATACGTCGCCGCTTCGCTATGTGCCGAGAATCGCCAACTGGCGCAACCGGCAGTGCTCGACAACTACGTCACCTCGGGCCTGCAGGAAGACCACCTGAGCATGGGCACCAGCGCTGCACTGAAGCTGCACCGCGCCCTGGAAAACTGCACGCAGATTCTCGCCATCGAGTACCTGCTGGCGGCGCAGGCCTTTGAATTCCTCAAGGAGCAGCGCTTTGGCGCGGGCACTGATCGGGCGTGGCGGCTGCTGCGTGAAACCGTCCCGGCCTACGATCAGGATCGCTGGCTGGCGCCGGATATCGCCGCCGCCGCCAGCGTTCTGAAACACCCGAATGCGCTGCACAACGTATTACCGAATCTGCACTGACAACTACCCATACCAGCGTGCCAAGGCGCGGATCGTCCACAAGACGAGAAACGACGGATAACGGAATGCTCCGGAGCGACTGGTAGTTAATAACAATGTTCAAAAGGAGCATTTTAATGACTGCGCTGAACCTGATTCCCGGCCAACTGAGCCTGGCCCAACTGCGTGATGTCTATCAGCAACCGGTCAAGCTGACCCTCGACCACAGTGCTGCGGCGCAGATCGAGGCCAGCGTCGCCTGCGTCGAGCAGATCCTCGCCGAGAACCGCACTGCCTACGGCATCAACACCGGTTTCGGCCTGCTGGCGTCGACCCGCATCGCCAGCGAAGACCTGGAAAACCTGCAGCGTTCGCTGGTGCTGTCGCACGCCGCCGGCGTCGGCCAGCCGATCAGCGATGAGCTGGTGCGCCTGATCATGGTGCTCAAGGTCAACAGCCTCAGCCGTGGTTTCTCCGGCATCCGCCGCGTGGTGATCGACGCGCTGATCGCGCTGATCAACGCCGAGGTTTATCCGCATATTCCGCTCAAGGGTTCGGTCGGTGCATCCGGTGACCTCGCGCCGCTGGCGCACATGTCGCTGGTGCTGCTGGGCGAAGGCAAGGCGCGTTACAAAGGCGAGTGGATGGAAGCTACCGAAGCGCTGAAAGTCGCTGGTCTGACCCCGCTGACCCTGGCGGCGAAAGAGGGTCTGGCACTGCTCAACGGCACTCAAGTGTCTACCGCATTTGCCCTGCGCGGTCTGTTTGAAGGTGAAGACCTGTTTGCCGGCGCGCTGGCTATTGGCGGTCTGACGGTGGAAGCGGTGCTCGGTTCGCGCTCGCCGTTCGACGCACGTATTCACGCCGCTCGTGGCCAGAAAGGCCAGATCGATGCTGCAGTCGCATATCGCGATCTGCTCGGCGAGCGCAGCGAAGTGTCCGACTCACACCAGAACTGCGAGAAGGTTCAGGACCCGTACTCGCTGCGTTGCCAGCCACAAGTCATGGGTGCCTGCCTGACCCAGTTCCGCCAGGCCGCTGAAGTGTTGGTGGTCGAAGCAAACGCCGTCTCCGACAACCCGTTGGTATTCGCCGCTGAAGGCGATGTGATTTCTGGTGGCAACTTCCACGCCGAGCCGGTGGCCATGGCCGCCGACAACATGGCCCTGGCCATCGCTGAAATCGGCTCGCTGAGCGAACGCCGTATCTCGTTGATGATGGACAAGCACATGTCGCAGCTGCCGCCGTTCCTGGTGGCCAATGGCGGGGTCAACTCCGGCTTCATGATCGCTCAGGTGACCGCCGCAGCACTGGCCAGCGAGAACAAGGCGCTGTCCCATCCGCATTCGGTCGACAGCCTGCCGACCTCGGCCAACCAGGAAGACCACGTGTCGATGGCGCCGGCCGCTGGCAAGCGCCTGTGGGAAATGGCCGAGAACACCCGCGGCATTCTCGCGGTGGAATGGCTGGCGGCGGTGCAGGGGCTGGACCTGCGCAACGGTCTGAAGACTTCGGCCAAACTGGAACAGGCGCGGGCGATTCTGCGCAAGGAAGTGCCGTTCTATGAGAAGGACCGCTTCTTTGCGCCGGACATCAATGCGGCGACCGAGTTGTTGGCTTCGCGCTGCTTGAGCGAATTGGTTCCGGCGAAATTGCTGCCTAGTTTGTAAGTGTTTTTCAGGGGGAGTTTTGTTGTTGCTGAAATCGATCCCCCTCACCCCAGCCCTCTCCCCCAAGGGGGAGAAGGGGAAGGGAGCCAATCTTCATTGTTTTCAGAGCCGGAGTTCGGCTCAAGATTCTCAGGTCGATGTATCTCGACAGAACAACCCGGTCAGTCCCCTCTCCCTCCGGGAGAGGGCTAGGGTGAGGGGCTTTTGAAGGCTCCCCACCAAACCAATTCCAACGGAGGCCAACAGTGAAAACCCTCTGGCAACACTGCCACGTCGCAACCATGGCGCAGGGCGTCTACTCGATCATCGAGGATGCGGCCATCGTGACGTCCGGTGCGCACATCGAGTGGATCGGTCCGCGCAATCTGCTGCCGTCCGGCGAATACCCGGCGGTCAACGATCTGCAAGGCGCGTGGGTGACCCCGGGCCTGATCGACTGCCACACCCACACAGTGTTCGGCGGCAACCGCAGCGGCGAATTCGAGAAGCGCCTGCAAGGCGTCAGCTACGCCGAGATCGCCGCGCAGGGCGGCGGCATCGCCAGCACCGTGCGCGCCACCCGTGAAGCGACTGAAGACGAGCTGTTTGCCAGCGCCGCCAAGCGCCTGAAAAGCCTGATGCGCGACGGCGTGACCACGGTCGAGATGAAGTCCGGCTACGGTCTGGACCTGGCCAGCGAACGCAAGATCCTGCGGGTCATCCGTCGCTTGGCCAAGGAGCTGCCGATCAGCGTGCGCAGTACCTGTCTGGCCGCCCACGCGCTACCGCCGGAGTACAAGGATCGCGCTGACGACTACATCGAGCACATCTGCGCCGAGATGCTCCCGGCATTGGCCGCCGAAGGGCTGGTCGACGCCGTGGATGCGTTCTGCGAATACTTGGCGTTCTCGCCGGAGCAGGTCGAGCGGGTGTTCATCACCGCACAAAAACTCGGTCTGCCGGTGAAGCTGCACGCCGAGCAGTTGTCATCGCTGCACGGCTCCAGTCTGGCGGCGCGGTATCACGCGTTGTCCGCCGATCATCTGGAGTTCATGGACGAAGACGACGCCATCGCCATGGCCAAATCCGACACCGTCGCCGTGCTGCTGCCGGGGGCGTTCTACTTCCTGCGCGAAACCCGGCTGCCGCCGATGGACGCCCTGCGCAAACACAAGGTCAAGATCGCCATCGCCAGTGACCTCAACCCCGGCACCTCGCCGGCGCTGTCGTTGCGCCTGATGCTGAACATGGCTTGCACCTGCTTCCGCATGACCCCGGAAGAAGCCCTGGCCGGCGCGACCATTCATGCCGCACAAGCGTTGGGGATGGCTGACACCCACGGTTCGCTGGAAGTCGGCAAGGTCGCGGATTTCGTCGCCTGGCACATCGATCGTCCGGCGGATCTGGCCTATTGGCTCGGTGGTGATCTGGACAAACGCGTCGTGCGTAACGGCGTCGAATCAAGTCTGTAGGAGAGCGGTTGTGGATAAGGTTCTGAGTTTCAAACAAGGTCGCGTACCGCTGCTGATCAGCATGCCGCATGCCGGTGTGCGCCTGACGCCTGCGGTCGAAGCCGGGCTGATCGCGGACGCGAAAAGCCTGCCGGACACCGACTGGCACATTCCGCAGCTCTATGACTTTGCCGAGGAACTGGGCGCCAGCACGTTGGCCGCCGAATACTCGCGGTTCGTCATCGACCTTAACCGTCCGTCCGATGACAAACCGTTGTATGCCGGCGCCACCACCGGGCTGTACCCGGCGACGCTGTTCGATGGCATTCCGTTGTTCAAGGAAGGCCTGGAGCCTTCGAAAGAGGAGCGCGCGACTTATCTGGAGCAGATCTGGACGCCATACCACCGCACCTTGCAGGAAGAGCTTGCGCGGTTGAAGGCCGAGTTCGGCTACGCGTTGCTGTTCGACGCGCACTCGATCCGCTCGATCATTCCGCACCTGTTCGACGGCAAACTGCCGGATTTCAACCTTGGCACCTTCAATGGCGCCAGTTGCGATCCACAATTGGCGACGCAACTGGAAGCCATCTGCGCCCGTCACGATCATTACAGCCACGTGCTCAACGGCCGCTTCAAGGGCGGCCACATCACCCGCCATTACGGCAACCCCGCCGAGAACATCCACGCCGTGCAACTGGAGTTGTGCCAGAGCACCTACATGGAAGAGTTCGAACCGTTCCGCTACCGCGCCGATCTGGCAGAGCCGACGCGGGTGGTGCTCAAGGAGTTGCTGCAGGGCCTGCTGGCCTGGGCAAAGTCGCACTACACCGCATAACCCACTGTGGGAGCGGGCTTGCTCGCGAAGGCGGCGCATCAGGCAACATATGCGTTGAATGACACAGCGCTTTCGCGAGCAAGCCCGCTCCCACAGGTTTTGTATGCAGCAGAAAAATTGTGACTGCGTACGGGCATGCTCATTGACGTAAATCGGGTTTATGATGCCGGACGGCAGAATAATAGAAGTCCCCCCAGGGATGACCTCGACCCCTTACGGAGCGCGCAATGCAGACATTGTTTCCGCAGATCAAACCCCACGCCCGGCACGATCTGGCTGTCGATGACACCCACACGCTGTACGTCGATGAAAGCGGCTCGCCGGAAGGCTTGCCGGTGGTGTTCATCCACGGCGGCCCGGGTGCCGGTTGCGACGCGCAGAGCCGTCGCTATTTCGATCCGAACCTGTATCGCATTGTCACCTTCGACCAGCGCGGCTGCGGACGCTCCACCCCGCATGCGAGCCTGGAAAACAACACCACCTGGGATCTGGTCGCTGACCTTGAGCGTATCCGCAAGCACTTGGGCATCGATAAATGGGTGCTGTTCGGCGGTTCGTGGGGTTCGACTCTGGCGCTGGCCTACGCGCAAACCCACCCGGAGCGCGTACACGGTCTGATCCTGCGTGGGATCTTTCTCTGCCGTCCGCAGGAAATCGAGTGGTTCTATCAGGCCGGTGCCAGCCGTCTGTTTCCCGATTACTGGCAGGATTACATCGCGCCGATCCCGCTGGACGAGCGCGACGATCTGCTCAGCGCCTTCCACAAGCGCCTGGTCGGTAACGATCAGATCGCTCAGATGCACGCGGCCAAGGCCTGGTCGACGTGGGAAGGACGCACCGCGACCCTGCGGCCGAACCCGCTGGTGGTCGACCGTTTCTCCGAACCGCAGCGCGCCCTGTCGATCGCGCGGATCGAGTGTCACTACTTCACCAATAATGCGTTCCTCGAGCCGAATCAACTGATCCGCGACATGGGCAAGATCGCCCATCTGCCGGGGGTGATCATTCACGGTCGTTACGACGTGATCTGTCCGCTGGACAACGCCTGGGAGCTGCATCAGGCCTGGCCGAACAGCGAACTGCAGGTGATTCGTGACGCCGGTCACGCCGCCTCCGAACCGGGCATCACCGATGCGCTGGTGCGTGCCGCGAGCAACATGGCCCGTCGCTTGCTCGACCTGCCGCCCGAAGAAGCATGAAGGGGCTTTTACAACGCGTGCGCGGTGCGCGGGTAGAGGTTGCGGGAGAGACAGTCGGCGCGGTGGATCAGGGTTTGCTGGTGCTGGTGGCGGTCGAACCCGACGACACGCGTACCAGTGCCGACAAACTTTTGCATAAGCTGCTTAACTATCGGGTATTCAGTGACGCCGAGGGCAAGATGAATCTGTCCCTGGCGGATGTGGGCGGCGGGTTGCTGCTGGTCTCTCAGTTCACCCTGGCTGCCGACACCAAGAGCGGGTTGCGTCCGAGTTTCTCGACCGCGGCCCCTCCGGCATTGGGCGAGGAATTGTTCGACTATCTATTCAGCAAAGCGAAACAGATGCATGGCACTGTGGCATCAGGTAGATTCGGCGCGGATATGCAGGTGCACCTGGTCAACGATGGCCCGGTAACCTTCCTGTTACAGACATGAAAGCGCTTGAAACAGCTTTTCAAGGGCTTTTCGACTGAAAACAGGCGTTTTTCGCGATAAATACTTTGTTACCCCTGATGCGTTGTCACGCGGGCTACTAGATAATCGCGCGCTATGGGGATCAGCGTTCGCTGTTCCATTTTTGACTTAGGTAGAGACTTGTCTGGATCCGATTGGGGAATCATTTTGCCCCAGCGGAGTCGGAACAATGCTCGCCAACCTGGCATATAGATAGCTGGCCGTTGGTTTTTTGATCTGTTTTCGGCGAGGGTTGCTCGTGATTGTTAGTCCCTGTAATGCAGCAAAAATGTCTGCCAAACGCATGCGAAGTGCCCTGGTAGCCGGCTCGGCGCTCCTGTGCCTGCTCAGCGCCGGCCAGCTTTGGGCGTTCAATCTTGACGATGTATCAGCCAAGGCTAAAGAGCTGGCCGGGCAGAAGTTCGAAGCCCCGCGCAGCAACCTGCCGAACGAATTCCGTGACATGAAGTTCGCGGATTATCAGAAAATCCGCTTCCTCACCGAAAAGGCTGAGTGGGCTGATCAGAAGACACCGTTCAAGCTGTCCTTCTATCACCAGGGCATGCACTTCGATACGCCGGTGAAAATCAACGAAATCACGGCGAACACCGTCGAAGAGATCAAATACGATCCGACCCGCTTCGATTTCGGCGACCTCAAGTTCGATCCGAAAGCCACTGAGCAACTGGGCTACGCCGGTTTCCGTGTGCTGTACCCGATCAACAAGGCCGACAAGCAAGACGAAATCATGACCATGCTCGGCGCGAGCTACTTCCGCGTCGTCGGCAAGGGCCACACCTACGGTCTGTCGGCCCGTGGTCTGGCGATCGACACCGCGCTGCCGTCGGGCGAAGAGTTCCCGCGTTTCCGCGAGTTCTGGATTCAGCAGCCGAAGCCGGGTGACAAGCATCTGGTGATCTTCGCCCTGCTGGATTCGCCGCGCGCCACCGGTGCCTATCGCCTGATCCTGCGTCCGGGCAGCGACACCATTGTCGACGTCAAGGCGCAGATGTTCCTGCGTGACAAGGTCGGCAAACTGGGCATCGCACCGTTGACCAGCATGTTCCTGTTCGGCGCCAACCAGCCGTCGAAAGTCCTCAACTACCGTCGTGAACTGCACGACTCCAGCGGTCTGTCGATCCATGCCGGCAACGGCGAGTGGATCTGGCGTCCGCTGAACAACCCGAAACACCTGGCCGTGAGCAACTTCAGCGTCGAGAACCCGCGTGGTTTCGGTCTGCTGCAGCGTGGTCGCGACTTCAGCCACTACGAAGACCTCGACGACCGCTATGACAAGCGCCCAAGCGCCTGGATCGAGCCGAAGGGCGAGTGGGGCAAGGGCACCGTTGATCTGGTAGAGATTCCGACTGCCGACGAAACCAACGACAACATCGTTGCGTTCTGGAGCCCGGAAACCATGCCGGAGCCAGGCAAGCCGCTGGACTTCGCCTACCGCCTGCACTGGACCATGGACGAAGCGGCGATTCACGCCCCCGACAGCGCCTGGGTCAAGCAGACGCTGCGTTCGACCGGTGACGTCAAGCAGTCGAACCTGATCCGTCAACCGGATGGCAGCGTTGCCTACCTGGTCGACTTCGAAGGTCCATCATTGGCGGCTCTGGCCCCGGATGCCGACGTGCGCAGTCAGGTCAGCGTTGGCGATAACGCCGAACTGGTCGAGAACAGCGTGCGTTACAACCCGGAAACCAAGGGCTGGCGCCTGACCCTGCGGATGAAGATCAAGGACGCGAGCAAGTCCACCGAGATGCGCGCTGCCCTGGTACAGCCAGTGGTCACCGCTGATCTGGCCAAGTCTTCGGTACCGGCGTCGAATTCGTCGGTGGCCAAGGCGGACAAGGTCGCGGCCAAGCAACAAGAGAAAGACGAGAAGGAAGCCAAGGCAGCCGAGGCCAAACAGGCCGACGCCAAGCCAGCCGCAGATGCCAAGGACAAGGCCAACAAAGACGCCAAGCAGCCAGCGGCTGCGAACGCGGCCCCAGCCACACCGGAATCGGCACCGACTGAAGAAGTCCTGACCGAGACCTGGAGCTATCAGTTGCCTGCCGATGAGTAACTCTCAAGTACAGCCAGAGACTCTTTCCGAGTATCTGGCGCATCTGCCGATGACCGACGAGCAGCGCGCGGAACTCGCGGGCTGCCAGTCCTTCAGCGAACTGCACCAGCGCCTGTCGTCGCCGACGTTCGACGCGCCTGCCGAAGCCGCCCAGGCTTCGGTGGCCAAGCGCCTGACCCTGAGCACCGCCGAAGAGCTGGAAGAGGCGGAAATGCTGGTGCTCGACGCCAGCGGTCGGGTCAGCATGAAAGCGACGCCGCCGATCCGTCGGACCAAAGTCGTGCCGGAGCCATGGCGCACCAATATTCTGGTGCGTGGCTGGCGCCGCCTGACCGGGCGCACCAATCCGCCACAGCCGCCGAAGGACGAAAACGTCTTGCCGGCGGCGCGCTGGCGCACGGTAGGTTCGATCCGTCGCTACATTCTGTTGCTGCTGATGCTCGGTCAGACCATCGTTGCCGGCTGGTACATGAAAGGCATCATGCCGTACCAGGGCTGGTCGTTCGTCGATCTGGACGAAGTGCTGCACCAGCCGCTGCTGCAAACCGCCACGCAAGTGCTGCCGTATGCGCTGCAGACCAGCATCCTGATCCTGTTCGGGATTCTGTTCTGCTGGGTCTCGGCCGGTTTCTGGACGGCACTGATGGGCTTCCTCGAGTTGCTCACCGGTCACGATAAATACCGTATCTCCGGCAAAAGCGCCGGCAACGAGCCGATTCCGAAAGACGCCCGTACTGCGCTGGTAATGCCGATCTGCAACGAAGACGTGCCTCGGGTATTCGCCGGTCTGCGCGCCACCTTCGAGTCGGTCGCCGCTACCGGTGATCTGGATCGCTTCGACTTCTTCGTCCTCAGCGACAGTAACGACACCGATATCTGCGTCGCCGAGCAGCAAGCCTGGCTGGACGTCTGCCGTGAAGCTAAGGGCTTCGGCAAGATCTTCTATCGCCGCCGTCGCCGCCGTGTGAAACGCAAGAGCGGCAACCTCGACGACTTCTGCCGTCGCTGGGGTGGTGACTACAAGTACATGGTCGTGCTCGACGCCGACTCGGTGATGAGCGGCGAGTGCCTGACCAGTCTGGTGCGCCTGATGGAAGCCACGCCGGACGCCGGGATCATCCAGACCGCGCCGCGAGCGTCGGGCATGGACACCCTGTATGCGCGCATGCAGCAGTTCGCTACCCGCGTGTACGGTCCGCTGTTCACCGCCGGTCTGCACTTCTGGCAGTTGGGTGAATCCCACTACTGGGGTCACAACGCGATCATCCGCATGAAGCCGTTCATCGACCACTGCGCCCTGGCGCCGTTGCCGGGTAAAGGTGCGTTCTCCGGTGCAATCCTGTCTCACGACTTCGTTGAAGCTGCGCTGATGCGCCGTGCCGGCTGGGGCGTGTGGATTGCCTACGACCTGCCGGGCAGTTACGAAGAACTGCCGCCGAACCTGCTCGACGAGCTCAAGCGTGACCGTCGCTGGTGCCACGGCAACCTGATGAACTTCCGCCTGTTCCTGGTCAAAGGCATGCACCCGGTGCACCGCGCGGTGTTCCTCACCGGCGTGATGTCGTACCTGTCGGCGCCGTTGTGGTTCTTCTTCCTGGTGCTGTCGACCGCGCTGCTGGCGGTGAACACGCTGATGGAGCCGCAGTACTTCCTGGAACCGCGTCAGCTCTATCCGCTGTGGCCACAATGGCACCCGGACAAGGCGATCGCGCTGTTCTCGACCACCATCGTGCTGCTGTTCCTGCCGAAACTGCTGAGCATTATCCTGATCTGGGCCAAGGGCGCGAAAGAGTTCGGCGGCAAGTTCAAGGTGACCCTGTCGATGCTGCTGGAGATGCTTTTCTCCATGCTGCTGGCGCCGGTGCGGATGATTTTCCACACCCGTTTCGTCCTCGCCGCGTTCCTCGGCTGGGCCGCGACCTGGAACTCGCCGCAGCGTGACGACGACTCCACGCCATGGAGCGAGGCGGTCAAGCGCCACGGTCCGCAGACCCTGCTGGGCTTCTGCTGGGCGCTGCTGGTGATCTGGCTGAACCCGAGCTTCCTGTGGTGGCTGGTGCCGATCGTCGGTTCGCTGATGCTGTCGATCCCGGTGTCGGTGATTTCCAGCCGTGTCGGTCTGGGCCTCAAGTCCCGTGACGAGAGCCTGTTCCTCATCCCAGAGGAATATAATCCGCCACAGGCGCTGCTGGCGACCGATCAGTACACCCACGAGAACCGCTGGCACGCGCTGAACGACGGCTTCATCCGCGCCGTGGTCGATCCGCAGCAGAACGCCCTGGCGTGCTCGCTGGCGACGGCCCGTCACGGTCAGGCCGAGCCGATCGAATGGCTGCGTCAGGAACGTGTACGTCACGCCCTGAAGGCTGGCCCGGCGGCACTGAGCAACCATGATCGCCTGCAACTGCTGAGCGATCCGGTGGCCCTGGCGCGTCTGCACGAGCTGGTCTGGTCCGAAGATCACAAGGAATGGCTGGATGCCTGGCGTGCTTCGGTGAAAGCCGATCCGCATGCGCCGCTGTTGCCACTCAAGCCTGTGAGCTTGCAGGCGCAACCGGCCTGATGAAGAAACCCCGCTAACTAGCGGGGTTTTTTTATGGCGCTGAAAAGCCCCCTCATCGGAACGCCGCCCGCCTAACCCTCTCCCGGAGGGAGAGGGGACTGACCGGATTGGATATTCGAGTTGCATCGACCTGAGAAATCGAGTCGAACTTAGCTTTCGAATATTTCCCCGATCGGCTCCCTTTCCCCCTCTCCTCTCTGGGGAGAGGGCTGGGGTGAGGGGTGGCCCTTGATTGTTAAACAAATCGTCCATAAAACCTTGTGCAAAAAATCGAGTGCGTTAGCATCCGTCCCCGAATTGGCGCGCCCGGACGATCTTGTCCATTTCAGTCGGTTTTCGCGCCGCAATTGCAATGGTTTTGGGGACTTGAAGATGAAGAAGTATCTGTCGATGCTGCTGGTCGGCGTCACGGCACTGGTTGCAGTCAATGCGGCGCACGCCGGTGCAATCGATGACGCGGTCAAGCGCGGCACGTTGAAAGTCGGTATGGATCCGACCTACATGCCGTTCGAAATGACCAACAAGCGCGGCGAGATCATCGGCTTCGAAGTCGACATCCTCAAAGCCATGTCCAAGGCCATGGGCGTCAAGCTCGAGTTGGTGTCCACCGGTTACGACGGGATCATCCCGGCCCTGATGACCGACAAGTTCGACATGATCGGCAGCGGCATGACCCTGACTCAGGAGCGCAACCTGCGCCTGAACTTCAGCGAACCGTTCATCGTGGTCGGCCAGACCCTGCTGATCCGCAAGGAACTGGAAGGCACCATCAAGTCCTATAAAGACCTGAACACCGCCGACTACCGCATCACCTCCAAGCTCGGTACCACCGGCGAGATGGTCGCCAAGAAGCTGATCGCCAAGGCCAAGTACCACGGCTACGACAACGAGCAGGAAGCCGTGCTCGACGTGGTCAACGGCAAGGCTGACGCGTTCATCTATGACGCGCCGTACAACGTGGTCGCGGTGAACAAGGTCGGCGCCGGCAAACTGGTGTTCCTCGACAAGCCGTTCACCTACGAGCCGCTGGCCTTCGGTCTGAAGAAGGGTGATTACGACAGCATCAACTTCATCAACAACTTCCTGCACCAGATCCACGAAGACGGCACCTACGATCGCATCCATGACAAGTGGTTCAAGAGCACCGAGTGGCTCAAGGACATGGAATAACACTGGGTCAGTCAGACCGAGTCGCCCCATTCGCGAGCAAGCCCGCTCCCACATTTGAAATGCAGTCCAAATGTGGGAGCGGGCTTGCTCGCGAAGAGGGCCTGCCAGGCAACACAAAATCCGGAACCTGCAATGAAACAGAAAAAAGCCCAATGGCCCTGGCACGTCCTGACCGTGCTGGTGCTGGTCGGCCTGGCGGGCGCGTTGTATTACGCCACGTCGCTGATGTCCTACGAATGGCGCTGGAACCGCGTGCCGCAGTACTTCGCCTATCAGGCCGAAGAATCCCAGCGTGCCACCGATATCTCCACCGTCACCGAGCTGGTGCGCAAGGGCGGTAGCGCGCAGGTCACCCTGCGCAACGACGCCGGTGACGAGCAGCACCTGACCGTCGACGAAAACAGCCTGCAATTCGCTCAGGGCGACGATGTGGCGGAAGGCGACGTCGTGGGCGTGACCCGGCATTGGGCGGCAGGGCCGCTGCTGTGGGGCCTTTGGACCACGCTGTGGCTGTCGGTGGTGTCCGGCGTACTCGGTCTGCTGATCGGTCTGGTCACCGGACTGTGCCGCCTGTCGAGCAACCCGACCCTGCGCGACCTGTCGAGCATCTACGTCGAGCTGGTGCGCGGTACGCCGCTGCTGGTGCAGATCTTCATTTTCTACTTCTTCATCGGCACGGTGATGAACCTGTCCCGCGAGTTTGCCGGGATCGCCGCGCTGTCGCTGTTTACCGGCGCCTACGTCGCGGAGATCATCCGTTCCGGGGTGCAGTCGATTGCCCGTGGCCAGAACGAAGCGGCGCGTTCGCTCGGTCTGAGCGCCGGCCAGTCGATGCGCCATGTGGTACTGCCGCAAGCATTCAAACGCGTACTGCCGCCGCTGGCCGGGCAGTTCATCAGCCTGGTCAAGGACACCTCGCTGGTGTCGGTGATTGCGATTACCGAGCTGCTGAAAAGTGGTCGTGAAGTCATCACCACCTCGTTCTCGCCGTTCGAGATCCTGTTTTGCGTCGCCGGCCTGTACCTGTTGATCAACCTGCCGCTGTCGAAAATCGCCAGCCGGCTTGAGCGGAGGCTCGCGCAAAGTGATTGAAGTCCGCGATCTGGTAAAAGTCTTCGACACCCGTGGCCAGGTAGTTCGGGCTGTGGATAACGTCACCACTTCCGTTGCCAAAGGCGAAGTGCTGGTGGTGATCGGCCCGTCCGGCTCGGGCAAGTCGACCTTCCTGCGCTGCCTCAATGGCCTGGAAGAATTCGACTCGGGTTCGGTGAGCATCGACGGCCTGCAACTGGCCGACCCGAAAACCGACGTCAACGCCTACCGCCGCGAAGTCGGCATGGTCTTTCAGCACTTCAACCTGTTCCCGCACATGACCGTGCTGGAAAACCTCTGTCTGGCGCAGAAAGTCGTGCGCAAGCGTGGGCAGAAGGAAAGTGAGGCCAAGGCCTTGGCGTTGCTGGAAAAGGTCGGTATTGCGCAGAAGGCTCGGGAATATCCATCACGCCTGTCCGGCGGCCAGCAACAGCGCGTGGCGATTGCCCGGGCGCTGGCGATGGACCCGAAAGTGATGCTGTTCGACGAACCGACTTCGGCCCTCGACCCCGAAATGGTCGGCGAAGTGCTGGATGTGATGAAGAACCTGGCCGTGGAAGGCATGACCATGGTCTGCGTCACCCACGAAATGGGTTTCGCCCGGGAAGTGGCGGATCGGGTGCTGTTCTTCGATCACGGCAAACTGCTGGAAGATGCTTCCCCGGCGGAGTTTTTTGATGCGCCGAAGGATCCGCGGGCGCAGGCCTTTCTGCGTCAGGTCCTTTAATTTCAGCGTCTGACCTACCGCTTTCGCGAGCAAGCCCGCTCCCACATTAGACCGCGTCCGCATGGACAACCAGGTCAACTGTGGGAGCGGGCTTGCTCGCGAATGCATCACCTCAAACCTTGAAGCGCCCCACCAGCATCTGCAGATGCGTCCCCAGCCGCGCCAGCTCAACACTCGACGCCGCGGTCTCTTCACTCGCCGCCGACGTCTGATCCGACACATCCCGCACATTCAGCACGCTACGGTTGATCTCCTCGGCCACGGCACTCTGCTGCTCGGCCGCCGCTGCAATCTGCTGGTTCATCGCCTGAATCGCCGAGACGGTGCGGGTGATGCTTTCCAGTGAGCCACCGGCACGGCGGGTCAGTTCGACGCTGCTGTCGGTCAGGCTGCGGCTGTTGTCCATGATCGTCGCCACTTGCTGGGTGCCGTTCTGCAGGCCGACGATCAGTTCCTCGATCTCTTCGGTGGACTTCTGCGTGCGCTGGGCGAGGCTGCGCACTTCATCGGCAACCACCGCAAAACCACGCCCGGCCTCACCGGCACGCGCTGCTTCGATCGCGGCGTTGAGCGCCAGCAGGTTGGTTTGCTGGGCCACGGACTTGATCACGTCGAGCACGCTGCCGATCTTGTCGCTCTCGCGCTTGAGTTCGCCCATGGCTTCGGTGGAGTGGCCGACTTCAACTGCCAAGCGCTCGATCTGCGCAATGGCTTCACCGACCACCTTGTCGCCTTCGCGGGCTTGCTGGTCGGCGGCCACGGCGGCTTCGGAAGCCTCCTCGGCGTTGCGCGCGACTTCCTGCACAGTGGCGGTCATTTCGTTCATGGCGGTGGCGACCTGATCGGTCTCGATCTTCTGATTGTTGACCCCGGCGCTGGTCTGCTCGGTCACCGCTGACAATTCCTCGGCAGCGCTGGCGATTTGCGTTACGCCGTCGCTGATGCCACCGATCAACTCGCGCAGGCCTTGGGTCATGCTCTGCATCGAGCGCTGCAACTGGCCGAGTTCGTCGCGACGCTGTGACACCAGGTTGTGGGTCAAGTCGCCGGCAGCCACGCGCTCGGCGACCTTCAGGGTCTGATTCAGTGGAATGATGATCTGCCGGGTGATCGCCCACGCGGCCAGCAAACCGAAGGCCACGGCCAGCAGGGTGGCGATGATCAGCATGTTCTTGGCGTGCGCGGCATCGGTGTCGCGCACCACGGTTTGTGATTCGGTGAGCTTCTTGCTGACGTCGAGCAAGATGTCGCCCTGAGCCGTCATGGTTGCCCCGGCCTTGGCATTGTTCACCTGCGAGTCGCGGAACTGGGCGACCGCCGCGCGATAAGCCTTGATCGAGTCGGTGGCCTGTTGCAGGTTGGCGATGTGCTGTTCGGGCAGTTTCGCCGGCAGGCTGTCGAGGTTTTTCAGTGCATTGTCGATGGCGTCCAGCGCGGGCTGCTCCGCCTCGGCCTTGCCGCTGTAGGTATAGCCGCGCACCTGATAGCGCGCTTGCTGCAACAGTTTGCTCAGTTCGATCACGCTGTTGAATTGCGCGACGCTGTCCCCTTGCAGCATGGATTTCTCGACTTCCGAGACTTTGGCCACGGCATTGTCAGCACTGGCGCCGAGCTTGCTGCGCGCATCCTCACGCTGCACGGTGGCCTGTGTCATGTCGGCGAAGGCACGTTTGTACTCGGCGACAGCGGCCAGTTGCTGATCGACCATCGCCGCATCTGAGGGCTGCTCGATCAGGCCGCGCGCGGTTTGCAAGCCGCTGGCGAGTTTGGCCAGCAACTCGTTGACCGCGCCCGGGCCTTGTTCGCCGCGACGCGCTTCATAGTCCAGACGCGCCAGGCGCAGGTCCTTGGTCAGTTCATTGAGGCTGGAGATGAAGCCGAGCTTGTCGCCACGGCTGATAATGCCGCCCATGCCGGTCCAGCCGGTAAAGGTAATCAGCAGGGTGAGCAACAGCACCAGGCCGAAACCGATGCCCAGTTTGCGTTTGACGCTGACGTTCCCAAGATTCTCGGCTAACCAACGGTACATGCGACGACTCCCCTCGGACCACTAATTGGACTTGTGGGGACTGTATCGGCTGGGTGATGGCAATCTGTAACCCGATTTGTCTGAAGCGCAGTGACATCGTGGCGAGGGAGCTTGCTCCCGCCCGGCGGCGCAGCCGTCGCAAAACCGGCAAACACATTTTCATCTGAAGGAAGAGCAATCGCCGCTTCGCGCCCAAGCGGGAGCAAGCTCCCTCACCACAGTACTTTTAGAAAAGGCGGGCGAGCAGGGCGGTGACGGCGGTTTCGACGCGCAGGATGCGCTCGCCCAGTTGCACCGGTTGCAGGCCGGACTTGCCCAGCAGGTCGATTTCGTAGGGGATCCAGCCACCCTCGGGGCCGATCGCCAGCGTCACCGGTTCGCTCAATGCGCGCGGGCAGGGCGGGAAGTTACCGGGATGGCCGACCAGACCGAGGGTGCCTTCGCTGATCGCCGGCAGGCGATCTTCGACGAACGGCTTGAAGCGTTTCTCGATGATGATTTCCGGCAGCACGGTATCGCGGGCCTGTTCGAGGCCGAGGATCAGATTCTCGCGAATCGCTTCCGGCTCGAGAAACGGCGTCTGCCAGAAACTCTTCTCGACCCGGTAGCTGTTGAGCAGAATCACCTTCGACACACCCATGGTCGCCACGGTCTGGAACACCCGTCGCAGCATCTTCGGGCGGGGCAGGGCCAATACCAGCGTCAATGGCAGCTTGGCCGGTGGTGGTTGATCGAGGGTGACACGCAACTCGGCTTCACCGGCCTCAAGGCGAAGCAGCTCAGCCGAGCCCATCAAGCCATTGATCCGTCCCACGCGCAGGCTGTCACCGACTTCCGAGCGGTGCACTTCCTGCATGTGGGTCAGGCGCCGGTCACGCAGCACGACGCGGTCGGCCGCGATGAAGTCGGCCTCTTCGAGCAACAGCAGGTTCATGCCTGGGTCGCTGGCGGCTGGTCGTTGTGATCGTCGGCCGGTGTTTCGTCCGGGCGTTCGCGCTTGCTGATCAGGCCGCCGAACAGAATGCCGATTTCAAACAGCATCCACATCGGTACCGCCAGCAGGGTCTGCGAGAAGATGTCCGGCGGGGTGAGGATCATGCCGACCACGAAGCAGCCGATGATCACGTACGGGCGGATCTTCTTCAGGTATTTGACGTCGACCACGCCGATCCACACCAGCAGCACCACGGCCACCGGGATTTCGAACGCGACACCAAAGGCAAAGAACAGCGTCATCACGAAGTCGAGGTAACTGGTGATGTCGGTCATCATTTCCACGCCGGCCGGGGTGGCGGCGGCGAAGAACTTGAAGATCAGCGGGAACACGAAGTAATAGGCGAACGCCATACCGGTGTAGAACAGCAGGATGCTGGACACCAGCAGCGGCACGGCGATGCGCTTCTCATGCTTGTACAGGCCCGGCGCGATGAAGCCCCAGATCTGATGCAGGATCACCGGAATCGCGAGGAACAGCGAGACCATCATCGTCAGCTTCAGCGGCGTCAGGAACGGCGACGACACATCCGTGGCGATCATCGTCGCGCCGACCGGCAGGTACTGGCGCAGCGGCGTCGAGACGAAGGTGTAGATCTGCTGGGTGAAGGCGAACAACCCGGCGAAGATGATGAACACCGCCGCCACACAACGCAGCAGGCGGGTGCGCAACTCGGTGAGGTGCGATACCAGCGGCATGTGCTGGTCGTTTTCAGGGAGATCGCTCATGGGGCTCGCGGCGGCAGTGTTGGGTCGTGAGGCGCGGGTGTAATCGGCGCGGCGTTTGGCGCAACGTGTTCAACAGATGGTTCCACGGCGGCTGGCGCCGTTTCTGTCGGAGCTACAACGGCAGCAGGTGCTGGTGGCGCCGTCGCGGCAGCAGGGCTGTGAATCGTCTGCTCACCCACATGCTCAACCGGCGTCGGCTCCTGCTGAACCGGCGTGAAAATCTTCCGCGCCTCCTGCTCCAGCGACAGAATGTGCTCGTTGTGCAGTTGCCGACGGATTTCGTCGGCACCGATTTCACGTTCAACTTCCTGTTTGATCGCGTTGAAGCTGCGCTTCAGCCGGCCGACCCACAGGCCGGCGGTGCGCGCAGCGCCCGGCAGACGCTCGGGACCCAGCACCAGCAGGGCAACGAGGCCGACGAGCAGCAGTTCAGAGAAGCTGATACCAAACATTTGTCAGTCTCACACGTCTTTGCGGATCGGCTCTTCGACTTTCTGCGCCTGCACGTCGATGGTGTGCGGCGGGTTGGCCTGAGCGGTGGCTTGCGGCTGCACCGGCGGTACCGGTTGCGCAGGCGTTACGGTCGGATCGGCGGCCGGTTTTTCGTCATCGTTCATGGCTTTACGGAAGCCCTTGATTGACTCGCCGACGTCGGTGCCGAGGTTTTTCAGTTTCTTGGTGCCGAACACCAGCACCACGACTACCAGAATGACGATCCAGTGTTTCCAGTCAAAAATGCCCATGTTGCTGTTCCTCTCTAAAAATTGTTCAGGCGGACGGACGCGAGGCTTTCTCGACGTGTCCGGACAGACCGAAGCGACGATCCAGTTCATCCAGCACGGCCTGCGGATGCTGCCCCAGTTGGGCGAGCATGACCATGCTGTGGAACCACAGGTCGGCAGTCTCGTAGATCACATCGCTGCAGTCACCGCTGATGGCGGCGTCCTTGGCGGCAATAATGGTTTCGACCGACTCTTCGCCGACTTTCTCCAGAATCTTGTTCAGGCCCTTGTGATACAGACTAGCTACATATGAGCTGTCGGCCGCTGCGCCTTTGCGCTCTTCGAGTACCTGAGCGAGGCGGGTCAGGGTGTCACTCATGTTTGTGTCCTGCGGAATAGATTGCGTGCGGGTCTTTCAGAACCGGGTCGACCGTTTTCCAGTCGCCGTTTTCGAAGACGCGGTAAAAGCAGCTTTGACGGCCGGTATGGCAAGCGATGTCGCCGATCTGTTCGACCATCAGGATGATCACGTCGGCATCACAGTCCAGGCGCATTTCATGCAGGGTCTGTACGTGGCCGGACTCTTCGCCCTTGCGCCACAGCTTGCCACGGGAACGTGACCAGTAGATTGCACGGTTTTCCGCAGCGGTCAGTTCCAGCGCTTCGCGGTTCATCCAGGCCATCATCAGCACGCGCCCGGTCTTGTGATCCTGGGCAATCGCCGGCACCAGGCCATCTGCGTCCCACTTGATCTCGTCCAGCCAGTTTTTCATCTTCGACTCCGACAGCGAACCCGCACTTCAATTGTCAGGTTCAGGCGTTGAAACAGTGTGCCAGCCGATCAGCGAACTGGCTATCGGCGAACGACCAGATACAAGCCGACGGCCACCATGATGCCCGCCGGCCAATGCCCCAGTTCGTGCAACGGGCCGCCGGCTGCGAGGATCGTCCCGCCCGCCAGATGCGCGCAACCGAGCAGGCGCAGGAACCAGTCGTCCTTGCGTTTGTGCCACGGTGGTGGCGGGTCGTAGGCGTGCGGTTGCGACATGCGCTCGAGCAGGTCACGGGCCATGTTGGCCAGGTGCGGCAGCTGTTCGAACTGGCTCTGCACGTTGCCGAGCAAGGCTTTCGGGCTGACGCGCTCGCGCATCCAGCGCTCGAGGAACGGCTGCGCGGTGTTCCACAGATCCAGATCCGGGTACAGCTGACGGCCAAGGCCCTCGATGTTCAACAGAGTCTTCTGCAGCAGAACCAGTTGCGGCTGCACTTCCATGTTGAAGCGCCGCGCAGTCTGGAACAGGCGCATCAGCACCTGGCCAAATGAAATATCTTTTAACGGTTTTTCGAAGATCGGTTCGCATACGGTGCGGATCGCCGCTTCGAATTCGTTGAGTTTGGTTTCCGCCGGCACCCAGCCCGAATCGATATGCAACTGCGCCACACGGCGGTAATCGCGCTTGAAGAAAGCGAACAGGTTGCGTGCCAGGTAGTCCTGGTCTTCCGGGGTCAGGCTGCCGACGATACCGCAGTCGATCGCGATGTACTGCGGGCTCCACGGATTGACGGTGCTGACGAAGATGTTGCCCGGGTGCATGTCGGCGTGGAAGAAACTGTCACGGAACACCTGGGTGAAGAAGATCTCCACGCCGCGCTCGGCGAGCATTTTCATGTCGGTGCGCTGGTCGGCGAGGGTCGCCAGATCCGTCACCTGAATCCCGTAGATGCGCTCCATCACCAGCACTTTCGGCCGGCACCAGTCCCAATAGACTTGCGGCACATAGAGCAGCGGCGAGCCTTCGAAGTTGCGCTTCAACTGGCTGGCGTTGGCCGCCTCGCGCAGCAGGTCGAGTTCGTCGTAGATGGTTTTTTCGTAGTCCTGCACCACGTCCACCGGGTGCAGCAGGCGGGCGTCGGCGGAGACTTTTTCGGCGGCGCGGGCGAGGATGAACAGCCACGCCAGATCCTGGGCGATCACCGGTTTCAGGCCCGGACGGATCACCTTGACCACCACTTCTTCGCCGGTCTTCAGTTGTGCGGCATGCACCTGCGCCACCGAGGCCGAGGCCAGCGGTTCGACGTCGAAACGGCTGAACACTTCGCTGATCTTCTTGCCCAGCTGTTCTTCGATCAGCTTGATCGACAGCTGCGAATCGAACGGCGGCACGCGGTCCTGCAGCAGCATCAACTCATCGGCGATGTCTTCCGGCAGCAGGTCGCGGCGGGTCGAAAGAATCTGCCCGAACTTGATGAAAATCGGCCCCAGATCCTGCAGCGCCAGGCGCAGACGCGCACCACGGCTCAGCTCCAGCGGCTTGCGCGGCAACCAGCGCCACGGCAGCACGTAGCGCAGCGCCAGGAGGAACCAGGGCAGCGGCAGCTCGAACAGCAGGTCATCGAGGCGGTAGCGGATCACGACGCGCTGGATGCGCAACAGACGGCGGACGGCAAGCAGCTTCATGCGTTATCGCTTGGGTCGAGGGATCGGGAAAGGCGCTCGAAGCGCGCCTCGAGACGTTCCAGATCAAGTTTGATCCGGTCCAGTTCGCTGAATCGCGCTTCGGCTTCGCGCTGCCCGACGAGGGTGCGCGATTCTTCGGCGAGGTATTCGGCGAGGTTCTGGTTGAGGCTGGCAAATCCTTGTTGATACCAGCGTGCGCGGCTGCGCAGGTGACCGCCAATCAGTTGCGTGGCGACCGGTCCGAGCCAGCGCGAGAGCTCGTACTCCCAGTCCAGCTCGAGGTCCTGCAGCACCCCGGCCAGTTCCAGCAGCACGCCGCTGTCACCGTCGAGCTCGACTTCCGGGGCGTGCAGCACCGCGGTCTTGTCTTTGCTCAGGGCCAGTTTCACCAGGCTCGAGGCCGGGGCGCGCAGCGTGCAGTCGACGCCGGTTTCCCAGTGCGAGGCGAGCATCAGGCCCTCATCGCTGGGCAGGATGAACAGTTGCAGCGCCGGGCTGCGGCAATCGACGGCAATCACTTTGCCGGTCAGATGCGCCAGCCGCGGCAGCGCCGTGCTGTCGAGACGCAGCACCCGGTTGAGGCCGAGTTCGACGCTGGCGAGCAGCCCGGTGAGCAACATCAGGGCTTGATGCCGCGGTGCAGGGCGACGATGCCTGCGGTCATGTTGTGATAGGTCACGCGGTCGAAACCGGCGTCGACCATCATCGACTTCAGGGTTTCCTGATTCGGGTGCATGCGGATCGATTCGGCCAGGTAGCGATAGCTTTCCGAATCGTTGGTGATCAGCTTGCCCATCAGTGGCATGAAGGCGAACGAGTAGGCGTCGTAGGCTTTCGACATCAGCGCGTTGGTCGGCTTGGAGAACTCCAGCACCAGCAGGCGGCCGCCGGGCTTGAGCACGCGAAGCATCGAGCGCAGGGCGTCTTCTTTGTGCGTCACGTTGCGCAGGCCGAAGGCGATGGTCACGCAGTCGAAATGGTTGTCCGGGAACGGCAGTTTTTCCGCGTCCGCCTGAACGAATTCGACGTTGCCCGACACACCCAGATCCAGCAGACGGTCACGGCCGACCTTGAGCATCGATTCGTTGATGTCGGCCAATACCACCTGACCGGTCGGGCCAACCAGGTGCGAGAATTTTTTGGTCAGGTCACCGGTGCCGCCGGCGATGTCGAGCACGCGGTTACCGCTGCGCACACCGGACAGTTCGATCGCGAAACGCTTCCACAGACGGTGCATGCCGCCCGACAGAAGGTCGTTCATCAGGTCGTACTTCGCGGCTACGGAGTGGAACACCTCAGCGACTTTTTCCGCTTTCTGGCTTTCCGGAACGTTTTTGAAACCGAAGTGAGTGGTGGGTTCGGCATCGCTGCCTTTGCGCTGATCAGTCATATCGCTGTCACCAAAAGAGAATGCGCGACATTCTAATCCCCAAGCCATGCTTTGTCTTGGAATGGCTAAAGGTAAGATGGGCGACCTTCGGGACGATTTGCCGCAGACGCGGTCAAGATTTACCGTCACCTATTCATCAAGCAGGAGTCATTCGATGGCCAAAATCAGTGTTGAGCGTGCCCACAGCCTGGGCAAGGAAGCCGCCCGCGAGAAGGCCGACAAGCTGGCGCAGAAACTCTCCGATCAATATGGCCTGGAGCCGCAGTGGTCGGGCGACACCCTGAACCTCAAGCGCTCGGGCGTGAAAGGCGCGGTGCATGTGGCCGACGACTCGATCCGTGTCGACGTGGAACTGGGCATCATGATGTCGGCCATGAGCGGCATGATCAAAGCCGAGATCGAGAAGGCGCTGGACAAAGCGCTGGTCTGATTTCTGCCGGAAATGAAATTCTCCTGTGGGAGCGGGCTTGCTCGCGAATGCGGTGCAACAGTCGACATTTCTCGTGACTGGTACACCGCATTCGCGAGCAAGCCCGCTCCCACATTTGTTTGGTGGTGCTCCCGCTGTTTATGTCAGTTGTTAGGGTGCCGTTTCTAATTTTTCTCCCTACTTTGTGCCTGAGCCCGACACATCTGCGGGCAGTTCCTCAAACCTTCTGCGCGTGAGGTGCACCATGGCCAAAGTCATTCTGAAGAAAAAAATCGACGCTTCGACTTCTGCTCTGAGCGACGTCAAATCCTATGCCCGCAAGATCTGGCTGGCAGGCCTGGGTGCCTACACCAAGGTCGGCCAAGAGGGCAGCGACTACTTTCAAGAGCTGATCAAGGCTGGTCAAACTGTTGAAAAGAAAGGCAAAAGAGTCGTCACCGAAAAACTCGAAGCCGCCAATGCCGAGATCGACGAAGCCAAGGATGAAGTCAGCTCGTTCAAAGGTCGCGTCGAAGTTCAGCTCGACAAGGTCGAGAAGGCGTTCGACTCCCGTGTAGCAAGCGCCTTGAATCGTATCGGCATTCCGTCTAAACATGACGTTGAGACACTCTCTGCTAAGCTCGATGAGCTGACGGCATTGCTCGAACGCGTCGCGCGTAAATCTTAAGGAGAACGGGATGGCTGGTAAAAAGAACACCGATAAAGAAGGCAGCTCGTGGATTGGGAAAGTCGAAGACTACTCCCGCAAAATCTGGCTGGCTGGTTTAGGCGTGTACTCGAAGATCGACACTGACGGCAGCAAGCTCTTCGAGTCACTGGTCAAAGACGGCGAGAAAGCCGAGAAGCTCACCAAGTCGGCAGTCGGAAAGAAAGTCGATGCCGCCAAGGATTCCGCTTCTTCGGCCAAGTCGCGCATCAGCGGCGTGAAAGATCGCGCACTGGGCAAGTGGGACGAGCTGGAAGGGGCTTTCGACAAGCGCCTGAACAGCGCGATTTCGCGCCTGGGTGTGCCTAGCCGCAATGAAGTCAAAGCGCTGCACAGCAAGGTCGAGACCCTGACCAAGCAGATCGAGAAACTCACTGGTCTGAAAACCCAACCGGTCGCGGCGAAAACCGCAGCGGCCAAACCGGCAGCCAAAACCGCCGCCAAGCCATTGGCTAAAGCGGCTGCGAAACCACCTGCCAAAGCTGCGGCCAAGCCCGCGGCAAAAACCGCTGCCGCCAAGCCTGCTGCTAAAACGGCCGCTGCCAAACCAGCCGCCAAGGCTGCCGCGAAACCGGTTGCTGCCAAAGCGGCTGCGAAACCTGCGGCCAAGTCCGCGGCCAAACCAGCCGCCAAGCCAGCAGCGAAAACCGCTGCCGCGAAACCGGCTGCCAAACCTGCGGCCAAACCGGCTGCGGCGAAAAAACCGGCAGTGAAAAAACCGGCCGCGCCGAAGGCCGCTGCTCCGAAGCCAGCTGCACCCGCAGCAGCCAAGCCAGCCACCCCGGCAACCCCGGCCAGCGCGTCGAACTCCGCCGCTGCACCGACTCCGGTAGCCACCCCGACTGCTGCATCGACCCCGTCGACGCCAACCAGTCAGTCCTGATTTTTCAGGGCAAAACAAAACGCCCGGCCTGTGAAGGTCGGGCGTTTTTGTTTGTGCTTTTTAAAAGCTTACCCTCACCCCAGCCCTCTCCCCGAGGGAGAGGGGGCCGATTCGGGGATGCTTCAGCCTTACACCGACCTGAAAGTGTCGTATTGAATCCATAATCGACTGGATTTTTCAGGTCGCCGTATCGCGTAAGACAATAAGGTCAGTCCCCTCTCCCTCTGGGAGAGGGTTAGGGTGAGGGGCTCTTGATTTCATTCGTGATCTTCGAGGTATTGCAGGGCCATCCGCTCCGTCGCCACTTTCACCGGCGGCAGCAGATGCGGCGCCACCAGCATCATGATCTGGTACACCACCAGTTTGACCTCACCCTCTCGATCGAGAATCCGCTGATAGTCCAGCGAGAACAGCAGGGTCAGGGTGATCTGCTCCACCAGTTGCCCCAACGCCTGGGTATCACTGACCAGTTGCCCCGAAGCCTTCAACCGCGCCAGCAAGGACGCCAGCGTACGCTTGAGCGCGTTGAGCAGGTTGCGAATGCCCTTGGCCAGTTTCGGCAGGCGCCCGGCGAGGTTCGACAGGTCCTGGAACAGAAACCGGTACTGCGCCAGGCGCTCGACGATCAGGTGCAGAAACAGCCAGTAATCCTCTGGCGCCAGCTCGGCATCCGATGGCGGATCGAGCAGCGGCGCCAGTTCGTTCTGGAAGCGTTCGAACAGGCCGAGAATCAACGGCTCCTTGCCGTGAAAGTGGTAGTAGAGATTGCCGGGGCTGATCCCCATTTCGTTGGCAACTTCCATGGTGGAGACGTTGGGCTCACCCTTTTCGTTGAACAGTTGCAGGGCACATTCGAGAATCCGGTCGCGGGTTTTCATCCAGTCTTCTTAGAAAAGTTCGGTTAAGCGTCAGCGCACATGCACGTAGGTGCCGGGTGCTGCCTCCATCGGTGGATAATTCGGGTTGCCGAGGGTAAACGTGGTTTCGTGCTGCGTGCCGGAGCGCTGCTGTATCCACTCCAGCCACTGCGGCCACCAACTGCCGTCGACGCGCTTGGCGTCGTAGTACCAGGCGCGCGGATCGCTGCTCAGCTTGCCGTTCTCGACGTAATTGGCTTTCGGGTTGCTCGGCGGGTTGAGGATGCTCTGCACGTGCCCACTGTTGGACAGTACGAAACGTCGCTCGCCACCGAGCAGCAGGGTCGAGCGGTACACCGCGTCCCACGGCGTGATGTGGTCGTTCATGCCGGCCACGCTGAAGCTGTCGACGGTGACTTTCTGCAGGTCGATTGGCGTACCGCAGACTTCCAGCCCGCCCGGGTGGGTCAGCGGGTTGTGCTTGAAGAAGTCCAGCAGGTCGCCGTGGAACGCGGCGGGCAGGCGGGTGTTGTCGTTGTTCCAGTAGAGAATGTCGAAGGCCGGGGGCTCTTTGCCGAGCAGGTAGTTGTTGACGAAGTAGCTCCAGATCAAATCGTTGGGCCGCATCCAGGCAAACACCTTGGCCATGTCGCGACCGTCGAGCACGCCTCGCTGGTAGGAGCGGCGTTTGGCCGCTTCGATGGTCTGTTCGTCGGCGAACAGGGTGGTCGGGGTCTCGATCTCACTGTCGAGCAGGCTGACCAGATAGGTCGCACTGGAGATCCGTCGCAGTTGCCGTTTCGCCTGCAGATGACCCTGCAGCGCGGCGATGGTCAGGCCACCGGCGCAGGCACCCATCAGATTCACCTCGCGCGCGCCGGTGATCGCCCGGCAGATGTTCATCGCTTCTTCCACCGCTTCGACGTAGGTCGAGAGGCCCCATTCCCGGTGGCGTACGTCCGGGTTGCGCCAACTGATCATGAAGGTCTGCAGGCCGTTTTTCAGCGCGTACTGGACGAAGCTGTTCTGCGGGCTGAGGTCGAAAATGTAGTACTTGTTGATTTGCGGCGGCACCACCAGCAGCGGCTTGGCGTACTGCTTTTCGCTCATCGGCTTGTACTGGATCAGCTCGAGCATCTCGTTGCGAAACACCACGGCGCCGGTGGTGGTGGCGACGGTCTTGCCGACCTCGAACGCCTGCTTGGTAACCTGGCGTGGCAGGCCATCGTTGTGCAGCAGATCATCAAACAGATGGCTCAGGCCGCGCACCAGACTCTGGCCGCCGGAATTGAACAGCTCCTTGACCGCCAGCGGATTGAGCAAGGTATTGGAGGGCGCGACGGCATCGTTGAGCAAGGTGAACGCGAAGTGCGCGCGAGCGCGATCGTCCTCGCTCATGCTGCTTTCATCGATCCAGCTCTTGACCTGTTTCTGCCAGGCCAGATACGCCTGCAGGCTGCGCCGGTAGAACGGATTGAGGCTCCACGCCGGATCGGCGAACCGCGCGTCCTGCGGGTTGGTCGGGTGCAGGGTTTCACCGAGCAGCACGCGACCGAGCTGGCCGCCGAGTTTCAAGGCGTGTTTCGCACTGTGGAGCGGGTTGCGCAGACCGTGGGCGGCGACGCTGCGCAAGGTCGAGAGCAAGTCCCGCCCACGCAGGCCGGTCATTGCACTTTGTGCATTGATGAACACGGCGGGACTGGGCACTACGCCCGTCGCAGGTTTGTCGCGCATGACTCAACACTCCTTCGTCTTCAGGTCAAAAACAAACTCACCGAACCAGAACACCATAGTCGCTGTTACGGGTTGCTGCCTGCGCGGCTTCCTGCCGCGCACGTTGTTCAAAACCCTGCATAAAGCCTGCCGCCGTGATTTATCCGCCCAGTGGGGTCGGATGCGGGTGCATCACGGCGCGCTGCCGTTCCTCCTCAAGGAATTTCATGATGATCGGCGCCACGGCTTCGGCGCGGGTGATCAGGAACAAATGACCGTCGTCGATGATGTGCAACTGGGCGTTGGGGATGCGCCAGGCGAGCATGCGCATGTTGATCAGCGGGATCAGCGGATCGTCGTCGCCGGCCAGCACCAGAGTCGGCTGATGGATCTTGTGCAGCCAGTGAATGCTGGTCCAGCCGAGGCCGGCGAACAGCTGCCAGTAGTAACCGAGCTTGCCCGCCGAACGCACTTTCGCCGCATGGCTGGCGGCCAGGGTCGGGTCGCGGCGGAACGAGCCGCCGTAAATCAACGGCGCAATGCGGATCACGTGGGACGGCTGGATGTAGCGCCGCGGGCTGGCCATCATCCACAGCACTTTCGGCTTGCCCGGCACCATGAAGGCGCCGGCCGCAGTCGCTGCCAGCACCAGTTTCTTGCAGCGTTCGGGGTAGTCGTGGGCGAATTGCTGCGCCAGCGCGCCGCCCCACGACACGCCGATCACGTTGACCTGGCCGTAGTCGAGGTAGTCGAGCATCCGCGCCGTCAGCTTCGCCAGCCCGGGAAAGCGATAAGGCCGGTTGGGCGTCGACGAGCCGCCGACACCGGGTACGTCGAAGGCGATCACTTCCAGATCCGGGTCCAGCGCCGCGACGAACGGAAACACCAGCTCCAGGTTGGCGCCGATGCCGTTGAAAATCAGCAAGGGCGTCAAATGAGGCTTGCCGGGGCGTACCGCGGTGCGGAGGGTCTGCCCATCCAGATCGACGGTACGGAAAATGAACGGTTGCGGCATGCTTCAGGCCCTGTGGGTCAATCTCAATATCACCTCCAATCCCTTGTGGGAGCGGGCATTGTGGCGAGGGGATTTATCCCCGATCGACTGCGAAGCAGTCGCACACCCTCAAACGCGGAGAATCATAGTTGCCGCGAATGCAGGTTTTGGGGCCGCTGCGCGACCCATCGGGGATGAGTCCCCTCACCACAAGCCCGCTCCCACAGGGGGATGAGGTGTGTCAGTTACCGCTCATGAACGTAAGTGCCCGGCGATGCTTCACCTGGCGCGTACGCCTTGTTGCCGAGTTTGGTTGGTGCCTTTTTCAGATTACCCGAGCGCTCGGCCTGCCACGCCTGCCAGTACAGCCACCAGGAATCGGTGTGCTTGGTCGAGTTCTCTTGCCATTCGTCGGCATTGGCGGCCATGCCTTCGCTGGTCATGTAGCGCGATTTCGGGTTGCCCGGCGGGTTCAGGATGCTCTGGATGTGCCCGCTGCTCGACAGCACGAACTCGACCTTGCCGCCAAACAGCTGCGCCGACTTGTAGCAGGACTTCCACGGGGTGATGTGGTCGTTGGTGCCGGCCAGCGAAAAGATGTCGGCGGTGACCTGCTTGAGGTCGATCGGCGTGCCGCACACTTCCAGTGCATTGGGGCGGATCAGTGGGTTGTTTTTGAACATCTCGATCAGGTCGCCGTGGAACGCGGCCGGCAGTCGAGTCGTATCGTTGTTCCAGAACAGGATGTCGAACACCGGTGGCTCGTTGCCCAGCAGGTAGTTGTTGACCCAGTAGTTCCAGATCAGGTCGTTGGGGCGCATCCACGCGAAGACCTTGGCCATGTCTTTGCCTTCGAGCACGCCGGCCTGATATGAGTGACGCTTGGCGGTCTCGAGGGTCTGCTCGTCGACGAACAGGGCGACGTCGCTGTCCAGCGTGGTATCGAGCACGCTGACCAGCAGGGTCAGGGCGTTGACCTTCTTTTCGCCGAGGGCGGCATAGTGGCCGAGCAGGGCTGTGCAGGTGATGCCACCGGAGCAGGCGCCGAGCATATTCACGTCTTTGCTGCCGGTGATTGCCGTGACCACGTCGACTGCTTCCTTGAGCGCATCGATGTAGGTCGACAGGCCCCACTCGCGCTGGGCCTTGGTCGGGTTGCGCCAGCTGACGATGAAAGTCTGCACGTTATTGCGCAGGCAGAAGCGCGCCAGACTCTTGTCCGGGCTCAAATCGAAAACGTAGAACTTGTTGATCTGTGGCGGCACCACGAGCAGTGGACGCTCGTGGACCTGCTCAGTGATCGGCTTGTACTGGATCAGCTCCAGCACGTCGTTGCGAAACACCACCGCGCCTTCGGTCACGCCGAGGCTCTTGCCGACTTCGAACGCGCCCATGTTGACCTGGCTCGGCATGCCGCCGTTGTGCACCAGATCCTTGGCCAGATGCGAGAGGCCGTCGAGCAGGCTTTTGCCACCGGTCTCGAAGAAGCGTTTGACCGCCGCCGGGTTGGCGGCGGTGTTGGTCGGGGCCATGGCTTCGGTCATCAGGTTGATCACGAAGTGGCCGCGCGCGATGTCTTTGGGTGACAGGCTGCTGTCGTCGATCCAGGAATGGAGCTCCTTGCGCCACGCCAGGTAAGTTTGCAGATAACGTTTGTAGAGCGGGTTCTGACTCCACGCCGGATCAGCGAAGCGACGGTCATCGCTGGCCGGTTGCAGTTCGGATTTGCCGAACAGCACGTTCTTCAGTTCGAGACCGAAATGGGTCACGTGCTTGACGCTATGGATCGGTTGTTTGATGGCCTGGCTCAGCACCATTCGAGCAGAGGCCAGCAGATCCTTTCCGCGCAGCCCAACGACGGGATTAAGCCCCAGGGTGTTTTCCGAGGCTTGGTACTTCAGGTCATCGTTATTCTTGTTACTCATCTACGACGCTCCATTGTCCTGAGACGAGTACCCGTTTTCTGCTGTGCAGTTCCACAGCGAATGCCAGGTACTACTGCTCGGGTGACCGTTAATTCTGCATAGCTGCTTTACAGTCGTAGAGCACTGCAGGGAACTTGCCAGCTCCATTGGTTACCCGAGTTTAATTTTTTTCGCAAGCAGGCCGATCCTCGGCCACACAGCAGAGCATTCAAACAGATGAATTTAGAAAATGCCCTCTAAAGAGCAAGAGTCTCGGACTAGAGCATCAGCTTGACGATTGACTGGTCCGGATCGCGGGTTTTCCCGGCCGCTTTGAGCTCGGCCAGATAATCGGCCCAGAGTGCGTCATGACGTCGCCCCAGCTCGTAGAGATAATCCCAAGTGAACAGGCCGCTGTCGTGACCGTCGTCGAAGGTCAGTTTCAGTGCGTACTGACCGGCCGGTTCCAGGCCGCTGAGGCCGACATTGAGCTTGCCGAATTGCAGGATCGGTTTGCCGTGGCCCTGGACCTCGGCGGAAGGGGAATGCACGCGCAGGAATTCGGCGGGCAGGGTGTACTCCTCGCCGGACGCGTAGGTGAGCGTCAGGGTTTTCGAGGCTTTGTGCAGTTTGATGTCGGTGGGGATTGAGGTCATGGTCTGGCGTCCGTTGTGTGGGCGACCCTGATTCAAATGTGGGAGCGGGCTTGCTCGCGAATGCGGTATGTCAGCCAACATTGCTGTCGACTGGCACGGCCTCTTCGCGAGCAAGCCCGCTCCCACAGGGTCCGCTACCGCTGTAAGTATGGCTTACAGGATATAACGGGACAGGTCTTCGTTCTGCGCCAATTCGCCCAGGTGGCTGTTGACGTACGCAGCGTCGATCAGGATCGGCTTGTCATCATGCGCACTGGCCAGGTCGCCGGCACTGAACGACACCTCTTCCAGCAGACGCTCAAGCAGCGTGTGCAGACGACGGGCACCGATGTTCTCGGTTTTCTCGTTGACCTGCCAGGCGATCTCCGCCAGACGCTTGATGCCTTCCGGCTGGAACTGGATGTTCAGGCCTTCGGTTTTCAGCAGCGCGCAATATTGCTCGGTGAGCGAAGCGTGCGGCTCGCTGAGGATGCGCTCGAAGTCTTCCGGGCTCAGCGCCTTGAGCTCGACACGGATCGGCAGACGGCCCTGCAGCTCCGGCACCAGATCGCTCGGCTTGCTCAGGTGGAACGCACCGGAGGCGATGAACAGGATGTGGTCGGTCTTGACCATGCCCAGCTTGGTGTTGACGGTGCAGCCCTCGATCAGCGGCAGCAAATCGCGCTGTACGCCTTCACGGGACACGTCGGCGCCGCCGACATTGCCGCGCTTGGCGACCTTGTCGATCTCGTCGATGAACACGATACCGTGCTGCTCGACCGCTTCCAGCGCCTTGGCCTTCAACTCTTCTTCGTTGACCAGACGCCCGGCCTCTTCGTCGCGCACCAGTTTCAGCGCTTCTTTGACCTTGAGCTTGCGAGCTTTCTTCTTGCCCTTGCCCATGTTGGCGAACAGGTTCTGCAGCTGGCTGGTCATTTCTTCCATGCCAGGCGGCGTGGCGATTTCGATGCCGGCCACTTCGGCGACTTCGATCTCGATTTCCTTGTCGTCCAGCTGGCCTTCGCGCAGACGCTTGCGGAACAGCTGACGGGTGTTGGAATCGCTGCTCGGGGCTTCTTCATTGCTGAAGCCCATGCGCGCCGGTGGCAGCAGCGCGTCGAGGATGCGGTCCTCGGCAGCGTCTTCGGCACGGTGACGCACGCGGGTCATTTCCTGCTCGCGGAGCATCTTGATCGCGGCGTCGGCCAGATCACGGATGATCGATTCGACGTCGCGGCCAACGTAGCCGACTTCGGTGAATTTGGTCGCTTCGACCTTGATGAACGGCGCGTTGGCCAGTTTCGCCAGGCGACGGGCGATTTCGGTTTTACCGACACCGGTCGGGCCGATCATCAGAATGTTCTTCGGGGTCACTTCAACGCGCAGCTCTTCAGGCAGCTGCATGCGGCGCCAGCGGTTGCGCAGGGCAATCGCGACGGCGCGCTTGGCATCGTCCTGGCCGATGATATGGCGGTTGAGTTCGTGGACGATTTCGCGGGGAGTCATGGACATAGTAATTGACGGTCCTCAAGCAGAAACAAGCCGTGGCACTTTGGCCGCGTCAGGCTTATTCAGCGAGATCCTGCTCCTCAATGGTCTGAGTGTGGTTGGTGAATACGCAGATGTCGCCGGCGATACCGAGGGCAGTTTCGACGATCTCACGGGCCGACAGGTCGGTCTTTTTCAACAGTGCGCTGGCTGCAGCCTGTGCATAGCCACCGCCGGAACCCATGGCGATCAGGCCATTCTCGGGTTCGACCACGTCACCGTTACCGGTGATGATCAGGGACGCGTCCTTGTTGGCGACCGCGAGCATGGCTTCGAGGCGGCTCAGGGAGCGGTCGGTGCGCCATTCTTTGGCGAGTTCGACAGCGGCGCGGATCAGGTGGCCCTGATGTTTCTCGAGCTGGCCTTCGAAACGTTCGAACAGGGTGAAGGCGTCGGCGGTGGCACCGGCGAAACCGGCGATGACCTGGCCGTGGTACAGGCGACGAACTTTCTTCGCGTTGCCTTTCATCACGGTGTTGCCGAGAGAAACCTGGCCGTCGCCGCCCATGACGACTTTGCCGTGGCGGCGGACTGAAACGATGGTGGTCAAGGGAAGAGTCTCCACGCAGCGGGGCGAAAATGCCTTATGCCCATTCATATGGGGGTGCTGGAGAGGATTTCAACCGGGCAGGGCAATGGGAGACGAATGGTGTTTGATGACTGTGGCGAGGGGATTTATCCCCGATGGGGCGCGAAGCGGCCCTGAGACCTGCGATTGCAGCCGGTCTGGCACACCGCGCATGCTGGATTTACGACTGCTGCGCAGCCGGTCGGGGATGAATCCCCTCACCACAGGGATTGTGGGCAGCCTCGGAATGAGGCTGCCCACGGGGGGGCAATCAGCGGCTCTGGCGTTGTTGTAACAACAGGTTGCTGAAGCCGCTGCCGGCCAGTTGTTTCTGCGCAGTGGTCAGTTGCTCGCGATTGCTGAACGGGCCGACCAATACGCGGTACCAGGTTTCATCCTTCACCGTGCCCGACTCAACCGAAACAGCCTGGCCCAGCAGAATGATCTGCGCCCGCACCTTGTCCGCGTCCGCCTCTTTGCGGAACGAACCGGCCTGGAGGAAGAACTTGGTCACCGGCGCCGCTTTCGCCACCGGTGGCGCTGGCGGCGGGGTAATACCTGACAGCGCAGCCTGCGCCCGCGCGGTGTCGATCTTCGCCGCTTCCGCCGGGGTGACCGGCGTGGTCGGCACTTGTGGCGTCGGCAGGGTTTTCTCCGGCACGGCATCCGGCGGCACGATCACTTCCGATTCCGGCAGCAAGGTGTAGAAGTCGTACTTCGGCTTCACCGGTTGCGTCGGGCTCGGCGGGGTCTTGTTGGCCTCGGCGATCTTCGACGCTTTCTGCTGCTGCGCCTGCTCGACTTTCTCGCGCTTGACCGTGTCGCTGCCCTTGCCCGGCTCCAGTTTCATCAGGAACACGATGAACGCACCGACCGTCAGGCCGATGGCCATCCACAGCCAGCCCGGGATCGGTTGCTTTGCAGGAGCTTGGTAACGGCTGGCGCCACGCTTGGGTGCAGGTTTTTTCTTGGCAGCCAACTTACATGCGCTCCAGAGTTTCCAGGCCCAACAGTTCCAGGCCTTGCTTGAGAGTACGACCGGTCAGCGCGGCCAGACGCAGACGGCTCTGCATCTGGACCGGCGTCTCGGCGGCGAGGATCGGGCAGTTCTCGTAGAAGCTGGAGAACAGACCGGCGACGTCATACAGATAGGTGCAGAGGATGTGCGGTGTGCCTTTTTCCGCGACGTTGTTCAGCACTTCGCCGAACTGCGCCAGTTTCGCCGCCAGCTCTTGCTCGTGCGCCGCTTCGAGGACGATCTGGCCATCGACTTCGCTGAAGTCCTTGCCCAGTTTGCGGAACACACCGGCCACACGGGTATAGGCGTACAACAGGTACGGCGCGGTGTTGCCTTCGAAATTCAGCATCAGGTCGAAGTTGAAGCTGTAGTCGCTGGTGCGGTGCTTGGACAGGTCGGCGTATTTCACCGCACCGATGCCGACAACCTTGGCGATGTTGCGCAGTTCGTCTTCGGCCAGTGTCGGGTTTTTCTCTTTGACCAGGTTGTAGGCACGTTCCTGCGCTTCGGTCAGCAAATCGATCAGCTTCACGGTGCCGCCATCACGGGTCTTGAACGGACGGCCGTCGGCGCCATTCATGGTGCCGAAGCCCATGTGCTCCATTTCCATCGGATGGGTCACGAAACCGGCCTTGCGCGCCACGGCGAACACTTGCTGGAAGTGCAGGGCCTGACGCTGGTCGACGAAGTACAGCGCGCGGTCGGCCTTCAGTTTGCCAGAACGATAGCGCACGGCCGCCAGGTCAGTGGTGGCGTACAGGTAACCGCCGTCAGCCTTGACGATGATCACTGGCAGCGGATCGCCGTCGGCGTTCTTGAACTCGTCGAGGAACACGCACTGGGCGCCGTTGCTCTCGACCAGCATGCCGGCGGCTTTGAGGTCGTTGACCACGTTGATCAGGTCGTCGTTGTAGGCGCTTTCGCCCATCACGTCGGCCATGGTCAGTTTGACGTTGAGCAGTTCGTAGATCTTCTGGCAGTGCGACAGCGAGATGTCCTTGAACCTGGTCCACAGCGCCAGGCACTCGGCATCGCCGGCCTGCAGCTTGACCACCAGACCACGGGCGCGGTCGGCGAACTCTTCGGATTCGTCGAAACGCTGCTTGGCGGCGCGGTAGAAGTTTTCCAGATCGGACAGCTCGTCGCTGGTGATCGGGTTTTCCTGCAGATACGCCATCAGCATGCCGAACTGGGTGCCCCAGTCGCCCACGTGGTTCTGGCGGATCACTTCGTCGCCGAGGAACTCGAGAACACGGGCCACGCCGTCGCCGATGATCGTCGAGCGCAAGTGGCCGACGTGCATCTCTTTGGCCAGGTTCGGTGCCGACAGGTCGACCACGGTGCGCTGCGCCGGGCCGGCCTTGCGCACGCCAACGTTAGCGTCGGCCAGAGCGGCGTCGAGGCGCGAGGCGAGGGCCTGGGTGTTCTGGAAGAAATTGATGAAGCCCGGACCGGCGATTTCGGCCTTGGTGACGTTCTCGTCGGCCGGCAGCGCAGCGATGATTTTCTCCGCCAGATCGCGCGGCTTCATGCCCGCAGGCTTGGCCAGCATCATGGCGATGTTGCTGGCGAAGTCGCCGTGGGTTTTGTCGCGGGCGTTCTCCACCTGAATCGCCGGCGACAGGCCTTCAGGCAACACACCTTCGTTGACGAGTTGGGTGAGGGCTTGTTGGATCAGCTGGCGAATGGTGTCTTTCATGGTCTTCTCTTTCGACCGCAAGCGCGGCGGCGCATCGATGCGCGGGTGGAAAAACTGGGCATTATCCGTTGCGAAGACGGGCTTGCCAACCTTAGCAGGCAGCTTATGGATATGTGGTGACAATTCGGGCCTATTCGCGAGCAAGCCCGCTCCCACAGGGGATCGGTGTCAGACACATAATCTATGAACGCCGCAGATCCAATGTGGGAGCGGGCTTGCTCGCGAAGGCGATTTTCAGATCAATACAGATCCACGGGATCGACATCCAGCGACCAGCGCACCGCGCGCCCGCTCGGCATCTGCTCTAATTCCAGCAACCAGCTGGCGAGCAACCGATGCAGCGGCGTCCGCGCTGTCGCCTGCACCAACAACTGTGCACGATAGCGACCGGCTCGGCGCTCCATCGGCGCCGGCACCGGCCCGAGCAATTCGATGCCGCTCAGATTCTGCTCGACCAGCAAGCGTTCGGCCGCGCTGCATGCCTCATCGAGAAAACCTTCGGCCTGCCCCGGTTTGTGCGCTTCGGCACGCAACAGGGCCAAGTGTGAAAACGGTGGCAGTCCGGCAGCCCGGCGCTCGCTCAAGGCCTGCTCGGCGAAAGCGAAGTAACCCTGCTCGGTCAGTTGCACCAATAAAGGATGGTCGGCCAGGTGGGTCTGGATGATCACCTTGCCCGGCTCCTCCGCCCGCCCGGCGCGCCCGGCGACCTGCACGATCAATTGCGCCATGCGCTCGCTGGCACGGAAGTCGCCGGAGAACAGTCCGCCGTCGGCATCCAGAATCGACACCAGCGTAACCCGGGGGAAGTGGTGCCCCTTGGCCAACATCTGGGTGCCGACCAGAATGCATGGCTGACCCTTCTGAATGGTCGCGAACAGCTGATTCATCGCGTCCTTGCGCGAAGTGCTGTCGCGGTCGACGCGCAGCACCGGGTAGTCCGGGAACAGAATCGCCAGGCGTTCTTCGGCGCGTTCGGTGCCGGCGCCCACCGGCCGCAGATCGACTTTGTTGCACTTGGGGCATTGGCGCGGCGTGCGCTCGACGTTGCCACAGTGGTGGCAGCGCAGTTCGCCGTAGCGCTGGTGCACGGTCATTCGCGCATCGCAGCGTGAGCACTCGGACATCCAGCCGCAATCGTGGCACAGCAACGTCGGCGCAAAGCCGCGCCGGTTGAGAAACACCAGCACCTGCTGGCCGGCCGCGAGGGTCTGGCCAATGGCTTGTTGCATCGGCCCGGAAATGCCGCTGTCCAGCGGACGGCTTTTCACGTCCAGCCGCAGGAAACGTGGTTGCCTGGCGCCGCCGGCCCGCTCGTTGAGGCGCAGCAGGCCATAACGACCGGTGTAGGCGTTGTGCAGGCTTTCCAGTGAAGGCGTGGCGGACCCGAGGACGATCGGGATGTTTTCCTGTCGCGCGCGCACCAGTGCCAGATCCCGGGCGTGGTAGCGCAGGCCTTCCTGCTGTTTATAGGAGCCGTCGTGCTCTTCGTCGATGATGATCAGCCCCGGGTTCTTCATCGGGGTGAACAGCGCCGAGCGAGTGCCGATAATAATGTCGGCCTCGCCGTCGCGGGCAGCGAGCCAGGCGTCGAGGCGCTCACGGTCGTTGACCGCCGAATGCAGCAGGGCGATGCGCGCGTTGAAGCGCTGTTCGAAACGCGCCAGGGTCTGCGGGCCGAGGTTGATCTCCGGGATCAGCACCAGCGCCTGCTTGCCTGCTTCGAGGGTTTCGCGGATCAGTTGCAAATAGACTTCGGTCTTGCCGCTGCCCGTGACGCCGGCCAGCAGAAACGCGTGATAACTGTCGAACCCGGCACGGATCGCTTCGTAAGCGGCGCGTTGTTCGGTGTTCAGCGGCAACTCCGGTTGCGCCAACCAATGTTCATGGCGCACGCCAGGAGCGTGCCGACGAATCTCTACTTGCACCAGACCCTTGGCCAGCAGCAGGTCGAGGCTGTCCTTGCTCAGCATCAGCTTGCTCAACAACTGATGGGCCACGCCGTGCGGGTGCTGCGCCAGTGTTGCCAGTGCTTCCCGTTGCCGTGGCGCGCGGGCGACGCGCGGATCATCGAGGCTGGCGCCGGGGGCGACTGACCAGAAGCGCTCCTGTCGCGCCTCGGCCAGTTCGCCCTGACGCAGCAGCACCGGCAGCGCCCAGCTCAAGGTGTCGCCGAGGCTGTGCTGGTAATACTGCGACGTCCACAGGCACAGCTTGAACAGTGCGGGCGGCAGCGGCGGCTCTGCATCGAGCAGGGCCAACGCCGGTTTGAGTTTCTCCAGCGGCACGTCGCTGGTATCGGTGATCTCGACCAGAATCCCGATCATCTCCCGCCGCCCGAACGGCACCCGCAGGCGCATGCCCGGCTGCAACTGGGCGCGCAGCACCCCGGCCGGGGCCCGATAGTCGAACAGGCGGCGCAGGGGCGAAGGCAGGGCGAGGCGCAGAATGGCGTCGGGCACGCGGGGGGATCTCTATCAACACAAAAGGAGGCTTGGCGCAGATCAACTGTGGGAGCGAGCTTGCTCGCGAACGCGGTGTGTCAGGCACGAAGTCATCAACTGGCACAACGCATTCGCGAGCAAGCTCGCTCCCACAGGGGAGTGCGTTCAAGCCCGGGAGCCTAGCAGACGGTCGGTCTCAGGGACAGCTTGCGCGATTGACATTGTCTGGTAGAATCCGCGGCCTAATTACGTGCGGTATTCAACAATAGTGTTGGGTGGCGGCACGCTAGCTGAGGAAGACATCATGAAAGCTGATATCCACCCGAATTACCCAGAAGTTGCAGTAACCTGCAGCTGCGGCAACAAGTTCGAAACCCGTTCGACCTTCGGCAAAGCCCTGGCGATCGACGTTTGCAACGAGTGCCACCCGTTCTACACCGGTAAGCAGAAGACTCTGGACACCGGTGGCCGCGTTCAGAAGTTCGCCGACCGTTTCGGTGCCTTCGGCGCCAAGAAGTAAGATTGGTCATTCTGGAAAACTTCGACGGTTTCTCCAGGCTGATGAAAAAGGCGTCCCTTGTGGGCGCCTTTTTTGTGTCCGCGATTTGGCTGTCCGCTGCCCAGGCATTTTGCCCCACGCCTGCCGGCCTCAGCAGCGTCAGCGTCCAGCGCGTGGTCGATGGCGACACGCTACGCCTGAGCGATGGGCGCAGTGTGCGGATGATCGGTCTCAACACGCCGGAGCTGGGCAAGCAGGGTCGCAGTGACGAGCCCTTCGCCGTGGCGGCGCGCAAACGCCTTGAAGCCTTGGTGGCGGACAGCGGTGGGCGGGTCGGTTTGCAACCCGGCCAGCAGGCCAAAGACCATTACGGTCGCACCCTCGCGCATGTCTACAGCACCAGCGGCACCAATCTTGAAGCGAAAATGCTCGCCGACGGCCTCGGTTTTCAGGTGGCGGTGGCACCGAATGTCGATCTTGTTACCTGTCAGCAGGCGGCCGAACGCAGCGCCCGGCAGGCCGGTCGGGGCCTGTGGCGCCAGTTACCTGTACTGAAAGCGGAGCAGATCCGCACTTCGGGTTTCGCCGTGGTCAGTGGGCGTGTGAGCAAGGTTCAACGCAATCGCGGCGGAATCTGGATCGAGTTGCAGGACTCGGTTGTACTGCGCGTTGCACCCAATCTGGTCGGACAATTCGACAACGCCCGGTTGCAGACGCTACAGGGCAGGCAGATCGAGGCTCGCGGCTGGGTCGTCGACCGTTCGCGGCGTGGCGGGTTGAAACCGGGTCAGCCGCGTTGGCTGCTGCCGTTGACCGATCCGTCGATGCTGCAAAGCGCGCGCTGAAGAAAAATTGTAGACATTTTTTCTGTCGATTGTGAACAGTCCAGCCCTTGTGCGCCGTGGCTCTTGGCCCAAAGTCGTAGGACAGGGCGCTTGACAGGGGTGACCGCTCAGTCTTGTGGGGACTTTGCGAGGCGCGTATCCTCGCTGACCAGTCTGTCCAACAGTAAAAAGCGGAATGCCAAAATGTCTGATCTGAAAACTGCCGCTCTCGAATATCATGCCAATCCTCGTCCAGGGAAGCTGAGTGTCGAGCTCACCAAGGCCACTGCTACCGCCCGCGACCTGTCGCTGGCCTACAGCCCCGGCGTAGCTGAACCAGTGCGTGAGATCGCCCGCGATCCTGAACTGGCCTACAAATACACCGGCAAGGGCAACCTGGTTGCAGTCATTTCCGATGGCACCGCGATTCTGGGCCTGGGTAACCTCGGCCCACTGGCCTCCAAGCCAGTGATGGAAGGTAAAGGTGTACTGTTCAAGCGCTTCGCCGGTATCGACGTATTCGACATCGAAGTCGACTCCGAAAGCCCGCAAGCCTTCATCGACACCGTAAAACGCATCTCCATCACCTTCGGTGGCATCAACCTGGAAGACATCAAGGCGCCTGAGTGCTTTGAGATCGAACGTGCTCTGATCGAGCAGTGCGACATTCCGGTATTCCACGATGACCAGCACGGCACCGCGATCGTGACCGCTGCGGGCATGATCAATGCCCTGGAAATCGCCGGCAAAACCCTGCCGGAAGCCAAAATCGTCTGCCTCGGCGCCGGCGCTGCGGCCATCTCCTGCATGAAGTTGCTGGTGAGCATGGGCGCAAAAATCGAAAACATCTTCATGGTTGACCGTACCGGCGTGATCCACTCCGGCCGTGATGACCTGAACCAGTACAAAGCCGTGTTCGCTCACGCCACCGACAAGCGCAGCCTGGCTGATGCTCTGAAAGGCGCTGACGTGTTCGTCGGTCTGTCCGGCCCGAACCTGCTGAGCGCTGAAGGTCTGCTGTCGATGGCGGCCAACCCGATCGTCTTCGCCTGCTCGAACCCGGATCCGGAAATCTCCCCGGAACTGGCGCACGCCACTCGCAGCGACGTGATCATGGCCACCGGTCGTTCCGACTACCCGAACCAGGTCAACAACGTTCTGGGCTTCCCGTTCATCTTCCGTGGTGCCCTGGACGTTCGCGCCAAGCGCATCAACGAAGAAATGAAAGTGGCTGCGGCCAACGCCCTGCGCGAACTGGCCAAACTGCCAGTGCCACAGGACGTGTGCGACGCCTACGGTGGTGCGCCTCTGGAATTCGGTCGTGAGTACATCATTCCGAAGCCAATGGACAAGCGCCTGATCACCCTGATCTCCGACGCTGTGGCCAAGGCTGCGATCGAGACCGGTGTGGCCACCCTGCCGTATCCGAAGAACTACCCGCTGAAAAGCGTGGATGACGTGTTCAACGGCTAAGCCGTTGTAGCGCTTCAACGAAAGCCCCGGCTTGTGAGAGTCGGGGCTTTTTTGTGCCTGAAGATCAAGAGCCCCCTCACCCTAACCCTCTCCCAAAGGCAGAGGGGACTGACCGAGTTGTCTGGGTTCATACGCCGACCTATAAGGGTGGTGTCGATTATGGATTCGGCACAGCACGTTCAGGTCGGCGCAACGCCCGAGCATCCCCCAATCAGTCCCCTCTCCCTCCGGGAGAGGGCTAGGGTGAGGGGGCTCTTGATTTTCAGGCATAAAAAAGCCCCGCACTTCTTTCGAAGGCGGGGCTTTTTGGGGCGCATTGATCAGAACAGATCGATCGGTGCCTGCTCATCCGCCGGCAGCGGACTGCCCGGTACGGCGCCGTTGCCCAGCTCATTCACCGAGGGCGGCGTGTCTTCGGACTTGAACAGCTCGAAGTAGGCGCCCGGCGTGCTCGGCGTTGCCGCACGACCGCTGACCGGATCCACCCGCAGGCTGAGAATTCCTTCCGGCTCAGGCTGTACGTGCGGCGGCTTGTCCTTGAGCGCGGCAGACATGTAGTTCATCCAGATCGGCAACGCCACGGTGCCACCAAACTCGCGGCGACCAAGGCTTTCCGGCTGGTCAAAGCCGGTCCACACGGTGGTCACGTAATCGGCGTTGTAACCGGAGAACCACGCATCCTTCGATTCGTTGGTGGTACCGGTCTTGCCGGCGATGTCGCTGCGACCCATGGCCAGTGCGCGGCGTCCGGTGCCGAGCTTGATCACGTCCTGCAGCATGCTGTTGAGGATGTACGTGGTACGTCCATCGACGATCCGCTCGGCAACGGCCGGCGCTTGTGGCGCAGTGGCAGCGCCCGGTGCTTCACCCGGAACCGGTGCGGCGTTGACGGTGATCGGCTGAGACTCCGGCGCGGCAAGGCCATCGGTCGCCGAGCCACCCTGTGGCACGGTCGGCGGGTTGGCGACGAACAGCGTGTCACCGTTGCGGCTTTCGATCTTGTCGATGATGTACGGGGTGATCTTGTAGCCGCCGTTGGCAAAGGTGCTCCAGCCGGTAGCGATTTCCATCGGGGTCAGGGTCGCGGTGCCCAGCGCCAGCGACAGGTTCGGCGGCAGGTCCTGCTTGTTGAAGCCGAAGCGGGTGATGTAGTCGATGGTCTTGCCCACACCCATCGCCTGCAACAGGCGGATCGACACCAGGTTACGTGACTTGTACAGCGCCTCGCGCAGACGGATCGGGCCGAGGAAGGTGTTGGTGTCGTTCTTCGGCCGCCAGACCTTGTCCAGGTACTCGTCGACGAACACGATCGGCGCATCGTTGACCAGCGTCGCGGCGGTATAACCGCTGTCCAGTGCAGCACTGTAGACGAACGGCTTGAAGCTCGAACCCGGCTGACGCTTGGCCTGCAGGGCGCGGTTGTAGTTGCTCTGCTCGAACGCAAAGCCGCCGACCAGCGAGCGGATCGCGCCGTTCTGCGGATCCAGCGATACCAGCGCGCCTTGCGCCTGCGGGATCTGGCTGAATTTCAGCGAATTGTTCGGCTGACGCTGCACGCGAATCAGATCGCCGACCTGCGCCACATCCGACGGTTGGCGCGGTGCGGCGCCCATGCTGTTGGTGTTGAGGAACGGCCGCGCCCATTTCATGGTGTCCCAGGCGACGTGTTCTTCGCCGGTACGGGTCAGCACCTGCAAGCCATTCTTGTCGACCTGGGTAACGATGGCCGGCTCCAGGCTGCTGATGGTGCGCTGCTTGGTCAGCTCGGTCGCCCAGGCTTCGTGAGTCTTGCCCGGCAGGCGCGACTCGGGTCCGCGGTAGCCATGGCGCTGATCGTAGGTCATCAAGCCTTCGTGCAGCGCGGTGTTGGCCATTTCCTGCAGGTTGCTCGGCACCGTGGTGGTGACGCGGAAACCTTCGGTGTAAGCGTCGCTGCCATAGCGACCGACCATTTCGGCACGGGCCATTTCGGCGATGTACGGTGCGTTCACTTCCGGGGTCGGCACGTGATAGCTGGCGTTCAGCGGCTCGTTGATCGCGGCGGTGTAGTCAGCCTCGGAAATCTTTCCGAGCTTGTACATGCGTCCGAGAATCCAGTCGCGGCGCTCCTTGCTGCGCGCCGGGTTGGCCAGCGGGTTGAAGCGCGACGGGGCTTTCGGCAGGCCGGCGATCATCGCCATCTGCGCCAGGCTGACGTCGCGGATCGACTTGCCGTAATACACCTGCGCCGCCGCCTCGATGCCGTAGGCGCGGTTACCCAGATAAATCTTGTTCACGTACAGCTCGAGGATCTCGTCCTTGGTCAACTGCCGTTCGATCTGCAGGGCCAGAAGAATCTCGGTGGTTTTGCGCGAGAAGCTGCGTTCGCTGGTCAGGAAGAAGTTCTTCGCCACCTGCATGGTGATGGTGCTGCCGCCGGACTGAATGTGCCCGCTTTTGACCAGTTGGGTCGCGGCGCGCATCAGGCTGCTCGGATCGACGCCATAGTGGTTGGCGAAATTGTCGTCTTCAGCACTTAGTAACGCATTAATGAAATTGGGTGGAATGTCGGCGAAACGGATCGGAGTACGGCGCATTTCGCCAAATTCTGCGATCAACTTGTTGTCGCTGCTGTAGACCCGGAGCGGAATCTGCAACTGAATGCTTCTCAGCGCCTCCACAGACGGCAAACCCGGACTAAGGTAAAGAAACGCGCCGCTGAGACCTAAAAGCAGTCCGCAGAAAACGGCGACGATGGACCAACCGAAAAATTTCAGCAGACGAATCAAGGCTTTTGAACATCCAGGGCAAAGAATGAATTGGGCGGCAGGGTTCCGGTAACACACAGAACAGCCTGGGCCGGCAGTAAAAAGCGGAAAAAAACGCTGGGCATTATAAGCACTTTTCTGCTGGGGGCGTCATTTGCGCTTCTGTCAAGACGGGGTGAAGGAACGCAATGCGTATTACAGAGTCCGTAACTCACGGAAAGTCATAGGGAATTGGTAGTGCTGGGACTCTTCAAGAAAAAGACCAATACGTTACTGGGGATCGACATCAGCTCCACTTCGGTGAAGCTGCTGGAGTTGAGCCGTCAGGGCGATCGCTACCGGGTCGAGGCCTACGCGGTAGAGCCGCTGCCGCCCAACGCCGTGGTCGAAAAGAACATCGCCGAGCTCGAAGGCGTGGGCCATGCCTTGTCCCGGGTGCTGGTCAAGGCACGCACCGGGCTCAAGAGCGTGGCGGTGGCGGTGGCCGGTTCTGCGGTGATCACCAAGATCATCGAGATGGACGCCGGACTGACCGATGATGAGCTGGAAAACCAGCTGAAGATCGAAGCCGACCAATACATTCCCTATCCACTGGACGAAGTCGCCATCGATTTCGAAGTCCAGGGCGTGTCGCCGCGCAACCCGGAGCGCGTCAGCGTGCTGCTGGCCGCCTGTCGCAAGGAAAACGTCGAAGTCCGCGAAGCGGCGCTGGCGCTGGCGGGGCTGACCGCGCGCGTGGTCGATGTCGAGGCCTATGCGCTGGAGCGCTCGTTCGGCCTGCTCGCTACTCAACTGGCAGCCTCGCAGGAACGCCTGACCGTGGCGGTGGTGGACATCGGCGCGACCATGACCACCCTCAGCGTCCTGCACAACGGCCGCATCATCTATACCCGTGAGCAGCTGTTCGGTGGCAGGCAGCTGACTGAGGAGATCCAGCGCCGCTACGGCCTGACCGTCGAGCAGGCCGGGCTGGCGAAAAAGCAGGGCGGTCTGCCGGACGACTATGTCAGCGAGGTATTGCAACCGTTCCGTGATGCTCTGGTGCAGCAGGTCTCGCGCTCGTTGCAGTTCTTCTTTGCCTCCGGGCAGTACAACGCGGTCGATCACATTCTGCTGGCCGGCGGCACCGCCTCGGTGCCGGGGCTGGATCGGCTGATCGAACAGCGTCTGGGCACCCCGACCCAGGTCGCCAACCCGTTTTCCGACATGGCCTTGAGCAGCAAGGTCAACGCCGGAGCCCTGGCCAGTGACGCGCCGGCCCTGATGATTGCTTGCGGGCTCGCGCTCAGGAGTTTCGACTGATGGCGCGGATCAACCTTCTCCCCTGGCGTGAGGAACGTCGCGAAGAGCGGCGCAAACGCTTTCTGCTGATCCTGATCGGGGTGTTCGTCGGTTCGGTGGGCGCAGTGTTCATCGCCGATCAGATCTTCAGTACCGCCATCGAGCGGCAGGCAGCACGCAATGACTACATTGGCAAACAGATCGCCGTGGTCGACGAACGGATCAAGCAGATCAGCGAACTCAAGGCACGGCGCCAGCAACTGGTCGAGCGCATGCGCATCATCCAGGACTTGCAGGGCAACCGGCAGATCAGCGGACGGATCTTCGACCAACTGGCGCGCACGCTGCCGGACGGGGTGTATTTCACCAGCGTGAAATTGCTCGGCAAGACGCTGTCGATCAGTGGCGCGGCGGAGTCGAACAATCGCGTCTCGGAGCTGATGCGCAATCTGGACGCTTCCGACTGGTTCGATGCGCCCAGCTTGAACGAGGTGAAAGCGACGACCGCCGGTCAGGTGGATCAGGCCAACGTCTTTCAGCTGACTGTGCGTCAGACCCAGCCAGCCGTGACGGAGGGCGAAAAATGAAGCCGTCCGAATGGCTGCAAAGTCTGCGCAACATCGACTTCAACGATCTGGACACCAGCAATATCGGCTCCTGGCCGGCCGCGGTGAAAACTATCGCGGGAGCATTGCTGGCGGTGCTGGTGTTGGCGCTTGGCTATAACTTTTTTATCAGCGACATGGAAAACCAGCTGGAAGCCAAGCGTCAGGAAGAGGACACCTTGAAGGAGCAGTTCGCCAGCAAGGCGCACATGGCTGCCAACCTGGAGCTCTACACCCAGCAGATGAAGGAGATGGAGACCTCCTTCGGCGTGCTCTTGCGGCAGTTGCCCAGCGACACCGAGGTCCCGGGATTGCTCGAGGACATTACCCGTACCGGGCTGGGCAGCGGTCTTGAATTCGAAGAGATCAAGCTGCTGCCGGAGGTGACCCAGCCGTTCTACATCGAGCTGCCGATCCAGATCACTGTCACCGGGGCTTACCACGACCTCGCGACCTTCGTCAGTGGCGTCGCCGGGTTGCCACGGATCGTCACCTTGCACGATTTCGAACTGGCACCGGCCAATCCCGACGGCGGGACGAAGCTGCGCATGAGCATCCTCGCCAAGACCTACCGCTATAACGACAAGGGGTTGGACAAATGACCCCGATCCGTTATTTCGCCCTGTCAGTGCTGGTGCTCGGCCTCAGTGGTTGCGGCAGCAGTGACGAATTCAGCGACCTCGACGCCTACATGAACGAAGTGCGTCTGCGCCCGGCCGGCAAGATCGAGCCGACGCCGACCTTTCATTCCTATCCCACCTTTACCTACAGCGCGGCCAACCTGCGTAGCCCGTTCTCGCGCCAGGTGCGCGTCGATCTGGCCGGGCAGCAGCGTGGCTCGCGCAACGTCAAACCCGACCCCAACCGGGTCAAGCAATACCTCGAAGGTTTCAACATCGAGCAGTTTGAAATGGTCGGCACGATCTCCAATGCCAGCGGCTCCTTCGCCTTGCTGCGCGGGGCGGGTGCAGTGCATCGGTTGAAAGTCGGCGACTACCTGGGGCGCAACGACGGGCGCATTGTCGCCATCAGCGCCACTCAGGTCGATGTGGTCGAGATCGTGCCCGACGGCGAAGGCGCCTGGCTGGAACGTCCGCGCACCATTCCTTTGAAAGAGCACTCATAGTGGAAGTCGAACAATGAACAGGATTTTCTCCACCCTCGGTTTTTCGCTATGGATAGCGCTGCTTTCACCGATGGTTCAGGCGGCCAGCCTCAAGACGCTGGATGTCGCGGCGTTACCGGGTGATCGCATCGAGTTGAAGCTGTCGTTCGACAGCCCGCCACCGCAACCCAAGGGCTACACCACCGAATCGCCGGCGCGAATCGCCCTGGATCTGCCGGGTGTCGCCAGCCAACTGACGAGCAAGACCCGCGATCTGGGCAGCGGTAACGCGCGAACCGCCACAGTGGTGGAAGCCAACGACCGCACGCGCCTGATCATCAGCCTGACGCAACTGACGTCCTACACCTCGCGGGTCGAGGGCAACAATCTGTTCGTGGTGGTCGGGCAGGGCGCCAAGCCTGCTGCGCCACGGCCAGCCGCTGTTGCGCCGCGACCGGTCGCGGCTCCAGTGCCGGCGAAGGCTTATACCCCCGTCGCCAAAACCATTCGTGGTGTCGACTTCCAGCGCGGCACGGCGGGTGAGGGCAACGTGGTCATTGACCTTTCGGATCCGACCATCGCCCCGGACATCCAGGAGCATGACGGCAAGATCATCCTCAGCTTCGCCCGCACGCAATTGCCCGACAGGCTGCGGGTACGCCTCGACGTCAAGGATTTCGCCACCCCGGTGCAGTTCGTCAACGCTGCCGCCACCGGTGATCGTGCGGTCATCACCGTCGAACCCAGCGGCACGTTCGACTATTCCACCTATCAGACCGACAACAAACTGACCGTCAGCATTCGCCCGATGACGGTCGATGATCTGCAAAAACGTAACGCCGATCGCAACAGCTACAGCGGCGAAAAGCTTTCGCTGAATTTCCAGGACATCGACGTGCGCTCGGTGCTGCAACTGATCGCCGATTTCACCAACCTCAATCTGGTGGCCAGCGATACCGTGCAGGGCGGGATCACCTTGCGTCTGCAAAACGTGCCATGGGATCAGGCGCTGGACCTGGTGCTGAAAACCAAGGGGCTGGATAAACGCAAGATCGGCAACGTGTTGCTGGTGGCGCCGGCCGACGAAATCGCCGCCCGCGAACGCCAGGAACTGGAGTCACAGAAACAGATCGCCGAACTTGCGCCGCTGCGCCGCGAGCTGCTGCAAGTGAATTACGCCAAGGCCGCGGATATCGCCAAGCTGTTCCAGTCGGTGACCAGCGCCGAGGCGAAAATCGACGAGCGTGGCTCGATCACTGTCGATGAGCGCACCAACAACATCATTGCCTACCAGACCCAGGATCGCCTCGACGAACTGCGGCGGATCGTGGCGCAACTGGATATTCCGGTGCGTCAGGTGATGATCGAGGCGCGGATTGTCGAAGCCAACGTCGATTACGACAAGAGTCTGGGCGTGCGCTGGGGCGGTTCGATCCAGAACAAGGGCAACTGGAACACCTCGGGGGTCAGCAATGGCTCGTCGACCACCATCGGCACGCCGGGCAGTACCAGTACCAACTCGCCGTTCGTCGACATGGGCACGGTGGGTAATACCTCGGGGATCGGCATCGCCTTCATTACCGACAATGTGCTGCTCGATCTTGAGCTGACCGCCATGGAGAAGACCGGCAACGGTGAGATCGTCTCGCAGCCCAAAGTGGTCACCTCCGACAAAGAGACGGCGAAGATCCTCAAGGGCACCGAGATTCCGTATCAGGAGGCGAGCTCCAGCGGTGCGACGTCGGTGTCGTTCAAGGAGGCTTCGCTGTCGCTGGAAGTGACGCCGCAGATCACCCCCGACAACCGCATCATCATGGAGGTCAAGGTCACCAAGGACGAACCGGACTACCTGAACAAAGTGCAGGATGTACCGCCGATCAAGAAGAACGAGGTCAACGCCAAGGTGCTGGTGAACGACGGCGAGACCATCGTGATTGGGGGCGTTTTCTCAAATACTCAAAGCAAGGTCGTAGATAAGGTGCCATTTCTTGGCGATGTGCCGTATCTTGGCCGCCTTTTCCGGCGTGATGTGGTTTCGGAGAAAAAATCCGAGCTGCTGGTATTTCTCACTCCGCGTATCATGAATAACCAGGCGATTGCTGTGAGTCGTTGATTCTGTGCGAAATTTGATTCTTGTAGGACCGATGGGCGCTGGAAAAAGCACCATCGGCCGGTTGCTGGCCAAAGAGCTGCGCCTGCCGTTCAAAGATTCCGACAAGGAAATTGAACTGCGCACGGGCGCCAATATCCCGTGGATCTTCGACAAGGAAGGCGAGCCCGGCTTTCGTGACCGTGAGCAGGCGATGATCGCCGAGCTGTGCGCGTTCGACGGCGTGGTACTGGCGACCGGCGGCGGTGCGGTAATGCGCGATGCCAACCGCAAGGCCCTGCACGCGGGCGGGCGGGTGGTGTATCTGCATGCCTCCGTCGAGCAGCAGGTCGGGCGTACGTCGCGCGATCGCAATCGTCCTTTGCTGCGCACCGCCGATCCGGCGAAAACCCTGCGAGACCTGCTCGAGATCCGCGATCCGCTCTATCGAGAGATCGCCGATCTGGTGGTTGAAACCGACGAACGGCCACCGCGCATGGTGGTGCTCGACATTCTCGACCGTCTGGCGCAGCTGCCACCCCGTTAAAGCGCCGCCGGAAATGCGCTATCCTCGGCGTCCTGTCACAGCCGCCGAGGTTGTGGCGGATGGCGTGCGAGCGGCGTCAGATTCGCTATAGGCCGCAGACAACCAATAATTCAGGGCAGGACGCCTGCTTCCATCTTCACTGTGGGGACACATGCAGACACTCAAGGTCGATCTAGGCGAGCGCAGCTACCCGATTCATATTGGCGAAGGTTTGTTGGATCAGCCCGAGTTGCTGGCGCCGCATATCCATGGGCGGCAAGTGGCAATCATCTCCAACGAGACCGTTGCGCCGCTCTATCTCGAACGTCTGACCCGCAGTCTTGCGCAGTTCTCGGTGATCTCGGTGGTGCTGCCGGACGGCGAAGCCTTCAAGAACTGGGAAACCCTGCAACTGATCTTCGACGGCCTGCTGACTGCCCGTCACGACCGCCGCACCACAATCATCGCCCTCGGTGGTGGTGTCATCGGTGACATGGCCGGTTTTGCCGCCGCCTGCTACCAGCGCGGTGTCGATTTCATCCAGATTCCTACCACGCTGCTGTCCCAGGTCGATTCGTCGGTGGGCGGCAAGACCGGTATCAACCATCCGCTGGGCAAGAACATGGTCGGCGCGTTCTATCAGCCGAACGTGGTGCTGATCGATACCGCGTCCCTGAAAACCCTGCCAGAGCGTGAGCTGTCCGCTGGTCTGGCTGAAGTCATCAAGTACGGTCTGATCTGCGACGAGCCGTTCCTGACCTGGCTTGAAGACAACGTCGACGCTCTGCGCGCGCTGGATCAGAAGGCCCTGACCTATGCCATCGAGCGCTCCTGCGCGGCCAAGGCTGCAGTGGTCGGTGCCGATGAGAAGGAAACCGGCGTGCGCGCCACGCTCAATCTCGGCCACACCTTCGGCCACGCCATCGAGACCCACATGGGCTATGGTGTCTGGTTGCATGGTGAGGCGGTGGCCGCTGGCACCGTGATGGCGCTGGAAATGTCCGCGCGTCTGGGCTGGATCAGCGAGCAGGAACGTGATCGCGGCATTCGTCTGTTCCAGCGTGCCGGTCTGCCGGTGATTCCGCCGGAAGAAATGACCGAAGCCGATTTTCTCGAACATATGGCAATTGATAAAAAAGTGATCGACGGTCGTCTGCGCCTGGTGCTGCTGCGCCGGATGGGCGAAGCGGTGGTGACCGCCGATTATCCGAAAGAGGTTCTACAGGCCACGCTGGGAGCGGATTACCGCGCTCTGGCTCAGCTTAAAGGTTAATAAGATTCCGATGACTAGTTTGCATGCCGACGAGGCGTTCCTCGGCCATTTCCAGTTAAGTCACGACCCTTTCGCGCCGCGGGTGCCGGGCTTCAAATTCTTCCCGGCCCAGCGCAAACCGGTGCTGGGGCAATTGCACCACCTGGCGCGTTATAGCCAGTTGCTGCTGGTGGTCACCGGGCCGCAGGGCAGCGGCAAGACCTTGTTGCGTCAGGCGCTGGTAGCCAGCACCAACAAGCAATCGGTGCAAAGCGTTGTCGTGTCGGCCCGTGGAGCTGGCGATGCCGCCGGCGTGCTGCGTCAGGTGGCTCAGGCACTGAACGTGGCTCAGGCCGAAGTTGGCGCGATTCTGGATCAGGTAGTGCAACTCGCGCTTACCGGCCAGGAGGTCTATCTGCTGGTGGATGACGCCGAGCAGCTCGACGAATCCGCCCTCGAAGCGCTGATGGCGCTGGGTGCCGGGGCACCGGAAGGTCGCCCGCATGTGTTCCTGTTCGGTGAGTCGTCGCTGATCGCGCAACTGGAGGCCTTGCACCTCGAGGAAGAGCGCTTCCACGTCATCGAACTGCAGCCGTATACCGAAGAAGAGACCCGCGAATATCTCGACCAACGGCTGGAAGGTGCGGGCCGGGGTGTCGAACTTTTCACCGCGGATCAGATCTCTGAGATTCACGAAAGCGCCGAGGGTTGGCCTGGCAACATCAACCAGGTCGCTCGCGATGCACTGATCGAAGTCATGATTGCCAGCCGCTCTGCGGTCAAGCGTCCAAGTATGGGGTTCAACATGCCGAAGAAACACGTATTGGCGATATCCGCCGTCGTTGTGGTCGCGGTCGCCGCCGCCTGGCTGATGCCGGGTCGCAACAAGGCGCCAACCACCGGCGCACCCGCCAACGAACAGGCACAACTGCCATTGGGTCAGGGCGCCAAGGGTGGCGCACCGAATGTCGAGTTCGCCGGCAATACCCAGCCGATGCCGCTGCCGCTGGTCGGCAACTCGCAACCGGTGATGCGCGGCCCGTTGGCTGAAGCCGCAGGCGGCATCACTGAAGGTGACGACGGCGTGCCGGTCGAAGGCTCCAGCGCAACGCCGCCGACCGTCACCACTTCCGCACCACCGGCAGGTGTTCCGGCCGGCCCGGCTCCGACGCCAGTACCTGTTCCGGCGGCCAAGCCGACCCCGGCACCGACTCAGGTCGCCACCGCCAAGCCTGCTCCGGCAGCGCCAGCGGCCAAACCGGCTCCGGCTCCGGCCAAGCCTGTTGCGGCTGCCAAACCGGCCGAGAAGCCGGTTACCGTGGCCAAGGCTGCCGGTGGCAGCTGGTACGCCGGTCAGCCGACCAGCAACTACGTGGTGCAGATCCTTGGCACCAGCTCCGAAGCGACCGCGCAAAACTTCGTCAAGGAGCAGGGCGGCGAGTACCGTTATTTCAAGAAAGTCCTCAACGGCAAGCCTCTCTACGTGATCACCTACGGCAACTTCGCCAATCGTGATGCAGCCGTTTCTGCCATCAAGGCCTTGCCAGCGAAGGTTCAGGCTGGTAAACCTTGGCCTCGCACTGTCGCCAGCGTCCAACAGGAACTGGCAACAACTCGCTGAAGATTCGGCGGCCTTACCCAGGCCGCCTCTCCAAGCACCTCAAAATTTCTACGAGTGCGCGCCGTCTCTACAGACCGCGTGCCTTGTGGTGTCTGCGTCACAGTAGTCTTTGAGTCGTTGCGGTCAAAATTAAAAAAGTTTTGACTAGCACAGCAGATCGCTTTAAACCTTTCACAAATGCGACATGAATTTGCGACATTTCGTCGTCAAATTTGTGAGCCTCTGTGTCGCTGTGTACAATGACCACCCTTTTGCCCCCGCAAAGCCGGCGTACGTTCGGCGCGGCAAGCAAGTGGTTGAATTGAAAAGAAATTTGCCTCGAAAAGAGGCAGCCTGGTGAGAAAGTGTCTATGAAAGCAGGTCTGTACCAACCAGATGAATTCAAGGATAACTGCGGTTTCGGCCTGATAGCCCATATGCAGGGCGAGCCCAGTCATACCCTTTTGCAAACGGCCATCGAGGCCCTGACCTGCATGACCCACCGCGGTGGGATTAATGCCGACGGCAAGACCGGTGACGGTTGCGGTCTGCTGATTCAAAAGCCTGACGCGTTCCTGCGGGCGATGGCCCAGGAAAACTTCAGCGTCGAACTGCCCAAGCAATATGCCGTGGGCATGGTTTTCTTCAACCAGGATCCGGCCAAGGCCGAAGCCGCTCGCGAGAACATGAACCGCGAGATCCTCGCTGAAGGCCTGCAACTGATCGGCTGGCGCAAAGTGCCGATCGACACCAGCGTCCTCGGCCGACTGGCCCTCGAGCGCCTGCCGCAGATCGAGCAGGTGTACATCGGCGGTGAAGGCCTGAGCGATCAGGACATGGCGGTCAAGCTGTTCAGCGCCCGTCGTCGCTCGTCGGTGGCCAACGCCGCCGACACCGACCACTACATCTGCAGCTTTTCGCACAAGACCATCATCTATAAAGGCCTGATGATGCCGGCCGACCTGGCCGCGTTCTATCCGGACCTGGGTGACCAGCGCCTGCAAACCGCGATCTGCGTGTTCCACCAGCGCTTCTCCACCAACACCCTGCCGAAATGGCCGCTGGCTCAGCCATTCCGCTTCCTCGCCCACAACGGCGAGATCAACACCATTACCGGTAACCGCAACTGGGCACAGGCCCGTCGGACCAAGTTCACCAACGATCTGATGGATCTGGAAGAGCTCGGCCCGCTGGTCAACCGTGTCGGTTCCGACTCCTCGAGCATGGACAACATGCTCGAACTGATGGTCACCGGTGGCATCGACCTGTTCCGTGGCGTGCGGATGATCATTCCGCCTGCGTGGCAGAACGTTGAAACCATGGACCCGGATCTGCGTGCGTTCTACGAGTACAACTCGATGCACATGGAGCCGTGGGACGGCCCGGCCGGCGTGGTGATGACCGATGGTCGTTACGCGGTGTGCCTGCTCGACCGTAACGGTCTGCGTCCGGCGCGCTGGGTCACCACCACCAACGGTTTCATTACCGTTGCGTCGGAAATCGGCGTCTGGAACTACCAGCCGCAAGACGTGATCGCCAAGGGCCGTGTCGGCCCGGGCCAGATCCTCGCCGTGGACACCGAGACCGGGCAGATCCTCGACACCGACGCGATCGACAACCGTCTGAAATCCCGTCATCCGTACAAGCAATGGCTGCGCAAGAACGCCCTGCGCATCCAGGCGACCATGGAAGACAACGACCACGGTTCGGCGTTCTACGATGTCGATCAGCTCAAGCAATACATGAAGATGTATCAGGTCACGTTTGAAGAGCGCGATCAGGTACTGCGTCCGCTTGGCGAACAAGGCTACGAAGCCGTTGGCTCGATGGGCGACGACACGCCGATGGCCGTGCTGTCGCAGCGCGTGCGCACGCCGTACGACTATTTCCGCCAGCAGTTCGCGCAGGTCACCAACCCGCCGATCGACCCGCTGCGTGAAGCGATCGTGATGTCGCTGGAAATCTGCCTCGGGGCCGAGCGCAATATCTTCCAGGAATCGCCGGAGCACGCCTCGCGCGTGATCCTCAGCTCGCCAGTGATCTCGCCGGCCAAGTGGCGCTCGTTGATGAACCTCGACCGCCCGGGTTTCGAGCGGCAGATCATCGACCTCAACTACGACGAAAGCGTCGGCCTCGAAGCGGCGATCCGCAACGTTGCCGATCAGGCTGAAGAAGCCGTGCGTGCCGGGCGTACCCAGATCGTTCTGAGTGACCGCCATATCGCCCCGGGCAAGCTGCCGATCCACGCTTCGCTGGCCACCGGTGCAGTGCACCATCGTCTGACCGAAAAAGGCCTGCGCTGCGATTCCAACATCCTCGTGGAAACCGCCACCGCGCGCGATCCGCACCACTTTGCGGTGCTGATCGGTTTCGGCGCCTCGGCGGTCTATCCGTTCCTGGCCTACGAAGTGCTGGGCGACCTGATCCGCACCGGTGAAGTGCTGGGCGACCTCTATGAGGTGTTCAAGAACTACCGCAAAGGCATCACCAAAGGCCTGTTGAAGATCCTGTCGAAGATGGGCATCTCGACCATCGCCTCGTACCGCGGTGCGCAGCTGTTCGAAGCCATCGGCCTGTCCGAAGAAGTGTGCGAGCTGAGCTTCCGTGGCGTGCCGAGCCGCATCAAGGGTGCGCGTTTCGTCGACATCGAAGCCGAGCAGAAAGCCCTCGCTACCGAAGCCTGGAGCCCGCGCAAACCGATCCAGCAGGGCGGTCTGCTGAAGTTCGTCCACGGCGGCGAATACCACGCGTACAACCCGGACGTGGTCAACACCCTGCAAGCCGCCGTGCAGCAGGGCGACTATGCCAAGTTCAAGGAATACACCTCGCTGGTGGACAACCGTCCGGTGTCGATGATTCGCGACCTGTTCAAGGTCAAGACCCTCGACAAGCCGCTGGACATCAGTGAAGTCGAACCGCTGGAATCGGTGCTCAAGCGCTTCGACTCCGCCGGTATCTCGCTGGGCGCACTGTCGCCGGAAGCCCACGAAGCCCTGGCCGAAGCCATGAACCGCCTCGGTGCGCGTTCCAACTCCGGCGAAGGCGGCGAAGACCCGGCGCGCTACGGCACCATCAAGAGCTCGAAAATCAAGCAGGTCGCGACCGGCCGTTTCGGTGTCACCCCGGAATACCTGGTCAACGCCGAAGTGCTGCAGATCAAGGTCGCTCAGGGCGCCAAACCGGGCGAGGGCGGGCAACTGCCGGGCGGCAAGGTCAACGGGCTGATCGCCAAGCTGCGTTACGCAGTGCCGGGCGTGACCCTGATTTCGCCACCGCCGCACCACGACATCTACTCGATCGAAGACTTGTCGCAACTGATCTTCGACCTGAAACAGGTCAACCCGAAGGCACTGGTTTCGGTGAAACTGGTCGCGGAAGCGGGCGTCGGCACCATCGCCGCCGGTGTGGCCAAGGCCTATGCGGACTTGATCACCATCTCCGGTTACGACGGTGGCACCGGTGCTTCGCCGCTGACCTCGATCAAATACGCGGGCGCTCCGTGGGAACTCGGCCTGGCTGAAACCCACCAGACCCTGCGCGGCAACGACCTGCGCGGCAAAGTCCGGGTGCAGACCGACGGCGGCCTGAAAACCGGCCTCGATGTGATCAAGGCCGCGATCCTCGGCGCCGAAAGTTTCGGCTTCGGTACAGCGCCAATGATTGCCCTGGGTTGCAAATACCTGCGCATCTGCCACCTGAACAACTGCGCCACCGGCGTTGCGACGCAGAACGAGAAGCTGCGCAAGGATCACTACATCGGTACCGTCGACATGGTGGTGAACTTCTTCACCTACGTCGCCGAAGAAACCCGTGAGTGGCTGGCCAAGCTTGGCGTGCGTTCCCTCGAAGAGCTGATCGGCCGCACCGATCTGCTGGAAATCCTCGAAGGCCAGACCGCCAAGCAACATCACCTGGATCTGACTCCGCTACTGGGCAGCGATCACATCCCGGCGGACAAACCGCAATTCTGCGGCGTTGAGCGCAACCCGCCGTTCGACCAGGGCCTGCTGGCCGAGAAAATGGTCGACATGGCGACCTCGGCGATCAACGACCTCAGCGGTGCCGAGTTCGAACTGGACATCTGCAACTGCGACCGTTCGATCGGCGCGCGGATCTCCGGCGAAATCGCGCGCAAGCACGGCAATCAGGGCATGTCCAACGCGCCGATCACCTTCCGCTTCAAAGGCACGGCCGGTCAGAGCTTCGGCGTGTGGAACGCTGGTGGTCTGCACATGTACCTGGAAGGCGACGCCAACGACTACGTCGGCAAAGGCATGACCGGCGGCAAGCTGGTCATCGTGCCGCCGAAGGGCAGCGTCTATCAGACTCAGAACAGCGCCATCATCGGCAACACCTGCCTGTACGGCGCCACCGGCGGCAAGTTGTTCGCCGCCGGCACCGCAGGCGAGCGTTTTGCCGTGCGTAACTCCGGTGCCCACACGGTCGTGGAAGGCACTGGCGATCACTGCTGCGAGTACATGACCGGTGGTTTCGTCTGCGTCCTGGGCAAGACCGGTTACAACTTCGGCTCTGGCATGACCGGCGGTTTCGCCTACGTGCTCGATCAGGACAACACCTTCGTTGACCGGGTCAACCACGAACTGGTGGAAATCCAGCGGATCAGCGGCGAGGCGATGGAAGCCTACCGCAGCCACCTGCAGAACGTGCTGAACGAGTACGTCAAGGAAACCGAGAGCGAGTGGGGTCGTGAACTCGCCGAAAACCTTGATGACTACCTGCGCCGTTTCTGGCTGGTCAAGCCTAAGGCTGCCAACCTGAAATCGTTGCTTTCCAGCACTCGTGCCAACCCGCAGTGATATGCGCCTGAAGAGTTTGATGAGGTTTTAACAATGGCTGAACGTCTGAATAACGACTTCCAGTTCATCGATGTCGGGCGCAAGGATCCGAAGAAGAAACTGTTGCGTCAACGCAAGAAAGAGTTCGTCGAGATCTACGAACCGTTCAAACCCCAGCAGTCGGCCGATCAGGCCCACCGCTGCCTGGGTTGCGGCAACCCGTATTGCGAATGGAAGTGCCCGGTGCACAACTTCATTCCCAACTGGCTGAAGCTGGTGGCCGAGGGCAACATCCTCCAGGCCGCCGAGCTGTCGCACCAGACCAACACCCTGCCGGAAGTCTGTGGCCGGGTGTGCCCGCAGGATCGGCTGTGCGAGGGTGCCTGCACCCTCAACGACGGTTTCGGTGCGGTGACCATCGGTTCGGTCGAGAAGTACATCACCGACACCGCATTCGCCATGGGCTGGCGCCCGGACATGTCCAAGGTCAAACCGACCGGCAAACGTGTCGCGATCATCGGTGCGGGCCCGGCGGGTCTGGGCTGTGCCGACGTGCTGGTACGTGGCGGCGTGACCCCGGTGGTGTTCGACAAGAACCCGGAAATCGGCGGTCTGCTGACCTTCGGCATTCCCGAGTTCAAGCTTGAGAAGACCGTGCTGAGCAATCGTCGCGAAGTCTTCACCGGCATGGGCATTGAGTTCCGCCTCAACACTGAGGTCGGCAAGGACGTGACCATGGAGCAACTGCTCGCCGAATACGATGCGGTATTCATGGGCATGGGCACCTACACCTACATGAAGGGCGGTTTTGCCGGTGAGGACCTGCCGGGCGTCTACGACGCGCTGGACTTCCTGATTGCCAACGTCAACCGCAACCTGGGCTTTGAAAAGTCGCCGGAAGATTTCGTCGACATGAAAGGCAAGAAGGTCGTGGTACTCGGCGGTGGCGACACGGCGATGGACTGCAACCGCACCTCGATCCGTCAGGGCGCCAAGTCGGTGACCTGTGCTTATCGTCGTGACGAAGCGAACATGCCCGGCTCGCGCAAAGAGGTGAAGAACGCCAAGGAAGAAGGCGTGAAATTCCTCTACAACCGCCAGCCAATCGCGATCGTTGGCGAGGACAAGGTCGAAGGCGTGAAAGTGGTCGAGACCCGTCTCGGCGAACCGGACGCCCGTGGCCGCCGCAGCCCCGAGCCGATCCCGGGCTCCGAAGAGATCATCCCGGCCGACGCCGTGGTCATCGCGTTCGGTTTCCGCCCGAGCCCGGCGCCGTGGTTCGAACAGTTCGAAATCCAGACCGACAGCCAGGGCCGCGTCGTCGCGCCTGAGCAAGGTCAGTACAAGCACCAGACCAGCAACCCGAAAATCTTCGCCGGTGGCGACATGGTGCGCGGTTCCGACCTGGTGGTAACGGCAATCTTCGAAGGCCGCAATGCGGCTGAAGGGATCCTCGATTACCTGGGCGTCTGATTACATTTCAGCCTGAAATGCGATCAGAAATGTGGGAGCGGGCTTGCTCGCGAAGGCTTTGTATCAGTCACCCGATGTATTGACTGACACACCGCTTTCGCGAGCAAGCCCGCTCCCACATTGGTTTCTGTGCGCTCAATACAACGCAATAAATTGACCCGATAGACAAAAGGCTGACCTGCATCCGTGCCTTTTGCGTCGCGCTCTGAGAAAATGCCCGCACTTTTTTTCCGGATGCCGACATGACTGCCCTGAAGAACGACCGTTTCCTCCGCGCCCTGCTCAAGCAACCTGTAGACGTCACCCCGGTGTGGATGATGCGCCAGGCCGGCCGCTACCTGCCGGAATACCGCGCCAGCCGTGCCCAGGCCGGTGATTTCATGAGCCTGTGCATGAATCCGGAATTCGCTTGCGAAGTTACGTTGCAACCGCTCGACCGCTACCCGCAACTGGACGCGGCGATCCTGTTCTCCGACATCCTCACCATCCCCGATGCCATGGGCCAGGGTCTGTACTTCGAGACCGGTGAAGGCCCGCGCTTCAAGAAAGTCGTCAGCACCCTGGCCGACATCGAAGCGTTGCCGATCCCTGATCCACACAAAGACCTCGGCTACGTGATGGACGCGGTCAGCACCATCCGCCGCGAGCTGAACGGCCGTGTGCCGCTGATCGGCTTCTCCGGCAGCCCGTGGACCCTCGCCACTTACATGGTTGAAGGCGGCTCGTCGAAAGACTTCCGCAAAACCAAGGCGATGCTCTACGACAACCCGCAAGCCATGCACCTGCTGCTGGACAAACTGGCGCAGTCGGTCACCTCGTACCTCAACGGCCAGATCCAGGCCGGCGCGCAAGCGGTGCAGATCTTCGATACCTGGGGCGGCAACCTGTCGGCGGCGGCGTATCAGGAGTTCTCCCTGGCGTACATGAAGAAAATCGTCAGCGGCCTGATCCGCGAGCACGACGGTCGCAAAGTGCCGGTGATCCTCTTCACCAAGAACGGCGGCCTGTGGCTGGAAAGCATCGCCGACGCTGGCGCCGACGCACTGGGCCTGGACTGGACCTGCGACATCGGCAACGCTCGCGCCCGTGTCGGCGACAAGGTCGCGCTGCAAGGCAACATGGACCCGACCGTGCTCTACGCCAAACCTGAAGCGATCCGCACTGAAGTCGGTCGTATTCTGGCCAGCTATGGCAAAGGCAGTGGCCACGTGTTCAACCTGGGTCACGGCATCACTCCGGAAGTCGACCCAGAGCACGCCGGTGCGTTCCTGCGCGCGGTGCATGAACTGTCGGCGCAGTATCACGAGTAAGATTTTGACGCGACCGCCCGAATGCAATGTTCGGGCGGTAATTGATTTTTGTATGTTTAAGTTGAAAGTTCAATAAACCTTGTTCGTAAAGATTGTTTACTTTGTGCAGTTTCTGTTAATGGTTTTCTCGTTGACGTTGATAATTCAGAGCCTTGTAATGGCGCCACTTGTTTATCAGGATGGTTGCAATGAAAAGGGTTGGATATTCGCGTCTCCAGATTGCTTTGCACTGGATATCTGCGGCAGTAATTTTATGGGCTCTTTTGTCTGGCTTCTATGTGTCAGTCATTAAAGTTGCAGCGGAAACAAAATCGATAGTCGGATTTATAAATGTTTCGGTGACGGCTTTATTTATTCCGATATTTATACTGAGATTGTATGTTTCTGTAAGAGGCTCTCACACCACTTGCGAGGTGGACAGGACCTTTGTGGAGCGTCTGGCGAGGTGGATGCATAAGTCTATTTATCTGATGACGGCGGTTGTCTTGCTCACAGGAATATTAATGATGGATCGACCGATCAATATATTTGATCTGGTTCTTATTCCGGCGCCGCTGAACGATCTACAGTGGATTGATCGGTTCTTCGTCATCCATGTTTGGGCGTGCGTGATGTTACTGGTTCAAGTAGCGCTACACATCGCAGCCGTTATCAAACACGAAATGTGTGGGCGCCGAATCCTGAAAAAAATGGTGTTCTGACTCAAGCGGGAGCGCTGCCACCGAGGGGCGGCAACTTCGCCAGTTTCAACGCCACCAACAGCGCGATCATCAACAGGGCGCCAATAAACAGGCCGATGCCATTCCACCCGCCGAGATGCCAGAACACCCCGCCAGCCGTGCCGGCAATACTCGACCCGGCGTAATAACTGAATAGGTACAACGACGACGCCTGGCCCTTGGCCTTGGTCGCACGCCGGCCGATCCAGCTGCTCGCCACCGAGTGCGCGCCGAAGAAGCCGAAGGTGAAGATCAGCATGCCGACGATCACCAGCAACAGCGGCGTGAACATAGTCAGTGCAAGGCCGGCGAACATCAGTGCGATGGTTGCCCACAGCACTTTGCGCCGCCCCAGTTTGTCCGCCAGCGAACCGATTTTCGCCGAACTGTAGATGCCCGACAGGTACACCACCGACAGCAAACCGACGAACACCTGATCGAGGTTGTACGGCGCGGCCAGCAGGCGATAACCGATGTAGTTGAACAGGGTGACGAAGGCGCCCATCAGCACGAACGCTTCAAGAAACAGCAGCGGCAGGCCGGCGTCGCGAAAGTGCATGGTGAAGCCATCAAGCAGGCTGCGTGGATGCAGTGAGCGTGAGCGGAAGTTGCGCGATTCGGGAAGGATCTTCCAGAACACCGCCGCTGCGACCAGCGCCAGACCGCCAATCACCAGCATCGCCGTGTGCCAGCTGACGAAGTCGATCAACACTCCGGTGATCAAGCGTCCGCTCATCCCGCCAATCGCGTTACCGCCGATGTACAGGCCCATCGCCAGACCGATGTGCTGCGGGTGGATTTCCTCACTCAGGTAAGTCATCGCCACGGCCGCCAGGCCGCTCAGTGACAGGCCGATCAGCGCACGCATGATCAGCACGCCGTGCCAGCTCGGCATCATCGAGCTGGCGATGGTGCACAACGCGGCGGCGAACAGTGCCGCGACCATCACCGGTTTGCGTCCGACCCGGTCGGAGATCGGCCCGGTGATCAGCAGACCGAAGGCCAGCATGCCGGTCGCCACCGACAGAATCAGGCTGCTCTGCGCGGCGTTGATCGAATATTCGTGGGACAGCAGCGGCATCATCGGCTGCACGCAGTACAGCAGGGCGAAGGTCGCGAAGCCGCCGCTGAACAGCGCCAGCACCGTGCGCATGAACATCGGTGTACCTTTTTCGATGTAGATCTCCTGCAGCTCGGCGATGACATCGTCCGTCGCGGCAGGCGGAACTTCATGGGCAAGAGGGGCGGCGGCGGTTTTCACATCAGACCTCGGAGGGCACGGCCAAGCAGGCAATGAAAAAATCATATAGCTGGCTAATGTTTCTATCCAATATATTGTTCGACCTGTTTGATAGCTTTAACGACCTAATGGGGTTTCCATGGAATTGCGTCATCTGCGCTACTTCATCGCCGTCGCCGAAGAACTGCATTTCGGCCGCGCCGCACAGGTGCTGGGGATCTCTCAGCCACCGCTGAGTCAGCAGATTCAGGCGTTGGAGCAAGAGGTCGGCGCGCGGTTGTTCGAGCGCACCAATCGTCGGGTCGAGCTGAGCGAGGCCGGCCGATTGTTTCTGCAGGAGGCGCGGCTGGTGCTGGCGCAGGTCGACAAAGCGGCGGACGTCGCCCGGCGTGCGCAACTCGGCGAACTCGGCGAATTGAAGATTGGCTTCACCTCGTCGGCGCCGTTCAACTCGACCATTCCCCAGGCGATTTTTTCTTTTCGTCAGCGTTTCCCGGCAGTGCACCTGAACCTGCGGGAGATGAGCAGCACAATGGTCGCGGATGCGCTGGTGGATCAGTCGATCGAAGTCGGGATCATGCGCCCGCTGGGCCTGCCGGATTCGCTGAGTGTGGTGGAACTGATGCGTGAGCCGCTGGTGGCGGTGCTCGGCTCCAAACATCCGTTGGCGCAAGGCAGCGAGGAAGGCCTGTTCCTCTCGGCGCTGGCGCTGGAGCCGTTCGTGTTCTTTCCACGCAGCTACGGCAGCGGGCTGTATGCGCAACTGCTCAGTCTGGCGCGCGATGCCGGATTCAGTCCGCACTTCGCCCAAGAGGCCGGTGAGGCGATGACCATCATCGGACTGGTCGCAGCGGGGCTGGGGGTTTCGGTGTTGCCGGCGTCGTATCAGCGGATGCGCATTGACGGTGTGGTCTATCGACCACTGCTCGATCCGGAGGCGGTGTCGGCGGTGTGGCTGGTGCAGCGCAAGGATCAGAAATCGCCGATGGCCAAGGCGTTCGTCGAGCTGCTGACGCGCAAGGTTGAGCCTTCAAAAGCTTGATTGCTGCGCAATCAAATCGCGAGCAGGCTCGCTCCCACAGGGGAACGCATTCCAAAGTGGGAGCGAGCCTGCTCGCGAAGGCGTCAACTCAAACACCAACGCCCCTCAGGGCAACCGCACCAGATCCCCCTTCAACGCCACCCGCGTCACAAACACCCCGGCCCGGCACTCATAAGTATTCAAATCCTTGCGCACATGCTGGTCGTAATAACTGACGATATTGACCACCGCATTCGCCCCGACCCGCTTGGCGTCGGCCTGTAACTTGATCAGGTTCGACTGCAGCACCCACTCGCAGGAATCGTGATCGCTCTTGTTGAAACCGTTGGTGCGCAAATCACTGATCACATCCCGGCGTAACAACTGCTGCGTGCCCTGCGGCCCGTTGCCGATCAGATAGAACTTCACACTGCCATCCAGCCGCCCGGCGCGAATCGCGTCCGAGAGCACGGTCTCGAACGGCATGTACATCAGATTGGTGGCGTGGCTGGCGCTGGGCAATAGCCCGAGGAGCGCGGCGGCGATCAGGGCTTTCACTTGCATGGTCATCTCCTTGACGGTGAAAGAGAACCGCGAGTGCTCGAACAATGGGCTCGCCGTTCTGGCTGGCGATGGTTGAGACCCGCAGGACGAGTGTAGTTGTCGTTCAGGTGATGAGAGGAGTCAGCCCTTTACATTTCTGGTAACGGAACTGCTTTAGGGAAAGTTGCGGTAAATGCGCAAAATCAGTTCTTTTTAGTGAGTGCCATGGATGCCACTTCTCTATCAGCCCAAGGAGGGCAGTGTTCTGATCTGTGATTTCAGAGGTTTTGAAGTACCGGAGATGGTCAAAATCAGGCCCGTGGTGGTGATACGCAAGCACCGATCCAACAGTTTGTTGGTGACTGTGGTGCCATTGAGTACAACTGCGCCGGATTGTGTGCTGGAGCATCATCTGGAGCTCGCCAGCCATCTTCAAGGTGCCAGTTCAACCTGCTGGGCAAAATGCGACATGGTAGCGACGGTCAGTCTTGCGCGACTGGACAGGATCAGAAGTAAAGACCGTCACGGAAAGCGTGTTTACTTGATTTCACATCTTGCAACAGACGAGTTTTACGCCATCAAGACTGCGGTTAGAAAGGCCTTGGGCGTGTAGTAGCCGTTGAGAGGGTGCATCGAAGCCAATTGCCATCCATTGCTGGTAATGACATTTCAGGCAATACTGCCGGCGTTCCCGAAAGGGGCTTGTGAGACTCTGAGGATCCTGGGCAACCAGCCATCACAGAGCCAGACAGGTGGAAGGGCGATGACAAGCCAACCTGTTTGTGAAAGGGCGCCGCAAGGCGCCCTTTGTCGTTTCTACAGTTCAATCAATCAACGTGCGCCAAATCCCCACGCAACGCCACGCTCGACACCACCAGGCCGGCGCGGCACTGGAATTTCTCGGTGTCTTTGTACAGGTCGCGCTGGTCGACGCTGGCGATGTTGATCACGGCGTTGGCGTCGGCTTTTTTCGCGGCGTTCTGCAGGGTGGCAAGGGCCGACTGCAGGGCCCAGAAGCAGGCGTCGGTGTCGGATTTGTTCGAACCATTGGTTTTGCGGCTGCTGCTGACGGTGTCGAGTTTGCGCACCTGTTTTGGCAGGGTTTCGCCGGCCAGGTAGAACTTCACGCTGCCGTCGAGCAGGCCGGCGTCGGTGGCGCGTTTGACGCCCTCGCGAAAGCTCAGGTAGGTCGGTTCGTCGGCGCCTTGCTTGACGATGCCCAAGTCGTTGACGAACTCGATGTCCGGGTTGATCGACAGTTCCTTGAGCACGTTGTCGCGCAGGCGGTTGACCCAGCGGTTGTAGTTGCCGTGGATCTTGCCGTCCTTGGCGTCGAGGCCGTAGCTGCTGCGGTAGTCGATTTCAAACGAGGTCGGGCTGAACGGGATGTCGACTTCGGCGTGGTGACGGCCGCGTACGGTAATCGCCGCTTTGATCATGCCCGGACGCACCGACTGCACGACCCACTGGCGATCATTGAGCGCGGTGACGATGGCGCGGCTCATCTGTTGCTGGGTGAAGCCGAGGTTGGGCGAGAACTCTTCCTTGGCGTTGTAAACCGGTTTGCTGGTGCAACCGCCGAGCACAAAGGCCAGGGCCAGCAGGGCGGCGATGCGGTGAAACTGAGTCATTCCCTTCACTCCAAACGTGTTGCGGTCAGTGCCAGCGGCGGAAAATCAACGAGGTGTTGACGCCACCAAAAGCGAAATTGTTGTTCATCACGTACTCGTGATGCATCTGGCGGAATTCGCCGCGCAGGTAATCGAGCTTGCCGCAGTGCGGGTCGACCTCGTCGAGGTTGAGCGTGTGCACATACAGGTCGCGATTCATCATCTCGATGCTGAACCATGACTCCAGCGCCCCGCAGGCCCCCAGCGTGTGGCCGAGGAAACTCTTCTGCGAGCTGATCGGCATGTGTTCGCCGAACAGACTGCTGGTCGCCAGTGTTTCGGCAATGTCGCCCTGTTCTGTAGCGGTGCCGTGACCATTGACGTAACCGATGGCATCCGGCGACAGCCCGGCGTCTTCCAGCGCCAGTTCCATGGCGCGGCGCATGGTGATCTGCTCGGGGCGAGTGGTGTGCTGACCATCGGCGTTGCTGCCGAAACCGACGATCTCGGCGTGGATCCGCGCCCCGCGCGCCAGCGCATGCTCCAGCTCTTCAAGCACCAGCATGCCGCCACCTTCGCCGATCACCAGACCGTCGCGGCCCTTGTCGTACGGACGTGGGCTGGTCTGTGGCGCGTCGTTTTTCAGGCTGGTGGCGTACAGCGCGTCGAAAACCATGGCTTCGGTCGGGCACAGCTCTTCGGCACCGCCGGCGAGCATCAGCGGCAGACGCCCGAACTTGATCGCTTCATACGCGTAGCCGATGCCCTGACTACCACTGGTGCAGGCGCTGGACGTCGGGATCAGGCGTCCGGTGAGGCCGAAAAAAATGCTGATGTTGGCCGCGGTAGTGTGCGGCATCATCCGCACGTAGGAGTTGGCGTTGAGGCCCTCGGCCACCGAGTTGAGCAGCATGTTGCCGAAGGCCTTGATCTCGTCGGTGCTGCCGGTGGATGAGCCGCAGGCCACACCCATGCGTCCGTCCTTGATCGATTCGTCACCGAGCAGGCCGGCGTCGGCCAGTGCCTGTTCCGCCGCGCCCACCGCCAGCCGTGACACCCGGCCCATGCTGCGCAGTTGTTTGCGGGTCCAGTGCGCCGGCACGACAAAATCATCGATCGGCCCGGCCAGGCGGGTGTTGAGTTCGCTGAAGCGGTCCCACTCGTCCATCCGGCGGATGCCGCTGCGGTTGGCCGCGAAGTTGCCGGCGATGGTCTGCCAGTCGCTGCCCAGCGAGGTGATGCCGGCCATGCCGGTGACGACAACGCGCTTCATCAGCACAGGCCTCCGTTGACCGCCAAGACCTGGCGGGTGATGTACGAGGCTTCCGCCGACATCAGGAAATTTACCGCAGCAGCGACCTCTTCCGGGGTGCCCATGCGTTGTGCGGGGATCATTTTCATCAGCTCTTCCACCGGCACGTTTTCGTCGAGCATCGCCGTGTCGATCAGGCCCGGCGCGACGCAGTTAACCGTGATTTTGCGCTTGCCCAGTTCAATCGCCAACGCTTTCGCCGCACCGATCACCCCGGCCTTGGAGGCGCTGTAGTTGACCTGGCCACGGTTGCCGATCAAACCCGACACCGAAGTGATGCAGACGATCCGACCGGCGGCGCGACGACGGATCATCGGCATCATCACCGGGTGCAGGACGTTGTAGAAACCGTCGAGGTTGGTGCGCAACACCACGTCCCAATCGTCATCGCTCAACGCCGGAAAAGCGCCATCGCGGGTCAGGCCGGCGTTGAGCACCACGCCGTAATAGGCACCGTGGGTTTCGACGTCGGCTTCGAGGATGGTTTTGCAGGTTTCGCGGTCGGCGACGTCGAATTGCAGGATGCGCGCGTTGCGGCCCAGCGCTTCGACTTCGGCCTTCACCGCTTGGGCTTCAGCCACGCCGCTGCGGCAATGCAGGACGATGTCGTGCCCGGCCTGCGCCAGACGCAAGGCAATGGCGCGGCCGATGCCACGGCTGGAGCCGGTGACCAGTACGGATTCAGTCATCGTTCGACTCTCTGTTTTGTTCAAGGTATTGGCTGGGCTGCGGCGGGCGGAACACGTTCAAGCGTGCGCTGGCCTCGATGCCGGGGGCGTTGATGTGGCATTCGAAAACACCCATGCCGTTGTCGTCTTCCAGCGAACGGATGCCGTGGATGGTCAGTTCGCTGCCGGCCGGAAACGCCTCGACGTTGCACTCGAATTTGCGCGTGCCGAGGAGGAAGCCCAGCTCCACCGGGTTGCCCTTCTGCCGTGCATGGCAACCGGCGAACGCGGCGACGCTCTGCGCCATCAACTCGATGCCGACCCACGCCGGCAGGCTGCCGTCGGGCAGGTTGAACAAGCCATCGGGCTTGACCGTGAGGCGGGTGTGGATCTGCTCCTCGTCGAAGCTGAGGATGCGGTCGAGCAGAATCATGTCGCCAGCGTGGGGCAGCAGTTCGGCGAGCGGCCAGTCGTTCATGGGGCGTCTCCGATAATCAGGCTGACGTTGTTGCCGCCGAAGGCAAACGAGTTGCTCATCAGGTAGCGGGGTGCAATGGACGACAGGCGTTCGCTCGCGGTCACCCACTTCAGCGCCGGCAAGTCGGGGTCGGGCTGGGCGTCCCAGACGTGTGGCGGCAGGGCGTGCTGCGGGTTGTCGGCGCTCAGGCTCAGCCAGCAGAACGCCGCTTCGAGGGCGCCGGCAGCGCCGAGGGTGTGGCCGGTCATCGGCTTGGTCGACGAGCAGGCCACGCCGTCGGGGAACAGCGTGGCGACCGCCAGACTTTCCATCGCATCGTTGTGCTGGGTCGCGGTGCCGTGCAGGTTCAGGTAGCTGATTTGCGCCGCTTGCAGCTGTGCGCGGCTCAAGGCTTTCTGCATCGCTTGCAGGGCGCCGCGGCCGCTCGGTTCCGGCGCGGAAATATGGTGCGCGTCGGAGCTGGCGCCGCTGCCGAGCAGGGCAATGGCCGGGCCGTCGCAGCGCTGCTTGCTCATCAGGAACAGCACCGCCGCTTCGCCGATGTTGATGCCGTCGCGGTTGGCCGAGAACGGATTGCAGCGCTCGTCGGACACCGCTTCCAGTGAGGTGAAACCGTTGAGCGTGAGTTTACACAGGCTGTCGACCCCGCCGCACAGCACCGCGTCGCACAGGCCCAGATCGAGCAGGCGCTGCGCGCTCATCAACGCCCGCGCACTGGACGTGCAGGCGGTGGAAATCACGTAGGTCGGGCCGCTGAGTTGCAGCCAGTCGGCGAGAAAATTCGCCGGGGCGCCGAGTTCCTGTTGCCGATAGTCGTACTCGGCCGGGAACTGCCGCTCACGAAGGTAGTGCGCCAACCCGCGACTGGCTTCGTCGATCCCCGAGGTGCTGGTGCCGAGCACCACGCCGATGCGCGCGCGACCATAGGTCTGGATCGCCCGGTCGATGTCCTCGCGAATCTGCAGCGCGGCTTCCAGCAGCAGTTGATTGTTGCGGCTGCTCTGATCGGCCAGTTCGGCCGGAATCGCCGCCAGCTCAGCGTGCACCGCCGCCACCGGCAACTCACGCCCGGCCACCCAGCCGGACTCGCGGCGCATGCCCGAGCAGTCACCGGCAAACAGGTTGTGCGCGACCTGGTGCTTGTCGCGGCCCAACGCGCAGATCACGCCGAGGGCATTGAGGTAGGCAGTCATGGCGTCGGTTCACCGAGAGGAGAAACCCGATAGTGCGGGCCTTGGGGCAGATTCAATTGGAAACTCAACGGTTGTGCATAACGGATCGTCCAGCGCGGCGCCAGCGTGCGTTGCTCGCCCTGCTGCTGCGCGGCGGGGTAATTGCGCGCCAGTTCGCCGGAGGGGGTCAGGGCGAACAGCAACGCGGCAAACAGCTCCCGGGCCTCCGGATTGGGCGGCAGCAGCCCGTCGGCCTGCCAGCGACCGTCGATCAGTTGCTGACGCGCCTGGGGGATGCCTAGCGGATCCATCATCGACCAGCGGATGCCGGAGCCTTCGCGCTGGATCACCAGCAGCCAGTCCTGACGTTGATTGGCCTGATTACGTTCGATGTGCAATTGCAGCGGTAACGGCAGCGTCGGGTTGCTCGCGGGCAGCGGCGCCTGGTTGGCGCATCCACTTAGCAGGGCCGTTAGCAACAATACCAGCCACACCACAACCCCTGTGGGAGCGGGCTTGCTCGCGAAGGCGTCGGCACATCCGACATCAATGCCAACTGACCCACCGCTTTCGCGAGCAAGCCCGCTCCCACAGGTTAAGTGTTGCATCAGCAAGCCCCTGCCAATGGTTTTCGGGCAACGACATTCACCAAGGTTTCCTCACGCTCGCCAAACGGCTTCGGCCGGCGCAATCCAAACCGTTCCAGCAGCCCGAAATCCTGCGACCGGCTCCACCACAGATACGGGTACGAAACGTTGCACTCACTGAATTGGAAACCCTGCTGGCGAATCATCTCCAGGTACTGCGCCGCGCTCTTCTGCACATGCATCGGATGGCGGAACAGCCAGCGAATCACCCAGGTATCAATGTAAGCCTCGGTGGACTCGGCGAACAGCAGATAACCGCCCGGCTTCAGTACGCGGTAGAACTCGGCGAGGGCTTTTTCCTGTTCGACCAGATGATGAAAGGTCTGGTGGCAGAACAGCAGATCGACACTGGCGTCCGCCACGTTGAGCGTCGCGCAGTCACTGCCGATCAGCTCCACATCGAAACCCTGACGCGCCGCTTCTTCGGCGCTCAATTCAAGGCTGTGCGGATCGGCATCGACACCGATCAAGCGCTGCGGGGCGAAGGTCTGGCGCAAATGCCGGAACGACTTGCCCTGACCACAACCGGCATCCAGCAGCACCGGATTGGCCGGCAGCGACTCGCTGAACAGCCCGCGCAAATCGTTGATCGCCACGCGCAACACATGGTGCTGCCAAGTGTGGCTGCGCAGGAACCAGAAACCGAAGCGGGTTTCCTCGACGTAGCTGTCGCTCAAGTAATTCATGGGGCGTCCTTTGCACAGAGTTCGGAAATCATCTTCAACCGGCGGCGCGCTTCGCTGACGAACGGGTTGCGTTCATCCCAGGCGTAGCCGGCGAGGATCGAGCAGATCATTCGGCGAATCTCCGCCTGACTGTCTTGATAAAAAATCACGTCCTGAAAGGTGCCGGCATACCAGCCTTCGACGTAGCAGCGGAAGGTGTCGACCCCACGTTTGAGCGGTTCGGCGAACTCGCGCTGCCAATCGACGGTTTCGCCCTGCAACTGCCGGTGCAGGACGGCGGCGGCCATGCTCGCCGAACGCATGGCTATGGTCACGCCGGAGGAGAACACCGGGTCGAGAAATTCCGCGGCGTTGCCGAGCAGGGCGAAGCCGGGGCCATGCAGGGTTTTCACATTCGCCGCATAACCACCGAGGGTGCGCGCCGGGGTGTCCCACACCGCGTTGTTCAATACACCGGCGAGGCTCGGGGTTTCGCCGATGAAGCCGCGCAGGCAGGCGTCCAGATCGCTGTCGCGACCATGGAGATGTTCGGCGGCAGCCACCACGCCCACCGAGCAGCGACCGTTGCTGAACGGGATCGTCCAGAACCAGATGTCGCGGTGCTCGGGGTGGGTGGTGACGAGGATCTTCTCGCGGTCGAAGGCCGGGTTGTCGATGTGATCTTCAACGTGGGTGAACACCGCCTGGCGCACCGGGAAATTCGACGGCGCTTCCAGCTCGAGCAAACGCGACAGCACGCGCCCGTAGCCGCTGGCGTCGAGTACGAAACCCGCTTCGACGCGGTACTCGCTGCCGTCCTCGCGCAGCACGTCGAGCTGCGGTCTGGCCCGATCGAAATCGACGCGGACGATGGCGTCGCCGTAGCGGATTTCGGCACCCTGCAATTCAGCCTGATCGGCCAGCAGCTTGTCGAAATCGGCGCGCTGCACCTGGAATGTGGTCGGCTTGCCCGCGCTGAAGGTGTCGCCGAAATCGAAGGCGCTGTAGCGCTCGCCCCAGGCGAACGCAGCACCGGTCTTGCGCTGGAAGCCGGCGGCGTTGACGGCGTCGAGCATGCCGGCTTCTTCGACGAAGTCCAGGCAGTGGCTGAGCAGGCTTTCACCAATGGAAAACCTCGGGAAGTGCTGGCGCTCGAGCACCAGCACATCGTGGCCCTTGCGCGTGAGCAGCGCGGCGGCGATGGCGCCGGACGGGCCGGCACCAATGATCACTACCTGACGACGTTGCATTTCAACGGTTGGCACGTGAACTCCCGGGCGCAGTGGCGGTGGTTTTCAGGGGCGCGCGGTGCAGGCCGATCAGGGCCGGCAACAGCGTCGCGATCAGGCCCATCAGCATCAGCGCGAAGTACAGCGCCGGGCTGATGAGCTGTTGTTGCAGCAGCAGGTTGAGAAAGACGATTTCGCTCAGCCCGCGAATGTTCAGCAGCACGCTTTCACGCCAGCGGCTGGCGCCTTCAAACGACGCACCGGCCCAGCCCAGGCCCAGCCAGTTGCCGAGCAGTTTACTGGCAATCGGCAACAGCAGCAGCGCCGCCCATTGCACCGCGCCGAGGCTGGCGAGGGCGCTGTGCACGTCGATCTGCACGATGCCGAAGGTGAGGATCAGCGGGATCGCGATCCATGTCTGCAAACGGCTCATCCACCGCGCCGGCAATGGCAGCACCAACGGTACTTTCAGCAAGGCCATGCACAGCAGATAACCGATGCCGAAAATCAGTGCGTTGAGTTTGTAGTGCTCGGCCAGCACCAGCAGCGCAAAGAAACCAAGGCTGTAGGTCAGCGGTCGACGCACGCGCAGCAGATGCAACAGCAGCGGCACGCAGGCCAGTCCCAGCGGCAGCAACAGACTGCTCAGATGCAGACTGCCCTGAGCGACACCGAACAGCGTCCAGCAGGTCAGGTCGATGAGGATGGCGGTCTGCACCAGACGCCGGGTGGCGGCGGGCGGGTAGTCGATGTGACGCAAATACAGATACAGCACCGGGATCGCCGTGATCGCGAACACCAGACCGATCGCCAGCGAGTTCAGCCACGGTTGCGCTGGCAGCAACCAAGCGGCGGCCGCCAGACCGGAGGCAAATGGCACGGCAAAACTCGGCACGGCGATTTTCACGCTCTGGCGGTCGAGCCGCAGGTCGATCACATCACTGAGAATGTGCCCGAGCAACAGCGCGAAACTCAGGCTGTAGAGGTCTTTCAGCCACACCGGCGCAATCAGTTGAGCACCGCTGAGCTGCCAGCCCGGTTCGATCCAGAAATACATCAGCAGCGGCAACCCGAAGCTGGCCAGCAGCAACTGGCTGACGATCGGGATCAGGCCGAAATGCCGACCGATACGGGTCGCCACAGCGAACAGCGCCAAGGCCATCAGCCAGAAGCTGACGACCATCACGCTGCCGGCTCCACGACGGCGGCGCGGTGGACGTGACGTCCGGCCCACGGCGCCAGAATGAAACTGAACGCCAGCCCCAGGCTTACCGCCAGGCCGAAGTTGCTCACCGCCGGCGTGCTCGACACCGCCAGCAGACCGAACGACAACCAGGTCGTCAACGCCGCCAGCAAGGTGCCCAGCAAGCTGACAGCCGCACCGCCGACCTGCTCACGCATGAGGATCGCGTAATCGACGCTGATCGCCGTTACCAGCAGCAGGCCGAACAGGCTGAACAGGGTCAGCGGCTGACCGAGCCAACCGAGGCTGGCAAGGCTGCACAGCGCTGCCAGCAGCGGCAGGGCGACGATGCGCAAGGCGCCACCGAAACCGAACGGCACGATCAGCACCAGCACGATCAACACGCAGGAGGCGAGTTTCAGTTCGGCGGCGCTGATCTGGGTCGCGGCGAATACGTTGTTCAATTCGCCGAGACGATCCACCAGCATCACCCCCGGCAAGTCCAGCGCCTGCACCCGCAGCAGTGACGGATTGTTCAGGCCTTGCAGGCTGGTCATCGCCGCCACGCCGTCAGCGGTCGGGCCGAGCCAAAGCGTACGGTAAGGCTCGCCTAACGGCCCGGCGAGTGCCGCGTCGATGTCCTCGGCGGGCAGGCTCTGCAACTGCTGCAGTTCGGTTTGCAACGCCGCGAGCGGTACGCCGAGCTCGAGCAGTGGCTGCCAGTATTGCGGCAGTTTGCTCAGCGCTTCGCGAACCTGCTGTTGCTGGCTCGGCGGACTGAGCAGTTGATCGAGGGCCAGATAGCCTTGCAGTTTGTCGAGGTTGACCAGTTGCTGCAGACGCTCGCTCAACGCGGCCTGACGCTCCAGCAGTTGCTGCTGATTGGCGCCGCGCACGAGGAAGAACTGGCTGGTCGGCTGATAGCCGGTGATGCGCGCGATGGTCTGCGCTTCATCGGTCAGGCGTTGTGGCGCACCGACCCACTGGCGAATGTCGTTCTTGCTTTGCAGCTGCACCAGACCGCCAGCGCAGAACGCGATCAACAGCGCCAGCAGCACCGGGGTGCGCACGTGTTCGAGCAGGGTTTCGCGCAGCTGCACCAAGCGCTCGGCCAGGCGCAGTGGCCATTGCGCCGGTTGCAGCTCAACGTTGTTCAGCAGGGCCGGCAGCAGGCACACCGCCGACAGATAGGCACCGAGCAATCCTGCGGCAGAGAACACCGCGATTTGTGTCAGCGCCGGGAAGGGCGTCCAGGCCAGCGCCAGATAACCGATGGCGCTGGTGATCAGGCTCAGCGTCAGTCCGGAGAGTGTCAGGCGCAGCGCCGGCCAGCTGCGCCACGGCTTGAGGCTCCAGCTTTTCGACAGATAGTGCAGCGGGTAATCCACCGCCACGCCGATCAGGCTGGAGCCGAGTACCAGGGTCATCACGTGCATGTGGCCGAACAGCGCCACGCAGGCCACCGCGCCGAACAGCATGCCCACCAGCACCGGCACGAACGCCAGCAGCACCCGCCAGCGGCGAAACGCCAACAGCAGCAACAACAGAATCCCGAGAGTGGCGCCGCCGCCGACCCAGGTCATTTCGCGGGTGGCTTGTTGCTGGCCGTTGGCGGCGTACAGCAGACCGCTGGCGGCCAACAGTTGCACGTCGGCTCTCGCCGCCTGCTCGCGACTGTGCTGCAGCAGATCGGCGACTTGTAGCGGCAGGTTCATGTCGAAGGCATTGCCGGTGGTGCGCGCGCGCAGCAGCACCCAGCTCTTGCCATCGGAATCGGCGACCAGTGCGCCGCTGCCGATGTCCAGTTGCACCGCGCCGTGCTTCGGCTGGCTGTTCTGGATACGCCCGGTGAGACCCAGCCAGTCGTCCTGGCTCGGCACCAGGGTGAAACCGTTGAACGGGTCGAACAGTGCCTGCACCCGTTGCTGAATGAACGCATCGGGATGCTCGCTCAGCAGTTGCCGGTCATCTGCGGAGAGCATCGCCAGTCGCCCTTGCAGCAGTTGCGTGCGCAGCGCCGGCAGATCCGCCTGCAGGTTCCACTGGACCTTTTCGAACAGACCGCTGGCCTGCCATTGCTCGCCCAGAGTCTGAGCCATGGCCACCGCTTGCTGGCGATCGGCGTGGCCGACCAGCACCAGCATTTCCCGATTGAGCGGCTCCTGCATGCGCTGTTCGGCGCGCAGTTCGAGGGCGTCAGGGTTGGTCCCGGGCACCAGCTCCATGAGGTTGGCCGACAGCGGCGCACCGTCGCGCCACTGCCACCCGGCCAGCGCGACGACCGCCAGCAGCAGGATCAGGAACAGCCACGGCAGCCTGCTTTCACTCGGCAAAGTCATGTTGCTCCGCTTCGCTCAACGGTTGACCGGAGGTACTGTCCTGCATGCGCAACACGGTGCTGTCGCCCTGGGTTTCCAGCAGTTCGATGGTCTGCACCAGCTCACCGCCGTCGATATTGATCTGATTGAACACTTGCTTGAGCAGCACCGAGCGCGGGGTCAGGGTCAGTTTCCACTGCTGTGCGTCGCCGCTCAGGGCCAGTTCGAAATCCCGCTGCAAGCCGCTGCTGTCGCCTTGCAGCACGGCGAGGAACAAACGGTTCTGTTCGGCACCGGCGCTCTTGTTCGGCAGCAACTGCCAAGCGTTGCCGTCACGACGGGCGATGCCGTTGGCGGTGATGCGGTAATCCTGTTGCAGCGGGGTCTTGAGCAGCCAGAGCAGGCCGTGATTTTTCGCCAGGACGAAGTTGCCCTTGCTGATCAGCGGCTGAGGCAGCGCGCGCAGGTGTTTTTCCTGAATGAACTGGCCGTGGATCACTTCCGGTTTCGCCAGTTGTTCGCTGAGCTGTTGCAGGTCGAAGGCGTTGGCCAGCGTCGACACGGCGAGCAGCGCCATCGCGCCAAGGCATTTGCAGAACAGGTTCATCGCAGCATCCTTTCCACCGCATCGGTGAACACTTTGGGTGAGGCCAGTTGCATCTCGCGGCTGCTGATCTCGACCGCCACCTGCACCGAGCTGGCACGGGTCAGGCGCTCACCGGTCTGCAGGTCGGTGATCAGATAATTGATCTTCAAGCGGTTCTCCCACTCCACCAGACTGGCGCGCACGTTCAAGCGCTGGCCGAACACCGCGCCGCGCACATAACGCAGTTGCAGGTCGATGATCGGCCACGCGTAACCGGACTCGGACATCTGCGTGTAGTTGTGGCCGATCTGGTCGAGCAGCGCGCAGCGCGCCACTTCCAGGTATTTGACGTAATGCCCGTGCCAGACCACGTGCATGGTGTCGACGTCGAAAAACGGTACGAGGATTTCCGTGTCGGCGTGCAGCACTCCGGCGCTACGCATGCAGCCTCCAGTGTTGCTCGGCGATACGTTGCAGACACAGGCGCAATTCGCCTTCGAGTGCACGGTCTTCGATGACCGGCGGGAAGTCCTTGGCCAGCTCTTCGTGCATGGCGGCCAGCGAAGGTGGCAGCGCGCGTGCGTCTTCATCGCGACCACGCAGCCAGACGCCCTGATTGGCCGCGAGCAACGTGGCGGCGGCGACTTGTTCGGTCAGCTCCAGCACGCGAATCGCGTCACGGGCGGCGATGGTGCCCATGCTCACCTTGTCCTGGTTGTGACACTCGGTGGAGCGTGAGAACACGCTGGCCGGCATGGTGTTTTTCAGCGCTTCGGCGGTCCAGGCGCTGGTGCCGATCTGCACGGCCTTGAAGCCGTGATTGATCATGGCGCGATCCGCCGGGGCGCCGGACAGGTTGCTCGGCAAACCGTGGTTGTAGCGCTCGTCGACCAGCAGCGCGAGCTGCCGGTCGAGCAGGTCGGCGACGTTGGCCACCAGATTTTTCAGGCTGTCCATGGCGAACGCGATGTGCCCGCCGTAGAAGTGCCCGCCGTGCAGCACGCGTTCGGCTTCGGCGTCGATGATCGGGTTGTCGTTGGCGCTGTTGAGTTCGGTCTCGATGAATGAGCGCAGCCAGTTCAGGCTGTCGGCCAGCACCCCGAGCACGTGCGGGGCGCAGCGCAGCGAGTAGCGATCCTGCAGGCGATGCAGCGGCGCGGTCGGCGCGTCGATCGCCAGATCCTTGCGCAGCCACGCGGCGACTTGCATCTGCCCCGGATGCGGCTTGGCGGCGAACAGACGCTCGTCGAAGTGTTCCGGATTGCCTTGCAGCGCGACCACGTTGAGCGCGGTGATGCGCGTGGCCAGTTGCAGCAGATAGTCGGCGCGGGCGAAAGCCAGGCACGCAAGACCGGTCATCACCGCCGTGCCGTTCATCAAGGCCAGCGCTTCTTTCGGACGGAGCACCAATGGCGTCCAGCCCAGTTCGCGATGCACGTCGGCCGCTTGCCGGCGTTCGCCACGGAACAGCACTTCGCGCTCGCCGGACAGGGTGGCGGCAACATAGGACAGCGGCGTCAGATCGCCGCTGGCCCCGACCGAACCTTCCTCGGGGATCAGCGGCAGGATGTCGTGTTCGAGGAAGGCGTGCAGGCGCTCCAGCAGTTCGATGCGCACCCCGGATACGCCGTGACACAGCGACTGCAAACGCGCCGCCAGCACGGCGCGGGTGGCTTGCGCGTCGAGCAGTTTGCCGAGTCCGCAACCGTGGAAGGTGTAGAGATGACGCGGCAGTGCCTCGACGTGATGCAGCGGCACCGCGACCACGCAGGAATCGCCGTAACCGGTGGTCACGCCGTAGATCACGCCTTCCTTGTCCAGCAGCGAGTCGAGGAACCGTGCGCCTTTGGCGATGCGCTCGCGGTAAGCGGCGTCGCTCTGCAACTGCACGGGCGCCTGACGGTTGGCCAGGGCCAGCACGTCTTCGATGCGCAAAGGGCGTTCGCCGAAGGTTACCGGCTCATGGGTTGGCGTCGTCATCGGTCTTCCAGAAAGGGTAAAAGTTGAACCATTGGTGCGGGGCTTCGAGGCAATAGTGACTCAGGCGCTGCGCGTAGCGGGTGGCCCACTGATGAATGACCTGCTCGCGCTCGCGGCGCGTCCAGGTCACGCTGTCGGCGAACGGCTCGAGGGTCAGGCGATAATGGCCGTCCGGTTGTTTCAGGCACATCAGCAGATTGACCGGACACTTGAGCAAACCGGCCAGCAGCCACGGACCTTGCGGAAACGCTGCCGGGTGGCCGAGAAAATCCACGCTGACGCTGCGCCCGCCGTGCAACGGCACGCGGTCGCCAGCAATCGCCAGCCACTCGCCGCGCTCCAGGCGTTCGTGCAGTTGCAGCATGATTACCGGGTCCAGTTCGCTGACCTGAATCAGGCGCAGATTGGTCGCCCCGGCCTCGCCCAGCAAGCGATTGAACTGCTCGGCGTGCTTGGTGTGCACCAATACGTTCATGGTGACCTTTTCGCCAATCTCCGCCAGCGCCCGGCACACCTCGAGGTTGCCCAGGTGCGCGCCGACCAGCAGTTGCCCGCGACTGCCGCGCAACTGATTGCGCAGCAATGCCGGGTCGATGATTTCGATCTGCTCGATGCGCAGCTTGCCGTTCCACACGTCGAGCTTGTCGAGCAGTGAATCGGCGAACGCCATGAACTGGCGGAACACCCGCCAGTAACTCGGTCGCAATTCGCCGCGGTTGCTCCAGTCGGCCAACCGTTGCTGGTATTGCCAGGCACTGTTGCGCGCGGTACGGCCGAACAGGAAGAAGTACAGGACGATGCCGTACAGCAGCGGACTGAGCAGACGCCGGCCAAGCACCTTGGCGGCGAACGCGGTGAATTTCATCAGCAGGAAGCTGCCGCGTTCTTCGCGGTCGGCCCAGTGCTTCTTGTCGGTCTCGACGCTCATGTGCGCCACCGGCGCCAGAGGATGACGGGCAGGCGCAGCAGCATGCCGAAGAACAACCGGGTATGCATGCTGGAAATCAGCGCGTTGTCATGGAACAGACGGAAGTGCGAGACGCCGTCCAGCGGGTAATGCACGCTGGTCTGCAGCCAGCGCATCGGCTGGTTGCGCCACGCCAGGCGCACGAGGATGTCGGAGTCGAAATCCATACGCTTGCCGACCCGCGCCGAGTCGATCACCGCCAGCGTCGGGGCCAGCGGATAGACGCGAAAGCCGCACATCGAATCGCGGATCTGCAACGACAGCGTGTTGATCCAGACCATCACGTGGGTCAGATAACGCGCATACAAACGGCCATTGGGCACGCTCTCGTCGAACAGCGGATAACCGCAGATCATCGCCTCCGGGTGGGCGCGGGATTCCTCGACGAAACGGGCGACGTCGTGCAGGTCGTGCTGGCCGTCGGCGTCAACTTGCAGGGCATGGGTGAAGCCCAGACGAGCAGCTTCGCGCAGGCCGGTCATCACCGCGCCGCCCTTGCCCTGATTGAGGGTCAGGCGCACCAGATGCACGCTTTCGCGTTCGGCCAGCGCATCCAGCACTCGCGCGCAGGACGGGGTGCTGGCGTCGTCCACCAGAATGCACGGCAGCCCTTGGGCGAGCAGCGCGTCGACCACGGTGCCGATCGCGGTTTCATGGTTGTAGACCGGAATCACGGCGCAAGGGTTATGCATTGACGACATCCCCACTGTGGCGAGGGAGCTTGCTCCCGCTCGAGTGCGCAGCACTCGCTCGCAGTTTTGCGTGAACCGAGTTTGGGGCCGCTTCGCAGCCCAGCGGGAGCAAGCTCCCTCGCCACAGGTTATGCATCGGCGGCTCCTAGCAGGATTCGTCCGCTGGAGCAGGTCGCGGTGTCGTTGCGGTAGGCGAAATACAGTTTGCCGCGCTCGGGATCGAAACGCAGGTGCAGCTGGATTTCATCGCCAGGGCGCACCAGTTGCTGGAATTTCAGCACTTCCATGCCGGCAAATTTGCCGGCCAGGTTCAGCAGTTGTCGGCCAAGGTTCAGCGCCCATTCGACCTGTACCACACCGGGCAGCACCGGGGCCTTGGGGAAGTGGCCGCTGAAGTAGGCCAGGTCCGGCGGAACACTCAATTGCAGGCTCCACTCGCCGTCGGTTTCGACCTGCTCCAGCACTTCCGGAGTTTTCGGCCGTGGCGCCAGCAGCAGGGCTTCGATGTCGGCCTGCGGCAGCTTGCCCTGGCTGTTCAGCGGCAGTTGCCGCACCAGACGCCAGCGCCGGGGCAAGGCCAGCGCCTCGCAATGCTGGCTCAGGTGTTTGCGCAGGGCTTCGGTCAGGCTGCGACGACCGTGTTCGCGCAAGGCAAACAGGCCGGCGTCGCTGAGCACCAGCAAGGCGCCAAGTACCGCGCGGTTTTCCTGAACCACGCCCAGCCGTGCTTCGGCGACCCACTCGTGGGCGACCAGTGCCTGTTCGAGCATCGGCAGGGAGATGCGCTTCTCTTCGAGTTTGACGATACGGTCCAGCCGCCCGAGCAGTTCGAAACGCCCGTCGGCAGCGATACGCGCGGCGTCGGCGGTGTGCTCGACATGCCCGGCCGGCAGGTAGGGCGAGGCGATCAGCAGGGCGCCGTCGCTGTCCTGGCTTAGCTCAACCCCGGCGAAGGGCTGCCACAGACTGGCGCCCTGACGCCAGGCGATACCGCCGGTTTCCGAGCTGCCGAGGATTTCGGTCGGCCACTGTTGCAGGCGTTGCTGCAGGCTCTGTGCCGCGTCTGCGGGTAAAGCGCCGCCGGAGGAAAACACCCGGCGCACGGCGCTCAGGGCCGGCCAGTCGAGGTTGTCGCCCATGCGTTTGAGCAGTGCCGGGCTGCCGACCCAGGCGAAGGCCGGGTGTTCGCGGCTGGCGCGCTGCAGGTCTTCCGGAAACGCCAGTTGCCTGCGCACGAACGGCCGTCCGGCGCACAGCGGCCACAGCACCCGGAACAACAAACCGTAGATGTGCTGGGTGGCGACGCTGCCGATGATCCAGGCTTCTCCCAGATCCGCGCCCCACAGTTGCTCCAGTGCTTCGACCTCGTTGGCCAGTTGGCGCAGAGTCTTGTCGATACGCTTGGGCTCGCCGCTGGAGCCGGAGGTGCACAGGCTCAGGCGGCACTGCTCGAGGTCGAGTTCAGCACCGGGCAGGGCCGGCTGCAGCAGATCGCTCAAGTGAGCATCATCGGGGTGATCGCTCAACCACAGATCGACCTCACTCGACCAGCGCTGGCGGGTCTGCGCTTGCAGGTCGGAGGGCAGCAGGACGGCGACGCCCGCGCGCCAGGCGCCGAGCAGGGCGATGGCGAGGTCGGCGGCATCTTCCAGATGCACCGCCATGCGCTGCACGCCGCGTGCCTGCAGGCCGGCGGCAACGCTCAGCGCCTGCTCGCGCAGTTGCGTGTGGTCGAGCGCCGGGGCGGCGCTGATTGCGCGCTCCGGCAGGGCCTTGAGCAACAGTTGCTCAAGTTTTATCCAGTTCATTTACGGCCTCTTACCCGTTGTCGTATCAGCCATTCAATGGCAAACATCAGGCCGATCAATCCGTAGGAGATCAGGCCGGTGTACAACATCCACCAATCCAGCGGCGCCCACAGGGTCAGGAGCGCGGCGCACAAACCGTTGCAGAAGAAAAACACGCTCCAGGCCACCGTGACCTGGCGGGTGTAACGGATCGCTTCGGGCGGCAATTGCGGCTCGCGCAATCGCGCCAGACGCTCGACCATCGGCGGCCCGTATTTCAGGCTCAGGCTGAACAGCACCAGCATGAAGCCGCTGATCAGCACCGGATACCAGCGCAGCAACAGCGGACTGTCGAACAGCGCCAGCAGCAGGCAGAACCCGATCGCCACGCAGGCCATCCAGCGGCTGCCGGGCTTGCGTTCGCCGGTCAGCGCGCGCGCCAGCCACAGCCCGCCCAGCAGCAGTCCGAACTGCCACGGGGCGAAGTGCTCCATGCCGAAATACACCGCAAAGGGGTACAGCAGCCCCGCCAGCAGCAGGCCGAGGCCGATCAATCGGCTCATGCGGCCGGTTGAACCAGACGGTAGACCGCCTCGACCACGTCACCGACGGTGCGCACCGATTTGAATTCTTCGGCGGCGATTTTCTTGCCGGTCTGGCGTTTGATGTGATCGATCAGGTCGACCGCGTCGATGCTGTCGATCTCCAGATCCTGATACAGGTTGGACTCCAGGCTGATCCGCGCCGGATCCAGTTCGAACAGCTCGACCAAGGCATCGCGCAGGGTGTTGAAAATGTCGTCACGAGTTTGCATGGTCCGGTCTCAAGCTGCCTGTTTTGCCGTGACGAACGCCGCAAGGCTCGCCACATTGGTGAAGTGGTTACGGGTGTCTTTGGCGTCGGCGTCGATCTTGATACCGTACTTTTTCTGGATCGCCAGACCCAGTTCCAGTGCGTCGACCGAATCCAGGCCCAGGCCTTCGCCGAACAGCGTCTGCTCGTCGCCGATGTCGTCGACGCTGATGTCTTCGAGGCCCAGGGCGTCGATGATCAGCAGTTTTATTTCACGGTGCAGATCGCTCATCTTCGGCGAGCTCCTTAATGTAGTAAGAGTGCAAATAATCATTGAGCTTGCGCGAGGCCTGCGGTGCCGGGCCTTGCGTGGCGAAAGTCTGTGGATCTATATCGGCCCCGACACGAAAACTGAAGTGCACGCGGCGGTGGGGGATGCGATACCAGGGTTCGGCCTTGGTCAGGGTGGTCGGATTGACCTTGATGACCACTGGCGTAAGGATTTTCGCACCGCGCAGGGCAATCGCTGCAGCCCCCCGATGAAAGGCTGGCGCCTGACCAGGTTGAGTGCGCGTGCCCTCGGGGAAAATGATCAGGGTCTGGCCGTTTTGCAGGGACTCGGCGGCACCGTCGAGCATGTCCATGCTGCCGTCGTTGCTGATGTATTCGGTACTGCGCAGCGGGCCGCGGGTGAAGGGGTTTTCCCACAGGCTTTTCTTCACCACGCAATTGGCCTGGCGCACCAGGCCGATCAGGAACACCACGTCGATCAGCGACGGGTGGTTGGCGATGATCATCTGCCCTGGACGCCCGAGGCGTTCGGCCCCTTGAATGTCATAAGTCAGCACACCGGTGCGGGCCATGAACCGCACGAAAAACCAGAACAGCCGACTGACGGTTTGCCGTGCGCGTTGACGATGCCTGAGCGCGTCACCCGGCAGACAGCCGAGCAGCGGAAATACCAGCAAGCGCAGGCACAACCCGCCGAGCCCGAACAGGGTGAAACTGGCGGCGGTGGCCAGCAAGCGCCAGTAATAGGCGTCGCGGTTCTTCTCGGTCACGGGTTGCGTTGCCAGGTCCATACACGATTTTTCCAGGCATGTTGGCAATGGGTTTGCTGACCGAGCAGGGCGCGCAACAGATTCAGCGCGTGTGGCCAGTGCGCTTTGGACACTGTTTCCTGGCCGCTGTTCAGGGTCAGCCGCCAGTCGGTACCGGGGGTGAGCAGCAGACCCAGCGCATAAGGGAACGGCACGTCGTCGACCCACTGCAAATAGGCCTCGGGCGGCTGTTCTTCGGTGATGATCAGCAGAACCGCGGGAGCGCCTTCAGCGAGCAGGGCGGAGGCTTCGATGATGCCGTGTTCCAGGCCATCGCCTGCGGCCGCCAGTGCAGTCATTTCGCTGTTTTCACCGCGCATGATCGACCACAGACCAATGATCGCGTTGTGCACCGACAGGCTGAACTGGGTCGGCGACAACGGCTCGTCCTTGGCCAGATCACTGAGGATCTCGAAGGTGCGCGGGGTTTCGCCGTGTCGTGAAACAAACACCAGCGGCAGGTTTTCCCGTCCATCGGCCAGCGGCCAGCCGACACTGAACGCCATCCGCGCCAGACGGCTGAGGCGTCGGCGCTGCATGGCTGGCAGAAACGACACATCGGGCGCGGCATCGCTGCTCGGGAGTACGACCGGTTGTCGGCTCCAGGCCTGCCACGCGTCCACGCTGTCGAGCCCCGGGGCCCACGCGCGCCATTGGGCGATGTTGAAGTTGATCACGGATGTTCATCCCGCCCCTGCGGGCTTTTATGACGCTTTGAGTCGCCAGGGCCGCGGCTGACCTGAGGTGGCGCATGGCGCCGGGTGGCGCGCATTATCCCGGTGCGACGAGTGTGTAGCAAATGTTGGTTACGTTTTACGCAACGAAATGTACCGAGTGGTTCGTGGAAAAAATGTCATTTGGCCATTATCCGGATCGTGCGGGATTTGTCTGTCGGGCATATCAGCGCACTCGGGAGGTTTTTACCCGCCGTGCCCGCTGATTTTTGCGCCTGACTCTGTAGTCCGCTTCGTTGAAGGTAGCGAAGCGCACGCACAGGCAACTACACTCGGTCATTCTTTGATACACGGAGGTTTTGTCATGCGGCGCGTGGTGTTCAATCAGAAAGGTGGCGTGGGCAAATCCAGCATTGCCTGCAATCTGGCAGCGGTGAGTGCCAGCGAGGGCTATCGCACGCTGTTGGTCGACCTCGATGCCCAGGCCAACTCCACTCAGTACCTGACGGGGCTCACCGGCGATGACATACCGATGGGCATTGCCGATTTCTTCAAGCAAACCTTGTCATCTGGGCCGTTCTCGAAGAAAAACCAGGCCGACATCTACGAAACCCCGTTCGACAACCTGCACATCATCACCGCTACCGCTGAGCTGGCCGACCTGCAGCCCAAGCTTGAGGCCAAACACAAGATCAACAAGCTGCGTAAGTTGCTGGACGAGTTGTCGGAAGATTACGACCGGATCTACCTCGACACGCCGCCGGCGCTGAATTTTTATGCAGTGTCGGCATTGATTGCCGCCGATCGTGTGCTGATTCCCTTCGATTGCGACAGCTTCTCGCGGCAGGCGCTGTACGGCCTGCTGGCGGAGATCGGAGAGTTGAAGGAGGACCACAACGAAGGTCTGGAAGTCGAAGGCATCGTGGTCAACCAGTTCCAGGCCCGGGCCAGCCTGCCGCAGCAGATGCTTGATGAGTTGATCGCTGAAGGTTTGCCGGTGCTGCCGGTGTACTTGAGCAGCTCGGTGCGCATGCGCGAGTCGCACCAGGCCAGCACCCCGCTGATCCACCTCGACCCGCGGCACAAGCTGACGCAGCAGTTCGTCGAACTGCACAACCTGCTCGAAGACCATTGATCCCTGAGCTACTCAGATCACCTGTAGGAGTGAGCCTGCTCGCGATGGCGTCCTGTCTGCGAGCATCTGAGTTGCCTGAAAAGACGCCATCGCGAGCAGGCTCACTCCTACAATTGAATTTGTGTTGGGTCAGATGCCCTGGCTACGCAGCCACGCCATCAACTGTGGCAACGGAAACGCCCCGCTCTGGCGCGCCACTTCCCGACCGTTCTTGAACAGAATCAAACTCGGAATCGAGCGAATCCCCAACTGCGCTGACAACTGCTGATTGGCCTCGCTGTCGAGCTTGGCCAAGCGGCACTTGCCCGCCAACTGCGCGGCCGCCTGCTCGAATACCGGCGCAAAGGACTTGCACGGCCCACACCAGTCCGCCCACACATCCACCAACAACGGCAGATCTCCTTTGATCTGGCTGGCGTAATCGCCTTGCTCGAGTTCGAACGGCTTGCTCAACAGCACCGCGGACTTGCAGCGCCCGCATTTCGGCTGATCGCCCAGGCGTTCGGCGGGGATGCGGTTGAGGCCGTTGCAGGCGGGGCAGGGGATGAGGAGTGGAGTGGTCATGACGGGCTCGGTTTAAGTTGATATCTCGTACGACTGATCTGGAGTCGTACGAGGCGTTTATCAAGGTTGAATCCGGAGCCTCAAGACGAACAACTGATCTCCAGATGCTTGCCCCACTCCGGCGGCCGCTCGGCATAACCTTCCATCCCCGGCTGCTCGTCGAACGGCGTGCTCAGCACCGCATGCAGCCGGCGCACTTCTGAGTAGTCGCCTTGCTCGGCGGCATCGATAGCCTTCTGCGCCAAGTAGTTGCGCAGGATGTACAGCGGATTGACCGCGTGCATCCGCGCCCGGCGTTGCTGCTGATCGCTGTCGCCATCGCGGGCAACGCGCGCCACGTAACGCTCGGCCCAGGCGTCGAAGCCTTTGATGTCGACGAAGTCATCGCGCAATTGGGCGACCGCCTGTTCTGCTGACTCTTCGCCGAGGCGGCGGAAGAACAAGGTGTAGTCGACGCCGCTGTTCTGCATCAGTTGCAACAGGTCTTCGAGCAGTTTCTGGTCGTCATCCTCGGCGCTGGTGAAACCGAGGCGGCGGCGCATCAGGTCGAGGTAGTGCGCCTGGAACAACGGCAGGTACAAACCGAGGGTTTCGCGCAGGGCTTCGACGCTGATGAACGGCGTCAGGGCCTGGGCTAGAGCGCTGAGGTTCCACTGGCCGATCGGCACCTGGTTGCTGAACGAGTAGCGGCCCTGATCATCCGAGTGGTTGCAGATGAAGTTGGCGTCAAAGTCGTCGAGGAAGGCGAACGGGCCGAAGTCGAAGGTGATGCCGAGGATCGACATGTTGTCGGTGTTCATCACCCCGTGACAGAAGCCGTAGGCCTGCCACTTGGCGATCAGTTCGGCATTGCGCTCGACGATCTCGCGGAACATCGCCAGATACGGTTCCGGTTGCTCCAGGCACTCGGGATAGTGCATCGCCAATACGTGTTCGCCGAGCAACTTCTGCTGCTCGGGACGCTTGGTGTAGTAGAAGTATTCGAAGTGGCCGAAGCGCACATGGCTTGGCGCCAGACGCAGCACCATCGCCGCGCGTTCCTGCTTTTCGCGCCACACCGGAGTGTCGGAGCCAATCACGCAGGCGGCACGTGAAGACGGGATGTTCAGCGCGTGCAGCGCCTCGGAGGCGAGAAACTCACGAATCGACGAACGCAGCACCGCGCGGCCATCGCCCATGCGCGAAAACGGCGTCTGCCCGGCGCCCTTCAGATGCAGGTCCCAGTGTTCACCGGCGTTGTTGTAGACCTCGCCGAGCAACAACCCGCGACCATCGCCCAGTTGTGGCGTGTAGCCGCCGAACTGATGCCCGGAATAGACCATCGCCCGTGGCTCGGCATCCGCCCATAACTTGTGGCCGCCGAACAGTTCAGCGAATTCCTGAGTCTCAGCGGTTGCCGGGTCGAGATCGAGCAAGGCCAGGGCCGCAGGGCTGGCGACGACCAGGCGCGGGTTGTCGATCGGCTCGGGCAGCACATGGGCGGAGAACGAATCGCCGAGGCGGGCGAAGCGATTGTCGAAGGTCAGTTCGTCGAGGGCTTTCAAGGGCCGGCTCCAGCAGAATGTCCGAGCATTCTGCTGGGATCAGACCGGTTAGTCGAGTTTGGCCGGCGGCGGCTCTTGCAGCGGCTTTTGCTCGGCGTCGATCGGAACGATGGTTTTGTTCTCGTCCTCGATGGGCACCAACTTGTATTCCTGACCGTGGAGGTTCTTCAGGTACACCTCCATCTGGCGGAACGAGATGTTGATGTGCTGCTTCTTGAACTCGCGGTTGATGAAGCGGTTCACTTCGTCGATCACCGGGTTGCGGTCACCGAGGTCGCGCACATGCATGCGCAATTCGTGGTCGAGGGTGCTTTCGCCGAAGTTGAGGAAGTACACGTGCGGCTCGGGCTCTTTGAGCACGCGCGGGTTTTCCCGGGCGGCCTTGAGCAACAGTTCCTTGACCAGATCCAGGTCGGAGCCGTAGTCCACGCCGAGTTTCAGGGTGACGCGGGTGATGGTGTCGGTCAGCGACCAGTTGATCAGTTGCCCGGTGATGAACGTCTTGTTCGGGACAATGATGTCCTTGCGGTCGAAGTCGGTGATGGTCGTGGCGCGGATGCGGATCTTGCTCACCGTGCCCGACAGGTTGCCGATGGTGATGGTGTCGCCGATCCGCACCGGACGCTCGAACAGGATCATGATGCCGGAGATGAAGTTGGCGAAGATCTCCTGCATACCGAAACCGAGGCCGACCGACAGCGCCGCCACCAGCCATTGCAACTTGTCCCAGCTGACGCCGAGGGTCGACAGGGTCGAGACAAAACCGACACCGGCGATCACGTAAGACAGCAGCGTCGTGGTCGCATAGGCGCTGCCCTGCGCCAGATTGAGTTTCGACAGCACGAACACTTCGAGCAGACCCGGCAGGTTGCGGGCGAGGGCGAAGGTGATGCCGATGATGATCAGCGCGCCGAGCATGTCGCCGATGCTGATCGGCACCATGCTCATGTTCGCGCCAGTGCCGCTGGTGTATTCGTAGAGGGTGATGTTGTCGAGGTACGAGAACACCGAAATCAGGTCAGCCCAGACCCAGTACAGCGCGGCGATGAAGCCGCCGAGCAGTGCCAGACGGATCAGGCGCAGGGATTGTTCGTTGACTTTTTCGATGTCCAGGGTCGGCTCTTCGATCACCGCTTCGCCGTCGCCGGCCTCTTTCGCCGCCTGACGTTTGGCCAGGGCGCGCTGATAGGCCAAGCGGCGTGCGGCGACCGCCAGACCACGGACGAAGGTAGCCTCGATCACCAGCCAGAACATCAGCAGGTACAGGGTGTTGATCAACCGGTCGCTGAGTTTCAGCGCGGTGTAGTAGTAGCCGAAGCACACCGCGACGAACAGGGCGATTGGCAGCAGGGTGAACATCACGCCCACGGCCCTGCGGAACAATGAGGTGTTTTCGTGGGCCGGACTGCTGATCAGCAGACGGCTGAGCAGCCACGCCATCAGGGCGTAGCAGGTCAATACCACCGGCATGCCGAGCACGTCGTCAGCCAGCGCTGCCGGTTGCAATTCGGCCACCGCCACCACGGTCACCAGCGCCATCACCACCAGCCCGAGGCGACGGATCCAGCCCTGAAGGAACTCGACCTGCGGTTTGTCCCAGCGGAAGTGCAACTCCGCCACGCCGCCCGGCGAGAGAATCCGGTAAGCGGTGTAGAACACCAGCCACGCCTGACCCATTTGCAGCAACGCCGCGCCCATGTTGGCATTCTGCCCGCGGGCGTCGATCTGCAGGGCCAGACCGCACAGACCCAGACCCAGCGCCACCGGCATCGCCAGCAGAATGTTGATCAGAATCGCCTGGGGCGTATGCCACTGGCTGTCACGCTTGAAGTGCCCGATGTCCTGGTGAACCTTGTTCAGTCGCGCATACAGCGCCTTGCGCCGCCACAGCAGAGCGCCGATCAGCAAGGCCAGCGGCAGGAACAACAGCGGGCGCTGGGTCAGGCCGTCGGTCAGCTCGCTCAGGCTTGAGGCCAGCGGCAGGGTGTCGATCTGGCGCTTGAGCCGCTCTGGCACGCCGCGAATCCATTCCGCGTCCAGCGGCTTGTTGCTGGGGATCCAGAACATCTGCTCGTCGAGAGTCGCACGCAGGCTCTGCGCGGTGCTCAGCAGTTGTTTCTGGTTGAGTTGCAGGGTGATCGATTCGTTGAGCACCGCGCTCAGTTCGCGGTTCAGACGCTCCAGCAGGTCGGCGCGGGTGTTGGCCAGTTCCATCAGGCTCTTGCGCAATTGCGGGGTGACTTGTTCCGGCGGCTGGGTGGAAAGCAGGTTGTCGACGTAGGTCGCCGGATTGCTCAGCAGTTCGCGCTGCTGGCTGACTTCGAACTGATACAGGCGAATGTCGGCAATCTGGTCCGCCAGATCGCGGTCGACCTTGAGCCGGGGCAGCGCCTGTTTCTGCTTATAGAGAATCTTCGACAGCAGCAGACTGCCCTTGAGCACGTTGATCTGCTCGTCGAGAGCCGAGTCGCTCTGGGTCAGGCTGTCGAGTTGCTGTTTGGTCTGCAGGTTCTGTTGAGTGACTTCGTTGAGGCGGTCGGTGCTTTTGAGCAGGTAATCGGAGAGCTTGAGGTTGGCCGCACTTTCGGTGGCGAGCAGGCTGCTGCCGCCGGCCTTCTGCGCCTCGATCGACTGCTGGGTCACGGTTTCCTGAGATTGCGCCAGACGCTTCTGGTTGATCAGGGTCTGCAGTTCCTGGATCTCGCGATCGAGACGGTCGGATTTCTCCGAGAGCAGGTCGTGCTGACTGTTGCCCAGATCCTGCAGCTGGCTGTTGCCCGCCAGTTCCTGGCGGCGCAGCGGAATCAGTGAGTTCAACGCGGCGAGCTCGGCGTTCAACTGGTCGCGCTGCTCGGCGCTGACGGTCTTGCCCGCATCCTTGCCGGACTTGAGGATGTTGTTGATCTGCTGGATGCGCGTCTGGCTGGCAGAGATTTCCGCCTGCGCACGCTCGGGACGGGTCTGGGCAGTGATGATCAGGCTGTTGGCATCGGCCAGGGCCTTTTGCAGGTCGCTTTGCTGGGTCGAGCGATCGGTGAGGATCTGCTCCAGCTGCTGGATCGACTCTTTGGTGAAGCGCTGCGCCACCGGCACCACTGGCGTGGCCTTGAGGCGCGTCAGTTCGCGAGTGTTCTCGATGGTCTGCCGAGGGGCGGAGGCCAGTTGCTGCTTGAGGTCGATCAGCTTCTGGTCGTAATCACGCCGGCTGTTGAGTTGATTGAGCGTAGTTTGCAGGACCGTCTGCAGGCTCTTTTTGTCGGCATCCGGCAGTTTGCTGTCGGCCAGTTTGTCGAGGCTGGCCTGCACGGCTTCGCTGGACGGCGGTTCGGCGGCGTAGAGCGGGCCGACGGAAAGACTCAGGCCCAGCAGGGCCGCGAAAAAGAAAGAGCGCAGGGTAGGCATAGAGACCGGTCAAGCAAGTGAGAGTGGACGCAGTTTAGAGGAAGAGACCGGGGCCCGGGCGACTTCCTTCGGGGAATCTGACGCCCACTTTGCCGATCTTGTTCCCGTCCATGACCGCGACCGTCCAGTGAGTGTTGTTCCACTCCACCTGGTCGCCAACGATCGGTGCACCCCCGACCTTATGGGCAATGAACGCACCCAGGGTCATGTCCGGATCGATGCCTTCGGCCGGTAGGCCATACAGCGCGGCAACCGCTTTAAGCTGAGCGTCTCCTTCGAGCACGAAGTCGCCGAAGAAGCGCAAATCGAGGCCGCGTTGCGGCGCCTGGCTGAACAGTTTTCCGAGCGCTGGCAAGTTGTGTTCATGGCCGATAACACACAGCAAATCATCGACTTCCAGCACCGTACTACCCGACGGATGGAGCAGTTGCTGGCCACGAAACAGGGCGGCGATACGTGTGCCTTCGGGCATTTTCAGCTCGCGCAGGGGCGAACCGATGCACCATTTCTCGGCGCCGAGCTTGTAAACGAACAGCTCCCACTCGCTGGTGATGTGCACTTCCAGTGCCGAACGGGAAATCGGCGCCGGCTCCGGCGGGACCGTCACCTTCAACAGTTTGGCCACCCACGGCAGGCTCGTGCCCTGCACCAGCAGCGACACCAGCACAATGAAGAACGCGAGGTTGAAGTACAGCTGCGCATTCGGCAACCCGGCCATCAGCGGGAACACCGCGAGAATGATCGGTACCGCGCCGCGCAACCCGACCCAGGAAATAAACGCTTTCTCGCGGCCGTGGAACGCCTTGAACGGCAGCAGGCCGACCAGTACCGACAGCGGCCGGGCGAACAGAATCATCCATAGCGCCAGACCCAGCGCCGGCAAGGCGATCGGCAGCAAGTCATGCGGAGTGACCAGCAGCCCCAGCACCAGGAACATGCCGATCTGCGCCAGCCACGCCATGCCGTCGAGCATGTGCAGAATGCCGTGACGGCTGCGCACCGGGCGGTTGCCGATCACCAGACCGCACAGGTACACCGCGAGGAAGCCGCTGCCGTGCAGGGCGTTGGTCAGGGCGAACACCACCAGGCCGCCGGCGATCACCAGAATCGGGTACAGGCCGGTAGCGAGGTTGATCCGGTTGACCAGTTGCAGCATCAGCCAGCCACCGCCCAGACCGATCACGCCACCGATACCGAATTCGCGGATCAGGTGGGTCAACAGGCTCCAGTGCAGGCCGGTCTGGCCGCTGGCGAGCATGTCGATCAGGGTCACGGTGAGAAACACCGCCATCGGGTCGTTGCTGCCGGATTCGATTTCCAGGCTGGCGGTCACCCGTTCGTTGAGGCCCTTGCCGCCGAGCAGCGAGAACACTGCGGCGGCGTCCGTGGAGCCGACGATGGCGCCGATCAGCAGGCCCTGGATCAGGTTCAGGTCGAACAGCCATGCCGCGGCCATACCGGTCAGCCCGGTGGTGATCAACACCCCGACCGTCGCCAGCGACAGCGCCGGCCACAGGGCCACGCGGAAACTCGAGACCCGCGTGCGCAAGCCGCCGTCGAGGAGGATCACCGCCAGTGCGAGGTTGCCGACCAGATAGGCCGTCGGGTAGTTATCGAAAATGATCCCGCCGCCATCGACCCCGGCGGCCATGCCGACCGCAAGAATAATGACCAGAATCGGGATGCCGAGACGGGAGGAAAGTGAGCTGACAAGAATGCTTGCACCTACCAGCAACGCGCCGATCAAGAACAGGCTGTTGATGGTCGTCGCATTCAAAGGCAGTACTCCAGAAGCGTAAAGACGGGCACAAACTGACCATGCAGTCTGCGTGCCAGCGATTCTAACCTGTTGAAATGTGATGCTGTCAAAAAGCTTTTTACGCTATGGGATTTGAGGTATGGGTTCGGCTGGGGATCGCTACCCTCACCCTAGCCCTCTCCCGGAGGGAGAGGGGACCGACCGCGGGGTTTGTTCAAGTTACACCGACCTGCAATATCGAGCCGAACTCAAAATCTGCAAAGCCCCCAATGTGCTCCCTTTCCCCCTCTCCCTCTGGGGGAGGGCTGGGGTGAGGGGCTTTTGACCTTGATCTGAAAATTTACAGGCTGAAACGCCCGACCATGTTGTTCAGATCCAGCGCCAGGCGCGACAGCTCGTTGCTCGCCGCACTGGTCTGATTCGCGCCGGTGGCCGATTGCACCGAGAGGTCGCGGATGTTCACCAGGTTGCGATCCACTTCGCGGGCCACTTGTGCCTGTTCTTCAGCGGCGCTGGCGATCACCAGATTGCGCTCGTTGATCTCGACGATCGCGGTATTGATGGTGTCCAGCGACATCCCGGCACCCCGCGCGATGTTCAGCGTCGATTCGGCGCGCTCGGTGCTGTTGCGCATCGAATCCACGGCGTGTTCGGTGCCGCTCTGGATGCTGCCGATCATGCGTTCGATTTCGCTGGTCGACTGCTGGGTGCGATGCGCCAGCGCACGCACTTCATCGGCGACCACGGCAAAACCGCGACCGGCTTCACCGGCACGTGCCGCTTCAATTGCCGCGTTCAGGGCCAACAGGTTGGTCTGATCCGCCAGGCCACGAATCACGTCCAGCACCTTGCCGATGTCACGGGATTCATTCGCCAGATCGCCGATCAGGGTCGCGGTGCTCTGTACGTCGGCGCTCATGCGTTCGATGGCGCTGACGGTTTCCTGTACCAGGTCACGGCCGTCGCCGGCCGAAGTGGTGGCGTTCTTCGAGGCTTCCGAAGTGCTCACCGCATTGCGCGCGACTTCTTCCACGGCGCTGGTCATCTCGTTGACCGCGGTGGCGGCCTGTTCGATTTCGTTGTTCTGCTGGGTCAGGCCGCGGGCGCTTTCGTCGGTGACGCTGTTCAGCTCTTCCGCTGCAGATGCAAGCTGGGTGGCCGAGCCGGAGATGCGCTGCAAGGTGTCGCGCAGCTTCGATTGCATCTTGGCCATGGCCGCCAGCAGACGCCCGGCTTCGTCGGTGCCGTCGACGTGGATCGGCTGGGTCAGGTTGCCTTCCGCGATGGTTTCCGCCGCGTCCAGCGCTTTGGAAATCGGCTTGGTGATGCTGATGGTCAGCAGCCAGGCGAACAGGAAGGTCAGGCCGGTCGCCACGACCAGCAGGGTGACCACCAGATTGAACGCCGAGGAATACTGGTCGACCGCCTCTTGATTGGTCTGGCTGATCTGCTCGCCGTTGATCTGCATCAGGCGGTTGAGCACGGTGTTCATCGCTTCGGAGTTGTTCAGCAACTCGGTGTTGAGCAGGTTGCGCAACTCGTCCACCTGATTGTTGCGCGACAGCGTTTTCATCCGGTCTTCGATCTGGCGGTACTGGCCCAGCAACTGCACATATTGATCGTAGGCTGCGCGTTCCTGCGGGCCGCTGATCAACGGTTCATAGGCCGATTGGGCGGCGCGGATCTGCTGGTTGCGGGTGTCCAGCAGTTCCATGGTCTTCTGCTGCACGTCCGGCTCGCGGTTGACCAGCAAGCGGTAGGACAGCACGCGCAGGCGCAAGGTCAGTTGGGTGAACTCGTCGAGGTTCTTGATGCTCGGCACGCTGCTGTTGGTGATGTCCTCGGCGGCGCCGCGGATTTTGCTCATCTGGTTCAGGGCGAACACACCGAGAATCAGCATCAGGCCGCCGATCAGGGCGAAGCCGGTGAACGCCCGGGGGGCGATATTCATGTTGCGAAGGGACATGGCGCGGATACCAAAAAGGGCCGCATCCATGCGGGCTGAGACTGCTGTATGGATGACTTATCGGTCATACGACTAAAGTCTTGAGGCACTGTGCGTATTTGTCGCATATGGGCCTGAGCGACGAAGTGCAGGAACCAGATCGGCAGATCACAGTCTTTTAAACTCGCGAGAACGGTCGGCCGCCAGGAAAATCAAGGCCTTGCGCCGGTATAACCCTGGCATCCGCAGTGACTTTTCTTTATCGTACGCGCCCTTTGAAAAACGCCTGGAAGATCAAAATGTTGGAAGCATCCCTCAGCCAATTGGAACAGCTCGTCAGCGACCTGGTGCAACAGAACCAGACCCTCACGCAAACCAACCAGACCCTGTCCACGGAACTGGCCCAGGCCAAGGATGAAAACGAAAGCCTGCAACTGAGCCTGATGGAACAGGAAGAGAAGCACGGCGCCACCGCTGCACGCATCCAGGCTCTGGTTGATCGCGTCAACGCAGGTCCTGTCAGCGCATGAACCACCATACAGCAGGGGTAAAAGTCATCTCCATTCTCGGGGAGGACTATTCGATCAAGGCACCGGCCGGGGAAGAACAGACCCTGCTGGACGCCGCACTGATGCTCAAGGCCGCACTGGCCGACACCAAACGCAAATACCCGACGCTGATCGGTGACCGCTTGCTGGTGCTGGCAGCGATGAACCTGTGTTCGCAGCAGATCGAAATGAAGAAGCAGCACCAGGAAGAACTCGACCGTTACCAAGAGCAAGTCAGCGCCACGGTCGACACCATCGCCAAGACCATCAGTCAGGGCTGATAGGGTTGCGCACAACCAAAGAATAGATTGTCGATCGGGTTGTATACAATCGGCACGGCTGTTGCATTGTTTCGGCCACTTATTCTTTGGGGGTGCTCCATGCAGTTGTGGCGACGCAGTATTCAATGGCAGCTGATTCTCAGCATGGGCACCGCCCTGCTGGTCAGCATCCTGATCGTGGTTGGCATATATACCCTGGTGGTCAACCGCCTCGCCCAGAGCTATCTGGTCGAACAAGCGCTGCCGTCGAGCATCGAAGCGACGCGCAACGACATCGAACGCATCCTCGTCCAACCCCTGACTGCCGCCAAAGACATCGCCAGCAACAGCATGGTGCGCGATTGGCTGGCCTCGGGTGAAGACAGCAGCAAAACGGCGGCCTTCGCGCAGTATCTGGAAGGCATCCGCGCCGAACATAAAGCTTTCACCGCGTTGATCATCGGCACCGACTCCAACCACTACATCACCGAAAAAGGCCTGGATCGCACCCTCAGCCGGGCCAAACCGGCCGATGCCTGGTTCTATGCCTTTCTCGACAGCAACCAGCCGCGCACCCTGAACATCGACAACGATGGCGCCACCGGAGAATTGGCACTGTTCATTGACTTGAAGGTCGAGCAGGCCGGCAAAGTGGTCGGCGTCGCGGGACTCGGCCTAAGCATGAAAGAGCTGTCGGAGTTGATCCACAACTTCAGCTTTGGCGAGCGCGGCAAGGTCTATCTCGTGCGTTCCGACGGTTTGATCCAGGTCCATCCCGAGGCGCAGTTCAGCGGCAAGCGCACCCTCACGGAGCAGATTGGCGCGTCGGCTGCACAATCGGTCATGGGTCAAAAAGTCGCCACCAACAGCTCCTTCCAGCGCGATGGCGAAGACTTCCTCGCCTTCAGCCTGCCGCTGCGCGATCTGGGCTGGACGCTGGTGGCCGAAGTGCCGCAGGCGCAGATCTACGCCGAGGCCCGCAAGGCGATGTGGATGAGCGGCGGCATCGGTCTGGCGGTGGCACTGGTGTGCCTGGCGCTGGTGGTGTGGCTGGCCCAAGGGCTGGTGCGACCGATTCGTCAGGTAACAGCCGCGCTGGTAGCGATCGGTAGCGGCGGTGGAGATTTGACCCATCGGTTAGATTCCAGCCGCGCCGATGAGCTGGGCGATCTCGCGCGCGGCTTCAACCGTTTTCTCGACAGCCAGCGCGGGCTGATCGGCGAAGTCCTGACCACCAGCGAGCGTCTGCGCACAGCAGTCGGCCAAGTGGCGAAAGTGGTGGAAAACACCGCCGAACGCTCCGGGCGCCAGCAGGAAATGACCGACATGGTCGCCACGGCGGTGCATGAGATGGGCCTGACCGTGCAGGAAATTGCGCAGAACGCCGGCAACGCCGCGCTGGCTTCACAAACTGCTCGCGATGAAGCGCTGCAGGCGCGGGAAGTGGTCGGTGGCTCGATCCGTCATATCGAAAGCATGTCCGATGAGATTGGCGTGGCGGCGGGCGCGGTGGGTGAGCTGGCGCATCAGGTGGCGTCGATCGATTCGGTACTGGCGGTGATTCGCGGCGTGTCCGAGCAGACCAACTTGCTGGCGCTCAACGCGGCGATTGAAGCGGCGCGCGCCGGAGATATGGGGCGCGGGTTTGCCGTGGTGGCGGATGAAGTGCGCACCTTGGCGCGCAGGACTCAGGCGTCTACCGACGAAATCCAGCAAATGATCGGCAGCCTCAAACAAGGCGCAGAGAATGCCGTGTCATCGATGCGCACCGGGCAGGCGGCGACCGGCACCGGGGTTGAATCGAGCCAGCGTACTGGCGCGTCGTTGACCGCGATTACCGGGCAGGTCGAGCGCATCAGTGACATGAACCATCAGGTGGCCACGGCCACGGAAGAGCAGTCTGCAGTGACCGAGGAGATCAACCGCAATGTGCAGGGGATTTCCGATCTGGCCCGGGCCACGGCGGGCGAGGTGCGGGCGTGTCGCGAGGATTGTCAGATGTTGCAGCGGTTGGCGGATGATCTGGCAAGGCAGATGGGTGGGTTCAAGTTGAGCTGAGTGCTGAGTCTGAAAGCCCCTCACCCTAGCCCTCTCCCGGAGGGAGAGGGGACTGACCGAGCCGTCTCTCGCTATACATCGACCTGAAAACGCCAGTCGATTATGGATTCGGTAGACCTCTTTCAGGTCGATGGAGTATTCAAGCATACCCTGTTCGGCCCCCTCTCCCTCCGGGAGAGGGCTGGGGTGAGGGTTGGCTCTCAGAACCACCCATCCTGCATCGCCAGGCACGCATCATCCCGCGCCTCCAGCAACGCCAGCTCATGGTGACAGCCCGGCACTTCCCACGTCAGGAAATACCGCGCCGCCTGTAGCTTGCCCTTATAGAAGTCAGCATCCGCCGCATTGCCTTTGGCCAAACCTTCCTCAGCCCGAATCGCCTGCTCCAGCCAGCGCCAGCCAATCACCGTGTGCCCGAACACCTTCAGGTACAGCGCCGAATTCGCCAGGCTGCTGTTGACCTTGCCCTGCGCCAGATCGGTCAGCAGGCCGATGGTCACCGCTTGCAGGCGCGCCACGAGTTTCTCAAGTGGCTCACGCAGTGCGGTCAGCGATTCATACGCTGTCGCGCGCTCGGCAGTGTTGGCGATCAGGCGGATCAGTTGCTTGAGTCCAGCGCCGCCGTTCTGCGCCAGTTTGCGCCCGAGCAAGTCCAGCGACTGAATACCGTGGGTGCCTTCGTGGATCGGGTTCAGGCGGTTGTCGCGGTAATACTGCTCGACCGGGTATTCGCGGGTGTAGCCGTGACCGCCGAGAATCTGGATCGCCAGTTCGTTGGCCTTCAGGCAGAACTCCGACGGCCAGGATTTGACGATCGGCGTCAGCAAGTCCAGCAGCTCGTGGGCCTGTTTGCGCTCTGCTTCGGTTTCCAGCGTGGTGGTGTCATCGAACAGCCGCGCCGCGTACAGGCCGAGGTCAAACGCCCCTTCGACGTAGGATTTTTGCGTCAACAGCATGCGTCTGACGTCTGCGTGCTGAATGATCGCTACCGGTGCGGTGCTCGGATCCTTGCTGTCTGGCACCCGCCCTTGCGGGCGTTCGCGGGCGTACTCCAGCGAGTACAGGTAACCGGCGTAGCCGAGCATCACCGCACCCATGCCGACGCCAATCCGCGCCTCGTTCATCATCTGGAACATGTAGCTCAAACCATGGTGCGGCTTGCCCACCAGATAGCCGACGCACTCGCCGTTATCGCCGAAGTTCAGCGCGGTGGAGGTGGTGCCGCGCCAGCCCATCTTGTGGAACAGCCCGGCCAGCAGCACATCGTTGCGCTGGCCGAGGCTGCCGTCATCATTGACCAGAAACTTCGGCACGATGAACAGCGAAATGCCCTTCACCCCCAGCGGCGCGTCCGGCAGCTTGGCCAGGACCATGTGCACGATGTTTTCCGACAGCGGATGATCGCCGCCGGAAATGAAGATCTTGTTGCCCTTGAGCCGATAAGTGCCGTCAGACGCCGGCTCGGCGCGGGTACGAATATCCGACAGCGACGAACCGGCGTGCGGTTCGGTCAGGGCCATGGTGCCGAAGAAAAGGCCGTCGATCATCGGTTGCAGGAAGCGCTGTTTCTGCTCGGCGCTGCCAAAGCTTTCGATCAGATTGGCCGCGCCCATGGTCAGGAACGGGTAGGAAGTGGTCGCCGCGTTCGCCGCTTGAAAGTGCGCAAAGCAGGCTTGCGACAGCAGCGTCGGCAGTTGCATGCCGCCGGCTTCGAAGCTGCGCGCGGCATTGAGGAAGCCCGCCTCGAGGAACGCGTCCACCGCCGGTTTGACTTCGGGAATCAGCATCGCCTGACCGTTCTCATAACGCGGCTCGTTCTCGTCGCCCTTGCGGTTGTGCGGTGCGAAGTATTTCTCGGCGATGCTGCGCGCGGTGCCGATGGCCGCGTCGAAGGTCTCGCGGTTGTGTTCGGCGAAGCGCTCACGCCGGGTCAGGCCCTCGGCATCGAGGACTTCGTACAGCTCGAAAGCCAGATTACGGGAACTGAGCAGCGTCTCGGACATGGCGGCCTACCTGAACATTGGGATTGGGCCGAGTCTAGGCTTGCTGATAAAGGCTGAATACGATGATTGATAACGGTGATGTCAGGGCCGAGCACCGACTTAACAAACACCCCGAAACAACTGTGGGAGCGGGCTTGCTCGCGAATGCGGTGGATCAGTCACTGGAGATGTCGACTGACACAACGCCTTCGCGAGCAAGCCCGCTCCCACATGGGATTTGATTGTCAGGCAACCATCGCGGTTGCCTGACTTCTCGGGTTTAACCGATGGTCATCAGGCTGGCATTACCCCCCGCCGCCGCGGTGTTAACGCTCAATGCCCGCTCAATCACCAGACGCTCCAGCGCGATGTTGGTCTCGCCCTGGGACAATCCCTGAACGCCAACGATCGCACCGGCACGCTTGGCAATCTGCTGGCAGACACCACGCAACTGGTCGGAATGGCCGTGATGCAGCACGGCATCAAACACCACTTCATCCTTGTGCCAGTCGGCAACCCGTTTGATCCGCGCCTGAACGTCCTTCGGCAGGCGTGCGAACAAGGCCTTGCTGATGTCGGATTCCGGCCATACCGCCGAACCGCCGACCGCCAAGACCGCCGCCAGTTGAGTCAGCAGATCGCCTTCGACGTCGGCCAGGCACAGCACGTGTTCACGCGGCAGGATCGCGTAGCTGTTCTTCTCGCCGGTCGGGCCGGCCAGCACGCGGGTGATGCCGCTTTGCGATTGCGCGGCGTACTGCACGCACAGGGTGCTCAGTTCGGCGTACTGGTTGCTCTCGGCCCAGGCCTTGAAGGCGTTCAGCGGTTTGCTCATGGCATCACGCAGACGCACGTCCGGGGCGACGGCTGCATCACCGCGAGCGAAGGATTGTTCGATCGCGTCAGTAGGACGGGTCGACAGCAGGCGGTACAGGTACAGCGGACCACCGGCTTTCGGGCCAGTACCCGACAGGCCTTCGCCGCCGAATGGCTGCACGCCGACCACGGCACCGACGATGTTGCGGTTGACGTAGACGTTACCGGCGTTGACGTTGTCGATCACCTTGGCGATGGTCTCGTCGATGCGGGTGTGTACGCCGAGGGTCAGGCCATAACCGGAGGCATTGATCTGGCCGATCAACTGGTCGATGTCCTTGCGCTTGTAGCGCACCACGTGCAGCACCGGGCCGAAGATCTCGCGTTGCAGTTCATCGAAGCTTTCCAATTCGATCAGGGTCGGCATGACGAAGGTGCCGCGTTTGACTTCTTCGCTGTCGGCGATAGCCACCTGGTACACGCTGCGACCTTTATCGCGCATGCCCTGGATGTGCTTGTCGATGCCGGCCTTGGCTTCGGCGTCGATCACCGGGCCAATGTCCACGGACAGACGCTCAGGGTTGCCGAGACGGCTTTCAGCCATCGCGCCTTTGAGCATTTCGATGACGCGGTCGGCGGAATCTTCCTGCAGGCACAGCACGCGCAGGGCCGAGCAACGCTGACCGGCGCTGTCGAAGGCCGAGGACACCACGTCGATCACCACTTGTTCGGTCAGTGCCGAGGAGTCGACGATCATCGCGTTCTGCCCGCCGGTTTCGGCGATCAATGGAATCGGGCGGCCCTGGCTGTCGAGGCGACCCGCGATATTGCGTTGCAGCAGACGCGCCACTTCGGTGGAACCGGTGAACATCACGCCTTTGACGCGCTCATCACCGACCAGACCGGCGCCGACGGTTTCACCGCGACCCGGCAGCAGTTGCAGCACGCCTTCGGGAATCCCGGCTTCCAGCAGCAAGCGCACGGCTTGCGCGGCAACCAACGGAGTCTGTTCAGCCGGTTTGGCCAGTACCGGGTTACCGGCGGCCAGCGCGGCAGCGACCTGACCGCTGAAGATGGCCAGCGGGAAGTTCCACGGGCTGATGCACACCACCGGGCCCAGTGGGCGGTGGGCGTCATTGCTGAAATCGTTGCGCGCCTGCACCGCGTAGTAACGCAGGAAGTCGACCGCTTCGCGCACTTCGGCAATGGCGTTGGCGAAGGTCTTGCCGGCTTCACGGGCCAGCAGGCCCATCAGTGGCTGGATCTCGCCTTCCATCAAGTCAGCGGCACGCTCCAGAATCGCCGCGCGCTCGGCCGGCGGAGTAGCCTGCCAGATTGGCGCAGCATTCAGGGCGCACTGGATCGCGTTGTCGACGTCTTCGACGGTAGCTTCCTGCACGTGACCGACCACATCGCGGTGATCCGCCGGGTTCAGCACTGGCGCCGGGGCTTCGTTGCTGGAAGCGCAACCGAGCATCGGTGCGGCTTTCCAGTTGTTGTGCGCAGTGGCGAGCAGGGCGCAGGACAGCGAGGCCAGACGATGTTCGTTGGCCATGTCGATGCCGGCGGAGTTGGCGCGCTCGGAGCCATACAGGTCACGCGGCAGCGGAATGCGTGGGTGCGGCAGGCCGAAACCACCTTCCACGGTCGCCATCTGCTCGATCTGGGCCACCGGATCGGCCACCAGTTCCTGAATCGAAATCGACTGGTCGGCAATGCGGTTGACGAACGAGGTGTTCGCGCCGTTTTCCAGCAGACGACGCACGAGGTAGGCCAGCAGGGTTTCGTGGGTACCGACCGGTGCGTACACGCGGCACGGACGGTTCAGCTTGCCTTCGGAAACTTTGCCTACAACTTGCTCGTAAAGCGGTTCGCCCATGCCGTGCAGGCACTGGAATTCGTACTGGCCCGGGTAATAGTTCTGACCGGCAATGTGGTAAATCGCCGACAGGGTGTGGGCGTTGTGCGTGGCGAACTGCGGATAGATGACTTCCGGCACCGACAGCAGTTTGCGCGCGCAGGCAATGTAGGACACGTCGGTGTAGACCTTGCGGGTGTAGACCGGATAGCCTTCCAGGCCTTCGACCTGGGCGCGCTTGATCTCGCTGTCCCAGTACGCGCCTTTCACCAGACGGATCATCAGGCGATGACGGCTGCGGCGGGCCAGATCGATCACGTAGTCGATCACGTACGGGCAACGCTTCTGATAAGCCTGAATCACGAAACCGATGCCGTTCCAGCCGCTCAGTTGCGGTTCGAAGCACAGGCGCTCGAGCAGATCCAGCGACAGCTCCAAGCGGTCGGCCTCTTCGGCGTCGATGTTCAAGCCGATGTCGTATTGCTTGGCCAGCAGGGTCAGCGACAGCAGACGCGGGTACAGCTCGTCCATCACGCGCTCGTACTGCGCACGGCTGTAACGCGGGTGCAGGGCCGAGAGCTTGATGGAAATGCCCGGGCCTTCATAAATCCCACGGCCGTGGGAGGCTTTGCCGATCGAGTGAATGGCTTGTTCGTACGACGCCAGGTACTTCTGCGCGTCGTGTTCGGTGAGTGCCGCTTCACCGAGCATGTCGTAGGAATAGCGGAAGCCCTTGGCTTCGAACTTGCTCGCGTTGGCCAGCGCTTCGGCGATGGTTTCGCCGGTGACGAACTGCTCGCCCATCAGACGCATGGCCATGTCGACGCCCTTGCGGATCATCGGCTCGCCGCTCTTGCCGATGATCCGGCTCAGCGACGAAGTCAGCCCGGCTTCGTTGTGGGTCGACACCAGTTTGCCTGTCAGCAGCAGACCCCAGGTGGCGGCGTTGACGAACAGCGACGGGCTGTTGCCCAGGTGCGGCTGCCAGTTGCCGGTGCTGATCTTGTCGCGGATCAGCGCATCGCGAGTGCCTTTGTCCGGGATACGCAGCAGTGCTTCGGCCAGGCACATCAGGGCCACGCCTTCCTGGGACGACAGGGAAAATTCCTGCAGCAGGCCCTGAACAATGCCTGCACGACCGCCGGCACTTTTCTGGTTACGCAGTTTTTCCGCGATGGTCGCAGCGAGTTTGTTGGTGGCTTCGGCCATCGGTGCCGGCAGGCGCGCCTGCTCGATCAGCATCGGCACCACTTCCGGCTCAGGGCGACGGTAAGCAGCGGTGATCGATGCGCGCAGTACCGATTGCGGCAGGATGCTTTCAGCGAATTCGAGGAAGCACTGGTGGGCGTGATCGGTCTGCACTTCGCCAGCGTCATCGCTGTCCTTGGCGGTCAAACCGTTCAGCTCGGTCAGGGTTGCACCACCCTCGAGTTTTTCCAGGTAATTGAAAATTGCCTGCTTGATCAGCCAGTGCGGTGTGCGATCAATCGAGGTCGCGGCAGCCTTCAGGCGCTCGCGGGTCGGGTCATCGAGTTTGACCCCAAGGGTGGTGGTAGCCATATTTTTATCCTCATGGTTGCCACAGTTGCGTGGCATCAGCTGGCGGCAAGATTAGCCGTGCGCCGGAAGAGGTGCAACCGGGTGCAACCCTTTTTTTGTCGGAAAAATAAACGCTTCGTCAGGAATTATTTTCTGGTACTGAAGTGCCGCTCCTGCTTGGTGCTTTTACTTCTAGCAGAGAGACTCGACTGCGCTAAAAGGGAGCAAAAACGGCGTATTTATCGGTATATCCGACTAGGTGCAACTTAATCGCCAGAAACTGGTTGCACCTTTTTTACTTTGTTGCATAGCATTCGCGCCCAAGGTGCAACCGGGATAACCCGGTGCATCGGCTGGTGGCTTTCCTGGGGAAACATCAGTCCTAAATGCGCGGGATCCCGTTTCGTCTGCCAAACGTGGTCGTTTGTGGACGATCAATCACCGCTGCAACATAAAAACAAAGCCAGGGCGTAACTTAATGAGCGTAAGCAATCCAACACTGATCACGTTCGTGATCTACATCGCAGCAATGGTGCTGATCGGCTTCATGGCCTATCGCTCCACCAATAACCTCTCTGACTACATTCTTGGCGGCCGCAGCCTGGGCAGCGTCGTGACGGCTCTGTCCGCCGGTGCTTCCGACATGAGCGGCTGGTTGCTGATGGGCCTGCCGGGTGCCATCTACATGTCCGGTCTGTCCGAAAGCTGGATCGCCATCGGCCTGATCGTCGGCGCCTACCTGAACTGGCTGTTTGTCGCCGGCCGTCTGCGCGTGCAGACCGAGCATAACGGCGATGCCCTGACCCTGCCGGACTACTTCTCCAGCCGTTTTGAAGACAAGAGCGGCCTGCTGCGCATCATCTCGGCGATCGTGATTCTGGTGTTCTTCACCATTTACTGCGCTTCCGGCATCGTGGCCGGCGCCCGTCTGTTCGAAAGCACCTTCGGCATGTCCTACGAGACGGCGCTGTGGGCCGGTGCTGCGGCGACGATTGCCTACACCTTCGTCGGCGGTTTCCTCGCGGTGAGCTGGACTGACACCGTACAAGCCACGCTGATGATCTTCGCCCTGCTGCTGACGCCGATCATCGTGCTGCTGGCCACCGGTGGCGTGGACACCACGTTCCTGGCCATCGAAGCCCAGGACCCGAGCAACTTCGACATGCTCAAGGGCACCACCTTCATCGGCATCATCTCGCTGATGGGCTGGGGTCTGGGTTACTTCGGTCAGCCGCACATCCTCGCGCGCTTCATGGCTGCTGACTCGGTGAAGTCGATTGCCAACGCCCGTCGCATCTCCATGACCTGGATGATCCTGTGCCTGGGCGGCACCGTCGCCGTGGGTTTCTTCGGTATCGCCTACTTCTCGGCGCACCCGGAAGTGGCCGGTCCAGTCACCGAGAACCACGAGCGGGTGTTCATCGAGCTGGCAAAAATTCTTTTCAACCCGTGGGTTGCCGGTGTCCTGCTGTCGGCGATTCTCGCCGCTGTGATGAGCACCCTGAGCTGCCAACTGCTGGTGTGCTCGAGCGCCCTGACCGAAGACTTCTACAAAACCTTCCTGCGCAAATCCGCCTCCCAGGTAGAGCTGGTGTGGGTCGGTCGCGCGATGGTGTTGCTGGTGGCGCTGATCGCTATCGCCATGGCCGCCAACCCGGAAAACCGCGTACTGGGCCTGGTGTCCTACGCCTGGGCCGGTTTCGGTGCCGCGTTCGGTCCGGTGGTGCTGATCTCGGTGATCTGGAAGGACATGACCCGCAACGGCGCACTGGCCGGCATCCTGGTCGGCGCGATCACCGTAGTGGTCTGGAAGCATTTCGAACTGCTGGGTCTGTACGAAATCATCCCGGGTTTCATCTTCGCCAGCCTGGCGATTTACATCGTCAGCAAAATGGGCGAGCCAACCAAAGGCATGGTGCAGCGCTTTGAAGCGGCGGAAAAAGATTTCCACCTGAACAAGTGATGCATTGAGCTTCGGCTCACCAGAAAACGGCCCGCTTCCTACAGGAGGCGGGCCGTTTTTTTATGCCTGCAATATCCCTGAGTCAGCATAGATCCCCTGTGGGAGCGGGCTTGCTCGCGAAAGGGTCGTGCCAGTCGACATTGATTTCATTTGACCCACCGCATTCGCGAGCAAGCCCGCTCCCACAGGAGATCGGTGGTGAGTTTGAGAGGGTTGTCTGTAGTCGCATGCGCCGATTTTCGAAGGCTTTTTCGACAGGAAAAGTAGGGCAAATCTGATTTTCCCGTCACCCACCCAACACCCCTTGCCCCTCATGCAGAATCGCCCGCCCTCAATCTGCAGAGAGACATCGGATGTTCGCGCCTGCCAATCAACCGCGTTTCACGTTGACCCTCGAAGGCGCCCAAGTTGATCTCAAAGTCCTTGAGTTCACGGGCAAGGAAGCCATCAGCCAACCCTTTCGTTTCGAGCTGGAACTGGTCAGTGAGCGTCCGGATCTGGACCTCGAAAGCCTGCTGCACCGTCAGGCGTTTCTGAGCTTCGATGCGGAAGGTTCCGGTGTCCATGGTCAGATTTATCAGGTCGGGCAGGGCGATTCCGGGAAACGTCTGACGCGCTACCACCTGAGCCTGGTGTCGCGTCTGACCTACCTCGGTCACCGCATCAACCAGCGGATTTTTCAGCATCAGACGGTTCCGCAGATCGTCGCGCAGATCCTCAAGGATCACGCAATCCTGCGCGATGCCTTCGAGTTCCGCCTCGGCAGCGATTACCCGGTGCGGGAATATTGCGTGCAATACGCCGAGAGCGATCTGGCGTTCATCCAGCGCCTGTGTGCCGAGGTCGGCATTCATTACCACTTTCAGCACAGTCCCGAAGGCCATCTGTTGGTGTTCGGCGACGATCAAACGGTGTTTCCGCGCCTGGCCGAACCGACGCTGTATCTGCCGGGTAGCGGCATGGCGTCGACGGCGCCGGCCATCAAGCGCTTCAACGTCCGGGTGGAGACTCGCACCAGCGTGGTCACCCGGCGCGACTACAACTTCGAAAAGCCGCGACTGCACCTGCAAAGCCGCAGCGACAGTGAGCAGCGCCCGGTGCTCGAGGACTATCACTTTCCCGGCCAATTCAACGATCGAGAAACCGGTAGGCAACTGGCGCAACGTACGCTGGAAAGGCATGTCGCCGACTACCGTCAGGCTGAGGGCATCAGCGACATATCCGCACTGGTTTGCGGACATTTCCTGCAACTGAGCGAGCATCCGCGCCAGGACTGGAATGACCTGTGGCTGCTCACCGCCATCGAGCATCATGGCCGACAGCCGCAAGTGCTGGAGGAATCGGTGACCAGCGATGGGGAAACATTCCAGGGTTACCGTAATACCTTTCTTGCCACGCCGTGGGAGGTGTTCTTTCGCCCGGCGTTGGGGCCGGAAAAACCGCGCATGCCCGGTTATCAACCGGCCGTGGTCACCGGGCCGCAAGACACGGAAATCCATTGCGACGAGTACGGCCGGGTCAAGGTGCAACTGGCCTGGGATCGTGACGGCGAGCTCAACGAGCATTCCAGTTGCTGGCTGCGCGTTGCCACGGGTTGGGCGCATGATCATTACGGCAGCGTGCTGATCCCGCGGGTCGGCATGGAAGTGCTGGTCGGATTCATCGACGCTGATGCCGACAAACCGTTGGTGATGGGTTGCCTGCCAAACGCCGCAACTCCGCTGCCGTTGGACCTGCCCACCGACCAGACCCGCAGCATCTTCCGCAGCCAGAGCAGCCCCGGTGGTGGCGGTTACAACGAGCTGCGCATCGAGGACAAAAAGGGCGCCGAAGAAATCTATCTGCGCGCCCAGCGCAACTGGACGCAGCATGTCCTGCACGACCAGCAGGTGCAGGTCGACAACCAGCGCAGCATTGTCGTCACTGGCCTTGCCAGCCATGAACTCAAGGCTGACGAGCAGCGCATCACCCACGGCCAGCGCCAGACCGAAGTGAAACAGGACGATCACCTCACGGTTATTGGTGATCGGCATATTCGGGTGAGTAGTCAGGCAACCAGTGCGAGCGCACAAATTCACGTCAGTGCCGGGCAACAAGTGGTGATCGACGGTGGCGCGAGCGCGACGATTCAGGCCGGCGGGCAATGGATCAACATCGGCCCCGGCGGGATTTTCAGTAGCGTGCCGATTGTCGTGGGTGGGGCGCCAATGGCGGCGATGAGCGCGGCGCCGAGTGTGCCGGGGTTGCCGGTAAAACTCGCAGCAGCACCAGCGGCCATGCTCACTGCTGCGCAAATCATGAGCTTTAAAGGTGATGCACCATTCTGCGAAGAGTGCGAGCGTTGCAAGGACGGTGTCTGTGCAGCTTGAGTGCCTCACACCTGCAGAGTGGTTGGCGCGTGAACCGCTGAAACCTGCGGAGCAACTGTTCGCGATCTTCAGTAGCGCCAGCGACGCCAGGCCTCCGCTGGTTGCACCGAGCCCGATCTGGGCAGAGACGATCTACGCCGAGTGGGATGCGGTGATGCCCTTCGTGGGAATTGTCGCGGCGGACAGTGAGTTTCTCGACTGGGTGGCGAGTACCGAGTCTCGCGACTGGGGGTGGTTGGCGGTGTCCTCGGCGAGCCTGGAGGTGGTAGTTGAGCACTTTCGCAGCCTGACTCAAGTGCTGATGCCGGACGGCGCAGCGGTGTTTTTTCGCTTCTGGGATGGGCGGTTTTTGTTGCCGATCCTGCAGTCCGATGAAGTGCAATCTGCGCAGTTGATGCCGGTGATCTCGCGCGGCTTGATCAATGGACAGGCCGTGGATATCGGGGGCAGGGCGCAGGTTTCAGGGCGGGTGTTTCCCTGGTGGAAAGTGCCTGAGTCAGTGCTGGCTTCAGCAGGGAATTCAGTCCGGATCGGGAATGCGCTGCAGTGGCTGAGCGAGGAGCATCCGGCGCTGTACGAGGCGTTTCCGCAGGCTGTGTTGCGCTGCAAGGTTCAGCAGTTTTTTCAGGTTTCGGCGTCGGAAGAATCGTCGCAATCGGCGTTATTGGCATATTTGCAGGACGAAGCGGAGTGAAATTTCCGGGCGAAGGCTTCGGAAATTTCCCGCGAGTTGCGGCGGATTTCATGAACTGGTGGGCGGTGGGTTGCGGGGATAGTCTTTTCGTTGTCACCGCGAGAGTGGTGACAGGGTGTAGGAACCCGTTACCTATGGTGCATCAGCGCTGTTGATTTAATTGCGACATGTAACTTGTGCCAGCAATATCTTTAGCGGCGGCTGTGTGCGGGGCACGCTTTGGCGTGGCCGAATTCCATGGGTCGGTTCCTACTCCCGTGCACAGCTGCCACCCGATCCCGTAGGAAGGAGCGAGGCAGTTCATTTTCACATCCATGGTAGAAAACATGACGATGCTTAAACCCGACCCACCCTACGAAAAAATCATCCCCCATCCCGATAATCGCTTCATGGCCCTGACCGGCAATTGCAGCGACATGCCCACTCTGTTCATCGACACCCAAGTCCCCCTCGACATCCTCATGGACGCCGCCAACCACCGCATCCGCGCCGTGATTCAAGTGCTGGAAAACATGTGCATGCGCGGCTCGGTCGAATGCGACTCGATCATCCTCAGCGACTTCGCCATGCTCTGCGCCATTCCGCTGCGTGACGGCTGTGATGTGCTGGATGTGATTGGCAAACGCCTCGGCAACCTGTCCCTTTAAGCCTGAGAGCGTTTTTGTGGCGAGGGAGCTTGCTCCCGCTCGGCTGCGTAGCAGCCGCAACCCGGTTGTCGCGGTGTCAGACGAAATGGGGGATTGAGGTCTTGGGGCCGCTGCGCAGCCCATCGGGGATGAATCCCCTCGCCACAAAGGCAAGGGCAAAAGATCGCAGCCTTCGGCAGCTCCTACAGGGGGGAACGCCAATCCCGTGTAGGAGCTGCCGAAGGCTGCGATCTTTGCTGTTGAGGTCCGCTCGGCCGCCAACCCCTGACTTGCCGCCCGGTAAAAGGTAAACTTTGCGCCCTTCGCAGGAGCAGCCATGAATTATCGTCACGCCTTCCATGCCGGCAATCACGCCGATGTGTTCAAACACCTGACCTTGACCCGCCTCATCGCGCTGATGTCGCGCAAGGAGCAGCCGTTTGCCTATCTCGACACGCACGCCGGTATCGGTTTGTATGACTTGCAGGGTGATCAGGCCAACCGTACCGGCGAGTACCTGGAAGGCATTGCGCGTTTGTGGGATCAGCCGGATCTGCCGGCGCTGACCGCCGACTACATGAAGGTGCTGCACGAGATGAACCCGGATGGCCAGTTGCGCTACTACCCGGGTTCGCCGGAGTTGGCGCGGCGTCTGACCCGGCCTCAGGACCGGGTGATGCTCAACGAGAAACACCCGGAAGACGGCGTGCAGCTCAAAGAGAACATGGCCGGTGACCGTCGGGTGAAAGTGCATCTGGGCGAGGGCTGGCATGTGGCGCGGGCGATGCTGCCGGTGCAGGAGAAGCGTGCGGTGATGTTGATTGATCCGCCGTTCGAACAGCTCGACGAGATGCAAAAGTGTGCGGCGTCGCTGAAAGAAGCGATTGGCCGGATGCGCCAAACCGTGGCGGCGATCTGGTACCCGGTAAAGGACCAGCGTGCGCTGCGACGTTTCTATCAGGATCTGGCTGGTACCGGTGCGCCGAAGTTGCTGCGCGTGGAACTGCTGGTGCATCCGCTGGATACGCCGAACAGCCTCAACGGCTCGGGGATGGCGATTGCCAATCCGCCGTGGGGGCTGGAGGAAGAATTGCGTGAGCTGCTGCCGTGGTTGTCGAAGAAGCTTGGGCAGACTCAGGGTGGGTGGCAGATGGATTGGTTGATTGCCGAGAGCTGATCAAGGGCAAGATCAAAAGATCGCAGCCTGCGGCAGCTCCTACAAGTTCAGTGTCGTCCACACATACGCGGACCTGTAGGAGCTGCCGAAGGCTGCGATCTTTTGCTTTCAGACTTTAATCAATTACCCGCCAGGCTCGGTGGCATGCACACGCCGGTGCCGCCAATCCCGCAATAGCCCTCAGGGTTCTTCGCCAGATATTGCTGGTGATACGCCTCGGCGAAGTACACGGTCGGCGCCTGCTCGATCTCGGTGCTGATTTCGCCCAGACCCGCCTTCGACAGTTCAGCCTGATACAGCGCTTTGCTCTTCAGCGCCGCATCCAGTTGCTCAGGCGAGGTCGCGTAGATCACCGAGCGGTATTGGGTGCCGATGTCGTTGCCCTGACGCATGCCCTGCGTCGGGTTGTGCAGCTCCCAGAACATCGCCAGCAGCTCTTCGTAGCTGACCTTGGCTTTGTCATACACCACCAGCACTACTTCGGCGTGGCCGGTCAGGCCCGAGCAGACTTCTTCGTAGGTCGGGTTCGGCGTGTAGCCGCCGGCGTAGCCGACCACGGTGCTGACCACGCCTTCGCGCTGCCAGAAGCGGCGTTCCGCCCCCCAGAAACAACCCAGACCGAAGATCGCAAAGTCGACGTCCTGAAAGAATGGACCGAGCAAGGGAGTTTCTTCGAAGACGAAATGCTTTTCAGGCAGGGTCATCGCGGTTTCGCGGCCGGGCAGCGCTTGTTCTTTGGTCGGTAGCACGTTTTTGTTCACCAGAATTTCCGAGCGCAGAACCATGATCGTTCCTCTCAGTCAGGATGGGATGTAAAAAGTCAGACCGTCAGTGTGCCGAATGATGCCGGATTTCGCACTATTCAAATGTGGGAGCGGGCTTGCTCGCGAATGCGGTGTGTCAGTCGACATCAACATTGCCTGACAAACCGCATTCGCGAGCAAGCCCGCTCCCACAAGGGGAGTTCATCGACAGGGTATCTTTGGGTCTAGAGGCAGAGCGGGCCGCGCGGGTAGCGCTTGAGCGCCTGGATCAGCTCGGCGCCGGGGATCGGCCGGTCGAACAGGTAGCCCTGGCCGACGTCGCAGCGGTGGCGACGCAGGAACGCCAGTTGCTCGGCGGTCTCGATGCCTTCGGCCACGACTTTGAGTTTCAGGTTGTGCGCCATGGCGATTACCGCGGAGGTGATTTCCATGTCGTCCTGGTTGTCGGGGATTTCGTGGATGAAGCTGCGATCGATCTTGATGATGTCGATCGGGAATTTCTTCAGGTAGCTGAGCGACGAGTAACCGGTGCCGAAATCGTCCATGGCCAGGGTCAAGCCCAGGCGCTTGAGCTGGTCGAGTTGCAAGTGGGTGTCTTCGGTGGCTTCCAGCAGCAGGCCTTCGGTCAGCTCCAGTTCGAGCAGATTGGCCGGCAGGGCTTCTTCCTTGAGGATATTGGCGATTGAGGCAACCAGATCCGGGTCGGAGAACTGCTTCGGCGAAAGGTTGATCGCCACTTGCAGGTTACCCAGGCCGGCGGCGGTCAGCGCCTTGCTCATGCGGCAGGCCTGACGCGCAATCCACTTGCCGATCGGGATGATCAGGCCGGTCTCTTCGGCAACGCTGATGAACTGGTCCGGGCGGATCATGCCGCGTTCCGGGTGATTCCAGCGCAGCAGCGCTTCCATGCCCAGCAGGCGACCGCTGCGCAGGCACAGCTTGGGCTGGTAGAACACGTCCAGCTCGTTCTGGGTCAGGGCGCGGCGCAGGTTGTTCTCGACGAACAGCTTGTAACTGGCCTCGGCGTTGAGTGCTTCGGTGAAGACTTGCACCTGATGTTTGCCGTTGGCCTTGGCCTTGTGCAGGGCCAGGCCGGCGTTGCGCATCAGGGTCTGTGGATCGCGGCCGTGCAACGGGGCGCAGGCCAGGCCCACGGAGCCGGTGACGCTGATTAACTGGTTGTCGACGAACATCGGCTTGTCGAGGGTTGCCAGCAATTGGTTGGCAATCTGCTGGCCGGTGGCGAGGTCGGTGTCGTCGAGCAGCACTGCAAATTCGTTACTGGCGAAGCGCGCGAGGCTGCCACTCGGGCTGAGGCTGTTGCGCAGGCGCCTGGCAAGGCTGATCAGCAGTTTGTCACCGGTCTGGTGCCCGAGGCTGTCGTTGATCCGCTTGAAGTTGTCGATGTCCACCAGCAGCAGGCTGATCGGCGTATCGCTGTCGCGGGCGAAGCGTTCGTCCAGATTGCGGATAAACGCCGGGCGGTTGCCGAGGTTGGTCAAGTTGTCGGTGTAGGCCAGACGCTCGATGCGCTGCTGCGCCAGTTTGGTCTGGGTGATGTCTTCGTAGATGCCGATGTAGTGCGTCAGCTCACGGTTGTCGCCATACACCTTGGAGATCGACAACTGGCCCCAGTACGGTTCGAGGTTTTTGCGCCGGCTCTTGAATTCGCCCTGCCAGCTGTTGCTCTTGGCCAGCGCCGAAGGCGCGTCGAACAGCAGCTCGCTGAGGTTTTCCAGCGCCGGCAGTTCCGACAGGCGCTGGCCATGGACTTCCTCGGTGGAGTACTGGGTGATCGCGGTGAAGCTCGGGTTGACGTACTCGACCACGCCGTCGCAATTGACCAGCAGAAAGGCGTTGGCACTTTGCTCGACCGCACGCTGGAACAGGTGCAGGGCGCTGGTGGCGGTGCGGCGGTTGTGGTTGTTGATGACCTGGGCGAACTGGTCGGCCAGCTCACCGGCAAAGGCGATTTCGTCGGACTGCCAGGCGCGGGTCACGCCGGTCTGCTCCAGGCAGAGCACGCCGACCACTTGGCCGTCGACCCGGATGCTGGCGTCGAGCATGGCGTTGACGTCACGCGGGCGCAGGGCTTCGGCCATCTCACGGGTGCGCGGGTCGCGCATCGCATTATGCGCGTCGATGGCGCGGCTGCCGTGCAGCGCTTCCATGTAGTCGGGGAAGCCGCTGATGTCGATCACCTCCGGCAGGATGTATTCCTGCGTTGCGCGGTGATACGCCGAAATCGGCACCAGCAGATTGCCTTCGAGGTTCCACAGGCTGGCGCAGTCGATTTCATAGATATCGCAGGCGCAGCGGGTGATCAGTTCGGCGGCTTCCTGCAGCGAGTTGTGGCTGCTGTAGCGCTGGCGGGCGAGCAGCAGAATCAGATCCTGCTGGGCGCGCACCCGATCAAGGTGCTGCAATTGTTCCTGCTGGGCGCGCTGGTTCAGTTCGAGGGCGATCTGCAGGCGCGAGTTCTGGGTTTCGAGGTCAACGGACGGCAGCGTTGGCGCTTCGTCGAACACGTCATCGACCGCCAGCAAATAACCGCGCAGCAAGTGTCGATTGTGCTGTTTATAGGCTTCGCCCAGTTCGAGGATGCTCAGCACGCCCGCAGCGGTGTGCAGTGTGTAGCGCACCAGATAATGCGGGCTGTCGCGCAGTTGCTGCTGAATGGTGTCGTGCAGTTGATAGCGCGCTTCAGGCTCCATCAGGCTGGCATACGGTGAACCGACCAGTGCACAGAGCTCGACGGCCGGCTGGCCGAACTGGCGTTCGCAATTGGGGTCGAGAAACAGCATCGCCCAACTGGCTTCATTCAAGCGCTCGAAACGCAGCATGCCGAGCCGCGAGGGCACAGGCAACTGCGTCACTACCTCGGCCGCCATACGGCTGGCGGCATCGGGTTGGCTCTTCATGAAGGAACTCGCTTGGAAATATGCTGAACGCGCCGGGCTCTCGCCCTCTTTACTGTTGCCTGCGGCAAGGTTGCATCATTGCGGCACCGACTGACAAGAGAGATGAAGGCCAAGTGCTATAAGAATGTGTCGGCCGCTCGGGGCATTTCTCCAGTGGGTGGTTGAAAAGAGCAAAAGATCGCAGCTTGCGGCAACTCCTACAGGGAATACGAAGTCCTACAGGAGCTGCCGCAGGCTGCGATCTTTTCAGAATTCAACGCAATTTAATGCTGATCGATTGCAGCTTCTTGCCATCCCGATCATGGTAATTGATCAAAATCTGATCAGCCTCGACCACCACATGGGCGAAGTTGTCCTCACTGACCACCGCGCTGGTCAATTCATGCCGATAATCGCCCGCCGCCGTGCGCGCCAGCGGTTGATCGAGGATGAACGTCGACGCCTTGGCATAGGGCAACAGCTTGCTGTTGCACAGCGGCGAGGAAACGATGGTGTGGACTTCGAAGTCCGGGTCTTCGCTATGGGTCAGGCGCGAGGTCAGCGAGCCGTGCACGTCGCCCGAGACGAATACGACATTCCTGATCTGTCGGGTGCGAATGGTTTCCAGCAGGCGCAGGCGCTGCGCCGAGAAGGCTTTCCACGCATCGTCGCCGTGCAGTTTGCGATCCGGATAGAACATCACGCTGGTGACCACGAATTTGACCCGTGCCTTGCTGGTGCTCAGCCAGGCAACCAGGGCCTGTTCCTGCTCGCTGTCCAGGATGCGTCGATCATCAGCAGCCAGGTTGCGCCGAGTGCGGCTATCAGTGACAAACCATTCAATATCGCCATCGCTGAACTGATACCAGTAATGCGCCAGTTTTGAATGATCAATCTCGCCATCAACTGTTAGTTCATGCGCCGGACTATGACTGGCTTGATACAACTCATACGCCGCCATTGCATTGCGATATAACTCATGATCGGACTTGCTGGCGTTCGCCGGCCAGTTGTCTTCAATTTCGTGATCGTCGAGGATCATGTAAGTCGAAGTGCCGGACATCAGCCGCTGAATATTCGGTTGCGAGAACGCCGCGCGATATTTATCGAGGATGTCCTTGTATTCGCGATCCGGGGCAATCAGGTTGAGGTCGTCGACATAGATCTGGTCTCCGGTCATCAGGGTGGCGCTGATCGGCGGCTCGGCGCCTTCGATCAACTGATTGATCGAGGCGAATATACGGTCGCCAATTTGGGGCAGGGAAGCGATGCCGGCGGTCATGCGCAGGTAGCGACAGGAGCCGATGATGTAAGCGCGTGGCTGCACGGCGTCGCTGGCGCGGGTGCGAAAGCGGTAGATCTCGCGCGGCCATTGCAAAGGCAATTCGGCGATGCTTTCGACGGTATGCACCGGGCTCATGGGGCTGAACCAGCCCGTCTGGTATTCGTATTCGCAATGGCTCTCCAGGTCATTCAATGAAAAGACCTGGCAAAAATCGCGCAAAGCACTTAAACGGGAAAAAAGGCTATTTGACCATTGATTGCTGTCGCGCTTTCGATAACGCAGGCCGGCAAATGTGGTGGCGTTCTTTTGCAAGTCGCCGCGCATGAAGATGCGTGCGTGATTAGTTGTTGTATGGCCAATAATCGGGCCGACAGTTGGTTTTAACATGTTCGAATCCGTTCGAATTGATACTTGAATAACGGTCAGTGTTTAGCAAGTTATTCGTTTAACTTGTGCCGCCAAGGTTAGTTGTCGGCGGATAAAAAATATCGGCGCGAAGTGGACTGGAGTCGTGGCTTAAGTAGACCGAAGTTGTAGGAATAAAAGCGTTGTGACTTTTCTTCGGGCAAAAAAAGCCCCGTCAAACTGACGGGGTTGAGGTACGAGCGTGTGGCGCTCGAAAACGTGAAACGCAATCGGCCCTCCGTTGCCGGAGGGCCGAACGCTTTACAGCAGGATGGTGCGGATGTCGCCCAGCAGGCTGCCCAGACGCTGGGTGAAGCGTGCAGCAGCAGCGCCGTTGATCACACGGTGATCGTAGGACAGCGACAGTGGCAGCATCAGTTTCGGCTGGAAGGCTTTGCCGTCCCAGACTGGCTGGATGGTTGCCTTGGAAACACCGAGGATCGCCACTTCCGGCGCGTTGACGATCGGCGTGAAGCCGGTGCCGCCAATGTGGCCGAGGCTGGAAATGGTGAAGCAGGCGCCTTGCATCTCGTCCGAAGAGAGCTTCTTGGTGCGGGCTTTTTCAGCCAGCGAAGCAGCTTCTGCGGCCAGTTGCAGCAGGCTCTTCTGGTCGACGTTCTTGATGACCGGTACCAGCAAGCCATCTGGAGTGTCGACCGCGAAACCGATGTTGACGTACTTCTTGCGAATGATCGCCTTGCCGCTTGGCGCCAGCGAACTGTTGAAGTCCGGCAGCTCCTTGAGCAGGTGCGCGCAGGTCTTGAGCAGCAGCGGCAGGATGGTCAGCTTGACGCCGGCCTTCTCGGCGACGGCTTTTTGCGCAACACGGAAGGCTTCCAGCTCGGTGATATCCGCCGAGTCGAATTGCGTCACGTGCGGCACGTTCAGCCAGCTGCGGTGCAGGTTGGCGGCGCCGACCTGCATCAGGCGGGTCATCGGCACTTCTTCGATTTCACCGAAGCGGCTGAAATCCACGACCGGGATCGGCGGGATGCCCGCGCCACCGGTTGCGCCGCCAGCGGCCGGTGCTTCCTTGGCTTTCTGCATCATCGCCTTGACGTAAACCTGCACGTCTTCCTTGAGGATGCGACCGTGCGGACCGCTGGCGCCAACGGCGCTCAGCTCGACGCCGAACTCGCGGGCCAGTTGACGCACGGCCGGGCCGGCGTGAACTTTGGCACCAGGCTTGGCCGGAGCAGCAACCGGAGCGGCAGCAGCAGGTGCAGCGGCAGCCGGAGCAGCAGCGGCCGGTGCCGGAGCGCTTGGCGCAGCGGCGGCAGCTGGAGCCGGGGCAGCAGCAGGGGCTGCGCCTTTGACTTTCAGCTTGAGGATCAGGTCGCCGGTGCCGACTTCGTCGTCCAGCTTGATGGAAATGCTTTCCACCACGCCAGCGGCAGGCGATGGGATTTCCATGCTTGCCTTGTCGGATTCGAGGGTGATCAGCGACTGGTCGGCTTCAACGCTGTCACCAGCCTTGACCAGGACTTCGATGATCTTGGCCTTGCCGGCCGAACCAATGTCCGGAACGTGGATGTCCTGAACGCTGTCGGCAACCGGAGCAGCCGGGGCGGCAGCCGGAGCAGGCGCAGCAGCAGCGGCTGGCGCAGCGGCCTGAGCCGGAGCGGCCGCAGCAGGGGCCGCAGCACCCGCCACTTCCAGATCCAGAATCAGGTCGCCCGTGCCGACTTCGTCGTTGAGCTTGACGCTGATGGCCTTGACCACGCCCGCGGCAGGCGACGGGATTTCCATGCTCGCCTTGTCGGATTCCAGGGTGATCAAAGATTGATCAGCCTCGACGGTGTCGCCGACCTTGACCTGGATCTCGATGATCTGCGCCTTGCCCGACGAACCGATGTCCGGCACGTGCACTTGCTGCACCGAAGCGGCAGCAGGGGCAGCGGCTGGCGCCGCAGCAGCAGGAGCGGCAGCCGGTTTGGCTTCAGCTTTTGCAGCCGGTGCAGCAGCAGGTGCAGGGGCCGCTTGCGCGGCGCCCTCGACTTCCAGCTCAAGCAGTTCGTCGCCTTCTTTCAGACGGTCGCCCAGCTTGACTTTCAGGCTTTTGATGACGCCGGCTTTCGGGGCCGGCACTTCCATGCTGGCCTTGTCCGATTCCAGGGTCAGGATGCTCTGGTCGGCTTCGATACGGTCGCCGACCTTCACAAACAGTTCAATTACTTCACCTTCACCGCTGCCGATGTCAGGTACGCGAATGAGTTCGCTCACAAAATGTCTCCTCAGCAGTCCAGTGGGTTGCGTTTTTCCGGGTCGATGCCGAACTTGACGATGGCCTCGGCCACCACTTTAGGTTCGATATCACCACGGTCAGCCAGTGCTTCCAGGGCTGCCAACACCACGAAATGACGGTCGACTTCGAAGAAATGACGCAGTTTCTTGCGGCTGTCGCTGCGGCCGAAACCGTCGGTGCCCAGGACTTTGAATTCCTTGGACGGTACCCACTGACGGATCTGCTCGGCGAACAGCTTCATGTAGTCGGTAGAAGCGATGACCGGACCTTTACGGCCGCTCAGGCACTCTTCAACGTAGCTCTGCTTAGGCTTCTGGCCAGGCTTCAGACGGTTGCTGCGCTCTACGGCCAGGCCGTCGCGACGCAGTTCGTTGAAGCTGGTAACGCTCCATACGTCAGCGCCGATGTTGAACTCTTCACGCAGGATCTTCGCCGCTTCACGCACTTCACGCAGGATGGTGCCGGAGCCCATCAGTTGTACGTGATGCGCCGCATCGCGGGTGTCTTCTTCGAGCAGGTACATGCCTTTCTTGATGCCTTCTTCGGCACCGGCCGGCATGGCTGGCTGCTGGTACGACTCGTTCATCACGGTGATGTAGTAGAAGATGTCCTGTTGCTCTTCGGTCATCTTCTTCATGCCGTCCTGAATGATCACCGCCAGCTCGTAGCCGTAGGTCGGATCGTAGGTGCGGCAGTTCGGGATGGTCGCGGCCAGCAGGTGGCTGTGACCGTCTTCGTGCTGCAGACCTTCACCGTTCAGGGTGGTACGGCCGGCGGTGCCGCCGATCAGGAAGCCACGGGTACGGCTGTCGCCGGCGGCCCAGGCCAGGTCACCGATACGCTGGAAGCCGAACATCGAGTAGAAGATGTAGAACGGCAGCATCGGCTGGTTGTGGCTGGAGTACGAAGTACCGGCGGCGATGAAGGAACTCATGGCGCCTGCTTCGTTGATGCCTTCTTCAAGGATCTGACCTTTCTGGTCTTCCTTGTAGAACATCACCTGGTCTTTATCGACTGGCTCGTAGAGCTGGCCGACGGAGGAGTAGATGCCCAACTGACGGAACATGCCTTCCATACCGAAGGTACGGGCTTCGTCCGGGATGATCGGGACGATGCGCGGGCCGATTTCCTTGTCCTTGACCAGTTGCGCGAGGATCCGCACGAAGGCCATGGTGGTGGAAATTTCACGGTCGCCCGAACCATCGAGGATGGCTTTCAGGGTGTCCAGGTCCGGGGTCGGTACGCTGAAGCTCTGCGCGCGGCGCTGCGGTACGAAACCGCCCAGTGCGGCACGGCGCTCGCTCAGGTAGCGGGCTTCGGCGCTGTTTGGCTCTGGCTTGAAGAACGGCAGGTTCTCCAGCTCTTCGTCCTTGACCGGGATGTCGAAGCGGTCGCGGAACAACTTCAGGCTGTCGACGTCGACTTTCTTGGTGTTGTGCGCAGTGTTTTTCGCTTCGCCGGCACCGGTGCCATAACCCTTGATGGTCTTGGCGAGGATGACGGTTGGTTGTTCTTTGTGGTTGACCGCTTCGTGGTACGCCGCATAGACCTTGTACGGGTCGTGGCCGCCACGGTTGAGTTTCCAGATCTCGTCGTCGGACAGGTCGGCAACCATCGCCTTGAGTTCAGGCGTGTTGAAGAAGTGCTCGCGAACGAACGCGCCGTCTTTGGCTTTGTAGTTCTGGTACTCGCCGTCGATGACTTCGTCCATGCGACGTTGCAGGATGCCGTCGACGTCTTTGGCCAGCAGTGGGTCCCAGAAACGGCCCCAGATGACTTTGGTCACGTTCCACTGTGCACCGCGGAACACGCCTTCGAGTTCCTGGATGATCTTGCCGTTGCCGCGAACCGGGCCGTCGAGGCGCTGCAGGTTGCAGTTGATGACGAAGATCAGGTTGTCCAGCTTCTCGCGGCCGGCCAGGGAGATCGCACCGAGGGATTCCGGCTCGTCGCACTCGCCGTCGCCCAGGAAGCACCAGACTTTCTGTTTGCCCGGCTGGATGAAACCGCGGTGTTCCAGGTACTTCATGAAGCGAGCCTGGTAGATCGCCTGGATCGGACCCAGACCCATGGATACGGTCGGGAACTGCCAGAAGTCAGGCATCAGCCAAGGGTGCGGGTAGGACGACAGGCCCTGACCGTCGACTTCCTGGCGGAAGTTGTTCATCTGGTCTTCGGTGATGCGGCCTTCCATGAACGCACGGGCGTAAACGCCTGGTGAGGTGTGGCCCTGGAAGTAGATCAGGTCGCCGCCGTGTTCGTCGGTCGGGGCCTGGAAGAAGTAGTTGAAGCCGATGTCATACAGGGTCGCGCTGGAGGCGAAGCTGGAGATGTGACCACCCAGGTCAGAATCTTTCAGGTTCGTACGCATTACCATGGCCATCGCGTTCCAGCGCACCAGCGAGCGAATGCGGCGTTCCATGAACAGGTCGCCAGGCATGCGTGCTTCGTGGGTTACCGGGATGGTGTTGCGGTAAGGCGTGGTGATGGCGTAAGGGAGTTGCGAACCGCTGCGGGTCGCCAGTTCACCCATACGGGTCATCAGATAGTGAGCACGGTCTTCGCCTTCTTTGTCGAGAACCGATTCCAGGGCGTCCAGCCATTCCTGGGTTTCGACGGGATCGAGGTCTTGCATGGCTTGCTCCAGGGCGGAAAGGCTTCCAGAATCGGTTGCCTGAGTTTGCGACTGGCCTTGTGGGCAGACGATTTAAAATTCTTGGATTGCCGACAGGTTGTTCCGGCGGCGTGTAGTTTTACTACAAATCTTTGAGCATTTCAGCCTTTCGCCTGTATAGACGAGTAGTAAAACTACAGAGGAAAGGCTTGTGGCCTCCGACTGCGTTGTGAGAATAATCGTTAAGGTTGGTCGATTACCATCCGAAAAAGGTGAAAGTTTGATGCTGGATGCCAAAGAAGAAGAAATTTCAGCTATTTCTAACTTTTGTTCGACAGTCCTTCGCGTAGCGGGTTTTCATCAAACACTACAAGCGGCCATTTACACGCCGATCAAGGATAGACCATGACCCTGCCCGTGCTCGCTGAACTCCCCGCCATTCTCCTGCCGTTGGTCACTCGATCCGAGCAGTCGTTCCGTACGGCCGTCGCCGCGCTGGAAGACGATCACGGCTTCTCCAACTGGACCCCGGAACGCTGGGCGCAATTCGCCCGCGTCAGTGCCGCCAGCGATTTCGTCATTGAACAGAGCGTTCGTGACCCTTTGATGTTGTTGTCACTGGTGCAGTCCGGCGAACTCGACCGGCCGTTCGCACCGGGTGAATTGTGCTCGCAGATAGCTGCCGCCGTGAACACCGCGCAAAGCGAAGACGAACTCGGGCGCGTCCTGCGCCGCCAGCGTGCCCGCCATCAAGTGCGGATCATCTGGCGTGACCTGAACCGCCAGGCTGATCTGGTACAGACCTGCCGCGACCTGTCGGACATGGCCGACGCCACCATCGATCAAGCCTACCAATGGCTGTACAGCCGCCATTGCCAGCAGTTCGGTACGCCGACCGGTCGGCGCAGCGGTCTGCCGCAGCAGATGGTCATCCTCGGCATGGGCAAGCTCGGCGCGGTCGAGCTGAACCTGTCGTCGGACATCGACCTGATCTTCGCTTACCCCGAGGGCGGCGAAACCGTCGGCGTGAAACGCGCGCTGGATAATCAGGAATTCTTCATCCGTCTCGGCCAGCGCCTGATCAAGGCCCTCGACCCGATGACGGTCGACGGTTTCGTGTTCCGCGTCGACATGCGCCTGCGCCCGTACGGTTCGTCCGGCGCGCTGGTGCTGAGCTTCAATGCACTCGAGCAGTATTACCAGGATCAGGGCCGCGACTGGGAACGCTACGCGATGATCAAGGCGCGGGTGGTGGCCGGCGATCAGACGGCCGGCGCGCAGTTGCTCGATATGCTGCGGCCGTTCGTCTACCGGCGTTATCTGGACTTCTCGGCGATCGAAGCGCTGCGCACCATGAAGCAGTTGATCCAGCAGGAAGTGCGGCGCAAGGGCATGGCCGACAACATCAAGCTCGGCTCTGGCGGGATCCGCGAGGTCGAGTTCATCGCCCAGGCCTTTCAGTTGATCCACGGCGGGCGCGACCTGAGCCTGCAACAGCGTCCTCTATTAAAGGTGCTGAGCACGCTGGAAGGGCAGGGTTACTTGCCGCCGGCGGTGATCGGCGAACTGCGCGAAGGCTATGAATTCCTGCGCTACACCGAGCACGCGATCCAGGCGATTGCCGACCGCCAGACCCAGATGTTGCCGGACGGCGCTCAGGATCAGGCGCGGATCGCGTTCATGCTTGGTTTCGCCGATTGGCTGGCCTTCCACGAAAAGCTGATGTTCTGGCGTGGTCGGGTGGCCTGGCACTTTGCGCAGGTGATCGCCGATCCCGATGAAGAAGAGGGCGCCGACTGCGAAGTGGTGGTGGGCGGTGAGTGGTTGCCGCTGTGGGAAGAGGCGCAGGATGAAGAGGCCGCTTGCCGGCAGCTCGAAGAGGGCGGCTTCGCCGATGCGACCAAGGCCCTGAAAGCGCTGGCGAGCCTGCGTGGCAGTCCGCAATTGCGCGCGATGCAGCGGCTGGGTCGCGAGCGTCTTGATGCGTTTATCCCGCGCCTGCTGGCCCAGGCGGTGGAGCATGACAACCCGGATCTGGTGCTGGAGCGGGTGCTACCGCTGGTCGAAGCGGTCGCCCGACGTTCGGCCTATCTGGTGTTGCTCACGGAAAACCCCGGTGCCCTGCGACGCTTGCTCACCCTGTGCGCGGCCAGTCCGTGGATCGCCGAGCAGATCACCCGTTTCCCGCTGCTGCTCGACGAGTTGCTCAATGAAGGCCGGCTGTTCAAGCCGCCACTGGCGCCGGAACTCGCCGCCGAGCTGCGCGAGCGGCTGACGCGGATCCCCGAGGACGACCTCGAACAGCAGATGGAAGCCCTGCGCCACTTCAAACTGGCGCACCGCTTACGCGTCGCCGCCTCGGAAATCGCTGGCAGTCTGCCGTTGATGAAAGTCAGTGATTACCTGACCTGGCTCGCCGAAGCGATTCTCGAGCAAGTGCTGGCGCTGGCCTGGCGCCAGACGGTGGCCAAGTACGGCACGCCGCTGCGCACCGATGGCAGTTTGTGCGATCCCGGCTTCATCATTGTCGGTTATGGCAAAGTCGGCGGGCTGGAACTGGGGCATGGTTCGGACCTGGACCTGGTGTTCATCCATGACGGCGATCCGCAGGCGGAAACCGACGGGCCGAAGCCGATCGATGGCGCGCAGTTCTTCACCCGGCTGGGGCAGCGGATCATTCACTTGCTGACGGCGCAGACCAACTCCGGCCAGCTGTATGAAGTGGACATGCGTTTGCGCCCGTCCGGCGCGTCGGGGCTGTTGGTCAGCTCGCTCGGGGCGTTTGAGCGCTATCAGGAAAATGAAGCCTGGACCTGGGAGCATCAGGCCCTGGTGCGGGCGCGGGTGCTGGTCGGCAGTCAGGATGTCGGCCAGGCCTTCGAGAAAGTCCGCGCGCAGGTTTTGGGCAAGGCGCGGGATCTGGCGAAGCTGCAACAGGAAGTCAGCGAGATGCGCGCCAAGATGCGCGATAACCTCGGCAGCAAGAGCACGGCGGCCGGTACCGCGGCAAGTGCCTTCGAGGCCACGGCGCCGTTCGACCTCAAGCAGGACGCCGGAGGTATCGTCGATATTGAATTTATGGTGCAATACGCGGCCCTGGCGTGGTCGCAAAGCCACCCGCCATTGCTGCGCTGGACCGATAACATCCGCATTCTGGAAGAGCTGGAACACGAAGGGCTGATGCCTGCCGAAGATGCCAGCCTGCTGCGCGAGGCCTATAAAGCCTACCGCTCCGCCGCCCACCGACAGGCCTTGCAGAAGGACGCCGGGGTGATTGCAGGCGACCAGTTTGTCGAGGAGCGCCGGCAGGTATTGCGGATCTGGAAAGAGTTGGGGCTAAGCTGAAACCGGATATTTGAAGCACCGATTACCTTGTGGGAGCGAGCTTGCTCGCGAAGACGGAGTGTCAGATGACACCGATGTCGGATGTGATGGCCCCTTCGCGAGCAAGCTCGCTCCCACAGTGGATTTACAGTGTCTGTAGATCTGAAGTAAGGCGAACAAACCATGTGGGAGCGAGCCTGCTCGCGATAGCGGAGTGACAGTCGACAGTCATGTTGAAGGTAATGACCCATCGCAAGCAGCGCCGCTCCCTCAGTGATTCTCGAGGCGGGGAGGCATTGGCCTCCCCGGTTCGTTTATGGAAACCACATGAATATTCTGATCGTTGGGCCCAGTTGGGTCGGTGACATGGTGATGGCGCAGACACTGTTTCAGTGTCTCAAGCAGCGCCACCCGCAATGCGAAATCGACGTGCTGGCCCCCGAGTGGAGCCGGCCGATCCTTGAGCGCATGCCTGAAGTGCGCAAGGCCTTGAGCTTTCCGCTCGGCCATGGCGCGCTGGAACTGGCGACGCGTCGGCGGATCGGCAAATCCCTGGCCGGCCAGTACGATCAGGCCATCCTGCTGCCGAACTCGCTGAAATCGGCGCTGGTGCCGTTTTTCGCCGGCATCAAGCAACGCACCGGCTGGCGTGGCGAATTCCGCTACGGCCTGCTCAATGACGTGCGCACGCTGGATAAAGAACGTTATCCGCTGATGATCGAGCGCTTCATGGCGCTGGCTTACGAGCCGAACGCCGAGCTGCCAAAGCCTTATCCGCGTCCGAGCCTGCAAATCGATCCGGTGACCCGCGAAGCGGCGCTGGCCAAGTTCGGCCTGACTCTGGACCGTCCGGTGTTGGCCCTGTGTCCCGGCGCCGAGTTCGGCGAATCCAAGCGCTGGCCGTCCGAGCACTACGCCAAGGTCGCCGAAGCGCGGATTCGCGAAGGCTGGCAGGTGTGGCTGTTCGGCTCGAAAAACGACCACGCGGTAGGCGAAGACATTCGCGCACGGCTGATTCCCGGCCTGCGTGAAGAATCGGTCAACCTCAGCGGCGGCACCTCGCTGGCCGAAGCCATCGACCTGCTGTCGTGCGCCGATTCGGTGGTGTCCAACGACTCTGGTCTGATGCACGTCGCCGCTGCGCTGAATCGCCCGTTGGTGGCGGTGTATGGCTCGACCTCGCCGGGCTTCACGCCGCCGTTGGCCGAACACGTCGAAGTCGTGCGTCTGGGCCTCGATTGCAGCCCGTGCTTCGACCGTACCTGCCGGTTCGGCCATTACAACTGCCTGCGCCAGCTGATGCCGGACGCGGTCAACGATGCCTTGCAGAAACTGCAGGGCTCCGTGGTCGAGGTTCATTAAGTTGCGGGTATTGCTGATCAAGACTTCATCGCTGGGCGACGTGATTCACGCGTTGCCGGCGCTGACCGACGCGGCCCGGGCCATCCCCGGGATCAAGTTCGACTGGGTGGTGGAAGAAGGCTTCGCCGAGATCCCGACCTGGCACCCGGCCGTCGGCAAGGTGATTCCCGTGGCGATCCGCCGCTGGCGCAAGAACCTCTGGCAGACCATCAAGAGCGGCGATTGGAAGCGCTTCAAGCAAAGCGTGCGCGCCAGCCAATACGATCTGGTGATCGACGCTCAGGGCCTGCTGAAAAGCGCCTGGCTGACGCGCTACGTCAAAGCCCCGGTGGCCGGCCTCGACAAAGGCTCGGCGCGCGAGCCGATCGCTGCACGTTTCTATGACCGCAAACTGGCGGTGGCCCGTGGGCAGCATGCGGTCGAACGGGTGCGTCAGCTGTTCGCCATCGCCCTCGGTTATGACCTGCCCAAAGGGTTGGGCGACTACGGCCTCAACGTCGAGCGTCTGGTGGAATTGCCGCGCAAGAGCGCGTTCGTGGTGTTCCTGCACGGCACCACATGGGACACCAAGCACTGGCCGGAAGCCTACTGGCGCGAGCTGACCGAACGCGTCGGCTATCTGGGCGTCGGGGTCAAACTGCCGTGGGGCAACCCGCTGGAGAAGGCCCGTGCCGAACGGATTGCCGCCGGTTTCAAACACGCCGAAGTGTTGCCGAAGCTGAATCTGGCCGGGGTCGGCAAAGTGCTGGCCGGCGCCCAGGCTTGCGTCGCGGTGGACACCGGTCTCGGTCACCTCGCAGCCGCGCTGGACGTGCCGACGATTTCCCTGTTCGGCCCGACCAACCCGGGCCTGACTGGCGCCTACGGCAAGGTGCAGATTCACATGGCCAGTGATTTCCCCTGCGCCCCTTGCCTGCAAAAGAAATGCACTTACCAACCGACCGTGCAGGATGCCCGTCAGTTTGACCTGAAACGCGAGCAGCCGCTGTGCTTCACGCGTCTGAATCCCGAGCGTGTCGCCAGCCGACTGAGCACGTTGTTAATGGCTGAGGAGCTGCGCTGATGCAATTGGCTTTTGTTCTGTACAAATATTTCCCGTTCGGTGGCTTGCAGCGCGACTTCATGCGCATCGCCCTCGAATGCCAGAAGCGCGGCCATCAGATCCGTGTCTATACGCTGATCTGGGAAGGCGACGTGCCGCCCGGTTTCGAAGTGCTGGTGGCGCCGGTCAAGGCGTTCTTCAATCATCGGCGCAACGAGAAACTCACGGCGTGGATGGAAGCGGATCTGGCCAAGCGTCCGGTGGACCGCTTGATCGGCTTCAACAAGATGCCGGGGCTGGACGTCTACTACGCCGCCGACGGCTGCTTCGAAGACAAGGCGCAGAACCTGCGCCATTCGCTGTACCGCCGCTGGGGCCGCTACCGGCACTTCGCCGAGTACGAGCGCGCGGTGTTCGCCAAAGACGCGAAAACCGAAGTGCTGATGATTTCCGAAGTGCAGCAGCCGCTGTTCATCAAGCACTACGACACGCCGCTGGAGCGCTTCCACCTGCTGCCGCCGGGTATCGCCCAGGATCGTCGCCGGCCGGCGGATGCCGACCAGATTCGCGCCGGTTTCCGCGCCGAATTCAGCCTCAAGGACGACGAACTGCTGCTGGTGCAGATCGGTTCCGGGTTCAAGACCAAGGGCGTCGATCGCAGCCTCAAGGCGCTGGCTGCACTGCCCGCCGAGCTGAAGAAGCGCACCCGGCTGTTTGTAATCGGCCAGGATGACCCCAAATTGTTCCAGATGCAGAGTACGACTTTGGGCCTTGGCGACAACGTGACCTTCCTCAAGGGTCGCAGCGATATCCCGCGGTTCCTGCTTGGCGCCGACCTGTTGATCCACCCGGCGTACAACGAAAACACCGGCACCGTATTGCTCGAAGCGCTGGTCGCCGGGTTGCCGGTGCTGGTCAGCGCGGTCTGCGGTTACGCCCATTACATTGCCGAGGCGGACGCCGGGCGAGTGCTGGACGAGCCGTTCGATCAGGCGCAACTGACGCAGTACCTGACTGACATGTTGAATGACGACGCTGCACGCGCGGCCTGGAGCCGCAATGGTCTGGCTTTCGCCGAGACGGCCGACCTCTACAGCATGCCGCAGCACGCGGCCGATGTGATTCTGGCGGAGCACGCTTAAATGAAGTTGATGCTGGCTGAACCGTTCAAGAGCCTTTGGGCCGGGCGCGACCCGTTCGCCGAAGTCGAAGGCTTGCAGGGCGAGGTCTACCGCGAGCTGGAAGCTCGACGGACTCTGCGCACGGAAGTCGACGGCAACGGATTTTTCGTCAAGATCCACCGGGGCATCGGCTGGGGCGAGATCTTCAAGAATCTGCTGACCGCCAAGCTGCCGGTGCTCGGCGCGGGTCAGGAGTGGATGGCGATCCAGCGTCTGCAGGAAGTCGGCGTGCCGACCATGACCGCCGTGGCTTACGGCGAGAAGGGCAGCAACCCGGCGGATCAGCATTCGTTCATCGTCACCGAAGAGCTGGCACCGACCATCAGCCTCGAAGACTTCAGCATCGATTGGGTCAAGAACCCGCCGCAGCCGAAACTCAAGCGCGCGCTGATTGCTGAAGTGGCGCGCATGACCGGCATGATGCACCGCGCCGGGGTCAACCATCGCGACTGCTACATCTGCCACTTTCTGTTGCACACCGACAAACCGATCACTCCCGAAGATTTCAAACTCTCGGTGATCGACCTGCACCGCGCCCAAACCCGCCCAAGAATTACTCAACGCTGGCGCAACAAGGATCTGGCCGCGCTGTATTTCTCGGCACTGGACATCGGCCTGACCCGACGCGACAAGCTGCGTTTCCTCAAAGGCTACTTTCAGCAGCCGCTACGGCAGATCCTCGCCGAAGAAGCGCCGTTGCTGAGCTGGCTCGAAGGCAAGGCCAACAAGCTTTATGCGCGCAAACAGCGTTACGGGGATGCGCTCTGATGGCGGGTTGGACGCTTGAACCGCAATACAGCGAACTGGCCGAAGATTTCGGCAGCCTCGAAGCGGTGTTTGCCCTGCAGGGCGAACGTCTGACCCGTGATCCGCTGTCCGAAGTCATTCGCGTGCAGCGCAACGGCGTGAATTACTACGTCAAACGCTACGTCGGCGCCGGTAAAGGCTTGCGCCGTTACCTGGGTAAGCCACGGGTGAAGATGGAGTGGCAGAACCTCAAACGCTTCGCCAAATGGGGCATTCCCACCGCCGAAGTGGTGGCCTGGGGTCTGGAGCGACGTGGCGCGGCCTATGCCCGTGGGGCGATGATCACCCGCGAGCTGCCGCGCACCGAAGACCTGTCGGCGCTGGCCGAACGCAACGATCCGAAACTCAAGGATCGCCTGTGGGTCGATGGCATCAGCCGGCAGTTGGCCGGCTACACCCGAACCATGCACGACCACCGCTTTACCCATAACGATCTGAAGTGGCGCAATCTGCTGATCGACGATCAGGCGCAGCTGTTTCTGATCGACTGCCCGAACGGCGATTTCTGGCGCGGCTTCTGGCTCAAATACCGGATCACCAAGGATCTGGCCTGTCTCGACAAGGTGGCCAAGTATCACCTGTCGAACACCCAGCGCCTGCGGTTCTACCTGCAATACCGCGGACGTGATCGGCTGAATGCCGCCGACAAGAAACGGATTCGCCACGTGGTGAGATTTTTCGAGGGACGCGAATGACTGATTTCCTGGCCGCTGAAGACCGGGCGCTGCTTGAGCGTCATGGCCTCGGCACTTTCGACGCGCTCTGGGCCAAACAGCTCGAAGCCGTGGACGAACCGAACACCGATGGCGGTGGCTGGAGCAGCGTGTTTCGCCTGGAGCTGGAAGGGCAGGCCTACTACCTCAAGCGCCAGAGCAACTACCTGACCCGCACCCTGCATGCGCCGTTCGGCGAGCCGAGTTTCGCCCGCGAGTTTCGCAACATCAGCCGCTACAACAAGTTGGGGATCCCGGCGCTGCAAGCGGCGTTCTTCGGTGAGCGCAAGGTCAAGGGCGATGTCCGGGCGATCCTGCTGACCCGTGCCCTCGACGGCTGGGATGATCTCGACTCGTTGCTGCAACGCTGGTCCGAGCTGAGCACCGCGCAGCAATCGGCCATTCTCAAAGCCTGTGGACAGCTGGCGCGCCGGCTGCACGGCGTGCGTCAGGTGCACGGCTGCTTTTATCCGAAACACATCTTTTTGCAGGCTGATGGCGACGCCTATCGGGCGCAACTGATCGACCTGGAAAAGACCCGGCCCCTGCTGTTCGGCATGCGCGACCGGGTCAAGGATCTGGAGCCGCTGCTGCGTCGCGCCCCGGAATGGAGCGAGGCGCAATTACGCGAATTGCTCGCGGCCTATCTCGATCAGCCAGTCGACAGTTCGCTGGTCGACAGCTGGGTGACGCGCCTGACTGCACGGCGCAGTCGCAAGGAGACCCGTTGATGCGCTTGTCCGAACTGAAAAACGCCGGACGTGCGCCGAGTCTGCCGCTGACGATCAGCCTCGCTGATGCGGCAGGCCCAGCGGATCTGCAACTGCTGAATCTGCTGCGGGTGTTGCCCGGGCAGCGCTATGTCGGTGCCGGGGTCTGGCGCGGGCGGCCGGTGCTGGCCAAATTACTGGTGGGCAGCAAGGCTGCGCGGCATTTTCAGCGCGAACTGGCGGGCGTCAAGTTGCTCGCCGAACAAGGTCTGACCACGCCGCTGTTGTTGGCTGATGGCCTGAAGGATGGCGAGGGCGGCTGGCTGCTGTTCGAGTTCCTCGAAGGTGCTGAAAGCCTCGGTGATGCCTGGCAGAAAGTCGAATCACTGCCGGTGCTGGCGGACGAGCAATCGGCGGTACTCGCCGAGGCGCTGGGCGCGATTGGCCAACTGCATGGCAAAGGACTGTGGCAGGAAGATCTGCACCTCGACAACCTGCTGCGCCAGGGCGGTCAGTTGTACCTGATCGATGGCGCCGGGATCTGCGCCGAGACCGCTGGCCAGCCGTTGTCGCGGCAGAAAGTGCTGGAAAACCTCGGGGTGTTTTTCGCCCAGTTGCCCAAGTCTCTTGAGCCGTTCACCGAAGAATTGCTGGTGTATTACCTGCTGAGCAACAGTGAGCACGCGTTGCCGCTGGAAGCGTTGCAGAAGCAGATCGCCAAGGTACGCGCCTGGCGCCTGAAGGATTACCTGATCAAGGTGGGCCGCGAGTGCACATTGTTCAGTGTGCAGCGCGGTGCGTTCGCCTTGCGGGCGATCCGTCGCGAGGAAGAAGCGGCGATGCTCCCGGTGCTGGATCAGGCCGATGCGCTGCTCGATCAGGGCCATCTGTACAAGACCGGCGGCGCGGCGAGCGTCGGCAAGGTCGAAGTGGCCGGGCGTACGCTGGTGATCAAGCGCTACAACATCAAAGGCTTTGCGCACTGGCTCAAGCGCTTCTGGCGCCCGAGCCGCGCGTGGCATTCGTGGCGTGAAGGCAATCGCCTGGCGTTCCTCGGCATCGCCACGCCGAAACCGCTGGCGGTGCTGGAAAAGCGTTTTTTATGGTTGCGCAGCCGTGCTTATCTGGTGACCGAGTTCCTGCCGGGGCCGGACATCATCGAGCGCTTTGCGCCGTATGTGGAAAGCGGTGCGGCGCCGGAATCCGAGTTGCAGGCGCTGGATCGACTGTTCGCACGGTTGATTGCCGAGCGCATCAGCCATGGCGACTTCAAGGGTCATAACCTGTTCTGGCAGGAAGATCGCTGGGCACTGATCGATCTGGATTCGATGTGTCAGCACAGTTCTGTCGGAAGTTTCGCGCCGGCCTACGCGCGAGATCGGGCACGGTTCATGCGCAACTGGCCCGAGAGCAGCGCGCTGTATCAGGTGATCGATCAGCGATTGCCCAAGGACATCTCCAGCGCGGCCTGAGCCGCCTTCGCCAGCAAGCTCACTCCCACATGGGATAGCATTCCCCTGTAGGAGTGAGCCTGCTCGCAACAGGGCTTTAAAGCCCCAGAAAACTCCCGTTGAGCAATAGCGGACAAACACCACTGACTTGTCCTACAGCTTCTCCAGAAGCCATGAACTGTGCCCGCTCCAGCCCCGATGCTAGCTTGCCCTGACCACTTCGGAGGGCAAGACTTGACCATCAAAAACGCTTTAACACTCAGCACCTGCGCATGGCTTTTATCCGGCTGCGGCACCGCCGCCTCGGTCCTGCAAATGGACGCTGACGTCGCCCGCGACATGCGCAAACAGAAAACCTACTGCCAATCGATTCCACGGATCTACAGCGGTCTGGCGTTCGATTTCTGCGTACTCAATGCCCCACCTGACCCTACCGGCGTGCTGCTGCCATTTGTGCTGCTGGACCTGCCGTTGTCCGGGGTGCTGGATACGGTGGTGTTGCCGTATACGATTTATCAACAGGTCGTGGATGGCAATATCGGCATCTATTGGCGAACAGATCGCGGGTAACTTTTTTTGCAATTTTCTCTGTTTGAAAACCAGAGCGAGTCGCAAGCAATTGTTGAAGCGGCAGCGCTCTTGTATCCGTCCGGGAGATACAGCGACTACATCGTCTATGTTGATGAAAGCGGTGATCAAGGGATGCAGAAGCTGGATCCCTATTACCCGATATTCGTGCTTGCTTTTTGCGTCTTTCAAAAAAGGCATTACTGCGAAAAGGTCATTCCGGCTGTCCAGAAATTCAAGTTCAACCATATGGGGCACGATCTGATCGTGCTGCATGAGCTGGAGATTCGAAAAGAAAAAGGAGCTTTCTCCAGCCTGTTCACTTCGAGAGTGCACAAGCATGCCTTTCTCGACGAATTGACCGGCATTATCGAGGCCATCAATTTCGTCCTGATCAGTTGTGTCATCGACAAGGTCTTGCTGCGTGAAAAGCAGGCATCTGCTGACAACCCCTACCACTTGGCTCTCGGTTTCTGTCTGGAAACGCTGCATGAGTTTTTGCAGGAAAAGCATCAACATAAAGTGTTAACGCATGTGATTTTCGAGCGGCGAGGCAAGCGGGAGGATAACGAGCTTGAGTTGGAGTTTCGCAGGGTTTGTGGCGGGTCTAACCGACTGGGGGTTCAACTGCCGTTTGACATCGTCTTCGCCACAAAACAAGTCAATTCCACCGGATTGCAGCTGGCTGATCTTGTTGCAAGGCCGATCGGCATGAGTGTTTTGAGGGTGGGTCAGGAAAATCGCGCGTTTGATGTGCTCAGGCGCAAGTTCTATTGCAGCGGTGGGCGGAATAAAGTTGGGAAAGGTTTCGAGAACTGGGGGTTGAAGGTTTTCCCTCCCCCAGAAAGCGAAAAGCCCCGGTGATCTCACCGAGGCATTAGCGCCGACCGGGATCCCCCAGCCCATTTGCACGGAAGTCTATGTTGAGAGGCTCGGGAGTGTCAACGCAAAGGCCGGCCAGTTCCGCTAGAGGCTTGTCGGCGCTTTTACGCTATAATCCCGCCCTTTAGCTGTCTCTCGCCCGGTGCGAGGGCACATCAATTTTCAAGGCGCATCGCGCCTGAATGCAGACTAAAGAGGCTAGACCCTGTGGCATTGACGATTCTTGGCCTGTCCGGCGCCCTTAGCCATGACCCTTCAGCCGCCTTGTACATCGACGGCAAGCTGGTGGCGGCGGCTGAAGAAGAGCGCTTCGTCCGCGATAAGCATGCAAAGAACCGCATGCCCTACGAATCGGCGAAGTTCTGCCTGGAACAGGCCGGTATCAAGCCGTCCGACGTTGACGTGGTGGCGATTCCGTTCGCCCCGATCAGCCTGTTCGGCAAGGCCCGCTGGCACTATGCCAAGCGTTACTGGTACGCACCGGATCGCGCCCTCGATGCGATCCTGATGGGCAACCGTCGCTACAAGCGCTATCGCAACAAGATCGTCTGGTGCCTGGAGCAGCTGGGTTTTGATCCGAAGAAGATCAAGATCGAGCCGGTCGAGCACCACCTCGCTCACGCCTCCAGCGCCTACCACTGCTCGGGTTTCAAAGAGAAAACCGCGATCCTCGGCATCGACGGCAAAGGCGAGTACGCCACGACCTTCTTCGGTTATGGCGAAAACGGCAAGATCCACAAGATCAAGGAATTCTTCGATCCGGACTCCCTCGGCGGCCTGTACGGCGCGATCACCGAGTTCCTCGGTTTCGAGATGCTCGACGGTGAGTTCAAGGTCATGGGCATGGCGCCGTACGGCGATGCCAGCAAATACGATTTCTCGCGTCTGGCCTCGTTCGAGAACGGCGAGCTGGTGATCAACACCGACTACGCCAACGTGATCGGCCTGCGTCGCTATAAAGAGAAGGGCAAAGGCTTCTACTTCTCGCCGAAGCTGATCGAGTGGCTGGGTCCGAAGCGTGAGGGCGACATCGCCGACGAGCCGTACATCCACTACGCCGCCAGCATGCAAGCGCTGTTCGAGAAACTGGCGCTGCAGATGATCGACTACTACCTGGGCGATGTGCTCAAGGAAACCGGCAAGCTGGCCTTCGCCGGTGGCTGTGCGTTGAACGTCAAGCTGAACCAGAAAATCATCGCCCGCGATGACATCAAGGAACTGTTCGTCCAGCCTGCGTCCGGCGATGCCGGCACCGCGGTCGGCGCAGCAGCCTATGTGTCCCACGCCCGTGGCGTACCGGTCGAGAAGATGGAACACGTCTACCTCGGCCCGTCGTACAGCAACGAAGACGTGATTGCCGCGTGCGCCCGTCACGAGAACAAGCCGACCTGGCGCAAGCTCGACAACATGCCGGAGCAGATCGCCAAGATCATGGTCGATGGTAACCCGGTGGCCTGGTTCCAGGGCCGCATGGAGTTCGGTCCGCGTGCGCTCGGTGGTCGTTCGATCATCGGTTGCCCGAGCGTGGCCGGTGTGGCTGACCGGATCAACCACCAGATCAAGTTCCGCGAGCGCTGGAGGCCTTTCTGCCCGTCGATGCTCGACACTGTTGCACCGCAGATGATCAAGATCGATCACCCGGCGCCGTTCATGACCTTCACGTTCGAAGTGGCGGAAGAGTGGAAGACCCGCGTGCCGGAAGTCGTCCACGAAGACGGCACTTCCCGTGCCCAGGTCCTCAAGCGCGAATACAACCCGCGCTACTACGACATGATGAAGGCGCTGGAAAGCCTCACCGGCAACGGCGTGTCGCTGAACACCTCGCTGAACCGTCGTGGTGAGCCGATGATCTGCTCGCCGACCGACGCCCTGAACATGTTCTTCGGCTCCGATCTGCAGTACCTGATCATGGAAGACATTCTGGTGGTCAAAGAGGGCGCAAACGCTTATGACTCGCTCGGCTGAACGCCATGTGCTGCAGTTCTGTCACGGCTATGACGGGCCGTTCCTCGACTGCGCACGGCAGTACGCCAGCCTGTTCGCGGGCACCGGTTATCGGGTGACCACGGTCTTTCTGACCGGGGCCGCCGATAGCGAGGTGGCCGCAGCGTGTGCTTCCGATGAAGTGTTGTTCATGGAATACAGCTCCAAGGCCATTCGTGGCCTGAAGCTGGGCGCTATCGGCGATCTGCGCAAGATCGCCGCTTCACGCAATTTCAGTTTCTGCATCGCCCATCGCTTCAAGCCGATCTACATCGCCTTGCTCGGCACGTCGCTGCCGGTGATTGGCGTGCACCACGCGTTTGACGATTACAAACGCGGCACGCGCAAGCTGTTCGCGCACATTTTCCGCAAGCGTCTGAGTCTGCTCGGCGTCTCCGATGCCGTGCGCGACGACATGCGGCGCTGCCTGCCGAAATGGCCGTCCACTCGCATCCAGACCTTGTACAACCGCATCGATGTGCCGGCCTTGCAGGCCAGTCAGGTGTCGGCCCGCGAGGCCCGCGAGACCCTCGGTCTGGCGGCGGATGCGTTCATTGTCGGCAACGTCGGACGGCTGCACCCGGACAAGGATCAGGCCACCTTGCTGCACGGTTTTGCCGCGGCGTTACCCGGTCTGCCGGGCAACAGTCAGCTGGTGATTCTCGGCAAGGGCCGTCTGGAACAGGATCTCAAGGAGCTGGCGCGCGAACTGGGCATCGGTGATCGGGTGTTGTTTCTCGGTCAGGTGCCGGACGCGCGCAATTACTTCCGCGCCTTCGATGTGTTTGCCCTGAGCTCCGATCACGAACCGTTCGGCATGGTGCTGCTGGAGGCCATGGCGGCCGGCGTGCCTTTGCTCGCCACGGCCTGTGGCGGGGCCAAGGAAGTGGTCGAAGGCGTGGGGATTCTGTTCCCGCTGGGCGATGCCGAACACCTTGCACAAGGCCTGCAACATTTGGCCGGTATGGATGATCAGCAGCGCCGGCAGGGCGCCGAGCTGATGCTCGATCGCCTGCGTGAGCGTTTCTCCGACCGTGCGGTGCGCGACACCTTCTGGCGTCTGCCGCAAGTTACCGATCTGGCACCGAGGGGCTGATGCTCAACCGATTTCAAGGCTGGCGCGAACGTGGCTGGTCGCCCGTTGACGCCTCCACCTATGCCAGCGCCTGGCAGCGTTTTGGCGGCAGCGTCGCGACGCATCCTTTGGTAGTCGAGCGTCTGGCTGATCTGGCCGGCATCCCGGTGCGTTATCTGGCCTGGGAACAGGACGGCGAAGTCAAAGCGGCGATCCCGACCTGGGGCCGCGATCTGGCATTGTCCAAAGACGTGCTCAAGCGCAATGGCAAGAAAGGTCTGTTCGACCTCGGCAATGCCGAACTGATCCTGCCGGCCGCGGTCGATGCCCAGGTGCCGCTGCGCCATCGCGCACGCTATCTGTCGGCGCTCAACGAAAACCGCTTCAGCGGCCTCAAGTTGCAGACCGAACAACTGGCCATGGCCCGCACCCCCGAAGAACTGTCGAAGAAGTTCCGCTACAACCAGCGCCGCGAACTGCGCCTGCTGGAGGAGGCGGGTGGCGTGGTGCGTCCGGTTGCCGAGTTCTCCAGTGCCGAACTGGCGGCGATCTACTGTGATCTGTTCCAGCGCCGCTGGGGCTTCCCGGCCACCGGCGCGGCGCGCATGGCCGAAGTCATCGAGCTGCTGCGCGAACTGCTGATTGGCTCGGTGATCTACCTCAATGATGCGCCGATCGCCATTCAACTGGTGTACCGCGTCGAAGCGCCGGAGTGGATCAGCGTCGAGTACATCAACGGCGGCGTCGATCCCGAAACTCGCGAGTTCAGCCCCGGCAGCGTGTTGAGCTTCCTCAATACGCAAAGTGCCTGGGAACACGCGCGAGCACTGAACAAGCCGCTGCGGTTTTCCTTCGGTCGCGCCGACCGTGAATACAAGGATCGCTGGTGCAATCCTGTGCCGGTGTTCACCGTATGAGTCAGCCCATGAGCCGCAAACAGCAACTGCTCAAGCGTCATCGTCGCAATAAACGCATTACCTTGCTGATCGCCCTGATCGTGTTGATCGCGCTCGGTGTGCTGGTCGCGTGGTGGTTACCGCTGGTGCTCGCGGTGGTTGGCTGGGTCGCCCATGAAGCGTGGTTTGCCGATCACCTGTTCTATTCGCCGAAAGACGATTACCAGTACAGCTTTCCGCCGTTTACACCGCAGCCGAAGGTGCATTTGAGCGGCGAGCAATTGCGTCTGGATGAAGGCGTGATGCTGGTCGACGAAGCGACGTTGATCCTCGCGGTAAAGGTTAAAAGCACCTGGCTGGGACGGTTCTTTGATCCGCGCGTCGAACTGCTCGGCGGGACGCATCCGGATTCGCAAACCTTCGAGCGCGGGGTCAATGGCCTGCGTTACCTGAACCTCAGCGGTCAGGCGCAAGCTCTGGCGCAAGGCCAGTTGCGCTTGCGCGGGCGCTTCTGCCGGGTCTCCGGCGAGCCGGTGCTGTGGGCACTGGAGCAACCGGACTATCGCCGTCAGCGGGTGATGGTGATCGCCCCGCACGCCGACGATGCCGAGCTGGCCGCCTATGGCTTGTACAGCCAGGCCGACGAAGCCTGGATCGTCACCCTGACCGCTGGCGAGATCGAAGCCGAACATTATCAGCAGATGGGCATGAGCAAGGTCGAGGCCGCGCGGCTCAAGGGCCGTCTGCGTGCCTGGGACAGCCTCGCCGTGCCGCGTTGGGCCGGTGTGCCGCAGGAACACTGCGTGCAACTCGGTTACTTTTGCCTGCAACTGGCGGCGATGCAGGCTGCGCCGAATCAGGCGGTGGGCTCGCGCGAAGCCGACCTGAACGACACGCGCCTGTTTCGTCAGTTGAATCCGTTCACTCTGCCGGGCGATGCCGACGGCGCGCCGACTTGGAACAACCTGCTGGCCGACTTGCGTGAAGTGCTGTTGCGCGCGCGTCCTGACGTGATCGTGCTGCCGCATCCGACCCTCGATCCGCACCCTGACCATATCTGCGCCCAGCAAGCGGTTTTGCAGGCGCTCCAAGGCCTCGACTGGCAGCCGACGCTGCTCGGTTACGCCAACCACTTGCACGACAACGACCGCTGGCCGATGGGCAACACCGGGCAGGGCATTGCCTTGCCGCCGTCCTTCGATTCGGCGGTGCCGATGCAGCCGCTGTGCCTGCCGCTGTCCATCGAGTTGCAACGGGACAAGGCCATGGCGCTGGGCATGATGCATGACCTGCAGCCGCCGGCACCGTTCAAGCGTCGCCTGCGCCGGGTTATCCAGCGTGTGCTCGCCGGGCGGGCTGGGTCGGTGTACGGCGAAAACGAATTTTTTCGAAAAGCAGTCAGGCGCCAGGAGTTGTTCTGGCTACTGAGGCACGGTGAGACAGGCGTCCAGCGGGGAGAGTCATGAGTCAACGGTTCAAGGTGTTGCAGCTGCAACCCGACTACAACGTCAAAGCCCATGACTTTGCCGACCTCGCCGAGCAGATCGTCAAGGCATTGCCGAGCGAGCGCTATGAGATCACCGCGGCTTTCCTGCGCGGCAAACCGGGGCCGGGCGAGCCGGTGAGCCGCGCCGACCATTCGGTGTACTTCGAGTTTTCCGACAAGTCGCTCAAGGGCATGCGCCTGCGGGCGATGTGGCAGTTGTACAAGTTCTGCCGCCGGGAAAAGTTCGACGTGGTGATCTGCAACCGCTTCAAACCGGTGAACATGATGCTCGCGCTCAACCGCTGGTTGAAGGTGCCGCTGTGCATTGGCATCTCCCACGGTTTCGGCGAATACGATCGCTTTTACCGGCGTCGTCAGACCCAGCGTCTGATCGATCGGCACTGGCGCTTCGTCGGTGTGTCGCCAGCGGTCAAACAGTACCTGCTCGATTGCGATTGCGGCTTTACCGACCAGAACACCTACGCCATCACCAATGCCATCGACATCGAGCAGGCCGAGGGCTTGCAACACAGCCGCGAAAAAGCTCGTGAGCTGTTGGGCCTCGACCCGAATGTGCGCTTGATTGGCGCACTGGGGCGGCTGGTGTCGGTCAAGGGCCACACCTATCTGCTGCAAGCCTTTGCCGCGCTGAAAGACAAATACCCGAACACCCAGTTGGCGATCATCGGTGCCGGACGCCTGCAGGCACCGCTGGCGGCCGAGATCGAGCAACTGGGCCTGAGCGGTCGCGCGCACCTGCTGGGCTTCAAGGAAAACGCTCTGCAATACGTGCGTGCGTTCGACATCTGGACCATGCCGTCGCTGGCCGAAGGCCTGGGCCTGGCGTTGCTCGAAGGCATGAGCGGACACCTTCCGGTGATTGCCTCGAACGTGCCGGCAATGTTGCCGCTGATCGAAGGAGCCGGTGGTCTGACGATCACGCCCAAGGACGTGCCGAGTCTGGTCGCCGCGCTGGATAACTATCTGGCGCTGTCGGACGACGAGCTCAAGGCCAAGGGCGAACAGGCCTACCGTTATCTGCAGGAACAACACGACATCGAGGTGTTCCGTCAGGAATATCTGGACCTGATCGACTCCGGCCTGGAGCAGGCCCGCAAGGAACAGCCGTGAGCGAAGAGAAAACCGTGAGCGAAGAAAGAGTCATGAGCGAAGCCAACGCCCTCGTCACCGTGATCATCGCCTCGTACAACCACGGCCCGTACATCGAGGAGAGCATCCTCAGTGTCCTCAACCAGAGCTACAAGAACATCGAGTTGCTGGTGGTCGACGACGGTTCGAAGGACGACAGCGTCGAGCGCATCAGCGCGTTGCAGGCGCAGTACGGCTTCGATTTCCGTGTGCAGCAGAATCAGGGCCTGACCAATACCCTCAACGGCGCGATCGCCCGCTCGAAGGGCAGCCTGATTGTGCCGTTCGGCTCCGACGACATCATGTACCCCGAACGTATTGCCACCCAGGTGGCGTACATGGACGGCAAGCCTGAAGTCGGTATCTGTGCCGGCAATATCGAGCTGATGCACGCCGACGGCAGCCTGTATCCAGAGAAGCGTCAGCGCCGCGACGTGCCGTTTCGCCGCCTCGATTTCGACGACATGTTTCTTGAACGCAAGCCGTATCCGCCAGCGCCGACGCTGATGATCCGTCGTGAGGCGCTGGAAAAGGTGGGAGGGTTCGATCCGACGATTCGTCTTGAAGACCTGTACATCGAGCTCAAGGTGACCCGTGCTGGCTACTTCATCGACGGTTTGAACGTGGTGATGGCGCGTTACCGCAAGCACGCCACCAACTCGTACAAGAATCATCGCTTCATGATCGAGAACATCCTGCGCACCTATGCGCTGTTCAGCGATCATCCGCTGTACGACGAAGTGCGCTTCAAGGCGCTTAACTCGATGTTCCTCAAGACCGCCAACCGCAATCGCAAACTGGCAAGGGAGCTGCTGGCGCAGATCCCGTTCAAGGCCTGGAACAAGAAGACCTGGCGCGGCTTGGGGCGCCTGCTCTTTTCCCCGCTGGAAAAGGACTGAGGCAGCGGTCGCTCGCGCTCAGCGGGCGACCTTCTCCGGCAGGCGCTTTTCGCCCTTCTGACGCTGGCGCAGCCAATGCACAACCTTCTTGCCGGCAGCCATGCCCGGCTGCTCGATATAGAGGAACGTCGCGCTGCTGATCAGAATCAGCAAGCACGTGCAGACGGCCACCAGGGGCAGGTACACCGCCGTTTCCCGCGCATCGATATTCAGCAGCAGCGGCAGCCGTTGCACCATCAGCCATAGAACGAACCCGTGCAGCAGATAGGTGCTGTAGCTGATTTCGCCGAGCCAGCGAATGCTGCGTGGTTTCAGCGCGCCGAACAGATTATTGCCGGACGCGACGATCACAAAAAACAACCCCAGCAGAAACAGCGGTGCAGTCTTGAATGCCCGACTGAACGCGGTGAACGCGATCAACAGCGCGAGCACGGCGATGATGCTCGCCAGACGCGACTGGCTCCACGCCACGAGCGCCGGTCGGCGAATCCAGTAGGCGGCGGCGATGCCACCGAGGAAGCTCGCCAGAAAGTGTTTCTTCAGCGAATGTTCCCAGCCGATGACCTGGTACAGCGTGTAGATGCCGATCAGGCACAGCACCACCTGCAACCAGCTGCCGCGGTAGATGAACACCAGCCCGGCCAATGGCAGCGCCATGTAGAAAAACACCTCATAGGCCAGCGTCCAGGTGACGTTGGATATCAGCATGCCGGAGTGGCGGTACTGGTTGATGTCCGGGCGGTCGAACGTCAGCCAGGCGAGGATCTGTTTGAACAGCTCCAGGCCAGGCTCCTTCATTTGCCAGTCCTGCAAGTGGAAGATCGAGACGAACACCAGCAGCATCAGCGGCAGATAAAGCGGATACAGGCGAAATACCCGTGACACGCCGAACGCCAGCCAGTCATGGTTGCGTCCCTGCGCGAGCAGGCGGCTCCAGAACAGAAAACCGGTGATCATGAAGAACAGCGCGACGCTGCCCTGACCGAGCATCGAATAGAAGTTGCTCGGCGGAAAGTCGATCACCCCGGTGCGCAGGAAAATCCAGGTGATGACCGAGTGGTGCACGAACACACCAAACGCCAGATAGCCACGCAGGCCGTCGATGCTGGCATATCGACTTTCGCCGGAATGCTGCAGGTGCCGAGCGATTTTCGGCACCGCACGCAACAGCAGGGCGGAAGTGACGATGGCCAGCAGATAGGCTGCCAGCGCGATAAGCGGATTGGTTTCGATCATCAATGAACCCGAGCCGGGGTGTTGCCGGCCAGCACTTGCCTGTGCAGATTTTCAACCGCGGATTTGGACGCCGTCACGGCGTACCCCTGGAGCAACGCATCGAGGTGATCCTCGAACAGCCAGCGTTTGTCGACAGTGTAACGTTGCATATGACGCAAATTGCGTTGGCGCAGGGAAAGACTGAGCGGGGTAGGGTAGATGCGCAGGTCGGCCAGATCGATCAAGCCGAACTCGCCGTCTTCCAGTACCAGTACGTTGCCCAGGTGCAGCGAGCGGAAATAAACGCCTTTCTCGTGCAGTTGCGCCATGAATTTGCCAAAGCGCTCCACCAGCGCCTGGCGCACCGCAGGAGCGGTAATGCTCTGCAGCACCTGACGCAGCGTGTGCCCCGGCAACGGCGCGTAATGCACAGCGCTGCTGCCATCGTCGAGACGGTACAGATTCAATATTTGCGGGGTCGGGATGCCCATCTGACGCAGTTGTTCGCTGTTGACCGCGAAACGTTCGGAGTAGGGATTGAAGCTGCCGGAGGTGTACCAGCGGCGACGGCGGAACAGCTTGAGGAAACTGCCGTCGGTCAGGCGCAGGACTTTCGGGCCGAGGCCATCTTCTTCAATGATCTGGGCCGTGCTGCTCATGTGCTCCAGATCAGCGGTAGCAAGCTTTTGCACCGGCTGGGTCAAGAGGCGCCGCGCGCGTTGATTGATGCTCAGCGCCGCGATCAGTGCCAGCGGGATCCACAACAGGAACCAGTGTTCCTTGGGCCGCGAAATGATCCCGCCGCCTTCGGTCAGCCCGGCGCCGATACCGAATACCAGCCAGGTCGAGGCAATGATCAGCAGTGGCTGCACACGCTGGCGCCAACTGCTCAGCAGGCCCCACAGCAGGAAGAACAACCAGGGCAGCAAGCCGATGATGCCGACGTAATACAGCACACCCAGGATAAAGCTGTGCGGCTCCTGAAAGCTGATGCCGTTACCGGGGTCTACGGCAAGGCTGGCGCTGTAGCCATGACCGATCCATGGATGATCGGCAATCATGTGCAGTACCTTCTGCCAGATTTCCAGACGATAGGAGTCGCCACGTTCGGTGATCATCTGCGAAAACTGCGTAATGACTGCTACGCCGCTCAGGACCAGCGCGATCAGTAACCCCACCGAGCGCTTGTTCCAGCAGATGAAACACAGCCACAGCGCCGCCATGGTCAGTGCCACCAACGGCGTCCGGGAACCGGTGCCGATCACGGCCATGAACATGATTGCCATCGCCGGCAAGCTGAGCCACATCATCTGGCGACGTTTGCAGGTCATGGTCACGCTCAGCCAGTAGGCACTGAAGAAGCCGAACAGGTGCGAGCTGAGCAACGGGTTATCGAAGGCACCACCGCCGATCAGGCGCATGCCCGGCTCATAAACCCGGGCGAACATGAACAGGAAAATGGTCGTGGCAATCAGCGCGACCAGCGCGGCGCCGAACAGCAAGGGTTGCAGGATGTCGCTGCGGTAGCGCACCAGCAGGTAGCAGCCGGCAAACAGCAGCAAGGTATGCAGTGGCGGCTTGAACATTCCGCCGAGCGGCTCCCCGCCCGGCCCCCAGGCGAGGCTGAGCAATGCCCAGGCGGCGAACAGCAGAACCGCGATGAAAATCGGCTCGCGCAGCAGCTCCTTGAGTTCGCGCGGGCGCAGGCACAGCGCGATCAGTGTCGGAATGCTGAACAGGCCATAGAACAACTTGTGATGCAGACTTCGACCCGGCAAGAAGAACAGCGCGCACAGGAGCAGGAAAAAACCGGTGGGAAGAATCCACAGGCTAATGAAATCGAAAATCCGATTGGACGTACTGCTGAAGCCGCGAAGTTGCATGCTGTGAGATTCATTCCTGAGGTTGATCGACCATTCGAGTGATGGCTATTTGATGCAGAAGAGGTGCATAACAATAACAGCCTTTCGCCGATTGCCAGAACCCTGAAGAAGCTGTGCTAAAGTCAGCGTCCTTTTTATCGACTTTCGCGTGATATGACCGATTCCAGTCCCGCCGCAAGCCCATCGAGCTTGAAAATCTACTTCCGCCTGCTCGGCTATGTCCGGCCGTACATCAGTCTGTTCCTGATCAGCATCGTCGGCTTTCTGATTTTCGCCTCGACGCAACCGATGCTTGGCTACATCCTCAAGTACTTTGTCGATGGCCTGTCCAACCCTGAAGCGGTGCTGTTTCCCTCCGTGCCCTATCTGCGTGACCTGCAGCTGCTGCAGGCCGTGCCGCTGTTGATCATCCTGATCGCCGCGTGGCAGGGACTGGGCTCCTATCTGGGCAACTATTTCCTGGCCAAGGTTTCTCTCGGGCTGGTGCATGACTTGCGTGTGCAGTTGTTCAACAACCTGTTGGTGCTGCCTAACCGCTATTTCGACAAGCATAACTCCGGTCATCTGATTTCGCGTATCACCTTCAACGTGACGATGGTCACGGGGGCGGCAACAGATGCGATCAAGGTCGTAATCCGTGAAGGCATGACGGTGATCTTCCTGTTTGCCTCGCTGTTGTTCATGAACTGGAAGCTGACCCTGGTGATGGTGGCGATCCTGCCGCTGATCGCCGTAATGGTGCGCACCGCCAGCAAAAAATTCCGCAAGCAGAGCAAGAAGATCCAGCTGGCGATGGGCGATGTCACGCATGTGGCCTCGGAAACCATCCAGGGTTATCGCGTGGTTCGCAGCTTCGGCGGCGAGGCCTATGAAGAAAAGCGCTTCCTCGATGCCAGCCAGGGCAACACCGACAAGCAACTGCGCATGACTCGCACGGGTGCGATCTATACGCCGATGCTGCAACTGGTGATCTACACCGCCATGGCCGTGCTGATGTTCCTGGTGCTGTACCTGCGCGGTGACGCCTCGGCCGGTGACATGGTCGCCTACATCACGCTGGCGGGCCTGCTGCCCAAGCCGATCCGTCAATTGTCCGAAGTCAGCTCGACCATTCAGAAAGGCGTGGCCGGTGCCGAGAGCATTTTCGAGCAACTGGATGTCGAGCCGGAAGTCGATACCGGCACCGTCGAGCGCGATGCGGTGAGTGGCCGTCTGGACGTGCGCAACCTCAGCTTCACCTACCCTGGCACCGAACGCCAGGTGCTGGACGACATCAGTTTCTCGGTCCAGCCAGGGCAGATGGTCGCACTGGTCGGGCGTTCGGGCAGCGGCAAGTCGACGCTGGCCAACCTGATTCCGCGTTTCTATCACCACGACAAGGGCGAAATCCTCATCGACGATGTGGAAGTCGAACAGTACAAACTGCTCAACCTGCGTCGTCACATCGCTCAGGTGACTCAGCACGTCACTTTGTTCAGCGACACCGTGGCCAACAACATCGCTTATGGCGATCTGGCCGGTGCGCCGCGTGAAGACATTGAAAAAGCCGCGCGTGATGCCTACGCGATGGACTTCATTTCGCAGTTGCCGCAAGGCCTGGACACTCAGGTCGGCGAGAACGGCGTCTTGCTTTCCGGTGGCCAGCGCCAGCGTCTGGCGATTGCCCGTGCGTTGCTGAAGAATGCACCGCTGCTGATTCTCGACGAGGCCACCTCGGCACTCGACACCGAGTCCGAACGGCACATTCAGGCGGCACTGGATCAGGTGATGAAGGGGCGTACCACGCTGGTGATCGCTCACCGTCTGTCGACCATCGAGAAGGCCGACCTGATTCTGGTCATGGATCAGGGGCGCATCGTCGAGCGCGGCACCCACGACCAGTTGCTGGCGCAAAATGGTTACTATGCGCGCCTCAACGCCATGGGCCTCGATGCCCCGGCCGAAGATATCGCCTGACTCCAGGCCCTGCCCTGTGGGAGCGAGCCTGCTCGCTCCCACAGTCGTTTGTATCCAGACCTTTACCCTTCTTGACCAAACCGGAATAAAACCGGGCACCGCGCTTGTTAAGGTTCCTCAACGAACTCTGACTTCCATCGAGGGGGCCATCCCCGTCGCGCGGGTGCTTTCATGCTGCAACGCTATCTCTGGAAACTGCTGCCCAAGCCGCAGCGGGCCTTTCTGCTCGGGCGCCTGTCGGTGGTCGATCGGCAGGTGGTGAACAAGTCGATGTCGGCCAACCTGACGTTTCCTCAGGCCTTCCAGCAGCGCTCCTGCCTGTTTATCCATGTTCCGAAATGCGCCGGCAGCAGCGTTTGCACGGCGCTGTTCGACGGCTGGCGACCCGGGCACTTGCCGCTGTATTGGTATGAAGAGCAGTTTCCCGAGCAGTTCGCCAACGCCTTCAAGTTCGCTTTTGTTCGCGACCCGCTGGAACGTGCCTATTCGGCCTACGCCTTTTTGCGTGGCAACGAGTTGAGCGCGCGTGACCATATGGCGCAACGGCTGGTGCGGCAGTACCGGGATTTCGACGATTTTGTCGCGCGCTGGCTGCATCCGGAAACGATTGCCCGGCAATTGCACTTTGCGGCGCAGACCGACTTTCTGACGGACTCGCTGGGGCATCTGGCGCTGGACTTCATCGGTTATCAGGAACACCTGACGCGGGATTTTCGTCTGGTTTGCGAACAGTTGGGGCTGACTGGCGAGTTGCCTCACGTCAACGGCTCGCGGGAACGGCAATCGATGCCGGCGCGCGAGTTCTGTTCGGTGCGCACCCGGCGTCTGGTACGTCGGGTTTATCAGCGTGATTACGAGTTGCTCGGGTATGAATGAGTCCCTGTCACTGCCGCTACAGAAGCTCGCCATTCGGCCTTACGGTCTGGCGCTCTCGCACCAGGCCCGGGCAGCGCTCAAGGCACAACACCCACGCTGCCTGTGGTTGACCGGATTTTCCGGCGCCGGCAAGTCAACCCTGGCCAATGCCCTCGAACTGCACCTGCATGCGTCGGGTCTGCACACGTTTTTGCTCGATGGCGACAATGTGCGCAATGGCCTGTGCCGCGACCTGGGCATGAGCGATCTCTGCCGCCGGGAAAACATCCGGCGTATGGCCGAGGTGGCGCGGTTGATGGTCGACGCCGGGCTGATTGTGATCGTTGCGGCCATTTCGCCGTTCCGCGCCGAACGCGACGCCGCGCGCAGGCTGTTTGCCCAGGATGAATTCATTGAAGTGCACGTCAGCACTTCGCTGGAAGTCTGCGCCCGGCGCGATCCGAAAGGTCTGTATCAGGCCGTACGGGAAGGCCGGATCACGCACTTTACGGGCGTGGACAGTCCTTACGAAGCGCCATTGGCAGCCGAGTGGCAAATCGCCACCGAGGCGCTGGAATTGTCCGAAGCCTGTGGACAACTGGCGGCACTGGTGCTCAAAAAATGAGCAAAGTAACGGACTGTTTCATCCTGTTGCAGGCTGCACGCAAGCCTGCGCCAACCCTGTGTTAATATCGCGCCCCTGTTCATTTTGTATGTGGGTTGCTCCATGAAGTTGTCCATGCCGCGATTCGATCAAGCCCCAGTCTTGGTGGTCGGCGATGTCATGCTCGACCGTTACTGGCATGGTGGAACCTCACGGATTTCCCCTGAGGCACCGGTACCGGTCGTAAAAGTCGAGCAAATCGAAGACCGCCCGGGCGGTGCTGCCAACGTTGCCTTGAACATTGCCGCGCTGGGCGCGCCGGCGTCACTGGTCGGTGTGACCGGCGACGATGAAGCCGCCGACAGCCTGAGCAACAGTCTCAAGGGCGCGGGCGTGCGTGCCCTGTTCCAGCGCATCGCGCACCAGCCGACCATCGTCAAACTGCGGGTCATGAGCCGGCACCAGCAGTTGCTGCGTATCGACTTTGAAGAACCGTTTGCCACCGATGCGCTGGCCCTGGCCTCGCAGGTCGATGATCTGCTCGAAGGCATCAAGGTGCTGGTGCTGTCGGACTACGGCAAAGGCGCGCTGAAGAACCATCAGGCCCTGATTCAGGCGGCCCGTGCCAAAGGCATTCCGGTGCTGGCCGATCCCAAGGGCAAGGATTTTTCGATCTACCGTGGCGCCAGTCTGATCACGCCGAACCTCAGCGAATTCGAAGCCATCGTCGGCGGTTGCGCCGATGAGCACGAACTGGTGAGCAAGGGCGCGACCCTGATGCACGATCTCGAGCTCGGCGCGCTGCTGGTCACCCGTGGTGAACACGGCATGACCCTGCTGCGTCCGGAGCATCCGGCGCTGCACTTGCCGGCCCGTGCCCGTGAAGTGTTCGACGTGACCGGTGCCGGCGACACGGTGATTTCCACGCTGGCGGCGGCGATCGCTGCCGGTGAAGAACTGCCGCACGCGGTGGCGCTGGCCAATCTGGCGGCGGGCATCGTGGTCGGCAAACTCGGTACTGCGGCGATCAGCGCCCCGGAACTGCGCCGCGCGATTCAGCGTGAAGAAGGTTCGGAGCGTGGGGTGCTAGGTCTGGAACAGCTGGTGCTGGCAGTGGCCGATGCCCGTGCGCATAACGAGCGTATCGTCTTCACCAACGGCTGCTTCGACATTCTGCATGCCGGGCACGTGACCTACCTCGAGCAGGCGCGCGCCCAGGGCGACCGTCTGATCGTGGCGATCAATGATGACGCCTCCGTCAGCCGCCTGAAGGGGCCGGGACGTCCGATCAACAGTGTCGACCGGCGCATGGCGGTACTCGCCGGCCTCGGTGCGGTGGACTGGGTGATCAGCTTCCCCGAAGGCACCCCGGAAAACCTGCTGCGCGAGGTCAAGCCGGATGTGCTGGTCAAGGGCGGTGATTACGGTATCGACCAGGTTGTTGGTGCCGATATCGTCAAGGCTTACGGCGGCACGGTGAAAGTGCTGGGTCTGGTGGAAAACAGCTCGACCACGGCGATCGTGGAAAAAATCCGCGGTCAATAAAGCCAAAAGATCGCAGCCTGCGGCAGCTCCTACAGGGAAATGCATTCCATTGTAGAGCTGCCGCAGGCGGCGATCTTTTGCTTTTCAGGAACTGACTTTCTTGCGCGGTACGATCTTCTTCAGCAATTGCCTGGCCTTGCCGCGCAACCGCGCCAGTCCCGTGGGTTTCTCCGGCGGGGTCAGGCCTTGTTGGCGTAACCAGTCCTTCCAGCGAATCCGCTCGTCACGCACCAGCCAGCCATCCTGTCTGGCAAAGCTTTCGGCCAGATACAGACCGCGCGTGCCCGCCGGAGACAGCTGACCTTTCTTCAAGGTATACAGCTCGGCCAGCGGTTCGCCGTCCTGCAACGGCATCAGGTACAAATCCGGGCGCTTGCGGTCCAGTCGCGCCACCAGTTGATCACCTTCCAGGCGTTCATCGACGTGAAACAGACTCAGGGATTTGGCTTCCTTGGGCACGTCCAGGCGCAAGTCGTAGATCAGTTGCAGCGATGCTGTCGGCAGATGCACGTAGGCCCGTGGTCGTTCGAGCAATTGCAGATTGGCGCAGCGCACCGGCCGCGCCGAGCCGGACTGCGGCGTCAGGCGAAACGGCAGGGCCTCGCGATAATGCAGGGCGGAGGCGTAGGGCGCCGGTAGCCAGGTGTCGTTGAAGCGCCCGCCGAGCCAGCCTTCCGGGGTTTCCAGCAGACACTCTTCGGCGATTTCCTGAATCGCTGTGTGCAGCGGGATGTTCAGTTCTTGAGCAGGCACGTAACCGGAAATCAGCTTGAGCACGACGTCGCCGCGATCCTGCCGACGCTGGCGCACCAGTACCCAGTAATCGCGATTCTGCCAGTGCAGGGTCAGGCGCACAGAGACCCCGAGGTTGGCCAGTTCCACCGCAAAGCGCTCGGCATCCGCCACGCTCACCGGTTTGCGCCGCTGCAGGGTCTGGGCGAAATTCAGCGGCATGCCGACGCTCTGATACGTCAGGCCTTCGGGCGTGGCCTCGACGAACAGCGGCAGCGTCTTGAAGTTGCTCGGGTTCTTTCTGATGAGCGTGCGCGGCATGTCGGCTCCTGCTTAAGGCCGCGGGGCGGCGTCAGTGACCACGAAGGACCTGGGCAACGGTCGCAACGTTATGGGCGAGGTGCAGCGGATTGATCGTCCCGACAATAGCACTGGCCACGCCGGGCTGCTGGAACAACAACTCGAAGCTGGCGCGCACCGGATCCACGCCCGGACTCAGGCATACATGGCCGCTGGCCAGGGCTTTTTTCACCAGAATGGCTTTGCCGTGGGCAGCAGCATAGTCAATGACTGCCTTCTCGTTCTGTTCGTTCAGATTGTAGGTGACCATCGCGCAGTCCCCTTGCTCCAGCGCCTTGAGTCCGCCCTCGACCGTTTTGCCGGAGAAGCCGAAACCGCGAATCTTGCCCTCGGCCTTGAGTGCAGCGAGGGTAGCGTAGACCTCTTCGTGTTCGAGGATGGCCATGTCGTTGCCGTCGGAGTGCACCAGCACCAGGTCGATAAAATCGGTTTCAAGACGTTGCAGGCTGCGCTCCACCGACATCCGCGTATGCGCCGCACTGAAGTCATGGCGCGACAGGCCGTCGGCAAACTCTTCACCGACCTTGCTGACGATTACCCAATCCTGCCGCTGGCCGCGCAACAACGGGCCGAGGCGTTCTTCGCTGCGACCGTAGGCCGGGGCGGTGTCGATCAGGTTGATGCCCAACCCTTTGGCCTGCTTGAGCAGCATGCGTGCCGCGTCATCGTCGGGGATCTGGAAACCGTTGGGGTATTTCACGCCTTGGTCGCGGCCAAGTTTGACCGTGCCCAGGCCCAGCGGTGAAACCATCAGGCCGGTGCTGCCCAAGGGGCGATGCAGTTCGTGCAGGGTCGCTACGCTCATGGCAACAGTTGCTCCCAGGCTGGAACGCCCATCGGTGGTTTTGGCAGTGCCGGTAATGGCTCGGCCGGTTGCGGCTGGATGCCGTCGCGGTCCAGCGCAGCGATGACCCGGTCGGCGAAGTCCGGCGCCAGTGCGAGTTTGGTCGGCCAGCCCACCAGCAGGCGACCCTGCTCGGCGAGGAAGGCGTTGTCCGGCCGGCTCAGGCCGGTTTGCAGCGGCTCGGCACGATCCACGCGCAAGGTCGCCCATTGCACCTGGCTCAGATCGATCCATGGCAGCAACTGGCCGAGCTCTTTCTGCGCGGTGGCGATCTGCTCGGCAGGTTCGCGGGCCACGCCATCGCTTTCGGCAATGTCGCCGCCCAGGTACCACACCCAGTTGCCATCAGCGGCCGGGTGGGTGGTGACGGTGATGCGCGGCTTGGTGCCGCCGCCCAGGCAGTGAGCGTACAGCGGCTTCAGGCTTGGGCCTTTGGCGATGATCATGTGCAGCGGTCGGCGTTGCATCTGCGGATGGGTCAGGCCCAGGTCTTCCAGCAATCGGGCAGTGCCGGCGCCGGCACTGAGGACGATGCGTTGGGCGTGGATTTCGCGACCGTCGACCTTCAGGCCGACCAGCACACCGGCTTCCAGCAGCGGCTCGATGGTTTGCCCGGCGAGCAGGCCGTCACCGGCCAGATCGGCCAGGCGCTGGATCAGGCTCGGCACGTCAACCACCAGTTCGGCGAGGCGATAGACCTTGCCCTTGAAGCGCTTGTCTTGCAGGGCCGGCGGCAGTTGATCGCCCTTGACCTGATCGACCCGGCCACGCACGGCTTTGCTGGCGAAGAAACTGGTGAGGTTGCCGGCGAGGGTGCCGGGCGACCACAGGTAATGCGCTTCGGACAACAGGCGCACGCCGGACAGGTCCAGCTCGCCGTTGCCGGCCAGCGCTTCACGCCAGCGGCGCGGCATGTCGGCGATGGCTTCCGAGGCGCCGGTCAGCGCACCGTGCAGCGCATACTTGGCGCCGCCGTGGATGATGCCCTGGGACTTCACGCTCTGCCCGCCGCCGAGACTGGCGCTTTCCACCAGCACGGTCGAAAAACCCTGACGGCGCAGACGCGCGTTCAGCCAGAGGCCGGCGACACCAGCGCCGACAATCAGAACGTCGGTGGAAATAACGGATGGCATGCAACGACCTCAGTGTTCAAGACGAGGGCGCAGTATACAGACTCGGGAAAGAGCGGGATTTGTCGATGATCAACAGGGCAGATGCAAAACCAAATGTGGGAGCGGGCTTGCTCGCGAATGCGGTGTGTCAGTTAACAGAAATGTTGTTGCCACACCGCCTTCGCGAGCAAGCCCGCTTCCACAGGGGATTTGCGTTACTGCAAATCAGTGCCCGGCAGTCTTGGAGAACAGCTGGATGACCACCACGCCGAGCACGATCAGCGCCATTCCGAGCATCGCCGGCACGTCCAGCTTCTGCCCATAAATGAACAGCGCTGCGACGCTGACCATGACGATGCCCATGCCCGCCCACACGGCGTAGGCGACTCCCACCGGTACAGTGCGCACCACCAGCGTCAGCATCCAGAAGGCAATCCCGTAGCCGACGATCACCAGAATCAGCGGCAGCGGGGTGCTCAAGCCTTTGACCGCTTTCATCGAAACGGTGGCGATCACTTCGGCGCAGATGGCGATGGCCAGAAAGGCGTAGGCGTTCATGTGTAGATCCTCATGTAAAACGTTGCTTGCTGAGGCGGCATTCTAGTCGCTCTTCAGATGGGGTAAAGTCATTACCTATCTGTTTTGAAGATGGGTTGCAGCATGAATACCCTGTGGAATCTGGAACAACTGCGCGCCTTCGTCAGCGTCGCCGAACAGCGCTCGTTTTCTGCCGTGGCGCGCCAGCAACGCAAGGCACAGTCGGCGATCAGCAGTGCGATTGCCATGCTGGAAGACGATTTGGGAGTCAGCCTGTTCGAGCGTAGCAGTGGTCGCTCACCCAGGCTCACCGAAGCGGGCGAAGCCCTGCTCGAAGAAGCCCGGGAAGTGCTGCGCCAATGCGAGCGCCTCAATGGTCGGGCGATGGCAATGATGCGCGGCCAGGAAGCGCAGTTGCGCGTGGCGCAGGATGAAGCGATGCCGTATCAGGCACTGGTGGAAAGCTTCGATGCGCTGGCCGAGCAATTTCCCAGCCTCGAAGTGCAACTGACCAGCGCCGCCCAGGGTGAAGTCGCACGCAAACTGGTCGAGCGTCGCGCTGATCTGGGCCTGCTGTTCTATCACGATGAAATCCCCGAAGCGTTGGAACGACGGGTACTGGGCCGGGTAGAAATGGTCACCGTCTGCGGGATCAATCATCCGCTGGCGACGCAGTCCTATGTCACCTGCCAGCAACTGGCACAGCATCGGCAATTGCTGATGTCGACGCAAACCAGCGTCTACCCCGGCAACGAACCGGCTAGCCCGCAAGTCTGGCGCGCTGACAGTTTCTACGTGATGGCCGAATGGTTGGTGCGGGATCTGGGGTGGGCCTGGCTACCCCGGCATGTGGTGCAGTATTCGGCCTATCACGGCCTGATGGTCGAACTGGACAGCGAATGGACCCCGCCGGCGTTGGTGGTGGAGCTGGTCTGGCGCCGGGATGAACCCCTCGGCCCGGCTGCGCGCTGGCTGGCCGAACGTTTTGCCGTGCACTTGCGGGCGATTGGCGACAAAAGTCGATAAACTCCGCCGCCATGAATAGAACTCTCTACACCGCGCTGTTTTACCTGGGGCTGCCATTGGTGGCGATTCGGCTGTGGCTGCGCTCGCGCAAGGCCCCGGCGTATGCCAAGCGGATTGGCGAGCGCTTCTCTTACGGGATGCCGCGACTGCAACCCGGCGGGATCTGGGTGCACGCGGTGTCTGTGGGCGAAAGCATTGCCGCCGCGCCGATGATTCGCGCCTTGCTGCAGCGTTATCCACAGCTGCCGATCACCGTGACCTGCATGACGCCGACCGGATCGGAACGGATTCAGGCACTGTTCGCCAACGAGCCGCGCATCCAGCATTGCTATCTGCCCTATGACTTGCCGTGCGCAGCGGCGCGTTTTCTTGATCACGCCAAACCGAAACTGGCGGTGATCATGGAAACCGAACTGTGGCCCAACCACATCCATCAGTGCGCCAAGCGCGGGATTCCGGTGGCGCTGGCCAACGGGCGATTGTCCGAGCGCTCGGCCCGAGGCTATGGCCGCTTCAGCAAGCTGACCGCGCCGATGCTCGCTGAAATGAGTTTTTTTGCGGTGCAGACCGAAGCCGAAGCCCAACGGTTCCGCGATCTCGGCGCCCGCCCGCAGACGGTTGAAGTCACCGGTTCGATCAAGTTCGATCTGACCATCGACCCGCAACTGCTGCAACGTGCCGCTGAGCTGCGCGGGCAGTGGCAAGCGCTGGAGCGCCCGGTATGGATCGCCGCCAGCACCCACGAAGGCGAAGACGAGGTCGTGCTCGACGCCCATCGTCGGCTGCTGGCGAACTACCCGAATGCGCTGCTGATTCTGGTGCCGCGCCATCCCGAGCGCTTCAACTCGGTGTTCGAGTTGTGCCAGCGTGAAGGCTTTGCCACGGTGCGCCGTTCCACCGGTGCCAACGTCGAAGCGGACACTTCAGTGCTGCTTGGCGACACCATGGGCGAACTGCTGTTTCTCTATGCGCTGGCTGACAGTGCTTTCGTCGGCGGCAGCCTGGTGCCCAACGGCGGGCATAACCTGCTGGAGCCGGCGGCACTGGCAAAACCGGTGCTCAGCGGCCCGCATCTGTTCAACTTCCTCGACATCGCCGCGCAGTTGCGCGAGGCCGGTGCGCTGGCCGAAGTGGATGATGCCGAAGGGCTGGCGGTGGAAGTGCAGCGCCTGTTCGAATTGCCGCGCGATGCGCAACGCATGGCCGAGGCCGGGCTGGCGGTGATGCGCCGTAATCAGGGAGCGTTGCAGCGGTTGCTGGATGGGCTGGGCAGGTTGATCAAATAGTCGCTTGGAACATTTATTGTGGCGAGGGGATTCATCCCCGATCGGCTGCGCAGCAGTCGTTAACCCTGCTTGCCATATCTGACTGAATCACCGCGGTGAATGGTTTTGGGGCTGCTACGCACCCCATCGGGGATAAATCCCCTCGCCACAGGGGATTTTCCAGATTGTTTACGGGCGCGCCTTGAGCTGTGCTTCGGCTGCCTTGGCCAGATCCGGCGGGAGGAAGTCCTTGTCCGGGTTGTAGTCGGGCTTCAGATAGCGTGCCAGGTCCTGCAAGTCACCCGGATTCAACGTCCCCGCCGCCTGCTTCAAGCGCAGGTTGTCGAGGATGTAGTCGTAGCGGGTGTTGTTGTAGTTGCGCACCGAGGTGTACAGCTGGCGCTGGGCGTCGAGCACATCGACGATGTTGCGCGTACCCACCTGATAACCGATTTCCGTGGCTTCCACCGCGCTCTGGTTGGAGATGATCGACTGGCGGCGCGCCTGCACCTGCTCGACATCGGTGTTCACCGCGCGGTGCAGGTTGCGGGTGTTTTCCACCACTTGCCGGCGCAGGGATTCGCGCTGTTGCTCGCTCTGATCCAGTTGCGCATAGGACTGGCGCACTTGCGAACTGGTCAGCCCGCCGCTGTAGATTGGAATGTTCAGTTGCAGGCCCAGGGTGCTTTGCTCGACGTTGCCACTGTACGGCGTACCGAAGGCGTTCGGGTTGGCGAAACCGAGGGCGTCGTTGTCACCCTTTTCGTATTTGGCCACGGCATCGAGGGTCGGCAGGTGACCGGCCTTGCGCTGTTTGAGGGTCTGTTCGGCGGAGCTGACCGCAAAGTTGCTCGCCAGCAGATTGAGGTTCTGCTTGCCCGCGGTGTCGACCCAAGCCTTGGCGTCGTTTGGCGCCGGCGGCAGGATCGGCAGCGTGTGGACGATGCCCTGAATCGAGTTGTACTGACGGTTGGTCAGGGTGATCAGCGCTTCGAACGCATCGTCAACCTGACGCTGCGCAACGATACGGTTGGCGCGCGCGGTGTCGTAACTGGCCTGCGATTGCAGGACATCGGTCTTGTCCGACAGGCCGACATCGAAACGCTCGTTGGACTGGTCGAGCTGACGCTTGAACGCGGCTTCTTCAGCCTTGGTCGAGGCCAGGTTGTCCTGGCTGCGCAGCACGTTGAAGTAGCTTTCAGCCGATTGCAGGATCAGGTTCTGCTCGGTGGCCGACAGTTGCAGGGCGGCTTGTTCGTTGACGTCTTTCGCCGCTTGGTACTGGAACCAGCGATCGGCGCGGAACAAGGGTTGTGCCAGGGTCGCCTGATAGGAATGCGCGCTGCGATTGGCAATGGCTGAAGGCTGGTCGATCGAGGTGCGCACATTCGCCACTTCGGCGCCGCCAGACAAGTTCGGCAGCAAGCCGGCACGGGCCTGCGGCACCACTTCTTTCTGAGCGCCATACTGGGCGCGGGCGGCGGCCAGATCGGCGTTGTTGTCGACGGCTTCCTGATAGACGCTGACCAGATCGGTCTTGGTCGACAAGGGCGCTTCTGCTGCCCAGGCCATTGCGTTGGACGCACAAGACACGGCAAGAGCCAGTGAAAGTTTGCGCAGCATGAGGCGATCCCTAGCAAAAATATTACGAAAATAATGTGCGCGCCAAGGCTACGGCGCGGCCCCGGCAGCGTCAAGGCGCGCAGGGCACAGCGAGTGTAGTTGCGCAATCGTGCGGCAACAATCCTGCAAGTCCCGGTAATTGCGCCATTCATCATGGTGTTTGCCGCGGTGTTGGCGTTCTTTGCCGGTTGTGTCTAGACTGGCCGGGTTCTTGTCGGGGTGCCTTGCTATGAGGCTGAGATCGAATAATTTCGGATCCCGTTGAACCTGATCAGGTTAGCGCCTGCGTAGGGAACAAGATTTCTCGTCACCCGGCGAGTCCTCTTGTGCTTCGTCCGGGATATTGTTCGACAATCGAACGCTCGACGACGATGCACAGCACCAGTCTTGGTGCGTCCGTGCCTTTCAGGTTCTGCTCCGACAATCCATTGCCTGGATGCTGTCTGGAGAGCCCGTGATGACGATAAAAGCAAAAAACGCGATCAACCTGAGTGACTCGGCCAAGGTCGATGAGCAGTCGGTTCAGCCGTTCACCCGTTCGCAGAAAGTCTACGTTCAGGGCTCGCGCCCGGACATCCGCGTGCCGATGCGCGAAATCACCCTCGATGTGACGCCGACCGACTTCGGCGGCGAAATCAACGCACCGGTCACCGTCTACGACACCTCCGGCCCGTACACCGATCCGAACGTGGTGATCGACGTGCGCAAAGGTCTGGGCGACGTGCGTTCGGCGTGGATCGACGACCGTGGCGACACCGAGCGTTTGCCGGGCCTGAGTTCCAATTTCGGCCAGGAGCGCCTCGCTGACCCTGAACTGACCAAACTGCGTTTCGCTCACGTCAACAACCCGCGCCGGGCCAAGGCCGGGGCCAACGTCAGCCAGATGCACTACGCGCGCAAAGGCATCATCACCGCCGAGATGGAATACGTCGCCATCCGCGAAAACATGAAGCTGCAAGAAGCCCGCGCCGCCGGCCTGTTGACCCAGCAACACGCCGGCCACAGCTTCGGCGCGAGCATTCCGAAAGAAATCACCCCCGAGTTCGTCCGCGAAGAAATCGCCCGTGGTCGCGCGATCATCCCGGCCAACATCAACCACGTCGAACTGGAACCGATGATCATCGGCCGTAACTTCCTGGTGAAGATCAACGGCAACATCGGCAACAGCGCCCTGGGTTCGTCCATCGAAGAAGAAGTGGCGAAACTGACCTGGGGCATTCGCTGGGGTTCGGACACAGTGATGGACCTGTCCACCGGCAAACACATTCACGAAACCCGCGAGTGGATCATCCGCAACTCGCCGGTGCCGATCGGTACCGTGCCGATCTATCAGGCGCTGGAGAAGGTCAACGGCGTCGCTGAAGACCTGACCTGGGAGCTGTTCCGCGACACGCTGATCGAGCAGGCCGAGCAGGGCGTCGACTACTTCACCATCCACGCCGGCGTGCTGTTGCGCTACGTGCCGCTGACCGCCAAACGCGTGACCGGCATCGTTTCCCGTGGCGGTTCGATCATGGCCAAGTGGTGCCTGGCGCACCACAAAGAGAACTTCCTCTACACCCACTTCGACGAAATCTGCGAAATCATGAAGGCCTACGACGTCAGCTTCTCGCTGGGCGACGGCCTGCGTCCGGGCTCGATTGCCGACGCCAACGACGAAGCGCAATTCGGCGAACTGGAAACCCTCGGCGAGCTGACCAAGATCGCCTGGAAACACGACGTGCAGTGCATGATCGAAGGCCCGGGCCACGTGCCGATGCAGTTGATCAAAGAGAACATGGACAAGCAGCTGGAGTGCTGTGACGAGGCGCCGTTCTACACCCTCGGCCCGCTGACCACCGACATCGCTCCGGGTTACGACCACATCACCTCGGGTATCGGTGCGGCGATGATCGGCTGGTTCGGTTGCGCCATGCTCTGCTACGTGACGCCGAAGGAACACCTCGGCTTGCCGAACAAGGATGACGTGAAGACCGGGATCATCACCTACAAGATTGCCGCCCACGCAGCGGACCTGGCCAAAGGGCATCCGGGCGCGCAGATTCGCGACAACGCCTTGAGCAAGGCGCGTTTCGAATTCCGTTGGGAAGACCAGTTCAACCTCGGTCTCGATCCGGACACCGCGCGTTCGTATCACGACGAAACCCTGCCGAAGGACTCGGCCAAGGTCGCGCACTTCTGCTCGATGTGCGGGCCGAAATTCTGCTCGATGAAGATCACTCAGGAAGTCCGTGAATACGCGGCCAACCAGCGGATCGACGCGGTCGACGTGGACGTCGCCCAGGGCCTTGCGGAGCAGGCCGAGCGGTTCAAGAAGGAAGGCAGTCAGCTCTATAAAAAAGTCTGATCCCTGACTGATCTTTTGTGGTGAGGGGATTTATCCCCGATCGACTGCGCAGCAGTCGCAATTTTGAGAACCGGGTCCTTCAGATGTACCGCATTCTCAGGTTTTGGGGCTGCTTCGCAGCCCATCGGGGATGAATCCCCTCGCCACAAGTGGGCCAGCTTGATCACACACAACAACAAATGTCCCTCTGAGATAACACCCTTGAGCATTCAACCCGGCACTTATTCCCCTGACCTCGCCGTACCCGCCGACAAGCGTGTGTTCGGCGGTCGCGATCTGTTTTCCCTGTGGTTTTCCCTCGGCATCGGCTTGATGGTATTGCAGACCGGCGCCTTGCTCGCGCCGGGTCTGGGCCTTTCCGGTTCGCTGCTGGCGATTTTCCTCGGCACGCTGGTTGGCGTGCTGCTGCTGGCTGCTGTCGGCGTGATCGGCAGCGACACCGGTCTGTCGTCGATGGCCGCACTGAAACTGAGCCTCGGCAGCAAAGGCGCAAGCCTGCCGGCGCTGCTCAACCTGCTGCAACTGATCGGTTGGGGCTCGTTCGAAATCATAGTCATGCGTGACGCCGCCAGCCTGCTCGGCACTCGCGCGTTCAGCGAGGGTTCGCTGTGGGCCAGTCCGATGCTCTGGACCTTGTGCTTCGGTGCGCTGGCGACCCTGCTCGCGGTCAGCGGGCCGCTGACGTTCGTGCGCAAGATCCTGCGCAAGTGGGGCATCTGGCTGATTCTGGCCGCGTGCATCTGGCTGACCTGGAATCTGTTCACCAAGGCTGATCTGGCGGCACTCTGGGCGCGTGCCGGGGATGGTTCGATGCCGTTCGCCGTGGGCTTCGACATTGCCATCGCCATGCCGTTGTCGTGGCTGCCGCTGATCGCCGACTACTCGCGATTCGGCAAGCGCGCGAAGAACGTGTTCGGTGGCACGGCGATCGGTTTTTTCATCGGCAATTTCTGGTTGATGAGTCTCGGCGTGGCCTACACCCTGGCGTTTGCGCCGAGTGGTGAAGTCAATGCGTTACTGCTGGCACTGGCCGGGGCCGGTCTGGGCATTCCGCTGTTGCTGATTCTGCTGGATGAGTCGGAAAACGCTTTCGCCGACATTCATTCGGCAGCGGTGTCGAGCGGGATTCTGTTGCGCTTGAAAGTCGAGCATCTGGCCTTGGCCATCGGCGTGATCTGCACCCTGATTGCACTGCTGGCGCCATTGGCGCAGTACCAGAACTTCCTGTTGCTGATCGGCTCGGTGTTTGCGCCGCTGTTCGGCGTGGTGCTGGTGGATCACTTCATCCTGCGCAAGCGCAGCGCTCAGGTGGCGTCAGCCGCATTGCGCTGGCCGGCGCTGTTGGCGTGGCTGGGCGGGATCAGCACCTACCACTTGCTGGCGAATCTGTATCCGGATGTCGGCGCGACCCTGCCGGCACTGGTGCTGGCAGGGCTATTGCAGCTGGTGCTCGGGCGAGCCTTCAGTTACGGCCCGGAAACAGCTCGGGTTTGAGAATGCCGTTCAGACGCGGGTAAGGAATCTTCAGTTCGACGTGGCCCAGCGCGTAAGGCGCGATGGTGCTCACGTCGTACTTGAGGATCACGCCACCGTAGGTCAGCGCCACGTTCGGGGTTTTGACGAACGGCCAGCTCTTCACGAAATCCGCTTCCTGATCGAGCTTGGTGCTGATCAGCCAGCTGTTATGCGCCACTTGCGCCGCTTTCCAGAACGCCTCTTCCTGACCCGGCAGCAACATGTCCGACAGGTTCAGCACTTTATGCTGCTGACGCGAATAGTTGATGAAACCGCGGCCCGGCGTGCCATGGGCGCCGCCGGTGTCGAGATAGCTCGACAGTTCGATGATCACCAAGCCGTCATGCTGCTCGCGTACCTTGGCCTGCAAATAGCTGCTGTTGCGCGGGCCGGCGTTGCGCAGGAATTGATCACGATAGGCGGCCAGGGTTGGCGCTACCGCTGCGTTTTGCTCGGTGCGGGTCATTTGCAGCAGGCGTTTTTCGATAATGCCGTCCAGCGCAGGCTCGGCCGCGAAGTGCACGGTATCGATATTCACCAGCGGGCAGTCCGGGTTGGAACAGCCGGGTTTCAGGGTTTCCGACGCATCGCGGGTGGTTTCCAGCGGCGTGCGGTAGTTGGGCTGGAACAGGTTGGCGCAGGCGCCCAGGGTCAGGGCGATGGCGGCCACGGAGGCAATTTTGAAAAGCGACATGGGCGTCCTTTCTGAAACAGGGGAAGGCAAAAAGTTATCCGCTTCGACTCTCGCCGAAGCAGTCAGTTCGCCACTAAGCTAATTAGAGTGGGTTTCGCCTCCACCGTCCATCCCGCTGACGGTAAAGGGGCTGCATCAATCATCGCGGGCGCGTTAGGATGGCGCGAAGTCGAGGTCGCCAGTAACCAAAAGCAGCCTCGTATTGGATTTGCAGCAAGAGAGGATGCTCATGACAGATTTTGCCAACGCCACTCCGGCCACCGTCGATGTCGTAAAGCGCGAGCGCTGCTACGAGGGCTTCTACAAGCTCGACCGTTTGCACCTGCGCCATGAACTGTTCGCCGGGGGCATGAGCCGCGAGATCAACCGCGAAGTCTTCGTGCGTCACGATGCCGTGTGCCTGCTGCCTTACGATCCAAAGCGCGATGAAGTGGTGCTGCTCGAGCAGTTTCGCGTCGGTGCCATGGGCAAGACCGACAACCCGTGGCTGGTTGAGCTGGTCGCCGGTCTGATCGACAAGGCCGAAGTGCCGGAAGAAGTTGCTCACCGCGAGGCGCAGGAGGAAGCTGGGCTGGACATCAAGGCCCTGTGGCCGATGACCCAATATTTCCCGTCGCCGGGTGGCAGCAACGAATACGTGCATTTGTTTCTGGGGCGTTGCAGTACAGAAGGCGTAGGCGGCCTGCATGGGCTGGAGGAAGAAGCAGAAGACATCCGTGTCACGGTCTGGGCCTTTGAAGATGCCTTGCAGGCCGTCCGTGACGGACGCATTGCCAACGCGGCGAGCATCATCGCCTTGCAATGGCTGGCGCTGAACCGCGCCGAAGTGAGGGGGTTATGGTCGTAAACAAGCTGCGCGATCGCTATCGAGTCGACCTCGCCGGGCTGCAAGCCGCCTGCGAGGCCAACTACGCGCGCCTGATGCGACTGGTGCCGGATATGCGCAACGACCCCGAGGCGCGGCGGATCGCCGTGACCCAGGGCGAGCAGATGCTCGGCGTGCTGGCCCTCGAAGTGCTGCAGACTTGCCCCTACACCACCACTTTGCAGGTGCGTCAGGAACACAGTTTGCCGTGGCTGCCGGTGCCGCAACTGGAAGTGCAGGTCTATCACGACGCGCGCATGGCCGAGGTGATCAGCGCCGAACATGCACGACGCTTTCGCGGCATCTATCCTTACCCGAACGCCGCGATGCATCAGCCGGATGAAAAGGCCCAGCTCAATCTGTTCCTCGGGGAATGGCTGAGCCATTGTCTGGCCCTGGGGCACGAGTACGAAGTCGTACGCTAGTTGTGAACTGCGTCCGGTTCGCCGGTTTCCCCTTTGCGTCATCCCCCAGCATAATTGCGGCACTCAACCGATTCCGTGCTTTTGCCCTGGGAGAACGCCTTGCCGAGCGTATCCACATTGACCACCGCCGATCCGGCGTTGCTGGTGCAGTTATCCGACAGTCATCTGTTCGCCGAGGCGGACGGCACACTGCTGGGCATGAACACCCGCGAGAGCCTGCAAAAGGTCATCGAACTGGTGCTCAGGCAGCAACTTCGGATCGACTTGATTCTGGCCACGGGTGATCTTTCCCAGGATGGCACTCTGGAGTCGTATCAGCAGTTTCGTGAGATGACGGCGCAGATCGATGCGCCGGCGCGCTGGATTCCCGGCAATCACGATGAGCCGCAAATCATGGCTCAGGCCGCGGTGCAAAGTGCATTGCTGGAGTCAGTGGTCGATGTCGGCAACTGGCGCGTGACCTTGCTCGACTCGGCGGTGCCGGGTTCGGTGCCGGGTTATCTGCAGGATGATCAGTTGCAACTGCTGGCGCGCTCGCTGAGCGAAGCGCCGGAGCGCCATCATCTGGTGTGTTTCCACCATCATCCGGTACCAGTAGGTTGTGCCTGGGCGGAGCCGATCGGCTTGCGCAATCCCGAAGCATTCTTCGACGTGCTCGATCGTTTTCCTCAGGCTCGCGCGGTGCTGTGGGGGCATGTGCATCAGGAGATCGACCGCGAACGCAACGGCGTACGGCTGATGGCCTCGCCATCGACCTGCATTCAGTTCGAGCCCGGCAGTCACGACTTCAAGGTCGGCGAACAGGCGCCGGGCTATCGCTGGTTGCGGCTGTTGCCGGACGGGCGGCTGGAAACCGGTGTCGAGCGCGTTACCGACTTCCAATTCACCGTCGATTACGGCTCCGAAGGCTACTGATTTCGATCAAGAGCCCCTCACCCCAGCCCTCTCCCGGAGGGAGAGGGAGCTGACCGAGGTGTCTGGCGTTATCCATCGACCTGAAAGAATGTGTCGATTATGGATTCGCTGAAACTCGCTCAAGTCGGTGTAGCTCTTGAATATCCCCCATTCAGTCCCTTTCCCTCCGGGAGAGGGCTAGGGTGAGGGGCTTTCTCCCTGTAAACTCCGCTATCTTTCGCCGACACCCAGGGAGCTCAAATGTCCGGTTCGATCCTCTATATCCACGGTTTCAACAGCGCGCCGGCCTCGAAAAAGGCCTGTCAGCTGGTCGAGGTGATGGAACGGCTGGGTTTGAGCGACCAATTGCGTGTCCCGGCGCTGCATCACCACCCGCGTGAAGCCATCGGTCAGTTGCAGCGGGCGATTGCCGAGCTGGGCCGGCCGTTGCTGGTGGGAAGCTCACTCGGCGGCTACTATGCGACTCACCTGGCTGAGCGCCACGGCTTGAAAGCCCTGCTGGTCAACCCGGCGGTCAGCCCGCACCGGATGTTCGACGGCTACCTGGGCACACAGAAAAACCTGTATACCGATGAGACCTGGGAATTGACCCACGACCATGTGACGGCCCTGGCCGAGCTGGAAGTGCCGGCACCCGTGGATGCACAGCGTTATCAGGTGTGGTTGCAGACCGGCGATGAAACACTGGATTATCGCCTCGCCCAGCAGCATTACCGGGCCTGCGCCTTGCGCATTCAGGCCGGCGGCGACCATGGTTACCAGGGTTTTGCCGAACAATTACCGGCGTTGTTGAGTTTTGCCGGCATTGGCGCCGATTTGTATCAGGCAATCGATTTCACCGCACTGTGAAGTCTTGCCCCTTTTTCATTGAATCACTGACGACGAGACCCTATGGCCACTCCCAGCGCTAGCTCTTATAACGCCGACGCCATCGAAGTCCTCTCGGGCCTCGACCCGGTGCGCAAACGCCCCGGCATGTACACCGACACCAGTCGGCCGAACCACCTCGCCCAGGAAGTCATCGACAACAGTGTCGACGAAGCCCTGGCCGGCCACGCCAAATCGGTGCAGGTCATTCTGCACGCCGATCACTCGCTGGAAGTCAGCGACGACGGTCGCGGCATGCCGGTCGACATTCACCCGGAAGAGGGCGTATCGGGTGTCGAGCTGATCCTCACCAAGCTGCATGCGGGCGGCAAGTTTTCCAACAAGAACTACCAGTTCTCCGGCGGTCTGCACGGGGTGGGTATTTCCGTGGTCAACGCCTTGTCGACCGAAGTCCGGGTGCGCGTGAAGCGTGACGGCAACGAATACCAGATGACCTTCAAGGATGGCTTCAAGGCCACCGAGCTGGAAATCGTCGGCACCGTTGGCAAGCGCAACACCGGCACCAGCGTGTACTTCGCGCCGGATCCGAAATATTTTGATTCACCGAAATTCTCCATCAGCCGCCTCAAGCACGTGCTCAAGGCCAAGGCTGTGCTGTGCCCGGGGCTGCTGGTCAGCTTCGAAGACAAGGGCACCGGCGAGAAAGTCGAATGGCATTACGAAGACGGCCTGCGCTCCTATCTGGTGGACGCGGTCAGCGAATTCGAACGCCTGCCGGACGAGCCATTCTGCGGCAGCCTCGCCGGTAATAAAGAAGCGGTGGACTGGGCGCTGCTGTGGCTGCCGGAAGGTGGCGACGCGGTGCAGGAAAGCTACGTCAACCTGATCCCGACGGCGCAGGGCGGGACCCATGTCAACGGTTTGCGTCAGGGCCTGCTGGATGCGATGCGCGAGTTCTGCGAATTCCGCAGCCTGCTGCCGCGCGGGGTGAAGCTGGCGCCGGAAGACGTCTGGGAGCGCATCGCTTTCGTGCTGTCGATGAAGATGCAGGAGCCGCAATTCTCTGGCCAGACCAAAGAGCGCTTGTCGTCCCGTGAAGCGGCGGCATTCGTTTCCGGCGTCGTGAAAGATGCATTCAGCCTGTGGCTCAACGCCAACCCGGAAACCGGTCTGGCGCTGGCCGAACTGGCGATCAACAACGCCGGTCGCCGCCTGAAAGCAAGCAAGAAAGTCGAGCGCAAACGCGTCACCCAGGGGCCGGCGTTGCCGGGCAAACTGGCTGACTGCGCGGGTCAGGATCCGATGCGTTCCGAGCTGTTCCTGGTCGAAGGTGATTCCGCCGGCGGTTCCGCCAAGCAAGCGCGGGACAAGGAATTCCAGGCGATCCTGCCGTTGCGCGGCAAGATCCTCAACACCTGGGAAGTCGATGGCAGCGAAGTGCTGGCCAGCCAGGAAGTGCACAACATCGCCGTGGCCATCGGGGTCGATCCGGGTGCGGCAGACATGAGTCAGCTGCGCTACGGCAAAATCTGCATCCTCGCCGACGCCGACTCCGACGGTCTGCACATCGCGACGCTGCTGTGCGCGTTGTTCGTCCAGCATTTCCGCCCGCTGGTGGACGCCGGTCACGTCTACGTGGCGATGCCGCCGCTGTACCGCATCGATCTCGGCAAAGAGATCTACTACGCCCTCGACGAAGCCGAGCGCGACGGGATTCTCGATCGTCTGGTGGCCGAGAAGAAACGCGGCAAACCGCAGGTCACCCGATTCAAAGGTCTGGGTGAAATGAACCCGCCGCAACTGCGTGAAACCACCATGGACCCGAACACCCGGCGCCTGGTGCAGTTGACGCTGGGCGATGATTTTGCCGAAACCTCGGAAATGATGGACATGTTGCTGGCGAAGAAACGCGCCGGTGACCGCAAGACCTGGCTCGAATCCAAGGGCAACCTTGCCGAGGTGCTGGCCTGATGCGGTTTGGCTGGGCCTTGGCGGGTGCATTGCTGCTGAGTGCGATGGGCGTGTCGGCGGAGCCGCTGCAGGAGTTGCGCGTGCTCTCGGAACATCCGGTCGAAGGCATGCGTGGCGGCAACCTGTCGGGACTGGCCATGTGTGGCAGCGAGTTGTGGACGGTGTCGGACCGCGATGACGATCAGATCTATCGGCTCAATACCGCCGATCAGGTCTGGCAGGCCGAAGCCTTGCACATCGACGTGCCGCTGGTGCCGGAGACCGGTTTGCCGTGGGGATTGCGCTCGCGCAATTGGGCCGCGTCGTTCGTTCGCGGTGGCGACCTCGATTTCGAAGGCATCAGCTGCGACAGCGCCGGCAATCGCTACATTGTCAGCGAGGGCCACGCGGCGGTCTTGCAGGTGCCCGTCAGCGGCCCGGTCAACTGGCTGAAGATTTCGCCGATGATGGTTCGCGAAGCGCGGGCCAGTGGCATGCTCCTGCATTTCAATGCGATCTTCGAAGGTCTGGCGATCAACCCGGCGGGCGATCAGATGTGGCTGGCCGGCGAACGGCAAAACCGCGGCTTGCTGCTGATCAAGCGTCAGCAGACGGTGTGGGATTGCGACGGTCGTTGCGTGCTGCTCAGCGAGGGCGGCAAGGAGATGCAGCCGCCGCAGTTCCCGCACGCCAAAGCGGTCGACCGCGACTTTTCCGACCTTTCGTTGTTCAACGGCAAATTGTTTACCCTTGAACGCAACGCCTTCCAGATTTGTCGGCGCGATGCGCAGACTGCCAAGGTCGAGCGCTGCTGGTCGTACGCCGCTGAACTGTTGCAGGCCAACCGCCGTTACTCGCAAAACTTCGGGTTGGAAGAGGCATTGATCGTTGACGCTGAGGGTGCGTGGGTCGGCGTCGACAATAATTTCGGCCCCCGCGCCGACGGAGAGGTTCGACCGATCGTCTGGCGCTTCGCCGCGCCTGAAGGTGGCTGGAGCGCCAAGCCGTGAGTCAGCAACCGCCGGGCAAACGCGCCGGCCGGGTGTTGATGATTCTGGCCTGGTGCGCGGGGCTGTTTCTGGCCACGCGGTTTTTCGGCCAGTGGGAAGAACGTCAGCAGAATCCGAACGTGGTGGTCACGTCCGAGCAGCACGGTGGCGTGATCGAAGTGAAGCTGGCCGGCAACGCCCAAGGGCATTTTGTCGCCAGCGGCCAGATCAACGGTGAGCCGGTGGAGTTCATGCTCGACACCGGCGCGACCGATGTGGCGATCCCGGCGGATCTGGCCAAACGGTTAAAGCTGGAAGAAGGTTTCGGCGTGACCCTGAGCACGGCCAACGGCCTGAGCCAAGGCTACCGGACAAAGATCGACCGCCTGCAACTGGGCGACATCGTGCTGCGGGACGTCCGCGCGCTGGTGGCGCCAGGTCTGCATGGCGATCAGGTGCTGCTCGGCATGAGCGCCCTGAACAAACTTGAATTTACCCAGCGCGGCGGCACCATGCTGCTGCGCCAGACAACGAACCGATGAGGCCCGCATGAGCGACATCCTTGCAGACAGCTTAGACGGCGTAGAACGCCGATCGCTGGCTGACTTCACCGAAAATGCCTACCTCAACTACTCCATGTACGTGATCATGGACCGTGCTCTGCCGCATATCGGCGACGGCCTGAAACCGGTACAGCGGCGCATCATTTATGCGATGAGCGAGCTGGGGCTGGACGCCGATTCCAAGCACAAGAAATCGGCGCGTACCGTCGGTGACGTGCTCGGCAAGTTCCATCCGCACGGCGATTCGGCGTGTTACGAAGCGATGGTGTTGATGGCCCAGCCGTTCAGCTATCGCTACACGCTGGTCGACGGCCAGGGCAACTGGGGTGCGCCGGACGATCCGAAGTCCTTCGCCGCCATGCGTTACACCGAAGCACGCCTGTCGCGCTATTCCGAAGTGCTGCTCAGCGAACTGGGCCAGGGCACCGCTGACTGGGGCCCGAATTTCGACGGCACCCTGCAGGAACCGCTGGTGTTGCCGGCACGTTTGCCGAACATCCTGCTCAACGGCACCACCGGCATCGCTGTCGGTATGGCCACCGACGTGCCGCCGCACAACCTGCGCGAAGTCGCCACCGCTTGTGTGCGCCTGATCGATGAGCCGAAAGCCACGGTCGAACAGCTCTGCGAACACATTCAAGGCCCGGACTATCCGACCGAAGCGGAAATCATCACGCCGCGCGCCGACCTGCTGAAAATGTACGAAACCGGCAAGGGCTCGGTACGCATGCGCGCCGTGTACCACGTCGAGGACGGCGACATCATCGTCACCGCGCTGCCGCACCAGGTCTCCGGGGCCAAAGTGCTGGAGCAGATCGCCGCGCTGATGCAGGCCAAGCCGTCGAAAGCACCGCAGATCGCTGACCTGCGTGATGAATCCGACCACGAAAACCCGTGCCGCATCGTGATCATTCCGGTCAACAGTCGCGTCGATCACGAAGCGCTGATGCAGCACCTGTTCGCCAGCACCGAGCTGGAGTCGACCTACCGGGTCAACGTCAACATCATCGGTCTGGATGGCAAGCCGCAGCTGAAGAACCTGCGTGCATTGCTGGTCGAATGGCTGGAGTTCCGCGTGCTGACCGTGCGCCGCCGCCTGCAATTCCGCCTCGACAAGGTCGAGCGTCGCCTGCACCTGTTGGACGGTTTGCTGATCGCCTACCTCAACCTGGATGAAGTGATCCACATCATCCGCACCGAGGAGCACCCGAAAGCCAAGCTGATCGAGCGATTTGCCCTCAGCGAGATCCAGGCCGACTACATCCTCGACACCCGCCTGCGGCAGTTGGCGCGTCTGGAAGAGATGAAGCTGCGCGACGAGCAAGACGAACTGCTCAAGGAACAGGCCAAGCTGCAAGCCCTGCTGGGCAGCGAAGCCAAGCTGAAGAAGCTGGTGCGCACCGAGCTGCTCAAAGACGCTGAAACCTATGGCGATGACCGTCGTTCGCCGATCGTCGAACGTGCTGAAGCGAAAGCGCTGACCGAACACGATCTGCTGCCGAACGAGAAAGTTACCGTCGTGCTGTCGGAAAAAGGCTGGATCCGTTCGGCCAAAGGCCATGACATCGATGCCACCGGCCTGTCGTACAAGGCGGGTGACGGCTTCAAGACCTCGGCGGCGGGACGTTCCAACCAGTCTGCCGTGGTAATTGACTCCACTGGCCGCAGCTATTCGGTCGCCGCCCACACCTTGCCGTCGGCGCGTGGCCAGGGCGAACCGTTGACCGGCCGTCTGACCCCGCCACCGGGTGCGACCTTCGAGTGCGTGCTGATGCCGGAAGACGATGCGCTGTACGTGATCGCCTCCGACGCCGGTTACGGTTTCGTGGTCAAGGGCGAAGACCTGCAAGCCAAGAACAAGGCCGGTAAAGCCCTGTTGAGCTTGCCGAACAACGCCAAGGTGATCGCGCCGCGTCCGGTGACTGATCGCGAGAATGACTTGCTTGCCGCCGTGACAAGCGAGGGGCGGATGCTGGTCTTCAATATCAGCGATTTGCCGCAGCTGGCGAAGGGCAAGGGCAACAAGATCATCGGTGTACCGGGTGACCGTGTCGCCAGCCGTGAAGAGTTTGTCACGGACATTGCTGTGATTCCCGCGGGTGCAACGTTGATCCTGCAAGCAGGCAAACGTCCGTATAAACTGAAAGCTGAAGACCTCGAACACTACAAAGGTGAGCGTGGACGGCGTGGCAACAAGCTTCCACGTGGCTTCCAGCGGGTCGATGCACTGCTCGTCGAAAACCTCAATTAGGCGAAAACGCCCATCTAGAGGCGTCGATCTACGATTTAACGCGTAGATCGACGCTTTGGCGCTGGAGTCGGAACGCATATTCACGGATGATATGGCCTTTCCAAGCGCCGGCGTGGCCGAGCGTTCTTCATATTTATTGAGTATTTTCACTGTGGTCAGCCTTGTGGCGGCCACCTGGACGGGATGATGACTGCTCTGCGCCCCCTTATTTTCCTGCTCGCCGGCGTTTTGGGCCTGGCGGGTTGCAGCGTTCACCAGCCGGTGTCGCTGTATCAGCTGGACAGCGGAAGTCCGGCTCAGCCTGCGCAAAGCACAGGCATGGCGGTTTTGTTGGGTCCGGTAGTCATTGCTGATTACCTGCAACGTGAAACTTTGCTGCAACGTCAACCGGACGGCAGCCTGCAAGCCTCGACCGACGGTCGCTGGGCGGGCAGCCTTTCGTCGGATATCGATCAATTGCTGATGCGTCAGGTGGCCGGTCATCTGGACAGCCAGCGTGTGGTACTGGCACCGGCCACACTGGGATTTGCCCCGGATGTGCAGGTATTGCTGACCATCACGCGTCTGGACTCCGGTGAGAAGCAACCGGCGATCCTCGATGCACAATGGCGTCTGATCGACCGTCGTGGTCAGGTGCGCGATAACCGCATCGTTCATCTGCAGGAGCTGCATGCCGGTACCACGGCTTCGCAGGTGCAGGCGCAGGGGATTCTGCTGCAGCGTCTGGCCGAGCAGTTGTCGGTGGCGCTCAAGCCATTGGCCAACCAGCCTCCGGTGGCCGAAGCACCGCGTAAGGCAGCGCCTAAACCGGCAGCGCCGGCGGCGGATGCAGAGAAGCAGCCGAAGATTCCGATGGCTTCGCCGATTCGCACGGATATGGAAGTGTTCCGCTTCTAAGTCTGAATCAGCGTCAAACCAGAGCCCGCCTTGTGCGGGCTTTGGTGTGTCTGGGGGCTGGAAATCTTTGCCGTCAGTGCGGGCCTCTTCGCGAGCAAGCTCGCTCCCACAGGTCTTGAAGGTGTTCACAAGGTCTGTGGCAGCCACCGTCCACTGTGGGAGCGAGCTTGCTCGCGAAAGGGCCGGTACAGGCAACAAAAAAGCCCGCAGACAATCACTTGTCTGCGGGCTTCTGTGCATCTGGCCTAAGGCTTACGCCCGGCGCTCATGCATCCGCGCCAGTTGTCGCTCGAGCATCGACGGATAAGGCTCCATCAACCGCTCGACACAGCAGGCCCCCTCAGGGCTGGCGATCGGACGGATCCGCGCACGCTGGCGAATCAGCGCATCGTCACCGATCTTGCGCTCGACCAGCAGCAGGTTGCGACTGTGTTGCGACAGGGCCAGCGCATCCTGAGCCGAATCGGTCAGCAGCAGGTCGATCTGGCTCAGGCCGAACAACTCGTCGCCCAGGGTCAGGCCCAGTTGCAATTGCAGGGTGATGCCGCTGTCGGCGACTTCGATCTGCAACTGATGGCCCAGCGCCCGCAGCAACTCGCCGCAGCAGATCGCGTTGGTCAGGTAATCGTCACCGCTGTCTTCGGTGTGGAACAGCATCAGTGTGCTGCCATCGTTCAGGGTTTCGATTTCGCCCTGATACAACGAAGCGGCCTGATCGAGACAATCGCGATAGCGCTCCAGCAACTCTTCCAGACGGGCACGCGGCAGGCGCCGCAGTTGCTCTTGCGAACCCAGCTGGATCGCCAGCACCGCGCTGTGCTGCGGCACGCTTGGTGTCGCTTTACGCGGCGCCGGAACAGCTTCGGTCAGCGACTCGTCGCGCAGATCGGCAAACGGATCTTCGTCGTCATCATCGTCTTCAACGGTGCTGACCACGTGGCGCGGCGCCGGTTTTTGCGCGGCCATCGGGCGGGTTTCGTCAAAGCTCGGGTCACGCAGGTTGCGCACTTCGAACTCTGGCTCATCCTCTTCCTCGAACTCGGGTTCCGGCTCTGGCTCGGGTTCAGGCGCAGGCTCCGGAGCGTAGTTGGCGTGCAGCTGACGCGCCAGATCGCCGATTTCGTCCTGACGATCTATGCCCGGCGTGTGTTCGTCGATGCGCCGCAGCCAGACGCGCAATTGCAGCAACGGCGTCGATAGATAGCGCCCCATGCGCAGGCTCAGGGCCAGCGACAAGGCCAGCAGGATCGCACTGAGAATGCCCATGCTCTGCAGGCTGATGGTCATCGGCTGCTGGAACTGATCCATGTCCAGGCTGATGCGCAGTTGCCCGGCAGTCACGTCCTGGAAGGTGATCTTGCTCTCGTACATGCCCTCGGCTTCGCCCAGCAGGCTGTGCTTGGGGCGCTGACCGGATTCGGCGAGGATGCGGTTGTCCACGCTATAGATAGCCGCGTGGGCCACCAGCTTGTTCTTGGTCAGGTTGTTGAGCAGCACGTTGAGGCTGAGGATGTCGTTGGACACCAACAGTTCAGTGGCAGAGGTGGCGGTCTGCGTGGTCAGGCTTTCGCCCAGCGCATCGGCCTGCTCGTGCATGGCCTGCTTGAACTGCAGGCCCATCACCCCGGCATAGATCACCAGGGCCAGAGCGACCAGGATCACGTTATGGCTGGCAATGCGCAATGCAATCGGCACACGGCGGTGGCGCAGTGCACGGAAGATCAGCAGGAAGAAGTTATCGGTTTTAACTGGCGTGGGCCGGTTCACTGAGCTCGGCTCTTTTGTCCGTGAAGTTGACGCGCAGTATAGCGACAGGCCCTAGACCGGCAAAGCGCTCGCGGTGCCCGATGGTCACTGAAAGTGGGTAGAATGCGGTTTTTTTCCAGTTGCGGGGGTGCGCGTTGCGCGAAATCGTCCTGATTAACATCACGGGAGTCGACCGTCCGGGTCTGACTGCGGCCATTACCGGCGTTCTGGCACAAGGTGGTGTGAACATTCTCGACATCGGTCAGGCGGTGATCCACGACACCCTGTCGTTCGGCATCCTGGTCGAGATTCCCGACTCCGAGCAAGGCAAAGCCGTGCTCAAGGACATCCTGTTCAAGGGCTACGAGCTCGACCAGCAGGTGCGCTTCACCCCGGTGTCCGAAGAGGATTACCAGCAGTGGGTGGGCAATCAGGGCAAGAAACGCCACATCGTCACCCTGTTGACCCGCAAAGTGACCGCCGGCCAATTGCAGGCGGTCAGCTCGATCACCGCCAAATATGGCCTGAACATCGACCATATCGACCGTCTGTCGGGTCGCATGCCGCTGGACACTCCGGCGGACAAAGGCAAGGGCTGCATCGAGTTTTCCGTGCGTGGCGAAGCGGCTGATCCGCAGGCGCTGCGTGCCGAATTCCTCAGCGTCGCGCAGGAGCTGAACGTCGACATCGCCTTCCAGGAAGATTCGCTGTTCCGCCGCAACCGGCGTCTGGCGGTGTTCGACATGGACTCGACGCTGATCGAAGCTGAAGTCATCGACGAACTGGCCAAGGCCGCCGGTGTCGGTGAGCAGGTCTCGGCCATCACCGAGCGCGCGATGGCCGGCGAACTGGACTTCCGCGCCAGCTTCAAAGAGCGCCTGGCGCTGCTCAAGGGCCTGGATGTCAGCGTGCTGGACTCGATCGGCGCTTCGCTGCGCCTGACCGAAGGCGCGGAAACCCTGTTCGCCGAACTCAAGCGTCTGGGCTACAAGACCGCGATCCTGTCTGGCGGCTTCACTTACTTCGCCAAACAGCTGCAGGCCAAACTCGGCATCGACTACGTGTTCGCCAACGAACTGGAAGTGGTCGACGGCAAGTGCACCGGCGTGGCCATCGAGCCGATCGTTGATGCGCAGCGTAAAGCGGATCTGCTGAAGGAACTGGCGCACAAGGAAGGCTTGCGTCTGGAGCAGACCATCGCTGTGGGCGACGGCGCGAATGACCTGCCAATGCTGGCGATTGCCGGGCTGGGTGTGGCGTTCCGCGCCAAGCCGCTGGTCAAACAGTCGGCGAAGCAGGCGATTTCGACCTTGGGACTGGATGGCGTGCTGTATCTGCTGGGCTTTCGCGATCGCGACGGGCAGCTCTGATATCTCTGTAGTCTGAGCGGGCCCTTTCGCGAGCAAGCCCGCTCCCACATTGAACTCGGTCTCCTGTGGGAGCGGGCTTGCTCGCGAAGGGCTCAACCCGATCTAAAGCGATTTCCACAACGAATCGAAATCCTCCTCGCCCCCGCCATTCTGCGCGGCCTCCAGCGAGCGATAGGCAAACTGATTGAAACTGTGCGTACTCGCCACCCGTCGATCCAGCCCGGCGCGGTGTTCTTCGCCGTGGGTGTTGATCAGCACTTTATTGCCTTCCTGAAACGGCAGGCGCGGGGCGAGCAAGGTCGCGGGCAGGTCGATGGCGCTGATCTCCGGTAGCAGCAGACCGCGCAAATACTGACTGTGATCATCTCGCGAGCGCACCAGTTGCAAACCGCAAGGTTCGGCGTGTGGTGCGACCAGTTCTATGCCCATTTGCGGCCCGCTGCCGCGCACCTGACGAATCCAGCGCACCACCGCAATGCTCCAGCCCTGATTCGCACTGTCCTGAATTCCGAGCATTTCCCCGGCCTGCAATTCGGCGGGCACTTCACTCGGCCACACCAGACAATAGCCGCCGGGACTGTGGTTGATCACCGGCAAACTGTAGGTCGGATAGTGTGGAGGGCTGTCGGTGTTGCTCTCGTCTTCGCCCAGATGGTCGTACTGGATTTCTTCGTACGGCAGCAACTCTTCAGTCGCGCCCAGCGGTGCGGCGTCGAAGGCCTGGCTCCAGCTGTCCTTTTCGCCCTGGACCACGACGCGACTGAAATTGGCCGCGCGAGCACCGGGATGTTTCAGCAGTTCGCTGAAGCTGCGTTCGCCGCCCAGGTAAAAGTGCAGGGCGCTCATGCCGACGCACACGGTCAGGCTGCCTTGACCGGCGGTGCGCTGAAAACTGCGCTCGGCGGCCTGTCCCCAACTGGCGTGCAAATGTTGCAGGGTATCGAGGCTCAGTCCTGCCGGGACCGGTAGCGGCGTCGACGTCTCCTGCTGCAGTAAATGCGCTTCGATCATGTTCACCAGCGGTTGCGGATCGAAGCCCAGCAATGCGCCCTGTTGTTCTTTGCGAAACATGCTGCGGTAGCGCGGGCCAGCGTCCAGTTCAGCGCTGATGGCGAACAGTCCATCCTGCGGGCTGCCGGGATGCAGCTTGAGCAGGGCACTCCACGGCTCCAGCACTTCGGCCAGCCGGGCGATCTGGTTCTGCCGCAGTTGATTGCAACGGGCGCTGCCCAGCAGCAGGGCGGCGATGTAGGTCTGTTCCAGGCTCAGTTCGCTGCTCAGGCTCGCCAGATCGTCATGCACCCGACGCTGTTGCAACTGCAAGGCGCAAGCGCAGCGATACAACTGATGCAGCTCGAACCACAGATGTTCCGGCGGCGGGCTGTACAGCTGCGTCGCCCGCAGCAGTTGCCCCTTGAGCGCATGCGCGGCCCGTTGCAGGGCCTGACTGACCAGCGCCGCACGATCCTTGTGATACTTGGGGACAATGCGCAGAACGATCTGCTTGTAGCCGATAGCCAGATGACTTTGCAGCGCCTGACACAGGTTGCTGATCTTGCGCGAACGGTCATCGAGCATGATCGCCTGATGCAGGAAATGCCGCTCCAGATGCTGGCAGACGAAGTAAACCTCAGGGCGCAGCAGTTCGAGGAGTTGCAGGCGATTGTCACTAGGGGTGAGCAATTGGTTGAGTTCGCCCAGGCCTTGATACAACTGGCGGGCGGTTTCGCCGATGTTGGCCTTGGGCAGGCCGGCGATCCAGCGCTTGAGGTCGCGCGGGGTGGCTTCACAGAACGACAGGCGCGTTTGCGTCGGGATCGGGGCGCGCAGGGAGGGTTGGGGGCGTGACTCACTCATGCCGTGACTGGCTCCAGCGGCGAAATTGGCAACACCAAGAACTCTAGCAGCTGTGGTCTGTTTCGCCGGATGGCGTCAGGCTTTTTGACCGCTGGTCTGCTGGCCGGATGCCATTCAACAAGCCCTACTAGTCTCTCAGACGTGCGATCGGAAACGCACGGTTGCACGGCCTGCCGTCAACCTCGGGCAGGTCTCCCGAAACTTCAAGGAGATGAGGTTCATGTCTAAATATGCAGTGGCAAATCAATGGGGCGGTAGTTCGGCACCGTGGCATCCGGGTGGAACCTGGGTGCTGGGCGGGCGGGACAACCAGCAAGTCGTCGCCATCGAGATCAAGTCGGGCGATGGTGGCAAAAGCTTCACCGGCACCATGACTTACGCCGGCGAAGGCCCGATTGGCTTCAAGGCGCAGCGCACCGGTCAAAATCAATACAACGTCGAGAACCAGTGGGGTGGCAATGATGCCCCATGGCATCCGGGCGGCAAGTGGGTGATCGGTGGCCGGGACAATCAGAACGTTGTCGCGTTGAGCGTCACTTCCAGCGATGGAGGGAAAAACCTCAGTGGCACCAATACCTACGCCAACGAAGGGCCGATCGGCTTCCGTGGGCAGATAGAGTAACGGCGCCTCCCAGGTCGTGTCCGCCCCTTCACAGACGTGTGAAAGGGCGGATCAGCCGGCTCAGGCCGTCGGCAGGGCCAGGGCCTGGCCCATTTGCACTGGCGAACCCGCCACCAGTTCTTCAGCCCATTTCACTTGATCCGGGCCAAACAGCACGATCGCCGTCGAACCCAGTTTGAAGCGCCCCAGTTCCGCACCTTTTTCCAGATGAATCGGCGCACGGGCGGCTTCGTCGTAGCGGAAGGTTTTCAGTTCGCGCTTCGGTGGGGTGACCAGACCGGCCCACACGGTTTCGATCGAAGCGACGATCATCGCGCCGACCAGCACCACGGCCATCGGCCCGCGTTCGGTGTCGAAAATGCATGCTACACGCTCGTTGCGGGCGAACAGCTCCGGAACGTTTTCCGCAGTGGTCTGGTTGACCGAGAAGATCCGGCCCGGGATGTAGACCATCTCGCGCAGGGTGCCGGCCAGCGGCATGTGCACGCGGTGGTAATCCTTCGGCGACAGGTAAATGGTGGCGAAGTCGCCGCCCATGAACGGCGCGGCATTCGCCGTGTCACCCCCCAGCAGTTCCAGCACGCTGAAGCTGTGGCCCTTGGCCTGGAACACCCGACCGTGTTCGATCGGGCCGAGCTGGCTGACCGCACCGTCGGCCGGGCTGAGGATCGCGCCCGGAGTCTGGTCCAGTGGCCGCGCGCCGTCTTTCAGGGCACGGGTGAAGAACGCGTTGAAGTGCTCGTAGGCGGTCAGGTCTTCGACCAGTGCTTGCGACATGTCCACCTGATAACGCTTGGCGAACCACTGGGTGAAGGCATTCTTGAACCAGCGCACGCGGCACTCGGCGACGCAGCCGGCCAGGCGCGACAGCAGGTGATGAGGCAGCAGGTACTGACTGAGGATAAACAGACGCTCTTTCATTAGTTGTCCTTAGAACCTTGAATCTCGACAGGCGTATCAGGGTGGTTGCCCCATTCGCCCCAGGAACCGGCGTAGCCCTTGACCCGCGGATAACCGAGGGACTTGGCCACCAGATAAGTGAAGCCCGACCGGTGATGGGTCTGGCAGTGGGTAATGATTTCTTTGTCCTTGGTGATCCCGAGGTCTTCGAGGATCTGCGGCATGTCCGTGCGAATCCGCAATTGACGCGCCTTGTCCATGCCGGCGGTCCACTCGAAGTTCACCGCGCCGGGGATGTGTCCACCCTTGGCGGCCAGCACTTTCTCACCGGAATATTCCAGCGGCCCGCGTGCGTCCCAGATCGCCAGATCGGCGGCGCCGAGACGGCTTTGCAGGTATTCGCGGGTTGCCGTCGGCTCGTCATGCAGGGTCAGCGCCACCGGGCCGCCCACCGCAGGCGGAACCTGGATCGACATCGGCATGCCGGCTTCCAGCCACGCCGGCAGACCGCCGTCAAGGTAGTGGTATTTGTCGTGACCGATCACGTCGAGCAGCCAGATGAAACGCCCGGCCCAGCCACCGCCCTCGTCGTCATAGACCACGTAGACCGCGTCTGGACGATGGCCCAACTCACCGAACAACGCTTCCAGATCCGCTTTGGCCGGCAGCAGCCCCGGCGCCGGCGGCTGGCCGAGCTGGGTGCGCTTGGGGTCGACAAAACGTGCGCCGGGCAGATGGCCCTCGGTATAGCGGGCGGCACTGGTCAGGTCCACCAGAATCAGTTCGCTGGCATCCAGCCGAGGGAGCAGGTCGCTCGGTTCGATGACGAGCGGCAAGCCAGAGAAGTCAGACATGTGAGGTCTCCAGAGCACAAAGGGGGGGATTGTAGCGCAGCCTCATCGACCACGGCTGCTAAAGCTGTGCAGGGCCTTTTCGATGCACTGTGCGGTCTTGCCAAAGGCTTGCACGCTGATGTCGGCGAACGGCCCACCGCCCTGGTCGGCGACGACGATCATGATCACCCGGCCGTTATTGACCAGCGAACGCAGGAACAGATGCTCGCCACGGAACAGCGCACGCAGGCCCGGCGGCAACAATGCGGAAAATTGTGCGTTGTTCTCGGGGTTGATCCGCACCTGTGCCTGTTGTGCGAGCAGGCGCTGCAAGACTTTGCTCTGACTGACGACAAAGTTCAGCGCGGCGGCTTCCTTCGGCAAACCGAAGGTCTGGTTCACTCGCAGATTCGATTGCGTGCGGTCGGCCATCAGAATCATCACCCGGCGCATGCCGCTGGCGACCAGCGCATCACGGGCGGCGACGGTCAGGCTCATGGCATTGGTGAAGCGGCTCGGCTCGGCCAGCAGTTCGGCGCATTGCCGGCGCCATTGAGTCAGATCCTCGGCATTCGGCGCCGCCGCCGGCAGCATCCCGGCCGGCAAGCGATGGGTGCCCCATGGCCATAATAATGAAACGGCCGGGTGCCACAGATCGGGCATGGCATGCTGGCGCGCACTGTTGGCGGCTTGCTGGTGCAACTGCTGCTGCACTTCGTCCATCGAGATTTGCAGATAAAGGCTGGTCAGGTACTGCCAGCGCTCGCTGTGCGGACTGTCCCAGGCCTGTTGTGCCGACAGCGCCAGGCCGTTGGCCAGCAACACGGTGTTGGCCGGCTGGTTGAGCCAGCGGCGCAGGGTCGGATCGTCGTCGAGGCGATTCTGCTGGCGCAACGGATGTTCGCTGTCGCGGGCGATGCGCAGAACTTTCACCAGTTCGCGCTGTTCGCTGAGCAGCAGTTTATAACCCTGCTGCACCCAGATCGGCAGGTGCCAGACTTGTACCAGCGCTTCGGCGATCTTCAGCAGGCGCACGCCAAACAGTTGCTTCTCGACCGTGCGCGCCGATTCGCCCTTGTGGATAACCCGCAGCTCCCACTCTTCGAGCAATTCGGGAAACGTCAGCGCCAGCGGCCATAACGGCGACAGAAACAACAGGCTGCCCCAGTGAATGTCCTGCCACAGGCGCGCCAGGCGACTGGCAAAAAAACCGTTGGCCTGTTGTGTCGCGTGCTGGCTGATCATCTGCAGTTGGCGCAAGGCCTTGGGTATCTGCATCTGCGGTTCGACGGGCAGACGTGCGAGCAATTCTTCGGTACGCGCCAGGCCCAGACGGTTGATCGCCACCTCGAGATTTTCCGCCGGAGCGGCCATGGTGCCGTGGGTGTGACGATTTGCCTCACGGATGATGCTCAAGGCCAGCGCCGGACTGTCCTGCATCAGGTCGGCGATATCGCGCAACGAGCTGCGGTTGTCGCGGATCGCCCGGCAAACCTTGTCGTGCGCCTCTTGCGGCACGGGCAGGCGCACGCCATCGAGCAGTTTGACCCAGCCCTCGAGCGTGGTCGGTTTTGCGTGTGGGACGTTCGTTTCATTAGCCATGTCTGGACGAGATCTTCACTGACTGTAGACGCGCCCGGCATGGGCTAAATTGGCTTTTCGCCTGAACTGGCTATAGTCTGGCGCAGTTTTGCCGATAAGTAGAAGAAGAGATTTTTTAACTTCCGAATATGACCTTGAACCCGACTTAAATAAGTACTTTCTACCTATGGCTAAAATTATCGGCATCATCGTCGTATTCGCGAGCGTGCTCGGCGGATACGTGCTCTCCCACGGCAAAATTGCCGCCCTGATCCAGCCCTTCGAGGTGATGATCATCGGTGGTGCGGCCCTCGGTGCATTCCTCCAGGCCAACCCCGGTTACATGACGATGCACGTGCTCAAGAAATCCCTGAGCATGTTCAGTTCGCGCTTCAGCCACACGTTCTATCTGGAAGTGCTCGGCCTGATTTACGAGATCCTCAACAAGAGCCGCCGCGAAGGCATGATGGCCATCGAAGGCGACATCGAAGACGCTGCCGCGAGCCCGATCTTCGCCAAGTACCCGGCCGTGCTCAAAGACGAACGCATGACCGCGTTCATCTGCGACTACCTGCGCATCATGTCCTCCGGCAACATGGCTCCGCATGAGCTGGAAGGCCTGTTCGACATGGAACTCTACAGCCTCAAGGAAGACCTCGAGCACCCGTCCCATGCGGTGAACGGCATCGCCGACGCCATGCCCGGTTTCGGTATCGTCGCGGCGGTACTGGGTATCGTGGTGACCATGGCGTCGCTGGGTGAAGGCGATCAGAAATCCATCGGTCTGCACGTGGGTGCGGCACTGGTCGGTACCTTCTTCGGTATTCTCGCGGCCTACGGCTTCTTCGGGCCGTTGGCGCATTCCCTGGCGCACGATGCCAAGGAAGAACTGAACGTCTACGAAGCCATCAAGGCCTCGCTGGTGGCGTCGGCTTCCGGCATGCCGCCATCGCTGGCCGTGGAGTTCGGGCGCAAGGTTCTGTACCCGGCGCACCGTCCAAGCTTTGCCGAGCTGGAACAAGCCGTTCGCGGTCGCTAAGCCATGGAAAATAATCAGCCGATAATCATCAAGCGCGTCAAGCGCATAGCCGGTGGGCACCACGGCGGGGCGTGGAAAATCGCCTTCGCCGACTTCGCCACGGCGATGATGGCGTTCTTCCTGGTGTTGTGGCTGCTGTCCACCGCAACGCCTGAGCAAAAGATCGCCATCGCCGGTTACTTCAAGGACCCGGTCGGCTTCTCCGAAAGTGGCACGCCGTACATCATTGATCTGGGCGGCACGCCGACCCTGGCGCCGGAAAACACCCTCAACCCTGAGGTGAAGTCGCAGCCGCAACCGGACAAGGTCACGGTCGACACCGAACAGGTCGAAGGCATGGCCGAGCAGGTCGAGAAAGAACGCCTGGAGCTGTTGCTGCAAGAACTGCAGAACAAGGTCGACGAGAACCCGCAGCTGCAGAAGTTCAAGGATCAGATCCTGTTCGAGATCACCCCGAACGGCTTGCGCATTCAGATCATGGACGCGGAAAACCGGCCGATGTTCGACTCAGGTTCCGCACGCCTGAAGCCGTACTTCGAAGACATCCTGCTGGCCATGGCCGACACCATCAAAGCGGTGCCGAACAAGATCAGCATCAGCGGCCACACCGACGCCAAGCCGTACACCGGCACCGGCGATTTCGGCAACTGGGAACTCTCGGCCAACCGTGCCAACGCCGCGCGGCGTGCGCTGGTGGCAGGCAGCTATCCGGATTCGCAGGTGGCGCGCGTGGTCGGTTACGCCTCGTCGGCGCTGTTCGACAAGGAAAACCCGTTCAACCCGGTCAACCGCCGCATCGACATTGTGGTCCTGACCAAAAAGGCCCAGGCCGCCATCGAAGGTTCGCAAGGTGCCGACGCGGCCAAGCCAGCCGCCGAAGGTCAGAACGGCGCCGCTCCGGCGACGCCGGTCGATCCGAACGCGCTGCCGGCGGATCAGCAACCTGTGCCGGCGCACGAGTTGCGCGAACGCTTGAACCTGTTCGACGACGCCGCACCGAAACCGGCAGTGCCGGGGACTGCGGCGCCAGCGCCAACAGCTCCGCCAGCCGCTGCACCGGCCCCTGCGCCGAAGCAGTGAGCGACAAAAAAGCCGACAGTGATGTCGGCTTTTTTGTGGCTGTCGATTGGCCTCAGAAACCGCGCCGAATCCGGTTCTTCAGTTGTTCATGGAAAAGATCGGCGTTGCGCTTATAGGTGCCGCTGAAGGATTCGTTGCTCGAATCCAGCGTCATCGAGCGCTTGCTCGATACTTCTTCACGATAGGCATCGATGAAGAAATTCAGATCACTGGCCGTGCTCAGCTTCGGCCACTTGTCCAGATACTCCGGCAGCTTTGCCGGCCCGGTGCGGAACGAGCAGATCCGGCGGTTGCTGATCGTCGCTTCGCCGATTTCGAACGGCACCCACCACGACAGAGCGGTTTTCTCTGAAACCACCGCCAGCAGGTGCGTGCATTCGGTGATGTTGCGGGTGATCACCCCGGTGATGTCATCGGTGGTCTGCGATTCTGGGTCGAGCACGTCGAGGTAGGTTTTGATATTGGCCTGCATCAATTGCGCATTGATCGCCATGGCCTGCGGGCGATCCATGTGGCGGTAGCTGATGAATACGGGCATCAGAAGTGTCCTTTGAGGGCGAGTTCACGGTAATAGGCGCCGAGCGCCGTGAGGCGGCAGCCCGTGGAGTGGAGCGCGGCGTAGTACATGTGCTCGGCATCCACCGGTTCGATCAGGCTGTGGCGGTTGCACATTTGCAGTTGCTTGAAAATGTCGCCGTGCTCGGGGTCGAACAGTGCTTCGGTGGGCTCGTAGCTGGGATCGAGTCTGAAAACGAAGCTCGGCTCCGGGAACCAGTCCTTGAGTTTGCGCAGGGTTTCCTCGGCAATCAGCGGCGCGACCTCGCGCAGCGGTACGAACTGCGAGACATTGGTCTTGAATACCGGACGCTGTTCCCAGGCGCCCAGCGCATTGTCGACAAATGAGTAAACGCTACCGGGGGTGACCTTGCCGAGTACGTTGGCAGCGCCACCGTGCAGCGCTTGCAGCAACAGATCCGTGAATACGCCATGACCGCGACTTTCCAGGGCGTACTGTTCTTTTTTGCAGGCCGTAAGAATGGTCACGCCTTCGCCGATCACACTGCTGCCGCCACGCAGATTGCGCATGGCGCCTGCTGCGCCGGCCTGGCAGCAATCGAGAATGATGATTTTGTTCTTGATGTGCGGGGCCTTGTCCGCCCACTCCAGAATGTCGCTGATGCGGATCCCGTCTCCGCCAGGCTGATAGTCCTGGGGAATCAGGAGTCCTTCGTCGATGCTGGTGTCGAACTGCCCATGGCCGGCGAAGTACAGCAGTGCCACGTCACAGTCGCCTGAAAACAGGCTCTGGATCTGCTGTTTCATGTGGCTGAGCGTGAGTTTTTCTTCGGCTGAAGTCAGCACTTTGCTGCTGAAGTTCGGTCGCCCGTTGGCATGACGCTCCAGCACCGACGCCATGGCCATGGCGTCGTTGTTACAGCCGCTCAAGGGCGAGACGTGGTCGTAGTGGTTGATGCCGATAAACAATCCCTTGCGCATAGTTACACCGCCGTGTGCTGACGGATCGCACCAATGATGCTGTTGGTGTTCCACGCGCACTCGGCGTGCGCCGCCTCACGCACGACGCTGGAAATACGCTCGGCGCCGAACGGCTTGATCGCGATGATCACTTTGCCCATGCGCTTTGCTATCTCGATTTCCTTGTTGATCCACTTGCTGTAAGTCGAATACATCCCGGCCATGATCAGCACCGCCGAGCACGGGCGAATCTTGTTCTCGATGGCTTCTTCGAGTTGCTTGTCGGTCTGCGCGCCCATGATCGGGTTGTGCGGCGGCACGGAAAAATTCTTGAAACTGAAATCCGGTCTAGCGCCGAGCAGGCGTACCAGATTGTCGTGAGCGTGGGCGTAGTTCCACGAATGGCTGATGAACAGGTGATAGGTTTGCATGGGGTTCCTCGAAGGTCGCGAAGGTGCGAAGGAGGACCCCAATCTAGGCATCTGACGCGAGCCTACAAGGGCTGGGCGGTGAAAGAGAAATGTCCTGCAAACAGGTGCGAACGAGTCTGTCAGAAGAGTCTGACGTTTAACGGAATCGAGGATTTGTCAGGCGCGGTCCGACATCCGGCAGCCCTCGGGCGAGAGGCTGCCGGTGCAGATGTTTAGTAGCCGTTTTCCGGCAGGCTGGCGATGATCGAGCGGTAGCTGTTCATCCGCTGCTGCTGCACGCGGCCGTCTTCCAAGGCCTTGAGCAGTGCGCAACCGGGTTCGCGATCGTGTTTGCAGTCGCGGAAGCGGCAGGTGCCGAGCAGGTCATTGAACTCGATGAAACCGGCTTCGACGTCGGCGCGGCTGACGTGGCCCAGGCCGAACTCACGGATACCCGGGGAGTCGATCAACTCGCCGCCGCCCGGGAAGTGGAACAGGCGTGCGGTGGTCGTGGTGTGCGTGCCCTGACCGGACAGCTCCGACAACGGGCCGACACGGGTTTCGACTTCCGGCAGCAGGCTGTTGACCAGCGACGACTTGCCGACGCCGGACTGGCCGACGAACACGCTGATGCGCCCGTCGAGCTGCTTCTGCAACTGTTCCATGCCATTGCCGTGATGCGCCGAGACTTCCAGCACCGGATAACCCAGCGTGCGGTACACCGCCAGCAGGGCGTTGAGTGCCGGGGCGCTCTGCTCGTCGATCAGGTCGAACTTGTTCAGCAACAGCAACGGGCGGATGCCGGCGTGTTCGGCAGCGACCAGGTAGCGGTCGATCAGGTTGGCATGCGGCTCGGGCAGCGGTGCGAAGACGATGACGATCATGTCGACGTTGGCGGCCACCGGCTTGAGCTGGCCACGGCTGTCCGGGCGGCAGAGTTCGGTGCTGCGCGGCAGTTGCGCAACGATCACCCCGATGCCCTGGTTGCCGGCGCGCCAGACTACCCGATCACCGGTCACCAGCGCCGGCAGGTTGGCGCGCAAGTGGCAACGGAAAACCTGGCCGGCTTGTTCGCCGTCCACGGCCTCGACTTCGACCTGCACACCGAAGTGGGCGATCACCAGGCCGTGTTGCTCGGGGCCGAGGTCGCCGCCCTCGAGGGCTTCGACCGCCGAGGACTCGCGTTTGGCGGCGCGGGCGGCGCGCTCGCCCTGAATCTTTTCGATGCGCCAGTTTTGACGACGATTGAGTTGGCGTTTGGCCATGGGTGTTCCGTCTGAAGAATGCAGCGATTAGGTAAAACGGCCGCGAGTTTAGCACGCCCGGGCACCGGCCTAGGCTAAACTGCGCAGCATTGCCTAGGAGCCCGAATATGCAAAACCCGCAGAACCTGATCTGGATCGACCTGGAAATGACCGGTCTGGATCCGGAAAACGACGTCATCATCGAAATGGCCACCATCGTCACCGACAGTGACCTGAACACCCTGGCCGAAGGCCCGGTGATCGCCATTCACCACAGTGACGAAGTGCTCGCCCGCATGGACGAGTGGAACACCCGCACCCACGGCAACTCGGGCCTGACCCAGCGCGTGCGTGACAGCCGTATCAGCATGGCCGAGGCCGAGGCCGAAACCATCGCTTTCCTCGAGAAATGGGTACCGAAGGGCAAGTCGCCGATCTGCGGCAACAGCATCTGCCAGGATCGTCGCTTCCTTTATACCCACATGAAGGCACTGGAAAGCTACTTTCACTACCGCAACCTCGACGTGTCGACACTCAAAGAGCTGGCCGCACGCTGGGCACCGGACGTGCGCGACAGCTTCAAGAAGGGCAGCACTCACCTGGCGCTGGACGACATCCGCGAGTCGATCGCCGAGCTGCAACACTACCGCAAGCATTTCATCAAGTTCTGATTGAGGGGTGTCTGCCCTGACGTCTTCGCGAGCAAGCCCGCCCCCACAATTTGGAATGCGTTCCCCCTGTGGGAGCGGGCTTGCTCGCGAAGAGGGCGTCAGAGTCCCGTAAGATTCAAGTCAGAAATGCATCCCGGAGCGCGCCCCCTTCTGGTGCGGCGCTGAAATGGCTAGACTGCGCGCCTTCCTGCCAGGACCGCCGCCATGTTGCTGATGCTCTATCTGATCGCCATTACCGCTGAAGCCATGACCGGCGCGCTGTCTGCCGGGCGGCGCGGCATGGACTGGTTCGGGGTGGTGTTGATCGCCTGCGTCACTGCATTGGGCGGCGGTTCGGTGCGCGATGTGTTACTCGGGCATTATCCGCTGACGTGGGTCAAGCACCCGGAATACCTGGTGCTGACTTCGGCCGCCGCGATGCTCACTGTATTCACCGCACGCTGGATGCGTCACCTGCGCTCATTGTTTCTGGTGCTCGATGCGGTCGGTCTGGTGGCGTTCACCCTGATCGGCTGCATGACCGCTCTGGAAATGGGCCACGGCATGCTGGTGGCCTCGGTCAGCGGCGTGATCACCGGGGTATTCGGCGGCATCCTGCGCGACATCTTCTGCAACGACATCCCGCTGATCTTCCGCCGCGAACTGTACGCCAGCGTCTCGTTCGCCGCCGCGTGGTGCTACATGCTCTGCCTGTACCTGAATGTGCCGAGCGAACAGGCGATTCTGATCACTTTGTTCGGCGGTTTTCTGTTGCGGTTGCTGGCCATCCGTTTCCACTGGGAAATGCCCAAGTTCGTCTACAACGACGAGCATTAATGCATTCCCCTGTAGGAGCTGCCGCAGGCTGCGATCCTTTGATCTTGTCTTTTAAATATCAAAGTCAAAAGATCGCAGCCTGCGGCAGCTCCTACAATTGACCGTGTTGTTTCAGCGCCCACTCGACGTGTTCGCGGACTAGATCGGACGGGTAATCACGGCGCGCCTTCAAGGCCTCCAGCACCGGAATGCTCGACGGCGCGTTGCCCAGCCCGACCGCCAGATTGCGCAACCAGCGCTCGTAACCGGCGCGGCGCAGCGGCGAGCCTTCGGTGCTGCTGAGAAACTTGTCTTCGTCCCACAGGAACAGCTCGGCCAGTTCGGCGTTGTCCAGGTTGTGCCGTGGCTTGAAGTCGCTTTCCCCGGAGGGCCGGGCGAAGCGGTTCCACGGGCAGACGATCTGGCAGTCGTCGCAGCCGAACACGCGGTTGCCGATCAGCGGGCGCAGGTCTTCGGGGATGGCGTTTTTCAGTTCGATGGTCAGGTAGGAGATGCAGCGCCGGGCGTCCAGCACATAGGGGCCGACGAAGGCGTAGGTCGGGCAGATGTCCAGGCACGCGGTGCAGCGCCCGCAATGTTCGCTGCTGTGCGGTTCGTCCACCGGCAGCGGCAGATCGACAAACAGTTCGCTCAAGAAGAAATAACTGCCGGCCTTTCGGTTCAGTACCAAAGTGTTTTTGCCGATCCAGCCCAGCCCGGCCTGCTCGGCGATGGCTTTTTCCAGCACCGGGGCGCTGTCGACGAAGGCGCGAAAACCGAACGGGCCGATCTCCGACTGAATCCTGTCAGCCAATTGCTGCACACGTTTACGGATCAATTTGTGGTAATCGCGGCCCAAGGCATAACGCGAAACGTAGGCTTTCTCCGGTTGCGCGAGCATTTGCGCCATTTGCGTGTCGCCGGGCAGGTAGTCCATGCGCAGCGAAACCACGCGTAACGTACCCGGAACCAGTTGCTCCGGATGCGAGCGTTTACTGCCGTGGGCGCCCATGTAATCCATTTCGCCGTGGTAGCCGGCGGCGAGCCAGCGCTCCAGGTGCTGCTCATGCTCGGCCAGGTCCAGACCGCTGATGCCGACTTGCTGGAAGCCCAGCTCGCGGCCCCAATCCTTGATCGATTGGGCGAGGGCGGGCAGATCTGTGGTGATGGCGGACATGAGGCGAGAGAAACCGGAGCTGAGGTGCGTATAATTCTGCCAGACATCGGAGCCCGAAGACGCATGCCGCACACGAAAGATGAATTACCCGACGCGCTGTATGGCGCTGCACAGGTGCGAGCACTCGATGCGCGGCTGATCGCTGCGGGCACGCCGGGCTTCGAATTGATGCAGCGCGCCGCGCACGCGACCTGGCGTGCATTGGTGCGGCAATGGCCGTCGGCGAGCGAAATGACTGTGCTTGCCGGGCATGGCAACAACGCCGGTGATGGTTTTCTGATCGCCGCGCTGGCGCACCGGGCCGGGTGGGCGGTGCGGGTGCTGGCCGTCGGTGATCCGCAACGTTTGCAGGGCGATGCAGCACAGGCTTATGCGCAGGCCATCAACGATGGCGTCGCCGTGCAGGGTTGGACCGCGCAAAGCGAGCTGCGCGGGGTGATTGTCGATGCCTTGCTCGGCACTGGGCTGGCCGGCGATGTCCGTGAACCGTATGCCGCTGCAATCAAGGCGATCAATGCCAGTGGCCTGCCGGTGGTGGCGGTGGATATTCCTTCCGGACTGTGTGCCGATACCGGACATGTCCTCGGCATTGCGGTTCACGCTGACCTTACCGTGACTTTCATCGGCTTGAAGCTCGGCCTGTTCACCGGGGATGCGGCGGATCAGGTCGGGGCGTTGGTGTTTAACGATCTGCAAGCCGCCGCCGACATCTACCGTGACATTCCTGTCAGCGCTCTGCGTCTCTCGGCGGCTAATCTTCCACGATTGGCCCCGCGTGCGCCCGCTGCACACAAAGGGCGCTTCGGGCACTTGCTGCTGATCGGCGGCGATCAGGGTTTTGGCGGGGCGATTCTGCTCAGTAGCGAAACGGCCTTGCGCAGCGGCGCCGGAATGGTGTCGCTGGCAACCCGTTCGGAACATGTCCCGGCAGCGCTGACGCGAATCCCGGAAGTCATGGTGCTCGGCACGTCGTCGGCCAATCAGTTGATGGGGCTGCTGGAAAAGGTTTCGGTGCTGGTGGTTGGTCCGGGACTCGGGCAGGCGAGTTGGGGGCGGGCGCTGTTATCCGCTGCTGCCAATGCGCCGCTGCCACAGGTTTGGGACGCCGACGCATTGAATCTGCTGGCGAGCGGATTTGTCAGTCTGCCCAAGGAATGCGTGATCACCCCGCATCCGGGCGAGGCGGCGCGCCTGCTGGGCGTGAGTACCGCTGAGGTGCAGGCAGATCGTCCGGCCGCCGCGCGGGCGTTGAGCAAAAAATACTCGGCCGTCGTCGTGCTCAAAGGCGCCGGCAGCCTGATCGCCCACCCCGATGGGCGTCTGGCGCTGTGTCATCAAGGCCATCCGGCCATGGCAACCGCCGGCCTGGGCGACGTACTCGCCGGCTTGACTGGCGCGTTGTTGGCCCAAGGCATGAACGGCTTCGATGCCGCCTGCCTGGCCGTCTGGCTGCACGCCAATGCCGGCGCGCAACAAGGTAAATTCGGCCGTGGGCTGGCGGCCAGTGATCTGATTCCAGTCATTCGTCAGTTGTTGGAGGAGCATGCACCGTGTCTGAAGTAACCCTGTACCTGGCCGATGAACAGGCCATGAGCGACTTTGGCGCACGGATCGCCCGCATTACCCAGGGTCACGGCCTGATTTTCCTGGAAGGCAATCTGGGCATGGGCAAAACCACCCTGTCGCGGGGCATCATTCGTGGGTTGGGGCATGTCGGCGCGGTAAAAAGTCCGACCTTCACCTTGGTCGAACCCTACGAGATCGGTGATGTGCGCGCCTTCCACTTCGACCTGTATCGCCTGGTCGATCCGGAGGAGCTGGAGTTTCTCGGCATCCGCGACTATTTCGAAGACGACGCACTGTGCCTGATCGAGTGGCCCGATAAAGGTGCAGGCTTTTTGCCAAAGCCTGACCTGACCATTACCATTAGCCCGCAAGACAGCGGGCGTTCGCTGAAAATTTTATCCCAGGGCTCGCGTGGCGAGGCCTGGTGTGCCGCTTTGGCATTGGAATCCAATTAAATGATGGGGTTAGGTATGCGCTTTCGCGCGTTGGTGGCTGCCGTTGGACTGATGTTGATGGCAGTAACCGTCAACGCTGTGGCCGAGACAAAGGTCAACAGCGTGCGCCTGTGGCGGGCGCCGGACAACACGCGACTGGTCTTCGACCTGAGCGGTCCGGTGCAGCACAGCGTCTTCACCCTGACCGCACCGGATCGGCTGGTGATCGACATCAATGGCGCCACCCTGGGGGCGCCGTTAAAGGTCTCGACTGCTAACACGCCGATCACCGCGATGCGCTCGGCCCAGCGCACGCCGACCGATCTGCGAGTGGTCATCGACCTGAAAAAAGCCGTCACCCCGAAAAGTTTCTCGCTGGCGCCGAACGCGCAATATGGCAACCGTCTGGTGGTCGACCTGTTCGACAACCCGGCCGATGCCGCGCCGCCGCCTGCGCCAACGCCATCGGTCGCCACCGTGCCGGCAGTGCCGGTGACACCGTCTGAACCGGCGATCAAGTTGCCACCGGCCCCGGCCGGCAAGCGCGACATCATTGTGGTGATCGACGCCGGTCACGGCGGCGAAGACCCGGGTGCGTCCGGCTCGCGCGGCCAGCGTGAGAAAGACGTGGTGCTGCAGATCGCCCGCGAGCTGCAGCGTCAGGTCAACGGCATGAAAGGTTTCCGCGCCGAACTGACCCGTACCGGCGACTACTTCATCCCGTTGCGCGGCCGTACCGAAATTGCCCGCAAGAAGGGCGCCGACCTGTTCGTTTCGATCCACGCCGACGCTGCGCCGTCTGCGGCAGCCTTCGGTGCCTCGGTGTTTGCCCTGTCTGATCGCGGCGCGACATCCGAGACCGCCCGTTGGCTGGCCGACAGCGAAAACCGTTCCGACCTGATCGGTGGTGCCGGCAACGTCAGCCTCGACGACAAGGACCGCATGCTCGCCGGCGTACTGCTTGACTTGTCGATGACCGCATCGCTGACTTCCAGCCTCAACGTCGGCCAGAAAGTCCTGACCAACATCGGTCGCGTGACTCCGTTGCACAAGCAGCGCGTGGAGCAGGCCGGGTTCATGGTGTTGAAGTCGCCGGACATCCCGTCGATCCTCGTCGAAACCGGCTTCATCTCCAACGCCAACGAGGCGAACAAACTATCGGCTTCAAGCCACCAGCAGGCGCTGGCGCGTTCGATCAGCAGCGGCGTGCGCCAGTTCTTCCAGCAGAATCCGCCACCGGGCACCTACATTGCCTGGCTGCGTGACTCCGGCAAGATCGCCCAAGGCCCGCGCGATCACCGCGTGAGCCCGGGCGAGACGCTGGCGATGATCGCCGTGCGTTATCAGGTGTCCCCCGCGACGCTGCGCAGTGCCAACAATCTAAGTAGCGATGAGCTGAAGATCGGCCAGCACCTGACCATTCCCGGCACCGAACTGGCGTCCAAAGAATGAATCAGGTGTTGAACGCCGCACGCATCGAACTGCTCAGCCCGCGGCTGGCGAACCAGATCGCCGCCGGCGAGGTGGTCGAGCGCCCGGCTTCGGTGATCAAGGAGTTGCTGGAAAACAGTCTCGACTCCGGTGCCAAGCGCATCGATGTCGATGTCGAGCAGGGCGGCGTCAAGCTGCTGCGGGTGCGTGACGATGGCAGCGGCATTTCCGCCGACGACCTGCCGCTGGCGCTGGCCCGTCACGCCACCAGCAAGATTCGCAATCTCGAAGATCTGGAGCAGGTGATGAGCCTGGGCTTCCGTGGTGAGGCACTGGCGTCGATCAGCTCCGTGGCGCGCCTGACCCTGACCTCGCGCACCCGCGATGCTGATCAGGCCTGGCAGGTCGAAACCGAAGGTCGCGACATGGCGCCTCGGGTGCAGCCGGCGGCGCATCCGGTCGGTACCTCGGTGGAAGTGCGCGACCTGTTTTTCAATACGCCGGCGCGGCGCAAGTTTCTCAAGACCGAAAAAACCGAATTCGATCACCTGCAAGAAGTGATCAAGCGTCTGGCGCTGGCGCGTTTCGACGTGGCCTTCCATCTGCGCCACAACGGCAAGACCATCCTCAGCCTGCACGAGGCCCACGATGATGCAGCCCGCGCCCGGCGTGTGGCGGCGATCTGTGGTTCGGGGTTCCTCGAGCAGGCGCTGCCGATCGAGATCGAGCGCAATGGCCTGCACCTGTGGGGCTGGGTCGGGTTGCCGACCTTCAACCGCAGCCAGGCGGACTTGCAGTATTTCTTCGTGAACGGCCGTGCGGTGCGCGACAAACTGGTGGCGCACGCGGTGCGTCAGGCTTATCGCGATGTGCTGTTCAACGGTCGTCATCCGACCTTCGCGCTGTTTTTCGAAGTCGATCCGGCGGCGGTGGACGTCAACGTGCACCCGACCAAGCACGAAGTGCGCTTCCGTGACGGGCGCATGGTGCATGACTTCCTTTATGGCACGTTGCACCGCGCCTTGGGTGATGTGCGTCCGGAAGATCAGCTGGCCGGCTCTGTCACCACCGCTGTGGTGCGTCCAACCGGTATCGAGGCCGGCGAGTTCGGCCCGCAGGGCGAAATGCGTCTGGCGGCCAACGCGCTGCTGGAACAGCCGCAGGCGCAACCGGCGTTCAATACTTCGTCGGGCGCCAGCGCTGGTGGCGCTTATCAGTATCAGTACACGCCGCGTCCGCAGTCGGCTGTGCCGGCCGCCGAGGCACAAGCCGCTTACCGCGAGTTCTTCGCACCGTTGCCGGAAGCGAATGCCAACGCGCTGCCAGCCGGCCAGGAAGACATTCCGCCGCTCGGTTACGCGCTGGCGCAGCTCAAGGGCATCTACATTCTCTCCGAGAATGCTCAGGGGCTGGTTCTGGTGGACATGCATGCCGCGCACGAGCGGATCATGTACGAACGCCTGAAAATCGCCATGGCCAGCGAAGGTCTCAGCGGTCAGCCGCTGTTGGTGCCGGAGTCGCTGGCGGTCAGTCAGCGAGAGGCCGATTGCGCTGAAGAACACGCTGCATGGTTCCAGAAACTGGGCTTCGAGCTGCAGCGTCTGGGCCCGGAAACATTGGCAATCCGCCAGATTCCGGCGCTGCTCAAGCAGGCCGAGGCCAATCGTCTGGTGGGTGACGTGCTGTCGGACCTGATGGAATACGGCACCAGCGACCGGATTCAGGCGCACCTGAACGAACTGCTCGGGACCATGGCCTGCCACGGCGCGATCCGCGCCAACCGGCGCCTGGCCCTGCCGGAAATGAACGGCCTGCTGCGCGACATGGAAAACACCGAGCGCAGTGGACAATGCAACCATGGCCGACCGACCTGGACCCAACTGGGCCTGGACGATCTGGACAAACTGTTCCTGCGCGGTCGTTGATGAGCCAGCTTCCTCCAGCGATTTTCCTGATGGGCCCGACCGCTGCGGGCAAGACCGACCTGGCCATCGAGCTGACCAAGGTGCTGCCGTGCGAGCTGATCAGCGTCGACTCGGCGCTGGTCTATCGCGGCATGGACATCGGCACCGCCAAACCTTCCAAAGAATTGCTGGCCGAGTTTCCGCACCGGTTGATCGACATTCTCGATCCGGCCGAGGCCTATTCGGCTGCGGATTTCCGTCGCGATGCCCTGCAAGCTATGGCCGAGATCACCGCACGCGGAAAAATTCCGCTGCTGGTTGGCGGCACCATGCTCTATTACAAGGCGTTGGTTGATGGCCTGGCGGACATGCCGGCGGCGGATCCCGAAGTCCGTGCGCAGATCGAGGAAGAGGCTGCACGCCTTGGCTGGCAAGCCTTGCATGATCAACTGGCGAGCATCGATCCGGTATCGGCGGCACGCATTCATCCGAACGATCCGCAGCGCCTGAGTCGGGCGCTGGAGGTTTATCGGGTCAGCGGTCAGAGCATGACTGCCCTGCGTCAGCAACAATCTGCGCAAAGTACTGAAGCAGCCGCTTCGGGACGGCAACAATTGCCCTATACTGTCGCGAACTTGGCCATTGCTCCGGCAAATCGCCAGGTACTGCATGAGCGCATTAAACAAAGATTCACAAATATGCTGGAACAGGGGTTCATCGACGAGGTCGTAGCCCTGCGTAAAAGAAGTGACCTGCATTCCGGGTTGCCGTCTATACGTGCGGTAGGCTACCGCCAAGTCTGGGACTACCTGGATGGCAAGCTGTCGTTAGCTGAAATGCAGGAACGCGGCATCATTGCCACGCGTCAATTGGCCAAGCGCCAGTTCACCTGGCTGCGCAGCTGGGAAGAACTGCACTGGCTGGACAGTCTTGATTGCGACAATCTGCCACGCGCCTTGAAATACCTTGGGACCATCTCCATATTGAGCTGAGTCCTTGCAATTGCCGTCTATCCTTGGGGGTGTGGCGGCCAAAGCCATCTGAATTACCTATTTTTATTATTGAATCCTTAAAGGAGTGCGGCACATGTCAAAAGGGCATTCGCTACAAGACCCTTACTTGAATACTTTACGTAAAGAGAAAGTTGGGGTTTCCATCTACCTGGTCAACGGTATCAAACTGCAAGGCACGATCGAGTCGTTCGACCAGTTCGTTATCCTGCTGAAAAACACCGTCAGCCAGATGGTTTACAAACACGCTATCTCGACAGTCGTGCCAGTACGTCCAATTCGTCTGCCTAGCGCAACCGAATCCGATGCGGGTGACGCTGAGCCAGGTAACGCCTGATAGGAGTCTCCTTTGTTCTTTGAGCGCCACGGTGGTGGTGAGCGAGTCATCCTCGTTCACTTGGAAGGTCAGGACCCTGAGGCGCGCGAAGATCCGCAGGAGTTTCAGGAATTGGCTAATTCGGCGGGCGCCGAGACCGTTGCGTTTTTTAACGTACCGCGTCATCGGCCAACCGCCAAATTCCTGATTGGCAGCGGCAAGGTCGAGGAATTACGCGACCTGGTCCATGCCGAAAAGGCCGATCTGGTGATTTTCAATCACATTCTCACGCCCAGTCAGGAACGTAACCTCGAACGTGTTTTCGAGTGTCGCGTGATCGACCGTACCGGCCTGATTCTCGATATCTTCGCTCAGCGCGCCCGTACCCATGAAGGCAAGCTCCAGGTAGAACTGGCCCAGCTTGATCACATGAGCACCCGCCTGGTTCGCGGCTGGACTCACCTTGAGCGTCAGGGTGGCGGTATCGGCATGCGTGGCCCGGGTGAAACCCAGCTCGAAACCGACCGGCGTCTGCTGCGGGTTCGTCTGCGTCAGATCAAGGGTCGTCTGGAAAAAGTGCGCAGCCAGCGCGAGCAATCGCGTCGCGGCCGTTCCCGTGCGGATATCCCTACCGTGTCTCTGGTGGGCTATACCAACGCCGGCAAATCCACGCTGTTCAATAACGTGACCAAATCCGAGGTGTACGCGGCCGACCAGTTGTTCGCCACCCTCGACCCGACCCTGCGCCGTCTGGAACTGGACGACCTGGGGCCGATCGTTCTGGCTGACACGGTAGGGTTCATTCGGCACTTGCCGCACAAGCTGGTCGAGGCATTTCGGTCTACGCTCGAAGAGTCGAGCAATTCCGACCTGCTGTTGCACGTGATCGATGCGGCCGAACCGGATCGCATGTTGCAGATCGAGCAGGTGATGGTGGTACTGGGCGAGATCGGAGCCCAGGACTTGCCGATCCTCGAGGTATACAACAAACTCGATTTGCTTGAAGGCGTTGAGCCACAGATCCAGCGCGATGCCGATGGCAAACCGCAGCGGGTCTGGCTGTCGGCGCGCGATGGCACGGGGCTGGAATTGCTTGAGCAAGCCATTGCCGAGTTGCTGGGCAGTGATTTGTTTGTGGGGACATTGCGCTTGCCGCAACGGTTCGCTCGACTGCGTGCGCAGTTCTTCGAACTCGGTGCGGTACAGAAAGAAGAGCATGACGAAGAAGGCATCTGCCTGCTGGCCGTTCGTTTGCCCCGGGTCGAGTTGAATCGACTGGTAAGCCGCGAAGGATTGCAGCCGATGGAATTCATCGAGCAACACACTTTGCAATAAAAGCCTGGCAAAGCGGTTGTGCCGCAACGGCAGGCATTCTGTAGCATTGGTCGGCGCGCCGTGGGTGCGTCTTTGCTTTATCAGATGGAGAGCGCTATGGCTTGGAATGAGCCGGGTGGCAACTCGAATAATCAGGATCCTTGGGGTGGCAAGCGCCGCAATAACGGCGACCGCAAGGGGCCACCGGATCTCGACGAGGCCTTCCGAAAGCTGCAGGAAAGCCTGAACGGGTTGTTCGGTGGTGGTAAGAAACGCGGTGGTGATGACGGCGGTGGTTCGGGCAGGAGTGGTGGCGGCTTCGGCGGTCTGCTCGGCATCGGCCTCGTGGTGCTGGCGGCTGTCTGGCTGTACAGCGCGGTCTATGTGGTCGACGAGCAGGAGCAAGCCGTGGTGCTGCGCTTCGGCAAGTACTACGAGACCGTCGGCCCCGGCCTGAACATCTACTTCCCGCCGATCGACAAGAAGTACATGGAAAACGTCACGCGTGAGCGTGCCTACACCAAGCAGGGCCAGATGCTGACTGAAGACGAGAACATCGTCGAAGTGCCGCTGACCGTGCAGTACAAGATCAGCAACCTGCAGGACTTCGTGCTGAACGTCGATCAGCCGGAAATCAGTCTGCAGCATGCGACCGACAGCGCCCTGCGCCACGTGGTGGGTTCGACCGCCATGGATCAGGTGCTGACCGAAGGTCGTGAATTGATGGCCAGCGAAATCAAGGAGCGTCTGCAACGTTTCCTCGATACCTATCGCACCGGTATCACCGTCACCCAGGTCAACGTACAGAGCGCAGCGGCACCGCGTGAAGTGCAGGAAGCCTTCGACGACGTGATCCGCGCCCGTGAAGACGAGCAGCGTTCGCGCAACCAGGCGGAAACCTACGCCAACGGCGTCGTGCCGGAAGCCCGTGGTCAGGCCCAGCGTATCCTCGAGGATGCCAACGGTTACCGCGACGAAACGGTTTCGCGCGCCAAGGGTGAGGCGGATCGCTTTACCAAACTGGTCGCCGAGTATCGCAAGGCCCCTGAAGTCACCCGCCAGCGTCTGTACCTGGACACCATGCAGGAAGTCTTCAGCAATACCAGCAAGGTACTCGTGACCGGCAACAAGAACGGCCAGAGCAACCTGCTTTACCTGCCGTTGGACAAAATGATCCAGAACAGTTCGGGCAGCAATGCGCCGGTTACCGGTTCGGCTGCCGCCAGCAACAACACGGACGTCGCGCCGCATGTCACTGACCTGCCGCAGACACGTACAAGGGAGACCCGCTGATGAGCAATAAATCGCTGATCGCCCTGATCGTTGGCGTTGTCGTGGTGCTGGTGGGCTGGAACTGCTTCTATATCGTGGCTCAGACCGAGCGCGCGGTGCTGCTGCAATTCGGTCGTGTGGTTCAGGCCGATGTCCAGCCGGGCCTGCATGTGAAAGTGCCTTACGTTAACCAGGTGCGTAAATTCGACGCACGTCTGATGACGCTGGATGCACCGACACAGCGCTTCCTGACCCTGGAAAAGAAAGCCGTGATGGTCGATGCCTACGCCAAGTGGCGCGTGAAAGATGCCGAGCGCTTCTACACCGCGACTTCCGGCCTCAAGCAGATCGCCGACGAGCGTCTGTCCCGTCGTCTGGAATCCGGTCTGCGTGACCAGTTCGGCAAGCGCACCCTGCACGAAGTGGTGTCGGGTGAGCGTGATGCGCTGATGGCTGACATAACCGCGTCGCTGAACAAGATGGCGGAAAAAGAGCTGGGTATCGAAGTCGTCGATGTCCGGGTCAAGGCCATCGATCTGCCGAAAGAAGTGAACCGCAGCGTGTTCGAACGTATGAGCACCGAGCGTGAGCGTGAAGCTCGCGAGCACCGCGCCAAGGGTAACGAGCTGGCCGAAGGCATCCGTGCCGACGCCGATCGTCAACGCCGCGTGCTGCTGGCTGAAGCCTATCGTGAGTCCGAAGAGATTCGCGGTGATGGCGATGCCCAGGCCGCTGCGATCTACTCCAAGGCCTACGGCCAGGATCAGGAGTTCTACGGTTTCTACCGTAGCCTGCGTGCCTACCGTGAAAGCTTCGCGAACAAATCCGACGTCATGGTTCTCGACCCAAGCAGCGACTTCTTCCGTTACCTGGAAAAGTCCAAGCCTTGATACGACGTTGACCTGAATCATTCCGCCCGGCGGCTAAAACCTCGGGCGGGGTGATCCTTTGGGAAAACGTGTGTATGATGCGGCAGCCGGGAAATTCCCGGCTTTTTTGCGTCTGCACGTTTGATTGCTGTTTTTTGTTGCAGGCATCGGGTTGAATGGCCCGAGCGTTTTTCGAGGAAAGTGATGGGCGAAGCCGGTAACAGGCCTTTCGCCGCGTCGTTCATGCGCGTGCGTTTTGAACGGATCGGTCATTTTCTGCTTCACTCAAGGCTCGCCCGCAGGCTGGCCGCCCGGATCAAAGGGGAATGGCGTAATGGCAACGGTAGACCGCTGGCTGCTGCCAGATGGCATCGAAGAAGTACTGCCACCGGAAGCGGCGCGCATTGAAGTCGCGCGTCGTCAGGTGTTGGATCTGTTCCAGAGCTGGGGTTACGAGTTTGTCGTGACTCCCCATATCGAGTACCTGGAATCCCTGCTGACCGGTGCGGGCCAGGACCTGGATCTGCGTACCTTCAAGGTCATCGACCCGCAGTCGGGTCGGCAGATGGGGTTCCGTGCCGACATCACGCCGCAAGTGGCGCGCATCGATGCGCATACCCTGCGTCGCGAAGGCCCTAGCCGCTTGTGCTACGCCGGCAGCGTGCTGCATGCCCAGCCGCGTGCACTGTCGTCCTCGCGCAGTCCGATTCAACTGGGTGCCGAGCTGTACGGCGATGCCAGCCCGAGCAGCGACGTTGAAGTGATCAGCCTGATGCTCGCCATGCTGCAACTGGCCGATGTGCCGGATGTACACATGGACCTTGGCCATGTCGGCATCTACCGTGGTCTGGCGCGCGCCGCCGGTCTGTCCGGTGAAGTCGAGCAGCAGTTGTTCGATGCGTTGCAACGCAAGGCCATCGACGAGGTCATTACCTTGACCGAAGGCCTGCCGGCCGATCTGTCCGGCATGCTGCGGGCGCTGGTCGATCTGTGTGGCGGACGTGAAGTACTGAGTGCGGCCCGTGAGCGTCTGGCCAATGCACCGGCGCCGGTTCTGGCGGCGCTGGAAGATTTGCTGGAGATCGCCGATCGTCTGGCGACGCGTTTCCCGGAGTTGCCGCTGTACTTCGACCTGGGCGAGCTGCGCGGCTACCACTACCACACGGGTGTGGTGTTCGCGGTGTTTGTCCCGGGCGTGGGCCAGTCCATCGCTCAGGGCGGTCGTTACGACGACATCGGCGCCGACTTCGGTCGTGCCCGTCCGGCGACCGGCTTCTCTACCGATTTGAAAACCCTGGTGACCCTGGGGCGTGCTGAGATCGAGCTACCGTCTGGCGGTATCTGGATGCCTGACAGTACGGATGCGGCACTCTGGCAGCAGGTTTGCCAGTTGCGCAGTGAGGGTCAGCGTGTCGTTCAGGCATTGCCTGGACAACCTTTGGCCGCCGCCCGTGATGCGGACTGCGACCGGCAATTGATTCAGCAGAACGGGCTTTGGCAAGTATCGCCACTGGCTTCTTGAGTTTTCCTGCCGGCCATCGCCGGCACCAAGTTTGCGCGAATGAGGACAAGTGTTATGGGTAAGAATGTCGTAGTCCTGGGCACCCAATGGGGTGATGAGGGCAAAGGCAAGATCGTTGATCTGCTGACCGAACATGCTGCCGCCGTAGTGCGCTACCAAGGTGGCCACAACGCTGGCCACACCCTGGTGATCGACGGCGAGAAAACCGTCTTGCACCTGATCCCGTCGGGCGTGCTGCGCGAAGGCGTGCAGTGCCTGATCGGCAACGGCGTGGTGGTTGCACCTGACGCCCTGCTGCGTGAGATCACCAAGCTGGAAGAGAAAGGCGTACCGGTGCGCGAGCGCCTGCGTATCAGCCCGTCCTGCCCGCTGATCCTGTCCTTCCACGTGGCGCTGGACCAGGCCCGTGAAAAAGCCCGTGGCGAGCTGAAGATCGGTACCACCGGTCGTGGCATCGGCCCGGCTTACGAAGACAAGGTTGCACGTCGTGGCCTGCGCGTGGGCGACCTGCTGAACATGCCGCGCTTCGAAGACAAGCTGCGTGAACTGGTGGATTACCACAACTTCATGCTGGTCGGTTACTACAAAGAGCCGGCCATCGAGTTCGAAAAGACTCTGGCCGAGTGCAAGGAATACGCTGAGCTGCTCAAGCCGCTGATGCTCGACGTGACTGCCGAGCTGCACGACCTGCGTCGCGCCGGCAAAGACATCATGTTCGAAGGCGCTCAGGGTTCGTTGCTCGACATCGACCACGGTACCTACCCGTACGTGACCAGTTCCAACACCACCGCAGGTGGCGTGGCGACCGGTTCGGGCGTTGGCCCGATGTTCCTCGACTACATCCTGGGCATCACCAAGGCTTACACCACTCGCGTCGGTTCGGGTCCATTCCCGACTGAGCTGTTCGACGACGTGGGTGCGCATCTGGCCAAGCAAGGTCACGAGTTCGGCGCTACCACCGGCCGTGCCCGTCGTTGCGGCTGGTTCGACGCCGTCATCCTGCGTCGCGCTATCGATGTGAACAGTATCTCGGGCATCTGCCTGACCAAGCTGGACGTACTCGATGGTCTGGAAACCATCAACATCTGCACCGGCTACAAGGACGCGCAAGGCAATGCCGTGGCGCCGACCGACGCTGACAGCTACGTGGGCCTGCAGCCTGTGTACGAAGAAGTGCCGGGCTGGACCGAATCGACCGTGGGTGCCAAAACCCTGGAAGAGCTGCCAGCTAATGCTCGTGCCTACATCAAACGCGTTGAAGAGTTGATCGGCGCGCCGATCGACATTATTTCGACGGGCCCGGATCGCAACGAAACCATCGTTCTGCGTCATCCGTTCGCTTGATAAGTCGTTGATGTAAAAAACAAAGGCCCCTTAATCGGGGCCTTTGTCGTTTATGCCTGTTGGACGGCATGACCTTTGCTGTAAATCTTCCTACAAGAGTGCCATCAAATTAATGGCGTCAGAAGTAGAGGGATTCACAGTGTCGGCCGTTCTCTCACTGTTACAAAGCCGTTTGTTGCGGCCCGTGTTCGTTACCCTTGGTATCGCCCTTTTGGTGCAAGTGCTGGTGGCAGTCGCCCTGACACGAAGCACGGTCACGGCGCTGGAGGCCGATCTCGGCACTCGTCTGGGCGCTGACAGCCAAAAGCTCTCCGGCGAGCTGGAACAGGCCGGGCGTGAGGTCACCTCAAGCCTCGATAACCTTTCCTCAAGTACCCGGCAGCGTCTGACCGCCGGCCTGTCTTCCCGTCTGAAGGAGGAGCAGGCGCAACTGCGTACGACACTGGAAAAAGATCTCAAGGACTCGGCCAATGACATGGCTCAGTTGCTCGCCTCGGTGGCGCCGCGCGCCATGTGGGACAGCGACGTGCCGACCCTGTCCGAATTTGCTCGTCGCGCCCAGCGCAATCCCAACGTGTTGTTCGTGGTTTACGACGATGCCACCGGTCAACACCTGACGCGTTACCTCAACCGCGAAAATCCGATCAACAAGGCTTTGCTGGAAAAAGGCCAGGGCGAGCGCGCGCTGGACAAGGTGCTGGACGCGGCGAAAAACGATCCGTCGGTCTACTACCTCGAAGCCTCGATCAACCCTAACGGCGTGGAAATCGGCAAAGTGCTGATGGGCGTCTCGACCGCGTCGGTGGAAACCGATCTGGCGGCGCTCGACCAGCGCTTCTCGGCGCTGATCGCCAGCAGTGATCAACTGGTGGGCGACAGCCTCAAGGGCGCCGCCGCCGACAGCGCGACGGCAATGCAGGCGCGCCTGCAGTCGGCGCAATCCACCGCTGCCGAAATGAAAGCCAATACCACCAGCACGGTACAGGACGCCGCTGCGACCTTGCGCTGGCGGATCGGCATGGGTCTGGCGCTGGTCGGCTGTGGCGTGCTGCTGTTGCTGGCGGTGGTGCTGGGGCACCGGGTGGTCAATCGCTTGAAGATGCTCAATGCGGCGATGGACGATCTGGCGGCAGGCGAGGGCGACCTGACTAAGCGCGTGCAGATCAACAGCAAGGACGAAATCGGCGACATGGCCTCGGCGGTCAATCGCTTTGTGGATAAGTTGCAGCCGATCGTGCGCGAGGCGGGCGACGTGGCCCAGCGTACCGGTGTGGAAATCGGCGCCATGACCCTGCGCAATGCCGGTGCCGACGCAGCGGCCGGGATGCAGCGTGACGAAGTGGCGGAAAGCCTGCGCGCGCTGTCGCAAATGGCTGACGAGGCGCAATCGGAAAGCCATGCCATGCAGGCGGCGTTGAAGCAGGTGGTGGATATTCGCCAGGCCACCGATGAAAACACTCGTACCTCGGCGAAAGTCGGCAGCCTGATCGAGGCGCTGGCAGGGCAGGTTGATACCGGGGCGAAAGTCATCGAGCGACTGGCGCAGCAGAGCGAACAGATCGAAGTGGTGCTGACGGTGATTCACGGCATCGCCGAGCAGACCAACCTGTTGGCCCTGAATGCGGCGATCGAAGCGGCGCGGGCCGGTGAGACCGGCCGCGGTTTTGCCGTGGTCGCGGACGAGGTGCGCGCGCTGGCGAGCAAGACGCAAAGCTCGACCGGTGACATTCAGGCGCACATCGTCGCGTTGCAGCAGGGCGCGCGTGAGGCGGTCGAAGCGATCGGCCAGGCGGGGCGTCAGGCCAGCGAAGGTTTGCTGGTGTTACGCGACAGCGCACGGTTGCAGCAGTCAGTGCAGGCCTCGGTCGAGCAGGTGCATGCGGCGATCGGTCTGGCAACGCAGGCAGCGGCGCATCAGGCGCAGGGCGCGCAGGCAGTGCGTGGGCGGGTCGAAACGATTCATGCCCAGGCCGAGAAAGCGGCGCAGGCGGTGGTGGAAACCACGGCCAGTGGCAAGGTGCTGGATGGGCTGGCGGCGCAGCTGAAGGCCAGTCTGGGACAGTTCAGGGCCTGATGTTTCCCCCTTCGCGAGCAGGCCAGCTCCCGCATTCGATCGCATTCCTCTGGTGGGACTCGGTCAAACTGTGGGAGCGGGCTTGCTCGCGAAGGCGATTTCAGCGGCTCAGATACATCCGCGTCGTCAGCAGATACACCGGCAACCCCGACACCACAATCAACAACGCCGCATAAGGCGCTGCCGCCGCGAACTCGACATTTGCCGTATGCGCCCAGACCTCGGTCGCCAGCGTGTTCAGCCCGGTCGGACTGAGCAGCAGCGTCGCCGTCAATTCCTTCATCGCATCCAGAAACACCAGCGCAAACGCCGCACCCAGTGCCGGGAAGATGATCGGCAGGGTCACCCGGCAAAACGCGGTGAATGACGATGCCCCCAACGTGCGTGCCGCTTCCTCCAGCTGCGGCGCAGCCTTGTTCAGTGCCGTGCGAATCGGCGCCTGTGCCAATGGCAGGAACAGCAGCGCATAAGCGATTAGCAGCAATGTCGAGGTCTGGTACAGCGCCGGCACGTAGTGCAGGGCGAAATAGACCAGCGTCAGCGCGATTACCAGGCCCGGCAAGGCGTGGAGCAGATACGGCAAGCGTTCGGCCCAGATCGCCAGTTGGCCCTTGTAACGCACCACCAGCAACCCGACCGGCACCGCCAGCAGCAGGCACAGCGCTGCGCCACCCAGCGACAAGGCCAGCGAAGACAGCAGGGCTTCGGTGATCGCCGCGACCGGGAACGCTGCCGATGAGCCCACCGCCAGCCAGTACGCGAGCATTCCCAGCGGAATCCCGCTACCGACAATCGCCAGCAACAGGCAATAGAACTGACCGGCAACCGCCCACGGTCCCAACCGCACTTGCTCGGCTCGACGCGCTGCACCCTGGCCGGTGCGCACATGGCGCCCTTTACCGCGCACCCGCAGCTCCAGCCACAGCAGCATCAGACACAGCGTGAGCAGCACCGCCGAAAGCATCGCCGCATTGGCGTTGCTGAATTCCAGTTCGAATTGCTGGTAGATGGCGGTGGTGAAGGTTTGCAGGCCGATGATCGACAGCGCGCCGAACTCGACCAGCATGTGCAGGGCAATCAGCAGCGAGCCAGCCAGCAGCGACGGCCAGAGCAGCGGCAGGGTGACGCGGAAAAACACGCCCCAGCGATTCTGTCCCAAGGTGCGAGCCGATTCTTCAAGGGACGGATCGAGGTTGCGCAGGGTCGCCGCGACCGGCAGAAAGATCAGCGGATACTTCGACAGGCTCATCACCAGAATCGCCCCGCCGAGGCCTTCGAACTGCGCGCTCAACGACACCCAGGTGAAGCTGCTGACGAACGCCGGCACCGCGAACGGCAAGCACAGAACCACCCCCCACAGGCGACGTCCCGGTAGATTGCTGCGCTCCAGCAGCCACGCCAGTGACAGGCCGATCACGCCGCAAGTCAGCGTTACGCCGACCATCAACGCCAGGGTGTTGCGCAGCAGACCGAATACGTAAGGGCGCCACAACAGGTGCAGCGCTTCGGCCCAGCCGGCCTGCCAGGCTTTCAGGCCGACATAGGCCAGAGGCAACAGGCTCATGATCACCAGCAATAAGACCGGCAGCACCAGCCAGATCGACGGGCGCTTGCGTCGTGGTACGTAACCCCCGCGCGCGGCGGGGGTGGATAACGATGCGGCCATCAGTTCAGGCCAACTTCACGTTCCAGCTCCAGCGCTTCTTCGGCGTTGCCCAGGTCGGCCGGGGTCACGTTCGGGGCTTCTAATTCGCTGAACGGCTTGAGCCCGCGATCCGATTCCATACCTTTGTGCAGCGGGTATTCGGCGGTGGTCTGAGTGATCACGCGCTGGCCTTCCTCACTGGCCATGTAGGCAAGGAATTGCTGGGCTTCTTTTGGATGTTTGCTGGATTTCAGCACGGCAGCACTGGATACGGTGATCAGTCCGCCGACGTCGCCGCCGGTGAAGTAATGCAGTTTCGAGTCGAGTTTGCCTTTCTCACGCTGCAGGGCGAACCAGTAGTAGTTGTTCACCAGCACCGTAGCGACTTCGCCGTTTTCCACGGCTTTGAGGGCGACCATGTTGTTGCTGTAGGTTTTACCGAAAGCGCGCAGCCCGGTCAGCCATTCCTCAGCGGCGTCGCGACCGTGCATCTTGATGATCGCCACGGCCTGTTCCTGGAAGGCGCCGCTGGTCGGGACGAATCCGACTTTGCCTTGCCACTTTGGATCGGAGAATTCCATCACCGACTTCGGCAGGTCTTTCTCAACGACCAGTTTCGGGTTGTAGGCAACCACGCGAACCCGCGCGGTGACACCGATCCAGGTGCCGTTGCCGGCGACGTATTGCTTGGGCAGCACGGCCAGCGTGGCGTCGTCAGTCTTGGCCAGCAGGCCTTGCTCGCCGAGGTTGTTCAGCGGAGGAGATTCTTCGGTGTAGATCACGTCGGCGGGGGAACGGTCGCCTTCTTCGATGACCTGGCTGGCGAGCTGGTTGCTGCTGCCCTTGCGTACGTTGACGTGAATGCCGGTCTTGGCCTCGAAAGCCTTGGCGATCGCATCGCCGACTTCCTTGTGTTGACCGTTGTAGAGCGTCAGGGAAACCGCATCGGCTGCCTGGGTGAGGGGAGTGGCGAGTGCCAGGCCGAGCAGGGTGAAGGTCAAGCCGCGGCGCAGGGTATTTCGAAACATCATTCGCAGGGTTCCTCACTGTCGCATTGCAAAAACTTGCAACAATGATAAACGATATTGTTTCTCAAGTGCGCCTTGCGACGAGGGCGGAGGTTTGCTAGAGCATGATCTGGTGATCATGTGTGGCGAGGGAGCTGCAGGTTTTCAAACGCCAGAAACGCAAAAACCCGCTTTCGCGGGTTTTTGGGAAACTCAACGTCGTAACCTTGAGTTTGAATTGGTGCCCAGAAGAAGACTCGAACTTCCACGACCGTAAGGTCACCAGCACCTGAAGCTGGCGTGTCTACCAATTTCACCATCTGGGCATTCATCGCGAGCGTTGCCGCTGTTGATGTGGCGCACTATACGGAGCGCTTTTTGATCTGTAAACCCCTGATTTAATTTTAATTAATCAGTTTTAACAAACCCGTTCCTTAGAATGCAAAAAACCCGCTTTCGCGGGTTTTGTGTGAGTCTTGAAACTGATCTAGTCTCAAACTCGAAATTGGTGCCCAGGAGAAGACTCGAACTTCCACGACCGTAAGGTCACCAGCACCTGAAGCTGGCGTGTCTACCAATTTCACCACCTGGGCATCTCGTCAACGTATGTACGTCGTCGATGGCGCGCACTATACGGAGCGCCTTTTTAACTGTAAACCCCTGTCAGCAAAAAAAATGAATTTTTTTACCAGCGGTGTTCAAAAGGGCTTTCAGGCGTCGATACAAGGCTCCAGAAGGGCCTTATATAGTCGGAAATTTCCCGTTTGATGGCGCCTATGCCAAACTAACCCGCATATAGACAAGGTGAAAACTCTCTAATGGCCGATTGGCAGTCCCTCGATCCCGAGGCCGCTCGTGAAGCGGAAAAATATGAAAACCCTATTCCCAGCCGCGAACTGATCCTGGCGCATCTCGCCGATCGGGGTTCGCCTGCTGCCCGCGAGCAACTGGTTGAAGAGTTTGGTCTGACCACAGAAGACCAGATCGAAGCCCTGCGCCGCCGCCTGCGCGCCATGGAGCGCGACGCTCAATTGATCTACACCCGCCGTGGCACCTATGCGCCGGTGGACAAGCTCGACCTGATCCTCGGCCGCATCAGCGGCCACCGTGACGGTTTCGGCTTCCTGGTGCCGGACGACGGCAGCGATGACCTGTTCATGAGCCCGGCGCAGATGCGTCTGGTGTTCGATGGCGATCGTGCGCTGGCCCGTGTTTCCGGTCTCGACCGTCGTGGCCGCCGTGAAGGCGTGATCGTCGAAGTGGTGTCCCGTGCCCACGAAACGATCGTCGGTCGCTACTTCGAAGAGGGCGGTATCGGTTTTGTCGTTGCCGACAATCCGAAGATCCAGCAGGAAGTGCTGGTTACGCCAGGCCGCAACGCCAACGCGCAGATCGGTCAGTTCGTCGAGGTGAAAATCACCCACTGGCCGACGCCGCGCTTCCAGCCGCAAGGCGATGTGGTCGAAGTGGTCGGCAACTACATGGCGCCGGGCATGGAAATCGATGTCGCGCTGCGTACCTACGACATTCCGCATGTCTGGCCTGAAGCGGTACTCAAAGAAGCCGCCAAGCTCAAGCCGGAAGTCGAAGAAAAAGACAAAGAGAAGCGTGTCGACCTGCGCCATCTGCCGTTCGTCACCATCGACGGCGAAGATGCCCGCGACTTCGACGACGCGGTCTACTGCGAAGCCAAACCGGGCAAGTTGCGCCTGTTCTCCGGCGGCTGGAAGTTGTACGTGGCGATTGCCGACGTTTCCAGCTACGTGAAGATCGGTTCGGCGCTGGACAACGAAGCCCAGGTACGCGGCAACTCGGTGTATTTCCCCGAGCGCGTGGTGCCGATGCTGCCTGAACAGCTGTCCAACGGCCTGTGCTCGCTGAACCCGCACGTCGATCGTCTGGCCATGGTTTGCGAGATGACCATCTCCAAGTCCGGCGAAATGACCGACTACTGCTTCTATGAAGCGGTGATCCATTCCCACGCCCGTCTGACCTACAACAAGGTCAGCGCGATGCTGGAAACCCCGAAAGCCACCGAAGCGCGCAAGCTTCGCGGCGAATACACCGACGTGGTGCCGCACCTCAAGCAGCTCTATGCGCTGTACAAAGTGTTGCTGGCTGCCCGTCACGTGCGTGGCGCGATCGATTTCGAAACCCAGGAAACCCGGATCATCTTCGGTTCCGAGCGCAAAATTGCCGAAATCCGTCCTACCACCCGCAACGATGCGCACAAGCTGATCGAGGAATGCATGCTGGCGGCCAACGTGGCCACCGCCGAATTCCTCAAGAAGCACGAAATCCCCGCGCTGTACCGTGTCCACGACGGCCCGCCACCGGAGCGTCTGGAAAAACTGCGCGCGTTCCTCGGCGAGCTCGGCCTGTCCCTGCACAAAGGCAAGGATGGCCCGTCGCCAAAGGACTATCAGGCCCTGTTGGCGAGCATCAAGGACCGTCCGGATTTCCATCTGATCCAGACCGTGATGCTGCGCTCCCTGAGCCAGGCGGTGTACAGCGCCCAGAACGAAGGCCACTTCGGCCTGAATTACGAAGCCTATACCCACTTCACCTCGCCGATCCGTCGTTACCCGGACCTGCTCACGCACCGCGCCATCCGCAGCGTGATCCATTCGAAACAGGACACTCCGCACGTTCGTCGTGCCGGGGCGATGACCATTCCGAAGGCGCGCATCTATCCGTACGACGAAGCGGCGCTGGAGCAACTCGGCGAGCAGTGCTCGATGAGCGAGCGCCGTGCCGACGAAGCCACCCGCGATGTGGTGAACTGGCTCAAGTGCGAGTTCATGAAAGATCGCGTGGGCGAATCGTTCCCGGGGGTGATCACCGCCGTGACCGGTTTTGGTCTGTTCGTCGAGCTGACCGATATCTACGTCGAAGGCTTGGTGCACGTCACCGCGCTGCCAGGCGATTACTACCACTTCGACCCTGTGCATCACCGCCTGGCGGGCGAGCGCACCGGTCGCAGCTTCCGTCTCGGCGATACCGTTGAAGTGCGCGTGATGCGCGTCGATCTCGACGAGCGCAAGATCGACTTCGAGATGGCCGAAAAAACCATCAGCGCACCGATTGGTCGCAAGAAACGTGGCGCCGATACCGCAGCGCCTGCGAGCAAGGCTGTGGAAGACAAGGCTCCGGCCAAAACCGCTAGCCGTCGTCCGGCCAAGGAAAAAGCTGTCGAGGCCTATCGCCCGAGCGATGCCGTGGCGAAAAATGCCGAGCTGCGCAAAAGCCGTGAATTGAAGAAGGCCTTGCTGGCCGAAGCCAAAAGCGGTGGTAAAGCGGCGTCTGGGGGAAAGACCGGACGGTCGGCGCCTGAGAAGGCCGTCGGCGGCAAGCCAGCCAAACCGAGCAAACACCGTAAAGGCCCGCCAAAAGCGGGTTCGGCTCCAGCCAAAAGTGGCGGGTCGCGTAAACCGAAGGCGAAGTCATGAGTCAGTTGGAAAAAATCTACGGCGTTCACGCGGTAGAAGCGTTGTTGCGTCACCACCCGAAACGCGTCAAGCAGATCTGGCTGGCCGAAAGCCGCAACGATCCGCGCGTGCAGACCCTGATCGAACTGGCCAACGAAAATCGTGTGCAGATCGGTCAGGCCGAGCGCCGCGAAATGGACGCCTGGGTTGAAGGCGTGCACCAGGGCGTGGTGGCGGACGTCAGTCCGAGCCAGGTCTGGGGCGAGGCGATGCTCGATGAGCTGCTCGACCGTACCGAAGGCGCACCGCTGTTGCTGGTGCTCGACGGCGTGACCGACCCGCACAACCTCGGCGCCTGCCTGCGTTCGGCGGATGCTGCCGGCGCGCTGGCGGTGATCGTGCCCAAGGACAAGTCGGCAACCCTGACGCCGGTGGTGCGTAAAGTGGCCTGCGGCGCGGCGGAAGTGATTCCGCTGGTGGCGGTGACCAACCTCGCGCGCACTCTGGAAAAGCTTCAGCAGCGCGGTCTGTGGGTGGTCGGCACGGCGGGTGAGGCCGAGGTCAGCATTTATGACCAGGACCTGACCGGCCCGACCATCCTGATCATGGGCGCCGAAGGCAAAGGCATGCGTCGCCTGACTCGCGAGCACTGCGACTATCTGGTGAACCTGCCGATGGCCGGCAGCGTCAGCAGCCTCAACGTGTCCGTGGCCACCGGTGTGTGTCTGTTCGAAGCACAGCGTCAACGCGGCGCCAAGGCCAAGGCTGCAGCCAAGAATTAAGGCTGTACGCAAACAAACTGTGGGAGCGGGCTTGCTCGCGAAAGCGGTGTGTCAGACAACAATAATGTTGCCTGATGAAACGCATTCGCGAGCAAGCCCGCTCCCACAGTGTTTTGTGCGAAGGCAAAGAAATGGTGGTTGTTCAAATAATCACCAATTGCCTTGCACCTCCGCAGTCCCTTCTCTACAATTGCGCCCCTTGCTGTGACGGCAGGCACGCATGTGCCCCGCGCCAGCAAGTCCATAAGTGTCATTCACTCCTTGTCTGACCGTTTTTGAGCGGCAGGCTACAACCCGTAAGGAGCATTCATGCGTCATTACGAAATCATCTTTCTGGTCCACCCTGACCAGAGCGAGCAAGTCGGCGGCATGGTTGAGCGTTACACCAAGCTGATCGAAGAAGACGGCGGCAAAATCCACCGTCTGGAAGACTGGGGCCGTCGTCAACTGGCCTACGCAATCAACAATGTTCACAAGGCTCACTACGTGATGCTGAACGTTGAGTGCACTGGCAAGGCCCTGGCCGAGCTGGAAGACAACTTCCGCTACAACGATGCAGTGATCCGTAACCTGGTCATCCGTCGCGACGAAGCCGTTACCGGCCAGTCCGAGATGCTCAAGGCTGAAGAAAACCGCAGTGAGCGCCGTGAGCGTCGCGACCGTCCTGAGCACTCCGACGCTGATGGCGTTGAGGGTGATGACAGCGACAACAGCGATAACGCTGACGAGTAATCCACGGACCTTTTAAGGAGCCTATCAAATGGCACGTTTCTTCCGTCGTCGTAAATTCTGCCGCTTCACCGCTGAAGACGTGAAAGAGATCGATTACAAAGATCTCAACACTCTGAAAGCCTACGTATCCGAGACCGGCAAAATCGTTCCAAGCCGCATCACCGGTACCAAAGCTCGTTATCAGCGTCAGCTGGCCACCGCTATCAAGCGCGCCCGCTTCCTGGCCCTGCTGGCCTACACCGACAGCCACGGCCGCTGAGACCGGGCAGTCGACAAGTAGCAAAGGATTGAATGCATGCGTGCCTTAGCTGAGTTCATCATGCGAGGCCGTATGCAGGCCACTCTCGTGGTGGCCGGATGTGCAACATTGCCGTTGTTGTATTGGTTGGGTGCTGCCGCCGGGAGCCTGGTGCTTCTGCGGCGCGGACTGACGGACGCCCTGGGTGTTCTGTCTCTGGGGCTGCTGCCGGCTTTGGTCTGGTGGCTGTATGCCGATGATCCACGGGCACTTCTGGTGCTGCTGGGGTCTTCGGGGCTTGCGTTGGTGTTGCGCGCAAGCGAGTCCTGGGTTCGCACGCTGTTGGTCAGCGTAGTGATTGGAGTGGTGTTTTCAGTGGTGCTCGGGGCAGCGTTTGCGGCCCAGATCGAGATGCTCGCGCAGGCCTTGATAAAGGTCATGCCGGCGCTTCTTGGTGAAACCTACAAGCAATTGTCGGTCGATGAGCAAGCGCGCTTCGCGTCCCTGATTGCACCAGTCCTGACCGGACTGATTGCGGCTCTGTTGCAGATCGTCAGCGTGCTGAGCCTGATTGTCGGGCGGCATTGGCAGGCGTTGTTGTACAACCCGGGTGGTTTTGGTCGCGAGTTTCGCGCCATCCGGATCCCGCTGGGGCCGGCGATGTTGCTGCTGGCGTTGATGCTTCTGGGCCCGAATCTCGGTGCACAGATGGCCATGTTGACGCCGTTGTGCAGTGTACCGCTGGTGTTCGCCGGACTCGCCCTGATTCACGGGCTGGTCGGGCAGAAGCGACTGGCCGGTTTCTGGCTGGTGGGGTTGTACGTCACGCTGCTGTTGTTCATGCAGCTGCTCTATCCGTTGCTCGTGGTTCTGGCCATTGTCGACAGCCTGATTGATTTTCGCGGTCGTCACGTGTCGAAAGACACCGATAACGCGAACGGTGAAGGTTAAAAGTTAAGAGGATTTCCACATGCAACTGATCCTTCTGGAAAAAATCGCCAACCTGGGCAACCTGGGCGACAAAGTAAACGTTAAGGCCGGTTACGGCCGTAACTACCTGCTGCCTTTCGGCAAGGCTACCGCTGCGACCGCTGCCAACCTGGCTGCGTTCGAAGAGCGTCGTGCCGAGCTGGAAAAAGCCGCCGCAGACCGTAAAGCATCGGCTGAAAGCCGTGCTGCCCAACTGGCCGAGCTGGAAGTGACCATCACTGCCACCGCTGGCGACGAAGGCAAGCTGTTCGGTTCGATCGGTACTCACGACATCGCTGACGCACTGACCGCTTCCGGCGTTGAAGTGCAGAAGAGCGAAGTTCGTCTGCCGAACGGCACCATCCGCAACGTGGGTGAATTCGACGTGGCTGTGCACCTGCACGCCGAAGTTGAAGCCACCGTACGCGTTGTCGTGGTAGCAGCTTAAGCAATACTTGTCGGCTGGCACCCTCGGGTGCTTGCCGGTAACATCGGGCACGATCCTGTTTACAGGTCGTGCCCTTTGTCTTTCTGGTACTCCCGTTTTCAAACCTGACTCCAAGTGGCCATGAACGAAATCACCGCTCCCGAGCAATACGATCTGCAAACCGCTGCCCTGAAGGTGCCGCCGCATTCCATCGAGGCCGAACAGGCCGTACTCGGTGGTCTGATGCTGGACAACAACGCCTGGGAACGCGTGCTCGATCAAGTCTCCGACGGCGATTTCTACCGACATGACCACCGTCTGATCTTCCGTGCGATCGCCAAATTGGCCGATCAGAACATGCCGATCGACGTCGTGACACTTGCCGAGCAACTGGACAAGGAAGGTCAGACGTCCCAGGTCGGCGGCCTCGGTTACCTCGGCGAACTGGCGAAAAACACGCCGTCCGTCGCCAACATCAAAGCCTATGCGCAGATCGTTCGCCAGCGCGCGACGTTGCGCCAGCTGATCGGTATCAGCACCGAAATTGCCGACGCCGCCTTCAACCCTGAAGGCCGTACAGCCGAAGAGATCCTCGACGAAGCCGAACGGCAGATCTTCCAGATCGCTGAGGCGCGGCCGAAGACCGGCGGCCCGGTGGGGGTCAACGAACTGTTGACCAAGGCCATCGATCGCATCGACACCCTGTTCAACACTGCCGACGCGATTACCGGTCTGTCCACCGGATATACCGACCTCGACGAGAAGACCAGTGGCCTGCAGCCGTCCGACCTGATCATCGTCGCCGGCCGTCCGTCGATGGGTAAAACCACCTTCGCGATGAACCTGGTGGAAAACGCCGTACTGCGCAGCGACAAGGCGGTGCTGGTGTACTCCCTCGAGATGCCAGGTGAATCGTTGATCATGCGTATGCTCTCGTCCCTCGGTCGTATCGACCAGACCAAGGTGCGTTCCGGCCAACTGGAAGACGACGATTGGCCGCGCCTGACCTCGGCGGTCAACCTGCTCAACGACCGCAAGCTGTTCATCGATGACACCGCCGGCATCAGCCCGTCGGAAATGCGCGCGCGGACCCGGCGTCTGGTGCGCGAGCACGGCGACGTCGGCCTGATCATGATCGACTACCTGCAGCTGATGCAGATTCCCGGCTCCAGCGGTGACAACCGGACCAACGAGATTTCCGAGATTTCGCGATCCCTGAAAGCCCTGGCCAAGGAATTCAACTGCCCGGTGGTGGCGCTGTCGCAGCTCAACCGTTCCCTGGAACAACGTCCCAACAAGCGTCCGGTGAACTCCGACTTGCGGGAATCCGGAGCGATCGAGCAGGACGCCGACGTCATCATGTTCGTGTACCGGGACGAGGTGTATCACCCGGAAACCGAACACAAGGGCATCGCCGAAATCATCATCGGCAAGCAGCGGAACGGCCCGATCGGCTTTATCCGCCTGGCCTTTATCGGTAAGTACACCCGCTTCGAAAACCTCGCGCCGGGCAGTTACAACTTCGACGACGATGAGTAAATTCTTCATCGTTTGAGCTGACGCTTTCGCGAGCAAGCCCGCTCCCACACCTGGAATGCATTCAAATGTGGGAGCGGGCTTGCTCGCGAATGGGCGTGGCGCAATTTCCGACCACAGCCGTCGGAATTGGTCAAAATTTGTGCTATATTCCGCGCCCGCGAAATTCAATGAAAGCCAACACCGGTTATCGACATGCAAGCAGCCAAGCCGTTATTTGACTATCCGAAGTACTGGGCCGAATGTTTCGGGCCAGCGCCATTCCTGCCGATGAGCAGGGAGGAGATGGATCAGCTCGGCTGGGATTCCTGCGACATCATCATCGTCACCGGTGATGCCTACGTCGATCACCCGTCGTTCGGCATGGCGATCATCGGCCGGCTGCTGGAGTCCCAAGGCTTCCGCGTCGGGATCATTGCCCAGCCGAACTGGCAATCCAAAGACGACTTCATGAAGCTCGGCGAGCCGAACTTGTTCTTCGGCGTCGCGGCCGGCAACATGGACTCGATGATCAACCGCTACACCGCGGACAAGAAAATCCGTTCCGACGACGCCTACACCCCGGGTGGCATGGCGGGCAAACGTCCGGATCGCGCGAGCCTGGTTTACAGCCAGCGCTGCAAGGAAGCCTACAAGCATGTGCCGATCGTCCTCGGCGGCATCGAAGCTTCCCTGCGTCGCATCGCCCACTACGACTACTGGCAGGATCGCGTGCGCAACTCGATCCTGATCGACGCCAGCGCCGACATTCTGCTGTACGGCAACGCCGAGCGCGCCATCGTCGAAGTGGCCCAGCGTCTGTCCTACGGGCACAAGATCGAAGACATCACCGACGTGCGCGGCACCGCGTTCATCCGTCGTGACACGCCGCAGGGCTGGTACGAAGTCGACTCCACGCGTATCGACCGTCCGGGCAAGGTCGACAAGATCATCAACCCGTACGTCAACACCCAGGACACCCAGGCTTGCGCCATCGAGCAAGAGAAGGGCCCGGTGGATGATCCCGAGGAAGCCAAGGTCGTACAGATCCTGGCCAGCCCGCGCATGACTCGCGACAAGACCGTGATCCGCCTGCCGTCGATGGAAAAGGTGCGTAACGACCCGGTCCTGTACGCCCACGCCAACCGCGTGCTGCACCTTGAAACCAACCCGGGCAACGCCCGTGCGCTGGTGCAGAAACATGGCGAGATCGACGTCTGGTTCAACCCGCCGCCGATTCCGATGACCACTGAAGAAATGGACTACGTGTTCGGCATGCCTTACGCACGGGTTCCGCACCCGGCGTACGGCAAGGAGAAGATTCCGGCCTACGACATGATCCGTTTCTCGGTGAACATCATGCGTGGCTGCTTCGGCGGCTGCACCTTCTGCTCGATCACCGAGCACGAAGGCCGGATCATCCAGAACCGTTCCGAAGAGTCGATCATTCGCGAAATCGAAGAGATCCGCGACAAGGTCCCGGGCTTCACCGGTGTCATCTCCGACCTCGGCGGCCCGACCGCGAACATGTACCGCATCGCCTGCAAGAGCCCGGAAATCGAATCCGCGTGCCGCAAGCCGTCCTGCGTATTCCCAGGCATCTGCCCGAACCTGAACACCGACCACTCGTCGCTGATTCAGCTGTACCGCAGCGCCCGTGCCTTGCCGGGTGTGAAGAAGATCCTGATCGCCTCCGGCCTGCGTTACGACCTCGCGGTCGAGTCGCCGGAGTACGTCAAAGAACTGGTGACCCACCACGTCGGTGGCTACCTGAAGATCGCCCCGGAGCACACCGAGGAAGGTCCGCTCAACCAGATGATGAAACCGGGCATTGGCAGCTATGACAAGTTCAAGCGCATGTTCGAGAAGTACACCAAGGAAGCAGGCAAAGAGCAGTACCTGATCCCGTACTTCATCGCCGCGCACCCGGGCACCACCGACGAAGACATGATGAACCTGGCGCTGTGGCTCAAGGGCAACGGCTTCCGTGCCGACCAGGTGCAGGCGTTCTATCCGTCGCCGATGGCCACCGCAACCGCGATGTACCACTCGGGCAAGAACCCGCTGCGCAAGGTCACCTACAAGAGCGACGGCGTGACCATCGTCAAGAGCGAAGAGCAGCGCCGCCTGCACAAGGCGTTCTTGCGTTATCACGACCCGAAAGGCTGGCCGATGCTGCGCGAAGCGTTGATTCGCATGGGCCGTGGTGATCTGATCGGTCCGGGCAAGGATCAGTTGATTCCGCTGCATCAACCGGCCACCGACAGCTACCAGAGCGCCCGTCGCAAGAACTCGACGCCGGCCGGCAGCCACAAGGTCGCGAAAGAGAAGACCACCAAGATTCTCACCCAGCACAACGGCCTGCCGCCGCGTGCCAGCGACGGTGGCAATCCTTGGGACAAGCGTGAACAGGCCAAGGCTGCGGCATTCGCCCGCAACCAGCAGGCGGCCAAGGAGCGCAAGGAAGCGGCCAAGGGCAAGGGGCCGAAACCGGCTCGCAAGCCGGTCGTACCGCGCTAAGTCGCTTTTTGTTTCAACAGAACGCCAACCTTCGGGTTGGCGTTTTGCATTTCAGGTTTCAGGAAATGCGCTGAATCGACTGGCCCCTTCGCGAGCAAGCCCGCTCCCACAGTTGGAATGCGGTCTCCTGTGGGAGCGGGCTTGCTCGCGAAGGCGTCATCTTAGGCGCCGCATCTACCACTGCCGCCACATTTAGGCGCAACTTCCTCAATCCATTTCCCCGCATCGCCCGATTTTGGTGCTGTACTGCCCTGAGCATTCCGGGAAAGCGCCCAAGCCTCTGCATGGCATAAGTCTTGCGCGCTTTCGAATACGCTTAGGCTCGCAGGAGGCACGCCGTGTCGATTCATGTCGCATTGCATCACGTCACGCATTACCGCTACGACCGCGCTGTCGAGCTCGGCCCGCAGATCGTACGCCTGCGTCCGGCCGCCCACAGCCGCACGCGGATTCTTTCGTATGCGCTGAAGGTCTCGCCCGAGCAGCATTTCATCAACTGGCAGCAAGACCCGCAGGGCAACTACCTCGCGCGTCTGGTGTTCCCCGAGAAAACCGACGAGTTGCGCATCGAAGTCGATCTGCTGGCCGAGATGGCGGTGTTCAACCCGTTCGACTTCTTCCTCGAACCCTACGCCGAGAAAATCCCCTTCACTTACGCGGCCGATGAGCGCAAAGAGCTGGCGCCGTACCTCGAAACCTTGCCGCTGACCCCGGCATTCAAAGCCTATCTGGACGGGATCGACCGTACGCCGCTGCCTGCTGTGGATTTCCTGGTGATGCTCAACCAGCGCCTCAGCGAAGACATCCGCTACCTGATCCGCATGGAACCGGGCGTGCAGACCCCGGAACACACCCTCGAACATGCGTCCGGCTCCTGCCGCGACTCGGCGTGGCTGCTGGTGCAACTGCTGCGCAACCTCGGGCTGGCCGCGCGGTTCGTTTCCGGTTATCTGATTCAACTGACCGCCGACGTGAAGAGTCTCGACGGCCCGTCCGGCACCGAAGTGGACTTCACCGACCTGCACGCCTGGTGCGAGGTGTACTTGCCGGGCGCTGGCTGGATCGGTCTGGATGCTACGTCCGGGTTGTTCGCCGGTGAAGGGCATATCCCGCTGGCCTGCAGTCCCGATCCGTCCTCGGCGGCGCCGATCAGTGGCCTGGTCGAACCGTGCGAATGCCAGTTCAGCCACGAAATGTCGGTGGAGCGGATCTGGGAAGCACCACGGGTGACCAAGCCCTATACCGATGAGCAGTGGCTGGCGATTCAGGCGCTGGGCCGGCAGATCGATGCCGACTTGCTGGAAGGCGATGTGCGCCTGACCATGGGCGGCGAGCCGACCTTCGTCTCCATCGACGACCCCGATGGCGCCGAGTGGAACACCGCCGCGCTGGGCCCGGACAAGCGCCGCCTCTCCGCCGAACTGTTCCAGCGCATGCGCCAGCACTATGCGCCGAAAGGTCTGGTGCATTTCGGTCAGGGCAAGTGGTACCCCGGCGAGCAATTGCCGCGCTGGTCGCTCAACTGCTACTGGCGCCGCGATGGCGTGCCGATCTGGCAAAACAGCGCGCTGATCGCCGATGAGCAGCAGGACTACGGCGCCGATGGCGAACTGGCCGGGCGTTTTCTGGCGAGTGTTGCCGAACGCCTGAAACTGCCTGCTCGTTTCGTGTTTCCAGCCTACGAAGACAATTTTTATTACCTCTGGCGTGAGGGCGCATTGCCGAGCAACGTCAGCGCTGAAGACTCGCGTCTTGAAGAACCGCTGGAGCGTGCGCGTCTGCGCAAGGTTTTCGCGCAGGGCCTGGATAAAGTGATCGGCCAGGTGCTGCCGCTGGCCCGCACCGCCAAGGGGGATCAATGGCAGAGCGGGCGCTGGTATCTGCGCGACGAGCATTGCCGGCTGGTACCGGGGGATTCGCCGCTGGGTTATCGCTTGCCACTCGGCTCGCAGCCGTGGGTGAAGGCCGCCGAGTATCCGTTCATTCATCCCAACGATCCGAATCAGGACTTCCCCGAGCTGCCGAACACCGCGCAGCTCAACAGTCATGCCGAACCCGCCACGGCCGCCGAACGCGCGCCGAAAATTGACGAGTCCGCCGACTGGCTGACCCGCACCGCCTTCTGTGCCGAAGCGCGCGAAGGGCGTCTGTATCTGTTCATGCCGCCGCTGGAGCGGGTCGAAGACTATCTGGAACTGGTGGCGGCCATCGAAGCCACCGCCGAAGAGCTGCGTTGCCCGGTGCTGCTGGAAGGTTACGAGCCTCCGAGTGATCCGCGCCTGAGCAACTTCCGCATCACCCCGGATCCGGGCGTGATCGAGGTCAACGTGCAGCCGTCCGCGACTTGGGACGAACTGGTCGAACGCACCGAGTTTCTCTATGAACAGGCGCGGCAAACCCGCCTGACCACCGAAAAATTCATGATCGACGGGCGCCATACCGGCACCGGCGGCGGCAACCATTTCGTCCTCGGTGGCGCGACCCCGGCAGACTCACCATTCCTGCGCCGCCCGGACCTGCTGCGTAGCCTGATCAGCTACTGGCACAACCATCCGTCACTGTCCTACCTGTTTTCCGGTCTGTTCATCGGCCCGACCTCGCAGGCGCCGAGGGTCGATGAAGCGCGCAACGACGCCCTGTACGAACTGGAAATCGCCTTCGCGCAGATGCCTGAACCGGGCGAAGCGTGCGCGCCGTGGCTGGTGGATCGACTGCTGCGCAATTTGCTGATCGACGTCACCGGCAACACTCACCGCGCCGAGTTCTGCATCGACAAACTGTATTCGCCGGATGGCGCTACCGGGCGCCTTGGCCTGCTGGAGCTGCGCGCCTTCGAAATGCCGCCGCATGCGCGGATGAGCCTGGCTCAGCAGTTGTTGCTGCGTGCGCTGGTTGCGCGATTCTGGCGCGAGCCCTACGCGCCGCCGAAACTGGCGCGCTGGGGCACCGAGCTGCACGACCGCTTCATGCTGCCGCACTTTATCGAGCAGGATTTCGCCGACGTTATCGTTGAACTGAACAACGCCGGTTATCCATTGCGCGCCGAGTGGTTCGCTGCGCATCTGGAGTTCCGTTTTCCCAAGGTCGGCGATTACGCGGTCAGCGGCATCGAGATGGAGCTGCGCCAGGCGCTGGAACCTTGGCATGTGCTGGGCGAGGAGGGTACGGCCGGCGGCACGGTGCGTTATGTCGATTCGTCGCTGGAGCGTTTGCAGATCAAGCTCAGCGGCCTGCCGCCGCAGCGCTATCTGCTGACCTGCAACGGCATTCCGCTGCCGCTGCAACCAACCGGGCGCATCGGTGAGTTCGTCGCCGGCGTGCGCTTTCGGGCCTGGCAACCGGCCAACTGCCTGCAACCGACCATCCCGGTGCACGCGCCGCTGGTGTTCGACCTGCTCGACACCTGGATGCAGCGTTCACTGGGCGGTTGCCAGTACCACGTGGCGCACCCGGGCGGGCGCAATTACGAGACGTTACCGGTCAATGCCAACGAAGCGGAGAGCCGGCGCATGGCGCGGTTTTTCCGCATCGGACACACGCCGGGGAAACTTCCGATACCGAACCTGACAATCTCCGACGAGTTGCCGATGACGCTCGATTTGCGACGTTTCTAAGTCCTGCACGACATGCGGATTTTTCGTATATCCGCACGTCATGTGCCTGCGTTAGTCTGACCGTTCCCTGCTGTCTGCCGAGCTTTCCATGCCTGACCTGCTAGACCGCTACCCGCTGACCGCGGGCACTTATCACGAACTGCTGAATGACAGCGGGGAAGTGCGCCCGCACTGGCGGCGGCTGTTCGATCAATTGCAGCGCAGCACCCCGGCGCAACTGGTGCAGCGGCAGGCGTTGCTGGCCCGGCAGATTCAGGAAAACGGCGTGACCTACAACGTCTATGCCGATCCAAAGGGCGCTGACCGCCCGTGGGAGCTGGACCTGCTGCCGCACGTGATCGCTGCTGACGAGTGGCAGCAACTGTCGGCGGGGATTGCCCAGCGAGCTCGCTTGCTCAATGCGGTACTGGCCGATCTGTATGGGCCACAGCGGCTGATCAGCGAAGGGCTGTTACCGGCGGAGCTGGTGTTCGGCCACAACAATTTTCTCTGGCCCTGTCAGGGTATCGCGCCACCGGAAGATGCCTTTCTGCATCTGTACGCCGTGGACCTGGCGCGCACGCCGGACGGGCGCTGGTGGGTCACGGCGGATCGTACTCAGGCGCCGTCGGGCGCGGGGTATGCGCTGGAAAATCGCACCATTGTGTCGCGGGCGTTTCCCGAGTTGTACCGCGATCTGAAAGTGCAGCACCTGGCCGGCTTCTTCCGCACCCTGCAGGAAACCCTCGCGCGTCAGGCGCCGTGTGCCGATGACGCGCCGCTGGTGGTGTTGCTGACGCCCGGACGCTTCAACGAAAGTTACTTCGAACACCTTTATCTGGCACGCCAGCTCGGTTATCCGCTGGTGGAGGGCGGCGACCTCACCGTGCGCGATGCCACGGTGTACCTGAAAACCCTCAGTGGTCTGCGCCGGGTGCACGCGATCATGCGCCGGCTCGACGATGACTTCTGCGACCCGCTGGAGCTGCGCACCGATTCGGCACTTGGTGTGCCTGGCCTGCTGGAAGCGGTGCGTCAGGGCCGGGTGCTGGTGGCCAACGCCTTGGGCAGCGGCGTGCTGGAGTCACCGGGATTGCTCGGATTTCTGCCGAAGATCAATCAGTACCTGTTCGGCGAGGAACTGCTGCTGCCGTCCATCGCTACATGGTGGTGCGGCGAGGCGCCGGTGCTGGCGCAGGCGCTGGAAAAGCTTCCGGAGCTGCTGATCAAACCGGCGTTCCCCTCACAAAGCTTCGCCCCGGTATTCGGCCGCGATCTGAGTGAACAACAGCGCCAGGCACTCGCCGAGCGGATGCAGGCGCGGCCATACGCGTATGTCGCGCAAGAGTTGGCGCAGCTGTCCCAGGCGCCGATCTGGCAGGCCGAAGACGGCCAACTGCAACCGCGAGCGATCGGCATGCGCGTGTACGCGGTGGCCAGTGGTGACGGCTATCGCGTATTGCCCGGTGGGCTGACCCGGGTCGCCGCCGAGGCCGATGCCGAAGTGGTGTCGATGCAGCGCGGTGGCGCGAGCAAGGACACTTGGGTGCTGGGCGAGCGTGCGCCGAGTGGCGAACAATGGAAAACCCAGCGCAACGTCGGCGTACACGATCTGGTGCGCCGCGATCCTTACCTGCCCTCGCGGGTAGTGGAAAACCTGTTCTGGTTCGGTCGTTACTGCGAGCGTTGTGACGACAGTGCGCGACTGCTGCGGATCATGCTCGCGCGGTATGTCGATGGCGATGATCCGCAAGCGTTGCAGGCCGCTGTGGAGCTGGGTGAGCGTCTGATGTTGCTGCCGGAGGAGGGTGAGCTGCCGGAGCGGCTGCTGGCGGCGCTGCTCGGCGAGGACTGGTCGTTCAGCCTGCGCTCCAACCTGCAGCGCCTGCAATGGGCGGCCTCGCAGGTGCGCGGCAAGCTCTCGCGGGAGAACTGGCAGGCCTTGGTCGAGTTGCAACGCGAGGCGCTGGAACTGGACACCGAGGAGCCGGACTTCGGCGAGTTGCTGGATTTTCTCAACCGGCTGGTGATGTCGCTGGCGGCGCTTTCGGGTTTCGCGCTCGACGACATGACCCGCGACGAAGGCTGGCGCTTTCTGATGATCGGTCGGCGGATCGAACGCTTGCAGTTTCTCAGCCGCAGTCTGGCCGCATTTCTGCGCGGCGCCGGGGCGTTCGATCAGGCGGGGCTGGAATGGCTGCTGGAACTGGGCAACAGCAGCATCACCTACCGTTCGCGGTATCTGGCGGTGGCGCAGTTGATTCCGGTGCTCGACCTGTTGCTGCTGGATGAGCAGAACCCGCACGCGGTGCTGTTCCAGTTAAAACTGGTGACCCGCACTTTGAAACGCTTGAACGATGATTTCGGCGTGCCTCGCGAGGCCGGATTGCCGCAGTTGGTCGAGCGTCTGGCTCGGTTCGATCTGGGCTGTCTGGAGAACCCGCTGTTCGGGGAAAACAGCGTGCGTGCCGCGCTCGATGGTCTGGCGGATTTGCTGCAAGAGATTGCCGAAGCCAGCGGTCAGGTGTCCGATCGGCTGGCGCTGCGCCACTTTGCCCATGTCGATGATGTCAGCCAGCGCACGGTGTCCGTCTGATGAGCGCGCACTACCAGATCTTTCACGACACCTGTTACCACTACGACAGCCCGGTTTCGCTGGCACAGCAACTCGCGCACCTGTGGCCGCGTGAGTGCACGTGGCAACGCTGCACCGAGCAGCAATTGCTGATCAGCCCGGACCCGACCACGCGGCGGGATGAACTGGATGTGTTCGGCAATCCGCTGACCCGACTGGCCTTCGAGCGCCCGCATGACGAGTTGCAGGTCAACGCCCGGCTCACGGTTGAGGTGCTGGCGCGGCCACTGGCGGATTTCAGTCTGTCCCCGGCGTGGGAGCAGACGCGCAACGCGCTGACCTACAGCAGTCAGCCGTTGTCCGCCCAAATGCTGGAGGCTTGTCGCTATCGGTTTCAATCACCCTACGTGCATTTGAAACGCAGCTTCGTCGAGTTTTCCGAAAGCTGTTTTCCTCCAGGCAGGCCCTTGTTGCTGGGCGTGCAGGCCTTGATGCAGAAAATTTTCAGCGAATTCACCTTCGACGCCGAGGCGACGCAAGTGGCGACGCCGCTGGTCGAGGTGCTGGAGCGCCGGCGTGGCGTGTGTCAGGACTTCGCGCATCTGATGCTCGCTTGCGTGCGCTCGCGAGGGCTGGCAGCGCGCTACATCAGTGGTTATCTGCTGACCCAGCCGCCGCCGGGACAGCCACGGCTGATCGGCGCCGACGCGTCGCATGCCTGGGTGTCGGTGTTCTGTCCGGTATTGGGCTGGGTGGATTTCGATCCGACCAACAACGTGCAGCCGGCGCTGGAGCACATCACCCTGGCGTGGGGCCGGGATTTTTCCGATGTGTCGCCGTTGCGCGGGGTGATTCTGGGGGGCGGCAGTCACGACCCGGAGGTCCGCGTCACGGTGATGCCATTGGAATAACACAGCACCCCATGTGGGAGCGGGCTTGCTCGCGAAGGCGGTGTGTCAGTTACATAAATGTTGAAGGTGAAGACGCCTTCGCGAGCAAGCCCGCTCCCACAGGAAGCCGTATCGTGTTCGGAAAACGGGGAGGGTGTGGGGGCCAGCGGCTGAACCGCCAGCCCCGTCACAAATCCGCAGGGTCTGACTCGATCATCAAACCCGGTGGGGCTCAGGCGTCAGGCGCCTGGTCTTTCGGTGCATCAACATCAACATCGTCATCAGTCGCCACTTCACCGTCAGGGTTCAGTGCCGCTTCTTCAGCCTGCTGTTTCTTGCGCTGAAGCTTTTCCTCTTTCTTCTTTTCCTTTTCCAGGTCTCGTTGACGTTTGGCGAAGGAGTAATTGGGTTTGGCCATGGGCGATCCTCTGGGGTCGAAGGTGAGGTTGAGCGGCGCGTATTCTGCCCTGTATCGGTGCCCGGCGGTTAGCCGGGTTTTTGGTCGACCCACTTGGGCGTGACGGTCGGCTTCCAGTTATCCAGGGCGTCGAGCAGCGATTGTGCTGATTCGCTCACTTGCAGCATGTCACGGTGTGGGGCGCGAACGAAGCCTTCGCCGACGATATGGTCAAGAAAAGCGGTGAGTTTGCTGTAAAAACCGTTCACCTCAAGCAGCCCCAGCGGTTTGCCGTGGTAGCCGAGCTGGCCCCAGGTCCAGACTTCGAACAGCTCTTCCAGCGTGCCGAGACCGCCGGGTAACGCGATGAACGCATCGCTCAGTTCAGCCATGCGGGCCTTGCGCGCGTGCATGCCATCGACCACTTCAAGGCGCGTCAGGCTTTTGTGACCGATCTCCTTGTCCATCAGGCTTTGCGGAATGATCCCGATCACTTCGCCGCCGGCGGCCAGCGCGGCGTCCGCCACCAGGCCCATCAGGCCCACGGCACCACCACCGTAAACCAGCGTCAGTTGGCGCTCGGCGAGTGCCCGGCCAAGGGCTCGGGCGGCTTCGGTGTAAGCCGGATCAGTGCCGGCGTTGGCACCGCAAAATACACAAACGGATTTGAGAGACATGCCTTCCTCCTGGGTCAATCCGTCACAGGGTAATGGCTGGCACGCCTTGATCCAAGGACTAAGCTTCGCGTTCTGGCGATTCAAAGGTACCGCTGGCGCCACAGGCGTAGGCGGCGAGCAAACTGCACAACAGACCGTTAAAGAACATGACAGGCACTCCGTTTCAGTAGATGCGCCGATCATAGGCCCGGCCCGGGATTATCGCCGGTAGATTGTTTCGATGAGTGTCATAGCCTGAAAGTTGTATACAATTTTTGACTCAAGTCATAGGAACTTGCGAAGATTTCAGGCAGTCTTTCCACCATTAGTGTTTTTGTTAACCCTGCCTTGGAGATTCACCATGTTTTCCAAAGTTGTTGCGGTATCCCTGCTGGCGCTGGCCAGCAGCCAATTGATGGCTGCCGAGTGCAAAACCACCGTTGATTCCACCGACCAGATGTCCTTCAACACCAAGGAGATCGTGATCGACAAGAGCTGCAAGACCTTCACCGTCGAACTGACCCACTCCGGCAGCCTGCCGAAGAACGTCATGGGCCATAACCTGGTGGTCAGCAAAACCGCTGACATGCAGCCGATCGCCACCGACGGCCTGGCCGCTGGCATCGACAAGAACTACCTGAAAGACGGCGACGAGCGCATTATTGCCCACACCAAGATCATCGGCGCCGGCGAGAAAGACACGCTGACCATCGACGTATCGAAGCTGACCGCTGGCACTGACTACGGCTTCTTCTGCTCCTTCCCGGGCCACATCTCGATGATGAAAGGCACCATTGCTGTGAAGTAAGCAGGTTCACCGCGTTATCGTTCTTCGCGAGCAAGCCCGCTCCCACAGGGTTTGTGTCGGTCACACATTTTGTGAACAACCGGCACACTGTGGGAGCGGGCTTGCTCGCGAAGAGGCCATCAGCATCGACAGGTGAACTGGCCAAAGAAAAGCCCGCTGAGGATCGCTCCTCAGCGGGCTTTTTCATTCGGTCGCCGATCAAGGCGCGAACGGCATGACCCGCTTGTGATGGGTCTTGTTGTAGGTGCTGACGATGATGTCGAACGCTTCCTGACGCACCGGCTCGCCGTGCAGGAAGGCGTCGATCTCGGCGTAGGTCACGCCGTGGGAGGCTTCGTCCGGTTTGCCCGGCGACAGGTCTTCCAGATCCGCGGTCGGCACTTTTTCCACCAGCGATTCCGGTGCGCCGAAGCTGCGGGCAATCGCCCGGACCTGGTTTTTCACCAGGCCGCTGAGCGGGGCCAGGTCGCAGGCGCCGTCACCGAACTTGGTGAAGAAGCCCATCACCGCTTCCGCCGCGTGGTCGGTGCCGATCACCAGACCGTGCGCGGCGCCGGCGATGGTGTACTGGGCGACCATGCGCATCCGCGCCTTGGTGTTGCCGAGCACAAAATCCACCGACACCGCATGTTTGCCTTCGAACGCCGCCACTTCCTTGGCCAGGGATTTGACCGCCGGGCCGATGTTCACCGTGTGGCGTTCGTCCGGAGCGATGAAGTCCACCGACGCCTGGGCGTCGTGCTCGTCGAACTGGGTTTCGTACGGCAGGCGCACGGCGATGAACTTGTAGGCGTCGTCGCCGGTGCGCTCGCGCAGTTCACGTATGGCGCGCTGGGCCAGCAGGCCGGCGGTCAGCGAGTCGACGCCGCCGCTGATGCCCAACACCAGGGTCTTGAGGCCGGAATTGACCAGGCAATCCTGGATAAAGGTGATGCGCCGGGCGACTTCCGCTTCGAGGGCCTGATGCCCGGCGAATGGCGGTTGCACCTTGAGCTGTTCAGCAATCTCACGCTGTACGGCTTGCATGAATTCACTCCTTGCTAGATAGACTGGAAACGGCAGGAACCTGAAACACATGTCGCAAATAGGCGACGAAATTCGGGTCTTTGCAGTGGGTCTTGCCGGGCTCGTCGGAGATCTTCGCCACCGGCTGGCCGTTGCAGGCGGTCATTTTAAGCACGATGCTCATCGGTTCGACACCCGGAATGTCACAGGTCAGGTTGGTGCCGATGCCAAAGCTGACGTTGATCCGCCCGTGCAGCGCGCGGAAGATCTCCAGCGACTTGGGCAGGGTCAGGCTGTCGGAGAACACCAGGGTCTTGCTCATCGGGTCGATGCCGAGCTTGTGGTAGTGGGCGATGCACTTTTCACCCCACTGCACCGGATCCCCGGAATCGTGGCGCAGACCGTCGAAGAGCTTGGCGAAGAACAGGTCGAAATCGCCGAGGAAGGCGTCGGTGGTGATGCAATCGGTGAGAGCAATCCCCAGCAGGCCACGGTATTCGCGCACCCAGCAGTCGAGGGCGGCGATCTGGCTGTCGATCAAGCGTGGGCCGAGTTGTTGGTGGGCCATGATCCATTCATGGGCCATGGTGCCCAGCGGTTTCATGTCCAGCTCGCGAGACAGGTGAACGTTGCTGGTGCCGACAAAGCGCCCGGGGAAATCGTGCTTGAGCACGTTGACCACTTCTTCCTGCACGCGATACGAAAAGCGTCGGCGGGTGCCGAAGTCGGCGACCTGCAATTGCGCCAGTTCGTCGGCCGAGGCGTTGGCGCTGAGCCAGTCGAACTTGCGATACAGCTGTTCGCGCGCCTGTACCAGTTCGATTTCCCGGTAGCGATAGCGGTTGCGCACTTCGCTGACGATCGCCAGCAGCGGTACTTCGTAGAGAATCACGTGCAGCCACGGACCGCGCAGACGGATGAACAGTTCGCCGTTCTCGATTCCGGTGTGCAGGTAGCGCAGGTTGAAGCGGAACAGGCCGAGAAAGCGCAGGAAATCCGGCTTGAGGAAGGTGATGCGCTCGAGAAAACTCAACTGGTCGGCGCTCAGGCTCAGTTCGGCCAGACGCTCGATCTGGTAACGAATCTCGGCCAGATACGGCCGCAGATCCTCACTGTTACGGCAACGAAACTCCCATTCGACTTCGACGTTGGGGTAGTTGTGCAGCACCGCCTGCATCATCGTCAGTTTGTAGAAGTCGGTGTCGAGCAGGTTCTGCACGATGCGATCGGCAAACACACTCTCGCTCATAAACGGGGTCTCCAGGTACACCGCGCGGATGCGCGGGATCAATCAATGACGCTAGTGGCGCATATCAGCGGTGGGGATTGCCAGCATTTTTTAAGAGCGTCGAGATCACCTGTGGGAGCGGGCTTGCTCGCGAATGCGGTGGGTCAGTCAATTCAAATGTGACTGATGCACCGCATTCGCGAGCAAGCCCGCTCCCACAGGGTTGTTGAAAACTCTATATCGGCGTCAGGTCCGGGCTATCAATCTGCTCCAGCATCCACTTCACAAAGTCGCGTACCTTCGGCACTTCCGCCGCATGCTCCGGGTAGGCCAGGTAATAGGCGTCGGAACTGGGCATTGCATGCTGCCATGGAATGACCAGTTTGCCGTCGGCCAATTCCTCTTCCACCAGAAACCGTGGCAGCAGCGCCACACCGCAGCCGACCTGGGCGGCGCGGATGCACATATAAAAGGTTTCGAAACGCGGGCCGTGGTAGCTGTGTTCGGTGTGGTAACCCTGACTGTCGAACCAGTCATGCCAGGCCTGTGGGCGCGAGGCATTTTGCAGCAGCACCAGATCGGTCAGTTGCGTCGGGTCGGTGAAGGGCTGATCCGGCAGGCTGCCGGGCGCACAGACCGGCACCAGCTCTTCGCCGAACAGCTTCAGGCATTCGGTGCCGGGGCGTGAGCCCTGACCGAAATAGAACGCCAGATCGCTGCGCCCCTGCAGCAAATCGTCGGCCTCCTGTTCGTTGCACAAGTCGAGATGGATCGACGGATGGCGCAGACGCCAGCCCTTCAGACGCGGTACCAGCCAGCGCGCGCCGAAGGTCGAGGGTGTAGAGACGCGCAGGACTTCGGTCTCGCCGCCGTAGGAGCGCAGGTAATGCGTGGACATTTCCACCTGGGTGAGGATTTTTCGGACTTCCACCAGGTACAAATCCCCGGCCGGGGTCATCTGCAAGCGACGACGCACCCGACGGAACAACAAGTGCTGCAACAATTCCTCAAGCTGCGCCACTTGCTTGCTGACAGCGCTCTGGGTCAGGTTCAGCTCTTCGGCGGCCCGGGTGAAGCTCAGGTGCCGGGTCACGGCTTCGAAGCACTGCAACGCGGTGATCGACGGCAAGTGGCGTTTGTTCAGCATGGGTGATCCCTTTTTCTTGTCTTTCTGTGCGCAGCATGAATAAACGGAATGATATCTCGCGTAAAGGTCGTTTGTTGCCTTGCCCTCGGGAAGCTACAACTAAAGGCCTGCCCGGTCGTTTGCATTCGGCCGCACACATTCTGTTTTTCGCTTGAGGAGTGACCCATGGTTGCCGCATTGCTTGATCGTCTTGGTGTGAGCCCGGCCCTGTATCAGAACGGCAAAGTGCCGGTGCATTCGCCCATCGACGGCAGCCGCATCGCCGCCGTGAACTGGGAAGGCCCGGCCGAAGTCGAGCAGCACATCAGTCGCGCAGATCATGCTTTCGAGCTGTGGCGCAAGGTGCCGGCCCCGCGTCGCGGCGAACTGGTGCGTCAGTTCGGCGAAGTGCTGCGCGAATACAAGACTGACCTCGGCGAACTGGTGTCGTGGGAAGCGGGCAAGATCACTCAGGAAGGCCTCGGTGAAGTGCAGGAGATGATCGACATCTGCGACTTCGCCGTCGGCCTGTCGCGTCAGTTGTACGGTTTGACCATCGCCTCCGAGCGCCCGGGCCACCACATGCGTGAAACCTGGCATCCGCTGGGCGTGGTCGGCGTGATCAGCGCGTTCAACTTCCCGGTCGCGGTGTGGGCGTGGAACACCACGCTGGCGTTGGTCTGCGGTAATCCGGTGGTGTGGAAACCGTCGGAGAAAACCCCGCTGACCGCACTGGCCTGCCAGGCACTGTTCGACCGTGTGGTGAAGAATTTCAGCGATGCGCCGGCGCACCTGTGCCAGGTGATCATCGGTGGCCGTGATGCCGGCGAAGCGCTGGTGGATGACCCGCGTGTCGCGCTGATCAGCGCCACCGGCAGCACCCGCATGGGCCGCGAAGTGGCACCGAAAGTCGCCGCACGTTTTGCTCGCAGCATTCTCGAACTGGGCGGCAACAACGCGATGATCCTCGGCCCGAGCGCCGATCTGGACATGGCCGTGCGCGCCATCCTGTTCAGTGCGGTCGGTACTGCCGGGCAGCGTTGCACCACCCTGCGTCGGCTGATTGCCCATGAATCGGTGAAGGAAGAAATCGTCACTCGCCTCAAAGCCGCGTACGCCAAAGTGCGCATCGGTCATCCGCTGGAAGGCAATCTGGTCGGCCCGCTGATCGACAAACACAGCTTCGAAAACATGCAGGACGCGCTGGAGCAGGCACTGAGCGAGGGCGGCCGGGTGTTCGGCGGCAAGCGTCAGCTCGAAGATCAGTTCCCCAACGCCTACTACGTGTCGCCGGCCATTGTCGAAATGCCAGAGCAGAGCGACGTGGTCTGCAGCGAAACCTTTGCCCCGATCCTCTACGTGGTCGGCTACAGCGACTTCCAGGAAGCACTGCGCTTGAACAATGCGGTGCCGCAGGGCCTGTCGTCGTGCATCTTCACTACCGACGTGCGCGAGGCCGAGCAGTTCATGTCGGCGGTCGGCAGCGACTGTGGCATCGCCAACGTCAACATCGGCCCGAGCGGCGCGGAAATCGGCGGCGCGTTTGGTGGCGAGAAGGAGACCGGTGGCGGTCGTGAGTCGGGCTCCGACGCCTGGCGCGCGTACATGCGCCGCCAGACCAACACCGTGAACTACTCGCTGGAGTTGCCGCTGGCGCAGGGCATTACCTTCGACTGAGTTTGGAATGAAGCAGATCCTGGGAGCGGGCTTTTGTGGTGAGGGGATTTATCCCCGATGGGCTGCGCAGCGGCCCCAAAACATGCAATCGCGGAGTTTCAGATACACCGCATGCACTGGTTTTACGGTTGCTATGCAACCGATCGGGGATAAATCCCCTCGCCACAGGGCTTTATCCCACAGGATCAGCAGTGTGTTTGGCAGGTTTCTGTTGGAGTCTGGCAATGCCGTTACGCGAAGAATGTCTGTGGGAAAAACTCACGCCGCAGCGCCCGGATAACTCCGCCCTGCGCGGCGAGGTCAAAGTCGATGTCTGCGTGATCGGCGCCGGGTTTACCGGGTTGTCGGCGGCGCTGCATCTGTTGGAAAAAGGCAAAAGCGTCTGCGTGCTCGAAGCGCATCGTGCCGGGCATGGCGGCTCCGGACGTAATGTCGGGCTGGTCAACGCCGGCATGTGGATCCCGCCGGATGAGATCGAGGCCGGATTCGGCGAAGCGGTCGGCAGTCAGCTCAACCGCATGCTCGGGGCGGCGCCGGCGCTGGTGTTCAGCCTTGTGGATAAATACAACATCGATTGCCAGTTGCGCCGCGAAGGCACCCTGCACATGGCGCACAACGCCAAGGGCGAGGCGGATCTGCGCAGTCGCGAGCAACAATGGAAGCGTCGCGGGGCGCCGGTCGAGTTGCTCACCGGAAAGGCCTGCGAGCAAGCCACCGGTACGCAGAAGATCGCCGCCGCACTGCTCGACCGCCGCGCCGGTACGCTCAACCCGATGGCCTATGTCACCGGCCTGGCCAACGCGGTGAAGGGCCTGGGCGGGCAGATGTTCGATCACTCGCCAGTGACCCGTCTCGAACGCGTGGGCCAGCTATGGTCGGTGCAGACCGAGCTAGGTTCGGTACTCGCCGAGCAAGTGGTGATCGCCTCCAACGCCTATACCGAGGGCGACTGGACCGAACTCAAGCGCAACTTCTTCCCCGGTTACTACTATCAGGTCGCTTCGGTGCCGCTGACCGAAGACGCCGCCCATGACATCCTCCCCGGCGGGCAGGGCTCGTGGGACACGCGCCAAGTGCTGAGCAGCATCCGTCGTGACAAGGACGGCCGGTTGTTGCTCGGAAGTCTGGGCAACGGCAATCAGAAGCCGACGTGGTTCCTCAAGGCCTGGGCCGACCGGGTGCAGCAACACTACTTCCCCAACCTGAAACCGGTGGAATGGGAATGCACCTGGACCGGTCGCATCGCCTTCACCCCCGATCACCTGATGCGCCTGTTCGAACCGGCGCCGGGACTGGTGGCCGTCACCGGTTACAACGGTCGTGGCGTGACCACCGGCACTGTGGTCGGCAAAGCCTTCGCCGACTACCTGTGTGACGGAAATCCTCAAGCCCTGCCGATCCCCTTCGCACCGATGCAGCCCCTGGCCGGCGTCGGCCTGCGCAGTTGCCTGTACGAGGCCGGCTTCTCGCTGTATCACGCGGGCCAGTGCCTGCGCATCGTCATTTGAGTGTTGAAATATGTTGCCGGAAGCGGCGCTTTTCGGCGTAGCGACTAGCCTCTAATGGTGCGGGTTGTAGCAGTCCCGCACCAGCAGTGTGCAGTTCGGTGACGCGAGCTGTTACAGGCTGGTTGCACGTCGTTTGGTGCCGCGGTTGCAATGATGGCGCAAGCGGGTTGCGCCTCAGATTTAAAAAGGTTTCACCTTCCGCGGTTTAGACGGTTGCACGCCCAATGAAAATGGGAACGAAACAGTCGAAATAACAAGAAAGCAGCGACTTTTTGAAGAATAAAAAACCGATGGCACGGCGCTTGCTCAGAGCATTCAGTGAAGTGAAGTCGCAGTGCCAACTAAAAAAAACCTTGGAGCACCACCTCATGTCCCAGACGTTTTACAAGAAAGGCTTTCTGGCCCTCGCAGTAGCTACTGCGTTGGGTGTTTCTGCGTTTGCTCAAGCTGATGTGAAAATCGGTGTAGCGGGTCCGATGACTGGCGCCAACGCGGCATTTGGCGAGCAGTACATGAAGGGTGCACAGGCAGCGGCGGACGCAGTCAACGCGGCAGGCGGCGTCAACGGCGAGAAAATCGTACTGGTCAAGGGCGATGACGCCTGCGAACCGAAACAGGCAGTGACAGTCGCCAAGGATCTGGTCAACCAGAAGGTAGCCGGCGTGGTCGGTCACTTCTGCTCCTCTTCCACCATCCCCGCCTCGGAAATCTACGACGAAGCCGGCGTTATCGCGATCACCCCGGGTTCCACCAACCCGCAAGTGACCGAGCGCGGCCTGAGCGCCATGTTCCGTATGTGCGGGCGTGACGACCAGCAAGGCATCGTCGCGGGCGACTACATCGTCGACGTGCTCAAGGGCAAGAAGGTCGCCGTGCTGCACGACAAGGACACCTACGGTCAGGGCCTGGCCGATGCGACCAAGGCTCAACTGGAAAAACGTGGCGTGAAGCCGGTGCTGTATGAAGGCCTGACCCGCGGCGAGAAAGACTTCAGCGCTGTGGTCACCAAGATTCGTGCAGCCGGTGCCGACGTGGTCTACTTCGGCGGCCTGCACCCGGAAGCCGGCCCGCTGGTCAAGCAACTGCGTACCGAAGGCCTGAAAGACGTCAAGTTCATGTCTGATGACGGCATCGTCACCGACGAACTGGTGACCACCGCCGGTGGCCCGCAATACGTTGACGGCGTGCTGATGACCTTCGGCGCCGACCCTCGCCTGCTGCCAGACAGCAAGACGGTAGTGGACGCGTTCCGCAAGGCCGGCACCGAGCCTGAAGGCTACACCCTGTACGCGTACGCGTCGGTTCAGACCCTGGCGGCCGCCTTCAACGGCGCCAAGTCCAACAGTGGCGAAAAAGCCGCCGAGTGGCTCAAGGCCAACCCGGTGAAAACCGTCATGGGCGAGAAAGCCTGGGACAAGAAGGGCGACCTGAAAGTCTCTGACTACGTGGTTTACCAGTGGGACAAGGACGGCAAATACCATCAGCTGGAAAAACAGAAGTAAGGGCTGACGTGATCATCCGAACACCATGAACCCCTGTGGGAGCGGGCTTGCTCGCGAATGCGGGATGTCAGTCGCCATCAACGGTAGCTGATACACCGCTTTCGCGAGCAAGCCCGCTCCCACAGGAGGCGATGGTGTTCCGGGGGAACGTGTCTGCATTGCTCCGACGTAAATCTGTATTTTTCCTAGAAGAACCGCCCGCTCCGGTGGGCAGGTTCTCATTGCGTGAGATTGCGTTATGGATGGTATTTTCCTGCAGCAACTGGTCAATGGCCTGACCCTCGGGTCGGTCTATGGCCTGATCGCCATCGGCTACACAATGGTCTACGGCATCATCGGCATGATCAACTTCGCCCACGGCGAGGTTTACATGATTTCCGCGTACCTCGCGGCAATCAGTCTGGCTCTGCTGGCTTACTTCGGTATCGAATCCTTCCCGCTGTTGATGCTCGGCACGCTGGTTTTCACCATCGTCGTCACCGGCGTCTATGGCTGGGTAATCGAACGCGTCGCCTACAAACCTCTGCGCAACTCCACCCGACTGGCACCGTTGATCAGTGCCATCGGTATCTCGCTGATCCTGCAGAACTACGCCCAGATCAGCCAGGGCGCCCGTCAACAGGGTGTTCCGACGCTGCTCACCGGTGCCTGGCGCATCGACGTCGGCAGCGGTTTCGTCCAACTGACCTACACCAAGATCTTCATTCTGGTCGCCGCATTTGTCGGCATGGGCCTGCTGACCTACGTGATCAAGTACACCAAGCTCGGCCGCATGTGCCGCGCCACCCAGCAAGACCGCAAGATGGCCTCGATCCTCGGGATCAACACCGACCGGGTGATTTCCTACGTGTTCATCATCGGTGCAGCGATGGCGGCGCTGGCCGGCGTGCTGATCACCATGAACTACGGCACGTTCGACTTCTACGCAGGCTTCGTCATCGGCATCAAGGCGTTCACCGCCGCCGTGCTTGGCGGGATCGGCTCACTGCCCGGCGCGATGCTCGGCGGGATCATTCTCGGCATCTCCGAGTCGCTGTTCTCGGGCCTGGTCAACTCCGACTACAAAGACGTGTTCAGCTTCTCGCTGCTCGTACTTGTTCTGGTCTTCCGGCCTCAGGGCCTGTTGGGCCGTCCTCTTGTGTCGAAGGTGTAAGCGATGTCTTCAACCACCCAAAAATCCATCGATATCAAAAAAAGTCTGGTTGAGGCGATTCTGGCCGGCCTGATTGCCCTGATCGTGTTCGGTCCGATTGTCGGCGTCGTGCTCGAAGGCTACAGCTTCAACCTCGAACCAACCCGCGTGGCGTGGATCATCGGCATTGTCATGATCGGCCGCTTTGCCTTGAGCCTGTTTCTGCAGACGCCCAAGGGCCTGAAGATTCTCGATGGATTCGAGAGCACCGGCTCCGGTGTGCATGTGCTGCCTGCCGATCACAAATCACGCCTGCGCTGGATCATTCCGCTGTTGATTGTGCTGGCGGTGATTGTGCCGTTTGTCTCCAACTCGTACCTGCTGGGCGTGGTCATCCTCGGGCTGATCTACGTGCTGCTGGGTCTGGGGCTGAACATTGTGGTCGGGCTGGCCGGTCTGCTCGATCTCGGTTACGTGGCTTTTTACGCCATCGGCGCCTATGGTCTGGCGCTGGGTTATCAATACCTCGGGCTGGGCTTCTGGACCGTGCTGCCACTGGCGGCAATCACTGCCGGTTTGGCCGGCTGCATCCTCGGTTTCCCGGTGCTGCGTCTGCACGGCGACTATCTGGCGATCGTGACCCTGGGCTTCGGTGAAATCATTCGCCTGATCCTTAACAACTGGCTGTCGCTGACCGGCGGGCCGAACGGCATGCCGGCGCCATTGCCGACCTTCTTCGGTCTGGAATTCGGCAAGCGGGCCAAGGATGGCGGGGTGCCGTTCCATGAGTTCTTCGGCATCGCCTACAACCCGGACGTGAAGTATTACTTCATCTACACGGTTTTGTTCCTGGTGGTACTGGCCGTGCTGTACATCAAGCATCGTCTGGTGAAAATGCCGGTGGGTCGCGCTTGGGAAGCCCTGCGCGAAGATGAAATCGCCTGCCGCTCGATGGGCCTCAACCACGTACTGGTCAAGCTTTCGGCGTTCACCATCGGCGCATCGACCGCGGGCCTGGCCGGGGTGTTTTTCGCCACCTATCAAGGCTTCGTCAACCCGACCTCGTTCACCTTCTTCGAATCGGCGCTGATCCTCGCCATCGTCGTGCTCGGCGGCATGGGCTCGACCATCGGCGTGGTGATTGCGGCATTCGTGTTGACGGTTGCTCCGGAACTGCTGCGCGGCTTCGCTGAATACCGCGTGCTGCTGTTCGGCATCCTGATGGTGTTGATGATGATCTGGCGACCTCGCGGGCTGATTCGCATCAGCCGTACCGGGGTCACTCCACGTAAAGGTGCCATTCACTATGAGAGGACTGCGCCATGAGTGAAGTCGTACTCTCTGTGGAAAAACTGATGATGCACTTCGGTGGCATCAAGGCCCTGAGCGATGTCAGCCTCAAGGTCAAACGCAACTCGATCTTCGCCCTGATCGGCCCCAACGGCGCCGGCAAGACCACGGTGTTCAACTGCCTGACCGGGTTCTACAAGGCCTCCGGCGGCAAGATCGAACTCAACGTGCGCGGCAAGCAGACTAACGTCATCCAGCTGCTGGGCGAGTCGTTCAAACCGACCGACTTCGTCTCGCCGAAAAGCTTCCTCAGTCGCCTGTACTACAAGATGTTCGGCGGCACCCATTTGGTGAACCGCGCCGGCCTGGCCCGGACCTTCCAGAACATTCGCCTGTTCAAGGAAATGTCGGTGCTGGAGAACCTGCTGGTGGCGCAGCACATGTGGGTCAACCGCAACATGCTCGCCGGCATCCTCAACACCAAGGGCTACCGCAAGGCCGAAAGTGATGCGCTGGACTGCGCGTTCTACTGGCTGGAAGTGGTCGATCTGGTGGACTGCGCCAACCGTCTGGCCGGTGAACTGTCCTACGGCCAGCAACGCCGTCTGGAAATCGCCCGGGCCATGTGCACGCGGCCGCAGATCATCTGCCTCGACGAACCGGCTGCTGGCCTCAACCCTCAGGAAACCGAAGCGCTGAGCGCGATGATCCGGCTGCTGCGCGACGAGCACGATCTGACCGTGGTGCTGATCGAACACGACATGGGCATGGTCATGAGCATTTCCGACCACATCGTGGTGCTGGATCACGGCGTGGTCATCGCCGAAGGCGGGCCTGAAGCCATTCGCAACGATCCGAAAGTGATTGCCGCCTACCTGGGCGCCGACGAAGAGGAGCTGGTATGAGCAAACCGATCCTCGAACTCAAAGACCTGGACGTGTTCTACGGCCCGATCCAGGCCCTCAAGGGCGTGTCGCTGCAGATCAACGAAGGCGAGACCGTCAGCCTGATCGGCTCCAACGGCGCGGGTAAATCGACCCTGCTGATGTCGATCTTCGGCCAGCCGCGCGCGGCGGGTGGGCAGATCCTCTATCAAGGCGTCGACATCACCCACAAGTCCTCGCACTACATCGCCTCCAACGGCATCGCGCAGTCGCCGGAAGGGCGGCGGGTGTTCCCCGACATGACCGTCGAGGAGAACCTGCTGATGGGTACCATCCCGATCGGCGACAAATATGCCAAGGAGGATATGCAGCGCATGTTCGAGCTGTTCCCGCGGCTCGAAGAGCGCCGCACTCAGCGGGCGATGACCATGTCCGGCGGCGAGCAGCAGATGCTCGCCATTGCCCGTGCGCTGATGAGCCGGCCGAAGCTGTTGTTGCTCGATGAACCGAGCCTGGGCCTGGCGCCGATCGTGGTGAAGCAGATCTTCGCCACCCTGCGGGAACTGGCGAAAACCGGCATGACCATTTTCCTCGTCGAGCAGAACGCCAACCATGCGTTGAAGCTGTCGGATCGGGCGTACGTGATGGTCAACGGCGAGATTCGTCTGACCGGTACCGGTAAGGAGTTGTTGGTGAATGAGGAGGTGCGTAACGCTTACCTGGGCGGGCACTGATTCTGCTTGAGTTGTCCACAAAGCCCCGCGACGAAAGTCCCGGGGCTTTTTACATCCCAAGTCCCGCACAAATCCCTTGTGGGAGCGGGCTTGCTCGCGAAGAGGGTGTGTCAGATAACGCCGTGTTTTATGACACATCCTCTTCGCGAGCAAGCCCGCTCCCACAGTTGATCTGCGCCAGATTTCAGAATTGTGGAAAACAAATTCCCATAGCTGCCAAAGCGCGACATATAGACGCTGCAAATGGCTGTTTTTCCACAGTTTTGACTTGTCCCCGTTTACTGTGGAGCTGGCTGTGAATAACGTGGGAGTAGCTGGCTGAAGCCCTTGTGTTCCGTGGCTTTCAGGCTGGTGATCGCTTTTTGATCAGGCGTTTTTGCTGGAGCTGAAGACGCTGTTGTCAACCTTTTTCTAGGGTGTGCTGTGGAGACAATTACGTGTGAGCAAGCCTGTGGATAAGTCTGTGACTAAACTCTGGAAAGACTCCGCTGAGGGCCGTAATTACTGGCCTCGCGCAATCACTGCACTGACTGTCCGGTCGTGCAAAATGCCATCTCCGGCACAACAGCGGCTTCAGGGTCAAGCAAAAAACTTTCTGTTTCCCGCGCAAAGCCTTGTATGGCGCGGCTTTGCGCGGTTCTACTTGCCCCCGGAAACTGTGGAAGGGACTGTGGATAACATGCGTGCACATGGCTACAGGCCACGGCAGGTATGGCGTAGCGACGGTTGATCAAAATTTGATCGGAAGTTGTCCCGGTGCGGGTGTTGCTCGTAAATGCCGGGCCGGGCATGCTGGCTGCTGATTTTCTATTCCAATGGCTGCGCTGGCGGCCGACGCAAGGAGAACACGATGTCCAACACCCTGTTTATTACCGGCGCAACCTCCGGTTTTGGTGAAGCCTGTGCCCGTCGTTTCGCCGAGGCTGGCTGGAAACTGGTGTTGACCGGCCGTCGTGCAGAACGTCTCGACGCGCTGTGCGCCGAGTTGTCGAAGCAGACTGAAGTGCATGGTCTGGTGCTCGACGTGCGTGACCGCAAGGCGATGGAAGAGGCAATTGCCAATCTGCCGCCGTCGTTCGCCAAGCTGCGTGGCCTGATCAACAACGCCGGGCTGGCGCTGGGCGTCGATCCGGCACCCAAATGCGACCTCGACGACTGGGACACCATGGTCGACACCAACGTCAAGGGCCTGATGTACAGCACTCGTCTGCTGCTGCCGCGTTTGATCGCTCACGGCCGTGGCGCCGGTATCGTCAACCTCGGCTCCATCGCCGGCAACTACCCGTACCCGGGCAGCCACGTGTATGGCGCGACCAAGGCGTTCGTTAAGCAATTCTCGCTGAACCTGCGTTGCGACCTGCAGGGCACTGGCGTGCGTGTCAGCAACATCGAGCCGGGTCTGTGCGAAAGCGAGTTCTCGCTGGTGCGCTTTGCCGGTGACCAGGAACGCTACAACGCCACTTACGCCGGTGCTGAGCCGATCCAGCCGCAGGACATCGCCGAGACCATCTTCTGGGTGCTCAACGCCCCGGCGCACATCAACATCAACAGCCTGGAGCTGATGCCGGTGAGCCAGACCTGGGCGGGGTTTGCGATTGAGCGTAACAAGGCCTGACACCGCGTTGAGGCCATTCGCGAGCAAGCTCGCTCCCACATTTGATCGCGGTCTCATGTGGGAGCGAGCTTGCTCGCGAAGGGGCCGTCACAGGCAATAAATACCGATAAGGTAAACTCTCCTCGCAACAACCCCACCGCACCCTGCGGTTTTCAAGGTTTTCGAGGAGTTAAAGTGAGTAACCGAGGTGAGCAGTCACTGCTCAAACAATCGACCATCCTGATGTTCGCGGTGTCGATTGCCGGGATCGTCACCGGTTTTGTTTCAGGTTCGCAATCCATCCTTTTCGATGGTTTTTTCTCGCTGATCGCAACGTTCATCAAAGTGCTGATGCTGATCACCGCCCGGCTGATCGCCAAAGAGAGCAATCACCGCTTCCAGTTCGGTTTCTGGCATCTGGAGCCTATGGTGCTGCTGATCGAAGGCAGCTTCCTGCTGTTGATCGCGATCTATGCGTTTCTCAACGGTGTGTTCGGCATCATCAACGGCGGCCGCGAGATCGAGCTGGGCTTGGTGATCATTTATGCGGCGGTGTTCACCGTCGTCGAGTTCGCCTACTTCTTCTACGTGCGTCGGCGCAATCGCAAGCTCAAGTCCAGCCTGATCCAGTTCGACAACATCAGCTGGCTGGTGGACGCGATGCTTTCGGTCGGCCTGTTGATCAGTTTTCTCGCCGCGTTGCTGCTCAAGGCCCAGGGCTTTGACGAGTGGGCGAAGTTTGTCGACCCGCTGATCCTGATCGTGCTGGCGCTGACCATGCTGCCACCGGCGTTCAAGATCCTCGGCCCGGCACTGCGTGATGTACTGGGTATTGCACCGGACACCCTGGATGATCAGGTGCGTCAGGTCATGGAAGCGGCGAAGGTCGAGCATGGTTTCGATGATTACGTGACCTACGTGCAGAAGCACGGGCGGGCGCGGTTTATCGAGATTCATGTGGTGTTGCCGGCGGATTATGCGCTGAGCAGCGTAGGTCAGCTGGATGTGTTGCGGGAGGAAATCTCGGCGCAGCTCGGCGAGCCGGATGCGGCACGCTGGTTGACGATCAGCTTTACCGGTGACAAGAAGTGGATTGCCTAGAGACCGTGTAACGGCTATTCGCGAGCAAGCCCGCTCCCACAGGGATCCAGGCTGTTCACAGATTATGTGTTCGCCGAAATTCCCATGTGGGAGCGGGCTTGCTCGCGAAAGCTATTTTTCAATCAACGCAGATATTCAGCCAGCCCGCTGTAGCACGTCGCCAAGTGATAAGGCGTCGTTGAAGGCATGTCCTTGCGGCTGACCTCCCCCAGCTCATCTCGGCATTCATGCCACCCGCCCGCGTGCAGAAAACGCTGCTGCAGCGCCTGCAACTGGCGCAGCACGGTGGCTTCGCTGTCCGGGCGCAAGGTCAGGGCGCGCAGGTATTCCGCCTGCGCCCAGATGCGCTGAGTCGAATCTTTCGGGCGACCGTCCAGTTCCAGATCGAGCATTGCCCGCACGGCGCCGGACGGCTGTTCAACGCCGAATTGCTCGGTGAAAGCGAAGGCTCGCTCCAGCGCCGCGTGCAGTTTCGAACCACGCAGCAGGGCTGAAGACTCAAGCAGGAAATACCATTCGAACTGATGCCCTGGCTCGTACCAGTTATCCACAGCCCCCAGTGGTTTTTCCATCAACACGCCATGTTGCGGGTCGACGAACTGCTTGTGCATGGCTGTGCATAACTCGACCAGCGCTTTCTGCGTCGCCGCGTCTTCGCGTACCTCGAGGGTGGCGAGGAACGCCTCGGCCAGGTGCATCAGCGGGTTTTGCAGCGGGCCGGTTTGCAGGGTGATCCAGTCGCGGTCCAGGCACGCTTCGTACAGGCCGTCACCGGTGGCGAAGCGCCGACCGATGATTTCCAGTGCGGCGTTCAGCGTGGATTCCACCAGCGGCTCCCGGGACTTGGCCCAGTAATGGGCGCAGGCGAACAGGATGAAAGCGTGGGTGTAGAGGTCTTTGCGCTGATCCAGCGGCTTGCCTTGCGCGTCGACGCTGTAGAACCAGCCGCCGTGCTCGGCGTCGTGGAAATGCCGTTGCAGCGAGCGGAACAGCGCGGCGGCGCGCACCTCGGCGTTATCCACAACCCCGATCAGGCTGGAAAACAGGTACAGCTGCCGTGCGCAGGCCATCGCCCGATAGCGTTGCGGTGGCAAAGGTTGATGCGCCGCGTCGAGTGCCTCGTAGGGCAGCGCCATGTCGGCGTTCCAGCCCGGGCCTTGCCAGAGCGGCACGATCACGTTCAGAAAGTGCTGTTGCACATCGCTGAACAGGGCGGTCAATTCGGGCAGGGAGGTGGAGCGGCAAGCATGGGGCATTGGCGGACGTCGTCACGGCTGGGGCGATTGCGCGACATGGTAGCAGAGCCGCGTCCTTTAGAGACGCGGTGTCTGTCAGACCGCTTTCGCGAGCAAGCCCGCTCCCACACTGGAATTGTGCTGTACACAAAACCTGTGGGAGCGGGCTTGCTCGCGAAGAGGCCGGTTCAGGCGATAAAGATCAGCCGGCCAGCAACCATGCACCGGTCACCGCCGAAGCAGCCCCCGCCACTCGCACCAATGGTGCAGCAGCCTGAGGCAACACGCGCACCAGGCCATAACCCGCCGCATGCAGCGCTGCAGTCGCCGCGACGAAACCGGCGGCATACGCCCAAGGGCTGCTCATGTCCGGCAGTTCCAGGCCATGCGCCACACCATGGAACAGCGCAAACAACGCCGTCGCCGCCACCGCCATCACCAGCGGTGGACGCACCGCCAGTGCCACCGCCAGACCCAGCGCCAGCACCGAAGCGGCGATCCCGCTTTCCAGCACCGGCAACTCCAGCCCTTCAAAACCGAGCATGCCGCCGATCAGCATGGTGCCGACAAACGTGCAGGGCAGCGCCCAGCGTGCCGCGCCTTGCTGCTGCGCGGCCCACAGGCCGACTGCAACCATCGCCAGCAAGTGGTCGAGGCCGCCGATCGGGTGGCTGATGCCGGCGATCAAGCCGCTGTCGCCGTGGCCCGGGTGGGCGAAGGCGAGTGCCGGGGTCAGCAGCAGCGCCACGGCGCCGAGAATGCGTTTGAGTGTCATGGATAAGCTTCCTTGTTGGTCATTGAATCAGGCGGCGTTCAGCAGGCCCTGGCGCTCGATGAAGGCGATGATCTCTTCCAGGCCCTGGCCGGTTTTCTGGTTGCTGAAGACGAATGGCTTGCCGTTGCGCATGCGCTGGGTGTCGCTATCCATCATTTCCAGCGAAGCACCGACCAGCGGCGCCAGGTCGATCTTGTTGATCACCAGCAGGTCGGACTTGCAGATCCCCGGTCCGCCCTTGCGCGGCAGCTTGTCGCCGGCGGAGACGTCGATCACGTAGATGGTCAGGTCCGACAGTTCCGGACTGAAGGTTGCCGACAGGTTGTCGCCACCGGATTCCACCAGAATCAGGTCCAGCCCCGGAAAGCGCCGGTTCAGTTGATCGACGGCTTCGAGGTTGATCGAAGCGTCTTCGCGGATCGCCGTGTGCGGGCAGCCACCGGTTTCCACGCCGATGATCCGCTCCGGTGCCAGCGCTTCGTTGCGCACCAGAAAGTCGGCGTCTTCGCGGGTGTAGATGTCGTTGGTAACGACGGCCAGGTTGTAGCGATCGCGCAACGCCAGGCACAGGGCCAGGGTCAATGCAGTCTTGCCGGAACCGACCGGGCCGCCGATGCCGACGCGCAGGGGTTGTGTGTTCATGTGCTTCTCCAAGATGACAGGCCCTAAGAGCGAAACAGACGGCTGTATTGGCGCTCATGCGCCATGCACGCCAGAGACAGGCCGAATGCGGCGCTGCCGATGTGTTCGGGATTGATGCGGGTGGCGTCCTGCTGCGCCTGTTGCAGCAACGGCAACAGTTCGCTGGTCAGGCGCTGGGCGGCTTGCTGGCCCAGCGGCAGGGTTTTCATCAGTACCGCGAGCTGGTTTTCCAGCCAGCTCCATAGCCACGCAGCGAGGGCGTCCTGTGGGCTGATCTGCCAGGCGCGGGCAGCGAGTGCCCAGCCAAGGGCCAGGTGCGGTTCAGCGCATTGCTCAAGAAAGCTGCGGGCCGGCGCGTCGAGTTCCGGCAAACCGTTGAGCAATTGCTGCAGCGAGTAGCCCATCTGCCGGCTCTCCAGATGCAACTCGCGGGTCTCGCGGCTGGCGCGGTGGGTTTCGCAGAGATGCAGCAACTTGGGCCAGTTTTCCTCGGCCGCGGCCTGACAATGGGCCAGCAGCAGCGGCGCCTCAAAACGGGCGAGGTTGAGCAGTAGTTGATCGCTGATCCAGCGGCGGGCGTTGTCCGGGTTGTTCACGCGGCCGTTATCCACCGCCATTTCCAGGCCTTGCGAATAGCTGTAGCCGCCAATCGGCAGTTGCGGACTAGCCAGGCGCAACAGCGCCCAGGCCGGATTCACAGACGTACGCCGAACTGATGGAGTTTGGGCGCGTAGTTGAAATCTTCGTCGCCATGCCGCGAATGGTGATGGCCGCCGCCGTAGGCACCGTGTTCCGGCTGGAACGGTGCTTCTATCGCCTCGACCTGGGCGCCGAGCTGTTCGAGCATGGCCTTGAGCACGTAATCATCGAGCAGACGCAGCCAGCCATCGCCGACTTGCAAGGCAACGTGGCGGTTACCGAGGTGATAGGCGGCGCGGGTCAGTTCGAAGGCATTGGCGCAGGTGACGTGCAGCAGTTGCTCGGGGCGGGCGCAGACGCGAACGATGCGGCCGTCCTCGGCCTGCAGGCATTCGCCGTCATATAACGGTGCCTGACCGCGCTCCAGAAACAACCCGACGTCTTCGCCATCGGCACTGAAACAGCGCAGACGGCTTTTGCTCCGCGCTTCGAAGGTCAGGTGCAACTCGGCGGACCAGACAGGTTGAGGGTCGATTCTGCGATGAATCACCAGCATCGGAAAGCTTCCAGCAGTGGACTTGTAGGAGGGCTAGAGCAAGGGGCTTGCCAACCGGACGAGATGTAGGAAATCCCTGTCGGAGCGTAGAGGATGTTTCAAGATGTTGCAGAATTTTGGAAGGTTTTGGTGCGTGAAGATTTTTACATGCACCAAATGGAGGCTTTGGCACTGAACCAAATGTGGGAGCGAGCTTGCTCGCGAAAGCGGTGCATCAGTCAACAATGAAGTGACTGACCCACCGCTTTCGCGAGCAAGCCCGCTCCCACAGGGATTTGTGTTGGGTTTGAAAAAAGGGGAATTACTCGGTACTGCCCAACCCTTGCCAGTGCTTGAGGCCGATAAAGATGAAGCGCAATTGCTGGGTGATCTTCGCCTGCGGCGTCAGATGCTCCGGCAGGGCCTCGGCGGGCGGGTCGATGATGTCCGGCAGAGTGGCGAACACCGATTTGACGATCAGGTCGGCGATTACGCTCAGCCCGGCAGCGTCCAGATGCTGCAACTTGGGCATCAATGTCAGGTCGGCCGCGAGGTCGGCGCTGATGTTTTCGCGCAGACGGCCAATCGCCTGACGTACCGGTTGCGAACCGCCGTACTGCTCACGAGCGAGAAACAGGAACTGCGAACGGTTGGCGCTGACCACGTCGAGGAAGATCCGCACCGACGCATCGATGATCCCGCCCATGACGAATTCATTGTGGCGTACCAGGCGGATGGTTTCGCGGAAGGTCTGACCGACTTCACTGACCAGCACCAGACCCAGCTCGTCCATGTCAGCGAAATGCCGATAGAAACCGGTGGGCACGATGCCGGCGGTCTTGGTCACTTCGCGCAGGCTCAGGCTGCCGAAACCTCGGCCGCTTTCCATCAAATGGCGGGCGGCGTCCATCAGGGCGTTGCGGGTCTGTTGTTTCTGTTCGGCGCGGGGCAGCATCGCAAAGGCGTTTTCTTGAGCGGGACAAGCGCCGCACTCTAGCAAATCGGCTTTGCTGGCGTCGAACGGCAGGGGGAAAAGTCAGCAGGAAAAAAGGTTTCGCAGATTGTCGGTACTGAAAAAGTCAAAAGCCCAATCCGGTGATTGGGCTTTTTTTCCAGGCCGCCATGGGCTTAGCTCAAAGCGCTGTTGCGTTCGATCACACGGTCACCACCGCCTTCGGCAACGGCTTGGCCCAGTGGGGTTTTATCGAAACCGTCTTCAGCCAGGGTCTGGCCTTGTGGAGTACGGTCGCTGCCATCGGAAGCCAGGGTCTGACCTTGTGGAGTTTTGTCATAGCCGTCTTCAACCAGACCTTTCTGTTCCAGGCGATCACGGCCGCCTTCTGCTACAGCTTGACCTTGTGGGGTCTTGTCGTAGCCATCTTCAACCAGACCTTTTTCTTCCAGACGATGACGACCGTTTTCAGCCAGAGTCTGACCTTGTGGAGTACGGTCGCTGCCGTCAGCCGCCACAGTCTGGCTGAACACCGAGTGGCTGGATTTCACTTGTGGGGTAGCCTGATCGGCAGCGGGCAGGGCAAAAGCGGTGCTGGCTAGCATCGACAGGGTAAGGCTGAGCAGTAATTGGCGTTTCATGATGGGTTGCTCCTTGGGAGGGCGATAAAGTGGGTACGAAGCCAATGCTACTCTCGATAAGTCGATATAAAAGTTCATAAACGCAATGGTAATAATCAACAGAATTGATTGTTCTGCGGAAGCGCTCTAGCTCGGGCATTTGCGGGCGGTGGTTTTGCACCGCAGTGGGTATTTTCGACTCACTCGCGCCTCGCAAATGTGCGGGCAGCGGTAACGCTGTTCGACCAATCGGTCAGCATTCGGGCGATTTTTTGCCGCGGAATCTATATTCCGATTAAACCTGCGCACTGTTTGCCAGTCGTAGAGTTCATGAGGGCCGCTTTGGCCCGCCGTTTCAGCTGTGCGTCGCGAAGTCGGCGTGCGGTCGTCATCAGGAGTTTTGTGCATGACGCGCACCGGAAAAATCTTCAGTTGGACCTTCGCCATCCTCTTACTGCTGTTGGCGGTACTGGTTCTGATCATCGTGTTCTTCGACTGGAACCGGATCAAACCGCCGCTCAACGCCAAAGTCTCGGAAGAATTGCATCGTCCGTTCGCCATCAATGGCAACCTCGCGGTGATCTGGCAGCGTGAGCCGGACGAGGGCGGCTGGCGGGCCTGGGTGCCGTGGCCGCACGTGGTGGCTGAGGACCTGACGCTGGGCAACCCGGATTGGTCGAAGCAGCCGCAGATGGTCACGCTCAAACGTGTGGAACTACGCATCTCGCCGCTGGCACTGCTGGCGCAACGGGTGACGATCCCGCGCATCGACCTGACCGAACCCAACGCGCAACTGCAACGCCTGGCCGATGGCCGCGCCAACTGGACCTTCAAGTTCGACCCGAAAGACCCGAATGCCGAACCGTCGAACTGGGTGGTGGACATCGGAGCCATTGGTTTCGACAAGGGCCACGTCACCCTGGATGACCAGACACTCAAGACTAATCTCGACGTGTTGATCGATCCGCTGGGCAAACCGATTCCGTTCAGCGATATCGTCGGCGCCAAAGCCGCGAAGACCGCGCAGGACAAGGGCGCCGCGCCGCAGGACTATGCATTCGCGCTGAAGGTCAAAGGCCAGTACCACGGTCAGAATCTTACCGGCCAGGGCAAGATAGGCGGATTACTGGCGTTGCAGGACGCGAACAAGCCATTCCCGCTGCAGGCCCAGGCGAAGATCGGCGCCACCAGCATCGAACTCGCTGGCACCTTGACCGACCCGCTGAACCTTGGCGCTCTTGATCTGCGTCTTAAATTGGCGGGCGCAAGCCTAGGCAACCTCTATCCACTGACCGGCGTGACCCTGCCGGATACGCCGCCGTATTCCACCGACGGTCATCTGATTGCCAAGTTGCATGACGCCGCCGGTGCGAAATTCACTTATGAACAGTTCAACGGCAAGATCGGCGGCAGTGACATTCACGGCGATCTGACCTACGTCGCCAGCCAGCCACGGCCCAAACTGAGCGGAGCGTTGCTGTCCAATCAATTGCTGTTCGCCGACCTCGCGCCGCTGATCGGCGCCGACTCGAATGACAAGCAAAAGGCCCGCGGCGGCGAGAGCAAGCAGCCGACCGACAAAGTGCTGCCGGTGGAAGAATTCAAGACCGACCGCTGGCGCGCGATGGATGCCGACGTCGAGTTCACCGGCAAGCGCATCGTCCACAGCGAAAAGCTGCCGTTCACCGACCTCTATACCCACCTGAAACTCAACGACGGCGAACTCAGCCTCGAACCGCTGCGCTTCGGCGTGGCCGGCGGCAATCTGGACGCGCAGATCCGCCTCAACGGTCGCACCGAACCGCTGGAAGGCCGGGCCAAACTGACTGCGCGCGGCTTCAAGCTCAAGCAGTTGTTCCCGACCTTCGAACCGATGAAAACCAGCTTCGGTGAGCTCAACGGTGATGCTGATATCAGCGGTCGCGGCAACTCGGTGGCCAAGCTGCTTGGCGGCGCCAATGGCCAGTTGAAGATGCTGATCAACGACGGCGCGATCAGCCGTGAACTGATGGAGCTGGCGGGACTCAACGTCGGTAACTACGTGGTCGGCAAGATTTTTGGCGACAAGGAAGTGAAGATCAACTGCGCGGCGGCGGACTTCGACATCAAGACTGGCCTGGCGACTACACGGCTGTTTGTGTTCGATACCGAGAACGCGATCATCTACATCGACGGCACCGCGAACATGGCCACCGAGCAATTGGACCTGACGGTGACACCGGAGTCCAAGGGCTGGCGTCTGATTTCGCTGCGTTCACCGCTGTACGTGCGCGGCAAGTTCATCAAGCCGGACGCCGGGGTCAAGGCCGTGCCGTTGATGCTGCGCGGGGCGGGGATGGTGGCGCTGGGCGTGATTGCTGCACCGGCGGCGGGGCTGTTGGCGCTGGTGGCGCCGAGTGGCGGGGAGCCGAATCAGTGTGCGCCTCTGCTTGAGCAGATGAAGGCGGGCAAGGCGCCAGTGACCGTCAAGCCAACCAAGTAAATCTTCAGCGTCTGTAAAAGCGTCATCGCGAGCAGGCTCACTCCTACAAGTACAGCGCAAAACTTGTAGGAGTGAGCCTGCTCGCGATAGCGGTATCGAAGGTTCAGAGGTCTTTCAGAATGTCGGCCATGTCATCCGCGTGCTCTTCTTCCTGCGCGAGGATGTCTTCGAAGATGCGCCGGGTGGTCGGGTCTTTCTCGCCGATGTACTGGATGATCTCGCGGTAGCTGTCGATGGCGATCCGTTCGGCCACAAGGTCTTCGTAGACCATTTCCTTCAAGGTGTTCCCCGCCACATATTGAGCGTGGGACATTTTCGACAGCAGGTCCGGATTGAACTCCGGCTCGCCGCCCAGTTGCACGATGCGCTCGGCCAGACGGTCGGCGTGTTGCGCTTCCTGGGTTGCATGTTCGAGGAATTCTTCGGCGGCCACGTGGGCTTTCACGCCGTTGGCCATGAAGTAGTGACGCTTGTAACGCAGCACGCAGACCAGTTCGGTGGCCAGCGACTCATTGAGCAGGCGCAGTACCTCGTCACGGTCGGCGCTGTAGCTCTCGGTTACCGCGCCGTTCTCGACGTGTTGTCGCGCACGTTCGCGCAGGGTTTTGACATCTGACAAGTGCAGGTCGTCGCTCATGTTGATCTCCAGGAGGCTAATCCAATGGCGCCACGCTCTACAGGCGTGATCGGTTACCCAAGTTGTGAGTCCTGAGCGACGCAAAAAGTTTTATGAGATTTCCGGCGACCTTGGTACCAGCCCGGACAACTGCGCTTCTTCGCGCAACCAGGCAAAAAATGCCCGCACCGGCGGATGCCGCTCCCGTCCCGGCACACACAGCGCGCTGTATCCGGCACCATCGACTTGCACCTGCCCCTTGTACGGCACCAGCAACCCACTGGCGACGCTCTGCGACACCAGAATATTGCTCGCCAGCACCAGACCTTGCCCGGCAATCGCTGCTTGCAGGGCGTAATGCTCCTCGTCGTATTCACGGATCGCCGGATGCTGGTTCAGCCACGACTCGCCGGAGCGAGCGCACCACGCTTCCCAGCCATGGGCATACAGCTTCGAGTTGTGCCAACGCACGCTGATCAGCGCCGGTGTGCGTCGGGCGGCCAGAGCTACCTGCTCCGGCGAGCCATACACGCCGAAGGTCTCATCGAACAGGCACAAGCCGTAAAGGTTGGGGTAGTCGTCGAGGCTGTAGCGCAACACCAGATCGACGCTGGCGTCCTGATGCAGGTCGATGACTTCGCAGTGGGTATCGAGGCGCACGTTGATGTTCGGGTGTTGCGCATAAAACCTTCCGAGGCGCGGCACCAGCCACAGCGCGGCAAACGCGGCGGTGGTCGACAGTGTCAGGTTGCTGCCGCTGCGTTGCGGACGCAGGGTGTCGACGCTTTGCGCGACTTCCAGCAGCGCCCCGTGCAGGCTGCGAAACAGCCGCTCGCCCCCTTCGGTCAGGCGCACCTGACGCGGCAAACGCTCGAACAGCGCCACGCCGAGCCAGTCTTCCAGCGCTCGGATCTGATGGGAAATCGCCGTCGGTGTGACTGACAGCTCTTCAGCAGCGGCCTTGAAGCTCAACAGCCGCGAAGCGGATTCGAAGGCGCGCAGGGCGGTCAGCGGCAACGAGGCGAACATTGAATACTCCATGGATGAAACAAATTCATCCCGACTGATTTTTGCTCATTTGAGACAGCGGCGGGTCGGCGCCAATCTGGCGCTACACAGCCATTCAAGTCTAGTCCCAAGGAGATTCAGATGAGCAAGATTCTTGCGATCCATGCCAGCCCTCGCAGTGATCGTTCGCACTCACGGCGTTTGGCAGAAAGTTTTCTCAGCGCCTGGCAGGTGCGCCATCCACAGGCTCAAGTCACTCGCCGGGAAGTCGGACGGGCGCTGATTCCAGCGGTCAACGAAGCGTTTGTGGCGGCGGCGTTTTACCCTGAGCCGCAGGCACGCCCGCTGTCGATGCAGGCCGATCTGGCGCTCAGCGATCAACTGGTCGGCGAGTTGTTCGAGCATGACCTGCTGCTGATTTCCACGCCGATGTACAACTTCAGCGTACCCAGCGGCCTCAAGGCGTGGGTCGATCAGATCGTGCGTCTGGGCCTGACGTTCGACCACACCCTGGACAACGGCGTGGCCCAGTACACGCCGCTGCTGCAAGGCAAGAAAGCGCTGATCGTCACCAGTCGCGGCGGGTTCGGCTTCGGCCCCGGCGGCGAACTGGAAGCACTGAACCATGCCGATCCATGGTTGCGCACCGCGCTGGGCTTTATCGGCATCAACGACGTCAGCGTGGTCGCGGCTGAGGGCGAAGAGTCGGCCGAGCGCACCTTCGCGGTATCAGTGGCCGAGGCCGAGCAGCGTTTGCTCGACCTCGTCCGGACGTTCTAAGTGGCCTGGCTGTTCTTGCTGATCGCCGCCGGTTTCGAGGTGACTTTCGCCATGGGCATGAAGTACGCCGAAGGCTTCACCCGCTTGTGGCCGTCGCTGATCACGGTGGTGGCGGCGATTGGCGGGATTTACTTCCTGACGTTGGCGCTGCGCGAGTTGCCGGTGAGCATCGCCTATCCGATCTGGACGGCGATCGGCTCGCTGGGCACGGTGTTTCTCGGTTTTGCCCTGCTCGGCGAGAGTCTGACCCTGGTCAAACTGCTGTCAGTGGGGCTGATTGTGGCGGGGGTGGTGGGCCTGAAGTAGGCTGATGGTGCAGTTGTCATCATCAGGGAGGAGGCTTGGCGGGCGTTTTGCACGTCTGGCATCCACTCAGCGACCACAAGGATGTTTGCCCATGTCACAAAGTTCGGCGACACGTTATCCACTGGTGCTGGTGCCGGGCATGCTCGGGTTTATCCGGCTGCTGCTGTATCCGTACTGGTACGGCATCATCAAGGCGTTGCGCCGTGGCGGGGCGACGGTGATTGCGGTGCAGGTATCGCCGCTCAACTCCACCGAGGTGCGCGGCGAGCAACTGCTGGCGCGCATCGAGGAGATTCTGCGCGAGACCGGCGCCGCGAGGGTCAATCTGTTCGGCCACAGCCAGGGCTCGTTGACCGCGCGTTATGCCGCCGCCAAACGACCGGATTTGATTGCCTCGGTAACGTCCGTAGCCGGGCCCAATCACGGTTCTGAACTGGCCGACTATCTGCAGAAACACTACCCGGCGAACAGCGCCAAGGGCCGCGTGCTGGAGGTGCTGTTGCGTTTTGTCGGCTGGCTGATGGCGTTGCTGGAAACCGGTTATCACGGGCCGAAACTGCCGGTGGACATCCACGCTTCGCATCAATCGCTGACCAGCGAAGGCGTGGCGCTGTTCAATCAGCGTTATCCACAGGGCCTGCCCGAGACCTGGGGCGGTCACGGGCCGGAAGAGGTCAATGGCGTGCGTTATTACTCGTGGTCGGGGACGTTGCAACCGGGCAAAACCGATCGCGGTGGCAACCTGTTCGACGGCACCAACCGCAGCTGCCGCTTGTTCGCGAAAACCTTCGTGCGCGAGCCGGGGCAGTGTGACGGGATGGTCGGGCGTTACAGCTCGCACCTCGGCACGGTGATTGGCGACGACTATCCGCTGGATCACTTCGACATCGTCAACCAGTCGCTGGGGCTGGTGGGGAAGGGCGTGGATCCGGTGCGGTTGTTTGTCGAGCATGCGGCGCGGCTAAAGGCTGCCGGGCTTTAACCTGCTTTTGTGGCGAGGGGATTTATCCCCGATGGGCTGCGCAGCAGCCCTTGTTTTGAGATAAATAGCGGGGTCGCTTCGCGCCCCATCGGGGATAAATCCCCTCACCACAGGGCCAGATCAGGCAACGCTGAGTTTGCGGCCTAGAACGGTGGTCCAGCGCTCCGACAGAATCACCCCACCCAACGTCAACACCCCACCCACCAGGTGATACATCGCCAGCTCTTCCTTCAACACCACCGCCGCAATCAGCGCGGTAATCAGCGGCAGCAGGTTAAAGAACAACGTCGTGCGGCTCGGCCCCAGACGCTGCACCGCCTGCATCCACGCCAGCGGCGCGAGCATCGAGGCCAGCAGGCACGCATACAGCACCAGCGGAATGTTCTGCGCGGTGAAGCCGGTTTTCGGCGAGGCGGCGTACAGCGGAAACAGCACCACAATCGCCACCAGCACCTGCAGGTACAGCAACACCAGCGGCGGCAAACGCAGCTGCCATTTTTTCAGCAGGGTGCTGTAGATCGCGTAGGCCAGGGTGGCGATCAGCATCATCGCGTCACCCAGGTTCACTCCATGTTGCAGCAGCGCGCCGAGGCTGCCGGACGACACCACCACCAGCACGCCGGCGAACGACAGCACCGCGCCGAACAGCGCACCGGCAGTCAGGCGCTGGCCGAGGCTGATGATTGCCATAGCCAGCGACATCAGCGGCATCAGCGACAGGATGATGCCCATGTTGGTCGCCGTGGTCAGCGTCGCGGCGAAGTAGGCGAGGCTTTGATAGACCGCCATCCCGAGCACGCCGAGGATGAAGATCTTGCCCAGGTTCGGGCGGATCTGCGGCCAGTGCGCGATCACCGCTTTGAGCATGAACGGGGTGAACAGCAGCCCGGCGAGCAGCCAGCGGTAGAAACCGATCTCGGCGGGGAAGATCGCCCCGACCGCCAGTTTGTTGATCACGGTATTGCCGGCCCAGATGAAAATCGCCAGCAGGGGAAACGCGTATTGCATGGGTTAAAACCAGAATGTTGATGAACGGTGATTATCGCCTGTCTGGATGCAGCCCTATACTGCGAACCGGACAACCTGCCTCTGCAACCGGACAGCATGAACAGCAAGCACATCGATCTGCTGGATTTCAGCGAACTGCCGTCGGCGGTGTACTTCCGCTACGCCGACTTCAACACCCATGAATATGCGGCGCCGCACCGCCATCCGTGGGGCACGCTGGAGTACGCGGCCCACGGCGTGCTGCACATGGACGTTGACGGCAGCCGCTTCATGTCGCCGCCGCACTACGCGGTGTGGGTGCCGCCGCAGGTCGAGCACAGTTTCTACAGTCACCAACCGGTCAACTACCGCGCGGTGTGCCTCGATCCGAAGGTTTGCGCCGATCTGCCGCCGCGCGCCTGCACGCTGGCAATCAGCGACATCCTCAAGGCGATTCTCAAGGACTTCGCCGCCCGCGACGTGAAAATCCCCGAACTGGATGCCGACCAGCGTCTGGCCCAGGTGTTGGTCGATCAATTGCAACAGGCGCCGGTGCATGAATGTTATCTGCCGTACGCAAGCAATCCCGGGTTGCTGGCGATCCTCGACGCCTTGCAGGCTGATCCGGGCAATAACCTCCCGCTGGCGCACTGGGCGGCGCAAGTGCACGTCAGTGAACGCACGCTGGCCCGGCAGTTCGTGCGTGAACTGGGAATGAGTTTCGGCGAATGGCGTCAGCGCCTGCGTTATCTCGCGGCGATCGAGGCGCTGGAAAGCACGAAGAGCGTGCAGGAAATCGCCTTCGATCTCGGCTACAGCAGCGGCTCGGCGTTCATTGCCATGTTTGCCCGGCAGGCCGGGTGTACGCCGGAACAGTATCGGCGTAGCCACCTGGAAGGCAGGAAGGTGTAACAAGATTTGGCTACACTTCAGCGGAGGCCGCATCCATCGATGCGGCGACAAGGAGAAAACTCCATGAAGATGTTGCGTGTCCCTTTGTTGATGATCGGTCTGCTCCTGTGTTCCCAGGGTTTCGCCGCCACGGCGCAACAGAACAAAATGACCACCTGCAATGCTGATGCTACCGCCAAGAGCCTCAAGGGCGACGAGCGCAAGACTTTCATGAGCACCTGCCTCAAGGCAGCACCGGCCGCCAATGACGGCAAAGTGCTGACCCCGCAGCAGGAAAAAATGAAAACCTGCAATGCCGATGCGAAAACCAAGGCGCTGACCGGCGATGCGCGCAAGACCTTCATGAGTGATTGTCTGAAGAAAAAGTAAGCACTTGAGTCTTGTGGTGAGCGGGCTGGCCTCTTCGCGAGCAAGCTCGCTCCCACAGGAGTGCGCATTCCAATGTGGGAGCGAGCCTGCTCGCGAAGGGGCCATTGAGCACGACAATAGCCCCTGCATATCCCTAGTGCTCTCCCCGGATCGCTGGCAGACTGCCAATCCTTTTACGCCGTTCGTTTTGAGGCTGTATGCCAACGTTTTCTGAGCGTCATGTTGTGTTTTGGGTCAGCTGCATCATCATTTGCGGCGGTTTGTTGCTGGCGTTGCCGCTGCGCTTGTTGCCCAGTCTGCTGGCCGGTTTGCTGGTGTTCGAGCTGGTCAACATGCTCACCCCGCAACTGCAACGGCTGATCGAAGGTCGGCGTGCGCGCTGGCTGGCGGTGGCACTGCTGGGCACCCTGGTGGTCAGCGTGCTGGCGCTGATCTTTGCCGGTGCCATCAGTTTCCTGCTGCACGAAGCGGAAAACCCGGGCGCCTCGCTCGACAAATTCATGGGCGTGGTCGATCGCGCGCGCGGGCAACTGCCGCCGTTTCTCGACGCCTACCTGCCGGCCAGCGCTGCGGAATTTCGCGTGGCCATCGGCGAATGGGCGAGCAAGCACCTGTCCGAGCTGCAACTGGTGGGCAAGGACGCGGCGCATATGTTCGTCACCCTGCTGATCGGCATGGTCCTCGGCGCGATCATTGCCCTGCAGCGAGTGCCGGACCTGACCAAGCGCAAACCGCTGGCCGCGGCCCTGTTCGACCGTCTGCACCTGGTGGTTCAAGCCTTTCGCAACATCGTCTTCGCGCAGATCAAGATTTCCCTGCTGAACACGTTCTTCACCGCGATTTTCCTGGTGGTGGTCTTGCCGCTGTTCGGTATCAAGCTGCCGCTGACCAAGACCCTGATCGTCCTGACCTTCCTGCTCGGCCTGCTGCCGGTGATCGGCAACCTGATGTCGAACACGCTGATCACCATCGTCGGTCTGTCGCTGTCGATCTGGGTGGCGGTGGCGGCGCTGGGCTATCTGATCTTTATCCACAAGCTCGAATACTTCCTCAACGCGCGCATCGTCGGCGGGCAGATCAGTGCCAAGTCGTGGGAATTACTGCTGGCGATGCTGGTGTTCGAAGCCGCGTTCGGCCTGCCGGGGGTGGTGGCGGGGCCGATTTATTACGCGTACCTGAAGAGTGAGTTGAAGCTGGGCGGGATGGTTTGATTCAAGCCTTATAGCGTTTGAAAGTGCCCTTTCGCGAGCAAGCCCGCTCCCACAGGTTCAGTGTGATCCTGTGGGAGCGGGCTTGCTCGCGAATGGCGCGCCGCTGATTCTGGATCAGGCCATCGAACCGTAGCGCTTCATCGCCTCAATCGCCAGACCGCTGCCAATGCTGCCAAAGATATTCCCTTCAACATGTCGCGCATTCGGCAGCATCGCCGAAACGCTGTTGCGCAGCGCCGGAATGCCGCTTGAACCGCCGGTGAAGAACACCGTATCTACCTGCGCCACCGACACGTTGGCATCGTTCAACAGCTGCGTAACGCTGCCGCGCACGCGTTCAAGCAAGGCGTCGATCGACGATTCGAACAGGGCGCGGCTCAGTTCCACGCTCAGGCCCGGCTCAATACGGTCCAGCGGTACGTGGCGGCTGTCGGCGTGGGTCAGCTGGATCTTGGTTTCTTCGACTTCCATCGCCAGCCAGTGCCCGGCGCGCTGTTCGATCAGCTTGAACAGACGGTCGATACCGCCGGTGTCTTCAATGTCGTAGCGCATGCTGCCCAGCGCCAGGGTGGATTTCTGCGAGTACACCGAGTTGATGGTGTGCCAGGTCGCCAGGTTCATGTGGTGACTGGTCGGCATGTAGGCGCCGCTCTTCATCCGGCTGCCGTAGCCGAACAGCGGCATCAGGCCTTGCAGGCTCAGCTGTTTGTCGAAGTCGGTCCCGCCGATGTGCACGCCGCCGGTGGCGAGGATGTCATCGTGGCGGTTGTCCATGCCGCGACGCTCGGGCGACAGACGTACCAGCGAGAAGTCCGAAGTACCACCGCCGATGTCGACAATCAGCACCAGCTCTTCTTTTTCGATGGTCGACTCGTAGTCGAATGCTGCAGCGATCGGTTCGTACTGGAACGACACGTCCTTGAAGCCGAGCTTGCGTGCCACTTCGACCAGGGTGTCTTCGGCTTCCTGGTCAGCCAGCGGGTCGTCATCGACGAAAAACACCGGACGCCCCAGCACCACTTGTTCGAACTCGCGACCGGCGGCCGTTTCGGCACGGCTCTTGAGCTGACCAATGAACAGCCCCAGCAGATCCTTGAACGGCATCGCCGTGCCGAGAACGCTGGTGTCGTGCTTGATCAGCTTGGAACCGAGCAGGCTCTTGAGCGAGCGCATCAGCCGGCCTTCGTAGCCTTCCAGGTACTCGTGCAGGGCCAGACGACCGTAAACCGGACGGCGCTCCTCGATGTTGAAGAACACCACCGACGGCAGGGTGATCTTGTCGTCTTCCAGCGCGATCATCGTTTCCATGCCGGGGCGCAGCCAGCCGACGGTGGAGTTGGAGGTGCCGAAGTCGATACCGCAGGCACGGGCTGGAGAGGCGTTGTTCATGTCTTTCGGGTTCCGGTCAAAAAACGGCCGCGCAGTGTATGTCAGTGCGCGGCAGATTCGAAGGCCGGTCATCTGCTATTTCACGACTAAGCTTCTTGAAAGTCGCAGCTTCGCCCCAAACTTGCTGGCATGGGCCGGCAGACATACCGGCGGTCGCAAGAACCGTCGTCCACTGCCGATAAACTTCTGCTGCGCCACCCGGTCACAAAGTTGAGATCGGTCAACCCGGCACGCGCGAATGAGCGCATGCTGGCCTCGGCGCGAAATCGATAACGGATGGTGATTCCTTCGATGGACTTCAAAGACTATTACAAGATACTCGGCGTGGAGCCGACAGCGGACGACAAGGCAATCAAGGCTGCCTATCGCAAGCTGGCGCGCAAATACCACCCCGATGTCAGCAAGGAAAAAGACGCCGAGGCCAAGTTCAAGGACGCCTCGGAAGCCTATGAAGCGCTGAAAAGCGCCGACAAACGCGCCGAATATGACGAGCTGCGCCGTTATGGCCAGCACGGTCAGCCGTTCCAGGGCCCGCCGGGCTGGCAGAGCCGTGGCGGTTTTGGCGGCGGCGGTGGCGACACCGGCGACTTTTCGGACTTCTTCAGTTCGATCTTCGGCAATCGCGGCGCCGGTTTCGGTGGCGACGGTCGGCAACAACGCAGTGCAGGGCGCCGAGGGCAAGACGTGGAAATGGAACTGCCGGTCTTCCTTGAGGAGACTTTGTCGGACGAGTCGAAGAAGGTCAGCTTTCAGGTCCCGCAATACAACGCCAACGGTCAGCACGTCAGCAATACCAGCAAGAGCCTGAACGTGAAGATCCCGGCGGGCGTCACCGACGGCGAGCGCATCCGCCTCAAAGGGCAGGGCGCACCGGGCATCGGTGGCGGGGCCAATGGCGACCTGTACCTGACCATTCGCTTTGCGCCGCATCCGAAATTCGATGTCGAAGGCGAAAACCTGATCATCACCCTGCCATTGGCACCGTGGGAGCTGGCGTTGGGCGCTGAAGTGGCGGTGCCGACCCTGACCGGCAAGATCAACCTCAAGGTTCCGGCCGGCAGCCAGAATGGCCAGCGCATGCGCGCCAAGGGTCATGGCTTGAAAAACAAGGCCGGTGAGCGTGGTTATCTGTTCGTGCAGCTCAAGGCCGTGATGCCGAAAACCTCCGACGACGAGGTCAAGGCGCTGTGGCAGGAACTGGCGAAAAAAGCCGCGTTCAACCCACGCGAGAACTTCTGAATCCGACGACGGAGTAGCCCATCATGAGCAGCCCCCTGATCGTTCAACTGGACATGGCAGAATTCTGTGAGGCGGCCGATCTGTCGGACGTCTACGTGATCGAAATCGTCGAACACGGCATCCTCGAACCTCAGGGCGCGCAGCCCCGGGAATGGCGGTTCACCGACTACGAGCTGAGCCTGGCCAAGCGCGCCGCGAAGTTGCGGCGCGAGCTGGAGCTGGAGTGGGAGGGCGTCGCCCTGGCACTTGATCTGCTGGATGAAGTGAAGGAACTGCGAGCCGAGAATCGCATGCTGCGCCAGCGGTTGGGGCGTTTGGTGGTCGAATAGTTTTACCGTTGGTTTTTGAGTGTCTTTGCCGGCCCCTTCGCGAGCAAGCCCGCTCCCACATTCGACCGCGGTTTTCCAGTTGAAAAGCAGTCAAATGTGGGAGCGGGCTTGCTCGCGAAGAACGATTACGCGGTAAGCCTGCTTAAACCTTTCTCGGCAACACCACACTGAACAACGTCCCGTCAGCCTCGCTCGAGCTGACATCGATCGTCCCGCCATGGGCGGTCACCACTTCCTTGACGATAAACAAGCCCAACCCGAGGCTGGTCGACGGCTGCCCGAGTTCTTCGTCGGCGCTGCGCACCAGCGGGTCGAAAATCGTACCGATCGCCTCTTCGGAAATCGGTGTGCCGTAGTTGTGCACCGACAGGCACACGTGGTCGCCCTCGCCACGCAGATCGAGGGTCACGTCGCGCTGGTTGGCACCGTGCTGCAAGGCATTGCCGATCAGGTTTTGCAGTAACTGGTCGATCCGTCCGGCGTCCCACACGCCGCTGGTGTCACCGTGCACGGTGAGCCTGGGATCGGATTGCGGTTGACCGGCGCAGGCTTCGGCGATCGCCGCTCGCGCCGCAACGGCAAGATCCATCGGTGCCGGCTCGATCGGCAGGCTACGGCCCAGACGACTGCGCACCAGTTCCAGCAGATCGCTGACCATCGTCGCCATGTGCCGCGCGCCACGCTTGATGTGCTGGGCGCAGGCCAGGGCATCGCCTTCAAGGCTGGATTTGCGCAGCAGCAGTTCGGTGGACATGCTCACCGCCTGCAGCGGCGCACGCAGGTCATGGCCGAGGATGGCGAGGAAAATGTCCCGCGAGCGATTGACCTGCTCGGCGTAGGCCGCGGTGGATTCGGCCAGTGCCTCGTCGATGGCTTCGTTGAAACGGATCATGTCCTGAAAATAGGTCATGTCCGGCGATTCAAGGCTGTTGACCCACAGGCGGATCACGCAGGCACGCAAATGGCGGAATTCACTGGTCATCTGCACCAGGTCAAAACCGACGGTGTGGCGCAGTTCGCCATGGCTGGCGCCGGCCTCGTCCAGGCTCGGGGTCTTTTCCGGGCCTTCGCCCTTGGCTTTGGCAGCCTGTTCGGCGGGGCTTTGCGGCTTGTTCATGTCGCGGGCGGCGGCCCGCAGAATCTCGCTGGCGTGATCGCGCAGCGCAGTGGAATCCAGATAGTCCGCGGCCGGCGTGATGGTCGCGGCGAACTGTTCCCACTCATCGACGATAGGGTCGATATTGGCCACGATGAACTCGGAAAGACGCATGGGCAGTTCCTGAAAAAAGGCGGAGCGAATCGAATATTAGCCCCTTTGGCGGGAAATACACGACCGTTTGCACAGTGCTTTTCCAGCGACATGAAAAAGGCCCCGGGATCGTGCGCAAGACACGAAACCGGGGCCTTTTGCCGTGCGTCAGAACAGGAAGTAGCGCTGAGCCATCGGCAGGGTCTCGGCCGGTTCACACCACAGCAGCACGCCGTCAGCCTTGACCTGATAGGTCTGCGGATCGACGTCGATGTTCGGCAGGTAATCGTTGTGGATCAGGTCGGTTTTCTGTACGTCGCGGCAGCCTTTGACCACGCTGATTTTCTTCTTCAGGCCCAATGCCTCGGGCAACCCGGCCTCCTGCGCGGCCTGACTGATGAACGTCAGGCTGGTAGCGTGCAGCGAGCCGCCGTAACTGGCGAACATCGGGCGGTAGTGCACCGGTTGCGGGGTTGGAATCGACGCGTTGGCGTCGCCCATCAGACTGGCGGCGATGGCGCCACCCTTGAGGATCAGCGTCGGTTTCACACCGAAAAACGCCGGACGCCAAAGCACCAGGTCGGCCCATTTGCCGACTTCGATCGAACCCACCTCATGGCTGATGCCATGGGTGATCGCCGGGTTGATCGTGTACTTGGCGATGTAGCGCTTGGCGCGGAAGTTGTCGTTGCCTTCGCCGTCCTGCGGCAGCGGGCCGCGCTGCTTTTTCATCTTGTCGGCAGTCTGCCAGGTGCGTGTGATGACTTCGCCGACGCGGCCCATGGCCTGGCTGTCGGAGCTGATCATCGAGAACGCGCCGAGGTCGTGGAGGATGTCTTCGGCGGCGATGGTTTCGCGGCGGATACGGCTTTCGGCGAACGCCACGTCTTCGGCGATGCTCGGGTCGAGGTGGTGGCAGACCATCAGCATGTCGAGGTGTTCGTCGATGGTGTTGCGGGTGAACGGCCGGGTCGGGTTGGTCGAGCTCGGCAGCACGTTAGGGAAACCGCAGGCCTTGATGATGTCCGGCGCGTGGCCGCCGCCGGCACCTTCGGTATGGTAGGTGTGAATGGTGCGGCCCTTGAACGCGCCGAGGGTGGTTTCGACGAAACCCGATTCGTTGAGGGTGTCGGTGTGGATCGCCACCTGCACGTCGTACTGGTCGGCGACGCTCAGGCAGTTGTCGATGCTCGCCGGGGTGGTGCCCCAGTCTTCGTGCAGTTTGAGGCCGATGGCGCCGGCCTTGACCTGCTCGATCAGCGGCTCCGGCAGGCTGGCGTTGCCCTTGCCGGTGAGGCCGATGTTCATCGGGAACGCGTCGGCGGCCTGCAGCATGCGCGCCAGGTGCCACGGGCCAGAGGTGCAGGTGGTGGCGTTGGTGCCGGTGGCAGGCCCGGTGCCGCCGCCGATCATGGTGGTGACGCCGCTCATCAGCGCTTCTTCGATCTGCTGCGGGCAGATGAAGTGGATGTGCGTGTCGATGCCGCCGGCAGTGAGGATCATGCCTTCACCGGCGATCACCTCGGTGCTGGCGCCGATGGCGATGGTCACGTTGGGCTGTACGTCCGGGTTACCGGCCTTGCCGATCGCGGCGATCCGCCCGTCCTTGAGGCCGACGTCGGCTTTGACGATGCCCCAGTGGTCGATGATCAACGCGTTGGTGATCAGCGTGTCGACCACTTCGGCGGCGAGCAGTTGGCTCTGGCCCTGTCCGTCGCGGATGACTTTGCCGCCGCCGAATTTGACTTCTTCGCCGTAGGTGGTGAAGTCCTTTTCGACTTCGATCCACAACTCGGTGTCCGCCAGGCGCACCTTGTCGCCGACGGTGGGGCCGAACATGTCGGCGTAGGCTTGTCTGGAAATCTTCATGTGTTCGCCTTGGAATTCAATGGTCTTTGAGGCTGTTCGCTGCGCTCACAGATTCGCGAGCAAGCCCGCTCCCACAATTGACCGCATTTCAACTGAAGGAACGCGGTCGAATGTGGGAGCGGGCTTGCTCGCGAAGGGGCCAGAGCAGACACCGCATTACTTAGAGATCACCCATGACCCGCCCGGCAAAGCCGAACACCCGGCGATGCCCGGCGTACTCCACCAGCTCGACCTCGCGGCTCTGCCCCGGTTCGAAGCGCACCGCGGTGCCGGCCGGGATATTCAGGCGCATGCCACGGCTGGCGGCGCGGTCGAAGGTCAGCGCGTCGTTGGTTTCGAAAAAGTGATAGTGCGAACCGACCTGGATCGGTCGGTCGCCGCTGTTGGCGACTTTCAGGCTGAGGGTGCGGCGGCCGACATTCAATTCGATGTCGCCGGGCTGGATCTGGTACTGGCCGGGAATCATGGCCGGGCTCCTTGCAGAATCTTGTAGTAGAGGGCGGTCGGGCGATACGTGCCGTGCGGGTCGCAGGCGTAGTCGGGAATTTCGCCGGCACGGGTGTAACCCAGGGCCTTGTAGAAATCTTCGGCGGGCGAACCGGCCTCGGTGTCGAGGTAGAGCATGCCGCGCTTGTGCTTGGCCGCTTCGAGCTCCAGCGCATTCATCAATTGCTGGCCGAGGCCACGGCGGCGCGCCTGTTCACGCACCAGCAGCTTCTGCACTTCGGCACGATTGAGGCCGTTGGCCTTCTGGCACAGGCCCAACTGCACGCTGGCCTGCACCTCTTCATCCTTGACCACCACCCAGAGCAACACGCTGCCCTTGTTCACTTGTTGCTGCACTTCATCGAAATAGGCGCGGGCCTGCGCGGCATCGAGGTCGGCCATGAAGCCGACGCTGGCGCCATAACCCACGGCGTCGAGCAGCAGATCAATCAGGCCCTGACGATAGTGCGCAAAACTTTCCGCATTGACGCGTCGCAGTTGGGCGGGGTTCATCGCGTGTCACTCCTTGTTGGCGACCGGCGGCTGGGCGCCAGGGTTGAGAGTCAGTTGCATGAAGGTCAGATCGAGCCAGCGACCGAACTTGGTGCCGACTTGCGGCATTTGTCCGGTGATGCTGAAACCGGCGCGTTCATGCAGACGAATGGAAGCGGCGTTGCCACTTTCGATGGCGGCGACCATCACATGCTTGTCGCAGGCTTTGGCCCGCTCGATCAGCACGCTCATCAATTGCGGGCCAAGGCCGTTGCCGCGCTGATCGCTACGGACGTAGACCGAGTGTTCGACGGTATGGCGGAAACCGTCGAACGGCCGCCAGTCGCCAAAGGAAGCGTAGCCGAGCACAACGTTGTCGGCGTCGACGATCACCAGAATCGGGTAGGCCTGGGCCTGACGGGCGCTGAACCACGCCTGGCGGTTGCCGAGGTCGACCGCCGATTCGTTCCAGATCGCCGTGGTGTTGAGCACCGCGTCGTTGTAGATGTCGCGGATCGCAGGGAGGTCGGCGTGCAGGGCATCGCGAATGGTGTAGGTCATGGCGCGGCCTCAGACGATCGGTTGGTGGACGGTGACCAGTTTGGTGCCGTCGGGAAACGTCGCTTCGACCTGGATCTCCGGGATCATTTCCGGGATGCCTTCCATCACCTGCTCGCGGCTGAGCAGGGTGGTGCCGAAGTGCATCAGCTCGGCCACGGTCTGGCCATCACGGGCGCCTTCGAGCAGGGCGGCGGAGATATAGGCCATGGCTTCCGGGTAGTTGAGCTTCACACCTCGGGCCAGTCGGCGTTCGGCGACGAGGCCGGCGGTGAAGATCAACAGCTTGTCTTTTTCGCGTGGGGTCAGGTCCATTGCGGGTATCCATCAGGGCAGTTTTGTGAGGTTCTTGCGGGCGTGGGGGCCAGTTAGAGCCAGCCCTCACCCTAGCCCTCTCCCGGAGGGAGAGGGGACTGATCTCGGTCGTTTGTCGAGGCCGCTCCAGTCAGTCAATATTTTTCGAGAATGCAAATTTCCTTCCAGACAACCTGGTCAGGCTCCTTCTCCCTCCGGGAGAGGGCGGGGGGTGAGGGTGGCTTTTCAAGTGCTCCAGATTCTCGGTGATACCGCTTCGCGGCCGAGCAGGGCCGGGCGCAGCAGGCGCCACAGGTCGATCAGCCAGGCGCGGGCCAGCAGTGCCTCGCTCGCCAGGCAGCGGGCAACCAAAAGCCCCGGCAACTGGGTCAGATCACCGCGCACCTCATGGCCCAGCGAGCGGCAACGCTCCAGCAAATCGGCATCGATTTCACCGGTCACCAGCAGCGTCGCAAACACCGGATTGCCATCCAGACCGATCGGCGAATCGAGCAAGCCGTCATTGCCGGTGATGCGTTGACGCTCGTGCCAGAGCAATCGCCCGTCACGGCGGATATCCAGATGCGCTTGAAAGTGTCCGAGGTCGAAGCGCTCGCCACTGGCCGGTCGGCCCAGCGCCACCACGTCCCAGTAGAACAGCCGCGCATCGCCCTCAAGCTCGATCGAGGTGGTGAGTTCGGCCTGAGCGGCGCTGTAGACGATAGTTTCCTGCGGCAGCCACTCCAGCGTCGCACCGGTCGCGATTTTCAGATCGAGCTGCTGATACGCCGGCCCCGCTGCGCGATACCACTTGGCGGCGCCGGGGCTGGTGATCTGCGCCCAGGCGTCCCGTTCGACGCGGGCGCTGATGTTCAGCCGGTCACCCCCGGCGATCCCGCCCGGCGGGTGGACGATGATGTGCTGGCAGACCTCGGGGCCTTCGGCATACAGATGCTTTTGTACCCGTAGCGGGCCGAGATGCCGGCGTTGAACCGGGCGCGTGCAGTCGCCGAAGCGGGCGTAGGCCAGTTCCAGCTCGGCGTGCCAGCTCGGGGTAAACAGGGCAGTGGGAAGCGGTAAGTTCATGGTTTGTAATTATCGTTAGGAAGCTACAGATTAAATTGTTACCAGACCTCGTACACCCTCGGCCTCCATATTTTCACCGCGACCCTGCTGCACGATCTCGCCCCGGGACATCACCAGGTACTGATCGGCCAGCTCGGCGGCGAAGTCGTAGAACTGCTCAACCAGCAAAATCGCCATGTCGCCCCGCGCCGCGAGCTTCTTGATCACCGCGCCGATCTCCTTGATCACCGAGGGCTGGATGCCTTCGGTGGGCTCGTCGAGGATCAGCAAACGCGGACGACTGGCCAGGGCGCGACCGATAGCCAGCTGCTGTTGCTGACCGCCGGACAGGTCACCGCCGCGGCGCTGCTTCATTTGTAGCAGCACCGGGAACAATTCGTAGATGAAACCTGGTACTTCTTTCGCTTCACTGCCGGGAAACCGTGACAGGCCCATCAGCAGATTCTCCTCCACGGTGAGCCGGCCGAAGATTTCCCGGCCCTGTGGCACATAGGCGATCCCGGCGTGTACCCGCTGGTGCGGCTTGAACGTGGTAATCGGTTGGCCTTCCCAGTTCACCACACCTTCCTTGGCCGGCAACAGGCCCATCAGGCATTTGAGCAGGGTGGTCTTGCCCACGCCGTTGCGCCCGAGCAGGCAGGTGACTTCGCCGACTTTTACGTCGAATGAGAGGCCACGGAGGATGTGGCTACCGCCGTAGTACTGGTGCAACTTGTCGACTTGCAGCATTCTCAAAATCTCCTCAAATCCCCCTGTGGGAGCGGGCTTGCTCGCGAATGCGGTGGATCAGTCGCCATCAACTTGAATGGCACACCGCATTCGCGAGCAAGCCCGCTCCCACATTGGAAAGGTGTTTGCAGTTCAACGGCCGAGATAGACCTCGATCACCCGCTCGTTTTCCTGCACCTGCTCCAGCGACCCTTCCGCCAGCACGCTGCCCTGATGCAGCACCGTCACGTGGTCGGCAATCGAGCCGACGAAGCCCATGTCGTGCTCCACCACCATCAGCGAATGCTTGCCGGCCAGCGATTTGAACAGCTCGGCGGTGAATTCGGTTTCGGCATCGGTCATGCCCGCCACCGGTTCGTCGAGCAGCAACAGTTGCGGGTCTTGCATCAGCAACATGCCGATCTCCAGAAACTGCTTCTGGCCGTGTGACAGCAAGCCCGCCGGGCGATTGACCGAGGTGGTCAGGCGGATGGTCTCCAGCACTTCGCTGATGCGATCGCGCTGCTCGCCGCTCAGGCGTGCGCGCAAACTGGCCCACACCGACTTGTCGGTCTTCTGCGCCAGCTCCAGATTCTCGAACACGCTGAGCGCTTCGAACACTGTCGGTTTCTGGAACTTGCGGCCGATCCCGGCCTGGGCGATCTGCACTTCGCTCATCTGCGTCAGATCGAGGGTTTCGCCGAACCACGCCTTGCCGTGGCTGGGGCGAGTCTTGCCGGTGATGACGTCCATCAGCGTAGTCTTGCCTGCGCCATTGGGGCCGATGATGCAGCGCAGTTCGCCGACACCGATGTACAGGTTCAGATTGTTCAGCGCACGGAAGCCGTCGAAGCTGACGCTGATGTCTTCCAGGGTCAGGATCGTGCCGTGGCGGGTGTCGAGGCCCGGGCCGACGCGTTGGCCGAGGCCGATCGAGTCACGGCTGGTGCCTTCGTCCTTGTTCGGTTCCACGGGGAAAAACGCCGGTTCGAGCATGAATTCAGCACTCGCAGTGACTCTCATTGTTCACCTCGTTTCTTCAGCAGGCCGATCACGCCTTTGGGCAGATACAACGTCACGACGATGAACAGCGCGCCGAGGAAGAACAGCCAGTATTCGGGGAAGGCCACGGTGAACCAGCTCTTCATGCCGTTGACCACACCGGCACCGAGCAACGGCCCGATCAGCGTGCCGCGACCGCCGAGGGCGACCCACACCGCCGCTTCGATCGAGTTGGTCGGCGACATTTCGCTGGGGTTGATGATCCCCACCTGCGGCACGTACAACGCCCCGGCCAGACCGCACAGCACCGCGCTCAAGACCCAGACAAACAGCTTGAAACCGCGCGGGTCGTAACCGCAGAACATCAGGCGGTTTTCCGCATCGCGCAGCGCCGTCAGCACCCGGCCGAACTTGCTCTGCGCCAGACGCCAGCCGATGAACAGACTTGCCACCAGCAACAACACGGTGGCCAGAAACAGCACTGCGCGAGTGCCCGGTTCAGTGATACCGAAACCGAGAATCGTGCGGAAATTGGTGAAGCCGTTGTTACCGCCGAAGCCGGTCTCGTTGCGGAAAAACAGAAGCATCCCGGCGAACGTCAGGGCCTGGGTCATGATCGAGAAATACACACCCTTGATCCGCGAGCGGAAGGCAAAGAAGCCGAACACCAGCGCCAGCAGACCCGGTGCCAGCACCACCAGACACATCGACCAGATAAAGCTGCTGGTGCCGCTCCAGTACCACGGCAGGTCGGTCCACGACAGAAAGGTCATGAACGCCGGCAAACCATCACCGGCGGCCTGACGCATCAGGTACATGCCCATCGCATAACCGCCGAGGGCGAAGAACAGGCCGTGGCCCAGCGACAGCAGCCCGGCGTAGCCCCAGACCAGATCCAGCGCCAGAGCGACGATCGCGTAGCAGAGGATTTTGCCGACCAGCGTCAGGGTGTAGGCCGAGACATGCAGCGCGCTGTCCGGTGCCAACAGCGAAAGCAGCGGCAGGGCGATCAGCAGCGCGAGGATCACCGCGCCGATGGCAAGGGTGAGTTTCGGCCCGGCCTTTTGCGTGGCCGTGACAAGTAGAGGCTGGTTCATCAGTCGATCACCCGTCCTTTCAGTGCGAAGAGGCCTTGCGGACGTTTCTGGATGAACAGAATGATCAGCGCGAGGATCAGGATCTTGCCGAGTACCGCACCGATCTGCGGTTCGAGAATTTTGTTGGCGATGCCCAGCCCGAACGCGGCGAGCACGCTGCCGGCGAGTTGCCCGACGCCACCGAGCACCACCACCAGGAATGAGTCGATGATGTAGCTCTGACCCAGATCCGGGCCGACGTTGCCGATCTGGCTCAGCGCCACGCCACCGAGGCCGGCGATGCCCGAGCCGAGGCCGAAGGCGAGCATGTCGACGCGCCCGGTCGGCACGCCGCAGCAGGCAGCCATGTTGCGGTTCTGCGTGACCGCTCGCACGTTGAGGCCGAGGCGGGTCTTGTTCAGCAGCAGCCAGGTCAGCACCACCACGAACAAAGCGAAAGCGATGATCACGATGCGGTTGTACGGCAGCACCAGATTCGGCAGCACCTGAATCCCGCCGGACAGCCACGCCGGGTTCGCCACCTCGACGTTCTGCGCCCCGAACAGCAGGCGCACCAACTGGATCAGCATCAGGCTGATGCCCCAAGTGGCGAGCAGGGTTTCCAGCGGCCGGCCGTAGAGGTGACGAATCACCGTGCGTTCCAGCGCCATGCCGATCGCCGCCGTGACGAAGAACGCCACCGGCAGCGCGATCAGCGGATAGAACTCGATGGCTTGTGGGGCGTAACGCTGGAACATCAGTTGCACCACGTAGGTCGAGTAGGCGCCGAGCATCAGCATCTCGCCGTGGGCCATGTTGATTACCCCGAGCAGGCCGAAGGTGATCGCCAGACCGAGTGCCGCGAGCAGCAGAATCGAACCGAGGGACATGCCGCTGAACGCCTCACCGAGGATTTCGCCGACCAGCAGTTTGTGTTTCACCTGCGCCAGACTGGTTTCGGCGGCGGTGCGCACGCCGGCATCGCTTTCGACGCCGGGTTCGAGCAGGCCTTCGAGGCGGGTGCGGGCCAGGGGATCGCCGGTTTCACCGAGCAGGCGCACGGCGGCCAGACGCACTGCCGGATCGCTGTCCACCAATTGCAGGTTGGCCAGGGCCAGGCTCAGGGCGGCGTGGACGTTCTCATCTTTTTCGCCAGCCAGTTGCTGGTCGAGGAATTTCAGCTGCGCGGGTTTCGCGCTTTTCTGCAATTGCTGCGCAGCAGTCAGACGGGTTTTGGCGTCGGCGGCGAGCAATTGGTGGCTGGCCAACGCGGTGTCGATCAGACCCCGCAGGCGGTTGTTCAGACGCAGGGTTTTTGGCTGGCCGTCGATGATCAATTCGCCTTGTTGCAGGGCGTTGATCAGCTCGACACGCGCCGGCTCGGGCTGCGCGGCCCAGGCTTCAAGCAGTCTGGCTTGCTGCACGGGATTGGCGGCGACGAAGTCTTCGGCGTCGCCGGCAAAGGCAGTCATCGGCAACAGCAGTGCGATGGCGAGGATGAAGCGGTAAAGGGTAGTCGGCATAAAGAGTCGCCTTGCGCGGACTAATGGTGGGCACAGTCTTTGTGGCGAGGGGATTCATCCCCGATCGGCTGCGAAGCAGTCGCAAAAACAGTCGCCGCGATTCACAGGTACATCGCGCCTGTAGCATTTGGGGTCGCTTCGCGACCCATCGGGGATGAATCCCCTCACCACAAAATATTGTTCCCACAGGGGGATCGAGTCGGCCTCACGCCAGGCGCGAGGCCGACACCCAATGGCTCAGTTGCTCTTCACCGCATAATCCGGCTTCTTGTCGTTGCCATCGATAAACGGACTCCACGGTTGCGCGCGGATCGGCCCTTCGGTCTGCCACACGACGTTGAACTGACCGTCAGCCTGGATCTCGCCGATCATCACCGGTTTGTGCAGGTGGTGATTGGTCTTGTCCATGGTCAGGGTGTAACCGGACGGTGCGGCGAAGGTCTGGCCGGCCAGTGCTTCGCGAACCTTGTCGACGTCGGTGGACTTGGCTTTCTCCACCGCTTGCGCCCACATGTGGATGCCGACGTAAGTGGCTTCCATCGGGTCGTTGGTCACCGCTTTGTCGGCGCCCGGCAGGTTGTGTTTCTTCGCGTAAGCCTTCCAGTCAGCGACGAACTTCTTGTTCACCGGGTTCTCCACGGACTCGAAGTAGTTCCACGCCGCAAGGTTGCCCACCAGCGGTTTGGTGTCGATGCCGCGCAGCTCTTCTTCACCCACCGAGAACGCCACCACCGGTACGTCGGTAGCCTTCAGGCCCTGGTTGGCCAGCTCTTTGTAGAACGGCACGTTGGAGTCGCCGTTGACCGTGGAGATCACAGCAGTCTTGCCGCCGGCGGAGAATTTCTTGATGTTGGCGACGATGGTTTGATAGTCGCTATGACCGAACGGGGTATAGACCTCTTCGATGTCCTTGTCGGCCACGCCTTTGGAATGAAGGAACGAGCGCAGGATCTTGTTGGTGGTGCGCGGGTAGACGTAGTCGGTGCCGAGCAGGAAGAAGCGCTTGGCGCTGCCGCCTTCTTCGCTCATCAGGTATTCAACGGCGGGGATCGCTTGCTGGTTCGGCGCGGCGCCGGTGTAGAACACGTTCGGCGACATCTCTTCGCCTTCGTATTGCACCGGGTAGAACAGCAGGCCGTTGAGTTCTTCGAACACCGGCAGCACCGATTTACGTGACACCGACGTCCAGCAACCGAACACCACCGCGACCTTGTCCTGGGTCAGCAACTGCCGGCCCTTCTCGGCGAACAGCGGCCAGTTCGACGCAGGGTCGACCACCACCGGTTCGAGCATCTTGCCGTTCACGCCGCCCTTGGCGTTGATCTCGTCGATGGTCATCAGCGCCATGTCTTTGAGCGACGTTTCGGAGATCGCCATGGTCCCGGACAACGAATGCAGAATCCCCACCTTGATGGTCTCGGCGGCCTGGACAGTCCAGGTCATGCCCATCGCGGCAATGGATGCCGTGAGTGTGAAAGCCTTGATCAAACTGCGACGCTTCATTGTGCGATCTCCATGAACGTTAAAGTTTTTTATGGTTGGCAGATGCGGACGACTGAAGGTGTGTTTTGCAAGGGCTGTGCCCGGTCGGGATCGGGCAGGAAAATGTCGGTTTAGAGCGGTTGCGCGCGGGCGGGGTGCACCATGAAGGGACGCGGAGAGAGCGTTGGTGCAAGCGGCCGCGCCAGATTGGGGCGCGATTTCAAGGACAACACTGTCCCCTGTAGGAGTGAGCCTGCTCGCGATAGCGTTCTGTCATCCGCATTGATGTCGAATGTGTCGCCGTCATCGCGAGCAGGCTCACTCCTACAAGTTGATTGTGCTGGATCAGCGGCGGCGCATCAGGCCGATGAAGAACAGACCGCCGATAGCTGCGGTGGCGACGCCGATGGGCAGGTCTTCCGGCGCGATCAGAGTTCGCGCGGCAACATCGACCCACACCAGAAACAGGCTGCCGAGCAGTACGCAGGCCGGCAACAATCGGCGGTGTTCGGCACCGACCAGACGCCGGGCAATGTGCGGCACCATCAGCCCGACAAAACCGATCGAGCCGCTGATCGACACCAGCACCCCGGTCATCAAGGACGCGATCACAAACACCCGCAAACGCACCGCGCGGGCATTCAGGCCGAGGGTGACGGCGGTCTGTTCACCGGCCATCAATGCGTTCAACGGCCGGGCCATGCCCAGCAGCAGACCGAGGCCGAGCAACACGCTCAGCGCCGGTATCGTCAGCAACTCCCAACGCGCCAGGCCGAGGCCGCCGAGCATCCAGAACATCACCGCCGAGCTGGCGCGATGGTCGCCCATGAACAGCAGCAGGTTGGCGATTGCCATCATCACGAACGACACCGCCACGCCGCACAGCAGCAACCGGTCGCTGTCGAGCCGACCCTGACGGTTGGCAATCCCCAGCACCAGGAACATGCTCAGCAACGCACCGATGAAAGCAGCAATCGGCAAGGTCAGCAGACCGACGATCTCACCTATGTGCAGCACCACGATCACGGCGCCGAGTGTCGCGCCGGAGGTGACGCCGAGCAGGTGCGGATCGGCCAGTGGATTGCGCGTCACCGCTTGCAGCACCGCGCCAATCAACGCCAACCCGGCACCGACCAACGCCCCGAGCAACATGCGCGGCACACGGATCAGCCAGACGATGTGTTCCTGCCCGGCGCTCCAGCTCACCTCGCCGAAACCGAAGGTCTTGTGCAGCAGAATCCGCCAAACCACCTCCACCGGCACCCGCGCCGGACCAAAACCGAGCGAGACCACGCACGACACCAGCAACAGGGCGCCGAGGGCGGTCAACAACAGGGCGTAGCGACGGTCGATCATTCGCCGTGGAATCCTTTGGCCAGGGTTTCCACCGCCAGCACGTTATCGATCCCCGGCGTGGCCTGCACGTAAGGGATGACGATGAAGCGCTGGTTCTTGATCGCATCGACCGATTGCAGCGCCGGGTTCTTCAGCAGAAATTCGATCTTCTGTTCAGCAGTGATTTCGCTGTAGTCGACGATCACGATCACCTGCGGATTGCGTTCGACCACGGTCTCCCAGTTGACCCTCGTCCAGCTCGCGTCGACGTCGTCGAGAATGTTGCGCCCGCCTGCAGCATCAATCAGCGCCTGCGGCATGCCGAGACGCCCGGAAGTCATGGCGCGGTCTTCGCCGCTGTCGTAGAGAAACACGCGCGGCTTGTCGGCGGGCAGGTCTTTGCGGATCTCGGCGACCTGATTCTGCATGTCGGCGATCAGTGCGTTGGCGCGATCCTGCACGTCGAAAATCTTCCCCAGATTGCGCAGGTCGTTGTAGGTGTCGTCCAGCGTCGCCGCCGGGCGCTTCATCACGAAGGCGCAGGATTCGGTCAGCTCATAGACGTTGATGCCCAGCGGTTGCAGGGTCTGCGGCGTGAGATCGCCGCCGACACGCATGCCGTAATCCCAGCCGGCGAAAAAGAAATCGACGTTGGCGTTGAGCAGGGTTTCCACCGACGGGTATTTCGCGGCCAGCTCCGGCAAGCCGTCGAGCAGCGACTGCATTTCGGGCGTTACTGACTTCCAGCCGCTGACACCGCTGTAGCCGGCCATACGCGATTTGAGGCCGAGGGCGAGCATCATCTGGGTCATGTTGATGTCGTGACTGACCGCGTGTTTCGGCGCTTCGTTGAAGGTCACTTCGCGGTTGCAGCTATGGATGGTCAACGGGTATTTCGTGGCTTCGGCGAAGGCCTGGGCACTGCACAACAAAAGAGCGACACAAAGCAGGGAACGCACAGTCATGGTCGGGTTATCCAGGTGATTCGCGGGTAGCCGTGAAGAGGGTGGGAATCGATCAACGCCTCGACGCCGAACACGTCGCGCAGCAGCTCGGTGGTCAGTACTTCTTGCGGCGTGCCGCTGGCGACGATCCGCCCGTGGTTGATCACGTACAGTCGGTCACAGAACGCGGCGGCCAGGTTCAGGTCGTGAATGCTGGCGAGGGTGCCGATCTGCAGACGTTTGACCAGTTGCAGCAGTTCGAGCTGATAACGCGGGTCGAGGTGGTTGGTCGGCTCGTCGAGGATCAGCAGTTGCGGTTGCTGAGTCAGGGCGCGGGCAAGGATCACCCGCTGCTTCTCACCGCCGGACAGGGTGGCGAACGCATGGTCTTCGAAGCCGTCGAGGCCGACGGATTTGAGCGCTTGCGTCGCCAGATTGCGATCTTCCAGCGTGTCGCCATCGAACAGGCCTTTGTGCGGCGTGCGACCCATGGCGACCACTTCTTCGACGGTCAGGCCAAAGGCATCGGGGAATTCCTGCAGGACCACGGCGATGCGCTTTGCGCACCAGCGCGAAGACTGTTTCCACACGTTGTGATGATCGAGTCTGACCTCACCGCTTTCCGGCTGACTGAAGCGATAAGCGCAGCGCAGCAGGCTGGTCTTGCCGCTGCCGTTGGGGCCGATCAGCCCGACGAACTCACCGGCGGCCACCTGCAACGAGGCGTCACGCAGCTGGAACTGGTGATGGCAGTGGCCGTGGCCCAGAGGTGTCCAGGCGAGGTGGGTGAGGGTGAGTGACGTCATAGGGCGTTCGGTGTGTTCTCGATTTCGTGTTTTTTCGGTAGATCCATCCCCCTCACCCCAGCCCTCTCCCCCAGAGGGGGCGAGGGGGAAAGGGAGCCGATCTTCATGCGTTTCAAAACTGAGTTCGACTCGGACTTTCAAGTCGGTGCAACTTGCCCAAACACCTCGGTCAGTTCCCTCTCCCTCCGGGAGAGGGCTAGGGTGAGGGCGCAATCTTCAATCAAAAAGTGTAATCAGCGGTGACGAAGAACGATCTCGGCTCGCCGAGAATCCACTGCTGGCCCGCATTGTATTGGCTTTGTGCGTACTGGCGGTCAAACAGATTGTTCACCTGCAGGCCCAGCGTGGTGTTGCGCAAGGCTTGCCACGACAGCGTCGCATCGACCACGGTGTAACTCGGCAGCTCGTTGCGGTTGGCCATGTCGGCGTAACGCGCATCGACATAACGCACGCCGGCCCCGGCCTTCAGATCATCACTGAGGTTTTTGTTCAGCCACAGATTGGCCGTACGCCGTGGTACATCCACCGGGCGATTGCCGTTGTACGACAGGGTTTGCCCGTCGACCACTTCGGAGAAGTCATCGTACCTGGCCTTCACAATCGCCGCGTTGGCCTGCAGTTGCCAGGCGTGCGGCAGTTGCAGATCGAGGCTGGCTTCCAGGCCGTTGGACGATTGCTGGCCGACTTGCTGCTTGAGCGTCGGGTTGCCCGGATCGTCGGTCAGCAGTTTCTTTTTGACGATGCGATAGGCCGCCAGGGTGAACTCGCCGCGTTGATCCCAGAACAACTGCTTCATGCCGACTTCGGTCTGGCGTGCAGTCGAGAGGTCGTATTGCTGTTGGCTCGGGCTGAGGGAAATCAGGCCGCCGATGCCATCGGTACTGGTCGCGACCTGGCCGTAGAACGAGGTCTGCGGTGTCAGGGCAAACACCAGTCCGGCCTTCCAGTTGTTGCCGGTCAGGGTCTTGTCGCTCTGGCTGTCGTCGATCAGATTGTTGCGATCCACATGCACATAGTCGCGGCGCACGCCGGTCACCAGCGACCAGCGCTCGCTCAATTGCGTGCGGTTTTCCGCAAACACTGACATCTGTTTGGTGGTGCTGTCGAACTGGTCGCGGTAAGGGTTGGCGCTTTCGAAATAGCCCGGTTGCGGGTGATACAGATCCAGCGCCTGACCGTTCGGCAGCACGTCGTTGAACGGCGAGTTGCTGTTGAGCTGGAAGCGGATGCGGTTGTAATCGACGCCGGTCACGGTCTGGCTGTCGAGGCCGAACAGCGAGTGCTTGAAGGTGAAGGTCTGGCGGTCGCCGACCTGCTCCTGCTGGTGGCCGATGCCGAAGTAGCCACTGCGGCTGAGTTGCTGGCTATCGCGGTCGAAGTTGTAGTTTTCGGCGTTCTGCCAGCGGCGCTGGGCCTTGAGGTAGTACAGCTCGTTGCTGGCACTGACGGCGTCGTTGATCTGCCAATCGGTGGTCAGGCGCGTCCACTGATCGTTGTAGTGCTGCTGATCGTCACGCACGTTGTAGTTCTTGTTGCGCAGACTGTCGCGCAATCGGCCGTTGATCAGTGGCGTGCCGAAGTAGTTCTGCGGACGCTGGTCGCCGTAGTCGTGGGCGAGGGTGAACGCCAGATCGTCGGTGGCCTGCCAGCGCAGCGCGGCGCTGATGAAGTCGCTGGAGGAATCACCGCGATCGACCCAACCGTTGCTGCGCAGGCGATTGAGATTGAGGCGATAGCTCAGGGTGTCGCTCAGCGAGCCGCCGCTGTCGAACGCCTGCTGCTGGCTGTCGTAGGAACCGTAGCCGACGCGCAGGTGATTTTCGATTTCACCCTCGAACGGTTTCTTCGGAATCACGTTGACCACCGCACCGGTCGCGCCTTCGCCGTACAGCACCGAGGCGGGGCCGCGCAGCACGTCGACGCGCTGCACCGCCCAGGTGTCGACCGGAAAAGTTACGGTGCCCATACCGGTGTACATGCGGTTACCGTCATACAACTGCATCACCGAACTCTGCCCGGTAAAACCGCGTGCCTGCAACGAGGTGCCGCCATCGCCCGGGGTGCCGGTACGGCTGATGCCGGTGCTGCGTGACACCGCGTCCTGCACGCTGCGATCGCCACGGGCGCGAACCTGCTCGCCGCTAAGGCTTTCGACGCTGGCCGGAGTTTCCATGGCCGTCAGGTTCAGGCGCGAGCCGGCGGTGGTCGGCGTGGTCAGGCTGACACTTTCTTCGTCAACCGCAGGTGCGGAGATGGTGCCGGTGGGCAGCGTCAGCGGCTGGCCGTCGGCGTTGGCGTTGTTCAGGGCGAACAGGCAGAGGCTGGACAAGAGGTACTTGTTCATCGGGACGGTGAATCACTTCTTCAAAAGAAAGCCCGCAACTTGTGGTTGCGGGCAGAGCGGCAATTGTGGGAGCGGGCTTGCTCGCGAAGAGGGCGTGCCAGACACCCTGTTCGTTGCAAGACACTACGCCTTCGCGAGCAAGCCCGCTCCCACAGGAATCTGCCGGAGTTTAAGCCCCGGCAGTTTAAAGATCTGTCTGAAACGCGCATCTCGCCTGCTTCACGATGAAGTTGAGGCAGATTCAGCTTGGCGGCCCAGACGCGACAACAGCAGCCGATCCAGCAGCCAGACCAGCACCAGCGAAGCGCCCACCAGCGGAAAGATCACTGCCAGAGCGAGCATGATCGCCACGCCGGTTTTCCATTTCGGCAGGTCATGGCGCAGCGGCGGCACGCCGAATTTGCCCTGCGGACGACGCTTCCACCAGATCACCACACCGCTGACGGCGCTGAGCAGAATCATCAGGCAGATCAGCAGCACGACGATCTGGTTGAAGGTGCCGAACATCTTGCCTTCATGCAGCATCACGCCGATTTCAGTGGCCCGCGCGACTGCGCCGTACTGCTCGAAACGCACATCGGCGAGGACCTTGCCGGTGTACTGATCGACATGCAGGGTCGCGTCGTTGCGCGGGTCGTCGGCGAACACGGCGATGGTGAATACGCCGGTCGCGGTGGTTGGCAGGGTGATGCTGTAGCCGGGTTCGACCTTGCGTTCAATGGCGATGTTCTGCACCTCTTGCAGGCTGATCGCGGGGGCGGCGGGGCCGTGTTGCATGCCGCCGTGGGCCATGTGTTCGGCGTGGTCGCCGGACATCGGCATCGGCGTGTTTTCCATCGCCCACGGCACGGTCTGGCGCGCGGCGTTATTGAGGCTGCCGACCTCGACGTCGGAGGTCGGCACGTTGTTCCACATCGCCGCCGGGAACACGTTCCACACCTGCGCATATTGCTTGCCCCAGAAGCCGGTCCAGGTCATGCCGCTGAGCAGCATCACCAGCAGCAATGCCGCGCCCCAGAACCCGGTGACCGCGTGCAGATCACGCCACAACACCCGACCGCGACTGTTCAGGCGTGGCCACAGAATCCCGGCGGCCTGACCCCGCGGCCACCACAGAAACACCCCCGACACCACCAGCACCACGCCCCAACCGGCGGCGAGTTCGATCAGACGATCACCCACCGTGCCGATCATCAACTCGCCGTGAATGGCGCGGGCGATGGCTTGCAGATTTTTCTTCGCATCCTGCTCGCCGAGAATGTCGCCGTGGTACGGATCGATGAATACGTTGAGTTCATGACCCTCATTCTTGACGACAAACTGAGCGCTGCGCTCGGCGTTGGCCGGCGGCAGGTATTGGCTGATCTGGCCTTGTGGGTAAGCGCTCTTGACCCGTTGCAGCAGATCATCGGCCGGCACCATGTGATGCCCGGCGGGGACGTTGAGCAGGCTGCTGTACATCAGTGAATCGAGCTGCGGTTTGAACAGGTAAATGATGCCGGTCAGGGCCAGCATCACCATGAAGGGCGCAACGAATAGGCCGGCATAGAAATGCCAGCGCCAGGCCAGGTTGTAGAAGTTCGGTTTGGGCTTTTGCATCACGTTTGCTCCGCTTGGCTTGGATCTTTTCGTTGTTCTGTATGGGGAGTTTCACCACTGCACTCCTGTGGGAGCGGGCTTGCTCGCGAAAGCGTCGTGTCAGGCGCCACCCATGCTGGATGTACCGCCGTCTTCGCGAGCAAGCTCGCTCCCACAAGGGCAGGGCGTGCCGCTCGGTTAGAAACTCATATCAACCTTGGTCCAGAGCGTGCGCCCCGGCTCGTTGATCGCTTGCGGGTCGTTGGCCGGGTAGCCGAAACCGGCGTTGCCCGCCAGGTTCAAGTGCTCGGCGTAAGCCTTGCCGAACAGGTTGTCGACGCCGGTACTGACCTTCCAGTTTTTGTTGATCCGGTAGGCGCCGTTGAGCGAGAACACGCCAAAGCCGCCGCTCTTGTCGTAGTCCTTGCCGACCACGTTGCCCTTGTTCTGGTCGATGCGGTTTTGCGCCGCGACCACGCGCCACAGTGCCCCGGCGCTCCAGTTGTCTTCGCTGTAGGTCAGGCCGAAGCGCGCATCCAGCGGCGGCATTTGCGGCAGGGCTTTGCCATCGCTGCTGTTCTTGCCCCAGGCGTAAGCCAGGGTCGCGTCGGCTTTCCAGTTATCGGTGAGTTTGTAGGCGGCACCGAGCTCGCCACCCATGATCCGCGCGTCGATGTTTTCCGCGCGCGAAGTGCTCATGCCCATCATCGTCGGCGTGTAGTCGAACAGGATGTAGTCGCGCACTACGCCGATGTAGCCCGAGGCCCAGGCTTCGAGTTCGGCGGTCTTGTAGTTCACGCCGAAGTCGAACTGGGTGGTCTTCTCCGGTTTGATCGAGTCAAACGCATTCAGCGAGCCGGCCGGGCCGGACTTCGGCGAAAACAGCTCCCAATAATCCGGGAAGCGCTGCGCGTGACCGAGGCCGGCGTACAGCGTGGCCGGGCTGTCAGCGAGGTCATGCTCGTAACGCACGAAGCCGCTTGGCAAGGTGTCGGCGCGGGTCTCGTCGGCGGTCGGATTTGGCCGGCTCATCATTCCCGAACCAATGCGCTGCCGGTAATCCTTGGCCGAAGCACGGTCGACCCGGGCGCCGGTAATCAGCCGATCACGGTCGGCGGCGTACCAGGTCATTTCGCTGAACACGCCGTAGTTATGGAAATCGGCGTCCTTGGTGTACGGCTGATCCTTGTAGGTGTCGATGCCCATGCCACTGCGCTGGCGGTGTTCGTTGGTCTGCGCATCGAGACCGGTGATCAGTTGGATGTCGGCCCAGCGCCAGGTTGCCTTGATCCGCGCGCCGAGGGTGCGCCGGTCGACGTTGGACGCCATGGGCCCGGCCATCATCCCGGTGCCGGATGGCGTGCGCAGGGTGTAGTTGTCCATCACGTGGTCGGCGTAGTTGTAGTAGACCTGTGCTTCGAGTTTCTCCAGCACGTCGGTGATGTTGGATTTTTCGAAGCGCAGGCCGAGGCTTTCGCGCAGGAACTGCGAACCGTCCATGCCGCGCCCGGCGTAGCGCGCTTCGCCATCGCCCTTGCCGGCGGTGAGTTCGATCAGGGTGTCGGCGTCCGGGGTCCAGCCGACGGCGATGTCACCGTTCCATTTGTCGTAGCGCGAGGCAACGATGTCGTTGTTGCCGTCGCGATAGTCGTCGGAGTGCGCGGTATTGCCGATTACCCGTACGTAGCCCAATGGCCCGCCGGCAGCGGCGTCGACGACCTTGTCGAAGCGTCCGTTGGAGCCGGCCAGCACGCTGGCATTCACCCGCGTGCCGAGTTCGCCGAAGCTTTCCGGCTCACGATCGAACAGCACCGTACCGGCCGATGCACCCGGTCCCCAGAGCACGGTTTGCGGGCCCTTGATCACCGTGAGTTTGTCGTAGGTTTCCGGCGAGATGTACGAGGTCGGCGCGTCCATCCGCCCCGGGCAGGCGCCGAGCAGCATGCTGCCGTTGGTGAGAATGTTCAGGCGCGAACCGAACATCCCGCGCAGCACCGGATCACCGTTGGTGCCGCCATTGCGCACCAGGGCGAAGCCGGGAATGGTCTTCAGGTAATCGCCGCCGTCACTGGCCGGCACCGGTTGGCGCGGGTCCTTGGGGTTGGTGACGATGGTCAACGGCGAGCTGGGGGCGATCGCGGTGATCACCGTCGGACTCAGTTCTTCGTTGTGCCCGGCGTGGTCATCGGCCAACACCAGCGGCGACAGCAGGACGCCGCAAAGGACGGCGGTGGCGTGCGAGAAACCAATGCGCGATGCGTTCAGCGCGAAAGACGCCTGGGCAGAACCCGAGCGTGGAACAGCAGAAAACCTGGACATGACAATTTCCATCAAACAGTCGTAAACGACACGGCCGGCAGCCTGAAGCTGTCTTCTCAACCGTGTGCAATCAAAGGTGGGGTGTTTACGCCGTGATGGGCGGGGCGCGGGTGCGGGCGCCGGGGAAGAAGGTCTGCCGGGCATGGCCCAGACGCGGGGAGGGCGGGGTGAAGGTGTTGACGTGGGCAATGCTGAACGTGGCGAACGTGCCGCCACCGGTCAGCGCCGGGCAATTGAACAGCAGGCTGCAATAACCGCACTTTTCCCATAGGGCGTGGTGCGAGGACTGTGGCGGGCAGTGTTCGGCAGCCGGTTGTGCGCCGTGCGCGGCGTGATCCATGCCCGGCATGTCCATCGCCATGTCCATGCTCATCGGCATGGAAGTCGAGGCGTGCTGATCCATCGGCATCGACTGAGAAATCAGCGGGCCGATGAAGATCATCAACATGGCGAACAGGGCGATCCAGCTACCGCGGGTCAGAGTCTGGCTCTGGCGATGCAGGCGGAACGCCCCGGCGCGTTGCGGGCGCACGGGCGTGGTCAGCCGGATCGGTTACTGGGCGTGATCGTGTGCCTGGGTATCTTGCGGAGGTTTCTTCTGCACCGCGACTTCGACGGTGACGTTACCGGCCTTCTCGAAATGCAGGGTCAGCGGGAAGCGTTTGCCGTCGCTGAGCAGGCTGCGGTCTTTCGGGTTGAGCAGCATCACGTGATAGGCCATCGGCGCAAACGTCACCTTGCCGCCGGCCGGAATCACCACGTCGGGCACCTGCTGCATTTTCATCAGGTCGCCCTGCATCACATGCTCATGCAGTTGCGCTTCGGCGGTGATCGGCGAATCGACGCTGAGCAGGCGGTCGTCTGTCTTGCCGGGATTGCTGATCACGAAATAAGCGGCGACGGTCGGCGCGTTGGGCGGCAGCTCCTGCGACCACGGGTGAGCGATTTCCAGCTCGCCGGCCTTGTATTCGTGGGCATGGGCGAAGCACGCCGGCAGCAACAGCGCAGCGATGACGAAGAGTTTGTTCAACATGGCAGTTCTCCAGAACGATTTGATACGCAGGTCAATTGCGAGAACAAATCAAACCAGAGGCGAGGCGCGGGGATTAAGGCTCGGCCATTGCTGGCGCGGTGTCGGTGTTTGCAACGAGGGCGGCGCCACGCTGCGATTGCTTTCGTAGCGGGCGAAATACAGCTGCGGCGTATGGCCCGGCAACGCCACCAGCGGCGCTGAACCCGAGCAGCACCAGCAATGCTGCATGTTGGAATGGCTGTCGTTGGACGGGGCTTTCTGCTCCGAGGTACCGATGTTGATCGCCACCATTTTCGTCCCGCTGCCGGTGCAGAAACTGCTCCACAGCAACTGTTCGGCCGGTGAATTGGCCGCCTGCGCCATCGCCCCGGTCATCGGCATGGCGAGCATGTTGAACAGCACTGCGAAGCAGGCGATCCAGGCAAATGCAAGCCGGTGTCGGTTCATGGGACAGATCCGTTGGGTGGGCGATCAGGCGCGGGCTATTTAGCCTGATCAGGGCCGATAAGTAAAAAGGCGTCGTGCGGTTTGGTGTCGCAGATCAATCACACCGCGACGGCGTGCAATCTCAAACCCAAAGCCTTCATGACCTTCATGATAGTTGCGAATTCGGGGTTACCAGTGCTGCTCAGCGCTTTATAGAGACTTTCACGACCCAGGCCAGCATCACGTGCCACCTGTGTCATGCCCTGGGCTCGGGCTATGTCATTCAGTGCTGCACGGATGAGTACGCCATCGCCTTCATCATCATCAAAGCAAGCGTCCAGATAAGCCGCCATGTCCTCGGGGGTTTTAAGGTACTCGGCGGCGTCGAAACGGGTGAATTTTTCGGTCATCGCAATGTTCACCTATGGGCTCAAAAGCGGTGAGCATAAAACCGGGCATTTAGTGCAGACAGTCAGTGTTTCTTTAAAGGGTTGTACGTAGCGTCCGGTTTAGCTGTAGGGCGTTGGAGAGAGGATTACAGTACCGGCGCCTTCGCGAGCAAGCCCGCTCCCACAGGAGCCCTGGCATACACAAACTATGCGGTCGCCGCCGACCACTGTGGGAGCGCGCTTGCCCGCGAAGGCGCACTCGAGGTCTGCGCCTGGTTAAAGTCGGGTGAAGGCGGCAAGGGCCGCGAGGACTTCAGCCGTCGTCAGAAACTCCCGATCAACTCCCGGCAACACCGGCCGCTTCAGCACCATCACCGGCACGCCCAACTCCCGCGCCACTTCCAGCTTCGGCTCGGTCGCGGTGCTGCCGCTGTTCTTGCTGATCAGCACATCGATCTGCCGGCGTTCGAACAGTGCGCGTTCATCCTCCAGTAGAAACGGCCCACGGGCGCCGATGACTTCGCAGCGTTCGTTACCGGGATAAGCGTCGAGGGCGCGCAGGGTCCAATACTGGTTGGCAGGGATTTCGTCGAGGTGTTGCAGCGGTTCGCGGCCGAGGGTGAACAGCGGGCGGCGGAACGGTTTGAGGGCTTCGATCAGTTCGGCCCAGTCGCTGACTTCTCGCCAGTCGTCGCCCGGTTGCGGCTGCCACGCGGGGCGGCGCAAGGCCCAGCAGGGGATGCCGGCGAGTTGTGCGGCGATGGCGGCGTTGTGGCTGATTTGTGCGGCGTAGGGGTGAGTGGCGTCGAGCAGCAGGTCGATGCCTTCAGCGCGAATGAATTGCGCCAGACCTTCGGCCCCGCCGTAGCCGCCGACCCGCACCTGGCAGGTCAGGTCGGTCGGCACCCGGCCCACGCCGGCCAGACTGTAAATGTGTTCTGGCCCCAGCGTACGGGCGATGGCCAACGCCTCGGTGACGCCGCCAAGCAACAGAATGCGTTTCATGCAAAACCTCCGGCGTGGCCGACAATGCCGCCCTGGCGATCAATCGCAAACACCTCGACTTGCACCTGCGCCGGCACCACGCTGCAGGCGAAATTCAGCGCGTGGCGGCAGACCTCATCGCCGAGGGCAATGCCCGCCGCGCTGGCCATCGCCAAGGCCTGTTGACTGGTGTTGGCTTCACGAATGCTCTGCTGTAATGCCTGATCGGCACCAATCGCCGCCGCCCATTCAGCCAGTTGCGGCAGGTCGATGCTCGAATGCCTCGAGTGCAGATCCATGTGCCCGGCCGCCAGTTTGCTGATCTTGCCGAAGCCGCCGCACAGGCTGAGTTTATCCACCGGCACTTTGCGCAGATGCTTGAGCACCGCGCCGACAAAGTCGCCCATTTCGATCAGGGCGATTTCCGGCAGGTCGTAGACCCGGCGCATGGTGTCTTCGCTGGCGTTGCCGGTGCACGCGGCAATGTGCAGATAGCCATTGGTTTTGGCGACGTCGATGCCCTGATGGATCGAGGCGATGTACGCCGCGCAGGAAAACGGCCGGACGATGCCGCTGGTGCCGAGGATCGACAAACCACCAAGAATGCCCAGGCGCGGGTTCATGGTTTTCAGCGCCAGCGCTTCGCCGCCCTCGACATTGACGGTGATCTCGAAACCGCCGCCATAACCGCTTTCGGCGGCGAGCAGGCTCAGGTGATCGCTGATCATCTTGCGCGGCACCGGATTGATCGCCGGCTCACCGACGCCGAGCACTAGCCCTGGTCGGGTCACGGTGCCGACACCTGCGCCCGCGACAAAGCGAATCCCCGGCTCGGCCAGCAGCCGCACGTGCGAATAGAGCAGCGCACCGTGAGTTACGTCCGGGTCGTCGCCGGCGTCCTTGATCGTCCCGGCCTCGGCGCCGCCTTCGGTCAGGCGGCAGAACTCCAGGCGCATCTGCACTTGTTTGCCTTTGGGCAGGACGATCTGCACCGCATCCGCCGACGTACCGCCGAGCAGCAGGCGGGCGGCGGCGAGGCTGGTGGCGGTGGCGCAACTGCCGGTGGTCAGGCCGCTGCGCAGGGGCGCGGGTTGTTCGGCGGTTTCGTCACGCATCGAGGGGTTTGGCCAGGTCGAGCAAAGTGATCGGCAACGCCTGACGCCAGGTGTCGAACTCGCCCAGCGGTTGCGCCTGGGCAACGTGAATTCGGGTCAGTTCGCCGCCGTGGCGTTCGCGCCAGTGCATCAGAGTGACTTCACTTTGCAGGGTCACGGCGTTGGCCACCAGTCGACCACCGGGTTTGAGTTGTTCCCAGCAGGTTTCAAACACGCCTTCACGGGTCACGCCGCCGCCGATGAAGATCGCGTCGGGTCGCTCCAGCCCGGCAAGTGCCTGCGGCGCACGGCCACGCACCAGGTGCAGACCGGGTACGCCCAACGCGTCGCGATTGTGTTCGATCAAGGCCTGTCGGCCTTCGTCCGCCTCGATGGCAATCGCGCGGCAGCTCGGGTGCGCGCGCATCCATTCGATGCCGATCGAGCCGCAACCGCCGCCGACATCCCACAGCAGTTCGCCGGGGATCGGCGCGAGGCGGGCGAGGGTGATGGCGCGGACATCGCGTTTGGTCAGTTGGCCGTCGTGCTGGAATGCCGAATCGGGCAGTCCGGCAAGACGTGACAGGCGCGGTGCCTGCGCATCGGCCAGGCATTCGATGGCGATCACATTCAGATCGGCAATCGCCGGGTCATTCCAGTCATTGGCAGTACTTTCGAGGCGCCGTTCGGCATCGCCGCCCAAATGCTCAAGCACAGTCAGGCGGCTGCCGCCAAAACCGCGCTCGCGCAGCAGCGCCGCGACTGCCGCCGGACTGTGCCGGTCATTGCTCAACAGCAACAGGCGCACCCCGCTGAACAGCTGCGCATTGAGTGCCGCCAGTGGTCGCGCCACCAGCGAGAGGGTGACCACCTCCTGTAGCGGCCAGCCGAGCCGGGCGGCGGCCAGCGAACAGGAAGAGGGCGCGGGCAGGATCAGCATCTCTGCACTCGGCACATGGCGCGCAAGGCTGGCGCCGACGCCATAGAACATCGGATCACCGCTGGCCAGCACGCACACGGCTGCGCTGCGCTGCTCCAGTACCGGCGCGAGGGAAAACGGGCTCGGCCACAGTTCGCGTTCGCCGCGTATGCACACCGGCAGCAAGTCCAGTTGCCGCTGGCCGCCGATGATCCGCGAAGCAGCCAGCAGGGCGCGCCGAGCGTTTTTGCCCAGGCCCTTGAAGCCGTCTTCACCGATTCCCACAACCGTCAGCCAGGGTGTCATGCCGTTCCTTAATCCTGAGTAGATCTTCACGGGCGGCATGATAACGCGACTGCCGGCACCTGACGCAGGTCTGTCGTCGCGGCGTGTCGAGAGCAACGCGGAAACTTAATGTCGAGTAATAGTGATTTTTTCAACTTCCGTTTTTGTTAGTTTGATTCAAGTCAGTTCTTTTTAATAAGTCTGGCGCAATGAAACTATAAAATTAATACGTGCCAAGTTGGCAGGGAGCGATATGGATATCAATTCAGCTACAGGTTTAAGTCAGAGTAATGCAGTTGCCGTTAATAATATGTTGTTCACCGGACTGGAGGGGCGGGCAGAGGCCGATAACAGATTTGTGAGGAACTGCATTTATCTCGCCCAGATCGCGGCGGACAGCCGTTGTGACAGCAGCCTGCAGCCTGCAGAGTGGTTCGATTACTTTGCCGGGGGCCTTTGGTCATGTGGCTGGAACCTGGAAGAGAAGCCGGTGGTGCTAGTCCAGGAGGCGTTTTCCGGAAGTGTGCAGGAGGCGTGGCGGCGGTTGACAGCCCCCTTGCTCGCGCGCGGTCAATTAGAGCAGGTTGAAGCTGGGCTGGCAGCGCTGGAAAGAGATACAGCACTGCTGCAAAAGTTTACTGCTCTGAGTGGCAAAACCTTCACTTCGCATATTGTTCCGGTCAGTAAGAATGCCAGCGGCGAGTTGGTGGTGGTGCTCAGCCATATCCGCTTTTTCAAGTTGGTATTGAGTACCAACTACCTGTTCTGGCAGGTCCATCAACCGATGTCGCAACTGGACATCCGCGCCAGAAGAATGGTGATCAATCGCCGGGACATCGACAAAAACCGGGACGTTGTAGATCAGGCGATTCGCGAGAGCGTGGCCGACCTTGAGGAGGTCGAACTCTGAAAAGCCGCAGTTTCCGACCGGCAGGCATTTTCATGCGCTCGGGCAAAGCAGGCATAATGGCGACCTTTCGCCCACCACAGCGCTGCCCGTCAGCCGGTCATCCCTTGAACGAACGCTCAATGTCCACCGCTTTGCGCCCCTCGGCTTGTCCGGGGTTGCTGCGTATTGTCCAGGCGCTGGACGGCGGCATTTGCCGGATCAAGCTCAATGGCGGCTCGATCACTGCCAATCAGGCCGACGCGGTGGCTGATGCCGCCGAGCGTTTCGCCAGTGGCGCGATCGAGGCGACCAACCGCGCCAATCTGCAGATTCGCGGCATCGGCGAGCAGTCCGCGGCATTGATCGACGGTTTGCTGGCCGCCGGGTTGGGGCCGCAAACCGCAGCGGGCGACGATGTGCGCAACCTTATGCTCAGCCCGAGTGCCGGGATTGATCGGCAGTTGCTATTCGATACCCGGCCTTTGGCCGAACAGACTCTGGCGACATTGCAGACGCATCCGCGCTTTCACCAGTTGAGTGCCAAGTTCGCCGTGCAGCTGGACGGCGGTGAGGCGTTGGCGATGCTCGAGCATCCGCATGATCTGTGGCTGTCGGCGTTCGAACGTGACGGTGAAGTTTTGTTGGCGTTCGGTCTGGCCGGCTGCCCGACCGATCGTGCGGCCGGTGCCGTGAGCGTGGAAAACGGCCATGCGCTGGTGGTCGCGGTGCTGGAATTGTTCCTTGAGCTGGCTCGGCCGGAGCAGACGCGCATGCGCCACTTGCTCGATGAATGGCCGATGCTGGCGTTTGTCGAACAGTTGCGCGAACGCGTGGCGATCAGAGCCGCCATTGCCCGACAGCGGACGCCGCTGGCGGATGCGCTGCATATCGGTGTTCACGCGCAAAACGCTGACGACCGGGTATATGTCGGTGCGGTGCCGGCGCTCGGCCGTCTCGATCCGGCCATGCTGCGGGGCGTGGCCCGGCTGGCTCGCGAGTTCGGTGATGGCAGCCTGCGTTTCACCCCTTGGCAAAGTCTGCTGCTGCCGAATGTGAAGCCCGCCGACGCGGGGCGAGTCCTGCAACACCTGAGTCAATTGCACTGGTTGACCGACACCCGCGAGCCGCTGTCCCGGCTGATTGCCTGCACCGGCTCCAGTGGCTGCGGCAAAGGCCTGGCCGATACCAAACACGACGCGCGGCTGCTGGCGACGTTGTTGCCACAGGCGCAGCACGTGCACCTGTCCGGTTGCCCGCGCTCTTGTGCGGCGGCCCATTGCGCCCCGGCGACATTGCTGGCGGTCAGCCCCGGTCATTACGACCTTTATTTTCGCGATGCAGCGCTGCCGGGTTTCGGCACGCTGCACGCACGCAACCTTACTATTGAAGCGGCCGCGATCCTGCTCGACGCCCGCTCACGGAGCCCCCTTGATGCTTGATTACATCCGCGACGGTCAGGAGATCTATCGCAACTCCTTCGCGATCATTCGCAGCGAGGCCAATCTGGCGCGCATCCCGGCCGATCTGGAAAAACTCGCGGTGCGGGTGATCCACGCCTGCGGCATGGTCGAGGCGGTCGATGGTCTGCAGTTTTCCGAAGGTGCCGGCAAGGCCGGGCGCGATGCGCTGGCGGCCGGTGCGCCGATCCTGTGCGACGCGCGGATGGTCTCCGAAGGCGTGACCCGTGCCCGTCTGCCAGCCAACAACGAGGTGATCTGCACTTTGCGTGACGACAGCGTGCCGCAGCTGGCCCGTGAGCTGGGCAACACCCGCTCGGCGGCCGCGCTGGAACTGTGGCGTCCGCATCTGGAAGGCAGCGTAGTAGTGATCGGCAACGCGCCGACCGCGCTGTTCTATCTGCTGGAAATGCTCGACGCCGGGGCACCGAAACCGGCGCTGATCCTCGGCTTCCCGGTGGGTTTCGTCGGCGCTGCCGAATCGAAAGCGGCGCTGGCGGCTGACAGTCGCGGCGCACCGTTCGTGATCATGCAAGGCCGGCTCGGCGGCAGCGCCATGGCCGCCGCAGCAGTCAATGCCCTCGCCACGGAGATCGAATGATGCAGGCCAAAGGACGTTTGATCGGCCTCGGTGTGGGCCCCGGTGATCCGGAACTGATTACCGTCAAAGCCCTGCGCCTGCTGCGCGAGTCGCCAGTGGTGGCGTACTTCGTCGCCAAGGGCAAGAAAGGCAATGCGTTCGGCATTATCGAAGCGCACCTGCAGGACGCGCAGAATCTGTTGCCGCTGGTGTACCCGGTGACCACCGAAGTGCTGCCGGCGCCGCTGTCCTACGAGCAAGTGATCAGCGATTTCTATGATGATGCCGCCGAAGAAGTTGCGGCGCATCTGGACGCCGGGCGCGACGTTGCAGTGATCTGCGAAGGCGATCCGTTCTTCTACGGCTCCTACATGTATCTGCATGACCGGTTGTCCACGCGCTATGAAGCCGAAGTGGTACCGGGCGTGTGCTCGATGCTCGGCGGCGCCTCGGTGCTCGGCGCGCCGCTGGTGTATCGCAACCAGAGCCTGTCGGTGCTCTCCGGCGTGTTGCCGCATGAGGATCTGAAGCGACGTCTGGCCGACGCCGATGCGGCGGTGATCATGAAGCTGGGGCGCAACTTTCCCAAAGTTCGTACGGTACTCGAAGAACTCGGTCTGGCCGAGCGGGCGCTGTACGTCGAACGCGCGACCATGGCCAATCAGAAGATCGTGCCGCTGGATCAGGTCGAGCCGATGTCCTCGCCGTACTTCTCGCTGATCATCGTCCCGGGCGAACGGTGGCAAGGTTGATGACGCAATCCACACCGGCCATTGTCATCCTCGGACAAGGCGCGCTCGCTACCGCACGGCGGATCCAGCAGTTGTATCCGACGGCGCAGATCCATGGCCTCGCCGGACGCGTCGAAGGCGCCGACTGCAGCTATCAGGAATTCGGCGCGACCCTGCGTGAGTTGTATCAGCAAGACACGCCGATCATTGCCTTGTGCGCGGCTGGTATTGTCATTCGCACCCTGGCGCCGTTGTTGCTGGAAAAAGGTGCTGAACCGGCGGTGCTCGCCGTTGCTGAAGACGGCAGCGCCGTGGTGCCGCTGCTCGGTGGCCTCGGCGGAGTGAATGTCATGGCCCGGGAAATCGCTGCCGCATTGCAGGTCGCCGCGGCGATCACCACCAGTGGCGAATTGCGTTTTGGCACCTGCCTGCTCAATCCACCCAGCGGTTATGCGCTGGCTGATCTGGAACTGGGCAAGCGTTTCGTTTCCGATCTGCTGGCGGGGCACAGCGTGCGCATTGAAGGGGCGGCGCCGTGGCTGGATCAGGCGCAGTTGCCGCAAGACCCGCAGGCGCAGCGCTCGATTCATGTCGGCAGTGCCGAGCGTGTCGCGAGCGCCAACGAGTTGCTGATCTATCCCCGCAGTGTGGCGGTGGCGGTGAGTGCGCAGTTGGACGATCTGCCGCATGCCGTGCGCGCCGCGTTGCAGCAGGCCGGGGTTGCGCAGCAGTCGCTGGCCTGTCTGCTGGCGGCTGACACTGAAATGGCGTCGGCCAGACTGCGTGAAGCCGCCCTCGAACTGGGGGTGCCGCTTCGCTTTGTCGCGGCGCAGAAAGACCTCGGCGAGTTGGCTCGTCAGGCACTGCCGCAGGCCGCGATCAGCAATACCAACGGTCTGGCGATTGCGCGCGCCGAACAGCCGCTGGACGTCGCGCAGATCGGTCGTCAACGTGGGCGCCTGGCGGTGATCGGCCTTGGCCCCGGCGCTGCCGAGTTGATGGTGCCTGCGGTCAAGGCGGAACTGGCGCGGGCCACCGATGTGCTCGGCTACGAAACCTATGTGCGCATGGCCGGCCCGTTTCGCGATGATCAGGTGCAGCACTGCACCGACAATCGCGAAGAAATGCAGCGCGCCCGCCACGCCTTCCGGCTGGCGGCCGAGGGGCGTTCGGTCATCGTGGTCTCATCCGGCGACCCCGGCGTGTTCGCCATGGCCGCGGCGGTGCTCGAAGCGTTGCACGAGTCGACCGACCCGAAATGGCACAGCGTCGAGCTGGAAATCCTGCCGGGGGTGTCCGCCTCGCTTGCCACGGCTGCGCAAGCGGGTGCGCCGCTGGGGCATGATTTCTGCGTGATGTCGCTGTCGGACAACCTCAAGCCGTGGTCGATCATTGAAAAACGTCTGGATCTGGCGGCCGAGGCCGATCTGGCGCTGGCCTTCTACAACCCGATTTCCCGGGCACGCCCGTGGCAATTGGGGCGTGCGCTGGAAATCGTCGCGCAGCATCGCAGCGCGGCAACACCGGTGGTGCTGGGGCGCGACATCGGTCGCCCGGGGCAAACCCTGCGCGTGACGACACTGGGGCAACTGACCCCGGATCAGGTGGACATGCGCACCATGGTGCTGGTTGGCTCTTCAACGACTTGCACCTTCCCCAAGGCTGAAGGTGGCGAGTGGGTCTACACGCCGCGCTGGTACGGCGAAAAGCCCCAGTCCTGAGCCGTTGGCGAGGGAGCTTGCTGCCTCGCCAACCGCGATCTCCCGCACAGATTGTTTCCGGATCTGACCGCGTCATATTGTTCAACGCGACCTGTACGATCTGCTCCGCTTCTGTGTGAGAGCTTTCTCTTTGCTTACATTCTGTTCGACTTATCTTGAATACTGATAGACAGACCTGAAATTGCAGCCTTGATAATTTCGCGTTCTGCTCGGGTGCGTTTGATTTATATATTGATTGTAGAAATAACTTGTTGCCGTTACATGCGTTATCAGTTGTTTTTTAGTTGTTGATTTTGACATGTATTGAAAGTTTTGAAGTTTGAGCTCCGATTCGCCAGAAGTTAGTTTGGCCGCTATGCAAGTGCCAGCGGGCACTTTCGTTATTGGTCAGGGCAAAGGAGCAACTTTCATGCAGGACCGAAGAACTCAAGACGCCAGCGGGTTTGTCAAATTCATCAAACTGTTCAAACAAGCGGATCTGGAACAGGCCATGTCGGCGTACAGGGGCAGTGAATCCTATCAGTCAGTGTGGCGTTATTATTTTGCCTGTATCGGCTTGCTCGATTCTCCACGACTGATCGAGCCTTTGGCACTGCTCAAGCAGTCGATCGGCCAGTTGATCGGTTCGCCACATAAATACTCGCAATCCGATAGCCAGCCTGCACAGTTGTCGCGCATCTATAACAGCATCCAGGCTTTCGAGACCCGTGTGCAAAACAGCCTGGCGTACGCGAAGAGCACCCCGACTGCGGTGCCGAAGAATCTGCACTTTGTCTGGCTCGGTGGAGGACTGGGCGCGATACAGCGTGACTATCTCAACCTCTGGAAACAGGTGCTGAACGGGCAAGGTTACAGCCTCCATCTCTGGTACGACAGCGACGCATTGTTGGCCTGGCAAACCAACAGGCTGATCGTCGAGGCGGCCAAGGCTGACGCCCTGCAACAAGATGGCAGCGACAGTATTTCCAAAGACCAGTTGGGCACGCTGTACGAAGAACGGGCCATCGTCCTTAAACAACAGATGTCCATGCATATCGATGCCGCACTGGCGCGGGGACTTTCAGCTGATGAAGCACGCGTCGATCTGTTGGCCCGTGCCTATGGGCAGGACGCCGCGCAACTGGAGGCGCTGATCGAGCAAAACCGCCGCAGTCTGCTGGACCTCGCAGGAGACGACCTGCAGTTGCGCGACTTGAACGCCCTGGATACTCCGCTGCAATTACAGGATATCTACGAGCGTGAAATCCGGTTGCGCGGCAATCTGGCCGCTGCTTCCGATGTGGTGCGCGCCGAGGTCCTTTACGAAGAGGGCGGCGGATATGCCGATGTCGATAATCTGCCGCCACTGGTCAAGACTCTGGGAGGTGTTGACATCAGCGGGTTTGATCCCCGGTCACGCGTTGGCGTTCTGCAACTGCTGCTCGATCACAATCGGCACTGGATGCCTGCACGCGAGGCGCTGCGCCACCAGTACACTGATTATCTGGCAAGCATTCCCGAGCAACACCGCGCCGCGCTTGAGACGTTTGCCCGACAAAAACCGGCGCTGAATGAAGTGTTCCAGGCGCCGGCCGAGCTGCTCGTCCGCCCACAGGACTTGCGGGCAGTTGCTGTGCAGAGCTCGCTGAGCAATTCCTTCCTGATGGCCCATGCCCGATCGCCGATGCTCAAAAGCGTGATCGACCGGTTTCGCTTCAATTATGACTTCATCGACCTGACGGCTCGACTGGCGGCCAAGCGCGGTGTTGCGCTGAGCGATTTTTACGGCATGTCGACGCTTGCGCGCGAGGTATTCGAGCAAAACTGCGGCTCTATTGCCGCTCTGTCCTCGATCGAACACGCAACGGTGAACGAACTGATTCTGGCGGTCGCCGGATATTTCGAAGACGGTATCCGCCCACAGAGCGAATGGACAATTTTTCTGACTGGCCCGGCCGCGATGCGCGCTGGCATGCGCGATTACGAACAGCACAACTTCGTCCCGCGCGAAGATGAAACAGTGCGCGTCGAGACTGCCATCGAGCCGCTCTGGATGATCAACGACAAGACCGAGGAGGAGCAGGATCACTCGTGGAAAGACAACGCCAGCGATGATGAACAATGGGTTGTCGACGAACAGCAGCGTTGGCGGCAAGGACAGTTCAGTGCCCGCTACAGCGGTGATGTTGCTGCCCTGCTCAAACAGCAGACTGTGGTGTTCGAAGAGGGTTGGCCGCTCATCGAGGGACGCCCGGTGTTATTGACGGAGGTCTTGCAAGGGATGATCGACCGACTCGGTGCACCGTTTGTGGCGGCGATGAGGCAAGGTCATAACGGTCCGCTGGTTTTTCCCGAAGGACCGGGTCTGGGGTTCGACGATCGTCAGGCCATCAAGGCCCAACCCGTCACTCTGCAAGCTCCGGCGTCGCTCAGTGATGCGCGGATTCAGGGGCTGGCGCTGGATGAGTTGCTAAGCGGCATTGCCGAGGGTTCGCTGCAGTTCTTCCAGATCAGTCCCTTGCAAAGGGTAGTGTTGGGACAGATGCTCGGCGTACGCTCACTGGATAACTCAAGCTTCACGCAACTTGCCCCCGAGCTCGACAACCTCGCCAACAGTGTTGCCGAGGTAGGAGCATCGGTGCGTTATGCGGCTATTGAACGCCATCTGTATCAGCATCGGGCGCCGCAATTCATGGCCGGTCTCGCCAGCCATGTCGACCAGCCGATGGTCTCGTCGGACAGCGCGCTAACGTTGAAACGAGCTGCGCTGTCGCAGGCGCACACGCTGTTTCAATGGGGGCGTCATGTTGCCCATATCCAGACCATCGCCACCCGCGAACATCGTGAGCAGGTGATCCTGCGGCTGGGTCAGGTACTGGGGCAAATCGAGGCCAGTGACGTCAAACTGGTGCCGCAGGATCTGTTGCTCCAGGGGCCAGGGGATCCCGGTGGCCGCTGTTACCCGCTGGCGCTGATCATGAGCGCTGCTCTGGAGCACGGCGTGGCGGCGTCGCGACGCTTGCGCGAGCGATTCTTCCTGGCCACTGTCGAGCCGCAGCAGCGCGATTCAATTGTATTTCTGGAGGCGCTCGAGGAGTTGCGCGGCGTGCAGTTGCACGATATCGGCAAGCCGCTGGGGCGGGTCGATCTGCAGCAGCTCGGCACCACGCTGGAGGCGTTCGCCAGCTCGCGCACGCTGATGCTCAACTCGGATAACCACGCCATGCTGGTGGCGAAAATCTTCAATGGTGGGCACGCCACCTATCACTTCTATGATCCCAATTTCGGCGTGTTCGAGTTCAGCCAGCCTGACCAGTTTCAGCTGGCACTGACCGACCTTTTCCAGAAACAGGGCATGGCGAAATACTATGCGGCCTATGGCGACGACGCGCGCCCGACCTTTGATCTGATCGAGCTGCTGGGGCAAAAGATAGCGGCGCTGGATCTGTCCGGCGGTTTGCGCGTCGGGCAATTGCTGGAATCCGACAATGTGCTGCCGGAGCATACACAGCGACCGATCCGTCGGCGCCTGAACAGTGCTCGCGGCCATTCGCTGGTCAGTAATCCGCACCTGGGGCGCAGCCTGCGCGATCTGGACAGTCATTGGTGGGGACAGCAGATTGCCCAGGCGACTGACGCTCTACAGCACTTGCATGCTGCGGCAAAACCGCTGGTGCCGTTGTTCGAAACCCTGGAGATGACGCCCGCCGGCGAGTACCGGATCAACCTGGTCGATCCCTCGCAGGCCGAGCATGTGGTGCAGGTGGTAAGCACCGATCATCGTCTGCTGCGCATCAGAAATTTTCTGTCGGAGCAGTTTTCGGCACTGGGCACCCGAGCCTCGCCACAGATGGCAGAGGCGGGTGCCGTACACACGCTCAATACCGGCTTCACCATCCAGGCACTGATGAACGTCCTGCGTGGACGAGAGGGGGATGACCGCACCCTGACCACCGCCGTGCGCTTGCACGCTTACGTCAATTACGCGCAGCTGGTGCACGGCAATGTCACGGATGTCGCTGGCCTGATCAGTCTGGTAAAAACCGCGCTCAATGAAGAGAAGATCATCGCCCGCACCTGTGCGCCGGTGGTTGGCGAGGCGCTGGGACATGTCGCCAACGAAGGCGTGGGCGCGGTGCTGGGGCTGGCCAATGTCGGTTTCGACATCTATCAATTGGCGACGGCAGACAACGAGATCGAGCGCGCGCAATTCGGCACCCAACTGGCCTTCGACTCCGCCAGTCTGGCGTTGACCGCCGGTGGTCTGGGGGCTGCCACGGCGGGCGCGGCAACAGCGGCCGCCGTGCTCGGTGGAGCCGGGGTGATCCTGGGCGGACTGGCCGTGGGTGTGGCGGCCCTGGCCCAGGGGTTTGCCAGGATCGCTGAGCAGGCGCAGGAGGTCGGGCTGTTCTTCGATGAGCTGGAGCGGGCCTGTCGGGGTGTCGGTTATCGGTATGACGACGGACTCGGGGCGTGGGTCGCTCACCCTTCGCTGGTCGTCCAGAGCCTGGACTTCAATCGCACGATGCTGGTGCTCGACAGTCCGAAGGTGTATCGGCTGCGCGACCATTTCGGGGTGCCGGATTTCAATCCGGATGATCAACAAGCGCTCGATCTGCGGCGTGAACTGGGACTTCCCGGCTACATCCACTTCGATCCGCCGAGCACGCAACTGGTCGTCCTGCCGTGCACGCCGACCACGTTCTACGGTTACGAATACAAGGCGCTGCCTTTCTCGACGCTGCGTCACGACACCGGCTTCGATACCGCCCGCAAGCTGGAGAAGAAGGATGCGGCTGGCCAGTGGCGGTTTCTGTTTTCGTTCTACTCCTTTCCCGTGCACTACATCATCAACCGTCTCGCACCGTCGTATCGGCCAACCGTGATCGAGGTGCGGCTGGATGCCCACGAGCGTGCGCTGGCGGTGCCAATGATGCCGCAGGTCTGGCACGACAAGGTGTCGTACCGCATCGAAGGTGCGGGCGGCGCCTGCTCACTGATCCTCAATCGCGGGGTCAATCTCCAGTTGCAGTCCCCCAGCCTGCAGCAGTGCCGCTGGAATCTGGTAGCCGCCTGGGCCACTGAGAGGGATGTGCGGATCGACGTTGGCGGGGTTCTTTCGGTGGGTGGCGTGAAGGTGACGTTCGGCGGCAGAGGTCGGCATGAGGTCATGCTCCAACTGACCGGGCGGCAATCGTTCAAGGTTAACCGCAGTGAGGGACGACTGGACATTATCGAGCAGAGCGCGCCAGCCGGGGAGAATGAGCAGTCGCTGCTCACGCATTACCAGACACTGGCCCGGGAGCATCGGCTGGTGCTGCCTTACACGCCAGTTCATCACTTTCCGATCCCTTTCGAGCCCGAGAGCCAGCCGCGTCACACCACGGCCTGGTACGACGCTGCCGAGGATCGTTTTCTGTACATCCGCAGTGAAGAGGTACTGGCGGCCGATGAAATGCTGCTGGCGGCGGTGGTCGACGATTCTGCGTTTTTCTATGAGGTGCGCAACTACGACATCTGGCAGGTCGATGCCGTCAGCGGTTTGCTCAAGTGCCGCTACCGTCTGCTTGTCATGGAGGGGCAGTGCAGCGTTCGGCGTATTGAGGTCGATGCGCAGGGCGTGATTCATATCGAACAGCAATGGCTGGGTACCGATCGGCAAGTCACGCAATTCAACTACCTGATCCATGAGGGCCAACTGCAACTGGTGGCAGTTACCCGGGAGATTGACCGTGAGCTGGGCCAGAGAGTGTTCGCCAACCCGACCTTGACGGATTGGTCGGTAGTGCTTGGTCACTATTTCACGTTATCGCCGGTGCCCGAACGCGCAGGCGTCAGTACCGTCGACTGGCAACCGGCCGCCTACGTGTCGGTCTGCTGGGCGTTCGATCCGGGCAAACGTGACCTGGTCTGGATTCGCAGCCGTGACCTGTTGTGCATCCATCCGTTTACCTTCGGGCATGACCGCGGCTGGGTCGATTCGATCAAACAGCTTGGTGATCTGCTGCTTCTGCCGGTCAACGATGAGCACGAGCTGTTTTTCATCTACGACCGGCTGGCGCAAAAGCTGTGCAAGGTGCAACGCAGCGCGTCCGCTGGCAGCGAGCGCTGGCCGGCGCAGTGGACGCATCAATGGCTGCAGCCCGACGGGTTGAATGACGTGGTACCGGTGCAGGACGGGTATCTGGCCCTGACCGACGACGGTCTGTTCTTCAACCTGACCGCAGAGGGCGAAGTGCATCTGGGTGGCTTGAGTGAGCGCTGGCTCAGGGGGCGCGCACAGTGGTGGCAGGCACTCGAAACGCTGGCGGTGAAGTACCCGGTCAACAGTTTCGCTATTCTGGGTCTGCGCAACGCCGCCGGTGATCGCAGCCTGTGTGCCTGGTATGTGGATAACCGCTTGCTGCTGTGCGATCCGGGGCACGAACGGGAAATGCGCCTGCTCGGGGTCACACCGGACAACCAGGCGGTCTGGCTGTTCGATGTCGCCAGCGGTGAAATCTGCAGTCAGCGGTTCTTCGACAGCCGGCAACTCGAGCCAGCATTCGGCAGCGGCGCCCAGTTACTGGCGAGCGACTTGCTGCCGGCACCGCAGGCCGAGTGGGATGACTGGCGGTTCAGCGCCGTGCGCAATGACGGCTCCGGTCTGTACGGGACATCGGTCAACGGCGTGTCACTCAAGCTGCGATATCAGGAAGCTGAAAGGATCATCGGCGTCGATCATCACTGGGCCAGCGAGCACGCGGAACATTTGCCGGAGTCTCTGCAGGCATTGCTGGAGACCGCCGAGCATGGGCCCTACATCGCCGTGGAGTCTGGCGCGGGCAACCTGCAATGGTACGACGTGGCGAATGCACAACTGATTCGGGTAGCGGGCCAGAACCTGCCAGACGATTGCGAATTGCTCGGCACCCGCCATCGGCATGTGCTGTTGCACGAACTTCAGGCACACCGCGTACACGTCTACCCCGGTCAGCAGAGCATCGGCCCGTTCGAATACATGCGGCGTGACGCCGAGGTGTTGGTGGTCGAGGGCCAGAACAAGGTTGAAGACCTGTTGCCACTGATCGCTGATGACGTGAGCTGTCTGGTGTTGCGCCTGGGGCAGGGCGGTGTCACGTACCACCTGTCGAAGGCCTGCTGGCTGCGGCTGGACTCGGTGATTGTCGATTGCCGTCACCCGCTGGGCGAGGTCCCGGCGATTCCCGGCAAGCTGGTCTGGGCGCTGGGCGCACCGCAAACACTGCAACTGTCGTTTGTCGACGAGCACTTGCTGATTGTCGATCCGGATCGCCAGCACAGCCTGATCCTGCGGGATGTGTGCTCGGCGGATCCGGCGATGCGCGGTGACGTCTTCCTCGGGTTCGAGGGCGGGCGTTCCTATCCGGTATCGAGCCTGGTGCAGAGGCTGCGGGAAATCGTCGAAGTCGATGATGCCGACGGCAGTGCAACGCTGGCGCAGTTGCTGGGAGCGGTGCCGGCCTGACGAAAGTCTTCGTTGGGTTTTTTGAAGTTTGTTTTCTCTCTGTGTCGCGACGGTTCATGTCGTCGCGATGGGTTCGTTTGGCCAAAAAAAAGGAAATTGCATTGAGCACTATGGATGAAGTCACGATGGGCAGAGTGTTCGCCGATCTTATTGCGCGCACAGAACTTGAGTCCGTCAGCGGTAGCCTGGGGGAGACTCCTTTGCGCTACTACGACGGGGCCGCTGCGGCCACCAGTCTTCCGGAGCAACTGATAGCGATCAGGTTGCTCAAGGACGCGATTGAATCACCACAGCTGGACGCCGCGGATGCTCAGGTCAATAAACTGCGCCTGAAACTGGGCGACTACGACCGCCGCTTGAGTGCGACTGTGAAGATGCTCTCCGCTGGCAAACCGATACCGCGCATCATGCATTTTGTCTGGGTCGGTGGCAGTGAGGTCGGGCCGAATCAGCGCGACTACATGAACATCTGGCGCAAGGTACTGGCGTCGCAGGGATATGCATTCAATCTCTGGTATGACAGTGATGCGCTGCTGGCCTTTGAAATGAATCGGGTGATTCTCGACAGTGCCCGTGCGGACACGATGAAGGTATTAAAGGACGAAAAGGTAACCCCGACGGGACTGTCGAGAATGATCGAAGACCGCGCACGGGTACTCAAACAGCAGATGTTCGACTACCTGAATCATCCACGCTGGGCCGGACGCGCAGACGAGGCGCGGATCGACCTGATGGTGCGGGGTTATGGCAAGGAACGTGCGACGCTCGAAGCCTTCCGCCAGAAATGTCTGGATTCACATCAGGCCATGGTGGGTGAGGACTTGCGCCTGCGCGATGTTCGCCAGGAGTTTGCCAGCCACTCTCTGGCGGACGTCTACCAGCGCGAAGTTGCCATGCGCGGCAACTTTGCTGCAGCCAGTGACGTGGTGCGACTGCAGGCCGAGTTTCTCGAGGGCGGGCGTTACAGCGATATGGATTATTTGCCGCCGCTGATCGAGAGACCGGGCGGCGTGGACATCAGTGGTTTCAGCACAGACGCGAAGATCGGTGTCCTGCAGTTATTGCTCAACCATGACGATACCTTGATGCCGGGGCGCGATCGGCAACGTTATGCCGATAGAACCGGGCATATTCCCGCCGAGCATCTCGAGGCACTGAGCGCATTTGCCCGGAGCAGGCCGGGTGTGGAGCAGATTTTCGCTTCGCCGCAGCCGACGTCTTTATCCCAGGATGCCATCGGGCGCGGCGCGGCCTGGGGCAATCCGTCGTCGAAGGAAATGAATGCCTATGTTCTGGCTCATCCTGGCAGCAAGATGGTCAATGCGAGCATGCACTTCATCCGGGTGGCTTATGACTGCCTGTATGAGGTTGAGCGCCGCATGATACTCGCAGGCGTGACGCCAGCAGATGTGTCGTCAGTCGATGATATTGCAATCAAGGTCGTCTCTGAAGCACAGGCTGATGGGCGCTTGCCCAATACATCGCGTGAATATTCATCAGAGAAGCTCATACGCGCCATAGCTCAGTATTATCAGGACGGGATTCGTTTCGACGCCTTGGGCACCATCTACATGACCGGTCCGGGCGCACTTGAAGGCGGTGTAATCGGCTATGTCGAAAGAGAACTGCAGAGTGAACAGCTGAACAACATTCGCCATCATATGAAGCAGGTCGACGGCTTCAACGTCTTTACCGAAGAAGAAATGATCTCCGGCTGGGCAGTCAAGGATACCCCCGAAGACTGGCTGGCAAAAGAACATGAGAAGTGGAACTCGGGCAAGCTCAAGTCGCGCTACGCCGGCAATCTGTCCGATTTGCTCAAAGAGCGGACCCTCACGTTCAAACTGGGCTGGCCGGTCATAGAAGGAAAATCAGTGTTGCTGACTTCGGTCCTGCAGCAACTGCTGGATGATCTGGGTGAGCCGTTTGTACGGGCCATGAATGACCGCTTGACCGGTGATGTGACGTTCAACGTCCCCATCCGCCTCGATTTTGATGCTCGACAGCAGGTGCTGAACCAGACAGTCGACAAAGCTCCAACGTCCATGGGGGCCGAGTCACTGGGTAATCTCAACGAGGCCTTGGCGCGCATCGCTGCGGGCAAGTTGCCGCTGGAGCAGTTGAGCCCGTTGCATCGGGTGATGTTCGGCGGCCTGTTCGGTGCCGCAACACTGGATCAGGTCGGGTTCGCAGACGTCTGGGCAACCACCGTCGCCTTTGCCGAAGATACGCGAGACCGTGGCCTGATAGCGCGCTACGAAGTGATCGAACAGACACTGCTCAGTCGCGATCCTGCACCGGTCGAGGCACGAGTCAATGCATCGGAGCGTGAATCGCTCGGGCAGAACTCCAGAGTGTTGAAGGCGCAGGCATTTGCCGAACCGATCAGCGTACGGCAATGGCGCGAGTACGTGAGTCGGGTCGAAGTCGCCGCCATGAATGAGCGCCGGGCGTCGATCCTCTCTCGGGGCAAGGCGGTACGTGAGACCTTCGTCCAGGCAGGCGCCTACGCGGGCAGGCAATTGCCACAGGATTTGCTGCTGCGCGGTGCGGGGGATCCGGGCCGACGCTGCTATCCACTGGCGCTGGTGATGGCCGCCGCACTGGAGAAAGGCGCTTCGGCCGAGCGCGCGCTGATCGGCAAACTGGCGATTGCCAATCTCACTCCCGACGCACCGCAAGCCCATGCCCTGCTCAAGGTGCTGGACGAGTTGCGTGGGGTACCCATGGCGCGATTTGGCGAGAAGAGACCGGCGGCGAACCTGGCCACTGTGATGCAGACGCTGGAAGCAAAAACCGCTGCCGGCAGCCTGTTGCTCAACACCGACAATCATTCGATGCTGGTGAGCAAGGTTGTAGCGCAAGGCGAGACTTCCTATCGCTTCTACGATCCCAACTTCGGGCTGTATGCGTTCGCCCGGATCGAGGATCTGCAACAAGGCGTCCAGCGCTTCATGCAGGAGGAAGTGATTGCCCGGCTTTATGGTCTGGAACAGGGGGCTGCCAGCGTTTTCGAGGTCATCGAACTCGACGGCGCAAGCATTGCCGGTAAATCGTTGCCTTCGGAAATTAGCGTTGCGCATTTGCTCAGCAGTGATCCGCTGGGTGGCGGGCGTGCCGTCGAACCCTGGAGTCAGCATGCCGCCTTGCGCGCGCGTTCCCTGTCAGAGAACGCGCGTCTGGGACAGGCGCTGAGCAGTGTGGACAGCCACAAGTGGGCGCGGACGATCGAAAGCGCGACCCTGCGGTTACAGGACCAGCATCAACTATCTCGTGACTTCGTTCCGGTGTTCGACTCCCTGAAGAGCACTGCGCAAGGGCGCAGCGAAATCACCATGGCCAGTGCCAGTGATCCGCAGCGCACACGCACAGTGCAGACCGATGACACGCGCCTGCAAGGGATCAAGTCTTACCTGAGCGATACGTTTGAAGCGTTGTCCGGCAGACGCGCGGGGGCGCCAGTGATCGATCCGACGGATGTCGGAGCGGTGCACACGCTCAATGCCGGATTTGCCATTCAAGCCCTGCTGCTCGGCTTGCAGAGCGCGGAGTCCGGGATGGGGTCGACCGCGTTGACGTCGGCAGTACGTATCCACGGTTACCTGGCCTACGCGCAGATGGCTCACGGGCTGGTGGTCGACGCAGTACAACTGCTGAATCTGGTGCGTCATGCCTTTACCGACGGACTGCGGGTGGCCAAAACCACCTCGTCGATTGTCAGTAATGCACTGGGCAACGTCTTGAACGAGGGTGTCGGAACCGTTTTGCAGCTGGCCAGCATCGGCTTTGACATTTATCTGTTGGTCAATGCACAAAACGATATCCAGCGTGCGGTCTATGCCACGCAGCTGGCCTTCGATTCAGCTGGGCTGGTGCTGGGTGTTGGCGCTTTGGGCGCCGGTGTTGCCGGTGCGGGCACGGCGGCGGCCTTCCTCGGCGGCGCCGGGGTGATTCTGGGCGGGCTGGCGGTGGGCATCGGCGCCCTGGTCGAGGGGTTCAGCGCCAGGGCAGAACGTGGAAGACGGATCGGCCGGTATCTGAATGATGTGCATTCGGCCTATCGACCGCAAAGCCATTCGGTGCAAGGCGATACCTACATTGCCAATCCTTGTGCGGTCTATACCGGGCTTGATTTGCGCAAAGGGCTCATTACCTTCGGCGGCCACAAAATTTTCGCCGCGGAAGATTACTCCTTTCTGCATAAGCCGAGGATCGTCGGGGATCGCAGCAAGGCATTCAGCATTCGAGAGGCCCTCGACCTTCGCGACTCGATTTCCTTCGATACGGCGCCGGGCGTTGAAAGCGTCGTGCTGCCGAGTGTGCCGGAGTGCTTCCTGGGCTTCGTCCATGAAGGTCTGCCTTTTGCGACAACGCTCACAGAAAACATGGAAACGGCTTTGGCACTGGAAAAATACAAGCTGGCAGGCAAGCGGCAATTCTGGTTCAGCTTTTACCAGGCACCGACCGAGTACATCATGGAAAAAATGGTGCCCAACTACGAGGAAACCCGCGTCAGTGTTGCGATTGGCCCTGATCAGCGTTTTCTGCACGTCCCCCCATTGCCGCAGGAGGTGCACGGTTACCTTTGCTATGACATCGATGCCACTGGCGGGCACTGCTCGATCACCCTGACCGAGGGCGTCAAGTCGTTGCGGCTGCAGGTTTCCTCCGATGATCCAATGACGTGGTCATTGCGTGCCCCATGGGTGAGTGCGGCGGCGGTGAAGCTGGAACAGGATACTTTTCAGTTGGGCTCGATGCGGGTGCAGGTGCCCGCCAGGAGTGTCGTTTACCTGCAACTTGCGGAGGGCTTCTATCAGGTTGGCTGGGCAACGGGAGCGCTGCTCTTTGCTGAACTCGACGCGCTCAACGATGCCGACGGCCCGGCTACACGCAAGCATTTGCGCGAACTCGCCCGCGCTCATCGTCTGGCCGATGGCCCGACGGTCATCCGCAACTATCACGATGCCCTGACTGGTGTTCGTACCACGGCCTGGTACGACCACACCGAAGATGCCATGCACTTGGTGCGCGGACTGGACCCACAGTATGCGGCGCAGATCTGTATCGGCCCGAAGATCGGCGAGGAGATGTTTTATTACTGCCCGGCGCAGGGAATCATCTGGCGTACGGATCTGGTCACCGGGCAGATCAAACGCACTTACCGGGTGATGAAAATACATTCATCAAAAAACCCCTGCATTGTTTCGATTCAGGCGACGCCAGAGGGTTTGCTGCAGGTGGTCCAGCGCTTTGAAGACATGTGGAAAAGCTTCTACAAGCTGACTTACCTGCTCGGCGAAGACTACCTCGCCCTTACTGCGATCTCCGATATGAATTCAGACCATCCGTGGATCATTCGCGAAGGACGCGACAATGTTTCGGATTTCCTCCGACGGCACGACTACCCATACCATGAGGTACTTGATGACCAGAGAGTGGAATTCACACTGGGCGCAATGATTACGATCGACACCTTCGACGAGAATTTGCGTAAAGCCACCCGAGCCTGGGTGCGCAGTGAAGATGAGCGCGTCATTCGGCCTGTGCTGCGCAATACGGAAGGTACACCTGACTTTCTCGATTGGGTGCTGCTTGATCCGCTTCAATCAAGCGGCGATACAGTGTTGTTTCATCATCTTGGCCATCGCCTTGTTTATCGACAGCACATCGGCGCAGCGGATCAGATGCCCGAGATGTTTGCACAAAGTGTCTTGCACCTTGAGGTGCAGCATGTGCACCGCCAGGGCGGACAATACGTCATCCTCACTGACGAAGGCATGCTGTTCCAGATGAATGACGACGGCCAGACGCGGCTGGTGGGACTCAATCACGCATGGCTGTCGGCCCGCCAGCAGCGCACTGGGCAAGGGTTCAAGTGGTGGGAAGCGGTCGGGACCAGCATTCAGAACGAGTCCGCCGATGGCGTGGAAGTCGGGGGTATCCGCGACGCAACGGGCAAGACATCGCTGTATGTCATCTATCTGGATCAGCAATTTCTGATTGCCGACACGGCGGGCAAAGCCATGCGCGTGTTGAGGCTGACGCCAGATAAAAAAGCGGCGTGGATGATGGACTGGGCATCCGGACGAATCTATCGTCAGCCCTTCATGGCGCCTGAAAGCCTGGCGGCGGCATTCGGTTCGGGGACACGTCTGCTGCAGGCGCACTTGCTGGCCCCGATGCAGCGAGTCATGCCGCGGGACACTTTTGCCTGGGCCGTGCCCCATGGAGCCGGCCTGCACGTCCGCCGGCATGACCACGTGCTGTTCGACCTGGCCGATGGCGAGCCACCGCGTATCGTCGGTGTGGAAGTCGAATTCTTCAATGGCCTGGCGTCTCGTCAGGCGCGGGAGCAAAAGCTGGCGCGACTGCTTGCCGGTCAGCGTAGCGGTCCTTACCTCTTTGCGGGCAGGAGCGATAATCTTTGCAGCTGGTATGACGTCGCAGCCGGCCGTCTGCTCAGTGTCTCGGTGTCAGGACGTGAATGGCCACAATATCTGGGCGTGGCGAACGATCAGACCCTGGTGCTGCATGACCCTGTAACGGGCCGACTGTTCAGCAATGCCAGTGAAGGCATTGAACCCATCGATATATGGATGACTGTGGAAGCGGTCAGCCGGATTGCAGATACGCTGGTTATCGACGGTATTGGCTCATCGGGCAGGATTGTAGCGATTCCGGATGGCGTCGATACACTGGTACTCAAGTTTGCGAAATCTGCAGATTACCTTTCACTGGCCCGACAGACTTGGGATCGGCTTGATTGCCTGATTGTCGACGCCGAGGAAGCAGGCATTCATCTGGCGTTGACACTGGAGCCGATGCAGCGATGGCTGGTCTCGAGGTCCGACGGCCATTTGCTGCTGACGGATCCCGATTCGGGAAGCAGCATCATTTTGCGCAATGCCACGAGCCTTGATGCGGCACGGCAACAGCAGGTGACATTCGGGATTGCGTTACCTGACGAAATCTCGGTGACCGTTAGCCTGGAGGAGCTGATGAGTGCGATGGCCACGGAACCCCTGCTGGAACTCGGCGCGCTGATCGGGCTGTCCATCGACCAGTAAGCCATTGCGAGCTGGCAGATCAGACCGGGCTGCGGAGATTTTCCTCCGCAGCCCTTTTTCGTTCAGGACACCAGATAGCCCTTGATCCCGGTAAAGATGATCTGCGCCGCCAGTGCGCAGACAAAAAGGCCCATCAGCCGGCTGACGATCTGCAGGCCCTGATCGCCGAGCACCCGTTCGATGTGATTGGACAGATACAGCACCACCCCTACGGTGAAACTGGCCAGGGTGATGCTCATGATCGCGGTCAGTTTGTCGTCCCAGTGCGGCTGACTGACGCCCATCACCAGCAGGGCGCCAATGGTGCCCGGGCCGACGGTCAGCGGAATGGTCAGCGGGACGATCGTCACGTCCTGTTGCACGTTATCACTCTGCACGACCGGCTTGCCCTGAGCCATGCCCAATGCCGAGATGAACAGCACGCTGCCGGCACCGATGCGGAATGCGTCCGCAGTGATCCCGAATACATCGAAAATCACCCGCCCGAACAGATAAAGCAAGACGCTGGAGATCAGCGTGGCGATCGCCACTTTCCAGGCCAGGCGCCGCTGTTCCTTGCGCGAGTAGCCACGAGTCAGGCTGATGAAGCAGGACAACACGAAGAACGGGCTGTAGAGCACCAGCATCTTCAGGTAAACGCTGAATAACACGTGGAGCATGAGGGCGACTCGCATCCGGAGAGTGATGACGGCGAGTCTATCAGTCGGTTAGTTGCTTGTGTGTGCAGAAGATTCTGCGCGAGGCAGTCGGTTTTTCGTTTTTTGTTTGATAGTTGTTTTGTGTGATGTTGTTAGTTGCATCTTGTTTGCTGGATAAGATGTTACAGATTTGAGTTTGTAGTGCTGGGCTTGTTTGTTTATTGTTTTCTTGCAAGTTCAAGAGGGGCTTGTCTACTAATTAATAAGGACTTTTATTGTGCATAGTCAAATCGTTAATGAGCTTTATATCTCTTCCTGTATTAACGCGATTGAAGCCTGTGATGTGGGTGCGCCGGTTATTCGCTCTCGTGGCCTGTTGGCTGTAGGGGACGAAATCGAGGCACCGTCGAAAGGCTCTGTTGTCGGCGAAGTCACAATGGGTTTTTCTGGCAAACTTTCGGATCAGAACAAGTCGGATGCCCAGAACGCTCTTCTGTTCGCCACACGTGCAGCGAACAAGCTATACCCCGAAGAGCATCAGGGCCGAGATTGGTATAAGCGGTTCCGTGAGGTGATGACCCTCGCTGGCTGGACGCCTGTCGATCAGTACTACAATGACCTCAGTATCGAAGGCACGAGTGTGCGGATGGACAAGCTGGTACTGGAGATTCTGGGTTCCGTGCTGGCTAATGTTGCACTGCCAGGACCAACCAGCGTTCTGATGCTGAAGGTCGCGGGTGATGCAATCTCGGCCCTGCAAAAACGGGACACTGCTGCGTTGACCGCTTATGAGCGAAATTTGCTGGACCACGGCGTGGGCGGCATCTCCACCGGAGCGTGTGTCGAACTCGACGGTGAGGCAATCATGGCGCTGGGAACGGTGCGTTTTCTGCGCAAGAACACCTCTACCAAAGTGATGTTCGTGGATGTCGATGTTCGTAATGTAAGTTTGTATCGAGCTCAAACTTTCTTTGCCAAAAACACCGACGTCGCCAACGCAGTGCGTGAGACGATCAAGAAAAAGCTGGTGGGTATCGATCAGATTGAAGATATTGATATCTGATAAATCGAAAAAAGCAGTCGAAGGTCGACTGCTTTTTTTTGGGGGCGATTATATGAATTGCAAATATTCCGTTTTGATCGTTGCGGGTGCCGTTGTACTGATTCCGCCGGCAGACAAACCGGAACGCTATCAGGATTTAATAAACTCTCTGTTGTTGGCGCAACTGGCGGCCAACAAGAAACTTGAGAAAGATCCGGGTATTGGCTGGTATGACGTCTACATGGAATTTCTGGACAAATACTGGCTGCGACATTTCAGAGCACGGTTGGATCTGTCCGTCGCACAGGGTAACAGCGTGTCTGTCGTTGACTGGGTGGTCGCTCCTGAGTTCGGGGGTGCTGTGGAGCAATGTGACGTTGCGAACGCAGTCATGCGTCGACTGGCAGCACTTTCCGCAAGCGAGCCGGCACTAGAGCTGCTGCGTGGTTACATGCAGAAAGGCGCCAGCGATGCATCGACGGATCAGTCAGATGTTTCCAGAATCATACGGCTGTTGGTGGTCGTGGCGCACTCGCCGATGTCGATGAGCAGCGTCTACATCGAATTTGCGACTGCACGGATTCTCGCTGACAACCCTTTGGCCGAGCTATTCCAGGCTGAGGATATTCGCGGCAGTGTTTGCAGACGCTCTGCCAGTGCCAATTTGTCCGAAACGCTCTATGGGCCGGTTCGCGCAGCCATCGCCCTGAAAGTCCAGGACAGGCTTGAAGCTAACGTGGCGTTGTTGAGGCTGATTGAAGACGTTCCAGCCGAAGAGAACGGCGCAGCCGATTGAGTCACGCTCGAACTGGCGTGGTACCCCTGCTTAAAAGGTCGACGCCGTACGGTTCTGCTGATCGCGCTGGGCTACCCAGTGTTCGATCAGCTCGCGCAGTTGCGACAGCTCCACCGGTTTGGCCATGTGGCCATCCATCCCGGCCTGACGCGCACGTTCCTTGTGTTCGGCGAGGATGTGCGCGGTCAGCGCGACGATCGGCGTGCGTATACGCTGATTGCTGACCTCCCACGCCCGTAGCTGCTGGGTCGCCGAGAAGCCATCGAGGATCGGCATTTCGCAGTCCATCAGCACCAGATCGTAACGCTGGGCCTTCATCGCCTGCAGGGCCTCTTCGCCGTTGCTGGCGGTGTCCGGTTGCAGGTTGAGTTTACCGAGCATGCCGCGAATCACTTTGGTCGAAATCGTGTTGTCTTCGGCGACCAGAATGCGGAAATCGCTCGGCACCTTGGCCGCCGTCGCGGGAGTGACCACTTGCGGCTGGAACACTACCTGACCTTTATTGCGCTGGTTCAACTCGTCGGCCAGCGTGGTCTTGAGCGTATAGCCGGCCACCGGTTTGGCGAGGATGCGTTTGATCCCGGAGTTGCGCGCGATGATCTTGCTCGGCGCGTTACTGATGCCGGTGAGCATGATCAACAGGATGTCGTGATTGAGGCTCGGGTCTTCCTTGATCTTGGCCGCCAGTTGCATGCCGGTCATGCCGGGCATGTTCTGGTCCAGCAGCACCACATCGAAGTAGTCGCGCAGGTGCGCCTTGGTGCGCAGCAGCGCCAGCGCTTCCTTGCCCGATGGCACGGCGCTGACGTTCAGGCCCCAGGCGCTGCATTGCTGCACCAGGACCTTGCGGCAGGTGTCGTTGTCGTCCACCACCAGCACGCGTGCGCCTTGCAACGGGCCGTCGAGGTCGGAGGTCGGGTGTTCGAGGCGATCCGGGTCCAGCGGCAAGGTCAGCCACAAGGTGCTGCCCTGACTGGTGCCGCTCTTGATCCCGAACTCGCCGTGCATCAGGCGGATCAGTTGCCGCGCAATCACCAGCCCGAGGTTGCCACCCAGACGATTGGCCGAGAGGAAGTGTTTGCTGTGCAGTTCGGCGTGCATCAGCGCATCGCGCTCCTCCGGTTCCATCGGCTGACCACTGTCCTGCACGGCGATGCGCAGGCGCGGTTTGACGCTGCGCTCGTCGAGGGCGACGACGATCAGCACTTCGCCTTCGTCGGTTTTCTTCAGGGCGTTTTCCAGCAGGCTCAGCAGGGTCTGGCGCAAGCGGGTCGGGTCGCCGCTGATCACGCGCGGCACTTGCGGCTGGATGAAGCTGATCAGCTCGACGTTCTGCTGTTCGGCCTTGGCCCGGTAGATGCTCAGGCAGTCGTCGATCAGCGCGTTGAGGTCGAACTGCACATCGTCCAGTTCGATCTGTCCGGATTCGAGCTTGGAAATGTCGAGAATCTCGTTGATCAACGTCAGCAGTTCGTTGCCGGCACTGTGGATGGTTTGCACGTAATCGCGTTGCTTGACCGACAGTGGCGTGCCCAGCAGCAGCTCGGTCATGCCCAGCACGCCGTTCATCGGGGTGCGGATTTCGTGGCTGATCTTGGCGAGGAATTCGGCTTTGGCGTTGATCTCGGCATTGCTCGCGGCAAGATCGCGGCTGATGCTGAACCGGCTTTCGGTGATGCTGCGCTGGCGTTCACCCAAGGCGATGCTCATCAGCAAGCCACTGATGCAGATGAAACCCATCAGGGTCATGATCAGGCCTTGCGGCGCCACCAGGGTCAGCCCCAGCAGGGCCGGCAAAATAATCAGCGTACCGATGTTGAACACCACCATCCCGGCAACGAACAGCCGCGCCGGGCGATAACCTTTTTGCCAGTGATAGAAGCCGACCAGCAACATGCTCAGACCGGCCAGCGCCACCAGCGCGTAGGTGATGATGTTCAGCGGCAGGGTGTTGACGAACAACAGCAGCAGGCTGCAGATCACAATGAACAGAATGTCGCCCAGCAACAGTTTGTTCAGCGGGTGCGGGCCGAGCGGGGCGAAGAAGCGCAGGGCGAACATCAGCCCGGCCGGGGCGGTCAGCAGCAACGCCAGATAGGCGCCCGGGGTCTGGATCGCGTGCCAGTTCGGCAACCACGGGCCGGCGAGGTTGAGCAACAGCAACAGACTCAGGCCCAGCAGTCCTTCGCAGACCGCCAGCCACAGGCTGCTGCGCGAGCGGGAGTAGGCGTAGCGCACGATGTTGTGCAGCAGCAACATGCCGAGGCAGCCGAACAGCAGACCGAAGATCAGCGTCTGGTTCTGGTTGGCGGCACTCATCACCGCCGATTGCAGGGTGATGTGCGGGCGCAGCTGATGGTCGGAAACCATCCGCAGATAAACGTCGAGGGACTTGTCGCTTTGCGGCAGCGGCAGCAGGAAGTCGCTGCTCGGCAGTGGCCGCTCGACCTGCGGCTGATGGGTGCCGGAAGTGCGTTGCTCGATCAGCTTGTCGCCGTCCAGCACGTAGAGGCTGAGGTTGGACAGGTCGGGAGCGAAGATCCGCAGCACCTGCTCGTGCTTGCCCGGCGCCAGTTTGAAGCGCAGCCAGAGTGCACCATCGGGCTCGGCCGCCGTGAGGCGATCAAGTTCGATGGGACTGAATTGATTGGTGTAGCGCGCCGAGCGGATGTCGCTCAGTTGCAGATTACCCTGATCGTCAAGCAATACCGACCAGCCACTGCCTTGCGCGGCCAGAGCCGGAAGCATGCAGAGCAAGGTCAGCAACGTGACGGTGAAACTTATGGCAATCCTGAGCCAGCGCACGGCGAAATCCCTTCGTAGGTTGATGCCAGAATATAACGATGCGCGGCGGCGGAACAGCCCGGCGAGGGACTGCATCCCGCGCCGGACGTGAAGGACAGTTTATTCCTGGGTTTCGCCACGTTCACGGGCAATGGCGCGGTAGCCAATGTCCTTGCGGTAGAAGCAGCCTTCCCAGTCGATGGCAGCGGCCAGCTTGTAGGCTTGCTGCTGCGCTTCGCTGACACTGGCGCCCATGGCGGTGGCGCAGAGTACGCGACCACCGGCCGTCACCACGTTGCCATCCTTCAGCGCCGTACCGGCGTGGAAGACTTTGCCTTCCAGGCCTGCGGCTGTGTCCAGACCGTTGATCACCGCGCCCTTGGCGTAGTCGCCCGGGTAGCCGCCGGCGGCCAGCACGATGCCAACGCTCGGACGTGGATCCCACTGTGCTTCAACCTTGTCCAGCGCTTGCGCCAGAGCGGCTTCGACCAGCAGCACCAGGCTCGACTGCAGACGCAGCATCACCGGTTGGGTTTCCGGGTCACCGAAGCGGCAGTTGAATTCGATGACTTTCGGGTTGCCGGCCTTGTCGATCATCAGACCGGCGTACAGGAAACCGGTGTAGACGTTGCCTTCTTCGGCCATGCCGCGCACGGTCGGCCAGATCACCTGATCCATCACGCGCTGGTGCACGTCGGCGGTGACCACCGGGGCAGGGGAGTAGGCACCCATGCCGCCGGTGTTCGGGCCGCTGTCGCCGTCGCCAACACGTTTGTGGTCCTGGCTGGTGGCCATCGGCAGGACGTTCTTGCCGTCGACCATGACGATGAACGAGGCTTCTTCGCCGTCGAGGAATTCTTCGATCACCACGCGCGAACCGGCGTCGCCGAAGGCGTTGCCGGCGAGCATGTCGCGCACGGCGTCTTCGGCTTCGGCCAGGGTCATGGCAACGATCACGCCTTTACCGGCGGCCAGGCCATCGGCCTTGATCACGATCGGTGCGCCTTTTTCACGCAGGTAAGCCAGGGCCGGCTCGATCTCGGTGAAGTTCTGGTAGTCGGCGGTCGGGATCTTGTGGCGCGCGAGGAAATCCTTGGTGAAGGCTTTCGAGCCTTCCAGCTGTGCAGCGCCGGCGGTCGGGCCGAAGCAGTCCAGGCCACGGGAGCGGAACAGATCGACCACGCCGGCCACCAGCGGCACTTCCGGGCCGACGATGGTAAGGGAAACGTTTTTCTCGGCGAAGTCGGCCAGTTGCTCAAGGGCCAGCACGTCGATGGCGACGTTCTCGCACTTGGCTTCAATCGCGGTACCGGCGTTGCCCGGCGCGACGAAAACCTTCTGCACGCGCGGATCCTGAGCCACTTTCCAGGCCAGGGCGTGTTCACGGCCACCGCTGCCAATGATCAAAACATTCATTTCAAAAACCTCAAAAATCTGTCAGGCGCTGCTGGAGCGCTTTATGTGGGAGCGGGCTTGCTCGCGAAAGCGGTGTGTCAGGCAAAACGGCTGTTGCTGACAGATTGCATTCGCGAGCAAGCCCGCTCCCACATTTGGATCGAGTTGTATCAGTGACGGAAGTGGCGCATGCCGGTGAACACCATGGCGATACCGGCTTCGTCAGCGGCAGCGATCACTTCAGCATCACGCATCGAGCCGCCTGGCTGGATCACTGCAGTGATGCCAACCTTGGCCGCGTTGTCCAGACCGTCGCGGAACGGGAAGAACGCGTCCGAGGCCATCACCGAACCGGCCACTTGCAGACCGGCGTGCTCAGCCTTGATCGCGGCGATACGCGCGGAGTTTACGCGGCTCATCTGGCCGGCGCCGACACCGATGGTCTGACGGTTCTTGGCGTAGACGATGGCGTTGGACTTGACGTACTTGGCGACTTTCCAGGCGAAGATCAGGTCGTGGATTTCCTGTTCGGTCGGTGCGCGCTTGGTCACCACTTTCAGGTCGTCGGCGCCGATCATGCCGATGTCGCGGCTCTGCACCAGCAGGCCACCGTTGACGCGCTTGTAGTCCCAGGCCGGAACGCGATCCGCCGACCACTCGCCACAGGCCAGCAGGCGCACGTTGGCTTTGGCGGCGACGATGGCGCGAGCTTCTGCGCTGACGCTTGGCGCGATGATCACTTCCACGAACTGACGCTCGACGATCGCCTTGGCAGTCTCGGCATCCAGTTCACGGTTGAACGCGATGATGCCGCCGAAGGCCGACTCGGTGTCGGTGGCGTAGGCCAGTTCGTAGGCCTGACGGATACCGCCTTCGGCATCCGGGCTCACCGCCACGCCGCACGGGTTGGCGTGCTTGACGATCACGCAGGCCGGCTTGACGAAGCTCTTCACGCATTCCAGCGCGGCGTCGGTGTCGGCCACGTTGTTGTACGACAGCTCTTTGCCTTGCAGTTGGGTCGCGGTGGCGATACCGACTTCGGCAGGCTTGGCTTCCACGTAGAACGCCGCGCTCTGGTGCGGGTTCTCGCCGTAGCGCATTTCCTGGGCCTTGATGAACTGGCTGTTGAAGGTGCGCGGGAATTCGCTGCGACCTTCGGTGCTCAGTACGTCGGCAGCCTGATTCACGGTGCCCATGTAGTTGGCGATCATGCCGTCGTAGGCAGCGGTGTGTTCGAAGGCCTTGAGCATCAGGTCGAAACGCTGAGCGTAGGTCAGGCCGCCGGCCTTGAGGTTTTGCAGAACGTTGGCGTAATCGCTGGCATTCACCACGATCGCCACGTCTTTATGGTTTTTCGCTGCCGAACGGACCATGGTCGGGCCGCCGATGTCGATGTTCTCGATAGCGGTCGGCAGGTCGCAGCCTGGCTTGTTGATGGTGGCTTCGAACGGGTACAGGTTGACTGCAACCAGGTCGATCGGCTTGATGCCGTGCTCGTTCATGATCGCGTCGTCGATACCGCGACGACCGAGGATTCCGCCGTGGATTTTCGGGTGCAGGGTTTTCACCCGACCGTCCATCATCTCCGCGAAACCGGTGTAATCCGCGACTTCCACTGCGGCAACACCGTTGTCGCGCAGCAGCTTGAACGTCCCGCCGGTGGAGAGGATCTCGACGCCGAGGGCTTCAAGCTCCTTGGCGAATTCGAGGATCCCGGTCTTGTCGGAAACGCTGATCAAGGCGCGGCGGATCGGCAGGCGGGTAGTCTGGTCGGTCATCTCAATTTCCATCAAAAGCAAAGGAAGTCAGCAAAAAAGGCGACCGGTTTTACGCGGGCGCCTTTCTGGTTTGATTGAATGCTTACAGCAGATCGTACTGCTTGAGTTTCTTGCGCAGCGTGCCGCGGTTGAGTCCGAGCAGCTCGCTGGCCTTGGTCTGGTTGCCCTTGACGTAGTTCATCACGCTTTCGAGCAGGGGAGCCTCGACTTCGGAGAGCACCAGGTTGTACACATCCGTGACGGACGCGCCCTCAAGGTGGGCGAAATAATTGTGCAGCGCCTTCTCGACACTCCCGCGAAGGGTCTGACCTTCTTCGCTCGGGGTATTGAGGTGCTGTTTCAAATTCACGTTGTCGCTCACGGGTGCTGTTCCACTCACTAAAGTCTCGGTCATCATCGTCATGCGGCCACCCCTTCTTCGTCCCCTGTCAGGCTCTTGTAACGCTCGGCGAAAAACTCCCGAACGTTGGCGCATTGTGTTTCCGTACCATCCAAACGATTGAAGTGGGCGCGAAACTCCCTGGCGCCCGGCAAGGTTGCGAGATACCAGCCCACATGCTTGCGGGCAATACGGACGCCCATCACATCCCCATAGAAGGCGTGAAGTGCGGCCAGATGCTCCAGCAGGATGCGTTCCACTTCGCTCAGCTCCGGCGCCGGCAATTTCTCGCCGGTACGCAGGAAGTGTTCGATCTCGCGAAAAATCCATGGCCGCCCCTGGGCAGCCCGGCCTATCAGCAGGCCATCGGCACCGGTCGCGTCAAGCACGTAACGGGCCTTTTCCGGCGAATCGATATCGCCATTGGCAAACACCGGGATCGACACCGCCTGCTTGATCGCGGCAATCGTGTCGTACTCGGCTTCGCCGGTGTACAGATCGGCGCGCGTGCGGCCATGCACGGCCAGCGCGGTGATCCCGGCCTGCTCGGCGATCTTCGCCACAGTCAGGCCGTTCTTGTTGTCGCGATCCCATCCGGTGCGGATCTTCAGGGTCACCGGCACATCCACTGCAGCGACGACGGCCTGCAGGATCTCGGTCACCAGTGCTTCGTCTTTCAATAACGCGGAGCCGGCGGCCTTGTTGCAGACCTTCTTTGCCGGGCAACCCATGTTGATATCAATAATCTGTGCGCCCAGTTCGACGTTGGCCCGTGCCGCGTCCGCCAGCATCTGCGCATCGCCACCGGCAATCTGCACCGAGCGTGGCTCGGGATCGCCTTCGTGGATCATGCGCATGCGCGACTTGCGGGTATTCCACAGGCTCATGTCACTGGTGACCATTTCCGAGACTACAAGCCCTGCGCCCAAACGCTTGCACAGCTGACGAAAGGGCTGGTCGGTGACGCCCGCCATCGGGGCGAGAATCAAACCGTTCTGCAATGTATATGGGCCGATGCGTACCGCCGACATAGGACTTCCCTGAAGTGGGGCCGGATCATGAGAGTTCGAAAAAGGGTTGGCATGATACCCGCTCTCGATGACTGGATAAAGGCTGAATTGAACAAAATCTGAACAGTTATTCTGTTATTACCAGCGGTTTGGTAAGCGCGGGCGAAGTCAGAAAACTGCCGTCAAACCTGAAGCGATGAAGCGATTCACTCGGGCGAGTGGAAACTCAGGCTGTAATTCACCGCTTTGGGGCCTGGATCAAGGATATCCAGCGCGATGTGGATTGGCGTTTGCGGCGGCATTTCCGCCATGCCCTCAAGGTCGCCGTTGAGGTATTCGCCGGGTTTGAAGCGACGACTGGCGATCAGATGACCGTTGAGGTCAGCGAAGCGTAGCTCCAGCAACGGAAATGGCTGGGAGAACGTCGCCCGGTTGTAGATGATCGCATCCACCACCAGCGCCCCGCTGAATTCCGGATGGCTGCGCACCACCAGATTGCTGCTTTTGATTTTGCCGATGTCGACCTTGGACGGCACCGTGCAGCCGATCTGCGGGCAGAACTGCTGAAACCATGGGCGGTACTGATCCTGCCGCGCCAGTTCATCGAAATGATAGGCGATGTACTGGCCGGCCAGACCGGCGGCGGCGAGCAGCACCAGCAAAGCCCAGAGCAGACGCCGGCCCCAGGGCGAACGGCGTTTCTGCCAGTCCAGTTGCAGTGGGTCGTCGGTCAGGTCCTGCAACACTTCGGCGCGTTGACGTTTTTTGCGCAGCGGTTCGACCGATGGCAAGTCGTCATCGTCCGGCTCGACGTTGGCCGACAGGCGTTCACGACGGGCATTCGGATCGATCGGGTCGTGCAGGCGCAGTTGCGGGATCGGCGGTTCATCGTCCAGATCCACCGGCTCCAGCGACAGGGAAGGCTCGGTGCGCGCGGTGTTTAGCGGTTCCGGTTCGACGGCATCTGGCTCGACGTCATCTTCGGGCTCGGGCAGACGTTCATCGTCGCGTGCGCTGAACAGGCTGTCGCGCCACTCCGTTTCATCGGCTTCAGGGCTGTCGCGGCGGGCGCTCAGGGACTCTTCGCGCTGACGACCGAATTCGGTGGTCGGCTGGATTTCCCGTTGTTCGAGGCGGGCGAGTTCTTCGTCCAGATCGAGGCTGTCCAGGTCCAGCTCGCTGGCGCTCCATTGCTTTTGGCTGATGGCGCGCGGCGCGGGCGGTTCGTCATTGACGGGTGCTTCGACCACTGGCGGCGGCTCGCTGACCACCGCCTGAGACGGTGCTGGCTGGACAATGGACGGCGCCACCGGAGTGACCGCTTCCTTGCCGGCGTGTTGTTCCAGCAGCTGTTTGGCGGCGTTGAACACTTGCAGGCAGGAGCCACAGCGAACCACCCCGCGGGCCACGCTCAATTGAGCATGGCTGACGCGGAAGCTGGTTTGGCAATGCGGGCACTGGGTGACGAAGCTGTCGGTCATGCGGCGATCCGGTTTATGCAGGCGGTCATTCTAGCGCCGACGGCCGGTGATACGCACCCAGCCATCGCGATTGGCGATCGGGTCCAGATCAAAGTCCTGCGCATAGGCGGCAGCGACTTCTTCACCTTGTTCGGCGAGGATGCCTGACAGTGCCAGACGACCGCCGGTTTTCACCAGGCCGGACAGCTGCGGCGCCAGGGAAACCAGCGGGCCGGCCAGAATGTTGGCCACCAGCACGTCGGCTTTGACCTGCGGCAAATCTTCCGGCAGGTACAGCGGGAACAGCTCGTCGGCAATATTGTTGCGCCCGGCGTTGTCGCGCGAGGCTTCCAGCGCCTGCACGTCGATGTCGGTGCCGACGGCTTCTTTCGCGCCGAGCAGCAGGGCGGCGATCGCCAGAATTCCCGAGCCGCAGCCGAAGTCCAGGACGTTGCAGTCTTTCAGGTCCTGACCGTCGAGCCATTCCAGGCACAGGGCGGTGGTCGGGTGGGTGCCGGTGCCGAACGCCAGGCCCGGATCCAGCAACAGATTGACCGCGTCAGGCTCGGGCGCGGCGTGCCAGCTCGGCACGATCCACAGGCGCTGACCGAAACGCATTGGCTGGAAGCCGTCCATCCAGCTGCGTTCCCAGTCCTGGTCTTCGATGACTTCGCTGTGATGCTCGGGCAGCGGACTGCCGGTCAGCAGTTCCAGATGCGCGAGCACCGGCGCAGGCTCGGTGCCGCCCTCGAACAGGGCCAGCAGGTGCGTGTGCGCCCACAGTGGGGTGGTGTTGAGTTCCGGCTCGAAGATCGGCTGATCTTCGGCGTCCATGAAGGTCACCGAAACGGCGCCGACTTCAAGGAAAGCGTCTTCGTAGGTTTCGGCTTGTTCCGGGCTGATGGCGAGACGTACTTGCAGCCAAGGCATGGCGGGCACCTTTGAAAAAATATGATTGCAGCCTAGCGGCCAGCGAGAAGCGCGCAAGTTTACGCGAGCGCAGGCGGTTTGTGGGAGAGACTTGAAACGCCATTCCCTTGTAGGAGTGAGCCTGCTCGCGATGGCGATGGTGCTGTCGACACATATGCTGGATGTGCCGGCCTCATCGCGAGCAGGCTCACTCCTACAGGGGTTTATGTAATCTGTAGAAACAACAAAGCCGCCCGAAGGCGGCCTTGTCTGTGCGGACTTGAAGCTTAGTGCTTCTCGCCAGCCAGCTTGTGCTCGAGGTAGTGAATGTTCACGCCCCCTTTGCAGAAGCCTTCGTCGCGGGTCAGATCACGGTGCAGCGGGATGTTGGTCTTGATCCCGTCAACCACGATCTCGTCCAGGGCATTACGCATGCGCGCCATGGCTTCGTCGCGGGTGGCGCCGTAAGTGATCAGCTTGCCGATCAGCGAGTCGTAGTTCGGCGGAACTGCATAACCGCTGTACAGGTGCGAATCGACGCGAACGCCGTTGCCGCCTGGGGCGTGGAAATGCTTGACCGTGCCCGGGCTCGGCATGAAGGTTTTCGGGTCTTCAGCGTTGATCCGGCACTCCAGCGAGTGACCGCGGATCACCACGTCATCCTGCGTGAACGACAGCTTGTTGCCAGCGGCGATGCTGAGCATCTCCTTGACGATGTCGATACCGGTGACCATTTCCGAAACCGGGTGCTCCACCTGAACACGGGTGTTCATTTCGATGAAGTAGAAACGACCGTTCTCGTACAGGAACTCGAAGGTACCAGCGCCACGGTAGCCGATGTCGATGCACGCCTTGACGCAGCGAGCCAGAACTTCCTGACGCGCCTGCTCGTCGATGCCCGGTGCCGGCGCTTCTTCGAGAACCTTCTGGTGACGGCGTTGCAGCGAGCAATCGCGGTCGCCCAGATGGATGGCGTGACCCTGGCCGTCGGACAGTACCTGAACTTCGACGTGACGCGGGTTGGTCAGGAATTTTTCCAGATAGACCATCGGGTTGCCGAACGCCGCGCCAGCTTCGGAGCGGGTCAGTTTCGCCGAGGCGATCAGGTCTTCTTCCTTGTGCACCACGCGCATGCCGCGACCACCACCGCCGCCTGCGGCCTTGATGATCACCGGGTAGCCGACTTCACGACCGATGCGCAGCGCCGTTTCTTCGTCTTCCGGCAGCGGGCCGTCGGAACCTGGAACGGTAGGCACGCCTGCTTCGATCATCGCGTGCTTGGCCGATACCTTGTCGCCCATCAGGCGAATGGTGTCGGCTTTCGGGCCGATGAAGGCGAAGCCGGAGTTCTCGACCTGCTCGGCAAAATCGGCGTTTTCCGCGAGGAAACCGTAGCCTGGGTGAATGGCGGTAGCGCCAGTCACTTCTGCGGCAGCGATGATGGCCGGGATGTGCAGGTAGGACTGAGCGGCAGAAGCCGGGCCGATGCAGACGGACTCGTCTGCCAGACCCAGGTGCATCAGCTCTTTGTCGGCCTTGGAGTAAACGGCGACGGTCTTGATGCCCATCTCTTTGCAGGCACGCAGAATCCGCAGGGCGATCTCACCGCGGTTAGCGATCAGAACTTTTTCCAACTTCGCAGTCATCAAAGGCTCTCCGCAGTTCAAACGATGGTGAACAGCGGTTGGTCGTACTCAACCGGCTGGCCGTCTTCGACGAGGATGGATTCGATCACACCGCTGGTTTCAGCTTCGATGTGGTTCATCATCTTCATGGCTTCGACGATGCACAGGGTGTCGCCTTTCTTCACGGTCTGGCCGACTTCAACGAAGGCTGGCGAGGTTGGCGAAGATTTACGGTAGAAGGTGCCTACCATTGGCGAGCGGGCCACGGTGCCGTTCAGTGCCGGAGCAGCAGCAGCCGGAGCGGCAGCAGCTACTGGAGCAGCGGCGGCAGGCGCAGCGGCCGGAGCCTGCATCGGCGCCGGAGCGTAGTACTGCTGAGCCGGGGTCTTGCTGTGACGGCTGATGCGTACGGACTCTTCGCCTTCCTTGATCTCGAGCTCGTCGATGCCGGACTCTTCCAGCAATTCGATCAGTTTCTTAACTTTACGGATATCCATGAATCATCAACTCCCAAGGGTCGGTCAGGGGCGTTTAACGCTTGTGGTTCAAGTCGTTGCCTGTGTTTCAAGCTGTTCTAGTGCGGCCTCCAGGGCCAGTCGGTAACCGCTGGCGCCAAGGCCGCAGATCACTCCCACCGCTACATCGGAGAAGTAAGAGTGATGGCGGAAAGGTTCGCGCTTGTGCACGTTGGACAAATGCACTTCGATGAATGGGATGCTCACTCCCAGCAGCGCGTCACGTAATGCGACACTTGTGTGTGTAAATGCTGCTGGATTGATCAGAATGAAATCGACACCCTCACCGCGAGCGGCGTGGATGCGGTCGATCAATTCGTACTCGGCATTGCTTTGCAGGTGCAGCAGATGATGGCCGGCTTCACGGGCGCGGCGCTCCAGATCCTGATTGATCTGCGCCAGGGTCGTTGAACCGTAAGTGTCGGGTTCACGGGTGCCGAGCAGGTTCAGGTTGGGGCCGTGCAGCACCAGTAGCGTCGCCATCTGCGTGTTCCTTGTTATGAATGAGCAGTCGTCAGAACCCGGCGACTATGCCGCAAAGGCTTTGTGACTGTCCAGTTCTCTGCAATAGCCAGCACGATGACCGATGTTTGCGCGAAATTTATGACTGAGTGATTTGATTCGGTCATTCCGCAAGATTTGCGCTGATGCGAATGACGCTATCGCGAGCAGGCTCACTCCTACAGTTGGAATGCGTTCCCTTGTAGGAGTGAGCCTGCTCGCGATAGCGGCCTATCAGACGCGGAATGCCTGAACGGCGGTATGCAATTGCCCACCCAACTCCAGCAGATTCTCACCCTGCTCACGCCCGCGGCCGATGCGCAGCAGGTTATCCCCGCCCAATTGATGGATCCGCTCGCTGTGATCACGAATCTCGCTGACCGCGCCGCTCTGCTGGGCGGTGATGTCGGCGATGCGGATCGCCGTGTCGGAAATGGTCTGGATCGCGCCAACGATCTTGTCCAGCGCGCCGTCCGCCGCTTGTGCCTGACTGGCCGTGGCTTCGGCGTGTTCGACCTGTGCGCGCATGCCTTCGACCGATTGTCGGGCAGCAGTTTGCAGGCCGGCGATCAGCGTCTGAATCTCCGCCGTGGCGCCCGCCGTGCGTTGCGCCAGTGAGCGCACTTCCTCGGCCACCACCGCAAAACCACGGCCCATTTCCCCGGCCCGCGCCGCTTCGATCGCCGCATTCAGCGCCAGCAGGTTGGTCTGGTCGGCGATCGAGCGGATCACCGTCAGCACGCCGCCGATGGTCGCCGACTCTTCGGCCAGGTGCTCGATCATCTGCGCGTTGCCTTGCACCTCGCCGATCAGCGCATGCAGGCCGGTGAGGCTCTGGCCGATCACGGCTTGTCCGTGCTCGACGGCAAGACCCGCATGGCGACTGGCATCGGCGGCCTGTCGTGCATCCCCAGCGACTTGCTGAATCGTCGCTTCCAACTCACCCAGCGAATCGCGGATCAGCGCGGTGTCGCCCGCCTGATGCTCGGCGCCGCTGTGCAGGTCGTTGCTCAGTTCGGCCAGCGTACGGCTGCTGCCGGCCACCTGTTCGGCATTGCCGCGAATCGTCCCGACCAGATCCACCAGATACGCGCGCAGGCGATTCAGTGACGCTTCGATGTCATGCAGTTCGCGGTTGGTTTTGCCCAACTGAATGTCGCGACTGAAATCGCCTTCGGCCCAGGTCGACAGGGCCGGCGCGAGGTTGGTCAGAGTGCGCGACAGGCGCCGCTGCAAGGTGTCGATCAGCAGCGCGATCAGCAGAATCAGGCCGATCATCACGCCCTGCATCAGGCGCACTTCGCCCTGAATCTGCCCGTGCTGGGCGCGTACCACCGGTTCGAGTCCGGCGATGGCTTGCTGCACGGCGGCGATCTTCAAATGGGTCGCGGTGCTCAGATCGGTGCGTTTCTGGATCTGCTCGCGGGTACGCGCCAGCTCCGCCGGGTAGCGACCGAGCAGGCTGTTGAGTTCGCGCTTGAGGCCGACACCGGCGTCTTCGGCGGCGGTTTTTTCTGTGCTTTCGATGCCCATCATCGCGGCGAAATCATCACTGCCGGATTCGTTCCTGGCGACCACGCCGAGCAGGGGCAGGGCGTCGATGGCCTGAGCCTGGGTGCGGATGTTGTCGACTTCGCGCTCGACGTCGGCCGCGAGTTCACTGCGGCCGCTGCTGACCAGTTTGTCGCGGGCCAGCGACAGCTTGCCCAGGTGCTGCGAGGCGATGAGCAGCGGTGTCAGGTACGTCGCGTTGCCATTGGCGTAGGTGCTGAGTTGATCGAGGCTGGCGCTCAGTTCGCGTTCGGCCTGCAACAACAGCGCCTGCGGATCACCGGCCAGTTTGCCGGCCGCGAGCAGGTCGGTTTTGCTGAATTCTTCGAGGCTCGACAGACTCGGGCGCAGGGTCTCGGCCAGTGCCGGCGGCAGTTCGCCGAGCTCCTTCTGCAGGCCGTCGATGGCTTGGCTGGCGCTGCTCAGGCGCAGGGCGTCGCCGCTGGCGAGGTAGTCCTCGACATTGCGCGCCACGTCATTCTGAAATTGCTGCGACAGGCCGAGGTAGCGCTCCATCAACAGATACGGACGCTCCAGGGCTTTTTGCGACCACCACAGCGTTGCGCCGAGCGCCACGCCAACGGCGACCAGCAGCAGAGTGTTGAGATTGGTGAGCAACTTCAGGCGCATGACGGCTACCAACGGCAGAAATGGTAAGCGCCTGAATTTATTGCGGTTCTGTTACAGGGTTATGACCGAATCGGTGGATTCCGATGAAAAGGTGGCACTTTGCTTTGAGTCGCGCGCGGTCTGCACTCGATTGCGTCCGGCACCTTTGGCGCGGTACAGCGCTTCGTCGGCCTGGCTGGCCATCATCAGGCTGTCGGAATCCTCGTGCATTTCCACCACGCCGGCGCTGAAGGTGCACCACAAATCGTGCGGTTGCGCCGGGTAGTGGATTTCGGCGAAGCGCTGGCGGATCTCGTCGAGCACTTTGTGCGCCGCTTCTATATCCGTGTCGGGCATGACGATGGCGAATTCTTCGCCACCGTACCGGCCGATGAAGTCGGTCTTGCGCAGGCGTTGCTTGAGGAACAGCGCCAGGCTCTTGATCACTCGGTCGCCCATCGGATGGCCGTGACTGTCATTGACTCGCTTGAAGTGGTCGATGTCGAGCATGGCAAAGCTCAGCGGCTTGTTCTCGCGACGGGCGCGGAACGAGCAGTCTTCGAGCAATTGCAGGATGTGCGTGTGGTTGTACAGGCCGGTGAGGCTGTCGCGGACCATGCGTGCCTTGAGATTGCGCGCGCGGGCGGCGCGGTTGCGCACAGTCGTAATCAGATGCCGAGGCTTGATCGGTTTGGTCAGGAAGTCGTCGCCGCCCTCGCTCATGGCGTCGAGCTGTTTATCCAGATCGTCCTCGGCCGAAAGATAAATGATCGGCACACTGACGTAGCGGTCGTTGTGGCGGATGACCTTGGCCAGTTCGGTGCCGGTGCAGGCCGGCATGTACATGTCGAGGATGATCAGATCCGGCTGGAAGTCCGCCAGTTCGGCCATCGCCTGGATCGGTTCGATCAGGGTGCGCGTGACGATTCCGGCGCTGTTGAGCAGGCGCTCGGTGTGCAAGGCCTGGGCGCGGGAGTCGTCGATGATCAGCACTTTATAAGGTTCATACTGGGCGACGCAGGTCAGGACTTCGATCTTCTCCAGCAGGCTCGACGCTTCGAGGGTGCCGGTGAGGAATTCCTGGCCGCCGGCGCGCACGGCGGCGAGGCGGGTCGGGGTGTCGGTTTCGTGCAGGCTGAAAAACAGCAGCGGCAGCGGTTCTTCCAGGCCGACCTGGGCTTCGGCAGCCAGCTGCAAGCCGACGCCTGCGCCGCTGAAGTCCACGTCCATGACGATCGCGGCGGGCAAGCGCTCGACCATCGAGGAGCGAAACGCCGCGACACTGTCCAGCGCCTGCGCGGTCAGGCCGAAAAACTCCAGCTGCTTGGCCAGCCGCTCGGCGCGGTCGTGATCCTGCAACATGACGTAGATCGGTTTGCGCAGCGGCGGCAGGAAGGTTTGGTCGAGTTGATCGCCATGGCGCAGACCGGTGCGCGACAGACGCTGCATCAAACGATTGAGATCGGTGATCAGACCGCTGCTCAGGCGTCCGCGATTGGCGTCCACCGCTTCCAGCGACTGGCCGATATGACGCGCGAGTTGCGTATGCTCGGGCTGCTCGAAGCGCTCGGCAAAACGCAGCAGGCGCAGATTGGCCTCGCTCAGTTCGGCGAGGTCGGCGGTGGACCACTCACTGCGTTGCAGGCGCTGCCATATCTCAAGAATCTGACGTGCCTGATGAATTACCCGCTGGGCAAAGTGGTGCTTGAGGCGCTCACGGCTGGGGTCTTCTGGCTCGGTCATATCCTGACTACTAGTTAGGGCGCATGCTGAGATCGACTGGTGGCTCTATGCTAGCACCTCTTTTCCCTTATATGAGTGTCGTGCATCAATAATCTGCGGTGCTGCACAATTCAGTTTCTGACCGGGCGGTTTCGGATTGAACCTGTTCGTCGGTGAGCCTCCCGTAAACCGGGAGTATGGCGCTGATCGACGGGTCAAAACGCTTGTGTGCATAACGCTGCGCTGTAGACAGGCGCTGATCTGCCATGGCCTGTTCCGGGGCGTCTTTGGTGATAGTGCATCAGGGAAACCCCTAGAGAGTTCGCGGGGCGATGTCGCGCGTTCCGTGGATTTTCTGCTTCTCTTCAATGGCGGGTGCCGGCCTTGGCACGTTGTTGTATGGTTGTGGTCGAACCGTTGAACCCAAGTGATTGAAAGGATATCGCCATGCTGGACTGGAAGAACCGCGCGGGCAGCGCGCCTGAACGTGCCGCTGAGCCGAAGTCGGCCACCCGCAGCTATGTGGGCGGGCTGTTGTTCAGCCGCGCGCTGGCCACGCTGATCGGCATTTATCTGCTGGTGACCATCGGCCTGGGCTGGTACTGGAGCCAGGAGCCGGCGCTGTTTCCGGTGGCACAAAACGCCCAGGCGGCTGCCGAGAAAGAAGGCAAGCAGATGGTCGTCGGCTACACCACGGTCGAAACCCTCAAGACCGTTGCCGGTACGTTGCTGAACAAACCTGGCGGCTACATTTCCAACGACCGTTTTCCGCCTGGCCTGTGGATGGACAACACACCGAGCTGGGAATACGGCGTGCTGGTGCAGGTGCGTGACCTGACTCGTGCCCTGCGTAAGGACTTTGCCCGTTCGCAGTCGCAGTCGGCCGAAGATGCCGATCTGGCCAAGGCCGAACCGCGTTTCAACTTCGACAACAAGAGCTGGATCCTGCCGTCGAGCGAATCGGAATACCAGGAAGGCATCAACTCCCTGAGCCGTTACCAGGCGCGTCTGTCTGATCCAACGCAGAAAAACGCCTTGTTCTACGCCCGCGCCGACAACCTCAACAACTGGCTGGGCGATGTCGGCACCCGTCTGGGTTCGCTGTCGCAACGCCTGTCCGCCAGTGTCGGCCGGGTGAAACTCAACACCGCGCTGAAAACCGAAGTGCCGGCGGTTGGTGAAGTACCGCAGGTTGACGAGGAAGTCGTCGAAACCCCGTGGATGCAGATCGACAATGTGTTCTATGAAGCGCGTGGTCAGGCCTGGGCGCTGTCGCACCTGTTGCGCGCCATCGAAGTGGACTTTGCCGATGTGCTGGCGAAAAAGAACGCCACGGTCAGCGTGCGTCAGATCATCCGTGAACTGGAAGCATCGCAGGAGCCGGTCTGGAGCCCGATGATCCTCAATGGCAGCGGCTTCGGCGTGCTGGCCAACCACTCGCTGGTCATGGCCAACTACATTTCCCGGGCCAACGCTGCAGTGATCGATCTGCGTCAATTGCTCAATCAGGGCTGAGTCATGGTCGATAGCGCCAAAGAGGCGGCGCACCGCGCCGCCTCCGATGCCGAACAGATCGCCTGGGTCGACGAGCAGGACAACCTGCTCGGCGCCCTGGTGCGGGCCGATCTGCGTGAGCGCGGGCTGATCGGGCGCGGCACCTACATCATGTTGTTCAATTCCGCTGGTGAGCTCTGCGTACACCGGCGCACCCTGAGCAAGGCGATCTATCCCGGTTACTGGGATGTGGCAGCCGGCGGCATGGTGCAGGCCGATGAGACCTACGCCGAATCGGCGGCCCGCGAGCTGGAAGAGGAATTGGGCGTGAGCGGGGTGGAGCTGACCGCCCACGATCATTTTTTCTTCGAGGACACCGGCAATCGCCTGTGGTGCTCGGCATTTTCCGCGGTGTGGGACGGCCCGTTGAAACTGCAGCCTGAAGAAGTGCTGGAAGCACGCTTTATTCCGGTCGATCAGGTAATGCTGGAAATCCAGCAAAAGCCTTACTGCCCGGACTCTCTGGCCGCGTTGAAGCGCTATCTGAAGGCTCAACAAAGCGGCGTCGCAAAGAACACATAAATTGGCGCCGATTGGCTCTTAGCAATTGCGCTTTTTGCCGTTACACTGCGCGACCTTTTCAAGCTGCACCGACCTGCTTTTGTTCAAGCGCACGGTGCAGTAGCGCTGCCCCTGCCTGAGTGGGGCTTCGCGGTCGATGACCTTGCCCAAGGTTGCGATCAGTCTTTGTCCTCCCAAGAGGATTGCCGGTGGCCAAAAAAGCCGCATCCTTCGCCGCCCTTGGTGGCCTGGTATTTTCCACCGACGCAGGTCGTCATTGCCCGGAATGCAGTAAGCCGGTGGACGCCTGTATCTGCAAACAAACCGTGATCCCGGCCGGGGACGGCATTGCCCGCGTGCGTCGCGAGAGCAAGGGCCGTGGCGGCAAGACGGTGACCACCATTACCGGCGTGCCATTGGCCGAAGACGCCCTCAAGGAGCTGGCGACAACGTTGAAGAAACGTTGCGGCACCGGTGGGGCGTTGAAGGACGGAATCATCGAAATCCAGGGCGATCATGTCGAGCTACTCTTGGCTGAGCTGATCAAACACGGTTTCAAAGCGAAGAAGTCCGGCGGCTAGCAGCCTCTGTGAAATCCATCTGCGGCTTGATCCGGCACTGAAGCAGTTCAGATCCGGCGTCGTCTCCATGGTTTTCACAGAGCCTGTTCATGACCGGTTTCTAAACTACACGCGGTCAGCGCGGTCTACCGCCGCGCTGACGAACCGTCATTTTCATTCTTTAGACTGCGCCGGCCTGCAATCAGGCGACGCACTATGACTTCTTTATAGGGGACTTCGATGTCCGTACGACGCACACGTAAAGACGATGGCAGCCAATGGACAGTTGCGGACAGCCGCAGTGTTTACGGGATTCGCCATTGGGGGGCCGGGTATTTCGCGATCAATGACGCCGGTCGCGTCGAAGTTCGTCCGAACGGCCCGAGCAGCTCGCCTATCGACCTGTTCGAACAAGTCGACCAACTGCGCAAGAGCGGCTTGTCCCTGCCGTTGCTGGTACGTTTCCCCGACATCCTGCAAGACCGTGTCCGTCAACTGACCGGTGCTTTCGACTCGAACATCGAGCGCCTGGAATACCAGAGCAAGTACACCGCGCTGTACCCGATCAAGGTCAACCAGCAAGAGGCGGTGATCGAGAACATCATCGCCACCCAGAACGTTTCCATCGGTCTGGAAGCCGGCTCCAAGCCTGAGCTGCTGGCGGTGCTGGCACTGGCGCCGAAGGGCGGCACCATCGTCTGCAACGGTTACAAGGACCGCGAGTTCATCCGTCTGGCGCTGATGGGGCAGAAGCTCGGCCACAACGTGTTCATCGTCATCGAGAAAGAATCCGAAGTCGGCCTGGTGATCGAAGAAGCCGCCTCGCTCAAGGTCAAGCCACAGGTCGGCCTGCGCGTGCGCCTGTCGTCGCTGGCATCGTCGAAGTGGGCGGACACCGGTGGCGAGAAATCCAAGTTCGGTCTGTCGGCGGCGCAACTGCTGTCGGTGGTCGAGCGCTTCCGCGCTGCCGGCCTGGATCAGGGCATTCGTCTGCTGCACTTCCACATGGGTTCGCAGATCGCCAACCTGGCTGACTACCAGCACGGTTTCAAGGAAGCGATCCGTTACTACGGCGAGCTGCGCAACCTTGGCCTGCCGGTCGATCACATCGACGTCGGCGGCGGTCTGGGTGTCGACTACGACGGTACTCACTCGCGCAACGCCAGTTCGATCAACTACGACATGGACGACTACGCCGGTGTCGTGGTCGGCATGCTCAAGGAGTTCTGCGACGCGCAGAGCCTGCCGCATCCGCACATCTTCTCCGAAAGCGGCCGCTCGCTGACCGCGCACCACGCGATGCTGGTGGTGCAGGTGACCGACGTCGAGAAACACAACGACGAAATCCCGCTGATCGAAAACAAGGAAAACCTGCCGGAAACCGTGCAGTGGCTGGTGGACCTGCTCGGCCCGACCGATATCGAGATGGTCACCGAGACTTACTGGCGCGCCACGCACTACATGAGCGACGTGGCTTCGCAGTACGCCGACGGCAAACTGACCCTGGCGGAAAAGGCCCTGGCCGAGCAGTGCTACTTCGCTGTGTGCCGTCGCCTGCACAACTCGCTCAAGGCACGTCAGCGTTCGCACCGCCAGGTGCTCGACGAACTCAACGACAAGCTGGCCGACAAGTACATCTGCAACTTCTCGGTGTTCCAGAGCCTGCCGGACACCTGGGCGATCGATCAGGTACTGCCGATCATCCCGCTGCATCGTCTGGATGAAGAGCCGCTGCGTCGCGCCGTGCTGCAAGACCTGACCTGCGACTCCGACGGCAAGATCAACCAGTACGTCGACGAGCAGAGCATCGAGACCAGCCTGCCGGTGCACGGTCTGAACGAAGGTGAAGACTATCTGCTCGGCGTGTTCCTGGTCGGCGCCTATCAGGAAATCCTCGGCGACATGCACAACCTGTTCGGTGACACCGACTCGGTGAACATCTACCAGAACGCCGATGGCAGCGTGTACCACGCCGGTATCGAGACCCACGACACCATCGAAGACATGTTGCGTTACGTGCACTTGTCGCCGGAAGAACTGATGACCCACTACCGCGACAAGTGCGCCAGTGCCCGCATCAGTGCCAGCGAGCGTACGCAGTTCCTCGATGCCTTGCGTCTGGGCCTGACCCGTTCCTCCTACCTGTCTTCCTGAGTCAGGTCTGTTGCACCGGGTTGTCTGAAATTTTCCCTCAAGCTGTGGAAAATTCGGATGACCCGGTGGGACATTTCCCAAATCCCCTGCGAAATAATTGCCTGCCACAGCCGGAGAAGTGATCCGGTCTGCTTTTCGCGTAGGTCATTTCCTAAGTTGTACTTCAGCTCTCTACTCGGCCATGGCTCTCGGCGAGAATCCCCGGCCGCCCCTCCTGTAGAGATCCGCCCATGTTCGAATCAGTCAACGAGCCGTCGTTTCGTCTCGATGTAACGGGGCTGCCCGAGCCCTTCGAGGTGCTGGCCTTTACCGGAAGTGAGGGCATCAGCGAACCCTTCGCCTTTGATATCGATCTGTTGATCAATGATCCGCAACTGGACCTGGCCGGCCTGCTTTTCCGCTCGGCGTTCCTGCAGTTCGGTCCCGGACACAATGGCCTGAGCGGGCAATTGCAGAGTGTCGTTCAGCATGAGCACGATCAGGGTGCCCGATTGTGTCGAGTGACACTGGGACCGAAGCTGAGTTGTCTGGCGCTGCGTTTCAGTCAGCGGATCTTCAGCAGTCAGTGCGTGCCGAAGATCCTCGCGCAGGTGCTCAAGGAGCATGGGATCGTTGGTGCGCAACGGCGTTTTGATTTGCAGTGCGAATACCCGGTGCACACTTTCTGCACCCAGTGCCGGGAGTCGGACCTGCAATTCGTGCAGCGGCTGTGCGCGCAGGCGCGGATCCACTACTACTTCGAGCACCGGCCGGACGGACACTGTCTGGTCTTTGTCGATGATCCAGGGCGTTTTCCCGTGGCCGGCGCGGCGTCTGTGGACGATGGCGCGAGCACCCCGGCGGTAAGACGCTGGCAGATGCAGGTGGACGCCAGCGATGTGGACGCGGGTTCGGCGCAGGCCGGCAAAGCTTATGGCCACAGCGATCTGCCGACCTTGCGCGCCGCGCAGTGGCTGGCGTTGACCGCGCATCCGTTTGCCGAATGCAACCGCCGCTGGTTGCTGAGCCGGATCGAGCATCGTGCCGATCCTGCCAGCGAGCCGTCTTACAGCAACCGGATCGTCGCCGCTGCCCAGGCGCAACTGCCGACATTGACGAGCACCTGTGCCAGGCCGCGCATGCACAGTCTGCAACGTGCATGGGTAGTGACGGTCGATGAACCGCAGCCCGACGATCAGCGGCCGGTGGCGGTGCAGTTCGACTGGCTTTATCAGGGCGAAGGCGCTGCCGCCAGCCACTGTTGGCTGCCGCTCGCAGCAGCGTTGAGCGACGCCTCACTGACATCGTTGCGTGAAGGCGTTGAAGTGGTGGTGAGTTTTCATGAAGGCGATCCGGATCAGCCGGTGATCAGTGGTGTGCTGCAGGAGCCGGCGGTGGTCGAAGACTGCGAAGCGCCATTGGCGCTGCCGGACGTGCTGCCGAGCGCGGGCCTGGCGCAATGGCTCAAGTCTGCCGAACCGCTGTTGCTGTTGTGTCTGATGCCCGGCGGCGGCAGTTACAACCACTGCACGGCGTCGATCTGCAGTTGCCGATTGGTCGCGTCGCTGGATCAGGACGGCGCCGCTTGAGCGGCGTCGGCTTTGCCCCGCAGGTACAGTGGCTGTTGCTTGATGGCGCCGATGCGCAGCAGGCGTTGGCGACATTGCGCCAGGGGTTCGCCAGCGTACGTTGCACGCGGCTGTTCCAGGGCACCGAGTTTCAAGCGGTAAGCGAGCACGGTCCGCTGCTGGTCGACCTGCATGACTGCCCGGCACTGGCGGCGCTGTGTCAGCATGATCCGCAGACCTGGCGCGGGTTGTTGTTCGCCAGTGATGCCTCGCAGGCAGTAATGCTGAGCCACCTGCGACGGATGCTGACGGTCTCGTTCGGGCTCAATCACCGTGCCTTGCTCGGTTATTACAACCGCCAGACGGCAAGTTATTTCTTCGACGCCTGTGACGCCGCCGACTTGAGCCGCTGGCTCGGGCCGATCCGCCTGCTGCGCTGGTTTGGCGGCACCTGGGCCGACCTCGCCATCGGTAGTCAGGGCTGGCAGCAACTGCGCAACCCGCAGTGGGCGGTCGAGCCGCTGGGGATCGACGAAAGCCTCACCCATCGTCAGCGCGAACGTTTGCAAAGCTGCCTTCTGGAACAACACATCTGGCGCTGGTGCCAATCAATGGGAACCGACTACGCGCGCATGGCCTCCCATGTGCAGGAGGGGCTGAGCCTGGGTTTCAGCGACCGTACGGTGCTGGATGGCTGGTTGTGGCTACGCTTGCAGCATCCCCGAGCGGTATTGCCAGACGTGCCGGACGGGCTGAGCCAGCAGGAACGGCTCGAGCATGTGCGGCGACAGTGGCAGAACGATCAATCTTGAGGTGCGACATCCATGACAAATCCTCTGTGGCAGCGGTTCGGCGCAGTCCTCGGCGGGTTTCTGCTGCTGGTGCTGACGGGATGTTCCCCGGTCAAGGTGCTCAATGCGCTGACCCCCGACGACACGTTCCACAAAACCGCCGGGATTGCCTATGGCGATGATCCTCGACAGAAGCTCGACGTCTACGTGCCGCGCCAGCCGCTGGAGGACGCGCCGGTGGTGGTGTTCTTCTACGGCGGCAGCTGGAACAGCGGTGATCGTGGCGATTACGCGTTTGTCGGCGAGGCGCTGGCGTCGCGGGGAATTGTCGCGGTGCTGGCGGATTATCGGCTCTACCCGCAGGTGCGCTATCCGTTGTTTCTTGAAGACTCGGCGCGGGCGGTGGCCTGGACCCGGGCGCATATCCGCGAGTTCTCCGGCAACCCGCAACGCCTGTACCTGATGGGCCACAGTTCCGGCGCTTACAACGCGGCGATGCTGGCGCTGGATCCTGGTCTGCTCGGTGCGGTGGGCATGACGCCCAAAGACCTCAGCGGCTGGATCGGCCTGGCCGGGCCGTATGATTTTCTGCCCATCAAGAATCCGCAGGTGCGTCCGGTATTCTTCTGGCCGGACTCACCGCCGCAATCGCAGCCGATCAACCACGTCAGGGCGGGCGAGCCTCCGGCACTGCTGATCGCCGCGACCAAGGACAATCTGGTCAACCCGACGCGCAACACCGCCGGCCTCGCGAAAAAACTGCGTGAGGTCGGCGTGCCGGTGCAGGATCTGTATTACTCGCGCCCCAATCATGTGACGCTGGTGGCGACCCTGTCGCGGCCACTTCGGCGACTGGCGCCGGTGCTCGATCAGGTCGTCGCGTTCGTCAAACACACACCGGCTCAGTGAGCGGCACCGCTGAACCAGCCGTCGTTGCGCCGCAGCCACAGGGCCAGTGCGCCGAGGGTCAGGCTGCGCAAGACCATAAACAGCAAGAACGTTATCCACAGCCCATGATTGCCCAGCCCTTGCAGTGCCCAGGCGAATGGCAGCAGCAGGGCGATGGTCAGCAGCATGCCGTTGCGCATTTCCCGGGCGCGGGTGGCGCCGATGAACAGACCGTCGAGCAGGTAGCTCCAGACCGCAATCAGCGGCAACACCGCCAGATACGGCAGGTAGATGAACGCGGTGTCGCGCACGCTCTGGATGTCGGTCTGCATCTCGATGAACAAGTGCCCGCCCAACAGAAACAGCGCGGCGAAACCGAGGCTGGCCAGCAGCGACCAGCCGCCGGCCACCACCAGTGAGCGGCGCAGGGCGAGGCGGTCGCGGGCGCCGATGGCGTGGCCGCACAAGGCTTCGACCGCATGGGCCAGACCGTCCAGCGCATGCGCGGTCAACAGCAAACCGTTGAGCAGCAGAGCATTGGCCGCCACCGTGGCATCGCCGAGCCGCGCGCCTTGCACGGTGATCAGGAAAAACACCGATTGCAGCGCCAGGCTGCGGATGAAGATGTCCCGGTTGACCGCCAGCAGCGGGCGCCAGCTCTGCCACACCTTCAAGGCCGTCCAGGCGATGTGCCCGGGATAGGCGCGCAATGCGCCGCGGGTCAGCCACAGGCCGAGCAGGGCGCCGCTCCACTCGGCAATCACCGAGGCCCGGGCTGAACCGACCACCCCCCATTCCAGGCCAATCACGAACCACAGGTTGAGAGCGATGTTGATCAGGTTGGTGCTCAGCAGAATTGCCAGAGGCGCCCGAGCGTTCTGGGTGCCGAGGAACCAGCCGACCAGGGCGTAACTGGCCAGCGCTGCCGGCAGCCCGAATAACCGGGTGTGGAAGAACTCGCGGGTCAGTTGATCGAGTTCGACCGACGGCTGCATGAAGTGCAGGGCCACACCGCTCAACGGCACGCCGAGAGCGCCGAGCACGATTGCCAGTCCCAGCGCCAGCAGCAAACCCTGCAACAGAATCTGCCGTAACGCCGCGCCATCGCTGCGCCCGGCGGCCTGAGCGGCAAACCCCGTAGTGCCCATGCGCAGAAAGCCCATGGCCCAGGCGAGAAACGTGTAGAGGCTGGCGCCGACCGCCACTGCGCCCAACTGATGGGCGTGGGGCAGGTGGCCGATGACGGTGCTGTCAACCAGCGCCACCAGCGGCACGGAAATATTGGAAAGAATCATCGGCGCGGCGAGCGCCCAGACCTTGCGGTGAGTCGGGCGGTCGCGCCAGTCGGCAATCAGGTTGGACATGCGGGCTCCTTGGGGGAGCGGGGATTGTAGCGATTCATGCGATCTATTGTGGGAGCGAGCTTGCTCGCGAAGGCAGTGTGTCAGTCAAAACAGCTTTTACTGATTTGACGCTTTCGCGAGCAAGCCCGCTCCCACAGGGGAAGAGTGGTGTCAGTGGATAATCCAGCTCAACAACCACAACCCCAACAGCAGCCAGATGATCCCGGCAATGATCGACGCATTCATGAACGCGCGAATCGCCGACCACAGCAGCATCAGGCCGACGATCAGCGCGAGGATGCTGATGATCGAAGTGTCCATGCCCAGCGTCTTCGCCAGGCCATCGACAAAGTTGCCGCCGGCGTTGCTCAGAATGTTGAACAGGCCGCTGAGGCCGTCGACGATGAAACGGATGATCGAACCGAGTGCCTGGCCGAGCCATTCGAAAAAGCTTTCTACCTGCATGTGTGCATCCTGATGAAAGAGCTGAGCCTTGGGCCACCGCGCGGGTGGCCGAGTTCCCTGCAACTATAGAGGGTTTGCCTCAATCCTGTGTGGGAGCGAGCCATGGCCGCTTGCGTTCAGCCGACATCCCCCCGAAGCTATACGCCTTCAGGAGAGCCCGATGAACCTTGTTGAACTGACCGAACGCCTGCACGCCATTCGCGACCGCAATGACTGGCGGCAATTTCACAGCCCGAAAAACCTCGCCATGGCTGCCAGTGTGGAAATGTCCGAGCTGGTGGAGATCTTCCAGTGGTTGACCGAAGACCAGTCACGCCAGTTGCCGGCGGACAAACTGGCGCATGCCGGGCAGGAAGTCGGCGATATCGTCCTGTATCTGTTGCTGCTGTGCAGCGAGTTGGGGCTGGACATGAATGAAGTGGTGCGCAGCAAGCTCGCCGACAGCGAACGGCGGTTCAACTGATGAGCGACCGGCATTTCGATCAGTTGGCGACCCGGTTCGCCGAAAAAATCTACGGTGGCGCCAAAGGCGCGATTCGCCTCGCGGTGTTGCAGGCCGACCTGGCCGAAGCATTGCCGGACCGACCGCTGCGCGTGCTGGACATCGGCGGCGGTCTGGGCCACATGTCGCTGTGGCTGGCCGAACGCGGCCATGAAGTGACCTTCACCGAGCCGGCTGAACCGATGCTCGAAGGTGCCCGCCAGCGCTTCGCCGAAGCCGGGCAGAGCGCAACGTTCATTCAGGCGCCGTGGCAGGAGCTGCTCGGTCAGCTCACCGAGCCCTACGATCTGGTGATCTGCCACGCCGTGCTCGAATGGCTCGCCGAGCCACACGCAATCCTGCCGGTGTTGCATCAGTTGACCAAACCCGGTGGCTGGCTGTCGCTGGCGTTCTACAACCGTGACGCGCTGATCTACCGCAACCTGCTCAAAGGCCATTTCAAGAAAATGCGCAAAAACACCATGGCCGGTGAAAAGCAGAGCCTGACCCCGCAGCAACCGCTCGACCCGCGGGAACTGGCAACGCAACTCGCAGGCTTGTGGCAGGTCGAAACCCAGAGCGGGATCCGGGTTTTCCACGACTACATGCCGGTGGAATTCCAGGCCCGCGCCGAACTGGTGGACTTGCTGGAGATGGAACTTGCGCACCGTCGTCACCCAAGCTTCGCCGGGCTTGGGCGTTACTTGCACTGGATCTGCCGGCCGATCTGATCGGAGCACTACATGAAAGCTCAACTCGGGTTATTGCTGATCTGTCTGGGGTTGGCCGCCTGCCAGGGCAGCAACCCGTATGTCGCGCAGTCGCGGCCGTTGCCGCCGGCGCCGCCGCAAGCGGCCAACACCTTCGATCGCAGCGCCTACCCGGCGCCACCGCGTGATTACGGGCGCTATCGCAGTTGGGCCTGGCTCAACGGGCAATTGCCGCCGGGCACGGCCTGGGCCGATTCGGCGCAAGTGGCTGAAGCCGTCAGCAACGCGCTGGACCAACGCGGGTTGCGTCCGTTGCACGACAACCGTCCGGCCGATTTGCTGGTCAGCGCCAATCTGCGTCTGGAAACCCGCTTGCGGCAGGTCCAGGACGATTACGGTTACGGCGGATACAGTGGCTATGATCGCTACGGGCGCGGTTACGGCATGTACAACACTGTGCCGATTGTTCGTACTTATCAGGAGCAGGTCGTGGTGGTGCAGGTCAATCTGTTCGACGCCGGCACCGGTCAACCGGTGTGGAGCGCGAGTGCCGAAACTGCCAATCAGGGTAGCCAGCTCGTGCGCACCGACGCCATTCGCGAGGCTCTGGAAAAAGCCCTGTCGGCGTATCCGCCGAGCTAGACTTCAGGTGAGAACGCTTCGCAGGTTCAGGCCTTCAACCGGAGAACAACCATGTTCCGTCGTCTCGCTTTACTGGCCATGGCCGCGCTGCTCAGTGCTTGCGCCGCCAATCAGGTCAACCATGACTTCGACGCCAGCCGCGACTTCGCCGCTTATCGCAGCTGGAGCTGGAAAGAACCGGCGCTGCAATATCGCCCGGATGATCCACGGATCAAGAGTGACCTGACCGAGCAACGCATCCGCCAGGCCGTCAGCGATCAACTTGATCAACGCGGTTTGCGCCCCGCCGCTGCGGGAGCCAAGGGCGACCTGAGCGTGCAGACCTACCTGATTGTCGAGGATCGCCAGCAACAAGTCACCACCAACTACGGCGGCGGTTGGGGTGGCCCGTGGAACGGGTATTGGGGCGCGCCGATGTACAACGAAACCCGCAACATCACCTACAAGGTGGCAACGATCCAGATCGACCTGCTCGACGGCAAGGACGGCAAACTGGTGTGGCGCGGCAGCGATGAACAGATGCTCAGCAGCACGCCCAATCCGCAGGATCGCAGCAACGCAGTGCGCGAAACCGTCAGCCGGATATTGGCCAACTATCCACCGCGCTAGTTCGCTGTAAAAAAAAAGGGAGCCCAAGAGGCTCCCATTTTTTGCCCCACCACAAATCTCCCTGTGGGAGCGGGCTTGCTCGCGAAGACGGCGTGTCAGCCACATCCATGTTGAATGACACAGCGCATTCGCGAGAAGACGAGGTCTGCAGGGTTTTGTGCAGCACCAAATGGCGCGTTGCCACTAGCGCCGTCTACACTCAAATCCACCATCGGAGGTAGCGCTCGGCAACGCGCCGGCAAAGGAGTGCGCCATGTCGCCTCGTCCGCAGTTCAACGGCCCGGCCCGGCAACGCGGGGCGATCGGGTTGATGGCGGCTGCCACCCTCAGTCTGGCGCTGGTGTTGATGCTGTTGGTGGTCGACACCGGTCGGTTGTACATGGAGCAGCGCAAGTTGCAGCGGGTGGTCGACAGTGCGGCGCTGGAAGCGGTCAGTCGCGGCGGCAATTGTCAGTCAGGCCTCAGTGCAGCCACTTATGCCGGGCAAAGCGCAGTGCGCAATGGCTACATCATCGATAGCAACAACACCCTCGCGACGACCTGCGGCAGTGTGCAGACCGCGGCCAGCGGCCTGCGTGCGTTCACCGTCGATGCAACCCGGTCGAGCGCAATCAAAGTGGACGCCAGCCGCACGGTGACCACCAGTTTTGCCGGCGGCGTACAGGCCTTGTTCAGCGGCTCGGCGGTCAGCCTGAACACCACGCTCAACGCCTCGGCCGTCGCCGCGCAGCCGACCCCGACGGTTGCGCAACTGAACATCCGCAGTACGCTGGCGAGCATCAACACCGCCCAGTCGAACATTCTCAATCCGCTGTTCTCCGGGCTGCTCGGCGGCAACGTCAACCTCACGGCACTGGGTTGGGACGGTCTGCTCAACACCGACATCAACCTGCTCAGTTACCTCAATCAACTGGCGATCAACCTCAACGTCGCCGCCGGCAACTACACGCAACTGCTCAACACCCAGGCCACGGTCACCCAACTGATTCAGGCGGCCGCGACGGTGGTGCAGCTCAATGGCGCGACCGCGACGGTGATCACTGCGCTGGGTCAGCTGCAGGTTGCGGCGATCAATGCTGCGCCGGTCAAACTCGGCGACATCCTGCAGTTGCAGACCGGCACCACCGCCGCCGGGCTGGATGCCAACCTGCAACTGCTGCAACTGATTCAGGGTGTGGTGCAACTGGCCAACAGCAAAAGCGCGGTGGCCGCGACCTTGCCGATCAGCGTGCTGGGGCTGGCGAATGTCACGGTGCGGGTCAAGGTGATCGAGCCGCCGCAGTTTTCGGCGATTGGTGATCCAGCGCGGGCCAAGGCCAATCCGTTGGGGCCGGACCGGATTTATGTGCGCACGGCGCAGATTCGCACGATGCTCTCGGTCAATCTGCCGGTGTTGTCGGGGGTGACCGGGCTGCTCAATGCGGTGCTGGGATTGGTCGGCACACTGACCCCGACCCTCAACGCGCTGCTGAGTCTGAATCTGGTGGCGACCCTCAATTCAGTCGGTTGTCTGCTCGGCGCCGGTTGCCAACAGCTTGATCCGCAGTTGCTGCCATCGCCGGAAATCGACATCGCCCTGGATGCCGGTGGCGCTATCAGCTACGTCACCGATTACAGCTGTCCGATCGGCCCGGGAACCTCGGGCACCAAAAGCCTGACCGCCCACACGATCACCTCGATCGCTGACCTCAAGGTCGGCAAGATTGACCCGACCAATGCTTTTTCCTCGCTCGCCGAGCCGACGGTTACACCGTTGCCACTGGTCGATCTCGGCACTGTGACCTGCCACAAGATTCTCGGCATCGGCAGTTGCGACGAGAACACCCACGTCCAGTACGGGGCGGGCGGGATCGCGATCATGGTCAATACCAGCGTCGCGCAAAGCTCTCAGGATTTGCTGTATTCCAGCAGCACGCCATTCGCCACGCCGGCCAACCTCAAACTGCCGCCGAGTGTGATTTCAGCGGCGCCGTCGAGCAACATCGTCAGCAGCCTGGCGAACACTTTGGCAGGGATCAATCTGATCGTGTACAAGCCGCAGGGCGGCAACCCACTAGGGGCTATCGTCACCGGTGTGGCCAGCCTGATCAGCGATGTCACGGCCATTCTGCAACCGCTGATTACCAACCTGCTCAGCCCATTGCTCGACCCGCTGCTGAACAACTTGCTTAAAAGCCTAGGCATCAACCTGATGGACGTCGACGTCGGTGCCAACATGACCTGCGGCCAGACCGGCAAGGCCTATCTGGTGATCTAGGCGTCCGGTGCAATCGGCAACTCGATGCAGAAACGTGCGCCCTCCAGCGAGTTGCGCACGCTCAAATGCCCGCCCATGTTTTCGATGATGCCGTAGCTCACCGACAGCCCCAGCCCGGTGCCGACGCCCACCGGTTTGGTGGTGAAGAACGGTTCGAAAATCCGCTCCAGCAAACGCGGCTCGATGCCGCCGCCGTTGTCCTCGACCCACAGCCGAACCTTGTGCTCGTCGCGCTCGGCATAAATCGAGATCCATGGCTTGAACGATGAGTCTTTCTCGCGTTTGCCGAGCAGCGCATCGCGGGCGTTGACCATCAGGTTGATCAGCACCTGCTCCAACTGATCGACGTAACCGCGCACCTGCACGCTGAAAGCGGTTTCGCTGATCCGCAGGTCGACGCCTTTGCCGCGCATGCCTTCGGCCAGCAACGACAAGGTGCCTTCGATGGCCGAGGCCGGGTTGAACAGTTGTTGCTCGATCTCCGAACGACGGCCGAACACGCGCATGTGATCGACCACTTTCGCGGCGCGCTGCACCTGGGCGTCGATGCGATTGAGTTTGTCGGTCAGATAGTCGATCTGCACATCACCGTTACCCAGGCGCTTGAGCACGTTGACGATGGCCATGCGCATCACGTTCAGCGGCTGATTGATTTCATGGGCCAGACCAGTGGCCATTTCGCCGAGGGTGGCCATTTTTGCGCTTTGCGTGAGTTGCTGCTGCGAGCGTCGCACCTCGGTGTTATCGCGGCCCACGGCCTGCACTTCAAGCAGGCGCCCGTGTTCATCGAACACCCCGCGATCGGACCACACCCACCATGCATGTTCGCGCCCGGGTAATTGCAGGCTGATTTCGGCAGTGCTCACTGGTAGCTCCGGGGTCAGCAGTGCCAGACGCTGGATGAAGGCGGCGCGTTGTTCGTCGGACATCCAGCTGCCCAGATCTACCCCCGGCAATTGCTCCGGGGTGCATTCCAGATAAGTCGCCAGCGGCCGATTGCCGAAGGTCAGCGTCAGGTCCGGGCGATAACGGCAGATCATCGCCGGAGAGTCTTCCACCAGAATCCGGTAACGCTCTTCGCTGTGTCTGACCTGTTCGGCGGCGAGGGTCGCTTCGGTGACGTCCAGCCACAGCCCGACGGCTTCGACCGGCAGACCAAGATCATTGCGCAGCAGTTTGGCTTCGTCGAGCAGCCAGTGGTAGTCGCCGCGTGCGTCGCGCAAGCGAAAACGCGCACGCGCCGAGCCTTCGCGCAACAGTTGCCGGGTGCGAGCGAAATACAGCTCGCGGTCTTCGGGGTGAATCAGTTGCACCCAGTCGGCGGCGCAGCCCTCGGCCGGCGTCCAGCCCAGCAGCGGCTGCAGGCTGGCGCTGAAAAAGTCCGCAAGCAACGCACCTTCGACGTAGCGCTGCACATAAATCACTGCCGGCGAACTGGCGATCAGATTATCCAGCCGCGCATGGGCGGCTTCGGCGCGTTGCTGCTGGTTGCGCGTGTCGCTGATGTCGAGCATGAATCCCACCAGTCGCCGCTGTTCACCGGTGCCGGCGACCTGGCCCTGAACGCGATACCACAGGGGCGTTTGTCCGGGGCTGCTGCGGTGCAGGCGCACGCACAGGGTCAGGGGCTCGCCGTGCAATTGCAGGGCGTGCAGGCGGCTGCGCAGTTCTTCGCGATCGGCCGGATGAATCAGTGCCAGCCAGTCTTGCAGCGAGATGCGAGCACGGTCCGCCGGCAACACATCGAGCAGCGTAGGCGCCAGCAGCATGTCGTCGCCAAGCATTTCCCACCAACCGGTGCCGAGCAGGGTCTGCAGCGATTCCAGGCGTTCGGTGTAGTGATGATGTTGCTGTTCTCGCAGGCGGCTGAGCAGCGGGCCGGCCAGTGCGCTGGTCAGGGCCATCCAGTCGCGGTCGTTCAGGTGCGGGGCGGCAATGTCCACGGTGTAGAAGCCGCAGAGCAGCCACGCCACCACCCCTCGATCATCGCTGTAGGGCACGGCGAACCCGTCGGCGTTGCCGAACGTGGCCTCCACCCGCGCGTGGTCGTACAAGCCATGATGGGCGCCGAGGCGTTGCGGCGCGCTGCCGTTGAGGCTGTCGAGCGGCGTGCCCAGACGTTGGCCGTCCTGCCACAGCAACGGCGCGTCGTGGGCGCGATATTGCTCGTAGATCTGCCAGCCCTGCTCCTGTTCGTCGAGCAGGGCGAGAGCCAGACACGGGATATGCCAGCGCTGGGCGATGGCCTGCAGTTGCTCGCTGAGCACCAGCGGCAAACGCGTCAGGCTACAGACGCGCAGGTGTTCGCTGATCTGTCCGGCAAGTGCCTGACTGGCTTCACGGTTGCGCGACTGCTGGCGCTCCAGCAGCAGGTCGCCGATGTCCATCAGTTGCAGCATCCAGCCGTCGGCCGAAGGCTGTACCCAACCGCGCAGGTGCAGGGTCTGATCGCTGAGGCCGGGAAAATCCAGATCGAGTATTTGCCCTTGCCAGTCCTGCGGGCGGCCTTCAATTGCCAACGTACTGTGCGCGAGTAAATAAGCCGACAACGGCAGCGGCGAGTCGTGGAGTGGCTGTTGCGCGAGTTGGTGGCGCAACGGCCCGGCGATCTGCAATACGCCGCCGTCGTGGTTCAGTTGCAGGTGCAGGCCCAGCGGCGGTGCGCCGAGATGATCGGGCAGTTCGTTGGCCGGCGGTGGCGCGCGCTTGAGCAGGCGTCCGAACAGATTGTCGCCGGCGGTCAAAATTTCAGGCTCGACGCGGCGGAGAGGGTGGCGGGCAGACTCGGCACTGCACCCACGCCCGGCAGCACCAGAAATGGAATGACCTGATTGAGCTTGCTGGTGGGGTAATCGACTCTGACCGTCAGCGTACCTTGAGTGGCGTCATACACCGCCGAGGTATCGACGCCGACCACCAGGTTCAGCGCGGATGGCACCCACTGCAACTGTTGGGTCAACGCGGTGTTGGCAGTGCTCACCACCACGGAAGCATAACCGGGAGTGTTGGGGTCGACTGCGACGCTGCGGCGCACCGCTTCAGATGTCGCCTCGTTGAAAGTCTGCATCAATACAAACGGCAGGCTGTAACTGACCAGCGCGTAGAACACGGCGAAAAAAATCACGAATACCAAGGCGAATTCGATCGCCACTGCGCCTGCCTGTGATTTTGCGAAGCCGGTTTTCATGAGTGCGTCTACCCTGACTTTCACTGCGTAGTATCAGCATAGAATCATTCAGCAAAATCGGATGGATTTAACCGGATGCAGAGTTTAGTTCTCCTGATCTGGCTGGCCCTGTGCGCCGCCCAGGATGCCCGGCAACGGCGTATCGCCAATGTGCTGACGTTCGGTGCAGGAGCGCTGGCGCTGATCCATTTGCTGGCGACTGGCACCACCTGGTTCGGAGCCGATGCGCAGCAGGGATGGTGGGCCGCCGCGATCGCCCTGATGTTGACTGTTCCTGGGTATTTCATGGGCCGGATGGGCGCAGGCGATGTGAAATTAATGACAGCCATGGGCCTTGCGACGAACGGTTTATTCATTCTTTGTGCGTTTATCGGCGCTGGTATCGCCAGTCTGCTGTGGCTGCTCGTTGCGCCAAGAGTCTGGCTTCATATGAGTCAATGGCTTAGAGAACGTCTTCGATATTTAGAGCCAGGAGCGTCAAAAAAGCTGCCATTTGCACCGTTCGTGCTGGCAGGTGTATTGGCTTCGATACATTGGATCCATTAGTCGCCAGATGCCACTAGTCCTATGTACATAGTCGGAAAGTGCGTCTACTTTCAAATGAGGTGGTTACATCGCCAAAGTGCAGAAAAAGTCAGCTTTGGCCCGAGCAATGGAGTGGTTCGTGAACAAGCTTACGTCGGCGGTAAAAGTGCTCGTGGTCGATGATCAACCGTTGATCGTCGAAGAATTGTGCGAGTTTCTCGAAAGCAGCGGGTACCGCTGTGTGCCGTGTGAATCCAGCACTCAGGCGATCGAGCGTTTCAGTGAAGACGCCGAAATCGGTCTGGTGCTGAGCGACCTGCATATGCCGGACATGGATGGCATCCAACTGGTGCAGGAGCTGCAACGCATCAGCGGCAAACACCGGGTGTTCGAAGCGATCATGCTCACGGGGCGCGCCGACAAACAGGACGTGATCAAGGCCCTGCGTGCCGGGATTGCCGACTACTACCAGAAGCCGATCCAGCTGGATGAACTGCTCGAAGGCGTGAAACGTCAGGAAGCGGCCCTGCAAGAGCGGCACAAGAATGTCCAGTTGGGACACCTGAACCAGAAGCTGCAGTTTCTCTCGGAATCCATCGACGATCTCTACCAGGATCTGGACAAGGTCCGGCGCAATCCGGCGGCGGTGGTCAAAGACATGCTCGGCGGCGACGGCGCCGAAGCCGAGCAGGAGATTCCGGCGATCTTCAATCAGCTGTCACCACGGCAACTGGATGTGGCGCGGCTGGTGGGCAAAGGGCAGACCAACTATCAGATCGCCTGCGAGTTGGGCATCACCGAAAACACCGTGAAATTGTATGTCTCGCAGGTCTTGCGCCTGACCCATATGCACAACCGCACCCAGTTGGCATTGGCGCTATCGCCCAGTGCCTCGGCCGCCCGTCAGCGTGTGACCGCACACTGATCCCGCTTGCCTGCCCTTCGCGGGCAGGCAGTCAATTCTGCCAAAAATACCTTGAGCGATTATCCGGCTTGCGTCTTGGGTTTGGGGAACAGATTGTCCAGGGTTTCCAACAGGCGCACGTGGTAGATCGGCTTGCGAAACAGATCCAGCACCTGCAGACGCAGCATGTCGCTGACGTCCTCCATGTCGGCATGTCCGGAGGTCACGATCACTGGAAGATGCTGGCGTGAAGTGTGCTCGCGCAGGCGTTTGATCAGCGACATGCCGGACTCCTCCGGCATGCGCAGATCGGTGATCACCAGCGCGATATCCGGATGGCGGGTGAGGTGATGCAGGGCGAGTTTCACCGAGGTGGCGGTGTGGCAGACAAAGCCCTCGCCCTCCAGTAACTCGGCCAGCTCAAGCAACGCGTCCTCTTCGTCGTCAACCAGAAGCAACTGTTGGCGGGGGAGCGAGGAGGCAGTCATGGGCAGTCCCTGAAAAGCTGGAAGTGAGATCGAGTGTAGCGCGACATTCGCCGGACGCGACTCACATCAGGGGGTTTGTACCGGAGCGGTTTGTGCAGTGCCGCCAAGGGATACCAGCACGCTGTTGAAAATCGCCAGCACCTTGGCACCAACCGGTGTCACGAACACCACGACCACTACCGCCACCATTGCCACCACAATCGCGTACTCGATGGCCGACGCGCCTTCAGTACTGGTCAGAAAGGCCCGCGCACGCATCAACAGATATTCAACCACCATGAGCATTCTCCTTTGCGTCAGCCCTTGGCCGCACGCTGGAAATTCACTTGCCTCGTCAACGCCCGGACGCGCGATTGCTCACCCGCGCGGGCATTGAAAGGGGGCGAGCGGGGGGGATCAAGGCGTAGGCCGGACCTGCGCCGTTCCGCCGAGACTGGTCAGAACTGAGTTGAAAATCGCCAGTACCTTGTTGCCGACAGGTGTCACGAACACCACGACGACCACGGCCACCATTGCCACCACGATTGCGTACTCGATTGCCGACGCCCCTTCCTCGCTTTTGAGAAACAGACGGGCCCTGGCTAGCAGATATTCGAGAATCATACGTCCACTCCTTTGCGCCTCTGGCGCCGATCCAACGCTACAGCGGCATGCTTTCACCGTGCTATCAGAGCATTGTCAACAAACCCCTGCTCAACAACTGTAAGAACGGATTAATCACAAAGGATTAACCAGAACGTTAGTCGAGCCAAACCCTACAGTTAATTGGCCAGGACTCATACTTTAGTGAGTTATTTTCCTGTCAGAAATGGCGTTTTGGCTCGGATCAGCTAGCTTGGAAATAGCGAAATCGTTGCATGTTCATAGCTGCCTGATCGCGAAAAATTCTCTCGGCAGGAAGTACAGGCTGTCGGTGCAGTGAGGAAAGGGAGAGCCGTCATGAACAGTCGCGTCACCATGGGTCTTGCAGCCGTTCTGCTGCTGGGGGCAATCGTCGTCGGCTACTGGGGCCTGATGCTCAGTCGGCAACCGGCTCCCGTTGCCCAAGTGCCTGCCGCCCCGGCAGTCGCCATGGAAAAAACCGTGGCCGCCGCCGAAGATCAGACCCGCCAGCCAGTGGTCGTGCTGTTGCACGATGTGCCGCCGTTCACGCCGCTCACGGCTGCCGATGTGGCGGTGGAGAAACTGCGCAGTGCTCCAGCCGGCAGCCTTTCCAGTGTCGAGCAAGCGGTGGGTCGCACGCCGTGGCGGCACTTGAGCGCAGGCACCTGGCTCAACGACGAAAGCTTTCAGGCCGGTGGCTCACTGGCGCGGATGATTCACAGTGATGAGCGTGCGCTGACCGTGGCCGTGGACGAAGTGATCGGCGCCGCCGGGCAACTGATTCCCGGCGACTACGTTGATGTGCTGCTCTACCTGCGTCAGGACGCAAGCAATCTGCAGCAGTCGGCGCAGATCGTGGTTCCAGCCATGCGCGTGCTCGGTGTCGGTGAGCAATACGGTCTGACCAATGACGGCCAACCCGCCAACCCGGCCTTGAGCGCCGACGAAAAACTCAAACAGGATCAACGCCGGATCGCTGCACGCACCGTGGTGCTGGCGGTGCCCGAACAATTGCTCAGCCGGATGATGCTCGCCACTCAGGTCGGCACGTTGCGCCTGGCCGTGCGCAGCAGCGAAGAACAGCGTCTGGCCAGGTACTGGGCCGGTGAAACCCGGTCACCGGTGCACGTGGATAATGCCAACAGCCAACTCTTCCAGTTCACGCAACTGGCCCTCGGTGCCGCGCCAAAAGCGCCGGCCGCTGGCGGCCATGGCGGTGCGCGGCCGATGGAAGTGATCCGCGGCAATCAGCTTTCCCAACAAGCCCCATGACTGAGCAAGGATCCACGTGCATGCAGAGTCGATTCAGGCCGCTATTAACACCTGTCGTCCGGGCCTTGATACTGATGGGACTGTCGATCAACGCCGCCGTCGCGGCCACCGGCAATTGCTCGGCACTCGGCCGTATGCCGCCGGTGATCGAGATCGGCGAAGGCTTCCAGCAGGACATCCAGTCGCCCGTGGCAATCACCCGCGTGGCCATCGGCGACCCGAAGATCGCTGATGTGCACGACACCGGCAGCGCCTCGTTTCTACTCACCGGCGTGGCCCCCGGCGCCACCAGCCTGATGGTCTGGACGTCGTGCTCCAGTGAGCCGCGCCAGAGCATGGTGTTCGTCAAGGGCAGTGCCACTGCCGCACTGACCAGCGCCAGCAGAATGCCTTCCGATGATCCGATGCTGCCCTCGCAAGTGCAGACCGACATTCGTTTCGTCGAAGTCAGCCGCACCAAACTCAAGGAAGCCACCGCTTCGCTAATCGGTACACGGGGCAATTTCCTGTTTGGTTCGCCCGGTACGTTGCCGCCAATCGATGGCGTGCCGACGCCGAGACTGCCGGTGGATAACGGCCTGTTCAATTTTTCGTGGATCGGCGGCAAGACCATGGCGATCATCAACGCGCTGGAAACCAGCGGTTTCGCCTACACCCTCGCGCGCCCCAGCCTGGTGGCGTTGAGCGGGCAGAGCGCAAGTTTTCTGGCCGGTGGTGAAATCCCGATTCCGGTGCCCAGCGCCGGCAGCGACAACGTGTCGATCGAGTACAAGGAGTTCGGTATCCGCCTGACCCTGACCCCGACCGTGATCAGCCACGACCGCATCGCGCTGAAAGTCGCACCGGAAGTCAGCGAACTGGATTTGAGCAACGCTGTGCAGATAGCCGGCACCACCGTGCCGGCCCTGACCATCCGCCGTACCGACACCAGCGTCTCGCTGGCTGATGGCGAAAGCTTCGTGATCAGCGGCCTGATCAGCACCACCAACAGTTCGCAGGTGAACAAGTTTCCGGGGCTGGGTGATATTCCGGTGCTCGGCGCCTTTTTCAAAGGCTCGCAGATCAGACGCGAAGAGCGCGAACTGCTGATGATTGTCACCCCGCACCTGGTGCAGCCAATGGCGGCGGACGCGAAACTGCCATCGCTGCCGGGGGAAAAACTGCGCAACTACGATCCGAATTTCTACCGCATGTTCTTCCTCGAAAACGGCAACTTCGACAAACGCAGTGGGCTGTCCCAATGAACCAGAACCTCAGCCAGACCTTTCTGGCGATCACCCGTAACAGCACCGATCTGGAGTGGCTGCAAGGCGCACTCGCGCCGCTGGGCCAAGTGGTGAGCGCCGGGGCCGGGAGCCTGGACGAGTTGCTGGCGCTGGTCGATGTCACCTTCGCCAGCCTGGTGTTCGTCGGCCTCGATCGCGACCATGTGGTGGCGCAGAGTGCGTTGATCGAAGGCGCGCTGGAAGCCAAACCGATGCTTGCCATCGTTGCGCTCGGCGACGGCATGGACAACCAACTGGTGCTCAACGCCATGCGTGCCGGCGCCCGGGATTTCGTCGCCTACGGTTCGCGGGCCAGTGAGGTCGCGGGGCTGGTGCGGCGCCTGAACAAACGTCTGCCCCCCGTGGCGGCCAACACCCAGCTTGGCGGCCTTACGGTGTTGTACGGCACGCAGAGCTATTCGGATGGCGCGCTGCTGGCCAACCATATGGCGCAGGTGGTGCAAAAGAGCGGACAGCAGACCTTGCTGCTGGATCTGGGCCTGCCGCGCGGTGACAGCCTGGCGCTGCTCGGGCTCGAGAGCTCGTTCCACTTCGGCGATGCCTTGCGTCACTTGCGCAGGCTCGACGCGACCCTGATCGACAGTGCCTTCACCAGCGCTGAAGCGGGGCTGCGGATTCTGGCGTATGCCAGCAGCGACGAGCCGCTGGAAAACACCAGTGCCGCCGAGCTGTACATGTTGCTCAGCGCCTTGCGCCAACACTTCCAGCACATCGTCGTGAACCTTACCGGGCAATCCGACAGTGAAGCCTTGCGCACCTTTGTCAGCCACTGCGACAAGCTGATCTGGTACACCGATCAGAACGTGCTCAATTGCCGGCGCAACCTCGCTGTACTCAACTTGTGGCGCGAGAAGGGCATGAAGCTCGACCACGCGCGTTTACTGGTGGACGGCTATCTGGGCAGCGTGGCCCCGGATGCTGAAACCCTGGGCAAAACCTTCAACCTCGAAGTGATCGCGGTATTGGCGGCCAATGCCGAAGTGCGCCTGAACGCCAAGAATCAGGGCGTCAGCCTGTTCGAACTGGCCCCGCGGGAAAAACTCACGCAAAGCCTGCGTGCTCTCGGTGAGCGTCTGGCCAAGCGCTCCGAAGGCCTGGCCAAACCCAAAGTCACCTGGTTCGACCGCTTGCGAGGCACCTCATGAGCGCGGAAAAACTGTTCGGCGCGGTGCAGCGCGGCGCGACCGGCAATACCGATCACGAAGGCCTGAAACTGGTCCTGCACCGCTACATCATCGACGCCATCGAAGAGTCGGGGAAAAACCTGCTGGAGGGCTCGCGCCAATTGCTGGCGCAGTTTGTCACTGACAAGGTCGCCGAATACATCGCCCGCCTGCACCTGGCGATTTCCCGTTACGAGATGGAGCGGCTGGCCGAAGAAATCGTCGATGAACTCACCGGTTTCGGTCCGCTGGAAGTACTGCTGCGCGATCAGTCAGTGACCGAGATTCTGGTCAACGGTCCGCACCGGGTATTCATCGAACGCGATGGCGTGCTGCATCAAAGTGACCTGCGTTTTATCGACGCGCACCACGTCGAGCGGGTCATGCAACGGATTCTCGCGCCACTCGGGCGGCGTCTCGACGAGTCTTCGCCGATGGTCGATGCACGTCTGCCGGACGGCAGCCGGGTCAACGCGATCATCCCGCCGATCGCGCTCGACGGCCCCTGCCTGTCGATTCGAAAGTTTCGCAAGGACATGCTCAAAAGCAGTGATCTGATGGCGATGCAGACCATCGATCTGGCGATTTTCGAGTTCCTTCAGGAGGCGGTCGGCAAGCGTTGTAACGTGCTGATCAGCGGCGGTACCGGCACCGGCAAAACCACGCTGCTGAACATCCTCAGCCAATTGATCAACCCCCACGAACGTCTGGTGACCATCGAAGACGTCGCCGAATTGCAGCTCAGCCACCCGCATGTTGTGCGCCTGGAAACCCGTCCGCCGAATGCCGAGGGCCACGGCGAAGTCAAGGCCAGCGACCTGATCCGCAACGCCCTGCGCATGCGCCCCGACCGGATCATCCTTGGCGAGATTCGTGGAGTCGAGGTGGTCGATGTGCTGACCGCGATGAACACCGGTCACGACGGCTCGATGAGCACCGTACACGCCAACAATGCCCAGGATGCGTTGCTGCGGTTGGAGACGCTGGTGGGGCTGACCGGTCGCTCGATCGCCGAGCGCACCTTGCGCCAGATGATCTGCGCCGCCCTCGATGTGATCATCCAGCTGACTCGCATGCCCGACGGCCGCCGCTGTGTCAGCGAGGTGGTGGAAGTGGTCGGCATCCGTGAAGACGTCTACGTCACCAACACCTTGTTTCGCCTTGATCGGCGCACTGGTTTCGGCTTCCTGCGCGAAGCGGTCAATCCGGCGGGCGACAAGTTGCGCCACGAGACCCACCTGGGCTGACCGCATGGGACTTGCATCATGATCGGACCGGCCATTCTCATCCTTCTGTGTCTGATCCTGCTCGGGCTATCGATCTGGCTGTTCGTGCACGGTATCCACAAGACCAGCAACGAACGGGTTCTCAATCGTCTCGCGGCGGGGCAGCCGCAACTGGCCGCGCAGAAGCCGACCTGGGTCGGGCTTGAACGGATGTTTTTGCGCGCCGGGCTTGGCCGTCCCAGCGAGCGTTTCGGGCTGTGGATGACCCTGTGGGGCGTGGCGATTGTCCTGGGTTATCTATTGGCGGACTGGATCGGTTTGCTGGCGATGCTGCTGGCGCCGCCGCTGATCCTGCGCCTGTACATTTCCTGGCTGTATCACCGGCGGATCAAACGCATGATCGAGCAGTTGCCGCAGCTGCTCGACTACACCGTGCGCAGTCTCAAGTCCGGCCGCACCTTGAGCGACGCCGTCATGGGCGGCATCGAATCGAGCGAGGATCCGCTGAAAAAAGCCATGGGCCGGGTGCAGCGCAACGTGCAACTGGGGGTCAATCTGCCGGATGCGGTCAGCGATTTCGCCGAACTCTACGAACAGGACGAACTGCGCATGTTTGCCCTCGGCCTCAAGGTCAATCATCGCTACGGCGGCAATGCCAGCGAGCTGTTGGAGAACCTGATCAAGCTGATCCGCGAACGTGACCAGGGCGCCCGGCAACTGCGCGCACTGACTGGCGAAACACGCATGACCGCGTGGGTGCTGGGTTCGCTGCCGGTGATTCTGGTGAGCTACTTCATGCTGACCAACCCCGGCTACATGCTCGGCATGTGGCACGACTCCGGTGGTCGGACCATGTTGATCATCGCCGTGGTGTTGCAAGTGACCGGTTGCCTGGCGCTGTGGCGCATGTTGCGGAGTATTTGAAATGGTCTATCTCGCCGCTCTGATGCTGCTGCTCGGCGCGCTGTTGCTGGTGGTCAATCACCTGCTGACCGAGCGCCGCCGGGTGCGCCAGGTCAACCAGCGTTTGCAGGGGCATCTGGTGCGCGAGAACCGTTTCGGTAACTGGCTGCGGGCTCTGGGTAACAGCAGGTTCGGTCAGCGCTCGGTGAGCATCGACAGCGAAACCCAGACCCTGCTCAGTCGCCTCGGCTGGCGCCGCGCCAGTGAGCGCTCGCTGTTCGCCGCCTGCCAGATCGGCACGCCGCTGCTGGCGCTTGGGTTGGCGATCTTTCTCCAGGAAGTATTTTTTCCGCACGCCGCCAACCGCTGGATCGTGCCGATGCTCGCCACCGGCGCCGGTTACCTGTTGCCCAAGCGGCTGCTGGCTTACGCCGCCGGGCGTCGGCAGAAAACCATCGCCGTGGAAATCTCCACGTTCATTCCGCTGCTGCGCATCCTCTTCGAGTCGGGCATGGCGGTTGAACAAGCCTTGCGCGTGCTCAGCACCGAAGGGCAGAAACTGCTGCCGGAACTGACCCGCGAACTGCGCCTGATTCTGGCCCGGGTCGACTCGGGACTGGAGCTGGGACAGGAGTTGAACAAGACCTCGGTGATGCTGGCGGTCGATGAGTTCACCGACACCTGCGTGATCCTGCAGCAACTGATTCAGCAGGGTGGCGGGGCAATGAAATCGCTGCTGGCGCTCAAACAATTACTCGACGACCGCCGCCTCACCCGACTGCAGGAATACATCTCGAAGATGTCGGCGAAGATGTCGGTGGTGATGATGCTGTTTCTGTTTCCTGCCTTGCTGATCGTACTGGCCGGCCCGGGGTTCACCGCAATTACCCGGGCGTTTGCAAACTGACGTTGGCTCATGGAGAGCGTTTGATGAAAGCACTGATTGTCTTGGCAAGTTTGTTGTTGCTCGGTGGTTGCGCCACCGACGGTCAGGCGCCGTGGTCGGCGATGCTCGCACCGACCAGTTGCAGCAAACTCGATTCCGAACAGGAACTGGCGCTGAACCTGGCGGACGATCTGGCCAACGACGGCAAACTGCACGCCAGCCTGGCCAACCTGCAAAGCCTGCCCGACAAACTGGTCGAGGTCCGCCTGCGCAAGGCCAGGGTGTATCGCTTGCTCGGGCGCAATGAAGCCGAGCCGCTGTATCGCGGGCTACTCGGTACTTGCCTCACGGCGGACGCCGAACACGGCCTGGGGCAGATCTATGCCGCCCGTGGCGACAATGGCCAGGCTCAGGCGCACTTGCAACGCGCGGTGCGTCTGGCGCCGACCAATGAAAAAATCCGCAACGACCTCGGCGTGGTCTACCTCAACCAGTTGCGTCTTGAAGATGCGCGTTTCGAGTTCCTGACGGCCATCGAACTCAAGCAGAACGATCAACTGGCCACGCTGAATTTGGTGAGCTTGCTGCTGTACCAGAACAACTGGCAGCAAGCAGCCGAAATCGTCAGCCGCGCGCACCTGACGCCGGAGCAGTTCGCCGACGCCCAGGCCCGCGCGGAAAAACTCAAGGTGCCGGCCAAGGCCCCGACCGCGGTTGGTAATCAAGTAGCGGTGGTGGCTGACCCACAACCGTCGACGCTCAAGTGACACTCCGGGAGATGACCATGAACACCTTGCACAGTGTTTATTGCCTGGCCCTGCTCAGCCTGCCGTTCGCCGCCCAGGCGATCGACGCCGGCCCGGCCTCGGCGCAGCAACAGGAAACCGAAGGCTGGCTGGTGCTGCAAAGTCGCAACCAGGCAGCCTCGCCCAAGCCGCAAACCGCCACGGCGGCGGAGCGGGAGCTGGCGCTGCAACGCTGGTTGAAGAAATACAAATACGAGATTCCGGATTTTTACGACCCGGATGCGGGCGGCAAGATCGAGACCAAGAACTAGGTTGATCGCAACGCTCAAGCGCGCAGGAGATGCGGCCTGAGCGGATACTGGATGGATTGTCTTGAAAATTGACGCCATCACTTTGACTTTTTTGTGGTATCAAAATGATGGCTCATGTACATTCCCCGCGCCCGAACCAGGACGACTTGGTGGGACGGTAGGGATGCCTGAATCATGTAACGAACCCTGCTGAAACTGTTTCTCATGTTTTGGAAGGGAATCTCGCGTGACTATCGTATGCCTGCGCCGCTCTGTCCTGGCGCTCTCCATCTCCGCCGCCGCCGCTTTGCACACCACTATGGCTATCGCCGCCGGCGCGAGCCTGAACCACGACCTGAGTGGCGGCCCGCTGACCAGTAATCTGCAGAACTGGGGGCTGATCACTCTGAGCGGTAACGGCAATATCGCTCCTGTTTCCCAGGTGAGTACGACCTACGGCGCACAGCTCTCGGGGGTGACGGCGGATCAACTGCGCAACACCGGCAATATCCGGGTTGACGGCGCCAGGTTCGGCACCGGGATCAGTCTGGGGACCGCTGGAGTGGTACCGACCAAAATCGCCGGCGCGCTGCTCAACGAAGGCTCTATTTCAGTTCACGGTCTGGCCGACGCTGGCACCTCCAGCGGTATTTCCGATCTCGGCAGCACGCTGGGCGATTCGTTGGTCAACAGTGGCAGCATCGACGTCAGCGGCCAGACCGCCAGTGGCCTGCTGCTGGTGCACACCAGCATGACCGGGCTCAGCAACCGAGGCACCATCAACGCAAGCGGTACCGATGCATTGGGCGTATTGCTCGATGGCGCGACGCTGAGCCAGTCGGTCAACAACACCGGGACTATCCGTGCGACCGGTGCCAATGCCCAGGCATTGGTGTTCGAGGGGGTCAAGTTCAGCGCTCCGGCGAGCGCCAATTCCACCGCGCTGTGGAACGGCGGAACCATCTCCGGCGAGGACATCGGTGTGCATGTCAGCGGCCAGGCCAGTGGCGCCCTGCCTTTCAGCATCTATCAAATGAACGGGTTGATCGAGGGTGGCAAGGCGGCGATCCAGGTCGATGACGGCGCGAGCTACTTTTATTTCTATGGCGGCGCGGTGAAGGGTGACCTGCTCGGCCTGTCTGGAGTACTGGTCGACGGTGATGCGACTTTCGACGGTTCGACCATCCGCTCCGGCTACGTCACTATCGAAGAGGGCACGCTGACCCTGATGAAGCCGCACACCACCTTCATCGGCGACTTCGATATGGAAGAGTCGAACTCGGTGCTGGAGATGTACCTGGGCAATGACACCAACCCGGCGCTGCCTGTGCTGAAAGTCACCGGCACCACCGATATCGCTCCGGGCGCGCAACTGCGTCTGCTGGCGCGCTCCAGTGATTTTCGCGTGAGCCCCGGTGGAACGCGTTACACCCTGATCAGCTCGGGGAATCTGGTCGGTGGCAACAACCTGACCGTGACCTCGACCTCCGCGCTGCTGGATGTGAAGAGTTTCGGTGTGGTCGGTAATGACATCACCAGTGTGGTGACGACCAAGTCGAGCGAGGTGCTGGCCGAGAACACCCTGGCAGTCGGCGGCAGTGATAACGCGGCGACGGCGGTCGGGCATGTGCCAGGACTGCTGGCACGCCTCGATGAACAGGATCCGGTGTTCCAGGCATTCGCCAACGCTGGCACCGATGCCGAACTGGCGCGCCTGAGTGAAACCCTCAGCCCGGATGTCAGCCGTGGTGTACTGCACGCGGCGACCAACAGTCAGACGCTGGTCTCGGGCGTGATCAATGATCGCTCCAGTCGCGCACGCTCAGCCACCGGCGCCCCGGAAAAAGGCGTATGGCTGCAAGCCTTGAGCAGCGATGCCAATCAGGACGAGCGTCGCGGTGTCGCCGGTTATGACGCCGACAGCCACGGGATCGCGGTCGGTGCCGATGGTCAGTTGAATGCCGATACCACACTGGGTCTGGCTTACAGCTACCTCGATACCGATGTGAAATCCGATCTCGGCAACAAGACCAAGGTCACCGGGCATGCGCTGACGCTGTACAGCAACTGGGTGCATGACAACTGGTTCGTCGACTCGTCGCTGATGTACGGCTGGAACGATAACGAATCCAAACGTTATATCGCTGGCACTCAGGCCAAGGCTGATTACGACAGTGATGTATTCGGCGTGAGCGCACTGGCCGGGTACAGCCTGCGGCTGATGCCTGATGTGGTGCTGGAGCCTCAGGTCGGCGCGCGCTATGCCAATGTCGGCATGGATGCGTATCGCGAGAAGGGCAGCTCGGCGTCGCTGAATGTCGGCAGTCAGCGTTATGAAGTCGGTGAGATGGGCGTCGGTGCACGTCTGGCGGCGGCATTCGATGTCGGCAGCGGCAGCCTGGAACCGGAAGCGAAGCTGATGGCCTGGCATGACTTCATCGGTGACAAGGTCAGCACCACATCGGCCTTCGTGCTGGGGGGCGAGTCGTCCGTCAGCCGCGGTACCACTCCGGTGCGTGACAGCTATGAACTGGGCCTGGGCGCCAACTACCGCATGGGCGCGTGGAGCGTCGGTGGCTCTTACAACTATCTGACCTCCAGCGGTTTCGACTCCGACAGTTTCACCGCGAAGGTGCGTTACGCGTTCTGATCCACATCGGGTAAAACCTGTGGGAGCGAGCCTGCTCGCGAAGGCGTAGTGTCAGTCGGCAAAAATGCTGACTGATCCACCGCTTTCGCGAGCAAGCCCGCTCCCACAGGGATGTGCGCTGCAATGTGAGAGCAAGCCCGCTCCCACAGGGATGTGCATTCCAATGTGGGAGCGGGCTTGCTCGCGAAAGCGGTCTGCCTGCTCAGTTGTTTGATCTGACACCCTACAGTTGATAGCTGAAACTGATGCTGTAACGCGCCCGACGATTGAACGTATCCAGCGCTTCATCGGACATCGGCTTGGCGGCCTCCAACGCAATGTTGTAGTACTTGGCATCGCCGAAACGCAGGCCTACTGCTGCCGATGACAGGTCATTGCTCTGCACCGCCAGCTTGTTGAACCAGGTTTTCGAACGGTCCAGCACCACGTACGGCTGCAGGATGCGCACCCAGTTGCCGTCGCGATTGAAGCTGTAGTTGACCTCGTAAGCCGCGCCCCAGCCCTTGTCGCCCGATGCCTGATCGTCCGGGTAGCCACGGCCGAAATTCTGCCCGCCGAACACCGCGCGTTCGCTGTCAGGCAGGGTGTCATCACTCCAGTACAGCGCGGCCGACAGCACGCCTTGCCAGTTGTCGAAGAACTTGTCGCTTTGCACCCCGGAGAGGCGCAGGCGCAGGAAGTTCAGGTCCAGCGCCGGGTTGTTGGAATGCGCGCCCATGCTGTCCAGACCTTGATACACACCGCCGCTGAGAATCCGCAATTGCCGGGCATCGCTCTTGCGCCAGTCACCCTCGAATGCGAGGGCGCGCACGTTGGTGCGCTCTTCGATGCTGATCGGATAGCCGACCACGTTGTAGCGGTTTTTATCATCCACTGCATAGAGCCGCGCTCCCGCGTTAAGCAGCTCGTTGGAGGCGGCAATGAACGGGTGGCTGACGCCTATAGAGTAACGATCGTCCTCCTTGTGCGGCTTGAGTTCGAAGCCGTCGCTGGTGAGCACATTGGTGCCCGGATCGGCCCGGTAGCGTGAGGCAAACAGGCTCAGTTGCGTGCCTTCACTGTTGAGAAACTGGTTGTAGTCCACACGGTAGTAGCGCTCGTGATCGTCGCCCGGGGGAAACAGCCCGCTCAGGGTCAGCTGCTCGCCCATGGCCGTCTGCGAGTTGCTGCTGACCCCCAGCAATGCCTGCGTGCCGTTGCGGTTGTCTTCGGTGGTGCTCATGGTGCTGGTGAACGGTTTGCGGCTGGCCTGGGCCACCAGCGTCGTTGCGCCGTCGGTGGTGCCCGGCGGCGGCACTTGCGCCTGGATAGTCACGCCGGGGATGCGGGTCATCAGGGTGGTGTAGCGTTCGAAGGTCTTGCGGGTCAGCGGGCGTTCGGCCTGGATTTTTGCTGCCAGTTCGTCGAGCAGGCCTTTGACCCGGCCGACATCGCCCTGCACCTGCACATCGCGCACATAACCTTCGACCAGCACCACTCGGGCTACGCCGTCGTCGAAACGCTGTTGCGGCAGGAAGGCATAGGACAGCAGATAGCCGTCCTTCTGGTAGCGCCGCGTGATGTCGCGTGTGGCTTCGATCAGGTCGGCGAGGCTGGTCTGATGGCCGATCAGGGGTTTGTAGACTTCGGCCAGCTCATTGAGCGGGTAAATCGTGCCGCCTTCGATCTGCACGGTTTTCAGGTTGATTTTGGTCTCCATCAACAGCGGCTGCGCCGTGGCCGCGCCGGGGTCGGGTACTTGCAGGGGCGTGGCGGCGGGGCGATAAGCATCTGCCGGCAGGTTCGGCACGGGCAGGTTACGCGTGGTTTCGTTGCTGTTGAGAAAACTGGGCAGGGTGTCGGCGAGGGCGGCGGAACTGAGACTGAGGAACAGCAGGGATGCCATTACGCGCATAGGACACTCCATGGTCAGATCACAGCGCTGGGATGAATTTTTCCTAAGAAAAAAGCGGAAGACTCGTGGGAATCTTCCGCCCTCAACCAAGCGTAGGCGCTGTAGGTGCGGCCGTCGAATCGGCCAGGTGCAATTTAGCGTTTGTTGCCTCCAAGAGCGCCGGTCAGACCACCGAGTACACCGCCCAGGCCTCCGGTTGCGGTGCCTCCAGTGGCGGTGCCGCCGCTGACCAGTCCGCCGACCGCACCGACGGTAGCGCCGACGTTGCTGACCACACCACCCACGGCGGTAGTGACCGGGTTGTTGGTGGCGGCGATGGTGTTGCCGATGCCGCTGACGGCGCCGCCAACCTGGCCGGTGAGACCGGCGACCGGAGCGCCCAGACCTGTCGCGGCGCCGACTTGTTGAGTGACGCTGGTGACCGCACTGGTGACTGGGTTAAGCCCGGCACCCACGGTGGCGCCGACGGTGGCCAGTGGCGAGGTGGTGGCGGTGATCGGCGTGCCCGAGCCGCCGAGTACGGTGTTGAGCGAAGCGATGGTGTTGCCCAGTCCGCCAGCCGTGACGCCGCCGGCGCTGACCACGCCGTTGGTGCTGCCGGCGTTCAGACCGGCACCGACGTTGACCACGGCGCCGCCAACCGTTTGCAGCAAGCCGGTACCGCCCAGACCGCCGCCGAGACCACCGCCCAATCCGCCACCGGTGCTGGTGCCGTTATCCACCAGCCCCCCGGCCTTGCCGACAGTGGTGCCGACATTGGTCAAGGCGCCGCCGACGGTGTTGGTCAACGCGTTGCCACTGCCAGCACCGGTGACTTGACCACCCAGGCCTTTGACGGCGCCGCCGACCTGGCCGAGGACACCATTGAGCGGAGCGCCGAGGCCGGTTGCATCGCCGACTTTGTCGGTGGTGCTTTCAACCATGGCAATCACTGGCACCAGACCGTTGCCGACACTTTTGGTCACTGAACCGAGTGGGCCGGTGGTGGTGGCCAGGCTCAGGGTGTCGCCGAGCATGGTGACTTTTTCACCGACGCCATCGAGCACCGGTGCCACTTTGGTCACCACGCCGCCGACAACCGGGACGCTGCCGGTGGCGGTCGCCAGTTTGCTGCTCAGATCCGAGACGCCAGTACCGACATCTGACACCACGCCGCCGACCGAGGCTGCGGTGACGCCCAGACCGTTGTCGACCGTGCCCAGTTTGCCGATGCCGTTGGCCACGCCATCACCCAGGGTGGTGACCACATTGCCTGTGGTTTTGACTGCGCTTTGCACAACGCCGCCCACGACTGGAACGGTGCTCAAGGAGTCGCCGACCTGACCGACACCACTGCCGACGCCCGCGACGGTGTTGCCGACATCCTGCACCAGGGTGGTAGTCACCAGCGGGGTGGTAGTCGGGTTGGTCGGGTTGGTTGGATCCGTAGGGTCTGTCGGATTGGTAGGATTGGTCGGGTTCGTCGGATTGGTCGGGTTGGTCGTGCCGGTACCGCCAGTGCCACCGGTACCACCTGTGCCAGCGGTATCGGTGCCGCCAGTACCGCCAGTGCCACTGCTACCGCCAGTGCCACTAGTGCCACCAGTGCCCGACGTCGCGCTGTCTGGCGAAGAGCTGCCGGAGCTGCTGTGATGGCCGCCACCGCCGCTGCTGCAGCCAGCGAGGCCAAGGGAGAGGATCAATGCCAGAGCTGTTGCCGATTTGCACCACACTTGAGTTTTCATGATTGAGATTCCTTGCACCTGTAACAACATTCGTCGTTTTCGATGGCTCACCGATCTGTCGCCGGTGATGCCTCGTCCGTGGTGCCAATCTCGATCGCGCGGTGCTTTTCCACCATTCTCAAGTTGGTATTAACGCCTTTATATATAAGGCGCCGCGCCGTGCCTAAGGACTAATACCCAGGATATAGACGCATAAAAAAAGGCCTTGAAAATCAAGGCCTGGAGTTTTTCAGAGTGCGGCGCCAAACGCGGAAAAACTTAAGTGATATATACACAATTTACAGGCTTGCCCGGGCGGATACTCAGGCAACCGGTTGCCACTGACCGACCATGTGTTCCAGATCGCCGTTGCCGATCAGGCGCAACTCGCCGCTGGATCCCGGCGCACTCGCCAGCAATGAGACCTCGCTGGGCAAGCGCACCGGTTTGCGAAAGTGCACGGCGATTTCAAGGTTGGCCTTGGGTAGATGACCAGCCAGTGCGGCGAGGGTTCGTGCCTTGTTCCACAGACCGTGAGCAATCGCCGTGGGAAAACCGAACAGTTTGGCGCTGGCCGCGCTCAAGTGAATCGGGTTGTAGTCGCCCGAGACTTTGGCGTATTGCCGACCGATGTCGGCCGGGGCTTTCCATTGCGCGACTTGCGTCAACACCTGGGACGGTTCCCAGTGTTGCTCGACAGGTTCGCCGTCGAGTTTCACGCCGCGACAGAGCATCTGGCTTTCCGCCTCCCACAGCGGCCCGAGTTGATCATCGAGGCTGGTAAAAACCTCGAAGGTCGCGCCTTTGGGATGCGGCTGCAGGTTATGCACGCGGACGCTGATTTGTGCTCGGCTGATCCCGCCCATCGGCCGCAACACGCGAATGCGGTTGCTCAGGTGAATCAGCCCCAGCAGCGGGAATGGAAACTCCTTCGCCGTGAGCAATTGCATCTGCAGGGCGAACGCGAGGATGTGTGGATAAGTTGGCGGCAGCAGGCCGTCATCGGTAAAGCCGCAGACCTTGCGATAGGCCGCCAGTTTTTGCGGGTCGACATCGACCCAGCAGCGCAAGCCGCTTTCTGGCAGTCGGGTGCCGGTGATCTTGCGCCGTGTCGCGGCCCGCGCGTACAGGCCGGGCAGGCTCGGTTCACGGTCGAGGGTTTGCCATTCAATGCTCATGCCTATGCCCCCAGAACACTTTGTCCACAGACCCGCAGCGCCTGGCCGGTAAATGCGCCGGTGCCCGGTTGCGCCAGCCACGCGACGGCTTCGGCGACGTCTTGCGGCAAGCCGCCCTGGCCCAGCGAACTCATGCGCCGTCCGGCCTCACGCAGGCCGAACGGGATGTGCGCGGTCATCTGGGTTTCGATGAAGCCCGGGGCCACGGCGTTGATGCTGATGCCGCGTTCGTGCAGCGTTGGCGCCCAGGCCTGAGCCAGGCCGATCAGGCCGGCCTTGCTCGCGGCGTAGTTGGTCTGCCCGCGATTGCCGGCGATGCCGCTGATCGAGGCCAGCAGAATCACCCGCGCATTGTCGTGCAGGGTGCCGCTGTCGAGCAGCGCCTTGGTCAGCACTTGCGGGGCATTGAGGTTGACCGCCAGCACCGCGTCCCAGAATTCCGGGGTCATGTTGGCCAGGGTCTTGTCGCGGGTGATCCCGGCGTTGTGCACCAGAATGTCGAGGCCGTCCGGCAGTTGTTCGATCAGGTGCGCGGCGGCATCTTCGGCGCAGATATCAAGGGTGATCGCCCGGCCGCCAAGACGTGCGGCGAGGGCTTCCAGATCAGTCTTGGCCGGGGGGACGTCGAGCAGAATCACCTCGGCGCCATCGCGGGCGAGGGTCTCGGCAATCGAGGCGCCGATCCCGCGTGCCGCGCCGGTGACCAGCGCCTTGCGTCCGGCCAATGGCCGGGTCCAATCGGTGACCGGCGTGGCGCACGGGCTCAGGCGAATCACCTGCCCGGAAACAAAGGCACTTTTCGGTGACAGGAAAAACCGCAACGGCCCCTCAAGCTGATCTTCAGCGCCGTCACCGACATAGATCAGTTGCAGCGTGCCGCCGCTACGCAGCTCCTTGGCCAGCGAACGCGAAAAGCCTTCGAGCGCTCGCTGTGCACTGGACGCAAACGGATCGCGCAGGGTTTCCGGGGCGCGGCCCAGGATCACCAGGTGCGCGCTGCTGTCGAGGTTTTTCATCAACGGCTGGAAGAACTCGCGCAGCTGTTTGAGCTGGTCGGTGTGCTGCAGGTCGCTGGCGTCGAACACCACGGCCTTGAGTTTCGGCCCGTGCCCGGGAATCCACGCGGTGGCCAGCGACGGTTCAGTGCCGTAGCTGTAGATCGCATCGGTCAGGCGGTTGGCGAACGCATTGACCCGCTCGGCCAGCGGCCCGCCGCCGATCAGCAGCGCACCGTCCACCGGCCGCAGGCGTCCGGCCTGCCAGCGTTCCAGCCGCACCGGCGACGGCAGGCCCAAAGCCCCGACCAGACGGTGGCCGATGGATGAGTTGGCGAAGTCGATATAGCGGTCAGACATGGAACGCTCTCCAAAAGTTGGGGTTCAAAGTGTGGACTACCAACGGCAATCAATCGTTCGATCCACGCAATAAGGCCTACGCTAGAACAGCAGAGTAGTTGGCCGCCGATGGTTGTGTGGCCAAACACAAATTCAGAAACAACGTTGAACCTTGTAGGAGTGACCTGTGGCGAGGGGATTCATCCCCGATCGGCTGCGAAGCAGTCGCAATGTATAGCGATTGCAATGAGGGGGCCGCTGCGCGACCCATCGGGGATGAATCCCCTCACCACAGGCTCACTCCTACAAAGGATTCAGGTGAATTCGATCATTTGGAAAAGGAGCTTTTCATGAGTCAGCTGCGCCGCGTCGCCATCATCGGTGGTAACCGTATTCCTTTCGCCCGCTCCAACGGGCCGTACGCCACTGCCAGCAATCAGGTGATGCTCACTGCTGCCCTGGAAGGCCTGATCGAACGCTACAACCTGCACGGCCAGCGCATCGGCGAAGTGGTGGCCGGTGCGGTGCTTAAATTGTCACGGGATATGAATTTGACCCGCGAGTGCGTTCTCGGCTCGCGGCTGTCGCCGGCCACCCCGGCCTATGACATCCAGCAAGCCTGCGGCACCGGGCTGGAGGCAGCGCTGCTGGTGGCCAACAAAATCGCCCTCGGCCAGATCGATTGCGGCATTGCCGGTGGCGTCGACACCACCTCGGACGCGCCGATCAGCGTCAGCGAAGGCTTGCGCAAAATCCTTCTGCAGGCCAACCGCGCCAAGACCACCGGCGACAAGCTGAAAACCTTTCTGCAACTGCGTCCGCGGCACCTGATCCCGGAATTCCCGCGTAACGGCGAGCCGCGCACCGGCCTGTCGATGGGCCAGCACTGCGAACTGATGGCGCAGACCTGGAACATCCCCCGTGAGGAGCAGGATCAACTGGCCCTCGAAAGCCATCACAAACTCGCCGCGTCCTACAGTGAAGGCTGGCACAACGATCTGATGACGCCTTTCCTCGGCCTGACCCGCGACAACAACCTGCGCCCGGACCTGACCCTGGAAAAACTCGCCACGCTCAAACCCGCTTTCGAAAAAAGCGCGAAGGGCACGCTGACGGCAGGCAACTCCACGCCACTCACCGACGGCGCCTCAGTGGTGCTGCTGGGCAGCGAGGAATGGGCGAAAGAACGTGGTCTGCCGATCCTCGCCTACCTGCGCGATGGCGAGGCGGCGGCGGTGGATTTCGTCAACGGCGCCGAAGGCCTGTTGATGGCGCCGGTATATGCAGTGCCGCGCCTGCTGGCGCGTAATGGGTTGACCCTGCAAGACTTCGATTACTACGAAATTCACGAAGCGTTTGCCGCGCAGGTGCTGTGCACGCTCAAGGCCTGGGAAGACCCCGAATACTGCAAGACGCGTTTGGGGCTGGACGCACCGCTGGGTTCGATCGACCGCAGCCGGCTGAATGTGAAAGGCAGCTCGTTGGCGGCGGGGCATCCGTTTGCCGCGACCGGCGGGCGGATTGTCGCCAACCTGGCAAAACTGCTGGATGCGGCGGGCAAGGGTAGGGGGCTGATTTCGATCTGCGCCGCTGGCGGCCAGGGTGTCACCGCGATCATCGAACGTTGAGCACAATCCCCTGTGGGAGCGGGCTTGCTCGCGAAGGGGCCGTGTCAGGCGCCGTCATTGTGTCTGACAGACCGCTTTCGCGAGCAAGCCCGCTCCCACAGGGGAAATGAATGCCAATGTCAGATTCTGTCGCAAATGCCCTTGACGGCCGATAGCTACAAGTAAGGTGGGCTCGGCTATGATCGGCAAAGCTCGATTATTTCGGCACAGTGTGTGCATCCACAGGGTTCACAGGTCGGCAACCCCTCCCCGTAGCGCGAGGATTGCCGTATAACGAGTGACATTCGCGTGTTTGGTAATAAAGGACCCACAATAAAAGCTGATGAAGACTCCAAAACGCATTGAACCCCTGATCGAAGACGGTCTGGTCGACGAAGTGCTGCGCCCACTCATGAGTGGTAAAGAAGCAGCTGTTTATGTGGTGCGCTGCGGTAACCAGTTACGTTGCGCGAAGGTTTACAAGGAGGCGAACAAACGCAGTTTCCGCCAGGCAGCCGAGTATCAGGAAGGCCGCAAGGTGCGTAACAGCCGGCAGGCCCGGGCGATGGCCAAGGGTTCGAAATTCGGTCGCAAAGAGACCGAAGACGCCTGGCAGAACGCCGAAGTCGCGGCGCTGTTCCGTCTGGCCGGTGCCGGCGTGCGAGTGCCCAAGCCGTACGACTTTCTGGATGGCGTGCTGCTGATGGAGCTGGTGGCCGACGAATATGGCGATGCCGCCCCGCGTCTGAACGATGTGGTGCTGGAGCCGGATCAGGCCCGCGAGTATCACGCGTTCCTGATCTCGCAGATCGTGCTGATGTTGTGTACCGGTCTGGTGCACGGTGACCTCTCGGAGTTCAACGTGCTGCTGACCCCGGCCGGCCCGGTGATCATCGACCTGCCGCAGGCGGTGGATGCCGCTGGTAACAACCACGCGTTCAGCATGCTCGAGCGCGATGTGGGCAACATGGCGTCGTACTTCGGGCGCTTTGCCCCGGAGCTGAAGCAGACCCGCTACGCGAAAGAAATGTGGGCGCTGTACGAAGCCGGCACCTTGCACCCCAACAGCGTGCTGACCGGTGAGTTCGACGATCCGGAAGATCTGGCTGACGTTGGCGGTGTGTTGCGCGAGATCGAAGCGGCGCGGCTCGACGAAGAGCGCAAGCAGGCGATCCGTGCGGCGGATGACGAGCCCAAAGGCAAGTCCGACGAACCGCCTCCGCCACCGTGGATGCAGTAAGCGCATGAACAGAAACCCGGCTTCGGCCGGGTTTTTTGTGCCTGCCACATTTCCAGAACCACCGCAGATCCCCCTGTGGGAGCGGGCTTGCTCGCGAAGGGGCCGTATCAGCCGCCATCCTTGTTGGCTGACACACCGCCTTCGCGGGCAAGCCCGCTCCCACAGGGATTTGTGGTGTTCTTGAAATGTGTGTGGGAATCTTGTCAGCCCTCGCACACTCAAGGATTGAATGTGAACGCCCGCCTCATCATCACCGCCCGGCTGATCTCCGATTTCGGCGCCTTCCTCAACATGGTCGCGCTGGCGACTTACGTTTACCTGCTAAGCAACAGCGCCATGAGCGTCGGGGTGTTCCTCGCCAGTCGGGTTGGCGGGGGGATTTTTGCCAGTCTGATCGGTACGCGCTTCTATCGGCGCTGGAGTGGCCGGGTGCCGTTGATCGCTTTCGATCTGCTGCGCGCGGCGTTGCTTGGCCTGCTGTTGATCCTGCCGCTGAGCCAGCAGGCGTTGCTGTTGCCGGTGATCGCTTTCGGCCTGGGTTTTGGCAATTCGATGTTCGCCATCGGCCTCAACAGCCAGTTGCCGAGGCTGATCGACCCGGCGCAGCTACTGAAAACCAACGCCTGGATCACCTCGGCGTCGTCGGCGGCGATGGTCGGCGGCAGCCTGGTGTCCGGCTTGCTGGTGGCGGCATTTGGTTTCGAAACGGTGTTTGCGCTCAACGCGCTGACCTATGTGCTGGCGGCGTTGTTGATTGCGCCGTTGCGCTTCGCCGTTGCAGAAGTCCGCGAACAATCAACCAGCGAACGCGGCGAATGGTCAGCTCTGAAACAAGGCCTGCGCACTGCTCCGGTGGTTGCGGCGATGCTCGCCGTGACCATGGCCGACACCTTGGGCAGCGCCGCGCACAACGTCGGATTCCCGATCATCTCCAAACTGCTGACCCCTGATTCGGCCAGCACCACGCTGGGTCTGATGTTGGCGGTATGGGCCAGCGGCAAACTGCTCGGCGCACGGATTGCCAGTCGCCTCAAAGACACGGATAACCGTGATCTGGAGCGACGGTATTTCCTCGGCGTGGCATTGATGTCCTGCGGTTTTATCCTGATGTTCCAGCAGCACAGCCTTTACGGTCTGCTGCTGTTTTCCCTGCCGGCGGGGCTGGGGGACGGTTTCTCCGAAGTCAGCCTGATGTCGCGTCTGCAGCGTGAACCGGAGCATTTGCGCCTGCCGATTTTCAGTTTCCTGACCTTGCTGCAAATGACCGGGTTCGGCGTCGGCATGCTGGTTGCCGCGCCGTTTTACGGCTGGTGGACACCGGGTACCGTGGTCATGCTGTTCCACGGCATCCCGCTCGGTACGCTGTTGACCGTGAAGCTGCTGGCGCTCAGGCGCGGGCGGGTTGCGCGCAGCAGCCCGACGCCAGTTCCTTGAGGATCGGGCAGTCGGGGCGATGGTCGCCATTACAGTGCTCGACCAGGTCCTGCAGGGTGTCGCGCAACTCGCCGAGCTCGCGGATCTTCTGGTTCAGCTCGTCGATGTGCTGACGCGCCAGCGCTTTCACATCGGCACTGGCACGCTGGCGATCCTGCCACAGGGTCAGCAGCTTGCCGACTTCCTCAAGGGAAAAGCCCAGGTCCCGCGAACGCTTGATGAACGCCAGGGTGTGCAGGTCATCGTCGCTGTAGACCCGGTAGCCGCTGTCGGTGCGATGGGCAGCCTTGAGCAGGCCGATCGACTCGTAATAGCGGATCATCTTTGCGCTCAGGCCACTGTGCCGGGCCGCTTGGCCGATGTTCATCGGTGCTCCTCCAGATCCTTCGGTTTCCAGGTTTTCAACAGTAGCGCATTGCTCACCACGCTGACGCTCGACAGCGCCATCGCCGCACCGGCCAGCACCGGATTGAGGAAGCCGAGCGCTGCCAGCGGAATGCCGATCAGGTTGTAGACGAAGGCCCAGAACAGGTTCTGGCGGATCTTCGCGTAAGTCTTGCGGCTGATCTCCAGCGCTGCCGGCACCAGCCGTGGATCGCCGCGCATCAAGGTGATGCCGGCGGCGTGCATCGCTACGTCGGTACCGCCGCCCATGGCAATGCCAATGTCGGCCGCCGCCAGTGCAGGGGCGTCGTTGATGCCGTCGCCGACCATCGCCACCACCCCGGTTTTCTTCAGTTCGGCGACGGTCGCGGCTTTGTCGGCGGGGAGCACTTCGGCGTGAACATTTTCAATGCCCAGCGCCTCGGCCACCACGCGCGCGCTGCCACGGTTGTCGCCAGTCAGCAGATGACTGTGGATCCCTCGGGCGGCCAATTGCTGCACCGCTTGCAGTGCGCCGGGCTTGAGCGTGTCGCCGAAGGCGAACAGTCCGAGCACTTGCGGTTCCGGGCTTTGCTCGATCAGCCACGACAGGGTTCGGCCTTGGCTTTCCCAGGCCTTGGCGGACTCGGCGAGATTGCCCGCGCTCAGGCCGCTTTCTTCCAGCAAGCGCCGATTGCCCAGCGCCAGACGACGACCGCCAAGATTGCCGGCGATGCCACGCCCGGTCAGGGATTGGCTGTCGCTGACGTCCGGCACGTTCAGGCCACGTTCGGCGGCCGCGTCCAGCACGGCTTTGGCCAGCGGATGTTCGCTGCCGCGTTGCAGGGCGCCGGCCGTTGTCAGCAATGTATTCTCATCACCATCCACCGCGCTGAAATGGGCGATACGCGGGGTGCCGGAAGTCAGCGTGCCGGTCTTGTCGAAGACCACGTTGTCGACTGCATGGGCACGTTCCAGCGCTTCGGCGTCCTTGATCAGAATGCCGTGACGCGCAGCCACACCCGTGCCGGCCATGATCGCCGTCGGCGTGGCGAGACCGAGGGCACACGGACAGGCAATCACCAGCACAGCGACCGCGTTGATCAATGCGGTTTCCATAGGCGCGCCGTACAGCCACCAGCCGATCAGGGTGGCGAGGGCGATCAGCAACACGGTGGGCACGAACACTTGGCTGACCTTATCCACCAGTTTCTGGATCGGTGCTTTTGCCGCCTGAGCGTCCTCGACCAGACGGATTATCCGCGCTAATACACTTTCCGCACCGAGGGCGGTGGTGCGCACCAGCAGGCGACCTTCACCGTTGATCGCACCACCGGTGACCTTGTCGCCCGGCTGTTTTGGCACTGGCAGGCTTTCGCCGCTGATCAGCGCTTCGTCGGCGTGGCTTTGGCCTTCAAGTACTTCGCCGTCTACCGGGAAGCGTTCACCGGGTTTGACCAAGACCTGGTCGTTCAGACGCAGGGCGCTGATCGCCACGTCCTGCTCGCGACCGTCAATGACCTGAATCGCCCGTTCCGGACGCAAGGCTTCGAGGGCGCGGATGGCGCTGGCGGTCTGGCGTTTGGCGCGGCTTTCCAGGTATTTGCCGAGGAGCACCAGGGCGATCACCACCGCCGAGGCTTCGAAATACAGATGCGGCATGCGCCCGGCGGCGGTGGCCCATTCGTACAGGCTCAAGCCATAACCGGCGCTGGTGCCGAGGGCCACCAGCAAGTCCATGTTACCGGCGCCGGCGCGCACGGCTTTCCACGCGGCGACATAAAAACGAGCGCCGAAAATGAATTGCACCGGGGTGGCGAGGGCGAATTGCGCCCAGGCCGGAAGCATCCATTGAATGCCGAACGGTTGCAGCAGCATCGGCAACACCAGCGGCAACGCCAGGACGATCGCGCAGATCAGCGCCCAGCGCTCATGTTGCAGGCGCTGTTGCTGGTTATCGGTGGCCGGATGTTCGGCTTGCCAGACGCTGGCCGAGTAGCCGGCCTTGCTCACAGCATCGAGCAGCGACTGAATGTCGACCTGACCGAGCCATTCGAGGTGCGCGCGTTCGTTGGCGAGGTTGACGCTGACGCTCTTCACCCCGGGGACTTTGTTCAGGGCGCGCTCGACGCGACCGACGCACGAGGCGCAGGTCATGCCGTCGATGCTCAACTCCACCGTCTGCTGCGGCACGCTGTAACCGGCGCGTTCAACCGCCTCCATCAACGCCGGCAAGCTGTCACCAGGCGCCTGGACGCGGGCCTGTTCGGTGGCGAGATTGACGCTGACGGCACTGGCGCCGTTGACTTTGCGCAACGCCCGCTCGACACGCCCGGCGCAACTGGCGCAGGTCATGCCGGCAATCGGCAGATCGAAAGTGATGGAATCGGACATCGGTCTTACTCCCTGTAGAAGATGCCTACAAGGATCAACCTTGCCACGCGGGCAAGGTCAAGCGCCAATATTTGACTCACTACAAAACCAGTGTGGGAGCGGGCTTGCTCGCGAAGGTGGAGTGTCAGTCAACATCATCGCTGAATGACACACTGCTTTCGCGAGCAAGCCCGCTCCCACATTTGGAGTTTCGCTTAGTATTCGAGGGCGGCAGGTCGCAGGTACAAGCCTTTGGCATTTGCCGCGATCCGGTACTTCACCACATCGCCGGCCTTGAGCGAGATCTCCTGCGCCGGCGGTGCCAGCATGCCTGCCTGGCAACCCGGCACCTGGCCAGGCAATTGTTTCAGACGGATGGAAATCGTCCCGTGGGGCAGGTTGAACGAAGTGGTTTGTTCCTGCAGCAGGCGCCCAGCGAGTTGATCATTGACGTACACGCCAATCTCGCAGGGAGTCGGCACTTCCAGGCGCTCGCGCGAGATGATCAGAACGGCGTAGTCCTCACCGGTCGCGTTGGCCTGGGGCAGGGCGGCAAAGAGGCTGAGCAAGCCAAACAGGCTGAAAGCTGACCAGCGCATGGCTGAATCTCCTGAATTTGAGTCATTGATGCACGCAGCTTGGCTGAGCGCGACGCCGATTGCCAGCCCGGCAGTTTTCTGCAGAACTTGACCTTGCCATGGTGGCAAGCTCGACACTGCGGGCAACCTCACTCAAAGGAGTCCATCCATGCAAGTGTTCAACGTTCAAGGCATGTCCTGCGGCCACTGTGTCAAAGCCATCACCAACGCCGTGCAGGCGAAGGATCCGGCGGCCAGCGTGCGGGTCGATCTGGCGGCTAAAGAAGTTGGTGTCGAGAGTTCGCTGAGTGCCGAGCAGGTGATCGAGGTGATCAGCGAAGAGGGCTACCCGGTAAAACTCGCCGGATAACGATAAATCCCTGTGGCGAGGGAGCTTGCTCCCGCCGGGTCGCGAAGCGGCCCTTTTTTTCAATTGAAAAACACTGGGCCTGCTGCTCAGTTCAGCGGGAGCAAGCTCCCTCGCCACAGGTTTCAGGTGTAGGTCATCTGATTTCTAATAGTTAGCGAGCTATCGGAATGTTCAAGGTGTCTCAGCGCGGCTAGACTGTCGGGCTGCCGACTTCTATCCCACCTGGATGCCTGATGAACTTCCGTACCATTCTGATTCTCGGTGCCCTGAGCGCCTTCGGTCCGCTGGCGATCGACTTCTATTTGCCGGCGTTCCCGTCGATGGCGCTGGCCTTTGGCACTGATGAAAAGCATGTGCAACTGACCCTGGCGGCCTATTTCGCCGGTCTGTCGATCGGGCAGTTGCTGTATGGCCCGGTGGCCGACCGGTTTGGTCGGCGCCTGCCACTGCTGGTCGGTGTCGGCCTGTTCACCCTGGCCTCGCTGGCCTGTGCCTACGCACCGAATCTGGAATGGCTGATCGGCGCGCGTTTCGTTCAGGCGCTGGGCGGCTGCGCGGGGATGGTGATTTCCCGGGCGGTGGTCAGTGACAAGTGCGATGCGGTCGGTTCGGCGAAAGTCTTTTCGCAACTGATGCTGGTGATGGGATTGGCGCCGATTCTCGCGCCGCTGCTCGGCGGTCTGCTGGTCAACACCACGGGCTGGCAGTCGATCTTCCTCGCACTGACTGGCTTCAGCGCAGTGGCCGGCCTGGCTGTAGCGCTGGGTCTGCCGGAAAGTCTGCCGGACTACGTGCCGCGCCAGCCGTTGTCCGGTGCGTTGCGCCAATACGGCCGGTTGTTTGGCGACCGGGTGTTTCTCGGGCACGCCCTGACCGGTGGGATCGCGGTCGCCGGGATGTTTTCCTATATCGCCGGTTCGCCGTTCGTCTTCATCAAGCTCTACGGCGTACCCGCCGAGCACTTCGGCTGGCTGTTCGGCACCAATGCGGCGGGGTTCATTCTGGTGGCCCAGGTCAATGCGCGGCTGTTGGCCAAGCGCGGTCCGGCGTTCCTGCTGGCACGGGCGGTGTGGGTGTATCTGCTGGCCGGGGTTTCTTTGCTCGCGGTCAGCTCGCTGCACACCGAAGCGTTGTGGCCGCTGTTGATCCCGTTGTTCGTGTGTATCGCCAGCCTCGGCTGCATCCTGCCCAACGCAGCGGCGTGTGCAATGAACGGCCAGGGTGCGCGTGCCGGTAGTGCGTCGGCATTGATGGGCTGCCTGCAGTTCAGCGTGGCTTCCGGCGCGGCTTCGCTGGTGGGCGTTCTGCACGATGGCAGCGCCATGCCGATGGCCATGGTCATCAGCCTGTGCGGGTTGCTGGTGGTGAGCGTCGCGATGTACACCCGGCATTTGCAGAATGCCCGGGCGTTGGCGCAAGCACAGGCCGAAGCCTGACTGCCTCAGCCGACGGCGCGTTGCTGTCCGGGGTCGGGAATCCGATGGGGCGCGTGCAGGCGCGCTTCGAGGGTGCGGGTGAAGGCGAGCGCCTCGGCTTCACTGCGAAAGGTCACGGCGTGCTGGTCCAGGCGAACCTGCCATTGGGACTTTGCCACTTCTTTTATCAGGATCTTCATTACTGACCTCCCTTGTGTAAAAGATGCATCGCAGAGGCTTCGAGTGTAGACCTGAATACGATCGGATTTGTGACAACAATCAAGCATCTGACTGACGGCAAAAAATAGCGCCAGCCCTTGAAAGGACTGGCGCTGATTATGACGTCCGGGTTTTCAGAAACTTTCTAAAACAATTTTGCCCTTGGCCTTGCCGCTTTCCAGCAGCTCATGCGCCCGGCGCAGGTTCGCCGCGTTGATCGTGCCGAAATGCTCGCCGACCGTGGTCTTCAACGTCCCCGCATCAATCAGATCGGCCACGCGGTTGAGCAGCTTGTGCTGCTCGATCATGTCCGGTGTTTCGAACAGCGAGCGGGTGTACATGAACTCCCAGTGCAGCGACAGGCTCTTGCGCTTGAGCTGGCTCACGTCCAGCGACTTCGGATCGTCGATCAGCGCGAGTTTGCCTTGCGGGGCCAACGCCTCGACCAGTTGCTCCAGGTGCAGATCGGTCTGGGTCAGGCTGGCGACGTGGGTCACGTGATCGATGCCGGCGCGTTTCAGTTCCTCGCTCAACGGCTGGCTGTGGTCGATCACCAGGTCGGCACCCAGCTCGGTCACCCAGTCGCGAGTCTGTGCACGGGACGCGGTGCCGATGACCTTCAGGCCGGTCAACTGGCTGGCCAGTTGGGTGAGGATCGAACCGACGCCGCCAGCGGCGCCGACGATCAGCAGGCTTTGACCTTCATCGGTCTTGCCCTCACGGATCTGCAGGCGTTCGAACAGCAGCTCCCACGCGGTGATCGCGGTCAGCGGCAGTGCGGCAGCTTCGGCGAAGCCGAGGGATTTGGGCATGTGGCCAACAATGCGCTCATCGACCACGTGCAGCTCGCTGTTGCCACCGGCACGGGCGATGGAACCGGCGTAAAACACTTTGTCGCCGGCCTTGAACAGCGTCACTTCACTGCCGACGGCTTTGACCACACCGGCGACGTCCCAGCCCAGTACTTTTGCTGCGCCGTTTTCCGGCGCCACGTTCTGCCGCACCTTGGTGTCGACCGGGTTGACCGAGATGGCTTTGACTTCCACCAGCAGGTCGCGCGGGCCGGCGACAGGCTCCGGCAGTTCGATGTCTTGCAGGGATTTTTCGTCGCTGATCGGCAGGGAGGCGTAATAGGCGATGGCTTTCATGACTTGCTCCGTAACGGTAATAGAAGAAGGGCTCAGGCGATGGTGCCCAGGCGTTTCAATTGGAAGTGTTCGATGCAGTGGCCGGCTGCGGCCTGGAAGTTCTGAAAATGCGCGCTGGCGTTGTGCGCCTGCAGAATTTCCTCGCTGGCCCAGTGTTCGATCACATAAAAGGTCAGCGGATCGGCCAGGTCGCGGTGCAGGTCGTACTGGCTGCAGCCTTCTTCGGCGCGACTCGGCTCAACCAGTGCGCGCAGGGCGTTTTCGAGGGTGTCCTGCTGGCCGGGTTTGGCGATCAGGGTGGCGATGGCGGTGAATGCTTGGGACATGTGCGGCTCCAGTCGCGGGATAAATTTGCTTGAACCCATCATTGGCTATTTCTCGGCGCGATAAAACCGGCTAAAAGAGCAGTCTCTTTCAATGTTTTTTTGATAATCGAGGCTGAGAATGCTGCGTTTCGACGATTTGCAGTTGTTCGTTCGCGCGGCGGATCTGGGCAGTCTGTCGGCAGCGGCGCGGGTGATGGACATGTCCGCGGCAGTGGCCAGCGCCGCGCTCAAACGCATCGAACAGCAACTGGGCGTGCGTTTGCTGGCGCGCTCGACCCGCAGCCTGCGTCTGACCGCCGAGGGCGAAGGCTTCCTCGAATACGCGCGGGCCGCGTTGAGTTCGCTGGACGAAGGCCGGCGATTTCTCTCCAGCGCGCAGGATCAGGTCAGCGGCATCCTGCAGTTGTCGGCGCCTTCGGATTTCGGGCGCAACCTGTTGTTGCCATGGCTCGACGAGTTTCAGCGCGAGCATCCGAAGCTGACCGTGCGCCTGCTGCTCGGTGACCGGATCGCCGACCTGTTCCGCCAGCCGGTGGACATCGCCCTGCGTTATGGCGAACCCGAGGATTCGAGCCTGGTGGCCCTGCCCATCGCTCCGGACAATCGCCGCGTGCTCTGCGCATCGCCGGCGTACCTGGCGCGCCACGGCGAACCGCGTCAGCTCGAACAACTGGCGCAGCACAATTGCCTGCTGTACATGCTCGGCAGCCGCGTGCACGACCATTGGAGTTTTCATGACGGCAAACGTGAAGTCGGGCTGACGGTCAGTGGTGATCGCTTCAGTGATGACGCCGACGTCGTCCGGTTGTGGGCGGTGGCGGGGGCGGGCATCGCCTACAAATCGTGGCTCGATGTCGGCACGGATGTGCTCGCCGGGCGCCTCAAAGTGTTGCTGCCAGAGCTGCTCTGTGAGCGTGCTCCGCTGAATCTGTTGTGCGCCCATCGCGCACAATTGAGTAAGCCGGTGAACCTTTTGAGGGAGATGCTCGCCAGCCGATGCGCCGAATTGAGTAGTCAATTTCCCCATTTCCCGAAAGTTGATCATTAGTCGCAGGCAATTAGCGAAATTTCACTCAGGAACTATCACCATTCGTGTCAGCCACGGCGCAGGAAGCAGCGTGCATCCCGCTTATACTAGCGACCGCCTCAAACCTGCACCGATAACCGGTCAGGACTGAATCCGGCCGGTTTTTCAGAGCCGGGCGAGCGCTGCACAAACGCCGCGGACACTCCATTGACGGGTGCCGCAGCACCGGCCTGGCTTGCTCCGGTTCATGGCGTTTTACCCGTCTTGGCCGATGACCCATTACTGGTCAAGATGTCTTCGAGCAGTAGACGATACGATTCAACAGGGAGTGAATACATGGAACATGCACCTTGCATCAGCCAGATCGCCACGCTGCTGGCCGACCCCAAGCGCAGTGCGATGATGTGGGCGTTGATGGATGGCTCGGCACGCCAGACCGAAGAGCTGGCGCTGCTGGCAGGGTTGTCGCCATCTTCGGCCAGTGCGCATCTGGGGCGTTTGTCCGCCGGGGGCCTGTTGAAAGTCGAGGTCCGTGGGCGCAAGCGCTTTTTCCGTCTGGCAGCCCCGGAGATCGCGGCGGCCATCGAAGCGCTGGCCAGTGCCACGATCGCCAGCGCACCGCGGGAAATTCCTCACGTATTCAAACGCTCGGCACCGAGCGCCAATCCCCGGACTGCGCCGTCTTCACTGCTGCGTGCGCGCTTTTGCGATGATCATTTGGGTGGCACGCTGGCCGCCGATCTGTATCAGCGTCTGCTCGATGCCGGCTGGCTCGAACAGATCGAGCAGCGGGTCGTGGTGACCCTCAAAGGCTCGACGCAACTGGCCAACCGCGGTGTGTTCATCCAGGCCCTCGCTCATCGCAAGGCTCAGGTGGCGTGCGCCTGTCCGGACTGGAGTGAACGTCGCCCGCACCTGGGCGGTTCACTCGGCGCGGCGGTGCTGCAACTGTTCATGCAGTCCGGCTGGCTGGTGCTGCCCAAGGACTCCCGAGCCTTGCAAGTGACCCCGGCCGGGCAGCGGGAAATCCAGCGGTTCGCCAAGGAAACCGAGCTGGAATTGGCGTAATAGAGCGTTCGCCGGCCGACTCTTCGACGCTGGCGTCGCCTGTGACTGCGAACAGGTCGTATCCAGAAAAAGCGCTGAGGCGTTATCGCGCACACTCGATCCGCACACATTGCGGAGGGGATGGGCATGGATACGCGAAACTTCAGCGCGGCAGAACGCCTGGAACGGCTGCCACTCAGCGGTTATCACCGGGTTATTTTCATCATCATTGCCCTGGCGTTCTTTTTCGACTCCATGGACCTGGCCATGATGACGTTCCTGCTCGGCTCGATCAAAACCGAGTTCGGCTTGAGCAGTGCACAGGCTGGCCTGCTCGCCAGTTCGAGCTTTTTCGGCATGGTGCTGGGGGCGTCCCTGTCGGGCATGCTCGCCGACCGCTTCGGGCGCAAACCGGTGTTTCAGTGGAGCATCGTGTTGTGGGGCGTGGCCAGTTATCTGTGTTCGACCGCGCAAACGGTCGAGAGCCTGACGCTGTTCCGGATCCTGCTGGGGATCGGCATGGGCATGGAGTTTCCGATTGCACAATCGATGCTTTCGGAGTTGATCCCGGCGCAGCGGCGCGGGCGCTACATTGCATTGATGGACGGTTTCTGGCCGCTGGGTTTCGTCGCCGCCGGGGTGCTGTCGTACTTTCTGCTGCCGCTGATTGGCTGGCGCGACATCTTCCTGGTGTTGGCGGTGCCGGCGGTGTTTGTGCTGGCGATCCGTTTCTTTATCCCCGAATCACCGCGCTGGCTGGAGCAAGCCGGACGCCATGAGGCGGCGGACAAGGTCCTGAGCGCAATAGAAACGCGCGTGCGCACGTCGCTCGGGGGGGCGACGCTGCCGGAGCCGGTGCGCCTGCCAAGAACAGTGACGCCGCCGGGCAACTTCTTCTCGGCGCTCAAGCAGATCTGGTCGCCGCAATATCGCCAGCGCACCACGATGATCTGGAGCCTGTGGTTTTTCGCCTTGCTCGGTTTCTACGGGCTGACATCGTGGCTCAGTGCGTTGTTGCAACAGTCGGGTTTCGCCGTGACCCAGTCGGTGTATTACACCGTGCTGATTTCTCTGGGCGGGATTCCCGGGTTTCTGATGGCAGCGTGGCTGGTGGAACGCTGGGGGCGCAAACCGGTGTGCATCGTGACGTTGCTCGGCGGCGGGGTGATGGCGTTTCTCTACGGGCAGAGTGCGGTGTTCGGCGGCAACGTCGCGTTGCTGATCAGCTCGGGGCTGCTGATGCAGTTTTTCCTGTTCGGCATGTGGGCGGTGCTCTACACCTATACGCCGGAGTTGTACCCGACTTCGGCGCGGGCCACAGGCTCGGGCTTTGCCTCGGCGATTGGCCGTGTCGGCTCGTTGCTCGGGCCGCTGGTGACCGGGCTGGTGTTCCCGATTACCGGGCAGGGCGGGGTGTTTGCGCTGGGCGCGCTGTGCTTTGCGATTGCGGCGGGGGTGGTATGGCTGTTCGGGATGGAGACGCGGGGCAAGACGCTGGAAGAGCTGACTGAAGCAGAGATCGCTGGTTGAACACAGCACCCTGTGGGAGCGGGCTTGCTCGCGAAGGCGGTGTGTCATTCAACCAATATGTCGACTGACACACCGCTTTCGCGAGCAAGCCCGCTCCCACAGGGGATTTGCTTTGTACTTACGGTTTTACCAGACGCGCATCCAGGCTGTTCTGCGCCAGGCGCTTGGCCTGATCCTGGGTCATGCCCAGGTGTTCATGCAGCGCATGGAAGTTCTCGGTGACGTAGCCGCCGAAGTACGCCGGGTCATCGGAGTTGACGGTGACCTTCACTCCACGCTCTAGCATGTCGAGGATGTTGTGCTGCGACATGTGATCGAACACGCAGAGCTTGGTGTTCGACAGCGGGCACACAGTCAACGGGATCTGCTCGTCGATGATCCGCTGCATCAGGCGCTCGTCTTCGATGGCGCGTACGCCATGGTCGATGCGCTGGATTTTCAGCAGGTCGATGGCTTCCCAGATGTACTCTGGCGGACCTTCTTCACCGGCATGGGCGACGGTCAGGAAACCCTCGTGGCGGGCGCGGTCGAACACACGCTGGAACTTGCTTGGCGGGTGACCCATCTCGGAGCTGTCGAGACCGACGGCGACAAACGCATCACGGAACGGCAGCGCCTGATCGAGGGTTTTCTGTGCTTCGTCTTCGCTCAGGTGGCGCAGGAAGCTCAGGATCAAACCGCTGGTGATGCCCAGTTGCTGTTCGCCATCCTTGAGTGCCGCAGCGATGCCGTTGAGCACCACTTCGAACGGGATGCCCCGGTCGGTGTGGGTCTGCGGGTCGAAGAACGGTTCGGTGTGAATCACGTTCTGCGCTTTGCAGCGCAGCAGGTAGGCCCAGGTCAGGTCGTAGAAGTCCTGCGAGGTGCGCAGCACGTCGGCGCCCTGGTAATACAGGTCGAGGAATTCCTGCAGGTTGTTGAAGGCGTAGGCCTTGCGCAGGGTTTCGACATCGCTCCACGGCAGGGCGATCTTGTTGCGTTCGGCCAGGGCGAACAGCAACTCAGGCTCCAGCGAGCCTTCCAGATGCAGGTGCAGTTCGGCCTTGGGCAGGGCGTTGAGCCAATCGTACATATTCTTTTCTCATCAGGTGCAGATGGCGGCCATTCTACAGATGCGCGCCGAAACAATTGGCAAAACCTGACCAAGCGATCCATCACACCGCTTGCGGCTCGCGCCGATAGGCGTAGGTATCGGCGAAGCGCGACAGCAGGAATTCGGCGCAGGTGGTGGTCGGATATTTCGCCGGATGCTGTGCGTCCTGGCAACCGGGCAGGCATTCGATACGGGTGTCCGGGTGCGGCTCGGCGAAGAACGGCATCGAATAGCGATCCACCCCCAGCGGGCTGATCACCCGATGCGGGGTCGAGCGATAACGGTCATTGCTCCAGCGCGCCATCATGTCGCCGAGGTTGACTACGAAGGTGCCGTCAATCGGTGGCGCGTCGATCCATTCACCGTTGATGTTCTTCACTTGCAGGCCGCCGGCGCTGTCCTGGTAGAGCAGGGTGATGCAGCCGTAATCGGTGTGCGCTCCGGCGCCTTGCTGTTCGGCGCTGCTGGCGGTGTGGCGTGGTGGGTAGTGGATCATCCGCAGTACGCTGACCGGCTCAACGAAGCGCGAATCGAAGAAGTCGCGTTCGATGCCCAGCGCAATCGTCATCGCCCGCAGCAAGGTTTGCGCGACGGCCTGCATGTCGAGGTAGTGCTGCTCCATCAGCGCTTCCCAGCCTGCTTGTGCCGGATGACGATTCGGCCCGCGCAGCGGTTTTTCCGCGAGCACGTCGGGATGATCCGCCGGCAAGTGCAGGCCCATGTCGAAGGTTTCCTTGAGGTCGCTGGGTTTGTCCGGGTCGAGCTGTTCGGTGGCGATAGCGCCATAGCCGCGATGGTGGCGGGTCTGGGTGATGTCGATCCTGAGTTTTTCTTCGGTCGGTTGCGCAAAAAAACGCTGGGCGTGGTCGAGCAGCGAGTCGATGCGCTGTGCGGAAATCGGGTGGCCCTTGATGTAGAAAAAGCCCCATTCGCGGCAGGCCTGGTCGATCTGTGCGGCGACGGCGGGCCAGGCGTTTTGGTCGTCGTTATAGAGCGGGCTGATGTCGATGATCGGGAGCTGATCCATACACAATCCTTGAGAACACTGAAGATCCAAATGTGGGAGCGGGCTTGCTCGCGAAGGGGCCGTGTCAGTCGGCACATGCGTTGGCTGATACACCGCTTTCGCGAGCAAGCCCGCTCCCACAGGGGAATGGTGGTGGGGCCGGAATTACTTCGGCATCTCGGCCTTCATCCCTTCCACGTAATAGTTCATCGACGCCAATTCGGCATTGGTTGCGCTCACCCCAGCAGGGATCTTCTCCACGCCGGCCTGATCCTTGATCGGCCCGGTGAACGGTTGCAACTTACCGCTCTTGATGTCGGCAATGATCTGCTCGGCCTCGGCTTTCACTGGTGCCGGTACCAGATCACTGATCGGCAGTTCAACCGTGCCTTCCTTCAGCCCGCCCCAGTAGTCCTGGGATTTCCAGTTGTGGTCGATCACGCTTTGCGTGGCCTGAATGTAGTGCGGTGCCCAGTCGTTGACGATCGAAGTCAGCACCGCTTTCGGGCCGAAGTGCGCCATGTCCGAGGCGTAACCCACGGCGTACACGCCACGCCGTTCGGCGGCCTGGATCGGCGCCGGGCTGTCGGTGTGCTGGAACACCACGTCCACGCCCTGATCGATCAGCGCGTTGGCGGCGTCGGCTTCCTTGCCCGGGTCAAACCACGAGTTGACCCACACCACTTTGATCTCGGTGCCGGGGTTGTACTTGTTCAGCGCCAGCTGGATGGCGTTGATATCGCGGATCACTTCCGGAATCGGGAACGAGGCGACGTAGCCGATCTTCTTGCTCTTGGTCATCTTCGCCGCGAGAAAACCGCCGACATAACGACCCTCGTAGGTGCGCGCGAGATAGGTGCCGAGGTTCTTGTCCTGCTTGTAGCCGGTGGCGTGTTCGAAGGTGACCTTGGGAAACTGTTTGGCGACTTTCAGCGTCGGGTTCATGTAGCCGAACGAGGTGGTGAAGATCAGGTCGTAGTTGTCCTTGGCCATGTTGCGGATCACCCGCTCGGCGTCGGCGCCCTCGGCCACGTTCTCGACGTAATTGGTGCTGATCTGCGCGCCGAATTTCTCCGCCAGTGCCTTGCGCCCCTGTTCATGCTGATACGTCCAGCCGTGGTCGCCGATCGGGCCGATGTAGACGAAACCGACCTTCAGTGGATCGGCAGCGCTGGCGCTCAGACTGATCCCCAGACCGATGGCGGCGCACAGCAGTTTGTGCAGCGGACGTATTTGCATGAATTGGAGCTCCATTTTGTTGTGTGTGGTCAGGGGCAATGCAAATTGCTGACCAACAGGACAACAAACAATCCGAAACCGAGGCGCGGCCTTCGCGAGCAAGCCCGCTCCCACATTGGAATGCGATTCCCTGTGGGAGCGGGCTTGCTCGCGAAGAGGCCGGCAGGAACGATAAAAGTGCATGCCTGAAACCCGCTGCAATCGGTTGGTGCGCTAAGGTGTAACGAAACGTTAGCGCCGCGCCGCAGTCAGTAGCTCATTCGAATCTCTCGGCAAAAAGGCCCGCCATGCTCACGATCCTCAAGCAAGAAAGCTTTCTGCTGCTGGCGGTGATTGCCGCGTGCATCGCCTATCCGCTGGAACACTGGATGCTCCACAGCGGCCAGATCGTCGCGCTGGTCTGCGGTCTGGTGCTGATCGCCTTCATCGTCGCCGCGTCGATGCGCGTTGCCCATCATGCCGAACTGCTCGCAGAAAAAGTCGGCGACCCCTACGGCACGATGATCCTGACCCTCGCTGCGGTGCTGGTGGAAGTGGTGATCCTGGCGATCATGATGAGCAACGAGGCGTCCGCCACGCTGGTGCGGGACACGATCTATTCGGCGGTGATGCTCGACATCAACGGCATCCTCGGCCTCGCCGCGTTGATGGGCGGGCTCAAGCACGGCGAGCAGTCGTACAACGATGATTCGGCACGCAGCTACAGCGTGATGATCCTCACCGCCATGGGCGTATCGATGGTGGTGCCGGAGTTTATTCCGGCGGCCAACTGGAAGATTTATTCAGCGTTCACCATCGGTGCGATGGTGGTGCTTTACGCGTTGTTCCTGCGCATGCAGGTCGGGCCGCACAGTTATTTTTTCAGCTACAGCTATCCGGACAAACGCCGCAAGAAAGAGCCGGTGGAAGATGAACCGAAACCGCTGAGCCTGACCTGGTCGATCGGCATTCTGGTGTTCGGCGTGGTGGTGATCGGCGCACTGGCCGAAGTGATGTCCAAGACCCTCGATCTGGGCCTGGAAGGTACCGGTGCACCGCCGGTGATCACGGCGATTCTGGTGGCGGCGATTTCCGCGGCGCCGGAGATCCTGACGGCGTTGCGTGCCGCGTTGGCCAACCGCATGCAATCGGTGGTGAACATTGCGATGGGCGCGTCACTGTCGACGGTGATCCTCACCGTGCCGGTGATGGAAGCGATGGCGCTGTACACCGGTCAGCCGTTTCAAATGGCGATGACCCCGGTGCAGACGGTGATGATCTTCATCACGCTGATTGTCAGTGCGATCAACCTGAATGACGGCGAGACCAATGCCATCGAAGGCATGACTCACTTTGTGCTGTTTGCGACGTTTATCATGCTGTCGCTGCTCGGTCTCTGAACCCGACGCAAAACAACTGTGGGAGCGAGCTTGCTCGCGAAAGCGGAGTATCAGTCAACTCAAGTACTGACTGACACGACGCCTTCGCGAGCAAGCTCGCTCCCACAGGGATTGGTGATCGGATCAGGTGCCGGCGATCAACTGGCGAGCCGCCTGGCTGTGATCGGCGATCAGACCCTTCAGATCCAGCCCTTCAACCTGGCCGTCCACCACGCGCCACTTGCCGCCAATCATCACCCGATCCGCACGATCGGCACCGCACAACAGCAGCGCCGAAATCGGATCATGGCTGCCCGAGAAACGCAGCTCATCGAGCTTGAACAACGCCAGATCCGCCTGCTTGCCCACCGCCAGCTCGCCAATGTCGGTACGCCCCAACAGGCTCGCCGAGCCTTTGGTTGCCCAGCCGAGCACGCGTTCCGGGGTGATTTTTTCCGCACCATAACGCAGGCGCTGGATGTACAACGCCTGCCGCGCTTCGAGAATCATGTTCGACGCGTCGTTCGAGGCCGAACCATCCACGCCGAGACCGAACAGCGCGCCGGCATCGGTCAGATCGATGCTCGGGCAGATGCCGGAGGCCAGACGCATGTTCGAACTCGGGCAATGGCAGATACCGGTGCCGGCCTGGCCGAGGCGAGCGATTTCATCCGGGTTGAAGTGGATGCCATGGGCCAGCCAGGTGCGCGGGCCGAGCCAGCCGACGCTGTCCAGATAATCCACGGTGCGCAGGCCGAAACGCTGCAGGCAGAAATCCTCTTCGTCGAGGGTTTCCGCCAAGTGCGTGTGCAGACGCACGTCGAGTTTATTCGCCAGTTCGGCGCTGGCCGACATGATTTCCGGGGTCACCGAAAAGGGCGAGCAAGGCGCCAAAGCGATCTGGATCTGCGCACCATCGCCGCGCTCGTGGTACTCGTGAATCAGGCGCTGACTGTCGTCGAGAATCACCTGACCTTCCTGCACGGTCTGCTGCGGCGGCAGGCCGCCGTCCTTCTCGCCGAGGCTCATCGAGCCGCGAGTGAGCATGGCGCGCATGCCCAGTTCCCGCACGGTTTCGACTTGCACGTCTATGGCGTTTTCCAGACCGTCCGGGAACAGGTAATGGTGGTCGGCGGCGGTGGTGCAACCTGACAGCAGCAGTTCAGCCAAAGCCACTTTCGTCGCGAGGGCGAGTTTTTCCGGGGTCAGCCGTGCCCACACCGGGTACAGGGTTTTCAGCCACGGGAACAGCGGCTGATTGACCACCGGCGCCCAGGCGCGAGTCAGGGTTTGATAGAAGTGGTGATGGGTGTTGATCAGGCCCGGCAGGATCACATGCTCGCGGGCATCGAACACTTCGTTGCACGGCGCGGACGGTTGCTGACCGGCTGCCAGCACTTCGACGATCACGCCGTCTTGCAGCACCAGACCGCCACGGGCATCGAGCGCGTTGGCCGTGAAAATGGCGAGGGGATTTTTTAACCAGGTACGGGTCGCAGGCATTGTGGCCGGCTCCTCTGAAAGTGGGGTTCAGGGTTGCCAGCTCAGTGTTGCCCTGTCTGCTGATCCAGGGTCGCCGCGTTGGACGAGGTGCGGAGTTTCAAACAAATCGCCGGATCGGGCAAGCCCAACCCGACAGGACACCGCCATCCCCTTGTAGGAGTGAGCCTGCTCGCGATAGCGGTCTTTCATTCAATATCATCGGTGACGGACACACTGCGATCGCGAGCAGGCTCACTCCTACAAGGAAGATCTGTGGTGCTTACCAGGGAATGGTTTCACCCTTGTAGTTGATGAAGTGATGCCCGCCCTTGCCGGTATACGCATTCACCTGATCAATCAGCCCGCGAGTGCTGGTCTCCACATCCAGGTCAGCCCCTTCGCCGCCCATATCCGTCTTCACCCAGCCCGGGTGCAGCGACAACACGGTGAGTTTCTGCTCGCCCAACTGGGTGACAAAACTGTTGGTCATCGAGTTCAGCGCGGCCTTGCTGGCCTTGTACAGCGCCAGCTCCGGGGCGTCGGGTACGGTGACGCTGCCCAGGCCGGAACTCATGAACGCCAGCACGCCGCTGCCGTCGCGGATCTGCCCGACGAAGCGTTGCGCCAGGTTGATCGGCGCCACGGCGTTGGTGAAAAACAGTTGCCCGACTTCGGCCAGTGTCGCGCCACCCGGGGTTTGCACTTCAGGGCCTTTGACCCCGGCGTTGACGAACAGCAGGTCGAAGGTCTCGCCCTTGAGCTGCTGGCTCAGGGCAATCACCGCTTGCTGGTCGTCCATGTCGAGTTTCTCGATCCGCACCTTGCCCAGCGCTTGCAGCGCCTCGGCCTTTTGCGGATTGCGCACGGTGGCGGTCACTTGCCAGCCATCGGCCAGCAGGGTTTTCACCAACCCGAGGCCCAAGCCACGGGAGGCGCCGATGATCAGTGCGTTTTTTGCCTGGGACATGACTCGGTTCCTTGAAGATTACGGTTCACGGATTCAATGGACACGCCTGACCCAGCCGTAGTTGCAGTACTCGTCGCAACACATCGAGCCGGGTCTCAAAAGAGCTGTTGATCCCGAAGCATACTCCAGGCTCTAGCGTGGTTGCTTCTCGAATTCGCAGGCCGCTCAGCGGTGTTCGCAAATCATGTACACAACATGGACACTGTGGGAGCTGGCTTGCCAGCGATGAGGCCCGTGGCATCACCACCCTAATGCCCGGCCTGCCACGGCTGCCCCAACGACACCGGCGCATACAACCGGGTACGAACGGCATCCCGTGACAACAGCACCAACACCACAATCGTCGCCACATACGGCAGCATCGCCAGCAGACTCGACGGAATCGCCAGCCCCAAGCCCTGCGCCACCAGATGCAGGATGCTGGCGAGGCCAAACAGATAAGCCCCGAGCAACAAGCGCCACACCCGCCAACTGGCAAACACCACCAGCGCCAGGGCAATCCAGCCGCGTCCGGCGGTCATGTTCTCGGCCCACATCGGCGTGTACGCCAGCGACAGATACGCCCCGGCCAAACCGGCCATCGCCCCGCCGAACAGCACCGCCAGCGTGCGCACGGTCAGCACCGGCAGGCCCATCGCACTGGCCGCGTCCGGGTTCTCACCAACGGCCTGAATGATCAGCCCGACACGGCTTTTGATGATCACCCAAGCCACCAGCGCAAACAGCGCGAACGACAGGTACACCAGCAAGTCCTGAGCAAACAGCATGCGCCCGATCAGCGGAATCTCACTCAAGTACGGAATCGCCAACGGCTCGAATCCGGCCAACGGCTTGCCGACCCACGCCGCGCCGACAAAGGTCGACAGGCCCACACCGAAGATCGTCAGCGCCAGCCCGGTCGCCACCTGATTGGCGTTGAACACCAGCGCCACCAGGGCAAACAGCGAAGACAAGAGCATCCCCGCGAGCATCGCCAGCAACACGCCGAGCCACAGGTTGCCGCTGTTGAGGGCGACGATAAAACCGATCACCGCGCCAAACAGCATCATTCCTTCCTGGCCGAGATTGAGCACGCCGCTCTTCTCGCAGATCAACTCACCCAGCGCCACCAACAACAGCGGCGTGCCGCAGCGCACCATGGCGTAGAAAATATTGCTCAGCAGATCGATATCCATCACAGCGCCCCGGCGGTTACGGCGGTGGTCGACGTGCGCCGTGCCCAGCGCAGTTTCAGGCGTGGCCGATAGAGAATCAGCACGTCGCAGGCCAGCAGGAAAAACAGCATCATTCCCTGGAATAGTTGGGTGATCGCTTGCGGCAGATTCAGGGTCATCTGCGCGCTCTCGCCGCCGATGTACAGCAGCGCCATCAACAGGCTTGAGAACAGAATCCCGATCGGGTTCAACCGTCCGAGAAACGCCACGGTGATTGCTGCATAGCCATAGCCCGGCGAGACTTGCGGCACCAATTGCCCGATCGGCCCGGTCACTTCGCAAACCCCGGCCAGCCCGGCCAAACCACCGCTGATCAACAGCGCGAGCCAGATCAGATGCTTCTCGCGAAAGCCGACAAAACCTGCGGCACGTTTATCCAGACCTAGCACTTTGATCTGGAAACCGACAAAGCTTTTCTGCAACAACACCCACACCGCAACCAGTGCGAGCAAAGCGAAATACACCCCGGCGTGCACCCGGCCATCCTCCATCAGCAGCGGCAGGCGACTGGCGTCGCCGAACATCGCCGACTCGGGAAAGTTGTAGCCGGCCGGATCCTTCAGCGGCCCGTGCACGCAGAACAGCAACAGGTTCAGCGCGATGTAATTGAGCATGATGCTGGTGAGGATTTCGTTGGCGTTGAAGCGCGTGCGCAGCCATGCCGTCAGCCCGGCCCAAGCGGCCCCGGCGAAAGTGCCGGTGAGCAGAATCAGCACCAGCGCCCAACGGCTTTGCAGGTCGATGATGTTCACCGCCAAGGCACTGCCGGCGAGTGCGCCGAGGAGCAATTGGCCTTCGGCGCCGATGTTCCAGATTCGCGCTTGATAAGCCACCGCCAGACCGAGTGCACAAAGCAGAATCGGCAGCGCCTTGACCAGCAGTTCGGAGACGCCATACAGATCGCTGACCGGTGCGATCAACAACGTGTGCAAGGTTTGCAGCGGGTCATGTCCCAGAGCGATGAACAACAGCGAGCCGCAACCGAGGGTCAGCAGTGCTGCCAGCAACGGCGAGCACCACAACATCAGGCGCGATTGTTGGCCACGGGGTTCGAGGGAAAGCAGCATGTTGGGAAAACTCCGTCAGGCCGTGGCCGATGAATGCGTGGGGTTGATGTGCCCGGCCATCCAGCTGCCGACATCGCTCAGCAGGGTGTCGGTGGTGTTCTGCAGCGGCGACAGACGCCCGGCGCACAGGGCGCCGAGGCGGTCGCTGATCTGGAACAGTTCGTCGAGGTCTTCGGAGATCACCAGGATCGCCGCGCCGGCATCGCGCAGGGCAATCAGCGCGCGGTGAATGGTCGCCGCCGCGCCCACGTCGACGCCCCAAGTCGGGTGCGCGGCGATCAGCAGTTTCGGTTGCTGGAGAATTTCCCGGCCGAGAATGAATTTCTGCAGATTGCCGCCGGACAGGCTGCGCGCGGCCGCGTGAGTGCCCGGGGTTTTCACCCCGAAGCGCTGAATGATCTGTTGGGCGAGGGCTTCGACTTTACTGCGCTCGATCAAACCGTTGCGCACCAGCCCCTGTTGAAAGGCCGTGAGCAAGGCGTTGTCGGCAAGGCTCAGTTCCGGCACTGCGCCGTGGCCCAGGCGTTCTGCCGGGACGAACGCCAGACCGAGTTGGCGCCGCGCATCCGGACGCAAATCGGCGACCGCTTGCCCGGCGAAACAAATGGTTGTCGCGCTGTCGCGGGGCAGGGTTTGTTCACCGCTGAGCAGGGCGAGCAACTCATCCTGGCCATTGCCCGCGACCCCGGCGATACCGACGATTTCGCCGCCGCGCACTTGCAGGTTGATGTCGCTCAACGAGCAGCCGAAGGGATCGGGGTTGTGCCAGCTCAAGCCGTTGACCTGTAGAAAGTCCGCGCCGCCACTGACCTTCGGATATTCGCCGATCAACGCCGCCGCTTCGCCGACCATCATCTGCGCCAATTGCTGATCCGAGCATTCGGCCGGCCGGCAATGCCCGGCGACCCGCCCGCCGCGCAAAACCGTGGCGTTATGGCACAGGGCGCGCACTTCCGCGAGCTTGTGGCTGATAAACAGAATGCTGCAGCCCTCTGCGGCGAGGCGGCGCAGGGTGATGAACAGTTCGTCGGCCTCTTGTGGCGTCAGCACCGACGTCGGCTCGTCGAGGATCAGCAGGCGAATGTCCTGCATCAGGCAGCGAATGATCTCCACTCGTTGCCGCTCGCCAATCGACAGGCTGTGGACAAGTCGCTCCGGCTCCAGCGCCATGCCGTAGCGGCGCGACACTTCGCGAATTTTCGGCTCAAGCTGTTTCGGCGTACCGGCCTCGGCGCCCATTGCCAGAGCAATGTTCTGCGCGACGCTGAGGGTTTCGAACAGCGAGAAATGCTGGAACACCATGCCGATCCCCAACTGCCGGGCCTGCGCCGGGTTGCGGATATTCACCCGCTGGCCCTGCCAGAGCATTTCGCCGATATCGGCCTGGGTGACGCCATAGATGATCTTCATCAGCGTGCTTTTACCCGCGCCGTTCTCACCGAGCAGTGCGTGGATTTCTCCCGGCGCGATGCTCAGGTCGATGGCGTCATTGGCCAGACAACCGGGGTAGCGTTTGCTGATCTGGCGCAGTTGCAGGCGCGGCGTTGAATCTGGGCTTGGCATGACAGGCTCGACTGACTTGGAGTTGTGCCTGTGGATAAAGCAATTTCCTGGCCATTGAGTCAGGAACGCCCGCCGTAACTGTTGCCGCGTGCCGGCGGCAGAGCGTCGCGCTGAAAAACGCAGGAGGAGCCGGCACCAATTCAGCGCAAAGCTGTTGATCCGGCTCCATTTTTGCACCGTGACGAACTGGTTAAAAAACGAGCAGCCGGGTCGAAGCTATACAGAACCTGCGACTGCGCCAGCCATGAACGGCTTATCCACAGGTTGTTCCACAGTATTTGTGCGCAATTGGAAATCCTTGGCATAAGCGCTGGGATGCTATCTCCCAATGGTGATAAAAAGCGCTAACTATCTGTTTTTACGTGGGATTTATCTTTTTTCATGCGCAGTGGACGAAAAGTGAGCAAATCGCGCAAAGCCACGTGACAGAAGGGTTACAGCCATATGTGCTCAGGTTATCCACAGTCGGGTGCACAGCAGATGTGGGCAAGTTGCTGGAATAAAGAAATCCGTCGATGCCCTAAAAGATCGCAGCCTTCGGCGGCTCTTACTGGGAAACACTAAGTCCTGTGCAGGAGCTGCCGAAGGCTGTGATCTTTTGCTCTTCTAACGCTGCAGCACAATCCGCCCACGGCTCAAATCCGCCAGTTGCGTTTGCAACAACTCGATCTGCGCCTCACCCACTGCCAACTGCAACTCAACACCATTGGCAGTGAAGTTTTCTTCGACGACCAACCCACCCAGGTCCGCCACCCGCAGCTTCACCAACGCCAACTCGGCAAAGCCGCAGGCACAACTGAGCGGCACACGGCTGATCAACTCGACTTTTGCCGCCGTTTGCAGGCACTTGTTCGCGCCGCCGCCATAGGCTCGGGCCAAACCGCCGGTGCCCAGTTGAATGCCGCCATACCAGCGGATCACCAGCACCGCGACCTGATCGCAATCCTGCGCTTCGATGGCCGCCAGAATCGGCCGTCCGGCGGTGCCGCCGGGTTCGCCGTCGTCGTTGCTGCGGTATTGCGCACCGAGTTTCCACGCCCAGCAGTTGTGCGAGGCATTCAAGTCGCTGTGTTGTTCGAAGAACGCCTGCGCGTCGGCGGGGCTGCCGATCGGCGCGGCGACGGTGATGAAGCGGCTTTTGCGAATCTCTTCGCGGTACTCGCAAAAACCGCTGAGGGTGAAAGGCATAAACGTCTTAAATAGTCGGGGTGAGGCCGCAGCCTTTGAGAATGATGCGGATCAGGTTGTTGCCGGCGTCTTCCATGTCCTGCTTGGTCAGTTTGCTGCGACCGCTGACGCGGCAGATCTGCGTGGCGAAGTCGGCGTAATGCTGGGTGCTGCCCCACAGCAGGAAAATCAGGTGCACCGGATCCACCGGGTCCATCTTGCCGGCATCGATCCAGGCCTGGAACACGGCTGCGCGGCCCTGGAACCAGGCGCGGTAATCCTGGTTGAAATACTCGGTCAGGCATTCGCCACCGCTGATCACTTCCATCGCAAAGATCCGCGAGGCTTGCGGTTGGCGGCGGGAGAATTCCATCTTGGCGCGAATGTAGCGGGTCAGCGCTTCGGCCGGATCATCCTCGGCGGTCAGGGTGTTGAAGGTGCTGTCCCACAGCTCGATGATGTTGCTCAGCACCGCCACGTATAACCCAAGCTTGTTGGTGAAGTAGTAATGCAGGTTCGCCTTGGGCAACCCGGCATTCTGCGCGATGGTGTTCATGCTGGTGCCTTTGTAACCGTGACGGGCGAACTCGTCTTCGGCGGCTTTGAGGATGGTCTCTTCGTTCTTCTGACGAATGCGGCTGGCGGGTTTGCCGCCGTGAGCAGGGACTTCAAAGGTCATAGGCACTTCCGGTTTGTCTGTGGGTGCAACCAGTTGCGTTGATAACGCACCCACAGGCATCCGACAAGTCCTGATGCAATAAAACCGTTACGCCTGTTCGATCTTGTTCAGCGCTGCGGCGGATTCGACGCGGGTGGTTTTCGCCTCCGGCAGCAACAGGCACAGGATGATCGCGGTCAGACCACCGCTGGTGATCGCCGAATCGAACAGGTTTTGCACCAGTTTCGGCAACAGATGCAGAAGGTTCGGTTGCGCGGCAATGCCCAGGCCGACGCCGAGCGAGGTGGCGATGATCAGCATGCTGCGTCGGTCCAGCGGCGACTGCGCGAGGATCCGCACCCCGGCCGCCGCCACGCTGCCGAACATCACCAACGTGGCGCCGCCAAGCACCGGTTTGGGGATCTGCTGCAGCACCGCGCCGATCATGGGGAACAGGCCAAGACAAAACAGAATCGCGCCGATGTACAGCCCGACGTAGCGGCTGGCCACGCCAGTCAACTGGATCACGCCGTTGTTCTGCGCAAACGTGGTGTTGGGGAAGGCGCTGAAGGTGGCGGCGATCATGCAGCTCACGCCGTCACCGAGCACACCACCACGCAAACGACTTATATAAGAGGGGCCGCTGATCGGCTGGCGGGCGAGCATGCAGTTGGCCGTGAGGTCGCCGACGGTTTCGATGGTGCTGATCAGATAAATCAGCGCGACGGGCAGGAAAGCGGTCCAGTCGAAGCTGAAACCGAACTTGAACGGTGTGGGAAGACTGACCAAGGGCAAGTCAGGCAATGCCTGCGGAACCAGTTTCCCGCTGAACCACGCGGCCAGACTGCCGAGCAGCAGTCCGATAATGATGCCCGACAGCCGCACCCACGGCGTGTTCGAGCGGTTGAGCAGGATGATCGTCAGCAACACGAACACCCCCAGCGCCAGATTGCCCGGCGCGCCGAAGTCCGGCGCATTGAATCCACCGCCCAGATCGGTGATGCCGACCTTGATCAGACTGACGCCGATCAGAGTAATAACAATCCCGGTCACCAGCGGCGTAACAACCCGGCGTAATTGACCGATGAAACGGCTGAGGACGATCTGCACCACGGCGCCGAAAAAGCATACGCCGAAGATCATCGCCAGAATGTCTTCCGGGCTGCCGCCACGCTGCTTGACCAGAAACCCGGCCGACAGCACCGCGCCGAGGAAGGCGAAACTGGTGCCCTGCAAACAGATCATCCCGGCGCCGATGCCGAACGGCCGCCGCGCTTGAATAAAGGTGCCGACCCCGGAAACCATCAGCGCCATGCTGATCAGGTACGGCAAGTGTGCGGTCAGACCGAGGGCCGAGCCGATCACCAGCGGTGGGGTGATGATGCCGACGAAACTGGCGAGAACGTGTTGCAGGGCGGCGAGGATTGCGGCGGGTGGTTTTGGGCGGTCGTCGAGGCCGTAGATCAGGTCGCTGGACGGTTCAGAATCTGGCTGCATGGCTTAAGGCTTCTTGTTGAAGGATCGGGGTTGATCCTGCTTTGCAAAAAGCTGTCCACTTGCTCAGGTTATTCAGTGATTTTGTGGTTGAAAACCTGATCTGTCGGGCCTTGCAGGATTTTTCAACGCGTCGCCGCCAGACTCTCCAGAAAACTTTCCAGCACCAAATGAGGGCGCCGCCCCTTGCGCGTGACCGATGCCAGACTCAAATCATAAAAACGTGTCGTCGATTTCAGCGCACGCAAGCGACCTTGCTGCACCCACAGGCTGGCGTAATGATCCGGCAGATAACCGATATAACGCCCGGTCAAAATCAGAAACGCCATGCCCTCACGGTCGGACGCACTGGCGGTGCAATTGAGCGCCTGGTAATGCGCCTGAATCTCCGCCGGCAAACGAAAGGTCGGGGCAATCGCATCCTGGCTATTAAGGCGCTCGTCATCCAGCTGCTTGTCATCCACATAAAACAGCGGATGACCCACCGCGCAATAAAGCAGTGAGCGTTCGCTGTACAACGGCTGATATTCCAGCCCCGACAGTGCGCTGGCCTGCGGCACCACGCCGACATGCAGGCGACCGTCGAGCACGCCTTGTTCGACCTCGTTGGGAGCGATCATGCGAATCTGGATCTGCACGTCCGGCCCGCGTTCCTTCAACTGTGCGAGGGCATGGGTGATGCGCATGTGGGGCAGGGTGACGAGGTTGTCGGTCAGGCCAATGATCAACTCGCCACGCAGGTGTTGGTGCAGGCCGTTGACCTCGGTGCGGAAACTTTCCAGCGCACTTAACAGTTGCAGCGCTGACTGATAAACCTCGCGGCCCTCTTCGGTCAGCGAGAACCCGGCGCGGCCGCGTTGGCACAAACGCAGGCCAAGGCGCTGTTCGAGATCGCTCATCTGCTGGCTGATCGCCGAGCGCCCGATGCCGAGCACGGTTTCCGCCGCCGAGAAGCCGCCGCACTCCACCACGCTGCGGAAAATCCGCAGCAGGCGAATATCAAAATCACTGACCTGGGCCAGCGGATCGGGGCGGCGACTGCTCATGCTGTTGTTCTCATTGTTTAGCAGGCTTCTAACTGAAGGTTAGAAAAGTTGGATTTCACCGACTTTATCCGCATGGCAATTTAGCTGCAACAACGCTTTTTATCTCCCTGATGCTTATGCCCTGCGAGGTTTTGCCCGATGAACATGCCTGAAAACGCGCCGTCGCCACTGGCCAGCCAACTGAAGCTGGACGCGCACTGGATGCCGTACACCGCCAACCGCAACTTCCAGCGCGATCCGCGTCTGATTGTGGGTGCCGAAGGCAGCTGGCTGTTCGATGACAAGGGCCGCAAGATCTACGATTCGCTGTCCGGTCTGTGGACCTGCGGCGCCGGGCACACCCGCAAGGAAATCCAGGAAGCGGTATCCAAACAACTGGGCACCCTCGATTACTCGCCAGGCTTCCAGTACGGCCATCCGCTGTCGTTCCAGTTGGCGGAAAAGATCACTGAGCTGACTCCGGGCAACCTGAACCACGTGTTCTTCACCGACTCCGGTTCCGAGTGCGCCGACACTGCGGTGAAGATGGTTCGTGCCTACTGGCGTCTGAAAGGTCAGTCAACCAAGACCAAAATGATCGGCCGTGCCCGTGGCTACCACGGTGTGAACATCGCCGGCACCAGCCTTGGCGGCGTCAACGGCAACCGTAAGCTGTTCGGTCAGGCGATGATGGATGTCGATCACCTGCCGCACACGCTGCTGGCCAGCAACGCATTCTCCCGTGGCATGCCGGAGCAGGGCGGTATCGCCCTGGCCGATGAGCTGCTGAAGTTGATCGAACTGCACGACGCGTCGAACATCGCGGCGGTCTTCGTTGAACCGATGGCCGGTTCCGCTGGCGTACTGGTTCCGCCTCAGGGTTACCTGAAGCGTCTGCGCGAGATCTGCGATCAGCACAACATCCTGCTGGTCTTCGACGAAGTGATTACCGGTTTCGGCCGCACCGGCTCGATGTTCGGCGCCGAGAGCTTTGGCGTGACCCCGGACCTGATGTGCATCGCCAAGCAAGTCACCAACGGCGCGATTCCGATGGGCGCAGTGATTGCCAGCTCCGAGATCTACCAGACCTTCATGAATCAGCCGACTCCGGAATACGCGGTGGAATTCCCCCACGGCTACACCTACTCGGCCCACCCGGTGGCGTGCGCCGCTGGCCTGGCGGCACTCGACCTGCTGCAAAAGGAAAACCTGGTGCAGAGCGTGGCCGAGGTTGCACCGCATTTCGAAAATGCCCTGCACGGTCTGAAAGGTTCGAAGAACGTCATCGACATCCGTAACTACGGCCTGGCCGGTGCGATCCAGATTGCGGCCCGTGACGGCGACGCCATCGTGCGTCCATTCGAAGCCGGCATGGCCCTATGGAAAGCCGGGTTCTACGTACGCTTCGGCGGCGACACCCTGCAGTTCGGCCCAACTTTCAACAGCAAGCCGCAAGACCTCGATCGTCTGTTCGACGCGGTTGGCGAAGTGCTGAACAAGCTCGACTGATTTTTCCCTCTATATATACCTGCGAATAACAGGCGCCCCATGCGGGCGTCTGTACACAAGAATTCAGGAGTTTTCGATGAGCGTTATCCCGCATTTGATCAATGGCGAACTGGTGACCGAGAACGGTCGCGCGGTTGATGTGTTCAACCCGTCCACCGGTCAGGCGATCCACAAGCTGCCGCTGGCCACCCGCGAAACCATTCAACACGCGATCGACGCCGCCAAGGCTGCGTTCCCGGCATGGCGCAACACCCCTCCGGCCAAACGTGCCCAGGTGATGTTCCGCTTCAAGCAACTGCTGGAGCAGAACGAAGCGCGTATCTCGCAATTGATCAGCGAAGAACACGGCAAGACCCTCGAAGACGCCGCCGGTGAACTGAAGCGCGGTATCGAGAACGTCGAGTTCGCCTGCGCCGCCCCGGAAATCCTCAAGGGCGAATACAGCCGCAACGTCGGCCCTAACATTGACGCCTGGTCGGACTTTCAGCCGCTGGGTGTGGTGGCCGGCATCACGCCATTCAACTTCCCGGCGATGGTCCCACTGTGGATGTACCCACTGGCGATCGTCTGCGGCAACTGCTTTATCCTCAAACCGTCCGAGCGTGACCCAAGCTCGACGCTGCTGATCGCCCAACTGCTGCTGGAAGCCGGTTTGCCGAAAGGCGTGCTGAGCGTGGTGCATGGCGACAAGACTGCAGTGGACGCGCTGATTGAAGCGCCGGAAGTCAAAGCGCTGAGCTTTGTTGGTTCGACGCCGATTGCCGAATACATCTATGCCGAAGGTACCAAGCGCGGCAAACGCGTTCAGGCACTGGGCGGCGCGAAGAACCATGCGGTGCTGATGCCGGATGCGGATCTGGACAACGCGGTCAGCGCGCTGATGGGCGCGGCCTACGGTTCTTGCGGTGAGCGCTGCATGGCGATTTCGGTCGCAGTGTGTGTCGGCGATCAGGTAGCGGATGCGCTGGTGGCGAAACTGGTTCCACAGATCAAGGCGCTGAAAATCGGTGCCGGCACTTCGTGTGGTCTGGACATGGGGCCACTGGTGACCGGTCAGGCGCGGGACAAGGTCAGTGGTTATGTTGATGACGGTGTGGCAGCGGGCGCGACCTTGGTGGTCGATGGTCGCGGCTTGAGCATTCCAGGTAACGAAGAGGGCTTCTTCCTCGGCGGCTGCCTGTTCGACAACGTTACCCCTGAAATGCGCATCTATAAGGAAGAGATCTTCGGGCCGGTGTTGTGCGTGGTTCGCGTCAACAGCCTGGAAGAGGCGATGAAGCTGATCAACGATCACGAATACGGTAACGGCACCTGCATCTTTACCCGTGACGGTGAAGCGGCGCGTCTGTTCTGCGACGAGATCGAAGTCGGCATGGTCGGCGTCAACGTACCGCTGCCGGTTCCGGTGGCTTACCACAGCTTCGGCGGCTGGAAGCGCTCGCTGTTCGGCGACCTGCATGCCTATGGCCCGGATGGTGTGCGCTTCTATACCCGTCGCAAGGCCATCACCCAGCGCTGGCCGCAGCGTGCGAGCCATGAGGCTTCGCAGTTCGCTTTCCCTAGCTTGTAAGTAGCAGGGCATGACAAAGGCCGACCTCTAGAGGTCGGCCTTCGTGTTTTCGGGTTTTTTTGACCGATATGACAGAAATGTGAAAAAAGCGGTTGACGGCAGATTCTGGAGGTCTATAATTCGCCCCACTTCCGGCGCAGTCGAAACGGAAAACTCCTTGAGATTCAACGAGTTACGCAGTTTTCGGCAGCGGCTTGCTTCAGTTCATCGAAGCCTGGAAGGAGTTGAAAGAGCGGTGATGTTTGGCTCTTTTGACGGTTCGATCTTCTCGGTCGAAAGCGGAGAAAAAGAGGTGTTGACAGCAGCGTGTAACGCTGTAGAATTCGCCTCCCGCTAACGAGAGATCGGAAGCGCAAGTGGTTGAAGTTGTTGAAGAATTCTTCGAAAACTTCTGAAAATAATCACTTGACAGCAAATGAGGCTGCTGTAGAATGCGCGCCTCGGTTGAGACGAAAGGTCTTAACCAACCGCTCTTTAACAACTGAATCAAGCAATTCGTGTGGGTGCTTGTGGAGTTAGACTGATAGTCAACAAGATTATCAGCATCACAAGTTACTCCGCGAGAAATCAAAGATGTAACCAACGATTGCTGAGCCAAGTTTAGGGTTTCTTAAAAACCCAAAGATGTTTGAACTGAAGAGTTTGATCATGGCTCAGATTGAACGCTGGCGGCAGGCCTAACACATGCAAGTCGAGCGGATGAAAGGAGCTTGCTCCTGGATTCAGCGGCGGACGGGTGAGTAATGCCTAGGAATCTGCCTGGTAGTGGGGGACAACGTTTCGAAAGGAACGCTAATACCGCATACGTCCTACGGGAGAAAGCAGGGGACCTTCGGGCCTTGCGCTATCAGATGAGCCTAGGTCGGATTAGCTAGTTGGTGAGGTAATGGCTCACCAAGGCGACGATCCGTAACTGGTCTGAGAGGATGATCAGTCACACTGGAACTGAGACACGGTCCAGACTCCTACGGGAGGCAGCAGTGGGGAATATTGGACAATGGGCGAAAGCCTGATCCAGCCATGCCGCGTGTGTGAAGAAGGTCTTCGGATTGTAAAGCACTTTAAGTTGGGAGGAAGGGTTGTAGATTAATACTCTGCAATTTTGACGTTACCGACAGAATAAGCACCGGCTAACTCTGTGCCAGCAGCCGCGGTAATACAGAGGGTGCAAGCGTTAATCGGAATTACTGGGCGTAAAGCGCGCGTAGGTGGTTTGTTAAGTTGGATGTGAAATCCCCGGGCTCAACCTGGGAACTGCATCCAAAACTGGCAAGCTAGAGTATGGTAGAGGGTGGTGGAATTTCCTGTGTAGCGGTGAAATGCGTAGATATAGGAAGGAACACCAGTGGCGAAGGCGACCACCTGGACTGATACTGACACTGAGGTGCGAAAGCGTGGGGAGCAAACAGGATTAGATACCCTGGTAGTCCACGCCGTAAACGATGTCAACTAGCCGTTGGGAGCCTTGAGCTCTTAGTGGCGCAGCTAACGCATTAAGTTGACCGCCTGGGGAGTACGGCCGCAAGGTTAAAACTCAAATGAATTGACGGGGGCCCGCACAAGCGGTGGAGCATGTGGTTTAATTCGAAGCAACGCGAAGAACCTTACCAGGCCTTGACATCCAATGAACTTTCCAGAGATGGATTGGTGCCTTCGGGAACATTGAGACAGGTGCTGCATGGCTGTCGTCAGCTCGTGTCGTGAGATGTTGGGTTAAGTCCCGTAACGAGCGCAACCCTTGTCCTTAGTTACCAGCACGTTATGGTGGGCACTCTAAGGAGACTGCCGGTGACAAACCGGAGGAAGGTGGGGATGACGTCAAGTCATCATGGCCCTTACGGCCTGGGCTACACACGTGCTACAATGGTCGGTACAGAGGGTTGCCAAGCCGCGAGGTGGAGCTAATCCCACAAAACCGATCGTAGTCCGGATCGCAGTCTGCAACTCGACTGCGTGAAGTCGGAATCGCTAGTAATCGCGAATCAGAATGTCGCGGTGAATACGTTCCCGGGCCTTGTACACACCGCCCGTCACACCATGGGAGTGGGTTGCACCAGAAGTAGCTAGTCTAACCTTCGGGAGGACGGTTACCACGGTGTGATTCATGACTGGGGTGAAGTCGTAACAAGGTAGCCGTAGGGGAACCTGCGGCTGGATCACCTCCTTAATCGACGACATCAGCTGCTCCATAAGTTCCCACACGAATTGCTTGATTCATGCGTTTGTAAAAGTGCAGAGCTAAATATTCGAATCGAATAATTAGCTCTGATCTTTTTCAGAATCGTTCTTTAAAAATTTGGGTATGTGATAGAAAGATAGACTGAACGTTACTTTCACTGGTAACGGATCAGGCTAAGGTAAAATTTGTGAGTGACTCTTAAGAGTTTTGCGAATTTTCGGCGAATGTCGTCTTCACAGTATAACCAGATTGCTTGGGGTTATATGGTCAAGTGAAGAAGCGCATACGGTGGATGCCTTGGCAGTCAGAGGCGATGAAAGACGTGGTAGCCTGCGAAAAGCTTCGGGGAGTCGGCAAACAGACTTTGATCCGGAGATGTCTGAATGGGGGAACCCAGCCATCATAAGATGGTTATCTTGTACTGAATACATAGGTGCAAGAGGCGAACCAGGGGAACTGAAACATCTAAGTACCCTGAGGAAAAGAAATCAACCGAGATTCCCTTAGTAGTGGCGAGCGAACGGGGACTAGCCCTTAAGTGGCTTTGAGATTAGCGGAACGCTCTGGAAAGTGCGGCCATAGTGGGTGATAGCCCTGTACGCGAAAGTCTCTTAGTCATGAAATCGAGTAGGACGGAGCACGAGAAACTTTGTCTGAATATGGGGGGACCATCCTCCAAGGCTAAATACTACTGACTGACCGATAGTGAACTAGTACCGTGAGGGAAAGGCGAAAAGAACCCCGGAGAGGGGAGTGAAATAGATCCTGAAACCGTATGCGTACAAGCAGTGGGAGCCCACTTTGTTGGGTGACTGCGTACCTTTTGTATAATGGGTCAGCGACTTATTTTCAGTGGCGAGCTTAACCGAATAGGGGAGGCGTAGCGAAAGCGAGTCTTAATAGGGCGTCTAGTCGCTGGGAATAGACCCGAAACCGGGCGATCTATCCATGGGCAGGTTGAAGGTTAGGTAACACTGACTGGAGGACCGAACCGACTACCGTTGAAAAGTTAGCGGATGACCTGTGGATCGGAGTGAAAGGCTAATCAAGCTCGGAGATAGCTGGTTCTCCTCGAAAGCTATTTAGGTAGCGCCTCATGTATCACTGTAGGGGGTAGAGCACTGTTTCGGCTAGGGGGTCATCCCGACTTACCAAACCGATGCAAACTCCGAATACCTACAAGTGCCGAGCATGGGAGACACACGGCGGGTGCTAACGTCCGTCGTGAAAAGGGAAACAACCCAGACCGTCAGCTAAGGTCCCAAAGTTATGGTTAAGTGGGAAACGATGTGGGAAGGCTTAGACAGCTAGGAGGTTGGCTTAGAAGCAGCCACCCTTTAAAGAAAGCGTAATAGCTCACTAGTCGAGTCGGCCTGCGCGGAAGATGTAACGGGGCTCAAACCATACACCGAAGCTACGGGTATCACGCAAGTGATGCGGTAGAGGAGCGTTCTGTAAGCCTGTGAAGGTGAGTTGAGAAGCTTGCTGGAGGTATCAGAAGTGCGAATGCTGACATGAGTAACGACAATGGGTGTGAAAAACACCCACGCCGAAAGACCAAGGTTTCCTGCGCAACGTTAATCGACGCAGGGTTAGTCGGTCCCTAAGGCGAGGCTGAAAAGCGTAGTCGATGGAAAACAGGTTAATATTCCTGTACTTCTGGTTATTGCGATGGAGGGACGGAGAAGGCTAGGCCAGCTTGGCGTTGGTTGTCCAAGTTTAAGGTGGTAGGCTGAGATCTTAGGTAAATCCGGGATCTTAAGGCCGAGAGCTGATGACGAGTTACCTTTTAGGTGACGAAGTGGTTGATGCCATGCTTCCAAGAAAAGCTTCTAAGCTTCAGGTAACCAGGAACCGTACCCCAAACCGACACAGGTGGTTGGGTAGAGAATACCAAGGCGCTTGAGAGAACTCGGGTGAAGGAACTAGGCAAAATGGCACCGTAACTTCGGGAGAAGGTGCGCCGGTGAGGGTGAAGGACTTGCTCCGTAAGCTCATGCCGGTCGAAGATACCAGGCCGCTGCGACTGTTTATTAAAAACACAGCACTCTGCAAACACGAAAGTGGACGTATAGGGTGTGACGCCTGCCCGGTGCCGGAAGGTTAATTGATGGGGTTAGCTAACGCGAAGCTCTTGATCGAAGCCCCGGTAAACGGCGGCCGTAACTATAACGGTCCTAAGGTAGCGAAATTCCTTGTCGGGTAAGTTCCGACCTGCACGAATGGCGTAACGATGGCGGCGCTGTCTCCACCCGAGACTCAGTGAAATTGAAATCGCTGTGAAGATGCAGTGTATCCGCGGCTAGACGGAAAGACCCCGTGAACCTTTACTATAGCTTTGCACTGGACTTTGAATTTGCTTGTGTAGGATAGGTGGGAGGCTTTGAAGCGTGGACGCCAGTTCGCGTGGAGCCATCCTTGAAATACCACCCTGGCAACTTTGAGGTTCTAACTCAGGTCCGTTATCCGGATCGAGGACAGTGTATGGTGGGTAGTTTGACTGGGGCGGTCTCCTCCTAAAGAGTAACGGAGGAGTACGAAGGTGCGCTCAGACCGGTCGGAAATCGGTCGTAGAGTATAAAGGCAAAAGCGCGCTTGACTGCGAGACAGACACGTCGAGCAGGTACGAAAGTAGGTCTTAGTGATCCGGTGGTTCTGTATGGAAGGGCCATCGCTCAACGGATAAAAGGTACTCCGGGGATAACAGGCTGATACCGCCCAAGAGTTCATATCGACGGCGGTGTTTGGCACCTCGATGTCGGCTCATCACATCCTGGGGCTGAAGCCGGTCCCAAGGGTATGGCTGTTCGCCATTTAAAGTGGTACGCGAGCTGGGTTTAGAACGTCGTGAGACAGTTCGGTCCCTATCTGCCGTGGACGTTTGAGATTTGAGAGGGGCTGCTCCTAGTACGAGAGGACCGGAGTGGACGAACCTCTGGTGTTCCGGTTGTCACGCCAGTGGCATTGCCGGGTAGCTATGTTCGGGAAAGATAACCGCTGAAAGCATCTAAGCGGGAAACTTGCCTCAAGATGAGATCTCACTGGAACCTTGAGTTCCCTGAAGGGCCGTCGAAGACTACGACGTTGATAGGTTGGGTGTGTAAGCGCTGTGAGGCGTTGAGCTAACCAATACTAATTGCCCGTGAGGCTTGACCATATAACACCCAAGCAATCTGCATGCTCGAAAGAGACCAGATTGCGGTGTGTGAAGACGCAATGAACCGAAAGTTCGCGATGCTCACAAAACACCTGTATCACATACCCGATTTGCTGAAGCGAGGCCAACCGGTCACGAGTCAGTACCCGAATTTCTTGACGACCATAGAGCGTTGGAACCACCTGATCCCATCCCGAACTCAGAAGTGAAACGATGCATCGCCGATGGTAGTGTGGGGTTTCCCCATGTGAGAGTAGGTCATCGTCAAGATTAAATTCCGAAACCCCAATTGCGAAAGCAGTTGGGGTTTTGTTTTGCCCGCAGGAAAGTTCCTACAGCATGCGGTAGGCCCTTCCGGCTGTCACAGCCTGCCGACAGTGCTAAGGTTCTGCCTTGGCTTTTGTACTTTTCCAAGGAAGCTTTTATGCCGGACGCCTCGTCCCTCAACGCTGCATTCATGGTGGTTCAGAGCAATAGCCTGGACGAGCTGCGCAGCCTGGTGGTCAGCATCATGCGGCGCTACCCATTGGCTCCCTTGGAGAACGAAATCGCTCTGGTCCAAAGCAACGGTATCGCCCAATGGCTCAAGCTGGCATTGGCAGAAGATCCTGAAGAGGACGATCTCGGTGGTTGCGGAATAGCCGCTGCCATCGATGTGCAGCTTCCAGGCAGTTTCATGTGGCAGCTCTACCGTATGGTGTTGGGCCGAGACGAAATCCCCGCCACATCCCTGCTCGACAAAGCTCCCCTGACCTGGCGGCTGATGCGCCTGTTGCCGCAAGTGATTGATCGCCCCCATTTCGAACCGCTACAACGCTTCCTCACCCATGACACCGACTTGCGCAAGCGCTACCAGTTGTCCGAGCGCCTGGCAGACCTGTTTGACCAATATCAGGTGTATCGGGCCGACTGGCTCGAAGATTGGGCCGAGGGCCGGCATCAGTTACGTAATGTTCGAGGCGAGATAAAGCCACTGCCTCCAGTCAGTTGCTGGCAGGCTGAACTGTGGCGTGCTCTTTTGGAAGATGTCGGTGAGCAAGGCATGGCCCAGAGCCGCGCCGGTGTTCATCAACGATTTATCGAGTGCATAAATTCCCTCGAACATGCACCAGCAGGACTACCCTCGCGGGTGATCGTGTTCGGTATATCCTCGTTGCCCGCCCAGGTGCTTGAAGCGTTGGCCGGACTCGCACGTTTCAGTCAGGTGCTGTTGTGTGTACACAACCCTTGCCGACACCACTGGGCCGATATCGTCGCCGACAAGGATCTGCTGCGTCATCAATACAAGCGTCAGAGCCGCAAGAACGGCATGCCGGTCGTACTCGATCCTGAAACGTTGCACCAACATGCTCATCCGCTGCTCGCCGCCTGGGGCAAGCAAGGCCGCGACTATATCAACCTGCTCGACAGTTACGATGACCCCAACAGCTATCGCGCGGCGTTTCGTGACGGGCGCATTGATCTGTTCAGCGAAAATCAGCCACATAACATGCTCAACCAACTTCAGGACGACATCCTCGAGTTGCGGCCACTCAATGAAACGCGTGAGCGCTGGCCTGCCGTTGACTTGACGCAGGATGGGTCGATCCGCTTCCACATAGCCCACAGTGCCCAGCGCGAAGTGGAAATCCTTCACGATCAGTTACTCGCACGCTTCAGCGCCAATCCAGATCTGCGCCCACGAGATGTAATTGTGATGGTGCCGGACATCGACAGCTATGCGCCGCATATCCGGGCGGTGTTCGGACAACTGGATCGACATGATCCACGCTTCATTCCATTTACCTTGGCCGACCAGGGCCAGCGGGGCCGCGATCCGTTGCTGATTGCTGTCGAGCACCTGCTGAAGCTGCCCGATAGTCGTTTCCCGGTGAGCGAGATCCTCGATCTGCTCGACGTCCCTGCGTTGCGCGCCCGATTTGGCGTACAAGAGCGTGATTTGCCTACTCTGCATCGCTGGATCGAAGGAGCAGGCGTGCGCTGGGGAATGAACGCCGGGCAACGTGCCGGCCTGGGCTTGCCGGATGAGCTTGAACAGAACAGCTGGCATTTCGGTTTGCGGCGGATGTTGTTGGGGTACGCAGTTGGCAGCTCCAGCGCCTGTGCCGGTATCGAACCCTACGATGAAATCGGTGGTCTGGATGCTGCGTTGATCGGTCCGTTGGTTGCCCTGCTCGATGCATTGGAACTGGCCCATCACGAACTCACTCAAGTCGCTCAGCCCAAGGTGTGGGGCCAGCGCCTGCAAATCCTGATGCAGCTGTTTTTCAAGGCCAGTAACGAGCACGACGATTATCTGCTCACGCAACTTGAGGAGTTGCGCGAAACCTGGCTGCAGACCTGTGAATCCGTTGGGTTGGTCGATGAATTGCCGCTGACGGTGGTTCGCGAAGCCTGGCTCGCGGGGCTGGATCAGGGGCGTCTGTCCCAGCGTTTTCTCGCCGGCGCAGTAAACTTTTGCACGCTGATGCCCATGCGGGCGATCCCGTTCAAGCTTGTCTGTTTGCTGGGGATGAACGATGGCGATTATCCCCGGGCGCAACCCCCGCTGGATTTCGACCTCATGGGCAGTGACTACCGGCCAGGGGACCGTTCCCGGCGTGAAGACGATCGCTATCTGTTGCTCGAGGCGCTCCTGTCTGCGCGCGATCAGCTGTACATCAGTTGGGTCGGACGCAGCATTCGCGACAACAGTGAACGGCCTGCTTCAGTGCTGATCGGGCAGTTGCGCGATCACCTCGCCAGTGGCTGGCGGTCGCTCGATGAGCATCAGGATCTGTTGACCTCCATGACCGAGGAGCATCCCCTGCAACCGTTCAGTTCGCGCTATTTCCATGAAGGCGATCAACTATTCAGTTATGCCCGTGAATGGCAGGTCTTGCACCAGGTGCATGCGCCACAACATGAGATGGAGCTACTCGCGCCCCATGTTCAGGAGGAGCCGCTGAGTCTGGCTCTTCTGCAGGATTTCTTGCGTAACCCGGTCCGGCACTTTTTTACGCAGCGCCTCAAAGTGTACTTCGAGGCCGCCGAGGCGCCCCTGGCTGACGAAGAACCGTTCGTGCTGGACGCATTGCAACGCTACACATTGAGCGACAGCCTGCTCGAAGCCGCACTCCGGCAGCCGGACAATATCAATCGGGCACTCGAAGATCAGGCGCGGCGTTTGCAAAACAGCGGATTGCTGCCCATGGCCGGCTTCGGCGAATGCCTGCAACGAGAGTTGATCGAGCCGTTACCGGACTTGCTGCAACGTTACCAACACCTTCTGGCGTTATGGCCGACACCATTGACCAGCGCGCTCCCGGTCAGTCTTGAGTTGCAGGGCGTGCGTGTTGAAGGCTGGCTCGCCGGTTTGCATCAACGCGCTGACGGTGGCGTGTTGTCGGTCACGACCATTCCCAACAGCATCGGCTCGATCAAAAGTCGAAAATGGCATCGGTTGATCAAGCCGTGGGTCAATCACCTGGTGGCCTGCGCCAGCGGACTTATCCTGACCACGGCACTGGTGGCGAGTGACGATACGCTGCTGCTTGAGCCGACGGAGAAGGACCGAGCGGTTCGTTTTCTGGGTGATCTGCTGCTCGCCTGGCAGGTCGGCATGCGCCAGCCGCTGCCGATCGCGGTCAAGACGGCCTTCGCCTGGCTTGCGCAGACTGATCCGCTCAAGGCTGAGGCGGCTGCCAGAAAAGCCTACGAAGGCGACGGCCAGACCAGTGACGGTGAGCGCCGTGAAAGCCCTGCGCTGTCACGCCAATTCGCTGACTTTGACGCATTGAGTGCCGACGAAACATTCTCCGGCTGGTGCGACGCGTTGTATCGCCCCCTGTTTGAAGTGCCATGGCGCTCGTTGGCCAGCGAAGGGGCACGCGCATGAGTACCAAAACACCGCTGGCTCTGGCCTTCCCGCTGCACGGCAGTCAACTCATCGAAGCCAGTGCCGGTACCGGCAAGACCTTTACCATTTCTGCTCTCTATCTGCGGCTGATCCTTGGCCACGGCGGCGAATCGAGCGGCTTCGGCCGTGAATTGCTGCCCCCGCAGATTCTTGTGGTGACCTTCACCGATGCCGCCACCAAGGAGCTGCGTGAAAGAATCCGTACGCGGCTGGCCGAGGCTGCACGGTTTTTCCGTGAAGAAACCCCGGCGCCGGATGGCTTGATTGCCGAGCTGCGCGAGCAGTTTGACCCGGCACAATGGCCCGGTTGCGCCAATCGCCTGGACATCGCCGCGCAATGGATGGATGAAGCGGCCGTCTCCACCATCCACAGTTGGTGCCAGCGCATGCTGCGCGAACACGCGTTCGACAGCGGCAGCCTGTTTACCCAGTCCCTGGAAACCGATCACAGCGATCTGCTCGGTGAAGTACTGCGCGATTACTGGCGACTGTTCTGTTACCCGATGCAGGGCGACGCGCTGAACTGGGTTCGCGCTAACTGGGGCGGGCCGGCAGCGTTGTTGCCACGAGTGCGCGGCCTGTTTGGCAGTGAGCGCGACAGTGATGACGGCAAGGTCCCCGCAGAGCTGATCGTCGAGTGTCTGCAAGAACGGCGTGCCGCGTTGCTCGAGCTGAAGATGCCGTGGCGTCAGTGGGCCGATGAGCTGCTGGTGATCTGTCACGAAGGCGTTGCGAGCAAAGCCGTCGACGGACGCAAGATGCAGGCGCGCTACTTCGAGCCCTGGTTCGAGAAACTCAAGGCGTGGGCCGAAGACGAGGCTATGGAACAACTGGACATCGGCACCGGTTTCACCCGATTGACCCCTGACGGAATGGCCGAAGCCTGGAAGGGCCAGGCACCGAGTCATCCGGGTCTCGATGCGATGCCGGGGCTCAAGTCGAGCCTCGACGCGCTTCCCACCCCCGATGCCGCCGTATTGCAACATGCGGCGAGATGGGTGGGCGCGCGTTTTGAGGAAGAGAAGCGTCGTCGTGCGGAAATGGGGTTCGACGACATGCTGTTGCGCCTCGATGCGGCGTTGCAATCCGACAGCGGCGAGCGCCTTGCTGCGGTGATCCGCGAGCAGTTTCCGGTTGCTCTGATCGATGAGTTTCAGGACACCGACCCGGTGCAATACCGGATTTTCGAGAGCATCTACCGCATCGAGGATAACAGTCCGGATACCGGTCTGTTCCTGATCGGTGACCCCAAGCAGGCGATCTACGCGTTCCGTGGCGCCGATATCTACACCTACCTGCGTGCGCGTCAGGCCACTGCCGGCCGCCTGCATACGCTGGGCACCAACTTCCGCTCCAGCCATGGCATGGTCAACGCGGTCAATCACGTATTCGAACGCGCCGAGTCCCGCGAGCAGGGACGCGGCGCGTTTTTGTTTCGGGAAAAAACCGGGGAAAACCCGGTGCCGTTCCAGCCTGTTGAGTCTCAGGGGCGCAAAGAGCGGCTGCAGATTGCCGGGCACGATGTCGCGGCACTGAATGTCTGGCACCTGTCGACGGAGCAGCCGCTGTCAGGCGCGGTCTATCGCCAGCAGTTGGCGGCGGCCTGTGCCAGCGAAATCACCGCGTTGCTCAATGGCGGGCAAGCCGGTGCGGCGGGATTTGTCCGCGACGGAGAAGACTTCAGAGGCTTGCGACCCTCTGACATTGCGATTCTGGTACGCGACGGCAAAGAGGCCCAAGCCGTACGCGCAGAACTCGCGGCCCGTGGCGTGCGCAGCGTTTACCTGTCGGACAAGGACTCGGTGTTCGCCGCCCAGGAAGCGCATGACCTGCTCTCCTGGCTCAAGGCCTGCGCGGAGCCGGATGTCGAGCGCTCTCTGAAGGCTGCGCTTGCCTGCATCACCCTCAATCTGCCGTTGGCTGAACTGGAACGTTTGAATCAGGACGAGTTGGTCTGGGAAGCCCGGGTCATGCAGTTTCGTGGCTATCGCGAACTGTGGCGCAAGCAAGGTGTGTTGCCGATGTTACGGCGCCTGCTGCACGACTTTCACCTGCCGCAGACCCTGATCGCACGCAGTGATGGCGAGCGGGTACTGACCAACCTTTTGCACTTGTCGGAACTGATGCAGCAGGCTGCCGCTGAGCTTGATGGCGAGCAAGCGCTGATTCGTCATCTGGCCGAGCTTCTGGCGTTGTCCGGTCAGGCCGGCGAAGAGCAGATATTGCGTCTGGAGAGTGACGAGCAACTGGTCAAGGTCGTGACCATTCACAAGTCCAAGGGGCTTGAGTATCCACTGGTGTTCCTGCCGTTCATCTGCTCGGCAAAACCGGTGGATGGCAGTCGCTTGCCGCTGCATTACCACGATGCCTCCGGCAAAGCCCAGGTGACACTGAAGCCGACCGCCGAATTGATCGCCCTGGCGGATGACGAGCGTCTGGCCGAGGACCTGCGTCTGCTCTACGTCGCCCTGACTCGCGCGCAGCATGCCTGCTGGCTGGGTGTCACGGACCTCAAGCGCGGTAACAACAACGGTTCGGTGCTTCATCTTTCGGCGCTTGGCTATCTGCTGGGTGGCGGCGCAAGGCTGGATGAGTCAACCGGTCTGAGCCGCTGGCTGCAGGATTTGCAACAGAACTGCACGGCCATCAGTTTGGGGGAGTTGCCTCAAGCCACTCAGGAGATCTACCGGCCCGAGCGCAACGAAGCGATCCTCAGCGCTACATTGGTGCCCAAGCGCAAGGCCAGCGAAAACTGGTGGATTGCCTCTTACAGTGCTTTGCGCATCAGTGACGTGTTGAGCGTGGGCAGCGATGAGGCGCCGGACAGTCCACAAGCGCAAAAGCTGTTTGATGATGAGCGCCTCGACCCGGATGCGCCACGCGAGATCGTCGCCGGTGGCGCCGATATTCATCGTTTTCCTCGCGGTCCGAATCCGGGAACCTTTCTTCATGGTCTGCTCGAATGGGCCGGAGACGAAGGTTTTGCCGTTCCTTTTGAAACGCTCAAGGATGCGATTGGCCGGCGCTGCAACCTGCGTGGTTGGGAGGGTTGGATCACCACCCTGAGTGATTGGCTGCAACACTTGCTCAAGTCGTCGCTGCCAGCAGGTGGCGGACAGCCTCCGGTGGTTCTCGAGCAACTGAAACAGTACCGCGTCGAGATGGAGTTCTGGTTCGCCAGCCACAAGGTCGATGTTCTCAAACTCGATGAGTGGGTGCGCCAGTACACCCACAACGGTGTGGCACGAGTGGCCGCCGAGCCAGTACAGCTCAACGGCATGTTCAAAGGCTTCATCGACCTGACTTTCGAACATGAAGGGCGCTACTACGTGGCCGACTACAAATCCAATTGGCTGGGTGTCGACGATGCGGCCTATACCGAGCAAGCCATGGAGCGCTCGATTCTCGACAACCGTTATGACCTGCAATACGTGTTGTATCTGCTGGCGTTGCATCGACAACTGAAGGCGCGGTTGCCTGACTACGATTACGATCGACATGTCGGTGGTGCGTTGTATGTGTTCCTGCGCGGGACCCGGGCAGACAGTCGCGGCGTGTATTTTGCGCGGCCGCCGCGCGAACTGATCGAGCGCCTGGATCGCCTTTTCCAGGGCAAGCCGGAACCCAAGGCCGAACCCGCATGGGAACAGGGAGTCCTGCTATGAGCCGTACCTTCGCCGATCTGTCATCGGCTATCGACAACCCGTCGAGCCTGGCGCCACTGACCAGTGCCTCGGATCTGCTGATCTTGCTTGATCGCTGGGTCGAGCGAGGCTGGCTTCGTTCGCTGGACAAGGCCTTTATCGGTTTTCTGTACGAACTCGCACCCCAGTCCGATCCACTGGTGTTGCTCGCTGCCGCACTGACCAGCCATCAACTGGGTCACGGACATGTCTGCCTCGACCTGTTCGAAACCCTCAAGGCCCCGGATTTCGCCCTGTCTTTACCTCCTGAAGGCGATGAGCAAAGTGATGTCTTGCTCCTGCCGTCGCAGCTGCTTGAAACGCTGGATGGCGCCCATTGGTGCAAGGTGCTGGCGAGCAGCGCTCTGGTTGCACTGGCTGCGGACAATAGCGAAGCGGCGCATCAGCGACCGTTGGTGCTGTCCGGCAAGCGTCTGTACCTGCGGCGCTACTGGGCCTATGAGCGGCGTATCGATGCGGCGTTACGCACACGTCTGGCCCAAGGCGAAACGCCGCCGGATGACTTGCCCCAGCGTCTCGATGAATTGTTCGGCCCCGCCAGGCCCGGAGCAGTGATCGACTGGCAGAAACTCGCCTGCGCGCTTGCCACTCGGGGAGCCTTCAGCATCATCACGGGCGGCCCGGGAACTGGCAAAACCACCACGGTGGTGCGTCTGCTCGCGCTGCTTCAGGCGCCGGCGGTGGAAGCCGGTCAGCCGTTGCGCATTCGTCTGGCGGCGCCCACGGGCAAGGCTGCTGCGCGGTTGACCGAGTCCATCAGCCAGCAAGTGCAGTCGCTGCAAGTCACCGAAGACGTGCGCGAGAAGATCCCCTGCGACGTGACCACTGTCCATCGTTTGTTGGGCAGCCGGCCCGGCACCCGACACTTCCGCCACCATGCCGGCAACCGCTTGCCGCTAGACGTGCTGGTGGTCGATGAAGCTTCCATGATCGACCTGGAAATGATGGCTAACCTGCTCGATGCGTTGCCGGCGCATGCGCGTCTGGTGTTGCTCGGTGACAAGGATCAACTCGCCTCCGTAGAGGCCGGGGCGGTGCTCGGCGATCTGTGCCGCGATGCCGAGGCAGGCTGGTACAACCCGCAGACCTGGCGGTGGCTGGAGTCGGTCAGTGGTGAGTCATTACAGGACAGTGGCCTGCACGAGGACCACGACGGCTCGCATCCTTTGGCTCAGCAACTGGTGATGTTGCGCCATTCCCGACGCTTCGGTGAAGGCAGCGGCATCGGTCAGCTGGCGCGGCGGGTCAATCAGCAGTTGCCGGAGGAGGCGCGCCAGTTGCTGGCGGCCGGTCACTATGATGACGTGTTTTCCCTGCCGCTCAAGGGCGAACACGATCACACGTTCGAGCGGCTGCTGCTCGACGGTCATGGGGAAGGTCCAAAGGGTTATCGCCACTATCTGAATATCCTGCGCCAACAACGCCCGCCAGCGGAAAGACCGCTGGAGCATCCGGACTGGATCAACTGGGCGCGGGAAGTGCTGCTGGCGTTCGACACCTTCCAGTTGTTGTGTGCTGTGCGCAAGGGGCCTTGGGGCGTTGAAGGGTTGAATCTGCGGATCACCGAAACGCTGGTCAAGGCACGCCTGATCGAGCATGACCAGCAATGGTACGAAGGCCGGCCGGTGCTGATGACGCGCAACGATTACGGTCTGGGTCTGATGAACGGCGATATTGGCATTGCCCTCAAGTTGCCCGAGCGCGAAGGCCCGGACGCCGGCAAACCGGTGCTGCGCGTGGCCTTTCCGCGTAACGACGGGCAGGGCGGTGTGCGTTTCGTGCTGCCGAGCCGGCTCAACGATGTGGAAACGGTGTACGCGATGACGGTGCACAAATCCCAGGGCTCCGAGTTCGCCCACACCGCGCTGATCCTGCCGGATGCCTTGAATCCGGTGTTGACCAAGGAATTGATCTATACCGGTATTACCCGGGCCAAACACTGGTTCACTTTGATCGAACCCCGGGCTGGCGTGTTTGAAGAGGCGGTGCAGCGCAAGGTCAAGCGCCTGAGCGGATTGATGCTGGAACTGGAGGAAGGTGGCAAGGTTCGGGAATGAAATAGCCTGATGTTCGGTGCCGATTACTGACCAACTGGTCAGCAGCTGCTGTCTCGCTGGTGTTACTCCGCTGTGCTATCGTTGCGGCATCATTTCGGTACGATCCAAGAGAATCCCTGCATGAAGGTGGCTGTCTGGGCGACAGAGCGCGTGGTTCGCTGCAAGCACGCATTGCTTGTCGGTCTGCTCTGTTTGCTGACCGGCGCCGCCATGGCGCAGGCACAGACGCCGGTGGGCATGGCCGAGCAGCGCGCCCAGTCGGTGACGCAGGTTGTGCTGGGCATCCTCAGTTACGCGCGCTGGCCGGTGGAACCCGCACAATTGCGCCTGTGCATCGTCGGCCCCACCGAATACACCGATGACCTGGTCAAAGGCACTACGCAAGCCACCGGTCGTCCGGTCGCTGTGCGCCGACTGCTGGCCGACAACCCGGCGATCGTCAGCGAATGCGATGCGGTGTACATCGGCAAACTCACCGCAGATGAACGCAGTCGGCTGTTCACCTCATTGATCGGCCATCCGGTGCTGAGCATCAGCGAAGGGGGCGATCAGTGCACGGTCGGCAGCCTGTTCTGCCTGCGGGTCGGCGATCAGCAGGTTTCCTTCGAGGTCAATCTCGACTCCGTCGCCCGCAGCGGTGTACGCATCCACCCGAGCGTACTGCAGTTGTCGCGCCGCAAACCGGCGGCACCATGAAGCTGTTTCGTTCCAGGAGCCGCCCGACACTGGGCTCGGTCATCGGCCGCGGCCATTTGATTGTCGCGCTGGTGGCCGTGACGATGGCCAGCGTGTCGCTGACCCTGCTGGGCGTTCTCGCGCTGCGGGTGTACGCCGATCACAACCTGCATCTGATTGCACGTTCGATCAGCTACACCGTGGAAGCGGCGGTGGTGTTCAACGATAAGGACGCCGCCACCGAAGCGCTGGCCTTGATCGCGTCCACCGAAGAGGTGGCGGATGCCCAGGTGTTCGACACACAGGGGCAGTTGCTGGCGCGTTGGCAGCGGCCCGAAAACGGTCTGTTTTCCCAACTGGAAATGCAGGCTGCCCGGACCATTCTGGAAAAGCCGATCAGCCTGCCGATCATGCATCAGGACCGTGAAATCGGGCGTATTCTGCTGGTCGGTCACGGCGGTAGCCTGATGCGCTTCTTGCTCAGCGGTCTGGCGGGGATCATTCTCTGCACCGCAATCAGTGCCTGGGTCGCGCTGTATCTGGCGCGCCGACAGCTGCGCAGCATTACCGGCCCGCTTCGCAGCCTCGCGGCGGTGGCCCACGCTGCCCGCAGCGAGCGAGCACTGGATCGCCGGGTACCGCCGGCGCAGATCGCCGAGCTCGACAACCTCGGCAACGACTTCAATGCCCTGCTCGATGAACTCGAATCCTGGCAGACCCATCTGCAAAGCGAGAACGAAACCCTCGCCCATCAGGCCAGCCACGACAGCCTCACCGGTTTGCCCAACCGGGCGTTTTTCGAGGGGCGATTGATTCGCGCCTTGCGCAACGCCGGCAAGCTCAATGAGCGGGTGGCGGTGCTGTTTCTCGACAGCGACCGCTTCAAAGGCATCAATGACAACTTCGGTCACGCCGCTGGCGACGCGGTGCTGGTGGCGGTCGCCAATCGGATCCGCGCGCAACTGCGTGAAGAGGATCTGGTGGCGCGGCTCGGCGGCGACGAGTTCGCCGTACTGCTCGCGCCGCTGCACAAGATCGAGGACGCCGAGCGCATTGCTGACAAGATTCTCGCCAGCATGGACATGCCCATCGCGCTGCCGGGGGATACCAGTGTGGTGACGTCGCTCAGTATCGGCATTGCGGTTTTCCCCGATCATGGCGCCACGCCAGGTGCCTTGCTCAACGCCGCCGACGCGGCGATGTATCAGGCCAAGCGCCTGTCGCGTGGCGCTCAATTCACTGCCGGGTCGGAGAGCCCGGTCGTCAATCTGCAAACCAGGAGCTGATTCCGTGTTCACATTTCCCGCTCGACTGTTTTCCGCCTTGCTGATGATCGCCGTACTGGCGCTGACCGGGTGCCAGACCGCACCGCAGAAAGGCCTGACCCCGGCGCAGATCGCCGTCCTCAAACAACAAGGCTTCGAAGCGACCGACGAGGGCTGGGAGTTTGGCCTGTCCGGCAAAGTGCTGTTTGGCAGCGATATCGAAAGCCTGAACAACCAGAGCACCGAAATCGTCGAACGCATCGGCAAGGCACTGCTCGGCGTCGGTATCGAGCGGGTGCGGGTCGACGGTCATACCGATGCCTCGGGCAAGGAAACCTACAACCAGCAACTGTCGCTGCGTCGGGCCAAAAGCGTGGCCAAAGTGCTGACCACCGTCGGCATGAAGCAAGAGAACATCCAGCTGCGCGGACTGGGCAGCAGCGAGCCGGTGGCGTCCAATGACACTACCGCCGGACGCACCGAGAATCGCCGGGTGTCGATTGTGGTCAGCGCCGATTAATCGGCAAACCGCATCTCGCGGGTCTGCCCCATCAGCAGACCCTGATTACGCTCGGTCACCTCACGGATGTAATCCCACAACAGGGTGATCCGCTTCAATTTCCTGAGATCCTCCCGGCAGTACATCCAGAACTGCCGGGTGATGTCGATTTCCTCGGGCAGCACCGGCAGCAGGCGCGGATCCTGCGCCGCGAGGAAGCACGGCAGAATCGCCAGTGAACGCCCTTGCTGCGCCGCGACGAACTGCGCGATGACGCTGGTGCTGCGCAGGTTTGCGCTGGCGCCGGGCAGCACGTTCGCCAGGTACAGCAGCTCCGAGCTGAACGCCAGGTCATCCACATAACTGATGAATTGATGCTTACCCAAGTCCGCAGGGCGGCGGATCGGCGGGTGTTGGTCGAGGTAGTCCTGGGTTGCGTAGAGCTGCAAGCGGTAGTCGCAGAGTTTGCAGCACACGTACGGGCCGTGCTCCGGGCGTTCCAAAGCGATGACGATATCGGCCTCGCGCTTGGACAGGCTGATGAAGTGCGGCAGCGGCAGGATGTCCACCGAGATCGCCGGGTAGGCGTCGACGAAGTGGCTCAGCTGCGGGGTGATGAAAAAACTGCCGAAACCTTCGGTGCAGCCCATGCGTACATGCCCGGAAAGTGCCACACCAGAGCCCGAGACCTGCTCGCAAGCCATGTGCAACGTGCTTTCAATCGACTCGGCATAGCCCAGCAAACGCTGGCCTTCAGTGGTCAGGACAAAACCGCTGGTGCGCGATTTTTCGAACAGCAACGTACCCAATGCCGCTTCCAGCGAACTGATGCGCCGCGACACGGTGGTGTAGTCCACCGCCAGGCGTTTGGCCGCAGTGCTGGCCTTGCGGGTGCGGGCGACTTCGAGGAAAAACTTCAGGTCGTCCCAGTTCAGCGACCCCAGGGAGGTGATGTTTTTTTGCATGATGGACGGGCTTATATGTGCGTTCTTATTAGAAGTTTGCACATCTATACTCCAAAAACAGTCCGACAACCAATTCGTGACACACGCCTCATCTCAAGGCGAACCCTTTCGCCTTGGCTCCTACGATAAAAACAAGTTTCGGAGACCAGCATGAACGCATCGCTTACGCCCAACGAAACCACGGTCCAGAAGGTCAAGCTGCTGATCGATGGCGAGTGGGTCGAATCGCAGACCACCGAATGGCACGACATCGTCAACCCGGCGACCCAGCAAGTGCTGGCCAAGGTTCCGTTCGCCACTGCCGCTGAAGTCGACGCCGCCATCAGTGCCGCGCACCGCGCGTTCCAGACCTGGAAACTGACCCCGATCGGCGCGCGCATGCGCATCATGCTCAAGCTGCAGGCACTGATCCGCGAGCACTCCAAGCGCATCGCCGTAGTGCTGAGCGCCGAGCAGGGCAAGACTATTGCCGACGCCGAGGGCGATATTTTCCGTGGCCTGGAAGTGGTCGAACACGCCTGTTCCATCGGCACCCTGCAAATGGGCGAGTTCGCCGAAAACGTGGCCGGTGGCGTCGATACCTACACCCTGCGCCAGCCAATCGGCGTGTGCGCCGGCATCACCCCGTTCAACTTCCCGGCGATGATTCCGCTGTGGATGTTCCCGATGGCCATCGCTTGCGGCAACACCTTCGTCTTGAAGCCTTCCGAGCAGGATCCACTGTCGACCATGCTCCTGGTGGAACTGGCGATCGAGGCCGGCGTTCCGGCCGGCGTGCTCAACGTGGTGCACGGTGGCAAGGACGTCGTCGATGGCCTGTGTACCCACAAGGACATCAAAGCCGTATCGTTCGTTGGTTCGACCGCGGTCGGTACGCACGTTTACGACCTGGCCGGCAAGCACGGCAAACGCGTGCAATCGATGATGGGTGCGAAGAACCATGCCGTCGTGCTGCCGGACGCCAATCGCGAGCAAGCGCTGAATGCCTTGGTCGGCGCCGGTTTCGGTGCGGCAGGGCAACGCTGCATGGCCACCTCGGTGGTGGTGCTGGTTGGTGCGGCGAAACAATGGCTGCCGGATCTGAAAGCGCTGGCGCAGAAACTCAAGGTCAACGCCGGCAGCGAGGCGGGCACCGATGTCGGCCCGGTGATCTCGAAGAAAGCCAAGGCGCGGATTCTCGATCTGATCGAAAGCGGCATCAAGGAAGGCGCCAAGCTTGAACTCGATGGTCGCGACATCAAGGTGCCGGGCTACGAACAAGGCAACTTCGTCGGCCCGACCCTGTTCTCGGGCGTGACCACTGACATGCAGATCTATACCCAGGAAATCTTCGGCCCGGTGCTGGTGGTGCTGGAAGTCGACACCCTCGATCAGGCCATCGCACTGGTCAACGCCAACCCGTTCGGCAACGGTACGGGCCTGTTCACCCAGAGCGGTGCGGCGGCGCGCAAATTCCAGACGGAAATCGACGTCGGCCAGGTCGGCATCAACATCCCGATTCCGGTGCCGGTGCCGTTCTTCAGCTTCACCGGTTCGCGCGGTTCGAAACTCGGCGACCTCGGCCCGTACGGCAAGCAAGTAGTGCAGTTCTACACCCAGACCAAAACGGTTACGGCGCGCTGGTTCGATGACGACAGCGTCAACGACGGCGTGAACACCACCATCAACCTGCGCTGAGGACTGGCCATGAAAATCGCATTTATCGGTCTGGGCAACATGGGCGCGCCGATGGCGCGCAACCTGATCAAGGCCGGCCATTCACTGAATCTGGTCGACCTGAACAAGACGGTGCTGGCGGAGCTTGAGCAACTGGGCGGCACTATCCGCGCCTCGGCCCGTGAGGCCGCCGAAGACGCCGAGCTGGTGATCACCATGCTCCCGGCAGCGGTGCATGTGCGCAGCGTCTGGCTCGGTGAGGACGGTGTGCTGGCCGGTATCGGCAAAGGCGTGCCGGCGGTGGATTGCAGCACCATCGATCCGCAAACCGCCCGCGATGTGGCCGCCGCTGCTGCCAAACAAGGCGTGGCCATGGCTGATGCACCGGTCTCCGGCGGCACTGGCGGCGCGACCGCCGGCACGCTGACCTTCATGGTCGGCGCCACTCCGGAACTGTTCGCCACCCTGCAACCGGTGCTGGCGCAGATGGGCCGCAACATCGTGCATTGCGGTGAAGTCGGCACCGGACAGATCGCCAAGATCTGCAACAACCTGCTGCTGGCGATCTCGATGGTCGGTGTCAGCGAAGCCATGGCGCTGGGCGATGCACTGGGGATCGACACCTCGGTGCTGGCCGGGATCATCAACAGCTCGACCGGGCGTTGCTGGAGTTCGGAAATGTACAACCCGTGGCCGGGCATCGTCGAAACGGCGCCAGCCTCGCGCGGGTATACCGGTGGGTTTGGTGCCGAACTGATGCTCAAGGATCTGGGGCTGGCGACCGAAGCGGCGCGTCAGGCGCACCAACCGGTGATGCTCGGTGCGGTGGCGCAACAGTTGTATCAGGCGATGAGCCAGCGCGGGGAGGGTGGCAAGGACTTCTCGGCGATTATCAACAGCTATTGCAAGCCACAGTAACTTGGACATCAATACTTTTTGTGGCAACGGAGACTTTGTGGTGAGGGGATTTATCCCCGATCGACTGTGTAGCAGTCGCAACCACTGAGCCTGCGTTTCAACTGACACAATGCGGGGGGGGCGCTTTGCGCCCATCGGGGATAAATCCCCTCGCCACAAATCTCACAGGCGCCACAACCATTGCGTCAGCCAGAATGCAGTAGGTGTTGCCGGGAAATCACGTCGGGTGGTTTCCCGGCTTTTTTTGCATCAGGCGAAGACGAAATATTTGCGTACGGTCTCGACCACTTCCCAGGTGCCTTTCATCCCCGGTTCAACCACGAAGATGTCGCCGGCTCGCAGGTGGATTGGCGCCATGCCGTCCGGGGTGATGATGCAGTAGCCTTCCTGGAAGTGGCAGTACTCCCACTTCACATAATCGACCCGCCACTTGCCCGGGGTGCAGATCCAGGTGCCCATGATCTTGCTGCCGTCTTCGCTGGTGTAAGCGTTGAGGTTGACGGTGTGCGGGTCACCTTCGAGTTTTTCCCATTTGCAGGCATCGAGTACCGGCAGCGGGTGGGTGTCGCGCAGAACGGTGATGGGGGCGGTCGCGGTCATGAGAACTCCGGGCAGTGGGCGGATGGCAAAGAAACCAACTCGCACCCTATAGCGCCCGGTTGCCGCTCAGTTGTCTGTGCTCGACATCGAGCTGCTCAGAAACGCGCAAACCGTCAAAGGTTTTCCAGCGGGCATTCGACCCGCGCCCGTTCAAGGTCGATTTCGAAACCTTCCAGTTGCGCGTATTGCCGCGTCAGCTCAGCGATGCTGCTGTTGATCTCGCGTTTTTTTGCCTCGATAGCCTGTTGGGCCAGATCCCATGGCATGGCCTCGCCATGATGCGCGGCAAAAATCGTCTGCAATTCCCGGAGCCTGAAGCCCATCTCTTTTGCGCATTTGATGAAGATCAGCAGTTCGATGCTTTGTTGGTCGTAGAGGCGATATTTACCTTGGCGCCGGGGCGTGGGCAGCAAACCGATCGACTCGTAGTGGCGAATGCTTTTGATGGTGGTGCCGGCACGTTGCGCGGCTTGGCCGATGTACATAAAAGTCCTTTTTCAATGTGAAACTGTGCGGCGCATTATCGGCAGACTTAGCGGCGGGCGATAGCGTGCGCCTGTTGCAGCCAGCGCTGGCGCTGCCGGTCGCTGGAGTCAAGCAGCGGGCCGAAGGTCAGCGTGCGCAGGGGGTTGATACCACAGAACTGCAGGGTGGTCTTGCGCACCTGATGCAGTCCCGGCATCCGGTAGATCCAGCGGTAATACCAGAGTGGCGTGTCCATCGTCACCAGCAAATGCGCGGTGCGCCCCTTGAGCAACTGATCGGGAAAGGGTTTGCCTTTTCGGTATTTGAAAGCGAATCCCGGCAGCAACACCCGATCAAAAAAACCTTTGAGCAGCGCTGGAATGCCGCCCCACCAGATCGGGTAGACCAGCGTCAGATGTTCGGCCCAAAGGATGTCGGATTGCGCGCGGCTCAAGTCTTCTTCCAGCGCTTGAACCTGTTGATACCCCTGGCGCAACACCGGGTCAAAAGCCATCTCTCCCAGGCGTAGCTGACGCACCTGGTGTCCGGCATCGAGCGCTGATTGTGCATAGCGCTCGGCGAGTGCGGCGCAGAAGCTCGTCGCGCCGGGATGGCCGAGAATCAGCAGAATGCGTTTGCCCATGGTCATGCTCCTTGCCGTTGAACGCCAAGGATGAAGTCTGCCCCTCAGGGGAGAGTCAAGGCTTGCAGCAAGGCTTTGGCATAACCGGGCAGGGCGCTGAAATCCCGGGCGCAGAGCATCAGCGTGCGGCGCGCCCATGGCTCGTTGAGGGTGATGCTGTTGAATGAGCGCGGCGTCGCGCGTTCAATGGCCGCCAGCGGCACGATGGCGAGGCCGGCGCCTCGGGCGACCATGCGCAGCACCCCTTCGAAACCGTCGGCGCGGATCCGCACCTGCATGCGCGAGCCGCTGTGCAGCGCCTGTTCTTCGAGGTAGATCGCCAGCGCGCTGTCGGTGCTCAGGCCGACAAAATCGTGATGCAGGGCGTCGCTGAAGCTGACTTCGGCGGCGTTGGCCAGTGGATGTTCCCGCGGCACGATCAGCACTAACGGATCATCGCGAAAGGGCTGAGTCTGTAAATCGGAGGTGTCCACTGCATCGGAGACGATGCCGATATCGGCTGCGCCCTGGCGCAAGGCGTGGATGATGCGGGCGCTGGGCAGTTCCTGCAGATCGATGTCGAGGTTGGGATGCTCGCGCAAAAAGTCCGCGAGCACTTCCGGCAGGTATTCGGTGATCGCCGTGGTGTTGCACAACAGTCGCACCTGTCCTTTGACGCCCTGCGCGTAGTCGGCCAGATCCTGCTGCATGCGTTCGGCCTGTTGCAGGAGGATGCGCGCGTGGTGGGCCAGTGCCTTGCCAGCGGGCGTCGGGCTCACGCCACGGCGGCCGCGATGCAGGAACTCGGTGCCCAGCGAGGCTTCCATGGCGCGAATGCGCGCACTGGCGGCGGCGAGCGAAAGATGGCTGCGGGCGGCGCCGGCGGTGATGTTGCCGGTGTCGAGGATGTGCAGGTAGAGGCGCAGGTCGGTGAGGTCGAAGTGCATGGGGCCGCCTGTGGTTGTTGTGGTGTCTGGGCGGGCCTCTTCGCGAGCAAGCCCGCTCCCACAGTGGATCAGTGGTGAATCCAAAACTGTGGGAGCGGGCTTGCTCGCGAAGGGGCCATCAGCCGCAACGCAATTAACAGCCTCTTGTACCGGCAGAGGCAGCCTCAGTATATGGCAGATTTTCAACGCACCCGCCAAAGCGCACAGTAGCGCCATGAACGCATTTGCAGACTTCTATCAAAACCTCGGCTTGGCTCTGTGCCTGCTGGTCATCGCCACTTTCATCATGGCCGGGCTGGTCAAAGGCGTAATCGGCCTGGGTCTGCCCACCGTCGCCATGGGCCTGCTTGGTCTGGCTATGGCGCCGTCACAGGCAGCCGCGCTGCTGATCATTCCGGCGACGCTGACCAATGTCTGGCAATTGGCGTTCGGCGGGCATCTGAAAGGGTTGCTTAAACGCCTGTGGCCGCTGTTGCTGATGATCTTCCTCGGCACCGCCGTCGGCACGTTGTCGATCGGCATGGCAGGCGGGCATTGGGTGGTGCGTGGGCTGGGCGCGGCGTTGCTGCTGTATGCGTTGAGCGGGTTGTTGCTGCCGACCCTGCAGGTCAATCCCCGGCATGAACCGTGGCTCGGCCCGCTGTGCGGGCTGATCACCGGGGTTATCACTTCGGCCACCGGTGTGTTCGTTATTCCGGCGGTGCCGTACCTGCAGGCGCTGGGTTTGAGTCGCGATGAACTGGTGCAGGCGCTGGGCCTGTCGTTCACCGTTTCGACCCTGGCGCTGGCCGGCGGCCTGTTCTGGCGCGGCGCACTGGGCAGTGGCGAATTGAGTGCCTCGCTGTTGGTGCTGATTCCCGCGATGCTGGGCATGTGGTTCGGCCAATGGTTGCGTCAGCGCATCAGCGCTGTGCTGTTCAAGCGGGTGTTCTTTATCGGACTGGGCGCGCTCGGCGCCCATTTGCTGATCAGCGGCTAGCCGACGAGGCGCTGAGCATGTCGATCCGACGGACATCGAAATCACGCTCCAGATACGTCATGCGGTTGTCGAAAAACTCGCGCATGTGCGGCAGATTCGAGTGCACGTCCAGGTGCGCCTGGCTTTCCCAGATCTCGTAGAAGATGAACAGCGTCGGGTCTTCCTTGTCGCGCAGCATGTGGTACTCGATGCAGCCTGGCTCGGCGCGGCTCGGCTCGACATAGGCGCGAAACAGCGCTTCGAAAGCCTCGGCTTTTTCCGGGCGGGTCTTGGCATGCAGGATGAAACCGTGGCGTTCACTCATCGAAACAACTCCTCAAATGCAGATGGCCGGGAATGCTATTGCAACAATCGGCATTCGATTCGTGCTTTTTGATCAAATGTATTTTGCGCCGACGCGGCTTATTCCGCGCGAGATGGATGGTTAACCTGCCGCCATTCGTTTTCCCATCTTTCTCCAGCCCAATGGCTGCGCGAGGCGTTCCGATGAAAAAAGTGTTGTTGCTCAATGGCGGCAAGAAATTCGCCCACTCCGACGGTCGTTACAACGCCACCCTGCACGAAACCGCGCTGAGCGTGCTGGATCGTGGCGGTCTGGATGTCAAAACCACGTTCATCGACGAGGGTTACGACGTCGCTGAAGAAGTGGCCAAATTCCTCTGGGCCGATGTGATCATTTATCAGATGCCGGGCTGGTGGATGGGCGCGCCGTGGACCGTGAAAAAGTACATCGACGAAGTCTTCACCGAAGGCCACGGCAGCCTCTATGCCAGCGATGGTCGGACCCGTTCCGATGCGTCGCAGAAGTACGGCAGCGGCGGCCTGATTCAGGGCAAGCAATACATGCTGTCGCTGACCTGGAACGCACCGCAGCAGGCGTTCGATGACCCGAGCGATTTCTTTGAAGCCAAAGGTGTGGATGCGGTGTATTTCCCGTTCCACAAGGCCAACGAGTTCTTGGGCATGAGCGGGTTGCCGACGTTCCTCTGTGTGGACGTGATGAAGCGCCCGAACATCGAGAATGATGTGGCGCGGTATGAGCAGCATCTGAAACAGGTGTTTGCTCTCAAGGCGTGAAGTGATTTCATGTGGTTACGGTTGTAACTGTGGTGAGGGTTTTAAATGTGGTGAGGGGATTCATCCCCGATGGGTCGCGCAGCGGCCCCCCGATCTTGATCTCGAAAAGCGGGGCCTGCTGCGCAGTCCATCGGGGATAAATCCCCTCGCCACAGGGGTGTTCTCTCTCCACAATGGATTTTGTGCTGACGATCAATAAGGGACACCCGTGAAAGCCAGATCCGATGAGTTGCAGATTTTCGTCTGCGTGATCGAGTGCGGTTCGATTTCCGCCGCTGCCGAGCAGGTCGGCCAGACCCCTTCGGCGGTCAGCCGCACACTGTCGCGGCTGGAAGCCAAGCTCGACACCACGCTGATCAACCGCACCACGCGGCGCATGGACCTGACCGAGGAGGGCAAGTATTTCTTCGAGCAGGCCAAGCTGATTCTCGATCAGATGGACGCCCTCGAAGAGCGACTGTCCTCACGCCAGCAAACCCCGTCCGGGCGCCTGCGAATCAACGCCGCGTCGCCCTTCATGCTGCACGCCATCGTGCCGTACATCGACGAATTCCGTGGCCTGTACCCGGACATCCAGCTCGAACTCAACAGCAATGACCTGATCATTGACCTGCTGGAACAAAGCACCGACGTCGCCATCCGCATCGGCACCCTTGCCGATTCGACCTTGCATGCGCGCTCGCTAGGTTGCAGCCCGTTGCTGATCGTCGCCAGTCCGGCGTATCTGGAAAAGCACGGCGCGCCGCAGCAGGTCGCCGACTTGAGTGACCACACCCTGCTCGGTTTCACCCACAACGAAGGCCTCAACCAGTGGCCTTTGCGCTACGTGCATGGCGACCGTTGGCCAATCACTCCGGCCATCAGCGCCTCCAGCGGCGAGACCGTGCGCCATCTGGCGCTGGAAGGCCAGGGCATTGCCTGCCTGTCGCACTTCATGACCATCGACGACATCCGCGCCGGGCGCCTCAAGGTGCTGCTGGCGGAATTCAACAGCGGTTATCGCCAGCCGATCAACGCGGTGTACTACCGGAACTCGCAACTGGCGCTGCGCATTCAGTGCTTCCTCGACTTCATCCAGAGCAAACTTGCGGCCTACGCCAGCGCCGATTTCAAGGGTTGATTCGTGATCCCTGCGCAACAGTGATTTGGGTGATCGCGGGTTTTTCCACCGGGGTTAGCGGTCGATACTCGCTGCATCACTTATTCACGCAGGGAGTTTCTCCATGAACGTATTCATCACCGGCGCTGCCGGATTCATCGGCGGTTCCATCGCCACCGGTCTGGTTCGGGCCGGCCACACCGTCACGGGTCTGGTGCGTAGCGCCGAACAGGCTGATGAGCTGATAGTACTGGGCATCACCCCGGTGATCGGCACCCTCGAAGACAGCACATTGCTGGCTGAACAGGCCCGCGCCGCCGATGCGGTGATCAACGCCGCCAGCAGCGACCATCGCGGCGCGGTCGAAGCGTTGCTCGATGCCCTGCGCGGTTCGAACAAAGTGTTCCTGCACACCAGCGGTTCGAGCATCGTCGGCGATGCCTCGGGCGGCAAGTCCAGCGACGTCATCTACTACGAAGACAACCTGCCGGAACCCACCGTCGACAAGGCTGCCCGTGTGGCCATCGACAACCTGATCCTCTCTGCCGCACAGGACGGCGTGAACTCGGCGGTGATCTGCAACACCCTGATCTACGGTCACAGCCTGGGCGTCAATCGCGACAGCGTGCAGTTGCCGCGTCTGCTCAAACAAGCGCGCAAAAGCGGCGTGGTGCGCCATGTCGGCACTGGCCAGAACATCTGGTCCAACGTGCACATCGAAGACGTCGTCGCCCTGTACCTGCTGGCGCTGACCAAAAACGTACCGGGTACCTTCTACTTCGTTGAAAGCGGTGAGGCCTCGTTCATCGACATGACCACTGCCATGGCTGAAGCGCTGAATCTCGGCGAACCACAAGACTGGCCACTGCAAGATGCCGAAGCCGAGTGGGGTTACGAAATGGCCAACTACGGCCTTGGCTCCAACAGCCGGGTACGCGGCAAACACGCCCGCGAACTGCTTGGCTGGGTACCGAAGCGTACGTCGGTGGTGGACTGGATTCGTAACGAGATGGTGTGAGCCCGCGCTACACCGTGTGAAGCCATTCGCGAGCAAGCTCGCTCCCACAGGTTGATGACCGCATTCTTGCTGAAGGAATGCAATCAAACTGTGGGAGCGGGCTTGCTCGCGAAAGCGGTGGATCAGTCGGCAGAGATCTTGAATGGGCAGCCGCCATCGCTGGCAAGCCAGCTCCCACAAGTTTTTGTGTTTGCCTGAGAACCATGTAAATCCCACCCCGCGATTTTCATTAATCGCGACAAGACATACCCAACAGCGACACGCCTTACCTCTCCACGAAAATTACTTTCATGGTGTTTGAAAACTCGATCTCGAAATGATTTATGAGTTTCATAACCCATTCGAACGTGACCCTTTCGAGGAGTACCGCATGACGCCTTCCTTCGGCTATTGGCTGCTGATGTATGCCGCCGTCGCCATCATCGCCCTGATCGTGCTGATCGCCCGCTACCGGCTCAACCCGTTCATCGTCATCACCCTGATTTCCATCGGTCTGGCGCTGGTGGCGGGGATGCCGCCGTCGGGCGTGGTGGGGGCGTATGAGGCCGGGGTGGGCAAGACGCTGGGGCATATTGCGCTGGTGGTGGCGCTGGGGACGATGCTTGGCAAGATGATGGCCGAGTCCGGTGGCGCGGAGCAGATGGCCCGCACCTTGATCGAAAAATTCGGCGAGAAGAACGCGCACTGGGCGATGGTCTGCATCGCGTTTCTGGTGGGGCTGCCGCTGTTCTTCGAAGTCGGTTTTGTGTTGCTGGTACCCATCGCCTTCACCGTGGCGCGGCGGGTGGGCGTGTCGATTCTGATGGTCGGCCTGCCGATGGTCGCCGGTCTGTCGGTGGTGCATGCGCTGGTGCCGCCGCACCCGGCGGCGATGCTCGCGGTGCAGGCGTATCAGGCCTCGATCGGGCAGACCTTGCTGTATGCGATTGCCATCGGCATTCCCACCGCAATCATCGCCGGGCCGCTGTACGCCAAATTCATCGTGCCGCGCATTCAGCTGCCGGCGGATAACCCGCTGGAAAAACAATTTCTCGACCGCGAACCGCGCGACAAGCTGCCGGGTTTCGGCATCACCATGGCGACCATTCTGTTGCCGGTGGTACTGATGCTGATCGGTGGCTGGGCCAACCTGATTTCCACGCCGGGCAGTGGTTTCAACCAGTTTCTGTTGTTCATCGGCAACTCGGTGATTGCGCTGTTGCTGGCAACCTTGCTGAGCTTCTGGACGTTGGGCATCGCTCAGGGTTTCAATCGTGAATCGATCCTCAAATTCACCAACGAGTGCCTGGCACCGACCGCCAGTATCACCTTGCTGGTCGGCGCCGGTGGCGGCCTGAACCGGATTCTGGTGGATGCCGGAGTCACCGATCAGATCGTCGGGCTGGCCCACGAATTTCACCTGTCGCCGCTGATCATGGGCTGGCTGTTCGCCGCGTTGATGCGGGTTGCCACCGGCTCGGCCACCGTCGCGATGACCACCGCGTCCGGCGTGGTCGCACCGGTGGCCATTGGTCTGGGTTATCCACACCCGGAATTGCTGGTGCTGGCGACCGGCGCCGGCTCGGTGATCTTTTCCCACGTCAACGACGGCGGCTTCTGGTTGATCAAGGAATACTTCAACATGACGGTCGCGCAGACGTTCAAGACCTGGACCGTGCTTGAGACCCTGATCTCGCTGGTCGCTTTCGCTCTGACCGTCGGCCTTTCTTATTTGCTGTAACCGGAGCCAGCCGCCATGGACATCCTTTATCAGATCCGCGCCCGTCAGGACTCCTTCAGCGCCGGCGAGGGCCGTATCGCCCGACTGATGCTCGACGATGTCGGTTTTGCCGCCTCTGCCAGCCTCGAAGAGCTGGCGCAACGGGCCGAAGTCAGCACCGCCACGTTGTCGCGTTTTGCCCGCACGGTGGGCTGTCGCGACCTGCGTGATCTGCGGCTGCAACTGGCTCAGGCCAGCGGCGTCGGCAGCCGTTTTCTCGACCCGGCGGGCACACCTGAACAGTCGGCGTTCTACGGCCAGATTGTCGGCGATATCGAAACCACGCTGCGCCAGCATCTGGCCGGGTTTGACGAATCGCGCTTCGCCGACGCGGTGAAAATGCTCGGCCAGGCGCGGATGATTCACGCGTTCGGCATGGGCGGCTGCTCGACCCTGTGCAGCGATGAATTGCAGGTACGCCTGGTGCGCCTCGGCTACCCGATTGCGGTGTGCCACGACGCGGTGATGATGCGCGTCACCGCTGCCAGCCTGAACGCCGAGCAAGTGCTGATCGTCTGCTCGCTGACCGGCATCACCCCGGAGCTTTTGGAAACTGTCGAGCTGGCGCGCAACTATGGCGCGCGCATTCTGGCCATCACCCGCGCCGACTCGCCGCTGGCCGAACTGGCCGACATCGTCCTGCCGCTGCAAGGCGCGGAAACCTCATTCATCTACAAACCGACGGCGGCGCGCTACGGCATGTTGCTCGCTATTGATGTGCTCGCCACCGAGCTGGCGCTGGCCAACCCTGAAGACAATCAAGAACGTCTGCGGCGGATCAAACTCGCCCTCGACGAATACCGTGGCGGCGACGATCACCTGCCGCTGGGAGACTGACATGCTGTACGACACGCTGATCCGCGACGCCACCGTCATCGATGGCAACAATACGCCCGGCTACCGTGCCGATGTGGCGATTCTCGACGGGCGCATCGAACGCATCGGCGACTTGCGCGATGCCAGTGCGACCGAAGAAATCGACGCCACCGGCCGCGTGCTCGCCCCGGGTTTCATCGACGTGCACACCCACGACGACACCGTGGTCATTCGCCAGCCGCAGATGCTGCCCAAGCTCAGCCAGGGCGTGACCACGGTGATTGTCGGCAACTGCGGGATCAGTGCTTCGCCGGTCAGTCTGAAAGGCGATCCGCCGGACCCGATGAACCTGCTCGGCAGCGCAGCGGCGTTCGTCTATCCACGTTTCAGCGATTACCGCGCCGCCGTCGAAGCGGCGAACACCACGTTAAACGTTGCCGCACTGGTCGGTCACACCGCACTGCGCAGCAATCACCTCGACGACCTGTTTCGCACTGCCACGCCAGACGAAATCGCCGCCATGCGTGAGCAACTGCGTGAAAGCCTTGAAGCCGGCGCGCTCGGTTTATCCACAGGCCTGGCCTACGCCAGCGCCTTTAACGCCTCCACCGACGAAGTGAAGCAACTGACCGAAGAACTGACCGCATTTGGCGCGGTGTACACCACCCACCTGCGCAGTGAGTTCGAGCCGGTGCTGGAGGCGATGGAGGAAGCGTTCAGCATCGGCCGTCACTCACAATCCCCGGTGATCATCTCCCACCTCAAATGCGCCGGTGTCGGTAATTGGGGGCGCAGTCCGCAGTTGCTCGCGGCGTTGGAGGAAGCAGCGAAAACCCAGCACGTAGGATGCGATTGCTATCCCTACGCGGCGAGTTCTTCGACGCTGGATCTGAAGCAGGTCACCGACGCCCACCGCATCACCATCACCTGGTCGACGCCGCATCCTGAAGTCAGCGGCCGCGACCTGATCGACATCGCCGCCGAATGGAACGTGCCACTGCACGACGCCGCCAAACGCCTGCAACCGGCGGGCGCGGTGTACTACGGCATGGACGAGGCGGACGTCCGAAAAATCCTCGCGCATCCGCTGTCGATGGTCGGTTCTGACGGACTGCCGGAAGACCCATTCCCGCATCCACGACTGTGGGGCGCTTTCCCACGAGTGCTCGGCCATTTCAGTCGCGATCTCGGTTTGTTTCCGCTGCACACGGCGGTACACAAGATGACCGGCCTGTCGGCGGCGCGGTTTGGCTTGAAAGAGCGCGGCGAGATTCGCGAGGGGCACTGGGCGGATCTGGTGTTGTTCGATCCTTTGACGGTGCGCGATGTGGCGGATTTCCATGATCCGCAGCGGGCGGCGCAGGGGATTGACGGGGTGTGGGTCAATGGCGTTTTGAGTTATCGCGATGGGCAGGCGAATGGTCGCCGGGAAGGGCGGTTTCTGGCGCGGGACGGGGATTTGCGCAACAACTTTCGCTGACGTTTCGCGGAGTGCGTCACAGTGGTGGCACATTGCAATTAAAGAAAGCCACCGCCAAGCCGAATTGCTGACATCCAGCCCGTCTACACTTTTGGGCCAAACAAGTCAGGGAGCACCCCATGAGCTTCGGCAAAACCACCCCGATCCTGCGGATCTTCGATGAAGACAAGGCGTTGGAGTTTTACGTCGACTTCCTCGGTTTCAAGATCGACTGGCAGCATCGTTTCGAAGCCAATTTCCCGCTGTATCTGCAGGTGTCCCGTGGCGAGTGCGTGCTGCACCTGTCCGAGCATCATGGCGATGCGACGCCGGGTTCGGCGTTGCGCATCGAGACCGATGAGCTGGAGGCGTTCCAGCAGCAACTGGTGGCCAAGGACTACAAGTTCTCGCACCCACAGATTCAGGCGATGCCGTGGGGCAGTCAGGACATGACGATTGCTGATCCGTTTGGTAATCGGTTGGTGTTTACCAACGCGATCAGTGTTTGAGCTGAGAAGAGCCCCTCACCCTAACCCTCTCCCAGAGGGAGAGGGGACTGACCGAGGTGTCTTGCGCTGTACATCGACCTGAATGATCCGCTGCGATTGTGCATTCACAGCAGTATTTTCAGGTCGGTGTGTCTCGCGAGCATCCCTCGATCGGCCCCCTCTCCCTCCGGGAGAGGGTTGGGGTGAGGGAAAAAGATTCACGCCATACAAAAAAGCCCGCTGCCAAACCACTAAGGTTTTGCCGCGGGCTTTTTCGTTACTCGGTTGGCACTAACTGATCCAGCACCCGATTGACGGCGATTTCCGCCACCATCACCACCTGAGCGATGCCTTGCAGGGTCTTGCGGTGTGAGCCTTCAAGCAGGCCGGCGAAGTCGTTGAGCATCACGGTGGCCGAGCCCAGGGTTTCGCTGGCGTCGGCCAGCAACGGTTCGGTGCCGCTGGCCGGGTTGGCCATGTAGAGACGATTGGGCTGGTACGGGGTGGCCATGATCGCGGGCCTCGGTGGGCCGAGGTAGTGGTCGAGGGCGCGCTCGGCGGCTTCGTGGAATTTCCTTGATTCGGGGGATTCGTAGGGGGAGGCCGCGTCGGTGGGCGGCGGGTTGGGTGTAACTTTGAACATTTGCCAGATCCTCATTGAGGGCTGGCCACCGTTTCCCTACTAAAAGAAATGGAGGCAGCCGTGCGCAGGTTAGTAGACCGGGGATCTGGGAAACCGGCGCGCCCGAGGGCGCCCTGCGCACAGCCACCATAACGTTCAGGCAAAGACCTGACTGTCTGATGAGCGATACGCCCCAAAAACCTCGGGCTACTAAACCCGATCACTGGAAATCAGTGACGGACTCAAGTTACCGACGGCCTCCGGGGCGCACAAGCCGGCGGATTCTGGCTTAGCCGTAGGTAGCGGCGCAAGGAATTGTAGGCAGTAGGGCGTAACACTGAGTGTCTTTAAACAGGCGTGCTGGAAAGTGTTTATTGCACTACAGGAGCGGAGGATTTGTCTGTCGGATTGAGGTGAGGCGACTGGCGCCTTCGCGAGCAAGCCCGCTCCCACAGTGGATCTTCAGTGAATGCAGATTTTGTGTACGACACAAATCCCCTGTGGGAGCGGGCTTGCTCGCGAAGAGGCCAGTCCCGTCATCCCCGATGCATCTGCCGAAACTCCCCGGGCGGCATCCCGCGCCGGCTCTTGAACGTACGATGAAACGACCGCGGTTCGGTAAACCCCAGATACTGCGCAATGTCCTGAATCGGCAACGTGCTGTTGAGCAAGTAATGCTCCGCCAGCTCCTGACGCAAATCATCAAGAATCTGCTGATACGACGTCCCCGCCTGATGCAACTGGCGCTGCAACGTGCGCACCGACACCGCGAGCTGCTCGGCCACCTGTTCCTTGCGCGGTAAGCCTTCCTTGAGCAACTGGCGCAGGATGCTTTTGACCCGTTGTTCCAGCGATGCATCCTCCAGCGTCGCCATCAAGCCCATCGCGTGTTCTTCCAGCGTACGCAGCAATTGCGCATCGGCCTGGCGCAGCGGTAATTGCAGATACGCCAACGGCACGATCAGCGCTGAATAGGCCTGCTCGAACAGCACTGGGCAATCGAAAAAAGCTTCGTACTGGGCTTGTGTGGTGTCAGCAGGACGCGGATGTTCCAGCCACACGGCGGCGGGCGACATCTGCGTGTCGGCGATCCAGCGTGCATATTGCAGCCAGGAGCCGAGGACGTTTTCCACCAGATGCCGGCGAATCCGCGGACGCTCGTAGCGGCAAGTCCAGATCAGGTGTACATGACCGTCCTGCACTTCGGCGCGGCTGACGCCCATGTCGCCCACCAGTTTTTCGAACGGCATGATCCGGCTCATGGCATCGCCCAGGGTCGCGCAGTTCATGGTGATGTAACCGAGCACGCTCCAGGAATTGGGCAGGACGAAATTGGCCGCGTTGAGACCAAACAGCGGATCGCCCGAGTGCTCGCAGAAATAATCGAGCAGGCGTTCATGGGTTTCGCCCGGCAGGCGCAGGCTGTTGTCGCTCAGTTGCTGCGCCTGCAATCCGGCTGCCGCCAACGCCGGCTCGATGGCCATGCCCAGTTGCTCGGCATGGCGCACGTATTTGAGCAGCGGCGGAACCGAGGTGAAGCCGAGCGATTGCATGATCCGAATCCCTTGATCAAGGCCTGCGTGAGCGAATGAATGCCTGAAAGGTAATTTGAAACCCCGACTAAAGTAAATGGCTGGCACTTGCGCGACGTTTGACTCAATTGGCTACTCGAACTGGCCGGATGCGACCGTGACACTTTTTGGCCGCTGACTAGTATGGAGGCCTGCCACATCACTGATCAGACTGCATAAGAAGGACACACGCATGCGACGCTGGAACGGCTGGGGAGAGGCAACCACGGTGGTCGAACTGCCGGCCCAGGGCGCGAGGTTTCTCCATGAACGACTGGGGGCCGGGCAGGTGTTGCCCGATGCCACGCTGGACGCGGCATTGGCGCGGGTGCCGCTCTCGCGGCTGGCGGCGCACACCTTGTACAGCGTCGACGCCCATGACCGTCTGCTGCACGCCCGGGGCCAGAGCCTGCCGGACTGGCTGGCGCTGCGCGAAGGTGCGCTGGGCAACTATCCCGATGCGGTGGCGTTTCCCGAAACCGCCGGGCAGATCCGTCAATTACTGGCGCTCGCCCATGAGCAGGACCTGTGCCTGATTCCCTACGGCGGCGGCACTTCGGTGGCCGGGCACATCAACCCGCCGGATTCGGCGCGGCCGGTGGTGACCGTGTCGCTGGCGCGGATGAATCGCCTGATCGACCTCGACGAGCAGAGCCAACTGGCGACGTTCGGCCCCGGCGCCAGTGGCCCGCAGGTGGAAAGTCAGCTGCGCGCTCGCGGCTATACGCTGGGGCATTTCCCGCAGTCGTGGGAGTTGTCGACGCTGGGCGGTTGGGTGGCCAGTCGCTCCAGCGGTCAGCAGTCGTTGCGCTACGGGCGCATCGAGCAATTGTTCGCTGGCGGCACCCTGGAAACTTTCGCCGGGCCGTTGGAAATTCCGACGTTCCCAGCCTCGGCGGCGGGGCCTGATCTGCGCGAAGTGGTGCTCGGTTGTGAGGGTCGTTTCGGAATCATTTCCGAGGTCAAAGTGCGGGTCAGTCCGCTGCCGGCCGATGAGCGTTTTTACGGAGTGTTCCTGCCCAGTTGGAGCAAGGCGCTGCAAGCGATTCGCCAATTGGCCCAGGCGCGGGTGCCGCTGTCGATGCTGCGCCTGTCGAACGCGGTGGAGACCGAAACCCAACTGGCGCTGTCTGGGCATCCGCAGCAAATCGCCTGGCTGGAAAAGTACCTGAGCCTGCGCGGTGCCGGTGAAGGCAAATGCCTGCTGACCTTCGGCGTGACCGGCAACCGTCGGCAAAACGCGCTGTCGCTGAGCCAGGCCCGCCGGCATCTGAAAGCCTTCGGTGGCGTGTTCACCGGCACCTTGCTCGGCAAGAAGTGGGCGCAGAACCGCTTCCGTTTCCCCTACCTGCGCGAGAACCTGTGGAACGCCGGTTATGTGGTCGACACCCTGGAAACCGCCACCGACTGGAGCAACGTCGACCACCTGCTCAACCTGATCGAAAACAGCCTGCGCGATGCCTTGGCAGCGCAGGGCGAGCGGGTGCATGTGTTCACCCATCTGTCCCACGTTTACGGCGAAGGCTCGAGCATCTACACCACTTACGTGTTTCGCCCGGCGGCGGATTATCCGGCGACGCTGGCGCGCTGGCAGGCACTCAAGCACGCGGCCAGCCAGACCATCGTCGACAACCACGGCACCATCAGCCACCAGCATGGGGTCGGCAAGGATCACGCGCCGTACCTGCCGCGCGAAAAAGGCGCACTCGCGATGGACACCTTGCAGGCGCTGAGCAAGCACTTCGATCCGGCCGGGCGCCTCAACCCCGGCACGCTGTTGCAGGAGTGACGGTCATGCACCCGGACTGGAACGCTGCGTGGCGCCAGCAAACCTTGCCGACATTGGCCGACGAAACCTGGGATCTGATCGTCATCGGCGGCGGCATCAGCGGTGCCGGCATCCTGCGCGAAGCGGCGCGGCGTGGCTGGCGTTGTCTGCTGCTGGAGCAACGGGATTTCGCTTGGGGCACCTCCAGCCGATCGTCGAAAATGGTTCATGGCGGTTTGCGTTACATCGCCAAGGGCCAGTGGCGCCTGACCCGCGATTCGGTGCGCGAGCGTCAGCGTCTGCTCGACGAAGCGCCGGGGCTGGTGGAGCCGATGAGTTTCATGATGCCGCACTATCGCGGTGGCTTTCCCGGGCCGCGTGTGTTCGGTGGCTTGTTGTCGGTGTACGACGCGTTGGCCGGACGCCGCAGCCATCGTTTTCATGACGCGCAGCAACTGCGTTTTCTGGCGCCGGGGGTGAAGGAAAATCACCTGCTCGGCGGCACCTGTTTTGTCGATGCGCTGACCGATGACGCGCGGCTGGTGATGCGCGTGTTAAGCGAAGCGCGAGCCGATGGCGCAGTGGTGCTCAACGGGGTGCGCGTCGAACATTTACTGCGCGAAGACGGCCGGGTGTGTGGAGTTCAGGTCGAAGATTGCGAGGCGGGCGGGTCGTTGCAACTGCGTTGCGGCGTGCTGGCGGTGGCGACGGGCGCGTGGGCTGAGCGTTTGCGTTTGCCCGAGGCACCGCGACAACTACGGCCATTGCGCGGCAGTCATCTGCTGCTGCCGGGCTGGCGTTTGCCGGTGGCGCAGGCCTTCACGTTTCTGCATGAGCGCGACCGTCGGCCAGTGTTCGTTTTTCCGTGGGAAGGGGCGACGGTGGTTGGCACCACCGACCTCGATCATCGCGAGAATCTGGACCAGAGCGCGAGCATCAGCGCTGACGAACTCGACTATCTGCTGGCGGCCTGCACGCAACAATTTCCAGGTGCCGAAGTGACGGCGAGCGATGTGCTGTCGACCTGGTCCGGCGTGCGTCCGGTGGTCGGCAGCACGGCGGGTGAACAGCAAGGCAAACCGTCGAATGAAACCCGTGAACATGTGCTGTGGCAGGAGCCGGGTTGCGTCACCCTGGCCGGCGGCAAACTGACGACGTTTCGCCCGCAAGCCATCGAAGTGCTCAAGGCCTGCGCCGACATGCTTGGCCGCGATTTCGAAGATGACGGCGCAGCGGTTTTTGCCGCTGTAGCGCCACTGCCGATCCCCGGACTCAGCCCGCAACAGGGGCGACGTCTGGCCGGACGCCACGGTCGCGACCTGCCGCGACTGGCGCAGTTGATCGACGAGTCGGGTCACGAAACGGTCGGCAACACCGACACCTTGTGGGCAGAGCTGGCCTTTGCCTGCGAAGCGGAAATGGTGCTGCACCTCGATGATCTGCTGCTGCGCCGCACCCGTCTGGGCCTGTTGCTGGCGCGCGGTGGTGAAGAATATTTCGCTGCCATCCGCCAACTCTGCCAGCCAAGACTGGGCTGGGACGATGCACACTGGCAGCAAGAGCTGCAGCGTTACCGGGCGTTGTGGCAACGCCATCACGGTCTGCCGGATGCCACGCCTTGATGCCCCTTGAAGAGAGCGCCATGGATAACCACTCGAACAAGCGCTACCTGCTGGCGATCGACAACGGCACCCAGAGCGTGCGCGCATTGCTCTTCGATTTGCAGGGCAATCTGCTGGGCAAAGGCAAGGTCGAGTTGCAGGCGTATTACTCGACGCAACCGGGCTGGGCCGAACAGGACCCGGAATATTATTGGGCGAAACTCGGCGAAGCCTGTCAGCAGGTATGGGCGCAAACCGGGATTGATCGCTCGCAGATTGCCGGCGTTTCACTGACCACTCAGCGCGGCACGGTGATCAACGTCGATGCTCAGGGCAAGCCGCTGCGCCCGGCGATTCTGTGGCTCGATCAGCGCCAGAGCGAAGTCGAGGGCGGGATCAAGGGGCCGTGGGGCTGGCTGTTCAAACTGGTCGGCGCGCAGGCCACCGTGGATTATTTTCGTGCTCAGGCCGAGGCCAACTGGATCGCCAGACACCAGCCTGAAGTATGGGCGGCGACCGACAAGTTTTTGCTGCTCTCGGGGTTTCTCACCCATCGTTTGTGTGGGCGCTTTGTCGACTCGGTGGGTTGTTGCGTCGGCTATCTGCCGTTCGACTTCAAGCGCCTGAAATGGGCCGCACCCAGTGACTGGAAATGGCAGGCGCTGGCGGTGCGTCCGGAGCAGTTGCCGACCTTGCACAAACCCGGTGAAACCCTTGGCTACATCAGCGCCGAAGCTAGCCGTCACACCGGGATTCCCGAGGGCTTGCCGCTGATTGCTGCGGGCGCTGACAAGGCCTGCGAAGTGGTCGGTTCCGGCGTGGTCGATGCGAGCACGGTGTGCCTGTCCTACGGCACCACCGCGACGATCACCAGCACCCGCTCGCGCTATCTGGAAATCGTCCCGCTGATCCCGCCGTACCCCTCGGCGGTGCCGGATCAGTACAACTGCGAGGTGATGATTTATCGCGGTTACTGGATGGTCAGCTGGTTCAAGAACGAGTTCGGCCTGCGCGAGATGCAGCAGGCCAAAGAGCAGGGCATTGAACCCGAGCAACTGTTCGATGCGCTGGTGAATGCGGTGCCGCCGGGATCGATGGGGCTGATGCTGCAACCGTACTGGTCGCCGGGGATTCGTGAGCCGGGTGTCGAAGCCAAGGGCGCGATGATCGGCTTCGGCGACGTGCACACCCGCGCGCACATTTACCGGGCGATTCTGGAAGGGCTGGCGTATGCGCTGCGCCAAGGCCTGGAGAACATCGAGAAGCGCTCGAAGGTGTCGGTCAAGCGTCTGCGCGTGGCCGGTGGCGGTTCGCAGAGTGATGCGGCGATGCAGCTGACGGCGAATATTTTTGGTCTGCCGGCGGAGCGTCCGCATGTGTACGAAGCGTCCGGGTTGGGCGCGGCGATCTGTTGTGCGGTGGGGTTGGGCTTGTATGCGGATTTCCCCACAGCAATCGCGGCGATGACGCGAGTGGGCACGGTGTTCACGCCGCAGCCCGAGGCGCAGCAAGTCTATGAGCGTTTGTACAACGAGGTGTACCTGCGCATGTATCGCCAGCTCAAGCCGTTGTATCAGAGCATCCGCAAAATCACCGGTTACCCCGCCTGACCAGACACCAGAAATCCCCTGTGGGAGCGGGCTTGCTCGCGAAGGCGGTGTGTCAGCTTGCACCTGTTTGACTGACCCACCGCCATCGCGAGCAGGCTCACTCCTACAGGGGGCGTGGTGATTCGCACATGGCGCTATCGGAGACTTTTTCTGGTGAGATCGGACAGTGTCAGCGCCGGGGGCGGTTGTTAGGCTCAACCCCCACAGCACCTCCAATAAGAATTAAAAGCAATGAAGCTGACCTTTCTCCTGTTGCTGCTTTGTGCAACAGCCCCGACGGCGTGGGGCTGGTCGAACCACACGGTGGGCAGCTATCTGGCGTTGCAGGAACTGCCGGCGCTGCGCGATGCGCCGCCGGTCGAAGTCGAGCCGCTGGAGCGTTTTCTCGCCGAGCAGTATCCGGCCGTGGTCGCGCTGCTGGAGCAACAGGAAAACTTCGCCCGTGAACACTTCACCCAGTACCCGCCGCGCCCCGACAATCTGAAGCTGCCCGCGGTGCCGGGCGACAATCTGCGCCACGATTTTCTCACGGCGTTGCGGCTCAATCCGCGCATTCATCTGGCGATGGTCATTCAGCCGCTGCCGGGTCAAGACATCCCCGAACGCGAACATCTCAGTGCCGGTCAAGTGATGGTCGAGCAGACGCTTTCGCCATGGAATCGTCAGCGTTTCATTCGCGTGGCGGACGGCGAAAAAGTTGCGCCGCTGGCGGTGCTGGCAAGCGCCGCCGACGAGCCGGATTACGGTCACGACATCAATCTGTTCAGCGACAACCCCGGCGAGGTCGGCGCGCTGTATGGCTTCGGCCCGCAGCCGTTTGGCGATGCGCGTTTTCAGTACAGCTCGCAGGCACCGTTCCACATGGGCTTCTTCCATGAAAGCGCGGTGGTGTATGCCGCTGCCGGATTTCTTCAGCGCAGTTGGCCGGATTGGCGCGCCTATCAGTACCTGGGGCTTGCGCGTTTGGCATTCGCCTCTGGCCATCCCTACTGGGGCTATCGGTTCCTCGGCTGGGGCGTGCATCACGTGCAGGACCTGACCCAGCCGTATCACGCCAAGCCATTGCCCGGGGTCGAACTGCCGAGTCTGTTGCTGCTGGAAGGCAAGGCGCTGGCCGGTTTTGCCGATGATAAAAAAGCCTCGATCGAACGGGTCGCCACCCGCCATATGGAAATCGAGAAGTATCAATCGACCTGGTTGCGCCGCGTGCTACGTGCCGGTCAGGCGCATCCGATGCTCGCGGCCTACGCCGATGTCGCTCAAGACCAACACTATCCGCCGTACTCGGTGGACTACTTGCGCGACGTGGTCAGCGCCGAGTCGGTCGAGGACTCGGCGGCGTTCGATGAAGCCATCGGTCAATGGCTGGAGACGGCTCCGGTGACCAGCGATTTCAGCAGCGGCAACCAGTTGCAGCGCGAGACCTTCGAGCATCCGGCACTCAATCAGCAGCTGTTCAAACTGCTCGGGCATTTCGGCGCGCACAGCCGGATTTATGTCCGTGCGGGACTGGCACCGTAGCCATCGCGGCCACACAAAAACAATAAGAACAAGGAGGAACCCATGATCAACACTCGATTGCGCCTCACCGGCGTGGCACTGCCCGGTGTCGGCCTGGCAGGGCTGCTGCAACTCTGCGCGGTGGATGCGCTGCAGGCTGCCGAGTTCAGCGTGCTGGACAATCAGGTCACCGGCTCGATCGACACGACCCTGTCCTATGGGCGTTTGTGGCGGGTGCAGGGCCGCGACAAGAATAACGATGACGTCAACACCAACGACGGCAATCGCAACTTCGACACCGGGCTGGTTTCCGAGGTGTACAAAATCACTTCGGAGCTGGAGGCCAACTACCAGAACTACGGGATGTTCCTGCGCGGCACGGCGTTCTACGACACCCAGTTGATGGACAAACGCAACGATTACTACCGCAACAACAACCCGTCGCAGCCGAGTCAGAGCTACCCGCAGGACGACCGCTTCACCAGCCAGACCCGCGACATCGCCGGCAGCCGGATCGAGATGCTCGACGCCTATGTCTACGGCAACTGGGACGTGGCGCAGATGCCGGTCACCGCGCGGGTCGGGCGTCAGGTGTTCAACTGGGGCGAGGGGATTTTCTATCGCGGCGGGATCAACACCACCAACCCGGTGGACGCGGCGAAATACCGTTTGCCCGGCGCCGAGGTCAAGGAAGTGCTGATGCCGGTGGAGGCCGTGAGCTTCAACATTGGCCTCAGCGATTCGTTGACCCTGGAGAGCTTCTACCAGACCAACCGGAAGGAAACCCGCATCGACCCGGTTGGCACTTTCTACTCACAGACCGACCTGTTCGCCGATGGCGGCAACACCGGTTACAACAACTTCAGCGGCACCGCGCTCGACACCCCGGTGCCGGGCTTCGGCAACGTTATCGGGCTGTACAGCGCACTGGGCAACAATCCGTTGCTCGGCCCGGCGCTGAAAAGCACCGGCCTGTACGCCAACGGTGTGACCCCGGCCTACGGCAACACGCTGAAAGTGGCGTCGATCGGCAAGGACTACAACGCGCGCAACGATGGTCAGTTTGGCTTTGCGTTTCGCTACATCGCCGAGGAGCTCAACAGCACCGAGTTCGGCCTGTATCTGGTCAACTACCACGCCAAGGAGCCGACCATCGCCGCTGATCTCGGTGGCTACAAAGGCATCGACATGAATGCCCTGACCAACATGCTCTCCAGCGTCGCTGGCAGTCAGGCCGGGGCGCTGGCTAACGGTCTGGCGACGGCCGATGTGATGGGCAACATTCAGGCGCATCGGCGTTATGCCGAAGACATCCGCATGTACGGTTTCAGCTTCAATACCACTTTGGGCCAGGCCTCGGTGTTCGGCGAGATTGCCTACCGGCCGAACCTGCCGATCGGCATCGCCGCGACTAACGACTTGATCGGCGATCTGGCCAACGGTGCCGCTGTGGCGGTGACCGGCAAGGCGATCAACGTCGGCGGGCAGATGGTCACCCTCGACAGCCAGATCAATAACGCCGAGCGCGTGGAGGCGTTCAACACCTCGCTGGGCAGCATCTACAACTTCGGCCCGACGCTGTCGTTCGACTCGATGTTCGGCATCTTCGAACTGGCCTCCGAACACCTGCGCGGCAGCAGTCTGCAATACACCGCCTACGACGGCAGCACGCGTTATTACGCCGGTACCGGCAACACCTCTTATGTCTCCGGCGGTGATCGTGATGATCAGGTCAACCGCAACTCCTACAGCTACACGGTGATGTTCAACGGCACCTGGAACGACGTGTACGCCGGGGTCAACGTCTCGCCTTACGTCGTCTACAAGGACGACTTCAAGGGCAACAGCTATCAAGCCGGCAACACCATCGACGGGCGTAAGGCCTACACCCTGGGGATCAAGGCCAACTACCAGAACAAGCTTGAAGCCGAGGTGCAATACACCAACTTCTGGGGCGGCGGACAGAACAACGGGATTCGCGACCGCGACAATGTCGGGTTCAATCTCAAGTATTTTCTTTGATATCCAGAACACAGGCGCACCCCCTTGTAGGAGTGAGCCTGCTCGCGATAGCGGATTTTCAGTCGCGGTAAATGTTGTCTGACACACCGCTATCGCGAGCAGGCTCACTCCTACAAGGGACTTGCGGTGATTCTCAGACCTCACTCCCATCTCGGAGATCGATCATGTTTTACGCATCACGATTCAGCAAAACCATGCTGGCGCTGGTTCTGGGCCTCACCGCCGGCAGCGCCCTCGCCGCCATCACCCCGCAACAAGCCGAACAACTGAAAACCACCCTCACGCCTATGGGCGCCGAGCGCGCGGGCAACGCCGCCGGCACCATTCCGGCCTGGACCGGCGGCATCACCCAGGCGCCCGCCGGCTACAAACCGGGCCAACATCACCCGGATCCATATGCGGCGGACAAGCCGTTGTTCACCATTACCAAGGCCAATCTCGACCAGTACAAGGCCCACCTCAGCCCCGGTCAGATTGCGCTGTTTAACAGCTACCCGGACACGTTCCAGATGCCGGTCTACCCGTCGCGTCGCTCTGGTTCGGCGCCGCAGTGGCTGTATGACAACACCCTGAAGAACGCGACCTCGGCCAAGCTGCTGGAGGGCGGCAGCGGATTCGCCGATGCCTACGGCGGCGTACCGTTCCCGGTGCCAAAGGACGGCATCGAAGTGCTGTGGAACCACATCACCCGTTATCGCGGAATCTACGTGGTACGTCGCGCATCCGAAGCGCCGGTGCAGCGCAACGGCAGCTTTGCCTTGGTCACCTCGCAGCAGGAAGCACTGTTCAACTTCTACCGTCCGGGCGGGCAGTACGCCGACCTGAAAAACATCCTGTTCTACTACCTCGCCTTCGTGAAAAGTCCGGCGCGGCTGGCCGGCGGTGCGGCGCTGGTGCACGAGATGCTCGATCAGCTCAAGGACCCGCGCCAGGCCTGGGTCTACGACGCCGGCCAACGCCGTGTGCGCCGCGCGCCGAACCTGGCATATGACACGCCGATCGCCTCATCCGATGGCCTGCGCACGGCGGACGATACCGACCTGTTCAACGGCTCGCCGGACCGCTACGACTGGAAGCTCAAGGGCAAGCAGGAAATCTACATTCCCTACAACAACTACAAGGTCGGCAGCCCGGACGTGAAGTACGCCCAACTGCTGACCCCCGGCCACCTCAACCCGCAATTCACCCGCTATGAGCTGCACCGCGTGTGGGTGGTTGAAGGCAACCTGAAACCGGGCGCGCGACATGTCTATTCCAAGCGCGTGCTGTTCCTCGACGAGGACAGCTGGGGCGCGGCGCTGGTTGATCAATACGATGGGCGAGGGGAGTTGTGGCGGGTGTCGATGGCCTACCTGAAAAACTTCTACGACCTGCCGACCACCTGGAGCGCACTGGACGTGTTCCACGACCTGCAGGCCCGCCGTTACTACGTGCAGAACCTCGATAACGAAGAAGCCTCCACCGTGGACTTCTCGCAACCGGTGCCGGAAGACGCGTATTTCATGCCCTCGGCGTTGCGCCAGCGCGGGACACGCTAGAGTCAGGCAACACGCGCACCGGCCTGCTGATCCAACGCAACCCCTGTAGGAGCGAGCCTGCTCGCGAATCGATCTTTCGTTCAGCGCAGAGGTGAAGGTCAGACGCGGAAATGGCTGACCATCTGCTGCAGTGAGAATGGCCGTTCGGAAGATTGCCCGGTGTGAGCCAGAACGGATGTGCTAGCCTGCAATCAATGATTTCATTGATTGCAGGAGGCGTCATGGCCAGCATCACCATTCGAAACCTTGACGAAAAGCTCAAGGAACAGTTGCGTATCACCGCTGCACACAACGGACACTCCATGGAAGAAGAGGCGCGCCTGATTCTCGGTCGAGCCTTGGCCACAGTTGATCGTGCCGGCGGACTTGGAAGCCGGATACGCAGCAGGTTCAGTGCAAACGGCGGAGTTGAACTTGAATTGCCGGAGCGCTCAGAGAAAGCCACCGGGGTGGATTTTTCTGAATGATAGTGCTCGATACCAACGTGCTTTCAGAGTTTATGCGTATCGAACCTGAAACCAGGGTGCTGGCCTGGGTTGATGCGCAGCCCGCCATGGATCTGGCCATCAGTGCGATAACGGTGGCTGAGATACTCCACGGCATCGCCCGACTTCCCTCAGGCAAGCGCAAACAGAATCTTCAAGCCCATGCGATGGCAATGTTCGAAGAGGATTTCGCCGGACGCATTTTGCCGTTCGATGCGCATGCCGCTGTCGAGTACGCGGCACTCGTCGCAGATTGCGAAGCAAAGGGACGGGCGGTGTCGATGGCTGATGCTCAGATAGCCGCAATTTGCCGGGCTCATGGCGCGGCAATCGCCACCCGTAACGTGAAGGACTTTCGGTTCTCGGGAGTGGAAGTGATGAATCCGTGGGAGGTGTGAGCGGTGGGGCAGTGAGTATGGGCTGACTGGACTGACGCCATCGCGAGCAGGCTCGCTCCTACAGGGGATTGGCGTTGTTCACATGATCTGTGTTCAACGCATTACCTGTGGGAGCGAGCCTACTCGCGAATCGATCTTCCGTTCAACGCAGAGGTGAAGATCAGACGCGGAAGTGGCTCACCATCTGCTGCAACTGACCACCCAGGCGTGCCAGTTCAACGCTGGACGCGGCGGTTTCATCACTGGCCGCGGCGGTCTGTTCCGACACGTCGCGCACGTTGATGATGCTGCGGCTGATTTCTTCGGCCACGGCGCTTTGCTGCTCGGCCGCGGCGGCGATCTGCTGGTTCATCGACTGGATGTTCGACACCGTGCGGGTGATGTTTTCCAGGGAGTCGCCAGCCTTGCGGGTCAGGGCCACGCTGCTGTCGGTCAGGGCGCGGCTGTTGTTCATCACCGCCGCCACTTGCTGGGTGCCGTTCTGCAGACCGGCGACCAGACCTTCGATTTCCTCGGTGGATTTCTGCGTGCGCTGGGCCAGACCACGGACTTCGTCGGCGACCACGGCAAACCCACGACCGGCTTCACCGGCACGCGCTGCTTCGATCGCGGCGTTGAGCGCGAGCAGGTTGGTCTGTTCGGCCACGGCTTTGATCACGTCCATGACGCTGCCGATCTTGTCGCTTTCCTGTTGCAGCACGCTCATGGCTTCAGTGGAACGCACCACTTCGCTGGCCAGACGCTCGATCTGCGCGATGGCTTCGTTGACCACCTTGTCGCCTTCACGGGCTTCGCCGTCAGCGGCGGCTGCGGCTTGCGAGGCTTCTTCGGCGTTGCGCGCGACTTCCTGCACAGTGGCGGTCATCTCGTGCATGGCGGTGGCCACCTGGTCGGTCTCGACCTTCTGGCTGTTGACACCGGCGCTGGTCTGCTCGGTCACGGCCGAGAGTTCTTCGGCGGCGCTGGCGATCTGGGTGACGCCGTCGCGGATGCCGCTGATCAGGTCGCGCAGGGTCACGCCCATGCGGGCGATGCCTTGTTGCAGCACGCCGAGTTCGTCGCGACGGGTGACCGTGACGTTCTGGGTCAGGTCGCCGCTGGCAATGCGCTCGACCACGGCCAAGGTTTCTTGCAGCGGACGGGTGATCTGACGGGTGATGATCACTGCGGCAATCACACCGACGAACAGCGCCAGCAGGGTGCTGATCAGCTGGAAGGTACGGGCCTGGGCGCTTTCGATGTCACGGCGGTCGAGCTGGATCTGGTACAGCTGCTCGCTGGTGTTGACGATCGCGGTGCCCTGATCGGTCATCTCTTTACGCGCCTGCACCGCTTCGCTGTTGGCGTTCTTGTAGGCCTGCAACGCGCTGCGGTAGTTGCTCAGGGCGGTTTCCAGCTGACGCAGGGCGTCTTGCTGGGTGGCGGCGAAATGCACGTTCAGTTGCTTGAGGCTGGCGATCGCTGCGTCCAGTTGGCCGACGGCTTTCTGCTCGGTTTCGGCGTTGGTGGTGGCGGTGTAGCCGCGCACTTCATAGCGCGCCAGGATGAACGCTTCCTTGGCCTGGGTGATGGCCTGGAACTGCTCGAAGCGCTGCTCGCTCATGTCCATTTGCTGCACGCGCTTGCTGATCGTTTCGATCAGGTTGTAAGCGGTGTCGGCGTTGGTGCCCATCACGTCGCGGGCGCTGTTGCCGGTACGGTAGGCGTTGCGCATCTTGTTCAGCGAGGTCTGGTATTCGGCGATAGTCGCGGCCTGCTCTTTCAGCAGTTTGACGTTTTCCGGGCTCTTGAACTTGTTGATCAGCGCCTGTTGTTGCGCGGCGAAGCTTTCGAGGGTGGTTTGTACATTCTGCGCGGCGGTTTCGTCGCCGTTGGTCAGCATGTATTGCAGGCGCACCACGCGCAGCTTGGTCAGGCCGGCATTGAGCTGGGTGATGTCGCTCATCCAGTTGCTGCGGTCAATCAGGCCGCCGAGGCTGGTCCAGCCCGTCAGGGCGAGGACGCAGGTCAGGGCCAGGACCAGGCCGAAGCCCAGGCCCAATTTCATGTTCACGCTGATGTTGCCGAACCAGCTATTCATCACAATTCCTCCAGGAACGTAGAGCTACTTGATCGTCGGTCAGGCTGGAAGATTGTTGTTTTTTTGAGCCAGCAAGGGTGTTAGCAGGTCTGTATCGGCCGCAAACACGAGAGCTGAAAGGTTTTTGTCCTACGGAATTTGTAACAAGGGCGCTTCAAGACTTTTTTCACATGCGTTTCACTCGCCACTTACGCCCGCTTCCTTACTCTCGCCGCATCGTATTGACTGTGATGCATGCCGACGAGGCGGCCCGATGTGGAGTTGAGACTGAGTCTGTTCGGCGTCAAACGCTCGATTTCCCTGAGCGGATTGGCCCGCTATCGCAATACCTGGGTGGTGCTCGGCGCGTCGCTGCTGGTGATTCCGCTGACACTGTGGCTGCTCGCCCCGGCGGCGGTGCCGGATCTGGCCCATGGCAATGTGTCCGGAGCCCGCGCGCTGGCGGCCGGGTGGGCCAAGGGCGACATGATTGTGCTGGTGCGTCACGTCGAGCGCTGCGATCACTCGCCGGCGCCGTGCCTGAGTGGCGACGACGGCATCACCGACCGCTCGCGCAGTGTTGCGGTCGGTGTCGGTGCACAGTTTGAGCATCTGGGCCTGAATAACGCTGACATCTACAACAGCCCGATGCTGCGCACGGTGCAGACCGCCGGTTACATGTTCAACCGCGCGGCCAGCGGCGAAGATTGGCTAATCAGCTGCAAGGGCCACATCCTGCAGGAAGCGCTGGCGCACAAGCTTGCGGGGCGCAACCTGATCCTGGTGACCCACAGCGAATGCATGGCGGAGCTGGAAAAGGACTTGAATACACCGGTTTCTGACCCTGGCTACGGTTCCTCACTGTTTGTGTCTGCCGCAAACAAAGCGGACCCGCGGGTGCTTGGCTTCATCGAAGCCTCCGACTGGCACTCGGTGAGCACTCGATGAACTGACGTTTGCCAAGCTTCAGCGCAAACAAAACCCGCCAGTGACGGCGGGTTTTTTATTGTCTGGCACGAAGGACGTCAGTAGCCGACGAAGTAATACGCCTGACGCCCGACCATCATGGTCTTGAGCACTTTGAGTGGTGCGGCGGGTTCGCGGTCTGCCGAGATCACCGCGACGTTCGACGGTGACGCGCTGAGGAAATCATGCAGTTGCGCGTCGGTGTCCAGCCCCTTGAGCACGCTTTGGGTGTAGAACACGCTGGCGCCGCCGACCCGTTCATTGGCCTGGAACAGTGCGACCTGCTGACCGTTGGCCTGCAAGCTCTGAATGTGTTCGGTCAACGGCAGGAACGACAACTCCTTGTCGGCGTTGGGCAGTGCCCACTGCGCGGCGCCGAGGTAGCTGGCGATCACCACCGTAAGCAGTCCTGCGGCAATCGCCTGACGATGACGGGCGACTTTTCCGATGAAGCGGTCGGTGGTTTCGCGCGCCTGCAAGCGCTCGAACAACACGCGCGCGTACTCCGCGGCGATCACGGCAGCCGCCGGGGTCATCGACATCAGGTAGACCGTGCGCTTGCTTGAGGCCAGGGTCAGCATGATGAACTGCGCAACGATCCACAGGCTGAAAAACAGCAGGTAACGGTTGGCCTTCAGATCCTTGCGGAAATGCCATAGGCCCAGGTACACCAGAATGTTCCAAGGCAGAAACGCTTCCGGCAGTTTGGCCAGATAGTAATAGAACGGCTCATAATGCCCGGCCTCGACGAACGAGCCGCTGAAGCGCCCGACGCTGTTGGTCAGCAGCACTTCAGCGACGGCGTGCGAACCACCGCGCTGGTAAAGCACGGCGAGCCAGATCAGCAACGGAATCAGGCCCACTGCCGTGAGCAGGCCAGGACGCAGCCAGGCGCCGATCTTCAGGCGTTTGTCGATCAGGTTATCAGCCAGCAGGTAGGCGAAAATCACCACCCCCGGCATCGCCAGACCGAGCACACCCTTGCTCAAAGTGGCGATAGCGATCCCGACGATAAACAGCAGCGAGTTACCGGCGCTCGGTGCGCGTTGTGCCTGAAAGAACGCCAGCAGCGCCGTGGTCACGCCGAGCGCCAGCAGCGCATCTTCGCCGACCCCGCGCACGTTGCTCCAGTAGCTGGCCATGGTCGCCAGCAGAATCCCCGCCGTCCACGCGACCGCTTTTGGCCGGCCGAAGCGGCGCAGCATGCCGTACAGCAGCATCACGCTGAGCACCCCGGCCACCGCCGACGCCAGCCGCACCGCCCATGGCGAAACACCGAACACGCGCATGGCGCCGGCGTCCAGCCACAGGCTCAGCGGTGGCTTTTCCAGAAACGGTTCGCCGAACAGGCGCGGCGTCACCCAGTCATCGTCCAGATGCATCTCCATGGCGATCCCGGCGACCCGGGCCTCGGTAGAGCCTTGCAACTGGTGGTTACCCAAAGCGAAAAAAAACAGCAGGGCGGCGAGTAGAAACAGTGAAGTGGCGGCACGCGGCATGGGTTTCAGGCAACCGGAAAGGGCAGGAGCCTTGAGCATACTTCGCCAATGCTTAACAAATTGTGAAACTCACGCCAGTTGACGCGACCAACGCTTCTCCGGCGTTTCAAACAGCGGATTGACCAGCGCCGTCAGCACATGGTCCTGCCAGCGCTCGGCGATATTCAGGTACGCCTTGGCGTAGCCCTCGCGCTCGAAACCCAGGCGCTCCAGCAATCGCGCACTGCGCTCGTTACCGGGCATGTAGTTGGCCATGATCCGGTGCAGGTTCTGCGTGTCGAACATATAGCCGATGCCAGCCTCCAGACCTTCCTGCATCAGGCCCTGACCCTGATGCGCGTGATCAATGTGATAACCCAGATAACAGGCCTGAAACGCGCCGCGAATGATCCCGCTGAAATTGCACGCGCCGATCATCTGTTGGCCATCCGGCGTCAGCAGGGCGAAATGCATCGCCAGCCCGGCCTCGAAAGCACTGGCCTGAACTTCAAGGCGTCGACGAATCTGTTCGGTAGAAAAGTATTCGGTGGTGCGAATCGGCGACCAGGGGGCGAGATGGCGCTGGTTGCGTGAATAGAAGTCACTTTCCAGCTCGGCCTGTTCCGGGGCGAGGATGGCGAGCGTCAGGCGTTGGCAGGGCAGGCTCAGCAGTGACATCGGCGGCTCCGGTGGGCAGGGTTGAGGGACAGGATTGCCTAGGAGATGGAAAAAAACAAACCGCGCTGGCGCTCTGTAAATTTCTTTGGTTGAGTGCACAGGGTTATCGACTGCGGAATTTCCGGGATTGGAGGAACAAGCAATGGAATTTGCATTGACGGTGAACGGGTTGGCGCTGCGTGTTCGGGCGCCGGCACCAGCGCTGGTCGCTCCGGTGCGCGAGGCGCTGAACGCCAGTTACCGCGAGCATGCGCCTTTTCTCGAGTGGGCGGTTGAACACACCAGTGAGGAGCGGGCGCTGTCGTCCATGCTGCGAGCAAGGGATGATTTCGCCAGCGAGACCGGTGAGCGGCGCCTATTCATCGTGACTGAAGACGGACAAGCCGTCGTTGGCTGCATCGGCCTGGTGCCGCGTCGGCGCAAGCGTTATGTCGTCGGTTATTGGGCCAACAGCGCGTTTGCCGGCAAGGGCTACATGCGCGAAGTACTGCAGCAACTGGTCAGGCGCCTGCCTGAGTTCACCTTTTACCTGACCACATCGTCGGCCAACAGCCGCAGTCAGCGTCTGGCTGAAGCGGCGGGGTTTGCGCTGATCAGGGTTCACCCACAGGCGCGGCAATTGCAGCAGCGCGGCGTGCAGGACACTTGGGTGTATCGCTTCGGCAGCAAATGCCAGGCAAAAAAAAGCCCGCGGGAGAGCGCGGGCGAACCGTAGTTTCTTGAATGAGCGAGCGGACTGTACCGTGTTGATCGAACGGGGGCAGTGAAGAAAAATTCATCTCGGCGGCGACCGCTCTGCAACGCCTCAGGGCAGATGATCCGCGGCGAAATCGGCTTCCGAACGCGCCGTCAGCCGGCCCTTGCGGCAGGCCTGCTGAAAGCGTTCGAAGTCGCGCTCGTTCTGCGCGGTGTAACTGCGGGCGTATTTGAACAAAGCGTCGGCCAAGGCATCGCCCTTGCCGATGTAACCACTGATCAGCGCAGCGTTGCCTGTGGCTTTGGCGTGCGCCCGTGCCAATGCGCGGCCACAGACCCGGGCATAGGCGGCGAAGGTGTCGGCGTCGAAGTTTTCCAGCTCGGCCGAGATCTTCATGTCGCGCAACTGCCGCACATAAAAATGCCGACCATTGGGGCCGGTGGTCCAGCCGAGAAACAGATCGCTCGCCGACTGCATCAAGCGCTGCCCTTCGACCACCCGCTGACCTTCATGACGCGTGCGGGACTTGGCCTTCACATAGTCGGCGAGTACCGAGCGCCGCGCCTCCTTGAACTGCAGGAACAACGGAAATTCCTGATCGTCGGTCAGCAGCGCCACCAGACAGCGGGTGCCGACACTGCCCACGCCGACCACTTTGAACGCCAGATCCTGCACGTGAAACCGCGAGAGCAATTCCCGCCGGTCAGCCTGCAGCGTGGTGCGATAGTCACGCATGAACGTATCGAACAACGGCCGCCAGTCCGCCAGCCGCAACCAGTCATCATCGGCGTCGAGCAGCGTGGTGTTCTTGTGCAGGTGGAAAATCTCCGGCAAATCGTCACGAATGACCAGCCGCCCGTTGGCGTGGCGCTCACTGATTTTCGGCAGCAACTGGGCGTGGGTGCGCCGTTCGGCTTTATCAACTGCACGCTGCACATGCTCCAGCGCACTCTTGCGCGCCTGATCGAGCAAATCTTCGTACTTGATCGATTCGTACCAGGTTTCCAGCGCACTCTGCTCGGCGCACTCCAGCATCGTCGCCTGATAGGCGCCGACCATCTGCCGACACACGTCTTCCTCAACCGACTCGCCATGGCGCAAATCCCGCGCCGCCACCACGAAACTCGCAGCCAGCCGCTTCACATCCCATTCCCAAGGCCCGGGATGAGCCTCGTCGAAATCGTTGACGCTGAACAACAGATTGCGCTCCGGCGTGGCAAACCCGCCGAAATTCATCAAATGTGCGTCACCGCAGATTGGCCCGACCAGCCCCATGTTCTCGGTGCTCGACAGATCATGTGCCTGCACCAGCGCATTGCCACGGAAGAACGTGAAGGGCGACACCAGCATGCGTCCGTAACGCAGTTCCACCAGCGAGGCGACGCGGCCCTGACTGGAGGCCTTGATCAGCGGGATCGGATCGCGGTTCATCTTTCCGGTGGTGGCCTGGGCGCTGCGCGAGCATTTCTTGCGGGCGTCCTTGCCTTGCTTCATGCGAGTTTGGAGGGTGGTCATGGGGGCTCGTCGTGGCAGTGGGGGCGGTGTGAGTGTAGAAGTGGTTCAGGGGTTTATCTGCCGGCGACACTGAGCGATGTCACTTCTGAACTCCGTCACTTTGTCCTCGTGCCAGATCCAGCATCGTTATTAACCAGCTTCAGAGACAAATCGTACTTGGCCACTTCATTACGCCGGGCGGCGTTGCGCATGAGGTAGACCTGAACCGTGTACTCGCCATCGCCGGGCAGTGGACCGAGAAAGTGATTGCCCATGATCGAGCCGTTGAACAGCGCGTAATCGGCACCCTTGGCGAGGATGTTGAAGTAAGCGGAGGTGTTGGACGGTTTGAAGTCGACGGTCAGTATCTGGCCGGCCTTGGCGTTGAATGTGTACTGCGCGGTCTGGTCCCCCTTGATCGACTGTTTGCGCTGGATGCTGTCGGCACTGGTTGTGAACGCGATCGGCTCGACGCGCACGGTGGGGGCGTCGGCCGCATGGACGGACAAGGAAATCAGCGCGGCCAGCGCTACGGCAATCCAGCTTTTCATCTTCAACTCCATTGCATCTCGATGTTCGCAGCATAGAGCCTGCTTCGAGCGACCGCCCAGAGATTGCGCGGATTAAATGTTGCTGGATTTGAGCACAAGCCAGAGATGATGTTCGCTGACACGAATCAGCTGTTCACATAATTCTCACCTGATTTTTGCCATGATAGGTGCTGGTATTCCATCGGCTCCAGCGAGTGATCCCAGCATGAATGTGAGCGTTCTCCACGCATTGATTGCGGCGGCGCTGTTTGGCGCCAGTACGCCTCTCGCCAAACTGTTGGGGGTACAGGTTTCGCCGATTCTGCTGGCCGGGTTGCTCTATCTCGGTAGCGGTCTGGGCTTGACCGCCCTGCGTTTTGTCCGCGATCGTGGCTGGAAGCCCTCCGGGCTCGGCACCGGTGAATGGCCATGGCTGCTCGGCGCCATCGGCTTCGGCGGAGTGCTGGCGCCGGTGGCGCTGATGTTCGGTCTGACCCGAACGTCCGGCGCGAGCGCGTCACTGATGCTCAACCTCGAATCAGTGCTCACGGCGCTGCTGGCGTGGGTGGTGTTCAAGGAAAATGCCGACCGACGAATCGTGATCGGCATGCTCGCCATCGTCGCCGGTGGCGTCGTGCTGTCCTGGCCACAAGAGGCCGTCTCGGCGCAAGACTGGAGCGGCCCGTTGGCCGTGGCCTTCGCCTGCTTTTGCTGGGCCATCGACAACAACCTGACCCGTAAAGTCTCGGCCTCGGACGCACTGTTCATCGCCGGCAGCAAAGGCCTGGTGGCGGGGCTGGTCAACTGCACACTGGCCCTGTTCATCGGCACCCAACTACCCGCCGCCACCTCGCTGGTGCCGATCATGCTGGTCGGCTTTCTCGGCTACGGCGTCAGCCTGGTAATGTTCGTCCTCGCCCTGCGCGGCCTCGGCAGCGCGCGCACCGGCGCCTACTTTTCCACCGCACCGTTTCTCGGCGCAGGCATCTCGATTCTGCTGCTCGGCGAGTCGATATCGCTGATGTTTCTGCTCGCAGCGGCGTTAATGGCCGTGGGGGTATGGATTCATCTGATGGAAAACCATGTTCATGAGCATCAGCACGAACCGCTTGAGCATGATCATCGGCATACACACGATGAGCATCATCAACATACGCATGGGTTTGAGTGGGATGGGGTGGAGCCGCATAGCCATCCGCATGTGCACATGCCGATGCGGCACAGTCATGTGCATTTTCCGGATGTGCATCATCGGCATGGGCATTGATTGAAACTCTGAAGTCTGTCGATTGATGTCATTGTGATATCGTCTCTGTCGATTTCTTCAGTCTTTCATTCGAGTCATTCCATGAAACCAATTTTCCTGCTGTTGCCCATTGCGGCCCTTTTTTCTGCTTTCAGCGTTGCCGCTGCACCTTCGCCGGTGGCGTCGTTTGCCGCTTGTGACGATCATTCCCTGGCAGTCGTGCAATCACCTTTGTTCAAGGATCTGGTGCCGAGCACTGTCGAAAATGGCCAGATCAAATTGTCCGGCGGCACCAAGAGCGATATGGGGCAGCGCTGGATGTTCGCCAAGCCGGTCGAAATTGACGGCATGTCGTTGACCGGCTTCTACGCCGAAGATACAGACCTGATGGGCACTCGCATCATCAGTTGGGGGTTCTACGCCAAACAGACGCCGAATGAACTCCACACCCAGTTGGAAAAAGCGGGCGGGCCGCGTATGGACATGTCGCAGGGACTCTACGCACGCGCGGAAATCTGGTCCCACGGCAAATCCAACTGGCAGCCGGAAGACCCATCCGCAACGGCGGGCAAGCTGGTTGTCGACAGTGCCGAGCGCGTGTTCCTGATCGAGCCTGCTCCGCAAGAGCTGACGACTGGCAGCAAGGGGATGTTTACCTGCTCGATTCAAGGCAAGGTCAATGAGGCAATGCTCAAATCCAGCCGCCCGGATCTGATCAGCGCGGTTCATTGATTTTGATGAATGCGGGTACGAAAAAGGACGACATCGTGTCGTCCTTTTTTATGAGTAGGCAGAGCATTGCCAGGGTTATCGAGCTCGATCGCCTGCAGGCTGTAGATTTGTGTGCCCGGTTTGGCTGATGTCCAGATGCGACAAAGCCCGCACAAGGCGGGCTTTGTCGTCGAGAGTTGGTGGAGCCGGGGGGATTTGAACCCCCGTCCGCCAGTGCTCCGCTGTCGGTACTACATGCGTAGCCGTGTCTATTAAGTTAACCCTCAGCGACCCGACGGGCAGGGTGCTTTGGGCGAGTTGTGTAAGTTTTAGCCGCTTCGTCCACAACGTACTGCACGGCGATTCTGTTCTATATGACAATCATTTCGGGTTTACAGACATCCCCTGATGATTGCTGGGCCCGAAGGCACCAGGAGTGCATGTCAGCTGCAATTAAGCAGCGAGAGCAGCACCGTATTGGTCGTCATTGGCAACTATAAGAAGTTGCAACAGTGGATTTACGACTTCTGTTACCAAGTCGGCATGCACCTAAAGTTTCGTCACCGGCGTCGAATCCTAATCGGCCCCGAACTCATTGCCTCGTACATCAGGTGAGGCAACAAGCCTGCGCAGTGTACGCCAAACGGCCGGCGAGGCCAACCCGAAGGTTGGCCTCGTGGCATATCAATTGCGCGTTGGATTGCGGATTTGCATTTTGGTTATCAAGGAAGAGGTGACCTCAACGCAATCCTTGTCATTGCCGGCCGCCTGCGCGTCTTCAGCTTTTTTCTGCGCTTCCTTGACGTTGTTCATGGACGTCTCGGGAATTGACGGCTGACTGGTAACGAAGTCTTTGATGGTTTGAAGATTCCCGGCACAAAGGTCTTTGTCTGCCGCAAACACCGGCGACGTCAGCAGGGCACCAGCGATGAACAATCCAGCAATTGCAGAATGCTTCATGGGTATCTCCTTGAACGGTTGGTCTCGGTGCTGCCGGACGGTCTGGCGGCGATGCCGAGGTCGTAACAGGCCGTGTTTGGTAGTGGGCCTGTACAATCGACCGCGGCCGCAAGCAGGAATTCGGTTTTTTTTACATCGTGGCCCGTCAACCCGAACCGCGCTGCATCACGCCACCTGAAGGCTCGTCGTCCCGAGGTTTATTTCTTGGTATCGCCCGTCGAGTTCTGGATTACCAGAAGGGTTTGCTGGGTTTCCGCCAGGCAGTCGTCAATCCTGCCCTGAGCCTTGAGGGCCTGGGCTTTACTGACGCTTGCCGAGACGCGCGAATTCAGATCCGGCGACGTCTGATATTGCGTCTTGGCGCTTTCGATCTTTTGCAGATTCGCCTCGCACAAGTCGGCAGGTTTGCCATCGGCGAACGAAGTAGAAGCCATCATCGAGGCAGTAACGAACAGACCAAACAGTACAGAATGCTTCATGAGTATCTCCTTGCACTGAGGAATCCAGACTCTCGCTGACCGTCAGAGCAGGCCTGCGAAAGGAGGAAAAGCCCCGCGTGTTCGGGGCTTGTTCTGTGGACTACCGCCTCGCTCAAGGGTTCTAACTTTCTTTTAGCAGGCCTTCGCTCGAGTGACCCGATCCACCAGATAGACCAGTCCGTGATAGTCGATGCCGCCGTGCTGCGTCAGGCCGATCTCACAGGTGCGGCTGGTGGAAATCCCCTCGTTGCAATGTTGCACCGCGTCCTTGAGTGTGCGCAGCGAGTGGCTGTTCAGCTCCGGCGTGGTGAAACCCTTGTCACCGGCAAACCCGCAACAATGAATACCTTCCGGAATCACCACGGTTTTGCTGCATTTGCGTGCCAGTTCGATCAGCGCCTGGCTTTCGCCCAGATGCTGGGTGCTGCAGGTCACATGAACTGCAATCGGTGCTTCTTGCGGGGTGAACTCCAGTCGATCGAGAAGATGCGTACGGATGAAGCGCACCGGGTCATACAGATCCAGGCGAACATTTCCCACGTCCTGCACCAGGCGCAAGGTGCACGGGCTGGTGTCGCAATAGATCGGATCGAGTCCACCGCGACTGGCGTGCAGCAGCGCGCTGATCAACTCCTGACGCTTGTGCTCGGCCTGTTCGGCGTAGCCTTTGGAAGCAAACGGCTGACCGCAGCAGAGGTTGTCCTGATTGTCCGGGAATACCACTTGGTAACCGGCTTTTTCCAGCAGGCCACGGGTCTTGTCGTACAGCGACATCTGCTCCTTGTCGCCCGCTGCCGGGCCCATCACCCGTGAAACACAGGCGGCCAGATACACAACGCGTGGGCGTTCGTCGGACACGCTCGGGCTGAAGCGAATGGCTTTTTCCGGTTGCGGCATCGCGCTGGTCCACAGCGGCACCTGGCCTTTGGACAAACGTGTCAGGGTTGCCGACAGCTTCGCCAGGCGCGGTGCGCCGAGCAGCATCCGTGCGCCGTTGGCCACGTGCAGGGTGAAGCGTGCGCCTTGCAGGGTCTTGGCGAAATTTCCTTCGATCCAGTCAGCGGTTATCTGATGCGTGGCGTTGCGGGCGCGGAGCTTTTTCACCAGTTCGCCGGTATTGATGCCTACGGGGCAACGCTGCGCGCACAAGCCTGTCGCGGCGCAGGTTTCAATGCCTTGGTACTCGTAGGCTTGTTCCAGCTCGGTGGTGTCAACGCCGGCACGTTTTTTCGCCTGAATGTCACGCCAGATCACGATGCGCTGGCGCGGGCTGAGGGTCAGTCCTTTCGACGGGCAGACCGGCTCGCAGAAGCCGCACTCGATGCATTTGTCGACAATCTCGTCAGCCGCCGGCAGCGGCTTGAGGTGTTTGAGGTGGATCTGCGGATCTTCGCTGAGCACCACGTCGGGGTTGAGGATGCCGTTGGGGTCGAGCAGACGTTTGAGCTGCCACATCAACTGATAGGCATCGCTGCCCCATTCCAGCTCAACGAACGGTGCCATGTTGCGCCCGGTGCCGTGTTCGGCTTTGAGCGAACCGCCGAACTCCACCGCCACCAGTTGCGCCACGTCGTCCATGAACGCCTGATAGCGTGCGACTTCTTCCGGACTGTTGAAGCCTTGGGTGAAAACGAAGTGCAGATTACCCTCCAGAGCGTGTCCGAAAAGGATCGCTTCGTCGTAGGCGTGTTTGTCGAACAGCGCGATCAGGCGATTGACGCCGATAGCCAGTTGCTCGACCGGGAAGGTCACGTCTTCGATGATCACCGTGGTGCCGGTTTTGCGCACGGCGCCGACGGCGGGAAAGGTGTCCTTGCGGATCGCCCAAAGCTTGGCGTTCTCGGCCGGATCTTCGGTGAAATCGACCTGTTTCTCCACCGGGAAACGGGTCAGCGAAGCCATGATCTGCGCCAGTTGTTCTTGCAGCAAAGTGGAAGAGGCGGCGCGGGATTCGATCAGCAGCGCGCAGGCATTACTCGACAGGTGCTGTACGAAATCCGGCATGCCCGGTTTGTCCTGCACCGAACGCAGACTGCGCCGATCGAGCAATTCCACTGCCGACACCGGTTGGCTTTTCAGCACGGTGACCGCGTTGCAGCAGGTTTCCACATCCGGGAACACGATCAGCGCCGACGCCTTGTTCGGATGGTCGATCACCGTGTCATAGGTCACCGCGCTGATGAAGCCAAGGGTGCCTTCGGAACCGACCAGCAAGTGGCTCAAGATATCCACAGGCTCGTCGAAATCCACCAGGGCGTTGAGTGACAGACCGGTGGTATTTTTCAGACGATATTTGTGGCGGATTCGCGCAGCCAGTTCGGCATTGGCGCGGGTCTCGCGGCCCAATGTTGCCAGGCGCTCCAGCAGATCTTCGTGGCTTACGCGAAAAGCGGCGACGCTGGCGGCGTCTTCGGTGTCGAGACGGGTGCCGTCGGCGAGTACCAGACGGATCCCGGCCAGGGTGTGGTAGGTGTTTTGCGCGGTGCCGCAGCACATGCCGCTGGCGTTGTTGGCGACGATGCCGCCGATCTTGCAGGCGTTGATCGACGCCGGGTCCGGACCGATCTTGCGCCCGAACGGTGCCAGCCATGCGTTGGCCTGCGCGCCGATCACGCCCGGCTGCAGGCGGATTTGCATGCCTTGGTCGCGAATCTCGCGAGCGTTCCAGTTATCCCCCAGCACAATCAGCACCGAATCGCTGATCGCCTGCCCGGACAAACTGGTGCCAGCGGCGCGGAAGGTCACCGGGACTTGATCGCGCTGGGCCAGTTTCAACAGCGCTACCACTTCATCTTCGGACTCGACGCGGATCACCAGTTTGGGAATCAGCCGATAAAAACTGGCGTCGGTGCCGAAGGCCAAGGTCGACAGCGGATCGTCGAAGCGGCGATCCGCTGGAATCAGTTGCTGCGCGTCGCGCAGGAAATTCACTGGAAGCGTCATTGGTCCTCCAGGATCAGCACCACAAGGTCTTTCGGGCCGTGGGCGCCGTAGGCCAGTACTTGTTCGATGTCGGCAGTTTTCGACGGGCCGGACACCAGCAGCGCGTTGGTCGGCATGCCTTGGGCCCACTCGAATTCCTGTTGCACTTGATAGAAGTTGTCGCGGATTTCGCTGGCCTTGAGCAGGGCGAAATGCACCGGCGGCACCAGGCTCATCAATCGCGGCTCTTCACGAGTGGGCCAGAGAATCAGGCTGCCGGTCGCGGCGATGGCGCCGAGAGTGCCAGTGAGGCTGGCCGGGGTGTCGTTGAACAGCTCGGCTTTCCATTCTTCCATCGGCCGGTTGTAGGATTTCAGTGTCGGCAGATCAGGATTGTTCGCCCAGTGTTGTGAGATGCGCTGCCCGTGAGGCGTAGTCGGTGCGATCAGCAGGCTCGGTAGCTGCCGGTCACGCAGCAATTGCGCGAGCAGCGTCGGCCAGTCTGCGCCGGTAGTCAGATGGATCTCGGTGTGTACCGCTTCCATCAGTTTGCGCAGCTGCGGGATGCGTTGCTCGGCGCTGTAGGTGTAAGGCTGGGTCACCAGATCGACGTCGAAGTCGTCGGCAATCGGTGTGGTGCCGGTCAGACTTTTCCGTAGCTTGGCGAGGATATTTTGCTTGGCGCTCATCAGCGGTCTCCCTGTTTGCCCAGATGCTCGCGGGCCATGTCGTGCAGTGAGCGGGCGGCGGGTTTTGGTGCGCTGTGGTTTTGTGTCCACGGGCCGACATTGCTCGGCGTTAACGCACGCAGGCGCGTGGCGAAGAAACCGAACAACCGATACAACGTCGGCGAGCTGTTGAGTTTCGCCCAGGCGTTCCAGATGAAACGTTCCTTGCGCGAATACTTGCTGCCCTGACCGCGCATCACTTGATGCGGACTGTCCGGGGCTTTGACGTTTTCTTCGCGCAATCGCCGCAGCAGGGCAGGGATCGGAATTTTCACCGGGCACACTTCACCGCAGGCACCGCACAACGACGAAGCGCTCGGGTGATCCGGGACTTTCGCCAGACCGACCATGTGCGGCGTGATGATTTTGCCGATCGGTCCCGGATACACCTCGCCATAGGTGTGACCACCGACGCGGGTGTAGACCGGGCAATGGTTCATGCAGGCACCGCAGCGGATGCAGTTGAGGGTCTGGCGCAGTTCGCTGTCGGCAAAGGCCTGGCTGCGACCGTTATCGAGCAGCACCAGATGCACTTCTTGCGGGCCGTCGAGTTCATGTTCCTTGCGCGGGCCGGAGATCATGTTGACGTAGGTGGTGATCGGAATGCCCAGCGCCGAGCGGGTCAGCAGCGACAACAGCGGCACCACGTCGCGCAGGTTTTCCACGACCTTTTCGATGCCGGTGACGGCGATGTGCACCGGCGGCACGGTGGTGGTCATGCGTCCGTTGCCTTCGTTTTCCACCAGCAGCAGGGTGCCGGTTTCGGCTACGGCGAAGTTGACGCCGGAAACGCCGATGTCCGCTTCGAAGAATTTCTGCCGCAGGACCCTGCGACCGATCTGAATGAGTTGGTCAACGTCCTTGGTGTACTCCACGCCAAGTTTGTCGTGGAACAAGGACGCGACCTGACCGGCATTCTTGTGGATCGCCGGCATAATGATGTGTGAAGGCTTCTCGTGGTCGAGCTGGACGATGTATTCCCCCATGTCGGACTCCAGGCATTCAACACCTTGAGCCTCGAGGAAATGGTTCATCTCCATCTCTTCGCTGACCATCGATTTGCCCTTGATCACTTGCCGCGCCTCGTGAGCGCGGATGATCGAAAGGACGATGCCATTGGCCTCGTCCACCGTTTCCGCCCAGTGCACTGTCACACCGTTGCGGGTCAGGTTCTGTTCCAGTTGCTCGAGCAGGTCGGGCAACTTGGAGAGCGCACGCGCCCTGATCGAGTTGCCCAGGGCGCGCAAGTGTTCTCTTTCGTGGGCATCGCTGAAAGCCGCTGCCCGCTTGGTCATCAGTGAATCCATCGCAGTGCGGAAGTTGTTCCGTAGCTGCTGATCACCCAGGGCGTTGTGCGCCCGAGTACGGAAATCTTCTTCTACGGCAACCGTAGGAATAATCGTCGAGGTGCTCATTGCGCACCTCCGGTTCGTTGCCACAGAAAGCTGGCGAGATGTTGCCCGCGCAGCGCTTCTTTTTGTTTCTCCAATGCGCCATTGATGTTCATCAAACAGCCGCAGTCGGCGCTCAACACTTTGTGCGCGCCGGAATCCTTCAACGCGCGGGTCTTGTCCGCCACCATCGCGCCGGAAATGTCTGGCATACGGACGCTGAATGTCCCACCGAAGCCACAGCACTCGCTTTCGTGGTCGTGGTTGACCCGTTCCACGTTGCTCAACTGCGCCAATAACTCGCGGCCGTGCAGGTGGGTGTTCATCTCGCGGCGTGCCGAACACGAGGTGTGCAGCGCGACTTTGACCGGCTCGCCGCTGTCCTTGAGCTGCACCTTGCAGACGAACAGCATGAACTCGGCCAGCTCATAGGTGCGGGCCGCGAGTGCCTGCACCTGTTTCAACGTTTGCGGCTCGTCCTTGAACAAGTCGGCGTAATGCTCGCGCAACATGCCCGCGCAGGAACCCGACGGCACCACCACCGGATAATCCCCGGCAAACAGCGCCAGTTGCGAACGCGCCACCGTACGCGCCTGCTCGGTGTAACCCGAGGTGTAGGCCGGTTGCCCGCAGCAGCTCTGCCCTTGCGGGTACTCGACCTTGATCCCTTCACGCTCGAGCAAGTGGATCGCGTCCATCCCGGCTTCGGGGTAGAACAGGTCGACCACGCACGTGCCGAACAGATAGACCCGCGACGGTTTCTCGCTGGGGTACTGCCGAGGTTCGGGCAGTGGCGGTGCGACGCGGGTGGCGTTGGGCACAGCGTTGTAAAAAAGCTCGCTCATCAGGCGTGTCTCCGGGTGGGCCCGGTTATCCGTCTGTTGAGACTGCTGAATATAAAGAGCCTTGCTTTCAGCAGCCTTACAGACCGGGGTGTGAATTGCTGACGCCGGAATCACCAGCCGGCGTCGGTTATTTCCGTTTTGTTTATAGGTTTAGTGCACCAGCATGCCGGTGAACCAGTAAGCCTGGGCCAGAGTGATCAGGCCGACAATCGTGGCAAAGAATAGGCTGTGCTTGAGAGTGAAGCGGAACAGATCCGATTCCTTACCCACCAACCCGGTCGCGGCGCAGGCCACGGCGATCGATTGTGGCGAGATCATCTTGCCGGTCACACCGCCGCTGGTATTGGCGGCTACTAGCAGGGTGTCATTGACGCCGATCTGGTGTGCGGTGGTCGCCTGCAGCGAACTGAACAGGGCGTTGGAAGAGGTATCCGAGCCGGTGAGGAACACGCCCAGCCAGCCGAGGAACGGCGAGAAGAACGGGAAGGCTGCGCCGGTCGCGGCCAGGACCAGCGCCATGGTCGAAGACATGCCCGAGTAGTTGGTGACGAAAGCGAAGGCCAGCACCATGCCGATCGACAGAATCGGCCAGCGCAGTTCGTAGAAGGTCTCTTTCAAAGTGGTCAGACCAGTTTTGAAGTTGATCTTCAATACCAGCATCGAGATCAGCGCCGAGAAGAAAATCGCGGTACCGGTCGCGGAAATCGGGTCGAGTTTGAACACGGCCGGGATGGCGGTCGGGGTGGCGACGATCGGAGCAGTCTTGATCACCAGTTGGTCAAGGTGCGGGATGGCAAAGTTGAACACCCAGGCGTACATCGAACCGCCGGCGGCAAACATGGCCTTGAACGGCTTGAGGGTCCAGATGGTTACCAGCACGGTGAGGATCAGGAATGGCGACCAGGCAATGAAAATTTCCCAGAGGCTGTAAGGCGACGCCACGGTGCTGCGTTTCTGGCCGAAACCACCTGCGCTGGCGGTTACTGCCGAGGCCGAAACGGCGCCAGCGATGTGTTGGCCGGCGGCGCGTTTTGGCTGCCAGACTTTGAGGAACAGGGTCAGGGAAATCAGGCTGGCCAGGGCCGAGGTGATGTCCGGCAGCTCCGGGCCGATGAAGTTCGAAGTGAAGTACTGGGTCACGGCGAAACTCAGGCCTGCGACCAGTGCTGCCGGCCAGGTTTCACGCACGCCACGCAGGCCGTCCATCATGAACACCAGCCAGAACGGCACGAACAGCGACAGCAGTGGCAGTTGGCGGCCGGTCATGGCGCCGATCTTGAACGCGTCGATGCCGGTCACTTGCCCGGCAACAATGATTGGAATGCCCAGTGCGCCAAACGCCACTGGCGCGGTGTTGGCAATCAGGCACAGGCCGGCGGCGTACAGCGGGTTGAAGCCGAGACCGACCAGCAGCGCGGCGGTAATCGCCACTGGCGCGCCGAAGCCGGCGGCACCTTCAAGAAATGCACCGAAGCAGAAACCGATCAGCAGCACCTGCAGACGCTGGTCGTCGGTGATCGACAGCACCGAACTGCGAATGACCTCGAACTGACCACTCTTGACCGTCAGTTTGTAGAGGAACACCGCCGCGACAATGATCCAGGCAATCGGCCACAGACCATAGGCAAAGCCGTATCCAGCAGCGGCGAAGGCCATGTCGACCGGCATGTGGAAGGCGAAAATCGCCACGGCAATCGATAGGGCCAGCGTGATGCTGCCGGCCACGTGACCCTTGAGGCGGAACACCGCCAGCGCGAGAAAGAAGAAAACGATGGGGATGACGGCCGCAAGAGCGGAGACGCCGAGACTGCCGAGCGGGGTATAGAGCTGTTGCCAGGTTTGCATATGGGGTGGCCCCTAATTGTTGTTGGTCAGGCACTATCAGCGTTCTTGGTTAATTGGTAATACCAATTTACAATCGCTGTTGGCTAGGGTAAAAGCCTTGATGTCGGTGTGTCAATTTGTCGCCCTGAAACTTTTGTCGAATAAGCGGTGCAGAGGGCATCTGATCCGGTCGGGCGAATGTGCGCTGACAGGTGTCGGCGGGGCGCCGATAGGCCAGAATAGAGAGCCCGGCGAGCGGTCGGGATCGTGGAGAATTGAGTTATGGGGTTTGATCAGATTCGTCAGCGCCGTTTGTCTGACGATATTGTCGAGCGCCTCGAGGGGATGATCCTCGAGGGCACGCTGAAGTCCGGTGAGCGGCTTCCGGCCGAGCGCGCCTTGGCCGAGCAGTTCGGCGTGTCGCGTCCGTCGTTGCGCGAAGCGATTCAGAAACTGGCGGCCAAGGGCTTGCTGGTCAGTCGCCAGGGCGGCGGCAATTATGTGGTGGAAACGCTCGGCTCGACCTTCAGTGATCCTCTGCTATTGCTGCTGGAGAGCAATCCCGAGGCGCAGCGCGACTTGCTGGAGTTTCGGCACACTCTGGAGGCATCGTGCGCCTATTACGCCGCATTGCGCGCCACGGATGTGGATCGTGAGCGTCTGACTGCTGCGTTCAATGAGTTGCAGGATTGCTATACGCGGCATGACGAAGTGAGCCGGGCGGAAGAGGGCGCGGCGGATGCGAAGTTTCATCTGGCGATCGCCGAAGCCAGCCACAACGCAGTGCTGCTGCACACCATTCGCGGGTTGTTCGATCTGCTCAAGCGCAACGTGGTGACCAACATTGGCGGCATGTACAAGCAGCGCACGGAAACCCGCGACATGCTGATCTCTCAGCACCGGGAGCTGTATCTGGCGATTATCGAGGGGCGTGCGGAGCAGGCGCGGGAGGTTTCCAGTCGGCACATTCTGTATGTGCAGGAAGTGCTGGAGGAGGTACGGCAGGAAGTTCAGCGCATGGCTCGGGCGGAGCGGCGCAAGGGAATGTAGCTTTTAGAGGCAAAAAGATCGCAGCCTTCGGCAGCTCTTACAGGGAAATTCTCATTCCTGTGTAGGAGCTGCCCCAGGCTGCGATCTTTTAAAGCAGGAAAATTATTCTTCCTTGCCCTTGTTGCGCACGGCGCGCTGCAGCTCTCGACCAGCGTCGCGTTCGCGCTCGGTGTCACGCTTGTCGTATTCCTTCTTGCCCTTGCCCAGAGCAATTTCGCACTTGACCATGTGCTTGCTCCAGTAGAAGGACAGGCACACGCAGGCGTAGCCTTTCTGTTGCACGGCAGCGGCGAGTTTTTCCAGCTCGCGCTTGTTGAGCAGCAGTTTGCGGGTGCGGGTCGGATCGGCGATGACGTGGGTGCTGGCGGTCATCAACGGCGTGATGTGACTGCCGAGGAGCCAGGCTTCGCCATCCTTGAGCAGCACGTAACTGTCGACCAGTTGCAGCTTGCTTGCCCGCAGACTTTTTACTTCCCAGCCGGCCAGGACCAGACCAGCCTCGAAACGATGTTCGATGAAGTAATCGTGTCGCGCCTTTTTGTTCTGCGCGATGGTCCCTGTTGGGTGTTTCTTCTGTTTAGCCATAGGGGCGGCATTATATGGAGATAAACGGTCCTCGGCTACGGTGATGCTGCGTGCTTGAGCACGTTGAGTGAATCCCGGACAATGCGGCCTCTTTTTCTAACGCTTGGGCGTGATATTCAATGTCGACAGACAAGGTTTCTGTCCACGGCAGTTGGGCTAGCCGCTGGGTTTTCATATTCGCCGCGACCGGTTCGGCCGTGGGACTGGGCAGCATCTGGAAATTCCCCTACATGGTCGGGGTCTACGGCGGCGGCGCCTTCGTGCTGATGTTTCTGGCCTGCATCGCCCTGATCGGGATCCCGGTCATGCTGGCTGAAACCCTGATCGGCCGCCGCGCACGGCAAAGTCCGGCGAACGCCCTGAAGGTGCTGGCGCTGGAAGCCGGGCATTCGGGCAAGTGGTCGTGGGGCGCATTTGCCGGGATGATCACGGCGTTGCTGATCCTGTCTTTCTATAGTGTGGTTGGCGGCTGGTCGCTGGATTACATCATCGACATGGGGCGCGGCGACTTCCAGGGCGCCACGGCGGAGCAGGTCGGCGCTTATTTCGGCAATGTCATCTCCGATCCCTGGCGCCTGACACTTTGGCATACAGTTTTCATGCTGTTGTCGGCCGTGGTGATCGCCAAAGGCGTGGTTGCCGGGCTTGAGCGCAGTCTGCGGATCATGATGCCGCTGCTGTTCGTGATGGTGCTGGTGTTGCTGGGTTACAGCATGACCACCGGGCATTTCATGGAAGGCGTGCATTTCATGTTCGATTTCCACCCGGAAAAAGTCCTCGACGGCTTGCTGCCCGCCATGGGCCATGCGTTCTTTTCCCTGAGCGTGGGCGTCGGCTCGATCATGATCTACGGCGCTTACATGACCAAGGAAGCCTCGTTGTCCGGCACCGTGGTCGGTGTGGCACTGCTCGACACCTTCGTGTCGCTGGTGGCCGGTCTGGCATTGTTTCCGATTGTGTTTGCTGGCGGTTTGAACCCTAGCGAAGGTCCGGGCCTGATGTTCGTCAGTCTGCCATTTGCCTTCGGTAACGTGGTTTTCGGCCAGTTGATGGGCGTGGTGTTCTTTGTCCTGGTGGCAATTGCCGCCTGGAGCTCGGCGATTTCCCTGCTCGAACCGATGGTTGCCTATTTGGTTGAGCGCACGAAAATCAGCCGTGGCTGGGTGACTTTCTGGCTGGCATTCATTTGCTGGTTCGTCGGTCTGGGTACGGTTTTCTCCTTCAATATCTGGAAGGAAGCCAAATTTTTCGTGAACGATGGCGGGCTGTTCCATCTCTACCAATGGGGTGCGGCAGGCGGTCTGGACTTCTTCGGCGTGATTGATTTCTTCACCTCGCGGATCATGTTGCCGCTCGGTGGCTTGTGCTTCGTGCTGTTTGCCGGTTGGGTGATGGGGCGTGAGGCGGTGCGTGACGAGTTGTCGATTCGTAACCCGGCGCTGTTTGCCCTGTCCCTGTTCTTGATGCGCTACGTGGCGCCCATCGGCATTCTGGTAGTGTTTGCCGCTCAGCTCTGGAAGTAACGCTTACATGACGACACATATTCAACGTTCGGCGTTGCTGCCATACCCGGCGCAATTCCTCTACGACCTGGTCAACGACGTCGCGCGTTACCCGGAATTCTTGCCATGGTGCTCGTCCGCCGAGGTGCTGGAGAGTTCTCCCGAGCACATGCGTGCCAGCGTTGGCGTGGCCAAGGGCGGTCTGAGTCAGCACTTCGTCACGCGCAATACGCTGGTGCCGGGGCAATCGATCGAGATGAACCTGGAAGAAGGCCCGTTCAACCAACTGCATGGCGTCTGGGTCTTCAAGGCGTTGAACGAGAAGGCCTGCAAGATCAGTCTTGACCTGTCTTTCGACTACGCCGGCCCGCTGGTGCGCGCGACACTCGGCCCGCTGTTCAATCAGGCGGCGAATACGTTGGTGGATGCGTTCTGCCAGCGCGCCAAGCAGATGCATGGTTGAGTCGGTGATCGAGATTGAGGTGGTGTATGCCGCCGTGGATCGTCAGATCTTGCGCACTTTGAGCGTTCCTGAAGGGACGACAGTGCGTGAGACGGTGCTCAAGTCAGGTATTGGCGATGAATTTCCGGAGCTGGACTTGAGCGAGTGCCCGTTGGGTATCTTCGGCAAAGTGATCGCGGATCCGCAGGTTCGCCTGATTCAGGCGGGGGATCGCATCGAGATCTACCGGCCGCTATTGGCAGATCCGAAAGAGGTTCGGCGCTTGCGGGCGGCCAAGGCTGCCGAAGCCAAGGCGCGAAATCAGTAGGACGAGCAAATCGCAGGCAATAAAAAACCCGGAAATTCCGGGTTTTTTATTGCCTCGCACATTACTGCGGCGAGGTGTCCAGCGGTTCGGGCGTCGGAACCGGAACGGTTTCAACACCGTCCACGTCCTTCTGGATCGAATCCAGCAAGGAGCCCGGTTTGGCTGGTTGTTCCGGCTTCGGCTTCTCGGCGTTTTCAGCAGGGGCGGTCACGCTGGTGCCACTGTCCTTGCCGAGAATGGCTTCGTCACGGCTCACGCCCGGCATGAAGTCACCGGACAGGCTGACAAGCTGGTCGTTGGAGTTGAAGTTAACACTCACGCGTTCCTGTTGGCGTTCACCGCCACCAGGTTGCAGGCTGTACAGATAATCCCAGCGATCGGCATGGAACGTGTCGGTCAGCAGAGGGTTACCCATGATAAACCGTACTTGCCGACGGGTCATTCCCGGGCGTAACTGGTCTATCATGTCCTGCGTGACGACATTGCCCTGCTGGATGTCGATTTTGTAAACCCCGGGGAATGAACAACCGGCGAGTGCGAGCAGTCCCACAAAGGTGAAACTGGTTAGCAAGAGCTTGGTGTTTTGCATCGGTGGGCGACTTCCACTATCTTGGCTGGGACAACGTAAACGCCGATCATACCCGCATTAAGAGAAGCTGCGAAGCAGCATCGCGAGAAAGCTGACCATGGTTGAAAATAGCGAACTACGCAAAGCCGGCCTCAAAGTGACCCTGCCACGGGTCAAGATCCTGCAAATGCTCGACTCTACCGAGCAGCGTCACATGAGTGCCGAAGACGTCTACAAGGCGTTGATGGAAGCGGGCGAGGACGTCGGTCTGGCCACGGTTTACCGTGTTCTGACCCAGTTCGAAGCCGCTGGCCTCGTGGTCCGTCACAACTTCGACGGTGGCCACGCGGTATTCGAATTGGCCGACGGTGGCCACCACGACCACATGGTCAACGTGGAAACCGGTGAAGTCGTCGAATTCGTCAGTCCGGAAATCGAAAAGCTCCAGAAGGCAATTGCCGAGGAGCACGGTGTTGATCTGGTAGATCACAATCTGGTGCTGTACGTACGCAAGAAAAAGTAAGCATGTCGCGCGAATTTCAGGTTCGCGAAACGAACGAAGGCGACCCAAGGGTCGCCTTCGTGCTTTCTGCTGTGCTTAAACTTTTGCGGTAACCACCATTTTTTTTGCGTGAGCCAAAGACTCTTTGGTCAGGTCGATGCCGCCCAGCATCCGCGCCACTTCTTCTATACGGTCGTTCTTGCTCAGCTTGGACACGGCGGTGTGAGTCGCCTGTTCGCCCCGTACCTTGTGCACGAACAAATGCTGATGACCCTGCGCTGCCACTTGCGGCAAGTGCGTCACGGTCAGTACCTGCCCGCGATCGCCAAGACGTCGCAACAACTGGCCGACGATTTCGGCGGTCGGCCCGCCGATACCCACGTCCACTTCGTCGAATACCAGGGTCGGCACTCTTGAGGTCTGCGCGGTGATCACCTGAATCGCCAGACTGATCCGCGACAGCTCGCCGCCGGAGGCCACTTTGGCCAGCGCCTTCAGTGGCTGGCCGGGGTTGGCGCTGACCAGCAGTTCAACCTGTTCCAGACCATTGGGCAGCAGTTCGTCGCTGCTATTGGCGCGCAATTCAATGGTGAAGCGCCCGCCCGGCATGCCCAAGCGCTGGATTTCCTGCTCCACGGCGCTGGCAAGGCTGCCGGCGGCCTGATGACGCAAGTCGCTCAGCTCGCGGGCCTTCTCTTGATAATGGCGTGCGTAGGACGCCAGTTCTTCACCCAGGCGCTCGATGGATTCGTCGTTGGCGTTAAGGGTTTCGATCTCATCCAGCAACTTCTGCTGCATCTCGGCGACTTCGGTTGGCTGGATCCGGTGCTTGCGGGCCAGGGTGTAAATTGCGTCGAGGCGTTCTTCCAGATACTGCAGGCGCGCCGGATCGGCATCGAAGTTGTCGAGGAAGCGATTGAGTTCGCCCACGGCTTCTTCGACCTGGATCTGCGCGCTGGTCAGCAGGCTGCTGGCTTCGCCCAGTGCGCCAACCGAGTTGTTCACGCTCGACAGGCGATTGAGGCTGGCGGTCAGTGCATTCAGTACGTTACCGGAATCGCTTTCGCTGCACTGCTCGACCACCTGTCGGCAGATGCCGAGCAGGGTTTCGGCATTGGTCAGATTCTTGTGTTCCTGCTCCAGCTGTTCCAGCTCGTTTTCGCCGAGGCCGAGGTTTTCCAGTTCTTCGAGCTGGTAGCTGAGTAGTTGGTGGCGCGCGCGTTGTTCGTCGCCAGAATTGGAGAGGCGCTCCAGCTCCTGGCGAGTCTGGCGCCAGCGCTGCGCAGCCAGTTGAACCTGGCGGGCCAGATCGGTGGCACCGGCGTATTCATCGAGCAGGCGGCGATGGGTATCGGTTTTCAGCAGGGACTGGTGTTCGTGCTGGCTGTGGATATCGATCAGCAGTTCGCCGAGAGCCTTGAGATCGCCGAGCGGGCAGGGCGTGCCATTGATATAGCCGCGTGAACGGCCTTCAGCGGTGATCACCCGACGCAGGATGCACGGACCATCGCTTTCAAGATCGCGCTCGGCCAGCCAGGCATGGGCTTCGGGAATGTCGACCAGGTCGAAGGTGGCCAGGATATCGGCCTTGTCGGCGCCTGGGCGAACTACGCCGCTGTCGGCGCGATCGCCGAGGGTCAGGCCCAGGGCGTCGAGCATGATCGACTTGCCGGCGCCGGTTTCCCCTGTGATCACGCTCATCCCGCGATCGAGTTCGAGATCGAGATGTTCAACGATGGCGTAGTTATGTACGGACAGGTGCACCAGCATAAAGGCCGCTCCCAGGCTTTAGGTCTGGTTATTTATACAGTGTTTTGTTTCAGGCTGACAATGCCCTCGCTTAGCTCGATTTGCTTGATCCGATCAAATACTTAGTCCGAGCGGGAATGACAAAGCAGCACTTTTTTGTAGGGTTAATCATTGCAGGCCCTTGAAGCCTGATTTTGCGGCCCCATATATCGGGGCAGAAGCGCGAGTACAGCTCGCGGACGTAATTGAAAGGAGAATTCTATGGCTGACGAACAGACAGTAGATACGCAAAATCCAGAAGCCAATCAGGCGCCCGAAACTTCGGGTGACGACCTGGCGACCCGTGTACAAGTGCTCGAAGAGCAGTTGGCCGCCGCGCAGGATCAGTCGCTGCGCGTAGCTGCCGATCTGCAGAACGTCCGCCGTCGTGCCGAGCAGGATGTCGAGAAGGCGCACAAGTTTGCGCTGGAAAAGTTCGCCGGTGACTTGCTGCCGATCGTTGACAGCCTGGAGCGCGGCCTCGAACTGTCGAGCCCGGACGACGAAAGCATCCGTCCGATGCGCGAAGGCATCGAGCTGACCCTGAAAATGTTCCACGACACCCTCAAGCGTTACCAGCTTGAAGCGATCGATCCGCATGGCGAACCGTTCAATGCCGTTCACCATCAGGCGATGGCCATGCAGGAAAGCGCCGACGTCGAGCCGAACAGCGTTCTGAAGGTGTTCCAGAAGGGCTACCAGCTCAATGGCCGCCTGTTGCGTCCGGCCATGGTTGTGGTCAGCAAGGCGCCGGCGCCAATTTCGCCTTCGATTGACGAGAAGGCTTGAAATTAGCCGCAAGGCCCCCATTTAGAAGTCAAGCGTTTAAGTATTACCGCAGTTAGCCACCACTGCTGCGGCAACAAAATCCAAAGTTTCGGGAGAGTGAACATGGGCAAAATTATCGGTATCGACCTGGGGACTACCAACTCCTGCGTCTCCGTGCTGGAAAACGGCGTAGCCAAAGTTATCGAAAACGCCGAAGGCGCGCGTACCACGCCGTCGATCATCGCTTACGCCAACGATGGTGAAATCCTCGTTGGTCAGTCGGCCAAGCGTCAGGCAGTGACCAACCCGCACAACACCCTGTACGCGGTGAAGCGTCTGATCGGTCGCAAGTTCGACGAAGAAGTCGTACAGAAAGACATCAAGATGGTCCCGTACAAAATCGCCAAGGCTGACAACGGCGACGCCTGGGTTGAAGTGAACGGCCAGAAAATGGCGCCGCCACAAATCTCGGCTGAAATTCTGAAGAAGATGAAGAAGACCGCCGAAGACTACCTCGGCGAGCCTGTGACCGAAGCGGTGATCACCGTTCCGGCCTACTTCAACGACAGCCAGCGTCAGGCGACCAAAGACGCCGGCCGCATTGCCGGTCTGGACGTTAAACGTATCATCAACGAACCAACCGCAGCTGCTCTGGCTTACGGTATGGACAAGGCCAAGGGCGATCACACCGTGATCGTTTACGACCTGGGTGGCGGTACTTTCGACGTTTCCGTGATCGAGATCGCTGAAGTTGACGGCGAGCACCAGTTCGAAGTGTTGGCCACCAACGGTGACACCTTCCTCGGCGGTGAAGACTTCGACATTCGTCTGATCGACTACCTCGTTGACGAATTCAAGAAAGAAAGCGGCATGAACCTCAAAGGTGACCCGCTGGCCATGCAGCGCCTGAAAGAAGCCGCTGAGAAAGCCAAGATCGAGCTGTCGTCCGCGCAGTCGACCGACGTCAACCTGCCGTACATCACTGCAGACGCCACCGGTCCTAAGCACCTGAACGTGAAGATTTCGCGTGCCAAGCTCGAAGCTCTGGTTGAAGACCTGGTTCAGCGCACCATCGAGCCTTGCCGTATCGCTATGAAAGACGCCGGTATTGACGTTGGCGCGATCAACGACGTGATTCTGGTCGGCGGTCAGACCCGTATGCCGCTGGTACAGAAGCTGGTGACCGATTTCTTCGGTAAAGAAGCACGTAAAGACGTGAACCCGGACGAAGCGGTTGCCATGGGTGCTGCGATCCAGGGCGCCGTTCTGGCCGGTGACGTGAAAGACGTTCTGCTGCTCGACGTCAGCCCGCTGACCCTGGGTATCGAAACCATGGGTGGCGTGATGACCGCGCTGATCGAGAAAAACACCACGATTCCTACCAAGAAATCGCAAGTCTTCTCGACTGCCGACGACAACCAGGGCGCTGTGACCATTCACGTTCTGCAAGGTGAGCGTAAGCAAGCCGCACAGAACAAGTCCCTGGGCAAGTTCGACCTGGCCGACATTCCACCAGCTCCACGTGGCGTGCCACAGATCGAAGTGACCTTCGACATCGACGCTAACGGCATTCTGCACGTTGGTGCGAAAGACAAGGCGACCGGTAAAGAGCAGAAGATCACCATCAAGGCCAACTCCGGTCTGTCGGATGAAGAAATTCAGAAGATGGTTCGCGATGCCGAGCTGAACGCCGAGGAAGACCGCAAGTTCGCTGAACTGGCTGAATCCCGTAACAAGGGTGACGCACTGGTTCACTCGACTCGCAAAATGGTTACCGAAGCGGGCGACAAGGTCAGCGCTGAAGAGAAGACCGCGATCGAAGCTGCCGTGGTTGCACTGGAAGCCGCTGTGAAAGGCGACGACAAGGCTGCCATCGAAGCGAAGATCGAAGAGCTGTCGAAAGTCTCGGCTCCGGTTGCTCAGAAGATGTACGCCGAACAGGCTCAGCCTGCTGAAGGCGCGGCACCGCACGACGAGAAAGCTGAAAAGGCTGACGATGTTGTCGATGCCGAGTTCGAAGAAGTCAAAGACCACAAGTAAGTTGTTGGTCGGCCGGTTGACTGCCTTGCGGCGGTGACTGGTAGGATGTCGCCGCGCGGGAGCTTGCTCCCGCGTTGGCGTATCTGGAATACACGAATTTTTACAGCATGCGACAAGGTTTGCCTGCTGCTGGTATGGCCGGGAATGCTCCTGCTTTTCGCGCCGCAAGTACCAAAAGAAACAAAGACCAGGATCGTTGAATTGACGTGAGTTGGGTCCGGGCCTGTATTGGGGCTCAACGAGTTTGGCCATCCTCAGGAGGGGTTTGCCGAACGTCCTCAAGAGTGCAAAAGACTTATGGCAAAGCGTGACTATTACGAAGTATTGGGTGTAGAGCGTGGTTCAAGCGATGCAGACCTGAAGAAGGCCTATCGTCGTCTGGCGATGAGGCATCACCCGGACCGTAATCCCGATGACAAAGCGTCGGAAGAACTGTTCAAAGAGGCCAACGAGGCCTACGAAGTATTGTCCGATTCGAGCAAGCGCGCGGCGTACGACCAGTACGGTCATGCTGGCGTCGACCCAAGCATGGGTGGCGGTGGCGCCGGTTTCGGCGGGCAGAACTTCTCCGACATCTTTGGCGATGTCTTCAGTGACTTCTTCGGTGGCGGTCGTGGCGGTTCCCGTGGCGGCGCCCAGCGCGGCAGCGATCTGCGCTACACCCTGGAGCTGAATCTGGAAGAAGCGGTGCGCGGCACTACCGTGAATATCCGCGTTCCGACACTGGTCAATTGCAAGCCATGCGATGGTTCCGGTGCGAAGAAAGGCTCGTCGCCATCAACCTGCCCGACCTGCGGCGGCATCGGCCAGGTGCGTATGCAGCAGGGCTTCTTCTCGGTGCAGCAGACCTGCCCGCGCTGCCATGGCCAAGGCAAGATCATTTCCGATCCGTGCGATTCCTGCCACGGCGACGGTCGCGTCGAAGAGTACAAGACCCTGTCGGTGAAGGTGCCGGCTGGCGTTGATACCGGCGACCGCATTCGTCTGTCTGGCGAGGGCGAGGCGGGCACCCAGGGCGGCCCGACCGGCGACCTGTACGTGGTGATCAACGTGCGCGAACACGACATCTTCCAGCGCGATGGCAAACATCTGTTCTGCGAAGTGCCGATCAGCTTTGTTGATGCGGCGCTCGGCGGCGAGCTGGAAATCCCGACCCTCGACGGTCGCGTCAAACTGAAAATCCCTGAAGGCACCCAGACCGGCAAGCAGTTCCGTGTACGCGGCAAAGGCGTGGCGCCGGTGCGGGGCGGTGGTGCGGGCGACTTGATGTGCCGTGTAGCGGTCGAGACCCCGGTCAATCTGAATCGTCGTCAGCGCGAATTGCTCGAAGAGTTCCGCAGCTCGCTGGCGGATGACAACAGTCACTCGCCAAAAACCACCGGTTGGTTCGATGGCGTGAAGCGCTTCTTCGGCGATCTGTAAGGAGTCGGCATGCGACGTATAGCTGTGATGGGCGCCGCCGGGCGCATGGGCAAGATTCTGGTCGAGGCCGTGCAACAGCGCGCGCCGCTGACCGGCCTGACCGCGGCGATCGTTCGTCCCGGCAGTACGCTGATCGGGGTGGATGCCGGTGAGCTGGCTTCGCTGGGTCGCATCGGTGTGCCGTTGTCCGGCAATCTCGAATCGGTGGCTGAAGAGTTCGATGTGCTGATCGATTTCACCCTGCCGGAAGTCATGCTGAAAAACCTCGCGTTCTGTCGCAAGGCTGGCAAGGCCATGGTCATCGGCACCACCGGGCTCGACGCTGCGCAGAAGCAGCTGCTGGCTGAGGCGGGCAAGGATATTCCGATCGTCTTCGCGGCCAACTTCAGTGTCGGGGTCAACCTGTCGCTGAAGCTGCTCGAAATGACCGCTCGGGTGCTGGGCGATGATGCGGACATCGAGATCATCGAGGCGCATCACCGGCACAAGATCGATGCGCCTTCGGGCACGGCCCTGCGCATGGGTGAAGTGATCGCCGAGGCGCTGGATCGTGATCTGCAGAAGGTTGCGGTCTATGGCCGTGAAGGCCACACCGGTGCGCGCGAGCGGGAAACCATCGGTTTCGCTACCGTGCGTGGTGGTGATGTGGTCGGCGATCACACCGTGCTGTTCGCTTGCGAAGGCGAGCGCCTGGAGATCACGCACAAGGCTTCCAGTCGCATGACTTTTGCCAAGGGCGCGGTGCGTGCGGCGTTGTGGCTGGATGGTCGCGAGCCGGGTCTGTATGACATGCAGGACGTGCTCGACCTGCATTGATTGACTGTTTTACCCAGCGCAAACGCCCGGTTTGCGCTGGTTTTTCTACACCGCGCGACGGCCTGTCGCATTCTCCGGCCTTTTAGGCTCTTTAGCGGTGGACCAAAAAAGCCTTTTTCTGTAAGCTACAGCTTTAGTGTGTCCACTAAAAGCGCGCAGAATAATTCAGTGAAGAAGCGGGGTGACGTGTCCATACGTCACTCCGCTTTTTTACAACCTGCGATTGCCCTTTCATGCGTTATTTACGGGAGGTCTTCTTGACTAAGCCAGCCATACTCGCCCTTGCTGATGGCAGCATTTTTCGCGGCGAAGCCATTGGAGCCGACGGTCAAACCGTTGGTGAGGTGGTGTTCAACACCGCAATGACCGGCTATCAGGAAATCCTTACCGATCCTTCCTACGCCCAACAGATCGTTACCCTGACTTACCCGCACATCGGCAACACCGGCACCACGCCGGAAGACGCCGAGTCTGACCGCGTATGGTCCGCTGGCCTGGTCATCCGTGACCTGCCGCTGGTAGCGAGCAACTGGCGTAACACGATGTCCCTGTCCGACTACCTGAAAGCCAACAATGTTGTGGCAATCGCTGGTATCGATACTCGTCGCCTGACCCGCATCCTGCGTGAAAAAGGCGCACAGAACGGCTGCATCATGGCCGGCGACAACATCTCCGAAGAAGCTGCAATTGCCGCTGCGCAAGGCTTCCCGGGCCTGAAGGGCATGGATCTGGCGAAAGTCGTCAGCACCAAGGAAAAGTACGAATGGCGCTCCACTGTCTGGGACTTGAAGACCGACAGCCACGCGACCATCGAAGCGTCCGAGTTGCCGTACCACGTGGTTGCCTACGACTACGGCGTCAAACTGAACATCCTGCGCATGCTGGTCGAGCGCGGCTGCCGCGTGACCGTGGTGCCGGCGCAAACCCCGGCTGCCGATGTGCTGGCACTCAAGCCGGACGGCGTGTTTCTGTCCAACGGCCCTGGTGACCCGGAGCCTTGCGACTACGCGATCAAGGCGATCAAGGAAGTGCTGGAAACCGAAATTCCGGTCTTCGGCATCTGCCTCGGTCACCAGCTGCTGGCTCTGGCCTCCGGCGCCAAGACCCTGAAAATGGGCCATGGCCACCACGGTGCCAACCACCCGGTGCAGGATCTGGACACTGGCGTTGTGATGATCACCAGCCAGAACCACGGTTTCGCGGTTGACGAAGCGACCCTGCCGGCCAACGTGCGTGCGATCCACAAGTCGCTGTTCGACGGCACCCTGCAAGGCATCGAGCGCACTGACAAGAGCGCGTTCAGCTTCCAGGGCCACCCTGAAGCGAGCCCGGGCCCGAACGATGTGGCGCCCCTGTTCGACCGCTTCATCAACGAGATGGCCAAGCGACGCTAAGCGTTCGCCTTGAGACTGTAGCGAGAAGCCCTCGAGGGCGGCCCCGACACCGGTGGCGCCCCTCAGGGCTTCAGAAATCGATCAAGACGGCTTGCCGACTGACCTGCGGATTTGAGTGACAAACCCATGCCAAAACGTACAGACATTAAAAGCATCCTGATTCTCGGCGCTGGCCCGATCGTTATCGGCCAGGCCTGCGAATTCGACTACTCCGGCGCCCAGGCCTGCAAAGCCCTGCGCGAAGAGGGTTACCGCGTCATCCTGGTGAACTCCAACCCGGCCACCATCATGACCGACCCGGACATGGCTGACGCCACGTACATCGAGCCGATCAAGTGGCAGACCGTGGCCAAGATCATCGAAAAAGAGCGTCCGGATGCCGTGCTGCCAACCATGGGCGGCCAGACTGCTCTGAACTGCGCCCTGGACCTGGAGCGCGAAGGCGTTCTGGAAAAGTTCGGCGTGGAAATGATCGGCGCCAACGCCGACACCATCGACAAGGCTGAAGACCGTTCGCGTTTCGACAAGGCCATGAAGTCGATCGGCCTGGAATGCCCGCGTTCCGGTATCGCCCACAGCATGGAAGAAGCCAACGCCGTCCTCGAGCGTCTGGGTTTCCCGTGCATCATCCGTCCGTCCTTCACCATGGGCGGCACCGGTGGCGGTATCGCGTACAACCGTGAAGAGTTCGAAGAAATCTGCGCCCGCGGTCTGGACCTGTCGCCGACCAAAGAGCTGCTGATCGACGAGTCGCTGATCGGCTGGAAAGAATATGAAATGGAAGTTGTCCGCGACAAAAAGGACAACTGCATCATCGTCTGCTCGATCGAAAACTTCGACCCGATGGGCGTGCACACCGGTGACTCGATCACCGTTGCTCCGGCACAGACCCTGACCGACAAGGAATACCAGATCCTGCGTAACGCCTCGCTGGCGGTACTGCGCGAGATCGGCGTCGAGACCGGCGGTTCCAACGTGCAGTTCGGCATCTGCCCGGACACCGGCCGCATGGTCGTGATCGAGATGAACCCGCGTGTATCGCGTTCCTCGGCACTGGCTTCGAAAGCCACCGGTTTCCCGATCGCCAAAGTCGCGGCCAAGCTGGCTGTGGGCTACACCCTCGACGAACTGTCGAACGACATCACCGGCGGCAAGACTCCGGCGTCCTTCGAGCCGTCGATCGACTACGTCGTCACCAAGCTGCCACGTTTCGCTTTCGAGAAATTCGCCAACGCTGACGCACGCCTGACCACTCAAATGAAGTCGGTCGGCGAAGTCATGGCCATCGGTCGCACCTTCCAGGAATCCCTGCAGAAAGCCCTGCGCGGTCTGGAAGTCGGTGTCTGCGGTCTGGACGAGAAGCTCGACCTGAGCAACCCGGAAAGCATGAGCATCCTCAAGCGCGAGCTGACCGTGCCGGGCGCCGAGCGTATCTGGTACGTGGCGGACGCCTTCCGCGCCGGCATGACCGTCGAAGACATCTTCGGCATGAACATGATCGACCCGTGGTTCCTGGTGCAGATCGAAGATCTGATCAAGGACGAAGAGAAGGTCAAGACCCTCGGTCTGTCCGCCATCGACCGCGACCTGATGTTCAAACTCAAGCGCAAAGGCTTCTCCGATCAGCGTCTGGCCAAGCTGCTGGGTGTGACCGAGAAGAATCTGCGTACTCACCGTCAAAAACTGGAAGTGTTCCCGGTCTACAAGCGCGTTGACACCTGCGCCGCCGAGTTCGCCACCGACACCGCTTACCTCTACTCTACTTACGAGGAGGAGTGCGAAGCCGCGCCGTCCGGTCGCGACAAGATCATGATTCTGGGTGGCGGTCCGAACCGTATCGGCCAGGGCATCGAGTTCGACTACTGCTGCGTACATGCTGCCCTCGCTCTGCGCGAAGACGGCTACGAAACCATCATGGTCAACTGCAACCCGGAAACCGTTTCCACCGACTACGACACTTCCGACCGTCTGTACTTCGAGCCGGTAACCCTGGAAGACGTGCTGGAAATCTGCCGCGTCGAGAAGCCGAAAGGCGTAATCGTCCAGTACGGCGGCCAGACGCCGCTGAAACTGGCGCGTGCCCTGGAAGCCGCTGGCGTGCCGATCATCGGTACCAGCCCTGACGCCATCGACCGCGCCGAAGACCGCGAGCGCTTCCAGCAAATGGTTGAACGCCTGAACTTGCGTCAGCCGCCAAACGCCACCGTGCGCAGCGAAGATGAAGCCGTTCGCGCTGCCGCGAAAATCGGTTATCCGCTGGTGGTGCGCCCGTCCTACGTACTGGGTGGCCGCGCGATGGAAATCGTTTACAAGGAAGACGAACTCAAGCGCTACCTGCGTGACGCGGTGCAAGTCTCCAACGACAGCCCGGTGCTGCTCGACCACTTCCTCAACTGCGCCATCGAGATGGACGTGGATGCGGTCTGCGACGGCAAAGACGTGGTGATCGGCGCGATCATGCAGCACATCGAACAGGCGGGCGTTCACTCCGGTGACTCCGCGTGCTCGCTGCCGCCGTACTCGCTGCCGGCGCACATCCAGGACGAGATGCGCGAGCAGGTCAAGAAAATGGCCCTGGAACTGGGCGTTGTCGGCCTGATGAACGTGCAACTGGCGCTGCAGGGCGAAGACATCTACGTCATCGAAGTCAACCCGCGCGCTTCGCGTACCGTGCCGTTCGTGTCCAAGTGCATCGGTGTCTCCCTGGCAATGATCGCGGCTCGCGTCATGGCCGGTAAGACTCTGAAGGAAATCGGCTTCACCAAGGAAATCATCCCGAACTTCTACAGCGTGAAAGAGGCGGTGTTCCCGTTCGCCAAATTCCCTGGTGTTGACCCGATCCTCGGCCCAGAGATGAAGTCCACCGGTGAAGTGATGGGCGTCGGCGACACCTTCGGTGAAGCATTCGCCAAGGCCCAGATGGGCGCGAGCGAAGTGCTGCCGACCGGCGGTACCGCGTTCATCAGCGTGCGTGACGATGACAAGCCGCTGGTTGCAGGCGTGGCCCGTGATCTGATCAACTTGGGCTTCGAAGTGGTCGCGACTGCCGGCACTGCCAAGCTGATCGAAGCTGCAGGCCTGAAAGTGCGCCGTGTGAACAAGGTGACCGAGGGGCGTCCGCACGTGGTCGACATGATCAAGAATGACGAAGTCACTCTGATCATCAACACCACCGAAGGCCGTCAGTCGATCGCTGATTCCTACTCCATTCGTCGTAATGCCCTGCAGCACAAGATCTACTGCACCACCACCATTGCTGCGGGCGAAGCTATCTGCGAAGCGCTGAAGTTCGGTCCCGAGAAGACCGTGCGCCGCTTGCAGGATCTACACGCAGGATTGAAGGCATGATCAAATACCCAATGACCGTCCAGGGCGCGAAAGCCCTGGAAGAAGAACACGCTCACCTGACCAAGGTCGTTCGTCCAAAGCTCAGCCAGGACATCGGTACGGCTCGCGAGTTGGGTGACCTGAAGGAAAACGCTGAATACCATGCCGCCCGCGAACAGCAAGGCATGGTCGAGGCGCGGATCCGTGACATCGAAGGCCGGATTCAGAATCAGGTCATCATCGACGTCACGACTATTCCGCACACCGGCAAAGTGATCTTCGGTACTACCGTCGAAATCGCCAACGTCGAGACTGATGAGAGCGTCACTTACCACATCGTGGGTGAGGATGAGGCTGACTTCAAACTCGGCAAGATTTCGGTCGGCTCACCATTGGCCCGTGCCTTGATCGGCAAGGAAGAGGGTGATGTGGTCGCCGTGAAAACGCCGAGTGGCGTTATCGAGTACGAGATTGTCGAAGTCCGTCACATCTGAAGGCAGGCGCCCGCTACGTGCGGGCGCCATGCTTTGGCAGCTGACCCAGATGTTGTGGGTCGGCGGCTTCTGGTTGATACATCTCGGTTTGCGACCGGTGTTGGGCAAGATTGGCCTGGCACCGTTGCTGATCGATGAAGTTGCCGATGCATTCGAAGTGCCGGTGGCGGGTTTTGCCGCGGCATGCGTGATTTTTCAGGCTTTGGTGCTGGTACAGGCCGATGGCCTTGCCAGTCTATGGCGGGATTTTCGCGGGCAGGTGTTGCTGATGGCGTTGTATGCGTGTGCGATGTTTATTGCAGTGCGTGTCGGCTGGCCGCAAGCGCAGCGCTGGCAGGAATTCAGTTTTCTGCTGTTGGGCTTCTCCGGTGTGGTGTTGGTGTTGCAACCACTGCCGGGATGGAGTGGCAGGGTGCGCGAAGCACACCCTTGACCCCTGTCATCACTTGAAGCGATGAACGTTCGACAGCTGCTTGTTGACGCTGAAGTTCTTGCGATAAACCAGTGCCATCTTGCCGATGACCTGTACCAGGTCAGCCTTGCCAACCTTGCACAGTTCTGCAATGTGCGCCAGGCGCGACTCGCGATCGAGGATGTTGAGCTTGATCTTGATCAGCTCGTGATCCGCCAGGGCGCGTTCAAGTTCGGCTAATACACCTTCAGTCAGACCGTTGTCCGCCACCGTCAAAACTGGTTTCAGGTGGTGGCCAATGGATTTGTACTGTTTCTTCTGCTCTGGAGTGAGCGGCATAATCTGACCCTTTCGTCTGGATTCTGTAAAATGGCGGCCATTTTACCCGAGGGTTCGTGGATCCGCCCAATTAATCACGACCCTAATCATCGAGGTGCCCAATGGCGCGTTCCAAGACAAGCCTTGGTTGGCTGAAACGACATGTCAACGATCCTTATGTGAAGCAGGCGCAGAAGGATGGCTACCGTTCGCGTGCAAGTTACAAGCTTCTGGAGATCCAGGAGAAATACAAGCTGATCCGTTCCGGCATGAGCGTTGTCGACCTGGGCGCAGCGCCCGGCGGCTGGTCGCAGGTCACCAGCCGGCTGATTGGCGGTCAGGGGCGTCTGATCGCTTCGGACATTCTGGAAATGGACAGCATCCCGGACGTTACCTTCATTCAGGGTGACTTCACCGAGGACGAAGTGCTCGCGCGAATCCTTGAGGCCGTGGGTAATTCGCAGGTGGACCTTGTGATTTCCGATATGGCCCCCAATATGAGTGGTACGCCTGAAGTGGATATGCCGAAAGCCATGTTCCTTTGCGAACTGGCGCTTGATCTGGCGGAACGGATACTCAAGCCGGGTGGCAATTTCGTGATCAAGATCTTTCAGGGTGAAGGTTTCGATGTTTACCTGAAGGATGCTCGCAAGAAATTCGACAAGATCCAGATGATCAAGCCGGATTCTTCCCGAGGCAGCTCCCGCGAGCAATATATGCTGGCTTGGGGTTACCGCGGTGGTAACGAGTAAAACGAGGTTTTTTGCCGGGGCGATAGGTTTTTCGTATTTTGCCCCGCGTGCATAAGCGAATATTGTGTAGAAAGTGTTTCACAAAGGGTTACAGACGGCGCCTGCCAGAGTTGTAGGTAATGTAGTAAGTTAGGCCGGTGAATATCATGCGAAGCGCGCGCCAGTAGCGGAGCTTGCTTCAGAGGGTAGTTAATTGAACGATATGGCAAAGAATCTGATCCTGTGGTTGATCATCGCGGCAGTCCTCGTGACGGTGATGAACAACTTCTCCAGCCCTAACGAGCCGCAGACCCTCAACTATTCCGACTTCATCCAGCAGGTCAAGGATGGCAAGGTCGAGCGCGTAGCCGTTGATGGCTATGTGATTACCGGCAAGCGCAACGATGGCGACAGCTTCAAGACCATTCGTCCGGCGATCCAGGACAATGGCCTGATCGGCGACCTGGTCGACAACCACGTTGTGGTTGAGGGCAAGCAGCCTGAACAGCAAAGCATCTGGACTCAACTCCTGGTGGCGAGCTTCCCGATCCTGGTGATCATCGCGGTGTTCATGTTCTTCATGCGCCAGATGCAGGGCGGTGCCGGCGGCAAGGGCGGACCGATGAGCTTCGGCAAGAGCAAGGCACGCCTGCTTTCCGAAGATCAGGTGAAAACCACCTTGGCTGACGTTGCAGGTTGCGACGAAGCCAAGGAAGAGGTCGGCGAGCTGGTTGAGTTCCTGCGTGATCCGGGCAAGTTCCAGCGCCTGGGTGGTCGTATTCCTCGCGGCGTATTGATGGTCGGCCCTCCGGGTACCGGTAAAACCTTGCTGGCCAAGGCGATTGCCGGCGAAGCGAAGGTTCCGTTCTTCACTATTTCCGGTTCCGACTTCGTTGAAATGTTCGTGGGTGTTGGTGCAAGCCGCGTTCGCGACATGTTCGAGCAGGCCAAGAAGCATGCGCCGTGCATCATCTTCATCGACGAAATCGACGCCGTCGGTCGCCACCGTGGCGCCGGCATGGGCGGCGGTCACGACGAGCGTGAGCAGACTCTCAACCAGTTGCTGGTAGAGATGGATGGCTTTGAAATGAATGACGGCATCATCGTGATCGCCGCTACCAACCGTCCTGACGTACTCGACCCTGCGCTGCTGCGTCCGGGCCGTTTCGACCGTCAGGTCGTTGTAGGTTTGCCGGATATCCGTGGTCGCGAGCAGATCCTCAAGGTTCACATGCGCAAAGTGCCAATGGGTGACGACGTTGCCCCGGCCGTTATCGCACGTGGTACCCCGGGCTTCTCTGGTGCCGATCTGGCCAACCTGGTCAACGAAGCGTCGCTGTTCGCTGCACGCAGCGGCAAGCGCATCGTCGAAATGAAAGAGTTCGAACTGGCCAAAGACAAGATCATGATGGGCGCCGAGCGCAAATCGATGGTCATGTCCGAGAAAGAGAAGCAGAACACTGCTTATCACGAAGCGGGTCACGCTATTGTCGGTCGCGTCGTACCTGAGCATGATCCGGTCTACAAGGTTTCGATCATTCCACGTGGTCGTGCGCTGGGTGTGACCATGTTCCTGCCGGAAGAAGATCGCTACAGCCTGTCCAAACGTGCGTTGATCAGTCAGATCTGCTCGCTGTACGGTGGCCGTATCGCTGAAGAAATGACCCTTGGTTTCGACGGTGTGACCACCGGCGCTTCCAACGACATCATGCGTGCCAGTCAGATTGCGCGGAACATGGTGACCAAGTGGGGTCTGTCGGAAAAGCTCGGTCCGCTGATGTACGCCGAAGAAGAGGGTGAAGTGTTCCTCGGTCGCGGTGGTGGCGGTCAGAATGCAAGTTTCTCCGGTGAGACTGCCAAGCTGATCGACTCCGAAGTGCGCAGCATCATTGACCAGTGCTACGGCACGGCCAAGCAGATCCTCACGGACAACCGTGACAAGCTGGATGCCATGGCTGATGCGCTGATGAAGTACGAAACCATCGATGCCGAGCAGATCGACGACATCATGGCGGGTCGTACGCCTCGCGAACCGCGTGACTGGACCGGTGGCACGGGTACGCCCCCGCCTCCAGTGATTCAGGATGAGCGCCCGGAAACACCGATCGGCGGTCCGGCTGCTGACGTTTAAGGCTTGAAATGACTTCTGTACAGTCCCTGACCCGGTTGCCTTGCGGCAACCGGGTTCTTGATTTGGCCCAGACGCATGTCATGGGTATTCTCAATGTCACTCCCGATTCCTTTTCCGACGGTGGCCGATACAACCAGCTCGACGTGGCCTTGCGTCACGCCGAGGCCATGGTGGCTGCTGGTGCGACGCTGATCGATGTCGGCGGCGAATCGACCCGGCCTGGCGCTCGAGCGGTTTCGCCGTTGGAAGAGTTGGAGCGCGTAGCTCCGATCGTGGAGTTGATCAATCGCGAGCTGGATGTGGTCATCTCGGTCGATACTTCGACGCCAGCGGTGATGCGTGAAACGGCGCGCCTGGGTGCCGGGTTGATCAATGATGTGCGCTCGCTGCGCCGCGATGGCGCGCTGGATGCCGCGGCCGCGACCGGGTTGCCGGTCTGCCTGATGCACATGCTCGGCGAGCCGGGTGACATGCAGGACAATCCGCATTATCAGGACGTTACCCGGGAAGTGGGTGAGTTTCTGGCAGAGCGCATGACTCAATGTGCGGCGGCGGGTATTCCTGCCGAACGGATCATTCTTGATCCCGGTTTCGGTTTCGCGAAAACCCTGCAGCACAATCTAAGCTTGTTCAAGCATATGGAAGCCCTGCATGCGCTGGGGCGTCCGCTATTGGTTGGTGTCTCACGCAAAAGCATGATTGGCCACGCATTGAACCGCCTCGTGGGTGAGCGTCTTTATGGTGGTCTGGCTCTCGCAGCACTCGCGTCGGTTAAAGGAGCGCGTATATTGCGCGTCCATGATGTGGCGGAAACGGTAGACGTGGTGCGCATGCTCGCGGCCGTGGAATCAGCCGAATAAGAATGATGGAGCACTTATGAGCAAGAAATACTTTGGTACTGACGGTATTCGTGGTCGTGTCGGTGAATATCCGATCACTCCTGACTTCATGCTTAAGCTCGGCTGGGCGGCGGGTATGGCCTTTCGCAAGATGGGCGCCTGCAAGGTGCTGGTAGGCAAGGACACGCGCATCTCTGGCTACATGTTCGAATCGGCACTTGAAGCAGGCCTGACCTCGGCTGGTGCGGACGTGATGCTGCTCGGTCCGATGCCGACGCCTGCCATTGCTTATCTGGCGCGCACGTTCCAGGCTGAAGCCGGGATCGTGATCAGTGCTTCGCACAATCCGCATGACGATAACGGCATCAAGTTTTTCTCCGGCAAGGGCACAAAGCTGCCTGATGAGCTGGAGCTGATGATCGAAGAGCTGCTCGATACCCCAATGACTGTGGTTGAGTCGAGCAAGATCGGCAAGGTGTCGCGCATCAATGACGCCTCCGGCCGCTACATCGAATTCTGCAAAAGCAGTGTGCCGACCGGTACCAGTTTTTCCGGTTTGAAGATCGTGATCGATTGTGCGCACGGTGCGACCTACAAGGTTGCTCCGAGTGTGTTCCGTGAGCTGGGTGCTGAAGTGGTCGTGCTGTCGGCGCAGCCCAACGGTCTGAACATCAATGACAATTGCGGCTCGACCCATATGGGTCAGCTGCAGGCCGCGGTTCTGGCCGAGCACGCTGATCTGGGCATCGCCTTTGATGGTGACGGTGATCGGGTGTTGATGGTTGATCACACTGGCGCCATCGTTGATGGTGATGAGTTGCTGTTCATCATTGCGCGCGATCTGCACGGGCGGGGCAAATTGCAGGGCGGCGTAGTCGGTACGCTGATGAGCAACCTGGGTCTTGAACTCGCGCTGGCAGAGCTCTCGATTCCATTCATTCGTGCCAATGTCGGTGACCGTTATGTGATCGCCGAACTGCTGGAGCGCGACTGGCTGGTAGGCGGTGAAAACTCGGGGCATATCGTCTGCTTCAATCACACCACCACCGGTGATGCGATCATTGCTGCGCTCCAGGTGCTGATGGCACTGAAGGCCCGTAATGAAGGTCTTGCGCAAACGCGTCAGGCCTTGCGCAAGTGTCCTCAGGTGCTGATCAATGTGCGTTTTGGTGGCGGTGAAAGTCCGCTTGAGCATCCGGCGGTCAAGGAAGCCAGTGCGCGTGTCACCCAGGCAATGGCGGGGCGTGGCCGGGTACTTCTGCGCAAGTCCGGTACAGAGCCTTTGGTGCGCGTGATGGTCGAAGGTGAGGATGAAACTCAGGTTCGCAGCTACGCCGAAGAACTGGCAAAACTGGTAAGTGAAGTTTCTGCCTGATTCGGCTTGCCAGCCATGATTGTGTTGGGTAACATCTGCGCCCACTTTGACCGACGAGGTACAGCATGCGTCGCCCTATGGTAGCTGGTAACTGGAAGATGCACGGTACCCGCGCCAGCGTCGCTGAGCTGATCAACGGCCTTCGTCATCTGGCCTTGCCAAGCGGTGTTGATGTCGCGGTATTCCCGCCTTGCTTGCATATCAATCAAGTGATTGATGGCTTGAAAGGAAAATCGATTTCGGTCGGTGCGCAGAATTCTGCGGTGGAATCCATGCAAGGTGCATTGACCGGTGAAATTGCACCGAGTCAGTTGGTGGATGCAGGTTGTTCCCTGGTACTTGTCGGGCACTCCGAACGCCGCCAGATAATGGGCGAGCGAGACGGGATGCTGAATCGCAAGTTCGCAGCGGCACAGGCATGTGGCTTGATTCCGGTGTTGTGTGTAGGGGAAACCCTCGAGCAGCGCGAAGCCGGAAAAACTCTTGAAGTTGTCGGGCGTCAGCTGGGCAGCATCATCGAGGAGCTGGGTGTTGGTGCCTTTGCCAAGGCAGTCATTGCTTACGAGCCTGTCTGGGCCATTGGTACCGGACTGACTGCAACGCCGCAACAGGCTCAGGATGTGCATAAAGCCATTCGCGAGCAGTTGGCGGCAGAGAATTCTGAAGTCGCACGAGGTGTGCGGCTTCTATACGGCGGCAGCGTGAAGGCGGCCAATGCGGTCGAACTGTTCGGCATGCCGGATATCGATGGGGGGCTCATTGGTGGAGCTTCCCTGAATGCAGATGAGTTCGGTGCGATTTGTCGCGCCGCGGGAAACTGAAAAAATGCTGGAAACAGTCGTAGTCGTTTTTCATCTGCTGGGTGCATTGGGCGTAGTTGCTCTGGTTTTGCTGCAGCAGGGTAAGGGTGCGGACGCTGGCGCGTCTTTCGGAGCAGGTGCTTCAAATACTGTGTTCGGAAGCCAAGGTTCCTCTACCTTTCTTAGTAAGTTTACTGCTATACTTGCCGCCGGTTTCTTCATAACCAGCTTGGGGTTAGGTTACTTTGCTAAAGAGAAGGCTCATCAGCTGACTCAAGCAGGTTTGCCAGATCCAGCAGTGTTGGAAGTACCTAAGCAACAACAACCGGCTTCTGATGATGTCCCGGTGCTTCAAGAGCAAAAGTCGGCTACTCCAGCGACTGACGTACCTCCAGCTCAAGAGCAGAAGTAAGAAGGGTTTCAAACGTAGTTTTGCCGAGGTGGTGGAATTGGTAGACACGCAACCTTGAGGTGGTTGTGCCCATAGGGTGTAGGGGTTCGAGTCCCCTTCTCGGTACCAATTAGTCAGGAGAGCCCGCTGTTGCGGGCTTTCTTGCAGGTGGAAGGTTACATTGACCCTATAAGGGATCGGTCGTATACTTCCGCCCCAGCTTTGTCGCGGGGTGGAGCAGTCTGGTAGCTCGTCGGGCTCATAACCCGAAGGTCGTCGGTTCAAATCCGGCCCCCGCAACCAGTTTAAGGAGCCCCTTTTCAGGGGCTTTTTGTTAGCTGGACACTTTCTACGCCGATGTTCGACGGCGTTTCAAGGATGGGCGTTTCGCCCATTTTTTTATTTTGCAGCGCATGCATTTACATGCACGAGGGGGTTCAGGTGTCGAGCAAGCTAGAAGAGTTGCAGGCCTTGTTGGCCCCGGTGGTCGTGGCCCTAGGCTATGAATGCTGGGGTATCGAGTTTTCGGCTCAAGGTCGTCACTCGATGTTGCGCGTTTATATCGATAAAGAGGGTGGCGTGCTGGTGGACGATTGCGCCATTGTCAGCCGTCAGATCAGCGGTGTCCTGGATGTTGAAGATCCGATCTCCGTTGAATACACCCTCGAAGTTTCCTCGCCTGGCATGGAACGCCCACTGTTCACTCTTGAGCAGTTTGCAAAATTTGCCGGTGAACAAGTGAAGATCAAGCTGCGCTCGCCTTTTGAAGGTCGACGCAACTTTCAGGGCCTTCTGCGCGGTGTAGAAGAACAGGATGTCGTGGTGCAGGTAGATGACCATGAATTCCTGTTGCCGATCGATATGATCGACAAGGCCAACATTATTCCCAGTTTTGACTGAGACGCGGATCCCGCGGATCCAATGGCTTGCGAAAGGCGAGGCGTACGATGAGCAAAGAAGTACTGCTGGTTGTTGAGTCGGTATCCAATGAAAAGGGCGTACCGGCAAGCGTGATTTTTGAAGCGCTGGAGCTGGCTCTGGCCACTGCTACCAAAAAGCGTTTTGAAGACGAAGTTGACCTGCGTGTGGAAATTAACCGCCACACCGGTTCCTACGAGACTTTCCGTCGCTGGACAGTCGTCGAAGAGAATGATCTCGACGATCCTGCGATCGAAACCTGGCCAAGCAAGGTTGCCGAAACGCATCCGGGCGCCAAGGTCGGCGACGTCGTCGAAGAAAAGATCGAATCCATCGAGTTCGGCCGTATTGCTGCACAGACCGCCAAACAGGTCATCGTGCAGAAAGTGCGTGAAGCCGAGCGCGCTCAAGTGGTCGACGCCTATCGCGAGCGCCTGGGAGAAATCATCTCCGGCACCGTGAAGAAAGTCACCCGCGACAACGTGATCGTCGATCTGGGCAACAACGCCGAAGCGTTGCTGGCCCGTGAAGACATCATTTCTCGCGAAACCTTCCGTGTCGGTGTGCGTCTGCGTGCACTGCTCAAGGAAATCCGCACCGAGAACCGCGGCCCGCAGCTGATCCTGTCGCGTACCGCGCCGGAAATGCTGATCGAGCTGTTCCGTATCGAAGTGCCGGAAATCGCTGAAGGCCTGATCGAAGTAATGGCAGCGTCCCGTGATCCGGGTTCGCGTGCCAAGATCGCTGTCCGTTCCAAGGACAAACGCATCGACCCGCAGGGCGCGTGCATCGGTATGCGCGGTTCGCGCGTCCAGGCCGTGTCGGGCGAGTTGGGTGGCGAGCGTGTCGATATCGTCCTGTGGGACGATAACCCGGCGCAGTTCGTGATCAATGCCATGTCGCCGGCAGAAGTGGCGGCCATTATCGTTGACGAAGATGCCCATGCAATGGACATCGCCGTTGGCGCAGACAACCTGGCTCAGGCCATCGGTCGAGGTGGTCAGAACGTGCGTCTGGCGAGCCAGTTGACTGGCTGGACCCTGAACGTGATGACCGAATCGGACATCCAGGCTAAGCAGCAAGCAGAAACCGGCGACATCCTGCGCAACTTCATCGACGAGCTGGAAGTCGACGAAGAACTGGCTCAGGTGCTGGTAGATGAAGGCTTCACCAGCCTGGAAGAGATTGCCTACGTACCGTTGGAAGAAATGCTCAACATCGACGGCTTTGACGAAGATATCGTCAACGAGCTTCGCGCTCGTGCCAAGGATCGTTTGTTGACCAAAGCCATCGCTACTGAGGAAAAGCTGGCAGACGCCCATCCGGCCGAAGACCTGCTCTCGCTTGAGGGTATGGACAAGGATTTGGCGATGGAACTGGCGGTGCGCGGCGTAATTACCCGCGAAGACCTGGCCGAGCAGTCTATTGACGACCTGCTCGACATCGACGGCATTGACGATGATCGTGCCGGCAAGTTGATCATGGCCGCCCGAGCCCACTGGTTCGAGTAATTAGGCGCGGCCTGAGGAGAGAAGTGCATGACGCAAGTCACGGTGAAACAACTGGCCGATGAGGTCAAAACACCGGTAGAGCGCCTGTTGCAGCAGATGCGTGAGGCAGGTCTGCCGCACACCGCCGCCGAAGAAAATGTGACTGACAGTGAGAAGCAATCCCTGCTGACTCACTTGAAGAGCAGCCACAAGGCGAAAGTGGAAGAACCACGCAAGATCACGCTGCAGCGTAAAACCACCAGCACCCTGCGTGTGGCTGGTAGCAAGAGCATCAGCGTTGAAGTTCGCAAGAAGAAAGTTTTCGTACAGCGTAGCCCGGAAGAAATCGAAGCCGAGCGCAAGCGTGAACTGGAAGAGCGTCGCGCAGTAGAAAATGCTGCTCGTCAGAAGGCTGAAGAAGAAGCCAAGCAGCGCGCTGAAGAAGAAGCGCGTCGCCAGCCTGCTGCTGCGCCGTCCGCTCCTGCCGAAGCTGTTGCAGCACCTGCGCCAGTCGCTGAACCAGTGCGCGACGCCGCGCCGGTTGCTGCTGCGCCGGCTGCCGACACTCGCAAGCGTGACGAACAGCGCCGTCCGGACAAGCCACGTGCCGACGATAACAATCGTCGCGGCGGTGGTGGCGATGGCGAGCGCAAAAACGCTCCGCATCGCGCATCGGTCAAAGAAAAAGCGCCGGCTCCACGTGTGGCGCCACGCACTACCGACGAAGAAAGCGATGGCTTCCGTCGTGGTGGTCGCGGCAAGGCCAAGCTGAAAAAACGCAACGCTCACGGTTTCCAGAACCCTACCGGTCCTGTCGTGCGTGAAGTGAAGATCGGCGAGACCATCACTGTTGGCGATCTCGCTCAGCAGATGTCGGTCAAGGCTGCTGAAATCATCAAGTTCATGTTCAAACTGGGCACTCCAGCGACCATCAACCAGGTACTCGATCAGGAAACTGCTCAACTGGTAGCTGAAGAGCTGGGCCACAAAGTGACCCTGGTCAGCGACACCGCCCTGGAAGATTCCCTGGCCGAGTCCCTGAAGTTTGAAGGTGAGGCAGTTTCCCGTGCACCCGTCGTGACCGTAATGGGCCACGTTGACCACGGTAAGACTTCCCTGCTCGACTACATCCGTCGTGCCAAGGTAGCAGCGGGCGAAGCCGGCGGCATTACCCAGCACATCGGTGCGTACCACGTTGAAACCGACCGCGGCATGGTGACGTTCCTCGACACCCCTGGTCACGCTGCGTTTACCGCAATGCGTGCCCGTGGTGCCAAGGCGACCGACATCGTGATCCTGGTGGTTGCGGCGGACGACGGCGTGATGCCGCAAACCATCGAGGCTGTTCAGCACGCTCAGGCGGCTGGCGTTCCTCTGGTGGTTGCGGTGAACAAGATCGACAAGCCGGGTGCCGACCTCGATCGCATCCGCAGCGAACTGTCGGTTCACGGCGTGACCTCCGAAGACTGGGGTGGCGACACTCCATTCGTACCGGTTTCGGCGAAAATGGGTACCGGCGTTGACGAACTGCTCGAAGCCGTTCTGCTGCAGGCCGAAGTGCTCGAACTGACTGCCACTCCATCGGCTCCTGGCCGTGGTGTTGTCGTTGAATCGCGTCTGGACAAGGGCCGTGGCCCGGTGGCCACCGTGCTGGTTCAGGACGGTACGCTGCGTCAAGGCGACATGGTGCTGGTCGGCTCGAACTATGGCCGCGTGCGCGCCATGCTTGACGAGAACGGCAAGCCGATCAAGGAAGCAGGTCCGGCCATTCCGGTCGAGATCCTGGGTCTTGACGGTACGCCGGACGCTGGCGACGAGATGAGCGTGGTTGCCGACGAGAAGAAAGCCCGTGAAGTGGCTCTGTTCCGTCAAGGCAAGTTCCGCGAAGTCAAACTGGCTCGCGCTCACGCCGGCAAGCTGGAAAACATCTTCGAAAACATGGGCCAGGAAGAGAAGAAGACGCTCAACATCGTCCTCAAATCCGACGTCCGTGGTTCGCTGGAAGCTTTGCAGGGCGCTCTGAACGGCCTGGGCAACGACGAAGTGCAAGTGCGCGTAGTCGGTGGCGGTGTCGGTGGTATCACCGAATCCGACGCCAACCTGGCACTGGCTTCCAACGCTGTACTGTTCGGCTTCAACGTGCGTGCCGATGCTGGCGCACGGAAGATCGTCGAGCAGGAAGGTCTGGACATGCGTTACTACAACGTGATCTACGACATCATCGAAGACGTCAAGAAAGCCCTGACCGGCATGCTCGGCAGCGATGTTCGCGAGAACATCCTGGGTGTGGCCGAAGTGCGTGATGTGTTCCGTTCGCCGAAGTTTGGCGCGATCGCCGGTTGCATGGTGATCGAAGGTGTTGTGCACCGTAACCGTCCGATCCGTGTACTGCGTGAAGACATCGTTATCTTCGAAGGCGAGCTGGAATCCCTGCGCCGCTTCAAGGATGACGCTTCCGAAGTACGTGCCGGCATGGAATGCGGTATCGGCGTGAAGAGCTACAACGACGTCAAAGTCGGTGACAAGATCGAAGTCTTCGAGAAGGTTCAGGTTGCTCGCAGCCTCTGACTCGCGCACTTCAAGGGCCACGCCGAGCCGCCGCATGCAGATGCGCGCCACGGCGTCAGGACTCTAAACGCAACGCCCGGTCTGGCTTTTGTCAGGCCGGGCGTTTGCCGCTTTCAGACCTTGCGGGTTTCACCGTGGGGCAGTAACAGGTAACAAAATCATGGCAAAAGAATACAGCCGTACCCAACGTATCGGCGATCAGATGCAGCGTGAGCTGGCCCAACTGATCCGTCGTGAAGTCAAAGACCCGCGCGTCGGCCTGGTCACCATTACCGCTGTGGAAGTCAGCCGTGACGTCGGTCACGCGAAGATCTTCATCACCGTGATGGGGCAGGACAGCGCCGAAGACATCGCGCAAAGCATTAAGGTGCTCAACGCTGCCGCAGGTTTCCTGCGCATGCAGCTGGCCCGTGAAATGAAGCTGCGCAGCGTGCCGCAATTGCACTTCCACTACGACGAAAGCGTCGTGCGTGGCGCGCATCTGTCGGCCCTGATCGAGCGCGCCGTGGCTGAGGACAATCAGCACGTGGTCGCTGCACCTGAAGACACCAAGGAGTAATTCGGTGGCTCAGGTCAAACGTATCCGTCGTAACGTCAGCGGTATCATCCTGCTCGACAAGCCGCTGGGGTTCACCTCCAACGCCGCGTTGCAGAAGGTTCGCTGGTTGCTCAACGCCGAGAAGGCCGGTCACACCGGCAGTCTCGACCCGCTGGCCACCGGTGTCTTGCCGCTGTGCTTTGGCGAGGCAACGAAGTTCTCGCAGTACCTGCTCGATTCCGACAAGGGTTACGAAACCCTGGCGCAACTGGGCAAGACCACCACCACGGCGGACGCCGAGGGTGAGGTTTTGCAGGAGCGCCCGGTGACCGTTGGTCGCGCCGATGTCGAAGCGGTTCTGCCGAAATTTCGTGGGCAAATCAGTCAGATACCGCCGATGTACTCGGCACTCAAGCGTGACGGTCAGCCGCTGTACAAGCTGGCCCGTGCAGGCGAAGTAGTGGAGCGCGAACCGCGTTCTGTTACTATTGCGCGCTTGGAATTGCTGGCCTTCGAAGGCGATACTGCGCGTCTTGCGGTGGATTGCAGCAAGGGCACCTATATCCGCACCCTGGTGGAGGATATCGGTGAGCAACTCGGTTGTGGTGCGTACGTCGCAGAACTGCGTCGTACCCAGGCCGGGCCTTTCACCCTGGCGCAGACCGTGACCCTCGAAGAGCTGGAAGCGGTACATGCCGAAGGCGGCAACGAAGCGGTCGACCGCTTCCTGATGCCATCGGACAGCGGCCTGCAGGATTGGCCGCTGCTGCACTTCTCCGAAGCGAGTGCGTTCTACTGGCTCAACGGCCAGCCGGTACGCGCCCCGGATGCTCCGAAGTTCGGCATGGTACGGGTACAGGATCACAATGGTCGCTTCATCGGTATCGGTGAAGTGAGCGAAGACGGGCGCATCGCGCCGCGTCGACTGATTCGGTCAGAATGACCGAACGAGTGTGGCTGTTAACAGGCACGGTCACTACTCATTTATAGATACAGGGATTTGTCCCTGGCCTGTTGAAACTGTTTTTGAAACAGTTTCCTGATAAAAGGATTGCCTCATGGCTCTCGACGTTCAAGAAAAAGCTCAAATCGTTGCCGACTACCAGCAAGCTGTTGGTGATACTGGTTCGCCAGAAGTGCAAGTTGCACTGCTGACCGCCAACATCAACAAACTGCAAGGTCACTTCAAGGCCAACGGTAAAGACCACCACTCCCGTCGTGGTCTGATCCGCATGGTAAACCAGCGTCGTAAGCTGCTGGATTACCTGAAAGGCAAAGATCTGAGCCGTTACAGCGCTCTGATCGGCCGCCTGGGTCTGCGTCGCTAATCAGCGATTGCGCTATGAGGTTGGTGGTCTGTCAGGCATCAGCGGTTTTCCGCTGGTGGCTGGCAGGCTCCCAGCCTCAAGTTTTATCTGCACTACCGTTTTACCCGGACAGTCAGCGGGCCGATTCCCGACATTGCCCAAGAATTTCGCAAGAAACCAGTTCCCCCAAGAGCCACAAAGAAGGTAGGACACCGTGAACCCGGTAATCAAAAAATTCCAGTTCGGTCAGTCGACCGTTACCCTCGAGACTGGCCGTATCGCCCGTCAGGCCTCCGGCGCAGTATTGGTCACCGTTGACGACGACGTCAGCGTATTGGTGACCGTAGTCGGTGCCAAGCAAGCCGATCCAGGCAAGGGCTTCTTCCCTCTGTCCGTTCACTACCAGGAAAAGACTTACGCTGCCGGTAAGATCCCTGGCGGTTTCTTCAAGCGTGAAGGCCGTCCTTCCGAGAAAGAAACCCTGACTTCCCGACTGATCGACCGTCCGATCCGTCCGCTGTTCCCGGAAGGCTTCATGAACGAAGTGCAGGTTGTCTGCACCGTCGTTTCCACCAGCAAGAAGACCGATCCGGACATCGCTGCGATGATCGGTACCTCGGCTGCCCTGGCCATCTCGGGCATTCCGTTCGACGGCCCGATCGGCGCCGCTCGCGTCGCTTTCCACGAAAGCACCGGCTACCTGCTGAACCCGACCTACGAGCAGCAAGCTGCTTCGAGCCTGGACATGGTCGTTGCCGGCACCTCCGACGCCGTACTGATGGTTGAATCGGAAGCCAAAGAGCTGACCGAAGACCAGATGCTGGGCGCGGTACTGTTTGCTCACGACGAGTTCCAGGTGGTGATCAACGCCGTCAAAGAACTGGCCGCTGAAGCTGCCAAGCCAACCTGGACCTGGGCTCCTGCTCCAGAAGCCACCGAACTGCTGGGCGCGATCCGTGCCGAGTTCGGCGAAGCGATCTCCCAGGCTTACACCATCACTGTCAAGGCTGACCGCTACGCACGTCTGGGCGAGCTGAAAGACCAGGTCGTTGCCAAGCTGTCCGGCGAAGAAGGCCAGCCTTCTGCTGCTGACGTCAAAGCCGCTTTCGGCGAAATCGAATACCGCACCGTTCGCGAAAACATCGTTAACGGCAAGCCACGTATCGACGGCCGCGACACCCGCACCGTACGTCCGCTGAACATCGAAGTCGGCGTTCTGCCTAAGACTCACGGTTCGGCGCTGTTCACCCGTGGCGAAACCCAGGCTCTGGTAGTCGCGACGCTGGGTACTGCCCGCGACGCACAGCTGCTGGACACCCTGGAAGGCGAGAAAAAAGACCCGTTCATGCTGCACTACAACTTCCCTCCGTTCTCGGTGGGCGAGTGTGGTCGCATGGGTGGCGCTGGTCGTCGTGAAATCGGTCACGGCCGTCTGGCCCGTCGCTCCGTTTCGGCCATGCTGCCGGCCGCTGACGTGTTCCCGTACACCATCCGTGTGGTTTCGGAAATCACCGAATCCAACGGTTCGAGCTCGATGGCTTCCGTTTGCGGCGCTTCCCTGGCCCTGATGGACGCTGGTGTGCCAATGAAGGCTCCGGTTGCCGGTATCGCCATGGGTCTGGTTAAAGAAGGCGAGAAGTTCGCCGTCCTGACCGACATCCTGGGTGACGAAGACCACCTGGGCGACATGGACTTCAAAGTAGCCGGTACCGCCAAAGGCGTTACTGCGCTGCAGATGGACATCAAGATCAAGGGCATCACCGAAGAGATCATGGAAATCGCTCTGGGCCAAGCCCTGGAAGCGCGCCTGAACATCCTCGGCCAGATGAACCAGATCATCGGCCAGTCGCGTACCGAACTGTCGGCCAACGCTCCGACCATGATCGCGATGAAGATCGACACCGACAAGATCCGTGACGTTATCGGTAAAGGTGGCGCGACCATCCGTGCGATCTGCGAAGAAACCAAGGCTTCGATCGACATCGAAGACGACGGTTCGATCAAGATCTTCGGCGAAACCAAGGATGCCGCAGAAGCTGCTCGTCAGCGCGTTCTGAGCATCACTGCAGAAGCCGAGATCGGCAAGATCTACGTCGGCAAGGTTGAACGCATCGTCGACTTCGGCGCATTCGTCAACATCCTGCCGGGCAAGGACGGTCTGGTGCACATCTCGATGCTGAGCGACGCTCGCGTAGAGAAAGTCACCGACATCCTGAAAGAAGGCCAGGAAGTGGAAGTGCTGGTACTGGACGTGGACAACCGCGGCCGTATCAAGCTGTCCATCAAAGACGTGGCAGCGGCCAAGGCTTCGGGCGTTTAATCAGCCCACAGCTTTAGCGCAATGAAAATGCCCCGCCGTGAAAACGGCGGGGCATTTTTTTGTCTGCGAAATACCGGGACAGGCTTTGAAGTTGCCGGACTTCAAGACCGGTGCTAGGTTTAGCCCACCGCCCGTGTAGCTCAGCCGGTAGAGCAGCGCACTCGTAACGCGAAGGTCGCAGGTTCGATTCCTGTCTCGGGCACCATCCCCTCGCGCAATCCCGCGATTTATGTCTCCCAGGTCAAAGTTTTTGTGCGAGAGATGTAAAGAGCCGTGTAATTCGTCATGCAAACGTCCTATATTCGGTGCCTGCATGAGCATCGCTTAGCAGTTTTCAGATGATCCCGAATGGTTCCGAAGGCCGGACAATCCGCGTCAGAGAGATCCTTGATGATCCAGATCCATCCTCCATTCTTACGATCAGCGAGAACGCCATGACCGAATTAACTCAAGAGCAACGTCACGTACTAGCGCTGGAAAAATACATTCAGGACGTCCCGGACCTGAAAGAAGAGATCAAGGACCTGAGTCCTGATGATCAGAAAGACCAGATCCAGTGGGCGTTCGAGGACGAAGCCGAAGCCCAGGGCTTGCAGCCGTGGGAGCTGACGCTCAAGTACACCAGCACCCCTGAAGAGTTTGAGGCCAAGCGCCTGGAGCTGCACAAGGAGGCGGCCGAGGTGTTGGGCGTCGAGTGGGACGAGTACTGCGAGATGAACAATCTGGTGGTCTGAAACAAAAACGCCAGCCTCAACCGGGCTGGCGTTTTTTATTGCGTGACAGCCTCAGAGGCTCAGACGCATCGACAGGTCCACCGCCTTCACGTCCTTGGTCATCGCCCCGATCGAGATGTAATCCACGCCGGTTTCGGCGATCGGCAGCAGCGTGCTTTCGTTGATGCCGCCGCTGGCTTCCAGTTTGGCCTTGCCGCCATTCAGGCGCACGGCTTCGCGCATGTCATCCAGGCTCAGTTCGTCGAGCATGATGATGTCGGCGCCGGCAGTCAGCGCCTCCTTCAGTTCTTCCAGGCTCTCCACTTCGACTTCCACCGGTTTGCCCGGCGCGATCTTGTGCGCGGCGGCGATGGCCTGCGCGATGCCACCACTGGCGGCGATGTGGTTTTCCTTGATCAGGAACGCGTCGTAGAGACCGATGCGGTGGTTGTGGCAACCACCGCAGGTCACTGCGTACTTCTGCGCCAGACGCAGGCCCGGCAAGGTCTTGCGGGTATCCAGCAGCTTGACCTGGGTTTGCGCCACGAAGTCCGCCAGATATTGCGCACGCGTGGCCACGCCGGACAGCAGTTGCAGGAAGTTCAGCGCGCTGCGTTCGCCAGTCAGCAACGAACGGGCCGGGCCCTCCAGATGAAACAACGGCTGGTTGGGTTTGACCCGTTCACCGTCCCGTACCTGCCAGTGCACCGCGACGCGCGGATCGAGCTGGCGAAACACCGTGTCGACCCACGCCGTGCCGCAGATAACCGCTTCGTCGCGAGTGATGATGGTGGCTTTGGCCAGACGTTCGGCCGGGATCAGTTGTGCGGTGATGTCGCCGCTGCCGACATCTTCGAGCAACGCACGGCGCACGTTGGCTTCGATTTCGGCGGTCAGATCGGCGAGACGTAGATTCGGCATAACGGGCTCCACAAACTAAGTGCGCCGATTATAGGGGCATGGCAGGAGCCAACCCAAGGCGAGAACGCGCGTGCCTGACTGCAATTGGTCGATTTTCTGTGAGCAAAGCGCCGTTTTTCGTGGTCACTGGAAGGTGTCGCGGGCATAGGGGAAACCCTGACGGCTATAGCGCCGGTGACAAGTTTTGCAAGATAATCCGCCTTGCATTTGACGTCATGGCTTTGACGCCGATGTGGGAGCGGGCTTGCTCGCGAAAGCGGTTTGTCAGTGACAGTTTTGGCGAACGACACACCGCTTTCGCGAGCAAGCCCGCTCCCACAGGGAATTGCGCGGTAAATGCCCAGTGGAATCACCGTTTCAGGAGGCTTGGATGCACAACGACGGGAATGTAGTGCCTTTGCACAAGGCCGCTACCGATCAGGCGAATCATTCGCCGCTCGCCCGCCTGCCTGTGATTCTGCTTCAGGTCCGCGACAAGGCCGCCCAGCAACTGCGCCACGGTTTGCAGGAGTTGTTCGATAATGCCGACGACACCCTGTTCGAAATGGCCGACCGAGCGCGCAACGATGTCGAGCAGAACATCTTTTTCGAAGCCATGCGCGACCTGCGCCTCAAGCGCAAAAACATCGAACGGGGTTTTCTCGAGCAATTCTTCGAAGCCTTTGTCGCGCTGATTCAATACGAAGTCGTGCAACCCACATTGTCCGGCACGCTGATATTCGAGGATTCGGCACCGCGTACCGATGACATGGAACGCAGCGTGGCGGTCGAGACCATGGTCGGGCGGGTGCTCAAGCGTGATGGCTTTGCTCTTGATCAACTGACTGCGCGGCTCAACGTGTTGCTGGGCAAGGATTTCGATAACCAACACAATCCGCTCGGCCCGGCGATGCTTTGCGAGTTCTTTCTGCAGGCCGGACGTAACCTGGGCGTGGAGATCAAGGTCAAGCTGATCCTGCTCAAACTGTTCGAACGCTACGTGCTGGCCGATACCGAGCAGTTGTATGCCGAAGCCAATCAATTGCTGGTCGCCACCGGCGTGTTGCCTGAGTTGAAACCGGCCCCCGCACGCCGCGCAATCGAGCGTGCGGCAGCAAGCATCAGCAGCGAAGAGAGTGACGAACCCGCGCCCGCCGACGAAGGCGTGCAGGAAGTCTTCGCCGCGTTGCAGGAACTGCTGCTGCACGTGCGCGGCAGTGTCGCGCCGACCCTGGAGCCGAGTGCGGCGGCGCAACCGATCAGCACCCGTGATCTACTGCGCCTGCTTTCACACTTGCAGCAATACGTCCCGGCGCTGGCGGCGCAGGACGATTTCGATCTGCGCAATCAGCTTGAGCAGCTGCTGACGCGGGTCAGCGTGAGGAGCGGCAAATCACGCATCGTCGACGGCGCCGATGAAGACGTGATCAACCTGATCGCCATGGTCTTCGATTGCATCCTCGAAGACCGTAACCTCCCGGATTCGCTCAAGGCGTTGATCGCGCGTTTGCAGATTCCGATGCTCAAGGTCGCAGTACTCGACAAGAGCTTCTTCAGCCGCAGCAGCCACCCGGCGCGGCGCCTGCTCAACGAAATCGCCGATGCCGCCATGGGCTGGGGCGATTGCAATGGCGAGGCGCGTGACAGCCTGTATCTGCGCATTGAACAAGTGGTGCAGCGCCTGTTGAGTGATTTCGTCGACGACCCGGCAATTTTCTCCGAGTTGCTCGCCGATTTCCTGGCCTTCACCAGTGATGAACGGCGGCGCAGCGAATTGCTGGAGCAGCGTTTGCGCGATGCCGAGGAAGGACGGGCGAAAACCGAACTGGCTCGGCAGCGAGTCGAGCATGTGCTGAACCAGGCGTTGCTGGGTAAAGTCCTGCCGCCGTCGGTGGTGACCTTTGTGCGTGATGCGTGGAGCAAAGTGCTGCTGCTGACCTGCCTCAAACATGGCGACCACTGCGCTGAATGGCAGGCCGATGTGCAGACCATGGAGCAATTGATCTGGAGCGTACAGCGTCACGACGAGGTGGACGCCGATCTGCAGTTGCTGGCGCTGGTGCCAGGGTTGCTCAAATCATTGCGTGATGGCCTGAGCAGTTCGGCGTTTGATCCGTTCGCCACCAGCGAATTTTTCAGCGAGCTGGAAGCGCTGCATGTGCGGGTGCTTGAACCGCTCACCGAGCAGCCGCCGGCCGATGCGCCGGCGTTGGTGGAGGTGTCGCAGCACATCACCCTGCGTAGCGCCGACGAGGGCGCGATCGGCGTGAATGCCAGCGGCCTGGCGCATGACGACCCGGGGCTGCGTCAGTTGGAGCAACTGCGCCTGGGCAGTTGGGTGGCGTTCCAGGAAGATGACGAGCACAGCCTGCGCTGCAAGCTGGCAGCGATCATCGAAGCCACCGGCAAATACGTGTTCGTCGACCGCACCGGGATGAAGGTGCTGGAGCGCAGCCGCGTCGATCTGGCCCTCGAGTTCCGCCGTGGCGCGGTGCGGGCGCTGGATGACACCTTGCTGTTCGATCGGGCGCTGGAGTCGGTGCTTGGCAATCTGCGGCGACTCAATCGCGGCAAGTGATCGCGCGCCGGGGCCCGATCACGGCATACTGGGCGCCAACACAGTCGGCGTTGAAGGAATCGGTATGCAGTTGGATCCCGCTAGCGGGTGGTGTCACGGGGTACAGGTCTGCCCATCGCCCAACTTCAATGAACGCCCTGCGGGCGAAATCTCCCTGTTGGTGATCCACAACATCAGCCTGCCGCCGGCGCAGTTTGCCACCGGCAAGGTGCAGGAATTTTTCCAGAATCGTCTGGATGTCACCGAGCATCCCTATTTTGCAGGGATTGCCGACCTGCGCGTCTCGGCGCATTTTCTGATCGAACGTGACGGCACCGTCACCCAGTTTGTCTCCTGTCTTGAGCGGGCGTGGCATGCTGGCGTGTCGATGTTCGAAGGCCGGGAAACCTGTAACGATTTTTCCGTGGGCATCGAGCTCGAAGGCACTGATGATCTGCCCTTTACCGATGCGCAGTATCAGGCGCTGATCACGTTGACGCGTCAGTTGCAAACAGCATTTCCGGCTATCACCGGCGCCCGTATCTGCGGGCACAGCGACATCGCACCCGGGCGCAAGACCGATCCTGGCCCGGCATTCGACTGGGCGCGTTACCGCGCCGCCCTGGCACAAGAGGAAGGACAATGAGTTTTCTGGTGTTACTGCTGGCGGTCTGGATCGAGAAATTCTCGGCCCTGCGCCATCGGGTTCAACGCGATGGCGGATGGATCCGCGAACTGCACAAACTCGAAACCAGCGCGCGCCTGGCCCAGCGACCATGGCTGGTGCTGACGATTCTGGTGTTGCTGCCGGTGGCGCTGCTCGGCTTGTTGCTGGTGGTACTGGAACCCGTCGCGTACGGCTTGCTGGCCTTGCCGGTGCATTTGCTGGTGGTGATTTATGCGCTGGGGCGCGGTGATCTGCTCGGCGGTCTCGGGCCGTTTCGTGACGCATGGCGTCGCGAAGACCTCCAAGCCGCCGCGCATGTGGCCAAGCGTGATCTGGATATCTGTGCCGACAGTGGTGAGCAATTGCTGGATCGGGTCCAAGGGCACCTGTTGTGGCAGGCCTATCAAAGTTTCTTCGCGGTGATCTTCTGGTACTTCGTGCTCGGTCCGGTCGCGGCGCTGGCTTATCGCTTGCTCGCATTGGCGGAAGAACACAGCCAGAACCCGGCGCTCGCCGAACGTGCCGGACAGTTACGTCACGCCTTTGACTGGTTGCCAGTGCGCTTGCTCGCCGCCAGTCTGGCTCTGGTCGGCAATTTCGTCGCGGTCAGCCGGGTGATGTTGCATGAGCTGCTGAACTGGAACATCAGCGCCGCGCAGTTGATCAACAAGGTCGGGCTGGCAGCGGGTGAGATCCCGCCGCCGGTAGTTGGTCCTGAAGGCATCAACACTCTCGACTGCCTCTGGGAACTGCTGCTGCGCGCGGCGGTGTTGTGGTATGCCGGGTTTGCCTTGTGGACAGTCTTGATTCACTGATACTCGCCCGTGAAATTCATTGTGGTGAGGGGATTTATCCCCGATGGCGCGCGCAGCGGCCCCAATATCTTAATGGGGCTGCTGTGCAGCCCATCGGGGATAAATCCCCTCGCCACAGGTCAGTGACCGGCGCAGCGTAGTCGTTAACCTTAAGTTACAAAACCTCTCCCCGATTTGAGCTATACAGAGACAGCGCCCGATAGTGGCTATCTGCTGTCGCCCCGCGCCTGCCAATAAAAACAAGAAAAACCAAGGGAGACTTCCAGTGAAGAGCTTGCTCTATCCCGCCGTCTCGCTGATGAACCGTCTGAGCTTCGGCATGAAGTTCAGCTTGATCAGCGTGCTGTTCCTGGTGCCGATGCTGGTGACCAATTTTTATCTGGTGCGCGATTCCTATCGCGAATTCCAGGGCACCCGGGTCGAATTGCAGAGCCTCGATCTGCTGGGCAGCAGCCTGAGCCAGCGCCGGGATCTGGAAACGCTGAACAATCTGGTGCAGATCAACGTCACCCTCGGCCAGTCCGGCAAAGCCGACAATCTCGAAGCGCAGATCAGCGGCCTGGAGCAATCCGTGCTGGCGCGCCTGCAAGGTCTGCAGGCGATGACCGACGATCCCGAACAGATCAAACTGTTCGACGGCAAACGCGATGAAATGATCAGCGCGCTCAAGGCCCAACAGGCGGAAAGCTCCCTGCAAAGCAAAAGCGCAATGATCGGCAAGCTGCTCGGCAACGCGCAGATTTTCAGCCAGATCATCGCCAGTCAGGCCGGTCTGAGCCGCGACAACCAGAGCGACATCCGTCAGCTCAGCGATCTGCTCACCAACATCACTCCGGCCGTGACCCAGACTCTCGGTGAAGGTCGAGCCATCGGTTCGTATTCGTTGGGGCAGGGCTTTCTCAACAGTTCGTCGAGCAGCCGTTTCGACGAGTTGCTGGCGCAGATCGAAAAGCTCCAGGCTGAATACGCGTTGAAACTGCAGGACGCCCTCGACTCCAGCCAGGCCGCGCGCGCCAGTCTCAGCGCGCCGGCCGACAGCAGCAAGGCTTCGCTCAAACAGGCCAGTGAACTGTTTGAGGCGAAAGTCGTGGTGGCCGAGACCCTCGATACCCCGTGGCAGGCGTTCTACGATCAGGTCACCGGGCTGATGGCGCAGACCTACCAGCTCAATGACGCGACCCTGAAATTCCTCGATACCCAACTGCAGCAGCGCCTGGCGCAAAACCGCACGCACATGGTGTTGCAGGCGGTGGCGCTGGCGGTGGTGTTCGTGCTGATTTTCTATCTCTACGGCGGGTTCTACGCCTCGACCCGCACCACGCTCAAGCGCTTGGGCGCGATGATGGACAAGGTCGCGGCCGGTGACATGACGGTCAATTTCAAGGCCAACAGCCGCGATGAACTCGGCGAGCTGGGTGAGGTGTTCAACGGCACCGTGAGGAAAATCCATGACCTGATCGAGCGAGTCGGGCAGACCGTGGCTGAGGTCGAGCGCCAGGCAGGGCAGGTGGAAACTGTTTCCGCGCAAAGCAATCAGGCGGTGGCCGGGCAGCGCACGCAGATCGAGCAAGTGGCGACCGCGATGAACCAGATGTCGGCGACCTCGCTGGAAGTTGCACGCAGCGCAGCGGCAGCGGTGAGCAGCGCGCACAGCGTCAACGATGAAACCGTCAGCGGTCGCACACTGGTGGAGTCGCAGCAGGGCAGCATTGCTGCGCTGGCCAGCGAGATCGATCAATCGGTGCTGGTGATCAACCAGTTGGCCAGCGACAGCCAGTCGATCAGCCGCGTGCTGGAAGTGATCAAGAGCATTGCCGAGCAGACCAACTTGCTGGCGCTCAACGCCGCCATCGAAGCCGCCCGGGCCGGAGAGCAGGGCCGGGGATTTGCGGTGGTGGCGGACGAAGTGCGTACGTTGGCCAAGCGCACCCAGCAATCGACCGAAGAAATCGAGCAGATGATCAGCAAGCTGCATGGCGGCGTGGGCGCTGCGGTGAAGGCCATGGGCGTTAGCCATCAGATGGCCAACGGCACGGTCGGGCAGTCGGAAAAGGTCCAGCAGGCGCTGGAAAACATCCTCGGCGCGGTAGGCATGATCGTCGACCAGAACCAGCAGATCGCTGCCGCCGTGGAGCAACAGACTGCGGTGGCCCATGACATCGACCAGAACATCGTCGAGATCAATCGCGCTGGCGAGCGCACGGCGCAGGGGGCGCACCAGACGGAGGACGCCAGCCGAGCGTTGTCAGCGCAGGTGGTGGAACTGAAACAGCTGATCAGCGCGTTCCGCGTCTAAGTCCTGACGCAGCGGAAGATCCTGTAGCGAGGGGATTCATCCCCGATGGGACGCATAGCGTCCTCCCAAGCCTGTAAGTGATCAGGGACCGCTGCGCAGTCCATCGGGGATGAATCCCCTCACCACAGGGCTGGAGCAGGGCAGATGTCAGAACATTTTGTAATGCTTTGATGCTTACGCTTGTAAGCCAATTCCTGTTTTCTTCCGGCGGCTGGCTTTTCGTCATTATTGAGCCAGTATCCCTGATCAGTTAGTTGCGCTGAGGAGGCCGCGAATGTCCGTTGTAACCCTGGGAGTTCAGGGCCGTTGTGCTCATTGCCAGACCACGCAGGTGCTTAAACCCTGGCAACTCAATGCCATCGCAATCAATGAACCGTTTACCTGCAATCACTGCCAGAAAACCCTGGAGTTGCGCTGTCCGGTGCAGATCAAACGCTTCAAATCTCTCGACTCTCTCGGATTGCTGCGCTTCAGCGCGTCAGTCACGGTGTGCACCGCGCTGTTGGTGGCGTTGGTCATGGAATGGATCGGGCTGCTCAACGTGACGGAACAGTTGAATGCATCACTGATCGTGCTTTTCGTGTACTTCGCGCTGCTGCGTTTTGTTCATCATCGCCAGCACATGACCCTGATCCTCGAGGCGGCCAAGGCCCACGGCGACTGATTACCAACCAAACACTTCGCAGCTGTTGGCGGTGCTGGCGGCGGCCAGTCGTTCTGCACTGACATTCATCAACTCGGCCAGTGCCGCACAGATCGCCGGCAAGTGCGCCGGTGTATTGCGTACTCCGGGAAACATCGCCGGCGCCATGTCCGGAGAGTCGGTCTCCAGCACGATCGAATCCAGCGGCAGATCCGCCAGCACCCGATGCATGCGCAACGCCTGCGGCCAGGTTGGCGCGCCGCCCAGACCCAGTTTGAAACCGAGCTTGATGTATTCGCGTGCTTCTTCGCGGCTGCCGGCGAACGCGTGGATGATGCCCGCGCGCTTGAGCTTGAAGCGCTTGAGCGTGGCGATCACCGCGGCGTGGCTGCGGCGCACGTGGATCAGCGCCGGCAGTTCGAAATCTGCCGCCAGTTGCAGCTGCGCGTCGAACAGCGCCTGCTGGCGTTCGCGGTCGAGGGTTTCGATGAAGTAATCCAGGCCGATCTCGCCCACCGCACACAGTTGCCGATGGCCGCGTAGCCGCGTCAGCCAGTCGCCGAGTGCGCGTAGATCTTCGGGTTGATGCTGATCGAGGTACACCGGATGCAGACCAAATGCCGCGTACAGGTCGGCATCGCTCTGCACCAGCTCCCACACCCGTTGCCAATTGCCCTGATAAACCCCCAGCACCACCATCCGCCGCACCCCGAGGGCGCGGCTTTCGGCGAGCAAGGCCGAGCGATCGGCGTCGAAGTCGGGGAAGTCGAGGTGGGTGTGGCTGTCGATCAGCTCCACGGTTCAGTCCCGATGAATACGCTGCTTGAAGGTACGGGCGATGGCCTGCACGCCAGGCTTGTATTGCGATTGCTCGACGGCGGCCAGCGCCAGTTCCAGCGCCTTGTCGGCGATCAACTGGTGCTGCTGGGCCATGGCGTTGACCGGCAGCGGCAGAAAGTCGAGCAATTGCGTGTCACCGAAGGTGCCCAGACGCAGCGGGCGGGATTTGAGCGGGAAGTCATGCAGCGCATCGAACACGCCCTGCAACAGCACGTAGGACGTGGTCACCAGCGCATCCGGCAAATGCCCCAGGCGTTGCAGGAGTTCTTCCATCAGTTGCTTGCCGCATTCACGGCTGAAGGACTCGGCGTGCTCGATCAGCACTTCGCCTTTGAACTCGACCAGCGCCTGCTTGAAGCCCGCCGCACGTTCCTGACTGATGCTCAGCTCCGGACGCGCGCCGAGCAGCACGATCTGTTTCGGCTGCGGATCGAGCAGGCTCTGGGTCAGGTGCAGGCTGGCTTCGCGGTCATCACTGATCACCGAGCAGAAGTGCTCGGGTTCCATGACCCGGTCGATGGCGATGATCGGCAAGCCCTTGGCCTGCAACTGGCGATAGCTGTCGTCACCGGCCGGCAGGCAACTGGCGACGATCAGCGCATCGCAGCGGCGCGCCTTGAACAGTTGCAGCAACTGGCGCTCGCTGTCCGGCGCATCGTCGGAGCTGGCAATCAGCAACTGATAGCCACGCGCCCGCGCGCCTTGCTCCAGCAGTTTGGCGATCCGCGCGTAACTGGGGTTTTCCAGGTCCGGCAGAATAAAACCCAACGTGCGCGTGTGCCGACTGCGCAACCCGGCCGCTTGCGGGTTGGGGGTGAAGCCGTGCTGTTCGACGACCGCACGCACCCGCTCGACCGTGGCGTTGCTGATGCGTTGCTGTTCGGCCTTGCCGTTGATGACGTAGCTGGCGGTGGTCACGGACACTCCGGCCAACCGCGCGATATCACTGAGTTTCAACCCGGGATTTCCTTGTTTTTTCGAGCTTGCCGCCACATTTTCGCCAATCCTAACCGATTCGGGCAGACGACTATTGTCGCAGCGCATCCGACAAGTTGGACTTCAAGGATGAGACATTATCGAGTAACGTGCCGATCAATCTAGATTAAACGTTTCAGCAAGCGTATTTTCTACGTTTTAGACGCCTTTGGCCGGTTCTGCCGTGAAACCGCCAAAACTGCCGCTGAAAAGCAGGCTGACCAGCGCCTAAGCTGTGACCATTCAAAACAATATCCTGGCGCATCCATGTGCCAAAAAGGAGATCGCATGCTCGAGCTCACTATAGAGCAGATATCCATGGGCCAATCGGCTGTGGATAAACCCGCCGCCCTGCAATTGCTTGCCCATCATCTGGTGGCCGATGGCCTGGTCGCCGATGGCTACCTCGCTGGATTGCAGGCCCGGGAAGCCCAGGGCTCGACCTTTCTCGGCCAGGGTATCGCCATCCCTCACGGTACGCCCGAGACCCGCGATCAGGTGTTCGCCACCGGCGTGCGGCTGATGCAGTTTCCCGAGGGCGTGGACTGGGGCGACGGCCAGATCGTTTATCTGGCGATCGGCATCGCCGCCAAATCCGACGAACACCTGCGTCTGCTGCAGTTGCTGACCCGCGCCCTGGGCGAGACCGATCTGGGTCAGGCCCTGCGTCGCGCCAGTTCTCCCGAGGCGCTGCTGAAATTGCTGCAAGGCGCGCCACAGGAACTGGCGCTGGATGCGCAGATGATCGGCCTCGGCGTGTCGGCTGACGATTTCGAAGAACTGGTCTGGCGTGGCGCGCGTCTGTTGCGTCAGGCTGATTGTGTGAGCAACGGTTTTGCCGGTGTGTTGCAACAAGTCGAAGCGCTGCCACTGGGCGATGGCCTGTGGTGGCTGCACAGCGAGCAGACCGTGAAACGTCCGGGCCTGGCCTTCGTCACCCCGGACAAACCGATGCGCTACCTCGGGCAGCCGCTCAGCGGTCTGTTCTGTCTGGCCAGTCTGGGTGAGGCGCATCAGGCGCTGCTTGAACGTCTGTGCGCGCTCCTCATCGAAGGGCGCGGCCATGAATTGGGCCGCGCCACCAGCAGTCGTAAAGTCCTCGAAGTGCTCGGCGGCGAACTGCCCGCCGATTGGCCGAGCGCACGTATTGCCCTGGCCAACGCCCACGGTTTGCATGCACGCCCTGCGAAGATCCTTGCGCAACTGGCGAAGAGTTTCGACGGTGAAATCCGCGTGCGCATCGTCGACAGCGCGGACAGCGCCGTGTCGGTAAAAAGCCTGAGCAAACTGCTGAGCCTCGGCGCCCGTCGTGGTCAGGTGCTGGAGTTGATCGCCGAACCGAGCATCGCTGCTGACGCCTTGCCTGCATTGCTGGCCGCTATCGAAGAAGGCCTCGGCGAAGAAGTCGAACCGTTGCCGGCCGTGAGTCAGCAACGCGAAGTCATCGCTGATATCGCCGAAGTGCTGATCGCCCCGGCGTCCGGCGCGCAGTTGCAGGCGATCCCGGCGGCACCGGGCATCGCCATTGGGCCTGCGCATATTCAGGTGCAACAGGCTATCGATTACCCGTTGCGCGGCGAGTCCGCCGCCATCGAGCGCGAGCGCCTCAAGCAAGCGCTGAGCGATGTGCGCAGTGACATCCAGGGCCTGATCGAACGCAGCAAGGCCAAGGCGATTCGCGAGATTTTCATCACCCACCAGGAAATGCTCGACGACCCGGAACTGACCGACGAAGTCGACACCCGCCTCAAACAAGGCGAAAGCGCCGAAGCGGCGTGGATGGCGGTGATTGAAGCAGCGGCCAAACAACAGGAATCGCTGCAGGACGCGTTGCTCGCTGAGCGGGCGGCGGATTTGCGGGACATAGGCCGCCGGGTACTGGCGCAACTCTGTGGTGTGCAGACTCCGAATGAGCCGGAGCAGCCATACATTCTGGTGATGGACGAAGTCGGCCCATCCGACGTGGCGCGGCTCGATCCGGCCCGAGTTGCAGGGATTCTCACCGCGCGCGGCGGCGCCACGGCGCACAGTGCAATCGTCGCCCGTGCATTGGGCATTCCGGCGCTGGTCGGAGCTGGCGCTGCGGTGTTGCTGCTGGAACCGGGCACGCCGTTGCTGCTCGACGGCCAGCGCGGTCGCCTGCACGTCGACGCCGATGCCGCGACCCTGCAACGCGCCGCCGAAGAACGCGACACCCGCGAGCAGCGCCTCAAGGCTGCCGCCGAACAACGTCATCAACCGGCGCACACCACTGACGGTCACGCCGTGGAAGTGTTCGCCAACATCGGTGAAAGCGCCGGAGTTACCGCTGCGGTCGAGCAGGGCGCCGAAGGTATTGGTCTGCTGCGCACCGAACTGATTTTCATGGCTCACCCGCAAGCGCCAGACGAAGCCACTCAAGAGGCCGAATACCGTCGCGTTCTCGACGGCCTCGCCGGGCGGCCGCTGGTGGTGCGCACCCTTGATGTCGGCGGTGACAAACCGCTGCCGTATTGGCCGATCGCCAAGGAAGAAAACCCGTTCCTCGGCGTGCGCGGCATTCGCCTGACCTTGCAGCGTCCGCAGGTCATGGAAGCGCAGCTACGCGCCTTGCTGCGTTCGGCGGACAACCGTCCGCTGCGGATCATGTTCCCGATGGTCGGCAGTGTTGAAGAGTGGCGTCAGGCCCGCGACATGACCGAGCGTCTGCGCCTGGAAATCCCGGTCGCGGACTTGCAACTGGGGATCATGATCGAAGTACCGTCCGCTGCATTGCTGGCGCCGGTATTGGCCAAGGAAGTCGACTTCTTCAGCGTCGGTACCAACGACCTGACGCAATACACCCTGGCCATCGACCGTGGTCATCCGACGCTTTCGGCCCAGGCTGACGGCCTGCACCCGGCGGTGCTGCAACTGATCGACATCACCGTGCGCGCCGCGCATACCCATGGCAAATGGGTCGGCGTGTGCGGCGAGCTGGCGGCAGATCCGCTGGCGGTGCCGGTGCTGGTCGGCCTCGGTGTCGATGAGCTGAGCGTGTCCGGGCGCAGCATCGCCGAGGTCAAGGCGCGCATCCGCGAACTCAGCCTGACCCAGGCGCAAACCCTTGCTCAACAAGCCCTCACCGTGGGCAGCGCGAACGAAGTGCGTGCATTAGTGGAGGCCCTGTAATGGCCAAGATTCTCACCCTGACCCTCAACCCGGCGCTGGACCTCACGGTTGAGCTGCCACGCCTGGAGGCCGGTCAGGTCAACCGCAGCGACGAGATGCACACCCACGCCGCCGGCAAAGGCGTGAACGTCGCCCAGGTACTCGCAGACCTCGGGCATCAACTGACGGTCAGCGGCTTTCTCGGCGAAGACAATCTGCAAGCCTTCGAAACCCTGTTCGCCAAGCGCGGCTTTGTCGATGCGTTCATTCGCGTGCCGGGGGAGACGCGCAGCAACATCAAGGTCGCCGAGCACGACGGGCGCATCACCGACATCAACGGCCCGGGGCCGGTGGTCGACGCGACGGCGCAGCAGGCGTTGCTTGAGCGTCTGCTGCAGATCGCTCCGGGGCATGACGCGGTGGTGGTCGCCGGCAGTCTGCCGCGTGGCGTCAGTGCGCAGTGGTTGCGTGAGTTGATCGAACGCCTGAACGGTCTCGGCCTGAAAGTCGCCCTCGACAGCAGTGGTGACGCCTTGCGCGCGGCCATTGAAGCGCGCCCGTGGCTGATCAAGCCGAATACCGAAGAACTCGCCGATGCGCTCGATTGCGATGTGGTCTCGCACGCCGCCGAAGATCAGGCTGCGGCGTGCCTGCACGCCAAGGGTATCGAGCACGTGGTGATCTCCCATGGCGCCGACGGTGTGAACTGGTTCAGCGTCGGCTCGGCGCTGCATGCCACGCCGCCCAAGGTTACGGTCGCCAGCACAGTGGGTGCCGGTGACTCGTTGCTGGCCGGCATGCTCCACGGTCTGCTCAGTGCCGATACGCCCGAGCAGACCCTGCGCACGGCCACGGCGATTGCCGCGATGGCGGTGACGCAGATCGGTTTCGGCATCAACGATGCGGCGCAACTGGCGCAGCTCGAACAGGGCGTACGCGTGCGTCCCCTGACAGAACAATAAGAGGGTTTGTCATGAAATTAGCCATTGTCACGGCCTGCCCGAACGGCATGGTCACCAGTGTGCTGTGCGCCCGTCTGCTGGACGCGGCGGCCCAGCGTCAGGGCTGGAGCACCAGCGTTGAAGTGGTCGATGCGGCGCACCCGGAGCGCGAATTGTCGGCTGCCACCATTGAAGCGGCGGAGTGGGTGTTGCTGGTCGCCACCGGTGATGTCGACATGCGCCGTTTCGTCGGCAAGCGCGTGTTCCGCATCGCCCCGGCGCAAGCGCTGCAGGATGTCGAAGCGGTGCTGCGCCGTGGTGCGCAAGAGGCCGAAGTTTACCTCGCCAGCGAAGCCGTCCCGGTTGCCGCTGCGCCACGTGCGCCACGCATCGTCGCCATCACTGCGTGCCCGACGGGTGTTGCCCACACCTTCATGGCGGCCGAGGCGTTGCAGCAGACGGCCAAGCGTCTGGGCTATGAACTGCACGTCGAAACCCAAGGCTCGGTCGGCGCGAAAACCCCGCTCAGCGCAACGGCGATTGCCGAGGCTGACGTGGTGTTGCTGGCGGCCGACATCGAAGTCGCCACCGAGCGTTTTGCCGGCAAGAAAATCTACCGTTGCGGCACCGGCATTGCCCTCAAGCAATCCGAAGCGACGCTGAAAAAAGCCCTCGCCGAAGCTCAGGTGGAGAGCGCTGCGAGCGACGGCAAGGCGCCGGCCAAGCAAGAGAAAACCGGCGTTTACAAACACCTGCTGACCGGTGTTTCGTTCATGCTGCCGATGGTGGTGGCCGGTGGTCTGATGATCGCCTTGTCGTTCGTCTTCGGCATCACCGCGTTCAAGGAAGAGGGCACGCTGGCGGCAGCGCTGATGCAGATCGGCGGCGAAACCGCGTTCAAGCTGATGGTGCCGCTGCTCGCCGGTTACATCGCTTACTCGATAGCCGACCGTCCGGGCCTGGCGCCGGGGATGATTGGTGGCTTGCTCGCCAGTACGCTGGGCGCCGGGTTCATCGGCGGGATCGTCGCCGGTTTCATCGCCGGTTATGCGGCCAAGTTGATCAGTCGTTATGTGGCGTTGCCGCAGAGCCTCGAAGCGCTGAAACCGATTCTGATCATTCCGTTGTTCGCCAGCCTGTTCACCGGGCTGGTGATGATCTACGTGGTCGGTAAACCGGTCGCCGGGATGCTCGCGGCGCTGACGCATTTTCTCGACAGCATGGGCACCACCAACGCGATTCTGCTCGGCGTGTTGCTCGGCGGCATGATGTGTGTCGACCTCGGCGGGCCGATCAACAAAGCCGCGTATGCCTTCTCGGTGGGGCTGCTGGCTTCGCAGAGTTATGCACCGATGGCCGCGACCATGGCCGCCGGCATGGTGCCGCCAATCGGGCTGGGCATTGCCACGTTCATAGCCCGCCGCAAGTTCGCCCAGACCGAGCGCGAGGCCGGTAAAGCGGCGCTGGTGCTGGGGCTGTGTTTCATCTCCGAAGGGGCGATTCCGTTTGCCGCGAAAGACCCGCTTCGGGTGATTCCGGCGAGCATCGCCGGTGGTGCGTTGACTGGCGCGTTGTCGATGTACTTCGGCTGCAAACTGATGGCGCCGCACGGTGGCTTGTTTGTGCTGGCGATCCCCAATGCGATCAATCATGCGTTGTTGTATCTGCTGGCGATTGTCGCGGGGAGTCTGTTGACTGCTGTTGTCTATGCGATGGTCAAGCGTCCGGAAGCGGTGGAGCTGGCGCTGGAACCCGCCAAAGCCTGACACTGCAACACCCCTGTGGGAGCGGGCTTGCTCGCGAAGGCGTCGTGTCAGTCGATATCTTTTTAACTGATACACCGCTTTCGCGAGCAAGCCCGCTCCCACAGGGGGGATGTGTTGTCATGCCGGATTCATCATCCCGTGCTTAAGTTTTCCTTTTTTCAGGGAGAACACGCATGAGCGATTTCAATCCGGGGCGTCGGCGGGTCATGCAGGTGGTCGGTGCCGGGCTGCTGATGCCGGGGCTGGCGCCGGCGGTGATCGCGTCGGTCAAGGATCGGCCGCAACTTACCGACGGCGTGCAGTCCGGCGACCTGCAAGGCGACCGCGCGATGATCTGGAGCCGCAGCGATCGCCCGGCACGGATGGTGGTCGAGTGGGACACCCGTAGCCAGTTTCGCCACCCGCGCCGTGTAGTCTCGCCACTGGCCGATGCGCGCACCGACTTCACCGCCCGCGTCGAACTCACCGGGCTGCCCCCTGATCAGGCGATTTTCTACCGGGTGTATTTCAAGGACGCACAATCCGGCGTCGCCAGCGAGCCGTGGCTCGGCCATTTGCGCAGCGCTCCGAAGGCGCGGCGCAATATTCGTTTCGTCTGGAGTGGCGACACGGTCGGCCAGGGTTTCGGCATCAACCCGGACATCGGCGGCATGCGCATCTACGAATCCATGCGTCTGCGCCTGCCGGACTTCTTTATCCACAGCGGCGACACCATCTACGCCGACGGCCCGGTGCCGGCACAACTGACCACCGAAGGTGGACGTATCTGGCGCAACCTCACCACCGAGGCCAAGAGCAAAGTCGCGCAGACCCTTGACGATTATCGCGGCAATTATCGCTACAACCTGATGGACGAAAACATCCGCCGTTTCAACGCCGAAGTCCCGCAGATCTGGCAGTGGGACGACCATGAAGTGGTCAACAACTGGTCGCCGGGCAAGCAGCTCGACGAGCGTTATCAGGAAAAAGATATCCACACCCTGGTCGGCCGTGCGCGCAAGGCCTGGCTGGAATATTCGCCGATGCGTTTGCAGGCGGCAGACGGCGGCGGACGGATTTATCGCAAGCTCAGCTACGGGCCGATGCTCGATGTGTTCGTGCTCGACATGCGCAGTTATCGCGGGGCCAACGACGACAACCTCGGCGCGGCCAAACCGTTTTTGGGGCGCGAGCAACTGGACTGGCTCAAGCGTGGCTTGAAGCACTCCAAGGCGCAGTGGAAGGTGATCGCCGCCGACATGCCGATCGGCCTCGGCGTGCCCGACGGTGAAGTCAGCCCGGGTGTGGCGCGCTGGGAGGCCGTGGCCAACGGTGATCCGGGCCCGGCGCAGGGACGGGAGCTGGAAGTCGCCGAGTTGCTCGGTTTTCTGCGGGCGCAACAGGTACGCAATTTTGTGTTTCTGACCGCGGACGTGCATTACTGCGCGGCGCATCACTACCACCCGGATCGCGCGGCGTTTCAGGATTTCGAACCGTTCTGGGAGTTTGTCGCCGGGCCGCTGAATGCCGGGAGTTTCGGTCCTAATCCGCTGGACAGGACCTTCGGCCCGGAAGTGGTGTTCCAGAAGGCCCCACCCACGCAGAACGCTTCACCGTTTGCCGGCTTTCAGTTCTTTGGCGAGGTGAACATCGAAGGGCAGAGCGGGGAGATGAGTGTGGTGTTGCGGGATTTGAATGGGGTAGCGGTTTTCGAGCAGAAATTGCAGCCAGTTTGAAGATCAAAAACAACCCTCACCCCGGCCCTCCCGAAATGTCGGACCGCTTGGAGGGTGAGGGTGTTTTTCGATTCGCGGCAATTCTTGTGATTTGCTCCAGTACATCATCCATCTGCTGCATTACTTCGAGATTACTGAATCGCACAACTTCAATGCCCTGACGTTCCAGGAAAAGCGTCCGACGTTGATCGTGGATCAAGCCCGCTATTTCATAGTGTTGACCCCCATCCAGCTCAATCGCCAGTTTCAGCTCTACGCAGTAAAAATCCAGGACATAGGGCGGACATGGAAACTGCCTGCGGAATTTCAGATTGGCGACTTGGCGTGAACGAAGTTTTTGCCAGAGTAATTGTTCGCAATCGGTTTGGCTGCTGCGTAACTGGCGGGCGAACTGAGCGAGAGTGAGGCGATTTTGCATGCTTCACGATCCTTGTGAAGTGGCTGGAAATCTCACTGTAGACGAGGACCCTCACCCCAGCCCTCTCCCGGAGGGAGAGGGAGCCTACGGAGTTGTATCGAGTTGTACATCGACCTGAAAGACCGAGTCGATTATGGATTCGGTGAATCACCTTCATAGCGGCGTAATTCGGCATCCCCAATCAGCCCCCCTCTTTTTCGGGGAGAGGGAGCCTACGGAGTTGTATCGAGTTGTACATCGACCTGAAAGACCGAGTCGATTATGGATTCGGTGAATCACCTTCATAGCGGCGTAATTCGGCATCCCCAATCAGCCCCCTCTTTTTCGGGGAGAGGGAGCCTACGGAGTTGTATCGAGTTGTACATCGACCTGAAAGACCGAGTCGATTACGGATTCGGTGAATCACCTTCATAGCGGCGTAATTCGGCATCCCCAATCAGCCCCCCTCTTTTTCGGGGAGAGGGAGCCTACGGAGTTGTATCGAGTTGTACATCGACCTGAAAGACCGAGTCGATTATGGATTCGGTACATCACCTTCAGGTCGGCGTATTTATCCGGCATCCCCCAATCAGTCCCCTCTCCCTCCGGGAGAGGGTTAGGGTGAGGGGCTCTTTGGCTGAGTCAGTACACGTCGCGGCGATAGCGGCCCTGTTCGATCAGACGTTCGACTTCGGAGGTACCGAGGATGTCGTTGAGTGCCTGATCGACGCCGGCGGCCATGCCCTGCAGGCTGCCGCAGATGTAGATCACCGCACCGTCAGCCAGCCATTTCTTCAGTTCGTCAGCGGATTCGCGCAGGCGATCCTGCACGTAAATCTTTTGCGCCTGATCCCGCGAAAACGCCAGGTCCAGCCGCGCCAGATCACCATTGATCAACCACTCTTCCAGCTCCGCCCGGCAGAGGAAATCGTGCTGACGATTGCGCTCGCCGAACAGCAGCCAGTGACGCTGCTGACCGTCGGCGATGCGTGCTTTGAGCAGGCTGCGCAATCCGGCGAGGCCGGTGCCGTTGCCCAGCAGAATCATCGGCACCGGTTCGTTTGGCAAGTGGAAGCCACTGTTGCGCCGCACGCGCAGGCTGATGCTGCCGCCCACGGGCGCATGTTCGGTCAGCCAGCCGGAGCCGATGCCGAGGCTGCCGTCGCTGTGTTGTTCCTGACGCACGATCAGTTCCAGCACGCCGTCGGCGGCAATCGAGGCGATCGAGTATTCGCGCATGGCCAGCGGCACCATCGCATCCACCAGTGCTTGTGCATGCAGGCCGACCAGATGCGCGCGATGCTCGGGCAACTGGCGGCTGGCGAGGGCGATTTCCAGTGGCTCTTCGAGGCCGTTGATCTTCACCGTGGTTTCGCCACGAATGCCGAGGCCGTCGAGGAAGTGTTCGATCGCCCACGCACAGTTGCGCGGCAACACTTCCACCAGATCGCCGGCCAGCCAGCTGCTGGTGCTCGGCGCCTTCAGGCCTAACAGGTACACCGGCGAACCGCTGCTGTCCGGGTTCATCAGTTCGCGGCGCAGCAGTGTCCAGTTGTCGTAGCTCGGCGCTTGCCAGGTGTCGACCGGCGCTTGTCCAGTGATCAGGCCGAGTTGAGTCTGCCAGTGACGCAGGGCGTACGGGTCGCCGTTGTCGACTTCGACCGGGGCGAACAGGGTCTTGCCGCCGTGCTCGCCCAGCCACTGATGCAGGCGTCGGGCGAAACCGCAGAAATTCTGGTACTGGCGGTCGCCGAGGCCCAACACCGCATAGTTCAGGCCGTCGAAGCTTGCAGCGTTGCTCAGCACTTTGCGCTCGAAACCGCGGGCGCTGTCCGGTGCTTCGCCGTCGCCGAAGGTGCTGACCACGAACAGAGCGTTATTCGATTCACGCAGATCCTGCGCGCTGACGTTCGCCAGCGGCTGCACCTTCACCGGCAACCCGGCGGCTTGCAATTGCCCGGCGGTCTGCCACGCCAGTTGCTCGGCAAAACCGCTCTGGCTGGCGAAACCCACCAGCCATGCCGGTGTATCTGCGTTCGGTGCCTGAAGACCTTTGCGTGCGTCCTGAATCTGCTTTTTCTTGCGACGGCGATCCAGATACAGCAGCCATCCGGTGATGAAAAACAGCGGCATGCACACGGCGGCGAGGGTGACGATGATCCGTCCGACGAGGCCGAAATAGCTGCCGACGTGCAGCGCGTAAATGCTGGTCAACAGCTGCGCCTTGAAGCTCTTGTCAGCGTAGCGGTCGACGCGTTTGACCACGCCGGTGGCCGGGTCGAGGGTGATCTGGTTCAGCGCGCGATCATGCGGCGAGCTGTCGAGCAGGTAGAACACGGTCGCCGGTTGCCCGGCCACTGGCGGCATGCGGATGTTGTAGGCCGACAGGCCCGGGCCGGCAGCGCTGTAGATGCTGCTCCACATCGCCGCATAGTCGGCGGTCGGTGCCGGACCTTCTGGCGCCGCGCCGCGACCGCCGCGCACGCGCTCGTTTTGCGGCGCGTCGGAAAGCAGTCTGGTCAGGCCCTTGTTGTACCACTCGTACGACCAGGACAACCCGGTCAACGCCAGCAGCAGATACACCAGCAGGCACCAGGTGCCGGCCACCGAGTGCAGATCCCAGTTGAAGCTGCGGCCCTTTTTCTTCCAGTCGAGGGTCAGCCACACGCGCCAGCTGTTCCACTGGCGTGGCCAGCGCAGGTACAGCCCGGAGAGGCAGAAGAACAGCAGGATCAGGGTGCAGGCGCCGGTGATGTTGCGCCCGGTGTCGCCCATGGCGAGAAAGCGGTGCAGTTGCAGCATCAGGCCGAAGAAGTCCTGACCCACGGCGTCGCCCATGAACTCGCCGGTGTACGGGTCGAAGTAGCGCATCTCGCCACGGCGTTCGCCTTTGGGCGGGGTGAAGTAGACGCGCGCGGCGTTGCCGCTGTCGGTCTCGACCCAGAGCATCCCGACTTTCTTGCCGGAGTTCGCTTCGATGTGTTCCACCAGTTCGACTGGAGGCAGGACGCCAGCGACCTGTTTTTCCACCTGCAACACCGACGGGTTCAGCGCCCGCAGGATTTCGTCCTGGAACGAATAGGCGGCACCGGTAATGCCCATCAGGGCCAGCACCAGCCCGGCAGTGATGCCGAAAAACCAGTGCAACTGGAACAGGGTTTTCTTCAACACGTCGCTCGCCTTGTCCGTTCGAAAATTGTCATCACGGCGCGCATTATGCCGTGGGTTGTCGAGAGCTTCTTTGATTACGCACAAAGGCCCCGTTCAATCTAATGAACGGGGCCGGATCTGCTGATTGCATTAACTGTGGGAGGGGGCTTGCTCCCGAATGCGTCGTGTCAGTCGATATCTATTTCACTGACACATCGCCTTCGCGAGCAAGCCCGCTCCCACATTTAAAGCATCCATCAGAAGTGGAAGTTGGTGCTCAACAGCGCCGTACGGCCCGCCGCCTGGTTGGCGAAGTGGGTCGAGAAGGCTTTGTCGTAGTAGGTTTCGTTGGTCAGGTTCTGCACGTTGAGTTGCAGGTCGACGTTTTTGCTTAGCTTGTAGGCGGCCATCGCGTCGTAACGTACATAGGAATCGACCATCGTGGTGTTGGCCACGCTGCCGTAGACGTCGTCGACGTAGAACGCGCCGCCACCGAGGGTCAGCTTCGGTGTGACCTGATAAGTGGTCCACAGGCTGGCGCTGTTTTTCGGCGTGTTGGGCAACTCGTTACCGTTGTTGATTTTGTTGGCCGGCAGGTCACCGCCGTCCACCTGTTCGCTGTCCATGTAGGCGTAGCCGGCGAACACTTGCCACTTGTCAGTGATCTTGCCGCTGGCCGACAGCTCGATACCTTGCACGCGGGTCTTGCCGGCGTTCTCGTAGGAGGTGGTGTCGACTTGTACGCGAGCGTTTTCTTTCTCGGTGCGGAAGATGTCAGCGGTCAGCGACAGGCGATCGTTCAACAGATCCCACTTGGTGCCGAATTCGTAGTTCTTGGTGGTTTCCGGCTCCATGTCGCTCTTGAGCAGGTTGCCGTTGCGATCCGGGGTGCCGCCCAGCGGGTTGCCTTCCTGGCCTTCACCGAGGGTGTTGCCCGGTGGCGTCGCGGAGGTCGCGTAGGAGGCGTAGATGCTGCCGTTCGGTGCCGGTTTGTAGACCACGCCGAACTGACCGGTGACGAATTCGCTGGTGTCATCACCCTTGGAGGTGGTTGTGCCGGCGTTGTTGTAGGTCTTGTAGTCGGTGTCGAAGTGGTCGTAACGCAGGCCCATGTTCACCAGCCACTGCTCGGACAACTCCAGGGTGTCGAACGCATACAGCGCGTAAGTGTTGGCCTTGGTGTCGGTGCCGGCGTAGTTGCGCGAGATCGCGCCGTTCCACGGATCGTTCGGGTTCGGGTTCGACAGCGAGGTGCAGTTGTAGCCGCTCGATGCGCCAATCATCGACGGGGTGCAATTGGTGGTCGCGGCGCTGGTGCGCGGCGTGGTGTCAGTGTTGACGTTGTACGAGGACTTCTGGCCTTCCTCGCGGGTGTATTCGACACCGGTGGAGAAGCTGTTCTTGAAACCGGCGACGTAGAAATTGCCGAACAGATCAGTCTGGTTGGTGGTGGTCTCGGTGTTGCTGACCCGCGTGTTGGCACGGCGCCAGACGCTGCCATTGTTGACGTTGCCCTTGCTGTCGTCCGGCTGAGTCAGGATGTAATCCTGCATGCTGGTGCCGTGGCGCAGGGTGTTCTTGATGGTCAGCGAGTCGCTCAGGTCATGCTCGATGGCGAAGGTCGCGGTGTCGGTGCGGCCCTTGCGGAAGTCGCGATCCAGACCGTAGAAGTTGCTGTGATCACCACCGGCGTACGGCTTGTCCGGGTTGGACTTGGTGCGTGCCGCCGAACCACCGGCCGGGATGGTGTAAGGAATGCCCGAGTCCGGGGTGTCGTTGCTTTCCAGATGGTAGTAGTCGAGGTTGACGCGGGTGTCGGTACCCAGGCCAAACGCCAGGGACGGCGCGATACCCCAGCGATCGTAGTCGACCTTGTCGCGACCGGCGACATTGCTCTCGTGGCTCATCAGGTTCAGGCGGCCGGCAGCGGTGTCGCTGAACTGGTAGTTGCCGTCCAGGGTGTAACGCTGGGTCTGGTCGGAACCCCAGGTGAAACCACCATCAAACGAATTGCCCAGGTGCGCTTTCTTGCTCACCAGGTTGATGCTGCCGCCGGCTGCGCCACGACCGCCGATGGCGGAGTTCGGGCCTTTGCTGACTTCAATGTTTTCCACGGCGAAGATTTCGCGACTCTGCGAACCGGTGTCGCGCACGCCGTCGAGGTAGGTGTCGCCCTGGGCGTCGAAACCACGAATGAACGGACGATCGCCCTGCGGGTTGCCGCCTTCACCGGCACCGAAGGTGATGCCCGGCACGGTGCGCAGCGCGTCCTGCATGTTCAGGGCGCCGGTGTCTTTCAGGACTTGTTGCGGAATGACGGTGACCGAGCGCGGCGTGTCGACCAGCGGCGCGGTGTACTTGGGCGAGGAGGCTTTTTCGACCTGGTAGGACGTCGAGTCCTGCGCTTCGCCGGTGATGGCGGTAGCGTCCAGAGCGATGGCATTGCCGGAAGCTTTGCTGTCGGTCTTTTCCGCGGCGAAGACCATGTGCCCAGCAGAGCCGGCGGTGATGGCGACACCAATGGCCGAAGCAAGCAAACGTGGTGAACTGACCGGCAATTGAACCTGTTGACGTGACATTTTTATTCCCCTCCCCAAGGATTTGAGGTCGCGGAATATAGGGTAAACAGGTATTCGTATCAATTGCGAAACATTGTTATTCGCGACGAATTTACATTCTTTACAATTTAACCTTACGGTTTTTGCCGATTCATCCGTCGTGCGGGTTTTACACGGCCAATAAGAATCAATACCATTGGCACCCCTTTACCATCAGGTACGATCGCCATGCTGCTGCACATCCCCGGCCTGTTCGCCAAAGCAGAAGTGCAGCGCATCCGCGAGGCGCTGGAGCAGGCGGATTGGGCCGATGGCAAGATCACCGCCGGCTATCAGTCGGCCAAGGCCAAGCACAATCTGCAACTGCCGGAAGGCCACCCACTGGCCAAAGAAATCGGCGCAGCGATGCTCGAGCGGCTGTGGAAAAATCCGCTGTTCATGTCGGCCGCGCTGCCGCACAAAGTATTCCCGCCGTTACTCAACTGCTACACGGCGGGCGGTAGTTTCGACTTTCACATCGACAACGCCGTGCGTCAGCCCAAAGGCAGCATCGAGCGGGTGCGCACCGATCTGTCGGCCACACTGTTTTTCAGCGAACCCGAGGATTACGACGGCGGCGAGCTGGAGATCCAGGACACTTTCGGCACGCAACGGGTGAAACTGCCCGCCGGCGACATGGTGCTGTACCCCGGCACCAGCCTGCACAAGGTCAATGCCGTCACCCGCGGCGCGCGTTATGCGTCGTTCTTCTGGACGCAAAGTCTGGTGCGCGAAGACAGCCAGCGCGCCTTGCTGTTCGAGATGGACGGGGCGATCCAGCAGATCACTCAAGATATGCCCGATCACCCGTCGCTGATCCGCCTCACCGGCACCTATCACAATCTGTTGCGACGCTGGGTCGAGGTATGAGTTTTCAACTGCGGCGCGAAGAAGTACTCGACGGCGCCCAGCTCAACGCCATGCTTGAAGAAAGCCCGGCCCGTGCCGCGCAGGCGATTCTGCTCGCGGCCGGCCAGGGCATTGTTGAAGCGCAGGCGCTGCTCGGGCAGATCCTGCTCGATGGCCGTGGCATCGCTCAGGATCAGCCGCTGGCGCTACGCTGGTTTGGCATTGCCGCCGGGCAAGGGCATCTGATGGCGCGCAACATGCTGGGTCGTTGTCATGAGCATGGTTGGGGCTGTGTCGCCAATGCTGCGGTTGCCGCGCAGCATTACCGGGTCGCCGCAGATAATGGGCTGGACTGGGCGATGTACAACCTGGCCAATCTGCTCGCCACCGGGCGTGGGATTCCTGATGATCAACTTCAGGCACTGAACCTGTATCGACGCGCCGCTGAAGCCGGCCACGCCAAATCAATGAACCTGTTGGGACGTTATCTGGAAGAAGGGCGGGTGTGCCCGAGGGATCTGACAGCGGCACATGACTGGTATCGACGCTCTGCCGAGGGCGGCGATTTCCGCGGGCAGTTCAGTCACGCCGCGATTCTGGCCCAAGCGGGGCGAATCGAAGAGGCGCTGCAATGGCTGCGCAAGGCGCTGTTGCTTGGCAATGCGAAGTTCTTGCGCATCAGCGGCGAATCGCTGCTGGCATCCGCGCATCCGCAGATACGCGCCATGGGCGCCGAGTACCGTCAGCGCCTGGCGGCCCTCGACGCCGAGGTGCCTGCCCTCCATCAGTCATGAGGGGCAGGCGCCATCAGTCAACCGCGCAACCAGCGACCCTGTAGCGGGATCAGGTAATTGCGCAAGGCCTCGCTGTTTTGGAGCACTCGTCCACCACGCAGCTGAACATCTTCGTTCGGCGCAGCCATGACCGCAGCGAGAAACGCGGATAACGCGTCCGTCAGTTTGCCGGTCTCACTGACGTAGGTTTGCTGATGCGGCACAACCTTTTGCGTGTCGTTCAACTGGCGGGTCTTGTCGTCGTTTTCGCGCAGTTGTTTTGCCAAGGAGGCCACACGCTCCTCACGCTGGGCGAGGCGGGTCTGAATGATTTGCCGCGCCTTTATCAGGTCGTTGTACTTGATCAGCTCGTTGGCTTCGTCGAGAAACTTGTTGGCTACAATCAGTCCGGCTTCCAGCGCTGCACTTTCAGGGGTTTTTGGTTTGCCGCCGAAGATGGCCTTCAGTTGTGCGAGTAACGGTTTGATTCGATCAATGAATGTCAGCTTTTCAAACGCCGTGATCGCCAGATTGAGAACCGCCTCATCGTCTTTCAGTTGAGCCAGCGGGATACTTTCTGCACTGTATTCGCGGTCCAGACTGGTTTTGGCAACGGCCAACTCTTCAAGCCTGAAACGGTTATTACTGATGGTGATGCTCTGCACACCAAACACACCGTTGTGCAGTGACGAGTGCAAGCGGGTCATTTGCTCGGTGTTCAACTTGATCAGTTGCATGACAATCTGCGAATACACCTGGCGTGCTTTTTCGACGTCAGAGTTGGCATCATCACTCTTGATATTGGCCAGCGCTTGCAGGTTTTCGTGCAGTTCGTCAGTCTCCAGTGTCGAAATGGCCGAGGTGATGGTGTTGGCAGCCAGGAGATCCAGTTCACCGATGGCAGCGTTCAAACCGAGCAACTCATCGCTGAGGGCTTTGATATAAAGATTTGCAGAACCTACGATCGCCTGATAGCGGATAGCCTCGCGGCTTTCTTGCAGGCGAGAGAAGTCGGGTTGCATATAGGAAACAGTTGTCATGGATAATTCTTCCTTGTTGGTTAAGTGATTTTTAGTCGAAAGCGCTGATAAGCTGGTTTGCGTTGATTTGCACTGATTTCCAGTTTTTCAGAACAATGTTCAAACTTGATACAAAGCTTCTGAGCGTCAGAAACTCGTGCATATCCATGACTTTGTTCTGCGAGGAACTGATGTAATCGGTAATGGAGATCCAGAGTGTCTCCAGTTGCGAAGTGCTCTGGATAGCGCCCTCTACATATAGCGACATGCTATCCAGGCCCGCCTGGAACTCCATGAGTGTGCCGGCAAGGATATTTTTCTGCTTGACTTGCGCGGCCAGCAACTCTCGTTGCTCGAGCAAGGGCTTCAAATATATCGATTGTTGACGTTCGAGATGTTGATACCAAACCGACGGACTGCCGTTGATAGCAACGATAAAACCAAGAATGTGGTCGAAAAAGTTGGGTTCTGTTTCCTTGGCCTTTTCATCAATACGTTGCTGAGCCAGATCGATGGCCGCATTCAGCTCAGTCAACTGTTGGTTGATTTGCTCATCGCCGGCCAACTTCAATTTCTTGCCAATATTGACGGCAACCTTTTCGTTAAGATCAGTCTTGAAGTATTTCAGACGCTCGCTGACGTCCTGGCTGCTGAGTTTTTTCTGGTTGATCGAACTTGCGATGAACGCCAGCGACTCCTGAATGGAGCCAAAGCGGTTTTTCTCCTCTTTGCCGATTTCAAATGGCGGAAGTTTGTTTATTTCTTCCTCGGTCAGCGAATCGATGGTGCCAAGATAGTTGACGTAGCCCGGCATTGTCACGATGGCATTGATAATGTCCTGGCCGAAGCTTTCAAGGTCCTCCGAGAAAGTTGCGAGGCTACTGGCCACGCGTTTCATCGAGTATTCGATATCGGCCCAGGAGCTGGCGTTATTGATGATCGATATATAGAGTTCGACAATGTCGATCAGCTCGAGCCCGACAATGCCTGTCTGTTTTGTCTGTAATTGTTTTTCCAGGTCCTCGATGTTACGTGGCAATGTTTTGGTGGCGGAGACGTAGTTTTTGATTTTTCTGACGTCGTCTTTAGTGATAAGCGGGTTTTGGCTTGGTTGCACTTTAAATTCCCTTTAGGTGTGGTTTGAGTCCTCAGGGTAAATTCGAATTGGCATTTAAGTACATGTATTGAGTGTGACGGGTTGTTAGTTATTATTTGTGATTTTTGATATGTTTCGTATTGGCGCGAACTGTCGCCGCTGATTAAGTTTTGTTCTGAACGAGCAGGTCGTCGCTGTAACTAAATAATCGAGACTAATAATCGAGGGAAATAAAAAAGGCCCATGAAAGCATGGGCCTTTTTTAAACTGGAGCGGGTTACACGTAAAACGATTTCAGCGGCGGGAAGCCATTGAATTCCACGGCACTGTAACTGGTGGTGTACGCACCGGTCGACAACCAGTACAGACGGTCACCAATGGCCAGGTTCAGCGGCAGACCGTACTTGTAGTTCTCGTACATGATGTCGGCGCTGTCGCAGGTCGGGCCGGCGATGACCACTTCTTCCATCTCGCCTTTCTTCTCGGTCCAGATCGGGAACTTGATCGCCTCGTCCATGGTTTCGATCAGTCCGGAGAATTTACCCACATCGGTATACACCCAACGCTCAACGGCGGTGCGGGATTTACGTGCAACCAGTACCACCTCGCTGACGAGAATGCCCGCGTTGGCAATCAACGAACGGCCCGGTTCCAGAATGATTTCCGGCAGGTCATCGCCGAAGTCTTCCTTCAGGAAGCGGATGATTTCTTCGGCGTAGGTTTCCAGGCTATTGGTGCGGGTGATGTAGTTGGCCGGGAAGCCACCGCCCATGTTGATCAGCTTCAGATGAATGCCGTCTTCTTCTTTCAGGCGCTCGAAGATCACTTTGACCTTGGCGATCGCCGCGTCCCAGACACTGATGTCGCGCTGTTGCGAACCGACGTGGAACGAGATGCCGTACGGCACCAGGCCCAGGTCGCGGGCGAGGATCAGCAGGTCCATGGCCATGTCGGTCTGGCAGCCGAACTTGCGCGACAGTGGCCAGTCAGCGGTGGTCGAGCCTTCGGTGAGGATGCGCACATAGACTTTCGCACCCGGCGCAGCCTTGGCAATGTTGCGCAGGTCGGCTTCGGAGTCGGTGGCGAACAGGCGCACACCCTTCTCGTAGAAGTAGCGGATGTCCTTGGACTTTTTGATGGTGTTGCCGTAGCTGATCTGGTCCGGGCTGACGCCACGGCTCAGCACTTTGTCCAGCTCATAGATGGAGGCGATGTCGAAGCTCGAGCCTTTCTCTTTGAGCAGGTCGATGATCTCGACAGCCGGGTTGGCCTTGACCGCGTAGTAGACCTTGGCGAATTCGAAACCGGCGCGCAGGTCATCGTAGGCCTGGGCGATCATCGCGGTGTCGATCACCACGAACGGGGTTTCCTGTTTGTCGGCGAACGCCTTCATTTTCTGAAAGGTTTCGCGCGCGAAATAGTCTTCGACCTGGATCGACATGCTGGAGTGCTCCTATGGGCAAACGGGTAAAAACATGGGTGTAAATGAACGTCCTCCGTATCCCCACTTTGGTTCGCCTACTTCCCAAGGCATGTCGCCGAAAGCAAAAAGGCCACGGGCGTATCTGCCCTTGGCCTTGCTGTCTCGTCGTCAGTACTTGAGCCGGATGGATCGTTTCCAGCATGGACGTTCGGCGCGAACGTCGTCAGTACTTGAGCCGGATGGATCGTTTCCAGCATGGACGTTCGGCGCGAACTTTAGGGCGTGAGGGGCCTGAGATCAACTAAAAATGTCGCGTTTTTGCACGCTTCTGACGTACGTCGCGGATATCACTCTTTGTAGCCGACCCATATGACGGACAGATGTTCCCGGGGAATTTTCATGTGTTAAAAATACCTGCACGTTCGCGGCTTTTGTCGGCTAATTAGCCGGGAAGTGTGATCGGCGCAACATCGGCGACGTTGGCGGCGAGAGGTGGATGTGAGGGGGATTTTGGCCGTTTGGGAGCGGGAGTTTGCAGAGGTTCTGTGAACGCAGCTGTTGAGATTCTTTTCCGCCCTGCGAATCATCAGGAAATTGCACGAATCCTGTGGGAGCGGGCTTGCTCGCGAAGACATTTTCACAGCCGACATCACCGCCGACGGCCACTACGCATTCGCGAGCAAGCCCGCTCCCACAGGTTTGGAGTTTTTACGCGATTACAGCCTCAGCCGGCGAGACGATATTGGTCTTCATCCCGCGCGAACGCCCCGAGCTCAGATAGGCTGCGATCGACTCCTGCGTCACCTCACCGAGGAACACCCGCTCGGCATCCATCACCGGCAGCCACGAACGGTTGAACTCGTACATGCGCGACAACAGGATGCGCAGATGCTCGTCGTACGCCGCGGTGGCGTTGAACTCACGCAGGTACTGCGCGCAGGTGCCGGTCTGGCGGTGCAGGTCGCGACGACGGACGTAACCCAGCGCCTTGTTCTCGGCACAGGTGACCACCACGTAGCGGCGGTCATGCTCGTCCATCAATTCCAGCGCATCGGCCACCGGGGTTTCCGGACTGACCGATGGCGCGTTGTCCGCTGCGTCTTCAGCCTTCACCAGCAGCAGACGCTTGAGGGTGCTGTCCTGGCCAACGAAATTGCTGACAAAGTCGTCCGCCGGGTGTGCGAGCAGGGTGTCCGGGTGGTCGATCTGCAGCAGTTTGCCGGCGCGGAAGATCGCTATCTTGTCACCGAGTTTGATCGCTTCGTCGATGTCGTGGCTGACCATGATCACGGTCTTGTTCAGCGCGCGCTGCATCTCGAAGAACTCGTTCTGGATCATCTCGCGGTTGATCGGGTCGACCGCACCAAACGGCTCGTCCATCAGCAACAGCGGCGCATCCGCCGCCAGTGCGCGGATCACGCCGATGCGCTGTTGCTGGCCGCCGGACAGTTCACGCGGATAGCGATGCAGATACTGCTTGGGTTCCAGTTTGATCATGCTCATCAGTTCGCGAGCGCGGTCGTGGCATTTCTGTTTGTCCCAGCCGAGCAGTTTCGGCACCACGACGATGTTCTCTTCGATGGTCATGTTCGGGAACAGGCCGATCTGCTGGATCACGTAGCCGATGTTGCGGCGCAGGGTGACTTCGTCGAGGTCGGTGGTGTCTTCGCCGTTGATCAGGATCTTGCCCGAGGTCGGCTTGATCAGGCGGTTGATCATTTTCAGCGTGGTGCTTTTGCCGCAACCCGATGGCCCGAGGAACACACAGATTTCGCCTTCATTGACGGTCAGGCTTACCGAGTCCACGGCTTTGACATCTTTGCCGTTGCTCTGGAAGGTCTTGCTGAGGTTTTGAAGTTCGATCATTTGAGGAGTCCTTTTGGAGTCAGCGTACGTTGCAGCCACTGCAGGAGAAGGTCGGCGAAGATCGCCAGAAGACTGACCAGCAGCGCGCCGACGATCAGCATCGACATGTCGCTGCGGCTGATGGAGGCGAGGATCAGCACGCCAAGGCCACCGGCGCCGATGGTCGCGGCGATGGTCATCACGCCGATGTTCATCACCACCGCGGTGCGCACCCCGGCGAGGATCACCGGCACCGCAATCGGCAATTCGACCATGCGCAGGCGCTGGCCGAAGGTCATGCCGATGCCGCGTGCAGCTTCACGAATGCCCGGTTCGACGCCGGTCAGGGCGAGGTAGGTGTTGCGCATGATCGGCAGCAGCGAATAGAGGAACACTGCGGTGATCGCCGGCATCGGCCCCAGGCCCTGGCCGAATTTGGAGTAGAACGGCAGCAGCAGGCCGAACAGGGCAATCGACGGCACGGTCAGCAGCACCGTGGCGCTGGCCTGCAAGGGACCGGCGAGGCTCGGGAAGCGCGTCATCAGAATGCCCAGCGGCACACCGATGAGAATCGCCAGCGTTACCGCGATGCCGACCAGGGTGATGTGCTGCCAGGTCAGGTGCATCACCTGCTGCCAGTCGAGGTGGGAAAAGGCGTTGAGAAATTCCATGACTTTTCCTCCTTAATTGAGTGGGTGCTGGCGCAGGAAATCCGCGGCCACTTTCGATGGGCTTTCGTGATCGACATCGACCCGCGCGTTGAGTTGGCGCATGGTTTCGTCGTCGAACAGTTGCGCCAGCGGCTTGAGTTGCTCGGCCAGTTGCGGGTGTGCATCGAGGTAGGCCTGACGCACCACCGGCGCGGCGGTGTAGTCGGGGAAGTAATGCTTGTCGTCTTCCAGCAGCTTCAAGCCGAAGGCGTTGAGGCGGCCGTCGGTGGTGTAGACCAGACCGGCAAACACCTGGCCATTGCGCAGCGCGGTGTAGACCAGCCCGGCGTCCATCTGGCGGATGTTCTTGCGGGTCAGGTTCATGTCGTAGAGCTTGACCATGCCGTCCAGACCGTCGGAGCGGTTGGCGAACTCGGTGTCCAGCGCCACCAGGTGATTGGTCTTGGCTTCATCACGCAGAACCTTGTTCAGGTCGCTGATGGTGTTGATCTGCGGGTACTCCTCGGCGACTTTTTTCGGCAGGGCGAGGGCGTAGGTGTTGCTGAATTTCGACGGGGTCAGCCAGACCAGGCCTTTTTTCGCGTCGAGTTCTTTGACCCGGGCGTAGGACTGTTCGCTGTCGAGTTTCTCGGTGACATGGTTGTAGGCCACCAGCGACACGCCGGTGTATTCCCAGAGCATGTCCAGCTGTCCGCTTTCGTGGGCGCTGCGGGCGAGATTGCTGCCCAGACCGCCGGTGATCTGCGCGTCGTAGCCTTTGCTGCGCAGGTATTGCGCGGTGATTTCCGCGAGCAGGGTCTGCTCGGTGAACACCCGGGCGCCGAGGCGAATCACTGGTTTTTCGGCGGCTTGGGCCAATCCTGCAAACAGCAGGAGGCAGCTCAAGATCAAGCTAAATCGTTTCATAAATATTCCTTCGCAAGAGCCTTAAGACGGGCGCAAACCGCGTTCCAGCCAGAGACGGCTGGCGAGGGTGACCACGCCATCGAGCAGCAGGGCCAGCAGCGCGGTGCACGCGGCGCCGAGCAGCAGTTGCGGCTGATTGTTCAGGGCGATGCCAGGGAAGATCAGGCTGCCGAGGCTGTTGGCGCCGATCAGGAATGCCAGCGGCGCGGTGCCGACGTTGATCGCCAGTGCCACGCGCACGCCACCGATGATGATCGGCACGGCGTTGGGCAATTCGACTTTCCACAGCACCTGGCGCGGGGTCATGCCGATGCCGACGGCGGCTTCTTTGAGCGAGCCCTGAACGTTTTTCAGGCCTTCGTAGGTGTTGCGCACGATCGGCAACAGGGACGCGAGGAACAGAGCGAAGATCGCCGGACCACTGCCGATGCCGAGAATCCCCAGGGCAATCGCCAGTACGGCCAGCGGTGGCACGGTGTTGCCGATATTGAAGATCTGCATGAAGCGTTCAGCGCGGCCGACCATGGTCGGGCGACTGAGGAAGATACCGGCGGGGATGCCCACGACCAGGGCGGCCAGCATTGAAGCGAGGACGAGAATCAGATGAGCTTGCAGGTAAAACAACAAATCGTCGCGGTAGTGTTCGATCGTGTTGATGCCGATCCAGTGGATCAGCAGGGCCAGGAGCGCGATAACCACCGCACCTCCCATCAGCCCTTTGCCATAGCGGATAGCCACAGGCGGACTCCTTTTTTATAGTCGGCGAACGCTCTCCCGTGTGGCATGCCAAGCCTTGGCTGCCGGGAATAAACGTTCGCGAGAAGCAGCTCCTTCAGCACCGGCAACAAGCGGTCTGAAAGCGAGCCATGAGCGCAGCCTCGTCAGGCTAACTTGCTGATTTTTCAGCCCCTGACGAAATGTCGTAACAGGGGATGGACGTCTCCGTGCTTTAAAAGGTTCCCATCTGGGGCAGCATTTGGCCACCCTTAATGTGCTCAACGGTTCGGTTATTGCATCGAGTTGGGCTATAATCGCGGCCCTTTTTTGAATCACCGCCAGGCGATTTCCCATGACCAACCAGGCCGCCGAAGTCGCGAAACGCCGCACTTTCGCCATTATTTCCCACCCCGATGCCGGTAAAACCACGATCACCGAAAAGCTCCTGTTGATGGGCAAGGCGATTGCAGTGGCCGGTACGGTGAAATCCCGTAAATCCGACCGCCATGCGACATCCGACTGGATGGAGATGGAGAAGCAGCGGGGTATTTCCATTACCACGTCGGTCATGCAGTTCCCGTATCGCGAACACATGATCAACCTGCTCGACACCCCGGGCCACGAAGACTTCTCCGAAGACACCTACCGCACCCTGACGGCGGTCGACTCGGCATTGATGGTCCTCGACGGCGGTAAAGGCGTTGAGCCACGGACCATCGCCCTGATGGACGTCTGCCGTCTGCGTGACACGCCGATCGTCAGCTTCATCAACAAACTCGACCGTGACATCCGCGACCCGATCGAACTGCTCGACGAAATCGAAGCTGTTCTGAAGATCAAGGCAGCGCCGATCACCTGGCCGATCGGTTGCTACCGCGACTTCAAGGGCGTGTACCACCTGGCCGACGACTACATCATTGTCTACACCGCCGGTCACGGTCACGAACGCACCGAAACCAAGATCATCGAGAAGCTCGACTCCGACGAGGCGCGCGCGCACTTGGGCGACGAGTACGATCGCTTCCTCGAACAGCTGGAACTGGTGCAGGGCGCCTGCCATGAGTTCAACCAGCAGGAGTTCCTCGACGGTCAACTGACTCCGGTGTTCTTCGGTACGGCATTGGGCAACTTCGGTGTTGATCACGTGCTCGACGCTGTAGTTGACTGGGCCCCGCGTCCGCTGGCCCGTGTCGCCAACGAACGTACCGTGGAGCCGGTGGAAGAGAAGTTCTCGGGCTTCATCTTCAAGATCCAGGCGAACATGGACCCGAAGCACCGCGACCGCATCGCCTTCATGCGTATCTGCTCCGGCAAGTACGAGAAAGGCATGAAGATGCGCCACGTGCGTACCGGCAAGGACGTGCGCATCGGCGACGCCCTGACGTTCTTCTCCTCCGAGCGTGAACAGCTGGAAGAGGCGTACGCCGGCGACATCATCGGTCTGCATAACCACGGCACGATCCAGATCGGCGACACCTTCAGCGAAGGTGAAGTCCTCGGTTTCACCGGTATCCCGCACTTCGCCCCGGAGCTGTTCCGTCGTGTGCGTCTGCGTGATCCGCTGAAGTCCAAGCAGTTGCGTCAGGGTCTGCAGCAGTTGGCCGAAGAAGGCGCGACCCAGGTGTTCTTCCCGGAGCGCAGCAACGACATCATTCTTGGCGCCGTCGGTGTGCTGCAGTTTGATGTGGTAGCGAGCCGCTTGAAGGAGGAATACAAGGTTGAGTGCTCTTATGAGCCGATCACCGTTTACTCCGCGCGCTGGATTGAATGCAGTGACAAGAAGAAGCTTGAGGAGTTTTCCAACAAGGCGGTGGAGAACCTCGCACTGGATGGCGGTGGGCACCTGACCTACCTGGCGCCGACGCGGGTTAACCTGGCGTTGATGGAAGAGCGGTGGCCGGATGTGAAATTCCGTGCGACGCGTGAGCATCACTAAGCGCTGAGCTGGTTTGTTCGAAAGCCCCTGAGGTGTAGGCCTTGGGGGCTTTTTTTTGGGGGCTTTGGTCTTGGCGGCCTTTGGGCCGACCAGGTTCTTGGTTTTTTTGTGTACATATCCGTTTTCTCGGTAATGGCTACTTAGGGTTTCGCCCTTACGGCGAGTCACCTTTTCCAAACGCCGAAAAGGTAACCCAAAAGGCTTGCTCCTACGTTCGGCCCACTCGCTGGGGCTCGGGGTCCCTTCGCTCCGGGATTGATCCGGGCGCAGCGCCTCCGGTTTGCTTCGCTGCACCTCCTCTCGCTGTGTTTGGCTTCGCCAAACGGTCGCTGCGCTCCCACCCCCGGATCAATCCCTCCACTCAGCCTTCCGACGTCGCCCGTGGATCAAGATCAAAAGCTTTCGGCGAGCTGACACTCGGCCATTTGAGTGGTGAAAAGCATGCGCCTGGCTTTAGCTTTTTCTGTGGGAGCTGGCTTGCCAGCGATGGCGGCCTGATAGCCGACCAATTTCTACCTGAATACACCGGGTTCAACCTGTGGGAGCGGGCTTGCTCGCGAAGGCGGCCTGACAGCCGACCAATCTCTACCTGAATACACCGGTTTCAACCTGTGGGAGCGGGCTTGCTCGCGAAGGCTGCCTGACAGCCGACCAGTCTCCAGCTGACCGCACCCATTCCCACTGTAGGAGCCAGCCTGCTGGCGATGGCGGCCTGACAGCCGACCAGTTTCTCTAATCCAATTGAGCGACTGAAGGAAGCTCCTTGCAGGGACTGTAGGACGAATCCGTATTTTGAGATCTCAAGGTTCTTGAACGCGACAACCGGCGCGCTGGACGTTAGTGTTCCAGGTCACGCCAGTCGCTTTGAGAGGTCAATGGAATGACGCGCAACCTCATCCATCTGCTGCGCCCCAATGGCTATTTCAGTCTGATGGCCTGGGTGCTTGCGGCGTTGCTGTTCATCAATCGTCTGAGCAGCATGGTCAAGTTGTTCATGGCGCTGTATCTGCGTCAGGAGCTGGGGCTGGCGATTGAAACCGTCGGCTGGTTGCTGTCGGCCTATGGTGCCGGGTTGTTGGTCGGTTCGATGCTGGGTGGTTTGCTCAGTGACCATGTGCGTACGGCGCGGCTGACGGCGGGGTTGTTCTTTGTTTCGGTGTGGGTGTTGATCCTGCTGGGGCTGGTCTCGCAAGTGCCGTTGCTTGCGGCATTGCTGTTGCTCAGCGGGACGATCGATGGGGCCATTCGCACCCTGCACCAACGCCTGATCATGGAGTACTGCGAAGTCTCTCAACGCTCGCGCGCGCAGGCCTTGAGCCGGGTGGCGCGTAACCTTGGCATGGCCGCCGCGGGTGTGGCGGGCGGGGTGTTGGCGCAGACGGATTTCCGTTGGGTGTTTTTTGTCAGTGCGGCGATGACGTTGCTGGCGTTGCTGTGGTTTGTGCGCACTACCTGGCGCCGTGCGGTGCTTGAACCCGATGAGGTGACCGAGGCTGGCACGGGCACACCGTTGCGCGACGCGGCGTTCCTCTGGCTGCTCGGTGCGGCCGTGTTGCTGGGGATGGCCTTCGACACGGTTTACAGCACGCTGGGCAACTATCTGCGCGACTACTACCACTTGAGCACCGAGGCCATCGGCTGGCAGTTCGGGCTTAACGCGATGCTGGTGGTGGCGCTGCAGATACCACTGACGCATTGGGGCGAGCGCTGGGGCTTGCGTCGGCAATTGCTGGCGGGTTGTGTGTTGCTGGCGGTCGGGTTGGGAATGCTGCCGTTTGGTTCGGGGCTGTTTTACGTGTGTTTGTCGACGGTGATCTGGACGTTGGGTGAAGCTTTTTTCATGCCGCCGATGAATGTGCTGGTCATGCGGCATGCGCAGGGCGGCAAAAGCGGCCAGTATTTCGGCCTGTTTTTCATGAGCTGGAGCGCCAGTGCATTGCTGTCGCCGGTGTTGAGTGGTCAGTTGTATGGTCGCTTCGGCGGCCACAGTGTATGGCTTGCAAGCGCGACACTGGCGTTGTTGACCTTGCCGCTGATCTGCCTGGCGACGCGCTCATCGACCCAGGCCAAAGTGCTGGCCACCAGCAAACGCACGGCCTCGCTTAGCTGATTCGGTTATAGCGGTTATTCACAAGTGATCTGCCGTACCGGGGCATTTCCCGGGGTTGGTCAGCGTCCTATCTGGTGAACCGGACTGATCGGAACTAGATTTCATTCAGCGCCGGATCGGCACCCCAGGCTTCAACCACGAAAGGATGGAAATGGCTATGAGCATTTTTCAACGCATTGTGCTGTTGCTTAAGGTTTTGGTGATGTTGACGCTTGGCACTACGGCGGCGTGGGCAAGTTCTGCCACACCATCACAGGGGTTTAACGCAGCCCACGGACAAGCCGGTGTGGTCATGCTGGCCAAGTCGGAATCCGAACCGGGCGATCAGGATCAGGGCGGCAGCAAGGATGATGACGACTCGACCACTGACGAGCCGGACACTGACGATGACGAAGGCGACAGCCAGTCGTAAATCGCCGGCAAAAGAAAACCCCTTCTTCCCCGACTGATGCGCAATCGGGGGAGAAGGGGTTTGGTTAACGCTTTAGCGACAACTCAAGTTCCCTGTGGGAGGAGGCTTGCTCTCGAAAGCAGTGAGTCAGTCACCATTATCAGTGACTGTCACACCGCATTCGCGAGCAAGCCCGCTCCCACAATTTCGTCCGCCGTTAATCAGGCGGCGCCGTCGAGAAATTGCTCGGCGTAGTGGCAGGCCACCTGGCGATTATCCAATTCACGCAACAACGGCTCTTCAGTGCTGCAACGCTCGGTCGCGTACGGGCAGCGCTTGTGGAACGCGCAGCCCGGTGGCGGGTTCAGCGGGTTGGGCAATTCGCCGACGATCTTGATTTTCGGCTTGTTCGGGTCCGGGTGAATGGTCGGGGTCGCCGACAGCAACGCCTGGGTGTACGGGTGCAGCGGACGTTCGTAGATAGCGTCTTTCGGGCCCATTTCCACCGGGCGACCGAGGTACATCACCATCACGTCATCGGCCACATGTTGCACCACCGCCAGGTTGTGCGAGATGAACACGTACGCCGTGTTGAACTCTTGCTGCAGATCCATGAACAGGTTCAGCACCTGGGCCTGAATCGACACGTCCAGTGCCGAGGTAGGCTCATCCGCCACCAGCACTTTCGGTTGCAGCATCATCGCCCGGGCGAGAGCGATCCGCTGGCGCTGACCGCCGGAGAACATGTGCGGATAGCGCTGGTAGTGCTCGGGACGCAAGCCGACCTGCTTCATCATCGCCTGGACTTTTTCGCGGCGTTCAGCGGCGGACAGGTTGGTGTTGATCAGCAGCGGCTCGCCGAGTTGGTCTCCGACTTTCTGCCGTGGGTTCAACGACGCGTACGGGCTCTGGAATACCATCTGCACGTCTTTGCGCAGTTGTTTGCGCTGGGCCTTGTCGGCGCCAGCCACTTCCTGGCCGGCGATTTTCAACGAACCGGACGACGGCTCTTCAATCAGGGTCAGGGCGCGGGCGAGGGTGGATTTGCCGCAGCCCGATTCGCCGACTACGGCGAGGGTCTTGCCGGCTTCCAGTTCGAACGACACGCCGTTGAGCGCGCGTACGGTGGCGTGCCCCTTGAACAGGCCACGGGATACTTCGTAGTGACGGGTCAGGTCGCGGGCGGTAAGTACGACGGCCATTACGCCACCTCCTGGTTCAGCGGGAAGAAGCAGCGCGCGAGGCTGTTGCTTTTCGGATCAAGGGCCGGACGCTGCGCGCGGCAGGTGTCCTGCACGTACGGGCAGCGCGGCGACAGCAGGCAACCCTGCGGGCGGTCATAACGGCCCGGGACGATGCCCGGCAGTGTCGCCAGACGCTCGGCGCCCTGGCTGTGTTCCGGAATCGCCTTGAGCAGCGCTTCGCTGTACGGGTGCGCCGGGATGTCGAACAGTTGCGGCACCTGACCGACTTCAACAGCCTGGCCTGCGTACATCACACAGACGCGCTGAGCGGTTTCGGCCACGACCGCGAGGTCGTGAGTGATCAGCACCAGGCCCATGTTCTGTTCTTTCTGCAACGCCAGCAGCAGATCCATGATCTGTGCCTGAATGGTTACGTCGAGTGCCGTGGTCGGTTCGTCGGCGATCAGCAGTTTCGGCTCGCCGGCAATCGCCATGGCGATTGCGACACGCTGGCTCATACCGCCGGACAGTTGGTGCGGGTAGGCGTCCATACGGCTGGCGGCGCCCGGGATCTCCACTTTTTCCAGCAGTTCGATGGCGCGTTTGCGCGCCTGCTTGCCGGACATTTTCAGGTGCAGCCGCAGCACTTCTTCGATCTGGAAGCCAACGGTGTAGCTCGGGTTGAGCGCGGTCATCGGGTCCTGGAACACCATCGACAGGTCTTTGCCAACGATTTGCCGACGCTGACGATTGCTCAGCTTGAGCATGTCTTTGCCGTCAAAGCTGAGCGAGTCGGCGGTGACGATGCCGGGATGCTCGATCAGGCCCATCAGCGCCATCATGGTCACGGATTTACCCGAACCCGATTCGCCTACGATCGCCAGGACTTCGCCTTTGTCGACTTTCAGGTCGAGGCCATCGACAACGGGTGTCGCGGTTTTGTCGCCGAAGCGAACGTTGAGATTCTTGATTTCTAGCAGTGACATGGGAATCTCCTCAGGCGGCGTTCTTGAGTTTCGGGTCCAGCGCATCGCGCAGACCGTCGCCCATCAAGTTGATTGCCAGCACGCTGAGCAAAATGGTCAAACCAGGCAGACTCACGACCCACCAGGCGCGTTCGATGTAATCGCGGGCCGAGGCCAGCATGGTGCCCCATTCAGGGGTTGGCGGTTGTACGCCAAGGCCGAGGAAGCCCAGGGCGGCGGCATCGAGAATCGCCGAGGAGAAGCTCAGGGTGGCCTGCACGATCAGCGGCGCCATGCAGTTGGGCAGCACGGTGATGAACATCAGACGTGGCAGACCGGCACCGGCCAGACGCGCGGCGGTCACGTAGTCGCGGTTCAGTTCGCCCATTACCGCAGCACGGGTCAGACGCACGTAGGACGGCAGCGATACCACAGCAATGGCGATCACGGTGTTGATCAGGCCAGGGCCGAGGATGGCGACGATCGCCACAGCCAGCAGCAGGGACGGCAGGGCCAGCATGATGTCCATCAGACGCATGATGGTCGGGCCGATCATTTTCGGGAAGAAACCGGCGAACAGACCCAGCAGGATCCCCGGGATCAGCGACATCACCACCGACGACAGACCGATCAGCAGCGACAGGCGCGAACCCTGGATCAGCCTTGACAGCAGGTCGCGACCCAGTTCATCGGTGCCGAGCAGGAATTGCATCTGCCCGCCTTCGAGCCACGCCGGTGGCGTCAGCAGGAAGTCCCGGTATTGCTCGCTCGGGTTATGCGGGGCGACCCACGGCGCGAAGATCGCGCAGAAAATCACCAGCAGCATGAACAGCAGGCCGGCAACCGCGCCCTTGTTCTTGGAAAAGGCTTGCCAGAATTCTTTGTACGGTGACGGGTACAGCAGGCTTTGATCCGCGTTTGGAGCGGAAGTGGCTACTGAGGATGTTGGAGTGCTCATGGTATGGACCTCAGCGCTGATGACGGATGCGTGGGTTGGCAAAGCCGTAGAGGATGTCCACTACGAAGTTGACCAGAATCACCAGGCAGGCGATTAACAGGATGCCGTTTTGCACAACCGGGTAGTCCCGGGCGCCGATGGCTTCGATCAGCCATTTACCGATGCCGGGCCAGGAGAAAATGGTTTCGGTCAGGACTGCACCGGCCAGCAGGGTGCCGACTTGCAGGCCGACCACGGTCAGCACCGGAATCAGCGCGTTGCGCAGGCCGTGCACGAACACCACGCGCGAGGGCGACAGGCCTTTGGCCTTGGCGGTGCGGATGTAGTCTTCACGCAGCACTTCGAGCATCGACGAACGGGTCATCCGCGCGATCACCGCCAGCGGAATGGTGCCGAGCACGATGGCCGGCAGGATCAGGTGATGCAGGGCGTCGAGGAATGCGCCCATGTCATCGGCCAGCAGCGTGTCGATCAGCATGAAACCGGTGCGCGGCTCGATGTCGTAGAGCAGGTCAATCCGCCCGGAAACCGGGGTCCAGCCCAGGCTCACCGAGAAGAACATGATCAGGATCAGGCCCCACCAGAAGATCGGCATCGAATACCCCGCCAGGGAGATGCCCATCACCCCGTGGTCGAACAGGGATCCTCGCTTGAGCGCCGCGATCACCCCGGCCAGAAGACCGAGGATGCCGGCAAACAGCAGGGCGGCCATGGACAGTTCCAGGGTCGCCGGGAAGAGGGAGGTGAACTCGGTCCATACGCTCTCACGCGTACGCAGGGATTCGCCGAGATCGCCGTGGGCCAGTTTGCCGATGTAGTCCAGGTACTGGGCATACAGCGGTTTGTTCAGACCTAGGCGTTCCATTGCCTGAGCGTGCATTTCGGGGTCGACCCGACGTTCGCCCATCATCACTTCCACGGGGTCGCCCGGAATCATGCGAATCAACGCGAAAGTCAGCAAGGTGATGCCGAAAAACGTGGGGATCAACAACCCCAGTCGGCGGGCAATAAAACTAAACATCTTGTGTGGTACCTCATCAGCCGGTTAGGCGTGCCCGGCGACCCTGGGATCAGGGAGGCCGGGAGTTTCTTATCTACTTCACCTGGGTAGTGGCGAAGTTATTGGTTGTGAGAGGGCTGATGTGATAACCCTCTACGTTGTTGCGCATTGCGGTAAACATCCGGGTGTGGGCCATGCTGATCCACGGTTGGTCCTGATTAAACAGCACCTGGGCCTGTTCGTAGAGTTTGGCGCGTTCGGCCGGATCTACTTTAGCCCGTGCTTCGTCGAGCAGGGTCTGGAATTTCTCGTTGCACCAGCGCGCGTAGTTTTCGCCGTTCTTGGCTGCTTCGCAACTGAGCATAGGCGTCAGGAAGTTATCCGGGTCGCCGTTGTCGCCCGCCCATCCGGCCGACACCATGTCGTGCTCGCCGGCCTTGGCGCGTTTGAGCATTTCGCCCCATTCCATGACGCGGATGTCGATCTTGATTCCGACCTTGGCCAGGTCAGCCTGCATCATCTGCGCGCCCAGCATCGGGTTCGGGTTGGTCGGGCCGCCACCGTTACGGGTAAACAGGGTAAACACGGTGCCTTCCGGAACCCCGGCTTCCTTGAGCAGGGCGCGTGCCTTGTCCAGATCGCGTGGCGGGTTCTTCAGGTCGTGGTTGTAGCCCAGCAGCGTCGGCGGGTACGGGTTGACCGCCACGCTGGCGTTGCCTTTGCCGAACAGCGCGTTGACGTAGGCTTCCTTGTCGAACGCGATGTCGATGGCCTTACGCACGCGCACGTCGCTCATGTATTTGTGCTGGGTGTTCATGGCGATGTACGAGACGGTCATCGCGTCCATCTCGTCGACTTTCAGGTTGCTGTCTTTCTTGATGCTCGGGATGTCATCCGGTTTCGGATACAGCGCGATCTGGCACTCGTTGGCCTTGAGCTTCTGCAGGCGCACGTTGTTGTCGGTGGCAATCGCCAGGATCAGCGCGTCAGCCGGGGCCTTGCCACGGAAGTAGTCCGGGTTGGCCTTGAAGCGCACCTGCGCATCCTTGGCGTAGCGCTGGAAGATAAACGGACCGGTGCCGATCGGCTTGCTGTTCAGGTCGGCAGTTTTGCCAGACTTGAGCAACTGGTCGGCGTATTCGGCCGGGTAGATCGAGGAGAACGCCATGGCGATGTCGGCCAGGAACGGCGCTTCGCGGCGGGTCAGGGTGAACTTGACCGTGTTGTCGTCGACTTTCTCTACGCTTTTGAGCAGTTCCTTGAAGCCCATGCTTTCAAAGTACGGGAAGCCCACGCTCGACAGTTTGTGCCACGGGTGATTCGGGTCCAGCTGACGCTGGAAGCTCCAGACCACGTCGTCGGCGTTCATGTCGCGGGTCGGCTTGAAGTATTCGGTGGTGTGAAACTTGACGCCTTTGCGCAGGTGGAACGTGTAGGTCAGGCCGTCTTCACTGATGTCCCAGGATTCGGCCAGTGCCGGAATCACTTCGGTGGTGCCGGGCTTGAAGTCGGCCAGGCGGTTGAAGATCGTTTCGGCCACCGCATCGGCAGTGACTGCAGTTGTGTACTGGACCATGTCGAAGCCTTCCGGACTGGCTTCGGTGCAGACCACCAAGGGTTTGGCCGAGACGCCGATGGCGGCGCTCAACAACGCGGCAGCGACGGCCGCACGTAGGGGAAGCATTTTCATCGATAACCCTCTGCAATCGGTTGAAGACAAAAAACCGAACGGCCGACTCGTCATGAGTCAGCCGTCGGTTGGCGGTTTTTACAGGATGTTGAACGGGATGGTGGTCACGAGACGGAACTCGTTGATGTTGCCGTCAGCCTGGTGCTCGCTCGCGCGGTGAGTGGTGTAAGTCGCGCGAATCGCGGTGGCCTTCAGAGGGCCGCTCTGCACAGCGTAAGAGGCGCCGATGCCGTATTCGTAGTGGCTTTCGCCGTCCATCAGGCTCAGGTCGCCGCGCTTGTCACCTGGGACGGTGTAGGCAGTACCGGTGTAGTGAGTCCCGTCGATGCCCCAGCCGCGAGCCTGATAGATGTTGAACTTCAGGCCTGGCACGCCGTATTCGGCCATGTTGATGCCATAGGCGATCTGGAAGGATTTCTCGTTCGGGCCGTTGAAGTCCGACAGCAGGGAGTTGGCCAGGTAGATGCCGTTGGTTTCGTGCAGGTAGTCGAAGTACTCGTCACCGTTCACTTGCTGGTACGAGAAGGTCAGGCTGTGGGCCTGGTGAGTCAGGCCGAACGACAGCGAGTAGGTGTCGTTGTCGATGTTGCCCATCAACTTTTTGCCTTCGTCGACGGTCTTGTAGTAGTTCAGACCGGTGGTCAGGCTTAGTACCTGGCTATCACCCAATTCGTGGGTGCCGCCGAAGTAGTACTGGTTCCAGAAGTCTTCGACGTTGGCTACGTAGAGGCTGGTTTTCAGGCTCTTCAGAGGCTGGTAGTTCACGCCAGCGGTGTAAACCTTGTCGGTTTCAACGCCAGTGGCCGAGTACTCGGTGCGGAACTTCGACAGGCTCTGCTCGGTACGCGGCGAAACACGGTCAAAACCGGCCAGATCGAACGACAGGTTGTTGAATTCTTCGCTGTGCAGGCTGATACCTTCGAAGCTCGAAGGCAGCGGACGGTTGCCGATGACGTCGACGATCGGGGTGCTGAAGTTCTGACGACCCGCGGTCAGCGTGGTGTTGGAAACACGGAACTTGACGTTGGCCAGACCCAGTTTGCTCCACTGGTCAACAGCATCGCCGTCGGAGTGCGCCAGGGTGCGGTTGGAGCCGCCGGCGATGTCCTTGCGGTCACGGTCCAGAACGATGGCGTTGTAGGCGGCGACTTCAGTGCTCACGCCAACGGTGCCTTGGGTGAAGCCCGAGGTGTAGTTGACGATGGTGCCTTGAACCCAGTTGATACGGCGCGGGGTCTTGGTCCGGACCACTGGCGAAGTATTCTTGTCGCTGTTTTTCACGTAGCTGAAAGTGTCGTCGCGACGACGCAGTTCATTGGCGTACCAGTTACGGGTGGTGCCGCCCAGGCTTTGTCCATCGATAAAGCCTTTGGCCTCGCTTTGGGCGCTGCTGCCGGCCAGGGTGGTCGGTACGAATTCCTGACTTGCAGGTTCTGCGTACGCCGTAGCGGTGATGCTGCTGATGGCCAGGGCCAGTATCGCGGTGCTGCTCAGTTTCATGGGTGAAGCTCCTTTACTTTCTTTTTATGCCGGCTTTTTTGGGTGGGCCGGTTATTGGTTTAGAACTCATTTCACACATCGCAAACGTTTGCAAAAGGCCTGATTGGCGAATTTCGGCAAAGCGCTTGCGTGAGGGGGATAGACAGCCCCCTCAGCGTTGCGGCTAATCGGTTGGGTTAATCGATACTGACGCCCGAGAACACATTGCGACCGAAGGGGCTGACCTTGAAGCCTTCAACCCGGGCGCTTAACGGCTGGTTGACCGTCGAGTGGGCGACAGGCGTGATCGGCACTTGCTGCTTGAGCAACTGCTGCGCCTGTTTGTAGAGCACGGTGCGCTGGTCGCGGTCGGTGACGACCTTGGCCTCTTTGATCAGCTTGTCGTAAGCCGGGTCGCACCACATGGAGTAGTTGTTGCCGCCAATCGCGTCGCAGCTGTACAGGGTGCCCAGCCAGTTGTCCGGGTCCCCGTTGTCGCCGGTCCAGCCGATCAGGCTGATATCGTGCTCGCCATTCTTGGTGCGCTTGATGTACTCGCCCCATTCGTAGCTGACGATCTTCACTTTCAGACCGATTTTCGCCCAGTCTGCCTGGAGCATTTCGGCCATCAGTTTGGCGTTCGGGTTGTATGGACGCTGTACCGGCATCGCCCACAGGGTGATCTCGGTGCCTTCTTTCACGCCGGCAGCCTTGAGCAGCTCGCGGGCTTTTTCCGGGTTGTAGGCGGCGTCTTTGATGCTGTCATCGTAGGACCATTGGGTCGGTGGCATGGCGTTGACCGCCAGTTGCCCGGCGCCTTGATAAACAGCGTTGAGAATCCCCTGTTTATTCACCGCCATGTCCAGCGCCTGACGTACTTCGAGCTGGTCGAAGGGCTTGTGGCGCACGTTGTAGGCGATGTAGCCGAGGTTGAAGCCCGGCTTGGAGATCAGCTGCAGTTTCGGATCGGCCTTCAGCGCTTCAACATCGGCAGGGCGCGGGTGCAGAGTGATCTGGCATTCGCCGGCCTTGAGTTTCTGCACGCGCACCGAAGCGTCGGTGTTGATCGCGAAGATCAGGTTCTTCAGCTTGACCCGGCTCGGGTCCCAGTAGTGCTCGTTACCGGTGTAACGGATATTCGAGTCTTTCTGATAGCTCTTGAACACGAACGGCCCGGTGCCGACCGGCTTCTGGTTGATGTCGCTCGGCTTGCCTTCGGCCAGCAGCTTGTCGGCGTATTCGGCGGACAGGATGGCAGCGAAGCTCATGGCGATGTTCTGGATGAACGCGGCGTCGACGCTGTTGAGCGTGAATTCCACGGTCAGCGGCCCGGTCTTTTCGACCTTGGCAATGTTCTTGTTCAGGCTCATCCCGTTGAAATACGGGAATTCGGTCGGATAAGCCTTACGGAATGGCTGTTGCGGATCGAGCATGCGGTTAAACGTGAACAGCACGTCGTCGGCGTTGAAATCGCGCGTCGGTTTGAAGTACGGCGTTGTATGAAATTTCACACCTTCACGCAGGTGAAAGGTGTACTTGAGACCATCCTCGGAAATATCCCACTTGGTTGCCAGTCCCGGTACGACGTTGGTCGCGCCTTTTTCAAACTCGACCAGGCGGTTGTACAGCGGCTCGGCGGCATCGTTATCGGTGGCCGTCGTGTATTGCGCGGTATCAAAACCCGCCGGGCTGCCTTCGGAGCAGAACACCAGGCTGTTGCTGGCGGCGTAACTGGCGGACGTGGCGGCCAACAGGCCGGCGCCCAGCAGTGCGGAAAAAACCAAGGTATGGCGCATGACGCTCCCTCTTTTTTGTAGTGTTGTTCAATGCACCGCGGTCCCGTCCAGGGACGCTGAGGTGGCATTGAGCTCAATCCAGTACGTACAGCAAGCCGGTGGCCCACGCAGAAACTGGTCAGAACCCGACGGTAGGGGCCGTGGGTCTGGCAGTAAATGCGCTGAGTCCTAAAGACTCGTAGGAAAAGGCAACACGTCATGTACCACCCTGTTAGAGCAAGGTGGAAATGGCTGTAGGCAAATTCCTGGCTAGTCGGCAGAAAAAAACAGCGGCGCCGCCTGAAACGTCGCCGCTGTCTGTTTTTAATTGCTGACGCTGACGCCGTAGAAGGAGTTCAAGCCGAATGGGCTGATCTTGAAGTCCTGCACGTTGGCGCGCATGGGTTGATACACCGTCGAGTGAGCGATAGGTGTCATTGGGACTGCATCTTTGAGGACGTGTTGCGCCTGTTTGTACAGTTCGGTGCGCTTGGCCTGGTCGGTCGTGCGCTTGGCTTCCTTGACGAGACCGTCGAACTTCTTGTCGCACCACTTGGAGAAGTTGTTGCCGCTGAGCGAGTCGCAGCCGAACAGCACGTTCAGCCAGTTGTCCGGGTCACCATTGTCACCGCTCCAGCCAATGATCATGGCCTGGTTCTCGCCACCTTTGGAACGCTTGATGTACTCGCCCCACTCGTAGCTGGTGATCTTCACGTTCAGGCCGATCTTCTTCCAGTCGGACTGAAGCATTTCAGCCATCAGCTTGGCGTTCGGGTTGTACGGACGCTGCACCGGCATCGCCCACAGAACGATCTCGGTACCTTCCTTGACGCCAGCTTCCTTGAGCAGTTGCTTGGCTTTTTCAGGATCGTACTTGGCGTCCTTGATGGTGGTGTCGTAGGACCACTGGGTCGGTGGCATGGCGTTGACGGCCAGCTGGCCGGCGCCCTGGTAAACCGAATCGATGATCTGCGGCTTGTTCACCGCCATGTCCAGCGCCTGACGTACGCGCAGGTCAGCCAGCGGGTTAGCCTCGTTGCTGCCCTTGACCTTGTCCATCACGTTGTAGGCGATGTAGCCCAGGTTGAAACCGGCCTGGTCAGGCATCTTCAGGGTTTTGTCGGCCTTCAGCGCCGCGAGATCCGCCGGACGCGGGAACAGGGTGACCTGGCACTCGTTCTTTTTCAGTTTCTGGATACGTACCGACGGGTCGGTGGTGATGGCGAAGATCAGGTTGTCGATCTTCACGTCCTCAGGCTTCCAGTAATCCTTGTTGCCGGTGTAGCGGATGTTCGAGTCTTTCTGGTAGCTCTTGAACACGAACGGGCCAGTGCCGATCGGCTTCTGGTTGATGTCGGCAGCCTTGCCTTCCTTGAGCAGCTGGGCAGCGTACTCGGCGGACTGGATCGAGGCGAAGCTCATGGCCATGTTCTGGATGAACGCGGCGTCGACTTCTTTCAGCGTGAATTTAACGGTGTGGTCGTCGACTTTATCGATCTTGGTGATGTTGGTGTCCATCCCCATGTCGGTGAAGTACGGGAATTCGGTCGGGTACGCCTTACGGAACGGGTCATCCTTGTTAATCATGCGATTAAAGGTGAACAGCACGTCGTCGGCGTTGAACTCACGAGTCGGCTTGAAATACGGGGTGGTGTGGAACTTGACGCCTTCACGCAAGTGGAAGGTGTAAGTCAGGCCGTCCGGGGAAATGTCCCAGCTGGTGGCCAGGCCCGGGATAACGGCGGTGCCGCCACGCTCGAACTGGCTCAGGCGGTTGAACATGGTTTCGGCTGAGGCGTCGAAGTCGGTTCCGGTGGTGTACTGGCCTGGATCAAAACCGGCCGGGCTCCCTTCGGAGCAGAACACCAGGTTAGTCGCAGCGGATGCGAAAGGTGCGGAGGCTAACAAGCCTGCGCCGACTAAAAACGGAATGACCGCGTGTTTAAGCATGTTGGCCTCATGATTTGTTGTCATTTTTTAATATTGAGGTACGACCTCGTGAGTCGTGCCTGCGGATACTTATGCAGGGGCCATACCCAATGCAAGATCCAGAGTGTGAGCGAGCGTTAAACGGTGGCACGTACGTACCTTAATGTCGCATCTGTATAACTTTTGACGCATTTGACCGTTTGCGGGTGGATTTTACGGTGCAAACGAAGCCCCAAAACGGTGCGCTGGTCACGTTGTGCGCGCCGCATTGGGGCTCGGTGTTACTTATTTATACCCACGCCGTAGAAGGGCGTAAGGCCAAACGGACTGATCTTGAAGTCGGTCACTTCCTTGCGCAGCGGCTGGAACACCGTGGAGTTGGCGATCGGGGTGATCGGCACCTGCTGTTTAAGGATCAGTTGCGCCTGTTGATACAGTTTTACCCGTTGCGCCTTGTCGGTGGTCACCTTGGCCTGCTGCACCAGTTTGTCGTAGGCCGGGTCGCACCACTTGGCGTAGTTGCTGCCCTTGACTGCCGCGCAGCTGTAGAGCACGCCGAGCCAGTTGTCCGGGTCGCCGTTGTCACCTGTCCAACCATAGATCATCGCGTCGTGTTCGCCATTTTTCGCACGCTTGATGTACTCGCCCCATTCGTAGCTGACGATGTTGGCCTTGATGCCGATTTTCTCCCAATCCTGCTGGATCATCTGCGCCGACATGCGTGCATTCGGGTTTGAGGCGCGCTGCACCGTCATCGCCCACAGGTTGATGGTGGTACCCGGCGCAACCCCGGCTTCCTTGAGTAGCGCCTTGGCTTTCGCCGGGTCGTATGGCGCGTCCTTGATGTTCGGGTCATACGACCATTGCGCCGGCGGCAAGGCGTTCTGCGCCAGTTGGCCGGCACTCTGGTAAACGGCTTTGATGATTGCCGGTTTGTCGATGGCCATGTCCAGTGCCTGACGGACCTTGAGCTGGTCCAATGGCGGGTGAGTGGTGTTGTAGGCGAGGAAGCCGAGGTTGAATCCGGGCTGCTTGAGCACGCGCAGGTTCGGGTCTTGTTGCATCACTTCGATGTCGGCCGGGCGCGGGTAGCCGCTGACCTGGCATTCGCCGGCCTTGAGTTTCTGCAGGCGTACGGCGGCGTCGGGGGTGATCGAGAAGATCAGGTTGTCGATCTTCACGTCTTCGGGTTTCCAGTAGGCCGGGTTGTCGGCGTAGCGGATTTGTGAGTCTTTCTGGTAGCGCTTGAATACGAACGGGCCGGTGCCCACCGGTTTCTGGTTGAGGTCGGCGGCTTTGCCTTCCTTTAGCAGTTGCGCGGCGTATTCGGCCGATTGCACCGAGGCGACGCTCATGGCGAGGTTTTGCACGAACGCGGCGTCGACGTTGTTCAGGTTGAAGCGCACGGTCTGATCGTCGATTTTTTCTACCGATTTGATCGTGGTGTTCAGGCCCATGTCGGTGAAGTACGGGGACTCGGCGGGGTAGGCCTTGCGGAAGGCGTTGTCGGGGTCGAGCAGGCGCTGGAAGGTGAACAGTACGTCGTCGGCGTTGAAGTCGCGGGTCGGGGTGAAATATTCCGTTGTGTGGAATTTCACGCCTTGCCGTAGGTGGAAGGTGTATTGCAGGCCGTCGCTGGAGACGTCCCATTTTGTCGCCAGGCCGGGTTCGATGTCGGTGCCGCCGCGCTGGAATTGGGTGAGGCGGTTGAAGACGGTTTCGGCGGAGGCGTCGAAGTCGGTGCCGCTGGTGTATTGGCTGGGGTCGAAGCCTGCCGGGCTGGCTTCGGAGCAGTAGACCAGGGTGGTGGCGGCATTGGCGATTGGGGTGGTTGCGGCCAGGGCCAGGGAGATCAGGAGCGGTTTGAGGGTGGATCTTGGCATGGAGTCCCCGGGTCGATTGGAGGTGGTTGTGTTTTCAGGGTAGCGGGGATTTGGGGGACTTCGGAAATATCGTTTTTCCTGTTGAGATGTCTATCTCGGTATATCTGGGGCTTTTGGGTGCATATCCGTTGCTGCGGTAACGGCGGCTGGGGTTCCGCCCTTACGGCGGGTCACTTTTTCCAGACGCCGAAAAAGTAACCAAAAAGGCTTGCTCCTGCGTTCGGCCCGCTCGCTGGGGCTCGGGGTCCCTTCGCTCCGGGATCGATCCGGGGGCAGCGCCTACGGTTTGCTTCGCTGCACCTCCTCTCGCTGTGTTTGGCTGCGCCAAACGGTCGCTGCGCTCCCGCCCCCGGATCAATCCCTCCACTCAGCCTTCCGACGTCGCCTTACAGATCAAAAGCCGCAGCCGAGCTAACGCTCATCCTGTTGAGTGGTGAAAGCGGGGGGGCGGCTTTGGTTTTTTGGTGGATTTGCCCCTCATCGGAACGCCGCCCGCCCAGCCCTCTCCCGAGGGAGAGGGGGCCGATTTTTGAGCTTTTCAAAATTGGAGTTCGACTCGGTATTTCATGTCGGCGTAGCTCCCCCAAATACCTCGGTCAGTCCCCTCTCCCTCCGGGAGAGGGCTAGGGTGAGGGTTGGCTTTTGGCTGTTTAAATCTGTGTCAAATAACCAGAACCTTCCCACAAAGTTTTCAGGTTGTCCCTCGGACGCCAGCTCTCTAGCCTTGGGCTGTCGCTGAAAACTCAGCGATCGGGTGTGAGAACCCGCAGGAACTGTTAATCCACAATCAGTACCACCATAATTGCCGCCGGCATTTCTGCTGCTGCAATGTTCTATGGCGGCTGTGTGCGGGCGGGCTTCGGTCCGGCCGGGCTTGTTCCTACCGGTTTCTCACCCCGCACATTGCTGCCACCACTCCGCCGCGTGAGAAACGGCGAGTGAATGGCTTTTGATTAGGAACGCTATCAATGTCCAAGCCTGTCCCCGATCCACCCCCAGAAACAACCCCACTCACCGAAGCCCTCAACGCCGAAGACCTCGCAAAAAACCGCGAAGCGATCAAACGCGCCCTCGACTTCTACCTCAGCCCCGAAGCTACAAAACCGCGCCCCCCGAGTTCGATGTTCCTCGTCCATCCGGGCATCGACACGGAAAGCCTGCTGGCGCATGCCTGTGAATCCCTGGCCTCGGCCAACACCATGGCCAGCGATTTCGTCGATCAGCTCAGTCGTCCGCAGCGCAATACGGCGCTGGCGATTCAGCAGATCATCATGCTCGCTGAGCTGGCGGTGAATCGGGCGCTGGATCGGGTTGATCCGCAGGCTTGAGACCGCGTTATCGTTCATCGCGAGCAGGCTCACTCCTACAGGGGAACGCATTCCAAATTGTAGGAGTGAGCCTGCTCGCGATGGCGGCGGAACATTCACCACAAAATCCAGGCACAAAAAAACCGGCGATCATTCACTGATCGCCGGTTTCTCATTCAGCCCACATCAATTCACTGCATCAGCACTTCGATCGAGCCATCGGCGGTCAGGCTGACCTGGCTGGTGCCGGCTTCAACTTCTGGCGTGACCGGTGCCGAATCCGCCATGCCGGCGGCTTTCATCATCATCGGGGCGCGCATGTACGGTTGTGGATAACCGTTGCTGTTGAGGTTCAGGTTGACGATTTTGTACCCCTTGCCGCCCAGTGCGTCAGTGGCCAATTGCGCGCGGGCCTTGAAGGCGCTGACGGCTTCTTTCAGCAACTTGTCCTCGCTGGCCTTGCGGGTCGGCTCAGCGATGGCGAAGTCCATGCCGCCCATTTTCAGGTCGGTCAGCAGTTCGCCGGTGAGTTTGGACAGGGCGGCGAAGTCGGCGCTTTCCAGGCGCAGTTCGGCGCGTTCACGCCAGCCGGTGATTTTCTGGCCCTTGGTGTCGTAGATCGGGTAGCTGTTGCGGCTGCCCTGGCGCAGGGTGATGTCTTTGACTTGCTTGGCCTGTGCGAGTGCCTTGTTCATGGTGGTGCTGACGTCGGCGGCGAGTTTGGCCGGGTCGGTGTTTTGCGCTTCGGTGTAGAGCGTCACGATCATCAGGTCGCGGGCCACTTCCTGGCTGACTTCGGCGCGCAGGGAGATCTGGTTGTAGTGCAGCTCATCGGCGGCCAGCGCCGGAAGGCTGGCGATGCTGCCGACGGTCAGGGCGAGAAGGGCGGCGCTGCGGCGAAAGGTGTGCATGAAGGCTCCTTGAATAATGCGCAGGTGTTGGTTCGTCCCTGCGTGAAACCATCAGACTCTAGCTTCTGTGATCCGGTTCGCCCAGTTACAACTTCTATACAGATGTCCGCAAGTTGAAAGCACTCTGTGGTGAGGGGATTTATCCCCGATGGGTGGCGAAGCCGCCCAAATGCTGCAACTAGATTTATTTCAGGAGAATGGGGGCGCAGGTTTTACGACTGCTGCGCAGCCGATCGGGGATGAATCCCCTCACCACAGTTGATCTCTTCATGCCTCGGAATTTCGTGTGAGGTAGCCGATTTTTCTGGTAGCGCCATGTGGTCATTTGCCGCACTTTCGCCTCTCAAAGGCGCGGCTTGGTTATACTCCGTGCGATCCGCCTGGAGCGCTCATCAGGAGAGCTCATGCTCGCCCCCGTACAACTGACTTCCGCCACTCGCCAGAACCTCTGGCGGCTGACCTTCATTCGCACCCTGGTGCTCGCCGCGCAGGCCGGTTCCGTCGGCCTGGCCTACTGGCTGCAACTGCTGCCGTTGCCGTGGGTGCAACTGGCGATGACCCTCGGCTGCTCGATTCTGCTGTGCGTGTTCACCGCCGTGCGCCTGCGCACTTCATGGCCGGTGACTGAACTCGAATACGCCCTGCAACTGGCCTGCGATCTGGTGATCCACAGTGCGTTGCTGTATTTCTCCGGCGGTTCGACCAACCCGTTCGTTTCCTACTATCTGGTGCCGCTGACCATCGCGGCGGTGACGCTGCCGTGGCGTTATTCGGTGATTCTGTCGGGTATCGCGCTGGCGCTGTACACCGTGATGCTCACGCGTTTCTACCCGTTGGAAACTCTGCCGGTGGCCCGCGAGAACCTGCAGATCTACGGCATGTGGCTGAGCTTCGCGCTGGCGGCTGCGGTCATCACGTTTTTCGCTGCGCGCATGGCTGAAGAGCTGCGTCGTCAGGAAGAATTGCGTGCGATTCGCCGCGAAGAAGGCTTGCGCGATCAGCAATTGCTCGCCGTCGCCACTCAGGCGGCCGGCGCCGCGCATGAACTCGGCACGCCGCTGGCGACCATGAGTGTGTTGCTCAAGGAAATGCAGCAGGATCATCCCGACGCGATGCTGCAGGACGACCTCAAGGTGCTGCAGGACCAGGTCAAACTCTGCAAAGAAACCCTGCAGCAACTGGTGCGCGCCGCCGAAGCCAACCGTCGTATGGCCGTGGAGATGCAGGACGTCACCCAATGGCTCGACGAAGCGCTGAACCGCTGGCACCTGATGCGTCCGGAAGCCAGTTACCGTTTCCAGCGTCTCGGCCAGGGCACGGTGCCGCGCATGGCGCCGCCGCCGGACCTGACCCAGGCGCTGCTCAACCTGCTGAACAATGCCGCCGACGCCTGCCCGGAAAATCTTCAGGTGACGCTGGACTGGGACGCGGAAACCGTGACCATCAGCATTCGTGACCACGGCGCCGGTGTGCCGCTGGCCATCGCCGAGCAGATCGGCAAACCGTTTTTTACCACCAAGGGCAAAGGTTTCGGCCTGGGCCTGTTTTTGAGCAAGGCCAGCGTGACACGCGCCGGCGGCTCAGTGAAACTCTATAGTCATGAGGAAGGCGGCACGCTCACCGAGCTGCGCCTGCCCCACGGCGCCCGAGGAGACCAACATGAGTGACGAAATCCAAGTCGAAGGCGAAGAACTGCCGCATTTGCTGCTGGTCGACGACGACGCGACCTTCACCCGAGTGATGGCCCGTGCCATGGCTCGTCGTGGCTTTCGCGTCAGCACCGCCGGTTCCGCCGAAGAAGGCCTGACCATCGCCCAGGCCGACCTGCCGGACTATGCCGCGCTGGACCTGAAAATGGATGGCGACTCCGGCCTGGTGCTGCTGCCCAAGCTGCTGGAGCTGGACCCGGAAATGCGCGTGGTGATCCTCACCGGTTATTCGAGCATTGCCACCGCGGTCGAAGCGATCAAGCGCGGCGCCTGCAACTACCTGTGCAAACCGGCCGACGCCGACGACGTACTGGCCGCGCTGCTCTCCGAGCACGCCGACCTCGACAGCCTGGTGCCGGAAAACCCGATGTCGGTTGACCGTCTGCAATGGGAGCACATCCAGCGCGTGCTGACCGAGCATGAAGGCAACATTTCCGCCACTGCCCGCGCCTTGGGCATGCACCGCCGCACCCTGCAGCGCAAACTGCAGAAGCGCCCGGTTCGTCGTTGAGAGGTTTTCTGGCCGAATGAGCTGGATTGAATGAAGCAGGCGCTACCCTGCATTCGGGTAGCGCCTTGGGTTCAATCTACAACCGTGAAGAATGTTTTTGGCGATGAGTATTGTTTTTCACCCAGTGTCGCTTTGCATTGCGCGTAGAGATCCAGCCCCAACCAGCTTTCCAAGGTAGCTTTTGATACCGGGAGAATAAGCTCGTTGTTTTTACCGCCTTTCTGTTCGGATTTCTTTCCGGAGGCATAACCGATCCAGGCAGCATCGATATGAACCTCGGAGTTTTTGGACCCGAATGTGAATGTAGTTCCCGAATCCCCGAGCTTGCTGATAGACAGTTTGCCATTCCTGATCGAATCGCTGGTTGGAGCATTAAGCGGGTTTTCTTCTTTGTTCATGACCAATTCCTTTCGTTGTCAGAGGGGTAATCTGCTCTCCTGATTCACAGCGAACTCCTTGCAGGAGGCCAGCCCAGTTGATCAGCCTGAATAGCCCCCCTCTACTGTCAACTCTGACAGTCCCGATGAACGGTACGTGCGCTCGCTGCGATACTGAAACCCCCATCAATCTGAACAATCCCTGAATGAGCCAGTCCCACTCTGGCGATAAAACGAACCGATCAACTATGATCGGTGCGTGTCTGTTCTTTTCTTTATCGAGCCTTTTCCATGAATCAGAACGCTGAATATTCCGCGGTCAACGATGCTGTGCGCGGGCAGTTTTTTCGCAAGGTGTGGGCGATCATCACGCCCTACTGGCGCAGTGAAGAGAAGGGCAAGGCCTGGACGCTGCTGATTGCGGTGATCGCGCTCTCGTTGCTGAGCGTGGGCATCTCGGTGTGGTTCAACACCTGGTACAAGGATTTCTACAACGCCCTGCAAAAGAAGGATGAGGCGGCGTTCTGGCGCTTGATTCTGTATTTTTGCGGAATTGCGGCGGTGGCGATTGTCGGTGCCGTGTATCGGCTGTATCTGACCCAGATGCTGACGATTCGCTGGCGGGCCTGGCTCACCGAAAAGCATTTCTCCCGTTGGCTCGCCGACAAGAATTACTACCAGCTGGAGCAGGGCGGTTATACCGATAACCCGGACCAGCGGATTTCCGAAGACCTCAACAACTTCACCTCCAACACCCTTGAACTGGGGATCGGCCTGCTGCGCAATATAGTCAGCCTGGTGTCGTTCTCGATCATTTTGTGGGGTGTGTCGGGCAGCATCGAAGTCTATGGCATCACCATTCCCGGCTACATGTTCTGGTGCGTGCTGGTCTACGCCGTGGTGGGCAGCTGGCTGACGCATTTGATCGGTCGTCGCTTGATCGGCCTGAACAACCAACAACAACGCTTCGAAGCCGACCTGCGTTTTTCCATGGTGCGGATTCGCGAGAATGCCGAAAGCATCGCGTTGTATAACGGCGAACCGAATGAGAACCGTCGCTTGAGCAACCGTTTCGGCATGGTCTGGCATAACTTCTGGGACATCATGAAAGTGTCCAAGCGCCTGACATTTTTCACTGCCGGTTACAGCCAGGCTGCGATCATTTTCCCGTTTATCGTTGCGTCGCCGCGTTACCTCGCCGGCAAGATCGAACTGGGTGAGCTGATGCAGATCAGCTCGGCATTCGGCAACGTCCAGGAGAGTTTCAGCTGGTTTATCAGTGCGTATCAGAGCCTCGCGTCCTGGCGTGCGACCTGTGATCGTCTGCTGAGTTTCCGTCAGGCCATGACCGATAACGAACAGCGCACCCCGGCCATCGATGTGCAGAATCAGGGCAGCGAACTCAAAGTGCACAACCTCGGTCTGGACTTGGCTGATGGTCGTCATCTGCTGACCAGCGCCGACATGACAGTCGAGCCGGGTGAGCGTGTAATGCTCAGCGGCCGATCCGGCAGCGGCAAGTCGACGTTGCTGCGAGCGATGGGGCATCTGTGGCCGGCGGGCCACGGCAACATCCGGCTGCCAGCGGCGCGCTACCTGTTCCTGCCGCAGAAACCGTATCTGCCGATCGGCACCTTGCGCGAGGCCTTGAGTTATCCACAACCGGGCGATACCTACGCGCCGGAGCGCTACGCGCAGGTGCTGGAGACTTGCCGTCTGCCGCATCTGGTTGCGCGTCTGGACGAAGCCAATCACTGGCAGCGCATGCTGTCGCCGGGTGAGCAGCAACGCCTGGCTTTCGCCCGCGCCATGCTTTATGCACCGCAATGGCTGTACATGGACGAAGCGACGTCGGCGATGGATGAAGAGGATGAGGCAACGTTGTATCAGGCGCTGATCGATCAGTTGCCGGGCCTGAGCATCGTCAGCGTCGGCCACCGCAGCAGCCTGAAGCGTTTCCACCCTAGACATGTGCGGATCGACAGCGGGCATCTGGTGGAGCAGGCCGTGACCGCTTGATCACCACAACCCCCGTGGGAGCGGGCTTGCTCGCGAAGGCGTCCATTCAGTCGACAAATCGGTTGCCTGACACACCGCCTTCGCGAGCAAGCCCGCTCCCACATGGGGTATTGTGAGGCGGGATGTGATCGTACAACCCGCCTGCGCTATGATGCCCACCAAGCCGAATTTTCGAGACCAGACGTTGACCATGGAAAACCCGATCGACACTCCACGCCTCCCACGCAAGCGCCGCAGCCTGGCTCAGGAGCTGGTGACGGTGCTGACCGAGCAGATCCGCGACGGTCTGCTCAAGCGCGGCGACAAATTGCCCACCGAGTCGGCGATCATGCAGGAGCACGGCGTCAGCCGCACCGTGGTGCGCGAGGCGATCTCCCGTTTGCAGGCCGCCGGCCAGGTGGAAACCCGCCACGGCATCGGCACCTTTGTGCTCGACACGCCGAGCCCCAGCGGTTTCCGCATCGACCCGGCCACGGTCGTCACCCTGCGTGACGTGCTGGCGATTCTCGAATTGCGCATCAGCCTGGAAGTGGAGTCCGCCGGCCTCGCCGCGCAACGCCGCAGCTCCGAACAACTGGCGACCATGCGCGCCGCCCTCGATGCGCTGAACGACAGCGTCGCCCACGCCAGCGATGCGGTGGCCTCGGACTTCGCCTTCCACCTGGAAATCGCCCTGTCCACCGGCAACCGCTATTTCACCGACATCATGACCCACCTGGGCACCAGCATCATTCCGCGTACGCGGCTGAATTCGGCGCGTCTGGCCCATGATGATCAGCAGCACTACATGAATCGTCTGAGCCGTGAGCACGAGGAAATCTACGAGGCGATTGCCCGCCAGGATTCCGATGCGGCGCGAGCGGCAATGCGTCTGCACTTGACCAACAGCCGCGAAAGACTGCGCCAGGCCCATGAAGAGGCGCAGGCGCAGCGGGGATGAGTTTGCAGGTTTGATTCATGTGTTGACTGATCTACCGCTTTCGCGAGCAAGCCCGCTCCCACCCTGGATTTTCGGCAAGCCCGGACTTTGAGTTCAGCCGAGATCCATTGTGGGAGCGGGCTTGCTCGCGAAGGGGCCCGTGAATTCAGCGCGGCAATATCGAGCGATCCACCCTCACTGCCAGTTGCGCTTGCCCCGGCTTGGCAGCAAACGCCACCTCGCCTGATTGATCCACAATACCCCGCGCAATCGGCTTGCCATCTGCCAGCAACTCCAGCGGTGCACCTTGCAGCGACTGCCCCGACGCCAGTTCAAGTTTCAATGTGATCGTCATGCTCATTCTCCTTAGTTGACGTTGCCCGTCGGGTGGTAGTCCTTGAGCAGCAGGTAGGTGCTCCAGCCCCACCAGTCATCGATGGTGGCGGTGTCGTTGAGGTTGTTCACGTCTTTGCGCCGCAGCACCTTGCCGCCCTCGACGCGGAACAGCGGCGAGAAGTTGCCGGAAAGATTCAGCACCGCCGTCAGATCCGGCAGCCGTTGCAGCGCGGCAAACGTCGAAGGGGCGGGCACGTTGCCGCTGAGGTAAGCGGCGAAGACTTCATCCGCCGAGGCCTGCACCGCCAGGTTGACCTGGGTGCGGTTGTCCGCATCGCTGGCCTCGAAGTAGCGTTTGTCGCCGTAGGCGCGCCATTGATCGCCATGGGCGTTGCGCACTTTGAGGCCGAATTTGCTGTCCTCGTCGTGCATGAAACGGGTCACCAGCGAGCCGAGATCGCTCGGCGTGACCACCGCCGCCATCTCTTTGCGCGGCACCCGCAGATGGCCGGCAGAGAACAGGTCAGTGAGGAAGTGGTCGGCAAACGCGTTCATCGCGTAGGCCCGTTCCAATCGTTGTTCATCGTGAGTGGCGCGGGCCGCGACGGCGGTTTGCAGGGCGGCGGTGTGGCCGGCGATGTAGGCCAGTCTGGCCCATTCGCCGAAGTGGTCGGCGTTGTTCGCCGCCAGTTTCAGATAACGTCCGAGCGGGAACAGCGCGGAGACAAAACTGCCGCCACCGGTGATCTTGTTCCACTCTTCGGACAACGTATCTCCGAGCGCGTCGTAGGCTTCGTGCGGTGCTTTGCCGTTCTTGATCGCCTGCTTAACCGCGTCGATCTCTTTTTGCATGACCGCGAGAATCTGTGTGGCCTCAGCGCGGGAGGCCGGCAGCACGGCGAGAGAGTCGAAGGCGGCATTGAAACGGTTCAGGCGATCGGCCGGGGTCGCGCCTTCGTTGATCGGTCGATCGACCACGCCGTAGAAATCTCCAGCCAGCGCCACCACCTGGCCGTAGGTCAGCGCTAGACCGTTGGGCAAGTACAAGGGCAGGTTTTGCGCGCGAACCGGCTCGACGTTTGCGCTGAAGCGCAGCAGGGTGTTGTCGCCGATGGCCGTGTGTTCAGCGCCTTCAAAGCGCAGTGGCGGTCGAATGTTCAACGCTTTGCCGGGGAGGGCGGTGGCCGGTTCAACATCGCCGTGGGCGTCGGCGATGTGCAGCAGCAGATGCGGATTGTCGGTGCTGAAGTGGATGCCGTTTACAGTGAAAAGATCTTCGAATCGGGCGATGACCGGTGTGGGTCTTTCCTGTGGTTTTGCATGCAGTCCGGACATTTCTGGCTCCTTGATATGTCGTCGGTGGATTTATTTTTATCTGTATGGATATACAGTTAAATCGAGCCTAGCCTAGATTTTTCCTACGTCAAGAACGAATCTTGTCCGACAAAAAGTGTGAGGCGACGATGAAATGCAGTTGACGGTTATCTTTTAAGTTGTACGATGACCTACAACTTCAGCGCTGGCTGAACCATAAAACTCACAAAAAATGTTGCTACCCAGGGTGTTCGAAAAATGAATCCACAAGAACTGAAGTCCATCCTCTCCGCCGGTCTGCTGTCGTTCCCGGTCACCGATTTCAATGCCCAGGGCGATTTCAACCGCGCTGGCTACATCAAACGTCTGGAATGGCTGGCCCCGTACGGCGCGTCGGCACTGTTCGCCGCCGGCGGCACCGGTGAGTTCTTCTCCCTGGCAGCCAGCGAATACTCGGAAATCATCAAGACTGCAGTCGATACCTGCGCCACCAGCGTGCCGATTCTGGCCGGTGTCGGCGGTTCGACCCGTCAAGCCATCGAATACGCACAGGAAGCCGAGCGTCTGGGCGCCAAGGGCCTGTTGCTGCTGCCGCATTACCTGACTGAAGCCAGCCAGGACGGCGTCGCCGCCCACGTTGAAGCGGTGTGCAAATCGGTGAACATCGGCGTGGTTGTCTACAACCGCAATGTCTGCCGCCTGACCGCGCCACTGCTGGAACGTCTGGCCGAGCGTTGCCCGAACCTGATCGGCTACAAGGACGGTCTGGGCGATATCGAGTTGATGGTGTCGATCCGTCGCCGCCTCGGTGATCGCTTCAGCTACCTCGGCGGCCTGCCGACCGCTGAAGTCTACGCCGCCGCCTACAAGGCGCTGGGCGTGCCTGTTTACTCGTCGGCGGTGTTCAACTTCATCCCGAAAACCGCGATGGATTTCTACCACGCGATTGCTCGCGAAGATCACGCCACCGTCGGCAAGATCATCGACGACTTCTTCCTGCCGTACCTCGACATCCGCAACCGCAAAGCCGGTTACGCCGTGAGCATCGTCAAGGCAGGCGCCAAGATCGCCGGCTATGACGCAGGCCCGGTGCGCGCACCGCTGACCGACCTGACCGGCGAAGAGTACGAAATGCTCGCTGCGCTGATCGACAAGCAAGGCGCGCAATAAACACCGACCCACAAGGCCGCTGAGCAATCAGCGGCTTTTGCGTAGAGAGGAGAATTTTCTGTGGCTGATTCCAAGCGTTACGACAACTACATCAACGGTGAATGGGTCGCCGGTGCCGACTACTCGGCCAACATCAACCCGTCCGAGTTGAGCGACACCATCGGCGATTACGCCAAGGCTGACCTGACTCAGGTTAACGCCGCTATCGATGCGGCCCGCGCCGCGTTCCCGGCGTGGTCGACTTCGGGCATTCAGGCCCGTCACGATGCTCTGGATAAAGTCGGCACGGAAATCCTCGCCCGTCGCGAAGAACTCGGCACCCTGCTGGCCCGGGAAGAGGGCAAGACCCTGCCCGAAGCCATCGGCGAAGTGACCCGCGCCGGCAATATTTTCAAGTTTTTCGCCGGTGAATGCCTGCGTCTGTCCGGCGATTACGTGCCGTCGGTGCGCCCGGGCGTCAACGTTGAAGTGACCCGCGAAGCCCTCGGCGTGGTCGGTCTGATCACCCCGTGGAACTTCCCGATTGCCATCCCGGCATGGAAGATTGCTCCGGCATTGGCCTACGGCAACTGCGTGGTGCTGAAACCGGCGGATCTGGTGCCGGGTTGTGCCTGGGCGCTGGCGGAAATTATCTCCCGTGCAGGCTTCCCGGCCGGCGTGTTCAACCTGGTGATGGGCAGCGGTCGGGTGGTCGGTGAAGCGCTGGTCAACAGCCCGAAAGTCGATGGCATCAGCTTTACCGGTTCGGTGGGCGTGGGTCGGCAGATCGCTGTTAATTGCGTGTCGCGCCAGGCCAAGGTGCAGCTGGAAATGGGCGGCAAGAACCCGCAGATCATTCTCGACGATGCTGACCTCAAGCAAGCGGTCGAGCTCTCGGTGCAGAGCGCGTTCTATTCCACCGGCCAGCGTTGCACGGCGTCGAGCCGCCTGATCGTCACCGCCGGGATTCACGACAAATTCGTCGAGGCCATGGCCGAGCGCATGCAGTCGATCAAGGTCGGCCACGCGCTGAAATCCGGCACCGACATCGGTCCGGTGGTTTCCCAGGCGCAGCTTGAACAGGACATGAAGTACATCGACATCGGCCAGTCCGAAGGTGCACGTCTGGTCAGCGGCGGTGGTCTGGTGACCTGCGACACCGAAGGCTACTTCCTCGCGCCAACGCTGTTTGCCGACAGCGAAGCGTCGATGCGCATCAGCCGTGAAGAGATCTTCGGCCCGGTGGCCAACGTCGTTCGCGTGGCCGATTACGAGGCGGCGCTGGCGATGGCCAACGACACCGAGTTCGGTCTGTCTGCCGGCATCGCCACCACGTCGCTGAAGTACGCCAACCACTTCAAGCGCCATTCGCAGGCCGGGATGGTGATGGTCAACCTGCCGACCGCCGGTGTCGATTACCACGTTCCGTTCGGTGGCCGTAAGGGTTCATCCTATGGCTCACGTGAGCAAGGCCGCTATGCGCAAGAGTTCTACACCGTGGTGAAAACCGCCTACATCGGCTCCTGATACAGCAATACCCCTGTAGGAGCTGCCGAAGGCTGCGATCTTTGCTTTTGAAGATCAAAAGATCGCAGCCTTCGGCAACTCCTACAGGGAATACATGCAGCACAACAGATTCACCCGCGCATAAAAATAATCAGTGGGAGTACATCTACATGCAATCGTCCAAGCCGACTCACGTCCGCTATTTGATCCTGCTCATGCTGTTCCTGGTGACCACGATCAACTACGCCGACCGCGCGACCATCGCCATCGCCGGTTCCAGCCTGCAAAAAGACCTCGGCATCGACGCGGTCACCCTCGGCTACATCTTCTCCGCTTTCGGTTGGGCCTATGTTGCCGGGCAGATTCCCGGTGGCTGGCTGCTCGATCGCTTCGGCTCGAAAAAAGTCTATGCCCTGAGCATTTTCACCTGGTCGCTGTTCACCGTGCTGCAAGGCTTTGTCGGTGAATTCGGCATGTCCACGGCGATCGTTGCGCTGTTCATGCTGCGCTTTCTGGTGGGCCTGGCCGAGGCGCCATCCTTTCCCGGCAACGCGCGGATTGTCGCGGCCTGGTTCCCGACTGCGGAACGCGGTACCGCCTCGGCGATCTTCAACTCGGCGCAATACTTCGCCACCGTGCTGTTCGCACCGCTGATGGGCTGGATCGTGTATCGCTTCGGCTGGGAGCACGTGTTCATCGTCATGGGCATCCTCGGTATCATCTTCTCGCTGGTCTGGCTCAAGGTTATCCACAGCCCGCGTCAACATCCGCTGGCCAACGAAGCCGAAGTGCAGTTCATCGCCGACAACGGCGGCATGGTCGACATGGACGTCAAGCAAGGCAAAAAATCCGACGGTCCGAAGTGGGATTACATCCGTCAGTTGCTGACCAACCGCATGATGCTCGGTGTATATCTGGGTCAGTACTGCATCAACGGCATCACCTATTTCTTCCTGACCTGGTTCCCGGTGTACCTGGTGCAGGAGCGCGGCATGACTATTCTCAAAGCCGGTTTCATTGCCTCGCTGCCGGCGATCTGCGGTTTCATCGGTGGCGTGCTTGGCGGGGTGATTTCCGATTACTTGCTGCGCAAAGGGCATTCGCTGACCTTCGCCCGCAAGGCACCGATCATCGCCGGTCTGCTGGTATCCAGCAGCATCGTCGCCTGCAACTATGTTGATGTGGAATGGATGGTGGTCGGCTTCATGGCCTTGGCATTCTTCGGCAAAGGCGTGGGCGCGTTGGGCTGGGCAGTGGTGTCCGACACCTCGCCGAAACAGATCGCCGGTTTGAGCGGTGGCCTGTTCAACACCTTTGGCAACATCGCCTCGATTACCACGCCGATCGTGATTGGCTACATCATCAGCTCCACCGGTTCGTTCAAGTGGGCGCTGGTGTTCGTCGGTGCCAACGCACTGGTCGCGGTGTTCAGCTACCTGGTGATCGTCGGCCCGATCAAACGTGTGGTGCTCAAAGAGCCGCCAACCAACGGTGGTTCTGAAATCACCGGCAAATTGTCTCAAGCGCATTCCTGAGGAGCGGCGTCATGCAGTTGATTGAACATTCCGACTCGCCGCGCTACATCCGCCTGCACGAGCGGGACAACGTAGTGATTGTGGTCAACGACCAGGGCGTACCGGCCGGCACCGAGTTCCCGGACGGTCTGGTGACCGTGGATTTTGTGCCGCAGAGCCACAAGGTCACCCTCGAGGACATTCCCGAGGGCGGCCAGGTGATTCGCTACGGCCAGACCATCGGCTACGCGTTGCAGCCGATCCCGCGTGGCAGCTGGGTCAAGGAAGATCAACTGCGCATGCCGACCGCGCCGCCGCTGGACAGCCTGCCGCTGTCCACCGAAGTGCCGGCCACACAGGCCCCCCTGGAAGGCTTCACGTTCGAGGGTTATCGCAACGCCGACGGCACCGTCGGTACGCGCAATATTCTCGGGATCACCACCACGGTGCAGTGCGTGACCGGCGTGCTCGATCACGCGGTGAAACGCATCAAGGACGAGTTGCTGCCGAAATACCCGCATGTCGATGATGTGGTGGCGCTGACCCACAGTTACGGCTGCGGCGTGGCGATCACCGCCACCGACGCCTACATCCCGATCCGCACCGTGCGCAACCTGGCGCGCAACCCGAACCTGGGTGGCGAGGCGTTGGTGATCAGTCTGGGCTGCGAGAAATTGCAGGCCGGGCAGGTGATGCACGAGGACGACGCCTCGGTCGATCTCAGCGAGCCATGGCTGTATCGCCTGCAGGATTCCAGTCACGGTTTCACCGAGATGATCGAGCAGATCATGGCACTGGCCGAAGTCCGTTTGAAGAAGCTCGACCAGCGCCGCCGCGAAACCGTGCCGGCCTCCGAGCTGATCCTCGGCATGCAGTGCGGCGGCAGCGATGCGTTCTCCGGCATCACCGCCAACCCGGCGCTGGGTTATGCCTCGGACTTGCTGCTGCGCGCAGGGGCGACGGTGATGTTTTCCGAAGTCACCGAAGTGCGCGATGCGATTTATCTGCTGACTTCCCGTGCCGAAACCAAGACCGTGGCGCAGGAACTGGTGCGCGAGATGGACTGGTACGACCGCTATCTGGCCAAGGGCGAAGCGGATCGCAGTGCCAACACTACGCCGGGCAACAAGAAGGGTGGGTTGTCGAACATTGTCGAGAAGTCGCTGGGTTCGATCGTCAAATCCGGTAGCAGCGCGATCAATGGCGTGCTCGGCCCGGGCGAGCGTTTCAAGCAGAAGGGTTTGATTTTCTGCGCGACGCCGGCGAGTGATTTTGTCTGCGGCACCTTGCAGTTGGCAGCGGGAATGAACCTGCATGTGTTCACCACCGGGCGGGGTACGCCGTATGGTTTGGCGATGGCGCCGGTGGTCAAGGTTTCGACCCGCACCGAGCTGGCGCAGCGCTGGCCGGACCTGATCGACATCGATGCCGGTCGGATTGCCACCGGGCGCGCGACCATCGAGGAATTGGGCTGGGAGTTGTTCCACTACTACCTGGATGTGGCGAGCGGCAAGCAGCAGACGTGGGCGGAGAAGCACAAGCTGCATAACGACATCACCCTGTTCAATCCGGCGCCGATTACCTGATGGTTTGTGAGGCAAAAGCTACCCTCACCCCAACCCTCTCCCGGAGGGAGAGGGGGCCGATCCGGGAATATTCTAGTAATACACCGACCTGAAAGGGATCTACCGAATCCATAATCGACTCGGTCACTCGGGTCGATGTATGACGCACCAGACCTCAGTCAGCCCCCTCTCCCGGAGGGGGAGAGGGGCCGATCCGGGAATTTTAATAATACGCCGACCTGAAAATGCTTTGCCGAATCCATAGTCGACTCGGTATTGCAGGTCGATGTATGACGCACCACACCTCAGTCAGTCCCCTCTCCCTCCGGGAGAGGGTTAGGGTGAGGGGCTTTTCAAGCTTTTGGCTTATCATTAAGCCCTGACGACGCTCACCCAAAGGCTCCCCCGGCATGCTGGCAATCTTCCTCGAAACCTTGAACATCACCGCGCCGGTGTTCGCCATGCTGTTCCTCGGGGTGTTGCTCAAGCGCATCGACTGGATCAACGACAACTTCATCCACACCGCCTCGGCGCTGGTGTTCAACGTCAGCATGCCGGCGCTGCTGTTTCTCGGGATTCTGCATGCGGACCTGCATGCCGCGCTGCAACCGGCGCTGCTGATCTATTTTGCGGTTGCGACGCTGGTGAGTTTTGCTCTGGCCTGGGGCTGGGCGATCATCAAGTGCCCGCGTGAAGATCGCGGTATCTACACCCAGGGTGCGTTTCGCGGCAACAACGGGGTGATCGGTCTGGCGCTGGCGGCGAGCATGTACGGCGACTACGGGATTTCCCTCGGGGCGATTCTCGCGGCGCTGGTGATCCTGTTTTACAACACGCTGTCGACCATCGTGCTCGCGGTGTACAGCCCGGTGATCAAGTCCGATCCGTGGAGCATCTGCAAAAGCGTGTTCAGCAACCCGCTGATCATCAGCGTGATTGCCGCCGCGCCGTTCGCGTATTTCCAGATCAGCCTGCCCGGCTGGCTGGAAACCTCCGGCCAGTATCTGGCGCAAACCACTTTGCCGCTGGCGCTGATCTGCATTGGTGGCACGCTGTCACTGGCGGCGCTGCGCAAGAGCGGCAGCATGGCGCTGAGTTCGAGTCTGGTGAAGATGATCGGCCTGCCGGTGCTGGCGACGCTGGGGGCGTGGTTGTGGGGCTTTCGTGGCGCAGAGCTGGGGATTCTGTTTCTGTACTTCGGCAGCCCGACGGCGGCGGCCAGTTTCGTCATGGCCCGGGCGGCGCAGGGCAATCATGAGCTGGCAGCGGCGATCATTGTGCTGACCACGCTGATGGCGGCGGTGACCACCAATATCGGGATCTTTCTGTTGCAGTGGGGTGGGTGGATCTAGCCTGAGACTCGGGTTGCTCCTGCGGGCCTCTTCGCGAGCAAGCCCGCTCCCACAGGTTTTTGTGTTGTTAATCAGATTTCAACAACACCAAAGAACCCTGTGGGAGCGGGCTTGCTCGCGAAGGCGTCAGTCCTTTCACTCAGGTTTCTGGTAACTGTCGATCACTTCCTGCGCCGCGCGAAACGCATCAATCGCCGCCGGCACCCCGGCGTACACCGCGCAATGCAGCAGCGCCTCGCGAATCTCCTCGACCGTGCAGCCATTGTTCAGCGCACCGCGCACGTGGCCCTTCAATTCCTGCGGGCACTTCAATGCGGTCAGCGCTGCAAGGGTAATCAGGCTGCGGGTTTTCAGCGGCAGACCTTCGCGATTCCACACGCCGCCCCAGGCGTGTTCATTGACGAAATCCTGCAACGGCTGAGTGAATTCGGTGGCGTTGCCCAAGGCGCGATCAACGAACGCATCACCCATTACCTGACGGCGGATTTCAACCCCGGTTTTCTGCGAATCGGTCATGGCACATCCCTCTTGTGGTGTTGGCGGCGCCAGGCGCGTACGGACGTGAACAACAGAAACGCCAGCAGCGTCGGCAGCACGTAGAACAGCATCAGTTTTTCCAGTTTGCCGGCCAGCGGCATGCCGGTGGTGAACGACACCACGTGCAGTCCGTAAGCCGCGTACAAACCGAGCAACAGCAGACCCTCGGCGCGGGTCACACGGTAGCCGGAATAGAACACCGGCAGGCACAGCGCGGCGACGCCGAGCATCACCGGCAAGTCGAAATCCAGCGCGTTGGGCGAGACCGACAACGGCGTCGGCGCAATCAACGCAGTGACCCCGAGCACCCCGAGCAGGTTGAACAGGTTGGCGCCAATCACGTTGCCCACGGCGATATCGCGTTGCCCGCGCAATGCCGCGATCAGCGAGGTGGCGAGTTCCGGCAGCGAGGTGCCGACCGCAACCACCGTCAGACCGATCACCCGTTCGGAGAAGCCCAGATCGGTCGCCACCGCCACCGCTGCGCCGAGCAGCAAATGCCCGGCGAACACCAACAGCGCCAGGCCGACAACGATCATCAGCAGACTGCTGAACCACGGCACCTGCGGAGGTTGTGGCGATTCCGAATGCGGGCGCGCCGAGTGCCGCGACTGGCGCAGCAACAGGCCCAGATACAACGCCAATGCCGCGAGCAACAGCACGCCGTCGAAGCGGCCGATCTGTTCATTCCAAGCGAGGACGAACACCAGCAGGCTGGCGCCGATCATCAGCGGAATGTCCAAGCGCACCAGTTGCCGCGACACCCGCAGCGGAATGATCAGCGCCGACAGGCCGAGGGTCACGAGGATGTTGAAGATGCTGCTGCCGATCACGCTGCCGACGGCAATGTCGGGGTTGTGCGCCAGGGTCGCTTGCAGGCTGACCGCCATCTGTGGGGCGCTGCTGCCGAGGGCGACGATGGTCAGGCCGATGATCAGCGGTCGCACATGCAGGCGCGCGGCCAGACGCACGGCGGCGCGCACCATCAGTTCGGCGCCGAGGATCAGCAGGATCAGGCCGCTGAGCAGCTCGATCACCTTGATCAGCGGTAAGTCGGCTAGAGCAAAAATGGTCAGCGCTCCATCAGTCGTCGAGGGCCTGTATGCGCACCCGTGCGGTGCCGCTACCGAGCATGCCGAGGCGTTCGGCGGCTTCACGCGAGACATCGATCAAGCGGCCACGGGTGTGCGGGCCACGATCGTTGATGCGCACAACGCAGGATTTGTCGTTTTTCAGGTTGGTGACCTTCACCCGGGTGCCGAATGGCAATTGGCGGTGGGCGGCGGTCAGGGAATGCTGGTTGAACGGCTCGCCACTGGCGGTGCGTTTACCGTGGTGCTTGGCACCGTAATAGGAGGCGACGCCGGTCTGGTCGTACCCGTGCGGGTCGATGATGTCGTTGCTGGCGCAACCGGCGAGCAAGGAGAGCAGGGCGCAGGCGCCGAGCAGACGTTTCATTCAAAGGCTCCACAAAACAAATGTGGAAACAACCCAATGTGAAGATCAGCTTCAGTGGCGAGGGGATTTATCCCCGATGGGGCGCGCAGCGCCCCCAAATTCCAGATACAGAAGAATTGGGGCCGCTTCGCAGCCCATCGGGGATAAATCCCCTCACCACAAAACCCCTTCAGCCATGGATTGTTCCCACAGGGGATGGAGCCAGGCTTCAGGTCTGGCCCCATTTGCATCAGCCTTCGAGCTTGCTTTTCAGCAGTTCGTTCACTTGCTGCGGGTTGGCCTTGCCTTTCGAAGCCTTCATGGCCTGACCGACGAAGAAGCCGAACATCTTGCCGCGTTTGGCTTCGTCTGCCGCACGGTATTGTTCGACCTGCTCGGCGTTGGCCGCGAGCATTTCGTCCAGCACCGCGGAGATCGCGCCGCTGTCGGTCACTTGCTTCAGACCGCGCTTGTCGATGATCTCGTCCGCCGTGCCTTCGCCGTTGGCCATCGCTTCGAACACCACTTTGGCGATCTTGCCGGAGATGGTGTTGTCCTTGATGCGCTGCAGCATGCCGCCCAACAGTTCAGCGGAAACCGGCGACTCGTCGATGTCCAGGCCTTGCTTGTTGAGCAGGCTGCCCAACTCGACCATCACCCAGTTCGCCGCCAGTTTGGCGTCGCCGCCGATGGCTGCGACCTTCTCGAAGTAGTCCGCTTGCTCACGGCTGGTAGCCAGCACGTTGGCGTCGTAGGCCGACAGACCGAACTGGCTCTGGAAGCGCTCGCGTTTTTGCGGTGGCAGTTCCGGCAGGGTGGCGCGCACCTCGCCGAGGAACGACTCTTCGATGACCACTGGCAGCAGGTCCGGGTCGGGGAAGTAACGATAGTCGTTGGCTTCCTCTTTGGAGCGCATCGGACGGGTCTCGTCCTTGTTCGGATCGTACAGACGGGTCTGCTGGATCACTTTGCCGCCGTCTTCGATCAGCTCGATCTGCCGCTGGATCTCGGAGTTGATGGCCTTCTCGATGAAGCGGAACGAGTTGACGTTCTTGATCTCGCAGCGGGTGCCGAACTCGACCTGGCCTTTCGGGCGGACCGAGACGTTGCAGTCGCAACGCAGCGAACCTTCGGCCATGTTGCCGTCGCAGATGCCCAGATAACGTACCAACGCGTGGATCGCCTTGACGTAAGCCACGGCTTCCTTGGCGCTGCGCATGTCCGGCTCGGAAACGATTTCCAGCAGCGGCGTGCCGGCACGGTTCAGGTCGATGCCGGTGGCACCGTTGAATTCTTCGTGCAGACTCTTGCCGGCGTCTTCTTCCAGGTGCGCGCGGGTGATGCCGACACGTTTGACGGTGCCGTCTTCCAGCGCGATGTCCAGGTGGCCCTTGCCGACGATCGGCAATTCCATCTGACTGATCTGGTAGCCCTTCGGCAGGTCCGGGTAGAAGTAGTTTTTGCGGGCGAACACGTTGTGCTGACCGATCTCGGCGTCAATCGCCAGACCGAACATCACCGCCATGCGCACCGCTTCCTGGTTCAGCACCGGCAATACGCCGGGCATGCCCAGGTCGATCAGGCTGGCCTGGGTGTTCGGCTCGGAGCCGAACTGGGTGGAACTACCGGAAAAGATTTTCGACCGGGTAGTGAGCTGAGTGTGAATCTCCAGCCCGATCACGACTTCCCATTGCATGTGTGTCTCCTCAGAAGCCGGTTGGGGTGCGGGTGTGCCAGTCAGTGTTCAACTGATACTGATGGGCAACGTTCAACAGGCGACCTTCCTGGAAATACGGCGCAAGCAACTGCACGCCCACCGGCAGACCGTCGACAAAACCGGCCGGCATCGACAGGCCCGGCAGGCCCGCGAGGTTGGCGGTGATGGTGTAGACGTCTTCCAGATAGGCAGCGACCGGATCGCTGTTCTTCGCGCCGAGTTTCCAGGCCGGGTTCGGCGTGGTTGGGCCGAGGATGATGTCGACTTCATTAAAGGCCGCCATGAAGTCGTTCTTCACCAGACGACGGATCTTCTGCGCTTTCAGGTAGTAGGCGTCGTAGTAACCGGCGGACAGCGCGTAGGCGCCGACCATGATCCGGCGCTGCACTTCCGGCCCGAATCCTTCGCCACGCGAGCGTTTGTACAGGTCGATCAGGTTTTCCGGGTTCTCGCAGCGATGGCCGAAGCGCACGCCGTCGAAACGCGACAGGTTCGAGGAGGCCTCGGCTGGCGCGATCACGTAGTACGCAGGAATCGCGTGCTGCATGTTCGGCAGGCTGATTTCCTTGATCACGGCACCGAGCTTCTGCAGCTCTTTGATGCTGTTCTGGATCAGCTCGGCGATGCGCGGGTCGAGACCGGCGCTGAAGTATTCCTTCGGCACGCCGATGCGCAGGCCCTGCAGCGAAGTGTCGAGGCTGGCGGAGTAATCCGGAACCGGCTCATCGATGCTGGTGGAGTCGTTCTGGTCGAACCCGGCCATACCTTGCAACAAAATCGCGCAGTCTTCGGCCGTACGCGCCAACGGGCCACCTTGGTCGAGGCTGGAGGCGTAAGCGATCATGCCCCAGCGCGAAACACGACCGTACGTCGGTTTCAGGCCTGTGAGGTTGGTGAATGCAGCGGGCTGACGGATCGAACCACCGGTATCGGTGGCCGTGGCCGCCGGCAACAGACGAGCGGCAACCGCCGCCGCCGAACCACCGGACGAACCACCCGGCACGTGTTCCAGGTTCCACGGGTTTTTCACCGCACCGTACCAGCTCGACTCGTTGGCCGAACCCATGGCGAATTCGTCCATGTTGGTCTTGCCCAGGGTCACGGCGCCGGCAGCGGCCAGTTTCGCGACCACGGTGGCGTCGTACGGGGCCTTGAAGTTGTCGAGCATCTTCGAACCGCAGCTCGTGCGGATGCCCTGGGTGCAAAACAAGTCCTTGTGGGCGATCGGCGCACCGAGCAGGGCGCTGCTCTCACCGTTGGCCCGGCGCGCGTCGGCGGCTTTCGCCTGCTCGAGTGCCAGCTCTTCGGTGAGGCTGATGAAACTGTTGAGCTGCGGATCGAGCTGGGTAATACGCGCCAGCAGGACTTTGGTCAGCTCTTCGGAGGAAAACTTTTTATCGGCGAGACCGCGGGCGATCTCGGCCAGAGTCATTTGATGCATTGCAGGCTCTTTCCCTTTAGTCGATGACTTTCGGAACCAGATACAGGCCGTTTTCGACCGCTGGTGCGATGGACTGATAGGCCTCGCGGTGATTGGTCTCGGTCACGACGTCGGCGCGCAGGCGCTGACTGGCTTCCAGCGGGTGGGCCAAAGGCTCGATACCGTCGGTATCGACGGCCTGCATTTCGTCGACCAGCCCGAGAATGCTGTTGAGGGCGGAAGTAATGTGCGGAAGATCGGCATCATTCAGGCCAAGGCAGGCCAGATGTGCGATTTTTTCCACGTCGGAGCGTTCTAGCGCCATCGGGATTCTCCAGTGGAAAACAGAACGGACGGCGTCCGTGTGTTAGATTGTCGGAACACTACCGCACTTCTACGGTCATAAGGCCGCGATTGTGGGGCTTGGTGCACAGAAAAGCGGCCAATTTAACATATTGGCGCCTTGCCCAAAATCCCTGTCGTTGTTAGAGTTTGCCGCACTTTTTTACCCACGCGTTGCCTAGGGTCCCTTTCCCATGTTCAAGAAACTGCGTGGCATGTTTTCCAGCGATCTTTCCATTGACCTGGGCACTGCCAACACCCTTATTTACGTGCGCGAGCGCGGTATCGTCCTGAATGAGCCATCGGTTGTGGCCATTCGGACACACGGTAACCAGAAAAGTGTCGTTGCTGTCGGCACCGAAGCCAAGCGCATGCTCGGCCGTACGCCGGGCAACATTGCTGCCATTCGTCCGATGAAGGACGGCGTGATCGCCGACTTCAGCGTCTGCGAAAAGATGCTGCAATACTTTATCAACAAGGTTCACGAAAACAGCTTTCTGCAGCCCAGCCCTCGTGTGCTGATCTGCGTTCCATGCAAATCCACCCAGGTTGAGCGTCGTGCCATCCGTGAATCGGCCCTCGGTGCCGGTGCCCGTGAAGTGTTCCTGATCGAAGAGCCGATGGCTGCTGCGATCGGTGCCGGCTTGCCGGTTGAAGAAGCACGCGGTTCGATGGTCGTCGATATCGGTGGTGGTACCACTGAAATCGCGCTGATCTCCCTGAACGGTGTGGTCTATGCCGAATCCGTCCGCGTGGGCGGCGACCGCTTCGACGAAGCGATCATCACCTACGTGCGCCGCAACTACGGCAGCCTGATCGGTGAATCGACTGCCGAGCGCATCAAGCAGGAAATCGGTACGGCCTACCCGGGCGGCGAAGTTCGCGAAGTCGACGTTCGCGGTCGCAACCTGGCCGAAGGCGTTCCACGTGCATTCACCCTGAACTCCAACGAAGTGCTGGAAGCTCTGCAAGAGTCCCTGGCCACTATCGTTCAGGCGGTGAAAAGCGCGCTGGAGCAATCGCCGCCGGAACTGGCTTCCGACATCGCCGAGCGTGGCCTGGTGCTGACCGGTGGTGGCGCGCTGCTGCGTGACCTCGACAAGTTGCTGGCCCAGGAAACCGGTCTGCCGGTGATCGTTGCCGAAGATCCGCTGACCTGTGTTGCTCGCGGCGGTGGCCGTGCATTGGAAATGATGGACAAGCACACCATGGACCTGCTCTCCAGCGAATAAGCGCCGGTTTGCAATACGTGGGTGAGCGCACAGGCAGCACTTTGCAGTGCTGCCTGTTGGCGTTTATCTTCTGTCAGTCTTCATCCAGGCCGGTTTGATGCCGTATGAATAAACAGAACATTTGCCTGGGAGGAGCGGCTTATTAAACCGCTTTTCGCCAAAGGCCCTTCGTTGGGTGTGCGCCTGTTGGTGCTGGCCGTGCTGTCGGTCGCGCTGATGGTGGTCGATGCCCGCTTCGACCTGCTCAAACCCGCGCGCAAACAAGCGTCGCTGGTGTTGATGGACGCCTACTGGATCACCGACCTGCCCGGACGGCTGTGGGAAGGGATCGCCAGTCAGTTCGGCAGCCGCACCGAGCTGGTCGCCGAAAACGAAAAACTCAAGACCGAGAACCTGCTGTTGCAGGGGCGCATGCAGAAGCTTGCCGCCCTTACCGAGCAGAACGTGCGGCTGCGCGAGTTGCTCAATTCCTCCGCACTGGTCAACGAAAAGGTCGAAGTGGCCGAGTTGATCGGCATGGACCCCAATCCCTTCACCCATCGCATCATCATCAATAAAGGTGAGCGCGATGGCGTGGTGCTCGGTCAGCCGGTGCTCGATGCACGCGGTCTGATGGGCCAGGTGGTCGAGTTGATGCCGTACACCTCCCGGGTGCTGCTGCTGACCGACACCACTCACAGCATTCCTGTGCAGGTGAACCGTAACGGTCTGCGGGCGATTGCCAGCGGCACCGGCAACCCGGAACGTCTGGAACTGCGGCATGTTGCCGATACCGCTGACATCAAGGAAGGCGATCTGCTGGTCAGCTCCGGCCTGGGTCAGCGCTTCCCGGCCGGTTATCCGGTGGCGACGGTCAAGGAAGTCATCCACGATTCCGGCCAGCCGTTCGCAATTGTCCGCGCGGTGCCGACCGCTGCGTTGAACCGCAGCCGTTATCTGCTGCTGGTGTTCAGTGACAACCGCACCGCCGAAGAGCGCGCCAACGATGCGGCGCAGGCCCAGGAAAATCTCGATGCGCAGGGCGGCGGCCCGATGCTTCCAGCCACGGTGCCGAAAGTCGTCAACACACCGGCAGCGGCGGCAACGCCAGCTTCGCCGACCGCTCCAGCGCCAGCTGCTGCGGCCAGCACCACGCCGGCCAAACCTGCGGCCAAGCCCGCGGCGGCGAGCAAGCCGCCAGCATCCCAGCCTGCTGCGCGTCCGGCGGCGAAACCGCCCGCCACTGCGCCGGGCAACACAGGGAGACAAGAATAATGGTCGGCGCTACCGCTTCGCGTAACGGCTGGATTGTCTGGCTGACTTTTGTCTTCGGCATCCTGCTCAGCGTTTCACCGCTGCCGATGTTCATGGAAATCCTGCGTCCCCTCTGGCTGGCCTTGCTGCTGACTTTCTGGGCGTTGTACATGCCGCATACGGTCGGCATGGTCACCGCGTTCTGCCTGGGGCTGGCCGAAGACGTGCTGCAGGGCGATCTGCTTGGCCAGAATGCGTTGATCCTGACGCTGATCACTTTCCTCGTGCTGTCGTTGCAGCAGCGTCTGCGGATGTTCCCGATGTGGCAGCAATGCCTGGTGATCCTGGTGATCTTCGGCCTCGCTCAACTGGTTCAATTGTGGCTCAGCGCCTTGACCGGCAACCGTCAGCCAACCCTGGCGCTGGTACTGCCGGCACTGGTCAGTGCCTTGCTCTGGCCTTGGGTCAGCTTCGCTTTGCGTGGATTGCGCCGGCGCTACAAAATCAACTGATTCGGTCAGGCATGTGCCCGCACCTCGACAAGGGAGATGTCTTGATGAAGCCGCTTTACCTCGCCTCTGGTTCGCCGCGTCGGCGTGAGTTGCTCACGCAGATCGGCGTGCCGTTCTCCGCCATCAGTGCGGACATCGATGAAACCCCGCTCCCCGAAGAATCGCCAGCGGCCTATGTCGAACGCCTTGCGCGTGGCAAGGCCGAGGCCGGTCGACGCACGCTGGTGTCCGACGCGGCATTTTGCGTTCTGGGCGCAGATACCGCGGTGGTGCTCGACGGCAAAATTCTTGGCAAACCGGTGGACGAAGCCGACGCATGCGCCATGCTGATGATGTTGTCCGGCAAGGAGCATGAAGTGCTGACCGCCATCGCCGTGCTCGAAGGCGAGCGCTGTGAGTCGCGCGTGGTGCGCAGTCTGGTGCGGTTCCGCCCGATCAGCCGCGAAGAAGCGGCGGCCTACTGGGCCAGTGGCGAACCCCGGGACAAGGCTGGCGGTTATGGCATTCAGGGCCTCGGCGCGGTGTTTGTCGCCGGGCTCAATGGCAGCTATTCGGCGGTGGTCGGGCTGCCGGTTTGCGAAACCGCAGAACTGTTGGGCCATTTCGGCATACCCTGTTGGCAAAACCTGAACGCGCAATGAGCGTCGTACGAATCAAGATGCGGCCATTATCGTGAACATGCCTGAACGAGACCCTGCCATGAGTGAAGAGATTCTGATCAACATCACGCCGATGGAATCGCGCGTGGCGGTGGTCGAAAACGGTGTGCTGCAAGAAGTCCATGTCGAGCGCACGCAAAAACGCGGGATCGTCGGCAACATCTATAAGGGCAAGATTGTCCGGGTGCTGCCGGGCATGCAGGCGGCATTCGTCGACATCGGTCTGGATCGTGCCGCGTTCATCCATGCCTCGGAAATCTCCCTGCGCGAAGGCCCTGCGGTGGAAAGCATCAGCGCGCTGGTGCACGAAGGGCAGAGCCTGGTGGTACAGGTGACCAAGGATCCGATCGGTTCCAAGGGCGCGCGCCTGACCACGCAGCTGTCGATTCCGTCGCGCTATCTGGTGTACATGCCGCGCACCGCCCACGTCGGCATTTCCCTGAAAATCGAAGACGAAGCCGAGCGCGAGCGCCTCAAACAGGTGGTCAGCGATTGTGTGGCCAAGGAAGGAATCAAGGAGGCCGGTGGCTTCATTCTGCGTACCGCCGCCGAAGGTGCCGGGGCCGATGAGATCCTCATGGACATCCGCTACCTGCGCCGCCTGTGGGATCAGATCAATGCGCAGATCCAGACCATCGGCGCGCCGAGTGTGATCTACGAAGACCTCGGTCTGGCCCTGCGCACGTTGCGCGATCTGGTCAGCCCGAAGATCGAGAAAATCCGCATCGACTCCAGGGAAACCTTCCAGAAAACCACGCAGTTTGTGGCCGAACTGATGCCGGAAATCGCCGATCGTCTCGAACACTATCCGGGCGAGAGGCCAATTTTCGACCTGTATGGCGTCGAAGACGAAATCCAGAAAGCCCTCGAGCGCAAAGTGCCGCTCAAGTCCGGCGGCTATCTGGTGGTCGATCCGGCGGAAGCCATGACCACCATCGACGTCAATACCGGCGCGTTTGTAGGCCATCGCAATCTCGAAGAAACCATCTTCAAGACCAACCTCGAAGCCGCCACCGCGATTGCCCGGCAGATGCGCCTGCGCAATCTGGGTGGGATCATCATCATCGACTTCATCGACATGGAAGATGAAGAGCATCAGCGCCAGGTGCTGCGTACCCTGGAAAAACAGCTCGAACGTGATCACGCCAAGACCAACATCATCGGTATCACCGAGTTGGGCCTGGTGCAGATGACCCGCAAGCGCACCCGTGAAAGCCTTGAGCAAGTGCTGTGCGAGCCGTGCAGCAGTTGCCAGGGGCGGGGCAAGTTGAAGACCCCGGAAACCATCTGTTACGAGATTTTCCGCGAGATTCTGCGCGAAGCCCGCGCCTATCAGGCCGAAGGTTACCGGGTGCTGGCGAACCAGAAAGTGGTGGACCGTTTGCTCGATGAAGAATCCGGTAACGTCGCCGAGCTTGAAGGGTTTATCGGCCGCACCATACGCTTTCAGGTCGAAACCATGTATTCCCAGGAACAATATGACGTGGTGCTGCTCTGAACCCCTGCAGCACATTTAATCCACAACGGCTGGCCTCAGCTTTCAGTAGTTTTTTTGCCATGGGAGCCAACTGACATGGAGCGTCTGACACGCATTTTGGCCGCACTGACCCGCTGGGGGCTGGGCCTGTGCGCGTTGGTTCTGGTGTTGATGGCGTTGTACGTCAGCCTCGGTCGGGAACTGACGCCACTGGTGGCGGAATACCGCACCGATATCGAAGACAAGGCCACGGCTGCGCTTGGCATGCCGTTGCAGATCGGCGAGCTGGAAGGCAACTGGAGCGGCTTCGCGCCGATTCTGCTGGCCCACGATGTGATGGTCGGTGACGGCGCCAATGCCTTGCGTCTGGATCGGGTGCGCGTGGTGCCTGACCTCTGGGCCAGTCTACTGTCGCGCGAAGTGCGTATCGCCCATCTGGAATTGAACGGCCTGAAGATCAGTGTCAAAGAAGCACAGGACGGCACCTGGGCGCTGGAAGGCCTGCCGGTGCAGAACGATCAGCCGCTGGATCCCGAACAATTGTTCAAGCGCTCGCAGATGGTTCAGCAACTGTCGGTGCTCGACAGTCAGGTGACCGTGCAGCCGCTGGATCAGGCGCCGATGACCTTTACGTATGTCGGCCTCAATCTGAAAACCGGCAGCAGCCGTCAGCGTCTTGATGCTCGTCTGACCTTGCCCGACGGGCAACCGGTGGCGATGAGCCTGCGTACACGGATTCGCCCCCCTCAATTGCCGGACAGTTCGCTGGAGGGTTATGTCAGCCTGCCGCAAAGCGATTGGTCGAAGTGGCTGCCGGAGCGTTTGACCCAACAGTGGAATTTTTCCGAGATCAAGGCTGGCGGCGAGCTGTGGGTGAACTGGAACGACGGCGCTCTGCAAAGCGCCGCCATTCGTTTGAACGCACCACAGGTGACCGGCGCTTATGCCGAGCGCAAGCCGATCAAGATCAACAATCTGGCGCTCAACGGCTATTACCAGCGCGATGACGAGGGCGCGATTGTCACTCTCGATTCGCTGGCGATGAACTTCGGCGAGACCCGCTGGGAATCCCATGTGCAGCTCAAGCAGACGGTGGCCACCGATAAAACCGATGAGTTGTGGCACTTGCAGGCCGACCGCCTCGACCTGACACCGATCACGCCGTTGCTCAATGCGCTGGGGCCGTTGCCCGAAAACGTCGCTACGGTCGTCGACCACCTGAAGGTGACGGGTGGACTGCGCAACGTGCTGCTGGATTTTCGTCCCAATGCCACCGACGGCTCGAAATTCGGCTTTGCGGCCAACCTCGATAATGTCGGTTTCGATGCCTATCACGGTGCCCCGGCGGCGCGAAACGTCAGTGGCAGCCTCAGCGGCAACCTCGACGGTGGCGAGTTGCGCCTGGACAGCAAGGATTTCGTCCTGCACCTCGACCCGATCTTCGCCAAGCCATGGCAATACATCCAGGCCAATGCCCGACTGACCTGGAAGCTCGATAAAGAAGGTTTCACCCTGATCGCGCCGTACCTGAAAGTGCTGGGCGAAGAGGGCAAGATTGCCGGCGACTTCCTGATCCGCCTGCACTTCGACCATAGCCAGGAAGACTACATGGACCTGCGCGTCGGGCTGGTCGATGGCGATGGTCGCTACACCGCCAAATACCTGCCCGAAGTCTTGAGCCCGGCCCTCGACGAGTGGCTGCGTACAGCGATCCTCAAGGGCGCCGTGGATCAGGGCTTCTTCCAGTACCAGGGTTCGCTGAGCAAAAACGCCAAGGACGTGGATCGCAGCATCAGCCTGTTCTTCAAGGTGCATGACGCCGAGCTGGCGTTCCAGCCGGGCTGGCCGCACGTGAGCAAGGTCAGCGGCGATGTGTTCATCGAGGACAGCGGCGTGCGCATCGTGGCCGACAAGGGCCAGTTGCTCGACACCCAGGTCAGCGACGTTTTCGTCAACATTCCCCATGTGCCGGCCGGGCAACCTACCCATCTGTTGCTCGACGGCGGATTTGCCGGCGGGCTGGGCGATGGCCTGAAAATTCTCCAGACCGCGCCGATCGGTACCGGCGAAACCTTTGCCGGCTGGGAAGGCGAGGGCGATTTGCAGGGCAAGGTCAAACTCGACATTCCGCTGGAAAAGGGCGATCTGCCGAAGATCCTCGTCGATTTCAAAACCGCCAATGCGCGCCTGAAACTGGCCGAGCCGAAGCTGGAACTGAGCCAGCTCAAGGGCGATTTCCGTTTTGACAGCGCCAAGGGGCTGAGCGGGCAGAACATCGCCGCCAGGGCCTTCGACAAGCCGGTGACCGCGCAGATTTTCGCTGATGGCAGCCCGAACAAGCTCAAGACTCGGGTCGCGGCCTCCGGGCAGGTCGAGGTCAAGAAGCTCACTGACTGGCTGGGCGTGACTCAGCCGTTGCCGGTGTCCGGGACCCTTCCGTATCAGTTGCAGGTCAACCTTGACGGCACTGACAGTCAGCTCACTGTCAGCTCCAGCATGAAAGGCGTGGCAGTGGATCTGCCGGCACCGTTTGGCATGTCGGCCGAGCAGGGTCGTGACACGGTGTTCCGCATGACGTTGCAAGGTGCGGAGCGGCGTTACTGGGTCAACTACGATCAACTGGCGAGCTTCACCTTCGCCGCGCCGCCGAGCAATATCGCCGATGGTCGCGGTGAGCTGTTCCTCGGTACGGGCGACGCCGTACTGCCGGAGGCCAAGGGCTTGCGCATTCGCGGTGTGCTGTCGGAGCTGGACGTCGCGCCGTGGCAGGATCTGGTCAGCAAATACGCCGGCAACGATCCGGGCGGCAGTGCCAAACAATTGCTCAACAGTGCCGACTTCAAGGTGGGCAAGCTCACCGCCTTCGGCACCACGCTGGATCAGGCTGCTGTACAGGTCAATCGCAAGCCATGGGCGTGGAATCTGGCGCTCGACAGCCAGCAGGCCAAGGGTTCGGCCAGCCTGCCCGATGCCAAGGGCGCGCCGATCGCGGTCAATCTGCAATACGTACGCCTGCCGGCGCCGGATCCGACGGTGCAGGCTGACGAGAACTCGCCTGATCCGCTGGTTTCGGTCGACCCGACGAAGATTCCCGCGCTGGATATCACCATCAATCAGTTGTTTCTGGGCCAGGATCTGGTGGGCGGCTGGTCGCTCAAGGTTCGACCGACGGCCAAAGGCATTGCCCTGAACAATCTCGATATGGGCCTCAAGGGCATTCTGTTGCAGGGCAATGGCGGCTGGGAAGGGGCGCCGGGTTCGACCAACAGCTGGTTCAAGGGCCGGATCAGCGGCAAAAACCTTGCCGATGTGCTCAAGGGCTGGGGCTTTGCGCCGAGCGTGACCAGTGAAGAGTTCCACATGGATGTCGATGGCCGCTGGCCGGGCTCGCCGGCATGGCTGGCAACCAAGCGCTTCTCCGGCACGCTGGATGCCTCGCTCAATAAAGGTCAGTTCGTTGAAGTGGAGGGCGGCGCGCAGGCGTTGCGGGTGTTCGGTCTGCTCAACTTCAACTCCATCGGCCGTCGTCTGCGCCTGGACTTCTCCGACTTGTTTGGCAAAGGCTTGAGCTACGATCGGGTCAAGGGCCTGTTGGTGGCTAATAACGGCGTGTATGTCACCCGCGAGCCGATTCGCCTGACCGGTCCTTCGAGCAACCTTGAACTGGACGGTACGCTGGATCTGGTCGGCGATCAGGTCGACGCCAAATTGCTGGTGACCTTGCCGGTGACCAACAACCTGCCGATTGCCGCGTTGATCGTCGGCGCGCCGGCGGTCGGCGGGGCGCTGTTCCTGATCGACAAGCTGATCGGCGACCGCGTGGCGCGCTTCGCCAGCGTCAAGTACACCGTCAAAGGTCCGTGGAAAGAGCCGAAAATCACCTTCGACAAGCCTTTTTGAACAGCCACATCCCAGGCCTATGGAGTAGCATGGCCGCATACCTGTTACGGAGTGCGCCATGTCTTTAGCGGTGATTCAAATGGTCAGCCAGAGTGATGTGCTGGCCAATCTGGCGCAGGCTCGACGCCTGCTCGAACAGGCCGCGGCCGGCGGCGCGAAGCTGGCGGTGCTGCCGGAAAACTTCGCCGCCATGGGTCGTCGCGACATCGCCGACATCGGCCGTGCCGAAGCGCTTGGCGAAGGGCCGATCCTGCCATGGTTGAAACAGACCGCCCGCGACCTCAAGTTATGGATAGTGGCCGGCACCTTGCCGTTGCCGCCGCTTGGGCAACCGGACGCCAAGTCGCATGCCTGTTCGCTGCTGGTCAACGATCAGGGTGAAACCGTGGCACGGTATGACAAGTTGCACCTGTTCGATGTTGATGTGGCGGACAATCGCGGGCGGTATCGCGAATCCGATGACTATGCTTATGGCAGTGGCGTGGTGGTCGCAGACACGCCGGTTGGCCGAGTCGGCCTGACCGTGTGTTACGACCTGCGCTTTCCGGAGCTGTACAGCGAATTGCGCGCCGCCGGTGCCGAGTTGATTACCGCCCCGTCGGCCTTCACCGCAGTGACCGGTGCGGCGCATTGGGATGTGCTAATTCGCGCCCGGGCCATCGAGACGCAGTGTTATGTATTGGCGGCAGCGCAGGGCGGGACTCACCCGGGACCGCGTGAAACCTTCGGTCATGCGGCTATTGTCGACCCGTGGGGCCGTGTGCTGGCGCATCAGGATCAAGGCGAGGCGGTATTGTTGGCCGCACGCGACAGTGATGAACAAGCGTCTATCAGGGCGCAAATGCCGGTGACGAGTCATCGGCGGTTTTTCTCGCAGGGCGCCCAGCGGCCTGCTTCAGAACATGAATTTAAGGCGTAAACCTATGAGCGAGTTGTTGTCCTCAGTCAGTGATCACCTGTTGGCGCCCGGCGGCGTGACCATCGAGAGCCTGCAAGGCGTGCTCGGCGATCTGGCAGGCCCGGGCATCGATGCTGCCGATCTGTATTTCCAGGGCCAGATCTCTGAGTCGTGGTCGCTGGAGGACGGTATCGTCAAGGAAGGCAGCTTCAACCTCGACCAAGGTGTTGGCGTGCGTGCGCAGTCCGGCGAGAAAACCGGTTTTGCCTACAGCAACGCGATCACCCTCGAAGCCCTGGGCGCTGCGGCCCGTGCCGCCCGCTCGATCTCCCGCGCCGGGCAGAACGGCACGGTGCAGGCGTTCAGCACTCAGGATGTCGCGCAGTTGTATGCGCCGGACAATCCGCTGGAAGTGCTGAGCCGCGCCGAGAAAGTCGAGCTGCTCAAGCGCATCGACGTCGCCACCCGCGCCCTCGATCCACGGATTCAGCAGGTCAGCGTGAGCATGGCCGGGGTCTGGGAACGGATTCTGGTGGCGTCCACCGACGGTGGCCTGGCCGCTGATGTGCGTCCGCTGGTACGTTTCAACGTCAGCGTGATCGTCGAGCAGAATGGCCGTCGCGAGCGCGGCGGACATGGCGGCGGCGGGCGTACCGACTACCGTTATTTCCTCGCCGAAGACCGTGCCATGGGCTATGCCCGTGAAGCACTGCGTCAGGCGCTGGTGAATCTGGAAGCGATTCCGGCACCGGCCGGCACCTTGCCTGTCGTCCTCGGTTCGGGCTGGTCCGGCGTGCTGCTGCACGAAGCGGTCGGTCACGGTCTGGAAGGCGACTTCAACCGCAAGGGCAGTTCGGCCTACAGCGGGCGGATGGGCGAAATGGTTGCCTCCAAGCTCTGCACCATTGTCGATGACGGCACGTTGAGCGGTCGTCGCGGCTCGCTGAGCGTCGACGACGAAGGCACTCCGACCGAGTGCACCACGCTGATCGAGAACGGCGTGCTCAAAGGTTACATGCAGGACAAGCTCAATGCGCGTCTGATGGGCGTGGCCCGTACCGGCAACGGTCGTCGCGAGTCCTACGCGCATCTGCCGATGCCGCGCATGACCAACACCTACATGCTCGGAGGCGAGAGCGATCCGGCGGAAATCATCGCGTCGGTGAAGAAGGGCATCTACTGCGCCAACCTTGGCGGCGGTCAGGTCGACATCACCAGCGGCAAGTTCGTGTTCTCCACCAGTGAGGCGTACCTGATCGAGGACGGCAAGATCACCGCGCCGGTCAAGGGCGCGACGTTGATCGGCAACGGCCCCGAGGCGATGAGCCGGGTGTCGATGGTCGGTAACGATCTGGCGCTGGACAGCGGTGTGGGCACGTGCGGCAAGGACGGGCAGTCGGTGCCGGTGGGTGTCGGTCAGCCGACGCTGAAGATCGATGCGATTACCGTGGGTGGCACGGGCGCATAAAAAGAGGTGGAGCTGCGGGTGGCGCGCAGGGCGGCCACCCGATGGCGAGTATCAACGCAGGCCGCGTTGGGTATCGTCCAGCTCACGGATGTACTTGAAGATCTTGCGGCTGGAAGCAGGAGGTTTGTTGTGTGCAACCTCGTGCTGAGCCTGACGGATCAGGGAACGCAGTTGCTGGCGATCGGCGTCGGGGTATTCGACGACGAATTTCTCCAGCACGGCATCGTCACCGGCGATCAGGCGGTCACGCCAGCGTTCGAGGTTGTGGAAACGCTCGTTGTACTGACGGGTGGAGGCATCGAGTTGATCGAGCAGGACCAGAATCGCGTCAGTGTCCTGATCGCGCATCAGTTTGCCGATGAACTGCAGGTGCCGTTTACGCGCGATGTTCGCGGTGTGCTTCGGCGCATCAGCCAGGGCCCGGCGCAAGGCGTCGGTCAATGGCAGTTTTGCCTGCAAGTCGGGCTTGAGTGTTGTAAGGCGCTCGCCAAGGTCAACCAGAGCATGCAGCTCGCGTTTGACCTGAGATTTGCTTTTTTCTCCCGTATCGAGGGAGTCGTCGTAAGAATCAACCATGGTGGCAGTCCGCAAAGAAACGCCGCCATGATAACCAGTCGGGGGCCGCTTGTCCGGCCCGGTCGCTCGATGACCCCAGCCGAAAGCAGAATTTGAGTGGAGATGAGCATGAGTGCAGTTCAAAGCGTCGGCCCGCAAGCATTGCCGGCACTGCAGGAACAGGTCGAGCAGATCATCGCCGAAGCCAAGCGTCAGGGCGCCAGTGCCTGCGAAGTCGCGGTGTCGCTGGAGCAGGGTTTGTCGACGTCGGTGCGTCAGCGTGAGGTCGAGACGGTCGAATTCAATCGCGACCAAGGCTTTGGCATCACCTTGTATGTTGGCCAGCGAAAAGGCTCGGCAAGCACCTCCGCCACCGGGCCGGACGCGATTCGTGAAACCGTTGCCGCTGCACTGGCGATCGCCAAACATACCTCTGAAGACGAAGCCTCGGGCCTCGCCGATGCCGCGCTGATGGCCAGGGATGTGCAGGATTTCGACCTGTTCCACGAATGGGACATCACCCCGGAGCAGGCCATCGAGAAGGCGTTGCTCTGTGAAGCCGCCGCGTTCGACGCCGATGCGCGAATCAAGAACGCCGACGGCACCACCCTCAGCACCCATCGGGGCTGCCGTGTATATGGCAACAGCCACGGTTTCATCGGCGGTTACGCGTCGACCCGGCACAGCCTGAGCTGCGTGATGATCGCCGAAGCCGACGGCCAGATGCAGCGCGATTACTGGTATGACGTCAATCGTCAGGGCAGCCTGCTGGCGGATCCGGTGAGCATCGGCCAGCGTGCCGCGCAACGCGCCGCGAGCCGTCTGGGCGCGCGTCCGGTGCCGACCTGCGAAGTGCCGGTGCTGTTTTCCGCTGAACTGGCGGGCGGCTTGTTCGGCAGCTTCCTGTCGGCGGTTTCTGGCGGCAGTCTGTATCGCAAATCGTCGTTCCTCGAAGGCACGCTGGGGCAGAAATTGTTTCCGGAATGGCTGACCATCGATGAGCGTCCGCATCTGATGCGCGCCATGGGCAGTGCGTCCTACGACGGTGATGGTCTGGCCACCTACGCCAAACCGTTCGTCGAGAAGGGCGAGTTGGTGTCGTACATCCTCGGCACGTACTCCGGGCGCAAACTCGGCATGCCGAGCACCGCCAACGCGGGAGGCGTGCATAACCTGTTCGTCACTCACGGTGATGAAGATCAGGCGGCGCTGTTGAAGCGCATGGGCCGTGGGCTGCTGGTCACCGAATTGATGGGCCATGGCTTGAACATGGTCACCGGCGATTATTCGCGCGGGGCGGCGGGTTTCTGGGTCGAAAACGGCGAAATCCAGTTCGCGGTGCAGGAAGTGACCATCGCCGGCAACATGCGCGACATGTTCAAGCAGATCGTTGCAGTCGGTAATGACCTGGAGTTGCGTAGCAATATTCGTACGGGCTCGGTGCTGATCGAGCGGATGACTGTCGCGGGCAGCTAAGCCCCAGCGGTCAGACAAGAAAGGCGCGCCACCTCATCGGGTGGCGCGCCTTTTTTCTTGGCTCCACACAAAACCTTGTGGGAGCGAGCCTGCTCGCGAAAGCGATTTAACAGCCGACCCCGGCGGTGACTGACACGACGCCTTCGCGAGCAGGCTCGCTCCTACAATGGAGTCTGTGTAATCAGGCGCTCTTGTTTTGGTTCTCATTATCATATAATAATAAATCTCATCTCCGAACGAGTCCCGGATCATGAGTTCTGCCTTGCACGAGCAGCCGTACCTCGAAAGCTGGCGCTGGATGAGTCGCCAGATCCGTTGCGCGATGGATCCTGACGAACCACGCCTGATCGAACATTACCTGGCCGAAGGCCGTTATCTGGCCTGCTGTACGGCGACTTCCCCGTGGACCATCGCTGAAACCTCCTTCCGTCTGCTGCTCGACACAGCCACCGACATCGCGTTGCCGTGGCACTGGCGCAGCCTGTGTCTCGATCAAGCCTGGCGTCCGTTGCGTGAAATGGAGCGCCTCTCTCTGTGCAACTGTCGGCTCCAGCGCTGGCAGCGCTACACCTGGCAACTGGCGACCTGCGAGTTGCTTCCCTCGATTCCTCTCATTGAATTAGTCCAAGGATTTACCGATGACCAAGACTCGTATTGAGCGCGACAGCATGGGCGAACTACAGGTGCCGGTGGACGCTCTCTATGGCGCGCAGACCCAGCGTGCAGTGGATAACTTCCCGATCAGCGGCAAGCCGATGCCAACGCAATTCATCCGTGCGCTGATCCTCGCCAAAGCCGCCGCCGCGCGGGCCAACGTCGAGCTCAACCAGCTCAGCGCCGGCCAGGGCAAAGCCATCAGCGATGCGGCCCAAGGCCTGCTCGAAGGCGACTTCATGCAGCATTTCCCGGTGGATATCTTCCAGACCGGCTCCGGCACCAGCTCCAACATGAACGCCAACGAAGTGATCGCGACCCTCGCCAGCCGACTGCTTGGCGAGCCGGTCAACCCGAACGATCACGTCAACTGCGGCCAGAGCAGCAACGACATCATTCCGACCACCATCCACGTCAGCGCCGCCCTGGCGTTGCACGAACAACTGCTGCCGGCGCTGTTGCATCTGGTGCAGGTCATCGAAAACAAAGCCGAACAGGTGCACCACCACGTCAAAACCGGCCGCACGCACTTGATGGACGCGATGCCGGTGCGCATGAGTCAGGTGCTCAATGGCTGGGCGCAGCAGCTCAAGGCCAACATCGGTCATCTGCAGGACTTGCTGCCGAGCCTGCAATCGCTGGCGCAGGGCGGTACGGCGGTCGGCACCGGGATCAACGCGCATCCGGAGTTTGCCAAGCGTTTCAGTCGCCAGCTCAGCCAACTGACGAATGTGCAATTAACTCCGGGCAAGGATCTGTTCGCCCTGATCGGCTCGCAGGACACCGCCGTCGCCGTCTCCGGTCAGCTCAAGGCTACCGCCGTGTCGCTGATGAAAATCGCCAACGACCTGCGCTGGATGAACTCCGGTCCGCTCGCCGGCCTTGGCGAGATCGAGCTGGAAGCCCTGCAACCGGGTTCGTCGATCATGCCGGGCAAGGTTAATCCGGTGATTCCGGAAGCTACTGCGATGGTCGCTGCGCAAGTGATCGGCAACGATTCGGTGATCACCATCGCCGGCCAGTCGGGCAACTTCGAGCTGAACGTGATGCTGCCGATCATCGCCCAGAACCTGCTGAGCAGCATCGAACTGCTGGCCAATGCCAGTCGTCTGCTCGGCGACAAGGCCATCGCCAGCTTCAAGGTCAACGAGTCGCGGCTCAAAGAAGCGCTGTCGCGTAATCCGATCCTAGTCACGGCGCTCAACCCGATCATCGGCTATCAGAAAGCCGCCGAAATCGCCAAGCAGGCCTACAAGCAGGGCCGCCCGGTGATCGACGTCGCGCTGGAACACACCGATCTGTCGCGCAGCCACCTGGAAGAGTTGCTCAACCCCGAGAAACTCACCGCCGGCGGCGTGTAAACCCCGCAACCGCTTTGGAGGCTCACCATGGAGCACTGGAAACGCACGATCGAACGGGCCAATCGCTGCTTCATGCTCGGCGAGCTGATCGACGCCCGCGAGGCTTACCTGCAAGCCCTGGCCCTGGCGCAAGTGCTATTCGAACGCTGGGCCGATGCCGACGAAGCGGTGGCGGCCTGCGTCATCTCCCACCACAACCTGGCGGATCTGCACCTGCGCCTGAATCAGCCGGAGGAGAGCGCCGAGTACCTCTGCGCGATTCATCAACGGCTGTTGCAGACCATGCAGGACGAGCGCCTGCGCCCGGCCCTGCGTGAAGCGGCGTTGCGCCAGAGCAGCAAGACCTACGTCGAACTGCTGAATTTCATCAGCGAACACGGCGAATACCCGCGCACCCAGCGCCTGCTGCACCCGGACACCGGCAATGCACGCCGCGCCTCAGTCTCACATCACCATGGAGTCCACTGAAATGGCTTTTACCTTGCCTGCCTTGCCTTACGCCTACGATGCCCTGGAACCGCACATCGATGCGCAAACCATGGAGATCCACTACACCAAGCACCACCAGACCTACATCAACAACCTCAATGCCGCCGTCGAAGGCACTGAGTACGCCGAATGGCCGGTGGAAAAACTGGTCGCCAGCGTTCAGCAGTTGCCGGAAGAACTCCGCGCGGCGGTGATCAATCAGGGTGGCGGGCATGCCAACCATTCGCTGTTCTGGGAAGTCATGGTGCCCAACGGCGGTGGTAAGCCGGACGGCGCGCTGGCCAAGGCCATCGAGGCGCAACTGGGCGGCCTCGACAGCTTCAAGGAAGCCTTCACCAAAGCCGCGTTGACCCGTTTCGGCAGCGGCTGGGCCTGGCTCAGCGTGACCCCGGAGAAAAAACTGGTCGTGGAAAGTAGCGGCAATCAGGACAGCCCGTTGATGAACGGCAACACGCCGATTCTCGGTCTGGATGTTTGGGAACACGCCTATTACCTGCGTTATCAGAACCGTCGCCCGGAATACATCAACGCGTTCTACAACGTGATCAACTGGCCGGAAGTTGCTGCGCGCTACCAGGCTGCACTGGTTTAAGTCTTCTATAAAAACAATCCAGGGCTGACTATGGGCACTGAAACACTGGCGATTGGCGGTGGGCGCATGTTTCGTTACGCGGTCGGGTCGCTGTTGCTGCTGGCGGGCATGACCCTGCTGGCCGTGCACGGGCTGGAATGGCTGGATCTGCAGCCGCGATTGTCACGCGCATTGCAGGGCGGCGCGATCTGCGCCCTCGGCACGGCGCTCGGCGCGGTGCCGGTGCTGGTGATCCGGCGTATGCCGCAGAGGCTCAGCGATACGCTACTGGGTTTCGGCGCCGGCGTGATGCTGGCGGCGACCGCGTTTTCGCTGATCGTGCCGGGCATCGCTGCTGCCGAAAGTCTGGGCCTGACACCGTTGGCCGCCAGCGGGCTGATTTGCTTCGGCATCATGCTCGGTGCATTCGGTTTGTATCTGGTGGATCTGAAACTGTCCGGCGCCTCACCGGAAATGCTCGTCGGTACCCCCGAGCACCCGGTGATTCCGCCGCGCATCTGGCTGTTCGTCTTCGCCATCATTGCTCACAACATCCCGGAAGGCATGGCGGTGGGGGTGTCCGCTGGCGGCGGCATGCCGGATGCCGACAGTCTGGCGATGGGCATCGCCTTGCAGGATGTGCCAGAGGGATTGGTGATTGCGCTGGTACTGGCGGGGGCGGGAATGTCGCGGGTCAAGGCATTCTTGATCGGTGCGGCGTCAGGACTGGTCGAACCGGTGTTTGCACTGCTCTGTGCGTGGCTGGTCAGTCTTGCGGAGCTGTTATTGCCGATGGGGCTGGCAGTGGCGGCGGGGGCGATGTTGCTGGTGGTGACGCACGAAGTCATTCCAGAATCGCGCCGCAATGGTCATGACAAGCTGGCCAGTCTTGGCTTGCTGATCGGGTTTTGTCTGATGATGGTGATGGATACGGCGTTGGGTTGAATATCAAAAGATCGCAGCCTGCGGCAGCTCCTACATTGGAATGCGTTCACTGTAGGAGCTGCCGCAGGCTGCGATCTTTTGATCTTTTGATCTTTAAACGATCAACCACCCTCATCGAAGTAGTTGTTGATCAACGCCACCAGCGCATCCAGCGCTTCCTGTTCCTGATGGCCTTCGGTGCTCAGATAGATCTTCGTACCCTTGCCGGCGGCGAGCATCATCATCGCCATGATGCTTTTGCCATCCACTGTGGTTTCTGGCGTGCGACCCACTCTGATCGTGCAATCCGGGAACTGGCCCGCCACCCCGACGAACTTGGCCGACGCTCGGGCGTGCAGGCCCAGTTTATTGATGATTTCGATTTCCAGAGCAGGCATCGCGGTGTGAATCCTTTAAGTGAGGTCGCGGTGGCGAACCTGGACGTTCTTCAGGGTTTTCTGCAGGGCCTGACCCAGACGTTCGGTCAGGTAAACGGAGCGGTGATGCCCGCCGGTGCAGCCAATGGCAATGGTGACATAGGCGCGATTACTCGCGGCAAAGCGTGGCAGCCATTTGTACAGGTAGCCGTAGATATCTTGAAACATCTCCTCAACCTCCGGTTGTGCAGCCAGGTACTCGGCGACCGGTGCGTCGAGACCCGATTGTGCACGCAGTTCCGGTTTCCAGTAAGGATTGGGCAGGCAGCGCACATCGAACACCAGATCCGCGTCCACCGGCATGCCGCGCTTGAAGCCGAACGACTCGACCAGAAACGCCGTGCCCGGTTCCGGCTGGTTCAGCAGTCGCAGCTTGATGGTGTCACGCAACTGGTACAGATTCAGATTGGTGGTGTTGACCTTGAGGTCGGCCAGGTCGGCGATCGGGCCGAGCAGGGCGGTTTCATCTTCGATCGCTTCGGCCAGCGAGCGGTTGGCAGTGCTCAATGGATGGCGCCGGCGGGTTTCCGAGAAGCGCTTGAGCAGGGTTTCTTCGTCGGCATCCAGATACAGCACATCGCACTGGATGTGCCGGGCACGGACTTCTTCAAGCAGTTCGGGGAAACGCGACAGGTGGCTCGGCAGATTGCGTGCATCGATCGACACGGCCACCAGCGGCTGGGCCAGTTCGGTGTGAATCAGGGCGCGTTCGGCGAGTTCCGGCAGCAGACCGGCCGGCAGGTTGTCGATGCAGTAGTAGCCGTTGTCCTCAAGGACATTCAGGGCGGTACTTTTACCCGAGCCGGAGCGGCCGCTGACGATGATCAAACGCATGATTAATGACCGTTCTGCTCGCTCAGGACGACCTGATACAAGGCTTCGTTGCTCGGTGCGCTGCGCAGTTTTTCGCGCACTTCCTTGCGATCGAGCATGCTGGCGATCTGGCGCAGTAATTCCAGGTGGGCATCGGTGGCCGCTTCCGGGACCAGCAGTACAAACAGCAGGTCGACCGGTGCGCCGTCGATGGCATCGAAATCGATGGGGGCATCAAGGTGCATCAACGCGCTGATAGGCGCTTCGCAGCCTTTGAGGCGACAGTGGGGAATGGCGATGCCGTTGCCGAAACCGGTGGATCCGAGTTTCTCACGGGCTACCAGGCTCTCGAAAACATCCTGCATGGCCAGATCCGGCACTTCTTTATGGATGAGGTTGGCAATCTGTTCGAGGGCTTTCTTTTTACTGCCGCCCGGCACGTTCACCAGGGAACGGCCGGGGGTCAGGATACTTTCAAGTCGGATCATGGGTTGGGAGTGTTAACGACCTGTCGCGCCCTGAAGGAGGCTCTGGGTCTTTTCCTTATGCTTTTTGAGTTGGCGATCCAGCTTGTCGGTCAGTGAGTCGATCGCAGCGTACATGTCGGTATCTTCTGCGTTGGCGACCACTTCGCTGCCGGGTATATGCAAGGTGGCTTCGATTTTCTGCTTGAGCTTTTCGACGCACATCGTGACTTGCACGTTGGTGATCTTGTCGAAATGGCGCTCCAATCGTTCGAGTTTCTCGTTGATGTAGGTGCGCAGAGGTTCGGTCACTTCCAGTTGGTGTCCACTGATGTTGACTTGCATACAGCTTCTCCTTCGTTGCCAGTGCATAAAGCGGCAGGCCGAAGAGCCTGCCACTGGAACGCTGTAACGTGGCTTACATCAACCGCTTGCGTTCGCTCGAAGGCGCGATCCCGAGGGATTCGCGGTACTTGGCGACGGTGCGGCGAGCCACCTGAATGCCTTGTGCCTCCAGTAAACCAGCGATCTTGCTGTCACTCAACGGCTTTTTCTGATTTTCCGCCGCAACCAGTTTTTTGATGATCGCGCGGATCGCCGTCGACGAGCATTCACCGCCTTCGGAGGTGCTGACGTGGCTGGAGAAAAAGTATTTCAGTTCATAAATACCGCGCGGGGTATGCATGAATTTCTGCGTGGTGACCCGGGAAATCGTCGATTCGTGCATGCCGACCGCCTCGGCGATGTCATGCAGGACCAACGGCTTCATGGCTTCATCGCCATACTCCAGGAAGCCGCGCTGATGCTCGACGATCTGGGTGGCCACCTTCATCAGGGTTTCGTTGCGGCTTTGCAGGCTCTTGATGAACCAGCGTGCCTCTTGCAACTGGTTGCGCATGAAGGTGTTGTCGGCGCTGGTGTCGGCGCGACGGACGAAACCGGCGTACTGCGCGTTAACCCGCAGACGGGGCACTGACTCCTGATTCAGCTCGACCAGCCAGCGTTCGTTATCCTTGCGCACAATGACGTCGGGCACCACGTACTCGGCTTCGGTCGATTCGATCTGCGAGCCCGGACGCGGATTGAGGCTTTGCACCAGTTCGATGACCTGACGCAACTCGTCTTCCTTGAGCTTCATACGCCGCATCAACTGGCTGTAGTCGCGACTGCCGAGCAGATCGATGTAATCGCTGACCAGACGTTTGGCTTCGTTGAGCCACGGGGTCTTGGCCGGGAGCTGACGCAGTTGCAGCAGCAGGCATTCGCCGAGGTTGCGCGCGCCGATACCGGCCGGTTCGAACTGCTGAATGCGGTGCAGAACGGCTTCGATCTCGTCCAGCTCGATGTCGAGCTCCGGATCAAAGGCGTCGAGAATTTCTTCGAGGGTTTCGTCCAGGTAGCCCTGATTGTTGATGCAATCGATCAGGGTCACGGCGATCAGGCGGTCGGTGTCGGACATCGGCGCCAGGTTCAATTGCCACAGCAGATGGCTTTGCAGGCTTTCGCCGGCGGACGTGCGGGTGGTGAAGTCCCACTCGTCGTCATCGCTGCTGGGCAGGCTGCTGGCGCTGGTCTGGTAGACGTCTTCCCAGGCGGTATCAACGGGCAGTTCGTTAGGAATGCGCTCGTTCCATTCGCCATCTTCCAGATTGTCCACCGTCGGGGCGGCTTCCTGATAGGACGGTTCCTGAATGTCGGTGTTGGGTTTTTGTTCGGCGTTGTCGGCCAAAGGATCGGTATTGTCGAAGTCGTCGCCTTCTTCCTGGCGTTCGAGCATCGGATTGGATTCCAGGGCCTCCTGGATTTCCTGTTGCAGGTCCAGGGTCGACAATTGGAGCAGGCGGATGGCCTGTTGCAGCTGCGGTGTCATCGTCAGCTGCTGGCCCATTCTCAAGACTAGCGATGGTTTCATGGCAGGGGCTTAACACCTTATTCGCCGGCGCGCATGCGCCATCCACTACAGGGCGCCGGAGCGCCAAACTTAAGCAAATTATATGCCTGAAACTGTCGTGTTTGCCTAGAGCGCTGTAACAATAAAAGCGTATAAAAGCCTGCTTCATCGATACAGCACCCGGAGGCTGGCCAAGTGCCTTGGTGCTTACAGGCGGAACTCGTGGCCCAGATACACTTCCTTCACCAGATCGTTGGCAAGGATGGTCGCCGCATCGCCTTCGGCGATCAGTTGACCGTCGTTGACGATGTAGGCGGTTTCGCAGATATCCAGGGTCTCACGCACGTTGTGGTCGGTGATAAGAACACCGATGCCCTTGGCCTTGAGGTGATGGATGATCTGCTTGATGTCGCCGACCGAAATCGGGTCGACACCGGCGAACGGCTCGTCGAGCAGGATGAATTTCGGTGCGGTCGCCAGGGCGCGGGCGATTTCCACCCGGCGGCGTTCACCACCGGACAGGCTCATGCCGAGGTTGTCGCGGATGTGGCTGATGTGGAATTCCTGCAGCAGGCTTTCCAGTTCCTTGCGACGACCGGCCTTGTCGAGTTCCGTGCGGGTTTCGAGGATGGCCATGATGTTATCTGCCACCGACAGTTTGCGGAAGATCGACGCTTCTTGCGGCAGATAGCCGATACCGGCCTTGGCGCGGCCGTGCATCGGCTGATGGCTGACGTCCAGATCATCGATCAGCACGCGACCCTGATCGGCCTGCACAAGGCCGACGATCATGTAGAAACAGGTGGTCTTGCCGGCACCGTTCGGGCCGAGCAGGCCAACGATCTGGCCGCTGTCGATCGACAGGCTGACGTCGCGCACAACCTGGCGGCTTTTATAGGCCTTGGCCAGGTGTTGAGCTTTCAGAGTTGCCATTACTGGGTTTTCTCGTCGGTTTTCTTCTTCGGCTGGATCACCATGTCGATACGCGGACGCGCTTCGGTGACTTTGCTGCCGGTAGCGCGACCGGCACTGGCCAGTTTCTTCACCGTGTCATAGACGATTTTCTCGCCCTGAGTGGTGTTGTTGTCCTTGTCGACAACCTTGGCCTTGTCGATCAGCACGACGCGGTTTTGCGCGGCGTGGTACTGAATCGTCACGCCCCAGCCCTGAACAGGCTTGGCGTCACCCTGGGTTTGCAGTTGCTCGAAGTAGGCAAGGTTGCCCACCGAGGTCACCACGTCGATATCGCCGGTCGGAGTACGGGTGATGGTCACCGTATTGCCCTTAACGATCATTGAGCCCTGGGTGATGATCACATCACCTTTATAGGTGGCGATGCCGTTCTTGTCGTCCAGTTGGGCGTCGTCGGCCTGAATGCGGATAGGTTGCTGCTGATCGTTCGGCAGAGCCCAGGCGCTCACGCTTCCCAGTGCTGCGCCCAGACTGAGCAAAATAGGGAGGGTTTTAACGAGCCTCATACTGTCCTCTTACGTTCGATTGCAGGTGTATCCTGCTTTCCTTCAAATACGCCTTCATTCCCACGCCAGTCGATACACCGCCAGCGCCGTCGATTCTAACGGGTTGCTCGGTCTGCGCATATTGCTGCTGAGGGAACACCGTCATGCGTGTGCTGGTGATCAGGGTGTCGCGTTTCTTTTCATCGGTGCGCTTGATGCGTACCGAGTCGATCAATTCTACCTGCGTTCCGTCCGGATTCACTTCGCCGCGTTCGCTGGTCACGTGCCACGGAAACTCGGTGCCGCGATACATGTTGAGGTCGGGTTTGGTAACCAGAGTCACATCCGTCGCTTTCAGGTGTTCGGCCTTGTCCGACGTCATTTCGTACTGCACTTTGCCGTCCGGCAGATATTGCAGGGTATGCGTATTGGTGGCGTACCAGTCGATGGCAGTGTCTTCGACCTTGGCCACAGGCTTGTCGAGGAAACGTTCCGGACTGATGTTCCAGTAGCCGACCGCCGCAAACATCGCAGCGATGCAGCCGAACAGCAGGAAGTTGCGAAATTTTTTGCTAAACATGATTTGGCTCACAGGTACGCGGCGTTGGCCGCATCGAGGCGGCCCTGGGCGCGCAGGATCAATTCGCAGAATTCGCGGGCGGCACCTTCGCCACCGCGGGCCCGAGTGACGCCATGGGCGTGTTCGCGCACGAAGTCGGCAGCATTGGCAACGGCCATGCCCAGCCCTACGCGGCGGATCACCGGCAAGTCAGGCAGGTCGTCACCCAGGTAGGCGACCTGTTCATAGCTTAGGCCCAGTTGCGCCAGCAGGCCGTCCAGAACCACCAATTTGTCTTCGCGACCCTGAAACAGGTGCGGGATACCGAGGTTCTTCGCCCGGCGTTCAACCACCGGGGTCTTGCGGCCACTGATGATGGCAGTCTCGACACCGGCATTCATCAGCATTTTGATGCCCTGGCCATCGAGGGTGTTGAAGGTCTTGAATTCGCTGCCGTCTTCGAGGAAGTACAGGCGCCCGTCGGTGAGGACGCCGTCGACGTCGAACACCGCCAGTTTGATCGCTTTGCCGCGTTGCAGCAGATCGGTGGTCATTACATCACTCCTGCACGCAGCAGATCGGAGAGGTTGAAGGCGCCGATCGGGCGATCTTCTTCGTCCACGACAACCAGTGCGTTGATTCGGTGGTCTTCCATGATTTTCAGGGCTTCGGCGGCGAGCATCTCGGGCCGTGCGGTCTTGCCGTGTGCGGTCATGACCTGGTCGATGGTGGCGCTGCGGATGTCGATGCTGCGGTCCAGCGTGCGGCGCAAATCGCCGTCGGTGAAGATTCCGGCCAGTTTGCCATCGGCTTCAACGATCGCGGTCATGCCCAGACCCTTGCGGGTCATTTCCATGAGCGCGTCCTTGAGCAGGGTGCCGCGCTGCACTTGCGGCAGCTCTTGCCCGGCATGCATGACGTTTTCCACTTTCAGCAGCAGGCGTCGACCCAGAGCGCCGCCCGGGTGTGAAAAGGCAAAATCTTCGGCGGTGAAACCACGCGCTTCCAGCAGCGCCACGGCCAGGGCATCGCCCATGACCAGCGCGGCGGTGGTCGAGGAAGTCGGTGCAAGGTTCAGCGGGCAGGCTTCGTGTTCGACATGAACGTTGAGATTGACTTCGGCAGCTTTGGCCAGCGGCGACTGCGGATTGCCGGTGAGGCTGATCAACTGGATGCCGAGGCGCTTGATCAATGGCAGCAGGGTGACGATTTCGTTGGTCGAGCCGGAGTTGGAGAGGGCGAGGATCACGTCGTCGCGGGTGATCATGCCCATGTCGCCATGGCTGGCTTCGGCCGGGTGGACGAAAAATGCCGGGGTGCCGGTGCTGGCCAGGGTCGCGGCAATCTTGTTGCCGACGTGCCCGGATTTGCCCATGCCGACCACGACCACACGGCCTTTGCTGGCCAGAATCATCTCGCAAGCGCGTACGAAATCGGCGTCGATATGGGGCAACAAGCCTTGTACGGCTTCCACTTCGAGGCGAATGGTGCGTTGTGCCGATTGAATCAGGTCGCTGGATTGGCTCATGTCAGAAATCGTATAGCCCGATGAAAAGGCGGCGATTATAGCGGTTATGTTGAAAAGCCTCACGCAAGTTCGTCGCGCTTTGTCATTCCTCGTAACCAAAACCCTGAAAAAGCGCGGCCGCGCCTGTCATATCGCTGAACACAGGGGGGCATGGGCCTTGGGCGCTTGGCCTTTGCAGTGATATAGTTCGCCGCCAGTTCGGCCTGCCCGGGAGGTATGTGCTTTCTGCGGAAAGCCAGGCGTCCGAGTGAGAGGCTGCATCGCAAGGAGTTTAGATGAGTGCCGATAACGCCTACGCGGTCGAGCTGAAGGGAGTCTCCTTCAAGCGCGGTGCGCGCAGCATTTTCAATAACGTCGATATTCGCATCCCGCGTGGCAAGGTTACCGGCATCATGGGACCTTCCGGGTGCGGCAAGACCACTTTGTTGCGCCTGATGGGTGCGCAGTTGCGTCCATCCAGCGGCGAAGTCTGGGTCAACGGCCAGAACCTGCCGACGCTGTCGCGCAGTGATCTGTTCGATGCGCGCAAGCACATGGGTGTGCTGTTTCAGAGCGGCGCGCTGTTCACCGATCTCGATGTCTTCGAGAACGTCGCTTTCCCCCTGCGCGTTCATACCCAATTGCCGGATGAAATGATCCGCGACATCGTCCTGCTCAAATTGCAGGCGGTCGGTCTGCGCGGTGCGATCGAGCTGATGCCCGACGAGCTGTCCGGGGGCATGAAGCGTCGGGTCGCCCTGGCCCGGGCGATTGCGCTCGATCCGCAGATTCTCATGTATGACGAGCCTTTCGTCGGTCAGGATCCGATCGCCATGGGCGTGCTGGTACGCCTGATCCGTCTGCTCAACGATGCGCTGGGGATCACCAGCATCGTGGTCTCCCACGATCTGGCCGAAACCGCGAGCATCGCTGACTACATCTATGTAGTGGGTGATGGTCAGGTGCTGGGGCAGGGCACGCCGGACGAATTGATGAATTCGGATGAACCGCGTATTCGCCAGTTCATGACCGGCAACCCCGATGGCCCGGTGCCGTATCATTTTCCAGCGACGGATTACCGCGCAGATCTTCTGGGGAAGCGCTGATGCGCAGAATTTCATTAATAGAACGCGTACGCCGGTTCGGCGAGGCGGCGATCGACGCCGTCGCGGTGTTTGGCCGCGCGACCCTGTTCCTGTTTCACGCCCTGCTCGGTCGTGGCGGCATCAGCGGCGGTTTCGGCCTGCTGGTCAAGCAGTTGCATTCGGTCGGCGTGATGTCGCTGGTGATCATCGTCGTGTCGGGGATTTTCATCGGCATGGTGCTGGCGCTGCAGGGCTTCAGTATTCTGTCGAGCTACGGTTCGGAGCAGGCGGTGGGGCAGATGGTGGCCCTGACGTTGCTGCGTGAACTGGGGCCAGTCGTGACGGCGTTGCTGTTTGCCGGGCGTGCCGGTTCGGCGCTGACCGCAGAAATTGGCAACATGAAGTCCACCGAACAGCTTTCCAGCCTGGAAATGATCGGTGTCGATCCGCTCAAATACATTATTGCCCCGCGTCTGTGGGCCGGTTTCATTTCCCTGCCGGTGCTGGCGATGATTTTCAGCGTGGTGGGAATCTGGGGCGGTTCGTGGGTGGCTGTCGACTGGCTTGGCGTGTATGAAGGCTCCTACTGGGCGAACATGCAGAACAGCGTGAACTTCACCAGCGATGTGCTCAACGGCGTCATCAAAAGTATCGTTTTCGCCTTCGTCGTGACCTGGATCGCCGTTTTCCAAGGCTACGACTGTGAGCCCACTTCCGAGGGCATCAGTCGCGCCACCACCAAGACCGTGGTATTCGCCTCGCTGGCGGTACTGGGCCTGGACTTTATTCTGACCGCTTTGATGTTTGGAGATTTCTGATGCAAAACCGCACCCTGGAAATCGGTGTCGGCCTGTTCCTGCTGGCAGGGATCCTGGCTTTGTTGCTACTGGCTCTGCGGGTCAGTGGCCTGTCTCCGACTTCGACCACCGACACCTATAAACTGTATGCCTACTTCGACAATATCGCCGGTTTGACGGTCAGAGCCAAAGTGACCATGGCTGGCGTAACCATCGGCAAGGTCACGGCCATCGATCTGGATCGCGACAGCTTCACCGGTCGGGTAACCCTGCAAGTGGATAAAAAGGTCGACAACCTGCCGACCGACTCCACAGCGTCTATCCTGACCGCTGGCCTGTTGGGCGAGAAGTACATCGGTATCAGCGTGGGCGGGGAAGACACCCGTCTGAAGGATGGTGGAACCATCCACGACACGCAGTCGTCTCTGGTACTGGAAGACCTGATCGGTAAATTCCTGCTCAATACCGTTAGCAAAGACGCCAAATGAGGAGCTTTTGAATGATCTCTACCTTGCGACGTGGCCTGTTGGTGTTGCTTGCGGCACTGCCGATGCTGGCTAGCGCTGCGCCCGGACAGTCGGCGCACGACCTGATTCAGGACACCACGAACCGGATGCTGGCCGACTTGTCGGCCAATAAAGAGAAGTACAAGAAGGATCCGCAGGACTTCTACACGGCGCTGAACACCATCGTCGGACCTGTGGTGGATGCCGAAGGCATTTCCAAGAGCATCATGACGGTCAAGTATTCGCGCAAGGCCACGCCGGCGCAGATGCAGACCTTCCAGGAAAACTTCAAGCGCGGCCTGTTCCAGTTCTATGGCAACGCTTTGCTCGAGTACAACAACCAGGGCATCACCGTTGATCCTGCCAAGGATGAGTCCGGCGATCGCACCAGCGTCGGCATGACCGTCAAGGGCAACAACGGCGCGATCTACCCTGTGCAGTACACGCTGGAGAAGATCAATGGCGAGTGGAAACTGCGCAATGTGATCATCAACGGCATCAACATCGGCAAGCTGTTCCGTGATCAGTTCGCCGACGCGATGCAGCGCAATGGCAACGATCTGGACAAGACCATCAACAATTGGGCTGGCGAAGTGGCCAAGGCCAAGGAAACCACCGAGAAAGCTGCCGAGAAGCCAGCGCAATGAATGAGGCGGCAGTTCGTATGAGTGACGTCGACGAGCTATTGCTCAGTGGAGTACTGGATTACCGCACAGGTCCCGACCTGCGCAAGGAAGGCCAGGCGCTGATCAAGTCCAGCAAGGCGGCATCGCTGGTCATCGATTGCTCGGCAGTGAAGAAGTCCAGCAGCGTCGGCTTGTCCTTGCTGCTGTGCTTCATGCGCGATGCCCAGGCGGCCGGCAAGGCCGTCAGCATCCGTGCGATGCCGGAAGACATGCGCGAAATCGCTCAGGTCAGTGAACTGACCGAGTTGCTGGCGCACCCCTGAACCCGCATCGATAAACAAGCCCCCCGTCAGAGTCCTGCCAATGCGGGGTTCGCAGGCGCGGGGCTTTTTTGTATGATGTCCGACCCGTGCGCACAGGGCGCCGATTGAGGTTGAGCATGCAGGCCGTAGAAGTGAAGAGCTTCCTTGAAGGGAAGCTGCCAGGAACGCAGGTGGAAGTTGAAGGCGAAGGCTGCAACTTTCAGCTGAACGTGATTAGCGATGAACTGGCGGCGTTAAGCCCGGTCAAGCGTCAGCAGAGCATCTATGCCCATTTGAACCCGTGGATCGCCGATGGCAGCATCCATGCGGTCACTATGAAATTTTTCAGCCGCGCGGCCTGGGCCGAGCGCACCTGAGCCCAAGGGCGTCGAGATTCTTATGGATAAATTGATTATTACCGGTGGCGTTCGTCTTGATGGCGAAATCCGTATCTCCGGGGCGAAGAACTCCGCCCTGCCGATTCTGGCTGCCACCCTGCTGTGCGATGGCCCGGTGACCGTTGGCAACCTGCCGCACCTGCACGACATCACCACCATGATCGAGCTGTTCGGTCGCATGGGCATCGAGCCGGTGATCGACGAGAAACTCAGCGTCGAAATCGACCCACGCACCATCAAGACCCTGATCGCGCCGTACGAACTGGTGAAAACCATGCGTGCCTCGATCCTGGTATTGGGCCCGATGGTTGCGCGTTTCGGTGAAGCCGAAGTCGCCCTGCCTGGCGGTTGCGCCATCGGTTCGCGTCCGGTTGACCTGCACATCCGTGGCCTCGAAGCCATGGGCGCGGTGATCGACGTCGAAGGCGGCTACATCAAGGCCAAGGCGCCTGAAGGCGGCCTGCGCGGCGCCAGCTTCTTCTTCGATACCGTCAGTGTGACCGGTACCGAAAACATCATGATGGCAGCTGCCCTGGCCAAGGGCCGCAGCGTCCTGCAGAACGCCGCGCGCGAGCCGGAAGTGGTTGACCTGGCGAACTTCCTCAACGCCATGGGCGCCAAGGTTTCCGGCGCCGGCACCGACACCATCACCATCGATGGCGTCGAGCGTCTGGGTTCGTGCTTCTACAAGGTCATGCCTGACCGTATCGAAACCGGCACCTACCTGGTGGCCGCTGCGGTCACCGGTGGCCGCGTGAAGGTCAAGGACACCGATCCGACCATCCTCGAAGCCGTTCTGGAAAAGCTCCGTGAAGCCGGCGCTGAAGTAACCAGCGGTGAAGACTGGATCGAGCTGAACATGCACGGCAAGCGCCCGAAAGCGGTCAACGTGCGCACCGCGCCGTACCCGGCGTTCCCGACCGACATGCAGGCCCAGTTCATCTCGCTCAACGCCATTGCCGAAGGCACAGGCGCAGTGATCGAGACGATCTTCGAAAACCGTTTCATGCACGTGTACGAACTGCACCGCATGGGCGCCAGGATCCAGGTCGAAGGCAACACCGCGATCGTCACCGGTACTGAAGTCCTGAAGGGCGCGCCAGTGATGGCCACTGACCTGCGTGCTTCGGCCAGCCTGGTGATCTCGGCACTGGTGGCCGAAGGCGACACCCTGATCGATCGCATCTACCACATAGACCGTGGTTACGAGTGCATCGAAGAAAAACTGCAGATGCTGGGCGCCAAGATCCGTCGCGTTCCGGGCTGATTGCTGCATGCGGACACAGGGACGTGTCCACTGAATTTGTTTCGAGTCGAGCCGGTATCCGGCTCGATGTGTGTCCGGCGCCGATTGCGACCGGACATGAGTACCTTGATAAGGACTGACGTTTCCCATGTTGACCATCGCACTGTCCAAGGGCCGCATCCTTGACGACACCCTGCCGCTTCTCGCTGAAGCCGGCATCGTGCCGACCGAGAATCCGGACAAGAGCCGCAAGCTGATCATCCCCACCACTCAGGATGACGTACGTCTGTTGATCGTGCGTGCCACCGACGTGCCGACCTATGTCGAGCATGGCGCGGCCGACCTCGGCGTCGCCGGTAAAGACGTGTTGATGGAATACACCGGCCAGGGCCTGTACGAGCCGCTGGATCTGCAGATTGCCCAGTGCAAGCTGATGACCGCCGGCAAGATCGGCGCGGCCGAGCCCAAGGGCCGCCTGCGCGTGGCGACCAAGTTCGTCAACGTCGCCAAGCGTTACTACGCCGAGCAGGGCCGTCAGGTCGACATCATCAAGCTCTACGGTTCGATGGAGCTGGCGCCACTGATCGGTCTGGCCGACAAGATCATCGACGTGGTCGACACCGGCAACACCCTGCGCGCCAACGGCCTGGAACCCCAGGAACTGATCGCCACGATCAGCTCGCGCCTGGTGGTCAACAAGGCTTCGATGAAGATGCAACACGCCCGAATCCAGGCGTTGATCGATACCCTGCGCAACGCAGTGGAATCGCGACACCGCGGCTGATGTACCTGCGCGACCCCTGGTCGCGCCGTCTATCCGCCTCATAGCCAGAATTCTCAGGTGCCCAAGCGGATCGAATGATAGTTTCGGGCGCCTGAGTTTTTGCCATTCCTATGAGGCTCTCGCTATGACCGCACCGACTGCAATTCGCCGACTCAACGCTGCTGACCCGGATTTCGCGCATCATCTGGATCATCTGCTGAGCTGGGAAAGTGTGTCTGACGACTCGGTCAATCAGCGCGTGCTGGACATCATCAAGGCGGTGCGCGAGCGCGGTGACGCGGCGCTGGTCGAGTTCACCCAGAAGTTCGACGGCCTCGAAGTGGCGTCGATGGCTGACCTGATTCTGCCGCGCGAGCGCCTGGAGCTGGCCCTGACTCGCATCACTGTGGCGCAGCGCGAAGCGCTGGAAAAAGCCGCGGCGCGAGTGCGCAGCTATCACGAAAAACAGAAACAGGATTCCTGGAGCTACACCGAGGCCGACGGCACCGTACTCGGGCAGAAGGTCACGCCGCTGGATCGCGCCGGCCTTTACGTACCGGGCGGCAAGGCGTCGTACCCGTCTTCGGTGTTGATGAACGCGATTCCGGCCAAGGTCGCCGGCGTGACCGAAGTGGTCATGGTCGTGCCGACCCCGCGCGGTGAGCTCAATGAACTGGTGCTGGCGGCGGCGTGCATTGCCGGCGTTGACCGGGTGTTCACCATCGGCGGCGCACAAGCGGTTGCCGCGCTGGCTTACGGCACCGAAAGCGTGCCACAGGTGGACAAGGTGGTCGGCCCGGGCAACATCTATGTCGCCACCGCCAAGCGTCACGTGTTCGGTCAGGTCGGCATCGACATGATCGCCGGCCCGTCGGAAATCCTTGTGGTGTGCGACGGCCAGACCGATCCGGACTGGATCGCCATGGACCTGTTCTCCCAGGCCGAACACGACGAAGACGCCCAGGCGATTCTGGTCAGCCCGGATGCCGAATTCCTCGACAAGGTCGCCGCCAGCATCGACAAACTGCTGCCGACCATGGACCGCGCGACCATCATCGAAACCTCGATCAATGGTCGCGGTGCATTGATTCATGTGCGCGACATGGCGCAAGCCATCGAAGTCGCCAACCGTATCGCCCCGGAACACCTGGAGCTGTCGGTCGCTGATCCACAAGCGTGGTTGCCGCAGATCCGTCACGCCGGCGCGATCTTCATGGGCCGCCACACCTCCGAAGCGCTGGGCGACTACTGCGCTGGCCCGAACCACGTGCTGCCGACCTCCGGCACTGCGCGGTTCTCCTCGCCGCTGGGTGTGTACGACTTCCAGAAACGTTCGTCGATCATCTTCTGCTCCGAGGCCGGTGCTTCCGAGCTGGGCAAGACCGCTTCGGTGCTGGCCCGTGGCGAATCCCTGAGTGCGCACGCACGCAGCGCCGAATACCGCATCAAAGCTGAGCAGAAGGGGAACTGATCATGAGTAAATTCTGGAGTCCGTTCGTCAAGGATCTGGTGCCGTATGTGCCGGGCGAACAGCCAAAGCTGACCAAACTGGTCAAGCTCAACACCAACGAAAACCCCTACGGCCCGTCGCCAAAAGCCCTGGCGGCGATGCAGACCGAACTGAACGACAACCTGCGTCTGTACCCAGACCCGAACAGCGATCTGCTGAAAAACGCCGTCGCTAACTACTACGGCGTGCAGAGCAATCAAGTGTTCCTCGGCAATGGTTCGGACGAAGTGCTGGCGCACATCTTCCACGGTCTGCTGCAACACGAGCAGCCGCTGCTGTTCCCGGACATCAGCTACAGCTTCTATCCGGTGTATTGCGGTCTGTACGGCATCCAGTTCGATGCCGTGCCGCTGGACGCGCAGTTCCAGATCAACCCGGCGGACTACGCCAAGCGGAATGGCGGGATCATCTTCCCCAACCCGAATGCACCGACCGGTTGCCTGTTGGCGCTGGAGGCGGTCGAGCAGATCCTCAAGGCCAGCCCGGATTCGGTGGTTGTGGTGGACGAGGCTTATATCGACTTCGGCGGCGAAACCGCGATCAGTCTGGTGGATCGTTATCCGAACCTGCTGGTGACCCAGACCCTGTCCAAGTCGCGCTCGCTGGCCGGGCTGCGCGTTGGTCTGGCGGTGGGTCATCCGGATCTGATCGAAGCGCTGGAGCGGATCAAGAACAGCTTCAACTCCTATCCGCTGGATCGTCTGGCGATTGTCGGTGCGGCGGCAGCGTTCGAGGATCGCGAGTATTTCGACAAGACCTGCCGTCTGGTGATCGAGAGCCGTGAGTGGGTCATCGCGCAATTGCAGGCCAAGGGCTTTGAGGTGCTGCCGTCGGCGGCGAACTTCATCTTCGCCCGGCACCCGCAACACGATGCAGCAGGGCTGGCAGCCAAACTGCGCGAGCAGGGTGTGATCGTGCGTCACTTCAAGCAGGAGCGGATTGCCCAGTTCCTGCGGATCTCGATCGGTACGCCGGAGCAGAATCAGGCGCTGATTGATGGGCTTGGCGACCTCTAAAAGCCAAAGCCCCTCACCCTAGCCCTCTCCCAGAGGGAGAGGGGACTGATTGGGGGATATTGCAGAGTTTCGCCGACGTGAGAGTGCTGTACTGAATCCATAATCGACTCGGATTTTCAGGTCGATGTACTTCGCAATACAGCTCGGTCTGCTCCCTCTCCCAGAGGGAGAGGGGACTGATTGGGGGATATTGCAGAGTTTCGCCGACGTGAGAGTGCTGTACTGAATCCATAATCGACTCGGATTTTCAGGTCGATGTACTTCGCAAGACAGCTCGGTCTGCTCCCTCTCCCAGACGGAGAGGGGACTGATTGGGGGATATTGCAGAGTTTCGCTGACGTGAGAGTGCTGTACTGAATCCATAATCGACTCGGATTTTCAGGTCGATGTACTTCGCAAGACAGCTCGGTCTGCTCCCTCTCCCTCAGGGAGAGGGCTGGGGTGAGGGTGCGCTTTTACTCGTGATGCGGTTCGCCAAGGAACGTCAGCGAACTGAACAGCCCGCGACTGTTCACATCCGCGCTGTCCTTCACCGGCACTTCCACCTGCGCCGCAATCACATTCAATCCTTCATTACGCACCAGCACTTGCGCGCGTCCGTCCTTGTCCGTTTCAGTGCTCAGGGTGTTCGGTGCATTGCGATAGTCGCCAATCAGCTTCACGCCCGCTGCCGGCTTGCCATCGAGCAACACCCGTACCGGCAATGATTTGCCCGGGCCGACGGTCAGCGGGTCGACCTCCGGCAAAATCAGCAACTTGATCTGCTCAAGCCTGGGCAACTTTGCTTCCGGTTGATAAATCGCCAGGCTGTACTTGAGCGTCTCGGTGGCTTCGACAGCACCCGGCACTTTGCTGCGGCCTTCGTTGATCCATTTTCTGTCGGCGGTTTGCGACCACATGCCGTTGTTCAGTGCGACGGCCATGACCGCCGGTGTTTTTAGCGGCTTCAGGCGCGCGTGATCGGACAGGCATTCGACGCTCACCGGGATCATTTTGCCGCTTGTGTCATAGGCCCAGGCGCCGCTGATTTTCTGCGCCTTGAAGGCATTGTCTTCGGCGCCATGGCCGTAGATCACTTCGATGTTGCCGCGCCGTTGTTCGGTCCACAGGCCATGGGCCGAGGCTTGAGTGACGAACAAAGCGGCGATGATCAGTAGGGTTTTGCCGTATTGCATGGTGACGTCCTTTTACAGGTTGAGTGTCAGGCTGACGGTGAAATTGCGCGGCTCGCCGGGGTTGACCCAGTAATTGCTGTAGGAGCGCTCGTAGTATTTTTCGTCGAAGAGGTTGTTCAGGTTCAGGCCAACCGTGACGTTGTCGCTGGCCTTGTAATGGGCCAGCAGATCGAAGGTGTGATAGGCCGGCAGTTCAAAATCACCGCCGGCTTCACCGGAGCGATCGCCGACATAGGTGAACGCCGCGCCGACGTCCGAGCCGCGCAAATGGCCGTCCTGAAATTCGTACACACCGAGCAGGCTGCCACTGCGCTTGGCCACGCCGAGGATGCGGCTGCCGGTCGGGATTGCTGCGTCGCCCTTGGTCACTTCAGCGTCGATGTAAGCGAAGGCACCCATCACCCGCACGGCATCGGTCACTTGCCCGGTCACTTGCCAGTCGAAACCGCGACTGCGCGCCTTGCCCATCGCGCGGCTGGTATCGGTGTTCGGATCTAGGGCGAGGACGTTTTCCTTGTCGATGTGGAAGTAGGCGAGGGTGCTGCTCAGGCGCTCGTCGAACAGTTCGTTCTTGATGCCGATTTCGTAGCCGACACCTTCTTCGGGATCGAAGGATTTGCCGGAGGCGTCGAGGCCGTTATTCGGTTTGAACGAGGTCGAGGCGTTGGCGAACAGGCCGGTGTTCGGCGTCAACTGATAGAGCAGGCCGGCGCGTTGGGTGAGGGCGTCGTGAGTCTGCTGGCTTTTGGCATCGTGGGTGTGATCGTCGATGCGTTGATCAAAGTGTTCGAAGCGTGCGCCGATCATTCCGCGCAGTTTGTCGGTGAAGATGATTTGATCCTGCAGGTTCAGTGCGTGGCTTTCGACGTGTTCGAAGAAGTCAGTACCCGAGCGTGGGCCGTTGGGTTTCGGTTGGCCGTAGATCGGCTTGTAGATGTCGATGGCGTAGGGACCGCCAGCGATGGTAGTGACGCGTTCGTTCTTGCGGAAGTTCTCGTATTCGGTGCCGATCAGCAGTTCGTGCTGCCACGAGCCGAGGTCGAACAGACCGCGCAGCTCCAATTGGGTGATGCTGTCGTGCCAGTTAGTGTCCCGTTCGCGGTAGCGTCGGTTGACCGTGTGACCATCGGCGTTCAGCGCACGACTTTCAGACGCGTCGCCCCACAGTTTGCCTTCCTTGTAGTGGCTGGCCAGACGCAGTTTCCAGCTGTCGCTGAGGTGATGTTCGAGGGTGGCCTGGAGCAGGTTGTTGTGGTTGTCGATGTTGCCGTCGTTCGGTTCACCGAGGAAGGTCGAGCGCGAAACGCCGTTCCATTTGTTGTTCGGCGCGACGATTCCTCGGTCGAACGTGGAGTTGTGCCGGACGATTTCACTTTCCACCAACAACGAAGTGTCCGGGCTCAGTTGCCAACTGATCGAAGGTGCGACGAAGACCCGCTGGCTGTCGACGTGATCACGGAAGCTGTGGTTGTCTTCGACCGCGAGGTTGATCCGTGAGAGCACGTCCCCCTGCTCGTCGAGCGGCGTGTTGACGTCCAGTGCCGTGCGATAACGATCCCAGCTGCCAGCGCTGGTCTGCAGGGTGGTGAACGCTTCGGGCTGCGGCTTTTTGGTGACGATGTTTACCGTGCCGCCAGGATCGCCACGGCCATACAGGCTCGCGGCCGGACCTTTGAGGACTTCGATGCGCTCCACATTGGCCGCGTCCGGCGTGCTCGGGTAGCCGCGATTGGCGCTGAAACCGTCCTTGTAGAACTCCGAGGTGGTGAAGCCGCGTACGCTGTATTCGTACAGCGTCAGGCCGCCAAAATTGTTCTGCTTCGACACGCCGCCGGCAAATTCCAGTGCGCGTTCGACATTGTGGCTGCCCAGATCCTTGAGCACGCTGGCCGGCACCACGCTGATCGCTTGGGGAATGTCGCGGATGGCGGTGTCGGTTTTGGTTGCACTGGCGGAGCGCGTCGCGCGGTAGCCGCTGACCGGCCCGCTGGGGGATTCATAATCGGAAGTGACGCTGATGGCGTCGAGTTCGAGGGGTTGCGGATCTTCGGCGAAGACCGGATCGCCCAGCAGGCCCAGGGTCAGGCCAAGCAGCGAAGCCTTTTTTCGAGACGACATGTTATGTTGTTCCAATCGTTAAATTGAAACAATATAACATGCCTGTTGAGAGTGTCTTTCATTCGCGCACTCGGCGCGAATAAAGTTTTACTCTTCTTCTTTCACCGGTGCAGGCGGCGGACGCAGGCCGATTTCAGCGGTGAGCTTCAGCTCTTTGCCGTTGCGCATGACCTGAATGGTCACTTTGTCAGTCGGCTTGATCCGCGCCACCTGGTTCATGGACTTGCGGCCATCACCGGCCGGTTCGCCGTCGATACTCAGAATCACGTCACCCAGTTGCAGGCCGGCCTTCTGTGCCGGGCCATCGCGGAAGATGCCCGCCACGACAATCCCCGGACGCCCGGACAGGCCAAACGACTCGGCCAGTTCCTGGGTCAGCGGCTGCACTTCAATACCGAGCCAGCCACGAATCACCTGACCGTGCTCGATGATCGACTTCATTACCTCCATCGCCAGTTTCACCGGGATCGCAAAACCGATGCCCTGCGAGCCGCCGGACTTGGAGAAGATCGCCGTATTGATGCCGGTGAGGTTGCCGTTGGCATCGACCAGCGCGCCGCCGGAGTTGCCCGGGTTGATCGCCGCGTCGGTCTGGATGAAGTCTTCGTAGTTGTTCAGGCCCAACTGGTTACGCCCGGTGGCACTGATGATGCCCATGGTCACGGTCTGGCCGACGCCGAACGGGTTGCCGATGGCCAGCGCGACATCGCCGATGCGGATGCTGTCGGAGCGGCCGACGGTGATCGCCGGCAGGTTTTTCAGGTCGATCTTCAGCACCGCGAGGTCGGTTTCCGGATCGCTGCCGATCACCCGGGCGAGGGTTTCGCGACCGTCCTTGAGCGCCACCACGATCTGGTCGGCGCCGGTGGTCACGTGGTTATTGGTCAGAATGTAGCCTTCCGGGCTCATGATCACCCCGGAACCGAGGCTCGATTCCATGCGTTTCTGCTTCGGCGAGTTGTCACCGAAGAAGCGCCGGAACTGCGGGTCTTCAAACAGCGGGTGCGCCGGTTTGTTGATGACCTTGGTGGTGTAAAGGTTGACCACCGACGGTGCGGCGATGGTCACCGCGTCGGCATAGGACACCGGCCCCTGCTGCACGCTGGTGGTTTGCGGGGCCTGTTGCAGGTTGACATCGAGGCTCGGCAGCCCGACCCACTGCGGGTAACGCTGAATAATCAACAGAGCGATAAGCACACCGGCCAACAGCGGCCAGCCGAAAAAACGCAGCGCCTTGAGCATTAAGCACGTCCTGGAAAAGTTGCAGGCGGGGTCAGACCGCCCATAATGTCGCGCATTATACGAGGCCGCGCGCGCCTCTGAACGGGATTTTCAGGAGTCTTTCATGGCCGTCGCCCTCAGCACCCTCGTCGAAGAAGCCGACCGTTACCTTGGCAGTGCGAAAATCGCCGATTATTGCCCCAACGGCCTGCAGGTCGAAGGCCGACCGCAAGTGATGCGCATCGTCAGTGGCGTCACCGCCAGTCAGGCGCTGCTTGACGCGGCGGTGGAGGCCGAGGCCGATCTGATACTGGTGCATCACGGTTATTTCTGGAAAGGCGAGAACCCGTGCATCACCGGCATGAAGCAGCGGCGCTTGAAGACTTTGCTCAAGCACGACATCAGTCTGCTCGCCTATCACTTGCCGCTGGATCTGCATCCGGAGGTCGGCAACAACGTGCAACTGGCGCGTCAGCTGGACATTACCGTTGAAGGGCCACTGGATCCGGACAACTTCAAAATTGTCGGACTGGTCGGGTCGTTGAGCGAGCCAATGACCCCAAGGGATTTCGCCCGCAAGGTTAAAGACGTCATGGGCCGCGAGCCGCTGCTGGTCGAGGGCAGTGGGATGATTCGTCGGGTCGGCTGGTGCACCGGTGGCGGGCAGGGCTATATCGATCAGGGCGTGGCGGCGGGTGTCGATCTGTTCCTCAGTGGTGAAGCCTCCGAGCAGACCTTCCACAGTGCGCGGGAAAACGACATCAGCTTCATCGCCGCCGGCCACCACGCCACCGAGCGCTATGGCGTGCAGGCGTTGGGTGACTACCTGGCAAAACGTTTCGCCCTCGAACACATCTTCATCGATTGCCCGAACCCGATCTGAATCCACCGCATTTCGCCTGTAGGAGTGAGCCTGCTCGCGATAGCTTTGTCACATTCAACATAGCGGCGACTGATACACCGCTATCGCGAGCAGGCTCACTCCTACAAGGGGTGGGTGCCCAAACGGGTGGGCATATTCATATGCCCTTTCGATCTAGTAGGCGTCCTGATTAGAAGAGGTCGCTGTGCTAGGATTCCCCGCTCGAACACGGCCCGCTGGCCGTTCATAAGAAAGCTTTCGTGAGTAGCCATGGTCGACAAACTGACGCATCTGAAACAGCTGGAGGCGGAAAGCATCCACATCATCCGCGAGGTGGCCGCCGAGTTCGACAACCCGGTGATGCTGTACTCCATCGGTAAAGACTCCGCCGTGATGCTGCATCTGGCACGCAAGGCGTTCTTCCCGGGCAAACTGCCGTTTCCGGTGATGCACGTCGACACTCGCTGGAAATTCCAGGAGATGTACAAGTTCCGCGACAAGATGGTCGAAGAGCTGGGCCTGGACCTGATCACCCACATCAACCCCGATGGCGTGGCGCAGAACATCAACCCGTTCACCCACGGCAGCGCCAAACACACCGACATCATGAAGACCGAGGGCCTGAAACAGGCGCTCGACAAGCATGGTTTCGACGCCGCGTTCGGCGGCGCCCGTCGCGATGAAGAGAAATCCCGCGCGAAAGAGCGCGTGTACTCGTTCCGCGACAGCAAGCACCGCTGGGACCCGAAAAACCAGCGCCCTGAGCTGTGGAACGTCTACAACGGCAAGGTCAACAAGGGCGAATCCATTCGTGTGTTCCCGTTGTCGAACTGGACCGAGCTGGACATCTGGCAATACATCTACCTCGAAGGCATCCCGATCGTGCCGCTGTACTTCGCCGCCGAGCGCGAAGTGATCGAGAAGAACGGCACGCTGATCATGATCGACGACGACCGCATCCTCGAACACCTGTCCGACGAGGACAAGGCACGCATTGTCAAAAAGAAAGTGCGTTTCCGTACCCTTGGCTGCTACCCGTTGACGGGCGCGGTGGAGTCCGAGGCTGAAACCCTCACGGACATCATTCAGGAAATGCTCCTGACGCGAACTTCCGAGCGCCAGGGCCGGGTCATCGACCACGATGGCGCAGGCTCGATGGAAGACAAGAAACGTCAGGGTTATTTCTAAGGGGTTGTCATGTCGCACGCATCTGATTTGATCAGCGAGGACATCCTCGCCTACCTGGGCCAGCACGAACGTAAAGAGCTGCTGCGCTTTTTGACCTGCGGTAACGTCGATGACGGCAAGAGCACCCTGATCGGGCGCCTGCTGCACGACTCCAAGATGATCTACGAAGATCACCTGGAAGCTATCACTCGCGATTCGAAGAAAGTCGGCACCACCGGTGACGACATCGACCTGGCGTTGCTGGTCGATGGCCTGCAGGCTGAGCGTGAGCAGGGCATCACCATCGATGTCGCCTACCGCTATTTCTCCACCGCCAAACGCAAATTCATCATCGCCGACACCCCTGGCCATGAGCAGTACACCCGCAACATGGCCACCGGTGCGTCCACCTGTGACCTGGCGATCATCCTGGTCGACGCCCGTTACGGGGTGCAGACCCAGACCCGCCGCCACAGCTTCATCGCCTCGTTGCTGGGCATCAAGCACATCGTCGTCGCCATCAACAAGATGGACTTGAAAGACTTTGATGAAGGCGTGTTCGAGTCGATCAAGGCCGACTACCTGAAGTTCGCCGAAGGCTTGAAGATGAAGCCTACCAGCATGCACTTCGTGCCGATGTCTGCCCTCAAGGGCGACAACGTGGTGAACAAGTCCGAGCGCTCGCCTTGGTACAAAGGCCAGTCGCTGATGGAAATCCTCGAGACCGTGGAAGTGGCGGGCGACCGCAACTTCACCGATTTGCGTTTCCCGGTGCAGTACGTCAACCGTCCGAACCTGAACTTCCGTGGTTTCGCTGGCACCCTCGCCAGCGGCATCGTGCACAAGGGCGACGAAGTGGTGGTTCTGCCGTCGGGCAAGAGCAGCCGCGTCAAATCCATCGTCACCTTCGAAGGTGAGCTGGAGCAGGCCGGCCCGGGTCAAGCGGTGACGCTGACCATGGAAGACGAAATCGACATCTCCCGTGGCGACCTGCTGGTGCATGCCGACAACGTGCCGCCGGTCACCGACAGCTTCGAAGCGATGCTGGTGTGGATGGCTGAAGAGCCGATGCTGCCGGGCAAGAAATACGACATCAAGCGCGCCACCAGTTACGTGCCGGGCTCGATTGCCAGCATCGTCAACAAGGTCGACGTGAACACCCTCGAAGAAGGCCCGGCGAGCGCGTTGCAGCTCAACGAAATCGGCAAGGTGAAGATCGCGCTCGACGCGCCGATCGCCCTCGACGGTTACGACAGCAACCGCACCACCGGCGCGTTCATCGTCATCGATCGTCTGACCAACGGCACCGTCGGCGCCGGCATGATCGTCGCTCAGCCAGTGGCTCATGGGACTGCCTCGCACCACGGCAAACTGGCTCACGTTGCCACTGAGGAACGTGCCCAGCGCTTTGGCCAGCAACCGGCTACTGTGTTGTTCAGCGGTCTGTCGGGCGCGGGCAAGAGCACGCTGGCTTATGCGGTCGAGCGCAAGCTGTTCGACATGGGCCGTGCGGTGTTTGTGCTCGACGGTCAGAATCTGCGTCACGACCTGAACAAAGGTCTGCCGCAGGATCGTGCCGGTCGTACCGAGAACTGGCGGCGTGCTGCGCATGTGGCGCGTCAGTTCAACGAGGCGGGTCTGTTGACCCTGGCGGCGTTTGTTGCGCCGAGTGCTGAAGGTCGTGAGCAGGCCAAGGATCTGATCGGCAAGGAGCGTCTGCTGACGGTTTATGTGCAGGCTTCGCCGGCGGTGTGTGCCGAGCGTGATCCGCAGGGCTTGTATGCTGCGGGTGGCGATAATATTCCGGGTGAGTCGTTCCCGTATGACGTGCCGCTGAATGCTGATCTGGTGATCGACACGCAGTCGCTGTCGTTGGAAGAGAGCGTCAAGCAGGTGCTGGATCTGCTGCGCAAGCGTGGCGCGATTTAAGCTTTAGCCGGAAATGAAAGGCCCGCGGATGAGTGATCATCGGCGGGTTTTTTATTGTGGGGCATTTGGTTTTCGGCGGTGGCGGCTTTTGGGCTGACCATGCTCTTGGGGTTTTGGGGGTATATCCGTTGCTGCGGTAACGGCTGATTATGGTTCCGCCCTTACGGCGGGTCACTTTTTACAAACGCCTAAAAAGTAACCAAAAACGCTTGCTCCTGCGTTCGGCCCACTCGCTGGGGCTCCGGGTTCCTTCGCTGCGGGATTGATCCGGGGGGCAGCGCCTACGGTTTGCTTCGCTGCACCTCCTCTCGCTGTGTTTGGCTTCGCCAAACGGTCGCTGCGCTCCCACCCCCGGATCAATCCCTACGCTCAGCCTTCCGACGTCGCCCGTGGATCAAGATCAAAAGCTTTCGGCGAGCTGACACTCGGCCATTTGAGTGGTGAAAAGCGTGCGCCTGGCTTTAGTTTTTCCTGTGGGAGCTGGCTTGCCAGCGATGGCGGCCTGACAGCCGACCAATCTCTACCTGAATACACCGGTTTCAAACTGTGGGAGCGAGCTTGCTCGCGAAGGTGGTCTGACAGCCGACTAATCTCTACCTGAATACACCGTGTGCAAACTGTGGGAGCGGGCTTGCTCGCGAAGGCGGCCTCACAGCCGACCAAGCTCTAACTGAATGCACTCCATCCAACTGTAGGAGTGAGCCTGCTCGCGATAGCGGTATGTCGTTCAACATTGGGAGTGGCTGTTCCACCGCTATCGCGAGCAGGCTCGCTCCTACAGGGGATTAACGTTTGTCTGGGAATTCGCGGTGCATCTGTTCCAGCAGTGCATCCTTGTCCTGCCACAGCTGGTTGATCCAGCCCTGGAATTGCAGGCGATATTCGCCGTCCTGGTCGTAGTTCTTGCCGATGAAGGCCGGCGGGATTTTCAGCTCTTCAAAGTGCACCACCACGTCGCGCACGTTGCCGCACAGCAGATCCCAGAAACCCGGACGCCCGCCCGGATAGTGGATGGTCACGTTGACGATCGACTCCAGTTGCTCACCCATCGCGTCCAGCACGAAGGCGATGCCACCCGCCTTGGGTTTGAGCAGGTATTCGAACGGTGACTGCTGTTGCGCATGTTTGCCTTCGGTGAAGCGCGTGCCTTCGACGAAGTTGAAAATCCCCACCGGGTGGTTGCGGAATTTCGCGCAGGTCTTGCGCGTGGTTTCCAGGTCTTTGCCTTTCTTCTCTGGATGCTTTTCCAGGTACGCCTTGGAGTAGCGCTTCATGAACGGGAAGCCCAGCGCCCACCACGCCAGACCGATCACCGGGACCCAGATCAGCTCCTGCTTGAGGAAGAATTTCAGCGGCTGGATGCGGCGGTTGAGCACGTATTGCAGCACCAGAATGTCGACCCAGCTCTGGTGGTTGCTGGTGATCAGGTATGAGTGTTGGTAGTCCAGACCTTGCAGGCCGCTGATGTGCCAGCGGGTGCGGCGCACCAGGTTCATCCAGCCTTTGTTGTTGCTGATCCAGGCTTCGTGGGTGTGGCTCATCAGCCACAGTGAGGCGCGGCGGGCGAGGTCGAAGGGCAGCACTTTGATCAGCGCGACGCAGAACAGGAACGAGCACAGCAGAATCGTATTGAGTGCCAACAGCAGCGCGGCGATCACGCCGCGAATCGGGGCGGGCAGGAAGTCCAGCATTTACACATCCATAGGTCGGTTGGCGGCTTGAATCGCGGTCAGGGCGATGGTGTAGACGATGTCGTCGACCTGCGCGCCACGCGGCAGGTCGTTCACCGGTTTGCGCAGGCCTTGCAGCATCGGGCCGAGGCTGACGCAGTCGGCGCTGCGCTGCACGGCTTTGTGGGTGGTGTTGCCGGTGTTCAGGTCGGGGAACACGAACACCGTGGCGCGACCGGCCACCTGGCTGTTCGGCGCCAGTTGCCGGGCAACGTCTGCGTTGGCAGCGGCGTCGTATTGCAGCGGGCCGTCGATCAGCAGCGAGTGCTGTTGCTCGTGGGCGAGCAGGGTGGCTTCGCGGACTTTCTCGACTTCTTCACCGCTGGCCGATTCGCCGCTGGAGTAACTGATCATCGCCACGCGCGGGGTGATGCCGAATGCTGCTGCGGAATCAGCGCTTTGCAGGGCGATCTCCGCCAGTTCGGCGGCGCTCGGGTGCGGGTTCATCACGCAGTCGCCGTAGACCAGCACTTCTTCGGGGAACAGCATGAAGAACACCGACGACACCAGCGTGCAGCCCGGTGCAGTCTTGATCAGTTGCAGGGCCGGGCGGATGGTGTTGGCGGTGGTGTTGATCACGCCCGAGACCAGGCCGTCGACCTCATCCAGCGCGAGCATCATGGTGCCGATCACCACGGTGTCTTCCAGTTGCTGTTCGGCCATCGGCGCGTTGAGGCTTTTGCTTTTGCGCAGGGCGACCATCGGCTCGATGTAGCGCTCGCGGATCAGGTCCGGATCGATAATCTCCAGCCCCGGCGGCAACTCGATACCTTGCGCACGGGCCACGGCTTCGACGTCTTCGGGTTTGGCCAGCAGCACGCAACGGGCGATGCCGCGCTCCTGGCAGATCGCCGCCGCTTGCACGGTGAGCGGCTCGCTGCCTTCAGGCAGGACGATACGTTTGTTCGCCGACTGCGCCCGTTGAATCAGTTGGTAGCGGAATACCGCTGGCGACAGACGCATTTCCCGTGGTGTGCCGCAGCGTTGATGCAGCCATTTGGCGTCGAGATGACTGGCGACGAAGTCAGTGATGATCTCCGCACGCTCGCGGTCATCGATGGGGATTTCCTTGTTCAGGCCATTGAGCAGGTTGGCGGTGTCGTAGGAGCCAGTGCTCACCGACAGCACCGGCAGACCGGCCTGCAACGCGCCACGGCATAGGTCCATGATGCGTGGATCGGGCAGGGTGTCGCTGGTCAGCAACAGCCCGGCCAGCGGTACGCCATTGAGTGCCGCGAGGCTGACCGCGAGGATGATGTCGTCGCGATCACCCGGGGTCACCACCAGTACGCCGGGCTTGAGCAGCTCCACAGTGTTGCGCATGGTCCGTGCGCAGATGATGATTTTGGTCATGCGCCGGGTTTCGTAATCGCCGGCGTTGAGCACCTGCGCGCCCATCAGGTCGGCGACGTCGCGGGTACGCGGTGCATTGAGTTCGGGCTGAAACGGAATGCAGCCGAGCAGGCGGAAATCACCGCTGCGCAACAGCGGCGAATGCTCTTTGAGGCGCGTGGCGAAGGCGTCCATGCTCTCCTCGGTCTTGACCTTGTTGAGGATTACGCCGAGGACTTTTGGATCTTTCGGGCCGCCGAACAATTGCGCCTGCAATTCCACGCGACCGGAGAGTTCGGCAAGCACTTCGTTTTCCGGGGCCGAGACCAGAATCACCTCGGCATCCAGGCTTTTCGCCAGGTGCAAATTGACCCGCGCGGCGTAGCTGGCGCTACGGGTCGGCACCATGCCTTCGACCACCAGCACATCTTTGCCGATAGCAGCTTGCTGATAGAGGGCGATGATTTCTTCGAGCAACTCATCGAGCTGACCGTCGCCGAGCATCCGCTCGACATGGGCCAGGCCCAGTGGCTGCGGCGGTTTCAGGCCGTGGGTGCGCGCTACCAGTTCGGTGGAGCGCTCAGGACCAGTGTCGCCCGGATGCGGCTGGGCAATCGGTTTGAAGAAGCCGACTTTCAGTCCGGCCCGCTCCAGGGTACGCACCAGCCCGAGGCTGATGGAGGTCAGACCCACGCCAAAATCGGTGGGCGCGATAAAAAAAGTTTGCATGCGGATTCTCTAAAGGTGCATGGCAATGGTGGCGATCTATACGTGACCGCCTACCGCAATTCAGTCGCCAAGGTTATCGCTAACCGAGCCTTGTGCGCACCAACCGCAGTCAAAGGGTTGGCCTATTTTTTCAATACGTTGCGCCGGGTCCAGGACCCATGGCCGCGATTGCCACGGCGGCTGGTGACGCAGGTGCTGGGTGTGGCCACAGGAAAGCTCGGCCACCCAGTGACCGTCTTCATCCTGATGGAAGCCGGCGATTGTCGAATCCCGTTTGTCCGGGTTGTGTTCGCTTTCGCGCGATTGCTTCGCTAAACTTGGCCTTTCTATATTCTTCTGCAAAAGGTCTCGCCCCATGCTGATCGCCGCCAATAAGGCTGTCTCCATCGACTATACCCTGACCAACGACGCTGGTGAGGTCATCGACAGCTCCGCCGGCGGCGCTCCGCTGGTCTACCTGCAAGGCGCAGGCAACATCATTCCGGGCCTGGAAAAAGCTCTGGAAGGCAAGGCTGTTGGTGACGAGCTGGAAGTTTCCGTTGAGCCGGAAGACGCTTACGGCGAATACGCTGCCGAACTGGTCAGCACCCTGAGCCGCAGCATGTTCGAAGGCGTTGATGAGCTGGAAGTCGGCATGCAGTTCCACGCTTCGGCGCCGGACGGCCAGATGCAGATCGTGACCATCCGTGACCTGGACGGCGACGACGTCACCGTTGACGGCAATCACCCACTGGCCGGTCAGCGCCTGAACTTCAAAGTGAAGGTCGTTGCTATCCGTGACGCCAGCCAGGAAGAAGTCGCTCATGGCCACGTCCATGGCGAAGGTGGCCATCACCACTGATTTTCTGCGCTAAGCTTCGAGTACTGGAGAGGCGCCTGCGGGCGCCTTTTTAGTCCGCGGCTGTCCTTGGTGCTCTCGCCAAGTGGCTGTTTCGAGTAGAACACGGGAATCTGGAGTCCGTCATGAGTGCTTTTCACGACCTTAAGTTGACAGCCCTGGATGGTCAGGAGCTACCGCTGGCGCCTTTCAAAGGCCAAGTCGTGCTGGTGGTCAACGTCGCCTCCAAATGCGGCTTGACCCCACAGTACGCGGCGCTGGAAAACCTCTACCAGCAATTCAAGGGCAAGGGCTTCAGTGTGCTGGGCCTGCCGTGCAACCAGTTTGCCGGTCAGGAGCCAGGTACCGAACAGCAAATCCAGGAGTTCTGCAGCCTGAACTATGGCGTGACGTTCCCGTTGTCGAGCAAGCTTGAAGTCAACGGCCATGATCGTCATCAGTTGTACCGCTTGCTGGCGGGCGAGGGTGCGGAGTTTCCGGGGGATATCACCTGGAACTTCGAGAAATTCCTGCTGGGCAAGGATGGCCGGGTATTGGCGCGATTCTCGCCGCGCACGCCGCCGGATGATCCGACCATTGTCCACGCGATTGAAAAAGCGCTGGGCTGAAACACAAAAATCGCAGCCATCGAGCTGCGATTTTTTTTGCCTGACTTTTGACCCTTAATCATTCAAATCAATAGTGCTGTTAAAAGGCGCTGACTGGTCATATTATCGCCGTCATAAAGTCATTCCCTGTGGAGCCTTCCAATGCCGGTGCAAGCCCTGTTCAAACCGTTCCACCTCGGTGCCCTCGAACTGCCGACCCGCGTGGTGATGGCGCCGATGACCCGCTCGTTTTCCCCGGGTGGCGTACCCAATTCCAAAGTGATCGAGTACTACCGTCGCCGCGCTGCGGCTGGTGTTGGTCTGATCATCACTGAGGGCACCACTGTCGGTCACAAGGCTTCCAACGGTTACCCGAACGTGCCGCAGTTTTTCGGTGAAGCGCCACTGGCCGGCTGGAAAAAAGTCGTCGACGCGGTGCATGCCGAGGGCGGCAAGATTGTTCCGCAACTGTGGCATGTCGGCAGTGTGCGCCGCATTGGCACCGAGCCGGACGCCAGCGTGCCGGCTTACGGTCCGACGGAAAAACTCAAGGATGGCCAGGTCGTGGTGCACGGCATGACCAAACAGGACATTCAGGACGTGATCGGTGCTTTCGCCCAAGCGGCGAAGGATGCGCAAAGCATCGGCATGGACGGCGTGGAAATCCACGGCGCCCACGGCTATCTGATCGACCAGTTCTTCTGGGAAGGCAGCAATCAGCGCACCGATGAATACGGCGGCAGCCTGGCCAACCGTTCGCGGTTCGCCATCGAGCTGATTCAAGCGGTGCGTGCGGCAGTCGGTGAAGGCTTCCCGATCATCTTCCGTTTTTCGCAGTGGAAGCAGCAGGATTACACCGCGCGTCTGGTGCAGACCCCGGAGGCGCTGGGCGAATTCCTCAAGCCGTTGGCCGACGCCGGGGTGGACATTTTCCACTGCTCGACGCGGCGTTTCTGGGAGCCTGAATTTGACGGTTCCGAGCTGAACCTGGCCGGCTGGACGCGCAAACTGACCGGCAAACCGACCATCACCGTAGGCAGCGTCGGCCTGGACGGCGAGTTCCTGCAGTTCATGGTCAACACCGACAAGGTCGCGCAACCGGCAAGTCTGGAGAAACTGCTGGAGCGTCTGAACAACGACGAGTTCGATCTGGTGGCAGTGGGCCGTGCGCTGCTGGTGGATCCGGACTGGGCGCTGAAAGTCCGTGAAGGGCGTGAGCAGGATATTCTGCCGTTCAGCCGTGAGGCGTTGATGACCCTGGTTTAAACTTCGCCTGTAACGCCCTCTTCGCGAGCAAGCTCGCTCCCACATTTTGAAATGCATTCCAAATGTGGGAGCGAGCTTGCTCGCGAAGAGGGCATCAGAGTCGACGATGATCTAAGGCAATGTCTGCGCATTCGGCAACACCCGCTCCCGCACACACGCGCCACGCAAATGCTTTTCAAACTGCTCGATGATCGCCGCCCAGCCCTGGCGACTGGCATGCTGCCGCGCATTCAGACGCACACAGCGCAAGCGCTCGTCCTCTTCCAATAACCACGCCGCCGCATCGCAAAACGCTTCCTCATCCCCGGGCATCGCCAGCACGCCGTTGTAGCCATGGCGAATGTGCTGCGCCGCCGCAGCCTGATCGTAAGCCACCACCCCCAGCCCTGACGCCAGCGCCTCAAGCACCACATTACCGAAGGTTTCGGTCATGCTCGGGAACAGAAAAATATCGCCGGACGCATAGTGCGCCGCCAGTGCTTCGCCGCGCTGTGAACCACAGAAGATCGCCTCGGGCAGCTCCTTTTCCAGCGCAGGCCGTTGCGGCCCGTCGCCGACCACGATCAGCTTCAGTTTGCGCTGTGGATAAGTGCCGCACAGGGTGTCGAAGCAGCGCTTGAGCAGGCCGAGGTTCTTTTCCGGGGCCAGCCGGCCGACGTGAATCACCGCGATGTCCTGCTCGCTCAGGCCCCATTGCTCACGCAAGCCGTTCAGGCGCTTGGCCGGATGAAACAACTGGCTGTCCACGCCGCGAGAGAGCAGGGCGAGGCGGTCGAAATGCCGACGCTCCAGTTCCAGGCGCTGACTGACGCTCGGCACCAGGGTCATTGCCGAGCGATTGTGAAACCAGCGCAGATAATGGGTCAGCAAGCGCGTCAGCAAACTCAGTCCGTACTGGTGGGTGTATTGCTGGAAATTGGTGTGAAAACCGCTGACCACCGAGATCCCCAGGCGTCGCGCCGCACGCAACGCCGACAAACCGAGCGGGCCTTCGGTGGCGATGTACAAAACGTCCGGGCGATGACGCTTCCAGCGCCGCAGCAGCTTGTGCATCGACGACTGTCCCCATTGCAGACCGGGATAACCCGGCAACGGCCAGCCCCGGCACAACAGCAAGGCATCGTCCTCGACGCGCTGCGGATCGCCCGCCTGGCGCGGTCGCACCAGTTCAACCTGATGCCCACGCGCGCGCAAGCCATCGCACAAGCGACCAAGGGTATTGGCCACCCCGTTGATTTCCGGTGGGAAGGTTTCGCTGATCAGGGTGATATGCAGAGCTGTCGTCATGACCTCAGTGTCGATTGAGGCGATGTCGTCATTGTGTCGAGTTGATGATCGATTGATGACAGCTGCTTACCGTGTGCCTAAACCTTTTGCCTGCCCGGTCGTTAGCCTTGACTTGAACTCTTTCCAGGAAATATGGCTGTGTCCGAGAATGCTTATGCACCGCCTGAGGCGGAACTGTTGGTTGCGGATGAACAAACACCAGAGTTTTATGTTGTTGCACGGTGGAAGTTCATTCTGCTGGCGATCCTCAGTTTTGGCCTGTATTTCTACTTCTGGATTTACAAAAACTGGAGTCAGTACAAGCGCAGTACTCGACAGGAGCTATGGCCGTGGGCGCGAGCGTTTTTCTATTTGTTTTTCGTGCATCAGCTTTATCGGCAGGCCAAAAAACGAATCCATGACAGAGGTGGAAAGTCCGATTGGGATCTTGAGCAATGGGCAACAGTCTTTGTTGTACTGACCGTAGTCGCGCACATATTCGAAAAGCTTCCCAGGCAGATTCCAGAGCTGAGTTTTCTTGGCCTTGTCGCCTTGATCATGCTGCCGATAAGAGTTTATGTCGCAAGCCAAGGGCAACAACTGATCAATTTGGCCGCCAGCGATCCTCAAGGCCTGAGTAACAATCGCCTCAACGCCTGGAACTTGCTGATTATCTTGCCAGGCGCTGCGGCGTGGGTATTGGTAGGGCTGCTTCTAGGCGGCGTTTACCCCTGAGTTGCCAGAAGGATTGATGCCTGGAGGCTCAGACTTTTTCCTGAGCCAGCATCTCGGCACCGCGCTCACGCACCCAGAACAACGTCGCTCCCGCTACCGCCGCCGGCATCATCAGAATGTTCACCACCGGAATCAGCAGCGCCAGATAGACGATCCCGCCAAAACTCATGCTCTGCCAGCGTTTCTGCCGCAGCCAGGCGAGCATCTCGTTCCAGCCCAGTTTGTGGTTGTCCGCCGGGTAGTCGATGTACTGGATCGCCATCATCCACACGCCGAACAGCAGCCACAGCGGGGCGGCGACGATGTTCACCACCGGGATGAACGAGAGAATGAACAGGCCGATCGCCCGCGGCAGGAAATAGCCGAGTTTGCGCATTTCCCGGGCTAGGGTGCGCGGGATCATCGCAATCAGTTCGCCCCAGCTGAAGGCCGGGAAATCATCGGTGCCGCGTACCACCACTTCGACTTTTTCCGCGAGGAAGCCGTTGAACGGCGCAGCGATCACGTTGGCGAGCATGGTGAAGGTGAAGAACACCATCAACGCCACCAGCACCACGAACAGCGGCCAGAGGATGTAGCTGAGGAAACTCAGCCAGTCGGGCAGCGACGGCATCAGGCTGTCGACCCACAGGCTGAACTGATGGCCGGCCAGATAGATCAATCCGACGAACAGCACCAGGTTGATCGCCAGCGGCAGCAACACGAACAGGCGCAGGCCCGGGCTGAGAACCAGTTTGAGGCCTTCGCGCAGGTATTGCGGGCCGGACAGAACAGGGGCGGGCATAAGGTGCTCCGAGCAAGGGAAAACGCGCCGACCTTACCGACTTTGCAACAGGTGTGAAAGCGCGGCAGAGCGATCGACATTCACTGTAACAAAGACGTCGATCTGGTCGGAGTCTGCGTATAGAGACCACCTATGAGCTGGATTGTTAATCCGTATTTCCTTAATCTTGCCCCCCTCGATACGCTGCACCCAACTTTTTACAGGACTGTCGAGCTCATGCCTTCCCCAAGGTTATCCACAGTCCTTTTTTATTCCCGCCGGCAGTCCGGCGTTCCGCGCCAGTGTTTCGGCCCGGTCAACAGGAGCAGGTCATGTCTGAAGTCCGTCATTCGCGAGTGATTATTCTCGGTTCCGGCCCTGCCGGTTACAGCGCTGCGGTCTACGCCGCCCGTGCCAACCTCAAGCCACTGCTGATTACCGGCATGCAGGCCGGCGGTCAATTGACCACCACCACCGAAGTCGACAACTGGCCGGGCGACGTGCACGGCCTGACCGGTCCGGCCCTGATGGAGCGGATGCGCGAGCACGCCGAGCGTTTTGAAACCGAGATCGTTTTCGATCACATCAACGCCGTGGACTTCGCTGCCAAGCCGTACACCCTGACCGGCGACAGCGCGACTTACACCTGCGACGCCCTGATCATCGCTACCGGTGCCAGCGCTCGCTACCTGGGCCTGCCGTCGGAAGAAGCGTTCATGGGCAAAGGCGTTTCGGCCTGCGCGACCTGCGACGGTTTCTTCTACCGCAACAAGCCAGTGGCGGTGGTCGGTGGCGGCAACACCGCTGTTGAAGAGGCACTGTACCTGGCCAACATCGCCAGCACCGTGACTCTGATCCACCGTCGCGAAACCTTCCGCGCCGAGAAGATCCTGATCGACAAGCTCAACGCCCGCGTGGCCGAAGGCAAGATCATCCTCAAGTTGAACGCCAACCTCGACGAAGTGCTGGGCGACAACATGGGTGTGACCGGTGCGCGTCTGAAGAACAACGACGGCAGCTTCGACGAGATCAAAGTCGACGGCGTGTTCATCGCCATTGGCCACACCCCGAACACTTCGCTGTTCGAAGGCCAGTTGACCCTGAAAGACGGTTATCTGGTAGTGCAGGGCGGCCGTGACGGCAACGCCACTGCCACCAGCGTCGAAGGTATCTTCGCTGCCGGCGACGTGGCTGACCATGTTTACCGTCAGGCCATCACCTCGGCCGGCGCCGGCTGCATGGCGGCACTGGACACCGAGCGTTACCTGGACGGTCTGCAGAACGCTTCGTTCTAAATCGCAGACACAAAAAAACCGGCTTCGGCCGGTTTTTTTATGCCCGTATTTCCGCTACATCGCATAACCCTGTGGGAGCGGGCTTGCTCGCGAAAGCGGTGTGTCAGACAAAGAAAAGTCGCCTGGCACGGCGCCTTCGCGAGCAAGCCCGCTCCCACAGGGAATGGGGTTGGCTATGGAAATCAGCGACGGGTCAGGGGCTGCGTTTCGAACTTCACACCCGCCAGCCCGTGCTTGATCAGCGCGCGGATATTGCCGTGGTCGCTGCCCTCAGGCGTCGCCACCACCGAGCGGTAATGCTCGCCGAATGCCAGCAGCGCTTCTTCATCGCTCAAGCCTTCCAGTAGCGCCAGACCCAGGGTCTTGCACGAACCTTCGTTCTGCCCGGCGGCGTTTTCCACGCCACCGTTGTTGAACGCCTGAGGCTGGTAGTCGTAACCGGCGGCGATGAAAGCCAGGGTGTCGGCGAAAGCGTGTTCGCCGCTCTTGAGGCTGGCGCGCAGGGTGTTCAGATCACTCATTGGGTTTTCCTTTGGCGAACGCCGCCTGTTGTTCGGCGCTGGCTTCTTGCTGGTATTGGGCTTTCCACTCGGCGTAAGGCATGCCGTAAACCACTTCACGGGCGTCGTCGAGGCTGACCTCGATCTGACGGTCATCGGCGGCAGCCTTGTACCACTTGGACAGGCAGTTGCGGCAGAATCCGGCGAGGTTCATCAGGTCGATGTTCTGCACGTCCTTACGGCTGTCCAGATGGGCGACCAGCCGGCGGAAGGCGGCGGCTTCGAGTTCGAGGCGTTGTTGCTCGGTCATGGGAGTCTCTGCGAGACAGCTTCAAGCGACGAGCTTCAAGCTGCAAGATGGGTGGCGTTGATACGAAGTTTACAGCTTGCCGCTTGAAGCTTGAAGCTAGCGGCTCGCTGCAAGCGTTATTGACACCGACTCGGCAAAACGCAGCGCATGCGGCTTGTCGACTTCGACTTCGGCGTACAGCACTGCAGCATGAGTCATCACCAGATCCAGCAGTTCCTGGGTCAGGCGTTCGAGCAGCGCAAACCGATTGCCCTCGACGTGGGCGATGATCGCCTTGGTGATGGTGCGGTAATTCAGCGCGTGATCGATGTCGTTGTCGCGCACCGCTTCCTGCGCGGCGTACAGGATGGTGAGGTTGATCAGCACATCCTGCTTGTTGAGGATCTCGTCCTCGTTGATCCCGATAAAGGTGCGCAAGCGCAGATCCTTGACCCGGATGCGCGCCATTCCCGGTTGAAGTTGTGACATTTACTTGCTCCGTCCAATCAATTGCAGGAACTCCTGGCGGGTGTTGCTCGAGTCGCGAAAGGCGCCGAGCATGACCGAGGTGTTCATGGTCGAATTCTGTTTCTCGACACCGCGCATCATCATGCACATGTGCCGGGCCTCGATGACCACCGCGACGCCGGCGGCATCGGTGACCTGTTGCACCGCATCGGCAATCTGCCGGGTGAGGTTTTCCTGAATCTGCAGGCGCCGGGCGAACATGTCCACCAGCCGCGCGATCTTCGACAGCCCCAGCACCTTGCCTGTCGGAATATAAGCCACATGGGCCTTGCCGATGAAGGGCAGCAGGTGATGTTCGCACAACGAGTAGAGCTCGATGTCGGCGACGATGATCATCTCGTCGCTGTCGGAGGCAAACAGCGCGCCGTTGACGATCTGATCCACACTCTGTTCATAGCCGTGACACAGGTATTGCATGGCCTTGGCCGCGCGCAACGGGGTGTCGAGCAAGCCTTCGCGGTCGGGGTCTTCGCCGAGGCCGATGAGGATCTCGCGGTAATTCTCGGGCAGGGAACGGGTCATGGGAGATCCTCGCGCAGCAGCTTATTTGACGTGCCGTCCGCCGTTGACGGTCAGGGTTGTGCCGGTGACATAGGGGTTGTCGAGCAGATAGCGCAGGCTCTGGTAGATCACTTCGCTGCCGGGTTCGATGCCCAGCGCGGATTTGGCCAGCGCCCTGGCGCGGTACGCCGCGTCGTCGTCGGGATTGAACAATAGCAGGGCCGGCGCGATGCCGTTGACTTTGATTGCCGGCGCGTAGCGCGCGGCGAAGGACAGGGTCAGGCTGTCGAGCCCGGCTTTGCTGGCGCAATAACCGATGTGTTTGCTGCTGCCCTTGCGCGTGACGTCGTCGCTGATGTGGATGATGTCGGCCGGGGTCGAGCCTTTGAGCAGGTCGGCGCAGTGCAGGTTGATCAGATACGGCGCGAGCATGTGCACGTTGAGCATGCGCGAGAAGGCCTCGGCTTCACTGCCCGGGGTTTCCGCCAGCCATTCGGAGGCGTTGTGGACGATGGCGCGCAGGCAGTCGGTGTGGGTTTTCAGTTCATCGATGAAGGCGAGGATGGTGGCTTCGCTGGAGAAGTCCGCGAACACCGCGACAGCGCCCAGATCACGCAGGGCTTGTACGCCCGGACGTTCGCTGCGGTAGGTGAAGATGACCCGATGGCCGTCTTCAAGCAAACGCTGTGCGCAGTGCAGACCGACACGCTGGCCGGCACCGGTGATGAGGATCGGGGCGGAGGATATGGACATGAACGGCTCGCGTCGCGGTTGGAGCAAAAACTATAACAGTGACGCGGGGTGCCCACCTATCGCAAGACGGGTGCTGTGCTTTTGTGGGAGCCGGGCTTGCTCGCGAAGGCGGTGTGCCAGGCACGGATACATCAACTGACACGACGCTTTCGCGAGCAAGCCCGCTCCCACATGGGCGCTCAGCGGTTTTGAGACACTGGTTCAACAGGCAGTCGAGGTGCCGGGACGCTGTTCAGCCAACCCGCCAGCAACCGTGTCGACAGTGGAATAAAGAAATACACCATCAACGGCGTCAGGCACGCCGTACTGACCAATACCCGCGGCAGCAGGCTCATCTCGCCGAGCAGCGGTCCGAGGACAAAGTTGAACAGCAGCGACACCGGGAAGAACGCCAGCCAGATCGCCACGGCCTGTTTCCAGCGTGGTGGCCGTTGACCGGCAGCGCCGAACCAGCCTTCGATGCCGCTGACCCGATGCTCCTTGGGATGCTCGAACAGATCGCTGCCCCGCGCCAGCCACGCGGTACGCGAGACCGAGTGCTCCCAGGCGTGCAGGGTCTGCTCGTCGACGAAGCGGAAAATGATCTGGAATTCGTTGTCACCGGGTGGCGGAGCGAGCACGCCGGACCTAGATAACCGGGAAAGTCAGTGGCCAGTTGTTCGCCTTCGCGCAGCCAGGCAATCAGGTCCTGATAGCGGCCGTCGGCGACGCGACGCGCAACCATCAGCGTGACGGGGGAAGTAGACATTGTGTATCTCCATATTTCGAGTGCGGCGCTCCGGGTAGGAGGTTTCGCATTGCGCAAACCGGGGTAGGGGTCTGCGCTTTTCAACAAGCAAGGATTATTCCCGATTTTGATGACAGTTTCAGAGACTTTCGTCTCTGTTTATTGGGTTGAACCGACAGAGGGCATCGGATGTAGAATGGGATCCAAATTTACCGAGCGGACACATCAGCACCATGGCTGTTATCACGGACGCTAACCCTGCCTCGCAGGCCTCTGTCGCACTTGAGCGCGAAGAGTTGTTCCCTATTCGGGAGGTGTCGCGGCTGACCGGCGTCAACCCGGTAACGCTGCGTGCATGGGAGCGCCGCTACGGTTTGATCCAGCCGACGCGCACCGAAAGCGGGCACCGGTTGTATTCGATGACCGAAATCGAGCGCGTGCGCAGCATTGTCGACTGGATTGATCGCGGCGTTGCCGTGAGCAAGGTCGGCAAGATCCTGGCGAGGACCGAGCCGCTGAAAGCCTTGGCCCATATCATCCCCGATGATCTGGTCCAGGCCGATTACGCGCAATGGCAGCAGCAGGTGCAATTGGCCGTCAGTTCGTTCGACGACCGCGCGCTGGATCAGGTTTACAACCAGATCTTCTCGTCCTACTCGCTGCCGGTAGTGTTTCAGAACATTCTCATGCCTTTGTGGCTGCAGATGTTGCAGCGCCAGGATGCCTTCGGGCAGACCAGCGAGTGGCTGTTTTTCGACGGGTTCCTGCGGGCGCGGGTGTTGCAGCGGATCGTCGCGCTGCGCGGCACCCAGCCGCGCAAAGTGATTGTCAGTGCGCTCGCCGGTCAGTGTCGTGAACTCGAGCTACTGGTTGCCGCGTTGTTTCTCAGTGGCAATGATGCGGGCGTGCGGGTGCTGACCACCGGCCAGCCATTCGATGAGTTGGCGCTGGTGTGCGAGCGGATCAAGCCGCAGGCGCTGGTGCTTTTTTCCAACCACGCCCCCACCGCGGATTTGCCGCGCCGTCTGAATCGACTGGCCTTGAGTCTCGACTGTCAGGTAATGCTCGCCGGCGACGCTGCCGATCTGGCACAGGACAGTCTGGCCGGATCGTCGATCGGTTGTCTGGGCAATGAAGGAGCGACGATGCGTCAGCGCATGACGCAATTTCTCGCAGGTACGCTGGATACCTGAATATCAGGTGTGCAGGGCGGGATGGGTCAGGCGATGTTGTTGCAGGATGAACTGACGCAGCCGTTCGGTTTCATCGGCGTCGGTCTGGCTCAGCTCGTAGGCGTAGAAGCCGTGCTCGGTTTCGCGCTCGAAGTTGCCGCGCAGGGAAATCCGCTCGTAACCTGAAGGGCTGAACCACAGCGCGAAATGCTTGGGCGGTTTGGTCTTGTTGCGCATTTCCAGCAGCACGCCTTTGTGCGACACCTCGTGCACCCACATCATGCCCGGTTGGCCTTTGGCATTTTCCAGCGCGACCGGCTCTTCGAGAGTCAGGCGCCATGGGCGAATCATTGGCCCGTCTTCGTAAATGCTCGGCACGCCCAGGCGCAGGTGCAACGCGTGGAATTCGTCTTCCACCAGGTGCAGCGGAAAGGTCATTTGCTGATTTTCGAAATTGGCCTGAATGGTCACTTGCTCGTGAGCCGCCAGGCGCGTGAGCAGGTCACGGATCTGCGAACCTCCATTGACCAACAGGCTCGACGTCGCATCCCGCACATTGAGCTGCGGGTTGTGCTGCATGGTCTGGATGAAATCCAGCTCATCCTGGGTCAGGAGTGCGTCGCGTTGCATGGCCTGGCTCGAAAGAAATAGTTACAAAGTCATTGGTGATTGTAGTTACTGACACTTAGTTCGTAGTTTTGTTTACGCCGTTCGTCGCTTTCAACGCTGCCAGTTCCGCTTTCAGCGCTGCGACCTCAGCCTCGAGCTGAATTACGCGTTGCTGCGCCTTGACCTGAACCGTGACATCTTTCTGCACACCGACGAAATAAGTCTGGCCGTCATCAGCGTTTTTCACCGTCGAAAGCGACAGTTCGTTCCAGAACGGGGTGCCATCCTTGCGGTAGTTGCGCAGGATTTCCCGGCACGCCCCGCCGTTGTGCAAGGTGTCGCGAATCAGCGACAGGCCGGCTTGATCGCGGTCTCCCGACTGCAGAAAGCGGCAGTCCTGATAAAGTATCTCTTCGCTGCTGTAACCGGTCAGGCGTTCGAAGGCCGGGTTCACGTAAATCAGGATGTTGTCCTGCTCGCCTTCCTTTTCGGCCACCACGATTCCATCGTTCGACGCGTTGATCACCATTTGCAGCAGACTGGCGTTGATCATCAATGAATCCTTTCAGTGTCGATAATGGCTGGCATTCTAGAAGTTCCAACGCCGCTGTCTACTGGCTATCACGGCGAATCGGGGCTGGATCGCGGCTTTTGCGTCGGACTGCTACTATCGCCGCTCTTTTTTTCAGCTTCAGGATCAGATTGATGAAAGTCGCCATCCTCTCCGGCTCGGTATACGGCACGGCCGAAGAAGTCGCCCGTCACGCGCAGAACCTGCTGAAAGACGCCGGTTTTGAAACCTTCTACAACCCGCGCGCCAGCCTGGCGGATATCCAGGCGTTCGCACCTGAAGCGTTTCTCGCGGTGACGTCTACCACTGGCATGGGCGAGTTGCCGGATAACCTGCAGCCGTTGTATTCGGCGATTCGCGACCAGTTGCCAGCCGCGTGGCGCGGTTTGCCGGGCGCGGTGATCGGTTTGGGCGATGCCAGTTACGGCGATACGTTCTGTGGCGGCGGCGAACTGATGCGTGAGTTGTTCGCCGAACTGAGCGTGCGCGAAGTGCAGGAGATGCTGCGTCTGGACGCCAGCGAAAGCGTGACCCCGGAAACCGACGCCGAGCCATGGCTGGCGCAATTGATCGCCACGCTCAAGGGCTGATCGCGCGCTCACGCAGCAGAGCCAGCCAGGCCAGCGCGGCTTTCGACAGATAGGCGCCCCGGCGCCAGATGAAGGCGATGTCCCAGCGCAAATAATCTGGCGCGCGCAAGGTCAGGCGCACCACGCCCGGACGCTCAAGAGCCCGGGCCACCACGCTGGGCAGCAGCACCACGCCTTGCCCGGCGGCCACCAGTGCCGCGAGAAAATCCGCCTGCCCGCTGCGCCCGCCTTCTTTCGGGGTAAAGCCCAGTTGCTGGCAGGCCTGCAGTAAACGGTCATTGAGCACGAAGCTGCGCTGATACAACAGGAACGGCGTGTCTGCCAATTCCTCAAGGCCAATCTCGCCGCGCCCCGCCAACGGATGATCCACCGGCAATAACGCATCGAGTTTCTCATCGCAGAACGGCTGGAAATCGAACTGCGGATCTTTCGGCAGCAGGCTCCCGCCTAACTCCAGTTCGCCGCTGAGCACCGCTTGCTCGACATTGCGGCTGCCGCCTTCAAGTAATTGAATGCTGATGTTCGGATAGCGCCGGCGATACTCGGCGAACAACCCGGCGAACAGCGCATCACTACCCAACAGCGGCAGACCGAGGCGCAATTCGCCGCGTGCCAGTTGGCTCAGATCATCCAGTTCGCTGAGCAATTCATTGCGCAGGCGCAACATGCCCTCGGCGCGCTGCAGCACCACGCTGCCCGCAGCGGTCAGGCGCAATTGCGAGCCGAGTCGTTCGAGCAACGGCGTGCCGAGACTCTGCTCTAGTTGCGCGACTTGTTTGCTTACCGCCGACTGACTGATGTGCAAGGTTTTCGCTGCCTGGGTGAAGCCGCCTTGGTGCATGACTTCGACAAAACTGCGCAGCTGTTTGAATTCCATCATCCGATTCCATTGTGGAATAGGGCTGAGTCTAACAATTCGCTTCTGGGATGACAGGCCGCTTCGTAAAATAAGCGCCTGTAAGGAGCCCATCATGAAGACCGCATCCCTCAAATACCTGTCCCGTCTATTCGCAGAACTGGCCGTGTTGCTCGGTCTCTACCTGCTCGGCTGCCAGATCGCCGCGTGGTTGGCCTGGCCGATTCCCGGCGGCGTGATCGGCATGGCCCTGTTGCTGCTGGCGTTCGCGTTTGGTTGGGTCAAACCGGCGGCGTTGCAACTGGGGGCCGGATTGCTGATGGCCGAGATGCTGCTGTTCTTTATTCCGGCACTGATGAGTCTGCTCGACTACGGCGCACTGTTGCGTGATGACGGCTGGCGGATTCTGCTGGTGATCGGCGCCAGCACCCTGATGGTGATGCTGGTGACCGCCTTCACCGTGGAGCTGGCCGTGCGCCTGAGGCGGTCCCATGAAGCTTGAATGGATGCCGATGTTCTGGCTCGCCTTTACGCTGTTGGCGTACCTGTTCAGTCGCTGGATTTACCGGCGCACCGGGCGTTATTTGCTGTCGCCGTTGATCCTGGTGCCGGCGCTGTTGCTTGCGCTCGCCGTGCCGCTGCACACCGCGTATGCCGAATATTCGAGCAACACCCATTGGTTGATGCTGGTGCTCGGGCCGGTGACGGTCGCCTTCGCCGTGCCGATCTGGCAGCAGCGGCGTCTGCTGGTGCGGCACTGGTCAGCGCTGTTGCTGGGCATGCTTGCCGGCAGCGCGGCGTCGATCGCTACGTCGTTCGGCCTGGCCAGAGCGCTGGCGCTGGATAGCTCGGTGACGATGTCGCTGGTGCCGCGTTCGATCACCACGCCATTCGCCATGCCGCTGGCGCAGGATCTCGGTGGCGTGCCGGAACTGACTGCCGTGTTCGTGATGTTTACCGGCGTGTTCGGCGCGATGCTCGGCGGCGTATTGCTCAAGTGGCTGCCGTTGCGCAGTGCGTTGGCGCGCGGCGCGTTGTTCGGGGTTGGCGCGCACGGCGCAGGCGTCAGTCGGGCGCATGAAGTGGGCGGTGAGGAAGGCTCGGTGGCGGGGCTGGTGATGGTGCTGACCGGGCTGCTCAATCTGTTCGCCGCGCCTTTGTTGGCGTCGTTGCTTTGACATGGATCCAAGGAGTTTGCCTGGCTGACCCGCTCAGTCATCAAGCTGGCTGGCAATGCAACTACGCGATCCTCTGCGCCTGACTAGACTGCTCGTACGTGCAGAACAATAAGAACGCAGAGGTGCATACAGTGAGCGTAGCCCCCGTCCAATTGTCCCTTGATGTCAAAGACCAGGTCAGTGCCGCGGAATGGCAGACCCGGGTCGATCTCGCCGCCTGTTATCGGCTGGTTGCGCTACATGGCTGGGATGACCTGATCTTCACCCACATCTCGGCCAAGGTCCCGGGCACCGAAGACTTCCTGATCAACCCGTTCGGGTTGATGTTCCATGAGATCACCGCGTCGAGCCTGGTCAAAGTCGATCAGGCCGGCCACAAGCTCATGGACAGTCCCTACGAAATCAATCCCGCCGGTTACACCATCCACAGCGCCGTGCACGAGGTAAGGCACGATGTGGTTTGTGTGCTGCATACCCACACCGCGTCCGGTGTAGCCGTTTCAGCGCAAAGACAGGGTGTGTTGCCGATCAGCCAGCAATCGCTGTTCGTGCTGTCGAGCCTGGCCTATCACGCCTACGAAGGTGTGGCGCTGAATCACGAAGAGAAGGCGCGCTTGCAGGCCGACCTGGGCGAGAACAATTTCCTGATGCTGCACAACCACGGTCTGCTGACCTGTGGCGGCACCATCGCCGACACCTTTCTGATGATGTTCACCTTCCAGCGCGCCTGCGATATTCAGGTCATGGCGCAAACCGGCGCTGCTGAACTGATCGCCATCGAACCGCAGATCCTGGCGGGCGCCAAAGCGATGATCGCCGGCGTCACCAAAAGTGCTCAAGGCATGGGCGGCGCGCTAGCCTGGCCGGCGTTGCTGCGCAAACTCGATAAACAAGACCCCGGATATAAACTCTGATGCCTCTTGCCGAGATCCCTCTGTGTGTCTGGCGCAAACGCAGCCGGACGTTTGTCTTTCGCGGCCAGTCGATCCGTTACTGGACGGCGGGGCAGGGTGAGCCGCTGCTGCTGATCCACGGTTTCCCGACGGCCAGTTGGGACTGGCACTACCTGTGGCAGCCTCTGGCCCAGCGCTACCGGGTGATCGCCTGTGACATGCTCGGTTTCGGTGACTCGGCCAAACCGTTGAACCACCGCTACAGCCTGCTGGAACAGGCCGACTTGCAACAGGCGCTGCTGGCGCATCTTCAGGTCGAGCAAGCGGTGCATGTGCTGGCCCACGATTACGGCGACAGCGTTGCCCAGGAATTGCTCGCCCGGCATTACGAAAACCGGATCGAGGTCGCCAGTTGCGTCTTTCTCAATGGCGGGCTGTTCCCCGAAACCCATCGTCCTGTGCTGATGCAAAAGCTGCTGCTCAGCCCGCTGGGCTGGATGATCGGACGGGCGTTCAGCCGTGATGCACTGGTAAAAAGTTTCCGCCAGATCTTCGGTCCGCAGACCGGCCCCAGCGAAAGTGAGCTGGATGATTTCTGGAGCCTGATCGAGACCCATCGTGGCCCACGCATCCTGCACAAACTGATCGGCTACATCCCCGAGCGCCGCGTGCAGCGTGACCGCTGGGTGGCGGCCATGCAGCGTGATGAAATCCCGCTACGGGTGATTGATGGCGAAGTTGACCCGGTTTCCGGTGCGCACATGGTCGAACGTTACCGCGAACTGATTGCCGACGCCGATACGGTGCTACTGTCAGGTATCGGCCACTATCCGCAGATCGAAGCGCCGGTGCAGGTGCTCAAGCATTACCTGGCGTTTCGTGAGCGCCTGGAGTTGCCGCCGCGCAAGGTCGCGTGCTCCTGAAAGATCAAAAGATCGCAGCCTGCGGCAGCTCCTACACCGATCTTCTGTAGGAGCTGCCGCAGGCTGCGATCTTTTGATCTTTTGACGCCCTCATCATCCCTCACCCTTATCGCGCACCATTCAGCCTCAGCCGTATTCGTTGTGACCCAAAGCCCTGTGCCTGACACTCGGACTCAATACTGGCCTGCTGGAGTTCCTGCGATGAATGAATCCGTACGTTTCGAAGATAAAGTCGTGATCGTCACCGGTGCCGGTGGTGGCTTGGGTCGGGCGCACGCGTTGCTGTTCGCCCGGCACGGTGCCAAAGTGCTGGTCAACGACCTCGGCGGCTCGACTCAGGGCGAAGGGGCCAACGCCTCCGCCGCCGATCGTGTGGTGGCGGAGATTCGCGAAGCCGGCGGCATCGCCGAGGCCAACCATGACTCGGTCACCGACGGCGACAAACTGGTACAGAACGCTCTCGATGCGTTTGGCCGCGTCGACGTGGTGGTGAACAACGCCGGGATTCTGCGCGACAAGACCTTTCACAAGATGGACGACGCCGACTGGGATCTGGTTTACCGCGTCCACGTCGAAGGCGCCTACAAAGTGACCCGCGCCGCGTGGCCGCACTTGCGCGAGCAAAACTACGGAAGGGTGATCTTCACCGCCTCGACCTCGGGCATCTACGGCAACTTCGGCCAGTCCAACTACGGCATGGCCAAACTCGGCCTCTACGGCCTGACCCGTACCCTGGCCATCGAAGGTCGCAAGAACAATATTCTCGTCAATGCCATCGCGCCTACCGGCGGCACGCGTATGACCGAAGGCCTGATCCCGCCGCAAGTGTTCGAACAGCTCAAACCGGAACTGGTCAGCCCGCTGGTGGTGTACCTGGCCAGTGAACAGTGCCAGGAAACGTCCGGCCTGTTTGAAGTCGGTGGCGGCTGGATGGGCAAGGTGCGCTGGGAACGCAGCCTCGGTGCTGGCTTCGATCCCCGCAGCGGCTTCTCCCCGGAAGATGTCGCGGCGCACTGGCAGCAGATCTGCGACTTCGAAGGCGCGGCGCATCCGAAGGACAACATTGAAGCGCTGAAGGAAATGATGGCGAATTTGCAGAAGTATTCGCTTTAACGTTTGCCACGCCCCGCAAATACCGATCCCGCCGGTAAAGCCTTCGCCCATAAAAAAGGCCGCTGCAAACGCAGCGGCCAAGGTAAGACGTTGGATCAAGGAGCTACAAATCAACGTCAGTGAACACCGGGGCGATCAATCGAAGCATCGACTCATCTGAAATCGGTCAGCGCTGGCGCGAGTTGCTCAGCAGCCAAGGCTTGGTGCTTTGCGGCGTCTGCCTGAAAGCCCGCTCAGAATAAGCACTTGAACCCGAAGGAAAAATAGCGATTCCGGACATGCACTGTTACGGGGCGTGCAACAGTCTTGATCGCGCCACAGGACTGTGCACGGACTGCGCAAAGTGCTCGCGTCCGGAAATAACGCTTCGCTGTCTATTATGGATGGCTGAGTTAGTGACTTTGTATAAAGTTTTGTGCGGATTATTTGTCTGTGAATTTGTCATTTTTCACAGGTGGTTTTTTTGTTTCGGTTAATACCTTGTAATCTATATTTGTTGAAATGAACTGGCGCTTCTTGTTTGTTAAAAATAAAACTATCTTTCGCTATCGCAGTGATGCGGGGTTGCGTTCACTGAACTTGAAAGATAGGACTTGAATATGGATAAGTTATACAAAAGTTTGATGCGAGGTTCTGAAGGTGCAGAAGTAACCTGGAGGGCTGAGTGGGTAAAGGCCGCTGCCGCGCAGAATGATTTGTTCGCTATTGTTGAGGCGATCCCGACAGTTCGGCAAATTGCTCGGCAGGCATTGCAGCAAGAATTGCAGCAGCGGCAGAAGAATATCGATATTGATAATGTTTATATCAATATCACCGATCAGTCCAATGAGATTGAACGTCGTCCTTCGGGGAAACTGTCTGAGGTATTGCTTCATTGTCTTGATAATAATGTGCTGCCGAGCTATCTGGCTGGCGGCGGGGACGGTGTCTTTCACCTGCCCGATACCGTTGGCGAACAGATGAGAGTCAAAGGCTTCAGTATTATCGAGGCTGAGGAGGCTATTACTTATACGCTGCGAAATCTGGAAAGCAGCCTGCGTTCGGAGATGACCAAGTATTGGGCGGCTCCCGTAAAAGTCGCAACAACTGAAAAGACCGGGCTGACAAATAAACAGGCCTTGCAGCAGGCTTATAACGTTGTGCTGACAGCGGAGCTTTCTTTAAAAGCCATGGCGGGATTTCTGGATCACGGCATGGCGACGCGCTATTGCTATTTGTTGAACCTGGAAAACGGCGCCGGCGCTTATAACGTTGTGGTGAGTCCTGAATCCGACTCTCGCACTTCGCTTGTTCCGGGGTTTGTCCTCGATAATTCGATGCGGGCGGATCCGCAAATGAAACTGCTCAATGAGCCCACCGGTTATGTCATTCACACGCCAGGCAACGGCTTTGAATACTTCGCCAGGAATCTCGACGTGCATGCAACGCTGCTGGCGCGTGTATCGGCGTCCGGTAGCAAAATCGCTTTCCCTAAAGCCACGCAAAGTGTGTCTGCTCATTGTGTCGACGCTTACTTGAAGGGACAACTTGAGACACTTGCAAGTCTGATGCGCGATCGCAAGGGCCAGACTCGAGCGTTCAGCCGGGTATTGCAGGACAATCAGATGTTGTCGGTGATGCGTGCTGACATCGGTCGTCGATTCGATCAAGTGCAGGCAGAACTCAAGCGGACCGAATGGCCACTCTGGCTGAAGAACGGTGGTAACACTCTTCAGCAGCGTTACGTCGAGCTTGAGCACTCGATGGAGAAATATCACTCTGACTACCGGGTGGTTTTCGACAGGTGTTTCTCGTTTAAAGATTATGTCTTGCGTTGTTTTTCCGAGTGGGCGATGAGCGCGTTGGGTGAGCAACTGGAAGCCGAGACGATAAAGGTGCGCAGCGTCCACAAGATGCAACTGGGGGGCCGCACCCTAGAGCAGGTCGATAACCGGACCCTGACGGAATTCATCATCTTCGGTCTGCATGACGAGGGGTATAAAGCCGAAATCAGCCTCACCGGGATGCCGCCCGGCAGCAAGCTGTCCGCTGCTGCACTTGAGCAATGGTTGAACAACATCAACGTGCGCTCGCAGTTTGTATCCAGTCTTTCGGCTGATCCATCGCCGGAGTTTGCACAGGCGTATCGCGACCACTTGCACAGCAACATCGAGTTCGCGCTTTTCGTTGCGCGCCATTCGGGCATTTTCAGTGAAACCGAAGCGAAGGTAATCGAAAGGGCGCTGGCAGGTGACTCGTCGGTGTCTATCCGCGGATTGAAACTGAGCCTGCAGATTCCGGGGCCCGCCTTGAAAGGTGTGATGGTTTTTCAGGCACCGGAGACTCGGAACTATCTTGTTTATCTGATAACACCTGCAGGCAAGTCTGTTTTCATGACGTTTGCGGATGCATTCGCTCTGAACAAATGGTTTGAATCGGCCATGACCGCTGATCGTCAATACGCGGCGTCATTGATTCATCCGGACTATTTGCACGATGCCGGATCCTTGCGCGGTGCCAGCCGTCACTCCACCCATTATCTATATAAGCTGGATACCCAATACTCGGACCTTTTCCCCAATGGCACAGCGCCGTTGCTCAATGACGTCAAAGTCGCTTATCAGTCTGAACTGGCGTTACACAAGACCATTGCGCCTGCGCCTTACCGCTACCTCGGGATTGAGCCGCGCAAACGTTACGCTCGATTGAATACCGAGCTGAAAGCGCTCTCCACCGTAGAGGCAAGGGACAATGCGTTCCCTTCTTTCGAACGCTTTACCCATGATGCGGTAAAGCAGAACCTTGAAAGCCTGTTGCGTTCGCGAGGACGAAATATCGAGATCAATCCCGATCAGATTATTGTCCAGACTGACGATTTTCAGAAAAGCGTAACGGATCTGCTCATCGAAGGGCTGTCGTTTGAAGCTGCCAATCCGGCATATCCGAGCAAGTATGACCCGAGGTATTTTTTGACGGACGGCCATCCGGCGATCGATCAACTGGATATTCGCGATCTGTCCTCGTTATCGAAAACATTCCGTCCTGGCGACAGGTATACGGAAATGCTCAATACCGACTATCTGGACGGGAAGCATCCTGGCTATGCATTCAAGCGCGCCGTTCACGCAAAAAAAATTCGCTGTCAGATGCATTACGATCTGCTCTCCAACTACATCGATGGCAGGTTTGGGTCTGACATTTTTTTAGCGCTACAACGGGTTGTCGGGAATTTGAAAGAGGATGTCTATCACTACCCGATCAATGATTCGTCCGCAGAAGGTGATGAAGGTCTTTACGAATTCAATATCGGGAAAACAGGCTTGACCAAGTCGAGGGATCGTACGGTTGCGGGTGTCTACATCCTGCGGATGAACATTCTCGGCCAGTTCCACGACTGGTTATATACGCCCGATGCGCCGGATGGCGTTGCCTATCGACCCATCAACGATTTCATTCCATCCATTCGTTTCCAATACGGACCGATGCGCGATTACTACTTTGACCGGGTTGCAATCGTCGATCAAAAAGTAATCAATGATTATTTTGACGATCTTGCCGCGAGCGGGAAACCTCTGCCTCCGGTCAAGACGCAAGAACGCGCCAAGTTGAACAACCTCTTCACGTTCCATGATCGGAGAGTGCGTCGCGCATTGAGCGATATCGATGAGCGAACCACCAGTTTGAAGGAGGTTATCGCGGGACTGGTTTACGATGGCCTGATCAAAGTGGTGAATGTCATCAGTCTCGCCGTGCCGCCTATTGGCTCCGTGGCCGTTGCGGTGCAGATGATGAAAAGTGTCTACGACGGAGCACAGGCGCAACGGCGCGGTGACTACTCGGCGGCACTGGGATACGGCGCGGACGCGTTGATCGGACTATTTACGCTCGGCCAGGCGGCCACAGCCGGTGCGAGCGCAGAGGTGATCAAGCAGGTGACCAACGTTCAACGATCGTTTCTCGGTCTGGTCGATGATGCACGGTCGGCGGCGCAATTCGTCGCCGAGGCGGCGGGTCATAAAGCGGCAGATCAACAGTTGATCGATTTCTTCACTGAATTGATGAAGGATCGGGTAACCGGCATCAGCCAGACCATCGTGCGCTGATCCCCGGGCTGGCGCCTGGAGATCGCCTGACTCAACCGGCTTGCTCATACCCCATTCGCCAGCTCACGGCCCGCGACGCCGCCAGTAACCGCTGCGCCGCCGGGCCGTCTTCATCAGCGTGGAACAGTGAAGTCGGGCCGACGATGGTCAGCACCGCGGCGATCTGCCCGACTGCGTTGAACACCGGGGCTGACAACGCGTCCACACCTGGCATCAACAAGCCGTGCACATGATGCAGACCGCGTTCGCGGATCTGCTCGCACAAACCGCTGTAGGCATTTTGATCGGCCAGTGGATGGCCGGCGACGGCGATTTCCTGCGCGCGCAACTCATCGGTTTCCCGATGCGGCAGAAAGGCACTGAACACCAGCCCGGTGGACGAACTAAGCAGCGGCAAAACCGAACCCAACTGAGTCACCACCGTCACCGCGCGCACTGCCGGCTCGATGTGCACTACGGTCGCGCCCTGATTGCCCCACACCGCCAGAAAGCAGGTTTCATTCAATTCGTCGCGCAGCTCAGACAGGGGCAGGGCGGCGACTTTCAGCACGTCCATACTGTTCAGGGCTGCCAAGCCTACACGCAACGCTTCACGGCCGAGGCCGTAGTGGTTGGTGGCGGCATTCTGCTCGGCAAAACCGCTGGCGATCAGTGCCTGAAGATAACGGTGCACCTTGCTCGCGGGCATCTGCACATGTTCGGCCAGACGCGACAGTGAGGTAGAGGGCGACAACTCGGCCAACGCCTTGAGGATGTCGGTGCCGACCTCGGCGGAGCGGACTTTCTGTTTGCCGTTGCTGTCGCTGGTTTTTTCCATGGTGCGGCCGGGATCCGAAAACGAATGGGCGTCTTTATAGCTTGACGCTGGATAGCGAGCAAATTACGTTATGCGTAATCGAATTACGATAATAACAACCCCGGCGTGCGCAAAGCTCTGAGCCAGAGCGATGGGCCACTGCCGACTCCCTGTTCAGGAGGCTCCATGAACCTCGATTCAAACGCGTCGGAGCTGACGTACCAGTCCGGTTTCGGCAACGAATTCAGCAGTGAAGCGTTGCCCGGCGCCTTGCCCATCGGCCAGAACTCCCCGCAAAAAGCCCCGTACGGCCTCTATACCGAATTGCTCTCCGGCACTGCGTTTACCATGACCCGTAGTGAAGCCCGGCGTACCTGGATGTACCGGATCCAGCCATCGGCCAATCACCCGGCGTTCGTCAAACTGGAGCGGCAACTGGCCGGCGGCCCGTTGGGTGAAGTGACGCCCAATCGCCTGCGCTGGAATCCTCTGGATATCCCGGCCGAGCCGACTGATTTCATCGACGGTCTGGTCGGCATGGTGGCCAATTCGGCGGCGGAAAAACCAGCCGGCATCAGCATCTATAACTACACCGCCAACCGTTCGATGGAGCGGGTGTTTTACAACGCCGACGGCGAACTGCTGCTGGTGCCGCAACTGGGGCGGCTGCGAATTGCCACTGAACTCGGCGTGCTCGAAGTCGCGCCGCTGGAAATTGCTGTGCTGCCGCGTGGCCTGAAATTCCGCGTCGAGCTGCTTGATCCGCAGGCGCGCGGTTACGTTGCCGAGAACCACGGCGCGCCGCTGCGCCTGCCGGACCTGGGGCCAATCGGCAGCAACGGCCTGGCCAATCCACGGGATTTCCTCGCGCCGGTCGCGTCTTACGAAAACCTGCAGCAGCCGACGACGCTGGTGCAGAAATTCCTCGGCCAGTTGTGGGGCACCGAGCTCGATCATTCGCCGCTGAACGTGGTCGCCTGGCACGGCAACAACGTGCCGTACAAATATGATCTGCGCCGTTTCAACACCATCGGCACCGTGAGCTTCGATCACCCGGATCCGTCGATCTTCACCGTGCTGACCTCGCCGACCAGCGTGCACGGTCTGGCCAACCTCGACTTCGTGATCTTCCCGCCACGCTGGATGGTCGCCGAGAACACCTTCCGTCCGCCGTGGTTCCATCGCAACCTGATGAACGAATTCATGGGCCTGATTCAGGGCGAATACGACGCCAAGGCAGAAGGCTTCGTGCCCGGCGGTGCCTCGTTGCACAGCTGCATGAGCGCCCACGGCCCGGATGGCGAAACCTGCACCAAAGCGATCAACGCGGAACTCAAACCGGCGAAGATCGACAACACCATGGCATTCATGTTCGAGACCAGTCAGGTACTGCGCCCAAGCCGCTTCGCCCTCGACTGCCCGCAACTGCAATCCACTTACGACGCCTGCTGGGCCACGCTGCCCGCCACGTTCGACCCGACCCGGAGATAACCCATGACTCAGACTTCCATCACCCGCAGCTGGGTTGCTTCGGCCAATGGCCACGCGGATTTCCCGCTGCAGAACCTGCCGCTGGGCGTGTTCAGCACTGGCGGCTCGGCGCCGCGCGCGGGCGTGGCGATTGGTGAACATATTTTCGATCTGCAGGTGGCGCTTGAAGCCGGCCTGTTCGACGGCCCGGCACGCAGCGCGGTCGAAGCCACGCACGGCGGCGTGCTGAATGCGTTCTTCGACCTCGGTCGTGAAGCCCGCGTAGCCTTGCGCAGCCGCTTGCTGGAATTGTTCGGCGAGGGCAGCACTCATCGCGGCGCCATCGAAGCCCAAGGCGCAAAACTGCTGCCACTGGCTGCTGATTGTCAGATGCACCTGCCGGCACGCATCAGCGATTACACCGACTTCTACGTGGGCATCGAGCACGCGCAGAACGTCGGCAAACTGTTCCGTCCGGACAACCCGCTGCTGCCCAACTACAAGCACGTGCCGATCGGTTATCACGGTCGCGCCTCCACCGTGCGCGCTTCTGGTACCGACGTGCGCCGCCCGAAAGGCCAGACCCTGCCGGCCGGTGCGAGCGAGCCGACCTTCGGCCCGTGCGCACGACTGGACTACGAGCTGGAACTGGGCATCTGGATCGGTCAGGGCAACGACATGGGCGAGCCGATTGCCATTGGTGACGCCGCCGAACACATCGCCGGTTTCTGTCTGCTCAACGACTGGTCGGCCCGCGATATCCAGGCCTGGGAATACCAGCCGCTCGGCCCGTTCCTCTCCAAGAGTTTTATCACCAGTGTTTCGCCATGGGTGGTGACCGCCGAAGCGCTGGAGCCATTCCGCATGGCGCAACCTGCGCGCCCGGAAGGTGATCCGCAGCCGCTGCCATACCTGTTCGACAAACGTGATCAAGATGGCGGCGCCTTCGACATCGAACTGGAAGTGCTGCTGCTCACCGAAGCCATGCGCGAACAGAATCTGCCGGCCCATCGCCTGACCCTGAGCAACACTCGCTACATGTACTGGACCGTCGCACAAATGGTCGCGCACCACAGCGTCAACGGCTGCCAGTTGCAGGCCGGTGACCTGTTCGGTTCGGGGACTTTGTCCGGCCCGCAAAGCGGTCAGTTCGGCAGCCTGCTGGAAATCACCGAGGGCGGTAAAAAGCCGATCGAACTGGCCTCCGGCGAAGTGCGCAAATTCCTCGAAGACGGCGACGAAATCATTCTGCGTGCGCGCTGCGCCCGTGACGGTTTTGCCTCGATCGGCTTCGGCGAATGCCGCGGCAAAGTGCTGGCGGCGCGCTGACAGGAGCGGATCATGGATCTCTACACCTATTACCGCTCGACCTCGTCTTATCGGGTGCGTATCGCGTTGGCGCTGAAAGGGCTCGACTACACCGCGTTGCCGGTCAATCTGATCGCGCCGTCGGGAGGTGAGCATCGCCAGCCGGCGTATCTGGCGATCAATCCGCAGGGCCGGGTGCCGGCCCTGCGCACCGATGACGGCGAGCTGCTGATTCAGTCGCCGGCGATCATCGAGTACCTGGAAGAGCGTTATCCACAGCTGCCATTGCTGCCCGAAGACCTCGCTGCCCGTGCTCATGTGCGCGGTGTGGCGGCGGTGATCGGCTGCGATGTGCATCCGCTGCATAACGTCAGCGTGCTCAATTGCCTGCGCCAGTTGGGCCACGAAGAGCCGCAGGTGGTGGAGTGGATCGCGCACTGGATCAGTCAGGGGCTGGCGGCCGTCGAGCAATTGATCGGTGACAGCGGTTTCTGTTTCGGCGAGTGGCCGTGTGTGGCGGATGTTTATCTGATTCCGCAGTTGTATGCGGCCGAGCGCTTCGGTGTTTCGCTGGAGGCTTATCCGCGGATTTGTCGGGTGGCGGCGTTGGCGGCTGAGCATTCGGCGTTCATCAAGGCGCATCCGGCCAATCAGCCGGATACCCCTTAAAGCTTCACCTTGCCCCAATGTGGGAGCGGGCTTGCTCGCGAAAGCGGAGTGTCAGGTACCGGGATGCTGACTGATACACCGCTTTCGCGAGCAAGCCCCTCCCACAGGGGAGATTCGGCGCCCGCCAAAAAAATCATAAAAACAAAACAGGTACCTTGCGATGCATAACCAGATTGCCAGCTTTCGCGCGGCACTCGACGCCCGTCCTGTGTCCCGCTATCAGTGGTTATTGCTGATCCTGCTCGCCTTGCTGCTGGTCACCGACGGCTATGACGCCCAGGTGCTCGGTTACGTGGTGCCGGCCCTGGCTCAGGACTGGGGGCTGGAGAAAGCCGCGTTCGGGCCGGTTTTCAGCGCCAACCTGTTGGGCCTCACGCTCGGCTCGCTCGCGGTGACGCCGCTGGCCGATCGCTTCGGCGTGCGGCGAATCCTGCTCGCCTGCGTGCTGATCTACGCCAGCCTGACGGTGTTGATGGTGTTCGCCGATTCTCTGAACACCTTGATGATCGCGCGCTTCATCTGCGGCATCGGCATGGGCGGTGCGATGCCCAGTGCCATGGCCTTGATGTCGGAATATTCACCGCCGCGTCTGCGCACCTTGATGGTGACACTGGCCGCTTGTGGGTTTTCGTTTGGCGGTGCGGCGGGTGGTTTTGTCGCCGCTGGCTTCATCGACCGCTTTGGCTGGCAAGCGGTGTTCCTTGCCGGTGGTGTCACGCCGTTGCTGCTGTTCCCGTTCCTGTGGTGGATGCTGCCAGAATCGCTGCCACGTCTGCTGCGCGATGCACCGCCCTATGTGCGCCTGCGCAAAGTCACCGCGCGAATGCTGCCGGACTGGCAACCGCCGGCCGCGACCGTCGAACAGAACGAGCGCGAGCAGGGCAGCAAGCTGACCGTGGTCGAGCTGTTCCGCAACGGTTATGCGCGCCCGACCCTGCTGATCTGGGCGACGTTTTTTGTCAGCCTGATTCTGCTGTATTTCATGATCAGCTGGCTGCCGACGCTGTTGCTGGAAAGCGGTCTGAAACTCAATGAAGCGAATCTGGTGACCTCGATGTTCCTGTTCGCCGGTACCTTGGGCGCGGTGTGCATGGCCTGGTTCGCCGACCGTTTGAAACGCAAGGTGCGGCTGCTCTGCGCGGTGTTGGCCGGGGCGGCGCTGTGCACGATTCTGCTGGGCTTGAACCACGACAACCCGCGCTATCTGGTGGCCTGCGTGTTTGCCGCCGGTTTCTGCATCATCGGTGGGCAACTGACGCTGAACGCCTTCGCCAGCAACTTCTACCCGGCGCACGTGCGGGCCACGGGCACTGGCTGGGCGTTGGGGGTCGGGCGCTTCGGTTCGATCCTCGGGCCGCTGTTCGGCAGCATGCTGCTGGCGATGCACATTCCGGTGACGCAGATTTTCTTCTTCTGCGCGATTCCGGCGGTTATTGCGGCGCTGCTGATCATCCAGGTGCGCTCGCCTTCAGATATCCCGCAATCCAATGTGGGAGCGAGCTTGCTCGCGAAGAACGATAACGCAGTCTGACAGGAACAACGGTGGCGCCTGCTTCGCGGGCAAGCCACGCTCCCACAATGGATCGTTGTGATGCAGAAGAATGGGTTCACGCTGAACCCTGTGGGAGCGGGCTTGCTCGCGAAGGCGATTCAGGCTTCGATGCATTCATCGCTGACACCACGCTTTGCGAGCAAGCTCGCTCCCACACAGGGATTAGTGGACGACTGAATTCGGCGGCAGGTGCCCAAGCCGCTCAGTCAGGCGCAGGCGCTGGATCGGATCGTCGCTGAGCAGCAGCGCATGTTCCAGATCGAAGCGCTCGGCGTTCGGACAGTCGAGCCGTTGATACAGGCTGGCGCGAGCCAGATAGTCGGCGGCGCTGGCACCGCCCAGTTCCAGCACGCGTTCGGCATCGATCAGCGCGGCAATGTAATCCTCATGCGCCAGATGCAACTGCCGCAGGTTGCGTGACAGGCGCTGGAGCATCTGCTCTGGGCTGGCGGTGGCCAGATGGTCAGCGTTGAGTTTGAGGTGCGCGCCGTACTGACGTTGCAACAACTCGCGACAGTCATTGGGGTACAGCCGCCGACCGCCGCAGGGATCCAGCAGGTGATCAGCACCGGGTACCCGCAGCAGGAAATGCCCGGGGAAGTTCACTCCGACCAGCGGAATCTCCAGACCACGGGCCAGTTCCAGAGCAATCAGGGACAGGGTCAGCGGCTGGCCGCGGCGGGTCTGCAACACTTTGTGCAACAACGCGACCTGTGGGCGTAGCGGCAGAAAATCGTCCTGAGAGAAGCCCAGATCATTCAACCGCCGCAGCAACGGTTGCGCCAGTTCGCTGACTGGCAGCATCGGCAAGCCGTAGCTGACGCGCTGTTGCAGCTCCTTGAAGTCCTGTTGCAGCGCTTCTACATCGAGGCCTTTTTCGTGCTCGGCAGCCATCCACAGCGCCGCTTCGAACAGCGCGGGCGGTGAACGGTGCAGACACTCGAAAAAGCGTTGGCGCGGACTCATCGAAATCTCCGGGGAATGCCTCGTTTTAGCCCCGTCCGCGCCATTCGTCCAGTACCGGCCAGGTTATGCCGCAAAGTCGCCGTCGAAGCGGGCGCTTATTCCGGTGCGCTTCAGCAATTTTTGGGCGCAAGCCTATACTGGCGTCTACCAGAAGTGATTCGGGAGCCTGCCGATGTTCGCTCTCATGCAAAGCACTCGCCTGGAATCGCTGCACCTCAGCGTTGACCCGGTCACCGGGTTGAAGGCGGTCATTGCCATTCATAACAGTCGCCTCGGGCCTGCCCTGGGCGGTTGCCGTTATCTTGCCTATCCCAACGACGAATCCGCAGTCGAGGACGCCATTCGCCTGGCTCAGGGCATGAGCTACAAGGCGGCACTGGCCGGGCTCGATCAGGGCGGCGGGGTGGCGGTGATTGTGCGCCCGGCGCATGTGGAAAACCGCGCTGCGTTGTTCGAAGCGTTTGGCCGCTGCATCGAGCAGCTCGACGGTCGCTACATCACCGCCATCGACAGCGGCACTTCGGTGGCGGACATGGATTGCATTGCCCAGCAGACCCAGCATGTCACCAGCACCACCTCGGCCGGTGACCCGGCACCGCACGCGGCGATGGGCGTGTTCACCGGAATTCGCGCCACCGCCATGGCGCGGCTGGGCAGCGACAATCTCGAAGGATTGCGCATAGCAATTCAGGGGCTGGGGAATGTGGGTTATGCACTGGCGGAACAACTGCATGCGGCGGGCGCCGAATTGCTGGTCAGCGACATCGACCACGGCAAGGTGCAACTGGCGATGGAACAGCTCAACGCGCATCCGATCGCCAACGACGCCTTGCTCAGCACACCCTGCGACATCCTTGCGCCGTGCGGCCTCGGCGGGGTGCTCAACAGTCACACGGTGACGCAATTGCGCTGCTCGGCGGTGGCCGGTTCGGCGAACAATCAACTGACGCATCTGGACGTGGCCGATCAACTGGAGCGGCGCGGGATTCTGTATGCGCCGGATTATGTGATCAACGCGGGCGGGTTGATTTATGTCTCGCTCAAGCATCGCGGCGAAGAGCTGGGGACAATTACTGCGCACCTGTCGAAGATCAGTTCGCGGCTGACCGAAGTGTTTGCCCATGCGCAGGCCGAGAAGCGTTCGCCAGCGCGGGTAGCGGATGAGTTGGCAGAGAAAGTCCTATATCGCTGAAAAGCAAAAGATCGCAGCCTGCGCCAGCTCCTACATATGGAATGCGTATTCCCTGTAGGAGCTGCCGCAGGCTGCGATCTTTTCGATTCAAACGTGGTTACTTGGCAGCTTTCGCCGCTTTAACCGGCTTCACTGGAGCTTCTTCCGGCTCAGCCGCTGCGTCTTTTTCGACTACTTCTGCCGGTGCATTGATCAGCTCCGACAGCGCATCAGGCTGGCTCTTGAAGGCCTTGGCGAACACATCGCGGTTCTTCGCCATGTAGATCCCGACTTCTTCAACCTGTTGCTCGTTCAGCGACGGCACGGCTTTTTGCAACACTTCGGACAGCATCTCGGCCAGTTCGAGCATTTTGTCATGACGGTCAGCTTCGGCTTTATCCATGAACAAGCGCTCCAGATCTCGGCTGCTGCGGTATACCACTTCGACGGCCATTCACCACCTCACATGCCTTCACATTTAGTTGTCTTAGCGACTACTGTATTTATATACAGCGAAAGGATAAGCGAATCCCTGCGCTTTGGGTAGTGGCTTTTCAATGTAGACCGGATTCGGGGTTTTTCCTGATTCACGCGCCTCAAACCAAACGACCCGCACACGGCGGGTCGTTTGGTTTATTTGGTTTCAGAACTTACCGCTGGCGTAACCGCCATCGATGGGCATGATCACACCCGTGACGTAAGCAGATTGATCGCTGAGCAGCCAGAGCACCGCGTTGGCCACTTCGTCCGCCGTGCCGAAGCGCTTCATCGACGTCACGTTGATTTTACGCTGAGTGTTTTCCGGTGCGGCTTTCAGGCGTGCCTCGCTGTTCATGCCGCCGAGGATCGGCCCCGGGGCGACCGCATTGACGCGAATGCAGCCGCCGTCTTCCAGCCGCGCATTCTCGATCGACGCCACCTGGGTCATGCCGTTGATCGCCTGCTTGCTGGCGACATAGGCGACCTGGCCGCCAATCGGTACCACGCCGGCGCAGGACGAGGTATTGACGATGGCCCCGGTGCCGCGGGTGAGCATCAGTTGCAGTTCATGGCGCATGCAGTGGTAGGTGCCGTTGACGTTGATGTTCATCACCTTCATCCAGTCCTCCGGGCACGATTGCGCGAGCGCTCCGTATTTGGCGGTCACGCCGGCATTGTTGAACGCGCAATCGAGGCGGCCGTAGGCCGAACGAATGGTCGCGAACGCCTGCTCGACCTGCGCCGGATCACCGACATCGCAGGCGATAAAGCGGCAGTGTTCACCCAGCCGATCGGCCAGCGCCGCGCCTTTTTCCTCGTCCCGGCCGAACACGATCACATCGGCGCCGGCCTTGATCAGGCGTTCGCTGACGGTTTCGCCAATGCCGCTGGTGCCGCCGGTGACCAGGCAGACTTTTCCTAGAAAATCGTACATATGTCGCATCTCCTTATGCCAACGCGGGGCGTAAATATTTCGGGTTTACGCAGCAATACACCCGATCCAGTCGCGGATTGCTTTTGTCACTGAAGCACTGGCTGTCCCATCGACATTTGTGGATGTCGGCGGAGCGGCCCTGCAGGGTTTTATTGATCAGGTCGTTGTCGGCAAACAGCGCCCGCGACATCCCCACCCAATCGCATACGCCGTCGGCGAGCAACTGCTCGGCCTTGTCCAGACCGTCGATGAAACCGGCGTAACCCACCGGCACTGTCGACACCGACTTGATCGCCCGCACTCCGGCTTGCAGGTAGTGGTCCATGGTCTCGGAATGCACGATCAACTGGCCGAAGGTCGCGCCCATGCACATCGAACATTCCAGCGCGGCAACGCCGGCCTGACAGAGCGCCTGCACGGTTTCCTTGAGGTCCGGATATTGCAGCCCTTCAGCGCCCAGACGGTCGTCGATGCCCAGACGAATAGTGACGATCAGTTGGCCCTGGGTGCGCTCGCGGATGGCCTTGACCACGTCGAGCAACAGTCGCGCACGGTTCTCTTCGCTGCCGCCATATCGGTCGGTGCGCTTGTTGGTGTGCGGCGAGAGAAAACTGCTCAGCAGGTAGCCGTTGGACGCCTGCAATTGCACCAGACGCGCGCCGTTGGTCCAGGCCAGCCAGGCGGAATGGGCGAACTGCTCGATCACCAGGGCGATGTCGCTTTCGTCCATGATCCGCACGCGATAATCCGGATCAAGTTTCGACACGCGCGGGCAGGGCACGCCGCTCGGGGTCAGCACGGCAACGCCGGTGTGGGTGGTGGTGCCCTGACCGCCGTAATGCTGCAGTTGCACACCCACCGGCGTGTTGACCTGCTCGGCCATCGCGAACATCGCCTTGAGCGATTCGCCCTGCTGCTGTTCGAACAGGCCGAGCCCGGTGCTCTGCAGACGCGATTGCGGCGAGACCGTGGCGTTGCACAGAAACGCCATGGAGCAACCGCCCTCCATGATGCCCTGATAGAACTCGATCATGGCGGGCGTCACGCACCCGCTGTGATCGGCCAGGTCCACGCCCATCGACGCGAAGAACAGCCGATTGCGCAACTCCAGCCCGCCGGCCAGCCGCAGGGGCTCCAGCACGTGGGGATAGCGCGGCATCATGCTTCCTTCCTTTGTTCGGGCATCGCCGAAGCTTGGTCGAAGGTCATCCACAACGGTTGGCCGAGGACGGGCGCCGGAACCGGGGCGGTTTCTTCGTGGGAGAAGTAAGCGAACTGTTTGAGCACTTCGCGCCACTTGAAACGCAACGGCGAATCCAGCTCTGCCAGGTGCAGTTTGAGCGTGCCGGCCTTTGTCGCGTCGCTGGCGTGCAGCGATTGCAACGGCAGGCTGATCATCCCTTCGTTTTCCAGGTACAGGTAGACGTGTCCGCGCTCGGAAGCCTCGAGCGGGCTGTCGCATTGCACTTGCAGGCCGGCCATCGACAGCAGCTCAAGGCGGGCGGAGAGGTGACGTCCGGAATCCAGGCGCACCAGCACTTCATGGCGTATGCCCTTGAGCGGACGGAACCAGCAGGCGGGGTCGATGTTGATATTCCGCATGCGCTTGAACACCGGCATCTTGATCACTTCACCGTGCAGGCGAATGTCGGCCACCAGCTCGCCCCGCTGGAAGAATCGCGCACGCTTGTCGACCTTGCGCGCCCGCGGCTGGGCCATGCCTTCGTAGTCGCCAACCAGCACATCCACCTGAAACGAAGACTCGGTGTAACGGGGAAAACTCGACAGCAGATCAACGATGGAAATCGACACCTCACCGCGGGCATAACCGCTGTGCTCGTAGAACTGCGCGTACATGGCCTGGCGTGCCGCTTCGATCAGCATCAGGCCGGGCACGTGCTCGTGGTGCTTGCGGTAGAAAAAGTAATTGGCGGTGTCGTTGAACAGGGTGAAATAGAGCAGACCCTGCTGCGGGCAGCCGTCCAGGTTTTTCAGGACATCATGTACCTGCCGGCGCTGATCGAGGCTCAGGCCGTTGCCGCAACCGGGCAGTCGAGCCAGTTTGGCTTCGGTGCTTTCCAGCACCCAGATGCCGCTGAGGATCAGGTGGTCGGTGGCCTTTTCGTAATTCGTCAGCAGTTCCGGCAGACAGTCCGACAGGCCTGCCTGTTCGAGCTCTTCCAGGTCAATGATGGTTGGCAGCGAGCGCAGCACCAGACGTTCGCTGTCCAGCCGATAGGCCTGATTGACGATCTCCAGATCCATTGGATCAAGGTTCGCCCGTTGCGCGACGGCGGCCGGCAGCCAGGCCGGCAGCAAGTGGTGAGCGTCGTAAATCAGCACGTCGTCATCGTGGCCCTTGTGGACGATGTCTTTGGCAACTTTCCTGTGCATGTCGATCATGATCATCCCTCTGTGTTGAACGTTGGTTGTAAGGCAGTTGCTATCCATGGCGTGAAATCGACCCACACCGAAAGGTGCTGCTCGACGCGTGTCAGCAGCTTCAGTTGATGTGTTTTCTTGTTTTCTTGTTTTCTTGTTTTCTTGTTTTCTTGTTTTCTTGTTATCGAGTGTCGGGCAGGGTTACTGCACCGTGATGTAGCAGGCGCCCAGGGTTCGGTTGTCCAGAACCTGCAGCGGCGCCAGCCATTTGTAGTCGATGCCGCCACGTCTGAGCAGGCGTCCGATGGCAACCGGGGACACTGACACCAGATGTGAAACGCCGCAGGTTCGGGCGTACTCCAGTGTGGCCATGAACAGGCCAACGGTGTTTTCGTCGGACATCATCTGTTCGTTTTTGCCGCCCTCGGCATCGAGGTCAAGTGAGGTGAAACGCGACAGCTCCCAGATGTCATCGCCGCACGGGGCAGGCTTGTCGCCGAGCAACGAAGTGAATACTTCACTCAGCAGATACGGCTGGGTGGTGGGCAGCAGGCGGGCGCATCCCTTGATGTTGCCGTCGTGCTCTTCGGCGACAATGTAGTGAGTGCCGCTGTGATCAAATTGGTCGAACTCGAAATCGTCCGGCGTGGATAATTGCCAGCCGAGGCGTTCGACGAACACCTGATAGCGATATTGAGCCAAGCGTTGACGCTTTAGTGTCGTCAACTCGTCATAACGTCCTGACAAGTAATCCATCACAGATTCCGTTTAGTGATTGGTTGGGTGGCGATTAAAGTGCACACTGCGCTCGCATACTACCTGTCACCCTTGACAGCTAGCGGAAACATTTGGAAATATGCTAGGCATGTTGGCAAGAGGCCGACAGCATTAACTGTGGGAAAGGAATCTCTATGTCATATTGGCAGGCTGAACTGTTGGAAAACGCCATGTCTGCAACGGATGTCGAGTTGTTGTTCGACAGTATCAAGACCGTCGCCAGGCAGTTGGAGTTTGATTATGTGGCTTACGGGTCACGCCGGCTTTTCCCCATCACCAAACCTTGTCTTTTTCTCGCCAATAATTATTCGCCCGCCTGGCAAGCTGCCTATTCCGCCAATCGTTACCTGGACATCGATCCTTACGTCCAGCGCGCAATGCGCAGCGTGAAACCGGTGCTGTGGGACGCTGAACTCAAGGCTCAGATGCCCGAATTCTGGCAGGATGCGCAGGCTCACGGGCTCTCGGAGGGCTGGGGGCAGACGCTGCTCAACAGCGAAACTCAAGGGCTGGTGACCTTTGCCCGGGGCAGCGGGACGATCACCGCGCAGGAACTCGAAACCAAACAGGCACAGTTGTCCTGGCTGGCCCAGATTACTCACCTGGGGCTGACGCGCCTGCAGATGCGCGGCGCCGATTCGGTGCTCCCGGTGCCGATAGAACTGTCGCAGAGAGAAAAGGAAATCCTGCAATGGACCGCTGACGGAAAGTCATCGGACGATGTTTCGGTGATCCTCGGTATCAGCAAAAGGACAGTAAACTTCCATATTAATCATTGCCTGAAAAAACTCGGTTGCCAAAACAAGATTGCCGCTGCAGTTAAAGCTTCGCTGATGGGCCTGCTGTGGAAATAATTACCCTGATAATTTATTGGATAACTAACTGGTGAATAACCGGAGTGTTTGTGCGCGAGTTCACAGATTTTTCCGATTAATAATATTTCATTTATAAGCTAATGCCTTTTGAAGCGTAACGAATTCATCAAGAAACTTCAGTTATAGCGTCACAAACATTCCTGACGACGGTGCCTGTTCAACGGTGCGACCAAACGCCACGGCGCAGGTTTCATGCCGGCTCGCCATGATGCGTGGCCTCGTTTCTGCATGGCGCATAGCGCATACGGAAAACCGTCACGTCCAACCGGCATCATCCGCTCGCATCGGGCTAAGGAACATCATCGTGAAAATCAACTGGGCCGAGAAACTGCGGCAAAACGTGCATCAACTGGCCGAGTCCCTGGGCAATCTGTTCGTCGAGACCTTCCACTACCTGGCGCTGTTCGCCATTGGTGCGGTGACCGCATGGGCGGCGGTGATGGAATTTCTCGGCATGCTCGAAGAAGGCCACATCAAGATCGATGACATTCTGTTGCTGTTCATCTATCTGGAACTGGGGGCGATGGTCGGGATTTACTTCAAGACCAACCACATGCCGGTGCGCTTCCTGATCTACGTGGCGATCACTGCGCTGACCCGCCTGCTGATCTCCAACGTCTCGCACCACAACCCGCCGGACATGGGCATCATCTACCTGTGCGGCGGCATTCTGCTGCTGGCGTTCTCGATCCTGGTGGTGCGTTACGCCTCGTCGCAATTTCCGTCGGTGAAGATCGAAAAACCGCAACGCAAGCTCGGCGCCGGCTCCGGTGAACATCCCGAGATCGAGAAGGGCGAGCTTTAAAGCCCCATCGACGGCCGAGGCTGGCCGTTGCTCTGCTGCGGTGGCGGAGGCAGCCCGTCACCGCTGGTCATCGCTTCAAGGATCGCCATGGCGCTGTGGCCCTGTTCGATGGCGATGCCGAACTGAATGCTTTGCACCAGCCGCTTGAGCCGTACCGGATCGTTGCGCTGTTCGGCGCTGATCATCCGTTTGGCGACGATTCGGCCGCTGTTCGACAGGGTCAGCATGATGCTGCCGTCCAGCCCCTGAATGCTCAGGTTGATCTGATAGTCCGGCGCGAAGGCATCGGTAATGATCTGAAAAGGGTTGTCCATGATGCGTCACCGCCTGATTGAACGTGCAGTTGTTGACCGGCCGTGATCGGGTTGGTTCGCAATACCTGATCATCGGCGATTCCGTGGCCTGTGGTGTTGCGTTTTGTAGGAGCTGCCAAAGGCTGCGATCTTTTGATCTGCGCTGTTTTGACTTCGGTCATGAAGATCAAAAGATCGCAGCCTCGTTGCACTCGACAGCTCCTACACAGCTCCTGCACAGGTCATAGCAAGGGCTGTGCCGGGAAAATTGTTGGACAATGGATACGGCATAAAAAAGGCGAGCCCATGGCTCGCCTCTGTCATTTGTGGCCCGTTTCAGGGCAGAACCGAGTAGATGATCGCCGACAGTGCAATCAGGCCGATCAGCACCACGAACACGTTGGACGCCTGTCCCGAGTACTGGCGCAAGGCTGGCACACGGCGGATGGCGTACATCGGCATCAGGAACAACAGGCAGGCAATCACTGGCCCGCCGAGGGTTTCGATCATGCCGAGGATGCTCGGGTTGAACGTCGCCACGGCCCAGCAGCTGAGGATCATGAACAGCGCGGTCGCACGGTTCAGCCAGCTCGCCGACATCACCTTGCCACGACCGCGCAGGCTCTTGACGATCATGCCCTGAAAGCCTTCGCTGGCGCCGATGTAGTGGCCGAGGAAGGATTTGGTGATCGCCACCAGCGCGATCAGCGGCGCGGCGTAAGCGATGACCGGGGTCTGGAAGTGGTTGGCGAGGTACGACAGGATCGAAATGTTCTGCGCTTTCGCGGCCGCCAGATCCGCCGGCGACAGCGCCAGCACGCAGCTGAAGCAGAAGAACATCACCGTCACCACCATCATCCCGTGGGCCATGGCGAGGATGCCGCTGCTCTTGCGTTCGGCCTCGGCGCCGTAGCGCTGCTTCTGGTCAACCGCGAAGGCGGAGATGATCGGCGAGTGGTTGAACGAGAACACCATCACCGGGATCGCCAGCCACAGGGTCTTGAGGAACGTCGACAGCGGCATCGCTTCCTTGGCGCTGGCGAAGAACGCGCCGTTCCAGTTGGGGATAAGGCTCAGGCCGAGCAACAGCAGCGCGGCGACGAACGGATAGACCAGCACGCTCATGGCTTTGACGATCACGTTCTGCCCGCAGCGCACGATCGCCATCAGGCCGAGAATCAGCACCAGCGACAGGATTGCCCGAGGTGGCGGCGCGATGTGCAATTGATGTTCGAGAAAACTGCTCAGGGTGTTGGTCAGTGCAACGCTGTACACCAGCAGGATCGGGAAGATCGCGAAGAAGTACAGCAGGGTGATCAGCTTGCCGGCACCGATGCCGAAGTGTTCTTCAACGACTTCGGTGATGTCGCCCGAACGCCCGGACAAGACGAAGCGGGTCAGGCCCCGGTGGGCGAAAAAGGTCATCGGGAACGCCAGCAACGCCAGAATCAGCAATGGCCAGAAACCGCCGACGCCGGCGTTGATCGGCAGAAACAAAGTGCCGGCACCGATGGCGGTGCCATACAGACCGAGCATCCAGGTGGTGTCGGATTTGCTCCAGCCCTTGTGGGCTATTTCGGTGTTGCGTGTGCGATCTACAGCGGGATTTTCGGCAGCAGGTGTACGTACATCGGTCATCGTTTTTGCCTCGTTATTATTTTTGCTCGGGCTCACGGTTGGCGGGCCGCAAGTTGCGGCCCGCCGGGACGGTCAGGCAATGCGCGTCAGCATTCCACCCAGTTCACAGCCAGGCCGCCCCGTGAAGTCTCTTTGTATTTGTCGTGCATGTCGGCGCCGGTATCGCGCATGGTGCGGATTACCCGGTCGAGGGAAATGAAGTGTTTGCCGTCGCCGCGCAGGGCCATTTGCGTGGCGTTGATCGCCTTCACGGCGGCGATGGCATTGCGTTCGATACACGGCACCTGCACCAGGCCGCCGACCGGGTCGCAGGTCAGGCCGAGGTTGTGTTCCAGGCCGATTTCAGCGGCGTTTTCCAGTTGCTCCGGGGTTGCGCCGAGCACTTCAGCGAGGCCCGCCGCGGCCATGGCGCAGGCCGAACCGACTTCGCCCTGGCAGCCGACTTCGGCGCCGGAGATCGAGGCATTTTTCTTACACAGAATGCCGACGGCGGCGGCGCCCATGAAGAAAGCGACGACGTCATCGTCAGACGCGTCCGGATTGAATTTCATGTAGTAGTGCAGCACCGCCGGAATGATCCCGGCCGCGCCATTAGTCGGCGCGGTGACCATGCGCCCGCCGGCAGCGTTCTCTTCGTTGACGGCGAGGGCGAACAGGTTGACCCACTCCATCGCCGACAGCGTCGAACTGATCACGTTCGGCTTGCCGATTTCCAGCAGGCTGCGGTGCAATTTCGCCGCGCGGCGCGGCACGTTCAGCCCACCGGGCAGGATGCCTTCGTGACGCAGGCCTTGCTCGACACACTCGCGCATCACCGACCAGATGTGCAGCAAGCCGTTACGGATTTCAGCGTCGCTGCGCCAGGCCCGTTCGTTGGCCATCATCAGTTCCGACACGCGCAAGTTGTGCTGCCTGCACAGGTTCAGCAGTTCGGCGGCGCTGGAAAAATCGAACGGCAACACCACGTCGCCGGCCGGCGCCACACCGGACTCGGCTTCCGCCGCTTCGATGATGAAACCGCCGCCAATCGAGTAGTACGTCTGCGTGAACAGCTCGGCGCTTTCGCCGAAGGCTGTCAGCGACATGGCGTTGGGGTGGTAGGGCAGGCTTTCGTCCAGCAGCAGGAGATCGCGCTGCCAGTTGAAGGAAATTTCTCTCTGGCCGGCAAGCAGCAACAGGCCGCTTTCGCGCAGTTGCTGGATGCGTGGATCGATGGTCGCCGGATCGATGCTGTCCGGCCATTCGCCCATCAGGCCCATGACCGTCGCGCGGTCGGTGGCGTGGCCGACGCCGGTGGCCGACAGCGAACCGTACAAACGGATTTCCACGCGACGCACATCGTTGAGCAAGCGTTGCTCGATCAGCGCCTGGGCGAAGGTCGCGGCGGCGCGCATCGGGCCGACGGTGTGGGAACTGGACGGACCGATGCCGACTTTGAATAGATCGAAAACACTGATAGCCATGCTAAACCCTTACAAGCAATGGAGTAGAAATCGCTGCCATTTTTTGTAGGACAAGCGCAATGTCGGCGATACTGCCTACCTCGGTCCTACGTGACTAACGAAATTTCCTAAGTAAGCCTTTAGCAGGACTAAACAATGAGTCGTCAATTGCATGCCCAGACCTACGTCTGGCTGCAGGTGTTTTCCTGTGCCGCGCGGCACCTGTCGTTCACCCGTTGTGCGGAAGAGCTGCACATCACTCCGGGAGCGGTCAGCCAGCAGATTCGCCAACTGGAAGAGCGACTGGGTTTTCGCCTGTTCCACCGACGAGCGCGGGGTGTGGAGTTGAGTGCGGAAGGCCAGCGACTGGCCATCACGGTCAACGAGGCCTATGGCAGCATCGATGCTGAATTGCGTCGTCTGGATGCCGGGATGATCAGCGGGATTCTGCGGGTGCGTTCGATTCCATCGTTCCTCAGCAAATGGCTGACCCCGCGCCTGCCGCGTCTGCAACAGCGTTATCCGGACATCCAGTTACGGCTGGTGGCCGAGGACAGCAGCGTGCCGTTGCACGAGGGCGATTTCGATCTGGCGATTGACCTGAATGACGGCAGTTATCCGGGGCTGTTATCCACAGCCTTGCTCGATGAGCAGATTTTCCCGGTTTGCGCGCCGAGTTTGCTGCGCGGGCGTCCGCCGCTGCATGGGCCGGCGGACTTGGTGCATTTCCCGTTGTTGCACGACATCACCGCCTGGCGGGGCAGTTATGAATATGCGGAATGGGAGTTTTATCTGAACGCGATTGGCTTTGAAGGCGCCGACGTACGGCGTGGGCACACGTTCAATCGCAATCACCTGACCATCGAAGCGGCGATCGCCGGTATGGGCGTGGCGATTGCCCGGCGCACGTTGCTCAACGATGAACTGGAGCGCGGGACGTTGATTGTGCCGTTCGGCCTGTCGGTGCCCAACCACAAACGCTACGTGCTGCTGTATGCGCCGGGGGCCTTGAGCCATCCGGGCGTGCGCGCGGTGCATGACTGGCTGGTGGAGGAGGCGGGGATTTTCCGCAGCTTGCACCCGTTGAACGACGGGCAATTGTGAGCAGATTTTGCAGGGTTGCGAAGCGACCCAACTCCCGACCTTACCAGTGACTTGCCCGGTTGTCCGGCTTTTTTTGCGAATGAATATTTATCTTTTTTCAGGGGTTGAAATGTTCGTCGGTCGGGCCGATTGTTGTAACCAGGAGGTCAGGAAATCCAATTCAAGGCCTCTGGCGAGCTAGCTGAAATAAGGGATGAACTATGCAAATCCAAGTCAACAGCGATAACCATATTCAAAGCAGTAAGCGACTGGAGGAGTGGGTACGTACAACTATTGAGAGCACGCTCGAACGTTATGAAGAAGACCTGACCCGTGTCGAAGTCCACCTGAGCGACGAGAACGGCGACAAACCAGGTCCCCATGACTTGCGCTGCCAACTGGAAGCGCGGCCAAAAGGCCATCAACCGATTTCCGTCACCCACAAAGCCGATTCGCTGGAACAGGCGATCGACGGTGCAGCCGAAAAACTGGAACACGCGCTGGAGCACCTGTTTGGCAAACTGCGAGGCAAACCTCGCGCCGCCATCGTGCCATTCAGCAAGGCGAATGATGCACTGCTGGAGGAAGAATTTCTCGAGAACGAACAGGCAGCGATCAACAGTTGATACGCTGATTTTTCAAGCCACCCCATGAGAACGGGCCTGCGCAAGCAGGCCCGTTTTTGTTTGTGGCGTTTTTTGCGCAGGGCATCAGAAAGCGGCCCCTCACCCCAGCCCTCTCCCTCCGGGAGAGGGGGCCGACCGAGGTGTCTGACGTGAAACATCGACCTGAAAGACCGACTCGACTATGGATTCGGCAAAGTAGAATCAGGTCGGCGTACTTCGCAAGCATCCCGCAATCAGTCCCCTCTCCCTTGGGAGAGGGTTAGGGTGAGGGTTTTTTCAATCTCAGAACGCGAGGGTGGTTTGCACGTACACCGTGCGCGGTTCACCCACGTACTTGCCTTTATTGTTGTCATCAAACGAGCGGGTGAAATACTGGGTGTTGAAAATGTTCTTCACCCCCACCGCCACGTTCAGATCCGACAATTGCGGGCCGAAGTCATAACCGGCGCGGCTGCTGAACAGCATGTAACCGGGGATCTTGCCGGTGCTGCCGTCGGCGCTTTCCCTGGAGGTGTTGGCATTGTCGGCGAACTGGTCGCTCTGGAAGCTGCTGTCGACGTTGAGTTTCCACGGGCCCTCGGTATAACCGACGCCAATCGTGCCTTTGTGTTTCGACGAGAACGGCACGCGATTGCCCTTGTTCGGCCCGTCCTCACGGATGGTCGCGTCAACATAGGCATAAGTGGCGTACACATCGAAACCGGCGAGTGCCGGGCTCAAGTCATCCAGCGCGTAGTTGACGCTGGTCTCGATGCCCTGATGGCGGGTCTCGCCTCGGGCGATCACCGAATCGTTGGTCTGGTTGCTTTCGTACTGGTTGTCGAAGTTGATCAGGAACGCACCGATTTCCGCGCGCAGGGTGCCGTTGTCATAACGGGTTCCGAGTTCCCAGGTGCGGGCCTTCTCCGGTTTGACTTCGCCGCTGCTCACACGGTTGGGCATCTGACTGTATTGCACGCTGCCGAACGAACCTTCGGTGTTGGCGTACAGATTCCAGCTGTCGCTCAGGTGATACAGCACGTTCAGCGCCGGCAGCGCGGTGTTGTAGTCGCCCTTGTATTTGACGTCGGTCAGGTTGTTGGTCTGCTGCGACTCGATCATCTCGTAGCGCACGCCCGGAGTGATGGTCCATTTGCCGATGTCGATGCGATCGTCGACGAACAACGCATTGGCTTCGGTGCCACCGCGGGTGTCGCGGTCGTTGCGGCTGTCGGTAGTCGGGTATTGGTTGCTGCTGATCGGCGTGCGATAGCGCAACTCGTGGCCGGCCTCGTTGATGTAGCGGTAACCGACGCCGACTTCATGGCTGGTCGGGCCGAGGTCGAAGCCCTGGGCGAAACGCGTTTCGAAACCGCGCACCCAATACTCGCGCGGTGACAGCGAGAGGAAACTGCCCTGATCCAGATAACCGCTGCGCAGGGTCTTGGTGAAGAAAGTGTTGGCGGTGAATTCGCGGCGATCTTCCTGATAGCGATAGCCGAAGTTGAACATTGTGCGGCGACCCCAGAACTGGTCTTTCAGGCGCGTCGACTGATACGGATCGGCGTCGTAATCGGCAACGCTGAGGCCGCCGGGCATGTCGGCCTTGCCTTCGTAATACTGGGCCATGGCGTTGAAGCTGTTGGCCTCGTCGAGCTGGTATTTGCCCTTGAGGATCAGGTCGTCGATTTCGCTGTCGCTGTGTTCACGCCAGTCACCGCCACGGGTGCCGGAGTACAGCAGCGCGCCGCCCAGACCATTTTCGTTGGTGCCGCCGGCCAGCAGGTTGGCGCTGGTCTTGAAGCCGTCATGGCTCGACGACGGACTGGTTTCGGTCTGGAAACCACCCTTGACCGTCGGCGCATCGGGAATGGCACGGGTCACGAAGTTGACCACCCCGCCAACGTTCTGCGGGCCGTAACGCACGGCGCCGCCGCCACGCACCACGTCCACGGCATCCATGTTGCCCATGCTGATCGGCGCGAACGACAACTGCGGTTGGCCGTACGGTGCGAATGGCACGGGAATGCCGTCCATCAGTACGGTCGAGCGCGCGGCCAGGCGCGGATTGAGGCCGCGAATGCCGAAGTTCAGCGCCATGTCATGGCTGCCGGTGCCGTTGTTTTCCGGAGCGTTGACCCCGGGGATGCGGTTGAGCACATCGCGCGCCTGAGTCGCGCCTTGACGTTCGAAGTCTTCGCGGCGGATCACATCGCGGGCGCCGGGGTGTTCGAACACGTTGACCTGCGCCGCTTCACCGAGCCAGTCACCGACGACTTTCGAGGTGTCCAGCTCCAGCGCCGTGTCGCCGACCGGTTGCAGGCTGAAGGCATTGTTGCCTTCGGCGCGGGCTTGCAGGCCGGTGCCTTCGAGCAATGCATCGAGACCTTCTGCGGTGCTGTAGCTGCCTTCGAGGCCACGGCTTTGCACGCCGCTGGTGATCTGCGAACCGAAGGAAATCAGCACGCCGGCTTCACGACCAAACTGGTTGAGGGTGTTTTCCAGCGATGCCGGGGCGATGTGGTAAACCCTGGTTTCGGCGGCCATGGCCGGCAGAGCGCTGAAGCTCAGGCTGGCGCCCAGTATGAGGTTGCGCAGGCGACGGGCCAGTGGCGTGAGGCGGGTGGGGTGCATGAAGGGTGATCCTGAGAAGGTTGAATCAAGGGGGCTTTCCTTCTCTGTCACGCCAGATCTGAAAAACGGCTCACGGTTTACGAATATTTTTTGCATGACTGATTTTGTGGCGAGGGAGCTTGCTCCCCGTTGGGGCGCAAAGCGGCCCCTGTATTGAGGGCCTGCTGCGCAGGCCAGCGGGAGCAAGCTCCCTCGCCACAGTTTTGTTTTAAACCCGAGCCTCGACGCTGACCCAATAGCGGGTAAACCGCCGCACTTTCACCGGCAGACTGATTTGCAGCAGATCAAGAATCCGCTCGCTGTCGTCCAGTGGATAGGTCCCGGAGATCAGCAGGTCAGCCACTTTCGCATCGCAATGCAACTGGCCGCGACGGTAGCGGCTGAGCTCTTCAAGAAAATCGCCCAGGCGCATGTGCGCGGCGATCAACATGCCGTCGGCCCAGGCGCCGCTGTTGGCGTCCAGTGGCTTGGCTTCGCTGACCGAAGTGGCGCTGAAACTCAGCTGACGGGCGACGGGCAGCCACATCGGTGCGTGCTCGTGGCGGGTCAATTCGACCTGGCCTTCAAACAGCGCCACCTGCGTACGATCGGCAAATTGCCGGACGTTGAGCCGGGCAGCAGCGGTTCTCAACAGCCCTTGTGCCGTGCGCACTTCGAACGCTTGTACGGTGCTGAGCAGAATCTCGCCCTCCAGCAGACTAATCAGCCGTTGCGTGCTGTCCACGTCCGCTGCGCTCGCGGTGTTGAGCTGCAACTGGCTGCCCGCACCCAGCGTAACTTTGCGGCGCTCCCCCAGCGGGCTGCGGTAATCGGCGAGCAGCGTCGGCAGCGGATTGTGCTCGCGCATGCCCCAGGTGACGGCAGAACCGGCACCCAGAAGCAGCAGCAACTTGAGCGCCTGACGGCGACTGGAAGACTTCTGCCCGTTCAACGCGGCATGGGCCAATGGCGAAGCCACGCCGCGCAAGCGCTGGTTGACCCGCTGCATGTGTTCCCACGCCCGACGATGTTCGCTGTGGGCGTCCAGCCATTGTTGCCAGGCTTGTTGCTGACGCGGGGAGAGCGTGCCTTGCTGCATTTCCATCAGCCAGTGCACGGCCTGTTCGGCCACTTGCGCAGAGAAATCCGGAGCGCGGTTCATAGGGCGAAATAGCAGCGCAGGGCGGCTTTGTGCAGATGGCGTTTGACCGTGGCTACGGAGATGCCCAGTTCGGCGGCGATTTGCGGATAAGTCAGGCCATCGACCTGCGCCAGCAAAAAGGCGCGCTTGACCAGACGTGGCAAGCCATCGAGCAGCTGATCCAGCTCGATCAGGGTTTGCAGGATGATCGCTTTGTCTTCTTCCGATGGCGCAACCATTTCCGGCATCTGCGCCAAGGTGTCGAGGTAGGCGCGTTCCAGGTCCTGGCGGCGGTAGTGATTGAACAGCACACGTTTGGCGAGGGTGGTGAGAAACGCGCGCGGCTCAACAATTACCGATTGTTCACGTGCAGTGAGCACGCGGATGAAGGTGTCCTGAGCCAGATCCGCCGCGCTGTCCGGGCAGCCGAGTCTGCGCCGCAACCAGCCGGTGAGCCAGCTGTGGTGGTCGTGGTAGAGCGATTCGACGGGATGGGCGGACGACAAGGGTATTACTCCGGGCGCATGATCGATGCGTTAGAGAACAAGAACTGTTCGCATTGTAGGGGCGGGCGAGGGTGTCCGGCAATCAGATGCTTTTGCGTATGAGAATATTTATCATTAATATTGCTCGCCTGTTGGTTCGGCTCGTTGGCCGGACGTTTTTTCGTTTCAGGGTCGAAACATGAAAGGCAAACTCGCCTCACTTCCCATGTCCTATCGTCTGGCTGTCACTTCGCGGGTGCTGGCGGCGGTGTTCGGCGGCTATCTGGTCGCGGCGCTGGCCAGTGTCGCGTTGACGATGTGGCTGCCGTTGAGCCGCGCCGAAGCGGTGGTGACCGGTATGACCATTTCCTTTCTGGTCTATCTGGTCGCGGTGCTGTGGTGCTTCGCTTGCCGCACGGCGTGGTCGGCGTGGGTCGGTTTGCTGGTGCCCAGCGTGATTCTGGCGACGGTGTCGGGTGCCGCGCGGGGCTTGGGTTACGCATGAAAGAGGGCTTTCGTCAGTCGATGGCCTGGCTGCACACGTGGACGGGGCTGGTGTTCGGCTGGCTGCTGTTTGCGATTTTTCTGACCGGAACGCTGGCCTATTTCAAGGATGAGATCAGCCACTGGATGCAGCCGGAAATTCCCGCGCGGCCGATTAATGCCGAAGCGAGCCTGACCCTTGCGCAAAGTTACCTGCAGCAACACGCCGCCGGCGCCTCGCGCTGGCTGATCGACTTGCCCGACGCCCGCGATCCCGGCCTGACGGTGCGCTGGCAGCAGGCGCCGAACGCACCGGGCCAGCGCGGCAAGTTCGAATCCAGAACACTCGACGCGCAGACCGGCAGCGAAGTCCAGGCCCGCGAAAGCCTGGGCGGCGAGTTCTTCTATCGCTTCCATTTCCAGCTGCAAATGCCTTATCCATGGGGCCGCTGGCTGGCGACGATGGCGGCGATGGTGATGTTCGTCGGGCTGATCACCGGCATCATCACCCACAAGAAAATCTTCAAGGACTTCTTCACCTTTCGCCCGCGCAAAGGCCAGCGTTCATGGCTCGACGGGCATAACGCGGTCGGCGTGCTGGTGTTGCCGTTTCACTTGATGATCACCTACAGCAGCCTGGTGATTTTCATGGCGATGGTCATGCCGGCGAGCATTCTGGCGTCCTATAACGGCGACGTGCGCGCCTTTTACGACGAAGTTTTTCCGGCATCGAAGACCCCTGAGCCAGCCAACCGGGCGGCGCCGCTAAGTCCGATGGCACCACTGCTGGCCAAGGCCAGCGAGCAGTGGGCGGGAGGCAGCACCGCGCGGCTGACAGTGAACAACCCGGGGGACGCGAATGCCTCGGTGGTGCTGTCGCGCCGTGGCGACCGCGTCGTCCACGATTTCGGGCGCGCGGTGACGTTCAACGGCGTCACCGGCGAGCGCCTCGGCAGCACCCCGGAGCAGCCCGTGGCGATGGCCGTCGGCGGCACGTTCTACGGTTTGCACATGGGCCACTTCGCCGGGGCGACGTTGCGCTGGCTGTATTTCATCTGCGGTCTGGCGAGTACCGCGATGATCGGCACCGGGCTGGTGATCTGGCTTGGCAAGCGCCAGCTCAAACACGCCAAGAGCGGCGTGATGCCGTTCGAATTGCGTCTGGTGGAAGTGCTGAACATCGCCAGCATGGCCGGGCTGGTGTTGGCGGTGGCGGTGTTCTTTTTGGCCAATCGCCTGTTGCCGACAGATCTGCTCGGGCGCGCCGATCAGGAAGTGAATGCGTTTTTTATCGCCTGGGCTTTGAGTGTGGTGCATGCGTTGCTGCGCAAAGGGCGCAAGGCCTGGGTCGAACAGCTCGCGCTGGCTGCCGTGCTGTTTATCGCGGCGCCGCTGATCAATTTGACCACACCGTGGAATCTCGGCGAAACGCTGGCGCAAGGTGACTGGACGCTGGCGGGTTTCGATCTGACTTGCCTGGGCGCAGGTCTGTTCCTCGGCTGGGCCGCATGGAAAATGCAGCGTGCCGGCGGCGCCGTCAGCGTGAAAAAAACATCCCGCGAAAAGCCGCGACCGATCGCGCTTGAGCAGGAGGTCAGCTGATGTTGCTGGCGCTGTTGCTGTGCTACGCCGGGTTCAGCGCGTTGTGTCTGTCGATGCCTCGGCACCACGATGAGCTGCTCGGCAACAAACTCTCGGTCCGACGCGCACGGGTTTTGAAACTCGCCGGTTGGCTGTTGCTCGGGCTGTCGCTTTGGGCGGCAGTCGCTGCACACGGCTGGAGTTTCGGTCTGGTCGACTGGTTCGCGGTGCTCATGCTCAGCGCCTTGGCGTTGGTGCTGTTGCTGCCGTATCGCCCACGTCTGGCCCTCGCACTGGCCGGGTTGAGTCTGCTGGCCAGCCCGGTCGCTGCCTGGGCGCAGGTCTGACATGCTGATCGGTCATCCCCCGGAATCCCGCGACGACGAACCGCACGGCGCGCGTGCGCATTTTCTTCAGGTGTTCCTGTCGCAGCGGTCGCAGATGGAAGCGCTGGTCAACCGGCGCGTCGGCTGCCGGGCCACGGCGGCGGATCTGGTGCAGGATCTGTTCCTGCGTTTCTGGCGGCGGCCGCTGGTGCAGGTCGAAGAACTCAGCACCTATCTTTTGCGCTGCGCCGGCAACATCGCCATCGATCACTTGCGCAGCGAAGGCACGCGTGTGCGGGTCAATGAGGGCTGGCAACCGGATGCGCCGGACAGTCACGGCAGCGAACCGCAAGCCGCGCTCGAAGCGGGCAATGATCTGCGCCATGTCGAGGCGGCGTTGCGTGCCTTGCCCGAGCGCACTCGGCAGATCTTTTTGCTCAATCGCATCCACGGCCGCAAATACGCAGACATCGCCAAAGCCATGGGCCTGTCCCAAAGCGCCGTGGAAAAACATATGATGCGCGCCCTCGAGGCCTGCAAGGCCAGCCTGCGCGAACCCGCGCCACGCCTGCCAGGGAAAGCACCGTGAAAGCCAACGACCGTGTCATTCCAACGCCCGCTCAGGAGCAGGCCGCGCTCGCCTGGCTGAGTCTGCTGCACGACCGCCCGAGCACCGGCGATCAACTGACCTTCAGCCACTGGCTGCGCGCCGATCCGGCCCACGCCGAGGCTTACGCCCAGGCGCAAGTGCTCTGGGAGTTGAGCGAAAGTCCGGCGCGTACCTTGGCCGATGAAGAGGCGTTGGCGTTGCAGGGCTACCTCAATGCGATGGATCGTCCGCGTCGTTTACTGCTGCTGCGCTGGTCGGGCGCGCTGGCGATGGCCGCGTGTCTGATGCTGATGATCAGCCTTGGCACGGGTTGGCAGCCGCAGCGCTGGATCGATGATCTCGGTGCCGATTACGTCTCGGCGCCGGGTGAAGTCCGCACCGTGACCCTGGCCGATCAATCGCAAGTCACGCTGGATGCCGACAGTGCCATCGCGGTGGATTTCAGTCAGGGCGAGCGGCATGTGCAATTGCGCCGCGGTGCCGGATTTTTCAGTGTCACGCATACGGGGGATCCGTTTGTGGTCGCGGCGGAGAAGGGCGAGGCGCGGGTGCTCGGCACGCAATTCGAAGTGCGTCTGCAGCCCGCAGGTGCGCAGGTCACGGTGCTGTCCGGGCGCGTTGGCGTGACGGCGAATCGCAACGCGCAACAGCAGATTCTGACCGCCGGCCAGCAAGTGGCTTACGGGCAGGGCAGTGCGGAAAAACTGCACGCGGTGGACAGCGAGGCGCAACTGGCTTGGCGTCAGGGCTGGCTGAATTACTACAAGGCGTCACTGGCCGATGTGGTGGAGGATCTGCGGCGCTATTACCCGGGACGGATTGTTGTGCTCAATGATGAACTGGCAGCGCGCAAGGTCAGCGGCAGTTTTCCGAGCAAGGATCCGCAGGCGGTGCTGAGTTCGTTGCGAGGGGTGCTGGGGTTTGAGCAGCATCAGGTGCTGGGGCATCTGATTATTTTGCGCTAGGTCTACTGGCCTCTTCGCGAGCAAGCCCGCTCCCACAGGGGAATGCATTCCAGAATGTGGGAGCGGGCTTGCTCGCGAAGGCGTCAGAACTACCGACACTGCTCTCGAAAAATATTTTCAAATTTGTGGTGAGGTAAACCGCAGCCCCATCCGTGTAGTGACTGAAACTGCGAGTCATTCGCATCCGTTGCGGTTCTACACAGGTCATTGAGCAATGAAGTCCAGGGCAAAATCGGGTTCGGTCAAACAGTGGTTGGGTGTTTCGGCATTGAGTTTTTCGGCGTTGGCGCTGTTGCCGCTGAGTGTGGCGCTGGCCGCTGAAACCGTCAGCAGTCCGACACAGAAACAGTTCAGTTTCTCCCTGAGCGCCAAACCACTGCCCCAGGCTCTGAGCGACTTCAGCCGCGTCACCGGGCAAAGCGTGGTCTACACCGATGAAGCGCCGTACGGCCTCAACGCCCCGGCCGTCAGCGGCCAGATGAGCGCCGAACAGGCGCTGCAACGCCTGCTCAGTGGTTCCGGCATGACCTTTCGCCGTACCGACAGCCACACCTTGGCGCTGGAACCGCAACCCACCGCAGGCGCACTCAATCTTGGCGCGACCACCATCACGTCGATGCGTGACGAGTCGATGAGCTATCAGCCGCCGCAGACCAGTTCGGTGATGCGCTCCTCGGCTTCGCTGCAGGAGATTCCTCAGACCGTCAACGTGATTCCGGCCCAGGTGATCCGTGATCAGGCCCCGCGCAATCTCGACGATGCGTTGGCCAACGTCAGCGGCATCACCCAGGGCAACACCTTGGGCAGCACGCAAGACTCGGTGATGACCCGCGGTTTCGGCGACAACCGCAACGGCTCGATCATGCGCGACGGCATGCCGATCGTGCAGGGCCGTGGCATGAACGCGACGGTCGATCGGGTCGAAGTGCTCAAGGGCCCGGCCTCGTTGCTCTACGGCATTCAGGATCCGGGCGGCGTGGTCAACCTGGTCAGCAAGAAGCCGGAACTGACTCAGTACAACGCGCTGACCCTGCGCGGTTCCACCTACGGCGACGGCAAAAATGGCAGCGGTGGCACCTTCGACAGCACCGGGGCGCTGGGCGAATCCGGGCTGGCCTATCGGCTGGTGCTGGATCATGAAGACGAAGATTACTGGCGCAACTACGGCACTCACCGCGAGACGCTGATCGCGCCGTCGCTGGCCTGGTTCGGCGAGCGTACCAAGCTGTCGTTCGGTTATGAACACCGCGAGTTTCTCACCCCGTTCGACCGGGGCACGGTAATCGATCCGCGCACCAACCATCCGCTGGACATCTCGCGCAACGAGCGTCTGGACGAGCCGTTCAACGACATGGAAGGCCGTTCCGACCTGTACCACTTCGAAGCCGACCACGAACTCAACGACGACTGGAAAGCTCATTTTGGCTACAGCTGGAACCGCGAAACCTACGACGCCAGCCAGGTACGCGTGACCGCCATCGACACCAAAAAAGGCACGCTGACCCGCAGCATGGACGGCACGCAAGGCGCGATCAGCACTGACCGTTTCACCACCGCCAGCCTCGAAGGCAAAGTCAACCTGCTGGGCATGCAACATGATCTGGTGTTCGGCGTTGACGATGAGTACCGCAAGATCTACCGCGCTGACCTGATCCGCCAGAAAAGCCTGAGCACCTTCAGCTATGTCAATCCGGTGTATGGCCGTGAAGTCGAAGGCACCACGGTCAGCCCGGCGGACAGCGCGCAGACCGATCTGCTGCGCAGCGATTCGGTGTTTCTGCAGGACTCGATACACCTCAACGACCAGTGGATTCTGGTCGCCGGCGGACGCTTCCAGGAGTACGACCAGTACGCCGGCAAAGGCGTGCCGTTCAAGGCCAACACCGACAGCAACGGGCAGAAATTCGTACCGCGCGCCGGTCTGGTGTATCGCTACACCGACGAATTATCGTTCTACGGCAGCTACACCGAATCGTTCAAACCCAACTCGACCATCGCCCCGCTCAGCGGCAGCAGCACCGTGCTCGACGGCAGCATTGCGCCGGAAGAGGCCAAGTCGTGGGAACTGGGTGCGCGTCTGGATATGCCGGGGCGCATCACCGGCAATATCGCGCTGTTCGACATCAAGAAGCGCAACGTGCTGGTCTCCAATTCTGAAGGCCCGACCACCATTTACAGCGCGGCTGGCGAAGTGCGTTCCCGGGGTCTGGAACTGGACCTGACCGGGCAGTTGACCGATCGCTGGAGCCTGATCGGCGCCTATGCCTACACCGATGCCGAGGTCACCGACGACCCGGACTACAAAGGCAATCGCTTGCAAAACGTGGCGAAGAACAGCGGTTCATTGTCGGCGGTGTATGACTTCGGCAGCGTGATGGGTGGCGACCAACTGCGGGTCGGTGCCGGGGCGCGGTATGTCGGCGAACGCGCGGGCAATGCGGTGAATGATTTCGACCTGCCGAGCTACACCGTGGCCGATGCGTTTGCCACTTACGACACCAGACTCGAAGGGCAGAAGGTCAAGTTCCAGCTCAACGTGAAGAACCTGTTCGACCGCACCTACTACACCTCCGCGGCGAGCCGGTTCTTTGTGTCGATGGGCGATTCGCGGCAGATTTCGCTCTCCAGTACGCTGGAGTTCTGATTCAGGACCGCGTCATCGTTCTTCGCGAGCAAGCCCGCTCCCACACTGGATGGTGTTATTCACACAATCTGAGTTCACTCTGAACCCTGTGGGAGCGGGCTTGCTCGCGAAGCGGCCCGATCAGGCAATAAAAACCCCGGATCTAACGCAAAAACGCCTGTCGATAATCCCCCGGCGTCCCACCCAATACTTGCCGAAACCGGTTGGTGAAATGACTGGCACTGGCAAACCCGCACGCCAGTGCAATCTCCCCCAGCGGCAACGCCGTGCCGCGCAACAATTCCCGCGCCCGGTTCAAGCGCCGCGCCAGCACGTACTGATGCGGCGGCAGGCCGAAGCTCACGCGAAACATCCGCGCAAAGTGGTATTCCGACAGCGCACACAATCCGGCCAGTTGCCCGAGGCTGATCGGCTCGGCCAACTGATTGTCGATGAACTCGACCAGTTGCCGCCGCTGATGGGGCGCCAGTCCGCCCTTGAGGCGCACACCCTGCCGGGCGCCGACCTGGCTGAGCAGGGTATGGCTGATCAATTCATGCGCAATGCTGCTGGTCAGCAGGCGTTCGGCCGGTTCGTCCCAATTCAGTGTCAGTAACTGACGAAAGCGTCGGGCCTGCTGCGGATCTTCCAGAAAGGTCTGCTCGCGCAACTGCATCTCTCGCGGCTCGCGATCCAGCAGCGTGACGCAACCCAAGGCAAATTGTTCGGCGCTGAAATACAGATGAGCGAGACGCAGATCGCCGTTGATCACCCAGCCCGATTGGTGATCGGCGGGCAGGATGCACAACTTGTCCGGTCCGCCCTTGCGCCCCGGTTGGCCACGGCGAAAGGTGCCCGTGCCCCCGGCGATGTAGCAGGAAAGCGTGTGGTGGCTCGGCGTTTCGTATTCCTGGGCATCGTGGTGGTTGGTCCACAGGGCCGCAGACAAGCCGTCACCGAGATCGGCGCTGTGCAACAGGCGTGCATTCGGCGAGCGGTTGAGGGCTTGGAAGACTTGCAGGGTATCGATAGCGGCCATATTCGGTTCTCTCCAACGCCTTGCATCCTACTCCGTAGCTTTCGCGCTGCCAGCCTGTCGAGCGACAAAAGCGCAAGAATCTGCAAGCGCCCCGATCGTTGCTGTCGCACCCTGAACCTCCATACAACACAACCCTGTGGCGAGGGAGCTTGCTCCCGCCGCGCTGCGCAGCGGACCCATCAGTGAGTGCTGCGCACTCAAGCGCGAGCAAGCTCGCTTGCCACAGAGTGCCCGGTGTTCTCAGGAGTTTCGTCATGAACCTTTCGCTGTATCTGCTGACCGTGCTGATCTGGGGCACCACCTGGATTGCCCTGAAATGGCAACTGGGCGTGGTGGCGATTCCGGTGTCGATCGTTTATCGCTTCGGTCTCGCCGCGCTGGTGCTGTTCGTGCTGTTGCTGCTCAGTCGGCGGCTGCAACCGATGAATCGGCGTGGCCATTTGATCTGTGTGGCGCAGGGGTTGTGCCTGTTCTGCGTCAACTTCATGTGCTTTCTGACCGCCAGCCAGTGGATTCCCAGCGGGCTGGTGGCGGTGGTGTTTTCCACGGCCACTTTGTGGAATGCGCTCAATGCCCGCGTATTCTTCGGTCAGCGCATCGCGCGCAATGTTTTGATGGGCGGGGCGCTCGGCCTGTTCGGTCTGGGAATGCTGTTCTGGCCGGAACTGGCCGGCCATCACGCCAGCCCCGAAACGTTGCTTGGTCTTGGCCTGGCGCTGTGTGGCACCTTGTGTTTTTCGGCGGGCAATATGTTGTCGAGTCTGCAGCAGAAGGCAGGCTTGAAACCCTTGACCACCAATGCCTGGGGCATGGCCTACGGGGCGGCGATGTTGTCGGTGTGGTGTCTGGTCAATGGCATTGCGTTCGACATGGAGTGGTCGCCACGTTACGTCGGGGCGTTACTGTATCTGGTGATCCCCGGTTCGGTGATCGGCTTCACCGCGTACCTGACGTTGGTCGGACGTATGGGGCCGGAGCGTGCGGCGTATTGCACCGTGCTGTTCCCGGTGGTGGCACTGAACGTGTCAGCGTTTGTTGAAGGTTATCAGTGGACGGCACCGGCGTTGTTCGGGCTGGTGTTGGTGATGCTGGGTAATGTCTTGGTGTTTCGTAAGCCGAAAACGCTGGTGGCGCCGGTGCAGGGGAAGTTGGTATGAAACAAACGATCACTGAACATCAGCGCTCGACTTTCAAGGTGATGTAAATCATCACCGGGAATATGAAGTCAATGATATGCCGGGCCCAGTCCTTGGCATTCCATGATTGTGAGGTGTCCATGTCAAACCATTCCACCCCCACGGTTTGCAGGCACACGTAATAAATGAAAATTGCCGCCAGTATGCCCATGATCGAGAACTTTTTTGCCTCATGGAATACCTCTGCAGGCGCATTGATGTGCCGATAGAGTTGATAGGTGCCTATCAGGCATAACGTCGTATACGTTACTTCCATCGTGATGATGAACCAGTAGATCCGGTGATGAATCATCGGTGAATCGATGGCTCGGTATTTTATGGACTCATTGGCGGTGGTAGTGTCCATGCTCAGGATATGAGCCACGTACGTGTAGTTCGAGTCATAGTCGGTAAAGTTGTGAAACATCACCAATACACCAAAGAAGCTGATGTAAGCCATCAATATAACTTTGCTGTAGCGAATAACTTTATCGGTTGTCAGGTTGTTCACGGGATTAGCTCTCCATAGCAGTGGTCGATCATTCGATTGCCAGGCAGAGCTTATAATGCTGTTGTTAAATTGGCTTTGTTGTTCAATTTCAAGTTGTGTAGGGCGGCAACTAACGGGCAAGTGCGGTTCTGCACTTGCCCGTCATTTTTTATCCGCGCCAGACTTGCGGATTGACCAGGTCCTGCGGGCGTTCGCCGAGCAGCGCGCTGCGCAGATTGGCCAGTGCACGATCGGCCATGGCTTCGCGCGTTTCATTCGTGGCGGAGCCGATGTGCGGCAATGTCACAGCATTTTTCAACTGGAACAGCGGCGACTCGGCCAGCGGTTCTTTCTCGTAGACGTCCAGTCCGGCGCCACGGATGCGATTGTTTTGCAGGGCTTCGATCAGCGCCGGCTCGTCGACCACCGGGCCACGGGAGATGTTGACCAAAATCGCCCCCGGCTTCATCAACGCCAATTCGCGATGGCTGATCAGGTGGCGGGTCTTGTCGCTGAGCGGCACCACCAGGCAGACGAAGTCGGCTTCGGCGAGCAACTGGTCGAGGCTGCGAAACTCTGCGCCGAGTTGCTGTTCCAGTTCGGTCTTGCGGCTGTTGCCGCTGTAGATAATCGGCATGTTGAAGCCGAAATGGCCACGGCGGGCGACGGCGGCGCCGATGTTGCCCATGCCGACGATGCCCAGGGTTTTACCGTGGACGTCACAGCCGAACAACGGTGCGCCGACGCTGGCCTGCCATTGGCCGGCCTTGGTCCAGGCGTCGAGTTCGGCGACGCGGCGGGCGCTGCTCATGATCAGGGCGAAGGCGAGGTCGGCGGTGCTTTCGGTGAGCACGTCCGGGGTGTTGGTGAGCATGATCCCGCGTTCATTGAAGTAGTCGAGGTCGTAGTTGTCGTAGCCGACGGAGACGCTGGAGACTACTTCGAGTTTTGTGGCGGTTTCGAGTTGGGCTTTGCCGAGTTTGCGGCCGACGCCGATCAGGCCTTGGGCGTGGGGGAGGGCTTCGTTGAATTGGGCGTTGATGTCGCCGTTCTTTGGGTTGGGGACGATGACGTCGAACTCTTGTTGCAGGCGTTCGATCATGGGTGGGGTGATGCGGCTGAAGGCCAGGACTGTTTTTTTCATTGGGCTTGGGCTCGGCTTCTGGGCTTTATTGCCAAGCAAGCTAACATTTCTGTTTTGGGTTGTCTTGGCGGCCTCTGGGCCGACCATGCTTTGGGTTGATGGGGGACATATCGAGAGTGTCAGATTTTTTGTGTGCGGGCCGGTAATGGCCTGCCGTCAGGCAGGCCTTCATTTCACCAGTTCGGCCTGATGAATCGGTCTCCATATAAAACCGCAAACTGATTCATGGCGCTTTTCCAGTCATGGGCGGCGCTGCCCCAGTTGGCGGTGATGTTTTTCAGCGCCAGCCAGATCAGTTTTGTCGCCGCCTCATCGGTTGGAAAGTGGCCTCTTGTCTTGATGATCTTGCGTAACTGCGAATTGATGCTTTCGATCGCGTTGGTGGTGTAGATCACTTTGCGTATCGCGGGTGGGAACACGAAAAATGGGATAACCCGCTCCCAGGCGCGTCTCCAAGCCGCCGCTATCGTCGGATACTGCTTGCCCCACGGCCCCGCTTCGAAGGCGTCCAGAGCCTGTTCGGCGACATCGGCATTGAGAGCTTGATAAATCGGCTTAAGGGCCTTGGCCAGTTCACGGCGCTTGTCCCACGCCGCGTAATCAAGGCTGTTGCGGATCAAATGGACGATGCATGTCTGCAGCGTTGTCTCTGGAAACACCGCACTCAAAGCCTCCGGCATACCTTTGAGCCCGTCAGTTACCGCGATCAGCACGTCTTCGACGCCCCGGGTTTTGAGGTCATTGAAGACCTTCATCCAGAACTTGGCACCTTCAGTGTTCTCGATCCAGATCCCCAAAATATCTCGGGTCCCATCCGGCAGCACGCCCAGAGCCAAGTAGATGGCCTTATTGCGAACCACGCCTTCGTCACGGATCTTGACCCGCAGAGCATCGAAGAAAATGACCGGATACATGGGCTCAAGCGGGCGTTGCTGCCAGGTACTGACTTCCTCCAGAACCGCATCGGTGACGGAGCTGATGAAGTCATGAGAGACATCTGTGCCGTACTGTTCCGAGAGGAAAGCACGAATCTCGCGAACGCTCATGCCACGGGCATACATGGCGATGATTTTGTCGTCGAAACCCGTGAAACGGCGCTCGTGCTTGGGGATCAGGATCGGGGCGAAACTGCCGTCGCGGTCTCTGGGAATATCCAGACGCAACGGGCCGTCTTCGGTCAGCACGGTCTTGCTGCTTCTGCCATTACGCTGATTACTCGAATCCTCAGGGCGCTCCGCGCCCTGAGGATAACCAAGGTGGTGCCCCATCTCGGCGCCAAGGGCTCGCTCGATCAGCGCTTTCTTAAACGCCATCGCGGCATCCTGAATAGCGTCGGCACTCATCGGGCCGCTGACGAACTGGTCGATCAGCTCTTGGGGAATGGAAGGAAGGTCACGCTGGGCCTCTCGGGCCGGTTTCTTTTTGGTCGGCATACATGCACCTCTGCGACATGTTATGCCCGAACACAAAATTTATGACACTCCCGACATATCCGTTGCTTCGGGTGCTGCTGCTGGCGGTTTCGCTCTTACAGCGACTCCCTTTGGCAAACGCCCCAAAGGAAGCAAAGGTCTTGGCCCCTGCGTTCGGCCCTCGCTTAGGCTCGGGTTCCTTCGTTGCGGGGTTCATCCGGGGGCATCGCCTCCGGTTTGCTTCGCTGCACCTCCTCTCGATGTATGCGGCTTCGCCGCATGGCGCTGCGCGCCTACCCCCGGATAAACCCCTCCACTCAGCCTGCCGATGGGGCCGGCACGGCAAGATCAAGAGCTTTCGGCGAGCTGACACTCGGCCATTTGAGTGGTGAAGAGCATGCGGTCTGTCTGGACTGCTTTGCTTTTCTGTAGGAGTGCGCCTGCTCGCGATGGCGGCCTGACAGCCGACCAGTTTCCAACTGACTGACCCAATCCCACTGTGGGAGCGGGCTTGCCAGCGAAGGCGGCCTGACAGCCGACCACTCTCTAACTGACTCACCCAATCCCTGTGGGAGCTGGCTTGCCAGCGATGGCGGCCTGACAGCCGACCAGTCTCTAACTGACTCACCCAATCCCCCTGTGGGAGCGGGCTTGCTCGCGAAAGCGGTGTGTCAGTCACCGAAAGTGTTGGATGTGCTGACGCCTTCGCGAGCAAGCCCGCTCCCACAATGGCTCAGCTGTGTGCTGCAGGTTGGCTGATTTCCACGTTGTCCAGCACCCGATTCACCGCCAGCTCGGCCAGCATGATGATTTGCTGGATCGCCAGTATCGTCTGTCGCTGCGGGGTTTCGACATAGGCCGCAATGTCGCTGGTCATGATGCTTGCCGAGGCCAGTGATTCGCAGGCGTGAACCAGCAGGCTTTCGTTGTCCATGTCGGGGACGACCTGGAACATGCTGCTGGGTTTGTGGAATCTCACAGCGGCGGCGGAAGGTTTCAGGTAATGGTCGAGTGCACGCTCGGCGGCGTCGTGGAGCTTTTTTGAATCGAGGGGTTCGTAGGGGGAGGTGCTTTCGGCTTGGGGCGGATTGGGTGTGGGTTTGAGCATGGTGGAACTCCATTCGGGATGTGGAGTTCGCCACGTACTGCGACCAAGCAATAGGGTGGCGAACCGTACGCAGGTTGGTCGACCAGGGAATGGAAACCCGGCAGGGCCAAGGCCCTCCCACGCACAGCTCGCCATTAAGCAAGCTTAAAAAGTGCGCCATTCTAAACCCGGACGACCAAGTCCGGTCGTTGATTCGTCAACGACCCCCTGAGCCTATCCACCCCACTTCCGAGTCACAACCGTCAAAACCTGTCGGAAAACTCCCTTCAAATCACCGCTTCTACAGTGAACACCGTATGTTGAAAATCAGTTGGCGACGCGGGCTCCGGCGAGGCTCCCACTCAACTCATACGCCGCCAGTTCCGCCTGATGTGCCGCCAATATCTCCGGCAGTGACCCGCGCAAATACTCGACCCAGGTCTTGATCTTCGCGTCCAGGTACTGCCGCGACGGGTAGATCGCGTACAGGTTGAGTTCCTGCGAGCGGTAGTTGGGCATCATCCGCACCAGCGTGCCGTTGCGCAGGCCTTCGATGGCGGCGTAGACCGGCAGGACGCCGACGCCCATGCCGCTGATGATCGCGGCTTTCATCGCATCGGCGGAGTTCACCAGGAACGGCGAGCTGTTGATGGTGACCATTTCCTGGCCGTCCGGGCCGTTGAAGGCCCATTTTTCCAGGGGGATCACCGGGCTGACGAGGCGCAGGCAGGCGTGGTTCAGCAGGTCTGCGGGCTTTTGTGCGCAGCCGTTGGCTTTCACGTAGGCCGGGGAGGCGCAGACGATGCTGTAGGTGATGCCCAGGCGTTGCGAGACGAAGCCCGAGTCCGGCAGTTCGCTGGCGAGCACGATGGACACGTCGTAGCCCTCGTCGAGCAGGTCCGGCACGCGGTTGGCCATGGTCAGGTCGAAGGTCACGTCCGGGTGGGTCTTGCGGTAGCGGGCGATGGCGTCGATCACGAAGTGCTGGCCGATGCCGGTCATGGTGTGCACTTTCAACTGGCCGGCGGGGCGGGCGTGGGCCTGGCTGGCCTCGGCTTCGGCTTCTTCGACATAGGCCAGGATCTGTTCGCAGCGCAGCAGGTAGCGCTTGCCGGCCTCGGTCAGGGCGATGCGCCGGGTCGTGCGATTGAGCAGGCGGGTTTGCAGGTGGGCTTCCAAGTTGGAGACCGCGCGCGAGACGTTGGCCGTGGTGGTGTCGAGTTGCACGGCGGCGGCGGTGAAGCTGCCGGCTTCGGCCACACAACTGAAGGCGCGCATGTTTTGCAATGTGTCCATGGGGTGCTCTCAAGGGAGATGGCAAATTGTGACACGAAGTTTCAGGGGCTGAGACCCCCGACCAACGGATTATCTCGTTAACGGTAACAAAGATTCACAGGAATCCCAGCTTATCGCCACCAAGGCGCCCACCTAGAATTGCGCCGCTCCCTGTAGGAGCTGCCGCAGGCTGCGATCTTTTGATTTTGTTTTAAGGGAATCAAGATCAAAAGATCGCAGCCTGCGGCAACCCCTGCACAAATCCCCGCCTTATCCTCTTTCAGGAATTCGCAGCTGTGCCGCGTCGCATCATCAGAGCGCTTTTGCCGCTCAGTGTTCTGGCTTTTACCCTGGGTCTCAGCGGCTGCATCTCAACGCAAGGAATTGCCCCGCATAGCACGGCATTGGAAGCCGACGCACTGGCCACTGACGACGCCATCGCCCACGCCGCCCGTGACGCCAACTGGCCCACCGCACAATGGTGGCAAGCCTACGGCGACCCGCAACTCAATCACTGGATCGACCTCGCCGTGCAGGGCAGTCCGAGCATGGCCATGGCCGCTGCACGGGTGCGTCAGGCCAAGGCGCTGGCCGGTGTCGCCGAGGCCGCCGAGTCGTTGCAGATCAATGGCGAGTCAACGCTCAAGCGCCACAACTGGCCGACCGACCAGTTCTACGGCCCGGGCGAGCTGGCCAACACCACCACCTGGGACAACAACGCCGCGCTGGGTTTCAGCTACGCCCTCGACCTCTGGGGCCGGGAAAGCAATGCCAGCGAACGCGCGGTGGATCTGGCGCACATGAGCGCCGCCGAAGCGCGGCTGGCGCAACTGGAATTGCAGAACAACATCGTGCGCGCCTACATCGAGCTGTCGCTGCATTACGCCCAGCGCGATATCGTCGCCGCGACGCTAAAACAGCAACAGCAGATTCTCGACCTGGCGCAGAAGCGTCTGGACGGCGGCATCGGCACGCACTTTGAAGTCAGTCAGGCCGAAACGCCGTTGCCGGAGACCCATCGGCAACTGGATGCGCTGGACGAAGAAATCGCCCTGAGCCGCAACCAGATCGCCGCGCTGGCCGGCAAAGGCCCGGGCGACGGTGCGCAGTTGCAGCGGCCGACGCTGGCGCTGGGTGCTGCGTTGAAACTGCCATCGGCATTGCCCGCCGAGTTGCTCGGTCAGCGCCCGGACGTGGTCGCCAGTCGCTGGCAAGTGGCGGCCCAGGCACGCGGCATCGATGTCGCGCATGCCGGGTTTTATCCCAACGTCGATCTGGTCGGCAGCCTTGGCTACATGGCCACCGGCGGCGGGGCGCTGGAGTTTTTGACTGGCAAGAAACTCAATTACAACGTCGGCCCGGCAATCTCGCTGCCGATCTTCGACGGTGGGCGTTTACGCAGCGAATTGGGTGAAGCCTCCGCCGGGTATGACATCGCCGTGGCGCATTACAACCAGACGCTGGTCAATGCGCTGAAGAACATCTCCGACCAGTTGATCCGTCGCGAGTCGATGGACAAGCAGCAAGCCTTCGCCGCCGAGTCGGTGGCTACCGCGCAGAAGACCTACGACATCGCGATGATCGCCTATCAGCGTGGCCTCACCGATTACCTCAACGTGCTGAATGCGCAGACCTTGCTGTTCAAGCAACAGCAAGTGCAGCAGCAGGTGCAGGCGGCGCGCTTGAGTGCGCATGCCGAGTTGGTGACGGCGTTGGGTGGCGGCCTCGGGGCTGGCAATGATGTGCCCACCACCGAGCAAACGGCAGCCCCGAAAACCCCGACCCTTTTGCGGTGAATACACGATCTCTTTGGCAATTTAATACCTGTGGTGAGGGGATTTATCCCCGATGGGCTGCGAAGCAGACCCAATACGGGCCTGTGCAATCTGACTGTGAGAACTCAATTGCCTTGTTTGGGGTTGCTACGCAACCCGTCGGGGATAAATCCCCTCACCACAGAGTTTGTGTTCACCACAAAAATTGATGTTTGCCACAGATGACTCTTCAGTCCTCAATCATTGAGCAAGACCAAATGACTCCCTTGCCCGCACCTCTACGCTGGCTCTACTCCCTGGAATGGCGCCGGGGTTTGTTTGACTGGGCGCGCAGCGATGGCGTGACCTGGGTGTATATCTTCAAGGTATTGCTCGCCGCGTTCCTCACGCTGTGGCTGGCGATGCGCCTGGAGTTGCCGCAACCGCGCACGGCGATGATCACCGTGTTCATCGTCATGCAGCCGCAGAGCGGCCAGGTGTTCGCCAAGAGTTTCTATCGTTTCCTTGGCACCCTGGCCGGGTCGGCGATGATGGTCACGCTGATTGCGCTGTTCGCGCAAAACACTGAGTTGTTCCTCGGTTCGCTGGCGATTTGGGTCGGCATCTGCTCGGCCGGTGCGGCGCGTTGCCGTAACTTCCGCGCCTACGGTTTTGTCCTCGCCGGCTACACCGCGGCGATGGTCGGACTGCCCGCGCTGGCGCATCCGGATGGTGCGTTCATGGCCGCCGTCTGGCGAGTGCTGGAGATCTCGCTGGGGATTCTCTGCTCGACAGTAGTCAGCGCCGCGATCCTGCCGCAAACCGCCAGCGCAGCAATGCGCAACGCCTTGTATCAGCGCTTCGGCGTGTTCGCGTTGTTCGTCACCGATGGCCTGCGCGGACGCAGCAAAGCCGAATCGTTCGAAGCGAGCAACGTGCGTTTCATCGCCGAAGCGGTGGGCCTGGAAGGGCTGCGCAGCGTCACCGTGTTCGAAGACCCGCACATGCGTCGGCGCAACGGTCGCCTCAGCCGTTTGAACAGCGAGTTCATGGGCATTACCACGCGCTTCAACGCGCTGCATCAGTTGCTGGAACGCTTGCGCGTGAATGACGAAGAACACGTGGTGGCCGCGATCAGGCCGGGCCTGCAGGATCTGGCGGAAGTACTCGACGGCTTCAGTGGCCGCGCCTTGACCAGCCCGGACGCGGCACGTTTGGCGACGGCATTGGCCACGTACAAGGAAGGCCTGCCGACGCGCGTGCGAACCTTGCGCGGCATTTTCCAGGAAACCGGTCCGAGTGAAGCCGAACAACTGGATTTCCACACTGCATACGAGCTGCTCTATCGCTTCGTCGATGACTTGCACAGTTATGCACAGACCCACGCCTCGCTGGCCGATCACCGCCACGAACGTGAGCGCTGGGACGAGCCGTTCACCCCGCAAACCAACTGGTGGGCCGCTGCGGCTTCGGGGATTCGCGCCTCGTTCATCCTGATTGTACTGGGCAGCTATTGGGTCGCCACCGCGTGGCCGAGCGGCGCGACCATGACCCTGATTGCCGCCGCGACGGTGGGCCTGTCTGCCGCCACGCCGAACCCGAAACGCATGGCGTTCCAGATGGCCTGCGGGACTTTCCTCGGAGCGGTGATCGGCTTCGTCGAGATGTTTTTCATCTTCCCGTGGATCGACGGATTTCCGCTGTTGTGCGTGATGCTTGCGCCAGTGATCGTGTTCGGCTCGTTCCTCGCTTCGCGACCGCAATACGCAGGTGTCGGTCTCGGTTTGTTGATCTTCTTCAGCACCGGTTCGGTGCCGGACAACCTGACCATTTACAACCCCTACACCTTCATCAACGACTACATCGCCATGGTCATGGGCATGCTGGTCTGCGCTGCTGCTGGCGCAATCATTCTGCCGCCCAACAGCCGCTGGTTGTGGAAGCGCCTGGAGCAGGATTTGCGCGAGCAAGTGGTCTATGCGATCAGCGGCAAACTCAAGGGCCTGGCGTCGAGTTTCGAGAGTCGTACTCGTGACTTGCTGCATCAGGCTTATGGTCTCGCCGCCGGGCAGCCGACCGTGCAGAAGAACCTGCTGCGCTGGATGTTCGTGGTGCTCGAAGTCGGCCACGCGATCATCGAATTGCGCAAGGAACAGGCGATCCTCCCGGTGCATCCGGCGTATGCCGAATCGCAGCCGTGGCGTCAGGCGATCCGCGTCATGGGCCGGGCGCTGGTGCGACTGTTTCTGCAACCGAACCCGAGCAATCTGGAGCGCGCACTGGTGGCGGTCGATCACGCGATCAGTCGGGTCGCCGCGACCGACGAGCCGTTTGCGCCGCACTTCGACACGTCCGCGTTACGCCGGGTGAAGAGTTACCTGCACTTCATCCGCACCTCGTTGCTCGACCCGCAATCACCACTCGCTGCCTATGCCGTCGCCAAGCCCGAAGGACTTGCCCATGCCTCGTGAAATCGCCTTCCACGGCGTGTACATGCCGACCATGACCCTGATGTTTTTTGTCGCTGCGGCGCTGGCCTGGGCCTTGGACCGGTTCCTCTCGGGGTTCGACCTGTACCGCTTTTTCTGGCACCCGGCGCTGCTGCGTCTGAGTCTGTTTACCTGTCTGTTCGGCGCCATGGCGCTGACTGTCTACCGTTGAGAACGTTCTGATGAAAAAGTTTTTCAGCCTGCTTGCGACCCTGCTGGTGCTGGCCCTGGCACTGTGGATCGGCCGGACCCTGTGGGAGCACTACATGAACACCCCGTGGACCCGCGACGGCCGGGTGCGGGCGGACATCATCAACGTCGCCGCCGACGTCACCGGGGAAGTGGTCGACGTACCGGTGCGCGACAACCAATTGGTGAAGAAGGGCGATTTGCTGATGCAGATCGATCCCGAGCACTACCGCATCGCGGTCAAGCAGGCGCAGTCGCTGGTCGCGTCGCGCAAGTCGACCTGGGAGATGCGCAAGGTCAACGCGCATCGTCGCGCCGACCTCGACAACCTGGTGATCTCCAAGGAAAACCGCGACGACGCCAGCAACATCGCCGACGCCGCGCTCGCCGACTATCAACACGCGCAAGCACAACTGGAAGCCGCCGAACTCAACCTCAAACGCACCGAAGTGCGCGCAGCGGTGGATGGCTACGTGACCAACCTCAACGTGCATCGCGGTGACTACGCGCGCATCGGCGAAGCGAAAATGGCCGTGGTCGACATGAACTCGTTCTGGGTCTACGGCTTCTTCGAAGAGACCAAACTGCCGCACGTGCGCGTAGGCGACAAGGCCGACATGCAACTGATGAGCGGCGAAGTGTTGAAGGGCCACGTGGAGAGCATTTCCCGCGGCATCTACGACCGCGACAACCCGGAAAGCCGCGAGCTGATCGCCGATGTGAACCCGACGTTCAACTGGGTGCGTCTGGCGCAGCGGGTGCCGGTGCGCATTCACATCGACGAAGTGCCGGAGGGTGTGTTGTTGGCGGCGGGGATTACTAGCACGGTGGTGGTGAAGCAAGAGTCTGTGGATAACTGACAGACCGCGCCGACTGAATCGCGAGCAGGCTCACTCCTACACTGGATCTCTGCCACACCGAAGATTCCTTGTAGGAGTGAGCCTGCTCGCGATAAGGACAACCCGGTCTTTCAGACCAAAACCGAGTAATCACTCAGCGCAAAACGTCTCCTGCAAATGCCGCCACAGCACCCGCCCGGCCTCGGTCTTTTCAAACACCACCGTCGACCGGCGATCGGTGCGCAACCCGCTCGCATCGCTCTGCTGCTCGCGATAACTCAGCGTCGCGCCATGCGCATGCAGCGCAATCCCGCGCAGCTCACTGAGCTCGATCCTGAACCCGGGCTTCTTCCCGCCCGCCGCGTGAAACAGCGCACGCAAGGCTTCGATATCCAGCGCCCGGCCCAGCGGCGTGACCATGGAAAAATCCGCCGAGAATCGGCTCAGCAAGCGCTCCATTTCGGCTGAATCCTGCTCCACGGCAAACCAGCGTTCGATCACCAGGTGGGCCTGGATCACTTCATCAAAATATTCGTTGTAGTCAGTCATGTGGATTTTTCCTGAAGGGGAGGTGGGCTCAGCAGGGCGAGCACTGTGGAGGCGTCGAAACGCAGCACGGCGACCATTGGCAGCAATGTGAGCAAGGCCGCCGCGACAAAGCAGTATTTGAATCCGTTGCCGCCCAGTGCGCCCAACAGCGAACTGAGCAACGCGGCGCCAAGACAGAAACCGAGCTGGCGATTGATGTTCCACAGAGCGCTGGAGTGGCCCATTTTTTCCGGCGCGATGCCGACAAATGCCAGGCTCTGCGCGGTGACGCTGCACAGGCTGCCGCCCAGTCCCATCAAGGCATAGGCAATGATCAGCGGCGTGGCGGCGGGTTGTTCGATGCGCATCAGCAGGACAATCCCCAGGCACTGCAAAAGCATCCCGGTGATCAGCAGCGGTTTGGGGCCAATGCGGTTGAAACTGCGTTTGCCGAGCATGATCGCCACCCCCGATGCGGCCGCCCAGGACAGCATCAACGCACCGGTCTGCGCGGCGCCGAAACCGAGGTCGTGCAGGTACAACACGGCAATCATGTTGGTGCCGGTAAACACCCCGGGCACGAACAGGTAGATCAGCATTGCCAAACGCAGTGACGGACTCTTGAGCAGTTGCAGGTCGAGCACCGCGTCGGGTTTGTGCCAGCCATCACGCAGGTACAGCCATAAGGTCAGGACGCCGAGCAGCAGAACTCCGCCGGCGAGGTGTCGGGTAGCGGCGGCGCTCGCCAGGCTCACGGCAATCAACAACAGAGTCAGGGCTGCCACCGCTAGCAGCAGGCCGCGCAGATCCAGTGTCGGGCGTTCCGTGCCGGGTTGATCCGCTTGCAACCACAGCAGACCCAGGCCGAACGCGAGCAGCGCCAGCGGCATGTTCAGGTAGAAAATCCAGCGCCATGACAACGCCTCGACGATCAGGCCGCCCGCCGCCGGCGACAGGGCTGGCACCATCAGCGCGACCATCAGCACTACGCCGGTAAGGTGCGCGCGTTGCGTCGCTGGATACTGCCGATAAGCCAGGGCCTGACCGATCGGCAGCAACAAGCCGCCACCGAGGCCTTGCAGCAAACGCCAGCCGATCAGGCTTTCAATCGACCCGGCCTGGGCCACCAGACCGGAAGCGATGCCGAACAGCAAAAGCGAACCGAGAATCAGCCGCCGTTCGCCCAGCCGCGCCGCGAGCCACACGCTCAGCGGAATGATCAGTGTCAGCCCGAGCATGTAGGCGTTGGTGATCCACGCCAATTGCGTCACCGAGGCCTGTAATTCCCGGGCGATGTCCGGGTAGGCGATGCTCGCGGCGAACATGTTCAGCAGGTCGAGGGCGAACCCGAACAGATACACCAGCGCGACTTTCGAGCGATAGGCCATGGCAGCTTCCCTGTAATGAGACGCGCAGGGTAGTGCGCTTCAGGCGTTAGGAAAACGCTGGTTTGCCTGCTAGTTTGTCAAAATAATTTTGACAGGGAGTGCGCTGGATATGGTCAGTCTGGACCGTTTTGACACTTTCAAAGCCGTGGTCGAGGCCGGGTCGTTGACGGCGGCTGCTGAGACGCTGGGCCAAACTCGGGCGGTGGTGAGCTTCAATCTCAAGCGCCTGGAAGAAGAACTGGGCGTCACCTTGCTCACGCGTAACACTCGGCAACTGGCCCTGACCGATGCCGGCGAGCGCTTCTATCGGCGCTGCCTGCGCACCCTCGACGAAGCGCGACTGGCGATCGAGGAAGCGCGCTCTGAGCATTCGCAACTCAAGGGCACGTTGCGCATCACCACCACCGTGGAGTTTGCCCTGGCCCAAGTGGTGCCGGCGCTGGAGGTGTTTCGCCAGCAACAGCCGCAACTGAACATTCACTTGTCGACATCCTCGACCCACGCCGATCTGATCTCCGAGCGCTTCGACATGGCGATCCGTCTGGGACGCATGCACGACTCCAATCTGCGCGCGGTGCAGTTGTCGAGGTTCGAAGTGTTTGCGGTGGCGGCGCCGCAACTGGTCGAGCGCTTCGCGCCGGTTGCCACGCTGGCAACGCTGGAGTCGATGCCGACGCTGGGCCATGGCCGAGTTCCGGAAATGACCGTGACCGACCCGGCCGGCAGTGAGCATGTCTACCAGCCAAAACCGGGGACCACCGCCATCGTCGCCGACAACTCGGCGACGCTCAGGGCGTTTGCGCTGACTGGCCAAGGCGTGGCGATTTTGCCGCAGTGGCTGATTCAGGAGGATCTGCAGGCGGGGCGATTGGTGCGGTTGCTGGCCGATTATCGCTTTGCCCAGCAGGGTGTTTATGCGCTGTACCCGGATACCCGGCATCTGCCGCTGAAGGTACGGGCGTTTATTGATTTCATGAAGGGCTGGGGCTGAGTGTTGGCTGATCTGGCCCCTTCGCGAGCAAGCCCGCTCCCACATTTGGAATGCATTCTCCTGTGGGAGCGGGCTTGCTCGCGAAAGCGTCAACCCGGTCTCAGAGCTTCCCACGCAAGCCGAACCGCTTCATCAACGTCGACTCCAGCAATCCCTTGGGCAATAACGTCGCCAGCAACGGCAACGCGCGGCTGCCATTACCAATGCGGATCAAGCGTGGCGGCGTGTTCTGCTGCACAGCCTTGAGCAACTCAGCCGCAAACTCACTGGCCGGCGTCGATTTCTCCTCCCACATTTGGAATGCATTCTCCTGTGGGAGCGGGCTTGCTCGCGAAAGCGTCAACCCGGTCTCAGAGCTTCCCACGCAAGCCGAACCGCTTCATCAACGTCGACTCCAGCAATCCCTTGGGCAATAACGTCGCCAGCAACGGCAACGCGCGGCTGCCATTACCAATGCGGATCAAGCGTGGCGGCGTGTTCTGCTGCACCGCTTTGAGCAACTCAGCCGCAAACTCACTGGCCGGCGTCGGCTTGTCCTGCGAGGCCTTGGCCCGCGCGCGAATCCCCTCACGCAACGGAAACCAAGGTGATTGCTCGTTGATCAGTTGCTCCGCTTCATGCCCGGCATTCTTGGCGAAGCTCGACTGGATCGCCCCAGGCTGGACCTCCATCACGCGGATACCGAACGGCGCCAGCTCCATGCGCAGCGCATCGCTCAGCGCATGCACCGCGGCTTTCGAGGCGCAGTAGGCGCCGGCGAACGGCGTGACCAGTACCCCTGAGACACTGCCGATGTTCACCACCAGCCCCTTGGCCCGGCGCAGTACCGGAAACAGGGCGCGGGTAACGCCGACAATCGAGAACACATTGGTTTCGAACTGGCGCTGCATGGCCGGCACGCCGCCGTCGAGCAGCGGTCCCATGGCGCCATAACCGGCGTTGTTGATCAGCACGTCGAGGCCGCCGTGTTGCTGGTTGATGCGCTCAGCGAGTTGTTCCAGCGCCACACTGTCATTGACGTCCAGCGCGATTGCGCTGAACCCCGCAGCGGCGAGGGCCGCGACGTCTTCAGCCTTGCGCGCACTGGCCCAGACCTCATAACCGGCGGCTTTGAACGCATCGGCGAGGGCGCGGCCAATGCCGCTGGAGCAACCGGTAATCAACGCAACGGGCATGGCGCATTCCTTGGGCAAAAAATGGGAGGAGGGGGATCAGTCGGAGAAGCTGCCCTGCAAGCGCTCGGCACGAAACTCCAGGGTTTGTGGGCGATAACCGGGGCGCAGCGGTGGCATCGGCAGGCAGTCTTCCCAGTCGCCACCGGCCTGCAGTTCGCCGGGGCCGCGATAGCGCGGGGCGGTGTATTGGTTGTCGGCCAGATTGACCGTGTCGCCCGGCGCGTAAGCTGCGATGCGCCAGCGCAGTTCAGTCAGCGGCACGTCGTTGCCGTTTTTCATTTTCAATTGCAGCGGCCGATCTGCCGGGCATTGTTCCGGTGCATAGCTGATGCGCATCTCAAGGCGCGCCAGTTGCTTGAGCTCGCGGTTGTCCAGCCACACCACCCACATGGCCACCAGGCCCAGACCGACAGCCGCGGCCACGGAGACCGGCACAGCCTTGGCGGGATAGCGCAGCAGCAGAATCAACCAGGTGATGATCAGCAGGATGCCGATGAACATGAGGGAACGCTCCTTGGTTCGTGAGTACCATCCTACCGGAGGGCCGGCGCAATGGACATTCGCGCGTATTCCGAATGTACCGTCAGTCGGTACTGTAATTTCTGACAGTTGAAAATCGTAAAGCGCGGATGCTCTGATGCCCTGAAGCATGGATAACGCTAGTGCCGGGAGCAAGCTGATGAACAAGCATGGCAAAACACCGACGCTTTCAGTAAGCGACCCGCGCGGACTGCAGGTTCGGACGGTTGGTTATTGGCGTGCCGACGACCTTTGCCCAGCTCAAACCCGCGTCAATCGCACGGCGCGCGACGCTGCCGGAAGGGTTGTGGAACAGTGGGATCCGCGCCTGTGGGCACTGCAAACGACCGAGCCGCTGACGCCAGCGAATCTGCGCACCCTTTATTCGTTGATCGGGCAAACGCTGCGCTCCGACAGCGTCGATGCCGGCACGCAGCTGGCGTTGTACGGGCTGGGTGCCGAGACGCTGTACGACTGGGACAGTCGAGAAACCTGGCGCGAGGTGCAACACGACCCGTTGCTGCGTCCGATTGCCGTGTTCGAAGAAGGCGCATCCGAGCCTAGGCGGTGCGTCGAACGTCTCACTTACGGTCAGCCCGGCGCGGGTGATCCCTCCCGGAATCAGCTGGGCCAGTTGATTCGGCACGATGATCCGGCGGGTAGTGTGTGCTCGCAAAGCTTTGCAATCAGTGGGCAATGCATTGAAAGCACACGGCACTTCACTCTCGACCCCAGCGTCCCCGATTGGCCGCAAAACGTTGATGACCGCCAGCGCTTGCTGGAGCCCGGTGACGGTGCAACGACCCGCTGGCGCTTCGGGCCGCTGGGGCAGGTACTCGAACAAGTCGATGCACGTGATAATCGACAGGACCGCGAGTTGACGCTGGACGGTCAGTTGCGCGCCTGCCATCTGCAATTGCGGCACCAGACCAAAGCGCAAACGCTGGTGAGCGACATTCGTTACAACGCTGATGGGCAAGTCACTCAGGAACTGGCGGGCAATGGTGTGCTGACGACGCTGACCTATCAGCCCGAGGATGGTCTTCTGCTAACCCGCCATGCGAGGAAAGCCGGGGGCGAGATATTGCAACATCTGATCTACAACTACGACCCGATGGGCAACTTGCTGAGCATCGAGGACAAGTCACTGCCGATCCGGTATTTCGCCAACCAGCGTATCGATCCTGCCAGTCGTTTCGACTATGACAGCTTTTACCAGTTGCATGTGGCCACCGGTTGGGAAGCAGGTGCTGCTACTCAAGGTCCGGCGTCCATCGGACGTGACGATCCGGCAGCAGTGAGCAATTATCGACAGACCTTCCACTACGATGAATCCGGCAATCTGCTGCTGCTGACGCATGTTGGCGCGCGCAATGGCCGCGAGCTCAAAGCTGCGCGATCAAGTAATCGCTGTTTGCCTTACCGTAATGGCGTGCCACCGACGGAAGAGGAGATTGCCGCGGCGTTCGATCCCCGTGGCAATTTGCGAGCGCTGTACGCGGGGAGTTCATTGACGTGGAATCTGCGTAATCAGCTGCAATCGGTGACGCCGGTCGAACGTGCCAGCGGCCCCAATGACCGTGAACACTATTGCTACGACGGTGCCGGCCAACGTGTGCGCAAGATTCGCTCACTCCAGACGAATACCCGCGGCGTCACGGCCCAGGTGCGCTATTTGCCTGGGCTGGAGCTACGTACCGACACGGCCACCGGTGAACAACTGCAAGTGATCTGCGTCGAGGGCCACATCAGCCGTGTACACGTGCTGCACTGGGAAAGTGCTCCGCCCACCGGTTCCAATGACCATTATCGGTACACGCTGACGGATCATCTCGGATCGACCTGCCTGGAACTGGGCGAGGATGCCCGGCTCATCAGTCAAGAAACTTTCTTCCCGTTCGGTGAAACGGCGTGGAGCAAGGACACCGAGGCCAGTTACAAAACCCTGCGTTATTCGGGCAAGGAGCGCGATGCAACAGGTCTCTATTATTATGGCTATCGCTATTACATGCCGTGGTTGCAGCGCTGGTTGAATCCTGACCCGAAAGGCTTTATCGACGGGCCGAACCTGTATCAGATGGTGGGTAACTCGCCCATGAACCATGTCGACACCGATGGGGGCGGGAAGGCCGCCACATCTGAGTTGGCTGACAGTGTGCAAAAGCAGCAGGCATTAATGAGCACGATGACCTCGGCGGCAGCGGACGTCAGAAACTCATTGCTCAACCACACTCAGGCGCGACACCGGTTTCAGGCCCTGGTCAGGCGCGTCGGGACGCAACTGGCCAGCAGCATGTTCAGCGCAGGCGCTCAAGCCGCAGGGGGCACGATTGGCACTGCAATGGGCACCGTGTTCGGACCGGTAGCCGGTTCGCTTGGGGGCAAGATTGGCACGAAGGTCGCCGATAAGTTGGCGGGTGCAGCCATCGACAAGGTGGTGGACACCTATCAGTTGAACCGACCTATCCATTTCAAGGGCAGCGAATTGAATCCCAAGGCTCTGGTTGAAAGCGTCGAGCCGAAAAAGAAGCTGAGTCTTGCCACAGTGAAACTGCAATTGGCAGCGCATGATCCGCGCACAGCCGACGGTCGATCACGATTGACCCAAATGGCGCGCGCCAAGGTCGAGGGCAAAGTGATCGAGGCAGTCTCTGAAAAACTGGGACCAGAAACTCGGGGGCTGTTCCAGACGGGGCGGGAATTCATCCATGCAGCGCAGGGACTGAATGCTGAGGCGTTAAGCAACACTTACGAACATCTTTCGGCAGGCATCGACATGGTCGAGTTCAGGACGCAGGCCATCCTTACCGAGCTGGCAACCACCGGCAGCGCGGATCCGGAGCTTTTCGAAGCGGTCTCCGACTTGTCGATGCAAACGTCCAGTACGCTGCAGAGCCTGCAGCGGACCCAGGACTTTATCGGACTGCTCGCACCGGCTCCCTACGCGGGAAGGCGGCAATCGCTGGGGGGACATTTCCGGCCAAGACTGACTCGACAACATTCGTTGAGTTGAAAAAAAGCCCCCGCCCAACCCACTGCGGATAGGGGACGCAGCGGGCTGGACGGGGGCTTCTCATTGCCGGGTGATCACTGCGCGATGGTTTTCACCGACACGCCGCGTTCGATCGGGGTGGAGCGGCCGTAGATATCTTCGAAGCGCTCGATATCGTCTTCACCGAGATAGCTGCCCGATTGCACTTCGATGATTTCCAGCGGGATCTTGCCCGGGTTGCGCAGGCGGTGCACCGAGGCGATCGGGATGTAGGTCGACTGGTTTTCGCAGAGCAGGAACACGTTGTCATCGCAGGTCACTTCAGCAGTGCCGCTGACCACGATCCAGTGCTCGGCGCGGTGGTGGTGCATCTGCAGCGACAGGCACGCGCCCGGTTTGACCGAGATGTGCTTGACCTGGAAGCGGCCACCCATGTCCACCGAGTCATACGAGCCCCACGGACGGTAGACCTCGCAGTGGTTCTGGGTTTCGCTGCGACCCTGCTCGTTGAGGGTGTTGACCATCTGCTTGACGCCCTGAACCTTGTCTTTGTGGGCGATCATCATCGCGTCCTTGGTTTCGACCACGACGATGTTTTCCAGCCCGATCACCGACACCAGTTTGCCGTTGCCGTGGATCATGCAGTTCTTGCTGTCCTGGATCACCACATCGCCTTTGCTGACGTTGCCGTTGGCGTCTTTCTCGTTGACTTCCCACAGCGACGACCAGCAACCGACATCGCTCCAGCCGGCGGACAGCGGCACCACACAGGCACGCTGGGTTTTTTCCATGACGGAGTAGTCGATGGAGTTGTCCGGGCAGCAGGCGAAAGTGGCTTCATCCAGTGTGACAGTGTCGGCGTCCTGCTGGCTGCGCTCGAGGGTCAGCAGGCAGGTGTCGTAGATGTCCGGATCGTGCTTTTTCAGCTCTTCGAGGAAGCGGCTGGCGCGGAACAGGAACATGCCGCTGTTCCAGTAGTAGCCGCCGGATTCAACGTACTCGGTGGCACGTTTGACGTCGGGTTTCTCGACGAAGTGCGAGACGCGGCTGACGCCTTCCGGCAGCAGCGAATCGCCGGTGGACTTGATGTAGCCGTAACCGGTTTCCGGCTTGGTTGCCGGCACGCCGAACAGCACCATCTCGCCGTTTTCGGCGGCAACGGTGGCCAGGGCGAGGGCGCGTTGCAGGGCTTTCTGGTCTTCCAGTACGTGGTCGGCCGGCAGCACCAGCATCAGTTCGTCACGCCCTTCGTTGACCAGCATCATCGCGGTCAGCGCCACCGCCGGCGCGGTGTTGCGGCCGAACGGTTCCATCAGGATGCGCTGGCATTCGAGGTTACGGTTGGCCAACTGTTCGTTGACGATGAAGCGGTGATCCTTGTTGCAGACCACGATCGGCGTGTCCATGCCTTCGAACACCAGACGTTCCAGGGTTTGCTGGAACAGCGTGTGTTCACCGGTCAGGGCGAGGAATTGTTTAGGGAATTGCTTACGCGAAAGCGGCCAAAGACGTGAACCGCTACCACCTGACAAGATCACCGGAATCATATTGTTTACTCCATAAAATCGATTGGTTAGAGGCACGAACGTTGTGTCGTTTCACTCTTGTTTTTGTCTCGTATCCGAACTGACAACCCGATCAAGGGTGGGAGGGGGCTTGCTCCCGAAGGCGGTTTATCAGTCGACATATCGGTTGAATGTCAGACCGCTTTCGGGAGCAAGCCCCCTCCCACAGTGGGGACGGGGTCAGTCTGGAAATTGATTAGCGAGTCGACACCGGGCGTTTCACCCAGACTGGCGACAGGCTGCTGCCGGAACCGGTGACGTACAGCACCGCTGCCTCACCACGCTCCAGAGCGACCGGTTTCACGTCGCCGACTTTCTTGTCGCCTTCGTACAGCGCCAGGCTGACTTTCACCGGGTTGATTTCACGTTCGCCACGGCCCTTGGCCGCCACGTTCGGCACCACGTCGGTCTTGCCGTCGGCGGTCTTCAGGGTCAGCGGCTTGTCGCTGAGGTTCTGCACGCGCACCAGGGATTTCTGCTTGTTCTTGAACGGTGGTTCTTCGATCAGTTGCGGCGCGCCGGACGCGTTGTTGACCAGGGTGTAGTAGTGGTCACCGGCGAGTTTGACCGGCAGGGTCTGGCTGCCGATTTTGGCGCTGTAGTCACCGCCCGGCATGAAGCTGAAGTCGCTGCTGGCCAGTGGTGCAACGTCGCTCAGGTTGGTGCTGCCGACGGTGGCGCTGACTTCGGCGTTGCTGGCGTTGTAGACGCGCACGAAGGTCGAGCCTTTCGGCGCGGTCGGGCCGTACAGCGCGGCGTCACCACCGGCGAAGGCCTGGACGGAAAGCACGCTGAGGCCTGCAACCAGTGCGAAGCGTTTTGCGAGACGACGAGGAGTAGTTGTGAAAGTCATGGTGTTACCTCTCTTTCAGTTTTGCGCCCGATCGGGCGTCTCGGATTTAGTGTTGATGGCTACGTTTTGTTGGCGAGCACCGGCTTGTTTGAGCTCTGCGACCCACTGTGGGTCGGCGTCGCCGATTTCGTTGTTCACAGGCAGATATCGTTCAGGAAACTCCCAGATCAGCACCTGTGGCGGGCTGTTCTTGAAGTCATCGCTTTTCAGGTAGCTGAGCATCGGCAGGATCGGGCCGTGGCCGTCCTCGGCGTAATTGACCACGTCGCTGTGCAGCGCTTGTTTCAGCGCACCGACGAAGTTCCAGTTGGGGTTGGCGCTGTAGCTGGTACCGATCAGTGCGACCGGTACTTCGCTGCTGGCGAACAGCGCGTCGTCACCGGCAGGCTGCTCGGCCGCCACGGTGTTGCGCTTTTGCAGCGGCTCTTGCGCCGGCATCAGGTTTTCGAACAGCGGATCCAGCGGCAGGAACAGACGCAGGTCGCCCTTGTGCGTGACCTTCTCCGCTGGCGTGGTTACAAAGCGCTGTGGCTCGCCGCTGAGCGGGAACTTGTCGGCGATAGTCTTGGCCAGGGTGTTGGCGGCGATTTCAGCGCCTTCCGGGGTCCAGTGGGTGTCGGTGCGCAAGAACACTTGCTGACCGTTCTGCTTGGCCTGTTGCAGCGGGCCGAGCAGGTCCGGGGCGAGGATCTTGTCTGCCGCGACACGGGCGTGGAAGTCCTGATAGAGGTTGGCGTGGATGCTCGCCGGTTTCACTTCACCCAGGTGTTCCGGGTACAGGCGCACCTTGGCCGGCACGATGGCCATCACCAGTTTCACGCCTTTGGCTTTGAGGGTCTGGCGCACGCCTTCGACCAGCGCGTAGTTGCCTTGCAGGTTCAGCTCTTCGTTGACGATCGGGTTGAATTCCTCGTCGCTGTACAGCCACTGATCGCGACCGAGCACTACGCCTGGACGACCTTCGTTGAACAGTTTGAAATCCAGCGCCGCCCAGAGGTTGGTGCCCAGACGCTTGATCGGAAACTGATCGTCGTAGTGGGTTTCCACGGCTTTGGTCCAGCGACCGTTAAGCACGGTCGCATCGGCGTTGGTGCTGAAGCCGAAGAAGCTGCGCACCGACCACAGACCGAGCACCAGCAGGGTCAGCAGAAACAGCGCGATGTAGAAGATGCGTAATGAGCGGGTCATGTCAGATCCCTCAGAACTGGAAGTAAAGGAACGGCGAGAAGCTTTGCGCCGAGAGTTTGAGAATCGAGGCGATGAACAGCAGCAGGATCAGCCCGCGCATCACGTAGCGTGACCAGTCCGCCGTCCAGTAAGCCGGTTGCACCTGGGCTTCGACGCCGACGGTGTAGCCAGGCTCATGGATGCTCGCCGGGTTTTCGCCGGGGGCTGCCTTGATCATGCCCGGGGTCGCGGTGGCAGGGCCGTTGGCCTCGACGTTGACTTCAGGTTTGCTCTTCACCGGAGGCTGGTTGGTGTACAGATCACGCAGGCCGAAGAACGCCAGGGTTGCGTACGCCACCACCAGGGTCGCCACTTGCAGACCGGTGAGGCTGGCGCGGTTGAGTTCCGACAGCGACCAGTCGCTGAAGCTGAACATCGCGCCGTACATGCGCCCGGCGACGTGCAGGTTTTCGGCACGGAAGATCACCCAGCCCATCACCACCAGCAGGAAGGTCAGCGCCCAGCGGATCGGGTTCAGGCTGCGCGGCGAGGTGTTGATGCCGAGCATTTTTTCGATCGCCAGCCACATGCCGTGCCAGGCGCCCCAGACGATGTAAGTGATGTTCGCGCCGTGCCACAGACCACCCAGGAGCATGGTCAGGAACAGGTTGCGATAGGTCATCAGCGTGCCTTTGCGGTTACCGCCGAGGGTGATGTACAGGTAGTCACGCAGCCAGGTCGACAGGCTGATGTGCCAGCGGCGCCAGAACTCGGTGATCGACTGGCTGATGTACGGCTGCTTGAAGTTTTCCATGAAGCGGAAACCCATCATCAGGCCCAGACCAATGGCCATGTCGCTGTAACCGGAGAAGTCGAAATACAGCTGCGCGGTGTACGCCAGCGCGCCAAGCCAGGCATCCCCGGTGGTCGGGTTTTGCAGGGCGAAGCAGTGGTCGGCGACCACGGCGAGGGTGTCAGCGATGAAGACTTTTTTGATGAAACCCTGCATGAACCGCGTGCAACCTTCGGAGAACTTGTCGAGGGTGTGGGTGCGGTTGTTGAACTGGTCGGCGAGGTCGCGAAAACGCAGGACCGGGCCGGCAATCAGGTGCGGGAAGATCGCCACGAACGCCGCGAAGTCGATCAGGTTACGGGTGGCCGGGGTGTCGCCGCGATACACGTCGATGATGTAGCTGATCGACTCGAAGATGTAGAACGAGATACCGATCGGCAGCAGCACGTGGGTCAGGATGAACGGTTCCAGACCGAACGAGGTCATGATCGCGTTGATGCTGTCCACGCCGAAGTTGGCGTATTTGAAGTAGCCGAGGATGCACAGGTCGACCGCGACGCCGAGCAGCAGCCAGCGCTGTGCCGGTTTGGTGCGCACGCCGGCGGCACCGACTTTCAGGCCGATCCAGTAGTTCCACAGGGTGACGCCGGCGAACAGCGCCAGGAAGTCCACCCGCCACCACGCGTAGAACACGTAGCTGGCGATCAGCAGCAACAGGTTGCGATAGCGTTGCCCGCTCAAGTAGTACAAGCCGAGAAAGATCGGCAAGAACAGAAACAGGAACACGTTGGATGAAAATACCATCCCGATCTCTCCATGTTTGAACCAACAGTCAAGGGCCAAAGCCCCCCCAAACCCCCCGTGAAAATTCAGGGGGCGACATCACTTCACTGTGGGAGCGGGCTTGCTCGCGAAGGCGGTGTGTCAGTCGACATCAGTTTTGAATGTCAGACCGCATTCGCGAGCAAGCCCGCTCCCACAGGGGATTGCATTCTTTCTTACGAACCTTTGTTGCCCTTCTCGTGGGACGGGTCGTAGACCTTGGTCAGGTCGCCGCCGAGGCGGAAGGTCTTGAACGGCTGCATGCCGTGCTTCTTCTCGATCACATCCGCCGGGCAGGTGTAGAGGGTGCAGAACGGTTCGAGCCAGGCGAATTTCATGTCCTCTTTCAAGTCGGTCATGTCCTGCTCTTTGCCGTTCTTTTTCTCGAACTGGTCCGGGTCTTTCACCCCGGCCAGCACCCGGTCACCCAGACGCTTGAGCGCGCTGTTGTTTTCCTGACGCAGATCGACACCGTTGACCTGGGCGAAACTGGCGATCATCGCCAGTGGCGGCAGGGCGTAGTTGTGATAGGCGAGGGCGCGTTGCTGGCGCTTGAGTTCGTTGGGCAGGAAGCCGTCGGCGTCGATTTGATTGACCCCGACCTTGTATTCCTTCACCGCCCAATCAAACAGGTCGCGACGGTTGGTGGCGATCGAGGTCGCCATCACCGACCACGCGGCCCAGTACGAGTGGTTGTTGGTTTTTTCCAGCGGCAGGTTGTCCCAGTCGCTGACCACCTGATCGGCCATCTTGCTGAACCACGCCTCGATCTGCTGCGCTTCTTGCTGATGCGTGGCCAGCGGATGCGAGTCGGAGAACTTCAGGCGAATGTACGAAGAGGCCATGCTGCCCAGCGCCCATTTGCGCATCGATTTGCCGGTGTGGTTGAAGTCTTTCGACATCAACGCATCGGCCTTGGCCCACGCGGTCAGCCAGTTCAGCGTGCAGTCGAGCTGCTCCGGACGACCGTCGCGCATGAACTGCATCACTCGTTTGGCGGTGCCGCGCTCCAGCGTGGTGATGTCCTTGGTGGTGTCGCGGAAGGCTTTTTCCGACTGCACGTTCAGGGTCGCGCGGGCCTTGTCCGAGCCTTCGTACTTGCTGCGAAATTGCAGCGGCCCGGTGTACGGCGCGGGCATCGCATCGCAGCCTTCGCTGTTGTCGCCGCTCTTGAATTTATCCACAGGAGCAAAGTAGCCCTGCGGCGGACGCAGTGGCGCGGCGGCCTGAGTTGCCCCGGCGAACATCGCCAGGGTCAGCAGGGATGGCGCAAGCAAGTGTTTGATCGTTCGATTTCGCATAGCAGACCTCATTGCCCGAGCTGAGCGGTTTGTGGCCCAGCGCCCGGGAATACGTTGCGTTTGCAGATTTTCGCTTCGACTTTTTGCGGCGCGGTGCCCGCTTCCGGGCCCTGGACTTCGACTGCCAGCAGATTTTGCGAGGCCCAGTCTTCGTCCGTGCGCAGCTCAAAGGCGAAACGACCGTCGGTGTCGGAGGTTTCCGGTTTCTCGATCTTGATGTCCTCGTGGCGACCGTTCATGTACCAGAGGGTGGCTTGCAGGGTTTTCACCGAGGTGTCGGCGAAGCGGATGTCGACCTGATGGCTGCTGTTCTGCAGGTTCAGGTTTTTGCTGTTGACCAGCAGTTCCTGTTTGCCGCCAGGCTTGAGCGTGGTGCTGGCGGACATTTGCGCGTCTTTGCCTTCGCAGCCGTTGTCGAGAAGAGACATCATCTGGCGATAGATGGTTTCCTGGTCGAGGCGGTACAGCGGCGAGAATTCCCAGATCAGAATCTTCGGCGGAGTCTTCTGGAATTCGTCGCTACCGAGGTACTGCAGCATCGAACCTTCGAGACCACCGCCGGGGAAGGCGACGTTGAGAATGTCGGCGCCAATGGCCTCTTCGAGGAAGCCGGCGAAGTTGTAGTTCTTGCCGCTGTGCGAGGTGCCCACGAGGGTGATTTGCGGGTTGCCGGAATCACCGAACAGGTCGCCGTCACCGGCCTCGCCTTTCGGCTCGGTGGTGAACTGGTCCATGTACTGGATCGCGTAACTGGTGCCGCACAGTTGCCCGGCCATGTTGTGCAGGGTGCCGGTCTTGCCCATGCGTCCGGTGCGTTTGGTTTCGAATTCACGCTTGGGAATGTCGGCGAAGGCCGGGATCTGCTTGACCTTCTCGGCGACGATTTTCGCTGTGCGCTGAGCGCCGTATGGCGTCCAGTGCTGGTCGCCGCGGAAGTAGAAATCGTGGGCGGGCAGGGTGTCCGGCAGCGATTCGTTGGTCAGCGGCGACAGGTCCGGCACCACGTAACCCATCTGCGCGAAACGGCCGAGCATGGTCTTGTAGTTGCCCAGCGCTTTCTCGTAATCGAACGCGGCTTTTTCCTGCGGGTTGAGCTTGTTGCGGTTCACCAGGCCACGGGTCGGCTGATAGACGATCACCAGTTCGACGCCTTTGGCCTTGAACGCATCGTGCAGCTGTTGCAGGCGTTTGTAGCCGGCCGGGGTGGTGTTGAACTCGGTGCGCAAATCTTCCTGGGTACGGAACAGCCAGTCGCCCTGCGCCTGCACTAGGGTGGTGAAGTTTTGCTGATAACGCGTGGTGTAGTTCTTCGCGTCGTGCGCGGCCGGGCACAGGTTGCAGCATGGTTCGGCGCTGAATTTTGGCGGGGTGGCGCCCGCCGCGTCATCGGCGCGGGCAGCATTGCTGGCCGCCATAATGCCCACGGTCAGGGCCGACAGGCTGAGTAATTTGATCAAGTGTGGGTGCATAAAATTATCCTCAGTCCCGCATTTCGGTCTGGCGTTCGACAGGGTCGATCAGTACGGCTTTCTGCTGGCGCACCAGCAGGTCGAGAATTTCATCCTGGCGCTCGCCAAGGATGCCGTTGAAGCTGATGCCGCTGGATTTGGTCGGCGCCAGCATCGATACGCGATATAGCTCGACGCTCAACGGCGAGTCGATGGCCATCGGCCCGCTGCCGTTGGCCGCCAGTTCACCGCCGACCACGATCAGCGAGACTTGCGCATCGAACGGGTCGAGCTTGATGTCACGGTCGGTGTCGGTCAGGTCCTTGATGTGGCCGTAGACGCCGGTCAGACCGTTGGCCATGGCGACGTTTTCGTAGAGGCGGATGTTCACGCTGTTACGAATGCGGATGCCGTGGCGCTTGTTGCTGATGACCTTGTTGCCCCACAGCAGGTTGTCGGCGGACTCGTAGAGGGTGATGCCGTCGGTGTGGTTCTTGTAGATCTCGTTGTAGGCAATGATGTTGTTGACGCTGTTACGGTCGATCACCAGGCCCGAGAGGTGGTTGTCGTAGCTCTTGTTGTTGAAGATGAAGCTGTCGTTCACTTCACGGGAAATGATGATGCCGTGCTTCTTCTTCGTACCGTGGACGGTGTTCTCGGCAAGGATCAGACCGTGGGAACGGTCGTGCGGGTCGATGCCGTAGACGATGTTGTCCTTGTAAGTGTTGCCCTTGACCACGAAGTCGCGGGTCTCGTAGCAGTAGAAGCCGTACCACATGTCGGAGAACTCGGAGCCGACGATCCAGCCGGTCGGCTCGGGACGCTTGAGTACCTTGGCCATGTTCGGCGTGTACTGGGAAATACTCACCCCGTACGACTTACTGTTGGCGTAGCCGAAGCTGGCCATCTTGCTGTTGACGATGTAGGTCTCGGTGCCGCCCCAGGCCAGCAGAAACGGCCGGAATTCCTTCGGCGAACGGAAGGTTGCCGGGCCGTTGTCCTTCTCGCGCCAGCCAGTGACTTTGGTGTCACGCACAAACAACTGACCGTCGTTGACCAGGAACGAACCGGCCTCTTGGGACAGGCGCAACTCCTGGGTCTGACCATCGATTTCGAGGATGCCTTTGCGACCGACCACAATCGGCAGCTTCGCCAGGTACACGCCCGGCGCGGTTTCGCTGAAGTACTGCTTGGGCAGCTTCTGCGCCAGATCCTTGAGGTTCAGGTAACCGTCGTCGACGAAGATCGCCTGCGGGATGCCGTGCTGACGCACCACCCATTCGGCCATCTTGTTGTCGCCGCCGATGAAGTCCTTCAGGGCGTCTTCCTGCATCATCCGGCGCACGCTGATCTTGCCCGGTTTGCTGCGATTGATCTTCGCGGCAGCGGCTTCGGCGGTGAAGCCGGAGAGGTCGGGCAGTTTCGGCTTGGCCAGTTCCAGCGCCTCGGTCGGCGCGCTGCTGACGGTGTAGGTCTTGGCTTGTTGCAGCTCTTTGGCGGTGGTCACAGGCTTGGCCGGTTCCACCGTGGCGAACGCGCCAGCGGAGGCCAGCAGCATGGCGCCGGCCAACAGGCTGAGCGAGCCTTTCCTTGCATGGTGCATGTCGGGCACTCCCTTGGCGGTTTGCATCAGAAGCGCCAGATCACGTCGATGAACGCGCGGTGCATGTACGAATCGACCTGGCTGCCATAGGCATCACCCGGCTTGAACACGCCGCCACGGAAACGCACCAGCGCCGACGGTTCGTCGATCGACTGGCTCAACGCCGCCGGCAACAGGCCTTGCTTGAAGTACTTGGTCACCACCAGATCCATTTCCTGGCCCAGGTCCTTGTTGCCATCCTGCAGCGGCAGCGAGGTGCTGGAGAGGATCGCGCCAGTGACGTCGTCGGTGTTGTTTTCCACGGCGTTGATGCCGTTGCTGCCCACCGGCTTGTTGCCGTCCACGCGCCAGAACTTGTGGTAGATCAGGCTGGCGTCGTACTGGTCGTTGAGCATCCACGAACCGAACAGGGTGGCAGTCTGCATGTTGTTCATTTCGCCACGGAACGCTTCGCCGAAACGGTGCACGCGCGAGCGGGTACCGGTGTAGTTGGAGCGGTTGCTTTCCAGACCGTTCTGCTGGTAATCGGCGCTGGCGCGAGCGTAGGCCGCACCGACCTGCCACTGCGGATCGAGGCGCAGGCGCACGCCCAAGTCGGTGGCCCAGCCGTTGATGTCATCACTGCGCTTGGCTTGTGCCGGACGGCTGCCATCGGCGTTCAGCGGGTTGACCGAATCGAGGTCGCCGCTCATGCCGGTGATGCTGCCCCAGTAGTTGACGGTGTTGGTGTTGCGCCAGTTGTAAGCGTCGCTGTCGGCGGTCAGACCGAGCCAACTGATGTCGCCGTTCTGGGTTTTGTCGAGGGTGTCGCGGGGCACGCCCGGTTCGGCGTAATCGAGCTTGCCGTTGTCGTGGGTGTGATGACCGCGAATGCCGACCCAGTTACCCGGTGTCCACTGGTAGGCGGCATCGGCGTAAGCGTGCAGGCGATCCTTGTCTTTCGGCGCGAGCTCTTTGAGGTCAGTGCGGTATTCGCTGAAGCGTTCGGCGACACCGACGTTGGCGCGCAACAGGGTGGTATCGAAGGTCCAGTTCAGCGCTTCGATGTTGGTGTCGCGCCATTGGCCGTCGTCATTGCGCAGGCGCTGGCGACCGAACTTGAGCATCTCGCCGGGGTACGGCGTCAGGCCGCTGTAGCCGACCCAGAATTCGCGCATCGCCAGATAATTTTTCTTGGTTTTGCGGTCGCTGTTGTCGGTGGTTTGTTCACCGTCGGACTGCTGCAGGGTGTCGGTCTCGATGATGTCGGTCGAGGTCACGGCCTGACCCATGGCGTAGGCACTCCACGCGCCGCTTTCGCCGTAGACCCACGGACGCAGGTCCAGGCCCACACCGTTGACGTCGCCGCCGCTGGCGGTGCCGAGGTCGCGGTCGTCTTCGGACTGGCCGGTGATTTTCACTTCCAGGCCGAAGTTCTTGGTTTCAGTGATCGCGGCCAGTGTCGGGCAAGACCAGATCAGCGCGAACGTGAGGCCAATGCCGGCCTTCACAAAGGGATTCAACTTCATAGGGATTCCTCGCCGTCTTCTTCTTGCAGGGCGTGCAGTTGCAGCGTGTTCTGGTTCAGGGCGCCACGGCTGGCCTGTTCCTGTTGCAGCAGGCGCTGGGCTTCGGCCAGACGCTCGGGCGGCAATTGTGCTGCCAGGGTGGTCGCCAGTTCATCGGCTTGCGGGGTGTTCTGCGCCTTGGCCAATTGGCTGAAGACATAGGCGTTGAGCGGGTCGGGCTTGGTGCCCTTGCCTTGGGAAAACAGTTGGGCAATGGCGAAATCGGCGCTGTTCTGGCCATTGCGCGCAGCGGTCAGCAGGTGGTCGAGGGCCTTCTGCGGGTAGACCTTGCCCAGATAACCACGGCGATAGATCTGGCCGAGGTAGTAGTCGGCGGCGACTTCGCGGCCGACGGCTTTCTGGAAGTGTTCTTCGGCGACTTTGGCGTCGGCCGGCACCAGTTTGCCTTCGTAGTAGAGCTTGCCCAGCAACAGTTCGGCGCGCGGCTGGTCGGCGGCGCGGCCGTTGTCCAGGTACTTCATCATCTGATCGACGTCGCCCAGTTCCGGGAAGTCGTAGAGCAGCTGCGCGAGAGTCACCCACGATGCCGGGTAGCCCGGGGCGATCGGTTCGAGCAGCGCTTGCGCGGTCTTCTCGTCGGTCTTGCCGAGGGTCGAATCGGCCAGCACGCGGGCCACCGAATCGACGCGCTGCGCGCTGACCGTGCCACGGCTGTAACCGGCCTGCATCTGCTTGATCAGCTCGGCCTGTTGCTCCGGCTGGGCGCGTTTCTGATAGACCGTGGCCAGTTCGACGTAGCAGATGTCGGTGGTGTTGAGCGCGGCCTTGCAGATTTTTTCCACGTCATCCAGATGCTGGTCGTAAGTGCCCTGGGTGCGATACAGCAGCACCTGCGCCAGGCCGGCTTCCGGGTAGCCGGATTTGCGCCACTGATCGATCTGCTGCTGTGCGTTGATGTTCGGGAAGCTGTGCGGGAATTGCAGGTACAGCATCGCCAGCGGGATCAACGTGTTGCCTTCGCCATTGGCGGCGGCTTTTTTCAACAGGCTTTCGGCTTCGTGGTGCTCGGCTTCGGTGGAACCCGGCTTGGCTACCAGCAGGCGCCCGAGACGGGCCTGGGCCCGTGGCGACACGTCGGCGGCGGCACGGTAAGTCGCCTCGGCCTGTTTGATCTGCTCGGGGTCGCGGCTGTCGACCTGGATATCGGCCAGGCCCACTTGCGCCTCGCTGTAACCCAGATCTGCCAGTGCGCGGTAGTTCTGCGCGGCGGTGGCGGTGTCGCCACGCTTGAGCGCTTCGTTGGCCAGGCGTTGGTCGGGCAGGCCGGCGCAACCGGCCAGACTTACCGCCAGTGCGACTGCACACAGCGGACCCATGTGGGAGCGGGCTTGCTCGCGAAGGCGGTGTGTCAGCCCAAACTGATTTTGAATGTTGAACCGCATTCGCGAGCAAGCCCGCTCCCACAAGGGCTGCGGCGTGTTCAAAAGAGTAGGAATCGTCACAGGCATGTCCTCGACTTAAAGACCGGCAGCCATGGCTTTGTCGATCAGCCAGTTCAGGTTCGGGCCACGGTCGCTGTTCACTTCCACCGGGCGGCCGGCGAAGCTGCTGTCCAGCGGTTCGTCCGGCTGGATCTGCACGCGGATGTCGGAGGACAGGTCGGCGCTTTTCAGGCTGGTGCTGCTGACGATCTTGCCGGTGCGGGTCTGGTCTTCGCCGGCGATCTGGAAGCTCACTGGCGTCCCCGGACGCACGTCGCCGAACTGGCGATAGGAGAAGCGTGCATCGACGGTGGCCTGGGTGTTGCGCGGCACCAGGGTGAAGATCACATCGCCCTTGCTCGCGTACTGACCGTCCGCCACCAGTTGCTGGGCCACGGTGCAATCGCACGGCGAAGTCAGGGTGCCGGTCATCTGCTTGCCGAACAGTTCTTCAACCTTGGCCGGTTGCAACTGGTCTTCGTCCAGATGGCCCTTGAGCACGTCGAGCATGCTGGTGCTGAAGGTCGCCAGCGGGGCGCCTTTGGCGGCCACGCCGTCGGACTTGACCAGGCTCTGCACGGTGCCGTCACGCGGCATGGTGATGTTCATTCCCGGCACGCTGACCAGACCTGCTTGCGCGTGGCTGACGAAGTACATGCCGTACACCGACTTGAACACGAAACCGAACGCGACCAGACCGATGGCGAAAATGCCGGCGCTGAAAGTCACGGCTTTCAGACGCCCGAACGGGGTCATGCCGCTGCCGCCGTCCTTGACCTTGCGCGCCTTGGTGAAGTTGTCGCGCTGCAGGGTCGCCAGCACTTCACCCATGCTGACGATGTCGCCGGCCAGGTGCGAAGTGATCAGGTGGCGCAGCGTGGAAATATCCTGCGGTTCCAGGTTCTGGAACTGGCAACCGGCGCGGCCGCTCTGGCGATCGTAGGAGCGCACTTGAAGTTCGACGTCCATGGCCAGACCGAGGTTGTCGATGACGAATTGCAGGCGTGCCTTGTACACCTCGCCGAGGGTCAGCGGCAGTTGCCCGGCGTTGAACGCCAGACCACCGGCGGACAGGTCGAGGACCCGCGCTTCGACCGGCGTCCGGTCGGGGCCGAAGAAACGCAGTTTGGCCGGGATTTTCACTCGGGCGTGCTGACGCTGGGCTTCGGATTCATGCACTACGTTGGCGTTGACGGCGGTATTCATGGGGGCGATTTCCTTGTTAATTCAATAGGGGCAGGTCAGACCATCATCAGCAGCACGGCGACGAAAATGCTGCCGGCGGAGAAGGTCATGGTCCGAGACGACCAGGTGTTGAACCAACGTTGAAAGCTGGCGAGATCACGGGTCAGGGAAGTGGGTTGGCGCGTCCAGGATTGCTGGTCGAGGCGGAAGAACACGTAGATCTTCACCAGCGCACCGACGATCTGGTTGTAATACAGAATCACGGGATAGGCCGGGCCGATCCGGTGACCGGAGCACGACAGCAGCAGGGTCAGAATCAGGCGGGTGATGCCGATCCACAGCAGGTAGGCGAGGATGAACGCGCCGCCGTACTTGAAGCTGGCGATGATCGCCACGGTCAGGCCCAGCAACGACGTCCACATCGATACGCGCTGATCGAACAGCACCACCGAGGTGAAGGCGCCGAGGCGTTTCACACCCAGGCCCAGCGCTCGCGAGTTCTGGCGCAGGTTGTTGCCGTACCAGCGGAACATCAGTTTGCGGCTGGCCTTGATGAAGCTCTTTTCCGGCGGATGCTCAACGGTGTTGATCGCGGCGTCCGGCACGTAAAAGGTGTCGTAACCCAGGCGCATCAGGCTGAACCAGCTCGACTTGTCGTCGCCGGTGAGAAACTTGAAACGGCCCAGGCGCCAGTGTTGCAGCGAGTCGCTTTCGACGTCGGCGATGAATTCCGGATCGGTCACCACGGTGGCACGGAACACCGACATGCGCCCGGTCATGGTCAGCACGCGCTTGGACAGGGCCATCGAGCACATGTTGATGTGACGCTGGGCGAAACGCAGCTTGTGCCATTCGCTCATGATGTAGCCGCCGCGCACTTCGCAGAACTCGTTGGTGGTCAGGCCGCCGACGTTGCCGAACAGCTGGAACCACGGCACGGTCTTGCGCACGGTGCCTTCGCCGAGCACGGTGTCGCCGTCGATCACGGCCACCACGGCGCGGTCGTCCGGCAGGTGACGGGAGATCGCGCGGAAACCATAAGCCAGGCCATCGCGCTTGCCGGTGCCGGGAATGCGCACGAAGTCGAGCTTCACGCGGTCTGGCGGATTCATCCGCGCCCACAGCGCTTTCACCAGCAGCTCATCGGACATTTCGACGATCGAGCAGACCACGGTGGTCGGCAGGTCGCAGTCGATGGCTTCGCGGATCACCGAGCTGTAGACCTGCGCGGTGGTCAGCGCGTCGATACGGAAACTGGTGACCATCAGAAACACATGCGACGGGTCCGCCGCCTTACCCAGCTTGCGCACTTTGCGGCGCAGGTGCGGGTAAACGATGTAGAGAAAAATCATGCCGCGCACAAAGTGCGTTGCACCCATCGAGTAGCGCCAGATACCCACGGCGCCAATCAGGAAAATAAAGTCCTTCGACTCGGAGTCGAACGTGGACGTGGGCAGCATCAAGGCCAGGCCCAACAACAGGCTTAGAAACAAAAGCCAGCCGGCGGATTGCAGAAAGAAATGTTTGAGCTTGGTCATCGACGTCATCCGAGGTAAGAGAGGCTTCGAGCTGCAAGCGAAACGCTTTGCTTGCAGCTCGAGGCTTGTCGCTTGGCGCTGCTTTACCAGCAGATACCTTCAGTGCGAGTACCCGGGTTGGTGGCTTTGGCCATGAAGCCGACCAGGTCGATGACCTGTTTGCCTTGCGGTGCTTCCTGGGCCAGCGCGCGGAATTTCTCGTCGCGGTTGCCGAGGATGATCACGTCGGAGTTGTCGATCACCGAATCGAAGTCAGAGTTGAGCAGGGACGACACGTGCGGGATCTTCGACTCGATGTAGTCCTTGTTCGCGCCGTGAACACGGGCGTACTCGACGTTGCTGTCGTAGATGCTCAGGTCGTAGCCCTTGCCGATCAGCATTTCGGCCAGTTCCACCAGCGGACTTTCGCGCAGGTCATCGGTACCGGCCTTGAAGCTCAGACCGAGCAGGGCGACTTTGCGTTTGTCGTGGCTTTCAACGATGTCGAAGGCGTTCTGCACTTGCGATTCGTTGCTGCGCATCAGCGAGTTGAGCAGCGGCGCTTCGACGTCCAGCGAACCTGCGCGGTAGGTCAGGGCGCGCACGTCTTTGGGCAGGCACGAACCACCGAAGGCGAAGCCCGGGCGCATGTAGTACTGGGACAGGTTGAGGGTCTTGTCCTGGCAGACCACGTCCATCACTTCACGACCATCGACGCCGACCGCTTTGGCGATGTTGCCGATCTCGTTGGCGAAGGTGACCTTGGTTGCGTGCCAGACGTTGCAGGTGTACTTGATCATCTCGGCGACCGCGATGTCCTTGCGGATGATCGGCGCGTCGAGTTCTTCGTACAGCGATTGCAGAACGTCGCCCGAGGCCTTGTCGAACTCGCCGATGACGGTCATCGGTGGCAGGTCGTAGTCCTTGATCGCGGTGGATTCACGCAGGAATTCCGGGTTGACCGCGACGCCGAAATCGACACCGGCCTTCTTGCCCGAGCAGTCTTCGAGGATCGGGATCACCACGTTGGCGACGGTGCCCGGCAGCACGGTGCTGCGTACCACGATGGTGTGGCGGGTGGTTTTTTCACGCAGTACGAAACCGATCTCGCGGCACACCGCCTCGATGTAGTTCAGTTCCAGGTCGCCGTTCTTCTTACTCGGCGTACCGACGCAGATCATCGACAGGTCGGTGTCACGAATCGCCTCGGCGAAGTTGGTCGTACCGCGCAGACGACCGGTCTCGATACCCTGAGCCAGAAGTTCGCCCAGACCCGGTTCCACAATCGGCGACTTGCCGGCGTTGATCATGTCGATCTTGTCTTTGGCAACATCGACGCCAACCACGTCATGGCCCCGTGCAGACAGGCAACCGGCACACACTGCGCCAACGTAACCCAAACCAAATATGCTGATGCGCATCGCAATTACCTCTGTGTTTTATCAAGCCATTAGATGGCCGGAGTTAATGGTGTTCAGCGGTCATAGTGCACTCGAAAGTGCGGCATACAGGCGCCACAATGCCGTGTGCAGGCATACTAAGTTCCGAGTGTCTAAATAAGTGCACTCAAGATGTGCGCAACTAGGCCTTAGTTGTTATGACTTGCCCTGTTATGCAGCGGATCTTCTTGCTGGAAGACTCTCGTGCATGTGTTCAGTCCACCTGATGTCGGACGAAAGGCCCGTAGATCAAGCGGTTGGGTGCTCAGGCGAGCACAATTACAGGGGCGCAGCCTTGGCCTTGTAGAGGATGTTTATGGTGCGTATCACCTATCCATCGTTAGTTGATCAGATGAGTGAACCATCTAGGCAAGTTGCTGTGACAACTTGGTTACATGGTTCTCCGCTCTGCGTAAGTTATCTCGTACAAACTCGGCGAGAATCGTTACCGGTGGTATGAGCTATGCATTTGGACATAGTTCCTACCCGCTCATCGCGAAATCTGAAATTTTTTGAAATATTGCCAAAGATGGCACTGGTCTCAATTTGATAGCACTTTCGATTTGGGCCTTTGTTAATCGGTGCGTAATCGAGCTAGATAGTTTTGTGCCACTACCGTAAAAAAATTTACGTGCCACTACTGAAAAAAAGTGCGGCTGTCGAGTGAAACTAAAATTAGAATTGGGCAGGACGATTTTATGGCGCCAATAAAACGGCGAAATGTTGCGAGGGATTTTTGACGTCGTGCGAGCTGCACGACTCTTTATAGAAAGAGTCGTGCAATGGGCATGCTTTATTCCGGGGCGTGGTCGCGCAGAAATACCAGATTGTCCGGTTTCGATTGCTCGGCGCTGTAGCGATAACCCTGCACATCGAACTGCTTGAGCAGGGCAGGATCGTTGATTTTTTCCTGAATCACGAAACGGCTCATCAGGCCGCGGGCCTTCTTCGCGTAGAAGCTGATGATCTTGTACTGGCCGTTCTTCAGGTCCTTGAAATCGGTGTTGATGATCCGGGCGTTCAGGGCGCTGCGTTTGACCGCCGAAAAGTACTCGTTGGAGGCCAGGTTCAGCAGCACATCGTCGCCCTGATCGGCCAGCGCTTCGTTGAGCCATTCGCTGATGCGCGTGCCCCAGAACGCGTACAGGTCCTTGCCACGGGCGTTGGCCAGTTTGGTGCCCATTTCCAGACGATACGGCTGCATCAGGTCCAGCGGACGCAGCAGGCCATAGAGACCGGAGAGCATGCGCAAGTGCTTTTGCGCATAGTCGAACTGAGCTTCGCTGAACGATTGCGCGTCGAGGCCGGTGTACACGTCACCCTTGAACGCGAGCAGCGCCTGCTTGGCGTTTTCCGGGGTGAAGGCGGGCGTCCAGCTGCCGAAACGCGCGGCATTCAGGCCGCCGATCTTGTCGGACACGTGCATCAGTTCGCTGATCTGTGCCGGGCTCAGTTCGCGCAGCTGCTGGATCAGCTCCTGAGAGTGATCGAGGTATTGCGGCTGGGTAAAGCGCTGGGTCGCCGGCGGTGTTTCGTAATCGAGGGTCTTGGCGGGGGAAATCACCATCAGCATGAAGTCGTCTCCTTTTATCGTGGGGGCGATTCTAGGGGGTTGGCCGAGTGGACTCCAGCTATGAGGGTAATAGGTATCAGGAAGCTCGGGCTTTTGCGACGGCTGGTGGATTTTCCCCTCACCCCAGCCCTCTCCCGGAGGGAGAGGGAGCTGACCGTGTTGTTCTAGAGTCATACATCGACCTGAAATATCCAGTCGAACTCAGGTTTGAAAACATGAAGATCGGCTCCCTCTCCCTCCGGGAGAGGGCTGGGGTGAGGGCAGCGTCCTTGAAGCTTGCACATCAGCTATAGTGCCGCGCGGGTTTGGTTATGGAGACACCCCTTTGCGTATTGTTCTTTTATTCACCGCGTGGCTGTTGAGCTTCGGGGCCATGGCGGCGCCGGGCGATGTGGCGACGCTGGATCGCAGCACCTGGCCGGAGCAACTGAGCAGCCCGACGCTGTTCGACGTCGCCTCGCGCGCGGAAATCCTCATGTTCGCCCGGGGCCTGCTCGGCACCGAGGCGCTGGACGAGGCCGCGCTGGCCCAGCGCCTTGGGCTGCGCACGGTCAACGTCGACGCGATCAGCCACCTGCGTCAGCGGCTCTGGGAACGTCTGTTGGCCAACTACAACTTCGCCCAGCAGAGCTGCGATCAGGATGCCTCGTTCTGCTTCCTCGTCGAAGACCTGCCGACCCTGCGCGAGCAGGCCGCCAAGTTCGTGGTCAGCGACGACAGCTATTACACCAAGTGGGCCGAGCCGAGCCGGTTGTTTCATCTGCAGTATCTGGACGAGCTGATGCGCAAGGCCGCGCTGTCACCGCAAACCAGCAGCGAAGTCGATCAATTCGGCGACTACGAGCGCAATGGCGACGAGATGCACGATCGACTGTTTCTGCTGAGCTTCGACAGCGCCGCCAATCTGCAGCCGGACAACACCGACTGGATTGCCGACTACCTGCGCAAATCCAATCTCAGCGGCACGTTCTTCCTGTTGGGCAAGGATGTGCAGGCGCGTCTGGCCGATCGCTCGGTGAGCAACCTGCAATCGGAGTTCTCGAAACAGTGTGTGGGCGTGCAGGGTTGGGAGTTCCGTTCCCACAGCTATTGGCAGGACTGGCAGGACTCGGTGCGCCGCAGCGCCGATCTGGTGAAGAACAAGTTGCCGGAGAACTATGTGCCACTGTTCCGTCCGCCGGAGGGGCAGCGCCGCAGTGATGCTGGCAGCTTCTTCCGCAATCAGGGCCTGCAAGTGGCGCTGTGGGACATCGATGCCCAGGACGGCGCCGGCAAGCTCAAGGGCGCACAGAGTGCGCAGCGGGTGCTGACCCTGATGCTGCTGTGGCGTCACGGGGTGATCAATTTCAACATGAAACAGGATGCGGTGAAGACCGCGTTGCCGTGGCTGATCACGCAAACTGCACAAAGCGGCATCGGCTTTGAAGACTGTCAGGACGGGTTTCGCTGATAAACGGAAAAAGCCCGGAAACATTGGGCTTGGGGCGATTTTTCCAGAGAATTCGATGCAGGCGGACTTCCGACTTTAGCGGGGTCTGGACGGTCCGCCAAGGGCTTTTCGTCACTCTGCAAAATAAACTTAAAAAAACCGTCAAAGTGCTTTTTTATGTCATGGGTTTTGGAGTATTACGAAGACAGACCGCCGAAACCTGCAACACAGGTGGCGTCTTCCAAGACTCCTTTTGTGTGCAGTTCATCCAGGCCCTCGTGGATGAATTCGGCAGTCACTTCGAGGCGCAGCACCGCCCAGGTATTGCGTCGAATGGCTCCCACAAAGGTGACCGAGTATGGATGATCACGGACGTAGCCCTTCTTCCAACCAGCCAATCCTTTATGTACTCGATACCAACGTATTGATTCACGATCCAAATGCCCTGCTGAATTTCGAAGAACACCACGTCGCGATCCCGATGACCGTGCTCGAAGAGCTGGACAAGCTCAAGAGCGGCCATCACAGCGTTGCTGCCGAATGCCGCCAGGCGATCCGCCTGATCGACAAGACCCTGGGCGATGCCTCCCCCGAGGACGTCGAGCTGGGTGTGCCGATCCAGCGCGGCAAGGGCGGGCCGAAGGGCTTGCTGTCAATTCTGATGAGCAAACAGGCCGAGTCGAACCTGATTCTGCCCGAGCATCTGAACGACAACAAAATCATCAACCAGTTGATCGACCTGCACACCCGTGATCCGAAGAAGGCCGTGGTGCTGGTCACCAAAGACATCAACATGCGCCTCAAGGCGCGCGCCTGCGGGATCGATGCCGAGGACTACAGCACCGACCAGTTGGTCGATGACGTGTCCCTGCTGCCCAACGGCTACCACAACATGACCGGCTCCTTCTGGGACCGCGTGAGCAAGGTCGAAACCCGTCAGGATCACGGCCGCACCTGGCATCAGGTGCAGTTGATCGACAACCTGCCGGCGGTGCACATCAACGAGTTCATCATTGACGAACAAGGCTTTGTCGGCTGGATCAAGGAAATCCAGGAAGACAAGCTGCTGATCCTCGACCTGCATCAGGAACCGCTGCTGCACCAAGAAGCCTGGGGTCTCAAGCCACGGGACATCTATCAGAGCCTGGCGCTGTATGCGCTGCTGGATCCGGATATCCACCTGGTCAACCTGTCGGGTGCCGCCGGTTCCGGCAAAACCATTCTGGCACTGGCCGCGGCGATCGAGCAGACCATGGTCAGCAAACGCTATCGCCGCATTATCGCGACCCGCAGCGTGCAGGGCCTGGACCAGGAAATCGGCTTCCTGCCGGGTACTGAAGCGGAAAAAATGGAACCTTGGCTGGGCGCCATCACCGACAACCTCGAAGCCTTGCACATGGATGACGAAAACACCCATGGCAGCGTCGATTACATCCTCAGCAAAGTGCCGTTGCAGTTCAAATCGCTCAACTACATTCGTGGTCGCAGCTTCCAGCAGAGCCTGATCCTGATCGACGAATGCCAGAACCTCACGCCGCACCAGATGAAAACCATCATCACCCGGGCCGGTGCCGGTTCCAAAGTGGTGTGCCTGGGCAACCTGGCACAGATCGACACCCCTTACCTGTCCGCGACCAGTTCCGGGCTGACCTACCTGACCGAACGCTTCAAGGATTTCCCCAACGGGGTGCACATCACCCTGCAAGGGGTGCCACGCTCGATTCTGGCCGAATACGCCGAATCGCATTTGTAACCCTCCACCAGAAAACGGGCGGCCTGACAGCCGCCCGTTTTTTATGGATGAACACATCACCCAATGTGGGAGCGGGCTTGCTCGCGAAAGCGGTGTGTCAGCCACCAAATGTGTGCCTGATACACCGCTTTCGCGAGCAAGCCCGCTCCCACAGGGGATAGTGGTGAATTCATAATCAGTGATGCGGAAATTTGACCCACAGGTTTACAATCCCTGCTCCTGATCAGGAGTAATCCCGTGCTGACTCATCTCGATTCCCAAGGTCGCGCCAACATGGTCGACGTCACCGAAAAAGCCGTGACGTTCCGTGAGGCGACGGCCCAAGCGCTGGTGCGCATGCTCCCCGAAACCCTGCAGATGATCGTTAGCGGCGGCCATCCCAAGGGCGACGTGTTTGCCGTGGCGCGCATTGCCGGCATTCAGGCGGCGAAGAAAACCAGTGATCTGATCCCGCTGTGCCATCCGCTGATGCTGACCGGGGTCAAGGTTGAACTCAGCGCTGAAGGTGACGACAGTGTGCGCATCGTCGCCCGCTGCAAGCTGTCGGGGCAGACCGGCGTCGAGATGGAAGCACTGACCGCTGCCAGCGTCGCCGCACTGACCATCTATGACATGTGCAAAGCGGTGGATCGCGGCATGATCATCGAAAGCGTGCGTCTGCTGGAGAAGGTCGGCGGCAAGAGCGGGCATTTTCAGGCGGAGCAGCCATGAAGCTGACGGTTAAATTCTTTGCCCGTTATCGTGAAGCGCTGGGGGTGGACTCGGTGGAGGTCGAAGGCGATTTCGCCACGGTCGACGCTGTGCGTGCGCTGCTCGCGCAACGCGAGGGCGCCGAAGTGCTGAGCGAACAGAACCTGATGTGCGCACGCAACGAAGACCTGTGCCCGCTCGACGAGCCGGTGAGCGATGGCGACGAAGTGGCGTTTTTCCCCACCGTGACCGGAGGCTGAGGCATGGCGATTCGGGTGCAGTCCACGGCGTTCGATCCCGGCGCTGAAGTCAACGCGATGCACGCGGCGAATGTCGGTGTCGGCGCGGTGGTGAGTTTTGTCGGCTACGTGCGCGACTTCAACGACGGTCTGGATGTGGCGGGTATGTTCCTCGAGCATTATCCGGGCATGACCGAAAAAGCCCTTGGCAAGATCGCCGTCGAGGCCGAGCAGCGCTGGCCGCTGTTGAAGCTGGAAGTGCTGCACCGCATCGGCGCGCTGGAGCCTGGCGAGCCGATCGTGTTTGTCGGTGCGGCCAGTGCCCATCGCCAGGCGGCGTTCGACGCCTGCGCCTTTGTCATGGACTACCTGAAAACCCGCGCGCCGTTCTGGAAGAAAGAAAACACCAGTGACGGCCCGCGCTGGGTCGAGGGGCGTGACAGTGATCATGCCGCTGCGGATCGCTGGAAAAAATAGTTTTTATAGCGCCTTCAAGTCCGTCTTCGCGAGCAAGCTCGCTCCCACATTGGATCTGTGTCGTTCCCAAATCCAATGTGGGAGCGAGCTTGCTCGCGAAGGGGCCATCTGTAACACCAAAAACCTCGCAGACACACTCTCTTCCCTAATTGACGGCTTATACCTATAAGTCCAATATGGATTTCCAAGTACAAAAAGCTTCAATCTTGCCGCTCGTAGCTCCCTGCTCCCAGCTGCTCTTCTTCGTCTTGCCAAACCAACAACAACCCGCGAGAGAACGAACATGAAGAAACTCCCCCTGATCACCGGTCTGGCCCTGAGCCTGTTGGCGTGCACCAGCTCGTTTGCCGCCGAGAAAACCCTGCGCATCGGCATCGAGGCCGCTTATCCACCGTTCGCTTCGAAAACCGACAAGGGTGAAATCGTCGGTTTCGACTACGACATCGGCAACGCCCTGTGCGCGCAGATGAAGGTCAAGTGTGTGTGGGTCGAGGGTGAGTTCGATGGCCTGATTCCTTCGTTGAAAGTGAAGAAAATCGACATGGCTTTGTCGTCGATGACCATCAACGAAGACCGCAAGAAGTCGGTGGATTTCACCCACAAGTACTACTTCACGTCGTCACGGCTGGTGATGAAGGAAGGCGCCACGGTCGATGACCAATACGCCAGCCTCAAGGGCAAGAGCGTCGGCGTGCAGCGCGCCACCACCACCGATCGTTATGCTACCGAGGTGTTCGAACCGAAGGGCATCAACGTCAAGCGCTACGGCAATAACGAAGAAATCTACATGGACCTGGCGGCCGGGCGGCTCGATGCGATTTTCGCCGACACCATCCCGCTGAACGATTTCCTGTCGATGCCACGCGGCAAGGGCTATGCGTTTGTCGGGCCGGAGCTGAAGGATCCGAAGTACGTGGGCGAGGGCGCGGGGATCGCGGTGCGCAAGGGCAATACCGAGCTGGTCAGCGAGTTGAACACGGCCATCGACGGGATTCGGGCGAGTGGCGAGTATCAGAAGATTTCCCAGAAGTACTTCAAGTCTGACATTTACGGCGACTGACAGCCCGCTATCGCGAGCAGGCTCACTCCTACAGGGGAACGCATTCCAACTGTAGGAGTGAGCCTGCTCGCGATGGGGCCGGAACTGCCAATGCAGATCTTCAGCCCTTCAATTCCTTCAAATGCTTGTACACCGTCGCCCGCCCCATGTTCAGCACATTGGCCACATAGTTCGAGGCGCTCTTGCCCTTGAACGCGCCTTCGGCGTGCAGGGCCAATACCAGTTCGCGCTTGTGATCGCGGGTCAGCAGATTCAGGCTCAGCTGCCGCTCGCGCAGCCAGGCGTGGAGGAAGGTGTTGATGCGTTCCTGCCAGTCATCGCGAAACAGTGAATCCGGCTGCGGGATCAGTTTGCTCGGCGACAGGAACAGATCCAGCGCGGCCTTGGCATTCTCGAACAGAGAAATATTCAGGTTGATGCACAGCACCGCCAGCGGCCGCTCATCGTGGTCGCGCAGCACGGTGCTCAGGCTGCGGATTTTCTGGCCGTCCCAATTGAGCTTTTCGTACGGGCCGATGTTGCGCTCGCTGACCTCCTCGCTGAGCATGTCTTCAAGCGATGAGTCGTCGCCGATCTCGCGCTTGGACAGGTTGTTGGCGATGTAGTCGACCTTCTGCGTGCGCAGGTCGTGCAGCACCACTTCGGCGTGGGGAAAGAACAGCGTGGCGATGGCGTCGGCGATGGCACGGAAGTTATCCAGGGCCGGATCGAATTCGGGGGCGGTCATGATTGTGGAGCTCCAGGCGGCGTCAGCGCCCCCGTGCACGGGGGCGCTGCGAGTGTGCCGCAATCCGTTGGGCGCGTCATCCGCAGGGGCCATCAGCGCAGGCGCGAGGGGGAGAGCATGGCGCTGCTCAGGCCGAACTGCTGCAACGACTCAGGCAACGGCTGACCACGCACCAATGCCGCGCTGGCCTGGCCCATGGCCGGTGAAGTCTGAATACCGTAACCGCCCTGCGCTGCGACCCAGAACAGCCCCGGCACCTGCGGATCGAAACCGCTGAGCAGATCACCGTCGGCGACGAAGCTGCGCAGTCCGGCCCAGGTGCGGGTCGGGCGGCGGATAGTCAGGGTCGTAGCCTCTTCGATCTGATAGATGCCTATGGCGATGTCCAGCTCTTCCGGTTGCACGTCATGCGGTTCGACCGGGTCGGCGTTGGCCGGCGAGCCGAGGAACATCCCGGCGTCGGGCTTCATGTAGAACGATTCGTCGAGGCTGACCAGCATCGGCCAGTGATGAATGTCCACGCCCTCGGGGCCGGCGAAAATGAACGCCGCACGGCGTTTCGGTTGCAGGCCCAGCACCTGGGCGCCAGCCAGCGCGCCGATCTGGTCAGCCCAGGCGCCGGCGGCGTTGATGATGACCGGCGCACTGAAGGTCTGACCGTTGGTTTGCACCTGCCAGAGGCCAGCGGCGTCGCGCGTCAGGCCCAGCACTTCGCAATCGGTGTGAACCTCGCCGTTGTTGCGGCGGATACCGCGCAGGTAGCCCTGATGCAGGGCGTCGGTGTCGATGTCACTGGCGGTCGGATCGTAGATCGCACCGTGGACTTTTTCCCGACGCAGGATCGGCAGACGGGCGCAGGCTTCGTCGGCGCTGAGCAGCTGCATTTCTGGCACCGTGGCTTTGGCGCTGAGGTACTGGTTGTTCAGCTCGGCGGCGTCACCGCTGAAGTCCACGGTCATTTCGCCGCGCGGTGTCAGCAATGGGTGCTCACAGAAACCGCTCGGCGGATGGTCGAAAAACTCACGGCTGGCCAGTGTCAGCGCCCGCACCTGCGGCGTACCGTAGGCGGCGGTGTACAGCGCGGCAGAACGCCCGGTGGAGTGATAGGCCGGGTGCGATTCACGTTCGAGCACGATCACTTTGGCGTGGGGCGACAGCCAGAAACCGGTGGAAGCGCCGGCAATCCCGCCGCCGATGATGATGAAATCTGCCTGGCTCATGAAAGTCTCCAGTTGCTCGCAATATTGGAAAATTCGCTGATCCCCTGTGGGAGCGGGCTTGCTCGCGAAGGCGGTATGTCATTCGGCAAATGCGTTGCCTGATACGGCCTCTTCGCGAGCAAGCCCGCTCCCACAATGGGATTTGTGGTGTTAGTGGGTTAAGAGATAAACCGCATTCGCCAGCGCAATGTCTTCCAGGCCCAGGCCGATTGAACGGAAAAATACGTGACGGTCGTAATCAGGGCGCGGCACTTTCTCGCTGAGCAGGTCGGCGAGGTCACCGACAATCGCAGACTTGTCCCAGCCATGCTGCTCGGTCGCGATCAACATCTCACCGGCCGAGCCCGGCGTGGTCAGCCGATAGTCACAGAACACTTGCATGTCGCTCAGGCTCTGCGGCGGCACCTCATGGGCGCGTGGCGCGTTGGTGCTGATCGAGGTGATCAGCGCCGGTTTGCTCAAGCTGGCCGGGTCGATCACTGGGCCGGCGGACGAGGTGCAGAGCATGATCACGTCCGCGTCTATGAGGGCGACATCGCGGCTGTCGGCAATCTTCACCCCCGGGTAGATCTCTTTCAGCAGCGCCCGGGTTTCAGCGTCTTCCGACAGGCTCGGCGAATACACGCTGATGTTCTGCCAGTCGCGCAGACCTTTCACGTAATGCAGATGCGCCTGAGCAACCTTGCCGCTGCCGATGATCGCCAGCCGTTGGGCATTCAGCGGGGCGAGGGCATCGACAGCAACGGCGGTGGTCGCTGCAGTGCGTGCGCTGGTCAGCTCGCCGGCATCGCAAAGCAACAGCGGTTGGCCGGTTTTCATCGACATCAATAGGGTCCACGCCGTGACCAGTGGCCCTTGCTCGCGGACGATGTACGGCGAGGTCTTGACCCCGTACACGCCATCCTCGGCCAGCACCCCCAGATAATTGATGAAGTCGCCGGCGCCCTGCGGAAACTCCACCAGTTGCTGCGCCGGTTGCACGGCGTGGCCGGCGGCGAGGTCGCGGAACAGTTTGCGCAGGATCTGCGGCACGTCGATGCGCGCCAGCAGCTCGCGGGCCTGGGTGTGGTCGATCACGTAGGGTGTACTGGACATGTCAGGCTCCGCGGTCTGGATATAAACTAATTTGTCCATTATGGACTTTTAGTTGTCTATCGCAAGCGCCTGTTGAAAACGCCGGGCAAAAAAAAGCGCAGTCCGTTGCCGGCTGCGCTTTTTGCGTTACGGGGCGCTTACTGCGGCTGCGGACGCTTGCGCTCAACAGCGCGCAACAGGTGCGTCGGCGGTGTTTCGCAGCTGATCTTGCGACCGAGTTTCTCTTCGATCGACGGCAGTTGGTAGGAGTCGTCCTCGCCGGCGAAGCTGATCGACACGCCGTCAGCGCCCGCGCGACCGGTGCGGCCGATGCGGTGCACGTAGTCGTCCGGCACTTCCGGCAGGGTGAAGTTGATCACGTGGCTGATGCCGTCGATGTGGATGCCGCGACCGGCGACATCGGTGGCCACCAGCACGCGGATCTTTCCTTCGCGGAAGCCTTCCAGGGTCTTGATGCGCTTGTGCTGCGGCACGTCGCCGGACAGCTGCGCGGCGTTGATGCCGTCGCGCACCAGGCGTTCTTCGATGCGGCGCACTTCATCCTTGCGGTTGGCGAAGACGATCACGCGCTCCCAGCCGTTATCGTTGACCAGGTTGTAGAGCAGTTTGTATTTGTCAGCCGCGGCCACGGCATAGATGTGCTGCTCGACGTTTTCGTTGGCCACGTTGGTGATTTCGATTTCGACGATTGCCGGATCGGTGGTCCATTGCTTGGCCAGGTTCATCACGTCTTCGGTGAAGGTCGCGGAGAACAGCAGGGTCTGACGCTCGGACTTCGGCGGGGTCTGGCGAATGATCTGCCGCACTTGCGGGATGAAGCCCATGTCGAGCATGCGGTCGGCTTCGTCCAGCACCATCACTTCGACCATGTCCAGGTGCACGTCGCCGCGCTGGTTGAAGTCGAGCAGACGGCCCGGGGTGGCGACGAGGATGTCGCAGTGGCGCGCTTCGAGGTGCTTGAGCTGCTTGTCGAAGTCCATGCCGCCAACGAACGTCATGACGTTGAGGCCGGTGTACTTGGTCAGGTCGGCAGCATCCTTGGCGATCTGCACCACCAGCTCACGGGTCGGCGCGATGATCAGTGCACGGGGTTCACCCATGTAGCGTTCTTTCGGCGGCGGCGTCTGCAGCAACTGAGTGATGATCGAGATCAGGAACGCGGCGGTCTTGCCGGTACCGGTCTGCGCGCGGCCGATGGCGTCTTTGCCGGCGAGGGTGAAACCCAGCACCTGCGCCTGGATCGGCGTGCAGTACGGGAAGCCCAGGTCCTGGATGGCGTGCATCAGTTCCGGAGCGAGCTTGAAATCGTGAAAGCGGGTTTTGCCTTCCTGGGGTTCGACAACGAAATCTTCGAGTTTCCAGGGAATGACCGGTGCCTTGGGCTTCGGTTCGCGGCGCGGCCGGGGTGGTTTCGGCGCTTCGGCGCGGACCGGTTCGGTAGCGACGGCAGGTTGCGGCTCAGGCTGGGGTGTCGCTACCGGAGCCGGACGTTCAGCCTTGGGCACATCGCTGCGAGGGCCGGGGGCGTGCGACGGCGCACTGGGGACTGGCGCGAGCTGCTCAGCCTCGCTTTTACCGAACATTTTCTTGAGTGCTTTGAGCACGGTCATCTCATCAATTGGTTAAGGAATGTACGCCGGCCAGTGTAATGCAAGAAACGGGCGCGGCGTAGTGGGATGATCAAAGGGGCGATGCAGCTGAAACGATCAACGCAGGCGTTCGCCCAGCCAGACGCCGATATCACGAATTTCTTCGGGTAACACTTCGTGCTCCATTGGGTATTCCTGCCATGTCACGGTGACACCATGCTTCACCAAATGCTCATAGGCACTGCGCCCCATCGAGTTCTGCACCACGCTGTCGAACTGGCCGTGCAGGCACAGCGCAGGAATACGCTGCTGACTGGCTGAAAGCTCCATCTCGTCAGTGAAGGTCGGGGCGTAGGTGGAGAGGGCAAGTACGCCACCCAACGGACCTTGCCACTTTATATAAGCGGTGTGCAGAACGACGGCGCCGCCTTGGGAAAACCCGGCGAGAAAAATCCGCGAAGCGTCTATTCCGCTGGCGCGCTCCTTTTCGATCAATTCAATGATGCGATCCGCCGACGCTTCCAACTGCTCACGGTCAATCGACCGTGCCGGGCTCATGGCCTTTATGTCGTACCAGCTCGGCATCTCGTAACCACCGTTGATGGTGACGGGCTGGGTTGGCGCTTGCGGCAATACAAAGCGGGTAGTCAGCAGGCTTTCCTGCAGCGCTTCGGCGACCGGCAAGAAGTCATAGCGGTCCGCGCCGAGGCCGTGCAGCCAGATCACGCAGGCGTCTGCAGGCTTTACGGGTTGAAGAATCAGGGGCTCGGTCATGGCTGCTCCAAAAATGTGCGGGCGCTCTCAATAAGTGCGTGATTGAGGTGCGCGTCCGGTCGATCCGTTAAGAAGATGTCGCAAGGCTACAAGTTTTGCTATTGACCTGTCGCGCAATCGCTTCAGCAGGCGGTGTGGTACGGGCTTTGCTATGGAGGATTCTGTACGAAGCGTCCTACGCCTTGCGGTAACACTATCAGTGTACGTCTTGCGACGGGATTGCAAAGAATCCGGTGATGGATGTTCGCCGATGGCCGCTACGGGCAAAGCGAACGTGAAAGGGCTACAGCCCGTTCGGCCGATTGGTGAGAAGTGAGTTGTCCATGATGTGGATTTTCTCCTACTAGACTCATAGCGAAGGTCTTACGTCGGTTGACCCCAAAAAAAGCCAACACGGGTCAACAACGCCTCAAAAGGGTGCGACTGGACTCAAGCTCCGACACAACAAGAGCAAAACTGGAGGTTTGAATGAAGATGTTGAAATCCACTCTGGCGGTCGTGACTGCAGCAGCAGTACTCGGCGTCAGCGGGTTCGCTCAGGCGGGTGCAACCCTGGATGCCGTGCAGAAGAAAGGTTTCGTGCAATGTGGCGTGAGCGACGGTCTGCCGGGTTTCTCGGTGCCGGACGCTTCGGGCAAGATCCTCGGGATCGACGCTGACGTCTGCCGCGCTGTGGCCGCTGCCGTATTCGGCGACGCCAACAAGGTCAAGTTCAGCCAGTTGAACGCCAAGGAGCGCTTCACCGCGCTGCAGTCCGGCGAAATCGACCTGCTCTCGCGCAACACCACCATGACCAGTTCGCGTGACGCCGGCATGGGTCTGAAATTCCCGGGCTTCATCACTTACTACGACGGCGTGGGCTTCCTGGCCAACAACAAGCTGGGCGTGAAAAGTGCCAAGGAACTGGACGGTGCAACCATCTGCATCCAGGCCGGTACCACCACCGAACTGAACGTCTCCGACTACTTCCGCGCCAACGGCCTGAAGTACACCCCGATCACTTTCGACACCTCCGATGAAAGCGCCAAGTCGCTGGAATCCGGTCGTTGCGACGTGCTGACCTCCGACAAGTCGCAGCTGTACGCACAGCGCAGCAAACTGGCTTCGCCAAAAGACTACGTGGTACTGCCGGAAACCATCTCCAAAGAACCACTGGGCCCGGTCGTGCGTAACGGCGACGACGAGTGGCTGGCGATCGTTCGCTGGGTTGGCTACGCGCTGCTGAACACTGAAGAAGCCGGCGTGACGTCGAAAAACGTGCTGGAAGAAGCCAAATCCACCAAGAACCCGGACGTCGCTCGTCTGCTGGGTGCTGACGGTGAATACGGCAAGGACCTGAAACTGCCGAAGGACTGGGTTGTGAAAATCGTTTCGCAGGTCGGTAACTACGGTGAAATCTTCGAGAAAAACCTCGGCAAGAGCACTCCGCTGGAAATCGACCGTGGCCTGAACGCGCTGTGGACCAACGGCGGCATTCAGTACGCACCACCAGTGCGCTAATGGTTCTATCACCCGGCGGGCCAACCGCCGGGTGATGTTCTGTTCCATTTCTTCCGGGGCACTTCATGCAAAATTCAATCGGCGCACCAAAGCAGAGGCTCAGCCTCAGCGATCCGCGAGTGCGTGCGTGGCTGTTTCAGATCATCACCGTCGTGGCGGTGGTCGCCATGGGCTGGTATCTGTTCGATAACACCCAGACCAACCTGCAACACCGGGGCATTACCTCCGGTTTCAGCTTTCTGGAGCGCAGTGCCGGGTTCGGCATCGCTCAGCACCTGATCTCCTACACCGAAGCGGACAGTTACGCTCGGGTGTTCGTGATCGGCCTGCTCAACACCCTGTTGGTGACCTTCATCGGCGTGATCCTGGCGACCCTGCTGGGCTTCATCATCGGTGTGGCGCGGCTGTCGCCGAATTGGATCATCAGCAAACTGGCGACCGTGTACGTGGAAGTGTTCCGCAACATTCCGCCGCTGCTGCAGATCCTGTTCTGGTACTTCGCGGTATTCCTGACCATGCCGGGACCGCGCAACAGCCACAACTTCGGCGACACCTTCTTCGTCAGCAGCCGGGGCCTGAACATGCCGGCCGCGCAAATGGCTGACGGCTTCTGGGCGTTCTTCATCAGTGTGGTGCTGGCCATCGTCGCCATCGTGCTGATGTGCCGCTGGGCCAACAAGCGTTTCGAAGACACCGGCGTACCGTTTCACAAGTTCTGGACCGGCCTGGCTATCCTGCTGGTGATCCCGACCTTGTGCGCGCTGATCTTCGGTGCCCCCCTGCACTGGGAAATGCCGCAACTCAAGGGTTTCAACTTCGTCGGTGGCTGGGTGCTGATCCCGGAACTGCTGGCGCTGACCCTCGCCCTGACCGTGTACACCGCAGCGTTCATCGCGGAAATCGTCCGTTCGGGGATCAAGTCGGTCAGCCATGGCCAGACCGAAGCGGCGCGTTCGCTCGGCCTGCGCAACGGCCCGACCCTGCGCAAGGTGATCATTCCGCAAGCCTTGCGAGTGATCATTCCGCCGCTGACCAGCCAATACCTGAACCTGGCGAAGAACTCGTCGCTGGCCGCCGGTATCGGTTATCCGGAAATGGTTTCGCTGTTCGCCGGCACCGTGCTCAACCAGACCGGTCAGGCGATCGAAGTCATTGCCATCACCATGAGCGTGTACCTGGCGATCAGTATCAGCATTTCCCTGCTGATGAACTGGTACAACAAGCGCATTGCGCTGATCGAGCGGTGAGGAAACGCGCATGACAACCCATACTTTCAAACCCGACATGCCACCGCCGGCCAAGGTCTTCGGCCCGATGGCATGGATACGCGCGAACATGTTTTCCAGCTGGCTCAACACCCTGCTGACCCTGTTTGCGTTTTACCTGATCTACCTGGTGGTACCACCGATCCTCAGTTGGGCGATTCTCGATGCCAACTGGGTCGGCACCACCCGCGCCGACTGCACCAAGGACGGCGCCTGCTGGGTGTTCATTCAGCAGCGTTTCGGCCAGTTCATGTACGGCTACTACCCGACCGGCCTGCGCTGGCGCGTCGACCTGACCGTGTGGCTGGCGGTGATCGGTGTGGCGCCGCTGTTCATCTCGCGCTTCCCGCGTAAAGCGGTGTACGGTCTGAGCTTCCTGGTGATCTACCCGATTGTCGCCTGGTGCCTGCTGCACGGTGGCGTGTTCGGCCTCGACGCCGTGGCGACCAGCCAGTGGGGCGGTCTGATGCTGACCCTGGTCATCGCCACCGTGGGTATCGCCGGCGCCTTGCCGCTGGGGATCATTCTGGCGCTGGGCCGGCGCTCGAACATGCCGGCGATTCGTGTGGTCTGCGTGACCTTCATCGAGTTCTGGCGCGGCGTGCCGTTGATCACGGTGCTGTTCATGTCCTCGGTGATGCTGCCGCTGTTCCTGCCCGAAGGCATGAACTTCGACAAGCTGCTGCGGGCGCTGATCGGGGTGATCCTGTTCCAGTCGGCCTACGTTGCCGAAGTGGTGCGCGGCGGTCTGCAAGCGATCCCCAAAGGTCAGTACGAAGCGGCAGCGGCGATGGGCCTCGGTTACTGGCGCGCCATGGGCCTGGTGATTCTGCCGCAAGCCCTGAAGCTGGTGATTCCGGGCATCGTCAACACCTTCATTGCGCTGTTCAAGGACACCAGCCTGGTGATCATCATCGGCCTGTTCGACCTGCTCAACAGCGTCAAGCAAGCCGCTGCCGACCCGAAATGGCTGGGCATGGCCACCGAAGGCTACGTGTTCGCCGCTCTGGTGTTCTGGATTTTCTGTTTTGGTATGTCGCGCTATTCCATGCATCTGGAACGCAAGCTCGACACTGGCCACAAGCGTTAGGAGTTCTCTGTAAATGAGCGAAGCAATCAAAAAGCCTGTCGGCCCTGAAGGCATTATTCAGATGCAGGGCGTGAACAAGTGGTACGGCCAGTTCCACGTGCTGAAAGACATCAACCTCAACGTCAAACAGGGCGAGCGCATCGTCCTGTGCGGCCCGTCGGGTTCCGGCAAATCGACCACCATCCGCTGCCTCAACCGTCTGGAAGAGCACCAGCAGGGCCGCATCGTGGTCGACGGCGTGGAGCTGACCAACGACCTCAAGCAGATCGAAGCGATCCGTCGCGAAGTCGGCATGGTGTTCCAGCACTTCAACCTGTTCCCGCACCTGACCATCCTGCAAAACTGTACGCTGGCGCCGATGTGGGTACGCAAGATGCCCAAGCGCAAGGCCGAGGAAATCGCCATGCATTATCTGGAGCGCGTACGCATTCCGGAGCAGGCGCACAAGTTTCCGGGGCAACTGTCCGGCGGTCAGCAACAGCGTGTGGCGATTGCCCGTGCGCTGTGCATGAAACCGAAAATCATGCTGTTCGACGAACCGACCTCGGCCCTCGACCCGGAGATGGTCAAAGAGGTGCTGGACACCATGATCGGCCTCGCCGAAGACGGCATGACCATGCTCTGCGTGACCCACGAAATGGGCTTCGCCCGCACCGTGGCCAACCGTGTGATCTTCATGGACAAGGGCGAAATCGTCGAACAGGCGGCGCCGAACGACTTCTTCGACAACCCGCAAAATGACCGTACCAAGCTGTTCCTGAGCCAGATCCTGCATTGATTGCCTGAGAAGCTCGCCTGACAAAAAGCCCTGCCGGTATGCCGACAGGGCTTTTTTCATGGGGGCGAATCAGCCCGCATTTGTTTTGCGTTCAAGTGCCAGGTGCACGGCACGCAGCGCGTTGAGTCGGCCGTGCCCGTAGTAGTGACTGTGGCCGTTTTCGTCGTACTGGCCGCGCGGCCCGTCATTGGGGTGGCCGATCTTGTCGCAGCAATCGGCAAGTATCTGGCGTACCGCAGAGCGATCAAGCTCGGGATTGACGCCGAGCACCAGCGCAGCGATGCCCGCGGCGCCGGGGCAGGCGCTGGAGGTACCGCTGAAGGTGTCGGTGTAGGCCGGCAATGTGGCGGCGGCAAACTTTGCGCTCAAATCAGTGGTACGGATACCCCGGGTCTGCGGGATCGAAGTCGCAGGCTTGAACTTCGGATCGGGGTGTTTCTGATCTCCGCTGGGAAAGCAGCACCAGAGTGACTTGCCATAGTCACTGTAGGCACTGCGCCGGTTCTGATCGTTGCAGGCACCTACCGCAATGACATGGGGGTGGCTGGAATAGCCATCGTTATCGGCGCACTCGTTACCGTTTCCCGCGCCAAAAAAGATCACACAGCCTTTGCCATTGCGGCCCTTGGTGGCGGCGTATTCGATTGCCAGCCGTGTGCTGGCGGCCAGGGGAAACACTTGCGTGTGACGCGGGTCCGCCGGGTCGGCCCAATGCCCTTCAGCCGGCCCCCAGCTGCAGGAAATGACGTCGGCTCCCTGATCGGCCGCCCAGAAAAAGGCGTCGGCCTCCGCGCGGGCTCCCAAGGGTTTGGTGAGTTTCAATGGCATCAGGCTGGCTTTGGGGGCGACACCGCTGGCGCCGTCCTCACCATTGGCGCAAGCGACCCCGGCAGCGGCCGTACCGTGGCGTTCCAGGGCGTTCAGTGGGCGCGGGCCGCCTTTGGCGTTACGTCGGTCAAAGTTCTTTGCACCGACCACTTTGCCTTCTCCGGAAAATTCGGGATGGTCAATATCAAACGCGTCATCGATGACTGCGATGACGATGCCTTCGCCCTGCGCGAGCTCATGCGCGGCTTCGACGTTGGCGCTGGCATCGATTTCAACCTGATAGGTCACGGTGGTTTTCTTCAGGTGCCACTGATTGGCATGGATCGCTCGGCGTTGACCCTGGCGCAGCAGCTCCGGGTGGCAGTACTCGATCTCGTCGCGTTCCAGCCATTCACTCGTGAGGGTGCAGATATCGATGCCATGGGTGGCGGGGTGATGCACAAAAAAGGCATTTTTTGCATACGGCACCTGTTGCTTGATCATCAGGCCCAGCGCTTGAAGTATGACCATGCACTCAGTGGCTTTCAGTGAGTCGATGAACTTCAAAAAGATATTTTCGGTATAGAGCACCGGCTCCTGATTGATGGGATCCACCATCACGCTGCCCGCGAAGCGCACGTCGGGCAATTCGCGTAGCAGCGCCTTGCGTTGCGATGCGTCCGAGTGTCCAGGCAGTTTGAAAATCTGCACATCAGCGTCCTCGACATGCAGCAACAGCTCGCAACCTTCCAGCGCTGCGTGAGCAGATTCGCAGCAAAGCGTTTGGGCCAACTGCGTTCCCGCGTGGCTGCGGACTGCCAGCAATTGGCGATTTTTCTGCAGAACAAAAGGGCGGTCGTGCTGCTTGCCGAAATTGACTTCTACCATGAGCGTGCTTCTTCCTTTGGATAATGACGGGGCAAAATGCCCCTGGATCAATGTCCAAAGTCTGCAGTCCAGCGTCCGCAAGTGATGTCGGCAGTATTCCTGCGGAATGTGGGAAAGCACTTCGCCTGTCAGCGGTTTTTACAACTCGACATGTAGGATTGGTGTCCCGGTTGTTACTTCCTGCGTGGGGTTGTGTGGGGCGCCGCAGCTGACTAAGATGTCAGAAAATTCATCCTATGATTGGATGAAAGGGCGAATTTCATGACAGACATCTCACCTTTGATCAAGCGATCCCTGGTCGATCAGGCCTTGGATCAACTGCGCCAGCGCATCACCGATGGCGTGTGGCAGGTCGGCGAACGGCTGCCGACCGAGCCTGAGTTGTGCGCCGAACTGGGCATCAGCCGCAACACGGTGCGCGAAGCCATGCGCGTGCTGGCGTTTTCCGGGTTGATCGAAATCCGGCAGGGCGACGGCAGTTATCTGCGCGCAGTGGTCGATCCGATGGACACGCTCAAGGCGTTGTCCCGCTGTTCGCTGGAGCAGGCGCGCGAGACCCGGCACATCCTCGAAGTCGAGGCCATTGGCCTGGCCGCGCTGCGTCGCACCGATGAAGACCTGCTCGCGCTGCGCGAAGCGCTCGGCACCAGCGGCAGTCACTACCACGGCGATCTCGACACTTACATTGCCTGCGATCTGGTGTTCCACCGCCGTCTGGTGGACGCCGCGCACAACCCCACCCTCAGCGAGTTGTATCGCTATTTCTCCAGCATCGTCGGCGCGCAATTGCGCCAGACGCTGAACATCGTCCCGCGCCGTCAGGAAGTGTTCGACCTGCACATCGAGTTGCTCGATGCCGTCGAACAACGCGACCCGGAACGGGCCAAAGCCATATCGAGGCAGTTGATCAATGAACCTTGAAAGCGAGAAAAACTTTTCAACCCCCAAGCGCACGGCGGAGCTCGAAGAGCTGCTGATCGACGCCGAGGCCGATGACGAGCAAGTGCAGCAAAGCCATCCGCTGGTGCGCCGGCCGTGGCTGTTGCTGCTGGGGCTGATTCTGGTGGCGCTGAACCTGCGCCCTGCGCTGTCGAGCATGGCGCCGCTGCTCAGCGAAGTGTCGAAAAGCCTTGGTCTGTCTGCGGCTCAGGCCGGTTTGCTGACCACGTTGCCGGTGTTGTGCCTGGGACTGTTCGCGCCGCTGGCGCCGATTCTGGCGCGGCGTTTCGGCGCTGAGCGGGTGGTGCTGGGGATTCTGCTGACCCTGGCCGCCGGGATTATTGTGCGCAGCAACTTCGGTGAGATCGGGCTGTTTGCAGGTAGCGTGCTTGGCGGTGCGAGCATCGGCATTATCGGCGTGCTGCTGCCGGGCATCGTCAAACGCGACTTCGCCAGACACGCCGGAACCATGACCGGCGTGTACACCATGGCCCTGTGCCTGGGCGCCGCGATGGCGGCGGGTTCGACCGTGCCGTTGAGCGAACACTTCGACCACAGCTGGGCACTGGGCCTGGGCTTCTGGGTAATCCCGGCGCTGGTGGCGGCGCTGTTCTGGCTGCCGCAAGTCGGGCAGAAACACGGCGCGCACAACGTCGCCTATCGGGTGAAAGGTCTGCTGCGCGATCCACTGGCGTGGCAAGTGACTTTGTACATGGGCCTGCAATCGTCGCTGGCGTACATCGTGTTCGGCTGGTTGCCGTCGATCCTGATCGGTCGTGGCCTGACTCCGACCCAGGCCGGCCTGGTGCTGTCCGGTTCGGTGATCATCCAGCTCGCCAGTTCGCTGGCGGCGCCGTGGCTGGCGACCCGTGGCAAGGACCAGCGCCTGGCGATCGTGGTGGTGATGGCGCTGACCCTCGGTGGTCTGTTCGGTTGCCTGTATGCACCGATTGAAGGGCTCTGGGGCTGGGCGATTCTGCTGGGGCTGGGGCAGGGCGGTACGTTCAGCCTGGCGCTGACCCTGATCGTGCTGCGCTCGCGGGATTCGCATGTGGCGGCGAACCTGTCGAGCATGTCCCAGGGCTTCGGCTACACCCTGGCGTCGATGGGGCCGTTCGCGGTCGGCGTGGTGCATGACTGGACCGGCGGCTGGAATGCCGTGGGCTGGATCTTCGGCATCATTGGCACCGGTGCGATCATTGCCGGCCTTGGTGCCGGCCGGGCGCTGTACGTGCAAGTGCAAAGCGAAAAGCTCTGACACGGTTCAACTTGTAGGAGTGAGCCTGCTCGCGATAACGGTGTGTCGGTCAACATTGCGCTGACTGATACACCGCTATCGCGAGCAGGCTCACTCCTACAGTGGTTCTGTGTGCGGCTGATATTCGCTTTGCGAATGCCGATAGTGTTTCTGCGATTTGCAGCTTATCGTGCTGGCAATCTGTCCATTTCCGGAGTTTGCCCATGAGCGAAGCCCACGCCGCCCTGATCACTCGCTTCTACCAGGCCTTCCAGCGCCTCGACGCCGAGGCCATGGCCGCCTGCTATACCGACGATGTGGTGTTCAGCGATCCGGCCTTCGGTGAACTGCGCGGGCGCGATGCCGGCGACATGTGGCGCATGCTCACCACCCGCGCCAAGGACTTCTCCCTGACTTTCGACAATGTCCGCGCCGACGAGCGCAGCGGCGGCGCGCACTGGGTGGCGACTTACCTGTTCAGCCAGACCGGCAACGTGGTAATCAACGATATCCAGGCGCGCTTCGTCTTTCGCGACGGCAAGATCTGCGAGCACCACGACCACTTCGACCTGTGGCGCTGGTCGCGGCAGGCGTTGGGTTTCAAAGGCCTGCTGCTGGGCTGGACACCGCTGGTGCGCAACGCGGTCCGGGCGCAGGCGCTGAAAGGTCTGAAGGCATTTCAGGCCGCTCGCTGATAAGATCGCGGCCTGTTTCCTACACGTCCAGATCCCGAAGTGACCAGCCTCAGCGAAAAACCGGTTGAAGTCGTCGAGCCAGTGAGCAAGTCCTGGTTCGTCTACCTCGTGCGCGCGGCCAACGGTTCGCTGTATTGCGGGATCAGCGACGACCCGGTGCGCCGCTTCGCCAAGCATCAAAGCGGCAAGGGCGCGCGCTTCTTCCTGTCCAGCCCGGCGATGGCGCTGGTCTACACCGAGCGTTGCCGCGACAAGAGCGACGCGTTGCGTCAGGAACGGCTGATCAAAAAGCTGCGCAAGAGCGCCAAGGAATGTCTGGTCGCGTCTTATCAATCTGACTGATCGGTTCCCATCAGGCAGATCTGTAGGCTGCTAACCAAATGCACGCTAAGCTGCGGACTCACTTTCTGTGCGGCGGAGCCGAGCATGTCCGAGTTGATTCTGCATCATTACCCGACCTCTCCATTTGCCGAAAAGGCTCGTCTGCTGTTGGGCTTCAAAGGCTTATCCTGGCGCTCGGTGCACATTTCGCCGGTGATGCCCAAGCCGGATCTGACCGCGCTGACTGGCGGCTACCGCAAGACCCCGGTGTTGCAGATCGGCGCCGACATCTATTGCGACACATCGTTGATTGCCCGTCGTCTGGAGCAGGAAAAAGCCCTGCCGGCGTTTTTCCCGGAAGGCCAGGAAATGACCAGCGCCAGCTTCGCCGCTTGGGCCGATTCGGTGGTGTTCCAGCACGCGGTCAGCCTGGTGTTCCAGCCGGAGTCGGTGGCCGTGCGTTTCGGCAAGTTGCCGCCGGAAGCGATCAAGGCGTTTATCGTTGACCGTGCCGGGCTGTTCAGTGGCGGCAGCGCCACGCGGCTGTCGGCCGAGCAGGCCAAGCATCAATGGCCAACGATCATGGCGCGGCTGGAGCAGCAGTTGCAGCGCGAGCAGGGCGACTTCCTGTTCGGTGAACCGTCGATTGCCGACTTCGCCCTGGCGCATCCACTGTGGTTCCTCAAGGCGACGCACGTCACTGCGCCGTTGGTCGATGAATATCCAGCCGTGACTGCCTGGCTGGGGCGTGTGCTGGGCTTTGGTCATGGTGACGCGAGTGAGATGACTGCCGAGGAGGCGCTGGAAGTCGCGCGCAGTTCGACGCCGGCGGCGTTGCCGGATGAGCAGTTTGTCGATCCGAACGGTTTCAAGGCCGGGCAGCAGGTGGCGATTGCCGCAACAGACTACGGGGTTGATCCGGTGGTGGGTGAGTTGCTGTTTGCTGGCCGCGAAGAGCTGATCCTGCGCCGCGAAGACCCGCGTGGCGGCGTGGTGCACGTGCACTTCCCGCGCTTTGGATTCCGCATCGAAGCTCGCTGATCAGCAAGTAGCCTCTGCTTGAGGGGAGGGGCGCAATTGTGGTGAGGGGATTTATCCCCGATGGGGCGCGAAGCGCCCCCAAAAAACTGCACGCTTTACCATGCAGATTTTGCGACGGCTTCGCCGCCGATCGGGGATAAATCCCCTCACCACAGAGGAGCTGTGTTATTTCAGGGCAGCGAGGATTTCGTCCGGGTCGAATCCGCGAATCAACGTGCCATTCACGTCGATCAGCGGAATCCCGCGTCCACCCAGCGCCTCATACGCCTTGCGCGCCTCGGCGTCCTTCTCGATGTCGAATTCCTTGAAAGAAATCCCCTTGCTGTCGAGAAAGCGCCTGGTCTGCTTGCAGTAGCCGCACCAGTCGGTGGAATACAGCACGACACGGGCCTGCGCTCGCGTCTGCTCAGAGACCATCTGCGACGGGTTGAACACCCGCTCGATCTTGCCCCAGTTCTGATAGACCACCACCACCAGCAGAACCAGCGCGACGTTCTTCAGCACATTGCCCAGCATCAGTTGCGGCGCTTGAGCTGATCAGTGAGCGAGGTCGGCAGGCCCTTGATGATCAGGGTGCCAGCCTCTTCGTCGTACTCGATCTTCGAGCCCAGCAGGTGCGCTTCAAAGCTGATCGATAGACCCTCGGCGCGGCCGGTGAAGCGGCGGAACTGGTTAAGGGTGCGTTTGTCTGCCGGAATCTCCGGCGACAGGCCATAGTCCTTGTTGCGGATGTGATCGTAAAAGGCTTTCGGCCGTTCTTCATCGATCAGCTCCGACAGCTCTTCCAGGCCCATCGGCTCGCCGAGCTTGGCCTGGCTGCTGGCGTAATCGACCAGGGTCTTGGTTTTCTCGCGGGCGGAGTCTTCCGGCAAGTCTTCGCTCTCGACGAAGTCGCTGAAGGCCTTGAGCAGGGTGCGGGTCTCGCCCGGGCCATCGACGCCTTCCTGGCAGCCGATGAAGTCGCGGAAGTATTCCGAAACCTTCTTGCCGTTCTTGCCCTTGATGAACGAGATGTACTGCTTGGACTGCTTGTTGTTCTGCCACTCGGAGACGTTGATCCGCGCCGCCAGGTGCAATTGGCCGAGGTCGAGGTGACGCGACGGGGTCACGTCCAGCTCATCGGTCACCGCCACACCTTCACTGTGGTGCAGCAGGGCGATCGCCAGGTAGTCGGTCATGCCTTGCTGATAGTGGGCGAACAGCACGTGGCCGCCGACCGACAGGTTCGACTCTTCCATCAGCTTCTGCAGATGCTCGACCGCAACCTTGCTGAACGCGGCGAAGTCCTTGCCGCCTTCCATGTATTCCTTCAGCCAGCCGCTGAACGGGAACGCACCGGATTCCGGGTGGAACAGGCCCCAGGCTTTGCCCTGTTTGGCGTTGTAGCTCTCGTTGAGGTCGGCGAGCATGTTCTCGATGGCCGCGGACTCAGCCAGTTCGGAGTCACGGGCGTGCAGAACTGCGGGCGTGCCGTCGGGTTTTTTGTCGATCAGGTGGACGATGCAATGACGGATCGGCATGGGCTTCTCGGCTGGTGGAAGGGAGGAGGGCAGGCTCCCCCGAAAAAGCGCCCAGTGTACCGCAACCACTGGTTTTGGCGCGGGGTGAAGGGCAAATCCAGGGCGGGTGGGTGCCCTTATGCAGTTTTTTACCGATTTAGAGCAATAAACCTGACCAAATGGGTAGCTAGAGGCGGATATTTCCCCGTCTCTGTGCTAGTTTTGCCCGGTCTTACGCGAAGTCACTGCGTTAAGCGTGCAATCAGCATTTGTCAGGTCGAACCAAACCCTGATTTCGGCATCTATAACCCGACTCGTCGTGGTTATCGCCGAGGGTGCCAGATCCAGAAGATCGGGCTCGATGGCTGACACTGCACTCTGCAATCCATATGAATTTGATAGGGAAGGAACACTACATGGCTCTTACTAAAGACCAACTGATCGCCGACATCGCTGAAGCTATCGACGCGCCGAAAACCACCGCGCGTAACGCTCTGGACCAACTGGGCCAAATCGTTGCCGATCAGCTGGAAAACGGCGGCGAAATCACCTTGCCAGGTATCGGCAAGCTGAAAGTGACCGAGCGTCCTGCCCGCACTGGCCGTAACCCTTCGACTGGCGCTGCCATCGAAATCCCTGCCAAGAAAGTGATCAAGCTGGTTGTGGCCAAAGGCCTGACCGACGCTGTGAACAAGTAAGACGCAGCGATAAAAAAACCGTGCACCGGAGCGATCCGGGCACGGTTTTTTTGTGTCTGCGATTTGGCGATGCACCTCGAACCTTTGTAGGAGTGAGCCTGCTCGCGATAGCGGTGTGTCAGTCACCTTGATGTCGGCTGATACACCGCTTTCGCGAGCAAGCCCGCTCCCACAAGTAGCTCAGTGTCAGCGAACCCAGCGCTCGCGACGCCAGATCTGCTGCTCGGACTTGGTCTGGAAGGTCCAGGCCACGAAGCGGCTCTGTTTCTGCCCTTGCGACATCTCCACCACCTGGCTTTCCAGCACGCCGGCCTTCTTCAGCGCGGTTTCGATGGCGGGCAGGTTCGAGGCTTTCGACACCAGCGTGCTGAACCACAGCACCTTGTGCTGGAAGTTCGCGCTCTCGGCGATCAGTTGCGTCACGAAACGCGCTTCACCGCCCTCACACCACAGCTCGGCCGACTGACCACCGAAGTTCAGCACCGGCAGTTTGCGTTTTGGATCGGCCTTGCCCAGTGCGCGCCATTTGCGCTCGCTGCCCTTGGTCGCTTCCTCCATCGAAGCGTGGAACGGCGGGTTGCACATGGTCAGGTCAAAGCGCTCGCCCGGCTCCAGCAAGCCGATCAGGATGTGCTTGCGGTTTTCCTGCTGGCGCAGCTGGATCACTTTGTTCAGCCCGTTGGACTGGACGATGGCTCGGGCGGCAGCCACGGCGGTCGGGTCGATTTCCGAACCGAGGAAGTGCCAGCGGTATTCGCTGTTACCAATCAGCGGATAAACGCAGTTGGCGCCCATGCCGATATCCAGCACGTTGACGATCGCACCGCGCGGCACCTTGCCGTCGTTCATGCTCGCCAGCAGGTCGGCGAGGAAATGCACGTAATCGGCACGGCCCGGGACCGGTGGGCACAGATAATCCGCCGGAATGTCCCAATGCTCGATGCCATAGAACGCCTTGAGCAGCGCCCGGTTGAACACCCGCACCGCATCGGGGCTGGCGAAGTCGATGCTTTCCTTGCCGTACGGGTTGGTGATCACGAATTTCGCCAGTTCCGGCGTGGTCTTGATCAGCGCCGGGAAGTCGTAGCGACCCTGGTGGCGATTGCGCGGGTGCAGGCTGGCCTTTTCACGCGGCTCGACGGCTTTGGCCGGGGTCGCGGCATCAGGCTTCTTGCGCGCAGGTTTGGGTGTGCGGGGGGCGTTCATGGGTGTGATCGATTCGGGTATGGCTGAAAGTGGCGGGTATTGTCCCACATCTAAAGGCAACACCGTTCAAACTGTGGGAGCGGGCTTGCTCGCGAAGGCGGTTACACATCCGGCAGATTTGTCGACTGACACACCGCATTCGCGAGCAAGCCCGCTCCCACAGGGGATTTGTAGCGATTCTTGAATAAAAAAGGGAGGCCGTTGCGGGCCTCCCTTTTTCATTGCGGCTTGCCCTTACAGGCTGGAAATCCGCGCGTGCTGCTCGGCCAGCTTGCCCAGGGCCTGTTCAGCCTCGGCCAGTTTGGCGCGTTCCTTCTCGATGACTTCGGCCGGGGCCTTGTCAACGAAACCGGCGTTCGACAGCTTGCCGCCAACCCGCTGGACTTCGCCCTGCAGACGCAGGATTTCCTTATCCAGACGTGCCAGCTCGGCGCCCTTGTCGATCAGGCCGGCCATCGGCACCAGCACTTCCATCTCACCCACCAGAGCGGTGGCGGACAGCGGCGCTTCTTCGCCAGCGGCCAGAACGGTGATCGACTCCAGACGCGCCAGCTTCTTCAGCAGTGCTTCGTTCTCGGTCAGACGACGCTGATCTTCAGCGCTGACGTTCTTCAAGTAGATCGGTAGCGGTTTGCCCGGGCCGATGTTCATTTCGCCACGGATGTTGCGCGTGCCGAGCATCAGGCCCTTGAGCCACTCGATGTCGTCTTCGGCGGCCGGATCGATGCGCTCCTCGTTGGCCACCGGCCAAGGCTGCAGCATGATCGTCTTGCCCTGAATGCCGGCCAGCGGCGCGATGCGCTGCCAGATTTCTTCAGTGATGAACGGCATGAACGGATGCGCCAGACGCAGCGCCACTTCCAGCACGCGCACCAGCGTGCGACGGGTGCCGCGCTGACGCTCGACCGGCGCGTTTTCGTCCCACAGCACTGGCTTGGACAGTTCCAGGTACCAGTCGCAGTACTGGTTCCAGATGAACTCGTACAGCGCTTGCGCGGCGAGGTCGAAACGGAACTGATCCAGTTGACGGGTCACTTCGGCTTCGGTGCGTTGCAGCTGCGAGATGATCCAGCGATCCGCCAGCGACAGCTCGTAGGCTTCGCCGTTCTGGCCGCAGTCTTCGCCCTTGTCCAGAACATAACGCGCGGCGTTCCAGATCTTGTTGCAGAAATTGCGATAGCCTTCGACGCGGCCCATGTCGAACTTGATGTCGCGACCGGTGGACGCCAGCGAGCAGAAGGTGAAGCGCAGGGCGTCGGTGCCGTAACTGGCGATGCCGTCGGCGAACTCGTCGCGGGTCTGTTTCTCGATCTTCTTCGCCAGTTTCGGCTGCATCATGCCGGAGGTGCGCTTCTGCACCAGTGCTTCCAGCTCGATACCGTCGATGATGTCCAGCGGGTCCAGGACGTTGCCCTTGGACTTGGACATCTTCTGGCCCTGGCCATCACGCACCAGGCCGTGCACGTAAACGGTCTTGAACGGCACCTGCGGGGTGCCGTCCTCGTTCTTGATCAGGTGCATCGTCAGCATGATCATCCGGGCAACCCAGAAGAAAATGATGTCGAAACCGGTGACCAGCACGTCGGTGGAGTGGAATTTTTTCAGGAACTCGGTCTTTTCCGGCCAACCGAGGGTGGAGAACGTCCACAGCCCCGAACTGAACCAGGTGTCGAGCACGTCGTTGTCCTGTTGCAGCGCAACGTCCGGGCCGAGGTTGTGCTTGGCCCGCACTTCGGCTTCGTCGCGACCGACGTAGACCTTGCCCGACTCGTCGTACCAGGCCGGAATCCGATGGCCCCACCACAGCTGACGGCTGATGCACCAGTCCTGGATGTCGCGCATCCACGAGAAGTACATGTTTTCGTACTGCTTCGGCACGAACTGGATACGGCCGTCTTCAACGGCAGCAATCGCCGGCTCAGCCAGCGGCTTGGTGGAAACGTACCACTGGTCGGTCAGCCACGGCTCGATCACGGTGCCGGAACGGTCGCCTTTCGGCACTTTCAGGTTGTGATCGTCGACGCTGACCAGAAGGCCGGCGGCGTCGAACGCCGCGACGATCTGCTTGCGCGCTTCGAAACGCTCGAGACCGGCGTACTGGGCCGGGATCTGGCCATCGATGCTGTCGTTCAACGTGCCGTCGAGGTTGAACACCTGGGCTGCGGGCAGCACGTTGGCGTTCTTGTCGAAGATGTTCAGCAGCGGCAGGTTGTGGCGCTTACCGACTTCGTAGTCGTTGAAATCGTGGGCCGGGGTGATCTTCACGCAACCGGTGCCGAACTCTGGATCGCAGTAATCGTCGGCGATGATCGGGATGCGGCGGCCAACCAGTGGCAGCTCGACAAACTTGCCGATCAGGGCTTTGTAGCGTTCGTCGTTCGGGTTAACCGCGACGGCGGAGTCGCCGAGCATGGTTTCCGGACGGGTGGTCGCGACGATCAGGAAATTGTTGCCTTCAGCGGTTTTCGCGCCGTCGGCCAGCGGGTACTTGAGGTTCCACAGGAAACCTTTCTCGTCGTGGTTTTCCACTTCGAGGTCGGAAATCGCCGTGTGCAACTTGGTGTCCCAGTTGACCAGACGCTTGCCGCGGTAGATCAGGCCGTCTTCGTGCAGGCGTACGAAGGCTTCTTTAACCGCTTCCGAGAGACCGTCGTCCATGGTGAAGCGCTCGCGGCTCCAGTCCACGGACGAACCGAGGCGGCGGATCTGACGGCTGATGTTGCCGCCGGACTGATCCTTCCACTCCCAGACTTTCTCGAGGAATTTCTCGCGGCCCAGGTCATGGCGGTTCTGGCCGGTGGCTTCCAGTTGACGCTCCACCAGCATCTGCGTGGCGATACCGGCGTGGTCGGTGCCCGGCTGCCACAGGGTGTTGCGACCCTGCATGCGGCGGAAACGGATCAGGGCGTCCATGATCGCGTTGTTGAAACCGTGACCCATGTGCAGGCTGCCGGTGACGTTTGGCGGCGGGATCATGATGGTGTAGGAATCGCCCGCGCCTTGCGGTGCGAAATAGTTCTCGGACTCCCAGGTGTTGTACCAGGAAGTTTCAATGGCGTGCGGCTGGTAGGTCTTATCCATGCGCGGCGGGACCCTATTGGCATTTATTCAGGAAAAGCCGGGAAGTATAGCGGGGCATGGGGCCGAGGGCGAGCGGGGGGGAGGCTGGGCGGACACTAATGTTGGGGGGAGCCTTGTGGTGAGGGGATTTATCCCCGATGGGCCGCGCAGCAGCTCCAATATTTCATTTACGCTGCGTATTTTCGGGGTTCACGACTGCTGCGCAGCCGATCGGGGATAAATCCCCTCGCCACAAGGGGATCCTCCGGCTTATTCGTATTGGCTCAAAAGCCGTTCCATCCGCGCCTCGAGGCGGCGTTTGATTTCGGTTTCGATGTGCGGCGCGAAGTCGTCGATCACGTCCTGCATGATCAATTGCGCGGCGGCGCGCAGTTCGCTATCGAGGTGCAGCAGGGCGTCCGGGCCTTTATCCACAGGTGCTGCCGGTTTGGCAGCAGGCACCGGGGCCGGAGCTTGGGGCGGTTCGATGGCGGGCGGCGTGGCGTCGACGGCCTCGAACAGCATCGGAATCTGTTCCTGTTCACCGTCATCGACCGTGTCGGTCAGCAGTGGCGGTTGCAGGTTGTCATCGCCGAGCAACTGGCGGATCGATTCGAGATCGTCCAACAGGTGTGCAGGCTTTTGCAGCGGTTTTGGAGTGTCCATCGGCGTACTCAGAGTCGCTGTAAACGGTGATCTTGCAGAGGATAGCCCTGTTCGCGGTAGAAACGGAAACTCTCCCGTGCCGCCGCGCGAATCGCCGGATCTTCCACCACCACTTCCGCCACGCGGGCGAATTGGCTGGCGAAAGCCGGGATTTTCAGGTCGAGGTTGACCAGCAGATCCTGATGCTCGCCGCAGTCAGCGCCCAGTCCCAGCACGATCAAACCATCCGGCTCGCTCTCGGCAGGGCCGTGCGGTACGAACGTTTCGCCCTTGAACGCCCACAGGCGCGCATCGAGATCGTCACGCTGAGCAGCATCGCTGCAATGCAGGTAGATGCGGTGGCCCATGCGCCAGGCTTTCTCAGTGAGCTTGCAGGCAAAGTCCAGGCGAGCCGAAGGATCGGCGCTGGGCAGGATATAGAAGTCGACTTTGGTCATTGCGGTTCCCTGAGCCTTGAGCGGCGTCACCGCAAAGTGACGCCGCCCAGGTTCATCGGTTTCAGGCTTTGGCGCGGTCCAGCAGGTATTGGGTCAGCAGCGGAACCGGACGGCCGGTGGCGCCCTTGTCCTTGCCGCCGCTGGTCCACGCGGTGCCCGCGATGTCCAGGTGCGCCCAGTTGAGGTTCTTGGTGAAGCGCGACAGGAAGCACGCGGCGGTGATGGTGCCGGCCTTCGGCCCGCCAATGTTGGCGATGTCGGCGAACGGGCTGTCCAGTTGCTCCTGGTATTCGTCGAACAGCGGCAGTTGCCAGGCGCGGTCGTCAGCAGCTTTGCCGGCGCTGAGCAGTTGCTCGATCAGCTCGTCGTTGTTGCCCAGCAAGCCAGACGTGTGTGCACCGAGTGCAACCACACAGGCACCGGTCAAGGTGGCGATGTCGATCACCGCTTGTGGCTTGAAGCGCTCGGAGTAGGTCAGGGCGTCGCACAGCACCAGACGGCCTTCGGCGTCGGTGTTGAGGATTTCCACGGTCTGGCCGCTCATGGTGGTGACGATGTCGCCCGGACGCGAAGCATTGCCGCTCGGCATGTTTTCCGCGCAGGCGAGGATGCACACCAGATTGATCGGCAGTTTCAGTTCGAGCACGGCACGCAGGGTACCGAACACAGAGGCCGCGCCACCCATGTCGTACTTCATTTCGTCCATGCCGGCGCCCGGCTTGAGGCTGATGCCGCCGGTGTCGAAGGTGATGCCTTTGCCGACCAGCGCGTAAGGCTTCTCGGACTTCTTGCCACCGTTGTATTGCATGACGATCAGGCGCGGCGGCTGGGCGCTGCCCTGGCCGACGGCGTAGAACGAGCCCATGCCCAGGGATTTGATCTTCTTCTCGTCGAGGACTTCGACTTTCAGATCCTTGAACTCTTTGCCGAGGTTCTTGGCTTGCTCGCCAAGGAACGTCGGGTGGCAGATGTTCGGCGGCAGGTTGCCCAGGGTGCGGGTGAAGGCCATGCCGTTGGCGATTGCCGTAGCGTGGTTCACGGCGCGCTGCACTTCAGCCTGAGCAGCCTTGATGGTCAGCAGGGTGATTTTTTTCAGGGCGCGCGGTTCGGCTTTCTGGCTCTTGAACTGGTCGAAGGTGTATTCGCCGTCCACCAGGGTTTCCGCCAGCAGACGGGTCTTGCCGTAGCTGTCGCGGTTCTTGACGATGATTTCATCCAGGGCCAGCACGGCATCGCTGCCACCCAGACCTTTCAGGGTATTGAGGATGCCAGCCACGACTTTACGGAACGGACGGTCGCCCAGTTCTTCATCCTTGCCCACGCCGACCAGCAGCACGCGCTCGGCTTTCAGGTTCGGCAGGCTGTGCAGCAGCAGGCTCTGACCGACCTTGCCGGCCAGATCGCCACGCTTGAGCACGGCGCTGATCGCGCCACCGCTCAGCTCGTCGACCTGTCTGGCGGCGACGCCGAGTTTGCGGCCTTCGCCGACGGCAACCACCAGGGTGGCGGTTTTCAACGTTTCTGGGCTAACGCTTTTTACAACCAGTTCCATGTCCGGATCCCTGAATGAATGGTCAACACACAGGCGTTCGACGGTGTCCGCAGTCGCCTGCTTATAGATAGAAGAGGCGCAGGTCTGTGCCTGCGACGAAGGCGGCAGTTTGAACCTCGCTCACCGCGCCTGACAACCCTCGGTTGTGCGATCTTCAACGGAATCTACGCTTGGGTGAGTGTGCGCAGTGACAGGCGCCCTCAATCACAGGATAATGCCGCATCTTTTTTCGACGGCTCTGCCTTGCGGGTCGCTCGAAACGTTTGCTTGTTTGGCCGCCTTAGCCTGACAACCCTGGAGTGTCTGGTTTGATCGTCTTCCGTTATCTGTCCCGTGAAGTGATGTTGACCCTGAGCGCCGTCAGCGCCGTGCTGCTGGTCATCATCATGAGCGGTCGCTTCATCAAATACCTTGCCCAGGCCGCTGCGGGCCAACTCGATCCGGGATCGCTGTTCCTGATCATGGGTTACCGTCTGCCGGGTTTCATGCAACTGATCCTGCCGTTGGGTCTGTTTCTCGGGATCCTGCTGGCTTACGGCCGGCTGTACCTCGAAAGCGAAATGACCGTGCTCTCGGCCACCGGCATGAGTCAGCAGCGTCTGCTGCGCATGACTCTGTTCCCGGCGACGCTGGTGGCACTGGTGGTGGCGTGGCTGAGCCTGAGTCTGGCCCCGCAGGGCGCCAACCAGTTCCAGCTGCTGCTGAACAAGCAGGACGCCCTGACCGAATTCGATACCCTCGAACCTGGCCGTTTCCAGGCGTTGCGTGACGGCACTCGGGTGACCTACACCGAAAGCCTGACCGACGATCGCGTCAACCTCGGTGGCGTGTTCATCTCGCAGAAAAACCTCGGCTCCGATCAGAAGGACCGCGGGATTTCCGTGCTGGTGGCCGAAAAAGGCCGCCAGGAAGTTCACTCGGACGGCAACCGCTATCTGATCCTGCACAACGGCTATCGCTATGACGGCAGCCCGGGTCAGGCCGATTACCGCGCGATCAAATACGACACCTACGGCGTATTGCTGCCAAAACCGGATGCCAGTGACGAAGTCACCGACCGTGACGCGATCCCGACTTCGACCCTGCTGGGCGCCGACGACGAGCGTTCCAAGGCCGAACTGCAATGGCGGATTTCCCTGCCGTTGCTGGTGTTCATCGTGACCCTGATGGCGGTGCCGCTGTCGCGGGTCAATCCGCGTCAGGGCCGTTTCCTGAAGCTGCTGCCGGCGATTCTTCTTTATATGGCTTACCTGACCATCCTGATTGCCGCCCGCGGCGCCCTCGAAAAAGGCAAGATTCCAGCTGCGCTGGGACTGTGGTGGGTGCACGGGATATTCCTGGTCATCGGTCTCGGCCTGCTGTACTGGGAGCCGTTGCGCCTGAAGCTGGCCAGCCGTCGCAGCGCTGCGCTGGAGGTGGCCCGTGGTTAAACTCGACCGCTACATCGGCAGCAGCGTATTCGTGGCGATCATCGCCGTGCTGGCGATCATTCTGGGTCTGGCGACCCTGTTTGCCTTCATCGACGAGATGAGCGACGTCAGCGATACCTACACGCTGACCGATGTGCTGAGCTTCGTCCTGCTCACCGCGCCGCGTCGCCTGTACGAAATGCTGCCGATGGCCGCGCTGATCGGCTGTCTGATCGGCCTCGGCAGTCTGGCCAGCAGCAGCGAACTGACGGTCATGCGTGCCGCAGGTGTGTCCATCGGGCGCATCGTCTGGGCCGTCATGAAGCCAATGCTGGTGCTGATGCTGGCTGGCGTGCTGATCGGCGAATACGTGGCCCCGGCCACCGAAAGCATGGCCCAGGCCAATCGCTCGTTGGCGCAAGGCAGCGGCGACGCGCAGAGCGCCAAGCACGGCATGTGGCACCGTCAGGGTGAGGAATTCATCCATATCAACGCCGTGCAACCCGACGGCCTGTTGTATGGGGTGACCCGCTATCACTTCGACAAAGAGCGCCACCTGCTCAGCTCCAGCTTCGCCAAGCGTGCGGAGTTCGACGGCAAGCGCTGGCTGCTCAGCGACGTGACCACCACGGTCTTCCACGAGCGCAGCACCGAAGTGGTGAATGCGCCGAGCGAGGAGTGGGACGTATCGCTGAGCCCGCAATTGCTCAACACGGTGGTGATGGCGCCTGAGTCGCTGTCGATTTCCGGTCTGTGGGGCTACATCCACTACCTGGCGGATCAAGGCCTGAGCAATGGCCGCTATTGGCTGGCATTTTGGGTCAAGGTGTTGCAGCCGCTGGTCACCGCCGCGCTGGTGCTGATGGCGATCTCCTTCATCTTCGGTCCGTTGCGCTCGGTCACCCTCGGTCAGCGAGTGTTCACCGGTGTGCTGGTGGGCTTCACCTTCCGCATCGTCCAGGATCTGCTTGGCCCATCGAGCCTGGTGTTCGGTTTCTCGCCGCTGTTCGCGGTGCTGGTGCCAGCCACGGTCTGTGCGCTGGCGGGTGTGTGGTTGCTGCGACGGGCCGGCTGATGGCCGCGTTGTTGCCAACGCTTTAACCGCGAAAACGCCTCGGTCGACAGATCGGGGCGTTTTCGTATGCAATCGGGGTGACAGGCGAACGTGACGCTTGCGCCGTGTATCAGGTACAATTCCCGGCTATTTTTCGGCGGGCCAAGCCTGCAGCCTTTTTGAGTGTTGATCCGTGAGTGATTTGAGTCATATCCGCAATTTCTCCATCATCGCCCACATTGACCATGGCAAGTCGACGCTGGCTGACCGTTTCATCCAGATGTGCGGTGGCCTGGCCGAGCGTGAAATGGAAGCCCAGGTACTGGATTCCATGGATCTGGAGCGCGAACGCGGGATCACCATCAAGGCCCACAGCGTTACCCTCTATTACAAAGCCAAAGATGGCGTCACCTACCAGCTGAACTTCATTGACACCCCGGGCCACGTCGACTTCACCTACGAAGTCAGCCGTTCCCTGGCCGCGTGTGAAGGGGCGTTGCTGGTGGTCGATGCCGGTCAGGGTGTTGAAGCCCAGTCCGTGGCCAACTGCTACACCGCCATCGAGCAAGGCCTCGAGGTCATGCCGGTGCTGAACAAGATCGACCTGCCACAGGCCGAGCCGGACCGCGTCAAGGACGAGATCGAGAAGATCATCGGCATCGACGCCACCGACGCCGTCACCTGCAGCGCCAAGACCGGCCTGGGTGTCGACGAAGTGCTCGAGCGTCTGGTCGCGACCATTCCTGCGCCGACCGGCAACATCGAAGATCCGCTGCAAGCGCTGATCATCGACTCCTGGTTCGACAACTACCTGGGCGTTGTCTCCCTGGTGCGCGTGCGTCATGGCCGCGTGAAGAAGGGCGACAAGATCCTGGTGAAATCCACCGGCAAGATCCACCTGGTCGACAGCGTTGGTGTATTCAATCCGAAGCACACTGCTACCGCTGACCTCAAGGCTGGCGAAGTGGGCTTCATCATCGCCAGCATCAAGGACATTCACGGTGCACCGGTCGGTGACACCCTGACCCTGAGCTCGACTCCAGATGTACCGGTACTGCCCGGCTTCAAACGCATCCAGCCACAGGTTTACGCCGGTCTGTTCCCGGTCAGCTCCGACGACTTCGAGGACTTCCGCGAAGCGCTGCAGAAACTGACCCTGAACGACTCGTCGCTGCAGTACACCCCGGAAAGCTCCGACGCACTGGGCTTCGGCTTCCGTTGCGGGTTCCTCGGCATGCTGCACATGGAGATCATCCAGGAGCGCCTCGAGCGCGAATACGACCTGGATCTGATCACCACCGCGCCAACGGTAATTTTCGAGCTGGTGCTGAAAACCGGTGAAACGATTTACGTCGACAACCCGTCCAAACTTCCGGATGTGTCGGCCATCGAAGACATGCGCGAGCCAATCGTGCGCGCCAACATCCTGGTTCCGCAGGAACACCTGGGCAACGTCATCACCCTGTGCATCGAGAAGCGCGGCGTACAGGTTGACATGCTGTTCCTCGGCAATCAGGTGCAGGTCACTTACGACCTGCCGATGAACGAAGTGGTCCTGGACTTCTTCGACCGTCTCAAATCCACCAGCCGCGGCTATGCTTCGCTGGATTACCATTTCGATCGTTACCAATCGGCTAATCTGGTGAAACTGGACGTGCTGATCAACGGTGACAAGGTCGACGCCCTGGCGTTGATCGTGCACCGTGACAATTCGCACTTCAAAGGTCGCCAGTTGACCGAGAAGATGAAAGAACTGATTCCTCGTCAGATGTTCGACGTGGCCATCCAGGCGGCCATTGGCGGTCAGATCGTCGCCCGGACCACCGTCAAGGCACTCAGAAAGAACGTATTGGCCAAATGCTACGGCGGTGACGTAAGCCGTAAGAAAAAGCTGCTTGAAAAGCAAAAGGCCGGTAAGAAACGCATGAAGCAGGTCGGCAACGTGGAAATTCCACAAGAAGCCTTCCTTGCCGTGCTCAGGTTGGAATAGTCAGGTCCTATGTCACTAAATTTCCCGCTGTTGCTGGTCATCGCCGTGTTGGTCTGCGGCCTGTTGGCGTTGCTCGATCTGCTGTTCCTGGCGCCGCGCCGGCGTGCTGCCATTGCCTCTTATCAAGGCAGTGTCAGCCAGCCCGAGCCCGTTGTGGTCGAGAAGCTGAACAAAGAGCCGTTGCTGGTTGAATACGGCAAGTCGTTCTTTCCGGTGCTGTTCATCGTGCTGGTGCTGCGTTCGTTCCTGGTGGAACCGTTCCAGATCCCGTCCGGCTCGATGAAACCGACTCTGGACGTGGGCGACTTCATTCTGGTGAACAAGTTTTCTTACGGGATCCGCCTGCCGGTGATCGACAAGAAAATCATCGAAGTCGGTGATCCGCAGCGTGGCGATGTGATGGTGTTCCGCTACCCGAGCGACCCGAACGTCAACTACATCAAGCGTGTAGTCGGTCTGCCGGGCGATACGGTGCGTTACACCGCCGACAAGCGTCTGTTGGTCAATGGCGAGTCGATTGCCGAGCAACTGGTCGGCTCCGAGCCGGGCACGCTGGGCAGCGCGGAACTCTACAAGGAAAAACTCGGCGCTGCCGAGCACCTGATCCGCAAGGAAATGAGCCGCTACCGCGCTACGCCGGACCATACCTGGACCGTGCCGGCCGGGCACTACTTCATGATGGGCGACAACCGCGACAACTCCAACGACAGTCGCTACTGGGATGACCCGAACATTCCCAAGGATCTGCTGGGCATGGTTCCCGACCAGAATATCGTCGGCAAAGCCTTCGCTGTCTGGATGAGCTGGCCGGAACCGAAACTCAGCCACCTGCCGAATTTCTCGCGGGTTGGCCTGATCAAGTAATCAATCACGGCGCTGTTGACCACAGCGCCGAATGCATTTCTGGAGTCGACACAAATCGGCACCAGGGCATGAAGCCACGATATTCAGGACGTCATTTTTGAACACAGCGTTAATTGTCCCAGGCCTGCGCCGTACCCCGGCGATGGCAGTGGAATCCAGCCACGAACTCAGCGTGGGTAAACCGTGAGCGTTTCTCTAAGCCGTCTCGAGCGCCAGCTCGGTTACACCTTCAAGGATCAGGAGCTGATGCTGCTGGCCCTCACGCACCGCAGCTTTGCCGGGCGTAACAACGAACGCCTGGAATTCCTCGGCGATGCCATCCTCAACTTCGTCGCCGGCGAGGCGCTGTTCGATCGCTTCCCGCTGGCCCGCGAAGGCCAGTTGTCGCGTTTGCGCGCACGCCTGGTGAAGGGTGAGACACTGGCCGTGCTGGCCCGTGGTTTCGACTTGGGCGACTACCTGCGTCTGGGCTCGGGCGAACTGAAAAGCGGTGGCTTCCGTCGCGAATCGATTCTGGCCGATGCCCTCGAAGCGCTGATCGGTGCGATCTACCTCGATGCCGGCATGGACGTCGCTCGCGAGCGCGTACTGGCATGGCTGGCCGGTGAGTTCGAAGGCCTGACGCTGGTCGACACCAACAAGGATCCCAAGACCCGTCTGCAGGAACATCTGCAATCGCGCGGTTGCGAACTGCCACGCTACGAAGTGGTGGATATCCAAGGTGAGCCGCACTGCCGTACCTTCTTCGTCGAGTGCGAAGTGGTCTTATTGAATGAAAAAAGCCGAGGTCAGGGTGTGAGCCGTCGTATCGCCGAACAGGTAGCGGCCGCCGCAGCACTGATTGCCCTGGGCGTGGAGAATGGCAATGACTGATACAAACGCAACTCGCTGTGGCTACGTTGCCATCGTCGGCCGTCCCAACGTCGGCAAATCGACGTTGCTGAACCACATCCTCGGCCAGAAGCTCGCGATCACCTCGCGCAAGCCGCAGACCACCCGCCACAACATGCTCGGGATCAAGACCGAGGGTGACGTGCAGGCGATCTACGTCGACACCCCCGGCATGCACAAGGGTGGCGAAAAGGCCCTGAACCGCTACATGAACAAAACCGCTTCGGCGGCGTTGAAAGACGTCGACGTGGTGATCTTCGTGGTTGATCGCACCAAGTGGACCGAAGAGGACCAGATGGTGCTGGAGCGCGTGCAGTACGTGACCGGCCCGCTGATCGTCGCGCTGAACAAGACCGACCGCATCGAAGACAAGGCCGAGCTGATGCCGCACCTGTCGTGGTTGCAGGAACAGCTGCCGAACGCGCAGATCATCCCGATTTCCGCGCAGCACGGGCACAACCTCGACGCGCTGGAAAAGGTCATCGCCGATCACCTGCCGGAGAACGATCACTTCTTCCCGGAAGACCAGATCACCGACCGTAGCAGCCGTTTCCTCGCCGCCGAACTGGTGCGCGAGAAAATCATGCGTCAGATGGGCGCCGAGCTGCCGTACCAGATCACCGTCGAGATCGAAGAGTTCAAGCAGCAGGGCAAGACCCTGCACATCCACGCGCTGATCCTCGTCGAGCGTGACGGGCAGAAGAAGATCATCATTGGTGACAAGGGCGAGCGCATCAAACGCATCGGCACCGAAGCGCGCAAGGACATGGAGCTGCTGTTCGACTCCAAGATCATGCTCAACCTGTGGGTCAAGGTGAAGGGCGGCTGGTCCGACGACGAGCGTGCTTTGCGTTCGCTGGGTTACGGCGACCTGTAAATAGCGGTTTTCCGAAACACCGGAGAACCCCCTGTGGGAGCGGGCTTGCTCGCGAATGCGCAGTGTCAGTCGACCTATGCTTTGACTGATTCAGCGCTTTCGCGAGCAAGCCCGCTCCCACAGTAGTTTTGGGTTGTGAGTAAAACCGCGTTTCTTCATCGAGAACTCCATGTCGCAAACCCCACCTCCCGCCCAGCTCGCCTACGTCCTGCATTCGCGCGCCTACCGCGAAACCAGCGCGCTGGTCGACTTCCTCACGCCGCAAGGGCGGCTGCGGGCGGTGTTGCGCAGTGCGCGGGGCAAGGCCGGGACACTGGCGCGGCCATTCGTGCCGCTGGAAGTCGAGTTTCGTGGCAAGGGTGAATTGAAGAACGTCGGGCGCATGGAAAGTGCCGGCAATGCGACCTGGATGGTCGGCGAGGCGCTGTTCAGCGGCCTCTATCTCAACGAATTGTTGATCCGCCTGCTGCCCGCCGAAGACCCGCACCCGGCGGTGTTCGACCATTACGCTGCAACACTGCTGGCCCTGGCCGAAGGTCGCCCGCTGGAGCCACTACTGCGTTCTTTCGAATGGCGCCTGTTGGACGATCTCGGTTACGGCTTCTCCCTGAATACCGATATCCACAGCGAACCGGTCGCGCCGGACGGTCTGTATCGTCTGCAAGTGGACGCCGGACTTGAGCGGGTGTTTCTGTTGCAGCCGGGCCTGTTCAACGGCACCGAGCTGCTGGCCATGGCCGAAGCCGACTGGACCGCGCCCGGCGCACTGTCGGCGGCCAAGCGCCTGATGCGTCAGGCACTGGCCGTGCACTTGGGCGGTCGCCCCCTCGTCAGCCGCGAGCTATTTCGCAAGCCCTGATATGCTGTGCGCCGAATCTTTCCCTTCAGGAGCGCATCCGTGACCACCAGCAATCGCATTCTTCTTGGCGTGAACATCGACCACGTTGCCACCCTGCGTCAGGCCCGTGGCACACGCTACCCGGATCCGGTCAAGGCAGCGCTGGACGCGGAAGAGGCGGGCGCCGACGGCATCACCGTGCACTTGCGTGAAGACCGCCGGCACATTCAGGAGCGCGACGTGCTGCTGCTCAAGGATGTGCTGCAGACCCGCATGAATTTCGAAATGGGCGTCACCGAAGAAATGATGGCGTTCGCCGAACGCATCCGTCCGGCGCACATCTGCCTCGTCCCGGAAACCCGTCAGGAACTGACCACTGAAGGCGGTCTGGATGTAGCGGGGCAGGAAGAACGCATCAGGGCAGCGGTCGAGCGCCTGTCGAAGATCGGCAGCGAGGTGTCGCTGTTCATCGATGCTGACGAACGTCAGATCGCTGCGTCGAAGCGCGTTGGTGCGCCGGCCATCGAACTGCATACCGGGCGTTACGCCGATGCCGAAACCCCGACTGAAGTTGCTGAAGAATTGAAGCGTGTGGCCGACGGCGTAGCGTTTGGTCTGGCGCAGGGCCTGATCGTCAACGCCGGGCATGGCCTGCATTATCACAACGTCGAAGCCGTGGCGGCGATCAAAGGCATCAACGAATTGAACATCGGCCATGCGCTGGTGGCGCATGCGTTGTTCGTGGGCTTCAAGTCGGCAGTGTCCGAGATGAAAGCGCTGATTCTGGCTGCCGCCAAGCCCTAAGCAACACCCCAGAACCCAATGTGGGAGCGGGCTTGCTCGCGAAGGCGGTGTATCAGTCAAAGAATATGTCGACTGACACACCGCCTTCGCGAGCAAGCCCGCTCCCACATTGGATTTATGCTGTTGGTTAGAGCGGGGCAGGCTCTTGAGCCGGTTTTGACTTGTCGATACCGGGCACATGCAGATTGCCCTCGGCCACCTGATCGCCTTCAAGCTGCGGTTGGGTCACCCAGGTCAGGATGTCGTAGTAGCGACGGATGTTCGCCACGAAATGCACCGGCTCGCCGCCCCGGGCGTAGCCGTAGCGGGTCTTGCTGTACCACTGTTTCTGCGACAGGCGCGGCAGCATCTTCTTCACGTCCAGCCACTTGTCCGGGTTCAGGCCTTCGCGGGACGCCAGTTTGCGTGCGTCATCGAGGTGACCGCTGCCGACGTTGTACGCCGCCAGGGCAAACCAGGTGCGATCCGGCTCCTGAATCGATTCGTCGAGCTGATCCTTCATGTAGGCCAGGTACTTGGCGCCGCCCATGATGCTTTGCTTGGGATCGAGACGGTTCGACACGCCCATCGCCTGAGCGGTGTTCTGGGTCAGCATCATCAAACCGCGCACGCCGGTTTTCGAAGTGACTGCCGGTTGCCACAGCGATTCCTGATAACCGATGGCCGCCAGCAGGCGCCAGTCGACTTTCTCTTTCTTGGCGTAGGTTTTGAAGTGCTGTTCGTATTTGGGCAGGCGCTGCTGCAAGTGCTGGGCGAAGGTGGTGGCGCCCATGTAGCCGAGGACATCGACATGGCCGTAATAGCGGTCTTTCAGGCGCTGCAGGGTGCCGTTCTTCTGCACCTTGTCGAGGTAGGCGTTGATCTCGTTGAGCAGGCTGTTGTCTTCGCCGGCGGCCACCGCCCAACTCTGGCTGCGCGCATCGCCGAGGTCGAAGGCCACGCGGATGTTGGTGAAGTACACCTGGTTCATCGCCACTTCGTTGGAGTCGACCAGCGTCAGGTCGATCTGGCCTTCATCGACCATGCGCAACAGGTCGACCACTTCAACGGCGTCGGATTCTTCGTATTCGATGCCCGGAAATTTCTTTTTCAGCTCCGCCAGTTGTTCGGCGTGGGTGCTGCCCTTGAGCACCATGATTTTCTTGCCGACCAGATCACCCGGGTCGGTAGGGCGCGACTGGCCGTTGCGATAGATGATCTGCGGAGTGACTTCGAGGTAGGAGTGGGAGAACCGCACCTGCTTCTTGCGATCCTCGCTGCTGACCAGACCTGCCGCCGCCAGCACCGGGCCGTTCGGCTTGCCGATCTGGTTGAACAGGTCATCAAGGTTGTCGGCGGTCTCGATCTTCAGTTCAACCCCCAAATCGTCGGCGAAGCGCTTCACCAGCTCGTATTCGAAGCCGGTTTCACCGCTGCGATCCTGAAAGTAGGTGGCGGGGCTGTTACGGGTAATCACCCGCAGCACACCATCCTCCTTTACGCGCTCGAGTGTGTTGGGTTTATCAACACAGCCACCGAGCATCAGGAAGAGTCCGGTTGCGATCAGCCATTTGGCGTACCGCGGACGCAAAGCCGTTGGGAAAAACATCTGCGCAGTATACGCAAACGGCTGCGGGCGCCATATCTCGACAGTGAGCGGCTTGTCTGCTAGAGATCACAAAACCGCACGAAACCCCGCAGGAATGGGGCTGAACGGCATTTTGTGACAGGAAAAATAAGCGCGGCTCGTGCACCCTCGGAATTTGACTTCAAAGGCAGAAACACAGATTGATATCCGAGTGCAACCGTGCGTAGCGTTTCGGGTGATGTTGAGGGCGGTTTAGGCTAGAATGCACGGCCTCAAAGCACACCCCTTCCCGAGGCTGTCCCGAAGATGTTGATCCTGCGCGGCGCTCCTGCCCTTTCTGCCTTTCGCCACAGCAAACTCCTTGAGCAACTGAGCCAGAAGGTTCCAGCTGTCAGTGGCCTGTATGCTGAATTCGCTCACTTCGCCGAAGTCACCGGCGTCCTGACCGGCGACGAACAGCAGGTGCTTGCGCGCCTTCTGAAGTACGGCCCAAGCGTTCCGGTACAAGAGCCGACCGGTCGTCTGTTTCTGGTGTTGCCGCGTTTCGGCACCATCTCGCCATGGTCGAGCAAGGCCAGCGACATCGCCCGCAACTGCGGCCTGAGCAAGATCCAGCGCCTGGAGCGCGGCATCGCGTTCTACGTGGCCGGCCAGTTCAGCGACGCCGAAGCCCAGCAAATCGCCGACGTGCTGCATGACCGCATGACCCAGATCGTTCTGGGCAATCTGGAACAGGCCGCCGGTCTGTTCAGCCACGCCGAGCCGAAGCCGCTGACCGCGATCGACATTCTTGGTGGCGGCCGCGCCGCGCTGGAAAAGGCCAACACCGAGCTGGGCCTGGCCCTGGCCGAAGACGAGATCGATTACCTGGTCAACGCCTTCAACGGTCTCAAGCGCAACCCGCACGACATCGAACTGATGATGTTCGCCCAGGCCAACTCCGAGCACTGCCGCCACAAGATCTTCAACGCCAGTTGGGATATTGACGGCGAGAGCCAGGAAAAAAGCCTGTTCGGCATGATCAAGAACACCTATCAGATGCACAACGAAGGCGTGCTGTCCGCTTATAAGGACAACGCTTCGGTGATCGTCGGCAACGTCGCCGGCCGCTTCTTCCCGGATCCGGAAACCCGCCAGTACGGCGCGGTGCAGGAGCCGGTGCACATTCTGATGAAGGTCGAGACCCACAACCACCCGACCGCGATTGCCCCGTTCCCGGGCGCGTCCACTGGTTCCGGTGGCGAGATCCGCGACGAAGGTGCAACCGGTCGTGGCGCCAAACCGAAGGCTGGTCTGACCGGTTTCACCGTATCCAACCTGCAGATCCCGGGCTTCGAACAGCCGTGGGAAGTGCCGTACGGCAAGCCTGAGCGCATCGTTACTGCGCTGGACATCATGATCGAAGGCCCGCTGGGCGGCGCCGCATTCAACAACGAATTCGGTCGTCCGGCCCTGACCGGCTACTTCCGTACCTTCGAACAGTCGATCACTACTCCGCACGGTGACGAAGTTCGTGGTTACCACAAGCCGATCATGCTCGCGGGTGGCATGGGCAATATCCGTGAAGAACACGTCAAGAAAGGCGAAATCGTCGTTGGCTCCAAGCTGATCGTGCTCGGCGGCCCGGCGATGCTGATCGGTCTGGGCGGCGGCGCCGCGTCCTCGATGGCCACCGGCACCAGCTCGGCGGATCTCGACTTCGCTTCCGTACAGCGTGAAAACCCTGAGATGGAGCGTCGCTGCCAGGAAGTCATCGACCGTTGCTGGCAACTGGGCGACAAGAACCCGATCAGCTTCATCCACGACGTGGGTGCGGGCGGTCTGTCCAACGCCTTCCCGGAACTGGTCAACGACGGCGACCGTGGTGGCCGTTTCGAACTGCGCAACATTCCAAACGACGAGCCGGGCATGGCCCCGCACGAAATCTGGTCCAACGAATCCCAGGAGCGTTACGTTCTGGCGGTCGGCCCGGCCGACTTCGAGCGCTTCAAGGCGATCTGCGAACGTGAGCGCTGCCCGTTCGCCGTGGTCGGCGAAGCCACTGCCGAGCCGCAACTGACCGTGACCGACAGCCACTTCGGCAACAACCCGGTGGACATGCCACTGGAAGTGTTGCTGGGCAAGGCGCCGCGCATGCACCGTTCGGTGGTTCGCGAAGCCGAGCTGGGCGATGACTTCGATCCGTCGAACCTCGACATCAGCGAATCCATCGAGCGCGTCCTGCATCACCCGGCCGTGGCGAGCAAAAGCTTCCTGATCACCATCGGCGACCGCACCATCACCGGCCTCGTGGCCCGTGACCAGATGGTTGGCCCATGGCAGGTTCCGGTGGCCGACGTCGCAGTTACCGCCACCAGCTTCGACGTCTACACCGGTGAAGCGATGGCGATGGGCGAGCGGACTCCGCTGGCGTTGCTGGACGCTCCGGCGTCGGGCCGCATGGCCATCGGCGAAACCCTGACCAACATTGCCGCTTCGCGCATCAACAAGATCTCCGACATCAAACTGTCGGCGAACTGGATGTCCGCTGCCGGCCACCCGGGCGAAGACGCGCGTCTGTACGACACCGTGAAAGCGGTGGGCATGGAACTGTGCCCTGAACTGGGCATCACCATTCCGGTCGGCAAGGACTCGATGTCCATGGCCACCCGCTGGAACGACAACGGCGAAGAAAAAACCGTGACCTCGCCGATGTCGCTGATCGTGACCGGTTTCGCCCCAGTGGCTGACATCCGTCAGACCCTGACCCCGGAACTGCGCATGGACAAGGGCACCACCGACCTGATCCTGATCGACCTCGGTCGCGGTCAGAACCGTATGGGTGCCTCGATCCTTGCTCAGGTGCACGGCAAGCTCGGCAAGCAGGCGCCGGACGTCGATGACGCCGAAGACCTGAAAGCCTTCTTCGCGGTGATCCAGGGCCTCAACGCCGACGGTCACCTGCTGGCTTACCACGACCGTTCCGACGGTGGTCTGCTGACCTCCGTGGTGGAAATGGCGTTCGCCGGCCACTGCGGTCTGAGCCTGAACCTGGACAGCGTTGCCGAAAACTCGGCAGAAATCGCCGCGATCCTGTTCAACGAAGAACTGGGTGCGGTGATCCAGGTTCGTCAGGACGCCACTCCGGACATCCTCGCGCAGTTCAGCGCGGCCGGCCTGGGTGACTGCGTGTCGGTGATCGGTCAGCCGATCAACAATGGCCAGATCAACATCACCTTCAACGGTGACACGGTGTTCGAAGGCCAGCGTCGCCTGCTGCAACGTCAGTGGGCCGAGACCAGCTACCAGATCCAGCGTCTGCGCGACAACGCCGACTGCGCCGAGCAAGAGTTCGACGCGCTGCTGGAAGAAGACAACCCGGGCCTGAGCGTCAAGCTGAGCTTCGATGTCAACCAGGACATCGCCGCGCCTTACATCAAGAAAGGCATCCGCCCACAGGTTGCCGTGCTGCGTGAGCAAGGCGTCAACGGTCAGGTGGAAATGGCCGCTGCCTTCGACCGTGCCGGTTTCAACGCGATCGACGTGCACATGAGCGATATTCTTGCCGGCCGCGTCGACCTGAACGAGTTCAAAGGCCTGGTGGCCTGCGGTGGCTTCTCCTACGGCGACGTACTCGGCGCCGGTGAAGGCTGGGCCAAGTCGGCGCTGTTCAACAGCCGTGCCCGCGATGCGTTCCAGGGCTTCTTCGAGCGTAACGACAGCTTCACCCTCGGCGTGTGCAACGGTTGCCAGATGATGTCCAACCTGCACGAGCTGATCCCGGGCAGCGAGTTCTGGCCGCACTTCGTGCGCAACCGCTCCGAGCAGTTCGAAGCGCGCGTGGCGATGGTGCAGATCCAGGAATCGAACTCGATCTTCCTGCAGGGCATGGCCGGTTCGCGTATGCCGATCGCCATCGCTCACGGTGAAGGCCATGCCGAGTTCTCCAGCGAAGAAGCGCTGCTGGAAGCCGATCTGTCGGGTTGCGTGGCGATGCGTTTCGTCGACAACCACGGCAAGGTCACCGAAGCCTACCCGGCCAACCCGAACGGTTCGCCGCGCGGGATTACCGGTCTCACCAGCCGCGACGGTCGTGTGACGATCATGATGCCGCACCCGGAGCGGGTGTTCCGCGCGGTGCAGAACTCGTGGCGTTCGGAAGACTGGACCGAGGATGCTCCTTGGATGCGCATGTTCCGTAATGCTCGCGTCTGGGTGAACTGAGGCCTGTGTACAAGCTCGGGTTTTTTGTTCCTGACAGTCATGTCGAGGTGGTCAAGGACGCTGTATTCGCTGCCGGTGGTGGGCGGATCGGGGACTATGACCACTGTGCTTGGCAGGTGCTTGGGTCTGGTCAGTTTCGGCCTTTGGACGGCAGTCAGCCGTTCATTGGTGAGGCGGGGCAGGTTGAGCGGGTCGAGGAATGGAAGGTTGAGCTTGTCGTTTGTGACGAGTTGATTCGTGATGTGGTGGCGGCTTTGAAGTTGAGTCACCCGTACGAGACGCCGGCTTATGAAGTGTGGCGGTTGGAGGATTTCTGATCTTCCTTCCGCTGGAACGGGAAACCTGCAGATGAGTGATTGTCTGCGGGTTTTTTGTTGGCTGCGATTTGCTTTTCTGTAGGAGTGAGCCTGCTCGCGATGGCGCCCTGACAGGCGACCATGCTCTGTCTGATTGAGTGAATATCCGTTTCTGCGGGTGCTGCGGCTGGCGGTTTCGCTCTTACAGCGAGTCACTTTTGACAAACGCCTCAAAAGTAACCAAAAAGTCTTGCTCCTACGTTCGGCCCGCTCGCTGAGGCTCGGGGTCCCTTCGCTCCGGGATTGATCCGGGCGCAGCGCCTCCGGTTTGCTTCGCTGCACCTCCTCTCGCTGTGTTTGGCTGCGCCAAACGGTCGCTGCGCTCCCACCCCCGGATCAATCCCTCCACTCAGCCTTCCGACGTCGCCCGTGGATCAAGATCAAGAGCTGCAGCCGAGCTTGCGCTCATCCTGTTGAGTGGTGAGGAGCACGGGTATTCGGCTTTGGGTTTGCGGTGCTCTCGCCCCTCATCGGAACGCCGCCCGCCCAGCCCTCTCCCGAGGGAGAGGGAGCCGATTTTTGGGCTTTTGAAAGTCTGAGTTCGACTCGGTATCGCATGTCGGCGTAGTTCTCCCAAACACCTCGGTCAGTCCCCTCTCCCTCTGGGAGAGGGTTAGGGTGAGGGTTGGCTTTTGGCTGTTTAAATCTGTGTCAAATAACCAGAACCTTCCCACAAGGTTTTCAGGTTGTCCCTCGGACGCCCGGTCTCTAGGCTTTGTCTGTCGCTGCCAATTCAGCGACCGGGCGTGAGATCCCCGGAATGCTTGCAACTAGCGCCAACACCACGATAATTGGCGCCAGCTCAATCTGCTGCCTGCTTTATGGCGGCTGTGTGCGGGCAGACTTCGGTCTGGCCGGTTGCCTGCTCCGGTGGATCTCACCCTGCACATAGCTGCCACCTCTTTGCCGCGTGAGATCCGGCGAACGATGGCATCTTCACACGCCGTAGCAGGAGTTGAATTTTGGACAAACTGATCCCCGATCCACCCCACAAAACCACACCACCACCCGTTGACGCCATCCGGGTTGAAGGCCTGACGAAAGACCGTGAAGCCATCAAGCGCGCTGTCGATTTCTACTTCACCCCGCAACCCGCTGAGGCGCATCAGCCCAGCACGATGTTCCTGGTCAACCCCAACGTCGACCCCGAAACCCTGCTGGCCCACGCCTACGAATCGTTGGCCTGCGCCAGTGCCATGGCGAGCAACTTCGCCAACGAACTCAGCGGCCTGCAACGCAGCACCGCATTGGCGATCCAGCAAATCATCATGCTCGCCGAACTGGCGGTAAACCGCGCGCTGGATCGAGTCGATCCGCAAACCTGATTCATCGGATGATCATCGCAAACCGACTCGTCCCGTCGCGGATCTCATTTCCTTTTAGGGAGTTCAGACCTCACGTGGTAGCGAGCCGTCGGCGATCGAGTTTTGGATTCAATGCCCAGGTTCGTCTTGATGATGACCAATCATCGGAAACCACCGCTTACCTGTAATTTCTGACAGTGGTGCGATTCGGCAAACTTCTGTCTGATGAGACTTCCATCCACAGCAGGTAAGAAGGATTTTGCTATGTCTACTGAAAAAAACACTGTGCCGGTAATTACCTCCATGAAAGACAGCCAAGGCGAGGAGATTCCAAACAGCGGTACCACCTCCTCCACTGTTGTGCAGTCGAGCGGCTTGGCGTCTGCTGGCGATGAACTCCAGATTTTCGACGGTGCTACTTTGAAGGGGCGAGTTGTCGCTGACGCTGCAGGCACTTGGCACTTTATCTTGACGGCTTTGTCATTGGGGGTTCATTCGATCACGGCCAGAGGACGGGTCCTTCACTCCCAAGCACGTACGTTCACCGTCAAAGCCTAGTAAACACTGGATAAAAAGCCGCTGAGCTCCACAGCCCAGCGGCTTTCCGTTTATCAGTGAGGCTTTGAGTTTCGCTGTGGGTTATACCTTGGCGCTGACCTCACTCCGTTTAACCAACGCCTCAATCGCCCCACTCAAACTCGCCGCTTTCTCGCCAATCAACAAATGCCAGACCCCACCCTCCAGCGGGCTGACACCCTGGCAACCCAGCTCTTTCAACTGAGCCTCGGACAACGCTTTACCATCGACCAGTTGCAGGCGAATGCGGGTCAGGGCGATGCAGTCCAGTTGCAGCACATTCTCGCTACCGCCCAACGCCGTCAGCCATTGTTGGGCTTCCGGTGCAGCGACCATTGCAGCTTTCGGTTCCTCGACCACCACCGCAGGCGCAGCCACCAACGCACGCCCCAGCGTCGGCATGGCGAGGCGGATCTCGTCGGCGATGCTGTCGGCCAATGGCCCGACCACCACCTGCAAGCTGCCGCCCTTGCCCGGGCGTACCACGGCCATCGCACCCAGAGCCTTCAAGTCAGCGTCGGAAGCCTTGTTGCGATCGACCATTTCCAGGCGCAACCGGGTAGTGCAGGCACCGACGGTGACCAGATTCTCCGCACCACCGAGTGCCTTGATGTAAGCCGCAGCGCGCTCGTTCTCGGTGAGAACAGCCTTGTCAGCCGCCGCAATATCCTCACGCCCCGGCGTTTTCAAATTGAAACGACGAATACAGAAATCAAACACCGCGTAATACACCACGGCGTACGCCAGTCCGACCGGGATCACCAGCCAGCCATTGGTCGAGCGCCCCCAACCCAGCACCATGTCGATGAAGCCGCCGGAGAAGGTAAAACCGAGGTGGATGTTCAGCGCATTGGTGATCGCCATCGACAACCCGGTCAGCAGCGCATGCAGCAGATACAACAACGGCGCCAAAAACATGAAGGCGAATTCAATCGGTTCAGTCACCCCGGTCAAAAACGACGTCAGCGCCATCGACAGGAAAATCCCGCCCATGACCTTACGGCGCTCCGGCAACGCGTTGCGGTACATCGCCAGGCACGCAGCAGGCAGGCCGAAGATCATCATCGGGAACATGCCGGTCATGAACTGGCCGCCCTTTGGATCGCCAGCGAAGTAGCGTGACAGGTCTCCGGTGACCAGTGCGCCAGTGGTCGGGTCAGTGAAGTTGCCGAACACGAACCACGCCATGTTGTTGAGGATGTGGTGCAGGCCGGTGACGATGAGCAAGCGGTTGAACACGCCGAAGACGAAGGCGCCGAAGCTGCCGCTTTCCATCATCAAGGCGCCGAAGCTGTTGATGCCGTGCTGGATCGGCGGCCAGATGTAGCCGAACACCACGCCCAGCGCGACGGCGGCGAACCCGGTGACGATCGGCACGAAGCGCCGGCCGCCGAAGAATGCCAGGTACTCCGGCAGCTTGATGTCCTTGAAGCGGTTGTACAGCGCGCCGGCCATCAGGCCGCTGACGATCCCGGCGAGCATGCCCATGTTGATGCTCGGGTCGAGCACCTTGAGCGTGGAGATCATCACCAGGTAACCGATCACCCCGGCGAGGCCTGCGGTGCCGTTGTTGTCCTTGGCGAAACCGACAGCGATGCCGATGGCGAAGATCATGGCCAGGTTGGCGAAGATCACTTGCCCGGCATCGTGGATGATCGCGATGTTCAGCAGGTCGGTGTCACCCAGACGCAGCAGCAGGCCGGCAATCGGCAGGATCGCGATTGGCAGCATCAGCGCACGGCCGAGGCGTTGCAGGCCTTCGATGAAGAGTTGGTACATGGTGGTTCTCCCTGCTCTTTATAGAGAGCTTGTTGTTAGTGCAGAGGCCAATGCTGGTGGCAGGCGTGACGTACCGCAGCGGCGCTGTTGAGTTTCAACAGGTCGCGGCTGAGGCGTTGGCATTCGGCCTCGTGCAACTGGCGCACGCGATCCTTGATTTCACCGATCTGCACCGGGCTTACCGACAGTTCGGTCACACCGAGGCCGATCAGCACCGGCGTCGCCAGTGGGTCGGAGGCGAGAGCACCGCACACGCCAACCCAGCGTTTGTGTACCGCCGCGCCTGCGCAGGTCATGGCGATCAGTCGCAACAGCGCCGGGTGAAGGGCATCGACCCGGGCGGCCAAACCTGCGTGGTCGCGGTCCATGGCCAAGGTGTATTGCGACAGGTCATTGGTGCCGATCGACAGGAAGTCGGCGTGCTCGGCCAGTTGTTCGGCTTGCAGCGCGGCGGCGGGGACTTCGATCATCACGCCGATTTCCGGGCGCTGATTGATGCCCAACTCCAGGCACAGCGCATCGACCCGTTGGCGGATGTGCAGCAGTTCGTCGACTTCGGTGACCATCGGCAACAGGATCCGGCAACGGCGCATCGGGCTGACTTGCAGCAGTGCGCGCAGTTGCTGATCGAGGATTTCCGGACGGGCCTGGGCCAGACGAATGCCACGCAAGCCCAAGACCGGGTTGGCTTCGGCGGGCAACGGCAGGTAGTCGAGTTGCTTGTCGCCACCGACGTCGATGGTGCGGATGATCACCGAGTGCTCGCCCATGGCATCGAGCACGGCTTGATAGGCGGCACGCTGCTCTTCGATGTCCGGCGCGGTCTGCCGGTCGACGAACAGAAACTCGGTGCGCAGCAGGCCGACGCCATCGGCGCCATTGGCAAATGCGTCTGCCGCTTCATGGCTGGAGGCGACATTGGCGACCACTTCGATCGCCACGCCATTGCGGGTTTCGGCGGGCAGATGCGCCTTGGCTTGTTGCGCATCGCGGCGTTGCTGACGCTCGATTTGCACCTGTTGTACTTCGGCCAGGCGTTCGGTGTTCGGCGTGAGTTCGAGGCGGTCGCCGTCAGCATCCAGCACCACCGACTGACCTTGCGGTAGATCGAGCAGCGCTGAGCCCAACGCCACCAGGCACGGCAGACCTTTGCCGCGCGCCAGAATCGCCACGTGCGACGTCGCGCCGCCCTCGGCCATGCACAACCCGGCGACACCTTGCGCGCTGAGTTGCAGCAGATCCGACGGCGTCAGTTCATGCGCAGCGACGATAGCGCCGGCCGGCACGTCGTAATGCCAGGCTTCACCGAGCAGGGCGCGCAGGACGCGTTGCTTGAGGTCGCGCAGGTCGTTGGCGCGTTCGGCCAGCAGCGCACTGCCGGTGTGTTGCAGCACTTCGCACTGCACGTCGATCGACTGGCTCCAGGCGTGGGTCGCCGCTGTGCCTTGGTCGATAGCATGCTGCGCGGCGTCGAGCAGGGCCGGGTCTTCGAGCAGTGCCAGATGCGCGGCGAAGATCGCTTCTTCGTCGGTGCTTTTGTGCTTTTTCGCTTGGGCGAGGGTAGCGTTGATTTCGCCGCGAACCTGATTCAGCGCGGCTTCAAGTTTCTGCAGTTGCTCAAGCGGAGCATGATTGCCCGCATCTGCCGGCATGCTGATCGCGTTCAGGCGAAACAGCGGCCCGCCGACCAGTCCCGGCGCGGCGCACACACCCTGCAGCACGCCAGCTTCGGCCGGGCGCTTGCGCGGTGCGGCGCTGACCGGTGCAGCGGCGTGATGATCGTCGGGCAGGGCAGTCGCCAACGCATTGAGCAGGGCTTGCAGCGCGGCTTCGGCGTCCGGCCCCTGACAGCTGACGTGCACTTCATCCTGCTCGCCGATGGCCAGTCCCATCAAGCCGATCAGGCTGTTGCACGGCGCCGATTTGCCGGCGAAGTGCAGCTGCGACTGGCTCTTGAAACCTTGTGCGGTCTGGCGAATCAGCGCGGCGGGGCGCGCATGCAAGCCGCCGCGATGCGCCACCAGCACCTGACCCTGAACCTCTGGCCCGCCAACCGCTTCGGCAGTCGCCGCAGAGCTGCTGCGGGCAATAATGTGCAGCAACGGCTCGCCGACCTTCACCGCTCTGAGCGTGATCGGGCGCACCTGGAAGTCCTGGCTGTTGGTCAGGATCAGCAGGCTGACCAGGCTTTTGCACTGCTGGCCGACCTTGTCCAGGTCGTAGCGCAACAACGGCTGGCCGTTGCTGACCCGCGTACCTTCCTTGACCAGCATCGAGAAGCCTTCGCCGTTCAGTTCAACGGTGTCCAGGCCCAGATGTAGGAGGATTTCTGCGCCGTTGTCGGCACGCACGGTCAGTGCGTGGCCGGTGCGGGCGACGTGGATGATCTCCCCGGCGCAGGGCGAATACAGGGTGTCGTTCAGCGGATCAATGGCGATACCGTCGCCCATCGCGCCGCTGGCGAACACCGCGTCCGGGACTTTGGCGAGCGTGAGCACCGGGCCGCTGAGCGGGGCGCTGAGGGTCAGCTCTTTATTGTTGTTGTGCATGGCTCGGTCTCATCAGGTGTGCAGTCATTCGGGCTTAGTGCGTACGGGTCACTTTGCTCAGGTGGCGCGGCTGATCCGGGTCCATGCCACGGGCCACGGCGAGACCTGCGGCCATCACGTAGAAGCTCTGGATCGCCAGAATCGGGTCGAGGGCCGGGTGTTCGGCGCGGCTCAGGGTCAGGTCGCGTTCGAGGATGTCGTCCGGCGCTGCCAGCAGCACACGGGCGCCGCGTTGCCGCATCTCTGCCGCAAGGCTGATCAGACCGGCCTGTTCGGCACCGCGCGGGGCGAACACCAGCAACGGGTAATGCTCGTCGATCAGCGCCATCGGGCCGTGACGGACTTCGGCACTGCTGAAGGCTTCGGCCTGGATCGCCGAGGTTTCCTTGAATTTCAGCGCGGCCTCTTGGGCGATGGCAAAACCGGCACCACGGCCGATGACCATCAGGCGTTCGCAACCACGCAAGGCGTCGATGGCCGCGCTCCAGTCCTGCTGCGCCGCGTCGCGCAGGCCTTCGGGCAGGGCGTTGTGCGCTTCCAGCAGTTCGCGGTCTTCTTTCCAGTGCGCGATCAGGCGGGCGCTGGCGCTGAGGGTGGAGATGAAACTCTTGGTCGCGGCGACGCTGCTTTCGATACCGGCGAGCAACGGCAGGCTGAATTCACATGCGGCTTCCAACGGCGAGTCGGCAGCGTTGACCATCGACACACTGAGGGCGCCACGCTTGCGCAACAGACGCAGGCTGTTGACCAGGTCCGGGCTCTGCCCCGATTGCGAGAACGCGAACGCCACCTGACCGCTGACCTTCAGCGGCGCCTGCTGCATGGTCACCACCGACATCGGCAACGACGCCACCGGCACCCCCAGTTGCTGCATGGTCAGATAGGCGAAGTAGCTCGCCGCGTGGTCGGAGCTGCCGCGCGCGACGGTCATCGCCACTTGTGGCGGCTGACGGCGCAGGCGCCCGGCGATCTCGATCATCTGCGGGTCGAGCTGTTGCAATTGGGCTTGCACGGCCTCGAACGAGGACAGCGCCTCTTCAAGCATTTTTGAAGTCAATGTCTTCTCCTTCGACCATGACGGCGGTCAGTGTGAGTGAGCGATCCAGCCGCACGCAGTCGGCCCAGGCACCCGGTTCGAGGCGCCCGCGTTCGTTGATGCCGAGGTAGTCGGCGGGGAATTGCGAAAGACGTTGCGAGGCCTCGGCGATCGGCAATCCGATCTTCACCAGATTGCGCAGGGCCTGATCCATGGTCAGGGTGCTGCCGGCCAGCGTGCCGTCGGGCAGGCGCACGCCGCCCAGGCATTTGGTCACGGTGTGGCTGCCGAGCTTATATTCACCGTCGGGCATGCCGGCGGCCGCGGTCGAATCGGTGACGCAATACAGGCATGGGATCGAACGCAGGGCCACGCGGATCGCACCGGGATGCACGTGCAGCAAGTCCGGGATCAGTTCGGCGAATTTGGCGTGGGCCAGCGCGGCGCCGACGATCCCCGGTTCGCGGTGATGCAGCGGGCTCATGGCGTTGTACAAATGGGTGAAACTGGTCGCGCCAGCCTCCAGAGCGGCGACGCCTTCCTCGTAGCTGCCGAGGGTATGGCCGATCTGCATGCGGATGCCCCGGCTGCTCAGTTCACGAATCAATCCGTCGTGACCGGCGATTTCCGGGGCGATGGTGATTACCCGGATCGGCGCCAGCGCGAGGTATTCCTCGACCTCGGCCATCAACGCGGTGTGGGCGAAATTCGGTTGCGCGCCGAGTTTGCCGGGGTTGATGTACGGGCCTTCCAGATGCACACCGAGGACGCGGGCGGCGCCTTGCGGACGCTGTTCGCAGAACTCGCCGACCTCTTTCAGCACACTGGAGATCTCGGCACTCGGTGCGGTCATGGTGGTGGCCAGCAGCGAAGTGGTGCCGAAGCGCACGTGGGTGCGGGTGATGGTCTCGAAGGCACTGGCACCTTCCATGATGTCTTTGCCACCACCGCCATGGACGTGCAGGTCGATGAAACCCGGCAGCAGGTAGGGCAGATCATTGTCGGCCGGATCGCAGGTCACGCCTTCGATCGACACGACTTTGCCGTGTTCGTGGATCAGCCGGCCGCGAACCCAGCCGCTGGCGGTGAGGATGTTGTCTTCGGACATTTCGGTTCTCTCGTTTGGCCTGGCTGCTGATCAGCGGCGAAGCTCTGCAACAAAGTCGTAGTAGTCGTTGCGGCAATAGGTGTCGGTGACTTCGATCGGCGTGTTGTCTTCGAGGTAGCCGACCCGGGTCATCAGCAGCATGGCGGTACCGGGGGCGATGCCGACCAGCGCGGCGAACTCGTCCGAGGCGTTGATCGCCTGGATGTGCTGCAGGGCGCGGACGATCGGTTTGCCGATGCCGTCGAGGTATTCGTAGAGTGAATCGCCGACCAGGTGCGGCTTGGGCATGATCTTGGCGGGGAGGGTGCTCATCTCAATGGCCATCACCGTGTCGTCGGCCTTGCGCAGGCGTTTCATGCGCGCGACCTTGTCGTTCGGCGACAGGCTCAGGCGGATCAGTTCTTCGTGAGTCGGCAGGGTGATTTCGCGCTCCAGCCACTGCGAGCTGGGGACGAAGCCCTTGAGGCGAAGCATTTCGCTGAAGCCCGAGAGGCGTGACAGCGGTTGTTCCAGACGGGGTGTGATGAACGTGCCGGAACCTTGCAGGCGGCGGATCAGACCTTGATCGAGCAGCACTTCCAGCGCTTTGCGTGCGGTGACCCGGGAGATACCCAGTTGCTCGCTGAGGTTGCGTTCGGACGGCATCGCCTGCTCGGCCTTCCACTGCCCGGAATGGATCGCCGATTCCAGATTGCGCGCCAGCTGCAGGTACAGCGGCGTCGGCTGGGAGTCATCTGGGCGTAGGGCCTGGAGGTCGTTCATGTAGGTCATTTCCGACGCGAGTATAGGATTGTTGTGGCTCGCTTGTGGGGCGGAAATTAATACCACTTGAATACCATGTCAACGCAGGGAATTGGCGTGTAGCCCAATGAAATGGCGGGTTTCGGGGGTTGTGGTTTGAAGTGGTATTAGGGGTTGGCTGTAAAAAGCAAAAGATCGCAGCCTGCGGCAGCTCCTACAGTGGGAAGTGGTATCAACCCTGTAGGAGCTGCCGCAGGCTGCGATCTTTTGATTTATTTTTTTCAGGTGACCAGTGGTCGCTGGTTAAGGACGGATCTCGATCATCGTGCCGTCCGGCACCAGACCCCAGACTTCGCGCATGTCCATGTTGCGCATGGCGATGCAGCCGTCGGTCCAGTCCAGGGTGTGGAACAGGTCTTCCGGGGTTTCTTCCGAATCCGGGGTGCCGTGGATCATGATCATCCCGCCAGGCTCGACGCCTTCGCGGCGGGCGCGGGCCGAATCGCTGATGTTCGGGTAGGAGATGTGCATCGCCAGGTTGAATTTTTCACTGACCTTGCGCCAGTCGATCCAGTAGAAACCTTCGGGCGTGCGTTTGTCGCCTTCAATCAGTTTCGGTCCTTTTTTCGCGCCCTTGCCCAGGGAAATGCGATAGGTCTTGATCGGCTTGCCGTCGGCGATCAATTGCAGTTGATGAGCCGATTTGAGCACCAGGATTTTTTCGATCATTGGGGTATTCGACGGCGTCACGGTGGTCACGAATGACGCTTGAGACACGGTGACGAACGACAGGCAAAACAGGGCAAGCAACCAGCGCATTGAAACGATTCCCCAGGGAGTGACGCAGATATTTTATTTATAGAAGCTTTTAGTTGATGGCAGGCTGCGTCAACGGCGGAATCGATTCGGAGCGAACCGGGTAGCTTTCGGCGCGGCGATCAGCGAAGAAGCATTCTAAGGTACGCCCCACGGTGCGGAAAGCCAGCTCGTCCCACGGGATGTCGGCTTCGTCGAATAGTTGTACTTCGAGGCTTTCGGGCCCGGCAGCAAAGTCCAGATCGGCCAGTTCGGCACGGAAAAATACGTGCACCTGACTGATGTGTGGCACGTCGATCAACGTATAGATGCTCAGATTGCGTACCCGGGCGCAGGCTTCCTCGGCGGTTTCGCGGATCGCGGCCTGCTCGATGGTTTCGCCGTTTTCCATGAAACCGGCAGGCAGCGTCCAGTAACCGAGGCGTGGCTCGATGGCGCGCCGGCAGAGCAGCACTTTACTGCCCCAGGTCGCGACGCAACCGGCGACGATATTGGGGTTTTGATAGTGAATGGTCTGACAGCTGTCACAGACAAATCGCAGCCGCGAGTCGCCTTCGGGAATGCGCTGGGTCACCGGGTTGCCGCACTGGCTGCAAAATTTCATGCTGGGGTTCCTGAATGCTGCGCCTATCTTGGCGTGCAGCGGTGCCGGTCGGCAAGTTGTCGTTTCGCGACATGGCCCGGCGAGGGGCTTGGGCGGCTGCAATGATTGGTGCATGATGCAGGGTAAGGCACAGATCGAGAACACTCATGCTGGACGAGCTACTGCATAGGGTAAGCAACCACACACCGCGCACGCTGGAGACCGATAAACGTTTCCCCGAGGCCGCTGTTCTGGTGCCGATCACCCGCAGTGACGAACCCGAGCTGGTGCTGACCCTGCGCGCCAGCGGCCTCTCGACCCATGGTGGCGAAGTGGCCTTCCCCGGCGGACGCCGTGACCCGGAAGACCCCGATCTGATTTTTACCGCCCTGCGCGAAGCCGAGGAAGAAATCGGCCTGCCACCGGGGCTGGTCGAGGTCATCGGTCCGCTCAGCCCGCTGATCTCCCTGCATGGCATCAAGGTTACGCCGTTTGTCGGGGTGATCCCGGACTTCGTCGAATACCAGGCCAACGATGCCGAGATCGCCGCAGTATTCAACGTGCCGCTGGAGTTCTTCCGCAAAGACCCGCGCGAACACACGCACCGTATCGATTACCAGGGCCGCAGCTGGTACGTGCCGAGTTATCGTTATGGCGAATTCAAGATCTGGGGTTTGACCGCTATCATGATCGTCGAACTGATCAATCTGCTCTATGACGAACAGATCAGCCTGCATCATCCGCCCAAAAGCTATATCAACACCTGAAGCCATCGCTCGAATGGCCCGTCATCGTGAGCCCTGAGGAAAACAAGATGAAATACCGCCTGGGCGACGCCCGCGTCGAAACCCATCCACAGAGCTGGGTCGCGCCCAATGCCGTGCTGGTGGGCAAGGTCAGACTGGAAGAGGGCGCCAACGTCTGGTTCAACGCCGTATTGCGCGGCGACAACGAACTGATCCTGATCGGCAAGAACAGCAACGTCCAGGACGGCACGGTGATGCACACCGACATGGGCTATCCGCTGACCATCGGCACCGGCGTGACCATCGGTCACAACGCCATGCTGCATGGCTGCACCGTCGGCGACTACAGCCTGATCGGCATCAACGCGGTGATCCTCAACGGGGCGAAAATCGGCAAGAACTGCATCATCGGCGCCAATTCGCTGATCGGCGAAGGCAAGGAGATCCCCGATGGCTCGCTGGTGATGGGCTCGCCGGGCAAGGTCGTGCGTGAGCTGACCGAGCCGCAGAAGAAGATGCTCGAAGCCAGCGCCGCGCACTATGTGCATAACTCGCAGCGCTATGCGCGTGACCTGGTAGAGCAGGAAGAATGAGTACGCCTGAAAGACCCGTTGCCTCGCCGTGCGTGAATATCTGCGCACTGGATGAAGACGATATTTGTACCGGTTGCCAGCGCACGGTCGCGGAGATCACCCGCTGGGGGCGCATGACCAATGACGAGCGGCGGGTGGTGCTGGGGTTGTGTCATGAGCGGGCGAAGGCCAGTGGGTTGGTGTGGATGATCCCGGCCAAGCGCTGATGGATCGGCTGAACAGCTTTTGTGGCGAGGGAGCTTGCTCCCGCTGGGCTGCGCAGCAGACCTCGCTTTTGAACATCAAGAGAGGGGCCGCTTCGCGCCCCAGCGGGAGCAAGCTCCCTCGCCACAGATAAGTCGCTTGGCTCGACGGTTGTATACAGTTCACTTGCCGACTTGGCCGAACTCTCCTCCTCAAGTAACCTGTGCGCCAATCTGACAGGTCGCCCCCATGATTTTCCTCATCGCCTACATCAGCAGCGTCGTGCTGATCAACTTCGCTTTCTCCACCGCGCCACACCTGGACATTATCTGGTCGGCCTGGGGCGGGTTGGTGTTCGTGTTGCGCGACATGGTGCAAACCCGTTTCGGCCACGGTGCGCTCGTGGCGATGCTGGCGGCGCTGGTACTGTCTTACGTCACTTCTGATCCATCCATCGCCTTGGCCAGCGCCACGGCGTTCGCGGTGTCGGAAATCATCGACTGGCTGGTGTTCAGCGTCACCAAACGGCCGCTGCGCGACCGTCTGTGGATCAGCTCGGCGCTGAGCATTCCGCTCGATACCTTCATTTTTTTCGGCATGATCGACCTGATGACGCCACCGGTGATCATCACGGCACTGGTCTCGAAGTTTGCCGGCGTCACTGCCGTTTGGCTGATCATGGCCTGGCGCGAGCGCAAACAGGCTGTCGCCAGCTGAGCCAAACCCTGCGGTTCATGTAAAATGCCGCGCTTTCTCCCCATGGAAAGCGCGTCTGGCGTTGCTTTCCTCGATGATCCGCTTCTTTGAGGACCTGAGATGACCCGTATCGGAACTCCATTGTCGCCGACCGCGACCCGCGTATTGCTGTGTGGCTGTGGTGAGTTGGGCAAGGAAGTGGTGATCGAGCTGCAACGCCTGGGCGTTGAAGTGATTGCCGTCGACCGTTACGCCAACGCGCCGGCCATGCAGGTGGCGCACCGCAGCCACGTGATCAACATGCTCGACGGCGCCGCGCTGCGTGCAGTCATCGAAGCCGAGAAACCGCACTTCATCGTGCCGGAAATCGAAGCCATCGCCACCGCCACGCTGGTCGAGCTGGAAGCCGAAGGCTTCACCGTGATCCCGACCGCCCGCGCCGCGCAACTGACCATGAACCGCGAAGGCATCCGCCGTCTGGCCGCTGAAGAGCTGGACCTGCCAACCTCGCCGTACCATTTTGCCGACACCTTCGAGGACTACAGCAAAGCCGTGCAGGATCTGGGTTTCCCGTGCGTGGTCAAGCCAGTCATGAGCTCGTCGGGTAAAGGCCAGAGCCTGCTGCGCAGCGCCGATGATGTGCTGAAGGCCTGGGATTACGCGCAAGAGGGCGGTCGCGCCGGCAAAGGTCGGGTGATCATCGAAGGCTTCATCGATTTCGACTACGAAATCACTCTGCTGACCGTGCGCCACATCGGCGGCACCACGTTCTGCGCACCGGTCGGTCACCGTCAGGAGAAGGGCGACTATCAGGAATCCTGGCAGCCGCAAGCCATGAGCCCGATTGCCCTGGCTGAGTCCGAGCGCGTGGCCAAAGCCGTGACCGAGGCCTTGGGTGGTCGCGGGCTGTTCGGCGTCGAACTGTTCATCAAGGGCGATCAGGTGTGGTTCAGCGAAGTTTCGCCGCGCCCGCATGACACCGGTCTGGTGACCCTGATTTCTCAGGATCTGTCGCAGTTCGCCTTGCACGCGCGCGCCATTCTCGGTCTGCCGGTGCCGCTGATCCGTCAGTTCGGCCCTTCGGCTTCGGCAGTGATTCTGGTGGAAGGGCAGTCGACCCAGACCGCGTTCGCCAACCTGGGCGCAGCGCTGAGCGAGCCGGATACGGCGTTGCGTCTGTTCGGCAAGCCTGAAGTCAATGGTCAGCGCCGGATGGGCGTGGCGTTGGCGCGGGATGAGTCGATCGAAGCTGCGCGTGCCAAGGCGACTCGTGCTGCTCAGGCTGTTGTTGTAGAGCTGTAAACCCAGGCGCGGCATTCGCGAGCAAGCTCGCTCCCACAGGTTCGGCGGTGTTCACAAATTTTGTGTACTGCACGGACACTGTGGGAGCGGGCTTGCTCGCGAAGCTTTTGATCTTCCGTCAGGCAACCTGATTCAGATCGTTATTGCGCGTTTCCTTCAGGCACAGCACAGCAATCAGGCTGAGTACCGCTGCCGCCGACACATACCCACCGACATAACTCAAACCACCCATTGCCACCAGTTTCTGCGCGAAGAACGGAGCCGCCGAGGCGCCGACGATCCCGCCGAGGTTGTAAGCGGCCGATGCGCCGGTATAGCGCACGTGGGTCGGAAACAGTTCCGGCAGCAGCGCGCCCATCGGGGCAAACGTCACGCCCATCAGGAACAGCTCGATGCACAGGAACAGCGCCACGCCCCAGGTCGAACCTTGCGTCAGCAGCGGCTCCATCAGGAATCCGGACAGAATCGCCAGTACACCGCCGACGATCAGCACCGGTTTGCGCCCGTAACGGTCGCTGGCCCAAGCGGACAACGGCGTTGCGGCGGCCATGAACAGCACGGCAAAACACAGCAGTCCAAGAAACGTTTCACGGCTATAGCCGAGGGTGGACACGCCGTAGCTCAGGGAAAACACCGTCGAGATATAAAACAGCGCATAGCACACCACCATGGCCGCTGCGCCAAGCAGGGTTGGCGCCCAGTATTGGCTGAACAGCTCGACCAGCGGCACTTTCACCCGTTCCTGACGAGCAATGGCGTTGGCGAATACTGGCGTTTCATGGAGCTTGAGGCGCACGTACAGGCCGACCATCACCAGTGCCGCGCTGAGCAGAAACGGAATCCGCCAGCCCCAACTGCGGAACTGCTCGTCGTCGAGGGTCATGGCCAGGGTCAGGAACAGGCCATTGGCTGCAAGAAAGCCGATTGACGGGCCAAGCTGCGGGAACATGCCGAACCACGCCCGTTTGCCCTTGGGCGCATTCTCCGTGGCCAGCAATGCCGCGCCACCCCATTCGCCACCCAATCCCAAACCCTGACCGAAACGCAGCACACACAACAAAATCGGTGCCCAGGCGCCAATGCTGGCGTAACCCGGCAGCACGCCGATCAGCGTGGTGCACACGCCCATCAGCAAGAGCGAGGCGACCAGTGTCGACTTGCGCCCGATACGGTCACCGAAGTGGCCGAACAAGGCCGAACCCAGCGGTCGGGCGAGGAAGGCGATGCCGAAGGTGAGAAACGCCGAAAGCATCTGCGCGGTGCCGGACGTCTGCGGAAAGAACACCGGCCCGATCACCAGTGCAGCGGCGGTAGCGTAAACGTAGAAGTCGTAGAACTCGATGGCGGTGCCGATGAAACTCGCTGTCGCCACGCGGGTGGCGGAGTTGGTCGGCTGGGCAGGCGCGGTGGCGCTGTAAGCGGTACTGGTCGTCATGCGGTGATCCCTGACAGTCATGAGCTCCGTTGGAGCGAATTATTATGGTTGAACACCCAGGGATGTGGGATGAGGCGCGAGCGCTGTTTCGAGTAGGAACAGTCGTCGGGGTGGTGCGGAAAATTACCGAAACCGTTGGCGTGCGGGGTAAGCACAGGGCTCGGCGGCGCTTGGGTAAGCGGCTCGATTATAGGAAGGGGGCTAACAATCAAACAAGAGCAAAAGATCGCAGCGGATTGACGTCGATTGATCTTCCTGTGGCGAGGGAGCTTGCTCCCGCTGGGTTGCGAAGCGACCCCAACACATTTACGGCCGTTGCGCGCCCGAGCGGGAGCAAGCTCCCTCGCCACAAAAGCGCCTAAACCTTGGCGGGCACCGCGCTCGTATGCCAGATCAGCACCTTGCTCACCCGGTTGTCCTCGGTCTCGAGAATCTCCAGCCGATAACGCCCGATCTTCAGACACACCGCGCTGTCCGGAATGGTCTCCAGCGCTTCGGTCACCAGACCGTTGAGGGTTTTCGGGCCGTCGCTCGGCAAATGCCAGCCCAGGCATTTGTTCAACTCGCGGATCGACGCAGTGCCGTCGATCACCATGCGCCCGTCGGGCTGCGGATGGATGTGCGGGTTGTCGAGGCTGTGCTCGCTTTCGAATTCGCCGACGATTTCTTCGAGAATGTCTTCCAGAGTGACGATGCCCAGCACTTCGCCGTACTCGTCCACCACCATGCCCAAGCGGCGCTGCTGCTTGTGGAAGTTCAGCAGTTGCAGTTGCAGCGGGGTGCTTTCCGGAACGAAGTACGGCTCGTAGCTGGCGGCCAGCAGCGCTTCGCGGGTCAGCTGGCCATCGTTGAGCAGATGGCGGATCTGCCGGGTATTGAGCACCGCTTCGACCTGGTTGATGTCGCTGTGAAACACCGGCAGGCGCGTGCGTTTGTTATGGCGCAGTTGTTCGATGATCTCCTCGATCGAATCGTCGAGGTTGATGCCGTCGACATCGCTGCGTGGCACCAGAATGTCGTTGACCGTGATGTTGTCCAGCGCATGGATGCCTGAGACCGGGTGGGTGCGAGACGGGTGTTCCGGATCGTTATCAGGGTCGGCAGGTTCTTCGTCTTCACTTTGCTGCACCACCTGGGGTTTGCGCGCGAAGGGGCGCAGCAGCAGACCGCTGATGCGGCTCAGCAGCCAGGCCAGCGGGTAAAGGATTTTCAGCGGAACGGCCAGCAGGGTATTGCCGAACGACAGTACTGCATCCGGGTAGCGCTGGGCCACGCTGCGCGGAAAGTAATCGGCAAACACCAGCAATACGGCGCCGGCGACGAGGCAGGCGGCCCACGGGCCGTTCTCCTCGCAAAGGAAGATCGCCAGCAGCGTGGCAATGATTACCGCGAGGGCGCGGCACAGGGTGTTGCACAGGATCAGACTGTCGAGCGGAAAGCTCAGCTTTGCCAGCGGCTTATCGCTGGCGCGCGAGGCGGTGCGTTGCGCGAGCAAGTGCTGCTGCGCGATTTCGACGGCGGTAAACAGCCCCGACCATAAAATCAGCAGGACAAATACCGCAAGCATCGGCCCTATGGGCAAACCGTCCATTTATGCCGCCCGTCAGATGTGCAGGATGTATTCACGAACCAGTTTGCTGCCGAAATACGCCAACATCAGCAGGCAGAAACCGGCGAGGGTCCAGCGAATCGCCTTGTGGCCGCGCCAGCCGAGGCGATTGCGGCCCCACAGCAGCACGCTGAACACGATCCAGGCCAGGCACGCCAGCAAGGTCTTGTGCACCAGATGCTGGGCGAACAGGTTCTCGACGAACAGCCAGCCGGAGATCAGCGACAGCGACAGCAGCGTCCAGCCAGCCCAGAGGAAGCCGAACAACAGGCTTTCCATGGTTTGCAGCGGCGGGAAGTTCTTGATCAGGCCCGACGGGTGTTTGTGCTTGAGCTGGTGATCCTGCACCAGCAGCAACAAGGCCTGGAACACCGCGATGGTGAACATGCCGTAGGCGAGGATCGACAGCAGGATGTGGGCGAGGATGCCCGGTTCTTCGTCGATGATCTGCACCGTGCCGGCCGGGGCGAACTGCGCCAGCAACACCGTGGCCGCGCCGAGCGGGAACAGCAGCACCAGCAGGTTTTCAACCGGGATCCGCGAGCAGGCCAGTAGCGTCAGGGCGATGACAGCCGCGGCGATCAGGCTGGCGGCGCTGAAGAAGTCCAGGCCCAGGCCGATCGGCGTCAGCAGGTGAGTGAGCAGGCTGGCGCTGTGGGCGAGCACGGCGAGGATGCCGAGCGTAACCAGCAGGCGCTTGTTCGCCTTGGCGCCGGAGGCCAGGCGGGTGCCCTGATAAAGGGTCGCAGCGGCATAAAGAAGAGCGGCGGCGATGGTAGTCAGCAAACTGGGTGACAAGGGGAGCATAAATCCTGTTAGGCAGGCCCGAAAGGCGCTGAGTTTGGCATAGAACCGCCACACCACGAAAGTGCGAGGTGTCCGCCCGACGCAGTCTTCGCTATAATCCGCGACCTGCCCACGCCGCAGGCTCGCCGAGCACATGTTGAATCCGGTCTGGGCCGCCATTATCCCGGTCTACACAGGGCCTGAAAGGATCGCGCAATGTTTGAAAACTTAACCGACCGTCTCTCGCAGACGCTGCGCCATGTCACCGGCAAGGCGAAGCTGACTGAAGACAATATCAAAGACACCCTGCGCGAAGTGCGCATGGCGTTGCTCGAAGCCGACGTCGCCCTGCCGGTGGTCAAGGACTTCGTCAATTCGGTCAAGGAGCGCGCTGTCGGCACCGAGGTGTCGCGCAGCCTGACGCCGGGCCAGGCCTTCGTGAAGATCGTCCAGGCCGAACTCGAAAGCCTGATGGGCGCGGCCAACGAAGACTTGAACCTGAGCGCCGTGCCGCCCGCCGTCATTCTGATGGCCGGTCTGCAGGGTGCCGGTAAAACCACCACCGCCGGCAAACTCGCGCGCTTCCTTAAAGAACGCAAGAAGAAGTCGGTGATGGTCGTGTCGGCGGACATCTACCGTCCGGCTGCGATCAAACAGCTGGAAACCCTGGCCAACGACATCGGCGTGACGTTCTTCCCGTCCGACCTGAGCCAGAAGCCGGTGGACATCGCCACCGCAGCTATTAAAGAAGCCAAACTGAAATTCATCGACGTGGTCATCGTCGACACCGCCGGTCGTCTGCACATCGACGAAGAGATGATGGGCGAGATCAAGGCGCTGCACGCCGCGATCAACCCGGTCGAAACGCTGTTCGTGGTCGACGCCATGACCGGTCAGGACGCCGCCAACACGGCCAAGGCCTTCGGTGATGCGCTGCCGCTGACCGGTGTGATCCTGACCAAGGTCGACGGTGATGCCCGTGGCGGTGCCGCGTTGTCGGTTCGCGCAATCACTGGCAAGCCGATCAAGTTCATCGGTATGGGCGAGAAGAGCGAAGCGCTCGATCCGTTCCACCCTGAGCGTATTGCTTCGCGGATCCTCGGCATGGGCGACGTGCTCAGCCTGATCGAACAGGCCGAAGCGACCCTCGACAAGGACAAGGCCGATAAACTGGCCAAGAAGCTGAAGAAGGGCAAGGGCTTCGACCTCGAAGACTTCCGCGATCAGCTGCAACAAATGAAGAACATGGGCGGCCTCGGCGGACTAATGGACAAACTGCCGAGCATCGGCGGTGTCAACCTGTCGCAAATGGGCAATGCCCAGAATGCTGCAGAGAAGCAGTTCAAACAGATGGAAGCCATCATCAACTCCATGACGCCGGCCGAGCGCCGCGACCCTGAGCTGATCAGCGGTTCGCGCAAGCGCCGGATCGCCATGGGTTCCGGCACTCAGGTGCAGGACATCGGTCGCTTGATCAAGCAGCACAAGCAGATGCAGAAGATGATGAAGAAATTCACCGCCAAAGGCGGCATGGCGAAAATGATGCGCGGCATGGGCGGTATGTTGCCCGGCGGCGGCATGCCGAAAATGTGATTCAGGACACCAAGACTTCGCCGGTCGTCGCACCGGCGCAGACCCTGCAAGGACGCAGGATCAACAGCAAACCCGCACTCGGCGGGAGCTGACTGGCCGTTTTCATCGACGGCTCTATATGCAAATCCGCACGGCATGCCATAGGCGCCGGAAAAAGTCATTTGCAAAAGTCCGGATATTCCTTAGAATATGCGGCCTTTCGGGCACCCATGCCCGCTGTGCATTTAGATTTGCAGCACCGACTACAGGAACGATGTTCACATGCTAACAATCCGTCTTGCCCTTGGCGGCTCCAAAAAGCGCCCGTTTTACCACCTGACCGTAACCGACTCGCGTAACCCGCGTGACGGCTCCCACAAAGAACAGGTTGGCTTCTTCAACCCTGTTGCCCGTGGTCAGGAAATCCGTCTGTCCGTGAACCAAGAGCGCGTAGCCTACTGGCTGAGCGTTGGTGCACAGCCATCTGAGCGTGTTGCTCAGTTGCTGAAGGAATCTGCCAAGGCTGCAGCCTGAGCAGTATGAGCGCGACGCCAGAAAAAGCTGATGACCTGATCGTTGTCGGCAAGATTTTTTCGGTTCACGGCGTTCGCGGCGAGGTGAAGGTCTTTTCCTTTACCGATCCGATTGAAAACCTGTTGGACTACCGCAACTGGACGCTTCGGCGCGAAGGCGTGGTGAAACAGGTCGAGCTGGTCAGCGGCCGATCCACTCAAAAGGATCTGGTTGCCAAGCTCAAAGGCCTCGACGATCGCGATGAAGCCCGTCTTCTGAGCGGTTACGAGATTTGCATCTCACGAAGCCTTTTGCCCAACCTGACAAGCGACGAGTACTACTGGTACCAGTTGCAGGGTCTGAGCGTCATCAACCAGGACGAGCAATTGTTCGGCAAGGTTGATCACCTGTTGGAGACCGGCGCGAACGATGTATTGGTGGTCAAGCCCTGCGCGGGCAGCCTGGATGATCGCGAGCGGTTGTTGCCCTATACGGAGCAATGCGTGCTGGCAGTCGACCTGGATGCAGGCGTGATGCGGGTGGAATGGGACGCGGACTTCTAAGCAATGGCCAGCCTGCGCGTAGACGTCATTACGCTGTTCCCCGAGATGTTCTCGGCCATCAGTGAGTACGGCATTACCAGTCGTGCGGTCAAACAGGGGCTGTTGCAGCTGACCTGTTGGAATCCGCGGGATTACACGACGGATCGGCATCACACTGTGGACGATCGCCCGTTTGGCGGTGGTCCGGGCATGGTGATGAAGATCAAGCCCCTGGAAGATGCTCTGGTTCAGGCCAAGGCAGCAGCCGGGGAGGCGGCGAAGGTGATTTACCTGTCCCCCCAAGGCCGTCAACTGACTCAGTCGGCGGTACGCGAGTTGGCAAAATCGGATGCATTGATCCTGATTGCCGGCCGCTATGAAGGCATTGACGAGCGCTTTATTGAGGCTCATGTCGATGAAGAGTGGTCGATTGGTGACTATGTACTGTCTGGCGGCGAGCTGCCGGCCATGGTCATGATCGATGCGGTTACACGACTGCTGCCCGGAGCTTTAGGGCATGCGGATTCCGCTGAGGAAGATTCCTTTACGGATGGTCTGCTGGATTGCCCGCACTACACCCGACCTGAGGTGTATGCGGATCAGCGTGTTCCCGACGTGTTGCTAAGTGGCAATCACGCGCATATCCGGCGTTGGCGTTTACAGCAGTCCCTTGGTAGGACCTATGAACGACGCGCCGATCTTCTGGAAAGCCGCTCGCTTTCTGGAGAAGAGAAGAAGCTGCTCGAGGAATACATCCGCGAGCGGGACGATAGTTAACAACGTATCGATGGTAGATCAGTTGATTTACCTTAGGAGCACAGCATGACCAACAAAATCATCCTTGCACTCGAAGCAGAGCAGATGACCAAAGAAATCCCTACCTTTGCCCCAGGCGACACCATTGTCGTTCAGGTGAAAGTGAAGGAAGGCGATCGTTCCCGTCTGCAAGCGTTCGAAGGCGTTGTCATCGCCAAGCGTAACCGCGGCGTGAACAGTGCGTTCACCGTTCGTAAAATCTCCAACGGTGTTGGCGTAGAACGTACTTTCCAGACCTACTCCCCGCAGATCGACAGCATGGCTGTTAAACGTCGCGGTGACGTACGTAAAGCCAAGCTGTACTACCTGCGCGACCTGTCGGGTAAAGCAGCTCGCATCAAGGAAAAACTGGCTTAAGTCCAGCTTCCGATGCAGAAAAAAGCAGCCTACGGGCTGCTTTTTTGTTGCCTGCAATTTATCCACAGCATTTTTGTTTCAGGCCAGAACCATGACCACCCGTGACCAGGAAATCGAACGCCGCACCGAACTCTCGGTGACCCGCGTGACCAAAGCCGTCTTCCCGCCGACCACCAACCACCACAACACCCTGTTCGGCGGCACCGCGCTGGCGTGGATGGATGAAGTGTCGTTCATCACCGCTACGCGTTTCTGCCGTTTGCCGCTGGTGACCGTGTCCACCGACCGCATCGACTTCAATCACGCGATCCCGGCCGGCTCCATCGTCGAACTGGTGGGCAGGGTGATCAAAGTGGGTAACACCAGCCTCAAGGTCGAGGTGGAAGTATTTGTTGAGAGCATGAGTTGCGATGGCCGCGAGAAGGCGATCCATGGGCAATTCAGCTTTGTGGCCATCGACGATGACAAGCGGCCGGTGCCGGTGCTGCCCGGATTTCCTGCCTGATCCGGAACCGAGTCGCGGCCTTCGCGAGCAAGCCCGCTCCCACAGGTTTTGTGTCGTCTACAACGTTTATGTACGACACGGACACTGTGGGAGCGGGCTTGCTCGCGAATTCGTCAGATCAGGCGCCGCTGCTCTCAGGCTGGATCAACGCCAGCAACGTCCACCCGGATCCCGGTTTCAAAGCAGTCTCCGGCGTCACCACATGCACCCAGCCACTGTCATCGCGCATGAACAGCAGCGTCGCCCGATTGCCATGCAATGCCTGGTAATCCTCCCAACCGAAACCGTCCGTCAGCGTCGTGCTGTACACCTCGGCGCCGTTGCTGATCAGGCTGGCCAGCTTGGCGTAGGTCAGCGCCTCGCTCCCCAGCTGATTGCCGCGATGTTCCAGGCTTGCCCGATGCTTGTCACTGCGACGACTTTCCTGACCACTGGCCAGACCAAACAGGCGTTGATGACCAAAGTCGTGTCGAAAACGCATCGCCGCCAGGGTGTTCAGTTCGCCCGACGGCGATAGCGCCAGCAGATGCCCCAGCCCGACCAGATCCAGATGCGCATCGGCATGCTGCGAAGCCGGGTTACCAAAGTACGTCGGCAAACCCTCCATGCGCGCCGCACGAATATTCTCCCAGCTCGAATCGGTCAACAGCACGCGGCTGCCCAGTTGCTGCAACGATTTGCCCAGCAGACGTGCCGGGCCGTTGGCACCGACGATCAGGAAGCCGCTCGGCGCCGGTTCGGCGACGTTAAGCAAACGTGCCAATGGTCGAGCGGTTGCACTTTGCAGCACCACGGTGCCGATGATCACCGCGAAAGTCAGCGGCACCAGCAGCAGCGCACCTTCGTGCCCGGCTTGATCCAGACGAATCGCGAAAATCGCCGACACCGCCGCCGCCACGATCCCGCGCGGGGCGATCCAGCACAGCAGGGCGCGTTCACGCCAGCTCAGGCTGGAGCCGGCAGTGCTCAACAGCACGTTCAGCGGGCGCGCGATCAGTTGAATCACCAGCAGCAGAATCAGCACCAACGGCCCGAGGCCGATCAAAGCATGCAGGTCCAGCCGCGCCGCCAGCAGAATGAACAACCCGGAAATCAGCAGCACGCTGAGGTTTTCCTTGAAGTGCAGGATGTGCCGCACATCCACGCCCTTCATGTTCGCCAGCCACATGCCCATCAGCGTCACCGCCAGCAGGCCGGACTCGTGCATCACCTGATTGGATGCAATGAAGATCCCCAACACCGCCGCCAGCGAGGCGAGGTTATGCAGGTACTCGGGCAACCACTGGCGCCGGATGATGGTGCCCAGCACCCAGCCGCCGACCACCCCGAATACGCTGCCGCAGACAATCACCCCGCCGAAGGTCAACAGGCTCTGTTCGAGGCCGTTGCCCTCGGAGCGGGCGATGATGAAGCTGTAGACCACCACCGCGAGCAGGGCGCCGATCGGGTCGATGACGATGCCTTCCCAGCGCAGGATGTTGGCGATCGAGGCTTTCGGCCGCACCACCCGCAGCATCGGCACGATCACCGTCGGGCCGGTCACCAGCGTCAGGCTGCCGAACAGGATCGCCAGCAGCCAGTCGAAGCCGAGCAAAAAATGGGTGGCGACGGCAATCACCACCCAGGTCGTGAGCGCGCCGATTGTCACCAGCCGATGCACGACGCTGCCGATCTCGCGCCATTCCGACAGGTGCAGGGTCAGACTGCCCTCAAACAGGATCAACGCTACCGCCAGCGACACCAGCGGCATCAGCAGCGGGCCGAACATTTCCTGCGGGTCGAGCCAGCCCAGCACCGGCCCCGCGAGAATCCCGGTCAGCAACAGAAACAGAATCGCCGGCAGCTTCAGGCGCCACGCCAGCCACTGGCAACCCAGCGCCGCGGCGCCGATCCCGCCAAATGCCAAGAGAATTTGCTGCTCGTTCATTGATGCTCCCTGTTCCTTGAATTAGCGGGCTATGAAAGACTAGCGGCCATTCCTACAGTTCACTCGACATTTGCGCACAGCCCCGGAGGTTGTGTGTCTTGAGCGCCCATGCCTGCCATCGACCATCCGCTGATTGACCAATTCCTCGACGCCCTGTGGCTGGAAAAAGGCCTGTCCGATAACACTCGCGGCGCCTACCGCAGCGATCTGGCGCTGTTCAACGGCTGGCTACAGGAGAAAAACCTCGAGCTGATCAATGCCGGTCGCGAGTTGATCCTCGATCACCTGTCCTGGCGTCTGGAACAGAACTACAAACCGCGTTCCACCGCCAGATTTCTTTCCGGTGTGCGTGGCTTTTATCGCTATTTGCTGCGGGAGAAGCTGATTACGGTCGATCCGACCTTGCGCGTCGACATGCCGCAACTCGGTCGGCCGTTGCCCAAATCGTTGTCGGAAGCCGACGTCGAAGCGCTGCTCAAGGCGCCGGACCTGAGCGAAGCCATCGGCCAGCGTGACCGCGCCATGCTTGAGGTGTTGTATGCCTGTGGTCTGCGGGTGACCGAACTGGTAAGCCTGACCTTGGAGCAGGTCAACCTGCGTCAGGGCGTGTTGCGGGTGATGGGCAAGGGCAGCAAGGAGCGGCTGGTGCCGATGGGCGAAGAGGCGATTGTCTGGATCGAGCGCTATATGCGCGATGGCCGCAGCGAGCTGCTCGGCGGGCGCCCCAGCGATGTGCTGTTCCCCAGTCAGCGCGGCGAGCAGATGACCCGCCAGACCTTCTGGCACCGCATCAAGCATTGGGCCAAGGTCGCCGGGATCGGCAAATCGCTGTCGCCGCACACCCTGCGTCATGCGTTCGCCACGCACCTGCTCAACCACGGCGCCGATCTGCGGGTGGTGCAAATGTTGCTCGGGCACAGTGATCTGTCGACCACGCAGATTTACACCCATGTGGCCCGCGCGCGCTTGCAGGACCTCCATGCCAAACACCACCCAAGAGGCTGATGCAACCTTCAATGTTGGAGTCATTACCTGTGGCGAGGGGATTCATCCCCGACGGGCTGCGCAGCAGCCCCAAAAACTTTGCGTTCAATAAAATTCCAAAGTATCCATTTACGACCGCAGCGCCTGCATCGGGGATAAATCCCCTCACCACAATAATGTGTGCCAGTCAGCCTTGAGTGTCTTGTGTCAGGCGCATTCGGCCATGCGAGCCTTATGTGGTAGGCTTTGCCGGTTTGCACGATGGACGGTTATGACCCGGTGTTCCGGCACGGGCGTTCTGACCGTTTCATTTGTCCGCCTTCAGGAGTTCTCATGCGTCTGACCCAGATTTTCGCCGCCGCAGCCATTGCGTTGGTCAGCACCTTTGCCGTCGCCGATGACGCGGCCGACAAAGCCATTCGTCAAAGCCTGGAAAAACTCGAACTCGAGGTTCCGGTAGAAAGCATCAGCGCCAGCCCGTTGCCGGGCATGTATGAAGTCAAGCTCAAGGGCAGCCGCGTGCTGTACGCCAGCGCCGACGGCCAGTACATCGTTCAGGGCTACCTGTTCCAGCTCAAGGACGGCAAACCGGTCAACCTGACCGAGAAGACCGAACGCCTGGGCATCTCCAAACTGATCAATGCCATTCCAGTGGCCGAAACCGTGGTGTATCCGGCGGTGGGCGAGACCAAATCGCACATCACCGTGTTCACCGACACCACCTGCCCGTACTGCCACAAGCTGCACGCCGAAGTGCCTGAGCTGAACAAGCGCGGCATCGAAGTGCGCTACGTGGCGTTCCCGCGTCAGGGCCTCGGCTCGCCGGGTGACGAGCAGTTGCAAGCCGTGTGGTGCTCGACCGACAAGAAAGCCGCCATGGACAAAATGGTCGATGGTAAGGAAATCAAGGCCGCCAAGTGCGCGAACCCGGTTTCCAAACAGTTCGCTTTGGGTCAGTCGATTGGCGTGAACGGCACACCGGCTATCGTTTTGGCCGACGGACAGGTCATTCCGGGCTACCAGCCGGCGCCACAAGTCGCCAAACTGGCGCTGGGCGCCAAGTAATTCGCATCGTCACGGTCCGCCGTTGACGATCATGGTCCGGCAGCAACATCGCCGGGCCATTAATAGAGAGCCGCGAACACGCGGTTGTTTTCCGGCCGACCTTGCGTCGGCCGTTTCATGGGGAGTTCACAGTGAATCCGGTCAAAGTAGGCATCTGTGGGTTAGGGACCGTCGGTGGCGGTACCTTCAACGTACTTCAGCGCAACGCCGAGGAAATTGCTCGTCGTGCCGGGCGTGGGATCGAAGTGGCACAAATTGCCATGCGCACGCCAAAGCCTCAGTTCCAGACGACCGGTATTGCGATTACCAACGATGTCTTCGAAGTGGCCACGAACCCTGAGATCGACATCGTCATAGAGCTGATGGGCGGCTACACCGTTGCCCGCGAGCTGGTACTCAAGGCCATCGAGAATGGCAAGCATGTGGTCACCGCGAACAAGGCACTGATCGCCGTTCACGGTAATGAGATTTTCGCCAAGGCACGCGAGAAAGGCGTGATCGTGGCATTCGAAGCGGCCGTGGCCGGTGGCATTCCGGTGATCAAGGCGATCCGTGAAGGCCTGTCCGCCAACCGCATCAACTGGGTCGCCGGGATCATCAACGGTACCGGCAACTTCATCCTCACCGAAATGCGCGAGAAGGGTCGCACCTTCGAAGACGTGCTGGCCGAAGCGCAAGCGCTGGGCTACGCCGAAGCCGATCCGACCTTCGACGTCGAAGGCATCGACGCCGCGCACAAGCTGACGATTCTGGCCTCCATCGCGTTCGGCATTCCGCTGCAATTCGACAAGGCCTACACCGAAGGCATCACCAAGCTGACCACCGCTGACGTGAACTACGCCGAAGCGCTGGGCTACCGCATCAAGCACCTCGGTGTGGCGCGCAGCACCGCTGCCGGTATCGAGCTGCGCGTACACCCGACGCTGATCCCGGCCGATCGTCTGATCGCCAACGTCAACGGCGTGATGAACGCCGTGATGGTCAACGGTGACGCTGCCGGTTCGACGCTGTTCTACGGCGCCGGTGCCGGCATGGAGCCGACCGCTTCGTCGGTGATCGCCGACCTGGTGGACGTGGTTCGCGCCATGACGTCCGATCCGGAAAACCGCGTGCCGCACCTGGCCTTCCAGCCGGACTCGCTGTCGGCGCACCCGATCCTGCCGATCGAAGCCTGCGAAAGCGCCTACTACCTGCGCATCCAGGCCAAGGACCATCCGGGCGTACTGGCTCAGGTGGCGAGCATCCTCTCGGAGCGCGGCATCAACATCGAGTCGATCATGCAGAAGGAAGTCGAGGAACACGACGGTCTGGTACCGATGATCCTGCTGACCCACCGCGTGGTCGAGCAGCGTATCAACGATGCGATCGCTGCCCTCGAAGCCCTGGCCGGCGTGAATGGTCCGGTTGTGCGGATCCGCGTCGAGCACCTGAACTAAGTCGTTGTCCTGCAGTGGCCCCGTGAAAGGGGCCACTGTTGTGCACACTCTCCATTGGAGTCAGTCATGCGTTACATCAGTACCCGCGGCCAGGCACCGGCCCTGAATTTCGAAGACGTCCTGCTGGCCGGTCTGGCCACTGACGGCGGTCTGTACGTCCCGGAAAACCTGCCACGTTTCACCCAGGAAGAAATCGCCTCCTGGGCCGGCCTGCCGTATCACGAGCTGGCTTTCCGCGTCATGCGCCCGTTCGTCACCGGCAGCATCCCGGACGCCGATTTCAAAAAGATCCTCGAAGAAACCTACGGTGTGTTCTCGCACAGCGCCGTTGCGCCGCTGCGTCAGCTCAACGGCAACGAATGGGTGCTCGAACTGTTCCACGGCCCGACCCTGGCGTTCAAGGACTTCGCCTTGCAACTGCTCGGTCGTCTGCTCGATTACGTGCTGGAAAAGCGCGGCGAGCGCGTGGTCATCGTCGGTGCCACCTCGGGTGACACCGGTTCGGCCGCCATCGAAGGCTGCAAGCACTGCGAAAACGTCGACATCTTCATCCTGCACCCGCACAACCGTGTGTCCGAAGTGCAGCGTCGGCAGATGACGACGATTGTCGGCGAGAACATCCACAACATCGCCATCGAAGGCAACTTCGATGACTGCCAGGAAATGGTCAAGAACAGCTTCGCCGACCAGAGCTTCCTCAAGGGCACGCGTCTGGTGGCGGTGAACTCGATCAACTGGGCGCGGATCATGGCCCAGATCGTCTACTACTTCCACGCAGCCCTGCAGCTGGGCGGCCCGGCGCGTTCGGTGGCGTTCTCGGTGCCGACCGGCAACTTCGGCGACATCTTCGCCGGTTACCTGGCGCGCAACATGGGCCTGCCGATCAACCAGTTGATCGTCGCGACCAACCGCAATGACATCCTGCACCGCTTCATGAGCGGCAACCAGTACGTCAAGGAAACCCTGCACGCCACGCTGTCGCCGTCGATGGACATCATGGTTTCGTCGAACTTCGAACGCCTGCTGTTCGACCTGCACGGTCGTAACGGCGCGGCGATTGCCGGGCTGATGGATTCGTTCAAGCAGGGCGGTGGTTTCAGCGTCGAGCAAGAGCGCTGGACCGAAGCCCGCAAGCTGTTCGACTCGCTGGCCGTGGACGATGCGCAAACCTGCGAAACCATCGCCGAAGTCTACGCGCAATGCGGCGAAGTGCTGGACCCGCACACCGCCATCGGCGTCAAGGCCGCGCGCGAATGCCGCCGCAGCCTGGACATCCCGATGGTGATCCTGGGTACCGCACATCCGGTGAAATTCCCGGATGCCGTGGAGAAAGCGGGTGTAGGAAAAGCTCTCGAACTGCCTGCACATCTTTCTGATTTGTTTGAGCGAAACGAGCGCTGCACCGTTCTGCCAAACGAGCTGAAAGCCGTACAGGCCTTTGTCAGCCAGCACGGCAACCGCGGCAAGCCGCTGTAAGCCGAAAAAGCTGTCACATTTTGAAGCCCGTCTCCTGACGGGCTTTTTTGTTTCTGCTGCCACACTGCTCGGGTTTTCGCCCATGAAGGACGGGTGAGTCGATCACGAAGGAAGTGGCAATGCTGTTTGAAAGAGGATGGAAACACGCCCTGAAGCGGGTTTTTCTGTTGTGCCTGTTGGTTGGCTGGCGCGTGGGCGTTGCGGCGCATCTGGCGCATGATGAAGAGCAGTTGAACATCGGCACCGTTGTGCTGAGTGAAGCAGAGCGGCAATGGGTTCGCGATAACCCGACGGTGATCGTGGCGGCGGAGCAGTACCCGTTGTACCTGTTTCTGGATGAGCATGGTCATTGGAGCGGCTTGAACAATGATGTGCTCAAACGCATCAGCGCCATGACCGGGTTGCAATTCGTTTACCGGGAGTCGTTTTCCACCGCGCAGATGCTCGAACGCCTGGAAACCGGTGCCGCAGACATGAGCACGACCCTGGCGATGAATGATGAGCGCCGGTTGAGCCTGGATTTCAGTCATGCCTTTGGCGGTGCCGGCTGGGTATTTGTCGGCCGCGCCAGCGAGCCTGGAGTGCAATCGCTGGAGCAGTTGGCCAAACGGGTGCTGGTGTTGCCGGGTCGGCATGCGCTGGAGGGGGTGATCCGACGCGATTATCCGTCCATCGAATTACGTTCGGTGAAAACCTATGCCGAGGCGCGGGCGCTGGTCGAAAGCGGTGAGGCCTATGCCACCATCGAAAACGAAATCGGTGCGCAGCTCTATCCCTCGGGATTGCTGAAGGTTGGCGAATTGCTGGAGGGAAAATGGGAGGCAGATCTTCTGGCCGTGCGCAAGGGTCAGCCGCAATTGCTGAGCATCCTGAACAAGGCGCTTGAAGCGTTCCCGGCTTCCGAACTGCGGGCCATTCGCCTGAACTGGCTGGGCGGCATCGGGCCGAAACCAGCTGCTGCGGGCTGGCAACACTGGTCGCGTTTGGGCTACTGGGGTGTGTGTGTGGTGGGGGCTTTTTGTGGGTTGTCGCTGTTATGGCATCGGCGAATGGCGGCGCTGATCAAACAGCATCGAGACGTACAAAGCCAACTCGGTGATCAATTGGTCTTCCAGCGCGCGCTGATAGACGCCATGCCTGACCCGGTGTTCGTTCGCGACCTGGAAGGGCGTCTGATCCTCTGTAACAAAAGCTACGAAGAGGCGTTGTCGATCCGCTTTGAGCAGGTGCAGGGGTGTCGCTTGATCGACGTCGATGCCCTGCCGCGTGCCACCGCCGGCATGCTGCATGAGGAGTTCATGATTCAGCTGAGAACCCGCCGAACCCGCTTCAGCAGACGTCGCCTGCAATTCAAGCAGGGTAATCGCGACATCTATCAATGGACGGTGCCGTTTTACTGTGCCAGTGGGGAGTTGCGAGGCTTGCTCGGCGGGTGGACGGACATCACCCGGCGTGATGCGGCAACGACGGGAGATCCGCATTGATATAGGGAAATTTCCTATATCACGCGTTTCCTTTTCCGATGGGGGACTGAAGGAGGCTGCCCTAAAGTGGGCAGCAACTGCGGACGAGTCCGCGATTGCCGTTTCAGAGGTCGTCCATGCGCTCGCTCAAAGTACTGATTCTCGAACCCGATCCTTATCGAATGATGGCGTTGCACCAGATGCTCAATGCGGTCGGTATCTACGACGTGCTGACAGCGCCGTCGCTGGCGTCCGCAAAGTGCTCGCTGGAGCGCCGCACCCGGGTCGACATAGCGATTTGCGATCCGCAACTGCGCGGCGGAGAGGGCCTGGCGCTGATCCGTCATCTGGTGGCCGGGCGGGAAGCGCGGGCGCTTATCCTGCTGGGGCGTGTGGCACCCGGCCTGCTGAGTGATCTCGAAAGCCTGCTGCACCAGCAGGAGCTGAAACTCCTGGGGCGTTTGCAAACGCCGGTCTCGGCAGTGCTGATGCGCGGGCTGCTGGACAGCTACCTGCAAGCGGCAGCCCATCCGGCGGGGGCTTGAGCCGATGGTTATGTTTCTGTCATCTTCACCGTGCATGCTCTGACAGACCGCTAACTGCTCCGGGAGCAGCGCGGTATTCAGAACTTTCTTCTCGGGCCGGTGGTCATTTATTGTGAACACGCCCCAGGCACAATGTTTTCGGACTATTGAGTGGAGATCGAGATGGAAAGTATCAGTCTATTGCTCGGTGAGGCTCTGAGCCCGTATCAGGTGACGTTGACTCCGTGTGGCGCCCATGGCGAATGCCTGGTGACGCTGAAGAACAGCAACGGCGCCCTCGTGGTGGAGCGCGAATTCAATCAGGCGCAGTTGAGCGACAAACGCCTGCTGACAGATGTGGTTGACGGTTTGCACCGTGACGTCCTGATCGCTGAAGGGCGGCTGGAGCCCTGTGTGATCGCGGCCTTGCGCAATGCGGCGCTGGATAAGCGTGCGGCCCTGTAAAGATGAAATATTTTTTGTGGGAACCTTCCTGCATCCCCGTCAGTCAGACCCCATAACAGCAGGATCAAGCATTGTGCTCCGGTGCTTGTCGCTTGCTGCTACGGGTCTTTAAGCAGACCGCGTTTAACCCCGAGTTGTCTCCCCACTGCTCGGGGTTTCTTTTTGCCCGCAGGTTTTACTGCGTGGCCTGTTGCTCGAAAAAAATCCGCGCCTGTTGCAGATAATCCGTGCGCATTTCGGGGTCCAGCCAGTCGGCATACGACTGGTTCAGTTGCTCGTGGGGCAGGGTACGCAGCAGTTGGTTGATCTCACTGATCGCCTGACGGCCCTGAGGAGTATCGGAACACCCGACAAAGCCAGACAGATACTTGCCGGTGCCGCGAATCGGAAAGAACACCAGTTCGTCTTCGGCAATTTGCGCCTGCTGCGCCTGATAGCGGATCTCCGGCCAGTAACCCAGCACCACTTGCAGACGCCCCAGGCGCTGCATCGACAGCAGGCTGCTCAGGGCGTCGTTGCCATAATGCGGCGTCAACGCACCGCCGGGAGCCTGCTTGAGCAGACTGTCGAGATACTCGCCGTAACTGCGTTCCGCGACGACTCCGACCTTGATCTCGCCATTGGCCAGAAATGCCGGCAGATCGACTTCACCGTCGATCAGGTACGGCGCCAATACGTCGCGATCTTTCTGACGCACCACCAGACCATTACTGACAGCGCGAAACGCCGGGATAGAGAAAGTGATCCATTGCGTGCGCTCCTTGCTCCAGATCAGCGACGGATCGCAGGTGAAGGACGGCTCGTGCAGCATCTGCATGCCGCGGGCGCGATTGACCCGCATCAGCGTGTGTTCGTATTGCGGCATGCCGGCGATCAGCATCGGCATCAGTTGATCGATGACGCCCTGGCCCTTTTTCGGGCCTTCGAAGATGGTCAGGGGCGGCAGGTCGCGCAGCAACCAGACCAGCGTGGGTTTCGCTTGCGCCCAGGCGGGCAGGGCGAGCAGAAACAACAGGCCGAACAGCCGCCACGTCCACCAGTGGTGGGCGCGGTTGGCGTCCGATGTCTGCCGATGTTTCAGCTTAGATAGCTCCGTCTGCGCGCAACCGGGCGATCTGCTGTTCGTCGTAGCCAAGATCGTGCAGTACCTGCGCATTGTGTTCACCGAGCTGCGGCCCGACCCATTCGGAAGTGCCCGGTGTCTCAGAGAGTTTCGGCACGATGCCCGGCATCTTGAAAGGCTTGCCGTCCGGCAGCTTCGCCTGCAGGAACATTTCCCGGGCGAGGTACTGCGGATCGCTGAACATGTCCTCGGCACTGAAGATCCGGCTAGCCGGCACTTCCGCCTGATTGAGCAGGTCGAGCACGCTTTGCAGCGGCAGCGAATTGACCCAGCGGTCGATCACGCCATACAACTCGTCGCGGCGACTGTCGCGACCGTCGTTGCTCGCCAGTGTCGGGTCGTTGGCCAGATCCTCGCGGCCGATGATCAGCATGAAGCGCTTGAAGATTGCGTCGCCATTGGCACCGATCTGCACATGCTTGCCGTCGGCGCTGGTATGGATCGATGACGGCGTGATGCCCGGCATGATGTTGCCGGTGCGCTCGCGGATGAAGCCGAACACGTCGAACTCCGGCACCATGCTTTCCATCATGGCGAAAATCGCCTCGTACAACGCGACATCGACTACCTGGCCGAGACCGCCGTTGACCTCACGATGACGCAGCGCCATCAGCGCGCCGATCACGCCCCACAACGCGGCAATCGAATCGCCGATGGAGATTCCGGTGCGCACCGGTGGCCGGTCTTCGAAGCCGGTGATGTAGCGCAAACCGCCCATGGACTCGCCGACCGCGCCGAAGCCCGGTTGATCCTTCATCGGCCCGGTCTGGCCGAAACCCGAGAGGCGCACCATCACCAGTTTCGGATTCAGCGCGTGCAGGGTTTCCCAGCTCAGCCCGAGTTTTTCCAGCACGCCGGGGCGAAAGTTTTCGATCAGGATGTCGGCTTCGCCCAGCAGTTTTTTCAGGATCGCCAGGCCCTCGGGGTGCTTGAGGTTCAGGGTCAGCGACTTCTTGTTACGAGCCTGGACGAACCACCACAGCGAAGTGCCTTCATACAATTTGCGCCACTTGCGCAGCGGATCGCCGCCGTCGGGCGATTCGACCTTGATCACTTCGGCGCCGAACTCGCCGCAAATGCGTGAGGCGAACGGCCCGGCAATCAACGTACCCAATTCAATGACTTTCACACCGCTGAGCGGTTTGTTGGCGAACGGCATACTGAATCCTGTAGGACAAGGCTGAGCAGATACAGCGTTTTAACATAGCCGGCTGTCAGACGCCGCAGCTTGATCGCCATCAATTCGATGATTGCCTACCGCATCGGTTAGACTTGCCGACTTTCCTCGTATCAAGAAGCCCGTTCATGGCCCAGCCGTCTACCACTTACAAATTCGAACTGAACCTCACTGACCTCGACCGTGGTGTCTACGAGAGCGTCAAGCAGACCATCGCCCGTCACCCCTCGGAAACCGAAGAGCGCATGACCGTGCGGCTGCTGGCCTACGCCCTTTGGTACAACGAACTGCTGTCGTTTGGCCGTGGTCTGTCGGATGTGGATGAACCTGCGCTGTGGGAAAAAAGCCTGGACGACCGTGTTCTGCACTGGATTGAAGTCGGCCAGCCGGATGCCGATCGCCTGACCTGGTGCTCGCGTCGCACCGAACGCACCAGCCTGCTGGCCTATGGCAGCCTGCGCGTATGGGAAGGCAAAGTGGTGCCGGTGGCGAAGAACCTGAAAAACGTCAACATCGCCGCCGTGCCGCAAGAGGTGCTGGAAACTCTGGCCAAGGACATGCCGCGTGTCATCAAGTGGGACGTAATGATCAGCGAAGGCACGATCTTCGTCACCGACGACCGTGGTCAGCACGAAGTCCAGCTGGAATGGCTGGCAGGCGAGCGCGGCTGATCCCGCGTCGCCTGCTGATTAATCCCACGTATTCAAGAGAAGTTTCCGTTACCCCATGCGTATTGATCCTCGACCGTTGCCTGCCACGCTGCCGTTTCTCGGTGATCTGCCACCTTTGCTGACCCGTTTGTACGCGGCGCGTGGCGTTCAATCCGAGGCCGAGCTGGATAAAAGTCTGGCGCGGCTGATTCCGTTCCAGCAGCTCAAGGGCATCGAGGCGGCGGTGGATCTGCTGGTGACGGCGCTGGAGCAGCGTCAGCGGATTCTGATCGTCGGTGACTTCGATGCGGACGGGGCGACGGCCAGTACGGTCGGCGTGCTCGGCTTGCGTCTGCTGGGCGCGGCGCATGTCGATTATCTGGTGCCGAACCGCTTCGAATACGGCTATGGCCTGACCCCGGAAATCGTCGAAGTCGCGCTGACCCGTGAGCCGCAGTTGTTGATCACTGTCGACAACGGCATCTCCAGCGTCGAAGGCGTGGCTGCCGCCAGGCGCGCGGGACTCAAGGTGTTGATCACCGACCACCACTTGCCCGGCGATGAACTGCCGCTGGCCGATGCACTGGTCAACCCGAATCAGCCAGGCTGCGAGTTTCCGAGCAAGGCGCTGGCCGGGGTCGGGGTGATTTTCTACGTGCTGATGGCCTTGCGCGCGCGCCTGCGCAGTCTCGGCTGGTATGAGAGCAAGCCACAGCCGAACATCGGTGAGTTGCTCGATCTGGTGGCGCTGGGCAGCGTCGCCGACGTGGTGCCGCTGGACGCCAACAACCGGATTCTGGTGCATCAAGGCCTTGAGCGGATTCGCGCCGGGCGCGCACGGCCGGGGATCAAGGCGATTCTCGAAGTGGCCAAGCGTGATGCGGCGCGCATCACCTCCACCGACCTGGGTTTCATCGTCGGCCCGCGCCTGAACGCGGCGGGGCGCCTGGATGACATGAGCCTCGGGATCGAATGCCTGCTCACCGCCGATGCCAATCTGGCGCGGGAAATGGCCGCGCAACTGGACGGCATGAACCAGGATCGCAAATCCATCGAGCAGGGCATGCAGCGCGAGGCGCTGGCCCAGCTCAAGGACTTGCCGGTGGAATCGATGCCGTTTGGCCTGTGCCTGTTCGATCCCGAGTGGCACCAGGGGGTGATCGGCATTCTCGCTTCGCGGATGAAAGAACGTTATTTCCGTCCGACGATTGCCTTCGCCGATGCCGGTGACGGTTTACTCAAGGGCTCGGGGCGTTCGGTGCAGGGTTTCCACATTCGCGATGCTTTGAGCGTGGTGGCGGCGCAGCATCCGAACCTGATTGCCAAGTACGGTGGCCACGCGATGGCGGCCGGTCTGACTTTGCCGCAAGAGAATTTTCCGCTGTTTGCCGAGGCTTTCGATGCCGAAGTGCGTCGGCAACTTCGTGAGGAGGACCTGACCGGGCGCATGCTTTCGGATGGCACGCTGGCGGTCGAGGAATTCCATCTGGAACTGGCCCGCGCCCTGCGCCATGCCGGGCCTTGGGGCCAGCACTTCCCGGAGCCGCTGTTCCATGGCGTGTTCCAGTTGGTCGAGCAACGGGTGGTCGGCGAGCGGCACCTGAAAGTGGTGCTGAAAAGCGAGTGCGGGTCGGTGAAGCTGGATGGCATCGCTTTCGGCATCGACCGTGATGTCTGGCCGAACCCGACCATTCAGTGGGTCGAGCTGGCCTACAAACTCGACGTCAACGAGTTCCGGGGCAACGAGACGGTGCAACTGATGATTGCCCACATCGAACCGCGCTGACGCCATTCGCGAGCAGGCTCGCTCCCACAGGCACGGTGTTGCCCTTGTGGGAGCGGGCTTGCTCGCGAAGGCGCTCTTTCACACACAGAATTACTCTGAACCCTCCCTCATCCCCGGTTGTCGACTAGGCTCTAAGCACTGCTTGATTGGCCTTGTGACGTCTTGTCGAATGTTTTGCCCGCGGGGGCGGGTGCTGCACCTTTTTCCTGTCACTCGTCGACTTTTCAAACAGAACCCTGGAGCCTGCCCACTGATTTGAGAGGTGCCCCATGAGTCTGCTGCTCGAACCCTTTACCCTTCGCAAACTGACCCTGCCCAACCGCATCGCCGTGTCGCCGATGTGCCAGTACTCCAGCGTCGACGGTCTGGCCAACGACTGGCATCTGGTGCACCTGGGCAGCCGTGCGGTGGGCGGCGCCGGTCTGATATTCACTGAAGCCACGGCGGTTACCGCCGACGGGCGGATCACCGCCGAAGATCTCGGTTTGTGGAACGACGAACAGATCGAACCGCTGCAACGCATCACCCGTTTCATCACGGCTCAGGGTGCGGTTGCTGGCATTCAACTGGCCCATGCCGGGCGCAAGGCCAGCACCCATCGGCCATGGATCGGCAAACACGGTAGCGTCAAGCCGGAGGATGGCGGCTGGACCCCGGTCGGGCCGTCACCGATTGCCTTCGACCCGCAACACACGCAACCGAAACAGCTGAATGAAGGGCAAATCGCCGAAGTCATCCAGGCCTTCGTCGCTGCGGCCAAACGTGCGTTGACCGCAGGTTTCAGCGTGGTCGAAGTGCATGCCGCCCATGGTTATCTGCTGCATCAGTTTCTGTCGCCGCTGAGCAATCAGCGCCGCGATCAATACGGTGGTTCGTTCGAAAACCGTATTCGCCTGGTGTTGCAAGTCACCGAGGCCGTGCGCGAGGTCTGGCCGCAAGAGTTGCCGGTGTTTGTCCGGGTTTCGGCCACCGACTGGGTCGAAGACGGCTGGAACCCGGATGAAACCGTGGAGCTGGCGCGCCGCCTCAAGGCATTGGGAGCGGATCTGATCGACGTCTCTTCCGGTGGTACCGCCGCCAACGCCGAGATTCCTGTGGGGCCGGGTTATCAGACGCGCTTCGCCGAACGGGTGCGCAAGGAGTCCGGCATCGCCACCGGCACCGTCGGCATGATTACCGAGCCGGCGCAGGCCGAGCACATTCTGCGCACCTGTCAGGCCGACATCATCTTCCTCGCCCGTGAACTGCTGCGGGACCCGTACTGGCCGCTGCATGCCGACGATGATCTGGGTGGGCGCAAAGCGGTATGGCCTGCGCAGTATCAGCGCGCGACCCATCGTGATCAGCCGATTCACGAGTCTGACTTGCGCGATTGAGTCGGTTGCGGTAAAGCAAAAAGCCCCGGTCAGTGATGGCCGGGGCTTTGTTTTGTCTGGTTGTCGTTGCGCTGCCTGGTCGAACGCTATCGCGAGCAGGCTCACTCCTACAGTTGATCTGCGTCGAACACTCATTTTGTGAACGATAGATCCCCCTGTAGGAGTGAGCCTGCTCGCGAAGAGGCCAGGTCAGGCGCTACATAACCCTCAAGGGTATTTATGCTTGTCCGGCGCCGGCGGGAAGTACTGGTACAGCCAGGTCTCGCTCAATGTGCGGTCATTGGTGCGGATGAACAGGCGCAGTTCCACCGGGTCGACGCTGTCGCTGGTCGGGTACCAGTCGAACAGGATCCGGTAACCCTTGATGTCATCGAGCACCAGCACGCTGAAGTCCTGCACCTTGCCGTTGGAGCAAGTGACCACCGGTTCGATCCCGGTGCCCTGCGGCAGGCGATCGAGACCGCCGCCGGTGAAGTCCACGGCAAAACGCCGCGCCCAGACCGGCGGGTAATGCTCGCCTGGTGCCCAGCCTTCGACGAAACCACCCATACCCGACCGGGTCGCATGCACCCGCGCCAGCGGCGTGCCGACTGGTGGCAGGGCGCTCCAGTAGAGCTTGTAGCCATAGTTCAGCGAGTCACCGGCAACCACCGGTTTTTTCGGCGTCCAGAACGCGACGATGTTATCGAGCGTTTCGCCGGTGGTAGGAATTTCCAGCAGGTCAATCGAGCCCTCGCCCCACGCGGTGGTTGGTTCGACCCACAGGCTCGGGCGTTTGCTGTACCAGTCAACGGTGTCCTGATAGTTGGCGAACTCGTGGTCGGTCTGCACCAGACCGAAGCCCTTCGGATCGGTGTCGGCGAACGCGTTGAACTGCAGGGTCGCCGGGTTGTTCAGCGGACGGCAGATCCACTCGCCGTTGCCGCGCCACATCGCCAGGCGATCGGAGTCGTGGATCTGCGGGTGGATGGTGTCGCACATACGGCGTTCGTGGGTGCCGCAGCTGAACATGCTGGTCATTGGCGCGATGCCCAGTTGTTCGATGGCGGTACGCGCGTTGATGTGGGCGTCGATCTCCATCACCACGCGCTCGGCCTGGCAATCGATGTCGAAGCGGTAGGCACCGGTGGCGCTCGGCGAGTCGAGCAGCGCATAGACCACAAAACGCGTGGCGTTCTGATCCGGGGTCTCGAACCAGAATTTGGTGAAGTCCGGGAATTCTTCGCGCTTTTTCGCGTAGGTGTCGACGGCCAGGCCGCGAGCGGAGAGGCCATATTGGCCAGTCGCATCCACCGCGCGGAAATAACTGGCGCCGAGGAACGACACCACGTCATGGCGATCCAGTTCCGGCGCCTTGAACAGCTTGAAACCGGCAAAGCCCAGGTCACCTTTGAGCTGCTGGGTATCGACCGAGGTGTTCTCGTAGTTGAACAGCGTCGGGCGGAAATGCACTTCGCGGGCGGTGCGGGTCTTCGGATCGACGCTGTACATGCGCACCGGCTGGCGGAAACCCATACCGACGTGGAAGAACTGCACGTCCAGCTGACCCTTGTTTTCTTTCCACAACGAATGATCGCCGTCGTAGCGGATCGCGTTGAAATTCTGCGGGGTCATGGTCGCCAGCGTTGGCGGCAGCACCTGTTTGCTGTCCTGATAAGCCGAGCCGGCCAGTTGCTTGGCCTGGCGCTTGAGCGCTTCGAAGTCGAAAGCCTGGGCCTCGCCATCGGCGGCGCCACCATTGGCTGCCCAGGCACGGGCGGCCAGCAGGCCGGAAGCCGAGAGACCGGTGTAAGCCGCAATGGCCATCGACGCTTTGAGCAAATTCCTGCGGTGCATAAATACAACCTGTCGTGAGCAATCCCGCGCCTTTCCTGGCACGTGCTGGATCAGAAATTACGGTTCGGACAAGCCTTCGGCCAAACGCAACGGACTATAAACAGATGCCGGCTAGCTTAAACGGTTCGCTCGCCGAGCAAAATTCGTTGATACACAGTGACAGAGTGTCAATGAAACAAGACATGTCGGTTAAAAATCTGACAGGGCGTTCTGATTTATACGGCATATCTGCTTTTTTCGACTAATTACTCTAAAAACCGCTTTTCAGCGCCGATTTAATTTCTATTCTATGGGCATGACCGGTGTTGACCGGTAGGGCACACGGCGCTGCTGTAAGGGGCAGGGCGATGTGGTGGTTTAGCAATTCTTTGAAGTATTGAAGGACATCGTCCATGGCAAAAATACAAGGTATCGCCGAAATGCTCGGCATCTTCCCCTGCCTCGGCAGCGGCCGCAGAAGGCGTCGATTGAGTTCTGAAGAGCTGAAGCTGGTGGAGCGTTATCGCGAGTTGTCGGAGAGTGACCGGATTGCGATGCGGTATCTGGTGGATGCGATGCGGAGTGTTTCGCGGTTTTAAGTGGAAATAAAAAGGGGCGGACTGAAAGGTCCGCCCTTTTTTATTTGGATCAGCTACACGTTCCCAGGACTGGATACGGCCGCTGGCCGCGCATCAACTCCGGCACATCCCGCCATTTGACCCACGCCTGCTGTTGCCAGTGCAGCAGCGGTACGGTAACGCCTGCCCAATGCATTGAGCTCAAGCTCGGGTGGTTTTCCACAGGGCTTGATTGAGTTTCGCGCAGCATCGGGATGACTTCATGGCTCAGCCATTGGCGCAGGTGTCGGTTTTCCGGGACGAAGTGATGGACGAGCAGGGCGAACAGGCCGGACTCGCTGACCATCGCGTAATCGATAATTTCGCCATCCCGACGGAGGAGGACATGGCGACGCTGGTCGGGATCGAGTTTCAGGGTGAGGCGTTCGTTCAGGGGGTAACCCATCAAGCGACCGAGATCTTGCACGCAGAACCAGGCTTCGTGGTCTTGCATGAAGGCGTGGAGGAAGCGGTTGTGGCGGGTGAAGGCGGTGGGGGTGAAGAAAGCGGAGCTTTCAGAAGGAATTTGTACATGGTTAGGCATTTTTCGACTCCAATATTGAGAATAGAGCCGCCACTCAAATGAGTGCGGTCACGCCGTTTTGATATTTATTCCGGCTCCGACACCGGGCCGCTGATTTCGCCGCCGAGAGAAAGCCTATCGGCTAGCAACTTACGACGCCAAGTCGGTTCTATCGATACCTTCTGTAGGAAAGAGGATTTATCGCTGAGGGTCGTATCTGTAGGAAATGCCTGTTTTTGCATTGGCGCCAGCGAGACCGCCCCTCACCAGTGTTTTTTCCGCTATTTGTTTGAATCTTGCGCATCGTTGCAGATGCCGGCCCGTCGTTTCAGGGCTCAAAGGATTGTGACGAATAAAGGAGAATTCAATGAAGGTGTCTCTCAAGCAGATCAACGGCCCTTGGGATCAGGGCTGGGTGCTGGACAAACACATGGTAAGTAGTACCTTTCTTGGCAACGATGATCGCGGACACCCATGCTTCGATAATCAGCGTACTGAGATTGGTGAGGCGACCTACCAGCTCAAATACCAGAAGGATTGGACTCAGGTCAGTCCACTTGCCCAGGCAGTAGCGACAAATGTGTTCCCAAAACTGAACCAGGTCGGGTTTGTAGTGCCTATGCCCGCTTCAAATATTCGTCAGCGACAACCGGTGACTGAAGTTGCCCTGACGTTGGGACGAATTATCGGTCGGCCGGTTTTCACGGATTTGCTTCGAAAAGCGACCACGGGAAAGTCGCTCAAGGATTTACATTCCAAAGCCGACAAGGTTGCCGCGATTGGAGACAGTTTCACTGTCAATGATGAAATCACCACCGATGGATGCTGGAATGTTTTGGTTGTAGATGATTTGTTTGATAGCGGAGCGTCGATGGACGCGGCCTGCGCTGTTCTGCGTAAATATCCGAAAGTAGGGAAAATTTACGTCGCAGCGCTAACTTGGAAGTGAATTCAATGACCACTGTATTTATTGCTGGCTCTATCAACATCAAGAACCTTGATCCGAAGGTTAAAGAGCGCATCAATAATATCGTCGCGTCAGATTTTGAGGTGGTGGTTGGGGATGCAGGTGGCGCCGATACCTCCATTCAGGAGTACCTGCTGAGTCTCGAACGATCCAAAACCACGGTGTTCTGCAGCGGTTCTGCTCCTAGGAATAATCTTGGACAGTGGCCCGCCAGAACAGTCGACTCCAAGCATTCCAAGGGGTCGAGAGCCTTCTTCACCGAGAAAGACGTCGTCATGGCCGAAGCAGCTGACTACGGTTTGATGATCTGGGACGCAAAGAGCACCGGTACGCTCAGTAACGTCATTGAACTGTTGTCGAGAAAGAAGAAGTCGCTTGTTTTCGTCAACAAGGAAAAGGAATTCAAGGTGGTCGGAGACGTCAGTCAGCTCGAAGAATTGATTGCATTCATGTCCGATCACGCCAAGCAAAAAGCCAATGAAAAAATCAAACTGTTCGACCGTATTTCCCTGTTGAAGCACGATCAGGCGGAGCTTTCTTTTTGATGAGGTTTCACGGCTTACCTGAACCCCGGCACCTTGTCGGTGCCGGGATCAAACGCTCTTAGCGACTCACCTTCCACGCATCCCCAGCCGGCGCCTTGCCATGGTCATACGGCTTGCCAATCCACATATAAACCAGCCCCAAACCAATCACGATCGCAGTACTCAACACCATCGCATAGTTCACGTACCACGCCGCATCCGGCGTGCGTGGCCAGGCCATGTTGATGATTGCGCCGACGCCATACACCAGCGCGCCGATGTTCACTGGCCAGCCCCACGCGCCGAGGGTGAATTTGCCGCTGGGTTTCCAGCCTTTCATACGCGCGTACAAAGCGGCCAGTACGATCATCTGGAATGCGAGGTAGATGCCGATGGCGGCGAAGCTGACGATGGTGGCCACGGCGTCTTGCAGGAAGAAGCCGAGGGCGATGATCAGGGCGGGCAGGACGCCGGACACGAACAGCGCGGCAACGGGCACCTGAGTTTTAGGAGAAATCTTTTTCAACAGTCGGCTGCCGATGACCATTTCATCGCGAGCGTAGGAGTACAGCAGACGACTCGCCGCAGCCTGCAGGCTGATGACGCAGGAGATGAAGGAAATCATTACCACGCCCATCACTACTTTCGAGCCGATCGGGCCGAAGGCGTTGTTGAGGATGGTGGTGACCGGGTCCTTGTCGGTGCCGTTGATCACCGCTTGCATGTCCGGCACGGCGAGGATCAGCGCCAGGCAGGCGAACATCGCCGCGACGCCGCCGATGTAGATGGTCATGCGCATGGCCACCGGGATTTTTGCGCTGGGGTTCGGAGTTTCTTCGGCAACGTCGCCGCAGGCCTCGAAGCCGTAGTAGAGGAACATCCCGGCCAGCGAAGCGGTGAGGAACGCCGGCAGGTACGAGCCGTCGACGCGGATGTCGAAGGTGTTGAACAGCACGCTCAGAGGCTGGTGACGCTCGAAGATCAGCAGGTACACGCCGACGATTACCGCGCCGACCAGTTCGCAGAGGAAGCCGAACATGGCGATACGCGCCAGCACTTTGGTGCCGCTCAGATTGACCAGCGTGGCGAACAAGGTCAGCACCAGCGCGATGACGATGTTGGTGTTGTTGCTCGGCTCAAACCCGAGCATCGCCGCCAGATACGGGCCGGCACCGACAGCCACCGCCGCAATGGTCACGCACAGGGCGATGGAGTAAATCCAGCCGACCATCCACGCCCATTTCTTGCCGACCAGACGCCGCGCCCACGGATAAACGCCACCGGAAATCGGGAACTGCGAGACCACTTCGCCGAAGATCAGGCACACCAGCAACTGGCCGCAACCGACCAGTAGATAGGCCCAGAACATCGGTGGCCCACCGGCCGCGAGGCACAGGCCGAACAGGGTATAAACCCCCACGACCGGTGACAGATAGGTGAACCCTAAAGCGAAGTTTTCCCACAGGCTCATGCTGCGGTTGAAGTTCGAGGTGTAGCCGAGTTTGCGCAGTTGTTCGGCATCGCTGTCGGCAACGGCGGCCGAGAGTTCGGGTGAGGCACTCATGTGTTTTGCTCCGGGAAATCGGCAGATTTCGGATGGCCGAAGCCGTGGCGGGGCTTTGTGGGCGCCGCCCGGGTCGGTAGTTATTGTTTTGGAATCCTGGTGGTGCGTAATGCCGGTTTTCTTCCTGAAACCGAGGTGACGCCTTCGCGAGCAAGCCCGCTCCCACCTTGGAATGCGTCCCCCTGTTGGAGCGGGCTTGCTCGCGAAGCTTTTAAAGGCTTAGTGCTTGAACATCACATGCCGAACCGTGGTGTAGTCCTCCAGCCCATACATGGACATGTCCTTGCCGTAACCGGACAATTTCTGACCGCCATGGGGCATTTCGCTGACCAGCATGAAGTGTGTGTTGACCCAGGTGCAGCCGTACTGCAGCCGCGCCGACAAGCGATGCGCGCGTCCGACATCCGCCGTCCACACCGAGGAGGCGAGGCCGTAGTCCGAATCGTTGGCCCACTCCAGCGCCTGCGCTTCATCGGTGAATTTGGTCACCGAGACCACCGGGCCGAACACTTCGCGGCGGACGATCTCGTCATCCTGTTGCGCGTCGGCCAGCACCGTCGGCTCGAAGAAGAAACCGTCGCCTTCCACAGCCTTGCCACCGGTGATCAAGCGAATGTGCGACTGTGCCACGGCGCGTTCGACGAACGCGGCGACGCGGTCGCGATGTTGCGCGGTGATCAGCGGCCCCAACTCGGTCGACGGATCATCCTGCAAACCGTACTTGATGCTGCTGACCGCCGCGCCGAGCTTCTCGACAAACTTGTCGTAGATGCCTTGCTGCGCATAGATCCGGCACGCGGCAGTGCAGTCCTGTCCGGCGTTGTAGAAACCGAAGGTGCGGATGCCTTCGACGGCGGCATCGATGTCGGCGTCGTCGAAGATGATCACCGGCGCCTTGCCACCCAGTTCCATGTGCATGCGTTTGACGCTGTCGGCGGTGCTGGAAATGATGTTCGAGCCAGTAGCGATCGAGCCGGTCAGCGAGACCATGCGCACTTTAGGATGCGTGACCAACGGGCTGCCGACGCTAGGACCGCGACCGAATACCAAATTGAGTACACCGGCCGGGAAGATTTCCGACGCCAGTTCGGCCAGACGCAACGCGGTCAGCGGGGTTTGTTCCGACGGCTTGAGCACCACGGTATTACCGGCAGCGAGGGCCGGGGCGATTTTCCAGGCGACCATCATCAACGGGTAGTTCCACGGCGCGATGGAGGCAATTACGCCCACCGGGTCGCGGCGGATCATCGAAGTATGGCCGGGCAGGTATTCGCCACCGGCCGAACCGCTCATGCAACGGCTGGCGCCGGCGAAGAAACGGAACACATCGGCAATCGCCGGGATCTCGTCGTTCAGTGCGGCGCTGTAGGGTTTGCCGCAGTTGTCGGATTCGAGTTTCGCCAGTTCCTCGCCATGAGCTTCGATGGCGTCGGCGAGTTTGAGCAGCAGCAGCGAACGGTCTTTCGGCGTGGTTTGCGACCACTCGGCGAAGGCGTTATCGGCGGCGCGCACGGCGGCGTCGACCTGGGCCTCGGAGGCTTCGTTGATCTCCACCAGTATGCTGCCGAGCGCCGGGTTGAGCACCGGTTGGGCCGGTCCTTCGCCGTTGACCAGGTGGCCGTTGATCAAGAGTCTGGTTTGCATGTCTGTTGTCCTCTTCGAAGCAATTGTTATTTTTCTGAAGAAACCGGGTTCCATTGTGGGAGCGGGCTTGCTCGCGAAAGCGGTGGGTCAGCCGACATCAATGCTGAATTTGATTGCCTCTTCGCGAGCAAGCCCGCTCCCACATTTCGATCCAGTTTCTTCAGTTATTCGGTTATTTCCCACCACTGCCCGCGACACTCTCGCCACCCCGGGTCAGGTAATACGCGCCGAGAATCGGCAGCATGGTCACCATCATCACCAGCATGGCGACGACGTTGGTCACCGGCACATCCCGTGGGCGGCTGAGCTGGTTGAGCAGCCACAACGGCAACGTGCGCTCATGCCCGGCGGTGAACGTGGTGACGATGATTTCGTCGAACGACAGCGCAAAGGCGAGCATGCCGCCGGCCAACAGCGCCGAGCCGAGGTTCGGCAGGATGATGTAGCGGAAGGTCTGCCAACCGTCGGCACCCAGATCCATCGAGGCTTCGATCAAACTGTGCGAAGTACGCCGCAGACGGGCGATGACGTTGTTGTAGACGATCACCACGCAGAACGTCGCGTGACCAACGATGATGGTGAACATCCCCGGCTCGATCCCCAGTGTCTTGAACGTCGCCAGCAGCGCGATCCCGGTGATGATCCCCGGCAGGGCGATCGGCAAAATCAGCATCAGCGAAATGCCCTGCTTGCCGAAGAAATCGCGGCGGTACAACGCTGCCGAAGCCAGCGTACCGAGCACCATCGCGATCAACGTGGCGATGGCGGCAATCTGCAGCGAGAGCTTGATCGCCTCCAGCACATCCGGCCGCGAAAACGCCACGCTGAACCAGTGCAGGGTGAAGCCCTTCGGCGGAAAGCTGAACGCCGCTTCCTCGGTGTTGAAGGCGTAAAGAAAGATGATCAGGATCGGGAAGTGCAGAAACACCAACCCGCCCCAGGCGGCAATGCGCAGGCCCAGTGAAGCGCGCTCAGAGTGCATCGAAGGCCCCCAGACGTTTGACGATGGACAGGTAAACCGCGATCAGCACAATCGGCACCAACGTGAACGCTGCGGCCATCGGCATGTTGCCGATCGCACCTTGCTGCGCGTAGACCATGCTGCCGACGAAGTAGCCCGGCGGGCCCACCAGTTGCGGCACGATGAAATCGCCCAGGGTCAGCGAAAACGTGAAGATCGAACCGGCAGCAATCCCCGGGATCGACAACGGCAAAATCACCTGCATGAAGGTCTGGCGCGGCCTGGCGCCGAGATCGGCAGACGCCTGCAACAGCGACGGCGGCAAGCGTTCCAGCGAGGCCTGAATCGGCAGGATCATGAACGGCAGCCAGATGTAGACGAACACCATGAAGCGCCCCAGATGCGAGGTCGACAGGGTGCTGCCGCCCACTCCGGGAATGCCGAGGATGAACTGCAACACCGGCTCCAGTCCCAGATGCTGGACGAACCATTGCGCGACGCCGCCCTTGGCCAGCAGCAGCGTCCAGGCGTAGGCCTTGACGATGTAACTGGCCCACATCGGCATCATCACCGCGATGTAGAAAAACGCCTTGGTCTTGCCCGTGGTGTAGCGCGCCATGTAGTAGGCAATCGGGAACGCGACGATGGCGCTGGCGATCGACACGACGATGGCCATGCTCAGCGTGCGCAGGATGATGTCGAAGTTCGACGGCTGAAACAGCGCGGCAAAATTCGCCAGCGTCAGGTCAGGGGTGACTGCCATGGTGAAGTCGTCGAAGGTGTAGAAACCCTGCCACAACAGCACCAGCAACGAGCCGAGATAGATCGCGCCGAACCACAGCAACGGCGGCACCAGCAGCAGCGACAGATAAAGATTCGGCTTGCGATAGAGCAGGTTGGAAAACCGGCGCAGGGGCGGTGCTTGAGTCATCGCGAGCGTGCTCATTTCACACCCCGCTCGCCACGGTGTCGTGCAGCGGGATCATCGCTTCCCGCGCCCAGCGTGCGCTCAGGCGCTGGCCGGTCTGGTGCTGCGCGCTGCTGTCGATCCACTGATTGTTGGCGTGGCTGATGCTCAGGGTCTGGCCGTTTTCCAACGTCAGTTCATAGCGCGTGGCGCTGCCCTGATACTGGATGTCGTGGAGCAGACCGCTGACTTCGATTTCATGGCTGGCGAGCGGACCTTCGGCGAAACGCACGTGTTCCGGGCGAATCGAAAACGGCTGCGGATGCCCGCTGAGCTGACGCGCCAGATCGCCACGAATCACGTTCGAAGTACCGACGAATTCGGCGACGAAGGTGGTGGTGGGTTTCATGTACAGATTGCGCGGGGTGTCGACCTGTTCGATGCGGCCCTTATTGAACACCGCCACGCGGTCGGACATCGACAGTGCTTCGGTCTGGTCGTGAGTGACGAAGATGAAAGTGATGCCGAGCTGGCGTTGCAGCTTCTTCAGTTCACTCTGCATCTGCTCGCGCAGTTTCAGGTCGAGGGCGCCCAACGGCTCATCAAGCAACAGCACCCGTGGGCGATTGACCAAGGCGCGGGCGAGGGCGACACGCTGGCGCTGACCGCCGGACAACTGCACCGGTTTGCGTGCGCCGTAGCCACCGAGGGCGACCATGTCCAACGCCTCTTCGGCGCGCTTGTGGCGTTCGGTTTTGCTCACGCCTTTGACCTTCAAGCCATAGGCGACGTTGTCCAGCACGTTCATGTGCGGGAACAGTGCGTAATCCTGGAATACCGTGTTTACATCACGTTGATACGGCGGCAGACCGGCCGCTTCGGCGCCGTGAATGCGGATCGAGCCGGCGCTCGGTTGTTCGAAACCGGCGATCAGGCGCAGGCAGGTGGTCTTGCCCGAGCCGGAAGGGCCGAGCATGGAAAAGAACTCGCCGTCCTGAATGTCGATGGAAACCCGGTCAACGGCCTTCACCTCGCCGAACTGCCGGGAAACGTTGGTGAACTGGACTGCAAGCGTCATGGTGCGGTGCTCCAAAAAGGCGTGGGCCGTCGCAGCGGTCCTCGCCTGGACTTCTGAAAAAACTGAAACATCTAACGGTGAATGCGATCCGCTTTTAGCTCCCTCTCCCTCCGGGAGAGGGCGGGGGGTGAGGGTGGCCTCATTGGCCGTCGCCCTTCAATCAAGAGCAAAGTCAAAAGCCACCCCCTCACCCCAGCCCTCTCCCCCAGGGGGGAGAGGGGGAAAGGGAGTTAGACCAAGTTGCTCTCGGGCTTACCTGCCGCCCATGATCGCAATGTAATCCTGAGTCCAGCGGCTATAAGGCACAAACTTGCCGCCCTCGGCCTGCGGGGTTTTCCAGAAGGCGATCTTGTCGAACTGGTCGAAGCCATTGGTCTTGCAACCCTCGGCGCCGAGCAGTTCGCTCTCCTTGCACGCCGCGGGCACGGCTGGCAGCGAACCGAACCACGCCGCCACGTCACCCTGGACTTTCGGCTGCAGTGACCAGTCCATCCACTTGTAGGCGCAGTTCGGGTGCTTGGCCTCGGCGTGCAGCATGGTGGTGTCGGCCCAACCGGTGGCGCCTTCTTTCGGAATGGTCGAAGCGATCGGCTGTTTCTCGTTGATCAGGCCGTTGACCTGATACGGCCACGCGCTCGACGCCACCACGCCTTCGTTCTTGAAGTCGCTCATCTGTACCGTGGTGTCGTGCCAGTAACGGTGAATCAATGGCTGCTGCGCGCGCAGCAGATCGAGCACGGCCTTGTACTGCGCTTCGGTGAGTTGATACGGATCCTTGATCCCCAGCTCAGGTTTGGCGGTCTTCAGGTACAGCGCCGCATCGGCGATGTAGATCGGGCCGTCATAAGCCTGCACGCGGCCCTTGTTCGGTTTGCCGTCGGGGAAATTCTGCGCGTCGAACAGTACGTTCCAGCTGGTCGGCGGCGTCTTGAACACGTTGGTGTTGTACATCAGCACGTTCGGACCCCACTGATACGGGGTGCCGTAGGTCTGGTTGTTGACCACGTACCACGGCGCATCTTTCAGACGTGGGTCGAGGGTTTTCCAGTTCGGGATCAACGCGGTGTTGATCGGTTGCACGCGCTTGCCGACGATCAGGCGCAACGAGGCATCGCCCGAAGCGGTGACCAGATCGTAACCACCCTTGGCCATCAGGCTGACCATCTCGTCGGAGGTCGCGGCGGTCTTGACGTTGACCTTGCAGCCGGTTTCCTTCTCGAAACCGCTCACCCAGTCGTAAGCCTTGTCGCTCTCGCCACGTTCGATGTAGCCCGGCCAGGCCACGATATCCAGCTGACCCTCGCCGGCGCCGACCGCCTTCAGCGGCTCGGCAGCTTGCAGGCTGGCGCTGGCCAGCAAGGCTGTGGTGATTGCACTGAGCAGTGCGGTCTTGTGCACGAACATGGTTGAACCCTCTTCTTTAAATTATGGTCGGGGCAGTTGTGAACGCGGTGCAGCATGCCGTTGGCGGCTTGTTATTAGCGTAGTCAGAGATGCTGGCCGTGGCGGGCCATGATGTGCCGCACCACGCTGTAGTCCTGCAGCGAATCACTGGATAAGTCTTTGCCGTATCCGGAGCGTTTCAGCCCGCCGTGGGGCATTTCGCTGACCAGCATGAAGTGGCTGTTGATCCAGGTGCAGCCGTACTGCAAACGGGCGGCGACCTGCATTGCCTTGTCCAGATTCTGCGTCCACACCGACGAGGCGAGGCCGTATTCGGAGTCGTTGGCCCAGTCCACGGCTTGCGCGAGTTCGTCGAAGCGGGTCACGGTGACCACCGGGCCGAACACTTCGCGCTGGACGATTTCATCAGTCTGTTTGCAACCGGCCAGCAACGTCGGCTGGTAGAAGAACCCGGCGCCGGAATGCACCGCCGCGCCGGTCACCCGCTCGATGTGCGGCTGGCCGAGGGCGCGCTCGACGAAACTGGCCACGCGGTCGCGCTGGCGGGTGCTGATCAGCGGGCCGATCTCGTTGTCGGCATCGCGCTTGCCGGCGAAGCGCAGGCTGCTGACCGCTGCGCCGAGTTCGGCGACCAGTTTGTCGTGAATGCCTGTTTGCGCGTAGATCCGGCACGCGGCGGTGCAGTCCTGCCCGGCGTTGTAGTAACCGTAGGTGCGCACGCCGTCGACCACCGCTTGAATATCCGCGTCGTTGCAGACGATCACCGGGGCCTTGCCGCCGAGTTCCAGGTGTGTGCGTTTGAGGGTTTTCGCTGCAGCCTGGAGAATCTTCTGCCCGGTGACGATATCGCCGGTCAGCGAGACCATGCGCACCTTGGCGTGCCCGACCAGATGGCTACCGACGCCTTCACCGCCGCCGCAGATGATGTTGATCACCCCGCGCGGCAGGATCTCGGCGAGTGCTGGCGCCAGTGCGAGGATCGACAGCGGTGTGTGTTCGGATGGCTTGAACACCAGCGTATTGCCGGCGGCGAGGGCCGGGGCGATTTTCCACGCGGCCATCATGATCGGGTAGTTCCACGGCGCAATCGACGCCACCACGCCAATCGGATCGCGACGCACCATGCTGGTGTAACCCGGCAGGTACTCGCCACTGAGCTGACCGGTCTGGCAGCGCACGGCACCAGCGAAGAAGCGGAACACGTCGACGGTGGCGGTCAGATCGTCCTGCCGCGCCAGGTGCAGCGGCTTGCCGCAGTTCAGCGCTTCGAGGCGAGCGAGGTAATCGGCGTGTTTTTCAACGGCGTTGGCGATGTCCAGCAGCAGGTTGGAACGTTGTTGCGGCGTGGTGCGCGACCATTCGCCAAAAGCGCGATGGGCGGCGAGGATCGCGGTTTCGACCTGCTCGGTGCTGGCCTCGGCGATGTGGGTGAGGATTTCACCGCTGGCCGGGTTGAGGATCGGTTCGATAAAACCCTGCCCGGCGACCAGTTCGCCGTCGATCAACAACGCGGTACACATCGGGGTCTGCACGCCAGCCATTTTCCGCGATCTCTTTTCTTGTGTGGTCATTGTGGCTCCCGTGCCCGGGAGCCGACCGTCTTATAGATGCAGCAAGACTAGTGCGCGGCTCCGAGGTCGACAAATTCTAAATACTGAAGGTGGCATTCGATTAAATAGATGGCTTGCGTCCGCCGTGCGGTTGTTCGCGGGCCACGGTCAAAAACGGGTCGACCAGAGCGGGACGTGCAGTACCGCGGCGCCAGGCCAGTCCGACGTCGAGGGTCTGGTTGAGGTCGGCGATCGGCCGCGCTTCAATGATGTCGCCTTCAAGTGACCATGGGCGGTAAGTCATGTCCGGCTGGATCGACACACCCAAACCCGCCGCCACCAGACTTCGCACGGCTTCGGTAGAGGCGGTGCGCAGAGTAATCTTCGGTTGCAGCCCGGCGCCGCGCCAAAGTCTTTGGGCGTTGCGATCCATTTCATCAACATTCAGTTGAATCAGCGGTTCGCGAGCGACGTCGGCGAGGTTGATGCTGTCGTGTTCCAGCAGCGGATGTTGGGCCGGCAGCCACAGACGGTGCGGCGAGTGGGTCAGCACTTCGGTCTGCAGGGCGTGGCGGTCTTCGAGGTTGGAGAGGATCAGCACGCCAACATCGATTTCGCCGCTGACCAGCAAATGCTCGATGTACGGCCGCTCGTCCTCCATCACCCGGATCTCGACGTTGGGATAGGCACGCTGGAACCGGGTGAGCAGATCGGCGAGGTAATAACCGGCGACCAGGCTGGTCACGCCGACAATCAACTGACCGGCGACCTGATCGGTGCTCTGTTGCAGGCTGCGCTTGGCGTTGTCCACCGTGGCCAGAATCAGGTGCGCCTGCCGCAGGAACTGGTGGCCCTGGTGAGTCAGGGTCATGCCCTTGGCGTGGCGGCTGAACAGGCTGACGCCGATTTCCTCTTCCAGCTGCTGAATGGCCAGGGTCAGGGTCGATTGGGAAATAAACGCGGTTTGCGCAGCGGCGGAAATCGAGCCGGTCTCGGCCACCGCGATGAAGTGACGGATCTGACGCAGGGTCATCATGAGGAGGGTACCCGGTGGGCGGTTTTTATCGATTGGCTGGAGTGTATATCTATTTTCGCGAAGGGCTGCTGCAGGCGGAGCAACATCTGGAAGCACACTCGCAAGCAGGGGCGGGGCACTTTCGAACTAGGCTGAGGGCCTGATAGATCCGGATAACCCCTGTTTTGGAGGCGGAACATGAACACCCGTGGATTGCTCGATCAACTACTCAAGTCTGGCCAGGATCTTTTGCAGAACAAGGCCGGTGGCGCGCAGAACAAACCCGCGGCTGGCGGGCTGGGCGGTTTGCTGGGTGGATCTTCAGGCTCCGGTGCGCTGGGCGGCCTGCTCTCGGGGGCAGGCGGTGGTGCTCTGGCGGCCGGGGCCATGGGCCTGCTGCTCGGCAGCAAAAAGGCGCGCAAGGTCGGCGGCAAAGTTGCGGTCTACGGTGGCCTCGCTGCCCTTGGTGTGCTGGCCTATAAGGCTTACGGCAACTGGAACGCCCAGAAAGGCACCGCCCCACAAACCGAACCGCAAACCCTGGATCGTCTGCCACCGGCGCAAGCCGAGCAGCACAGCCAGGCGATTCTCAAAGCACTGGTCGCCGCCGCCAAGGCTGACGGTCACATCGATGACCGCGAACGCCAGTTGATCGAGGGCGAATTCACCCGACTCGACAACGATCAGGAACTGCAACACTGGCTGCACGCCGAACTTAACAAACCCCTCGACCCCACCGACGTCGCCCGTGCTGCGAGTACGCCAGAAATGGCGGCGGAGATGTACATCGCCAGTGTGATGCTGGTGGACGAGGAGAGCTTTATGGAGAAGAGCTACCTGGATGAACTGGCGAAGCAGTTGAAGCTGGAGCCGGGGTTGAAGGTGGAGCTGGAGAAGCAGGTGCGACAGTTGTGAATTGATACCTCATCCAGGCCGATGAACATCATCAAAATCATCGGCCTTCGGAGTAGCAACGATACCTTTCGCTTCTTGAGCGCGGTAATACGCCTCAATCGTCAACAATGGATCGATACGCGCTTTGACAATGCAAGCTTCCTTTTGCCATGGATACTCATGTAACTGCTGGGACAGAGTCTTCAGACCACCTGTGATCCATCCCTTTTCCGACTGATCCCTCCATCGTCTTGGGTTGCGGCCTGTTTTCACATCGTAGGCTGCAGTTACGGGATCAAGATGGCGGCTTTGCTCAAGCACAGGCAAGTCGGGCAATGGCTGCGTTACATCCATGTAGCGCTGCAGGCAGTCCCAGAAAGCGAGTGCGTTGGCCTGATCCAGCCCGAGCGAGTGAACCTTGGTGGCCAAGCAAATTTTATTATCCGTATAGCGGTGATTTAACCACAGCGCATAGTCATGGGAGCCGAAGCCATTAGGAAGCAGCTGAAGCACTGGGTCGAACTCTTCAAACGGGGCAACGAATAACTTTCGGAAACGCCTTTTGAACCTGAGCATGCCGTCAGTTCGATTGAATTCGCTGCCATCGTGTGTGCTGATTTTGCTATGAATCCACAGCAGTGCGTCGGTACCAAGGGACGCTACGAAATACAGAAAGGCGCCCGCCCATAGGGCGATACACATAGAGTTTGCACTGAATAATGAGTCTTTTATCCAATAGGTAGCAATTGCACTGGCTACAAATCCCAATATTTGCATGTGGTGAAGAAATTTATTTCCCGTCATGAATAACACGAGAGAGGAGAGCATCAAAATGGCAGTTGAAATACCAATGATCGCTCCTCCTGCGGTGCCAGGGTTGCCATATCCTAACTCTGTGCCTATAGAACCAAAGACCCCCAAAACCCAAGGCGCCCAGATGAACGAATAGCTGATGAGCTTAAGTACGAAGAAAAAATGGGTGGCTTTGCTGGAGTTCTGAAACTTCCAGCGTTCATGACTGCAATAGGATTCTATGACGTTATCGATTTTTTTATCCGAGTCAGAGAGTCTGATCGCTTCAAGTTGAGAGCTGACTTCCACCTCCGGTTCTAAATTGGCGTAATTGCCAAATGCGAGATGAGTGTTAAACATTCCGGTCCGGTTTGCATCTTCCGGCCAGCGGGGTGGTGGCAAAGGTTTTTTGCTATCGCTTCGATATGCTCCAATCGTATAAGTCGTATCTCTTTCTGTAATCATACTTTAGACTCGATTATCTCAATCTGCCAATAAGCTGGTGCGTCCTCGGCTGGAATTTTATCCGAAGGTGTTTGGCGATCTTTAGAAGTAAATGCTTTCCATTTTTTTGGGCTAGGTTGAGGCAGCACTAAAATATCTTCTGTTTCGTTAACGCTGAGTTCAAATTGCGCGCTGATTTTAAGCCCCTCCGTCATGTCGAAGCTATAGCGTTGCAGTGGATTAAGGTGCACGACGGGAAGGCTAGGTGACAGAATGTACAGTACACTGGTCGCATCGAGTGGTAAGGCAGAGATCTTTGGATTCGTCGCCGGTACACGGTGATACCGTTTGACCGCTAATAATCCAGACTTCTCTAATTTGCTTTGGAATTCTTGTACGATCAATCGGAACTTTTTATCATTTTCAAACATTGCGAGTAGAGGCGAGCTCAAAACTACAGCCCAGTCATTGTCATTCAGCAGTTGCTTTTCAGGAAGCACGCATTCCAGTGCCGAGTCAGGCTTTTTTGACCGATTGTTATCTGCGTTTTGTAATGCGATTCGATGAGCCGCTGGCGCCTTTTTGCGCCATTGCGATAAGCGCTCAACAAATATCTGGGGTCTCCCGATGATGCCCAGAAGTTGCTGATAAGCTATTTTCTGGTCTTTTAAATGGGTAAAAATATCACTCTTGCCAATGAGGCTGTCCAACATTCCTGCCTCGGCAAATTGAATCCCAAAAGGGCCTTTTTTTACGATTATTTCAGTATCGCTGTCAGTGAATATATTCGCAGCAATTGTGCCGCCGACAGTCATTAACACGCCAGCGAGCAAGATGTATGGATTTACAACCAGACCTAATCCATAAGCGCCCCACAAGCCGCTGCCAACTGCAACAACTCCATACGCTGCGGCGGCATCAGTATCGCCCTGACTGAAGGATCGGTAACTGTCCCATCCGCCCAGTACCGCACCTCCAAGGGTTGCGATACCGCCTACCGAACGAAGTAATGGTAGTTTTGAACTGCCCGTCTGGTTTTTTAGATTCTTTGCCCAGTTTGTGGAGATTTTCGCTATGTCAAATCGCGGCTTGGTTAACTTTTGCTCCATCGTTGAACCGAGTAGTAGCTTGCTGTGGCTTCCCAGTGCTGCAGATAAATCCAGTGTTGCGCTGGCTATCCCTGCGCTTCCTCGAAGGGTCTCATCACTACTGTTGAGGTCTTTATAGGCTTTTATCTGTGCCCAAATATTATATGTTGCAAACGCAACCATGAGTGTTGGTATTGTTTTGTTTTTCTCTAAAGCTTGCGTAGCTGAACTCATTTGTACGCGAAAGGCGCTGTAACTTGCCAGGTCCGGGTGGTCCTTGGGTATTGCAATTACGGTTAAGTTACGCAGGCTTGGTCGTGAGGAGCCGCCGGTTCGTGGACTTGTGCTACCTAAAATTCCACCTGATTGATTATGCAGCGTCGCATAGCGATAACTTTTTCTGGTTAGTGCTTGACGTTCGACTTCAGTGATTCCACCGCGCAAACCAGCGCCTTGTACACCAATAACAACATAATCCTGTGCGAGCGCTTGGCCTTGTTGCATCAGTTTTATAGTTGCTACTTTTGGCAGTAGCACTGAGAGTGTCGAAAATGCGGGCGTGAATATACGATCAAGCTGAATTTTTGAGGCGTCTTGAGATATTCTGCCAATTTGTGCGACTACACTTGCGCCAAAGTTATCGAATAAGTCAGCGAGAAAATAAACGAAACCCTTCCCCGCACTTGGCTGATCCACTGCTCCGGTCAACGTGGATGTCAGGATCAAAGTACTCAGCCCGGTCAATGCTGGGTCGGGCGCTTGGGCTGTTTTTCGAAGTTTGATAATTCGTTTTATCGTCTCTGGAAGCTGTTCCTGGTTTTTTGCTAATAACAGTGAGCCAAGCGGGTGCTCACCTTTCAATATGGCCTCGCAAATGCGATTTGCGGACGTAGTAATCTCTTTGTATCCTTCACCGGTATACATTGCATCGCAACGATCAGGTAACTGATTGAGCGCCTCAAGTATTTCGGTCATTAAACTGTAAGGCTCTAAGAGGCCCTCATCATTTCTATAGCACCAGTCAAGAAGGACTGTATGCACTTTTCTGTCAGTTATTTCAATAAGGCGAGCCAGTCTTGCGGCCAATTGCTCTCGACATTTTTTTCGCTCCTCTTCAAATACGACACTCTGCAATTTGGGCAAATCGACCTTGTCTTTTAAGTCGGCCAATGGCCCTTCGAGCGTGCTGTACAAAACCTGAGCATATTGTCCATGTTGCTGATGGGGAACAAGAGCATTCAGAGTCTGCAGATAATCAACACATTCGCGAATTTGCGTCGTCGCGTGGCGCACTTCGTATAGCGGATCGTCGAGAATCATCCCAATCAGATGCGGGTAACCACGCAGTCCGTTTTGGGTCAGCAAATCCTCTCCAGCCTCCAGGGTCGGTAGAGCCGGCGGTGGCGCGTGTTTTATTTTTTGAGCGAGCTCTTCTTTGCGCTTTTGCAGCTTCACGATTAGCGCATCGGGTTTGAAGGCTGCGAAGTCCGGCGTGAACTGTGCAGGATCTTCCATAGCCGCTTCAATGCTGAAGTCGCGTGAACGCAGACCTTTGGTCAGTTTTGCGATCGGTGTCGCGGGGTGAATTGATGTGGGTTTCCAGATCGTCGTCTCACCCGCTGTTGCTGCCCAGGCGGAGGCCATATTTTGGCTGCGGGCCCTTATTCGGCTCGGGTCTTCTTCCAGCCAGGTGATGTATTCCCACGTCCAGGAAACTTCACTAAAAGCCATGCTGAATTGTCGACCCAAAAAGCGGCCGTCGAGCATCATCGGTACCAGGATCAACTGCTGATTGACGCCTACTGGCTCACGTTTATCGGCGTTGCCTTTTTGATCCGCCACTTTTCGCCAGTGGACCAGGTCGACTTCGGCCAGCTGCCCTTTACCATCAGTAACGAGTTCACGCCAAACCTTGTTGTTTTGGAACACATAGACGCGACCCACCCGCGGCACGCCGCCCTGCAGCGTTTCATTGAGCTTGTCGTGGCCGGGCAGGCGGGCCAGAGGTGTGACTGCAAGCACAATATTTTTCTGGAACCTGTCCAGTTCTTCAGTGGTTTTCGCGTCCACCATGACGGGAATCTGCAGGTGCCCGCCGTCGATACGTTCTACGTTAAGCACCAGCCGGTATTTTTGATCATTCTCGTAGTCGACCTTCTTACGCGTTCCTTCGTTAATGGACTTGTCCTTGAACTCACTCATGCCTTGTCCTCTGGCCCCAGCAATTGCAATTGGCTGCCTGATTCGGGATCGCCCCACACATCGACGATGAGGGCCTCTTTACCTTTTTCGCTGGTATTTCTCGCGGCGGGTTTATTTAGCGGTGCGTTGCCCAGGAGTTGTCCGACCGGCGCGGTATCTGCTGGCTTGGGTGGCACTGGCAGTGCCGCTGCAGCTCCCGTCCCGCTAACTGGACTGCCGCCGGAGTTCATGTCTATCACCGGGCCGCTCAGTGTAACGCCACTGGCGTCGATCTTGATGAAGCTGCCGCCGCCAATCAGGGTCAGTTCGCTACCGGCTTCCATTACGATTTTGGTGCCACTATCAAGATGAATCTCCTGCCCCGCATCAATGAACTGACCGGTGCCGATCTTGATGTGCTGATTCACGCCCACGGTCAGGTGATCGTTGGCGCGGGCCTCGACTTTGCGGTCTTCGTAGACGGTGTGGTGTTCCTCGGCCTTGAATTCTGTGTAGCTGTTTTGCTCGACGGTGTCGTGGCGTTCGTTGCCGACGCGGATCTTCTGGTCGTGCTCGATGTTTTCGTCCCAGTCGCGCTGGGCATGCAGGTAGATCTGCTCCTGACCTTTTTTGTCTTCGATGCGCAGTTCGTTGTAACCGCCGCCCCCCATCGAGCTCAGGGTCTTGAAGGTGCTACGGGTCTTGTTTGCCGGCAGCTCATACGGGACGGTGTTTTCCTTGTGGTACAGGCAGCCGCTGATCAGCGGTTGATCGGGGTCGCCTTCAAGGAAGGTGACCAGTACTTCCATGCCGATACGCGGGATGGCGATGCCGCCGTACTGGGCGCCGGCCCAGGCACTGGAGACGCGCAGCCAGCAGCTGGTCTTGTCGTCGGCCTGGCCTTCGCGGTCCCAGTGGAATTGCACTTTGACCCGACCGTACTGGTCGCAGTGGATCTCTTCACCTTTGGGGCCGGTGACCACGGCGCTCTGGCTGCCGAGGATGCGCGGTTTCGGATGGCGCAGCGGTGGACGGTTCGGCACGTCCCACGGCGTTGCCTGGAAGCGGTTGCGATAGCCCTGATGGAAATCGTCTTTCAGTGCGGTGGTGTCGCTGGTTACCGATTCTTCCAGCACTTGCGGCTGCTTGCCTTCGTGCAGGACTTCAGTGAGCAGCCACAGGTCGTTCCACTTGGCCTTCGGGTGCTCGGTCAGGGCGAGGAAGTGGCCGCTGACCAGCAGCGGCTGATCGCTCTTGCCTTCGGCGAGCTGGAAGTCGCTGCGGTGACGTTCGAGGGCGCGTTTGGCCAAGTGCTTGCCGCGCTCGCGGTCGATGAAGCGGCCCGGGTAGTCGTAGTCTTCGAGATCGGGCAGGGCGTCGCCGCGGTTTTCGCTTTCCAGGGTCAGGCGCGGTTTTTCGAAGTCGTAATCGCGGCGCGTGGTACGGCTGGTGCGGGTTTCCAGGCGCAGGTCGAAACGCTTGATCACCGGGTTACTGGCGACCATGCCGGAGTCTTGCTGGTAGGCCACAGGCTGGAGTTTCGGGAACACCGTCTGGTCATCGCCGAACACCAGCTTGTGCGCCGTGGCGCTGTGCTGGAAGTGGTAGTGAATACCTTCTTCCTCGCACAGACGCTGGATGAAATGCAGGTCCGATTCATCGTATTGCACGCAGTAGATGCGCTCGGGATAGATCGAACCGGTCTTGAATTCGTAGGCGTTGCTCTGGATGCCGTGCTCTTCGAGAACCATGCCGATGATTTTCGGCACCGTGAGGTTCTGGAAGATCCGTTGGTTGACGCGGTGCGCCAGGTACGACAATTGCGGGCGCAGGGTCACCGAATAGCGCGTCAGGCGCTTGCCGGAATCGCCCTGGGCGGCGCGGTAGATCTGGCCGTGGATGCCGCTGCCATCGGGCGACAGCTGCAGAAAGGCCGGTTTGTGCAGCAGGGTTTCGAGGTCCAGCGACGGCTGCTCACTGACCAGCTCCACCTCGAACACAAAAGGCTGGCTGATGGCTTCCCGGCCGGTCAGGGTGAATACCTGAAAATCGGCGGAGAGCCCTTCGATGGTCAGGGCAAAGTGGGTTTCATTGGCCGGCGCGAACATCCCTTGTTCCTCGTGCTGTACAGCGGCGTTCGTCGACTACCGTCAGGCGGTTCAACGCACGCGAAATTCTGGAGGGGCGTAAACAACATCGACCAGCAGGGCTGGTCGATGCTTGTAACGATCAGCCGTAATTAAACGACTGGAGCACGCCAGTCATCGGAACCCGAAGTACCGGATACTTCGTGGGTCCAGGTGATTTTGCGGTAGGTGAACTGCACTTCTTCCAGGTGGGTGAAGTGCGAGTTGCCTGGATCCTGGCAGTTGTGCATTTTGTTGTTGATGGCGACGATGATCGCGTCTTCCAGTTTGGTGGTGTAGTAGTGCTCTTGAGTACCTTGAGCCGAAGTACGGTACCACTGGATAACGATTTCGCTCATGCGCTCGCCGGAGGTCAGAGCCGCTTGCAGCAGAGGCGAAGCCTTGTCGTAGACCTTGGTGATGATCACTGGCTTGTGAACGCGCTGACCGGTTGGCTGACCGGATTGTGGGTCACGCGGGATGATCACGTCGTGGCTGAAAGCCTGAACCATAACCTGGTCTTCGTGGCCTTCCTGGTAGGTGTTGCCAACGGAGTCGGCGGTGAAGGCGCCGGCAGTGATCAGGCCTTGTTTTTCGCCGGTAACCGACATGTACGCTGGTGTTGCCATGGGGTGCTCTCCTTGCGGATAAATTTAGGGTGCCCGGGAGGCGAAATCGCCCGGTGGGTGCCTGACTGTTATCAAGGAGCGTGCCAGGTTTGCCAAGGACTCCGTGATCCGGGGGTTAAACTGCTCTAAAGGTCATGTTTCAAGATGTTTCATGCCAAAAAAAGGCGAAAAGTGCGCAACTTCTTGCGCAGTGGTGTGCAAGAAGTTGCGCACTCGGCTACAGGCTCCGGCACACGGGCTCTGTAGCAATTCGAGTAGCGAAAAAACGCGATCAAGTGCGCAAGAAGTTGCGCATAAAGGCGCATTGCCATTATTTGGCGAGATGTCGAGGGCGCAAATGACCGATCCAGCGCCCCTTTTTGCCATTCCATCACTGGCACGCCAGCCCCGGATTGTCGGACAGTCCCACCCCAGAGCCTTCCCGCGAACCAAGTCGGGCCGGCCCGAGGGTTAAAAAGCGTCTTATAAATGAAACACCGCCCTCGGCTATACTCCCCGCATTTCGACTTAGGCACGAGGAATCACTGTGAAGAACTGGACGTTGCGCCAACGCATTTTGGCGAGCTTTGCGGTGATTATCGCCATCATGTTGCTGATGGTCGTCGTTTCGTATTCCCGCCTGCTGAAAATCGAAGCCAGTGAAAGCAGCGTGCGTGATGACGCCGTTCCCGGCGTCTATTACAGCTCGATGATCCGCGGCGCGTGGGTCGACAGTTATCTGCAGACCCAGGAACTGCTCGGCCTCAAGGAAGGGCAGGGCATCAGCAGCGAAGACGCGGCGGACTACAAGGCGTTCGAGACGCGCCTGCAGGAGCAGATGACCAACTACCGCAACACCGTCACCACCGACGAGGACCGGGTCGAGTTCGCTGCGTTCGAGAAGGATCACGACAACTACATGCAGATTCAGGATCAGGTACTCGATCTGCACAAGCGCAATCTGGAAGCCGACGCGGTCAAGCTGTTCACCGAGAAGCTGACCCCGGCCTGGTACACCGGTCGCATGAAACTCAACGACATCATCGGCGAAAACAAGCGGGTCGCTGATCAGGCCATGGCCAACATCGACGAGGCGGTAGCGGCGGCCAAGGTCAGCATGTTCGTCTCGCTGCTGGTGGCCGTGCTCGCGGCCGGTGCCTGCGGTCTGCTGCTGATGCGCGCGATCATGGCGCCGATGAACCGCATCGTGAAAATCCTCGAAATCATGCGTACCGGAGACTTGAGCAGCCGTCTGAATCTGGATCGCAAGGACGAGTTCGGCGCGGTGGAAACCGGCTTCAACGACATGATGACCGAGCTGACTTCGCTGGTGTCCCAGGCCCAACGCTCCTCGGTGCAGGTGACCACTTCGGTGACCGAAATTGCCGCCACCTCCAAGCAGCAACAGGCCACCGCCACCGAAACCGCGGCCACCACCACCGAAATCGGTGCGACCTCACGTGAAATCGCCGCCACCTCGCGGGATCTGGTGCGCACCATGACCGAAGTATCCACCGCCGCCGATCAGGCTTCGGTGCTCGCCGGTTCCGGTCAGCAAGGCCTGGCGCGCATGGAAGACACCATGCACTCGGTGATGGGCGCGGCCGATCTGGTCAATGCCAAACTGGCGATCCTCAACGAGAAGGCCGGCAACATCAATCAGGTGGTGGTGACCATCGTCAAGGTCGCCGATCAGACCAACCTGCTGTCGCTCAACGCTGCCATTGAGGCAGAGAAGGCCGGCGAATACGGGCGTGGTTTTGCCGTGGTCGCCACCGAAGTCCGGCGTCTGGCGGATCAGACCGCCGTCGCCACTTACGACATCGAACAAATGGTCCGCGAGATCCAGTCGGCGGTGTCTGCTGGCGTGATGGGCATGGACAAGTTCTCCGAAGAAGTGCGCCGGGGCATGGCCGAAGTGCAGCAGGTCGGCGAGCAACTGTCGCAGATCATCCATCAGGTGCAGGCGCTGGCGCCGCGGGTGTTGATGGTCAACGAAGGCATGCAGGCCCAGGCCACCGGTGCCGAACAGATCAACCATGCGCTGGTGCAGTTGGGCGACGCCAGCAGCCAGACCGTCGAGTCGCTGCGTCAGGCCAGTTTCGCCATCGACGAACTGAGCCAGGTGGCCGTCGGGCTGCGCAGCGGCGTTTCGCGATTCAAAGTCTGATGAGCGAAATCACCGCCAAACGCAGCGCTGCGCCGGTGGCGAAGCAGGCGTTGTTCCTGCTGTTTCGCATCGGCAGCGAGCGTTATGCCTTGCGCGCCACCGAGGTGGCGGAAGTGTTGCCGCGCCTGCCGTTGAAGCCGATTGCCCAAGCGCCGAACTGGGTCGCCGGGGTGTTCGCCTATCGCGGTGTGGTGGTACCGGCCATCGACCTCAGCGCGCTGACTTTCGGCCATCCCGCCGAGGCGCGCACCAGTACGCGGCTGGTGCTGGTGCATTACCGTCCGGATGAACGGCAGCCGTCGCGCTGGCTCGGGCTGATCCTTGAACAGGCGACCGACACCCTGCGCTGCAACCCCGAGGATTTTCAGCCGTATGGCCTGGACAATCGTCAGGCGCCGTACCTCGGCCCGGTGCGCGAAGATGCCCAGGGGCTGGTGCAATGGGTGCGGGTCAACGACTTGCTGGATGACGCGGTGCGCAGCCTGCTGTTTCCGGCGCCGCTTGGGGCGCAGTCATGAGCAGCGACCAGCGTTTTTTCGATTTCCTCAAGGAACGCATCGGCCTGGATGTCACCTCGGTGGGGCCGGCGATTATCGAGCGCGCGGTGCGCCAACGCACCACGCTCTCGCAAGCGGCACACAGCGATGAATACTGGCAACTGCTGCAAGGTTCGCGGGACGAACAGCAGGCGTTGATCGAAGCGGTGATCGTCCCCGAAACCTGGTTTTTCCGTTATCCGGAATCCTTCGCCACGCTCGGCAAACTGGCGCGCAAGCGTCTGGACGAATTGAACAACATGCGTGCGCTGCGCATCCTCAGCCTGCCGTGCTCGACCGGCGAGGAACCCTATTCGATTGCCATGGCCTTGCTCGATGCGGGGCTAAAGCCGCATCAGTTCAAGGTCGACGGCATGGACGTCAGCCCGCTGTCGGTGGACAAGGCGCGGCGGGCTCTTTACGGCAAGAACTCGTTTCGTGGTCAGGATCTGGACTATCGCGAGCGTCATTTCACCGCCGAGCCGGAGGGGCATCGGGTCAACGAAGCGGTGCGTGAGCAGGTGCGCCTGCAGGCCGGCAATGTGCTGGATCCGACGCTGCTGGCGGGTGAGCCGCCGTTCGATTTTGTGTTCTGCCGCAACCTGCTGATCTATTTCGACCAGCCGACCCAGAAGCAAGTTTTCGAAGTGCTCAAGCGTCTGACGCACGTTGATGGCGTGTTGTTCATCGGCCCGGCCGAAGGCAGTCTGCTCGGGCGCCTGGGCATGCGCTCGATCGGCATCCCGCAGTCGTTTGCCTTCAGTCGACACGCTGAACCCATGCCCGAACCTGTGGCATTGCCGACCCCGACCCCTTTGCCGGTGCGCCAACCGCTGCGCAGTCCGCCGCCAGTATCGCCGCCGGTGCGTCCGCGGCCGTTTGCCAGCGTTGCACCGTTGCCCGTCAGCAGCAAAAGCGCCAACCCGGACGCGGCGACCTTGCTCGCCAACATCGCCGCGCTGGCCAACGAAGGCAAAAGCGCCGAGGCCCGCGCGGCATGCGAGCAGTATCTGCGCAGTCACGAACCGGTGGCGCAGGTGTTTTACTGGCTCGGTCTGCTCAGCGATGTTGCCGGTGCCGCGCTCGAAGCCCAGAGTCATTACCGCAAGGCCTTGTACCTTGAACCGCAACACCCCGAAGCGTTGATGCACCTGGCCGCCTTGCTGCAGGCCCAGGGTGACAGCGCCGGTGCCAGACGATTGCAGGAACGCGCCGCCCGCAGCGGCCGCACCGCTGACAGTGAGCGTAAACGATGATCCCGTCCGACACCTTGAACGTCACCCACGAAGACGCCCGGGCCATCGATGATTGCTGGAACCGTATCGGTATTCATGGCGACAAGTCGTGCCCGTTGCTGGCCGAGCATATTCATTGCCGTAACTGCGCGGTGTATTCCGCCGCCGCCACGCGCCTGCTGGACCGTTATGCATTGCAGCAGGACGAACGCGATCCGGTCGCCGTGGCGGTTGAAACCGATGTGAAAACCCGTTCGCTGCTGATGTTCCGCCTCGGCGAGGAATGGCTGGGGCTGGCCACCCGCAGCCTGGTGGAGGTAGCGCCGCTGCAGGCGATTCACTCGTTGCCGCACCAGCGTTCGCGGGCCTTGCTCGGCGTGGCGAACGTGCGCGGCGCGCTGGTCGCGTGCCTGTCGCTGGTCGAGTTGCTCGACCTTGATGGCAACGCCGCACCGGCCACTGGCGCGCGGATCATGCCGCGCATGCTGATCATCGCCGCCCACGGCGGACCGGTGGTGGTGCCGGTGGACGAGGTCGACGGCATCCACGCCATCGATGAAAAAATTCTCGACGCCGCGTCGCGTGCCGGCGCTGAGCACAACAGCACGGCCAGCGCCAAATACACCCGTGGTGTCCTGCAATTCCGGGGGCGCAGCCTGCGTTGGCTGGATGAAGAACAGCTGCTGTCCGCCGTGACCCGGAGCCTCACATGACCCCCGAGCAAATGCGCGACGCCTCGCTGCTGGAGCTGTTCAGCCTGGAAGCCGAAGCCCAGACACAGGTGCTCAGCAGCGGGCTGCTGGCGCTGGAGCGCAACCCGACTCAGGCCGACTATCTGGAATCGTGCATGCGTGCGGCGCACTCGCTCAAGGGCGCGGCGCGGATCGTCGGCATCGACAGCGGCGTCAGCGTCGCCCATGTGATGGAAGATTGCCTGGTCAGCGCGCAGGAGGGGCGGCTGTTGCTGCGTCCCGAGCACATCGATGCGTTGTTGCAGGGCACCGATCTGTTGATGCGCATCGCCACGCCGGCCAATGCTCCGCAAGCGCCGGACATCGAAGCGTATGTGGCGTTGATGGGACTCCTGCTCGACCCTTCGGCAGCGCCCGCAGTGGCGCCGCTGCCCATGGCCGAATTGCAGATGCAGGCGCCGCCGCCTGCGCCTGCACCGATTGAAACCCCGGCGCAAGTGATCGAGACACCGCTGGAAACCTCCGACCCGGCACCGCGCAAGAACAAGCGCACCACCGAGGGCGGCGAGCGCGTGTTGCGGGTCACCGCCGAACGCCTGAACAGCCTGCTCGACTTGTCGAGTAAATCGCTGGTCGAAACCCAGCGCCTCAAACCGCATCTGGCGACCATGCAGCGCCTCAGGCGCATGCAGAATAATGGCCTACGGGCACTGGAAAGCCTCAACGTGCATCTCAAGGAACATGCGCTGAGCCTTGAGGCCCAGGAAGCCCTTGAAGATGCGCGGCGCTTGCTGGCCGAGTCTCAGCAATTACTCGCGGAAAAGAACGCCGAGCTCGACGAGTTCGCCTGGCAAGCCAGCCAGCGCGCCCAAGTGCTCTACGACACCGCGCTGGCCTGCCGCATGCGCCCGTTTGCCGACGTGCTCACCGGTCAGGTGCGCATGGTTCGAGACCTGGGGCGCAGCCTCGGCAAACAGGTGCGGCTGGAGATCGAAGGCGAGAAGACCCAGGTCGATCGCGACGTGCTGGAAAAGCTCGAAGCGCCGCTGACTCATTTGCTGCGCAACGCGGTCGATCACGGCATCGAAACCCCGGAACAACGCTTGCTCAAGGGTAAGTCCGAAGAAGGCCTGATCCGCCTGCGTGCCTCGCATCAGGCCGGTTTGCTGGTGCTGGAATTGAGCGATGATGGCAATGGCGTCGATCTGGAAAAGGTCCGCCGCAGCATCGTTGAACGCCAATTGTCACCGGCAGAAACTGCCGCGCAGTTGAGCGAAGAAGAACTGCTGACCTTCCTGTTCTTGCCGGGTTTCAGCCTGCGCGACACGGTGACCGAAGTGTCCGGGCGTGGCGTCGGCCTCGACGCGGTGCAGCACATGGTCCGGCAACTGCGCGGCGCGGTGGTGCTGGAGCAGACGGCGGGCGAGGGCAGCCGCTTTCACCTGGAAGTGCCGCTGACCCTGTCGGTGGTGCGCAGTCTGGTGGTCGAAGTCGGCGAGGAGGCTTATGCGTTTCCGCTGGCGCATATCGAACGCATGTGCGATCTGGAGCCACAGGACATCGTGCAGATCGAGGGCCGTCAGCATTTCTGGCACGAAGGTCGGCATGTCGGGCTGGTCGCGGCCAGTCAGTTGCTGAATCGTCCGGCCAGTCAGAGCAGCGGCGAAACCCTCAAGGTCGTGGTGATTCGCGAGCGTGACGCGATCTACGGGGTGGCGGTCGAGCGGTTTGTCGGCGAGCGCACGCTGGTGGTGCTGCCGCTGGATGAGCGACTGGGCAAGGTTCAGGATATTTCCGCCGGGGCGCTGCTCGACGACGGTTCGGTGGTGCTGATCGTCGATGTCGAAGACATGCTGCGCTCGGTGGACAAACTGCTCAACACCGGGCGTCTGGAGCGTATTGCTCGCCATGGCAATCAGGCCGCCGAAGTGGCGCGCAAACGGATTCTGGTGGTCGATGACTCGCTGACCGTGCGCGAGTTGCAACGCAAGTTGCTGCTCAATCGCGGCTATGACGTGGCGGTCGCGGTGGACGGCATGGACGGCTGGAACGCGCTGCGTTCGGAGGACTTCGATTTGCTGATCACCGACATCGACATGCCGCGCATGGATGGCATCGAACTGGTCACCCTGTTGCGCCGCGACAACCGCCTGCAATCGCTGCCGGTGATGGTGGTCTCGTACAAGGATCGTGAAGAGGACCGGCGTCGTGGACTGGACGCTGGCGCCGACTATTATTTAGCCAAGGCCAGTTTTCATGACGACGCCCTGCTTGATGCAGTGGTTGAGCTCATTGGAGGAGCGCGGGCATGAAAATCGCAATCGTCAACGACATGCCCCTGGCGGTGGAGGCTTTGCGCCGCGCGCTGGCCTTCGAGCCGGCGCATCAGGTGGTCTGGGTCGCCAACAACGGCGCCGAGGCGGTGCGGTTGTGCGCCGAAAACACCCCGGATCTGATCCTGATGGACCTGATCATGCCGGTCATGGATGGCGTCGAGGCCACGCGACGGATCATGGCCGAAACCCCGTGCGCGATCGTTATCGTCACGGTCGACCGCCAGCAGAACGTACACCGGGTCTTCGAGGCCATGGGCCACGGCGCGCTGGACGTGGTCGACACCCCGGCCATTGGTGCGGGGAACGCGCAGGAAGCGGCAGCGCCGTTGCTGCGCAAGATCCTCAACATCGGCTGGCTGATCGGCGAGAAAACCCCGCGCTCGCGCCCGGTGCCGACGCCCCACCGCAGTTCGGCGTCGTGCAAGCGGCTGGTGGCGATCGGCTCGTCTGCCGGCGGACCGGCCGCGCTGGAAGTGCTGCTCAAGGGCCTGCCACGCCATTTCTCGGCCGCCATCGTGCTGGTGCAGCACGTGGATCAGGTGTTTGCCGCGGGCATGGCCGAATGGCTGGCCAGCGCCAGTGGCCTCGATGTACGCCTGGCCCGCGAGGGCGAGCCACCGCAGGCCGGCGCGGTGCTGCTGGCCGGCACCAACCACCATATCCGTTTATTGAAAAACGGCACGCTGGCCTACACCGCCGAGCCGGTCAACGAGATCTACCGGCCTTCGATCGACGTGTTTTTCGAAAGTGTCGCCAGCTATTGGAACGGCGATGCCGTCGGGGTTTTATTGACCGGGATGGGACGCGACGGGGCGCAAGGGCTTAAGCTCATGCGCCAGCAGGGTTATCTGACCATCGCGCAGGACCAGCAAAGCAGTGCGGTGTACGGCATGCCCAAGGCAGCAGCGGCGATCGATGCGGCCGTCGAAATCCGTCCACTGGAAAAGATAGCGCCACGATTGCTGGAGGTATTCCCCAAATGAACAGGCTATTCCGCAATCCTGGCCCCCGCAGTACTCAGGTGACCGCCCATGAATGATTTACAGATCGACGACATTAAAACCGACGAAAACGCCGCCATGGTGTTGTTGGTGGACGATCAGGCGATGATCGGCGAAGCCGTGCGCCGTGGGCTGTCGAATGAAGAGAACATCGACTTCCACTTCTGCTCCGATCCGCACCAGGCCATCGCCCAGGCGGTGCGGATCAAGCCGACGGTGATTCTGCAGGACCTGGTGATGCCCGGCCTCGACGGCCTGAGTCTGGTGCGCGAATACCGCAATCATCCGGCGACCAAGGACATCCCGATCATCGTCCTGTCGACCAAGGAAGACCCGCTGATCAAGAGCGCGGCGTTCTCGGCCGGGGCCAACGACTATCTGGTGAAACTGCCGGACACCATCGAGCTGGTGGCGCGCATCCGCTATCACTCGCGCTCCTACATGACCCTGCTGCAGCGCGATGCGGCTTACCGTGCGTTGCGCGTCAGCCAGCAGCAGTTGCTCGACACCAACCTGGTGCTGCAACGGCTGATGAACTCCGATGGGCTGACCGGGCTGTCCAACCGCCGGCACTTCGACGAGTACCTGGAGCTGGAATGGCGCCGCTCGCTGCGCGACCAGAGCCAGTTGTCGTTGCTGATGATCGACGTCGATTACTTCAAGTCCTACAACGACAGCTTCGGCCACGTTGAAGGCGATGAGGCGCTGCGCAAGGTCGCCACGGCGATCCGCGACGCCAGCGCCCGACCGTCGGACCTGCCGGCACGCTACGGCGGTGAAGAGTTCGCGCTGGTGCTGCCGAACACCTCGCCAGGCGGCGCGCGGCTGGTGGCGGAGAAACTGCGCCAGACCGTGGCGGCGCTGAAGATTCCGCACAACACCCCGGGCGACGGGGCGAGCCTGACCATCAGCATCGGTCTGGCGACCATGGTGCCGCAGGCGGGCAGCGATTGCCGGCTGCTGATTTCGGCGGCGGATCGTGGGTTGTACCTGGCCAAGAACAATGGCCGTAATCAGGTCGGAATCGAATAAACGCTTACCCTCACCCCAGCCCTCTCCCAAAGGGAGAGGGGGCCGACCGAGGTGTCTAGCACTGTACATCGACCTGATCGACCGAGTCGATTATGGATCTTCAAGCTTGGCACTTCTGTATTCAGCAAAGCCCTTTCACGTCGGCGTACCTCTCAAATATCCCCCGATCGGTCTCCTCTCCCAAAGGGAGAGGGGGCCGACCGAGGTGTCTAGCACTGTACATCGACCTGATCGACCGAGTCGATTATGGATCTTCAAGCTTGGCACTTCCGTATTCAGCAAAGCCCTTTCACGTCGGCGTACCTCTCAAATATCCCCCGATCGGTCCCCTCTACCTCTGGGAGAGGGTTAGGGTGAGGGCAAAGGGTTTAATGATCCCCACACCCGCCAGACGGGCTGCCGTGACAGCGTGATTACGTTATACTCGCCGGCTTTCAAAAGTTCGCCAACGAGTGCTGCCCGTCATGGAAATCAACCCGATCCTGAACACCATCAAGGACCTGTCCGAGCGCTCCGAAACTATTCGGGGGTATCTTTGACTACGATCAAAAGCATGAGCGTCTGATCGAAGTCAATCGCGAGCTTGAAGATCCTGCAGTCTGGAACAAACCTGAATACGCCCAGGAACTGGGCCGCGAGCGAGCATCGCTGGCGCAGATCGTCGACACCCTGGATGAGCTGTCCAGTGGTCTGGCCGATTCCCGCGAGCTGCTCGACATGGCCGTTGAAGAAAACGACGAAGGCGCGGTAAACGACGTCGTTGAACTGCTTCAAGGGCTTGAAGAGTCACTGGCCAAGCTTGAATTCCGCCGCATGTTCAGCCACGAGATGGACCCGAACAACGCCTACCTGGACATCCAGGCCGGCTCCGGCGGCACCGAGGCCCAGGACTGGGCCAACATCCTGCTGCGCATGTACCTGCGCTGGGCGGACAAACGCGGTTTCGACGCGACCATCATGGAACTGTCGGCCGGTGAAGTCGCCGGTATCAAAGGCGCGACCGTGCACATCAAGGGCGAATACGCCTTTGGCTGGCTGCGTACCGAGATCGGCGTGCATCGCTTGGTGCGCAAGAGCCCGTTCGACTCCGGCAACCGTCGCCACACCTCGTTCTCTGCGGTTTTCGTCTCGCCAGAGATCGACGACAAGGTCGAAATCGAAATCAACCCGGCAGACCTGCGGATCGACACCTATCGTTCCTCCGGTGCCGGTGGTCAGCACGTAAACACCACCGACTCGGCCGTACGTATTACTCACGTACCGACCAACACCGTGGTCAGCTGCCAGAACGAGCGTTCCCAGCACGCCAACAAGGACACCGCCATGAAAATGCTGCGGGCCAAGTTGTACGAGCAGGAAATGCAGAAGCGCAACGCCGCTTCCCAGGCGCTGGAAGACACCAAGTCGGACATCGGCTGGGGTCACCAGATCCGTTCGTACGTGCTCGACGCGTCGCGGATCAAGGACCTGCGCACTAACATTGAACGCAGCGACTGCGACAAGGTGCTCGACGGCGACATCGATGAATACCTGGAAGCCAGCCTGAAGTCGGGGCTGTAAAAGACGCACGCAGGGTCGCTGATGCAACGCGATCCCTGTAGGAGCCAGCCCTGCTGGCGATTCCCTGGCCGCCAGGCCCGGGGGCAACGAACCTGATGGAATATCTGAAGACATGAGCGACCAACAACTCGACCCGCAAGCCCTGCAACAGGAAGAAAACTCCCTGATCGCCCTGCGCAAGGAAAAGCTGGCTGCCGAGCGCGCCAAGGGCAACGCCTTCCCGAACGACTTCCGCCGCGAAAACTACTGCGAAGATCTGCAGAAGAAATACGCGGACAAGACCAAGGAAGAGCTGGCCGAGGCTGCAATCCCGGTCAAGGTTGCCGGTCGCATCATGCTCAACCGTGGCTCGTTCATGGTGATCCAGGACATGACCGGTCGCATCCAGGTTTACGTCAACCGTAAAACCCTGTCCGAAGACACCCTGGCCGCCGTCAAGACCTGGGACATGGGCGACATCATTGCCGCCGAAGGCACCTTGGCGCGTTCCGGCAAGGGCGACCTGTACGTCGAAATGACCAACGTGCGCCTGCTGACCAAGTCGCTGCGCCCGCTGCCGGACAAGCACCACGGCCTGACCGACACCGAACAGCGCTACCGTCAGCGTTACGTTGACCTGATCGTCAACGAAGACGTGCGCCAGACGTTCCGCGTGCGTTCGCAAGTGATCGCGCACATCCGCAGCTTCCTGATGAAGCGCGACTTCCTCGAAGTCGAGACGCCGATGCTGCAGACCATTCCTGGCGGCGCCGCAGCCAAGCCGTTCGAAACCCACCACAATGCGCTGGACATGGAAATGTTCCTGCGTATCGCGCCTGAGCTGTACCTCAAGCGTCTGGTGGTTGGCGGTTTCGAAAAAGTGTTCGAGATCAACCGCAACTTCCGTAACGAAGGCGTTTCGACGCGTCACAACCCTGAATTCACCATGTTGGAGTTCTACCAGGCTTACGCCGACTACGAAGACAATATGGACCTGACCGAAGAACTGTTCCGTGAACTGGCGCAGCTGGTTCTGGGCAGCACCGACGTGCCGTACGGCGACAAGGTGTTCCACTTCGGCGAGCCGTTTGCCCGTCTGTCGGTGTTCGACTCGATCCTCAAGTACAACCCTGAGCTGACCGCCGATGACCTGAACGACATCGACAAGGCCCGCGCCATCGCCAAGAAGGCCGGCGCCAAGGTGCTGGGCTTCGAAGGTCTGGGCAAGCTGCAGGTGATGATTTTCGAAGAACTGGTCGAGCACAAGCTGGAGCAGCCGCACTTCATCACCCAGTACCCGTTCGAAGTGTCGCCGCTGGCCCGTCGTAACGACGAGAACCCGAACGTTACCGACCGTTTCGAGCTGTTCATCGGCGGCCGTGAAATCGCCAACGCCTATTCCGAGTTGAACGACGCGGAAGACCAGGCCGAGCGCTTCATGGCGCAGGTGGCCGACAAGGACGCCGGCGACGACGAAGCCATGCACTACGACGCCGATTTCGTGCGCGCGCTGGAGTACGGCATGCCGCCAACGGCCGGTGAAGGTATCGGCATCGACCGTCTGGTGATGTTGCTGACCAACTCGCCATCGATCCGCGATGTGATCCTGTTCCCGCACATGCGACCGCAAGCGTAAACGTTTCAGTTAAAAAGCCGCCTAAAACAGGCGGCTTTTTATTGCCTGTCTGGTACAAATGTATCAATTGGTTAATTTTGCAATAGCAGAGGAAGTCCAGTCGTGATGGTTGCAATCGCTCAAGAAGGTGCAGCGGGTATCGCCACTGCGGTCGCTGAAAGTGTTCAGTACCAGGGCCGCAAGGCCAGCCGACAGGGCAGTGAGCAGCGTCGACAGGACATTCTCGACGCGGCGATGCGCATTGTCGTGCGTGACGGCGTGCGCGCCGTGCGCCACCGTGCGGTGGCGGCCGAGGCCGGTGTGCCACTGTCGGCCACTACTTATTACTTCAAGGATATCGATGACCTGCTCACCGATACCTTCGCCCAATACGTCGAACGCAGCGCGGCCTACATGGCCAAGCTGTGGATCAACAACGAAGGCCTGCTGCGCGAGATGGTCGTCAGTGGTGACGGCAGCCCCGAGTCGCGCTCGCAACTGGCGGACGACATCGCGCGGCTGATGGCCGACTATGTGCACCGGCAACTGGTCAATCGCCGCGAACACCTGATGGCCGAGCAGGCGTTCCGCCAGGAAGCGCTGCTCAACCCGCGGCTGGCGGATCTGGTGCGCTCGCATCAGCAGATTCTGCTGCAAGGCACCTGCCAGTTGTTCCAGGTGCTGGGCTCGCGTGAACCGCAGCAGGATGCCAAGGTGTTGACGGCGATTATCGGACGGATGGAATATCAGGGCCTGCTCAACGACGCCGAGCCTTTGGCCGAACAGGACATGCTCGGGATTCTGACGCGGTACATGCATCTGGTCCTCGCCTCGGTCTGACAGCTGATGGAAATCCCCTGTGGGAGCGGGCTTGCTCGCGAAGGCGGTATCACATTCAACGCTTCAGTTGACTGACCCACCGCCTTCGCGAGCAAGCCCGCTCCCACAAGGGGACTGAGCCGATCATCAGGGCGGGATATGTTCATAGGGAGTATTGAATGAAAGCCTGGCGTGGCGTGCTGATCGCCTTGTCGTTCCTGCTGCTCAGTGGCTGTCTGGTGACCTTCAAGGACCCGCTGCCTGCCAGTGACCCGGCGCCCAAGGGCCTGCTGGGCACGTGGTCGAGCACCAATGCCTGGGGCGAGCCGATGAACCTTGAACTGACCCGCGTCGGCAATGATCGCTATCAGGCCATCACCTGGTTCAAGGCCCGGCCTCACGAGCGTGAGGCGTACCCGTTCACCGTGTCGCGCCATGGCAGTCGCTGGTACCTGTCGGCGAAAGTGCCGGCGCGTTACGGTGGGCAATACACCATCGCCGGTTTCGAACTCACCGACAAACACGAGCTGGTGGTGTACAACCTCGACCTCGAACAGATCAATCAGGCGATCAAACAGCAAGCCCTCGACGGCAAGGCTTTCCAGACCGAGGACGATGGCGACGGCGTGCAAGTCGACAGTAGCCTCGACAAGGTCTTTGCTTACCTCGACGATCCGGCCAATTCCGATGTATTCGTCGAGGCCGCGCGCTATCAGCGCCAGGCCCGCGCCAAATAATTCAGTTTTCTACAGGAGTTTCGGGTGGACGATTACCAGCAGACGATACGCACGCTGTCCGATCGCATTGTGCTGGCGCAGACGCCGATCCGCGTGCTCGATGCGGTGAAGTGGGACGAGAACATCCGCAAGGGCTTTCTCAAGGCCAAGGGCAAGGAAATGCCGGCGGTGGATCGCGACTACTACCTCAATCGGCCGCTGTCCTTCGATTCGAGCAAGGTCAAACTGGAATTCCAGAACATCGAGCGCGACATCACCCGCCAGCTCGGCCAGTTCAACCCGGTCGGGCAGATCATGCGGCGCATGTGCAAGGAATACCGCATGGTGGTGCGCATGCTCGAAGCGCGCGGCACCGAGGATTTCGGCCTGATCTCCCAGGAACTCTACGGCGCCGCCTCCGATGCGTTCCACGCCGGCGACCCGACCCTGGCCGACCTCGGCCTGATGATGTCCGACTACCTGAACAACATTGATGGCCGTGGCGACCTGAAGGACGAACCGAAGATCCTCACCGCCAAGGATGCCGTGCACCTGCTGCAAACCCGGTTGAACAAGGTGTTCGGCGAGGCCGAGGAAACCATCCGCGTGTTCGAGTCCGACGGCATCGTCGCCGACGCGGCGGCAGGCGCCGACTACATCAAGATCCGCACTGACGCGCTGTTCAACGACCGCGACGTGCGTGCACTGGAAGTCCACGAAGGTCTGGTGCACGTCGGCACCACGCTCAATGGCTTGAACCAGCCGATCTGCACCTTCCTGTCCAAAGGCCCACCCTCGTCGACGGTGACCCAGGAAGGCCTGGCGATCCTGATGGAAATCATCACCTTCGCCTCCTACCCAAGCCGTCTGCGCAAACTGACCAACCGCACCCGCGCCATTCACATGGTCGAGGAGGGCGCGGACTTTTTGCAGGTGTTCGAGTTCTTCCGCGAGCAGGGCTTTGAAATGGCCGAAAGCTACGGCAACGCCAGCCGGGTGTTCCGTGGTTCGACCCCGACCGGTCTGCCATTCACCAAAGACTTGTCCTATCTCAAGGGCTTTATCATGGTTTACAACTACATTCAGTTGGCCGTGCGTAAAGGCAAGCTTGAGCAGGTACCGCTGCTGTTCTGCGGCAAGACCACCCTGGAAGACATGCGTACCCTGCGTCAGTTGGTCGATGAAGGTCTGGTGGTGCCGCCGAAATATCTGCCGGAACAGTTCCGTGACATGAACGCGCTGTCGGCGTGGATGTGCTTCTCCAACTTCCTTAATCACTTGAGCCTGGACCGGATCGAGGCGGATTACTCCAATATCCTCTGAACCACACACAAACCCCTTGTAGGAGTGAGCCTGCTCGCGATAGCAGTGTGTCAATCAACATAAATATCGACTGGCACACCGCTATCGCGAGCAGGCTCACTCCTACAGTTTTTGACTGTATTCCAATTCGAATTCTGCGAGGTTTCACCGGATGAGAATCCTCGGCATCCTTTGCCTGCTCCTGACCCTCAGTGGTTGCAGTTCGTTGTTGTTCTACCCCGAACCGGGCCAGATCTTCACCCCGGAAAAAGCCAAGCTCGAATACCGCACCGTCACATTGGTCACGACGGATGGCTTGAAGCTGAACGCCTGGTGGCTACCGGCCAAATCTGGCGTCGAAGTCAAAGGCACAGTCCTGCACCTGCACGGCAACGGCGGCAACCTGCCGATGCACCTGGGCGGCAGTTGGTGGTTGCCGAAAAACGGCTATCAGGTGCTGCTGGTGGACTATCGCGGGTATGGCTTGTCCGAGGGCAAGCCGAGCCTGCCGGCGATCTATCAGGACATCGACGCTGCGTTCGCCTGGCTCGACAAGGCGCCAGAAGTCAAAGGCAAACCGCTGATCCTCCTCGGCCAGAGCCTCGGCGGCTCGATGGCCGTGCATTGGCTGGTGCAGCACCCGGAGCGGCAGAAGCAACTCAAGGCCTTCGTGCTCGACGGTGTGCCCGCCAGTTACCGCAGCGTCGGCCAGTACGCCCTCAGCACCTCATGGCTGACCTGGCCGTTGCAGGTGCCGCTGTCGTGGCTGGTGCCGGACGGCGACAGCGCGATCAACTCGATGCCGCAGCTCAACGGGGTGCCGAAGCTGATTTTTCACAGCATCGACGACCCGCTAGTGCCAATGGCCAACGCCATCCGCCTGTATCAGGCTGCGCCGCCACCGCGCGTGCTGCAACTGACCCGCGGCGGCCACGTGCAGACCTTCGGCGACCCTGTCTGGCGCCAGGTGATGCTGCGCTATCTGGAAGATCCCGAACATTTCAACGGCCTGCGCCGCCTCGGCGAGATCCCGAACTACCCGCAACCCCCGAATTCTGAAGATGAGAGTCCGCAATGACTGAAGAACGTAACGCCATCCCGCTGATCATCACCGGTATCTGCAGCATCCTCGGCACCGTCGGCGCCCTGTGGTACTACGGTTACCTGCACTTCGCCAAACCCGAGGATGCGCTGCTGCTCAACGAATTCACCATGCTCAAGACCGTGCCGGGCGAAGACTACAAAGTCTCGCTCGACCCCGCGCCGCAAGTGGCGCAGTGCATCGATGGCGTGCTGGTGCTGTTCGACACCGAGCAGAAAGGCCTGACCGGGGTGCTGATCAATGCGCAGAAAAAAGCCGTGCGCTGCATGGGCCAGGAAACCCCACAAAAACTCGAACCATAACCCGATAAAAACTGTGGGAGCGGGCTTGCTCGCGAAAGCGGTGTGTCAGTCACTCTATATTCCGACTGATCCACCGCTTTCGCGAGCAAGCCCGCTCCCACAAGGGGGGAATGTGTAAGGCCAAAAAAAGCCCCGCCTGATCACTCAGACGGGGCTTTTGCGTTAGCGCGTGTTGCTTAGTTCGAGCTGACCGCCGAACGTGGCATCACTGGCTGGTTGTCGTTGGAAATGGTCACTTCCACACGACGGTTCATCGCACGACCCGAGACGCTGCTGTTATCAGCAACCGGGTATTCCTTGCCATAACCCTGAACCACGATGCGCGAAGGATCTACGCCCATCTTGATCAGAGCGACTTGTACCGAGGTCGCGCGACGCTCGGACAGCGACTGGTTGTACGAAGCCGCGCCGGTGCTGTCGGTGTAACCCTCGACGATCACTTTGCGATCAGGGTTTTCCTGAAGGAATTGCGCCAGTTTGTTGATGTTCACCAGACCGCTGGATTTCAGGTCAGCCTTGTTGGTGGCGAACAGCACGTCACCGAAAGTCACCAAGGTACCGCGATCGGTCTGCTTGGCGTTCAGGCTCTGCTGCAGTTGTTTGATCTGCTGATCACGAGCGTCCAGACGCGCCTGAGCACGTTGCGCGGCAGCGTTTTTCAGGTTGTTTTCAGCGGTGCGCAGGGCGATGGTCTGCTTGGCCACTTCCACGCGCTGGTTGGTCAGGTAGGCCAGTTGGTCAACCTTGGCTGCGTCTTGCTTGTCCAGATAAGCCTTGTCGGCCTTGTCCAGGTAATCGCTGGCGTCCTTGGTTTCCAGGGCAGCGACTTTGCTTGCCTGTGGGTTGGCCTGCAGGCCGGCGTAGTTGGTGCGCGCCTGTTCCAGGTTCGGGTTAGGCGGAGTGGAGCAGGCAGCCAGGGCAACGCTTGCGGCCAGAAGAGCGGGGATCATCAGTTGCTTACGCATAATTTGTCGTCCTTTCTATCGATAAAAGTTTCAGCTTTGCGATTCGGGATGCGCGCTTACTGCACGGTGCGCTGACTTTCCTGACGCAGTTCCTGAACACCTTTCTGGGAATCCTTCACAGCCTGTTCAGCCTTGGCAGCCTGAGCCTTGCGTTCTGCTACGCGAGCGTCCCATTCAGCTTGTTCGGCGAGGGTGCGAGCCTGTTCATACTTCTTGTCGTGCATGGCAATTTCGGCTTGCTTGAGCTTGTCCTGAGCCTGCTTCATTTCCACTGCAGCGAACTCGGTACCACCGGCGCTGACGGCGCTGTTGACGGCCGATTGAGTCACGGCGTACTGCTCGGTCGGCGGGTTACCGGCGCAACCGGCCAGAACGAAGCTGGTACCGATAGCCAGAGCAGCCAGTTTCAGACCGCGCAGGTGGGAGAACGAGGTTTGGGTCTTCATGGTCTTCAACTCCATTGTTTAACTCCTGATAAAACCGAAAATCCATCCTGGTCGAGGAGCCGCAAGCGTCGTGTAAAAGCGCGTTTTTGAAACGCTCGTTCCAGGCGTGGTTACAGCTTCCGACCGGAGGCGTTTTTCAAAAGTTCAGAAAAGATGGCCTATCGCCAAATTTTTTTTTGACCAAACGGACAAGGCTCTAAACCGGGAACTTTGGAGGCGGGGAGAGGTACGCGCGGGGGAAAGTCAGAAAACTTTTCAAAAGGAAACACGATCCTGTAGGAGTGAGCCTGCTCGCGATAGCAGTGTGTCAGTCAGCATCAAAAGCCACAGATACACCGCTATCGCGAGCAGGCTCACTCCTACAGTTTGATCTTTGTTGTGTCAGTGTTTTTGCTTGCCGGCAGCGGCGGATAAATCCTGCAGATGCCGGCGAGAAAGCGCCAGAAACCGCGGTGTCGGCCCGACATCTTCATACAGCGGATCACCTTCCTCATCAGTCGCCACCACCGTCGAGCCTTTCACATACGGCAGGCTCGCCTCGAACTCTTCGAGCGCGGCGCCGATCAGTTCGCCGAGCAGTTCTTCCGGGTGGCGTTTGGGGTACATCTCGGCGATCGCCGCCAGCCGCGCAGCGGCCTCGACGTCCAGATGAATCGTGTAGCCGGTGTCGGTCAGGCGACCCTTGGCGTTTTCTTCCCAATGCTGGGCGAGTTCACGAATTTTCATGATGACCTCATTTCGCGCCTGCTCGTGGCAGGCCTGGGTGAGTGTCCGGCGGGGCCGGCGGCAAGCCGTTGTACGGCTTACTGTTGAGACTAGCTTCAAGCCACAAGGTTTAAAGTCCCTTCGTCGTCTGCTTGTAAGAAGCGCCGTAGAGCGGCACTCTCTGGGCAAAGCATTCGTTTCTGCGCCGTCCCGATTAACGCTGGAGAACTGCTGATGACCGATATTGATGCACGCTTGCGCGAGGACGTTCACCTGCTCGGTGAGCTGTTGGGCAATACCATCCGTGACCAGTACGGCGAGGAATTTCTCGACAAGATCGAGCAGATCCGCAAGGGCGCCAAGGCCGACCGCCGTGGCTCGATGGACGCCGAACTCAGCGCCAGCCTCAATCAGTTGAGCGAAGACGAACTGCTGCCGGTGGCGCGGGCGTTCAACCAGTTTCTCAACCTGGCGAACATCGCCGAGCAGTATCAGCTGATTCATCGCCGCGAAGAGTCGCAGCCCGCGCCGTTCGAGTCCCGCGTGCTGCCGGAACTGCTCGCCCGCCTGCGCAATGAAGGTCACAGCGCCGAATCGCTGGCGCGACAACTGGCGCGCCTGGAAATCGAACTGGTGCTGACCGCCCACCCGACCGAGGTGGCGCGGCGCACCTTGATTCAGAAGTACGACGCGATCGCTGCGCAACTGGCCGCGCAGGATCATCGCGACCTGACCAGCGCCGAACGCGAACAGATCCAGAGCACCCTGCAACGGCTGATCGCCGAAGCCTGGCACACCGAAGAAATCCGCCGCACCCGGCCGACCCCGGTCGACGAAGCGAAATGGGGTTTTGCGGTGATCGAGCATTCGCTGTGGCAGGCGATTCCCAACCATATGCGCAAGGCCGACAAGGCGCTGTATGAAGCGACGGGCCTGCGCTTGCCACTGGAGGCGGCGCCGATTCGCTTTGCCTCGTGGATGGGTGGCGACCGCGACGGCAACCCGAATGTCACGGCCGCAGTGACCCGCGAAGTGCTGTTGCTGGCGCGCTGGATGGCTGCCGACCTGTATCTGCGCGATGTCGATCACCTGGCCGCCGAGCTGTCGATGCAGCAGGCCAGCGACGCGCTCAAGGCCAAGGCCGGCGACAGCGCCGAACCTTATCGGGCGGTGCTCAAGCAGTTGCGCGAACGCCTGCGCGCCACGCGCAACTGGGCGCACGCCTCGCTCAGCGCTACAACGCCAGCGCCAGCCGATGTGTTGCACAACAACCGCGATCTGCTCGATCCGCTGGAGCTGTGCTTCAACTCGCTGCACGAGTGCGGCATGGGCGTGATTGCCGACGGGCCGCTGCTCGATTGCCTGCGCCGGGCGGTGACCTTCGGCCTGTTCCTGGTGCGCCTCGATGTGCGTCAGGATTCGACGCGACACAGCTCGGCAATGACCGAAATCACCGACTACCTCGGCCTTGGTCGCTACGAAGACTGGGACGAAGAACAGCGCATCAGCTTCCTCACCCGCGAATTGAGCAATCGTCGCCCACTGCTGCCGGCGCATTTCAAACCGTCCGCCGACACCGCTGAAGTACTCGCCACCTGCAAGGAAATCGCTGCCGCACCGGGCGCCTCGCTGGGTTCCTACGTGATCTCGATGGCGGGCGCCGCCTCCGACGTGCTGGCAGTGCAACTGCTGCTGAAAGAGTCCGGCGTGCTGCGGCCGATGCGTGTGGTGCCGCTGTTCGAAACCCTCGCCGACCTCGACAACGCCGGGCCGGTGATGGAGCGTCTGTTGCTGCTGCCGGGCTACCGCGCGAGGCTGCAAGGCCCGCAGGAAGTGATGATCGGTTATTCCGACTCGGCCAAGGACGCCGGTACCACCGCGGCGGCGTGGGCGCAATATCGCGCGCAGGAGCGGCTGGTGGAGATCTGCCGCGAGCAGCAAGTCGAACTGCTGTTGTTCCACGGTCGCGGTGGCACCGTGGGCCGTGGCGGCGGTCCGGCGCACGCGGCGATTCTGTCGCAGCCGCCGGGCTCGGTGGCGGGGCGCTTCCGCACCACCGAGCAGGGCGAAATGATTCGATTCAAATTCGGCCTGCCGGACATCGCCGAGCAGAACCTCAATCTGTATCTGGCTGCCGTGCTGGAAGCGACGTTGTTGCCACCACCGCCACCGACGCCCGAATGGCGACACCTGATGGATGAACTGGCCGCCGATGGCGTCGCCGCGTACCGCGCCGTGGTGCGTGAAAATCCGCAGTTCGTCGAGTATTTCCGCCAATCGACGCCGGAGCAGGAACTGGGGCGCTTGCCCCTTGGCAGCCGTCCGGCCAAGCGCCGTGCCGGTGGGATCGAGAGTCTGCGGGCGATTCCGTGGATCTTCGGCTGGACGCAAACGCGGCTGATGCTGCCGGCCTGGCTCGGCTGGGAAACTGCGCTGAGCAAGGCGCTGGAGCGCTGCGAAGGCGAACTGCTCGGGCAGATGCGCGAACAGTGGCCGTTCTTCCGCACCCGTATCGACATGCTGGAAATGGTCCTGGCCAAGGCCGACGCCGACATCGCGCTGTCGTACGACCAGCGTCTGGTCGAGCCGGACTTGCTGCCGTTGGGCGCGCAGTTACGCGACCTATTGTCGCAGGCGTGTGCGGTGGTGCTCGGCTTGACCGGGCAGTCGCAGCTGTTGGCACATAGCCCGGACACCCTGGAATTCATCCGTCTGCGCAACACTTATCTTGATCCGCTACATCTATTGCAGGCCGAGCTGTTGGCCCGATCACGGCAGCAAAATGTCGAGCAGGGCAGCCCGGTGGAGCAGGCGCTGCTGGTGTCTGTGGCGGGGATTGCCGCCGGGTTGCGCAATACCGGCTAAGGTTTTTGCGGTGGCATCAGGCACCCGGTGCACAGGCCGGGTGCCGCTTTGTACACAGGGAGAAAGTGCGGTCAGGCGACAGTTAGTGATGGGGTTGCGACTTGGGTTACCGCGTCGCAAGGTCGCGGCGGGCGCCGGTTTCTCCGACTTTTGGCGTCTTGTGTGGGCGCAGCCTGCTGTGTATCTTGATCAGCCTTTGGCCGTTTGTGCGGCCACGACCCGTTTTTTTGAGATTGGCCCAAAGAGGCGAATCCCGTTGTTTTCTATATAAAAAATTGAGGAGCACATCGATGCGCGTCATTCTGCTGGGAGCTCCCGGGGCCGGTAAAGGTACTCAGGCTAAGTTCATCACCGAGAAATTCGGCATTCCGCAAATCTCCACCGGCGACATGCTGCGTGCAGCGGTCAAGGCTGGCACTCCGCTGGGCGTTCAAGCCAAGAGCATCATGGATGCCGGCGGCCTGGTGTCGGATGACCTGATCATCGCGCTGGTGCAGGATCGCATCGCTCAACCAGACTGCGCCAACGGCTTTCTGTTCGACGGTTTCCCGCGCACCATTCCACAGGCCGAAGCGCTGGTAACTGCCGGTGTCGAGCTGGACGCCGTGGTTGAAATCGCTGTTGAAGACGAAGAAATCGTTCAGCGTATCGCCGGTCGTCGCGTTCACGAGGCCAGTGGCCGCGTTTACCACATCGTCTACAACCCGCCGAAAGTGGCTGGCAAAGACGACGTTACCGGCGACGATCTGGTGCAGCGCAAGGACGACACCGAAGAAACCGTGCGTCATCGCCTGTCGGTCTACCATTCGCAGACCAAGCCGCTGGTGGACTTCTACCAGAAGCTTTCCGCTGCCAACGGCAAGCCGAAGTACAGCCACATTCCGGGCGTAGGTTCGGTTGAAGCGATCACCGCCAAGGTGCTCGAAGCGCTGAGCTGAAAAAGCTGATCGGCTGCATCATCCACGGCCCGCTTGCGGGCCGTAGTTGTTTATACTGACGCACTTTTTCCCCCACCTGTTTTGGATACATCGATGAGCACCTTGCTGGCCCTGGACACCGCGACCGAAGCTTGCTCCGTTGCCTTGCTGCATGACGGCAAGGTCACGAGCCATTACGAGGTGATCCCGCGTCTGCACGCGCAGAAGCTGCTGCCGATGATCCAGCAACTGCTGGCCGATGCCGGCACCACGCTGCAAGCGGTGGACGCGATCGCGTTCGGTCGCGGGCCGGGTGCGTTTACCGGTGTGCGGATTGCCATCGGTGTGGTGCAAGGTCTGGCGTTCGCGCTGGATCGTCCGGTGCTGCCGGTGTCCAACCTCGCCGTCCTGGCGCAACGTGCTTATCGCGAACACGGCGTGAGCCAGGTCGCAGCGGCCATCGATGCGCGAATGGATGAAGTGTATTGGGGCTGCTACCGCGAAACGGCTGGCGAGATGCGTCTGGTCGGCGTCGAGGCGGTACTGCCGCCGGAAGTGGCGGCGCTGCCGGCCGATGCCAGCGGTGAGTGGTTTGGTACAGGTACCGGTTGGGGCTATGGCGAGCGGATCGCGGTCAACCTCACCGGCTCCAATGCCGGCATGTTGCCTCACGCCGAAGACCTGCTGACCCTGGCGCGGTTTGCCTGGGAACGCGGCGAGTCGATCCCTGCCGATGACGCGCAACCGGTTTACCTGCGCGACAAAGTCGCCACCCCCAAGGCTCGCTGAGGCCTGACTTCTGGCGGGGAAGCTTCTGTGGTGAGGGGATTTATCCCCGATGGGTCGCGAAGCGGCCCCAAAATCGGCGACTGCTTCGCAGCCGATCGGGGATAAATCCCCTCACCACAAAAGCCCTCCACAAACTCCGTGTCTTATTCCAAATTCTGCCAATCGTCAGTTTCCAACCCCGGGCTTTAAACCTTTTGCGCTTTATGTGTTCTAGTTATCACTCGGCAATTTGCTAAGTCGGCCAAGTGCCGCTAAATTGCCATCATCGATACCGAGCATGAATTTATGCGTATAGACGGCCTCTCCTCTCAGTCCTACCCCATCAAGCGCAAGCCTCGCAAAGGCAATGTGGCGCTGGATGAATCCGTCGACGATATCGACGGCGAGCTGGAATTCCCGACTGAAGAGCAACTGGCCGCCCGCGCTGCCAAAGCCTCCGCACAACGCCTGGCCAATCTGCCTGCCCGTCAGCAAGACATGATTTATCACCGCGCCATGAGCAAAAGCGTAGCGATGGCCCTCGCCAGCTACCTGAGCACCGCCGGTTTTGTCGATTGGGATGCGGATGTGCTGGGCCTCGACCTGTACATCTGATGGATCTGCCTTACTACCTCGGTTGTCCGTCCTGGAGTGAAAACGCCTGGCGCGAGTATCTGTACCCCGAAGACGCCAAGACCTCCGACTTCCTCGCTCTCTACTCCCAAGTGTTCAACGCCGTCGAAGGCAACACGACCTTCTACGCCAGTCCGTCGCCGGCCACCGTGCAGCGCTGGGCCGAGACCATGCCCGAACACTTTCGCTTCACCGCCAAGTTTCCCGGCGACATCAGCCACAGCGGTGATCTGCGCGATCAACTGACCGCCGCCGAAACCTTCGTAAATCTTCTCAGCCCGCTCGGCGAACGTGTTTCGCCGCTGTGGCTGCAACTGTCGAAAAGCTTCACCCCGCATCGACTGCCGGAGCTGACCGCGTTCATCGACGCGCTGGACCGGCCGCTGGCGGTGGAAGTGCGTCACGAGCAGTTCTTCGCCAAGGGCGAGAGCGAACGCCTGCTCAATCGCTTGCTGCTCGACCGTGGCGTGGAGCGCATCTGCCTCGATCCACGAGCGCTGTTCAGTTGCCTGTCGACCGAGTCTTCGGTGATCCACGCGCAATCGAAAAAGCCCCGGGTGCCAACGCGTCCGGCGGCGTTTACCCAGTTCCCGCAGGTGCGCTTCATCGGCCACCCGGAGCTGGAAGCCAACGATCCGTTCCTGGTGCCGTGGGTGGCTAAAATCGCCGAGTGGATCGGAGAGGGCCGCACGCCGTACATCTTCCTGCACACCGCCGACAACGTCATGGCGGCGAAGCTGGCGCAACGTTTTCACGCACAATTGATGCAACGTTTGCCTGGCCTGCCATCCCTGCCTGAGCTATACAGAGAACCCGCCGCCGAGCAACTCGGCTTGCTCTGAGGCGGATTTTCCCCCAGCCCAGGAGCCTGCCGATGGACGCCCACGCCCTTAACGAACAAGCCCGCAAAGCCCAGGCCTTCAAGGCCCTGCACGAGCGTCCGGGGATTTTCGTGATTCCCAACCCGTGGGATGCCGGCTCGGCGAAGATGCTCGCCAGTCTGGGCTATCAGGCACTGGCAACCACCAGTGCCGGTTACGCGTTTTCCCAGGGCAAGGCCGACGGCGCCCTGAGTCTCGATGACACCTTGGCCAACGTCCGGGCGATTGTCGCGGCCACGGATTTGCCGGTAGCGGTGGATCTGGAAAACGGTTTCGCCGATGACCCCGCCGAATGCGCGAAAAGCCTGTTGCGTGCCGCCGAGGCCGGCGCGGTGGGTGGTTCGATCGAGGACGCCACGGGCCGTGCCGATGCGCCGATCTACTGCTTCGAACACGCCGTTGCACGCATCGAAGCCGCCGTCGCTGCGGTGCGCACGCTGCCATTTCCCTTCATCTTGACCGCCCGCGCGGAAAACTACCTGCACGGCAATCCCGATCTCCACGACACCATTCGCCGCCTGCAAGCCTTTGCCGAGGCGGGCGCCGACGTGCTGTACGCGCCGGGTTTGCGTAACGCCGAAGAGGTGTTGGCGGTGGTGCGCGCGGTGGCGCCAAAACCGGTCAACGTGCTCATGTCCGGCGGTTTGAAACTGACCGTACAGGAGTTGGAAGAAATGGGTGTGCGCAGGATCAGCACCGGCTCGGCGTTGGCCTTGGCAGCATTCGGCGAGTTCTTCCGCGCGGCTGAAGAGATCCAGCAGCACGGCACGTTCGGCTTTACGTCGCAGTCGATGCCGTACGCCAAGGCCAATCAGTTTTTCAAAGGCTGAGCATGGGTCGCTGGATCGCGCTGTCGTTACTGCTGATCATCGCGGGTGCCGTGCTCAGCGTCTGGCGCGGCTGGCTCGATGTGCCGGCCGAGTGGAACCCGTGGGCGCCGCTGGACGTGAAGGCAGCGCCGAACGGGTTGACCGGTTTCAAGCTGATGCGCCTGCGCGGCAATCCCGAATTATGCGCACAAGTCCTGAGCAACTCGGGTCTGCGCGTCACCGCGCAAGCCGACAGTCCCGATGCCAAGTGCCCGCTGATCGGCACCGTGCGCGTGCAGGGCGGCGAGGTGGCGCTGAGCAGCAGCTTCCTCGCCAGTTGCCCGCTGGCGGTGGCTTACGCGATGTTTGAACGGCATACCCTGCAACCCGCCGCGCAATCTGTTTACGGGCAGAGGGTGGCGCGCCTTGATCACCTCGGCAGCTTTGCCTGTCGCAATGTCTATAACCGCGAGAGCGGGGCGCTCAGCCGGCATGCCAGTGCCGATGCGCTGGACATCAGCGGTTTTCGGCTGGCGGACGGGCGCAGCATCAGCGTGCTCAAGGACTGGCCGAAGCAGAATCAGGATGCGCAGTTTCTGCGGCAGGTGCGCGATGGCGCCTGTGAGGCGTTCAGTGTGGTGTTGAGTCCGGATTACAACGCCGCCCACCGCAATCACTTTCATGTCGATGTCGGGCGCTGGAGCGTGTGTCGCTGAGGGATCAGGCGGCGAGGCGCAGGTTCTGCAGGACGATCGGGCGCGCCCAACCGTTATCGAAGTCCAAAGCCTTCTGCTGCTCGACGATGTCTTCCGGCGGGAACGGCGGATAAGGTTTTTGCAGCAGGTCGAGGTCGAATTCGGCAATCGGCAGGTACAGCGGCTTCTTCTGTGGCGCCGGGCCAGGCTCGGGAAGCGGCTGACCATTGTTGATCACGATTGGACGGACCCAACTGCTGTCGAAGTCCTGCTGCTCTTGCTGAGCCTTGAGTTCTTCTGGCGGGAACGGTGGGAACGGCTTGTCCAGCAGATCGGTTTCGAACTCGGCGATCGGCAGGAACAGCGGCTCCGGCGGACGCACTTCGGTGTCGACCACATCGCACTGACGCTGCTCGACGATGTGCGCGTGCAGCTCGCTGCCCAGGGTCGGTTCTTCCGGGCTGTTCAGGTCAACCGGTGGAAAGGTGCCACAGGCCGGCACCACATCACTCGTTTGTTCGGCCATCGCCTGGGCAAAGAAATCCTGCCACAGGTGACTGACGCCGCCCAATGCTTGAGTGTTATGACGGCTGAAGTCGCCCTTGGGCGAAATATAGCCAATCGATGTGGGAAGAATGCCTGACATTTTTTTCGGTTGACGCTCAGCTCTGGCAAAATGCGCGTTGATTGGTTTATCGGCCACTTTTTGCCGATCCTTAACTTTTTTGAGCGTGTTTTCATGATTGAGCAACCCGCGGCCTGCCGCATCCATGTCCAGGCCCTCGGCCCGACGTTTGAAGCGCAAGCCGAGCAGTGGGCCGAGCGTCTGGGCCTGCCGCTGCAGGTGGACGGCGGCGAGTTCGCCTTGCAGGTCGGCGAGCAGGGTTTGCAGCTGCAGCAGCTCGGCACGGATGCACCAGGGCCGGTGCGGGTGGATTTCGTCGAAGGTGGCGCGGCGCATCGGCGTCTGTACGGCGGCGGCAGCGGGCAGATGATCGCCAAGGCGGTCGGCATTGCTCAAGGCGTGCGCCCACGGGTGCTGGATGCCACGGCGGGGCTGGGCAAGGATGCGTTCGTGCTGGCCAGTCTGGGTTGCGAGATGAGCCTGATCGAGCGTCAGCCGTTGATCGGCGCGTTGCTGGAGGATGGTCTGGCGCGGGCGGCGGAAGATTTCGATGTGGCGCCGATTGTCGCGCGGATGAAGCTGCTCAAGGGCAACTCGATCGAGGTCATGCGCAACTGGGAAGGCGAGCCGCCGCAGGTGATCTACCTCGACCCGATGTTCCCGCACCGCGAGAAAACCGCGCTGGTGAAGAAGGAAATGCGCCTGTTCCGGCCACTGGTCGGGGATGATCCGGATGCGCCGGCACTGCTGGAGGCGGCGCTGGCGTTGGCGACGCACCGGGTGGTGGTCAAGCGCCCGCGCAAGGCACCGTGCATCGAGGGGCCGAAGCCGAGCCATGCGCTGGATGGCAAGTCGAGCCGGTATGACATCTACCCGAAGAAAGCGTTAAAACCTTAAGACCGAGTTGCGCCCATTCGCGAGCAAGCTCGCTCCCACATTTGGAATGCATTTCAAATGTGGGAGCGAGCTTGCTCGCGAAGGCGTCCGCAAAAACTCCGCAAAATCAGCGCCGATACGCCCGCATGAACAACCCCACCACCTCCTGCACATGACTCTCTGAAGCCTCTTCGCTCAGCGGCTCGCCGCAGCAATACAACAAACGAAAATTCCCTGCGCCCTTGATCAGGCAGAAGAAATGCTCGGCCGCATTACGCGGCAGGTCGATGCTCAGCGCGCCGGTCTCGTCGATGCGTTTCAGCAGCCGCTCCATGCCTTGCACCATGCGCTCGGGACCGGCGTCGTAGAAAATCTGTGACAGCTTCGGATCCTGCGTGCCCAGCGCCATCATCAAGCGATGCAGATTCACCGACTCGTCGCTGTTGATCAGTTGATGAAAGCCTCGGGCAATGTTCAGCAACACATTTTCCACGGGGATTCCGGCGGGCAATTCGAAGAACAGCGGCGGTAACTGCTCCTCGCATTTGGCCATCACCGCGGAGGAGAACAGCGTCTCCTTGTCGTTGAAGTGGCTGTAAACCGTCAGTTTCGACACGCCAGCCTCGGCGGCGACCGCGTCCATGCTGGTGTTGGCGTAGCCGTGACTCAGAAACAGGATTTTCGCCGCGTCGAGGATCGCCCGGCGCTTGGCCGGATCCTTCGGACGGCCCGGGCCGTTTGGAGCTGCAAGATTGTTCGACATTCTTCGCTTTTAATACTGGACTGGTGAGTTTGCTATTAATACCATACCGGCCAGTATAAATATTCCAAGCACCATTAGCGAAAGGTCCGTCACCATGTTCCGCCATGCGTTGTCGTTTGCCGTGCCAGTCAGCCTGGCTGTTTTATTGTCCGCATGCGGTCAGGAAGAGGCGACGCAAGTCAGCATTCGACCGGCCATGGTGGTGCAGCCAGAGCCTTCGGCGCAGGCGATGGAAAGTTATCCGGGCGAGGTGCGCGCCCGTTACGAACCGGATCTGGCATTCCGCATTGGCGGCAAAGTCAGCCGACGACTGGTCGAAGAAGGTCAGCGCGTGAAGGCCGATCAGCCATTGGCCGAGCTCGATCCGCAGGATGTGCGCCTGCAACTGGAAGCCACCCGCGCACAGGTCGCCGCCGCCGAAGCCAATCTGAACCTGGTGCGCGCCGAGCGTGACCGCTACAAGACGCTGATGGAGCGGCAGATGGTCAGTCGTTCGGCCTACGACAACGCGGAAAACCTCTACCGTTCCGGCGAGGCGCGCCTCAAGCAGATCAAGGCCGAATTCAACGTCTCGACCAACCAGGCCAGTTACGCCGTGTTGCGCGCGCCGCAGGACGGCGTGGTGGCCAAGCGTGCGGTGGAAGTCGGGCAAGTGGTTGCCGCCGGGCAAACCGTGTTCACCCTCGCCACCGATGGCGAGCGCGAAGTGTCGATCAGCCTGCCGGAGCAGAGCTTCGGGCGGTTCAAGGTCGGCCAGCCAGTCACCGTTGAACTGTGGACCCAGCAGAACCAGCGCTTCGCCGGGCAGATTCGTGAACTGTCGCCGGCAGCCGACCCGAAATCCCGCACCTTCGCCGCGCGCATCTCGTTCACCAGCGGCAAAGTCCCGGCTGAGCTCGGGCAGAGCGCCCGGGTGTTCGTGCAATCGGCGGATGCCGTGCCGCTGTCGGTGCCGCTTTCGGCCCTGACTGCCGAGAACGGCGCGACCTACGTCTGGGTCGTCAACGCCAACAACACCCTGAAAAAGACTCCAGTGCGCATCGGCCCGTTCGGCGAGAAAAGCGTGCCGGTGCTCGAAGGCCTCAACGCCAGCGACTGGGTGGTGGCTGCCGGTGTTCACGTATTGCTCGAAGGTCAGCAGGTGCGGCCTGTGGATCGCTCCAACCGAGTGGTCAATCTGGCGGACAAGGAGTAAGTCCCGATGCGCTTCAACCTTTCTGAATGGGCGCTGCGTAATCGCCAGATCGTACTGTTCCTGATGCTTTTGCTGGCCATCGTCGGCGCCTTGTCCTACACCAAGCTCGGCCAGAGCGAAGACCCGCCGTTCACCTTCAAGGCCATGGTCATTCAGACCCGCTGGCCGGGGGCGACCGCGCAGGAAGTCTCGCGTCAGGTCACTGAACGCATCGAAAAGAAATTGATGGAAACCGGCGAGTACGAACGCATCGTGTCGTTCTCCCGCCCGGGTGAGTCGCAGGTCACCTTCATTGCCCGCGACTCGATGCATTCCAAGGAAATTCCCGACCTGTGGTATCAGGTGCGCAAGAAGGTCAGCGACATTCGCCAGACCTTGCCGCCGGATATTCAGGGACCGTACTTCAACGATGAATTCGGCACCACTTTCGGCAACATCTATGCGCTGACCGGCGACGGCTTCGACTACGCGGTGCTCAAGGATTACGCCGACCGCATCCAGATCCAGCTGCAACGGGTCAAGGATGTCGGCAAGGTCGATCTGCTCGGTTTGCAGGACGAGAAAATCTGGGTCGAATTGTCCAACGTCAAACTCGCCACCCTTGGCTTGCCACTCGCGGCCGTGCAGCAAGCGCTGCAAGAGCAGAACGCGGTGTCCACCGCCGGCTTCTTTGAAACCGGCAGCGAGCGTGTACAACTGCGGGTTTCGGGGAATTTTCAGACGGTCGAGGAGATCAAGAACTTCCCGATCCGCGTCGGTGACCGGACGTTCCGCATCTCCGATGTCGCCGATGTGCATCGCGGTTTCAACGATCCACCGGCGCCGCGCATGCGCTTCATGGGCGAAGACGCCATTGGCCTCGCAGTAGCGATGAAGGACGGCGGCGACATTCTGGTGCTGGGCAAAGCGCTGGAAGGCGAGTTCTCGCGCCTGCAGAAAAACCTTCCGGCCGGCATGCAATTGCGCAAGGTGTCCGACCAACCGGCGGCGGTGAAAACCGGGGTCGGCGAGTTCGTCCAGGTGCTGGTCGAGGCGCTGGCGATCGTATTGCTGGTGAGCTTCTTCTCCCTCGGCGTGCGCACCGGCATGGTGGTTGCGCTGACCATTCCGCTGGTGCTGGCGATGACCTTCGCCTGCATGTATTACCTGGGCATCGGCCTGCACAAGATCTCGCTCGGCGCGCTGGTGCTGGCGCTGGGTTTGCTGGTGGACGACGCGATCATCGCCGTGGAAATGATGGCGATCAAAATGGAGCAGGGCTTCGACCGGATCAAGGCTGCGAGCTACGCTTGGACCAGCACTGCGTTCCCGATGCTTACCGGTACGCTGATCACCGCCGCGGGTTTTCTACCGATCGCCACCGCGCAGTCCGGCACTGGCGAATACACCCGTTCGATCTTTCAGGTGGTGACCATCGCGTTGCTCGCCTCATGGGTGGCAGCGGTGATGTTTGTGCCGTATCTGGGGGAAAAACTCCTGCCGGATCTGGCGAAGATTCATGCGGCCAAACATGGCACGACTGACGGGCAAGCCGACCCGTATGGCACGCCGTTTTATCAACGGGTTCGACGTCTGGTGGAGTGGTGCGTGGCGCACCGCAAAACCGTGATTGTGCTGACAGTGGGGCTGTTTATTGCGTCGGTGATGCTGTTCCGTTTCGTCCCGCAGCAGTTCTTCCCGGCCTCCAATCGATTGGAGTTGATGGTCGATCTGAAACTCGCTGAAGGGGCGTCGCTGGCCAACACCACGGCCGAGGTCAAACGCTTGGAAGCGATGCTCAAGGATCACGCCGGCATCGATAACTATGTGGCGTATGTCGGCACCGGTTCGCCGCGCTTCTACCTGCCGCTGGATCAACAACTGCCGGCGGCGAGCTTCGCTCAGTTTGTGGTATTGGCGAAAAACATCGAAGAGCGCGAGACCCTGCGCACCTGGTTGATCGAGACCCTTAACGAGCAATTCCCGACCCTGCGTTCGCGGGTCACGCGTCTGGAAAACGGCCCGCCTGTTGGCTATCCGGTGCAGTTCCGCGTCACCGGTGAACACATCGAGGAAGTCCGTGCGCTGGCGCGCAAAGTGGCGGCCAAGGTGCGCGAGAACCCGCATGTGGTCAACGTGCACCTGGATTGGGAAGAGCCGAGCAAAGTGGTTTACCTGAACATCGATCAGGATCGTGCGCGGGCGCTCGGTGTGAGCACGGCCAATCTGGCGAAATTCCTCCAGAGTTCGCTGACCGGCTCGAGTGTCAGCCAGTACCGCGAGGACAACGAGTTGATCGAGATTCTGCTGCGCGGCACGGTGCATGAGCGCACCGAGTTGACGTTGCTGCCGAGTCTGGCGGTGCCGACCGATAACGGTCGCAGTGTGGCGCTGTCGCAGATCGCCACGCTGGAGTACGGGTTTGAGGAAGGGATCATCTGGCACCGTAATCGTCTGCCGACCGTGACTGTGCGTGCGGACATTTATGGCAAGGAGCAACCGGCGACGCTGGTGAAGCAGATCGAGCCGACGCTGGATCCGATCCGTGCCGAATTGCCTGACGGGTATCTGCTGGATGTTGGCGGCACGGTGGAGGATTCGGAGCGTGGGCAGAAGTCGGTGAATGCCGGGGTGCCGATGTTCATTGTGGTGGTGCTGACGCTGCTGATGGTGCAATTGCGCAGTTTTTCGCGCACGGCGATGGTGTTTCTTACGGCGCCGCTGGGGTTGATCGGGGTGGTGTTGTTTCTGATGGTGTTCCGCCAGCCGTTCGGGTTTGTGGCGATGCTGGGGACGATTGCGCTGTCGGGGATGATCATGCGCAACTCGGTGATTCTGGTGGATCAGATCGAGCAGGATATTGCCTCTGGTCTCAAGCCTTGGCAGGCGATTATCGAGGCGACGGTGCGGCGGTTTCGGCCGATTGTGTTGACGGCGTTGGCGGCGGTGCTGGCGATGATTCCTTTGTCGCGCAGTGTGTTTTTCGGGCCGATGGCGGTGGCGATCATGGGGGGGTTGATTGTGGCTACGGCTTTGACGCTTTTGTTTTTGCCTGCTTTGTATGCGGCCTGGTTCCGAGTGCGTCGGGAGGGGTGAGGCTTTTGGACTTGGCGGCCTTTGGGCCGACCAGGTTCTGGGGTTTTGGGTGTATATCCGTTTCTTCGGGGGTTGCGGCTGGCGGTTTCGCCCTTACGGCGACTCCCTTTGGCAAACGCCCCAAAGGAAGCAAAGGTCTTGGCCCCGGCGTACGGCCCTCGCCTAGGCTCGGGTCCCTTCGTTGCGGGGTTCATCCGGGGGCATCGCCTCCGGTTTGCTTCGCTGCACCTCCTCTCGATGTGTTCGACTTCGTCGAACGGTCGCTGCGCTCCCACCCCCGGATAAACCCCTCCACTCAGCCTGCCGAAGGGGCCGGCACGGCAAGATCAAAAGCTTTCGGCGAGCTGACACTCGGCCATTTGAGTGGTGAAAAGCATGCGGTTTGTCTGGACTGCTTTGCTTTTCTGTGGGAGCTGGCTTGCCAGCGATGGCGGCCTGACAGCCGACCAATCTCCAACTGACTCACCCAATCCCACTGTAGGAGTGAGCCTGCTCGCGATGGCGGCCTGACAGCCGACCAATCTCCAACTGACTCACCCAATCCCACTGTAGGAGTGAGCCTGCTCGCGATGGCGGCCTGACAGCCGACCAATCTCCAACTGCCTGCACCCAATCCCTCTGTAGGAGTGAGCCTGCTCGCGATGGCGGTTTAGTAGCCGACCAATCTCCAACTGCACACACCCAATCCAAATGTGGGAGCGGGCTTGCTCGAGAAGGCGGCCTGACAGTCGACCAATCTCCAACTGCCTGCACCCAATCCCACTGTAGGAGTGAGCCTGCTCGCGATGGCGGTTTAGTAGCTGACCAATCTCCAACTGCCTGCACCCAATCCAAATGTGGGAGCGGGCTTGCTCGCGAAGGCGGCCTGACAGTCGACCAATCTCCAACTGCCTGCACCCAATCCCACTGTAGGAGTGAGCCTGCTCGCGATGGCGGTTTAGTAGCCGACCAATCTCCAACTGCACACACCCAATCCAAATGTGGGAGCGGGCTTGCTCGCGAAGGCGGCCTGACAGTCGACCAATCTCCAACTGCCTGCACCCAATCCCTCTGTAGGAGTGAGCCTGCTCGCGATGGCGGTCTAGTAGCCGACCAATCTCCAACTGCCCACACCCAATCCAAATGTGGGAGCGGGCTTGCTCGCGCAGGCGGCCTGACAGTCGACCAATCTCCAACTGCCTGCACCCAATCCCACTGTAGGAGTGAGCCTGCTCGCGATGGCGGTTTAGTAGCCGACCAATCTCCAACTGCACATACCCAATCCAAATGTGGGAGCGGGCTTGCTCGCGAAGGCGGCCTGACAGTCGACCAATCTCCAACTGCCTGCACCCAATCCCTCTGTAGGAGTGAGCCTGCTCGCGATGGCGGTCTAGTAGCCGACCAATCTCCAACTGCCCACACCCAATCCAAATGTGGGAGCGGGCTTGCTCGCGAAGGCGGCCTGACAGCCGACCAATCTCCAACTGCCTGCACCCAATCCCACTGTGGGAGCGAGCTTGCTCGCGAAGAGGCCCGCCCAGCCACCCAACCTCTTTGCTCTGTTTAAAAATGTTCCAGATAACCAGAACCTTCCCACAAGGTTTTCAGGTTGCCCGTCGGAAGCGCGATCTCTAGCCTGAGTGTGTCGCTGCAAAAATCAGCGACCGGGTTTCGCAGCCCGGTTAAACTTCAGACGCACAGCGTCCACCATCCGAAAGCGGGCGCTTTTTTATGCCTGTGTCATGGCGGTTGTGCGCGGGATACCTTCGGGTATGCCGGGTGCCTGAAGTCCCGGTCTGCGAACCTGCGTACAGCTGCCACCTTACATTCGTTTCGCAGCGAACGGTGGCGGCTCCACTACTTCAGGAGTTCCACCATGTTCAAACACACCCCGAATCCCCCCGAATCCGCACCAGAATCCACCCCCGAACGGCCAACCGACCCCGTCTCCCCCTACGCCTTCCTCGACTCGCGCAAGCTCCACGACGCAGCCCTGCGTGCGCTCGATCACTACCTCCTGCCCCAGCCTGAAAAACAGCCCAAACCCGTCACTCAGCCCAGCACAATCTTCACTGTCCTCCCCGAAGTCGATTCCGAAACCTTGCTCGCCCATGCCTGTGAAACGCTGGCCTCGGCCAATGTCATGGCCAGTGAGTTGGCGTTTACCCTGAGCGGTCCGACGTGCAGTCAGCTTCTCGGTATCCAGCAGATGATTTCGCTCGCGGAGCTGTCGGTTAACCGCGTCCTCGATCAAGTCGATCCGCAAGGCTGACACGCAACAAAAAGCCCGCTGACCTTCACAGGTTCAGCGGGCTTTTTCGTGCCGCGGCAAAAATTACAAGGTGCCGAACACTTTCTTCGCCAGACCCGTCGCTGCAGCAGCCGGATTCTTGCGAATGGTTTCTTCCTGTTTGCCGATCATTTCGAACAGGCCATTGAGCGCTTGTTCAGTGACGTAGTTTTCGACGTTGGCGCTCTTCGCATCCACCACCCCCAGGGTCGCGGCCTGGCCGGCGAAGGCGTTGTACTTTTGTGCGACGCCGACTTTGTCGGTGGCTTGTTTGACGATGGGCAGGAACTTGGCGCGGATCTGTTCGCGGCTGGTTTTGTCCAGGTATTGGGTGGCCGAGTCAGTGCCGCCGCTGAGGATGCCCTTGGCGTCGGCCACGGTCATTTTCTTCACGGCGTCGACGAGGATCGGCTGGGCCTGGGTTACGGCGCTTTCTGCGGCCTTGTTCATGGCGGTTTCGAGTTCGTCGACCTGGGCGCCCATGCCGAAGGCTTTCATCTTGCCGGCGACTTTGCCGAGTTTGCCCGGCAGTTCGATTTTCACTTCCGGGTTGTTGCTGAAGCCGCCCGGGGTGCCGAGTTGTTTGACGGCGATTTGCGCGCCTTGGGTCAGGGCGTCCTTGAGGCCGCCGGTGGCGTCTTGTTGCGAGAGGTCGCTGAGCGACAGTGCCAGGGCGCTGGCAGAGATCATCAAGCCCGCGCACAGGCCGGCGAAGCGAAGGGTAGGGCGGAGCATGGCAGCTTCCTTGAAAGACAATTAGCGAATGGCGTCGACGCGGATTTTCAGCGGCTGCGGATCGTTGCCGTCCAGTTGCACGGCATGGTTTTCGGTGGTGATGAACATCAGCTCGCCGTTGACTTCAATGCGCGCACTGACCGAGTAGCGGTGGCCGGGTTTGACCTGGGCCGGATCGTAACTCAAGTGGAACGCCAACGGCACCTGGCCTTTGACCGGGCCTTTCTGTTCGTCGAGAACCACCGCCGGTGCGTCGGCCAGCGACACGTCCTGCAGGCTCACGCTCAGGGTCGCGCTTGGTGGCAGGGCGATGCGTTGCAGGTAGAACACTTCGCCGTCGAGGCCGACTTTGCCGGCGGGGGTGGTCGACTGGCAGGCGCTCAACAGGGTGGCTGCGGCGAGAAGGGTGAGTTTTTTCATCGGGACCTCTGAGACGTTTGCGCCGGAAGAATCCCGGCGCCGAAGGAAATCTAGCGGATTTTGGTGCCAGCGTCAGTGAACAAACGTAAGGGTTTTTCCAGCCACTGCATTAATTTCTGAAACGACAGCGCGCTTGTGTTGGGCATCGCGGGAGCCAGTTCGACTTGTTCAGGTGAGATCACAAGACGTTGATGGTAGCGGTTTTCAATACCCGTCAGTGCATAGCGTTTACCGGGTATAACGCTGTCAGGATCATATTTCAGATAAAACCCGGAGACTGACTGTTCGTCCTGTTTGACATGCACCAGCTCAACTTCGGGAGACTCTGCTTCATGCAGACTGATGGTGACCGCTTCTTCTGGCGCAACAATTTCGGCTTCTTGAGCCTCGACATATAGAAAACCGATCGGGCTCAGGTGCAGGGTTTGGCGATGGGGAGTGTTGTTGACAGTGACGAAGTAGTCCTGCTCGATCAGCAACGGTATTTGGTCATGAAGGATCTGCACATTGACTTGGTACCTGACGCCTACATCGCCGTAGTGATGAGGGAAGTCAAATTTCCAGCCGGCGTCGAAGATCGCAGCACGGTGCCAGTCCTTGATGTTAATAGGCGATTGGGAATTGAAAACTTTGACGCTGACAATGGTTTCATTGACACCATCGGCAGGCGCATGGAATTCGGGCGGTAGGCGGAAGTCCAGGATTACTGCGCAAGTTTCTTCGGTTAACAGGCTCATCTCGATATCCGTATCGTGATTGGTGGGTTGCGCCTATTAATCCATGAATCAACTAACGGGGCCATTGAAGTGCGCGCCCGTTAGTTGTCAGCAAGTTTCAGACTTGTGGTGTATCCGCTGTTTCGGCGGCATCTTCACTGCGATGCAAGGCCACTTGACGAATCGACAGGCGAATCTCCGCCGGCAACACGCGTTTGGCCGCGCCTTCGGCCAGTTCTCCGAGCAGTTCGTGGTAGCTCAGCTTACCCGCTTCGTCGCGGCGCAGCACGTCGAGGTCGAGCAGGGTCTGGATGAAGTGGCGGAACAGGCTCTTGTCGAAGAACTCCGGGGCATTCAGACCGTGGAGGATCGACAGGCGCTGGGCCATGACCGTGCACAGATCCTCCAGCTCTTCGGCGCTGATGCTGTTCTGGCCGCTGTTGAGCAGCAGGGACACGGTCATGTAGAAGCGCTGCAAGGTCTGCGCGATGCTTTTCGACAGCAGGGTCAGCAGCACAAAGTGCCGCGAACTTGGCGCCGGACGCATGTACACGTCCTTCTCGAAACGCAGCAGGCCTTGCTCGACGAAGGCTTCCAGCCATTGATCGACCACGGCGTCCAGTTCCTCCAGGCTCCAGCGAATGAACAGCTCCGATTGCAAGTACGGATACAGCGCGCGGGTGTAGCGCAGGATCTGCTCGCGGCTCATGCGCGAGGTGCTCTGGAAGAAGCTCGCCAGCAGCGCCGGCAAGGCGAAGATGTGCAGCACGTTGTTGCGGTAGTAGGTCATCAGGACGGCGTTCTGCTCGTCCAGATAGAGAATCTTGCCCAGCGCATCGTTCTGCTCGGACAGCAGATCCATGTCCTTCACATGCTCGATCAGCGCGCGACCATCGCCTTCCGGCAGGGTCGTGTGCGGCGAGTACGGGACTTTGCGCAGCAGCGCCAGATACAGATCCAGCACCCGCGCCATGGCCCGATCGTCCAGTGCCAGGCGGGTGGTCGAGAGCAGCGCCAGCGCCACCAGATTGACCGGGTTGATCGCCGCTGCTTCGTTCAAGTGCTGCGCGACTTTCTCGCCAAGGCGGTTGGTGGTCTCGTTGAGCCACGCCGGTTTGTACTGCGGGCCGAGTTCCTGCTGGCGCCAGTCTGGCTGTTCGCTGTCGAGGAATTCCGCGAGTTTGATCGGCTCGCCGAAGTTCACAGCGACCTGACCGAAGCGCTGCTTGAGCGCGCCGATGACTTTGAAGATGTCGAAGATCGACTCTTTCTTCTTGCTCGCGCCACGCAGTTCGCCTAGGTAGGTACGACCTTCCAGCACGCGCTCGTAACCGATGTACACCGGCACGAAAACGATCGGCATCCGCGACGAACGCAGGAAGCTGCGCATCGTGATCGCGAGCATGCCGGTTTTCGGTTGCAGCATGCGCCCGGTGCGCGAGCGGCCGCCCTCGACGAAGTACTCGACCGGGAAACCTTTGGTGAACAGGGTGTGCAGGTATTCGTTGAACACCGAGGTGTACAGCGGATTGCCCTTGAACGTGCGGCGCATGAAGAACGCGCCGCCACGGCGCAGCAGGCTGCCGATCACCGGCATGTTGAGGTTGATCCCGGCGGCGATGTGCGGCGGGGTCAGGCCGTTGCGAAACAGCAGATACGAAAGCAGCAGGTAGTCGATGTGGCTGCGGTGGCACGGCACGTAGATCACTTCGTGACCCTGGGCGACCTTCTGCACGCCTTCGATGTGGTTGACCTTGATCCCGTCGTAGATCTTGTTCCAGAACCAGCTCAGCACCACTTCGAGAAAACGGATCGCGGTGTAGGTGTAGTCCGAGGCGATCTCGTTGCCGTAACGCAGGGCCTGGGCCTTGGCTTTTTCCGGGGAGATGTTCTCGCGTTCGGCTTCGTCGAGGATCGCTTGCTTGACCAGCGGCTGGTTGAGCAGGCCTTTGACCAGATTACGACGGTGCGAGATGTCCGGGCCGATGACGGCGGCTTTCAGATTGCGGAAGTGCACGCGCAGGATGCGCTGGGCCATGCGCACGGTGCGTTCGTGGCCCTTGTTGTGCTCGATCAGTTCGCGCAGGTGGATCGGCGCGGAGAACTGCACGCGGGTCTTGCGCCCGAGGACGATGATGCTCAGCAGCCGACGCAGGCGCCCGGTGACCGCCCAACTGTCGGCGAACAGCAGCTTCCACGGGCTGTTTTCGCTGTCCGGCGACTGGCCCCAGAACACGCTGACCGGAATGATCTGCGCGTCTTCGGCAGCGTTCTGGGTCAGGGCGCTGACCAGACGGGTCAGGGTCGGCGGTGCGCCGCGCTTGTCCTGCCGGCCGAGCCAGTCAGGGTCCGGCGTCAGATAGAAAAACGCCGCCGGTTCGATCAACGGCCCCACCGACACCGGTAGCACCGGACGCGGCAGACCGGCCTTGGTGCACTCGGTGTCGACCACCGCCAGATCAGTGAGCGATGGATTTTGCAGGACGTAGAACACCGGGCGACTGCGGTCGAGGTTGAGGGTGAACGACGACTGGTTGATCGTCTCCGAGCGAACCCAGAGGTACAACAGTCGGCGCAAGGTGCCAAACACAAGACGGCGGAACGGAGAACGGGTCATACGGCTTCTGCGTGAGTGAATAAAACCGAGCGTTTGCTCGGGCGGTCGACAGTTTGCCGTATTAGTCGAAAATCGGCAAAAAAGCGGCGAAGTAATCTCCTGTTGAGACTTTTTGCGCCTGTCATATACTCGGCAATCTGTCGCCGGGGCCCTTTATGGACGTCGGGCGCAGGCTGACGTTCCGCAAAGGCTTTCCTGCGAAAAGCCTGTTCAATAATAAAAAAGGAGTATGAACAGATGGCAACACGTGAAACCGGCAATGTGAAGTGGTTCAACGACGCCAAGGGCTACGGCTTCATTCAGCGCGACGACGGCGTGGACGTGTTCGTGCACTACCGCGCGATTCGCGGTGAAGGGCATCGCTCGCTGACTGAAGGTCAGCAGGTTGAGTATGCGGTGATTACTGGCGAGAAGGGTTTGCAGGCTGAGGATGTGGTAGGTCTGTAACACAACCCTCCAAAACATCCCAAAACCACTGTGGGAGCGGGCTTGCTCGCGAATGCGGTGTATCAGTCGATATCAATAGTGACTGATACACCGCATTCGCGAGCAAGCCCGCTCCCACATTTGGATCTGCGTTGACTGTTGTTACGCGGTCTTCCAGGTGATCTCTTCTTCACCGTCGGCGCTGATGCGAATCCAGCGATCAGCCGTTTCCTCACCCTCTTCCTCGACCCACGTGCCCGGTGCGCAACGCACTTCGACGTTCAGCGCGGCAAAGGCTGCACGGGCGCAGGCGATGTCGTCGTCCCATGGGGTCGCATCGCTTTCCAGGTACAGGCTGTTCCACTTGCCCACGGCTTTCGGCAACCAGGTCACCGGGATGTTGCCGGCCTTGCACTTGTAGGTCTGGCCTTTCTGTACCCAGTCGCTGCACGGGCCCAGAGCCTCACCGAGCCAGGCGGAAATCGCCTTGTGGTCGACGTCGGCGTCTTTCAGGTAAATCTCGATATCCGGTTGGCGCATGGATGTCCTCACTGCGGGTCTGAAAAATCCATTCGCGGATTTAGCCGGCCCCGGGCACTTGCCCGAGACCAAAAGTTATTGAAGAACGAAATAATCGTAGCGCATCGATACGGTGGTCACGAACGGCTCGGCCTGTTCGATCACGGCGGCGCGGCGTTCGGCACTGGCGCGCCAGCCGTGGGGCGTCATCGCCAGCAGGTTGGCGCGATCCTCGGGCTTGTCCAGCGTCAGTTTGAATTCCAGAGTTTCGCTGTGCGCCAGCGCCATGCCTTCCGGCACCAGGGCCAGATGCTTGTCGTCGGTGTATTCGCGCACTTCGTCGTACAGACGTTCGCGCAGTTCCATCAGGTGGCCGCTGGTCGGGCCGACCTTCATCAGGCCGCCGCCGACGCTGAGCAGGCGCTTGGCTTCTGCCCAGTCCAGAGGGCTGAAAACGCTGGCGAGAAACTGGCAACTGCCCGACGCCAATGGCACGCGGGCCATGCTGGCGATCAACCAGGTGATTGCCGGATTACGCTTGCAGGCGCGTTTGACCGCCTCGCGGGAGATGTCCAGTGCGTAGCCATCGGCGTCCGGCAGGGCATCGGCGATCTGTGCGGTGTAGTAACCCTCGCCGCAACCGATATCGACCCAGCGTGCCGGCGCATAACTTGCCGCCAGCTCGGCCAGACGCTTGGCCACCGGCGCGTAATGCCCGGCATTCAGGAAGTCGCGGCGCGCCTCGACCATCGCCTGATTGTCGCCAGGGTCACGGCTGTTCTTGTGCTGTACCGGCAACAGGTTCAGGTAGCCCTGACGCGCACGGTCGAAGCGGTGGCCGGCGGGGCAGACCACGCCGTTGTCGACGCTGTTCAGCGGTTCACTGCAGATCGGGCACGCGAGCATCAGGCGAGCAACTTGATCAGAGTCTGGTAATAAATCTCGGTCAGTACGTCAAGATCGGCCGCCAGCACACGCTCGTTGACCTGGTGAATGGTCGCGTTGACCGGGCCCAGCTCAACCACTTGCGTACCCATGGTCGCGATGAAACGGCCATCGGAAGTGCCGCCGCTGGTCGACGCCTTGGTCTCGCGGCCGGTGATGTCCTTGATGCTCGACGACACCGCGTCGAGCAGCGCGCCCGGCTCGGTGAGGAACGGCAGGCCGGACAGCGCCCAGTCGATGTGCCAGTCCAGATCGTGTTTGTCGAGGATGTCGGCCACGCGTTTCTGCAGGCCTTCGACGGTGGATTCAGTGGAGAAGCGGAAGTTGAACACCGCCACCAGATCACCCGGGATCACGTTGGTCGCGCCGGTGCCCGAGTTGAGGTTGGAAATCTGGAAACTGGTCGGCGGGAAGAAATCGTTGCCATGATCCCAGTGCTCGGCGGCCAGTTCGGCCAAGGCCGGGGCGGCGAGGTGGATCGGGTTCTTCGCCAGATGCGGGTAGGCCACGTGACCCTGCACACCGCGCACGGTGAGCTTGGCGCCCAGCGAGCCGCGACGACCGTTTTTCACCACGTCACCGACCAGCGTGGTGCTCGACGGTTCGCCGACGATGCACCAGTCCAGACGCTCCTTGCGCGCCACCAGACGTTCCACCACAGCCTTGGTGCCGTGGTGCGCCGGGCCTTCTTCGTCGCTGGTGATCAGGAACGCGACCTTGCCCTTGTGGTTCGGGTAGTCGGCGACAAAGCGCTCGGCGGCCACGGTCATCGACGCCAGGCTGCCTTTCATGTCCGCCGCGCCGCGACCGCAGAGCATGCCGTGTTCATCGATCACCGCGTTGAACGGGTCGATCTGCCAGGCGGTCACCGGACCGGTCGGCACCACGTCGGTGTGGCCGGCGAAGCACAGCACCGGGCCGTCGTCATTGCCGTGGGTGGCCCAGAAATTGTCCACGTCCTCGATGCGCATCGGCTCCAGGGTGAAACCGGCATCGCCCAGGCGCTGCATCATCTGCTTCTGGCAATCGGCGTCGACCGGCGTCACGGACGGACGGCGGATCAGGTCGATGGCGAGTTGGAGGGTCGGCGAAAGGTCGGCGTGGGCCGTCATGGAAAACTCCGGAGTCATGAATGTGGGCGCGGACTGACTGTAGGAGTGAGCCTGCTCGCGATTGCAGTGTGTCAGTCAACTTAAACATTGATTGTTACAACGCAATCGCGAGCAGGCTCACTCCTACAGGGGATGGTGTCCGGTCAGTCAGACCGTGTATCCCGCCAAGCCCTGCAAAATGGCGGTTATCTTAAAGCAAAACGGCGACCATTGGCCGCCGTTTAGTGGATCAAAGAGGAATTAGACGACAGGCGCCGGTTCAGGCGCTGTCGCAGGTTTTGGCAGCGACGAGAGGAACGCCATGATCAGCGCGGCCAGGTATGGCAGCGACTGCACCAGCAGCATCGCCACCCAGAAGCGCATGTCGTTGCTCGGAATGCCCTGCACCAGGTAGATCCCCAGCGCCGCGCCCCACAACAGCAGCATGATGAACAGCTCTTCCCGCGCTTCGGAAATCGCCACCCAGAAACCATGGTTGTCGGCGTTTTTCGGCGTGCGGAAGAACGGAATGCTGCTGGTGAAGAAGCCGTACAGCACCGCTTTGGCGATGGTGTGCGACAACGCCAGGCCGGCCAGTGCCGCGCAGAACGCATCCTTGAGGTTCACGCCCACGGCGCGACGGTAGAGGAAGATGATCTTGCCGACCTTGAACACGAACAGCGCCAATGGCGGGATTGCGAAAATCAGCAGCGGCGGATCGACCCGTTGCGGCACGATGATCATCGCCGCCGACCACAGCAGGGCGCCGACGGTGAAGAAGATGTTCATGCCGTCCGCGACCCATGGCAGCCAGCCCGCGAGGAAGTGGTAACGCTGGCCACGGGTCAGCTCGGTGTCCTTGCCGCGCAGCAGGCTGCGGGTGTGGCGCTTGATGATCTGGATTGCGCCGTAGGCCCAGCGGAAACGCTGCTTCTTGAAGTCGATAAACGTATCCGGCATCAGACCCTTGCCGTAGCTGTCGTGGTAATACGCCGCCGACAGGCCTTTTTCGAACACGCGCAGACCGAGTTCGGCGTCTTCACAGATGCACCAATCGGCCCAGCCCAGCTCTTCCAGAACCGAACGCCGGGTCATGGTCATGGTGCCGTGCTGGATGATCGCGTCGCGGTCGTTACGGGTGACCATGCCGATGTGGAAGAAGCCTTTGTATTCGGCGTAGCAGAGCTTCTTGAAGGTGCTTTCGTTCTGGTCGCGGTAATCCTGCGGCGACTGCACCACAGCGATTTTCGGATCGGCGAAGTGCGGCACCATGTGCTTGAGCCAGTTCGGATGCACGCAGTAGTCGGAGTCGATCACCGCGATCACTTCGGCGTCCTTGGCGGTGTGCGGAATCAGGTAGTTCAGCGCACCGCCCTTGAACCCGGCCAATGGCGCAACGTGGAAGAACTTGAAGCGCGGGCCGAGGGTGGCGCAGTAGTCGCGCACCGGTTCCCAGACGGCCGGGTCTTTGGTGTTGTTGTCGATGATCAGGACTTCGTAGTCCGGGTAATCGAGGGCGGCCAGGGCATCGAGGGTCTGTTTGACCATCTCCGGCGGCTCGTTGTAGCAAGGGACGTGGATCGAGACTTTTGGTCTGTAGTCCGAATCGCCCACCACCGGCAGGAATTCACGCCGGCGCTTGTGGGTCCAGACCGCTTCGGCCAGTTCATGCGCTTCGGTCAGCAACACGATGAACACCCCGAGCGCACCCAGTGCCAGGAGGAAACCCACCGTCAGGCTGAACCACGTGCTGTATTGCTGGCTGTAGTCGTAACCGATCCACACCAGCACCGAACCGCAAAGGAACGCGATAAAGGTCAGGAAGGTGCGGCCACGCTGGCGCAGGGCCGAGCCGTCGATCATCAGCAGGGTCAGCGACAGCAGCGCCAGCACCACCGAACCGATGGCCAGCACGCGCCATTGCGGGATGGCGACCACCGGGCCTTCGAAGTTGAATTTCTGTTGGCGGGCGGCATTGAACACGCCCCAGTAGGCGCCCACTGAACCTTCGTCACTGGCCTTCCACGGCTGGTCGAACGCTTCGATCACGAAGTAGTTGAAGCCTTGGCGGTTGAGTTTGTTGACCAGCGTACGCAGATAGATAGCCTGATCCGCCGGCGACGCGTCGGCGCCACCGCGCATGCGCCCGTTGCTCGGCCAGCCGACTTCGGACAGCAGCAGCGGCTTTTTCGGGAACAGCTTTTTCAGGTCACGGGCGCGGTCGAAGACGAACTGTCCGGCCTTGTCCACGGGGATGAATTCCCAGTACGGCAGCACGTGCGCAGCGATCAGGTCGACGTGCTTGGCCAGTTCCGGGTGTTCTTCCCAGACGTGCCACTGCTCGGAGGTGGTCACCGGCACTTTCACCGCTGCGCGTACGCGATCCAGCAGCACGCTCAGTTGCTCGGCAGTGATTTCCTTGCGGAAGATCGCCTCGTTACCGACCACCACACGAACCACGCTGCGTGAGGTGTTGGCCAGTTCGATGGCGCGCTGGATCTCGCGCTCGTTGCGTTCCTGATCGGGGCTGATCCAGATCCCGAGGGTCACGCGCAGACCGAATTCTTCCGCCAGTTTCGGGATGTCCTGCAGCGAACCGTCGACCGAGTAGATGCGGATGTTGTCCGTCAGCTTGCTCATGATCTCCAGGTCACGGCGCATTTCGTCGTCAGTCGGATACTGATCCTTCTGTGGGAATTGGCCCTGCTGGAATGGCGAATAAGAGAAACCGGAGATCTGCTCCGGCCAGTTGGGCGCGGAGACCGGGCGATTGATCAGCGCCCAGAAACCGGTGAACAGGGCGGCGATTGCCAGAACCACCACCAGGTTGAGACCAAATTTACGCGATGACATAGCTATTTCGGGTTCCAAAGGCTGTGGAACGAAGGAACGGATCGGCTTACGCCAAAAGGGCGCGAATCCTACACCGGCAGTTCACTGCTCGTACACCGGGCAGGAAAATGCCCGACATTGGGCAGTCCAACCTGATTTAAGTTCTTTAGTAACAGCTTGTAAGAGAAAACTTTGTTATTCAGTTATAGCAATTCCCCGTGGCGAGGGAGCTTGCTCCCGCCGGACTGCGAAGCAGTCCGCTTTTCAAGGGCCGCTTCGCGACCCGGCGGGAGCAAGCTCCCTCGCCACAAGGATTGCGCAAAACGGCGGCGTTCACCGTTCATAGCGTCAAAGATGCTCTTGTCCGCCGACGGCCCTATAATGCGCGCCGGTTTTTGGGGTAATGGTCATGAGTACAGAAGATCCGCGGTTTGCAGGCATCGCCCGTTTGTATGGCATCGAGGGCCTCGAGCGCCTGCGTGCGGCCCATGTGGCGATTGTCGGCGTCGGTGGCGTCGGTTCCTGGGCGGCGGAAGCCATGGCCCGCTGTGGCGTCGGCGAGATTTCGCTGTTCGACCTCGACGACGTCTGCGTCAGCAACGCCAACCGCCAGTTGCACGCGCTGGACAGTACCGTCGGCAGACCCAAGGTCGAAGTGATGGCCGAGCGCCTGCGCGGGATCAATCCGGATTGCACCGTGCACGCGGTGGCGGATTTCGTCACCCGCGACACCATGGCCGAATACATCACGCCGAACATCGATTGCGTGATCGACTGCATCGACGCGGTCAACGCCAAGGCTGCACTGATCGCCTGGTGCAAGCGCCGCAAGATCCAGATCATTACCACCGGCGGTGCGGGTGGGCAGATCGATCCGACGCTGATTCAGGTCTGCGACCTCAACCGCACGTTCAACGATCCATTGGCCTCGAAAGTGCGTTCGACGTTGCGCCGCGACTATGGCTTCTCGCGTACCGTGACTCGCCATTACAGCGTGCCGTGTGTGTTCTCCACCGAACAACTGCGCTATCCGAAACCGGACGGCAGCATCTGTTTGCAGAAGAGTTTTGTCGGCGACGGGGTGAAGCTCGACTGCGCCGGCGGGTTTGGCGCGGTGATGATGGTCACGGCGACGTTCGGCATGGTCGCGGCGACCAAGGCTGTGGATAAGATTGTGGCGGGTGTGCGGCGGCCAGCGGATCGGGTGAAGCCTCAGGTTTGATTCTGGGGCTGAGGGCCTCATCGCGAGCAGGCTCACTCCTACAGGGGGACGCATTCCAATTGTAGGAGTGAGCCTGCTCGCGATGGCTGCGAAGCAGCCGCTTTATTTAGCCAACTCATTCATCCGCTGGAGCACGGCATTCAAGCCATTACTGCGCGAAGGCGACAACTGCCGCGAAAGTCCCAGCTGATTGAACCAATCGGGCAGATCCACCTGCTGCAACTCGGCAGCGCTCAAGCCGTTGACCCGCAACAGCAGCAACGCCACCAACCCACGAATCATCCGCGCATCGCTGGCAGCGCTGAACTGCCAGTGACCGTCCTGCAACTCCCCTACCAGCCACACCTGACTCTCGCAGCCATGCACGCGGTTGGTTTCGCATTTGTCCGCGTCATCCAGCGGCGGCAGACGATCGCCAAACTGCATCAGCAACCGCGCCCGTTGTTCCCAACCGGCGGCGTTCTGAAAAGTCTGCAAAGCTTCGGCGGCGGCGAGCGGCAGGCTCATCGCAGCAACTCCAGGGCCTGATCCAGCGCCTCGAAGAAACGCTCCAGATCCTCGGAGTCGTTGTACAGCGCCAGTGACACGCGAATAGCCCCGGCCAGTTCGAAGCTTTTCAGCAACGGCATGGCGCAGTGATGCCCGGCGCGCACGGCGATGCCTTGCTCGGTCAGCAGATGCGCCAGATCGGCGTTGTGCACACCCTCGACGACAAAACTCGCCAGCGCCAATTGCGGCTTGCCGAGTAGGCGTATGCCGTTGCGCGCGGCCAGGCCTTGCAGCAGGTAGGCGTGCAGCGCCGCTTCGTGGGCCGACACCGCGTCCTGATCCAGCCCTGCCAGATAATCGAGAGTTGCGCCGAGGCCGATTACGCTGGCAATCGGCGGCGTACCGGCCTCGAAACCCAACGGGGCAGGGCGGAAGCGCGCATCGTGATAATTGGCTTCCAGCACCATTTCGCCGCCGAACTGCCACGGCCGCAGTTGCTCAAGCGCCTTGTTGCGCCCGAACAGCACGCCGAGACCATCGGGGCCGTAAAGCTTGTGGCTGGAAAACACATAGAAGTCGCAACCCAGCGCCTGCACGTCGTGGCGACCATGCACCACACCTTGTGCGCCATCGACCACGGTCAGAGCGTTGTGCGCCTTGGCCATCGCCAGCAGCGCTGGCAGCGGTTGCCAGGCACCGAGCACGTTGGACAGCTGACTGACCGCCAGCAAGCGAGTGCGGGGGGTGATCAGACGCACGGCGGCGCCGAGGTCGATCACGCCGTCGGCGTCCAGCGGCAGGATCACCAGTTTTAGCTCGCGACGCTGTGCCAGTTGCTGCCACGGCAGCAGGTTGGCGTGATGCTCCAGGGCGCTGATGACAATTTCATCGCCCGGGTGGAAAAGATGTTCCAGGCCGTAGGCCAGGAGATTCAGCGCACTGGTGGCGCCATGGGTGAAGATGATCTGCCCGCTGTCACCGGCATTCAGCCACTGGGCAACCTTGAGCCGACTGTCTTCGAACGCCTGCGTCGCGTGCGCGCCGGGCAGATGCTGCGCACGGTGCACATTGGCTGCGCCGTTGGCGTAGTAGTGCGCTAGCGCGTCGAGCAGGGCCTGGGGTTTTTGCGTGGTGGCGGCGTTGTCCAGATAGGTCTGGTCTTGCCGTTGCAGGGCGGCGATGGCCGGAAAATCGGCGCGCCAGGGGGAGGGAATCATCACAGTTTTCAGCCCTGGTGAAGAGGGGCGGGATGTACGCCGAACCTTGTGGGAGCGGGCTTGCTCGCGAATGCGTCCTGTCAGTCAATAAGTTGCTGAATGACACTACGCCTTCGCGAGCAAGCCCGCTCCCACAGGGGGGATCATGTGGCTGCTTAGTTGTGAGCGTGCAGCGCTTCGTTCAGCTCGATAGCCGATTTGTGGGTCTTGCACTCCACGGCACCGGTTTCCGAGTTGCGACGGAACAGCAGGTCGGTCTGACCGGCCAGCTCGCGCGCCTTCACAACCTTGACCAGGTTGTTGTGCTCGTCCAGCAGCGCCACCTTGGTGCCGGCGGTCACGTACAGGCCCGACTCGACGGTGTTGCGGTCACCCAACGGAATACCGATACCGGCGTTGGCGCCGATCAGGCAGCCTTCGCCGACCTTGATCACGATGTTGCCGCCGCCCGACAGGGTGCCCATGGTCGAGCAGCCGCCGCCCAGGTCCGAGCCCTTGCCGACGAACACGCCAGCGGACACGCGGCCTTCGATCATGCCCGGGCCTTCGGTGCCGGCGTTGAAGTTGATGAAGCCTTCGTGCATCACGGTGGTGCCTTCGCCCACGTAAGCGCCCAGACGCAGACGTGCCGCGTCAGCGATACGCACGCCGGCCGGAACCACGTAGTCGGTCATTTTCGGGAACTTGTCCACCGAGAACACTTCCAGCAGCTCGCCGCGCAGACGGGCTTCGAGTTGCAGTTCGGCCAGTTCGCTCAGGTCGATTGCGCCCTGGCTGGTCCAGGCCACGTTCGGCAGCAGCGGGAAGATCCCGGCCAGGCTTACGCCGTGTGGTTTGACCAGACGATGCGACAGCAGGTGCAGCTTGAGGTACGCCTCAGGCGTCGAGGTCAGTTGTGTGTCTTCGGCCAGCAGGGTGGCGACCAGTGGCTTGTGGCTCTCGGCCAGACGGGTCAGCAGCTTGCCTTGAACGGCGTCGATGCCTTTGACCGCTTCAGCCAGTTGCGCAGCCTGTGCAGTGGTGAAGGTGATGGCCTGGTTGCCTTCGGTGTAACCGAGGATCGGCGCAACAGCGGCGACCAGTTCGGCCGACGGGTTGAGCAGTGGCTGAGCGTAGAACACTTCCAGCCAGGCGCCTTGACGGTTTTGCGTGCCGACACCAAAGGCGATGCTGAACAGAGAGTTGGACATGTGAATACCTCTAGCAATAAGTGACGGGCTGCTTACTTGAGTGCGGCCGCGTAGATGTCTGGCTTGAAGCCAATCAGGGTTCGGTCACCGAGATCGAGCACCGGGCGCTTGATCATCGAGGGTTGAGCGAGCATCAGTTCGATGGCTTTCGACTGGTCGAGATCGGCTTTACGTTCGTCGTCGAGTTTGCGAAAGGTCGTGCCTGCACGGTTCAACACCGTTTGCCAGCCGTGCTCGTCACACCATTGGGTCAGGTGCTCACGGTCGATACCGGCGGTTTTGTAGTCGTGGAAGTCGTAGCTGACAGCGTGTTCATCGAGCCAGGTGCGCGCCTTCTTCATGGTGTCGCAGGCTTTGATGCCGAAAAGGTGCAACGTTTTACTTGAAACGGTCAAGGAATCGCCCCCTTTACAGGTGCTGGAAAAAAATGGTGTCGGATTATGCCATGACCAAACGGTTTCGCGGCGCCCGGCTTCATTTGGCAATGCAAAACCCTGTGGGAGCGAGCTTGCTCGCGAAGGGGCCGTGTCAGTCAAAATCTCTGTTAATGACACACCGTATTCGCGAGCAAGCTCGCTCCCACATTGGAATGGCGTTGCGGGCGTGCGACATAGGTGCAACGGTCAGACGCATCCTAAGCGGCTAATATGGCAGTTCAACGCTGTCGATTGTCTGAGATTTCCGCTTTATGCAAACCGCTTATACCGTCCTGATCCTGCTGATGCTGGTCAGCGTCTCCCGGCTGGTCGGACGGGTCATCCCGCTGCCGCTGCCCCTCGTGCAAATCGCCGCCGGTGCCTTGCTGGCCTGGCCGACACTGGGCCTGCACGTCGCGCTGGACCCCGAATTGTTCCTGTTTCTGTTCCTGCCGCCGCTGCTGTTTTCCGACGGTTGGCGCATGCCCAAACGCGAGTTCTGGCATCTGCGCGGGCCGATCCTGACGCTGGCGGTCGGCCTGGTGCTGTTCACCGTGGTCGGCGCCGGGTACTTCATTCACTGGCTGTTGCCGAGCATTCCGCTGCCGGTGGCCTTCGCGCTGGCCGCCGTGCTCTCGCCGACCGACGCCGTGGCGGTCTCGGCGATCTCGCAGAACCGCTTGCCGACACCGCTGATGCACATCCTGCAAGGCGAGGCGCTGATGAATGATGCCTCGGGTCTGGTGACGTTCAAGTTTGCCTTGGTGGCGGCGGTGACCGGGGTGTTCTCGCTGGCCAATGCCAGCCTGACGTTCGTACTGGTGGCGGTCGGGGGCTTGGCCGTCGGCGTCGCGCTGAGCTGGCTGGTCGGGCGCTTGCGCGCGTGGATGATTGCCCGGGGCTGGGACGATCCGGCCACCCACGTGGTGTTCATGTTGCTGCTGCCGTTCGCCGCCTATGTATTGGCCGAGCGACTGGGCGCTTCGGGGATTCTTTCGGCTGTCGCGGCGGGGATGATGCAGAGCTGGCTTGATCTGTTGCCACGGCAGACCAGCACCCGGCTGCTCAATCGCAGCGTCTGGTCGCTGCTTGAATTTGCCTTCAACGGCCTGATCTTTCTGCTGCTGGGTCTGCAATTGCCGGACATCATCAAGGCCGTGGTCAGCCACGAACCGACGTTGTGGCCGACGCTGCTGTACCGTGGCCTCGACGTGGTGGCGATTTTTCTCGCGCTGGTGCTGTTGCGCTTTATCTGGGTACAGAGCATCTGGCGCCTGTCGGTACTGCTGCGACGGCTGCGCGGCAAGGGCGACCTGACGCAAGTGCCGACCGCGCGATCCTGCTGGTTGCTGACTGTCGGCGGAGTGCGCGGGGCGGTGACGCTGGCCGGTGTGATGTCAGTGCCGATGTTGATGGGGGCCGAGGCGTTCCCCGAGCGTGATCTGCTGATTTTCATCGCCGCCGGGGTGATTCTGTTGTCGCTGATTTGCGCCTGCATCGCCCTGCCGTTGCTGCTGCGTGGCATCGAGAAAAGCCCGGACGACAAACGTCGTCAGGAAGTGCGCGATGCCTGGCGCAAGACCGCCGAGGCGGCGATCCATGCGCTGGAAACCGAAGAGGTCGGCCCGCAGGATGCGGCGCAGGCCGCACTCTCGGCGGAACTCAAGGCGCGGATCATGTCCGAGTATCGTCATCAGCTCGACGTGTTCAATGATTCGGCCGAAGCCCAGGCGCTGGCGTTCCAGATGGATCTGCTGGAACGCCGCTTGCGCTTGAAGGCGTTGCGGGCGCAACGCCTGGAGCTGTATAGCCTCAGCCGTCAGCACCAGATCGGTGATGACGTGTTGCGCGAGGTATTGGGTGAGCTGGATTTGAGTGAGGCGAATCTGGGGCAGGTCAAATAGCCCGACACGGACCTGATGCGCTCATTCACTCGCGGGGCAGGGATAAGCGTTTGCCATGAAGATTTTGTCCTTTTCGCTGAGATCCAGATTAATGAAGAGCTGGAAGTCTCCGATGGTCCAGGACTGGCTGATCCGATAGTGCATGATCGACTTTGGATCGTATTCCGAATAAATGCTTTCGTCGGGATTGCCGCGGTCAAAGTACCAGTCGTGCAGGCGTTTGCGCGTCACGCTGGCCTGGGAGTCGTCTTCTTCCGGGTCGGCGGTGATTCCAAATTGTGCATAGATGGCTGGCTTGTCCCAGGGAATGTCTGCTGTGGGATTGGTCTGTTCATGCTCCGCGCCCAGCATATGACCGAACTCATGCATGACATTGGCTGCGAAGTAACGTGGCAGACCCGGATGCGGCCAGAGTGTCATGGTCGGCTCATCGGGATGTAGCAGAGCATCCGTACCTATCCGGGAGGAAAACGTTCCTTCCTGACTGAGTATGCGGATGTCGCCCACTTCACCTTCAACGAAATCGAATTTCAAGTTGATGTGCGGCAACCAGTTGCTGGCAGCGGCAATGGTCGCGTCCTTGAATTCCTGCGTGCCGTTGAGGAAGGCGATGCGAAGAGTGCTGCCGGGAGTCCAGAATTTTGCCGGATTGTTTTTAGCCCACATTTTACTGAACCTCCGAAGTGCATTTGATGTTGCGGGAGGTGCGTGTGGTTTCGGTTTTTTTGTTTGGCTGAAGCCGGGTTGAGTGCATAACTGAACATCCATGTTTTCGTTCGTCATATGTAACTTCTCGGGTTGCTTGTTGTTCCCGGAAAGTCGCTTTGAATGAAGGATGCTAGTTGCTGCGCCTGAGCAGGTAAATTGGATATGTGTACGATTTTATGACGGATTACCGTGCCAACAGAACTGGCACGGTAAAGATGTGATTCAACGTGGGTAAATCAACTGCATGAGCTGTTTGTCTTTATCACTGATTTCGCGATTGATCGGATTCGCCCAATTGCCAAGCGTCAAATTGTTGGGAACAGGATGGTGCATGATGGATTTTCGATCGTATGGCAAGTAAAGCGCGTCGGCATCGTCAAAAGGCGTAAATATATTGTCGTCAACTTCGCCTCGCGACAGTGGATTCATCGGTCTGTTCTGGTAGTAGTTGTAAACATTTTCTTTATTCCAGGGGATTTGCGCCTTGGGGTGCTGGTGTTCGTGCATTGCGCCGAGTGCGTGGCCAAACTCGTGGATGACGACCGTCTCGAAGTCTTCGTGTTCGGGGTCGATGCCAAGGTTCATGGTTGGCGTATCAGGAAACATATCCAGTGCATCGGTACCCAGAAATGAACTGTTCACCACACCCTCGGTGGCGATTCGGATCTCACCCTCTACGCCTTCAACGAACTCAAACTTCAAACTGATATAAGGAAGCCATTTTTCGGCGGCGGCAATGATTTTATCTTTGTGTTCCGGAGTTGGGTTATCCATGAAAGCTATTTTCAGAGTGTGTCGGCTTGGCCAAAGTTTGTCGTAGTGTACCAACGAGCGTTTTTTTCGGCTGTTGTTAAGGGCGCTGGATTTGAGTTCTTTAGCCGGTTTTTGCAGCGTGCAATATTGAAAGTTGTCCATGCTTTGTCTTGCTCCTTGATTTGTCTTTTTGGTTGTTTCGCGCATGCAAAAAACCACTGCGCGAGATTAAGCTTCGGGCAGTGTCTGGAGTAGTCGTAAAGTGGTTTTAAATGTAACTTGAGGGGTATGTCCGTGCCAGATGACTGGCACGGATATTAAAAACTCAGTGTTGGCGGGTGATGAAGTCGCGGATCCGTTCTGCAGCTTCAACACATTCAGCCAAAGGCGCAACCAGTGCCATGCGCACGCGCCCGGCGCCCGGATTCACGCCGTCGACCTCGCGCGACAGATACGAGCCTGGCACGACAGTCACATGTTCCTGCTCGAACAGGTCGCGGCAGAATGCGGCATCGTCACCGGCCACGTTCGGCCAGAGGTAGAAGCTGCCGTCCGGACGCTGTACGTCCATCACCGGGCTGAGAATTGCCAGCACTGCGTCGAACTTCTCGCGGTACAGCGCACGGTTGGCGCGTACATGCACTTCGTCATTCCACGCGGCAACGCTGGCCAGTTGGGTTTGCACCGGCATCGCGCAACCGTGGTAGGTGCGGTACAGCAGGAAACCCTTGAGGATATCCGCGTCACCGGCGACGAACCCGGAGCGCAGGCCCGGCAGGTTGGAGCGCTTGGACAGGCTGTGGAACACCACGCAACGCTTGAAGTCCTTGCGGCCCAGTTCGACGCAGGCGCTGAGCAGGCCCGGCGGCGGGGTCTGTTCGTCGAAGTACAGTTCGCTGTAGCACTCGTCGGCGGCGATCACGAAGTCGTATTCGTCGGCCAGGGCGATGAGTTTTTTCAGTACATCAACCGGGATCAGTGCGCCGGTCGGGTTGCCTGGCGAGCACAGAAACAGGATCTGGCAGCGTTTCCAGATGTCCGGTGACACGGCGTCGAAATCCGGGTTGAAGCGGTTTTCGTCCAGGCAAGGCAGGTAGTGCGGCTTGGCCCCGGCGAGGAACGCTGCGCCCTCGTAGATCTGATAGAACGGGTTCGGGCTGACCACCAGTGCATCGTCGCCACGGTTGACCACGGTCTGGGTGAAAGCGAACAGCGCTTCGCGGGTACCGTTGACCGGCAGCACATTGCGCGCCGGATCGATCCAGCCGCTCGGTACGCCAAAACGACGTTCGCACCAGCCGGCGATGGATTCGCGCAGGGCCGGGATGCCGAGGGTGGTCGGATACACCGCCATCTGATCCAGATTGTTCGCCAGCGCTTCGGCGACAAAGCTTGGCGAGCGATGTTTCGGCTCGCCGATCGACAGGGCGATCGGGCGTTTGTCCGGGTTCGGCGTGACCGTGCCAAGCAGCGTGCGGAGTTTTTCGAACGGGTAGGGCTGGAGCTGGTTCAGAGCGTTGTTCATGGGGGCCTCGTTCAATGTGGGAGCGGGCTTGCTCGCGAAAGCGGTGTGTCAGTGAATGATGTGTTGCCTGACACACCGCTATCGCGAGCAAGCCCGCTCCCACAGGGGGGAAGTTGCTGGATCAAATACTGATGCGCGAAAAGTTGATATCCGGTTCCTGATTGACGCTCAGTTGCTCGACGATTGCGTCCTGCAGGCGACTGCACAGCAGCGGGTCGGAGAGCGGCTGGTTGTGGGCGTCGGTGATGAAGAACACGTCTTCTACGCGTTCGCCCAGGGTCGCAATCTTGGCGTTCTGCAGCGACAGGTCGAACTCGAGGAAGATCCCGCCGATCCGTGCCAGCAGGCCCGGGCGATCCGGTGCCGTCAGTTCCAGCACTGTCACCGGACGCTGGGCGTCGTTGTGGATCGTCACCTGCGGCGCGAAGGCGAAGTGCTTGAGCTGGCGCGGCACCCGGCGCTGGATGATCGTCGGGTAGTCGTCGGGGTTACGCAGGGCTTCGGTCAGGCCGTCGCGTATCTGTTTGACCCGGGCCGGGTTGTCGCCGATCGAGTCACCGTCGGTATCGAGCACGATGTAGGTGTCGAGGGTGAACTGGCTGCTCGAAGTGATGACCCGGGCGTCGTGAATGTTCAGGTTGAGCTGGTCCATCGCGGCCACGGTCACGGCGAAGAAATCGTGCTGGTCGGGGGCGTAGATGAAGATCTGCGTGCCACCTTCGAACTCGCGCTGGGTGGTTTCCTTGATCAGCACCAGCGGACCGCCATCGGCCGGCTGCTGCAGGATCGCGTCACTGTGCCAGGCCACGTCGCCGGCGGTGTGACGCAGGAAATAGTCATCGCCCAACTGCGCCCACAACTGCTCGACGTCGTCCGGATCGGTGCCGCCGCGCACGAGGATGTCCAGCGCCGCACTCTGGGTCTGGCGGATCTGCTCTTCACGATCCACCGGATTTTCCAGGCCACGGCGCAGAGCGCGTTTGGTCTCGGTGTAGAGCTGGCGCAGCAGGCTGGCGCGCCACGAATTCCACAGGGTAGGGTTGGTCGCGTTGATGTCGGCCACGGTCAGCACGTACAGGTAATCCAGACGGGTTTCGTCGCCGACGATCTGGGCGAAATCGTGGATCACCTGCGGATCGGACAGATCCTTGCGCTGTGCGGTGGTCGACATCACCAGGTGGTTCTGCACCAGCCAGACGATCAGGCGGCTGTCCCACAGCGGCAACTGATGGCGCTGGCAGAACGCTTCGGCATCGACCGCGCCGATGTCCGAGTGATCGCCATGCCGGCCCTTGCCGATGTCGTGGTACAGACCGGCCATGTAGATCAGTTCAGGCTTGGGCAGTTTGGCCATGAGCTTGGCGGCCAACGGGAATTTTTCCGACACCTGGGTGTACTGCAGCTTACGCAGGTGTTTGATCAGGTTCAGGGTATGCGCATCGACCGTATAGATGTGGAACAGGTCGTGCTGCATCTGCCCGACGATGAAACCGAACTCCGGCAGGTAACGTCCGAGGATGCCGTAGCGGTTCATCCGGCGCAGGTTGCGGTGTACACCGATCTTGCACTTGAACAGCTCGATGAACAGGCTGGTGTTGCGGATATCGTTGCGGAAGTTGTCGTCGATCAGGTGCCGGTTCTCGCGCAGCAGACGAATGGTGTCAGCGCGTACGCCTTTGATTTCCGGCTGCTGGGCCATCAGCACGAAGATCTCGAGCATGGCGAACGGTGTGCGGCGGAACACGTTGTCGTTCCGTGCCTCGATGTAGCCGTCGTGCAACTGGAAGCGCGAGTTGATCGGCTGCGGCGGTGCTTCGTCTTCCGGGGCGAGGATGACTTCCTCGAAGTGCTGGATGATCAGGTCGCTGAGTTGGGCGATGCTCATGACCACGCGGAAGTACTGCTGCATGAAGTTTTCGACGGCCTGTTTGGCGTCGTCGCCTTCAAAGCCGAGCAGGCCGGCGATGGTCCGTTGATGATCGAACAACAGGCGGTCTTCCGAGCGCCCGGCGAGCATGTGCAGGGCGTAACGCACTTTCCAGAGGAATTCCTGGGACGACGCCAACAGGGCGTTTTCGCTCTCGACCAGGAAACCTTCACCGGCGAGGGCGCGCAGGTTCAGGGTGCCGTACTGACGCCGGGCCACCCACAGAATCGTCTGGATATCCCGCAGGCCACCGGGCGAGCCTTTGACGTTGGGTTCCAGGTTGTATTCGGTGTCGTTGTACTTGTGGTGACGGGCCTTTTGCTCGGCGCGTTTGGCCAGGAAAAACTCCTTGGCCGGCCACATGTGCGCGGTGCTGGTGACATCGAGCATGCGCTGGCGCAGGCGTTCGGGGCCGCAGATGGTGCGGCTTTCCATCAGGTTGGTGACCACCGTCAGGTCGGCGCGGGCCTCTTCGGCGCATTCGTCGACCGAGCGTACGCTCTGACCGACTTCCAGGCCGATGTCCCACAGCAGCGTCAGAAAACGCTCGATGGAATCGCGGAAGACTTCGTGATCGGCGCTGTCCAGCAGGATCAGCAGGTCGATGTCGGAATAGGGGTGCAACTCCCCCCGGCCGTAGCCGCCGACCGCGACCAGCGCGATATCGGCGTCTTCGCTCCAGTTGAACTGCTCCCAGGCTTTTTGCAGGATGTTGTCGACGAACCACGCACGGTCTTCGATCAATCGGCGGATGTCGCGGCCGCTACGAAAACGCGTGTCGAGGACCTCGCGCGCCTGGCGGATCGCCTTCTTGAACGCCGCGATGGGACTCGCTTTCAGGGCCAGTTCAGCCTGGAACTGGCCGCGGTCGAAGAGTTCGGGATCCACCTGCGGCATCGATTGGCTTTCCTTCTATAAGGCTGGGAGCGTTCTTGGGATCAGGCCGAGACGCGCGGGATGGTGTCATCGGCGCGCAGGGTGAAAATCTCGTAGCCAGTGTCGGTCACCAGCAGGGTGTGTTCCCACTGCGCCGAGAGTTTGCGGTCCTTGGTGATCGCGGTCCAGCCGTCGCCCAGTACCTTGGTGTCGGCCTTGCCCTGGTTGATCATCGGTTCGATGGTGAAGGTCATGCCGGCCTTCAGTTCCATGCCGGTGCCGGCGCGACCGTAATGCAGGATCTGCGGCTCTTCGTGGAACACCTTGCCGATGCCGTGGCCGCAGAACTCGCGAACCACCGAGAAACCGTTCTTTTCCGCGTGCTTCTGGATGATCTCACCGATGTCGCCGAGGCGGCAGCCAGGTTTGACGATTTCGATCGCCTTGTACATGCATTCCTGAGTGACCTGCGACAGGCGTTCGGCCCAGACCGGCACTTCGCCAACGTGGAACATGCGGCTGGTGTCGCCGTGGTAGCCGTCCTTGATCACGGTGACGTCGATGTTCAGGGTGTCGCCATTCTTCAGCGGCTTGTCATTCGGAATGCCGTGGCAGACCACGTGATTGATCGAGGTGCAGATCGACTTCGGGTAGCCTTTGTAGTTGAGCGGCGCAGGGATGGCCTGCTGCACGTTGACGATGTAGTCGTGGCAGATCTGGTTCAGTTGATCGGTGGTCACGCCCGGTTTGACGTGTTCGGCAATCATTTCCAGCACATCGGCGGCCAGTTTGCCGGCGACACGCATGCCAGCGATGTCCTCGGGGGTTTTGAGGTTGACGGTCATACAGGCTCTCTCTGCGCTCGGCGGCGCTTGCTGATACGGATAGGGTGGCAGGTGTGGGATTTGCGACCCTGAAAAACGCGATTCTACCAGACGAAAGGAGCAAATCCGCGCCTGCGTGCATCGCGTCTGTCTATACAATGGTGCGCTTGAAGGCGATTCCAAGGGGGCTGCGCCCATGTCCCTGGTGCGATTGCAGATTCCGGGTTCCGTTTCTGTGCACCCTGTGGTATAAAATGCGCCGCTTTCCGGGGATACCCCGAAAAGCTTAAATCCACACACGTGTCGACACGATGACCTGGGTGCTTTTGGCTTTATGCCACTGGTTGGTCATTGGGATACGTGGAGGCCAAACCCGACTTATTAAGGAACTATCATGTCCCAAGTCAACATGCGCGATATGCTGAAGGCCGGTGTGCACTTCGGTCACCAAACCCGTTACTGGAATCCGAAAATGGGCAAGTACATTTTCGGCGCGCGTAACAAGATTCACATCATCAACCTTGAAAAAACCCTGCCAATGTTCAACGAAGCTCTGACTTTCGTAGAGCGTCTGGCCCAGGGAAAAAACAAGATTCTGTTCGTCGGCACCAAGCGTTCCGCTGGCAAGATCGTTGCTGAAGAAGCAGCACGTTGCGGTTCGCCGTACGTCGATCACCGCTGGTTGGGCGGCATGCTGACCAACTTCAAAACCATTCGTGCTTCCATCAAGCGTCTGCGTGACCTTGAAGTTCAAGCCGAAGACGGTACTTTCGCCAAGCTGACCAAGAAAGAAGCGCTGATGCGCTCCCGTGACCTGGAAAAGCTGGATCGTTCGCTGGGCGGCATCAAGGACATGGGCGGTCTGCCAGACGCACTGTTCGTGATCGACGTTGACCACGAGCGCATCGCGATCACCGAAGCCAACAAGCTGGGCATCCCGGTCATCGGCGTTGTCGATACCAACAGCAGCCCGGAAGGCGTTGACTACATCATCCCAGGCAACGATGACGCAATCCGCGCTATCCAGCTGTACATGGGTTCGATGGCTGACGCAGTGATCCGTGGTCGCAACAATGTTGCTGGCGGCACTGTTGAATTCGCAGCTGAAGAAACTCAGGCTGCAGCTGAGTAATCGACGCCCTGGCGTTGACTCAGTAAGCAAAAAGGGGGCTTGGCCCCCTTTTTGCCACCTCGAAAACCGTTTGTTGGCGCCCACTTGTGGCAGCGCACCTCCTGCATTTGTAACGTGCAGCAGCTACAAGGTGTTTCGGGAAGAATTGAACGCCCGTTCGATCGGGTGGAATGGTTGAAAACCTATCCAAGAGGAATTTGAAAATGGCAGCAATTACTGCAGCGTTGGTTAAAGAACTGCGCGAGCGTACCGGCGAAGGCATGATGGACTGCAAGAAAGCCCTGGAAAAGGCTGACGGCGACATCGAAAAAGCCATTGATGACATGCGTGCTTCGGGCGCGATCAAGGCTGCGAAAAAGGCTGGCAACGTTGCCGCTGAAGGCGCAATCGCAATCAAGGACGACGGTAAAGCTGCCGTTATCCTGGAAGTGAACTCGCAGACCGACTTCCTGGCTCTGCAAGACGACTTCAAAAACTTCGTCGCTGCCAGCGTTGAAAAAGCTTTCGCTGACAAGCTGACCGACGCTGCTCCGCTGATCGCTTCGCAAGAAGCTGCTCGCGAAGCACTGGTTGCCAAAGTAGGCGAGAACGTCAACATCCGTCGTCTGGCCCGTATCGAAGGTGACGTTGTCGGTTCGTACCTGCACGGCAACAAGATCGGTGTCGTTGTAGCTCTGAAAGGCGGTGACGTCGAGCTGGCCAAAGACATCGCGATGCACGTAGCTGCCAGCAACCCTGAGTTCCTGCTGCCTTCGCAAGTTTCGGCTGAAGCGATCGAGCGTGAAAAAGCTGTGTTCCTGCAGCTGAACGAAGAGAAGATCAAAGGCAAGCCAGAAAACATTGTTGAGAACATGGTCAAAGGCCGTATCAGCAAGTTCCTGGCAGAAGCAAGCCTGGTTGAGCAGGCGTTCGTCAAGAACCCTGAAATCAAGGTTGGCGAGCTGGCCAAGAAAGGCGGCGCAGAAATCGTTTCCTTCACCTACTTCAAAGTAGGCGAAGGCATCGAGAAGCCGGTCGACAACTTCGCTGAAGAAGTTGCTGCCCAGCTGGCTGCCGCCAAGCAATAAGACGGTTTTTCAACTGTCGCCCGAAAGAGGCTGCCCGCTCACGCGCGCAGCCTCTTTTCAGATGGGGTTACCATTTTTTAATTGGTTTCCACTGGGAACTGACTTACAAAGCCAGGTTCCGATGGCGCTGAAGCAGCGCCAAGCTAGAGTGAACGGCAGCTGTAAAACAGCTTGCACAGAATTTTTTAAATACGCCGCAGGAGAGATTGGCAATGGCTCAGCAGGGCAGTGGTTATCAGGCTCGCTATAAACGCATTCTACTCAAGCTTAGCGGCGAGGCCCTGATGGGCTCGGAAGAGTTCGGGATCGATCCAAAAGTGCTGGATCGGATGGCGCTGGAAGTCGGCCAACTGGTCGGCATCGGCGTACAGGTCGGTCTGGTGATCGGCGGTGGCAACCTGTTCCGTGGCGAGGCCTTGAGCAAGGCTGGCATGGATCGGGTGACAGGCGACCACATGGGCATGCTGGCCACTGTGATGAACGCTCTGGCCATGCGCGATGCGCTGGAACGTGCCAATATCTCAGCCATCGTGATGTCGGCCATTTCCATGGTTGGCGTGACCGATCACTATGATCGCCGCAAAGCCATGCGCCACCTGAACTCCAAGGACGTGGTGATCTTCGCCGCCGGTACCGGTAATCCGTTCTTTACCACGGATTCGGCAGCCTGCCTGCGTGCCATCGAAATCGATGCCGACGTCGTGCTGAAAGCGACCAAGGTTGATGGCGTTTACACCGCTGACCCGTTCAAAGACCCGCATGCCGAGAAGTTCGATCATCTGACTTATGATGAAGTGCTGGATCGCAAGCTGGGCGTGATGGATCTGACTGCTATCTGCCTGTGCCGCGATCACAAGATGCCGCTGCGCGTATTCAACATGAACAAGCCCGGCGCCCTGCTGAACATTGTGCACGGCGGCGCTGAAGGGACTTTGATCGAGGAAGGCCAACAATGATCAACGAAATCAAGAAAGACGCCCAAGCGCGTATGCAGAAATCCCTGGAATCTCTGAACCACGCGTTCGGCCAGATTCGTACCGGCAAGGCTCACCCGAGCATCCTCGGCAGCGTCATGGTGCCTTACTACGGCACTGACACCCCGCTGAGCAGCGTGGCCAACGTCACCGTGAAAGATTCGCGTACCCTGCAAGTCGTGGCCTTCGAGCGCAACATGCTCGCTGCCGTCGACAAGGCGATCCAGAGCGCCGGTCTGAACCTCAATCCGACCAACCTGGGTGAGTTGCTTTTGATCCCGATGCCTGCCCTCACCGAGGAAACGCGCAAGGGCTTCACCAAGCAGGCTCGTAGCGCAGCGGAAGATGCGCGCGTTGCCGTGCGCAACATTCGTCGTGACGCATTGGGTGAGCTTAAAAAGCTGGTCAAGGACAAGGAAATCAGTGAAGACGAAGAGCGTCGTGCCATCGCTGATATCGATAAGCTGACCAAGGAATCCGAGGCCCAGATCACCAAGGCCACGGACGAGAAAGAAAAAGACCTGATGGCCGTATAAGGGTCGAGCTTTTAATGGACAAGACCAAGCAGTCTGCGCCGTCCGCGGTGCCGCGCCATGTCGCGATCATCATGGATGGCAATAATCGCTGGGCGAAAAAACGCTTTATGCCGGGTGTCGCCGGGCATAAGGCCGGCGTGGATGCTGTGCGGGCAGTGATCGAGGTGTGCGCTGAGGCCAAGGTCGAAGTGCTCACCCTGTTCGCCTTCTCCAGTGAAAACTGGCAGCGCCCGGCCGATGAAGTCAGCGCCTTGATGGATCTGTTCTTCAAGGCGCTGCGTCGTGAGGCCAAGCGTCTGAACGACAACAACATCAGCTTGCGCATCATTGGCGATCGCTCGCGTTTCCATCCTGAGCTTCAGGCAGCGATGCGCGAAGCGGAAGCCATGACCGCCGGTGCCAACCGCTTCATCCTGCAGATCGCCGCCAACTACGGCGGTCAGTGGGATATTGCCCAGGCGGCGCAGCGTCTGGCGCGTGAAGTTCAGGCCGGGCATCTGCGTCCGGAAGACATCACACCGGATCTGCTGCAAACCTGTCTGGCCACCGGCGACCTGCCGTTGCCGGACCTGTGCATCCGCACCGGTGGCGAGCACCGCATCAGCAACTTCCTGCTGTGGCAACTGGCGTATGCCGAGTTGTACTTCTCCGACCTGTTCTGGCCGGACTTCAAACACGAAGCCATGCGCACCGCGCTGGCCGATTTCGCTTCGCGCCAGCGTCGCTTCGGTAAAACGAGCGAACAGGTCGAAGCTGGAGCCCGGGTTTAATGCTTAAACAACGAATCATCACTGCGCTGATCCTGCTGCCGATCGCTTTGTGCGGGTTTTTCCTGCTCGAAGGCTCCGGTTTTGCGCTGTTCATCGGTCTGGTCGTGAGCCTGGGCGCCTGGGAATGGGCACGCCTGGCGGGCTTTACCGCGCAGTCGTTCCGTGTCGGCTTTGCCGCTGTCGTCGCGCTGATGCTGTTCGTGATGTACGTCCTGCCGGGCCTGGCCCCTTGGGTGTTGGGCGCTTCGGTGTTGTGGTGGGCTGTAGCGACGTACCTGGTGCTGACGTACCCGCGCTCGAGCGAGCACTGGTCCACGGCGGCCACCAAACTGGTGATCGGCTTGCTGATCCTGTTGCCGGCCTGGCAAGGGCTGGTGCAGATCAAACAGTACCCGCTGGGTAACTGGCTGATCATGGCGGTGATGGTGCTGGTCTGGGGGGCCGACATCGGTGCCTATTTCTCCGGCCGTGCTTTCGGCAAGCGCAAGCTGGCGCCGCAAGTCAGCCCAGGTAAGAGCTGGGAAGGCGTTTACGGTGGTCTGGCGCTGAGCCTGGTGATCACCGCGATCGTCGGCCTGGTGCGTGACTGGACCGTTGGCGAGCTGCTCAAGGGCCTGATCGGCGCTGCATTGATCGTATTCATTTCGGTGGTGGGCGACCTCACCGAAAGCATGTTCAAGCGCCAGTCCGGCATCAAGGACAGCAGCAACCTGCTGCCCGGTCATGGCGGTGTGCTTGATCGCATCGACAGCCTGACCGCTGCGATCCCGATTTTTGCCGTACTGCTGTGGATGGCTGCACCGTGAGCCGCCCGCAACAGATCACTGTTCTGGGGGCGACCGGTTCGATTGGCCTGAGCACCCTGGACGTCATCGCTCGGCATCCCGAGCGTTATCAGGTTTTCGCCCTGAGCGGCTTTACCCGCCTGAGCGAGTTGCTGGCCTTGTGCGTTCGGCATGTGCCGCAGTTTGCGGTGGTGCCTGAAGTGGCTGCGGCGCGCGGTTTGCAGGACGACTTGCGAGCTGCCGGTCTGTCCACTCGCGTATTGGTCGGGGAGGAGGGGCTGTGCCAGGTCGCCTCCGCCCCTGAAGTTGATGCTGTGATGGCGGCCATTGTCGGCGCCGCGGGCCTACGCCCGACGCTGGCGGCGGTGCAGGCAGGGAAGAAAATTCTCCTGGCCAACAAAGAGGCGCTGGTGATGTCCGGCGCGCTGTTCATGCAGGCCGTGCACAAGAGCGGTTCGGTGTTGCTGCCGATCGACAGCGAGCACAACGCGATCTTCCAGTGCATGCCGCAGGATTTTGCCCGTGGACTGGGTGCGGTCGGCGTGCGGCGGATTTTGCTGACGGCTTCGGGCGGTCCTTTCCGTCAGACGCCGATGAGCGAGCTGGCGCATGTTTCGCCTGATCAGGCGTGTGCGCACCCGAACTGGTCGATGGGTCGCAAGATCTCGGTGGACTCGGCCAGCATGATGAACAAGGGCCTGGAGTTGATCGAGGCCTGCTGGCTGTTCGACGCCAAGCCGTCGCAGGTGGAGGTGGTGATTCATCCGCAGAGTGTGATTCACTCGCTGGTCGACTATGTGGATGGCTCGGTATTGGCGCAGTTGGGCAACCCTGACATGCGCACGCCGATTGCCAACGCATTGGCCTGGCCTGAGCGAATCGACTCGGGTGTGGCGCCGCTGGATCTGTTTGCCGTTGCGCGCCTGGATTTCGAGGCGCCGGACGAACAGCGCTTCCCTTGTCTGCGCCTGGCGCGGCAGGCGGCGGAGGCCGGCAACAGTGCGCCGGCCATGCTCAATGCGGCCAACGAAGTGGCAGTCGCGGCGTTTCTCGACGGACGCGTTGGTTATCTGGAAATCGCGAGTATCATCGAGGACGTGCTGAACCTCGAGCCAGTGGTTGCGCTTGAGGATCTGGATGCGGTGTTTACCGCAGACGCGAAAGCGCGGATTCTGGCTGAACAATGGCTTGATCGTCACGGCCGATAGCCGTTGCAGAACCATGGCTTCACGCGGCACTGAACAGGATTGCGGAGAAAGTAGATGAGCGCGCTCTATATGATTGCCGGCACCCTGATCGCTTTGGGTGTACTGGTCACCTTTCACGAATTCGGCCACTTCTGGGTCGCGCGTCGCTGTGGCGTCAAGGTTCTGCGTTTTTCCGTTGGCTTCGGCATGCCGTTGTTGCGCTGGCACGACAAGCAGGGCACTGAATTTGTTGTCGCCGCGATTCCGCTGGGTGGCTACGTCAAAATGCTCGATGAGCGTGAAGGCGAGGTGCCAGCCGATCAGCTTCATCAATCCTTCAATCGCAAATCGGTTCGCCAGCGCATCGCCATTGTCGCGGCGGGACCGATCGCCAACTTCCTGCTGGCCCTGGTATTTTTCTGGGTGCTGGCGATGCTCGGCAGTGAGCAGATCCGTCCGGTCATCGGTGCCGTCGAGTCCGGCAGCATCGCGGCCAAGGCCGGTTTGAGTGCCGGTCAGGAGATCGTTGCCATCGATGGCGAGCCGACTTCCGGCTGGGCGGCCGTCAATTTGCAGTTGGTCCGTCGTCTTGGGGAAAGCGGTTCCCTGCAATTGCTCGTGCGCGAGCAGGGCTCTACCGCTGACACGCCGCGCGAACTGGCGCTGGATCACTGGCTCAAAGGCGCCGATGAGCCCGATCCGATTCGCTCGCTGGGCATTCGCCCATGGCGCCCGGCCTTGCCGCCGGTGCTGGCCGAGCTCGATCCAAAAGGTCCGGCGCAGGCCGCCGGTCTGAAAACCGGCGACCGCCTGTTGTCGCTCGATGGCCAGGCGCTGGGTGACTGGCAGCAAGTGGTCGATACCGTTCGTACGCGTCCTGATACCAAAATCTTGCTGCGCGTCGAGCGCGACGGTGCTCAAATCGACGTCCCGGTGACCTTGGCTGCGCGTGGCGAAAGCAAGGCACCGAGCGGTTATCTGGGTGCTGGCGTGAAAGCAGTGGACTGGCCGCCGGAAATGATCCGCGAGGTCAGTTATGGCCCGTTGGCCGCAATTGGCGAGGGTGCCCGGCGTACCTGGACCATGAGCATCCTGACGCTGGACTCACTGAAGAAAATGCTGTTTGGCGAGCTCTCGGTAAAAAACTTGAGTGGGCCGATAACCATTGCTAAAGTGGCGGGCGCTTCTGCCCAGTCGGGCGTTGCTGATTTCCTGAATTTCCTTGCTTATCTGAGTATTAGCCTGGGGGTTCTGAATTTGCTGCCCATTCCTGTACTGGATGGGGGGCATTTGTTGTTTTATCTGATTGAGTGGGTGCGTGGTCGCCCCTTGTCGGATCGGGTGCAAGGTTGGGGGGTGCAGATCGGTATCAGTTTGGTGGTCGGAGTGATGTTGCTTGCTCTGGTCAATGATCTGGGTCGACTGTAAAGCTTCGCTGAATTGCGAATCTGCCGCATTTTGCGGCAGTTTGTTTATTGCCAGTTGGAATAAGAAAGGACTTCATGAAACGTCTGCTGCTAACTGCGGTTCTCACCGTATTGATGATCGCCGAAGTTCACGCCGAGTCCTTCACTATCTCTGATATTCGCGTCAATGGCCTCCAGCGGGTCTCCGCGGGTAGCGTCTTTGGTGCCTTGCCGTTGAACGTCGGCGAGCAGGCGGATGATCGTCGCCTGGTGGAATCCACTCGTGCGTTGTTCAAAACCGGTTTCTTTCAAGATATCCAGCTGGGCCGCGAAGGCAACGTTCTGGTGATCACGGTCGTCGAACGTCCGTCGGTCGCGAGTATCGAGATCGAAGGCAACAAGGCGATCTCCACCGAAGACCTGATGAAAGGCCTCAAGCAGTCCGGTCTGTCCGAAGGTGAAATCTTCCAGCGCGCCACCCTCGAAGGTGTCCGTAACGAGCTGCAGCGTCAGTACGTTGCCCAGGGCCGTTACTCGGCGACCGTCGATACCGAAGTGGTTTCGCAGCCGCGTAACCGTGTGGCGCTGAAAGTGAAGATCAACGAAGGCACCGTGGCTGCCATCCAGCACATCAACGTGGTGGGTAACACGGTCTTCCCTGATGACGATCTGATCGACCTGTTCGAGCTGAAAACCACCAACTGGCTGTCGTTCTTCAAGAACGACGACAAGTACGCCCGTGAAAAACTCTCCGGTGACCTGGAGCGCCTGCGTTCCTACTACCTGGACCGTGGCTACATCAACATGGATATCGCTTCGACCCAGGTGTCCATCACCCCGGACAAGAAGCACGTCTACATCACCGTCAACATCACCGAAGGCGAAAAGTACACCGTTCGTGACGTCAAGCTCAGCGGTGACCTGAAAGTGCCTGAAGACCAGGTCAAGTCGCTGTTGCTGGTGCAAAAAGGCCAGGTTTTCTCGCGCAAGCTGATGACCACCACTTCCGAACTGATCACTCGCCGTCTGGGTAACGAGGGTTACACCTTCGCCAACGTCAACGGCGTACCTCAGCCGCATGACGACGATCACACTGTGGACATCCTGTTCGCCGTCGATCCGGGCAAGCGTGCCTACGTCAATCGCATCAACTTCCGCGGCAACACCAAGTCCGAGGACGAAGTGCTGCGTCGTGAAATGCGTCAGATGGAAGGTGGCTGGGCTTCGACCTACCTGATCGACCAGTCCAAGACCCGTCTTGAGCGTCTGGGCTTCTTCAAGGAAGTGAACGTCGAGACGCCGGCCGTTCCGGGTGTCGACGACCAGGTTGACGTGAACTACGCCGTTGAAGAGCAAGCTTCCGGTTCGATCACCGCCAGCGTCGGTTTCGCCCAGAGCGCCGGTCTGATCCTCGGTGGTTCGATCACCCAGAACAACTTCCTCGGTACCGGTAACCGTGTGAGCGTGGGCCTGACCCGCAGTGAATACCAGAGCCGTTACAACTTCGGCTACGTTGACCCCTACTGGACCGCCGATGGCGTGAGTCTGGGTTACAACGCGTTCTATCGCACCACCGACTACAAAGATCTCAACATCGACGTAGCCAGCTATGCGGTAGACAGCCTGGGTGCCGGCGTCAACGTTGGCTATCCGATCAGCGAGACTTCGCGTCTGACCTTCGGTCTGTCCGCACAGCAGGACAAGATCAAGACCGGTCAGTACACCGTTGACGAGATCTTCGACTTCGTTAACAAGGAAGGCGACCAGTACCTGAACTTCAAGGCATCGGCCGGTTGGTCCGAGTCGACCCTGAACAAGGGCGTACTGCCGACCCGTGGTCGTTCGCAGAGCCTGACGCTGGAAACCACGATTCCGGGCAGCGACCTGTCGTTCTACAAACTCGACTACCGTGGTCAGTTGTTCCAGCCGATCACCGAAAACTACACCCTGCGTCTGCACACCGAGCTGGGTTATGGCGACGGTTATGGTTCGACCGACGGCTTGCCGTTCTATGAAAACTACTATGCTGGTGGTTTCAACTCGGTACGTGGCTTCAAGGACAGTACTCTGGGGCCGCGCAGTACTCCGAGTCGTGGTACCAACCCGGGTACTTCGGTTGACCCGGATCAGGATCCGCTGCCGTTCGGTGGTAACGTCCTGATCCAGGGCGGTGCCGAGGTTCTGTTCCCGCTGCCGTTCGTCAAGGATCAACGCTCCTTGCGTACCTCGGTATTCTGGGACGTGGGTAACGTTTTCGATTCGCAGTGCAAGGACACCACCAACGCAAATGGCTCGACGTCCAACACCAAGTGTAACGACATCAGCCTGAGCAACATGGCCAGTTCCGTTGGTGTGGGTGTGACCTGGGTCACCGCACTGGGTCCTCTGAGTTTTGCTCTGGCGATGCCGGTCAAAAAACCGGATAACGCTGAAACTCAAGTGTTCCAATTCTCCCTCGGCCAGACGTTCTAAGCGTCTGACCCAAGATAACGACAATGGATTTTGTAGGAGTGCATCGTGCGTAAGTTGACTCAATTGGTTCTCCTGGCCTCCGTACTGGTGGCAGGCCCGGCGTTCGCCGACATGAAAATCGCCGTTCTGAACTATCAGATGGCATTGCTGGAATCCGACGCGGCCAAGAAATACGCCGTGGATGCCGAGAAGAAGTTCGGTCCGCAACTGACCAAACTCAAGACGCTGGAAAGCAGCGCCAAGGGCATTCAGGACCGTCTGATGGCCGGTGGCGACAAGATGCAGCAGGGCGAGCGTGAGCGTCTGGAGCTGGAATTCAAGCAAAAGGCCCGTGACTTCCAGTTCCAGTCCAAGGAGCTGAACGAAGCCAAGGCAGTTGCCGACCGCGAAATGCTCAAGCAACTGAAGCCGAAACTGGATAGCGCAGTGGAAGAAGTCATCAAAAAAGGTGGCTTTGACCTGGTGTTCGAGCGTGGCGCAGTGATCGATGTCAAACCACAGTACGACATCACGCGCCAGGTTATCGAGCGCATGAATCAGCTGAAGTAACCCATGACCGTGACTATCAAGCTCGGCCAGTTGGCCGAGTTCCTCGGCGCCACCCTGCGTGGCGACCCCGAGACGCAAATTACTGGGCTAGCCACCTTGCAGGAGGCTGGCCCAGCTCAGTTGAGCTTTCTGGCAAATCCTCAATATCGCAAATACCTGGCAAGTTCCCAGGCGGCTGCGCTGTTGCTCAAGGAAGCCGATGCCGAAGGTTTTGTCGGTAACGCGCTGGTGGTGCCGGATCCTTATCTGGCTTACGCCCGTATCTCCCATCTGTTCGATCCCAAACCGAAAGCCACTGCGGGTGTTCATCCCACGGCGGTGATTGCACCGGATGCGGTGGTTGATCCAAGCGCCAGCATCGGTCCGTTTGTGGTGATTGAGGCCGGTGCGCGCATCGGTGCGCAGGTCACCCTGGGCGCCCATTGCGTCATCGGTGCCCGCAGTGAAATCGGCGAGGGCGGCTGGCTCGCTCCGAGGGTGACGCTGTACCACGACGTGCGCATCGGCAAGCGTGTAGTGATCCAGTCCGGTGCCGTTCTCGGTGGTGAAGGCTTCGGTTTTGCCAACGAGAAAGGTATCTGGCAAAAGATCGCCCAGATCGGCGGCGTGACCATCGGCGACGATGTCGAGATCGGCGTGAACACTGCAATCGACCGTGGCGCGCTGGCGGATACCGTGATCGGCAACGGCGTGAAACTCGACAACCAGATCCAGATCGCGCACAACGTCCAGGTCGGTGATCACACCGCCATGGCGGCCTGTGTCGGTATCTCCGGCAGCACCAAAATCGGCAAGCACTGCATGCTCGCCGGTGGTGTCGGCCTGGTGGGGCACATCGATATTTGCGACAACGTTTTCCTGACCGGGATGACCATGGTGACCCACTCGATTACCGAGCCAGGCGCCTATTCTTCCGGCACAGCCATGCAACCGGCGGCCGAATGGCGCAAAAGCGCGGCCCGCATCCGTCAGCTCGATGACCTCGCGCGACGTTTGAAGCAGCTGGAAAAGCGCGTCGGGGAAGTGACCCCCGGCAGCAATGCTTCATCTGATGGCTGATACCATTTCCATATCAAGTGTGCACAGCCTCTAGACTGCCTCCTTGATTTGCTAGAGGAGTGCGCGTCAGTCGCGCTCCCAATCTTTACATAGGCTTCCCCCCGAAATGATGGACATCAACGAGATTCGCGAATACCTGCCTCACCGTTACCCGTTCCTGCTGGTGGACCGGGTGGTGGAACTGGACACTGAAGGCAAGCGCATTCGCGCCTACAAGAATGTCAGCATCAATGAGCCATTCTTCAACGGCCACTTCCCGGCGCACCCGATCATGCCGGGCGTACTGATCATCGAAGCGATGGCCCAGGCTGCCGGGATTCTCGGTTTCAAAATGCTCGACGTGAAACCGGCCGATGGCACCCTTTACTACTTCGTCGGTTCCGACAAGCTGCGTTTCCGTCAGCCGGTACTGCCGGGTGACCAGTTGATCCTGGAAGCCAAGTTCATCAGCTGCAAGCGCCAGATCTGGAAATTCGAATGCCAGGCTTCGGTCGACGGCAAGCCAGTCTGCTCGGCTGAAATCATCTGTGCGGAACGCAAGCTATGAGTTTGATTGACCCTCGCGCAATCATCGATCCGTCGGCCGTTCTGGCTGACGGCGTCGAGGTCGGCCCGTGGTCGATCGTCGGCGCAGGTGTGGAAATCGGCGAGGGTACCGTGATCGGGCCGCATGTGGTCCTCAAAGGCCCGACCCGCATCGGTAAGCACAACCGCATCTACCAGTTTTCCTCGGTAGGCGAAGACACGCCGGATCTGAAGTACAAAGGCGAAGAAACCCGTCTGGTGATCGGTGATCACAACGTCATTCGCGAAGGCGTGACGATTCACCGTGGCACCGTGCAGGACCGTTCGGAAACCACGCTGGGCGATCACAACCTGATCATGGCCTATGCCCACATCGGGCATGACAGCGTCATCGGCAACCACTGCATCCTGGTCAACAACACCGCGTTGGCCGGGCATGTCCATGTTGACGATTGGGCGATCCTTTCCGGTTTCACCCTGGTGCATCAGTACTGCCACATCGGCGCCCACAGTTTTTCCGGCATGGGCACTGCCATCGGCAAGGACGTTCCGGCGTTCGTCACCGTGTTCGGCAACCCGGCCGAAGCGCGCAGCATGAACTTCGAAGGCATGCGCCGTCGTGGTTTCAGCGAAGACGCGATTCACGCGCTGCGCCGCGCTTATAAGACCGTGTATCGTCAGGGCCTGACCGTGGAGCAAGCGTTGGCCGAATTGGCCGAACCTGCTGCGCAGTTCCCGGAAGTTGCGCTGTTTCGTGACTCGATCCAGTCGTCGACTCGCGGCATCACCCGCTGATCATGGCCAGTCTGCGTATTGCGCTGGTGGCGGGCGAAGCTTCCGGCGACATTCTGGGCGCCGGCCTCATGCGCGCCCTCAAGGCTCAACATCCGGCAGTCGAGTTCATCGGTGTCGGCGGTCCGTTGATGCAGGCCGAGGGCCTGACGTCTTATTTCCCCATGGAACGTCTGTCGGTCATGGGGTTGGTGGAAGTCCTCGGACGGCTGCGCGAGCTGCTCAAGCGCCGCAAGGACCTGATCGCCACGTTGATTGCCGAGAAGCCGGACGTGTTCATCGGCATCGACGCTCCCGATTTCAACCTCAACATCGAACTCAAGCTGCGTCAGGCCGGGATCAAGACCGTGCATTACGTCAGCCCTTCGGTGTGGGCGTGGCGCCAGAAGCGTGTGCTGAAGATTCGCGAAGGCTGCGATCTGATGCTCACCCTGTTGCCGTTCGAAGCAAAATTTTACGAAGAGCAGGGCGTGCCGGTGCGGTTCGTCGGTCATACGCTGGCCGATACCATTCCGTTGCAGGCCGATCGCGCCGCAGCGCGTGCCGAACTCGGTTTGCCCGACGGGCCGCTGGTCGCGTTGATGCCCGGCAGTCGCGGTGGCGAAGTCGGCCGTCTCGGTGCGCTGTTCCTGGATACTGCCGAACGTCTGCGGGCTATGCGCCCCGGGCTGCGCTTCGTCATCCCGTGCGCCAATGCCGAGCGTCGCGCTCAACTCGAAGAGTTGCTGGTTGGTCGCGACTTGCCGGTCACCCTGCTCGATGGCAAATCGCACCTGGCCCTGGCGGCGTGCAACGCGGTGCTGATCGCTTCGGGCACGGCGACGCTGGAAGCGTTGCTGTACAAGCGGCCAATGGTCGTCGCGTATCGCCTGGCACCGCTGACCTTCTGGATTCTCAAGCGCATGGTCAAGAGCCCGTACGTGTCGCTGCCGAACCTGCTGGCCCAACGGCTCTTGGTGCCGGAATTGTTGCAGGATGATGCGACAGTCGAGGCCCTGGCCCAGACGCTGTTGCCATTGATCGAAGGCGGCGAAGAGCAGACCCGAGGCTTCGACGAAATCCACCGCACCCTGCGGCTGGATGCTTCCAATCAGGCGGCGGATGCCGTCCTCAACCTGATCGGTCAGAAACAATGAGCAAGACGATGCAGATGGGCCTGGATTTCACCCTGGTCGCCGAAGTCGAAGAACTGGTGGCCGGTGTCGACGAAGTCGGTCGTGGCCCGTTGTGCGGCGCGGTGGTGACGGCGGCGGTGATCCTCGATCCGAACCGGCCGATCCTCGGCCTCAACGACTCGAAGAAACTCACCGAAGCCAAGCGCGAGAAACTCTACGACGAGATCATCGAGAAATCCCTGAGCTGGTGCATCGCTCGCGCCGAAGTCGAGGAAATCGACGAGCTGAACATTTTGCACGCGACCATGCTCGCCATGCAGCGCGCAGTGGCCGGGCTGCATATTCAGCCGAAACTGGCGATGATCGACGGCAACCGCTGCCCGAAACTGCCGATGCGCGCTGAAGCGGTGGTGCAGGGCGACGGCAAGGTGCCGGCCATCGCTGCCGCGTCGATTCTGGCCAAGGTCAGTCGCGACCGTGAAATGGCTGCATTCGAATTGATCTACCCGGGGTACGGCATCGGCGGCCATAAAGGCTATCCGACGCCCGTTCATCTGGAAGCGTTGGTGCGCCTTGGCCCGACCCCGATTCACCGGCGCTCCTTCGCCCCGGTGCGTCAGGCTTACGAGGCGCTGGAAGGTCTGACGCAGGTTTAGGCGCAAGGCTGATGTTTTGTTCGAGGCCCGGTACAATCCGGGCCTTGTTGTCTCTATGTAACTGGACAGGATCACTATGCCGGCTTCATTCGTTCATCTACGCCTGCACACTGAATACTCCCTGGTCGACGGGCTGGTGCGGATCAAGCCACTGGTCAAGGCGCTGACCGGCATGAACATGCCGGCCGTGGCGGTCACCGATCAGAACAACATGTGTTCCCTGGTCAAATTCTATAAAAACGCCATGGGCGCCGGCATCAAGCCGATCTGCGGTGCCGACCTGTGGCTGTCGAACAAGGATCCGGACGGGCCATTGAGCCGGATCAGCCTGTTGGTGATGAACGCCAAGGGTTATCGCAATCTCACCGAGCTGATCTCGCGCGGCTTCATCGACGGCCAGCGCAACGGCATGATCATCATCGAGCGTGAATGGGTCGCCGAGGCCAACGAAGGCTTGATCATGCTGTCCGCCGCCAAAGAAGGCGAGATCGGCATGGCCATGATCAGTGGCAACCCGGACGAAGCCGAAACGCTGGCGCGCGAATGGATGGCGGTGTTCCCGGATCGTTTCTATCTGGAGATCCAGCGCACCAATCGTCCCAACGACGAAGAGCAACTGCACGGTGCCGTGGCCCTGGCCGACAAGCTCGGCGCGCCGCTGGTGGCGACCAACGATGTGCGTTTCATCAAGCAGGAAGACTTCGCCGCTCACGAAACCCGCGTGTGCATCGGTGAGGGCCGTGCCCTCGACGATCCGCGGCGTTCGAAGAATTACAGCGACCAGCAATACCTCAAAAGCGCCCAGGAAATGGCCGAGCTGTTCAGCGACATTCCCGACGCGATCGAAAACACCGTCGAGATCGCCAAGCGCTGCAACATCGACGTGAAGCTGGGCAAGCACTTCCTGCCCGACTACCCGATTCCCGATGGCATGACCATCGACGAATATTTCCGCAAGGTGTCGTTCGACGGTCTGGAAGACCGCCTCAGCGTACTGCTGCCCAAGGACACTACCGAAGATTACGACGCCAAGCGTCAGGTCTATGTCGACCGGCTGAATTTCGAGCTGGATATCATCATCCAGATGGGCTTCCCCGGTTATTTCCTGATCGTGATGGACTTTATCCAGTGGGCCAAGAACAACGGTGTGCCGGTGGGCCCGGGCCGTGGGTCGGGTGCCGGCTCGCTGGTGGCCTATGTGCAGAAGATCACTGACCTCGATCCGCTGGAATACGACCTGCTGTTCGAACGGTTCCTCAACCCGGAACGGGTCTCGATGCCCGACTTCGACGTCGACTTCTGCATGGACGGTCGTGACCGGGTGATCGACTACGTGGCCGAGAAATACGGTCGCAACGCGGTAAGCCAGATCATCACCTTCGGTTCCATGGCCGCCAAGGCAGTGGTGCGCGACGTGGCGCGGGCCCAGGGCAAGTCATTCGGCCTGGCGGATCGTCTGTCGAAGATGATTCCGTTCGAAGTCGGCATGACCCTGGAAAAAGCCTACGAGCAGGAGGAGATCCTGCGCGACTTCATCAAGGTCGATGAGGAAGCGGCGGAAATCTGGGAGATGGCGCGCAAGCTCGAGGGTGTGGTGCGTAACGTCGGCAAGCACGCCGGTGGTGTGGTAATCGCCCCGACCAAGCTGACCGACTTCTCGCCGATCTATTGCGACGAGGCTGGCGATGGTCTGGTGACCCAATTCGACAAGGACGACGTCGAGGCGGCCGGTCTGGTGAAGTTCGACTTCCTCGGCCTGCGGACCCTGACGATCATCGACTGGGCGCTTAAAACCATCAACCGTGACCGCGCCAAGGTCAACGAGCCGCCGCTGGATATCGCGTTTATCCCGCTGGATGACAAACCGACTTATCAGCTGCTGCAAAAAGCTGAAACCACTGCGGTATTCCAGCTCGAATCCCGGGGCATGAAAGAGCTGATCAAAAAGCTCAAGCCTGACTGTCTCGAAGACTTGATCGCACTGGTGGCCCTGTTCCGTCCGGGCCCGCTGCAATCGGGCATGGTGGATGACTTCATCAACCGTAAGCACGGCCGCGCCGAATTGGCTTATCCGCATCCGGATTACCAGTATGAAGGCCTGCAGCCGGTACTGGCGCCGACTTACGGCATCATTCTGTATCAGGAACAGGTGATGCAGATCGCCCAGGTCATGGCCGGTTACACCCTCGGTGGTGCGGACATGCTGCGTCGGGCGATGGGTAAGAAAAAACCCGAGGAAATGGCCAAACAGCGCGGCGGCTTCATTGAGGGTTGTGCGTCGAACAATATCGACGCGGATCTTGCCGGTAACATTTTCGACCTGGTGGAAAAATTCGCCGGTTACGGCTTCAACAAGTCCCACTCCGCCGCTTACGGCCTGGTGTCTTACCAGACTGCCTGGCTGAAAGCCCACTACCCGGCGCCATTCATGGCGGCGGTGCTTTCGGCGGATATGCACAACACCGACAAGGTCGTGACCTTGATCGAGGAAGTGCGCACGATGAAGCTGCGCCTCGACGCGCCAGACGTGAACACTTCGGAGTTCAAGTTCACGGTGAACGACGAAGGCCGCATCGTGTACGGCCTGGGCGCGATCAAAGGTGTCGGTGAAGGTCCGGTGGAAGCGATTACCGAGGCTCGTCAGGCCGGTCCATTCAAGGATCTGTTCGACTTCTGCGCCAGGGTCGACCTCAAGCGCATCAACAAGCGCACGCTGGACGGTTTGATCCGCAGCGGCGCGCTGGATCGCCTCGGGCCGTACTTCCATGACGAGCAGAAGGCTTATCAGGCCAACATCGACCGCAACCGCGCGGTGCTGTTGGCGGCGATGGAGGAGGCGATCAAGTCGGCCGAACAGACCGCGCGCACCCGCGACAGCGGCCATGCCGACCTGTTCGGCGGGCTGTTTGTCGAGGAAGATGCGGACGTCTACGCGACGCACCGCAAGGCCAAGGAGCTGACCCTCAAGGAGCGGCTCAAGGGTGAGAAAGACACTCTGGGCCTGTACCTGACCGGTCACCCGATCGACGAGTACGAAGGCGAGATTCGCCGTTTCGCCCGGCAGCGCATCATCGACCTGAAACCGGCCCGCGACACGCAAACCGTGGCCGGGATGATCATTGCTCTGCGGGTGATGAAGAACAAGAAGGGCGACAAGATGGGCTTTATCACCCTCGACGACCGCTCAGGGCGGATCGAGGCGTCGCTGTTCGCCGATGCGTTCCACTCCGCGCAGTCACTGCTGCAGACCGACGCGATGGTGGTGGTTGAAGGCGAGGTCAGCAACGACGACTTCTCCGGCGGCCTGCGCCTGCGGGTCAAACGGGTGATGAGCATGGAAGATGCGCGGACCAATCTGGCCGAGAGCCTGCGCCTGAAGCTGCACACTCAGGACTTGAAAGGCGATCAGCTACGCTGGTTGGGTGAGCTGCTCAAGCGTCACCGCGGGGCGTGCCCGATCACCATGGAGTACACCAGCCCGGATGCGAAGACCTTGCTGCAGTTCGGCGAGACCTGGCGAATCGACCCGGCGGATGCGTTGATTCAAGCCCTGCGTGACCAGTTCGGGCGAGACAACGTCTTCCTCCAATACCGTTGACCGGCAAGTGCCATCATTGCGCTTGCCCACAACCTGAATTTTTAATCTCGACCTCAGCGCGCCTCTCCCTTAAGGTAGGGCGCGAATAGACAACCGGCCGGCCCAAGCTCATTTGGGACACGACCCAAGACGGACGCCTATGAACCCGAATTTTCTAGATTTCGAACAGCCGATCGCCGACCTGCAAGCCAAGATCGAAGAGTTGCGCTTGGTCGGTAATGACAATTCGCTGAATATCGGCGATGAGATCTCCCGCCTGCAGGACAAGAGCCGCACGCTGACCGAAGACATCTTCGGCAAGCTGACCAGCTGGCAGATCGCACGCCTGGCGCGTCACCCGAAACGCCCGTACACCCTCGACTACATCGAGCACATCTTCACCGAGTTCGACGAACTGCACGGTGACCGTCACTTCTCCGACGACGCCGCCATTGTGGGTGGCGTGGCACGTCTGGAAGACCAGCCGGTGATGATCATCGGTCACCAGAAGGGCCGTGAAGTGCGCGAGAAGGTACGCCGCAACTTCGGCATGCCGCGTCCGGAAGGCTACCGCAAGGCCTGCCGTCTGATGGAAATGGCCGAGCGTTTCAAGATGCCGATCCTGACCTTCATCGACACCCCGGGTGCTTACCCCGGGATTGACGCTGAAGAGCGCAACCAGAGCGAAGCGATTGCCTGGAACCTGCGCGTGATGTCGCGCCTGAAGACCCCGATCATCGCCACCGTTATCGGTGAAGGTGGTTCCGGCGGTGCACTGGCGATCGGTGTCTGCGATCAGCTGAACATGCTGCAATATTCGACCTACGCGGTGATCTCGCCGGAAGGTTGCGCTTCGATTCTGTGGAAAACCGCCGAAAAGGCACCGGACGCCGCAGAGGCGATGGGCATCACTGCCGAGCGCCTGAAAGGCCTGGGCATCGTCGACAAGGTGATCGGCGAGCCACTGGGCGGCGCCCACCGTGATCCGGCCGCTGCCGCTGCGTCGATCCGTGCCGAGCTGAGCTCGCAACTGGCGATGCTGAAAAAGTTCGACAACGAAGCGCTGCTCAAGCGTCGTTACGATCGTCTGATGAGCTACGGTCTCTGACAGATCTCGCAATACCCAATGTGGGAGCGGGCTTGCTCGCGAAAGCGGTATAACATTCGACAGATGTGTTGAATGTTGAAACGCCTTCGCGAGCAAGCCCGCTCCCACATTTGATTTGGGCCAAGAGAAAGATATGGGTCAGTCCGTGAGTGATCTGCCTTCCCGGCTTCTGCGCAATCTTACAGCTTGGCGCAACGCCAAGGCTTGGCGCGTGGCTTTCTCCGGCGGTCTGGATTCCACCGTCCTGCTGCATCTGCTTGCGCATCTCGCAAAACACCATTCCCTGCCGGCGCTCAGCGCCATCCATATCCACCATGGCCTCCAGGCTGCGGCTGATGCGTGGCCGGCGCATTGTCAGTCGGTCTGCGATGCGCTGGGTGTGCCGCTGCACGTGATGCGGGTGACGGTGCAACCCGGCGCCAGTCTTGAAAGAGCGGCGCGGGAGGCGCGGTATGCGGCGTTCGCATCGCTGACCGAGGCTGGGGATTTGTTTCTGACGGGTCAGCACCGTGACGATCAGGCCGAAACCCTGTTGTTTCGTTTAATGCGCGGTGCCGGTGTTCGCGGACTTTCGGCGATGCCGGCGCAGCGACCGTTGGGGCAGGGCACGCTGCTGCGGCCATTGCTCGATATCACGCGCGCCGAGCTTGAGGCTTACGCCCGCGCGCATCAGTTGAACTGGATCGAAGACCCGTCAAACCAGGATCGGCAGTTCTCGCGCAACTACCTGCGCCATCAGGTGCTGCCGTTGCTCACCGCGCGCTGGCCGCAGGCGCAGGCGAGCATGGCCCGCAGTGCGGCGCACCTGCGTGAGGCGCAAGGCCTGCTCGATGAGCTGGCGCAGCTCGATCTCGCGCAAGCCGCCACGCCGAGCGAGCTTTCATGGCTGGGCCTACCGTCGCTGGAGCTGGCGCCGCTGAAGAGTCTGTCCGCCGCTCGTCAGCGCAATGCACTCAGCCACTGGCTCGAACCGCTGACCCGGTTGCCCGACACTGACCATTGGTCGGGTTGGAACGACCTATGCGGTGCTGCCAGCGATGCATCCCCGGTCTGGCGTCTGGCCGACGGTGAGCTGCATCGCAGCGCCGGCCGGGTTTGGTGGTTGAGCGGAGGCTGGCTGCGGGCGCCAGCGGTCAGCGTCGAGTGGCCTGACCCGTCGACGCCGCTACGCTTGGCGAATAACGGGCGTGTCATGTTCAGCGGGCAGACTCCCGTCGGGCCGCTGCGCATTGGCTATCGGCAGGGCGGCGAGCTGATGCATCTGGCGGGGCGCGGCCACCGCGATCTCAAGCGCCTGCTCAATGAGCGCGCGGTGCCGGGCTTCGTCCGTGGCAGATTGCCGCTGCTGTTTCGCGGCGCAGAATTGCTCGCCGTGGCGAACCTGCCGGGGCTTGACGGGCAGGGGCCGGACGGCTGGAAATTGCATTGGCAGCCAACAGACGAAGATCAAGGTTTGAGATGAAAGGGGCATTCCGGTAGACTACGCTCCCTTCTTGATACAACTTCTGTGGATTCGCCTGAATTGCAGGAGTTGCCGATTACCAAGCAGTCTTTGCTGGGCGATTCCAAAAAATGTGTAGCGAGCAACGTACCGGTGTTTCATCTGCCGGTCTGTCCCAACGCGGCGGTTTTTTTGAAAGGTGCACTGTGATTAATGCAGGTGATCGGGGGCTTCGGCCTTCCTTCGCTTTCCCCGGCGGCTCGTACCGCTTTAACGCAGACTTCTAGGGTTTTTCATGACGCGCTACATATTCGTCACGGGCGGTGTTGTTTCTTCATTGGGGAAAGGCATTGCCTCGGCTTCATTGGCGGCCATCCTGGAGGCGCGGGGGCTTAAGGTCACCATGCTTAAGCTGGATCCGTACATCAACGTCGACCCGGGCACCATGAGCCCGTTCCAGCACGGTGAAGTGTTCGTCACCCACGACGGCGCCGAGACCGACCTGGACCTGGGCCACTATGAGCGGTTCATCCGCACGACCATGACCCAGAACAACAACTTCACCACCGGCCGTGTCTACGAGCACGTGCTGCGCAAAGAGCGCCGTGGTGACTACCTGGGTGCAACCATCCAGGTGATTCCGCACATCACCGACGAAATCAAGCGTCGCATCATCAAGGGTGCCGGCGATGCCGACGTGGCCCTGGTGGAAATCGGCGGTACCGTTGGCGACATCGAATCGCAACCGTTCCTCGAAGCCATCCGTCAACTGCGGGTGGAAGTCGGCTCCAAGCGCGCGATGCTGATGCACCTGACGCTGGTTCCGTACATCGCCACTGCCGGCGAAACCAAGACCAAGCCAACCCAGCACTCGGTCAAAGAGCTGCGTTCGATCGGCCTGCAGCCAGACGTGCTGATCTGCCGCTCCGACCATCCGGTGGATGTGTCGTCGCGTCGCAAGATCGCGCTGTTCACCAACGTTGAAGAGCGTGCGGTGATCTCCCTGGAAGACGTCGACACCATCTACAAGATTCCGGCCGTGCTGCACGCTCAGGGTCTGGACGATTTCGTCGTCGAGCGTTTCGGCCTGCAATGCAATGGCGCCGACCTGTCCGAGTGGGAAAAGGTCGTCGATGCCAAGCTCAATCCAGAGCACGAAGTGACCATCGCGATGGTCGGCAAGTACATGGAACTGCTGGACGCCTACAAGTCGCTGATCGAAGCGATGAGTCACGCCGGCATCACCAACCGTACCAAGGTCAACCTGCGTTACATCGATTCCGAAGACATCGAGAACCAGGGCACTGCGCTGCTCGAAGGTGTCGACGCGATCCTCGTTCCGGGCGGCTTCGGTCTGCGTGGCGTGGAAGGCAAGATCACTGCCGTTCAGTACGCTCGTGAAAACAAGGTGCCGTACCTGGGCATCTGCCTGGGCATGCAAGTGGCGGTTATCGAGTTCGCCCGTAACGTGCTGGGCTGGAAAGACGCCAACTCCACCGAATTCGATCGCGCCAGCGGCCATCCGGTCGTGGGTCTGATCACCGAGTGGGAAGACGCCACCGGCGCGGTTGAAGTGCGTACCGAAGCGTCCGATCTGGGCGGCACCATGCGCCTCGGCGCTCAGGAATGCCTGCTCGAAGCCGGCTCCAAGGTGCACGATTGCTACGGCAAGGACGTGATCGTTGAACGTCACCGTCACCGCTACGAAGTGAACAACAACCTGCTGCCACAAATCATCGAAGCCGGCCTGAAAATCTCCGGTCGCTCCGCTGATGCCGCGCTGGTTGAAGTGGTCGAAGCACCGGATCATCCATGGTTCGTCGCTTGCCAGTTCCACCCGGAGTTCACCTCGACGCCACGTGACGGTCACCCGCTGTTCAGCGGTTTCGTAAAAGCAGCGTTGGCTCAACACCAGAAGAAGGCGTAACCCGATGGCACAGAAGATCATTCGCGTTGGCAACATCGAAATCGCCAACGACAAACCCATGGTGCTGTTCGGCGGCATGAACGTGCTGGAAAGCCGTGACATGGCCATGCAGGTTTGCGAAGAGTACGTGAAGGTCACCGAGAAACTCGGTATCCCTTACGTGTTCAAGGCCAGCTTCGACAAGGCCAACCGGTCTTCTGTGACTTCATATCGTGGTCCTGGCCTGGAAGAAGGCATGCGCATCTTCCAGGACATCAAACAAGCCTTCGGCGTGCCGATCATCACCGACGTCCACGAGCCTGATCAGGCCGCGGTCGTCGCTGAAGTCTGCGACATCATTCAGCTGCCGGCCTTCCTGTCGCGCCAGACCGATCTGGTCGTGGCGATGGCCAAGACCAACGCTGTGATCAACATCAAGAAAGCCCAGTTCCTCGCGCCTCAGGAAATGAAACACATCCTGAACAAGTGCGTGGAAGCGGGTAACGATCAATTGATCCTCTGCGAGCGTGGTTCGAGCTTCGGCTACAACAACCTCGTGGTCGACATGCTCGGCTTCGGCATCATGAAGCAGTTCGAGTACCCGGTATTCTTCGACGTGACTCACTCGCTGCAAATGCCTGGCGGTCGTTCCGACTCCGCCGGCGGTCGCCGCGCCCAGGTCACCGATCTGGCCAAGGCCGGCATGAGCCAGTCGCTGGCCGGTCTGTTCCTCGAAGCGCATCCGGATCCGGACAACGCCAAATGCGACGGCCCTTGCGCCTTGCGTCTGGACAAACTGGAGCCATTTCTGGCCCAGCTCAAAGCCTTGGACGAACTGGTGAAGAGTTTTCCGACGGTAGAAACCGCGTAAAGCTCAATTCTCCGGTAAAGTACCGCACGATTTGTCGCACATGCCCTCGGGCATGTGCGTTGTCGTCTGCAAGCTGCCCGCTGCACACCACTTGCCGACGGTCAAAAGATTTCCTCTAGCTGCGTCGTTTTCGTCAACTTTGGAGTGTTTACAACAATGGCAAAAATCGTCGACATCAAAGGTCGTGAAGTTCTCGACTCCCGTGGCAATCCCACCGTGGAAGCGGACGTGCTTCTCGACAACGGCATCATCGGCAGCGCCTGCGCGCCTTCCGGTGCATCCACTGGCTCGCGTGAAGCGCTCGAGCTGCGTGATGGCGACAAGAGCCGTTACCTGGGCAAGGGCGTGCTCCAGGCAGTAAAAAATATCAACGGTCCGATCCGCGATCTGCTGCTGGGCACCGACCCAAGCGACCAGAAAGCCCTCGACCACGCGATGATCAAGCTCGACGGTACCGAAAACAAGGCAACCCTGGGCGCCAACGCCATCCTCGCCGTTTCCCTGGCTGCGGCCAAAGCGGCTGCACAGGATCAGGATCTGCCACTGTACGCACACATCGCCAACCTGAACGGTACCCCGGGTGTGTACTCGATGCCGGTGCCGATGATGAACATCATCAACGGTGGCGAGCACGCCGATAACAACGTCGACATCCAGGAATTCATGGTGCAGCCGGTTGGCGCCAAGACGTTCTCGGAAGGTCTGCGTATGGGCACCGAGATTTTCCATCACCTCAAAGCTGTGCTGAAGGCCCGTGGCCTGAGCACCGCCGTTGGCGACGAAGGCGGTTTCGCACCGAACCTGGCGTCCAACGAAGACGCGCTGAAAGTGATCTCCGAAGCCGTGGCCAACGCCGGTTACAAGTTGGGCACCGACGTGACCCTGGCGCTGGACTGCGCGGCCAGCGAATTCTACGAAGACGGCAAGTACAACCTGTCCGGTGAAGGCCAGGTGTTCACCGCTGAAGGTTTCGCCGATTATCTGAAAGGCCTGACCGAACGTTATCCGATCATCTCGATCGAAGACGGTCTGGACGAGTCCGACTGGGCTGGCTGGAAGATCCTCACCGACAAGATCGGCGAGAAGACCCAACTGGTCGGCGACGACCTGTTCGTGACCAACACCAAGATCCTGAAAGAAGGCATCGATAAAAAGATCGCCAACTCGATCCTGATCAAGTTCAACCAGATCGGCACCCTGACCGAAACCCTGGAAGCCATCCAGATGGCCAAGGCTGCCGGTTACACCGCGGTGATCTCGCACCGTTCGGGCGAAACCGAAGATTCGACCATTGCCGACCTGGCCGTGGGCACTTCGGCTGGTCAGATCAAGACCGGTTCGCTGTGCCGTTCCGACCGCGTTTCCAAGTACAACCAACTGCTGCGTATCGAAGAGCAGTTGAATGGCAAAGCCAAGTACAACGGTCGCTCCGAGTTCCGCGGTTAAGCAGTAGATGTTAAAAAGACACCGGATTGTGTCGGAAAAGTCGTGACAGCGATGGATTTGCCACTAATCTGATGCCTTACATGCACAAGCCTGGATCTTCCAGGCTTCGTGCTATCAGACGTTTCAAAGTTTTCGCGTGGCTGTCTTTTTTCACTGGATACCTGATATTCGATGCGCAGTCCTTACTGGTTGTTTCTCGTTTTGCTCTTGCTGCTGGCCGGTCTGCAGTACCGCCTGTGGGTGGGCAATGGCAGTCTGGCGCAGGTCGCCGAGCTGAAGCAGCAGATTGCTGATCAGCACGCCGAGAACGAAGGCTTGCTGGAGCGCAATCGGGTGATGGACGCTGAAGTCAGCGAGTTGAAAAAAGGCATGGAGACCGTTGAAGAGCGGGCTCGCCATGAGCTGGGCATGGTCAAGGACGGTGAAACCCTTTACCAGCTCGCGCAATGATCGATTCTCTGCCGGCCTTCTGGGCCGTGATTCCTGCCGCGGGCGTCGGTGCCCGAATGGCCGCAGACCGTCCCAAGCAATACCTGCAACTGGGCGGGCGCACAATTCTCGAACACAGCCTCGGCTGTTTCCTTGATCACCCGAGCCTCAAGGGGCTGGTGGTCAGTCTGGCTGTTGATGATCCTTATTGGCCAAACCTGGCTTGCGCCAGCGACTCGCGGATTCAGCGGGTCGAGGGCGGCACGGAGCGTTCCGGGTCGGTGCTGAACGCTTTGCTGCATTTGCATGCGCAGGGTGCCGATGACGATGACTGGGTGCTGGTGCACGATGCGGCACGGCCCAACCTGAGTCGCGACGATCTCGACAAGTTGCTGGTTGAACTGGCGGATGATGCCGTCGGCGGTCTGCTGGCCGTGCCGGCGCGCGATACCCTGAAGCGGGTCGACAAGCACGGTCGTGTGCTTGAAACCGTGGATCGCAGCGTGATCTGGCAAGCCTATACGCCGCAGATGTTCCGTCTCGGTGCCTTGCATCGGGCGTTGGCCGACAGTCTGGTGGCGGATGCGGTGATTACCGATGAAGCCTCGGCGATGGAGTGGGCCGGTCTGGCGCCGCGCCTGATCGAAGGGCGAGCGGACAACCTCAAGGTCACCCGGCCGGAAGACCTTGAGTGGTTGCGTCAACGCTGGGCCAATCGCCGCTAAGTGCTGTGGCGCTTGTTTGATCGCTTTCGCGAGCAAGCCCGCTCCCACCCTTGAATTGCGCCGAACACAAATTTTGCATTCACCGCCGATCCCCTGTGGGAGCGGGCTTGCTCGCGAAGGCGTCCGCACAGACAACCCATTCAATCAGCCCCGATACTCCGGCCGCTCGGCCAATCCTTCCTTCAAGTAATCCACCAGCTTGCGCACCTTCGGCGACAAATGCCGCTGCTGTGGATACAACGCCCACACCGCCGTATTCGGCGGCTGATGCGCCTCCAGCAGCGAAATCAGCGCACCACTGTGCAAATGCTCCAGCACGTAATAGTCCGGCAACTGACACAAGCCGACCCCTTGCAGCGCCGCATCCAGCACCGCTTGCCCACTGTTGCAGCGCCAGTTTCCCTGTACGCGCTGGGAAAACTCCCGGCCGTTCTGTTCCAGTTGCCACAGGTCCGAACTGCCGATCAGGCAATTGTGCCGGCTCAGTTCCGACAAGCTGTGTGGGCGGCCATACCGTTCCACGTAGGACGGAGACGCGCACAGGTACATCCGACGCGGCGCCAGGCGGGTGGCGACCAATCGAGAATCCTGCAGGCGACCCAGGCGGATCGCCAGATCCAACCCTTCATGCACCAGGTCGAGTTGGCGGTTACTCAGCTCGATATCAACGCGCAGTTGCGGGTATTGCCCCATGAACCGCGTCACCAACGGCACGATAAACCGCTCGCCATAGGCCACGGCGCAGGTCATGCGCAGCATGCCTTTCGGTTCGCTGGTCAGGTCGCCGACCGCGCGCAGAGCTTCTTCGCGACCGTCCTGCAGGCGCTGACAATGCTGCAGAAAGGTCTGACCGGCTTCGGTCAGGGTCACACGACGGGTGCTGCGGTAGAGCAGGCGCGTCTGTAATCGATCCTCCAGCCGTACGATTTGTCGACTGATGTGTGAGGAAGAAACCCCAAGGCGTTCGGCCGCAGCGGTGAATTGGCTGCATTCGGCGACGGCGACGAACTCGTCGATACCTTCCCAGCGGTTTTCGGACATTTGATTATCCCTGTACAGCAATAATATTTTGCATTTGTCCGGATTATTAATCAGTTGGCGCTGAACTACACTGCCGGTCTGGTTTTTTATTCATTGGATTCACTGGAGAGTCAGCATGATCAAGTCGCGCGCCGCCGTTGCCTTCGAGGCCAAGAAGCCGCTGGAAATCGTAGAAGTCGATGTGGCCATGCCCAAGGCCGGTGAAGTGTTGCTGCGCGTGGTGGCTTCCGGGGTTTGCCACACCGATGCCTACACCCTGTCTGGTGCGGATCCGGAAGGCATCTTCCCGTCGATCCTTGGCCACGAAGGTGGCGCGATCGTTGAAGCCATCGGCGAGGGCGTCACCTCGGTCGCCGTCGGTGACCACGTGATTCCGCTGTACACCCCGGAATGCGGCCAGTGCAAATTCTGCAAGTCGGGCAAGACCAACCTGTGCCAGGCGATTCGAGCCACTCAGGGCAAAGGCCTGATGCCGGACGGCACTTCGCGCTTTTCCTATAAGGGCCAAACGATTTTCCACTACATGGGTACTTCGACGTTCTCGGAATACACCGTACTGCCGGAAATCTCCGTGGCGAAAATCGCCAAGGATGCGCCGCTGGAAAAGGTCTGCCTGCTCGGTTGCGGCGTAACCACCGGTATCGGCGCGGTAATCAACACTGCGAAGGTCAAGCCAGGTGACACCGTGGCGATCTTCGGTCTCGGCGGCATCGGTCTGTCGGCAGTCATCGGTGCAGTGAAAGCCAAGGCTGCGCGGATCATCGCCATCGACATCAACCCGGCCAAGTTCGAGATCGCCAAGCAGTTGGGCGCCACCGATTGCGTCAACCCGAAAGACTTCGATCGTCCGATCCAGGAAGTGATCGTCGACATGACCGACGGCGGCGTCGACTTCTCCTTCGAGTGCATCGGCAACGTGCAACTGATGCGCGCGGCGCTGGAATGCTGCCACAAGGGCTGGGGCGAATCGGTGATCATCGGTGTTGCCGGTGCCGGTCAGGAAATTTCGACCCGTCCGTTCCAGCTGGTGACCGGTCGCGTCTGGCGTGGTTCGGCATTTGGCGGCGTGCGTGGTCGTACCGAGTTGCCAAGCTACGTTGACATGGCGCAGAGCGGCGAGATTCCGCTGGATACTTTCATTACCCACACCATGGGTCTGGAAGATATCAACAAGGCCTTCGACCTGATGCACGAAGGCAAGAGCATCCGTACCGTCATTCATTTCTGATCAATCGCGACGCCACGGCTACAGACCTTGAAGGTTTATAGCCGGGGCCGCGTAGGAGTCTTTACATGAGTCTGGAAAACATCTCCTGTCAGAAAAGTTTCGGCGGCTGGCACAAGCGCTATCGCCACCGTTCCGACGTGCTCGGCTGCGACATGGTGTTTGCCGTATACCTGCCGCCGCAAGCGGAGCAGGGTGGCAAGCTGCCGGTGCTGTACTGGCTGTCCGGTCTGACCTGCACCGACGAGAACTTCATGCAGAAGGCCGGGGCGATGCGCATGGCCGCCGAACTCGGTCTGATCATCGTCGCGCCGGACACCAGTCCGCGCGGCCCGGATGTGCCGGGTGATCCAGATGGCGCCTGGGATTTCGGCCTTGGCGCCGGGTTCTATCTGAATGCCACGCAGGAACCATGGTCGCGCCACTATCGGATGCATGACTATGTCGTGCAGGAATTGCCTTCATTGGTTGAAGCGCATTTCCCGGCGTCGGACAAACGCAGCATCAGCGGCCACTCCATGGGCGGTCACGGTGCGCTGGTCTGCGCGCTGCGCAATCCGGGGCGTTACCAGTCGGTGTCGGCGTTTTCGCCGATCAACAACCCGATGGATTGTCCGTGGGGGCAGAAAGCATTCTCCCGCTATCTGGGCGAAGACCGTTCCAAGTGGAAAGAATGGGATGCCTGCGCGCTGATTGCTGACGCCGACGAGAAACTGCCGTTGCTGGTCGATCAGGGGGATCGCGATGACTTCCTCGCCACGCAGCTCAAACCCGAAGCCCTGCAACAAGCTGCAAAACAAGCGGGTCATCCGCTGACGCTGCGCCTGCAACCGGGCTACGACCACAGCTATTTCTTCATCTCAAGCTTCATTGACGACCACTTGCAGCATCACGCACGCGCCCTGCGCGGTTAATGCAGGTAGAATCACGCCCTGACAAAAATCGGGGCGTTTTTTTATGCGTATTGGCCACGGCTACGATGTTCACCGTTTCGCTGAAGGCGATTTCATTACTCTGGGCGGCGTGCGTATTGCACACGGCTTCGGGCTGCTCGCTCATTCCGACGGTGACGTCCTGCTGCATGCCTTGAGCGATGCCTTGCTCGGCGCGGCCGCGCTGGGCGATATCGGCAAGCACTTTCCGGACACCGACCCGCAATTCAAGGGCGCCGACAGCCGTGTGCTGCTGCGGCATGTGGTCGCGCTGATCCACGCCAAGGGTTGGAAAGTCGGCAACGTCGACAACACCATCGTCGCTCAGGCGCCGAAAATGGCCCCGCATATCGAAGCGATGCGCGCGTTGATCGCCGCCGATCTGCAAGTTGAACTGGATCAAGTGAACGTGAAAGCTACCACCACCGAAAAGCTCGGCTTTATCGGTCGCGAAGAAGGCATCGCCGTGCATTCCGTTGCCTTGTTGCTGCGCGCATGAACGAACTGCAATTGCTTGGCCCGCGGGCCTATGGCGAACCACTCGGCACTGCGGTTCTGAAAGCCATCGCCGAAGATTTTCAGGTCGATGAAGTGCTCGACATCCCGTTCAGCGGCGATGGTGAGCACCTGTGGATCTGGGTCGAAAAACGTGGCCTGAATACCGAAGAAGCGGCGCGCCGAATTGCCAAGGCCGCCGGCGTGCCGTTGCGCACCGTCAGTTATGCCGGGCTCAAGGATCGTCAGGCGTTGACCCGTCAGTGGTTCAGCGTGCAACTGCCGGGCAAGGCTGATCCGGATCTGTCGGCGGCGGAAAACGACACGCTGAAGATCCTCAAGACCACGCGGCACAAACGCAAGCTGCAACGCGGCGCGCATTCGGCGAACGGCTTCACCTTGCGCCTGACCCAGTTTGCCGGCGACAAGGATGCGATCGAACAGCGTCTGCAACTGATCGCCAAGCAAGGCATTCCCAATTATTTCGGCGCCCAGCGTTTCGGCCATGACGGCGGCAACGTCGTTGATGCGCGTGCCTGGGCGGCGCGCAAGGCATTGCCCGAGCAGCGCAATGTGCGTTCGCGGCTGCTGTCGACGGCGCGCAGTTTTCTGTTTAATCAAGTGCTGGCGGCGCGGGTTGCCGACGGCACCTGGCAGCAGGCACAGGTCGGCGATCTGCTGGCGTTCACCGACAGCCGCAGTTTCTTCCCGGCGGGTGTTGCCGAATGCAGCGATCCGCGCCTGGCGATTCTCGACCTGCACCCGACCGGTCCGCAGTGGGGCGAAGGTGACTCACCCGCCGCTGGCGCTGTCCATGATCTGGAGCAGGGGATTGCCGAGCGTGAGGCGGATCTGCGCGATTGGTTGATCAATGCCGGAATGAACCACGAACGTCGCATCCTGCGGCTGCCCATTGGCGGGTTGTCGTGGCATTATCCCCAGCCTGACATTCTGCAACTGGAATTCGTCCTCCCGGCCGGATGCTTCGCCACCGTATTGGTGCGCGAACTCGTTGATCTGGTGCCGGTGGGGCAGACGGACAGCCCATGCGTATTCTGATTTCTAACGACGATGGGGTAACCGCACCCGGTCTCGCCGCGCTTTATGCTGCGCTGGCGGATTACACCGAGTGCGTGGTTATCGCCCCGGAGCAGGACAAAAGCGGCGCCAGCAGTTCGCTGACGCTCGACCGTCCGTTGCACCCGCAATACCTGGCAAACGGTTTCATCAGCCTCAACGGTACGCCGACCGACTGTGTGCACCTGGGCCTCAACGGCCTGCTGGAGCGCGAGCCGGACATGGTGGTTTCCGGGATCAATCTCGGTGCCAATCTGGGCGATGACGTGCTGTATTCCGGCACTGTGGCGGCAGCCCTCGAAGGACGCTTTCTCGAGCGCCCTTCGTTTGCGTTCTCGCTGTGTTCGCGACAGGTGGACAATCTGGCGACAGCCGCACATTTCGCGCGCAAACTGGTCGAAGCCCACGCCGGGCTGGACCTGCCGCCGCGTACGGTGCTGAACGTGAACATTCCCAATCTGCCGATCGATCATATTCGTGGCATTCAACTGACCCGTCTGGGCCATCGCGCCCGTGCTGCGGCGCCGATGAAAGTGGTCGACCCGCGTGGCAAGGCCGGCTACTGGATTGCTGCGGCCGGTGATGCCGAAGACGGCGGCCCGGGCACTGACTTTCATGCGGTGATGCAGGGGTATGTGTCGATCACGCCGTTGCAGCTCGATCGCACTTTCAATGATGCCTTCAGAAGTCTCGACGGCTGGCTGGAGGAACTGCGCTGATGGCTCGTGAACACGAAGACAGACTGCGCAGTGGCATCGGCATGACGTCGCAGCGCACCCGTGAACGTCTGATCCAGCGTCTATATGAAGAAGGCCTGTCCAACGCCAAGGTGCTGGAAGTGATCCGCCGTACGCCGCGTCATCTGTTTGTAGATGAAGCGCTGGCGCACCGCGCGTACGAAGACACCGCACTGCCGATCGGCCACAACCAGACCATCTCCCAGCCTTATATGGTGGCGCGCATGAGCGAGCTGCTGCTGGAGGCGGGGCCGCTGGACAAGGTGCTGGAGATCGGTACCGGTTCGGGTTACCAGACGGCCGTGCTGTCGCAACTGGTCGAGCGGGTATTTTCGGTCGAACGCATCAAGGTCCTGCAGGATCGGGCCAAGGAACGCCTAGTCGAACTCAACCTGCGCAACGTGGTGTTCCGCTGGGGCGATGGCTGGGAAGGCTGGCCGGCGCTGGCGCCGTACAACGGTATCATCGTCACCGCAGTCGCGACCGACGTGCCGCAGGCCTTGCTCGATCAACTGGCACCGGGTGGGCGGATGGTGATTCCGGTCGGCTCGGGGGAAGTGCAACAACTGATGTTGATCGTGCGTGAAGAACACGGCTTTTCCCGTCACGTATTGGGAGCTGTGCGCTTCGTGCCATTGCTCAATGGCCCGCTGGCCTGAGCATTTATTTGCGGGCGCTGAATTCCTTGCGCTGGCCTGTGTCTTACACCGGCAGTGATGGTTTAAACGCTACGAACTGTCCACGGGCAAACGTGTGCGTGAAGCGTTTTCGCATCTTTAACGGTAAAGCCGGTTCGGCCCGTTATACTTGCGACACTACTTGCCGCGATTCGGCATTCCACATATTTCAGCCACCACAAAGGGAGCGGCGGGTGAGTCTCACAGTCATTGCGCAGCGTATGGGTAACACGAGCTTTCAGCGCCTGGTGACTGGCCTTGTATTGAGCACCTTGCTGGTCGGTTGCTCCAGCACCAAATCGAGCAACGTGCGGGTGGTCGATCGCAACAGCGCGGCGGCCCAGCGTCCGGCCGTCACGACCGGGCAGTATGTAGTCCGTCCGGGCGATACGCTGTTTTCCATCGCTTTTCGCTATGGCTGGGACTACAAAGCCCTCGCGGCCCGCAACAATATTCCTACGCCGTATACGATCCACCCGGGTCAGACAATTCGCTTTGACGGCCGCACCGGTTCAACACCGACAGCGGTGGTGAGCAACGGCAGTTCCGCGCCATCATCGTCGAGCAAAACCACGGTAATCCGGCGCCAGGCGAATGGCACGACGACCACCACCGTGACCGGCTCCGGAGCCGCTGCTGCGGGGGCTGCACCGTCCGTCGCGAACAAATCGACTCCGGCTCCGATGCCTCCACCGGGCCCGGCCCCGACCGGCTGGGGATGGCCATCTAATGGCATTCTGATTGGAAAATTCTCTTCAAACGGTAGTTTGAATAAAGGAATTGATATCGCCGGAGATTTGGGACAGCCTGTTTTAGCTGCGTCTGATGGGACGGTGGTTTACGCCGGGAGTGGCTTAAGGGGCTACGGCGAATTAGTCATCATCAAACACAGCGAAACCTACGTCAGTGCCTACGGACATAACCGCAGGCTGTTGGTTCGGGAGGGGCAGCAGGTCAAGGTCGGACAGACAATTGCCGAAATGGGGTCCACGGGTACAGACCGGGTGAAACTGCATTTTGAGATTCGCCGCCAAGGTAAACCTGTAGATCCGCTGCAGTTCCTGCCCAAACGTTGATTTGAGGCCAGCCTGTTCCGTCGCGTAGAGGGGACAGGCTCCAGCGCTGCCAAGGATAAAGGCGTCGCTTGAGCTTGGGGTCGAACTCACCAAAGGACTATAACAATGGCTCTCAGTAAAGAAGTGCCGGAGTTTGACATCGACGATGAGGTTCTCCTTATGGAGGCCGGCATCGATTCGGAATCTTCGATGTCGAATGATGAAGGGGCTGCTCCACCTTCCGTTCGTTCCAAATCCAGACAATCCGCTTCACTTAAACAACACAAGTACATCGACTACACTCGGGCACTCGATGCCACGCAGCTGTATCTCAACGAAATCGGCTTTTCACCACTGCTCTCCCCGGAGGAAGAAGTTCATTTTGCGCGTCTGTCGCAAAGTGGCGACCCTGCCGGGCGCAAGCGCATGATTGAAAGTAACCTGCGGCTGGTCGTGAAGATCGCCCGGCGTTACGTCAATCGGGGGCTGTCGCTGCTGGATCTGATCGAAGAGGGTAATCTCGGCCTGATCCGCGCAGTGGAAAAGTTCGATCCCGAGCGTGGCTTCCGCTTCTCGACCTACGCGACCTGGTGGATCCGTCAGACCATCGAGCGCGCGATCATGAATCAGACCCGGACCATCCGGTTGCCGATCCATGTGGTCAAGGAGCTCAACGTGTACCTGCGGGCGGCACGGGAGCTGACGCAAAAACTCGATCACGAACCTTCACCCGAAGAAATCGCCAACCTGCTGGAAAAACCGGTGGGCGAGGTCAAGCGCATGCTCGGCCTGAACGAGCGGGTTTCTTCGGTCGACGTCTCGCTGGGTCCGGATTCGGATAAAACCCTGCTGGACACCCTGACGGATGACCGTCCGACCGATCCATGTGAACTGCTGCAGGATGACGACCTGTCGCAGAGCATCGATCAATGGCTCTCGGAACTGACCGACAAGCAGCGCGAGGTGGTCGTACGCCGCTTCGGCCTGCGCGGCCATGAGAGCAGCACGCTGGAAGACGTAGGCCTGGAGATCGGCCTGACCCGTGAACGGGTGCGGCAGATCCAGGTGGAAGGCCTCAAGCGCCTTCGCGAAATCCTCGAGAAGAATGGCCTGTCGAGCGAGTCGCTGTTTCAGTAAGCGCCTCACACGCCTGCCGCAAGAAGCCCCGACTGGTTCGGGGCTTTTTTATTGCCCGGATGCTGTCTGTGGCGAGGGAGCTTGCTCCCGCCGGGTTGCGGAGCAACCCCAAATATTCATGAGCGCCGCGCACTCAAGCGGGAGCAAGCTCCCTCGCCACAAAGTTCATTGCCGGACAAATGGTCAGCATTTCCATCGTTTGTAGTCTTGCGGTGTAAGCCTTGGCTTACTCTTTCGTAAGCGTTCCCCATTTTTGCAGGACGGTAGACGTCGACTACTGCCGAGAGTCGTATTTAACCAATTGATTTATATGCTTATTTTTTAATATGAAGTGCTTATTACAGCGATTTTCATCCCGCCGGGCCGATTGCTCTCGGCAGGGAACTCTCTAGTATCAGCACTGTGTCGACGGACAGACACGCCCTTCAGGGAAGAGGGGAACGGACATCGCAGGACGCGATTCATCAGGACGATGAAAAGGAATACAGGGAATAGGGAAAAAATGTGGGCGGGTCATACCGCCCCTTTTTTTGCCTGTAGAAAAGTAAAATCCGAAAAAGCAAAAAGGCCCGCAAGGGGCCTTTTGGTAACGCGCGACAGATCAGCGTTCGAGGTCTTTGATCTTGCCTTTGACGCCATCCCACTCTTCGGCATCCGGCAGCGATTCTTTCTTCTCGGTGATGTTCGGCCAGATTTCAGCCAATTCAACGTTCAGTTGAATGAACTCCTGCATATCCTCCGGAACTTCGTCCTCAGAGAAAATCGCGACAGCCGGGCATTCCGGTTCGCACAGGGCGCAGTCGATGCACTCGTCCGGGTGAATCACCAGGAAGTTCGGGCCTTCGTAAAAGCAGTCCACCGGACAGACTTCTACGCAGTCGGTGTACTTGCACTTGATGCAGTTGTCGGTGACGACGAAGGTCATTTCTAATTTTCTCCTCAGGCGGCGGCAGCGTAGCCCCTTCACGGTTGGGGTCGCCAGGTTCGGGAGCGATGTCTGCCAGCCAGGCTATTAGCCAGCAGCATCCCAAACCGCGCGAGATTCTAACAGCTTGAAGCCGTTTGCGTTATATCCGGTTCTTTGCTGCTTAGATCCGGTTCTTAAGTGCATATAACAATTCGAGCGCTCGACGCGGGGTCAGGTCATCGAGATCCACTTTCGCCAACTCATCGAGCACTGGATGCGGCAGGCTGGCAAACATGTCGCTCTGCTGCGGGACCGCCGGTTTGCCTTTGACGGCAGGCTTGGGCGCTTCATGCGGCAATGCGGTGTCTTCCAGTCGGCTCAGGTGCTCCCGGGCCCGCACGATCACTTCACTCGGCACGCCGGCCAGTTGCGCCACCGCCAGGCCGTAGCTCTGGCTGGCAGGCCCCGGCAACACATGGTGCAGGAACACGATGCGCTCGTTGTGCTCGGTGGCGTTGAGGTGCACGTTAGCCACCAAAGGTTCGGCTTCCGGCAGCACAGTCAGTTCGAAATAGTGCGTAGCGAATAGAGTATAGGCACGCAGATGCGCCAGACGCTCGGCGGCGGCCCATGCCAGGGACAGACCGTCGAAGGTGCTGGTGCCGCGACCGACTTCGTCCATCAGCACCAGGCTGCGCTCGGTGGCGTTGTGCAGAATGTTGGCGGTTTCGCTCATCTCGACCATGAAGGTCGAACGGCCGCCGGCCAGGTCGTCGCTGGAGCCGATCCGGGTGAAGATCCGGTCCACCAGCGACAACTCGCAACTGGCCGCCGGCACGAAGCTGCCGATATGCGCCAGCAGCACGATCAATGCGGTTTGGCGCATGTAGGTGGATTTACCACCCATGTTCGGGCCGGTGATCACCAGCATCCGGGTGTTGTCATCCAGGCTCAGGTCGTTGGCCACGAATGGTGTAGTCAGCACTTGCTCGACCACCGGGTGACGCCCTTGGGTGATGCGCATGCACGGCTCGCTGACGAAGCGCGGGCAGTTTAGATCAAGGTTCAGCGCACGCTCGGCAAGGTTGCTCAGCACGTCCAGCTCGGCCAATGCGCCGGCAGTATCCTGCAGCGGTGGCAGTTGGCTGATCAGATCTTCCAGCAGCGCCTCGTAGAGCATTTTCTCGCGGGCGAGGGCACGGCTCTTGGCCGACAGCGCCTTGTCTTCGAATTCTTTCAGCTCGGGCGTGATGAAACGCTCGGCGCCCTTGAGCGTCTGGCGACGGATGTAGTCTGCCGGAGCCGATTCCGCCTGCTTGCTCGGCAGTTCGATGAAGTAGCCGTGAATACGGTTATAGCCAACTTTCAGGTTGGCCAGACCGGTGCGGGCCTTTTCCCGGGCTTCCAGATCGATCAGGAACTGGCCGGCGTTTTCGCTCAGCGATTGCAACTCGTCGAGTTCGCTGTCGTAACCGGTTTTCAGCACGCCGCCGTCGCGGATCACCGCTGGCGGGTTGTCGATAATGGCTTTTTCCAGCAGCGCCGCCAGTTCCGGGTAGGTGCTGGTGGTGGTGGCCAGGCGTTGCAGGTGCGGTGCTTCGAGGTCGGTCATCGCCACTTGCAGTTGCGGCAGGGCACCGAGGGCATCGCGCAGGCGAGCGAGGTCACGGGGACGCGCATTGCGCAGGCCGATACGCGCGAGAATCCGCTCGATGTCGCCGATTTCCTTGAGCTGCGGCTGCAGCTTTTCGAAGCGGTAGCCGTCGAGCAGGCAAGTGATCGAGGTCTGCCGCGCCAAAAGCACGGTCAGATCGCGCAGCGGACGGTTCAGCCAACGGGTCAGCAAACGGCTGCCCATGGCGGTCTGGCAGCGATCAACCACCGATTGCAGGGTGTTGTCGCGACCACCAGCCAGGTTAGTGTCGAGTTCGAGGTTGCGGCGGCTCGCGCCGTCGAGCACCACGGTGTCATCCAGACGCTCATGACGCAGGCTGCGCAGATGGGGCAGGGCGGTGCGCTGGGTTTCCTTGGCATAGGCCAGCAGGCAACCGGCAGCGCCGATGGCCAGGGTCAGGGTTTCGCAACCGAAGCCTTTGAGATCTTGCGTGGAAAACTGCTGGCAGAGACTTTTCAGCGCCGAATCACGCTCGAAATCCCACGGCGCGCGACGACGCACACCACGGCGCTTTTCCGCCGGCAGGTCTTTCGGCCAATCGTCCGGGATCAGCAGTTCCACCGGGTTGACTCGCTCCAGCTCCGCCAGCAGGTTTTCCCAGCCCTTGATCTCGAGCACAGTAAAGTTGCCGCTGGTGATGTCCAGCACTGCCAGACCGAACAGGCGCTCGTCGCCTAGCACGGCGGCAATCAGGTTGTCGCGGCGTTCATCGAGCAGCGCTTCGTCGCTGACTGTGCCCGGGGTAATGATCCGTACCACCTGACGTTCTACCGGGCCCTTGCTGGTGGCCGGATCGCCGACCTGCTCGCAGATCACTACCGACTCGCCGAGCTTGACCAGTTTCGCCAGGTAACCTTCCGCCGCGTGGTAAGGAATCCCGCACATCGGGATCGCTTGCCCCGCCGACTGGCCGCGCGCGGTCAGAGTGATGTCGAGCAACTTGGCCGCCTTCTTCGCGTCTTCATAGAAGATCTCGTAGAAGTCGCCCATGCGATAGAACATCAGCTGATCCGGGTGCTGATTCTTCAGGCGCCAGTATTGCTGCATCATCGGGGTGTGGGAGGACAGGTCGGAGACGGCTTTATTCATCGGATTGTCAGGTAACTCGTTAAATGATGTAGGGCAAAAGCGAGGGCAACCGCCGGGCTTTTCCGCGATGGGCGCAAGGTTACCATGGGCGGTCGGCTCGACGCAGGCATGACGGCCGGCTGACACTTTCTGCGTTTAATTGTGATTTATGCACGATTTATGCAAATCAGCATTTGTCTTCGGAAAAAACTTCAAGCACTATGCGCGTTATGCAAAAACGCAACGTATCCTCCGTCTTAAGAGCACTGCTCGACCAGCACGGGATCTCCCCCACGGAGCTCCACCGTCGCACCGGCGTGCCTCAATCAACGCTCTCGCGGATTCTCAGCGGGAAGATCGTCGATCCTTCGGATAAACATATCTCGAAGATCGCCGAATACTTCAATGTGAGCACCGATCAATTGCGTGGCCGCGCCGATGTCGCGATCGCGACCGGTGGCGCGCGCGATGACGTGCATGCGGAACTCAAGGACATAAGCCTGTGGGACGACGATACCCCTGTCGATGACGACGAGGTGTCGGTGCCCTTTCTTCGTGAGGTTGAATTGGCTGCTGGATCAGGAAGATTCGTCATCGAAGAGAGCGAACGCTCTAGCCTGCGCTTCGGCAAGCGCAGCCTGCGCCACAACGGTGTGCAGTTCGACCAGGCCAAATGCGTGACGGTGCGCGGTAACAGCATGATGCCGGTGTTGCGTGACGGCGCCACGGTCGGAGTCAATGCCGGCAAGTGCGGCATCGGCGATATCATCGATGGCGATCTGTACGCGATCAACCACAACGGTCAGTTGCGCGTGAAGCAGCTCTATCGTCTGCCGACCGGCATCCGTCTGCGCAGCTTCAACCGCGATGAACATCCGGACGAGGACTACAGCTTCCAGGATATGCAGGACGAGCAGATCGTCATCCTTGGTCACGTCTTCTGGTGGGGCATGTACGCTCGATAAGTACTCCCCTTCGCATAAAACCCGCCTCATGGCGGGTTTTTTTTCGCCTGAACAAAACCCTCGGCGCCTTGATTTATGCGGTCTGCATGCGTCCGTGCATTTCTCGCGCATAAATAAATGCATTTATGCATTGACTGTATATGCATCCATGCATATTCTTGCCACCAAGCCGCTCGACAAAGCGGCTGGCAACAACAGCTCTTTAGTTCCACAAGAACAGGCAGCGATGAACCGGCCTCAACGGTTCAGAGGGTTGGCAACTGACCCGGGTGTGCAGCGTAAAGCACCAAGAGCAGTTATCCGGCGGGCAGGGACCGCGGTCGGAAAAACAATTTGAATGGACTCGTACCGCGCCAGTAGCGCCGAAAAGTCAGCTTCCTTCTCGGATACAGGATTTGAAGGAAGGCGAAGGAGCGCATTACTGAAAAGCCCGGTGCTCAGTGCCGGGCTTTTTGGAATGCCTACCTGAAGAGACATCGCTTGAACCCAACACACAACACTCATCAACTAGAACCAGGAGGCGTGACATGACAAACGAGCAACAAGCGTTGGCGGACATGCCGATCTGGCTGGTCATCCTCCTTGCCGTGGTGGGCGGGGTGTCCGGCGAAATGTGGCGCGCCGACAAGGAGGGCGCCCGTGGCTGGTCATTGCTGCGGCGTCTGGCCCTGCGCTCCGGGGCCTGCATGATCTGCGGCGTCTCGGCGATCATGCTGCTGTACGCCGCCGGACTATCCATCTGGGCCGCTGGTGCCTTCGGTTGCCTGACCGCCATGGCCGGTGCCGACGTGGCCATCGGTCTTTACGAACGCTGGGCCGCCAAGCGTATTGGCGTCTGCGAAGTTCCCCCGCCGCGCGATCCACAGTAACTCAACACTTTCTTGCCTCGCTGCACAACTCATGCGGCGGGGCTGCGCGTGGACAATTGAAAAGGAGGTCATGCATGCCCGCACCGATCCAGCAGCCTTCGCAGCTGTTCACGGCGATGGCGACTACCCTGCGCAACAGCGCCGGCCTTAATTTGCAAGTTGGCAATCACGACGACTTCACGGCACCCGGCGCTCAGGCCTGGGCATTGATCGACTTCGACCGTAATGCACCCGGTGCACGTGCCGCTGACGGGCGAATTGCCCATGTCATGACGGTATCGCTGCAAGTCATTCCGGCACTTTCTGCGAGCGCATTTGCCGCCTGCGATCTGATCGCCGTACTGAAAAACCTGATCACCGACAACCGTTGGAGCCTGCCCGGCGCTCAATGTGATCTGCCGATGAACATTGATGGTTTGCCGTCAGTGCTCACACGCGCCGAGCAGCAATACAAAGCCTGGACTCTGACGTTCAACCAGACCCTCTATCTCGGCCCGACCTTGCTCGACGACCCGCTCGGCACGCCGAAATTCGCCCTTACCTGGGAAGTCAGCAATATCGACGACCCGGACCAATACACCGCGCTGGAGGCCTGACCGATGTTCGACGCATTACTGCGCATGCAATTGGGCCCGATCATCGAGCGGCTGGCGGAGATGGAAGCGGAGATCGACGACCTGCACCGCCGCGCCGAGAGTTTCTGTCGCATCGGCGTCTGTCAGGCAGTCGATGCGGCGAGCAACACCTGCCAGGTCAACCACGGAGGATTGCTGACGCCAGCCATCAAATTCTTCAACCCCAGCGCCGGAGCGCAGAGCGAGTCACGAATCCCGAGCGTGGGCGAGCAGTGCCTGCTGCTCAACTACGGCAGCGGTGAAAGTGGCGCGCAAAGCGTGGCGTTGTTTGGTTTGAACAGTGACCGCTTTCCACCGACGGCAACGGTACCGACGCTGACGCGCCGGGTGCACGTTGATGGCAGTGAAAGCGGCTACGACGACGCCACACACATTCTGCACTGGCAGAACGGCCCGGCGGCTTTCACCGGTTCTCGCGAGTCGCTTGCACTGAGCATCGGCCCGGCGCAACTGACGATGACTCCACAGCTGATCAGCCTGCAACTTGGCGCCGTCGGCCTGAGCATCGACGCCTCGGGCGTGCACTTCAGCGGCCCGTTGGTGGATCACCAGGGCCGCGTCATCAGCCCCTGAATCAAGAGCTTCCCATGATCGGAATCGATAGAGACTCCGGGGCCACGGTCGACGACTGGCTGCAGTTTGTGCAGCGCGCGACCCGGGCCCTGACCACGCCGCTGGGCACCCGGCAAAAAAGGCCCCTTTATGGCTCGCTGATCCCCACGCTGCTGGGGCAGAACCTCGGTGACGACGTTCTGCTTCTGGCGCAGAGCCACGCGGCTCAGGCGTTCTACAACGCGCAGAACGGGATCAGCGATTTTCAGCCGAGCGTGATCGTCGCCAGCCGTCAGGGCGCCGGTCTGCTGCTGCGTTTCGCCGGCACCTGGAAAAACCGTCAACAGACCTTCGAGGTAGTGACATGAGCATGTTGATCCCCGGCCAGAACCAATTGGCCGAACCGGCGCTGATCACCGTCGACGCCTTCGAAGACCTGCTCGCCGAGTTCAAGACCTTCGTCGTCGAGTACGTCGGCGCCCGAGCGCCCGAAAGCGCGGCGAAACTCAAGACCAGCCTCGACAACGAGAGCGAACTGCTGACCCTGGCGCTTGAGGCTTTCTGCGTGCGCCTGCAAACCCACGAACGCAAATACAACGCCCGCATCAAGCAGATGCTGGCGTGGTGGGCGACCGGCAGCAACCTCGATGCACGGCTGGCGGACATGGGCCTGGAGCGACAGTTGCTCGATGCGGGTGACCCGGCAGCCTTCCCGCCAATACCACCGATTTATGAAAGTGATGACGACGCCCGGCTGCGCTATTACCTGGCGCCACACGCCCCGGCAGCGGGCTCGCGAATGCAGTATCGCCGCGAGGTGTTCACCCTCGGTGAACGGCCAACGGTGAAGGTCGAATCCAGCGATGGCGGTGTGGTGAACGTCACCTACACCTTCAACCCGGACGGCTTGGCGGCACAGGTCAAGGACGGCAATGGTCGGCGCACGGCGCCGGGCGAAGTGCAGGTCACGGTGTTGTCGCGAGACGGCGATGGCACTCCGTCTGCAGCGTTGCTGGATGGCGTTCGTCAGCACTTCGCCCGCCCTGATGTGCGACCGGAAACCGATTTGGTCACGGTCAAGGCAGCCGACATTCAGCGCTACAAGATTCGTGTCGTGGCCAAGATCAATTCCGGCCCCGACTCGGGCCTGACCAAAGTCGCCGCGCAGCAACAATTGCAGGCCTACGCCGACAGTTGCCATCGCCTGGAAGGGCGGGTCGATCCGAGCTGGATCGACTACACGCTGCACAGTGCTGGCGCCGTGCAACTGCAGATTCTTGAACCGCTGGCGCCGATCGTCACCACGGCGTTTCAGGCGCCGTACTGCACGGCGGTCGAGGTCGAGGTGCTGACGCTATGAGTGAGCCAACGCATAGCCCGACGTTGCTGCCGGCCAACAGCTCGGCACTCGAGCGCGGGCTGGATCTGGGCTTCGGCGCACTGCTTGATTGCATCGCGCCGCCGTTTCCCGAGCTGATGAATCCGAACGAAACGCCGGTGGCGTTTCTGCCGTATCTGGCAGCGGATCGCGGCGTCGCCGAATGGAGCACCAGCGCACCGGAAGCGGAAAAGCGCCTGACCGTCGAACTGGCCTGGCCCACCGCGCGCCAGGCCGGTACTCGCAAGGCGTTGGAAAACGCGGCCAAGGGTTTGCAACTTCGCCCCGAAGTACGCGCCTGGTACGAACAGACGCCGCCCGGTATGCCTTACAGCTTCAGCGTGCGCGCTTTCAGCGACCAACCTTACAGCGCAGAAATCGACGCCCGTCTCGACCGGCGTCTGGCGGATGCCAAGAGCGAACGGGACATCCTTTCGGTGACGGTTGGCTTGAGTGCGTTTGGCAGTCATTGCATCGCCGCTGCGACTTTCTGCGGTGAGTTGACGACGGTTTATCCGGTGTTCATCGAGGGACTCGAAACCTCTGGCGAGGCGTTCATTACCGCCGCGATGTACACCGTCGAAACATCCACTATTTATCCTCAGGGGGCCTGAATGGCTGACTATTACACCCTGCTCACCAACGCAGGGATTGCCTACGAAACGGCGTGCAAGGCCGCGGGCCTGCCGATCAAGTTGACGCAGATTTCCGTCGGCGACGGCGGCGGCTCGGTCTACAACCCGGCCGCGACCGCCACCGCGCTGAAGCGCGAAGTCTGGCGCGGGCCGCTCAATGCGCTGTTCCAGGACGAGAAGAATCCGAGCTGGCTGCTCGCCGAAGTCACCATCCCGCCGGACGTCGGTGGCTGGTACGTGCGTGAAGCCGGTCTGTGGACCGACACCGGCATTCTCTACGCGATCATCAAATACCCGGAGTCGTTCAAACCGGTGCTGGCCACGTCCGGCTCGGGCAAAGAGTTCTACATCCGCTCGATTTTCGAGACCAGCAATGCCTCGCTGGTGACGCTGCTGATCGACGACACCGTGGTCAAGGCCACTCGTGCGTGGGTCATGAGCTACCTCGCCGAAGAACTCGGCAAACTCGACGGCAAGCAATCGGTACGTGTCGCCGCCACCGCCAACGTGGTGTTGAACGGTGCGCAGCAGATCGACGGCGTGGCGGTGATTGCCGGCGACCGCGTGCTGCTGCCGAACCAGACCCTGGCCAAGGACAACGGTCTGTGGATCGTCGCCAACGGTGACTGGATTCGGGCCAACGATGCCAACGTCAGCGCCAAGGTCACACCGGGCCTGACGGTGATGGTGGAGGAGGGTACGCTCAACGGCGATTCGCTGTGGCACCTGACCACCAATGCGCCGATCACTCTTGGCACAACCGCGCTGACATTCAAGATGCTGGCAGGGCGCACCGGGATTGCCGCCGGCACCTACAAAAGTCTGAGCGTCGACGAATATGGCCGTGCGACGGCCGGCTCGAATCCCGACACGCTGGCCGGTTTCGGCATCAAGGACTCCTACACCAAGGCTGAAGTCGAAGCGCTGATTGCCAAGGCCTCCGCTTTGCCGGTGGGTTCGATTGTCGCGTTCCCTGTCGATACGCCGCCACCGGGTTTCCTGGAGCTGGACAACAGCGTCAAGAGCAGCGCGACCTACCCTGACTTGAGCGCCTATCTGGGTGGCAAGTTCAACAAGGGTGATGAGGGTGTCGGGAATTTTCGGGTGCCTGAGGCGCGTGGGGAGTTCTTGCGCGGTTGGGATCATGGACGTGGCATCGATGGCGGTCGGGCAATCGGCAGTTCTCAGACTGACACCCTGCAGAACCTCTACGGCATCTTTGATGGCTATCTCGATATCACCACCGCAAATGGTGTGTTCGGCTTGGGCAACATGAGCAAGTCTTTAACGCAGACCACCCAGAAAGACGCTTATCACAGTGTGATCTTTGATGCTTCAAAGGTGGCTCGTACTTCCACGGAAACCCGCCCCCGCAATATTGCCGTCATGTGGTGCATCAAGGCCTGGAACGCTCCGATCAATCAGGGAAACATTGACGTAGCGGCACTGGTCAAGGAAGTGTCCCGGCTCGGATCTGCCGTTCCGGTGGGCGCCGTCATGGCGTTCCCGACGGGGATCGTTCCACCTGGCTTTCTTGAGCTCAATGGCAGTGTGCAGAGCACTTCGGCCTATCCCGATCTCTCCGCGTACCTGGGCACTACGTTCAACAAGGGCGATGAGGGCACCGGCAATTTCCGCTTGCCGGAGTCTCGTGGAGAGTTTCTGCGTGGCTGGGACCATGGGCGAGGGGTGGATACAGGGCGAGCTGCCGGAAGCTATCAGACGGATACGCTCAAGGCGCATAGTCATTACCTTCCGACAGGATCCGGAGGTGGACAGGCAATAGATCCCAATGGAGAAACTCCTTCTGTTGTGCTGAAGGACACAGCAGCCGATTGGGCTCTAAGGTCGACATTCGGGGGCGATAACGCGGAGTTGTCTATAGGTAGCGTGAGAACCTATAACTACGGCAATGCGACGGAAACTCGCCCACGCAACCTGGCTGTCATGTGGTGCATCAAGGCCTGGAACGCGCCGATCAATCAGGGAAATATTGATATCGCAGCGCTTGCCGTGCTCGCACAGCAAGCTTCTGAAACCAATCAAGGCACAGCGAAAGTTGCCACCCAGGCACAAACCAACGCCGGTGCCGATGACAGCGTTATTGTCACGCCGAAAAAATTGACGTGGGGCTTTCAGTTTCAGAAAAGCGGCATCGGTTACTGCGTTTTTCCGTCCTGGCTGGGTGGATTCATTATTCAGTGGGGGGTGTACAGCATCGTTTCCAGTACGACTGACCAAACAATCGCTTTTCCTCTCACGTTTCCCTCTGCGGCGCTCTCAGCCGTCGCGCTCAGTGACTACACCCCCGGTTCCGGGGCAGTCGGATTCGTTGCGATGGGGGCTCTGAACAAGGCTGGTTTTACGGTTCGGTCTTCTATGGGTACGTCTACTCGATGGCTGGCAGTGGGTTGCTAAGGGGAAAATATGACTAACAAATACATGACATTCGATGCGTCCGGGCATATCAAGGAACGCCTGATTCAGGGCGTTTGCGACATTCCTGAAGGGGCGTTGCGCATCAGTGAAGAACTCTGGATTCAGTCCGCGACCGACACGACTGGACGTTGGTGCCTGATCGACGGAGTCCTTACCCGGGTTTCTGCTGAGGTCAAAGTTGATTTTGCACAGCGGATAGCCGCTGAGCGTTATCGTCGCGAAAGTTCTGGTGTGCTTTTTGAAGGCTATACAGCCGATACCACACGAGACGGCCAAGCGTTGATTGCCAGTGCAGTCATAGCGGCGTTACTCGACCCGGCCTACAAGTGCGCCTGGAAGTTTGCTCAGGGATTTGTCGAATTGGAGGCTGCGAGGCTCATTGCGCTGGCGACATTGGTTCGCACCCATGTTCAAGATTGTTTTGATCGCGAGCGAGTCCTTTTGTCAGCCGTTGAAGCTGGAGAGTGCACAGAGAAAATGATTCTGCAAGGCTGGCCGGATTCAAGCCCGACGCCATAACGTTCCTTTGAATTTCAATTGGCGCCCCGCACCGTCGGGGCGTTTTCTTACCGGTTAAACACCCGCCAAGCCCCTCCCTTTGAGGGGCTTTCCCGTTTATGGAGAAACGAAAAATGGCAACCCGCCAAACCTACACCGTGCTCGTTCCATTCCCCACCGGCGGTGGGCACTGGTCGAGCGTCGGTCAAGACCTTGATCTGCTCGACGTCGAGGCCAGTGCCCTGCACAGCGCCGGTCGACTGGAACTGAAAACACCTACCACCCAGGCCAAAAAGGCCACTGCCAAGAAGGCTGACTAACCATGGCTGAGGTTCTGAACTTCGAGCACAACGGCATTACCGTCAATGCCACCGAATCCCCCGAGGCCATGGGTGGCCTGGGTGACAACGTCATCGGTCTGGTCGGCACCGCGCCGAAAGCCGATCCGCTGATTCCGCGCAACGCACCGTTCCGCATCAACAGCTTCACCACCCACGCGCTGCTCGATCCGACCGGTGCTGAAGAAGGCACGCTGTATCACGCCGTCTACCAGATCCTCAAAGTGGTCAAGGTGCCGGTCTACGTAGTGATCGTCGAGGCGGGCGCGACCCCGGCCGACACCGTCAACGCGGTAATCGGCGGTGTCGATCCAACCACCGGCCGCAAGCTCGGTCTGGCGGCACTGGGCAGTGTCCCGGAAGACCTGACCATCATCGGCGCGCCAGGCTTCACCGGCACCAAAGCGGTGGCCAGCGAGTTCGCCTCGTTCGGCAAGCGCATCAAGGCCCGTGTGGTGCTGGACGGCAAGGATGCCTCGGTCGCAGATCAAGTGACTTACAGCCAGGAACTGGGCGGCGCCGACCTAGGCTTCGACCGTTGCCTGGTGGTGCACAACATGCCCGCCGTGTACTCGAAAGCCGCGAAGAAAAACGTGTTCCTCGCGCCGTCCAGCCTGGCGATTGCCGCGCTGGCCAAGGTCAAGCAGTGGGAGAGCCCGGGCAACCAGGTGACCTACGCCGAAGACGTGTCCCGCGTCGTTGAGTACAACATCCTCGACACCTCCACCGAAGGCGATCTGCTCAACCGCTACGGCGTGAGCTACTACGCCCGCACCGTGCTCGGTGGCTTCTCGCTGCTGGGTAACCGTTCGATTACCGGCAAGTTCATCAGCTACGTCGGCCTTGAAGATGCGATCAGCCGCAAGCTGGTCAAGGCCGGCCAGAAAGCCATGGCGAAGAACCTGACCAAGTCGTTCATGGATCAGGAGGTCAAGCGCATCAACGACTGGCTGCAGACCCTGGTCGCCGACGAAACCATTCCTGGCGGCAGCGTGTACCTGCACCCGGAACTCAACAGCGTCGAGAAGTACAAGAACGGCACCTGGTACGTGGTCATCGACTATGGCCGCTACGCGCCGAACGAACACATGGTTTATCAACTCAACGCCCGCGATGAAATCATCGAGCAGTTCCTGGAGGACGTTCTCTAATGTTTACCAACCGCGTAAGACAGGCCATCGCGGCCACCCTGCAAGGCCTGCCGCTGTCGGCGACCGTTGAGGAATTCACTCCGCCGAAGATCGATTTCGACATGGAGAACATGACGGGCGGGCGCTTCATCGTTGAGGAAATGGCCAAGAGCGCCAAGCCGCTGAATGCTCAGATCAAGCTGCAGGGCACGGGCGCCGAAGTGTTGCTCGCCATGGGTGTGAAATTGGGCGACGACATTCTGCTGAACGTGCGTGAAGCCGGTCAGGATCAGGACGGCAACACCTGGTTTACCTATCACACCATCGGCGGCAAGCTCAAAACCATGGGTGAAGACGCAATCAAAATGGGCGGCAAAGCCCTGACGACGCTGGACTTCTCCTGCCGCACCTACAACCGCCTGGAAAACGGCATCCCGGTGATCGACATCGACGTACGCACCCAGAAGTTCGTGCTCAACGGCGTCGACATCCTTGGTGATGCGCGCCGTGCGGTGCTGATGCCGTAACCCTCGATACACCCCAAACCCTGTAGGAGTGAGCCTGCTCGCGATGAGGCCAGCACATTCAACATCAATGTGCCTGAAAGACCGCCATCGCGAGCAGGCTCACTCCTACAAGGGGATTGCTACACCCCCTCAAGAATCACCAAGGAATTCATACATGTCGTGGATGCCACCCAAGCATGACCTGCTGTCGCCGATCACCGGTGACGACGGCGCGCAGATCGAGCAGATTCAGCTCAAGCCACTGTTATACGCCGCACAGAAAGAAGCGCTGGAACGCGCCGGCGATGATGAAGACGATCAGTTCTTCGAACTGGCGCTGCTCGCCACCGGCCTGTCGGTCAAGGAGCTCGACCAGCTGAAACGCCCGGACTACGTGAGCATCGCTCAGTACGTGCACGAGATGTCGACCCGTCCGGCGTCGTACTTTCTGGAGCAGGTCGAGGACGCGGAAAAGTCCGACGATCCTGACGAAGTGCAACTGCTGCAACCGCTCGCCGTGACCGGCCGCACCGTGACCTCGCTGTCGCTGGAAATGCCCGCACTGCGCGCCACCAAAGTGATGAAGAAACTGAAAACGGCCAAAGAACGCGCCGAGTTCATCACTGCCCATTGCACCGGCCTGATGATCCCCGATCTGGCCCAACTGAGCGTCCCTGACTGGACCCAATTGCAGGTGCGCATCGACGATTTTTTAAACCAGCCGGCGGCCTACTTTCGGAACGCGACATCGAAGTAATCCTCGATATCGTCCCGCTCATTTACCCGGTAAGTGAGGCGGAGATTCTGGAATGGGACGCCGAAAAGGCGTTGCGCCGCTACGACATAGCGATCACTCGCCTTGGCGTGAAACAGGAGTAGAGCGGCATGGCAGATGATAACTATGCGTTGACGTTCGCTGAGGTCAATCAAGAAACCCGGGCATTGAGCACGGCCAGCAAGACTGCCGCCTTGATGGCTCCGACGATGTCAGCAGGAGCCGCAACACCTGCTTCGAACTTTGACGGCAGTGTTGCCGGGCTAAGCCTGGCGCTGGCCGATGCCACCAGCGAATTGCGAAATCTGACCGCCGAGCAGGTTCAGCTCAGGGATGTGTTGGGATCGATACACGCTGTGCTGCTTTCACAGCGCTCGCTGCAACAGTCTCTCAATGACCGGCCAGCACTAGCGGGCAGCGCGGCCGTGGGAGCTGAGTCGAAACCGTCAGGCGTCAATGGCGCAACGCAACCTTTCAAATACCTGCAGCCAGCGATCAACCTTGATAGCGCGATGGCGCGACTGGGACGGGTTGCAGGCGTTGAGGGCGATCAACGCGATGCGTTGCGGGTGTCGTTGGAGAAAATGGCCGCCGAGCGCAAAGTGGCAGCCGGCGGTACCACGGTGCTGGATCTGGCAGGCGTGATGTATGCCGGTGTCAAGGGTGGAGTTGGCAGCGAACAGAAGAATGAAGCCGCTCGGCAAAAAGACCTCAGTGATTTCACCCGAGACACTGGCATCACGGCCACAGCCTTTGAGATGAAGGCGCCGGATGTTGCGGATCTGCTGATCGGCTGGCGCACCTCAATGGGGCTCGACCGAGCCAAGACCCTCGACCTCGCCGATGCCACCAGCGTGCTGGGAAGCCGATTGAGTGCCACGGTGGCTGACATTGGTTCGATCCTCAGCAACTACGGCGCTTCGGCAAAAGGTGCGGGGCTGAGTCCCGAACAGACTGCGGCTTTTGCTGCGGCAATGCTCAATGTCAACGTCAACAGGGCTGACGCCGGAGTGGCACTGGAGAGGATCACCACGACGCTGGCGTTGGGCGACAACGCATCAGTTAGTCAGAAAGCGGTGATCGCTCAACTTGACCTCGATCCAAAGGCCCTCGCTGCGCAGATGCAAGGGGACGCCCCCGGCGCGATTCTCAAGGTGCTTGAAGCGCTGAAGACAAAATCCCCCGAGCAGCAAGCCAGCCTGGCGATGACGCTTTTTTCGATCGACCAGCCGGTTGTGAAAATGCTCGAGCGCAGCGCTGATGTGCGAGGTGCATTTGATCTCGTCAAAGATAAACAGCAGTACGCATCCTCGGCGCGAGGCGAGGAGGGCGGAGCAGTCAATCAGGCTGCGCTGAAGCTGTCGGATACGTCGCAAACGGGCTGGAACATTTTCACCGCTCAGAAAGATCGTCTCCTTAGCTCCGCTGGCGCTGCTGTGCTGCCTGATTTTGACAGGCTCACGGGGGTGATGGCGTGGGCGACCGATGGCTTGAGCAGCATGGCTGAAGAGTCACCGGAGCTCGCGCGGACGTTGATTTTGAGTATTGCCGGTATCAAGGGCGTGCAGGTCGCTGGATCGATGCTGGCCAAGGGCATTAGAGGAACGACAACCACTATCGACAACCTCAAGTTCGTCGGCACAACTGCCATATCCTGGGGTTCCGCAGCGCTTAACGGTGCGAAGGCTTGGGGTTCCGTTGCGCTGAACAATGCCAAGACTTGGGGTTCCGCTGGGCTTAACAATGCCAAGACTCTGGGATCCGTTGCGCTTGACCGAGCTAAATACCTGACATCCGGTCCAGGCCGAAGTCTGGTCAGTCAAGGTGCCCGTATCGGTCGTGTAGCTGGCCCTCTGAGTATGCCGTTGATGATGCTCGACTCCGGTATGGACGTGGTCAACGGCTTGCTCGATGCCGATGGCAAACAAACAGCTAGAGGAGCGGGCGGCCTGGTGGGTGGGGTTGCTGGAAATTACCTGGGGGCGCGCGTTGGTGCCTTCCTGGGGGCTTTCGCCGGTCCTGCCGGGGCACTTGTCGGTGGAGGGGTTGGCGGAGCAGCTGGCACCTACTATGGCAATCAGTGGGGAAGCGCATTGGGTGAAAAACTCGCGACGCCTGCACCGAACCAACTCGCCCCGCCGGTAGAGGTTGCCAAAGAACTGCCGAGCGCGCAGACGCAAAACCAGCAAGTCACCTTCTCCCCACTGATCCAGGTCACCTGTCCGGCGCCAGATACTGCCGAGCAGATTCGTACGATCATCGGCCAACAACTGAGCGGGCAATTCCACGGGCAGTTCCTGCCGTTGCTGACAAACAACCCCCTCGCCACCCGCCGTGACGCAGCCCTGACCGATGGAGTCGACTGATGAAACAACAAATGGCTCTAGGCAGTTTCATCTTCGGCCTGTCGCGCAACTTTGCTTACAGCACGCTGGCGCGAAAGTCCGACGGTGGCTGGAGCGACATCCAGATCCTGACCAGCAAACCCAAGTCCAGTCAGACCGGGCAGAAAGCGGAATCGCTGACCATCAGCGGCACCTCGATGTATGCCGTGGCCATGGATCGACTCGATGAATTGCGCGCGCTTCAGGCACAGCGTGTGCCGTTGCCGTTGATTGACGGTATCGGGCGCAACTGGGGTCTGTGGCGGATCAACAGCATCGACGAGAACCAGAGCGAGGTCATCGATGACGGCACCGCGATGGTGATCAAGTGGGTGGTCGGATTAACGGAGTTCAACAATGCGTAAGGTACGAAGCGTGGCCGGTGATTCAGTGAATCTGCTGCTCTACCGCGAAACCGGGCGCAGTGATGACGCCGCCGAAGAAGCTCTGTGGAAACTCAACCCGACCCTGGCCGAACACGGCCCGATCCTGCCAGCAGGCGTCTGGGTCACGCTGCCGGAACTCGACGCGAAACCGGCCGCGATCAAACCGGTTACGGCGTGGGATTAAGGAGGTTGCATGGCACTGGGTTTCACCCCGGCGATACACATTTACGGGGCCCATTCGGCCCTGCTCAATCAACGTCTGATCAGTTGGGAACACATCGACGCTGCCGGTTTCGAGTCCGATCAACTGACGTTGACCATCGATCTTGAAGGCCTCGAAGGGCTGCCGGATCTGGGCGGGAAAATCGGCCTTGAGGTCGGTTATCTGGAGTCGGGAATGGTCGACAAGGGCCAGTTCAAAGTGACGCGCCTGACGCCGACGCTGTTTCCGTTCCGCCTGACGCTGGTGGCCACGGCGGCGCCGTTCAGCAAGGATGATGAGACGGGATTCAAGCAACGTCGCACGGCCAGTCATGGCCCGACCACCTTGGGTGCGCTGTTTCGCAAGCTGGTGTCGAGCCATGGCTTTTCACCGCGCGTCGCGCCCGAGGTGGCGATGATCAGGATCGATCACGTCGACCAGTCCAACGAAACCGATATGAGCTTTCTGACGCGCCTGGCGAAAAAGTACAACGCGGTGACCAAACCCTACAACGACGTGTACGTGCTGGCCCGTCCCGGCCAGACCAAATCGTTGTCGGGCCAGGTGCTGGCGGACGTGACCTTGTCGGTGACCAGCAACAACCGTCCCGGCGATCACGCGTTCGTCAGCGCCACGCTGGAGGAGTCTGCCCGCGAGCAGACCAAGGGTTGCAAGACCTGTTTTTGGGATGGCGCTGCAGGTGTGTTGCGCTGGGTTGAAACGGGACTTGCACCGTTCAAGACCCTCCGCCAGAAACAACCCAGCGAAGCCGATGCGATCGCCGTCGGCGAAGGCGAAGTGCGCAAGATGCTCCGGCAAAAATACAAGGTGAAAATCACCTGCCCCGGCAATCCACTGCTGGCCGCCGAAGGCCTTGTGCTGCTCGACGAGACCTGGCCGGACTTCATGCGTGGGCGCTGGTCGATCGAAAAAGTCACCGCCAGCGGCAATCGCGAGAACAGCTATCGCTGTGTGATCGATGCCGCGTGCCTCGACCCGAAAGCCGAAGCCAAGGACTGATCTCACACCCACGAGTCCCCTGTAGGAGTGAGCCTGCTCGCGATAGCGGTGTGTCAGGCACATTGATTGTGAATGTGGCACCGCCATCGCGAGCAGGCTCACTCCTACAGGGGATTCGCGGTGTTTTCTGCAACTCATTTCAACTCTGGAACACCACCATGAAGATCACCCCGATCCTCACGCAGCTGCGTGGGCAATGCCCTGGGCTTGCCAATCACATTGCGGTGGGTGTCGATCTGGCGTTGCTGCAAGGCAACGCCGATCTGCCGACACCCTCGGCCCATGTTCTGCCCCTGGCGGATCTCGCCAGTACCAGCACCGCACAAAACCTCACCGCACAACCGATCCGCGACCGCTTCGAAATCGTCCTGGCGCTCGACGCCAGCGACAGCACAAAAGCGCTGGATCTGTTGCACGACCTGCGCGCCGAACTGTGGCGCGCGCTGGTGGGATTCAAACCGGGCAATGACTACAGCGCCATCGTCTACGACGGCGGCGAGATGGTCTCGATCAACAGCAGCCGGGCCTTCTATCGGCTGCGCTTTTTTACCGAGTTCCAGCTCGGCCGCAATCTGCCGAGTCAGCCTGCGGAGAGTTGGCACGAACGTGAACTGGACGGTTTGTCGTCCTTTACCGGGGTCACCGTGCGGGTCGATGCGATCGACCCGGCAGACCCCAATCTGAAACACCCGGGCCCTGACGGGCGCGTGGAACTGACTTTCTCTGGAGACGTAACCCCATGAGCAATCGCATCACCGTACTGCCGGCCGCTGGCCGTGCCGTGCCTGACCCGGAAGCGGGCGATCTGCTGCCCAAAGAAGGCCGTGAAGTGCTGGACAGCGCCTGGTGGCGCCGACGTCTGGCCGACGGCGATATCACTCTCAAAACCGTAAAAGTCAAAGCACAGGGAGCCAAATAATGGCGATCGGATTCAGCAACATCCCCGCGGACATTCGTGTACCGCTGTTCTATGCCGAAATGGACAACTCGGCCGCCAATAGTGCGACTTCGGCCATGCGCCGTCTGATCGTCGCTCAGGTCAACGACAACATCGCCCCGACTGAAGTCGGCAAACTGGTGCTGGTCTCCAGCGTCGCGCTGGCAAAAAGCATCGGCGGTCAGGGCTCGATGCTCGCCTCGATGTATGAGACCTTCCGCAAGGCCGACCCGATCGGCGAGATCTGGTGCCTGCCGCTGCACAACGCTGAAGGCGCCATCGCCAAAGGCGTGCTGACCCTGACTGGCACTGCGACTCAGGCTGGCGTGCTCAACCTGTACGTCGCTGGTGTGCGTGTGCAGGCCACCGTGGTCAACGGTGCCACCGCTGCTCAAGCGGCTACCGCACTGGCACAGAAAATCAACGCCACCGCCGATCTGCCGGTCAGCGCGGCGGCTGCTGAAGGCGTGGTCACTCTGACCGCCAAATGGACCGGCGACAGCGGTAACGACATCAGCCTGCAGTTCAATCGCCTGGGCAAGAGCAACGGCGAAGAGACCCCGGCCGGCCTGACGACCGCGATCACTGCCATGACCGGCGGCGCCGGCGTGCCGGACCAGGTCGCAGCCGTGGCTGCACTGGGTGACGAGCCGTTCGAGTTCATCGCGCTGCCGTGGTCGGATCTGTCGACCCTCAACACCTGGCAAGCGGTGATGGATGACAGCACCGGTCGCTGGTCCTGGGCCAAGCAATTGTTCGGTCACGTTTACAGCGCCAAGCGCGGCACCGTCGGCACGCTGGTTGCTGCTGGCCAGGCACGTAACGATCAGCACATGACCATTCAGGCGCTGGAGCCGGGCGTACCGCAACCGTTCTGGGTACAAGCTGCCGCACTGGCTGCGCGCACCGCGGTGTTCATCTCTGCCGATGCCAGCCGTCCGACCCAAAGCGGCAGCCTGCCGGGCGTTGATCCGGCGCCGGCCAGCGAGCGTTTCACCCTGACCGAGCGTCAGTCGCTGCTCAACTACGGCATCGCCACCGCCTACTACGAAGGCGGCTACGTGCGCATTCAGCGTTCGATCACCACCTACCAGAAGAACGCTTACGGTCAGGCCGACAACTCCTACCTGGACAGCGAAACCATGCACCAGTCGGCGTTCATCGTGCGTCGTCTGCAAAGCGTGATCACCAGCAAGTACGGCCGGCACAAACTGGCTTCCGACGGCACCCGTTTCGGCGCCGGCCAGCCGATCGTCACTCCGGCGACCATTCGCGGCGAGCTGATCGCGCAGTACGCCAAGCTGGAACTGGAAGGCCACGTGGAGAACGCCGAGCTGTTCGCCGAGCACCTGATCGTCGAGCGCGACGTACAGGATCCGAGCCGCGTGAACGTGCTGTTCCCGCCGGATTACATCAACGGTCTGCGCGTGTTCGCACTGCTCAACCAGTTCCGTCTGCAATACGACGACGCGGCCTGATCGCCGCGTTTGGCCGTAAGCATTCAGCCCACCTCGGTGGGCTTTTTTATTTGAAGGGAGTAACACCATGGGTCAAGTGATTGCAGGCACCTGCTACGTCAAAGTCGACGGTGCACAACTGACTATCAACGGCGGCTGCGAAGCCTCGCTGATGGCCGTCAAACGCGAAACCGTCGTACCGGGTTTCTACAAGGAAACCGACATCGCGCCGTCGTTCAAAGTGACCGCGCTGCACACCGCCGACTTCCCGCTGAAGAAGCTGATCGAAGGCACCGACATCACCGTCACCTGCGAATTCAGCAACGGCAAAGTCTACGTGCTGGCCGGTGCCTATCTGGTTGAGGAGCCGGTTTCCAAGGGCGATGACGCCACCATCGAACTGAAATTCGAAGGCATCAAGGGGACCTGGCAATGAGCGGCGCCGTGAAGCTTCAGGTTGCGATCGAAGCTCACGGCGAGCCCCTGACCGAACTCGTCCTGCGCCGTCCGACGGTGCAGGAAGTGCGAGCGATCAAGGCGCTGCCGTACAAGATCGACAAGAGCGAAGAAGTCAGCCTCGACATGGACGTGGCGGCCAAATACATCGCCGTATGCGCCGGCATCCCGCCGTCGTCGGTCAACCAGCTCGATCTGGCTGACCTCAACGCGCTGAGCTGGGCCGTTGCGAGTTTTTTCATGAGTGCGGCGTCGGAGCCATCACCGACCTGATCGCAGTCGCCTATGACCTGGCCTGGTTCTGGAAGGTTGACCCCGAACAGATGATGGCCAGGCCACTGGATGTGCTCCGCGAATCGCTGGAGCACGCGCAACGGATCAATGCGATGCAGCAGGTGCAGTGATGGCAGACGAAGAAAAGAAAGTGCAAACACCGGTGCTGATCACGGGCATCGATGAACTGTCGCCCAAACTCGGCGCCCTGCGAGTAAAGGTCGAGAGCTTCAAGAAAAATCTCGAACAGACCGGCCTCGGCAAACTGGATATCAGCGGTCTGTTCAAGGGCGGCAGCGTGATCACGCCGTTCGTGGACGGGATCAAATCGGCGGCAGCGTTTCAGGGCAAATTGACTGAAGTCAGCGAGACGGCGAAAACCGTCGACCTGCCTGCGGCGCCGAAAGTCGCTGCACAAAACATGAACGTGTTCAGTGCGTCGATGGAAAAGGTTTCCGCTGCTGTTGACGCGGCGCTGGTGCCGGCAGTCGGTGCGTTGGTCGTCGGGCTTGAGCCAATGCTGACTCAGGTCGCCAGCCTGCTTGCCGAGAACCCGCAACTGGTGGAAGGCCTGGCTGCGGGGGCTATCGCCTTCTCGGCGATGCAGACCGCGGTCACCGGCGCCACGCAAGTGTTCGATGTCATGAGCATGGTGCTCAAGACCAATCCGATCATGCTCATCGCCATGGGCATCGCGGTGGCGGCCGGTTTGATCTATGCCAACTGGACGCCGATCAGTGCGTTCTTCAAAGGCATGTGGGAAGGCGTGAAAAACATCGGTGCGAGTGCGATGGCGACGTTGCGCTCGATTCTTGACTGGCGACCACTGGATGCACTGGCGGCGCTGTGGTCACCGGTCGTGGGATTCTTCTCGGGCATGTGGGACGAGGTCAAAGCCGTCACTGCGCCGGTCATCGACTTCTTCAAATCGGTGTTCTCGTGGACGCCCGCCGGCATGATCCTGGAAAACTGGGCGCCGCTGACGGGGCTGTTTTCGGCGATCTGGGAACTGCTCAAGGCCTTGAGTGTGCCGGTGATGGCGTTCCTCAGAAACCTGTTCGACTTCTCGCCGATGCAAATGATCAACAGTGCGTGGGGTGGCGTTGTCAGGTTCTTCGAGCCGATGTTCGATGGCCTGCGAAAAGTCGCGCAACCGGCTAAAGAGTTTCTGGTGTCGTTGTTCGATTTCTCGCCCATGCAGATGATCACCAGCGCCTGGGGCGGAGTTGTTGCGTACTTCCAGCCGCTGTGGACGACTCTGCAATCGGCGGTGCAAAGCACCCGGGATACATTGCGGGCACTGTTCGATTATTTCCCGATGGAAATGATCACCAGCGCCTGGGGTGGTGTCGTCGGGTACTTCGAACCGATCTGGACGGCACTGCAAACCTCAGTGCAGCGGGTCAAAGGCTTTTTCAGCAGCCTGTTCGAGTGGTCGCCGCTGGAGCAGATTGCGCAGTACTGGCAGCCGGTCGGCGAAGTCTTTTCGGCGCTGTGGGATGTTGTGCTGGCGGCGTCTGCACCGGTCGTGGACTTTCTGCACACCCTGTTCGAATGGAAACCTCTGGATCAGATCATCGAGAGCTGGGGGCCGATTGTCGGGTGGTTCGGCGAGTTGTGGCAAAAGCTGCAAACCGTCATCGCGCCGATCAAGGAGCTGTTCGACGGAGGTTTCGCCGGGTTGATCGCCAAGGTCACCGGCAAGGTCGAAACTCTGACCCAGGCGCAGCGCCAGACCAATGCCGAAGGCAAGGGTGAGCTGGCGCCGGCATTCTTTGGCGCGAGTAGCGCCCCTGCTGGAAACGGAACGCTGCAAGGCGGATCGCTGCCACAAACCTCCAGCGCCCTGATCCAGCAAAGCGCGGCCAACAACCGTACGCAACTCGAAGGCGGCCTGACCGTGCGCTTCGAAAATGCACCGGCGGGGCTGCGCACCGATCAACCACAAACCAATCAACCGGGCCTGGCGCTGTCTTCGCGCATCGGCTATCGCTCGCTGTCGGCAGGAGGTTCCAATGAACTGGCGTGACCGTTTGTTGCCGGCATCGTTTCGCGGTGTCGGATTCTGGATCGATCAGGCGAAAACCCCGGTCGGTCGCAAAGGTCAGTTGCACGAATACCCGCAACGCGACCTGCCGTATTTCGAGGATCTCGGCCAGCAGGCCAAGACCCACGACCTGACGGCGTTCATCATCGGCGCCGATTGTCTGGAGCAGCGCGACAAGCTGCTCAAGGCCTTGGAGGCGGGCAGTGGTGAATTGGTGCATCCGTGGCTCGGACGCCTGCAAGTCAAAGTCGGCGAATGCGACATGACCCACACCCGCCAGGACGGCGGGCTGGTGACGTTCAGCCTGAAGTTTTACCCGGACCGGCCGTTGCCGTTTCCGACCGCCACGGTCAGTACGCAAAAAGTTCTGTTGGCCAAGGCTGACACTTTGTTGGGTTCGGCGGTGGCGCGCTTCGAGCAGGCGATGACGTTGATCAAGGCTGCGCGGATCGGCATCGCCAATCTGCGCAACAGCCTGACCGGCGTGTATGAGGTGATCAAAGAGCAGCTCAAACCGCTGATCGAGCAGTATCGGCAGATCACCGAACTGGTCAAAGCGGTCAAGGAGTTGCCCAAGGAAGTGGCGGCGGAGTTCAAAGGCTTGCTCGGCGATATCAAGGAACTCAAGGCATTCGCGAAGGAGGGCTACCGTGGCGTGATTGCCGACGTGTCCCAACAACTCGAAGCCATCCGCAAGGCTGATGCGCCGAAGATCACCACCGGCAAGGACACCAACGCGGCGGCACAAGCCATGGCCGATCTGGTGCAGGACACGGTGCTGGTCAAAGTCGCGCAATGGGTGGCGTCGATGCCGGTGGCGACTCCGGCGGTGAAGCTGTCGTCGACACCTTCGGTGGCGCATCAGGCGGATCAACCGGTGACTCGTCAGGAAGTGCCGGTGACCGAAGAAATGAAAGCACTGCAGAAGGCGGTCGGGGTGGCAATCGACCCGATGCTGGACAAGGCCGATCCCAAACATCACCAGGCAATCAACGATGTGAAGGAAGCGCTGATTGCGCATCTCAAGGCAGTGGCGTCATCCGGTGTGCGCCAGGTCACCAAATCGTTTCAGGAAAGCCTGCCGGCGCTGGTGGTGGCCTACAAGCAATTTGCCGATGCCACACGGGTGACTCAAGTGACGCAGAGCAACGCGATGAACCATCCGGGCTTTTCTCCCAACGACGTAAAAGTGTCCAGGGAGTGAGCCATGAGCGAGATGGATAACCATGTCACGCTGACCGTCAACAACATGGAATACGGCGGCTGGAAAAGCGTGGAAATCACCGCCGATCTTGAGCGCCAGTTCCGCACCTTCAAACTCGACATCACCTGGCAGTGGCCGGGGCAGACGGTGGATCAACGGATCAAACCGGGTGACCCGTGCGAAGTGAAAATCGGCCAGGACCTGGTGCTCACTGGCTACGTGTTCAAGGCCCCGATCAGTTACGACGGACGCCAGATCAGCCTGAGCATCGAGGGTAGCTCCAAGACTCAGGATCTGGTCGATTGCGCAGCCACCAACCGGCCGAACCAATGGCAGGAGCAACCGCTGCTGAGCATCGTCCAGGCTCTGGCGGCGGAATACTCGCTGTACGTGGTCAACGAAATTCCCGAGACCGCGCGGCTCGCCAAACACACCATCGTGCCGGGCGAAACGGTGTTCCAGTCGATCGATCGTCTGCTCTCGCTGTTCCGGGTGTTTTCCACTGATGACGAGCAAGGCCGGCTGGTGCTGGCCAAGCCCGGTAGTGGTGGTCGGGCCAGTGACGCGCTGGAGTTGGGCAAGAACATTCTGTCGGCGAACGCGCCGATGGATCAGAGCCAGGTGTTTTCTGAATACCGAGTGATCGGTCAGCAGAAAGGCTCGGACAATAAGAGCGGGGCGGCCGTCAGCGAGGTTCAATCCAGCGCGGCTGATCTGAGCTTCAAGCGCCGCCGCACCACGATCATCAACGAGGGCACCGCGCTGACGTTCGAGTTGGCCCAGCAACGCGCCCAATGGGAAAGCGCCACCCGCATGGGCCGGGCGCAGACCACCACCTATCAGGTGCAGGGCTGGCGTCAGTCCAATGGCGATCTGTGGCGCCACAACACGCTGGTGAAGGTCACGGATCCGGTGCTCGGTTTCGACGGCGACATGTTGATTTCCAAAGTCACCTATTCGCTCTCGGCGCAAGGCTCGGTGACCACGCTGCAAGTGGCGCCACCGCATACCTTCGATCCTGATCCCACGCCTCCGAAAAAAACCTGAGCCTGACACCGAACCCCTGTGGGAGCGGGCTTGCTCGCGAAAGCGTCAGCAGCTCCAACATCCCATTGACTGACCCACCGCTTTCGCGAGCAAGCCCGCTCCCACATGTTGTCCGTGTCGGGTCTGCTCCCTGAGGACAATTCATGAGCCTACTGACACGCCTGCTGGCGCGCGGCACTGTCGTGCTCGCCCATTCGGCATCCAAGCTGCAATCGCTGCAAATGCGCCTCACCGCCGGCGAGGTGAACGACGACATGGAGCATTTCGAACCCTACGGTTTCACCAGCAACCCGCTGGCCGGCGCCGAAGGCATCGTCACGTTTCTCGGCGGTGACCGGTCTCACGCCATCGCCCTGGTGGTCGCCGACCGCCGCTATCGCTTGCAGTCGCTGGCCTCTGGCGAAGTGGCGATCTACACCGACGAGGGCGACAAAATTCACTTCAAGCGCGGGCGGATCATCGACATCGAAACCGCCACCCTGAACATCCGCGCCAGCAGCGCGGTGAACTTCGACACGCCGGTGATCAACCAGACCGGCAAGATCGTTTCCACCGGCGACCAACTCGCCGGCGGCATCAGCCAGATCAAACACGTGCACGTTGGCGTGCAGGCCGGTAGCGGCCAGACCGGTGCGCCGGCAGGAGGCAAATAATGCTTGTCAGCCAGAACCTCCACGCCGCACTGACCCGCGCCGTGCTCATCAGCCTGTTCACCTGGCGCCGCGCCGCCGATGACGACGCCCTCGACGACGAGGAGCGCTTCGGCTGGTGGGGCGACAGCTTTCCCACCGTCGCCGACGATCGCATCGGTTCGCGGCTGTGGCTTTTGCGTCGGGTCAAGCTGACTCGACAGACCCAGATGGACGCCGAGTTCTATGCCCGCGAAGCCTTGCAATGGCTGATCGACGACGGCCACTGCAGCGCCATCGACATCATCAGCGAACGCCTCGACGCCCAGCGCCTGAACCTGCGCACGGTCCTGACCCTGGCCGACGGCGAACGTCTGGACATCAACCCCGATAACAGTTGGCAGGTGATCTATGCCGTTTGAAACCCCTTCGCTGCCGGTGCTGATCAAGCGCACCCAAAGCGACCTGGCCGGCGATTCGCTGCGCCAGTCCGATGCGCAAGTGTTGGCCCGCACCCTCGGTGGCGCCGCGTATGGCCTGTACGGTTATCTCGACTGGATTGCCGAGCAGATTTTGCCGGACAAAGCCGACGAATCGACCCTGGAACGCATCGCCGCGCTGCGCCTGAACCAGCCACGCAAACCGGCGCAAGTCGCCACCGGCAGCGTCAGTTTTACCGCGACCGCCGGTGCGGTGCTGGATGTCGACACGCTGCTGCAAGCGAGCGATGGCCGTACCTACAAAGTCACCACCGCGCGCACCACCGTCAATGGCAGCAACACCACCACCATCGCGGCGCTGGATGCTGGCAGCCTGGGCAATGCCGACGCCGGTCTGGCGCTGAACCCGGTGCAGCCGATCGCCGGCGTGGTCGGCAACAGTTTTGTGGTGCTCGCGCCCGGCCTCAGTGGCGGCGTGGCGCGAGAAAGCCTGGAGTCGTTGCGCTCGCGGGTGATCCGTTCTTATCGAGTGATACCCCACGGCGGTTCGGCGAGCGACTACGAAACCTGGGCGCTGGAAGTGCCGGGTGTGACGCGGGCCTGGTGCCGTGGCGGCCTGCTCGGGCCAGGCACAGTGACGGTGTTCATCATGCGTGACGAAGACCCGCAACCGGTGCCCAACGATGAGCAATTGGCGGAGGTTCAGGAGTACATCGAACCGCTGCGTCCGGTGACGGCGGAAGTACACGTGCAGCGGCCGATTCAGGTGCCGGTGGTGTATCGCTTCAAGAGCGTCAACCCGGACACCACTGCTGTGCGCGCCGCCGTTGAAGCGCAACTGCGCGACCTGCACAACCGCGAGGCCGATCTGGGTGTGCCGCTGCTGATCAGCCATATCCGCGAAGCCATCAGCAGCGCCGGCGGTGAGTACGATCACACGCTGACCGCGCCGGCCGCTGACGTGCCTGCCGGGCAAAGCGAACTGCTGACCTTCGGAGGTTGCGTATGGGGGGCATAAGAACCGCCGCGCAATATCAGGCGCAGCTGCGCGCGTTGCTGCCGAGCGGCCCAGCGTGGGACCCGGAACGCGTCCCGGAACTTGAGGAAGTGCTGCAAGGCGTGGCCGTCGAACTGGCGCGCCTCGACGCCCGCGCCGCCGACCTGCTCAACGAGATGGACCCGGCGGGCGTCAGCGAACTGGTGCCGGACTGGGAACGGGTGATGGAGCTGCCCGACCCGTGCCTGGGCGCCACACCGCTGTTCGACGACCGCCGCCTCGCGGTACGCCGGCGCTTGCTTGCGGTCGGCAGCCAGGCCGTTGGTTACTACCTCGACATCGCCAAAAGCCAGGGCTACCCCAACGCCAGCATCACCGAGCACGAAGCCCCGCGTATGGGCCGCGCGCGTTTCGGCGCAGCGCACTGGGGCACCTGGGAAGCGCAATTCATGTGGACCCTCAACACCGGCGGCCGCCTGCTGCTCGGCCGGCGCTATGGTGCGAGCTACTGGGGCGAGCGCTTCGGCGTCAACCCGGGCTCGGCGCTGGAGTGCCTGATCCACCGCAGTGCCCCGGCGCATACCAAAGTGCACATCAATTATGACTAGGGAGGAATGACGGGATGGATTATCCGAAAAGTGTGCCCAGCGCCGGTCTGGTGAATGGGAAATTTGTCGATGAAAACCCGCTGACCGGGACGCCGGGGTCGCTGATTCCGGCGCGATGGGGCAACAGCGTTACCGATGAAATCATCAACACGATCACTGCCGCCGGACTTGTGCCTGACGAGGGTAACAGCACGCAACTGAGATTGGCGATTTCGGCGATTGTCGAGAAGAACAAAAATGATTCTTTGGCGAGCAAGGATGAGGCCGAAGCAGGTACCAGCAGCAGCCGTCTGATGACGCCGCAGCGCGTTTTCCAAGCGATCGAAAAGAAAGTGGTTCAAGCCACTGAAACGGTTTTGGGTTGGGCGCGGATCGCGACCCAAAGCCAAGTCAATGCGGGGACTGACGACACCGCCATCGTCACACCGAAAAAGCTCCGGTTTGGTGTTTCCTACAGCATTGGCGCGAACGGCTATATCGCCTTTCCGAGTTGGTTGGGGGGCTTCATGATCCAGTGGGTCCTGATCACCATTGCTGCAGATAAAACCTATGCTGCCCAACCTTGGCCGGTGGCTTTCAAGACCCAGTGTGCCGCTACTTGGGCGAGTTATTCGCACGGCGGAAACGCACCCTATTTCGATATCACCACTCCACCCTTGGTGACCTATTTTGATTCTAGCCAGGTGCAGGTTTTGAGTAATTCCGGTGGCACCGGTTTTGTCACTGTACTGGGAGTGGGGAACTGAAATGAAACGTTTCTATAGCCGCACCACTGGCAACACTTATTTGTCGGGCTATCACACGAGCCTCCCGGGCGATGCCGTTGAAATTGACGACGAGCGTTACGAGTCGGTTATTGCTAACCCTGCAGCCGGAACCGAGCGGTCCCATGACGAGCAAGGTCTGCCGATACTGATCGAGTCGACGCCCCTTTCAGGCGAGGAAGCGCTGATCGAAGCAAAGGCATGGCGCGACAAGGAATTTGATCGCGTGGTCTGGTTGCGTGATCGCCATCGGGACGAAGTGGAATTGATGAAAGCCACCACGCTATCCGACTCTGAATATCTGACCCTGCTGAATTACCTGCAGGCGCTACGCAAGTGGCCCCAGGCGAAGAAATTTCCCTCCAAACGCTCTCGACCGAAAAAGCCTGCCTGGATGACTGCCGAGTGAATGGATGCTGCATTGTCGGCATCGCCCATCAATGTTCCAGGTAAAGGAAAGTTAACTATGGATTATCCAAAAAGCGTCCCCAGCGTCGGCCTGGTCGATGGCCGCTTTGTCGATGAAAACCCTGTGGCAGGCACGCCGGGTTCGTTGATTCCGGCGGTGTGGGGCAACAGCGTGACTCAGGAGATCCTGAGTGTGATCAACGGCGGCGGATTGGTGGCTTCTGAAGCCGACACCGGTCAGTTGTACAAGGCGATTCAGTCGATCATCGGCAGAGCGAGCCCGATGCGTTCGGTCATCACCCGACTGGCCGCATCGAAAACCCTGACCGAGGCCGAGCTTGGCCTGGTGCTGATCGACGGCAGCCCGGGATCTGTGACTTTGCTGCTGCCACCGGCCAACGCCGCACTCGGTGTGCGCGACGTGATTGTTCGGCGGGTGGACAACAGCGGTAATCGCATGGTCATCCAGGCGTCCGGTACCGACGGGATTCGTTTTCACACCCATCTGTCGGCCAGCGGTTATCCGTTCTTCGTATTGATGGGCGGCGGTGACTGGTGGCATTTGCGCAGTGATGGGGCGGGGAGTTGGTGGCCGGTCGGTCGTTTCGACAATACGCCATTGGGGCGGCCGTTTTTCGAGACGACCCTGATGCTCAGTCCCGGTGGATACGGTGCATTGAATGGCACCGTGATGAAGCGTGCGGAATGGCCGTGGCTGTGGGATCACGCCCAGCAATCGGGAATGCTGGGGACTGAAGCCTTACGCGTGGGCTCCGAGGGGAAATGGACCACGGGTGACGGTGCGACGACCTTTCGTGGTCCCGAAGGGCGAGGGGAATTTCTGCGGGTTCTGGATGAAGGTCGTGGTGTGGATGGCGGGCGGGCGATGGGTACTTTTCAGACTGGATCGACGCATTCCTATGCGCAAGGTGCCAATGGCGCAGGCGCTGTGGGCGCGTACTGGTCAGATAGCCTGACCAGTTTTGGCGCGGATACCCGGGAAGAACCGCAATACGTTACAGGGCTGGTCAATGGCGGCCCGATCTTTCCGGTGAATACCACTTACCAGAGGGATACCGCAGGAGTTTTGCTCTACGCCTTCAAATCCCGCCCGCGCAACATCGCCTATCCCGGCCGCATCAAACTCATCTGAGGCACTTCATGTTCAATTATCTATTTGATGGCTCGGGCGCTCTGTCCGGGCCTGTCGAGTTCATTGTCACGCCGGGCATTGGCATCCAGTTACCCGGTAATGCTGTTGAGCTGGCGTACGAGTTGCCTGAGCCGGAAACCGGTCGTAGCTGGGCACTGATCAACGGCGTACCGCGTGAGGTGATCGACCGCCGTGGCATGGTTTATCGCAAGGACGGCGGCGCCCAACAGATCTGGACCGAGCTGGGTGAGTTGCCTGACACCCTGACCGCGCAACCATGGCCAGGCGAGTTCCACATCTGGCGCGACAACGCCTGGGTGCTGGATGAGCAGGCTCGTTTGGGGAGCGTCAGACAGCAATCTCTCGGCCAGCGCGACGCACTGCTGCGCGACGCCGTCCTGCGTATCGCGCCGCTGCAATACGCCGAGGACATTGGCGATGCCAGCCATGACGAACAACTGCTGCTGATCGAATGGAAGCTTTACAGCGTAGAGCTGAACCGGATCGAAAAACAGGCTGGTTTCCCCGATGAAATCACCTGGCCGGTTGCGCCCGGATCAGCAGTAAACACCTGACTCACACACAAGGAGAAGTACCGTGGACTACCCAAACAGTGTCCCGAGTGCCGGTCTGGTCAACGGCCGGTTTGTCGATGAAGACCCGCTGACCGGCAAGCCGGGGTCGTTGATTCCGGCGAAATGGGGCAACAGCGTTACCCAAGAGTTGTTGAATATCATCAATGCTGGCGGCACCGCTCCGACGGAAGCGAAAGATGATCAGGTGTTAACCGCATTACGCAGCAACAAGTTGTTTTTGACTTCACCGCAGTTCTCCAATGATCAGTCGATGGCCACCACTGAGTTTGTTACGCGGGCGGGATTACAGTTCTCCGGTTTTGCTTCTTACGCCGCCAGCACGGTATTGAACGCTGCGAATATTGGCGGTGTCGCGAGTTTCTCCAGTGCCAGCGCGCTGACTGCGACGCTGCCGTCTACCAATGGTGTGGCCCATGCGAGCACCATTCACGTAATCAACGCAGGTACCGGCGTGTTGACCGTCAATCCTTCCGGTAACGATGGGCTTCTCACCTGTAATGGCACATCCGGCCCGCTCAAGTTGGGTATTGGTGACACTGCCTACCTGATCAAACTCACGGGACAGTGGCGCCTCTATGGCGGCTCGGTGAGTGATCGATATGCGTCGGCGCACTCCGGTGTGTACGGCAACATTGGCTACCAGCGTTATGCCAGCGGCAATATCGATCAATGGGGTGTTGGCACGACGGATGCCAATGGCGATGTCAACGTCGTCTTTCCGATCTCTTTCCCTACCGCGTTTTCTTCGATCATCGCCATGCACGTAGGAGGCGATGGAGCGATGGTCGTCATGTACGCGAACTCTGCGTCGAAGCAGGGGTGCCGTCTGAAAGTTCGAAGCTACAGCGGCGAAGTGTCTGCAGGTTGGGGTATCAACTTCTTTGCAAAGGGTTATTAAATGAATCCGTTCAATGTCTTGTTCAGCGCCAGCACCCGTGGGGTTTATGTTCCCGCTATCAACTCATCGGATATTCCGGATGACGTCATTGAAATTCCCCAGGCCTATTGGATCTCACTGCTGCAGCAACTGGCTGTGAGTGCAAAAGTGGTCGGCGTGCACGCGGATAGCGGTTATCCGACTCTGGTTGATCCACCACCTTATTCGGCAGAAGAAGCGGCCGATGCTGAACGTCGCTGGCGTACAGCACAACTGGCTGCCACCGATGGTCTGGTTGCACGTGATCGTGATGAGCTTGAAGACGGCGGTGGCACGACGCTGACCAGCGAGCAATATGCCGAGCTGCAAACCTATCGCCGCGAATTGCGCGACTGGCCGCAGGGTTCTTTTTTTCCTTTCAGCGAGCATCGGCCTGTAGCGCCGCGTTGGTTGGCAAATGCGGTTTGAGCCGTAGAGGAAACATACATGGATTATCCAAAAAGCGTTCCCAGCGTCGGGCTGGTGAACGGCAAGTTCGTCAATGAAGACGCCATCGCCGGCCTGCCCGGATCGCTGATCCCGGCGAGCTGGGGCAACAGTGTTACTCAGGAAATACTCAACGCCATCACCGCAGCCGGTTTGAAACCTGATGAAGCACAAACCGATCAGTTGGCGCAGGCGATCCGCCAATTATCGAAGCCTGATCCACTGCAGCAATTTCCGGCGCAGGTGTATCGCCGGAATGTGCTGATCAATGGCGGCTTCGATATCTGGCAGCGCGGAACGACCAACCAAGGCCCCAATATTGGTGGGTATGTAGCCGATCGTTTTCGTTGCGACTGGAATGGCAATGCTGCCGTGGCCATCTCTCGCCAGGATTTTGCCCCTGGCCAGACAGACGTGGCGGGTGAGCCGAGCTATTTCTTGCGCTGGCAGCAAACCACGGCGGGCGTTGGCGCTACCGAGCACAAGATTTCCCAAAGCGTTGAATCCGTCAGGACTCTGGCTGGAAAAACCGCCACCGTAACATTTTGGGCGCGCTCCGACGCCGCGCGCCCGTTGAAGGTAACCATCGGTCAGTACTTCGGCAACGGTGGTTCGGAAGCCGTCGTCAAAGTGGTCGATGTCTTTGCATTGAGCACTGCATGGACCAAATTCAGCGCAACATTTCAGGTGCCAGTGATCGCTGGGAAAATGCTCGGTGCCAATGATTACTTGAGGTTGGCTTTTGATCTGCCACTTAACGTTTTGCAAACTGTGGATCTTGCGCGGGTTCAACTCGAGGAAGGACCGGTTTCCACGCCATTCGAATACCGCCCGGTTGGTGAAGAGCTGATGTTGTGTCAGCGCTACTTCGAGAAGTCCTTTGCCAGTCGTTTACAGATTCGTGCAAACAATGGTGTCGGAACCTGCATCGTTACGTTCACTCAGGCTGCGACCGGGAATACCGGTCAATACGGCATGGTCATAGACATGCAGGCTCAGAAGAGAGTGCAACCCACCGTTGTTCTGTATTGCCCTGGAAATGAAAGCAGTCAGGTCTGGAACTATTCGCAGGGAGTGGCTTGCACGGGGACCACTGTGCAAAGTGTGACACAGCGAAGTTTCGCTATCGGTACCGTGACGCCTGTGAGCAGTCAGCCCGGTAACGGGCTGCAGATTGAATGGACAGCGGACGCAGAAATCTAGGGGTAGCTCATGACATATCAACTGACCGCCTGTGGTGTATTGCGCGTTGAAGATGCCGCGTTTATTCCGCAGGACACGACCAATCGCGACTGGCTTGAGTATCAGCAATGGCTGTTAACCGGCGGGCAAGTACTGCCATTGAATGACGCACTCGAAGAATCTGTACCCAACAACACCCTGACAACTCTGGCAAAAAAATGGCTGGGGGCCGTTGTCCGTCAACCATGATTCAATCGGAGCATCCAGGGAGGATTACGCATCATGCAAATAACAGAAGACAACCTTAAAACCATCATGCCCAACGCCCGCTCCCAAGCGGGCGTTTTTGTTTCTGCACTGAATAACGCAATGAATCGCCGCCATATCGACACGCCCAAACGTATCGCTGCGTTTCTTGCGCAGATCGGTCACGAGTCGGGCCAGTTGCAATACGTGCGCGAGTTGGGCAACAACCAGTACCTGAGCAAATACGACACTGGCACGCTGGCGTTACGTCTGGGCAACACGCCCGAGGCCGACGGCGACGGGCAGAAGTACCGCGGTCGCGGGCTGATCCAGATCACCGGGCGCAGCAACTATCGGCAGTGCAGCCTCGGCCTGTTCGGCGACGAGCGCTTGCTGTCCTTGCCGGAATTGCTTGAGCAACCGCAATGGGCAGCGGAATCGGCGGCATGGTTCTGGGAACAGAACGGCCTGAACGATCTGGCCGACCGCGACCAGTTCAACAGCATCACTCGCCGAATCAACGGCGGGTTGAATGGGTTGCAGGATCGGCTGGATATCTGGGCGCGGGCGAGGGCGGTGCTATGTCCGTCTCCTGGCGTTTAACCGGCTTTTTGTTACTGACCTTGGGAGGCGCTGCGCTGGCCTGGCAGTTTCAGGACTGGCGTTACGGGCGACAACTCGCGGAGCAGGCGCGGTTAAACGCCGACACTCTCAATCAGCTGAATGTGGCCGCAGCCAGCGCGCAGCAGGTCGAGCAGGATAAACGTCTGGCCCTTGAGCAACGCCTCGCGGCCAGTGAACAAACCCACTATCGAGCACTCAGTGATGCCCAACGTGATCAGGATCGCCTGCGCGATCGTCTTGCCACTGCTGATTTGCGCCTGTCAGTCCTCATCGACGCCGGCGACGCTGCCCAAGGCTGCGGGGTGCCAGCCGCCACCGGCCCCGGCGGCGTGGATCATGCAGCCGTACGCGCCCGACTTGACCCGGCGCATGCTCAACGAATTATCGCCATCACCGACACCGGCGATCGCGGACTGATTGCCTTGCAGGCCTGTCAGGCCTATGTCAGAGCGCTGGCGCCCGAACATTTTGAATGAGTCTGTGTATTGAAAGCGCAACCGGGTCGTGTACGGTGGTAGTCATTCCATCCGATCCGGAGCGCACCGTGAAAGAGATCACTCAACTGGCTGCCGAGCTCGGCCGACGTTTGCAGTTGCTCAACGCCCACGTCACCACGGCCGAGTCGTGTACCGGTGGCGGGATTGCTGAAGCGATCACGCGGATTCCGGGGAGCTCGGCGTGGTTCGAGGCCGGTTACGTGACCTACTCCAACCGGCAGAAGACCCGGCAACTGAATGTCCCCACCGAATTGTTCGGCACGGTGGGTGCGGTCAGTCGCGAAGTCGTCGAGGCGATGGTGCGTGGTGCGCAGAAGCACAGTCTGGCGCGGTTTGCCGTGGCGGTCAGCGGCGTGGCGGGGCCCGATGGCGGTACACCGAACAAACCGGTGGGCACGGTGTGGCTGGCCTGGGGCGTGGGCGATGCGGTTTCCAGTGAGGTTCAGCACTTCCCCGGCAACCGCGATGAAGTCCGCCGACAAACGGTGAAGGCCGCGCTAGAGGGGCTGTTGCGACTAGCGGCACGAGAAATCGAAAATCAGGGGTAGGCGATCCGCGAACGCTGTGGAATAATACTGGCTACTTATACAGGTGTTGGCCGTCAGGCCTTATTGATTACGTGAGGACTTTAATGGACGACAACAAGAAGAAAGCCTTGGCTGCGGCCCTGGGTCAGATCGAACGTCAATTCGGCAAGGGTGCCGTGATGCGTATGGGCGATCAGGACCGTCAGGCGATCCCGGCTATCTCCACCGGCTCTCTGGGTCTGGACATCGCACTCGGCATCGGCGGTCTGCCAAAAGGCCGTATTGTTGAAATCTACGGTCCTGAATCTTCCGGTAAAACCACACTGACGCTGTCCGTGATCGCCCAGGCTCAAAAAGCCGGCGCGACCTGCGCCTTCGTCGACGCCGAACACGCCCTCGACCCTGAGTACGCCGGCAAGCTGGGCGTCAACGTCGACGACCTGCTGGTTTCCCAGCCGGACACCGGTGAACAGGCGCTGGAAATCACTGACATGCTGGTGCGCTCCAACGCAGTAGACGTGATCATCGTCGACTCCGTGGCTGCACTGGTACCGAAGGCTGAAATCGAAGGCGAAATGGGTGACATGCACGTGGGCCTGCAAGCCCGTCTGATGTCCCAGGCGCTGCGTAAAATCACCGGTAACATCAAGAACGCCAACTGCCTGGTGATCTTCATCAACCAGATCCGCATGAAGATCGGCGTGATGTTCGGCAGCCCGGAAACCACCACCGGTGGTAACGCGCTGAAGTTCTACGCTTCGGTCCGTCTCGACATCCGCCGTACCGGCGCGGTGAAGGAAGGCGACGAAGTGGTCGGCAGCGAAACCCGCGTCAAGGTTGTGAAGAACAAGGTGGCGTCGCCGTTCCGTCAGGCCGAGTTCCAGATCCTTTACGGCAAAGGCATCTACCTCAATGGCGAGATGATCGACCTGGGCGTGCTGCATGGTTTCGTCGAGAAATCCGGCGCCTGGTATGCCTATGAAGGCACCAAGATCGGTCAGGGCAAGGCCAACTCGGCCAAGTTCCTGGCAGACAACCCGGAAGTCGCTGCCAAGCTCGAGAAGCAGCTGCGTGACAAACTGCTGTCGCCAGCGGTGATCGCCGACTCCAAGGCTTCTGCGGTCAAAGAGACCGAAGACGACCTGGCTGACGCTGATATCTGATCGCAGCGATGACCACCGCTGTACTCGATACCCTCGTCGCGGTGCGGCGAACCGCCATGGACCTGCTCGCTCGACGCGAGCACGGTCGAGTCGAACTGACGCGTAAGCTGCGTCAGCGAGGCGCTGATGCGGAAATGATCGAAACAGCCCTCGACCGATTGACGGAAGAGGGGCTGCTTTCCGAAGCCCGTTACCTTGAAAGCTTTGTTTCCTACCGTGCCCGTTCCGGCTACGGCCCTTTGCGCATTCGCGAAGAGCTGGGCCAGCGAGGTTTGCAACGCGCCGATATCGAACTTGCCCTGCGTGAAAGCGGTATCGACTGGCAGGAGCAGCTTCGCGAGACGTGGCAACGCAAGTTCTCGGGACACTTGCCGATTGACGCCAAGGAGCGCGCCAAACAAGGCCGCTTCCTCGCCTATCGGGGTTTTTCGATGGAGATGATCAACCGCTTGTTCAGCGGCAGAAGCATGGACGATTAAGTCGGTTTAATAGAAACGGCCCGCTATGAAAATAGCGGGCCGTTTTTTTTTGCCTTCAAATTACCTTTGATGGCTCACGTGCACGTTGGGCGGTCTGCGGTTGGGTGTGAGCCCAGTTTTCGGGGAGGTTGATGTAATCCACCAGTTCCCTGAGACGGCCATGATTTCGGGCATTGAACGCGAAAGCCAACCGCACCAGGTGGCTGTACTGCGCTTCGTCATGTTCCTCGCCGCTGTAAGCGTGTTGATGGAACTGGTCACTCAGGCACAGATCGGCGAAAGCCTCCTGCATATGCGCCATCGCCACGTCACTGAGCTTGTGATGCATACGAATCACGAACTGACGCTTGAGCCAGCGACTGGAGTGGAAGTTGCTGTAGAACTGGTTGATCTGCTCCACCGCCTCATCGACGTTATAGACCAGACGCATCAGTTTCAGGTCGGTGGGCAGGATGTAGTGGTTTTCTTCGAGTTGCTGGCGAATGAAGTCCAGGGCGCCTTGCCAGAATGTTCCGCCCGGCGCATCCAGCAACACCACCGGCACCAACGGGCTTTTGCCGGTCTGGATCAGTGTCAGTACTTCCAGTGCCTCGTCCAGGGTGCCGAACCCGCCAGGGCACAGCACCAGCGCATCGGCTTCCTTGACGAAGAACAGTTTGCGGGTGAAGAAAAAATGGAACGGCAGCAGATTGCCGGTGCCGTCCACAGTCGGGTTGGCATGCTGCTCGAAGGGCAGGGTGATGTTGAACCCGAGGCTGTGGTCACGCCCGGCGCCTTCGTGCGCGGCGGCCATGATCCCGCCACCCGCACCGGTGATGACCATCATGTCTGATCGCGTCAGGGCCGCGCCGAGTTCACGCGCCATTGCATACAGGGGGTGCTCGACCGGCGTGCGCGCCGAGCCGAATACCGTGACTTTGCGTCGTCCCTTGAATTGTTCCAGCACCCGGAACGCCTGCTCCAGTTCACGCAGGGCCTGCAGGGTGATCTTGGCGTTCCAGCGGTTGTGATCCTCTTGGGCCATGCGCAGCACGGTCAGGATCATGTCGCGATAAATCGGCAGGTTCGGGCTGTCGGGGGAAATCTGCTTGAGCTGTTCTTCGACCTTGCTGATGAGGTCGGGGCCGCTTTCCTGAAAATGTCGGCTGAGCAGGTCATTCGGTTGGTAAGGCATTCAACGTCTCCTTCTGCACAGAGCGGGTGGCCCTGACGTGCGGCGTCAGTGCCGCGCTGCAAAAAACACACACTCGGCAGCTCCTTTTTCTGCCGTGAACAGGTGATCGGGAATACTTTGAATCTAGACCCTTGCGAGCCATTGCGCTGAGTTGATCTTTACGCCGCGCAGGCTTTCCTGGCAACCGTTGCGGGCTGGCTGGCAATGAATATTCACCACTCGTCCGAACGTACGCCGTAGAGCAATCACTCTGATTTACTAACCTACAGGCACTGTACGACAGCTTTGAGTCGGCAACCGTACGCAGGGTGCGCGCTTTTCAAGGATTCGCGGGTAGCAGGCATGGAGGCGGGAGAGATGGCCAGAGTGGTTCTGGAAATCGATACGCAGTTGTATCGGATGCTGAAAGCATCAGCCGAGACCAATCAAGTGAGTCTCGAAGAGGAGTGCTGCCGTCGGTTGGCAGGTGGAGAACGACGTTCTCGCTACTTGCAGGCCCTGGTGGCCGAATTGCGCGCCGAAGATGAACAACGGCGCGCCAATACCCGATGATTACTTCTTCTTCGCCGGGGCAGCTTTCGGGCAATCGGAATCCTGGTAGCTGGCCGAGCCGATGGCCTTGTTGGTTTTATATTCACTGAAGTCGTAACGCATGATCGCACCCTTGGCCATCAGCTTGCGGTACGACGGGTTATTGCACACCGAAGCACCCAGCTGGAAATACACGGCTTTTGGGTCAGCGCGCATCTTTTCGGCGTGGCTGGCCTGGACGCTCAGGTGGTTGATCAGGGTAACGCCCTCAACGGTGTAGCCCTGATCGAGAATGTCTTCATTGATCGCCCGTGGCGTGCCGACGCTGCTTTGTTCGGCGATGTTGCGCAGTTCTTTGTTCAGATTCTGCTCTTTCAAGGACGCCGCTTGTGCGCTGAAGGACAACGCCAGTGCGATGGCCGCGGTAGGAACGATAAGGCGCAGCATGAAACTCTCCTGATTCAGTGACTGGTGGTTCGACCAGCCCCGTGGCTGTGCGTTCAGTGGCGCCGGATTATAGGGGAGCCGGTCGGGACGGTACAGGTTTGCGCTCGTCGCTCTGGTAAACTGCCGCCCTTTATTGCCTTGCCGAGTGCTGTGTGTGTCGAGTTTTCCTGCCATAAGGCGTTGCCCGTGATCCATCATGCCCCCAACGCCGTAGCCCGCTTGCGTGACCAGCGCGAGGACGAAGGTATCAAGCCGATTCAGGCCCGTGGTTTTCGCTCCGAGCGTTGCCGCGACTGCCGGGTGATCATCAGCCACTGCCTGTGCGCCTGGCGGCCGACCGTCGAAACCCGTTCCGGTGTGTGTCTGATCATGACCGGCAAGGAAGTGTTCAAGCCGAGCAACACCGGTTGGTTGATCGCCGATGTGGTGCGCGACAACCACGCGTTCATCTGGTCGCGCACCGAACCCGACCCGCGGATGCTGGCGCTGCTCAACGACCCGCAATGGCAGCCGTACCTTGTATTTCCCGGCGAATATGTAGAACCGTCGCGGGTGACCAACACCGTCGTGCCCGATAGCAGCAAGCGTCCGTTGTTCATCCTGCTGGATGCGACCTGGACCGAGGCGCGCAAGATTTTCCGCAAGAGTCCGTACTTCGACCGTTTGCCGATTCTCAGCCTGCTGCCCGACAGACTCTCGCGTTATCGCCTGCGCCGCTCGACCCGCAGCGAGCACCTGTGCACCGCCGAAGTCGCGGCTTTGTGCCTGGAACTGGCCGGGGACAGCGATGCAGCGTCGGCGCTGGACGCTTACTTCGATGTGTTCAGCCAGCACTATCTGGGCGCCAAACAACAGTTGCCGCTCAACGAGTCGACTCCGGCCCACGCCGAGCTCTTGCCTTATATACGAAAGCCGCAAGCGGTGTTGGCCCCATAGTGGCCCATACTTCACCCAGCGGCGGCCGTGCTGCTTGACCACCCCGGCTACGCTGGGCATGCTTGGCGCCGATTGGGGTGCGGCCAAGGTTTGAAACGCCGTGTTTGCTCGTGATTGGCGTTGAACGTGCCCCTGTGGATAGCGCTGTGCGGCGGTATCTCGAGTTGCTTTGGCGAGGCCCGAATGCGTCGGGTCTGCCATCAAAAAACAGGATCATTTGAAAAATGGCCACATACGACATCCTGATTGCCGATGATCACCCTCTGTTTCGTAGCGCGCTGCATCAAGCGGTGACACTGGGCCTTGGCCCGGATGTGCGACTGGTGGAGGTGGCGAGCATCGCCGAGCTGGAAGCGCGCCTGACCGAAAAATCCGACTGGGATCTGGTCCTGCTGGACCTGAACATGCCCGGCGCGTTCGGGTTTTCCGGTCTGGTCATGCTGCGCGGGCAGTACCCGCAGATTCCGGTGGTGATGGTCTCGGCCCAGGAAGAAGCTTCGGTCATGGTCAAGTCCCGGGAGTTCGGCGCCAGTGGCTTTATTCCCAAGTCCAGCGACCTGAATGTGATTCAGCAAGCCGTGCGCAAGGTGCTCGATGGCGATGTGTTCTGGCCCCCGCAGGCGTTCGAAGCCGTCAGTGTCTCCGATGAAGCCAAAGCCGCCAGCGACGGCCTGGCCAGTCTCACCCCGCAGCAGTTCCGCGTACTGACCATGGTCTGTGAAGGCCTGCTGAACAAGCAGATTGCCTACGAGTTGAGCGTGTCCGAAGCGACCATCAAGGCCCACGTCACGGCGATCTTTCGCAAGTTGAATGTGCGCACCCGGACTCAGGCGGCATTACTTCTGCAACAACTTGAGTCAATTCCGAGCCAATAAAGGCTGGCGTCTTCACGCTTTTTTGACTTTTGTTGCTCTAGCTTTCCCACTCCTTTCTGGTTGGTTTTTACGTTATGTCACCTTTCAAGGGCCAGACCGGCCTGAAACGCATCCTCAACGCATCCGGTTACTCGCTGGACGGCCTGCGCGCGGCCTTCACCGGCGAAGCCGCATTTCGCCAACTGGTGCTGCTCAATGTGGTGCTGATTCCGCTGACGTTCTTCCTGAATGTCAGTCGCGTCGAACAGGCACTGCTGATCGCCGTGTGCCTGCTGGCGCTGATCGTCGAGTTGCTGAATTCGGCGGTGGAAGCGGCGATTGACCGCATTTCGCTGGAACTGCACCCGCTGTCGAAGAACGCCAAGGACATGGGCAGCGCCGCGCAATTCGTGGCCCTGAGCATGATTGCCCTGGTGTGGGCGGTGATTCTGCTTTAAGCGATACTCGGCAAGACGATCTCGTCGCTGCGCTGCACCCCGGCGGTGAAGGCGCGGCACAGATCGAGAAACTCGCGCATGGCCGACGTCTGGTATTTCTGCTTGTGCCAGATGAAGTAGAACTGCCGGGCCAGATCCAGATCCGGGGTTTCCACCGCCACCAGGCTGCCGCGTCGAAACGCATCACGCAGCGCCAGCCGTGAAATACAGCCAATCCCCAACCCTGATTCCACCGCGCGTTTGATCGCTTCGGTGTGCTCTAGCTCCAGGCGGATATTCAGCGCACTGCGATGGTGCCGCATGGCCTGATCAAAGGTCAGGCGCGTGCCGGAACCCTGTTCACGCAGAATCCACGCTTCGTGCGTCAACTCTTCCATGGTCGCGCTGCCACGTTTGGCCAGAGGGTGCTCCGGCGCGCAAAACACCACCAGTTCATCTTCCACCCAGCTCTGCACTTCGATGTCCGGATGGCTGCAGTCGCCTTCGATTAGACCCAGATCAATTTCGTAATGAGCGACTTGATGCACGATATTGGCAGTGTTCTGTACGTGCAGTTTTACCTGGCTTTCCGGGTGGCGCTGCATGAAGCCGCCGATCAACAGGGTCGCCAGATAATTGCCGATGGTCAGGGTGGCGCCCACCGAGAGTGAGCCGAAACCGGATTTGCCGTTGAGCAGGTCTTCGATTTCCTTGGACTGGTCGAGCAGTGCCACCGCTTGCGGCAACAGCTGTTTACCGAGGGCGTTCAGGCTCAGGCGTTTGCCGGCGCGGTCGAACAGCTGGCAGCTGGACTGGCGCTCCAGTTCGGTGATCGAGGTGCTCGCCGCCGATTGCGAGAGGTTGAGCAGACCCGCAGCACGGGATACGCTCTCCTGCTGGGCGACGGCGACGAAGACTTGCAGTTGACGAAGAGTAAATCGCATATCGATATAACCGATAACCCTTATCTTAATAATCCAGTTAACAGATATTGTCGTCGCTATTAGAATGCGATGCAATTGCGCACTGTTGGCCGCAAAGGCGAGCGCAGACCCAATATCCAGGAGTCCCACGTACATGAGCAACATGAACCACGAGCGTGTCCTCAGTGTTCATCACTGGAACGACACTCTGTTCAGCTTCAAGTGCACCCGTGATCCGGGCCTGCGCTTCGAGAACGGTCAGTTCGTGATGATCGGCCTGCAACAGCCCAACGGCCGCCCGCTTATGCGCGCTTACTCGATCGCCAGCCCGAACTGGGAAGAGCATCTCGAGTTCTTCAGCATCAAGGTGCAGGATGGTCCGCTGACCTCGCAGCTGCAGCACCTGAAGGAAGGCGACGAGATCATCATCTCGAAGAAGCCTACCGGCACCCTGGTGCTGGACGACCTGAACCCGGGCAAGCATCTGTATCTGCTGAGCACCGGCACCGGTCTGGCGCCGTTCATGAGCGTGATCCAGGACCCGGAAACCTACGAGCGCTTTGAAAAAGTGATCCTGGTGCACGGCGTACGCTACGTCAACGAAGTCGCCTACCGCGAATTCATCACCGAGCACCTGCCGCAGAACGAGTTCTTCGGTGAAGCGCTGCGTGACAAGCTGATCTACTACCCGACCGTGACCCGCGAGCCGTTCGAGAACCAGGGCCGTCTGACCGACCTGATGCGCAGCGGCAAGCTGTTCAGCGACATCGGTCTGCCACCGATCAACCCGCAGGACGACCGCGCAATGATCTGCGGCAGCCCGAGCATGCTCGACGAGACCAGCGAAGTGCTCGACAGCTTCGGGCTGAAGATCTCGGCGCGGATGCGCGAGCCGGGTGACTACCTGATCGAGCGTGCGTTCGTCGAGAAGTAACCCGCAATACCTGTGGGAGCGGGCTTGCTCGCGAAGGGCGGCTGTCAGTCGACGTCAATGTTGAATGGCGCACCGCTTTCGCGAGCAAGCCCGCTCCCACAATGGTTTCGTGCTACACAGAAAAGCCCGCGTTGCCTGAGAAGGCAGCGCGGGCTTTTTCGTTTCCGGGGTTTACGCCGAGGCCGGGATCACTTCCAACACGCAAATCTGCTCCGGCGTCGGATAATGCCAGCGCACGTCCAGATCCCAGAACTGCGCACCGTATTCGCGCTCTGGTGTCGGCGTCTGATACGCCGGACGCGGATCCTGGGCCAGACACTGCTCGATCAACTCGACCAAAGGCTCGCCGAGGCGCTGAGCATGGCCGTGCGCCTGTTGCAGTGCGGCGTCCGTCCACCGCACGTCAATCAGCTGTGGCGCGGCGCTGGCGATGCTGTTGGAGGCGTCAGCGATGATGTCGGCGTAAGGTACATAGGGTTTGATGTCGAGAATCGGCGTGCCGTCGAGCAAATCGATCCCCGAGATGAACAGCCGATGGGCCTCGACCTTGTCCAGCTTCACCACCGACTGCCCGATGCCATTGGGACGGTGGGTCGCACGGGTGGCGAACACGCCCATGGACTTGTTACCGCCCAGACGCGGTGGCCGCACCTTCAGACGCGGCTTTTCTTCCAGCGCCTGATGAAACAGGAACAGCAGCCAGACATGGCTGACCTGCTCCAGCCCTTGCACGGCGTCTCCCTGATCGAACGGCGCCACCAGCTCCAGCACGCCACGGGCGGCGGGGGCCAGTTGCGGCTGGCGCGGGATGGCGAACTTCTCCTTGAAACAGGAGCGCACGAAGCCGATGGGGGAGACGTTGTAAGTCATGGTCTGGAGTCGAGGTGGGAGCGGGGTGGGGATGATAACCCGAGGTGGCCGGGCCGACGCCTTCGCGAGCAAGCCCGCTCCCACAGGGATCTCGAGTGGAGTCCGGTTTTGTGTCAGCCACAAAACCTGTGGGAGCGGGCTTGCTCGCGAAGGTCGCGCCGCCGATTCAGAGCTTGTGGCGCAGATCAGCCGCGAACGCGCAGGGTCAAACCCTTGAGGAAGTTGCGCAGCAACTGGTCGCCGCACGCGCGGTAGTTGGTGTGGCCGACCTTGCGGAACAGTGCGCTCAGCTCAGGCTTGGACACCGGGAACTCGGCTGCCTTGAGGATCGCGTGCATGTCGTCTTCCTTGAGTTCGAAGGCCACGCGCAGCTTCTTCAGGATGATGTTGTTGGTTACCGGCACTTCGATCGGCTGCGGCGGACGGCTTTCGTCCTTGCCGCGCTTGAACACCACCAGACCGTCGAGGAAGTGCACCATGACTTCGTCCGGGCAGCGCACGAAGCCTTCTTCGTCTTCTTCTTTCTTGTCGAGGTACGCGACGACGTCTTTCAGCTCCACGTCCAGGCCGCCGAGCTTGATGATCTCGATGACTTTCTTGTCGCTGATGTCGAGCATGTAGCGCACGCTACGCAATACGTCGTTATGAATCATGTGGGTAATCCTGATAATCGTTGTGGGCAGCACGCAGGCGCGCTGCCGGAATGTGTGGCGGCAGTGGAAGCCTTAGAACTTCTCTTTGCCGGACAGGTAGCGCCATTGGCCCACCGGAACCTTGCCAATCGACACGCCGCCGATGCGGATGCGGCGGATGCCGACGACCTTCAGGCCAACCGCTTCACAGAACTGGGCGATGATCCCCGGCTGCGGGTTCTTCATGGCGAAACGCAGGCGGTTTTCGTTCTGCCAGCTGGCCTTCACCGGCGGCAGCTCCTTGCCCTTGTGGGTGAGACCGTGCTGCAGGCGATTGAGGCCGTGGGCAACCATGTCGCCTTCGACTTCAACCACGTATTCCTGCTCGATCTTGGCCGCGTCGGCAGTCAGTTTGCGCAGCACTTTCCAGTCCTGAGTGAACACCAGCAGGCCGCTGGCCTTGGGCTGCAGATCGGCGCTGGCGGTCAAGCGCAGGAAGTGCCCGCGCAGCGGGCGTTTGCCGTAGCGGTGCTCGTCGCTGAGGGTGTCGGCGCTGAGCGATTGCATGGCGGTGTCGACATCCATGCCGGCCGGCACGTTGAGCAGGATGGTCACCGGCTCCGGTGCGGTGGCTTGGGCGTCCTTGTCGAGCTCGACCTTCTGGTCGCCGACCTTGAATTGCGGTTCGTCGATCACTTCGCCGTCCACGGTGACCCAGCCGCCCTCGATGAACAGCTCGGCCTCCCGGCGGGAGCAACCGACCAGTTCGATGAGGCGTTTGGAGAGGCGAATCGGGTCAGTCATGACAGGGCCGTAACAAAAAAGGGGTGGGCATTGTACCTGCCTGGCGCCGGTTAAGCCCGGTTCCATTTCGGTAGGTGGTTTTTTGTAGGAGTGAGCCTGCTCGCGATTGCCGTCTGACATTCAGCATTGATGTCGGCTGGTCCGGCGCTATCGCGAGCAGGCTCACTCCTACAAGGGGACTTTGGTGTGTCAGGCGTGGCTTGAGCGCTGCTGGGTTTGCCGCAGGCGCATATGCAGCAACGGGTACGGCTGGCCCATGCCATCCACCTCCGAGCGGCCGATCACTTCAAAACCCTGCTTGAAATAAAATCCCAGTGCCTGCGGGTTCTGTTCGTTGACGTCGAGTTCATCGGCATTCAGATGTTGCATGGCGTAGTTGAGCAGTTTCTTGCCCAAGCCTTGGCCACGATACTCGGGATCGATGAACAGCATTTCGATCTTGCCCGCCGCCACCCCGGCGAATCCGGTGATGCGCTGGTTGGCGTCCTTGGTACAGATCAGCATCACTGCATCCAGGTAACGCGTGAGCACCAGATTACGCAGCAACTCGATGTAGCTGTCCGGCAGAAAATCATGGGTCGCGCGGACCGAGGCCTCCCAGACCCGGGTCAGTTCCTGATAATCGCTGAGTTTCGGCGTGTGAATGACCGAATGCTGACGCATGCCCGGCTGCCTCTTTTCAAATGGATGAGCGGGATTCCTTCCCACTGCAAACGATAGACGCAAAAAAGCCCCGCATCTCGTAAAAAGAGCGGGGCTTTTTGTATTTATTTCGGTGTCTGGCTGGCTGTTAATGTTGCCTGCAAGAGCTTCCCCCTCACCCCAACCCTCTCCTCCCAACGGGGGCGAGGGGGGAAGGGGGAAGGGAGCTGATCTTCATGCTGTTCAAAGTCTGAGGTCGACTCGATATTTCAAGTCGCCGTCATTCGAAAGAGCAACTCAATCAGTCCCCTCTCCCTCAGGGAGAGGGTTAGGGTGAGGGGCTTTTGATCTTCAGATCAGATCTGCTCAGCCCACAGGTCGTATTCGTCAGCGTCAGTCACCTTGCACCAGACCTTGTCGCCCGGCTTGAGGTTGCTGCCGTTGTCGATGAATACGTTACCGTCGATTTCCGGGGCATCGAAGAAGCAGCGGCCGACGGCGCCTTGCTCGTCGACTTCGTCCACCAGCACTTCGATCTCGCGGCCGATGCGCATTTGCAGGCGTGCCGAGCTGATCGCCTGCTGGTGCGCCATGAAGCGCTCCCAACGGTCCTGCTTGACGTCGTCCGGTACCACTTCCAGGTCCAGATCATTGGCAGGGGCGCCGTCTACCGGCGAGTACTGGAAGCAGCCGACGCGGTCGAGCTGGGCTTCGGTCAGCCAGTTCAGCAGGTACTGGAAGTCTTCTTCGGTTTCGCCCGGGAAGCCGACGATGAAGGTCGAACGGATGATCAGGTCCGGGCAGATCTCGCGCCAGTTCTTGATCCGCGCCAGAGTCTTGTCTTCGAACGCCGGGCGTTTCATCGCCTTCAGGACTTTCGGGCTGGCGTGCTGGAACGGGATGTCCAGGTACGGCAGGATCTTGCCGGCGGCCATCAGCGGGATCAACTCGTCGACGTGCGGGTACGGGTAAACGTAGTGCAGACGGACCCACACGCCCAAGGTGCTCAGCGCTTCGCAGAGTTCGGTCATGCGGGTTTTCACCGGCGCGCCGTTCCAGAAACCGGTGCGGTATTTCACGTCGACACCGTAGGCGCTGGTGTCTTGCGAGATCACCAGCAGCTCTTTGACGCCGGATTTGACCAGACGCTGGGCTTCGTCGAGTACATCACCCACCGGACGGCTGACCAGTTTGCCGCGCATCGACGGAATGATGCAGAAGCTGCAGCTGTGGTTGCAGCCTTCGGAAATCTTCAGGTAGGCGTAATGACGCGGAGTCAGCTTGATGCCTTGCGGCGGCACCAGGTCGATCAGCGGGTTGTGATCCTGACGCGGTGGCACGACTTCGTGCACGGCGTTGACCACTTGCTCGTATTGCTGCGGACCGGTCACGGCCAGCACACTCGGGTGTACGTCGCGGATATTGCCTTCTTCCACGCCCATGCAACCGGTGACGATCACCTTGCCGTTTTCCTTGATCGCTTCACCGATCACTTCCAGCGACTCAGCCTTTGCCGAGTCGATGAAGCCGCAGGTGTTGACCACCACCACGTCGGCGTCCTGATAGGTGGACACCACGTCATAGCCTTCCATACGCAGCTGGGTCAGGATGCGCTCGGAGTCGACCAGTGCTTTCGGGCAACCCAGAGATACGAAGCCAACCTTTGGATTGGCCGGCGCAGGAGTGGTGGACATGTCTAACCTCGGTGTTTTGTGACGTCGCTTGCCGTGTGGGAAAGCCGACGGATGGGCGCTTAGGGTGCGCCTCTGATCAAAAAGTGCGCAATTCTAGCGATGAGCAACGCACTTGACCAGCTTTATGCAGGGAAATACGACGAGTGCTGCGCTATGCTTCGCGCCGTTGAGCTTTACCAATTTTTTACAGTCAACAAAACGTCTGTAACAACAGGTAAAACAGCGCATGCTGCACCACAAAGCATAGTGCTTCATTCAAAGAAGCCGGTTCGAGAATCAGGAGTGTTGGATGGGTCAGGCAAGTAGTCAGGCGGCGGGCGCCGAGCATTCGGCTGCAAAACCGCTGAGCATGCTGGTCGCGGCAGTCGGGGTAGTTTACGGCGACATCGGCACGAGCCCGTTGTACACCCTCAAAGAGGTATTCGCCGGTCATTATGGGGTGCCGGTCAATCACGACGGCGTCTTCGGGATTCTGGCATTGATATTCTGGTCGCTGATCTGGGTCGTCACGATCAAGTACGTGTTGTTCGTCTTGCGGGCCGACAACCAGGGCGAAGGGGGGATCATGGCGCTGACCGCCCTGGCGCGACGCGCATCCAGCCGCTATCCCAAATTGCAGGCGGTGCTGGTGATCCTGGGATTGATCGGTGCCGCACTGTTTTACGGCGACAGCATGATCACCCCGGCGATTTCCGTATTGTCGGCGGTGGAAGGTCTGGAGCTGGCATTCGATGGCCTGGAGCGCTGGGTGGTGCCGATGGCGCTGGTGGTGCTGGTCGGACTGTTCCTGATCCAGAAACACGGCACCGATCGCATTGGCAAGCTGTTTGGTCCGGTGATGGTGGCGTGGTTCCTGGTGCTGGGCGGTCTGGGTGTCAGCGGGATCGTCAGACACCCTGAAGTATTGAGCGCGCTGAACCCGATCTGGGGCGTGCGTTTCTTCATGGTTCACCCGGGCATGGGGGTGGCGATTCTCGGTGCGGTGGTGCTGGCGCTGACCGGCGCTGAGGCCCTGTATGCCGACATGGGCCACTTCGGGCGCAAGCCGATTGCCCGCGCCTGGTTGGCGCTGGTACTGCCGGCACTGGTGCTGAATTACTTCGGTCAGGGCGCATTGCTGCTGGAAAACCCGGAAGCGGCACGTAACCCGTTTTACCTGCTGGCGCCGAACTGGGCACTGGTGCCTTTGGTGGTGCTGGCAACCCTGGCCACGGTGATCGCTTCGCAAGCGGTGATTTCCGGTGCGTTTTCGCTGACCCGTCAAGCAATTCAGCTTGGCTACATTCCGCGCATGCACATTCAGCACACATCCAGTGCCGAACAGGGGCAGATCTATATTGGTGCGGTGAACTGGGCGCTGATGGTCGGCGTAATTCTGCTGGTGATCGGTTTCGAGTCCTCCGGCGCATTGGCGTCTGCCTACGGCGTGGCAGTGACGGGCACCATGCTGATCACCAGTATTCTGGTGGCTGCGGTGATCCTGCTGCTATGGAAATGGCCACCGCTGCTGGCGGTGCCGATTCTGCTTGGTTTCCTGCTGGTCGATGGCATGTTCTTCGCGGCCAACGTGCCGAAGATCATTCAGGGCGGTGCCTTCCCGGTGCTGGCGGGGATCGTGCTGTTCATCCTGATGACCACCTGGAAACGCGGCAAGGAGCTGCTGGTCGATCGCCTCGACGAAGGCGCGCTGCCGCTGCCGATCTTCATCAGCAGCATCCGCGTGCAACCGCCGCACCGTGTGCAGGGTACTGCGGTGTTCCTCACCGCACGCTCCGACGCGGTGCCGCATGCGCTGTTGCACAACCTGCTGCACAACCAGGTACTGCATGAGCAAGTGGTGCTCCTGACCGTGGTCTACGAAGATATCCCGCGCGTGCCGCCATCGCGCCGCTTTGAGGTCGAGGCCCACGGCGAAGGCTTCTTCCGGGTGATCCTGCACTTCGGCTTCACCGACGAGCCGGACGTGCCGCAGGCGTTGAAGCTGTGCCATCTGGATGATCTGGACTTCAGCCCGATGCGCACCACCTACTTCCTCAGCCGCGAAACGGTGATCGCCTCGAAACTCGAAGGCATGGCCCGCTGGCGCGAGGCGCTGTTTGCGTTCATGTTGAAGAATGCCAACGGCAACCTGCGTTTCTTCAATCTGCCGCTGAACCGGGTGATTGAGTTGGGGACGCAGGTCGAGATGTAACCCCGCCTCAACTGAAAAGCCCCCGTCAGCTTCAAGGCTGGCGGGGGCTTTTTTGTGCCCGCACATAAACCTCTAACCCACTGCAAATCCCCTGTGGGAGCGAGCTTGCTCGCGAAGGCCGAGTGTCAGTCGAGACATGTGGTGGCTGATTCACCGCATTCGCGAGCAAGCTCGCTCCCACAAGGATTCTGTGGTGTCAGTGGCTTTCAGGCAATTCTTCTTCAGATTCGGTCTTCGTCCGCGCAGGTCGCGGCATCAGCGCTTGGATCACGTCATCAATCAAGGCTTTGCCCATCACCGTCAGGTAATGCGCAGCCCAGGCATGGCGGTCGGTGTATTTGATGAAGGCAGCGTCCTCGGCGAAGGATTTGGCGAGGGACAGCAGGTCGGAGGATTGGGACAGGGCATCGATGATCGGGATGCCGGCGCGGACGTTGAAGAACGCTTGATCCGAGTGGTAGAGGAAGGGGGTGAAGCCGATGGTTTTAATGTTTGCGGGTCCGTGCAGATCAGTTTCGGTCATCGTGTTACTCCTTGGTTCGAAGTGCCGCGACTTTCGTTACCACACGAAAGGGAGGCGACTGTACGCAGGGTGGTAAACCGGGAACCAAGGAAACCGGCACGCTCGAAAGCGTCCCACGCACAGCCGCCATTACTCGATGAGCGGGCTCTTGCGCTGGGTTCTCCGGGTTACCACACCCGATCGCTGAATGGGTCAGCGACGTCCGGAGAGTATCTCGTCAAAAAACAGCGCAATAGAGCCGCAAAGCGCCCGAACACGAGTTTCGGAGTTTGCCTACAAGGTCTGTGGGCGTCATCTGATATTGAGAAACTGGAAGTAAACGATACTAAACGTCTGACACGAACTGGCGTGTGCAAATGAGCGAGACGCGTATGACTGCATCATCGAAACAAGAAAAGCAGGATGATCTCGAGAACCTTCGGATTGAAGCGCAAGCTATGGAGCGATTGATCAACTTCGATCCGGCACAAGCGATCAGCCATGACTATATGCGGGCAAGATACGCTTGCAAGGATTGATGATTATTTGAATTCAGCGCAATTCCCTTGTAGGAGTGAGCCTGCTCGCGATAGCGGTGTGTCAGTTGGCAACTAGGTGGCTGACACTCCGCTATCGCGAGCAGGCTCACTCCTACAGGGGAATGGGTTAGTCGTCCGAGATGTAAAAAGCCCCCGCAAGCGTAAGGCAGCGGGGGCTTTTTGTTTGGCCGGCTCAGATCACTCTGCCGGCTGATCCTTGCTCTGACGTTTCTCGATCAGGTCCACCAGACGCTTGGCCAGCGCCGGGTAGTTCTCGTCGAAGTGGTGGCCGCCAGGCAGTTTCACCGCTTCGCCGACTGCCGTCTTGTCGGTGCAGCCGCTTTCGTCGGTTTCTTCGGCGCCGTAGATGCACACTACTTTGGCCGCTGGCAACTTGGCCATTTCCGGGCCGGTGGCGGCTTCTTTGCCGGCGTTGCCGAGCCAGCCTTCGACTTCGATTTCGAAGCTGCCGGTGCGGGCGAAAGCCAGCAGGATGATGGCGTCGACGCGTTGCTGCTCGGTGTCCGGCAGGCGGTTGTAGATCGCTGGCAGGACGTCGGCACCGAACGAGTAACCGGTCAGGATGAAGCGTTTAGTGCCCCATTTCTGCCGGTAGTGCTGCATCAGTTCGGTCAGGTCCAGGGCGCTTTGCTCAGGGCTCTTGTGCTGCCAGTAGTAGCGCAGGGTGTCGATGCCGACCACCGGGTAGCCAATCTTGGCCATCTCGCCCGCTACGTCGCGGTCGAGGTCGCGCCAGCCGCCGTCACCGGAGAGGAACAGCGTGACGGTGTCTTTGGCCTGACCGGCCGGCACTTCCACCACCGGGATTGCCAGACCGCCGTTGGCCTTGTCGCCGCCGACGAGGATCTTGCGCAGCTCGTTGTTCAGCACCTGCGGCAGGTTGATGTCGTAGTCGCTGATGCTGGTTTCGGCGTTCGGTTGATCGCGCACGAAACCGGCGCTGGTGTCGTCCGGGTTGTCGTTCCACGCCACCAGCCAGTGGCCATGAGCCGCGGATTTCGGCAGCAGGTGAGTGCAACCGGGTTTTTCCAGCGCCAGGTCAACCGAGATCGCCTGGGCCTTGTCGTCCTTCTGCTCGGACAACCAGCGCCAGGCCAGTACCGCGCCAGGGCCGATACCGCTGACCAGCGTGGCCGGGCCATTCAGTTCGCGCAGGCCGGTTTGCAGGGCGCGGCTCTGTTGCAGGCAGTCCTTGGGCAGAATCACCTGAACGATCTGCGCCGAGGCGCTGCGGCTCAAGGTGCTCAGTTGGTTGTCGGTCAGCTTCTGGTCGTCATTGACCGCGACCAGCACCTGCGCTTTGGGCTGAGTGCCGGGTATGACGCGGGTCATGACCGTGCCGTCGGCGGCCGTCAGTGGTTGCAGAGTCGGTTGCGGTGCCGGGCGTTTGAGGTACCAGTAACCACCGCCGGCAATCACGGCCAGCACGATCAGTGCGGCCAGGATGTACTTCAGGGAGCGTTGAATCATCAGCGTTTCACCAATCCAGTCAAGCCGCCCGCGATCAGGGCAGCAGTATCGGCCAGCGCCACCAGCGGATCGAGTCCGGCGGGCACTGCCATATAACGGGGTTCCCAGTCAGGCTGGAACTTGTCTTTGAAGCGGCGCAAGCCTTGGAAGTTGTACAGCTGCTCACCACGGCGGAAGACCATCGAGCCCAGGCGCTGGGTCAGCGGTGCACCACGCCGGGGTTGCAACCCCGACAACGGCACCATGCCCAGGCTGAAGCGCGCGTATCCGTGACTCTTATAGTGTTGAATCAGGCCGACCATCAGGAACTCCATGGTCAGCTTGGGGGCGTCCGGGTGCGAGCGCATCAGGTCGAGACTGGCCAGGTCATGGCTGAAAGTCTCGAGCAGGTTGGCGAACGCCACCGGGCGACCTTCGAAGCGAATCACCGCAATACGGAAATGCTTCAGGTAATCGTCGCTGAAACGACCGAGGGAGAAACCTTTCTCGCGCACATTCTTGCCGGTCAGCCACGCATCGGAAATCACTTTCAACTCGTCCATCGGCGCCTGGCCCGGCTCATGGATTTCCAGCGACAGACCATCGCGAGTGCCACGGTTCCAGGTGTAGCGCAGGTCCTTCATCTCTTTGCCCTTGGCTTCCAGGTCAAAGCGCAGCAGATCGACCCGGGCTTCTTCGCCAAGCTTGATCGCGGTCAGGCCGATGTCCATGTAGTACGGCAGGTTCTCCGCGCGCACTTGGTAGAACACAGGGCGGGCGTGATGGATGTCGCACAGGTCGCGGAACTGCCAGATCATCTCGGCGCGTTGCTGGCCGGGGCCGATCGGGTCGTACAGCGCCACCAGGCTGCGGCCACGGCGGGCGTACATCAGGAAGGCTTCGTCGTTCTGGTGAAACAGCAACGCTTTGTCACCGGTCAGCGCGAGGCCGCCATCGGGTTGCGACGAAGCCATCAGGATTTTCGCGGCGCGATCCAGTTCGTCCGGGGTCGGCAGGTGGATCACCGGGCGCGCGGTGCGCAGCAGCCAGGTCAGCGCGATCACCAGTAACAGCACGGCGGCGCCGAGCAACGAACGCAAGCCGCGCGGGGCGTCTGCGTCGAGGGTGAACTGCCACCACAGTTGATGGCTGTACGGCACGTCCTGATAGGCGAACAGCAGCAACCAGGTCGAAGCGCCGAGGACGCAGAGGCTGGCCACCAGATACAGCGGCGAGAACGGCAGTTCGGTCAGGCGGCTCGGGCGATAGAACGAACGGCGGAACACCCCCAGCAGCGCAGCGGTGAGGGTCATCAGCGTAGCTTCTTCCCAGTCGAAGCCTTTGAGCAGCGAGAGCAGGGCGCCGACCAGCAACAGAATGGTGGTCAGCATCCACGCCGCCGACAGGCGCCGGCGCAGGCCCTGCGCCAGCATCAGACACAGCACACCGATCAGGCTGGCGCCGAAGTGCGAGGCGTCAACCAGACGATGCGGAATCAGAAAACCGATGTGTTCGAGACGGGTGTCGATCTCCGGGGTGGCGCCGGAAAACAGCAGCACCACGCCGGACAGAAACACCAGCACCGCCAGAATCGGCGCGGCCAGACCGGATGCGGCGCGCATGGTCTGGGTCTGGAACAGGCGCTGGCCTTCGTTGATCAGCAAGAACAGGCAGGCCACCAGCAGCGGCAGCACGACGTAGATCAGACGGTAGAGCAGCAGGGCGGCGGCGAGTGGCGCGGCCCCGAGGGTGTCGGCAAACGCGGCCAGCAGGATTGCTTCGAAGACCCCGACACCCCCCGGCACATGGCTGAGGACGCCGGCGGCCAGGGCCAGCAGGTACACCAGCAGGAAGGCGCCGAACGGCGGGGCTTCCGGCAGCAGCAGATAAAGCACGGTGGCCGCTGCGGCGACGTCAAGGGCGGTGATGATCAGTTGCAGGAAGGTCAGGCGTCGGCCGGGCAGGCGCAGCGTCCGGCGACCGGCCCTGACCAGCAGGTTGTCGCGGTACGGTTGCTCCGGCAGACGGCGGCGATAGATGCCGATCGCCAGAATCGCGCCCAGACCCAGCACCACCATGGCGATCGTGCCGAGCAGGCCTTCTGACAGGCCCAGCGCGGCGGAGGCGGCGGGCAGGTCACTCAGGGTCGCGAGAGCCGCCAGCGGTGGCAGGGCGCAACCCAGCGACAGGCTGGCGAACAGCGTCATGTGCGCGACTTCGGAGGCGCCCAGCCCATGGCGTGCATATAAACGGTAGCGCACCGAGCCGCCGGACAGCAGCGACAGGCCGATGGCGTTGCCAATCGCAAATGCGGTAAAGCCGCCCAGCGCCAGAGTGCGCGGCGGCAGTGTCACGCCGGCATAGCGGCTGGCCGACCATTCATAGCCCAGCAATATGATGAAGCCGACCACCGTAGCAGCCACTGCGCCGAGCAGGGCCGGTTTCGGCACCGCCAGGATCGAGTCATGCAGGGCATACAGATCGAGTTCGCTCAGCAGATGGCGGCAGGCAATCAGCGCAATGGCAAACAGCAGCAACGTGACCGCCAGACCGATCGGCTGGCGATATTTGCTCAACCGATCCAGCAAGCGCAGGCGCTCGGGTTTGATCGGATGTTCTGCTGTGACGGTGTCTTGTGAATCAGACGAGTTGGCGCGCATCAATCACCTCTTGGATTGTGCGCGACAGGATGGAGGTATCCAGCCAAGTTACCAATCCCTGTAGAAAAAAATAATCACAAAATACTACGCCTCTCATCCGGGATCGGCGAGGGCGGGTCATGGATTGCAGACGTCTTGCCTGCGACTCAAGCATAGTCGCAACTCGGCGGGTCTGATGATCCTGAGCGTTTCACTGCAGCGTGACAGATCATTGTTGCGAAAGGACTTTTTCCACAGATACAAAAAAGGCCACTCTTTCGAGCAGCCTTTTTTGATGTTTGGTTGCGGGAGCCGGATTTGAACCGACGACCTTCGGGTTATGAGCCCGACGAGCTACCAGACTGCTCCATCCCGCGTCTGTGTGGCGGCATTCTACAGGCGAACGGCGAGGTGTCAACCGCTAATCCCGTAAAGGGTCAAATAAGTGTGAATTTGCGTCAAACGGTCGCAGCGGCGCGGTAAGTTTCGGAAATGCAACGAATTCCTGTTCGCCCCGATGTGCGTGATGCGGAGGGCGGTCTGAAAAACAGACAGGCACAAAAAAGGCCACTCTTTCGAGTAGCCTTTTTTGATGTTTGGTTGCGGGAGCCGGATTTGAACCGACGACCTTCGGGTTATGAGCCCGACGAGCTACCAGACTGCTCCATCCCGCGTCTGTGTGTCGGCATTCTACAGAGGATCGCCGGGGTGTCAACCTTGAATCTGGATAAATCTGTTCCTGTTCAATCGGTTAGCGCTATTTTCGGTGCGGATGAAGAGGGCGCAGGGCAGGCGGGGCAAGGCTTTCAGCTCTATCGGCAGGAGTTTTTCGATTGAAAAAATAAATTCATGGTTGTTTTCCTACAGCCTGAAAAGAACATTCAGACCACTGGTGCTATATACAGGTGTCAGTGAGATACTGCGGATCCGGCTCGCCATGTTTCCTTTCTGTCATGACCCAGCGAAAAATCATCCACGTCGACTGTGACTGTTTCTACGCCGCCATCGAGATGCGCGACGACCCGAACCTGGCCGGCAAACCGCTGGCGGTGGGCGGGTCGGCGGATCGGCGTGGGGTGATCGCCACCTGCAACTATGAAGCGCGGGCGTACGGCGTGCGTTCGGCAATGTCGTCCGGGCATGCCTTGAAGCTGTGTCCCGACCTGACCATCGTCAAGCCGCGCATGGAGGCCTATCGCGAAGCCTCGAAGGAAATCCACACGATCTTTCGCGATTACACCGACCTGATCGAGCCACTGTCGCTGGATGAGGCCTACCTCGACGTCTCCGACAGCGCGCATTTTGGCGGCAGTGCCACGCGCATCGCTCAGGATATCCGCCGCCGGGTCTCCAATCAGTTGCACATCACCGTGTCTGCGGGCGTGGCCCCGAACAAGTTTCTGGCCAAAATCGCCAGCGACTGGAAGAAGCCCAACGGGTTGTTCGTGATTACTCCGGACCAGGTCGAGGATTTCGTCAGTGGCTTGCCGGTGAGCAAGTTGCACGGCGTCGGCAAAGTCACTGCCGACAAGCTGGGCAAGCTAGGTATCGTCGATTGCCTGCAACTGCGCGAGTGGGACAAGTTGGCGCTGGTGCGTGAATTCGGCAGTTTCGGTGAGCGACTCTGGAGTCTGGCCCGTGGGATCGATGACCGGTTGGTGCACAACGACAGCCGCCGACAGTCAATCAGCGTGGAAAACACCTACGACGTCGATCTGCCGGATCTGCGCAGTTGCCTCGACAAGCTGCCGGAGTTGCTGGAAACCCTGAAAACCCGCATGGAGCGGATCGACAGCAGTTATCGACCGGGCAAGCCGTTCGTCAAAGTGAAGTTCCATGACTTTACCCAGACCACACTGGAGCAGGCCGGGGCAGGGCGCGATCTGGGCAGTTATCAGTTGATGTTGACCCAGGCGTTCAACCGTGGCGGGAAGCCGGTGCGGTTGTTGGGTGTGGGGGTGAGACTTGAGGATTTGCGCGGTGGGTTTGAGCAGATGGAGTTGTTTGAGCGCTAATTGCTGCGGTGTTGCTGATGCCGCTTTCGCGAGCAAGCCCGCTCCCACATTTGATCGAGTTCCTTCAGTGGAATGCAATCAACTGTGGGAGCGGGCTTGCTCGCGAAGCTTTTCAGGCTTAATTCGGTCCAGGATCAGCGACCAGACGCCCCGCATCCTTGGTCAGCGACTTGAGAAATTCCGCCTGCAACTCAGGATCGTTGCGCGTCAGTTCTATGAGGCTTTGTTCCAGCTCGCTGGCCTCTTCCTCCAGACCCAGTTCCGACAGACGTTTGACCCGGTGGACCCACTGGCTCACTTCGTCGTCTTCCAGATCGTCATAAATCAGCCCGTGCGCTTCGAGCAACTTGCTGCGCAAATGGCTGCTGATTGCCAGAGATGAATCGCTGTGCACGTCATCCTTGCCGTCTTCGACGCTGATCTGCAGTTTGCCGATATGATTCAGGTCATTTTCGGCGAACGGACTGTCCAGCAGGTTCAGGCGCAGCACGCCGTTGCGGTCGGTGGTCATGTCGAAGGTCTGCTTGCCGGCCTTGACCTGCACCGGACGCTCGCTCCACGGCAGGCTCGAATACTCCGTGCGCTTGTCGCGCTGGACTTCATCGATACCGGCCAGGTTCTGTTGCGCACGACCGTGGGACTGCACGTTCATGAACGGGTTGACCCCGGCAATGCCGTAGTTCAACCAGTCCTTGGTCACGCTGTCCGGCAGGTTGCCCAGAGCGAATACGTTGACCACATTGGCGCCAATACCGGCGACCACGGCCACTGCACCCAGCGGAATCTCGTAGATTTCGCGCCAGGGCTGATAAGGCGTGTAGCGATCGTAACGACGGGTGACCTCAAACTCGGTGACTTCGAAGGTCTTCTGTTCGTTGATTTTCACGCGACGCTGCGGCAGTTCGAGCACCTTAGGCTCACCGACATCGATCTGCAGGCTGTGATCGAGCAGTTTGCGCTCGACCCGCTCTTCGTGCTCGCTGCGCTGTGACATCTGATTGGCACAGCCGCTGACCAGCAGGGCGCCGCACAAGGCGGCGCCACCGAGGCCCAAGGTGTTTCGCTTGAACATGAGGTCTCTATCTGGATTCAGCGGCGGATACGGGCCTGAAGGAAGGACAGCACATCGGCAACCGGCAGCGCTTGCGCTTCGGCCTCGGTGCGGCTCTTGTATTCCAGGTTGCCTTCGGCGAGGCCGCGGTCACTGACCACGATCCGGTGAGGAATGCCGATCAGCTCCATGTCCGCGAACTTGATGCCCGGGCTGGTTTTCTTGTCGCGATCGTCCAGCAACACTTCGAAACCGGCCGCCGTCAGTTCTGCGTACAGCTTGTCAGTGGCTTCGCGCACCTGCTCGGTTTCATAACGCAGCGGTACCAGAGCGATCTGGAACGGCGCCAGGGTGTCGCTCCAGATGATGCCTTTGTCGTCGTTGTTCTGCTCGATGGCGGCAGCGACCACGCGGGATACGCCGATACCGTAGCAACCCATTTCCAGGGTAACCGGTTTGCCGTTCTCGCCCAGCACTTCGCACTTCATCGCCTTGCTGTACTTGTTGCCCAGCTGGAAGATGTGCCCGACTTCGATGCCGCGCTTGATTTCCAGGGTGCCTTTGCCGTCCGGGCTTGGGTCACCGGCCACGACGTTACGCAGGTCGGCAACGGTTGGAACCGGCAGATCGCGTTCCCAGTTCACGCCGAAGTAGTGCTTGTCGTCGATGTTCGCGCCGATACCGAAGTCGCTCATCAGCTCGACCGAGCGGTCGATGATGATTGGCAGTGGCAGGTTCAGCGGGCCGAGCGAACCGGCACCGGCGCCAATGGCGTCACGCAGCTCGGCATCGGAAGCCATGACCAGCGGGCTAGCCACGCCTGGCTGGTTGGCAGCCTTGATTTCGTTCAGCTCGTGGTCGCCACGGATGATCAGGGCAATCAGCTTGCCTGGCTCGTCGGCGTGGACGATCAGGGTCTTGATGGTCTTTTCAATCGGCAGATTGAATTTTTCCACCAGCGCGGCAATGGTCTTGGTGTCTGGAGTGTCGACCAGGCGCAGCTCTTCGGCCGGCGCTGGACGCGAGGTTTCCCGTGGCACGGCTTCGGCTTTCTCGATGTTCGCCGCGTAGTCGGAGCCGTTGCTGAAGACGATGTCGTCTTCGCCGGACTCGGCCAGTACGTGGAACTCGTGGGAGCCGGCGCCACCGATCGAGCCGTTGTCGGCTTCAACCGGGCGGAATTTCAGGCCCAGACGGGTGAATACGTTGCAGTACGCCTGATGCATGCGGTCGTAGGTGACCTGCAGCGACGCCTGATCGGCGTGAAACGAGTAGGCGTCCTTCATGATGAATTCGCGGCCGCGCATCAAACCGAAGCGTGGGCGGATTTCGTCACGGAATTTGGTCTGGATCTGGTACAGGTTGATCGGCAACTGCTTGTAGCTGCTCAACTCGTTGCGCATCAGATCGGTGATCACTTCTTCGTGGGTCGGGCCCGCGCAGAAGTCGCGACCGTGGCGGTCTTTGATGCGCAGCAGCTCAGGGCCGTATTCTTCCCAGCGCCCCGATTCCTGCCACAGCTCGGCCGGTTGGGTGCTCGGCATCAACACTTCAAGAGAACCGGCAGCGTTCATTTCTTCGCGAACGATGGCTTCAACCTTTCGCATTACCCGCAAGCCCATCGGCAGCCAGGTGTACAGGCCCGAAGCGAGTTTGCGGATCATGCCGGCGCGCAGCATCAACTGATGGCTGACGACGACCGCATCGGAAGGCGTTTCTTTCTGTGTGGCGAGCAAAAATTGACTGGTGCGCATGGTTGGCCGTTGTCGGTTGCTATGACTGGAAATGACGGAGCAGTGTACCGGCGAGATTTGCCGACGTACAGGATTGCGCTCGGCGGTGAGGCTCAACGGCGGGAATCCTCCCGCCGTATCTGAATTGTCCTACGACTCTTCGGCCACGGTGGTCGGCACAGGCTCGGGCGTTGGTGTCGGGCCTTCGCGGCGGTTTTCCTGAAACCAGTGCAGGGCGATCAGCACCAGGGTCGGCACGCCGAGCAGCGCCGTGATCATGAAGAAGTTGTGGTAGCCGAACTTCTCGACCATTACCCCGGAATAACCGCCGATCAGGCGCGGCAGCAACAGCATGATCGAGCTGAGCAGGGCGTACTGGGTGGCCGAGAACTTCAGGTTGGTCAGACTCGACAGGTAGGCGACGAAGGCTGAGGTCGCCATGCCCGAACTGAAGTTGTCGAGGGAGATGGTCACCACCAGCATCTGCAGGTTCGGGCCCATGTCAGCCAGCATCACGAACAGCAGGTTGGTTGCCGCCGAAGCTGCGCCGCCAATGAACAGGATCGGCAGGATGCCGAAGCGCACGATCAGCAGTCCGCCCATCCCGGCGCCGAGGAGGGTCATGATCAGGCCGAAGATCTTGCTGACGCTGGCGATCTGATCCTTGGTGAAGCCCTGATCGATATAGAACACGTTGGCCATCACGCCCATTACCGTGTCGGACATCCGGTAGGTGGCGATCAGTCCGAGCAACAGCAACGCCTGCCAGCGGTAGCGCAGGATGAAGTCGTTGACCGGGGTCAGTACCGGCGCCAGGCCGCGACGGCCCATGGTCGACAGGCACAGGCCGGTGAGCAGGGTGTAGAGGATGGCGCGCAGGAAGGCGCGGTCTTCGAGCAACAGGTCGAGCGGGCTCATATTGCCGAACAGCACGCCGGCGAAATCGGTGTTGTAGAGCTGGGTGAACATCGCCGGAACCGACACCAGCAACACGATCAGCACGAATACCGAGGCCAGTTGATGCCCGAAACTGTAGCGGCCGGCCTGCAGCTGCGTGCGCAGAGGCACTGGCGGTTCGCGCATCAGCAGCGAGGTCAGCAGGGCAGGGATCATCAATACCCCGAACAGGGCGTAGGTGCCGGTCCAGGCCGAGTGTTGATAGTTGAAACCGGTGGAGCCGAAGCCCTCGGCAAAGAACAGCGCGCCCGCCGTGGCGAGCAGGGCGGCGACGCGGTAGCCGGACATGTAACTGGCAGCCAGCGCGGCCTGGCGGCTGTCGTCAGCGATTTCCAGGCGATAGGCGTCGACCGCGATGTCTTGGGTGGCGGAGGCGAAGGCGACGATGACGGCAATGGCGATCAGCCAGGACAGGTGTTTCTGCGGATCACAGAAGCCCATGCCGATCAGCCCCAGAATCACCAGGGTCTGCGAGAGCACCAGCCACGAACGGCGGCGGCCAAGCTTGCCCAATAAAGGCAGGCGCCATTGGTCGAGCAGCGGTGACCACACCCATTTGAAGGCGTAGGCCAGGCCGATCAGGCTGGCGTAGCCGATGGTTTCACGGGCAACACCGGCTTCACGCAGCCAGACGGAAAGCGTCGAAAATACCAGCATGTACGGCAGGCCGGCAGCAAAACCGAGCAACAACAGCACGAGCGTCGAAGGACTGGCATAGGCGGCGAGCGCGGCGCGCCAGGTTTTACGGGGCATGGGCTGAAGTCTGCCTCAAGATTGCGAAAACAAAGCGCGCACTCTAACCGCTGTGCTCTATCGGACGCCAGCCATGGCGCTGAATATCCACACGATTGTTCAGGACGGTGACGCCTTCAGAACGCAATCGTGCCCGTTGTTCGTCCCCCGAGGGGCTGCCCAGTGGCAGACTGATCCGACCGCCGGCACCCAGTACCCGGTGCCACGGCAGTTTGGTATCGCCGGGTAATTGGCTCAGGGTCCGGCCGACCCAGCGGGCGGCGCGCCCCAACCCTGCGAGTTCCGCCAATTGACCATAGCTGACCACCTTGCCCTCAGGCACTTGGGCAAGGGTGGAATAAAGCGCCGTGCGTCGGATTTGCGCTTGGCTTTCCTCGGGATGATTCGGCTCTTTCACCAGCGCGGTTCCTGAACAATAGTCGTATCGATGGGCTCAAGCGTAATCGCTCGTTGGCCAGATGAGAAATGAACTCAATGGAAATCGCTCGGTCAGTCCTTGTCAGGGTCTTATTCCTACGGATAATGCCGACCTTTTTTCGCAAACTTGAGCCCTCGATCCGCTTATGTTGTCCAGAACCCTGCTGTGCCTTGCTGTCTTCAGTGCCTCCACGCCGCTGCTTGCCGATACCGTCTGGTTAAAGAACGGTGACAAGCTGAGCGGTAAGATCTCCGTTTTCGATGGCGGCAAATTGCTGATTCAGACCCAGTATGCGGGTGCGGTCAGCATCGACTGGAAAGAGGTCAAGACCCTGCAAAGCGATCAGGAACTGCTGGTCAAACAGGACGCCTACAACGGTGAAAAAGCCAAGTCGCTGACCGCTGCCGATGACGGCAAGGTCACCCTGGCCAACGGCGAGGCGCCGAAGACCGTCGAGCTGGCGAGCATTCAGCAGATTCTCAAGCCGAAACCGGTGGTCGAGGATCTGGTGTGGAAGGGTAACGTTGGCCTCGCGCTGGATTATCAGCGTGCGGAAAAGGACACCGACGACTACGACATCGACTTCAAGACCACCGCGCGTCATGGCCGCTGGCGGCACACCGCCGAGGGCGAATACAACCGCGAAGTGCAGGACGAGCAGGTCACCACCAATAACTGGCGCGCCGAATACGCACTCGACCGCTTCCTGACTGACAAATGGTTCTGGCAGGGCCGCCTGAACTACAAGCGTGACTATGTTGAAGAGTTGTCGCGTCAGCGTGTGGTCGGTACCGGTCCGGGTTACCAGTTCTGGGACGACGAGCTGGGCGCGTTCTCGCTCGGTTCGCTGCTCAACCGCACCGATTACGAGTACAGCGATGGCGGCAAGGACAACTTCTATTCGGTCGCCATGAAGTGGGATTACAACCGCTACCTGATCGGCAAGAAAGTCGAGTTCTTCACCAATGGTGAGCTGGGCAAGCCGCTATCTGACGTAGCCAATTACGCGCTCGATGCGGAGATGGGCTTGCGCTACAAGGTCACCGACTGGGCCTCGCTCAACCTCAAGGCCGAACGCGATATCATCAGTGGTACCAAGGACGCGGATTTGAACAAAACCCGCTACACCGCAGGGTTTGGCGTGGCCTGGTAAGGCAAGTCGAAAAAAAAGCAGCCGTGAGGGCTGCTTTTTTTGTGGCCGTTAAAAAACACACGCCCACAAAAAAGCCCCGCTTTGAGGGCGGGGCTCTTTTCTAAAGAAGCTACAAGTTAGATAACTTGTACTTCTTCAGCTTGCATGCCTTTCTGACCGCGGGTAGCGATGAAAGAAACCTGTTGGCCTTCTTTCAGGCTTTTGAAGCCGTCGGATTGGATAGCTTTGAAGTGAACGAACAGGTCGTCACCGGATTGTGGAGTGATGAAGCCGAAGCCTTTTTCATCGTTGAACCACTTAACGGTACCGGTTTGGCGATTAGACATGGTGTAACTCCTTGAACAAAGATAACTGCGACTCAGGAAGAACCCTGGCCGAGACTGAGTGCAAAGAGCAGGAAAAATTCTTGTAGATGGTTGGATCGAAATTCAACATATCGTGTAGAGATTCTCAGTGACACAAGCAACACAGTGGCGCCACCTTAACCCTTTTTCCGGAACGTGCCAATGTTTCTTGCGAAGGTTTCTCTGTTTTAGGGATCGGCGGTGTGACGGTTCGTCGCCAGAGCCTGTATTTCCAGGGTGTTCGGCGAGAATTTCAGCGCGGACTTTGAACCCGGCGGCGCGCCCGGTAAGATGCCGGACAGATTTTTTCCACCTCGCTATTCAGGACACCCGCCATGAGCATCAAATCGGACAAGTGGATTCGCCGCATGGCGCAGGAACACGGCATGATCGAGCCTTTCGTCGAGCGCCAGGTGCGCGGCAGCGACGACAGCCGTGTGATTTCCTACGGTGTGTCGAGCTACGGCTACGATGTGCGCTGCACCAACCATTTCAAGGTGTTCACCAACATCAATTCGGCGATCGTCGATCCGAAGAACTTCGATGCCGGCAGCTTTGTCGACATCCACAGCGACGTCTGCATCATCCCGCCGAACTCCTTCGCCCTGGCCAGCACCGTCGAATACTTCCGCATTCCGCGCAACGTATTGACCATCTGCCTGGGTAAAAGCACCTACGCGCGCTGCGGCATCATCGTTAACGTCACCCCGCTCGAGCCTGAGTGGGAAGGCCACGTGACCCTGGAATTCTCCAACACCACCAACCTGCCGGCGAAAATCTACGCCAACGAGGGCGTGGCGCAGATGCTGTTCCTCGAATCCGACGAGCAATGCGAAGTTTCGTACAAGGATCGCGGCGGCAAATATCAGGGCCAGCGTGGCGTGACCCTGCCGCGTACCTGATCCATCCGGCAGTTCGCGGGAATTCTTTGGCGGGCAGACACTCTATGGGGTGTACTGCCCGTTTTTGCTTCTGGCAAAGCGGGCCTTCGCCGAGGAGGTTGCATGAAGATCGATCCGCATATCACCGCCCAACTGGCAAGGCTTGAGCCCAATCAGGTTGGCGTTTTGGCCTGGTCATTGTTGGCACACCCGGCTTTCCATATGGCAGGCGGCATTCCCGGTCAGCCTGATCCCGACACCCCTAACGAACAACCGACCGAACCCGGCGAGCCGACGCTGCCGGACGAGCCGCCACCCGCGCCAGTGGCCTGAGTCGCTACTCCATGAATGGCCAGTCGGCTGAGGTTTGCCCAAGACCTCAACTGACGGGCCATATTTCGTTGTCGCCGATGACGAAAATCCTGCACTGAGCGTCTTTCTCGACCTGATAACCACCGGTAAAGGCACCAAAGGCCGGCAGCAGGCTCAATCGCTCACCCAGTCGAAAACATGCCAGCCGCAAACGCTGCCGCCCCTTGCCGTTGAGCCGATAGACCGGATGCACATGCCCGGCCAGCACGTGTCGTTCGGGATGCGGGTCGGGTTCGTGTTGCAGGGCAAACGGCCCGAGCAGCAGGGGCTCCGGAACCACGCGGATATTCAGCGCCGCCGGGGGATCCCCGGCACGTTTGTCGTGGTTGCCGCGAATCAGGGTCATCGGCAGATCGGCATGACGTGCGCGCCATTGGGCCAAGGCATTCAGCGTACCCGTCGCATGCGAACCGGGGCCGTGCAGAAAGTCACCGAGGAAAATCAGCTGCCGACAGGGCAGTCTGGCCAGCAAGCGGTCGAGCACTTCGATATTCGCCGTCGTGGTGCCCTGGGGTACCGGCTGGCCGAGGCTGCGATAGGCCGCGGCTTTGCCGAAATGCACATCGGCGATCAGCAGTGCTTGCTGCGCCGGCCAGTACAGGGCCTTTTCCGGCAGCAGCCAGAGTTCTTCACCGGCCAGGCGCACTGGATACGCTGCACTCATGAGGCTTGACCCTTGTCGGCGGACTTCTCCAGATCGCCGACCATGCGCCGGATGCGGTCAGCGAGTTTTTCCGAACTCATGCTTTCGCGCATGCGCTCCACCAGCAACGGAAAGCCTAGCGGTGTAGGACGTTTGATCAGGTGCATGTCCAGTTTCATCCGGTTGATCCGCTCCAATGTCTGTTCCAGACGACGAATATCCAGTTCTTCCCGTAAGACTTCTTCCCCGGCTTGAGCCAGCAGCAGGTTGTCAGCGTCGTATTGTTTGAACACTTCGAAGAACAATCCGCTGGAAGCCTGTACCTGGCGGGTACTTTTCGGCGCGCCGGGATAGCCGGCGAACACCAGCCCGGCGATCCGCGCGATCTCGCGAAAGCGCCGCAACGCCAGCTCCCCGGCATTGAGGCTGGCCAGCACGTCGCGCAGCAGATGCTCGGGGCTGAGCAGCGCCGCATCGAGTTGCTCGAACCAATCGACCGGCGTGGCGCTGAGCAACTCCAGCCCGTAATCATTCACCGCAATCGAGAACGTCAGTGGCTGGCGCTGACTGACGCGCCACGCCAACAGACTGGCGAGCCCCAGATGCACCTGGCGCCCGGCAAACGGATAAAGGAAAAGGTGCCAGCCTTCACGGGATTTCAGCGCTTCGGCCAACAGACTGTCGGAGGTGGGCAGACCCGACCAGTGCGCCTGGGTTTGCAGCAACGGTTGTAGCGCCTGCATTTCCGGGCCGACGAACTCGCCCCGTGCTGCCGCCGTGAAGCGGCTGACCACGGCGGCGGCCAGTTCGTTGGAAAGCGGCATCCGCCCGCCATTCCAGCGCGGCACGGCGGCTTTTTTCGCGGTGCTGCGTTTGACGTACGCGGTCATGTTTTCCACCCGCACTAACTCCAGCAAACGCCCGGCAAACAGAAAGCCATCGCCCGGTTTCAGCCGCGCGATAAAACCTTCCTCGACGCTGCCCAACTGCTTGCCACCGCCACCCTTGCTCCAGAATTTCAGATTAATGCTCGCGTCGCTGACGATGGTGCCGATGCTCATGCGATGACGGCGCGCCAATCGCGCATCGGGTACCCGCCAGACGCCGTGTTCATCCGGTTCGACCCGGCGGTAATCCGGATAGGCCGTCAGAGAAAGCCCGCCGTGACGTACGAAAGCCAGCGCCCAGGCCCAATCTGCCAGTGTCAGATCACGATAAGCCCAGGCACCACGGACTTCTTCGTACAGCTCTTCGGGAATAAAGCCACCGCCCAGCGCCATGCTGACCAGATGCTGCACCAGCACATCCAGCGGTTTGTGCGGCGACAGACGCGGTTCGATGAGTCGTTGCGCCACGGCATCGCCTGCGGCGGCGGCTTCGATCAGTTCCAGGCTGTGGGTCGGCACCAGCGTCACTCGCGAGGTGCGCCCCGGCGCGTGACCGGAGCGCCCGGCGCGTTGCATCAACCGCGCCACGCCTTTCGCCGAGCCGATCTGCAGCACCCGTTCCACCGGTAAAAAGTCCACGCCCAGATCCAGGCTCGAGGTGCAGACCACGGCTTTCAACTTGCCGTCCTTCAACGCTTGCTCGACCCAGTCGCGGGTCTCGCGGGACAGCGAGCTGTGGTGCAACGCGATCAGCCCGGCCCAGTCCGGCCGCGCTTCGAGCAATGCCTGATACCAGATTTCCGACTGTGCCCGGGTGTTAGTGAAGACCAGACTGCTGGCGCAGGCGTCCAGTTCGGCAACAACCTGCGGCAGCATCTTCAGACCGATGTGCCCGGCCCAGGGAAAACGCTCGATGGCCGGTGGGATCAAGGTGTCGACCTTGAGTGATTTTTCGCTCTGGCCCTGCACGCTGATCCCGCCGCCCTGTGGGATCAGCACCTGTTCGGCGTGGGCTTGATTACCGAGGGTGGCAGAAACGCCCCAGACGATCAGTTCGGGTTGCCAATGGCGCAGGCGGGCGAGGGCCAGTTGCAGCTGTGCGCCGCGTTTGTTGCCGAGCAGTTCGTGCCATTCATCGACGACGATCATCCGCAGGCTCGACAACGCAGTCCTGGCGTCGGCTCGGGCAAGCAGCAGGGTCAGGCTTTCCGGGGTGGTGATCAGCGTGGTCGGCAGGCGTCGGCCCTGTCGCGCGCGTTCGGCGCTGCTGGTGTCGCCGGTGCGCAGACCGATGCTCCACGGAATCTGCAAATCGCTGACCGGCGCTTGCAAGGCGCGCGCGGTGTCGGCGGCGAGGGCGCGCATCGGCGTGATCCACAGCACGGTCAGTGGTTCGGCTGGTGCTTTGCGTTTTTTGCTGTCTGCAACGCTGGGTTTGATGCGGGCGAAGCGGTTGAGCGCGGCGAACCACACCGCATAGGTTTTACCGGCGCCGGTGCTGGCGTGGAGCAGGCCAGACTGACCTTTTTTAACGGCGGCCCAGACGTTTTTCTGAAAGGCGAACGGCTTCCAGCCGCGTGCGCTGAACCAGAGTTTTGCGAAGTCGGTGGAGGTCGGCATACCGGCGGCGTGCGCTCTGAAGGTGTTCTTTCAGTGACCGCGCCGTTGCGGGACAAGTTTAATTTTGTGCGAGTACATACACCCTTGTGGGAGCGGGCTTGCTCGCGAAAGCGGTGTGCCAGTTAGAACAGTTTTGACTGACACACCGCTTTCGCGAGCAAGCCCGCTCCCACAGGGGAACTGTGGATGAGGTTACTTGAGGTTACCGCTGAGGAACTGCTTCAGCCGTTCGCTGCGCGGATTGCCCAGCACATCTTCCGGCGCGCCTTCTTCTTCCACCAGCCCTTGATGCAGAAACAACACCTGGCTGGAGACCTTGCGGGCGAAGCTCATTTCATGGGTCACCATGATCATCGTCCGACCTTCTTCAGCCAGACCCTGAATCACCCGCAACACCTCACCCACCAGCTCCGGGTCGAGTGCCGAGGTCGGTTCGTCGAACAGCATCACTTCCGGCTCCATCGCCAGCGCCCGGGCAATTGCCACCCGCTGTTGCTGGCCGCCGGAGAGAAACGCCGGGTACTGATCGGCAACCCGCGCCGGCAGGCCCACTTTATCCAAATAACGGCGGGCGCGGTCTTCGGCTTCCTGCTTGCTGCAACCCAGCACCCGGCGCGGGGCCATGGTGATGTTTTCCAGCACGGTCATGTGGCTCCACAGGTTGAAGTGCTGGAACACCATGGCCAGTCGCGTGCGCAGGCGTTGCAGTTCATTCGGGTCGGCGACGTGCATGCCGTGGCGGTCGGTGACCATGCGGATCGCCTGGCCATCGAGGCTCATGGCGCCGTCGTTGGGTTGTTCGAGGAAGTTGATGCAGCGCAAAAAGGTGCTTTTACCCGAGCCGCTGGCGCCGATCAGGCTGATCACGTCGCCGGTCTTGGCCTTGAGCGAAACGCCTTTGAGTACCTGATGGTCGCCATAGCTTTTGTGCAGACCTTCAACAGTCAATTTGTACATGGGGCAGACATCCTCAAGGCGAAAGTAGGTAGCCGCTGCGATAGGCTTCGGCGCCCGCCACGTGGGCGATCACCATGCCGGCAGTAGCCATGCGCCGCAGCGAGCGGGCGTACAGCAGGCCGGCGGCAGTGCAATGAATGGGGGTGACCCGGTCGTGGATCGGGTCGATGATTTCGGCAATCTGTTGCCCGGCTTGCAGGTATTGCCCGGCCGTAGCGGTGTACACCAGCAAGCCGCCCACCGGCGTGGTCACCGGTTCGACGCCGGCCAGCGGTGTGGCGGGGAACGGCAGGGGCGGCTGCGGCTTGGTCTCGCCGACGATCGCATCGAACTGGATCAGGTAATCGATCAAGGCCTGGCAGTCACGACTGGCCATTGGGTGATTGACGTCACCCTGGCCGCGCAATTCCACGGTCACCGAAAAACTGCCCAGCGGAATCTCGAAGTGTTCGCCAAAGCGCTCCTGCAGTTGCCACCACAACAGGGTGAAGCATTCGTCGAATGACTGGCCGCCGGAATCGGTGGCCAGCAGACTGGCCTGAGCTTCGATGTAACGCGCCAGCGGCTCGACCTGCGGCCACGCTTCGGGCGTGGTGTAGAGATGAACCACGGATTCGAAATCGCAGTGCAGATCCAGCACCATGTCGGCATCGCACGCTAGCCGTTGCAAGGTCAGGCGCTGGGATTGCAGTTGTGTGCCGGGCGTTTGACGGGCGAGGGCGTTGCGCAGGCTGGCGCGGATCAGCTCAAGGTTGCGCTGCGGGTCGTCGCCCAGTTTGCCCTCGATGTCGTTGCCGATTTCTTCGCTGAGGTCGACGAACCAGCGATTGAAATTCTGCCCGCTCTCCATCTCGTACCGGCCCAGCGGCACGTCCATCAGCACTTGTTCGAGGCCGACCGGGTTGGCCACCGGCACCAGCACAATCTGGCTGCGCAGGCGCCCGGCGGCTTCCAGCTCCGCCAGTCGCTGCTTGAGGTGCCAGGCCACGAGCATGCCGGGCAGTTCGTCGGCATGCAGCGAGGACTGGATGTAGATCTTGCCTTGGGCCTGCTCCGGGCCGAAGTGGAAGCTGTGGATCTGTCGTGCGGTCCCCGGCACCGGGGCCAACAGGTCATGGATCTGGTGTCGCATTACAGGTTTTCCTAGTGGGTCGGCCCGAGGAATGCCAGCCATCGGCGTTCGGCGAGGCGGAACAGGCCGACCAGCGCAAAGGTAATGGTCAGGTAGATCAGCGCGGCGATGCCGAACGACTGGAAGGTCAGGTAGGTCGCCGAGTTGGCGTCCCGCGCAACTTTCAGGATGTCGGGGATGGTCGCGGTGAAGGCCACGGTGGTCGAGTGCAGCATCAGGATCACTTCGTTGCTGTAATACGGCAACGAGCGACGCAGCGCCGACGGCATGATCACGTAGGCGTACAGCTTCCAGCCGGTCAGCCCGTAGGCCTTGGCCGCTTCGACTTCGCCATGGTTCATGCTGCGGATCGCCCCGGCGAAAATCTCCGTGGTGTAAGCGCAGGTGTTCAGGGCGAACGCGAGGATCGTGCAGTTCATCGCATCGCGAAAGAAACTGTCGAGCAACGGCTGCGCGCGCACGGCGGCCAGGCTGTAGATCCCGGTGTAGCAGATCAGCAACTGGATGTAGAGCGGCGTGCCCCGGAACAGGTAGGTGTAGAACTGCACCGGCCAGCGCACATAGAAGTGCGAGGACACCCGGGCAATCGACAACGGGATCGACACCAGAAAGCCAATGAAGATCGAGGCGCTGAGCAGCCACATCGTCATCGCCAGCCCGGTGATGTTGTTGCCGTCGGTATAAAGGAAGGGTTTCCAGTATTCCTGCAGGAGTTCGATCATCGTACGGCCTCCCGGGCACCGGCGGCGTAACGGCGCTCGAGCCAGCGCAGGATGACGTTGGATGCACTGGTGATCAGCAGATAGATCAAGGCGGCGAGTACCAGGAAGTAGAACAGTTGATAGGTGCTTTTACCGGCGTCCTGCGCGGCTTTGACCAGATCCGCCAGACCGATGATCGACACCAGCGCGGTGGCCTTGAGCATCACCATCCAGTTGTTGCCGATGCCCGGCAGGGCGAAGCGCATCATTTGCGGGAACACCACGAAGCGAAAGCGCTGGCCACGCTTGAGGCCGTAGGCGGTGGCCGCTTCGACCTGACCGCGTGGTACGGCGAGGATCGCCCCACGGAAAGTTTCGGTGAAATACGCGCCATAGATGAAGCCCAGGGTAATCACCCCGGCGGTAAAGGAGTCGATTTCGATGTAGTCCCACTCCATGACGTCGGTCAGGGCGGTCAGCCAGGTTTGCAGGCTGTAGAAAATCAACAGCATCAGCACCAGATCCGGCACCCCGCGAATCAGCGTGGTGTAGAGCTGGGCAGGCAGGCGCAGCAGTTTGGATTTCGACAGTTTGGCACTAGCGCCCAAGAGACCGAGCAACACGGCCACCAGCAGCGACAACGCGGACAATTTGATGGTCATCCAGGTGCCTTCCAACAGCAACGGACCAAAGCCCTTGAGGCTGAAGGCGGAGAGCCCCAGATTTTGTAAGAGGTTTTCGAACATAAATCAGCAACCTGAGCGGATGGAAAAGGCGCCCATCGACTGATGGGCGCCAGGGCATTATTTACCGCTGTACAGATTCAGATCGCCAAAGTGTTTCTTTTGAATCTCGGCGTATTTGCCGTCATCGTGTAACGCTTTGATACCTTTATCTAAAAGCGCCTTCAGCTCTTTGTTACCTTTCTTAATACCGACAGCGGTTTTGGCTGGCAGCAATTCGCTGTCGACCGGCTTGCTGACTTCGTAGTTGGCGCCATCCGGCGACTTCAAAAAGCCCAGTTCGGCTTGCAGCATGTCCTGGATCGAGGCGTCGAGGCGGCCGTTTTTCAGGTCGGCATAGACCTGATCCTGGTTGGCGTACGCCTGGATTTTTACCCCGGCCTTCTCCAATACGGCCTTGGCGTAGGCTTCCTGGATGGTGCCTTGCTCGTAACCGACGGACTTGCCCTTGAGGGAAGCGACGTCATCGCTAAGGCCGGAACCCTTCTTGAACACGTAGGAAGTCGGGCCGGAGAACAGCTCGCTGGAGAAGTCGATCGCCTTTTCACGGGCCGGGGTCACGGTCATCGACGAGATCACACCGTCGAATTTGTTGGCGTTGAGGCCCGGAATCATGCCGTCGAAGTCACTTTCAACCCATTTGCACTTGACCTTCAGCTCGGCGCAGATCGCGTTGCCCAGGTCGATGTCGAAGCCCACCAGGCTGCCGTCGGCCGCTTTCGACTCGAACGGTGCGTAGGAAGGATCAACGCCAAAACGCAGCTCTTTGTATTCCTTGGCCAGCGCGGAGCCGGCAGCCATGCACAACGCCAGTGCAGAAAGGGTCAGCAATGCTTTTTTCATTATTCAATCCCTAAGAACCAATATGAGCGCTTGTGGCGCAGAATTATTGTTACTGGAACGCGTACGACCTATAGAAAGTAGCAATTTCCGAACCAGAGTCCCGAACAAGTGTTTTAAAAGGTTGGGGGAGGGAGGAGGGAGAGGGAATGGTGCACGGGAATGGGCGTGGGGATTGAGCTGCACCAAGTTGGGTCGATGCAGGCATTTTTTAGTGATTCAGAATACTTGTAGCGAGGGGATTTATCCCCGAACGGCTGCGCAGCAGTCGCAAATCCGGTACACGCGGTTTACTGAAAGAATGATGGGGGGCCGCTTCGCGGCCCATCGGGGATAAATCCCCTCACCACAAGATCTCCTCACCAGAAAATCCACTCACTACAGGATGTTCATTCAGGACGATTGGAGGTTTGTCCCGGAAAACCGGGTCAGGCCAGCAAATCCTGCAACGTTGCCAGGCTATCGGCCTCATCCACCGTCTTGTCCTGCCGCCAGCGCAGCATCCTTGGAAAACGCACGGCGATCCCGCTCTTGTGCCGCCGCGATAGGGCGATGCCTTCGAAACCCAGTTCGAACACCAGACTCGGCTTGACGCTGCTGACCGGGCCGAATTTTTCCACGGTGGTCTTGCGCACGATGCTGTCGACCTGGCGCATTTCCTCGTCGGTCAGCCCCGAATAGGCCTTGGCGAACGGCACCAGCGCTCGTTGGCTGGACTCGGGCGGGCCGTCCCACACGGCGAAGGTGTAATCGCTGTACAGACTGGCGCGCCGGCCATGTCCGCGCTGGGCATAGATCAACACCGCATCGACGCTGAACGGATCGACCTTCCACTTCCACCACACGCCCATGTCCTTGGTCCGGCCTACGCCATACAGGGCGTCGCGGGCCTTGAGCATCATGCCCTCGACACCGAGGCGCCGTGAGGCTTCGCGCTGCTGGGCGAGGTCGAACCAGTCGCTGCCGGTCAGAATCGGCGAGGCCAGTAACACCGGGTTGTTACCGTGAGCGATGACCTGCTCCAGTTGCGTACGTCGTTCGGCCTGCGGACGGTTGCGCCAGTCTTCGCCCTGCCACTCCAGCAAGTCGTAGGCGAGCACCACCACCGGCACTTCTTCGAGGATTTTCTTGTCGAGGGTTTTGCGCCCGATGCGCTGCTGCAGCAGGGCGAACGGTTGCACCGCCGGCGGTGCGCTCGATTGCGGATCGAAGGCGTCTGCGGTGCTCGGATGGGTGCTTTTCCAGACCACGATTTCGCCGTCGATTACCGTGCCGTCGGGTAACGCGTGGACCAGTGTGTCGAACTCGGGGAAACGCTCGGTCACCAGTTCTTCACCCCGCGACCAGACCCACAGCCGACCCTCGCGCTTGACCACCTGCGCCCGGATGCCATCCCACTTCCATTCCACTTGCCAGTTGCTCGCCGGCCCCAGCAGCGCTTCAAACTCCTCCACCGGTTGTGACAAGCCATGCGCGAGGAAGAACGGGTAGGGTTGGCCGCCACGTTGCGCATGTTCATCGGCGGATTCCGGCGCGATCAGTTTCAGGTAGCTGGTCGCGTTCGGCCGGTTCGACAGGTCGGTGTAACCCACCAGGCGCTGCGCCACGCGTTTGCTGTCGAGGCCGGCCATCGACGCCAGAGCGCGGGTGACCAGCAGTTTCGACACGCCGACGCGGAAACTGCCGGTGATCAGCTTGATGCACAGCATCAGGCTCGGCCGATCCAGTTGCGCCCACAGCGCGGGCAGGTGGCGGGCGAGGTATTCCGGGGTTTCACCGCGCAGTGGCAGCAGCTTGTCTTCAATCCATTCGGCAAGGCCGGCCTCGGAGCTGTGCGAATTTTCCGGGAGCACCAGGGAAATGGTTTCCGCCAGATCGCCGACGGATTGATAACTTTCCTCGAACAGCCACGGTTGCAGTCCCGAGACTTCCACCGCCAGTTCGCGCAGGATGCGCACCGGCACCAGTTGCCGCGGGCGTCCACCGGACAGAAAGTACACCGCCCATGCCGCGTCCTGTGGTGCTGCTTGAGCGAAGTAGGTTTGCATCGCTGCCAGTTTGGCGTTGCTTGACGTGGTGGCGTCGAGTTCGGCGTACAGCTCGGCGAAAGCTTTCATGCTTGCACCTCGGCGATAACCGGCTCGGCGCCAATGTTCTCCTCTTCGTCGTCGCCGTATTCGGTGTTGAAACCCTGCGCGTCCAGGCCTTGTTCGCGCAGATGCCGGACCAGCACGCCGATCGAGCCGTGGGTGACCATCACCCGTTCGGCGCCGGTCTGTTCGATGGCCCAGAGCAGACCCGGCCAGTCGGCGTGATCCGAGAGCACGAAACCGCGATCCACGCCGCGCCGCCGACGGGTGCCGCGCAGGCGCATCCAGCCGCTGGCGAAGGCGTCGCTGTAGTCACCGAACCGGCGCATCCAGGTGCTGCCGCCCGCCGAGGGCGGGGCGATGACCAGCGCCTGACGCATGATCGGGTCGGATTTTTTGATGTCGCCGGCGTAGATCGTCGGCGGCAGGTACACGCCGGCCTCGCGGTAGACCCGGTTCAGCGGCTCGACCGCGCCGTGGCTGAGGATCGGGCCGAGGCTGGCGTCGATGCCGTGCAGGATCCGCTGAGCCTTGCCGAACGAATAACAGAACAGCACGCTGGCCTTGCCGGCGGCGATGTTCGCCTGCCACCACTGGTTGATCTCGCTGAACACCTGCGCCTGTGGTTGCCAGCGGTAGATCGGCAGGCCGAACGTCGATTCGGTGATGAAGGTGTGGCAGCGCACCGGTTCGAACGGCGCGCAGGTGCCATCGGGTTCGATTTTGTAATCCCCCGACGCGACCCAGACTTCGCCACCGTATTCCAGGCGTACCTGAGCCGAACCGAGCACATGCCCGGCGGGATGGAAACTCAAGGTCACGCCGTGATGGGTGAGCCGCTGGCCGTAGGCGAGGGTTTGCAGGTTGATGTCCTGACCCAGACGCGCGCGCAAAATCCCTTCGCTGGCGCTGCTGGCAAGGTAGTGCTGATTGCCGTTACGGGCGTGATCGCCGTGGGCATGGGTGATCACCGAGCGCTCGACCGGGCGCCACGGATCAATGTAGAAATCCCCGGCAGGGCAATACAAACCTTCGGGGCGGGCGATAACAAGGTCCATGTCGTTACCAGAATGGGGGGCTTGTTAGCTATGAGGTTGGCGCGTGTCTGGAAGTTCTATCGATTTTCAAAGCTCCCTCACCCCAGCCCTCTCCCGGAGGGAGAGGGAGCCGACCGAGGTGTCTGGCGAGCTACATCGACCTGAAAGTCCGCGTCGATTATGGATTCGGCGCGACGGTTCAGGTCGGTGTATTGCGAAAGAACAACTCCGTCGGTCCCCTCTCCCTTGGGAGAGGGTTAGGGTGAGGGGCTTTTGATCTGTGCCTTACTTGCCCGGTGTGAGGGTCAAACGCGTCTTGCCATACACCCGGTCAAAGTTCTGCGGCTGCATCGGCAAGCCGATGTACTGACCCTTGAGCCAAGCGTCGATGCCGTTGAGGTAGTTCGGGCTGGCCGGGTTGCCGGACTGGCCGGTGCCGTTCTGGCCCATCAGCGGCTCAGCCTGGCTGAAATCGACGATGAAACGCATCGACGGCGCCCGCGTGGTGTTGAAGTCCTTGCCCCAGGTAAACGCCGAGGTATTGAGCGTGGTGTGATCGCCACCGGCTGCCAGCGGGCCGCGAACGGTCTGGCCGTTGGCGTTTTTCCACGTGTAGCTGTGCAGTTTGCCCCACTGCCAGGCCTTGTGATCGCCACCCAACTGACTGTCGCCAGCGTTGATCGCGGCGGCCAGACTGCGCGCCAGAATCACGGCTTTGTCTTCTTTCTGCGGGGTACGCAAGTCATCCCAGAACGGGCTGTCTTCGCGCCCGAGCAGGTGATCGGCCTGCGCCGCGTAGGACAAGTCGCCATTGGCAACAAAGGCTTTCCACGCCGGACTCGACTCGGGGCCGAGCTCATCGAGGAAGATCTGCTTCATGCTTTCTTGCAGGAACAGTTCATAGATCGCCGCATCCGCCGAGGTCGGGCTGAGCTTGCCGTCAAACGCCATCAATCGGGTGAACGCCTCGCGCGCCTTGTTGCGATCGGCTTCCGGCAGGGCGTCGATCGCCTGTTTCAGCGGCTGCTTCATGCCCGGCGCTTCAAACATTTTCTTCAGCTTGGCAGCGAAGGTGGTGGTCTGGTCGTACTGCATGGCGATCACGCTGCGACCGTCCTGTTTGCCGCTGTTGGCCAGTTCCGCCAAGCGCTCACCGCGCTCCGGCGCCGCCCACGAGTTGGACAACTGCATGCCGTAGCCGTGAGGAATGACCCGCTGGTTGGCGGTGCCGAGCCAGCCCTGGGTCGGGTCCTGATCGTACGGGTGCAATATCGGGTCGGCGTAACCGTCCCAGTCATAACGACCTTCCCAGCCCGGCGATGGCAGCAGGCCTTCGCCTTCGCGCCGGTTGGGGAAACGTCCGGTGACTTGCCAGCCGATGTTGCTGGCGTCGGCGAATACCATGTTCAGGGCGATGGCGCGGATCTCGCGGCTGGCGTCTGAAGCGCGTTCAACGTTCTGTGCGCGGGTCAGGTCAAAAAACGCGTCCAGCGATTTGTCGTCGGTGAAGCTCGGGGTTTGCAGGGCCAGGCCAAAACCGTTGCCCTGTACGGCCTGAGCACTGTTGAGCAGCGCGCCGTGGCGGGTTTCGTACACCGCTTCGCGAATTGGTCGCTGGCCTTTGACGAAATAGGTTTCGTTGCGCACGCCCAGCGGCTGCCATTTGCCATTGACCTCATAGGTCAGGCTGTTGCCCTGACGGCGGATTTTTTCCAGGAACAGGTCCTGATTGTCGCCGAGCACGCTGGTGGCGCTCCACGCGACTTTGCCGTTGAAACCGCCGAGGATCATCGGCAGACCGGCAACGGTGACACCGGCAGCCTGATATTTCGGCGCGCGGATCTGCACGAAGCTCCACAGCGACGGTGCCGCCAGTGGGCCATGACTGTCGCTGGCGAGAATGCTCTTGCCGCTGCGGCTGCGTTGCGGGGCGATGGCCCAGTTGTTCGAGGTGCTGGCGCCGAGCAGATTTACCGCCGCCAGTTGATGGCTGGCGTTGCTCAGCTCGGTGAGGCCGGGAATCTGCCCGTTGAGCTTGAGGCCTTGCAGCTTGTCGGCTTCGGCCATTGGCAAGTTCTCGTCCGGTGCGGACGGGGTCAGCCAGGCGAGTTTGTCGCTGCTCACGGTTTGCGCCAGCACCAGCGAGGAAATTTCTTCCGGCAGGTTGGCCGACTGGCTGAAGTTCAACAGCGCAAAGATCAGCGCCGAATCCTCCGGTTTCCAGTATTCCGGCTTGTAGCCGCTGGCGGCGAGGTCGCCCGGCAGTTTGTCGGCGTAGCGGAACAGGTAGGCGTTGACGCCCCGCGCATAGACTTCGAAGAAGCGCTTGAGGCGTGGCGACGAGGCCTTGTACAGCTCGTCGGCGCTTTTCTTCAGGTTGACCGCGCGCATGTAGCGGTCGGCGTCGAGCATCGAGGCGCCGGACATTTCCGCCAGACGCCCCTGGGCCAACAGGCGCAGGGTGACCATCTGGTTAATGCGGTCGCTGGCATGCACGTAACCGAGGGCGAACAGTGCGTCGTGGAAGCTGTTGCTTTCGATCAACGGCATGCCCATGGCATTGCGTCGCACCGAAACGTTCTGCGCCAGACCCTTGAGCGGTTGCACGCCGGAGGTAGGCGGGAGGGTGTCCTGCGCGTTCCAGGTCTGGCAACCGGACAGGCTCAAGACACCGGTCACTGCTGCGGCAACGCCGAACCGGGGAAGAAAATGTGTGAGGGCTGGCGAGGCCATGGCAAAGCTCCTGCGGGGGGGTAGAGGCTGGGGGCGCAATAAAGCCGCTACGTTAGTGAGCAGGAGATGGCCGCGCAAGCGGGGGACAAACTTATTTGTGAGGTGTGACAGAACCTGTGGTGAGGGGATTTATCCCCGATGGGCAGCGCAGCAGCCCCAAACCTGCCATCTCGGTGGGTCAGCTCTGTCTCGGTTGCAGGAATTAGGGCCGCTTCGCTGCCCATCGGGGATAAATCCCCTCACCACAAAGCGCTTCAATCTGCCGTGTTCGATAGCTTGCTTAATAAGTGGCGGTGATGCTGAACTGCGGAGCTCACTGACCCCGCATGAGAAAAAAACGCCATGGAGCTCAAGGCCAACGCCGCACTGATCATCATCGACCAGCAACAAGGCATTCTGCAGCCGCGACTGGGTAGGCGGAATAATCCACAGGCCGAAGAACGCATGCTCGATTTACTGAGGGCGTGGCGCAGTAGCGGGCGGCCGGTGATTCATGTGCAGCATCTGTCGCGTGAACCGGATTCGGTGTTCTGGCCCGGGCAGTCAGGGGTGGAATTTCAGCAGCGATTCATGCCGCAGGACGGTGAATGGCTGATCCGGAAACAGGTACCGGATGCGTTTTGTGCCACGGGGCTGGAAGCGCAGCTGCATGAGGCGGGGATCGGGCAATTGATCATTGTTGGTGTAGCGACCAACAACTCGGTGGAATCCACAGCGCGCACGGCGGGCAATCTGGGGTTTGAGGCGTGGGTGGCGGAGGATGCGTGTTTCACCTTCGACAAGGCCGATTATTTCGGCACACCGCGTTCAGCCGAAGAAGTGCACGGGATGTCGCTGGGGAATGTGCACGGGGAGTATGCGACGGTGGTCAGCGCTGCGCAGATTCTGGCGGCTGTCTGAACATTTTGGGGTGAATGTACCGGCACATTCGCGAGCAAGCCCGCTCCCACAGTCGACTGCGTTCAGTCAGCGGGAACGCGGTCAACTGTGGGAGCGGGCTTGCTCGCGAAGGCGGCTTGTCAGGCGAAGAAAGACTTCACCTGAAGCATCAAGCGCCGTGGCACTTCTTGAATTTCTTGCCGTTGCCGCATGGGCAAGGGTCGTTGCGGCCGACGTCTTTCAGGGCGTTGCGCACCGGTTCCTGGTGGGCGTGGCCGCAGTTCGGGCCGTGGACATGGCCATGATCGTGATCGTGATGATGGTCATGATCGTGGTTGCAATCAGGGCCATGGACATGAGGTTGCTGAGTCATCGGTTGTGCTCCGGAATTAAATCGGCGGGGATTATCACGCCATTGCGCTCCAGGTGCACGTAGTGGGCGATGAATAAACCGGTTTCCATCTCACCCTGCAATCGATAGGGCACCTGCTGGTGCTGACTTTTCAGCATTTTCACCACGTCCTTGACCCGCGGCCACAGGTTGGTGCGGATCGGTATCCGATAGAACGCGCTGCTTTTCGGCCCTACCGTGATCCAGTGTTCATGCTCGCCTTCGGCAAGCAACAGGTCTGCCAGATGAATGCGATATTCCATGCCGCGCACCGTCAGGTCGCTGTCGTTTGGGTTGTCGATGCGAAAGTGCAGGATGAATTTCTGTTCGAGCAGCTTGGCCCGCACCACCTCGACTTTTACCAGGTGCACGGCGGGGTCGACGCTGTCGTCGCTGAACCATGAGGCGCAACCGCCGAGGTTCAGGATCAGCATCAATAACAAGCCATGCAGTGTGCGACAGTGACCGAGCATCGAAAAAACTCCCTTTGTGCCCCAGTCTAGTCGGCACTTCCCTTTATGCGCCGAAATACCCCGCACAGCACTTCTTGAACTTCTGCCCGCTGGCACACGGGCACGCGTCATTGCGCCCCAGCTTCAACTGCACGGTCGGGTCGATGAAGTACCAGCGCCCGGCGTTTTGCACGAACGAGGAGCGCTCGCGGTGGCTGTGTTCGCCCTGGCTGTCGTGCCAGCGCGCGGTAAAGGTGACGAAGGCATGCTCGGGTTGGCCGCCGAACACTTCCGAGCTTTCGACCTCAAGGCCGAGCCAGGTGCTCTGCGCGCTCCAGGCGCTGATCGACTGGCGATCCAGACCGGCCTGCTGGGCGGGCAGGGTGGTGGCCACCAGATAATCGATCAGCCCCAGCACGTAGGCGCTGTAGCGCGAACGCATCAGCGCTTCGGCGCAAGGCGCCGGGTGGCCTTCGTGATAGTGGCCGCAGCAGGCCTCCAGCAGGTTGCCGCTGCCGCACGGGCAAATGGCTGTACTCATTGCATTACCACCAGTATTTGCCGAAGTTTTCCGGATTGGCCCAGAATCGCGAGTTGAGCCAGTCGGGGACTTGTTTGTAGTCAAGCAGATCATAGGTGAACAGGGTCAGTACCTGATCGTCACGCTGGAAGCGTTCACTGGCCTGCAGCGCCAGCGAGTAGAAATCGGTTTCCTGCCAGCCGCTGGCCGGCAGATCCGCCAGCACTGCAATGCGACTGGCGTTGAGGTTGCGAATCCCGCCCAGCAGATTCAAGCCGTCACGCTTGGGCAGGTGCTCAAGGCAATCGACCACCAGCGCCAGGTCGAAGCGCCGCGCCGCGAGTTCGGCGGGCAACGCACCGGGTGCGGCGTGGGCCACGCAGGTGTCCGGGTGCGCCTGCTTGAACGCGGCGAGCGCCGGAAATTCGCTGGCGCCGATCAGCAGTAAACGCGCCGGGGCATAGCGATCCAGTAAAGCAGCCAGCGCCTGTTGCGGCGTGCGCGAAGAAATGGCGACGTTCATCGAAGCTCCTCAATCAGATCGCCAAGACTAGCGCGCCAGACGGATCCGGCCTAGACCCCGAATTGCCGCGCCTGGCAAAAGTGCCGAATCCCTGTGAACACGGTCCCAAATGCCAGTGGCCTATTGCTGGCGGAGATTAAAACTCCGGTCTTTACTCCGTGAATCGGTTCTAAGCCGATCCCTCAGGAGAAAACCAGATGAGCATAGTTCGGACAGCATTACCTTTGATTCTGCTAACCAGTGTGTTGACTGGTTGCGCAGGTTTGCAGAAAACCGACTGGCCGACCTGTGCGGCGGTCGGTGGTGTAGTCGGTGCCGGTCTCGGCGCGACGGAAAGTTCGGCGTGGGCCGGTTATGGCGCGCTGGTGGTCGGTGGTACGGCAGCCGCCTATTGCTGGGTGCACGGTGATGGCGACGAAGACGGCGATGGTGTGCCGGACAGTCGCGACAAGTGCCCGCACACGCCTAAAGGCGTGCAGGTCGATGCTGACGGCTGCCCACCACCTGCCCCTGCGCCAGTGGTAGAAGAGGCCGTTGTGGTCAAGGAAGAAACTATCGTCATTCGCGATGTGCACTTCCAGTTCGACAAAGCCACCCTGACCGGCTCCGACAAACAGGTGCTGGATAAAGTCGCCACGCGCCTGAAACAAGAGTCGTCCACGGCGCAACTGACCGTGACCGGCCACACCGACAGCGTCGGCAGCGATGCCTACAACAAAAAACTGTCGGATCGCCGTGCGCACTCGGTGGTGGAATACCTGATCCAGCAGGGTGTGCCGCGTGCCAGCTTCGTTTCGGTCTCGGGCATGGGTGAAAGCCAGCCAGTGGCGGATAACAAAACCGCAGACGGTCGCGCACAGAACCGTCGTACCGAAATCAAAATCGTCCGCTAGCCCCTCTCGCATCCGCGGCTTGTGCAGTCGCGGATGCGGGTCTTTACTCCTGTGTAACCGGTATGGGCCGGTGACACAGGAGCTTTCACAATGACTGTTTTCTCAAGGTCCGTCTTGCCGGTGCTGCTGCTGGGCAGCCTGCTCACCGGTTGCGCCACTCATAGCGATGGCGATGCCCCCCTCAATCAACGTACGTGGCCGATCTGCAGCCTGATCGGCGGGCTGGTCGGTGGCGGTCTTGGCGCCATTGAAAGTGGCGGCTGGGCCGGTGGCGGTGCGGCGTTGGGGATTCTGACTGGCGGGCTGATCTGTTATGCCCAGGATGGCGATGAAGACGGCGATGGCGTGTTCGACCGCCGCGACCGTTGCCCTGACACCCCGGCCAATACCCCGGTCGATCATCGCGGCTGTCCGCTGCCGCAATATCCGGTCACTGCAAAAGCTCCCGAACCTGCGCCGCAATCGGAAGTCATCACCCTCAGCGATGCCGGTAATGTGTTGTTCGATTTCGACAAGTCGGATCTGACCCCGGCCGCCAAGGCCCAGCTCGATACGCTGATGGACAAATTGCGCAACGCCGACGTGGTCAGCATCAAGGTTATCGGCCATACCGACAGCAAAGGTTCGGACGCCTACAACCAGGCACTGTCGGAACGACGCGCCAGCAGCGTGGCGGCGTACCTGCTGAGTCAGGGCCTGGCGCCGGAAAAACTGACCAGTGAAGGACGCGGCGAGAGCGAGCCGGTGGCTGACAACGCAACGGACGAGGGACGGGCAAAAAACCGTCGGGTGGAGTTGCATATCAATCGCTAGGACTTGTCTGTAGTCCGCAGGCTAGAGCTGCCGGTCGACGATCGTCGTCGAACCGGCAGCGATCCGACGACTGACAAATGTTTTTTCTTTTGCCCCTCTGGCTTATCCCCCGCGTAAGCCGTTACTGTGCGCCCAAAGAATAATTCCGACACGGGGGAGCGTATGAAGGTTTTCTGGGGGCTGGGGCGTTTGCTGACCCTGCTGTTCTGGTGCGTGGTGGTGGTCAATCTGCTGCTGCCGTTTGTGCATCCGCTGCATGCGCTGGTCAATCTGGCCGGTGCCTCGCTGCTGGCGCTGCATGTGCTTGAGTTGCTTTTCTCGCGCCTCAAAGGGCGTCCCAACCCGTGGCGCGACCGTCTGCGCATCCTGCTGTTCGGCGTTTTTCACCTGCAAACCATCCCGGCCCCGGCCGCTCCGGAGGCTTCTTCCCATGCGTAAACTTTGCCTGCTCGCTGCATTCATCAGTCCTCTGGCCTGCGCCCAGGTGGTCAGCGTCGAAACCAACTCCCTGATGCGTTTGCCCAACACCGCCAGCACCTTGCAGCTGGAACGGCTGGACGTGGCGGACTATGGCACCTTGCTGATTCCTGCCAATGTGACCGAGCTGACCGTCGGTGAATTGCGTCTGGGCCATGAAGCGCGCATTGCGATCGTCCCGAGTGAACAGGCGCTGGACATGAAAGTCATTCGTGCCGAACTGTCCGAAGGCAGCCTGATCACCGCACGTGGCGCGCCGGGCACCTATGAAAAAGCCGCCCGTGCCGGGCGTAATCTGAATTTGCAGTTCAAGGCACTGAACGCGCCAAAACTGTTTGTCGATGCCCGTGGCGGCACCGGCGCACCGGGTTTCGTCGGCCTGGATGGCGGCAACGGCGAAGATCCGGGCTGCACCTGGGGCGCGGCCGGTCATGGTTTTGACGGCAGCAATGGTAGTGACGGCCAGCCGGGCGCACCGGGTGCGTTGGTGCGTCTTGAAGTGCCGCGCGAGTTTCCGGCCGAGCTGATCAAGGTCAACGTTGCGGGCGGCGCCGGTGGTCCAGCGGGTGTTGGCGGCAAGGCGGGCAAGGGCGGCCAGTCCAAGGGCTGCCTGGTGTATCGCGCCGATGGCGGCAAGAACGGCAAGGCCGGGGCGGATGGTCAGCCTGGGCCGGTGGGTGCGGCGGGGGCGGTGACTGTGCAGCGCCTCTGAATAACAGCACTGTTCACAATTGAGGTGAGGGGATTTATCCCCGATGGGCTGCGAAGCAGCCCACTCCAGATACCGCGTTTCTTCAGATTGAACGCGTCAGCTGATTTGGGGCCGCTTCGCGCGCCATCGGGGATAAATCCCCTCACCACAAAAGTGTTCACAGCGCAAAAAATGGGGTGGGTCAGAACATCGGCCGCGCCGCGGCAATCGCCACCAGCACCAAACCGACAATCAAGTTGATCCCCACCACCCGGCGAATCCGCCCCAGCACTGCCGCGCCCGCCGGCCAGTCCTTGGCTTCCACCGCTTTACGCAATTCCGGCAGCATCAAACCCTGAATCCGGATGAACAGCGCCGTCATCACCACGTATAGCCCGATCATCACCTGGACGTACTTCGGCGCGGTCTCGAAACCGACCTGCTGTAAATGCAACATGCCCACGCCGCTGATCGGCAACAGGATCACCGCGACCCAGACCCAGCGGAAAAAACCTTGAAACACTTCCACCCACAAGGTCAGGCGGCCAGGGCCGTCGAGAGCCTTTACAGCCGCCGGGCGCAGGACCATCCAGGCGAAAAACATGCCGCCGACCCAGACCAGGGCGGACAGGACATGCAGCGGATAAACGAGGCTAAAAGGTGTCATTGGGGGCACTCCGTTCTGCGCGGGATTAATTAGCGGGGTATGATAGCCGCCATCCGAAACCACTGAAAATTTATCCAGCGTTTTTAGCGCCCGACAATCAATGATCAGCACTGAACTCAAAACCACGATCCAGGGCGCCTATTCGCGTTTTCTTGAAGCCAAGAGCCTCAAGCCGCGTTACGGCCAGCGCCTGATGATCGCTGAAATCGCCAAAGTCCTCGGGGATATCGACACCGACGACGAAGGCCGGCGCAGTGGCGACCCCGCGATTGTCGCGGTGGAAGCCGGCACCGGTACAGGCAAGACCGTGGCCTACAGCCTGGCGGCAATCCCCACGGCGAAACTGGCCGGCAAGCGCCTGGTGATCGCCACCGCGACCGTGGCCCTGCAAGAGCAGATCGTCTACAAGGACTTGCCCGACCTGATGCGCAACAGCGGGCTGAACTTCAGCTTTGCGCTGGCCAAGGGCCGTGGCCGCTACATGTGCCTGTCCAAGCTCGACATGTTGCTGCAGGAAGGCCACGCGCAAACCGCCACCGCCCAGTTGTTCGAAGAGGAAGGTTTCAAGATCGAGGTCGACGAGGCCAGTCAGAAGCTGTTCACCAGCATGATCGAGAAGCTCGCCGGCAATAAATGGGACGGCGACCGCGACAGCTGGCCCAACGCGCTGGAAGATGCCGACTGGGCGCGCCTGACCACCGATCACAGCCAGTGCACCAATCGCCACTGCCCGAACTTCGGCCAATGCGCTTTCTACAAGGCGCGCGAAGGCATGGGCAAGGTCGACGTGATCGTCACCAACCACGACATGGTGCTGGCTGACCTCGCTTTGGGCGGCGGCGCGGTACTACCGGATCCGCGTGACACCATTTACGTGTTCGACGAAGGCCATCACCTGCCGGACAAGGCCATCGGCCACTTCGCCCACTACACGCGCCTGCGTTCCACCGCCGACTGGCTGGAAACCACCGCGAAGAACCTCACCAAATTGTTGGCCCAGCATCCGTTGCCGGGCGATCTCGGCAAGCTGATCGAGCAAGTGCCCGAGCTGGCGCGCGAGATCAAGACCCAGCAGCAGTTCATGTTCACCGCGTGCGAGCAGATTGCCGATTTCAAACCCGGCGAAGACGTCGAAGGTCGCGAGCGGCCACGCCATCGTTTCGTCGGCGGGGTGATTCCCGAGCACATGCGCGAAATGGGCATCGAGCTGAAAAAGGGTTATTCGCGGCTCAACGATCTGTTCACCCGCCTGACCGACCTGCTCAAGGAAGGCATGGACGGCGAGGTCAACATCGGCATCGCCAGCAACCAGGCCGAAGAGTGGTATCCGCTGTTCGGCAGCCTGTTGTCCCGGGCTTCGGGCAACTGGGAATTGTGGACCGCGTTCACCGCCGAAGACCCGGAAGACAGCCCGCCTATGGCCCGCTGGCTGACGCTGGCGGAAAGCGGTTCGCTGTTCGACATCGAGGTTAACGCCAGCCCGATTCTCGCCGCCGAGACTCTGCGTCGCAGCTTGTGGAACGTGGCCTACGGCTGCCTGGTGACCTCGGCAACCTTGACGGCACTGGGCACTTTCGACCGTTTCCGCATGCGCGCCGGCCTGCCGAAAAAAGCGGTCACTGCCGTTGTGCCGAGCCCGTTTCATCATGCCGACGCCGGCGTGCTGCGGGTCCCGGATCTGAAGGCCGACCCACGCGACGCCGCTGCTCACACCGCGGCGATCATCCGCGAGTTGCCGGATCTGGTCGAAGGCTCGCGCGGCACGCTGGTGCTGTTCTCCTCGCGCAAACAGATGCAGGACGTGTTCGATGGCCTCGACCGCGACTGGCGCAAGCAAGTGTTCATTCAAGGCAACCTGTCGAAACAGGAAACCCTGAACAAGCACAAGGCGCGGGTCGATGGCGGCGATTCCAGCGTGCTGTTCGGTCTTGCCAGTTTCGCCGAAGGGGTGGACTTGCCGGGGGCGTACTGCGAGCACGTGGTGATCGCCAAGATCCCGTTCTCGGTGCCGGACGACCCGGTCGAGGCGGCGCTGTCGGAGTGGATCGAGGCCCGTGGCGGCAATCCGTTCATGGAAATCTCGGTGCCCGACGCTTCGCTGAAACTGGTCCAGGCCTGCGGGCGCCTGCTGCGTACCGAAGAGGACCGCGGCACCATCACCTTGCTCGATCGGCGCCTGGTCACCCAGCGCTACGGCAAGGCGATCCTCAATGCGTTGCCGCCATTCCGTCGTGAAATATCCTGAGACAACGGTGGGCAGTTTTGCCCGCCGCGCTGTCTATCTCTCTGCCATGCTTTTCCATTGGCCTTAGTTGGTCGTTAGGGAGAACTCCGTTCTTATGATTCGCCGTTCGTTGCCTGCCGTATTCGCCTTGATTTTCGCTGCCCCGTTACTGGCGGCGCCTGCGGGTCAGCAGACCCTGTTCAACTTCGTCCGTCCTGCCGACGTGGTGAAAGTCGTCACCGAAAACACTGACCTGCCACAAGCCAACGCCGAGCAAACCCCGGAAGGTGAAGTGCTGCGCCGGGTGACGTTCAACCCGGTGGCTCGACCGACCCTGCGTCTGACTCCGCAAACCGGCGCCTGGGACTGGTCGCAGTCGGGCATGATGAGCCTGCGTCTGCAGAGTGCAATGAACTGGGCCGTGACGGTCTATGTGCAAATCCAGAGCAATAACGGCCAGACCCTGACCAGCCGCGTCGACCTGCCGGCCGGCCCGGCGCAAACCCTTTTGGTGCCGCTGGTGGCGACCTCGCCGCTGAGCCAGGGCATGAAGGCCGGGCCGCCGATGCCGATGACTGTCGATGGCCAGCGAATTCTGCTGGCCAGCAGCAGCGGTGAACTGGATCGCAGCCAGGTGGTGTCGGTGAGTCTGTGGATGGATCAGCCGAAAGCCGCGCAGAGCCTGCTGCTCGAGCGATTCGGCGTGCAGGACGGCGATGCTGTGACCCAGGCCGTCTACGGCAATCTGGTGGATGCTTACGGTCAATCGACCCGCAGCAAATGGCCGGAAAAAATCACCAATGACGAACAACTGAAATCCGCCGCCGCCAAGGAACAGCAACAGCTGAAAACCTGGCTGGCCGAGCGCGAAAAGTCTTCGCTGGACAAGTTCGGTGGCTGGAACAGAGGTCCGGCGTTCAAGGCCAGCGGGTTTTTCCGCACCGAAAAGCGTGACGGGCGCTGGTATCTGGTGACCCCTGAAGGACATCCGTTCTATTCGCTGGGGGTCAACACCGTCAGCCCGCAGGTCAACCAGACCTACGTCGCCGGGCGTGAGTGGATGTTCGAATCGCTGCCAAAACCAGACGAGCCACTTGCCAGCCATTTCGGCGAGGGCGACAACCGTGGCGGCAACGGCGCCGATCAGGGCCGCGGCTATGGCAACGGGCGCTGGTACGATTTCTACGGCGCCAACCTGCAGCGGGTTTACGGCGAGTCCTGCAAACCGGACAGCGATACCAAGGCCGGAATTGCTGAAGCGGCCAAGGCTGGTGCGGTTGAAGAAACCGCAGTAAAAGCTGCCGAGCCTGTGCCAAAGTCAAACGAGGCGAAGGCCGGTGTCGCCGCAGCGGCGAAAACAGACGCCGTAGCGACGACTGCTGAAAAGGCTGCCGATCAACCCGTCGCTGCGCCGTGCAAGGCCACGGTCGATCAGCAGAAGTGGGCCACGCACACCCTCGATCGCCTGCAGGCCTGGGGTTTCAACACCGTCGGCAACTGGAGTGCCGACTCGCTTGCCGACGCCGAACGGGTGCCGTACACCTTGCCGCTGTCGATCGTAGGCGATTACACCAGCATCAGCACCGGCAGCGATTGGTGGGGCGGCATGCCTGACCCGTTCGACCCGCGTTTCGCCATGGCCACCGAGCGTGCCGTGGCCATTGCTGCCCGCGATCATCGTGATGATCCGTGGCTGATCGGCTACTACGCCGACAACGAACTGGCCTGGGCCGGCCCCGGCGACGACCCGCAGTCGCGCTACGCCCTGGCCTACGGCACATTGAAAATGACCACCGACGTGCCGGCCAAGCGCGCATTCCTCAAGCAACTGCGCGACAAGTACCGCAACCAGGCGGGGCTGTCGAAAGCGTGGGGCATTGATCTGCCGGCGTGGGAATTGATGGAAGACCCGGGTTTCGTGCCACCGATGCCGAATCCGGAGCACCCGGAAATCGAAAACGACTTCAAATACTTCCAGAAAGTGTTCGCCGACACCTATTTCAAGACCATCTCCGATTCGCTGAAGTGGCACGCGCCGAATCAGTTGCTGCTCGGTGGCCGTTTCGCCACCAGCACTCCGGAAGCGGTGGCGTCCTGCGCGCAGTATTGCGACGTGTTGAGTTTCAATATGTACACGTTGAAACCGCAGGACGGCTATGACTTCGCCGCTCTGCGCGCGCTCGACAAACCGGTACTGATCACCGAATTCAACTTCGGCTCCAGTGATCGTGGCCCGTTCTGGGGTGGCGTGACGCAACTGGCGCGGGAAGAAGATCGCGGCCCGGCGTATGCCAACTTCCTCAAACAGGCGTTGAGTGAGCCGTCGATTGTCGGCGTGCACTGGTTCCAGTATCTGGATCAACCGGTGACCGGGCGTCTGCTCGATGGCGAGAACGGGCACTTCGGCCTGGTGGGGATTACCGATCTGCCGTATCAGGGCTTTGTCGAGGCGGTACGCAAGAGCAATTTGCAGGCGATCGATCAGTTGGGCAAAGAGGCTGAGAAGGCCGCCGCTGTCGGTCATGAAGCGGAGGGCGGGCGCAAGGGTGAAGCTGGCAAAGGCCCGGGGGGCGGGCATGCCGGTGGGCATTCGGGCAATGGTCATTAAGGTTCAGACCGCGTTATCGTTTTTCGCGAGCAAGCTCGCTCCCACACTGGATCTCTGCCACACCAAAGAATCTCTGTGGGAGCGAGCTTGCTCGCGAAGGCGTCAGCCGCGTCACCGCATCATTCAACCGTCCGGCCCGCAGCTGTTCCCAAATCCCTCAAGGGCTGGAACAATGCGGGCCACTTTGTAGAGCGTTTTCGCGGGGGAGTTGCGGGTGCAGATTCAGGGACATTACGAGCTTCAATTCGAAGCGGTGCGCGAGGCTTTCGCGGCACTGTTCGACGATCCCCAGGAACGCGGCGCAGCCCTGTGCATCAAGGTCGGCGGAGAAACCGTCCTCGACCTCTGGTCCGGTACGGCCGACAAGGACGGAACCGAAGCCTGGCACAGCGACACCATCGCCAACCTGTTTTCCTGCACCAAGACGTTCACTGCGGTCACGGCGTTGCAACTGGTGGCCGAAGGCAAACTGCAACTGGATGCACCGGTTGCCCGCTACTGGCCGGAATTCGCGGCTGCCGGCAAAGAATCCGTCACTTTGCGCCAATTGCTCTGCCATCAGGCCGGTCTGCCGGCCCTGCGCGAGTTGCTGGCGCCCGCTGCCCTTTACGAATGGCAAACCATGGTTGATGCCCTCGCGGCCGAAGCGCCGTGGTGGACGCCGGGTACCGGCCACGGTTATGCCGCCATCACCTACGGCTGGCTGGTCGGCGAGTTGCTGCGTCGCGCTGACGGTCGCGGGCCGGGCGAGTCGATCGTCGCCCGTGTCGCCAAGCCGCTGGGGCTGGATTTCCATGTCGGCCTGGCTGACGAAGAGTTCCACCGCGTGGCGCATATTGCACGGGGCAAGGGCAACGTCGGCGATGCCGCGGCCCAGCGCCTGTTGCAAGTGACCATGCGCGAACCGACCGCCATGACCACTCGCGCCTTCACCAATCCGCCGTCGGTGCTCACCAGCACCAACAAACCGGAATGGCGCCGCATGCAGCAGCCGGCCGCCAACGGTCACGGCAACGCGCGCAGCCTGGCCGGTTTCTACGCCGGTTTGCTCGACGGCAGCCTGCTTGAAAGCGAAATGCTCGAAGAGCTGACCCGCGAACACAGCTACGGCGAGGACAAGACCCTGCTGACCCGCACCCGCTTCGGTCTGGGCTGCATGCTCGATCAACCGGACATGGCGAACGCCACCTACGGCCTCGGCCCGCGGGCGTTTGGTCATCCGGGGGCGGGCGGTTCAGTGGGTTTTGCTGATCCCGAGCACGATGTCGCGTTCGGTTTTGTGACAAATACCCTTGGGCCGTACGTCTTGATGGATCCGCGTGCGCAGCAACTGGCGCGGGTACTTGCCACTTGTCTGTAAAGCTTTACATGAGGTTCCAGGGTTGGAACCAGATCCGGTTTTTCGATTCAAAGCGTCAGTTTATCCGGGCAAAAGAGCTCTGATTTTTCATTACTTCACTTTGTGGATTTTCAATGTCATCCAAAAAAACTCTCGCCCTGGCCCTGTGTGTTGCGATCACCGGTTGTGCACAGACTCCTAAAAACGATGCGGACGGCGGTAGCTGGTGGCCGTTCGGTTCCTCCGACAAAGTGGCGGCCAAAGAGCCGGCCCCAGCCCCGGCTCCTGCCGCAGCCCCGGCGCCGCTCAAACCTGCCGCGACCGCACCTGTGGCCAAGACTGAAAGCAGCAGCCACTGGTACTGGCCGTTCGGCGGTTCCGATGATGCGGCGGCCAAAGCCGAGGTGAAACCCGAAGTCAAACCCGAAGCCAAACCGGCGGTAGTGGCCAAGGCCGATGCCGACACCGGCACGAAGTGGTGGTGGCCGTTCGGCGGCAAGGATCAATCGACTGCCAAAGTGGTGCCGATGCCTGACCCGAAAGTCACCCAGGCCTGGCTGGATGACTACGAGCCACGTCTGCGTGCAGCGATCAAGGACAGCAATCTGCAACTTGAGCGCCGTGACAACGTGCTGGTGGTGATCGCGCCGGTTGAAGGCTCGTTCAACCCGAAGCGTCCAGCGATGCTGCTGCCGGTGACCCTCAGCCCGTTCACCAATGTCGCGAAAATCCTCGAAGCTGACCCGAAAACCGCAGTCCTGGTGCTTGGTCACAGCGACAACACCGGTGCCGCGCCGGCCAACGTCAAACTCAGCCAGGAGCGCGCCCAGTCCGTAGCGGCGATCTTCCGCTTGAGCGGCTTGCAGCGTGATCGCCTGATGCTGCGTGGCATGGGTGGCGATGCCCCGCGTGCGGCCAACGACAGCGCCGAAGGCCGTGCCCTGAACCGTCGCGTCGAACTGCTGGTGACCCCGCAGAACACCATGGTTGCGCTGCTGAGCAAGTACAACATGCCGGCGCCGGCACCGACCACGATGCTTGCCGCACAGGACGTCAAGCCTGCAGCCAAACCGGTAACCCCGGCGCCGGCAGCGGCGAAAGCTGCGGTGCCTGCGAGCAAAAAGGCACCAGCGAAGAAAGCGGCGGCCAAGGCACCTGCGAAGAAGGCGGCAACCAAGGCTCCGGCGAAAGCTCCTGCCAAGAAAACCGCTCCAGCCAAAGCAGCAACGGCTGACAAGAAAGTCGCCGCCACCGATACTGCCAAGCAGTGATCCGCTAACGAAAAGGAATGCGCCATGACCCAGGCTCTGGCAGATATGCGTCGTGATTACACCCGGGACGGACTGACCGAGGCGCAAGCCCCGGGCGAGCCGTTTGCGCTGTTCCACCAATGGTTTGCCGACGCGGTAAAAACCGAACAGGCACCGGTGGAGGCCAACGCCATGACCCTGGCCACGGTCGATGCGGACGGTCGACCGCATTGCCGCATTCTGCTGCTCAAGGGCCTGGACGCGCAGGGCTTCACCTTTTTCACCAACTACGACAGCGCCAAGGGCCAGCATCTGGCGGCGAATCCTTTCGCGGCCATGACATTTTTCTGGCCAACCCTGGAGCGCCAGGTGCGCATCGAAGGGCGGGTGGTCAAGGTCACGCCGCAAGAGTCCGACGCGTATTATCAGGTGCGACCGCTGGGCAGCCGGCTCGGCGCCTGGGCCTCACCGCAGAGCCGGGTGATCAACGGGCGCGGCGAGCTGGAAGATCTGCTCAAGGCGACTGAACAGCGCTTCAGCGACACCCAGCCCGACTGCCCGGAACATTGGGGCGGTTACCGCCTGCTGCCTGAGCGCATCGAGTTCTGGCAGGGCCGTCCAAGTCGTCTGCACGATCGCCTGAACTACCGTCAGCAGGGCGCCAACTGGATTCTTGAACGTCTGGCGCCCTGAGCAGTCTACCGAGCGGGATAGCCTGCCGCAGCGGCCTCAAGCCACTTCGGCAGGTCCCGACGCTTGATCTTCTGCACGCGGGCATCGGCCAGTCGTTCCAGCATGAAGGCGCGTTTGTCTTCATCCTTGCCCGCCAGCGACAGGGCCAGATCACGATCCATCCAGCGTTTGATCCGCACGTACAGCCACCAATGGAAGTACAGACCGGCGACGGTGGTGACGAAAATGATCAGGTAATCCATGAAAATCCTTGGGTCGGCAGGGCGGATTGAGCGATTTGGCGCTACTGTTGGGTGAGTTTGCAGGTGCCTGTACCGGGCCTGAATAAAATCAAGTTTATCCGGGCTGCGTCGTGACAGGCGTCAAGCAGCGGGGTTTAATGAACACATGTTCTTTTGGAGTTGATGCTATGCGTAAGTCTGTTCTGCTGGTTGCTTCCTTTTCCACGATGGCGATGTTGCTGACCGGCTGCCAGTCGAGCCTGACCGGTGACTCCTACTCCCGTGACGAAGCGCGTCGTGTGCAGACGATTCGCATGGGCACCATCGAATCCCTGCGTCCGGTGAAAATCGAAGGCACCAAGACCCCGATCGGCGGCGCTGCAGGCGCAGTGGTCGGCGGTGTCGGCGGCAGCGCCATCGGTGGCGGCAAAGGCAGCATCGTCGCGGCGGTCATCGGTGCTGTGGCCGGTGGTCTGATCGGTTCCGCGACTGAAGAAGGCCTGACCCGCACCCAGGGCGTGGAAATCACCGTGCGCGAAGACGACGGCAGCATGCGCGCCTACGTGCAACAGGTTCAGGAAAACGAAGTGTTCCGTGTTGGTGAGCGCGTACGCATCTCCACCGTCGGTGGCACCAGCCGCGTTTCGCACTAAGCGACAACGAGCGGTAAAGAAAAACCCCGATCAGGTGACTGGTCGGGGTTTTTTATGATCTGAGGTGCCGCTTACCAGACGTCGCTGTAGTCGAACGAAATTTGATAGTCGTAAGTCGTTAGGGAAATATTATTTTGAAAGTAAGGTTGAAGGACAGGTTTCCAACTTTCGAGTACGTTGAAGCCGCCATTATTAATGTTGTTTTCCACCGGTATACCCAAGGCATTCAAAACGGTTTCATCGTCGCCTAAATCCTCGGAATATTCTTCGCCCTCGCATAGATGGGTTTGCTTGTCGTACCACTCCAGCCTTAGTTTTAATCCCATCATCACCCTCACAAGTATTTTTTTCTGATGCTTCTTTCATCTTTCGGGTCTTCTCGTCGCTCTCCTGTAAAAGGGTCAAAAGCGCCTAGGTGAGTTCCGTCACTTGCACGGTAAACTTCCAACTCGCCGTGCATCGAGTCCCACTCATAAATTCTCCTGCCTTTTGCATCCTTCCATCGCTCCCGAAGTCCGCCACCTCCTTGTACGGGATTCATTTTCTGTGCCTTTTTCAGGCCGGGAAACGCGGTAATTTCCTCTGCTTTCGGAGGTTTATGATAGCTGTGTCCTGCTGGTGGTAAGCCTTTGCGCGAGGTGTTGACCACGATGTATAGAGGCCGAACCCCCGAATCCGCCGGAAACACCAGAATGAAATCCCGATACTCCGGCGGATAAACCGGATTCACCAGAATCCCGTCCGCCGCTTTCGTTGGTGGGTACACCCAGATATGCGGTGCCTGCGGAGCGGCCTCCAGCGCGGGGATGCCGAGGATGTCGGAGCCGTCCACGGCGGGCGTCCAGATCAGTTCGATGCCTTCGCCGAGGTCTGCGACAAAGCGGTTATCACGTGCGGTGAACTGCGCGACATCGACCATTTCCCAGTCGCGATTCTTGCCGGTGTAGAAACCATAACCCTTGAGGCTGCCGTCGGCCTGTTGTTCGACATGTAGGCGCACGCGGGTTCGAGCCTGTCTGAGGGCGAGCAACTGGTCTTCGGTGTAGAGGGCGCTGTCGCCCAGGTTCGATGGCATGAGCAACGCCACCAGCCCGACCAAAGGGGTCACTACGGCGGCGGAAGCGATGGCGGGCAATGCCTTGAACGCCTCACCCGCAAGGGCGAAGGTGCCCAGGCCTGCCGGGATGGCAGTGCCGCTGATTTTCTTGAGTGGAACGCCGCCGCTGTCATCGGCTTCACGGCCGCCGAGCAGGGCCAGATCTCCGTAATCTTTCAGGCTGTCGGTGGGTACCATCCCCGAAGAATTCGAGTAATCGATGATCGCGTCCGGCAATTTGCAGGACTTGGCGAACACGCACCCGGCGCGTACGGGATCAGGCTTTTTCGCCGCAACCTCTCGACTGCGTTCGAAGGCCTCCTGCCGCGCCAGCATGGCGTCGTATGCATTTTGTCGGGCGTCGCGCTCGGCCAGTTCAGTGGCCGTCATGTAGCGCCAGGTGACGTGATGACCGTCGCCCGCCGGCGGGTTGGGGACCCGGGGAATGTCCTTGTTGCGAGCCACTGAGCGTCCTTTCGTTCATCCATCGACAACCCTTCTAAAGGGCTGTGCGACGTTAACGAAGCGGACAAATGCTGGCTGTAGGACGGATCTTTGATTAAGTGCGGATTGTTCGCTATTTGTCAGGCAGGGGGGCGAGCAGGCCGCTTCAGTTCAAAGAACGGGGGGATAGGTTCTGCGCAATTACAGCAAAAGCCTGATACCCATTTGCCCAGAACCTGGCAGTTGGTGGATGAATTGAGCCTCAGCTGTATCTGTGAGCCTTGCCGGTTTTTTCCTATGCTGGGGGACTGAGCCTGTGACAAGGCTACTCCTGCCCGACTCAACGAGAGCATGACCATGAGTGACAACCGCCAGTGGGCCCGCGAAGCCATCCGCATCATCGAAGCGGACTTCCAGCGCAGCGCCGACACCCATCTGATCCCCTTGCCGCTGCCAGGTTTTGCGGGAATTGAGCTGTACTTCAAGGACGAATCCAGCCATCCCACCGGCAGCCTCAAACATCGTCTGGCGCGGTCGTTGTTCCTGTATGCGTTGTGTAACGGGTGGCTCAAACCCGGCGCGCCGGTGATCGAGGCGTCCAGCGGTTCGACGGCGATTTCCGAGGCGTATTTCGCGCGCATGCTCGGTTTGCCGTTCATTGCGGTGATGCCGGCGACCACCTCGAAAGAGAAGATCGCGCAGATCGCCTTCTACGGTGGTCAGAGCCATCTGGTGAAAGATCCGACGCAGATTTACGCCGAATCCGAACGTCTGGCCCGCGAGCATGGCGGCCACTTCATCGACCAGTTCACCTACGCCGAGCGGGCCACCGACTGGCGGGCGAACAACAACATCGCCGAGTCGATCTTCCAGCAGATGCGTTTCGAGAAACACCCGGAACCGAGCTGGCTGATTTCCAGCCCCGGCACCGGCGGCACCACCGCGACCCTCGGTCGTTACGTGCGTTACCGCCAGCATTGCACCCGGGTGCTGTGCGCCGACGCCGAGCGCTCGGTGTTCTTCGATTATTACCAGACCGGAGACGCGAGCCTGCGTCTGGACTGCGGTTCGCGGATCGAAGGCATTGGCCGGCCTCGGGTGGAAGCGTCGTTCCTGCCCAAGGTTATCGATGCGATGGTCAAGGTGCCGGACGCCTTGTCGCTGGCGGCCATGCATTATCTGGCGCAGCGTCTGGGACGGCATGTCGGCGGGTCGAGCGGCACCAACCTGATCGGCGCGCTGATGGCGGCGCAGCAGATGAAAGCGGCGGGGGAGTCGGGGTCGATCGTGGCGATTCTGTGCGATGGCGGCGAGCGCTATGCCGACACCTATTACGATCAGGGCTGGCTGAAGGCGCAGGGCTATGAGCTGGAGGGATTGATTGCGGCGGTGGCGGCGAGTGCCGAACGGGGTGAGGCGCTGCCAACCACAGTGCTGCGCGCAAATATCTAAAGCCAGACTCGGAAACCAATGTGGGAGCGGGCTTGCTCGCGAAGGCGCTGTGTCAGTCAACATTGTCGTCGACTGACACAGCGCCTTCGCGAGCAAGCCCGCTCCCACAGGAGGTTGGTGTTACTTCAAGACAGATGTATCAGGCTTCCAGACCAAGAATGTCCCGCGCCACGGCCTCGGCAATCCGAATCCCGTCGACCCCCGCCGACAGAATCCCACCGGCATAACCCGCACCTTCACCCGCCGGGAACAGACCTTTGACGTTCATGCTCTGCAGCGACTCGTTACGCGTGATGCGCAGCGGCGACGAGGTGCGGGTTTCGATCCCGGTCAACACCGCATCGTGCAGCGAGTAGCCGCGAATCTGTTTCTCGAACGCCGGCAACGCTTCACGAATCGCTTCGATGGCAAAGTCCGGCAGCGCCAGGGCCAGGTCGCCCAGGGCCACGCCCGGTTTGTACGACGGCTCGACTTCGCCCAGTTCGGTGGACGGGGTGCCGTTGATGAAGTCGCCGACCAGTTGCGCCGGGGCCTTGTAGTCGCTGCCGCCGAGGATGAACGCGTGGGATTCCAGACGCTCCTGCAACTCGATCCCGGCCAGCGGGCCGCCCGGGTAATCGACTTCCGGGGTGATGCCGACGACGATCCCGGAGTTGGCGTTACGCTCGTTACGCGAGTACTGGCTCATGCCGTTGGTGACCACGCGGTTCGGCTCGGAGGTCGCTGCAACCACGGTGCCGCCCGGGCACATGCAGAAGCTGTAGACCGAACGGCCGTTCTTGGCGTGGTGCACCAGTTTGTAGTCGGCAGCGCCCAATTTGGGGTGGCCGGCGTACTTGCCCAACCGCGCACGGTCGATCAGCGACTGAGGGTGCTCGATGCGGAAACCCACCGAGAACGGCTTGGCTTCCATGAACACGCCACGGCTGTGGAGCATGCGGAAGGTGTCACGGGCACTGTGACCAAGGGCCAGAACCACGTGTTTCGAATGCAGGGTTTCGCCGCTCGCCAGTTCGACGCCGACCAGTTGGCCGTCTTCGATCAGCACATCGGTGACGCGCTCCTGGAAGCGTACTTCGCCGCCCAGGGCGCGGATCTCTTCACGCATGGTCTCGACCATGCCGGTCAGACGGAACGTACCGATGTGCGGTTTGCTAACGTAGAGGATTTCTTCCGGCGCACCGGCCTTGACGAATTCGTGCAGGACTTTGCGGCCGAGGAACTTCGGATCCTTGATCTGGCTGTACAGCTTGCCGTCGGAGAAGGTGCCCGCGCCGCCTTCGCCGAACTGCACGTTGGACTCGGGGTTGAGCACGCTTTTACGCCACAGGCCCCAGGTGTCCTTGGTGCGCTGACGAACTTCGGTGCCGCGCTCGAGGATGATCGGCTTGAAGCCCATCTGCGCCAGCAGCAGGCCGGCGAAAATCCCGCACGGGCCGAAACCGACCACGATCGGGCGCTGGCTCAGGTCGCTCGGCGCCTGACCGACGAATTTGTAGCTGACATCCGGCGCCACGTTGACGTTACGGTCGTCGGCGAACTTGCCCAGCACCTTGGCCTCGTCGCGCACGTTGAGGTCGATGGTGTAGATGAAGCACAGTTCGGAGGACTTTTTTCGCGCGTCGTAGCTGCGCTTGAACAAGGTGAAATCGAGCAAGTCATCGCTGGCGATGCCCAGGCGCTGCACGATGGCAGCACGCAGGTCTTCTTCGGGATGGTCGATTGGCAGCTTGAGTTCGGTGATTCGTAACATGGCGAGGATCCGGATTCGCGGGGCGCACAACTGCGCCAGGGCGTTTGAAGGCCGCGATTATAAGCCGCAAAGGCCGGATCCGGTGAGGCTAAAACGCTCAGTCGTTGCGCGATCCGCCGAAATACCCGCAACCACGCTCGACCTTGCCGTCGATGCGCAGCTCGGCGCTCATGTGCTGCACGCTGCCGGTGCTGCTGTCGACGCAGCGCTGCGGCGCGACCCACAACTCGATGCGCTGGTTGTTGGCTTCGCTGCTCAGGTTGAAGCGGCCGCCCCAGTTGCTCCTCGACATACGGCACGGCCAGTGCCGGCTGGCCTTCGCGGTCGATGACCATGCCCTTGCCGCTGACTTTGACGTTCCATTCGGGACCGTGGCCGGCGGCACGCAGGATCAACAGTTTGAAATTCGGGTCATCGCACGCGGTGCCGGAGCGCTCGACGCGATACAACTGGCCAAGGTCGAGGCGGTCGCCGGCGATCCTCCCGCGCACATCGGCAAACAGCTTGCCCTGCTGATCGGCGAGGGTCGCAGCCTCTTGCAGCACGCTGGTGCCGCCGATGTCGTTGACCACGTACTGACGCTGTTCGCCACACGGCTGGAACACCAGTTTGCCCTCGGCTGCCGTCAACTGCCCCTGCATCCGGGTCTGCCCGACGTGGGACGCGCTCTCACGCGGGCCATCGAGCAATTGGCAGGCGGCGAACAACGGCAGCAGGGCAACAACGATCAACGAACGGGCAACACGCATCTTCGGCTCTCCAGACAAGTGCCGCCACGTTACGCAGGCTGACCGTTGATCACAAGGGTTTAGCCTACGTGAAAGGTCTGACCGGTTTGCAGGCCTTCGACACTTTTCGCGTAGGCCAATGCCACATCGGCTGCCGGAACCGGCTTGTAGCCACGGAAGTAGGGGGCATAGCTGCCCATCGCTTCCAGCAGCACGGTCGGGCTGATCGAGTTGACGCGCAGGCCTCGCGGCAATTCGATGGCGGCCGCTTTGACGAAGCTGTCCAGGGCGCCATTGACCAGTGCCGCCGAGGCGCCGGTGCGGATCGGGTCGTGGCTGAGCACGCCGGTGGTGAAGGTGAACGAGGCACCGTCGTTGGCGTATTCGCGGCCGATCAGCAGCAGGTTGACCTGGCCCATCAGCTTGTCTTTCAGGCCCAAAGCGAAACTGTCAGCGTTCATCTCGCCGAGTGGGGCGAAGGTCACGTTACCGGCGGCACAGATCAGCGCGTCGAACTTGCCGGTCTGCTCGAACAGCTTGCGAATCGATGCGCTGTCGCTGATGTCCACCTGGAAATCGCCGCTGTTGCGACCGATACGGATGACTTCGTGACGCTGGCTCAGCTCTTTGTCCACGGCCGAACCGATGGTGCCGGCGGCACCGATCAACAGAATCTTCATGGGCTGTTCCTCAATGGGTTGAACGAGGTTTCAGTCTAGAGTGGTTTTTTCTGCGGATAAGCGCACTAATAGGCAACCTTTGGTTTTCAAATGGAAACAATCCATGAGCGAAATGGATGATCTGGCGGCGTTTGCGGTATTGATCGAGGCCGGCAGTTTTACCCTGGCGGCGCAGCAACTGGGTTGCAGCAAGGGCCAGTTGTCCAAACGCATCAGTCAGCTGGAAGCACAGTTTTCCGTGGTGTTGCTGCAACGCACGACGCGCCGTCTGAGCCTGACTGCCGCCGGCGCCGCTTTGCTGCCACAGGCGCAGGCGCTGGTCGTCCAGGTGGAGCGCGCGCGGCAGGCATTGGCGCGTTTGAAAGACGACATGGCCGGGCCGGTGCGGATGACGGTGCCGGTGTCGCTGGGGGAAACGTTTTTCGATGGCTTGCTGCTGGAGTTCTCGCAGCAATACCCCGAGGTGCAGATCGAGCTGGAGCTGAACAACCACTATCGCGACCTGTCTCGGGATGGCTTCGATCTGGCGATTCGCTCCGAGGTGGCCAATGACGAGCGGCTGGTGGCCAAGCCGCTGCTGGCGTGGCAGGAAATGACCTGCGCCAGCCCGGCGTATCTAGAACAGTTCGGCGAACCGCTGACCCCGCAGGAGCTGGCCGAACACCGCTGCCTGCTCAACAGCCACTACAGTGGTCGCGAGGAATGGCTGTATCACCAACAGCACGAATTGCTGCGGGTGCGGGTGTCGGGGCCGTTCGCCAGCAACCATTACAACCTGCTGAAGAAAGCCGCACTGGCCGGCGCCGGTATCGCACGATTGCCGTCGTACCTGCTGCAAACGGAGTTGGCTGATGGCCGGTTGCGCTGGCTGCTGCGCGATTTTCAGACGCGCCGGATGCCGATGTATCTGGTGCACCCATACCAGGGCGGTTTGCCCAAACGCACGCAAGTGCTGGCGGATTATCTGATTGGCTGGTTCAAACGCAGCGGCGAGGCGCTGGATCGCCTTCAGCGCTAACTCATTTCCTGTAGGAGTGAGCCTGCTCGCGATTGCGTAAGCAAATTCAACAGAAATGTTGGCTGGATTACCGCTATCGCGAGCAGGCTCACTCCTACAGTTTGTGGTCAGCTGGCAAAACGTCGTGCGATCAGGTGATCGATCGACAATTTCCCCGGTCCGGTCGCCATCAGGTACAGCAACACCGCCGCCCAAGTGCCGTGGGTCGGGTAGGCATCGGGATAGACGAACACCTCGATCACCAGCGTCATGCCCAGTAGCGCCAGCGCTGAAAACCTCGTGGCGAAGCCGATCAATATCAGCACCGGAAAGAAGTGTTCGGCAAACGCCGCCATGTGCGCGGCGATTTCCGGTGACAGCAGCGGTACGTGGTATTCGCTCTGGAACAACGGAATCGTCGAGTCCGCCAAGCGTGGCCAGCCGAGTTGAACGGTGCCGTCGATCAAGTCGATGGCCAGCCCCTCGACCTTGGTCTGCCCGGACTTCCAGAACACTGCGGCAATCGAGAACCGCGCGATGAAGGCGATCAGGCTGTGGGGGATTTTTTCCATGAGTCCGATGGCGCGAGTGATGAGGTTGTTCATGGCGATACCTTGGTGTTCAGGTCGGTGATGGCGTTGTGGCCGATCAGCAGGGCGAGCGTCTGCGGCAGATCGAAGGGCGGACTGTCTTGCGCCGCGTCCAGCAGCGCTCGATGATTGAGCAGATGGCGGATGAACACGCTGGCGCCGTGATCGAGAGCAAAGACCTCGACCTCCAGGCCGTTGCGCAGCACCAGTGCGTGTTGCCCTTGATGGATGTCGATGCCTGCCAGCGTCGCTTCTCCTTGATGCGCCGCCCAGATCGAAACCACCGCGTAAGCCGAATCGAGCAGGTGCAGCGAGGGATGCAGGGTGATGTCCAGTTCGGCGAGTGTTTGCGGATCGGCCAGTGCAGCGCTGATCTGTTGCGCACTGACCGTCGCGGCATCGGCGGCGTGATAAGCGCGGGTGCGCAAGCGTTCGAGCCGTGCGACATCGGCCAGATACGGCACCTCGGCCGCCGGTTCGAATGCGTCAATGAAGTCCGCCAGACCGTCGCCGTAACGGCTCATCAACGGACTGTGCGGTGGCTGTTGCTGGATGAAAATGCTCGCCATGGCGCGAAAGAATTCCTCGCCGACCAACTGCTGCACCACCGGATAACTGTCGGCCAGCGCGTTGATCAACGAACCTTGCACGTTATTGCGATACACCAGGAATCGGCTGGCAGGATCGGCACCGTTGGCGCTGCACAGGCCGGCGGGGCAGGGCAGGCGAGTGTCGAGCAGGGCGGCGCTGAAGTCGGCTTGCGTGCTCATGGCCGACTCCCAGCGTGCAGCAACAACGCTTCGGCCTGCTGCGCCTCGGCCAGCAGCACATTGAACGCCGGGACCTGATTGTCCCGCTCGATCAAGGTTGCCACCGGGCCAACGCGTTCGAGCGCCTGTCGGTATAGCGCCCAGACCGCGTCATCAATCGGCGCGCCGTGATCGTCGATCAGCAAACGGTCGCCGAGGCTGTCGGCATCTTCGGCGAACCCGGCCAGATGAATCTCGCCAACCGCGTGCAAGGGCAGTGCGTCGAGGTAGGTCAGTGGATCGCGTTGATGATTGACGCACGAGACGTAGACGTTGTTGACGTCGAGCAGCAGACCACAGCCGCTGCGGCGGATCACCTCGGTGATGAACGCCGGCTCGTCGATGGTCGAGCGCTGGAACGCCAGATAAGTGGCGGGATTCTCCAGCAGCATCGGCCGTTTGAGGCTGTTCTGCACTTGATCGATGTGTTCGCAGACGCGGTTCAGCGTCGGCGTGTCATACGCCAGCGGCAGCAGGTCATTGAGGAACACCGGGCCGTGGCTCGACCAGGCCAGGTGTTCGGAAAAGGATTGCGGTTGATAGCGCTCGATCAGCGTTTTCAGGCGTTGCAGGTGTTGAGCATCCAGCGACCCTTCGGCCCCGATGGACAGCCCGACACCGTGCAGCGACAGCGGATACTGCTCGCGGATCAACCCGAGAAAATGATGAAACGGACCGCCGTCGACCATGTAGTTTTCGGCGTGGACTTCAAAGAAACCGATGTCCGGTTGGGTGCCGAGCACTTCAATAAAGTGCCCGGTCTTGAGCCCCAGCCCCGCGCGGGGCGGGAGCCCGCAGAGGGCTGCCCGAGTGCGCGGTGGGACAGTTTCGCTGGTGGTCAACATGAGCGTCACTCGGGCAGGCAATGGTTCAGGATTTGGCTTTATAGGCTTCCATCTGACCGAAACCGGTCGGCGAGGTCTTGCTCTCGGTGGTGGTGCAGGTGCCTTTTGGCACGAACTTCCACGAGTTGGCCTGGTAGTCCATCTTCGCTGTGCCGGCACAGGTAGTGCCCGCGCCCGCGGCGCAATCGTTGTGACCCTTCATGGCCACACCGAAGCATTTTTCCATGTTGCTGTTGTCGGCGGCATTGGCGCTGGAAACGGCAGTCATGCTCAGGGCGGAACCAAGAGCCAGAACCAGTGCAGCGGCGGACAGGGTGCGAGTGGTAGCAGTCATGATGTTTCTCCAGATTTGAGCTTGGGTTTTACAAGCGAAGTGCGCTTGCTTACCCCACTAGAGAACGCTCATGGCGATGCGTTACAGCGCAGTGCAAAGTTTTTTCGAAAAGATTTTCGAACACTGCAATCCACTGTGGGAGCGGGCTTGCTCGCGAAGGCGGTGTGTCATCAAACATCAATGGCGTCTGACACTACACCTTCGCGAGCAAGCCCGCTCCCACAGGGGATCTGTGTTGGATTCAATCTATCTGCCAGGCACAAAAAAACGGCCCGAAGGCCGTTTTTTATTGGGCGAAATGACTCAACCGCCGAGGTACGCCTCGCGCACTTTCGGGTCGGTCAGCAGCGCTTCACCGGTGCCTTGCATGACCACGCGGCCGTTCTCCAGAACGTACGCACGGTCAGCGATTTTCAGCGCCTGGTTGGCGTTCTGCTCGACCAGGAACACCGTTACACCGTCCTTGCGCAGCTGTTCGATGATGTCGAAGATCTGCTGGATGATGATCGGTGCCAGGCCCAGCGACGGCTCGTCGAGCAGCAGCAGTTTTGGCTTGCTCATCAGCGCACGGCCGATGGCAAGCATCTGCTGTTCGCCACCGGACATGGTGCCGCCGCGCTGGTTGAAGCGTTCTTTCAGGCGCGGGAACAGGCCGAGGACCTTGTCCATTTGCTCCTGATAGTCGCCCTTGTCGGTGAAGAAGCCGCCCATGGACAGGTTCTCTTCGACGGTCAGCCGGGCGAACACCCGACGACCTTCCGGCACCACGGCGATGCTCTTGCGCATGATCTGCGACGAGTCCTGACCGACCAGCTCCTCACCCATGTAGCGGATGCTGCCGCTGTGCGCCTGCGGCGAACCGCAGAGCGTCATCAGCAGCGTGGACTTGCCGGCACCGTTGGCGCCGATCAGGGTCACGATCTCGCCCTGACGGACTTCGACGTTGACGCTGTGCAGGGCCTGGATCTTGCCGTAGAAGGTGGAAACGTTTTCGAACTGCAGCATTTACGCTTCCCCCAGGTAGGCTTTGATCACTTCAGGATTGTCGCGGATCTGATCCGGCGTGCCGTCGGCCAGAGGCGTGCCCTGGTTGATCACGACGATGTGGTCGGAAATGCTCATGACCAGTTTCATGTCGTGCTCGATCAGCAGCACGGTGACGTTGTGCTCTTCACGCAGCACGCTGATCAGCGCCTTGAGGTCTTCGGTCTCCTTCGGGTTCAGACCGGCGGCCGGTTCGTCGAGCATGAGGATCCGCGGACGGGTCATCATGCAGCGGGCGATTTCCAGACGGCGTTGCTGACCGTAGGCCAGGGTGCCGGCGGTACGGTTGGCGAACTCTTTCAGATTGACCTTTTCCAGCCAGTATTCGGCATATTCCATGGCCTCGCGTTCGCTCTTGCGGAACGCCGGGGTCTTGAACAGGCCGGACAGGAAGTTGGTGTTCAGGTGACGGTGCTGGGCGATCAACAGGTTCTCGACCGCCGTCATGTCCTTGAACAACCGCACGTTCTGGAAGGTGCGCACCACGCCCTTGAGGGCAATCTTGTGCCCCGGCAGGCCCTGGATCGGCTCGCCGTCCAGCAGGATGCTGCCGCCCGAGGGCTGGTAGAAACCGGTCAGGCAGTTGAACACGGTGGTCTTGCCCGCGCCGTTCGGCCCGATCAGCGCCACCACTTGTTTTTCCTTGACGGTCAGGGCCACGCCATTGACCGCCAGCAAGCCGCCGAAGCGCATGCTCAGATTTTCAACCTTAAGGATCGGGCGGCTCATTTTCGCATCTCCGCTCTTAGTTTAAGTTCTGGGCGTTGCATCGGCAGCAGACCTTGTGGACGCCAGATCATCATCAACACCATCAGCGCACCGAACATCAACATCCGGTATTCGCTGAACTCACGCATCATTTCCGGCAACAGGATCATCACCACGGCCGCGAGAATCACGCCCAGTTGCGAGCCCATGCCACCCAGCACGACGATGGCGAGGATGATCGCCGACTCGATGAAGGTGAACGATTCCGGCGTCACCAGACCCTGACGGGCAGCGAAGAAGCTACCGGCGAAACCGGCGAAGCTCGCCCCCAGGGTGAACGCCGACAGCTTGATGATCGTCGGATTCAGACCCAGCGCACGGCAGGCGATTTCATCTTCACGCAGCGCTTCCCACGCACGGCCGATCGGCATGCGCAGCAGGCGGTTGATGATGAACAGCGCTGCCAGCGCCAGCAACAGGGCAACCAGGTAGAGGAAGATCACCTTGTTGATCGAGTTGTATTCGAGGCCGAAATATTCGTGGAAGGTTTGCATGCCTTCCGCCGCTTTACGTTCGAAGGTCAGACCGAAGAACGTCGGTTTCTCGATGTTGCTGATGCCGTTCGGGCCACCAGTGATGTCGGTCAGGTTACGCAGGAACAGACGAATGATTTCGCCGAAACCGAGGGTCACGATCGCCAGATAGTCACCGCGCAGACGCAACACCGGGAAGCCCAGCAGGAAGCCGAACGTCGCCGCCATCAGGCCGGCAATCGGCAGGCAGATCCAGAAGCTCAGGCCGTAGTAGTGCGACAGCAGCGCGTAGCTGTAGGCGCCGACGGCGTAGAAACCGACGTAACCGAGGTCGAGCAGACCGGCCAGACCGACGACGATGTTCAGACCGAGGCCGAGCATCACGTAGATCAGGATCAGCGTGGCGATGTCCACCGCGCCACGGGAGCCGAAGAACGGCCACACCAGTGCACCGAGGATCAGCGCAATGATGATGTAGCGTTGGGTGGTCGGCAGGGTCAGGAAGTTGCTGGCCTTGGCCGGGATCAACGGCAGGCCCGGCGAGGATTTCCACGCCTTGCTGATCTGCTGGTTGAACAGCACGCGCAGGAACATCAGCACCGAGCACACGGCGATGGTCGCCAGAATGGCCGGGCTGGTGCCGTGCACTTCGAGGTTGATGCCGACGATGGTCAGTTTCAGACCGAGTACCGGGTAGGCCACGGCCCACACCAGCAAGGCACTGAACAGTGCCTGTTTAAGATTCCTAGTCATACTTTCTCAACCTCCGGACGGCCCAGAATGCCGGTCGGACGGAACAACAGCACCAGAACCAACAAGCCGAAAGCCACGACGTCCTTGTACTGGTCGCCGAAGATATCGGCGCCAAAGGCTTCCGCCACCCCGAGCACCAGCCCGCCGAGCATCGCGCCGGGGATGCTGCCGATCCCGCCGAGTACCGCAGCGGTGAAGGCCTTGAGGCCGACGAGGAAACCGGCGTTGGGGTTGATCACGCCGTACTGCATGCTCAGCAGCACAGCCGCAACGGCTGCCAGCGCGGCACCGATGACGAAGGTCAGGGCGATGATGTTGTTGGTGTTGATGCCCAGCAGGTTGGCCATCTTGATGTCTTCGGCGCAGGCGCGGCAGGCGCGACCCAGGCGAGAGCGGGAGATGAACAGCGTGAGGCCGAGCATGGCGACCAGGGTCACCACGAACACCACGATTTGCATGTAGGAAATCAGCACTTCATGTGCGCCACCTGGCCCGATGGAGAAGTTGCCGGGGATCAGGTTGGGGATGGATTTGTCCTTGGAGTCTTGCGCGAGCAGAACCGTGTTCTGCAGGAAGATCGACATACCGATTGCGGAAATCAGCGGGATCAGACGGTTGCTGCCGCGCAGGGGGCGGTAGGCGATCCGTTCGATGCTGTAACCGTAGGAACTGGTGACGACGATGCTCGCGATGAACGCGGCGGTCATCAACAGCGGGACGTTGTCGATTCCCATCATGGCCAGCCCGGCGATGGCGATGAACGCCACGTAGGAACCGATCATGTACACCTCGCCGTGGGCGAAGTTGATCATTCCAATGATGCCGTAAACCATCGTATAGCCGATGGCGATCAGGGCATACGTGCTGCCAATGGTCAGGCCATTAACCAGCTGTTGGAAGAAGTGATAGATGTCAGGCATTACAACGCTCCTAAAAACCTGATACGCATTTCACTGGTGGAGTCATTTTCCCGCCCGGCCCCGTGGATCTTTATCCACTTCGAATCCGGGTTTTGCCAGCGAACCGCTGATGACGGTTTTGAGATTTTCAGGTGGGGAGACTGGCGGATCACGCCAGCGCGGCCCATACATTCGTAAAACAAAGCCCACGGCACGCCGTGGGCTTTATTGGCAGTCAGTCAGGGCGCGCCTTACTGAGGCGAAACTTCAGTTTTCGGTTTGCCGAAGTGCCACTCGTAAACCACAAATTTGAAGTCCTTCAGGTCGCCCTTGGCGTCGAAGCTCAGGTCGCCGGTAGGGGTCTTGAAGGTGCCGGCGTGGATAGCTTCGGCCACTTTGGCAGGGTCTTCGGATTTGGCTGCGGTGATACCGCCGGCAATCACTTCAACCGCCGAGTAGGAAGGGAACACGAACGGGCCGCTCGGGTCTTCTTTCTTCGCCTTGAAGGCATCAGCCAGGGCAACGTTGGCCGGATCCTGGTCGAAGGATTTCGGCAGGGTCACCAGCAGGCCTTCGGAGGCGTCTTTGGCGATCTGCGAAATGGAGTCGTTACCCACGCCTTCCGGACCCATGAACTTGGCTTTCAGGCCTTTTTCCTGAGATTGACGCAGGATCAGACCCAGCTCCGGGTGGTAGCCGCCGTAGTAGACGAAGTCGACGTTGGCTTGCTTGAGCTTGGCGATCATCGAGGAGAAGTCCTTGTCGCCGGCGTTGACGCCTTCGAACACGGCGACTTTCACGCCTTTCTTCTCCAGGGTCGCTTTGACTGCGGTAGCGATGCCTTCACCGTATTGCTGCTTGTCGTGCAGTACGGCGACGATTTTCGGCTTCACGTGGTCGGCGATGTAGTTACCGGCGGCAGGGCCCTGGGCGCTGTCCAGACCGATGGTGCGGAAGACCATTTTGTAACCACGGGCGGTGATGTCCGGGCTGGTGGCAGCCGGGGTGATCATCACGACGCCTTCGTCTTCGTAGATGTCCGAAGCAGGCTGAGTGGAGCTGGAGCACAGGTGACCGACCACGAACTTGACGCCGTCGTTGACGACCTTGTTCGCCACCGCTACCGCTTGTTTCGGATCGCAAGCGTCATCGTATTCAACGGCTTCGAGTTTCTTGCCGTCGACGCCGCCCTTGGCATTGATCTGCTCGATGGCCATTTTCGCGCCACTGAACTGCATGTCGCCGTATTGGGCTACAGGACCGGTTTTAGGGCCGGCGATACCGATCTTGATGGTGTCAGCGGCGAACGAATGGCTGGCAACCCCGGCCAGAACCATAGCGGCAAACAGTTTGGAAATCTGCTTAGTAGCCTTAGTCATAGTGCTCCACTCTTACTGTTGTAATTTTTTTGAGTTCTGGCGCCGCAGCAGCAGAACCGGGTCAGATATCTTTGCGATACCCTCCGGAAATGCCCCCGGCAACTGTACCGGTACAGTGTAGAGCGCCGGTTGTTGGCCTGGGAAGCAGGCGCCGAGGGGCAAAACTTGGGGGTGTCGCATTTTTGAATGAAAAAGACAGAATTGCGGCGGGGCTTTCGCGGGCATATATCCCAAACACCAGCATTCCTTGGCGTTCCTGCTCTTTTCGTTCGGTGAAGCCATTTGCAACCGGGTTTTTCTGCCGGACCACCGACGTTATCATTCGCGTCGATTTCTTTTCCGGACAGTCCCATGAATCAAGAACCTAGCACCCTCTATGCCAAGCTGCTTGGTGAAACCGCATCTATTACCTGGAAAGAGCTGGAGCCGTTCTTCGCCAAGGGTGCCCTATTGTGGGTCGACCCGGCTCTGGATTTGATCGCCGCCGCCGAGGCCGTGGCCTCGGATGATGGCGAGAAAGTCGCCGCCTGGCTGGCCGAAGACAAGGTCGCCAAGCTGTCTGAAACGCGGGCGCTGGATATTTTCGAACGTGATCCAGCGCTGTGGGCGGTGGTGGTGAGTCCGTGGATTCTGATCCAGGAAAGGGCGGTCGCCTGAGCTCGCGCACCTTTGTAGTGCGTGAGACCATCAGCGAAAAGTGTGTAGCCGAGTAGCGTGATGGCACGTTGCCGTAGAGAAAGGCCACAAGCCTGGGTGGCCTCACGGTGACGTAAACGTAACGGGAACAGTTTATTGAGCAGCCTGAGGGCTGCTTAATTGTTTCTGGATATTGGAAGGGCTGAGATTTTCAGGGAATTTGAGGGCCCCATCGCGAGCAGGCTCACTCCTACAGGGGAACGCATTTCAACTGTAGGAGTGAGCCTGCTCGCGATAGGGGCAACTCGGATCTGGATCAGACCGAGTAAGTCTTCCCGGTATGGTTATTCAAGGAAATAACCTTGGTCTTGCCGATCCGGTGACGGTAGATCTCGCGCAGGTACTTGATCGACTTCTTCACGCAATCGCGCGACAGGCGAATGTCGTTGATCGAGACGAACTTGTCCTTGTCGTTGATCAGCTCGCGGTACTTCTTCTCGTACATCGGTTTGATCGCGTACCAGTTGGTGTCGAGGATCTTCGCCGGGTTCTCGAAGTCGTTGAGCAGATCGTCGATGCGGTCTTCGTCGAACTCTTCATTAATGATGAAGTCGAGGATCGAGTTGTCCAGAGTCTCGTCGAAACGGTACGGGGTCTTGGCGAAGCAGCGCTTGATGAACGCCACGATCAGGGTCAGGAAGTCGTCCGACAGGCACGGGCTCTTGGCGATCAGGGTGGTCAGCGACAGGTTGGCCGAGGCACCGATCACCAGCGCATAACGCTTGAGCGTGGTGTTGGGGAACAGGCTGTTGAGGTGGGTCTTCAACCGGTTCAGGTCCATGTACGACAGCTTGTAGTCTTTGGGCAACGAGACGATCGACACCACCGACGAGCAGTTCTTGAAGAAGTGCAGGTCGTGCAGCGCCGCGGCGTCGTAGCCGGAATTCTTGTACTGCTCGAGCGAGGCGCGATAGCGCTTGGATTCGATCGGCAGCAGGCTGATGCCTTCGATGGCCTGGGTGACTTTATTGAAGTGCGGCAGGTCGATCGAACGGAAGAACAGGTCGTCGATGTTCAGACGCTGTGGCTCTTTGTCGAAGACCTTGAACTTGTCGCTGCTCGGCGGCGGGGTTTCCGGCACCACCGATTCGGCGTAGGCAATCGCCACCGGGCCGGCCAGACTCATGAACAGGTCGTTGGCATCCAGGCGAATGGTTTCGCCGATGTCGATGCCGGCGCGGCGGAAGTAGTTCTGGTCGTAGTCGGTGGTCACCGCCTGCGCCGTCAGTATGTTGAAGATCTGCTGCGAGATGTACTGGTTGGCGTGCTTTTCCATCGCATTGACATCAATGTTCTGGATGTTGCCGTCATCGCTCTCTTCGGCGTAACGCATGATGTCGTTGGAGATCAGCATCATCGCGTTCCATGGGCGGATACGGCCCATGACGCTGGCTTCGCTGCTGTCTTCATTGGCGAAGTTGTAGGAGAAATCCCATTCCTCCGACAGGTATTTGCACAGCAGGCGTCCGGCGTTGATGTGCAGCGCCTCGGACATTTCACTGCGGTGGTCGGAAATGTTCGGCAGCACGCAGATGCCGCTGGTGAAGATCGGCTCGAACACGAACGAATGCCCGCTCTTGCCGTCGTGTTCGTCCATCGGCTTGGTGTCGAACGTCTTGTTCATGTACGAGTGCTGCTGGGCCAGGCCGAACTCCGAGGCCATGCCCGAACCGGTACCGCCGCCGGCACTGAAGATCGAGAAGTACAGGCGCGACTGGTTGGCCTTGATGCCGCAGCTGTCGATCAGGTACGAGTGGATCATTTTCCAGTCGGGGCTGGAGAAGCGCTGGGTGTCCTTGTTGAGGATGATCTTCGCCAGATACTGGCCGAGGATCGGCGCGTTACCGGCGCCACCGGCGTGGACTTCGGACAAGTCCATGATCTTCATTTTGCTGTAATCGCGCAGGAAGCCGCTTTTCTCGCCCTTGCGCGAGAAGCGGATGCGCCCGGCGATGTCCTTGTCGAGGTCGCCGAGCATCACCAGCGGTTCGACGAGGAACACCGGTTTGCTCGACTTGTTGGTGCCGATCCGCAGGTTGTTTTTGATCCACTGCGCCGGGCTGTAGCCCTTGTCGGCCAGACGGCGGTCAGCAGCGCGGTCTTCATTGTTGAATTCGTTGAGGTAGAACTTGCGCGCGTTGTACACCAGCTCCGCGACGTCGAGTGCGATGTTCGAGCCGCAGCGACCGAGGCCGATCAGGCACACCGACGGAAACTCCTGATCGTTGTGCTGTTCGTTGTCGCCTTCCAGGTGCGGTGGACGCGGGAACACCAGATCACGCAGGCCATCGAGGTTGTCGAGGATGCGGTCGGTGTTGGTTTCGGTGTAGTACAGATATTGCTGAGTGCCCAGCGGGCGCGAGGGAGGCAATGGCTTCGATGATGACGGGCTGTTTGCGGCAGGGCTCAGGGTCAGATCGGATACCGCAGTGGCGGGATTGTTTTTAGAAGTCATTGTGCGCCATATACCTGGACTGGTTGGTCCGCTGACCAGTGTCAGCGAGCCTCACGGAATAAGATCTCGCGTCTTTTATTGCGCGAATTTGGCCCGGGCGTCAGGGGCTTGGCCTGATCGTCGCACGGGGGAATCCTTTCCTGATCGCTCATGAATCGGCCATTATTCAGTGATCTTTAATCAAAAAGAGGCGAAATGATGTCAACGCTCCCTTCGTTGGGTTTTGCCGGAATCGGCCTGATGGGCCTGCCGATGTGCCGCCGTTTGCTGGCTGCCGGCTACCCGTTGACCGTGTGGAATCGCAACCCGGCCAAGTGCGCGCCACTGGTCGAAGCCGGCGCCCGGCAGGTGGCAAGCCCCGCTGAACTGTGCGAGCACGCGGACGTGGTGATGCTCTGTCTGGCCGACACGGCAGTGGTGCGCGAGGTGGTGTTTGGCGCCGGGGGTGTCGCTGAAGGTGCGAAAAGCGGCCAGTTGCTGGTGGACTTTTCCAGCCTCGAACCGACTGCTACCCGCGAGATGGCAACCGAGTTGGCCGGCAAGACCGGGATGAGCTGGCTCGACTCACCGGTGTCCGGCGGCGTGGTGGGGGCCGAGGCCGGCAGTCTGGCGATCATGGTCGGCGGCGCGGTGGCGGATCTGGATCGGGTGCGCCCGATGCTGCTCAGCCTTGGTCAACGGGTCACGCACATGGGTGGCATCGGCGCCGGGCAAGTGACCAAGGCCTGCAACCAGATGATCGTCGCCTGCAATGCGCTGGTGATCGCCGAAGTGGTGGCGCTGGCCGAACAGGCCGGGGTCGATGCGAGCCTGATTGCCGAAGCGCTGGCCGGTGGTTTTGCCGATTCGAAACCGTTGCAGATCCTCGCCCCGCAAATGGCCGAGAGCCGTTTTGAACCGGTGAAATGGCACGTGCGCACGCTGCTCAAGGACCTCGATACCGCAGTGAAATTCTCCCGCGAACAAGGCTCGGCCACGCCGATCAGCGGATTGGCCGCACAATTGATGCGCCTGCATGGGGCGCAGGGATTTTTGCAGAAGGATCCAGCGACACTGGTACAAATGTACCGCGCGCCAGACTCAACGGATTGACCGCGTGCGAGTGTTTGCGCTGATTGATTTCTTCCAGCACCGGGCGTAACTCGTCCAGCGGCACCGGGCGGCTGAGCAGGTAGCCCTGAATGAAATCGCAGCCTGAGCGCTCGAGGAATTCGTACTGTTCCAGGCTCTCCACGCCTTCGGTCACCACCTGCAAATGCAGGGTGTGGGCCATGACGATGATCGCCTGGACGATCTCCATGTCGGCGGTCGCCGTGGGAATGTCGAGGATGAACGAGCGGTCGATCTTCAATGTGTTGAGCGGCAGGCGCTTGAGGTAGGCCAGCGATGAATAGCCAGTGCCGAAGTCGTCGATCGACAGCGACACCCCGAGGGCGCGGATCTGCCGCAGCAGCACCAGGGTGTTGGCGATGTTGCCCATCAGCGCGTTTTCGGTGACTTCCAGTTCCAGCCGTTCCGGCGCAACGCCAGCGCTGCGCAGTGCGCTTTCGATCTCATCGGCCAGCTCTTCCCGGGCAAGGTTGAGCGGCGAGCAGTTCCAGGCGATTTTCAGGTCGTTGCAGCCATGCCGCGTCAGTTCGCCAAGGTCAGTGCAGGCCCGGCGCAACACCCAGTTATCCAGTTCGGCGATCAGGCCATTGGTTTCGGCAATCGCGATGAAGCGATCCGGGGCCAGCAAGCCATGCACCGGATGCTGCCAGCGGATCAGCGCTTCGAGTTTGGTCACTCGACCGGTTTTCAGTTCGAAGATCGGTTGGTAATACAGCGTCAGCCCGTTTTCTTCGCGCAGGGCCTGGCGCAGTTCTTCTTCCAGTTGCAGTTCGAGGCTGGCGCGGGTCTTCATGTTGGCACTGAAAAAATGCAGGCCGTTACGCCCGGCGCCCTTGGATTGATACAGCGCCAGATCCGCGTGCTTGAGCAGTTCTTCGCAGGTGGTGCCGTCGTCCGGGAACAGGCTGATGCCGATGCTGGTGGTCATCACCATACGGCGGCCGGCCAGTTCGATCGGCTCCTTCATTTTCAGCATGATCCGTTGCGCCATGTTGCGCGCTTCCTCACGTTCACGCAGGCTGATCAGGATGCAGAACTCGTCACCGCCGAAGCGGGCGACCACGTCTTCATGGCTGCGCACCGAGCCTTTGATGTGATTGGCGATGACTTTGAGCAGGGCGTCGCCGGCGTCATGGCCGAGGCTGTCGTTGATTCGCTTGAAGTGGTCGATGTCGAGAAACATCACCGCGAGCATGCCGCCCTCGCTGGTTTTCTGGCTGAGTTTCTCGGCGAAGATCTGGTTGAATCCACGGCGGTTGATCAGGTTGGTCAGCGCGTCGTAATTGGCCACTTGCTGCAATGACATCCGCGCCTGATCGAGCTGGCCGAGCAGGGCGTTGACCCGGCGCAGATCCTGCTCCTTGTTCTGCAGTTTCTTGTCGGCGAGTGCCGCGCTGATCGCGCTGCCGAGAATCAGCAGGATGATCAATGCGACGGTCAGGCCCAGTTGCAGGTAATTGGTTTCGCCACTCAGGGGCGGCACTGCGCCCTCGGGCACCACCAGATGCAACGCGGCCATGCCGGTGAAGTGCATGCTGATGATGCCGGCGCCGAGGATCACTGCGGCGGTGTATTTGAGCAACTGATGAAAACGGCCGCTGCCTTCACGCAGATAACCGGCGACCCACAGCGCGGCGAAGCTGGCGCCGATGGCAATCACGATCGACAGGCAGAACAGCAGCGGCTGGTAATACGCAGTGGCCACCGAGTGCATCGCCGCCATGCCGACGTAATGCATGCCGGCGATGCCCAGGCCAATGACGATGGCGGTTTTCAGGTATTGCATCAGCGAGGGTTGAGGCACGCTCAGGGTGTGCATCGCCAGCCATGAGGCGAGCAGGGCGATCACCAGGGAAAACAGAGTGGTGGCCAGTTCGTAATGGATTTCCAGCGGCGCCTGGAATGCCAGCATGGCGATGAAGTGCATGGCCCAAATGCCGCCAGCCAGGCAGGTGGCGCCGATCCAGCGCCAGACCCGTTGCGAACCCGGATCTTCGGCGTGGCCAACCCGCTCGGCCATGTCGAGGGTGGCAAAACTCGCGGCGCAGGCGACCAGATAGGCCACCAGCACCAGCAAGGGATTGTGTGTGCAATCGAGAATGACCTGCCCGCTCTGCGGCAGCTCGGTAACAAACTGCAAACCAAGCCACTCCATAGCATCCCCGTCTGTGAAGTCGTCCCTGCTGCGTCAGCAACGCAGGCGAATGAGAGGAGTATAGAGGCGGTTTTTGCCATGCAAGCGGTAGTGGCACATTGGCGCCAACCATTTCGGCATGAGCCTTATAGCGATTGGCGCTAAACCATCAGGCGCTTTGGTCGTAAGGGATCTGATTCCATTCCGGTTCGAGCGGCGGCAAGCCGAAGCGGGCGCGCGCCTTGTCGCAATCGACATTCTGTTCGCCGTATTCCCAGGAAGCATCGAATTCGCGGCAGGGACTGGAGCGTTGCTCGTAAATCGAGCACTGCACGTTACTGCCCACTTCACCGATCAACGCCGTACACCGCGGCGATTTGCAGTCGGTGCCGTTCATCGCTACCCGACTGGGACTGATCTGCGTCACCAGTTCATCGGGCACCGTACCGCCGGAGGAGGCGCATTCACCCCAGAAAAAAGACACGCGAAAATGGGAACAGCAGGCACCGCAATTCAGACACGGACTGACTTCGGACATGGGGAGGGTATCAAAGGGGTTGATCGGCGAATCCGGACGGATCCGGCGGCTATTCTAGGCTTCGCCATGAACTTGGGAAGGGGGGCGCGAAAGTATTTTTTTGTAGCCGGGTTTTGCCGCGAAACCCCCGGTTTATGGGGGATTGCAGTGTTATCAAGGGCTTACGTTTCGTTACAGTGCCATGGCCCGTTATCAGGCTGACGAATGATCACAGACAGCCCCGGCAGGCCTGTCTAGATTGCAGGTTCCGGGCTCGGATGCGTCGGCAGTGAAGCCCACATAACAATAAAGAGACGGACCCATGCAGAACTCGACCCAAGCGGCGAATGCCTGGCGCATTCTGTTCCTGTTGTTCCTTGCCAACCTGTTCAATTTCTTCGACCGCACCATTCCGGCGATCATCATCGAGCCGATCCGCATGGAATGGCACCTCAGCGATTTTCAACTGGGAATCGTCGGCACCGCGTTCACCCTGGTTTATGCGATCGCGGGCCTGCCGCTGGGGCGCATGGCCGATACTGGTTCGCGCAGCAAACTGATGGGCTGGGGCCTGGCAACCTGGAGCGCGCTGACGGCGGTCAACGGGCTGGTCGGCAGTTTCTGGAGTTTCCTGTTGGTGCGCATGGGCATCGGCATTGGCGAGGCCAGTTACGCGCCGGCCGCCAACTCGTTGATCGGTGACCTGTTCCCGGCGCACCGTCGGGCGCGGGCCATGGGTATTTTCATGCTCGGCCTGCCGTTGGGCCTGTTGCTGGCATTCTTCACCATCGGCGCGATGGTCAAGGCATTCGACAGCTGGCGCGCGCCGTTCTTTATCGCGGCGGTGCCGGGGCTGATCCTCGCGGTGTTCATGTTCTTCATCAAGGAACCCAAACGCGGCGCGGCGGAAACCGTGCAGGTGTCCCAAGAGAGAGTCGACAAGCCTATCCGCCGGGTGCTGGCGGTGCCGACATTCCTGTGGCTGGTGATGGCCGGTTTGTGCTTCAACTTCGCCACCTATGCCTGCAACTCGTTTCTGGTGCCGATGCTGCAGCGCTACTTCCTGATGCCGTTGCAGGAGGCGGCGGTGGCGACCGGCGTGATCGTCGGTGTCACCGGGTTGATCGGTCTGACCCTCGGCGGCTGGATCGCTGACAAGATTCATCAACGAGTCGCCAACGGCCGGCTGCTGTTTGCCGGCTTCAGCCTGATCATCTCGACCCTGTGCACCGCGTGGGCGCTGCACGCCGGACGGGTCGAGATCGGCGTGTTCGTCGCGGTGTTCAGCGTCGGCTGGCTGTTTGCCTATAACTTCTACACCTGCGTGTACACGGCGATTCAGGACGTGGTCGAACCACGCCTGCGGGCCACGGCGATGGCGCTGTTCTTTGCCGGGCTGTACCTGCTCGGCGGCGGTTTGGGGCCAGTGGTGGTGGGGGCCTTGTCCGATCATTTCGCCAAATCGGCGATGCTCTCGGCGGGGGCCGAGCAGATGACTGAGGCGTTCAAGGCTGTCGGGCTGCATGACGCGATGTACCTGATTCCGGTGGCGCTGTTCTTCACCATGGTGTTTCTGTTTCTGGCGGCGCGGTGTTTTGTGCGGGATGCGCAGCGGATGAAGGAGGGGTTGGTGGCAGTGGTTGAGCCTGATGTTTCTGTGGCGACTGCATAACCGCCTTCGCGAGCAAGCCCGCTCCCACATGGGAACGCATTCCAAACTGTGGGAGCGGGCTTGCTCGCGAAGGGGCCATCAGCATCAGCCGATAAATACCAGACAAACAAAAAGGCCCGCATCACTGCGGGCCTCTTCATTTATAGCGGTAGAGCAGGGGACTTAACCCGCCACCAACACCCGTATCGCTTCCAGACGCAATGCCGCTTTATCCAGCATCGCCAGACCCAGTTCACGCTGCTTGCGCAACGCATCCAGTTCGCTGTCGCGTACAGTCGGGTTGACTGCTTGCAACGCGGTCAGGCGCGCCAGTTCTTCCTCGGTGTCGGCTGCCAGACGACGACGGGCCTCGGCCACGCGCTCGGCGTGACGCGGGGTGATCTTGTCTTCACCGGCGTTGATCCGTGGTGTCAGCTGATCGCGCTGGGCCTGGATGAACTTGTTGGCGCTGGCGCGGGGCACGCTTTCCAGTTGATCGTTCAAGGTTTCGAACGAGACGCGGGCCGACAGATCGTTGCCGTTGGCGTCAAGCAGGCAGCGCAGGGCGGCCGGCGGCAGGTAGCGGCCCAGTTGCAGCGAACGCGGCGCAACCACTTCGCTGACGTAGAGCAGTTCCAGCAACACCGTGCCCGGTTTCAGTGCCTTGTTCTTGATCAGGGCGACGGCGGTGTTGCCCATCGAGCCGGACAGCACCAGATCCATGCCGCCCTGCACCATCGGGTGTTCCCAGGTGATGAACTGCATGTCTTCGCGCGACAGCGCCTGGTTGCGGTCGTAGGTGATGGTCACGCCTTCGTCATCGCCCAGCGGGAAGCTGGCGTCGAGCATCTTCTCGCTCGGCTTGAGGATCAGGGCGTTTTCCGAATGGTCTTCGCTGTCGATGCCGAACGCGTCGAACAGGGTTTCCATATAGATCGGCAGGGCGAACTGATCGTCTTGCTCAAGGATGTCCTCGACCAACTGATCGCCTTCGCCCGAACCGCCGGAGTTCAGCTCCAGCAGACGGTCGCGGCCGGTGTGCAGCTCGGCTTCCAGACGCTCACGCTCGGTGCGCGCTTCGTCGATCAGCGCTTGCCATTCGCCGTCATCGGCTTCTTCGAGCAGCGGCAGCAGGCGCGGGCCGAACTGGTGCTGCAAGGCGTTGCCGGTCGGGCAGGTGTTGAGGAACGCGTTCAGCGCTTCGTGGTACCACTGGAACAGACGCTCTTGCGGGCTGGTTTCCAGGTACGGCACGTGCAGTTCGATGATGTGCTTCTGGCCGATCCGGTCGAGACGCCCGATACGTTGCTCGAGCAGGTCCGGGTGCGACGGCAGATCGAACAGCACCAGGTGGTGAGCGAATTGGAAGTTGCGACCTTCACTGCCGATTTCCGAGCAGATCAGCACCTGCGCGCCGAACTCTTCATCGGCAAAGTAGGCGGCGGCGCGGTCACGCTCAAGGATGTTCATGCCTTCATGGAACACCGTGGCCGGGATGCCGGAACGCACGCGCAGCGCGTCTTCCAGGTCCATCGCGGTTTCGGCGTGGGCGCAGATCACCAGCACTTTGGTGCGCTTGAGCATTTTCAGCTGATCGATCAGCCACTCGACGCGCGGGTCGAATTTCCACCAGCGCTCTTCTTCGCTGGCGTCCGGCTGGGCCTGGAAGCTGACTTCCGGGTACAGCTCGGCGTGATCGCCCAGCGGCAGTTCGAGGTATTCGTCCGGGCATGGCAGCGGGTACGGGTGCAGTTTGCGCTCCGGGAAACCCTGCACCGCGGCGCGGGTGTTACGGAACAGCACGCGGCCGGTGCCGTGGCGGTCGAGCAACTCGCGCACCAGACGGGCGCTGGCTTCGCTATCGCCATCGTTGACCGCGGTCAGCAAGGCTTCGCCTTCGTTGCCGAGGAAACCGTGGATGGTCTTGTGCGCTTCCGGCGACAGGCGTCCCTTGTCGAGCAACTCCTGAACGGCTTCAGCCACCGGGCGATAGTTCTCGCTCTCGGCGCGGAACGCAGCCAGGTCATGGAAACGGTTCGGGTCGAGCAGGCGCAGACGGGCGAAGTGGCTATCCTGACCGAGTTGTTCCGGGGTGGCGGTGAGCAGCAGCACGCCGGGAATCACTTCAGCCAATTGTTCGACCAGCGAGTACTCGGGGCTGGCCTTGTCTTCGTGCCACACCAGGTGGTGGGCTTCGTCGACCACCATCAGATCCCAGCCGGCGGCGAACAAGGCGTCCTGCGCCTTCTCGTCTTCGACCAGCCACTCCAGGGCAACCAATGCCAGTTGGGTGTCTTCGAACGGGTTGGTGGCATCGCTTTCGATGAAGCGTTCTTCGTCGAACAGCGCGACCTGCAGGTTGAAGCGGCGGCGCATTTCCACCAGCCACTGGTGCTGCAGGTTTTCCGGCACCAGGATCAGCACTCGGTTGGCGCGGCCCGAGAGCAGTTGGCGATGGATCACCAGACCGGCTTCGATGGTTTTCCCCAGACCCACTTCGTCCGCCAGCAGAACCCGCGGCGCGATACGGTCGGCGACTTCACGGGCGATGTGCAACTGGTGCGCGATCGGTTGCGCACGCACGCCGCCCAGGCCCCAGAGCGAAGACTGCAACTGGCGGCTGGTGTGTTCCAGGGTGTTGTAGCGCAGGGAGAACCACGACAGCGGGTCGATCTGCCCGGCGAACAGACGGTCGCTGGCCAGACGGAACTGAATGAAGTTCGACAGCTGGGTTTCCGGCAGGGTGACGGCTTCGTTCTGCCCGTTGAGACCGTGATAGACCATCAGCCCGTCGACGTCGTCGACTTCGCGCACGGTCATCTTCCAGCCTTCGAAGTGAGTAATGGTGTCACCCGGCGAGAACCGTACGCGGGTGAGGGGCGCATTCCGTAGCGCGTACTGGCGGGTTTCGCCAGTGGCCGGGTAAAGCACGGTCAACAAGCGGCCGTCCTGTGCCAGAACGGTGCCTAAACCAAGCTCTGCTTCGCTGTCACTGATCCAGCGTTGCCCCGGTTGATACTGCTGCGCCATGCTGCCTGACTCCCACCTTGAAAAAGCGGGCTATCTTAACGGAATGCAGGCTTCAGGGCCAAAGATTACTGGGCAGAAGCTGCCGCAGGCTTCGATCTTTTGATCTACGGAAACACCTGAGTTCTACGTTGTCCCATGAAAAGATCGCAGCCTTCGGCAGCTCCTACAGTGCCAACCCGGTCACAAGTTTGCGACCAGTGGCTCAAGGCGCCTTTGCCGCAGCCGATAGCCTGCTGACAGGAGACCCTTTATATGCTGCCACCGATGCTCCCCCTGAGCGCTGTGCCGATCACTTCCCAGCAGGATCCGATTCGCCAGCGGCCGGACATTCCTCCGGTGGTGCCGGTGCAGGAAAGCTCCAACGAAAGCACGATCGATCTGCAAAAACGCGACCCGGAAGAGGATCGACTGCTGGCGCGCGAGGAACAGCGCCGTCAGCAGGAACGTGATCGTCGCCGCCGCGAAGCCGACGAAGACCCGGAAGAACATCTGGCCGTGCCGGGCACCGAGCTGAATGCCGACAACACCGTGCCGGTGGTGCCGCTGATGGAAGATCAGCCGCGTCAGGGCTTGTGGGTCGATATCGAGATCTGAGTCTGCTTATTTACATCAATTGTTGTCGAGCGCTGGCGTCAGGCTGCATGATTGGCGCAGTCCTGCCTCTGATGCGGCAGTTGTGTTTTCTTCAAGTGATGCGCTGAACGTCATGAGCCAAGATGAAAAACTGATCGACCTCGGCACCGAGCGCGCCAAGCGTGTGCATGATCTCAACGAAAAGCGGCTGAACGAAGTGCGCAAGGCCTTCGAGCAAGCCATGCCGTTGGGAAAAGCTCAGAAAAAGCCGAAAAAGAAACCGAAAAAGCGTTGATCTTCCCCTGCATCCTTTGATGCAGGTCAGTTATTTTCCCGCCTTTGCCTTCTGTGTTGTCCGGACTTGATCCTGGTCAATTTCTGCGCCTGCGCGATTGGTTAACTTAGCTCCATCGCAGCAAAGCAGGGGCCAGGAGGCCACAGTCATGTTTTTCGATAACGTGGTGTTTGCCGGGGTTCTGACCGTGGGGCTCATGGTTCTGTTTTTTGCAGGGTTTGGATTTTTTATCTGGAAGGATGCGAATAAGCGCAAGAAGTAGGTCTTTCCGGGTTTGATGAGCACGCAAGGCATTTTGGGCAACTTCGGTTGCCCTTTTTTTTTGTGTTTTTGGCGGCCGCTGGGCCGACCATGTTCTTGGGGTTTTGGGTGTATATCCGTTGCTGCGGGTGTTGCTTATTACGGTTCCGCCCTTACGGCGGGTCACCTTTTCCAAACGCCGAAAAGGTAACCCAAAAGGCTTTACCCTGACGTTCGGCCCTCGCTTAGGCTCGGGTTCCTTCGCTGCGGGATTCATCCGGGGGGCAGCGCCTACGGTTTGCTTCGCTGCACCTCCTCTCGCTGTGTTTGGCTGCGCCAAACGGTCGCTGCGCTCCCACCCCCGGACAAATCCCTCCACTCAGCCTGCCGACGGGCCCTCAGATCAAAAGCTTTACTCGAGCTAACGCTCATCGTGTTGAGTGGTGGAAAAGCGTGCGCTCGGCTTTTGCTTTTTTGTAGGAGCCAGCCTGCTGGCGATGGCGGCCTACGAGCCGACCGATCTCCAACTGAATACACCCACTCCAACTGTGGGAGCGGGCTTGCTCGCGAAGGCGTCCTGTCAGCCAACCAATCTCCAACTGAAAATACCCAATCTCAAGTAGGAGCTGCCGAAGGCTGCGATCTTTTGATCTGCTTTGGCTTTGGCTTTGGCTTTGGCTTTGGCTCTTGCTCTTGATGTGGCTTTTGATCTTCAGCCCCTTCGGCAGGCCGAGCGAAGGTGTCCATCAGGGGGTTAGGCGCGCAGCGCCATGCGGCGAAGCCGCATACATCGAGAGGAGGTGCAGCGAAGCAAACCGGAGGCGATGCCCCCTGATGGACACCGTAGCGAGGGAACACTGAGCCTAAGCGAAGTGCCGTACGCCGGGGGAAGCCTTTTTGGTTACTTTTTCGGCGTTTGGAAAAAGTGACCCGCCGTAAGGGCGGAACCATAGGAGGCCGTTACCGCAGCAACGGATATGCTCACAAAACCAAACCCAAAAAAAAAGGCGCGATCCTCAAGAATCGCGCCTTTCTCATGTGCTGCGGTCTATCAGCTACCCAACGCTTTGGACGCCAGCCAGAACAACCCAGCCGACAGCGCCACAGTCGCCGGCAAGGTCAGAACCCACGCCAGCAGGATAGTGCGAACAGTCCCACCCTGCAGGCCGCTCTTGTTGGCGACCATGGTGCCCGCCACGCCCGAGGACAGCACGTGAGTGGTGGACACTGGCAGGCTGAAGATGTTGGCCATACCGATCAAACTGGCGGTAGTGATCTGCGCCGACATGCCTTGGGAATAGGTCATGCCTTGCTTGCCGATCTTCTCGCCGATGGTCAGTACCACGCGTTTCCAGCCGACCATGGTACCCAGGCCGAGGGCCAGGGCCACCGCGAGAATCACCCAGAACGGGGCGTATTCGGTGGTGGTGGTCAGGTCTTTGCGCAGTTTGTCCAGGTCAGCCTTCTCACGCGCTTCCAGGCCTGGCAGCTTGCCGACTTTCTTCGCGGTGTCGTCCAGGCACAGCAAGTAGCGACGGACTTCGATGCGGCTTTCCGAGGACAGCGAATGGTAGTCCGCTACACCTTTAAGGGTGCCAAGCAGGGCGTTGATGGTCGGTTCGGTCTGCTGCGGGTTGCAGCGGAATTTCTCCGGCAGATCGCCTTCAACACTTTTGCCCAGGGCCAGGAATTCGCCCAGGGAATCGGCGTTGCGCTTGTAGAACTGGCTCAGGTGCAGGGTCGCGTCGCGGGTGCGCTCGATCTGGTAGGTGGTGCTGCTCAGGTCGAGGACGAACTGCGCAGGCACGATACCGATCAGTACCAGCATGATCAGGCCGATGCCTTTCTGGCCATCGTTGGAACCGTGCACGAAGCTCACGGCCATGGCCGAAATCACCAGAACCAGACGGTTCCAGAACGGCGGGTGCTTTTTGTCGTCGATCTTGCGGCGCTGTTCCGGGGTCTTGTGCATCTTCGACAGCGGGCGCCACCACTTCAGGCCGATCAGGATCAGCGCGGCAATCAGGAAGCCAGCCATTGGCGAAAACACCAGCGAGGCGCCGATGTCGATCGCTTTCTGCCAGTTCACGCCGTCGGCCAACGGGATGTTGTTGATCAGGGCATTGGCCAGACCGACACCGAGGATCGAGCCGATCAGGGTGTGGGAACTGGAGGCCGGGATACCGAAGTACCAGGTGCCCAGGTTCCAGGTGATCGCCGCGGCGAGCAACGAGAACACCATCGCCAGGCCATGGCCGGTATTCACATTGATCAGCAGTTCTACCGGCAGCAGGTGAACAATGGCATACGCCACGCCAACGCCGCCCAGCAACACGCCGAGGAAGTTGAACACACCGGAAAAGAACACCGCCAGGTGAGGCGGCATGGCTTTGGTGTAGATAACAGTGGCTACCGCGTTAGCGGTGTCATGAAATCCATTGATGAACTCGAAGGCGAGGACAAACGTCAGGGCGAGCAAGAGGCTCACAAGCACCCAAGCATCCAGTCCGCTGAATAAATCGATCATGAAGGTTTTCTGACCCGGTCATAAGGGGGCGCGATTATGCCAGAAAAGACTGGAAATCGATCCCCTACCTGCTCATCGGTAGCAATCAATGTCGAATTAAATTGTTGCAAGGTGCAATGCCCGAGCATGTTGCAGGGTTTTTCAAGTGTTTGATTAGCTTAAAAAAACCTTCGGGCAGCAGGCATTTCGTCGAGCGCGCGCGAGCCTCAAACGCCTGTGTGAAATATCTCTGAAACGAGTCAGACACGCTCCTTTCCCGTGCAGGCCGGGGGAGGTGGGCCGCTGCCCGCGGATAGCGGGCGCGCAAGGCATGGTCGGGTCACCGTGCTTTTAGCCGGTGGCGACGCAGACCCTCGAAAATCTCAGGATCGCCCGTTCAGGGCTCTTCGGTTTTGAGTTCTTCTTCCATCTTTTTCAGTTCTTGCTGGAAAACCTGATCCTGAACGGTGGGGCGTTTGCGCCATGCCTTGCGTTCCGGTTCGGGTTGCGCGGCGTAGGTGGTGACTTCCCCGCCGTAAACTTCCTTGTAACGTTGTTCCTGGCGCTCAAGTTCCGCGCGCAGTTCGTCTTTCGTCACAGTGCTACCTGTTTGAGTTGAGATAAATATCTGGTGAAACGCACGGCAACGAGTCGATTGAACACGTCCACCAAAGGGCCATGCCGGTTCAGGCATTGGCGTTATCGGCAGGGCGATCAAGACTTCCATGTTGCAGGCGGCTACGGCACCAGATTAAAACTGACGCAGCATCAGTTTCCTGTTTCAGCAAGCGCGCTGGCGGTGCATGAATAATGAGCGTCAGGCGCTGGCCGGGCTGACGGCAATAGGCATCGGGTCAGCGGGCGGCACCCTCGGCCAGTGAAAACGTGGCGCCACTGAGGTGCATTATAGCGGTCGATTCGGGAATGACTATCTTTGCCAAGTTAAAAACGGTTCGGGATGTGTGATCGTTTTGTTACTGACAAGTTTTATCGCTAGTTGAAATTCTCCGAAACCTTTTAAGCACTCGCGTTCAGTTTCTGGCGCCATTAAGTCGATCAACTAATGAGGCATGCGAAGTTGGATGAACAGGCAGGTGAACGAATGAAGAAGCCAAGAAGGACAGAGGCTGATGGATTGCGATAATCGGTCGGCGGTTCGATAATCGCCCGATGTTGGCGACTCGACTCTTGTACATCCGTCGGCGAGCCGCTTGTATAGCCATTGATCCGTGCCGGAAACAAGGACAAGAAATGAACGATCAAATGCGCAACTCCTTCAGCTCCGTGGCGCCGCCGATCGTCGCTTCGCCGGCCAAACGCATCCAGGCGCTGACCGGCGATCCGGATTTCATGACCTCGCTGGCCCGTGGCCTGGCGGTGGTGCAGGCGTTTCAGGAGCGCAAGCGGCACCTGACCATCGCCCAGATCAGCCATCGCACAGAAATTCCCCGCGCTGCTGTACGCCGTTGCCTGCACACTCTGATCAAACTGGGTTATGCCACCACCGATGGCCGCACGTACTCGTTGTTGCCCAAAGTGCTGACCCTCGGCCACGCGTATCTGTCGTCGACGCCGCTGGCGGTGTCGGCCCAGCCGTACCTCGACCGCATGAGCGAGCAACTGCACGAAGCCTGCAACATGGCCACGCTCGAAGGCGACGACATTCTGTACATCGCCCGCTCGGCGACCACGCAACGGCTGATCTCGGTGGACCTGTCGGTGGGCGGGCGTCTGCCGGCCTATTGCACATCGATGGGCCGCATCCTGCTGGCGGCGCTGGACGACACCTCGCTGCGCGAATACCTCGACCATGCCGAACTGGTGGCCAAGACCAGCCGCACGCTGCACACCCCCGAAAGTCTGCTCGAATGCCTGCAGGAAGTACGGCAGCAGGGATGGTGCATCGTCGATCAGGAACTCGAACAAGGCCTGCGTTCGATTGCCGTGCCGGTTTACGATGCGTCGGGCCAGGTGGTGGCGGCGCTCAATGTCAGCACCCACGCCGGCCGCGTCAGCCGTACCGAACTGGAACAACGCTTCCTGCCGGGCCTGCTCAGTGCCAGCCGCGACCTCAGCGCGCAGTTGTTCGCCTGATGAAGCTGTTCGATAAACGCACAGTGTTGCGTTTATCGAATTGACGCTAAAAGCCCCGGATCATTAATGTCGCGGCAGCGTCATCCGGCGCAGATTTGAATGAGCCTGCCGGATTGTCGACTCCCATAATAATGACAAGAGGCAACTCACCATGCGCATGCTCCCCGACTGTCTCAGCTCCATTCCCTGTTGCCGGATTCACCGCAACGCCTGATTTCGATCTTCTATTCTTGTGACCGTGCCGCTCTTTGGCCGGCCGCCGTTCGACTGCGTTTTTTGCGTGGAATAAAAATAATGAACCAGCCTCAGTCCGCTGTAGGTAGCTGCCTCGACGTGCAGACCTTCATCAATGCCCAACCGATCTCGCGCTATCAGTGGCGAGTGGTGATCCTGTGTTTCCTGATTGTATTTCTCGATGGCCTCGACACCGCGGCGATGGGTTTTATCGCGCCGGCGCTGTCCCAGGACTGGGGCATCGACCGCGCCAGCCTCGGCCCGGTAATGAGCGCCGCGTTGATCGGCATGGTCTTCGGTGCATTGGGTTCCGGCCCGCTGGCTGACCGCTTCGGACGCAAAGTGGTGCTGGTTGGCGCGGTGCTGCTGTTCGGCGCTTTCAGCCTGGCCTCGGCCTACAGCACCAACGTCGAGCAACTGCTGGTGTTGCGCTTCCTCACCGGCCTAGGTCTGGGCGCCGGCATGCCCAACGCCACCACGCTGCTCTCGGAATACACCCCGGAGCGCAAGAAATCCTTGCTGGTGACCAGCATGTTCTGCGGCTTCAACCTCGGCATGGCCGGTGGCGGTTTCATTTCGGCGAAGCTGATCCCTGCGTTCGGCTGGCACAGCCTGCTGCTGATCGGCGGGATCCTGCCGCTGATCCTCGCGGTGGTGCTGCTGTTCTGGCTGCCGGAGTCGGCGCGTTTTCTGGTGGTGCGCAATCGCGGCACCGACAAAGTACGCAAGACCTTGTCGCCAATCGATCCGGTCACCGTCGCGCAGGCCTCGAGTTTCAGCGTGCCGGAACAGAAAACCGTCAAGGCGCGCAATGTGTTCGCGGTGATTTTCTCCGGCACCTACAGCGTCGGCACCTTGCTGCTGTGGCTGACCTACTTCATGGGCCTGGTCATCGTTTATCTGCTGACCAGTTGGCTGCCGACCCTGATGCGTGACAGCGGCGCGAGCATGGAGCAGGCGGCGTTCATTGGCGCGTTGTTCCAGTTTGGCGGGGTGTTGAGTGCGGTCGCTGTGGGTTGGGCGATGGACCGCTTCAATCCGCACAAGGTCATCGGCACGTTCTACCTGCTGGCCGGGGTGTTTGCCTACGCGGTGGGGCAGAGCCTGGGCAACATCACGCTGCTCGCGACCTTGGTGTTGGTGGCGGGTATGTGCGTCAACGGCGCGCAATCGGCGATGCCTTCATTGGCGGCACGGTTTTATCCGACCCAGGGCCGGGCGACCGGGGTCTCGTGGATGCTCGGGATTGGCCGCTTTGGCGCGATTCTCGGGGCGTGGATGGGCGCGACGTTGCTGGGGTTGGGCTGGAATTTCGAGCAGGTGCTGACGGCGCTGGTGATTCCGGCGGCGTTGGCGACGACGGCGGTGGTGATCAAAGGCATGGTCAGTCATGCGGATGCGACTTGAGTCGAGTCATTTTGATTTGCGTTGAATGTTCCGACGCCTTCGCGAGCAAGCCCGCTCCCACAGGGAAAACACATTTCAAATGTGGGAGCGGGCTCGCTCGCGAAGCTTTTGCTTGTGATTGATAGGGTGATAACAATCCGTTCGATAAACGAACACTCAGTCGATTATCGGATTGTTTGGCGATTTTCAGCGGCTTAATCTTCAGTGACTCCGGCGCTGAACCTCGCGCCTTTTTATCACTGGCGATTCACTACAAAAACGGGAGCCTGCTCCATGGCTGAGATCCTTTCGCTGCACGACGCGGTGAAGCAATTCGTCAACGACGGCGACACCGTCGCGCTCGAAGGCTTCACTCACCTGATCCCTACGGCGGCAGGTCATGAAATCATTCGGCAGGGCAAGAAAGATCTGACCCTGGTGCGGATGACGCCTGACCTGATCTACGACCAACTGATCGGTGCCGGTTGTGCACGCAAGCTGATCTTTTCCTGGGGCGGCAATCCGGGTGTGGGTTCGCTGCACCGTCTGCGCGATGCGGTCGAGAAGCAGTGGCCGCATGCCCTGGAAATCGAAGAGCACAGCCACGCCGACCTGGCCAATGCCTACGTCGCCGGCGCTTCCGGCCTGCCGTTCGCCGTGCTGCGGGCCTACGCCGGTTCCGACCTGCCGAAGGTCAACCCGCTGATCAAATCCGTGACCTGCCCGTTCACCGGTGAAGTGCTGGCGGCCGTGCCGTCGGTGCGTCCAGACGTCACCGTGATCCACGCGCAGAAAGCCGACCGTCAGGGCAACGTGCTGCTGTGGGGCATTCTCGGGGTGCAGAAAGAAGCGGCACTGGCGGCCAAGCGCTGCATCGTCACCGTCGAGGAAATCGTCGACAACCTCAACGCCCCGATGAACGCTTGCGTGTTGCCGACCTGGGCCTTGAGCGCGGTTTGCCATGTACCCGGCGGCGCGCATCCGTCCTACGCCCACGGTTACACCGAGCGTGACAATCGCTTCTATCAGGCGTGGGATCCGATCGCCCGCGACCGTGAGACGTTTACCGCGTGGATCAACGAATACATCCATGGCTGCGCTGACTTCAGCGAGTTTCAGGCCAAGTTGGCCGCTGCTTCGGAGGCCAAGTAATGACTTACACCACCAATGAAATGATGACCGTCGCGGCGGCCCGTCGCCTGAAGAACGGCTCGGTGTGCTTCGTCGGTATCGGCCTGCCGTCGAAAGCCGCCAACCTCGCGCGCCTGACCTCATCGCCGGATGTGGTGCTGATCTACGAATCCGGCCCGATTGGCGCCAAGCCCAGCGTGTTGCCACTGTCGATCGGTGATGGTGAACTGGCGGAGACCGCCGACACCGTCGTGCCGACCGGTGAGATTTTTCGCTATTGGCTGCAAGGCGGGCGCATCGACGTCGGTTTTCTCGGCGCGGCGCAGGTCGACCGTTTCGGCAACATCAACACCACCGTGGTCGGCGATTACCACGCGCCGAAAGTGCGCCTGCCGGGTGCCGGTGGCGCGCCGGAAATCGCCGGTTCGGCGAAGAGCGTGTTGATTATCCTCAAGCAGTCGGCGCGTTCGTTCGTCGACAAGCTCGACTTCATTACCTCGGTCGGTCACGGCGAGGGCGGCGATTCGCGCAAGCGTCTGGGCCTGCCGGGTGCCGGCCCGGTCGGGATCATCACCGACCTGTGCATCATGGAACCGGAGCAGGGCACCCACGAATTCGTGGTCACCGCACTGCATCCGGGCGTGACCCGCGAGCAAGTGGTCGCCGCCACCGGTTGGGCGATCCGCTTTGCCGACAACGTTGAAACCACGGCGGCACCGACCGAGGTCGAACTGACTGCACTGCGCGATCTCGAAGCGCGCACCGCCGCCGCCCACGGCCAGGCACCGGGAGAAGCATGATGCGTGACGTTTATATCTGCGACGCGATTCGTACCCCCATCGGCCGGTTCGGCGGTGGTCTGTCCGCCGTGCGCGCCGACGATCTGGCCGCCGTGCCGATCAAGGCGCTGATGGAACGCAATCCCTCGGTGGACTGGAATGCAATCGATGAAGTGTTCCTCGGCTGCGCCAACCAGGCTGGTGAAGACAACCGCAACGTGGCGCGCATGGCGCTGCTGCTGGCGGGTCTGCCGGAGAGCGTGCCGGGCGTGACCCTCAACCGTCTCTGCGCTTCGGGCATGGACGCGATCGGCACTGCTTTCCGTGCGATTGCCAGCGGCGAGATGGAGCTGGCGATTGCCGGCGGCGTCGAGTCGATGTCCCGCGCGCCGTTCGTGATGGGCAAGGCGGACGCAGCGTTCTCGCGCAACATGAAACTGGAAGACACCACCATCGGCTGGCGTTTCATCAACCCGCTGATGAAAGCCCAGTACGGCGTCGACGCGATGCCGCAGACCGCCGACAACGTCGCTGACGACTATAAGGTTTCGCGTGCCGATCAGGACGCTTTCGCCCTGCGCAGTCAGCAACGCACGGCCGCTGCACAAGCGGCGGGCTACTTCGCCGAGGAAATCGTCGAAGTGCGAATCGCCCACAAGAAGGGCGAAACCGTGGTCAGCCAGGACGAGCATCCACGCGCCGACACCACGCTTGAAGCGTTGGCCAGATTGAAGCCGGTCAACGGCCCGGACAAGACGGTTACCGCTGGCAACGCGTCCGGCGTCAACGACGGTGCTGCTGCGCTGATTCTCGCGTCTGCCGAAGCGGTGAAGAAACACGGCCTGACCGCCCGCGCCAAAGTGCTCGGCATGGCCAGTGCCGGTGTCGCACCTCGGGTAATGGGCATCGGCCCGGTGCCAGCGGTGCGCAAACTGATCGAGCGTCTTGGTGTGGCGGTCAGCGATTTCGATGTGATCGAACTCAACGAAGCCTTCGCCAGCCAAGGCTTGGCGGTGCTGCGTGAATTGGGTCTGGCCGACGATGCGCCGCAGGTCAACCCGAACGGTGGCGCGATTGCCTTGGGCCACCCGTTGGGCATGAGCGGGGCGCGACTGGTGCTGACTGCGTTGCATCAGCTGGAAAGGACCGGCGGCAAGAAAGGTCTGGCGACCATGTGCGTCGGCGTCGGGCAGGGTCTGGCCCTGGCCATCGAACGCGTCTGACGCAGCGCGTCGACTGATAAGAACTGAGGAAAGCGAAATGACTGACAAGCCTGGCTACCGTCGTCCGCAGGAAGGCACCCAGCCTGAATACCTGCACCCGACGTATCAATCCACCAACCTGCGCTCGCCGTCCAAGCCGTTGGTGTTTCTGCCGCATTCGTTGTCGGAGATCACCGGCCCGACCATCGGTGCCGAACGCGTCGCCGAGAAGGACAACGACCTGACCGCCCAGCACGACGGCGAGCCGTTGGGCGAGCGCATCATCATTCACGGCCGTGTGCTCGACGAAAACGGTTTGCCGGTGCCGGGGATTCTGGTGGAGATCTGGCAGGCCAACGCCGCCGGCCGCTACAACCACAAGCGCGACCTGCACGACGCACCGCTGGACCCGAACTTCACCGGCACCGGCCGCACCGTGACCGACGCCGATGGCTGGTATCAGTTCCAGACCATCAAGCCCGGCGCCTATCCGTGGGGTAACCATCACAACGCGTGGCGCCCGGCGCACATCCATTTCTCGCTGTTCGGGCCGAGCATCCTCACCCGTCTGGTGACGCAGATGTATTTCCCCGGCGACCCGCTGCTGGCCTACGACCCGATCTACAACTGCGTGCCGGACACCTCCGCCAAGGAACGTCTGATCGCCGCTTTCGATCTGGAAAAAACCATTCCGTCCTACGCCCTCGGCTATCGCTGGGACATCGTCTTGCGCGGCCGCGACGCCACGCCGATGGAGAAATAAGATGACGCTGACTGCCACCACGTCCCATACCGTCGGGCCGTACTACCACATCGGCCTGACCTGGCTGAACCGCGAAAATCTCGCGGTCGAACAAACCCTCGGCGAGCGCGTGGCGATCACCGGCCAAGTCGTTGACGGCAACGGCGATGTGGTCAACGACGCGATGCTCGAAGTCTGGCAGGCCAACGCCGCCGGCAAATACGCGCACCCGGAAGACGAGCAGGACAAACCGCTGGATCCGCACTTCGAAGGTTTTGGCCGGGTGCCGGTGGACGCCGAAGGGCGCTTCCGTTTCACCACGATCAAACCGGGCACGGTCGAAGGCCTGAAGGGCTCGACCCAGGCCCCGCATCTGGTGGTGCTGGTGTTTGCCCGTGGTCTGGTCAAGCACTTGCTGACACGCATCTACTTCGAAGGCGATCCGGCGAACGTCAATGATCCGCTGCTGGAATGTGTGCCGGCGGAGCGCCGCGGGACGTTGCTGGCGAAGCCGGATGCGGCGGGTGTGTATCAGTGGAATGTGATTTTGCAGGGCACTGAGGCGGAGACGGTGTTCTTCGATTATTGATCGCACCTCGTTCCATTGGAGTGAGTTTGTGGTGAGGGGATTTATCCCCGATGGGCTGCGAAGCAGCCCCAAGACCGGAGTTCACGGTGAAACTGACACACCGCGTCTGCCAGATTTGCGAGTGCTGCGCACTCGATCGGGGATGAATCCCCTCGCCACAAGCCCTCTTTCAGAGGAGGGGTTGTGTAATGCCTCGTGGATGTATCTGTGGAACGGGACTGTTGCGAAGTGTGTCTAGACTCTCACCTGTCCCTTCAGAGTAAAAAACAATGACAACCACCACCGCTCATTACACCGGCGAGGAGCGCAGCAAGCGCATCTTCGCCATTGTCGGTGCCTCGTCCGGCAACCTGGTCGAATGGTTCGACTTCTACGTCTACGCCTTCTGCGCGATCTATTTCGCCCCGGCGTTTTTCCCCTCCGACAACCCCACGGTGCAACTGGTCAACACGGCCGGGGTGTTCGCTGCCGGGTTTCTGATGCGCCCGATTGGCGGCTGGATTTTCGGGCGGCTGGCGGACAAGAAGGGCCGCAAGACCTCGATGATGATTTCGGTGCTGATGATGTGCTTCGGCTCCCTGCTCATCGCCTGTCTGCCGACTTACGCCAGCATCGGCGTCTGGGCACCGCTGCTGTTGCTGTTCGCGCGGCTGTTGCAAGGCCTGTCGGTGGGTGGCGAGTACGGCACCACCGCGACCTACATGAGTGAAGTCGCGCTCAAGGGCCAGCGCGGCTTTTTTGCCTCGTTCCAGTACGTGACGCTGATTGGCGGGCAACTGCTGGCGGTGTCGCTGGTGGTGATCCTGCAACAGTTCCTCAGTGAAGATGAACTGCGTGCTTACGGCTGGCGCATTCCGTTTGTGGTCGGTGCGGTGGCGGCGGTGATTTCGCTGTTCCTGCGTCGCTCCCTGAAAGAAACCACCAGCAAGGAAATGCGCGAGAACAAGGACGCCGGCAGCATCCGCGCGCTGTTCCGTGATCACAAAGCCGCGTTCATCACCGTGCTCGGTTACACCGCCGGTGGCTCGTTGATTTTCTACACCTTCACCACGTACATGCAGAAGTACCTGGTGAACACCGCCGGCATGCACGCCAAGACCGCCAGCTACATCATGACCGGCGCGCTGTTCCTGTACATGTGCATGCAGCCGCTGTTCGGCATGCTCGCCGACAAGATCGGCCGACGTAATTCGATGCTCTGGTTCGGCGCGCTCGGCACGCTGTTCACTGTGCCGATCCTGTTGAGCCTGAAAAGCATCAGCAGCCCGATTCTGGCCTTTGCGCTGATCACCGTGGCGCTGGCAATCGTCAGTTTCTACACCTCGATCAGCGGCCTGGTGAAAGCCGAAATGTTCCCGCCGGAAGTCCGCGCCCTCGGCGTCGGTCTGGCCTATGCGGTGGCCAACGCGATCTTCGGCGGTTCGGCCGAATACGTGGCCCTGAGCCTGAAGGCCGGGGGCATGGAAAACGCGTTCTACTGGTACGTCACGGTGATGATGGCGGTGGCGTTCCTGTTCAGCCTGCGCCTGCCGAAACAGGCGGCGTACTTGCACCACGATCTGTAAACCGATGTGCGCGGGCCGCATTGGCCCGCGCCGGCAAGGACTGTTTATGACTCAGCGACCGGGCAATCAATTGTTCGATGCCTACTTCACGGCCCGCGACATGCGCGAGGTGTTCTGCGATCAGGGCCGGGTGCAGGCGATGCTCGATTTCGAAGCGGCGCTGGCCCGTGCCGAGGCGCGGGTCGGGGTGATTCCGGCGTCTGCCGTGGCGCCGATTGCCGCCGCTTGCAATGCCGGTCTGTATGACTTCGCGGCGCTGGGCGAGGCGATTGCCACGGCCGGCAACTCGGCGATTCCACTGGTCAAGGCATTGGGCAAGCAGATCGCCGCGAGCAGTGCCGAGGCCGAGCGCTATGTGCATTTGGGCGCTACCAGTCAGGACGTGATGGATTCCGGGCTGGTCCTGCAATTGCGGCAGGCGCTGGAGCTGATTGAAAGCGATCTGGCAGCGCTGGCCGATTCGCTCGCCACCCAAGCCCAACGGCATGCGGCGACGCCACTGGCCGGGCGCACTTGGCTGCAGCACGCCACGCCCGTGACCCTCGGGATGAAGATTGCCGGTTGGCTCGGCGCGGTAACCCGCAGCCGTCAGCGTCTGCGCGAACTCAAACCACGGCTGCTGGTGCTGCAATTCGGCGGTGCTTCCGGCACCCTCGCGGCGCTCGGCGAGCAAGCGCTGCCGATCGCGCAGGCGCTGGCCGAAGAGCTGCAACTGAGCTTGCCGGAACAACCGTGGCACACCCAGCGTGATCGCATCGTCGAGTTCGGCGCGGTACTCGGTTTGATCGCCGGCAGCCTCGGCAAGCTCGGGCGCGACGTCAGTCTGTTGATGCAGACCGAAGCGGCGGAAGTGTTCGAGCCGTCGGCACCGGGCAAGGGCGGTTCCTCGACCATGCCGCACAAGCGCAATCCGGTCGGCGCGGCGGTGTTGATCGGCGCGGCGACCCGGGTCCCGGGGCTGGTCTCGACGTTGTTCAGCGCCATGCCTCAGGAGCATGAACGCAGCCTCGGCCTGTGGCATGCCGAATGGGAAACCCTGCCGGAGATCTGCTGCCTGGTGTCCGGTGCGCTGCAACAGGCGCGCCTGCTGGCCGATGGTCTGGAAGTCGACGCCGAACGCATGGCGCGCAATCTCCAATTGACCCAAGGCCTGGTGCTGGCCGAGGCGGTGAGCATCGTCCTCGCGCAACGGGTCGGTCGCGACACCGCGCACCATTTGCTCGAACAATGCTGCAAACGCGCGGTGGCCGAACAGCGCCACCTGCGTGCGGTGCTCGGCGACGAGCCGCAAGTGACCGCCGAACTGAGCAGCACCGAACTCGATCATCTGCTCGACCCCGCGCATTACCTCGGCCAGGCGCAAGCCTGGGTCGAGCGCGCAGTGGCCGAACACAACGCATTGTCTGTCTGAAAGGAGAGGGCTGTGGCTTTCGTTCAACTCGCCGATGGCGAACTGCATTACGTTATTGAAGGCCCGGTCGACGCACCGGTGCTGGTGCTGTCCAACTCGCTGGGCACCGACCTGCACATGTGGGACGCGCAGATGCCGGCATTCACCGAGCATTTCCGGGTGCTGCGTTTCGACACCCGTGGTCACGGCCAGTCGCTGGTGACGCCGGGGCCTTACAGCATCGAGCAACTGGGCCGCGACGTGCTCGGCTTGCTGGATGCGCTGCACATCGAACGCGCGCATTTCTGCGGATTGTCGATGGGCGGGTTGATCGGCCAGTGGCTGGGGATCAATGCCGGTCATCGTCTGCACAAATTGATCGTGTGCAACACCGCCGCGAAGATCGGCGACCCGTCGGTGTGGAATCCGCGCATCGAAACCGTGTTGCGTGATGGCCCGGCAGCGATGGTCGCATTGCGTGATGCGTCGATTGCCCGTTGGTTCACGCCTGATTTTTCCGCTGCCAATCCGGCCGCGGCGAAGAAAATTACCGACATGCTCGCGGCGACTTCGCCTGAAGGTTATGCGGCCAATTGCGCGGCGGTGCGCGATGCCGATTTCCGTGAGCAACTGGCCTCGATCAACCTGCCGCTTCTGGTGATCGCGGGTACCGAAGATGCGGTGACGCCACCGTCCGGCGGGCATTTCATTCAGGAGCATGTGCGCGGCGCCGAGTACGCCGAGTTCTATGCTGCGCACCTGTCCAACGTGCAGGCCGGTGCCGCTTTCAGTGATCGTGTGTTGGCGTTTCTGAACGCTCAGTGAGGGGAAGTTTGTGGACGAGAAACAACGTTACGACGAAGGCCTGCAAGTACGCCGCGCGGTATTGGGCGATGCCCACGTTGATCGCAGCCTGAATGCGCTGACCGAGTTCAACTCGGAATTCCAGGAGATGATCACGCGTCACGCCTGGGGCGATATCTGGACCCGCCCGGGCCTGCCACGGCACACGCGCAGCCTGATCACCATCGCCATGCTGATCGGGATGAACCGCGAGGCTGAGCTGAAATTGCATCTGCGTGCGGCGGCCAACAACGGTGTGAGCCGGAGCGAGATCAAGGAAGTGATCATGCAGAGCGCGATTTATTGCGGGATCCCGGCGGCGAATGCCACGTTTCATCTGGCGGAGTCGGTGTGGGATGAGCTGGGAGTCGAATCCCGGGAGTGATGGTGCCTGAACTGACGCCTTCGCGAGCAAGCCCGCTCCCACATTTAGAATGCATTTCCCTGTGGGAGCGGGCTTGCTCGCGAAAGCGGCAGACGCCGTGATGCATCAATCAGCACAGACACTCAGACCTTGGCGACAATGAAAATCCGCTTGAACGGAAACAGAGTCTGCCCGTTTTTCTCGGGCGGGTAATGCTTATGCACCCGCATCAGGTAGTGGTAGATAAACCGCGCCTGTTCCTGTGACGTCAGCGTCTGCATCACCGGCCGCAGCGCCGAGACCTTCACCCAGTCGTACACCGGCGATTTGCCGCCAACCACCTGCAATTGCTCGGTTTCCCAGATCTCCAGCGACGTGGTCAGCGGCGCGAGCAAGCGATAGTAGTCCTCCAGTGTCAACAACGGCCGCGCCGCCATGCATCGGCGCAGTTGCGGTGTGCCGATGGGGGTGTGTCCCGGTCCGGCATGGTTGAGGGTGTCGAGCATCAGTCGATACCACAAGGCATCGCGCCAGTCCGGCATGTGCACCGCCAGACAGCCACCGGGGCGCAGATACCCCAGCAGGCGCGGCAGCAGGTGTTGATGATCGCCAATGAAATGCAGCACCGCCGCCGCGAGCAGCAGATCGGCCGGTTGTTCGGGTTGCCAGTCGAGCAGGTCGCACTCTTGCCATTGAGCGTTGATCGGCAGGCACCGGGCCTGATCAAGCATCTGCCGCGAGCTGTCGACACCCAGCAACTGCGCACGCGGCCAGCGCTCGGCCAGCAGTTGAGTGGCGATGCCGGTGCCGCAGCCCAGGTCACAAATTCTTCTGGGGTCGGGCAGATCGATACGGTCGAGCAATTCGTTGACCGGGCGTTGCCTGAGACGGGAAAACTGCTGGTACGCCTTGGCGTCCCAGTGGGTGCAGGCGTTCCCTGCCGTTTCGAGTTTGGCGCTCATGAGGAGGTCCTCTCTGGCGGATTTACAGTTGTCGTCCAATGACGTTGAGGGTTTTCAGGACAACGGCCACGCCTTTGCGTGTGTCCTCTTCATTCAGCAGTTTGAGCAACGCCAGAGTGCCCGGCGCCGCTGACTGTGCCGATACTTCGGCTTTGGCCACGCGCACTGCATTACTGACTGTCCAGGTGGCGGCTGTGCCGCTCTCGAACAATTGCGCGAGTTTTTCCACCATGGCCGCGTCGAGCAGATCGGCGATATCGGAAACCAGGGAAAGCAGGTCGACAATATTCTCCAGGCGTCCGCCATCGATTAACGGTTGCAGTTTTGCCATCAAGGCAGTGAACCCGGGCGTGCCTGACATTTCCTTGGGCATGTTCATGAGCAATCACTCCTCCCTGTGCAGGGTCAAAGCATTCCCCGGGCCACCGCCCAGTAAAGACCGCGATTGAAACCGTTTCTGAGCAGACCGCCCAATTTGGTCGGGGGTGTCGGCAACACATCGTGGGCGTAGTCGTACCACAGTGGCATCCCGGCATTCAGGCCCATTTGGGCTACCGCCTGTACCCGACCGTCGTATACCGAGTTGGGTGCGCCAAGACGGATCTGGGCGGTGATGTTGTTGGCGATCACCGGCGCCTGGTTATGACAGGCGCCGCCGGCCTTGCTGACCGGCAGGTCGACGGTGTCGCCGATCACGTAGACATTCTCCAGACCGTAGACCTGCAGCGTTTCGTGATTGGTCGGCAGCCATCCTTCATCATTGGCGGCGTGTGAGATGCCGCACTCACGCACCACCTCGACGGCCTGGATGGGTGGAGTAGCCATCAGAATAGTGAAGGGTTGCTCATCGCCCTCGGCTGAGTAGGCGATTTTTGCATCAGGATCCACATGGCTCAGGGTGAAGCCGCGCTGAAATTGAATGTTTTTCCGGGCAAAAATGCTCGGCAGAATTTCACCCGTGGGGCGCTGCAAGAACAGACAATTGCGCAATAGCTGGGCAACCGTCGGGTAGGTGTAGATGATTTCCACTTGCTCGCGAACGCCCCGGCGACGCAACAAGTCATCCAGCATCAATGTCGTTTCCACGGGCGCGATTCCGCATTGGTGCGGGACGTTCGGTGTCTGCGGGAAGGACACGGTAATGAAAATCCGGCCTTTTTCGATGGTGTTCAGGCGTTGCGCCAACTGCCGGGCAGCAAGGTATTGATAGAAGTGGTCGCCGGCTTCTTGCAGACCCTCGATGCGTTCCGGCGCCGGCACGCAGCCGGTGGCGATCACCAGAAAATCATAGTCGAAGCGCTTGCCGTTACGGGTGCGCAATTGCTGCCCGGGAAAGTCGAAACGGGTGACTTCTTCAACGTGGAAACTGATTTCCGGGCGCAACAAAGAGCGTTCCGGACGTTTGAGTTCCTCTTCGAAGAACTGACTGAACGCCACGTACATGAACGCAGGTTTGTAGTAATGATCGGGGGAACTGGACAGTAATGTGATCGAGACGTCGCCGCGTAGAACTTCGGGATACAGCTTGCCGACCAGTTGATTGGCCAGCATGGTTCCACCTACACCGCCACCGACGATAACTATTCGCTTGCTCATACCTGACCTCCGTGGCCAAGGCAGCTTCGCGTACAGCATCCGGAGATAACGGAAGAAAACTAAGGGCTCCTACAGCAGGCTGGAGAATTTACACACTCTGTTGACTGTATCTGCGCCTCGACAAATCGCCAGTCCGGCTGACCAGTGGTTGATGCCGGCGCCGCTCGTGCAGCGCCGGCGTGCGGGTTCAGAGCAGGCTGATCGGATAGCTGATGATCAGGCGGTTCTCGTCGAACTCGTTGTTGCTGAAATCGCGGCGCATGGTCGAGTTGCGCCAGCGCACGTTGAGGTCGCGCAGGGCGCCGCTCTGTACGGTGTAGCCCAGTTCCGATTCGCGGCCCCATTCCTTGCCATCGGTGATGGTTCCGGTGTGCACGTTGTCGCCGCTGATGTAGCGGTTCATCAGGGTCAGGCCGGGGATGCCCAGGGCGGCGAAGTTGTAGTCGTGGCGCACCTGCCAGGAGCGTTCCTGAGCGTTGTCGTAGCTGGCGTTGTAACTGTCGTTGGCGAGGGTGCCGCCGCTGGTGCCGTTGACGCGCATCCAGGCGCTGTCGCCGGTGAGTTTTTGCAGGCCGACGTAGAAGGTGTTGCCGCCGTAGCGGGCCGAGAACATCCCCGACCAGGTCTTGTTGTCGAGTTCGCCGGCGCGGGCGCTGCCGTCGTCCTTGCCGTAGAAGAAGCCGAGGTTGGCGCCCAGCGTCCAGTCGCCGAGTGGCTGGCTGTGAGTCAGGTTGAGGTATTGCTGGCTGTAGATGTCCTTGAGTTCGGCGTTCCACAGGCCGATCTGCGTGCGTTTTTCGTTGAAAACGTACTCGCCGCCCTGAAAGTTGAAGCGATCGGAGGTGAACGCCGCTTTGCCGAACATCGACATGTCGCTCATGCTGCTGTCATCGCGCGGACTGTTGGCGCGGAACTGCCCGCCATACAGGGTCAGGCCGTTGATTTCCTTTGAGGTGATCTGCCCGCCACGGAAGGTTTGCGGCAGCGAACGGCCGTCGTCCGAACGCAGGATCGGCAGCACCGGCATCCATTCGCCGACCTTGATTTCGGTCTGCGACAGTTTGGCCTTGAACGCGACGTTGGTGCGGCCGAAGTTGTCCGCCGGTCGCCCGTCGTGATCCAGCGGCAGCAGTTGCGTGCCACCGGTGCCTTTGCCACCATCGAGCTTCACCGAGTACAGGCCGAGCACGTCCATGCCGAAGCCAACGGTGCCTTGGGTGAAGCCGGATTTGGCGTCGAGGATGAAGTTCTGCGTCCACTCTTCAGCCTTGCCCTGAGCCTTGGTCGGGTTGGTGAAGTTGCGGTTGATGTAGAAGTTGCGCAGGTTGAGGTTGACCTTGGCACCTTCGACGAAACCGGCTTCTTCGGCTGCGGCGGGGAGGGCGACGCCGGTCAGGGCCAGGGCGATCAGGCCGGGGAGTGCGTACGGCGCAGTTGGATGAGTCATCGCAGGGTCTCTTGTTATTTTTTTTAGGTCGAACAGAGCCGTTGCCGCCATTTTCGGGGCGGGCACGAGCTTGCAGAATCAGGGATGAAGCGGCGGCGATCAGCCGGACGGGACAGGGCGCGGGAGCATGGTGTCGAACCTGTTGTTATTGGTTTTGTGGAGCGAATGGTGCGGGGGGCGATGGGCGGGATTCAATCGGGCAAAGCGGGTTTTGGGCGATTATCGAACGCAAGATTGAGCCGGGTTTTTTCTCGCGTCTATCAGGGCCTCTTCGCGAGCAAGCCCGCTCCCACAGGAAAATGCATTCCAAAAGTGGGAGCGGGCTTGCTCGCGAAGAGGCCGGCTCAGACGCCACAATATTTCTGACAGGCAACAAAAAGCCCGCCAAGTGGCGGGCTCCTTGTGTTCACCGGATGATCAGAACAGCTTCATCTTCGGTGCTTCTTCTTTCAGCGGTTCGTTCTGCGCGGTCTGCGCATTCCAGCCACCACCCAGGGCCTTGTACAGGTTGACCGCACTGGTCAGCTGCGCGAGGCGGTCGGTGATCAGTGCCTGTTGCGCACTGAACAACTGACGCTGGGCGTCGAGGAAGGTCAGGTTGCTGTCGACACCGATGCGGTAACGACGCTCGGCCAGGCGGTAGTAATCCTGGTTGGCCGCGACGAAGTCACGCTGCGCCTGCAACTGCTCGGTGTAGGTCTGGCGCGCGGCCAGGCCGTCGGCGACTTCCTGGAAGGCGGTTTGAATCGACTTCTCGTAGTTCGCCACGCCAATGTCCTTCTGGATCTTGGCATAGTCGAGGCTGGCGCGCAGGCTGCCGGCGTTGAAGATCGGCAGGTTGATCTGCGGCTGGAACAGCCAGGTACCCGAGCCGCCCTTGAACAGACCGGACAGGTCCGGGCTCAGGCTGCCCGCGTTGGCGGTCAGGCTGATGCTCGGGAAGAACGCTGCACGGGCGGCGCCGATGTTGGCGTTGGCCGCTTTCAGGTTGTACTCGGCCTGGAGGATGTCCGGACGACGCTGCAGCAGGTCCGAAGGCAGACCGGCCGGTACATCGCTGAGCAGGTCATCCGACAGCGGTTTGGCCGCTTGCAGATTGGCCGGGATGCCGGTGCCGAGCAGCAGGGTCAGGCTGTTTTCGTCCTGAGCCACCTGACGGGTGTACTTGGCCAGTTGCGCCCGGGCGTTTTCCACCGAGGTGCGCGACTGCGCCAGGTCCAGCGCCGAGGCCACACCGACTTCATTGCTGCGGCTGGTCAGCTTGTAGCTTTCTTCAAAGGCACCGAGGGTGTCTTGCGTCAGCTTGAGCAGTTCCTTGTCGGCCTGCCAGGTCATGTAGGCGTTGGCCACACTGGCCACCAGACTGATCTGCGTGCTGCGGCGCGCTTCTTCGGTGGCGAAATATTGTTGCAGCGCTTGTTCGCTCAGGCTGCGCACCCGACCGAACAGGTCGAGTTCGTAGGCGCTGATGCCGACGGTCGCGGTGTAGGAACTGCTGATGTTCGCTTCACCGGTCTGCGAGGCACGGGCCGGAACCCGCTGACGGCTGCCGCTGGCATTGGCCGAAACCGCCGGGAACAGGTCGGCACGCTGGATGCGGTATTGAGCCGCATAAGCGTCGATGTTCAGCGCCGCGACACGCAGGTCGCGGTTGTTTTCCAGGGATGTCTGGATCAGCTGCTGCAGGGCCGGGTCATGGAAAAACTGCTTCCAGCCCTGCTCGGCAGCGGCTTGCGCCGGAGCCTGGGCCGGCGAGTACGCCGGGCCCTGCGGGTACTGGCCCGCGACCGGTGCTTCAGGCTGCTGATAATCGGGGATCAGCGAGCAACCGCTCAGCACGAAGGCGGCGACTGCGATGGAGAGTAGCGACTTGCTCATTGGCCAGCCTCTTTAGGAGTTTCAGTCGTCTCGTCCGGGTCGGCGATTTTACGCTGGCCGATGGACGAAACCGTGACGAAGAACAGTGGGACCCAGAAGATCGCCAGGATCGTGGCCGTGAGCATACCGCCAATCACGCCAGTACCGATCGCGTGCTGGCTACCCGAACCGGCACCGGTGGAGATCGCCAACGGTACTACACCGAGGACGAACGCCAGCGAGGTCATGATGATCGGTCGCAGACGCATGCGGCACGCTTCGATCGCCGCATCGCGCAGACTGCGCCCTTGTTCATGCAGCTCCTTGGCGAACTCGACGATCAGAATGGCGTTTTTAGCCGCAAGACCGATGGTCGTCAACAGGCCCACCTGGAAGTACACGTCGTTGGACAGCCCGCGCAGGCTGGTGGCCATCAGCGCACCGATGATCCCCAGCGGTACCACGAGCATGACCGCGATCGGAATCGACCAGCTTTCATACAACGCCGCCAGACACAGGAACACCATCAGCAGCGACAGGGCGTACAGCGCTGGCGCTTGCGAGCCCGACAGACGTTCCTCGTAGGACAGACCGGTCCAGGAGATACCGACACCGGCCGGCAGCTTCTTGGCAATCGCTTCGACTTCGGCCATCGCTTCACCGGTGGAGTAACCCGGCGCCGGAGAACCGAGCACTTCCATCGCTTCGACGCCGTTGTAACGGGCCAGTTTCGGCGAACCGTAGATCCACTCGCCCTTGGCGAACGCGGAGAATGGCACCATGGTCCCGGCGCTGTTGCGCACGTACCACTTTTTCAGGTCTTCAGGGCTCATGCGCGCACCGGCCTGACCTTGCACGTAAACCTTCTTCACCCGACCACGGTCGATGAAGTCGTTGACGTAGCTACTACCGAAGGAGATCGACAGGGTGCTGTTGATGTCGGAGAGGCTCAGACCCAGGGCCTGGGCTTTCTCATCGTCGATTTCCAGATGGTATTGCGGCTCGTCGTTCAGACCGTTCGGACGTACCTGGTAGAGCACCTTGCTCTGCGCGGCCATGCCGAGGAACTGGTTACGGGCTTCCATCAGTTTTTCGTGACCGATGCCGGCGCGGTCCTGCAGGAACACGTCGAAACCGGTGGCGTTACCCAATTCCAGTACCGCAGGCGGGGCGAACGCAAACACCATCGCATCGCGGAAACTGAAGAAGTGTTGCTGCGCACGCTGTGCCAGGGCAAACACGCTGTTGCTCGAATCACGCTCGTGCCACGGCTTGAGCATGATGAACGCCAGACCCGAGCTCTGACCACGACCGGCAAAGTTGAAGCCGTTCACGGTAAACACCGAGGACACCGCGCCCGCCTCTTTATCCAGCAGGTAGGTACGCATCTCGTCGATCACGACTTGAGTACGTTCCGCACTGGAACCGGCCGGGGTTTGCACCTGGGCGAACAGTACGCCCTGGTCTTCTTCCGGCAGGAACGCGGTTGGAATGCGGGTGAACAGCCAGATCATGCCGACGACGATCAGCAGGTACGCCAGCAGGTACGGGGCTTTGCGCGACAACATGTTGCCGACACCGCGCTCGTAACTCCTGACACCGCGATCGAAATTGCGGTTGAACCAGCCGAAGAAACCTTTTTTCGGCGTGCCGTGGTCACCCTTGGCGATCGGCTTGAGCATGGTTGCGCAGAGCGCCGGGGTGAAGATCAGTGCAACCATTACCGACAGGGCCATGGCCGAGACGATGGTGATCGAGAACTGCTTGTAGATCACACCGGTGGAGCCGCTGAAGAACGCCATCGGCAACAGTACCGCCGACAGCACCAGGGCGATACCGACCAGGGCACCCTGGATCTGGCCCATGGATTTCTTGGTCGCTTCCTTCGGTGACAGGCCTTCTTCGGCCATCACCCGCTCGACGTTTTCCACCACGACGATGGCGTCGTCCACCAGCAAGCCGATGGCCAGCACCATACCGAACATGGTCAGGGTGTTGATGCTGAAACCGGCGGCGGCGAGGATGCCGAACGTACCAAGCAATACCACCGGCACGGTCATCGTGGTGATGACGGTGGCGCGGAAGTTCTGCAGGAACAGGAACATCACCAGGAACACCAGCACGATCGCTTCGACCAGGGTTTCAACCACACCCTTGATCGACTCGGTCACGACCGGAGTGGTGTCATACGGGAACACCACTTCCATGCCTTGCGGGAAGAACGGCTTGAGGTCGTCAATCGTCTTGCGCAGCGCTTTGGCTGTGTCGAGGGCGTTGGCGCCGTTGGCCAGTTTTACCGCCAGACCGGACGCCGGGCTGCCGTTGAACTGCGCAGAAATACTCGAGTTTTCACCGCCCAGACCGACGTCGGCCACGTCGCCGACACGGACCTGGGAGCCATCCTGATTGACCTTCAGCAGGATCGCCTTGAACTGCTCGGCAGTCTGCAGACGGGTCTTGCCGATGATCGTGGCGTTCAGTTGCTGACCTGGCAGCGCCGGCAAACCGCCGAGCTGACCGGAAGACACCTGGACGTTCTGCGCCGAGATCGCGGCGCTGACATCAGCTGGCGTCAGGTTGTACTTGTTCAGCTTGGCCGGATCGAGCCAGATGCGCATCGCGTACTGGGCACCGAAGACCTGGAAGTCACCGACACCGGCGGTCCGCGAGATCGGGTCCTGCATGTTCGACACGATGTAGTTGGACAGGTCGTCCTTGGTCATGCTGCCGTCACGCGACACCACGCCGATCACCAGCAGGAAGTTCTTCACTGCCTTGGTGACGCGGATACCCTGTTGCTGCACTTCCTGCGGCAGCAGCGGGGTGGCCAGGTTCAGCTTGTTCTGAACCTGAACCTGCGCGGTGTCGGAGTTGGTGCCTTGCTCGAAGGTCGCGGTGATGGTCATGCTGCCGTCGGAGTTACTTTCCGAGGACACATAACGCAGGTTGTCGATACCGTTGAGCTGCTGCTCGATCACCTGGACCACAGTGTCCTGCACGGTTTGCGCCGAAGCGCCCGGGTAGGTCACGGAGATCGCGATGGCCGGCGGTGCAATGCTCGGGTACTGGTTGATTGGCAATTTCAGGATCGATAATGCCCCGACCAACATGATCACCAGGGCAATTACCCAGGCGAAAATCGGACGGTCGATAAAAAATTTCGACATGAGTTACTCCCCTTTGCCGCCAGCGGCTTTGTCAGCTGCTTGAGCGGGGGCCGGGTTCTTGGCTACGTTGGTCGCTTCGGTCGGGTTGACCTGAGCACCTGGGCGAACATATTGCAGGCCTTCGGTGATCAGACGATCGCCGGCTTTCAGGCCATCTTCGATCAGCCACTGGCTGCCAACGGTACGGCTGGCCTTGAGCTGACGCAGTTCAACCTTGTTGTCCGGGCCGACGACCAGTGCGGTCGGAGTGCCCTTGAGGTCACGGGTCACGCCTTGTTGCGGCGCCAGAATGGCCGCGGCGTTGACCCCGGCCTGCAACTGGGCGCGGACGAACATGCCTGGCAACAGGGTGTGATCCGGGTTCGGGAACACGGCGCGCAGGGTCACGGAACCGGTAGTCGGATCAACCGATACTTCGGAGAATTCCAGCTTACCGTCGAGCTTGTACTGGCTGCCGTCCTCAAGGGTCAGCTTGACCGCTGCCGAGTTGTCGCCGGCCTTCTGCAGACGACCGCTTTCCAGCTCGCGACGCAGTTCCAGCAGCTCAACCGAGGACTGGGTAACGTCGACGTAGATCGGGTCCAGTTGCTGGATCGTCGCCATCGCGTCGGCCTGACCATTGCTGACCAGCGCGCCTTCGGTCACCGAAGAACGGCCGATACGGCCGGAGATCGGCGCGTAGACCTTGGTGTATTTCACGTTGATCTGCGCACTCTGCAACGACGCTTCCGATTCCATGCGATTGGCCACGGCGGTGTCGTATTCCTGGCGGCTCACGGCCTGCTCGTCGACCAGTTGCTTGTAGCGGTCGGAGATCGACTTGGTCGAGCGCAGGCTGGCTTCGGCGCTTTTCAGGGTCGCTTCATAGACTGCCGGATCGATCTGATATAGCTGCTGGCCGGCTTTGACGTCGCCGCCTTCCTTGAACAGACGTTTGAGAATGATGCCGTTGACCTGTGGTCGAACTTCAGCGATGCGGTACGCACTGGTGCGCCCCGGCAGTTCCGACGTGAGGGTGAACGCTTGTGGTTGCAGGGTGACGACGCCGACCTGAGGAGGCGGAGCGGCTGGGGCCGCTTCTTCCTTTTTACATCCGCTGAGCAGCGATGCCAGGGCGACGGCAGTGACCAGAGCGGTAACAGCTGGCTTGAATTGCATGAAGATCCTCGGGTCAGGCGCGCACATTGCGCACAAGAAGTGTGAAAGGGTAAAAAAATCGGGTCGAGTGGATAAGTAGCTTGCTAAGGAATATACTTACGTTCATGGTTGTTTGTAAATAGCTTGGCGTCGTACCCACCCTGTTACAAAATGCGTCGCAAGGTTTGAAATTGTAGGCCGGGGAGCCGATTCGTGAGAGATCAGCCCCCTCTTTATTCAGCGGATATTCAGCCATCCCTGAAACATCCTGTTTGAGGTTTTACTGCCATGGTCCGTCGTACCAAAGAGGAAGCTCAGGAAACGCGCAGCCAGATTCTCGAAGCGGCCGAGAAAGCGTTTTATGAAAGGGGTGTGGCCCGCACGACCCTGGCGGATATCGCGACGATGGCCGGCGTGACGCGCGGTGCCATCTATTGGCATTTCAGCAACAAGGCCGATCTGGTGCAGGCGATGCTCGACAGCCTGCATGAACCGCTGGATGAATTGGCCAAGGCCAGCGAGAGCGAGGACGAACTCGACCCGTTGGGGTGCATGCGCAAGCTGTTGATCCATCTGTTTCATCAGGTAGCCCTGGATCCGAAGACCCGTCGCATCAACGAGATTCTGTTTCATAAGTGCGAATTCACCGATGAAATGTGCGATCTGCGCCAGCAGCGCCGCACGGCCAGTCTCGATTGCAACCTGCGCATCGGTCTGACCCTGCGTAATGCGGTCAATCGCGGCCAGTTGCCGGAAGATCTCGACACTGCCCGGGCGGCCATCAGCATTCATGCGTATATCGATGGCCTCCTGTATGGATGGCTGTTGGCGCCGGACAGCTTTCAATTGCATGCCGAAGCCGAGCGCTGGGTCGATACAGGGCTTGATATGCTGCGCCTGAGCCCTAGCCTGCGCAAATGAAACAAAATGCGTAATTAAATCTGTCCGTGTCAAGACTTGAAGCGGGGAAATGTCCCTGCTTCAAGTCTTTTTGTAATGGAGTGCTTTTATATACGTACGATGGCCAGGTTGATAGGTAGCGAGCTACGTATTTTGTAGGGGTTTTGTGTCGACTGTGTGAATGAATGTTAACGACTCGGGCTAAAAGGGCGCCGAGCAGCCGATACGCACCAACCGATCCGTTTCGTTTTTGAGTTCCCTTTGCCCGATCCTCACCACCAGGCTGCGTTACTTCCGATGGGCTCGAGCCACGGCCTTTAGTTTGCTCGCGCCTCTATAATGTCAGCGTAGTCCGTACCGTTACTGCATGAGCAGGTAACTCTCTATCAGGCCGATGGCGTCATGAATGCGATCATCTTATAGCTGTAAGGGTAAACCGGGTTTTCATTTTCCAATGCTGCGCCGCAGGTGATGGGTTCGGCGCCAACAGAGAACGCGTTGGTATCCCAGAAAAGTTCGACTTTTGGAGCCCTGTGCCCCGCCATTTGTCGGTAGCAATAACTGAGCGTAGTGTCGAACCGTACTTTCTGCTTGTAGTTGGTGTAGCAGATGTAAGTGTTGAATACCTCTTTTTTGATATCGTAATCAATAACGATGTCCTGTTTCAGATGAGGATCTCCTTCAAACAGCATAAAGACGGTCTGGTAAGGGAGGATCTTGTCGATACGCGTCAAGGGTGGGTGCTTTGGAGAGGCATCGTCAAGCCAGAAAGTAGAGTCCGTGGCATTGGTGATTTGCAGAAGGAATGTAAGTTTGTTTGGATCTGTATCATTCATTTTTATATAACCTTGCTTGATTAAGTTGGTGGGTTGTAATTGATGAGTTGCTGGGCGGAGCTTAGATTTATATTGTTCTGATGGCGAATCTTTAAATGTATGAAAATAAAAAAAGCCCCGCCTCTTTCGAGACGGGGCTTACTTGTTAGTTGTTGTTGTTTACAGCGTTGGATAATCGATATAACCGACCGGGCCTTTCGCGTAGAACAACTCGGGACGTGCGTCGTTCAGCGGTGCGTCGGCCTTCAGGCGTGCCGGCAGATCCGGGTTGGCAATGAACGGTACGCCGAACGCTACCGCGTCAGCCTTGCCTTCAGCCAGCCACGCATTGGCGCTGTCCTTGGTGAAGCGTTCGTTGGCGATGTACGCGCCGCCGAAAGCTTCTTTCAGCTGTGGGCCGAGGCTGTCGGCGCCTTCTTTCTCGCGGGAGCAGATGAAGGCGATGCCGCGCTTGCCCAGCTCGCGAGCCACATAAGTGAAAGTCTCGGCCAGATTGTCGTCGCCCATGTCATGGGAATCGGCGCGGGGTGCCAAGTGCACGCCGACACGGCCGGCGCCCCAGACGTCGATCGCTGCGTCAGTCACTTCCAGCAGGAGACGCGCACGGTTTTCCAGGGAGCCACCGTAGTTATCGGTGCGCTGGTTGGTGCTGCTTTGCAGGAACTGGTCGAGCAGGTAGCCGTTGGCGCCGTGGATTTCCACGCCGTCGAAACCGGCGGCTTTGGCGTTTTCGGCACCGGTGCGGTAGGCCTCGACGATCTCGGCGATTTCAGCGGTTTCCAGAGCTCGCGGGGTCGGATAGTCGGCCAATGGACGCACCAGGCTGACGTGACCTTTAGGCTGGATGGCGCTCGGCGCGACCGGGGTTTCGCCGTTGAGGTACGACGGATGCGAGATGCGGCCGACGTGCCACAGTTGCAGGACGATCTTGCCGCCGGCAGCGTGCACGGCTTTGGTCACGTTGGTCCAGCCGCGCACCTGGTCGTTGGACCAGATGCCCGGGGTGTCCGGGTAGCCGACGCCCATCGGCGTCACCGAAGTGGCTTCGGACAGGATCAGACCAGCCGACGCGCGCTGTACGTAGTATTCAGCCATCAGCGCGTTCGGCACGCGGCCTTCTTCGGCGCGGCAGCGGGTCAGCGGAGCCATGATGATGCGGTTGGACAGCTCGAGGTCGCCCAGTTTGATCGGATCGAAAATAGTTGCCATGTGTACAACCCTCGTCAGTTAAGTGGTTAATCAGTGGGTAGCGGGGGCCAGACCGGCGTCGCCGTTCTGACGGAAAGTGATCAGGGTCACCAGCAGCGCGAGCACGGCCAGCGCGGCGGCGGCCAGGGGCACGCTGGTCAGGCCGAAACCGTGGGCGATGACGCTGCCACCGACCCAGGCGCCCAGGGCGTTGCCGATGTTGAAAGCGCCGATGTTCAGGGTCGACACCAGGTTCGGTGCGGCCTTGCCGAAGGTCACCACGTTGACTTGCAGCGCCGGGACGGCGGCAAACGAAGCGGTGGCCCAGAGGAACAGGGTGATCTCCGTCGGGATCAGCGCAACGCTGGTCCAGCTCAGCACGGTGGAAACCACCGCCATCGCCACGAACACGCCGATCAGGGTCGCGCCGAGACGCTTGTCCGCCAGTTTGCCGCCGATGATGTTGCCCACCGTCAGACCGAGGCCGATCAGCAGCAGGGTCCAGGTCACGCCTTTTGGCGAGACACCGGTGACATCACCGAGCAGCGGCGCGACATAGGTGAAGAGGGTGAACATCGACGCGGCGAACAGCGCGGTCATGCTCAGCGACAGCCAGATGCCGGCGCCTTTGAGGGCGGCGAGTTCGGCGCGCATGTCGAGTTTTTCCTCGTCACGCTTGGCCGGCAGGAAGCGGATCAGACCGATCAGCGCCACTACACCAATCACGGTCACCGCCCAGAAGGTCGAGCGCCAGCCGGCTTCCTGACCCAGCGCCGTGCCCAGCGGTACACCGAGGACGTTGGCCAGGGTCAGGCCGGTGAACATCAGCGCTACGGCGGATGCGCGCTTGTTCGGCGCCACCAGCCCGGCAGCTACCACAGAACCGATACCGAAGAACGCACCGTGGCACAGCGCCGTGACGACACGGGCAAACATCAGCACGTTGTAGTCACTGGCGATGGCACACAGCAGGTTACCGACGATAAAAATGCCCATCAGCGCTACCAGTGCGGCCTTGCGCGGCAGTCTGGCGGTGGCCAGTGCCATGAACGGCGCACCGATGGCCACGCCCAGGGCGTAACCGGTCACTAGCCAGCCAGCGCCGGGAATCGACACACCGAGGTCGGCCGCCACATCGGGCAGCAGGCCCATGATGACGAACTCGGTGGTGCCGATGGCGAAGGCGCTCAAGGCCAGAATGAGTAGCGAGAGGGGCATTTGAATCAATTCCTTGTGGGAGCGCTGAGCTCTTTGACGATGGCGTCGAGGAACGCCTGGATCACGTCCTCGTTGCGTTTGAAGAAGTGCCACTGGCCGGCTTTCTGGCTGCTGATCAGACCTGCGCGTTGCAGGGTCGCCAGGTGGGCGGAGACGGTCGACTGCGACAGGCCGCAGCGTTGATCGATCTGCCCGGCGCAGATGCCGTACTCGTGGTTGTGTATCTGCTCAGGAAACTGGGCTTTGGGGTCTTTCAGCCAGATGAGAATGTCTCGCCGTACTGGGTGTGCCAGGGCTTTTATTATTTCGTCGAGGTCGAGGTTCATGGCTTTATGCTCGTGATGTGTAGCGCTATATCGCGATGAGGCGAACTTTAAATCGGTATTTCGCGATATACCAATATGAATTTGATCTGACGACCGCATAAATCGGTATATCGGGTTATAACGATACGTGTGCTGTAACGATGAAAGCGCGCAGTGCTAAGCTGCGCCCATGAACTATCTCGCACATTTACACCTCGGAGGCCAGCACCCCGAGCAATTACTCGGCAGTCTGTATGGCGATTTCGTCAAAGGACGCCTGCAAGGGCAATTTGCACCGCAGATTGAAGCGGCGATTCAGTTGCATCGGCGCATTGATGTATTCACCGATCGCCACCCGTTGGTGGACATCGCCCTCGGGCGTTTCACCGAGACCCGGCGGCGTTACGCGGGGATTGTCCTCGATGTGTTTTTCGACCATTGCCTGGCCCGCGACTGGACGCTGTACGCCGATCAGCCGCTGGAACATTTCACCCGCGATGTTTACCGGGTGCTGTCGAATGAACGGCAATTGCCAGAACGCCTGGCGAAAATCGCGCCGCACATGGTTGCCAATGATTGGCTGGGTTCGTATCAGGAATTCGAAGTGCTGGACCAGGTGCTGCGCGGGATCTCGCGGCGTCTGACTCGGCCTGAGGAGCTGGCGGGGGCTATGCAGGAATTGCGGCGGTTGTACGAGCCGCTGAGTGAGGATTTCCGTTTGTTCTATCCGCAGCTTCAAGAATTTGCACAAACGTCGACAACGCAGTAACCCCCTGTGGGAGCGGGCTTGCTCGCGAATGCGGTAGGTCATTCAACATGTGCATTGGCTGAACCACCGCTTTCGCGAGCAAGCCCGCTCCCACAGGGGGGATCTGTGTTTCAGGCGGCGATCAATTCGCCGGCGCGACGCGGTTCGGCAGGTTTGGCCACCTCACCAAACAACGCCTTCTGCACCGCCTGCTGTGCTTCGAACGCCAGTGCTGCACGCTCGCGACCGACGCAGGCAATCGGCTTGAGCACGTGAATCTCGACATCGCCGCAGTCGTTGCTGAACAGACGCATCAGGTGCGACAGCAAGTCATCGTCACCAATGAACGGCGCCAACGCGTCGATTTCGCCATTGCGCAGATAACGGATCGCCACCGGTTGCAGCATCACCTCCGAATCGATTGCCGCCGACAGCAGGCGACCATGAAAGGTGCGCAGCGAGCGGCCATCGGTGGTGGTACCTTCCGGGAACATCAGCAACGGATGTTGCGTTTGCAGGTGACGGGTCATCTGTTTGCGGATCAACTGGCTGTCACCCGAACCGCGACGGATGAACAGACTGCCGGCCTTCGCCGCCAGCCAGCCGGCCACCGGCCAGGTGCGTACTTCGGCCTTGGACAGAAACGACAGCGGCGTGAGCATGCCCAGCAGCGGAATGTCAGTCCATGACACGTGGTTGCTGACCCACAGCATCGGTTGCTGCGGCAGCTCGCCGTGCACGGTCACGCGAAAGGGCAGGGCATTGCTCAAACGCGCCATGAAAAACCGCGACCAGCGCTGCCGACGTTGCATCGAGTGCGCCAGGCCCAGACGTTCGAACACGCCGAAGACGCTGGCCATGGTCAAGCCCAGCGCCACCACCAGCAGCACCCGCGTGATCCGCGCGTACACGCGCAACCGGCTCATCACACGGCCGCCTTGAAGTGCTTGGCGTAGCGCGGGCAGAGTTCGTCGCGCTTGAGCAGGATGAACACGTCGGCGACCTGGAAGTCTTCGTCCCAGCACGGCTCGCCGCAGATCTTCGCACCCAGACGCATGTAGGCCTTGAGCAACGGCGGCATCTCGGCGATCACGTTCGATGGAATGTCCAGCGACGGCAGGGGATTCTTCGGCTCGGCGCGCAGGTGTTCGGTGCACAGATAACGCTCGCGCAGACGCTGCATGATCGCGTGGGCCTGCACGCCGCCGTCCTGCATCGGGATGCTCGCGCAACCCATCAGGTAGCTGTAGCCGCCCTGATTCAACACTTCGGCCAGTTCACCCCAGAGCACGGCGATGGTGCCGCCGTTGCGGTAGGCCGGGTCGACGCAGGTGCGGCCGATTTCGAGGATCGGGCCTTGCAGATGGGCGAGGCCGTGCAGGCTGAATTCTTCTTCGCTGTAGAACTTGCCCAGGCTGCTGGCGGCGGTGTGATCGAGCAAACGGGTGGTGGCGACCAGACGCCCGGTGTTCAGGTCACGCACGCCGATGTGGCTGCAGTGAACATCATAGTCATCCATGTCCAGACCCAGCTCCGCGCCTTTCAGCTTGGCGTTGAACTCGCCGCTGAATACGCTGAAGCGCAAGGCCTGGGCTTGCTGCAAGGCCTCGGCGCCGATCAGGCGTTCGGCTTGCAGGCGGCGTTCATTGCCGGTGTCGCTGATGCGGGCGATCTGAGTCATTTGAATCTCCGTACGGGCCTTGAACCCGTCGTGGGTTGCAGCCGATCGACTTTCTTTATGCAGCCATGTTGTGCAAAGTCAGGCTATGTAGCCCCGGTGTCATCACCGTGAACGTTTGGTGATGCTTGTATGACAGCCCTCAAGGAGCCGCTTATGCCCTGGCCCAGCCTGCTCGAAAGCCATGAACGCCTGCCCGCCGTGACTGATCTGGCGGAAGGTTTCGCTACCTTGCTGCATCAATTGGGCAACGTGACGCCGTTCGAACTGGCGGTGGCCGGAGGGCGGCGGATGGCGACGCCGGGGCTGGCATTTCTGGTGGGGTATCAGGCGGCGTTGCGCATGCTCTGGCCGAGCGCGCCGCCGAGTCTTGGCGCGTTGTGTGCGACCGAACAGCGCAGCCTGCGTCCCGCGGACATGCAGACCCGTCTCAGCGATTTGCGCCTGAGCGGGCGCAAGGATTTCGTCACCGCCGGGGACGCGGCGGACTGGCTGCTCATCGCCGCGCGCAGTGAAGAATCCGGCGAAACGCCGCGCCTGAGTCTGGCGGTGGTCTATCCCGGCGAGCCCGGCGTGCGCGTGGAAAAACTCCCGGCGCTGCCGCTGATGCCGGACATCAGTCACGGTCGGCTGCATCTGGACGGCGCGTTGTGCGAATTGCTCGCGGGCGATGGCTGGGATGCTTATGTGAAGCCGTTTCGCAGCCTGGAAGATGTCTACGTGCTGAGCGCGATGACCGCGTGGCTGTACGGTGTCGGTCAGGACAGCGGCTGGTCGCAGCCGCTGCAACTGCGCTTGCTGGCGCTGTTGGCCGGGTGCGCGGAAGCGAGTCGCCAACCACCGAACAACCCGGCCGGGCATGTGCTGTTGGGCGGGTTGTTTGCGCAGTTTGATGCGCTGAAGGGCGAGATCGATCAGGCGTTGCGCGCGGGTAATCCGGAGTGGGCGCAGATGTGGCAGCGTGATCAGGGGGTGATGCAGTTGGCAGCGGGGGCGCGGGCCAAACGCTTGGCCAAGGCTTTGGCGGTGGGCTGACTGGCCTCTTCGCGAGCAAGCCCGCTCCCACCCTTGGAAAGCGTTTCAAATGTGGGAGCGGGCTTGCTCGCGAAGGCGGTGGCAAAAACACCACACATCTGTCATGTGGCAAGATTACCCTCAGCAGGTTCTCCCCAAGAGCCCTCACCATGTGCAAAAGCCTGTCCCTGTTTCTGCTGCTGATCAGCTTCACGGTCCAGGCCGAGCAATGGCCCGGTGAGCAATGGCCGACTGGCGCAAAAATCAGCGGCGCAGCGGTCGAGGCATTAGAGACCTACGCCTTCCCACCCCGCGACGACACTACCCGCCAGGGCATCCGCACGGACGCGCTGCTGATCATCCGCGACGGCCAGTTGATCTACGAACGCTACGCCGGCCCGACCCGTGCCGAGACCCCGCACCTGACCTGGTCGATCAGCAAAAGCCTGATGGCCACGGTACTCGGCGTGGCGTATGGCGAAGGCCTGTTCAAACTGGATGATCCGGTTTCGAAGTTTTATCCGGCGCTGGAAAAACATCCGGCGATCACCGTGGCGGATCTGCTGCACTGGGCTTCCGGGCTGGACTGGCAGGAAGACTACGAATACGCGCCGCTGAAATCCTCGGTGGTGGCGATGCTCTACACCCGTGGGCACCGCGACATGCCAGCGTTCACTGCCGATCACGATGCTTATGCGCCACCGGGGCAGACGTTCCGTTACTCCAGTGGCGACAGCAATCTGCTGGCGGCGGCGCTCAAGAACATGGTTGGCCCACAGCGTTATCCTGACTATCCATGGACCGCGTTGTTCGAGCCGCTGGGCATCCGCCACGCCGTGTGGGAAACCGATGCCGGCGGTACGTTTGTCGCGTCCTCTTATGCCTATCTCACGGCGCGGGATCTGGCGCGGGTCGGTTTGCTGATGGCCCGCGACGGACGTTGGCACGACCGGCAATTGCTGCCCAAGGATTGGGTCGCTTTCAACCGCACTGCCTTTGCCGGCTACAAGGCGCATCAGGACGAAGCGGTGCCCGGTGGTCAGTGGTGGCTCAATCGCCCGGCGGATGGCGCCGCCGCGCCGTGGCCCGACGCGCCGCCCGACACCTTCGCCGCCCTCGGCCACTGGGGCCAGGCGCTGTATGTGATCCCCAGCGAGAAACTGGTGATCGTGCGTTACGCCGATGACCGCGACGGCAGCTATCGCCACAACGAGCTGCTCAAACGCGTGCTCAAGGCGGTGCAGCCATGAAACTGTTGAAGCGGGTGTTGCTGTTGGCGCTGATCGTGCTGCTCGGCTGGATCTGGCTCGAACGGGCAAACCTCTGGGCGTTCCCCGACATCATCAGCGCCTACACGGCCAAGGAATATTGTTCGTGTCGTTACGTGATGAACAACGATGCCGAATATTGCCGGGGTTATGTGAAACAGTGGCTGCCAACCAGCGAATTCAGCGATGACAGCGCGAGCAAAACCATCACCGTCAGCGGCATGGGCCGCAGCAACCGCGCGCAGTGGCTGAGCGAACGGCAGGGCTGCCGCCTCAATCCTCAAGTCAATAGATAACCCTGTGGGAGCGGGCTTGCTCGCGAATGCGGTGTGCCATTCAGCATTTGTGTTGACTGATTCACCGCCTTCGCGAGCAAGCCCGCTCCCACAGGAGGTTTCACCAATCGATAGATTTGCGGCGATCAGTTTGCAATAACGGCGTGGGCGGTTAAGGTTCGTGCAGGTTTATCGCCCCCACGAGTATTCAATGTTCAACCGCTCCCTCTATACAGCCTTCGCCAGTCTGCTGCTGACTGCCGCCGCGCTGCCGGCGCAGGCCAACTGGTATCTGGATGGCGAGTCGTCGCGGCTGTCGTTCGTCAGCACGAAAAACGCCCACATTTCTGAAGTGCAGCGCTTTCTGGTGCTGCACGGCAAGGTCGATCCGGATGGCCGCGCTGAAGTCGAAGTCGAGCTGGACTCGATCAACAGCGGCATCCCGCTGCGCGACGAGCGCATGCGCAAGGAGCTGTTCCAGATCGAGCAATTCCCCGAAGCGACCATCAGCACCCGGATCGACCTGCGCCCGATCAACGATCTGGCCCCCGGTGCGCAGCTGGAATTGCGTCTGCCGCTGACCGTCAACCTGCACGGCAAGCAACATGAATACCCGGCAGAGTTGCTGGCCACCCGTCTCGACGACCGGCGTTTTCAAGTGGTGACCCTGGAGCCGGTGGTGATCAACGCCGAGGATTTCGATCTGGCGCCGGGGCTGGAAACCCTGCGCAACCTGGCCGGCCTGTCGGCCATCAGTCTGTCGGTACCGGTGGGTGCGGTGCTGATTTTCACGGCGCGCTGACATGCGCGGCGCGGTGTTCCCTTGGCGTGACGGCAACCGGTTCGAACTGTTGATTGACGGCCCGCAATTCTTCCCGCGCATGCTGGTGGAAATTGCCCGCGCCGAGGAGCAGGTCGAACTGGAGTTGTATCTGGTGGAGGCGGGCGCTTGTGCCGAGGCCGTGGTTCAGGCGCTGGTCCAGGCCGCCGAGCGCGGCGTGCGGGTACGCTGCCTGTTCGATGACTACGGCAGCCTCGCGTTTACCCTGCACCTGCGTCAGCGCCTGACCAAAGCCGGGGTCGAACTGCGTTTCTACAATCGCCTGAACTGGCGGCGCTGGGTCGGCAACTTCTATCGCGATCACCGCAAATTGCTGCTGGTCGATCAGCGTCTGGCGGTGGTCGGCGGCACCGGTGTTACCGATGAATTCTGGACACCGGGGCAGGACAGCAGCGAGTGGCACGAAGTGATGGTGGAAATCAACGGCCCGCTGGTGCTCGACTGGCAAGTGCTGTTCGACCGGCAATGGATCGCCAACCGCCATCGCCGGGCCTGGAAACCTTCGGCGCATGTCGGCCTGCCACGCTTGCCCAAGGTCCCGTACATGGGCGAGGGCATGGGCCGTGTGGCCTATGCCGATGCGCGTCAGCATCGCGACATTCTGCAGTCGCTGTTTCGTGCACTGAACAGCGGGCAGAAGCGCATCTGGATGGCCACCCCGTATTTCCTGCCGACCTGGAAAATCCGCCGCTCGCTGCGCAAGGCCGCTGCTCGCGGTGTCGACGTCCGGTTACTGCTGACCGGGCCGCGCACCGATCACCCGTCGGTGCGTTACGCCGGCCATCGCTACTACCCGCGCCTGCTCAAGGCCGGGGTGCAGATCTTCGAATACCAGCCGTGCTTCCTGCATCTGAAAATGGTGTTGGTGGACGAGTGGGTGAGTATCGGATCGTGCAACTTCGATCACTGGAACCTGCGCTTCAATCTGGAGGCGAATCTGGAGGCACTGGACCCGTCGTTGACGGCAGCGGTGGTGCAGAGTTTCGAGAAGGATTTCGGTCTGAGCCAGCAGGTCAGTCTGGAGGAGTGGCAGCGCCGGCCGTTGTGGCGGCGAGTGAAGCAGCGGATCTGGGGTTGGGTGGATCGGCTGGTGGTCAACATTCTCGATAGACGCGGTTAACGCCAATTCCGAACCCAGTGGATTCCAATGTGGGAGGGGGCTTGCTCCCGAAGGCGGCATGTCATTCAGCATTAATTTAGCTGATACACCGCATTCGGGAGCAAGCCCCCTCCCACAAAGGCCCCTTTCACACGGGCATTGGTTACTGAATAATTACAGCAACTCAAAGCTCTGCTGCGTCACATCCTGCGAATCCAGGCCGATCTGCACGTTGAACTTGCCAGGCTCGGCCGCGTACTTGAGCTGGGCGTTGTAGAACTTCAGGTCATCCTCGGTGATGGTGAAGTGCACGACTTTCTGTTCGCCGGCCTTGAGCATGACTTTCTGGAAGTTCTTCAGTTCTTTCACCGGGCGAATCATCGAACCGGCGACGTCCTGGATGTACAGCTGCACCACGGTTTCGCCGTCACGTTTGCCGGTGTTTTTCAGGGTGACACTGGCATCGAGCTTGCCGGTCTTGTTCAGCGTGGTTGACGACAGCGCCATGTCGCTCAGCGTGAACTGGGTGTAGCTCAGGCCGTAACCGAACGGGAACAGGGGACCGGTGGTGTCATCGAAATACTGCGAGGTGTAGTTGCCCGGCTTGCCCGGCGTGAACGGCCGGCCAATGCTCAGGTGGTTGTAGTAGGTCGGGATCTGGCCCACGGAACGCGGGAAGGTCACCGGCAGTTTGCCCGACGGGTTGTAGTCGCCGAACAGCACATCAGCGATGGCGTTACCGCCCTCGGTGCCGCTGAACCAGGTTTCCAGAATCGCATCAGCCGACTGGTTCTCTTCGAGGATGGTCAGCGGACGGCCGTTCATCAGCACCAGTACCAGCGGTTTGCCGGTGGCTTTCAGGGCACGGATCAGCTCGCGCTGGTTTTCCGGGATGTTCAGGTCGGTGCGGCTGGAGGATTCGTGGGACATGCCACGGGATTCGCCCACAGCGGCGACGATCACGTCGGCGTCCTTGGCCGCTTTCACCGCTTCGTCGATCAACACGTTGGCCGGGCGCGGATCATCGACCACTTCCGGGGCGTCGAAGTTGAGGAAGTTCAGGTAATCCAGCACCTTCTTGTCGCTGGTGATATTCGCGCCACGGGCGTAGATCAGGTTGGCCTTGTCGCCAATCACCGAGCTCATGCCGTCGAACAGCGTCACCGATTGCGCCGGCTTACCGGCCGCCGCCCAACTGCCCATCATGTCGATCGGCGCCTTGGCCAATGGACCGACCAGCATGACTTTCGCGTCTTTCTTCAGCGGCAGGGTTTCGTTCTGGTTCTTCAGCAGCACCAGGCTGCGGCGTGCCACGTCACGGGCCTCGGCGCGGTGCAGACGGCTTTCGGCGTAGGTGTCGGCCGGATCATCCTCGGCCTTGCCGATGCGCAGGTACGGGTCCTTGAACAGGCCCATGTCGTACTTGGCGGCGAGCACTTCGCGCACGGCGTTGTCGATGTCTTTCTGCTCGATCTCGCCGGACTTGAGCAGCCCCGGCAGCTCTTTGCCGTACAGGGTGTCGTTCATGCTCATGTCGATGCCGGCCTTGATCGCCAGCTTCGCCGCTTCACGACCGTCAGCGGCCACGCCGTGCTTGATCAGCTCGAAGATCGCCCCGTGGTCGCTGACGGCCAGGCCCTTGAAGCCCCAGTCCTTGCGCAGCAGGTCGTTCATCAGCCAGGTGTTGGCGGTGGCCGGAATGCCGTTGATCGAGTTCAACGCCACCATCACCCCGCCGGCACCGGCGTCGATCGCCGCGCGGTACGGTGGCAGGTAGTCCTGGTACATCTTCACCGGGCTCATGTCGACGACGTTGTAGTCGCGCCCGCCCTCGACCGCGCCATACAGGGCGAAGTGCTTGACGCTGGCCATGATGCTGTCAGCCGCGCTCGGCGTGTCGCCCTGATAGGCCTTGACCATCACTTTGGCAATGCGCGAGGTCAGGTAGGTGTCTTCACCGAACCCTTCGGAGCTGCGGCCCCAGCGCGGATCGCGGGAGATGTCGACCATCGGCGCGAAGGTGATGTCGAGGCTGTCGGCCGCGGCTTCCTTGGCGGCAACGCGCCCGGACTGACCGATGGCGTCCATGTCCCAGCTCGATGCCAGGGCCAGCGGAATCGGGAAAATCGTACGGTGACCGTGGATCACGTCGTACGCAAAAAACATCGGAATCTTCAGGCGACTGCGCATCGCCGCGTCCTGCATCGGACGGTTTTCCGGGCGGGTGATCGAGTTGAACGTACCGCCGATGTTGCCCGCAGCGATCTCTTTGCGGATCAACTCGCGGGGCATTTCCGGGCCGATGCTGATCAGGCGCAACTGGCCGATCTTTTCATCGAGGGTCATTTGTTTCATCAGATTGCTGATGAACGCGTCCTTGTTTTCCAGGGGTACCGGGGTCGTGGCGGCCAATACTTGATGACTGGCCAGGCTGACGAACAGGCCCAGCAAACACAGCTTCTTCATGAATATTTTTCTCAAGGGCCCAAGCGGCAATGCAATGCCGGCCAGCCAAAAGTTAGGGAGCGACTATTGTTGTTCGGGTGCAGGCTCAAAATGACCGAGCCAAAAACGCCCGCCGACACTCGGCTGCGTTTGCGCAGGGCCTCTTTTTAGCCCATCGGCCCGTTGCAATCCAGTGGCGCGGCCGATTATGCCCCAACCGCTGATGCAGAAAGTTTCACGGTCGGTTTTTTATGAAATATGCCAGGGAGCATCACTTTGATGAATGTCAGTCCAACCTACCGCTCGCGTCTGCAGGTCGCCACGTTACTGGTGCTTGCCACTTTGTTGACCGCGTGCGGCATCAACAATATCCCGACCCTCGATGAACAGGCCAAGGCGGCCTGGGGCCAGGTCCAGAACCAGTACCAACGCCGTGCCGACCTGATCCCCAACCTGGTGGAGACCGTCAGAGGCTACGCCAAGCATGAGGAGGCGACCCTGACCGCCGTGGTCGAGGCGCGGGCCAAGGCGACGTCGATCCAGGTCGATGCCAGCACCCTCGACAATCCGGAAAAACTCAAGCAGTTCCAGCAGGCTCAGGATCAGTTGAGTGGCGCGCTCAGCCGTTTGATGGTGGTCTCCGAGCGTTATCCGGACCTGAAGGCCAACCAGAATTTCCTTGTCCTGCAATCGCAGCTCGAAGGCACGGAAAACCGGATTGCCGTGGCGCGGCGCGATTTCATTCTGGCGGTGCAGAAATACAACACCGAGATCCGCACGTTTCCCGGGCGCCTCTGGCACAGCGTGATGTACAGCGACCTGCCGATTCGCGAAACCTTCGAAGCCACCACCCCCGGTGCGGAAAAGGCCCCGGAAGTGAAGTTCTGATTCGAGGTTGCCCATGCGTGTGTTGAAGATAGGCCTGGTGCTGATGCTCTGGCTGTTCGCCGTCAGCGCCCGGGCCGAGTTGACGTTCCCGGCGCTGAGCGGGCGGGTGGTGGACGAGGCGCAGATGCTCGAGCCGTCGGTGCGCGCCCAGTTGAGCCAGCAATTGCAGGCTCACGAGCAGGCCACCGGCGAGCAACTGGTGGTGGTCACGGTGCCTGATCTGCAGGGCACCACCATCGAGGATTACGGCGTGCAACTGGGCCGGCACTGGGGCATCGGCCAGAAGGACAAGAACAACGGCGCGCTGCTGATCGTTGCCCGGGACGAGCGCAAACTGCGCATCGAAGTCGGTTACGGTCTGGAGGATCGGCTGACCGATGCGCAGAGTTCGGTGATCATTCATCAAGTGATCACCCCGGCGTTCAAGGCCGGCAATTTCAGCAAGGGCATCAGCGACGGCGTGGCGGCGATGCTGGTGGTGCTCGGCGGCAATCCTCTGGACGAACCGTCGACGGTGTACGAGTCGAGCGGCGATCCGCAGAGCGATTTTGTCTCGCGTCATCCGCTGTTGTTCGTTTTTCTGGTGGTGTTGTTCATCCTGACCGTGTTTGTCTGCCAGATGCTCGGTATCCTTCCCGCCGGCCGTGGCGGCTCCGGAGGCGGGGGCGGTTTCGGCGGTGGCGGTGGAGGCGGGGGCTTCAGCGGCGGCGGGGGCAGTTTCGGTGGCGGCGGTTCGTCCGGCGGCTGGTGAACACACAACAATAATGATCAGGCACTTTTCGACATGGCATTACTGACTGAACACGAACAACGCAAAGTCGCCGAGGCGATCGCCCGGGTCGAGCGCGATACCGATGCCGAACTGGTCACCGTGCTGGCGGCCCGCGCCGATGACTACGCGTACATTCCGCTGTTGTGGGCCAGCCTGCTGGCGCTGCTGGTGCCGGGCATCGTCCATTACCTGACTGGCTGGCTGACCATGCACAGCCTGTTGCTGGTGCAATGGGGCCTGTTCATCGTCCTGTGCCTGCTGTTTCGCCTGCCGAAGATCACCACCCATCTGATCCCGCGCCGCGTGCGCCACTGGCGGGCATCTAATCTGGCGCGGCGGCAGTTCCTCGAACAGAACCTGCACCACACCGTCGGCAGCACCGGGATGCTGATCTTTGTCTGCGAGGCCGAGCGCTACGTGGAGATTCTGGTGGACGAGGGGATTTCCCGGCGGCTGGACAACAAGAGCTGGGACGCGATCGTCGCCGCGTTCACCGAGCAGGTGCGGCAGGGGCGCACGCTCGAGGGCTTTGTCACCTGCATCGAGGCCTGTGGGGAACTGCTCAAGGTGCACGTGCCGGTGACGCAGGTGAGGAATGAATTACCCAATCGGTTGGTGGTGCTGGCCTAGAAGCCCCTCACCCCAGCCCTCTCCCGGAGGGAGAGGGAGCCGACCGAGATGTCTTGCGCTCGACATCGGCCTGAGAAACCGAGTCGATTATGGATTCAAAGGCACTCTTTCAAGTCGGTGAACCTCTTCAATATCCCCCAATCAGTCCCCTCTCCCTCCGGGAGAGGGTTAGGGTGAGGGCGCTTTTAAAGCCGTTGGGTAAATAAGAACGTGTCCCCAACTCCCATCCCCCCTAAAATACCCGCCATTCCCGTTTCGCCCCGCCCGAGGCCGCTTGTTCATGTCCGTTACCGCCCCATCCGCGCCGTCTGCCAAACCCGCGCCCGATCATCACGCCCAGTTCATCGAGCTGCTGCAAACCAGCCTCGAACACAACGGCTTCATCAAACTGGTGCTGGCCAAGTACGTGGGTGAAGAGGCGGATCTGCAGCGGATCATCATCAAAGCGGTGACGGTCAAGGCGCAGCCACACCTGTCGTTTGTCTATCGCTACAAGACCCGCGACATCACCAAGAATCTGCCGCTGAGCGAAGGCGTGGCGGTGATTGCCGAGCTGTTGCCGGCCGCGTTCAAGAATGCGCATCTGCTGACCGTGACCGACGAAGCCCAGCTCGAATACAGCAAAAAGGGCAAGAGTTCACTGTTCAAGAGCAAACCTCAGCAATTGCGTGAAGCGCCGTCCGCCGAGCACAACCGTGAGAAAAACCGTTTTCTGGACTTGAGCCGACCGTTCCTCAAGGATCTGGGCGTGACCAACGCGCAGCATGAGCTGATCCCGGCGATGTCGCGCAAGTGGAAGCAGATCAACAAGTTCATCGAAGTCTTCAGCCACGCGCTGACCTCGTCACCGCTGGCGCTGGACAAACCGGTGCGGGTGGCGGACTTCGGCTCGGGCAAGGGTTACCTGACGTTCGCCATCCACGATTACCTGCGCAACACGCTCAAGTCCGAAGGCGAAGTCACCGGCGTCGAGCTGCGCGAAGAGATGGTCAACCTGTGCAACGCCGCCGCGGCGAAACTGGAGCACCCGGGGCTGGTGTTCAAGTGCGGTGACGTGCGCAGCGTGGCGCCGAGCGAACTGGACGTGATGATCGCCCTGCATGCCTGCGACATCGCCACCGACTACGCGATTCACACCGGCATCCGCTCGGGCGCGTCGATCATCATGTGCTCGCCGTGCTGCCACAAACAGATCCGCCTGCAGATCCAGAGTCCGGCGCTGCTCAAGCCGATGCTGCAATACGGTCTGCACCTGGGCCAACAGGCGGAAATGGTCACCGACAGCCTGCGTGCACTGTTCCTCGAAGCCTGCGGTTACGAGACCAAAGTGTTCGAATTCATCTCGCTGGAACACACCAACAAGAACAAGATGATTCTCGCGGTGAAACGCGCCGAGCCGGTGGACCCGGCTCAGTTGCTGGTGAAGATTGCCGAGTTGAAGGCGTTCTACAACATCAGCGAGCACTGTCTGGAAACGCTGCTGCGTTCGGATGGCTACCTCTGATCCTGTGGGAGCGGGCTTGCTCGCGAAAGCGGACTGACAGTCAACGATGATGTCGACTGTTACGGCCCCTTCGCGAGCAAGCTCGCTCCCACATTTGATTTTACTGCGGTCTTGCGCCCGAGCATCACCGTTGCGATCACCCCGCAGGCAAACACCCAGGTAATCGGCTCGACATGTTCACCAAAGAACAGCGCCGAAAACGCGATGGTGAAAAAGATCTGCAGCAACTGGATCTGACTGACCCGCGCGATCCCGCCCATCGCCAACCCGGCGTACCAGGCGAAGAAGCCGAGAAACTGTGAGAACAGTGCCACGTAGCCGAACGCCCACCAGGCCTTGGCCGACACCGCGCCCTGATGTTGCAGCGCCAGATACAACACTGGCCCGATCAGCAGCGGCGTCGACAGCACCAGCGCCCAGCAGATTACCTGCCAGCCGCCCATTTCCTTGGCCAACCGGCCACCTTCGGCATAGCCCAGACCACCGACGGCAATCGCGCCGAGCATCAGCAAGTCACCGGCCTGAATGCTCCCGGCTCCGGTGTACAACGCGTAGCCGAGCACCAGCGCACTGCCCAGCGCGGCGCAGGCCCAGAAGGCTTTCGACGGGCGTTCATGGGACAACCAGGCGGCATACAGCGCCACGCACAGCGGCTGCAAACCGTTGACCAGCGCGCCGTGGGACGCCGGCAAGGTCTGCATGGCCCACGCCGACAGCACCGGGAAGCCAAGAATCACCCCGGCGATCACCAGGCTCAGGCCTTTGATCTGCTGCCAGCTCGGCCACTTCTCGCGTCGCCATAACAACAACGCTGCCGCGGGAATCGCCGCGAACAGCGCGCGGCCGAGGCCGTTGAGCAGCGGATGCAGTTCCTGCACCACGATCCGGGTGAAGGGCAGGGTCAGGCTGAAAATCACAACCCCGAGCAGGCCGAGGGCCATGCCGGTGTTTTCGCGCGAGGACATGTGAGTGACCAGAATTGAAGGTGACAGGAAGGTGGCTTCATCTAGCCATAAACCGGGCGGGTCGGGCTGTTACAGCTAGGCACAGACTTAGGCGTACAGTTTGCGGACGCTATCGCGAGCAGGCTCACTCCTACAATTGGAATGCATTCCCCTGTAGGAGTGAGCCTGCTCGCGAAAAACGATAACGCGGTCTTCGAGGTAGTAGCCGGTTGTTACCCGCCCCAACGGATAAGGTCTACTTTGAATACTCCTGCAAGCCCATTCCCAGAGGAGTCCTCCCCATGGCCGCGAAAAAAATCCTGATGCTGGTCGGCGATTACGTCGAAGACTACGAAGTGATGGTGCCGTTCCAGGCCTTGCAAATGGTCGGTCACTCCGTGCACGCCGTGTGCCCGGACAAGCCATCCGGTAGCACCGTGCGCACCGCAATCCATGACTTCGAAGGCGACCAGACCTACAGTGAAAAACCGGGTCACCTGTTCGCCCTCAACTTCGACTTTGCCAAGGTCGCCGAGGCCGATTACGACGCGCTGCTGATTCCCGGGGGGCGTGCGCCGGAGTACCTGCGCCTGAATGAAAAGGTGCTGGCGCTGGTAAGAGCATTCGACAAGGCTGGCAAGCCGATTGCCGCTGTGTGCCACGGCGCGCAGTTGCTCGCGGCGGCGGGCGTTCTGGAAGGTCGCGAATGCAGCGCCTATCCGGCCTGTGCGCCGGAAGTACGCCTGGCCGGTGGCACGTTCATCGATATCACGGTGACCGACGGCCACGTTCAAGGCAATCTGGCGACTGCGCCAGCGTGGCCGGCGCATCCGAACTGGCTGGCCGGTTTCCTCGGCCTGCTCGGCACCAAGATCACCCTGTAACGAGGATCCGCCGATGTGCGAGCTCTACGTCAAGGCCGACCCGATTCTCTACGAATCCCGCTCGCGCTCGCTGCGCATCTGCGGCGTAGTGACGACGCTGCGCCTGGAAAACCAGTTCTGGGACATTCTCAGCGAAATCGCCGAAGTCGATGGCATGACCACCAATCAACTGATCGCCAAACTGTATGAAGAGGTGATGGATTATCGCGGCGAGGTGGTGAATTTTGCCTCGTTCCTGCGGGTGAGTTGTACACGCTATCTGAGTCAGCGGCGGGTGACGGAGCCGCAGTTGTCGGTGGTGCGGGCGGGGGTGAAATAGCCCCGACCGAGTTGACCACATCGCGGGCAAGCCCGCTCCCATAGGTTTCTCTGGTGCTCACAAGTTTTGTGGCCGCTGAAGAACCCTGTGGGAGCGAGCTTGCTCGCGAAGAGGCCATTACAGGCTACAGAAATCTTGGGCTGGTCTTTACTCATTGGCGCAAAACCTTTCAACCGCCAAGGAGAAACGAGCATGTCCGGATGGTACGAAGTGAGCAAAAGCAGCAACGGCCAGTTCAGGTTTGTGCTGAAGGCCGCCAACGCTGAAACCATTCTCACCAGCGAGCTCTACACCACCCGCGCGGCTGCCGACAGCGGCATTGCTTCGGTGCAGACCAATAGCCCGCTGGATGAACGCTACGAGAAGAAATCGACGAAGGATGGCCACCCATACTTCAACCTCAAGGCCGCCAACCATCAGATCATCGGCAGCAGCGAGTCGTACTCCACGGACGCCGCGTGCGCCAAAGGCATCGCCAGCGTCAAGGCCAACGGGCCGAGCAAAGTGATCAAGGACAAGACGTTGCCGGTGCTTTGAAATAACTCCACGACTCAGTCGCCAAAACAATGGCGACTGAATTCTGGCTATGTGCCACTACATCGCTTATCCTTCGCGACCAATCCATGGAAGGGGCGGCGTTCAATACTCTTTCGTGTGTTTTTCAATGTTTACGCGAGAGTTTTTCCTTTGATGATTCGCTTTTTCGCTGTTCTGACGGCGCTGCTCGGCCTGAGCGGTTGCTACAGCATGTCACCCACCCACATTGACGATGAACTCAAGCCAACCGCCGATTCCGGCGTGGCTTATGTGGTAGGTGTGGTCGGCATCTGGCCCAAGACGAGGTTTTCAGCGAAGGAACAAATGCTGATGATCCGTAAGCGTGGAAGCGATGATTTCGCCACTGCACGCCTGCACAACGAGTTTTACGCCCGAACCGAGCGAGATGTACGCGAGACCGATCACGGCATCGGCACGTTGTTTGTGATGCCGCTCAAACCCGGTCGTTACGAGATCTACAACGTGCGTTTCGATCATGGGCAGTCGGTGACGTGGAGCCGTGAAGACTTCACCATCGGCATGCAACTCGAGGCGGGCAAGGCTTATTACATCGGCGATTTTCGCGCCGGGTGCCTGATCGGTCTTCAGCTGTCATGCCTGTTCCTGCACAGCGATCATCTTGAACGTGATGCGGCGCTGGTTCGTGCCAAATACCCGCAAGTACCAGGATTGCAGCGTCTGGACATGCCGAATCTGGACACCGCCACGCCGTTCATTCGCGAAGAAAACGGCCCCAGCGCCTCTGTCTATAAAGCCATGTTGTCAGGAAAACTCTAATGCGCCTCAAGCTTCTGTTTCTGGGATTGCTCATGTTGCTGGGTGGTTGTCAGGCGACCCACAGCCTCAAGGCCCCCGACGTCGACTACAGCCAGCAACTGCCGGCGATCAACGTCAATGTGCTCGGTCTGCCGAGCTGGATGTTGCGAGACGAACTGCGTCGGCGCGGCACTTTCGACGAAGTTCGCGCCGGTCGAAGCGAGGATGGCTACAACGTTCTGGTAGTCGCCAACAGCGATGTCGGCGCGCTTCAGCCTCAGTTGTTCCTGAGTGCCTTCACGCTGTTCCTGGTGCCGGTACCGGTGAGCTTCGACAGCACAGTGGTGTTCAGTCTCAGCCATGGCAAGGAGATACTGGGTGTCTATGCCGTGCACAATCACACTGAATCCTGGCGGGGCGCCTTTAACGCCTCGGGCGGGCAGTTCGAACATGTGCGCTTGATCACTGACACGTTCATTGCGCAGGTCCTGAAGGATCAGCCCTTCCACCGCGAAGCGATGAAGCACGCCGCCAGTCTTTGACCGACAGGCAGGAAAAATCCCGCCCGGAGTGTTCCGGGCGGGATTTTTTTCATCAGCGCAAAACGTCGAGCAGCGCTTTGAGGTGATGTCTGCCGGTGTCACTCAACGGGAACACTGGCAAGCGCGGATCACCAACCTCCAGCCCCGTCTCGCGCAGTCCGGCCTTGATCGTCGCTGGCAAACCGCCTTTGAGAATGAAGTCCAGCAGCGGCAACTGGCGGTAGAACAACTCACGTGCCCGAACCAGATCACCGGCCAGCGACGCCGCATACAGATCCAGATTCAGTTGCGGGATCAGGTTCGGCGCGGCGGTGCACCAACCCTTGGCCCCTGCGGCAAACGCCTCCAGTGCCAGCGGATTGCAGCCGTTGTAGAACGGCACCTGGCCTTCACCGAGCAATTGCAGTTTGTGCATGCGCTGAATGTCGCCGGTGCTCTCCTTGACCATGGTCACGTTTTCCACGCCATTGACGATGCGCAGAATCAGCTCCACCGACATGTCGGTGCCGCTGGTGGCCGGGTTGTTGTAGAGCATGATCGGCACACCGACGCTGTCGCCGATGGCGCGGTAGTGCGCGAGGATTTCCGCTTCAGTGAGCTTCCAGTACGACGCCGGCAACACCATCACCACGTCAGCGCCGTGGGCTTCAGCGAAGCGCGCGCGGCGCACGGCTTTGGCGGTGGTCAGATCGGAGACGCTGACGATGGTCGGCACCCGTTTGCCCACGTGCTTGATGCTGAACTCGGCGACCTGATCCCACTCGGCGTCGCTGAGGTAAGCGCCTTCGCCGGTGCTGCCGAGCGGGGCGATGGCATGGACGCCGCTGTCGATCAGACGATCGATCGATTGGCCGAGGGCCGGCAGATCGAGGCCTTCGCCGTGGGTGCCGAACGGGGTGATGGTGTAGCCGATGATGCCGTGAATATTGGACATGATGAGTCTCCGGGAAAGGCTGAAATCAGTTCAGGCAATCGGCGTGTTGGCGCAGGTTCTGCCGGGCGTAGTAGTTGAAGGCGGCGGCGTGGCGTTTGGGTTTCGACACCCAGTCATGGGCCTCGCGCCCCAGCGCCGGAATGATCGGTTTGATCGTGCCGGCGGCCATTGCCAGCAGTTGCAGTTTGGCGGCGCGCTCGATCAGTTGGGCGATGACACAGGCTTCTTCGATCGTGCTGCCGGTCGACAGCTGGCCGTGGTGCGACAGTAGAATCGCGCGCTTGTCGCCCAGCGCACCGGCAATCAGTTCGCCCTCTTCGTTACCCACCGGCACGCCCGGCCAGCCTTCGAGAAACGCGCAGTCGTCGTACAGCGGGCACAGATCCATGTGGGAAATCTGCAGCGGCACCTCCAGCATCGACAGCGCGGCAATGTGCGTCGGGTGCGTGTGGATGATGCAGTTCACGTCCGGCCGGGCGCGATAGACCCAGCTGTGGAAACGGTTGGCCGGGTTGGCCATGCCGTGGCCTTCGAGCACTTCCAGATCTTCGTTGACCAGCAGCAGATTGCTCGCGGTGATTTCATCGAAACCCAGGCCCAGTTGTTGAGTGTAATAGGTCCCCGGTTGCGGGCCACGGGCGGTGATCTGTCCGGCCAGACCGGAGTCATGACCGCTCTCGAACAGGATCCGGCAGGTCAGCGCCAGCTTTTGCCGGTCAGTCCACGTATTATCCGCCAGGGTGTTTTGCATCTGGGTCAGCGCTTGCTTGACCAGTTGCGCTTTGGGTAGTGCTAATGTCTTGGCCATGTCGGTGTCCTTTGGGTGATTGCAAATGACACTAAAGAGCCTATATGACACAAAGTGTCATGAGCAAGCATCAATCGTCGTTTCCTTGATGGAATAACTGCTGCGCATGTCTATCCGTTTGAAATTGTTGAGAAAAAAACTTGGCGTGACACTTGAGGCGCTGGCGGAAAAATCCGGCATGACCAAGAGTTATCTGTCGAAGGTCGAGCGCGGGCTGAACACCCCGTCGATTGCGGCCGCGCTGAAACTGGCGAAGGCACTGAACGTGAAGGTCGAGGAATTGTTCTCCGAAGACAACGTCAGCCTCGACAGCTATAGCCTGGTACGCAGCCACGAACGCCAGTCACTGGCGGCCAACGATCAGAGCCCGGGGTATGCGGTGCTGGCGCATCAGGTCAGCGAACGCAACCTGCTGCCGTTCATCATCTACCCGCCGCGCGAGTTCACCGACAAGACCTTCAAGGAGCACTTGGGCGAGGAGTTTCTGTTCGTCCACGAAGGGCTGGTGGAAGTGGATTTCATGAACGAGCGGGTGCTGCTGGAGCGTGGCGATGCGCTGCACTTCAATGCGCAGAAGCCGCACCGGATCAGATCGGTGGGCGAGGTGCAGGCGCAGTTGCTGGTGGTGGTGCACAGCTCGGAAGAATGAGCCGCCAGAAAAATCTTCGCGAGCAAGCCCGCTCCCACATTTGGAATGCATTCCAAGGTGGGAGCGGGCTTGCTCGCGAAGGCGTCAGTACTGCTTACATCAAATCTCGACGGGAACCGAAAGCTTCGGACTCCCCAACGCATGCGTCTTCGCATCAAAAAACCGCAACGCAATCCCGGTGCCCTCGAACACCTTGGCGTAATGGCGTTTCTGATGCTGAATGAACGCCGCACTGCGCGGATAGATCGAGATCGCCACGCTCGCCGGTTTCGCCAGGCGCAGCGCCCTGACGATGTGAGCATCCTGCTCGCCCAACGCATGCCCGAAGATGCACAGGTTCTGCGCGTGGCCCAATAACTGCTCATAGCAGAACGACAGATAATCCGAGCTGCGAATGGTCTTGAGCTTGTCTGCGCTCGGCCCTTCGTTGACGAACAGCGGCACGTCGTCGAGGGTCTTGATTGTGTTGTTGATCGCGAAACTGCCGAGCAGGGTGCCCTCGGTCGAAGTCAGTTTGCGCGCGGTGCCGTCTTGATTGCGCACCAGGTGCAGACCGCCGTGCAGGTACAGCAGACGCGGTTTGGCGCTGGCGCTTGCGCTCAGATCGAAACTGGCGTCGGGGCCGTTGAACAGATCGTCGAGCGCCTCGCTGCGGTGCTGGATCGCCCAATAGTTGAGCAGGTCGTAATTGGTGGTGAACACCGTGCGATAACGCGCCAGTTCTTCATTGAGCGTGGCCAGGGTCGAGGCCTGTACCAGGCGCCAGGGAATGTGCACGGCGTGTACGGTGTTGATCAGCGCTTCCTTGATCGCGTAGTAGCGATTGCGCGGTGCGGCCGAACTGACGGCCAGGGCCTTGTTGACCCGGCTGGTGGTTTTCAGCGCACCGAGCACCTGCTCGAAGCTGCGCGTCTGCATCGCGTCGAACACGCTCAGTTCCGACGGGCTCAGCGGTTTCTCCTCCACGGTGCGCGCGTTTTCGAACAGCGAGTCGTAGCCGAAATCGTCCCACACCGCGCGACTGGCGCCATTGCCCACCAGCAGACCGTTGAAGTCGGCGGTGGCGCGCAGGGCGCTCCAGTCTTCGAGGGTGGCATCGACGTCCAGAAAATCGGTCATTGCGTGGGCAGTCTCAAAACAAAGGGCGGATGGACGGCGACTTTATCACGAGCGGGCATTGAGCCAGATCAACATCGGTGGTGACCGATCGGTCGATCCTGTGCACATCCGCCGTATCGGAGCAGTCGATTCGGCCCCAGTCAGGAGACGCGCATGAGCAGCACCTTTTTCATTCCGGCCGTAAACATCATGGGCAACGGATGCCTCGACGAGGCCATGGTTGCGATCCGCAACTATGGGTTTCGCAAGGCGCTGATCGTCACCGACGCGGGGCTGGCCAAGGCCGGCGTGGCGACCATGCTTGCCGAAAAACTGGCGATGCAGGACATCGATTCGGTGATCTTCGACGGCGCCAAACCGAATCCGAGCATTGCCAATGTCGAGGCCGGGTTGGCGCTGCTCAAGGACAGTCGCTGCGATTTCGTGGTGTCGCTGGGCGGCGGTTCGCCCCATGACTGCGCCAAGGGCATTGCTCTGTGTGCGACCAACGGCGGGCAGATCCGCGACTACGAAGGCGTCGATCAATCGAGCAAGCCGCAGTTGCCGCTGATCGCCATCAACACCACCGCCGGCACCGCCAGCGAGATGACCCGTTTCTGCATCATCACCGACGAATCGCGCCACGTGAAAATGGCCATCGTCGACCGCAACGTCACGCCGCTGCTGTCGGTCAACGACCCGGCGCTGATGGTCGCCATGCCGAAAAGCCTGACGGCCGCCACCGGCATGGACGCGCTGACCCACGCCATCGAGGCCTACGTCTCGACCGCGGCCAACCCGATCACCGACGCCTGTGCGCTGAAGGCCATGACCCTGATCAGCAACAACCTGCGCCTGGCCGTGCGTGACGGCAGCGATCTCGCAGCGCGGGAAAACATGGCTTACGCGCAGTTCCTCGCCGGCATGGCGTTCAACAACGCATCGCTCGGCTACGTGCATGCGATGGCCCACCAGCTGGGCGGTTTCTACGACTTGCCCCATGGCGTGTGCAACGCCGTGCTGCTGCCGCATGTGCAGACCTTCAACGCGTTGATCTGTGCCGAACGCCTGACTGACGTCGCCCACGCCATGGGTGCGGACATCCGTGGTTTCAGCCAGGAAGAGGGCGCTCAGGCGGCGATCAACGCGATCCGTTGTCTGGCCAAGGACGTCGAGATCCCGGGTGGCCTGCGTGAACTAGGCGCCAAGCTCAGCGACATTCCAGTGCTTGCCACCAATGCGTTGAAAGATGCATGCGGCCTGACCAACCCACGGGCGGCGGATCAGCGGCAGATCGAGGAGATTTTCCGTAATGCGTTTTAAGGGCTGACGCGCGTCGGCGTGAATGTCACACAGAGCATCGCGCCGACTGCAAGCAAACTGCATAACAGTGCCAGCGGCCACGCCGAAGGGCTAGCGACAAGACTGGCAATCGCGCCGATCATTGCCGCCATCAGTTGATGAATAAATCCGCTCAACGCCATTGCGTAAGCACCCGCAATCGGTGCGCCATCGTTGGCACGGGACAGGCTGATCGGGTAGTTCAGCGATTGTCCGAACACCGCTACGCAATAGGGCAGCCACAGCATCAGCGCGATGGAACTGGCTGTCAGACTGCCCAGCAGCATTACTCCGCACCCCGCCATCACCAGCACCACGCCCAACGTCATCAACCGGTGTTGACCCGTGCGCAGAACGAAGCGATTGACCACCAGTGCCCCGAGAAAGTATGCCGCACTGATCGGCCAGCCGAGCAGACCGTAATCCACCGTAGACCAATTGAACGGTCCTTGCAGGATCAGTGGCGCAGCCGTGTTGAAGGCGATGATCACCCCGTAGCCGAGGCCTCCGGCCAGTGCCGGCAACAGGAACGCGCGATGGATCAGGATGCGCCGGTAAATCAGCCATGCCGAAGCATTGGTTTGCGCCTCCTCCAATGTCGCAAAATTGACCCGGAATACGATCATGGCCATCAGCAGGCACGTGATGCCGAGCAAGTAGAAGATTGCCTGCCAGCCCAGCGTGACCTGAATGATCGAACCCAGGTACTGGCCGATGCCTAGAGCCACCACGAACGAAATCGAAATCCATGACAATGCTTTGGCCAGCAGGTCGCCGCGAAAACTGTCGCGAATCAGCACCCGTGCCATCACCGAAATCCCGCTGGCGCCGACGCCCTGAATCAGGCGCAGTAACAGGAACGACTCCAGCGTCGAACCCAGCGGCAACGCCAGGTTCGCCGCGCCATACAGCCCCAATGCTGCGAGTAACACAGGTTTGCGCCCGATACGCTGGGCCAGTGATCCCCAAAGCAGCATTGGCAGCGCCATGCCGACCAGATAAATCGATAAACCCCACGCCACTTGCGCAGGCCCTGCATGCAGATGGCCGGCAATCTCCGGCAGCGCTGGCAGGTAAATACTCATGCCCAACTGTGCGAGGAACACAGTGCAGCAGGTGATAAGAAGGGTGGCGCTGGCGTTCATCGATCGTCCCTGGCTCAGATGTCGAAATCGACGCGGTGTGTGCGCAACAATTCGCTGACTACATCGCAGAAACGTCGGATCAGCGACGGCTCCATATCAGCACGCAAGGTTACCCGAATGGCCGCTTTACCTTGGGCAACTACCGGGAAAAATACTGCGCTGGTGAAAAAGCCTTGCTCGGCCAGCTCGCTGGCGATGCGATTGGCCAGATCCGCCTGGCCGCAGTCGATCAAGCGGATTGCCATCGCGCTGTGGCATTGCTCTGTACTGATCAAACTGTCGAAGAGGCGGATATTAGCCTGGAGGCAGGCCTGTAGAGCGGCGAATTCGGCGGTGTAATGTAGACGAATTGACGCTCGTCCGGCGCCGATTGCCGCACAGTTGAGACTTTGTGACCAATTGCTCGGGCCGCCATAACGCTGGATGATTTTTTTCTGGCGCTGGTTGCCAAGCATCACCAGTCCACCACTGGCGCCAAATGACTTGGCCAGCGACGCGACGATCACGCAGTCATCTTCCAGCGTCTGGATTCTCGGGCGTATCAGACCGACGCCGTTATGGCCCACGGCTGACAACGCGTGTGAATCATCCAGATAAAGAAACAGCCCGTAACGATCCTTGAGGTACAGCAGGCCTTCCATGTTGGACACACCGCCCATGCTGTAGGCGCCATCGCCAATATAGGCCACACGACCATATTGCTGGCAGATCTTTTCTAGAAAATTCATATCGTTGTGCGGACAGGTCATCACACGGGTTTCGTCGGCGCATGCAGCTTTCAAGTGATTCATCGAGTAATGCGCCTGACGGTCAAAGACCATCACTGGCGGGCGATTCTCGGTCAATACACCGCTGGCCAGCAGCGGCAAGATCCCCGCACTTGCAGCGCTGCAGGACAGGGTCGTCAGGCACACTGCATCGAACAACTGCGAAAGCTCGGTTTCGTATTTTTCGAGAATCCCCAGCTTGCAGCGATTTTTCGAGTTGGCGACGCGCAGGGTGCCAGTTTCCTGCAGTGCGGCGATTGCACCTTGGAGCAGGGCTGGGTGGTGATCAAGGCCAAGGTAGGACGTGGTACAGAAGTGTTGTAACTCCCGTCCGTATTGATCGAGCAGGTGGTTGGAACCCATGACCTCGACATTGAGCCCGGCGACTTTGCCGAGCTCGGCGTTTTCCCAGTCCTGGTTCGCCAGGGCGATGACTTTTCGATAATTGGAATAAAGGTTTGGTGCTTGCTGTATATGGTTCATCAGGGCATCCCTTAAGCGTGGCAATCCGTGGGTCGTTGCAATTTGTGTGTATTGCCAGACTTTACGGAACACGACTTCGGGCCTGAATCAGACACTTCCTGCAATACTGAGCGGAATTGGATATTTGCTTGTAGGGCGATGTTCTGATGCGGTGTCGGGCGCCTCCGAATCCTACCCGGCAGGTGCCAGATTCCTGCTCGCCGCCCCACCAAACTGAATCAACACCACCCCGCCAATCAGCAACAACGCGCCCAACACCCGCGACATCGACAGCTGTTTTTCCACCAGCCCGAACAACCCGAAGTGATCGAGCAGCATCGACGCAATCACCTGGCCGGCCAACGCCAGCGCAACAAACCCCGACGCGCCGAGCTTCGGCAGCAACATCACCGCCAGCGCCACAAAGCACACGCCGAACGCACCGCCAGCCCACATCCACAACGGCGCCTTGCTGATAAAACCCAGCGACGGCAGCGGCAGGCGCAACGCCAGAATCACCGGCAACAGCACCAAAACACTCACCAGCAATGAGGCCAACGTTGCCCATAGCGGATGGCCGAGGCCCCGCGCCAGGTTGCTGTTGATCGCACTCTGAAACGGCACCACCGCGCCGGCAAACGCGGCCAGCAGCAATAAACCGACCCACTGCAACGTACTCATGATCACTCTCCAACAGGTTTTTCTGGACTCTAGAGTATTCGTCGCGCAGATTTAAATTCCGTTTTGTCATCCAGAACATGCACGAGATGAATGATCTACGCCGTATTGATTTGAACCTGCTGGTGGTCCTCGATGCCTTGCTCAGCGAGCAACACGTCACCCGCGCTGCTGAGCGGCTGCACCTGAGTCAACCGGCGGTCAGCCATGCGCTGGCGCGTCTGCGCGATTTGCTCGGCGATCCGCTGTTGGTGCGCGCCGGTTCGACGCTGGTGCCCACGGCGCGGGCGCTGGAACTGGTTGCGCCACTGGCCGAAGCGTTGGCCCAGGTGCAATCGCTGTTGGCGCCGAACACTTTCGATCCGGGCACTGCGCGGCGAACCTTTCGTGTGGCGATGTCCGACTACGGCGCGGCCATCATCCTGCCCGATCTGATCCGCACCTTGCGCCGCGAGGCCCCGGGCATCGACCTGCAAATCAGCCATGCCAGCCGCGAGGGCATGCTGGAGGGTGTGCTCAACGGTGACATCGACGTGGCCGCCGGGGTGTTCCCGGAAATGCCCAACGAATTGCGCAGCACTTTGCTGTTTGAAGAACGCTACGTCTGCCTGCTGGATCGCCGCAGCTTGCCGGCCGACGGCGTACTGGATTTGCCGACCTACCTGTCGCGCCCGCATGTTCTGCTGGAAATGCGCGGCAGCGGCACCCCGGAAATCGAGCGGGCGCTGACCTCATTGCGCGAACGCCGCCGCGTCGCCATCAGCCTGCCGCACTGGAACGTCGCGCCGCAGTTGATCAGCGGTACGGATCTGATTCTCACGGTGTCGTCACGCAGCGTGCGCGAGATTGATCAGCAGGAGCTGATTGTGCTGCCGCCACCGTTCGAGATTGCGCCGTTCACGTTTGTGCTGGCGTGGCATAAGCGCCGGGGTGGGGATCAGGCGTTGAACTGGTTGAATCGCCGGATTGAGGAGGGGATAGTGCGCGGCTGAAAACGTTATCAAGGAGTGGGATGTGACAGTGAAGTCTGGATGGATCGGCTGGGTGGCCCTGAGTGGGTGGTTGATGGCAGGTCAGGTATTGGCTGATTGCGTGCCAACACCGATGGCAGGAGATCTGGATCTTTCTGTCTGCAAGGAGTGGCCTGCATATCCAGGATTAACCATCAACGCCACTGCACAGTTTAAGCGCGGATCCCCATCTGATGACCCAGAAGCGCTGAGTACCTACGATTTCGACTTGTCCGTTCTGGACACCGCTCAATCGAAGCCCCTTGCGACTTATTACAAAGCGGCTGCATTTGTATTGGATGGCGTCAGTTTGCGAGAAATAACGCTCGATACGGCTCGCTACGCACTGACTGCCGAACTTCGTGCCTTTGGCGTACGTGCGTTATCCACTAATGGATCCCGGATCAATCCGATGGAAGAAAACCTGCTTTCGCTCTACGTGAAAGAGGGCGAAAAATTGCGCCCGGTATTGGATAAATTAGTGGTTTATCGGTATGGCGGCGAGTGGGATGGTGACTGCGAAGGCGAGCGATATGAGATTTCAAGAACGGTAGAAATCGCTAAAACGAGCTCTCACGGCTATGCAGATCTGATTGTCAAAACCTTGGAGAAAGACACAACAAGTGTGGGGACGGGAGACGCATGTAAAACTAAAACCACTGACAACAAACCCGTTTTGACAACATTGCACTACGACGGAAAATCCTACGTTTTGCCAAACGGTTTCCAAGGCCTGTAACCCGCTAGCCCAACACGACACTTATCAAGGAAGAACCATGCTTAACCCCACCAGACTCCTGATCGCCCTCGGTTTGCTGGCCATCACCCCCCACGCCCACGCCGCCTGCACCACCAAGAGTTTCGACGGCAAATCCATGTCGCGCTGCAATGTCTGGCCGGCGTTTCCGAGTCAGGCGATTTCGGTCAAGTCCACCTATCTGGCCGATTCTGGTGGTGACGATGCCGGGGCGTTCGATCTGGATCTGGCGCTGCTCAATGCGAGCAACGCTAAACCGATCGCCACCTACCGTAAACCGGGCGCTTACAACTCTGATGCCGTGCGCCTGGATGATGTACGCATCGATACGGCGCGCTACCGATTGACGCCGGATATCCGCGCTTTTGGTCTGCGCGCGAAGTTCGTCCACAGTTCCCATGCCATTCCCTACGAGAAAACCGATCTGGCGCTGTATGTTCGCGAGGGCGACGAGTTGCGTCCGGTGCTTGAAGGCCTGGTGGTCTTCAAGGACAACGGTGAGTTCGTGAATGACTGCGAGGGCTACAGCAAAAAAATCCGCCGGACCCTCGAGATCGCTCCAACGAGCCACAATGGTTTCGCCGATCTGATCGTCACCACCACCGGCAGTAAAATGAAAAACACCAAGTCCGGCAATCAGTGCGTTTCGACAAACACCGACCTGAAGAAGAAACAGATCACCCTGACGTACGATGGCCAGCAGTACAACGTCCCTGAAGATCTCAGAGGTTACTGAACCATGCTCACCGGCCTCAACCACCTGACCCTCGCCGTCAGTGATTTGCCCCGTAGCCTGGCGTTCTATCGCGATGTATTGGGTCTGCGCGTCGAAGCCTCGTGGGACGCCGGTGCCTATCTGTCGCTGCCGGGGCTGTGGTTGTGTCTGTCGCTGGATGCGCAGCGCACCACCGAGCCGTCCGTCGACTACACCCATTACGCGTTCAGCCTCGCCGAGGCAGATTTTCCGTTGTTTGTGCAGACGCTAAAAGCGGCGAATGTGAAGGAATGGCGCGACAACCGCAGCGAAGGTGCGTCGTTCTACTTTCTTGACCCTGATGGCCACAAGCTTGAGGTTCACGTCGGTGATCTGGCTTCGCGACTGGCAGCCTGTCGGTTGAAACCGTACACGGGCATGCGTTTTTACGACGCGTCGTGATCAGACACATTGGGCTGATATAGACTGGCCATCATTTGTACTGGCGCCAGCAGGTTTTTCATGACTCCATCGCTGCTAATGGCCGTTCTGGCCTCGGGTTTCATTTACGGCATCACGCCCGGGCCGGGCGTTCTGGCAGTGTTCGGCATTGGCGCGGCGCATGGGCGACGGGCCGGGGCCGGGTTTCTCTGTGGGCATTTGCTTGGCGATGTGGTCTGGTGCAGCACCGCGCTGATCGCCATCGTCGGTGCCCGCGAGATCGGCAGCACCGCATTCGATGTGCTGGGTGTGCTCAGCGGCTTGTACCTGTTCTGGCTTGGCTGGCGCGCAGTGCGAGCCCAGCGGCGCAGCGCTGATCAGCCGCAGGGCGCGGCGCGTCAGCCGTTCTGGCACGGCATCCTGTTCGGCCTGACCAATCCCAAGGCGTACCCGGTGGCGGTGGCGACGTTTACCGCGCTGCTGTCGAGCCGCGCCGAACTGCTCAACTGGTCGATGTTGCCGGCGCTGATCGCCCTGAGCTTTCTCGGCGGATTGCTGGCTTACGCTATCTTGATCGGCGTTGTCGGCGCCCGACGGGTGCGCACGCTGTATCAGCGCCACGAGCTGATGATCACGCGTTTGTGTGGCGTGATGTTCATCGGTTTTGCGATCAACGCACTGATGCACGCACTACCGGGATTGCTGCCGAACAAGGCTTGAAGTTGTGTGCAGGGATGCGTGAACAAAGGGTCAGGGATGGTTGAACAGTGCTGCATTGTCCGGACACCCACGCTGAACCATGGAAAGCCGAAATTCCGCGCCGTTGGCGAGTTATATGGACCTGTTGCTCGATGCCGTCTGCGCGGTGGACAGGCAGGGCCGTTTCGTTTTTGTCAGTGCTGCCTGCGAGCGTATTTTTGGTTATACGCCTGACGAGTTGATCGGCCGTTCGATGATCGAACTGGTGCATCCCGCAGACCGCCAGCGCACCTTGGCCGCCGCCCACGACATCATGAGCGGCGAACCCAAGCACAACTTTGAAAACCGTTACGTGCGCAAGGATGGCCGCATCGTCAACATCCTCTGGTCGGCGCGCTGGTCGGAGGTCGATCAGCTACGCATCGCCGTGGCCCGCGACATCACCGAGCGCAAGCAGGCGGAATCGCGTCAGGCTGCGCTGTATGCGATTTCCGAGGCGGCGCATGTCGCCGAAGACTTGCTGGCGCTGTTCAAACGCATCCACCTGATCATCGGCGAATGGCTGCCGGCGCTGAATTTCTCCGTGGCGCTGTACGACGAGCACTGTGCGCAGCTGAATTTTCCCTATCACGTCGACGATCACGAATTGCAGCCCGAGCAACCGGGCACCGTTACCGGGCGTTTGTGTGCGGAGGTCATCCGCAGCGGTCAGCCGATTCTGCTGACGCCGGACAGCCCCGACGCCTCGCCCGACTTCGCCGCGCTGGTGGCGGGGCAGGACTCACCGTGCTGGCTCGGTGTGCCGCTGAATTCGAAGAACGGCACCATCGGTGCGCTGATCGTCAAAAGCCTGCCGGGCGGTGAGCGTTATACCGAGCAGGACAAGGAACTGCTGCAATACGTCTGCGCCCAGGTCGCCACCGCCATCGAGCGCCAGCAGCTGCACGCGCGGCTCAAGCGCATGGCGCAATACGATCAACTGACCCAGTTGCCCAATCGCGGGTTGCTCAAAGACCGCCTCAAGGCTGCGCTGGCCGCTGCCCGTGAAACCTCGGGAAACATGGCGCTGCTGTATGTCGATCTGGATCGTTTCAAACAGGTCAACGACACCTTTGGCCATGCGGTCGGCGACATGCTGCTGCAAACGGTGGCGAGTCGGCTCAAGGGCTGCGTACGCGACACCGATACCGTGGCGCGCATCGGTGGCGACGAATTCGTGGTGCTGTTGCACAGCGTTCACGCCGCTGAAGACGCCGACATCGTGGCCGGAAAAATCCGCCAGGTGCTGGTGCAGCCGATGCGCCTGGACGGTCACAACCTGTACATCGAACCGAGCATCGGCGTGGCCCGTTATCCCGAACATGGCAGTGAGGAGCAACAATTGTTCCGGCATGCCGACCAAGCGATGTACGCCGCCAAACGCCTCAATCATCGGGCGGTGGATAGCTGAAACAGTGCGCGCCGTTCGTCGCGGCGCGGGCAACTTTTCTAAACCTTTGGCAGTCCGGCAATTCTCAATCTAGGCGGGCATCTGCTCGCCAACGATCAACACCAAGAGGAAGAGAATCATGCCTAATTCAAGAAACTCGAACTCGGGAAACTTCGCCAACGATCGAACCAAGGCGTCTGAAGCCGGTCGCAAAGGTGGGAAAACCACCACCACGACGGTCGACAAAGAGCCTGCGAAAACCGAAATGGGCCGCAAGCCAGCTCAGAAGTCGAAGTAGTCGGTGAGGTAGTTTTGATTGAGAGGCGGGGGCGCAAGCCCCCGCTTGAATTTGCAGAGATAGGAGGGCGCGACCATGAGCCGGATGGCCACCCAGATACGTCGTTTCAGTTTTGCCACACTGTTGGGATTGTTCGCGGGCACAGCATTCGCCCAGTCGCCTGCCGACTTCATCAACGATGCGTCCGCCAAAGGCATGGCCGACATCGAAGCCAGCCGTCTGGCGCACCAGAAATCCGAATCCAAAGAGGTCAAGGATTACACCATCGTTGTGATCAATGACCGCACCACGGCCAACCAGCATCTGGCGAAGATCGCGAAGAAACTCGATCTGCCGGTCGCGCCCCGTGAAGAAATCGCCGACAAAGCCAAAACCATGATCCCGCAGGTCAAAGAAGGCGAAACCTTCGATCAGGCCTACGCCGCGAGCCAGGTGAAAGCGACCGAAGAGGCCATCCAGCAGATCCAGCAGGAAGCGCAGTCGACCGACGTACCGGAAATCAAGGCATTTGCCGACGAGACGCTGCCAAAACTGCAAAGCCATCTGGAAATGGCGCGGGCGCTGCAAGCCAGTCGCTGACACCAACTGCCAATCAAAAGATCGCAGCCTGCGGCAGCTCCTACATAGAACGGTGTAGGAACTGCCGCAGGCTGCGATCTTTTGCTTTGTTCAACTTTACTTAGCAGTCATTCAAATCCTGCTTCGGCTTGCTCTTCTCCCCCAGCCCCTCAAGGTTGAACACCTCGCTTTCCCCCAGGCTGCGGTAATGCTTGCGCAGCGCCTCGAGTTGTTTGAGATCCAGCGATTCCAGGCCGAGCATTGCGTTCTGCGCTTCCTTGTTCACCCGCAACAACTCATCGAGTTTCAGATGCAGGATGTCGGTATCACGGTTCTGCGTGTTCTGAATCAGGAACACCATCAGAAAAGTGATGATCGTGGTCGAGGTGTTGATGATCAGTTGCCAGGTGTCATTGAAATCAAAAATCGGCCCACTCAAACCCCACAGAAAAATCAGGATCAATGCGCCCATGAAGGTTTTCGGGCTACCGGCCCAGAGGGCCAGGGTCTGGGAGATTTTCGCGAATTTCATTGCGGTGTTCCTTATTGGGAGAGCTTGAAATTCAGACATCCGGGGCGCGGTGAAAATTCTACTTACAAATGACGTCTGCCAATAATTGTGAGGGTGAAGACATCCCTTGCAATAAGCCTGTCTGGAACTGCGCGCAGCGCTGCCTGTATTGTGACGAACCGCACGAATGTCCCGACAGGAGAACGCAATGAGTTGGTCCGCCAGACAATACGTCGCTTTCGAAGATGAACGCACCCGCCCGGCACGTGATCTGCTGGCGGCGATTCCCACGGTTCAGGCGCGATCGGTGGTCGATATCGGTTGCGGTCCGGGTAACTCCACCGAGCTGCTGGTGCAGCGTTTTGAGCAGGCCCAGGTCAGGGGGCTCGACAGTTCGCCGGACATGGTCAACGCCGCGCGCAAGCGCCTGCCGCAGTTGCAGTTCGAGGTCGCAGAAATCGATAGTTGGGCGGATCAAGGGCCGTTCGATGTGATCTTCGCCAATGCAGTGCTGCAATGGGTGCCGGATCACGGGACATTGCTGCCGGCGTTGGCGGCTAAACTTTCGGACGGTGGCAGTCTGGCGATCCAGATGCCGGATAACCTCAACGAGCCTTCCCACCGACTGATGCGTGAAGTCGCCGCCAATGGCCCATGGGCCGCCAAACTGGCTGGCGCCGCCGGGCAGCGCACCGACATGGCGAGTGCCAGCGAATACTTCTCGATGTTGCGTCCGCACTGCTCGCGGGTCGATGTGTGGCGCACCACCTATCACCATCAGTTGTCAGGTGGAGCGGCGGGGGTGGTGGAGTGGTTCAAGGGCAGTGGCTTGATTCCGTTTTTGAACCCGCTGACTGAAGAGGAACGGGCGCAATATCTCACGCAGTATATGGCGGTGGTTGCCGAGGCTTATCCGGCGTTGCCGGATGGTTCGGTGCTGTTGCCGTTTCCGCGGCTGTTCATCGTCGCGACTCGGTGAAGCCAGCCTTCAGCCACCTGTAGTGAGGGGATTTATCCCCGATGGACTGCGCAGCAGGCCCTTTAAGCGGTTGCTACGCAACCATCGGGGATAAATCCCCTCACCACATATTGTTTGCTCAGCTCAGATTAGCGCTGCACCGCCACCAACAACATCATCGGCCGCTCCCGCTCTTCAGCCAGCGCTGGTTGCGCCGCCACCTCCGCATCGCTCGGCCCCCATTCATTGACATGGCGAATGGCAAAACCCGCCGCGATCAACGAATTCAACAGCGTGCCCATCGTGCGGTGCTGCTTGATCACCCCGTCGGCCAGCCAGTGGGTCACCCGCTCGCCCTCCATCTGATAGCTGTCCAGCGGCCAGCGCTTGTGGCCATCGCTGTCGACCAGCCAGCCTGGATTGCGCGGGGCCATGAAGATCGGGTGTTCGATGGAGAACACAAAATGCGAACCCGGTTTCAACGCCGCGTACAGATGAGCGAACAGTCCGGTCAGATCCTTGATGTAGTGCAGCGCCAGCGAACTGTAGGCCAGATCGAAACTGCAGGCCGGCAAGTCGAGATGTTCAAGGTCGGCACGTTCATAGCGGATGTTCGCCGCCTCAGTGGTTTCGCGCGCGCGCTCCAGCATCTTTTCCGAGACATCCAGCCCCAGCACATTGGCGGCGCCGTGCTCACTGGCCCAGCGGCTGAACCAGCCATAGCCGCAGCCGAGGTCGACCACGTTCAAGTCGTGCATCGATGGCAGCAACGCCTTGAGCTCCGGCCACTCCGGCGCGGCATCGAGGCCACCGATGGAGCGGTTCATCTGGCTGTAACCCTGGAAAAACTCCGGGTCGTCGTAAATATTTTGCGTCATGGGGGAAATACTCTTTTGAGTTCGGTCATCAGCGGCACAGAGGCCGCGCCATGGAGTCCCTCGAAAGTCAAAACGCGTATTCGTCGATGGCCGCGCAGGGGGAGGGTGGTGGGTGATGGGGGAAATGCTAGCGGGTCGTGGGGAAGGTGAGAATCGTCGGTGTGTTGTGGATCTGTAATGTCGGAACAGTGAGAATAAAAAAGCCCGGCAAAGGGCCGGGCTTTTTGAATATCAGTGATGTGATCAGGTCTGCTTTTCACGCGCCGCCAACATCAGATCATTCTGTTTTTTGGTGGCTTCGCTCAGCACTTCGCTGTAAACGCGCTTTTTTTCTTCCGATTTCGCATTGCGAATGAAATCTGCGAATGGACTCGTGGACTCCTTTGTGGATCCGAGTTTCATGCGGTTGCTCCGTAATTGATCCCAAGCATGGCCATCAGTTCGTGTCTCGTATGCTTCTCGGGGATATGGTAGTCAATCTTGTCGACACCAGCCTTGTAGAGGCGTCCAGAATTATCAATATGCTTCACAAGCAGATCGACATGCAGGTCTTTGCCAAACTCTAGCTTAAGCGTGTTTACCACGTCACGCGCTGCAAAGTATTGGTCGACGAAATGCTCCGGTCGAATCCTGCGTCCTTCAACTTCCTCGCGGGCTCTGACAAAGGACCAGTCCAGGCTAGGGTCTTGGTAGACGTAGAGAATTTGCACAAATCTCCCTTTGTGGAGGCACCGCTGCACATTTTTCCTTGCGATTTCGATATTCGAAAGTGTTCCATCCAACAGGAAGGATTGCTTTCGATCCAGAGCCAGATCAATCAGCTTTCCAACCAGAATCGAAACGGCGCCTTGGAAAAGCCAGGCATTGCCACCTTGATAGGCTTCAAATTCATATCTGAGTTCGTCTGGATCAATTCGCAAGATGGGCGTATCGGAGAAAAGGTTCAGCAGAGCTAATGACGCCTCCGTTTTGCCAGCGCCCGGCGACCCCGCCATGAAAACCGAAACAGGTTCTTCTTCGGGTGGATACTTGGTTTGCGCCGTGAGCCGCTTGCCAATCGCCTTCTTGTTTGATCGAGCAAACCTGATCGCATCATTCCAGATAGCCTGCTCTTCCCCCGTCATTCCAGATTTTTTGTTTTCCTGCACTGATGGAAACCCTCTTGAGTGAAAGGTGATTTACCGGCGGTGCTTCGGACTTACCGAACTGCCGCGCCTTCCAATCAGTCAAAGCCCAAGAGCGGCTCTGCTAATACCGATTGGGAAGCCCATGCATGGGGATCATCCCTTTGAGCAGGCAGCGCTTCGTCGTTAGTAACGATCAAAGCGTAAAGAGGGCTGGTGCATCTGCAATAAACGGTGTGTTGCATAATGGTTCGGTGCCGACCAAGTAGCCGACATCAAATCCCGGACACAAAAAAACCGGCCCTGTAGGCCGGTTTTTTCTGTTCCTGCATCCCCCGTCATAACACGACGTGGGACCTGATTGAGTGGAGCGGGTAGAGGGAATCGAACCCTCAACTAAAGCTTGGGAAGCTTTCGTTTTGCCACTAAACTATACCCGCTCAGAGCGGCTGACTTTGTACCAGAGTCGGGCGCAGATTTGAAGTTTTTCTTTTGCTCGCAGCGCGTTACAGCATTGAAAACGGTCATTCGCGGGCAAATCTGCAGGGCAATCAATGCTGGTTTTTCAACCCCACAGACTCGCTCGCGACGACGCTTTTTCAAATGGCCAATGCATGGTGATCCTGAACGAACGCGTAACGCGTTCGGCTCGACTGCGGTGAGGGTTTCAGGAAACCGAGCAAGGCGTTCTGGCTATCGCGGCATGCAGCCTTGTGTTCCATGTCGAGGAAGTGGCCGGTGGCCTGCAGCGTGGTGAAGGTGCTGTGCGCCACATGGTTGCCGAATATCCGGGCGTCTTCGGCGGCGGTGTATTCATCCCATTCGCCGTTGAGGAACAGCACCGGCACGTTGATCTTTTTCGCCGCATTCAAATAGCACTGGCGATCGCTGTGCAGCACGTCACTGATGTGGAAGTGCATCTGCCCGTATTCGTGCTCGGCCAGGCTGCTGACGTGGCGATAGTTGAAGCGCTTGAACAGTGACGGCAGGTGTTTGCCGATAGTGCTGTTGACCAGGTGCCCGACGCGGTCGCCGTCGCGCTGGCCGAGGTAATCGACACCGCGCTCCAGGTAATCAAGCATGTGTGCGTTGATCACCGGCGAGAACGAGCTGATCACGGCTTTCTCGATACGCCGCGGCTGGTGTGACAGGGCAACCAGGGTGGCTGCGCCGCCCCAGGAAAACGACAGCACGTGTTCGGCGCCGAAGTGGTCGATCAGCTCCAGCAGGATCTGCCCTTCGACTTCCTTGGTCAGATGTTTCTCGTGACGGTTGTGGATTTTCGACCTGCCCGCGTAGGGCTGGTCGTAGCAAACCACGTTGAATTGCGGGTGCAGGTTTTTCACAGTCTGTGCAAACGACGCAGTCGTGGCCATCGAGCCGTTGACCAGGATGATGGTCTTTTCTGCGGCGTCTGCGCGATAGAACTCCGTGTAAACCCGATACTGACCCTGTATATCCAGCACAGCGATTTCTGGCCTCATGTCATAAGACTCCTGGCAAGCAAGCGGGTATGCGCGCAAATAGAGATTGCACGAGCTTTGTGACAGGTAGGCATACGCCTGGAATTTGCTTGGCCCATGTCGATCCATGACTGCGGTCGACGGGTGTTGTTATTGGCGGGCAGTCTGCCGGCTGAGGCGCAACCCAGAGGGCTGACGACCGGCAAAAAGTTTCTTAGAGGTATGGTGTGACTAATCGGTCACAATTTGGCCGACGTCCTGATTCAAGCAGTGGGAAAGGGATCGCGCAAGTGCCTTTGGTAAATTGTTCGACAACTTCTGCTGAGCGGTCGCCGGCTTAGAACAAATGGATCTCTTCGGTGCGCAAAGCGCGGTACTCGCCCGGTTTTAGCGCGTTATCCAGCGACAGCGGGCCCATGGATTCGCGGTGAAGGCGCAACACTTTGTTGTTGAAGTGACCAAACATGCGCTTCACCTGATGGTAGCGACCCTCGACGATGCTCAGGCGCGCCACTCGCGGGCCGAGTACATCGAGTTGCGCCGGTTGCGTGGTCAGGTTTTCGAAGGCGAAGTAGATGCCCTCGGCAAACGTGACTGCATACTCCGGCCCGATCTCCTGTTCGGTCTCGACGTAATAGACCTTCGGCAGTTTGGTCTGCGGTTGGGTCAGCCGTCGCGACCAGCCGCCATCGTTGGTGATCAGCATCAGCCCGGTGGTGTTGAAGTCGAGGCGACCGGCGATGTGCAGGTCGTCCTTGTCCGGTTCATCGATCAGATCAAGCACGGTCGGGTGCTGCGGATCGCGAGTGGCACTGACGCACCCCGGCGGCTTGTGCAGCATGAAGTAGCGTGCCGGTTTGCCGAGTTGCAAGACTTCTTCGTCGACTTCGACGCGGCTGAATTCCAACACTTCGCTGTGCGGGTCGCTGACGACTTTTCCGTCGATCCGCACGCGCTTTTCCACCAGCAACAGGCGAACCTGCTGACGGTTGTAGCGGGGCAGGTTGCTGAGGAAACGGTCGACGCGCATGGTCAGGAATCGGCGGATAAAGGGCCGCGTATCTTACGGGATCGGCCGCGCCGCTGCTTGCAGTTGCGCCTCGACCTGCGCGCAGCGCGGGCACAGACAGGATTGATTGCGCAGCGCTGCGGGCAAGGCTTCAAGCACTGCCGGATCGATGCTCACGGCATAGCACCAGCAGGCCTGGTCGGCGGTGCGCGGGTCAGCCAGGGTGCAGTCGTTGCGCGCGCCGCAGGCCGGGCAGAGGTCGGGTTTGATGTCGGAATCAGGCATAGGACGAGTAAGGCATTTCCACGCAATTGCGGTTACGGCCAGTTTGTCTGGCCTGCTACATCGCATGATCGGCCCGAGACAGCAGGGTATGCAAGGTGTCATCAGCACGTACGGTGGTGGCACCGATGTATTCCTGGGCATTACGCAGGGCAACAGTGGGAGCGGGCTTGCTCGCGAAGGCGTCCTGTCAGTCAGTGATTCATCACTGACCCACCGCTTTCGCGAGCAAGCCCGCTCCCACAGAGGATTTTCAGTGTGACTGACACCGCTGATCTGAAGCCTTTGCGCGCCCGGCACTTGCCCCGGACCTGACAGTCAAAACTGTGTCGGCTGCGCTGTCCTGCTGCGGCCGTGGGTCTTTCAGGAGGCCGTCATGGGTATTTCAAAACTGTTACGTCGAGTGCTGCTGGGAGCGGTGCTCGGTTCAGGCCTGTCCGGGTGTTATTACTATGCCGGTCCCTACGATACTTATCCCGCCACGTCTTATTATCCAGGGTATTACTCGCCGTATTACTACGGCGGATATTACGGACCGCGTTACTACGGCGGTGCTCATTATTACTACGGCGGCTACGGCTACCGCGGCGGTTACGGACGCGGTTATCACGGCGGCGGCTATCACGGCGGCGGCTATCACGGTGGGCACCACTGATCGGCGGCTGAATGACAGTGGTTTCCAAATGAACAGGATTTCATCAATCACATGTTTCAACTTGTTACGGAAGCGCACCAGATTCGGAAAACGCTGTCAGATGTTTCGTCAGTCACCGAATAAACGACTGATGCCTGCCAGCGTCGCTGGTGTGGCTACCCGCGGTCCAGGAGGCCGCCATGTATCGACGAATTCTTCTACTTGCTGCGATGATGTTTTCCGTTGCCGGTTGCGCTCCCTACTCCTACGCAGACAGTTATTACAGCTCGGAGGTCTACACCTCACCCGCTCCGGCGTACTACAACACTGGCGGCACCTATTACAGCGGCGGCAGCACCTATTACTCGGCCCCGCGCTACTACCAGGCGGCCCCGCGTTACTACCAACCGGCTCCGCGTTACTACTCGGCGCCGCGTTACTACCAGCCAGCGCCACGCTACTACGAGAGCCGCCGCTGGCACGACAACGATCGCGGGCGCTGGGACGGGCACCGTGGTGGGGGTTGGGATCGTGACCGGGGTGGCCGTGATCATCACGGTAACCGCGGTGATCACGGCGGGCGAGGCGGTCGCTGGTAATCATCCACAAACAAAAAAGCGGCGCATTGAGCGCCGCTTTTTTTGTGCCTGCGATTTACCGGGCGTTCAGTATTGCGTCAGATCCGCCAACGGATGCCGACCTTCCCAGACCTTGTGAAAATGCGCCTCGACCACCGCGTCCGGGACGTTATTGATGTCCGGCCAATGCCAGTGCGGTTTCTGATCCTTGTCGATCAATCGCGCCCGTACCCCTTCGCTGAATTCCGGGTGCCGACAGCAATTGAGGCTCAGTGTGTATTCCATCTGAAACACTTCGGCCAGCGACAGATACCGGGCGCGGAGGATTTGTTCCCAGACCAGATGCGCGGTCAGCGGTGAGCCTTCGCTCAGGGTTTTCGCGGCGCGGGCGATCAGCGGGTCGCTGCTGTCGCGTTGCAGGCTGATGGCTTTCCAGGCACAGGTGACGTCGCTGACGTCGAGCAGTTCATCGATCTGTTGGCGCCGCGGAAGCCATTGCGCCTCGGGCATCTGCCCGACGGCTTCCTGTTGCAGGGCCTTGAACAGACTGTTGAGCTGCATATCGGTCTGTTCCTGCCAGTTGAGTTGCAGCAGGCCTTCGATCAGCTGCGGTTGCTGCTCTTCAAGCAGGAAACGGTCGGCCAGATCCAGATCGATCGCATCGCGGCCGTTCATGTGTGCACCCGTCAGACCGAGGAACAAGCCGAGCTTGCCCGGCAACCGTGACAAAAACCAACTGGCCCCGACGTCCGGATACAGACCGATGGTGATCTCCGGCATCGCCAGGCGACTGCTCGGCGTGACGATCCGCGTGCTCGCGCCTTGCAACAGGCCCATGCCGCCGCCGAGCACGTAACCGTGGCCCCAGCAGACCAGCGGTTTGGGGTAGGTGTGCAAGCTGTAGTCCAGGTGATACTCGGCGGCGAAAAACTGCGCCGCCAGTGGCGGGACTTCACCGGGGTGGGTCCGGCAGGCCTCCACCAGGCTGCGCACTTCGCCGCCGGCGCAGAACGCCTTGGCGCCGTTGCCGCGCAACAGCACGCAGACGATTTGTGGGTCCTTGGCCCAGGTGTTCAGTTTGTCGCTCAGGGCGTTGATCATCGGCAAGGACAGCGCGTTGAGCGACTTTTCAGCATCCAGGCTGGCGATCCCGAGGCGGGCGCCGTCGGTGCCGGTGAGTTCTTCGAAGTGCAGATTCATCGTGACCTCGATCGGGAATTTGAACGATCAGTATGATCGCTGTGTGGGAAAGTGCCGGATCTGTGTCAGATCAATTGACAAGCGTGGTCGGCTTTCCTAGGGTTCGCCCCATTGTTTTTGCCGGGTATGACCATGACTGCTGACGACCGTATCAAACTCGAACCGAGCTGGAAGGAGGCACTGCGTGCTGAATTCGACCAGCCTTATATGGCAGAGTTGCGCAATTTTCTGCAGCAGGAGCGGGCGGCCGGCAAGGAAATCTACCCGCCGGGCCCGCTGATTTTCAACGCGCTGAATTCGACTCCGCTGGATAAAGTCAAAGTGGTGATCCTCGGCCAGGACCCGTATCACGGCCCGGGCCAGGCCCATGGCTTGTGCTTCTCGGTGCAACCGGGCGTGCCGGCGCCGCCGTCGCTGGTCAATATCTACAAAGAGTTAAAGCGCGACTTGAACATCGACATTCCCAACCACGGCTACCTGCAGAGCTGGGCCGATCAGGGCGTGTTGATGCTCAACACCACCATGACCGTCGAGCGGGCCAATGCCAACGCGCACAAGGACAAGGGCTGGCAGTTCTTCACCGACCGGATCATTGAAGTGGTCAGCGAACGCCAGCCGCATCTGGTGTTCATGCTGTGGGGCGCGCATGCGCAGAGCAAGCAGAAGCTGATCGATGCGACCAAGCACCTGGTGCTGACGTCGGTGCATCCGTCGCCGTTGTCGGCTTATCGTGGCTTCCTCGGCTGCGGGCATTTCAGCCGGACCAACAAGTTTCTCGAGCAAAATGGCGAAGCGCCGATCGAGTGGCGGCTGCCGCCGATTTGATCGGCTGACCGGACCGGCCCCTTCGCGAGCAAGCCCGCTCCCACATTGGTTTTGCGGCATGCACATAACCAATGTGGGAGCGGGCTTGCTCGCGAAGAAGGCAACTCGGTCTATCGGTGTTACTCGGGATTACGGTTCCAATACTTGAACAACGGCTCCGCCAGAAACAGCACAAACAGCAGCCGCATCACCTGCATCGCCGTCACCAGCGGCACCGACAGTTGCAGGGTCTCCGCCGTCAGGCTCATCTCGGCGATGCCGCCGGGCATCATGCCCAACGTCAGCGAACGCAGATCCAGATGGGTCAGCGCACTCAAGCCCAAAGCCGCCAATGTCGCGATCAACATGGTCAGCGCCGTGCCGATCAGCGTACGGCCCATGAATGACGGCGCGCGGCGGAAGAACTGTCGGTTGAAGTGACAGCCCAGGCCGCTGCCGATCAGCCACTGGCCGATCTGGCTTCCACCGTCCGGCAGGCCGATGTGCAAATCCCAGGCAATGCTCACCGTGGCACTGACCAGCAGCGGCCCGAACAGCCACGGATTGGGCTGACGCAAACGCTGCCAGAGCCAGGCGAGCAGGGCGCCCGTGGGAAACAGAATCGCCAGCCAGCGCCAATCGACGTTGCCGGCGTGGGAAATCGGCGTGCCGTCGCCCAGCAGATACTTGAACGCGGCCGGCACGCACAGCACCACCACCAGCACCCGCAGACTCTGCCCCGCCGCGACATGACTGAGCAGCGCGCCATTGCGCGCGCCGAGGTTAACCATCTCCCCGGAGCCGCCGGGCATGCTCGAGAAAAATGCGGTGGCGCGATCCTCGCCGGTACGGCGCATCAACCATACGCCGACCACCGCCGACAGGCTGGTGACCAGCGCACCGAAGAAGATCAAACCGAAATGACTCAGCACCTGCTCCATCACCAACGGGGTGAAGTGCAGGCCGATGCCGATGCCGACAATCCATTGGCCGCATTTACGCCCGCCGGGGATTTCCGTGAGTTGCCACGGGGTCAGGCAGCGCACGAGGATGATCGCCAGCAACGAGCCGACCATCCACGGCAGCGGCCAGCCGATCTGGCTGGCGATAAAACCGCCGAGCAGACCGACCAGCGGGGTGGCCCACCAGCTTCTGAGGGAGGAGCGATCAGACATCGGCGATGGCGCGTTGCGCCGCCGCACGTTTGCGCCAGATGCGCAGCAGCGGCATCAGCAACATGATCGCGGTCAGGATCCACACGCCGAAAGTGATCGGGCTCGACCAGAGGATTTCCAGCGCACCGTTGGAAATCGACAGCGCACGACGCAGGTTCTGCTCCATCAGCCCGCCGAGAATGAACCCCAGAAGCACCGGCGACAACGGGAAATCCAGCTTGCGCAGGATGTAGCCGAAGATACCGATGCCGACCATCAGGAACAGGTCGAAGGTGGTCGCATGCACGGCGTACACGCCGATTCCGGTGATGATCGCGATCACCGGCACCAGTGCCCAGTTCGGCACGGCGAGGATGCGGGTGAAGATGCGGATCATCGGGATGTTGAGGATCACCAGCATGATGTTGGCGATGAACAACGACGCGATCAGGCCCCAGACGATGTCCGGTTGCTGTTGGAACAGCAGCGGCCCCGGGGTGATGTTGTACAGCGACAGCGCGCCGATCATCACGGCGGTGGTGCCCGAACCGGGTACGCCGAGGGTCAGCATCGGCACCAGCGCGCCACAGGCCGAAGCGCCGATCGCGGTCTCAGGAGCGGCGAGGCCACGGGCGTCACCCTGACCGAATTTGCCGCTGGCACCGGCGATGCGTTTTTCGGTCATGTAGGCCACGGCACTGGCCAACGTCGCGCCGGCACCCGGCAACACGCCCATGATGAAACCCAGCAGGCCGCAACGGATGTTCACCACGAACACCGACGCCGCTTCCTTGAAGTTGAACATCATGCGTCCGGTGGCTTTCACCGCTTCCTGGCCGCGATGGGTTTTTTCCAGCAGCAGGAGGATTTCACTGACCGAGAACAGACCCAGTACCAGCACCACGAACTGGATGCCGTCGGTCAGGTGAATGTTGTCGCCGGTGAAGCGGTATACGCCGCTGTTGGCGTCGATGCCAACGGTCGACAGAAACAGCCCGATCAGCGCCGCAATAAAAGTCTTCAGCGGACGATCACCGGCCATGCCGCCAAGGCAGACGATCGCAAACACCATCAGCACGAAGTATTCCGCCGGGCCGAAGGCAATCGCCCATTTCGCCAGCAGCGGGGCGAACAGCACCATGCCGCAGGTGGCGATGAACGCACCGATGAACGAACTCCATGCCGACAGCGACAGCGCGACACCGGCCAGACCCTGGCGCGCCATCGGATAACCGTCGAGGGTGGTCATCACGGTGGAGGCTTCGCCCGGAATGTTCAGCAGGATCGAGCTGATCCGCCCGCCGTATTCGCAGCCCAGATACACCGCCGCCAGCAGAATCAGCGCCGACTCCGGTGGCAGGCCGAGGGCGAAGGCGATCGGGATCAGCAGGGCCACGCCATTGATCGGACCCAGGCCCGGCAACAGCCCGACCACGGTGCCGATCAGCGTGCCGGCCAGGGCCGTGACCAGGTTGTACGGACTCAGCGCGACGCCGAAGCCCTGACCCAAATAACCGAGAGTATCCATATCAGTTCTCCAGAACGTCGAGCAGGCCCAGAGGCAGTGGAACGTCCATCAGACGGTCGAACAGCAGGTACAGACCGATGGCCATCAACGTTGTCACCAAAATGCTCGGTAGCCAGCGACCGCCATACAGGCGCGCCATCGGGATGCCGATCAGGATGCTGCTGAGGATGAAGCCCAGCGGTTCGAACAGGCCGGCGAACACCAGCAGCAACAGCACGCAGATGCCGATCTTGGTCAGGGTTTCGCGATCCAGCGGTGGCTCGTCTTCGCTGTGTTTGATCGGTGCCGGGCGGAACACCATGTACAGCAGCGCCACGCCCATCAGGCCGAGCATCAGCAGAGGAAAGGCGCGCGGGCCGACCGGTTCATAAGAAAAAGCCGCTTGATACGGCCACGCCATCAGCGCCAGGCCAACGCAGGCCAGCAACAGCACCGAGGCGAAAATGCGTTGTAAGAGCATGGGAAACTCCTGTGCCGAGGCCTCGATGCGCGAGGCCGCAGCCGCTAGACAGAGACGATCACTGAATCAGGCCGAACTCTTTGGCCAGCACTTTGTAGTCCGCGACCTGCTTCTTCACGTAGGTGTCCAGCTCCGGGCCGGTCATGGCGAACGGGAACAGTTCACGTTGATCGCGCAGCTTGGCGAAGTCGTCCGAGGCCAGCAGTTTGTCGAAGGCGTCTTTCCACCAGGCGTAGTCTTCGTCGCTGACTTTTGGCCCGAGGTAGAAACCGCGCACCACCGGCCAGACGATGTCGTAGCCCTGCTCGCGCGCGGTCGGGATGTCTTTCATTTCCGGCTCGTCGATGCGCTTGTCGGCGAACACTGCGAGCAGCCGCATGTCACCGCTCTGGATGTGCGGCATGGAGTCGGAGATGTCGGTACTGCCGACCTGGATGTGACCGCCGAGCAGTGCAGTAGCGATTTCGCCGCCGCCTTCGAGGGCGACGTAACGCAGGTCACGCGGGTTGATTCCGGCAGCCTTGGCGATCAGTGCGGTCTGCATCCAGTCCTGGCTGCCGACGGTGCCGCCGGAACCGATGACCACGGAGCTCGGATCTTTCTTCAGGGCTTTGACCAGATCGTCGAGGGTCTTGTAGGGCGAATCGCTCTTCACCGCGATGGCGCCGTAACTGGTGCCGACGGCGGCCAGCCAGCGCACGTTGGTCTCGTCGAAACGACCGAACTTGCCTTGCGCCAGGTTCAGCAACGAACCGCTGGACCACGCCACCAGCGTGCCGGCATCGGCCGGGCGCTGGGCGACGACCGCGTTGTACGCCACTGCGCCGACACCGCCGGGCATGTAGGTCACGCGCATCGGTTTGGTCAGCAGTTTTTCGTTGACCAGCGCGCTCTGCGCCAGTTTGCAAGTCAGGTCGAAACCACCGCCGGGGGAGGCCGGGGCGATGCATTCCGGACGTTTCGGTTCGGCCATCAATTGGCCGGCGAAGAGCATGACGCCAGCGGCCAGAGCAACTTTACGCAGTGATAAGTTCATCTATGTCTCCTTGGGAGTTGTTGTTATGGACGTACTGAATTACCAAAGGGCAACGCTATAGCTCACCAGCAGACGCACTTCATCGGCATCGCGAGCGGAGTAGTTGGAACGGTAGGTGGCATTACGCAGGCGTACGGCAACGTCCTTCAGGGCGCCGCTTTGTACTACATATTTGATCTCGGTGTTGCGCTCCCACTCTTTGCCTTCTTCGCCATTCTTGAGCTTGATGTTGTCACCGCTCAGGTAACGGCTCATGAACGACAAGCCAGGGATGCCGAGGCGGGCGAAGTCGAAATCGTAACGCGCCTGCCAGGAGCGTTCTTCGGCGCCGGCGAAGTCGTTGATCTGCACGAAGTTGACCAGGTACGGGTCGCTGCCATCGACATAGGGGAACGCGCTGTCGCCGGACATGTGCTGATAACCGGCGGTGAACTTGTGGCCGCTCAGGGCGTAGCTGACCAGACCGTTGAGCGAGCGGTTGTCGATCTCGCCACCCCGGGCCGCGCCCTGATCGTCACTGACCGCAAAGCGCAGGTCGGTGGCGAAGGTGCCCGGGCCCATCGGCCGCGAGGCGACCAGACCGAAGAAGTGCTGGTTATAAACTTCGTCGAGCTGGGCGAAGTGGTAACTGCCGGTGATCTTGTCGGTGAACTTGTAGTCCACGCCGGCAAAATCGAAATGCTTGCCGGCCACGGTGCCCGCGAAGCGGCTGTTCTTGTTGTTGAGGGCGATGTCCTCGAAATCGGTGCTGTCGCGATCCTTGGCTTTCTCCAGACGCCCACCGGTGAAGGTCAGGTTCTTGATCTCCTTGGAGGTCAGCAAACCACCTTCGAACGTCTGCGGCAGGATGCGCCCGTCATTCGGTTTGAGGATCGGCAGTTCGGGAATCAGGCTGCCGATTTTCAGTTCGGTGGCGGAGATTTTCACTTTGCCGGTCAGGCCGACTTTCGAGTATTCGTTCGCCGCGCGCCCGTCATCGTGGGTCGGCAACAGGCCGGTGCCGGTACGATCCGGGCTCGAATCAAGTTTGACCCCGAGCATGCCCAGCGCATCGACACCGAAGCCCACGGTGCCGTCGGTGTAACCCGATTGCAGGTTGAGCATGAAACCCTGCGCCCATTCATCACGCTTGCTTTGCTGGGCACTGGTGCCGTCGCGAAAGTCGCGGTTGAAGTACATGTTGCGGGTTTCGAAGGTGGCGGAACTGTCTTTGATGAAGTCGGCGTAGCTCAACGGTGAGAAACCGGCGAGGGCAGCGGTGCTGGCGAGGGTGGCGTGGCGCAAACGAGAAGGACGAACAGGCGTAGAAGCCTTGGTCTGCAAGGACGGCATGCGGGTGTACTCCGTTTATTGTTCTTATTGGTCGAAAACGCTTCGAGGCGTTTTTCGTATCGCTGTGTGGCAGCAGCGACGGCAGTCGAAACTGTCCGTGACCGGACTCTAACGGGCTAACCTTTCACTAACCTTTCAGCTGGATTTCGCGGGTTTCGGGCTTCACAGCGGCGGTTGCGGCTGTAAACTCCGCGGCAAAGAATGGCGTCGGCCATCCCTGAATGAGGTAGAGATCCATGCGTGTTCTGCTCGTCGAAGACCATTTGCAACTGGCCGAAAGCGTCGCCCAGGCGCTCAAGAGCACCGGTCTGACCGTGGACGTGTTGCACGATGGCGTGGCCGCCGACCTGGCGCTGGGCAGCGAGGAATACGCGATGGCGATCCTCGATGTCGGCCTGCCGCGCATGGACGGTTTCGAGGTGCTGGCGCGCCTGCGCGCACGTGGCAAGAACCTGCCGGTGTTGATGCTGACAGCGCGCAGCGATGTGAAGGACCGCGTACACGGCTTGAATCTCGGCGCTGACGATTACCTGGCCAAACCGTTCGAACTGACCGAGCTCGAAGCCCGGGTCAAAGCCCTGTTGCGGCGCAGTGTGCTCGGTGGCGAGCGTCAGCAGCGCTGCGGCGTGCTGGCCTACGATCTCGACACCCGACGCTTTAGTCTCGGCGAAGAACTGCTGACTCTGACCTCCCGCGAACAAGCCGTGCTCGAAGCGTTGATCGCCCGCCCGGGTCGGGTGATGAGCAAGGAGCAACTCGCCGCACAGGTGTTCGGTCTCGACGAAGAAGCCAGCCCCGATGCCATCGAAATCTACGTGCATCGCCTGCGCAAGAAACTCGACGGCCAACCGGTGGCGATTGTGACCTTCCGTGGCCTCGGTTACTTGCTGGAAAGTCGCGATGCATAAGCCCAGCAGCCTGCGCTGGCGGTTGCTGTGGAACCTCGCGTTGTTGCTGGTGGTGTTGATGCTCGCCAGTGGTCTGAGCGCATACTGGAACGGGCGCGAAGCTGCCGACACGGCTTACGACCGAACCCTGTTGGCCTCGGCGCGAACCATTGCCGCCGGCCTGTCGCAGCGCGACGGCACGCTCAGCGCCGACGTGCCCTACGTGGCGCTGGACACCTTCGCTTACGACAGCGCCGGGCGGATTTACTACCAGGTCAACGACATCCACCAGAAGCTGATTTCCGGCTACGAAAACCTGCCCGGACCACCACCCGGTACGCCGAGAACCGACGATTATCCAGCGCTCGCGCGCTTCTATAACGCGACCTATCGCGGGCAGAACGTGCGCGTGGTCAGCCTGCTCAAAGCGGTCACCGAACCGAACATGAACGGCATGGCGGAAATCCGTGTCGCCGAAACCGACGAGGCGCGAGTCAGCATGGCCCGCAGTCTGGCGGCCGATACGCTGCTGCGTCTGGGCATGCTCGCCATCGGCGCCTTGTTGCTGGTGTGGTTTGCGGTGAGTGCCGCGCTGCGCCCGCTGGAGCGTTTGCGCACGGCGGTGGAGGAGCGTCAGCCGGATGATTTGCGGCCGCTGCCGCTGGTGGAAGTGCAACATGAATTGTGGCCGCTGGTGCGCGCGCTCAATCACTTCACCGAACGCTTGCGCGGGCAGTTCGAGCGGCAGGCGCAGTTCATCGCCGATGCCGCCCACGAACTGCGCACGCCACTGGCGGCGTTGAAGGCGCGGCTGGAACTGGGGCTGCGTTCGACTGAAGCGGAAACCTGGCGCACAACCCTGGAATCCTCTGCGCAAAGCACTGATCGCCTGACCCATCTGGCCAATCAACTGCTGTCGCTGGCGCGGGTGGAAAACGGTGCCCGGGCGATTGCCGAGGGCGGCGCGCAACTGCTCGATCTGAGTCAGTTGGCCCGCGAGCTGGGCATGGCCATGGCGCCGTTGGCTCATGCACGCGGGGTCGCGCTAGCGCTGGAGGCGGATGAACCGGTGTGGCTGCGCGGTGAGCCGACGTTGCTCAATGAACTGCTGAGCAATCTGGTGGACAACGCACTGGCGCATACGCCACCGGGCGGCAACGTGATTCTGCGGGTCGCGGCGCCCGCGGTGCTTGAGGTTGAAGATGACGGGCCGGGCATTCCGCTGGACGAGCGTGATCGGGTGTTTGAACGCTTCTATCGGCGCAATCAGCAGGTTGCGGGCTCAGGGTTGGGGCTGGCGATCGTCGGAGAGATCTGCCGGGCGCATCTGGCGCAGATCACCTTGCACGATGGAGAGCAGGCCGGTTTGAAGGTTCGGGTGAGTTTTATTGCTGGATAAATGTGGTGTTGGTGCGGGCCTCTTCGCGAGCAAGCCCGCTCCCACAGGGGGGCCACGCCGTACACAAATCCCCTGTGGGAGCGGGCTTGCTCGCGAAGGCCGCGCCGCGGTTCCGGATCAGTAAAACATCGTCCGCGATTCTTCCAGATCCGCGCACAATTCCTTGTTCTCCGGATCGATCCCAAGCTTCCTGAACGCCGGCACGCTGAGCGGATCGATCCGCGCAATCGGATGATCGCTGTCCTTGTGGCAATACAGGCTCGCCACCTGCACCAGATCGACGTAATCGAGGTGTGCCGAGTCGCGTTTGAAATCCAGATACAGCCCCGGCAACGCCACCAGTTGCTCGGGAAATTCCCAGACCCGCAACAACTTGTCGCCCAGCAGCGGGTGAATGTGGTCGATCACATGGTTGAGGCTGACCGGGTCTGAAAGCAGTTCGTAGTGATCTTCGGCGTATGTGAGGATCGGCAATACGCCGATCTGATGCACCAGCCCGCCCAACGCCGCCTGATCAGGTTTGAGTTGGGTGTGCCGACGGCACAGGGCGTAGCTGACGCCGGCGATCTCCAGGCTCTTGCGCCAGACTTCGCGCATCTTCTGTTCGACCACCTCGGAGCGGGCGTGGAAGATCTGTTCCATCACCAGGCCGATCGCCAGGTTGCTGCTGTAGTTCACCCCCAGTCGGGTGATCGCGGTGTGCAGGTCGGTGACTTCCTGGGTCGCGCGCAGCAACGGGCTGTTGACCACTTTGATCAGGCGTGCCGACAGCGCCGTGTCGCGGCCAATCACTTTGCTCAGGTCGCTGACACTGATCTCCGGGTCTTCGGCGGCCTTGCGAATTTGCAGGGCCACTTCCGGTAACGTTGGCAGAACCAGGTCATCGTTATCGATGGCCTCAACCAAATCCTGTTGGACCTTATCCGCCAGCTCGCTCATGTAGATTCTCTAGGGTGTTGCAACAAAAGCTGCGATCAGCGCTGGATTTCGCGGTCGCGATCCAGTTCGTAGGGCAGGTCGAGCAAATGCAGGGCTGGCCCCTCAAGGGCGCCCAGGTGCAGATCACCCGCTTCGGCAGCTTCGGCCTGCAACACCGCCAGCAGTTCAATCTTTTCTGCGGCGCGGGCGGCAATCACCACTTCGCCGATGGCGCTGCTGTGGCTTGGGGCGAACAGCGGGGTGCCCGGCTCTGGCAGTTCAGTCGCGTCAAGTTCTACGCGATAGAGGCGACGCTTGAGCTTGCCCAGGTACTGCATGCGCGCGACGATTTCCTGGCCGGTGTAGCAACCTTTCTTGAAACTCACGCCACCGACGGCCTGCAGGTTGAGCATCTGCGGGATGAACAACTCGCGGGTGGTCGGCATGACCTGACCGATACCGGCGCGAATCTGCCCCAGCAGCCATTGGTTCAATTCGCCTTCAGGCAGGGCGGCGGACAGTTTGGCCTTGATGGCATCGGCTTGATCGGCCGGTACCCAGAGTTCGGCGCGATCCGGCGAGACGCGAATCGCGATCAGGCCTGCGTTGCGCACCACGCTGTCGGTTTCGCCTGGCAGGTTCAGACCCAGGCTGGCCAACGCGGCGTCGCCGTGCTCCAGGCCAAAACGCATCCAGGCGGCGCTTTCGTCGGTCAGTTTGGACTTGGAGAACACCGCGTACTTTTTCAGGTCAGCCAGTTGTGGCTCCAGCAGTTCACTGGCCATTGCCAGCAGCACGCCGTCACCTTCGAGCAGAATGCGGAAGCTCGACTGCATCCGGCCTTTTTGCGTGCAGCGCGCGCCCAGGCTGGCCTGGCTGTCGCTGAGGTAATTGATGTTGCAGGTCAATTGGCCTTGCAGGAATTTGCCGGCATCCACGCCGCGAACCGCGAGTACGCCTTCATGAGACAGGGTGCAGAAAAAAGCAGAATCGGCCATGGGTCATCGCAGGGTAAAAAAGTCTGGGGCACATCATAAGGGCGCGTTGTTGAAATGGGTAGTTGATAAAGGATCGGTGGTGCCCGACCAAAGCCGACTGTGCGACCCGCGCCGGGGCTGTATACTGCGCGCCTATTTGAGGAGGGCTCCATGGTCGAACAAGTTGAACTCAATCGCCTCTTCTGGCACAGCCGCCGTGGCATGCTGGAACTTGACGTGCTGCTGGTGCCGTTCGTGAAAGAGGTCTATCCGCACCTCAACCAGGTCGATCGCGACTTGTATGTCCGTCTGCTGACCTGTGAGGATCAGGACATGTTCGGCTGGTTCATGGAGCGCAGTGAGTCCGAAGACCCTGAGCTGCAGCGCATGGTCCGGATGATCCTGGACCGTGTTCAGCCCAAGTAATACGTTCGAATGCCGCTGGCATGCCTCTCGGCAGTTGCTGGCGGCGTATCTGTTGACCCAGGCGTTCGCGCTGGGTGTGTTGTTTCTCCTGTCGATTCCACTCTGGGCCTGTCTGCTCGGGGCTTTCGCCTGTCTGCTGCACGCCGTGTGGGTGTTGCCACGGCAGATTCTGCTGACGCATCCGCAGGCTTTTTGCCGATTGCGCCGCGATGCCGATGGCTGGCAATTGTGGAATCAGGCGGGCGGCTGGCAAGCAGTCCAACTGCGCCCTGACAGCCTGGCGTTGCCGTTGATCGTGGTGCTGCGCTTTCGTTTGCGCGGGGAGCGGCGGGTGCGCTCGATCTGTGTACCGCGAGACTCGCAGGCAGCGGATGTGCACCGACGCCTGCGAGTGCGGCTCAAGTTCAGCCGGCGTAGGTGGGCGGCACCAGAATAGTGTCGAGCGCCTCGGGCAGCAGGTTCGGGTAGTCGAGGGTGTAATGCAGGCCGCGACTTTCCTTGCGCTCCATGGCTGAGCAGATCATCAGTTCGGCGACTTGCGCCAGATTACGCAGCTCGATCAGGTCGCGGCTGACTTTATAGTTGCTGTAGAACTCGTCGATCTCGTCCAGCAACAGACGCACGCGGTGCTGCGCTCGTTGCAGGCGCTTATTGGTGCGCACGATCCCCACGTAGTCCCACATGAAGCGGCGCAGCTCGTCCCAGTTGTGGGCGATGATCACGTCTTCGTCGGAATCGGTGACCTGGCTGGCGTCCCACTCGGGCAGGGCGGTTGGCGCGGTGACGTCATCCAGTTGTGCAAGGATGTCCGCAGCCGCCGAGCGGGCATAAACGAAGCATTCGAGCAGCGAGTTGCTGGCCATGCGGTTGGCCCCGTGCAGGCCGGTGAAGCTGGTTTCGCCGATGGCGTACAGCCCCGGCACGTCGGTACGACCGTGCTGGTCAACCATCACGCCACCACAGGTGTAGTGCGCTGCCGGTACGACCGGAATCGGCTGCTTGGTGATGTCGATGCCGAAACCCAGGCAACGTTCGTAGACGGTCGGGAAGTGGCTTTTGATGAAGGCTTCAGGCTTGTGGCTGATGTCGAGATACACGCAGTCGACGCCCAGCCGCTTCATTTCATGGTCGATGGCGCGTGCGACGATGTCGCGTGGCGCCAGTTCGGCACGTTTGTCGAAGCGCGGCATGAACCGTTCACCGTTGGGCAGCTTCAGGTGCGCACCTTCGCCACGCAAGGCTTCCGTGATCAGGAAACTCTTGGCCTGTGGGTGATACAGGCAAGTGGGGTGGAACTGGTTGAATTCCAGGTTCGCCACTCGGCAGCCCGAGCGCCAGGCCATGGCGATGCCGTCACCGCAAGCGCCGTCGGGGTTACTGGTATAGAGGTAGACCTTGGCCGCGCCGCCGGACGCGAGGATCACGAAGCGTGCGCCGTAGGTGTCGACTTCGCCGGTCGCGCGATTCAGCACATAGGCGCCGAGGCAGCGCTCGCCACTCATGCCCAGACGGCGTTCGGTGATCAGATCAACGGCAACTCGCTGCTCCAGCAGTTCGATGTTGCTGCGCTCTCTGGCCTGGGCGAGGAGGGTGGTGAAAATAGCTGCGCCGGTTGCGTCCGCGGCATGGATGATGCGCCGATGGCTGTGGCCGCCTTCGCGAGTCAGGTGGAATTCGAAACCGCCGTCTTCGGTGCCGGACTGTTCGTCGCGGGTGAACGGCACCCCCTGGTCGATCAGCCACTGGATGGCTTCGCGGCTGTGCTCGACGGTAAAACGCACCGCGTCTTCATGGCACAGACCGCCGCCGGCGTTCAGGGTGTCGTCGACGTGGGATTCGACAGTATCGGTATCGTCCAGCACGGCAGCGACGCCGCCCTGGGCCCAATAAGTCGAACCGTTGGCCAGATCACCTTTGCTCAATACGGCAATGCGCAAATGACCCGGCAGGGTCAGCGCGAGACTCAAACCGGCAGCGCCGCTGCCAATCACCAGAACATCGTGTTGAAACTGTTGGCTCATTTCAGGATTCCGCTCAAAGCGACCCGGATCGGGGGTGGCGCAGGACAGCTGGATCGGCGAGTCAAGACAGCCACACAGCCCACTAGTATATAGAGGGGTGGAGCGGCACAATAGCCGAGCTCGTATGGCATTGTGAAACTACTGTGACGACAAAAGCTTGACGTTTCGTCGGACGTTTTTTTCTGTCGTTTTGGGAAAAGGCGACTGTATCGAGGATGAAACAGGCTTTTTCAGCACGCGGTTGCTCAATGTCGCTTCAGCACGGCTATAAATAATTGGAACTTTTGCCAGAGGCCCAAGATCAATAGTCAGTTGCCAGAAGCACGGGACAGTGTCGGCTTCAATGCAGAACCTGCGATTGGGTTTTTGCCGGCGAACCGATGACAAGATTATTCGCGCAGCCGGTTTATCCCGCGCTGCGTTTTTCGTGCGTGCCAAATCAGAGCCCGCAGGAAACTTGCCTGGAGGGGGAGAACTTTTGCGAAAAGCCCGAGTCTATGTTTGCAAGTCTGGTCGTTTAGTTATGCAAGCCTCCTCCATGCTTATCGAGGAGTGTTCATGCTAACCCAGGAAGAGGATCAGCAGCTGGTCGAGCGCGTTCAGCGTGGCGACAAGCGAGCTTTCGATCTGCTGGTGCTGAAATATCAGCACAAAATTCTCGGGTTGATCGTGCGTTTCGTGCACGACACCCATGAAGCCCAGGATGTGGCTCAGGAAGCCTTTATCAAGGCCTACCGAGCGCTAGGAAACTTTCGCGGAGACAGCGCGTTCTATACGTGGCTTTACCGCATTGCCATCAACACGGCAAAGAACTATCTGGTTTCACGCGGCCGCCGGCCGCCGGATAGCGATGTAAGTTCCGAAGATGCAGAGTTCTACGACGGCGATCACGGCCTGAAGGATCTCGAATCGCCGGAACGCGCGTTGCTGCGGGATGAGATCGAAGGCACCGTCCATCGAACCATTCAGCAACTGCCAGAGGATTTACGTACGGCTTTAACTTTACGTGAATTCGATGGTCTGAGTTACGAGGACATTGCGAGCGTCATGCAGTGTCCGGTGGGTACCGTGCGCTCCCGGATTTTCCGCGCTCGGGAGGCCATCGATAAAGCCCTGCAGCCGTTGTTGCAGGAAAACTGAGACAGCGGCGACAGCCAAGAGAGGAACGCCATGAGTCGTGAAGCCCTGCAGGAATCGCTGTCCGCAGTGATGGATAACGAAGCGGACGAACTGGAATTGCGTCGAGTGATCAATGCACTGGACGATGTTGAAACCCGTGAGACCTGGGCTCGTTATCAGATCGCTCGGGCAGCCATGCACAAGGATCTGCTGCTTCCGCGTCTGGACATTGCTGCGGCAGTTTCTGCTGCGCTGGAAGACGAAACGGCTCCAGCCAAAGTAGCCCGCGGCCCTTGGCGCAACCTGGGTCGTCTGGCCGTTGCAGCTTCGGTGACCGTTGCGGTACTGGCCGGTGTGCGCCTGTACAACCAGGACGAAATCGCTGGCGTCGAACTGGCCCAGCAGTCCAATCAGCCTTCGCTGGTTGCGCCTCAGGTCAAAGGCCCGGCTGTTCTGGCAGGCTACAAAGAAAGCTCGGAAACCACAGGCCCGATGGCCAACGGCGTTCTGCAAGGTCAGCCAGGCTGGCACGATCAGCGTCTGCCAGGCTATCTGCGTCAGCATGCCCAGCAAGCTGCGTTGAAAGGTACTGAAAGCGCTCTGCCTTATGCGCGTGCAGCAAGCATGGAAAACCGTTAAGGAGGATCATGCGCGCCATACCTCTACTTTCGCTTCTGCTTAGCGGCTGGTTCATTGTTCCAGCCCATGCCGACGAGGCCCAGGATTGGCTGATCCGCCTGGGTCAGGCGGAGCAGCAGCAAAGCTTCCAAGGCACTTTCGTATACGAGCGTAACGGTAGTTTTTCTACCCACAATATCTGGCATCGTGTCCAGAGTGGTCAGGTCCGCGAGCGTTTACTTCAGCTCGACGGCTCGGCTCAGGAAGTCGTGCGTGTTGATGGGCATACTCAATGCGTCAGCGGCACTCTGATTGCGGGGTTGGGAGACTCTCCCAACTCGACCGCTCGTTCGCTTGATCCCCAAAAGCTGAAAAACTGGTATGAGCTTGCCGTCATCGGCAAGTCGCGCGTGGCCGGGCGTGATGCGGTCATCGTATCGTTGACGCCTCGCGACCAGCATCGTTATGGTTTCGAACTGCATCTGGATAAACAGACCGGATTGCCACTGAAGTCGTTGTTGCTCAACGATAAAGGGCAGCTACTCGAGCGTTTCCAGTTCACCAGCCTCGATACCGCTGATGTCCCGTCGGACAAAGACCTTCAAGCTGGCGCCGAGTGCAAGGCCGTCACTATTGATAGTGACAAGGCGTCTGCCGTGAAAACGGCTCAGGTCTGGCATTCCGACTGGCTGCCTCCGGGTTTCGTGCTGACCAGCAGTACTTCACACAAAGATTCCGAAACCAAAACTCAAGTCAGCAGCCTGATGTATGACGACGGGCTGGCGCGGTTTTCAGTGTTTCTTGAGCCGTTGAACGGTGCAACAGTGACCGATACCCGCACGCAGTTGGGGCCGACTGTCGCAGTTTCCCGCCGCCTCACTACGCCTGAGGGTGAGATGATGGTGACGGTGGTCGGCGAAATTCCAATCGGCACGGCCGAGAGGATTGCCCTTTCGATGCGCAACGATGGCGCTGCAACCAGCAAGCAGTGAGCTGATTTCAGTCATTTCCACTTCTTCTTCGAGACGTAGATGAAATGTTTGCTCAGCATTTTCATTTGCAAATCACCCGAAAGTTTTTTATAGGTCAGAGCCTCACGGCTCTGGCCTTGTCTGTTGTTCCCGGAACAAAAATACCGGCCCGCGGTTCCCGGTGTTCCTTGCTCCATATCGCTTAACCCTGCTCGTCGTAACGGGAGCTGTATGTCGATACTTAGCTTGAAGTCTTATCTCTCCATTTTCGCCACCGTGCTGGTGCTGGGTCAGGCTGTCCCCGCTGCCCAGGCGGCCGACCTGCCGGATTTCACCCAACTGGTTGAACAGGCCTCGCCTGCAGTGGTGAACATCAGTACCACGCAGAAGCTGCCGGACCGCAAGGTGAACCAGCAGATGCCTGACCTGGAAGGCTTGCCGCCGATGTTGCGCGAGTTCTTCGAGCGTGGCATGCCGCCTCAGCAGCGTTCGCCGCGCGGCGATCGTCAGCGTGAAGCGCAATCGCTCGGTTCGGGCTTCATCATTTCCTCCGATGGCTACATCCTGACCAACAACCATGTGATTGCCGATGCCGACGAAATCCTCGTGCGTCTGGCAGATCGCAGTGAAATGAAAGCCAAGCTGATCGGCACCGATCCACGCTCCGACGTGGCCCTGCTGAAAATCGATGGCAAGGATCTGCCGGTGCTCAAGCTCGGCAAGTCCCAGGACCTGAAGGCGGGTCAGTGGGTTGTGGCAATCGGTTCGCCGTTCGGCTTTGACCACACCGTGACCCAAGGTATTGTCAGCGCCGTCGGCCGTAGCCTGCCGAACGAAAACTACGTGCCGTTCATCCAGACCGACGTGCCAATCAACCCGGGTAACTCCGGTGGCCCGCTGTTCAACCTGAACGGTGAAGTGGTCGGGATCAACTCGCAGATTTACACCCGTTCCGGTGGCTTCATGGGGGTGTCGTTCGCCATTCCGATCGACGTGGCGATGGACGTTTCCAATCAGCTGAAAAGCGGTGGCAAAGTCAGCCGCGGCTGGCTGGGCGTGGTCATCCAGGAAGTGAACAAGGATCTGGCCGAGTCGTTCGGTCTTGATAAGCCGGCCGGTGCGCTGGTTGCGCAGATTCAGGATGACGGTCCGGCAGCCAAGGGTGGCCTGCAAGTGGGCGACGTGATCCTGAGCATGAACGGTCAGCCGATCGTCATGTCCGCCGACCTGCCACACTTGGTCGGTGCGCTGAAAGCGGGCGCCAAGGCCAGCCTCGAAGTGATCCGTGACGGCAAACGCAAGAATGTCGAGCTGACTGTCGGTGCGATTCCGGATGAGGACAAAGAGCTGGCTGCACTGCCGAAGTCGGGTGCGGAAAGCAGCAGCAACCGCCTCGGTGTTTCGGTGGCGGAACTGACCGCTGAGCAGAAGAAAACCTACGACCTCAAGGGCGGAGTGGTGATCAAGGAAGTTCAGGACGGTCCTGCGGCTTTGATCGGTCTGCAACCGGGTGACGTGATCACTCACCTGAACAACCAGGCCATTGGCTCCACCAAAGAGTTCGCCGAGATCGCCAAGGCGCTGCCGAAGAATCGTTCGGTGTCGATGCGCGTTCTGCGTGAAGGTCGTGCGAGCTTCATCACCTTCAAACTGGCTGAATAACCCGGTTGCGGTGAAATAAAAACCGCCTCGAAAGAGGCGGTTTTTTTATGCCTGAAATTTTTATGTCGCTGATGAAAACTCAGCCCATCATGTCCTTGATCATGCGTTCCTGCTCCATCAGCTCGCGCTGGCGTGCATCGATCCGCGAGGACAGCGGGAAGTTGCTGCCCGCCTTGCGCTTGGCAAAATCAAGCTGCTGGATCGCCTGACGATAATCGCCGACCAGCGCGAAGTACTCGGCGCGGGCCTGATGCAGACCAATGATGTTGCCAGAGAGGCCACGGGTTTCGGCGACCTGATACCACACGTCCGGATCGTTCGGACGGGATTTGAGCAAGCTGTCGAGGGCTTTCTCGGCGTCGGCGGTGCGATTCTGTTTCAGCAACAGATCGACCCGAACCTGATTCAGCGGGTAGTTGCCCGGATACTGGGTGAGCATCCGGTCAACCCGCGTTTGCGCATCCGGCAGGCGGTTGTTGGTAATGTCCAGGTCGATCTGCGCGAGGTTGTAGATGATCTCGTTGGGTGACTTGGCCAGCAGCTGTTTGAGATTCTCCCTGGCTTCATTGAGCTGGCCGCCCTTGATCTGGGCGATCGCCAGGCCGTAGCGCGCCACGTCGTTTTTCGGATTCTCGTCCAGTTGTGCACGAAAGCGCTTGGCGCCCAGTCCCGGGGTTTCTTCGTAGATCAGCTGAACACGGGCGCGGATCAGCTGATAGCGCATGCTGTCTTCGATGCCGCCCGTTGGCGCTTGTTCTGCACGGTTACGGGTGTCGGCGATACGCGATTCGGTCACCGGGTGAGTCAGCAGAAATTCTGGCGGCTTGGCGTCGAAGCGGTATTGGCGCATCAGACGTTCGAACATGGTCGGCATCGAGCGCGGGTCGTATCCGGCCTTTTCCAGGTTGAGGATGCCGATACGGTCGGCTTCCTGCTCGTTTTGGCGCGAGAAGGTACGCTGCGACTGAATGGCTGCGGCCTGAGTGCCGGCGATGGTCGCGATCCCGGCATCACCGCCACCGGCGGCGGCAATCACGATCCCCGCGAGCAGCGCCGCCATCATCGGTACCTGCATCCGCTGCGAAGCTTCGACGCCGCGCGCGAAGTGGCGTTGCGACAAGTGAGCCAGTTCGTGGGCCAGTACCGAGGCGTATTCGCCTTCAGTCTGCGCGTTGAGGAACAGGCCACCGTTGACCCCGACCACGCCACCCGGCGCCGCGAAAGCGTTGAGTTGCGGGCTGTTGATCAGAATGAATTCCAGGCGACGATCGGTCACCTGGCTGGTTTCCACCAGCTTGTAGACGCTGGATTCGACGTAGTCTTTGAGCTGCGGATCGTTGAGCTGTGCAACCTGACTGCGCAACATGGCCAGCCAGGCGCGGCCCAACTGGTATTCCTGTTGCGGAGAGACAATGGCAGAACTGGCGTCGCCAAGTGACGGCAGATCGTCGGCAAAGCCCGGTGAGGCGAGCAGGCAAGCGAGCGTCAGCAGGGTAGGGCGCAGAAATGTCATGCACAAAGCCTTAGAAGACAAAGACCTTACTGTAGCCGGACACCGGGCTTGCGACCAGATATTCTAGGCGCCTCAACCACCTGAACCGGAGTGACGCAATGACTGACGCTGTAGCCCATGACTGTGAATTGGACGCCAGTGGCCTGAATTGCCCGTTGCCGTTGCTCAAGGCCAAGATGGAACTCAACAAGCTGCCCAGCGGCGCGGTGCTCAAGGTGATCGCCACGGACGCGGGTTCGCAGCGCGACTTCCGCACCTTTGCCCGTCTGGCCGGTCATACGCTGCTGCGCGAAGAAAACGAAGCAGGCGTCTACCGTTACTGGTTGAAAAAAGCCTGAAGCCGACAGCGTAAAAGACCTAAGGATTATTGATGTTCAAAGTGTTACGCGACTGGATTCAGCGCTACTTTTCCGACGAAGAAGCGGTGGTGCTGGCGGTGCTGCTGTTTCTCGCCTTCACCGCGGTGCTCACGCTCGGTGGCATGCTCGCCCCGGTATTGGCCGGGATGGTGTTGGCGTATCTGATGCAGGGGCTGGTGCTCGCTCTTGAACGCATGCGCTTGCCTGGTGCGGCGGCGGTGGGGCTGGTGTTTGCGCTGTTCATGGGCGTGTTGCTGGTGTTCATCGTGGTGGTCTTGCCGTTGCTGTGGCATCAGTTGATCACGCTGTTCAACGAACTTCCGGGCATGCTCGCCAAATGGCAGTCGCTGCTGCTGTTGCTGCCGGAGCGCTATCCGCATCTGGTCTCTGACGAGCAGGTGCTGCAGGCCATCGAAGCGGCGCGTGGCGAAATCGGCAAGTTCGGCCAATGGGCGCTGACCTTCTCGCTGTCGAGCCTGCCGCTGCTGGTCAACATCATGATCTATCTGGTGCTGGTGCCGATTCTGGTGTTTTTCTTCCTCAAGGATCGGGCCATGATCGGCGAGTGGGTGCGCGGCTATCTGCCCCGTGAGCGAGCGCTGATCACCCGCGTGGCGCAGGAAATGAACCGGCAGATCGCCAACTACATTCGTGGCAAGGTCATCGAGATCGTGATCTGTGGCGGCGTGACCTACATCGCGTTCGTCGCGCTCGGCCTCAACTATGCGGCGCTGCTGGCGTTGCTGGTCGGGGTGTCGGTGGTGGTGCCGTACGTCGGCGCGGTGGTGGTGACCGTGCCGGTGTTGCTGATTGCGTTGTTCCAGTGGGGCTGGAGCGATCAGTTCATCTATCTGATGGCGGTCTACGGGATCATTCAGACCCTGGATGGCAACGTGCTGGTGCCGTTGCTGTTTTCCGAGGCGGTTAACCTGCACCCGGTGGCAATCATTTGTGCGGTGCTGTTGTTTGGCGGGTTGTGGGGGTTCTGGGGCGTGTTCTTCGCAATTCCGCTGGCGACGCTGTTCAAGGCCGTGCTGGATGCGTGGCCGCGCAAGGAGCCGGTTGTGGCTCCATTGCTTTAGAGCCGAGCTATTCGCTGAGGCTTATTGCCCCTTCGCGAGCAAGCTCGCTCCCACATTTTGAAATGCATTCCAAATGTGGGAGCGAGCTTGCTCGCGAAGGCGTCAGTGAAAACGACGCAGAAATATCAGGCCTTGTTCAGCGCCTGAGCCGCAGCCAGCACCGCATCCACATGCCCCGGCACTTTCACGCCGCGCCATTCCTGGCGCAGCACGCCATTCTTGTCGATCAGGAATGTGCTGCGATCAACGCCCAGATATTCCTTGCCATACAGTTTCTTCAACTTGATCACGTCGAACAGCTGGCAGACGGCTTCGTCCTTGTCGCTGATCAGCTCGAACGGAAATTCCTGCTTGCACTTGAAGTTCTCGTGAGACTTCAGGCTGTCGCGGGAGATACCGAAAATCTCGGTATTAGCGGCCTGGAACGCCGCGTACTGGTCACGAAAACCCTGGCCTTCGGTGGTGCAGCCGGGGGTGCTGTCCTTCGGATAGAAGTAGATCACCACTTGCTTGCCCTTCAGGGCGGACAAGCTGACGGTCTGCCCGCTGGTGGCAGGTGCTTCGAAATCCGCAACCGGTTGGTCGATGACAACGGCCATGAAAGCTTCCTTACATTGGGTTTTGTGGGCGCCAAGGTTCGATCAGCGCATCCAGGTTCATCGCGTCGGCGAAGTCCAGGAACTGGTCGCGCAGCCAGCTGATCTGGGTGCCGGCCGGCAGCGTTACGGTGAACGTGGCGTTGAGCATGGTGCCGCCAGTCTGCGGGGCCTGATAGGTATCGCAGGTCAGGTTTTCCAGCTCGACGTTGTGATCCATGAAGAACTGGCACAGCTCGTTGATGATGTCCGGGCGATACGCCGAGCTGACATAAGCCACGTACGGCAGGGCCTGCGGACGGTTTTCCAGGGCCGCGCTGCGTACCACGTTGACGGTGAATGCGTGGCGCTTGGCCAGGGTCGGCAGGCTGCCTTCGAGGCGGGCCAGCGCGTCCCAGCTGCCGGAGATTTCCAGCACCAGGGCGCTGCATTCGCCATGGCGAGTCAGGCGGGAGGTGACGACGGCGCAGCGATTTTCATGGCTGGCGCGGCACAGGACGTTAGTCAGCTCCATGGGGTTGGCGCCAAGGGCACTGATGACAAGGAATTGTTCGCGAACTGTGGGGGTGGACATGCAGCATTCCTAAAGCGATGAGCGGTCGGTAGGTCGATGGGCGTTGGCCGTCGGGAAGCGTCTGCGCGTGCCCGTTCAGAAAGCCCCGGGCCGTGGCTCGCAATTCGCTCCAATAAAGGCGGAGCATGCAGCAGCGACACTGGAACGGGGCCTGGGAGGCCGAAAGGGGAGGCTGGAACCCGGCGTACAAGCTGATCTGTACCGATCAAAGTCTGAAGGGTAGCGAAAACCGACGCCAAGGGGAATGGCGGCGCAGTACTTCGCTTGTGCAAGCATCTTGGCGCCAGTACCATTACCGCTCTCTTTTTCCGGCAGGAGCGGTTTCATGATTGCGGGCAGTATGGTGGCACTGGTCACTCCCATGGATGCACAAGGGCGTCTTGACTGGGACAGCCTCAGCAAACTCGTGGACTTCCATCTCAAGAACGGCACCCATGCCATTGTCGCGGTCGGTACTACCGGCGAGTCGGCGACCCTTGATGTAGAAGAACACATCGCCGTCATCAAAGCCGTGGTCAAACAGGTAGCCGGGCGCATTCCGGTGATCGCCGGTACCGGCGCCAACTCGACCCGCGAAGCCGTCGAGCTGACCCGCAACGCCAAGGAAGCCGGCGCCGATGCCTGCCTGCTGGTAGTTCCGTACTACAACAAGCCGACCCAGGAAGGCCTGTACCAGCACTTCAAGCACATTGCCGAAGCCGTCGACATTCCACAGATTCTCTACAACGTTCCCGGCCGCACCTCCTGCGACATGCAGGCCGAGACCGTGATTCGCCTGTCCAGCGTGCCGAACATCATCGGCATCAAGGAAGCCACCGGCGACCTGAAACGCGCCAAAGCCATCATCGACGGCGTGAGCAAGGACTTCATCGTGCTGTCCGGCGATGATCCGACCGCGGTCGAGCTGATCCTGCTGGGCGGCAAAGGCAACATCTCCGTAACGGCCAACGTCGCCCCGCGCGAAATGGCTGACCTGTGCGAGGCCGCGCTGAAAGGCGACGCCGAGACCGCACGGGCGATCAACGAAAAATTGATGCCGCTGCACAAGGACCTGTTCATCGAAGCCAACCCGATTCCGGTGAAGTGGGCTTTGGTTGAAATGGGCCTGATGCACGAAGGCATCCGCCTGCCGTTGACCTGGCTGAGCGCTCCTTGTCATGAAACGCTTCGCACGGCCCTGCGCCAGTGCAGCGTCCTGGTTTAATTGAGGAAGTACAACGCATGAAGCGAATGGCCGGACTTTCCGCACTTGCCTTGATTATCTCCAGCACCAGTGGCTGCGGATGGGTCTGGGGCCCGGAAGGTTATTTCCGTGACCGTGGTAGCGATTACCTGGAAGCGCAACAGACTGCACCGATGCAACTGCCACCGAATGTCAGCACCTCCAAGCGTCTGGATCCGCTGTTGCCGATCCCGCGCAACGTGGCTGATGACACGGCGAAGGGCGAATACGTGGTACCGCGCCCGCAACCGCTGACGGCGGTTGCCGAGGCGACCGACTACTCGCTGCAGAAGAGCGGTGACTCGCGTTGGGTCGTGGCCCAGCACCCTCCGGCCGAAGTCTGGCCAGTGGCGGTACAGTTCTTCCAGGACAATGGTTTCCGGCTGGATGAACAGCGTCCGCAAACCGGCGAATTCACCACCACGTGGCAGCATTCCGACGAACTGTCCGCCGCCATGGCCAAGCGCCTGAGCGCCGCCGGTGTCGGTGCCGACAGCGAAACCCGCGTGCGGGTGCGTATCGAGCCAGGCGTGCAGCGCAACACCAGTGAAATCTACGTGGTCAGCGCCGAGCGTCCTGCCGGCAGCACCGCCGACGTCGATTTCACCAACCGTTCGGTCAACACTGGCCTGGACGCAGCGCTGGTCGACGACATGCTCGCGAGCATGAGCCGGATCTCCGAGAAGGGTGGTTCGGTGTCGATGCTGGCTTCGCGCGATTTCGATACCCCGAGCCGTGTCAGCCTCAGCGAAGACGGCAGTGGCAACCCGGTACTGAACGTCGGTCCGGACCTGGATCGTGCCTGGTCGAGCGTCGGTCGTGCGCTGGAGCAAGGTCAGTGGCGCGTTGAAGACATCAACCGCAGCCTGGGCCTGTACTACATCAACCTGGCCGAGAAAGCCGAGAAGAAAGACGACAAGCCTGGTTTCTTCAGCAGCCTGTTCGGCAGTGCGCCGACCAAGGAAGAAGTTGAAGCCCGCGCCGAGCGTTATCAGGTTCGCCTGAGCAAGGTCGGTGAAAACGTTCAGGTGACCGTAGAGAAGAACATCAATACCGTTGCGCCGGCCGATGTGGCGCGCAAAGTGTTGAGCGTGATTCAGGACAACCTGGGCTGATCACATGCGCTTTGCCGTTCTCGGCAGCGGTAGCCAAGGGAACGGCACGCTGATCGCCAGCGCTGATACCTATGTGCTGGTGGGTTGTGGTTTTTCCCTGCGGGAAACCGAAAAACGCCTGTTGCGTCTGGGGGTTCACCCGGCGCAACTGAGCGCGATACTCGTAACCCACGAACATGCCGACCACGTGCATGGCGTGGGTTTGCTGTCTCGGCGCTACAATCTGCCGGTCTACCTCAGTCGCGGCACACTGCGCGGGATGCGCAAACCGATCGAACCCGCAGGCTTTCTGGCCGGCGGCGAGCAGCTGCAGATCGGCGCACTGAACATCGGGGTCATTGCCGTGGCCCATGATGCGCAGGAGCCGACCCAGTACGTATTCAGTGATAACGAGCAGCGGCGCTTCGGCCTGCTGACCGACCTGGGTTCCTATTGCGAGCGGGTGCTGGACGGCTATCGGGATCTCGATGCGTTGATGATCGAGTCCAACCATTGCCGCGACATGCTGGCCCGTGGTCACTATCCGTACTTTCTCAAGCAACGGGTGGGCGGCGAGCGGGGACATTTGAACAACCATCAGGCGGCATTCCTGGTGGCCGAGTTGGGGTGGCAGGGCTTGCAGCATCTGGTTCTCGCCCACCTGAGCAGCAAGAACAACCTGCCGCAGCTGGCCCGGCAATGTTTCGTCGACACCCTCGGGTGCGACCCGGACTGGCTGCAACTGGCCGATCAAGATTCAGGGCTCGACTGGCGCCATATCGCCTAGCCCATCTACTTAGCAAGCGGAGCCCATCATGGAAAAACGTGAAGAACTCTATCGCGGCAAAGCCAAATCGGTTTACAAGACCGACGACGCTGACCGTTTGATCCTGCTGTTTCGCAACGACACCTCGGCGTTCGACGGCAAGCGCATCGAGCAGCTCGACCGCAAAGGCATGGTGAACAACAAGTTCAACGCCTTCATCATGCAGAAACTCGAAGCGGCCGGCATTCCGACCCAATTCGACAAACTGCTGGGCGACAACGAGTGCCTGGTGAAGAAGCTGGACATGATCCCGGTCGAGTGCGTCGTGCGTAACTACGCCGCCGGCAGCCTGGTAAAACGTCTGGGCGTCGAAGAGGGCATGAAGCTCAACCCGTACACTTTCGAACTGTTCCTCAAGGACGACGCCAAGGGCGACCCGTTCATCAACGAATCCCACGTCGTGGCATTCGGTTGGGGCACCGCCGAGCAACTGGCACGCATGAAAGAACTGTCGCTCAAGGTCAACGAAGTCCTGAGCAAACTGTTCGACGACGCAGGCCTGCTGCTGGTGGACTTCAAGCTTGAGTTCGGCGTGTTCAGCGACGGCTCGATCGTCCTCGGCGACGAGTTCAGCCCGGACGGCTGCCGCCTGTGGGACAAGGACACCAAGAAGAAGATGGACAAAGACCGCTTCCGCCAGGGCCTCGGTGACGTCATCGAAGCCTACGAAGAAGTCGCCAATCGTCTGGGTGTACCGCTTTAATCGACGCAAGCATCTGATAGCACGAAGAAAATTTTCGAAAGAGGGTTTGCTTTCGGCAGAAGTGTTGTTATGATGCGCGCCGTTGGAGAGATGCCAGAGTGGCCGAATGGGACGGATTCGAAATCCGTTGTACCTTCACCGGTACCTAGGGTTCGAATCCCTATCTCTCCGCCATATTCAGAAAACCCCCGTAATTCAATGAGTTACGGGGGTTTTTCTTTTTGGGTTGTACTACTCGGTTGTACTACTAATCCCGATAGGTTTTGCGGGATTTTCCCCAAGGTACATGCGATTGAGCAGTACACCGCATGCACGTAGCGAATTTTGAAGCTCCACGGTTCCCTCCAGTGCCTCCCGAACCCAGCACGCCGGATAATCTTTCTCCTTGTGCCTAAAGCCTTCGACCTTGCCTCCCCTGTTCTCATCGATGAATGAGATAGACGCATTGTGGACGATCAGTTGATGATGTTTGACCATGTTCATGAAGGCGTGCGTATATCCGAACCACTCTGACGTTAGGGCGTCATTCAGGCGATCTTCAATCTCTCCAGCCGGAAGGGCGTCTTTGACGTTGTGAATGTAGAAGTTGCCTGTGAGCGGCACGGGCACCACTAGGCCATTCAGTAACTGCCCAAAGCTATCGTACGAATTGCGAGTGATTGCAATGCAGGCAATCAGGTTGGCTTCACTGATTAAACCAGCTTTGTGAACGACACCATCATCGTCCTCGCACCCGAATATCCGCTGTGCAAACTTTATTCCGTGCGGGTCGTTTTCGGCGTTGAATGCGGTGAAGGCATCGCGGGCGAGGCACTTGTGGTACTCGAAGATATCCCGTGATCGACCAAGCGAGTTGATGATCTGAACAAGCCTTTTGCCTGTGTCAGGCTGGCGAATCTTGACCTGTGCCCTCAGCGCCTCCAGGTTCCATGCGTCACTCATGCTCATTCCCTAACAAGTTGAATCGATCCAGTCTAGTCCGACTCGCTGCCAAGCAGGCGCATGTCATGCTTTCGGCATGGGCTGTAGGTTCTGCTGCCCTCAGGCAGATTGGGCTTAACTCCAACCGTTCACTCGCTTTTGGTGCCCTCGTAGGTGAATGGTGCCGATATACTATGATGGCCTTTCAGCCACTCAGAGCCAGCCTGTATGACCGTTCTCAAAGAGCCGCCGAGCCCACATGAGTTCTACATCTCATACCCTCTGTACCAAGGATTCACCTTTGCTAAGGAGCAGAGTCAAGCGGGATGGGACATTGCGTACTCCCGAGAGCCCATAGACACATACTGCCCCGAATGTAATGCGCACAGTATTTTCCGCCAGCACATCAACGGGGGCATTTCTCATAATCCTGAAGCGTGGGTGGGGGATGGCCGTTTTGTTGTCGTGCTCAAATGTTCTAGGGACGCTAATCACGAGTTGTTCTTCCTGTTCAAGGTGGAAGACAGGACGATGCAGAAAATTGGACAGCACCCATCCCTTGCAAACCTGAATACCTACGATGTACGCCAGTATGCTGCTGTGCTGGATAAGGAAGATTTCAAAGAGCTCAACAAAGCCATCGGCTTGGCAGCTCATGGTGTAGGGGTGGGCTCATTTGTCTACTTACGGCGAATCTTTGAGAACCTTGTAGATTCTGCCTACCAGAACGCGAAAAAGGATGATGGCTGGGATGATGACGCTTACCGCAATGGGCGTATGGCTGATCGGATACAACTGCTTGCAGGCTACCTCCCTGATTTCCTTGTCGAGAACCGTTCGATGTACAAAATTCTCAGCCAAGGCTTGCATGAGCTGACTGAGGAAGAGTGCCTAGCAGCGTTTCCCATCCTTAAAATGGGGATCGAATTAGTGCTTGACGAGCAGTTAGCGGCTAAGGCCAAGCAGCAAAAGTTAGAGCAGGCAAAAAAGGCTATTCACGTTCTCGTCAGCAAAGCGAGTGCTGATAAGTAGATCGAAGTGGAGTGCTGCCCAAGTTGGCGTTTATGGCGGAAAATCACCACCACCGCCAGAGCAGGGTCGCACTCTAGGAACAATCTTCGGTGGCTACGTCCAAAATAATCAGTGAGCAGCCAGAGACGCCGATGGGCTATCGAATAACCGTTGCCTCTCGCCCGCCGAATGGCAGGAAGCACCCGCCTTCACTCTTCATCAGGAATCGGACTTTGAGCTCTTTGCCTTTGGAGAGGTTGTATCCAGCCTGTTTGTCTGCAAATTGAACCTGCAAGTCTTGCGTCCCTACGTGATCTACGTTCAATGAAACTTCGTCGGACTCCAGCAACACGACTTGGCCGCTCCATGTCATCCAGTGGTCTTTGTACTTGGCGTTAAAGATGTCGTCTTTCTTCTGGTCGCTGTAGGTGCTTTTGCACCCTACTTCAGCGTTGGCCTGTGCGTAGCTGATGGAGCTATCGGGGTAGGTTGGAGCTGCTGGGGCGCTGGAGTATGAGGGCTGAGAGGCAGATGAAGATGTGGGCGTCGCAGGTGCGTCGATCATCCCTTTAAGCACGAGTCCACCCAAGCCCACTGCTAGAATGATCCCAATGGTTCTGCTTCCCGCCATGATTCAATCCTTGAAATAATTAGAGGGAACGATGGTGGCAGATTGATACGAAAGCTGTCTAGGTGGACGGGCATTTCCCAAGTGAATTCTCAAATCCGCGCCGCGAGGGTCGTGCTCTTGAGGGCGTTCTTTGATACAGCTCAGGGAAAAATAATGGCTGGGGCCATACATTCCGAAACCGGGGTTATCACCTGAGCTACTTAACGCGAACAAGGAGTCACTCCATGAACGTGATGAATTACAACGGGTATGCAGCCCGAATTGAATACAGTGATGAAGACGGTCTTTTTGTTGGTCATATCGCTGGGATCAAGGACGTTGTAGGTTTTCATGGCGAATCTGTAAAAGAGCTTCGGTCAGCGTTCGAAGAGGCTGTTACTGACTATCTGGAGACTTGCGCAAAACTGGGCCGTGCTCCTCAAAAGCCTTATTCGGGCAATCTCAGTCTGCGTTTGGCGCCAGCTCTTCATGCGACTGTTGCCGTAAAAGCGCAATTGGCTCAAAAAAGCATTAATCAGTGGGTTGCGGATGTTCTTGACCGAGAGGCCCATGCCTAGCTTGATTCTGGTCTGGAGGTTGTACGTCGTTCCCGAACAGAGCAAATAGCCCCGTAGCTGAGAAGCTACAGGGCTTTTTTGTATCTGCGAGTTTTACCGAGCACCCGCCTCAGCCACTCACGGCTGCGGATGCCCGAGCTTCTGTTTGATCAGGTCATACACTTCCTTGTGCGTCGAGTTACGCAGGGTGTTGTCCTTGCAAGCCGAGGCCAGGAAGGTTTTCACTTCGTCCTTGGCGTGCGGATAGAGGCTGGCGACGTAGTCGGCTTCGTGTGTTTGGGTGCAGTTGAAGTGCTTGTCGTCTTTCGCTTTGTCTCTAGCCATGGTGCGGCTCCTTTTGAGTTTGAACGTCATTTGGCGAAACAGGGCTGGATGGCCCCGTACGCTGAACAGCGTAGGGGCGCAAAAGTGCTTTGCCAGTGCTTCAGACGAAAAAGGAAGAGGCTGTAGGACGCGGCGCCATCAGATTTCCTTCACCGGCGTCTCCCCCTGCACACCCTTGATCAACTCGATCACGTGTAAACAATCGGCCTTGTTCACATACGACTCGCCACTGGCAATCGTCTCGTGGTTCCCCGCCCGCAGTCTCCAGCGCCATTGGCCTTTGCCGGTGCTCGGGGTGCCTCGGGATTGCCTGTAGATCTCGAAATACATTCGGTTCGCTCCTTGCGATGGTGTTTGCGACAACCTGTGTGGCGCATCGTCGCAAGCCTAGCGGAGCGAGTTTTTTTCGCTATCGGGTATTTGTTTCCAATCGTTGGCAGATGTTTCTGAAGAGTGCGGGCTAGAGCGCACGCATCGGCGTCTGGATTGGCCAGAATGTCGCCCTTTGCACCTTGCAAGGCTATCGACGCTACTGCTTAATACGGGACGGCCCATGGCGTTGAAAATGCTTCGACGACCGACAAACACTATAAAAAGAGCACTCCATTGACTGAGCATGGAACGGCACAGGCCACACGGGTCAGGTTATCGCTGGTTGTCCCGGTTTTTAACGAGGAGGACAGTCTCGACGCGTTCATTCTGCGCATCGATGAAGTCTTCCAGCACCAAGCCTCAATTGCTTTGGAGCTGGTGTTCATCAACGACGGTAGCACTGATGCCACACTTGAGCGGCTGTTGGATCGTCAGCGGCACGACTCGCGGCTGCGCATCGTCGATCTGAGCCGTAACTTCGGCAAAGAGGCGGCGTTGTCTGCGGGATTGCAAATCGCCACCGGGCAGATTGTGGTGCCTATCGATGCCGATCTGCAGGATCCACCCGAAGTCATTCTGCAAATGATCGAGCGATGGCGCGAGGGCTATGAAGTGGTGCTCGGTCATCGCGTTAGCCGCCGCAGCGACACCTGGGCCAAGCAGACGTCGGCGCATTGGTTTTACCGCCTGCACAACAAGATCGCCGAGCAACCGCTGCCGGAAAACGTCGGCGATTTCCGCCTGATGGACCGTTGTGTAGTCGATGCCTTGCTGACTTTGCCCGAGTCCCGGCGCTTCATGAAGGGCCTGTTCGCCTGGGTCGGTTTTCGGACTACCCACGTTGATTACGAGCGGCCCGAGCGCGTGGCGGGGCAGAGCAAATTCAACGGCTGGCGGCTGTGGAATTTTGCCCTGGAAGGCATCACCAGTTTCAGTACCGAACCGTTACGGATCTGGACTTACATCGGCGCCGCGGTGTCGCTGGTGTCCTTCGCCTTTGCCATTTTTATCGTGTTGCGCACGCTGATCCACGGCGTCGACATGCCCGGTTATGCCTCGCTGATGGTGGCCGTGACGTTCCTCGGTGGCCTGCAATTGATTGGCATCGGCGTACTCGGCGAGTACCTCGGCCGCACTTATATCGAATCCAAACGCCGGCCGGTTTTTCTGGTGCGTCGCGTCTACGACCCCAAGGACTGAAACATGGATCTCAAGGAAACCGATATCCTCGGCGACAGCATCGGTGAGCATTGGTATTACTGCTCCAAAGCGGCGGCGACTCGTCGTCTGCTCGGTGATGTACCGATCACGCGGATTCTCGACGTGGGCGCCGGTTCCGGGTTTTTCTCGCACCATTTATTGACCCAAACCGCGGCGCAAGAGGCGTGGTGCGTCGACATCAGTTACCCCGCCGACTCCGATGCGACCACCGCCGGCAAACCGGTGCATTACCGCCGCGATATCGACGCCATCGACGCCGATCTGGTGCTGCTCATGGATGTGCTGGAGCATGTCGACGATGACCTCGGTCTGCTCAAGGCTTACGTTGACAAGGTGCCGTCCGGCAGCCGTTTCCTGATGACCGTGCCGGCGTTTCAGTTCCTGTGGAGCGGTCACGACGACTTCCTCGAACACAAGCGCCGCTACACCCTGCCGCAGTTTGAAACCCTGGCCCGTGATGCCGGTTTGAGCGTGCAGCGCGGTGCCTACTATTTCGGCGCGGTGTTTCCGATCGCGGCGGCGTTGCGTTTGCTGCCCAAAGGGCCGCAGGCCGCAGCGCCGCAGTCTCAGCTCAAACGCCATCATCCCTTGGTCAACGGCTTGCTCAAGACGCTGTGCAGCCTCGAACTGCCGCTGATGAGCCACAACCGTCTGGCCGGGCTGAGCGTGTTCGTGCTGGCGCAAAAACCGTGACTTCAGTTGAAAGGAAAACGCTGATCCAGCGCGGTCTGCGTTTTGCCATGACCGGTCTGTTCGTCACCGCGCTGCATGCGCTGGTGGCTGTGCTGTTCATCAATTTCGTTGCGCCGCAACCGCCGCTGGCCAACGGTGTGGCGTTTGCCGTGGCGACGGTGGTGTCTTACGTGATCAACACCACCTGGAGTTTCTCCGCCCGATTGCACGGCAGAACATTGCTGCGATTTTTATCGGTATCGGCGTGCGGTTTTCTGTTGGCGATGTTTGTCGCCTGGGCCGCGCAGGTGGCCGGGTTGAATTATCTGTTGGGCATTGTCGCGGTGGCGCTGACGATTCCGGCATTCACGTTTGTCTTGCACAACTTCTGGACGTATCGATGAAGCTCTCCGCAACACATCGGGCGACTGCGCTGCTGCCCGTGCTCTTGGGAATTCTGGCGTTTTTCATTGTGGTCGGCCCACGTGCCTTGAACCCGATGAACATTGCATGGCTGGGCGACGGCGACCCCGCCACGCACTATCAGGGTTGGGTTTTTTTTCGTCATTCGCCCTGGACGTTTCCACTGGGGCTTAACCCGAGCTATGGGCTGGAGTTGGGTAACGGGATAATTTTCTCGGATTCCAATCCGTTGTTCGCCTTTATCTTCAAACCGTTCTCAGCCCTGTTGCCTGAACCTTTCCAGTATTTCGGCCTGTGGCTACTGACGTGTTTCATTCTGCAGAGCTGGTTTGCCTGGAAGCTGATTGGCCTGTTCAGTCGCGACGTGGCGTTGCGTTTGCTTGGTGCAGGAATGTTTTTGTTCATTCCGGCGATGATCGTCCGCATGAGCGTACATCTGTCCCTGGCTGGGCATTTTCTGTTGCTGGCAGGGTTATATCTGGCATTGCGCCCCTTTACGCCGAAACGCCGCCTCGCCTGGGGCGCGCTGCTGGCGGCGGCTGCGCTGGTGCACGCTTATTTGCTGGCGATGGTTGCGTTGATCTGGCTTGCCGACCTTGCCGCGAAAACCCTTCAGCGGCGCCAGACGCCGGGTAAGGCCTTGATCGAGTTGATCGGTCTGTTTCTGCTGGTCAGTGTCTGCTGCTGGCAGGCGGGTTATTTCAGCATAGGCGACAGCGGTCTGGCGTTGATGGGGTATGGCCTGTTCCGGGCGAATGTGCTGACCTTTTTCGATGCGGGTGTCTGGTCCTATACCTTGCAGGACATGCCGGGTGTACTGGGCGACGGCGACGGGTTCGCATTTCTGGGCCTGGGCGTGATCTGCCTGGGGATCTTTGCCTTGGTGCCGGTGCTGCAAGGGACGACTGACCTGGGAGCCAAGGCTCGCCGTTACCCGTTGGTTTTGCTCGCGCTGGCAGGGCTGGCGATATTCGCCGTTTCCAACAATATCGGCGTAGGGCCATTCGAATTCAGGATTCCGCTGCCGGATGCGGTGGTTGCCGTGGCCACGATTTTTCGTGGCTCGGGGCGAATGATCTGGCCGCTCATGTACATGGCCATTTTTGCGATCCTTTATGTGGTGATTCGCGGGCACTCTTCGCGCGTGGCGTTGATGCTGCTGAGTGTGGCGCTGGTGGTTCAGGTGGCAGACACGCGCGCCGGCTGGGCGGTGTCGCGCGGTTTCTTCATGGCCACGCCGTCGCCCACATGGAAGACGCCATTGGTCGACCCGTTCTGGGAGCAGGCGGCGAAGCGTTATCAGGCAGTGCGTTGGCTGCGACCGGAGAATTATCCGGAACAGTGGATGACCCTGGCCGACTACTCGGGTCGCCATCACTTGCCGACCAACGCGGTCTACCTTGGGCGCGTCAGTACGGTTGCCACTGAAGCCGCTCAAGCGGTGTCGGATCGAATGGTCAGTTCTGGAAACTATGCAGCCGATACCCTGTACGTGCTCAGTAACCGTACTGTGCTGGAAGCAGCTCTGACCTTGAATCGCGACACCGATGTGCTCGCCAGAATTGACGGGTTGAACGTCTTGGCGCCGGGCTGGAAGCGTTGCGCCGACTGCCTGCCGATATCGGCCCCGGACCCATTGACGCTGATCCCGCCACTCAAGTCGGGCGAGAGAGTCGTGTTCAATCCCAGCAGTCTGGCGACGTTTTTCCTCGGTAAAGGGTGGGCGAACAATGAACCGTGGGGCACCTGGTCCGAGGGGAATGAGTCGCAAATTGCCCTGCGGCCGACTGCTCGGGTGCACTCGTTCTTGCTGGAAACCACTGCGCTGCTGGCCCCTTCACACACCGAGCAAGCAGTGGAAATTTTCGTCAACGATATACGCGTGCTGTCCACCCGGCTGGTCAAGCCTGAAGCGAATCGCCTGAATGTCGAGTTGCCGGTCGAAGTGCAGCAGCGTGTCGAGCAACAAGGTGTGCTGAATATTCGTTTCAGATACGCCAACGCTATCAGTCCGGTTGAGTTGGGCATGGGCAAGGACATGCGCAAGCTGGCGATCGGGATACAGGCGTTGACGGTGAATTGAGCCGGTGTTGTTCCTTTCGCCCATAGACGCTGTCCATGGGCCTTTCTAAACTGCCCGCAGACCGGGGAGTAGGGGCAATGGATGAATCGAAATGAATTACGCAAGGCCGACATCAATCTGATGGTGGTGTTCGAGACCTTGATGCTCGAACGCAACGTGACCCGGGCGGCGGAGAAGCTGTTTCTCGGCCAGCCGACCATCAGTTCGGCGCTCAATCGCTTGCGCGCGATGTTCAACGATCCGCTGTTCATTCGCGTCGGCCATCGCATGGAGCCGACTGCCCGGGCCGAAGAGCTGTTCAAGTACCTGTCGCCGGCCCTTGACTCGCTGTCGGTGGCGCTGAGCCTGACTCACGATTTCGACCCGGCCGTGAGCAACATGACGTTCCGGATCGGCCTGTCCGATGACGTCGAATTCGGCCTGCTGCCACCGTTGCTGCGGGCGCTGCGTCAGGAAGCACCCAGCGTAGTGTTCGTGGTGCAACACGTCGACTACTGGCGCATCCCCGACCTGCTGGCCGCCGGCGACATCACCGTCGGCATCAGTCAGACCCGGGGCCTGCCGGCCAATGCCAAGCGCAAGCTGCTGCGGCATATCCAGCCGAGCATCCTGCGCGCCGATGCCTCGGATTCGCCGCTGACCCTCGATGAATACTGTTCGCGCCCACACGTACTGGTGTCGCACACCGCCAACATCAGCGGCTATGCCGATGAGTGGCTGGCGGAAATCGGCCGCACCCGGCATGTGGTGTTGTCGGTGCCGCAATACAGTGCACTGCCGGCATTGCTGGCCGGCACCGACCTGATCGCCAGCCTGCCGGACTACACCGCCGAAGCCATGGCTGCCTCCGGGCTGTTGTTCAAGGAACCGTTTCCGTTCAAGACGCCGATGCTGGATCTGTCGATGGTCTGGCTCAGCCACGTCGACAGCGACCCGGCCGAGCGCTGGCTGCGGTCGCGGCTTGAGGCGTTCATGAGTGAGCGGCCACTGACCGCGCCCTGAATCCCACCACAAATCTCCCCCTGTAGGAGTGAGCCTGCTCGCGATGAGGGTGTGTCAGTCGACATTGATGTTGTCTGACACGACTCCATCGCGAGCAGGCTCACTCCTACAAGGGTTTGCGTTCGTCTGGTCGGGCTGCTTTGCTCAATGGCAATGATCCCGGCTGGAGACTTGTCCGATGAGCATTTCCCGTTCGTTGCTGCGTGGGCGCGGCAGTCTCGACAGTGGCAAGGTCGGCATGGTCGAGTTGTTTTTCGATCTGGTGTTCGTGTTTGCCGTGACTCAGCTCTCGCATTCGTTGCTCGCGCATTTGTCGATCCTGGGCGCGGTGCAGGTGGCGCTGTTGATGGTCGCGGTGTGGTGGGTATGGATTTTCACTTCGTGGATCACTAACTGGCTCGACCCGGAAAAATTGCCGATCCGTCTCGGCCTGTTCGGGCTGATGATCGCCGGTCTGTTGCTGTCGTCCTCGATCCCCAGGGCTTTCACCGAGCGCGGGCTGATGTTTGCCTCGGCGTTCGTGTTCATGCAGGTCGGGCGCACGTTGTTTGCGATCTGGGCGGTGCGTGGCGAGTCGCTGAGCATGACCCGCAACTTCCAGCGAATTCTGGCGTGGTTGATGTGCTCCGGCGTGTTCTGGATCGTCGGAGCCTTTCTTGACGGGCAACAACGTCTGCTGTGTTGGGCGCTGGCGCTGCTGATCGAGCTGATCTCGCCTTCGCTGTATTTCTGGGTGCCGGGGCTGGGGCGTTCGTCGTTGAGCGACTGGAACGTCGAAGGCAATCACATGGCCGAGCGCTGCGCGCTGTTCGTGATCATCGCCCTGGGCGAATCGTTGCTGGTGACCGGTGCGACGTTCGCTGAACTGACGCTGAGCGCCACCGGAGTCATGGCGTTTCTGGTGGCGGTGCTGGGCAGCATCGGCATGTGGTGGGTGTACTTCGACAGCGGCGCCGAGCGCGCGCATCACCGCATCGCGCATTCGAGCGATCCCGGGCGCCAGGCGCGCATCGCCTACACCTACCTGCACGTGCTGATTGTTGCCGGGGTGATTGTCAGTGCGGTGGCCGACGAACTGGTGCTGGTGCATCCGGATCACGCCAGTGACGCCGGGATCCTGGTGATCGTGGGCGGGCCATGGCTGTTTCTGTTGGGCAATGCGCTGTTCAAGTGGGTCATGTCCGACCGACCGCTGCCGCCGTTGTCGCATCTGGCGGGGCTGGTGTTGCTCATGCTGGCGCTGCCATTGGCGTTGAATCACTGGTTTTCGGCGCTGGTGCTCGGGGCGCTGACCACGGCGATCGTGGTGCTGGTGGCGCTGTGGGAAAGCCTGGCATTGCGTCAGGCGTCGGCCTCGATAACCTCGGAAAAAGCCGCAGGAGAGTAGGGCAGCGCTGTGGTATATGTACGACCTTTCTGCCGACTGACTGGAGCACCCCATGCCACACCTGCACATGGAATACACCGCCAACCTGCCGCAGTTGAACGCTGATGTGGCGTTGATCCGGCTCAACAACGCCCTGGTGGGTTCCGGTCAGTTCGCTGCGGAGTTCGATATCAAGAGCCGGGCGGTGAAGGTCGAGACCTTCAAGGTCGGTACCGGCATGGGTGAGCGTGCTTTCATCCATGTGAAACTGGCGCTGCTCAGTGGTCGCTCGCCGCAGATCAAGAAGCAGCTCTCGGATAGCCTGCTGGCGGTGTTGCAGGATCTGTGCGAGTGGCCGGCCGGAGTTGAAGTGCAGTTGTGTGTGGAGTTGCTCGATATCGACCGCGATTCCTACACCAAGACCGCCATCGGCATGTAGGACTCAGGCCGTTTCCAGCTCACTGCACACCTTGATCACCTGCTCGCGCAGCCAGACGTTGGCGCTGTCCTGATCGGCGTTCTGGCTCCATTGCATGTCGAGGGTGAACCCCGGCAGGCCGTTCGGCGCCTCGCAGTGATTGAACACCGCGTCGTTGGTCAGCAGGCGCTGGATGCGCCGGGGCAGGGTGAGGATGAAATCGGTGCCGGTGATCATCTTCAATGCCGCGCTGTAGCTGTTGGAACGCGCGACGATCTGCCGTTTCTGCGCCTGACGCGCCAGCCAGCCATCGACCATGTTGGTGGTGGAAGTCCACGGTGTCGGGAACACATGGCGCCGCTCGGTGAAGGCCTGCAGGCTCAGGCGCGGTTCCAGCGGCGTGGCGCGTTTGTCGAAGACACAGACCAGATCGTCCTCCAGCAGCATCCGCGATTTCAGGTCGGTGTGGCTGCGGTGGAAGTTGGGGCCGAAACAGATCACCAGGTCGAGGCTGCCGTCGCGCAGTTCGTCGGCGGGCACATCGGTCTCGAACTTGTGCATGTTGACCACCACCGGCAAATCGTCGAAGTCGAAACGCTTCAACAGCCGTGGCAGCACCAATTGCTCGAAGTATTCCGGAGCGCAGATATTGAAGGTCACCGCTTGCCGGGTCGGATCGAAGGCCGGGGCGCCGGCGTGGCACAGGTTGATGCTTTCGAGGATCTTCTGCACATGGCCGTACATGGTGCCGGCCTTGTAGGTGGGACGCATGCCCGTGCGGGTGTTGATGAACAACTCGTCTTCGAAACTGGTGCGCAATTTTTTCAGGCAATAGCTGACAGTGGACTGGCTGACGCACAGCGTCTCCGAGACATCCGTGACGCTGCTTTGCTCATACACGGCGATAAACACCATGAGGTCCTGCATGTCGAGCTTTCGAAGCAAGTTACTGTTCAGCATCCGTTCCGTCCCGCTGTGCTCCTTGCGCTGAAATCCGCGCAAACGTGTGCGCATGATCGTAGCGGAACGATGGTGCCAGGACAAAGCCCTGTAGGACGTTTCAATGTCGCCAGTGGGACAGAAACTTTTAGCAACACGACGTCGGCAAATAAACCGCAAAAAGATGGCAACAGGCCTCTAGCCCGGCGGCGGCATTCGGCTTCAACGGATGTGTCGGGCGTACAGCCGAGGGTCGAAGCGCAGCACTATCAGCAGCATCACCACCATCACTGCGGTCAGCGACCACCAGGCCCATTCAAAGCTGCCGAGCCGGTCGCGGATGATTCCGGCCAGCAGCGGCGAAAGCCCGGCGATCAAGTAGCCGATGCCTTGCACGAACGCGGTCAGGCTGCCGGCGCGCTGCGGGTTGTCGAGGTGATCGAGGGAGACAATAAGGCTCATCGGAAACAAGCCGCCAATCCCCAGCCCCAACAGGCACGGCCACAGCAGGCTGAGGTGTTGCGGGCTGAGGATCAATCCGCAGAAACCGGCAATGATCAGCAACAGCAACGTAGCCAGAATCAGGCGACGATCACGGCTGCGGTTGGCGATGGCCGGCGTCAGCAACCCGGAAATCACCTCCATGGCCGTCAGAAAACCCAACAGCAGGCCGGCGTGCTGTTCGCTCCAGCCTTGTTCCACGTAGTACGGCGCCAGCCAGGCGAGTACGCAGGTGTAGGACGCCGTGCCGAGGCCGAAGAAGAAGGCCAGCAGCCAAGCGCGGGAGCTACGCGTGAAGGACTCTTTTCCTACAGGCGTGTTCTGGATGGATGACGGGGTCGACTGTGTCCACCAGACCAACAACGCGAGCAAGGAAAGTGCCGCCCAGATCGCCAAGCCGATGCGCCAGCTGCCGGTCTGCCCCAGCACCAGCGGCGAAAATGAGGCGGCCAGCGCGGCGCCGCCCATGATCGATGTGACATACAGGCCCATGCACAGCGCCACATGGTCGGGGAAGCGTGACTTGATCAGCACCGGCATCAGCGCCTGAATCAGGGCGATACCCATCCCGGCCAGCACCGCGCTGCCAATCAACTGCGGTGCCGAATCGAGCACCAGCCGCGACAGTGTCGCCAGACCGATAATCCATAGCGACAGGATCACCGTGCGTTGCTCGCCTAGCCGGCGGCTGATGCCGATGCCGAAAAACATCGCCAGCCCCATCGCCATCACTGGCAGCATGGTCAGCAGCGAAGCCACGCTGAAACTCAGCGGGATATCGCCACGAATTGCCGACAGCAACGGCCCGACGGCGGCCATGGATGGGCGCAGATTGAGTGCGACGAGAATGATCCCGAACATCAGCCAGGCAGCGGGGCGGGTGTTGGCGCGGACGTTTTCCATCGGCAGACTCTGAATTGCGGAGGCTGTCGATTAGGCGGCGCGCAGCACTTATCGGCAAATCAGATTTCCCGAGCGTTATTTAAAAATTAAATATGACTCTCCCCACTGCGGCAGCTCCTACACGGGGCGCTCCGATTAATCTTGTCAATCTCGCTGTAAGACTATTCTTTCTTTCTGGCAGGACATTTCGTTACAGCTCTGGCCCAGCGCAGGCGCGTAAAACGCCGGCGGCGATATATACTGCGCGCCATTCTTCAAGGGAGAGCCGTGTGGCCATCGATATTCACTGGATTCGCGACAACGAAAGCCTCGCGCAGTTTTGCGCCGAGTGGCAGCAACTGCCGTTCGTTGCCCTCGACACCGAATTCATGCGGGTCGACACCTTCTACCCGATTGCCGGTTTACTGCAGGTCGGCGACGGCAAACGCGCCTACCTGATCGATCCGCTGACCATCGACGCCTGGCAACCGCTGGCGGCGTTGCTGGAAAACCCGGCGGTGCTCAAAGTCCTGCACGCCTGCAGCGAAGACCTCGAAGTGCTGCTGCGTCTGACCGGCAGCCTGCCGGCGCCGTTGTTCGACACGCAACTGGCGGCGGCCTACCTGAACCTCGGGTTCTCGATGGGCTATTCGCGGCTGGTGCAGGAAGTGCTGGGCATTGAGTTGCCGAAGGGCGAAACCCGTTCCGACTGGTTGCAGCGTCCACTTTCCGACACACAAATCAGCTATGCCGCTGAAGACGCAGTGCATCTGGCGGAAGTTTTCGTACAGCTGCGGCCGAAGCTGTCCGACGACAAATTCGCCTGGGTGCTGGAGGACGGCGCCGAACTGGTCGCCAACCTGCGCCGCGAGACCGACCCGTACGAGGTCTACCGCGAAGCCAAACTGGCGTGGAAACTGTCCCGCGCGCAACTGGCGGTGCTGCGTGAACTGTGCGCCTGGCGTGAAAAAGAAGCGCGTGCCCGTGATCTGCCGCGCAACCGCATCATCCGTGAACACTCGCTGTGGCCGCTGGCCCGCACGCAACCGGACAACCTCGCCGCGCTGGGCAAGATCGAAGACATGCACCCGCGTACCGTGCGTCAGGACGGCCAATTTCTGCTTGATCTGATCAAGCGCTCTGGCAGTGTGGGGCCTGATCAATGGCCGCCGGCGGTGCCGGAACCATTGCCGGTCGAAGCGGCTGCGCTGATCAAGCAACTGCGCGCCCTCGGCCAGGTCGAAGCCGAACGCCTGGGCATCGCCCCGGAACTGATGCTGCGCAAGAAAACCCTCGAAGCGCTGGTTAAAAGTGGCTTCCCCGAGGGCCCTTATCAATTGCCTGAGTCGCTGCGTGGCTGGCGCCGCGAACTCATGGGCCAGAAGCTGCTCGACAGCCTGGCCACCGCCGGAGAACAGCCTTGAAACGTATTTGCTCCATTTATCAAAGCTCCAAGCGAAGCGGGATGTACCTTTATGTGCTCAAGAGCGATGCTCTGGAGCGTGTGCCGGAACCCCTGATGCTGGCGTTCGGCAAGCCGAAACATGCCTTCGATCTGGTGCTGTCGCCTGAGCGCAAGCTGGCCAGCGAGGACATCGTCGTGGTCCTGGAAAACCTCGACAAGCAGGGTTATCACTTGCAGATGCCGCCGGCCGAGGACGAGTACATCGAACACCTGCCCGAAGAATTGCTACGACGCAACGACCCGGTCTGATCTGCGAGGCCCTGTTCTGGGCCTCTTGCCACCCTGGAACTGATTTTACGGCGACGACCGCCACGAAGGAGCGCGACTCCTTCGGCGGTTGCCTGCACGGTTTGCGAAAGGTTTGAAGATGCGCGTTCTGATTGCTGAACACGACCACGCGGTGTACGCCCGGCTGCTACGTCAGGCGGCCCCCGAACTTGAAGTACTGACCAGTGGCGACTCCGCCGAACTGGCCCGTCAGGCGGCCGATTGCCCGGTGTGGCTGGGGCAGCCGGATCTGCTGGCGACCCTGCTGCGTCAGGGCCATCAGCCGCAATGGCTGCAATCGACCTGGGCCGGCATCACGCCGCTGCTCGCTGACGGCTTGCGCCGCGATTATCGCCTGACCCGCGCGGTGGGAATCTTCGGTCAGGTGATGGCCGAATACGTGCTGACCTACATGCTTGGCCACGAGCGTGAAGTGCTGGCGCGCCTGGTCAGCCAGGTCGAGCGCAAGTGGGACAACCGCACCGGCCAGAGTCTGGTCGGGCGCAAGGTGTTGATCGTTGGCACCGGCGATATCGGTCAGAGCGTGGCGCAGTTTCTGCTGCCGTTTGGCGTCGAGCTGTACGGCCTCGCCAGCAGCGCGCGCGAGCAGGCGCCGTTCGTCGAAGTCGGCTCGATGGCGGATCTGCCACGACTAGTCGGCGCGGTCGATTACGTGGTCAATCTGCTGCCGAATACCGAGCACACCCACGACATTTACGACGCGGCGCTGTTCAAGCAATTCAAGCCGACCGGGTTGTTCATCAACGTCGGGCGCGGCGTGGCAGTGGTTGATGCGGATCTGGTGGAAGCCCTGAAGGAAGGGCATCTGGCGGGCGCGGTGATCGACGTCTGCCGTCAGGAGCCGTTGCCGCAACGCCATCCGTTCTGGACCGCCTGGGGCCTGCTGCTGACCGGGCACAGCTCGGCACCGACGTCGCCGGCGTTGATGGTGCAGTTGTTTGTCGAGAACCTGAAGGCGTATCAGGCGGGAGAAGCGTTGCGCGGGGAAGTGGATTTCAACCGCGGATATTAAATCCACCGCGATACCTGTAGGAGTGAGCCTGCTCGCGATGGCGTAGTGTCAGTCGACATTGATGTTGTCTGACACTACGCCATCGCGAGCAGGCTCACTCCTACAGTGGTTTTTGCATGGTGGCTTAGAGGGTGAAGTTGCCTTCTGCGGCCAACTCGCTCAGCGGGCGACGCGGGCTCGGCACTTCACGGGCCTGCAGGTACTCGGCCAGAGTTGCCTTGTCACCCAGCTTGCCGACAGCCACCGCCGCATGCAGCGCATAACCTTCAGGAATATTCAGCTCCTTGCGGGCCAGCTCCTGATCGAAACCGGCCATGCCGTGGGTGTGCCAGCCGCTGATGCTCGCTTGCAGCGCCAGGTGGCCCCAGGCCGAGCCGGTGTCGAAGGTGTGCCACAGCGCCGGGGACTCTTCGCTGGCGCCGGGGGCGGTGAAGGTGGTTTTCGAAATCACGATCACCAGCGCCGAAGCGTGTTGCGCCCAGCTGCGGTTGAATTCATTCAGCAGGCCCAGGAAGCGCTCCCAGTTCGGCGTGTCACGGCGCGCATACAGAAAGCGCCATGGCTGCGAGTTGTAGGCCGACGGCGCCCAGCGTGCGGCTTCGAAAAAGCTCAGCAGGGTTTCTTCCGGGATCGCTTCGCCGGTGAAGGCGCGGGGCGACCAGCGCTCGGTGAACTGCGGGTGAATGGCGTAATCGGCGACGCGAGGGTTGGCACTCATCGAAAGATTCCTTGCTGTGTTTGAGTCATGAATTCGTGGCAAAACCCTACTGGGCGGCGATTCGGCTGACAAGCGCGATTTACCGACAGTCGCCAGCGCTTGGCCCGCAAGGCCTTGGGCACTAGACTGGCGGCCTTTTCACCACCTGATGTTGATGCTTGAACCATGGCCGCCATAGTCGAACCGTTCTGGAAACGCAAAACCCTCGAGCAACTGGATCACGAGGAATGGGAATCGCTGTGCGACGGCTGCGGTCTGTGCTGCCTGCAGAAACTCGAAGATGAAGAAGACAACAGCGTCTATTACACGCGCATCGCCTGCAAACTGCTGGACCTGAAAACCTGCCAGTGCAGCGACTACCCGAATCGCATCAAGTTTGTCCCGGACTGTATCCAGCTCACTCCTGGCCAGGCCGAAGAATTCAAATGGCTACCGCCGACTTGCGGTTATCGTCTGGTCAGTGAAGGCAAGGATCTGCCGCTGTGGCACCACCTGGTGTGCGGCGATCGTGACGCCGTGCACCACGAACGGATTTCCCAGTCCGGGCGCATGCTCGCCGAAGGCAGCGTGCCGGAGGACGACTGGGAAGATCACCTGATTTTCCGCGCTGGTTAAGCACCAAGGGTTTCCAGGATTCAACAAGGAGTGTGTATGGCTGGGGGATTGCTGCGGGCATCGCTGATCGGCCTGCTGGCGCTAAGCGCGCCGGTGTGGGCGGCGAAAAAAGTCGATCTGGATTACCACGTGCGCCTGTTGCCGCAAAGCGATCAGGCCGAAGTGCGCCTGACCTTGGCCAAAGGTGAAGCGGTGCGCAGCCTCGACTTTGACCTCGGCGATGGCAGCCATTACAGCGACTTCAAGGCCGACGGCCAGTGGCAACTGACCCCGGGCAAACAAGCCCGGGGCCTCTGGCGCCCGATCGGTGACAAGCCCAGCCTGACTTATCGCGTCAGTATCAGCCACGGCCGCAAGAGCGGCAGCTTCGACACGCGCATGACCCCGAGCTGGGCACTGCTGCGTGGTGATGATCTGGTGCCGCCGGCCAGGCTCGATCAGCAGGATGGCATCGAGCTGGTGTCGCGTCTGCAATTCGAACTGCCCAATGGCTGGCAAAGCGTTGAAACCGCCTGGCCGCGCATCGGCAAGAACAAATTCCGCATCGACAACCCGTCACGCCTGTTCGACCGCCCGACCGGCTGGATGCTCGCCGGTCACCTCGGCAGCCGCCGCACGCGCCTGGGCGAAACCGAAGTCACCGTGGCCTCACCGCAAGGGCAGGGCATGCGGCGCATGGATGTGCTGACCTTGCTGACGTTCGTCTGGCCGCAGGTGCAAGCGGTCTATCCCCGGCATCCGAAGAAACTGCTGATCGTCGGTGCCAACGACCCGATGTGGCGCGGCAGCCTCGGTGCGCATGAGTCGATTTACCTGAACACGCGTTTGCCGCTGGTCAGCGAGAGTGGCAGCAGTGCGCTGGTGCGTGAGCTGGCGCAGGTGTTCGGGCGCATCAATGACGAACAGCGCAGCGACTGGATCAGCGAAGGCTTTGCCGAGTACTACGCGATCGAACTGGTGCGGCGTGCCGGGGGCATGAGCGATGAGCGCTATCAGGCGTTGCAGGCGAAGTTGACCAAGGACAGTCAGAAAGTCACGTCCCTGCGCGGCGAAAAGATCAGTGCGGCGCAGCTTGCAAAAGCGGTGATTGTCTTGCAGGAACTGGATCGCGAGATTCGCTTGAAGACGCGCAACAAACGTTCGCTGGATGATGTGTTGCGCGGGGCGATGCATCTGGGGACGGTGAGTACCAAGGAGTTAGTGCAACTGGCCGAGAGTGTTCTGGGCGAGTCTTCCAAAGTCCTCGATAGCGCATTACTTCAGTAATACCGCTTTCGCGAGCAAGCCCGCTCCCACATTTGATCGCATTCCAACTGACGGAACCCGGTTCAATGTGGGAGCGGGCTTGCTCGCGAAGAGGCCAGAAGCCTCACCGAAAATTCAGGCTCAAACCCCGGCCTTCGGCGATTTCACCGAATCATTGCCGGTCACCGTCGCGGTGCTGGTCGCCGCTTCGGCATTGGCCTTGAGCTTGCTCAGTTCTTCCCCGGCCCGTTCGATCTTCGCCCGCACGTTGTTCATGTCCTCACGGCTTTTCTCCAGCAGGCTTTTCACCGAGCTGTGCCCGGTGATGCCACGGGCCATCGCCACGCCGCCAATCGCCACCTGAATCAGACCGAACACGCCGCCACGGCGCAGGCCCTTGCCGACCATGATCACGCCACCGGCCAGCGAGCCGATGCGCTCCCAGCCCTGGACGTTCTGCTCGGTCTGGCTCTGGAACGGGGTGGAATCGATACGTTGGACGCGTTTGAGTTCGGTCATGATCTGTCTCCCAGGCAATGTGCAATAGATAGATAAGCTGACTGCCGCAGCGGCCGGCTCGTTCCATCGAATGTGCGACGTTTCAGCGGAATTTCGGCCCGGAGCGGGTATTCAGGCCCTTGGCCATGCGGTCGTAGAGCACCACGTTGACCGTCGCCGCCAGATTCATGCAGCCGGTAGTCGGGATGTACACGACGTCTTCGCACCAGTCGCGGATCTCTTTATCCAGCGAGCCGTCTTCCGGGCCGAAGATGTACAGCGCACGGTCCGGGTGGGTGTATTCGGGCAGCGGGCGGGCGCCCTCGACCAGTTCCACGGCGACCGGGACGCAGTTGAGCGGGAGGATCTTTTTCAGGTCGTCGATGCCGATCAGCGGAATGTCGTAGTGCACGCGCTTGGTGTCGGTGACGAAATCGGCGGCGCGCTCATAGCGCTTGCCGGTGTAGAACACCGACGCCACGCCGTAACAGCCTGCGGCGCGCATCACCGAACCGACGTTCTCCGGTGATTTGGGGTTGTACAAACCAATGCAGCTGTAACGTTTGTCTGCCACGAGCGGGGTGCCTTCGGGAAAAAGAGGGCGATTATACGGGGATTGGGCGGTTGTGGTCAGACCTCGGATTATCGGTGCCCGAACGGTCGCCTTCGCGAGCAAGCTCGCTCCCACAGTGGTTTTGTGTATGACACCGATCCAGTGTGGGAGCGAGCTTGCTCGCGAAGGGGCCAGTCGGGCCAATGAAGAACTTTAATCTTCTTTTTTCATCAACCCGGCGAGGGCGGCAAACGGGTTATGCGTGGCCTTGGCGATTTTTGGCGTGCTCAGCGAGCCGTCGCCGAAATATTGCTGGTCGGTGTAGCGCGAGTGTTCGTTGTCGTGGCAGTACAGGCACAACAGCTCCCAGTTCGAGCCGTCCTGCGGGTTGTTGTCGTGGTTGTGATCGCGGTGGTGCACGGTCAGTTCGCTCAGGCGCTTGCCGGAAAACTCACGGGCGCAGCGGCCGCAGACGTGCGGGTACATCTTCAGGGCCTTGTCGCGGTAGCCCATTTCCTTGTCGCGCTGGTTGTCGGCAAGGATGCGATCGAGCTTCGACGTGTTGGTCGGGGTGGACGAACTCATGGGTTCACCTTTGTAAAAAGACTAATGACGGTTATGTGCAGAGTTTAGCTCAGCCCTTGAGCTTCTCGGCAATCCAGATCGTGTGGCGGGTGCCCTTGTTGCCGTGGGCGAAGACCTGGACTTCTTCGGCCTTGAACCCGGCCTTCTTCAATTTGTCGGAAAACTGCCGGTCAGCACTGGCCGACCACACCGCCAGCACACCTTTGGGCCGCAGGGCCTTGGCGCAGGCGTTGAGGCCAGCGGCGGAGTACAGCCAGCTGTTGGCCTTCTGGGTCAGGCCTTCGGGGCCGTTGTCTACGTCGAGCATGATCGCGTCGAAGCCGTTCGGCTCGCTTTGCAGGACCTTGGCCACGTCGTCCTGACGGATCACTGTGCGCGGGTCGAGCAATGGTCGTCCGGACTTTTCACCGAGCGGCCCGCGATTCCACTCGACCACGCCGGGCACCAGTTCGGCGACCACCACCTCGGCACCCTTGCCCAGATGCTTGAGCGCCGAGGCGAGGGTGAAACCCATGCCCAGACCGCCAATCAATACTCGCGAATTCGGCCGGCCGGCGACCTTGCGGCAAGGGATCTCGGCCAGCGCATCTTCCGAACCGTGCATGCGCGTGTTCATCAATTGCCCGCCGTCGCCGCCCTGGATCTTGATGACGAAATCCTCGCCATACTCGAACAGGCACAGGGCGCCACCGTTGTCAGGGATCGGCGTGGTGTCGAGCAGAACGAAACGTTTCATGGAAATCTCTACAAGGGGGAAGGCAAGCAGGCCCGTTGGGAGTAGCCTGAGCGCAGACTAAAGGCCAAACGGAGCCCTTGATGAAGCGCACCATTCTAACGGTCATTGCCCTGGCCGCGCTCTCGATTACTGCAGTGCAGGCGCAGCAGACCATTCCGGTCAGCCCGACGCCGCAACCCGGCTCGCCGGGAACCGCCACGCCGACCCCGTATCCGCAAATTACCCCGATCAGCGCACCGAAGGTCGGTACCGGCAGTGGTAGCCCGCCGCTGGTGCCGATCGAAATGCCCAGCCCGCCGAGCAAGGATCAACCGGTGCCGGGCATCGAGCCGAGCGGCACCAAGGTCAAATCCCCCGGCGGTTAAACCTGTTGCGCCGCCAGTTGGCCGTCGGCCATGCGCAAACGTTTGGAGAGTGACACGGCAAGGGCGCGGATGATTTTCGCGGCGATCTTCGGCGCGTCGTTGAGCATTTTTTCCAGCGAGTCCTTGCCCAGGTTGAGCAACTGACAGTTGCTCGCCGCGACGCAGGTCGCCGAACGGCGCTCACCATCGAGCACCGCCATTTCCCCGAACGCCCGCCCGCTGCGCAGGGTGGCCATGGTGATGACCTGGCCGTCGGGGCCAGTCTTTTGCACCGCGACCTGGCCGGTGTGGAGGATGCACATGAAACTGCCGGCATCGCCCTCACGGAAGATCGCTTCGCCCTCCGCCACGGTGCTGATGCTGAAGTAGCCCGAGGCCGCGGCAAAGTCCGCCAGTTGCAATTGATCGAACAGGCCACAGTCCATCAGCCAGTCGCGAATTTCGTTGTTCAGCAGGGTGGGTTCTGACATGTCATTGCGGTCTTTATTGTTTTCACGGTTTTCAGGCACTACACGAACCCTTGTAGGAGTGAGCCTGTGGTGAGGGGATTTATCCCCGATCGGCTGCGCAGCAGTCGCAAATCAGCCAATGCGGTCTGCCTGAAAGAATCGCATTGCAGATCTGGCGCGGCTTTGCCACCCATCGGGGATAAATCCCCTCACCACACAGGCTCGTTCCTACAGGGATCTGTGGTGTATCGGCTTCTTGGGTCTGGAATTAAGACCCAAGTGACCGACGGAGTTCCTCAGGCCAGGCCCAAAACCTTGAACACAAATGCATATTCGAGCGCTACGTCACGTAATCCCTGATAACGCCCGCTCATCCCGCCATGCCCGGCGCCGAGTTCGGTCTTGAGCAGCAGCAGGTTGTCGTCGGTCTTGGTCGCGCGCAGTTTCGCCACCCATTTGGCCGCTTCCCAGTACTGCACGCGACTGTCGTTGTAGCCGGCTATGACCAGGGTTGCCGGATAATCCTGCGCGGTGACATTTTCGTACGGTGCGTAGGCCTTGATCCGCTCGTAGACGTCCGGCTCTTCGGGGTTGCCCCACTCGTCGTACTCAGTGACGGTCAGCGGCAAGTCCGGGTCGAGCATGGTGTTGAGCACGTCGACGAACGGCACTTCGGCAATCGCCACGCCGAACAGGTCCGGGCGCTGATTGAGCACCGCGCCAATCAACAAGCCGCCAGCACTGCCGCCGCTGATCGCCAGTTTCTCGGCGGTGGTGATGCCGTTGAGGATCAGGAATTCGGCGCAGGCAATGAAGTCGCTGAAGGTATTGTGTTTGTGTTCCTGTTTGCCGGCGCGATACCAGGCTTCGCCCAGCTCACCGCCGCCACGCACGTGGGCGATGGCGAAGGCCATGCCGCGATCCAGCAGGCTCAGGCGGGCATGGGAGAACCACGGATCGAGGCTGGAACCGTAGGCGCCATAACCGTACAGATACAGCGGCACCGGTTTGCCGACCATCTCGCGTTTCATCACCAGACTGATCGGCACCTGCGTGCCGTCCGGCGCGGTGGCCCACAGGCGTTGGCTGACGTAGGCGTCGGCGTCGAACGGGCCGAGCACCGGGGTTTCTTTCAGGACGGTTTGCTCACCGCTGGCCAGCAGCAATTGGCGCACCTGCGCCGGACGATTCAGCGCCTCGTAACGCAGACGGATGCGGTCGCTCTCGAACTCCAGGCTGTTCTGCACATAGAGGCTGTAGGCCGCGTCCGGCAATTGCACGCGATACGGCGTCTGGCCCTGTGGGTGAACTTCGATGATCGGCAGACCGCCTTCGCGCAGGCTCAGGGTCATGGCCGCGGTGTTCAGCGTCACGCCGTCGAGCATCACCGTGTCGCTGTGCGGGATCAGGTTCTGCCAGTCGGCTTCGCTCGGTACCACACCGGTGTCCGGCGCCTGATACAGGGCGAAATTGATGCCGTCACGGTTGGTGCGGATGAACCAGGTCCACACGCCATCCAGCGCGCCGTGATCGACATCGTATTCGTGATCCTCGACCCGTGGCGCCAGGCAAGTGAAGGGCAGGTGCGGCTGATGCGCGTCCAGCGCCCAGACTTCGCTGGTGGTCTTGCTGCCCAGGGTCAGCAGCAATTGCTGCTCGGAACTGGAGCGGTAGCAATGCAGGAAGAAACGCCCGTCCGGCTCGTGGAACACCTCTTCGGCGGCGGTGCCGTCGAGGCGATAGCGAAACAGTTTGTGCGGGCGATGGGTGTCGTCGAGCACACCGAAGAACAGCGTCAGGCTGTCGTTGGCCCAGGTCATGCTGCCGTCGCAGTCCTGAAATTCCAGTTCACTGACCTTGTCATTGGCCAGCTCCTTGACGAACAGTGTGTAGATCTCGTCGCCCGAGGCGTCGACGCTGTAGGCCAGACGCTGGTGATCCGGGCTGATGCTGAACGCGCCGAGCGAGAAGAAGCCGCCGTTGGCCAAAACGTTCGGGTCGAGCAGCAGTTGCTCGCGGCTTTCGTCGAGGGTCAGGCTGTCATCGGCCGGACGCGGGCAACGGTAATGGCGGGCGTACTCGTCACCCGCCGTGGTGCGCGTGTAATACAGATACGGGCCCCAAGGCGAGGGCAGGGACAGGTCGGTTTCGAGGATCCGGCCCTTGATCTCCTCGAACAGGCTCTCGCGCAGGCCGACCTGATCGGCGGTCTGTGCTTCCTGATAGGCATTTTCGGCCTTGAGGTAGTCGAGCACCGCGTCGGTGTCGCGTTCCTGCAGCCAGGCATACGGGTCGGCACCGGCAGCCTTGCGGGCGATCGGGGCGCGGAGGACGTGGGCGGATTCGGGCATGGAAGGCTCTCGGACAATGTTCGGAATAAAGGTTTTCGCGGATCGTGAAACCGCCGCAGCACCTGTGGGAGCGGGCTTGCTCGCGAAGGCGTCCTGTCAGTAAAGACTTATTTGGCTGACACACTGCTTTCGCGAGCAAGCCCGCTCCCACAATGATTGCGGCAGGCCGTCTGGCATTGGGACAAGCCTGACGGGCGAAAAGTCGTTACTATAAGCGCCTCTTTGCCTGCCTTGCCATGGACACCATGACCGAGAACGACTATCTGATCGCCTGGGGCCTCTACGCCTTTGCTGCTGTGGGCTGCCTGTTGGTATGGATGCGCCTGACCCGCTGGATGTGGCGCTGGCTGCGCGAGCCGCTGCGGGTGCTGATGGCCGTGTTGCTGTTCAGCCCGACCATCATTGACCCGGTGAAAGCCAAGGTTGCACCGTCGATCGCCATCACCGCGCTGGACCTGGCCTTCAAGGTCGGCAACAACGCCTGGCGGGCGATTTCCGATCTGTTCATGTACGGCATGATTGCGTTCGGCATCTACCTGATTTTCGTGCTGATCCGCTTCCCGATCGAACGCGCCTCGCGCGCCCGCCGCGAGCAGGCCGAGGCGGCCAAAGCGGCGGCGCGTGCCGATGATCGCGACGACGATCAGCCGTTCGGCGCTGCCGGTGATGACCGTTACGGTCGCCCGCCATTGCCGAACAATCCGCAGCGCATGCGCGTCGAGCCGCGCCTGTAATCACGAGAGTCAGCACATGTGTGAACTACTGGGCATGAGTGCCAACGTGCCGACCGATATCGTGTTCAGCTTCACCGGCCTGATGCAGCGCGGCGGGCGTACCGGCCCGCACCGCGACGGCTGGGGTATCGCCTTCTATGAAGGCCGCGGCTTGCGTCTGTTTCAGGATCCGGCCGCGAGCAGTGAGTCGGAAGTCGCCAACCTGGTGCAGCGCTATCCGATCAAGAGCGAAGTGGTCATCGGCCACATTCGTCAGGCCAACGTCGGCAAGGTCTGCCTGTCCAACACTCACCCGTTTGTGCGCGAACTGTGGGGGCGCAACTGGTGTTTTGCGCACAACGGCCAGCTCGCCGATTTCACCCCGATCAAGAGTTTCTACCGCCCGGTGGGCGATACCGACAGCGAAGCGGCGTTCTGCGATTTGCTCAACCGCGTGCGTGCAGCATTCCCGGAACCGGTCGATATAGAAGTGCTGCTGCCGGATCTGGTCGCTGCATGTGCCGAATACCGCAGCAAAGGCGTGTTCAACTGCCTGCTCAGCGACGGCGACTGGCTGTTCTGCTATTGCTCGACCAAACTGGCACAGATCACCCGGCGCGCACCGTTCGGCCCGGCGCGGCTCAAGGATGTCGATGTGATCGTCGATTTCCAGGCGGAAACCACGCCCAACGACGTGGTCACGGTGATCGCCACCGAGCCTTTGACCGAAAACGAAACCTGGACCCGTTACGAACCGGGCCAATGGAGCCTGTGGCGACGCGGCGAATGCGTCAGCCAGGGCACGACCGAATAAAGGATCTCTCCCCGATGTTGCTCAGTTATCTACGGCTGGTGTTGTTTGCGGCGGGCCTGTTGATCGGTGTCCAGGTGCCGGGTTTCATCAACGATTACGCCAAACGCGTCGAAGCTCATCTGATCGAAGCGCAGACCGGTCTGCGCGGTTTTCAGGGCACCGCCGAGCAGTTCTTCAAGGGCGACTTGCAGGCGCTGGTCGCGCATTACCGCGCCAGTGATGACCCGGTATTTCGCAGCGATGCCGACAGCCTGAGCACCTTGCTCAACCGCCAGACAGCGCTGGATAAACAGTTCCAGGCGATGCAGGGCCCGTGGTACATCCGCTTCCTGCAAGTGGTGCTGGCCGCCGACCCGGACATTCGCAAGGAAACCTGGAACGGCTACAGCTACCAGATCCTGCTGACTCCGGAAGCGATGATCTGGGGCATGAGCGGCGCGTTGCTGCTGTCGTTCGGCATCGAGTGCCTGATTCGTCTGATTGACTGGGTGGTGCTCGGCGGCCGGCGTTTGCGCCAGAGCCGGCCGATTGAAGACCGCGACGTGCGCGGCTTGTAAGGCTGGCCAAATTCCGTGGCGAGGGGATTTATCCTCGATGGGGCGCGAAGCGGCCCTCAATGGTGTGTCAGATCAACCTGATTGCTCAGGTTTCAGGACTGCTGCGCAGCCCATCGGGGATAAATCCCCTCACCACAGGTGTGATTACTGAGTGAGGGTGATGTAGTTTTCACCGACCTTGCGCGCATACCCCGCCAGCACCTGCTGACACAACGTCACCATCTCCTCGACCCACTCCACGCCAACTCGCCACGACACCACCACCTGCAGATTCGGCGGTCGCAGGTCGATGTCGAGCAAAGTCAGTTCACCCCGCGCCAGTTCCTCGGCCACCAGCACCGGCGGCAGCACGCCAATCCCAAAACCATCGCGCAACAGCCGGGTGATCGCCGACACCGAATTCACGCAGTTCAGGCGCGGCGCCAACACACCGTTGGCCTGCATCAATGCCAGCAGATCCTGATGCGGTCGGGAGTTCTTCGAGTAGGTGATGATCCGCTCCTGCGCGAGTTCGCCGAGGTCAGCGTACTCGCGGTTGTAGATCGAATTGCTCGCAACGATCCAGCCCAGCGGATGGCTGGCCAGCTCAAGGCTGCGCACACTTTCGTGGCGCACCAGATCGGTTTGCAGAATGATGTCGAGAAAGCCTTTTTGCAGCTGATCGCAGAGGTTCAGCGAGGTATCCGCCACCAGCTCGATTTCCACCCGCGGATACAGATCGGTCATCTGCGCCACCAACGGGCTGAGCCAGGTGTGGATCACCGTGTCCATTACGCCGATGCGCACCCGCCCGACCTTGCTCGAACGGGTTTCGATCGATTGCTTGAGCGCCGACATGGTGTCGAGCATCTGCTCGGCATAATCCAGCACTTTCAGGCCTTCGGGCGTCAGGCTGACGCCGCGTGAATCGCGCAGAAACAGCTTCACCCCCAGCTCGCCTTCGAGCACCGCGATGCGGCTGGAAATCGACGCCTGGGTAGTGAACAGCTTGTCGGCGGTCAGGCGAAAACTCTTCAGCCGGGCGACCCAGACAAAGGTCTCGAGAAACTTCAGGTTCATGGCAACGGCTCGGGTGACAAATTTTTCTTATGCCTAAGGCGGGTTTTTATTCGTTGGACGCAGCAGGGCCGGGCGACGAAAAATCGGCGCATCCGGTTCCCACGATAGGCGTCGTCGGAACTTCGAACAAGACCAATAAAAGCCTGCGGAGACTTGCCATGCGTGCGCCCGACACCCTCGACCTCCCCAAGAACACGGCCCGCCCCGGACCGTTCGACTGGTATCGCAACATCAATCAGCAAGAGCGTCGTACCTTCTGGAGCTGCAAGATCGGCTATGGCCTGGACGGCATGGACACACAGATGCTCAGCTTCGTGGTGCCGACCCTGATCGCCATGTGGGGCATCACCACCGGACAGGCCGGGCTGATTCACACCAGCACCCTGATCGCTTCGGCCATTGGTGGCTGGGTGGCGGGGATTCTCTCCGACCGCATCGGCCGCGTGCGCACCCTGCAACTGACGGTGCTGTGGTTCGCTTTCTTCACGTTCCTCTGCGGTTTCGCGCAGAACTACGAACAGCTGCTGATCGCTCGCACCCTGATGGGCTTCGGTTTTGGCGGCGAATGGACCGCTGGCGCGGTGCTGATCGGTGAAGTGATCCGCGCCAAGGATCGCGGCAAAGCGGTGGGCATGGTGCAGAGCGGTTGGGCCTTGGGCTGGGGATTGACGGCGATTCTCTATGCGCTGCTGTTCTCGGTGTTGCCGCCGGAAGATGCCTGGCGAGCGCTGTTCATCCTCGGCATCGTCCCGGCGATTTTCGTGATCTTCGTCCGGCGCCTGGTGAAAGACCCGGAGATCTATCGCGAAGCCAAGGCGGCGCAAACTTCGCAGAATCCGGCGAAGTTCTACGAGATCTTCGCCCCCGGCATGCTGTTCACCACGTTCCGTGCTTCCTTGCTGACCACCGGTGCGCTCGGCGGTTACTACGCGATCACTTCGTGGCTGCCGACTTTTCTCAAGAACGAACGCGGTTTGAGCGTGCTCGGCACTGGCGGGTATCTGGCGATGGTGATTGTCGGGTCCTACGTCGGCTATGTGATCAGCGCTTATCTCACTGATCTGCTCGGGCGTAAAAAGAACTTCATCCTGTTTGCGGTCGGCTCGTTCACCATCGTTCTGCTGTACACGCAGATGCCAGTGAGCAACGGGGTGATGCTGTGGCTGGGCTTTCCGCTGGGCTTCTTCGCTTCGGGAATTTTCAGCGGCATGGGCGCGTTTCTCACCGAGCTGTTTCCAACGCGAATTCGCGGCTCGGGGCAGGGCTTCTGCTACAACATCGGTCGGGCGCTGGCGGCTTTGTTTCCGCTGCTGATCGGCTTGCTCAGCCAGAAGGTGCCGTTGAGCGTTGGGATCGGCGCGTTTGCTGCGGTGTCCTACGGCGTGGTGATTCTCGCCGCACTGAGCCTGCCGGAGACCCGTGGCAAGCAACTGGATGCGCAGTAACTGATAACCTGCCGGGCAAGCGTCCTACAGATAAAAAGACCAGAAGCTACAGGAGTGTTCACCGTGAGCCGCCTGCTATTGAATTGTGATATCGGCGAGAGTTTCGGCAGCTGGACCATGGGTCTGGACGCCGAGGTCATGCCCTTCATCGACTGCGCCAACGTGGCCTGCGGCTTCCATGCCGGTGACCCGAGCATCATGCGCAAAACCGTCAGTCTGGCCCTGAGCCACGGCGTGCAGATCGGCGCGCACCCGGCCTATCAGGATCTGGTCGGTTTCGGCCGGCGCTCCATGGCCTATTCCGCCCAGGAACTGCAAGACATCCTGCATTACCAGATCGGCGCGCTCGACGGCATCTGCAAGGCGCAGGGCGGGCGAGTCAGTTACGTCAAACCCCACGGCGCGATGTACAACGACATGATGGCCAACCCGGCGCAATTGCGGGCGGTGATTCAAGCTGTGGCGGCTTACGATCGCACGTTGCCGCTGATGCTAATGGCCACCTGCGACAACTCGGCGGCGCAGCAGCTCGGTGACGAATACGGCGTGACCCTGTGGTTCGAAGCCTTTGCTGATCGCGCCTACGACAGTGCAGGTCGGCTGGTCTCGCGGCAACTGCCGGGTGCGGTGCATCACGAAGCAGAAAAAATCATCGAACAGGCCCTGACCATCGCCCGTGGCGGTGACCTCGTCGCCAGTGACGGCAGCGCGCTGCACCTGCAGGCCAACACCTTGTGCGTGCATGGCGACAACACCAGTTCCGTGGCTGCCGTGCAGCGCATTCGCGAGGCCCTGAATCAGCAGAGCGCGCCATGAACCCACGGATTGAAGTGGTGGCCGTGGATTGCCTGATGCTGCGCCTGTTCGATGAAATCGCCGAAGCCAACATGCCGTGGATGCTCGCTGCCAGTAAGCGTCTGCGCGCGGTGTTTGGCGCGCAGTTGATCGACTTGGTGCCGTCCTACACCACGTTGATGGTGCATTACGATCTGACCGCGCTGAGCCCGAGTCAGGCGCGTGAATTGATCGCAGAAGCGTTGATCGACCTGTCGCCAAATGCGCGCACCGGCGGCCAGTGCCATGTGTTGCCGGTCTGGTACGACCTGAGTGTCGGCCCCGAACTGAGCCTGCTGGCGCAGCGCAGCGGGTTGGCGGTGGAGGAGGTGATTCGTCGGCACAGCGCTCGCGAATATCAGGTGTTCGCCCTTGGCTTTGCACCGGGATTCGCCTTCATGGGGCTGGTGGAAGAAATCCTCGCGGCGCCACGCCTGGACACCCCACGCAAGAAAGTCGCGGCCGGCAGCGTCGGTATCGCCGAGCGGCAGACGGCGGCTTATCCGGTGGTGTCCCCCGGCGGCTGGAACCTGATCGGCCGCACTCCGGCGAAACTGTTCGATCGTCATCGCGACGGCTACAGCCTGATGCAACCCGGCGACACCGTGCGTTTCGAAGCGGTGAGCCACGCCGAGTTCATCAACCTGGGCGGCGATGACACACCACTGGAGGCGCTGGCATGAGCCGACTGACGATTGAAGCCAGCACGCCGCTGTGTTTGTTGCAGGACGCCGGGCGTTTTGGCGTGCGCCATTTGGGCGTGACCCAGGGCGGTGCCGCGGATTGGAGTTCGATGTGTTGGGGCAATTGGTTGCTCGGCAATGCGCTGGATCTGCCGGTGATCGAAATCACCCTCGGCGGGTTTGCCGTGGTGGCGCAGGAAGATTGCCTGCTGGCGCTGGCCGGCGCTGATCTTGGTGCGCAGATCGATGGGCAGGCGCTGGCGCCGTGGCGCAGTTTCAAACTGGGCAAAGGGCAAACATTGAAGTTTACCCAACCGCTGCTCGGCGCCCGGGCTTATCTGGCGGCGCCCGGTGGATTCGACGCGCCGCAGGTGCTGGGCAGCAGTGCTACGGTGGTGCGCGAGGAACTGGGTGGGCTTGATGGCATGGGGTCGCCGTTGGCCAACGGCGCGACACTGAGTTATCGCGGTGCGGTTCTGCAGGTGCGTGAAGTGCCGCAGGCGCATCGTCCGGATCTGCGCCTGAATACGCCGCTGGATCTGGTGCTCGGCGCACAGATCGGCCAGTTCAGCGGGCAGAGTCTGTTCGATGTTTTCAACAGCCCGTGGACGCTCGACAGTCGCGCTGATCGCATGGGCATTCGACTGTTGGGCAAGGCCTTGCAGTATCAGGGCCGGCCGATGATTTCCGAGGGTATTCCGCTGGGCGCGGTTCAGGTTCCGCCGGATGGACAGCCGATCGTGCTGCTCAATGATCGGCAGACGATTGGCGGCTATCCGCGCTTGGGAGCGTTGACGCCGTTCGCGCTGGCGCGGCTGGCGCAGTGTCTGCCGGGGGCGCAAGTGCGGCTAAGGCCGGTGGTGCAGGAAGTCGCACATCGCGAGCATGTCGAGTATTTGCAGCGCTTTCGAAATAGCTGAGAGCTTCGCGAGCAAGCCCGCTCCCACAGGGGAATGCATTCCAAATGTGGGAGCGGGCTTGCTCGCGAAGGGGCCATCACGGCTAACGAAGATTATTTCGACAGAAACCGCATCCCTTCCTCAAGCCCACGCAACGTCAGCGGATACATCTGATCCTCGATCAAATCGCGCACGATATTGGTCGACGAGGTGTAGCCCCAGGTGTCCTTCGGATAAGGATTGATCCAGATAAGCTTCTTGTACTTCTCCATGAAGCGCTGCATCCACAGGTAGCCCGGCTCTTCGTTCCAGTGCTCGACGCTGCCGCCGGCCTGGGTAATTTCGTAGGGCGCCATGGCGGCGTCACCGATGAAGATCACTTTGTAGTCGGCGCCATACTTGTGCAGCAGATCCTGCGTCGAGAAACGCTCGGACGTGCGGCGCAGGTTGTTCTTCCACACCGACTCATAAATGAAGTTGTGGAAGTAGAAGTACTCCAGATGCTTGAACTCGGTCTTGCACGCCGAGAACAGCTCCTCGCAGATCTTCACGTGCGCGTCCATCGAGCCGCCGATGTCGAATAGCAACAACAGCTTCACCGTGTTGCGCCGTTCCGGACGCATCTGGATATTCAGCAGGCCGGCGTCTTTGGCGGTGTGGTCGATGGTGCCGTCGATGTCCAGCTCTTCCGCCGCACCCTGACGGGCGAATTTGCGCAGGCGACGCAGGGCGACCTTGATGTTGCGCGTGCCCAGTTCCACCGAATCGTCGAGGTTCTTGTACTCGCGCTGATCCCAGACCTTGACCGCTTTGCCCTGACGCTTGCCGGCGTCGCCGACCCGAATGCCTTCCGGGTTGAAGCCGCCGGAACCGAACGGGCTGGTGCCGCCGGTGCCGATCCATTTGTTGCCGCCGGCGTGACGTTCCTTCTGTTCTTCCAAACGCTTCTTGAACTCTTCAATCAGCTTGTCGAGACCACCCAGGGACTGGATCTGCGCGCGTTCCTCGTCGGTCAGCGAACGCTCGAATTCCTTGCGCAACCAGTCTTCGGGAATCAGCGCCTGCAAGTGATCGTCGAGCTTTTCCAGGCCATTGAAGTAGGCGCCGAACGCACGGTCGAACTTGTCGAAATGCCGTTCGTCCTTGACCAGAATCGCCCGCGACAAGTAGTAGAACTCGTCCATGTCGGCGAAGGTCACGCGCTGTTTCAGCGCGTTGATCAGGTCGAGCAGCTCGCGCACCGACACCGGCACCTTGGCGGCACGCATTTCATTGAACAGGTTGAGCAACATGGCATCAGCCTCTTAGCGAGAACCGCGACGGCTCATGAACGCCAGGCGCTCAAGCAACTGCACGTCCTGTTCGTTCTTCACCAGCGCACCGGCCAATGGCGGAATGGCCTTGGTCGGATCGCGCTCGCGCAGCACCGCTTCGCCGATGTTGTCGGCCATCAACAGCTTCAGCCAGTCGACCAGTTCCGAGGTCGACGGCTTCTTCTTCAGGCCCGGCACCTTGCGCACGTCGAAGAACACGTCCAGCGCTTCGCTGACCAGATCCTTCTTGATGTCCGGGTAGTGCACGTCGACGATTTTCTGCAGAGTGTTACGGTCGGGGAAGGCGATGTAGTGGAAGAAGCAGCGGCGCAGGAAGGCGTCCGGCAGCTCTTTCTCGTTGTTCGAGGTAATGATGATGATCGGGCGCTTCTTGGCCTTGATGGTCTCGTCGATCTCGTAAACGTAGAACTCCATCTTGTCGAGTTCTTGCAGCAAGTCGTTGGGGAACTCGATGTCGGCCTTGTCGATTTCGTCGATCAGCAGAATCACCCGTTCTTCGGACTCGAAAGCCTCCCAGAGCTTGCCCTTCTTCAGGTAGTTGCGCACGTCGTGGACTTTTTCGTTGCCCAGTTGCGAGTCGCGCAGACGGCTGACCGCATCGTACTCGTACAGGCCCTGATGGGCCTTGGTGGTGGACTTGATGTGCCAGGTGATCAGCTTGGCGCCGAACGATTCGGCCAACTGCTCAGCGAGCATGGTCTTGCCGGTGCCGGGTTCGCCCTTGACCAGCAGTGGCCGCTCCAGGGTGATGGCGGCATTGACCGCCAGCTTCAGGTCATCGGTGGCGACGTAGGCCTGGGTGCCTTCGAACTTCATCTGCTAATCCTCGAACGGTAACGCCGACCTGCACGGGCAGGGCGGGGGCGAAAAAATCGGATGCCCCGACTATAACGCGCAGCCCGGTCGACTGTGAACGCAGACGGCTTATTCAGTCTCTGAATGGAGCGTCACATGTTGACTCGGTTTCGGCCAGAGGCCAGTATTCAGGTATCGCCGATTTGGCGATAGCCTGTCGGGCATGACGACTAAATACCGATTTCGCGACAAATACCGCATTCAGTGACGTGAGAAGGATCACCCGCCACCCCATGTCCACTTGATCGGTGGCGGAGTGGACGTGATGCTGAGCCTTGAAACCGTCGAAGTCATGACGGGCAAGGCACCGCCGCTGATTATCAAGGAAGCGCTGGCTTGGGTTGCGGCTCATCAAGTGCAACTGCTGGAGGACTGGAAACGATGTTACCCATGAAAAGGCCTCGTCTGACGGCTGTGCAGGCACTGTCAGGTTTTCGATTGAAACTGACCTTTATTGATGGTCAGGATCTGACCCTTGACCTGAGCCGAGACATCCACGCTTATCCAGGTCTGCAACCATTGCTTGATCCCGAAGTGTTTGCGGCTGCGACCCTTGACGACAATGGCTGGACGGTCGAATGGCTTGAGCCCGATATACAGATTGGCGCAGACACGCTTTATATGGATGCGCTGGCCCAAAACACTGTCGATGAAAACACTCGGATTTTCATCGATTGGCGTGCACGTACCGGACTCTCACTGAATCAGGCAGCCGAGGCGCTGGGTGTCAGTGCCCGCAGCATCAGCCGATACAGTAATGGGCGGGAGGCGGTGCCAAGGTCATTAGCCTTGGCTTGTCTTGGTTGGGACTCATTGCAGCAAAAGTCCACGCTGGCGGCTGAAGAATCTGGTCGATATGTCGTTAATCGTAAGAACTAGCCCGCATCCGGCTTAGGCCGCTCATACCGCGCATTGAATGCCTGAATGAAGCCATTGCGCAAAATCTGCAAAAACGCTTCGAATGCGCTGATATTTTGCTGATGCACGTTGCCACTGAGTTCGACCTTGGTGGCGAACTGGTTTTTGGCCTGATTCTTCAGCACGGTTTCCGTGCCGCCGACGATGGCTTCCCAGACGGAGCGGAAGATGCTCTTGTCCTTGTTTTCGACGTCCTGCTGCCAGTTGAACACTTCGACGTCGCGCAGCAACGGTTTGATGTAGCCAGTGACCTGGGCTTTTTTCGCCTGGGCTTCGATGACCACGTCGCCGTGGCCGGCGTTGAAGTCGAACTTGCCGTAGGCCGAGGCGAAGTCGTTCATGCTCTTGAGTTCGATGTCGCGGGCGCGCAGGCGGAACTGGAAGTCCTCGAAATTGCTCAGCGGATCGAAAGTGGCCGTGGTTTCCAGTGGTGCGTGGCCGAGCAGCTTGGCCTTGCCTTCGAAGCGGGCATCGCGCTTGCCCTGTTTGTCGACCACGTTGGTCAGGTTGTAGATGCTCGCCTCGACGTTGCTGGCGTTCATGTTGACCGGCGGTTTGGAGTTGAAATTGCGGAAAGTGATCTTGCCGTCGTGGATCTGCACCTCGTCGAGAGTGATCGGCAGCAACTTGCCCAGTTGCGCCCGCCAGTCGGTGCCTTTACCAGTCTGCGAGTTCTGCTTGTTGGGGCCGCCATCGACGAAGTTGATCTCGGGATTGAAGAATTGCACCTGCGCCACCACGGCATGGTCGTACCACAGCGAATGCCAGCTGACCGCCAGATCGATCACGGGCGCGTTGACGAACGGCACCGGCACCTTGCCGTCGACCTTGACGATCTTCAGGCCGTTGATCCGGTAGGCGCCGCGCCACAGGGCCAGATCGACGTCGGTGACCTGGCCGCGGTAGTCACCCATGTCGGCCAGTTTGCCGTTCAGGTAATCGCGCACCACGTAGGGCAGGGCGATGTGCAGGGCGATCAGCAGCACAACCACGACGGCAAAAATCCCTATTGGCCAGCTATAACGACGCTTCATGGCAACAATTCCCGAACGATGTAAGCGATTGACTGTGGCGCGGCGCAGACGTTCGACCCGACTGGACTGCGCCCGGCAACAGGCATACCTTGAAAGGCTGAATTCAACGCTGCATAAGGACCCAGCCATGAGCCGTATTTTCGCTGACAACGCCCATTCCATCGGCAACACGCCGCTGGTGCAGATCAACCGTATCGCGCCGCGTGGCGTGACCATTCTGGCCAAGATCGAGGGGCGCAACCCCGGTTATTCGGTCAAGTGCCGGATCGGCGCGAACATGATCTGGGACGCCGAAAGCAGCGGCAAACTCAAGCCGGGCATGACCATCGTCGAGCCGACGTCGGGCAATACCGGCATCGGTCTGGCCTTCGTTGCCGCCGCCCGTGGTTACAAATTGATGCTGACCATGCCGGCATCAATGAGCATCGAGCGGCGCAAGGTGCTCAAGGCCCTCGGCGCAGAGCTGGTCCTGACCGAACCGGCCAAGGGCATGAAAGGCGCGATCGAGAAGGCTGCCGAAATTGTTGCCAGCGACACTGGCAAATACTTCATGCCGTCGCAGTTCGATAACCCGGCCAACCCGGCGATCCACGAAAAAACCACCGGCCCGGAAATCTGGAACGACACCGATGGCGCCGTCGATGTGCTGGTGGCTGGCGTCGGGACCGGCGGAACCATCACCGGCGTTTCGCGGTATATCAAGAATACCCAGGGCAAACCGATTCTGTCGGTGGCAGTGGAGCCGGTGTCTTCGCCGGTCATCAGCCAGGCGCTGGCGGGTGAAGAGATCAAGCCGAGCCCACACAAGATTCAGGGGATTGGCGCGGGTTTCGTGCCGAAGAACCTCGATCTGTCGATGGTCGACCGGGTGGAGCAGGTCACTGACGACGAGTCCAAGGCCATGGCGCTGCGCCTGATGCAGGAAGAAGGGATTTTGTGCGGTATCTCTTGCGGCGCGGCCATGGCCGTGGCAGTGCGTTTAGCCGAGAAGCCTGAAATGCAGGGCAAGACCATCGTGGTGATTTTGCCGGACTCCGGTGAGCGCTATCTGTCGAGCATGCTGTTCAGCGATCTGTTCACCGAGCAGGAGAATCAGCAGTAGTCGAATTGACTCAGATCAGCCAGGGTTCAGGATCGTTATGCTAATAAATGCTTTGTTGCGCAATTCTTAACACTGAATCTTGGGTTCAGCGGGTTTTTCCCGAGGCCGGTAGTGTTTATCATGGCCGGCTGCCATGCCGGGTAATGGGCATTGCGCAGCGTTGTCTTTATTCAAGGAGTCGTTGATGACCTTTTCGTTAGCCGCCAAGGTGTTGGTGTTGCTGCTGTTTGTGGGCAGCATCCTCTATGTGCATTTGCGCGGCAAGGCGCGTCTGCCGGTACTGCGTCAGTTCGTCAACCACTCGGCGCTGTTCGCCCCGTACAACGCGCTGATGTACCTGTTCTCCGGCGTTCCCTCCAAACCGTATCTGGATCGCAGCAAGTTTCCGGAGCTGGATGTGTTGCGCGATAACTGGGAAACCATTCGCGACGAAGCCATGCACCTGTTCGACGAGGGCTACATCCGCGCCGCCGAGAAGAACAATGACGCCGGTTTCGGCTCGTTCTTCAAGAAGGGCTGGAAACGTTTCTACCTCAAGTGGTACGACAAACCGCTGCCGTCGGCCGAAACCCTGTGCCCGAAGACCGTGGCGCTGGTCAGTGCGATCCCTAACGTCAAAGGCGCGATGTTCGCGCTGTTGCCGGGTGGCAGCCATCTGAACCCGCACCGTGACCCGTTTGCCGGCTCGCTGCGTTATCACTTGGGCCTGTCGACACCGAACTCCGACGATTGCCGGATCTTCGTTGATGGTCAGGTCTACGCCTGGCGTGACGGTGAAGACGTGATGTTCGATGAGACCTACGTGCACTGGGTCAAGAACGAGACCGAACAGACCCGCGTCATCCTGTTCTGCGATGTCGAACGCCCGCTGAGCAACCGCCTGATGACCCGCATCAATCGCGCCATCAGCGCCTGGCTGGGCCGCGCCACCGCGCCGCAGAACCTTGATGATGAACGTGTCGGCGGCATCAACCAGGCCTACGCCTGGAGCAAGAACTTCAGCGACCGGTTCAGCGGCGTGGTCAAACAGTGGAAACGCCGCAATCCCAAGGCCTACCGCATCCTGCGTCCGGTATTGGCAGTGGTAGTGTTGACGTTGCTGGGGTATTGGCTGTTTGGTTGAAGCCGGATGTTGAAATGAAAAAACCGCTCCTTGTGAGCGGTTTTTTATTGTCTGTGAGTCAGCGGCGCCCGGCGAGAACGTTGGGTTCGTCTTCAATGCCTGTAATCAGTAACTGCAGAAAGCGCTGCTGATTGGCTGATAGCCCGGATGACACAATCTTTTCTTCTGTTTTGATTGATCTTTTCTTAGCGGGGGATTTCTTGACTGATTTGCGCATGCTCCCTCCCTCATTGATCATTACTTGAACTGTTTTCACGATACTTTACTCTCCACTGCTAGGACAAGACGACCTTCCAAATCAAATTTGAAGCCGAGCTTTGTATAAACAGGAATTGCGCCCTGCATTGGCTCCTGGACTTCAATGAACTTGCTGCCGACTATTTGGGCGAACTCATCGATGACCATCATCGCCAAGGTCCCGATACGATTTTTCAGCGGGTGAGAATCTCCGGGTCGCCCTTCCAATCGTACGATTCGAATACGTTGGCGGCTTTTGTTCGGATTGACGAAGCACAGTCCGCAGAGCTGTTCTTCGAACCAGATCGCGATATCCAGGGACAGGGGTTCTCGTGATTTCCATGCGGCAACCTCTCGCCAGCAAAAAAGTGGATTCTCCCAGAGCTCGAACGCGCTCAGTGCTATGGCGTCGATGGGTTCGAAGCGTACTTTCGACAAGTCTTGCCGCGCTGGTAGCTGCAATAGAGCTTTGGCGATGCTTGCCTGTTTCCTGGCCTGCGACTTGTACAACTGATACCGCAAATTCGTCCGTTCCCTTGGCATGTGATCCCGAGCATTCCCTGTCTCCCCATCAATGGGCCTATCCGTTGCTCTTCAGCCTAATCACCTCGCGGCCAACTGTCCCTGCTGGCCCTTTGTCCAAATCATTGCAATCCATGTCCCACGCTGGTTATAGTCGGCGCTCGTGAATCATCTGATTCACTCTCCAAACCCTTCAAAAAAGATCAGCCCCAATGCCTGCATCCCTCATCAACGCGGTAGTCGATTCAGCGGTCAACGCTGGCGTCGTGCCGTGCGGGAATCAGCAGCCTGGGCAGATCAGTCATTACCCTCCACCTGTCAGTAGCACGCCGGTGTGCGCCGTCGTATCACCGCCGGGCGTTGGCGTTTCGGGCTGATCGGCATTCTTTGCTGACCCCTGCGCCCGCCAGAAAAACCTACTGAATTTCAGCCTCGGCTGAGTTGGCTGTTTGCCTGACTACAGGTGGTATTCATGTTTGTCCTTTCGAAAAAATCCGCGCTCGCGGCGACGTCCACGAGCCTGTTCGTTCTACTGTGGAGCAGCGGGGCAATCTTCTCCAAATGGGGCCTGGCCCATGCGTCACCTTTTGCCTTTCTGCTGATGCGCTTTGTGATCGCGCTGTGCGGGCTGTTGCTGTTGACGCCGCTGCTCAAGTTGAAGCTGCCCAAGGGCGGCCGGCCGATGCTGTTTGCGATTGCAACGGGCGTGGTGTTGTTGGGGGCGTATCAGATTTTCTATCTGCTGGCCTTGAACACCAGAGTCACACCGGGGGTGATGGCGACCATCATGGGCGTACAGCCGATCCTCACTGTGGTGTTGATAGAGCGGCAGCGCTCGGCGAGCCGGATGTTCGGCCTCGCGCTGGGGCTGGCCGGGCTGATCATGGTGGTTTACCAGGGGATCGGTCTGGCAGGGATGTCCTGGGCGGGGATGCTGTTCGGTCTGTTGGCGCTGGCGAGCATGACGGTGGGCTCGATCATGCAGAAGCGCATCACCGACAATCCCCTCGGCACATTGCCGGTGCAGTATCTGGCCGGGCTGTTGTTGTGCGGGATATTTGTGCCATTTCAGCCGTTCCACTTTGAACAGAGCACGGGTTTCATCGTGCCGGTGTTGTGGATGGGACTGGTGGTGTCGGTGCTGGCGACACTGTTGCTCTATCGCCTGATCGCCCGGGGCAATCTGGTGAATGTCACCAGTCTGTTCTATCTGGTGCCGGCGGTGACGGCGGTGATGGATTACCTGATTTTCGGCAATCGTCTGGCGGCGTTGAGTGTGCTGGGGATGCTGTTGATCATCGTCGGGCTGGCGTTTGTGTTCCGTAAAACTGCTTGAAAACCTTCAGGCCGACCCGGGCATTTTCAGTGTCTGGGCCGGCCTCTTCGCGAGCAAGCCCGCTCCCACAATTGGAATGCATTCCTCCTGTGGGAGCGGGCTTGCTCGCGAAGGCTGACTTGTTAACGCCGCAAAATCAGCGGACGGTTACGGCAGCGGGCTTCACCGCCGCCGGCTTCAACACCAGCCACAACGCCAGCGCAATCAACACGCCGCCATACAGGTGCGCCATCGACAACGGCTCATCCAGCAGCAACGCGCCCCACAACACGCCGAACGCCGGAATCATGAAGGTCACGGTCATCGATTTGACCGGGCCGATGGAGCTGAGCAGGCGGAAATAGATGATGTAGGCGAACGCCGTGCAGCCCAGACCCAGGCCCAGCAGCGACAGCCAGACATTCCACCCACCCCAGCTTGCCGGAGGGGCGGTGATCACGCTGTAGCCGAACAGTGGCAACAGAAACAGCGAGGCGCCGAGCATGCTGCCCACGGCCGAGAGACGACTGTCGAGCCCGCCGCTGTGATCCAGCCAGCGCCGCGTGAGGAACCCGGCGAAGCCGTAGCAAGTGGTAGCGAGCAGGCAGGCGAGGGCGCCCATCAGCAATTGCAGATCGAACGCGACCGGACCTGCGCGCGTCAGCACACCGACACCGAACAAGCCGAGAAACACCCCGGTCAGTTTCGCGACAGTGAGTTTTTCACTGAAAAACAGCCCGCCAATCAACACGCCCATCAACGGCGTGGTGGCGTTGAAGATTGCCGAGTAACCGGCCGGCAACACTTGCGCCGCCACCGAATACAACGTCGCCGGAATCCCCGAGTTGATAACGCCCAGCAACATCACCGTTTTCAGTTTGCCCTTGAAATCCCAGCTGATGCGCATCAGCCCGAGAATCACCAGCAGACCGACGGCAGCAATCGACACCCGAAAGAACGCGGTCGGAATGGTGCCGATCACCGGCGCAATAATGCGCATGAACAGGAAGCTCGCGCCCCAGATGGCTGCCAGCGACAGCATGCGGAAAATATCGACAGCGCTCACGATGGCACTCCTTCCTTGATCGGGACGAGAGTGTTGCCGAGCGCCCTGTCGATGGCAACCGTCAATCGGGCATTTAATTTTTCATTCAGAGCACGAAGCGCGTCACCAGGCCGTTGAGGTCGATCGCCAGGCGCGACAGTTCCTGACTGGCAGCGGAGGTCTGGGTAGCGCCGGCGGCGGTCTGGGTCGAGAGATCGCGGATGGTCACCAGATTCTGATCAACCTCGCGCGCCACCAGCGCTTGCTGCTCGGCCGCGCTGGCGATCACCAGGTTGCGCTGGTTGATCTGCGAGATCGACGCGGTGATTTTCTCCAGTGCCTGACCGGCACTGTTGGCCCGGCGCAACGTGTGGCTGGCCTGCTCGGCACTGCTTTGCAAGGCGCCGACGGTGGCGCCGGTGCCTTGCTGGATGCTGCTGATCATCAGCTCGATTTCTTCGGTGGAGTTCTGCGTGCGTTGCGCCAGCGAACGCACTTCATCGGCGACCACCGCAAAACCGCGTCCGGCCTCACCCGCGCGCGCCGCTTCGATGGCGGCGTTGAGCGCCAGCAGGTTGGTTTGCCCGGCGATGCCGCGAATCACCTCCAGCACCTTGCTGATGTCCTGGGCCTGCGTGGCCAGGCCTTCGGCCTGCTCCGACGCACCGAGCACCGCGCTGACCAGTTCCTGAATCGAGCTGATGGTCTCGCTGACCTGCACATGCCCGTGTTTGCTGTCCTCGTTCGAGGCTTCGGAGGCCTCGGCGCTGGACACTGCGTTGGCCGCAACTTCATCCACCGCCGTGCTCATCTCGGTGACGGCGGTGGCGGCCTGTTCGATCTGATCGTTCTGCTGCTGCAGGCCACGGGTGCTTTGCTCCATCACCGAGCTCATTTCTTCGGCGGCGGAGGCCAGTTGCTGCGCCGATTCGCTGATGCCACGGATGGTCGAGCGCAGGTTGTTCTGCATCTCGGCGAGGGCGCTGAGCAACTGCGCCGCCTCATCGCTACCGTGATCGGCAATCTGGCCGCTGAGGTCGCCGGCGGCAATTTTTTGCGCGACGGACAGGGCCTGATTGATCGGTGCGGTGATGCTGCGGGTCAGCAGCCAGGCCAGCAGCAGGGTAGCGATCAGGGCGACAACGATGATGGTCGCGACAATCCACAGCGCCTGCTGATAAACCCCGGCAGCAGCTTCGGCGGCGCTGTCGGCGCCTTGCTGGTTGAAGCTGATCATCTGCTCCAGCGCCTTGTCGAGGATCCGGCCCTGTGGCGCCAGTTCATTGTTCAGACGGGCATAGGCCTGTTCACTTTGCCCGGCGTCGATCTGAGTGATGATCTGGTCCAGGATGCTCATGTACTTGGCGACGTCGCTATTCAAACCGTCGAGCATCGCCCGTTCCGCATCGCTGGCCAGTAGAGCGGTGTGGTCCTTCAGGCGCTTCGACAATTCTTCGCGTTGCACCTTGATGATGCCTTTGCTTGTGTCGCGTACCGCCGGCTGGGTGCTGGTGATCAGGCGCAGGGATTCGAGGCGGATGTTGGCGATGTTCGCCGCCGCATCGTGAATGCTCTCGATGCTGGGCATCCACGATTCCTCGATCACCGTTGCGCTCTCACGCAGATTTTTCATCTGGCCCAGACCGAACAGGCCGACCACCACCAGCAGGGCGGCCAATACGGCAAAACTCAAACTGGCGCGCAAACCGATGCGCAGATTGCGGATAGACATCAATGTGCTCCTTGATCTATGAGGAAGAGGTCGTCCTCGTGGGCCGAGGATCTTGTTATGAGGCGGGTACTGGCGGGCTGTATATCAAAGTGCCACTATTTTGGTAAGACCAATCTGTGAGCAGTTCTTCTCTTTCATCGACAGGCGGGAACGCAGCGCTAAAACCGCGAGCCAGAGCGGTGGGGCAGTGATTGGATCCGAATCCCAGGGAATTCGCGGGCTGGCGCGGGGCGGCAGGCGAGACTGAGAGGGCGGTTAATTGACCGAACGGTCGACTCAAAAAACTTTGATAAAAACTGTGTCGCTGTACAACCCTGCCGCGCTTTTGGCAGAAATTGCACTTCTCCTGCGCATGCATCCGTGGCTAAGCTCAGGCACAGATTTCCACTTGCACGCCGAGGTCTCCTCTATGCCGCAGCAATGGCCAGCCACCGACATCGCCCGCATGATCCTCGATGGCTTTGACGATTACCGCGAGCACTTCCGGCGGATCACCGACGGTGCGCGCGAGCGCTTCGAGCAGGCGCGCTGGCAGGAGACGCAGACCGCGTCGGCGGCGCGGATCAATCTCTACGAAGAAAAGGTCGGCGAAACCATCGCCCGCCTGCGCGAGCATTTCGACGACGAGACGCTGATGAATGTCGGCAGTTGGCCGTTGGTGAAAAGTGCTTACATCAGTGTCATCGACCTGCGTTTCGACGATGAACTGTCCGAGACCTGGTACAACTCGATCTTCTGCGGGCTGTTCAGTCACGACCTGATCAGCGACGGCTGCATGTTCATCCACACCACCCGGCCGAGCCTGCGCCGCGCCCGGGCCGCACAAACCCGCACCTACAAGCCGCAGGGCCAATTGTCATCGATGCTCGCGAGCATCTTTGCCGATTACCGCTTCAGCGAGGATTACGCCGATTTGCCCGGCGACCTGCAGCGCCTCGAAGCGCAACTGCGCGAGAATTTGCCGGACTGGGTGTGCAAGGATCCGGAACTGAGCGTCGAGCTGTTTTCCTCGGTGCTGTACCGCAACAAAGGCGCGTATCTGGTCGGGCGCATCTACACCCGCGACGAGCAGTGGCCGCTGGTGATTCCGTTGCTGCACCGCGAAGGCCGCGGGATTCAGATTGACGCGCTGATCACCGACGAAGCCGATGTGTCGATCATCTTCTCTTTCACCCGTTCGTATTTCATGGTCGATGTGCCGGTGCCGGCGGAGTTCATCGGTTTCCTGCGGCGTATCCTGCCGGGCAAGCACATCGCTGAGCTGTACACCTCGATCGGTTTCTACAAGCACGGCAAATCCGAGTTCTATCGGGCGCTGATCAATCACCTGGCCAACACCGACGACCAGTTCATCATGGCCCCCGGCGTGCGCGGCATGGTCATGAGCGTGTTCACCCTGCCGGGCTTCAACACCGTGTTCAAGATCATCAAGGACCGTTTCTCGCCGTCGAAAAACGTCGACCGGGCGACGGTGATCGAAAAATATCGTCTGGTGAAAAGTGTCGACCGGGTCGGGCGCATGGCCGATACCCAGGAGTTCGCCGACTTCCGTTTTCCGCTGAGCAAGTTTGATCCGGCGTGCCTGGAAGAACTGCTGGAAGTCGCGCCGTCGACGGTCTCGGTCGAAGGCGATACGGTGCTGATCCGCCACTGCTGGACCGAGCGCCGGATGACCCCGCTCAACCTCTACCTGGACAACGCCAACGAAGCCCAGGTGCGCGAGGCGCTGGAGGACTACGGCCTGGCGATCAAGCAACTGGCGGCGGCCAACATCTTTCCCGGCGACATGTTGCTGAAAAACTTCGGCGTCACTCGCCACGGCCGAGTGGTGTTCTACGACTACGACGAGATCTGCTTCCTGACCGAAGCCAACTTCCGCCACATCCCCGCGCCGCGTACCCCTGAGGACGAAATGGCCTCCGAGCCGTGGTATTCGATCGGGCCGCTGGATGTGTTCCCGGAAGAGTTTCCGCCTTTCCTGTTCGCCGATGCCGGGCAGCGCAAATTGTTCGATCAACTGCATGGCGAGTTGTATAACGCCGATTACTGGAAGGGTTTGCAAGAGGCGATTCGCGCCGGCAAAGTCATCGACGTCTTCCCTTACCGCCGCAAAGGCCTCGATAACGAATGACTCCCAGGTAAACACATTGTGGCGAGGGGATTTATCCCCGATGGGGTGCGAAGCACCCCCCAAAACCATTCAACTCAGACGCTTCAGAGCGACTTTCATATCCAGTCGGCGACTGCTGCGCAGCCGATCGGGGATAAATCCCCTCGCCACAAAAGCACCTCGCAGTCGTGTTCAGTGACGCAAATCTGCGACAATCGCCCCCCTGCATAAACAGACGACCGAATTGCGTACCCGATGACCGACGAATCGCCCTCCATCGACAAACTGCTGAAAAACCTCGATCACGCCATGCTCGCCGACCGTCACCGGCTGCGGCGGCAGTTGCTCGAGCTGCGCAAGAAACCCGACGAGGCCAAACTGGCCCAGTGGGTGGCGCGCATGCAGGCGTCCTGTGATCAGGTGCTGGCGCGCCGTGCCAGCCTGCCAGTGATTCGTTACGACGACAGCCTGCCGATCGCCGCCAAGCGCGACGAAATCAAGGCCGCGCTGGAGAAGCATCAGGTGCTGATCATTGCCGGCGAAACCGGCTCGGGTAAAACCACCCAGTTGCCGAAAATCTGCCTGGAAATCGGTCGCGGCCAGCATGGCTTGATCGGCCATACCCAGCCACGCCGAATCGCTGCGCGCAGTGTCGCCAGCCGGGTCGCCGAAGAACTCGGCACGCCGCTCGGTTCGCTGGTTGGCTATCAGGTGCGCTTCGAGGATCAAAGCGATTCCAACACCCTGATCAAACTGATGACTGACGGCATCCTGCTGGCGGAAACCCAGAACGACCGCTACCTCGAGCGCTACGACACGATCATCGTCGACGAAGCCCACGAACGCAGCCTGAACATCGACTTCCTGCTCGGTTACCTGAAAACCTTGCTGCCGCGTCGCCCGGATCTGAAGGTCATCATCACTTCGGCGACCATCGATCTGGAGCGCTTCTCCAAGCATTTCGACGATGCGCCGATCGTCGAGGTGTCCGGTCGCACCTTCCCGGTAGACACCTGGTATCGCCCGCTGACCCTGGAGCAGGATGAAGAGGGCAACCGTGTCGAAGACGACCTGACCGTGGATCAGGCGATCCTCGCCACCCTCGATGAAATCGCCGCCTATGAGCGCAGCGAACGCCGCAGTCCCGGCGATGTGCTGGTGTTCCTGCCCGGCGAGCGCGAGATCCGCGATGCCGCCGACATGCTGCGCAAGGCCCAGCTCAAACACACGGAAATCCTGCCGCTGTACGCGCGCCTGTCGCCGGCCGAGCAGCAGCGGATTTTCCAGTCGCATCCGGGGCGGCGCGTGGTGCTGGCGACCAACGTTGCCGAGACCTCGCTGACCGTGCCGGGCATCCGTTACGTGATCGACAGCGGCACCGCGCGCATCAGTCGCTACAGCTACCGCGCCAAGGTCCAGCGTCTGCCGATCGAAGCGATTTCCCAGGCCAGCGCCAATCAGCGTAAGGGTCGTTGCGGCCGGGTCGAGCCGGGGATCTGCGTGCGCCTGTACAGCGAAGAAGACTTCCTCGGTCGCCCGGAATTCACCGATCCGGAAATTCTGCGTACCAACCTTGCTGCCGTGATCTTGCAGATGCTGCACCTGCGCCTCGGTGAGATCACCGCGTTCCCGTTCATCGAGCCGCCGGACGGCAAGGCGATCAGCGACGGTTTCAACCTGCTGCAAGAGCTCTCGGCGGTGGATCGCAACAGCCAGCTGACCCCGCTCGGTCGCCAGTTGGCGCGCTTGCCGGTGGACCCGCGCATGGGCCGCATGCTGCTGGAAGCGGCAAAACTCGGCAGCTTGCAGGAAGTGCTGATCGTCGCCAGTGCGATGTCGATTCAGGACCCGCGCGAGCGTCCGCCGGAGCGTCAGCAAGCAGCCGATCAGGCCCACGCACAATGGAAAGACAGCGATTCGGACTTCGCCGGACTGGTCAATCTGTGGCGCGGTTTTGAAGAGCAACGCCAGGCGCTGACCGCCAGCCCGCTGCGCAACTGGTGCCGGAAGAATTTCCTCAATTATCTGCGTCTGCGCGAGTGGCGTGATTCCCATCGCCAGTTGAGTCTGATCTGCCGCGACATGCAGTTGAGCCTGAATAAAGAGCCGGCGGATTACCCGAAACTGCACAAAGCGGTATTGGTCGGTCTGCTCAGCCAGATCGGCCAGAAAACCGAGGACGGCGATTACCTCGGCGCCCGGCAGCGGCGCTTCTGGATTCACCCGTCGTCGGGCATCGGCAAGAAACGTCCGCAGTGGCTGATGACCGCCGAACTGGTGGAAACCACCAAGCTTTACGCGCGCATGGTCGCCAAGATCGATGCCGACTGGATCGAGCCGCTGGCCGGGCACCTGATCAAGAAAAACCATTTCGAACCGCACTGGGAGAAGAAGCGCGGCCAGGTCGTGGCCTACGAGCAGATCACCCTGTTCGGGCTGATCGTGGTCGGTCGCCGCCCGGTGCATTACGGCCCGGTGGATCCGGTGGTTTCGCGTGAGCTGTTTATCCGTGAAGGGCTGGTGCGTGGCGAGATTCAGTCGAAAGCCAAGTGCCTGACCGCCAACAAGCAATTGCTCGAACAGCTCGACGAGCTGGAAGCCAAGGCTCGGCGCCGCGACATTCTCGCTGACGAAGAAACCCTGTACGCGTTCTACGATGCGCGCTTGCCGGCGGAGATTCACCAGACCGCGACCTTCGACAGTTGGTATCGGGTCAACAGCCAGAAGGACCCGCAGCTGCTGATCATGCGCGAAGAAGACGTACTGGCCCGCGAGGCCAGTGAAGTCACTGCGCGTGACTACCCGGACACGCTGCACATCGGTGATCTGGAACTGGCGCTCAGCTACCACTTCGAACCCAATCACCCACGCGACGGCGTGACCCTGCGGGTGCCGGCACCGCTGCTGCCGATGCTGCCGCCGGAGCGCCTGGAATGGCTGGTGCCGGGGCTGATCGAGGCCAAGTGCATTGCCCTGGTACGCAACCTGCCAAAAGCCTTGCGCAAGAACTTCGTGCCAGTGCCGGACTTCATTAAAGCGGCGTTGCAGCGCATGACCTTCGCCGAGGGCTCGCTGCCCCAGGCGCTCGGTCGCGAGTTGCTGCGCATGACCGGTGCGCGCGTCAGCGATGAAGCATGGGCGGAAGCCGCGCAGCAGGTCGAAAGCCATCTGCGGATGAACCTGGAAATCGTCGACGGCCAGGGCAAGTTCCTTGGCGAGGGCCGTGATCTGGCCGAGCTGACCGCACGGTTTGCCGAAGCCAGCCAGGCGGCTTTGGCGGTGCCGCAGAGTGCGAAAAGTCAGCAACCGGTGGAGGCCAAGGTCTTCGCCCCGGTGGCGGAAAAGACTCAGCAGAAGATTGCCGGATTGTCGATGACGGTCTATCCGGCGCTGGTGGAAGAGGGCGGCACAGTCAAGGAAGGGCGGTTCTCGACCCCGGCCGAAGCTGAGTTCCAGCATCGCCGCGCCTTGCAGCGGCTGCTGCTGCAGCAACTGGCGGAGCCGGCGAAGTTCCTGCGCAGCAAACTGCCGGGTATCACCGAGTTGGGCCTGCTCTATCGCGAGCTGGGCCGAGTGGATGCGCTGGTCGAAGACATTCTGCTGGCCAGCCTCGACAGCTGCATTCTGGAAGGCGAAGACCCGTTGCCGCGTGATGGCGCCGGGCTGGCGGCATTGGCTGAGCGCAAACGCGGCAGCTGGACCGAACACGCCGAGCGCGTGGCAAGGCTGACGCTGGAGATCCTCAAACTGTGGCACGGCCTGCAAAAACGCTTCAAGGGCAAGATCGATCTGGCGCAGGCTGTGGCGCTGAATGACATCAAGCAGCAAATCAGCAATCTGGTGTATCCGGGTTTCGTCCGGGAAACACCGATGCAATGGCTCAAAGAGTTGCCGCGTTATCTGAAGGCGGTCGAGCAGCGTTTCGAGAAACTCGGTGCGCAAGTGCAGAAGGATCGGGTCTGGAGCGGTGAACTCGCCGGCCTCTGGGCGCAATATCAGACTCGCGCGGCGAAACATGCCCAGGAAGGCAAACGCGATCCGCAGCTTGAACTGTACCGTTGGTGGCTGGAGGAATACCGCGTGTCGCTGTTCGCCCAGCAGTTGGGGACGAAAGCGCCGATCTCGGACAAACGGCTGAGCAAGCAATGGAGTCAGGTCGAGGCCTGATCCCCAACCCTGCTCGATCACCTGTGGGCATTTGTGGTGAGGGGATAAATCCCCTCACCACAAAGATAGAGATATGCCCCACATCGGGATTTGGGTTGTGCTTGAGAAAGGCGCCAAAACCTTGGGTTTATGGCAAACTTCGCGACCATAAACGCCGGTTTCGTGACCCAGAGCCTTCGGCCGGGTCACGTGGCGGAATAAAGCGATGCCAGGTCAGCGTCCCCGGACGGGAACAGACCCTTTGTGTGTTGGTACGTCGGTGCCAGCGCTTTCTGCCTGAACAGATTAGAGAAACGACCATGCATAACGTCGTCATCAGCGGCACCGGCCTGTACACCCCGGCCAACAGCATCTCCAACGAAGAGCTGGTGCAGTCTTTCAATACCTACGTCGCGCAGTTCAACGCCGACAATGCCGACGCCATCGCCCGCGGTGAAGTCCAGGCGCTGACCGAATCCAGTGCTGCATTCATCGAAAAAGCCTCGGGCATCAAGAGCCGCTTTGTCATGGACAAGGACGGCATTCTCGATCCTGCGCGCATGGCCCCGCGCCTGCCGGAGCGTTCCAACGACGAATGGTCGGTGCTGTGCCAGATGGCCATCGGCGCCGCTGAACAGGCGCTGCAACGTGCCGGCAAGACCGCCGCCGACATCGACGGCGTGATCGTTGCCTGCTCCAATTTGCAACGCGCCTACCCGGCCATAGCCATCGAAGTCCAGGAAGCACTGGGCATTCAGGGTTTCGGTTTCGACATGAACGTCGCCTGCTCCTCGGCGACCTTCGGCATTCAGGCCGCGGCCAACAGCGTGCAACTGGGCCAGGCCCGGGCGATCCTGATGGTCAACCCGGAAGTCTGCACCGGTCACCTGAACTTCCGTGACCGCGACAGCCACTTTATCTTCGGTGACGCCGCGACGGCGGTAATCATCGAGCGCGCTGACCTGGCGACGTCCAAGTACCAGTTCGACGTGGTCAGCACCAAACTGCTGACCAAGTTCTCCAACAACATCCGCAACAACTTCGGCTTCCTCAACCGCGCCGCGGAAGAGGGCATCGGTGCCCGCGACAAGCTGTTCGTGCAGGAAGGTCGCAAGGTGTTCAAGGACGTCTGCCCGATGGTCGCCGAGCTGATCGGTGAGCACCTGGAAGAGAACAAACTCAACGTCGGCGACGTCAAGCGCTTCTGGCTGCACCAGGCCAACCTGAGCATGAACCACCTGATCGTGCGCAAGCTGTTGGGCCGTGAAGCCACTGAAGAAGAAGCGCCGGTGATTCTCGACACCTACGCCAACACCAGCTCTGCCGGCTCGGTGATTGCCTTCCACAAATATCAGGACGATCTGGTCGCCGGTTCGCTGGCCGTGCTGAGCTCGTTCGGCGCCGGTTACTCGATCGGCAGCGTAATTCTGCGCAAGCGCTGAGTCACCCTCCTTTGTGGCGAGGGAGCTTGCTCCCGCTCGAGTGCGTAGCGCTCCCGATACCGGCGATTGCGATCTTGCTGGAGAACCGCAATCGCCGGTTTTGCGACTGCTGCGCAGCCGAGCGCGAGCAAGCTCGCTCGCCACAGGGTCGAGTGCGTTAACGTTAATCGGTATTTGCAAACGAGGCGTGCATGGCCGCAACCGACGACACCCAACTGCTCGAACGTCTGCTCGCGGGTGAGCAAAAGGCTTTCAAGGAGCTGGTCAGCACCTACCAGAGCGCCATGCGCGCCGTGGCTTACGCGATTGTCGGCCAGCGCCATGTCGAAGAAGTGGTGCAGGACGCCTGGCTTTCGGTGGTGCGCCATATCGGCAGCTTCGAGGGTCGTTCCAGTCTCAAGACCTGGCTGCTGACCATCACCGCCAACTCGGCCAAGAGCCGCTACAAACAAAACCGCCGCGAAGTATTGATGGATGATCTGCCGTCACCCCACGGCACCATCGATGACGACCGTTTTTCGCCCGGTGACGGCCATTGGCTGGTGGCGCCATTCGCCTGGCATCAGGACACCCCGGAAGCCTTGCTTACCGAAAGTGAATTGCGTGATTGCCTGGAGCACACCTTGCTCAGCCTGTCGGAACTGCAAAGCAGCGTGTTGCTGCTGCGCGAGCGTCAGGGTCTGGAACTGGAAGAGATCTGTAATCTTCTGGAGATCTCGCTCTCCAATGTCCGTGTGCTGCTGCATCGGGCGCGGCTGAAAGTCTTCGCCACGGTGGAGCATTTTGAGGAGACCGGCGAATGCTGACCTGCAAGGAACAAGTAGCGCGCTCCAGCGATTATCTCGATGGCCAGTTGAGCTTTCGCGAGAAACTGCTGGTGCGCCATCACCTGATGTTCTGCCCCAAATGTCGGCGGTTCATTCGTCAGATGCGTTTGATGCAGGCCACGTTGAAGGCGATGCCGGAGAAGCCGCAAGAGGGTGTGGATGCGCTGGCTGAGCGTCTGGCCGAGCAACGCCGTAAGGAAAAATAGAATCTCACTTGTAGGAGCTGCCGAAGGCTGCGATCTTTTGATCCTCAAAAACAAGATCAAAAGATCGCAGCCTCCGGCAGCTCCTACAGTGTTTTTGCATCCTGCAGAAATAGCCGGCGCGGGACGAAACGAACGGATGATGGGGATCGTCCCGCCCGCGTCAGGCTAGAGGGTGATGCGTTTTAGAACTTGGCTTCGGCATCCAGTTGCAGCGTATTGATGTCGGAGTCGGTCTTCTTCAGGCTGGCGTTGGTGTAGTCCGAGTTGGCCATGAAGTAGGTGGCACCCAGGGTGAAGTTCTTGTCCAGCTCGTAGCTGACTTTCAGCTTGCTGCCGCGCGAACCGGTGTAGCCGTTGGCGAAGTCGGAGTCGGTGAAGGCACCGACCACCGCGTTACGCTGTACGTCGCGGTAGTTGTAGTCGATCCCGAAGCCATAAACCTTGGTTTTCACGCCGGCCAGCCAGCCAGTGTCCTGGTCGTTGCTGGCGTCTTTGTTGTTGACGTACTGACCGTAGATCGACAGCGGTACTGGCAGGTTGGCGATGTCCAGTTGACCAAAACCTTCATACAGTTTGAAGGTTTCGTTCGGGCTGTTGCCGTTGACGGCCAAGGCACATGGCGCAGTGACGGTGCCAGTGGTCGGGCAGGCGCTGTCCTTGTCATTGTCGTAGGAATAGAGGCTGCCACCCAGGGTCAGTTTCAGGCTGTCGGTCAGTGCGAAGCGACCGCCCAACTGGCCAGCGTACAGACGCAGGTCGTGCTTGAACTGCACGCCTTCGCCGTCGACGTTGTCCTTGAGGGTGTAGTGGCCGGCGCTACCGAACAGCTCGGTGCTGCCGTTCAACGGATACTTGTAGGTGACGGCCAGACCTTCCGGGTTGATGTCGCTGTCCCAGATGATGTCGCCCATGCTCACCCACGGCTGGTTCATTTTACCGGCGATCAGGTGCAGGTTCTTGATTGCGTCAGGATGGTAGTCGACGTAACCCTGGTCGAGCCAGATCTGCTTCTTGTCGAAGTAGTTGTTCAGGTCCTGGTTGGTGGAGCGGGCGTCGTCGCTGCTGCCGGTGGCAATACGGATACCGGTGTCCACCTGCGGGTTGATTTCGGTGTAGGCACCCAGACGGGCACGAATGCGCTGACGGTCCTGGTCCTTGCTGTTCGGCACGCCATCGTTCTTGACGGTCTCCTGACGGAAACGCACGTCGCCTTTGAACTGGGTCTTTGCGGCCCAGGCGAGTTTCTGGTCGAAGGAGCTCAGCTCATTGGTTTTCTTCGCGGTCGCCGCGATCTGCTCGTTGGTCTCTTGCTGCGCCTGCTGCGCGATTTGCTGAGCCTTCTGATCCTTGGCCAGTTCAGTTTGCAGTTCTACGTACTGCGCCTGGGAAATGGAACCGTTAGCCTTGAGCATGTCGAGCAGTTTGGCGTCGACTGCAGCACTGGCCGGAACGCTCATGGCCAGCAACAGGCCACCGCACAGGGCCGCCGCAGTTTTCGTGGAAGCAAGACGCATAGCAATCTCCGAAGATGAGAGGGATGGCAGAACCATCCGGGGCACACCGACGCGCACGTCGGAAAACAGTGTCCGGGTAGAACCCGGCGCTCTAAAAACAGGAGCGAGTATCGCGATGGTTTATGACAGAGCAGTGGCTAAGTGATGTCATGTCGATGACGATACAAAGTTGTCCTGAACTATTGATCTAGAGCGCTGTCGTCCGATTGCTCGTGTGCAAAGGGCAGCGATAAGCGATACTCGCGGGGCTTTGAAGCCCGGAAGTGGAGAGTCAGTTGATGCCGTTGCAACGCCTGCAAAGCCTGTCAGAAATCGCCCCGGCGACCTGGGATGCACTGGTGCCCGAGAACCAGCCGTTTTTGCGGCACGCCTTTCTCTCGGCCCTTGAAGACAGCGGCAGCGTTGGCCCGCATACGGGGTGGCAAGCCGAGCACCTGCTGCACGTCGAAGACGATCGGCTGATCGCGGCGTTGCCCAGTTACCGCAAGTGGCATTCCTACGGCGAGTACGTGTTCGATCACGGCTGGGCCGATGCCTGCGCCCGGGCCGGCATCGATTACTACCCCAAACTGCTGACGGCGGTGCCGTTCAGTCCGGTCAGCGGGCCACGCTTGCTGGCCGCCCGGGTCGAGGACGGTTTCGAACTGCTCAAGAGCCTGCCGGGTTATCTGGAAATCGAAGAGCTTTCCAGCGCGCACATCAATTTCACCGACCCGTTCACCGATGCCGCCATGGCCGAGCAGCCGGGCTGGCTGCAACGTATCGGCTGTCAGTATCACTGGCAGAATCGCGGTTATCGGGACTTCCAGGATTTTCTCGACGCGCTCAGTTCGCGCAAGCGCAAGCAAATGCGTAAAGAGCGCGAGCAAGTGGCGGGGCAGGGCTTCGAGTTCGAATGGCTGGAAGGGCGTGAGCTGGACGAGGCGCAATGGGATTTTGTCTACGCCTGCTATGCCAACACCTACGCCGTGCGCCGCCAGGCGCCGTACCTGACGCGCGAGTTTTTCAGTCTGCTGGCTGCGCGGATGCCGGAGGCGATTCGGGTGGTGCTGGCCAAACAGGGTTCACGTCCGGTGGCGATGGCCTTCAGCCTGGTCGGGGGCGACAGCTTCTATGGACGCTATTGGGGATGTCTGGCCGAGTTTGACCGGCTGCATTTCGAGACGTGTTTCTATCAGGGCATGGACTATGCGATTGCCCAGGGGTATCAGCGCTTTGATGCCGGCGCTCAGGGCGAGCACAAGCTGATTCGCGGCTTTGAACCGGTGATCACCCACTCGTGGCACTACCTGCGTCATCCCGGTCTGAAAGCCGCAGTTAAAGACTTCCTGCAACAGGAACGTGCTGGCGTCCTTGCGTACGCCGAGGAAGCCAGAACAGCCTTGCCATACCGCCAGGCCTGAGCTTGCCTTTAAACGGGGCCGACATCGATTCTCGGGCGTGGTTGATTTATTACTGTGGGAGGGGGCTTGCTCCCGAATGCGGTGTGTCAGTAGGGTAAATATGACTGACACGACGCCTTCGGGAGCAAGCCCCCTCCCACAGGGATTTCCAGTAGTTTCAGATATCCTCTTTACCTAACCAACGATAAATCGCCCCGCCTGCCACAGCGCCAATCAGCGGCGCGACCCAGAACATCCACAACTGTGCGATCGCCCAGCCGCCGACCATCAGCGCCGGCCCGGTGCTACGAGCCGGGTTGACCGAAGTGTTGGTGACCGGAATCGAGATCAGGTGAATCAGCGTCAGACCCAGGCCGATGGCAATCGGTGCGAGGCCCGCCGGGGCGCGTTTGTCGGTGGCGCCGAGGATGATGATCACGAACATCCCGGTCATCACCAGCTCGGTGACAAAGCCTGCCGCCATCGAGTATTTGCCGGGCGAGTGCTCGCCGTACCCATTGGACGCCAGACCTGCTGCGATGTCGAAACCCTCCTTGCCGCTGGCGATGTAGTAGAGCAGCGCGGCGGCGAGTATCCCGCCGAGCACCTGGGCGATGATGTAGGCGGGTAGCTCTTTTGCTGGAAACCGTCCGCCGACCACCAACCCGACCGATACCGCCGGATTGAGATGACATCCGCTGATGTGGCCAATGGCGAACGCCATGGTCAGCACCGTCAGACCAAACGCCAGGGCCACCCCCAGCACCCCGATGCCCAGAGGCGAAGACGCGGCGAGCACCGCACTGCCACAACCACCCAGAACCAGCCAGAACGTACCCAACAACTCAGTAACTGAACGTTTGAACAGAGACATGAGAGAGTCCTTGATAGCCCATGCTATCGAGACTGTATTGCGTTGTGCTTCCCTGCAGATTTACGACAGGTTCCGTGCTGGAACCTTGGCTGAGTACAGCACGCTTTGGATGGATTTCCAGCAGCCATGAAAAAACCGCCAGAGCCCGTGGTTAGAGGGCTGTGGCGGTTCCCAATATATTGTGGGAGGGGGCTTGCTCCCGAATGCGGTGTGTCAGACAAATGTTCGGTACTGACACCCCGCTTTCGGGAGCAAGCCCCCTCCCACATTGGAGTTGTATTGATTCAATGATCAATCGATCCCGACAAATCCCCCGGTCTGGTGCGCCCACAACCGCGCATACAATCCGCGATGCGCCAGCAGTTCGGCGTGGGTACCGCTCTCGGCGATCTTGCCGTTTTCCAGCACTACCAGCCGATCCATGCGAGCGATGGTCGAGAGACGGTGAGCAATGGCGATCACGGTTTTGCCTTGCATCAGGGTTTCCAGGCTTTCCTGGATCGCCGCTTCGACTTCTGAGTCGAGTGCCGAGGTTGCTTCGTCCATGATCAGGATCGGCGCGTCCTTGAGCAGCACCCGGGCAATCGCAATGCGCTGGCGCTGACCGCCGGACAGTTTCACCCCGCGTTCGCCGACGTGCGCGTCGAAACCGGTACGGCCCTCAGCGTCCGACAGCAGCGGAATGAACTCGTCGGCGCGAGCCTTGTGCACCGCGTCCCAGAGCTCGGCGTCGGTGGCGTCAGGCTTGCCATACAGCAAGTTGTCGCGGATCGAGCGGTGCAGCAGGGAGGTGTCCTGCGTGATCATGCCGATGCGTGCGCGCAGGCTTTCCTGGCCGACTTCAGCGATGTTCTGCCCATCGATCAGGATGCGTCCGCCCTCTACGTCATACAGGCGCAGCAGCAGGTTGACCAAGGTCGATTTGCCGGCGCCGGATGGCCCGATCAGACCGATTTTCTCGCCGGGTTTAATGGTCAGGTTGAGGTCGCCGATGATGCCTTTCTTCTTGCCGTAGTGAAAATCCACGTGCTCGAAACGCACTTCGCCACGAGCCACGGCCAGCGGTTTGGCCTGCTCACGATCGGTGACGCTGACCGGTTGCGAGATGGTCTGCAGACCATCCTGCACCATGCCGATGTTTTCGAAGATGCCGGTGACTACCCACATGATCCAGCCGGACATATTGACGATACGAATCACCAGACCGGTGGCCAGGGCGATCGCGCCGACGGTGATCAGCGACTGCGTCCACAGCCACAGCGCCAGCGCGGTGGTGCCAACGATCAGCAGGCCGTTCATGGTGGTGATCGCCACGTCCATGCTGGTCACCACGCGGCCGGCCATCTGCGCCTTGACCGTCTGTTCTTCGATGGCTTCCTTGGCGTAGTGCTGTTCGAAATTGGTGTGGGCGAACAGCTTGAGGGTGGCGATGTTGGTGTAGCCGTCGACGATTCGTCCCATCAGTTTCGAGCGCGCGTCGGAAGCTTCCACCGAACGCTCTTTCACCCGTGGCACGAAGTAATACAGCGCACCGATGTAGGCGACGATCCACGTCAGCAGCGGAATCATCAGGCGCCAGTCGGCTTCGGCGAACAGCACCAGCGAACTGATCGCGTAGATCACCACGTGCCACAGCGCATCCACCGCTTGCACCGCCGAGTCACGCAGCGAGTTGCCGGTCTGCATGATGCGTTGGGCGATGCGCCCGGCGAAGTCGTTCTGGAAGAAATTCAGGCTCTGCTTGAGCACGTAACTGTGGTTCTGCCAGCGGATCATGCTGGTCATGCCGGGGCTGAGGGTCTGATGCACCAGCAGGTCGTGCAGGCCGAAAAAGATCGGCCGCAGTACCAGGGCGACTACCACCATCCACGTCAGTTCGAGGGCGTGGTCGCTGAAGAAATTCGGGTTGGGCGTGCCTTGGGCCAGGTCGATGATGCGGCTCAGGTAGCTGAACAGCGCGACTTCGATCAACGCGGCAAACAGGCCGACGACGAGCAGGGCGGCGAAACTCGGCCAGACCTGCTTGAGGTAATAGGTATAGAAGGGCCAGACACGATCCGGCGGGGACGCCGTAGGGGCGTCGCGGAATATGTCGATCAGTTGTTCGAAACGGCGATAGAGCATCAGATAACCGCCCGGATGCCGGGCTCTCCTTTTATCGGTGTGAGCGGCGTGGCTTCAGGCCAGCGCCGCTCGAAACGCCCTGTACAGCTTAGTCGATGACTTTGGCCGACTTGATGATCACAGGGTCGACAGGCACGTTTTGCATGCCCTGTTTGGTGGTGGTCTGCGAGTTGACGATGATGTCGACCACGTCCATGCCTTTGACCACTTTGGCGAATACCGCGTAACCGGCATCACGGCCCGGATCGAGGAAGGCGTTGTCGGCGACGTTGATGAAGAACTGGCTGGTGGCCGAATCCGGGTTGGAGGTACGGGCCATCGACAAAGTGCCGCGAACGTTATGCAGGCCATTGCTGGCTTCGTTCTTGATCGGCGCCTTGGTTTCTTTCTGCTGCATCTGTGGCGTGAAACCGCCGCCCTGAGCCATGAAGCCCGGGATCACGCGGTGGAAAATGGTGTTGGTGTAAAAACCGCTGTTGACGTAATCCAGAAAGTTTTTGGTACTGATTGGCGCCTTGACCGGGTCCAGTTCGATTTCGATCTGGCCGTTGGTAGTGTCCAGCAGCACGTGCGGTGCTTTGGCCGGGGTGGCAGCCATCAGGTTGGCAGCAAACAGCACGGTGCCGGCGGCGAGGGCGAGTTTTTTCAGCATGGGTCAGTGATCCTGAGATTGAATGTCGGCTGCGGCGAGAAACTCCAGCAGCGTTTGGTTGAAGTGTTCGGGTTGATCGAGCGGGGTGGCGTGGCGCGAGTCGGCGATGACCACCAGCCGCGCATCGGGCAGCAGTTTTACATAGGTTTCTTTCAGTGCTACCGGCGTGTAGTCACGGTCGGCAGTCACGATGAGGGTTGGACAGGTCACCCGGGAAAGTCGTTCCTGGACGCCCCAGCCAACAATCGCATCGAAGCTGGCGAGATAAGCACGTTTGTCGTTTTTTGCCCAGCGTTCGGCCATTTTCTGCCGCAGATCAGCCTGCTCGGGTTTCGGGAACAGTTTGCCGCCTAATGCCTTGCCAATGGTCGCGAGGCTGAGCACGCGCATCAGGCTCCAGCGCTTGAACCACTGCCAGTAATCGTCGCGGCTGCGCAGTTTGACCTCGGGGGCGCTGTTGACGATGGTCAGGCTTTTCAGCATTTGCGGCTGATCGACGCCGAACTGAAAGCCGATCATCCCGCCCATCGACAGCCCGACGTAATGCACCGGGCCGAGTTTCAGGTGTTCGATCAACGCCAGCAGATCGGCGCTGAACCCGGCGATGCTGTAGCGCTCGCGAGGTTTGTCCGAGCGACCGTGACCACGTATATCCGGAACGATCACCCGGTAGTGCGCCGACAGCGCCGGGATCTGCATTTCCCAGTCCAGGGTGCTCGAACCCAGTCCGTGAACCAGTAGCAACGGGGTGCCGTGGCCATATTCCTCGTAGTGCAGGTTGCAACCTTCATGTTCGAAATAGGCCATCGGTGAACTCCGTGTCAGGCTTGCTCGGGGGCGGCGAACGGTGCGTCAAGCGGCAAAGTGTCGAAGGTACGCAACAGTTCGATGAGGATTTGTGTGGCCGGGCCCAGCGGTTTGTCCTTGTTCGAATACAGATAGAAGCTCGGGTTGCGGCTGCCACCCTGATCCAACGGTAGCAGCTTGAGCGTGCCTTCCTTCAATTCCCGTTCGATCATGTGCCGTGGCAGCCAGGCAAAGCCCAGGCCGCTGCTGACGAACGTGGCAGCCGTGGCGAGGCTGCCGACGGTCCAGCGCTGTTCGGCGCCGAGCCAGCCGACGTCGCGTGGTTGCTGGCGGCCGGAGTCGCGGATCACCACCTGCATCTGGGTTTCCAGGTCCTGGAAGCTCAGTTCGCGGTTGAGCCGATGCAGCGCGTGATCAGGGTGGGCGACCGCGACAAATTCGACGTCGCTCAATTCCGCGCCGAGGTAGCCGGGGATGCTCAGGCCGGTGATTGCCAGATCGGCCACGCCCTCGAGCAAGACCTCTTCGACCCCCGACAACACCTCCTCGCGCAGACGCACGCGGCAGCCGCGACTCTGCGGCATGAATGCGGTCAGCGCCCGCACGATGCGTGCGCTCGGGTAAGCCGCATCGACCACCAGCCGCACCTCGGCTTCCCAACCTTGCTCCATGTGGTGGGCGAGGTCTTCCAGTTGACTAGCCTGTTTCACCAGTTGTCGCGAGCGGCGCAGCAGCACACCGCCGGCTTCGGTGAGCACCGCTTTACGACCGTCAATGCGCAGCAACGGCACGCCGAGCTGGTCCTGCATGCGGGCGACGGTGTAACTCACCGAAGATTGCGAACGGTGCAAAACCTCGGCGGCCTGGGCGAAACCACCGTGGTCGACCACGGCCTGCAATGTTCGCCATTGATCAAGGGTCACGCGGGGCGCTTTCATCAATAGCTCCTCTTGTCCTAAGCTGGCCGTCCCTCATGGAGACTGGCGAATGAAAAAATTCTGTTGTGTGGTGCTCGCGTTGCTGCCGCTGACTGCGTTTGCTTACCCGATCGATGTGCAGAAGAACCTCAATGGCTTGAAGATCGACTACGAGACCTTCGACACCGACAAAGACATCGGCTCCATCCGGGTCGCCAACTACGGTGATGTCGACGCGACCTGCAAAGTCGTTTTCAACAATGGTCCGGAAGCACCGCGTACGCGCAACATCGAAGTCCCGGCCCGCAAGCATACGAATGCCACGGCCAAGTTCTCCCGCGAGATCATCAGGCTGCGCATCGACCTGAGCTGCAGCCCGAAATAACGGTCGATCCCTTGTAGGAGTGAGCCTGCTCGCGATAGCGGTGTATCAGTCAGAGAATGCGTCGATTGACACACCGCTATCGCGAGCAGGCTCACTCCTACAAGGGTACGTGTCAGCATCTAAACGAATTATTCGATGCTTTGCAGCAATTATTTGCGCTTTTTCATCGATACGACCCTGTTTAACCTTCACTCCATCGACCTACAACATTCTCGGATGGAGACTACACACCATGTCCCGCGTTCTGATCATCGAAAGCAGCGCCCGCCAGCAAGATTCGGTTTCCCGTCAACTGACCCAGACCTTAATTGGTCAGTGGAAAGCGGCGCATCCCAACGATCAGATCACCGTGCGTGACCTCGCCGTGAATCCCGTTCCACACCTGGACGCCAACCTGCTGGGCGGCTGGATGAAGCCTGCCGAGCAGCGCAACGCCAGCGAACAATCGTCGCTGGAGCGCTCCAACGAATTGACCGACGAGCTGCTCGCTGCCGACGTACTGGTGATGGCTGCGCCGATGTACAACTTCGCGATCCCGAGCACCCTCAAGGCCTGGCTCGACCACGTGCTGCGTGCCGGCGTGACCTTCAAGTACACCGAAACCGGCCCGCAAGGCCTGCTCAGCGGCAAACGTGCCTACGTGCTGACCGCTCGCGGCGGCATCTACGCCGGCGGCCCGGCCGACCATCAGGAACCGTACCTGCGTCAGGTCATGGGTTTCATCGGCATCCACGACGTGACCTTCATTCACGCCGAAGGCATGAACCTGGGCGGCGACTTCCAGGAGAAGGGCCTGAATCAGGCCAACGCCAAACTGTCCCAGGTCGCTTGATATGTTAATCGCCAGATAATCGCCGCTTGTTTAAGTGACCTGGCGCAACCCCTTCAAGGCTCTACGCGCATCGAACCTCCCTTTGCACTTGTTGCTCCTGAGTGCTGTAGCCCGATTGAACGCTTTAGCGAGATCGGGCTTTTTTTTGCCTGGGATTATCTGAGCAACGTGTAACCCCTGTGGGAGCGGGCTTGCTCGCGAAGGCGGTGTGTCAGTCAACTATTCGTCGACTGACACGATGCCTTCGCGAGCAAGCTCGCTCCCACAGGGTTCAGTGTTGCCTGAGGTTCGCGGTCTGGCGCAAAAACCGCTATCGTCGCCGCCATTCGAAACAGAGGCGACCATGGGCTATCTACTTTTTGTCACGCTGATCCAGGCGTTTTCCTTCAGTCTGATCGGCGAATACCTCGCCGGGCATGTCGACAGCTACTTTGCAGTGCTGGTGCGCGTGGTGCTGGCCGGGCTGGTGTTCATTCCGTTGACCCGCTGGCGCTCGGTGGAGCCTTCGTTCATGCGCGGCATGCTGCTGATCGGCGCGTTGCAGTTCGGCATCACCTACGTTTGCCTGTACCTGAGCTTCCGTGTGCTGACGGTGCCGGAGGTGTTGCTGTTCACGATCCTCACGCCGCTGCACGTGACGCTGATCGAAGATGCGCTGAACCGCCGCTTCAATCCGTGGGCGCTGGTGGCCGCGTTGGTAGCGGTGGGCGGTGCGGCGGTGATTCGTTTTGACCGGATCAACCCGGATTTCTTCATGGGCTTTTTGCTGCTGCAACTGGCCAACTTCACCTACGCCGCAGGGCAGGTGCTGTACAAGCATCTGGTGGCAAAACACCCGAGTGATCTGCCGCACTACCGACGTTTCGGCTTCTTCTATCTCGGCGCGTTGGCGGTGGTGTTGCCGGCGTTTCTGCTGTTCGGCAAGTCCAACTTCCTGCCCGAAGCGCCGTTGCAATGGGGCGTGTTGCTGTTCCTCGGTCTGGTCTCGACGGCGCTGGGGATGTACTGGTGGAACAAGGGCGCGTGCATGGTTAACGGCGGCACGCTGGCGGTGATGAACAACCTGCATGTGCCGGTGGGCTTGCTGCTGAACCTGCTGATCTGGAATCAGCATGAGGAACTGGGACGGTTGTTGCTGGGCGGGAGTGTGATTCTGGCGGCGGTGTGGATCAGCCGGTTGGGCATCCGCAAAACTCAAGCCACCGCATAACCCCTGTGGGAGCGGGCTTGCTCGCGAAAGCGGTGTGTCATTCAACGATTATGTTGACTGACCTGACGCCTTCGCGAGCAAGCCCGCTCCCACAGTTTTGATCTGTGGGGTTATAGGAGGTGTTTTTGTGGTTCTGGTATGTGCGCTGAGCCGAGTACAGCCGGCAACAACCCCGAACGCAAATCCCCGCCACTCGGCTGCTGATACAGGCTCAAACCGAACTCCGGCAGCACCGCCAGCAGATAATCGAAAATATCCCCCTGAATCCGCTCGTAATCGGCCCACACCGTGGTGGTCGTGAAGCAGTAGATTTCCAGCGGAATTCCCTGCGCCGTGGTCTGCATCTGCCGCACCATGCAGGTCATGTTCGGCTGCACCTCCGGGTGACTCTTCAAATACGCCAGCGCATAAGCGCGGAAGGTGCCGATGTTGGTCATGCGCCGGCGGTTGGCCGACATCGCGGCGACGTTGCCCTGCGCCTCGTTCCAAGCCTTGAGCTCGGCTTTCTTGCGGCCCATGTAGCCGGTCAGCAGGTGCACCTGGGAGAGCTTTTCTTCCTCATCGTCACGAATGAAGCGCACGCCGCTGGCGTCGATGAACAGGCTGCGCTTGATCCGCCGCCCGCCAGACTGCTGCATGCCGCGCCAGTTGCGGAACGATTCGGACATCAGGCGCCAGGTCGGGATCGAAACGATGGTCTTGTCGAAGTTCTGCACCTTGACCGTGTGCAAGGTGATGTCGACCACATCGCCATCGGCGCCGACTTGCGGCATCTCGATCCAGTCGCCGACCCGCAGCATGTCGTTGCTGGTCAGCTGTACGCTGGCGACGAACGACAGCAGGGTGTCCTTGTAGACCAACAGAATCACCGCCGACATCGCACCCAGACCGGAGAGCAGCAACAGCGGCGAACGGTCGATGAGGGTGGCGACGATGATGATCGCACCAAACACGTACAAGACCATTTTCGCCAGTTGCACATAGCCCTTGATCGAGCGGGTGCGGGCGTGTTCGGTGCGGGCGTAGATGTCCAGCAGCGCATTGAGCAGGGCGCTGACCGACAGCAGCAGGAACAGGATGGTGAAGGACAGCGCCACGTTGCCGAGGAAAGTCATCGCGGTTTTGCTCAGTTCCGGCACCAGGTGCAGGCCGAACTGGATCACCAGCGACGGCGTCATCTGCGCCAGGCGCTGAAACACCTTGTTGTGGCGAAAGTCGTTGATCCAGTGCAAGGCCGGCTGGCGCCCGAGCATGCGGCTGGCATGCAGGATCAGATAGCGTGCCACTCGTCCGAGGACCAGCGCGATCACCAGTAGCAGCATCAGCGCCAGGCCGGATTGCAGGAATGGGTGCTTTTCGAGGGCACCCCAGAGGTCTTGGGCGTTGAGCCAGAGCTGTTTGAAATCCATGTGAGCAACGATTCTTCTGTAAGACGCGATGGGCGATTAGAGCATTTAAGACGCTGTGTATTACCGTTGGAGACAAATCGAGCAACAAAAAAGCCACTGATTACGCCCGTTTGTATAAAGAAACTCGGCCTGAGCGCTCGAAACCGGTAACCTATGCAGCTGTTTTTTTGCATATCTTCGAGGTAGCACCCGTGTTTTCCCAATTCGCCCTGCACGAACGCCTGCTCAAAGCCGTGGCCGAGCTGAAATTTGTCGAGCCAACGCCTGTGCAAGCAGCGGCCATTCCGCTGGCGCTCCAGGGGCGTGACCTGCGGGTGACGGCGCAAACCGGTAGCGGCAAGACCGCCGCTTTTGTCCTGCCGATCCTCAACCGCCTGATCGGCCCGGCGAAGATCCGCGTCAGCATCAAGACCCTGATCCTGCTGCCGACCCGCGAACTGGCCCAGCAGACCCTGAAAGAAGTTGAACGCTTCTCGCAGTTCACCTTCATCAAGTCCGGCCTGATCACCGGCGGTGAAGACTTCAAGGTGCAGGCCGCGATGCTGCGCAAGGTGCCGGACATCCTGATCGGTACGCCGGGCCGGATGATCGAGCAACTCAACGCCGGCAACCTCGACCTGAAAGAAGTCGAAGTGCTGGTGCTCGACGAAGCCGACCGTATGCTCGACATGGGCTTCGCCGAAGACGTGCAACGTCTGGTCGACGAATGCCCGAACCGTCAGCAGACCATGCTGTTCTCCGCCACCACCGGTGGTTCCGGCCTGCGCGAGATGATCGCCAAGGTGCTGAACAACCCTGAGCATCTGCAGCTCAACGCGGTCAGCCAGCTGAACTCGACCACCCGCCAGCAAATCATCACCGCCGACCACAATCAGCACAAAGAGCAGATTGTGAACTGGCTGCTGGCCAACGAGACCTACCAGAAGGCCATCGTCTTCACCAACACCCGGGCCATGGCCGACCGCATTTACGGCCGCCTCGTGGCTCAGGAATACAAGGCGTTCGTGCTGCACGGCGAGAAAGACCAGAAGGATCGCAAACTGGCGATCGACCGTCTGAAGCAGGGCGGCGTGAAGATTCTGGTAGCGACCGACGTCGCGGCCCGTGGTCTGGACGTTGATGGCCTGGATCTGGTGATCAACTTCGACATGCCACGCAGCGGCGACGAATACGTGCACCGCATCGGTCGTACCGGCCGCGCAGGCAACGACGGTCTGGCGATCTCGCTGATCTGCCACGGCGACTGGAACCTGATGTCGAGCATCGAGCGCTACCTCAAGCAGAGCTTCGAGCGCCGCACCATCAAGGAAGTCAAAGGCACCTACGGCGGGCCGAAGAAGGTCAAGGCCTCGGGCAAGGCTGTCGGGGTGAAGAAGAAAAAGACCGACGCCAAGGGCGACAAGAAGAAGACCGCCGCCAAGACCCCGACCAAGCGCAAGAGCGCCAACCGTCCGAAGCCGGATTCGCTGGTGAGCAGCGACGGCATGGCCCCGCTCAAGCGTCGCAAGCCGGCTGAGCCAGCGGCTGAGTAAGGCGTTTTCGCAGGCAATAAAAAACCCGGACAGTGTCCGGGTTTTTTTATGCGCAGGGTTTGTCAGCTCCCCAACTGTCCGCTGGTGTCTGCGTCAAAGCGCTGTTTGGCGCGATCTGCCGCCGGTTTGAGCTGCGCGAGCAACGCGGCTTCGCTGTACAGCCGCGAGTTCCCGAGCTCTTTCGGCGTCGGCTCGATCGGGATCAGTACATCTTCACCGTCAGCGTGCAGCCAGATCGCCACGACGTGCAGTGCCGAGACAAACAGCACCCGCAATTCAACGCTCTTGCCGTGCAATTGCGGCGCCTGTTCCGCCAGTTTCAACGCGCCCACGGTGTCGGCGGCCCGGGTGCCGTGGTTCAGCGAAGCGAACTCGACATGGCCACGCACCTCGGCCAGTTGCGCATCGGCAATGCTTACGCCGTCGGCAAACACCAGGTAATGCCAGTCGCCGATACGTGCGTCTTTCAGACCCTTGCCTTGGCTCAGGTCGTCGAGTGTCAGCGAGTAGCCGCGATAGGCTTCGCTGAGGCTGACTTTGGCCGGTGTCGCGTTGGCGAACTGGCGGTTGATGCCGAAGCCCTGGTTTTGCAGCGCGGCTTGCAGCACCGGACGCAAAGTCTGTACGCCGTTGGAAGGCGCCTTTGGATAAGTCAGTTGCATGATGTCGCCCTCCTAGTTTTTCGCGGTGAAGTAAGTGTGAGTCCAGTTGCCGCCGCCGTTGTACGAACCGGGGAATGAGTTCAGCGCGCGGGTCGAGTAACCGTAGATCGAGTCGGCGATCAGCACGTAGTTGCCGTTGGTGCCGTAGATCGCCAGGAAGTGCGCACCGCCACCATACCAGGCACAACGCAGGCCGACCGGGCGGCCCATGTTGATCTGGTTCTGAATGGCCGACATCTGCAGCGAACCCTGATTCATCCCGTTATAGCTGCGGGTGGTCCGCAGGGCCGAATCCAGGTAGCCATAGACGTTGCACGGCCCCGGCTGACTGCAGCAATTGCGGTCCAGCTGGGTGCTGGCGACGCCGCACTGCGTCCATGACCCGGTGCCGTAGTAGTTGCCGACCGAAGCGGAAACGGCGGCCCAGCACCAGTTGGTCTGAGTCTGTTTCTGCATCGTGAAGTTAAGGTTGGCAGCGGCCAGTGCCGCCGTTTGCGCAGTGGCTTCAACCTCGACCAGTTGCGGGTCGATCAGGTGGCCAACAAGGCACCTTGGCAGGCTCTCGCCGGTGAACGATGTTGCTTGAGTGGTTAACATTTTTTCAGTCCTCCATGAATGAAAACAAGCGTCCAGCTTGTGATTGTGTTGCGGTATTGCCGAGCGATCGGTGGGTAACGGTTTTCATCTGCGATGAACGGTGCCGATCTCCTTGCTCGATGTAACCTTAGTCTGGATATGCGTTTATGCAAGAAAATAAATGCATAAATGCATTTTCTGGGGCAAAAGATCGCAGCCTGCGGCAGCTCCTACAGGGTTCGATGTAGGAGCTGCCGCAGGCTGCGATCTTTTGATCTTGCTTTTAGCTGTCGGCTTTTTTCTCAGCCGAGTCCAGTTCCTTCAAGCGCTGATCAATCAACTGGCACTTGTCCGGCAGATCGGCGCTGGCCGTGCCCAAGTCCATCTTCTGCAACTCGGCATTGATTTCCTTGGCCTTGGCCGGATTCTGTTCGGTGAGCTTGGCCACTTCCTTGGCCAGTTGTTCGCGTTTGGCGGTGGCCTCTTCTGGTGTGCAGGCCCAGACCGGCAGGGCGCAGGCTAGGGTGGCGGCGAGGGTGAGCTTGAGCAGGGTTTTCATGGGGGCAGGCCTCCGTTCCGGGTAGGGCGGGTTGATCGGTGGAGGGTTTCGGGCGGTGAAAAGTTCAGTTCCAGTGTTTTTACCAGTCCATTTAGAGTGACCGAACGGTCGCGATCTTCCCCTGAAAAGCAGACCTCTTGAGGAAAGCCACGGGTTAGAGCGGTTGTTGTAAAAGACGCTGTACGACTTATTGACGCCAGAATGATGGCAATCTACCATCGCGCCATCACATTGATATCAAATTGTGATTTCGAGGGATCGAACAAACTATTCGCCAGCGGTTCTGCGATCGTTTTTGCCACGCTTTGGACGTTCTGACCGAGGCGCGCATTTATCCCCCCTTTTTGCTTGTTCTCTCACTTGGCCCCGTGTTTTGGCCAGGCGGGGATCGCTTTGCCTGTTGATTACCCAGAACTCACTCGCCTGTCGCAACGAGAGCTCAAACATGGACGTTCGCCAATACGCCTTCCTCGCTGGTCAGCCTTCTGCTGACGTGAAAACCCGTGAGTCGTTTCTGGGCATGCCCAAGCGCGGGCTGGCGTTCCTGCTGGCGAACGTCATGTTCTGGCAACCGATGTGGGCGCAGGCCGACGGCATTGTCGTGGCCAACCCGAACACCGCGCTGGATCGGGCCGGTAACGGCGTGCCGATCATCAACATCGCCACGCCCAACGGCAGCGGTCTGTCGCATAACCAGTTCCACGATTACAACGTCGGCGCGCAGGGTGTCATCCTCAACAACGGCTCGAGCCAGACGTCGAACACACAATTGGGCGGCCACATTATCGGCAACCCGAACCTGAAAAACAGCGGCTCGGCGCAAGCCATTCTCAACGAAGTCATCAGCGGCAACCCAAGCCAGTTGCGCGGTTACACCGAAGTGGCGGGGCAGTCGGCGCGAGTGATTGTCGCCAACCCGTATGGCATCACCTGTAATGGTTGCGGCTTCATCAACGCGCCGCGCGTGACGCTGACCACCGGCAAACCGGTGCTGGATGGCGCGGGGCGGCTGGATCGTTTTCAGGTTGATCAGGGTTCTGTGGCCATTGAAGGCGCCGGGCTTAACGCGACCAACGTCGACCGCTTCGAAATCATCACCCGTAGCGCGAAGATCAATGCCGAAATCCAGGCGCAGAACCTGACCATCGTTGCCGGGCGCAACGACGTTAACGCACAGACCTTGAACGTCACGGCCCGCGCCGATGACGGCAGCGCCAAACCGCAACTGGCGATTGACTCCTCGGCGCTGGGCGGGATGTATGCCGGGGCGATCAAACTGGTCGGCACCGAGGCCGGGGTCGGCGTGAAGCTCGACGGTAAACTGATCGCCAGCGGTGGCGATATTCAGCTTGATGCCAATGGTCAATTGAGCCTGGTTGATACCTCGGCCACTGGCGCGGTCAACGTCAAGGCGGCCAGCCTTGATGCGCGCGGCCCAGTCTATGCCGGCACGACATTGAACGTGCAGACCCAAGGCAATCTGACCAACCGCCAGACCCTGGCTGCCCGCGACAGTATCAACCTCAGTGCCAGCGGTCAGCTGACCAACGCCGGAGTCATCGAGGCCGGGGTCAACGCCGACGGCAGCCGTAACGCCAACGGTGATCTGAGCCTGAGTGCGCAAAACCTCGACAACACTGGCAAAAGCCTCATCGCCGGCCGCAATCTGACAGTCAGCACTGCGCAAACCCTGAGCAACCAGGGCGGCACCCTCAGCGGACAAACCACGGCGATCACGGCGGGCACCCTGGACAACCGCAATAGCGGGCGCGTACTGAGCGGCGGCACGATGAACCTGAATGCCGCTCAAGTGCTGAACAACAAAGGCGTGATCAACAGCCAGACCAGACTGACCGGCAACATCGGTCAATTGATCAACCGCAATGGCGAACTCAGCGGCCAGACCGACGCAGTGCTGACGGTCACTTCGCTGGATAACGTCGCCGGCGTGATGACCGCCGGGCAGTTGCTCGACATCACCGCCCTCAGTGCGATCAACAACAGCAACGGCGGCCGGATCGGCGCCAGACAAGCGCTGACCCTGCGCGCACAGCAATTCGACAATAGCCAGCAAGGCCAGTTGACCAGTGAAGGCACGCTGACCACGCGCATCAGCGATCGCCTGGACAACCAGAACAAAGGCCTGATCCAGGCCAACGCAGCGATGGACCTGCAAGCCACGCGCCTGGATAACCGCGCCGGCAAGATTTCCAGCCTCAACACCCTGACGGTTACCAGCGCCAATACGGACAACCGCAGTGGCACGATTCGCGCTGATCAGGCGGCGAAACTGTTGATCGGTGAACTGGATAACGGCGACAAGGGCCGCGTTGAAAGCAAGACCACACTGACGTTCGAGGGCAACACGCTGGACAACCGCAATGGCGGTCTGCTCACCTCGACCGGTTTGCTGAGCCTCAAGGCCAACAATGTCACCAACGATGGCGGACGGATTTCCGGCAAGGGCGATGTCGACGCCAACATCGACAGCCTGAACCAGCAGGGCGGTGAATTGGTCGCCGAAGGCAACCTGTTGCTCACCGGCAAGACGCTACAGAACCATCAGGACGGTCTCGTCGGGTCGCTCAAGACCCTGACGGTCAACGTCGACCAGATCGACAACCGCGGCGGCTCGCTCTCCAGCCAGCAGGACCTGCACATCAACGGGTCGCGCCTGGACAACAGCGAGGGCGGCAAGGTGTTGTCCGACACCACGCTGGAGGCGAAAGTCGCGCAGATCATCAACGCCAGCAACGGCCTGATTTTCAGCAAGGGCGCGAGCACGCTGAGCGGCATCGGTTTGAGCAACGTCGCCGGGCGGATCGTCAGCCAGAAAACACTGGGGCTGACCTTCGGCGAGGCCGTGGATAACCAGCAAGGCCTGATCAGCAGTGAAGGGCAGATGACCCTCAACCTCGGCAGTCTCGACAATCGTCTGGGCAAACTGTCGAGTATCGAATCGATGGCGCTCACCAGCGGCGGCGCTGTATTGAACCAGGGCGGTTTGCTCGCCTCGCAAAAGGGCCTGACATTTACCAGTGGCAGCCTCGACAACAGCGACACCGGCATCATCAGCGCCAAGGCCGATTCGACGCTGACCACTGGCGAATTCAAGAACCTGCGCGGCGGCAGTCTCGCCACCGATGGCACGCTATTGCTCACCGCCACCCACCTGGATAACTCGGGCGGGACCATCGGCAGTCAGCAGAACCTGGACGTATCGGTCACTTCGCTGGAGCAGGACGGCGGCGAGCTGTTCAGCAACGCCGATCTGACCGTTGACATGCACAACGGTCTGCTCGACAACCAGCGCGGTAACATTCATGCGCCGGGTCAATTGCTGTTCAAGAACCTCAATGAGGTGAACAACAGCGCTGGTGAGATTTCCGGCGCGAAAGCCTGGAGCGTCAACGCGCAAAGCCTGAACAACGATGGCGGCAAACTGCTGAGCAACGAAAAGCTCACGCTGATTGTTGAGCGTGCCCTGAGCAACATCAAAGGCGTGATCGCCTCAGCAGGCATCGAAGCGCGCAGCGCCAGCCTGGACAATACCCATGGCGAAATCCGTGGTCGCGGCGACGTTGATTTGAGCGTCACCGGTCTGTTCGATAACCAGGACGGCGTGGTCATTGCCGACAACGGCCTGACGCTCAAAGCCGCGTCTCTGGATAATCGCCAGGAAGGTCTGGTGGGCGCGACAAAAGCGCTGAACCTCACCGTTGACCGTATCGACAACCGCAGCGGCGAACTGTCGAGCAAGGCCGATGTGAGCCTGATCGGCGCCTGGCTCGACAACAGCGACAGCGGTTACATGCTCGCCGGCGGCAATCTGGCGCTGACGGTTAATGACGTCATCAACCGCAACAAGGGGCTGCTGTCCGGTGACAGCGGCTTGACCCTGACGGGCAAGACCCTGGAAAACAGCGGACGTCTGACCAGCCAGAAAGATATCGCAATCAACCTCTCTGCGGGGCTGAACAACGGGCAGGGCAGTGTCGTCGGTGAAGGGGCTCTGGCGATCAACGCCGACAGCCTCGACAACAAGGCCGGCACGGTCTCCAGCGCTAAAGCGCTGACCATCGACACCCGTGGCGCTGTCAGTAACCAGGGCGGCAAACTGCTGACCGACAGCGACCTCACGCTCAACAGCAGCGCGCTGGATAATCAGCAAAAAGGCGCGATCAGTGGCAAAGGCAAACTGAGCATCACCACCGGCGACCTCAACAACAGCCAGGCCAGCATTTACTCCGCCGATCAATTGCACATCGCGGCCGGCCAGGTGACCAACACCGCCGGCAGTCTCGGCGCGGCCAATTCGCTGGTGGCCAATGTTCGTGGTCTCGATCAACAGGGCGGCAGGCTGTTCAGCAGCAATGCTGATGTCAGCGTCGATCTGAACGGCGGCGCGTTGAACAACCAGGGCGGCGTCATCAGTGCACCGGGTCAGTTGTTGTTGAAGAATCTGGCTGACGTAAACAACCGTGGCGGCGAGATTTCCAGCGAGCAGGCTTTCGAACTGCTCGCCAAGTCATTGGATAACAGCGGCGGCCAACTGCTGAGCAATCAGAAACTCACCCTGCAGATCGACAACGCGCTGACCTCGATCAAAGGCAAGATCGCGGCGGCGGCGCTGCAGGTTCGCGCGGCGAGTCTGGATAACAGCGGCGAAGGTGTTTTGCTCAGTGACAGCGATATCGACGTCAAGGTCGATGGCCTGCTGAACAACCAGAACAAGGGCAGCATCAAGGCCGCGCAACAACTGACCCTCAACAGCACCGGCCTGAATAATCAGGGCGGCACGCTGGTGGGTGTTGCGGGCGTGGCGATCGATCTGGGCGCCACCGCACAGGATCTGAATAACCAGGACGGCCTGATCAGCAGCAAGGGTTTGCTAAGCATCGCCCACCTGCGTGACCTCAATAACCAGAACGGCGTGATCAACAGCAAAGGCGTGTTGAGCATCGATACGCTGCGCAATCTGAATAACCAGAAGGGCGAGATTTCCAGCGTCAACAGCTTCAGTTTGAAAGGCAACAGCCTGGACAACCGTGGCGGCAACCTGATCAGCAACGATCAACTGACTCTGACCGCTGCCGAGCTGAAAAACCAGGGTGGTCTGGTCTCCGGCTGGAACGGCGTGAGCGTCACCGGCGGCACCCTCGACAACAGTCAGCAAGGCAGTGTTTCCAGTCTGCTCGGCAACACCAGCATCGACCTCAGTGGTGCGCTCACCAACCACAGCAAAGGTGGCGTGGGCGCGAAGGGCGAAGTGAGTATCAAAGCGGCCAGCCTCGATAACAGCAACGGCACGGTCAGCAGTGGCGGCAAACAGACGCTGGCCCTGACTGGCGGCACGCTCAGCAATGCTTCCGGCGGCTTGATCGAGAGCGGTGACGCGCTGGACGTCCGCGCCGCATCGCTGGACAACAGCGGCGGCAGAGTCACTGCGAAAAAAGCCCTGACCTTCACCGGCACGCACCTGAACAACAGCAATGGCAGCCTCGTTGGCGATGACAGCGTCAGCCTCGACCTGCTCGGTGCCCTGACCAACGTCAATGGTGCGCTGGGCAGCAGCGGCCCACTGCTGATCAAGCGTTCCGCCAGTGTCGACAACCGCGGCGGGCAACTGATCAGCCAGACCTTGCTGAACCTGCTCACCAGCGGTGATCTGAACAACAGCCAAAGCGGCACCGTGTCGGCCAACAGCCAACTGGATCTCACCGCTGGCGGCACTCTGCACAACGACACCGATGGCCTGATCTCCAGCCGCGATGCCGGGGTGAACCTCACCGCTGCGGCGCTGAACAACGCCAAGGGCGCTGTGCAAAGCATGACAGCACTGACCGTGAATGCGGGCAGCGGCGCCATCGACAACCAGGGCGGCAAGATCATCGCCCAGAACGGCGACCTGACCCTCACCGCCGCCAGCCTCGACAGCCGTGGCGGTGTGCTGTCGAGCCTCAAGGGTTTGCTGCAGACCCGCCTGACCGGCGTGTTGCGCAACGGCCAGGGCGGCAAGATCGAAGGCAGCCGCCTCGACCTGCGCGCACTCGGTGGTATCTACAGCGACGGCGGGCGTATCGCCGCCAACAGCGGTGACATCCTGCTCGATGCCGGTGTCGGCACGCTCGACAACAGCGGCGGCGGGATCTACGCCCGGGGCAAGGTGAAAGCCACCGCCGGCTCGATGAGCAACAACGCCGGCCAGATCAGCGGCAATGGCATCGACCTGGGCGTCAACGGCAACCTCAGCAACCGCAGCGGCCTGATCGAAAGCGCCGGCACACTAGCGATTCGTGCTGCCAACCTCGATAACCAGGGCGGCAAACTGCGCGCGCTGGGCGCTGGCGGCAAAACCGATTTCCAGATCGGCAGCCAGTTCGATAACCGCAACGGTCTGGTGGAAACCGCCAACAACGACTTCAATCTCGCCACGCCGAGCCTGCTCAATGCCGGCGGCTCGATCACCCATGTCGGCGTCGGCGAATTCGGCATCTCGACCGCCAACGTCATGAACGCCGGCGGCTCGCTGGTGACCCTCGGCGGCCTGACGCTGAACGCGGACAGCTGGACCAACAGCAGCGTGATTCAGGCGGGGCGGCTGACGGTTAATGTCGGCAATTTTGTGCAGGCTGCGAGCGGCCAGTTGCTTGCTTCCAATCAGTTGATTGGACGTGGCGGCAATTGGAACAATGACGGATTGATTGCCAGCAGTGGCAATTTCGATATCCAGTTGAGCGGCACTTATGGCGGCAACGGTCGGCTGAGCAGTGTGGGCAATCTTGGCCTCGCCGCGTCCGGGATCGACCTGAGCAGCGCGGCCAGCATCACTGGGGCGACAACCGCGACGATCACCAGTCGCGGCAGCCTGACTAACCTCGGGCGACTGACGTCGGCAGACAGCCTGACCGTCAATGCCGCAGCGCTGACCAACAACGGAACGCTGGGCAGTGCCGGCTATCTGCGCGTCAACACCGATTCACTGCTTAACCAGAACGGTCTGATTTTCAGTGGCGGCGACATGGCCTTGCGCGTCGGCACGCTGACCAACCGCTACGCCGATATCTATGGCATCGGCAACATCAGCATTGCCCGGGATGACAGCAACGGCTGGAGTTCGTCGATCAACAACGTTTCAGCGACCATTGAAAGCGTGGGTGATCTGAGTCTGGCGGCGGATCACATCGAGAACCGCAAGGATGTGTTCGAGGTCGCCGCAGGTGGAGGACTCGTTTCGGGAACAATTGGTGTTCGATGCACGACGTGTACCTCGTTCAGTGGCATCAATTTCGAGAGTCGCCTGCCCAGCCACCTGGTCTGGGAAGAAAAATACCATTCCACCATCGTCAAGGATTCGGCATCGGGCACATTGACCGCCGGGCGCAACCTGACAGGGAACGGTCGCGAATTCATTAATAACGCGTCGGTCGTCAGCGCCGGCCGGGATATGACATTCAACGTCCAGAACTTCACCAACCAAGGGGCCACTGTCGGGGATTACACCATCACGCGTTGGATTGATGCACCCAAGGCCAGCAGGGGCTGGAACTTCTGGCAGGACGTCCTGAATTACAACGCCGCGAACGATCCGGATTACGATTCGGGGCAAACAGGTGTTGTGAACGGGAAGATCAGGATGGTTCCCAATATTCACACCTGGGACATGAATAACGTCGAATCGCTCACCCGAATAGGAGGGCGTCAGGGTGGTCGTGAGGCGATCAGATACCTTCTGTTTGGCTCGATCGCTATCGAATACGATTCCGGGAAACTGCGTTACGCTGCGCCAAGCTATGACTCGGGCGTGCGCGCTGAAGCCCCGGCCATAATCAAGAACGCGGTCCCCTTCGACACGAAGATTACCGAAAGCAGCCCGACGGCCAATGCCAACGCAGTCGTTCAGGCCGGCGGCACCGTCTACATCAACGCGACCAACAAACTGGACAACGGCGTCGTTCGCAACGGTAACGCCGCTGCCGGCGGAGCGTCTCGCCTGGGCTCCACGCAACTGGCGGGTCAAGTCACCCCGACAGTCATCCGTATCAACGCCCAGCTTCCTCCAGACCTCGCCCAACAACAGGTCAACCCACTGGCCTTGCCGGGCTTCACCCTGCCGACCGGCGACAACGGTCTGTTCCGCCTCAGCCGCAAGGACGGCAGCGAGCAAACGCTCGTAGCCGGCAAGGACTGGACGATCGGCTCCATCACGGCCGCACCCTCGACACATGCGGGCGGCATGCCGGTCAGGCATGCAACAGACCTCCAGTTCGATAAAAACGATCCAGTCTCGGTGAAGAATCGTGAGCTAGCATTGGCCAGCCGTCCTTCGCTGAATCTCAATGACAAGACGGCTGTCATCAACGTCAATGCCGCTGCCGGTGACGGGCCGGTCGGTGTGCTGATGCCCGCTCGTGGCAACGTTTCTTTCGACGTTCCACGCGTGCAGGCCCTACCCGATACCAGCGTGCGCTCCAACCCGCACAAATATCTGATCGAAACCAACCCGGCGCTGACCAACCTCAAGCAGTTCATGAGCTCGGACTATCTGTTGGGCAAGCTCGGCTACGACCCCGACACCAGCGCCAAGCGCCTGGGCGACGGACTGTTTGAACAACGCATGGTGCAGCAGGCCGTGGTGGCCCGCACCGGCCAGCGCTTCATCGACGGACAGACCTCCGACGAAGGCATGTTCAAGTACCTGATGAACAACGCCATCGCCAGCAAGGATCAGCTCAACCTGTCGGTGGGCGTCACCCTGACCGCGCAACAAGTGGCGGCACTGACCCACGACATCGTCTGGCTCGAAGAGCACGAAGTGAACGGAGAAAAAGTGCTGGTGCCGGTGCTGTATCTGGCCCAGGCCAACAACCGCCTGGCGCCGAACGGCGCGCTGATCCAGGGCGGTGACGTGACCCTGATCGCCGGTGGCAATCTGGATAATGCCGGGACGCTGCGCGCCTCCAACAACCTGTCGGCGGAGGCCGGCAATAACCTCACCAACACCGGTCTGATCGAAGCCGGCGAACGCCTGACGCTCAAGGCCGGCAACGACATCATCAACAAATCCGGCGGCATCATTTCCGGCAAGGACGTCAGCCTCACAGCCACCAACGGCAGCGTGATCAACCAGCGTGACGTGACCAGTGTCGATGTCAATCGCGGTGGCAACGTGTTCCACCGCGACTACCTGGACAACGCCGCGCGAATCGAAGCGGCCAATGATCTTACGGTCAAGTCCGGCAAAGACATCAACAACATCGGCGGCGTGCTGAAAAGCGGTGGGGACATGACTCTCGATGCCGATCGCGATGTGAACATCACTTCAGTGCAGGATCGCAGCACCAATGCGCGGGGCGGCAGCTACCTCGATCAGACAATTACCCAGCATGGGGCTGAAGTGACATCAGGGCGCGATCTGTCGATCAGTGCCGATCGGGATGTGGCGGTTGTGGCCAGTCGGCTGGATGCCAAGCGGGATCTCGCTGCAACCGCAGGCCATGACATTGTCATCACTTCGGCCGCCGACGAGAGTGACTACGTATCGCGCAGCAAGAAGCGCGCGAACGAGACTCACAGCATCACGCAACAATCCTCAGTACTGAACGCCGGGCGCGATATCGCGCTCAACGCGGGTAACGATCTTGGCATCATCGCCAGTCGAATCAGGGCTACGGAAGATGTCAGTCTCGACGCGGCTCAGGACATCACCGTTGCCTCGGCCAAAGATGAAAGTTCTTCTTATTACTACAAGAAGAAAAAGGGCTCGTTCGGGCGCAGCAAGACCACTCAGGCTGAAAGTTATGAGAGCGAGAATGTTGCCTCGGTAATCGAAGCGGGGCGCGACCTCACGGTCAACTCGTCGAAGGATGAAGACGGCGCCGTCAGTCTCGACGGCGGACGCAATGTCACCATCATCGGTAGCCAGTTGAAAGCCGGAAATGATCTGGTCGTGGGTGCGACCAAAGACGTTGCAGTTCTTTCCGCCACTGAAGAGTCCGGTTCCTACTACAAGAAGACGAAGACCGGTCTGTTTGGTATGTCGAAAAGTGGCAGTAGCCATTTGCAGACATCTGTTACCCAGGTCGGTAGCCAGTTGAATGCCGGGCATGACGCCGTGGTGTTGGCGGGACGCGATGTTCGTCTGAACGCCAGTGAAGTCAACGCTGACAATGATGCTGAGCTTCATGCCGGCCTGGTGGACAAAGAAGGCGATATCACCCTGTCGTCGGCCGATGATCAGGCGTACAGCCGAGCCGAAGAGTACAAGAAAAAACTGGGCCTTTCGCTGAAGGATACGATCGGTTGGGCCGCCGGTACACCAGGCTTTGGCGCGGACATGACCTTCGCGACCTCTCACAATGGCGGGCGGGAAGTTGTCAGCTCTGAGAGTATCGGTAGTCAGGTCAATGCCGGGCACGATGCGATTCTCAATGCGGCGCGCGACATCAACATCATCGGCAGTGGAGTGAGCGCAGTTAACAATGCTTCTCTCGATGCCGGTCGCGATGTCAATGTGGTCGCATCAATTGACAACCACCGCAGCAACAGCTGGGAGACAGACAAGACCGTTGGTATCAAACAGACCATCGACAGCAATGCTTTCACCACCTTCGCCGGTAGTGAAACCATTCAACATGGCGTCAACAGCAAGGGCTACACCGCAGCGGGCAGTTCCATCGATGCGGGAATGAACATCACTGTAAATGCCGGTCGGGATATCAATCAGCAAGGCTCCGACTTGATAGCCGAGAACAACATCCGGCTCAAGGCTGATCGCGACATCAACATCGATGCCAAGGAAGAGGCAAGCGAAGTCACCATCCGTGACAGCATCAAGCGCAACGGCATCACCGTGACCACGGCCTACAACATCGGCAATACGATGGATGGCCTCAAAGGCACTGGCAAAGGTGAGGACGGGGTCAGCAAGGGCTCAAGTGTTCTCAAGTCGGTTGATACGCTGGATCAATTCTTCAGTGGACCGAAATTTGACGGACATATCGGCGGCTCGAGCGTCAGTTCCAGCCAGACTCAGACGTCGCTCACTCAACGTCCGTCGACATTGTCTGCCGGCAATGACGTCACGCTGGATGCTGGCAACAACGTCAACGTCAGCGGTAGCCAGTTCAATGCCGGCCGTGACATCAACGTCAAAGGCAAGGACATCACCTTTGATGTCGCGCACGGTTCGGAAAGCAGCGACGGGCATTCGACCCAGAGCAAGGGCGGCGTCAAAGGGGGCACCACCGGCGGCTTCAAACTGGGCGTTGGTGTCAGCAATGCCGGCACTGTAGACAAATCGACGCAGGGCACCTCGACGGCCAGTCAGTTGAACGCCGGTGGCAGCATCAACCTTGACGCGGAAAACGATCTGACCCTGATCGGCACCCGCGCCAGCGCCGATCGGGATATCTCCCTCAAGGCCGGTAACGATCTGAATATTCTCTCGGCGCAAAACGCCTACGAGAGTTCGCACGATCGGCGTAGCTGGGGTGCGGAGGGCGGCATCATTGCCGGCCAGGACGGCTTCGGTGTTTATGGTTCGGCGAATGTGGGTATCGGCGATCTCAACCGTGAGGACGTCAAGCAGCAAGAAGCCTATCTGTATGCCGGCAACAAACTGGGCTTCGAAAGCGGTCGCGATACCAATATCGCTGGCGCGACTTTGCGTGGCGACGAAGTCATCGGTGATGTCGGTCGCAACCTGACCGTGACCTCGGTACCCAACACCGGCAAGGTCGAAGGCAAGGAGTTCGATGCCAGCCTGACGGTTGCGGTCAGCTTCGGTGCAACGGTCAGCGGTTCTTTGGGTTATGGCGAAACCAACGGCAAAACCAACTGGGTCGACAACCAGACTGTTATCAGTGGCAAAAGCAAAGTCGACATCCGTACCGAAAAACATACGCAACTTGATGGCTCGGTGATCAGCGCCGACAACGGCAACCTGAAACTCGACACTGACACCCTCGGCTACCGCAACATCACGGGCAAGGATAACGAGCACGGGTATTACCTCAATGTCAGCGGCAGTTATGGCGGGGGCGGTGGCGCCCAAGCCGACAAGCCGAACAAGGGCATGGAAGGAGAAAGCAAAAACAGCTGGGCCGTGGAGGGCTACAAGTACGACAAGGATCGTCAGCAGACGCTGAATGCCACCGTGGGTGAAGGTCAGATTGTCGTGCGTAACGACAAAATCACCGGTCAGGATTCCACGGCGGGTCTTAATCGTGATGTGAACAAGGCCTATGAGGTCACCAAGGATGAGGAACATCGCACGACGTTGTATGCGAGCAGTTCCTCCATTGATGCCGTTAGCCATCCGTTAGAGACGCTGGACCGTTGGGGCGAAAGCGTTACCGACTTCAAAAAGAACATGCTCAACCAGGCTTTGGCCGGTGCCAGCTTTCTGCAAAATCTGAAACTGGCAATCAATGCTCAGCTAGTTGATATCAGTGAGGTGTCTCCTTCGCTTCGTAATGAGCTTGGTGATGAGCAGGCATTGGCCATCACAAAGAACTTTGTTCGACAGGGAAAAAATCCTTCGGATATGGATTCCCTTGACCCCGAAGTGCTTGCTGGACTCAAGCGATTTGCCGATCTGGCAGCCGACTACGATAAGGAAATGGCGAAGGAGGTTGATCAGGGCAACATCATCATGGAGCCCAAGAACGACGGTAGTGGGGGAACGAACGTCGTCTATCTCGATACGACCACAGTGAACGAAAAGGTCATTCCCATGGGGCAGGCGGCCCTTTCAGAGCTGGGTGACCTGCTCGTGGTGGCCAATTCATTGCCGGCTGATAAACGTGATCAGCTCAAAACCGTTGCCATTGCAGCTCAAGCTGTAATGGGACCCATGAAGTTCATGGTGAGCTTTACTGCAAACGCTCTGATTAATGCTGCAGCAGGTAAGGAAGTTGAAGAGTTAAAAGATGGCGCGGCGATTAAATTGGCAGCTTTCTTTACCGGTAAATCAGAGGAAAGCCTGAGGAAGAGCAACGAGCTTGCAAAGGGTGAGCATGAGAATGGCAACACCGTCAAGTATCCCCTGGAAGGTGATAACTATGTCGTTGCTTCGCGTTTCCTTATCGATGCGGCGTTGGGTGAGTTTAAGTCGCTCGGTGTAAAAGTGGGTGGGCGAGTTCTCACGGTGACGAACAAAGGACCGACGGGCGGAGGTTCGCCTCATACTCCGTCTGTATTGACCCCCCCCCGAAATGCCGCGAATCTGATTGGAGGCCCCTTGGAGCATGCCACACAAGTCAGCGGTAGATTCAGCCTGTTGGGGCCTAAGGGTGCGACCCTGTATCGTGCTGATAATCGAGGAAACATCACCAGTTATGCGGTATACGATTCGCAAGGCATGATCATCAAACGCGTGGATGTCACGGGTGCCGCTCACGCAGGTGTACCAACGCCTCATGTCATTGAGTATGGTAGAAATACCCTCCCTGATGGGTCAGTCAGAGTTCAGTCACCATCCACCAAAGCGCCTCCAAGAAGCGTCAATCCGGAAGAAATACCATGAATGGGATCTACTCAATTCCCCCTGTTACGGACGCCGTAAACTACGAGACCTGGAAAAAACAGTGGAATGAACAAGAGGGGCTGGATGTTTTTTCATATATCAGTGATCAATGTCATCCTGAGCAAATGTTGTTATTTTCGAAGGTGTTTTTCCCAGACTTTTTGACGGTTGGGGAGGGGGTTTTTCTGGAGCGAAATTTTGCTTTTGAAACATTCTCTGCGCGAATGGCTGAGATGAATGATGTTCGCGAAGTCGAGCGGATCATTAACAATGTGCATGTTTATGATCTTTTCGATCAGTGCGCAGATAATGTATCGGACAGCGTTTTTTTTCAGCTGTGCAATGTAATTGCATTCTCTTGGAGAATGGTGCTGAAAGAGAAATTTCCCGACCAAAAATTCTTTGTGGAAGTCTCGAATTCAGAAAGTGACTACGGCCCCGTCATTACGTTTTTTCAGGTGGGTGAGTAACTCGCTCGAAAGAAAGTATCGATGGGACAGACCACGTTTAAATAAAACGTGGTCTGTCCCCGGTTCTGATCTCAATCAATAAGACAGATGGCTTCCGAATCCCATCAGGGAATGAGTACGGAGCAAATGGTTTCTGGCGCCCAGGTGGATTCACCAGCCCTGGTGGATTGCCAGAGGCTGTAATGAACCCAGTGCAGCCTGGGGACTATACTGTCACTAAAATTTTCTAATGAGAGTGGGCCATGGACAATTTGCTATTCAAGTTCCGTGATGTAGAGATTTGGAAACGCAATGAGCGATATTTCATAAGGTATGATGCGGGTGGGCATGTGGACGTGATGCGTGAGGACGAGATAACTGAGGGTGATGCGCTGAAAGCTTCTGTCAATGAAGAGGCTGCAATACAATTTCTGTTTGTTTTACAAGAGCGATTGATAAGTGAAGGCGTTGACCCTTATGTTTCAAATGTTTAGAAAACGGGAAAGGGGTCAGACCTAATTTAAAGAAGGTATGGTCTATCCCTTTTTTTGACTAAATAATGAGCTTTGAAATTTTGCTGGAAAAAGAGCCTCCCGACCACTTTGGAGTCCAGGCCCTACGGGGATTTATCCGACTAGGTGACCAAGAGGAATGCTTTTTTGCTCCGATCTCCTTCTGGGGAAGGCAGGAATATTTGAGTAGCTGGTACTCATTGATTTGTTTCGGTCTCGAAGGGAGAACGCGCTCTGTATTGGTCACTTCAATGCTTGATCCAGAGTTCGCAAATTTCCTGATGGTCTGGGTTTTATACTTTGTTGAAGAGTCAGTTCACATTCAGAATAATGTGGTTTTTACAAACGATGTTGTTCCTGGGTTTAATGTGGACGATGTTAATTCTTACTTCGGTGCACGAGAGGTCGTTAACGAGGATGGCGACAGGATTTCCCAATGGGTCGTGCCGCTGTCGGATGTACTCAGCTTAAAAGAGAAATTAAATGCGGAAATCAACATTTGAAGTCATGGTGGATGACTGATTTCTCCCTTCGCGTAGCAATCTGATGCGCCACACGTAATTGATGAGAAGGCGAAAACCTTGCTGCTCAAGAACTTGCTCCATCAATTTCCGGAGGTTTCATAGTGATTAATGAAGATATAAATATCGTCCAGGAAATCTTCCAGGAAGTCGAAGCCGGTATCGTCCATGGCTACGATGCATTCAGCTACGGTGTGGAGTTGGGGGAGGGATACATTCAGACGGAACTGGGCGTTGAGAAAAGCGGGGTGGAGGACTGGAACGCCGAAACAGACATCAACGGGGCAATAATTCTTCGTCTGGTTGACCAGTTGCATGCAAATGCAGTCGAGCGCGGTGAACCATGGAAGTCGTTTGTCCTGTCTTATCGCGAAGGCGAACAGATCAAAACAAAATTCAACTATTAGATGATGTTGTTGTATGCCTTCAAACTGGATGCGAACGATTTCAGGAGGTAGCGGAGGTGGACTTTTCATTCCAGGTATTCGGAGCGGTAGGGCCGTTGAGTGGAACCTTGTCCAGAATGCATGTGCGCAGTATTTTGGGCCGTGATTTCGAGGAGTTCAAGAAAACGGCTGGCTCATTGAACACTACCGATGCATTTGTACGTCACGACCTGCATGTCTTTTACGACGAGCAAGACATAGTAAAAGGTTTGGAGTTTTTCGATAGAAGCGGCGTCTCCTGGCAGGGACATAAACTGGTGGGAGAAAAACTGTTCCCCGTACTGGGTCTGTTCCGCGGTAATGGCATCCAAGCCGTCATTGACGATGACGGGTTTGACGTTAGCGAATTTGGTATGAGCTTTTATGTCCCGGACATTGAGGACGGCGAGGATGCATTGATCAAATCCTTGTATATGAACTTGCGTACCGAAAGGTAAGTCACCTTTTGGCTGCGTCGATAGCGGGGACGAACCCCGCTTTTTCCGATTGGGTTCAACCTTCTTTGCCATGACAGCAGTCAGACTTCATTGCCGACTCATACCGATCATGATGCCGCACCCACTCCATGATCTCGTCCTCATTCCTGCCCTTGGGCGTGAGGTCGAGGTAGTTGTAGGCGCCCACCAACATGTCCAGCCCACGGGCATAGGTTGAGTAGGTGTGGAAAATGTCGCCCTTTGCATCACGATAAAACACACTCAGCCCCGGCATTTCTTCCTCGGCACTGTCAGTCTTTTCGTAGTTGTACGTAGCCTTTCCTGCAGCGACATCTTCAGCGCGGGCACACACGCCAAAGTCGTAGTTGAAATCGGAACCGTCTGACGACACCCAGTCGAATTTCCAGCCCATACGCCGCTTGAAGGCCTGGAACTGTTCAAACGGGGCGTGGGAGACCGCGACCATGGCGATGTCGTGGTGGGCCAGGTGCAAATTGGCGCCGTCGATGTGGTCGGACAGGAACGAGCAGCCCTGACAGCCTTCCTCCCAGTCCTTGGCGAACATGAAATGGTAAACGATCAACTGGCTGTGCTTGCCGAACAGGTCGGCCAGTTTCAGTTCGCCGTTTGGGCCTTGAAATTGATAGTCCTTGTCGACTTTGACCCAGGGCAACGCGCGGCGCTGGGCGCTGAGGCGGTCGCGTTCCTTGGTGAAGGCCTTTTCGTCGGCCAGATGTTGTTTGCGCGCAGCGAGCCATTCTTCGCGCGATACCACCGGATGATTCTCGACGTTCATGATGATTTCTCCTGCGGGGGTTGAAACCGTCTTTGTCAGACTAGTCGTTTAACCCTCGATCAATTCGACAGACCGCCGGTCGGTCGCCGCGGAAAATGCAGCTGAACGGCTGCGATGCGTCCGGGTCACAACCTATGACAGCGCCCCAAATCACGCGCACCGGAGGTTGAATCAGGATGACGACTTATAACTGGGATTTGATTGAACGCCTGCTGCATGAAGTGCAGAACAGCGCAGGCGAAAGTTTCGCGCCGCGAAAATATGCCGAGGACTATGCGGCGCAGAAAGCCAGTGCAGGCGAGCCAATCGAGAATCTGGATCACCTGAAAACGGTGGCCTGCGAATATGAAGGCTTGTTGCTTGATCGTGGATTTATCGAACCGCGCCCGGATCATATGGGCAGTACCGGCAGCAATTTCATTCTGACGCCACGCGGATCAAGTCTGCTGGGCCTGATCGACAGCAGCATTCCCGGAAATGATCATCCGCGGCAGGTGCTGGACGAGCAGGAAGATGCGCTGGATGAGGCGACGTTTGATGAGGTGGCTTCCAAAGCGCAGATTGCCTGATAGCCTTTTATGGGAGCGGGCTTGCTCGCGAATGCGGTGTGTCATTCACTATTAACGTGTCTGGTACACCGCGTTCGCGAGCAAGCCCGCTCCCACATTGTTTTTTGCATAGCCTTAAGGTTTTTGCGCGGCCTTCAGGCATTTGAGGTCGTTGAAATCTTTACGTACGCCTTCGATCTTTTTCAACAACCGCTGACGCTGCTGCGGCGTACTTTCGGCCATCAGATCCACCGCCAGCGAGCGCGCTTGCGCTTCGGTGTTGGCGTAGGCCTTCTGGTAATCCGATGTCCATAAACGCTCGCGGTTGACCAGAAGTGTCTCGATTCGTTGTGGGAATTCGGCACTTTTACGCTGGGCAACGGCGTTACTGAACTGTTGCTGCCAATGTGCGCGGTTGGCGATCCATTGAGTGTTCTGATCGCCCAGCGCGGTCGACCAGGCCATCACCCGTTGTTCCTGAGTGGCGCTCAACGGGCCAAGCCAATCGGTCAGGCGCTTGTCCATGCGCGCGCCGCGCTCGGCGATCTGCTGCGCCAGTGGCGGTTTGACGTATTCCTTTTCCCGTTTGCGCAGATCCTTGGCAAACGCATCGTTCATCTCGGCGACTTGCTTGTCGTCCAGCCCTTGCAGCAGCTCGATGGCCGACGGTGTGATCTGCCGTGCAGTTTCGGCAATGGCTTTTTTCGCTTCCTCGGTTCGTGCTTGCAGCGCAGCGTCGGTCACCTGATTGCTTTCGACCATTGCCTGCAAGCGATCCAGCCAGTCGAGGTAGCCCGGCAATTGCGTGGTGCAGTGCCAGTTCAGGTGCTCCTTGAGGCGATCGTTGAACCAGTCTTTTTGCTCGCTGGTCATGTCCAGATAGTCGCCAAGCGTCCATGGAATGATCACGTCGAGATTGCGGTAGGCCAGGCCGACGCGGCTGCAGGCGCCGAGGGCGAGGGTGAAGATCAGCAGGGTGGCGAGGTGTTTGAACCAGCGAGACATGAGCGAATCCTTGCGAGAGCCTGACGTCTGATTCTCATGTGAACGCAGGAAGCTCCCGGCAGTTCAGCCGATCAATAGAACGCGCGTTCGGCCTTGAGCGTCACCAGGCCGTCACACTGACTGTTGTGTCCCGAGTACGCCGAGCATTCGCTGCCGCTGAGGTTGGAATTGCTGTAGATCAGATCGAGATCGACGCCCATGAACGGTCGGGAAAACTTCACCGACCAATCGGTAAAACTGCTGACATAACCACCGTCCACCGACACCGGCGTGTTCAGTTGGTGGGTGGTGTATTTCATGCTGATCCCGATGCCGAACGGCTGATTGCCGCCGAGGTCGGCGAACAGCGTGTTGTTCTGTTTGTCCGGGTCGTTGCTGACGGCCACACCGAAGCGGCTGCCGAGCAGGGTCAGGCCGCCGAACAGCTCCTGGCTGTCGAGGGTGTCTACTTTGGGATAGCTGTAATGGATCATCCCGACTTCGTAGCCGAGGGTCTGATCGAAAGGTTGTTTGAAACCGACGTAGGAGTCGATTTCCAGATTCTTGCCCGGGGTCAGGCCCATGCTCGGTGCATACTGGCCGACATACAGGCCGCTGTCGTGGCTGAGATCGAGGCCACCGTGGAACGAGCCGACTGCCGCCGGTTTGACCAGCCCTTGGGCCATGCTGCGGCTGGGCGTGGTGCCGAGTTTGAGGTCGAAGTCGCCGAGCTCGCGCTGGAAAATCTGCGCGTGCGCCGATGAGCAGGCCATAAGGCCCACAAACAATAAACAGAAAGTTGATTTGAGCATGCGTCACTCCATGAACAGCGAGGGCAGGGCTTGGCCTGCTGAAACGCTTGATCCAGACGCGTGCAAGGATACCGGCGAATGCTCGGCAATGATGGCCGTTCGTCGATTTTCAAAGGATTTGATTAAACAGAAGGAGGGTGTAACGCGGGTGCCAGTCCAGACGCTTCGAAGCTCAAAGCGTCTCAGGACGGGTGTATTACCGGGTGTTACTTCTTGCCCAGGCTGATCTGCTTGGACGGACCGAACGTCTGGCCGCTGACGCCTTTGGCAATTTGCTGGATTTCGCCGCCGGACTTGAGGAACGCTGCGATCTGATCGTTGATCGATTCGCTGGTTTCAACGGCTGGAGCTGGCTTTGCTTTGCTGGTGGATGCTTTTACACGCATGGCGGCCATTAACCTGTAGAAAAGTAACTCGGCCAGGCATCGTACAGGAATAACTTGACAATTGCTTGATAAATATCCCCGGGAATAACTGAGCGCGTGGGTGGATTATTCTCGATTAAACAATCGGATTATTCCCCTAAGCCACTGTTTTAAATAACAACATTTATTCTTCATTGGCGCAAATGTCCGCCGTGAAACGGCACAGCAGGCTTCGCGCTGGCCTGACGAATGGCAAACCGCCTGCGCAAACCAAGGAAAATCAAGGCTTCCGCAGATTTTCTGCGGCAGGCTGCTCGCCCAGCGAACGAGACCGGCAAAACCGGGTAGAATGCCGCCCACGCAATGAGGGTTTTGGAAAATGGCTTTAGTCGGGCGTTACAACAGTTTGCAAGTGGTTAAACACACTAACTTCGGTTTATATCTGGACGGCGGTGCCGACGGCGAAATTCTTTTGCCCAACCGCTATATCCCTAAAGATATTCCCAGCGAAGATGAAGACTGGCTCAACGTTTTTATTTATCTGGACAGCGATGACAAACTTATCGCTACCACTGAAAAACCAAAAGTTCAGGTCGGCGAGTTTGCCAGTCTGAAAGTTGTTGAAATCAACAGCATCGGTGTGTTCCTCGACTGGGGCTTGCCGAAGGATCTGTTGCTGCCGTATTCCGAAGAGAAGCGGCAGATGACCGCTGGTGAATATTGCGTGGTGCACGTCTATCTCGACAAACACACCCGCCGCATCACCGCCACCGCACGTCTGGATCGCTATCTCGACAAGACCCCGGCCAACTACAGCGCCGGGCAGGAAGTTGATCTGCTGGTGGCCGAAGCCACCGACATGGGCTTCAAGGCGATCATCAACAACAAGCACTGGGGCTTGATCCACAAGAATGAGATCTTCAAGTTCATGCGTTCCGGCATGCGCGAGAAGGGTTTCATCAAGGAAGTGCGCGCCGACGGCAAGATCAGCCTCAGCCTGCAACCGGTTGGCCAGGAAGCGGCGAGCAGCCTGAGCTCGAAGATCCTCGCCAAGTTGCGTGAAAACAATGGCACGCTGGCCGTCAGCGACAAGAGCGATCCGGCGTTGATCAGCAGTCTGTTCGGTGTCAGCAAGGGCAACTTCAAGAAGGCCATCGGTTCGCTGTACAAGGAAGGCAAGATCGTCATTCATGCCGATCGCATTGAACTAACCTGAGCCTTGCGGGGCCCATGTTGCATGGGGTCACTTGAGGTCGGGTAAATGAAAAAGCCGTTGCTTGCTTATATCGCCACTCTGCTGGCGTTTCTGTTGCTCGACGGTATCTGGCTCGGCGTGCTGATGGCGCCAACCTACCGCGAACTGCTCGGTTCGCTGATGCTCGAAAAACCGCTGCTGGTTCCGGCAGCGGTTTTTTATTGCCTGTACGTTTTTGGTTGCGTGCAGTTTGTGGTGTTGCCAGCGCTGAGCTGGCAACGGGCGGCAAAGATGGGCGCATTGTTGGGGCTGGTGGCGTACGGCACGTATGACCTGACCAATTGGGCGACGTTGCGCGGGTGGTCGGTGCAGGTGAGTTTGCTGGATTGGGCGTGGGGGACGTTTGCCACTGCTGTGGCGTGTACGGTCGGCTTTTTGGTGGCAAAGCGATTTGTGAAGTCAGCCCCGTAATCTTTGTTGTCTGGGGCGACGCCCTCGCGAGCAAGCCCGCTCCCACAGGGGGAATGCGATCATCCTGTGGGAGCGGGCTTGCTCGCGAATGGCGGCGCAGCCGACAACCATTCACCGCTGACGTTACTGACGCAGACAAAGTCTTTTTCAGACGGCTTTTTTTGCCCGAGTGATTGATAATCCCCGACACAGATTTTTGACCATTGGACGGCTGCCATGTTGTGTGTTTTCGAGGTGTTGCGGTGAATGTCGAGCGGCGCAATGCCGATGGGTTTGCCTTGCAGGTGATGATCGGCCTCTGCCTGATCTGGGGCGTGCAGCAAGTGATGATCAAGTGGGCCGCGCCCGACATCGCGCCGGTGATGCAGGCGGCCGGGCGTTCGGGGATTTCCGCGTTGCTGGTGGGGTTGCTGCTGTGCTGGAAGGGCGGCTGGGATCAGGTCGGCAACACCTGGCGTGGAGGGCTGCTGGCCGGTGCGCTGTTCGGTCTGGAGTTCTTCTTCATCGCCGAAGGTCTGCAACTGACTACCGCCGCGCACATGTCGGTGTTCCTCTACACCGCGCCGATTTTCACCGCGCTCGGCGTGCATTTTCTGTTGGCCAGTGAACGCCTGCGGCCTTTGCAATGGCTGGGAATTCTGCTCGCCTTCGTCGGTATCGCCATTGCCTTCGCCGGCGGCGTGTCGTGGGATAACCTCGACCGGCGCATGCTGCTGGGCGATGCGTTCGGGGTCATTGCCGGTGCCTGCTGGGGCGCGACCACTGTGGTGGTGCGCGCTTCGCGGCTATCGGAAGCGCCGGTGACCTTGACCTTGTTTTATCAATTGATCGTCGGCTTCGTCGGCCTGCTGTTGATCGCGCTGTTCAGCGGCCAGATCACTCACGTCAGCCTGACCAGCGTGGCGGTGGCCAGCGTGCTGTTCCAGGGCCTGGTGGTGTCGTTCTTCAGTTACCTGACCTGGTTCTGGCTGCTGCGCCGCTATCTGGCGGCCAATCTGGCGGTGTTTTCGTTCATGACGCCGTTGTTCGGCGTCACGTTCGGCGTGGTGCTGCTTGGTGAAGAGTTGAGCGTGAACTTCGTCATCGGCGCGGTGCTGGTGTTGCTTGGCATTACCTTTGTCAGCGCTGAGCAGTGGGTGCGTCGGCGTTTGCGCAAAGCCCTCGGCCAGCACTGACCGATTGCAGCGCAAGCCCGCCGGCAATCAGCAGACCGCTGCCGGCAATGATCAGCGCCGGTTGCAGACCACCGCTGAAATGGCTGCTCAGCGCCGCCAGTAACGGGCCGCTGAGCTGGCCGACGGCGAAGCATGCGGTCAGCAGTCCGGCGTTGCGCTGAGTTGTGTGCGGCGCCAGTTCTCGCGAACGTTGCATCACCAGTTGCATGCAGGCCAGGAACGGCATGCCGCACAACACCACCCCCAGCGCCAAGCCATAACCACTGCCCAACAGACAGGCGAAGACCCCGAGCGCCTGCAACCACAGGGTGGCGGTCAGCCAGTGCCGTGTGGTGTTCGGATCATGGCGACGCAGGCTCACCAACAGCACGCCAATCGCCGCACCAAGACCGAAGCACGGCCAGAACAGGTCGGCCTGCCATTGCCCGTGAAATTGCGCGTTGGCCATTTGCGAGAGAAACGTGGCCGGGATGATGTAACCCACGCCATATAACGCATACACCGCCGCCAGTCGCGGGATGCCGCGATTCGAATGGTTGACGTTGAGGGTGGCGACCGGTGTGTGCACGCCCGGTTGCGGCAGGATCCGCACGATCCCCAGCAACATCACCAGCGCCACGGCGGCATAGATCAGCCACAAGGTGGCAGAGGTCTGATTCAGCAGATGTGAGAACAGTGCCAGCAGCCCGGTCAGAAAAATTCCCAGTCCGGGACCGGCAAATACCAGCGCACCCAGCCGTGGCCGACCTGCCGCCGCTGCCAGAGGCTGACTCAATGCGGTGATCATCACCAGCACCCAGGCACTCGCCACCCCGGTACTGAAGCGCAGCAGCAAATGCGCCCAGAAGCCGTTGGCCCAGAACGATGCCAGGGTCAGCAGCACACACAGCCACAAACCGCCATGCAACCGGCGCTGCACTTGCTGCGGACGGTGGGCGAACATCGCGTCCACCGCGCCCAGCAGGTAACCGAGGTAGTTGGCCGCAGCAATCAGACCGGCGGCCGTCAGGTCGACCTGACCTTCGCTGAGCAGGTGCGGCAGTTGCGGGGTGAGGGCGAAACGCCCGATGCCCATGGCCATCATCAGGGCGACGAAACAGGCGGATAAGCGAATCAGTGGCGACATGGTCGGGATTCCTTTGAAGGAGCAATGACCGTCAGGCTAGAAGCGATTGACTTTCTTTAAAATTGAATAATAGTGAGTAACTTGTTCTGTTGTGGAGAAAGGTCGTGGAGTTCAGCCAATTGCGGATCTTTCAGGCAGTCGCCGAAGAAGGTTCGATCACCCGCGCAGCAGAACGCCTGCACCGAGTGCCGTCCAACCTGTCGACCCGACTCAAGCAACTGGAAGAGCAATTGGGCGTCGAACTTTTCGTTCGTGAGCGTCAGCGTTTGCAGTTATCACCTGCGGGAAAAGTCCTGCTGGACTACACCGGCAAGCTGTTCGCCCTGCGCGATCAGGCCAGTGCAGCGGTGATGGGCGGGCAGCCGGCCGGGGATTTTGTCCTCGGCACGCTGTACAGCACCGCGGCGATCCATTTGCCGGCGTTGCTGGCGCGCTATCACAAGCAATACCCGGCGGTGAATCTGCAAGTGCAGTCCGGACCCAGCGGCGAATTGCTCGAAGGCCTGGTCTCCGGGCGCCTCGATGCGGCGCTGGTGGACGGCCCGCCGCAACTCGCCGGGATCGACGGCGTGCCGCTGTGCGACGAGCGTCTGGTGCTGATCAGCGAAGCCGACCACCCGCCGATCCGCAGCGCCAAGGAGGTCGAGGGCAGGGCGGTATTCACCTTTCGTCATGGTTGCGCCTACCGCGCGCGGCTGGAGGCGTGGTTCGTTCACTATCAGGCGGCGATGGGCCGGGCGATGGAGATCGAGTCGTATCAGGGCATGCTCGCCTGCGTGATTGCCGGCAGCGGTGTGGCATTAATGTCGGAGTCGATGCTCGCCAGTCTGCCGGGGCGCGAGAGCGTTGCAGTGCACCCGTTGGCCGAACCGTTTGCCAGTGCGACAACATGGCTCATGTGGCGCAAGGGCATGGTCGGGGCCAACCTCAATGCCTGGATTGAACAGCAGCAAGCGCTCTATTCCGTGGCATCGAGTGAAACCCGGCAGACGGCGTGAACCAACCAACCGTAATTCTGTTCAATTCAGTAACAGATCATTGCGGATTTGGCCGAGCATTGCGTAGGACTTCGGACTATTATCAGTGCGAAGCGGCCTCAGAATTCCGGCCGCTCAGCACTACCCTGAAGGGGGCATGACGATGAAAGAGAAAATTCAGAACTGGCTGCACGATTTGGGTGTTGCCCTCGGCTTGATCGAACCGCCTCTGCAACCCGTACCGATCCGCACCGATGACGAACAGCGCCGGCGTCAGCCTCGCCGGCGGTAGTGCCTGATTAAAGATCAAAAGATCGCAGCCTTCGGCAGCTCCTACAGAAAAGTGTAGGAGCTGCCGAAGGCTGCGATCTTTTGCTTTTGTAGCGAGGGGATTTAGCGAAACGTCGCACCGCCCCGATGGGCTGCGAAGCAGTCCAAAAAAACTATTCAATTTGGTTTAACCCGCGAGATTACGATTACTGACTTCAGGGCTGCTGCGCAACCCATCGGGGCGGTGCGACGTTTCGCTAAATCCCCTCGCCACAGGGCGCTCCAGCAACACGAGTGCTGTATTTATAACCCTTCTCCGTGTCGCCCGATCTCCAGCAGAAATCGACTCAGGTCATTCGCGGTCTTCGCGGTCTTGAGTATGTGATCCTCTTCGGCCGTGAACGCCGTCAGTCCGAACTCATCTTCCAGATGAAATATCAGATCTTCGATATCTGCCTTCTCCAGCCCTAACTGCACCAGACTGGTGTCGTCGTTGAATTCGCGGGATTCCAGCAGGCGCCGAATGTATCGGTGCACCGCAGCACGCACGGCAGCTCTTCTCATGGCAGATGATTTCGTTGTTGTTTTGACTGATTACAGCAGGCCTCAAGCGTGTCGACGCAACCATTCGTCAATCATCGAACGCAAATGCCCGCCGGAAAAACTGCCGAAATGTCCGCCATGCACGGTGCGGATCGGCAGCGCCTGCAAACGCCGCAGACTGGCCGCGTAATCCTGCAGATTGGAGTGGTAAGCGTCTTCGATCAGCGGCCCGTCGTAGATGATGTCGCCGCTGAATAACGTTTCGGTGGCCGCCTCATACAGGCTGATCCCGCCGGGCGAATGCCCCGGCGTGTGCAGCACTTGCAGGGTGCGGTTGCCCAGATCCAGCACATCGCCATCCTCGACAAAACCGGTGGCCGGCGCGGCCTTCACCCGGTATTCGGCGTAGCAAAGCGGGCAATCCGGGTGCGCCTCGAACATGTCGTCGCCGACGAAGGCCCGGCTCAGGTCATTCTCGCCGTCCGGCGCGGCGAGGATGTCGGCCTCGGCAGGATGCACCAGGCGCTCGGCGAATTCGTGATGCCCGGCAATGTGGTCGAAGTGGCAATGACTGGCCACCGCCACCAATGGCCGCTCGGTAATCCACGGTAACTGCTCGCGCAGGCTGACCAGCCCCGAGCCGCTGTCGAGCAACAAGTCTTTGTCGCGCCCCTGCACGTGCCACAAATTGCAGCGGTAGAACGGGCGGATATACGGCTCATGGATCAACCGGATGCCGTCGCTCAAGTGCTGAACTTCGAACCACTGATCGCGCGAAACGATCTTCATAAGCCATTTTCTCCAGACGTAAAAAAACGGGTGTGGCAACCGACGCCACACCCGTCGAAGAAAGCATCAAGTCGTTACATCAGAGCTTAGATCGCACTCGCCACCGTCGCCGGGCGAGGGGAGACCAGGCTGACCACCACAAAACTCACCAGCCCCACAGCCAGGCTGTAGTAGATCGGCGTGTTGGCATCCAGACCGTCCTTGAACATGAACAGCAGCGCGGTGGCAAAACCCAGGCCCATGCTGGCGATGGCGCCGGCGGTGGTCGCGCGTTTCCAGAAGATCGCACCGATCAGCGGAATCAGCATGCCGCCCACCAGCAGGTTGTACGCCAGGGTCAGGGCGCTGATCACGTCATTCACCACCAACGCGATACCCAGCACCACGACACCGGTGAGCAGGGTGAACAGGCGGTTGATCGCCAGGCTCGACTGTTTGCCGCCGCGCAGTTTCGGCAGCAGGTCTTCAGTCAGCGTGGTGGCAGCAGCCAGCAGGCCGGCGCTGGCGGTGGACATCATCGCCGCCAGAGCAGCAGCGATCACCAGACCACGGATGCCGTCCGGCAGCGACAGTTTGACGATGGCGGCGAAGGCGTTGTTGACGTTGTCCAGATCCGGGATCAGTACGTGCGCGGCCATGCCGATCAGCGCGCAGGCCAGACCGTAGAGGATGCAGTAGATACCGGCGATGCTGCCGGCGTACTGGGCGACTTTGGCGGTCTTGACGGTGAACACCCGTTGCCAGATGTCCTGACCGATGAGGATGCCGAAGAAGTAGATCATGAAGTAGGTGATGATCGTGTCCCAACCGATGGTGGTGAAGTTGAACGCCGCTGCCGGCAGCTTCAGCACCAGTTCGTCCCAGCCGCCGACGCGGTACAGGCAGATCGGCAACAGGATGAACATCAGGCCCACGGTCTTGATGATGAACTGGACGATGTCGGTCAGGGTCAGCGACCACATGCCGCCGATCGCCGAGTAGATCACCACCACGCCACCGCCGAGCAGCACCGAGATCCAGAATGGCAGGCCGAACAGCACTTGCAGCACGGTGCCGATCGCCAGGATCGAGGTCACGCCGATCATCAGCGCGTAGGCCAGCATGATGGCCGCGCTCGCCGAGCGGGCCATCGGGTTATAGCGTTTTTCCAGCACCTGGGTAACGGTGTAGATCTTCAGTTTCAGCAGCGGTTTGGCGAGAAACAGGTTCAGCGCGACGATGCCGCAACCCAGCGCCGCACACAGCCAGAAACCGGAGATGCCATGCACGTAGCCCAGACGCACGGTGCCGACGGTGGACGCGCCACCCAGTACGGTCGCGGCCATGGTGCCCATGTACAGGCTTGGGCCCAGGTTACGCCCGGCGACCAGAAAATCCTCGTTGGTCTTGGCCTTGCGCATGCCGTAGTAGCCGAGCAACAGCATGCCGGCGGCGTAGATGAGGACGACGAATAAATCCAAAGCCATGATGGCGTGTCTCCGATTGTCTTTTTTATGGTGAGGCTGAATTCGATTTGCCCTTGTGGGAGCGGGCTTGCTCGCGAATGCTTTGGGTCAGTCACATCAATGTTGGATGTGCCGCCGTCTTCGCGAGCAAGCCCGCTCCCACAGGGGATTTGCGTCAGGCGGCCTGACGCAGTTCAGGTGTTTCTGCGGCTTTGCGGCGGGCATCCTTGGGCCCGAACACCTCCCGCGGTTCCGGGAACAGGCTCAGCAGCGTCAGGTACACCACCGAAGCCAGGCCCAGGGTCACCGGCAAACTGATGTCGATGCCGCCGGCCATTTCACCCAACGGGCCGACGAACTGCCCCGGCAGGTTGACGAAGCACAGGCCGACCGCCGCGCTCGGGATCCATGCGCCCAGACCACGCCAGTTCCAGCCGTGATTGAACCAGTAGCGTCCGCCTTGCTCGCCGCGAGTGAACACTTGCAGGTCGTCCGGGCAGTAGAAGCCGCGACGCACCAGCAGGCCGATGATCATGATCACCATCCACGGGGTGGTGCAGGTGATGATCAGCACGGCGAAGGTCGACACGCTCTGCACTAGGTTCGCCGCGAAGCGCCCGATGAAGATGAAGGCAATCGACAGCACGCCGATCAGCAGCGTCGCCTTGACCCGCGACAGCACCCGTGGGAACACGCTGGACATGTCCAGCCCGGTGCCATACAGCGAGGTGGTGCCGGTAGACATGCCGCCGATCACCGCAATCAGGCACACCGGCAGGAAGAACCAGCTCGGCGATACCGCCAGCAGGCCGCCCACATAGTTGTTCGCCGCGATGTAGTCCGGCGCCTTGATCGCGACGATGGTCGCGGTGCTCAGGCCGAACAGGAACGGGATGAACGTGGCGATCTGCGACAGCACCACTGCGGCCATGATCCGCTGCTTGGAGGTGTCACGCGGAATGTAGCGCGACCAGTCGCCGAGGAACGCACCGAACGAGATCGGGTTGCTCATCGCGACCAGCGCCGCGCCGATGAACGCCGCCCAGAAGCCCGGTTGACCGAGGTTTACCGTGCCGGCGTAGTTGACGTCGAAAGGACCGGCGAAGGCGAAGATGCCCAGCAGGAACAACAGGCTGGCGCTCCACACCGCGATCTTGTTCACCCACAGCAGAAAGCGGAAGCCGTAGATGCACACGGTCAGCACCAGAATCGCGAACAGGCCGTAGGCCAGGCCCAGGGTCAGGTCGGTTTCCGGCAGACCGATCAGGCGTTTCGCACCCCCGATCAACGCATCGCCCGAACTCCACACCGAGAGCGAGAAGAATGCGATGGCGGTCAACAGCGACAGGAACGAACCGACGATCCGCCCGTGCACGCCGAAGTGAGCACCCGAGGACACGGCATTGTTGGTGCCGTTGAGCGGGCCGAACAGGCCCATCGGGGCGAGGATCAGCGAGCCGAGCAGCACGCCCGACACAATCGCCCAGACACCGGCCTGAAACGACAGACCGAACAGCACCGGGAAACTGCCGAGCACGGCGGTGGCAAAGGTATTGGAACCACCGAAGATCATCCGGAACAAATCCGTCGGGCCTGCGGTACGTTCGTGGTCCGGGATCTGTTCGACCCCGTGGGTTTCAATTTGCGTAAGGCTTTGGTCGTTGTTGTTGTTATTCATGATCTGCTCCGATCATAAAGGCGCGCCTCATCGTGTGTGAGGCGTCACCTGTTTGGCTAAGGGGATGGCAGCCCTTCCGGCATTGCGGACAAATGTTCGTGGCAGGCCAGCCAATGGCCTTGTTGTTCTAGGCTCGACGCTTGTTTCTTGAAAACAATCGTCTCGCGCTCCTGGCTGAAATGTTGCTCCCCTTGCATGCGCAGCTCGGTGGCCACGTCATGGATAAACACCGCCACGTCACCTTGCAGGCTGACGAAGGCGTTGCTCGAAGTGCACGACAGCACTTCAAAGCCATCCTCGGCGCGCCAGCTGTCCCACAAAGCCTGGTAGGCATCGCGCGACAGCAGCGGCTGTTCGAGGGTGTAAAACACGAAGCTTGCGTCGGCGCTGAACGCGCCGAAATAAGCCTCGCGATCGTTACGAGCGAAGGCGGACACCAGATCGGCAGCCGCTTGCAATACCTGCTCACGTTCGTTCATGGCCGAACCCTCAGCGGTGAACCACGCCAGGCAGTACGCAGAGCATTTCGTACAGCAGGTTGGCGGCCAGCAGCGAGGTGTTGCCGGTGGTGTCGTAAGCCGGCGAGACTTCTACCAGATCGCAGCCGATCAGGTCGAGGCCCTGGCAGCCGCGTACGATTTCAATCGCCTGAATGGTCGTCAGACCACCGATTTCCGGGGTGCCGGTGCCTGGTGCCCAGGCCGGGTCGATACCGTCGATGTCGAAGCTCAGGTACACCGGGCCGCCGCCGACTTTCTCGCGCACTTCGGCCATCAGCGGCGCCAGCGATTTGTGCCAGCACTCTTCGGCCTGCACCACGCGGAAACCCTGATCGCGGCTCCAGTTGAAGTCGTCAGCGGTGTAACCCTGCGCGCGCAAACCAATCTGCACCACGCGGTCGCAGTCCAGAAGACCTTCTTCGACGGCGCGACGGAAGGTCGTGCCGTGAGCGATCTTCTCGCCGAACATGTGATCGTTGACGTCAGCGTGGGCATCGATGTGCACCAGACCGACCTTGCCGTGCTTTTTATGGATGGCACGTAGGATCGGCAGGGTGATGGTGTGGTCGCCACCCAGGGTCATCGGGATCACGTTGTGCTCGAGGATGTTGTCGTAGGCTTCTTCGATGATGCGCACGGCGTCGAGCAGGTTGAAGGTGTTGATCGCCACGTCACCGATGTCGGCGACCGACAGCGAGTCGAACGGCGCGGCGCCGGTGGCCATGTTGTACGGGCGGATCATCACCGATTCGGTGCGGATGTCGCGCGGCCCGAAGCGGGTGCCGGGGCGCAGCGAAGTACCGATGTCCAGTGGCACGCCAACGAAGGCAGCGTCCAGGCCGGCAGCGGTCGGTACATGGGGAAGTCGGAGCATGGTGGCGATGCCGCCGAAGCGCGGCATTTCGTTGCCGCCCAGTGGTTGGTGAAGAATCTTGTCCACGGGTAGGGCCTCATCGTCTTTGTTTTATTTATGTCGGCGCACCGTTGAGCACAGGTTCGGACGCCGCTGTGGGGCCGATTCTGCGAAATGTAGTGGCGGGGAAGAATCGCTACGGGCAAAAACTTAGTTCAGATTTTTCTAAACTAATGAGGGCGGGCGGATTAGACTCTGCGGTTTCGGGATTCATGCCTGGCTGAACATTGCTGCCCTCACCCCAACCCTCTCCCGGAGGGAGAGGGGGCCGACAGAGTTGTCAGCGGAATCTGCATCGACCTGAAAAATCGAGTCGAACTCAGGATTTGAAAGCCCTGGAGATCAGCGCCCTCTCCCTCGGGGAGAGGGCTGGGGTGAGGGGTGCAACAGACAACGCAGTTCCAAAGCCCGGAGTAGACATGGCCAACGCTTTACCCGACCTGAAACTATTGCGCATCTTCGTCAGCGTGGTTCGCCATCAGGGTTTTGCCAATGCGCAGCAGGAACTCAACCTGTCGACCTCGGCGATCAGCACTTACATGAGCCAGCTCGAAGCGGCGCTCGGTCTGGTGCTGTGCCATCGCGGACGCGGTGGATTCAGCCTGACCAGCAAGGGCGAGCTGTTCCATCAGGAAACCCTGCGCCTGCTCGCCGAACTCGAAGGTTTCGAGCAATACGCCGCGGCGCTCAAGGGCGAACTGCGCGGTACGCTCAACCTCGGGGTGATCGACTCCACCGTCAGCGACAAGGCCTTGCCGTTCGCCGAGGCCATTGGCGCCTACAGTCAGGAACACCCGGCGGTGCATTTGCATCTGTCGGTGATGAGCCCGTACGAACTGCAACTCGGCGTGCAGGACAATCGACTCGATCTTGCCATCGGTGCGTTTTCCACGCGCATGAGCGGTCTGGTGTACATGCCGCTGTACCGCGAGCAGCACTGGCTGTATTGCAGCAGCCGGCACCCGCTGTTCAACGAACGGCGGATCCCCGAGCAGGTCATCACCCAGCAACGCATGGTCGGCCGTGGTTACTGGAGCCAGGCAGAGCTGGCCCGCCACGGTTTCAAGCACAGCGCGGCGACCGTGGAAAGTATGGAAGCGCAGCTGATTCTGGTGCTGTCCGGCGCTTACATCGGTTACTTGCCAGAACACTACGCCCAAGCCTGGGCCGACAAGGGCGACCTGCGCGTGTTGCTGCCGGCGACCTTCGGTTATCAGGCGCCGTTTTCGATGATCATGCGCCGGGGCCGCAGTCGCGAGCCGCTGATACAGACCTTCCGTGATTTGCTCAAAGCGCAGTTGAATCAGGCGTAAAGACTATGTCCAGACCCCAATGCCCGCGCTGCCTGCGCCCCCAGACCCATTGCCTGTGCCCGCTGATCCCCAGCCTCGACAGCCGCACCCGGGTGTTGCTGTTGCAGCATCCGAGCGAGGTCAATCACGCGCTCAACACCGCGCGACTGGCAGCGCTGGGTTTGACCAATGCCGAGTTGATTGTCGGTGAAGTGTTCGAGGATCTGCCGACGCTGCTCAATCGGCCGGGGTATCAGGCGCGGTTGCTGTTTCCCGCTGACGATGCGCAGCCGCTGCAGGCTTACCGCGAATCCGCTGAACCGTTGTTGCTGGTGGTGCCGGACGGCACCTGGCGCAAGGCGCGCAAGATGCTCCACCTCAATCCGCTATTGGCAGCGTTGCCACGGGTGACGCTGGCGCAGGGCGGGGTGTCGCGCTACCGGTTGCGCAAGGCACCGGGGCCGGGGGCGTTGTCGACCATCGAGGCGATTGTGCAGGCGCTGGAAACTCTGGAAGCGCCGACCACGTTTGCGCCGTTGCTCAAACCGTTCGAGGCGTTGATCGAGGGGCAGATTGCGGCGATGGGGGAGGAGGTTTTTCAGCGTAATCATTCAAAATAATGGGTGTTGGTGCGGGCCTCTTCGCGAGCAAGCCCGCTCCCACAGGGGAATGCATTCCAACTGTGGGAGCGGGCTTGCTCGCGAAGGCGCCGGATCAATCAGCGCCAATCTCAACAGTGCCCACATTAGGGTTCTTCCAGCAGGAATGCGATCACTTGTGGGAGCGGGCTTGCTTGCGAAGGCGCCGGATCAATCACCGCAAATCTCAACAATGCCTACCGCTCGCGCATCGCCTCGGTCCGGGCTTTGAGCACTGGTTTGAGCAGATAATCCAGCACACTTTTCTCCCCGGTAATAATGTCCACCGTCGCCACCATCCCCGGGATGATCAGCAGCGGTTTCACGTCCCCGCCCAAGTGGTTTTTATCGGTGCGCACCTGAATCAGGTAGAAGCTGTTGCCCTTGTCATCGGTGATGGTGTCGGCGCCGATCAGTTCCAGTTTTGCGCTCAGGCCGCCGTATATCGTGTAGTCATAAGCGCTGAACTTGACCATGGCTTTCTGGCCCGGATGGAGGAACGCGACGTCTTGCGGACGGACCTTGGCTTCGATCAGCAGGTTGTCTTCCAGCGGCACGATTTCCACCATGTCGCTGCCCGGCTGTACCACGCCGCCGATGGTGTTGACCTTGAGTTGCTTGATCACCCCGTGCACCGGCGAAGTCACGGTGGTACGGCTGACGCGGTCGTCGATGGCGATGCTCGACGCGGTGATTTTCGACAGGTCGGTGCGTTTCTGATTGAGGTCCTTGGCGGCGTCGGAGCGGAAGGTCTGTTCCGATTCGTCGATCTTGCTCTTGATCTCGTTGATTGCCGATTCCGCCCTTGGGATGGCCAGGGTCGTCGCGTTCAGCGAGCCGCGAATTTCCACCGCGCTGCGTTTCAGTCGCAGGATCTCCACCGGCGACACCGCACCCGTGCCGACCAGCGGCGCGGACATGTTCATCTCTTGCTGCAGCAGCGCCAGGCTGGAACTGTACTGGCCTTGCTTGGAGCGGAATTCCGCCAGCTCCTGAGTCTTCTGCCGCAGCTGTTCGGTGAGGGTGCGTTGTTCGCTGGCCAGACGCCGTTGGCGCTGGTCGTACAGCGCGCGCTCGTCTTCGGCGACCTGTGGCGCTTTGGCGATCACCTCGTCAGACAGTTTGAACGGACGGCCCTCGGCTTCGGCGGAAAGGCGTTCGACTTGCGCGGTCAGGGCGTAACGATCGGCCTCACTCTCACCCTTGTTCGACAGGAAGCGTGTGTCATCCAGGCGCAGCAGCTTGTCGCCCTTGTTCACCATCTGCCCTTCACGGACAAAAATCTCGGTGACGATCCCGCCCTCCAGGTTCTGGATCACCTGGACCTTGCTTGACGGAATCGCCTTGCCTTCGCCCATGGTCACTTCTTCCAGCACGGCGAACTTGGCCCAGACCAGCGCACTGATCAGCAACGCCGCCGCCAGCCACACGGTGATCCGCGACCAGCGCGGCGAATCCTGCAACGAAGCGCCGGCGGTTTCCGGCATGAACTCAGCTTCGGCGCTTTTGCCGAAACTGTCGAAGTAGCCGCGTGATTTGCTATCTGAAGATGCAGCCATGGGGCGATACCCCTCAGTTAAGAAACATCAAACCGCACAACCCATGCGTCGCCCGTAACACTTACTTGTGGTGAGGGGATTCATCCCCGATAGGGTGCGAAGCGCCCTCAGAGTATTTGGGGCTGCTGCGCAGCCCATCGGGGATAAATCCCCTCGCCACAGGTTTTGTGAGAGCCATAAATTATGTGTACGCATCTAAACCGCCGCCGAGCCGACGCGGCCCTTGCGCAGTGCATCGATAACCGCTTCTTTCGGGCCGTCGGCGACGACCCGGCCGTTGTCCATTACCAGCAGCCGGTCCACCAGGCTCAGCATTGAGGTGCGGTGGGTGACCAGCAGCAGGGTCTTGCCTTGCACCCAACCGTGGAGCTTCTGGCGCAGCAAGTCTTCGCTGCTGTTATCCATGGCGCTGGTGGGTTCGTCGAGCAGCATGATCGGTGGGTCGAGCAGCAATGCCCGGGCCAGCAATACGGCCTGGCGTTGACCACCGGAAAGCAGTTGCCCGCGTTCGCCCACGGGGCGGTCGAAACCTTGCGGATGCTGACGGGCCAGCTCGGTGACGCCGGTCAGTTCGGCGACTTCGAGCATGCGTGAATCGCTGATGTAGCGCGCGCCGAGGGTCAGGTTGTCGCGCAGGCTGCCGGCCAAAAGCGGCAGGTCGTGGGCGACATAACCGATCTGCTGGCGCAGGTCGGCGACATCCAGTTGCCGCAGGTCGAGACCGTCGAGCAGCAACTGGCCTTCCTCGGGTTCATAGAAGCCCATCACCAGTCGCGCCAGGGTGCTCTTGCCCGAGCCGCTGCGGCCGATGATGCCGATCCGCTCGCCGGGTTTCATGCTGAAGCTGACGTTGCTCAGCGCCGGTGCGTTCTGGCCGTTGTAGTGAAAGGTCACGCCGCTGACGTCCAGCGCACCTTGCAGCTGCGTGCGCTCCAGGGGCCGCTGCTTGCCGTCGCGTTCCTGCGGCAGACCCATCAGCGCGTCGGTGCTTTTCATGGTCAGTTGCGCTTGCTGGTAGCGGGTGATCAGCCCGGCGATCTGCCCCAGCGGCGCAAGAACCCGGCTGCCGAGCATGTAGCTGGCCACCAGCGCACCGACGCTGAGGTTGCCGGCGATGATGCTGTAGACCCCGGCGACGATCGTCGCCATCCCCGAGAACTGCTGGATGAACAGCGTGCCGTTGGTCGCCAGTGCCGAGAGGTTGCGCGCGTGGCTGTCGAGGCGGGTGAGGGCGCCATGGGTGCTTTCCCATTTGTGCTGGCGCTCGCTTTCGGCGCTGCAGGCCTTGAGGGTTTCCAGGCCGCCGAGGGTTTCGATCAGCAACGCCTGTCGTTCGGCACCCAGGCTCAGGCTTTTCTGCACGGTGTCACGCAGGCGCACCTGAATCGCCAGAGCAAATATGATCGTGATTGGAAACGCCAGCAGCGGAATCACCACCAGCCAGCCACCGAGCAGACCGATCACCACCAGCATCAACACCACGAAGGGCAGGTCGATCAGGCTGGTCAGGGTCACCGCCGTGAGGAATTCGCGCAGGCCCTGAAAGTCATGAATGCTCTGGGCGAAACCGCCGATGGTTGCCGGCCGCGCCTTCATCGCCATGCCGGTGATGCGCTCGAACAACGTCGCGGAAAGGATCACATCGGTTTTCTTCCCGGCGGTGTCCAGCAGGTGCGCGCGCACCACCCGCAGCACCAGTTCGAAACCGGTGCCGATCAGCAGGCCGATCGCCAACACCCACAGGGTCGACGTGGCCTGATTCGGCACCACGCGGTCGTAGGTCTGCATGACGAACAGCGGCACCATCAGGCCCAGCAGGTTGATCAGGAAACTGGCGAGGATCGCGTCGCTGTACAGCCATTTCGACAGCTTCAGGGTGTCGCGAAACCAGGCGTGGACCCGCGGCACCAGCGGTGAACGCAAGTCTTCGAGTTCGTGGCGCGGACGGGCGAACAAGGCCTGACCGCTGTAGTGTTCGGCGAGTTCTTCGCGTTCGACCCATTGCTCGCCGCCATCGGCTTCGCTGGGCAGGATCAGCGCCTTGCCGTCGTCGGCGAAACGCCGCAGGACGGCGGTGCGCCCATCCTTGAGCAGCAACAGAATCGGCAGATTCAGCGCGGAAATATCCTTCAGTTCGCGGCGCAACAAGCGCGCCTGCAAACCGGCCCGGGCCGCTGCACGGGGCAGCAGATCCAGGCTCAGACGTTGCTTGTTCAGGGGCAGCCCGGCACTCAGGCTGGCACGACTGACCGTCGCGCCATGCAGTTTGCAGAGAATCAGCAGACCGTCGAGTAACGGGTCATCGAAGCTCAGCCGCGGATCAATTCCGGAGTGTCCGCCTTCGGCCATGCTGGTCATATTGATCGCCCCTGTAATGACTGGTCCAACCTGTGGCGAGGGGATTTATCCCCGATGGCTGCGCAGCAGCCCCATGGAACTCATTGCTGCTCAAATCTTTGGGGTCACTGCGCAACCCAGCGGGAGCAAGCTCCCTCGCCACAAAGGGTCGTGGGACTTACTTCAGTTCGGGCAGGCGTGCTTCGTTTTTGACTTCGGTCGCCGCAATGGCATCCGCCGGCAGCACCACCCGTTGCTTGCTCAGCAACTGGCCCATGTTCGCCAGCACGCGGTACATCGAATATTCCTCGGTGTAGCGGATTTCGGTGTAGCGACGGTTGGCGTTGTAAAGCTCGTTTTCACTGTCGAGCAAGTCGAGCAGGGTGCGTTGGCCGAGGCCGAACTGATCCTGATACGCCGCGCGCACACGCTTGGTGGTCTCGGCGTATTCACGGGCGGTCGGGGTCTGTTTGTTCGCGTTGACCATGGCGTTCCAGGCCAGGTGAATGTTCTCGTTCAACTGGCGCAGGGCGTTGTTGCGGATGTCCATCGCCTGATTGATCTGGTGCGCATCGGAGGCCAGACGAGCCTTGTCGCTGCCGCCACGGAACAGGTTGTAATTCATGATCACGCCGACGCGCCATTCGTTGTCGTGGCCTTCATCGCCCTGCACGTTGTTGTTTGCACCCACCGCCGCCTCGGCATCGAAACGTGGGTAGAACGGCGACTTGGCAACTTCATACTGGCTCTCGGCCGACTGCACGTCCGCCTGCGCGGATTTCAGGTACGGGTTGTTCTCGACCATGCTCTGCTGGGCTTCCGGCAGGCTGGCAGGAACCTCGCCGCGGGTCGACGGTGGCGCTTCCAGTTCATCGGGCATGCGCCCGACCACAGCGTAGAAGTTCGATTCGGCGTCGGCCAGATCGACTTCGGCGGTGTCGAGGTTGTTCTGCGCCAGCGCCTTACGGGCGACCGACTGATCGGAGTCGGCGGTGCTGCCGATGCCGCGCTGGGTGCGCAGGCCGATCTGATCGTTGACGCGCAAGTGTGCTTGCAGGTTGTTCCGGGCCAGGGTCACCAGTTCACGGCGCTTGAGCACTTCGAGGTAGACCTCGATGGTGCGCAGGGCCAGATCCTGAGCGGTGCCTTGCGCGTAGTAAGCGCGCGAGTTTGACACGCCCTTGGTGCGCTCGACCTCGTTGGCGGTGTTGAAGCCGTCGAAGATCATCTGCCGCAGCCGTAGCTCGGACTGGGTGTAGTTGAGAATCGAAGTGTGGTGATTACCCAGCGCCCGGGTATTGGTGTTGTCGCTGTAACCGCGCCCGTAAGCGGCATTCAGATCGACGGAAGGATAGAAGCCACCCTTGGCCACTTTCACCTGTTCATCAGCGGACAGTTTGGCGTCCACGCGCGAGGCGAGGTCCGGGTGGGTGGCGATGGTGCTTTGAATCGCTTCGGTCAGATTCATGGCCTGGGCTTGGGAAGTGCAAGCCATGGCCAGCAAAACCGCGCTGCAGAGGGGGGTTAGTACGCGCATGGGGTGCATCTCCCTGATCCTGATGGTGCGTTACTGTCGCCAAATATTTGACGATAAATTGAGGTGTAAGCGTTTCACTCTTGTAACAACAGAGCTAAGAACATCCTGAAGCGTAGCTAAGAAAAAATTTTCATAAGGCTTATGCCGAAAAAAACTTATGCGCTTGGCGAAAAGCGGCACATTGTTCAGGGCGAAAGCCTTTGTTTCATGCGCTTTAGGGAGCACAAAAAGGCTTGAGGAAAGTTCCATTCACTTTGCGACATACGGCGAAGTACTGCTGAAGGGGAGGGACGCGTAGCGGCAGATGAGCGACAGATTTTTGTCACTCGGGTGATTCACCACCGTTACGTAGCGTTAGTGGGTGTGCTGCATCGATCAGGACGCGGAAGTGCTTGAAAGCACTGAAGTTTCCTCGTTTGCGCAACCTGCGAAACGAACTGTCGAGGTGCGAGCGTCGCCCCGACAACCCGATTGAGCCATGGGCTGCTTCGCGAACCAGTGCCGACGGTGGTCGGCAGCGGAGGAATTTCACATGGCAACGCTCATCGGGATCGTCACTAAAGTCATTGGTCAGGTTTTTGCGCAGGGCACCGACGGCACTCGCCGCGCCCTGGTCGAGGGCGACCGCTTGTTTGCCGGCGATCAAGTGATCACCGGCGCAGAAGGTGCCGTCGCCATTCATCTGCAAAATGGCCACGAGTTGACCCTGGGCCGCGACAGCAGCATGACCATGTCCGGACAACTGCTGGCCAATCAGGCAGTGCATGTCGATTCCCCTGAAGCACTGACCCCCAGCGAAGCACAACTGACTGACGTCGAGCAGATTCAGAAAGCCATCGCTGCCGGTGAAGACCCGACCAAAGCGGCAGAGGCCACCGCCGCCGGCCCGAATGCACCGGGCGGCGCGCCAGGTGAGTTGGGTGGCGGCCACAGTTTTGTCCTGCTGACGGAAGTCGGTGGGCGCGTGGATCCGGTGATCGGCTTCCCGACCGCCGGTTTCAACGGTATTCCCGAGTTTCCCGAAGAGCGCCATAACGCAGTCATCGACAATGGCGACAACACGCCGATCGTACCGTCGCCGGTCAACAACCTGGTGACCCTCAGTGGCCTCGCCGTGCCTGGCGGTGAGCTGACCCTCAACGAAGCCAACCTGCCTGCCGGCTCCTCGGCCAACCCCGGCGCGCTGACCCAGAGCGGCAGCTTCACGGTGGCGGCGCCGGACGGTCTGAGCAGCCTGAACATCGGCGGTATCAACGTGATCAGCGCTGGCGTGGCAGCCGGTTTCCCGCAGTCGATCACCACACAACTGGGCAACACCCTGACCATCACCGGGTATAACGCCAGCACCGGCGTGGTCAGCTACAGCTACACCCTCAACGGCAACGATGCCCATCCGGCCGGTGACGGCGCCAACAGCCTCAGTGAACATTTCACCGTGACCGCAAGCGACAGCAATGGCGACAGCGCCACCGGCTCGCTCGACGTCAACATCATTGATGACGAGCCCAAAGCGGCGAATGACAGCAACGCCAACACCGCCTCGGAAACCCAGTTGACCTTGACCGGCAATGTCCTGACCAACGACGTGCAAGGTGCCGACCGTGTGCCCACCGGGCCGGTCACTGCCGGCACTTTCACCGGCACTTTCGGCACGTTGGTGTTGAATGCCAATGGCACGTACACCTACACCCTCAACACCAGCGACGCGGATTTCAAAGCGCTGCACGGTGGCGGCAATGGCACCGAGACTTTCACCTACACCCTCACCGATTCGGACGGCGATACCAGCACTGCGAATCTGGTTTTGCAGATTCACAACAACGACGATCCGGTGGTGATCAACGGCTTGAACGTTGAGGGTGGCGAGCTGACGGTTTATGAAAAAAACCTCGGCACTGGCAGCGAGCCGGATGCCAATGCGCTGACCCAGAGTGGCACCTTCACCATCACCGCACTCGATGGCGTCACCACGCTGACCGTCGGTGGCATTGCCGTGGTCACCAACGGTGTGGCCGCGGGCTTCCCGCAATCGGTGACTACACCGCTGGGCAGCACGCTGACCATCACCGGTTTCAATGCCACCACCGGGGTGGTGAGTTACAGCTACACCCTCGATCACAATGACGCGCATCCGACGGGCAACGGCGCCAATACCTTGCCTGAGCAATTTGCCGTAACGGTGGTGGACGACAACGGCACCACTGCCAATGCGACCCTCGACGTTAATGTGGTCGACGACCTGCCAAAAGCGGTGAATGATTCCAACGCCAACACCGCGTCGGAAACCAACCTGATCCTCACCGGCAACGTGCTGACCAACGACGTGCAGGGCGCTGACCGCGTACCGACCGGCCCAGTCACCGCCGGGACTTTCACCGGCACTTACGGCACCCTCGAACTGCACACCGACGGCACTTACACCTACACGCTCAACCCAACTGACGCCGACTTCAAAAACCTGCACGGCGGCGGCAATGGCACCGAGAATTTCACCTACACCATCACTGACTCGGATGGCGACACCAGCACTGCGAATCTCGTCTTGCAAATCCACAACAACGACGACCCAGTGGTCATCAGCGGCCTGGACGTGAACGGCGGCGAGCTGACGGTTTACGAAAAAAACCTCAGCACCGGTAGCACTCCGGATGCCAACGCGCTGACACAAAGCGGCACCTTCACCATCACCGCTTTGGACGGTGTTACCACGCTGACAGTGGGTGGCATCGCTGTCGTGACGAATGGCGTGGCGGCAGGCTTCCCACAATCGGTCACTACACCGTTGGGCAGCACGTTGACTATCACTGGTTTCAACGCAGCAACCGGAGTGGTCAGCTACAGCTACACCCTCGATCACAACGATGCGCATCCGACTGCCAATGGCGCCAACTCGCTTTCCGAACAGTTCGGCGTCACGGTGGTCGACGACAATGGCACTACCGCCAACGCAACGCTTGATGTGAATGTGGTCGATGATCTGCCCAAGGCGGTGGATGACAGCAACACTGGCACCGCGTCAGAAACCAATCTGACCCTCACCGGTAACGTCCTGACCAACGACGTGCAAGGCGCCGACCGCGTACCGACCGGCCCAGTGACTGCCGGGACTTTCACCGGCACCTACGGCACCCTGGAACTGCACACCGACGGCACCTACACCTACACGCTGAACACCACCGACGCCGACTTCAAAAACCTGCACGGTGGCGGCAATGGCACCGAAACCTTCACCTACACCATCACCGATTCTGACGGCGATACCAGTACCGCCAACCTCGTTTTGCAGATCCACAACAACGACGATCCGGTGGTCATCAGCGGCCTGGACGTAAACGGCGGCGAGCTGACGGTTTACGAAAAAAACCTCAGCACCGGCAGTGCGCCTGATGCCAATGCACTGACCCAAAGCGGCACGTTCACCATTACTGCACTGGACGGCGTCACTACGCTGACCGTCGGCGGTATTGCCGTGGTGACCAATGGCGTGGCCGCAGGTTTTCCACAGTCGGTCACCACGCCGCTGGGCAGTACGCTCACCATCACCGGTTTCAACGCGGCCACCGGTGTTGTCAGCTACAGCTACACCCTCGACCACAACGACGCCCACCCAACCGCCAACGGCGCCAACAATCTGCCTGAACAGTTCGCCGTCACCGTAGTGGACGACAACGGCACCACCGCCAACGCAACCCTCGATGTGAACATCATCGATGACCTGCCAAAAGCCGTGAACGACAGCAACGCCAACACCGCGTCGGAAAGTCAGTTGACCCTGACCGGCAACGTCCTCACCAACGACGTGCAGGGCGCCGACCGCGTACCCACCGGCCCGGTCACCGCCGGTACGTTCACCGGCACCTACGGCACCCTGGAACTGCACACCGACGGCACCTACACCTACACGCTGAACACCAACGACGCCGACTTCAAAAACCTGCACGGCGGCGGCAACGGCACCGAAAATTTCACCTACACCATCACTGACTCGGACGGCGATACCAGCACCGCGAATCTCGTCCTGCAGATCCACAACAACGACGATCCGGTGATCCTCAACGGTCTCGACGTGAATGGTGGCGAACTCACGGTCTATGAGAAAAACCTCAGCGACGGCACCAGTCCCGATGCATCGGCGCTGACTCAGAGCGGTACCTTCACCGTGACCGCGCTCGACGGTCTGCAAACCCTGACCGTGGGCGGCATCAACGTCGTCACCGGTGGTGTGGCCGCAGGCTTCCCGCAATCAACCGTCACGCCGTTGGGCAGCACGCTGACCATCACCGGCTACAACCCGGCGACTGGCGTGGTCAGCTACAGCTACACCCTGGTCGATAACGAAACCCATCCGAACGGCAACGGCGCCAACAGCATCACCGAGAACTTCAACGTGGTGGCGACTGACACTGACGGCAGCACCGCCAGCGGCCAGATCAACGTCAACATCATCGATGACCTGCCGAGCGCGCACGCCGATGCCGCGTCGGTGGCGGAGGGCGGCACCGTCAGCGGCAACGTGCTCGACAATGACATCGGCGGCGCCGACGGCCCGGCGGTGACCGGCGCGGTGGTCGGTGTGCGCGCCGGCTCCGACACCTCGACCTCGGCCATTGGCGGCCTCAACAGCAACATCAATGGCACCTACGGTTACCTGACCCTCGATGCCAACGGCAACGCGGTCTATCACAGCAACCCCAATGCCGTGAACGGCCCCGGTGCGGTGGATGTGTTCACCTACACCGTGCGCGATTCCGATGGCGATGAAAGCACCACCACCATCACCATCGATGTCGCCAACAGCAAGCTGTATGCGACCAGCGACACCGACGTCACCGTCTACGAAAAAGCCCTCGACCTGACCAAGGACGGCGCCGATCTGGCCCCGGGTACGGTCATCGGCAGCGATCCGACCAACACTGGCGAAACCGCGTCCGGCACGCTGGTCGGTTCGGTCACCGGTGCGGTCGGCGCCATCAGCTATGCGCTGGTCGGCAGTGCCACCGGCAACTACGGGCAGATCGTGCTCAACCCCAACGGCACTTACACCTACACCCTGACCTCGCCCGCGACCACCACACCGCATGCCGACGACGGGGCCAATACCCTGACTGAAACCTTCACCTATCAGGCCACCGATTCGCTGGGCAATGTGGTCACCAGCACCATCGTCGTCAGCATCGTCGATGACGTGCCCAAAGCCCTCAACGACAGCAACGCCACCAGTGCCTCGGAAACCCAGCTGACCCTGACCGGCAACGTGCTGACTAACGACGTGCAAGGCGCGGACGTGGTCGCCACCGGACCGAATGCCGGGCCGATCACTGCCGGTACGTTCACCGGGACTTACGGCACGCTGGTGCTCAATGCCAACGGCACTTACACCTACACGCTTAACCCGGCTGACGCCGATTTCAAGGCGCTGCACGGCGGTGGAAACGGCACCGAGACATTCACCTACACGCTCACCGATGCCGACGGCGATACCAGCACCGCCAACCTGGTGCTGAACATCCACAACAACGACGATCCGGTGGTGCTCAACGGCCTCGACGTCAATGGCGGCGAACTCACCGTCTACGAGAAAAACCTCAGTGACGGCACCAGCCCCGATACTCCGGCGCTGACCCAGAGCGGTACGTTCACCGTCACGGCCCTGGATGGCCTGCAAACCCTCACTGTCGGTGGCATTGTCGTCGTGACCAACGGGGTCGCCGCAGGCTTCCCGCAATCGGTGGTGTCGCCGCTGGGCAGTACGTTCACCGTCACCGGTTACAACCCGGCGACCGGCGTGGTCAGTTACAGCTACACCCTGGTGGATAACGAAGCGCACCCGACCGGCAACGGCGCCAACAGCCTCACCGAAAACTTCAACGTGGTCGCGACTGACACCGACGGCAGCACCGCCAGCGGCCAGATCAACGTCAACATCATCGATGACCTGCCGACCGCCAAGGCCGACACCGGCTCGGTGGCGGAGGGCGGCACGGTCAATATCAGCGTGCTCGGCAACGACGTTACCGGCGCCGATGGCGCAGCGGCAGGCGGGGCAGTGGTCGGCGTGCGCGCCGGCAGCAACACCGCGACCTCGGCCATCGGCGGCCTCAACAGCAACATCAACGGCGCCTACGGCTACCTGACCCTGGACGCGGCGGGCAACGCCATCTACCACAGCAACCCGAACTCGGTGAGCCCACCGGGCGCCACCGACACCTTCACCTACACCATCCGCGACGGCGACGGTGACGAAAGCACCACCACCATCACCATCAACGTTGCCGACAGCAAACTGATTGCGTCGGTCGATCAGGACGTGACGGTCTACGAAAAAGCCCTCGACCTGAGCAAGGACGGCCAGGACCTGGCCCCCGGCACGGTCACCGGCAGCGACCCGACCAACACCGGCGAAACCGCCACCGGCACACTGGTCGGTGCGGTCACCGGCGGCAGCGGGGCGCTCACCTACACCCTGGTCGGCAGCGCCACCGGCACTTACGGGCAGATCCAGCTCAACGCCGACGGCACTTACACCTACACCCTGACCTCGGCACCGAAAACCACGCCGAACGCCAACGACGGCGCCAACACCCTGAGCGAAAGTTTTACCTACAAAGCCACCGATGCACTGGGCAACAGCACCACCAGCACGATCGTGGTCAACATCGTCGATGACGTGCCCAAAGCCGTGGCGTCGGATCGTTCGGTGGCGGCGGTGGAAATCGATTCCAACCTGCTGATCGTCCTCGACATCTCCGGCAGTATGGTCGATCCGTCCGGCGTGCCGGGTCTGTCGCGACTGGATCTGGCGAAACAGGCGATCAGTGCCTTGCTCGACAAATACGACGACCTCGGCGATGTGAAGGTGCAACTCGTCACCTTCAGCAGCAGCGCCACCGACAGGACCTCGGTGTGGGTTGACGTGGCCACCGCCAAGTCGCTGCTCGCCGGTCTCACGGCGGGTGGCGGTACCAACTACGACGCGGCCGTGGCAACGATGCAGACCGCGTTCAACACCTCGGGCAAACTCACCGGGGCGCAGAACATCGGCTACTTCTTCTCCGACGGTAAACCGACCACTGGCCAGGAAATCGGCACCGCCGATGAGACCGCACTCAAAGCCTTCCTCGATGCCAACAACATCAAGAACTACGCCATCGGTCTGGGCAGCGGCGTGAGCAACGCCAACCTCGATCCGCTGGCCTATGACGGCATCAGCCACACCAACACCAACGCGGTGGTGGTCACCGACCTCAATCAGCTCAACTCGGTGCTGTCGGGCACCGTTGAAGGCGCCCCGGTCACCGGTTCGCTGTTGGGCGAGGGCGGTACCTTCGGCGCCGATGGCGGTTTCATCAAATCCATCGTGGTCGACGGCACCACCTACACCTATGACCCGCGCGCCAACAGCGGCCAGGGTTCGTTGACCGCAACCGGCGGCACCAACCACGGTACGTTCAACACCGTGAACAACACGATCAGCATTGCCACCAACAACAGCGGCACGCTGGTGATCAACCTCGACACCGGTGACTACAGCTACACCTCGCAGAAAACCACGACCACGGTGATCACCGAGAACATCGGTTTCACCCTCAGCGACAACGACGGCGACCTCGCCAGCTCGACGCTGACCGTGAAAGTGATCCCCAACTCGCCACCGGTGGCGACGGACGACCACGTCATCACCAACGTGCTGTCGAGCAACATCACGGTGCCCGGCGAACTGTTGCTGGCCAACGACACCGATCCGGACGGCGACACGCTCAACGCCTCGCCGACCAGCTTCAACACCGGATGGGTGGCCAAGGGCGCGGACTTCACCGGCACTGGCGCGATCAACTTCGCCGGCACCGGCAACACCGCCGCCAACCAGAACCTGGCCGACGTACGCGCTGCGTTCGCCGCCAACACCGCAGCGATGACCGCCGTGCTGGTGGTCAGCGGTTACCTCGGTGCGGTGACCAGCGCCAATGCCAACGATGAAGACTTGATCACCGTCAAACTGAAACAGGGCGAAACGCTGAACCTGGATCACAACCTCGCGGCCGGCCACGTCACCATGGAGTACTCGGTCAACGGCGGCGCGTTCGTCAGCATCGCCGATGGCGGCACCATCACTGCCGGTGCCGATGGCACCTACCAGATCCACGTGACCAACATCAGCAACACCACCGGCAGCAATCCGACGGCAGCGGAAAACTATCAACTGACCATGACGGTCAACTACGCCGGCGCCCACGACGTGACGCCGGATTTCCACGGCACCTACACCGCCAATGACAACCATGGCGGCAGCGACACGGCCAACGTCAGCATCACCTATCAGGATGGCCACACCCTCACCGGCACTGCCGGGGATGACATTCTGGTGGCGGGCACCGGCAACAACATCCTCAATGGCGGCGACGGCAACGACGTACTGACCGCCGGTTCCGGCAACAACGAGATGCACGGCGGCGCGGGCAACGACTTGCTCTACAGCGGCCCGGGCAACGACATTCTCGACGGCGGCACCGGCATCGACACGGTCAGCTATGCCCACGCCACCGCCGGGGTCACGGTCAACCTCGGTCTGCTCGGTGCGCAAAACACCATCGGCGCCGGCACCGACACGATCAGCAACATCGAAAATCTGGTCGGCTCGAACTTCAACGACACCCTGACCGGCGACAACAATAACAACGTGATCAACGGCGGGCTGGGTAACGACATCCTCAACGGTGGCGGCGGTGATGACCTGCTGATCGGCGGCATGGGCAACAACACCCTGACCGGCGGGCCGGGCGCGGACACCTTCCAGTACCTGAAGGGCAACAGCGGACACGACACCATCACCGACTTCACCCCCGGCACCGACAAACTCGACCTGTCGCAACTGCTGCAAGGTGAAAACGGCACCACCGCGTCGCTGGACGACTACCTGCACTTCACCGTTACCGGCAGCGGCGCCTCGGTGCTCACCAGCATCGACGTCAGCGCCCTGGCCGGAGCCACGCCGAACCAGACCATCGACCTGGCCGGCGTCAACCTCGCCAGCCACTACGGCGTGACCCCGGGGGCGGGCGGGGTGGTGGCCGGCGGGCACGACACGGCGACGATCATCAGCGGCATGCTCAATGATCATTCGCTGAAAGTGGACACGGTGTGATCAAGGCCTGAAACGACAAAACCCGCCGCTCCGGTTGATCGGGGCGGCGGGTTTTTTCTGTCTGGAGAACTGCGTTGCCAGTGAGTCAGCCTTCGCGAGCAAGCTCGCTCCCACATTGGATCTAGGGTGCTCAGCATTTTGTGAACAACAAAGCTTCCCTGTGGGAGCGAGCCTGCTCGCGAAAGCGGCCTCCCAGCCGACCAATCCCCAACTGAATACACTCGGTCAAATGGTGGGAGCTGGCTTGCCAGCGATGGCGGCCTACCCGCCGACCAATCCCCAACTGAATGCACTCAGTCAAATTGTGGGAGCTGGCTTGCCAGCGATGGCGGCCTCCCAGCCGACCAACCTCCCACCTGAATGCACTCATTCCAACTGTGGGAGCGGGCTTGCTCGCGAAAGCGGCCTCCCAGCCGACCAATCCCCAACTGAATGCACTCGGTCAAATTGTGGGAGCTGGCTTGCCAGCGATGGCGGCCTACCAGACAAAATCAAAACAACAGAGCAAACCCCACAAATAAACATCACCCCGCAACCACGTTTAAAGTACACGAACCGTTACGCCATACCGGCTACAACGCCTTGCGCCGTTACCTACGCGTACGCCAGAATCCGCCGGCTTACACGGCTATGGGGCGGGCTATATCGTATCCCTGTCACTGAAAATCAGTGATCGGGTTTGGTAGCCCGTTTCATTACAGTCGTGCGCCACATTACAGATCCGTTTTTGGGACTCTGCTTTATGGTGGCCATGCGTGGGGCTCCTTCGGGAGCGCCGGGTTTACTGTTTTGACCGGTCTACCAACCCACAAATGGCCGCCACCCTTCGTTTGGTAGCGAGAGTGACGGCTCCTCACTTATTCAAAACAGCGAGTCACCTATGTTCAAAGCCACACCCAACCCCCCGGACACCTCGATCCCGTACGACCCAGCCCTCGACCCGCAGAAGATAAAAGCCGCGACCGACCGCGCCATCAACTTCTACCTCAACCCCGGCGCACTGAAGATCTCGATCCCTTCAACCTCGTCATGCAAGTCGAACAGAATCTTCCTCATCGACCCCACCGTGGACGAAGAAACCTTGCTCGTCGAAGCCTGCGAATCATTAGCCGCCGCCAGCGACATGGCCCGCGACATCGGCGACACCGTCGACCACCCACAGCGCCGGGCGATGCTGATGCTGCATCAGGTGATCATGCTCAGTGAACTGATGGTCAACCGGGTACTTGATGGCCGCCGCGTGCCGAACTAATCACCCGGTCCCCTGTAGGAGCTGCCGCAGGCTGCGATCTTTTGATTTTGCTTCTAAAAACAAGATCAAAAGATCGTCCGAACGCGGCCAGAACCTGCGGCAGCTCTTACAGGTCATCATCCTTTCAAAGTGCCTCGATCGGAGTTCCATCTGATGCCCGAACCCAAGCCCAATCCACCAATCACAGACCCGCTATCACCCTACGAATCCCTCAACTCCAGAAAACTCCACGAAGCCGCCGAACGCGCCCTCGACCACTACCTCGCGCCCGCGCAAATCATGGCAACGCCATACACCCCCAGCAGCATGGTCCTCGTCAATCCACAAACCGACACCGAATCCCTGCTGGCCAACGCCTGCGAATCCCTGGCGTCGGCTACTGTCATGCTCGGTGATTTCGCCGGCACGCTGGAGGGGTCGAGTCGTAATACGGTGTTGGGCATTGCGCAGGTGGTGATGCTGGGGGAGTTGGCGGTGAATCAGGTGCTGGATAATGTTGTGTCAAAGGAATAGCCGTTGACAGTTCTGGCCTCTTCGCGAGCAAGCCCGCTCCCACAGTGGATCTGCGTTGGTCACAGGTTATGTGTCCGGCAAAAATGCCTTGTAGGAGTGAGTCTATTAAATAAATTCGTCTCCTTCTCCCACCTTATTCCTGATTGTTTTTCGCAGCCCAAGAAAATTGGCCTGCATATGTTTTGTGTAATGGAGGTAAGTATTCGGATAAAGCTGTTCTCGGGATCAATTGATCGGGGTAACACTTTCGTGGGAAAGCATTACCCCGTTCAGTAACCTCCTGTATTCACTTCAGTTCATCGAAAATAAACCAGCTTTAGGCGCAAGTACTAAGCACCTCCCCATCAAGGAGAGGCGCTTACCGTGGATTACCAATTTTCGAATCAGTGATGTTTCTGGAAAGGTCACGGGAACTGTTTAGCTTTTGAAAGTGACCTTAGCTATTTCCAGCCAAGTTAAGTGTTCCAGTGAAGTTAACCCCTTTTGTTCGAATTTGAGTGTATCGAACGCCTGGCCATTTAGGGGGGAGAGCACCCTGTCAATTGGAATGTCGTTACTTAAGGGGCCCTCGTAGAGCACTATTGAGCCCACCACATCATTGTTCCATCGAAACTCAAGCTTGATGTGCGCATTTCCGGTAGTCCATCCTTTAATTACTCCGTTGAGGAGCGCACTCTTGGCGCTCCCTTGTTTCAGTGCTAAGGAGTACGCAATTATGTTTTGACTACTCTTGGTATACGTCGCGCACCTTAGGATTCGCGGCATTGTGTTGGTCGCAAAAACGCCCTGGCCGGTAGTATCCGCCGCCCCGAGAGTTGCATTAAGCGTTACTTTAGTTTTCGTCCCCTCCATGAATTCTCCCGCATTTCGGAGGCCCCTTCCTGGTGGATATGAACTGAAATCCTCAACGAGGTCGTCGGCGACGGTCACCGTCCATTCTCCCGACTCCGTCCCGCTGCCATACAACGCCTTGGCTTTGAACACATGCTTCGTACGTGTCAGCCCGGTCAGTTCAACCGTCCATATGCCATTTCCATTGGCCTCGACCCTTTTGCCAGTGGAGCTGTTACCGTCGAAAATTTCCACCTCAAGATACTTGGTCGCCGTCCCCCTCAGACGAACAGTGGTGTCACCGGTGCTTCCATCATTGCTGATTGGCTGCCCTTTGGAATCCTCCGCAGCGGTGATGGCCGGCCTGACCCCATTCAATACGGTCAGGCGCCAGGTATTCGACGACGGGTTATTTGCGTATTGACCAATGGCCTTGAAGGTATGCAGCATGTCCAGCAATAACCCGCTCACGGTACGGGTCCAAATAGAGTTGCTGCTTGCCTTGGCCTTGCCTTTGGAGACCGCACCGAGGAAAACTTCCACCTCCTGGCCGGCGGGCGCGGAGCCAGTGAACGTGACGCTGGTGTGCACGGTGTAACCGTTTTCGCGGATGTTCCAGTTGCTCTCGTCTTTTACTGATGTGATGGCCGGTGTGTCGGCAGCCACCACGACCACGATCCGCGGCGGATCCGACACCTCGCCGCTGCCATACATCGCAGTAGCGGTGAAGCTGTGGGTGTCGGCGCTCAGCCCCGTCACCGGGAATTCCCAGTCACCACTCTGTGGATCGATGTCGGCCGTGCCTATTTCGATATTGCCGTCTTTGATCAGGACTTTCTGACCTTTAGCCCCTTTCCCTTTAAGCTTGATCGAGGTGTCAACGGTCGTGGCGCCCGGGAGAATCTCATTCCCTTTGGAGTCTTCCACTCGGGTAATTTCTGGGCGCACATCCTCAAACGCTTTGATCGTGTAAGTGCGCACAGGGAAGACCACTGCCTCGCTCTCATCCGTGCTCTTGCCGAACGCGGCTTTGAACTCCATGGTCAGCGGGCTGCCATCTTTGAGGTTTCTCAAACCTGCAAAGGCGATGCTCCGCTCGTAATAACCTTGAGTGATCCATTGGTCGCTGACATATGAGCCTGGTGCTTTATGGATCTCAAGGTTGTAGTTGCTGCCATCAGCGTTCGTCCCTTTCAGACGCAGCCAGACATATTGGCCTGTGGCAATCAACGGCCAGACGCCCATGCGATAGGTGGCATTAGCGGTCAATTTACTCACATCGAACTGTGAACCGGCGCCGTTGTTGTCGGCGTCCATGATCACCGGCAGGATCAAGCTTGAGCCCGGCAGGGTGCCGACATTCAACAACAGCGGCAACGAGGTCCGGGGCACACCGTTGCGGGTGACGGTGTACGTCACGGTGACGGTTTTGCCCAGGTTGAATGCCAGCACGGTGACCGGCAGTTCGATTGTCAGCGTGGTTTCACTGATGGGTCTTGCCGGGGTGGTGTGCGAGCCGCCGGCGGCAGTGCCGGGTGCGCCGGTCCAGGTCACGCTGAGCAGATCGCTGAGCAGCAAGTCTTGCGAATCGATGTTGACGGTCAGGGCTTCCACGGCCTTGATCGGCTGCAAGGTAGTGCCATCGGCCTCGGCCTGCTGAACCTTCGGCCGGGTCAGCAGCACCGCTTCGCCGACAGTGAAATTCAACGTCCGCGAGTAGCTGACACGTTCCGGCGTGGCGCCTGCCGCCACCCTGAGGATTTCATACATCGCGTCCACAGTGCCGCCGCGATTGGGTTCGATGTGGGTCTGGACGAAGATCGGGTTCAGGGTGAAATCGATGGCTTTGCCGGCATTGAGCGAATTGATCGGCACCGAGTCGCTGGTCTTGCCGGTTTTCGAACCGCGCCAGGTATAGGTGACCTTGTCACCCGCTTTGGTGGGTTCGGCGGCAGCCGGGGCGGTCAGTTTGCTCGAACCGCCGGGCAGGTCGTCGGGTTCGAGTGTTCCGCCGGCCTCACCGAGGACGATGGGCGCGACCAGTTCCAGCAGCGGTTCACCCACCCGCAACAGGGCATGGTGCAGTGACTCGCGCTGAATGATGCCTCCATCGCTGCCCTCGGCCATCAGCACGTAGAACAAATCCAGCGTACCGCCCTCGATGGCTTTGAGGTGTTTGCCTTCGACGATGATCGGGATCGGTTCTTTGTCGTCGATATCGCCCTTGCTAAGGGTGTGCCAGTCCAGTTCCGGGTCGTAGACGCTGAAATCCTGGCGGGTGCCGACCCAGCGCAGAACGATGACCATGCCCACCTGCATCATCGGATCAAAGGGGATGAAGGCGGTGGTGTTAACCAGATCAGGGTCGAGTGCCCCTTGTTGCGCATCCACGGCAATCGGCGCGAGCAGGCGTCGGGTTTCTCCGACGATACTGACGAAGCGCCCCTTGGAGGAGCGATCATCAGACCCGCTGCGTTCCACGCGATAACTGAACACGGCCTGGGTTTTGGCCAGCAAACGTATGTCGGCGCTTGGCAGGGCCAATTCGTAGATGTTGCCCACGCTGGTGAGTGGCTCGCCGCGGACTTCAACGTTGATTGGTTCGCCGTCCAGCGTGGTGCCCTTGCCCAGGCCGATGATCACATCACCGATCCGGAATTCAGGTGCGTCGACCAATACCTGCAAGGTCAGCGGCGCATCTCCCAGTTTGTCCATGTCCACAACGCTATTGAAGGCCTCTTTGACCATGGGAGGCGACAGGCGCGTGTTGCCGGTATCGACGGCAATCTCTACTGCGGCGCACCAGTCTTCGGAACGGTTGTCGACAATGTCGTGTACTTCAAAGGCTACGGCCAGGCTGTCGGTATCGCCGGCTTCGAGGATGGTGGCCTTGTCGACATGGATGACCAGTGGATGGCCTTGCGGGTCATCGATGTGATCCTGGGTCACCCGTGGCGAATACAAAAACCAGCCGCCCCAGGTCAACTTGCAGTGGTCACCCACGGCCATGTTGGGGTAGGGCAACAGGCTGCTGCTGCCGGGTTTGGCCTTGATGATGATGTCGAGGCCGGTTTCGGCGGTTGCCTTGTCCACGCCATCGTTGATGATCCGCGGATCGATGTACATGTTCAGCTCGGAATGCCCCGGGGCACTGCCGTTTTCATCCTTGCCGCCGGGTTGCTCGAGTTTGACGAAGATATCGACCGGAGGCAGCGAAGTTTCCGGAGACTGGCTGAATACCTTGACCCGATATTGCAGCGTATAGGCCCCGGTCGCGAACTTCCGGGGCGGGACATACAGGGTGACACGCTCGCCGACATCCTCTGGCTTGACGATGGTGGTCTGGTCGACCTGAACACCGTCGAGCAGCAGCTCGATGTGGTCACCTAAACCCATAAGTTGCCAAGGTGGACAATAGACTTTCAGCCCCTTGTCGGGCGCCAGCAACTGCGCGGCGGCAATATTGATCCCCCACACCCCCCCCTCCAGGGCCGGCTGCGTACGGTCGGGTATTTCCAGTTGCCGCAGAGTCTCGGGGGGCGGGAGGCGAGGGGGCTGAATAGGCATGCTGAAGACTCCAGGGCGTGGGAAGCAAAGGCTCTGGGTTATTTAGGGGCAGGTGGCGAGCGTTGGCTACTGTCAGAAATTACAGGTAAGGACGTATTTGCGATGAACGGTCGTGAGGCGGGGTTTGCATGCCTGAAACTGCTTCCCAGTAGGCGCTGCCGCAGGGTAGTCGACTCTGCGGTGAACCCCAACCTATGGCGAGGGAGTCTGCTCCCGCTGGGGCGCGCGGCGAGTTCATCCCCCATTCTGCTCAACAAAAATGCAGCCTCACGCTGAGCTGACTGTTCAGTTGTTTCCAGCGACTTCCCGACAAACGGTAAGCAAACCTAGTATTTCTGACAGTAGTCAGCTTTTTCCGCCAGGCATCTAATTGGGTCACAAACGTTCCACGCCATCGTCAGTCAACGGCCCGTTTTATCTTCACGACTGCCCTGCGCGAGGACACTGTCCGCTCAATTGCCGTGGAGTTTCGCAATGGTGCCCCCAGAAGAGTCGTCGATGAGTCCGCAACACGCGCGCGGCAATGACGAAACAAGTCTTGTGGTTATTCCAGAACCGATTGTTCCGGATATCCTGAAAGACGAAGAGGGTAATGAGAGCCCGGACGGGCTATTACCTCGCGATGTATTGAGTCGCGATTTGAAAATCACGATTCCGGCGTGGGACTTCTCGACAGAGCCGGAATTCGTAAAAGACGTCGTGTTGGTGGGCTTCAGGCGACGGGGGCTTCCCTTTGATGACGACACGGCGGGGGTGTTCCCGTTCGATATTCCCATTGATCCGGGTGACAAGATTGTTTCGGTGCCTCAAAGGGACCTGGCATCTGGCGTTTACGACCTGTCGTACAAGCTCAAGATTGGTGGCAACGACGCGGAATCGCTGAAAAAAACCATCACCGTCGATAGAGTGCCGCCGGATGACGGCCAGGAACCGGCGATGCTGGATCTGCTGGATCTTGAGGGCGACATCACCGATGACTATTTGGACGAGCACGGTCAGGTTCGTTTCAAAGTACGCCTCTATCTGGACGTGAAGGCCCGTGACCGGGCGATTTATTACTGGACGGACACCAACACGCCACCGGACTTCGAAACCGAAATCCGCGAGCAGGCGTTCAGTCAGTTGGATATCGATAACGATCAACTCATCATCACCGTCTACGCAGACGAAATTCGCCTGCGCGGTCATGGGCAGCGATACATCTATTATCGCTTGCGCGACTGGGCCGGAAACCGTGGACCGCGCTCGCGGCCGCTGCCTGTGTTCGTCGATCTGACCCCGGGGGTGCCCATTCACAAGCCTCCGCGCATCCCCCTGTCGGACAGAGGCTTGATCGATCGTCAGCACGCCCGGGAGGGGGCGGTCAACCAAAGGGCGGTAACGGTCGAAATCGATGCCTATGACAATCCGTTGAGCGGCGATCAGGTACTGCTGGACTGGGATGGCACTGTTCTGCCGCCGCAGGATGTCGACCCGGCCAACTTTCCTTGCGTGATCCCTGTGCCGTGGAGTGCGCTCACAGCCAAGGGGCTGGGTCCGGTGAATGCTCGTGTCACTTACCGCGTGCGCACAAGGGGCGTCGATAGCAAACCATCAATGGAAACCCTGGTATCGGTGAACCTGACGGTGGCAGGCCAGGATCACGCCAATGCGCCGGCGTTGTTGAACCCCAAGCTTGCCTTGCTGGAGATCTACGGCGCCAAATCCAAGGTGCTGAACACATTGCTTACCGAAGATTTCGGCGAGGACGCCGACGGCTTCCTGACCTTGTTCGACGCACCTGAACGAGGACACACGATCGAAGTTTATTGGGGGAGCATCAGTACGCCCGTGGCGAGATACATCGTCCAGACCGGTGACGTTGCCGGCAAGAGAGTGCCGTTCAATATTCCATGGTCGGTCATTGACCAGGACCGCCTGAACCCGGCGTTGCCGGTCCATTACACCACCAGCAATGGCGTCAACCAGCAGTTGGCGCCATTCACGCCCGTCAAGGTGTCGATCATCATTATCGAAGGTCTCCAAGAGCCTTCGTTCCCTGACGCTGGCATCAGTGGGACGCTTGACTGCTGTGCGAAACCGCGTCTCTGGGAGCGGGTGCGCGTGAGGATTGAAGGCAACCCGGTGTTTGACGAGAAGGACATCGTGACGTTGTTCTGGCAGGGATGCGCGGGACCGAATGGCACCACGCCCATTCCCAAGGCCGCGGAACGGTTCTCGACCACCTTGAGTGCGGATCAGGCAAGAAACGGTTTTGAAGTGCATGTGACCGATTACGAAAGATTGATAGCGCCGATGCAAAACCGGGGTTCGGCGTTATGTCATTACACCTTGAAAAAGTTTACGGGTGGACGGGGTGTTTCAAAAAAAGATTTCGTGATTATCAATCGAACCATGGCCAGTGGTGCAGTGTGCTCACCCACTAATGAAACCTGTACGGAACCGTAACGGGTATTTGATTAATTAAAGTGCATTAGCCGTTTTTAGTCGGGACAGTCACGAGTATTTATTCGTGGCTGACAGAGAGTGTTGTGCCCGCGTTTTGGGCGTTAGTTGATTGACAAAATTCCGGGCAGATAAAGCCCGTTTCTGAAGGAGCTGAAAAATGGCAAGTCCGAAACCATTGACGCCCGCTGAACAAAGTCGGGTCGATTATCTGAAAGTTCGCCGTGCTGTTACAAAAGCTGATGCACCCGTCATCAAAGTGCATCCAGATAACCCATTTCTAAGCGATACGTCGGATGATGAAGCCAATCAGATTCCGCTGAGCCAGCAGGGAAAGCCTTTCAAGTGTCTGGTTCCGAGACCTGCTGAGGCTGACGACCCGAAGATGATACCGGGCTTCATTCATCTGACGTTTGACGGAAGTCCGATAGTCTCTACTCGATACGATTATGTTACGCCGCTGAACCCCGATATTCTTGAAATCGAAATGACGTTTCCTGTCGGATACACCGATAGGCCGGGGACACATGAGTTGGGATACTTTATCGATCAAGGCGGTAATGAGAGCAACTCTGAACCGTTGGAGTGCAATGTTGATAGAACTCCTCCACACCCGTTTTTTCCGGTTACTCTTCCGCAGGAAGTGATAGATGAAGGTATTACCAAAAAATATCTGGACGACATTGGTTTCGTAGCTATTAAGATTCCTGATTATGGAGATATGAGGATTGGCGATTTTATAGAGGTGTTATATGGGGACTCGATACCGTTGGCAGAGGTTGTCGATTCGATCACCCGGATTGATACCACCACTGAGATCGAGCTTGAACTTACCGCTGACCAAGTATTCAAGAAAGGTGAAGGGGATCACGCGCTTTTTTTCAGAGTCACCGACCGTAAGGGAAACCCAAGTGCTATTTCTCCATCAGTCCCCGTTACGGTCGTTCTGACAGACCCACCCGAGGGGCTGTTGCCCCTTGATATTCCGCTGTTGGACGGTGTCGGTGACGGTCTGGTCGATCTGGCGGATGCGCAAAACCCTTTGGGCGTGGGAATCGTTGACGAATACACCCACTACTTGCCGGGAGATGAGTTGGTGGTGACCTACGACGACATTCCGCAGATGGCGAAGCCCATCAGCGGGTTCCCGTGCTACGTCGATATTTCGTTCAAAAACGTGTTCAACAACGACCCTGGTGTAAAAACTGTAGCGGCCCGCTACCAAATCAAACGCGGCAGCACCTATTACCCGCCAACTCCGATTTCCAAAGATGTTCTCGTTGATTTGCGAAAGCCCGGTCTGCCGATTGATCCGGAAAATCCAGACCCGACCAATCCAATTCTGGCGTTGGTGACGGTTCAGGGTGATTCCGGAGGCCTAGTCAATACGTTGCGAGAAGCCGACAAAGATGGGGACGTTACTGTTACGGTCAATACCTATGCCGACGCCAAGGAAAATGACACCGTTCAACTTGAATATGCGGGCCAGCTTGTTTCTGAGGCGGATGGTGGCCTCGTTACGATTCCAAACACTATTCCCACATCGCTTGAGTGGAAAGTAAAGTGGGACGTTATTGCGGCGGCAGGTAACGGTGATCCAACGCACCCGATGGCTTACGTCATCGGTCATTCGCTGAACGACAACGTAGATATTTCAAAACCTCGGAATGTGGATGTGGAGATTCAAGTGGACACTGTCCCTGATCCGGCATTTTTACACCTTGATCCTAACTATACTGACTGGCTGAACTGCAAAGCCTTGCGTCTGGATCCCATCGAGGGTGTGGTGGTCGAGGTGCAGGTCCCGGGCGGGGAATTGGCACTGGCGAATCAAGAGCTGACATTCACCTATCAGGGTTATACCGACGACGGCGGTGCAAACCCCAAACCCGGGACAGACAAGGAGGTGCTCTACACACCGACAGATCAGGAGGCCGCGGCCGGCTTCATTGTGAAGATCCCATACGCGCCCTTGCTCGCGACTCTGAATGCGTGGGGTAGCGTCGGTTATACGGCTGTCATTAACGGGCGCGACGTTCCCTCCAAAGAGCATCTGGTCAAGGTGTACCTGGTCAATCCGGGTGATGGCGGAACTTGCCCGTTGCCTACCTGATTCAATGCGTTTCAAAGGAAACACGGGAGGCCGCTACGCCTCCCGTGTCCTCGCTGAAACGGTTGCTGAAACAGGCGGATCATTCCTCGAGCGGGAAAGGACTTTTCCGTCCGGAGCTAGGACTTCTCCTACATTTTTGCTTGACCCGGATAGGTATTGTTCGCGCCTTACAGTCTTTTGGCGTTTCTTCTGAAAGATGTGAGGTGATGAACATTCAGGAAGCCACGTCATGAACAAAAAACATGTTTCGCTGCAAAAAAATGCTGCGGCAGGACTCTTTAAAATGCTGGTCGTGCTGCCAGCATTTTTTTCTACCGGCGGGCATTCTTTTGCCGCCGTTATTGTCGATAACGGCAATACGCTGAATATCGATGCAAGCACACCACAGAGCGATTATCTGGTACGCAACGCAAGTGTGCTGAACATCGCGGGGGCCAGCACCCAGAGTCTGTCTGTCACGTCCGGATCAACGTTGAATATCAACGGCGCAACGGTCAATGCCGACAGTGGGCTGGTGGGTATCCGCATAACCGGCAGCACGGGTGATCTCACTCGCGCCATCGTGACCAGTGACTTTATGGGGCTGGCGGTCAATCGGTCTATCGGCTCGACCCTTAGCTCCAAGGTCACTGCAACCGACAGTCAATTCAAGGGTGGGGAAATCGGTGCTCAGGTCACCGGCTTGAGCACGCTCACGCTCATCAACAGTCAGGTGACGGGCACAGGGGCTGACAGTACCGGCCTGAACATATTGGGGGGGGATGTACGCGCCTCCGCAAACACGGTTATCAGCGGCGACAAGACCGGGGTGACTATGGGCAGGGATCCCTCGGGCCTGGGCAACAATTCACTGCGGCTCGACAACGCCAGTGTGGAAGGCCGCACCGGTGATGCGATTCTTGTGGACAAGGGCATCAATGCCACCCTTGAGGTGTTGAACCAGTCTTCCCTGACGGGGGGCAACGGCAACGTGCTGACGGTGCAGGGCGCTTCCACCGCGGGCATGTCTGTCAGCGACAGCACGCTGCAAGGCAACGTCAACGTCACCGGCAACAGTACCGCCAATCTCACCTTCGATCAGGGCAACATGAAGGGCGATGTGCTGGTCGAAAACGGTTCGACTGCCAACGTCACCCTGCAGAACAACTCGCAACTGACCGGCCGTCTCGACAAGGTCAACGGCGTGACCGTCAACAGCGGTTCTAGCTGGACCCTGACAGGCGCTGACACTGTAGGAACACTCGCCATGAATGGCGGGACGGTGCGCTTTGGTGCGCAGGATGTGCCAGATACGTTCTACCAGTTGAACGTCGGCACGCTGGCCGGCTCTCCGGATGGTTCCAGTACGTTCGAAATGAAGGGCAATTTCGCCACCGGTCAGCACGACTTCCTCAATGTCACGGGTGTAGCCAGCGGGCAATTCGGATTGCTGGTGGCCGCTTCCGGTCTGGACGCGCTGAACCCGCAGCAGTTGACCCTGGTGCACACCGCCGCCGGCGACGCGCAATTTGCCCTGAGAGGCGAGCATGTCGATCTGGGTACCTGGTCTTATAAACTTGATCGGCGAGAAGTGGGGGAGGGCGGAACGGAATGGTTTCTCGACCCGACCACCAAGACCATCAGCCCCGGGGCGAAATCGGTACTGGCGCTGTTCAACGCTCCGGTGACGCTGTTGTATGCCGAGGCGGCAACTTTGCGCAGCCGCATGGGCGAGTTGCGTTTCAATGGGGGTGACACCGGCCTGTGGATGCGCACCTACGGCAACAAGTACAACATCAGCGCCGCTTCCGGCGTGGGTTATCAGCAGACCCAGCAAGGGCTTTCTCTGGGGGCGGATACGCACCTGGGCGACAGTCTGTGGGTGGCCGGGATCATGGGCGGCTACAGCCATACCAACCTGGACGTCGCACAGGGGACTTCGGGTACGGTTGACAGCTACTATCTGGGCCCTTACGTGACCTGGATGAACAAGCAGAGCGGTTACTACTTTGATGCGCTGCTCAAGTTCAACCGCTTTCAGAGCGATACGAAAGTCGGCATGAGCGATGGCACCCGCGCCAAGGGCAGTTATGACAGCTCCGGTGTCAGCGCTTCGGCGGAGTTCGGTCGCCAGATCAAACTGGAGGATGGCTACTTCATCGAGCCGTACGGCAAACTGTCGACGGCGGTGATTCAGGGGCGCAACTTTGATCTGGACAATGGCATGGAGGCCGACGGCGATCGCAGCCGCTCGGTGCTGGGTGAAGCGGGCACCACTGTGGGCCGCAACTTCAACATGGGCAATGGCATGGTCGCCCAGCCTTATGTGCGCGTTGCGGTGCAGCACGAGTTCATCAATAACAACCGCGTGACGGTCAACGCTGATAATCAGTTCAACAACGACCTGTCTGGCACCCGTGGTGTGCTGGGAGCAGGCGTTGCAGTGGCATTGACCAAGGACCTGCAGGTGTATGCCGGTTACGACTACAGCCATGGCAAGTACATCAAGAAGCCGTATGACTTGAATGCCGGAGTGCGCTGGACCTGGTAAACCGCGTCACGATGTGAATACCTGAAAACGCCTCGCACCTGCGGGGCGTTTTTTTGTGCTGGCCTGCCGGGCAACCCGCTGTCCGGGCCGGCGGGTTGACCTGACACCTGCGACTCAGGTGAATCGCAACACGTTGATTTCCTGATGCCCGGACTCATGCGTGCCCCGCCAGTGCGGCCCGTCACGGGACACCTGGTAGAACAGATTCAGTGCACCGTTCTCCAGCACCCGCAGATTTTTTCCCGGCACGTACAAGGTCACGAGATGATTTTCCACGTCCTCCGGGCTGACGATGTGCCGAGCCTCATACAAGTAGGGAATGCCATTGGCCTTGGTGCCCAGCCAGGCCATGTTGACGATATCGTCCGTGGTCATGCCCGGGTACTGAATGTTCACGGTGGCCGATGTGATATCGGCGCTCACCGTATTGCCCGCGGCTTCGCTTAGGACCGGCGCGGGGATCCGGCCTTCCACGCTGGCGAGTTCGTGCCTGGAGGGGAGCGCAGAGCCGTCGTCCTTTTTGTAGCGCACATACGATACGTCTGCGGTTCCCATGGCAATCGCCCGGACCTGCGCATTCGGAATCTGAAATATGAGGATGCTGGGGAAGCTTTCCACCCTCTGGGATTGTCGGTTGGGCAACGGAGCACCGGTGGGTGGTGTGCCTACCCAGGTCATGGTGACGGTGTCACCCAACTCGAAATCGCTGGTGGAGGCGCGAACATGCACGTTGACATCGCGATTGTTCAATTTATCGAGATCAATGATGCCGTTGACTGACTCCTGGATGATCGGCTCATCCAGCTGCCGGATTCCGGACATGACTTTGACTGTGGTCCTCAGCGACCACTTCTCGGAATGGTTGAATACCTCGTCATGGATCCCGTAATGCACCACCTGCGCGTTGCCGTCGCCACCGGCCACAATATCGTCCTGGTGTGCGGTGATCTCGATAGGTGCCGTGCCGGCTGCCTCATCGGCGCTGACGGTATGAGGTGGCAAGAAGGCATTGCCCCATTGCACCTGGATAACGTCGCGCACGGCGATGTTCGGGTAGGGAGGAATAACCATCGGCACACCCTTGGCTGCCCAATCCGCATCCACGCCGTTAACGATGACGTCGCGCGGCAGCTGCACGATGTGCAATTTTGCATGTCCGGGCAAATGGGGGTCATCGTCTTTGCCGCCCGGCAGATCCAGCTTCACCAGTATTCGCAAGGGCGTGGCGGGCTCGTCGGGGCTGGTGCTGCCTGCGCGGGTCAGTACGTAGTAGACCTCGTCGACCCAGCCGGGAAGGATGTTCGTCACAGGCAGGAAGAAAAACACCGGTTGGTTGCTGCCGTCTTCGTCATCCTGCAGAACCCGGGTAAAGATCTTGTGGTTCTTGCCCCAATAGATATCGAGCGTGTCACCTTTGCGCATGGGTTCGGCGTAGGCATCGACGGCGCAGAACAAACCATTGGGATACCGGTAGTAGGTTTTGCAGTTGATACCGCCGTCCCCATCGACGATCGGCTCTATCATGGCCGAAATCCGCAAGGGACGTAGTTTCAGCCCCGGAACTTCAGTCTGCAAGCGTGGAAACAGGAAGGAGTGAAAGTGCGTCATGACGAAAAACCTCGGCGAAGGACAGGTGGCTCTGCGAGGAAGGCGTTGATTAATTGGGCCTGATGTGGCGAGTATTGCCTACTGTCAGAAATAACAGGTAAGAGGTTTTTTCCGACGAGCGGTCAGTGGCAGGGCACTTGGATAACTGGCTCGAAACACACGAAACAGACAGCTTGAGGCGCTGTATCGGGAGTAAATGCAGATGTAGCGGGGGCGGCGGTATTCAGGATTTATCCAAAGTCTTTTGCCGAAGGATGTACACCGTCACCAACACCGCGCTGGTCAACATGAACCCCCGTGCCCACGGCAGCGGCACCAGGTAGCACGAGAACAGAATGCTCGCCCACATCAGCCCGATCGCGTAGACCTTGCCCTTGAGCGGAATGCCGTTGCCGTCGAGGTAGTCGCGGATCCATGGCCCGAGCTTCGGGTGCTCGACCAGCCATTGATAGAAACGCGGAGAGCTGCGCGCGAAGCAGGCTGCGGCGAGCAGCAGGAAAGGGGTGGTGGGCAGAACCGGCAGGAAAATCCCGATCACCCCCAATGCCACGCTGAGCCAGCCGACGGCCAGCAGGAAGTAGCGCAACATCAGGGAGCGGTTGCCTATGGGGTTGTCCATAGGCCGGATCTTAGTGGTGACGTGGCTTGAGGATCGCCGGTTTTTCGTCTGGCGCCTGGCACAGCAGGTACAGCGCGGTCAGGGCTTCCGGGATCTGCACGATCATGTCGTCCATCAGGTTGGCGTCCTTGGCGATGTCTTCGAACTCTGGCTGCTCGTCGAACAAGCCCGAACCGACCATGATCGGCAGGAGCATTTCGCTGACTTCTTCTTCAGCGGTTTCGAACCAGGCCGCTTCACGCAGGAATACGCCTTCCATGAAGCCGATGCACCAGCCGCGCAGTTCAGAGTCGTCCGGCTCGTCGCCCAGGTCCAGGTCGCACGGCAGTTCGAATTCTTCGTCGGACGCCAGTTGACGGGCGATGTGTGCCTTGAGACCAATCAGGGTGGCTTCGATTTCTTCGCGCTGGGCTTCGCTGCTGTAATGCGGCTCTTCGGCGAACAGGGCGTCGATCCACTCACGCTCCGGTACGTCTTCTGCACAGATTGACAGGGCGGTCAGGTAACCGTGGGCGGCCACGTAATCCAGCGCCTCTTCGTGCAGCTCGTCGGCGTCGAGAAAGACTTGCAGGCGGGTTAGTTGCTCAGCGAAGGACATTACGGGGCTACCTTGGGGGAATAAACAATGCGGGAATTCTAGGCCTTCTTGAGCGCTCAAGCCAGCCGCACGGCAGATTTGCCGCAATTACAGGCAACACGAATATCCCTGTGGGAGCGGGCTTGCTCGCGAATACGGCGTATCAGACACTTTTGCATCGACCGGCACGCCGCCTTCGCGAGCAAGCCCGCTCCCACAGGGTTTTCGTGTTGGCGGCTAGCGGAGTCTTATCAGCGGCACCCTGTGCCGGGGAACGCTCGGGTATACTGCCGCGTTTTGCGCTCCCTGCTCGTATTGCGGCTGTCATTGCAATGCGCTCTTACGTTTTGTTTAAGCAGCTGTGGCTGTCCTGAACCAGCCTGTGCAGGGATGTTTCGGTAGATTTTTGGAGTTTTTATGCTCGAACAGGCTCAACGCGTCCTCAAGGACATCTTCGGCTACGACAGTTTCCGTGGCCGTCAGGGTGCAATCATTGAGCGCGTGGCCAGCGGCGGTGATGCGCTGGTGCTGATGCCTACCGGTGGCGGCAAGTCCTTGTGCTTCCAGGTCCCGGCGTTGCTGCGCGAAGGCCTGGCGGTGGTGGTGTCGCCGTTGATCGCGCTGATGGACGATCAGGTCGCCACCCTCGAAGAGCTGGGCGTGGCCGCTGCGGCGCTGAACTCCACGTTGAGCGCCGAACAGCAGCGCGATCTGGCGGCGCGGATCAAACGCGGTGAAGTGAAGATGCTCTATCTGGCGCCCGAGCGTCTGGTGCAGCCGCGCATGCTGTCGTTCCTGCAAGGCTTGAACATCGCCCTGTTCGCCATCGACGAAGCGCACTGCGTGTCGCAATGGGGCCATGATTTCCGCCCGGAATACCTGCAACTGGGCCAGTTGGCGGAAATGTTCCCCGACGTACCGCGCATCGCCCTGACTGCCACCGCCGACAAGCGTACCCGCGAAGAAATCGTCACCCGCCTGCACTTGCAGAACGCCGAGCGTTTCCTGTCGAGCTTCGACCGCCCGAACATCTTCTACCGCATCGTGCCCAAGGAGCAGCCGCGCAAGCAGTTGCTGGCGTTCCTTGCCGAACGCCGCAGCGATGCCGGCATCGTCTATTGCCTGTCGCGCAAGAAGGTCGAGGAAGTTGCCGCGTTCCTCAGCGAGCAGGGCTTCCCGGCGCTGCCGTATCACGCCGGTCTGCCCAATGATCTGCGCGCCTACCACCAGAAACGCTTCCTCAACGAGGAAGGCCTGATCATGGTCGCCACCGTGGCGTTCGGCATGGGCATCGACAAGCCCAACGTGCGTTTCGTCGCGCACCTCGATCTGCCGAAATCCCTGGAAGCCTATTACCAGGAAACCGGGCGCGGCGGCCGTGATGGCCTGCCGGCGGATGCGTGGATGGCTTACGGTCTGCAAGACGTGGTGATGCTCAAGCAGATGCTGCAGAACTCCGAGGGCGACGAGCGCCACAAGCGTCTGGAGCAGCACAAACTCGACGCGATGCTCTCGCTCTGCGAAGAAACCCGCTGCCGCCGCCAGACCCTGCTGGCGTACTTCGACGAAGACATGCCCGAGCCGTGCGGCCACTGCGACAACTGCGTCGATGGCGTGCAGACCTGGGACGCCACCGAGCCGGCGCGCCAGGCACTGTCGGCGATCTATCGCACCGGCCAGCGCTATGGTGTCGGCCATCTGGTGGACGTGTTGCTAGGCAAGGACAACGAAAAGGTCCGCAGTTTCGGTCATCAGCACCTGTCGGTGTACGGCGTCGGCAAGGCGCTGAGCGAGAGCGAATGGCGCTCGTTGTTCCGGCAACTGGTGGCGCGTGGTCTGGCCGACGTCGATCATGAAGGCTACGGTGGCCTGCGCCTGAGCGATACCTGCCGGCCATTGCTCAAGGGCGAAGTGAGCCTGGAGCTGCGCCGCGACCTCAAGCCGCAAGTCACCGCCAAGACCGCCAGCAAGAGTCCGGCCAGTCAGCTGGTGCGTGGCGAAGAGCGCGAACAGTGGGAAGCCTTGCGTGCACTGCGGCGCAAACTCGCCGAAGAGCATGGCGTGCCACCGTACGTCATCTTCCCCGATTCGACCCTGCTGGAAATGCTCCGCAGCCAGCCGACCTCGCTGGCCGACATGGCGCGGGTCAGCGGTGTTGGTGCGCGCAAGCTGGAACGTTACGGCGAAGCCTTCCTGGAAGTGCTCGGCGGCGAGGCCGAGGCGCCGAAAGTGGTGGCCGATGTGCGTCACGAACTGATCACCCTTGCCCGCGCCGGCATGACCCCGATGCAGATCGCCGGGCAGTTGCAGTGCTCGGAAAAGAACGTCTACACGATGCTCGCCGAGGCCATTGGCAAACAGCAGTTGTCGCTGGAGCAGGCGCTCGATTTGCCTGAAGAACTGATGGGCGAAGTGCAAGACGCGTTCCTCGACGGCGAGGGCGAGTTGCCGTCGGTCGCCGAGGTGGCCGAGCTGTTCGCCGGTCGGGTTCCGGAAGGTGTTCTTTACTGCGTAAGGGCTGCGCTGCAATCGGAATTCGAAATGTAAGAGGGCGATTGCGCCAACCGTCAGGCAGTTGTAACGATTCAGTACAGGTCGGCTCTTGCCTATAGCCAAATGTCATGCTTAGCTGACTAATAATTAGTTTTTCTCTATTTGTCAGTCTACTCATGAGTGTTTTATGCCGTTAACCGATCAACACCGCTTTGGCATGCAATTGGCCCAGATGTCCCGAGGCTGGCGTGCCGAACTGGATCGCCGACTGGCCGGTCTGGGTTTGTCCCAGGCGCGCTGGCTGGTGCTGCTGCATCTGGCGCGTTTCGAAGACGCGCCGACCCAACGCGAGCTGGCGCAAAGCGTCGGTGTCGAAGGGCCGACCCTCGCGCGCTTGCTCGACAGCCTGGAAAGCCAGGGCCTGGTGCAACGTCAGTCGGTGATGGAAGACCGCCGGGCGAAAAAAATCGTGCTCTGCGCTCCGGCGCTGCCGCTGATCGAACAAATCGAAACCATTGCCACGCAGCTGCGTCACGAATTGTTCGAAGGCGTCGACGAGGCGGATCTTAAGGTGTGCATGCGCGTTCACGGGCACATTCTGGGCAACCTGGAAAAATCTTGAGGCATAAACCGCGCGCCGTTTTTTGAGGGATCGCGCAGAGCAGACTATAAGAACTACTGGGCAATATCGTGTTCGTACCGGATGTGCGAACGCATAGAAACCGGTTTTGCTTATTTAAGGGATGCTCATGCTCGCAAGTCGGCACGTTGTACTGCGCGGTGGCGCCAGATGGCTGCTGGTCGCTGGTGTATTCAGCTATTCGACCTGGTCGATGGCGCTGGGGTTGGGGGACATTACCGTCCACTCAGCCCTCAATCAGCCGCTCAAGGCCGACATCGCCCTGGTGGATGCCGCGGGCCTCAGTGCCAGCGACCTCTCGGCCAGCTTGGCCACCGCGGATGAATTCGCCCGGGCCGGGGTTGAGCGGGTGTTCTTCCTCAATGACCTCAAGTTCACCCCGATCCTGCATGGCAATCGCCAGATGATCCGGGTGACCTCGCGCAAACCGGTCAATGAACCCTTTCTGAATTTTCTGGTGCAGCTCAATCAGCCCAATGGCCGCCTGCTGCGCGAGTACACGCTGCTGATCGATCCACCCGGATCGCCGAGTATCTTGCCGGCCACCGACGAGCCCGATCCACGTCCGCAATCTTCTGAATTTCCCACCGTCGAACCTGCCACGGCGGCGCCTCAGGCTGCTCAGGGCAAGCGCGACGCCGCCCCTTCAGCGCCACCCCCTCCGGCGACGGCGGCGCCAGCCAACGATGCCGTGGCCGAGCAATTGGCGGCCAGCGCGTTACTCAATCAGCAGCTGCAAAAGACCGTCGAGGAACTCAACACAAAACTGCAGGCGCAGGATATCCAGCTAGCCGACGGCAAAAAGCAGATCAGTGATCTGCAAACGCGTTTGAGCGAACTGCAACAGCCGCCGGCACCGGCCCTCACGCCGCCAACTCCCGCGCCAGTCACCACTGCGCCTGAAGCTGCCGACGATGGTCTCAACTGGCCGCTGCTCGGTGGCTTGCTGATGCTGCTGGGATTATTGGGTGCCGGGCTGTTCGTACGACGTCGGCGGCAACTGGTGGAGGGCGCGGCGCCACTGGCAGCTCTGCCGGCAGATCGGCAAACAGATCCTGAAGACCCGCCAACCACTCAATCGGCGAGCATCCGCGCAGCCACCGAACACCGTGAAGAACCGGCGGCCGGCGATGTGCTGGAGGCGGTGGGGATCTATCTGGCTTATGGTCGTTTGAGTGAGGCGGTCGGGTTGTTGCGCAATGCCATGGACAAGGAGCCCGAGCGCACCGAATTGGGTGTGCAATTGCTCGAAGTGCTGGGGCGGCAGGGCGACAGCGCTGCTTATGAACAACAGGAACACCGCCTGCGTGATGCCGGGGTGGATCCTCAGCAACTGGCTGCGATCCGAGAGCGGCATTCAAAATTGACCGGCGCTGCGCCGATAACCCCGGTGCTGCCAATTGCCGCCGCCGCAGCGGTGGCGCCTGCGCCACCGGCGGCCGAGGATGATTTCGAGTTGAATCTGGGTGAGCTGTCGATGGCGTCCAGTTGGGATCTTGAAGACAGTCGTTCGACACCTGAGCAGCCCGTAGAGCGGACTGCATCGAACTCCGGCCTGGAAATCCTGCCAGCGGACTTCGAGTTACCCGAAACCGGGGCCAGCGAAGAGGCGGAGCTGGAGTGGATCCCCGAACCGGACGCGCAGCCGCTGGACGATGACTTTCTTAACGAATTCGGCGACCCGGGCGAGTTGCTGGCGCTGGAGCCGCTGGATCTAGCGGCGACTGAGCCGGAACACGGCTCGGAGAAACTCGAACAGGCACAGACCTGCATTGATGATGGGGATATCGACAGCGCGATTGCCTTGCTCAATGAGTTGCTCAAGGAAGGGGATGAACCCCTCAGGCAAACGGCACGGACGTTACTCGCGGGTATTCGCTGATGGTTGAGTCACCGGAATTGTGCGGTGACCGGACTATCGCCTTCGCGAGCAAGCCCGCTCCCACAGTTGGAATGCGTTCCAGTGTGGGAGCGGGCTTGCTCGCGAAGGCGGCCTGGCAGGCAATATAGATCCACCTGAATGATCAGAACGTCTGCCCCAGATTCAAATAAACCGCCTGCTCATTCGCATCATTCAAGCCATACGTGAAATTCAACGGCCCCAACGGCGTATCGAAGCCGATGAACACACTGGCGGCATTGATGTAGCCACTGTCGAATTCATTGTCGTTGTTCCACGCCCGCCCACGCTCCAGCGACGCCCCGGCATACAGCGGGAAGTCCAGCGGCAGGTAGGAACGCGGCGTCAACCGGCGGTAATACACCGCGCGCATCAGGCTGACGTTCTGCCCGGAAATCGAATCCTCGCGAAAGCCCGACAGCTGTCGCGCACCGCCGAGCAGGAAACTCGACGTCACCACGTTGGCGTCGTCCAACGTTCGGCCATAACGGCCGCCGAGAATCAGTGTATCCGGGCCATGGCTCATGGCTTTATCGAGCTTGAATTCCCACTGCCGGTAGCGCGTATCCGAACCCAGGCCCGGTTCGAATTGCATCAGGGTCAGGCTGACGTCCTTGCCCTCGTGGGGAAAGTAGACGTTGTCCAGCGAGTCGAACGAGTACTTCAGCGAGTAGAACCCTTCAGTGAAGTTTTCTCTCGGCAGGTCCTGATCGCCGATGCGCACATCCGCTTTACCCCAGGCCTCGCCGACCCCGAAGCGGATTTCACCGTTATTGCCGATCTGCCGGCCGAAATTGAGGCCGAAACCGTAGCGTTCGACGCGATATTGGGCGATCGGGTCGTTGTCGAGCACCGCATCGACGTTCTGCGCTTCAAACGCAGCATACGGGGCGACGAAGTAGCGCGAGCCGACGTCCAGCGGCTGATAGAACTCGGTGTAGAGCTCCTGTTTGTCGCCGATTTGTGCGCGGGTCAGCCATTCCGCGCCGAGGCGGTTGATGCCGTTGATGCGGTAACTGGCGCCGAGGTTGAAGGCGCTGTCACCGCGCATGTCGTCCGCCAGATTAAGGCCGACCCGCAGGTAATCGGTGCCGCTGCGTTTGCCCCGGGCGCTGATCACCAGCGTGTGATCCTGGCCCTTGTGCACTACGCGGTACTGCACCTGTTCGAAGTAATCCAGGCCGTACAGCGTGCCCATGTCCGAGTGCAGTCGGCCCAGATCCAGAGGCTCGCCGATCGGCTGACGGATGTAATAGCGAATCACCTCATCGCCGACTTTCGAGTCGTTCTCGACCCTGATCGCGGTGATGATCGGCGTGCGCTGGCCCGGGGCGCGGGCAGCGTTCAGTTCGGCGTCCTGGGATTGTTGAGGTTTGAGCTGAGCGAGGCGGGTGTCGAGAATCCGCGTGGCGCGGTAACCGGCGTCGATCATTTCCTGGGCTTTGCCGAAATCAGTGACCCCGAATGCCGCCAGCGCCGGCTGGATCAGCACGTCGCCGGGTTTGAGGGCGGCCAGTTGCTCTTCGGAGTTGCGCCGGGTCATCAGGGTGATCGACTGGTTCAGCACATCGACCACGGTGGTCAGTTGCTTGCGGTTGCGCAGCGGAGTGCCGATGTCGACCACGATCGCCACATCGACCCCCATTTCCCGCGCGACGTCGAGCGGGATGTTATCGGTCATGCCGCCGTCCACCAGCAGCCGGCCGTCCAGTTCGACCGGGGCGAACACCGCCGGGATCGACATGCTGGCGCGGATCACCTGCGGCAAGTGACCTTTGCGGAACACCACTTTTTCGCCGTTGGCGATGTCGGTGGCGACCGCGCGGAACGGGATTGGCAGCTTGTCGAAGTCGCGGGTGTCGCTGGTATGCGCCAGCAGGCTTTCCAGCATCAGCGCCAGGTTCTGGCCCTGAATCACCCCCAGCGGCAGGCCGAGGCTGCCGTCATCGCGGAAACTCAGTTGCTGTTTCACCAGAAAATCGCGGTCGTCCTGTTTGCGGCGAAACGGCACGTCTTCCCGGGGCGGCGCGTCGGACAGTGCCTGTTGCCAGTCGATGTTCAACGCGAGTTTTTCCAGCTCATCGATCTTGTAGCCCGAGGCATACAGGCCACCGACCACCGCGCCCATGCTGGTGCCGGCAATCGCATCGATCTTGATGCCTTGCTCCTCAAGGGCCTTGAGCACGCCAATGTGCGCCAGACCACGGGCAGCGCCGCCGGACAGCACCAGGCCGACTTTCGGGCGGGTGGCTTCGGTGGCATTCACAAATAACGGCAGCAAGCCAAGCAGCAGGCAGAACAGCAAACGGCGCATGGTGAGTCTCGGGGCAAGCGATAAAGCCGGCTATTATAGCGGCGCCCTCTGTCTCAGGAGTTTCAGCGAACATGTCTGTTGCAAAACCGGAAATCGTCATCACGTATTGCACCCAATGCCAGTGGCTGCTGCGCGCCGCGTGGCTGGCGCAGGAACTGCTCAGCACTTTCGGCGACGACCTCGGCAAGGTCTCGCTGGTGCCCGGCACCGGCGGGGTATTTCACATCAGCTGCGACGATGTGCAGATCTGGGAGCGCAAGGCCGACGGCGGCTTTCCCGAGGCCAAGGTGCTCAAGCAGCGAGTCCGCGATCAGATCGACCCTGAGCGCGACCTCGGCCACAACGATCACACTCAGTGAGACGCCGCTTCGGCCGCGACGGTTTTCTTGTCGGCGCTGCCTGACATCCGCGCGGAGACCACGATGGCGACGATGATCAGCGCGCCGCCGACCAGCATGCGCACAGTCGGGTTTTCATCGAACAGCAACCAGGCGACGGTGATGCCGTAGACCGGCTCCATGGCGAACACCACGGCGGCGGTGCGCGCCTTGATCACCGCGAGGCTGGCGACAAACAGGCTGTGCGCAACGCCGGTGCAGAACACCCCGAGCAGGCTGATCCACAGCCAGTCCATGGCGCGTACTTCGCTCAATTGCGGGGCCGCGATCGGCAGCAGACACAGCGCCACCACCACGTTTTGACACAGCGCCGCCTGCACCGCCGGGATACGTCCGGAGCTGGCACGGTTGGTCAGCGACAGCAAGGCGAACAACAGGCCTGAGAGTACCGCCCAGAGCAGGCCGGTGGTGGCGCCGCTGGCCAGATCGAACGCCGGGGTGACCAACACCAGACCGACGCTGACCAGCACCACCAGCACGACTTCATTGGCGCGGATGCGTTCGCGGAAAATCAGCCCTTCGAGAATCACGGTGAACGCCGGGAAGCTGGCAAAACCCAAGGTCGCGATGGCGACGCCAGCGACCTTCACCGCGATGAAAAAACTCACCCAGTGCCCGGCCAGCAACACGCCGCTGAGCGCCAGGCGCCGCCAGTCGACCGCCTGCAGTTTCTGCCAGCCGTGCTGACTGGCGAAGCGGGCGAAAAAGGCCAGGGCGAGCACGGCAAACGCCGCACGCCCGAAGACGATCACCGCCGGCGAGGCGGCCGCGAGTTTGCCGAACACACCGGTCAGGCCGAACATCAGAGCGCCAATGTGCAGGGCGCCGAGGGCGGTACGCGGAGTCATTGCAATCCTTAATCCGAACACAGTTTCAATGTTGCCCATTGAAACGTGTTGCGGCGCAGAAGTCTGTCGGCGAACTAGCGTTTTTTGTCGCAGGAGTCGCGACGCAATTGCCCCGGTGAGGCGCCGAACTCGCGCAGCACCGCCGCCGCGAACGCGCTCTGCGAACTGTAGCCGACCCGACTGGCGATCTCGCCGATCGGCAGCGCCGTCTCGCGCAGCAGGCAGACTGCCTTGTGCAGCCGTCGGCTGCGAATGTATTCCATCGGCGTTTGTCCGCATTCAGCCATGAACCGCGCATGCAGGCGGGCGCTGGACAAGCCGGCGATCTGCGCCAGATCGGCCACCTGCAGCGGGTAGGCGGCGTGTTGCTCGATGTGCGCATCCAGCGCCGCATAGGGCAGGCGCCGCGCCGAATGTTCGGCAGGTCTGGTGTGATTCAGGCTGGCCAGCAGCAACACTGCGCCTTGCTGGGCGATCAGCGGATCCGTGACCGGGCTGTTCGCCAGCCAGTTGACCAATTGGCTTTGCCCGGCATCAAGCGACAACCGTGCAGGCTGGTCGAGCAAGCGCTGACTGGCGTCGGCGTGCTCGCCCAGCGAATCGTTCAGCCATGGCCCGTCGGGTACGTCCAGCACCAGACAACGGCTGCCATCCGGGCTGCCGCAGGCGTGATGCGCGCCGCCGGGGACGACCACGAAACTCTGCTGGCGCACCTGGCTGCCCTGACCCTCGACTTCGAAATCCAGCGCGCCGGACAGCCCGAACACCAGTTGCGCGTGGTCGTGGCTGTGGACGATCAGGTCGTGGGTGTATTGGCGCAGAGTGAGGATCGGGCGCATGGAAGAAGTCTCCGAAGTGAGCGCCAGTCTACACCGGGGCGACGGGCTTGCGCGCTGTCACACGACTGACGCCTGTCTGTCATGGTCGATTCACCCGGCACGTGCACAGTGGCGAAAACATCGCAGAGGGTTGCCCATGACCAGCGCCGAGCTCGCCAAACCCAGCCGCAAACAACGGGTGCGTACCTTGTGGATTTCCGACGTGCACCTGGGCACGCGGGATTGCCAGGCCGAGCACTTGTCGCAATTTCTCAAGGGCTACCACGCCGACAAGATCTATCTGGTCGGTGACATCATCGACGGCTGGAAGCTGCGCGGTGGCATGTACTGGCCGCAGGCGCACACCAACGTGATCCGTCGCCTGCTGACCATGAGCAAGCGCGGCACCGAGGTGATCTACGTCACCGGCAACCACGACGAATTCCTGCGCCGTTATTCGAAGCTGATCCTCGGCAACATCCAGTTGGTCGACGAGGCCGTTCACGTCACGGCGGATGGCCGGCACCTGCTGGTGATCCATGGAGACCAGTTCGACGTGATCACCCGCTACCACCGCTGGCTGGCCTTCCTCGGCGACTCGGCCTACGAATTCACCCTGACCCTCAACCGCTGGCTCAATCACTGGCGAGCGCGTTATGGCTACGGCTACTGGTCGTTGTCGGCGTACCTGAAACACAAGGTGAAGACGGCAGTGAGCTTCATCAGCGACTTCGAAGAAGCCATCGCCCACGAATGCGTGAAGCGCGAATTGCACGGCGTGGTCTGCGGGCACATTCACCATGCCGAGATCCGCAAGGTCGGCGAGGTGGACTACCTCAATTGCGGCGATTGGGTGGAATCGTGCACAGCATTGATCGAGCACTGGGATGGCACGATCGAGCTGTATCGCCTGGCGGATGCACAGGCGCGGGAGGCACAGCTCAAGGCCGCCAAGGTTGCCGAGATTGCCTAGACCCCAGATATCTCCTGTGGGAGGGGGCTTGCTCCCGAATGCGGTGTATCAGTAAGTACATGTTTGTCTGACACACCGCCTTCGGGAGCAAGCCCCCTCCCACATTGATCTGTGGTGTTCTCAGGCCGGGCTGTGTTCTTCCATCGCCGCCTTGTAGATCGAGTGCTTCGGCTGGGCAAACAACCGCTCCATCATCGGCTCGAAGAAGCTCAGCGGCAGGGTTTCATAGGCCGGGTCGAACGCCGCCGCATCGTACCTGGCGCAAAATTCCGCCGTGGCCTGATACTGCGGATGCGCGGCGAATTGCTCGCGCAGATGCCGATCCATGCCCAGGTGATGGAAGAAGTAATAACCCTGAAAGATCCCGTGCTTCTCGACCATCCACAGATTCTCGGCACTGACGAACGGTTTGAGAATCGCCGCCGCGATGTCCGGGTGGTTGTAGGAGCCGAGGGTGTCGCCAATATCATGCAGCAGCGCACAGACCACGTATTCCTCGTCACGCCCGTCGCGATAGGCGCGGGTTGCGGTTTGCAGCGAATGGGTCAGGCGATCCACCGGGAAGCCGCCGAAATCGCCTTCGAGCAACTTCAGGTGCGCGATGATCCGCGACGGCAATTGCCGAGCGTAGGCGCTGAAGTCCGCGGCGATGATCGCCCAGTCTTCCTGTGTGCCGTCTTTCATGTGGGTGAAGCGGGCATTGGCGTTCATCGGCAAGCCTCCGGGTGTGTCGGGATTCAGAACGCCACGCGGCCGAGGATCATGTCGCGGTACATGACGAAATCGCCGAGCAGGCTGTACAGCGGATGCTGGAAAGTCGCCGGACGGTTCTTTTCAAAGAAGAAATGGCCGACCCAGGCGAAGCTGTAACCGGCCAGCGGCAGGGCCAGCAACAGCAGCCAGGCGCCTTTGGCGATGGTCATGGCCAGAATGAAAATCACCAGCGTGGTGCCGATGAAATGCAATCGTCGGCAGGTACTGTTGGCGTGTTCGCTGAGGTAATACGGGTAGAACTCGGCGAAAGTGTTGAATTGCTTGATGTTTTCCACGACTGCGATCTCTGTGGTTATTGTTCTGACGGCAAGTTGTTCGGCGGGTAGCTTATTTGAGTCTAGAGTGAACACTGGCATCAGCCAGTGACAATGGGCGCCACTTTAGTATCCTTCGCAAATCGGGTCGTAACATGCGATCCATCATGTAAAAGAATAACGCCATGAGCGAACGAACGACTTCTGCAAGCTGGGCGATGGGGATTGTCAAAGCATTGGAGATGGACGGCCTGGATTGCCGGGTACTGTTCAAGCAACTGGGGCTCGATTACGCGGCCCTGGATGATCCGGATGCGCGCTTCCCGCAAGATTCCATGACCCGCCTCTGGCAACGGGCGGTCGAGCTGTCCGGCAACCCGGCGATCGGCCTGAACATGGGCAAGGTGGTACGCCCGGCGTCGTTCCACGTTGCCGGCTATGCCTTGATGTCGAGCAACACCCTGGCCGAAGGCTTTCAACGGCTGGTGCGTTATCAGCGGATCATCGCCGAGAGCGCCGACCTGAGTTTTCGTCTGCTCGAAGAAGGCTATGCGCTGATTCTGACGGTGCATGGCGATCACCTGCCGCCAACCCGGCAGAGCGCCGAAGCCTCGCTGGCCTGTGCGCTTGGCCTGTGCGGCTGGTTGACCGGACGCACCCTGCACCCGGTCAAAGTGCTGTTTCAGGGTGACGAACCCGCAGACCTGCAACCCTACCGACAAGCCTTCCACGCGCCGCTGATGTTCAACGCGCCGTACGATGCGCTGATTTTCGAACGCGCCGACATGGAAGCACCGCTGCCCACCGCCAACGAAGCCATGGCGCTGCTGCACGACCGGTTTGCCGGGGAATACCTGGCGCGTTTTTCCGAAAGTCGCGTGACCCACAAGGCGCGCCAGGTGTTATGCCGTTTACTGCCGCAGGGCGAACCCAAGCGCGATACCGTGGCGCAGACCCTGCACCTGTCGCAGCGCACCTTGCAGCGCCGTTTGCAGGAGGAGGGCACCAGTTTTCAGCAGTTGCTCGACGACACCCGCCGCGAACTGGCCGAGCAGTATCTGGCGCAGCCGAACATGACCTTGCTGGAGATTGCCTATCTGCTGGGGTTTGCCGATCCGAGCAACTTCTTCCGCGCGTTCCGCCGCTGGTTCGATACCACACCCGGCGATTACCGGGCGCGGCTGTTGCAGGCGCCGGTCAGTGACGCCAAAAGGCTGGAATACACAGCACAAACACCGTAATGATCTCCAGTCGGCCGAGCAGCATGCCGAACGACAGAATCCACTTCGCGGCATCCGGCAAGGTGGCAAAGTTGCCCGCCGGGCCGATGGTCTCGCCCAGGCCCGGGCCGACGCCGGACACGGTGCTGGCAGCGCCGGTCAACGCGGTCATCCAGTCGACGCCGAGCAGCGACAGCAGCAGGGCGATCACGCAGATGGTGATGGCGAAGAAGAACGAAAAGGTCAGGATCGAACGCACGATCTCTTCGTCGAGACGGTGGCCGTTGTACTTTTGCTTGATCACCGCGCGCGGGTGAATCAGCTGGTTAAGGTTGGCCTTGAGCAGGATGTAGGCGACCTGGAAACGGAAGATCTTGATTCCGCCCGCCGTCGAGCCGGAGCAGCCGCCGACAAAGCCCAGATAGAAAAACAGCATCAGCGAAAAGTTGCCCCACAGGCTGTAGTCGCCGAGGGCAAAACCGGTGGTGGTGACCACCGACGTTACGTTCAGCGCCACGTGCCGCAGCGCTTCCAGCCAGTGCAGCTTGGTGGTCCACCAATACCAGGTGCCGAGCACCAGCCAGGTCACCAGCAACATGCCGAGCAAACCCTGCACTTGCTGATCCTTGATCAGTGCCCGACGGTTGCCGCGCATGGTCGCCACGTACAGCGTGAACGGCAGGCTGCCGAGAATCATCACGACCACCGCGACCCAGTGCACCGCCGGTTGCGTCCACTTCGCCAGGGACTGGTCGGAGGTCGAGAAACCGCCGGTGGAAATCGCCGACATCGCGTGGTTGATCGCATCGAACGGGCTCATCCCGGCCCACCAGAACGCCAGGCTGCCGAGGATGGTGATACCGACGTAGGCCGCCACAATCAGGCGCGCCACCATGTGCGAGCGCGGCATGACCTTTTCCGAGCGGTCGGATGACTCGGTCTGGAACAGGCGCATGCCACCGATGCGCAGCAACGGCAGAATCGCCACCGCCATGCCGATGAAGCCGATACCGCCGAGCCAGTGCAGCAGCGAGCGCCACATCAGGATCCCCGGGGACATGGTGTCGAGCCCGCTGAGCACGGTCGAGCCGGTGGCGGTGATGCCGGACATGCTTTCGAAGAACGAATCGGTGTAGCTGATGTGCTGGGTCAGCAAAAACGGCAGCGCGGCGAAAATGCACACCACCAGCCAGCTGCTGACGGTCAGCAGGTACATGTCGCGCGGGCGCAGGTGAATGTGCTCGGGGCGGCCGGGGATCACCAGTGCGAGGCCGGCGACGAAGGTGATCATGCTCGCCCAGAGGAACGACGGCAGATCGCCGGTGCGCTCGAAAATCACCAGGGTGGCCATGGGCACAACCATGGCGATGGCCAGGGTGATCAGGAAGATGCCGATGATGAAACCAATAATCCGTAAGGTCGGCAACGCCATGAAGTCCGCTCGGGCTGATGTAGGAAGGGCGCCATTCTACCCGTGGGGCAGGGCATGTAAACCGGCACCCTGTTGCCGGATACCGCTAGAATAGCCGCACATTTTTCTCAGGAGGTGGCCGATGCAGGCTCTCGACGCTTTGCTCAACCGTGTTTCCGTTCCACGCCTGGTCGAACCGGCCCCTACCGCCGAGCAGCGCGAAGCCCTGTTTGGCGCAGCCCTGCGCGCACCGGATCACGGCCACTTGCAGCCGTACCGTTTCCTCACCGTCGAAGGCGCGGCACGTGAGCAAATGGGCGAGTTGCTGGCCGAAGCGGCGCAGATGCAGGAAGGCGAAGTCACTGAAGCGATGATCGACAAGGCGCGCAACGGCCCGCTGCGGGCGCCGCTGGTGGTCGTGGTGATCGCGAAACTGCAGGATCACGTCAAGTATCCGAAGGCCGAGCAGTTGCTGGCGGCGGGGTGTGCGGCTCACGGAATCCTGCTGGCGGCGTACGCGCAGGGGATTGGTGCGGTGTGGCGTACCGGTGATCTGGCGTATTCGGCGCACGTGGCCAAGGGGCTGGGCCTGGCTGAAGACGAACAAGTGATTGCCTTTCTGTACCTCGGCACGCCGCAGAAAGAGCCGCGTGTGGCGGAGAAGGTCGATCTGGCCGAGTTCGTCAGCGCCTGGCCTTCCAAGGCCTGAACATCAAAAGCCCCTCACCCTAACCCTCTCCCGGAGGGAGAGGGGATTGATTGGGGAATGCGCCAGGGATGCGCCGAGCGGAGCGATCTTCACTGAATCCATATCGACACGGTTTGCCAGGTCGATGCACTTCGCATAACAACTCGGTCGGCTCCCTCTCCCGGAGGGAGAGGGGATTGATTGGGGAATGCGCCAGGGATGCGCCGAGCGGAGCGATCTTCACTGAATCCATATCGACACGGTTTGCCAGGTCGATGCACTTCGCATAACACCTCGGTCGGCTCCCTCTCCCCAAGGGAGAGGGGATTGATTGGCATGCTCCAGGGATGCGCCGGGCGGAGCGATCTTCACTGAATCCATATCGACACGGTTTGCCAGGTCGATACACTTCGCATAACACCTCGGTCGGCTCCCTCTCCCCAAGGGAGAGGGGATTGATTGGCATGCTCCAGGGATGCGCCGGGCGGAGCGATCTTCACTGAATCCATAATCGACACGGTTTGCCAGGTCGATGCACTTCGCATAACACCTCGGTCGGCTCCCTCTCCCCAAGGGAGAGGGGATTGATTGGCATGCGCCAGGGATGCGCCGAGCGGAGCGATCTTCACTGAATCCATATCGACACGGTTTGCCAGGTCGATGCATTTCGCATAACACCTCGGTCGGCTCCCTCTCCCCAAGGGAGAGGGGATTGATTGGCATGCTCCAGGGATGCGCCGGGCGGAGCGATCTTCACTGAATCCATAATCGACACGGTTTGCCAGGTCGATGCACTTCGCACAACACCTCGGTCGGCTCCCTCTCCCCAAGGGAGAGGGATCGATTGGCATGCTCCAGGGGTGCGCCGGGCGGAGCGATCTTCACTGAATCCATAATCGACACGGTTTGCCAGGTCGATGCACTTCGCATAACACCTCGGTCGGCTCCCTCTCCCTCCGGGAGAGGGCTGGGGTGAGGGGCTTTTAAGGCTGGACAATTGCCCCTGGCACCAACGGCAATTCCAGACTGGCGATAAACCCGCCCTCAGGATGATTGGCCAGCAGCAGACTCCCGCCATGCCGCTCCGCCGCGCGCTTGGCAATCGCCAGGCCCAGACCATGCCCGGCCGCCGTCTGCCCCGGCGCCCGGTAGAACGGTTCGCCCAACTGGCTCAGATGCTCGGCCTGCACGCCCGGCCCGTGGTCGCGCACACTCACCACAATTCGTTCGCCCTGACGTGTGGCCTGCAATTCGATTGCCTGCCCCACCGGGTTGAAGCGTTGGGCGTTGCGCAAAAGGTTATCGACGGCGCGCTCGATCATGGTCGGCCAGCCGGTCAGTGTCAGGTGTGGTTCGGCATCCAGGCGCACGGTCTGCTCCGGCGAGCCAAGTTGCGCGTCTTTCTGCAAGGTGCCGAGCAGCGCATTCAGGTCTACCGCTTCGGCACTGGCGTTGTCGGCATCGACCCTTGCCAGCACCAGAATCTCGCTGATCAGCGCTTCCAGCCGATCACATTCGCGGGTCAGGCGTGGCCAGAGCTTTTCCCGTTCTTCCGGGTTGGCCCGTTCCGCCAGTGCCAGCGCAATCCGCAGTCGCGCCAAAGGTGAGCGCAGTTCGTGGGACACATCGCGCAGCAACTGGCGCTGACTGCCGATCAGGCTTTGCAGGCGCGCGCCCATGCGGTTGAAGTCGTTGGCCAGCACGCCGAATTCATCGCGACGGTTGGCCAGTTTCGCCAGGCTGTTCTGCTGATAGGTGGTCTGCCCCAGATCATGCACCGCACCGCGTAAACGACTGAGCGGGCGGGTGATGGAGAAGGTCACCAGCAGGCTGAACAGGGTCAGCACCACCAGCGCAATGCCCAGCGCACTCAGCGGCCAGAGCAGGCTTTCGCGGTGCCAGGCGTCGAGCTCCGGGTGCGGGATGCGGAAGATGAACAGATAGGTGTCGCCGGTTTTTTCGCTGGTGAATTCGTCGGTCAGGCGCCGCCAGGGCAGGCGTCGGTCATCGTTGTTCTGCCGGGCTTCGAAGGCGGCGGCGCGACGCGGGAAGGTGCCACGCACCACCGGGTCGCCGCTTTCGTTCAGCACCTGGACATCGATGTGATATTGGCGTTTGCGCTGTTCGAGGATGTCCTGCGCGGCGTCTTCGCCCTGGGCTTCGTAGGTTTGCGTCCATTCGGCGGCCAGGGTGTTGAGGCCGGGATGGCGGCTGAGGATCCACGCGTCCTGGTTGAGCATGTGCCCGAGCAGAATCGACAGCCCCGCCACCAGAGCAATGGCCAGCCAGAAGCTCGCGAGAATACGCCAGAACAATGAACGCACAGAAAATCCTCAATCAAACAAAAAACTCAACAATGTGGGAACGGGCTTGCTCGCGAATGCGGTGTGTCAGTCAACATTACTTTGTCTGATACACCGCATTCGCGAGCAAGCCCGCTCCCACATTTGGATTGAGTGGCAACAGAACCGACGGCGCTTAGCCGTCGGATCCGAGGTTATCGCATTATTGCGCTTTTTGCGGTTGTTGCGCTTTCCACGCTTTGAACTCGGCCCATTCGGCGCGGCGTTCAGCCTGTTTCTTCTGGATCTCGTCGAATTTCTTCTGTTGATCCGGTTTCAGCAGGTTGCGTACGTCAGCTTCGGCTTTCTTGTGGTTGGCGGCCATCTCGTCTTTCATGGCTTTCTGGTCGGCCGGCGAGAGTTTTTCCAGGTACTTCTCGACTACCTGGCGACGCTCATGCATCTGCTCGCCCATAATCTTGCGGATCTGATCACGTTGTTCACGGGACAGGTCGAGTTGGCTGTACGGGCCTTTGCCGTGCTCACCGTGCATCTGACCGCCGTGGCGTGGGCCGTCGAGCGGGCCACCCATCGGGCCACCATCCTGTGGCATGGCCATGGCGACGGTTGGCAGAGCGGCAGCGAACATCAGAGCGATAAGAGTCTTGCGCATGGTGTATCTCCTTGTCTCGTTCCCGGTACGTTCCGGATGAGTTCAGATTACGGAGATCAAGGTCAGCGGCGGTCAGCGCTGCGTAAAGCTTGGGTAAAGACGCTTCGTACCCTGCCTGACAAATATCACTGGCACTGCGCCTGTGGCGAGGGAGCAAGCTCCCTCGCCACATATAGCATTCAGGCAGGTATTTCCCGATTTACAGGCTGTAGTAGTAACCGCGGCTGCGCAGGGCGACGATTCGCGGGCGACCGTCGGGGTGGGGGCCGATCTTCTTGCGCAGGTTGCTGACGTGCATGTCGAGGCTGCGGTCGTACAGGGTCAGTTTGCGGCCGAGGGCCAGTTGCGCCAGTTCCTGTTTGTCCAGCGGCTCGCCGGGCTGCTTGAGCAGGGCTTCGAGCAAACGACTTTCGGAAACAGTGAGAGTCAGTTCTTTCTCGTCGATGCTGACCACGCCACGCACCGGGCTGAAGCTCAGGTCGCCGAGTTCGAGCTGGGTCGATACTGCGGCCGGGTGACTGCGGCGCAGCACGGCGCGCAGGCGCGCGGTGAGTTCACGCGGATCGCAGGGTTTGGCCAGGTAATCGTCGGCGCCCAGCTCCAGACCGAGGATGCGATCCAGCGGTTCGCCCCGGGCCGAGAGCATCAGCACTGGCAAATCGGCGTGTTCGCTGCGCAATTGCTTGAGCAGTTCCAGACCGCTGCCGTCGGGCAGCATCACGTCCAGCACCACAGCGGCAGGCGCCGATTCGGCCAGCGCTTTGCGCGCGCTCTGGCCATCGTGGCAGGCGCGTACCTGGAAGCCTTCCTGGCTCAGCCAGCTACTCAGGAGTTCGCACAACTCCTGGTCATCATCAATCAGTAACAGCTCGCTCATGACTCACTCAATTTAGCCATTGCCGACGTTTTCGGCTTGCTCCACTGGCAAAGATACCGCACAGCAGCGCCAATAGCGCTACCCCGGCGCCGGTGACGAACCATTGCTGCTGTTCGGTCAACAGACGCGGCAATGGACTGGCCTGGGCTTCCTTGAGTTGCAGCTTCAGGCGCTGGTTCTCCTGACGCAACCGGGCAAGCTGGGCGCTTTCGCGGGTGTTATCGGCATTTTGCAGTTGTTTGCTCAGTTCTTCCCGCTGCTGCTCGCTGGCCTTCAGGCGCTGCTGCAGTTCGGTAATCTGACTGCCGGCACTTAACGACAATGGCGTGGAGCTGCCGCTTTCGGTGGTTTCCTCACCATGGGCGGGCGCCATGATCGACAACGTGACCCACATCAGACACAACGGACCTTTGCGCATTGCGATTCCTGCTTGCAAATGGATATTGGGCAGGTTGTCGGCAGGCAAACGAGAATAATGAGCGATTGAGAGCGGTTAGAACCGGGAAGGTTCAGTGCTTGGAGTGGGTTGAGTGTGGCGAGAGAGCTGTTGTGGTGAGGGGATTCAGCGAAACGTCGCACCGCCCCGATGGGCTGCGAAGCCGACCTGAAATGGGAGCATGCGGTGTGTCAGGCACACCGCATTGGATGGCTTTGGGTTGCTGCGCAACCATCGGGGATAAATCCCCTCGCCACAGAGCCCCTCCACATTCCTTGGTTACGGCAAAACTTGCTTGAACGGCTTGACGATCACGTCGGCGTACACGCCGGCGGCGATGTACGGATCGGCGTCGGCCCAGGCCTGGGCGGCGCTCAGGGAGTCGAATTCGGCGACGATCAGGCTGCCAGTGAAACCCGCAGCGCCCGGATCATTGCTGTCGACCGCCGGGTGCGGGCCGGCCAGTACGATACGGCCTTCGCCCTTGAGCACTTGCAGGCGTTCGAGGTGGGCCGGGCGCGCGGCGAGGCGGGCTTCGAGCGAGTTGGCGACGTCGGTGGCAATGATTGCGTAAAGCATGTCAGTCCTCGGTTTTTGGCGTTGTGGTATCGGCGTCATGCAGATGGCGGGACAGGTAGATGCCCTGACCGACCAGGAACAGCACGGTCATGCCCAGGCTGCCGAACACCTTGAAGTCGACCCAGATGCTCTGGAAGGTGAACGCCACGAACAGGTTGGCAGCGCCGCAGAACAGGAAAAAGGCGATCCAGGCGATGTTCAGGCGGGTCCAGACCGGATCCGGCAGGGTCAGCGCGTGGCCCATGATGCGTTTGATCAGCAGGCGGTCACCGATGAAGTGGCTGCCGATGAAGGCCAGGGCGAACAGCCAGTTGACCACCGGGGCTTTCCATTTGAGGAAGGTCTCGCTGTGGAAGGCCAGGGTCAGGCTGCCGAACACCAGGCAGGCGATCAGGGTCAGCCATTGGCTCTTCTCCAGCTTGCGCTGTTTGATGAACAACGCGCCGTAGACCACCAGGGAGCTGATGATCAGCATCGCCGTGGCGCTGTAAATACCGCCTACAGTGACCTCGTGGCCGGCGATATCGACAACCCGTGGATCAAGTTTGTAAACGATGAAGAACAGCAGAAGCGGGATGAAATCGATGAATTGTTTCACAGTGAGAGCCAGAAGCTGGATGTGGCGGCATAATAACAAACATATGGGCGCGCGATAGCGCCAGCTGATTTGAGGTTACAACTCCCCGTGAATGTTGATTTGCATTGCCACAGCACGGCTTCCGATGGCGCCCTGGCGCCGGCGGTTCTGGTTGCGCGTGCGTTCGAAAACGGCGTGCGAGTCCTGGCGTTGACCGATCATGACACCCTCGAAGGCCTCGCCGAAGCGCGCCGCGCCGCCGAAGAACTGGGCATGCAACTGGTCAATGGCGTCGAACTGTCCTGCACCTGGGGCGGCGCGACCATCCACGTGCTGGGCTACGGTTTCGACGTCAACGCCGCGCCATTGGTCGAGGCCATCGCCAGACTGCACGATGGCCGCTGGCTGCGGTCCGAAGAAATAAGCCGCAAGCTCGGCCTCAAAGGTATGCCCGGTGCCCTCGACGGCGCCCGGCAGATCCAGCAGGAGCTGGGCGACAGCGGCAACGCCCCGGCCCGTCCGCATTTTGCCGACTGGATGGTGCGTGAAGGTTTTGTAAAGGATCGCGCCGAGGCGTTCCGCAAATGGCTCGGCGCTGGCAAGCTGGGTGACGTCAAGCAACACTGGCCGACGCTGGAAGACACCGTCGCCACCCTGCGCGCCGCCGGAGCGTGGGTCAGTCTGGCGCATCCATGGCACTACGATTTCACCCGCAGCAAGCGCCGAAAGCTGATTGCCGACTATATTCAAGCGGGCGGGCATGCAATCGAAGTGGTCAATGGCCATCAGCCCGCGGAACAGGTCGGCAGCCTGGCAATCCTTGCCCGCGAGTTCGGTCTGCTGGTCAGCGCCGGCAGTGATTTCCATGGCCCTGGAGGCTGGTCCGAGATTGGCCAGTACCGGCCGGTTCCCGAGGACCTTCCACCCCTGTGGTGTCGGTTCAAACATGACACAGATATTGCCGCCGTCTGAACAGGTAGAAAACGTGAGTCAATTTTTCCAGATCCATCCGGAAAACCCGCAAGCGCGCCTGATCAAACAGGCGGTCGAGATCATCCGCAAGGGCGGGGTGGTGATTTATCCCACAGACTCTTCCTACGCCATCGGTTGCCAGATCGGCGACAAGACCGCGATCGAGCGCGTGCGCCGGCTGCGTCAGCTCGACGAAAAGCACAACTTTGCGCTGATCTGCAGCGACCTGTCGCAACTGGGCAACTACGCCAAGATCGACACCGGCACCTTCCGCATTCTCAAGGCGCATCTGCCGGGGCCTTACACTTTTATCCTCAACGCCACCCGTGAAGTGCCGCGCCTGTTGCTGCATCCGAAAAAACGCACCATTGGCCTGCGGGTGCCGAGCCATCCGATTGCCCTGGCGTTGCTGGCCGAACTCGGCGAGCCGCTGATGAGCGTGACCCTGATCATGCCCGGCGATGAAGATCCGCTGAGCGATCCGTACGAAATGCGTCAATTGCTCGAACACCAGGTGGACCTGATCATCGACGGCGGTTTCGGCGGGATCAAGGCGTCCACCGTGATCGACCTGACCGGCGACGACCCGGAAGTGATCCGCGTCGGTTGCGGCGATCCCGCGCCGTTCATGGTCGAGGCCTGAATGTCCGCAGTGGAAACCGTTGTCGATCCCCAGGCCGGCGCCCAGCAGGAACTGCCGTTTGCCATGGTCTATGGCCAGGCGGTCACGGAAATGCCGCTGGACCTGTACATCCCGCCGGATGCGCTGGAAGTGTTTCTCGAAGCCTTCGAAGGCCCGCTCGACTTGCTGCTGTACCTGATCCGCAAACAGAACATCAACATCCTCGACATCCCGGTGGCGGAAATCACCCGCCAGTACATGGGCTATGTCGAATTGATGCAGTCGGTGCGCCTGGAGCTGGCTGCCGAGTATCTGGTGATGGCGGCGATGCTGGCCGAGATCAAGTCACGGATGCTCCTGCCGCGCGCCGAAACCGTCGAAGACGAAGAGGACGACCCGCGCGCCGAACTGATCCGTCGCCTGCAGGAATACGAGCGCTTCAAGGCTGCCGCCGAAGGCATCGACGGCCTGAGCCGGGTCGGTCGCGATGTGGTCGTGCCCAAGCTCGACGCCCCGGAAGCCCGGGCGCGCAAGCTGTTGCCGGATGTCGCGCTGGAAGAGATTCTGATGTCCATGGCCGAAGTGCTGCGCCGGGGCGACATGTTCGAGAGCCACCAGGTCAGTCGCGAGGCACTGTCGACCCGCGAGCGCATGAGCGATGTGCTGGAACGGCTCAAGGGCGGCGGTTTTGTACCGTTCGTCGAGCTGTTCACCGCCGAGGAAGGTCGCCTCGGCGTGGTGGTGACCTTTATGGCGATCCTTGAACTGGTCAAGGAATCCTTGGTCGAGCTGGTGCAGAATGAGCCGTTCGCCGCGATCCACGTGCGAGCCCGAGCCGAATAACGAGTCGAAACATGAACCTGACTGAACCCCGCGAGCTGGCGCCCCTGCTTGAAGCCTTTCTGTTGGCCTCGGGAAAACCGCAATCGCTTGAACGCCTTTACGAACTGTTCGAAGAAGGCGAACGACCGGAACCTGCGGTCTTCAAGAAAGCCCTGAGCCTGCTGGCCAAGTCCTGCGAGGGCCGCGCGTTCGAGCTCAAGGAAGTCGCTTCCGGCTACCGCCTGCAGATCCGCGAGAAGTTTTCGCCGTGGGTCGGGCGTTTGTGGGAAGAACGCCCGCAGCGCTATTCCCGGGCGCTGCTGGAAACCATGGCGCTGATCGCCTATCGCCAGCCGATCACCCGGGGCGAGATCGAAGACGTGCGGGGCGTGGCGGTCAATACCAACATCGTCAAGACGCTGATCGAGCGCGAGTGGATCCGCATCGTCGGTTACCGCGACGTCCCGGGCAAACCGGCGATGTTCGCCACCACCAAGGCGTTTCTCGATCATTTCAACCTGAAAAACCTCGAAGACTTGCCACCGCTGGCTGAGCTGCGCGAGATGGAAACCGAGCCGGTCCTCGATTTTGACGACGCACCGGTACCGCAGGGCCTGCAGGAACAGGCCGACGCCAGCGCCGAATCGGAAGAACCGAAGGAAGAAACCAGTTTCCACACGCTGTTGCTGGAGCTGGACAGCATGGAGGAGGGGATCAAGACCGACTTCGACGATCTGTTGCGCGATGCTGCGGATGGTGAAGCGTCGACGACTGAGCCGGAAGTCGAGACCGTCGAGCCGGTGATTGAAGTTGAACTCGAGACCGAGCCAGAAGCCGAACCGGAAGAGGACATTCTTGGCGTTGCCGAAGCCCGGGAAAAACTCCTGGCCGCCGTCGCCGCCCTCGAACAACCGGTGCCAGCGCCCGAACCCGAGCTGAGCGAAGAAGAAGCCGAAGCCCGTGCGCTGGCCGAAGCCATCGAGGCCGAACGCCGCGAATTTGAAGACTGATCCGGTTTTCAAGATCACTGGTCAACCCCTGTGGGAGCGGGCTTGCTCGCGAATGCGGTGTGTCAGATATGCATGCATTGCCTGATACAGCGCATTCGCGAGCAAGCCCGCTCCCACAGGGGCAAGTGTTGTTCTGGAGTATTCGATGAGTTCCACCAAAGACCCGTGCATCAGCCTCTGCAAGTTCAGCGCCGACATCTGTCTCGGCTGTGGCCGCAGCAAGCGCGAGATCCGTGTCTGGAAGAAACTCGACAAAGACGACAAGCGTACGGTGCTGGCCGAAGCCGCGCTGCGCCTGATCAAGCTCGGTGGCGCCGGTCGGCGGAAAAAGAAATAACTGGCGATCGATCAGCTAGTCTCTGATGCGCGATGGCGCACATCCGCGTATGATTCGCGACCCTTCGGCGATCCCTTCGCCCGAAAACCAGATTTCAATGCTTCAGGCGCCGCCTGAACAGACCACACCGGGAGGTGCCCAGATGAGTGACATCAATCAGCAAGACGACCAGGAAATCGGCCCAGCAGGCGAAAAACTGCAGAAAGTCCTCGCCCGTATCGGCGTTGGCTCGCGCCGTGACGTCGAAGCCTGGATAAGCCAGGGCCGGATCAAGGTCAATGGCAAAGACGCTACCCTCGGCCTGCGCGTCGACATGCACGACGCCATCACCATCGATGGCAAGGTGATCAAGCGCGAAGAGGCTGCCGAGTCGGTACGCCGCGTGATCATGTACAACAAGCCCGATGGCGAAATCTGCACCCGTGACGACCCGGAAGGCCGTCCGACCGTGTTCGACAAGCTGCCGCGTCCGAAAGAAGGCCGCTGGATCAACATCGGTCGTCTCGACATCAACACCACCGGCCTGCTGATGTTCACCACCGACGGTGAGCTGGCCAACCGTCTGATGCACCCGTCCTACGAGATGGACCGTGAGTACGCCGTGCGTGTACGCGGTGAAGTCGACGACGAAATGATCGAGCGCCTGAAAGCGGGCGTGGTGCTGGAAGACGGCCCGGCGCGTTTCACCGACATTCAACAGGCACCGGGCGGCGAAGGCTTCAACCACTGGTATCACTGCGTGGTGATGGAAGGCCGTAACCGTGAGGTTCGTCGTCTGTGGGAATCTCAAGGGCTGGTGGTTAGCCGTCTGAAGCGCGTGCGTTTCGGTCCGGTGTTCCTCAACTCTGATCTGCCGATGGGCCGCTGGCGCGAAATGAGCCAGTACGAAGTCGATGTACTGAGTGCTGAAGTCGGCCTGACGCCAGTAGCGATGCCGCAACTCAACGCCAAGAGCAAGGACAAGCTGGAACGTATGCAGCGCAAATCGTCGCGGCCGATGGCCAAGACCGAGCGCGTGCGTACCCTGCGTCCAGCCGCTGGCGCGCCGACCGGTCCGCGTCCGAGCCGTGAGCCGCAGATCGAAGGCGAGCGTCCGGGGCGCAAGCCGGCTGCACGTCCGGATGGCGAGCGCGCTCCGCGTGGTCGTACCGAGCGTGGCGAAGGTCGTGCGCCGGCCGGTCGCGGTACGCCGGTAGCGGATCGTCCTGCCGACACCAGCAACAAGCGTCCGGCCAAGCCTGCACCGAAGCGTCCGGGTATCAAGCTGGTCGACGGTGACAAGCCGTCGGGCAAGCGCCGTGGCGCACCGGCCGGTTCCGGTCAGCGTCCGGGTTTCGGGCGCAAGAAGCCGGAGTGATCGGCTTTAGCGTCTGAATGAAAAACGCCAACCGCAGGGTTGGCGTTTTTTTTCGTCTGGCGGAAGGTATGTAGCGTCTGAGCGGGCCTCTTCGCGGGCTTGCTCGCGAAGAGGCCAGTGGCTTCAATAAAGAAAAATCAGGCTAGAACACAAACCGCCCATCAAACACTGGCTTGTCATCCAGCGCCAACACCCCGCCAGAGAAGATCAGGTCCAGGTGATGACTGCCCTTGGCCCCACCACCCAGCCCCAGATGCAACCCACAGTGCCGCTCTTCGAACCCGGCATTGCGCGCATACAGATCTTTCACCCCTTCATTGGTACCAATCCCCAATTCCTCGATGCGCCGGTTCGAAGGGTTGGCGTCCAGGTATTTGTTGAAGTCGTGTTCCAGCCCCGGCACATCGGTGGCGATGCGGCTGATGGTCGAATTCTCGATCCACAGTTCCAGTGGCGACTCCAGCACGCCGTACTTGCGCGCAAACGGGATGGTGCTGAGGAACGTGCCCTTGAATTTCACATGGCCGTTGATGGCTTCGCTGTGGGTGGCGATTTCGCCGGGGGCCAGGTCGAAGTTGCCGACACCGTTGATGTCGGTCCACTTCTTGATGCTGCTCAGCGGCGTTTCAAACCAGGAGCCGTGGTCGTCCTTGAAGCTCAGCGTCGTCGCTTGGGACATGCGCTGGATCAAGTGGCTGTTGAGCCCGGCGATGCGCTGCGGGGTGACGCTGAAAGTGTCGTAGAAATAGTCGCCGTAATCCTTGAACAGCAGCGACTTCTTCCAGTTTTCCGCCATCACGCCCTGCAGGGCGCGAACGAACTCCGGGCCGTCGGGGCGCGGGTTGGGCAGGGTGGAAGAGTCGTAGAAGAAAATGTACAGATCGCTGTCGGCAATCGCCGCGGTCAGCGTTGCGGTGCTTTCCAAGTCCAGGCGACGGGCACTGAACGTGAAGCGGGGATGATCGCCGGCCTGTTCGGCGATGGCGCCGGTCAGGGCTTCGTAATCGGCGGTGTGGCCGAGCAGTACCTTCGCCGAATCGAGACCGGCAAGGGCAGGGTGATGTTCGAGGTAGTAAAGGAAATGCGAGATCGCGCGGGGCTTATCCATGAGTCCTCCCTGACTGACCGTGAAGAAAGCGGCAGGCACGACCGGCCGGATCGTGCCTGCCCGGGGATGTCTTACAGAGGCCACATCGCCGTGCCGAACGGAACCACCGCGTCGGCTTGCATCATTTCCACGGCGGCCTCATGGGTTGGTGCTTCAAACCATTCGTCCAGTTGCAGTTCGGTATCCAAGTCTTTTTCCAGTGCTTGCATGGTCGATCTCCTAGATGACTTTCACGGTTATGACTGGCCGGTCGAGTTGGCCGGCAAGACGTGAAGAACCTAGTTCAGGGTGTTTTGTAATGCAAAAAATTATTTATTTAAAATTTAAATAAACTTTTTATTCTGTTTTTAAGCGGCGGATTTCTTATTTGAAAACAAAAAACTAAGCGGCAACTTTCATTAGCAAGCTTGCTACCGTCAATTTGCAGACGTCCTACAGAATTTTCCGAAATGGAAAATCTGCGTTACGCCTCGTAAAGAAAAGTTTACGAAAACCCCGGTAAAGCCCAGTGGATTTAACCCTCTGCCGAGGCTGTAAGGAAAACCTGCCGAAGCCCGGCTGCAAAGGCGTCGCGCAGGGCTCTGGCGCGCTTGTTTCAGCGCTGTTTGCAGGGTGAGATGCGCCTCATGCCTGTCGTGCAGGTGCATAACAAGAAGGAGGCGCAATGAACGCCGTGATCGATCTCCACTTCTCTGCGCGGGACGTTTTTTTCCTCGTCCCCGTCGATGGCCTGCAAAGGCCTGACTCAATTTTTGCAGCCGCCCGAGTGTCTCGAGGCGGACCCACGCAATCCCGGCAAGCGCCACGCTGATCCAGCGGGGTCTGGCAGCAGGGGGTTAGCGGTGTACAATGCGCCGCGTTTTAACTGTGACCCTCTGCGTAATCGCGCAAACCTCAAGGTTATCCGCCTTGTTCACTCCGCCACGTCACAAGCGTGTCGGGTTCGATTTCGTCACAGATAAAAACAAACAGGTGACGCATGACCGTTGTAAAAACGCTGAATTCCTGGTGCTTGCGCTGGGGTTTGATCGGGGTTGTCTGAAATCGCAACCTTGCAGCAACGTCTACTGAACATCATCAAACCTTGCGTGAGACCTTTTTCATGAGTGGACAACCCTCGCAATCAGGCGAGCTGAAACGCGGCCTGAAAAATCGCCATATTCAACTGATCGCCCTCGGTGGCGCGATCGGTACCGGATTGTTCCTCGGCTCGGCCGGGGTCCTGAAATCCGCCGGCCCGTCGATGATCCTTGGCTACGCCATCTGCGGCTTCATCGCCTTCATGATCATGCGCCAGCTCGGCGAGATGATCGTCGAAGAGCCGGTGGCCGGTTCCTTCAGTCATTTCGCGCACAAGTACTGGGGCGGTTTTGCCGGTTTCCTGTCGGGCTGGAACTGCTGGATTCTGTACATTCTGGTGGGCATGTCGGAGCTGACTGCAGTCGGCAAATACATCCATTACTGGGCGCCGGACATCCCGACCTGGGTCACCGCCGCCGCCTTCTTCGTGCTGATCAACGCGATCAACCTGGCCAACGTCAAAGTCTTCGGGGAGGCCGAATTCTGGTTCGCGATCATCAAAGTCGTGGCGATCGTCGGCATGATTGCGCTGGGCAGCTACCTGCTGGTCAGCGGCCATGGCGGCCCACAGGCCTCGGTCAGTAACCTGTGGTCGCACGGCGGGTTCTTCCCCAACGGCGTCAGCGGTCTGGTGATGGCGATGGCGATCATCATGTTCTCCTTCGGTGGCCTGGAAATGCTCGGTTTCACTGCAGCCGAAGCCGACAAGCCGAAAACCGTGATCCCGAAAGCGATCAACCAGGTGATCTACCGCATCCTGATTTTCTACATCGGCGCGCTGGTGATCCTGCTGTCGCTGACTCCTTGGGACAGCCTGCTGGCAACCCTCAACGCGTCCGGCGATTCGTACAGCGGCAGCCCGTTCGTGCAGGTGTTCTCGATGCTCGGTAGCAACACTGCCGCGCACATCCTCAACTTCGTGGTGCTGACCGCAGCGCTGTCGGTGTACAACAGCGGCACCTACTGCAACAGCCGCATGCTGCTGGGCATGGCCGAGCAGGGCGATGCGCCGAAAGGTCTGGCGAAAATCGACAAGCGCGGCGTGCCGGTGCGTTCGATCCTCGCGTCCGCGGCTGTCACGCTGGTGGCGGTGCTGCTCAACTATCTTATCCCGCAGCAGGCGCTGGAACTGCTGATGTCGCTGGTGGTTGCAACACTGGTGATCAACTGGGCGATGATCAGCTTCTCGCACTTCAAGTTCCGTCAGCACATGAACAAGACGCAGCAGACACCACTGTTCAAGGCGCTGTGGTACCCGTACGGCAACTACATCTGCCTGGCGTTCGTGGTGTTCATCCTTGGCGTGATGCTGCTGATCCCGGGCATCCAGATCTCGGTGTACGCGATTCCGGTGTGGGTCGTGTTCATGTGGGTCTGCTACGTGATCAAGAACAAGCGCGGTGCGCAGCAGGCGCTGCACGCGGCGGGTTCTGCCGCGAAGTAAGCCAGACGCAGAAAGTGAGAAACCCGGCCAATGTGCCGGGTTTTTTATTGGTCGTCAGACGTATTCGGCGATGGGATGGGCTGTGCAGAACGCTTCGGTCTGCAACCGGAATTGCTCGCGCAAGGCCGGTTCCAGCAGGTAATCCTGCTCGCTGATCGGTCTCACACTGTCGAGGATCCGGCAGATCAGATCGACGATCTGGCGACATCCCCGCGGATCGATTCTGCGCTGCGCGATGGAGCCCGTGCCGATGCGCAGACCGCTGGTAATGAGTGAAGGGCGTGTCTCGCCCGGTACACGATATTTGTCCACGATAATTGCGCAACGCTCCAGCGCCGACTCGGCAATGGCGCCGGTGATGCCGCCACGCAACCGAATCAATACCGTATGGTTTTCACTGCCCCCGCCGACGACTTCGTAGTCGTGAGCCTGAAAGGCGCTGGCGAACTCGTCAGCCGTGCTACGAACCCGCCCCATGCTTCTGTCGAACTCCGTGGACTTTGCGTAAGCCAGAGCCGCCGCCTTCGCAGCGATCATGTTGACGGCAGGCGCACCCTGCATTCGCGGATAAACGGCCTGGTCGAGGGCGCGGCTGAATGTCGTCCTCAAGCCGGGCACCTTGGTGTTCGCCGCTTGACCCGAAAGGATCAGACCGCCACGCGGGCCCATGAGTTGTTTGTGGGTGCAGGTGGTGGTGACGTGTGCGACGTCGATCGGACTGGGATGCCGCCCTGTGGCAACCAGTCCGGCGATATGCGAAATATCGGCGAGCAGGATGGCGCCGGCTTCATCGGCAATCTCGCGAAATCGTTGGAAATCGATGACCCGTGAGTACGCCGTCGCGCCGCACATGATGATGCGTGGGCGATGGGCGAGCGCCAGTTTGCGCACCTGGTCGTAATCGATGATCCCTGCTGAAGTCGTGCCGTACCGAATCGCCTTGTAGTAAATGCCGGCGAATGAGGTGGAGCTGCCATGGGTGTGATGGCCGCCGTATTTGACGCCCATTCCCAGCAGGGTATCGCCTGGTTCGAGCAGGGCGGTCAGCACGTGGTAATTGGCGTTTGATGCCGAATGCGATTGCACGCTTGCGTACTGGGCATCGAACAGTTCCCGCGCTCTGCGGATGGCAAGCGCTTCGACCAGATCGACGTTTTCGCACCCGCCGCCGTAACGTCTGCCGGGCAACCCCTCGGCCGTCACATTGACCAGTGCCGAAGCGGAGGCGGCCAGGGTCATGGGCCTGACGGCGCAAGAGGAGGAGACCAGCGACAGCACCTGGTGCTGACGGGCAACTTCCGCGTCGAGGATCCCTGCCAGTTCGGCGTCTTGCGCCCACAGATCCGCCAGGCCCCGTTGCAGCAGATCAGCCTGGTTCATGAGCGGTTCGGTATGGACTGCCATTGTCTGTATTCCTTCCCTGTGTGCAGCGCGCTGCGAACGAGCGCGACTTCCTTGGTTTTACCGGAGGGTGCGTGCGTTTCTGCCCTTGACCGACCGGATACAGCGGATTCCTTGTTTTCGCGGCAGTGCGCGCAAACTAATCTCTGTATCGACGACCCGTTTTCTGCTGACTGCGGTCGCTGCCGACAGCCCGGTTGCCCGTCGCATCATAGGTTTTTCACGGCGGAACACCAGAAAATTAATCAGAAAAATGAACATTGTTCAAATAAAATGATTCTTTTCTCCGGGCCTCAGGGTGTAAAACTGCAGGCGGGAAGGATCGCTATTCACGAGATTCTGCTGGCCGATAAGCAGAACTGACGGGTCAGTACAGAATTCGAATTGTTCTTTTTGGTTCACGCCAGCGGTGTTGTTCACACTATGTTTATGCCGAAATCAGGGAGGGGGAATGCTATGATCTGCCGCGGCTCTAATACCCGTATAACTATTTCTTAGTGGGCCTGTTGAGTCCCTGAATGATGATTCGAGGGGTATTTTCAAATTGCCTTTATAAAAGACGGTAAGCATTCCATGCACAGAAGAGAACGATCGGAGAATCTGAAGAACAATATCAAGTACCTGATAAAGAGTCGTGGGGAAACGCAGCTGTCGTTATGTAATTCCAGTGGACTGACCCGAACCACGATCTACAACATTCTTGAAGGTAAAGTGGTCAACGTACAGCAGTCCACTGTGCGCAAGATTTCCGACTTTTTCGGAGTGTCCTACGAAGAGATAGAGACGATCTCGTTTGAAGAAAAGGAAATCATCGACAGCAGCATCTCGCCGCAGGGCAACATGAACCCGGCGGCAGTGCCTGTCATCAAGGAAAGTCTGCTTCTAAAGAATCTGGATAAGCGAATCGGCGAGTTGGCGACGATTTTTCCACTGACTTACTATTTTGGAACGTCCTTCAATTTGATAGGCGTCCTGCTGGAAAATGAAGTCAGTGGCATGAATGAACCGGGCGACCTGCTGATCGTGCAGAAGGGCGCGGCAAGTATCGACAAGGAAAAACTGGTGTATGACAAGGTTAGTAAAAAGTTATTCATAACAACTGAGGTTGATCTTGCGCTGGAGAGTGTTTGTGTTGTCGGGGATATAATCGAGGAACGATTTAATGGATTGCAGCGTTGAAAGGGAAAACACCAAATATAAGCTGTTGGGGTTCGAAAACGGAAAAAGCCTGGCGGTGATCATGGTCATTGCGACAGGCAAGATAATTAAAATAAAACTGAGTGAAGTGTTGAATAGTGAGATTATGGATAATCTGAACAAGATAGAAGTAAAGAATCTGTACAAGAAATTCTACTCCCAGGGAGGGTCGCTTACCGCTTATGAAATAAATGATCGCCACGAGAGTTCCTGGATGATTTATATCATTCTGAACCTGATGCTGTTCACGCTTTATATTTTTACCAGCATTGCGGCGACCAAGCCTATCTATCTGGAATATTTTGATATTGTCGTAACGCCGGGTACTTTCCTGTATCCGCTGACGTTTTTGATCGTCGACTTGCTGAATGAAACCTTCGGCCTCCGGTTGGCGCGCAAGGCGATACTCTTCGCGTTCATCAGTAATGCGGCCATTATCATTTTGCTGGCCATGACTACGTACCTTCCCGGGCTACCCGGGTGGAAACTCGACGGGCCTTACAATGATGTGATCAGTCAGTTGTCGTCGGTGCTGGTAGCTTCGTCTGTATCGTTTCTGGTGTCGGAAAATATAAACTCTTATCTGTTGTGCAAAATCAAAGAACTGACCAACTCCCGATTTCTCTTCTTGCGGGTGTTTCTGAGTACTTTGTTTGCGGTGATAATCGACAGTTTTCTTTTCTGCTACATCGCCTTTTACGGGGCGATGGAGAACAGCGCGATACTCAGCATGATTTACGTCCAGATCGCGATAAAGGTCGGTTTTGCGTTCTTCAATATCATGCCGGCATACGGTGCCAGGTCATTGTTCAAGAGGTATCTGACGGGTAGTCAGGCTTGATGGATTAAATAATGCGCTCACTCGAAATTTTCAAGTGAGCGCATTTTTATATGCTGGGTGCTTTATTGCAGATTCAGCTTCGTTTTCAAGCTGTTCATCACCTCATCCTTGTTTTCCAGAAACTCATTGAGGCCTTTTGCGCGAAGATTGCAAGCGTCGCAATTTGCACATCCGCTACCGGTTATGCCGTTGTAGCAGGTCAGTGTCTGGTGGCGAACCAAATCAAGCTGATGGTGATGATCGGCCAGTGCCCAGGTTTCCGCCTTGTTCAGCCACATCAGCGGAGTATCAAGTTTCAATGGGTAATCCATGCCCAGCTCAAGGGCTTTGTTGAGTGCCTTGACGAACTCGTCCCGGCAATCCGGATAGCCCGAGAAGTCCGTTTCGCAAACCCCGGTGATTACCGTTCTGGCTTGTACCTGATAGGCGTAAATAGAGGCGAGGGTCAAAAACAGGATGTTTCTTCCCGGCACAAAGGTGCTTGGCAGACTTTCGCCAGAACTATTAACCGTCGGAACCGGGATGTTGTCGCGAGTCAGGCTGCTGATGGCCAGCTCATTGAGCAAAGATACATCCATCACTTTATGCACGGTCACGCCGAGCTGTTTGGCCAGTTGCTGCGCGACTTCGATTTCCGCGCGATGACGCTGACCATAGTCAAACGTGATGCAATGAATTTCGTCATAGTGGCTCAGTGCATGGATCAAACAGGTCGTCGAGTCCTGTCCGCCACTAAAAACGATAACTGCTTTATTGCTCATGCTTATGCTTCCTGCATTGAACTGGTAAATTTTCGCTGGGGATCATAACGCGAAACGATTGATGCAAGAAGTTGCGCATGGCCGCAGGAGACCTGCTTTGTGGCTAATCGCGGTATCCTGCACGCTCTGAATTCGGACTTTTTTCCATGCTGGTGATTTCCAACAACGTGCATTTGCCGGATGCCGAGATCGAACTGACGTACATCCGCGCGCAAGGCGCCGGTGGGCAGAACGTCAACAAGGTCTCCAGCGCCGTGCACCTGCGCTTCGACATTCCGGCCTCGTCCTTGCCCGAGTTCTACAAGGAACGGCTGCTGGCGCTGCGTGACAGTCGCATCACCAGCGATGGCGTGCTGATCATCAAGGCTCAGCAGTACCGCACGCAGGAAGCCAACCGGACCGATGCGCTGGAGCGCCTGACCGAGTTGATCCTCAGCGCCACCAAGGTTGAAAAGAAACGCCGCCCGACCAAACCAACCCTCGGCTCGAAGAAGCGCCGGCTCGAATCCAAGACCAAGCGCGGCAGCATCAAGGCTGGGCGCGGCAAGGTGGATTTTTAAGAATTGGCGTCTTGAAATTGTTCCATTTCAGCAGGCGCGAGCAATGTATCCATTACGCGCCACTCAATTTAAATCAATTTCCGGATATCGAACGACTCTCTTATTACTAATTGGTCTACCTGACTGTCATATCTGACAGGTGTGCCGGATGCTGTTACACGTTTACTGAGCTCTCTTTTCATTGATTGAGCAAAAGTAAATGAATAACTTAAATATTGTGCGTGGTACTCCTGATACTGATTTTGGTGCGCGCGGTGAGGTCGTTTTATATGGAAAAGAACATCAGAGACTTCAATCTCGGGTCGTCACTCTTCTCTCAGAACCGAACAGGATTCTTTGCGCCGCAACTGACGAGGAGCGGCAAGAGATTTACCTGTGCATGCTTGATGAGGAAGGAGGTATCGACGAGAGCTTCGGAAAAGCGGGTAGTGTTTTTTTCAAACTCTCGGAGTTTTTTCCTGGGTGGGATTTGCCGCAGCCCTATAGCGTGAAGTTTGATAGTGTTCATGGCAAGTATGTGTTGGGGTTCTTCGCTCGTAAAGACGGCTTTAATCGTGCTACCGGTCTGGCTCGATTCGATTTGAATGGGGGACTTGATGAAGGGTTTGGTAGCAAAGGAGTCATGTTGTGGAGTCCAGATCTGAAAGATGTTGTTCCTTCAAGTTCAGATGTTCCAAAGGTGAAGCAGCCTCTGACGGATAAAGGCCGCGACTACCACGGAACTTTGGAATTATTGGACGATGGCGGCGTTTTGCTTCTGACCACGCTTGATGAAAGAGGACTTTTCGATAGTGCGATCCTGGTCAAGTTAAAAAATAACGGTAGTTTGGACGGAGCGTTCGGTAATGGCGGGTACCGATTGGTTTTTCGAGGTCCGTCTGTCTTAGTCATAGGACAGGATATGTTTCGCCAAGGGAATGGTTATGTTGTCGCCGCTTCAGACGGTCTACGTGATAAACGTTGGTTTGTTGGCCGGTATGATGCCCGTGGTAATCTTGACTCCAGTTTTGGGGCAGGAGGTTATTATGATGGAGTACCTTCGGTTAAAAATGTGATTCTGAAACGTGACGATAAGTTTTATATTGTAGGTACTTCGGATAATGGAGTTCCGCAGTATCTGTATCTCCAGCTTCAACGTCGCGGGCTCAAAGGCGAGGAAGATCCACTTTTTGGCAAACAAGGGTGGGGAGGATTTATCACTGATGATTTCAGCGATATCTATGTGACGAAAGCAGCACTCTATAATTTGAAATCAACCGTTGTGGTAGCAGGTTATGCTTATTTGCGTGTTGGGTCGGATAGTCAGGCATTTATTGCCAGTCTTGAACAAGACATGGGTTGGGACGAGGGGTTTGGTGTTGCTGGAAAGGTTGTATTTCCAAAAGACCAGATTATTCACGATCTCGCTGTTCAGGAAGATCGAAAAATTGTGTTTGTATCCAGTAAAAATAGAGAAAACGGTAGCTTCGCCATTTTCCGTTTGCATGGTTAGCTTATAAAAGCCGCGGTTGTGCATTGGCCATTCGGAACCAATGAATGGCCAATATTGGGCGATCAATGAAAGTGGTGTTTTGGTTTAATGCGGTACAAATACACACTCAGGATCAGGCCGCTCAGTGAGGCAATGGCGGCAAACAGAAAGATCGAAGCAAAACCGAAACCGGCCGCAATTGCCCCCGCCAATGGTCCGGTGATCCCCAGCGACAAATCGATGAACAGCGAATACGCGCCGACCGCCGCACCACGGCTGGAGGCTGGCACCAGGTTCACCGCTTCCACGCCCAGCGCCGGGAATACCAGCGAGAAGCCGAAACCGCTCAACGCCGCCCCGGCCAGCGCCCAATGCGCATCCGGCGCCAGCCACAGCAGTAACAGGCCGAGGGTTTCCACCGAGAGGCAGGCGATCGCTACGCGGAAGCCGCCGAGGCGGTTGATCAGGTTGCCGAACAGCAGTCGCGCGCCGATGAAGCTGGCGCCGAACAGGCTCAGGCACAGCACCGCGTTGTCCCAGTGCCGGGTGGCGTAATACAGGGTGATGAAGGTGGCGATGGTGCCGAACCCGATCGAGCCCAGCGCCAGGCCGCAGCCGTGCGGGAACACGCGACCGAGCACATGCATGAATGGCAGGCGCTCACCGGCGACAATCGGCGCCGCGGTTTTCGGCCACGCCAGCAGCAGGCCCAGCGCTGCCAGCAGAATGATGCTGACGCCCATGCTCCACAATCCCAGCTGGCCGACCAGCCAGACCCCGAACGGCGCGCCGACCGCGAGCGCGCCGTAACTGGCGATGCCGTTCCAAGAGATGACTTTGGCGGTGTTCGCCGCGCCAACGCGGCCGATGCCCCAGCCGATCGAACCGGAGCCCACCAGACTTTCCGCGCTGCCCAGCACCAGACGCCCGATCAACAGGCTGATCAGACTGAACATCGGCAAGTTGGGTGTCCACGCCGAAATCAGCATAAACACACCACTCAAGCCGCATCCGGCCAGACCGATCATCACCGCGCGCTTGCTGCCCTGGTTGTCGATGATCTTGCCGGCATACGGACGGCTGAGCAGGGTGGCGAGGTATTGCACGCTGATCACCAGCCCGGCGATCACCGCGCCGAAGCCCAGATCACTGTGGACGTAACCCGGCAGCACGGCGAGCGGAATGCCGATGTTCAGGTAGCCGATGAAGGTGAAGAGGACGATGGACACGACTTGCAGCGTGACCGCCAGGGGGCGCTGGGGTTGTGGCATAGAGGACGACATGAGAAACGATCCACGGCAAAGCAGGATTAGATAGGCTGCTTATGATACCGGCGCGCACGCGTCAGGGGCGGGGAAAAGTAAAACTATTTGCCGGGAGGGTGGAATCACGGTTTGGCCGGGGCGACCAGTTGCGTGGTGACGAGGGCGGCGAGGGCGTTTTCTTCGCTGCCGAAACGGGCGAGCAGGGCGGCCTGTTTTTCCGGGGAGAGACGGTTCCAGATCTCGATCATTTTCTCGGTGGCGCCGATCAGGACGGCAGCTTGGCTTTCAGAGAATTCGTCGGTCATGGCGGGCTCGGTTTCAGGCAGTGTGGAAAGCGCATCTTAGCGCTTTCCACACGGTCTGTACGGCGGGGTTTTACTCTTCGCTGTCGGCCTGGCGGCTCTCAACGGCTTCTTTCGGCTCGGGCTGTTGGGCACCGGCTTGTTGCGTGGTCGTCTGCTCAGGTACGTGCAGGCTTGGGAAGGGGAGATTAGGAATCTCGTGCATGGTTGCGCTCCTCGCTAAGTCTGTTGATAGATCTGGTAGATCCGCGCTTCTTGAAAGCCTGCGCAGGATACAGCAGGAAAAATGACAATCAGACTTTTAATTGAAAATAATGCGACAGATGGCCGCAGGGGGGGCGTATTCCAAGTGTGGGTGTGAATGAACCTGTGGCGAGGGGATTTATCCCCGATCGGCTGCGAAGCAGTCGTAAAACAATTGCACGCGCCATGTCAGACATTTCGCGATTGCAGTGTTGGGGCCGCTTCGCTGCCTATCGGGGATAAATCCCCTCACCACAGGGCTCACTCCTACAAGGGGGGGGGCGCGGGGTTATTTGCAGGCGTTGGCGATGGCCTCGGCCAGCAATGCCAGGCGCGTGGCGTCGATCCCGGCGACGTTGGCCCGACCCGAGCTGACCATGTACACGCTGTGCTGCTCACGCAGTTGTTTGACCTGCTCCGGTGACAGCCCGGTGTAGGAGAACATTCCGCGTTGCACGCCAATGTGCGCAAAGCGCTCGCGCAGACCGTGTGGTTCCAGTGCTTCGACCAGACCGCTGCGCAATTGGGCGATGCGCAAGCGCATGGCTTCCACTTCATCGGCCCAGCGCGCTTTCAGCTCCGGGTCGGCGAGGATGGTCGCCACCACGGCCGCGCCGTGATCCGGTGGCGTCGACCACAGGTTGCGGGCGATGTTGGCCAGTTGGCTGCGGATGTCGATCAGCTTGTCGGCGGTTTTCGCGCAGACGATCAGCGCGCCGGTACGGTCGCGGTACAGGCCGAAGTTCTTCGAGCAGGAGCTGGTGATCAGCAGCTCAGGCACCTCGGCGGCGAACAGTCGGGTCGACCACGCGTCCTGCTCCAGTCCGTCGCCAAAGCCCTGGTAGGCAAAGTCGATCAGCGGCAGCAGGTCACGGCGGCGCACGACGTCGAGCACACGCTGCCAGTCGTCATGGTTCAGGTCGAAACCGGTCGGGTTGTGGCAGCAGGCATGCAGCAGCACCACGTCGCCTTGCGGCACTTCGTTGAGTGCGGCGAGCATCGCATCGACGTCGAGGCGGTTGTCGCTGCCCACGTACGGGTAGTGACTGACCTTGACCCCGGCCGCAGCAAAGATAGTTTCGTGGATCGGCCAGGTCGGGTTGCTCAGCCACACGCCTTTGCCCGGCAGGCACTGGGCGATGAAGTCGGCCGCCAGACGCAGGGCACCGGTGCCGCCAGGAGTCTGGGTGGCGCCGGCGCGCTGTTCGGCGATCAGCTTCGAGTCGGCGCCAAGCACCAGTTCATTGATGACTTTGCCGAACAGCGGATTGCCGTGACCACCGATGTAGGTCTTGGTGTCCTGGCTTTCGACCAGTCGCGCCTCGGCGATTTTCACCGCTTCGGGGATCGGCGTCAGGCCCTGGGCATCCTTGTAGACGCCAACGCCGAGGTCGAACTTGCGCGGGTTACTGTCCTGCGCATAGGCCTCCATCAAACCGAGGATCGGGTCGCCGGGTACCCGGCCGATGGCGTCAAAGTGCATTACTTGCGTCCTTCTGCGGTCTTGGCCACTTCGTCAGTGCGCGCGGCCATGATGAAGTCGTTGCGGTGCAGGCCCTTGATCGAGTGGCTCCACCAGGTCACGGTGACTTTGCCCCACTCGGTCAGCAGGCCCGGGTGGTGACCTTCGGCCTCGGAGATCTCGCCGACGGCGTTGGTGAACGCCAGCGCATGCTTGAAGTTCTTGAACAGGAAAACTTTCTCCAACTGCATGATGTTGTCGCGTACTTCGATGTTCCAGTCAGGGATCTGCTTGATCAGGATCGGCAGTTCTTCGTCGCTGACTTGTGGCGCATCGGCACGGCAGGCTTCGCAGTGGGCTTGGTTCAAAGTGGACATGGTGTGATTCCTGAAATCGAGTGTGTTTTTTTTATAGAAACTATCGGCCCGTCAATGCCGTCACGCTAAACCAAAGTGACGGCGACTGACAGACTCAATTCTCAGCAAAAGTCGCGGATCACGCGGCTTTCGGTTTTGGCGGAAACTTCGGAGCGTGCAAACCCAGCTTCATGCCTTGGCGAACCATGGCCATGATGTCTTCATGGGCAACGTCGAACAGGCGCTTGAGGTTCGGCAGGACAAAGTACAGCGGCTGCAGGATGTCGATGCGATACGGTGTGCGCATGGCTTCCAGCGGATCGAAGGCCTGATGCTCGGGTTCATCCGACAGCGAGTAAACGGTTTCTTTTGGCGAGGACAGGATGCCGCCGCCGTAGATGCGTTTGCCTTGCGGGGTGTCGACCAGACCGAACTCGATGGTCATCCAGTACAGGCGCGCCAGATACACGCGTTCTTCCTTGGTGGCCTGCAGGCCGAGTTTGCCGTAGGTGTGGGTGAATTCGGCGAACCATGGGTTGGTCAGCAGCGGGCAGTGGCCGAAGATCTCGTGAAAAATGTCCGGCTCTTGCAGGTAGTCCAGTTCTTCGCGGGTACGAATGAACGTGGCCACCGGAAACTGTTTGCTGGCGAGCAATTCGAAGAAGGTCTGGAAGGGGATCAGTGCCGGGACGCGGGCAACCTGCCAACCGGTGGTCTCACCGAGCACCTTGTTGATCTCGCCCAGCTGCGGAATGCGGTCGTGGGGCAGACCGAGTTTTTCGATACCGTCCAGGTACTCCTGGCACGCGCGACCCTCGATCACTTTCAGCTGGCGGGTGATCAGCGTGTTCCACACCGCATGCTCTTCGGCGGGGTAGTCGATAAAACCTTGCGCATCGGGCTCGCGGGCCACGTATTGCGTCTGCTTCATACTGCTCTCCTGCTAGGGGAATTCGTTCTTGTTATGTCCAGCGATGGACTGAGAATTACCCGAGAGTGCGGCGTGATGCAGCAGGTTGAACGAGTTCCTTATAGGAACAATCGCCATATTTCGTAAAGAAATCGTTACGCTTTGGCCGGTATCTCGCGTTTGCGGTGATTTGCAGGTTTGAAAAGGGCTGTGGCTGTCACATAATCTTGACAACTATCTGCGCGCCTCGACAGAAAAGTCAGGCAAAACCGCAGCGCAAATCTCTTGTGGGAGCGGGCTTGCTCGCGAAAGCGGTGTGTCAGCTGAATGAATGGCGACTGACACACCGTCTTCGCGAGCAAGCCCGCTCCCACAGGGATTGTGTTCAACCCCTCATCCTTGTCGGGCCTCTTTATATGCGTATCAAAGTCCACTGCCAAAACCGCATCGGCATCCTGCGCGACATCCTCAACCTGCTGGTGGAGTACGGGATCAACGTTGCACGCGGCGAGGTCGGCGGCGAGCACGGCAACGCGATCTACCTGCACTGCCCGAATCTGATCAACATCCAGTTTCAGGCGCTGCGACCGAAGTTCGAGGCGATTGCCGGGGTGTTCGGCGTCAAACGCGTCGGGCTGATGCCCAGCGAGCGTCGGCACATGGAGTTGAACGCGTTGCTTGGCGCGCTGGAATTCCCGGTGCTGTCGATCGACATGGGCGGCTCGATCGTTGCGGCCAACCGCGCGGCGGCGCAGTTGCTCGGAGTGCGCGTGGATGAAGTGCCGGGGATTCCGCTGTCGCGCTATGCCGAGGATTTCGATTTGCCGGAACTGGTGCGCGCCAACAAGTCGCGAATCAACGGCATGCGCGTCAAGGTCAAGGGCGACATCTTTCTCGCCGACATCGCGCCGCTGCAATCGGAGCACGACGATAGCGAAGCCATGGCCGGTGCGGTACTGACCTTGCACCGCGCCGACCGCGTCGGTGAGCGCATCTATAACGTGCGCAAACAGGAATTGCGTGGCTTCGACAGTATCTTCCAGAGCTCGAAAGTGATGGCCGCTGTCGTGCGTGAAGCGCGGCGCATGGCGCCGCTGGATGCGCCGCTATTGATCGAAGGCGAAACCGGCACCGGCAAAGAATTGCTTGCCCGTGCCTGTCACCTCGCCAGTCCGCGTGGACAGTCGCCGCTGATGGCGCTCAATTGCGCAGGGCTGCCGGAGTCGATGGCCGAGACCGAACTGTTCGGCTACGGCCCCGGTGCCTTTGAGGGCGCGCGCGCCGAAGGCAAGCTCGGCCTGCTGGAACTGACGGCGGGCGGTACGCTGTTCCTCGATGGCGTCGGTGAAATGAGCCCGCGCTTGCAAGTGAAGTTGCTGCGCTTTCTGCAGGACGGCTGTTTCCGCCGGGTCGGCAGTGATGAAGAGGTGTATCTGGATGTGCGGGTGATCTGCGCCACTCAGGTCGACTTGTCTGAGTTGTGCGCGCGCGGCGAGTTTCGTCAGGATCTGTATCACCGCTTGAACGTGTTGTCGCTGCACATCCCGCCACTGCGCGAATGCCTCGACGGTTTGACCCCGCTGGTCGAGCACTTCCTCGATCAGGCCAGCCGCCAGATCGGTTGCTCGCTGCCGAAACTGGCGCCGGCGGCGATGGATCGCCTCAGTCATTATCACTGGCCGGGCAACGTGCGGCAGCTGGAGAACGTGCTGTTTCAAGCGGTTTCACTGTGCGAGGGTGGCACGGTCAAGGTCGAACACATTCGCCTGCCGGATTACGGCGTGCGTCAGCCGCTTGGCGATTTCTCGCTGGAGGGTGGGTTGGACGAGATCGTCGGGCGTTTTGAGAAAGCCGTACTGGAGCGGCTGTACTCCGAACACCCGAGCAGTCGGCAACTGGGTAAGCGGTTGGGGGTTTCGCATACCACCATCGCTAATAAGCTCCGCCAATACGAAGTTGGTAAAGACCCCGAGAGTTAACAGCAACACTGTGGTGAAAAGAGCTTTTGTGGTGAGGGGATTCATCCCCGAAGGGTGGCGAAGCCGCCCCAAACCAGCGAATGCGGTTCATCTGTTACACCACCATGTATGGATTGGGGGGCTGCTGCGCAGCCCATCGGGGATAAATCCCCTCACCACAGGTTCTTTTTCCATCTGCAACAATCGGGATTGCCGCCCAGCGGCATAACACCGCCGGTTTTTCGACTTCGATACATTTCCAATTTCCCCGCAAAACCCCGCAAGTCCTTTGTTTACCGGGCCGCAAGCCGCCAGAAAAAAGTTGGTCTGCAAATTGCTTATGGCTCAGCAGTACAGCGGTGGGCGGCAAACGTCCGGCATGCAGAGGAAAGAGTGTGGACAAGTACCTTTATGTGGCAATGACCGGCGCCAGTCAGAACGCACTGGCGCAAAAGGCACATGCCAACAACCTGGCGAACATCTCCACCAATGGTTTTCAGCGCGATCTGGAGCAGGCGCGTTCGATGCCGGTGTTCGGTGACAGCTTTCCGGCGCGTGCGTTTGCCATGAGCGAACGGCCCGCCACCGACTTCACCGCCGGTTCGCTGGTGCAGACCGGGCGTGACCTCGACGTCGCCGTGACCGGCAACGGTTTTATTGCCGTGCAGAACCCTAACGGTGGCGAAAGCTACGTGCGCACCGGCAGCCTGAACATCGACGCCCTCGGCGTATTGCGCGCCGGCAACGGCATGCCGGTACTCGGCAATGGCGGTCCGATCGCCGTGCCGCCGGAGCAGCAGGTCGAAGTCGGTGAAGACGGCACCATCAGTATTCGTGCGATGGGCGAAGGCCCGCGCGTCATGGCGGAAGTCGACCGGATCAAACTGGTCAACCCGGACATCAAGAACCTCAACAAGGGCCTCGACGGTTCGATCTACACCAAGGATGGCCAGCCGGCGCCGGCCGATGCCAACGTCAAACTGGTGTCGGGTTTCCTTGAGTCGAGCAACGTCAACGCCGTGGAAGAAATGACCTCGGTGCTGGCCCTGGCCAAGCAGTTCGAGTTGCACGTCAAGATGATGAACACCGCCAAAGACGACGACCAGGCCATGGCTCGGGTCTTGCAGATCAGCTAATTATCAGAACGTCGCGCCGTAAAACAGGCGCACGAGGAGAATCGAATGCTTCCGGCTCTATGGGTTGCCAAAACCGGTCTGTCCGCCCAGGACACCAACCTGACCACCATTTCCAACAACCTGGCGAACGTCTCGACCACGGGTTTCAAACGTGACCGTGCCGAGTTCCAGGACCTGCTGTACCAGATCAAGCGTCAGCCAGGCGCCCAGTCGACCCAGGACAGCGAACTGCCGTCGGGTCTGCAACTGGGTACCGGTGTGCGCATCGTCGGCACGCAGAAAAACTTCACCGCCGGCAGCCTGCAAACCACCGAGCAGCCGCTGGACATGGCCATCGACGGTCGCGGTTTCTTCCAGATCCTGCAGCCGGACGGCACCACGTCCTATACCCGTGACGGTACTTTCCACCTCGACTCCAACGGCCAGATCGTCAACGCCAGCGGTTTCGCCCTGGAGCCGGCCATCGTCATCCCGAACAACGCGCAGAGCTTCACCGTCGGCACCGACGGCACCGTGTCGATCACAGTGCCAGGCAACCCGGCCGCTCAGGTGATCGGCAACCTGCAAACCGCCGACTTCATCAACCCGGCCGGTCTGCAGGCAGTGGGCAACAACCTGTTCCTGGAAACCGCTGCTTCCGGCGCGCCGCAAATCGGCACCCCGGGCCTGAACGGTTTCGGTACCACACTGCAGAACACCCTGGAAGGTTCCAACGTCAGCACCGTTGAAGAGATGGTCAACATGATCACCACTCAGCGCGCTTACGAGATGAACTCCAAGGTGATCTCCACCGCCGACCAGATGCTCTCGTTCGTAACGCAGAATCTGTAATCAAGTCTATGGGGCGGCCTGAGGTCGCCAGCAACACCGTGAGGTAGGGTCATGAAACGCTTCGTATCTGTTCTGGCATTGGGTGGGGTCGTCTCGCTCGCGGGCTGCGTCGCACCGACGCCCAAGCCCAATGACCCTTATTACGCTCCGGTGTTGCCACGCACGCCATTGCCGTCTGCGGCCAATAACGGCTCGATCTATCAGGCCGGCTTCGAGCAGAACCTGTACAGCGACCGCAAGGCATTCCGGGTCGGTGACATCATCACCATCACCCTGAACGAGAAGACTCAGGCGAGCAAGAACGCCAACTCCCAGGTGGCCAAGAACAGCAAGACCGGCATCGGCCTGACTTCGCTGTTTGGCGGCAGTGGCACCACCAACAACCCGTTGGGTGGCAATGACCTGAGCCTCGACGTCGGCTACAGCGGCGACCGCGCGACCAAGGGCGACAGCAAGGCGGCGCAGGGCAACACCCTGACCGGTTCGATCACCGTGACCGTGGCCGACGTGTTGCCCAACGGCATCATCGCCGTGCGCGGCGAGAAGTGGATGACCCTCAACACCGGCGACGAGTTGGTGCGGATCGCAGGTCTGGTGCGTGCCGATGACATCGCCACCGACAACACCGTGTCGTCGACCCGTGTCGCCGATGCGCGCATCACCTACTCGGGCACCGGTTCGTTTGCCGATGCGAGTCAGCCAGGCTGGTTCGACCGTTTCTTCCTCAGCCCGCTGTTCCCTTTCTAGGTGGCGACTTTGAATTTCAAGAGCCTCATGCTGGCTGCGGCCCTGTTGTCCGCAGCCTTTGGTGCCCACGCCGAGCGGCTGAAAGATATCGCCAGCATTTCCGGCGTGCGTTCCAACCAGTTGATCGGTTACGGCCTGGTGGTCGGGCTTAACGGCACCGGTGACCAGACGACGCAGACCCCGTTCACTCTACAGACCTTCAACAACATGCTGTCGCAGTTCGGCATCAAGGTGCCGCCGGGATCGGGCAACGTGCAGTTGAAAAACGTCGCAGCGGTGTCGGTGAGTGCCGATCTGCCGGCGTTCGCCAAACCGGGTCAGCAGGTCGACATTACCGTTTCTTCGATCGGTAACTCCAAGAGCCTGCGCGGCGGCACTCTGTTGCTGACCCCGCTCAAGGGTATCGACGGCAACGTCTACGCCATCGCTCAGGGCAACCTGGTGGTCGGTGGTTTCGATGCCGAAGGTCGCGACGGTTCGAAGATCACCGTCAACGTTCCGTCGGCCGGTCGTATTCCGGGTGGTGCTTCGGTGGAGCGTTCGGTACCGAGCGGTTTCAACCAGGGCAACAGCCTGACGCTGAACCTCAACCGTTCCGACTTCACCACGGCCAAGCGTATCGTCGACAAGATCAACGACATGCTCGGCCCTGGCGTGGCGCAAGCCATCGACGGCGGCTCGATCCGTGTGACGGCGCCGCTCGATCCGAGCCAGCGCGTCGACTATCTGTCGATCCTCGAAAACCTTGAAGTCGATCCGGGTCAGGCGGTGGCGAAAGTCATCATCAACTCGCGCACCGGCACCATCGTCATCGGCCAGAACGTGAAAGTCTCGCCGGCCGCCGTGACCCACGGCAGTCTGACCGTGACCATCACCGAAGACCCGATCGTCAGCCAGCCGGGCCCGCTGTCCAATGGGCAGACGGCCGTCGTGCCACGTTCGCGGGTCAATGCTCAGCAGGAAGCCAAGCCGATGTTCAAGTTCGGCCCGGGCACCACCCTCGACGAGATCGTGCGGGCGGTGAACCAGGTTGGCGCGGCACCGGGTGACCTGATGGCCATTCTCGAAGCACTGAAGCAGGCCGGCGCGTTGCAAGCCGACCTGATCGTGATCTGAGGACGCCGACCATGGATATGCGCAAAGGCAGTCTGGTGGGCACGGGCGATTCGGGGTCGTACTCCGACCTCAATCGTCTGAACCAGCTCAAGGTCGGCGACAAGAACAGCGATGCGAACATGCGCAAAGTGGCGCAGGAATTCGAATCGCTGTTCCTTGGCGAAATGCTCAAGTCGATGCGTTCGGCCACCGAGGCGTTGGGTAAAGACAACCCGATGAACACCCCGGCGGCCAAGCAATATCAGGAAATGTACGATCAGCAACTGGCGGTGTCGCTGTCCCGCGAGGGCGGCGGTATCGGTCTGGCCGACGTGCTGATGAAGCAGATGTCGAGGAATAAACCGCTGGCACCGGGTGAGGCTGCAGCCGCGTCCGCCGCCAAGCAGGAGGCAGCAAAAGCCGCTGCGGTGCAGACCCCGATTGCCGCCGCCACCAATGGACCGTTGTCACGGCTCAATGGTGAGCGTCCGTTGTGGGCCTCGCGTTCTGGGCGTGTCGCCAATACCGAAGCCTCGCACAGCAATGATATGGCAATGATCAACAAGCGTCGTCTGGCATTGCCGCCGAAACTGGCCGATCGTTTGCTCGCCGGTCTGGTGCCGTCCGCCACGCCGACCGCCACCAATGCCTTGCCACAACGTGCCGTGACCACGGCCGCCACCGGCGCCGGCCCGCTGTACAACGGCGACTGGCTGAGCCGTGCCGAAGACGCCAAGGCGTCCGGCGGGCAGATGCAGATTTACGGTCGGGCGATGGCGCAGATTCCGCTGGCGCCGGCCAAGCGCGCCTTCAGCTCCGCCGACGAATTCGTCAACACCATGCTGCCGATGGCCAAAGAAGCCGCCGCGCGTATTGGCGTCGATCCGCGTTATCTGGTGGCGCAAGCCGCACTGGAAACCGGCTGGGGCAAATCGGTCATGCGTGCCCAGGATGGCAGCAGCAGTCACAACCTGTTCGGCATCAAGGCCAGCAGCAACTGGACCGGCGATTCGGCCCGGGCAATCACCAGCGAGTTCCGCAACGGGCAGATGGTCAAGGAGACGGCGCAGTTCCGTTCCTATGCCTCGTACAAGGACAGTTTCCACGATCTGGTGACTTTGCTGCAGACCAACAATCGCTATCAAGATGTGGTGAAGTCGGCCGATAACCCAGAACAGTTTGTACGCGAGTTGCAAAAGGCCGGTTACGCGACCGACCCGAACTACGCGACGAAGATTTCGCAGATAGCCAAGCAGATGAACAGTTTCGAAAACTACGCTGCGGCCGGCGTTTCAACGACGCCTCTATAAACACACGGTAAGGTTTGAATCATGAGTTTGCTCAATATCGGGATGTCGGGGTTGTCCGCGAGTTCTTCCTCTCTCGCGACCACAGGTAACAACATTGCCAACGTCGACACCGCCGGTTATTCACGCCAGCAAACCGTGCAGAGCACCAAGTCCTCGCAGCAGTTCGGCAACGTCTTCATCGGTACGGGGACGACCCTGGCCGATGTGCGCCGGGTCTACAACTCTTACCTCGAAAACCAGCTGCATACCGCCACCTCGCTCAATAGCGAAGCGGCTGCGTACGGTGCCCAGGCCACTGCGCTGGATGCCTCGATGTCCGATACCAACACCGGCCTGACCGGTGTGCTGCAGAAGTTCTTTACTTCGATGCAGGGCGTGGCGACTTCTGCCACTGATGACACCTCCCGTCAGTCGGTGCTGACCGGTGCGCAGGCCCTGACCAGCCGTTTCAATGCGCTGGCCAAACAGCTGAACGATCAGAACACCACGATCAATGGCAACCTGGGCGACATGACGTCCCAGGTCAACAAGCTGGCGACTTCGATTGCCAACCTGAACCAGAAGATCGGCGAGATTTCCACCAGCGGCGGCCAGCCGAACGATCTGCTCGACAGCCGTAACGAAGCGGTGCGTCAGCTCTCCGAGCTGACCGGTGCACAGGTCGTCGAGCGTGGCACCAGTTTTGACGTGTACATCGGCACCGGCCAGCCGCTGGTGATCGGCAACACCACCAACACCCTGAGCACCGTGCCGAGCAAGGACGATCCGACGCGCATGGCGATTCAGCTGGACCGCGGCTCAAGCGTGATCGACATCACGTCGGCCATGAGCGGTGGCGAAATCGGTGGCCTGCTGACCTATCGCAAAGAAGTGCTCGACCCTTCGCTCAATGAGTTGGGGCGTGTCGCGCTGGTGGTGGCCGATCAGGTCAACAGCCAGCAAGCCCAGGGCATCGACAAGAACGGTGACTTCGGCGCCGCGATCTTCAACAACATCAACAGTGCCGCGCTGGTCAGCCAGCGCAGCATTGCGCAGTCGACCAATAGCGCCGGCTCGGGCAACCTCGATGTCACCATCAAGGACACCGGCAAGCTGACCACCAGCGATTACCAGGTGACCTTCACCAGCGCCACCAACTATTCGGTCAAGCGCTCCGATGGCACCGACATGGGCTCGTTCAGCACCACGACCACGCCACCGCCGGTGATCGACGGCTTCACCCTGGCCCTCAACGGCGGCGCCCTGAGCGCTGGCGACACCTTCAAGGTGACACCGACCCGTAACGCGGCAAGCACTATTCAGACGGTACTGACCGATCCGAAGAAAATCGCTGCGGCAGCACCGCTGACCGGCGTGGCCAGTGCCAACAACTCCGGTACCTACACCCAGCCGACGCTGACCGATTCGTTCAACATCTACAACCCGGCGTCGCAGACCGAGTTGCAGAATGCGCTCAAATATTCGACGCCGGTCAAATTGGTGTTTGGTGCGGTCGCCAGCGGCAGCCAGTCGTACAACATGGTTGACGCCAAGGGCAACACCATCGGTTCGGGCACCATCGTGCCGGGGCAGGCCAACACCTTGAACCTCAAGGTCGGCATGGTCGACTCCACCGGTGCTCCGGTGATGGACACCACGGTCACGCCGAACGTGCAGAAGACCTTCACCGTACAGACCACCGTGGGCGCGACGCCGAAGTCCGGCGAAACCTTCACCATCAACCTGACCGGCGCGGCGTCTTCGGATAACCGCAACGCACAGACACTGGTTGGCCTGCAGACCAAGCAGACCGTGGACACCGGCAGCGGCAGCAAGGGCATCAGCCTGACCGACGCCTACAACAAACTGGTGACCAACGTCGGTACCAAGGCTGCGCAGAGCAAGTCCGACAATGAAGCCACCTCGGTGATCCTCGATCAGGCCAAGGGCGCGCGTGATTCGCTGTCCCAGGTCAACCTCGATGAAGAGACCGGCAACCTGGTCAAGTATCAGCAGTACTACACAGCGTCTTCGCAGATCATCAAAGCTGCGCAGGAAACCTTCGCCACGCTGATCAACAGTCTTTAAGGAGTCGTAATTCATGCGCATTTCCACCGCCCAGTATTACGCGACGCAAGCTGCTCAATATCAGCGCAACTACAGCAAGACGGTCGCGACCGCCAACGAAGCGAGCAGCCTGCAGCGCATCAACACCGCTGCCGACGATCCGATCGGCGCCGGTCGCCTGCTCAAGCTGGGTCAGCAAAGTGCGATGCTCGACCAGTATCAGGGCAACATCGACACCACCAAGAGCTCGCTGACCGTGCAGGAGTCGACGTTGAACTCCATCACCACGGCTCTGCAGCGCGCCAAGGAAATCGGCCTGGCCGCCAACAACGGTATCGCCACCGACGACAACCGCAAGGCGTACGCGGCGGAACTGAGCCAGATCCAGCAACAAGTGCTGGGCCTGATGAACTCCAAGGATGCCAACGGCAACTACCTGTTCTCCGGTTCCAAGACCGATACCGCGCCGTACTCGCAAAACGTCGACGGCACCTACACCTATAACGGTGACCAGACCCAGATCAACCTGGGCATTGGCGACGGTATGTCGGTCGCGACCAATACCACCGGTTGGGACGCCTTCCAGCAGACCATCAACACCAGCCGCACCCAGACCACCATGACCGCTCCGGCGGTGGATGACGGTCGTGTGGTGCTGTCCAACGGTACGGTCGGCACCGCAGCGACCTACAACGCCAAGTTCACGGCGGGCCAGCCATACACCGTGGATTTCATCAGCAGCACGCAGTTGAAAATCACCGATGCCCTGGGCAACGACGTGACGTCCGAGGCCAGCCAGAACGGCCTGATCAGCAACAGCAATGGTGCCAACCAGACCGTCAGCTTCCGTGGCGTCGACATGAAGTTGAACATCAACCTCAAGGCCGGCGACACCAACCCGGATGCGGTCATCGCCGGTCACAGCTTCCAGCTGTCGGCCACGCCTGATTCGTTCACTACCGCGCGCAGCCCGGGCAACCCGTCGACGGCGGTCATCACCGGCTCCAGCGTGACCAACCAGGCGGCGTACAGCGCGGCCTTCCCGTCGGGCGGCGGCGCGGTGCTGAAGTTCACCAGCGCCACCGATTTCGACCTGTACGCGGCCCCTGTGACCGCTGACAGCAAACCGGTGTCGTCGGGCACCATGGTCGGCAGCAACGCCACGGCCGCCGGTGTGACCTTCGCCATTGGCGGTACGCCGGGCGCGGGCGATCAATTCTCGATCCAGTCCAACAACCACCAGACCCAGAACGTGCTCGACACCCTGGGCCAGATGGTCACGGCGCTGAACCTGCCGGTCGACGGTGATCCGGTGGTCAAACAGAAATTCCAGGGGGCCATGGAGGCGGCGCTGGGCAACATCGACAGCGCGTCCAACCAGATTGGCGCTGCGGTGACCTCGATCGGTGCTCGCGGGCAATCGCTGGATGACCAGAACACCACCAACCAGAGCCTGATCCAGGCCAACACCACGACCCAGGGTTCGATCCGTGATTCGGATCCGGCCGAGGTGATGACCCGCCTGACGTTGCAGCAGACCATGCTGCAAGCCTCGCAACTGGCGTTCAGCAAGATCAGTCAGTTGGGTCTGTTCAACAAGATCTGACGTTGGACGGGCGCGCAGGCGCCCGTTTGTCTCGTCCTTCAGTTAATGTTTTTTTGCGGTTTCATGGGCTCGCTTTACCGAGCGGGCTCGTACCGCCTGTGAGCCCGCCGTGAATCCACTCCCTCTCGTCAGTCTGGTCATTCCCGCCTTCAATCCGCGCTTCTTCGAGCGGACCTTGAACAGTGCGGTGAGCCAGACTTATGGCCAACTCGAAATCATCGTTTGCGACGACAGCCGCGGCAGCGAGATTGAAGCCATCGTTGCGGCGGTAGTCGAGCAGTCCGGCGTCGCCGTGCGTTACGTGCGCAATCCACGAACGTTGGGGCTGGTCGACAACCTCAAGGCTTGTCTCGAGCAGGCGCAGGGCGAGTACATCAAGTTTCTGTGCGATGACGATCTGCTCTATTCCGCGTGCATCGAGCAGCAGGCCCATGAAATGCAGCGTGCAGAAGTCAGCCTGGTGGTGGCGCAACGGCTGCTCTGGGACGCAAACGACATCATTCTGCCGGCGCGCATCGAAAACACGCCGTTGTCGCCAGTCAGTGGCTTGCTCAAGGGCGACGACGTACTGGGCATCTTTGAAAAATTCCCGGTCAACGTGCTCGGTGGCTTCAGCAATGCGCTGATGCGTCGTGCCGACGTCGTCGAGCTGTTGCCGGCATTGACCGAGGACGGCGCCTGCTTCGTCGCAACGCTGGATTTTGCCCTGTATGTCTGCCTGCTGCGGCGCGGCAATCTGGCGGTGTCCAACAGCGTACTCAGTGCCGAACGCCTCTACCCGGAGCGTCTGAGTGCACAGCAACCGATGAAGGATGCTGCGCAAGTCGAGCGCGAGTGGATTTCGCAAATGCTCAAGGCGCGCAGCGGTGAATCGGCGCCTGCGCCGGGATGGGTGCGTTATGTTCCGTTGTCCCGCGCTGATGAGTTGCCCCGGGTCTGGCAAGAGTTGCCCCTGAGTCGAACCCTGGGTACCAAGCAGAGCCGTCAGGAGTGGGGAGTCGGCGTCAACAGCTTCAGCTTCGGCGAACTGTACGCGCAGTGGCTGGCATGTCGGGTGCTCACCGAGCAGCAACGCCACTGGTTGCCGGAAACGCTTGCCAGTTGGCCCTGCCAGCCGCGCATCGTGCCGATCATCATTGACGGGCAGGGCAGTCGCGATGGCCTGGAGCGCACATTGGAGGCGCTCGCCGCGCAGGATTATCCGCCAGAGCTGATCCTGGTCCTGTCCGTTTCGTGTGCCGAGGCGCGCCTTGATGGGCGCGTGTTCCACATGCCGTTGCAGGATGACGGGCTGGAGCAGATTAATACGTTGCTGCCGCAGCTCGAAGGGGCCGACTGGTTCTATCTGTTGCAGCCAGGCGATCGCCTGGTGGCGCCGGCGTTGCTGGTCATGGCCGACCGGATCGCGCACACCCCAACCCTGACATGTCTGTACAGCGACGAAGGCAGCCTGCGCAGCGGCGAGTCGGCAGAGCCTGCGTTCAAACCGGATTTCAACCTCGACCTGATGCGCAGTTATCCCTATGTCGGGCGCGCCCTGGCATTCAAGCGCGAGCGATTTCTGGCGCTCGGCGGCTTTGCGCCGACGTTTGCCGAACTGGCACCGCATGATGCGCTGTGGCGGATGGTCGAGAACGACGGCTTGCACGTCGTGGGACACATCGCCGAAGTGTTGCTCGAGTCCAAATTCGATCTCTCCCAGTGGCTGACCGAGCCCGGTGTCGTGGCGCAAAGCCCGCGGATTCTCGAAGCGCATCTGCAACGCCTGGGGATTGCCCATGACATCCGCCGTGGCGGCAGCGAACTGCTCAACCGCGTGGATTATCAGCATGCGCGACGACCGCTGGTGTCGGTGGTGATTGTCACTCAAGACCAGACGGCTGCACTGCAGCGCTGTGTTGAAACGCTGCTGGAAAAGACCGCTTACACCGAGTACGAATTACTGTTGGTCGACAACGGCAGCGAAAGCGCCGAGGCGCGGGTGTGGCTGGACGGCATGGCGCAACTGGGCAGCGAGCGAATTCGTGTGCTGAGCTATCCGCAAAAGGGTAATGCGGCGGCCGCGCACAACTTTGCGGTCAGCCATGCGCGTGGCGAGTATGTGTTGCTGCTCAATGCTTTTGCGGTGATCACTCAGGCCGACTGGCTCGACGAACTGCTCAATCATGCGCAACGCCCGGAAGTCGGCGTAGTCGGTGCGAAGCTGTTCAACCCGGACGGTGGTGTGCTGCACGCGGGGCTGATTCTCGGTTTGAACGGCCCGGTCGGTCTGCCGTTCTATGGCCAGCCCGTGCAGTCGGACGGGTACATGTTCCGCCTGCAAGCGGTGCATGACCTGAGCGCGGTTGGCGGCGATTGCCTGATGATTCGCAAGTCGGTCTTCGAGGTTGCCGGTGGGCTCGACGAACAGGATCTGAAGCAGACGTTGAACGTCGTGGATCTGTGTTTGCGGGTCGGCCGCGAAGGCTACCTGGTGGTATTGAATCCCCACGCCATGCTCGCAGTGGGCGCACGCCCGAGCGCCGCGGCGACGACTGAAGACGAAGCGCTGTTCGCCGAGGAAAGGGAAACCTTCTACCAGCGCTGGTTGCCAACCATCGCCCGCGATCCGGCCTACAACATTAACCTGACTCTGCAGGGTGTCGGTGCCACCAACTTCAGTCTTGAGCCTGGCCTGCGAACCGGTTGGAGTGCCTTTTCCAAAGCGCAGTTGCCGAATGTGCTGGTGGTGCCGATCAACGCCTCGGCCATCGGCCATTACCGCATGAGTCAGCCGATGATCGAGTTGCAGGCGGCTAACAGAGTCGAGGGGCGCATTTGCTACGGTTTGCCGTCGATCATTGATATCGAGCGCCAGTCGCCTGATGTGATCGTGCTGCAAGGGCGCTATTCGGAACACGCCATCGATGAAATCCCGCCTCTGAAAAAATACTTCAATGCGCGGCGCATCTTTGAGCTCGATGACTACGTCATCGACGTTCCCCATCGCAATGCGCACATCCGCAACATGCCGAGCAAGCAGGACATGGAGCGTATGGTGCGACGTGCCATCGGTCTGTGTGATCGTGTGGTCGTATCGACCCAGCCCCTGGCTAACGTGCTGTCCGACATGCACCACGACATTCGTGTCGTACCGAACATGCTGTCCAAGGACTTGTGGAGCCACTTGCGCAGTCAACGCCGCACCTCGAAGAAACCACGGGTCGGTTGGGGCGGCGGGACCAGTCACCACGGTGATCTGGCGGTGATCGCCGATGTGGTGCGCGAACTGGCCAACGAAGTCGACTGGGTTTTCTTCGGCATGTGTCCGGACGATCTGCTGCCGTACATGCATGAGTTCCACGGCGTGATCGATCTGGAGGTCTACCCGGCGAAGCTGGCCAGCCTGAACCTGGACCTGGCCCTCGCGCCGCTGGAATTCCACGTGTTCAATGACTGCAAAAGCAACTTGCGGCTGTTGGAGTACGGTGCCTGCGGCTATCCGGTGATCTGCACCGACACCGAGGCCTACCGTGGTTATCTGCCGTGTACCCGGATCAAGACCAACAGCACGGACGAGTGGCTGCAAGCGATCCGGATGCACCTGGCCGATCCGGATGCCAGTTACCGCATGGGTGATGAGTTGCGTGAGGTAGTGCTGCGTGACTACGTGTTGCGTGGCGATAACCTGCGGTATTGGGAGTATGGCTGGCTGGCGGATTGATCTGCGTTCGGCTACCGGAAAAAGGCGACCTGAAGGTCGCTTTTTTTTGTCCGTGAAATGCGTGTCTGCGTTAAATGCCGACGGATTTGCGCGCGGATTAAAGCTTTGGTTTTTCCCTGTCGATATCAACGTATTCTCGATTTATCAATGTGCTTGACGGGGGATGATCGCCACGCAAGCAGGGGCCGGTTCATAACAAGGCAAGGAAGAAGTAATGGCAGTTATAAACGGAACAAACGGCGCGGATACGCTGACCGGTACCAGTGGGGATGATGAAATCAATGGCCTGGCCGGCAATGATCTGATCAGGGGAAGTGCCGGAGCAGACAAGATCGATGGCGGTACCGGGACTGATACGGTGGACTATTCCACATCGGCTGATGGAATCAACGTCGACATCCGCTCTAATGCTGTCGGTCTTGCGGGCATCGGCGGCGACGCTCAGGGTGACACCCTGAGCGGCATTGAAAAGGTGATCGGCACGGCGTTCAACGACACCTTCAATCTCGATACGGCCACCGCGACGTTCGAGGGCGGAGCGGGGGATGATGTCTACGTTCTCAACGGCAGTGGCGGCACGGTTATCGAACAGTCGAGTGGCGGTAACGATGAAGTACGCAGCAACTTCGCCCAGATTTACCTGAGCGCCAACGTCGAGCGTCTGACCTATACCGGAACCGGTTCATTCACCGGTTGGGGCAATGCCAGCGACAACGTCATTACAGGAGGCGTTGGCAACGACTTCCTGTATGGCGGCGCGGGTGCTGATCAGTTTATCGGTGGTGCCGGTATCGACACGGTCGGCTATACCGATAGCACTGTCGGTGTCAGCATCAACCTGAAAACCGGCGTCAATTCCGGGATCGCGGCGGGGGATACCTACACCGGCATTGAACGAATCCTCGGCTCGAACGGCAACGATACATTCGTCGCCGATAGCCGGGTATTTGCCTTTGACGGCGGCGCCGGAGTGGCGGATGTGGTGGATTACTCGACATCCACCGAGGCGATCAATGTCGACATCCGCTATAACGCTGTCGGTCTCGCGGGCATTGGCGGCGACGCTCAGGGTGACACCCTGTTCGGCATTGAAAAGGTGATCGGCACGGCGTTCAACGACACCTTCAATCTCGATTCGGCCACTGCGACGTTCGAGGGTGGAGCGGGGGATGATGTCTACGTTCTCAACGGCAGTGGCGGCACGGTCATCGAACAGACGGGTGGCGGTAACGATGAAGTACGCAGCAACTTCGCCCAGATTTACCTGAGCGCCAACGTCGAGCGCCTGACCTATACCGGTAACGCGGCATTCACCGGTTGGGGCAACGCCAGCGACAACGTCATTACGGGGGGCATTGGCAATGACACCCTGTATGGCGGCGCGGGTGCCGACCAGTTCATCGGTGGTGGGGGTATCGACACGGCTGGCTATGCCGACAGCACTGTCGGTGTCACCTTGAATTTCAAGACCGGGGTCAACAGTGGCATCGCGGCGGGCGATACCTACACCGGCATTGAGCGAATCCTCGGCTCGGGCTTCAACGATACCTTCATCGCCGACAGTCGGGTGTTTGCATTTGACGGCGGTGCGGGAACGGCTGACGTGGTGGATTACTCGACGTCTGTCGAGGCGATCAATGTCGATATCCGAGCTAATGCTGTCGGTCTCGCGGGCATTGGCGGCGACGCTCAGGGTGACACCCTGAGCGGCATTGAAAAGGTGATCGGCACGGCGTTCAACGACACCTTCAATCTCGATTCGGCCACTGCGGCGTTCGAGGGGGGAGCGGGGGATGATGTCTACGTTCTCAACAGCAGTGGCGGCACGGTCATCGAACAGGCGGGTGGCGGTAACGATGAAGTACGCAGCAACTTCGGCCAGATCTACCTGGGCGCCAACGTCGAGCGTCTGACCTATACCGGCAACGCTTCATTCATCGGCTGGGGCAATGCCAGCGACAACATTATTACCGGTGGTGCCGGCAATGACCTGTTGTATGGCGGCGCAGGTGCCGATCAATTTATTGGTGGCGCCGGCATAGATACCGCCAGCTACGGCGACAGTACTGTTGGCGTCAGCATCAATTTGAAAACCGGTGTCAACAGCGGCATCGCAGCGGGCGATACCTACACCGGCATTGAGCGAATCCTCGGCTCGGGCTTCAACGATACCTTCATCGCCGACAGTCGGGTGTTTGCATTTGACGGCGGTGCGGGAACGGCTGACGTGGTGGATTACTCGACGTCTGTCGAGGCGATCAATGTCGATATCAGAGCTAATGCTGTCGGTCTCGCGGGCATTGGCGGCGACGCTCAGGGTGACACCCTGATCGGCATTGAAAAGGTGATCGGCACGGCGTTCAACGACACCTTCAATCTCGATTCGGCCACTGCGACGTTCGAGGGGGGAGCGGGGGATGATGTCTACGTTCTCAACGGCAGTGGCGGCACGGTCATCGAACAGGCGGGTGGCGGTAACGATGAAGTACGCAGCAACTTCGGCCAGATCTACCTGGGCGCCAACGTCGAGCGTCTGACCTATACCGGCACCGGGTCATTCACCGGTTGGGGCAACGCCATCGACAACATCATTACAGGGGGCAATGGCAACGACATCCTGTATGGCGGCGCGGGTGCCGACCGGTTCATCGGTGGTGCCGGTTTTGACACTGTCGGCTACGGCGACACGACTATTGGCGTCACCATCAACCTGAAAACCGGGGTTCACACAGGGATCGCAGCAGGGGATACCTACACCAGTATCGAGGCTTTGACCGGCACGATAGCCGGTGACATTTTCATCGCCGACGGCGCGGCCATGGCTTTTGACGGGTTAGTGGGTGCGGACATGGTCAGCTATGAACAATCCGATAGCGCCGTGACCATTGATTTGAAAACTAAGGTCAATGCGGGTGACGCGGCCGGCGATACCTACACCGGAATCGAGTTTTTCCAGGGCAGCAGCTTCAACGACACCCTGTCCGGAACCGCATTCGGTGACAACTTCATTGGTGGCTCCGGTGCGGACCTGATCGATGGGCGTGAAGGGCATGACACTGCCTGGTACATCAACAGCAAGGCCGCTGTGAACATCAATCTGCAGACCAACGTCAACGAAGGCGCCGATGCTCAAGGTGATGTGCTGCTCAATATCGAGCGAGTGATCGGCAGCCAATTCGACGATACGCTGACCGGAAGTTCGGCAGTCGATTTTCTTGAGGGCAGCACAGGCAACGACGTGATTTATGGCGGCGACGGGGCCGACTTCATTTATGGAGGCCTGGTTTCCCTGGCCGGGCCGTTAGCCAGTTCGGCACCCAATGCAGGGGCTGAGGCTGATGCGCTCTATGGCGGCAATGACAACGACACGATTCTCACCGCATCCAACGACACTGGCAGCCGTGCGTATGGCGAAGCGGGCGATGACACCATCACCGTAACTCATGGCATCGCTGATGGTGGTGAAGGCAATGACAAGCTGATCGGTACCGGCCTGGGCTTCTCGCTGTTTGGCGGCGTGGGCAAGGATAATCTGGTATTGCAGTCCGTCGGTTCGGCCTTCGGTGGTGAAGGTGACGATATCTACACCATCGACACTTCGGCATTGGTCAACATTCAGGACGACGGTACCAGCCGTGGCGACAAGATTGTGCTGTCGTACATTCGCGCTTCGGAACTGCAAGTCGACCGTGTCGGTGACGACCTCTACCTGCACCGTTACAGCGTTTCAGCCGGACAGACGCCGGATGAGGGCGTGCGCCTGAAGGATTGGTTTGCCGGTTCCGACACTATCGAGCAGATCGTGACGGCCGATAATCAGACCATCAATCTGCCGGCCAACAGTGATGCATTCGCGATGTTTGGCTGACCACTGAATCGCACACCTGCAATCGCAATGCGGCCGCAGGTGTGCGCTTGGCAGCTGAAGGACCAACCTGGTTTCAACCAAGCAAGGAAGAAGCAAATGTCAGTGATTTATGGAACGAGTGAAGCCGATGTCATGGGCGGCAATGAAGGCAATGACGAACTCTACGGACTGGAGTCGGATGATCAGATCTGGGGTACCACGGGGTCCGATCTGCTGGATGGCGGGGAGGGGTTCGATTCAGTGAGTTATCAGATGATGCCGAACGGCGTCAGCGTCGATTTCCGCGAGGGGCTGGCCACTGTCACCAAGGCGGACGGCTCCGTCGATACCCTGGTCGGCATCGAAAAAGTCATCGGCAGCTTTGACAATGACACCTTGGTCAGTTCGGTCAGCGGTATCACGCTGGAAGGTGATAACGGAGATGACGTGTACATCGTCGGTAGCGAAGGTGTGACCATCGTCGAAGCGGAACGCGGCGGTTACGACGAGCTGCGCACCAGCGTCAACACCCAGAGGATGGATCCGTTCCTGGACAAAATGATCTTCACCGGCACCGGCGACTTCAAGGGCTACGGCAATGCCGAGGCGAACGTGATTGTCGCCGGTGCAGGCAATGACGTGCTGTGGGGTGGCGACGGTGGCGATCAGTTCATTGGCGGTGAGGGCTTCGACACAGTCAGCTATACCGACAGCCTTGAAGGCGTCAGTATCGAGCTCTCGAGCATGTGGGGCGCCACCGGCATTGCATTCGGCGATACCTACTCGAGCATCGAGGCCGTGCGGGGTTCGAATTTCAACGATGTGATCTTCGCCGGCGCAAGCGCAATGGTCATGGACGGTGCCGATGGCTTTGACGCCGTCGATTACAGCCGTTCCAACGATGCGGTCAGCATCGAGTTTCGTGATGGCGAGGGCTTCGGTTCTGGCGGCTACGCCGAGGGCGACACCTTGATCAATGTGGAAAAGGTTGTCGGGACTAACCTGGACGATCACTTCACTGCCAACTCGGGCGGCGTGACCTTCGAAGGTGGCTGGGGCAGTGACGTCTATACGATCAACAGCGAGGGTGTGACCATCGTCGAGACAGACTCAGGCATGGGGTTTGACGAGCTGTACACCAGCCTGTCGGTCATGAAGATGGACCCGTTCATCGAGAAAATGACCTACACCGGTACAGCCGATTTCACCGGTTATGGCAATGATTCCGACAACTACATCTTCGGCGGCAGCGGCGATGACCTGTTCTACGGTGGCGCCGGACGGGATGTGTTCGTCGGCGGCGCGGGAACGGACATCGTCAGCTATGACGACAGCGATACGGGTGTGGTGGTCAACCTGTCGAGGATTGGCCAGAACGGTACGGCCGAAGGGGATATGTATTACGACGTAGAAGGTCTGCAAGGCAGTCGTTTCAACGATGTGATGGATGCCGGCCGCGAGGACGCGATCCTGGAAGGTGGCAACGGCGATGATGTGATCAGTGGCAACGATGGCAATGATCACCTTTACGGCGGACTGAAATCCGGTCTCGACGGTGATGTCGCGCAGGCCGACACACTGTCTGGCGGTTCGGGTGATGACGTCATCGTCAGCGCTGTGAATGACCTGGGTACAGTGGCCCACGGCGACGGAGGCAATGACACCATCACGGTCCACAACGGCAGTGCCCTTGGTGATGACGGTCATGACGTGCTCACCGGCACCGGCAACAGTTATCTGTTGTCAGGTGGCAGCGGCAACGACGTGCTGAACCTCAATCTTCCGGGGCAGTCCGGTACTGGCGGCACCGCACTGGGCGGTATGGGTGACGATATCTACATCGTGAACAGCACCGGGCTGGTATCGATTCAGGACGAGGGCTGGGATCTCAACGACACCCTGATCCTCAACACCATCACCAACGCCAGCCAGTTGAACGTCACCCGCATCGGCGATGACGCCTACCTGCACAGCGCCAACGACGGCAGCAGCGGTGTGCCGGACAACGGCGTGAAACTGGCGGGATGGTATGCCGGGTTCAACAACATCGAGCACCTGCAGACTGCCGACGGCCAGGTCTACGACCTGCCGGCGACGGTTGATGGGTTCGCCATGTTCGGCTGATCACTCGATCTGTTGATGCACCGCAATGAAAGGGATGAATCCGCTGCTGGATTCATCCCTTTTTTCATGCCTTACGGCGCACCCGACGCAGCGCTCGCGGAGCTGGCGCGTTTCCTGCAAGTCCCCCTCAAATCGCCATAAAACGAGCGCTCGCGGTCATCGCAGCGGCGCCGCAGGCGGCAAAAGGGTTAGCCAGACGGCCCGCATCGCTCAACCAAGCCATGCGCAGCCCGGTGACGAACGAGAGGGGAGACGATGAAGGCAGTTATTTTGGCGGGTGGCCTCGGCACGCGCATCAGTGAAGAGTCGCACCTCAAGCCCAAGCCCATGATCGAGATCGGCGGCAAGCCAATTCTCTGGCACATCATGAAGCAGTATTCCGCTCACGGGATCCACGACTTCGTGATTTGCCTGGGCTACAAGGGCTATGCGATCAAAGACTTCTTCGCCAACTACTTCCTGCACACCTCCGACGTCACGTTCGACATGCGCAACAACCGCATGGACGTGCACCAGAACTACAGCGAGCCGTGGAGCGTCACCCTGATCGACACCGGCGAGGAAACCATGACCGGTGGCCGTCTGCTGCGTGCCGGCCGTTACCTCAAGGATGAAGAGGCGTTCTGCTTCACCTACGGCGACGGCGTTTCCGACATCAACATTGCTCAACTCGTCGATTACCACAAAGCCCACGGTCGCCTGGCCACCGTCACCGCGGTGCAGCCGCCGGGACGTTACGGTGCCCTTGAGCGCCAGGGCGATCAGGTACTGGGTTTCACCGAAAAACCGCGCGGCGACGGTGGCTGGATCAACGGTGGCTTCTTCGTGCTGTCACCCAAAGTCCTGTCCTACATCGCTGGCGATGAAACCACCTGGGAAGCCGAGCCGCTGGCGCGTCTGGCAGAGGATGAACAGCTGAACGCCTTCGAACACGAAGGCTTCTGGCATCCGATGGACACCCTGCGCGACAAGAACCACCTCGAAGCGCTGTGGCAGAGCGGGGAGGCCCCATGGAAGCAATGGGCCTGAGTGCGGATTTCTGGCGCGGCAAACGCGTACTGATTACCGGCCACACCGGTTTCAAAGGCAGCTGGCTGACCCTGTGGCTGCAAAGCCTCGGTGCGCAAGTCAGCGGTTTTTCGCTGGATCCGTCGACCGAACCGAGCCTGTATGAACTGGCGCGGGTTCACGAAGGGATCAACGATCAACGTGGCGATCTGCGTGATCTCGGCGCGTTGCTGGAGATCATCGCCGACACCGAGCCGGAGATCGTTCTGCACCTGGCCGCGCAGCCACTGGTGCGTGAAGGCTATCGCGACCCGCTGGGCACTTATTCCAGCAACGTCATGGGCACGCTGAACCTGCTCGAAGCGATCCGTCAGGTCGGTTGCGTGCGCGCCTGCGTGCTGGTGACCACCGACAAGGTTTACGCCAACAAGGAATGGCTGTGGCCGTACCGCGAGGACGAAGCCCTCGGCGGGCACGATCCTTACAGCAGCAGCAAGGCTTGCTGCGAACTGTTGGCGCAGTCTTACGCCGCGTCGTTTTTCCCGGCTGACAAGTACGCCGAACACGGTTTGGCCCTGGCCACCGCGCGCGCCGGCAACGTCCTGGGCGGCGGTGACTTCGCCCCTGAACGCCTGATTCCCGACGTGCTCAAAGCCTGGACTGCGGACGAGCCGGTGACCCTGCGTTATCCGCAAGCGGTGCGCCCGTGGCAGCACGCGCTGGAACCGCTGGCCGGTTACCTGCAACTGGCTGCGGGTCTCTACGAACAAGGCCCGGAATACGCCGGGGCGTGGAACTTCGGCCCGGGCGAGGCGGACATGTGCAGCGTCGGCGAAGTGGTCGAACTGCTCGCCAGTCGCTGGCCACAGGCACGCGGTTTGCGCATTGAGAAAAGCGAACTGCACGAGGCTGGTCTGTTGCGTCTGGACAGCAGTCGCGCCCGTCAGGTGTTGGGCTGGCAGCCACGCTGGACCTTGCAGCAATGCCTGACCCAGACCCTCGACTGGCATCTGGCGTGGCAGAACGGCGATGACATGCGCAACGTCACTCTCGGCCAACTGAACCTGTACCGAGGCGCGCTGTGAGCGAGTTTTCCTTGAAACCGTTGCCGCTGGCCGGGCTGTTCAGCGTCCAGCACAGACGCTTCGAAGATCAGCGCGGGCATTTCGCCCGGCTGTTCTGCGAAGGCAGCCTGAGCGCGTTCGGCAGCGAATTTCATATCCGCCAGATCAACCATTCCTGCACCCGCGACAAGGGCAGTGTGCGCGGTCTGCATTACCAGAATGCCAACGCCCCGGAAGCCAAGCTGATCACTTGCCTGCGCGGTGAAGTGTGGGACGTGGCGGTGGATCTGCGCCCTGATTCCGAGACCTTTCTGCACTGGCACGCCGAGCACCTCAAGGCTGGCGACGGTCGCAGCCTGCTGATTCCGGCCGGCTTCGCTCATGGCTTTCAGACCCTGACCGACGACGCCGAACTGCTTTACCTGCACAGCGCTGATTACGCGCCGGAGCACGAGAGCGGGCTGTCGGTGAACGATCCACGGCTGGCGATTGCCTGGCCGTTGCCTGTCAATAATTTGTCAGCGCGTGATTCCAGCCATCCTGCGCTCGATCAACACTTTGCCGGAGTGCATCTATGAACTGCCGTGGGTGCGCCGCACCGCTGAGCCTGCCGCTGATTGACCTCGGCACCTCGCCACCGTCCAACGCCTACGTGCATGCCGAGCGCCTGGAGCAGGCCGAACAGTGGGTGCCGCTCAAGGTCGCCGTGTGCCAGCAGTGCTGGCTGGTGCAGACCGAGGACTACACCCGCGCCGACAGCCTGTTCGACGCCGAGTACGCCTATTTCAGTTCGTTCTCCAGCACCTGGCTGGCCCACGCCGAGCGTTATGTCGCCGAGATGGTCGAGCGCTTTGCTCTGAGCGCCGACAGTCGTGTGGTCGAAGTCGCCGCCAACGACGGTTACCTGCTGCAGTACGTCGCCGCTCGCGGCATTCCGTGTCTGGGTGTCGAGCCGACCCGCAGCACCGCGCAAGCGGCGCGGGAAAAGGGTCTGCAGATTCGTGAAGTGTTCTTCGGTCGCGACAGCGCTGCGCAGCTGCACAGCGAAGGCTGGGGCGCCGACCTGATGGCCGCCAACAACGTGCTCGCGCATGTGCCGGACATCAATGATTTCCTGGGTGGTTTCGCCACGCTGCTCAAGCCGACCGGCGTCGCTACTTTCGAATTTCCGCAACTGCTGACGCTGATAGCTGGCGCGCAGTTCGACACGCTGTACCACGAGCACTATTCCTACCTGTCGCTGACCGCCGTGCAGACCTTGTGCGAGCGCAATGGTCTGGAAGTGTTCGACGTCAGTCAGTTGAGCACTCACGGCGGTTCGCTGCGGGTGTTCGTGCAGCGCCAGGACGGAGAGCGTCGTGCTGTGCAGCCTGCGGTGCAGCAACAGTTGCAGGCCGAGCTGGATGCCGGGGTGAAAACCCCTGAGTACTACGCGACCCTCGCGCCGGCTGCCGAACGCATCAAGCATGAACTGCTGCGCTTTCTGTTGCAGGCCAAGGCCGACGGCAAGCGGGTGGTCGGTTACGGCGCGGCGGCCAAGGGCAACACCTTGCTCAACTACGCCGGGGTCAAACCGGATCTGCTGGCGTGGGTGGCCGATGCCAACCCGCACAAGCAGGGCAAGTTCCTACCGGGCAGTCGTATTCCGATTGTTGCGCCGGCGCAGATCGACATCGAAAAACCGGACTACGTGCTGGTGTTGCCGTGGAACCTGCTGCACGAAGTCAGTCAGCAACTGGCGCAGGTGCGTCAGTGGGACGGGCGCTTCGTAATCGCCGTGCCTGAGATGAAAGTCCTGTGAACGTCCTGGTCACCGGGGCCACGGGCTTCGTCGGCCGGCATCTGGTCGCGGCGTTGCTCGCCCGTGGCTGCGCGGTACGTGCGGTGGCGCGTAATGTCGAGACTGCGGCGAGCATGCCGTGGATCAATCACGTCGAATTCGTCGCGACGGATATTCACGCGGCGGATCTGGACATTGCGGCGCTCACCGACGGTATCGACGTCCTCGCGCACCTGGCCTGGCCGGGGTTGCCGAACTATCGGGCGCTGTTCCATTTCGAGCACAACCTGATGGCCGACTACCGCTTTATCAAAGGCGCGGTCGAGGCGGGTGTGGCGCAAGTATTGGTGACCGGCACCTGCTTCGAGTACGGCATGCAAAGCGGGCCTCTCAGTGAGCAGGTCGAGCCGCGGCCGAGCAATCCTTACGGTCTGGCCAAACACACGCTGCAGCTGTTTTTGCAAAATCTGCAGCAGGAAAAACCGTTCACCTTGCAGTGGGCGCGTCTGTTCTACCTGCATGGCGAAGGGCAGAACCCCAACAGTCTGCTGGCGGCGCTGGACCGGGCGATCGATGCCGGGGAGGCGTCGTTCAACATGTCTGGCGGCGAGCAGTTGCGGGACTTTTTGCCGATCGCCAGCGCTGCCGCTTACCTCGCCATGATCGTGCATCAGCGCGATTTCAACGGCGTGATCAACTGCGCCAGTGGCCAACCGGTATCGGTGCGCGCACTGGTTGAACAACGGCTGCGCGAGCGCGGTGCGGCACTGAAACTGAACCTCGGCCATTACCCGTATCCGAGCCATGAACCGATGGCGTTCTGGGCCGTGACCGAGCGTTTGCAACAGCTACTGGGAGAGCCGCAATGAGGCACGAGTTGTATCGGGTCACCGACCTGCCGGTGTTGCAGAACCGCACCTTCGCCGACCCGGAGTCGGCAAAGGCTTCGGCCAGCGCCGACATGCTGCTGGTGCAGGACGAGCGCAGCGGCCTGATCTTCAACGCCGCGTTCGATGCCGACAAGCTCAGCTATGACGCTGACTATCAGAACGAGCAGGCCCATTCGGGCCAGTTCCAGAAGCACCTGAGCGACGTTGAAGGCATCATCGCCAGGCACTTCAAGGGCCAGGAGCTGATCGAAGTCGGCTGCGGCAAGGGCTACTTCCTTGAGCTGCTCAAGGGCCTCGGTTATTCGATCACCGGGATCGACCCGGCCTATGAAGGCGAGAATGCCGACGTGATCAAGGCGCCGTTCACCCGTGGTCTTGGCCTGGCAGCTGACGCCATTGTCCTGCGCCATGTGCTGGAACACATCGAAGACCCGGTCAGCTTCCTGTCGGTGATCGCCGAAGCCAACCAGGGCGGGCAGATCTACATCGAGGTGCCGTGCTTCGACTGGATCCTCGAGCACAAAGCGTGGTTCGACCTGTTCTACGAGCACGTCAATTATTTCCGCCTCGATGACCTGCGCCGGATGTTCGGCACCGTGCACGAGGCCGGCCACCTGTTTGGCGGCCAATACCTGTACATCGTCGCCGACCTGTCGACATTGCGCCTGACTCCGCAGCAACCGGTGCCACGCCTGACGCTGCCGGACGGTTTCACCGCCAGCCTCGAGCGCGCGGTGCAGATCATTCAGTCCGCACCCGAGCAGGGTTCGGCGATCTGGGGCGCATCGTCCAAAGGCGTGATCTATTCGCTGTTCCTGCAACGCGCGGGTGTCGCGGTGGATCGTGTGGTGGATATCAACCCGGCCAAACAGGGGCGTTATCTGCCGCTGAGCGGCGCGCGGGTGTCCTCGCCGCAAGAGGCGATGGATGCGCTGCCCGAAGGCGCCCACCTGTTTGTGATGAACTCCAATTACCTCGAAGAAATCAAGCGGATGACCGGTGGACGCTACGTCTATCACGCCGTCGATAGCGCTTCGTTCCAGTGACCATTGAGACTTTGAACATGACCGACAACAGCATCAACCAAGCTTTCGAAGCCGAGTGCCGCGAGCAGATCGCCCAGCAGGGCGACGACCAGAAACTGACTGGCCTGGCCCGTGATTTCTTCAACGAATCGGCCAAACACAAGTACAGCTACCACTTCTCGTGGATGGGTCGCCCGATCATCCAGCTGCCGCAGGACATGATGGCGATGCAGGAGATCATCTGGCAGGTCAAGCCGGATCTGGTCATCGAGTGCGGCATCGCCCACGGCGGTTCGATCATCTACTACGCCTCATTGCTGGAACTGCAAGGTCACGGCGAAGTGCTGGGCATCGACCTCGACATCCGCCCGCACAACCGTGAAGCGATCGAAAGCCACCCGATGGCCAAGCGCATCAAGATGATCGAAGGTTCGAGCATCGACCCGGCCATCGCCGCTCAGGTGCAGGCTGCGGCCAAAGGCAAGAAGGTCATTCTGGTGCTCGACTCCAACCACACCCACGACCACGTGCTCGAAGAGCTGCGCCTGTATGCGCCGCTGGTCTCGGTCGACAGCTACTGCGTGGTGATGGACACCGTGGTCGAAGACATGCCGGCCGATTTCTTCCCGGATCGTCCATGGGGCCCGGGCGACAATCCGAAAACCGCGGTGTGGAAGTACCTGGAAGAGAACCAGGACTTCGAGATCGACCAGCAGTTGCAGAACAAGCTGCTGATCACCGTGGCGCCGGACGGCTATCTGCGTCGCGTTCGTTAATTCGCACCATCACCAAAGCGTTATCTCGGCGAGTCGCCGGTTGTGGAGAGAAGTTATGCAAGGCAAGTACAGTTCTGAACTGGCGCTACCGCTCAACGAGCTGTTGACCGTGGTGCTGATTACTCACAATCGGCCGGCGTTCCTGCGTCGGGCGGTGAAGTATTACAGCAGCTTGCCCTGCCGGATCATGGTGCTCGACTCGACGGTCGAGCGGCCTGAAGGGGATTTTTCTGCCGTCGATTATCACCATGTACCGCAGTTCGCCTACTGGGGCATGCAGGCCAAACTGGCTTATGGTGTGGAGCAGCTGACCACGCCGTATATGGTGCTGGCGGCTGACGATGACTTCATCCTGCACGATTCGCTGGCCGAGTCCGTGAACTTCCTGCAGGCGAATCAGGACTACGGCATGTGCCACGGCTATTGCCTGATGTACCTGTCTCTGGCCCATGGCGTGAACTACTACCGTCGTGACAAGAAAGTCCAGGAAGACTATTCGTCCGAGCGGGCGCAGGATCGTGTCATCGATTACATGAGCCAGTACATTCCGCCGTTCTACGCGGTGACCCGTACTGACCTGATGAAAAACTGGCATTCGGCGTTGCCACCGGGTACCAATTTCCAGTGGCAGGAAATCGGTCACGTCTATTACCTGCTGGCCAGTGCCAAGGCGCGGATCCTGCCGATGCCTTATGTGGTGCGTGAGATCAACTACGGTGTCTCCGAGCACAATACCGATGTGTATCACTCGCTGACCTACGCCGACGGCAAATCGGTCGCCGAGCGAGAGGCCTTTGCCGAGTTTCTCGCCTCTCTGCCAACCGCCATTCAAGGGCTCGACGCCGGACAGCTCAAGGCGTTTGTCCTGCAGAGTTTCGAGGCCATGGCCGACAGCTTGAAGACTGGGCGCGCGCTGACTGCAGAACTGATTTTCGAATCCACCTGGAACCAGAACCTCAGGCATCCAGATCGTCGTTTCGGCCCGTTGCAGTACGTCGAGATGCCGTTTTACAACCAGCCGTTCTTTGATCGTCTGGAGCAGTTCGAATTCATGCTGCACGCCATGCCCGCCGGCCGTATGCAACTGGAAGGACTTGAAGGCATATGGACGCGTCAGGCGCACTTGCTGCAGGCACGCAACAACGATACCCCGGAAAGTGTGGTGGACCGTTTGTGGCAGGCGCATGACCTCAATGCTTTCAACCGGACCGTCGTCAAACGCCTTGCCGCACATCTCGACACCCTGGGTGAAGACGAAGCCGCCCAGTCGGTGAACGAATGGATTGCTCGACTTGAAGCGCTGACGGTTGAAGATAATCAGGCAGTCTTCGAAAAAATGAAATCCGGTCGCCTGCTGCAGTGGCTGGCCGCGCGTGAGCCGTCGGCGCAACAGGTCGAGTCGATCACTCGACAGCTGTCGGCCCATGACGGTGGCCCGCAGTTCGGCATTTTCCTGCTGGATCTGGATGACCAGATCGACAAGGTGCAGGTCTCGCTCGACAGTCTGCTCGAGGGGCACTGCAAAGCGTTCAAGATTGTGGTGTTCACCACGGGCGAACCGCCGGTAGCGACCACCGCGCAAAACACCCTGCACTTCGTGCGCGTCACCCAGAGCAACTATGTCGACAAGTTGAATCAGAGCGCCCAACAGTCACCGTGCGACTGGCTGCTGCTGGCGCAAGCGGGCGACGAGTTCACCGCTGGCGGCTTGTTGCGGGCCAGTCTGGAACTGATGTCCGCCACAGGTGTGCGTGCCGTGGCCACCGATGAAATCCAGCGCAAGGAAAACGGTGCGCTGGTCGACGTCTTCCGCCCGGGCTTCAATCTGGACCTGCTGCAAAGCATTCCAGCGCTGATGGCGCGTCATTGGTTGATTCGCCGCGAAGTGTTGCTCGAAGCCGGTGGTTATCAGGCCGACTTCAGCAAGGCCCTGGAACTGGATCTGCTGCTGCGCATCATCGAACAGGGCGGCATTGGCGGCCTGGCGCACCTCGACGAGCCACTGCTGATCACCCAGGCCTCGATACTGGAAGAAAATGCCCACGAACGTCAGGCGCTGCTGCGTCACCTGGGCAATCGCGGTTACAAGGCCAGGGTCACTTCGGCGACACCCGGTACGTATCAGATTGACTACCGTCATCCCGACCAGCCGCTGGTCTCGATTATTGTGCCAGCCATCGACGACCTGCCGGCACTGCGTCGCTGCCTGGAAGGCGTGTTGCTCAGAACCCGTTACAGCCGTTATGAAGTGCTGATTGCGGCGAATCCGAATCAGTCGGCCGAGGTCAATGACTGGCTGGGCACGCTGCGTAACCCTAAAGTCAATGTGCTGCGTGCCGATCAGCCGCTCGGCGAGACGGCGTTGTACAACGCCGCCAGCGAGCAGGCGCAGGGTGAGTATCTGGTGCTGTTGGCCGCTGACAGCGAAATCGTCAATCCGAACTGGATCGACTCGTTGCTCAATCATGCACAGCGTCCGGAAGTGGCTATCGTCGGCGCCAAACTCGTCGATCGTGACGGCAAAATCGCCCATGCCGGTTTGATTGTTGGTCTGAACGATGGCGTGGGTTCGCCTTTTATCGGTGAAAAACATTCCGCTGAAGGCTACATGCAACGCTTGGCGGTCGAGCAGAATTATTCCGCGGTGTCGAAAGTGTGCCTGATGATCCGCAAAGAACTGTTCAACGCACTGGGCGGTCTGGACGAAGTGGCGTTCGCCGACGGCTTGAGCGATGTCGATCTGTGCCTCAAGGCCGGTGATGCGGGTTACCTCATTGTGTGGACGCCGCTGGTGCAGGTTGTGCATCCGGGCCTCTTGCCGCAAGCGCCATCAGCCCTGGCTGCTTTGCGTGAGAAGTGGGGCGGCGCCTTTGCGCAGGACAGTGCCTATAACGCCAATCTATCCCTCATCGGCAAAGGTTTTACCTTGGGTGAAAGCACGCCGGTCAACTGGTCGCAGTTACTCGCTTGAGTCCGTCGGACAAGGAACAGGAATCAGCACATGTTCAACGGTAAATCGATCTTCATCTCTGGCGGCACCGGCTCGTTCGGGCGCAAATTCATCGCCCGTCTGCTTGAGCAATACCAGCCCAAGCGCGTGGTGGTGTTCTCCCGCGATGAGCTCAAGCAGTACGAAATGCAGCAGACGTTCAACGCGCCGTGCATGCGGTACTTTCTCGGTGACGTACGCGACGCCGACCGTCTGCGGCAGGCCATGCGCGGCATCGACTACGTGGTGCACGCGGCGGCGCTCAAGCAGGTGCCGGCGGCGGAGTACAACCCGACCGAGTGCATCCGCACCAACGTCAATGGTGCGGAGAACATCATCGCCGCCGCCATCGACAATGGCGTGAAGAAAGTCGTCGCGCTGTCCACCGACAAAGCGGCCAGCCCGATCAACCTGTACGGCGCGACCAAGCTGCTGTCGGACAAACTGTTCGTCGCCGCCAACAACATTGCCGGCGAGCAGCAGACCCGTTTTGCCGTGGTGCGCTACGGCAACGTGGCCGGATCCCGTGGCTCGGTCGTACCGTTTTTCAGCAAGCTGATTGCCGACGGTGCGCAGGAGTTGCCGATCACCGACGAGCGCATGACCCGATTCTGGATCACCCTCGATCACGGCGTGCAGTTTGTCCTCGACAGCTTTGCGCGGATGCACGGCGGCGAAGTGTTCGTGCCGAAGATTCCGTCGATTCGCATCGTCGATCTGGCGCGGGGCATGGCCGAGCATCTGCCGCACAAGAACGTCGGTATTCGTCCCGGGGAAAAACTGCATGAACTGATGGTGCCGCTGGACGATGCGCGGATGACCCTGGAGTTCGCAGACCACTACACCATTCAGCCGTCGATCCGCTTCACCAGCGTCGATGTCGATTTCTCCATCGACAAGCTCGGCGAACATGGGCGGCCGGTGAGTGAAGATTTCGAATACCGCTCCGATACCAACCCGCACTACCTCTCGGTCGGGCAGATCGCCGAGCTGCACGCGAAGCTCTCGGCATGATTCCCTACGGTCGGCAGAGCGTTGATCAGGCGGACATCGATGCAGTGGTCGAGGTTTTGCAATCGGACTGGCTGACTCAAGGGCCGACTATCGAGCGTTTCGAGCAGGCGGTGGCCGAACGATGCCAGGCGGATTTCGCGGTAGCGGTGTGCAACGCCACCGCGGCGCTGCACATCGCTTGCCTCGCGGCCGGCCTTGGCCCGGGTGATCGCTTGTGGACCACGCCGAACACTTTTCTGGCCTCAGCCAACTGCGGGCGCTATTGCGGCGCCGACGTGGATTTCGTCGACATCGATCCGCTGACCTGGAACCTCGATGCCTTCGCCCTCGCCGCGAAGCTCGATCAGGCCGAGCAGGACGGCACGCTGCCGAAAGTGTTGGTGGCGGTGGCGTTCTCCGGGCAGAGCTGCGACCTGCGCAAGATTGCCGAACTGGCCGAGCGCTACAACTTCACCGTGATCGAAGACGCCTCGCACGCGGTGGGCGCCAGCTACGCCGGGCGCCCGGTGGGTTGCGGGGAATTTGCGGCGATGACCGTGTTCAGTTTCCACCCGGTGAAGATCATCACCAGCGCCGAAGGTGGCATGGTCCTGACCAATCGCCCGCAACTGGCCGAGCGTCTGCAACGCCTGCGCAGCCACGGCATGACCCGCGATCCGCAGCAGATGAGCGAACCCAGCCACGGCCCGTGGTATTACCAGCAGATCGAGCTGGGCTTCAATTACCGGATCACCGAGTTGCAGGCGGCGCTGGGTCTGTCGCAACTGGCCAAACTGGACAGCTTCATCGCCCGTCGCCGCGAACTGGCGGCGCGTTACGACCGGTTGCTGGCCTACCTGCCACTGAGCTTGCCCAGCGCGCAGCCGGAGGCGGAATCGGCGTGGCACCTGTACGTGGTGCGCTTGCAGACCGAACGCATCGGCCTGACCCACCGTCAGGTGTTCGAAGGCTTGCGTGCCGCCGGCATCGGCGTGAACCTGCATTATATTCCTGTGCATTTGCAGCCGTACTATCGCGACCTGGGTTTTGCCGAAGGCGACTTCCCCGAAGCCGAGCGTTATTACGCCGAGGCGATCAGCCTGCCGCTGTATCCGTTGCTCAGTGATGAGCAGCAGGATCATGTGGTTGAGCAATTGCGCCGGCTGACCGAATAAACCCCGCTGCGGCGGCGAATGAGACTGTGCAATGCGTGATCTGAGTGAGCAGGAAAAATTCTGGCAGGGCGATTTCGGCAACCAGTACGTCGATCGCAACGTCGGTCAGCCGTTGGTCGCGGCCAACCTGGCGTTGTTCGCCAAGGCCCTGAGCCGCGCCGGGCGCATCGACAGTGTGGTTGAGCTGGGCACCAATGCCGGCAACAACTTGCAGGCGCTGCGTCAGCTGCTGCCGCACAGTGAATTGTTCGGCGTCGAGATCAATGAAAGCGCCTGTGCCCAGGCGCGGACACTGGGCATCGCGCAGATCTGGCACGGCTCGCTGTTCGATTTTCCCCGCGAGCGCAGCTACGACCTGACCCTGAGCAAAGGCGTGCTGATCCATCTGGCGCCGGAGCTGCTGCCGACCGCCTATGCGCAGTTGTATGCGTTAAGCCAGCGCTACATCCTGATCGCCGAATACTACAATCCGGCACCGGTGGAAGTGTCCTATCGCGGCAACAGCGGCAAGCTGTTCAAGCGCGATTTCGCCGGGGAAATGCTCGATCGTTATGCCGATCTGCACTTGCTCGATTACGGCTTTGGTTATCACCGTGACCCACAATTCCCGGTGGATGACATCACTTGGTTTCTGCTGGAAAAACGTCCTTGAACAGCGTCGCAATCATCCCGGCCCGTGGCGGCAGCAAGCGCATCCCGCGCAAGAATCTGTTGCCGTTCGATGGCGTGCCGATGATTGTCCGCTCGATCCATACGGCGCTCGACAGTGACCTGTTCGAACAGGTCGTGGTCAGTACCGATGACGCGGAAATTGCTGAGTTGGCGCTGGCCCACGGTGCGCAAGTGCCGTTCCTGCGCCCGGCTGAACTGGCGGATGATTTCACCGGCACCGCTGCGGTGATCGTGCATGCCTTGCAGCAACTGCCAGCCTTCGATTACGCCTGCTGCGTGTACGCCACGGCGCCGTTGTTGCAGGCGCGCTTCCTGCGGCAAGGATTTGAGCTGTTGCAGCAGCACCCGGACAAAGCCTTTGCGTTCTCCGTGTGCAGCTTTGGTTTCCCGGTGCAGCGTGCGCTGACGCTGGACGGGCAGGGCGCATTGACCGCGTTGTACCCGGAATTTCGCAACACCCGCTCGCAGGATCTGCCTGAAGCTTTTCAGGACGCCGGCCAGTTTTACTGGGGCCGTCGCGAGGCGTGGCTGCGCGGTGACGTGTTGTATTCAAGCGCCAGCCTACCGGTGCTTCTGCCGCGGCATCTGGTGCAGGACATCGATACGCCGCAAGACTGGAAACGCGCCGAATACCTCTACGCCGCGCTCAAGGCCGGCGGAGAACTGCAATGAGAGTGCTGATCCGCGCTGACGCTTCGCCGACCATCGGCAGTGGCCACATTGCCCGTTGCCTGACGCTGGCGCGAGTGCTGCGCAAACAGGGCAGTCATGTCGCGTTTGCCTGTCGGCGGTTGCCCGGGCATCGGCTCGATGCCTTGGCTGCCGAAGGTTTCGAGACCTTCGCCTTGCCGGACGTCTACCCCGACGAAGACCCGCAGCAAGCCATCGAATCGATGCTGCCGTGGCAGGCAGATATCGAGGCGCTGGACGCCTTGCTGGCAGGTCACGCCGCATTCGACTGGATCATTGCCGACCACTACGGCCTTGATCATCACTGGCAAACCGCTGCCCGTCGTTGGGCGCCACGGATTGCGGCTGTGGATGATCTCGCCACCCGCCGTTACAGCGTTGATCTGCTGCTCAATCAGAACCTGTCCGGCCTCAGCGAGAACTACGCGCCGCTGCTGCCCGAAGGCTGCCGGACCTTGCTCGGCCCGCGCTACGCCATGTTGCGCGAAGAGTTCGTCTGCCCGGCCATTGCGATCAAGCCCAAGGCGCGCCGGGTGCTGGTGAATTTCGGTGGTTTCGATGCGGCGATGCAGACCCATCACGCGATGCTGGCGCTGCAGGACTTCGCAGAGCTGGAAGTGGATTTCGTTGCCGGTGCAGACAATCCTGCGTGGGCGCAAATGCAGGCACTGGCCGCAACACGGCCGCATTGGCGCCTGCACAGTTTCGTCAGCGATTTCCAGCAACGCATGACCGCGGCCGATCTGTTTATCGGCGCGGGTGGCGGCACCAGTTGGGAGCGTGCAGCCCTCGGCCTGCCGACCCTCTGCATCGCGGTATCGAACAATCAGCAGGCCAACGGCGAAGTGATGGCGGCGGCGGGGGCGCATGTGTTCATGGGCGCCCGCGAGCAGGTCAGCGTCGAACAACTGCGCGACGCCATCGGTTTTGTCGTCGACAATTTTTATCTGCGCCAGAGCCTGGCCGAGCGTTCGCGGCAACTGGTCGATGGGCGCGGTGCCTTGCGCGTGGCGGCGGCGCTGGCCGGTGCGGTGCTCAAGCTGCGCCCGGCGACCCTCGATGATGCGCAATTACTGTTCGACGGGCGCAATGCCGAGGCTGTGCGGCGTTGGTCACTGGACACGGCTGCAATCGAATGGCCGCAGCACCTGAACTGGCTGAATGCGAGCCTGCGCAATCCGCAGCGTCTGCTGTTGATTGCGCAGGCCGATGACGGCGCGGTCGGCGTCTTGCGTTATGACCTGCGCGGCTTTGAAGCCGAAGTGTCGCTGTATCTGCTGGAAGGACGGCTCGGTCTCGGCTGGGGCCGGGCGCTGCTGGCGCGAGGCGAGGCGTTCGTCCGCGAGCACTGGCCGCAGATGACCGTTGTCACCGCTCAGGTGCTGCCGGGCAATCGCCCCTCTTTGAATGTGTTTCGTGACGCCGGATTCACCCAGAGTGCCTGCGCGTTCACCAAGGTTTTGAAGGATCACCGCGATGAGTAGTTTCAAGATTGGCGAGCGTCTGATCGGTGCCGATGCGCCGCCGTTCATCATTGCCGAGATGAGCGGCAACCATAACCAGTCGCTGGAGGTGGCCCTGCAGATTGTCGAAGCCGCCGCCAAGGCTGGCGCGCACGCCTTGAAGTTGCAGACTTACACCGCGCAGACCATGACCCTGGATCTGGCCGAGGGCGAGTTTTTCATCAAGGACCCGAACAGCCTGTGGGCCGGCACTTCGCTGTTCGACCTGTATGAGAAAGCCCATACCCCATGGGAGTGGCACGCGCCGATTTTTGCCCGGGCCAAAGAGCTGGGCATGCTCGCGTTCTCGACGCCGTTCGATGACACGGCGGTGGACTTTCTCGAAAGCCTCGACGTGCCGGCGTACAAGATCGCCAGTTTCGAAAACACCGATCTGCCGTTGATTCGTCGCGTGGCGGCGACCGGCAAACCGCTGATCATCTCCACCGGCATGGCCAGCATCGCCGAGCTCGACGAAACCGTGCGCGCCGCCCGCGAGGCAGGGTGCAAGGATCTGGTGCTGCTCAAATGCACCAGCACTTACCCGGCAACCCCGCTCAACAGCAATGTGCGCACGATCCCGCATCTGCGTGAACTGTTCGGTTGCGAGGTAGGTCTTTCCGATCACTCCATGGGCGTTGGCGTGTCCGTGGCCGCTGTGGCGCTCGGGGCGACGGTGGTGGAGAAACACTTCACCCTCGACCGTTCGGCGGGCGGGGTCGACGCCAGTTTCTCGCTGGAGCCGGCGGAACTGGCCAGCCTGGTGGTGGAAACCGAACGCGCCTGGCAGGCCATGGGCCAGGTGCATTACGGCGTCACTGAGGCCGAGCGCAAGTCGCTGGTCTATCGCCGCTCGCTGTACGTCACTGCCGACATGGCGGCCGGTGAAGCCTTTTCCGGGGACAATCTGCGCGCCATTCGCCCAGGTCTCGGTCTGCCGCCCAAGCACACCGAGGCCGTCCTCGGTCGCCGCGCTCGTCAGGCGATCAAACGTGGCACGCCGCTGGACTGGTCGTTGGTCGAATAACCCGATCTGCAACCGATTCGGCAAAATAGCGTGACCTGCGAGTCATAACGCGCATCTTCACTGTATTGTATTGACCGGGGAGATGGCGCCTGGCCGTGTAATCGGTTCCAGTGATAGCCCTTTGCGCTCCCCGTGGCTGCCCGTTGTGGCGGCCGTTTTCTGTTTGTCGGCGCCCCTCGAATCCTTGCGAGCGGTGGTTTTGGGCTGTTTTTTATTGGGAAGCCGTAATGATTGGCATAAAAAGCATTGCGAGCTACGTTCCTGTAGCCGGCGTGGACAATTACGCACAAGGTGCAAAATTCGAGAAGGATGAAGAATTCATCCTCGGCAAAATCGGTTCGGCCTTCCTGCCGCGCAAAGACGCTGAACAGGAAACCTCCGATCTGTGCGTGGAAGCGGCCAATGCGCTGTTTGCCAGCAACCCTGAACTGAAGCGTGAATCGATCGACGCGCTGATCGTCGTCACCCAGAACGGTGACGAAGAAGGTCTGCCGCACACCGCTGCCATCGTCCAGGACAAACTCGGTCTGCCGACTAATGTCGCGGCATTCGATATTTCCCTGGGCTGCTCCGGTTACGTCTACGGCATCTACGCGATCAAGGGCTTCATGGAAGCCGCCGGTCTGAAGAACGGCCTGCTGATCACCGCTGACCCGTATTCGAAAATCGTCGACCCCGAAGACCGTAACACCACCATGCTGTTCGGCGATGCCGCCACGGCGACCTGGATGGGCGAAGATCCTTCCTGGGCGCTGGGCAAGGCCAAGTTCGGCACCGACGGTTCCGGCGCACCGCACCTGAAAGTCACCGATGGCGTGTTCTTCATGAACGGCCGTCAGGTGTTCAACTTCGCGCTGCTCAAAGTCCCGGCGCACTTGCACGAATTGCTCGACGACTCCGGCCTCAAGGCTGACGACATCGACGCCTTCTGCATTCACCAGGGCAGTGCGGCGATTGTCGATGCCGTGGCCCGACGTTTCGAAGGCGAGCCGGAGAAGTTCATCAAGGACATGGTCGAGACCGGCAACACCGTGTCGTCGAGCATTCCGCTGCTGCTGGAAAAACACGTACTCGATTCCGACTGGCAGCGCATTGCCCTGAGCGGTTTCGGTGTCGGTCTGTCGTGGGGCTCGGCGATCATCTATCGTCCTTGAGTCGGTCAAAAACGGCGGATACAAAAATAGCGTTCAAGGTTACCCTTGAGCGCTATTTTTTTGCCTGAATGGAGCGCTAGGCGGCATGAGCGAGTTTTTCCAACCCAACGCCCAGGTCATCCAGCAACGCTGGCCGGCGTTGTTCGAGCGGCTGATGGCGGAAGACACCTCAGTCGTTCAAGCCGAACTGGTGCAGGGCTTGGGCTCGACGCTCAGTGTCAATGGCATTCAACTGACCAGTCGCCACGACCGCGTCCACGAAGCCCGCATCCAGGCTGCCAGCCTGGCGGAAAAATCGCAGTTGCATGTCTACGGCACTGGCCTCGGCGATTTGCCAACGGTGCTGCTGGAGCGCGCTGGCCTTGAGCGGTTGTACGTGCATATCCTCAATGGCGCGGTGTTCGCGCTGGTGCTGCAACTGCTCGATCAGCGCCCGTGGCTGGAAGATCCGCGTGTGCAGCTGTTCTATGCCGGTGATCTGTCAGACATCTGCACACCGTTTTTCGCCCTGCCGGCCGAGATGCTGCTGGCTGATGATTTCAACGCGAAGATCCGCGATCGGCTGGTCAGCGAAGTGCACCTGAATTTCAACAATCGCGAGTTCGATCCAAACTTGCCGTTCATTCAGCAGCGTCTGCAGGACTGTTTGCCGGTGTTGCTGGGCGATGATGATGTGGCGCAGTTGTTCGGCACGGCCAGTGGCCGGGAAATCTATGTGATCGGCACCGGGCCGACCCTGGAAGGGCATTTCCAGCGTCTGGCGGCGGTGCATGCGCAGGCTGAACGTCCATTGTTGATGTGCGTCGATACCGCTTACCGGCCACTGCGCGAACACGGCATCGTCCCGGATCTGGTGGTCACCATCGATCAGCGCATCAGCTTCCGGCATTTGCCGTTCGAGGACTCCGCCGGCATCCCGCTGGTGTATCTGCCTATGAGCGATCCTGCGGTGCTGACCGCCTGGAAAGGCAAGCGCTATGGCGGTTACTCGGCCAGCCCGGTGTACGCCGCGTTGCGTGAGCAATATCCGCGCGGACAACTGCATGTCGGTGGCAGCGTGATTCATCCGGCGGTGGATCTGGCGGTGAAGATGGGCGCGTCGCGCATTACCCTGTTTGGCGCTGACTTCGCCTTCCCGATGAACAAGACCCATGCTGGCTGGAATGACGGTGATCTGGGGCCAGGGGTCGATCAGGCGCGGCATTGGGTGCAGGACGGCCATGGCCAGCGGGTCAGCACCCAACTGAACTTTCGCGGCTATCTGTGTGTGCTGGAGCGCTATATCGCCGCGCATCCGCAGGTGCAGTTTTTCAACAGCAGTCGCGCGGGCGCACTGATCGCCGGGACGCAGTTCAATCAGGAGTTTGTGCAATGACAACGATTGAGCAGTGCGTCGACGAGTGCCGCCACTGCGCCGGGCTGTTTCGTCTAGGACGTGATGTCGAGGCGGCGCTGGATATGGTCGATGTGTTCGAGGGCGCGCAGCAGTTGCTGATAACTGCGCCTGCGCCGATTCAGCAGGACTGGTCCTTTGTGCTCACGCACATGCTCGATTGTCAGGAGCGTCAGGACTGGCTGGGGTTGGCTGACTGGATGGAGTACGAGTTGATCGAAGTGTTGCAAAAAGCACGATCGGCAAACTGACCGACCGCGCTGGCCCGCGGCTTTGCGTGCGGGTCGGTTTTATGGCGTCATTTTTTCGCAGGTGGGAGGGCGCTAAGCCCTTGTTTTCTCGGGGGTGGCAGGGTGATGGCAAATTTTTTTCAAAAAGCCCTCAAGCAACTTGCCAACCCGACGATAACTATTACGAAGGTTCTCTAGGCCATTCCAGGCGGTTGCCAGGGCCGGAAGCCGCAGTACCCAACCAACGAGGAATTCGTCATGGCTTTAACAGTAAACACCAACACCACGTCGCTGAACGTTCAAAAGAACCTGAACCGCGCTTCCGACGCTCTGTCGACTTCGATGCAGCGCCTGTCTTCCGGCCTGAAAATCAACAGCGCTAAAGACGACGCTGCTGGCCTGCAGATCTCGAACCGTATGTCTTCGCAGATCCGTGGTAACACCCAAGCCATCCAGAACGCCAACGACGGTATCTCCGTTGCTCAGACCGCTGAAGGCGCTCTGCAAGCGACTACCGACATTCTGCAGCGTATGCGTGAACTGGCTGTTAAAGCACGTAACGGCACCAACGGCACTGCTGACCAGACCGCTACCAACGCTGAATTCGCTCAGATGTCTGACGAAATCACCCGTATCTCGGCTTCGACCAACCTGAACGGCAAAAACCTGCTGGACGGTTCGGCTGGTACTGTGACCCTGCAAGTTGGCGCAAACACTGGTTCGGCTAACCACATCGACCTGGTACTGAGCTCCAAGTTCGACGCCGTCAGCCTGTCGGTTGGTAGCGGTACTCTGTCCCTGACCGGTGCTACCGTAACTGGCGCTTCGCAGAACATCGACAACGCGATCACCGCAATCGACGCCGCTATCGCTGCAATCGGTGCAACTCGTGCCAGCCTGGGTGCTTCGCAAAACCGTCTGACCAGCACCATCCAGAACTTGCAGAACATCACCGAGAACACCACTGCTGCACAAGGTCGCGTACAAGATACCGACTTCGCCGCAGAGACTGCTAACCTGACCAAGCAGCAAACCCTGCAACAGGCTTCGACCTCTGTTCTGGCTCAAGCCAACCAACTGCCTTCCGCTGTACTGAAGCTGCTTCAGTAATTTCGGAATGAGTTTGGGCGGGAGGGTGCGCTGGTCGCGCTCTCTCGCTTTTTTACGTTAGGAGGTGATGAGCATGGACATGAGCGTAAAGCTTAACGTGTCTTATCCGGCTCCCAAGCCAGCGACGCCTGTTGCTGATAAGCCGTCGGAGACGCCAAAAGTTGCACCGGCCGACGCTCCGGTCGCTGACAGGAAAAGTCAGCAAACGGATGACGCCAAGTTGAAACTGGCCGTGCAAGAGATCGAGAAGTTCGTTCAATCGATCAAGCGTAACCTGGAGTTCTCGATCGACGAGCACTCTGGCAAGGTCATCGTCAAGGTGATCGCAAGCGAGACGGGTGAGGTGGTACGCCAGATCCCCTCCGCAGAAGCACTCAAGCTCGCAGACAGCCTCGCCAACGCAAGCCATGTGTTGTTCGACGCCAAAGTCTGATAGCTGGCATGAATAGTGTTTGTCTTTCTTGAATGACGCCTGGATGGGTCAAAAGTCTGGCAACAATCTGAAGGGAGATGCACATGGCAAGTCCAATTCTACCGGGTTCCGGACTGGGTTCCGGCCTGGACATCGGCGCGATCGTGACCGCGCTGGTCAACGCCGACAAGTCGCCGAAGCAGACGCAGATCGATTCCGCGACCAAAACCAATACCCTGAAGATTTCCGGTGTCGGCACGTTGAAGAGTGCGCTGACCGCGTACCAGACGGCGATGACCAACCTGGGCAGCAAGACCAACCCGGCGTTTGCCGGCTTCACGGCGACCTCGAGCAACACAGCGATTCTCGGCGCCACCTCCGATAACACCGCGGTGTCGGGGACTTACAACGTTGTTGTCAACCAATTGGCCACTGGCTCGAAAGTCGCCAGCGCTTCTTTCGCCGGCGGTGCTGCCAGTGCCATTCCGAGTGGTACCCTGAAAATCAGTCAGAATGGCACTGATTACAATGTCACGATCCCGGCCAATGCGACCTTGCAGAGCACCCGTGACGCAATCAACACGGCTCAGGGCTCAAATGGTATTTCTGCCAACATCGTGACCGACAGCAGTGGTGCTTCGCGCCTGGTGATCAGCTCGAACAAGACGGGCGCCGGTACCGACCTCTCTGTCAGCGGGATTGCCGGTCTGGAGATCGACGGTACTCAGCCGATGGGTACCAATCCGGCGGCAGGCGCCTCTGGCAACGTCAATGGCCCTGCACAAGACGCCAAGGTGACCATTGACGGTCTTCAGGTTTCCAGCAAGAGCAATACGGTCAGTGGTGCAATCAGCGGCCTGACCCTGAATCTGACCACTGTCAGTCCTGAAGTTGGTGGCGTTGCCACGCCGACCGTTGTCAGCGTCGATACCAACACCAAGGGGCTGCAGGCGTCGGTTCAGGCGTTTGTTGACGCCTACAACACCCTGAAGACCACCATCGACACGCTTTCCAAGGCTACGCCTGATGAAGACGGCAAACTGACGGTGCAGGCGGCGTTTACCGGTGACTCGTTGCCGCGTTCGCTGATCGCCGACATCCGTGGCCAGTTGACTGCTCCTGGTGCTGGTGCAAAGGGTTCTTTGTCCTATCTGTCAGAGATCGGTGTGATGACCGACCGCAACACCGGCAACCTGACGTTTGATACTGCTGCGTTCACCAAAACCATGGCTCAGCCCGGCAAGGCTGGCCAGGTGCAGCAGATGTTCACCGGGACCGACGACACCAACGGTCTGCTGGCGCGCATGAACAAGGCAGTGGATCCGTATCTGAAGGCGCCTGCCGGTAGCGCCCCTACTGCCGTAGGCCTGCTTGATCAGCGCATGTCCATCCTGAACAACAACACCCGGAACCTGACCAGTCAGCAACTGGCGCTGGATCTGCGTGTTGCCAACCTGACCAAGACGTTGACGGCCAAGTACAACGCCATGGACTTGCTGGTAGGGCAGATGAAGGCGACGGCGAGCAATATCACGTCGTTCTTCAGCTCGCTGAACGCTCAGCAGTCCGCGAAGTAACCTGCTAGAACGACAAAAACCCGGCTACGCTTTATCGGCGTGCGCCGGGTTTTTGTCTTTTGATCTAAAGTTCTGTGATTCGTTGGCGATACACTGGTTATACGAGTCATTGTGGCAATGAGGTAGAACATGAACCCAATGTTAGCCCTTCGGCAATATCAGAAAGTCGGCGCGCACGCCCAGACCTCCGAGGCGAGCCCGCACCGTCTGGTGCAAATGCTGATGGAAGGCGGGTTGGCCCGCATCGCTCAGGCCAAGGGTGCCATCGAGCGCAAGGATATTCCTGGCAAGTGCACCTCGATCAGCAAGGCCATTGGCATTGTCAGCGGGCTGCGCGAAGGTCTGGATCTGGAAAAGTGTGCCGATGAACTGGCCGATCTGGACGGGCTGTACATCTACATGATGAAGCGTCTCGCCGAGGCCAACATCAACAGCGATCCGCGCATTCTCGATGAGGTCGCCGGCTTGCTGAGCACGGTAAAAGAAGGCTGGGATGCCATCGCCCCCGAGCCTGCTCCGCAGTTTTAAAGGAGAGCACCATGAGTCTTGTATTGCAGCGAATCGCCGATACCCGTGAAGCGCTGGTCAGTGCGCTGGCCGAACGCAACTGGGAAGCCATTGGCGAGCTGGATCTGGCTTGCCGTTCCTGCATGGAAGACGTCATGGCCGAGGCCTCGCTGGATGAGGAGGCCTTGCGCAGTAACCTTGAGGAATTGCTCCATGTCTACAAGGAGCTACTTGAGGCGGCCATGGGTGAGCGCCAGGCGATAGCCAACGAGATGTCGCAGATCACCCAAGCGCAAAAGGCGGCAAAGGTTTACCATCTGTTTGGTTAATTAACCCCCAGTTAATCCAGACATGTGCGCCATAAATTTGACTGTGCACGGTTTTTTGACTTAACTAGTGGCTGTTTTCAGATTTCAGGCGTCTACAGGCACAAGGTGTCCTGCAAGCGTCTCGCTTGCCCCATTTTTCGGGCATTGAGTTGACTAGGGAAGTTGCTATTGCATGTGGCGTGAAACCAAAATTCTGCTGATCGATGACGATAGCGTCCGCCGCCGCGACCTGGCGGTGATTTTAAATTTTCTCGGCGAAGAAAATTTACCCTGCGGCAGCCATGACTGGCAGCAGGCTGTCGGCTCTTTGTCATCGAGTCGTGAAGTCATCTGTGTACTGATCGGGACGGTAAATGCTCCGGGTGCACTTTTGGGCTTGTTAAAGACACTCTCGACGTGGGATGAGTTCCTTCCGGTTTTGCTGATGGGCGATAATTCTTCCGTCGACCTGCCGGAAGACCAGCGCCGCCGGGTGCTTTCGACCCTGGAAATGCCGCCCAGCTACAGCAAACTGCTCGACTCCCTGCACCGTGCCCAGGTCTATCGCGAGATGTACGACCAGGCCCGCGAGCGCGGTCGTCATCGCGAGCCCAACCTGTTCCGCAGCCTTGTCGGCACCAGCCGGGCGATTCAGCACGTCCGGCAGATGATGCAGCAAGTGGCCGATACCGACGCCAGCGTGCTGATCCTCGGCGAGTCCGGCACCGGCAAGGAAGTGGTTGCGCGCAACCTGCATTACCACTCCAAGCGTCGCGACGCGCCTTTCGTGCCGGTCAACTGCGGGGCGATCCCGGCAGAGCTGCTGGAAAGCGAACTGTTTGGCCACGAGAAGGGCGCCTTCACCGGTGCGATCACCAGCCGTGCCGGGCGTTTCGAACTGGCCAACGGCGGTACGCTGTTCCTCGACGAAATCGGCGATATGCCGCTGCCGATGCAGGTCAAGCTGCTGCGCGTGCTGCAGGAGCGCACCTTCGAGCGCGTGGGCAGCAACAAGACCCAGAGCGTCGACGTGCGCATCATTGCCGCGACCCACAAGAATCTCGAAAGCATGATCGAGATCGGCACCTTCCGCGAAGACCTTTACTATCGCCTGAACGTGTTCCCGATCGAGATGGCGCCGCTGCGTGAGCGCGTCGAAGACATCCCGCTGTTGATGAACGAACTGATCTCGCGCATGGAACACGAAAAGCGCGGTTCGATCCGTTTCAACTCGGCGGCGATCATGTCGCTGTGCCGTCACGGCTGGCCGGGCAACGTCCGTGAGCTGGCGAACCTGGTCGAGCGCATGGCGATCATGCATCCGTACGGGGTGATCGGCGTGGTCGAGTTGCCGAAGAAATTCCGCTACGTCGACGACGAAGACGAGCAGATGGTCGACAGCCTGCGCAGCGATCTCGAAGAGCGCGTGGCGATCAACGGTCATACGCCGGACTTCACCGCCAACGCGATGCTGCCGCCGGAAGGCCTGGACCTCAAGGACTACCTCGGTGGTCTGGAACAGGGCCTGATCCAGCAGGCGCTGGACGACGCCAATGGCATCGTCGCGCGTGCCGCCGAACGCCTGCGCATTCGTCGCACCACGCTGGTGGAGAAGATGCGCAAGTACGGCATGAGCCGGCGCGAAGGAGACGAACAGGCGGATGATTGACGCCTGTTTTTCAACGCCTTCATTTATAAGCAGTTTTTTTTAGGCACGGGTATTGCTACATCCCTCGCAACGTTCCGTTTAACTGACGGTCAGCCAAGCGAGAGAACACAATGCCCCACGCCCAGATGTCATCTGCCTCCCATGCCGAGGGGCAACCGTCGTCCGTAGAGCAGGCGAGCCGTCAGGGTCTTGAGCACGCGTTCGCGTTGTTCAATCAGATGTCCAGTCAACTGACCGATTCCTACAGCATGCTTGAAGCCCGGGTTACCGAGCTCAAGGGCGAGCTGGCGGTGGTCAGTGCCCAGCGCATGCAGGAGCTGGCCGAAAAAGAACGCTTGGCCAACCGTCTGCAAAACCTCCTCGATCTGTTGCCCGGTGGCGTCATCGTGATCGACGGCCACGGCATGGTGCGCGAAGCCAACCCGGCGGCGATCGATTTGTTGGGGCTGCCGCTGGAAGGCGAGTTGTGGCGCCACGTCATCGCCCGTTGCTTCGCCCCGCGTGAAGACGACGGTCATGAAATCTCTCTGAAAAACGGTCGGCGCCTGTCGATTGCCACCCGCTCGCTGGATGCCGAGCCGGGGCAGTTGGTGCTGCTCAACGACCTGACAGAAACCCGCCACCTTCAAGATCAACTGGCGCGCCACGAGCGTCTGTCGTCGCTCGGACGGATGGTCGCCTCGCTAGCCCATCAGATCCGCACGCCGTTGTCCGCTGCGTTGCTCTACGCCAGTCATTTGACTGAGCAGGAATTGCCCGTCGCCACCCAGCAGCGTTTCGCTGGCCGCCTCAAAGAGCGCCTGCATGAGCTGGAGCATCAGGTGCGCGACATGCTGGTGTTCGCCCGTGGCGAGTTGCCGCTGACCGACCGCATCACCCCGAATACTCTGATGCAGGCGCTGCAAGCGGCGGCGCTGACCCATGTGCAGGATCTGCCAATCCGCTGGCAGTGCGACAGCCATGCCGGCGAATTGCTGTGCAACCGCGACACCCTGGTCGGGGCGATTCTCAATCTGATCGAAAACGCGATTCAGGCCAGCGATGGCAACGTGCGCCTGAAGGTGCATTGCTACACCCGCGACAACAGCCTCCGCCTGTGCGTCAGCGACAGCGGCAGCGGCATCGAGCCGCTGGTGCTCGAGCGTCTCGGCGAACCGTTTTTCACCACCAAAGTCACCGGCACCGGGCTTGGCCTGACCGTGGTCAAGGCTGTGGCGCGGGCACATCAGGGAGAATTGCAGCTGCGCTCGCGAGTCGGGCGCGGCACGTGCGCGCAGGTGATCCTGCCGCTGTTTTCCGCTGTACACGGAGCTGAGTAAACGTCATGGGCATCAAGGTTTTGCTGGTCGAGGATGACCGCTCGTTGCGCGAAGCGCTGGCCGATACGCTGTTGCTGGCGGGCCACGACTACCATGCAGTCGGCAGCGCCGAAGAGGCGTTGCAGGCGGTCGAGCGCGAAGCGTTCAGTCTGGTGGTCAGCGACGTCAACATGCCCGGCATGGATGGCCATCAACTGCTCGGTTTGCTGCGTGCCCGGCAGCCGCAATTGCCGGTGTTGCTGATGACTGCGCACGGCGCGGTCGAGCGTGCGGTCGATGCGATGCGTCAGGGCGCGGCGGATTACCTGGTCAAGCCGTTCGAGCCCAAGGCTCTGCTGGACCTGGTGTCGCGGCATGCCTTGGGCAGCATCAGCACCACAGATTGCGAAGGTCCGGTGGCGGTCGAGCCGGCCAGTGCGCAGTTGCTCGAGCTGGCGGCGCGGGTGGCACGCAGTGATTCCACGGTGCTGATCTCCGGCGAGTCCGGCACCGGCAAGGAAGTGTTGGCGCGTTACATTCACCAGCATTCCCATCGTGCCAATCAGCCGTTCATCGCGATCAACTGCGCGGCGATTCCCGACAACATGCTCGAGGCCACGCTGTTCGGTCACGAGAAGGGCTCGTTCACCGGCGCCATCGCGGCCCAGGCCGGCAAGTTCGAACAAGCCGATGGCGGCACCATTCTGCTCGACGAGATTTCCGAGATGCCCCTGGGCCTGCAAGCCAAGTTGCTGCGGGTGTTGCAGGAGCGCGAGGTCGAGCGCGTCGGCGCGCGCAAACCGATCACCCTGGACATCCGCGTGGTGGCGACCACCAACCGTGATCTGGCTGGCGAAGTGGCGGCGGGGCGTTTTCGTGAAGACTTGTTCTACCGCTTGTCGGTTTTTCCCCTGGCCTGGCGTCCACTTCGCGAGCGCACTGCCGATATCCTGCCGCTGGCCGAGCGGTTGCTGAACAAACACGTCAATAAAATGAAGCATGCGGCGGCGAAACTTTCGCCAGAAGCCCAGGCTTGCCTGACCCACTACCCGTGGCCGGGCAACGTGCGTGAGCTGGATAACGCGATTCAACGCGCGCTGATTCTGCAGCAGGGCGGTTTGATCCAGCCGCAGGATTTCTGCCTGACCGGCGCAGTGACCTACACCGCGGCGCTGGTGCAACCGCTGGTGCGCGAAATCGAAGTCGAGGCTGAATCCGCCGGGGCGCTGGGCGATGACCTGCGGCGCCGGGAGTTTCAGATGATCATCGACACCCTGCGCACCGAGCGTGGCCGGCGCAAGGAGGCTGCGGAAAAGCTCGGTATCAGCCCGCGTACCCTGCGTTACAAACTGGCGCAGATGCGTGATGCCGGGATGGACGTCGAAGGTTATCTGTTCGCTACCTGAAAGTTGTCGCAGTCAATTGTGGGAGCGAGCTTGCTCGCGAAGGCGGTGGGGCAGTTGCGAAAATGTCGACTGATTCTCCCTCTTCGCGAGCAAGCTCGCTCCCACAGTGATTTCACGGTGCCTTGATGGGCTTTTATAGAATAAGTCCGCCGAGCTGGCACCCTTGTTGCTAACACCTGTGTACCCGCCGAGTGAGTGTCAAAAAATTGCGGGCCGCCCAAGAGAGTAGACCATGAGCCAAGGTATTGAATTCAATCGGTTGATGATGGACATGAAGGCCATGAAAATGGACGCCATGGCCACGCCGAAATCGACTGCCGCCGTCCCTGAACTGGCAGGCAGCAGCTTTTCCGACATGCTCGGTCAGGCCATCAACAAAGTCAGCGATACCCAGCAGGCGTCGACTCAGTTGGCCAACGCATTTGAAATCGGCAAGAGCGGCGTCGATCTGACGGACGTGATGATCGCCTCGCAGAAAGCCAGCGTGTCGTTCCAGGCTCTGACCCAGGTGCGCAACAAACTGGTTCAGGCTTATCAAGACATCATGCAGATGCCGGTTTAAGGACGAGATTGAGTCATGGCAGAAGCAGTCGCCGATAACGTTCCGGCCAAGGCCACCCCGATAGACGGCAAACCGCCGCTGTTCGGCCTGTCCTTCCTGGAAAACCTCTCCGAGATGACCATGCTGCGTCAGGTGGGCCTGTTGGTCGGCCTGGCTGCGAGCGTGGCGATTGGCTTTGCCGTGGTGCTGTGGTCGCAGCAGCCGGATTACCGTCCGTTGTACGGCAGCCTTGCCGGCATGGACGCCAAGCAGGTCATGGACACCCTGGCCTCCGCCGACATCCCTTACACCGTCGAGCCGAACTCCGGCGCCTTGCTGGTCAAGGCTGACGACCTGTCCCGTGCGCGGATGAAACTCGCGGCCGCTGGTGTCACTCCCAGCGACGGCAACATCGGTTTCGAAATCCTCGACAAGGAACAGGGTCTGGGCACCAGCCAGTTCATGGAAGCGACGCGTTACCGTCGCGGTCTCGAAGGCGAACTGGCGCGCACCATCTCCAGCCTGAACAACGTCAAGGGCGCTCGCGTGCACCTGGCGATTCCGAAGAGCTCGGTGTTCGTGCGTGATGAGCGCAAGCCAAGCGCTTCGGTTCTGGTCGAGTTGTACTCCGGGCGTTCGCTGGAGCCGGGTCAGGTGGTGGCGATCATCAACCTGGTGGCGACCTCCGTGCCTGAATTGAGCAAATCGCAGATCACCGTCGTCGATCAGAAGGGCAACCTGCTCTCCGATCAGGCGGAAAACTCCGAAATGACCATGGCCGGCAAGCAGTTCGATTACAGCCGCCGCATGGAAAGCATGCTCACCCAGCGCGTGCACAACATTCTGCAGCCGGTACTGGGCAACGATCGCTACAAGGCTGAAGTCTCGGCCGACATCGATTTCAGTGCCGTCGAATCGACTGCCGAGCAGTTCAACCCGGACCAGCCGGCGTTGCGCAGCGAGCAGTCGGTCAACGAACAACGCACCGCCAGCAATGGCCCGCAAGGCGTGCCGGGTGCCCTGAGCAACCAGCCGCCGGCGCCGGCGTCGGCCCCGCAAACCACCGGTGGTGCGCAAGGCTCTACCGGTATGATTCAACCCGGTCAGCCACTGGTCGATGCCAACGGTCAGCAGATCATGGACCCGGCCACTGGCCAGCCGATGCTCGCGCCTTACCCGGCGGACAAGCGTCAACAATCCACCAAGAACTTCGAGCTCGACCGTTCCATCAGCCACACCAAACAGCAGCAGGGTCGCCTGAATCGTCTGTCGGTGTCGGTGGTGGTCGACGATCAGGTCAAGGTCAATGCGGCCAACGGTGAAACCACCCGCGCACCGTGGAGCGCCGATGAACTGGCGCGCTTCACCCGTCTGGTGCAGGACGCGGTCGGTTTCGACGCCAGCCGTGGCGACAGCGTCAGCGTGATCAACATGCCGTTCTCCGCCGAACGCGGTGAAGTGGTTGCCGATATTCCGTTCTACTCCCAGCCATGGTTCTGGGACATCGTCAAACAAGTGCTGGGTGTGTTGTTCATCCTGGTGCTGGTGTTTGGTGTGCTGCGTCCGGTGTTGAACAACATCACCGGCGGCGGCAAAGGCAAGGAGCTGGCCGGTCTGGGCAGCGACGTGGAACTCGGTGGCATGGGCGGCCTGGACGGCGACCTGGCCAACGACCGCGTGAGCCTCGGTGGTCCGCAGAGCATTCTGTTGCCGAGCCCGAGTGAGGGTTACGACGCACAACTGAATGCAATCAAGAGCTTGGTGGCCGAGGATCCGGGTCGCGTGGCTCAGGTCGTGAAAGAGTGGATTAACGCAGATGAGTGATAACCGAGCCGCAACCGTCAAACTGAACAAGGTCGACAAAGCCGCGATTCTGCTGCTGTCCCTGGGTTCGACCGATGCCGCGCAAGTGCTGCGCCACATGGGCCCGAAAGAGGTTCAGCGGGTCGGTGTGGCCATGGCCCAGATGGGCAACGTCCATCGCGAGCAGGTCGAGCAGGTCATGAGCGAGTTCGTCGATATCGTCGGCGACCAGACCAGCCTCGGCGTCGGCTCCGACGACTACGTGCGCAAAATGCTCACCCAGGCGCTGGGTGAAGACAAGGCCAACGGCCTGATCGACCGCATCCTGCTCGGTGGCAACACCAGCGGCCTCGACAGCCTGAAATGGATGGAGCCGCGCGCTGTTGCCGACGTGATCCGTTACGAACACCCGCAGATCCAGGCGATCGTGGTGGCGTACCTCGACCCGGATCAGGCCGGTGAAGTACTGGGCAACTTCGACCACAAGGTGCGTCTGGACATCATCCTGCGCGTCTCGTCGTTGAACACCGTGCAACCGGCTGCGCTGAAAGAGCTGAACCAGATTCTCGAGAAGCAGTTCTCCGGCAACTCGAATGCCTCGCGCACCACCCTGGGTGGCATCAAGCGTGCGGCGGACATCATGAACTTCCTCGACAGCTCGATCGAAGGCCAGCTCATGGACTCGATCCGCGAAGTCGACGAAGACCTGTCCGGTCAGATCGAAGACCTCATGTTCGTGTTCAACAACCTCGCCGACGTCGACGACCGCGGCATCCAGGCGCTGTTGCGCGAAGTGTCCTCCGACGTGCTGGTGCTGGCCCTCAAGGGCTCGGACGAAGGCGTCAAAGAAAAGATCTTCAAGAACATGTCCAAGCGTGCGGCCGAACTGTTGCGCGACGACCTCGAAGCCAAAGGCCCGGTGCGCGTCAGCGACGTGGAAACCGCGCAGAAAGAAATCCTCACCATTGCCCGTCGCATGGCCGAAGCCGGCGAAATCGTGCTCGGTGGCAAGGGCGGCGAGGAAATGATCTAAGCCCATGGACAAGCATGACGAGTCAGTGACGGATCTGATCCGCGCCCGCGATGTCCGTGGTTTCGAATCCTGGGCGCTGCCCAGCTTCGATCCGCCAAAACCGGAACCCGAGCCGGAACCGGAGCCCGAACCGCCGGAAATGGAAGAAGTGCCGCTGGAAGAAGTCCAGCCACTGACCCTGGAAGAACTCGAAAGCATCCGTCAGGAGGCTTACAACGAGGGCTTTGGCATCGGCGAGAAGGAAGGTTTTCACAGCGCCACGCTCAAGGTGCGTCAGGAAGCCGAAGTGGCGCTGGCGGCGAAACTGGCCAGCCTCGAGCAACTGATGACCCATCTGTTCGAGCCGATTGCCGAGCAAGACACGCAGATCGAAAAGTCGCTGGTCGACCTCGTGCAACACATCACCAGACAGGTGATCAAGCGCGAATTGGCCATCGATTCCAGCCAGATCGAACACGTCATGCGCGACGCGCTCAAGCTGCTGCCGTTGGGCGTGGACAACGTGCGTCTGTACGTCAATCCGCAGGACTTCGAGCAGGCCAAGGCCTTGCGCGAGCGTCATGAGGAATCCTGGCGCATCGTCGAAGACGACTCGCTGCTGCCGGGCGGTTGCCGGGTTGAAACCGAGCACAGCCGCATCGACGCCAGCATCGAGACCCGCGTGACCCAGGTCATGGCCAAACTGTTCGACCAGTTGCACGAACAGGCTCTGCACCCGGCCGCGCCGGACCTGAGCCTGGACATTCCTGAAGAAAGCCAACTGACGGCTGCGCCTGAAGAGCCGCTCGCGGACACCCCCGATGCGCCTTGAACGCACCAGTTTCGCCAAGCGCCTCAGCACCTATGCCGACGCCACTGAAATCGCCGGCGCGCCGATTCTCGAAGGCCGCCTGCTGCGCATGGTCGGCCTCACCCTCGAAGCCGAAGGCCTGCGCGCCGCCATGGGCACGCGCTGCCTGGTGATCAATGACGACAGCTATCACCCGTCCCAGGTGGAAGCGGAAGTCATGGGTTTTTCCGGCAGCAAAGTCTTTCTGATGCCGGTCGGCAGCGTCGCCGGCATTGCCCCGGGCGCCCGTGTGGTGCCGCTGGCCGAAACCGGTCGCCTGCCGATGGGCATGAGCATGCTCGGTCGCGTGCTTGATGGCGCCGGACGCGCGCTGGACGGCAAGGGCGGGATGAAGGCTGAAGACTGGGTGCCGATGGACGGCCCGACAATCAACCCGCTCAACCGCGACCCGATCCACGAACCGCTGGATGTCGGCATCCGTTGCATCAACGGTTTGCTGACGGTCGGGCGTGGTCAGCGTCTGGGCCTGTTCGCCGGTACCGGTGTCGGTAAATCGGTGCTGCTGGGCATGATGACCCGTTTCACTGAGGCCGACATTATCGTCGTCGGTCTGATCGGTGAGCGGGGTCGAGAAGTTAAGGAATTCATCGAGCACATCCTCGGTGAAGAAGGCCTCAAGCGTTCGGTGGTCGTCGCCTCGCCGGCGGACGATGCGCCGCTGATGCGTCTGCGCGCGGCGATGTACTGCACGCGCATCGCCGAGTATTTCCGCGACAAGGGCAAAAACGTTCTGTTGCTGATGGATTCGCTGACCCGTTTCGCCCAGGCCCAGCGGGAAATCGCCCTGGCCATCGGTGAGCCGCCAGCGACCAAGGGCTATCCGCCCTCGGTATTTGCCAAACTGCCGAAACTGGTGGAGCGCGCCGGTAATGCGGAGAAGGGCGGGGGGTCGATCACCGCGTTCTACACCGTATTGTCCGAAGGCGATGACCAGCAGGATCCGATTGCCGACTCGGCGCGGGGCGTGCTCGACGGCCACATCGTGTTGTCCCGGCGGCTGGCCGAGGAAGGGCACTACCCGGCCATCGACATCGAAGCGTCGATCAGCCGGGTGATGCCGGCCGTGGTCTCGGCGGAGCACATGCAGCGCGCGCAGTACTTCAAGCAGCTGTGGTCGCGCTATCAGCAGAGCCGCGATCTGATCAGTGTCGGCGCTTACGTCGCCGGTGGCGACCGCGAGACCGATCTGGCGATCTCGCTGCAACCGCAACTGACCCGCTACCAGCGGCAGGGGCTGAACGACAAGATCAATATGGGCGAGAGCCAGGCTTACCTCGAAACCCTGTTCGCGCCTGCGGCGGGCGGGTAACCGGCCATGGCCGTGAGCCGAGCTGCGCGTCTGGCACCGGTGGTGGAAATGGCCGAACAGGCCGAGAAAACCGCCGTGCAACGCCTAGGTTACTTTCAGGGTCAGGTCAAAGTCGCTGAAAGCAAACTCGCCGACCTCGACGCCTTTCGTCTGGATTATCAGGAACAGTGGATCGTGCGCGGCAGCGACGGGGTTTCCGGGCAATGGCTGCTGGGGTATCACGGCTTTCTGGCACAACTGGACACCGCGATCGACCAGCAGCGCCAGAGTCTGGTCTGGCACCAGAACAACCTGATCAAGGCGCGCGATGCCTGGCAGCAGGCGTTTGCCAAGGTCGAAGGCTTGCGCAAACTGGTGCAGCGCTACCGCGAAGAGGCGCAACGCCTCGAAGACAAGCGCGAGCAGAAGCTGCTGGACGAGTTGTCGCAGCGCTTGCCGCGGCACGATCCGTATTAATGCGCCGCAGCATTAGTGCTAGAGGATGGTCTGAGTCATTTGTCCAATATTGTGAAGCTGAAGCCTTTGGAACGACCCAGGAGTTTGGAGTCACGGATCACGTCGAAGAACATATATATTTGTTTGCCCACTAACTCCCATTCCCAGTAGTCAGTGATGGGTATAGCGTAATCCGGCCGATCACTAAGGTTTATTTGCCACTTTCTATGGGTATCAGCGTCTTCGGCCACAAGGTAAAACGCAAGTTCGTCGCCTGCTTTACCTGGGTAGGTCGCCTTCACGCCGGAATTACCACTTAGGTATTCATCATGAGTGATGATTGTTGTTGACTTGGTGTTATGCAGGGACGGTTTTCCAAAACGTTCAAAATGCGGGTCCATGATGCAGTCCTTTGACCTGAGCGCAGCGAAATTGCTGCCGCTTGATTAAGGGCTATGCCTCTTTCCTCGGTCTACTGTCAGATCTGACAGTGGCGACAAGCGGCAGTCGCGAAGTGGCTGCAGGGCATAGCTTCTCCTGCGCAAACGGTTACCGCGCTACGGCGAAGAGGCGCAACGCCTCGAAGACAAGCGCGAGCAGAAGCTGCTGGAGCAGTTGTCGCAGCGCCTGCCGCGCCACAACCCTTTTCAAATTGCCCAAAAACTCCCTGTGGGAGCGAGCTTGCTCGCGAAGGCGGTGTGTCAGAGACAACAATGTTGACTGACACACCGCCTTCGCGAGCAAGCCCGCTCCCACATTTGCTTCTGCGCTGAGCCTTGCCCCAACCCTGTCCAGGTGCTAAACCTTGTACACGTTCGTCAATGACAAGGAAGCCAGTCAATGTCAGTCGTTACAGAAGTCTCTCCGGATGGTCAAAAACTGACGATTTCGGTCAAGGGGCGGTTCGATTTTGGGCGCCATCAGGAGTTTCGCGAGTCCTATGAGCGACTTAACCAGAAACCCGACTCCATCGTGGTTGATCTGAAAGATGCCACCTACCTCGACAGCTCCGCGCTGGGCATGCTGCTCCTGCTGCGCGATCATGCCGGCGGCGACGAGTCGGACGTGCGCGTGATCAACAGCAACTCCGACGTGCGCAAGATCCTCGCCATCTCCAACTTCGACAAACTGTTCGACATCAGTTGACGGCCATGCAGGCGCAAGAGCCGCTGACGATCCTGATCGCCGAAGACAGCGCCGCCGACCGGTTGCTGTTGGCGACCATCGTCCGCCGTCAGGGCCATGAAGTATTGACGGCGGCCAATGGCGCCGAAGCGTTGGAGATGTTTCGTCGACAGTCACCGCATCTGGTGCTGATGGACGCGATGATGCCGGTGATGGACGGCTTTGAGGCGGCGCGGCAGATCAAGGCGCTGGCGGGGGAAACCCTGGTGCCGATCATTTTCCTGACCTCACTGACCGAGAGCGAAGCGCTTGCCCGTTGTCTGGAAGCAGGTGGCGACGACTTTCTGGCGAAGCCTTACAACCAGGTGATCCTCGCCGCCAAAATCAAGGCGATGGATCGCTTGCGCCGCTTGCAGGCCACGGTGCTGCAACAGCGTGACCTGATCGCCAGACATCACGATTACCTGCTCAACGAACAGCGCGTGGCCAAAGCCGTTTTCGACAAGGTCGCGCATTCGGGTTGTCTGAGTGCACCGAATATTCGTTATCTGCAATCGCCCTATGCGTTGTTCAACGGCGACCTGCTGCTGGCGGCCTATACCCCGGCCGGCGACATGCATGTGCTGCTCGGTGATTTCACCGGCCACGGCTTGCCGGCAGCGGTGGGGGCGATGCCGCTCGCCGAAGTGTTTTACGGCATGACCGCCAAGGGCTACGGCCTGGCTGAAACCCTGCGCGAGATGAACGCCAAGCTCAAGCGCATCCTGCCGGTGGACATGTTCTGCTGCGCGACCATGCTTTGTCTGAGTTTTCAGCGGCGTTCGGTAGAGGTGTGGAACGGCGGCATGCCTGACGGTTATCTGCATCGGATTGCCACCGGCGAACGTGTGCCGCTGGCGGCGCGCCATTTGCCGCTGGGGGTGCTCAGTCCGCAAGCGTTTGATGATCGCACCGAAGTACAGACCATGGCCGTGGGTGACCGGGTGTTCCTGCTTTCGGACGGGGTGATCGATACCACTGACGCCGACGATCGCTTGTTCGGTGTCGAGCGTTTGCAGCAACTGTTTGCCGCCAATCGTGAGCCGGACAACCTGTTCGCCGAGATCGAGCAGGCCTTGCACGCCTTTCGCGGCGAGCCCCGCGACGATGTGAGCATGGTCGAGATCAGCTTGCTGGAGGCGGCGCAGGTGATGCCGTCGGCGCCGGTGTATTCCGACAGCGGCCAGTCGTGCCCGCTGGACTGGTCGGTAAGCTTCGAGTTTCGCGGGGCGACGCTCAGGCGCTTCAATCCTTTGCCGTATCTGCTGCAGTTGTTGCAGGAAGTGCACGGTTTGCGCACCCAGGGCGGGGCGATCTACAGCGTGCTCGCCGAGCTGTACTCCAACGCGCTGGAGCACGGTGTTCTTGGCCTGGATTCCAGCCTGAAGCGTGATGCCAGTGGCTTCGCTCGTTACTATGAACAGCGCAACGAGCGGCTCGAAGCCCTGCAGGACGGTTACGTGCGCGTGCATCTGCAGGTGAAGCCGCAAGGTGCCGGGGGTTGTCTGGTGATCCGCGTCGAGGACAGCGGCAAGGGTTTTGACGTGGCGCGGGTGATGGAGCGGCCGCTGGATGGTGTCCGCCTGTCGGGGCGCGGGGTCAGTCTGATCCGCCAGTTAGGGCATAACGCCAGTTGGTCGGACGAAGGTCGCAGTGCTTGCGTGGAGTTTTTCTGGGAGGGTTGAGGCATAATTCGCCGATTCTTGATCAAGGAGTGAACAAGTGACTGACCAACATGTGGATCGCGAAGTACTCGATGCGTTGCGCGAAGTGATGGAAGACAGCTATCCGGATTTGCTGGATACCTTCCTGACCGATTCTGAAAGTCGCTTGCATCAATTGCAAAAGACCGCCGACGCCAAGGTGTTGGCCGAGGTCGCCCATAGTTTCAAGGGCAGCGCCAGCAACATGGGGGCTGTCCGGTTGGCGACGCTCTGTCAGGAGCTGGAGGCGGATGCCAAAGGCAAAAGCCCTGCGGAAATCGTCAAACTGGTGGCCGACATCAGTTGCGAATTCGCGGAAGTCCGTCCTGTCTACGAAGACGAACGCCAGCACGCCCTGACCCATTGAACCCTGCCGTCCGGCGCTTTTCGCAAGCGCCGGACAAAACTGGCCCGACACTTGCAATAATCACCGTCAACTGTACCTACGATCCCAGTGCAGCGGAGACCGTGTCATGCCTGCGACCCCCAATGTTCTTCTTCAATCTGCCGCCCAGGCCAAGGCGCAAGCCGCCGCCGCGAAAACGCCGGTCATGGCCGCAGACACCGGGGACAAGGCCTCAAGCTTCGCTCAGGTGTTCGCCGATCAAGGCCCGAAAAAGACTCTTGCGAACTCTGACAGTTCGTTGAAACCGGCGCGCGACAAGGTTGCCGACAACAGCGACAAGAAAGATTTCGCCAAGGATAAGTCTGCCGCCACGCAACAGACCGTTGCCGATAGCGGCAATGCCTTGCCTGCCGACAAGACCGCGTCGACCACCACCGATGATCAGGCCGCCGCTGACAAGGCCGCCGCCGATGCTGCTGCCGACAGCGCGCAGACGCCAGTGGCCGACACCACCCCGGTGGATCCGGCGCTGGATCCGGCACTTGCGCAAACCGTGCAGCCGCTGGTGACCGCGCCGGTGGTGGCAGCGCCAGTCGCTGCAACACCGGAACCGGCCAAAACTGAAACGCCGGTCGTGGCCGCCACTTTGGCGCCAGCCGTGGTCAAAGATCCGGCGGCATCAACCGATAGCGCGTTCGACCCAGCGGCCGATCCACTCGACTCGTTGCCGGCGCTGCGTATGGCGATGGAGCAGGGCGGGCACATTTCCGCCAGCAGCCAGGCCCAACCCAAAGCTACACCGGCCCAGACTCAGGCCGACGGTGAATTGACTGCGGCGCAGAACTTCGCTGCCGGCATGGCGAGCATGCTCGACGTGCAGGCCGACAAGGACAGCACCAGTCAGAATGGTGAAAAGGCCTTCAGCGGCCTGATAGACGATGGCCTGAAAGATCTGAAGGCTGCTACCAGCGACACCCGTGTCGATGATTTCGCCAACCGTCTGGCGGCGCTGACTCAGGCGGCCACTCCGAAAACCGCGAACGCGGTGCCGGTGAATCAACCGATCGCCATGCATCAGAGCGGCTGGACCGAAGAAATCGTCAACCGCGTCATGTACCTGTCCAGCGCCAACCTGAAGGCGGCGGATATTCAATTGCAGCCGGCGGAACTCGGGCGTCTGGATATTCGGGTCAACATGGTTCCGGACCAGCAGACCCAGGTGACCTTCATGAGCGCGCACCCAAGCGTGCGCGAAGCGCTCGACGGTCAGATGCATCGCTTGCGTGACATGTTCACCCAGCAGGGCATGGGCCAGGTCGACGTCAATGTCTCCGACCAGAGCCGTGGCTGGCAGGGTCAGCAGGGTCAGGAACAGGCGCAGCAGGGCCAGAGTGGTCGCACCAGCGCTGCGGGTGGTCGACTGGATTCGGCGGAAGAGGAGCTGACGCCGGCGGCCGTGGCGGAAGCTGCTGCGCAAACCACCAGCGTGATCGGCAGTAGCGCCGTCGACTATTACGCCTGAGCAAAATCAAGAGCCCCTCACCCTAGCCCTCTCCCACAGGGAGAGGGGACCGATTGGAGGATGCTCGCGAAGTACGCCGACCGGATACTTGCGCTGTGAATCCATAATCGACTCGGTCTTTCAGGTCGATGTTTGACGCCTGACACCTCGGTCAGCCCCCTCTCCCTCCGGGAGAGGGCTGGGGTGAGGGTGGCTTTTGACTTTAGCGTTACCTCCGACACTTCTGGCATAACACTTGCTCTTGCCTTGCCGTGCGACTGTGAAAACCCGATTAGTGACGGATTATTGGCATGGCGAAGAGCGAAGCAGCAGCTGTAAAAGACCCCGCGACCAAAGGCAAACTCAAGATGATCATCCTGATCGTGGTGGCTCTGCTGCTGGCGATCGGTGTGTCCGTGGGCGCGACCTGGTACTTCATGCACAGCGCTCAGAGCAAGCCTGCCGCAGCGGCCGAGGCTGCGCCGGTCGGCAAGCAACCGGCGATCTTCGAGCCGATGGCGCCGGCGTTTGTCGCCAACTACAACCAGAACGGCCGTCAGCGCTACATGCAGGTGAGCATCACCATGCTGGCGCGTAACCAGGCCGATCTGGAGGCGCTCAAAGTGCACATGCCGGTGATCCGCAACAACCTGGTGATGCTCTTCTCCGGTCAGGATTTTGCCACCTTGGCGACTCCGGTCGGCCAGGAGATGTTGCGCCAGAAGGCTACCGCCAGCGTCCAGGAAGTGGCGCAGAAAGAGCTGGGCAAAGTGGTGATCGAACAGTTGCTTTTCACTAATTTCGTACTGCAGTAGGAACACGACATGGCCGTGCAGGATCTGCTGTCCCAGGATGAAATCGACGCGCTGTTGCATGGCGTCGACGATGGTCTGGTACAGACCGATAACGCTGCCGAACCCGGCAGTGTCAAAAGCTACGACCTGACCAGCCAGGATCGCATCGTCCGTGGACGCATGCCGACTCTGGAGATGATCAACGAGCGTTTTGCCCGTTACACCCGCATCAGCATGTTCAACATGCTGCGCCGCTCGGCGGATGTTGCCGTCGGTGGCGTCCAGGTGATGAAGTTCGGCGAATACGTGCACTCGCTGTACGTGCCGACCAGCCTCAACCTGGTCAAGATCAAACCGCTGCGCGGCACCGCGCTGTTCATCCTCGACGCCAAACTGGTGTTCAAACTGGTGGACAACTTCTTCGGTGGCGACGGCCGTCACGCCAAGATCGAGGGGCGTGAATTCACCCCGACCGAACTGCGTGTGGTGCGCATGGTGCTGGAGCAGGCGTTCGTCGATCTGAAGGAAGCCTGGCAGGCGATCATGGAAGTCAATTTCGAGTACATCAACTCGGAAGTGAACCCGGCCATGGCCAACATCGTCGGCCCGAGCGAAGCGATCGTGGTTTCTACTTTCCACATCGAACTCGATGGCGGTGGCGGTGACCTGCACGTGACCATGCCGTACTCGATGATCGAGCCGGTGCGCGAGATGCTCGACGCCGGTTTCCAGTCGGACCTCGACGATCAGGACGAGCGCTGGGTCAATGCCCTGCGTCAGGACGTGCTCGATGTCGACGTGCCGATCGGCGCCACCGTGGCCCGCCGCCAGTTGAAGCTGCGCGACATCCTGCACATGCAGCCGGGGGATGTGATCCCGGTCGAGATGCCGGAAGACATGATCATGCGCGCCAACGGCGTACCGGCCTTCAAGGTCAAGATGGGCTCGCACAAAGGCAACCTCGCGTTGCAGGTGATCGAGCCGATCGAGCGTCGCTGAAGCGGCGCTTTTCCCCCACGCATTTAACTGAATTGTTGCCCGCCGAGGACACATGATGAACGACGAAATGAACGCCCAGGACGATCAGGCACTGGCCGACGAATGGGCTGCGGCCCTGGAAGAGACCGGTGATGGCAGCCAGGCTGACATCGACGCGCTGCTGGCCGCCGACGCTGGCGCTGCAAGCTCCAACCGTCTGCCGATGGAAGAGTTCGGCAGCGTGCCGAAGAACAACGATCCGGTGACCCTGGACGGTCCGAACCTGGACGTGATCCTCGACATCCCGGTGTCGATCTCGATGGAAGTGGGCAGCACCGACATCAACATCCGCAACCTGCTGCAACTGAACCAGGGTTCGGTGATCGAGCTCGATCGTCTGGCCGGCGAGCCGCTGGACGTGCTGGTCAACGGCACCCTGATCGCGCACGGTGAAGTGGTGGTGGTCAACGAGAAGTTCGGCATCCGCCTGACCGACGTGATCAGCCCAAGCGAACGCATCAAGAAGCTGCGCTGAGTGAAACGGTTTCTCTGGGCTTTGCTGGCACTGCCATTGAGCGTGCTGGCCGCCGAGCCGTCGACGGCGACCACCGTGCCTGCTGCCACCGCGCCGATGGTCAACAGCGGCGTGGCCGGGCAACTGACGCAACTGGTGTTCGGTCTGTTGCTGGTGCTGGGGTTGATCTTCTTCCTCGCCTGGCTGCTGCGCCGGGTGCAGCAGGCAGGGCTGGCGGGCAAGGGCCAGGTGATCGAGCTGATCGGCTCCCGTGCGCTCGGTCCGCGTGACCGGTTGATGCTGGTGCAGGTCGGCAACGAGCAGATTCTGCTCGGCTTGAGCCCTGGCACCATCACCGCGCTGCACGTGCTCAAGGAGCCGGTGCCAGTGCCGAGCAGCAGCGAAAAAGCGACCCCGGAATTTGCCCAGCATCTGCTGAAGATTCTCGGCAAGGATCAGAAGGATAAGAAGTAATGGGTGCGCTACGCATCGTCTTGACGCTGGCCCTGATGCTGGCCGCGCCGCTGGCATTCGCCGCCGACCCGTTGTCGATCCCGGCGATCACGCTGGGCACCAACGCCGACGGCGCGCAGGAGTATTCGGTCAGCCTGCAGATCCTGCTGATCATGACCGCCCTGAGCTTTATTCCGGCGGCCGTGATCCTGATGACCAGTTTCACTCGGATCATCATCGTCTTCTCGATCCTGCGTCAGGCCCTCGGCCTGCAGCAGACGCCGTCGAACCAGATCCTCACCGGCATGGCGTTGTTCCTCACCATGTTCATCATGGCCCCGGTGTTCGATCGGGTGAACAACGATGCGCTGCAGCCGTACCTGGCGGAAAAACTCACCGCCCAGCAAGCGGTGGAAAAGGCCCAGGTACCGATCAAGGACTTCATGCTCGCCCAGACCCGCACCAGCGATCTGGAGCTGTTCATGCGTCTGTCCAAGCGCACTGACATTGCCACCCCGGATCAGGCGCCGCTGACCATTTTGGTGCCGGCGTTTGTCACCTCCGAGCTTAAAACCGCCTTCCAGATCGGCTTCATGATCTTCATTCCGTTCCTGATCATCGACCTGGTCGTGGCCAGTGTGCTGATGGCGATGGGTATGATGATGCTCTCGCCGCTGATCATTTCGCTGCCGTTCAAGATCATGCTGTTCGTACTGGTGGATGGCTGGGCGCTGATCATCGGCACCCTGGCCAGCAGTTTCGGAGGTGTCTCGCCATGACGCCGGAAGTTGCGGTCGATATCTTTCGTGAAGCGCTGTGGCTGACCACTCTGATGGTCGCGATTCTGGTAGTGCCGAGCCTGTTGGTCGGTTTGCTGGTGGCGATGTTCCAGGCGGCGACGCAGATCAACGAACAGACCCTGAGCTTCCTGCCGCGTCTGCTGGTGATGCTGGTGACCCTGATCGTCGCCGGCCCGTGGATCGTGCAGACGTTCATGGAATACATCATTCAGTTGTACAAAAACATTCCGATGGTCATCGGCTAAGCCATGCAGTCGCTGCTTCAGTTGACCGACACCCAGATCAGTACCTGGGTGGCGTCGTTCATGTTGCCACTGTTTCGCGTCGCCTCGATGCTGATGGTCATGCCGGTGTTCGGCACCACGTTGGTGTCGCGGCGGATACGCCTGTATTTCGCCGTGGCCATCACCGTATGCATTGCCCCGGGGCTGCCGCCGATGCCGGACGTCAGTCCGCTTGCTCTCAGCGGCTGGTTACTGATTGCCGAGCAGATTCTGGTGGGTGCTGTGCTGGGGTTTTCCCTGCAACTGTTTTTCCAGGCATTTGCCGTGGCCGGGCAGATTGTCGCGATCCAGATGGGCATGGGCTTCGCCTCGATGGTCGACCCGGCCAACGGCGTCTCGGTGGCGGTGATCGGGCAGTTCTTCACCATGCTGGTGACCTTGCTGTTCCTGTCGATGAACGGCCACCTGGTGGTCTTCGAAGTGCTCACCGAAAGCTTCACCACGCTGCCGGTCGGCGGCGGCTTGATGACGGCGCAATACTGGGAGCTGGCCGGCAAGCTTGGCTGGGTTCTTGGGGCGGCGTTGTTGCTGGTGCTGCCGGCGGTCACCGCGCTGCTGGTGGTCAACATCGCCTTCGGCGTGATGACCCGCGCCGCGCCGCAACTGAACATTTTCTCCATCGGTTTTCCGCTGACTCTGGTACTGGGCCTGTTCATCGTCTGGGTCGGTCTGGCGGATATCCTCAATCAGTATCAACCGCTGGCCTCCGAGGCCTTGCAGTTGTTACGCGAACTGGCACGGGCGCGCTGAGCCATGGCAGAGAGCGAAAGCGGTCAGGACAAAACAGAAGACCCCACGGACAAACGGAAAAAGGACTCTCGTGAGAAGGGCGAGATTGCCCGTTCCAAAGAGCTCAACACCCTCGCCGTGATGATGGCCGGTGCCGGTGCGCTGCTGGTGTTCGGCGGCATGCTGGCCGAAGACCTGATGGAGCTGATGCGTCTGAACTTCACCCTCTCGCGCGAGGTGATCATGGATCAGGGGGCCATGGGCAGGTTCCTGCTGCAGTCGGGGCAGATGGCGCTGTTGGCGATCCAGCCGATCATGATCACCCTGTTGCTGGCGGCGTTGATCGGGCCGATCTCCCTCGGTGGCTGGCTGTTTGCGGCCGGCTCCATGGCACCCAAATTCAGCCGGATGAACCCGGCCGCGGGCCTGAAGCGGATGTTCTCGTTCAAGGCTGTGGTCGAACTGCTCAAGGCGCTGGCCAAATTTCTGATCACCCTGGGGGTGGCGTTGGCGGTGTTGTCGGCGGACGTCGATGATTTCTTGCGGATCGCCCACGAGCCGCTCGAAATGGCGATCATTCACAGCGTCACGCTGGTCGGCTGGAGTACGTTGTGGCTGGCCTGCGGCCTGATCATCATCGCCGCCGTCGACGTGCCGGTGCAGCTCTGGGAAGCCCACAAGAAACTGCTGATGACCAAGCAGGAAGTGCGCGACGAGCACAAGGATCAGGAAGGCCGGCCGGAGGTCAAGCAGCGCATCCGCCAGACCCAGCGCGAGATGTCGCAGCGGCGGATGATGGCGGCGATTCCCGACGCCGACGTGGTCATCACCAACCCGACCCACTACGCCGTCGCGCTCAAGTACGACTCGGAGAAGGGCGGCGCGCCAGTGCTGCTGGCCAAGGGCAGCGACTTCCTCGCGCTGAAGATCCGCGAAATCGCCGTCGCCAACAACGTCATGCTCCTCGAATCGCCGGGGCTGGCGCGCTCGATCTACTACTCCACCGAACTCGAGCAGGAAATCCCCGGTGGCCTGTACCTGGCGGTCGCCCAGGTATTGGCCTACGTCTACCAGATCCGCCAGTACCGCGCCGGCAAGGGCAAGCGCCCGGATCCGCTGAAGGACGATTTGCCGATCCCGCCGGATCTGCGGCGCGATTCCTGACTTGACAGTAACGCAATAAAAAACCGCCATCCCGATTGAACGGGGTGGCGGTTTTTTTATGCCTGACCCAAAGATATTTCAGCTCCTGCCGCGGTCATTGTGGTGAGGGGATTCATCCCCGATGGGCTGCGCAGCGGCCCCAGACTTCAATCTTTCAGAAATACCGCGAGTTCAGGTTTTACGACTGCTGCGCAGCCGAGCGGGAGCAAGCTCCCTCGCCACAGGTTCTTGCCTGCCTTCTTAGCCCGGTAATTCCAGATTATCCAGCGCCCGATTCACCGCCAGCTCCCCCGCCTGACCCAATGAAACGTCGGCTCCTGCCGCAGTCACTGTGGCGAGGGAGCTTGCTCCCGCTGGGCTGCGCAGCAGACCCAAATCCTGTCACTGCAAATTTTCAGAAATACCGCGAGTTCAGGGTTTACGGCTGCTGCGCAACCGATCGGGGATGAATCCCCTCGCCACAGGTTCTTGCCTGCCTTCTTAGCCCGGCAACTGCAGATTATCCAGCGCCCGATTCACCGCCAGCTCGCCAAGCATGATCAGTTGCGCGATGCCCAACAGAGTCCTGCGCTGCGACGCCGGTATGAGGTGGGCGAAGTCATTGGCGATGGTTCTGGCCGAGGCGAGTGTTTCGCAGGCATCGGCCAGCAGTTCTTCGTTTTTGAAGTCTGCGGTCACGGCATACATCGAGCGGGTTTTGCGTTGAATGGGCGTGGCGCCGGGAGAGCAGAGGTAGTGGTCGAGGGCGCGGTCAGCCGCTTCGTGGAGCTTTTTTGAATCGAGGGATTCGTAGGGGGAGGTGGCGTCGGTTTCGGGTGGGTTGGGTGTTGGTTTGCTCATGGTGAAGCTCCTTTGAAGTGGAGCCGCTACAACCTGTCGCTAAACAGGAGGGGTGGCGGCTGTACGCAGGTTAGCGAACCGGTCAAAGGCACCCGGCAGACCCGAAGGTCTCCCGCATACAGCCACCATGACGAAATCGCGAAAATTCAGATCCGCAACGAAGCCTGGAACGCTGATGCACCTTTGACTTGAATTCGAGTCGCTAAACCCGATCGCTGATTCGTCAGCGACCGATCCACAATAGAACCCGACCCCAAGGCGCACAAGCCGGCGGATTCTGGCGTAGCTGTAGGCAATGGCGCAAGGGCGTGTAGCCTTGAAGGCGTGTCTGGAGGTGTTGTTTAAACGTATGGTTTAAAGACAAAAAATTGGGGGCTGTTTGGGACGTACTCTCCATCGGTCCCTGTAGGATTCGTCGCCACGCCGAGCACGCCGAGCACGCCGAGCACGCCGAGCACGCCGAGCACGGCGACATGCGTCGCGCTCGGCGGTTCATGACAGAAAAGGATAAGGCGTTCAACAGGTCATTGAGAAGTTATCTACATATGAACGAGTACTTCCATTGTGTATATCAATATATTTGATTTTCTTGTTTGGTGTTTCTGTGATGTCAACCCATGTTTTATGTTTTTCATCATGTGCCGGAGTGGGCACGGCTTTAACTAAATTTAAATTTTCGTCGTAGCATCTGTACTGTGAAATGGTTCGATAGGCACAATAAGTGCCGAATCTAATGCTTTTTGCTGTTTGCTTTAGTGTGAGTCTTAGAATTCCGTTTGGATAAATATCTATATATTTTAATGTTATTTGTGGGGCTGCTGAATAAGAATCTCCAAGAGAGAAAAGTGCGCGTTCTGATATTACCGTAACGGTCATGCTTGGGAAATCCATGACTGTTCCAATAGGTTTGATACCAGTTGCCCCCGTCTCGAAATCCTCAAGTATTACTAAAGGAGGGATTTTCAATAGGTTTAAATTCAATAGTGGAAATATAATAGGTGTTAAATTGCTGGCGGGATTCGGCAGTGCTTCTAAAGATATTGTGAGCTCAGTATCGTGTCCCAGACTTAACAACTGTTCTCTGGTCAGTGTCTGTTTTATTCCAGAGGTTTTTTCCGTATCTGTTATTTTGTGGTTGGTCAATATCGGAATTGTGCAGTCGTCGTTGTTGTCGTCTTTTCCCGAAAGTTTTAGTTGCACGATGTTATCAGTGCTGATGCCTGTCCATGGCAGCACGGTAACCTCAGCGTTTCCTTCAAAAGAATTCAAATCCAGCACGTTGTCATCCGATGCCTGTGGGATTTTCGGCGAGGGTAGCCGAGGGTCTTCATCCGCTATCTTCAGCAAAGTCACCCTGGTCGCATCTGATTCACCCGCTTGTTCATCATTGCGATTCAAATCCCAGCGCAATTCGATCACCTTGCCATGTCGCGCCGCCAGAAACGCCGGGTTCAATACTGTATCCACCCGTTTGTTGTTGAACTCCACCAAAGGAAACGGTGGCGTGCCTGCTGGGGGATCGACCTCCACCAGGCGTGCCCGGTCGCCGCTCAATGCTTCTGGGTATTCGATACGCACCGTCACGCCGTTCGGGTAGGCCAGGACATCAATCGGATCTTTGGCCGGTGCTACAAGGAACGGTGGCGGTAGCTCCCCCAGCGCCGTCCCGATGCGCAACGTCAACTCATGAGAATGCCCCAGCGTCTCGCCCGCCCGCTGAATGCTGTAATCGGCAACCACCGTACCGTTCAGGTTGGGGGTCACGTATTTTTTCTCAACGGTAATCCGCACAGGCCGGCCAGCGGTGGCAGGGATCAGGTCGACATGACTACTGACGCTACCGCCGCTGGCAGAGCCGCGCCAACGGTAGTTCACACGATCCTTGTCGCGGGTGCCGAGGTACGGCACCACCAGCGTGGCACCGGTGGGTGGCACGTTGTCCGGATCGAGCACGTCGTTGGCATCTGCGCCCTCGACTTCCGGCCGGTCGAACGTCGGCAGGGCGACGCCGACCTGCATCATGAACGGCAGCGACTCGCGAACGCTCAACAGCCCCGTTTCGCTGTTGGTGACGACGTAATAGACCTTGACGTTCAGGCCATTGAAACGCTGGATTTCGACATTGCTCACGCTGCGCAGGACGGGCTGATTGTCCGCTACGTTGCCGACCGGGCGGGGATCTTCGTAATAAACGGTGTCGTTACCGGGCGCCTGGGCCCACCAGATCAGGTTGAGCAGGTCGCTGCTGTTGCGACCGGGGTACCAAGGGATCTGCACAGTCGCCCAAGGCGTTTCGGGTGGCAACGTTCCGCCTGGTGCCTCATCGACGGTGGGGGCGACTAACTGGCTGATGTCGCCAATTACGGTGACGCTGGCATTTTTTGAGCGGCGGTCGCTTTCATTGCTGCGACGGCGCACATAGCCGACCGAGGCTGCGCCTTTGGCAATGGCTTTGACGGCGGCGTTGGGGATGGGGAAATCGAGCTGGAAGGGCACGTACAACACCTCTTTCTCCAGCGGCCCGACGATGATCTGCGAGCCTTGCGCCGGGGTGCCAATCCAGGTCAGGAGCACCTTGTCGCCCACCGCAAAATCGTCCTTGGTGATGTACACGCGGGCGTTCACATCGTCATCCCCGAGCTGGTCGAGGTCGATGCTGTCGGTTGGAATGCCGTTGACCAGCACCTGCGGTTCGTCCAGCCGATTGCCCCCCAGGTCCACCAACAGATAATGCGTCGCCGACCACGGCGCGCGTTCGTCCGGGAAGTTACCGCAGCGGTCAATGACCTGATAAGCCACCGCGACACGATCACCGTCCCCGGCATCGTCAATAACGGCGCGGCTGAAGACAACCTCGATCGGGTTTCTGATCGGGTCCTGGGCCTGTTCCGGCGTAACGATATGCACCACTTGCTGGCTACCCCAGCGGGCGAGAATGCGGTCGTATCGGGTGAGGTTGCGGTAAGGCACGATGTGCATCGTCACCCCGCTGGGCGGCAGGTTTTCATCGACCTCGTCATGAGAGAGGGAGAACTTGAGATCGGAGTGGCCGTCATCGCCGGGAATGTCATCGTACCCCCCGGGACGCGTGAGTTTGACCAGCAGGGTCATGACCGGTTTCGAGTCCTCCGGGGCGCCCTGGTTCTTGCGCGTGATCCGGTAGAACACTGGCGTGGCATCCCCCTCAAGTACCTGGCCCTTGGCAATGGTGAAAACCAGGTCCTGGTTGAGCTCGGCATCGTGCTCTAAGGTCTTGCTCCAGACCGCGGCGCTGTCATTGTCCCAGAACACCTCGGCCAGATCGCCAATGGACATGGTCAGCCAGGCGGGAATGATGCCTTGCAGATCGCCTTCCACGGCTCTGATGGGTATGCCGCCGTCATAGTGTTCGGCAGGGCTGAGGTTGACCAGTGCCGGAAAGTACGGAGGTCTGAGGGCTCGCGGGGGTTGCTGGCTGGACATTTGACGAACTCCGGTCGGGGGGCTGGGTGACGGAGTTATTGAGCGCGCGTTGGAGGAATTAGGCACCTGTCAGATCTGACAGGTGCCGGCGGGTTTCCGACAAGTGGTCATGTGGGCTGAAGGAAAGAGGCGACAAACCGCCGCCCGGTTAAATGAGGTGGCGGTTTTTTTTATGCCTGAAGACATGTGTCGGCGGTGAGGCCGCTTTCGCGAGCAAGCTCGCTCCCACAGGTTCGGCGTGCAGCCACAGGTTTGTGATCGACACCAATCCCTGTGGGAGCGGGCTTGCTCGCGAAGACGTCAGCAGCCGCAACGCCTCACTCAGGGCTTGTCACAGATCCCTGCTACTGCGGCAACTCCAGATTATCCAGCGCCCGATTCACCGCCAGCTCGCCGAGCATGATCAGTTGCGCGATGCCCAGCAGCGTCCTGCGCTGGGACGCCGGTATGAGGTGGGCGAAATCATTGGCGATGGTTCTGGCCGAGGCGAGTGTTTCGCAGGCATCGGCCAGCAGTTCTTCGTTTTTGAAGTCTGCGGTCACGGCGTACATCGAACGGGTTTTACGTTGAATGGGCGTGGCGCCGGGCGAGCAGAGGTAGTGGTCGAGGGCGCGGTCGGCGGCTTCGTGGAGCTTTTTTGAATCGAGGGATTCGTAGGGGGAGGTGGCGTCGGATTCAGGTGGGTTGGGTGTTGGTTTGATCATGGTGAAGCTCCTAGAGTCGGCGGAGCTGCCACATTTCGCTGCGATACGAAAGGGAGGTGGCAGCCATACGCGGGTCGCAGACCGGGACTCTAGAACCGGCAGACCCAAAGGTCTCCCACGTACAGCCGCCATAAAACGAGGACGGAAGTTGTGCGTCTAGAAATCAGCGGGCTGCGAGACCCGGTCGCTGATTCGTCAGCGACCGACCCACAATAGAACCCGCCCCCAAGGCGCACAAGCCGGCGGATTCTGGCGTAGCTGTAGGCAATGGCGCAAGAATATGTAGCCCGCAAGGCGTGTCTGGAGGTGTCTTTTAAACGCCAGCGTTTAAAGTTGCTGCTCATGATTCTGTGGTGTCGCGGATGGCTTCTTCGCGAGCAAGCCCACTCCCACAGGGGATCTGTGTGATACCCCCAATCTGTGTTCATTGCGGCGCGATTCCTGATAAATCAAAAGACCGCGGCCTTCCGTTTATCTGAAAAAGACCTCTACCTGTTAGTTCTGACAGTGGACACAAAGGGCATTCAGCTATTCCATGTTCCTTGGCAGGTTTCACGGGCAAGTCGCCTTCTGACCTGTCTTTAACATTCGCCAAGGAGAAGGTCATGCCAGAGAACTACAGAAAGCTTGAAGGAATGAGGTTCGAATTCGTTTCCGGGTCGGTGGCGAAAGAGTCTGATCATATCGCTTGCACGTTCACTTTTAAGGCGATGTTGGACTTCACGCATTTCGTGCACATGAGCAATGCGTATGTGCCGGGCTATCTCGATTCGTATATCAATGCGATCAAGCCAAGGTTGGACGGGGTAGCCCACCATAGTCTCTACAACCGATTCAATAGTGCCGCTGGCAACATTGGTACTGTTGAAGAGTTGGTCAGAGTTTTCTCTTCGCCCAACAACTACTCCGATACATGGAGTAGCAATGGCACCGGCCTACTGGCGCGTTATCACAAACCACAATTTCACATGGTCGGTGATCAGTTACAGGTCACGGGTGGGCAGGACTTTCGATGGGAGGTCGAGCCGGAGGTCGAACGGAAGATCGAGCCACAGGATGTGCCGGACATTTACTTTGTCTGGGCACTGAGTGTGTTGAAGGCATACCCCGAAGATCCTTTTCATCAGCCTGAGGAAATCGTGACTTTGGGCGATTCTGAGGAGGCGCTTGTCGACGTGGGAGGGAAGCCGATCCGTAAGGGTACGCGCTACCTGGTGGGCCGCGATTTGCGTCTTGGTGCGATAAATCCAGAGCAAATTTTGACTGCCGGGTATCCGTGAGTGCGCGGGTTTTTCTGATTTTTGTTCACTGCTAATGGTGATAGCCGTCCTGCGTCTGTTTTGCGGTCGGCTCCATGGCGCCCAGCTTCTCTCAAGACACTTCCCCTGAAGCAAACCTCAATTTCAATCCCCGGCAAAAGTTGGAAGGCTTCTTGCAGTAGCCGCCGTGCGCCTGCTTTGGGCGTCAAAAGTTTGCTTTAAAGGAACGGGGAAAACCGGTGGATCGCTCTCAGTTATTCAACACTGCTCGCTCGAATGTTGCCGACCTCAGTCGAGGCAATCTGGGCGTGCCGTTGTTGCTGCTGGTCATGTTGGCAATGATGATGTTGCCGATTCCGCCGTTCCTGCTCGATGTGTTCTTCACCTTCAACATTGCCCTGTCGATTGTCGTCCTGCTGGTCTGTGTGTATGCGCTGCGGCCACTGGATTTCGCGGTGTTCCCGACCATTCTGCTGGTGGCGACGCTGCTGCGACTGGCGTTGAACGTGGCCTCGACGCGGGTGGTGATGCTCCACGGTCAGGACGGCCACGCCGCCGCCGGTAAGGTGATTCAGGCCTTCGGCGAAGTGGTGATCGGCGGTAACTACGTGGTCGGTATCGTGGTGTTCGCGATTCTGATGATCATCAACTTCGTCGTGGTGACCAAGGGTGCCGGGCGGATTTCCGAGGTGAGCGCACGCTTCACCCTCGATGCAATGCCTGGCAAACAAATGGCGATCGACGCCGACCTCAACGCCGGTCTGATCGACCAGAACCAGGCCAAGGCCCGCCGTCAGGAAGTCGCCCAAGAGGCTGAGTTCTACGGTTCGATGGACGGTGCCAGCAAGTTCGTCCGTGGTGACGCCATCGCCGGCCTGCTGATTCTGTTCATCAACCTCATCGGCGGTATGGCCGTCGGTATCTTCCAGCACAACATGACCTTCGCCGATGCGGGCAAGGTTTACGCCTTGCTGACCATCGGAGACGGTTTGGTGGCGCAATTGCCATCACTGTTGTTATCGACAGCGGCAGCGATCATGGTGACCCGTGCTTCCGGTTCGGAAGACATGGGCAAGCAGATCAATCGGCAGATGTTCGCCTCGCCCAAAGCCCTGGCGGTGGCCGCTGGTTTGATGGCGGTCATGGGCCTGGTGCCGGGCATGCCGCACTTCTCGTTCCTGAGCATGGCCGCGCTGGCGGCCGGTGGCGCGTATCTGTTCTGGAAAAAGCAGAACGTTGCCAAGGTGCAGGCGCTGCAAGAGGTTCAGCGTCAGCAGGAACTGTTGCCGTCGCCGGCCCGCGCCATGGAAACCAAGGAGCTGGGCTGGGATGACGTGACGCCGATCGACATGATCGGCCTGGAAGTCGGTTACCGCCTGATCCCGCTGGTGGATCGCAATCAGGGCGGGCAATTGCTGGCGCGGATCAAGGGCGTGCGCAAGAAGCTCTCGCAGGATCTGGGCTTCCTGATGCCGACCGTGCACATTCGCGACAACCTCGATCTGGCGCCGAGCGCCTATCGCCTGACCCTGATGGGCGTGATCCTGGCCGAAGCCGAGATCTACCCGGATCGCGAACTGGCGATCAACCCGGGGCAGGTCTACGGCACGCTCAACGGCATTACCGCCAAAGATCCGGCTTTCGGCCTGGAGGCGGTGTGGATCGAAGTCAGCCAGCGCGCCCAGGCGCAATCGCTCGGTTACACCGTGGTCGACGCCAGTACCGTGGTCGCGACCCACTTGAACCAGATTCTGTACAAGCACTCCAGCGAGCTGATCGGCCACGAGGAAGTGCAGCAACTCATGCAATTGCTGGCCAAAAGCTCGCCGAAACTGGCTGAAGAGCTGGTGCCGGGCGTGGTGTCGCTGTCGCAGTTGCTCAAAGTGCTGCAAGCGCTGCTCGCCGAACACGTGCCGGTGCGCGATATCCGCAGCATTGCCGAGGCTATCGCCAACAACGCCGCCAAGAGTCAAGATACCGCCGCCTTGGTCGCCGCAGTACGCGTCGGCGTATCCCGCGCCATCGTCCAAAGCATTGTAGGCACTGACTCCGAGCTGCCTGTGATCACCTTGGAACCAAGGTTGGAACAAATATTGCTCAATAGTCTGCAGAAGGCAGGACAAGGCTCTGAAGAGGGCGTTCTGCTGGAGCCAAGCATGGCCGAGAAGCTGCAGCGTTCGCTCATCGAAGCGGCGCAGCGCCAGGAAATGCAAGGTCAACCGGTGATCCTGTTGGTAGCAGGCCCGATCCGCGCGATGCTCTCGCGTTTCGGTCGCCTCGCAGTTCCAGGGCTGCACGTGCTGGCCTACCAGGAAATTCCGGACAACAAGCAAGTGACCATCGTTGCGACAGTAGGGCCCAACGGCTGAGGTAGTGGTTTATGCAAGTTAAGCGTTTTTTCGCCGCCGATATGCGTCAGGCCATGAAGCTGGTTCGTGATGAGCTGGGCGCTGATGCCGCCATCATTGGCAACCGCCGCATTGCCGGCGGCGTCGAGCTGACGGCGGCGCTGGATTACAAATTGTCGGCGCTGGCGCCACGGGTTCCGAACATGGAACTCGAGGACGAGCTGCGCAAGACCCAGTCGCGCATCGTGACCGCCCAGGCCGAACTGAGCCTGCGTGGCGAAGCCGACGGCAACACCAATCGCCAATTGTTCGCCGGGCTGCCGTTGACGGCCGGCCTGCCGCTGACCGCTGCCGAACCGTTGAGCGAACCGACTTACGCCGCCCCGGCGCGTCCAGCGCCCGCGCCTGCACAGTCGTCCGCCGGCATCGATCCGCGTGCGCTGGATTCGATGCGTTTCGAATTGAACAGTCTGCGCGAACTGATGGAAGTGCAGCTCGGCACGCTGGCCTGGAATCAGCTGCAAGGCAGCCGTCCGGCGCAAGCCAATCTGTATCGTCGTCTGCAACGCATAGGTCTGTCCGGGCCGTTGTCGCGCGATCTGCTGGCGATGATTACTGATATCGAAGAGCCGCGTCAGGCCTGGCGCATGCTGCTTGCGCACCTGGCGCGGATGATTGCCGTACCGGAAGTCGAGCCGCTGGAAGAGGGCGGGGTGATTGCCATGGTCGGCCCGGCCGGCATGGGCAAAACCACCACCCTGGCCAAACTCGCGGCGCGCTACGTGCTCAAGTACGGCGCGCAGAATGTCGCGCTGGTCAGCATGGACAGCTTCCGCATTGGCGCCCAGGAACAACTCAAGACGCTGGGGCGGATTCTCAACGTGCCGGTAACGCACGTCGATCCGGGCCAGTCGCTGGTGCAGGCACTCGACCCGCTGCTGCGCAAACGCGTGGTGCTGATCGATACCGCCGGCCTGCAGGCCAGCGATCCGGCACTGCGCATGCAGCTGGAAAGTCTGGCCGGGCGTGGCATCCGTTCAAAAAATTATCTGGTGCTGGCAACCACCAGCCAGAAACAGGTTCTAACCGCCGCGTACCACAGTTACAAGCGTTGCGGGCTAGCCGGCTGCATCCTGACTAAACTGGATGAGACGGCCAGCCTTGGCGAAGTGTTGAGCCTGGCGATCAGTCATGAACTGCCGGTCGCGTACCTGACCGATGGCCCACGGATTCCGGATGATCTGCATCTGCCGCGCCGTCATCAACTGGTCAGCCGCGCCGTCAGCGTGCAAATGCAGGAAGAACCCAGCGAAGAAGCCATGGCTGACATGTTCGCTGATATCTACCACAGCCCGACCAAGCAGGTTGGCTGAGGTAATGAACCGTTTTTGTACCTACATCGATGGTCTGCCATGCATTGTTCCGGTTGAGAACGCGCAGCCAGTAATGTGGCCTCCGTCTATGCAAGACAAGGTAAAGAAATAACATGGGCAGCATGCATCCCGTACAGGTGATCGCGGTGACCGGCGGCAAAGGTGGCGTCGGCAAGACTAACGTGTCAGTGAACTTGTCTCTGGCGCTGGCAGAGCTTGGCCGTCGGGTCATGCTGCTGGACGCTGACCTGGGGCTGGCGAACGTCGACGTTCTGCTGGGACTGACCCCCAAACGTACTCTGGCCGATGTGATCGAAGGCCGCTGTGAGCTGCGCGACGTGCTGTTGCAGGGCCCCGGCGGGATCCGCATCGTGCCGGCCGCTTCCGGCACCCAAAGCATGGTGCACCTGAGCCCGGCGCAACATGCCGGTCTGATTCAGGCCTTCAGCGACATCGGCGACAACCTCGATGTGCTGGTGATCGACACTGCTGCGGGTATCGGTGACTCGGTAGTCAGTTTTGTCCGCGCCGCGCAGGAAGTGTTGCTGGTGGTCTGCGACGAGCCGACCTCGATCACCGACGCCTACGCGCTGATCAAACTGCTCAACCGCGACTACGGCATGAACCGCTTCCGCGTGCTGGCCAACATGGCGCAGAGCCCGCAGGAAGGGCGCAACCTGTTCGCCAAGTTGACCAAGGTCACGGATCGCTTCCTCGACGTCGCCTTACAATACGTCGGCGCCGTGCCGTACGACGAAAGCGTGCGCAAGGCAGTGCAGAAGCAGCGAGCGGTCTATGAAGCCTTTCCGCGTTCCAAGTGCGCGCTGGCGTTCAAGGCGATCGCGCAGAAGGTCGATACCTGGCCGCTGCCTGCCAACCCGCGCGGCCACCTTGAGTTTTTCGTCGAGCGCCTCGTGCAGCAAACAGCAGGGCCTGTGTTATGACCGCGAGCGGTATGAACTACTACAAGAAGTCGGCACGTGACGCGCAGTACGAGTTGATCGAGCGTTACGCGCCACTGGTCAAGCGCATTGCCTATCACTTGCTGGCGCGCTTGCCGGCGAGTGTGCAGGTTGAAGACCTGATTCAGGCCGGGATGATCGGCCTGCTCGAAGTCTCGACCAAATATGACGCCAGCAAAGGCGCCAGTTTCGAAACGTACGCGGGCATCCGGATCCGCGGCGCGATGCTCGATGAAGTGCGCAAAGGGGATTGGGCACCGCGCTCGGTTCACCGCAATACCCGTATGGTCAGCGATGCCATTCGCTCAATTGAAGCTAAAACCGGCCGTGACGCTAAAGATCACGAGGTTGCGGCCGAACTCCAATTGAGTCTCGACGATTACTACGGGATTTTGAATGACACCCTGGGCAGCCGGCTGTTCAGTTTCGACGATCTGTTGCAGGACGGCGAACACGAAGGGCTGCACGAGGATGGCGCCAGTGCTCATCTTGAGCCGTCACGCGATCTGGAAGATGAACGCTTTCAGGCGGCGCTGGCGGACGCGATTGCCAATTTGCCGGAGCGTGAGCGACTGGTGTTGGCGCTGTACTACGACGAAGAGCTGAACCTCAAGGAGATCGGTGAAGTCCTTGGCGTCAGTGAATCGCGGGTCAGCCAGTTACACAGCCAGTGCGCGGCCCGTTTGCGGGGGCGTTTGGGGGAGTGGCGAGCGCGCTGAAGGCAGTGTGGGGACACTGCGAACGAGGCTGGTGCGGTGAGAACGGCACCGGTCTTGCTCTGTTGTGCTCCAGACAGTCTTCGAGTGCTGCGCCGATTGATTGAAGTGGCGCGTCCAGGTGCTGGGCGCGTTTAAGACTGCTTGGAGGTCGAATTGAACAAAGACATGAAAATCCTCATCGTTGATGACTTCTCAACGATGCGGCGGATCATCAAGAACCTGCTGCGCGATCTCGGGTTCACCAACACCGTCGAGGCCGACGATGGCACTACTGCCATTCCGGTACTCAACAGCGGCAGCATCGACTTTCTGGTAACGGACTGGAACATGCCGGGCATGACCGGTATCGACTTGCTGCGCCACGTGCGTGCCGATGAAAAACTCAAGCATCTGCCGGTGCTGATGGTGACCGCTGAAGCCAAGCGCGAGCAAATCATCGAGGCCGCTCAGGCCGGTGTGAACGGCTACGTGGTCAAACCTTTCACGGCTCAGGCGTTGAAAGACAAAATCGAGAAGATTTTCGAACGCATCGGCTGATGACGCGCGGGGGAGCTATGGAGCATAACGAATCTTCACAGGGCGATTTCGAGTCGACCCTGAAAAAACACGCGGTCGAACTGGTCGAGAGCCTTGAAAAAGGCAGGTTCGGCGACGCTGTGCAACTGATCCATGAGCTCAATCAGACCCGTGACCGCGGCCTGTATCAGGAAGTGGGCAAGCTCACACGCGAACTGCACAGTGCGATCGTCAATTTCCAGATCGATCCGCACATGCCGCAGGCCGAGGAAGTGTCGCAAATCACCGACGCCACCGAACGCCTGGGCTATGTGGTCAAGCTGACCGAAGCCGCGGCCAACCGCACCATGGATCTGGTGGAAAGCGCCACCCCGGTGGTCAATGGCCTGGCTGAAGAAGCCCAGGCGCTGAGCACCGATTGGGGCCGCTTCATGCGTCGTGAAGTCGGAGCTGAAGAGTTCCGCGAACTGGCGCGCCGGGTCGACGGTTTTCTGTCACGCAGCAGCACGGACAACCGTGCGGTGTCGAGCAACCTCAACGACATCCTGCTGGCTCAGGATTACCAGGACCTCACAGGTCAAGTGATCAAGCGCGTGACCCAACTGGTCACCGAAGTCGAAAGCAATTTGCTCAAACTCGTCCTCATGGCCAGTCAGGTTGACCGCTTTGCGGGCATCGAACACGACCGTGCCGCGATGCTTGCAGAAAAAGATCCACAAAAACATCTCTCGCAGGGTGAAGGTCCGCAGATTCATGCCGATAAACGAGAAGACGTTGTGTCCGGTCAGGACGATGTGGACGATTTGTTATCCAGCCTCGGATTCTAGAGTTTTGGAATTTTAGGTTTTTTGGGTTTTTAGACCTGTAGGAGCACCCCATTAATGAGCTTCGGCGCCGATGAAGAGATCCTTCAGGATTTCCTGGTTGAGGCCGGCGAGATTCTTGAGCAACTGTCCGAGCAACTGGTCGAGCTGGAAAGCCGCCCGGATGACGCAGATCTGCTCAACGCAATTTTTCGCGGTTTCCACACTGTAAAAGGGGGCGCCGGCTTCCTTCAGCTCAATGAGCTGGTGGAGTGCTGTCACATCGCCGAAAACGTGTTCGACATCCTGCGCAAGGGTGAGCGGCGCGTTGATGCAGAACTGATGGACGTGGTGCTTGAAGCACTGGACGCGGTGAACAGCATGTTCAGCGAAGTCCGTGAACGTGCACCGATCACTGCTGCAACCCCGGAACTGCTGGCCGCCCTGGCGCGTCTGGCCGAGCCGCAAACGGCCGACGAAGCCCCGGCTTCGCCAGTGGCCGAGATGATCGAAGAGCTGGTCGTCGAAGGCGATTCGAGCGATTCGGGCGACATCACCGATAACGAATTTGAACAGCTGCTGGATTCGCTGAACGCCGTCAAGGCCGAAGCCGAAGCCCCGGCTGCTGCTGCTGCTGCTGCACCTGCGCCGGCTGCCGATGCGGCCGCCAGCGATGAAATCACCGACGCCGAATTCGAGTCGTTGCTCGATCAACTGCACGGCAAAGGCCAGTTCGCGCCAGACGCCGTCGCACCGACTGCGGCTGCTCCGGCGGCACCGGCGGCGGGCGACAGCTCGGACATCACCGACGACGAATTCGAAGCACTGCTCGATCAGTTGCATGGCAAGGGCAACTTTGCCGTGGAAGCGCTGGAATCGGCTATCGCCTCGGCACCGGTTGCGCCTGCCGCACCGGCGGCGGCCGCTGCCGGCAGCGATCTGATCAGCGATCACGAGTTCGAATCGCTGCTCGACGAGCTGCACGGCAAAGGCAAGTTCACCGACGTTGGCGCCGCTGCTGCAGGCACCGCGTCGACTGTGGCCGCGCCTGCCGCCAAGGCTGCTGCCGCTCCGGCCGCTGTGCCTAAGGCTGCGCCCAAGCCTGAGCCGAAAGCCGAAGCGCCAAAACCGGCCGCCGCTGCTGCACCGGCGCCGGCCCGTGCTGCCGCTGCTCCGCCGCCGGAAAAACCGGCGAGCGAAGCCGAGACCACCGTGCGGGTCGATACCGCGCGTCTCGACGAAATCATGAACATGGTCGGCGAGCTGGTGCTGGTGCGTAACCGTCTGGTGCGCCTGGGTCTCAACAGCGGCGACGAAGCCATGTCCAAGGCCGTGTCGAACCTCGACGTGGTCACGGCTGACTTGCAGACCGCGGTGATGAAGACCCGGATGCAGCCGATCAAGAAGGTCTTCGGGCGCTTCCCGCGTCTGGTTCGCGACCTCGCGCGTCAGCTGAAGAAAGAGATCAATCTGGAACTGGTGGGTGAAGAAACCGACCTCGACAAAAACCTTGTCGAGGCCCTGGCCGACCCGTTGGTCCACTTGGTGCGTAACGCTGTCGACCACGGCATCGAATCGCCGGAAGAGCGCGAAGCTTCGGGCAAGGCCCGTGGCGGTCGCGTGGTACTGGCCGCCGAGCAGGAAGGCGATCACATCCTGTTGTCGATCTCCGACGACGGCAAGGGCATGGACCCGAACGTGCTGCGTTCGATCGCAGTAAAACGCGGTGTGATGGACAAGGACGCGGCCGATCGCCTGAGCGATACCGAGTGCTACAACCTGATTTTCGCCCCGGGTTTCTCGACCAAGACCGAGATCTCCGACGTGTCCGGCCGCGGTGTCGGCATGGACGTGGTGAAAACCAAGATTTCCCAGCTCAACGGTTCGATCAACATCTACTCGACCAAGGGCCAGGGCTCGAAGATCGTCATCAAGGTGCCGCTGACGCTGGCGATCATGCCGACCCTGATGGTGATGCTCGGCAATCAGGCGTTTGCGTTCCCGTTGGTCAACGTCAACGAAATCTTCCACCTCGACCTGTCGACCACCAACGTGGTGGATGGCCAGGAAGTGGTGATCGTGCGGGACAAGGCGCTGCCATTGTTCTACCTCAAGCGCTGGCTGGTCAGCTCCGCCGCTCACGAAGAGCAGCGCGAAGGCCATGTGGTGATCCTTTCGGTGGGCACCCAGCGGATCGGCTTCGTCGTCGATCAACTGGTCGGCCAGGAAGAAGTGGTCATCAAGCCATTGGGCAAAATGCTGCAGGGCACTCCGGGCATGTCCGGCGCCACCATCACCGGTGACGGCCGCATCGCGCTGATCCTTGATGTTCCAAGCATGCTCAAGCGTTACGCGACGAAGCGTATTTGAATCCGGGGCAGCGGGGCGACGACGTCCCGCTGCACCTAATGGAGTGTTTATGGCAGTCAAAGTCCTGGTGGTGGACGATTCGGGTTTTTTCCGCCGCCGCGTCTCGGAAATTCTTTCAGCGGATCCGAGCATCCAGGTGGTCGGTACGGCCACCAACGGTAAAGAGGCGATCGATCAGGCCCTGGCCCTCAAGCCGGACGTGATCACCATGGACTACGAGATGCCGATGATGGATGGCATCACGGCGGTGCGGCACATCATGCAGCGCTGCCCGACTCCGGTGTTGATGTTCTCCTCGCTGACGCACGAAGGCGCCCGGGTTACCCTGGATGCGCTGGACGCCGGTGCGGTGGATTTCCTGCCGAAGAATTTCGAAGACATCTCGCGCAACCCCGAGAAGGTCAAGCAACTGCTGTGCGAGAAGGTCCACAGCATCTCGCGCAGCAATCGTCGTTTCAGTGCCTACAGTGCGCCGGCTCCGGCCGCTGCACCGACGCCTGCGCCAGCCCCGGCGGCCTCGAGTTTCAGCAGCCACAGCGCTGCTGCTCCGACGCGTCCGGCGCCGGCTCCAGCACCTGCGCGTGCGCCAGCCGCCAGCGCGTCGTCGCCGGCACCGAAACGCAAAGCCTACAAACTGGTTGCCATCGGGACTTCGACCGGCGGCCCGGTTGCCCTGCAACGGGTGCTGACCCAATTGCCGGCGAACTTCCCGGCGCCGATCGTGCTGATCCAGCACATGCCGGCGGCGTTCACCAAGGCGTTTGCCGAGCGCCTGGACAAGCTGTGCCGCATCAGCGTGAAAGAGGCCGAGGATGGCGACATCCTGCGTCCGGGCCTGGCGCTGCTGGCGCCGGGTGGCAAGCAGATGATGATCGACGGCCGTGGCGCGGTGAAAATCCTGCCGGGCGACGAGCGTCTGAATTACAAGCCGTGCGTGGACATCACCTTCGGTTCCGCAGCCAAGTCCTACGGTGACAAAGTTCTGGCGGTGGTCCTCACCGGCATGGGCGCCGACGGCCGTGAAGGCGCGCGTCTGCTCAAGCAGGGCGGCAGCTCGGTATGGGCGCAAGACGAAGCCAGTTGCGTGATCTACGGCATGCCGATGGCCATCGTCAAAGCCGATCTGGCTGACGCGGTTTACGGCCTGGACGACATCGGCAAGCACATCGTCGAGGCGTGTATCTGATGGATGTTCTAAGCCTTATCGGGATCATCATGGCGTTCGTCGCCATCATCGGCGGCAACTACCTTGAAGGCGGCCACCTCGGCGCGCTGGCCAACGGCCCGGCGGCGCTGATCGTGCTCGGTGGCACCATCGGTGCCGCGCTGTTGCAATCGCCGATGAGCGCCTTCAAGCGCGCCATGCAGATTCTCGCCTGGATCCTGTTTCCACCACGGGTGGATCTGGCCGGCGGCATCGATCGGGTGGTCAACTGGAGCCTTACCGCACGCAAGGAAGGCCTGCTCGGGCTGGAAGGCGTCGCTGATGCCGAGCCGGACAACTACTCGCGCAAGGGCCTGCAACTGCTGGTCGATGGCGCCGAGCCGGAAGCGATCCGCAGCATTCTCGAAGTGGATTTCTACACCCAGGAAGCCCGCGACATCGAGGCTGCCAAAGTTTTCGAAAGCATGGGCGGCTATGCGCCGACCATCGGCATCATCGGTGCGGTGATGGGCCTGATTCATGTGATGGGCAACCTCGCTGATCCGACCCAATTGGGCAGCGGTATTGCCGTGGCATTCGTCGCGACCATCTACGGCGTGGCCAGTGCCAACCTGGTGTTGCTGCCGGTGGCGGCCAAGCTCAAGTCAATCGCGTTGCGGCAGTCGCGTTATCGCGAAATGTTGTTGGAAGGTATTTTGTCGATCGCCGAAGGTGAAAACCCTCGCTCTATCGAGCTGAAGCTTCAGGGCTTCATGGATTGATGGGGGTAATGGACTATGGCTCGCCGCAGGCATCAGGAAGAACACGTTAATCACGAGCGCTGGCTCGTGTCCTACGCGGATTTCATCACGCTGCTGTTCGCGTTCTTCGTGGTGATGTACTCGATCTCGTCGATCAACGAAGGCAAGTACAAGGTCATTTCCGAAGCGCTGATCGGGGTTTTCACTGACTCCGATCGCTCGCTCAAGCCGATCCCGATCGGTGAGGAACGGCCGAAAACCGTGACCCCGGCCAAGCCGCTGGTCAAGGACAGCGAGCAGGTCGATGCCGGTATCGCCGGGGCCAGCGATCCGCTGAAAAGCATTGCCGATGACATCAGTGCCGCGTTCGGCGACTTGATCGCTTCCAACCAGATGACCGTGCGCGGCAACGAGTTGTGGGTCGAGATCGAACTCAATTCCAGCCTGTTGTTCGGCAGTGGCGACGCAATGCCGAGTGATATCGCGTTCAACATCATCGACAAGGTCGCGGCGATCCTCAAACCTTTCGACAACCCGATTCACGTCGAAGGCTTCACCGACGATCAGCCGATCCGCACCGCGCAGTACCCGACCAACTGGGAACTGTCCTCGGCGCGTTCGGCGAGTATCGTGCGGATGCTGGCGATGCAGGGCGTCAACCCCGGGCGTCTGGCCTCGGTGGGTTACGGTGAGTTTCAGCCGGTGGCCAACAACGCCACCGCCGAAGGCCGGGCGAAAAACCGTCGTGTGGTGCTGGTGGTGTCGCGCAACCTCGATGTGCGCCGCAGTCTGACCGGTACCGGTACTGCCAATGCACAACCGGACGCGGCATTGAAGCGCGCTGGCACACAAACTGCACCGTCCCCGGTCAAGACGCCGGGACGCGAGAGTGCCGTCAATTCTCCGTCGCCCGCATTAATACGCTGAGCTATGTCTCGGTCGAGCATCTCGGCCGGGAGGAACGAACCGAATGAGAGTCTGGGCAGTCGCCAATCAAAAGGGTGGTGTCGGTAAAACCACATCTTCCATCGCTTTAGCCGGATTGCTGGCGGAGGCGGGCAAGCGCGTGGTTGTGGTCGATCTCGACCCGCACGGCTCGATGACCAGCTATTTCGGCTACGACCCCGACAGCCTGGAACACAGCAACTACGACCTGTTTTTGCACAAGGGCAGCGTGCCGCAAGGCTTGCCCGGGCAGTTGCTGCTGTCGACCAGCGACGAACGCATTTCCCTGTTGCCGTCGAGTACCGCACTGGCCACCCTCGAGCGCCAGTCGCCGGGGCAGAGTGGCCTGGGCCTGGTGATCGCCAAGAGTCTGGCGCAGCTGTGGCAGGACTTCGATTACGCGATCATCGACAGCCCGCCGTTGCTCGGCGTGCTGATGGTCAACGCTCTGGCCGCGAGCCAGCAACTGGTGATCCCGGTGCAGACCGAGCACCTGGCCGTCAAAGGTCTGGAGCGCATGGTCAACACCCTGGCGATGATCAACCGCTCGCGCAAACAGGCGCTGCCGTTCAGCATCGTGCCGACCCTGTTCGACCGCCGCACCCAAGCATCGCTGGGCACCTTGCGCGTGCTGCGTGACAAATTCCCCGAAGAGATCTGGCAGGGTTACATCCCGGTCGATACCCGTCTGCGCGACGCCAGCCGGGCCGGGGTCACGCCTTCGCAGTTCGACGGCAAGAGTCGTGGCGTGCTGGCGTACCGCGCGCTGCTCAAGCATCTGCTGGCGCAACAACTTGTTCCGCAGGTGGCCTGAGATGACCGTGTTCCGATCACGCATGCCTGAATTGCACAAATCCTGTGGGAGCGAGCCTGCTCGCGAAGCTGGCGACGCGGTTTCCCTGTCAGGCGCTGTTGACCGATGAACCGCCCAATCAAGCTGACATCGCGTCCGCAACTGGCGTTGCAGTCCTATCTGGACAGCTTGCTGCAGGAAATCCCTGACGAGTTGCCGCCAGTGGAAGTGCCGGTCGAGGCGCCGGTCGAGGTGGTCGAAAGTGCTGCGGCGCTGGATGAATTCCAGGCTGCGGTACTGGAAGAGCAGGCGCGTGATGCGCAGAAAACCACCAAACCTGCCGCCCCGGTTGCCGCGCCTGCCGCCGCACCGATCGCCAAGGCGCCAGTGGCGTTGATCGAAGAAGCCGAGCCGCCACGCGCGCCGGTTTCGACACTCGCACCGCTGCTGCAAACCCAATTGCTGAAAACCGCGCCGGAACCGGTCGTGGCCGAACCGGCGCCGGTGGCACCGGCACCCGTCGAACAGACGCTGGTGCCGCCAGTGGTGGAAGTGCACCTGCCACCGAGCAACACGCCGCCACCGGTGGAAACCGATGGCCGTCCGGCCTGGGCCTCGGAAGCCTTCGAATGCCTGTTGTTCGATGTTGCCGGGCTGACGCTGGCGGTGCCGCTGGTGTGCCTCGGTTCGATCTATTCGCTGGCTGGCCACGAGTTGACGCCGCTGTTCGGGCAGCCGGAATGGTTCCTCGGGATTCTGCCGAGCCAGGCCGGCAATCTGAAAGTGTTGGACACGGCGCGTTGGGTCATGCCGGATCGCTATCGCGATGACTTCCGTCAGGGCCTGCAGTACGTGATTTCGGTACAAGGTTACGAATGGGGCCTGGCGGTGCATCAGGTCAGCCGTTCGTTGCGCCTGGACCCGAATGAAATCAAATGGAGAAGTCACCGGGGTCAGCGGCCATGGCTTGCCGGCACGGTGATCGAGCACATGTGTGCATTACTTGATGTAGCCGCGCTGGCCGAGTTGATCGCCAGCGGCGGGGCAAAGCACTTGGGCGGCCACAAGCCGCTACATAAATCGACATAGCAGCCGACATAACAGTCAGGCGAAGGCATTTTTCAATGCCTCCACACAGAACACACACCGCCCAGTGCGGTTTTTTCGAGGGGTCAGGGTATGAGTAGTCAGGCGACGAATGCAAAAGGTTCTGAAGATCCGATCCTGCAATGGGTGACCTTCAAGCTGGACAACGAAACCTACGGCATCAACGTGATGCGCGTTCAGGAAGTCCTGCGTTACACCGAAATCGCGCCGGTACCGGGTGCGCCAAGCTACGTGCTGGGCATCATCAACCTGCGCGGTAACGTGGTCACCGTGATCGACACCCGTCAGCGCTTCGGCCTGAACAGCGGCGAGATCAGCGACAACACCCGTATCGTCATCATCGAAGCCGACAAGCAAGTGGTCGGGATCATGGTCGACAGCGTCGCTGAAGTGGTTTACCTGCGTCAGTCGGAAATCGAGACCGCGCCAAACGTCGGCAACGAAGAGTCGGCCAAGTTCATCCAGGGCGTGTGCAACAAGAACAACGAGTTGCTGATCCTGGTCGAGCTGGACAAGATGATGAGCGAAGAAGAATGGTCGGAACTGGAGAGCATCTGATTGATTCTCGAGGTGGCGGTCATTGTCCTGTTCCTCTTTTGGGCAGGCACGCTGGCAATGTTTCTGGCGTACATCAAGGCGCAGCGGGTGATCGCTGCGCAACAGGCTCAGGGCGACGCGCTGCGTGATCAGCGCATCAAGGACCTGGCCAAGCGTGTCGACGACTATCAGAACGGCAACGTGCGCATGGGCGAAGCCCTGCACGAGCTGCGCTCGGTCGTCGGTCCGTTGCCGGACAAGATTGTCGCGCTGGAACAACGCGACCCGTCGAGCCTGTCGTTCGCCCAGGCGGCGAAACTGGTGGGGATGGGCGCGAGCGTCGATGAGCTGACCCAGTCCTGCGGCTTGACCCAGGCTGAGGCGGAGTTGATGCGCAAGCTGCACAGAAGCTGATATGCGTAGAGGCATGTCATTTGAATAAGAATCGCCGGTCATGCCGGCGATTTTTTTTGCGCTCGATTTTGTTGCCTGATTCGCCCATGGCCGTCTGTCTGAACTGTTATTTCTGACAGTAGAGAATTTCGCTCATCGCTCCTCACACTGCTCGTGACTCGCGATAGTCCCGTCGGCTTTTCAGGCAGACGCGTCTGATCGCCAATTCACCGATCCAGCCAATCGTGGAGTGGGTATGCATTTGCCAGCCAGAATCGAGCGCGTGAAAAAAGTCCGGTCACCCGGTGTTACCGCCCTGTGGCTGGCAGTCGTGCTGCTCCTGACGGCTTGTCAGGCTCAGGTCAGCAGGCTTGCTCCAGAAGCCAATATTGCCGACCGGCAAAATTGTCACGGTGTCCACCTGGTCAATGTCGTTGCGCATATGGACGACGATCTGCTGTTTATTGATCCGCGGATTTCGCAAGTTCTGGCTGCCGGCGGCTGTGTGACCAGTATCTTCATGAACGGTGGCAGTTCTGGCGCCGGCTTCGACTATGTGCTGAAGCGCGAAAGCGCGTCGAGAAAAGCCTATGAAAAAATGCTGGGTTTTGCGACCGGATGGACGCCTAACCTGATATTCACTGATTCAGCCATTGTGATGAGCGTCAAGGCCAATGAGCGACCTGGATTGAAGCTCATATATTTGCGTGTGCCGGGAGGGGACGTTCGTGGTGGAGATGTGCCGCTGGCCGATTTGCTCGACCTCGATAAAACTGTTCGGAGTTGGCCCTATCTGGACTCGGCTTCAGGTCCGGTAAACCTCTACAGTCGAACATCTTTCGTGCAGCTCTTGACCGAACTGATCGTCAATGAAGGAGCCACCCGGGTGTATGCACTCAATCCGGACACCGTTGCGTACACGGAGCATCCTGACCATATTTATTCGGCACGTTTGACGCGCCTGGCCTTGCGCGGAATCAGTGCAGATATCCCGGTGATTTATCACGAGACCTATCCCTCGGCGGCCGTCGCTCCTAACGTGGACCCGGCAGCGGTGCAGGCGAAACGGCATGTTGTCGCCAGCTACTTTCACTTTGAAGGGGCTGAGCCAGTCAGCAGTGCGTACAGTGAAGCCACCTGGAATGGCAATTGGGTGGCGCGACTGAATTTCACGCTCAGCCATGCTCACGCCGCCGGGCCACTGGTCAATATCCCTTTCAGACCGCTAGTCAATTTCCAGACGCAACAGTGCCTGGTTGCCAATGGATTGGGGCAGCAGGTGACACTGGATGGATGTGAGCCAGACGCTGACCAGCGCTGGGCGTTTGTGCCCTCCGACATTGCAGTCGGCGCGAGCAGGGGAGTTGCGCTGCTGAAAACAGCCTCTGGCCATTGCATAGCGCGTCAGAATGGCCAATTGATCGAACGCGCATGTGAAAGCAATGAGCCCTCTCAACACTGGACTCCGTGGGATTTCGGGAAAATTTATGTTCCCGGAGCGCAGGGGCAATGCCTGGACGGAGTACAGCCGAGCTTGATAGCGGATTGCATGGAGTTTGCGGGTTCTACGTTGTGGGTGCGCAGCGTCGATAACATCGACAGCAATGATTCGATGGAAGTGGCGCTGACGGGGGATGTCATCGGTGACGGGACGAACCGGACGGTGCAAGTGCAGCGCCGGCAGGATGGTCCAGGTGTCGATATTTGGGTCACGTCGCTGGACGCAGACGCGATTGCATCCGAGAAATGGTATGAGAACAGACCTCCATTTGATCCAGACTCTTTTGATTCCGGGTGTGCTACAGCGATTTGCTACGACGCTACGCGCTATCTGCTGGCGGATTTCACAGGTGACGGCAAGGCTGATCTGATGGCGATATCGCCCGGAAAAGCTGACGAAACCATTTTCAGGCTATTGAAGAATGAAGGCGGGCATTTTGCTGATCCGATTATCTGGCGTTCGGTTCAGCAAGGGCATGCCTACCGGCAAGCTCAGCAATATCTGGCTGGCGACTTCAGAGGCGTCGGCAAGCAAGATGTGTTGATCGTGCAAACCCTGAATAACACAGTGTCCGATTTCTGGCTGATGGAGAATAAAGGGGCGAGTCTGGGCGTTCCTGCTCACTGGGGAGATGCCCGAAAAAACCCATTGCCGGCCCACTTCTACAGCGCCAGGCTGGACAACGATGGCAAAGATGATGTGCTCGCTGTTGATTCAAGTGCACAGTTCTTGAAGCTGCTCACCTACAGGAGTAGCGGCCGTTCTCTGGATTTTGAGAAAGCCTTGGAGTTGCCGGGCTTTTATTCTGCGCGTTCAAAGACCGCAGTGCTGGATTCGCCGATTACCAAACTGACCGATGTATGGGTGCTGCACGCTCGATCAGACGGTAGTGATATCAATTTCTGGAAAGTCGCAAATCTTGGCGGCGGAGAGTTCGAAGAGCCTTCGTCTCCGGCTTTCGAGACGAGCGTGCTTAATTGGGCCGACGTGCGGCCTTATGGGCTGGGGACGGGCAGGCAGATCCTGCTTCCCTATCGCGTCAACGATCCTGTGCATGAGTATTACTGGCGAATCGGGAAAATCGGCTTCAAGGCACTGAATCTGTCCGAGCAAGGTATGCCCGTCGGGATCAAGGATTATGGTCGCTCACAACGGTTTGAATGGGCGAACCTGCAGTGGCGAGCGCGTTTGAATTGAATATCGAGCGAGAGCGCGTGCATCTGGGCTTGTCTCCGGCGCGGCCTAGTAATCATCCCCGCGTTCGGTAACGTCCTTCTCGACCATCGGCGCATCCGGATCCTGCCCCTCGGGGAATTTCCCCTTCAGATTCCACGCGAACGCGATGATCTCGGCGATCGTGCGGTACAGCTCCTCGGGAATGCTGTCGCCCAGTTCCATCCGCGCCAACAGCCGCACCAGCTCGGCGTTTTCATAGATCGGCACTTCGCAATCGCGGGCGATGCGCAGGATTTCTTCGGCCAGTTCCTCATCGCCCTTGGCGGTGAGGGTCGGGGCGTGGTTGCCGTCGTATTTGAGGGCGATGGCCTGGCGTGGAGCAGTGGAATCGTTCATGCGGTTTCGTCGACCCAGCGGTGTTCGAGGCGGGTTTGATTGCCTTGCGGCGGGGTGCCGAGGTGGCAATCGAGATCGCCGACATTCAGCCCGCGATCGAGCAGGCGCTGACGCAGGGCGAACAGATTGGTTTCGATCAGGTCGGCGGTGTATGGGCGCTCGGCCCAGAGCTGACTCGACAGGCTGCCGGCAATCAACTGCGCCTGAATCTGCATCGGCCCCAACGGCTCCATGTCGAACGCCAGGTCGACGCGCCACAGCTGCTGTTTGGGTTCGCGTTCGTCACGGCGTTCGTTGGGTTGCGGTTCTCTTTCCGGCGCTTCTTCGCGCTGAAACTTGACCTGCAACGGCACGATGTCCTGCAGGTTGCGCATGGGGATTTCCAGCTGCCAGGTGCTGAGCAGGCGACCATCGTCGGTGAGCCCGGTCTGTTCCAGGCTCGACAGTTGATGGCTTTGCAGGCGCGACACGGCTGCCGCGGCGAGGCGCAGCAGATGTTCCAGATCGCCTTCACCTTCGAGGCTTTGCAGCAGGCGGTCGGGCAGCGGGAAACTGTTGGGCAGCGGTTTGGCGCTGACCTGACCGAGGGTGCCGAGGGCGTTGCGCACGAAGCTCGGCAGAGCTTGCGCCAGCGTGTTGGCGGCGATGATCGCGTTGAAACTGGCATTGCCCGGCGCACCCGGCGACAGTTGCGCGATCAGCTTGAGCAGATCGGCTTTCATGTCCGGGGCCAGCGCCGGATTCTGTCCGGTCAGCAATTTGGCTTCGAGGAAGGCGCCGCTGTTGGCCAGGGCCAGCGCCACGCCTTTGGCGGTGCTCATTTGCTGCACATCGGGCAGGTTGGCGAGCAGGCGCGTGACGGCAGCGCGCAGATCCTGCGAGGTCTGATCGTCGTCGCTCGGCAGGTTTTGCAGAGCATTGAGCAAACCGTCCAGCGAACCTTGGCGAGTCTGCTGGCCGAGCAGTTGCTGGCTCACCGCCAATTGCTCCTGACGGCTGCTCAGTGGCACGAACTTGAGGGTTTGCGAGTCTTCGACCAGTGCCGAGAGCAGGGTGCCGATGCGCAGTGGTGTCGGGCTGTCGATGTCCAGTGTGGCGCCACTTTGCGCGGTGTTGAGCAGGCTCACCAGTGAGCGGTACACCGTCGGCTGTCCCGGCACTTGCGGCAGTGTCTGCGAGGTCAGCACCTTGCCTTGCAGCAGCGTGCCGACCGGCAACTGCGCGGTGTCGATGCGGGTGAGGGCGGCGACGCTGCTGGCAATCGCCTGTTGCACGGTGATCGCCAGATTGCCCGCCGACGGCTGGGTGACGGCCAGGTTGGTGCCGGTCGGCAACGGCAGGTTGCTGCTGGCTTGCACGGTGGTCTGCCGGCCGCCGTCGACGGTCACCTTGAGCAGCAGTTGAAAGGTCTGATCCGCCTGCTTGAGTGACAACACCTCGGCCTGGGCGCTTTGCCCGGCGCCGATCAAGCCTTCGACCGGGGTCAACAGCTTGAGCAACTCACCGCTCATCACCAGCGGACGCGTGTTCGCCGGGGTGGTGGGCGGCAGCGGGAGGATGTTCATTTCGCCTGTCATACGCGGACACAACCTGAGGAAATTGCGCTCTTGGGAGTAAGGCACGGCATGTATAATGCCGCGCGTCTTGCGCTTCGTTCAGAAAACATAGCAATTGTTTGATCCAGCTCTCTGCTTCGCACCGTCATTGCATTTATCCTGCATCTCTTTAACGGCCGCGCCAGAGCCGACTTGAACCGTATAAGGCCCGTGATCCCTTGACCAGTCCTGTCCTGCAAACCGTTGCCCTTGCCTGTGAGCGAGACCTGCGGCTGCTCTTCGAAAATCTCGAATTGCGACTGGCCAGTGGCGATATGGTGCAGATCAGCGGTCCCAACGGCAGCGGCAAGACCAGCCTGCTGCGCCTGTTGTCCGGGTTGATGCAGCCGACCAGCGGTCAGGTGCTGCTCAACGGCCAGCCCTTGACTGCACAACCGAGCGAACTGGCGCGCAACCTGCTGTGGATCGGCCACGCTGCCGGGATCAAGGACCTGCTGACCCCGGAAGAGAACCTGTCCTGGCTCTGCGCTCTGCATCGGCCGGCCGGGCGCGAGGCGATCTGGCAGGCGCTGGCAGCCGTAGGATTGCGCGGATTCGAAGATGTTCCCTGCCACACCCTGTCCGCCGGTCAGCAACGCCGCGTGGCGCTGGCGCGGCTGTATCTGGACAGCCCGCCGCTGTGGATTCTCGACGAGCCGTTCACCGCGCTCGACAAACAGGGCGTGGCGCAGCTTGAAGAACACTTGGCCGGGCACTGCGAGCGCGGCGGTCTGGTGGTTCTGACCACGCACCACACACTGAGCCGGATGCCGGCCGGTTATCGCGATATCGATCTGGGGAACTGGGCAGTATGAGTGTGTTCGGCCTGCTGGTTGCCCGTGAGTCCCGTTTGCTGTTTCGTCGCCCGGCGGAACTGGCCAATCCGCTGATTTTCTTCGCCATCGTCATCGCCTTGTTCCCGCTGGCCGTCGGCCCGGAAACTCAAGTCTTGCAAAACCTGTCCCCGGGGTTAGTCTGGGTGGCCGCGTTGTTGTCGGTCCTGCTTTCGCTGGACGGACTGTTTCGCAGTGATTTCGAAGATGGCTCCCTGGAACAGTGGGTCCTTTCGCCGCACCCGCTGCCCCTACTGGTGCTGGCCAAGGTGCTGGCACACTGGCTGTTCTCGGGACTGGCACTGGTTCTGCTCTCGCCGTTGCTGGCGTTGATGCTCGGTTTGCCGGTCGCCTGCCTGCCGGTGTTGCTGTTGTCGTTGCTGCTGGGTACACCGGTGCTGAGCCTGCTCGGTGCGGTGGGCGCGGCGCTGACGGTTGGTTTGAAACGCGGCGGCCTTTTGCTGGCGTTGCTGATTCTGCCGTTGTACATCCCGGTGTTGATCCTGGGCAGTGGCGCCTTGCAGGCCGCCTTGCAAGGCATGCCGGCGACCGGGTATCTGCTGTGGCTGGGTAGCCTGACCGCCCTGGCGATCACCCTGACACCTTTTGCAATAGCTGCTGGCCTGAAGATCAGCGTCGGCGAATAATGAGGTCTGGTTAAAATTTAACCAGCAAAGACCCTGAGACTGCTCACACCGATGAGCGGCACCCGTGATGGAAACAGTATGAACTGGACCTGGTTTCACAAGCTCGGCTCGCCCAAGTGGTTCTACGGCATCAGCAGCCGGTTTCTGCCGTGGCTGAGCATCGCCGCGTTGCTGCTGATCAGCGTTGGCGTCGTCTGGGGCCTGGCCTTCGCGCCGCCGGATTATCAGCAGGGCAACAGCTTCCGCATCATCTACATCCACGTGCCGGCGGCGATGCTGGCGCAGTCGATCTACGTGATGCTGGCGGTATGCGGCGTGGTCGGGCTGGTGTGGAAAATGAAACTGGCCGACGTCGCCCTGCAATGCGCGGCGCCGATCGGCGCGTGGATGACCGCCGTGGCGCTGGTCACCGGGGCGATCTGGGGCAAGCCGACCTGGGGCTCGTGGTGGGTCTGGGATGCGCGGCTGACGTCGATGCTGATTCTGCTGTTCCTGTATTTCGGGGTGATTGCGCTGGGCAACGCCATCAGCAACCGCGACAGCGCCGCCAAGGCCTGCGCGGTGCTGGCGATCGTCGGGGTGATCAACATTCCGATCATCAAGTACTCGGTGGAGTGGTGGAACACCCTGCACCAGGGCGCGACCTTCACCCTTACGGAAAAACCCGCGATGCCCGCCGAAATGTGGCTGCCGCTGCTGCTGACGGTGCTGGGGTTCTACTGCTTCTTCGGCGCCGTGCTGTTGTTGCGCATGCGCCTCGAAGTGCTCAAGCGCGAAGCCCGCGCCAGTTGGGTCAAAGAAGAAGTGCAGAACAGCCTGGAGGCCGCGCGATGAGTTTTGCTTCATTCGGCGACTTCCTCGCCATGGGCCACCATGGCCTGTATGTCTGGTCGGCCTACGGCATCTGTCTGACGGTGCTGATCCTCAACGTGGTCGCACCGATCGCGGCCCGCAAGCGCTATCTGCAACAAGAGGCGCGTCGTCTGCGCCGGGAGAACGGCAAGTGAATCCGCTGCGCAAAAAACGTCTGACCCTCATTCTGGCGATCCTGGTCGGGGTCGGCGCTGCCGTCGGCCTGGCCCTGAGCGCCCTGCAGGAAAACATCAACCTGTTTTACACGCCGACCCAGATCGCCAACGGTGAAGCGCCGCACGACACGCGCATCCGCGCCGGCGGCATGGTCGAGAAGGGCTCGCTGCAACGTTCGCCGGACTCGCTGGACGTCAAATTCGTTGTCACCGACTTCAACAAAGCCGTGACCATCACCTACCGCGGGATCCTCCCGGATCTGTTCCGCGAAGGGCAGGGCATTGTCGCCCTGGGCAAACTTAACGCCGACGGCGTGGTGGTGGCCGATGAAGTGCTGGCCAAGCACGACGAGAAGTACATGCCGCCGGAAGTGACCAAAGCGCTGAAAGACAGTGGTCAATCGGCACCGACCCCAGCGAAGGAGGGTTGATCGATGACTTCTGCACTGTTTATTCCCGAGCTCGGCCATCTGGCGATGATTCTGGCGCTGTGTTTTGCGCTGGTGCAGGCCGTGGTGCCGCTGTTCGGTGCGTGGCGCGGTGACCGCATGTGGATGGGCCTGGCCCAGCCGGCGGCGTGGGGTCAGTTTGCGTTCCTGCTGTTTGCCTTCGGTTGCCTGACCTACGCGTTCATGACCGACGATTTCTCGGTCGGTTATGTCGCGATGAACTCCAACAGCGCCTTGCCGTGGTATTACAAGTTCAGCGCGGTGTGGGGCGCCCACGAAGGTTCGCTGCTGCTGTGGGCGTTGATCCTCGGTGGCTGGACCTTCGCCGTGTCGGTGTTCTCCCGGCAGTTGCCGCAAGTCATGCTCGCTCGCGTACTGGCGGTGATGGGCATGATCAGCACCGGTTTCCTGTTGTTTCTGATCCTCACCTCCAACCCGTTCTCGCGGATCCTGCCGCAGATTCCGGCCGACGGTCGTGACCTCAATCCGCTGCTGCAAGACATCGGCCTGATTGTGCATCCGCCGATGCTCTACATGGGGTACGTCGGCTTCTCGGTGGCGTTCGCCTTCGCCATTGCCGCACTGCTCGGTGGTCGTCTCGACGCCGCCTGGGCACGCTGGTCGCGCCCTTGGACGATTGTCGCATGGGCCTTCCTCGGCATCGGCATCACCCTCGGTTCATGGTGGGCGTACTACGAACTCGGCTGGGGCGGCTGGTGGTTCTGGGATCCGGTGGAAAACGCCTCGTTCATGCCATGGCTGGTCGGCACCGCGCTGATTCACTCGCTGGCAGTCACGGAAAAACGTGGCGTGTTCAAGAGCTGGACGGTGTTGCTGGCGATTGCCGCGTTCTCGCTGAGCCTGCTTGGCACGTTCCTCGTGCGCTCCGGCGTGCTGACTTCGGTACATGCGTTTGCCTCGGACCCTGAACGCGGTGTGTTCATCCTGATCTTCCTGCTGTTCGTGGTTGGCGGTTCGCTGACGCTGTTTGCGTTGCGCGCTCCGGTGGTCAAGAGCCAGGTCGGCTTCAACCTGTGGTCGCGGGAAACCCTGTTGCTGGGCAACAACCTGGTGCTGGTGGTGGCCGCGTCGATGATTCTGCTCGGCACGTTGTATCCGCTGATTCTTGATGCGATCAGCGGCGCCAAGCTGTCGGTAGGCCCGCCGTACTTCAACGCGTTGTTCATCCCGCTGATGGCGTTGCTGATGCTGGTGATGGCAGTCGGCGTGATCGTCCGCTGGAAGGACACCCCGGTGAAGTGGCTGGCAAACATGCTGACCCCGGTGTTGCTCGGCAGTGTCGCATTGGCCGTGGTGGCTGGTGTCGCTTACGGCGATTTCAACTGGGCGGTGATCGCGACGTTCCTGCTTGCCGCATGGGTGTTGCTCGCCGGTGTGCGCGACATCTTCGACAAGACTCGCCACAAGGGCCTGATCAAAGGCCTGCCAACCCTGACCCGCAGCTACTGGGGCATGCAGATCGCTCACCTCGGCATCGCCGTATGCGCCCTCGGTGTGGTGCTGTCGAGTCAGAACAGTGCCGAGCGCGACCTGCGTCTGGCGCCGGGCGAGTCGATGGATCTGGCCGGTTATCACTTCATCTTCGAAGGTGCCAAACACTTCGAAGGGCCGAACTTCACCTCCGACAAGGGCACCATCCGGGTGATCCGCGACGGCAAGGAAGTCAGCGTGCTGCACCCGGAAAAACGCCTGTACACCGTGCAGAGTTCGATGATGACCGAGGCCGGGATCGACGCCGGTTTCACCCGCGATCTCTACGTTGCACTGGGCGAGCCGCTGGAAAACGGCGCGTGGGCGGTACGGGTTCACGTCAAACCGTTCGTGCGCTGGATCTGGTTCGGCGGTCTGCTGACCGGTCTGGGCGGATTGCTGGCGGCGCTGGATCGGCGTTATCGAGTCAAGGTCAAAGCCCGGGTGCGTGAAGCCCTCGGCCTGCAAGGAGCGGCTGCATGAGACGTTGGTTGATGCTGGTACCCCTGGCGATGTTCCTGCTGGTGGCGGTGTTTCTGTATCGCGGTCTGTACCTCGATCCGGCGGAGCTGCCGTCGGCGATGATCAACAAGCCCTTCCCGGAATTCAGCCTGCCGAACGTGCAGGGTGACAAGACCCTGACCAAGGCTGACATTCTCGGCAAACCGGCGCTGGTCAACGTCTGGGGCACCTGGTGCATTTCCTGCCGGGTCGAGCACCCGGTGCTGAACAAGCTGGCCGAACGCGGTGTGGTGATCTACGGCATCAACTACAAGGACACCAACGCCGATGCGTTGAAGTGGCTGGCCGAATTCCACAACCCGTACCTGCTGGATATTCGTGACGACGAAGGTTCGCTGGGCCTCAACCTCGGCGTGTACGGCGCACCGGAAACCTTCTTCATCGACGCCAAGGGCGTCATTCGCGACAAGTACGTGGGTGTGATCGACGAGCAGGTCTGGCGCGAAAAACTCGCAGCCAAGTATCAGGCGCTGGTCGATGAGGCCAAGCCATGAAGCGCTTTATCGCTGCCGTGGTCTTGGGCCTGAGTCTGGCCGGTGTGGCGCATGCCGCGATCGACACCTACGAGTTCGCCAAGGAAGGTGATCGCGAGCGCTTTCGTGAACTGACCAAGGAACTGCGCTGCCCCAAGTGTCAGAACCAGGACATCGCCGACTCCAACGCGCCGATTGCCGCCGACCTGCGCAAAGAGATTTTCCGCATGCTCGGCGAGGGCAAGGACAATCAGCAGATCATCGACTTCATGGTCGATCGCTACGGTGATTTCGTCCGCTACAAACCGGCGCTCAATGCCAAGACTGCACTGCTGTGGTTCGGCCCGGCCGGCCTGTTGTTCGGTGGTCTGGTGGTGATCGCAGTGATCGTTCGCCGACGCCGCGCACAACGCACCGAGACCCCGCCATCGCTGTCCACCGAAGAGCGTCAGCGCCTCGACCAACTGTTGGATAAAAACCAAGAATGATTGATTTCTGGCTTGCCGCAGGGCTGTTGCTTCTGGTCGCCCTGAGTTTTCTGCTGATCCCGGTTTTGCGTGGCCGTCGCGCCCAGCGTGAAGAGGATCGAACTGCTCTGAACGTGGCGCTGTATCAGGAACGCGTGGCCGAGCTGCAAGCGCAGCAGGCTGAAGGCGTACTCGATGCCGCGCAAATGGACAGCGGGCGCGCGGAAGCGGCGCGTGAGCTGCTCGCCGATACCGAAGGCGTTGCCGCACCGCGTGTGTCGAAACTGGGCAAGCCGTTGCCGCTGCTGGCGGCGGTGTTGGTGCCGGTGTTGGGCCTGGGTCTGTACCTGCATTTCGGTGCTGCCGATAAAGTCGAACTGACCCGTGAATTCGCCCAGGCGCCGCAGTCGATGGAAGAGATGACCCGGCGTCTGGAGCGCGCCGTGGCCGCGCAACCGGATTCCGCCGAAGGCTTGTACTTCCTTGGTCGTACCTACATGGCCCAGGATCGTCCGGCAGATGCGGCGAAGATGTTCGAACGCGCCGCCAACCTGGCCGGTCGCCAACCGGAACTGCTCGGCCAGTGGGCGCAGGCGCAATACTTTGCTGACGGCAAGAAGTGGTCGGACAAGATCCAGGCCCTGACCGATGAAGCGCTGAAAGCCGATCCGAAAGAAGTCACCAGCCTCGGTCTGCTCGGCATCGCCGCGTTCGAGGGCGAGCGTTATCAGCAGGCAATCGACTATTGGAACCGGTTGCTGGCGCAGTTGCCAGAGGGCGACAACTCCCGCGCCGCCTTGCAGGGCGGGATCGAGCGAGCCACCGAGCGCCTGCAAGCCAGTGGCGGCAAGGTTGCCGCCGCGCCAGCAGCCAAGGTTGCCGCTCTGCTCAAGGTGCGCGTCGATCTGGCCAGCGAACTCAAAGGCCAGGTGCAACCGGGCGACAGCGTTTTCATCTTCGCCCGCGCCGTTTCCGGCCCACCGGCACCATTGGCGGCCAAGCGCCTGACCGTGGCCGATCTGCCGGTCACTGTCGAATTGGGCGATGCCGACGCGATGATGCCGCAGTTGAAACTGTCGAACTTCCCTGAAGTCCAACTGGTTGCGCGCATCTCCCGTGCCGGTCAACCGACCGCCGGGGAGTGGGTGGGTCGCAGCGGCCCGCTGGCCAGCAGCACCACCGCGCAGCAAACTCTGACCATCGACAGCCCGGACCGATAACCCCCGGAACCCACAGGAAAGCACCGCCATGCACAGCCTCGCCCGCATCTCCGTCATCACATTGGCCTTGAGCATGAGCGCATGTGCGGTGCACCGACCGGAACCGACCACCAGCCTGCCGCCCATCCCGCCGTCGCAACCGAGCCCGACCCCGTCGACCTCGCCGACTCCGGGCAAAAGCATCCCGGCCAAACCGTCCAAGCCAGTCCCACGCACCTCAGCCAGCTTCGCCCCACCACCGGGCGGCAACAGCCACTGGGACCAGAAGCTCGGCGTCTACGTCCTCGACGACCAGCCCAACACCTTCTACCGCCAGCGCACCTACTTCCGCTGGAACAACGGCTGGACTCGCTCCGTCAGCCCCAACGGCCCTTGGGAAGACACCGATATCCACGGCGTACCGCCGGGATTGGGCAAACAGTTCGGGCAGTGATGAAAAAACGGCGATCTTTGGATCGCCGTTTTTTTGTGTGTTGCCGGGCATTGATGATGTCCCTGTAGGAGCTGGCGAAGCCTGCGATCTTTTGATTAGCTGTTTTTCACAATCCGCTGGTCAACAACCCCTGCACATAATCCACAAACGCCTGCGCCTTCGCACTGACCATCCGCCCCGTGGGAAACACCGCCCACAAGTCCTGATCCGGCAATACCCAGTCATTCATCACCGCCCTGACCGCACCGCTTGCCAGCTCCGGAGCGAACATCCATTGCGAGGCGATGGTCAGGCCCTGATCGGCCAGCACGGCTGCACGCAAACCCTCGGCGGCGCTGACCCGCAGGCGGCCGGTCAGGGTTTGCGTCTGTTGTTCGCTGCCCTGGGTGAAGATCCAGGTGGCGCCGCCGCTGAGGTTGTAGACGATGCCTTGATGCTTATCCAAATCGGCAGGGCAGCTCGGCTCGCCGTGGCGGGCGAAGTAGGCCGGGGTGCCGAGCACTACGCGGTGACAGTCGGCGATTTTACGCACGGTGAGGCTGGAGTCGCTGAGCGGGCCCATGCGCAGGGCGATGTCGATACCTTCTTCGACCAGATTGATGTTGCGATCATCGAGCATCAGGTCGATGTTCAGCTGTGGATGCTGATCGAGAAACGGCCCCAGCTGCGGCACGACGTGCAGGCGACCGAAAGTCACCGCAGCGCTGATGCGCAGGTTGCCGCTTAAACCGCTGGCGCTGCCACGGGCGGCGTTATCGGCTTCGTTGGCTTCGTCGATGGCGCGTCTGGCCCGTTCGAAAAACGCGAGTCCGGCTTCAGTCGGGGTCAGGCCGCGAGTCGAGCGCAGCAACAGGCTGACCGCCAGGCGTTTTTCCAACTGAGCGATGGTTTTCGACACGGCGGGCTGGCCGATATTCAGCCGTCGGGCGGCAGCGGAAAACGAGCCGGTTTCGACCACGTAGACGAAGGTTTCCATGGCGGCGAGGCGGTCCATCAGTCTTCCTGCAAATCTGAAAGTTGTCGTAGTCCCCTTGTGGGAGCGGGCTTGCTCGCGAAAGCGGTCTGACATTCAGCACATGTATTGGCTGATCCAACGCCTTCGCGAGCAAGCCCGCTCCCACAGGGAATAGGGTGCTGAGTGTAATCCGCGTCCATTCAATCACATGCGGTAAAACAACCAAACGTCGTCCTGCAGATTTATGTGCTTGAGTAAAGATAACTCTAGAGTTACTTTTATTCGGCCGGAGCAAGGAGGCGCCAGGTGCAAAGCAGGCTATTGATCAAGGAGCTGGAGGAGGCAGGCTGGACGCTGGATCGAGTCACCGGCAGTCATCACATCTTCACGCATCGTTACAACCCGTACACCATTCCCGTTCCTCACCCTAAAAAGGATTTGCCGCTGGGGACGGTCAAAAGCATCAGGAGGCGTGCCGGGTTGTACCACCCGCCAGCCAGCTACAAGGGAGATCCATAATGCAATATCCGATCTGCATCGAATGGGGTGACGACAACACCGCCATCGGTATTCAGATACCTGACATTCCCGGCGCCGTCACGGCCGGGGACACTTTCGAGGACGCCTATAACGCAGCCGTTGAAGTCGCCCATCTCATGTTGCAGGAGATAGCGGCGGACGGGGAATCGATTCCGATGCCGACGTCGGCAGCGGCCCATCGCAATAATCCGGAGTTTGCCGACATGGGCTGGGGGATGCTCGAGCTGGATATCTCGCCGTACATGGGCAAGACCGAGAAGGTCAACGTGACGTTGCCAGGCTATGTGATCCAGCGCATCGATCGCTATGTGCGTGAACACAATGTCAAAAGCCGCTCTTCGTTTCTGGCAGATGCGGCGATGGAGAAGCTGGTTCGGTATTAAGCGTCATCGCTCTCACAGGCCCAGTGAGCAACCTGTGGGAGCGAGCTTGCTCGACATCTTACGCCGTTGCCAAAGCACCACGCTGCGACGCACTCAGGAACCGCAACAACGCCAGCAGCGGGAACGCGCTACCGACAATCACGATCCACAACCAGCCGCCATGCTCATACACCGCACTGGCGACCGACGAGCCGAAAGCGCCGCCGATGAAGATGCTGGTCATGTACAGCGCGTTGAGGCGACCACGGCTTTTGGCGTCCAGCGAGTAGACCGCGCGCTGGCCGAGAACCATGTTCATCTGCACGCAGAAGTCCAGTACCACGCCGGTCACCGCGAGGCCGATGACGCTGTAGGCCGGGTGAATGAAGGCCGGCAGGAAGCTCAGGCTGGCGAACAGCATGGCCAGCAGCGAAGCGATGCGGGTGTGGCCGGCGTCAGCCAGGCGTCCGCTGATCGGCGCGGCGATGGCACCGATGGCGCCGACCAGCGCGAAGATCGCAATCTCGCTTTGCGACAGACCGTGGTTGCGCGCCAGTTCCAGTGGCACCGCTGTCCAGAACAGGCTGAAGGTGGCGAACATGCAGCCCTGATAAAACGCCCGCTGACGCAGCACCGGTTGCTGGCGCAGCAGCGTCCACAGCGAGCCGAGCAACTGGCCGTAGGAAGCGCTGTGATCCGGTTGGCGCTTGGGCACGGTCAGCGCCAGCACCACGCTGATCGCCGCCATCAACGCCGCGGCAATCATGAACATCGCACGCCAGCCGAAATGGTCAGCCACTACGCTCGACACCGGCCGCGCCAGCAGAATGCCCAACAGCAGGCCGCCCATGATCCCGCCGACCACCCGGCCACGGGATTCTTCCGGCGCCAGATGCGCGGCCAGCGGAATCAGGATCTGCACCGACACCGAACTGAAGCCCACCAGCAACGAGATCAGCAGGAACACGTTCGGCTGACGGGTGAACGCCGCGCCGAGCAGGCTGGCAATCGCCACCACCGTGGTGATGATCATCAACCGGCGGTTTTCCAGCAGGTCGCCCAGCGGCACCAGGAAGAACAGGCCCAGCGCATAACCGATCTGCGTCAGCGAGACGATGAAGCTGGCCATGGTGTCGGAAAGACCGATGTCCGGCGCGATCAGGCCGATGATCGGTTGCGCGTAGTAGATGTTGGCGACGATCGCGCCGCAGCAGAAGGCGAACAGCAGCACCATGCCTCGGGTCATTGCGTGAGTTGTGGCGTTCATAAGGTTTCTCGATCCAGCGAAAGGGAATGCGGTGAGGCTAAGGGACGCACCGACGCGGCGGTAGAAGCCTTGTATCGATATCAGTTATTCCGTTGCGGAATGATTGGCTTCAGCGGCGGTGTCGTCCATCGGCGAACCTTGCGTCCAGCCGGGGAGGGTCGATGATACATTCACTTACATGTTCTTCGATAGCGTGCTTATGTTTACCGCTGCGCTTTTACTGTTCATCAACGGAGGATTGCCATGTTGCGTCAGCTGCTGCGTCACACCACCACGATTGCCTTGATTGGCCTGCTCAGTGCCACTGCGGTGCAGGCCGCCGATGCCCCGGGCATGCGTCTCGGCGTGCGCGGTGAGATCACCGGGGTCAGCGCCGATTCGCTGAAAGTCCACGTCAACAGCGGCGAGAACGTGGTGATCCGGTTGACTGCGGACACCAAGGTGCGTGCCGTCACGCTGGCGAATATCGAAGACATCAAACCCGGCAGCTACATTGGCTCGGCCGCCATGCCGCAGGAAGATGGCACCCTCAAGGCAATGGAAGTGCACGTATTCCCGCCGGAACTGGCCGGCAGCGGTGACGGTCATCGGCCATTCGACTTGGCCAAGGGCAGCAGCATGACCAATGGCAGTGTCGGTGATCTGGTGGTCAGCAATGGCCGGGTGCTGACGGTCAATTACAAGGGCGGACAGCAGAAGATCCTGGTGCCGGAGGACGTGCCGATCGTCAACCTGATGCCGGGGGATCGGAGTTTGCTGAAGGTGGGGGTGAAGATCGTCACTTTTGTCACGCAAAGTGCGGACGGCACGCTGACCGCGCAATCGATCTCGGCGGGCAAGGATGGTGTGAAACCACCGATGTGAAGTCGATTTGATCGTAAATTGGAATGCTTTAAACGAACCATGGGTAACGGCGCTTTCTCCAATTTCATCATGGTTTTACCGTACGTGCGTATGAAAAATCCTGTATCACTGTGGCTGAATGGTTGGAGAGAGCGTAGGAATATTTGCTTTTCTAAGCAGAATTTCTTGTCAAGGTGGAAAACCATTTATTACATATGAGGTTTTTCGAGAATCTTGGGGTTGGCGAGGAAACGAAAAAAAACTAAAGTGTTTTGAGTGAATTATTAGGGAAATTACTCGATGGCTCCGAAAGCGGTACCAACGAAAAAAGCAAAGAATTCTCCTTCTGAAAAGGGTCGAGAGACCGAGCTTAAGGGACCTGCACTCAATTTGCCCGAAGGATCATCCCAAGAAATTGAACCCTCGCGATTATTACTTGATCCGCACAATCTCAGGCTTTTAGAACGGGTGGGGGATATTTATAAGATCCTGGATGTAAAGCTTTTTGGTCAGCCAGCTATTCAGGATAAGCTTTATGGGGTTGTGAATGGAGAGCCACGTTTTGATATAGAGTCTCTCGCAACTTCAATAGAAAATAACGGTTTTTTGAAGCATGAAAGGTTAATTGTTGCAAAGTACGATGGCGACAAGTTTTTGGTGCTTGAGGGGAATCGTAGGGTTACCGCGGTACGTAGACTTTTCAATGACTCAGGGCCAAATCATGAAAAGCTTCGTCCACAAGTTAGAGAGTCACTTAGAACACTTCCTTGTTTTGTTTTGGAAGGTCCCGTTATAGATGGTAGCGCGAAGCAACTTGAGAAGTATCGACGCGCTTCTGAAATATATATCGGTATGCGCCATTTGATGGGGGCGAAAAGTTGGGAGCCAGCGAGCCGCTATGAATTTCAGTCTCGACTGATTTTTGAAGATGGCTGGAGTGTGGCACAGGTTGCTGATCGCTTTGGACGTAAAAAATCGGAAGTGCTGCGCGATCTGAAAGCGCACGTGTTGTATAAAGATTTTCTGGCTTTTGAAAAGAGATCTTCAGTAAAACACACATTGACCTATAACGCATTCTCAGAGGCGGCAAGAGCACCTGCGATATCTAGGTGGTTAGGCTGGTCTGAAAAAGACATGAGCTATGTTAATAGCGCTAGTGAAGATGTGTTTTTTCACTATCTATTGAACAAGCTGGCTGTGGAGACAAATAATCTCGAAGATCAAGAGGATAGTGGCGGTACAGAAGTTTCGGCAGAGATGGCAGTTCGTCGTCTTCGTGAAATGTTGAAGCTCGAAGACAGTTCGGTATTAGAAGCTTTAGCTGATCGTGACTTTCGGTCGGCGGAAATATTTTTTGAGGAGAGGAAAGAAGGAGAGCTTTCCAAGAAAATCGCAATGTTCATCAGGACATTGAAGAGGACTCCTACGGATGATTTAATAGAGTCGCCTGAAACTAAACAAAAACTCGAAGAATTGAAGGGCCAGGTTACAAGAATGTTAGCGGTGATCAATGCTTTGTCGGAGGTGCAGTCACAACTCCAAGGTTCATTGTCAGAGGTAAACAATGGCGCTGACTGAAGCAGAGATTTCCGTTGTCGTTAAAGCAGCAAAAAAATTGGCTATCGATGCACCAGAAGTTTCAGTTGAAAGTTTTTACGGAAGTGAGCTTAACCTGAGTCCGGTGCAGTTGGCGGCAGCGTTTCCCGATCCTGATCCCGGCGGAGAAGTGGCAATTGCAGTCAGTCATCTTTCTCTCGCGCGTGAGCAAATATTGCGAGATAAGTGTGAGGTTGCAGAGTTTGTAGTTTACTCGGGGGTTAATGGTAATAGTGTTATTTCCGGGCTCTGTACTTATCTTTCTAGGGTGCAATTGTCTAGTTCGTATCCTTCTGATTTTTTAGAGCGTATAAAAAAACATAAGAATATAAGGGCGGCACTGCTTAATATTGATAAGGGGCATGATCTCGAGGTCGTTGCGGCAGCCATTCTATCTGAAGCTTGTTTTTTTGGGGCTGCCACGAAGGGGTCTGGAGACCAAGGTGTGGATGCGATTGCCTGGAATCATCTCGTGGATATCGAGGAAGCTTTTTCGCATGGAACAGTAGGGGGAGGGTTGGTTAGAGCCGGTCAAAAGGTAATGATTGTCGCATCCTCCAAGGCTGCCATTAATAGCAATTTTGATAATCCAAAGGTTATTAATCCTGCTCATATTAGGGAGTTGATTGGCGGGTGGCTGATTCAAAGAAGTGAAAGTGGGAATTGGCGGGAGTTTGGTATTCAGATGTTGACGCCGCTTCAGTTGGTTCTAGTAACAACGTACCGTCTTAGTCCCGCTTCTAAAGATGAGTGTCAGAAGTTGGGTGTACAGGTTTGGGGTATTGCTGAGTTAATCTATTTAATTTGCAGATATGCACCATCGTCAGTCTTTCAGCGAGGTGGGAAGTTTGTTTTTTCTCCAGCTAAATTTAATGAGTGGTGGCAGGCTAAGTCGCATTCGCGAGTTAGCCCTTAATTAGGAGCAAGGCGACCTTTTCAGGTCGCCTTTTTCGTTTTGCTCAAGCCTTACTGGCCGGTATAGATCTGATCAAAGATCCCGCCATCATTGAAGTGGGTCTTCTGCACCGAACGCCAGTCGCCGAAGGTTTTCTCCACCGACAGGAAATCGACTTTCGGGAAACGGTCGGTGTACTTCGCCAGCACTGCCGGGTCCCGTGGACGCAGGTAGTTGGCGGCGGCGATTTCCTGACCTTCCGGCGACCACAGGTATTTCAGGTATTCATCGGCGGCGGCGCGGGTGCCTTTTTTGTCGACCACTTTGTCGACCACCGACACCGGTGGTTCGGCCTCGGCGGAGACGCTTGGGTAGATCACCTCGAACTGATCGCGACCGAACTCGCGAGCGATCATCTCGGCTTCGTTCTCGAAGGTGACCAGCACGTCGCCGATCTGGTTGGTCATGAACGTGGTGGTCGCGGCGCGGCCACCGGTATCGAGCACTGGCGCTTGCTTGAACAGTTTGCCGACGAAGTCCTTGGCCTTGTTCTCGTCACCGCCATTTTTCAGCACGTAGCCCCAGGCCGAGAGGTAGGTGTAGCGGCCGTTGCCCGAAGTTTTCGGGTTCGGCACGATCACTTGCACGCCGTCCTTGAGCAGGTCCGGCCAGTCTTTCAGGGCTTTCGGGTTGCCTTTGCGGACGATGAACACGGTGGCCGAGGTGAACGGTGCGCTGTTGTTCGGCAGGCGGCTGACCCAGTTTTCCGGCACCAGTTTGCCGTTGTCGGCGAGGGCGTTGATGTCGGTCGCCATGTTCATGGTGATGACGTCAGCCGGCAGGCCGTCGATCACCGAACGCGCCTGCTTGCTCGAACCGCCGAAGGACATTTGCACGGTGATGTTTTCGTTGTGCTCGGCCTGCCAGTGTTTCTGGAACGCAGTGTTGTAATCCTTGTAGAAATCGCGCATCACGTCATAGGAGACGTTGAGCAGGGTCGGTGCGGCTTGAGCCACGCTGCCAAAGGCAAGACCGGCGGCGAGAAGTGAGGCGCCAAAGAGTTTTTTCACTGCGCATTCCTTGTTGTGTCGGTGATAACGGTCGGGGGTGATACCGTTTTGCCAGCGACTATAGCCGGGCTGGCATAGTCGTTTAAAGATTAAAAAGCTCTGTGCTTATTCCACTTTCTTAAACAGCTGACTGCCGCACCGCGAGCAAAATGCTGCGTTCTGTTCATGGCTGTTTTTCTTGCACACCGGGCAGTCATGTTGCAGCTGTTCGCCGCGCATGGCGTTGGCCAGTTCCGCCGTGAAAATCCCGGTGGGCACGGCGATGATCGAGTAACCGGTGATCATCACCAGCGACGAAATCACCTGGCCCAGCGGGGTCTTCGGCACGATGTCGCCGAAGCCGACGGTGGTCAACGTCACAATAGCCCAATAGATGCCTTTGGGGATGCTGGTGAAGCCATGTTCCGGGCCTTCGATCACGTACATCAGGGTGCCGAACACCGTCACCAGGGTGCAGACGCTGACCAGAAACACCACGATCTTCTGCTTGCTGCCGCGCAGCGCCGACATCAGATAGTTGGCTTGCTTGAGGTACGGGCTGAGCTTGAGCACGCGGAAGATCCGCAGCATCCGGATGATGCGGATGATCAGCAGGTACTGCGCATCGCTGTAATACAGCGCCAGAATTCCGGGCACGATCGCCAGCAGATCCACCAGTCCGTAGAAGCTGAAAGCGTAGCGCAACGGTTTCGGTGAGCAATACAGGCGCAGGATGTATTCACCGAGAAAAATGACGGTGAAACCCCACTCGATGTAGGCCAGCACATCGGCGTAGTTCTGGTGAATGCTGTCGATGCTGTCGAGCATCACCACCACCAGGCTGGCAAGGATGATCAACAGCAAGGTGCCGTCGAAGCGCCGCCCGGCGAGGGTGTCGCTCTGGAAAATCATCACGTAAAGCCGTTCGCGCCAACTGTTGCTGCTGTCCATGGATAACGCCTGAATTGAAGATCAGCGCAGCCTAGGTTGATTGTCCCCCTGTGCGCAAGGCGTGGCGTCGACGGCCGCTTTACCGAGCATCTGGATCCCGGCGCGGATCAGCCAGCCGGCGAGGATGAACGGCGCGGTCAGCATCGCCAGACCGAGAGCGGCGAACAGCGGGGTGACCAGCAGCGCAAGGACGATGCCCAGCAGCGGCAGCCACGGTTGCTGGCGCTGCGCACTGAAGGCGAGGGCGGCGAGTACCGCGTTGTAACTGCCCAGTCCCAGCAATGCCGCGCCGGTTTCGTGGTGCAACAGACTGGACGCAAGGCCGATGGCTGACGCGAACAATGCCCAGCAAAAGGCGCGGCGATCAGCGATCAACAAGCCGATGCCGATCAATGCGCCGGCCAGCGGATGCTCGAGGAACATCACCTGACCCAATCCACGCAGTCCTGCGGCGAGCAGGTTCAGCGTGTTCATCTCGATGTGCGCCGTCGGCGCGGATGGCTCGGCGAACAGCAACAGGATCCAGCCGATGGCCACGAATGGCGAGGTGTAGGCCGGTATCGATCGACTGCGGTAAACGTGTTTGAGCCATTGCTGAGTGAGCATCGCACTGACGCCGCCAGCCGCCAGAATCAGCGGCGGCAGCAGCGGTGACCAGGGGAAATACAGACTCAGTAACAAGCCGAGCAGCACGCCGTTGTAGCTGAACAAACCGGCCTGACGATCAGCCTTGGCATAGTTACGTCGCTGTGCAGTGAGCAATCCAGCGACCGCCCCGAGCAGCGCGCCGGCAAACAGCACCGGCGCAGTGAGCAGGATCGCCAGCAGGCACAACAGGCCGCATAGCGGGTGGCGCTGAAGGAATATCTGACTGAAACCGTTGAGCAAAGCCTCGGCCCAGTCGGGGCAGTGGGTGTTGAAATGATTGGCAGGCATGTTGAAAAAATCTGGGCAGTTGGAAAATCAAAAGGTCTTGCTTACCTGTGGTGAGGGGATTTATCCCCGATGGGCTGCGAAGCGGCCCCCAATCGGGGAGTGCGGTTTTTCTGTGAAAACCGTCACTCTCTTGAAAGCGGTGACTGCTGCGCAGTCAATCGGGGATGAATCCCCTCACCACAGGGTTCAGTCGCAATCGTCAGATCAATGTTTCGATCCGCAGTGAGTTAGTCGATCCCGGCTGCCCGAACGGCACCCCGGCAGTGATCAGCAACGTATCGCCACGCTCGGCCATGCCTTGCGCCTGGGCGATTTCCAGCGCGGTCGAACACACTTCATCGACCTGACGCAGGCGATCGTTGACCACCGAGTGAATGCCCCACGCCACGCTCAAACGCCGCGCGGTCTGCAGGTTCGGCGTCAGGTTGAGGATCGGCGCTTTCGGCCGCTCCCGCGCCGCACGTAATGTCGAGGCGCCCGATTCGCTGTAGTTGACCAGCACCGCCACCGGCAGCACGTTGCTGATGCGGCGGATCGCGCAACTGATCGCATCGGACACCGTCGCCTCGGCTTTCGGTCGGCTGACGTCGAGTTGAGTCTGATAGTCCGGACCGTTCTCAACCTGACGAATGATCTTGCTCATCATCTGCACCGCTTCCAGCGGGTATTCGCCGGACGCGGTTTCGGCCGAGAGCATCACTGCATCCGCGCCTTCAGCCACAGCGTTGGCCACGTCAGTGACTTCAGCACGGGTCGGTGCCGGGGAGAAGCGCATCGATTCGAGCATCTGCGTCGCCACCACCACCGGTTTGCCGAGTTCACGGCAGGTTGTGATGATGTTTTTCTGGATCTGCGGCACGCTTTCCGCCGGCACTTCGACACCGAGATCGCCGCGAGCGACCATGATCGCGTCGCTCAGCTCGGCGATTTCGCGCAGTTGTTCAACCGCCGACGGCTTCTCGATTTTCGCCATCAGGAACGCTTTGTCGCCGATCAGTTCGCGTGCTTCGAGGATGTCTTGCGGACGCTGCACGAACGACAGCGCCACCCAGTCCACGCCCAGTTCCAGGCCGAAGCTCAGGTCGCGGCGATCCTTGGCGGTCAGCGGGCTCAGTTCAAGTACCGCTTGCGGCACGTTCACCCCTTTGCGGTCGGACAGTTCGCCGCCGTTGAGCACGGTGGTGTCGATCGCGTCGGAGTATTTGCTGACCACGCGCAGGCGCAGTTTGCCGTCATCCAGCAGCAGATCCATGCCTGCTTCGAGCGCGGCGATGATCTCCGGATGCGGCAGGTTCACTCGGCGTTCATCGCCGGGTGTCGCGTCCAGATCGAGGCGGAACGCCTGACCGCGATGCAGCTGCACCTTGCCGTCGGCGAACTTGCCGACGCGCAGTTTCGGCCCTTGCAGGTCCATCAGGATGCCCAGCGGGTAGTTGAGCTGGCGCTCGACTTCGCGGATCCACTGATAACGCTTGGCGTGGTCGGCGTGATCGCCGTGGCTGAAGTTCAGGCGGAAGATGTTGACCCCGGCCTCGACCAGTTCACGGATATCTTCGATGCCATCGACGGCAGGCCCGAGGGTGGCGAGGATTTTGACCTTTTTATCAGGCGTCATGATTTGCAGTTCTCAAGGATCAGGATGGCGCGGAAGTCGTTGACGTTGGTGCGGGTCGGCTCGGTGACGATCAGCGCATCGAGCGCCTCGAAGTAGCCGTAACCGTTGTTGTTATCCAGCTCGTCGCTGGCGCTCAGGCCCAGAGCGGCGGCGCGGGCGTAGCTGTCCGGGGTCATGATCGCGCCGGCGTTGTCTTCCGAGCCGTCGATGCCGTCGGTGTCACCGGCCAGCGCATAAACGCCGGGCTGGCCCTTGAGGCTGTCGGTCAGGCTCAGGAGGAATTCGGCGTTGCGTCCGCCACGGCCATTGCCGCGCACGGTCACGGTAGTTTCGCCGCCGGACAGAATCACGCACGGCGCTGCCAGTGGCTGCCCGTGATTGATGATCTGCCGGGCGATGCCGGCGTGGACCTTCGCCACTTCGCGGGATTCACCTTCGAGGTCGCCAAGGATCAGCGTGCTGAAACCGGCCTGGCGGCATTTCACTGCCGCTGCATCCAGCGATTGCTGCGGGCGGGCGATCAACTGGAAATGGCTGCGAGCGAGGCTCGGATCACCGGGTTTGACCGTTTCCGATTCCGGGCTTTGCAGCCAGTTGCGCACCGTCGCCGGGACTTCAATGTTGTAGCGCTTGAGGATCGCCAGCGCTTCGGCCGAAGTGCTCGGGTCGGCCACGGTCGGGCCGGAAGCGATCACCGTGGCGAGGTCGCCCGGTACATCGGAAATTGCGTAGGTGTAGACGGTGGCAGGCCAGCAAGCCTTGCCGAGGCGGCCGCCCTTGATCGCCGAGAGGTGCTTGCGCACGCAGTTCATCTCGCCGATGGTCGCGCCGGATTTGAGCAGGGCTTTGTTGATCGACTGCTTGTCGGCCAGGGTGATGCCTTCGGCTGGCAGCGCGAGCAGGGCTGAACCGCCGCCGGAGAGCAGGAAGATCACGCGGTCGTCTTCAGTCAGATTGCTGACCAGTTCCAGCACGCGTTTGGCCACGGCCAGACCGGCAGCGTCCGGTACCGGATGCGCGGCTTCGACCACTTCGATTTTTTCGCACGGAGCGCCGTGACCGTAACGGGTCACCACCAGACCGGATACTTCACCCTGCCAGCAGCGCTCGACCACCTGGGCCATGGCAGCTGCGGCTTTGCCGGCACCGATGACGATCACCCGACCCGTGCGATCGGCAGGCAGATGGGCTTCGAGGACTTGGTTCGGATGGGCCGCGTCGATGGCTGTGGCAAACAGCTCGCGCAGCAGTTGTTGCGGATCGACCGACATGGCGGGCTCCCGGAATTCTTGTTATTCGAAAGGGCAACTCGGATCTTTGTAGGAGTGAGCCTGCTCGCGATTCAGGCGGCGCGGTGTATCAGGTACACCGAGATGAATTCATCGCGAGCAGGCTCACTCCTACAGGTTTGATGAAGGCTTATTTTTTGTCGCGAATCGAGAAGTTGGCCATGTGTTCCAGACCCTTGATCAGCGCCGAGTGGTCCCAGTTGCTGCCACCGATCGCCGCGCAGGTGCTGAACACTTGCTGGGCGTTGGCGGTGTTCGGCAGGTTGATGTTCAGTTCCTTGGCACCTTGCAGGGCCAGGTTCAGGTCCTTCTGGTGCAGGCTGATGCGGAAGCCCGGATCGAAGGTGCCTTTGATCATGCGCTCGCCGTGCACTTCGAGGATCTTCGACGAAGCGAAACCGCCCATCAGCGCTTCACGCACCTTGGCCGGATCAGCACCGTTTTTCGAAGCGAACAGCAGGGCTTCAGCCACGGCCTGAATGTTCAGCGCGACGATGATCTGGTTCGCCACTTTGGCGGTCTGACCGTCACCATTGCCGCCGACCAGGGTGATGTTCTTGCCCATGGCCTGGAACAGCGGCAGGGCGCGTTCGAAGGCATCGGCGTCGCCACCGACCATGATGCTCAGGGTCGCAGCCTTGGCGCCGACTTCACCACCGGATACCGGGGCGTCGAGGTATTGCGCGCCTTTTTCGTTGATCTTCTTGGCGAAGGCCTTGGTGGCGGTCGGCGAGATCGAGCTCATGTCGATCACCACTTTGCCTTTGCCGATGCCGGCAGCAACGCCGTCGGCGCGGAACAGCACGTCGTCGACCTGCGGGGTATCCGGCACCATGACGATGATGAATTCGGCTTCCTGCGCCACTTCGCGCGGGTTGGCCAGGGCGACGGCGCCAGCGGCGACCAGATCGGCCGGAGCGGCGTCGTGGTGCGCCGACAGGAACAGGCTGTGACCGGCTTTCTGCAGGTTCGAAGCCATTGGGTGGCCCATGATGCCGGTGCCGATAAATCCGATTTTAGCCATGAGAAAATCCTCTTGTTTTTGTCTTGCTCAAGCGAAATAGGGGGTGTTGCTTTGGGTGGGAGCGGGCTTGCTCGCGAATGCGGTGGAACATTCAATATCCGTGTTGACTGAACCACCGCATTCGCGAGCAAGCCCGCTCCCACAAGGGTTTTGCAGTGTTCTTAAATGGCGTTGTGGGTTTTCAGCCAGCCGAGGCCTGCTTCAGTGGTGGTCAGCGGCTTGTATTCGCAACCCACCCATCCCTGATAACCAATGCGATCCAGGTGTTCGAACAGGAAGCGGTAGTTGATCTCACCGGTGCCCGGCTCGTTGCGCCCCGGGTTGTCCGCGAGCTGCACGTGGTTGATCTCGCCCAGGTGCGATTGCAGGGTACGGGCCAGATCGCCTTCCATGATTTGCATGTGATAGATGTCGTATTGCAGAAACAGATTGGCGCTGCCGACCTGCTCGCGAATCGACAGGGCTTGCGCCGTGTTGTTCAGGTAAAAGCCCGGGATGTCGCGGGTGTTGATCGCTTCCATCACCAGTTTGATGCCCGCCGCCTGCAGCTTGTCGGCTGCATATTTGAGGTTGGCGACGAAGGTTTTTTCCACGGTGGCATCGTCCACGCCTTGCGGACGGATACCGGCCAGGCAGTTGACCTGGGTGTTGCCCAGCACTTGCGCGTAGGCAATCGCCAGATCGACCCCGGCGCGGAACTCTTCAACCCGATCCGGCAGACACGCGATACCGCGCTCGCCCTTGGCCCAGTCGCCGGCCGGCAGGTTGAACAGCACTTGGGTCAGACCGTTGGCATCGAGCCTGGCCTTGATTTCGGCAGAGCTGAAGTCGTACGGGAACAGGTATTCCACACCACTGAAACCGGCCTTGGCGGCGGCGTCGAAACGGGCAAGGAAATCCTGTTCGGTGAACAGCATGGACAGGTTGGCAGCGAAACGCGGCATGGTGGTCTCCTAAAACGGTTTTGACGCGGGTGGTCAGACTAAACCCAATCAGTCCCCTCTCCAGGGGGAGAGGGTTAGGGAGAGGGTTAGGGTGAGGGGGGAATCAGGGTTGGCCCCAAATTCCCCGAACGACACAAAATCGCTCCCTCACCCCAGCCCTCTCCCGGAGGGAGAGGGAGCCAGTTACGTTCAGTCGAGCAACGAAATCGCCGTTGGCGCGTCGTTGCCGACCAGTGCCAGGTCTTCGAATTCGTTGACGGCGTTGATCTCGGTCCCCATGGAGATGTTGGTCACACGCTCCAGGATGATCTCGACAATCACCGGTACCTTGAACTCTTCGATCATCTGTTCGGCCTTGCGCAGGGCAGGGGCGATTTCCGATGGTTCGAACACCCGCAGGGCTTTACAGCCGAGGCCTTCGGCGACTGCGATGTGGTCGACACCGTAACCGTTGAGTTCCGGCGCGTTCAGGTTATCGAAGGATAGCTGCACGCAGTAGTCCATTTCGAACCCGCGCTGGGCCTGACGGATCAGCCCCAGGTACGAGTTGTTCACCACAACGTGGATGTAAGGCAGTTTGAACTGAGCGCCGACCGCCAGCTCCTCGATCATGAACTGGAAGTCATAGTCCCCCGACAGGGCCACGACTTTCCGGCTCGGATCGGCCTTGACCACGCCCAGCGCCGCCGGAATGGTCCAGCCCAACGGGCCGGCCTGACCGCAGTTGATCCAGTGACGCGGCTTGTAGACGTGCAGGAACTGCGCGCCGGCAATCTGCGACAGACCAATGGTGCTGACGTAGCAGGTGTCTTTGCCGAACACCTGGTTCATCTCTTCGTATACGCGCTGCGGCTTGACCGGCACGTTGTCGAAGTGAGTCTTGCGGTGCAGGCTGGCCTTGCGCTGCTGGCAATCCTGCAGCCAGGCGCTACGGTTTTTCAGCTTGCCGGCGGCTTGCCATTCACGGGCGACTTCGATGAACACGGTCAGCGCGGCAGCGGCGTCGGAGACGATGCCCAGATCCGGAGTGAACACGCGGCCGATCTGCGTGCCTTCGATGTCGACGTGAATGAACTTGCGGCCTTCGGTGTAGACATCCACCGAACCGGTGTGGCGGTTGGCCCAACGGTTACCGATACCCAGTACCACGTCGGATTTCAGCAGCGTGGCGTTGCCGTAACGGTGCGACGTCTGCAGACCGACCATGCCGACCATCAGCGGGTGATCATCGGGAATGGTGCCCCAGCCCATCAGGGTCGGGATCACCGGAATACCGGTCAGCTCGGCGAACTCCACCAGCAGATCGCTGGCGTCGGCGTTGATGATGCCGCCACCGGCCACCAGCAATGGACGCTCGGCCTGATCCAGCAGCGCCAGAGCCTTTTCGACCTGAACGCGGGTCGCGGTTGGCTTGGCCAGCGGCAGCGGCTGGTAGGCATCGATGTCGAATTCGATTTCAGCCATCTGCACGTCGAACGGCAGGTCGATCAGCACCGGGCCTGGACGACCGGAGCGCATTTCGTAGAAGGCTTTCTGGAACGCGTAAGGCACCTGGCCCGGCTCCAGAACCGTGGTCGCCCACTTGGTGACAGGCTTGACGATGCTGGTGATGTCGACCGCCTGGAAGTCTTCCTTGTGCATACGGGCGCGGGGTGCCTGGCCGGTAATGCAGAGGATCGGAATCGAGTCGGCCGAGGCGCTGTAGAGCCCGGTGACCATGTCGGTACCGGCAGGGCCGGACGTACCGATGCACACGCCGATGTTGCCGGCCTTGGTGCGGGTGTAACCCTCGGCCATGTGTGACGCGCCTTCGACGTGGCGAGCGAGGACGTGATCGATGCCACCGACTTTCTGCAGGGCGGAGTACAGCGGGTTGATCGCAGCACCCGGAATGCCAAAAGCGGTATCAACCCCTTCACGGCGCATCACCAGAACGGCGGCTTCGATTGCTCTCATTTTGCTCATGGTTTTGTGCCTCTTTACGTTTTGTAATTGTATACAAGTGGCTTTGCGCAGAGTGTATTCACGGCGGACGGCGCAGGTCAATCCATTTTCTCAAGCGTCTGTTTCATTTGTCGGAAGCCGGTTTTGCTGTGGCTTTTCGTCGCATGTGGCGCCTTTCGAGAATTATTGTATACAAAAAAATAATTCATTGTGTTCTATTTGTGGCATCGGGCTGCGGCACTTAAGCGCAGCCCCACGACTTTCCCAATAACAAAATGAGGACGGCACCATGAGCGCTTTAACCTTGAAAGTCGCAGTCAACCTGGTCAACGAAGCCATCAGCACCGGGCGCGGGATCAACGCCGCGCCGCTGACCATCGCGGTACTCGATACCGGCGGCCACCTGATCACCCTGCAACGCGAAGACGGCGCCAGCCTGCTGCGCCCGAACATCGCCATCGGCAAAGCCTGGGGCGCCATCGCCCTGGGCAAGGGCTCACGCCTGCTGGCGCTGGACGCCCAACAACGCCCGGCCTTCATCGCCGCACTCAACAGCATGGGCCAGGGCAGCGTCGTCCCGGCCCCGGGCGGGGTGTTGATCCGTGATCAGGCGGGGAATGTGCTGGGGGCGATTGGGATTAGCGGCGATCTGTCGGATATTGATGAGCAGGTGGCGATCAAAGCGGTAGAGGCGCTGGATTTGAGGGCGGATGCGGGGGTGGCTGCTTGAATCTGCGTTGATTGATTAACCGCTATCGCGAGCAGGCTCACTCCTACAAGGGATCCTGGTTGGACACAAAATGTCTGAACACCACAAACCCCTGTAGGAGTGAGCCTGCTCGCGATAGCTCTCTCCCAGAAACATCCAGCCAAGAGTCTGTCCCATCAACTTGAGCACGCAGAACTAGTCTTCTCATGAGCTGATCATGGGAGGCAAAGGAATGCCTGATCTACCCGCTGCACACCGATTGCGAGCCGGTCGCTATGCCGAGCCCAATCGAATCTACCTACTGACGACCAACACTCTTGATCGCAAACCGATCTTTGCCGATTTTGCTTTGGGCCGATTGGTGGTTCATCAATTTCGGCGTGCACAAGATCTCGGCTTGGCGAACTCACTGGCGTGGGTGGTAATGCCAGATCATTTTCATTGGTTAATCGAATTGCAGAGCGGGTCTTTGAGCGAACTGATGCAAAAGACCAAGTCGCTAAGTACCAAAGCGGTGAATCAGGCTACCGGTAGAAATGTTGGCCTCTGGCAAAGAGGGTTTCATGACCGGGCACTGCGGCGGGAGGAGGATTTAGTGAAGATGGCAAGGTATGTCGTCGCCAACCCATTGCGGGCTGGACTGGTGGAGAGGCTTGGAGACTATCCGCTGTGGGATGCGATTTGGGTTTGAGCCGAAACCGTGTCGCCTCGATCGCGAGCAGGCTCACTCCTACATTTGGAATGCATTCCCCTGTAGGAGTGAGCCTGCTCGCGATGGCGTCAGCGCGGTCTTACTGATCCGGCTCACACCCTTTCAACACCAACCGGATAATCGTTTGCGCCGCAGCCTCGTAATCCGCCTCGTCCAGCTTGTCCTTGCCGGTCACTGCAGAGATCTGCCAGTCGAAGTCGGCGTAGGTCTGGGTCGCGGCCCAGATGCTGAACATCAGGTGATTGGGGTCGATCGGGGCGATCTGGCCGCGGTCGATCCAGCTCTGGATGCAGTCGATGTTGTGCTTGGCCTGGCTGTTGAGCTGCTCGACCAGGTCGGCGCTCAGGTGCGGGGCGCCGTGCATGATTTCGCTGGCGAACACTTTGGAGGCGAAGGGCAGGTCGCGGGAGATGCGGATCTTCGAGCGGATGTAGCCGCTGAGCACTTCGCTCGGTACGCCGTCCGGGTTGAACGGGGTCGAAGCCTGCAGGATCGGCACGATGATGCTTTCCAGGACCTCGCGGTAGAGGTTTTCCTTGGATTTGAAGTAGTAATAAACGTTGGGCTTGGGCAATCCTGCCTTGGCGGCGATGTCGCTGGTTTTGGTCGCAGCGAAGCCCTTGTCGGCAAATTCCTCACTGGCGGCACGCAGGATCAGTTCTTTGTTGCGCTCGCGGATTGTGCTCATAAACCCGGTGGTTCCTTGCCTGTTCTGGCGGTTGCGCATGGTAGCACCGGCCTCGCGCATGGCTCAAGAATGCCCCGTGTGGCCCGCAGTCGCGGTATGCTGCGCGGCATTATTCACATAAGGAAACAAGATTCATGGCAGGAAGCAGTTTGCTGGTGCTGATCGACGATATTGCCACCGTTCTGGATGATGTGGCGTTGATGAGCAAAATGGCCGCGAAGAAGACCGCCGGCGTACTCGGCGATGACTTGGCGCTCAATGCCCAGCAAGTCTCCGGCGTGCGCGCCGAGCGGGAAATTCCGGTGGTCTGGGCGGTCGCCAAGGGCTCGTTTCTCAACAAGCTGATCCTGGTGCCCTCGGCCCTGGCGATCAGTGCGTTCGTGCCGTGGCTGGTGACGCCGCTGTTGATGGTCGGCGGCGCGTACCTGTGTTTCGAAGGTTTCGAGAAGCTCGCGCACAAGTTCCTGCACAGCAAGGCCGAAGATGATGCCGACCACGCGCAATTGAGCGCGGCGGTGGCCGAGCCGACCACCGATCTGGTGGCTTACGAGAAGGACAAGATCAAAGGCGCGATCCGCACTGACTTCATCCTCTCGGCGGAAATCATCGCCATCACACTTGGCACCGTGGCCGACGCTTCGCTGACCCAGCAAGTGATCGTCATGTCGGGCATCGCCATCGTCATGACCGTGGGGGTTTATGGCCTGGTGGCCGGCATCGTCAAACTCGACGATCTGGGCCTGTGGCTGACCCAGAAATCGGGTGCGGCAGCAAAAAACATCGGCAATGCAATCCTGCGCGCCGCCCCGTACATGATGAAAGGCCTGTCGGTGATCGGCACGGCGGCAATGTTCCTCGTCGGTGGCGGCATTCTCACCCACGGCATTCCCGTGGTGCATCACTGGATTGAAAGTGTCGGTGTGGCGGCCGGTAGCGCCGGGTTCGCAGTCCCTGTGCTGCTCAATGGCGTAGCGGGGATCATCGCGGGCGCGGCAGTGCTGGCGGTGGTTTCGGTGGTCGGTAAAATCTGGCGCACGATCAAAGGATAAACACATCACCTTTGTGGGAGCGGGCTTGCTCGCGAATGCGGTGGGTCAGTCGAAGAATATGCTGGCTGATTCACCGCATTCGCGAGCAAGCCCGCTCCCACAGTTTGATCCAGGTTGTGCCATGAAAAAGGGCCATTCGACTCGCATCGAATGGCCCTTTTTTGTTGTCGCTGAGGTTACTCGGCAATCTGCAACTTGCGCGACTCGGTGTAGACGTAACGCACTTTCTCGTACTCGAACGGCGAGTTCATCTGGCCGTAGCGGAAGTTGGTCTGGTAGCGCTTGTCGACCGCGCGCAGGGCCCAGATTTCCGGGTGGTTGGAGCTGACTTCCGACACATTCAGGTAGTTGATTGCCGATTCGGCGGTGTAGTCCACGGCGAGGCCGGCGGTGTCGCGAATGTTCGACGGGCCGAGGATCGGCAACACGAAGTAGGCACCGCCCGGTACGCCGTAGAAGCCCAGGGTCTGACCGAAGTCTTCGCTCTGGCGCGGCAGGCCCATGGCAGTGGCCGGGTCCCACAGACCGGCAATGCCGATAGTGGTGTTGAGCAACAGGCGCGCGGTGGTTTCCATCGAGCGCTTGCCCTTGAACTGCAGCAGGCTGTTGACCAAGTTCGGCACGTCGCCAAGGTTGTTGAAGAAGTTGCTCACCCCGGTGCGCAGGAAGCTTGGCGTCACGTAGCGATAGCCGTCGACCACCGGCAGGAACACCCATTGGTCGAAGCGGTAGTTGAAGTGGTAGACGCGGCGGTTCCACGACTCCAGCGGGTCATAGACGTTGAGTGCGTTGAGCGTCGAGCGCTCGAACTCACGCTGGTCCAGACCCGGGTTGAACTTGAGTTTGGACAGCGGCTCCTTGAAGCCATCGCTGTCGACCACCACCGGCGCGTTGGCTTTGCTGTTGTCGGCCTGGGCCACGCCTGCACTGAGGAGCGCTGCAATCAGCAGGAGATATTTAGCCACGGAAAAACTCCAGCATGGCGTCGCTGTTGACGCGGTAGTTAAGGTTGCCGCAATGGCCGCCCAGTGGGTAAACGGTCAGGCGATCGCCAAAGGTCTTGCGCAGGAAACCGAGGTCGCCAGGGCCGAGGATCACGTCATCAGCATTGTGCATGACGGCGATTTTCGGGCTGTCGTGCAGGTAATCCTTGAGTGCGTACAGGCTGACCTGATCGATCAGTTGCAGCAGGCTGCCGCCGTCAGTGCGCGCGCGCCACATCGGAATCACTTGTTCGGTCAGGTAGCAGTCGAAGTCGCATTGCAGCGCACGCTTGAGGAACGGCGTGAGGCTGGTGCCTTCGGTGATCGGGAATTTCGGCGGGGTGATCAGGCCACGACGGTTGATCAGGTCGGAGGTGAAGGCAATGTCGGCCGCCGAGAAACGGAACGAAGTGCCGATCAGCATCGCCATCTGTTCGTTGGTCAGGTGCTGCTTCGACTGCTGGAAGTCGTAGAGCAGGGCGTCATTGAGGTCGATGTAGCCTTTCTGCTGGAAGTAGCGGGTCAGCTTGTTCAGCACCAGTTCATAGAAGGTGGTGCTGTTGTTGATGCCCTTCACCTCGGTCTGTACCAGCTTGTCGAGGTTGCTGATCGAGGTGTAGAGGTTGACCGGCGGGTTGAGCAGCAGGACTTTCTTGAAGTTGAAGCTGCGTCGGGTCTCGTCCAGGTGTGCGACGAACGCGGCATCCAGCGCGCCGAGGCTGTAGCCGCTGAGGTAGTACTCGGTGACCGGCAGTTTCGGATGCTGCGCGCGTACGGCCTGCATCACCCGGTACATGTCTTCGGCGTCTTCCTTGGTGATGCCCGGGGTGGCGAAGCGTGAAGCGGCGCTGATGAAGTCGAAGCTGGTGGGCGACGACAACTGCACGACGTGGTAGCCGGCCTTGTAGTAGAGCTTCTTCAGGTATTCGTTGAGCGTGCTGTCATAGCGCGCACCGGTGCCGGCGATCAGGAAGATCAGCGGCGCCGGTTTGTCCTGCTCGGCGATGCGGTAGGTGAGTTTTTTCACCGCCCAGAAATTGTCCGGGAGGATGAAGGCCCGTTCCGGGCGCAGGGTGATGCTGTGGTCGGACTGATTGATCTCGTCGTTCGACGGCAACTCCGGGCGCAGGTCCGGTGGCGTGGTGGCGATGGTCGCCTCGAACGGGTTGGTCAGGGGATAGCCATAACTGGCGGCATCGATATCCACCGCCAGTGCGGACGCACTCAGAATAAGGCCGCTGAACAGCGCGGCGAAGCGCAAGGAACGGAGCATGACTGGATCCCTTAAAGGAAGGTGCCGAATGAAGTTCGCAGGCTATGACCACCGGGCTTGCGCCAAAGTGCCATGCCTCGGCACCAAACAGGCAGAATTCGGAGTAATAGTAGCTGGACGATACACTTTGCAAGGCGCGGATGACCAGTTAACAGTTGTTAGTGCTTGCCAATGCGTGCGGGCAGATTAAGCTGGCCGCCGATTTCGTTGATTGGAGAGATTCATGTCCCGCCGCTTGCCCGTGATTCTGTTGCTCGTGCTGTTGCCGCTGTGGCTGGCCGCCAGTTATGGCGCGCGTTATGGCTTCATGGAGGACGGACAGTGGGTTGGCATCTGCGTCGATGAAGCGAGCCGTTGGGAATGCTCGGTGCGTTCGAACCTGGGGCTGATGATCCACTTCAAGGTGTTGGGCTGGACCGCGCTGGGTGCGGCGCTGCTGGGTTTTGTGTTGCCCGGGCGGGCAGGGTGGTGGCTGGCGGTGCTGGCGCTGGTGTTCGGGTTGCCGGCGCTGGCGTTGTACAACACGACGCTGGCGGTGTTTGCGCTGGTGATTGCCGGGTTGCGGTTGGTCCGGGAATCCCGTAGCGCCTGATAGTCAGCCTTCGCGAGCAAGCCCGCTCCCACATTTAATCGAGTTCCTTCAGTTGGAATGCAATCAAATGTGGGAGCGGGCTTGCTCGCGAACGGGCCAGACTGGCCTCGGGAGATCAGCCTTTGCGAACCCGCAGGCAGCGCCAAAGTGCCGCCACCATCAAACCACTGACCAGCGCCCAGCCCCACGCCTGCTGATTCAACAATCCTTCTTCATACAGCTGCGGCGCAATGCCGGCGCCGATGATAAAGGTCAGCAGGGCGATTTCCCGGCGTGGCACGCTGACCGGACGGCACACGAAAACCAGCGCCGGCAGGATGAACGCCATGCTGGCGAAACTGCGATAACGCGCGTCGAACACCATCTCCAGCATCATCACCGCCGCCGCAAAGCCGGCCAGCGCCACCAGCCAGCCGGCACGGCGCTCGAGCCGATTGAAGACGCGTTCACGCCAACCCTGGCGGGCGCTCAGGCTCAGCGCGGCATGGGCCAGCACTAACAGATTCAAGACCGTCAGCAAGCCGACCCACAGCCATTCGCTGGCAAACCGCGTGGTCACTCGCGCCAGATCGCCCCAGGCGCCGATAGAGCAGGCTGCAACTGCCGCAAGCAGGGGCAGAACCAACGCCGATTGCGTGGTGCGAACCCGGCCGCCGAGCAGCAGCGTGCCGAGGAAAATCAGCCCACCGACGCCCAGCCATTCCTTCCAGTACGGCACATTGGTCACTGGCCCGGCGAGCACGCCCTTGTCCTGGCGATCGGCGTCGAACAGGCCCCAGTAACCGCCGACCGCACCTTCGCTGCCCCGTTTCCATGGCTGGTCGAAGGCTTCGATCAGGTTGTAATGCCAGCCTTCCTTCTCGGCCATCGCGACAAAACCGCGAATGAACTTGGCCTCGTTGACCCGGCTCGGCAGGGCGGTCTCGCGCTGGCGACCTTCGCTGGGCCAACCGGTTTCGCCGATCATCACGTCCTTGGGCGCGAACTTGTTGCCGAACACCTGACGCACATCCGCCACATGTTGCAGCGCGACGTCGATGTTCGACGGATCGTCTTCCCAGTACGGCAACAGGTGAATGGTCAGGAAATCCACCGCCGGCGCGACTTCCGGGTGCTTGAGCCAGAACTCCCAGACATCGGCATAGGTGACCGGTTGCTTGACCTGGCTTTTGACCTTGTTGATCAGTCTGGCCAGTTGCGCGCCGGTGACTTCCTTGCGCAGCAAGGCTTCGTTGCCGACGATCACCGCGCTGACCACATCCGGGTTGGCGTTGGCCGAGGCGATCAACTGGTCGACCTCTTTTTCGGTGTCCACCGGGTTGCTGTTGACCCAGGCGCCGATCATCAGCTTCAAACCGTGTTTGCGCGCCAGTTCCGGCAGCGCTTCGAGGCCGGTCATCGAATAGGTGCGGATGCACTCGAAGCGCGTCGCCAGCAGGGCGAGGTCGGCGTCCATACGCTCCGGGCGCAGTTTGAACGGTACGTCGAACGGCGACTGATCCTTGTCGAACGGCGTGTAGGAGGCGCATTGCAACTTGTGCGTCGGGGTCGCGGCGTCCGGCAGGATCACCGGTTTGCCGAGGCCGTACCAGAAGCCACCGAGGGCAAACAGGCCGAGCAGGCAGGCGAAGAGGTAAGGAAGAAAGGGAAAGCGGGAAGTCGCGGACATGGTCAGGCCGAGTGGCTGCAAAGCGACGCATGTTACCTGCATTTTTCAGCGGTTGGTGGCCTGCATGATTTGCCCATGCAAAGTTCGGGCGGATTGTCTGGCGCCATTTATTCGGAGGCGATTAATGGCCTTCTGATGTCGTTTCTCGGTGTATTGAGGTCGCTGACAGAGCAGGTCGCTGCGGGCGTCAGGCCGATGATCGAAAGCGTCAGCACTCCACTGGCGTTCAAGCGAGTTTGCGGTCAGGCGTGATGGGGGCGCTGTGCACCATAACAATACGTTGACGATGCCCGGCATCCGTTGGGCGCAGCATTTCGGGGAAGTAAACGATGAAGATGCGACGACTTTTAGGCGCAGGTGCCGCTCTGGTGCTTGCGATGAGTTCCACATTCGCCAGCGCTGAAAAACAGACCCTGAACATCGGTTACGTTGACGGCTGGTCCGACAGCGTCGCGACCACCCATGTGGCGGCCGAGGTGATCAAGCAGAAACTCGGCTACGACGTGAAGTTGCAAGCCGTCGCCACCGGGATCATGTGGCAGGGCGTGGCCACCGGCAAACTCGATGCGATGCTTTCGGCCTGGCTGCCGGTCACCCACGGCGAATACTGGGCGAAGAACAAGGATCTGGTCGTGGATTACGGCCCGAACTTCAAGGATGCGAAAATCGGCCTGATCGTGCCGGAGTACGTCAAAGCGAAATCGATCGAAGACCTCAAGACCGATGACAGCTTCAAGAACCGCATCGTCGGCATCGACGCCGGTTCAGGCGTAATGCTCAAAACCGATCAGGCGATCAAGGATTACGGCCTGGACAAATATACGCTCAAGGCCAGTTCCGGCGCCGGCATGATTGCCGAGCTGACCCGCGCCGAGAAAAAGAACGAGTCGATTGCGGTCACCGGTTGGGTGCCGCACTGGATGTTCGCCAAGTGGAAACTGCGCTTCCTCGACGACCCGAAAGGCGTGTACGGCGCGGCTGAAACCGTGAACAGCATCGGCAGCAAAGAGCTGGATGCCAAAGCGCCTGAAGTCGCCAAGTTCCTGAAAAACTTCCAGTGGGCGTCGAAAGACGAGATCGGCGAAGTCATGCTGGCCATCCAGGACGGCGCCAAGCCAGAAGCGGCAGCCAAGGATTGGGTCGCCAAGCACCCGGATCGCGTGGCTGACTGGACCAAATAAAAGTACCAACAACGCCTGACCCCTGTGGGAGCGAGCTTGCTCGCGAAAGCGGTGTAACAGTTGACAGAAATGTTGGCTGACACGACGCCTTCGCGAGCAAGCCCGCTCCCACATTTGTTTCTTGTGCACCCTCTCTGGCAGGGTTTACGGCTGTTTCAAAGCCTCTTTCCAACTCTTTCGGCTAATTAGCGTCCGAAAATTGGCGAAAACGTCATGTCGTTCTAATACTAAGGTCGTCTGGAACCCGTTCCGCAGCCGCATACAGTGGATACGTTCCAACAATAATCTGTGCTGCGAGGATAAAAACAATGAACGACAGCATTTACCTCTCGATTCAAAACAGCCCGCGCTTCAAGGAGCTGGTGCGAAAAAGAGAAAAATTCGCCTGGATACTCTCGGCGATCATGCTCGGGCTGTACTCCGGATTCATCCTGCTGATCGCATACGGGCCGCAAGTGCTCGGGGCGAAACTCAGTCCCGGGTCGTCGATTACCTGGGGTATTCCGATTGGTGTCGGCCTGATTGTCTCGGCCTTCATCCTGACCGCGATCTACGTACGGCGCGCCAATGGCGAGTTTGACGACCTGAACAATGCGATTCTCAAGGAGGCTCAGCAATGATCCGGCGTCTACTGGCTTTTTTGAGCATCGCAGCGTTCGCTCCAGCCGTCTGGGCCGCTGACGCCTTGACCGGCGAAGTCCACAAACAACCGCTCAACGTTTCCGCGATCGCCATGTTCGTGGTGTTCGTCGGCGCCACCCTGTGCATCACCTACTGGGCGTCCAAGCGCAACAAGTCGGCCGCCGACTACTATGCGGCGGGCGGCAAGATCACCGGGTTCCAGAACGGTCTGGCGATTGCCGGTGACTACATGTCGGCGGCGTCCTTCCTGGGGATTTCCGCGCTGGTGTTCACCTCCGGCTACGATGGCCTGATCTATTCGATCGGCTTCCTGGTGGGCTGGCCGATCATTCTGTTCCTGATCGCCGAGCGCCTGCGTAATCTGGGTAAATACACCTTTGCCGACGTGGCGTCCTACCGCCTCGGGCAAACCCAGATCCGCACCCTGTCTGCCTGCGGCTCGCTGGTAGTGGTGGCGTTCTACCTGATCGCGCAAATGGTTGGTGCCGGCAAGCTGATCCAGCTGCTGTTCGGTCTCGACTACTACGTCGCGGTGATTCTGGTCGGTATCCTGATGTGCATGTACGTGCTGTTCGGCGGCATGCTGGCGACCACCTGGGTGCAGATCATCAAGGCGGTGCTGTTGCTGTCCGGTGCCTCGTTCATGGCGCTGATGGTGATGAAGCACGTCAACTTCGACTTCAACATGCTGTTCTCCGAAGCGATCAAGGTTCACCCGAAAGGTGAAGCGATCATGAGCCCGGGCGGTTTGGTGAAAGATCCGATTTCGGCGTTCTCCCTCGGTCTGGCCCTGATGTTCGGTACCGCTGGTCTGCCGCACATCCTGATGCGCTTCTTCACCGTGAGTGACGCCAAAGAAGCCCGCAAGAGCGTGCTGTACGCCACCGGCTTCATTGGTTACTTCTACATCCTGACCTTCATCATCGGCTTCGGCGCGATCCTGCTGGTCAGCACCAACCCGGCCTTCAAGGATGCGGCGGGCGCTCTGCTCGGCGGCAACAACATGGCGGCGGTGCACCTGGCTGACGCGGTGGGTGGCAGCATCTTCCTCGGCTTCATCTCGGCGGTGGCGTTCGCGACCATTCTGGCGGTGGTGGCGGGTCTGACCCTGGCCGGTGCTTCGGCGGTATCGCACGACCTGTATGCCAGCGTGATCAAGAAGGGCAAGGCCAACGACAAGGATGAGATTCGTGTGTCGAAGATCACCACCATCGCCCTGGGTGTGCTGGCGATCGGTCTGGGCATCCTGTTCGAGAGCCAGAACATCGCGTTCATGGTCGGCCTGGCGTTCTCCATCGCGGCGAGCTGCAACTTCCCGGTGCTGTTGCTTTCGATGTACTGGAAGAAACTGACCACCCGCGGCGCGATGGTCGGTGGCTGGCTGGGGCTGGTGAGTGCGGTGGGGCTGATGATCCTTGGCCCGACCATCTGGGTGCAGATTCTGCATCATGAGAAGGCGATCTTCCCTTACGAGTACCCGGCGCTGTTCTCGATGGTGATCGCGTTCATCGGGATCTGGTTCTTCTCGATTACCGACAAGTCCGCAGCAGCCGAGAACGAGCGGGCGCTGTTCTTCCCGCAGTTTGTGCGTTCACAGACTGGCCTTGGGGCGAGCGGGGCGGTCTCGCACTAAGTTCTGGTTACGTGGTTTGAGTGAAATGCCCTGGTTGAGAGATCGGGGCATTTTTTTTGTGGGCGGTTATCGGACTCGGGCCTTGGTGTTTGGTGGTTATCGAGTACATATCCGTTGCTGCGGTAACGGCCACTTAGGGTTCCGCCCTTACGGCGGGTCACTTTTGGCAAACGCCCCAAAAGTAACCAAAAGGTCTATGCCCTGACGTTCGGCCCTCGCTTAGGCTCGGGTTCCTTCGCTGCGGGATTCATCCGGGGGGCAGCGCCTACGGTTTGCTTCGCTGCACCTCCTCTCGCTGTGTTTGGCTGCGCCAAACGGTCGCTGCGCTCCCACCCCCGGATCAATCCCTCCACTCAGCCTGCCGACGGGCCCTCAGATCAAAAGCGGTACTCGAGCTAACGCTCATTGTGTTGAGTGGTGGAAAAGCATGCGGTCGGCTTGTGTTCTGTGTTGGATCTACCCCTCACCCCAGCCCTCTCCCAAGGGAGAGGGAGCCGATTTTTGAGCCTTTCAGAACCTGAGTTCGACTGGGTGTTTCACGTCGGCGTAACTCTCCCAAGCACCGCGATCAGTCCCCTCTCCCTCCGGGAGAGGGCTAGGGTGAGGGGCTCTTGATCTGGTTTTTGATCTGGCTTTGGCTTTTGATCTTTTGCCCCTTCGGCAGGCCGAGCGTAGGTGTCCATCCGGGGGGTAGGCGCGCAGCGCCATGCGGCGTAGCCGCATACATCGAGAGGAGGTGCAGCGAAGCAAACCGGAGGCGATGCCCCCGGATGGACACCGTAGCGAGGGAATACTGAGCCTCAGCGAAGTGCCGTACGCCGGGGCAAAGCCTTTTGGGTTACCTTTTCGGCGTTTGGAAAAGGTGACTCGCTGTAAGAGCGAAACCATAGGAGGCCGTTACCGCAGCAACGGATATATACCCAAAACCCCAAAACCCAGTCGGCCCACAGGCCGCTGCGACCAGACAAACAAAAACGGCCTCTATATAAGAGGCCGTTCCCGATACAACTTCAAGACGTTATCGCAAGACAAGCCTTATTTGCGGTCTTCCAGCTTGGTGATATCACGCGACTCGTAGCCAGTGTACAACTGGCGCGGACGGCCAATCTTGTACGGGCTGGAGAGCATTTCTTTCCAGTGCGAGATCCAGCCCACAGTACGCGCCAGAGCGAAGATCACGGTGAACATGCTGGTTGGAATGCCGATCGCCTTGAGGATGATCCCCGAGTAGAAGTCGACGTTCGGGTACAGCGAGCGCTCGATGAAGTACGGGTCGGTCAGCGCGATCTCTTCCAGGCGCATGGCCAGTTCGAGTTGCGGATCGTTGTTGATGCCCAGTTCCTTCAGTACTTCGTCGCAGGTCTGCTTCATGACAGTCGCGCGAGGGTCGCGGTTCTTGTAAACGCGGTGACCGAAGCCCATCAGTTTGAACGGATCGTTCTTGTCCTTGGCCTTGGCGATGAACTTGTCGATGTTGGACACATCGCCAATCTCGTCAAGCATGGTCAGAACGGCTTCGTTCGCACCGCCGTGGGCAGGGCCCCACAGTGCGGCGATACCGGCGGCGATACAGGCGAACGGGTTGGCACCCGAGGAACCTGCCAGGCGCACGGTGGACGTCGATGCGTTCTGCTCGTGGTCGGCGTGGAGGATGAAGATCCGGTCCATGGCCTTGGCGAGTACCGGGCTGATCGGTTTGATCTCGCACGGGGTGTTGAACATCATGTGCAGGAAGTTTTCCGCGTACGTCAGGTCGTTGCGCGGGTACATCATGGGTTGGCCCATGGAGTACTTGTAAACCATCGCTGCCAGGGTCGGCATCTTGGCAACCAGACGGATCGCGGAGATTTCGCGATGCTGCGGGTTATTGATGTCCAGGGAGTCGTGGTAGAAGGCCGAGAGGGCGCCGACTACGCCGCACATGACGGCCATCGGATGGGCGTCGCGACGGAAGCCGTTGAAGAAGGTTTTCAGCTGCTCGTGAACCATGGTGTGGTTTTTCACGGTGCTGACGAACTGGGCCTTCTGTTCTGCAGTCGGCAATTCGCCGTTGAGCAGCAGGTAGCAGGTTTCCAGGTAGTCCGACTTTTCAGCCAGCTGTTCGATCGGGTAGCCGCGGTGCAACAGAATGCCGTTGTCGCCGTCGATATAGGTGATCTTCGATTCGCACGAGGCGGTCGACATGAAACCCGGGTCGAAAGTGAAGCGGCCCGTGGCCGTCAGGCCCCGAACATCGATTACATCGGGACCAACGGTGCCGGTTAAAATGGGCAGCTCGACGGGGGCTGCGCCCTCGATGATCAACTGCGCTTTTTTGTCAGCCATGTGGCCTCCTATTTATGCTTGAACCATCAGACAGACCCCCCACGCAGGGCCCGCACCACTATAGTGAGATAAATTCGAATGTCAATTTGCCTAAAGTCTTGCTCCAGAAGGCTTTAAGCGCACTTTTTCCTCGAAATTGACTGCCATTTACGCCTTTTATACGACTTGTGCAATCAGCTATTTGGGGTAGGTGATTGCGTTGTCATTAGTAGCCTAACTGTCTATACTCGGCCACCGACCGCCAAGGGCTTTTGGGCTTGCTTTCATTGGGGGTCGCATCCCTGGGTGGTGGTTACCTGACCAGTGCACTCCCCAACAACTTTGCCCTGATTGTTAGGGGCTCTTCAGTGTGAAAAAAAAGCCGTGAAAAGCCAACGACCTGTAAACCTAGACCTAAGGACCATCAAACTCCCAGTCACTGCTTACACGTCCATTCTTCACCGTATCTCCGGTGTCATCCTCTTCGTGTGCCTTGCCATCATGCTTTACGCATTGGACAAGTCGCTGAGCTCCGAGGAAGGCTTCGGTCAGGTGAAAGCGTGTCTGACCAGTCCGCTAGCCAAGCTAGTGATTTGGGGCATCCTGTCCGCTCTGCTGTATCACCTGGTTGCCGGTGTGCGCCATTTGATCATGGACATGGGCATCGGTGAGACGCTGGAAGGCGGCAAGCTGGGCTCGAAAATCGTTATCGCCGTTTCCGTGGTGGTAATCGTTCTGGCAGGAGTCTGGATATGGTAACTAACGTCACGAACCTCTCGCGTTCGGGCCTCTATGACTGGATGGCGCAACGTGTGTCGGCGGTCGTTCTCGCGGCTTACTTCATTTTTCTGATCGGATACGTCGTGGCCCACCCAGGCCTCGAGTACGCCCAGTGGCATGAACTGTTCGCCCACAACGGGATGCGTATTTTCAGCCTCCTGGCCCTTGTTGCTCTCGGCGCTCACGCCTGGGTCGGCATGTGGACCATCGCGACTGACTACCTGACGCCAATGGCGTTCGGCAAGTCCGCGACGGCTATACGTTTCCTTTTCCAGGCAGTATGCGGCGTTGCGATGTTCGCTTACTTCGTCTGGGGTGTGCAGATTCTCTGGGGTATCTGAGTCATGGCTAACATTCCAACGATTTCTTTCGACGCCATCATTATTGGTGGTGGCGGTGCCGGCATGCGCGCTGCGCTGCAGCTGGCGCAGGGCGGTCACAAGACTGCGGTGATCACCAAGGTTTTCCCGACCCGTTCGCACACTGTATCCGCCCAGGGCGGCATCACCTGCGCGATCGCGTCCGCTGACCCGAACGATGACTGGCGCTGGCACATGTACGATACCGTCAAGGGTTCCGACTACATCGGTGACCAGGACGCTATCGAATACATGTGTCAGGAAGGCCCGGCTGCCGTTTTCGAGCTGGACCACATGGGTCTGCCGTTCTCGCGTACCGAGCAAGGCCGTATCTACCAGCGTCCGTTCGGTGGTCAGTCCAAGGACTACGGTAAAGGCGGTCAGGCTGCCCGTACTTGCGCAGCGTCCGACCGTACCGGTCACGCACTGCTGCACACCCTTTATCAGGGCAACCTGAAAGCCGGCACCACGTTCCTGAACGAGTACTACGCTGTTGATCTGGTAAAAAACCAGGAAGGCGAGTTTGTCGGTGTGATCGCGATCTGCATCGAAACCGGCGAAACTTCGTACATTCGCGCCAAGGCCACCGTACTGGCTACTGGCGGTGCTGGCCGTATCTACGCCTCCACCACCAACGCCCTGATCAACACCGGTGACGGCGTTGGCATGGCGCTGCGTGCTGGCGTGCCGGTACAAGACATCGAAATGTGGCAGTTCCACCCGACCGGCATCGCTGGCGCCGGTGTACTGGTGACCGAAGGTTGCCGTGGTGAAGGTGGTTACCTGATCAACAAGCACGGCGAGCGTTTCATGGAGCGTTATGCTCCGAACGCGAAAGACCTCGCGGGTCGTGACGTGGTTGCCCGCTCGATGGTTAAAGAAATCATCGCCGGCAACGGTTGCGGTCCGAATGGCGACCACGTAATGCTCAAACTCGACCACCTGGGCGAGGAAGTGCTGCACAGCCGTCTGCCAGGCATCTGCGAACTGTCGAAGACTTTCGCCCACGTTGACCCGGTGGTTGCTCCGGTTCCGGTTGTTCCGACCTGCCACTACATGATGGGCGGCGTTGCCACCAACATTCATGGTCAGGCGATCACCCAGAACGCCGAAGGCGTGGATCAGATCATTCCTGGTCTGTTCGCGGTAGGTGAAGTGGCTTGCGTATCGGTACACGGTGCCAACCGTCTGGGCGGCAACTCGCTGCTCGACCTGGTGGTATTCGGCCGCGCTGCCGGCCTGCACCTGGAAAAGGCGCTGACCGACGGCATCGAATACGACGACGCTACCGAAGCCGACATCGAAGCTGCCCTGTCGCGTTTGAACGCGCTGAACGGCCGTACCGATGGCGAAGACGTGGCTACCCTGCGTCGCGAGCTGCAAAGCTGCATGCAGAACTACTTCGGTGTATTCCGCACTGGCGAATACATGCAGAAGGGTATCGCTCAGCTGGCCGATCTGCGCAAGCGCATCGCCAACGTGAAGATCAACGACAAGTCGCAAGCGTTCAACACCGCGCGTATCGAAGCTCTGGAACTGCAAAACCTGCTGGAAGTGGCTGAAGCTACCGCCATCGCGGCCGAAGTACGTAAAGAGTCCCGCGGCGCTCACGCCCGTGAAGACTTCGAAGACCGTGACGACGAAAACTGGCTGTGCCACACCCTGTACTTCCCGGGTGAGAAACGCGTCGCCAAGCGTGCCGTAAACTTCTCGCCGAAGACTGTTCCGACTTTCGAACCTAAAGTCCGGACTTATTAAGGGTGATCGCCATGTTGCAAGTCAGTGTTTATCGCTACAACCCTGATCAGGACGCTGCGCCGTTCATGCAGGAATTCCAGGTCGATACCGGTGGTAAAGACCTGATGGTGCTGGACGTGCTGGCCCTGATCAAAGAGCAGGACGAGGGTTTCTCCTATCGTCGCTCTTGCCGTGAAGGCGTCTGCGGCTCCGACGGCATGAACATCAACGGCAAGAACGGCCTGGCGTGCATCACGCCGCTGTCCGCTGTCGTAAAAGGCAACAAGTTGATCGTTCGTCCGCTGCCAGGTTTGCCGGTCATCCGTGACCTGGTTGTCGATATGAGCATCTTCTACAAGCAATACGAGAAGGTTAAGCCTTACCTGCAGAACGACACGCCGGCTCCGGCCATCGAGCGTCTGCAGTCCCCTGAAGAGCGTGAAAAGCTCGACGGTCTGTACGAGTGCATCCTGTGCGCCTGCTGCTCGACCTCGTGCCCGTCCTTCTGGTGGAACCCGGACAAGTTCCTGGGCCCGGCTGCCCTGCTGCAAGCGTACCGCTTCCTGGCAGACAGCCGTGACACCAAGACGTCCGAGCGTCTGGCTTCGCTCGATGACCCGTTCAGCGTCTTCCGCTGCCGGGGCATCATGAACTGCGTCAACGTATGTCCGAAAGGCCTGAACCCGACTAAGGCCATCGGTCACATCCGTAACATGCTGCTTTCGAGCGGCGTGTGATTCAGCTGCTGTAACCGTAGAACCGCTGTAACGAAGAGGCTGTGGCGCGGGCTTCAACCCGCGTCATGGCTATAACCAGAGCAGTAGCCACAAGCTGCAGCTCTTATTTTGAAGAAATGAGACAAGCAGGGGCATCCGGGCTGGTACCCGGACTATCAGCGTGATCCTAAGTGGCTTGTTTTGGTCGCTGCATTCGGACTTCTGCAAGTTTGCTCGGTATTGACGCCGATGGTGTTCCCCTAACCGAGGGTGACCAAGCATGCAAGAAAGCGTGATGCAGCGCATGTGGAACAGCGCCTACCTTTCAGGTGGAAACGCTGCCTATGTGGAAGAGCTTTATGAGCTCTACCTGCACGACCCTAACGCTGTGCCAGAAGAGTGGCGCACCTACTTTCAGAAGCTGCCTGCCGACGGCAGCTCTGCCACTGATGTTTCGCACTCCACAATTCGCGATCATTTCGTGCTGCTGGCAAAGAACCAGCGCCGCGCCCAACCGGTTTCCGCCGGGAGCGTGAGCAGTGAGCACGAGAAGAAGCAAGTTGAAGTGCTGCGATTGATCCAGGCCTACCGTATGCGTGGCCACCAGGCAGCCCAGCTTGACCCGCTGGGGCTGTGGCAGCGTCCTGCACCTGCAGACCTGTCGATCAATCATTACGGCTTGACCAATGCCGATCTTGATACGACCTTCCGTGCCGGCGACCTGTTCATCGGCAAAGAGGAAGCGAGCCTACGCGAAATTCACGAAGCGTTGCAGCAGACATATTGCCGCACCATCGGCGCTGAATTTACGCACATCACCGATTCCGAGCAGCGCCAGTGGTTCCAGCAGCGTCTGGAAAGCGTGCGTGGTCGTCCGACGTACTCCGCCGACATCAAGAGCCACCTGCTTGAGCGCGTGACTGCCGGTGAAGGCCTGGAAAAATACCTGGGCACCAAATACCCGGGCACCAAGCGTTTCGGTCTGGAAGGCGGCGAAAGCCTGATCCCGATGCTCGACGAGCTGATCCAGCGTTCCGGTTCCTACGGCACCAAGGAAGTCGTCATCGGCATGGCCCACCGTGGCCGTCTGAACGTGCTGGTCAACACCTTCGGCAAGAACCCGCGCGAGCTGTTCGACGAGTTCGAAGGCAAGAAGAAGGTCGAGCTGGGTTCCGGTGACGTCAAATACCACCAGGGCTTCTCGTCCAACGTGATGACCACTGGCGGTGAAGTTCACCTGGCCATGGCGTTCAACCCGTCCCACCTGGAAATCGTTTCCCCGGTGGTAGAAGGTTCGGTTCGCGCCCGTCAGGATCGTCGTAACGACCCGACCGGTGAGAAGGTGCTGCCGATCTCCATCCACGGTGACGCTGCATTCGCAGGTCAGGGCGTGGTCATGGAAACCTTCCAGATGTCGCAGACCCGCGGTTTCAAGACCGGCGGTACCGTGCACATCGTGATCAACAACCAGGTGGGTTTCACCATCAGCAACCCGCTGGACTCGCGTTCCACCGAGTACGCCACCGACGTTGCGAAGATGATCCAGGCGCCGATCCTCCATGTGAATGGTGATGATCCGGAAGCCGTGCTGTTCGTGACCCAGCTGGCCATCGATTACCGCATGCAGTTCAAGCGTGACGTGGTGATCGACCTGGTCTGCTACCGTCGTCGCGGCCACAACGAGGCCGACGAGCCAAGCGGCACCCAGCCGCTGATGTATCAGCAGATCACCAAGCAGCGCACCACCCGTGAGCTGTACGCTGATCGTCTGACTCAGGCCGGTGTACTGGACGCTGAACGTGTTCAGGCCAAGGTCGACGAGTACCGCAACGCGCTGGACAACGGTCTGCACGTAGTGAAATCGCTGGTCAAAGAGCCGAACAAAGAGCTGTTCGTGGACTGGCGTCCGTATCTGGGCCACGCCTGGACTGCGCGTCACGACACCCGTTTCGATCTGAAGACCCTGCAGGAACTGTCCGCCAAGCTGCTGGAAATTCCGGAAGGCTTCGTGGTTCAGCGTCAGGTCGCGAAGATCTACGAAGACCGTCAGAAGATGCAAGCCGGCGGCCTGCCGATCAACTGGGGTTACGCCGAAACCATGGCGTACGCGACCCTGGCGTTCGAAGGTCACCCGATCCGCATGACCGGTCAGGACATCGGCCGCGGTACGTTCTCGCACCGTCACGCTGTGCTGCACAATCAGAAAGACGCGGGCACCTACATTCCGCTGCAGAACCTGTACGACGGTCAGCCACGCTTTGACCTGTACGACTCGTTCCTCTCGGAAGAAGCGGTATTGGCCTTCGAATATGGTTACTCGACCACCACGCCAAACGCGCTGGTGATCTGGGAAGCCCAGTTCGGCGACTTCGCCAACGGTGCACAGGTTGTTATCGACCAGTTCATCACCAGCGGCGAACACAAGTGGGGCCGTCTCTGCGGTCTGACCATGCTGTTGCCACACGGCTACGAAGGTCAGGGCCCTGAGCACAGCTCGGCTCGTCTTGAGCGTTACCTGCAGCTGTGCGCCGAGCACAACATTCAGGTGTGCATGCCGACCACCCCGGCCCAGATCTACCACTTGCTGCGTCGTCAGGTGATTCGCCCGCTGCGCAAACCTCTGGTAGTGCTGACGCCGAAGTCGCTGCTGCGCCACAAGCTGGCCGTCTCGACCCTGGAAGATCTGGCTGAAGGTTCGTTCCAGACCGTGATCCCGGAAATCGATGCCCTGGACCCGAAAAAGGTCGAGCGCGTTGTTCTGTGTAGCGGCAAGGTCTACTACGACCTGCTGGAAAAACGTCGTGCCGAAGGCCGTGACGATATCGCCATCGTGCGTATCGAGCAGCTGTATCCATTCCCTGAGGACGACTTGAAAGAAGTCCTGGCGCCTTACACCAACGTCAAGCATGCCGTCTGGTGTCAGGAAGAGCCGATGAACCAGGGCGCCTGGTACTGCAGCCAGCATCACCTGCGTCGCAGCATCGGTAACCTCGACAAGTCTCTCGTACTCGAGTACGCGGGCCGCGAGGCTTCTGCTGCCCCAGCATGTGGTTACGCATCGATGCACGCCGAGCAGCAGGAAAAACTGCTGCAAGACGCGTTTACCGTTTAACGCCTTCGCGCACCTGAAACCGAATTTAAGGAACCACAGATAATGGCTATCGAGATCAAAGCCCCCACTTTCCCGGAATCGGTTGCCGATGGCACCGTTGCCACCTGGCACAAAAAACCGGGCGACGCCGTCAAGCGTGACGACCTGATCGTCGACATCGAAACCGACAAGGTCGTACTGGAAGTGCTGGCTACCGCCGACGGCGTGCTGGGCGCAATCGTCAAAAACGAAGGCGACACCGTTCTGTCCGACGAAGTCCTGGGCTCGATCGAAGCGGGCGGCGCTGCTGCCGCTGCTCCAGCCGCCGCTGCTGCTCCGGCCGCTGCTGCCGCTGCCCCGGCTGCTGCCGAAGGCGAAGACGATCCTGTTGCTGCTCCGGCTGCGCGCAAGCTGGCTGAAGAAAACGGCATCAACATCGCTTCCGTTGCCGGTACCGGCAAAGGCGGTCGTGTGACCAAGGAAGACGTGGTCGCTGCTGTAGCCGCGAAGAAAGCCGCTCCGGCTGCTGCTCCTGCAAAAGCCGCTGCTCCAGCCGCTGCTGCTCCGGTATTCGCTGCCGGTGATCGCGTTGAGAAGCGCGTACCGATGACCCGTCTGCGTGCCAAGGTTGCCGAGCGTCTGGTTGAAGCCCAGTCGAACATGGCAATGCTGACCACGTTCAACGAAGTCGACATGACCGAAGTCATGGCCCTGCGTTCGAAGTACAAGGACCTGTTCGAGAAGTCCCACAACGGCGTACGCCTGGGCTTCATGTCGTTCTTCGTCAAGGCTGCCACCGAAGCGCTGAAACGCTTCCCGGCGGTCAACGCTTCGATCGACGGTGCAGACATCGTTTACCACGGCTACGCCGACATCGGTGTTGCCGTTTCCAGCGACCGTGGTCTGGTCGTTCCGGTTCTGCGTAACGCCGAGCTGATGAGCCTGGCTGAAATCGAAGGCGGCATCGCCACGTTCGGCAAAAAAGCCCGTGACGGCAAACTGTCGATGGAAGAGATGACCGGCGGTACCTTCACCATCACCAACGGTGGTACCTTCGGTTCGATGATGTCGACTCCGATCGTCAACCCGCCGCAGGCAGCGATTCTGGGCATGCACAACATCATCCAGCGTCCTATGGCCATCAACGGTCAGGTCGTGATCCGTCCGATGATGTACCTGGCACTGTCCTACGATCACCGTCTGATCGATGGCAAAGAAGCTGTAACCTTCCTGGTGACCATCAAGAACCTGCTGGAAGATCCGGCTCGTCTGTTGCTGGATATCTGATAGAAGCAGCCATGCGCTGCGGGTGGCGTACCGTCGGCAACGGCGGTACGGCCCGCAGCGCGCGGCTTGAAGCTTTTCGCTAAAGAGGATTTTTTGAATGTCGCAGAAATTTGACGTAGTAGTGATCGGTGCCGGCCCTGGCGGCTATGTAGCTGCCATCAAGGCCGCGCAGCTGGGTCTCACCACTGCCTGCATCGAGAAGTACACCGACGCTGAAGGCAAACAGGCCCTCGGCGGTACTTGCCTGAACGTCGGCTGCATTCCGTCCAAGGCGCTGCTGGACAGCTCCTGGAAGTACAAGGAAGCCAAAGAGAGCTTCAACGTTCACGGTATCTCGACCGGCGAAGTCAAAATGGACGTCGCTGCGATGGTTGGCCGTAAGGCTGGCATCGTCAAGAACCTGACTGGCGGCGTTGCCACCCTGTTCAAGGCCAACGGCGTTACCTCGATCCAGGGCCACGGCAAGCTGCTGGCTGGCAAGAAAGTCGAAGTCACCAAGCCGGACGGTTCGGTTGAAGTCATCGAAGCCGAAAACGTCATCCTGGCTCCAGGTTCGCGTCCGATCGACATTCCGCCGGCTCCGGTCGATCAGAAAGTCATCGTCGATTCGACTGGCGCTCTGGAATTCCAATCCGTACCTAAGCGTCTGGGCGTGATCGGCGCTGGCGTGATCGGTCTGGAACTGGGTTCGGTGTGGTCGCGTCTGGGTTCCGAAGTGGTTGTCCTCGAAGCACTGGACACCTTCCTGATGGCAGCGGACACCGCTGTTTCCAAGGAAGCGCTGAAAACCCTGACCAAGCAAGGTCTGGACATCAAACTGGGCGCTCGCGTAACCGGTTCGAAAGTGAACGGCGACGAAGTCGTGGTTAACTACACCGATGCCAACGGCGAACAGTCCATCACTTTCGACAAGCTGATCGTAGCCGTTGGTCGCCGTCCGGTGACCACTGATCTGCTGGCTGCCGACAGCGGCGTGACCCTGGACGAGCGCGGTTTCGTGCACGTTGACGATCACTGCGCCACCACCGTACCGGGCGTCTACGCCATCGGTGACGTGGTGCGCGGCATGATGCTGGCGCACAAGGCCTCGGAAGAGGGCATCATGGTTGTCGAGCGCATCAAGGGCCACAAAGCCCAGATGAACTATGACCTGATCCCTTCGGTTATTTATACTCACCCGGAAATCGCGTGGGTTGGCAAAACCGAGCAGGCCTTGAAAGCCGAAGGCGTTGAAGTTAACGTCGGCACCTTCCCGTTCGCCGCTTCCGGCCGTGCCATGGCCGCCAACGATACCGGTGGTTTCGTCAAGGTCATCGCTGATGCCAAGACTGACCGCGTATTGGGCGTGCACGTAATTGGCCCGAGCGCTGCAGAACTGGTTCAGCAGGGCGCGATCGGTATGGAATTCGGTACCAGCGCTGAAGACCTGGGCATGATGGTTTTCTCCCATCCGACCCTGTCTGAAGCCTTGCACGAAGCTGCTCTGGCTGTGAATGGCGGCGCCATCCACATTGCCAACCGCAAGAAGCGTTAAGACACAATAAGAAACCACGGCGGTAACGGCCCGTCGTGAGCCTTGCGAGCAAGTCTCACCGCGGAATGTCCGCTGGACGCAGTCTTGCGTAGCTGCACCGGGTATCCGGAAAGGCTACGCAAGCAGCAGTCACAGGTGGCGCGGCACTCATCAAGAGCGCAGCGCCGAATGCGCAGTACCTAACGAAGACGGTAAAAAGCATGAATCTTCACGAGTATCAGGGTAAGCAGCTGTTCGCTGAATACGGCCTGCCAGTTTCCACTGGTTACGCAGTAGACACCCCGGAAGCAGCAGCAGAAGCTTGCGACAAAATCGGCGGCAGCGAGTGGGTTGTCAAAGCCCAGGTCCACGCCGGTGGTCGCGGTAAAGCGGGCGGCGTCAAGCTGGTTCGCAACAAAGAAGACGCCAAGGCCTTCGCACAGCAGTGGCTGGGCAAGCGTCTGGTGACTTACCAGACTGACGCCAATGGTCAGCCAGTCACCAAGATCCTGGTTGAATCGTGCACTGATATCGCTAAAGAGCTGTACCTGGGCGCTGTCGTTGACCGTTCGAGCCGTCGCATCGTGTTCATGGCTTCCACCGAAGGTGGCGTGGACATCGAGAAAATCGCTCACGACACTCCAGAAAAAATTCTGAAAGCCACTATCGATCCACTGGTTGGCGCTCAGCCATTCCAGGGTCGCGAGCTGGCGTTCCAACTGGGTCTGGAAGGCAAGCAAGTTGCCCAGTTCGCCAAGATCTTCGTTGGTCTGGCCAAGCTGTTCCAGGATCACGATCTGGCCCTGCTGGAAGTGAACCCGCTGGTGATCAAGGCTGACGGCGATCTGCACTGCCTGGACGCCAAGATCAACATCGACGCCAACGCCATGTACCGTCAGCCTAAGCTGAAGACTTTCCACGATCCGTCGCAAGACGATCCGCGCGAAGCGCACGCTGCCAAGTTCGAACTGAACTACGTAGCCCTGGAAGGCAACATCGGCTGCATGGTCAACGGTGCCGGCCTGGCCATGGGTACCATGGACATCGTCAACCTGCACGGCGGCAAGCCAGCCAACTTCCTCGACGTAGGTGGTGGTGCTACCAAAGAACGCGTTACCGAAGCATTCAAAATCATTCTGTCCGACACCAACGTCGCTGCAGTACTGGTTAACATCTTCGGCGGCATCGTTCGCTGCGACATGATTGCCGAAGGCATCATCGGCGCCGTGAAAGAAGTCGGCGTGAAAATCCCGGTTGTTGTTCGCCTTGAAGGCAACAACGCTGAGCTGGGCGCTAAAGTACTGGCAGAAAGCGGTTTGAACATCATCGCTGCTACCAGCCTGACCGACGCTGCTCAACAAGTTGTCAAAGCTGCGGAGGGCAAATAATGAGCGTCCTGATCAATAAAGACACCAAAGTTATCTGCCAGGGTATTACCGGTTCGCAAGGTAGTTTCCACACCCAGCAAGCCATCGAATACGGCACCAAGATGGTTGGTGGCGTAACTCCGGGCAAAGGCGGCACCGAGCACCTGGGTCTGCCAGTGTTCAACACCGTTAAAGACGCAGTAGCTGCCACTGGCGCTACCGCCAGCGTGATCTACGTTCCGGCTCCTTTCTGCAAGGACTCGATCCTGGAAGCTGCTTTCGGCGGCATCAAGCTGATCGTCTGCATCACCGAAGGCATTCCTACCCTGGACATGCTGGACGCCAAAGTTAAGTGCGACGAGCTGGGTGTTACCCTGATCGGCCCTAACTGCCCAGGCGTGATCACCCCAGGCGAATGCAAGATCGGCATCATGCCAGGTCACATTCACTTGCCAGGCAAGGTCGGTATCGTTTCGCGTTCCGGCACCCTGACCTACGAAGCTGTGAAGCAGACCACTGACGCCGGTTTCGGTCAGTCGACCTGCGTCGGCATCGGTGGTGACCCGATCCCGGGTTCGAACTTCATCGACATCCTGAAGCTGTTCCAGGAAGACCCGAAGACCGAAGCGATCGTGATGATCGGCGAGATCGGCGGTTCGGCTGAAGAAGAAGCGGCTGCCTACATCAAGACACACGTGACCAAGCCGGTTGTTTCCTACATCGCTGGTGTGACTGCTCCTCCGGGCAAGCGCATGGGCCATGCTGGCGCAATCATCTCTGGCGGCAAAGGCACTGCAGACGAGAAATTCGCTGCGCTGCAAGACGCAGGCGTAAAAACCGTGCGTTCGCTGGCAGACATCGGCAAGGCCCTGGCCGAGCTGACCGGTTGGGCTGTCAAGTAAGCCTCGTGCTTGACTGACGCTTCACCAGACAAAGGCCACCTGCGGGTGGCCTTTGTTGTTTCTGGCATCTGCGTTTTAGCGGGCATTTGTGGTGAGGGGATTTATCCCCGATGGGCTGCGAAGCGGCTCCAAACCCGATGTATCCAGCCAATCGAAAAGCGCTACAAGTTCTCAATCAGGGCTGCTTCGGCCCATCGGGGATAAATCCCCTCACTACAGGGTTCGTGCTCTACCTACAGAGTTCCATGTAGGAAAAATAGATGCGTAAACGCGACACAGACACGTCGTGTATCGGATAGTTCGCCCTCAAACAGTGCGTTTGTCAGACAAATTCGTTAGGCTAGCAGCCATTTTTGCGTCTGCCGCCCACAAGGCATGCAACGCGCTAAACGGGTCAGTCTTATACGGACTGACAGCATTTCCCTAACCCCACAGGGAAATCCCCCTCTAAATTCCGATTCAGTAGTGTGGTATTTCCTTAATGAAAGTTTTGAAAGGTCAGGACATCCTGGCACTGGGCTTTATGACATTTGCCCTGTTCGTCGGGGCCGGCAACATCATTTTCCCGCCTATCGTCGGCCTGCAGTCCGGACCTAACGTCTGGATGGCGGCGCTGGGCTTCCTGATCACGGCCGTCGGTCTGCCGGTGGTCACCGTCGTCGCCCTGGCCAAGGTCGGTGGCGCGATGGATGCGCTGAGCAGCCCGATTGGCAAGATCGCCGGTGGTGTGCTCGCCGCGGCATGCTACCTGGCGGTCGGCCCGCTGTTCGCCACCCCGCGGACCGCGACCGTGTCGTTCGAAGTGGGACTCGCGCCGCTGACCGGCGAAAGCCCGCTGGCGCTGTTCCTCTACAGCTCGGTGTACTTCCTGCTGGTGTTCTTCATCTCGCTGTATCCCGGCCGTCTGCTCGATACCGTGGGGCGTTTCCTCGCGCCGCTGAAAATCATCGCCCTGGCGGTACTCGGCATCGCCGCGTTCGCCCTGCCGGCCGGTGATATCGGTCAGGCCACACCGGAATACGTCGCGGCACCGTTCTCCCAAGGCTTCATCAATGGTTACCTGACCATGGATACCCTCGGCGCGCTGGTGTTCGGTATCGTCATCGTCAACGCGATCCGCTCCCGTGGCGTCGAGTCGCCTGCGCTGATCACCCGTTACGCGATCATTGCCGGCCTCATCGCCGGTGTCGGTCTGGCGCTGGTGTACATCAGCCTGTTCCGCCTCGGCTCCGGCAGCCACGAAGTCGCGGTCGGTGCCACTAACGGCGCGGCGGTGCTGCATGCTTACGTGCAACACACCTTCGGTTCGCTGGGCAGCGGTTTCCTCGCGGTGCTGATCTCGCTGGCGTGCCTGGTGACCGCGGTCGGTCTGACCTGCGCCTGCGCTGAATACTTCAGCCGCGTGCTGCCGCTGTCCTACAAGACCCTGGTGATCATCCTCGCCGCGTTCTCGCTGCTGGTGTCCAACCTGGGCCTGACCAAGCTGATCGCGTTCTCGATCCCGGTGCTGACCGCGATCTACCCGCCGTGCATCGTTCTGGTGGCTCTGAGCTTCTGCAAGGACTTCTGGCATGAACACGGGCGGATCCTCGGCCCGGTCATGCTGGTGTCGTTCCTGTTCGGCACCATCGACGCGCTCAAGGGCGCCGGTCTGGCCGACTGGATGCCGTCGCAGCTGTCGCACCTGCCGCTGAGCGAGCAGGGTCTGGCGTGGCTGGTGCCATGCGTGATGACCCTGGTGGTCGCCGTGGTCTGTGATCGCCTGCTGGGCAAGCGCAGCGAAGCCGTTGCCTGACGTTGTCTGACCCGCCACAAACGGGTCTTCAGCGCTTAAACAGAAATGCCCCGTATCAATCGATACGGGGCATTTTTTATGGGCGTCTGGCAGTGTCTTTTTCCGCGAGCTAACGTCGAAGGGTTGCCGAAGTCTTAATGTAGGAGCGAGCAGGCTCGCTTCTACAGGTAGCATCCATACTCCACAGGGAATTGCATGTCGTTCATCCAAGCCAATCTGATCCACCTGCTGGCCGCGCTCTGGTTTGTCATCTGCTGGGGCGGCTACACCCGTTATGCGTCGTGGAAGGCCCGCGACACCGCGTGCCTCGCCAGCGTGCTGCACCTGTATCGCGAAGACTGGATGCGCCGCATGCTGCTGCGTGACAACCGTATTGCCGACGCCAGCGTGATCGGTAATCTGGAGCGTAACGCCTCGTTCTTCGCCTCCAGCACTCTGATCATCCTCGCCGGCATTCTCACCGTGCTCGGTGCGTCCGAACGCGCCGTGTCGCTGCTGGCGGATATCCCGATGGTGCAGCAGGCGTCGCAGGGCATGTCGGAGATCAAGTTGCTGTGTCTGGCGCTGGTGTTCGTCTATGCGTTCTTCACCTTCAGTTGGTGCATGCGTCAGTACAACTTTGCTGCGGTGCTGGTCGGTTCCGCGCCGATGATCGGTGAGCGTCAGGTCTCGGAGCAGGAGCGCAAGGCGTTCGCACTGCGGGCGGCGCGGGTGATTTCGATGGCGGCGAACCAGTTCAACTTCGGTCTGCGCTCTTATTACTTCGGCATGAGCATGCTGGCGTGGTTTGTCAGCCCGTGGCTGTTCATGTTGATGAGTGCCGGGGTGGTCATCGTGTTGTACCGCCGCGAGTTTCATTCCGACGTGCTGGATGTGATGGTCTATACCCCTACAGAGGCACCATTGCCCGAAACCTATAAAGAGGCTGCTTGATGAGTATTCCGTTCTGGTGTGTGTTTATCAGTGCACTGTTGATTTACATCGCGCGCATGCCGGTGGGCAAGGCCATGAAAGAGCAGGGTGGTTACAACAACCATCTACCGCGCCAACAGCAGGCGCAACTCACTGGCTATGGCGCGCGGGCGCTGGCGGCGCACCAGAACTGCATCGAAGCGTTCATCCTGTTCGCCGTGGGTGTGCTGATGGCGCACACCACGCAAACCCAAGGCTGGTTGATTGATGCGCTGGCGATCATCTTTGTGATCGCGCGAATTCTTTACGTGTGGTTATACCTGGCGGATAAACCATCCCTGCGCAGCCTGGTGTGGCTGGTCGGCCTGATCTGCAGTTTGTTGCTGATGATTAGTCCGACTTTTAGAACCGTATTGCTCTAAGAAAGCCTCTAAGCCAAGACTGACAAAAAATCACAGGCAAAAGAAAACCCGCACTTGGCGGGTTTTCTTTTACTGCATCAAGTCGCAATTATTGCTTCTTGGCAGCTTCTTCCTGAGCAGCTTGATTCGATTCAGCCTGAGCTTTGGCAGCTTCGGCGTTTTCTTTTGCTGCGTCGTTCACTTTATCCTGAGCTTTGTTCATGTCTTGCTGAGCTTGCTCAGCATGTTGGTTTGCATCTTGAGCTTTGTCCTCGGATTTTTTATCGCAGGCAGCGAGACCGAGGGAAGCGGTCAACATCAAGGCAATAGCTAAAGTCTTACGCATGGGGTGTTTCTCCTTATGGAAAATAACTACTGGCCTTAAGAGCGCAGCGCCAAAGGTTAAGTTCCTCATTTCCTTCAGATATATAAGTTTGTTTTTTAGTGGAACTTTTGCGGTATTTCCTACTACTGGCACAAGGCTCTAACGAGAGTAATTATCAAATGGCTGAAAACCCCGTTTTTGAGCGCGCGACACGATTTCTTTCGGCCCTGCGCCATTGTCAGGTGCTCGGTTTGACGGTACACAGCGCCAGCAGCGAAGGGCTGACGGTGAGGTTGCCGTACAGCGCGCAAATCGTCGGCAATCCACAGACCGGGGTCATCCACGGCGGTGCCATTACTTCGCTGATGGACACCGCGTGCGGCATGTCCACGTTGTGCGTGCTGGCGGAGTTCGAAGTCTGCCCGACCCTGGACCTGCGTATCGACTACATGCACGCCGCCGAGCCGAACAAGGACGTCTATGGCTTTGCCCAGTGTTACCGGGTCACCACCGATGTGATCTTCGCCCGCGGCTTTGCCTATCAGGATGATCCGCAGCAACCGATCGCCCATGTCGTCGGCACATTCATGCGCATGGGCAAGGGCCTGAAGGGCACTCACGGGTTTGGCGGCACGATCAAAGGAGAGCTCTCATGAGCGATGACTGGAAGCAACAATTGCTGCTGGCCCACGCCCAGGGCGATTACGCACCGCTGCTGGGGATGATTCCCTACGCCGGGCTGATCGGCGTCGAATGCTCGCGAGTCGGTGATGAATTGCTGTTCAAGCTGCCGGCGAATAAGGACAACATTGGTAACCCTTTATTGCCAGCCATTCACGGCGGGGTGATCGCCGGGTTCATGGAGCTGGCGGCCGCGTTGCATCTGCTGATCTTCACCGGGGCGCCCGGGGTGCCGAAGATCATCGACTTCTCTCTGGATTACCTGCGCGCCGGGCAGTTTCGCGACACCTGGGCCAAGTGTCAGGTCTGTCGCCAGGGCCGGCGCGTGGCCAACGTCGCCATCACGGCCTGGCAAAGCACCGAGAGCGAACCGATTGCCACCGCCCGTGCACATTTCAAAATTGATGAGCCCTTGAAATCCTGAACGCTGCCCCCAACTCAGTGAACAACCCGCCGCCGACCCCTCTGGATCGCGGCCACTGCCATCTGATTGGAGTTTGATGACCATGAGTGTGGAAACTCAAAAGGAAACCCTGGGCTTCCAGACCGAGGTAAAGCAGCTGCTGCACCTCATGATCCATTCGCTGTATTCCAACAAGGAAATCTTCCTTCGCGAATTGATCTCGAACGCCTCTGACGCTGTCGACAAGCTGCGCTTCGAAGCCCTGGCCAAGCCTGAGTTGCTCGAAGGTGGCGCTGAACTGAAAATCCGTGTGAGCTTCGACAAGGACGCCAAGACCGTCACCCTCGAAGACAACGGTATCGGCATGAACCGTGACGATGTGATCACCCACCTGGGGACCATCGCCAAGTCGGGCACCGCCGATTTCATGAAGAATCTCTCGGGCGATCAGAAAAAAGATTCGCACCTGATCGGCCAATTCGGTGTCGGCTTCTACTCGGCCTTCATCGTGGCTGACAAAGTCGACGTGTACAGCCGTCGCGCCGGCACTCCTGCCAGCGAAGGCGTGCACTGGTCGTCGAAAGGCGAGGGCGAGTTTGAAGTCGCCACCATCGACAAGCCAGAGCGCGGCACCCGCATCGTCCTGCACCTGAAGTCCGCTGAAGACGAGTTCGCCGACGGCTGGCGTCTGCGCAACATCATCAAGAAATACTCCGACCACATCGCGCTGCCGATCGAACTGCCGAAAGAAGTCACTGCCGCTGAAGGCGAAGAGAAGCCTGCCGTTGAATGGGAAACCGTCAACCGCGCCAGCGCCCTGTGGACCCGTCCGCGCACTGAAGTGAAGGACGAGGAATACCAGGAGTTCTACAAGCACATCGCTCACGACTTCGAAAATCCGCTGGCCTGGAGCCACAACAAAGTCGAAGGCAAGCTCGAGTACAGCTCGCTGCTGTACGTGCCGGCCCGCGCGCCGTTCGACCTGTACCAGCGTGAAGCGCCGAAAGGCCTGAAGCTGTACGTGCAGCGCGTGTTCGTGATGGATCAGGCCGAGTCGTTCCTGCCGCTGTACCTGCGCTTCATCAAGGGTGTGGTCGATTCCAACGACCTGTCGCTGAACGTGTCGCGGGAAATCCTGCAGAAAGACCCGATCATCGACTCGATGAAGTCGGCGCTGACCAAGCGCGTGCTGGACATGCTGGAAAAACTGGCGAAGAACGAGCCTGAGCAATACAAGGGCTTCTGGAAAAACTTCGGTCAGGTCATGAAAGAAGGCCCGGCAGAAGATTTCGCCAACAAGGAAAAAATTGCCGGTCTGCTGCGTTTCGCATCGACCCAAGGCGACGACGGCGAGCAAGTTGTCGGTCTGGCTGACTACCTGGCGCGCGCCAAGGAAGGTCAGGACAAGATCTACTACCTCACCGGCGAAACCTACGCGCAGGTCAAGAACAGCCCGCACCTGGAAGTCTTCCGCAAGAAAGGCATCGAAGTGCTGCTGCTGACCGACCGTATCGACGAGTGGCTGATGAGCTACCTCAGCGAATTCGACGGCAAGACCTTTGTCGACGTGGCACGCGGTGATCTTGATCTGGGCAACCTGGACTCGGAAGAGGACAAGAAAGCTGCAGAAGAAGTCGCCAAGTCCAAAGAAGGTCTGGTCGAGCGCCTGAAAACCGCGCTGGGCGACTCCGTTGCCGAGGTTCGCGTCTCTCACCGTCTGACCGATTCGCCAGCCATTCTGGCCATCGGCGAACAGGACCTGGGCCTGCAAATGCGCCAGATCCTCGAAGCCAGCGGACAGAAAGTGCCGGAGTCGAAGCCGATTTTCGAATTCAACCCGAGTCACCCGCTGATCGAGAAACTCGACGGCGAGCAGAACGAAGGGCGTTTTGGCGACCTGTCGCACATCCTCTTCGATCAGGCCGCCCTGGCGGCTGGCGAAAGCTTGAAAGACCCGGCCGCTTACGTGACCCGTCTGAACAAGCTGCTGGTTGAACTGTCAGCTTGATCACGTTGTAGAAAAACCCGCTTCGGCGGGTTTTTTCATTCTGGTGTTTAACTAATCAGGAGTCAGAAATGAGCCAAGTTACTGTACGTTCCGTGGTCTATCAGCTGGATGGCCAGCCCTATGAAGGTCGTCTGGCGTTCGACGCCGAGCACAAGGGCGCGCGCCCGGGCCTGCTGATGGCGCCGAACTGGATGGGTGTCAGCGCCGGTGCGGAGGAGATCGCCAAGTCGGTCGCGGCCAAGGGCTACGTGGTGTTGATTGCTGACGTGTATGGCCAGGCAGTACGTCCGCAGAACGCTGACGAGGCCGGCGCGGCGATGATGCCGCTGAAGAACGATCGTGCACTGCTGCGCAAGCGCATGCAGGCAGCGTTCGAGCAGTTGCAGAAGCAGGGCGAGGCAGCGGTCGATACCTCGAAGCTGGCGGTGTTCGGGTTCTGCTTCGGTGGTTGCTGTGCACTGGACCTGGCGCGCACCGGTGCACCAGTGAAGGCGGCGGTGTCGTTCCACGGTACGCTGGACTCGCCGAATCCGGCGGACGCAAAGAACATCAAGGGCTCGGTGCTGGTACTGCACGGTGCCTCCGACCCGCTGGTGCCGAAGGAGCAATTGCCGGCGTTCGAAGATGAAATGAACGCGGCGAAGGTCGATTGGCAGTTGCTCAGCTACGGCGGTGCGGTGCATTCGTTTACCGATCCGCATGCCAATGTGCCGGGCAAGATGATGTACGACGCGAAGACCGCCAAGCGTGCGTTCAAGTCGATGCATGATTTGCTGGATGAAGTGTTCAAAGCCTGAAGCCTGGAAAGCTAAAAGCCCCCTCACCCTAACCCTCTCCCAAAGGGAGAGGGGACTGATCGGGGGATGCTCAAGGATTACGCCGACCTGAAAGTGCCTTAGTGAATCCATAATCGCCAGGATTTTTCAGGTCGATGTATGACGCCAGATACCTCGGTCGGCTCCCTCTCCCTCTGGGAGAGGGCTGGGGTGAGGGTAAAGACTTAACGCGGCAATTCAATCCGCTCCACTTCCCCCGGCACCGTCGGCCAATCCCCGGCCGCCCACTTGTGCCGCGCCTCATCGATCGCCGCCGGATCGCTCGCGACAAAATTCCAGTTGATCCGCCGAGGCCCGTCCAGCGGCGCGCCGCCAAACACCACCGCGTGCACGTCACTCTCGGCGAACAGGCTCATCTGTTCCCCGGCCGGCAACACCGCCAGCGCATGGGGTTCGAGGGGCTCGCCATTCAACTGCGCATCGCCACTCAGCACATAAATCGCGCGTTCTTCGTGCTCGGTCGGGATCAGCAAAGTGGTCGCGGTCTGCATCTTTACTTCGGCGTACAGCGTAGGAGAAAGCACCGGCACTGGCGATTCCAGGCAAAAGCCTGACCCGGCGATCATCCGGATCTGCACACCAAGGTTATCGCTGACCGGCAAGGTTGCCGCCGGGTGATGGCTGTAATGTCCCGGACCTTGCTCGTGATCCTTGGGCGAAGCGAGCCAGATCTGCAAGCCGTGCATGGTGAAGCTTTGCTCCCACAGCGGCTCGGGCGTGCGCTCGACGTGGGCAATCGCACTGCCCGCGGTCATCCAGCTGACATCGCCAGCACTGACCACCTGATCGGAGCCGAGGCTGTCCTTGTGCTGGATTTGCCCTTCGAACAGGTAGGTCAGGGTCGACAGACCAATGTGCGGATGCTGTCGGATGTTCATGCCTTTGCCCGTCGGATAAACCGTTTCGAGCATGTGGTCGAAAAACACGAAAGGCCCGATGCTGCGGCATTTGGCTGACGGCAGCGGGCGCAGGATCGGCTGGCCTTCGACGTCTTCGGCGCGCGGGCGGATGATCAGTGGTTGCGTATCCATGGTGCATTCCAGGCTGAGCGGGTGATGCCAGAAGCATAACCCGCCGCTGGCAAGAGGGTGATTACTGGCTGTCGAAGCCTTGTGGGGCGTGGGTTTCGATGCTGACGTCGGTGGTAGTCATCAGTTTGTGGATCGGGCAGCGATCAGCCACGCGCAGTAACTCTTCACGCTGGGCATCGTTGAGGACGCCCTTGAGGGTAAGCGTCACGTGCAGGGCGTATTTGCCTTTCTGCTCTTCGCTGTTGTCGCGTTTGACCTCGACACCCACGCCGGTCAGCGGGATGTCTTTCTTCTTTGCGTACATCTTCAGGGTCAGTGCCTTGCAGGCACCGAGCGCGGCGTCGAAGTAGTCGTGTGGCTCGGGGGCCGAGCCTTCGCCGCCGGCAGACTTCGGCACGTCGGCAAACAATTCATGGTCATCGATCTGTACGGTGTGACGAAAACCTTCGGCGGAGACGGTATTGACGGTAACAGTCATGGCAACCTCACTGGCAGTAGGAAAAGTCGTGCGATCAAAAAAGACCTTGCAGTTATAGAGCATTCCTACAGAGCCGCGTTCCACTTTCCTGCAGGATGAACCCTTGTGATCGGCTCAGGGTCTAGGCTATGCCTACCTGCCGGAGATTACTTGTGTCCTTGTTTCGTTTGAGTCTTGCCTGCCTGCTGGCATTCGCCGGTAGCGCCAGCGCCCGCGATTACACCTACAGCGATGCGCACTTGCACTACGTGGATTTTTTCCAGGAAACCGCCGGCATGGCGAAATTGCTCACGGCCATGCAGGACAATTCCATCGACCATGTGATGATTTCCGGTATTCCCGTGGCGAAGAAGTGGCACGAGGACGAACCCAAGCGTCCGCGCTATTACGCCGGCGATGATGCCGATGCCTACTGGTACAGCGCCACCGATGTGATCGTTGCCGATGCCGTGCAAAAGCTGACTTCGGAGCAGCGACTGCACTTCCATCCGTTCCTTTCAGGCTTCAACCCCAATGACAAGAACTCCGCCGCGCACATCCAGCGCATGCTCGATCTGTATCCGGGGCTGTGGCAGGGCATTGGTGAAGTGTTCACCCGCCATGATGACTTGACGGCGTTGACCGCCGGCGACACGCCACGGGCCAATAACGAGGCGATGAAGCGGATTTATCACCTGGCTGCCGAAAACGATCTGCCAGTGATGCTGCATTCCAACATCACCTCCAAGCGTGAGAAAAATCCACTGTACTTGAAGGAAATCGAAGAACCCCTGCGTAATCACCCGCACACCCGGTTCATCTGGGCGCACGCCGGCACCAGCGCGGAAATTCATCGGCACCAGACGCAACTCGATTTTCTCCTGCCCACGGTGAGTCGGATGCTTGAGGCTTATCCGAATCTGTACATCGATCTGTCGTGGAGCATGCTCACACCGTACCTGCTGGACGAGCAGGGCAAGCCGCGTGCGGAATGGCTGGCCTTGGTCGAGAAATACCCTGAGCGCTTCATGCTAGGTTCGGATGTTGTAGGTCGATTCACCAAGCTCGGTCAGGAAATGCGCAGCTTCACGCCGTTCCTTGATGCCTTGCCTGAAGAAATTGCGCGTAAGGTCGCCCGGGATAACTTCCTGGCGATATTGCCGCGAACAGCGGCAAAGTCCGGGAAACCGCGCTGAATCGTTAATGCCGAGGGTTCGAAGTATCAAGGCCTTTTGATATCACCTTTTGGTCTTACGCAAATTATCGCCGGGCCGATACCTTCTAAAGCAACCAGCTGCAGGGTTGATGCAGCGCTTTTGGAAGGAACCAGAGTCATGAGCATCCGTAGTCTCAATATCGCGCCGCGAGCCGGCCTGGGTTTTGGTGTGTTGGCGCTGATGGTGTTTGCCCTTGGGGCGTTCGCCCTGCTGCAAATGGCGAACATGCGCGCCCAGTCTGATGAGGTCGACAACAACTGGCTGCCGAGCGTGATGGCGGTCGGCGAGATGAGTCAGGACATGTTGCGCCTGCGTGCGCTGACCATGCGCCTGCTGCTCAATCGCGACCCGCAGGCGCTGGCGCAGAATGTCGCCAAGCTCAATGACCTGCGCGGTGTCTTGAGCGAAGCGCAACAACGCTATGACGTGTTGATCGTGCTGCCCGAAGAGCGCAAGTTGTTCGACCGCTTCAAGGTCGCCGAGCACCAGTACCTGGAGTTTCAGGCGCAGGTCATGCAGTTGTCCGCACAGAATCGGGTGGAGGAGGCGGCGGCGATTCTCAACGGTGAAATGAGCCCGTTGGCCGACGACATGGCGGCCACCCTGAAGGAGCTGGTCGAGCTGAACAAGCACAACGCCAACCTTGCCACCGAAGCCGCGCGCCTGGTTTTCATCAATTCGCGGGTGTGGGTCGGGGTGATGATTGGCATTACCGCATTGATCACCATCGGTCTGGCGTTGTTGCTGACCCGCAGCATCGTCCTGCCGCTGGCGCAATCACTGGGCGTGGCGGAAGTGGTGGCCGGCGGTGATCTGACGGGCGATATCAACATCTCCGGCAAGGACGAACCGGCGCGGCTGCTGCAGGCGCTGAAAAGCATGCAGCACAACCTGCGCGACACCATTCGGCAGATTTCCGAATCGTCCAGCCAGTTGGCGTCCGCCTCGGAGGAACTGAGTTGCGTCACCGAGGACGCCACGCGCGGGCTGCACCAGCAAAGCCTGGAGATCGAGCAGGCCGCCACGGCGGTCAATCAGATGACCGCTGCCGTGGAAGAGGTCGCGAGCAACGCCGTGGCGACTTCCGAAGCGTCGCGCGAATCTGACCGGATTGCCCAGCATGGGCGCGAGCAGGTCAACCAGACGGTGACTTCGATCCAGTCCCTGGCTGACGACGTCACGTCCAATGCCACGCAGGTCGAGGATCTGGCGCAGAAGGTTCACGGCATCAGCAAAGTGCTCGACGTGATCCGCTCGATTGCCGAGCAGACCAATCTGCTGGCATTGAACGCAGCGATCGAGGCGGCGCGGGCTGGGGATGCCGGGCGTGGCTTCGCGGTGGTGGCCGATGAGGTGCGGGCGCTGGCCCATCGCACTCAGCAATCGACCCAGGAAATCGAGCAGATGATCGGTGGCATCCAGCAGGGTACCGATTCGGCGGTCAGTTCGATGCAACAGAGCAGCGTCCGCGCCAATTCGACCCTGGAGCTGGCCAAGGCTGCGGGGTTGGCGCTGGAGGAAATCGCCTCGGCATTCACCTTGATCAATGAACGCAACCTTGTGATCGCCAGCGCCTCGGAAGAGCAGGCGGCGGTGGCGCGGGAGGTGGACCGCAACCTGATGAACATCCGCGATCTGGCGATGCAGACGTCTGCGGGGGCAAATCAGACCAGTGCGGCAAGCCAGGAGTTGTCGCGGCTGGCGGTGGATTTGAACAATATGGTGGCCAGATTTTCGGTCTGAGCTGACCCTTGACGATTGCACTCACCCCCTGTGGGAGCGGGCTTGCTCGCGAAGGTGTTGTATCAGATACATCTTCGTTAGCTGGCAGGCCGCCTTCGCGAGCAAGCCCGCTCCCACAGTATTTGTGTGTCGCCTGGGAATCGCAGGCACAAAAAAGCCCCGCATCTGCGGGGCTTTCGGTGTAGCGGCAGATCAGCTGCCTTTAACGGTTTTGCCGTTGACCGTGCCGTCCTGGAGCATGATGTTGTACTCCTTGCCGTCGGTTTCAACCTGTTGCAGGCGGACCAGCAGGTAATCCCAGTCCTTGGCGAACCACAGCACAGTGATGCGCTTGCTTTGTGTCGGGTCACGCACGCGCTCGACCTTGATTGCATCGATCTTGCCGGCCTTGGTGTCGACTTTCTCGGCACCCAATACACGGAAGTCATAGGTGTCGACTTCACCGTCGTCGACCACCTGATAGCTCATGGTCTTTTTGCCGGAGGCGACGTCGTGCTGCAGCGCCAGTTGATAGGTCGACTTGTCGACCATGCCACGGTTCAGCGGGATCTTCACCGCGTCGCCCCGGTCAGTGCCGGTGACCATCTTGCTGTTCCAGTCGAAGTCCAGATCAGCCTTTTTTGCTTTGCCCAGACCGCCACGTTCGAAGTGGTAGGACTGTGGCAGCAGGGTGTCCTTGTCCAGGGTCAGCGTGCTTTCTTCGGTCAGGCTGGCGATCATCATCGACGCTTTGAAGCTGAGTTTCCAGACGCCGTTGGCTTCCTTGGTCAGGCTGCGTTCGGCGGTGCCGCTCATGGGCAACTGTTTCCAGTCGGCGGTGTAGCTGGCGGAGAACGGTTGAAGGTCTGCCGCCTGCGCGAAAGGCAGGGCGAGCAGAGCGCAAGCGAAGAGCAGGGCGCGACGCATAAAATCTCCTAGTGTCGAATCAAGTGGCCGCTGGCCGCGAGTAACTGGCCATCCAGTAAAGCACCTTGCTCACCGAGTGCCAGTCGGCCTTCGGCAAACCAGCGTACAGCCATCGGATAGATCAGGTGTTCCTGGACATGCACTCGCTGCGCAAGTGTCTGCGGCGTGTCGTGCAACTCTACCGGTATTACTGCCTGTACGACCAGTGGTCCACCATCGAGTTCCTCGGTGACGAAGTGCACGGAGCAGCCGTGCTCCGCATCGCCGGCCTCGAGCGCGCGCTGATGAGTGTGTAACCCTTTGTATTTGGGCAGCAGCGACGGGTGGATATTGAGCAGACGACCCTGATAGTGGCGCACGAAATCAGCGCTGAGAATACGCATGAAGCCGGCCAGTACCACGAGTTTTGGTTTGAATTCGTCGATCAGTTCGATCAGGGCAGCATCGAAGGCCTCGCGACCTTCGAAAGCCTTGTGATCCAGCGAGCGGGTGGCGATACCCGCGTCACTGGCGCGTTGCAGGCCATAGGCGTCGGCGCGGTTGGAAATCACCGCAGCGATGCGGACCGGGCTGTCGCCGGTCCGCGTGCTGTCGATCAGAGCCTGCAAGTTACTGCCGGTGCCGGACAACAGCACCACGACATCACAGGTTGCGGACATTAATGAGCCTTAAGGTTCTGCAGATCAACCTGGGCAGCGCCTTCGGCAGCGGCAGCGATCTGGCCGATGACCCAAGGCTGTTCGCCGGCGTCACGCAGGGTGTTCAGGGCCACTTCAACGTGCTCCTGAGCCACGCAGATCACCATGCCCACGCCGCAGTTCAGTACGCGGTGCATTTCGGTCTCGTCGACGTTGCCTTTCTCTTGCAGCCAGTCGAAGACCGCCGGGCGAGTCCAGCTGGCCACGTCAACCACGGCCTGAGCGCCTTTTGGCAGAACGCGCGGAATGTTGTCCAGCAGGCCGCCACCGGTGATGTGGGCCATGGCTTTGACCGCGCCGGTGTCTTTGATCAGCTTGAGCAGCGGCTTCACGTAGATGCGGGTCGGGGCCATCAGCAGTTCGGTCAGTGGCTTGCCGTCGAGCTGAACGGTTTCAATGTCGGCACCCGACACTTCGATGATCTTGCGGATCAGCGAGTAGCCGTTGGAGTGCGGGCCGGACGATGGCAGGGCGATCAGCGCATCACCGGTGGCGACTTTCGAGCCGTCGATGATTTCGGCTTTTTCCACGACGCCGACGCAGAAGCCGGCCAGATCGTAGTCTTCGCCTTCGTACATGCCAGGCATTTCAGCGGTTTCGCCGCCGACCAGGGAGCAGCCAGCCAGTTCGCAGCCTGCACCGATACCGGTGACCACGGTGGCAGCTACGTCGACGTTCAGCTTGCCCGTGGCGTAGTAGTCGAGGAAGAACAGCGGTTCTGCGCCGCACACCACCAGATCGTTGACGCACATGGCGACCAGGTCCTGGCCGATGCTGTCGTGCTTGTTCAGGTTCAGCGCCAGGCGCAGCTTGGTGCCGACGCCATCAGTACCGGAAACCAGCACCGGCTGTTTGTAACCGGCCGGGATCTCGCAGAGGGCGCCGAAACCGCCCAGGCCGCCCATGACTTCCGGGCGCGCAGTGCGCTTGGCGACGCTCTTGATGCGTTCGACCAATGCTTCACCGGCGTCGATGTCTACACCGGCGTCCTTGTAGCTCAGGGAGGGTTGCTTGCTCATGATCCAGGCCTTTAGGGGAGGGGATTCAGGGGTAACGACCGAGTTCAGCGGGAACATCGAAATCGAGAGGGCGATGGCCTTACGCGAATTTCGGGGTGCCCGGCTGTTGCCGGTCTGCGAAGGCGCGCGATTTTATCAGGCTTGAGGGGCAGCGGCCATCCTCGCGCCGACGGGCAGGGGCATAATCGACTGAAATTTTTTGCAATTGTGCCGGGCGGCTGCCTGTATAAGGTGTGCCGATTAACCGTCTATCGTTATCACTGTGCAAAAACTTACCGCTAGCGTGTGAGTGTTTTGCGATGGCAGATTGTCACAGCCTTGCTTAACCGGTTCACGCGGCCTGTTCCAGCCGCTCCTGTCGACGGGAATTTTCCATGCGTTTTTGTAAATTGTTGGTTGTGGGTTGTTTGTCGTTGGTCAGCCTGGCGAGTCATGCCGAAAACCTCAAGGGTCTCTATCAAGTGCGCCAGCCGGTCAGCAGCCAAGCGCCGGAGGAGCGTGATCGCGCCACTCAGGCGGCACTGGATACGCTGGTGTTGCGCCTGACCGGTGACCCCAAGGCTCCGCAGAATCCAGGGTTGGCGGCGATTCGCAAGGATCCGCAGCAGATCATCAGTCAGTTCGGTTTCGATGCCGGGCCGCCGGAGGTGCTCAAGGTCGATTTCGATCCGGCCACCACCGAGCAGGCGCTGCGTCGCGCCGGGCTGTCATTGTGGGGGGCGAGTCGGCCGTCGATTCTGAGCTGGTGGCTGAACGATTCGACTGAAGGTTCGAGCCTGGTCGGCGACGGTCAGGCAGCGGCTGCACCATTGCGTTCTGCGGCTCAGCATCGCGGCTTGCCGCTGCGTCTGCCGCTAGCGGATCTGAGTGAGCAACTGGTGGCTACCGCGCCAGTGCTGGATGGCACCGATCCCGCGCCATTGCGCGGCGCTTCGGAGCGTTACGGCGCGGATGCGTTGCTGGCGGTGCATGCGCACGAAGAGGGCGGGCAGTGGCAGGCCAAGTGGCATCTGTGGCTGGGTGATCAGAAAGAGGCCGGCAGTGTGCAGGGCGCCGATCAGGCTGCCGTGGCCGATGCCGTGATGCTGGCGGTGGCCGAGCGTCTGGCGCCGCGCTTTGTCGCCAAGCCTGGTGCTTCGGGCCAACAGACCCTGGAAGTGCAGGGCATGAATCTTGAGCATTACGCCACGCTGCTGCGGTTACTCGAACCGTTCGGTGTGCGTCTGCAAAGTGTCGATGGTGATCGCATCGTGTATCGGGTCAACGGCAGTGCCGATCAGTTGCGCGCGCAGTTGTCGCTGGCGAAGTTGCAGGAGTTGCCGGCCGAAGCACCGACGCCAGTGGCAGCGCCGCAGCCAGCGGTGGCAGGTGCAGCGCCTGTTGCGGCTCCAGCGCCTGCACCGGTAGCACCTTCGTTGCGGTTTCGCTGGTAAGTCTTTCCTTATATAGAAGCAGTGGGAGTGGTAAATGGCCGATACGCGGCGTTGGTTCTGGCTCGGTGGGGTAGTCCTGCTTTGCGCATTTGTCTGGTTGCTGCATCCGATCCTCACGCCGTTTCTGGTGGCGTTGCTGCTGGCGTATCTGTTCGATCCGCTGGTGGATCGGCTGGAGAAACTCGGTTTGTCGCGAACCTGGGGTGTGATCGCGGTGTTCGCCTTGTTCACTCTGATCGTCACCACGTTGCTGTTGGTGCTGGTGCCGATGCTTGCCAAGCAGTTGGTGCGTTTGTATGAGTTGGCGCCGCAAATGCTTGACTGGCTGCAGCACACGGCGCTGCCGTGGGCGCAATCGAAGCTGGGCCTGTCTGACGGCTTCTGGAAGTTCGACAAGGTCAAGGCGGCGATCAGCGAACACATGGGGCAGACCACTGACATCGTCGGTGTGGTGCTGAGTCAGGCGACGGCCTCGAGTCTGGCGCTGATCGGCTGGCTGGCGAATCTGGTGCTGATCCCAGTGGTGAGTTTTTATCTGCTGCGCGACTGGGACGTGATGATGGCCAAGATCCGCAGCCTGTTGCCGCGTGATCGTGAAGAAACCATCGTCTCGCTCGCCGGTGAGTGCCACGAAGTGCTCGGCGCTTTCGTGCGCGGGCAACTGCTGGTTATGCTGGCGCTGGGCGTGATCTACGCAGCGGGCCTGATGATTGTTGGTCTGGAACTGGGGCTGTTGATCGGCCTGATCGCAGGCCTCGCGGCAATCGTGCCGTACATGGGTTTTGTGATCGGTATTGGCGCGGCGCTGATTGCCGGGCTGTTCCAGTTCGGTGGCGACCTGTACCCGATGATCGGCATCGTTGCGGTGTTCATGGTCGGGCAGGCGCTGGAAGGCATGGTGCTGACGCCGCTGCTGGTCGGCGACCGGATCGGCCTGCATCCGGTGGCGGTGATCTTCGCGATCCTGGCCGGCGGCGAGCTGTTCGGCTTTACCGGTGTGCTGCTGGCATTGCCGGTGGCGGCGGTGATCATGGTGCTGGTGCGTCACGTGCACGATTTGTACAAGGACTCGGATATTTACAGCGGGGCAGATGATCCCGAGTTGTAATCCGATCACGGGCGGCCCGGCATTGTGCCGGGTTGGCCCGTGTTTTGCGGCGGGGTGTTTCGATACCGCGTCAGAGAAACTGTCATAAAACCAGCGTGTTAACGCAAACCTTTGATTTTGCTTGGGGTCTGTCGCATTGTGCGCTCAGCTTCACGGGTATAAACTTCGCAAACTTTACACAGAGGCCACTAACGGTTCCTTGAGAACTGTTCAGTCAGCATGAAACCGATTCAGCTGCCCCTAGGTGTGCGTCTGCGTGACGACGCCACCTTCATCAACTACTACCCAGGCGCCAATGCCGCTGCACTCGGCTATGTCGAGCGCCTATGCGAAGCCGACGCCGGCTGGACCGAAAGCCTCATCTACCTGTGGGGCAAGCATGGGGTAGGGCGTACGCATCTGTTGCAGGCGGCGTGTCTGCGTTTCGAGCAGATGGGTGAACCGGCGGTGTATCTGCCGCTGGCCGAGCTGATGGATCGTGGTATCGAAATCCTCGACAACCTTGAGCAGTACGAACTGGTCTGCCTGGATGACTTGCAGGTGATTGCCGGCAAGCCGGACTGGGAAGAGGCGATGTTTCATCTGTTCAACCGCCTGCGTGACAGCGGTCGACGTTTGCTGATTGCCGCTTCAACCTCGCCGCGCGAGCTGCCGGTGAAACTGGCTGACCTCAAATCGCGCCTGACCCTGGCGCTGATCTTCCAGATGCGTCCGCTCTCCGATGAAGACAAATTGCGTGCCCTGCAATTGCGCGCGTCGCGTCGCGGTCTGCATCTGACCGATGAAGTCGGGCACTTTATTCTGACTCGCGGCACCCGCAGCATGAGTGCATTGTTCGACCTGCTCGAACAGCTGGATCAGGCCTCGTTGCAGGCGCAACGCAAGCTGACGATTCCGTTCCTGAAAGAGACCCTTGGTTGGTAGCCAGCCCTTGAAATACGAGGCTTTCAGCACGTTTCGACATATTTCAGGCGCCAGAAAATCCGCGTTTCCGCAACGTATGCAGACCGCGTATCGAGTCAAATGGGCTTAAGCGCTTAGATGTAAACGAGAAACCGGGAAGTCACAAAAAGATCGATTGAATTTGCAAATGAGGCCGATAGCGGGCATAGTCTCGGCTTCTTTACAACTTCAGCCACGGTCGTGCCCATGCTAAATCGCTTCGCACCCCTCGTGCCTCTCGCACTCGTCACCCTGTTGTTCGGTTGTGCTGCTCATTCTCCAGTTCAAGAGCAGCCTCAGCAGGTTAAAAATTCTGCCACTGCCCAGTCTTCCGTTATTTACCAGGAAGAGCTGGACACTGAAAAAGAACTCTCGGACTTCAACAAGAAGCCGTACGAGCTTCCGGTTCTGGCCGACAGTATCCTTGAACGCGGCATGTCCCTGATCGGTACCCGTTACCGTTTCGGCGGTACCTCTGAAGCCGGCTTCGACTGCAGCGGTTTCATCGGTTATCTGTTCCGCGAAGAAGCCGGCATGAATCTGCCGCGCTCCACCCGTGAAATGATCAACGTGGATGCGCCTCTGGTCTCGCGCGGCAACCTTGAGCCGGGCGATTTGCTGTTCTTCGCCACCAATGGTCGTCGCGGTCGTGTAAGCCACGCCGGGATCTACCTGGGTGACAACCAGTTCATCCACTCCAGCAGTCGTCGCAGCGGCGGTGTTCGCATCGACAGCCTGGGTGACAGCTACTGGAGCAAGACCTTCATCGAAGCCAAGCGCGCCCTCGCGATGGCTCCGACCGTGGTCACCGCTCGCAAGTAATTCCCCCGTTGTCGCCACGTCCGTGGCGACAAAAACGGTGCCCGGCAAGGGAGTAGACCTAGACTTTACAAGGTGAAGTTAAAGTCTTACTTGAAGTTTGCCGCGTAGCCGCTAGAATCCTGTATCTATATTGATGGCAAACCGCCTGCGTGCTGCGCAGGCGGTTTTGTTTCTGTCCATTCGGCAGAGAAAGCCGCAGCCAGATCAGGATGTTCTGCTTATGACGATGTCGGCCCGCCTCACAGTGATTTTCTTCGCAGCGCTGCTCAGCGCCTGCGCCAGCCGTACTCCGCCGCCTGCGCCCGTGGTACGCGCCCCGGTGGTGTTCGGGCCTTCCCAGGCTTTTTCGCCGGCTGCTGAAGACGTGCTGTTTCGCGCGCTGGGCCTGGTTGGCACGCCTTATCGCTGGGGCGGCAACACACCGGATTCCGGGTTTGATTGCAGTGGCCTGATCGGTTTCGTCTACCGCGATGCCGCCGGTATCTCCTTGCCGCGCTCCACCCGCGAGATGATCGTGATGCAGGCGCCGAATGTCGGCAAAGAGGGTTTGCAGACCGGCGACCTGATCTTCTTCGCCACCAATGGCGGCTCGCAGGTCAGTCATGCGGGGATCTACGTCGGCGAAGGGCGCTTCGTGCACGCGCCGGCCACCGGCGGCACGGTGAAGCTGGACAGTCTGTCGAAGGCGTACTGGCAGAAGGCGTACCTGAGTGCCAAGCGGGTGTTGCAGCCGGAGCATCTGGCGCATAACCCGTAAACGCTGAAAATCTAAATGTGGGAGCGGGCTTGCTCGCGAATGCGGTGTGTCATTCATCCATGATGTTGAATGACCTGACGCTTTCGCGAGCAAGCCCGCTCCCACATTTGTTATGTGTCGGGCCCTGATTTATTTAGCGGCCGACACCCGCCAAACCTTGTTCCCCACATCATCCGCCACCAGCAAACCACCTTGCTGGTCGATCACCACGCCCACCGGGCGGCCAAGTGCGTTCTCGTCCTTGTCGAGGAAACCGGTCAGCACATCCACCGGTGCTCCGTTCGGCTTGCCAGCGGCGAACGGTACGAAAATCACTTTATAACCACTGTGCGGTTTGCGGTTCCACGAGCCGTGTTGACCGATGAACGCGCCTTCCTTGAACTGCGCCGGCAGGCTGTTGCCTTCGGCGAAGGTCAGGCCCAGCGAGGCAGTGTGCGGGCCGACGGCGTAGTCCGGGGCGATAGCTTTGGCCACCAGATCCAGATTTTGCGGCTTCACCCGCACATCCACGTGCTGACCGTAATAGCTGAAGGGCCAGCCATAGAAGCCACCGTCCTTGACCGAGGTGATGTAGTCCGGCACCAAGTCGCTGCCGATCTCGTCACGCTCATTGACCGCTGTCCACAGCGCACCCGTGGTCGGTTCCCACGCGAGGCCGTTGGGGTTGCGGATGCCCGAGGCGAAGATCCGGTGGTTGCCGGTGGCGCGATCAACTTCCCAGATCGCCGCGCGACCTTCTTCTTTATCCAGACCATTCTCGCCGACGTTGCTGTTCGAGCCGACAGTGACGTACAGCTTGCTGCCGTCCTTGCTGGCGATGACATTTTTGGTCCAGTGATGGTTCAGCGTGCCGCCCGGCAGATCGGTGACTTTGATCGGCTGGGTCTTGATCTCGGTCGCGCCGGATTCGTAGTGGAAGCGCAGCAGGCGATCGGTGTCAGCGACGTACAAATCGTTACCGACCAGGGTCATGCCAAACGGCGAATTGAGATTTTGAAGAAACACCGTGCGGGTCTCGGCCACGCCGTCGTGGTCGGCGTCGCGCAACAGGGTGATGCGGTTCGGGCTCGGCACACCAGCGCCGGCCTTGCCCATGACTTTCTTCATCACCCAGCCACGAATGCCGCTGCTGTCGTCAGGCTTGGGCGGAGCGTTGGTTTCCGCCACCAGCACGTCACCGTTGGGCAGCACGTAGAGCCAGCGCGGATGATCGAGGCCTTCGGCGAATGCTGCGACTTGCGTACCGGCTACGGCGGTCGGTTTACCGCCTGCAGGCCAGCCGACCGCCGGGGCGATGTTCACCGTCGGGATCAGGGTTTTGTTTGGTTCAGGCAGCTTCGGTGATGGACCGGTGCCGTCAGAAACTTGCAGGCTGGAGGATTCACCACAGGCGGCGAGCCCTCCGGCGAGGGCGATGACGAGAGCGAGTTGGGTTTTGCGCATTACTGATCTTCCCTATGAATGCATGCCTAATCATAGAGGAGTGTGCGCACCCGATGGTTCAACCGCTCAACCGCGGGCCTCTTTGAACAGCACGGCGATGCCCGGGTGATAGTTGCCCGCTTCGCTGCGCAACTTGCGGTAGGCGTAGGGGAAATACCAGGCCACGGCGCAGCAGTGTTCCTTTTGCAGGTCGTCGACCATGTCCTGCAACTCTTCGGGGCTGGCGCTGTGTTGGGCTTTTTGCGGGGCGACGAACAGGCAACCGAGCTTGAGGTCGCTGGCAAAACTGATGCGTTTGGCGTCGCTGGTGATGTCCAGCAGGGCCTGGGTCAGATTGAGGTTGTTGACCCGTGGCCAGCGCTGGGTGGCCTGAAGGTAGGCGCGGTCTTCGGCGCCGGCGATGAACAGATCGGCGCGGGCATTGCGTTCGCCTTCCTCGTTCTGCTTTCGGGTCGAGGTATCACAAAGGGTCACCAGCTCGGCCATCCAGGCGGCCGCGGAGAGCAAGCCGAGATTGGCTTTCTCGTCATGCCAGTAAGGGGTGTCGTTGTCGCCGCGTACAGCGTTGTAGCGGTCGATACAGTCAAACCAGCGTTCAAGCATCGGGCGCAGGAATTCCAGGCGCGGGTTGCTGATGATCATGCCTTGCATCGTCATCATCCTTATTGTTGTGATGTGCTTTTCAATCAAAAGCATGGCTCTTTGATATCACTTGTCTCAGTGTGGCACAAGATTGGCGTCAGATAATTGATCGACGGCAGTTATTCGCCCGACGGCCCCCTCTTTAATTGACGCTCCACCCCCAACCCTCTAACCTTCGCGGCTTGTTTCAGGTGCTCTGTGACGCATGTCGACAGAGTGAAACAGGGAAGCCGGTGAGGGTTGTCTTCAGGCGAAGCACGATCACGATCCCGGCGCTGCCCCCGCAACGGTAAATGAGTGAAAACTGTGCATTGAGCCACTGTGTCGACGACGCGGGAAGGCGCGCAGTCAGGCGATTCGCCGCTCATGAGCCCGGAGACCGGCCTGATCCATCCAGCGGCATCACGGTGGGCGATGCCAGGCTTTTTGCCGTCTATTCTTGTGCCTGCCCGCCGTTATCCAGCCTCAACGGAGAGCTCCCCCATGACCGATTCCCCCGAGCGCGACGAACGCCATCTGGCGCGTATGCAGCGCAAAAAAGCCGTGATCGACGAACGCATCGCCAATTCGCCTGACGAATGCGGTCTGGTGCTGGTGCTCACCGGCAATGGCAAAGGCAAAAGCAGCTCGGCGTTCGGCATGCTCGCCCGCGCCATGGGCCACGGCATGCAGTGCGGCGTGGTGCAGTTCATCAAAGGCCGCAACAGCACGGGCGAAGAACTGTTCTTCCGCCGTTTCCCCGAGCAAGTGCGCTTTCACGTGATGGGCGAGGGCTTCACCTGGGAAACCCAGGATCGCCAGCGTGACATCGCCGCCGCCGAAGCCGCGTGGGAAGTGTCCCGCGAGCTGCTGCGTGATCCGTCGATCGGCCTGGTGGTGCTGGACGAACTGAACATCGCCCTCAAGCACGGCTACCTCGATCTGGATCGAGTGCTCAGTGACTTGCAGGCGCGTCCGCCGATGCAACACGTGATCGTCACCGGTCGCGCGGCCAAGCCGGAAATGATCGAGATGGGCGATACCGTTACCGAAATGGGCATGCTCAAACACGCCTTCCAGGCCGGCATCAAAGCGCAGAAAGGCGTCGAACTTTGAATCAACCACGTCACTGCCCGGCGGTACTCATCGCCGCGCCGGCCTCCGGTCAGGGCAAGACCACCGTCACCGCCGCGCTCGCGCGCTTGCATCGCAACCAGGGGCGCAAGGTGCGCGTGTTCAAGTGCGGCCCGGACTTCCTCGACCCGATGATTCTCGAGCGCGCCAGCGGTGCGCCGGTGTATCAACTGGACATGTGGATGGTCGGCGAGCAGGAAAGCCGCCGTCTGTTATGGGAAGCCGCCGCCGAAGCCGATCTGATCCTGATCGAAGGCGTGATGGGCCTGTTCGACGGCACGCCGTCCAGCGCCGATCTGGCGCGGCATTTCGGCGTGCCGGTGCTCGGCGTGATCGACGGCACCGCCATGGCCCAGACCTTCGGCGCATTGGCGTTGGGGCTGGCGCGTTACCAGCCGGATTTGCCGTTTGCCGGCGTGCTGGCCAACCGTGTCGGCACCTTGCGTCATGCGCAATTGCTCGAAGGCAGCCTCACCGAAGGTTTGCGCTGGTACGGCGCGCTGTCCCGTGAGACCGGGATCGAGTTGCCGAGCCGCCATCTCGGTCTGGTGCAGGCCAGTGAACTGAATGATCTGGATCTGCGTCTCGACGCCGCCGCCGAAGCCTTGGCCAGCAGTTGCGAGGTAGCGCTGCCACCGGCCGTGGCATTCGCCGCGCCTGAAATGATCAGCGCTGAACCGCTGCTCGACGGCGTGCGCATTGCTGTCGCTCGCGATGAGGCCTTTGCCTTCACCTACGGCGCCAGTCTCGACCTGCTACGGGCGATGGGCGCCGAGTTGAGTTTCTTCTCGCCGATCCGCGATACGCAATTGCCCGAGACCGACAGTCTGTATCTGCCCGGCGGTTATCCGGAATTGCACCATGTCGCGCTATCGCAAAACGTGGCAATGCTCGATGCAATCCGTGCGCACCACGCCGCTGGTAAACCGCTGCTCGCCGAATGCGGCGGCATGCTCTATCTGCTCGACGCGTTGACCGATGTTGACGGCACCCGCGCCGAACTGGTCGGCCTGCTGCGCGGTGAGGCGGTGATGCAAAAACGTCTGGCGGCACTGGCACTGCAAGCGGTGGATCTGCCAGAGGGCTCGCTGCGTGGGCATACCTATCACCATTCCCTGACCAGCACCGAACTGACGCCGATTGCCCGGGGCCTGAGTCCGAATGGCGGGCGTGGGGCCGAGGCGGTTTATCGGGAAGGGCGGATGACGGCTTCGTATGTGCATTTTTACTTTCCGTCGAATCCTGCGGCTATCGCGGCGCTGTTTGTGCCAGATCTTGAGGCCGCCTTCGCGAGCAAGCTCGCTCCCACATTGGATCACCTAACCCCTGTGGGAGCGGGCTTGCTCGCGAAGAGGCCATGACCGACAACGCATTCACTGAGGCCGAGCGCACAGCGGTCTATAAAGCCATCGCCGAACGCCGCGACATGCGCCACTTCACCGGCGGCACCGTCGAACCGGAGCTGCTGCGCCGTCTACTCGAAGCCGCGCATCAGGCGCCCAGCGTCGGCCTGATGCAGCCATGGCGCTTCATCCGCATCAGCGATCGCGGCTTGCGCGGGCAGATCCAGAACCTCGTCGAAGAAGAACGTGTGCGCACCGCCGAAGCCCTCGGCGAGCGCTCTGATGAGTTCATGAAGCTCAAGGTCGAAGGCATCAACGACTGCGCCGAAGTGCTGGTCGCAGCGTTGATGGATGATCGCGAAAAACATATTTTCGGCCGTCGTACGCTGCCGGAAATGGACATGGCCTCGCTGTCCTGCGCGATTCAGAATCTGTGGCTGGCGTCCCGTGCCGAAGGACTGGGCATGGGCTGGGTTTCACTGTTCGAACCGCAGGCACTGGCCGATCTGCTGCAGTTGCCGGCCGGGGCGAAGCCGCTGGCAGTGTTGTGCCTGGGGCCGGTCAAGGAATTCTATCCGGCGCCGATGCTGGTACTCGAAGGGTGGGCGCAGGCGCGGCCGCTCAATGAGTTGCTGTACGAAAATTATTGGGGAGTGAGTCAATGAGTGTGGCGTTGTTGAGTGTCGCCGCGGTCGCGCTGGATGCGCTGCTGGGTGAACCGAAACGCTGGCATCCGCTGGTGGCGTTCGGCAATTTTGCCGGACGCATCGAGCGCCGTTTCAATGCGGGCGGGCGCGGCTGGCGCAGTCACGGGGTCACCGCGTGGGTGATTGCGGTGCTGCCGCTGACGCTGCTCGCCACTGCGTTTTCCTGGGCACCGTACGTGGGCTGGATCGTCGAGATTCTTGCGCTGTATTGCGCCCTCGGCATGCGCAGCCTCGGTGAGCATGTCGCGCCGGTAGCCGCCGCCTTGCGCGCCGATGATCTGGAAGAAGCGCGCAAGCGTGTCGGCTATCTGGTCAGCCGCCAGACCAGCGAACTGGACAGCACCGCTGTTGCGCGCGCGGCCACCGAGTCGGTACTGGAGAACGGCAGTGACGCGGTGTTCGCCGCGCTGTTCTGGTTTGTCGTGGCCGGCGCGCCGGGCGTGGTGCTCTATCGCCTGAGCAATACGCTCGACGCGATGTGGGGCTATCGCAACGAACGCTTCGAGCGCTTCGGCTGGTGCGCGGCAAAAATCGACGACGTGCTCAACTATATTCCGGCCCGGCTGGTGGCGCTGACCTACGCGCTGCTGGGCAACACTCGGCTCGCCTGGAAATGCTGGCGCAGCCAGGGCCCGCAATGGGACAGCCCGAATGCCGGTCCGGTGATGGCGGCCGGTGCCGGTGCATTGAATGTCGAACTGGGCGGGCCGGCGATCTATCACGGCGAACTGCATGAGCGTCCGCAACTGGGCGAAGGTGCGCCGGCCGATGCCGATTCGATTGATCGCGGCTGGCAATTGGTCCAGCGCGGGGTATGGTTATGGCTGCTGATTCTCTGCGTGGGGGCTGAATTCTATGCTTGAGCACGGTGGCCGGCTGCGCAAGGCTGCACTCGATTACGGGATTGCCGAGGCCGACTGGCTCGACTTATCCAGCGGCCTCGCGCCGTGGCCGTTTGCGGTGCCGGAGATTCCGCTGCGCGCCTGGGCACGCTTGCCGGAAACCGACGACGGGCTGGAACAGGCCGCGTGTGATTACTACGGCGCTTCGCAGGTGCTGCCGGTGGCCGGTTCGCAGATGGCGATCCAATTGCTGCCGCGTTTGCGCCGCGCCGGCAAGGTCGGTGTGTTGTCGCCGTGTTATGCCGAGCACGCCGAAGCCTGGCGTCGCAGTGGTTACATCGTGCGCGAAGTGCTGGAGCAGGAAGTCGAGTTCTTTCTCGACAGCCTCGACGTGCTGGTGGTGGTCAATCCGAACAACCCCACGGGTCTGAGCCTGACCCCGGCGCGGCTGCTCGACTGGCACGCTCGGCTGGCCCAGCGTGGCGGCTGGCTGGTGGTCGATGAAGCGTTCATGGATAACACACCGCAGCTGAGTCTGGCGTCGCATACCCATCAAGTTGGCCTGATCGTGTTGCGCTCGTTCGGCAAGTTTTTCGGTCTGGCGGGGGTGCGTCTGGGCTTTGTGCTGGCCGAGCGCAAACTGCTCAGATTACTCGTGGAACAGGTCGGGCCCTGGGCGGTCAGCGGGCCGACGCGGGTGCTCGGTCAGGCTTGCCTGCAAGACACCGAAGCGCACACCCGGCAACGCATTCGCAGCGATGAAGCCAGTGAACGCCTGGCATTGTTGCTGGAGCGCTATGGCTTCAAACCTCAGGGCGGTTGCGCGTTGTTTCAGTGGCTGATCACCGAGCACGCGCCTGCGCTGCACGAGTTCATGGCCCGACGCGGCATCCTCCTGCGCATCTTCACCCACAACAGCAGCCTGCGTTTCGGCCTGCCTGCCAACGCCGCTGAAGAAGCGCGTCTCGAACAGGCGCTGCAAGCCTTTGCCAAGGAATCGAAATGACCACGCTGATGGTGCAAGGCACCACGTCCGACGCCGGTAAAAGCACGCTGGTGACGGCGCTGTGCCGCTGGGCCACCCGTCAGGGCGTGGCGGTGGTGCCGTTCAAACCGCAGAACATGGCGCTCAACAGCGCGGTGACCGCCGACGGCGGCGAGATCGGCCGGGCGCAAGCGGTGCAGGCGCAAGCGGCGCATCTCGAACCACACACCGACATGAACCCGGTGCTGCTCAAGCCCAACAGCGACACCGGCGCGCAGGTAATCATCCATGGCCGTGCGGTCACCAGCATGAACGCGGTGGCGTATCACGACTACAAAGCCATCGCCATGCAAGCGGTGCTCGCGTCGCACCAGCGACTCAGCGCGGCATATCCGCTGGTGATGGTCGAAGGCGCTGGCTCGCCGGCCGAGATCAACCTGCGTGCCGGTGACATCGCCAACATGGGCTTTGCTGAAGCGGTGGATTGCCCGGTGCTGCTGATCGCCGACATCAATCGCGGCGGCGTTTTCGCGCATCTGGTCGGCACGCTGGAGTTGCTTTCGCCGAGCGAACAGGCACGGGTCAAAGGTTTCATCATCAATCGTTTTCGCGGTGACATCGCCTTGCTCCAACCGGGCCTCGACTGGCTGGAACAGCGCACCGGCAAACCGGTGGTGGGCGTGCTGCCATACGTGATGGACCTGCATCTGGAGGCCGAGGACGGCATCGACCAGCGCCAGACCGGCAAGGCCGAGCAAGTGCTGAAAGTGGTGGTGCCGGTGCTGCCGCGCATCAGCAACCACACCGATTTCGATCCGCTGCGTTTGCATCCGCAAGTGGACCTGCAATTCATCGGCCCGGGGCAGGCGATTCCTGCTGCCGACCTGATCATCCTGCCGGGCTCGAAAAGCGTGCGCAGCGACCTCGCGTATCTGCGCGCCAACGGCTGGGACGCGGCGATTAATCGGCACTTGCGCTATGGCGGCAAGTTGCTGGGGATCTGCGGCGGTCTGCAAATGCTCGGCGAGCAAGTGCACGATCCGCTGGGCCTCGAAGGCGCGCCGGGTTCCAGTGCCGGCCTCGGTTTGCTGGCGTTCGAAACCACGCTGGAAGCCGAGAAGCAGTTGCGCAATGTCCGTGGGCATCTGGCGCTGGAAAACGCCGAGGTCAGTGGCTATGAAATCCATGCGGGCGTGACGCTGGGGCCGGCGCTGGAGAATGCGGCGGTGCATCTGGATGACGGTCGTTGCGACGGCGCGCAGAGTCTGGACGGGCAGGTGTTCGGCACTTATCTGCACGGCTTGTTCGAGTCGCCGCAAGCCAGTGCCGCGTTGCTGCGCTGGGCCGGGTTGAGCGATGTGCAGGAGGTGGATTACCACGGCTTGCGCGAGCGCGATATCGAGCGGTTGGCGGATCTGGTAGAGCAGCATCTGGATACCGGGCTGCTGCGTCAGCTCTGCGGGATTTAGGCTGGCTGTTACGGCCTCTTCGCGAGCAGGCTCGCTCCCACTTTGGAACGCATTCCCATGTGGGAGCGGGCTTGCTCGCGAAGGGGCCGGTGCCTCAATACATAAATGACAGGACATCTCCATCCTCCACAGGGGAGTGAGGTGTTTCAGCCACTGCGGTCACTGTGGGAGCGGGCTTGCCCGCGAAGAGGGCGATTGCCTCAACACATAATTTTCAGGATGTCCCCATGCTCCAACTGATCCTCGGCGGCGCCCGCTCCGGCAAAAGTCGCCTGGCGGAAAAACTCGCCAGCGACAGCCATCTGGCGGTCACTTACATCGCCACCAGCCAGCCGCTGGACGGTGAGATGAACGAACGCGTCGCCCATCACCGCGCCCGGCGTCCGGCCGAATGGGCGCTGATCGAAGAACCGCTGGAGCTGGCCCGCGTCCTGCGCGAGAACGCCAGTGCCGAGCGTTGCTTGCTGGTCGACTGCCTGACCCTGTGGCTGACCAATCTACTGATGCTTGATGACGCCGCGCGTCTCGCCGCCGAGCGCGACGCCCTGCTGGACTGCCTGGCGTCATTGCCGGGGGAAAACATTTTTGTCAGCAACGAGACCGGAATGGGTGTCGTGCCGCTGGGCGAATTGACTCGCCGCTACGTCGATGAAGCCGGTTGGCTGCATCAAGCTCTGGCCGAGCGTTGTCAGCGAGTCGTCCTGACCGTCGCCGGCCTGCCCCTGACCCTGAAAGGACCTGCGTTATGACTCAAGCGTGGTGGTTGAACCCGTGCCAATCCGTGAATGCCGAGATCGTTGAACAGGCGGCGGCGCGCCAACAGCAACTGACCAAACCGGCCGGCTCCCTCGGTCGCCTCGAAAGCGTGGCGGTGCAATTGGCCGGATTGCAGGGGCAGATCAAACCGACGATTGAACAGGTGTGGATCGCGATTTTTGCCGGTGATCACGGGGTGGTCGCGGAAGGCGTTTCCGCGTTCCCGCAGGAAGTCACCGGGCAGATGTTGCTCAACTTCGTCAGCGGCGGTGCGGCGATCAGCGTGTTGGCGCGGCAGCTCGATGCACAGCTGGAAGTGGTCGATCTGGGCACCGTGACACCGACGTTGAATCTGCCGGGCGTGCGTCATCTGAACATCGGCCCTGGCACGGCGAATTTCGCCAAGGGCGCGGCGATGACCCAGGCACAGGGCGAACTCGCCTTGCAGGCCGGTCGCGATAGCGTGCTGCGCGCCAAAGCGGCTGGCACGCAGTTGTTCATCGGCGGCGAAATGGGCATCGGCAACACCACTGCCGCCAGTGCGCTGGCCTGTGCCTTGCTCGATTGCCCGGTGGCGCACCTGACCGGTCCTGGCACCGGGTTGAATGCCGAAGGGGTCAGCCATAAAGCACAGGTGATCGAGCGCGCACTGGCGCTGCACGCAGCACAGCGCGGCGATGCGCTGCAAACCCTGTTCAACCTCGGCGGTTTTGAAATCGCCGCACTGGTCGGCGCGTACCTGGCGTGTGCGCAGGAAGGCGTCGCGGTGCTGGTCGACGGCTTTATCTGCACGGTCGCCGCGTTGATCGCGGTGCGGCTGAATCCAGCCTGCCGCGAGTGGCTGCTGTTCGGTCATCGTGGGGCCGAGCCAGGCCATCGCCATGTGCTGGAAACCCTCAATGCCGAACCGTTGCTGGAGCTCGGCCTGCGTCTGGGCGAGGGCAGTGGCGCGGCATTGGCCGTGCCACTGTTGCGTCTGGCCTGCGACCTGCATGGGCAGATGGCGACGTTCGCCGAAGCCGCAGTGGCGGATCGTCCGGCATGACCTTGCGTCTGGACCTGCTGCGCCACGGTGAGACTGAACTGGGCGGCGGTTTGCGCGGCAGTCTCGATGATGCGCTCACCGGAAAAGGCTGGGCGCAGATGCGTGCCGCGGTGGTCGCGGGCGGGCCGTGGGATCGGCTGATCAGTTCGCCGCTGCAGCGTTGTGCACGGTTTGCCGCAGAGCTGGGCGAGCAACTGAATTTGCCGGTGCAGTTGGAAACGGATCTGCAGGAACTGCACTTCGGTGCCTGGGAAGGCCAGAGCGCAGCGGCGTTGATGGAGACTGATGCCGAAGCGCTGGGGCTGTTCTGGGCTGATCCCTATGCCTTCACCCCGCCGCAAGGCGAGCCGGTCAGCGAGTTTGCGGCTCGTGTGCTGGGTGCGGTTGCGCGGTTGCATCAGGCCTATGCCGGTGAACGCGTTTTGTTGATCAGTCATGGCGGCGTGATGCGTCTGTTGCTGGCGAAGGCGCGAGGTTTGCCGCGAGAACAGTTGCTCAATGTCGAAGTCGCGCATGCTTCATTGTTTTCCCTGACCGTTGAAGCCGATGGTTCGCTCAAGGAAGGTCACTGAGATGCTGCCACTGTGGATCGCCCTGCAATTTCTCAGCAGTTTGCCGATTCGTCTGCCGGGTATGCCGGAGCCGCAACAGCTTGGGCGTTCGCTGTTGTTTTATCCGCTGGTGGGGTTGCTGTTCGGAGGGATCCTCTGGGCATTCAACCTGGCGTTGGCCGGCGCGCCGTTGTTGCTGCATGCGGCACTGTTGCTGACGGTGTGGGTGCTGCTCAGCGGCGCGCTGCACCTCGACGGACTGGCCGACAGCGCCGATGCCTGGCTTGGCGGTTTCGGTGATCGCGAGCGCACGCTGACGATCATGAAGGATCCGCGCAGCGGGCCGATTGCCGTGGTGACGCTGGTGTTGGTGTTGCTGCTGAAGTTCTGCGCGTTGCTGGCGCTGATCGAGCAGGGGGATGCGGTGATGTTGATCATCGTGCCGTTGCTGGGGCGGGCGGCGCTGCTGGGGCTGTTTCTGACCACGCCGTATGTGCGCGCGGGTGGGTTGGGGCAGGCGTTGGCTGATCATTTGCCGCGTAGAGCTGGTTGGTGGGTGCTCGGGGCGAGTGCGCTGGCGTGTTTGCTGATTGCCGGGGTGAAAGCGATTGTTGCGCTGGTTGTCGCGTTCGTCGGGTTTGTCTGGCTGCGGCGGGTGATGGTGCGGCGGTTGGGCGGAACCACCGGCGATACGGCGGGGGCGTTGCTGGAATTGCTGGAGATGGTGGTGTTGGTTGGGGTGGTGTTGGTCTGAGCCATATATGTAACCGTGCTGGCCCCTTCGCGAGCAAGCCCGCTCCCACCCTTGGAATGCATTCCCCTGTGGGAGCGGGCTTGCTCGCGAAGGCGGCCCGTCAGGCGCCGGAAATGTCCTTGAATAACTACATGTAACTTGATTTAACACAGTCGCGGGTATATACACGCATCATGCTTCCTTCTCAGTGTTTGTGCACCAACCTGCGTCGCGCCGCTCGTGGCGTCAGCAGGCATTACGACGGCGCTCTCGACGGCTTCGGGATCAACGTTGCCCAGTATTCTTTGCTGTGCAACCTGCAGCGTCTGGATCAACCGAGCATCTCGGAACTGGCCGAAGCCATGGGTCTGGATCGCAGCACCCTGGGGCGCAACCTGCGGGTGCTCGAAGGCGAGGGCCTGGTGGCGCTGGCCGAGGGCGAGGACATGCGCAATCGCATCGTCCGGCTCACCGAAACCGGTGCACAACGCCTCGCGGCGGCGCTGCCGGCCTGGGAAGCGGCGCAACAGCGATTGATCGATCGTCTGGGCGCCGAGAAGCGTGAAACCTTGCTGCGACTGTTGGATGAACTGGCCTGAAGGCCGGTTTTTCCGGTTTTAAGCGGGTATATACCCGCGAACGGAGAATAACAATGACATCGATGTGGCGTACGTGCGGTTGGGTGTTGCTGGGAAGTGCGCTGATTCTGGCGTTGTCATTGGGCGTGCGGCACGGCTTCGGTCTGTTCCTGTCGCCGATGAGTGCGCAGTTCGGCTGGGGGCGCGAAGTGTTTGCCTTCGCCATCGCCTTGCAGAACCTGATCTGGGGTCTGGCGCAGCCGTTCACTGGCGCCCTGGCTGACCGTTTCGGTGCGGCGAAAGTGGTGCTGGTCGGCGGCGTGCTGTATGCCGGGGGCCTGGTGTGCATGGGGCTGTCCGATTCGGCGCTGACCCTGTCGCTGAGTGCCGGTCTGTTGATCGGTATCGGTCTGTCCGGTACGTCGTTCTCGGTGATTCTCGGTGTGGTTGGCCGTGCCGTACCGCCGGAAAAACGCAGCATGGGCATGGGGATCGCCAGCGCCGCTGGCTCATTCGGTCAGTTTGCGATGTTGCCGGGCACGCTGGGTTTGATCGGCTGGCTCGGCTGGTCGGCGGCGCTGTTGGTACTCGGTTTGCTGGTGGCGATGATTGTGCCGTTGGTGAGCATGCTCAAGGACAAGCCGCTGCCGGTGTTCGGTCATGAGCAGACCCTGTCTGAAGCGCTGCGCGAAGCCTGCTCGCATTCGGGTTTCTGGTTGTTGGCGTTCGGCTTTTTCGTCTGCGGTTTTCAGGTGGTATTCATTGGCGTGCATTTGCCGGCCTATCTGGTTGATCAGCATCTGCCGGCAACCGTCGGCACCACAGTGCTGGCGCTGATCGGGCTGTTCAATATCTTCGGTACTTACACCGCCGGCTGGCTCGGCGGGCGCATGTCCAAGCCGCGTCTGCTGACGGCGTTGTATCTGCTGCGTGCGGTGGTGATCGTGCTGTTTCTGTGGCTGCCGGTGACGACGACCTCGGCGTACCTGTTCGGCATGGCCATGGGCTTCCTCTGGCTGTCGACGGTGCCGTTGACCAACGGCACGGTGGCGACCTTGTTTGGCGTGCGTAACCTGTCCATGCTCGGCGGTATCGTGTTCCTCTTTCATCAACTCGGCTCGTTCCTCGGCGGCTGGCTGGGTGGGGTGGTGTATGACCGTACCGGGAGTTATGACTTGATCTGGCAAGTGGCGATTCTCTTGAGCCTGCTGGCGGCTGCGCTGAACTGGCCGGTGCGCGAGCGTCCGGTGGCGCGTCTGCAACCGGCTGTCGGCGCCGTATGAAGCGTTCCTGGCCGCGAATCGCCTTCATCGCACTCGGCGCGCTGTTGCTGGCGCTGGTGTGGTGGGGCTGGCATCAGGGCGGGCTGGCGTTGATGCAGTTGGGCATGGGTGCTTGCTTGTAGGCTTGGAGGGCGAGTAACGTCGATGTCTGATAACCGCATCAAGGATGCCGACATGTTCATGCGCTGGTGTGCTGTACCCGCGTTGCTGATGGCGTTGACCGGACTGGCCCAGGCCGCTGACTGTCCGGAGGCGCTGCAAGGTTCGTTGCCCAAGTTGCGCGCCAAGGAATCCGTCGATCTGTGCCAGCGCTACGCCGGCAAGCCGCTGGTGGTGGTCAATACCGCCAGTTTCTGTGGCTTCGCCCCACAGTTCGAGGGCCTCGAAGCGCTCAATCAGCACTACAAGGCGCAAGGCCTGGAAATGCTCGGCGTACCGTCCAATGACTTCAAGCAGGAGTCCAAGGACAGCGCCGAAACCGCCAAGGTCTGCTACGCCAATTACGGCGTGACCTTCACCATGACCGAGCCGCAGAAAGTCCGTGGCGACGATGCTACTCACCTGTTCAAGGTGCTGGCCGAGCAGAGCAGCGCGCCGAAGTGGAATTTCTACAAGTACGTGATCGACCGGCAAGGCAAGGTGATTGCCAATTTCTCCAGCCTGACCAAACCGGATGATCCAGAGTTTATTGCGGCAGTTGAAAAGGCCATCGCCTCCAAACCTCTCAACTGATAACACACGCTTTTTGTGGGGGCGGGCTTGCTCGCGAGGGCTGCGGATCATTCAGCACTTGTTCTGGATGTCAGACCGCATTCGCGAGCAAGCCCGCTCCCACATTTGACCTGTGGCGTTTGAACAGGCATTAAAAAGCCCCGCTTTCTGTAAAGAGAGCGGGGCTTTTCTGTGGGCGAGGGTTTAGCCTCGCCGTGCAGCATCAGAAGCGGTAAGTTGCGCCAACACCGAAACCGTTTGCCGAGTTTTCATACTTGGCATCGTAGGTCTGGCCACGATCGTTCTGGTTGTGGATCTTGACCGACTCTTCCTTCAGGTACGAGTAAGCCACGTCGATGGTCAGGTCTTCGGTCGGGCTCCAGCCGGCACCGATGCTGAAAATGGTGCGGTCGCCAGTAGGAATGCGTGGCGAACGGTCGACGTTGTTGGTCGGCGACTGATCGAAGGTCAGACCGGTACGCAGTACCCATTCCTTGTTCAGCTGGTACGAAGTACCCACGGCGTAAGCCCAGGAGTCGTGCCAGTTCTGGTCTTCGGTGATCTCGCCAAACTGACCGGCCAGCAGCGGCTGTACGCCCGAGTTTTCAACGGTGATCTTCTTCAACTGGCTCCAGCGGGTCCAGGTCGAACCGGCATAGACGTTCCAGCGGTCGTTGATCGCTTGAGTAACCGAGAAGTCCACGGATTCAGGTGTGGTGATCTTCAGCGAAGCGTCGTACTTCTGGCTGGCGCCCAGACCGACTGCAGCCAGTGCGCCGTAGTTGACCTTGGTGTTGCCTTCGAGCTTGTAGTCGACTTTCGAGTGGTAGGTCAGACCCAGGCGAGTGGTGTCGGTGGCCTGTACCAGTACGCCGATGTTGTAGCCCAGCGCGGTGTCGTCACCCTTGATCTTGACCTTGCCGTCCGGCGCCAGCTGAGTCACCGAGAGGTTGGACTCGAGGGTGCCGTCGATGCGGTTGATGGTCGGACCGAAACCGATCGACACCACGTCGTTGAACTTGTAGCTGACAGTTGGCTGGAAAGTGATGACTTGTACTTCGGACTTGCTGCCGAAGTAACGGCCGCCAAAGCCTTTTTCGTAGTCGGTAATCAGACCGAACGGCACGTACACGCCGAGGCCGAATGCCCAATGCTCATCGATCGGTTTGACGTAGAAGCCCATAGGTACGGAGGTGAAGGGCACCATGTCGCCTTTGTTGCTGCCGCCGTTAGGGCTGGAGCTGGCGTCGCTGATATCGGTCTTGGCATCGAGGAATGCAACACCGCCGGTGACTTGTTCGCGCGTGATGCGCGACATGCCGGCAGGGTTGCCATAAACAGTGCTTGCGTCGTCGGCAGAAGAGGATCGCCCAGCGTAACCAGTGCCCATCCCGCTGATGCTGTGTTCGTTGATGGCAAAGCCAGCTGCGAAGATCTGGGTGGATGCCATGGTAACGGCGAGGCTAAGGGTGGTTTTGAGCATGACTTTTTTCATTATTAGAACTCCTGGTGATCACCGGGGCGAAAATTACCAACATTTTCGTCCCAGCGCTATAGTCCGTATGGCTTGAGTTAGAGCGGTTTTGTAGGACAATCCGACCAGATTCGCGACCTGTTGAGCGATCTTCTGAAACTCGCCAGTCAACACGCGACCTGATTCACCGGTGAAACACAGGTTTGCCAGGCGTAGGTGAAGTCGCGCAGACGACCTTGCGGCTGGAAGGTCTGACGCCAGATTCGCGCCATGCCCAGCAGATCGTCCGGGGCGGGGAGGGTGGTGTGTTGTTCTTCTACCAGCAGCCAGGCGATGGCGGTGGCGTAACGCAGGTTGACGGTCAATTCCAGGTGCGGGCCGCTCAAAAAAGCATGTTGGCTGGCGAGGCCGCGAACCAGGCTCGCACGCTCCGGATCGAGTGCCAGATAGTGATCCCAAAGGGCCTGGTGGCGGTGCTCGGCAATCCGGTAGAGGCCGTGGCCACGGCGGTCATGCAGGGCGGAACCGAGGGCGGACTGGCTGGCGGCAATGCCCAGCAGCAGGGATTCGGCAGTTGCGCAGTGGCGTCCCAGATAAATCAGTGTGGGACGGATCACATAGCGGCACAGTTCGCTGGCAGCGATACCCATAAAACCCTCGGATCTTGTAATTGGGCGGCGATACCTGAAGGGGCCTTGGCAGCGGTGGATCGACTCAGGCTCGCCGAAAGCGGATCAAGCCGCTTGAGTTGAAGTGTAGTGTCATATTCGCGACGTAAAGGCCTGTTTTTAAAATATTTCCGGCAGCGAGCCACAGGCGTTATATCCGAAGGTGCTTAGGCCTGAAGGGCTAAAAGCGAAATATCGGGCAATAAAAAACCCCGCATTTTGTGCGGGGCTTTTGCTTTTGCAGCCTTTTCGGCTCTCAGGCAATCAATGCCTGACGCGTACGATCAATAATGGCCTGCAGCGGTTCGGCGCTGGAGTATTGATCGGGGTACAGACGCTCGCTGTGGCGAGCGATCCCGTGTTCATTGACCACGGTGAAGCTGAAGCAGCCTTTGCGAGCGGCCATGATCAGGCAGTTCATTGGGGCAAAAGCGTTGGTTAGGGTGCGAATGGCATCCTGAGTCTGGATTTGAGTAGACATAGTTATTAGGTGTTCCTACAAATGACACGGATAAGAACCGTGCAACGTTAAAACGTTCCAGTAATGTCGACCACCATTGGTCGAACAAAGAACCCGACTGGAACAAAGCAGCCAGTTTGAAGCGCTTATAAGTTGGCGCGCTTGGGCTGGCAGGTAGGTACTTAGGAGGACAGGCAACACATCGAGGGCAAAGGTTCTGGGCCCGGGGTGAAGATCCTGATCAATTTGCAGGCTGGTTCGGTCAGAGTAAGTGGTCTTCGCAACACCCTTTGCATTCATTCAAAGGCAGTGTCGGCGCAAGATTTACCTGGAAACCATCGAGGGGTCGTTCCCGCTTTTTTCGGTGAAGGGCTTCTGGGAAGAAGATTGACCGTGGGGATGTGTTCGACCGGAATTGACTTTCAGCTTGGTACTAACGCCGCGGATAGTAACGGAACGTCCTGGGCAATGCAACCCGGCGGCAAAAAAAGATTTCGGTCGGTGGCGCGGATCACGGGGGACAGGGCTGGCCCCTTCGCGAGCAGGCTCGCTCCCACGGGAGAACGGGGCCGATTGTAGGAGCGAGCCTGCTCGCGAAGAAACCATCCGTCGCCACAAAAGCGTGCAGCCATGCCCAGCGCCAACCCGCTTATCCCCAGTCCGAGGCGCAAAACGGGCCAAAAAAGCGCATCGATATAACCGGGTAACAGGTACTTGTGCACATTAGTTGCGCAGACGGTAACCTTGGTGTCATATCAATCCTGACCCCGATGGCTGCCTGTATCAAAAGTTTAAGTCAATGAAAAATATCGTCTTTTTTTGTTGGTGAAAAAATCGTCAGTTTGACTGCGAGCCCCATTCCACAAGGCTTTGCGGAGGTTCGGGAGCGGTTGTCCACTGAGTTATCCACAGCTTCTGTGGATTGTCCCTAGCGCTTGCTCTAGGACGGGCGTGCCGGGTTTTTTTCGACTTTACCTGTACGAAAAAGAGAGTAGAGTGGCGCGCCTTCCGATCTGTCCCACAGTGTTTTATGAAGTTTCGCTCAGTATCAGACTCTGTTACCTCCGAACACCCTCGTGTTACCCCTCCCAAGCGATTTTCCGTGCGTGTGGCCGAATGGCTGCTCGACAGCCCGCGCCTGGGCGATAGCCGTAATGCCAAGCATCTGGCGGGGCGTCTGCTCAAGCAACCGGCGCGCGAAGGCGTGGTCGCCGCGCAAAGTCGTCTCGGCCAATTGATGTGCCGCGAGTGCGGCAATGCCCGTGATCGGCGCATCGGGCAGGATCTGCTGCGCCAGGCCGCCCGCGCCGGCGACCGGCGTGCACAACGGGAACTCGGTCTGCTCGAAGACTGAGCTGTCCAACGCCCCACGCCTTGGTTAACCTTCAGGCTTTATCGAATCGGCAGGAGTGGCTATGGCTATGGACTTGACCAGCGTGTTGCTGTGTCTGGCGGGCGCGGGATTGCCGCTGCTGGCGCTGGCCTGGCAACTGCAACGGCGGGCCAGTGATCGGCAAGCCGAGGTCGCCTTGCTCGAAGAGCGTCTGGCCATGGCGCAACTGGCGCAGGACGGGCTCAACGCCCAACTTGAGGCCAGCCGCGATGAAATCGTCGACCTCGGCCAGGCCAATGCCGCCAAGCAGGCGGAGCTGGCGGCCCTGCGCCGCGAAGTCGAGCTGCTGCAGATCGAGCGCGATGATGCCCGTGACGCTTCCCACGCCTGGAACATCGAGCGTGCCAACAAAGAGGCCGAATTGCGGCGTCTCGACGCACAGGCCGCGTCGCTCAACGCCGAACTGCGCGAGCAACAGGAAAGCCATCAACAACGCCTCAACGACCTGCAAGGCTCGCGCGATGAGCTGCGCGCGCAGTTCGCCGAGCTGGCGGGGAAGATCTTCGATGAGCGTGAACAGCGCTTTGCCGAAACCAGTCAACAGCGCCTCGGGCAGTTGCTCGATCCGCTGAAAGAACGCATCCAATCCTTCGAAAAACGCGTGGAAGAAAGCTATCAGGCCGAAGCCCGCGAACGCTTCTCGCTGGCCAAGGAGCTGGAGCGTCTGCAAGCGCTGAATCTGCGCCTGAGCGACGAAGCGACCAACCTGACCCGCGCCCTCAAAGGCCAGAAGACCCAAGGCAACTGGGGTGAGCTGATTCTTGAGCGGGTGCTGGAGCACGCGGGTCTGGAGAAGGGCCGCGAGTACCAGACTCAGGTCAACCTCAAGGGGCCGGACGGCGAGCGCTTCCAGCCGGATGTGATCATTTACCTGCCGGGCGACAAGCAGGTGGTGGTCGACTCCAAGGTCAGCCTCACTGCCTATCAGCAGTACGTTGCCGCCGAAGATGACACCCTCGGCCAGGTCGCGATCAAGCAGCACGTGCTGTCCCTGCGCAGCCACGTCAAAGGCCTCGCCGGCAAGGATTACAAGCGTCTGGAAGGCCTGCACAGCCTCGATTTCGTCTTGCTGTTCGTGCCGATCGAAGCGGCATTTTCCGCCGCCCTGCAAGCCGAGCCGGCGTTGTTCCAGGAAGCGTTCGACCGCAACATCGTGATCGTCAGCCCGACCACGTTGCTGGCGACGTTACGGGTGATCGACAGCCTGTGGAAGCAGGAGCGGCAAAGCCAGAACGCGCGGGAAATCGCCGAGCGTGCCGGCTGGCTGTACGACAAATTCGTGCTGTTCATTCAGGATCTGGACGAAGTCGGCAATCGCCTGCAACAGCTGGACAAGGCCTACAGCTCGGCGCGCAACAAACTCACGGAAGGGCGCGGCAACCTGGTCAGCCGCAGTGAGCAGCTCAAACTGCTCGGTGCGCGGGCCAGCAAGAGTTTGCCGGCGGATCTGCTGGAGCGGGCGATGACCGATGTCGATGGGCTGGTCGAAATCCCGGAATAACCCGAAGAGCTTCGCGAGCAGGCTCGCTCCCACAGTGAAACGCATTCCAAAGGTGTGAGCGGGCTTGCTCGCGAAGGCGTCAGTGGTAGCGCTGCAACACTCAAGTCAAACGGTTACAGCGGCACATACCGACTCAACAACGCCCGCAACGCCGCCGGTTTCACCGGTTTGGCCAGATAATCCAGCCCTGCCGCATGCACCTGCGCCACCGTCTCCGGGCGGCCATCGGCGCTGATCACCACCCCCGGCACCGGCTCGCCTAACGTGGTGCGCAGCCACGCCATCAGCTCGGTTCCGGTATCGCCGTGGTCGAGGTGATAGTCGACCAGTGCCAATTGCGGCCGCACACCCTCATTCAGCAACGCCGCGCATTCCTCGCGATTACGCGCCGTCCACACCTGACAGCCCCAACGGCTCAGCAGGCTGTTCATGCCAATCAGAATGCTGTCTTCATTGTCGATGCACAGCACCTGCGCGCCACTGAGCAGCTTGCCGTTCAACTCCACCGCGGCGTTCTGCGGCAGCGCTTGCGTCCGGGCCAATGGCACGCTGACGCTGAACACGCTGCCGCGTCCCGGCCACGAACGTACGCGCAGGGTATGGCCAAGCACGCGACACAAACCGTCGGCAATCGCCAGGCCCAGGCCGAGGCCTTTTTCGGCGCGGGTCTGATGGCTGTCGAGGCGCTTGAACTCCTCGAAAATCACTTGTTGTTTGTCTTCCGGAATCCCCGGCCCGCGATCCCACACTTCCAGACACAGTTCACTGCCGCGACGGCGCACGCCTAGCAACACCGGCCCTTTGGCGTAGCGGAAAGCGTTGGTCAGGAAGTTCTGCAGAATCCGCCGCAGCAATTTGATGTCGCTGTCGATGCGCAACTGGCTGCCGCGCACACGGAAGGTCAGACCTTGTTCCTGGGCCAGCGCCTTGAATTCGGCGCCGAGCGTATCGAACAGCTCATTGAGCGCGAACGGCTTGCGATCCGGGTTGATCTTGCCGTTTTCCAGGCGGGAAATATCCAGCAGGTCACTGATCAGGTCTTCCGCCGAACGCAGCGAACTGTCGAGGTGTTGCACCAGTTTCTGCGCCTCGCTGCTCAAACCGTCGTCCTGATGGGAGAGAGCGGCAGAGAACAACCGGGCGGCGTTCAGCGGCTGCATCAGGTCGTGGCTGACGGCGGCGAGGAAGCGGGTTTTCGACTGGTTCGCCGCCTCGGCATGGCCCTTGGCTTCGGTCAGTGCGACGTTGAGTTGCGACAGCTCCTGCGTGCGCTCGCTGACCCGTTGTTCCAGGCCTTCGTTGGCCTCGGTCAGCGCCTGCTCGGCTTCGCGGAACGCGGTGATGTCAGTGAAACTCATGACGAAGCCGCCGCCGGGCATCGGGTTGCCGATCAGCTCGATCACCCGGCCGTTGGGGAACAAACGTTCGGAAGTGTGCGCACGGCCCTGACGCATCCAGTGCAGGCGCCGGGCGACGTGGACTTCCGCCTCGCCGGGGCCGCACAAGCCACGTTCGGCGTTGTAGCGAATGATGTCGGCAATCGGCCGGCCGACGCTGATCAAGCCGTCCGGGTAGTTGAACAGCTCCAGATAGCGGCGGTTCCAGGCCACCAGTTTCAGCGACTGGTCGACCACGCTGATGCCTTGGGTGATGTTCTCGATCGCGCCTTGCAGCAGCGCGCGGTTGAACTGCAGGACTTCCGAGGCTTCGTCAGCGATACGGACGACGTCCTCCAGCTGCATTTCCCGACCTTCGATGGCGGCTTTTACTACGGCGCGCGTCGAAGAAGCACCGAGCACGCCGGCCAGCAGACGTTCGGTGTGGGCGATCCATTCGCCGTCAGCATTCTGGTTCGGGTTGAAGCCCTTGCCCTGGCGGTAAGCGAAACGAATGAAGCTCTGTCGCGCGCGCTCTTCACCGACAAAGCGTGCCGCCAGTTGCAGCAAATCATCAATCTGCACCGCGAGCATCGAGCGCGCACTCGGCCGGGCGCTGATTTCCTGACCGATGAAGCGCCCGGCCTGCCAGTGTTCCGAGACCCGTGTGCGCGACAGCACCGAGACCCAGGCGAACAGGGTGAAGTTGCCCGCCAGCGACAGCACTACGCCTTGGGTCAGCGGGGTGATCGGCAGGTTCAGCGGGTTGCTGTGCAGCCACGCCAGCCCGGGGAAAGTGCTCAGCGACCAGCCGAGGCTGTGGGCGGCAATCGGCAGGATCAGCGTGTAGAACCAGAGGAACGTGCCGGCGGCCAGACCGGCGAACACCCCACGGCGGTTAGCCTGTTTCCAGTACAGCGCGCCGAGCATCGCCGGGGCCAATTGGGTGACGGCAGCGAAGGCGATCTGGCCGATGGTCGCCAGACTCGCGGTGGAGCCGAGCAAACGGTAGCTGACGTAGGCCAGCAACAGAATCAGCACGATGCTCACGCGGCGCACCGAGAGCATCCACTGACGGAACACTTCGAACGGGCGCTCGGCGTTGTTACGGCGCAGCAACCACGGCAAGAGCATGTCGTTGGAAACCATGGTCGACAGTGCCACGCTGGCCACAATCACCATGCCGGTGGCCGCCGACGCGCCGCCGATGAACGCCAGCAACGCCAGGGCCGGATGGGCCTGGGCCAGCGGCAGGCTGATCACGAACGAGTCGGGCAACACGTGACTCGGCAGCATCATCTGCCCGGCGAGGGCGATCGGCACCACGAACAGCGCGGCCAGCGCCAGATAAGCCGGGAACACCCACTTGGCCAGACGCAGGTCCTGCGGGTCGATGTTCTCCACCACCGTGACGTGAAACTGCCGTGGCAGGCAGATGATCGCCATCATCGCCACCCCGGTCTGCACCACCATCGACGGCCAGTTAATCGTTTCCTTCCAGTATTCCTCGAGGCGCGGCGCGAGCATCGCCTGATTGAACAGGTCGTCAAACCCGTCGTACAGCCCATAGGTCACGAACGCGCCAACGGCGAGAAAGGCGAACAGCTTGACCAGCGATTCAAACGCAATCGCCAGCACCATGCCGCGGTGGTGCTCGGTGGCATCGAGGTTGCGCGTACCGAAGACGATGGTGAACAGCGCCAGTACCAGCGAGACGATCAGCGCGGTGTCCTGGGCGCGGGTGCCCATGGCGTCGGCCCCGGCGCCGATCAGCAGGTTCACGCCGAGCACGATGCCTTTGAGTTGCAGGGCGATGTAGGGCAGGACGCCAACCAGACAGATCAGCGCCACCACCACCGCCAGCGATTGTGATTTGCCGTAGCGCGCGGCGATGAAGTCGGCGATGGAGGTGATGTTCTCCTGTTTGCTGATCATCACCATTTTCTGCAGGACCCACGGCGCGCCCAGCAGCAACAGGATCGGCCCGAGGTAGATCGGCAGGAATGACCACAGCTGTTCGGCGGCTTGGCCGACGGCGCCGAAGAACGTCCAACTGGTGCAATAAACCGCCAGTGACAGGCTGTACACCCACGCGCGCATCCGCGGCGGCAACGGTGTGCTGCGACGGTCGCCGTAGAAGGCGATGGCGAACATGATGGCCATATAGGCCAGGGCGACGGCGGCGATCAGCCCGGTGGACAGCGACATGCAACACTCCCGACAAAAGACTCCCCGGCAGTCCTGCCCGGGCGGACAGTCTCGCATGAGTATGGCGGTTAGTCAGTGTCGACCAAGGTCGTGGCGTGGCGGGGTGTCGCAGGTTTGAAACCGGGTGGTTTTATGGTGACTCATCAGGCCCCATCGCGAGCAGGCTCACTCCTACAGGTGGAACGCATTCCAATTGTAGGAGTGAGCCTGCTCGCGATAGCGTCAGTCCTGTTTCAACGCCATATCGATCAACCGATGCAGCTCATCCACCTCCAGCGCCGCCGCCGAAAACAGAATCCGGAACACCACCGGCGCCACCACCAGATTGATCAAATGATCAACGCTCGGCGCTGCCTCATCCGGGTAGCGGTCAAGGATGGTCTGCAACTGCGCGCCAAGGATCGTCACGCAATAACCCGGCGTGGCACTGGCCTGCACGTCGCGCATCATGTGGCGCCCAGGCTCCGAACTCATTTCGTCCAGATACTGTTCGGCCCAGGCGCGGATATCACCGCGCAGGTCACCGGTCACCGCCGGTTCGCTGTCAGGGCGCATGCGGGCGAGGGCGACGTCGGCGAGCAACGCCGCCAGATCACCCCAGCGCCGATAGATCGTCGACGGCGTGACCCCGGCGCGCGCAGCGATTTGCGGGACGGTCACGCTGCTGCGCTCCTGTTCTTGCAGAAGCGCGCGAACTGCCGAATGAATCGACTCTTGCACCCGGGCACTGCGGCCACCGGGGCGTAAACCTTCTTTAATAGCCATGCGCCAGACCTTAACACAAAGAATTTGCTTTAAGCCAAAGCCGAGAGCACACTCCGCAAAAGCAAAAAATTAGCTTTTGCGGAGTGTGCCCATGACCAGCCTTGCTTCCAACCGTGGCAGCCTGATTTTTCTGGCGATCACCTTACTGAGTTTTCTCGCCGCTTCCACGGCGCCGACGCCGTTGTATCACCTGTATCAGGATCAACTGCACTTCTCGGCAGCAGTGCTGACCCTTATTTTCGGCGTGTATGCGCTGAGTCTGCTGGCGGCGCTGCTGACGGTCGGATCGCTGTCCGATCACCTGGGACGTAAACCGGTGATCTTCACTGCCGTGCTGCTCAATGCGATAGCGATGTTGCTGTTTATCAGCGCCGACAGTGTTGCCTGGCTGATCAGCGCCCGCGTATTGCAGGGTTTTGCCACCGGCATGGCCACCGCTGTTTTGAGCGCGACGCTGCTCGACACCGACCGTCAGCAAGGGCCGTTGATCAACAGCGTCGCACCGTTGCTCGGTATGGCGCTGGGCAGCATGGGCTGTGGTTTGCTGGCCGAGTTCGCCCCGGCGCCGTTGCAATTGACCTACTGGCTGCTGCTGGCGCTGTTTGTGTTGCAGGCGGTGTACGTCTGGCGTCTGCCGGAAAGCGTCACTCCACAAGCAGGGGCCTGGGCTTCGCTGCGGCCAACCCTGCATGTGCCGGTTCAGGCGCGTTCGACCTTATGGCGTGTGCTACCGCTGAACACCGCAACCTGGGCCCTCGGCGGCTTTTTTGCCTCGCTGGCGCCGTCGCTGGTGCGCACCGCCACGGGCTCGACGTCGAACCTGATCGGCGGCGCGACTGTCTCGGCGTTGACCGTGACCGGGGCGCTGATGATTTTCACTTTGCGCAATCGTCCCGCCGGCAAAGCCCTGCAAATCGGCGCCAGTCTGCTGCCTATCGGCGTGCTGCTGATTTTGCTCGGCGTGCACAGCGCCAGTCTGGCGCTGTTTTTCCTCGGCACACTGGTCGCCGGTTGCGGCTTTGGCTCGGGTTTCCTCGGCGCGGTGCGCAGTCTGGTGCCGCTAGCCCTGCCGCATGAGCGGGCCGGTTTGATGTCGGCGTATTACGCGTTGAGTTATCTGGCGTTCTGCCTGCCGGCGTTGCTCGCTGGGCATTTGACCCGCACTTACGGTTTGCTGGTGACTACCGACGGCTACGGTGCCGGATTGATCGTCCTGGCCGTCGCCGCGCTGTTGCTCAGCCTGCGCCCGCAAGCAGTGAAGGCTTGCAGCACTCCATAAACGTGATGGTTTCAGTTACCTTTGTCCGGCCTTCTTTTCACGGATCGACAGATGAAGATTATCCGCAGCAAGTCGTTCACCGCCGAGCGTGCCTGGGGTGCGCTGGACATTGCCAACATGAACGGCATCACCACGCGCCTGCACTGGACTGATCAGCCTTACAAATGGCACGTCAACGATGGTGAGGAAGTGTTTGTGGTGCTCGATGGTCAGGTGCAGATGCGCTATCGCGAACAGGGTGAAGAAAAGCAGGCGCTGCTTGAGGTCGGGGACATCTTCTACGCCTCAGTCGGTACCGAGCACGTGGCGCATCCGCAGGGCGCGGCGCGGATTCTGGTGATCGAAAGCGAAGGCAGTGTTTGACTGCTTATCTGTAAAGTAGATAACAGATAGAGAAATTACCCGTTATATAGATATTCGATTCGGTTCTACCATGGGCTCAACCTCACCTGAGGAAAGGAGTTCATGATGACTTGCCCCAACACCGCCAAACCTGGCATCAAGCCGTTCAGCCAGCTTCAGCATCCGCGTGAAGTGATCCGTCAATTCACCCCGAACTGGTTCGCCGCGACCATGGGCACCGGCGTGCTGGCCCTGGCGCTGGCGCAATTACCGGTGGCGATTCCCGGGCTGCACGCGGTGGCCGAGGGTTTGTGGCTGTTCAACATTCTGTTGTTCACCTTGTTTACCTTCGCCTATGCCGCGCGCTGGATTTTATTCTTCGATGAAGCGCGGCGGATCTTCGGTCACTCCACTGTTTCGATGTTCTTCGGCACCATTCCCATGGGTTTGGCGACCATCATCAACGGCTTTCTGCTGTTCGGTCTGCCACGCTGGGGCGAGGGCGTAATTCATCTTGCCGAAGTGCTGTGGTGGCTCGACGTGGCGATGTCGCTGGCCTGCGGTGTGTTGATCCCTTACATGATGTTTACCCGCCAGGAACACAGCATCGACCAGATGACCGCGGTCTGGCTGTTGCCGGTGGTGGCGGCGGAAGTGGCGGCGGCCAGCGGCGGCTTGCTCGCTCCGCATCTGGCTGATGCCCACGCGCAACTGGTGGTGCTGACCACCAGCTACGTGCTCTGGGCATTTTCCCTGCCGGTGGCGTTCAGCATTCTGACTATCCTGTTGCTGCGCATGGCCCTGCATAAACTGCCTCACGAAAACATGGCCGCCTCAAGCTGGCTGGCCCTCGGCCCGATCGGTACTGGTGCGTTGGGCATGTTGCTGCTGGGCGCTGATGCACCGGCGATCTTCGCCGCCAACGGCCTGCCGGGCATCGGTGAAATCGCTGCTGGCGTGGGGCTGGTCGCCGGTATCACCCTGTGGGGCTTCGGCTTGTGGTGGATGTTGATGGCGCTGCTGATCACCGCGCGTTACCTGCGTGACGGCATCCCGTTCAACCTCGGCTGGTGGGGTTTTACCTTCCCGCTGGGCGTGTATTCGCTGGCGACCCTCAAGCTCGCCAGCACGCTGAACCTGGGTTTTTTCAGCGTGGTCGGCTGCATGCTGGTGAGCCTGCTGGCGATGATGTGGCTGATCGTCGGTAAACGCACCGTGCAAGGCGCGTGGCGCGGTGAGCTGTTTGTCTCACCTTGTATTGCAGGGTTGAAGAAATATCCTGAAAAGTTTGGGTAAGGTGTGGCCTGGATCGCCGATCGAGATTCCAATAAGCAGATCCAGGCCATTCTCTACCGACCTCAGGGAAACACGGAAGATGAGTCACCCCTCACAGTTCAACCTGCTTCGCACTCGGCGCTTTCTGCCGTTTTTCATCACGCAGTCGCTGGGCGCGTTCAACGACAACGTGTTCAAGCAATCGCTGATCCTCGCCATTCTGTATCGGCTGACCATCGAAGGTGACCGTTCGATCTGGGTCAACCTGTGCGCGCTGCTGTTTATCCTGCCGTTCTTTCTGTTTTCGGCGTTGGCCGGGCAGTTCGGGGAAAAATTCGCCAAGGACGCGTTGATCCGTCTGATCAAACTCGCGGAAATCGCGATCATGGCCGTAGGATCGATCGGTTTCCTGTTCGATCACCTGTCGCTGATGCTGGTGGCGCTGTTTGCCATGGGCACGCATTCGGCGCTGTTCGGGCCGGTGAAGTATTCGATCCTGCCGCAGGCGTTGCGCGAGGATGAACTGGTCGGCGGCAACGGGCTGGTGGAGATGGGCACGTTCCTGGCGATCCTTGCCGGGACCATCGGCGCCGGCATCATCATGTCCTCGACGCACTACGCGCCGCTGGTTTCGACCGCGATTGTCGGGATTGCAGTGCTGGGATATCTCGCCAGTCGCAGCATTCCGCGCGCGGCGGCGGCATCGCCGGAAATGCGCCTGAACTGGAACATCTTCAGCCAGTCCTGGGCCACGCTGAAACTCGGTCTGGGCCAGACGCCTGCGGTGTCGCGTTCGATTGTCGGCAACTCGTGGTTCTGGTTTGTCGGGGCGATTTACCTGACGCAGATCCCGGCCTACGCCAAGGAATGGATGCACGGCGACGAAACCGTGGTGACGCTGATTCTCACGGTGTTTTCAGTAGGCATTGCGCTGGGTTCGATGCTTTGCGAGAAACTCTCCGGGCGCAAGGTCGAGATCGGTCTGGTGCCGTTCGGTTCGTTCGGCCTGACCGTGTTTGGCCTGCTGCTGTGGTGGCATTCCGGTGGAATCCCGGAAAGCGTCAACGGCCACAGCTGGACCGAAGTGCTGGGCTTTGCGCATACCTGGGCGGTGCTGGTCGACATTCTCGGCCTCGGCATTTTTGGCGGTTTCTATATCGTGCCGCTGTACGCGTTGATCCAGTCGCGCACCGCCGAGAACGAGCGGGCGCGGGTGATTGCCGCCAACAACATTCTCAACGCTCTGTTCATGGTGGTGTCGGCGATCGTTTCGATCGTGTTGCTGAGTGTGGTCAAACTGTCGATTCCGCAATTGTTCCTGGTGGTGTCGCTGCTGAACATCGGCGTCAACGCCTACATCTTCAAGATCGTCCCCGAGTTCAGCATGCGTTTCATGATCTGGCTGCTCAGCCATTCCATGTACCGCGTCGAGCACCGCAACCTCGAGGCGATCCCGGACGAGGGCGCGGCGCTGTTGGTGTGCAACCACGTGTCGTTCGTCGATGCGCTACTGATTGGCGGTGCGGTGCGTCGGCCGATTCGCTTTGTCATGTACTACAAAATCTACAACCTGCCGGTGCTGAACTTTATCTTCCGCACGGCGGGGACGATTCCGATTGCCGGACGCAACGAAGACATCCAGATCTACGAAAAAGCCTTCACCCGGATTGCCCAGTATCTGAAGGACGGTGAGCTGGTGTGCATCTTCCCGGAAGGCAAGTTGACCACTGACGGCGAGATCAATGAGTTCAAGGGCGGGCTGACGCGGATTCTCGAAGAAACGCCGGTGCCGGTGATTCCGCTGGCGTTGCAAGGGTTGTGGGGGAGTTTCTTCAGCCGCGATCCGAACAAGGGGCTGTTCAAGCGGTTGTGGTCGCGGGTGACGTTGGTGGCGGGTTCGGCGGTCGAGGTTGAGGCGGCGCAGCCGGCGAAATTGCAGGGGTTGGTGGGAGCGTTGCGCGGGACTGTCAGGTAGTTGTCACCTGATATGGCCCTATCGCGAGCAGGCTCACTCCTACATTTGAAGCGCGTACCCCTTGTAGGAGTGAGCCTGCTCGCGATAGAGGCCAGTGGCCTAAGCGCTGACCTTGAGACCAATCAACCCGGTAATGATCAACGCCACACTGGCCAGCCGAATCAATGCCATCGACTCGCCAAACAGAATGATCCCGGCAATCACCGTGCCCACGGCACCGACTCCGGTCCAGATCGCATAAGCCGTACCCAGCGGCAATTCCTTCATTGCCAGACCCAGCAGGCCAAGGCTGATGGCCATGGCCGCAACGGTCAGGACGGTGGGGAGCGGGCGGGTGAAGCCGTCGGTGTATTTCAGGCCGACGGCCCAGCCGACTTCGAACAGGCCGGCGAAAAACAGAATGATCCAGGACATAAGAGACCTCCATCGATTGACGGGGCCGTCCCCAGATTGATAACTCGATCGAGCCGCAGGGTCGTCCCCGCGTAGCGCAACAGTCTGCCGAGCATTAATCCGGGGATCAAGTTTCCCGGTCAGTCGGCTGGCTGCTGCGCTAGCGCCTCACGGTCTTCTTTCTCGCTCATGCGCCGGAAGTACGTCGAGAGCAACGCCCCGGAAATGTTGTGCCAGACGCTGAACAACGCGCTCGGCACCGCGGCCAGCGGCGAGAAGTGCGCACTGGCCAAGGCCGCGCCCAACCCCGAGTTCTGCATGCCGACTTCCAGCGCCAGCGACTTGCGCTGCGCCAGTGGCAACTTGAACAGGCGTCCAGTGAAGTAACCCAGCAAGTAGCCGAAGCTGTTGTGCAGCATCACCACGGCCATGATCAGCAGACCGGATTCGGCGATTTTCGCCTGACTGGCGGCCACCACGGCGGTGACGATGATCACGATGCTGACCACCGACACCAGTGGCAACACGTCCACCGCGTGGCGCACCTTGTCGCCGAGCACGCGTTGCGCGACCACGCCGAGCACGATCGGCAGCAGCACCACTTGCAGAATCGACCAGAACAATTCCATGAACGAAACCGGCAACCACGCCGAAGCCAGCAGCCAGATCAGCGCCGGGGTCAGCAACGGGGCGAGGAGGGTGGTGACGGCAGCAATCGCCACCGACAGCGCCAGATCGCCGCGGGCCAGCCAGGTCATGACGTTGGAAGAGGTGCCGCTTGGGCAGCAGCCGACCAGAATCACCCCGACCGCGATTTCCGGCGGCAGGTGGAAGATCTGGCAGAGCAACCACGCCACGCCGGGCATGATCACGAAATGTGCGACCACGCCCAGAGCCACGCGCCACGGATGGCGGGCGACGGCAGCGAAGTCACCGAGTTTGAGGGTCAGGCCCATGCCGAACATCACCAGCCCCAGCAGCGGCACGATCGCGCCCTTGAGGCCGAGAAACCACGCCGGTTGCAGGAACGCGATCACGGCGAAAATCAGAACCCAGTAAGCGAAAGTGTTGCCGACAAAGCGGCTCAGTGCAGCCAGTGCGCGCATGGCCTGTTCCTTATTATTAGTTACACCACAAAACCAATTGTGGGAGCGGGCTTGCTCGCGAAAGCGGCGGGTCAGCCAAGTTAATGTTGAATGACACACCGCTTTCGCGAGCAAGCCTGCTCCCACATTGGGATTTCACAAGGGTTTTAGATCCCCTGCGGAGTCTCTTCACCGCCCAACGCTTCCACCAGCGCCGGCAGGAAGTCGCCGAAGGTCAGCATCATCAGGGTGAAGCTGGCGTCCAGTTGGCCTAGGGCCTCGTCGCCACCGTCCTGTTCCGCCTGATCCTGCAGCAGGTCTTCGAACTTCAGGCGTTTGACGGTCATCTTGTCATCGAGCATGAACGACAGTTTGTCCTGCCAGGCCAGCGACAACTGAGTCACGACTTTACCGGTGCTCAGGTGCAGCTGGATTTCTTCGCTGGTCAGGTCCTGACGCTTGCAACGCACGATGCCGCCGTCTTCGTGGGTATCGCGCAGCTCGCATTCGTCCAGTACGAAGAAGTCCGGGGCGGCTTGCTGGGTGGTGACCCATTCGGTCATCACGGCCGTCGGTGCGGTTTTCACGGTCAGTGGACGCACGGGCAGGGTGCCGAGCACTTCACGCATTGTGGAAAGCAGGTCTTCGGCACGTTTCGGGCTGGCCGAGTTGACCAGGATCAGGCCCTGTTTCGGCGCGATGGCGGCGAAGGTCGACGAGCGACGGATAAAGGCGCGCGGCAGGAACGCCTGGATGATTTCATCCTTGATCTGATCGCGTTCCTTCTTATAGACCTTGCGCATCTGCTCGGCTTCGATCTCTTCGACCTTCTCCTTGACCGCATCGCGCACGACGCTGCCCGGCAGAATGCGTTCTTCTTTACGCGCAGCGATCAGCAGGAAGTCACCGCTGACGTGCACCAGTGGCGCATCTTCGCCTTTGCCGAACGGCGCGACGAAACCGTAGGTGGTCAACTCCTGGCTTGCACATGGACGCGCCAGTTTGGTGGCCAGTGCAGTTTCCAGCGCCTCGGCATCGACAGGCAGGTCTTGGGTCAGGCGATAGATAAGCAGGTTTTTGAACCACATGGGGTGAGTCTCTCCTTTATACAAAGGGGGGCATTATTGTCTTCGCCGGGTCATAGGCCAACCCTTCTCTAAGCCTTTGGAAGGCCTGAGAAAATTAATTAAAAAAGTGCTTGCCAGAGGTTGGGTCGCTCCGTAGAATGCGCGCCACACCGAAGCGAAGGGTGATTAGCTCAGCTGGGAGAGCGTCTGCCTTACAAGCAGAATGTCGGCGGTTCGATCCCGTCATCACCCACCATTCGTTTCAAGTGTTTAGCGCAGCGGTAGTTCAGTCGGTTAGAATACCGGCCTGTCACGCCGGGGGTCGCGGGTTCGAGTCCCGTCCGCTGCGCCATATTCGGTAACCTGGACCACTGAACGCCAGGTCACCACGGAAAAACCCGCTGAAGCGGGTTTTTTTCTGTCTCAAGTTTGTACCTTGTTCCATCGGGTTTGTGTCGTTTCACCGGTTTTCAGATTTTTTTGAAAAAAAACTTCAATTAAATCAACACATTACGAAAACTTGTGGCATAATGCTCCCCGTAACGAAGCGAAGGGTGATTAGCTCAGCTGGGAGAGCGTCTGCCTTACAAGCAGAATGTCGGCGGTTCGATCCCGTCATCACCCACCATTCGTTTCAAGCGTTTCGCGCAGCGGTAGTTCAGTCGGTTAGAATACCGGCCTGTCACGCCGGGGGTCGCGGGTTCGAGTCCCGTCCGCTGCGCCATATTCGGTCACCTGGACCCACTGAACGCCAGGTCACCACAGAAAGCCCGCCTAGTGCGGGCTTTTTGCTGTCTGCGATTTGCGAATTTCTGCAATGCCTGTGTGGCGAGGGGATTTATCCCCGATGGCCTGCGCAGCAGGCCGAAAGTCTTCAAGCTGGGGCTGCTTCGCATCCCATCGGGGATAAATCCCCTCACCACAAATCATCTCCTCGTCTTCTCACTGTTCGGCATTGCGACTGTGCCGATAATCGCTCACCGCCTCATACACCGCTTTGCGCAAGCGGTTGATCCCGCCAATCGGTCGGTGCGCCTCGATACCAAACCACGGATTGAACGACAGGTTGTCGCACGCCAGATTCAATGCCGGCGTGTCAAAGTCCTGCGCAGGCAGGGTGATTCGCGCCACACTTTCGAACGGTGAATCCTGCTCGCGCCACTCGATGCTGGTGTCCTCGATTGGCATGTACTTGTTCGCGTCCTGGCGCTGAATCTGCAGCACAAAACACGCTGGCACCCGATCCGTCGACAGTTGCTGGTTCAAGGCGCTGCGCAGGAAATTCGGCAGGTCGTGGTTTTGTGGGGGCAGGGCATACGCCGGGCAATTGTCCGGATCCGGCGCGACTCGAAACTTCACATTTGCCTCCCCGAATTTGTAGGGCGATACCGAAAAGTACGTGGTCGCCGTCGGGCTGTTCGGTGGCGGCGCCAGGGTCGCCAAGGCGATGAACAGGTGGCGGATCTGCCAGTTGCGCGGATCCCAGCCAGGAAAGAACGCCATCATCTTTTTGCCGTCAGCCTGAGCCGCCACATTCTGACGATACTCGGCGACATCGCTGACAAAGAAATTCGGGTGGCTGAACATCACGAAGTTTTGCTCGCGGCGTTGCTGACGGTCGCCGAGCAATGGTTTGCCGGGCACATCGAGCAGTTTGATTGCCATGCCCCGGGCATCGCGGATGCTGTCGAACTGCGGGTAGGCGTTGCCATTGGACAGGCGAATCATCGCCTGCCAGGTTTTGCCTGGTTCGGTGAAAACACCTTGGCGCAGCGCTGGTGTCAGTTCCGGCAGCACCGTCACTTCGGCTTTCACGCAACCATGGGCCTTGGCATGCGCGTCGCGCAGATAACGGGTGCCTTCACGGTGTTGATCGACGATGCGTACGGCGGTCTGGATCACGTCCTGGGTCATCGCCGCTTCACCGGCGGGAACCTGTTCCTGCGCTGACACCGGGCCTCTGTGTTGCCAGACGAACCATGCGCTCGCGATGGCCCAGCCCAGCAGGCCGATAATCAGCAATGTCAGTAGGGCTTTGCCCAGCAGGCGCCCCAGCCACATCCAGACGCGGGCGAACATCGACGGTCTTTTATACGGGTCGATCCTCATGGCAATTGCGCCTCCAGTGGTCCGCCCAGTACTTTCAGGTATTCCAGCAAGGCCCAGCGCTCCTCTGGTTGCAGCAGTCGGCCGATGACCCCACTGCCGCGCTCGCCGGCGCGGAATTCATGACCGCTGTTGTGGTTGCCGCTAATCCGCGTGTCGAACAGGAAACCATTGGTAAAGGCTTCGGTGCGATACCCCAGATGGCGCGGGTCGTATTCGAACGAACCTTTATAGAACGTCGTGGCGCGCTCATCCTGCGGTGACAGCAGTTGATAAAGGCTCGGTACTGAACCGTTGTGCAGAAACGGCGCGGTGGCCCAGATACCGGCCAACGGCCTGGCCTTGTAGGCGACCTTTTCGCGTACGCCGATCGGCAGTCCGAAGCCGTCGAGTTGGGGTTTTTCCTGCGGGGTGACGCCGGCCTCGCGATAGGCGCGGTTCTCGACGAACGCGGTGACGTAGGCCAGGCCCTTGGCCACCGAGAGCTGGCTCAAATCCAGTGGTTCGGTGGGCGTCGGATGCAACTTCACATCCATCTGCTCCAACTCCTTCAGGTCCCATTGCAGCGGCGTCAGGTCGAAACGGTGGTTGGCTATGTTGGTCGCCGCATTCGGATCGGTACCGATTACCTCCACCGGCAGCAGGTGCAAATGCTGCACCCAGCGTTCGCCCTCCTGGGTCTTGCGCGGCACGTGGCAACCGGCGCAGTTCTCGGCAAACAGCGCGCGGCCCTTGGCAGCCAGTGGTTTGTCCACCGCACCCAAGACATCTTCCGGCCAGGCGGGTGGTTGCAGGTGTTGCAGGGTTTCTTCGATTTTGTGCAGATCACGCACGCGGACACTGGAGGCGTAACGGGCATCGCCCTGCAGCGGCTGGCCATTGCTGTCGAAGAAATTCAACGTGGCGCCGACACCCAGTGCCTCCCCGATGTTGCGCGCCATCGGTTGCTGCGCCGAACCGTTCCACTGCACCCAGTCGAACGTCCACATGTCCCACAGTTGCGGGTAGTCCACCGGTGCATTGGCCACGCGGTAGTTAGCGGGGGAGATCGCGTCGCCGAAGGTGGCGTTGGCGATGCGGCCGAATGCGTCGGTGCGGCCCGGGCCTTCTTCGGTAGGGTAGAGGCCGCGATGCGTGTCGTTCCAGGCGACTTTGAGGAAAGTGTTCAGCGATTGCTTGAAGTCTTTGCGCAGTTGCTCGTGGCGTGTCTCGTAGTCATCGCCCAGAACATTTTTGGCGAAACGCTCGAATTTCCATGGGTTGTAGTAAGTCGAGGCCAGACTCGCGACCAATGCCTGTCCGAAACTGCCACCGCGCAATGTAGGAACGCTGGAAGGCAAGACATGTTGCGCCGAACCACCGTCAATTCGCACGGCCTGGCCCTTGAAGCGCAATTCGCCGGTGTGGCAGGCGGCGCAGGTGATATCGAGATAATGCTCGGTGCCACCGGGATTCGCGTGGCGGGCGAAGCCGACCGGCAGATTGCCGGGGTTGTTCGACGTGGCTTTCTGCTGTGGATCAACCAGAAAACCGAAGCGTGCGAGGTATTCCGGGGACGCGAAACGCTGCTGAGAGAAGGGCAGTTCCAGCGCCTCGAACCATTCATAGCGCAGGCCTTTGACCTGTGTGCCTTGCGGCGTGAAGTAGTAGGTCTGGCGTTCCTCCTCGCTCCACTGCTGCAGGTAATGCACCTGTTGGGCCGGGATATAGAAGGGCAGTTTCGGGTTGGCGACGTAGTACAGAATCACTGCCAGAGCCAGTCCCAGCAGCACAATGATCAGTGCCAGCACACGGTATAAGAGGCGCAAGATAAACATCCTTGTCGAGTTGTTGCCTTGTTATGCCTCAGCTGTTGCAGGTGCGGCAAGTGGCCATTACGCCAACTGTCGTAGGAAGTCTCATCAGCCCTTGTCAGCTCCAGATGACAGAAGCTTCATCGTCCCTTGGCCCGAATGCGTTTTAATCCCTGAACTTATCGGACATTTCCTGCTCTCATGCCGGTAGCCATTGGTCGTGGCGGCCTGATAAGCTCGCGGCTTTACTCGATTGCCCTTTCGGCGCATGAACAAGGAAATAGCATGAAACAGCATCGGTTGGCGGCGGCGGTAGCCCTGGTTAGCCTGGTCCTCGCGGGTTGTGATTCGCAGACCAGCGTAGAGCTGAAAACCCCGGCGCAAAAAGCTTCCTACGGTATCGGCCTGAACATGGGCAAGAGCCTTGCTCAGGAAGGCATGGATGATCTGGACTCCAAAGCGGTAGCCCAGGGCATCGAAGATGCCGTCGGCAAGAAAGAACAGAAGCTGAAAGACGAAGAACTGGTCGAAGCCTTCGCCGCGCTGCAAAAGCGTGCTGAAGAGCGCATGGCCAAGATGAGCGAAGAGTCGGCAGCCGCCGGCAAGAAATTCCTCGAAGAAAACGGCAAGAAGCCTGGTGTCACCACCACCGCTTCCGGTCTGCAGTACGAAGTGGTCAAGAAAGCCGACGGCCCACAGCCTAAGCCTACCGACGTAGTGACCGTTCACTACACCGGCAAGCTGACCAACGGCACCGTGTTCGACAGCTCTGTTGAACGTGGCAGCCCGATCGATCTGCCGGTCAGCGGTGTGATCCCGGGTTGGGTTGAAGGTCTGCAACTGATGCACGTTGGCGAGAAGTACAAACTGTACATCCCTAGCGATCTGGCTTACGGCGCGCAATCGCCAAGCCCGGCAATCCCGGCCAACTCGGTTCTGGTCTTCGACCTGGAACTGCTGGCCATCAAGGATCCAGCCAAAGAAGACGCCGCCGCCAAGTAATCGGCTGTAGCTTCGAAGACAACGCCTCGCTTATGCGGGGCGTTGTTGCATCTGGACGATGCTGGCGGTAAACAGAGCGAACGGATGGCGCTTACGGCAGTCCTAGAGATTGAGGCTGCCAGCGCTAGACGCCCTGAGCCGCCAAGTCAATGAAATATTGGGGTTTTTTATGTGAGTAAAAAACGCCCGATCTGAGCGCGGCCCTTATAAAACGGGGCTTTCAGCGCTGAAATGCAGCTCTGTTCACAAGGTTATCCACAATTTGTGTGGATAACATTTCAACGGGAGAAATAGATGAAAGCGCCGTGGAATTTCGCCCGATTTCTGCCCCTCGCCGGTCGATTGCTGGCGCGTGGGCGTCTGCCGACCCTGTTGTTCGCGGTGGCGAGCAAAGGTGCCGCGCAAGGCAATCGCCTTGGCAAACTCAAGGATGATCTGCGTCTGCTCCAGGCACTGTGCCTGGCCTACTGGCGTGGCGACTATCGGGCCATCAGCCCGAAAGCCATGGTTTCGGTGGTAGCGGGGCTGATGTACTTCCTCAGTCCGGTGGATGCGATCCCGGATTTCATCCCGGTGTTCGGCATGCTCGATGACATCGCCGTTCTGGCCTGGCTGATGAAAACCCTCGACGATGAGCTCAATGCTTTTCGGCTCTGGCGCAACCGCCAGCAGCCGGAAAAACTTGCGGTGGTCGAGCGCCTGCCTGATACCCCCGAGCAACTTCAGCTTCAGGGCCCGAAAAAGCCCTGATTCACTTCGCCTGCAGACAGATAGATACCCCCCGCGACCTTGGCCGCTGTTAGGATTACACTTCTAGGGAAAAGTGCCGACTCGCTAAGTGTTGTTGTCCTACGGGGTAGTCATGGATATTCAGATAATTGCACGCGATGGCGAACCCGAGTATGCGGTTCTGCCATGGGTCCAGTATCAGGCTCTACTGAAAGCAGCAGGCATCAACGAAACACCGCCGCAGCAGGCGCCAGCGCCGGCCGCCGCAACGCCGGACCCGATTCTTCCAGGTCTGGATCAACTACGCAGTTTGCGCGAAGGGAAGGGCATCGCCATCGAGGCGCTGGCCCGCACGGTAGGCATCAGCCCGTCTTATCTGGCCATGATCGAAAGCGGCGAGCGTCAACCTGACGCCGCGATTCGTCGCAGCCTGGCCTGGGAACTGACGGTGCCGGGTTGGAGGGATGAATCGTGAGCGTACGCATCAGTCGTCAACATTGGGACGGATTGCTCGGGGAGCTGGATCAGGCGCGCAGGCAGCGCCATCTGTTGACCTATCGAGCCTTGCTCGAACGTTTGCAACTGCCGACGCCGGCGATGCAGACGCTGACCGCGGCACTTGAGCATCTGGCCGCGCTGGACGCCAAGGCTGAACAGCCGTTGCGCAGTTCGCTGGTGATCAGCCAGGGTGCCAGCCGTTTGCCACGTACCGGTTTTTTTGAATGTGTCGAGCGTCTTGGACGCTTTTCCGGGCCGTCCGATGGCGTCGCGGCTGCTTCCTGGCATGCGTCGGAAGTGGTCAGGGTGTTCGAATACGAGTACCCGGAATCGGCGGAGGCCTGAGTGTTCTTACGACTCAAGGCGTCAGCCAGTTACTGGTTGGCCCGCAGGCTGTTTCACTGGTCATGGTTTGTCCGCCAGCCCAGAGGCTGGCGCTGGCTCGAAGGGCAGTTTGCGCGCATGGCCAATCTTGGCGATGTCGGCGCGCAGAGCTTTTATGGGCACATTCTGACGTTTCGCGGGGTTGGCCTGGGTGCCCGCGAAGAGGGTGTGCGGCTGTTGCGTCTGGCGGCGCTCGCCGGCGACGGCAAAGCGGCCTATCAGGTCGGCGTGATCAGCTTGGCCGGTACGCCGAGCAAAGCGCCGGATCCGGCCGAAGCGGCGCGCTGGTGGACGTTGGCCGCCAAGGCCGGTCACCCGTTGGCGGAGCTCAAACTCAAAGAATTGAGCGCTCGGGATTAAACCCGGTAAATCATTTTGTATCGCTCGATAAACGTGGCGTGAGGGAAACCTCACGCCACGTTTGCGTTTATCGCTATACGTTTTGTAGTAATCAGCCTTTTGCGGATTAGTCCTACAGCAAACACCTACTCGCCTGACTTCTTTCCTGCTTGATCCCCCGCAAAGTCCCCGCGCCTAATTTTTGCGCGAGGGAACGCTCATGTTTGACCCGGTTTTTCATTCCACCCCGCATCGTCGCGTGCGCTGATGGAAGCCGTCAGCCGTATCGAGCAGGAACTCGACAGTTTCCCCGACACCCTCAGCCTCTATCGCCAGCAGCTTGAGCATTGGTTCAGCAAAGCGGCCGACCAGGTCAGCCACGCGGCGGACCTGCCGTCGCTGATGGGCATGGAGCGGATCATCCGCTTCGGTGATCGCGTTACCGCCGTCAGCACGGGCGACAGTGAGTTTGCCACCGGCGTCGTGCAGTGCCCGAAAAGCGGGGTGCTGGCGATCGAGAGCAAATTCGAGTCGGTGTACGACATTCCGCTGGGCGACATCGTGGTGGATGTGGTCGCGGTGGATGATGGCCAAACCTCCCCCGTCGCACTTGATGCGCAAGGCCGGGGAACATTCACCGGTACGCCAGGCAAGTTCTATCGCGTGCAGGTGCACAGCGACGTTACCCCGGAGCAGATCAAGGCGCTGTTCCAGTCCTACGACGGCTTGACCGGCGAGCTGGATGGCTGGTTGCGCAGCGAGTGGCAGGGGTTCAAACCGCAGTGGTCGCAGTCGGTGGCGACGGCGGCGGGCAACGGCATGCTCGCCGGGAGCTGGGCGGCGATCGAGGGGGTATGGGACAGCATCGGCATGCTGTCGGAGATTCTCAAGGATCCAGGCGCATTTGCCGAGCGGCTGGGAAGCGGCGCGGCTGATCTGATTCATCTCGCAGAATCAGCTCCGGATGTCATGCAAAAGCTGCGGTTGCTGGTCAGTGATGAGGCAGCGCTGTGTTTGCTGCTGCGCAGTGCGAGTCTCTGGCTGGAGATGCTGCCGCCCAGCCAGATCGCCGGCAAAACCGCTGAAACGGCGTCGATGATGATCGTGCAGGTGCTGATCGATGTGCTGATCGGCGTTGTGTTGACATTCGTCGGGGCTGGCGCCGGGATCGCTTATCTCACGCTACGCCTGGCGGATCGCGCCGCCCAGTTGCTCTCGGTTGTGAAACGCCTGGTCAAGGCAATGTTCGGCATCGTCAACACGTTCATCCATTACGTCGACCAGTACAAAACTGTCGCCGCGCGGGGTATCGCCGCCGGGGTGAAAAAGGGCCGCATGCAATTGCGCTGGGATGCGAAGCGCAATGCCGCCCTGAAGAAAAACGAGCACCACGATAACGCTCCCGATCAAGCGAAAAACCCCAACGGCGACAGCGCCGATTGCGCACCGCTGACCTGCACCAACGGCTGTCCGGTGTCGATGGTTACCGGCGAAGAACTGCTGACCCTGACCGATGGCACGCTCGATGGGGTGTTGCCGTTCGAGTTCACCCGGTTGTACCGCACCAGCGCGGTGGAGATCGATGTCGGGCTGGGGTTTGGCTGGAGTCATTCGCTGGCGCATCGGCTGGAGTTTGATGGCGAGGCGGTGGTCTGGGTCGATCACGAGAACCGCCGCACGCGGTTTCCGTTGCCCAGCGTTGAGCGCCCGGCGATTCACAACAGCCTGTCGCGGGCGGCGATTTTTCTCGGCGATGAGCCAGAGGAACTGATCCTCGCGCTGGCCGGGGATACAGCGCGGTTTTATCACTTTCGTGCCGGGCGGCTGGTGGCGGTCAGTGATGCGTATGGCAATCGTCTGATCGTTTCTCGCGATCATCAGCAGCGGATTGTCCGCCTGGACAATGGCGCGGGTCGCTCGCTGCTGTTGCGCTATGACCGGGCGCATCTGGTCGCGGTTGATTACCAGGTGCTTGAGGCTGATGGCTGGCGCACCGAGCAAACGCTGGTCAGTTATTGCTACGACGCGCGTCAGCGGTTGTTGGCCGCGACCAATGCGGTCGGTGACAGCGAGCGTTACGACTACGACGATCAGCACGTCATCCTGCAGCGGCAACTGACCGGCGGCGCGAGCTTTTTCTGGGAGTGGGAGCGCTCGGGCAAGGCGGCGCGCTGCGTGCGGCACTGGGCGTCGTTCGCGCAGATGGACACCCGTTACGTCTGGGCCGATGACGGCAGCGTCGCGGTGCACTACGTCGATGGCAGCGAAGAAACCTACGTCCACGATGACAGCGCACGGCTGGTGCGCAAGGTCGCGGCCGATGGCGGTGAGCACCTCAAGGCTTATGACGATCAGGGCCGGCTGATCGCCGAGCAGGATCCGCTGGGCGCGGTCACCGAATACCGTTACGACGACGTCGGACGGCTGATCGCGCTGCTTCCGCCGGACGATGAGCCAACGTCCTACGAGTACCGCAACGGTTTCCTGCACAGCCGTTCTCGCGGCGAGGCGGTGTGGACGTTTCGGCGCAACGCCGAGGGCGATGTCACCGAGGCGGTCGATCCTGACGGCCAGGTCACCCATTACTACTACGACACGCGCGGGCAGTTGCTGTCGATCCGCTATCCGGACACCAGCCGGCACAAGTTGTCGTGGAACGACCTCGGGCAACTGATCGAGGAAACCCTGCCTGACGGTGGTGTGCGGCGCTTTTCCTACGACGCGCTGGGGCGACGGACGACCACTTGCGACGAACACGGCGCGATCACCCGTCAGCAGTGGGATGCGGTTGGCCGACTGGTTCAAACGACCTTTCCTACGGGCGCTACCCGTGCCTACAGCTATGGCGCCTACGGCCAAGTCACTGCCGAGCGCGACGAACTCGGGCGCATCACCCGCTACGAGTATGACGACGACCTGCACCTCGTCTCGCGCAAGATCAACCCCGACGGCACGCGGGTGCAGTACCGCTACGACCATGCGCAACTGCTGCTGACGGAAATCGAGAACGAGTCCGGGGAAAAGTACCGGCTGGACTACACGCCGAGCGGATTGATCCGACAGGAAACCGGCTTCGACGGCCGGCGCACCGCTTACGCCTACGACCGCAACGGGCACCTGCTGGAAAAGACCGAGTTCGGCGATGACGGCTCGACGCTGGTCACCACTTACGTGCGTGATGCGGCCGGGCGTCTGCTGCTGAAAACCCTGCCCGACGGGGTTGAGGTGGCTTACACCTACGACCGCCTGGGCCGTTTGACCGGGGTCGATGACGGCCAGAAACATCCACTGGCCTTTGAATACGACCGGCAGGACCGGCTGATCACCGAGCATCAGGGCTGGGGCACCCTGCGATACACCTACGACGCCTGCGGCCAGCTCAAGCGCCAGCGTCTGCCGGACAACAGCAAGCTCGATTACCACTACGCCAAGGGCGGCGCGCTGACCGCCATCGACCTCAATGGCACGCGGCTGAGCAGCCACGTCTATCAATCGGGTCGCGAACAACAACGCCAACAAGGCCTGCTGCTCAGCGATTATGCCTACGACGATCAGGGACGTTTGCTGGCCCATTCTGTAGGCCATCAGCACGACTCGCTGTATCGCCGGGATTATGCCTACAGCGCCAACGGCAACCTCGAGCACATTGCCGACAGCCGCCACGGCCAGCGCACCTATGGCTATGACGCCCTAGACCGTTTGATCCGCGTCCGTCACTCGCGCGACGAACTACCGGAATCCTTCGCCCACGACCCGGCCGGCAACCTGCTGATGCAGGATCGTCCCGGCCCCACGCGGATCAAGGGCAACCGCCTGCTGATGCAGGGCGACCGGCACTACGACTACGACGCCTTCGGCAACCTGATCCGCGAACGTCGTGGCCGCGACCAGCAACTCGTCACCGAATACCGCTACGACTGCCAGCACCGCCTGATCGGCCTGACCCGCCCCGACGGCCAAACCGCGTCCTACCAGTACGACGCCTTCGGCCGGCGCATCCGCAAAACCGTCGACGGCCAGACCACCGAGTTCTTCTGGCAAGGCGACCACCTCGTCGCCGAAAGCAGCAAAACCCACCACCGCAGCTACGTCTACGAACCCGGCACCTTCCGCCCCCTGGCGCTGCTCGACGGCAAAGGTCCGAAAAAGGCCTGCCCGTTCTACTACCAACTCGACCACCTCGGCACGCCGCAGGAACTGACCGACTACAGCGGCGAAATCGTCTGGTCAGCGCAATACGACGCCTACGGCAAGGTGTCGGCGATCACCCTCGCGGGCGAGGACTACCTGGACCAGCCGCTGCGTTTTCAGGGGCAGTATTTCGACGCGGAAAGTGGGCTGCATTACAACCGGCATCGGTATTACGACCCGAGGTTGGGGCGGTATCTGACGCCGGATCCGGTGAAGTTGGCTGGAGGACTCAACCAATACCAGTACACGCCGAATCCGACGGGGTGGGTGGATCCGTTGGGGTTGAACTCTAACTGCCCGCCGCCGAATAGGCCGGGCTGTACGGTACCTGGTGCGAGTGATGGAGCTAAGGTTGATGAAGAAGAGCCTGAACTTCCGAAGCCGAAATTAAGCGCAAGAGAGGCCGCGAAGAAAGAGGTTGAGAGGTTAAATGACAGTCAGGGGATGCACATGGTTGGTAAGCATGGCCCTGAGCTGCCAAATGAAAAATTTAAAAAAAGGGCTATTGATGGGACGGACCCGATTACGGGTCAACCAAGAAGAGGTCGAAATGCTGGTGTAGGTAATCCGAGCTCCAGATTTTACAGTTGGGAAATAATGCTTGAAGCCTATGTTCTCGCGACCACCAGGGTTGAACGCGGACTCCCTCGTTTCACCGGACAGGATAGTCAGGGAGCTAACGTTGTAAAAATGAGGCTTCCTAACGCTGGGGAAGGTTATAAGCCAAATAGAAGGGATAAAGAAAACCCTCGATTAGTTACCAATATGGGAGGGTTCGAAATGAAGTTCGACCCCATAACAAACCTACCATTTACTCTTTATCCAACGGAGTGATTTTATGTACATTGATCCTGAAACGTCGAAGCCTTATCTACCGACCCCAGCATATTTTTTGTGTTGTTTTGATGTGTATGATCGCGAAGAAACCTTGGGGGTGGAGCTTGAAAGATATAATCCGAACACAGTCGTAGATAGGGAGGAACTTATTTTAAAGTATTGCATACCTATGAATAGGTCGTATCGTCAAAAATTTTTGCTTGTGGAGTGTCTCAAGTTTGCGTTGCAAGACGAGAGGTACGATTTTAGATCCTTATTCCAGTATGATCCTGAGGCTTATTGTTCATTTCCGGATGGTTGGGATGAAATGGTCGATTCAAGGGTTTTTTTTGAAGATATATATCGGATAGCTATGGTTGAATGGGGTGCCGAGTTGAAGAAGGCTGGTTTGGAAGATCAAGCTACTTGGTAAATGCGTTAGCTGATGATGCTGGTTTGGAGTGGTAATAGAAGATGTTCAGAGGTGTTTATAGTTCGCGGTTTTTAACCCATCGAGCGCAGTTGAATGCTTTAAATGAAGCGATGACAAGAGAGGCACGGAAGATGTCGCGATTCACGGGAGAAGACAGCATGGGTAATTTGGTTGTGAGAATGGCTGCCGAAAATGTGGGGGAAGGGTACGAACCTAACCCATCAGATCCATCAGAACCCCGCTACATTCAAAAAATGAATGGGTTTGAAATGAAGTTTGACTTTGAAACATTGCAACCTTTCGCTCTATATCCGGTGGAGCACGTTTGATGTTGATGCATCCCTATCTTGATGTTCCATACAGTCCTAAGTTAAAGCATTTTCTTGGTGGGTTTGATATATACGATCGCGAAGAGACGCTGGGCGCAGAGTTGGCAGAGTACGATCCTGAGTGTCCTTCAGATAGAGCGAAATTAATTTATAAATTTATTGTGAAAAGATTTTCGGGTTTGACTCATCGGCACAAGTTTGTCTTGTTTTTTGTATTGCGTGAGGCTCTGGATGGCGAAACGAGTAAGCTCTCTGAGGTTTTTAAACATGATCCTTTTTCTCATTCATTGCTTCCACTTGGCTGGAATGAAATAAAAGATCCCACGAGTTTTTTTGAGCATGTGTACTCTATTCTCTCCGAAGTTTGGATTGATGAGTTGTATCTCGCCAGTCAGGAAGACTGCTCCACGTGGTAGCCGGCATTAGAAGCGGAATCTTGAGTGATGCTACTGACGCCTTCGCGAGCAAGCCCGCTCCCACAGGGATCTGTGTCGCCTGGAGAGTCAGCGTTGGCCAATCAGTTGCGGCAGGTGAAGGTCGGCAGCAGTGAGGCTATCAATCACATGCACGCTATACCCCGGAACATTCTTCGCATGATGCTTCGCCTGCGAAGCCATTTCCGCGAGTTGGCTGGCATCCAGTTCTGCGCAGGCCTCGGGTTGCAGGTGGACTACGCCGATCGATAACGAGAGCAGCGGAAACTCCTGCCGCACACCCTGGCGATTCGGCGCGATGAAGCAGCCGGCTTCAAGATGCTCAGGGCGATAGAAGCGTCGGCATTGGCTCTGGAAGTCGTCGAGCAGTTGGTTGAGGCGTTTGCGCCAGTCTTCCGGGCCGAGTACCAGCAGGAAGTCGTCGCCGCCGATGTGGCCGACGAAGTCGCGGGACGGGTCGACGCGTTCGTTCAGACATTGCGCCAGGCACAGCAGGACTTCGTCGCCACGGCCGTAGCCGTAGATGTCGTTGAAGGGTTTGAAGCTGTCGATGTCGACGTAGCAGATGATCGATTCGCGGCCCTGTTGCAGCAGGCGGGTCAGGCATTGCTGGATCGGCACGTTGCCGGGTAGCAGGGTCAGCGGGTTGGCGTAGCGGGCTTGCTGGATTTTCAGTTCGGTGATCAGTTTGAGTAGATCGATCACCCGACCGAGGCCGAGATAACTGCCGTTGAGGGTGATGATGAAATCTTCTTCGATGCGCTGCCGGGCGCGGCTGGTGATCAGGCGGCTGACCTGTTGCAGCGACTGGCTCATTTCCACAGCGAGGAAGTCGTCGTTCATCAGGCGGCTGATTGGCTTGCGGGCGAACAGGTCGGTGGCAAACGGCTTGAGCAAGGCGTCGGACAACGAATGGCGATGGACGATGCCGCACGGCTGGCCCTGTTCGTCGAGCACCGCCAGTGAGTTCAGATTGGCCTGGCGGCGGAAGGCTTCCAGCACCGTGGCGGTCGGTGTGTCACGATGCACCGCCGGTTGCTCGTTGAGCAGGGCGCTGAGGTCGCTGCCTTCGTCGTTCAACGCCACGGTGCTGCTGTCGTGTTTCGGCATCAGGGCCCGGGCATCGCGGGGTGGATGCTCCTGCGGACGACCGAGCAGGTAACCCTGCACCAGATCGACGCCCATCTCGGTCAGCACCGCCAACTCTTCCGGCAACTCTATGCCCTCGGCAATCACCTGCGCCCGCGAAGCCTTGGCGATTTGCAGGATCGAGCCGACGAACTCGCGTTTCAACGCATCCTGATGGATGCCGTCGATGAAGTGGCGGTCGATCTTCACGTAATCCGGGCGCAACTCCGACCATAGACGCAAGCTCGAATAGCCGGCACCCAAGTCATCCAGTGCAATCGAAAAGCCCATCGCCCGATAATGATGCAGGGCGGTTTGCAGCAACTGGAAATCGTCGATCGGCGTCTGTTCGGTGAGTTCGATCACCACTTGACTCGGTGGGATGCCGAAGTCTTGCAGCAGTTGCAAGGTCCGCCCCGGTTGGTACGCGGCTTCGAGCAGGGATTCCGGCGAGACGTTGAGGAACAGCTTGCCCGGCAGTTGCTGCTCGTTGAAACGACGGCAGGCAGACTGGCGGCAGGCAATCTCCAGTTCGCTCAAGCGGCCGGCTTGACGCGCCACCGCGAACAGCGCGATAGGCGAATGCAGAGGGCTGTTGGACGGGCCGCGGGTGAGGGCTTCGTAGCCGAGAATGCGACGCTCGGAGAGACAGATGATCGGCTGGAACAGGCTGTGCAAACCGCTTTGAGTCAGGATCGAGCTCAAGGCACTCAGCTGTTCGGTCGTGGTCATGGCAATCTCTGGCGATAAAAAAAGGACTGGGAGCGCTCTTGCTTGAAGAGGCGCTCCCAGTCCTTTATTTCACGACAGAATGATGACTGTTTGATGACGCTCCGGGGAGCGTCACCACTAAATTGCCATCATCTTACTTCTTGGCCACCTGATTGCTCAGCTTCAGGTAATCCAGCAGCACGCGCCCGGTTTCGCTCAGGTAGGCGTCGTCTTCTGGTTTGACCTTGTCCGGCTCAGCCGCAGCCAGCGCGTCTTCATCTTCTTTCTTCAGCTCTTTGAGCGGTTCTTCGCCTTTGGCTTTGCGACGGATGTTTTCCATGGCCAGTTGCTTGGCATCGATGTCCGCATGCTGGGCACGGCGGTCGGCTTCGTTGAGGCTGACGGTTTTTTCTTCCATCAGCTTCTGCGCCAGGGCCAGCTTGTCACGGATGAACACGAACTCGGCGTCTTTGGCGCTGCGTGCGTCATGCTCGGACTTGAGCTGCGCCAGGTACGGCTTGAACGGATCGGAGGCCGGCTTGATCGCTGCCTTGATGGTGTCCCACGGCATGGCTTCCGGCAGGGCGCTTTCGCCGATTTCCTTGGTGTCGATGATCGACGGGTAGTCGATGTCCGGCAGTACGCCCTGATGCTGGGTGCTCTGCCCGGAAACCCGGTAGAACTTGGCCAGGGTCAGTTTCAGTTCGCCATGGTTCAGCGGCTGAATGGTCTGCACGGTGCCTTTGCCGAAGGTCTGGCCACCGATGATCAATGCGCGATGGTAGTCCTGCATGGCGCCGGCGAAAATCTCCGAAGCCGAGGCGGACAGGCGGTTGACCAGCAGAGCCATCGGGCCTTTGTAGAACGCGCCCGGGTTTTCATCTTCCAGTACATCGACGCGGCCATCGGCGTTACGCACGAGTACGGTCGGGCCCTTGTCGATGAACAGGCTGGTCAGCTCGGTGGCTTCCTGCAGAGAACCGCCGCCGTTGTTGCGCAGGTCGATGACCACGCCGTCGACTTTCTCTTTCTGCAGTTCGGTCAGCAGTTTCTTGACGTCACGGGTGGTGCTCTTGTAGTCCGGATCACCGGCACGGAACGCCTTGAAGTCGAGGTAGAAGGCCGGGATCTCGATGATGCCGAGCTTGTAGTCCTTGCCGTCCTGTTTCAGGTTCAGCACGGATTTTTTCACCGCCTGGTCTTCAAGCTTCACCGCTTCGCGAGTGATCGGCACGATCTTGCTGGTCTGGTCGTTCGGCGCATTGCTCGCCGGAATCACTTCCAGGCGCACCACGGTGCCTTTCGGGCCGCGGATCAGCTTGACCACTTCGTCCAGGCGCCAGCCCACCACGTCAACCATCTCTTTGTTGCCCTGGGCAACGCCGATGATCTTGTCGGCCGGTGCAACCTGCTTGGTCTTGTCGGCCGGGCCTGCCGGCACCAGGCGCACGACTTTCACTTGATCGTTGTCGCTCTGCAACACGGCGCCGATGCCCTCGAGGGACAGGCTCATGTTGATGTCGAAGTTCTCCGCGTTATCCGGCGACAGATAGTTGGTGTGCGGGTCGTAGGACATGGCGAAGGTGTTGATGTACGCCTGGAAGATGTCTTCCGCGCGAGTCTGGTCAAGACGCGCCAACTGGTTCTTGTAGCGCTTGGTCAGGGTTTCCTGGATCTGCTTGGAATCCTTGCCGGCGATCTTCTGCCGCAGCACTTCGTCCTTGACGCGTTTGCGCCACAGGTCGTCGAGTTCAGCGGTGGATTTGAGCCAAGGGGCGTCCTTGCGATCGATCAGCAAGGTTTCCTTGGTGGTGAAGTCCATCTTGTCGACGCCCTTGTTCAGCTCCGCAATGGCGAAGTCCAGGCGCGCCTTGACGCGGTCCAGATAGCGCTTGTAGATGGTGAACCCGGCGTTGAGGTCGCCGCTTTTGAGGAAGTCGTCGAACTGGGTCTTCCACTTGTCGAATTCGGCGATGTCGCTGGCCATGAAGTAGCTGCGCGACGGGTCCAGCAGCTTGATGTAGCTGTCGTAGATGATCACCGAGCGCGCATCGTCGAGCGGCGGCTTGCTGTAGTGGTGACGCTTGAGCAACTCGACGACGTTGAGGCTGGCGATCACTTCGTCGCGATCCGGCTGCAACTTGTCCCAGCTGTTGGCTGCGAATGTAGTGCCCGACACCGGCAACAAGCCGATACCGATGAAAAGAGCGAGGGCGGTGCTGGGGAGCAAATGCTTCATGCTGATTCGACGCGGGGACAATTGATAACGCATATTAGGCCGTCTTTGAAGTCGCCGGTTCTACGAGAGCCGGTCGCATAATGCAAAAAGCCCGGCGCTACAGCTTCGGGCTCAGTCCAGACTCACTATGGAGGCACTGTGAAGGCATTGCAAGGCGTTGAAGGTCAAGTGGCATGGCTTGAAGAGCCGAGTCCGGCATGTGATGTAGGACAAGTGCGCATTCGCGTGGCGGCTGCGGGCCTCAATCGCGCCGATTTATTACAGAAAGCCGGGCTTTATCCACCGCCGCCGGGCGCCAGTCAGGTGCTCGGTCTGGAGTGTTCCGGGGTGATCAGCGAAGTCGGCGCCGGCTCGTCCTGGCAGGTCGGCGACCGGGTCTGCGCCTTGCTGGCCGGGGGCGGAATGGCCGAGGAGGTGGTGGTCGACGGACGGCACGTGCTGCCGGTGCCCGAGGGCGTTTCGTTGATCGAGGCCGCGGCATTACCCGAGGTTTATGCAACGGTCTGGCTCAACGTGTTTCAACTGGCGGCGCTGAAACCCGGCGAGAAGGTTCTCCTGCACGCCGGGGCCAGTGGAATTGGTTCAGCCGCCATTCAGCTATGCAAGGCGTTCGGCAATCCCTGTTGGGTCAGCGTCGGGTCGGCTGAGCGATTGGCCTACTGTGAGGCGCTGGGAGCCCAGGGCGGCGTGGTGCGCACCGATGATCTGGAAAGCCTGCGCGACTTCGGGCCGTTTGACGTGATCCTTGATCCGGTCGGCGGCAACTATGCGGCACTGAACCTCAAGCTGACGGCGCTGGACGGACGCTGGGTACTGATCGGCCTGATGGGCGGACGTGAGGCGAAACTGGACCTGGCACAGATACTGGCCAAGCGCGTGCAGTTGCTCGGTTCGACGTTGCGCAGTCGCGACGATCAGTTCAAGGCCGACCTGTTCAGCGATTTGAGCCAGCATGTGTGGCCGCTGTTTGCCGAAGGGCGGTTGAGTCCGCAACTGGCAAAAGCCTTCCCGGTGAAAGACGCCGAAGCGGCGTTTGCCGAGCTGGCGAGCAACAAAGTTGCCGGCAAACTGGTGCTGGTGGTCGACGAAAGCCTGACCTGAAAACACCGAAAAACCTGTGGGAGCGGGCTTGCTCGCGAAGGCGGTGAATCAGACAAGAATTTATCGACTGACACTCCGCCTTCGCGAGCAAGCCCGCTCCCACATTTGGATCTATGTTTAGCCGGATTTTTCGGCAAGCTCCCTTGCCACAGTTAAGCGTCCATATTTGGATCTTTGATTATTTCCAGAGATGGATCGGCCAGCCGGCTTTTTCGGCGTGCTCCAGCAGGATCGGATCCGGATTCACCACATGCGGGAAGTCCACCTTCAGCAGTAATGGCAAATCGTTGCGTGAGTCGGAGTAGAAACTCGCGCCTTCCAGATTCTCTTCCTCGGCATCCAGCCATTCCAGCAGGCGGGTGATCTTGCCTTCGCGGTAGGTCAGCGTGCCGACGGTCTGGCCAGTGTAAACGCCGTGCGCAACGTCCAGTTCGATGCCGAGAATTTCGTCGATGCCCAGGCGCTCGGCGATCGGTTTGACCAGGTGCGTGCCGGAAGCCGAGATCACCAGAATCCGGTCGCCGGCCTTGCGGTGGGCGGCGATGGTTTTGGTCGCGTCGCTGAAGATGATCGGTTCGATGAAGTCTTCCACCCATGGGCCGACCAGGTGTTCGACCTCTTCCGGGGTGCGCCCGATCATCGGTTCGAGGCTGAATTCCATGTACTCTTCCATGCGCAATTTGCCATGGCTGTAGGCGTCCATCAGCTCGTTGTTCTTGCGCATGAACGACTCGGGATCGACCCAGCCCAGGCGCCCCATCTGCTCGCTCCAGAGGGTGGCGCAGTCGCCGTGGATCAGGGTTTCGTCCAGATCAAAAATTGCCAGGGCCATCAGTGCAGTTCTCTCTTCAACGTCAGCAAAGTCATCAGGCTACCTCACACAGGGCCGTCGGATCGATGGAAAGCGCCAGACGCTGACCGTCGGGATGCAGATCCGCCGCCGAGCGGTTGAGCACGTCCACCACCAGTTCCACGCCACGCGCCTCGACTCGATAGCGGATCACGTTACCGAGCAGGCTGTGGCTGCGGATCTGTGCATCGAGTTCGCCATTGAGGCTCAGCTCGATGGCTTCCGGGCGAATCGCGATGCGGTGGTTGATCGGCCGTTGCAGCAGTTTCGAGGCGCTCTCGGCGTCGAGCAGGTTGTAGTTGCCGATGAAGCCGGCGGCGAAGATATCGACCGGCGCGGTGTAGAGGGTTTCGGCATCGCCGCTCTGCACGATTTTCCCTTGGTTCATCAGGAAAATCCGGTCAGACATGGTCAATGCTTCTTCCTGGTCGTGGGTGACGAAAATCGTGGTCAGGCCGAGTTCGCGCTGGATCTGCCGGATCTGTTCACGCAGGTGTTTGCGGATACGCGCATCCAGCGCCGACAGTGGTTCATCCAGCAGTAACAGGCGTGGACGGGTCACCAGCGAGCGGGCGAGGGCAACGCGTTGACACTGGCCGCCGGAGAGCTGATGCGGATAACGGCTGGCGAAGTCGTTGAGCTCAACCAGTTTCAGCACCTCGGCGACACGCTTGTGGCTGTCGTTGGCATTGACCTTCTGCATGCGCAGGCCGAAGGCAACGTTTTGTTCGACGGTCATGTTGGGGAACAGCGCGTAGCTCTGGAACACCATGCCGATCCCGCGTTTCTGCGGGCTCAGCGGCACGATGTCGACGCCATCAAGCAGGATCTTGCCGCCATCCACCGGCGTCAGGCCGGCAATGCAGCGCAGCAGGGTGGACTTGCCGCAACCCGATGGGCCGAGGAGGGTGACGAATTCACCCTTGTTGATCTCGCAGTTGATGTCGCTGAACACGGTCGTGCCCGCGTAGTTTTTCTGCAGGTGTTGGACGCTGACATAGCTCATTCGCTTTTGTCCTTGTTCAAGATGTTGGCGATCCAGGTCAGGACCAGCACGAAAAAGAAGTACGAGATCACCAGCGCACTGGTGAAGTGGCCGCTGCTGTTGCGCATGTTGTTCAGATACACCTGCAGGGTTTCGTAACGCGTGCCGACGAGGATGTTGGCGAACACGAACTCACCGAACAGGAACGAGAACGACAGCAGCAACGCGACCATCAGGCCTTTGCGCAGGTTCGGCAGCACCACCAGAAATGCCGCCTGAAAGGTGCTGGCGCCGAGCAGTTGCGCGGCGTCCATCAGGTCGCGCAGGTTGATCGCCTGCAGGTTGTTGGTGATCGCCCGGTACATGAACGGCAGCGCCACGGTGAAGTAGCAACCGATCAGAATCCACGGTGTGCCTACCATCGCCAGCGGCCCGGAACCGTACAGTTGCAACAGACCCACCGACGACACCACCGGCGGCACCGCGAAGGGCAGCAGGATCAGGATGTTCATCAGCGCATCGAGTTTCGGGAAGTGGTAATGCACCACGAACAGCAGCGGCAGGATCAGCACCACCGACAGCACCAGCGCGCCGACGCACACCAGCAGCGACTGGCCGAAGGCATGCAGGAAGCGCGGGTCGCTCCACAACTGGAGGTACCACTTGAAGGTGAAACCGCTGGGCAGGATGGTCGCCGACCAACTGCTGGCAATCGAGTAGATCAGCGTGCCCACCAGCGGCAGCAGCAGAATCGCGAACAGCAGATAAACCACGACGCGGTGGTAGACGCCGGCCGGGCCGGATTCAGCGCGAGACATGGTAGCTCCTCTTCAACAGCAGTTGATGCACGACGGTGACGATGGTCATCAACGCCACCAGCACCACGGCCAGGGCACTGGCGAGATTCGGATCGAGGGAAATATCCCCGGAAACCATTGCCGCGATGCGGATCGGCAGCACGTTGAAGTTGCCGGTGGTCAAGGCGTACACCGTGGCGTAGGCGCCGAGGGCGTTGGCCAGCAGGATCACGAAAGTGCCGAGCAGTGCCGGGGTCAGCACCGGCAGACCGATGTGGCGCCAGAACTGCCAGCCGTTGGCGCCGAGCAGCGCGGCGGATTCGCGCCAGTCTTCACGCAAGGCGTCGAACGCCGGGTACAGCAGCAGCACGCCGAGGGGAATCTGGAAGTAGGTGTAGAGGATGATCAGACCGGTTTTCGAGTACAGGTTGAAGTCCTGAATGATCCCGGCCTGCTTGAGCATGATCGTGATGCTGCCGTTGAAACCGAGCAGGATGATGAACGCGAACGCCAGCGGCACCCCCGCGAAGTTGCTGGTCATGTTGGCGAAGGCATTCACGAAGTTGCGCAGTTTCGAGTCGACCCGGCGCAACGAATACGCACCGAGCACGGCGATGATGATGCCGAATACGCTCGACCAGAAACTGATCTCCAGGCTGTACTGAATCGCCTGCAGATAGAACTTCGAACTGAAGATCTTGCTGAAATTGGCGAAGCCCCAGCCGAACTCTTCCGATTGCAGGCTGTTGATCATCACCCAGACCAGCGGGGCGATTTCGAACACGATAAAGAACAGCGCGAACGGCACCAGACACAGGGCCGCCAGCCATTTGCCGCGAGTCATGGCATTCACTTGAGCAGCTCCCGGCACACAGGTTTGTCGTGAGGGACGCCGAGCAGTTCGCAGACGGTGCCGCAGATCTCGGTCTGCTTCGGCGCGGCGTCAGCGTTGAGGCTGAAGGCGTTGCCGAGGACGAACAGCGGCACCTGACGTTCTTCCGGCAGCAGGCCGTTGTGCGAGCGGTCGTTGTTCATGCCGTGATCGGCAGTCACCAGCACCTGATAATCCGCGTCGAGCCAGCCTTGCAGGTAGTCGGCGAGGATGATGTCCGCCGAGCGCGCGCTGTTGCGGTATTGCGCGGAATCGAGGCCGTGCTTGTGGCCGGCGTCGTCGATGTTCATCGGGTGGATCAGCAGGAAGTTCGGCGCATGGCGCAGGCGCAGGTGTTCCGCGTCGGCGAACAGGTGCGAATCCGGGTAGTGATCGTTCCAGTAGAAATGCCCGTGCTGGATCGGTAACGCTGGATCGTCGGTATGCCGGTCGCGGGCCGCTAGGAACGGTGAGCGGTTGTACAACTCGCTGACCCAGTGATAAGCCGCTGCGGCGGTTTTCAGGCCGGCGTCGCGGGCGTAGTGATAGATGCTGCGCTGATTGGACAGGCGCGCAACGTTGTTGTGGACGATGCCGCTGTCGATCGGCGGCACGCCGGTAAGGATGCATTCGTAAAGCGGTCGGGACAGGGCCGGCAACTCGCACTCCAACTGATAGAGCGCGGCGCGTCCTGCGCCAACGTAAGCCTGCAGATGCCCCATGGCGTGACGCGCGACCTCGTAATTGAGACCGTCGAGCACGACAAGGATGACGTTGTGCTTCATAGGGGCAAAAACTCCGCGAAAACAGGAAATTTCAGATTCAACCTGGATCCCCTGTGGGAGCGGGCTTGCTCGCGAAGGCGGAGTGTCAGTCAATAGATGCTTGACTGATCCACCGCATTCGCGAGCAAGCCCGCTCCCACATTTGGATCTCCAATGGATCCAGCAGTGGGGATTTACAGGATTACTTCATCTCTACGATGACTTCTTCGTTCCACTTCTGCGGCAGGGCCTTGGAGGTTTTTTCCCAGGCGTCGGCGTCCTTGATCGGCGTGACCTTCTTGTACTGCTCGTTCGGCAGCAGCTTGGCCTTCACGTCTTCCGGCAGTTGCAGGTGCTCGGCACGGATCGGGCGGGCGTTGCCACGCGCCAGGTTGGTCTGGCCGGCGTCGCTGAAGATGTATTCGCGGGTCAGCTTGGCGGCGTTCGGGTTTTTCGCGTATTTGTTGATGATGGTGGTGTAGCCGGAAATCACCGAGCCATCCGACGGGATCAGCACCACGTAGTCATCCGGGTTGGCCATCTTGGCCTTGTAGCTCAGGCCGTTGAAGTCCCAGACCACGCCGACTTCGATCTCGCCTTTTTCCATGGTGGCGATGGTCGGGTTGGCCATCGACAGGCGACCTTGCTTGGCGATGTCTGCAAACAGCAGCAGAGCCGGCTGGATGTTTTTCTCGTCGCCACCGTTGGCCAGGGCAGCGGCCAGTACGCCGTTGGCGGCTTGCGCGGCGGTGCTCACGTCACCAATGGAAACCTTGTATTTGCCGCCCTTGAGGTCAGCCCATTTGGTCGGGACTTCGGAACCGTGCAGCAGCTTCTTGTTGACGATGAAGGCGATGGTGCCGGTGTAGGCCAGTGCCCAGTTGCCGTCCTTGTCCTTGGCCCAGTCCGGGACTTGATCCCAGGTGCTTGGTTTGTACGGTTGCACCACGCCCTGCTTGACCGCGATCGGGCCGAAGGCGGCGCCGACGTCGCCGATGTCGGCAGTGGCGTTGTCTTTTTCGGCGGCGAACTTGGCGATTTCCTGGGCCGAGCTCATGTCGGTGTCGATGTGTTTCAGGCCATAGGTCTTGGCCAGGTCTTCCCAGGTGCCTTTCCAGTTGGCCCAGTCATCGGGCATGCCGACGCTGTTGACGGCGCCTTCCGCTTTCGCAGCGGCTTCGAGGGTTTTCAGGTCGGTACCCGCCGCCATGGCGGAGGTGCACATTGCAATGGTCGAGCCTAACAGTGTTGCCAGGAAAAGCTGTTTCATTCCGAAGCTCCTTGGTCGTGTTCAACGCTGCGATTGCGGTTTGTGTTGGTCTAGGTCAGCAATACCTGAGCCAATTTAAGGGGGCTGGATGACACTTTGATGTCGGCGGTCGCCCGGCAGGCCTTTTATTGGCCCGGTTTCGGCGCTTGCCCGGTAAGCGTAGACCAAGGTCAAAGCCCCAGCGGACAAGGCACTTGGCCGATGTATTGCAAGTCATGAGGGCGACCGTCGGGCGGGTTTGTCATCTCTCGGTCATCTGCACTGCCTAGGCTTGCAATACAGGAAACGGCTTGCAGGCCGTACGGTTTTTGCCCCGAAACAGTGCTGGTCTAGTCCAGATAGGTAACGTTGATGCGCGATGAGGCAACAAAAGCGGTGACAGCGATTGGTCAGGTGCTGCAGGAGCAGCTTGATCACGGCCTGCTCGCGCCCGGGAGCAAGTTGCCGGCCGAGCGCAAGCTCAGTGAGTTGTTCGGCACCACGCGCATTACGGTGCGTGAGGCGCTGTTGCAACTGGAGGCGCAGGGGCAGATCTATCGCGAGGAGCGCCGTGGCTGGTTCGTTTCGCCGCCACGTCTGGCGTACAACCTGATGCAGCGCAGTCACTTTCACGCGATGGTCAGTGCGCAGGGGCGGGTGCCGTCGACCGAGGTGATTTCGGCGCGGTTGCAGCCGGCGTCGGTGGCGGTTTGTGCGTTGTTGCAGTTGCCTGCTTTGTCGAGCGTGATTCAGATTTGCCGGTCGCGGCGGATTGACGGGCGGCTGGTTTTGTATGTGGAGCACTATCTGAATCCGCAGTATTTTCCGGGGATTCTGGGATTTGATTTGAATCAGTCGATGACCGAGTTGTATGCGCGGCATTACGATTTGCGCTATGGGCGGGTGCGGTTCGAGATTGTGCCGACGTCGTTGTCGGTGGATGCGGCGGCGGCTTTGCGGGTTTCTGTCGGGAGTCCGGGGTTACGGATTGCTCGGGTCAATTATGATCAGCATGAGCGGTTGATTGATTGTGATCTGGAGTTTTGGCGGCATGATGCGATTCACGTTGGTGTAGATGTTGTTTGACCTTGGCGGCCTTTGGGCCGACCAGGCTGTTGGGTTCTATGTGAATATCCGTTTCTTCGGGTGCTGCCGCTGACGGTTTCGCTCTTACAGCGAGTCACTTTTGCAGACGCCCAAAAGTAACCAAAACGCTTGGCCCCGGCGTACGGCCCTCGCTTAGGCTCGGGTTCCTTCGTTGCGGGGTTCATCCGGGGGCATCGCCTCCGGTTTGCTTCGCTGCACCTCCTCTCGATGCATTTGGCTTCGCCAAACGGTCGCTGCGCTCCCACCCCCGGATAACCCCCTCCACTCAGCCTGCCGATGGGGCCGGCACGGCAAGATCAAGAGCTTTCGGCGAGCTGACACTCGGCCATTGAGTGGTGAAGAGCCTGCGGTCGGCTTTTGCTTTGCTGTAGGGGTGAGCCTGCTCGCGATGGCGGCCTGAAAGCCGACCAATCACCAACTGCCTGCACTCAATCCAACTGTGGGAGCTGGCCTGCCAGTGGTGGTGACCTACCAGCCGACCAACTCCAACAGCCCACACCCAATCCACTGTGGGAGCGAGCTTGCTCGCGAAGGCGGCCTGACAGCCGACCAATCTCCAACTGCCTGCACCCAATCCCACTGTGGGAGCTGGCTTGCCAGCGATGGCGGCCTGACAGCCGACCAATCTCCAACTGCCTGCACTCAATCCAACTGTGGGAGCTGGCTTGCCAGCGATGGCGGCCTGACAGCCGACCAATCTCCAACAGCCCACACCCAATCCACTGTGGGAGCGGGCTTGCTCGCGAAGTCGCCCGCACAATCACCCCATCTCTATCTGGCCAGCTGAGCATTCCCATACAAATAATCCGTCGCCAACGACGCCATCGTCCTCACCCCAACCACCAGCGCCGACTCATCCACAAAGAATCCCGGATTGTGATTCGGCGCCGCCTTACTCATGTCCTGATCCCGTGGCGTCACCCCGAGAAACACAAATAACCCGGGCACTTCCTTGGCGAAGAACGAGAAGTCTTCCGCGCCGCCCACCAGCGGCGCATTGACCACGTCATCCTTGGCTGCCCACTTCAACGTCGGCAGCATTTTTTCCGTCAGTGCCGGGTTGTTGATCGTGGGGTCGTATTTTTCGATGATGGTAACGTCGGCTTTCGCGCCGCCGCTTTCGGCGATTTTTTCGATGGTCTGGCGTACGTCGGCGTGGAGTTTCTGGCGGATGCCGTAGTCGTAGGAGCGGATGGTGCCGCTCATGTCCACGGACTCGGGAATGATGTTGTAGCGGGTGCCGCCGTTGATGGTGCCGATGCTGACCACCGACGGGTAGGACGAAATGTCAGTGCGGCGGCTGACCACGGTTTGCAGGCCGACGATGGTTTGTGCGCCGACGGTGATCGGGTCGATGCCGTCCCACGGGCGGCCGGCGTGGGTCTGTTTGCCGAGGATTTTGATGCGCAGGTCGTCGGAGCTGGCCAGAGTGGCGCCGGGGCGGTAGGCGATCTGGCCGGCGGGGACGCCGGCCCAGACGTGGAGGCCGAAGACGGCGTCGGGTTTGGGGGATTTCATCACGCCTTCCTGCACCATCATTTTCGCGCCCCAGGTGTTTTTGCCGTCGGGGATGAAGTCGCTCGGGCCTTCTTCGGCGGGCTGGAAATAGAACACCACGGTGCCGGGCAGGGTGTCGCGCAGGCCAGTGAGAATTTTCGCCGTGTTCAGCAGGATCGCAGTGTGGGCGTCGTGGCCGCAGGCGTGCATCACGTCGACTTCTTTGTCCAGATAAGTGCCTTTGGCTTTCGAGGCGAAAGGCAGGTCGGCGACTTCCTTGACCGGCAACGCGTCCATGTCGGCGCGCAAGGCCACGGTCGGGCCGGGCAGGGCGCCCTTGAGGATGGCAACCACGCCGGTGCGGGCGACGTTGGTTTTGACTTCCAGGCCCATGGCCTTCAGTTGTCTGGCGACCAGTTCCGCGGTGCGTTTCTCGGTGTTGCCCAGTTCCGGATGCGCGTGGATGTCGCGGCGGGTTTCCAGCAGTTGCGGTTCAAGTGCCTTGGCTTGCGTGGCGATCTGTTCGCGGGTGCTGTCCAGGGTGGCGGCGCTGGCGGTGCCGGCCAGCAGAGTGAGCAGAACGGTCTGGGCGATACGTGTCAGCTGCATCGGGTGTCTCCATGGTTATTGTTTTTCTGGCTTCCCTGCCTGTGACCCGAGTGTCTGCGCGAAGTGCTATTCCTTCGGCTGGCCACCGCCGGCAGTGATGACCTGCACGCTCATGCGTGGCGTCGCCAGATCGAGTCCGGCTTCGTCCAGATGGCGTTTGAGCGACAGGTTGAACGCTCGGGAAACTTCCCATTGTTTGATCGGTGCAGTCTTGAACCGCGCGCGCAGGATCGCGCTGCCGGATTCGAAACTTTCCACGCCCTGAATCTCCAGCGGCGACCAGATGTTCCGCCGTTGCAGTGGGTCGGTACGCATTTTCTGGCCGACTTCGCGCATCAGTTTGATCGCGTCGTCGATTTCCATGTTGTACGGCACCGCCACGCGGAAGATCGCGTAGCCGAATTCCCGCGAGTAGTTCTTGATGCTTTTGATTTCGCTGAACGGGATGGTGTGGACGATGCCGTCGATGTCACGCAGGCGCACGGTGCGGATGGTCAGGCCTTCGACGGTGCCGAGGTGGCCGCCGACGTCGACGTAGTCATCAATGGCCAGCGAGTCTTCGATGATGATGAACAGACCGGTGATCAGGTCCGCCACCAGCGACTGCGCACCGAAACCGATGGCCAGACCGATCACACCGGCACCGGCCAGCAGTGGCGTGACGTTCATGCCCATGTTCGCCAGGGCGACGATCAGCGCGATGATGAAAATCGCCACGAACAGCACGTTGCGGATCAGCGGCATCATCGTCTGCGCGCGGGCATTCGCCAGGCCTTTGCGCGAGCGGGTGAGGGCGTGGTGCACGGCGGTGTCGGCGAGGATCCAGATCAGCCAGGAGAAAATCAGCGTGCCGATCAGGCTGAACAGTTTGACGCTGACGTCATGCCCTTCGCCCTCGGCAAAGCCGATCAGCGACTTGCCCCACACGCGCAGGCCGAGCTCGATGAAGATCAGCCACACCAGCAGGTGGGCGAGGGTGTAGAAGAAGCTTTTCAGGCGCTCCGAGTACAACGCATGGCGCTTCGGCCCGCGTTGCGGTTTGAGTGAATGACGGCGCACGAGGCCGTTGATCACCATGCACATCACCAGCAGCACCGTGCAGATCAGCGACTGACGCAGGGCGGTGCTGGTGTCGCCGGCGGAGACGAAGGTGGCGAACAGCGAGATGCCGACCAGCACCAGCGCCGGCACGTACCAGAAGGTGCCGAGGATATCGATGGTGTCGCTGAGGGCGCGGCGGGTCAGGCGGCGGGACAACGGCTGGTTGCGGATCAGGTGCGCGATCGGCCGGCGGAAACGCAGGATGAACAACCCGGTGAACAGCGCCGCGAGCACGTTGGTGATGGTCGCGGTGGTGTGCGCCAGGTGCACGCCGAGGCCTTCGACCAGGCGCGGGTCACTCAGCGCTTCACCGAATGCGGCGAAGCTGCCGATCAGCCACAACGGACGGAAGGCCTGATGCCGCAGGATGTACAGCGCCCGGTGCCGGTGCGGGCCGTCGAGCAGCGAGAAGGCGATCACGCAGATCGCCGAGAAACAGGTGCCGACCACCAGCGCATAAGCCAGCACCATCGCCAGGCTTTTACCCAATGACGACGGCAGCGCGTAGCTCATGTAAACGGTGATGACCAACGCAATCAACCACGGTCCGAGCTTGCGCAGGGCGAAGCGCAGCATGTCGAGGGCCTTGGGGTGTTGCGGCAGTTCTTCGGTCAGGCCGAAGCGCATGCGCACCCGGTGACCGAGCCAGATCAGCGCGGCGGCGAGCAGGCTCCAGACCATCAGGATCACCGCGAAGCCGAAGATGATCGGCAGCCATTCGCTGGCCGGCAACATCAGGTTGTCGAGTTCGTCCCTGGCCAGATCGAACTCGTCGGACCAGCGGGTCAGCGGGCTGTCGTCACCGGAGAACTGTTTCTCGAAACTGGCCAGGGTGCCGCCGATCAGGCCCAGCACGCCTTCTTCCGGTGAGGCCTGGGCTTTCTTGGTGGCGTCGCGCAGCTTTTTCAGATCGCTCAGCAATTGCGCGCGTTGCTTGTCGTTTTCCAGCGACTTGATGACTTCATCCAGCGACTGGCCCAGCGGCTCTTGCGCCTCCGGTTGCGTCTTGGTGGTGTTGAGCAGGCCCGGCAACCCGACCGCCTGGGCAGGGGCCAGCGGCAGCAGCGTCATCAGGCAGACAAGGAACAGGCAGGGCAGAGCAAACAGACGAGCGAACACTAGGCGGTCAACCTCGCAAAGGGGCGAATTGAGCGAGTGTACGAGGCAGCCAGAATCAATGCGAGCCGGGCGCGGATTTATTCGTTGAGTTTGGCGAGGATCTTGTAGACCACGGTCGCCAGGATCATCAGCATGCCGACCCACATGGCAAACACACCGGCGTTCTTGTCGCGGAAGTTGAAACCGATCGCCAGCAGGATCATCCCGGACAGTATCGGAATGAGCATGGCGTGGAAGGAGGACATCGAAATCATGGTGACTGCCTTGTCGAAGGGAATGATTTAAGTCTAGGTCGCTTTCTGCAGCGAGGAGTGATGTGTATCAGGAATGATTCGGTTCTACGATGAATCTTTGTTGTCTGCACGAGCGCTTTCGCGAGCAAGCCCGCTCCCACAGGTTGAAATGCATTCCAATGTGGGAGCGGGCTTGCTCGCGAAGCTTTTCAGCTTTTAAGGCAACTCGCGGCTGGCGTAGAACGCGCTCAGCACTTTGACCAGGTGCGCCAGGTCGTGGCTGCCGCACAGTTCGCGGATCGAGTGCATGGCGAAGGTCGGCAGGCCGATGTCGACGGTGCGCACGCCCAGGTGGCTGGCGGTGATCGGGCCGATGGTCGAGCCGCAGCCCATGTCGCTGCGCACCACGAAGCTCTGCACCGGTACTTCTTCGGCCATGCACAGGTGGCGGAAGAACCCGGCGGTTTCGCTGTTGGTGGCGTAGCGCTGGTTGCTGTTGACCTTGATCACCGGGCCGGCGTTGAGTTTCGGACCGTGGTTGGCGTCGTGCTTCTCGGCGTAGTTCGGGTGCACGCCGTGGGCATTGTCGGCTGAGACCAGCAGCGATTTCTGGATGGTGCGGACGAACTCGTCACCTTCCGGCAGCAGGCGGCGCAGGGTCTGTTCGAGCATCGGGCCATCGGCACCGCACGCCGAGCAGGAGCCGACTTCTTCGTGGTCGTTGCACACCAGCACGCAGGTTTCTTCGGTGTCGGCAGTGAGCAGGGCTTGCAGGCCGGCGTAACACGACAGCAGGTTGTCCAGGCGCGCGCCGGCGATGAAGTCGCCATGCAGGCCGATGACCGCCGCGCTCTGGGTGTCGTAGAAACTCAGCTCGTAATCCAGCACCACATCGGCGTTCAGGCCATGTTCGCGGGCCAGTTGATCGGTCAGTACCGCACGGAAGTCGACGCGCTCGTCACCGGCGAACTGCGCGAGGATCGGCGGCAGCTCCGTCTGTGCGTTGATCGCCCAGCCTTGGTTGGCTTCACGGTTCAGGTGAATCGCCAGGTTGGGAATGATCGCGATTGGCGCCTTGAAGTCGATCAGCTGGCTTTCGACCTTGCCGTCGCGACGGAAGGTGACGCGCCCGGCCAGCGACAGGTCGCGGTCAAACCACGGCGCCAGCAGCGCGCCGCCGTAGACTTCAACGCCCAGTTGCCAGAAGCCCTGACGTTGCAGTTCCGGTTGCGGCTTGACCCGCAGACACGGGCTGTCGGTGTGGGCGCCGACCAGACGGATACCGTCGTGCAGCGGCGAGTTGCGGCCCATTTTGATCGCGACGATCGAGGAGTCGTTGCGGGTGACGTAATAGCGGCCGTTGGCCTCTGTAGTCCATGGCTCGCGCTCGTCGAGGCGCACGTAACCGGCGGCCTCCAGACGCTGAACAAGGCTGGCGGTGGCGTGGAACGGGGTAGGGGAGGCCTTGAGGAAGTCGATCAGGCCTTGGTTCAACTCTTCGCGCATAAGAAGCTCCAGACAGCAATGGGCGCGAGTTTAACGCATCGGCCCGGGAATTGAATCCGGGCAGGATCGGGGTGGGAGCGGGCTTGCTCGCGAAAGCGGTGGGTCAGATGCAGATTTTTGGATGACACACCGCTTTCGCGAGCAAGCCCGCTCCCACAGGGAGTAATGTGGATCAGCGGGCGGCTATGCGTTTTTTCAAATAGTTCATGATGACTTTTTCATCTTCCGGTTTATCCGGACGCGGCAGCTGTTGCGGCCAGGACTTCTGGCTCAGCAGTTTTTTCTGCTGGCTCTCGTCCCAACGCAGAATTTCCCGCGAGGCGCATTCCCACCATTCGTGTCGGCAAACGCTGTAGTACGGATCTTCCGGCGCGGCGCTGCCGTACAGCAGATCACGACCGACCTTGCGCAGGGCACCTTTCTGGTGGCGCAGCTTCCATTTGATTTTCAATCGGCGCCAGGCCGAGGGGAACGGCTTGACCCGTGGCACATCGCTGCACAGATCCACCAGGCGCTGGCTGAACTGCTCGCCGTGCTGGGAGAAGAAGTATGTCTGCATCGCGTGGAAGAAACGTTTTTCCGCGAAGTAGTGGTAGACGTGTTTGCGCGCTTCCACCACCTGACGCTCGCGCATGGCATACGACAGGGCGATCTGTTCGATGGTGTGGATTTCGAAGCCGCCGAGTGTCCACTCATCAATCAGGCGGATCGACTCTTCGAACAGCGCTGAGTCGCTGTCGGTCACGCCGCACAAGCCGCTGTTGTAGAGCTTGAAACCGTTATCCGGCGTCACGCCGTGGCTGCGCAGGTCGCGACCGAGTTTTTGATAGTCGGGACGCTGATGCACATCTTTCCAGTCGTACTCGAAGCGATCCATCACCGAGCGATTCGGCTCGATGAATTTGAACAGTTGGCTCGGGTGGCGGGTGAACAGGGTGTCGGTGTCGACGAACAGGGTTTTTTCCGCCCACTGCATGCCCGCGGCGATGGCGCAGGCCTTGCGGCGGTGGTGATAGCCGTGGGTGCCTTGCCAGCGGGTCAGAGTCGCTTCATCCAGCAACACCGTGTCGACCGGCCAGCCCGCATAGTCGTCGGGGCGATCGGTGAGAATGCGGATCGCCGGACGCTCGCCGTTTTTAGCCTGGGACAGTACGGTCAGGATGCTGAACTTGGCTTCGCGCCGGTACACATCCTGATTGCCGTAAACCAGGTAAAGCAGTTGATGACGAACTTTCGTGAGGGGGGTTACCAGGGAATCGATACAACTCATCCGAAAACAGAATCCTTGTCCAAAAGAAAACAGCGCCGCCACTCAGGCAGCGCTTAAAACGGTGCCGGGCATTCGAAGCGCAAACGCTCGCCGGTTTGCGGGTGGGTGAAGCTCAGCATGCTGGCGTGCAGGCACAGACGCGGCCAGGCCGCCAAGGCCTGCTCATGGGCGTACAGCCCGTCGCCCAGCAGCGGGTGGCCGATGGACAGCATGTGCACACGCAACTGGTGCGAGCGACCGGTGATCGGCGTCAGTTCGACGCGGCACCAGTCGCCGCAACGTTCCAGTACGCGCCAGAAGGTCAGCGCATGCTTGCCGAATTCGTGGTCGACCACGTGCCGCGGTTTGGTCGGCGGATCGTAGCGCAACGGCAGGTCGATGCTGCCGCTGTCCAGTTCCGGCTGACCCCAGCAGAGCGCAGTGTAGGCTTTCTCTGTTTCACGATCGTGAAACTGCCGCGACAGTTCGCGGTGAGTATCCGCGTCACGGGCCAGCAGAATGATGCCGGAGGTTTCCCAGTCCAGGCGATGGACGATGCGCGCTTCCGGGTAGCCGTTTTCCTGCAGGCGGGTGATCAGGCAGTCCTTGTTGTCGTCGGCGCGACCGGGCACCGAGAGCAGCAACGTCGGTTTGTCGACCACCAGTACGGCGGCGTCCTGATGAATGATGCGGATGTTGGACAACGGCATTAAAACAGCCTCGTAACAAATGCCAACGGCGGCTCAGGGCCATTCCGCGATGGGAATGGCCCTGAGCCGCCGTCGTTCCTGCCGGATCGACTCAGCGATCGGGCAGGGTGATGTTGAGTTCCAGAATCGAGCAACTGCCCTGGCTTTCCAGTGCAACATGTACGTCGTCGTTGCCGATGTTGACGTACTTGCGGATCACGTCGACCAGTTCCTTCTGCAAGGCTGGCAGGTAATCCGGCGTGCTGCGCTGGCCGCGCTCATGCGCCACGATGATCTGTAGACGCTCTTTCGCTACCGAGGCGGTACTTGGCTTTTTGTTGGCACGAAAGAAGTCAAAAAGGTTCATTACCTACCTCCAAACAGGCGCTCGAAGAATCCCTTCTTCGTAACATCGAGGAAACGATGTTCTTTTTCTTTGCCCAGCAGACGATCAACGGCATCGCTGTACGCCTGACCGGCATCGCTCTGGTCGTCGAGAATCACTGGAACGCCCGAGTTGGAAGCCTTCAGGACCGCCTGCGACTCAGGGATGACGCCCAGCAGGGTCACGGCCAGGATTTCCTTCACGTCTTCGACGCCCAGCATCTCGCCATCGCTGACGCGCTGCGGGTTGTAACGGGTCAGCAGGAGGTGTTCCTTGATCGGGTCTTCGCCTTTTTCGGCGCGACGCGATTTGCTGGCCAACAGGCCGAGCATGCGGTCGGAGTCACGTACCGAGGACACTTCCGGGTTGGTCACGATGATCGCTTCGTCGGCGAAATACATGGCCAGGTGCGCACCTTTCTCGATGCCCGCCGGGGAGTCGCAGACCACGAAGTCGAAGTCTTCCTTCAACTGCATCAGGACTTTTTCCACGCCTTCCTGGGTCAGCGCGTCTTTGTCGCGGGTCTGGCTGGCGGCCAGCACGTAGAGATTTTCCAGGCGCTTGTCTTTGATCAGGGCCTGCTGCAGGTTGGCTTCGCCGTTGACCACGTTGACGAAGTCGTACACCACGCGACGCTCGCAACCCATGATCAGGTCGAGGTTACGCAGGCCCACGTCGAAGTCGACGATCACTGTTTTATGGCCGCGCAGAGCGAGGCCGGTACCGATAGCGGCGCTGGTGGTGGTCTTACCCACACCACCCTTGCCGGATGTAACCACGAGAATCTTGGCCAAGGTGTTTCACCCCTAAGGAAGAAGGACTTTTTAGCCCCTGAAAAACATCTCTTGAAAACTACTGCAGTCGGACAGCCTTGGCTGGAATTCGGCGCAAGTCGCAATTGCCGGGGGCAAACGCTGCTTGTTCCTTTTTCCTACTTCGTTTGAGCCGTTTTCGCTACGTTTTAGAGATGCTTGGAAAATGCGGCAGTATCCGTTAAAGCCGAATGATGTTCAACACGTCGGCCGACAGGCTGACCTGGACGCCGGAGCCCCACAGTGGATCGCGGCGCAAATCTTCGGAAACCTTGTAATGCCCGGCGATGGAGATCAGTTCAGCGCTCAATTGCTGACAGAAAATCCGGGCCTTGGTGTCGCCTTTGACGCCGGCCAGTGCGCGACCGCGCATCGGGCCGTATACATGGATGTTGCCATCGGCCAGAAGTTCCGCCCCCGGACTGACCGAAGAAACGACGACCAGATCGCCACCCTGGGCATATATCTGTTGGCCACCACGTACTGGCGTGGTGATGACGCGGGTCGGTTTGACCGTTGGCTCCGGCGGCTTTTCCGGCTTCTTTTTGACTTCCGGTTCCGGCGCTTCCAGCGGTCGCTCGCGGGCGCCGGACGGCGGCAGCACCGGGATGTCGATGGCGATGGCGGCAGCGATGTCTTCGATACGGCTGGCGCGGATCGCCAGGGTGCGCAGACCATGCTGGCGGCATACGCGCATCAGGCCGGGCAGATCGACCGCGCCTTCGCCGGGCGGCAGTTTGTCCAGCGCCAGGACCAACGGTGCATTGCTGAAGAAATTCGGCGCCTGGGCGACTTTGGCGGCCAGTTGCCGATCAAGGCTGTCGAGGTCGTTGCGGGACAGTTCCAGCACCGTGATGGCCAGCATGCTGCCCTTCAACTGGAACACGGGATCTCGGTCTGGCGATTCGTTTTGGCTCATATCGGCATACAACGGCTTGTCACTAAAAGTGCCGAGACTTATAACGAGAACGCCCGCGAGCCGCAAGCCGGGTCGAACGATGTAGAATGCGCGGCCACTGAATTTACGGAAGCTTTAATGGATCGCCCGCGTTTTCGAAGAGCCTTTCTTTCTCCCCGCTTCTGGCCGCTCTGGTGCGGTCTGGGGCTGTTGTGGCTGGTCGTGCAGTTGCCGTATGCGGTTTTACTGACGATCGGTCGTGTGCTGGGCGCATTGATGTATCGCGTGGCCGGCGACCGGCGGCGTATCGCCAAGCGCAATCTCGAGCTGTGCTTCCCGGAAAAATCCGCCGCCGAGCGTAAACGCTTGCTCAAGGAAAACTTCGCCTCCACCGGCATCGCTTTTTTTGAAATGGCGATGAGTTGGTGGTGGTCCCGTGAGCGTCTGGCCAAACTGGCGCATGTCGAAGGCCTGGAGCATCTGCAAAAGGCCCAGCGCGAAGGCAAGGGCGTGATCCTCATGGCCGCGCACTTCACCACCCTGGAAATCGGCGCCGCGTTGCTCGGCCAGCAGCACACCATCGATGGCATGTACCGCGAGCACAAAAACCCGTTGTTCGACTTCGTCCAGCGTCGGGGCCGTGAGCGGCACAATCTCGATTCGCTGGCGGTGGAGCGTGACGACGTGCGTGGCATGCTCAAGTTGCTGCGTTCGGGCCGGGCGATCTGGTACGCACCGGATCAGGATTACGGCGCCAAGCAAAGCATCTTCGTGCCGCTGTTCGGCATTCAGGCGGCGACCGTGACCGCGACCACCAAATTCGCCCGCTTGGGTAAAGCGCTGGTGGTGCCGTTTACTCAGGAGCGTCTGGCGGATGGCAGCGGTTACAAACTGGTGATCCACCCGCCGCTGGAAGACTTCCCGGGCGAGACCGAAGAAGCCGACTGCATCCGCATCAACCAGTGGGTGGAAAGTGCGCTGCGCGCCTGCCCTGAGCAATACTTGTGGGCGCACCGCCGCTTCAAGAGCCGTCCACCGGGCGAGCCGAAGCTTTACCCGAAACGGCGCGGCTGATTCACTCACCCTTTCAAGCACCATGGAGCGTTGCGATGAGCCCAGCGGAACCGGTCACAGGTTTGATTCTTTCCGGCGGCGGGGCTCGGGCGGCGTATCAGGTGGGGGTACTGGCGGCGATTGCCGAATTGCTGCCGCTGGGCGCGGACAATCCGTTTCCGGTGATCGTCGGCACTTCGGCCGGGGCGATCAACGCGGTCAGCCTCGCCAGTGGTGCCACCGATTTTCGCGCGGCCATCGAACGCCTCACACTGTTCTGGCAGGGCTTTCGCAGTCATCGGGTGTTGCGCAGTGACTGGCCGGGGGTGATCCGTCAGGCCAGCCGCTTTTTCAGTCACAGCCTGCTCGGCATCGGTCGCCAACTGCCGGTGGCGCTGCTCAACAGTTCGCCGCTGCGCGAGCTGCTCAATGAAAAACTGCACATGCCCGGTATCGCCGAATCCATCGCGCGCAAGCAATTGCATGCGGTGGCGGTGACCGCGTTCGGCTACGAATCGGGGCAGGCGGTGACCTTCTATCAGGGCGGCGGCACGATCGATGCGTGGTTGCGCCATCGGCGGATCGGCGTGCCGGCGCAATTGTCGGTGGACCATCTGCTCGCCAGTTCGGCGATCCCGTTGCTGTTTGCCCCGGTGAAAATCGGTGAGGAATATTTCGGCGACGGCGCGGTACGCCAGTCGGCACCGATCAGCCCGGCGCTGCACCTGGGCGCGAGTCGGGTGCTGGTGGTGGGCGTCAGCGGCAACCCGCGCGGGTTTGATCCGCAGCAGCCGCTGGAGCGCGCCTACACCGGTCAGCAGCCAACGCTGGCGCAGATCGGCGGGCACATGCTCAACAGCACGTTCATTGACAGTCTGGAGAGCGACATCGAGTTGCTGCAGCGTCTGAACCAGTTCAGCCACCTGATGCCCGAGGGCGTGCCGACTCGTGAGTTGGGCGTGGCGCCAGTGGAAGTGCTGGTGATTGCGCCGAGTCAGCCGATCGACGAGATCGCGGCGCGGCATCGGCAGGAGTTGCCGGCGGCATTGCGCCTGTTCTTACGCGGCCCGGGGGCGACCAAGACCAGTGGGGCAGGGGTGCTGAGTTATCTGTTGTTCGAGGCGGGGTATTGCAGCGAGCTGATCGATCTGGGACGGCGCGATGCGTTGGCCAAGCGTGAGGAGTTGTGCCGGTTTCTCGGGATCACCGAGGCGGTCGCGCCCACCTGATATTTGTGCTGAAGCCATTCGCGAGCAAGCTCGCTCCCACATTGGTTCTGTGTTGGTCACAAAACCAGTGTGGGAGCGGGCTTGCTCGTGAAGGCGTCCTTGCAGACGCCACTGATACCAGGATCAGAAGTGGAACTTCACCAGGAAGCTGGTCACGTTCTGATTGGTGGTGAACGCACGGGTGTCGTCGATCCCGTACTTGTCTTTCCAGTAGTCGTATTCAACACCGACGTACAGCTGCTTCTCGCCGAAATTCAGCGCCTTGCCCAGGTCGTATTTGACCTGTGGGTTGAAGTGCAGGTTGGCGTGGTATTCGCCTTTGCTGTTGACGTCGTTGTCGACCACCCAGTCCATGAAACCGTCGATCAGGATGTTCGAGTCGCCAACCGGAATGGTGTAGGACCAGACCGGGGTGATCTGCCAGACGTTGTCACCGGCGCGCGAGCCTTCGGTGTGGCGCTGGTAGAAGTTCAGCTGGAAGTAGTCGAAGCCTGGAATCGCCAGGTCAAAACCCGGGCCGATCAGGTACGACTCGACGTCGCCTTCACCGAACTCGTAAGTCATCGCCAGCAGCACATCCTTGACCGGACCGAATTCGATCTTCTGGTCGAGGATCTTGCCCAGCGACAGTCGTGGGCTGAATTCGCCATAGTAAGTGTTGTTGCCGACGCCGCCATCCGGCTTGCCGTTGTAGAAGATCTTGTCGACGAACAGGAAGTTGTCCCCGTACTTCCAGGCATCGGCGTGCTCGAAGGTGACGGTCTGCTGGATCGCCGGGTTGACCTTGAAGTCTTTGCCGTAGAGGTAGGTCAGGCTGTTGTTCTGCCATTGCAGCAGGCCGTCGGCCATGGCCTGGCCGCCGGCCAGCATCGATCCCGCGAGCATCAGGCTGGTGCACATACGTTTCATTCGGTTGCTCCCAAAGTAGGTGTTCCACGTTTATTTTTTTAAGATCGGCGCTCTGGTGTGGCGCCTTTTTTCGTCGCTGCAAAAGTCATCCGATCGGTCAGCTTCGCTGGTGATAGCAAGAGCTGGGCCAACGCTTTCGAAAAGCAAAAAAACGCCCGTTCGGCTGCTGAAAAACAGTCGATTGCGCGTGTTTTCGGGATGCCTCGGTACTGACCGGGGCCGGGATAAGTTGGCTTGTCGGTCAGGAATTAAATCCGGGCTTTTTTTTAGACCGAATTCAAGAGGCCGCGGAGAATACTGACTCCTCGGCCAGCTCTCAAGTGCCCCGCAACAGAGCACCGACGACAGGTATGGGGCACGGTTGCGGGCCATCTCAGAAGTGCACCTTCACCAGCAGGCTGGCGGTGTTCTGGTTGGTGTCGAGGTTGTGGCTGCTTTCGACGCCGTATTTGTTCTTCCAGTAGCTGTATTCGGTGCCGACATACAGCTGCTTGTGGCTCCAGCCCAGGGCTTTGCCGAGGTCATATTTGATCTGTGGATTGATGTGCAGGTTGGCGTGGTAGGTGCCGCGCGAGTTCTGATCGTTGTCGACCACCCAGTCCAGATAGCCGTCGATCAACAGGTCGGAGTTGCCCAGCGGCACGCTGTACGACCAGCCCGGGGTGATCTGCCAGACGCCGTCGCCGGGGCGCGGGCCTTCGGTTTGGCGGCGGAAGATGTTCAGGGTCACGTAGTTGAAACCGGGCACTTTCAGGTCGAAGCCGGGGCCGATCAGGTAGGCCTCGCTATCGCCTTCGCCGTACTCGTAGGTCATCGCCAGCAGCACGTCCTTGATCGGGCCGAATTCGATTTTCCGGTCGAAGATCTTGCCGAACGAGAAGCGCGGGGTGAATTCGCCGTAGAAGGTGTGCGGGCCTTTGTTGCGGTCTTCCTGACCGTTGTAGAAGATCTTGTCGACGAACAGGAAGTTGTCGCCGTACTTCCACTTGTCGGCGTGCTCGAACGTCACCGTCTGCTGGATCGACGGGTTGATCGCGAAGTTCTTGCCGTACAGGTAGCTCAGGCTGTTGGTCTGCCACAGCAGTAAATCGCCGGCCATGGCCTGACTCGCGGCCAGCAGGCCGCCACTCAACAGAACGCTGGTTTGCGTGCGAATCATCGGTTGCTCCCTCTTGTTTTTATTTTTAAGGCGCAGAGCTGTTTCCCTTTGTAGGAGTGAGCCTGCTCGCGATGGCGTTCTTTCAGTCAACTCAAGTGTTGAATGTCATACCGCTATCGCGAGCAGGCTCACTCCTACAGGGTTAAATCGGTTGCTGTTAATGCTGATGTGCGTGGCAGTCGTTGATCGCTGCGCGTTCGGCGCCGCCGAGGATGTTGAACAGCAGATTCAACGTCAGCGCGCTGAGCGTGGCCATGGCGATGCCACTGTGGGTGATCGGGCTCATCCACAGCGGCAGATGCGCAAAGAACTCCGGACGCACCACCGGGATCAGGCCCATGCCGATGCTCACCGCCACCAGCAGTTGATTACGCCGGTCGCCGATGTCGGCTTCTTGCAGGATCTTGATGCCGGTGGCAGCAACCATGCCGAACATCGCGATCGCCGCACCGCCCAACACCGCCGGCGGAATCGACGCCACCAGGAATGCGGCTTTCGGCAGCAGGCTCAGCACGATCAGCAGACCACCGGCAACGATTGTCACCGAGCGGCAACGCACGCCGGTCATCTGCACCAGGCCGATGTTCTGCGCGAACGAGGAGTGGGTGAAGGTGTTGAAGAAACCGGCGACGAACGAGGCGCCGGCATCGCACAGCAGGCCGCGACGCAGCATCCGCGGGCAGACTTCCTGACCGGTGATCTTGCCCAGCGCAAGGAACATCCCGGTGGACTCGACGAAAATGATCACCACCACCAGACACATCGACAGGATCGGCGCCAGTTCGAATTTCGGCATGCCGAAGTGCAGCGGGGTGACGAACTGAACCCATGGCGCGTTGGCCATGCCGCTCAGGTCGACCATGCCGATGGCGCCGCACAGCACGTAACCGATGCACATGCCGATAAGTACGGAAATATTGACCCAGAAACCGCGCATGAAGCGGTGGATCAACAGAATGGTCGCCAGTACCAGAGCGGCGATGGCCAGATAAATCGGTGAGCCGAATTGCGCCGCGGCGGCACCGCCACCGGCCCAGTTCACGGCCACGGGGAACAGCGACAAACCGATCGAGGTGATGACTGTGCCGGTCACTAGCGGCGGGAAGAAACGCACGACCTTGGACATGAACGGCGCGATGAGCATGCCGAAGAACCCGGCGGCGATGGTTGCACCGAAGATCCCTTGCAGACCGATACCGGGCATGCCGGCCATGGCGACCATGCTGCCGACGGCGGCGAAACTGGCGCCCATCATCACCGGCATGCGGATGCCCATCGGGCCGATGCCGAGCGACTGGACGATGGTGGCGATACCGGCGACCAGCAGGTCGGCGTTGATCAGGAAGGCAATTTCTTCACGACTCAGGCCAGCGGCCTGTCCGATGATCAACGGCACCGCGATGGCACCGCCGTACATCAGCAGAACATGTTGCAAACCGACCAGGATCAGTTGCAAAAGGGGCAAACGCTGAATGGCGGGTGCGTCGGGGATGCGCGCTTTGGACAGCTCGGACATGCAACACCTCGGATCTTTTTTATTCTTGTGATTGAACAGCTGCCGGGTGGCTCACAGCTGTCCTTTTGCTTCATTCGTATATGTGGCAAAAAGCTTGTTGTGGTGAGGAAACCATTTGTTATGAGGAGATTTATTGTGGCGAGGGGATTTATCCCCGATGGGCTACGAAGTAGCCCCAAAACCTGCAACCGCGTACATCAGGCAGATTGCGATTGCCAGGTTTGCGACGGCTGCGCCGCCGATCGGGGATAAATCCCCTCACCACAGGTAGATCCTCAAGCACAAGTAAATCCCATCACCACAAAAGCCTGCTTTTACACAGGCTTTTGTCTGGCTCAGTTGGTCTGCGCTCCCTGGGCGATCCATGCACCGATCAGGTCACGTTCCTGCTGGGTCATCTGCGTGATGTTGCCCAGTGGCATGATCTGCGTGGTGATGGCTTGCGCCTGGATCCGCGCCGCGTTCTGGCGGATCTGCTCGGGGGTGTCGAACATCACACCGGCGGGCGCCGCGCTGAACAACGGGCTGGTCGGTTTGGCCGAATGGCAGACCGCGCAGCGTTCCTGGATCACGTTGTGCACCTTGTCGAACGCAGGGCCTGCGTTGGACGCTTGCGCCGGTGCTGCCGCAGGGGCTGCTGGCGCTGCAGGTGCCGCCGCTTCAGCCGGTTTCGCGCCACCGCCCAGTGCCGTTTCCGGCAGTGGCTGGTACTCGATTTTCGCGGGTGCCTTGGCCACGTCCGGTGCGGTTGGCATCGGCGCAGGGCCGGTGACGTACGCCAGGGTGATCATGCCCACCGCTGCCACGGGCAGGGTCCAGGCAAACTTGTGGCTGTCGTGACGGGTGTTGAAGTAGTGACGCACCAACACCGCCAACACCGCGATCCCGGCCAGAATCAACCAGTTGTACTGGCTGCCGTAAGTGCTCGGGAAGTGGTTGCTGATCATGATGAACAGCACCGGCAGGGTGAAGTAGTTGTTGTGACGCGACCGCAGCAGGCCTTTGGCCGGCAGCGCCGGGTCCGGTGTACGGTTCTCGGCGATCGCTGCGACCAGTGCACGCTGTGCCGGCATGATGATGCGGAACACGTTGCCGACCATGATGGTGCCGATGATCGCGCCGACGTGCAGGTATGCACCGCGACCGCTGAACACCTTGCTGAAGCCATACGCCGCGCCAATGATCAGCACGAACAGGATGAAGCCGAGCAGGGCGGGTTTCTTGCCAAGGGCCGAATCGCAGAGGAAGTCGTAGATGAACCAGCCGGCGATCAGCGAACCGATGCCGATGGCCACGCCTTCAGGGCCGGTCAGGCCGCTGCCGGGTGCCACGAGGTAGAGCACGGGGTTGGAGTAGAACACCACGCACAGCAGCGCGATCCCCGACATCCAGGTGAAATAGGCTTCCCATTTGAACCAGTGCAGGTTCTCCGGCATCGACGGTGGGGCCAGTTTGTATTTTTCCAGGTGATAGATACCGCCGCCGTGGATTGCCCACAGATCACCGGCCAGACCGGTTTTCGGGTTGACGCGGTTGAGGTTGTTCTCCAGCCAGACGAAATAGAACGACGCGCCGATCCAGGCCACGCCAGTGATCATGTGAACCCAGCGCACGCTCAGGTTCAGCCATTCCAACAGATGTGCTTCCACAGTCTTTACCTCTCGCCTGTCACTCTTGTTGTCGAGTGATCAGACCTTCTCTTATTGGTGGGGGGCGAGGATCAAACGCTCATCCTCTTTGAAAAAATGCTCATCGCAGTTATTGCCTGTGCCACTGCGATCAACCACCAGGAAGTCATCCCGCTTTTCGATCGTCAGCACCGGGTGGTGCCAGACGCCGCGATGGTAATTGATGCCCTGCCTGCCGTTGGTGACGAAGGCGCGGACCAAGCCTGATACAGGTACATCGCCAAGTGGCGCGACCACGATCAGAAAGGGGTTGCCGAGCAGCGGAATGAAAGCCTGGCTGCCCAGCGGATGGCGTTCCAGCATGCTCACGGTCAGCGGCATGTCCTGCGCGTCGGCGCGGAAGATGCTGATGATCGCGTTGTCCTCAGGCGTAGCGGTTTCGACCGTCGCCAGTTTGTGGAAGCGCATGGTCGAACCGTTGTTGATCATGAAGTGGTCGCTGCCGTCGGTTTCGATCACGTCACCGAAGGGGGCGAAGGCTTCTTTGGTCAGCGGTTCAATCTGTAGTGTGCGCATGCTGTTCTTCTTATCCGAATTCTGTGTTGTTTGATCTGACGCTTTCGCGAGCAAGCTCGCTCCCACAGGAATTGCGATCAATGTGGGAGCGAGCTTGCTCGCGAATGGTCGCGCCGCTTACTTCGCTACCTTGCCGAGAACGCGCAGGCGACTCACACCACCGTCCGGGAACACGTTCAGACGGATGTGGGTGATCGGGCCCAGTGCCTTGATCTGCTCGACGAAGGTGTGTTCGGCGTGCATTTCCAGCTTCTGGCTCGGCAGCAGTTCACGCCAGAACAGCGACTGGGTTTCGATCTGGCTGTCGGTGCCGCCCTTGACGAACGCGCCCTGGATCGAGCAGGTGTCCGGGTAGTTGCCCTTGAAGTGCAGGGTGTCGACGATGATTTTTTCGATCTCGCCCGGATGGCCCAGCGCGACGATCACCCAGTCATTGCCCGGGGTGCGACGACGTGCGGTTTCCCAGCCGTCGCCCATGTTGATGCCACGACCCGGGTTGAGGATGTTGCTCATGCGACCGAAGTGTTCGTCGGAGCAGGCGAGGGCGCGGCCTCCGTTAAGGGCTGCAGCCAGGTCGACTTGCTCGTTATCGCCAACAGCGGACCAGTCGCGGAACGGAATGCCGTACACGCGCAGACGGGCGACGCCGCCGTCCGGGTAGATGTTGAAGCGCAAGTGGCTGAACGCTTGGTCATTGCTGATTTCGTGGTAGTGGTGGCTGTTGCCTTGCAGCTCGACGGCCGACAGCACTTCAGTCCACTGGGTGTTTTCGTCCGGCTCGCCCGAGGCCAGGAAGCACGCTTCCAGCGAGGCCGATGGCGGGAAGTTGCCGGTGAAGAATGAGGTGTCGATGTCCACGCCTTTGATCGAACCCGGTACGCCCAGGCGGATCACCGCGCTGTCGTAGCCTTCAAAGCGCTTGCGACGCGATTCCCAGCCGTCCATCCACTTGCCGTTGTCGTCGAACACCCCCTCCTTCCACACGGCCGGGGTCGGCTGAAACAGACGATTGGCGTCTGCGAACCAGTCATCGGTGACCGAGATGATTTTGGTGCCCAGACGGGCATCGGCCAGGTTGACGAACTTCTCGAAAGGTACGGCGTAAGCTTTCATTCTTCTTGTCTGCCTTTAATAAGTTGGCTGGGGATGCTTGCAAGGCCCTGGGTGCTCTCCGCGTTTGACGCACTCGGGCCAGGCTTCGCTAAAGAGTCAGTAAACGGAACAGGGCGATCTTGTTGATCTCCGCCAGCGCGCATTTGAATTCGGTGTCGACCGAGTTGTGAATGCGCGTTTCGAACGCCGCGAGGATCTGATGCCGGTTGCTGCCTTTTACCGCCATGATGAAGGGAAACTTGAACTTGGCCTTGTAGGCGTCGTTCAGCTCGGTGAAGCGCTGAAACTCTTCGGCCGTGCATTGGTGAATACCGGCGCCCGCCTGTTCATTGGTGCTGGCTTCGGTCAGTTGGCCCTGGACGGCAGCTTTGCCGGCCAGGTCCGGGTGAGCGTTGATCAGTGCCAGTTGACTGGTGTGATCGGCGCTCAACAGGATGTCGCTCATGCGCTGGTGCAGGGTTTCGATCTCGTCGATCGAGGCGTCCGCTCCCAGGTCGTAGGCCTTTTCGGCTACCCATGGCGAATGTTCGTAGATGTCGGCGAAGGCTTTGACGAAAGCGTCGCGGCTCAGGCTCGACGGTTGCAGGGTTTGAAAGCGGCTCATTGGGCGGCCCCTTGGTACGGGTGGGTTTCGTGCCAGTGACGCGCGATGTCGACGCGACGGCTGAACCACACCTGTTCATGACTTTTGGCGTATTCGATGAAGCGCTTGAGCGAGGCCAGACGCGCCGGACGGCCGATCAACCGGCAGTGCAGACCGATCGAAAGCATCTTCGGCGCTTCGGCGCCCTCGGCGTACAGTACGTCGAACGCGTCTTTGAGGTATTCGAAGAAATCGTCGCCCTTGTTGAAACCCTGCACCTGGGTGAAGCGCATGTCGTTGGTGTCGAGGGTGTACGGGATCACCAGGTGCGGTTTGCCGGTCGGGTTGTTCGGTTCCCAGTAGGGCAGGTCGTCGTCGTAGGTGTCGCAGTCGTAGAGGAAACCGCCTTCTTCCATCACCAGGCGCCGGGTGTTCGGGCCGGTGCGGCCGGTGTACCAGCCCAGTGGGCGTTCGCCGGTGAGTTCGGTGAGGATGCGGATCGCTTCGAGCATGTGCTCGCGCTCCTGCGCCTCATCCATGTATTGGTAGTCGATCCAGCGGTAGCCGTGGCTGCAGATCTCGTGACCGGCTTCAACCATCGCGCGGATCACATCCGGGTGGCGCTGGGCAGCCATGGCCACGGCGAAGATGGTCAGGGGAATGTCGAATTCCTTGAACAGCTTGAGGATCCGCCAGACGCCGGCGCGGCTGCCATACTCGTAAAGCGATTCCATGCTCATATTGCGCGCGCCTTGTAGCGGCTGGGCAGCGACCATTTCCGAGAGGAAGGCTTCGGATTCTTTGTCGCCGTGCAGAATGTTGCGCTCGCCGCCTTCTTCGTAATTGAGCACGAAGGACAGGGCGATGCGCGCGTTGCCCGGCCAGTGTGGGTGAGGAGGGTTACTGCCGTAACCGATCAGGTCGCGTGGGTAGTCAGCGCTCACTGCAGTCTTCCTTCTTATTCGTTGACAGGTTTGTGTAACGGCCTGCACAGGCTGGCGTCACAGCGATGGGCTGATTGTATACAACTTTATTCGCAATTTGTAAGCCTGAATTTTCGCATTTTTCACCGACTGTCATCTTTTGCTGCTAATGGCGTAAACCTGCAAGAAACCTGCCTGATCAGTCAGCTAATGGATCGCAGGTTCAATAGCCAGGCACTTGGGGGGCATATCAAGGGTAAACACCCGAATGGCGGGGGTGATGCGAAAAATGTCGTTTTTATTGTGTACAATTTTTTTGAAAAGTGTCTTAATCAGTCGCTCGCCGCAACTTTTCGTGCTCCGAATCGGTGCGGTCTCCTTTTTACCTGACTTCGGGAGGCGCGAAGTCTGACTGCTCTTTGCGGCCAGGCGCGCAGAATCAATGGGACGTTTGACAACACACGTTTTGGACGCTGCACACGGTTGCCCGGGCAGCTCGATCAAGGTCGAGCTGTACCGCGTTGAAGGTTCGCACCTGGAATTGGTCGCCAGTGCGATAACCAACAGCGATGGCCGGGTCGATGCGCCGCTGCTGCAAGGCGATGACTACCGCACCGGGGTCTATCAGGTGCAGTTCCACGCCGGCGATTACTACCGCGCCCGTGGCGTGCAACTGCCGGAGCCGGCGTTCCTCGACGTGGTGGTGCTGCGTTTCGGCATCTCCGCCGAGCAGGATCATTACCACGTACCCCTGCTGATCTCGCCTTACAGCTATTCCACCTATCGGGGCAGCTGACCCCCAAGCAGCTGCCCCCACCGGGAAGCGACTGCGCATATAGCTTCTTTGGTCTTTCGCCCGCTCACACTGCGGGCTTTTTTTCGCCTGGAGGAAAGTGTTGTCTGATCTGACGCCTTCGCGAGCAAGCCCGCTCCCACAAGGGGATGCATTCCAAATGTGGGAGCGGGCTTGCTCGCGAAGCTTTTGCTGTCAGCGGCTCAACAGCGACGCAGCACCGGCACCACTGAACAATCCGGCACTCACCCGGTTGAACCAGCTCTGCCCCTTGCCGCTGCGCAGATAGCGCGCCGCGCCATGTGCACCCAGCCCGTAAGCCAGTTTGCAGCACAGGTCGAGCACCACCCAGGTCGCGATCATAATCAGCAACTGCGGCAGAAACGGTTGTTGCGCGCTAAGGAACTGCGGCAGAAACGCGGCGAAAAACAGAATGTCCTTCGGATTGCTCGCGCCCAAGACAAACGCGCGGCCGAACAGCGTGCGGAAACGTGGCACCGGAGCGGCCTGCGGCACTTCGGCGCCGACCGCTGGCTGGCGCGATTGCTGCCAGCTCTGCCAGGCGAGGTAGAACAGGTACAGCGCGCCGACGATTTTCAGGGCGCTGAACAGTTGTTCCGACGCCAGCAGCAGGGCGCCAAGCCCCAGCGCCGACGCACTGAGCAGGCAGATCGAAGCGATCACGCCGCCGAGAAATGCCGGGTAAGAGCGGCGCAAGCCGTAGTTCAGACTGTTGCTGATCATCAGCAATGACAGCGGCCCCGGAATCAGGATCACCACCAGTGCAGCGCCGCTGAACAGCAGCCAGGTTTCCAGACTCATCACTTTGCTCCTTTTTTTGTTGTACTCAAGAATGTGCAAAAGCCCCACCCGCGAGGGTGAGGCTGGTTTGACGCTTGAACCGCGTGACGCTTACAAGAAGATGAACTTGGCGATGAAGATCGCGCAGAGCACCCACAGGCTGACGGAAATTTCCTTGTACTTGCCGGTACCGGCCTTCAACGCCACGTAGGTGATGAAGCCCAGCGCAATGCCATCGGCGACCGAGAAGGTCAGCGGCATCATGATCGCGGTGACAATCGCCGGGATGGCGTCAGTGGCCTCATCCCATTCGATGTGCGCCATGCCGCCCATCATCAGCATCGCGACATAAATCAGCGCACCAGCAGTGGCGTAAGCCGGAATCATCCCGGCCAGCGGTGCGAAAAACATCGCGGCTATAAATAGCACGCCCACGGTGACTGCGGTAAGACCAGTCCGACCACCAGCCGCTACACCTGCGGCACTTTCCACATAGCTGGTGACGGGCGGAACGCCGACCACCGCACCGAAGACGCTGGAGGCGCTGTCGGCTTTCATCGCTCGGGAAAGGTTTTCGATACGGCCGTCAGCGTTGACCAGATTGGCGCGCTGAGCCACGCCCATCAGGGTGCCGGCGGTGTCGAACATGTGTACGAAGAGAAAGGCCAGCACCACGCTGATCATGCTGACGTTGAACACACCGGCGATGTTCATGGCCATGAACGTAGGCGCCAGGCTCGGCGGAGTCGACATGATGCCCGAGTAGTGCACGATGCCCAGGCCCCAACCGGCGAGGGTCACGGTGATGATGCTGATGAGGATCGCACCGAAGACTTTGTGGTAGCTGAGGATCGCGATCATCAGGAAGCAGATCGCCGCCAGCAGCGGGCCGGGTTCACGCAGGGAGCCGAGTTTGATCAGGGTGGCCGGGCTGTCGACGACAATGCCAGCGGTTTTCAGACCGATCAGCCCGAGGAACAGGCCGACGCCAGCGCCCATCGCAAAGCGCAGGCTGACCGGGATGCTGTTGAGCAGCCATTCGCGAATCCGCGAGAAGGTCAGGATCATGAACAGCACACCGGAAACAAACACCGCACCGAGCGCGGTTTCCCAGTTGTAGCCCATGGTGCCGACTACGGTGTAAGTGAAGAAGGCGTTGAGGCCCATGCCCGGTGCCAGGCCCACTGGCCAGTTGGCGTACAGGCCCATCAGCAGGCAGCCGAGCGCGGCGGCGATGCAGGTGGCGACGAAGGCTGCACCGTGATCGATCCCGGCATCGGCCATGATGTTCGGGTTGACGAAGATGATGTAAGCCATGGTGATGAAGGTTGTCAGACCGGCAATCAGCTCGGTCTTCACCGTGGTGCCATGCAAGCTGAGTTTGAAGATGCGCTCCAGCACGCCTGTGCGTAAGGGCGGCGAGAGTTCCAGCGTCGATGCTTCGGATTTGCGGCTTTCCACAGCGAGTACTCCTCAAGAGTTTTATTGTTATTTCCAGGGCCGGACCCATGAGGGGTGGCAGCAGCCCTTTGAGGCATACGCGAATTTGTTGACCATGCGGTCAGGAACTCGCACGCAGTGGATTATGCTTTTGTGTACAAATAAAGCAAATATTGTTTTTGGTTTTGTTTACGAAAGGTCAGGCGATAGGGATATATCGCCCTTGCGTGCCCCTTCGCGAGCAAGCTCGCTCCCACATTTGAAATGCGTTCCACTGTGGGAGCGAGCTTGCTCGCGAAGAGGCCGTCCTATTCAATCGAGAGCTGCCTGAGTTTTTCCCAGCGCCATATTCACCGCCAACCACCCATTCACCGCCGCCTCCCCAGCCTCAGCAAACACCCGCTCGAGCAATTTCACCTGCTCACGCCGCAACGCCTGCTCAAACTTCTCACCTTCAGTAGTCAGCTCCAGCAGGCGCTTACGCTTGTCTGCCTCCGACGCCACGCTTTCCACAAGGTGCATTTCCTGCAACTGGCGCAACGGCATGTTCAGCGCCTGTTTACTCACGCCGAGCAATCCCAGCAATTCCTTCACGCTCAAATTCGGATAACGCGCGATGAAGAACACAATCCGCTGATGCACCCGGGACAGGCCGCGCCGCTCGAGCATTTCATCAGCCTTGGCGGTGAACGCCTGATAGCCGAAGAAAAACGCTTCCATCGCCTGTTGCTGGCTGGCGGGGTTTTTAAGGTCAAGCATGTTGACGTACTCGCTCAAGCTGTCGTAGTTTCAGTCAACCAGTTTGACTCATTTTTCCCAGGCCTCGCTACCGGTGACTCCCATGGCTTTTTCCGAACGTGTTTCGCGCCTTAAAAGTTCTCTGATCCGTGAAATCCTCGCCGCCGCCCAGCGCCCGGAGGTGATGTCGTTCGCCGGTGGCCTTCCCGCCGAAGCCATGCTGCCGAAAGTCGAATGGTCCGAGATGCCGCTGGCGCTGGGTCAGTACGGCATGAGCGAGGGCGAGCCGGCGCTGCGTGAAGCGCTGGCGGCGCAGGCGCGAGCGTTGGGGCTGGAGTGCACGGCGAGTCAGGTGCTGGTGGTCAGCGGTTCCCAGCAGACCCTGGATCTGGCCGCCAAGTTATACATCGACAAAGGCACCGAAATCCTGCTGGAGGCGCCAACCTACCTTGCCGCGTTGCAGATCTTCCAGCTGTTCGGCGCCGATTGCCTGACCGTGCCGCAAGAATCCGACGGCCCCAATCTCGCGCAACTGCGCAGTCGGTTGGAACAGCATCGCCTGGCGTTCATCTACCTGATCCCGACGTTCCAGAACCCCTCCGCCGTGCGCTACAGCGAAGCCAAGCGCGCCGCGGTCGCCGCATTGCTCGATGAATTCGGCGTGACCCTGATCGAAGACGAGCCGTACCGCGAATTGACGTTCGATGGCGGCAGCGCCAAACCGATTGCCGGGCGTTTGCAGAAAGCCAGCTGGATCTACACCGGCACCGTGTCGAAAACCTTGCTGCCGGGTTTGCGCGTCGGCTACCTGATCGCCAGCCCGGACCTGTTCCCGCATTTGCTCAAACTCAAGCAATCGGCAGATCTGCACACTAACCGCATCGGCCAGTGGCAGGCACTGCAATGGATCGGCACGGAAAAATATCAGCAGCACCTGAGCGAACTGCGCGGTTTCTACCGGCAGCGCCGCGATGCTTTCCAGTCAGCGCTGGAAACGCACTTTTCCGATCTGGCGAACTGGAACATGCCGCAGGGCGGGTTGTTTTTCTGGCTGACGCTCAAGCAACCGCTGGATACGCGAACCTTGCTCAACGAAGCGCTGGCCGGTGACGTGGCGTTCATGCCGGGCGAGCCGTTCTTTCCCGAACCGGATAAAAACCTCGGGCACCTGCGTTTGAATTTCAGTCACATCGATCCGGCGCGACTGGATGAAGGGCTTAAACGATTGGCGACGGTATTGAGGCAGGCGCAGATAGATCAAGCGGCCTGAAAAACGAATAAACCGGCTCTAGGGCCGGTTTATTTTTGTCTGGGATTTGCGTTGGCTGGGAGGGCCTCTTCGCGAGCAAGCCCGCTCCCACAATGGGCTGTGGCGTGCACAAAACCTGTGGGAGCGGGCTTGCTCGCGAAGGCGTCAATCAACCCACCACATAATCATCAGACCGCCGCAAACCGCTTATCCAGATAATCAATGATCACCTTGGACTCATACATCCACGTGGTCTGCCCATTCTCTTCAATGCGCAGGCACGGCACTTTGATCTTGCCGCCCTGGTCCAGCAGCGTCTGGCGATCCTGTTCGTTGTTCTTCGCGTCCTTCAGTGCGACCGGCACATTCAGGCGACGCAGCGTACGACGGGTTTTCACGCAGAACGGGCAGGCGTGGAACTGATACAGGGTCAGGCCTTTGGCGGCGGCGTTGACTTGCGCCTGTACCTCGGCCGGGCGCTGTTTCTTGCCCGGGCGAGTGATGAAGTCGATGAAGATGATCAGTTGGCCAAGGCCGACACGAAGCGCTTTTACGAACACGTTGAAAGCCTCACGGTGCAAAGAGAGAAGGGCGCGCAGCTTACCCGATTTTTCACGGACGAAAAAAAACCGGCGATCAACGCCGGTTTTTTTCTGCAGCCGATTACTTGATCAGGCTGAGGAACTCGCTGCGAGTCGCCGCGTTTTCGCGGAACTCACCGAGCATCACCGAAGTGATCATCGACGAATTCTGCTTCTCGACACCGCGCATCATCATGCACATGTGCTTGGCCTCGATCACCACGGCCACGCCCAGCGCACCGGTGACTTGCATCACCGCATCGGCGATCTGCCGGCTGAGGTTTTCCTGGATCTGCAGGCGGCGGGCGTACATGTCGACGATCCGCGCGACCTTCGACAGGCCCAGCACTTTGCCGCTCGGGATGTACGCAACGTGCGCCTTGCCGATGAACGGCAGCAGGTGGTGTTCGCACAACGAGTACAGCTCGATGTCCTTGACCAGCACCATTTCGCTGTTGTCGGAGCTGAACAGGGCACCATTGGTGACCTCTTCGAGCGTCTGTTCATAACCGCGGCAGAGGTACTGCATGGCTTTGGCGGCACGCTTTGGCGTGTCGAGCAGGCCCTCGCGGGAGACGTCCTCGCCCAGTTGGCCGAGAATCGCGGTGTAATTCTGTTCCAGGGACATGAAACTACCTGTGGGGATTTTCGCAAAGGGCAAGGGTACGGTGGCGGACACAACCCTGCAAGTTCGGTGTAACGCGATTATTCGTCGCGGCCTTCCATCATGGTGCGTTTGAGCATCACGTACACCGCGCCGGCACCGCCGTGTTTCGCCTGGCACGAGCAGAAACCGAGCACTTGCGGATGCTGACGCAGCCAGGTGTTGACGTGGCTTTTGATCATCGGCCGCTTGCCGTCCAGGCGCACGGCCTTGCCGTGGGTGACGCGCACGCAGCGGATTTCGAATTTGGTCGCTTCGGCGAGAAACGCCCAGAGGGTCTCGCGGGCTTTTTCGACGTTCATGCCGTGCAGGTCGAGGCTGCCTTCGAACGGGATCTGGCCGATCTTGAGCTTGCGCATCTGGCTTTCCTGCACCCCGTCGCGGGCCCACATCAACTCGTCTTCGGGGCCGACGTCGATCACGAACTGATCGGACAGGCCATCCACGGTGGTGGTGTCGGTGCGCACGGTGGCGGACTGGCGCAGCTTGGCGATCTGCGCGCGGTCAGCCTTGGGTTTGCCAGTGTCGGCTCGGTCGTGCTTGATCGGCTTGACGCCTTGGATCGCACTTTTGAACAGGGAAAAATCGTCGTCTTGCATGTCAGCCTCCGCGAAGGGCGGCCAGTTTACCCAAGTCAAAACAAAACGGCCCGGCAAAAAGCCAGGCCGTGGAGTCAGTCGTGTTTTTTCATCAGGTGCGGGGACATGTTCAGCTCCCGTGATTGCCTGGCGCGACGCCGGCATCGACGCCACAGCGCCACACCGAAATACAGGAACAACAAGCCGACCGCGAGAATGATCGCCGAACCCATCGGCGTGGCATTCAAATCGCCGAGCGCCGGCGGGCGCCCCAGCAGGCTGGCGGCACCGGCCATCGCCAGCAGCACACCGAACGTCGCCAGAATGGCGGCGATCGCTGCGCCGAATCGAAAACGCCAGTTGCTTTGGCCTTTGGGCCGCAAGCGGCGTGCGTCAAATCCATCGGATAACTTCATTCCGACCTTCCTCAATGGGTATCGGCCCTTCGACCGGGAGTTGACCGGGTTGTTCCTGAGGCTAAGGCAATTGAAGCAAATGCGAGGCTTTTGCGGATGAGCGGCGTGCTGAGCCGCTCATCAGAGCAGATCAGATCAGATCTTGAGTCAGGGCAAGGGTGGCGAAGTTGTCGGCCATGATCGCCATTTCCGCTTCCTGCACCACGGCGGCGCTGAGCACGCGGCCCTTGAACGGCAGGTCACGGGTGGCGCAGGCGTCTTCGACCAGGGTGCAACGGAAGCCCAGGTTCTTCGCCGCGCGTACGGTGGTGCTGACGCTGGAGTGGCTCATGAAACCGCAGACGATCAGGTCCAGCGAGCCAAGATTCTGCAAACGGTCGAGCAGTTCGGTGCCGTGGAACGCGCTCGGCAGCAGTTTGCCGATGATGGTTTCGTCACCTTGTGGCTCAAGGCCGGGGATGAATTCGCCGCGTTCGCCCTGCGGGTCGAACAGGCCACCGACGGTGCCGAGATGACGCACGTGCACGATCGGCCGACCGGCTGCACGGGCCGCGGCGACCAGTTGTTTGATGTTCGCGACGGCCGCGTCCATGCCGCTCAGGGCCAGCGGGCCACTGAGGTACTCTTTCTGGGCATCGATGATGACCACGGTGGCATGGCTCAGTGTGGCCGCTGCGTAACCGCGGCCGCTGAGTTGAAACATCGTTTTTGGAACGGACATTCGGGGCTCCTTGGGGTGGGGCTTTTGCGGCATTGTCCTCTGGCTGAGCGGTTCTGTGAACCGCTACCATCGTAGGCAGCGTCGTTACTGGCCTGCAGCCTTGTCAAGTTACACGTTCTGTTCAATAGCTGATGCAAAAAACAGAAAAGTCCTACTGTCGGCCGCGAATGTTTCCCGCGTCGTCGTGACGCGTTTTGGCTGGTAGAATCGCCAGTCGTTTTTCTGGAGTTCTGCCCCGTGATCACTTCCCGACTTCGTACCCTGCGCGACCACATCCGTTGGGCCGTCAGCCGCTTCCATGGGGAGGATCTGTTTTTCGGCCATGGCACCGACAACGCCTGGGATGAAGCCCGGCAGTTGGTGCTCGGTGCCTTGCACCTGCCGTGGGAGATCGCCGACAGCTACCTCGACTGTGCGCTGGAAGACGACGAGCTGGTCAACCTGCAACGCCTGCTCAAGCGCCGCATCGAAGAGCGCATCCCGACTGCGTACCTGTTGGGTGAGGCATGGTTCTGCGGCATGTCGTTCATCGTCGATGAGCGCGTGCTGATCCCGCGTTCGCCGATTGGCGAGCTGATCGAAAACCGCTTCGCACCGTGGATCGGCGACGAGCCGGCACGCATCCTCGACCTGTGCACCGGCTCGGGCTGCATCGGGATCGCCTGCGCCTACGAGTTCCAGAACGCTGAAGTGGTGCTGGCCGATCTGTCGTTCGAAGCGCTGGAAGTGGCCAACCAGAACATCGAGCGCCATGGCGTCGATGAGCGTGTGTACACCGTGCAGGGCGATGGTTTCGATGGCCTGCCGGGGCAGCGTTTCGACCTGATCGTGTCGAACCCGCCGTACGTTGATGCCGAAGATTTCGCCGACATGCCGGACGAATACCAGCACGAACCGGAGCTGGGCCTGGCCTGCGGAGATGACGGTCTGAACCTGGTACGGCGGATGCTCGCCGAAGCGGCGGATCACCTGACCGAGAAGGGGCTATTGATCGTTGAGGTGGGCAACAGCCAGGTGCACGTCGAAGCGCTGTACCCGGAAGTCGATTTTGCCTGGCTCGAATTCGAGCGCGGCGGGCATGGTGTGTTCATGCTGACGGCGGAGCAGTGCCGCGATCATCAGGCCTTGTTCGCTTCCCGCGTCTGACCTGACTGACTTTTGTGGCGAGGGAGCTTGCTCCCGCTGGTCTGCGAAGCAGACCCAAAATATGCAATGACGGTGCACCAGACATACCGCATGTGCATGTTTTACGACTGCTTCGCAGTCGAGCGGGAGCAAGCTCCCTCGCCACAGGTCAACGCTGATTTCAGCGGTGCGTAGCAATCCAGATCAACAATCCTGCCTGAAACACCGCAAACGCCACCAGACAGGTAATGGTAAAGCGCAATCCAGCGTCTTCACGCTTGAACTTGCTGACCTTGTCTTCCTGCTTCTTCAGCTTCACTTCCTGCTCGGCGAGGTTCTGCTCGGCCTGTTGCAGCATCTGCGCTGCTTCGAGAATCTCGACGATCTGCAGCTTCTCGCTGTTCCAGTCGCCCAACAGGTCACCGACCTGTACCTCTTTGACGCTGCCCTTCAAATGCTGGGCATCGGCGTACACCACATCAAAACCGTGCACACGCAAGAAGTGATCGCGACGCAGACGGGTGTCTTCGTTCAGCGCATCCTTGTTGTTCAGGTCCATGCCGTCGACCGTGTAGGCGGGCCAGCGTTTTTTCGCCCAATTGATGCCTTGTGCAGCCATGAAACGACCTATACCACGGTTCAACGGTTCGATCTGCAAACCGCTGTCGGGGCCGAAGTGCACACGTTTGCTGGTGTGATTGACCCACACATCCAGATGGTTCTGCTCTTTGCGCACGCGCTGACCGGGCAGTTTGATCGCCATGCGCATCAGGCTGTGTTCTTTGCTGTTGCGCTCGGCGTAGCCGAACTCGACAAAGCGCAACGGCCGGCCACCGGTGTGACGGTCAGTCTGCAACGGCGCCAGGCGGAGCATCTTGTGGTGCTCGACGCTGACGTCCGCCCATGGCAGCTCGACCGCTGGCGGTGCGTCTTTTTCAGCGGTGGTGTCGGGTGAAGTCGGGGTATCAGTCATAACGGCGAGATCCTGTCCAAGCCCTGCTTGTCGCCAGCCGATACGCTGGCGACAAAGGCTTATCGGCCGTTTTTTGCAGGACTGGAGGGCAAACTACGGTTAACGGTTGCGAATGCCGTCAATAAATTCGATGAGTTTGCCGCCCAGTTCCGCCGCCAGTGGCAAATTGGGGTCCTTATACGAGGCCAATTGCCGCTTCACATCGGCGGGGACGATGCGCATGACGTGGTTCATGCCGTCGATCACCACCAGTTCGGCGTCGGGCTTGGCGGCTTTCAGCGCCTGCGCATCGCCGACGCCGACCTGCATGTCGTTGCTGCCCTGGACGATCAGCGCCGGCATCTTCAGTTGTGCAAAGGCCTTGGCCGGGTCCTGGCGAAACAGCGAAATCAGGTACGGCTGCACGCTCGGGCGGAAGATCGGTTGCAGTGGCGCCGGCACGTTGTCATCGGTGTGACCGGCCTTGAGGCTGTCGAGCAGTTCATTACTGCGCAGCATCAACGGTGGCGGCAGGCTACGGGCTAGTTGTTCGCGGATTACCTGATCCACCGGGCGCGCGCTGCCGGACAGCGAAATCAGCGCAGCGGCGTCGGCACGCGGAGCGGCGAGGGTGGCAATCAGTGCACCTTCGCTGTGACCGAGCAGAATCAACGGGCCGAAACGCGGGTCGTTTTTCAGCTTCTGGCTCCAGGCCACGGCGTCGTCGACGTAGCCTTCCACCGACAGATTGCGCTCGTCAGGTGTGGCCGGCCGGCTCGCAGCCACCCCGCGCTTGTCGTAGCGCACGCTGGCGATGTTGTGTTTGGCCAGCACCCAGGCCAGCCGCTTGAGGCTGTCATTGCGCCCGCCATCGGGGTTATTGCCGTCACGATCTGTAGGACCGGAGCCGGCAAGGATCAGGACAACCGGCACTGGGTTGTCGGATTTTGGCAGCAACAGCGAGCCGAAAAGTTCACCGCTCCCGGTATCCAGAGAGATCGGGCGCTGCAGGACAGTCGCGTGGGCAAAACCGGTAAACAGGGTAAGACTCAAGATCAGAACTCGCAGCATCATCACGCCATCATTCGCCAAGGTGCCGGTTGGACTCACCAACACCACTAAGGTTCGAGGATGAACTACTCGGTTAGCCTGCGTATACTGGCGCGCATCACGAATTCGGGTTTGATTTCACGGAGCGTCCTGCATGTCCGGCAATACCTACGGCAAGTTGTTCACTGTCACCACCGCTGGCGAGAGCCATGGTCCGGCGTTGGTCGCCATTGTCGACGGCTGCCCGCCGGGCCTGGAGATCTCCCTCGAAGACCTGCAGCGCGACCTCGATCGGCGCAAGCCAGGCACCAGCCGTCACACCACCCAGCGTCAGGAAGCCGATGAAGTCGAAATCCTTTCCGGCGTGTTCGAGGGCCGCACCACCGGTTGCTCGATCGGCCTGCTGATCCGCAACACCGACCAGAAGTCCAAGGACTACTCGGCGATCAAGGATCTGTTCCGCCCGGCGCACGCCGACTACACCTACCACCACAAATACGGCGAGCGCGACTACCGTGGTGGCGGTCGCAGCTCGGCGCGGGAAACCGCGATGCGTGTGGCGGCAGGTGCGATTGCCAAAAAGTATCTGGCCAGCCAGGGCATCGTCATCCGCGGCTACATGAGCCAGCTCGGCCCGATCGAAATCCCGTTCAAGACCTGGGATTCGGTGGAACAGAACGCGTTCTTCAGCCCGGATCCGGACAAGGTCCCGGAACTGGAAGCCTACATGGACCAGTTGCGCCGCGATCAGGACTCGGTCGGGGCGAAGATCACTGTAGTCGCCGAAGGCGTGATGCCGGGCCTCGGCGAGCCGATTTTCGACCGCCTCGACGCTGAACTGGCGCATGCGCTGATGAGCATCAACGCGGTGAAAGGCGTGGAAATCGGCGCCGGTTTCGCCTGCGTCGCCCAGCGCGGCACCGAGCATCGCGATGAACTGACCCCGCAAGGTTTCCTCAGCAACAACGCTGGCGGCATCCTCGGCGGCATTTCGTCCGGTCAGCCGATCGTCGCGCATCTGGCGCTCAAGCCAACGTCGAGCATCACCACTCCGGGCCGTTCGATCGACATCCACGGCAATCCGGTCGACGTGATCACCAAGGGCCGTCACGATCCGTGCGTCGGCATCCGCGCCACGCCGATTGCCGAAGCGATGATGGCCATCGTGCTGATGGATCACCTGCTGCGTCATCGTGGGCAGAACGCCGACGTGCGCGTCAGCACCCCGGTGCTGGGTCAGCTTTGATGGTTGATCGCCAAGCCGTCGCGGTCTGACCGTGGCGGCGCTCCCGTACTGGCGGCTGTCCAGTTTCTATCTGTTCTATTTCGCCTTGCTCGGCTCGACAGCGCCGTTTCTGGCGCTGTACTTCGATCATCTCGGCTTCAGCCCTGCGCGCATCGGCGAGCTGGTGGCGATCCCGATGCTGATGCGCTGTGTGGCGCCGAACATCTGGGGCTGGCTCGGCGACTACACCGGCAAACGCCTGGCCATCGTGCGCTTCGGTGCGGTGTGTACGCTGCTGACGTTCTCGCTGATTTTCGTCAGCAAGACCTACGCCTGGCTGGCGATGGTCATGGCGCTGCACGCATTCTTCTGGCACGCGGTGTTGCCGCAATTCGAAGTCATCACCCTCGCGCACTTGCAGGGGCAAACCGCGCGCTACAGCCAGATTCGCCTGTGGGGCTCGATCGGTTTCATCATCACCGTGGTCGCGCTGGGCCGACTGTTCGAATGGCTGAGCCTGGATATCTACCCGGCGGCGCTGGTGCTGATCATGGCCGGCATCGTCCTCAGCAGCCTGTGGGTGCCGAACGCGCAGCCACCGCAAGGTAATCGGCCGAGCGGGGAGGGCTTTCTCAAGCAGCTGCGCAGTCCCGGTGTACTGGCGTTTTACGCCTGCGTCGCGCTGATGCAGATGAGCCACGGCCCGTATTACACGTTTCTGACTTTGCACCTTGAACGACTCGGTTACAGCCGTGGCACGATCGGCATGCTCTGGGCCGTGGGCGTGGTCGCCGAGGTGCTGATGTTCATGGCGATGAGCCGGATTCTCGTGCGCTTTTCATTGCGTCGGGTGCTGATGGCGAGTTTTCTGCTGGCGGCGCTGCGCTGGTTGCTGCTAGGTTCGTTCGCCGAATTCCTCTGGGTACTGTTGTTGGCCCAGGTGCTGCACGCGGCGACCTTCGGCAGCTTTCATGCGGCTGCCATCGCGTTCGTGCAACGTAGCTTCGGTGCGCGTCAGCAAGGTCAGGGGCAGGCGCTGTACGCGGCGCTGGCCGGCACCGGTGGCGCGCTGGGCGCGTTGTATTCCGGTTACAGCTGGAATGCCCTCGGTGCGACATTGACCTTTAGTATTGCCAGTCTCGCGGCGCTCGCTGCTGCCGTTATCATTGCCACACGTATGCAAGAGGACAGGCCATGAGCCTTACGCGTGAACAGCTCGCCCAGCAGATCGTCGACGCCGGGCGTTTTCTTTATGGTCGCGGCTGGTCGCCGGCCACCAGCAGCAATTACTCGACGCGTCTGTCGCCGAGCGAAGCGCTGCTGACCGTGTCCGGCAAGCACAAGGGCCAGTTGGGCCTGGACGACGTGCTCGCCACGGATTTGTCCGGCAACAGCCTGGAACCGGGCAAAAAGCCCTCGGCCGAAACCCTGCTCCACACTCAGCTCTACAGCTGGCGCCCGGAGATCGGCGCGGTGCTGCACACCCACTCGGTGAACGCCACGGTGCTGTCGCGCCTGACGCCGCAAGACTTTATCGAGTTCGAAGACTACGAACTGCAAAAAGCCTTCAGCGGCATCTCCACCCACGAATCGCGGGTGCGCGTGCCGATCTTCGACAACGATCAGGACATTGCGCGCCTCGCCGCCAAGGTGCAGCCTTGGCTCGACGCCCATCCCGATTGCGTCGGTTATCTGATTCGCGGCCACGGCCTCTACACCTGGGGCGCGCAGATGAGCGATGCCCTGCGGCAGATCGAGGCCTTCGAATTTCTGTTTGAATGCGAGTTGAAAACCCGCAGCGTCATGAACCGCCAAGGCTGACTTCACCCGAAGCCGCCCATTTGCCTGATGAAATGCACTGCCCGACCGGTCTGCAAGAACCGGACGGCAAGGCCGATACCGAGGAATTGCCCATGAGCAGCCTGTCCGTCTATCACGTATCCAGCCCCGAGATTCCGAACAAGGTGCTGACCCATTTCGAAGACATCGCCTCGACGCTCGCCGAGCAGGGCGTGCGCTTCGACCGCTGGCAAGCCGCCGCGAAGATCCAGCCCGGCGCCAGCCAGGAAGAGGTGATCAGCGCCTATCAGGAGCAGATCGACAAGCTGATGACCGAGCGCGGTTACATCACCGTCGATGTGATCAGCCTCAACAGCGATCACCCGCAAAAAGCCGAACTGCGCGCCAAGTTCCTTGAAGAACACCGCCATGGCGAAGACGAAGTGCGCTTTTTCGTCGCTGGCCGTGGCCTGTTTACCCTGCACATCGACGATTACGTCTACGCGGTGCTGTGCGAGAAGAATGACCTGATCTCTGTGCCCGCCGGCACCAAGCACTGGTTCGACATGGGCGAGCACCCGCACTTCGTGGCGATTCGTCTGTTCAACAACCCGGAAGGCTGGGTCGCGAATTTCACCGGCGAAGACATCGCCGGGCGCTTCCCGCGTCTGGAGGACTGAGCCGATGCCGATCAAAGCCATTGTCACTGACATTGAAGGCACCACCAGCGCGGTGAGTTTCGTTTTTGATGTGCTGTTCCCGTATGCGGCCAAACACCTGCCGGATTTTGTTCGGCAGAACGCCGAACGTGCCGATGTGGCTGAGCAACTCGACGCCGTGCGCCGCGACAGCAATGCACCGCAGGCCGATGTTGAACGGGTTGTTGAAATTCTCTTGAGCTGGATCGAGGAAGATCGCAAAGCCACGCCGCTCAAAGCCTTGCAAGGCATGGTCTGGGCCCAGGGTTATCACGCCGGGCAGTTGAAGGGCCACGTGTACCCGGATGCCGTTGAAGCGCTCAAGCGCTGGCATCAGGCCGGTTATCAACTGTTTGTGTATTCGTCGGGTTCGATCCAGGCGCAGAAGCTGATCTTCGGCTGCTCCGAGGCGGGAGATCTGACACCGCTGTTCAGCGGGTATTTCGATACCACGTCGGGGCCCAAGCGTGAGGCGCAGTCTTACACCAACATTCAACAGGCGATTGGTGTCGAACCGCAGGACATTCTGTTTCTGTCCGACATCGTTGAGGAGCTGGATGCCGCTCAATCGGCAGGCCTGCAGACCTGCGGCCTGGCGCGCGAGGGTGGGGAGCTGGGAAGCCATATCACCGTCGACAGCTTCACCGGCATCGAACCCGAAGCCTTTTAACCACCCTCGATCCAATGTGGGAGCGGGCTTGCTCGCGAAAGCGGTGTGTCAGCCAAATATTTTTGACTGACACACCGCTTTCGCGAGCAAGCCCGCTCCCACACGGAGTTTTGCATCAGCCAAAAACACAGGCCGGACAGTGAAAGCTGCCCGGCCTGTGTTTGTTTAAAGCTGTTTAAAGCTTCGAATCAATTACAGCGAGTGATACGTCGGCAGAGCAAAGCGCTGCTGGCTTTGCAGCATCGCAATCTGCGGCAGCTCACTGGCTTCTTCCGCCAGGTCACGACGGATCGCGCTGATCGCCCACGACAGTTGGTCGGCGTTGTGCATTTGCTGATACGTCAGGGCGCGCTTGAATACTTTGCCTTCACTACTGCGCAGCGTCAGCAGGATCCCGCCATCGGGACGTGGCGCAGTGGTGACGTTGAAGTTGGAGAACAGCGAGGTAAATTTTTCTTGGATCAGGCTCATGTCTTTCAGCTCCGTATGCACTTGAATGGCAAGCATGCAGAGGAGGTTGCAGCGATTGTGCCAGCACACGAAAAAATAAAAATGCTTATAAATCAATAAGTTAAAAATCGTGAAATTTGCATTCGTCGTGCAATCTGCATGAATGGCCATCGTGCATCCTGCATTTTGCGGGATTCTCATGAGTTGAACGGAACCAAACGGCAAAGTCGTAATCACCGCCGCCAGGCGTGACAGGGCGGATACAAAACATTGCAAAAACCGCGTGTACAGGCCGAGAAGCGCTGACGTATTTTCGATCTCGACCTTGCCCACAACGCAGGTCATGCCCACAGCCCGAACAATAAAAAACTGGCCGACCAGGCCGACCGGGGAGCTGCCATGCGTCACGCGTCGAGCGACACGATTACCTGGAGCATGATGCTCCGCAAACTGCCGACGATCGCCAAAGCCATCCCGCGGGTGGTCAAGGGCATGAAAGTCGCCAACGTCACGGATCCGACCCAAACGTGTGGCCTCGGCTGGACCTTCGAGCAAGCAACGCTGCGCAATCCAGAGGGGCAGGCGATCTTGCAGGACGACGTCTTGCTGACCTATGCGCAGGTCAACCAGTGGGCCAACCGCATCGCCCACTATCTGAGCGCGCAGGGCATCGGCAAGGGCGACGTGGTCGCGGTGTTCATCGAAAATCGTCCCGAGCTGCTGGTGACCATTCTGGCGCTGGCCAAACTCGGCGCGGTCAGTGCGCTGCTCAATACTTCGCAAACCCGCGACACACTGATTCACAGCGTAAATCTGGTGGCGCCGGTGGCGATTGTCCTCGGTGAGGAATTGCAGCCGGCGTTTGCCGCGATCCGCGAGCAGGTGTCGATCCCGGCGCAGCGCACCTGGTTTATCGCCGACCGTGACACCTATAGCCACCCAGGCATTGCGCCCGAGGGCTACGTCAATCTGATCAGTGCCAGTGCTGACGCCTGCACTGAAAACCCGCCCAGCAGCGGCGAAGTGTTCTTCAACGACCCGTGCTTTTACATCTACACCTCCGGCACCACCGGCCTGCCCAAGGCCGGGGTGTTCAAGCACGGCCGCTGGATGCGCAGCTCCGCCAGCTTCGGCATGATCGCCCTGAACATGACGCCCGACGATGTCGTCTATTGCACCTTGCCGCTGTACCACGCCACCGGCCTTTGTGTGTGCTGGGGCTCGGCGATCAATGGCGCTTCCGGGTTCGCGATCCGTCGCAAGTTCAGCGCCAGTCAGTTCTGGCCGGACGTGCGTCGCTACAACGCGACCACCCTCGGCTATGTCGGCGAATTGTGCCGTTATCTGGTCGATCAACCGCCCAGCGCCGATGACAGCCGTCACGCGGTGCGCAAGATGATCGGCAACGGCTTGCGTCCCGGCGCCTGGGCCGAGTTCAAGACCCGGTTTGCCGTCGAGCACATCTGCGAGCTGTACGCGGCGAGCGACGGCAATATCGGCTTCAGCAATATCCTCAACTTCGACAACACCATCGGTTTCTCGCTGATGGCCTGGGAGCTGGTTGCGTACGACCACGACAGCGGACAGCCGTTGCGCAGCGCCGACGGCTTCATGCGCAAGGTCGGCAAGGGCGAACAGGGCTTGCTGCTGGCACGGATCGACGAAAAAGCCCCGCTGGACGGTTACACCGATCCGCAGAAAACCGCAAAGGTGGTGTTGCACGATGTGTTCAGCAAGGGCGACCGCTTCTTCAACACCGGCGACCTGCTGCGCAATATCGGTTTTGGCCATGCACAATTCGTCGATCGGCTCGGCGACACCTATCGCTGGAAGGGCGAAAACGTCTCGACCACTGAAGTGGAAAACCTGTTGCTGCAGCATCCGCATATCTCCGAGGCCGTCGCCTACGGCGTCGAAGTGCGCAACACCAACGGTCGCGCCGGCATGGCGGCAATCACGCCCGCCGAGTCACTGGCGACCCTGGATTTCGCCGAATTGCTCGCATTCGCCCGTCAGCGCATGCCGGCCTATGCGGTGCCGCTGTTTCTGCGGGTGAAGGTGAAAATGGAAACCACCGGGACTTTCAAATACCAAAAGACCCGACTGAAAAACGAGGGCTTCGACCCGGGTCAGACAGGTGATGATCCGATTTACGCGTGGCTGCCTGGCACCCAGACTTACGTGCAAGTGACGGACGAAATTCTGGCCGATATTCATCAGGGCAAATATCGCTATTGAGATTGGCTATAGCCTGACTTGAGAAAAAGGGGGTGACAGCTATCGTCGCGCTCGGGAAACTGTCGGCTTTGCGATCAACCGAAGTGGAGTTACCCCATGTCTGACCAAAGCCGCCAGATGACCCCTGAAGAAGCTGCCGAATTCACCGAGCAGGTTTTCAACAAGGCACGCGACGGTGATGCGCTGATGCTCGATCGGCTGATCAGCGCCGGTTTGCCGGTGAACCTGAAAAACAGCAAGGGCGACACGCTGCTGATGCTCGCCAGTTACTATGGCCACGTCGACGCCGTGCAGGTGCTGCTCAAACACAAGGCCGACCCGGAGCTGCGTAACGGCAACGGCCAGAGCCCGATTGCCGGCGCCGCGTTCAAGGGCGATCTGGCGGTGGTCAAGGCGCTGGTGGAAGCGGGCGCCGAGATCGAAGGCTCGTCGTTCGATGGCCGTACCGCGCTGATGATGGCGGCGATGTTCAACCGTGTTGAAATCGTTGATTACCTGATCAGCAAGGGCGCCGACCCGCAAGCCAAGGATGCCAATGGCGTCACCGCGCTGGACGCGGCCCGCACCATGGGCGCGGTCGATACCACGGCGCAGCTGGAAAAACTGCTGGCCTGAGGACTGTCGAGATTCTGTGGCGAGGGAGCTTGCTCCCGCTCCAGTGCGCAGCGCTGGTAAAAATGGTGAACTCACTGTTTGGGGTCGCTTCGCGCGCCAGCGGGAACAAGCTCCCTCGCCACAGATGTTCTGTGTGCAGCCTGAGGTTGCAATGCGCTATCCTCCGCGCCCTCAAATTCAACCTTCCACAGGATCCGCCCTCATGAAAGCCGCACTCGTCGAACTCATCAGCAAAATCAGCTCCGGCTGCATGGGCGAGGACGAGATCCTGAATGTGGCCGACGAAGCGGCGCAGGCCTACGCCGATGCCGACGCCTTTCTGGCAGCCAACCCGGACATCAACTACGACGACACCTTCCCGATCCCGCTGGGCGAGTGGGTGGTGGTCGGCAGCCTGCCGGAAACCGTGCTGTTCCAGGCTGATACCTACGCTGACCTGTTCGCGCAGATCGTCGCCTCGTTTGGTCCGGGCGTGGATTTCAACCTCAAGCCCAAGCAACTGGCCAAGACCGAAGCGCTGACCGCACTCAACCGCATCCAGGTGCAGATGAGCAGCCTGAACAAGGAAAACGGCGGTTACACGCTGATGAACTTCAGCCAGTTGCTCGACGACGAGCTGCAAGTGGTGCTGGTCTATGGCAACGACGTGCCACGGGTGCTGGAGCTGTGCGCCGAAGTCGGCATCACGGCCGCGCCTTCGCTGGAAGCGCTGAAGGTCGCCGTTCACGTCTGAGCGCAATAAAAGGGAACCCTGCGCGCGACCGTCTATCCTAAAAGTGCATGCCACTATTCTGGAGTGACACCATGGGTTCCACGTTCAACGGTCTGATTGGCCTGATCATTCTTGCCCTCGATATCTGGGCGATCATCAACGTACTGAAAAGCGGCGCCGAGACCGGGATGAAAATCCTCTGGGTTCTGCTGATCATCCTCCTGCCAGTACTGGGCCTGATCATCTGGGCGATCGCCGGGCCACGGGGCAATGTGCGGGTCTGACGCTTTCCCGAAAACACGCTGATCCCCTGTGGGAGCGGGCTTGCTCGCGAAGGCGATTGTTCAGTCGAAACACAGGTTGAATGACACTCCGCTTTCGCGAGCAAGCCCGCTCCCACATTGGTCTTGTGGTAGCTCCAGAGTGTGCCCTGTCGGAGGAAGGTTCGACCTGTCATCTTCGGCAACGTAGAATGCGCGCCTTTCCCGGGCAATCGTCCCCCACGATTGGCGCCCGCGCATTCATCGGAGCACTTGACCATGACCGTAACCAAAACCAGCGAATACCTGGAAACCCTCTACGAAGGCTACGGCCAGCGTTTTCGCATGGAAAAACTGCTGCACGAAGTGCGCACCGAACACCAGCACCTGGTGATTTTCCAGAACCCGCGCATGGGCCGGGTGATGGCGCTGGACGGCGTGATCCAGACCACCGAAGCCGATGAATTCATCTACCACGAAATGCTCACCCACGTGCCGATCCTCGCCCACGGCACCGCCAAGCGCGTGCTGATCATCGGCGGCGGCGACGGTGGCATGCTGCGCGAAGTGACCAAGCACGCCAGCGTCGAGCACATCACCATGGTCGAGATCGACGGCACCGTGGTCGACATGTGCAAGGAATTCCTGCCGAACCACTCCAAGGGCGCCTACGACGATCCACGGCTGAACCTGGTGATCGACGACGGCATGCGTTTCGTCGCCACCACCACGGAAAAATTCGACGTGATCATCTCCGACTCCACCGACCCGATCGGCCCGGGCGAAGTGCTGTTCTCGGAGAACTTCTATCAGGCGTGCCATCGTTGCCTGAACGAAGGCGGGATCCTCGTGACCCAGAACGGCACGCCGTTCATGCAGATCGACGAAGTCAAAACCACTGCCGGTCGCCTGCGCAGCCTGTTCCCGGACTGGCACTTCTATCAGGCGGCCGTGCCGACCTACATTGGCGGTTCGATGACCTTTGCCTGGGGCTCGACCAACCCGGCCTACCGCAAACTGAGCCGTGAAACCCTGCAACAGCGCTTCATCGGCAGCGGCATCGTCACCCGCTATTACAACCCGGAAATCCACATCGGCGCATTCGCGCTGCCGCAGTACGTGCTGCAGGCGATCAACAAGCCGAGCAACGACTGACGCACTATTCCCGGATCGGTGATAGATCCCCTGTGGTGAGGGGATTTATCCCCGACCGGCTGCGCAGCAGTCGTAAAATCGGCAGACGCGTTGGAACTGACACTATGCGTTCGCTGAATTCAGGGACGCTTCGCGCCCATCGGGGATGAATCCCCTCGCCACACAAGCCTGTTTCCCCATCGGTTAATTTTTTTTCATGTTCGTCCGCTGCAATCCTTTTGAACGATCAATCTCGCCAAAAGTCGAGATAGTAGTAAGCCCATTTGCGGGTTTGATCGAGGAGGCACCGATGCAAAAGTGGAAAGTCACTTTCGTGGACGATCATGGTGAAATTGTCGATGAGGTGTTCGAGCGCGCGGAATGCCCCAGCGACGACGAGGCTGCACGCCTGATCAAGGAACGGCTCCTGCCGGTGGCCGCCGAACTGGATATGAACGATCTTGAAGGGCGCACCACCGATGCTGGCGTGAAAAGCCTGAAAACCCAGAACAGCATCGAAATCCGCAGTATCACGCCAATCTGAAATTCTTCCTGTCACTTGAAGCACCAGGCCTTGGCAGCAGCTCTATCTTGGGGCTACTCTGCAAGCGAGATCAGCGAAACAATCGCTAAGGTCTGGTCTTGTCAGCTACATGCTTGTTTCCCGCGTGCAACCACGTTGCCGAAGTACTTTGGCCTGTAAGGCCCGGGGCGGGAATACGGAAAGTCTATCCATCTATCCGAGGGGGACGATTCATGAGCACAGCCTATCAAGAAGACATCAGCAGCAATGTTCTGCGCCGCATGAAAGAAGGCGGTTTCGACTTTTCCCGGTTCCATCCCATCGAGTTCTACGCCATTTTCCCGGACGAGGAGCGGGCGCGCAGGGCGGCAGGCAAATTTCGTGGTGAATCCATCAATGCCCAGGTCAGTGCGCGCGACGATGGCGCCTGGTCGCTGGAACTGAGCAAAGTGATGTACGCAACCTATGACGACATTGGCGATTTCGAGCAAGGTTTCTCTGCCGTGGTCGAGCCGCTGGGCGGCATCATCGAGGGCTGGGGCGTCAAGCAGGAGGTGCGTAACCGCCATCGTCTGAACTGATCTCTGGTTTCAGGTATTGAGCAACGGCTGACCTTCGGGTTGGCCGTTGTCGTTTCTGGCCGCCGAATAGCCCGTGGCAAAACCCTGAAACAAGAATCCCGGGCAAAAAAAAGCCACCGGAGAGGGTGGCTAAAGGGAAGACCGATAAGGAGAGGAAACCGGTCAGGGTTACGGCCTGCGGGGACTGCGCGGGCAGTCCGGATCAGTGGAGCTGAAGTCTTCACCGGGGAAGTTTTCAGCGGATGCGCCGATTATCCGCAGCTCGGTGCGAGCGGTGAAATCAACTCTGACTATGCTGGTGATAGGCGATGCAATGCGTCGCAATGAGGCGGGGGCAATCGGCTTGGGGCATTTGCCGCACAGGAATGGTGCGGTGCTTGCGGCGTGATTATCCAACCGATTGAAATCAAAGCGTTTATGCCGATGGCACGGGCCTTGCGAAGGCCTGTAGGTCCGGGTGACAAGGAGTACGGCATGATCCGCACCTATTTTGATGAAATGTACGATGCCGGCGGCCAGGTCCGCCCGCATTACCGGGAGTTCGCCCGCTGGCTGGCCGACACGCCTGACGAGTTGCTGGCACAACGGCGACGCGAGGCCGATCTGCTGTTCCACCGGGCCGGGATCACGTTCACGCTCTATGGCGACGAGCAGGGCACCGAGCGCCTGATTCCGTTCGACACCATCCCGCGCAGCATTCCCGCCAGCGAGTGGCGGATCGTCGAGCGCGGCTGCATCCAGCGGGTCAAGGCGTTGAACATGTTCCTCGCCGACCTTTATCACGAGCAGCGCATCATCAAGGCCGGGATTATCCCTGCCGAACAGGTGCTGGCCAACGAGCAGTACCAGTTGGCGATGCAGGGCCTGGATCTGCACCGCGACATCTATTCGCACATCTCCGGCGTCGACCTTGTGCGCGACGGCGATGGCACTTACTACGTGCTCGAAGACAACCTGCGTACTCCGAGCGGCGTCAGCTACATGCTCGAAGACCGCAAAATGATGATGCGTCTGTTCCCGGAGCTGTTCGCCGCCCAGCGCATCGCGCCCATCGACCACTACCCGAATCTGTTGCTCGACACCCTGAAAAGCTCCAGCCCGATCGACGACCCGAGCGTGGTGGTACTGACGCCGGGGCGCTTCAACAGTGCGTTCTTCGAACACGCTTTCCTGGCGCGGGAAATGGGCGTTGAACTGGTGGAGGGCGCCGACCTGTTTGTGCGTGACGACAAGGTCTTCATGCGCACCACCGACGGGCCGAAAGCGGTGGACGTGATTTATCGCCGTCTCGATGACGCGTTCCTCGATCCGCTGGCGTTCAACCCCGATTCGATGCTCGGTGTACCGGGACTGTTGTCGTCGTATCGCTCGGGCAACGTGGTGCTGGCCAATGCCATCGGTACCGGGGTGGCGGATGACAAATCGGTGTACCCGTTTGTCACCGAGATGATCCGTTTCTACCTCGATGAAGAACCGATCCTGAAGAACGTGCCGACCTGGCAGTGCCGCAACCCCTCGGAACTTTCCCACGTACTGGCCAATCTTCCGGATCTGGTGGTCAAGGAAACCCAGGGCTCCGGCGGTTACGGAATGCTGGTGGGGCCGGCGTCAACCACGGCGCAGATCGATGCGTTCCGTGAGCGGATCAAGGCCAAGCCCCACGCGTACATTGCGCAGCCGACATTGTCGCTGTCGACCTGTCCGACCTTTGTCGAAAACGGCATTGCGCCGCGTCATATCGACCTGCGTCCGTTTGTATTGTCTGGCCGCGAAACCCGGGTCGTGCCCGGCGGTTTGACCCGTGTCGCCCTGCGTGAAGGCTCCCTGGTGGTGAATTCCTCCCAGGGCGGCGGCACCAAGGACACCTGGGTGGTCGAGGATTGAAGGAAGCTTGCCATGTTAAGTAGAACTGCCTCGGATCTGTACTGGATGTCGCGTTACCTGGAGCGGGCGGAAAACCTCGCGCGGATGCTCGATATCAGCTATTCGCTGTCGCTGATGCCGCAGGACGGTCGCGGCGACGGTTTGCACGAACTGGCGATGCCGCTGTTGATCACCGGCACCCTCGACGATTATCTGGAGCGTCACGGCGAACTGCATGCCGAACGCCTGCTGCATTTCTTCGCCCTGGACGCGGCCAACCCGGCGAGCATCTACAGTTGCCTCGGCGCGGCGCGGGCCAGTGCGCATGCGGTGCGCGGGCGTATCACCGCGGACATGTGGGAGAACATCAACGCTACCTGGCTGGAGATTCGCGGCATTGCCGAGCAGGGCCTCAGTCGTTACGGCATGAGCCGTTTCTGCGAGTGGATCAAGGAGCGCTCGCACCTGTTCCGTGGCGCGTCCTACGGCACGATCATGCGCAACGATGCGTTCCGTTTCATTCGTCTGGGGACGTTCATCGAGCGTGCGGATAACACGCTGCGCCTGCTCGATGCGCGCTATGAAATGGCCGGCGATCAGGCCGAGGCCGTCAGTGACGGTACGGCGCACGCCTATTACCAGTGGAGTGCACTGTTGCGAGCGCTGTCATCGTTCGAGGCCTACACCGAGATCTACCGCGACGCACCCGGCGCCCGGCATGTCGCCGAGCTGCTGCTGTTGCGCGCCGATGTGCCGCGCTCGCTGCGCGCCTGCACCGAGGAAATCGACCAGATCCTCGCCCAGTTACCCGGCGCCAATGGCCGTCCGGCACAACGCCTTGCTGCCGAAATGGACGCACGCCTGCGCTACACCGGCATCAACGAAATCCTCGCCGAAGGCCTGCACGCCTGGCTCACCGAATTCATCCCGCTGGTGCGCCAGTTGGGCAACGCGATTCACAGTTCATACCTGGAGGCTGCATGAGACTTTCCATAAGCCACGAGACCACCTATCACTATGAAGATCAGGTGCGGGCGAGCATCCAGTATTTGCGCCTGACCCCGCACGACAGCGAGCGTCAGCACGTGTTGAGCTGGCAACTCGACCTGCCGCGTCCGGTGCGCGCCCAGCTCGATCCGTTCGGCAATATCCTGCATGTGCTGACCATGGATGAGCCGCACGAAGCGATCATCATCGGCGCCCGTGGCCAGGTCGATATCGACGAATTGCGCGAGGCCGAGCATGAGAGCCAGTCGGCGCTACCGTTTCTGCGCTTCACCCGGCTGACCGAGGCGGACGAAGGGCTACGGGCGTTTGCCGACAAATCCTGCAAACAGCGGCGCGATCGCACTGCGCTGATCGACCTGATGCATGGTTTGAACCAGCACATCAGCTACACGCCGGGTTCGACTGAAGTCGACACCAGCGCCGCCGAAGCTTTTGCCGGGCGCGCCGGGGTTTGTCAGGATCACACCCATGCGTTTCTCGCCTGTGCACGTAGTCTGGGAATTCCGTCGCGTTATGTGTCGGGTTATCTGTACAGCGAGGACGCCGAGCATCTGGCCAGTCATGCCTGGGCCGAAGCGTGGCTGGATGACGCCTGGTACAGCTTTGACGTGACCAACCAGTTGGCCCGCCCGGAGCGGCATCTGAAACTGGCGGTGGGCCTGGATTATCTGGATGCCTGCCCGGTGCGCGGCATGCGCCGGGGCGGTGGTTGTGAGCAGATGCATGCGAAGGTGTTCGTGTCGCCGACACCGGTTATTTCCGTGCAACAACAGTAATTTGCTTCACACAAAACCCTGTAGGAGCGAGCCTGCTCGCGATAGCGGTCGTCAGTTGAAGGATCAGTGACTGACACTCCGCTATCGCGAGCAGGCTCACTCCTACAGGGGAATGTCGTCAGGGCTTAACCTTGCGCCCAGCCATGTGTTGCAAATAGCCGATCAACAACTGCAAATCCCTCTCCGGCAACACCTCTGCCGAAAACCCCGGCATCTTCGCCTGCGGCCACTGGCGCAAACTCTGCGGATCGCGAATGTAGCGCTTGAGGAAGTCCGCGCCGAAATACTCGGTCGGGTTGTACGGAATATTCAAGTCCGGCCCGAACTGCGCATCTCCCGCACCGTTCAACCGGTGGCAGGCCAGGCAGTTCTTCTGGAACAGTGCAAAACCCTGACTCACCGGGTCATCCGCTTTAAGCTTCGGATCCGGTAACAGCGCCGGGAAGCGCTCGGCCACCGGCGCCATGCGCTTGATGCTCGCCACTTGGAACGGCCATTGCTCAGGGCTGATGTTGCCGGCCTGCGGGTCAGTCCATACCAGATAGAACGGCCCGGCGCTGTGTTTGCCCTCGGACAGCGGCGGCCACGGCTGCGCCGGGTCCTCGATCGCCAGCCAGGCCTGCGCGCCTTTGCTGTTGAGCAACGGCGCAGCGGCCAGTTCGGCAGCAAACCCGTCCAGCGCCACCGCTTGCAGGTGATCGGCCGGTTTGATCCCGGTGAGCAGCGCCGCCACGGGCACGGCGCGATAAGTCATGTCCTTCTTGTAGGACACATCGTTCTTGATGGTCAGAGTTTGTGCTTGCGGATGCTTGAGCAACTCTTCGGTCTGCCAGGTGCGACTGTTCGCGCCCAGCTCCAGCGTGAGCTGCGCCGCAGACAAGGGCATGCTCAGCAGCAAGGCCCAGAACACAATGAGCGTTTTCAAATGATCGCCGTCCCTGTCGTGGAAGTGCGCAAAGGTTCGCACAGCCACGCTGGCCCGGGTAGCGGGCCAGTCACATTTTGTCTGGCGATAGCGGACGCCTGCCGCTTGAGTCAGCCAATCACCTTGGTCAGATTGGGCAAAATCAACAGCAGCGTGGTGGCGAAAAGAATGAGTCCTGCTTGACGAACTTTCGGTTGTTTGAACATGGCTTGACCGCCTTTATTGTTATTTCCTGATGTCTGCCTGCATATCCATGACGGCAAACGCTGCACTTCCTGTTGAAGAACGTCGGCCCCGGCAAAACCCGACGACCCTGACGTACATTTACTACCTTAGAGCCCGCGTCACGCTTGGCTTAGATCCAATTCATATGTATTTGCTGCCGTTTGCGATAAAAACGGCATGAGGCTTATTGCCAGCTTCTTCGCCGCCCGCTGGCTAGACAACTCGCTGACCTGAACCGGTTCACCTGAGGGTGGATGACCGTCCGTCTGAGCGTGCACGTCAACGTCATTGAGCGCTGTGGTCATTGAATCCATGCGCGCTCGGGACAACAGTGACACTACGAAATTCACTCACCGCACAGGTTCGAGGACGTCATGACCCAAGCTTTGATTTTCGATGCGTTACGCACGCCCCGCGGCAAAGGCAAGGCCGATGGCGCGCTGCACAGCGTCAAACCGGTGAATCTGGTCGCCGGGTTGTTGACCGCGCTGCAAAGCCGCACGGCGCTGGACACCAGTCAGGTCGATGACGTGGTGCTCGGCTGCGTCACGCCGATTGGCGATCAGGGCTCGGACATTGCCAAGACTGCGGTGCAGGTGGCGGATTGGGACGTTAGCGTGGCCGGCGTGCAGATCAACCGCTTCTGCGCCTCGGGTCTGGAAGCGGTCAACCTCGGTGCGATGAAGGTGCGCTCGGGCTTCGAGGATCTGGTGGTGGTCGGTGGCGTCGAGTCGATGTCGCGGGTGCCGATGGGCAGCGACGGCGGCGCCTGGGCACTGGATCCGCAAACCAATCTGCACAGCCACTTCACCCCGCAGGGCGTTGGTGCGGACCTGATCGCCACCCTTGAGGGCTTCGGCCGTGAGGATGTCGATGCCTACGCGTTGCACTCGCAGCAAAAAGCTGCACGGGCGCGGGCCGACGGCTCGTTCAACAAGTCGCTGGTGCCGGTGCAGGATCAGAACGGCATCATCCTGCTCGATCACGACGAATTCATTCGCGCCGAGTCGACGATGGAAGGCCTCGGCAAACTCAAGCCAAGTTTCGAAATGATCGGCCAGATGGGTTTTGATGCCACCGCGCTGCGGGTTTACAGCCACGTCGAGCGGATCAACCACGTGCACACGCCGGGCAACAGCTCCGGGATCGTTGACGGTGCGGCGCTGATGTTGATCGGCTCCGAAGCCAAGGGTCGTGCGCTCGGCCTGCAACCACGGGCCCGGATCGTCGCCACGGCCGTCACCAGCACCGACCCGACGATCATGCTTACCGGCCCGGCGCCGGCCACGCGCAAGGCCCTGGCCAAGGCGGGGCTGCGCGTGGAAGACATCGACCTGTTCGAGGTCAATGAGGCATTTGCCTCGGTGGTGCTCAAGTTCATCAAGGACATGGCGGTGGACCCGGACAAAGTCAACGTCAACGGCGGCTCGATCGCCATGGGCCACCCGCTGGGCGCGACCGGTTGCGCGATCCTCGGCACCTTGCTCGATGAACTGGAAACCCGGCGCCTGCGCTACGGCCTGGCGACGCTGTGCGTCGGCGGCGGCATGGGCATTGCCACCATCATCGAACGCCTCTGAGCCCCGAATTCAAGGAAACCTTGTTATGAGCGAAGCCATTCGTTACGAAAAAGGCCAGGACGCCATCGTCGTGTTGACCATCGACATGCCGGGCCAGAGCGCCAACACCATGAACGCCGTGTACCGCGATGCCATGGGCGCCTGCGTTGCGCGGCTAGTGGCGGAAAAAGACAGCATCGCCGGGGTGATCATCACCTCGGCGAAGAAAACCTTCTTTGCCGGCGGCGACCTCAATGAGCTGATCAAGGTCGGCAAACCCGAGGCCAAAGCGTTCTATGACATGGTGCTGAGCCTCAAGGGGCAGTTGCGCACCCTGGAAACCCTCGGCAAACCGGTGGTCGCGGCGATCAACGGCGCCGCGCTCGGCGGTGGCTGGGAAATCTGTCTGGCCTGCCATCACCGGGTGGCGCTGGACGATGCGGCGGTGCAGCTCGGTCTGCCGGAAGTGACGCTGGGTCTGCTGCCGGGCGGCGGCGGGGTGGTGCGCATGGTGCGTATGCTCGGCATCGAAAAAGCCTTGCCGTACTTGCTCGAAGGCAAAAAGGTGCGCCCGCAACAGGCATTGCAGGCCGGTCTGATCGATGAACTGGCGGCGGATCGTGACGAGTTGCTGGCCAAGGCGCGCGCCTGGATTGTCGCGAACCCGGGCGCGGTACAGCGTTGGGACGTGAAGGGCTATCAGATCCCCGGCGGCACACCGTCGAATCCGAAAGTCGCGCAGATGCTGGCGATAGCGCCGTCGATCCTGCGCAGCAAGACTCAGGGCACGCTGCCCGCGCCGGAGAAAATCCTCTGTGCGGCGGTGGAGGGCGCGCAGGTCGATTTCGACACCGCGCACCTGATCGAAACCCGCTATTTCACCGAACTGACCACCGGGCAGATCTCGAAAAACCTGATCGGCACCTTCTGGTTCCAGCTCAACGAGATCAACGCCGGCAGTTCGCGGCCGCAGGGTTTTGCGCCATATGTCACGCGCAAGGTCGGCGTGCTCGGTGCGGGCATGATGGGCGCCGGGATCGCCTTCGTCAGTGCCTCGGCTGGTATCGATGTGGTGCTCAAGGATATCAACCTGGCGGCGGCCGAGAAGGGCAGGGCCCATTCGGCGGCGCTGCTGGACAAGAAAGTCGCCCGTGGCCAGATGACGGCCGAAAAGCGCGAAGCGGTGCTGGCGCGGATTCACATCACTGAAAATGATGCGGATCTGGCGGGTTGTGATCTGATCATCGAGGCGGTGTTCGAGGATCGCGAACTCAAGGCCAAGGTCTCGTCGGCAGCGCAAAAGATTGTCGGTGCTGACGCGGTGATTGCCTCCAACACTTCGACCTTGCCGATCACCGGGCTGGCGACCGCAGTACCCGATCAGACTAAGTTCATCGGTCTGCACTTCTTCAGCCCGGTGGACAAAATGCCGTTGGTGGAAATCATCAAAGGTGCGCAGACCAGTGCTGAAACCCTGGCGCGCGGTTTCGACTTCGTCCTGCAAATCAAGAAAACCCCGATCGTGGTCAATGACAGTCGCGGCTTCTTTACCTCGCGGGTGTTTGGCACCTTCACCAATGAAGGCATCGCCATGCTCGGCGAGGGCGTGAGCGCGCCGATGATCGAGACCGAAGCGCGCAAGGCCGGGATGCCGGTCGGGCCGCTGGCGATCTCCGACGAAGTTTCCCTCAGCCTGATGAGCCATATCCGTCAGCAAACGGCCAAAGACCTGCAAGCGGAAGGGAAACCGCTGATAGAACACCCGGCCTTCGCCGTGATTGACTTGCTGCTCAACGAATACAAGCGCCCGGGCAAAGCCGCTGGCGGTGGTTTCTACGATTACCCGGCGGGTGGTCAGAAACATCTGTGGCCGGAGTTGAAGACGCGCTTCGAGAAGGCCGACGGGCAGATTTCGCCGAAGGATGTGCGTGATCGTCTGCTGTTCGTGCAAGCCCTGGAAACCGTGCGCTGCGTGGAGGAGGGCGTGCTGACCTCGACAGCGGATGCCAACGTCGGCTCGATCTTCGGCATCGGATTTGCGCCGTGGACCGGCGGCGCCTTGCAATTCATCAATCAGTACGGGGTGCAGGACTTCGTCGCACGCGCGCAGTATCTGGCCGAGCAGTACGGCGAGCGCTTTGCGCCACCGGCCCTGCTGCTGGAAAAAGCCGCGAAAGGCGAGCTGTTTAAGTGATCGGCTGAACGTTGCGGGGCTTGCCTTGCCGGGGTGTTTCAAGGCAGGCTCTGGGGTGTTCATTATTCCCATCACGTGTCAGGTATTTTTTATGTCGCTACGCATCTGCATTCTGGAAACCGACATCCTGCGTCCGGAACTGGTCGATCAATATCAGGGTTACGGGCAGATGTTTCAGCGCCTGTTCTCGCAGCAACCGATTGCCGCCGAGTTCACCGTGTACAACGTGATGCAGGGCGAATACCCCAGCGACGACCTGACCTTCGATGCGTACCTGATCACCGGCAGCAAGGCCGATTCGTTCGGCACCGACCCGTGGATCCAGACCCTCAAGCAATACCTGCTGACCCGCTACGAGCGTGGCGACAAGCTGCTCGGCGTGTGCTTCGGCCATCAATTGCTGGCGCTGCTGCTAGGTGGCAAGAGCGAGCGCGCCAGCCAGGGGTGGGGCGTCGGCACCCACAACTACAAACTGGCGGCCAAGGCGCCGTGGATGAGTCCGGTGCGTGAAGAGCTGACGCTGCTGATCAGCCACCAGGATCAGGTCACTGCGCTGCCGGAAAACGCCACGGTTATTGCCTCCAGCGATTTCTGCCCGTTTGCCGCGTACCACATCAACGATCAGGTGCTGTGCTTCCAGGGGCACCCGGAATTCATTCACGACTATTCGCGGGCGCTGCTGGATCTGCGCCAGGAAGCGCTGGGTTCGCAGATCTACTCGAAAGGCGTGGCCAGCCTGGAGCAGGAGCACCATGGCACCACGGTGGCGGAATGGATGATGCGTTTTGTGGCGCACAAGCCAGAAGCTGCAGCGATTTAAGACCTGACATTTACCTATGTGGCGAGGGAGCTTGCTCCCGCTCGGATGCGCAGCAGCCGTAATTTACGGCAACTTGATGTCTGTATGGGGGCGCTTCGCACCCCAGCGGGAGCAAGCTCCCTCGCCACAGGACTACAACCACCCCGACCTCTTGAAACTCGCCCACAAACTCACACACCCCACCGTAATAAACCCCAACACAGCGAAATAGCCGTAGTGCCAGCTCAGCTCCGGCATGTTCTGGAAGTTCATCCCGTAAATCCCCGCCACCGCCGTCGGGAATGCCAGAATCGCCGCCCACGCGGCAAACTTGCGTTGCACCACACTCTGCCGCGACGCTTCCAGCAACACACCGACCTCGATGGTCTGGCTGGCGATGTCCGCCAGCGTGGTCAGGTCTTCCATTTGCCGCGTGACGTGAATCTGCACATCGCGGAAGTACGGGCGCATGTTCTTGTCGATGAACGGAAAGCTCAGCTTCTGCAGCTCCTCGCCAATCTCCACCATCGGCGCTGCATAGCGGCGCAGGCGCAACACGTCGCGGCGCAGGCCGTGGAGTTTCTGAATGTCATGCTCGTTCAACGCACTGCACAGCACGTTGCGCTCCAGTTCATCGATCTCGGCATGAATCGCTTCGCCCACCGGCTGGTAGTTTTCGATGACGAAATCCAGCAGCGCATACAGGACGAAATCTTCGCCGTGCTCCAGCAACAGCGGCCGCGCCTCACAGCGTTGGCGGACATGCGCGTAGGACGCCGAGTGGCCGTTGCGGGCGGTGATGATGTAGCCCTTGCCGGCGAAGATGTGCGTTTCGATGAACTGCAAGATCCCATGTTCGCGGATCGGCGAGTAGGTGACGATAAACAAGGCGTCACCAAAGGTTTCCAGCTTCGGCCGGCTGTGTTTTTCCAGGGCGTCTTCAATGGCCAGTTCGTGCAGGTTGAACTGGCGCTGCAGATTGGCCAGCTCCTGAGCGTCCGGCTCTTCCAGGCCGATCCAGACAAAATGTCCGGTTTTTGCGGCCCAGGCGGCGCCTTCGTCAAGCGTGATATTAGTGACTTTCTTACCGGCGCTGTAAACCGCAGCAGCAACAACTCGACCCATGGTAGTGGTTCACTTCTTCTTGGCAGATGGCAGGGAATACAAGGCTTCAGCTTAGCTGTGTCGCTGCTTGAGAGTCAGTGAAATCTGTACAGTTCACCCGGCAAAAGAAAACCCGCACAAGGCGGGTTTTTTTACGCAGCCTGCAGCTGCTGATCCATCGCGGCGATGCATTCGCGCATCTGCTCGCGGCACTGGGACATGAGCATGGGCATGTCATCCATGGTCAGCCCGGCTGTAGGAATCGCCGGCAGCGAGCGTATGAGAATTTTCCCGCTGCGCCAGCGGTTCAGGCGCATGTGCTTGATGTAGCTGCTGACGCACACCGGCACGATCGGCACACCGGCGGCGATCGCCATCTGGAACGCGCCTTTCTTGAACGGCAGCAGTTCTTCACCGAGGTTGCGCGTGCCCTCCGGGAATACCCAGATCGACGTGTCTTCGTGCTGCAAGGTGTGGGTGGTGGTGAGCATCGACTTGCGCGCCTTGTGCGCGTTGCCACGATCAATCAACACGTTGCCCGCGAGCCAGAACAGTTGCCCGAACAGCGGCACCCATTTCAGGCTCTTCTTGCCGATGCATACGGTCCTGCGTGGCACCACGTTGCCGAACACGAACAGGTCGTAGTTGGACTGATGGTTGGCAACGATCACGCAGCTATCGGGCTTATTCATCAACGGACCGACGTCGGACTTCACCCGCAAACGCAGGATGCACATGGCCGGAAGGGCGTAGAGGCGGGCGCACAGTCGGCTGTTGTCCGGATTGAACGGTCGGCACAGCCCGAGGATCACCCCCAACACGCCGGCCAGAATAAAGTGCAGGCCCATCAATAACATACGAAACACAAACAGCATTTTCAGGCCCCACCGGGACAAAAGGTGGCGCAGTGTACGGATGTGCACTGTTTTCGGCAATTGCTGCTATAGAGTCCGGAGATAGGCGATGTTTGAGCGCATGTTTCCGAGTTGATTGTCAGACCCGAGCTAGAGCAGTCGACGCTCGATCAATCGAACGCGCAAGAAAAAGCCCGACACGACGGTCGGGCTATTCTTTGGCTCGGGAGCGCGGGCTTAGCCCAGATGTTCCTGATCCTGGATGATCGCGTTGTCGAGGGCTTCGAGCAGCGCCTTGCGCACTTTGAGCTTGGTGTTCTTGTGCGCGTTCATGTTGATCTTCTTCAACTGACGCGCCGCGGCCAGGGCTGCGCCTTGCAGCTCTTCGGCAGCCACCACCTTGTCGAGGAAACCGGCATCCACCGCGCTTTTCGGATCAAACATCTCGCCGTTGATCACCGAACGGTGGAACGCCGAACGACGCAGACGATCACGCGCCAGCTCGATGCCGGCGTGGTGCATGGTCATGCCGATCTGCACTTCGTTCAGACCGATGCTGAACGGGCCGTCGACACCGATGCGGTAGTCGGCGGACAGCAGCAGGAATGCACCTTTGGCCACGGCGTGGCCTGGGCAGGCAACGATCACCGGAAACGGGTGGGACAGCAGGCGACGGGCGAGTGTCGAACCCGCAGTCACCAGCGCCACGGCTTCTTTAGGCCCGGCGGTCATCACCTTCAAGTCATAGCCGCCCGACAGAATCCCCGGCTGACCGGTAATGATCACGATGGCACGATCAGTCTTCGCCTGATCCAGCGCCGCGTTGAACGCCGCAATCACGTCCGGGGAAATGGCATTGACCTTGCCGTTGTTCAAGGTCAGGGTCGCGATACCGTCTTCGAGGTGGTAGGCAATCAACTCACTCATGACGCTATTCCTTGTAAGAAAGATGGGCAGACGTTACCCACCGCCGTAGGCCAGGTAAAGCGCTGTGACTGACTCGCCGGTCACCGTTTCCGGCCGCGCCCGGCGTAGCACACCGTTCTGCTTCTATATAGAAGGGTGGCCGTCACCAGAGATTGGCCGGTTTGCCATCGCCTAGGGTGGGGCGAAACGCCTTTTTGTCTTAACCGCATGAAAATTCTGAAAAAAAGTTTGCCATCAGAAAAGCTTTCGACTACATTAGCGCGCCTCGACAGACAGAACATGTTTGAAGAGATACGGTGAAGTGTCCGAGTGGCTTAAGGAGCACGCCTGGAAAGTGTGTATACAGGAAACTGTATCGAGAGTTCGAATCTCTCCTTCACCGCCACATTCAATACGCAAAACCCCTGATTTCGAAAGAGATCAGGGGTTTTGTGGTTTCTGGCGTCTGGATTTTAATCCGCTGCGCCTGTCATGCGTGCAAGTGCTCGGCCTGATTTGCCATAGCGCATTACAATCGTCGCTTTATCCGTAGAAAAAAGGACTGTTCCCATGATCATCTCCACCACCCACGCCATCGAAGGCCGACAGATCACCGCGTACCTGGACATTGTCAGCGCGGAGTCGGTGCAGGGCGTCAACGTGATCCGTGACATGTTTGCCGGCATGCGCGATTTTTTCGGTGGGCGCTCGCAGACGCTGGAGCGTGCGTTGAAAGAGGCGCGGGTTCAGGCGACGGACGAGATCAAGGAACGGGCGCGGGCGTTGCAGGCGGATGCGGTGGTCGGGCTGGATTTCGAGATCAGCATGCCGGCGGGCAAGGGTGGCATGGTTGTGGTGTTCGCGACGGGTACGGCGGTCAAGTTGCGTTGATGCAGTCGCGGTGTTCAAGCGAGCCCATTCAGATGATGAATGGGCTTTTTGCTTTTCTGCTTTCGATCAGCCCTGTGGCTTGAGGATGACAAGCCCGTGGGCGTCATAGGTCAGGGGCGTATCGATTGCGACCATCGGCGGGGTGCCGGTGGAGGGCGTCGGATCGGCCGGCTGACTCGGGTGGTAGATAACGCCAGGGGTCAGAACCGGTTTGTCCGGGTAGGTGATGGTGATGTCGCCTGAAGCGAGCTTTTCCTTGAATTTTTCACCGGCGGCTTTGCCGGCAGCGATTTGTTCGTCCGTGAGTTTTACGACAGGCATTTCCGGGAATCCGTTGATTTTCATATTCTCTCCTTGAGATTCATTTGTATGAAAAAGGGCAACGGCCTGTGGTCGGGAATCTTTAGCGTTGTGAGATCAACGGTTGGTTCGGATGTTGAGCAGGTGTAGGCCATTCGTCGGGCATCGGTCTAACTGAACCACAAGTCCGGTAATGACCGGCTAGTCTCAAAAGCCTTGGAGGTCGATATTTTTTCAGGCAAAAGGGCTTTGCCGGTGTCGATCTATTGCAAAGGGGAGAGGCTATGACTGACCCGTATATCGAAGACGATGGAGCCGAATTTTCATTCAACAACTGTGTCCGTTGCGGCCAGACGGAGTACCAATCGGGCTTTGGCGAGGATCCGGTGCAGACCGGCAAGATCAAGTCCACGGCACCCAAGGGGCCGAAAGCCAAATTCCTTCCAAAGGTCTCGGCCCGCTCAAGAAAATAAAGTGAGACCGAACGACCCCGTCTATGAACGGGGTTTTTTATGCCTGCTGTTTATGAAAAGGAAATCTCCTACAAACTCTTGGACGGGGTTGGTGTTTTTCACAAACTTTTCACGTCCACGGACGTAGGGTGAAGCCATCCGTTAGAAAGCAAGTCTCCAGCCCGTCTCCCCAGCGGGCTTTTTTTTGCCTGCGATAAAACCTTTGGCGAAATCGCTGTCCAATCGGCGCCAAGTGCGCGGCGGCAGCTGATTTGTCTGGACTTCAGCGCGTCGGCAGCTTTCAATCTCGGCCCCTTTTGATCTCCCTATTTTTGAGGTTTTCGTCATGCGTCTAACATTGCCTGCTCTGGTTCTGGGGCTTCTGGTTGCTCAAGGTGCGGTCGCCGGTGAGGGTACTGCTGCACTCGGCGGCGGTCTGGGTGGCGCGCTGGGTAACGTGGTCGGCCAGAAGATGGGCGGCAGCACTGGCGCAGCGATTGGTGCCGGTGTTGCAGGCGCGGCGGGCAGTGCGATGGCTGCCGGCAAGGGCAGCCGCACCAAAGCGGCTATTGGTGGTGGTGTTGGCGCGGCCGGTGGTTCGGTGATCGGCAACAGCCTGGGCGGCCGGAATGGTGCAACCATTGGCGCCGGTCTTGGTGGCGCTGCGGGTGGTGCCGTCGGCGCTAACCTGTCCAAAGGTCACAAGCGTCACTGATATCGAACGTTTGTTTGTCAGAAAAAGCCCGGCTCGATGTCGGGCTTTTTCATGGCTGAACGTTTTCTCGAAAAGTGTCTCCAATCTGACATAGGCCCTATGGGCATACCCTCCCGATTCGGGAACTGTGAGGTTCAAATGCGCTTGTCATTGTCTGCACTGTTTTTCGGATTATTCATCGCTCAAGGTGCGATGGCCGCCGGAGATGGCAGCGCCGCCGTAGGTGGCGGTTTGGGCGGTGTACTCGGTAACGTGGTCGGTGGCCAGCTCGGTGGCAGCACTGGTGCCGCGGTTGGCGCAGGCGTCGGCGGTGCGGCGGGCAGCGCGGTCGGGGCGAATAAACACAATCGCACCGAAGCCGCCATTGGCGGTGGTCTCGGCGCTGCCGGCGGCTCGGTGGTCGGCAACAGCTTGGGCGGCTCCACCGGTTCGGCCATTGGTGCCGGTTTGGGCGGCGCAGCGGGTGGTGCGGTGGGCAACAACCTAGGTGACGACGGTGGCAGAGCTCATTCCGGTGGTGGTCACAAGCACAACAAGTACAAACATAAAAACCGTCATCACTGATTGAGTATTCGAAAACAAACCCGGCCTGGCGCCGGGTTTTTCGTTTCTGGCGGTCGGACACTGGAACGATTGGCTGTAAGGCTTTTCGAACGTTATACAACCCACCAGACGTAGAGGTTTGCCATGACGCCCGAAACCGAAGGCAAGGAAGAAAAAGGCCCGAGTGGTCTGCCGTTTATCAATGATCCGGGGAACGAGGATCCGGGGTCGCTGATGGATGATGCGACGGTGCCGTTGAATGATGCGGATGAGGCAGATATGGAGTATGAGGAGGATGAGGATGAGCAGTGAGGGGGAGTAAGGTGGATTGAAAATTTGGATTTGTTTTTAAGGGCCTGAGTGAACAGGCCCTTTTCGTGGTCATGTTTAATCGGTTTCTTTTGAGTCAGCCCATACATACAGGTTACTGAAGGCTGACATTTTTTTGATTTTTTTTAAATTAAGATATTCTTCCAGTTCTTTTTTAATGATTTTTTCATCGCAATATTTCCTATGTTTAGATGGTCTTTCGCGGGCAAAATTGTATAGGCGCCAAGTATCAAACCCATTAATTTCACCGTTTGGGCCATAGTCAAAATCTACGCTTCCTGTCGATAGATTGATGCGGCAGCCAACACCATGCAATTCATATTTAACGCCTCGAGTGACTCTTCCTCGTCGCTTTATTGTCTTGGTGTACCAGAGCCGTCGAATGTCACGAGTGCCAAATTTGCGCTCAAATATCAGCGTGCTGGACTCTACCATGGAGATAAAGTCATTTATCAGGATGTCCAAAGCTTCATTTTGATCGCTCATCTTCTTCTCCGGTGCTCCAACCTGTCCAGGCCCACATTGTTTGCTGATTCCAATACATCTTCAATACTTCTTAGAGCTCCGTTATACGTTTTTAGATCTGTTATGAGTTTGATTGTCACATTGGTCGAAGTTTGTCGTGCAGCTGCTGCGCGATGGTGTCCGTCCAAGATATATAGGTTGCCGTCATGTTCTATTACGGTGATGGGATCGGTTGGGCCGTATCCGTTGCGCATTTTATTTTTATAATCTTCGACTGTCCTGGTTGAGGTTTTTCCCTCTATTGTATGTACACGCTTCAAAGTTTTCGGATCTATATTGTGAGCAATGGTCGGTAGTTTCGGCTCACCCTCGTCAACCTTAGCCCCGCCAATCCCACCCGGCACCTCACAGCCTGGCTTATTCGGCGGCGGACAATTGGAGTTCAACCCCAACGGATCCACCCATCCCGTCGGATTCGGCACATACCGATACTGATTCAACCCACCCGCCAACTTGATGGGATCCGGCGTCAAATACCGCCCCAACCTCGGGTCGTAATACCGATGCCGGTTGTAATGCAGCCCGCTTTCCGCATCGAAATACTGCCCCTGAAAGCGCAGCGGCTGGTCCAGGTAGTCCTCGCCCGCGAGGGTGATCGCCGACACCTTGCCGTAGGCGTCGTATTGCGCTGACCAGACGATTTCGCCGCTGTAGTCGGTCAGTTCCTGCGGCGTGCCGAGGTGGTCGAGTTGGTAGTAGAACGGGCAGGCCTTTTTCGGACCTTTGCCGTCGAGCAGCGCCAGTGGGCGGAAGGTGCCGGGTTCGTAGACGTAGCTGCGGTGGTGGTTAGGGCCGCTTTCGGCGACGAGGTGGTCGCCTTGCCAGAAGAACTCGGTGGTCTGGCCGTCGACGGTTTTGCGAATGCGCCGGCCGAAGGCGTCGTATTGGTAGGTCGCGGTTTGGCCGTCGGCGCGGGTCAGGCCGATCAGGCGGTGTTGGCAGTCGTAGCGGTATTCGGTGACGAGTTGCTGGTCGCGGCCACGACGCTCGCGGATCAGGTTGCCGAAGGCGTCGTAGTCGTAATGGCGATCGCCCTGCATCAGCAGGCGGTTGCCCTTGATCCGCGTCGGGCCGGCGCGATCCTGCATCAGCAGGTTGCCGGCCGGGTCGTGGGCGAAGGATTCCGGCAGTTCGTCGCGCGAGTGACGCACGCGGATCAAGCGGTCGAGGGCGTCATAGCCATAGGTGCGCTGGCCATGGCGGCTGTCGGCGATGTGCTCGAGGTTGCCGTTGGCGCTGTAGGCATAATCCCGGCGATACAGCGAGTCGTGCTGATGGCCTACAGCGTGGGCCAGCAAACGTCCCTGATCGTCGTAGGCATAATCGCTGCGCAGCAGGCCTTGTTGGCGTTGTTGTTCGCGACCCGATTGATAGACGTGGCTGCTCAGCCGCGTGCCATTGAGGTCGATGGCGGTCAGCGCGCCGCCCTTGGCGTAGTGATAGTCGAGCTTGCTGTTGTCCGGCAGACGCTGGCGCTTGAGCTGGCCGCAGGCGTCGTAGACATACCGCAAGGTGCCCCAGCCCTGATGCTCGGTGATCAGCCGGTCCTGCCGGTCATATTCAAAGGCCAGTGGATGCTTTTGACCGTCATCGACCCCGGTCAAACGGCCCAGTCGGTCATAGGTGTAAGCCACCTCAACTCCGTCGGGCAGGGTTTTCAGCAGCAAGCGCCCGGCCGCATCACGCGCGTAGACGGTGACCAGCGTCGAGCCGTCATCGCCGAACTCGGTCTTTTCCAGCAGGTGCCCGTTGCGGTCGTAGGCGTAAGCGGTGCGCCGACCATCGAAGCCGGTTTCCTGTCGGATCAATCCGGTGGGCGTGTAGTCCAGGCGGTACTTTTCCCCGGACTCGTTCTCGATTTCCGTCAGCAGCAGTTGCGCATGGTCGTAGCGGTACTGCACCCGCGTGCCGTCGGGGTTGATCTTGCGCGAGACCAGATGCAGGTCGTCGTCATACTCGTAGCGGGTGATGCGCCCGAGTTCGTCGCGCTCGGCAGTGACTTGGCCGTAAGCGCCATAGCTGTAGGCGCGAGTGGCGCCTGTAGGAAATGTCGTTTGAACCAGTCGGCCAACCGCGTCCCACTGCTGGCGGGTGATCGCGCCGTGTTCGTCGCAAGTGGTCGTCCGTCGCCCCAGCGCGTCGTAGGAAAAGCGCCGCACACCACCGTCAGGCAGGGTTTCCTCGATCAGTTGCCCGAGGTCGTTCCACGACAACTTGTGCCGGCTGGTGTCCGGATAGCGGATCGACAGCAACTGCCCGCGCGTGTCGTAGTAGTAATGGGTGACCTGGCCGTCAGGATCGACCGCCTCGGTGACATCGCCCTCGGCGTTGCGCCGAAACGTCCACACCGCCTCGCCGCGAGAACGGCTGTGCAGGAAACCGTTGCGGTACTCGTAGGACGTTGGCTCATCGTCCGGCGGAAGCAGCGCGATCAGCCGTCCGACGTCGTCGTAACGGTATTCGGTGACCGCGCCCAGCGGATCCTGCTCGGCGATCAGCCGGCCCTGATCGTCATAAGCCTTGAGGTGCTCACCGCCATCGGCCGCGACCTTGCGCACCAGCCGTGCGCTGTCATCGTGGACGTAGGTTTCTTCGCTGCCATCGACGTAGTGCACCGCGACGCTGCCGTCATCGGCCCAGACGTAACGGGTGTCCATCTGCGCGAACGACGCCCAGTGCCGCACGCAGCGCGCCGCCTTGCCCGAGCGCTCCCACTCCCAGAAAAAGCTCGCGCCGCCGGTCAGTTGCCGCTGCAGGATGACGTGCTGATCGTCGTAGTCGTAACGCTCGCTGTCACCGACCGCATTGGTCGCGGCCAACAACCGCTGACGCGCGTCGTAGCAATAACTGACCAGCGTTTGCTCGGTGCGCCAGCCATCAGCCTCAAGCACCTGGTAATCAACCGCGACCAGATGCGCCCGGTCATAGCGCAACAGCAGCGAGCGACCCGCGCCATTGTCCAGGCGGACAATCCGCTGCTGATGATCGCGAGAAACGATCAGACGATTGCCATACGCATCACTGACCGCCACCAGCCGCCCGGCACGAAAGTGATAAAACCGCGCTGTATCCCCGGCCAGCGCGAGGATCAGTTCCTCTGGCTCATCGCCGAGAAAAATCGCCGCCCGCGACAGGCTGTTGTGAATCGCCGGGCGCTCAACGCTGGGCAACGGAAACCGCGTGCGGCGGTTCTCGTGATCGACCCAGACCACCGCCTCGCCATCAAACTCCAGCCGATGCGCCAGCGAATGACTCCAGCCAAACCCCAGCCCGACATCGATCTCCACCGCGCTGGTGCGGTACAACCGGGTGAACTCGAACGGCAGCAAACCATCGAGCGTGCCATCGGTCAGGGTCAGCAGCTCTTCGCCGGTGACCATCGACACCGGGCAACCGTTGGTACAGGTCAGCGGCGCGCAATCGGCGCTGTCGCCGTTGGGGTTTTTAGCCTGGTTCGAAGCATCGTCGCGGGGTTCGTGACGCTCCATCCGGGTGGTGTTCCGCGACTTTTCCCGCGCCATCGGCGCCGGATTCGGAACACTCAGCACGACCGAGTCGGCCTGGCGAATGTTCAGAGGGATCGCTGGTGTCGGCTTCAAAGACACATTGCGTGCATTGACCATCAATGGCTTCAACGCGCCCGCGTGCTTGCTCAGATCCGCAGTGGAGGTCAGTTCGCTCAGGCGCAAGGCCGATGCGGCCAGCCATTGCCGCGCCCGGGGCGACTTGATCTTGCTCAGCACCTTGCTGCTCAGTCGCACGGGCACGCCAACGCCGCCGGAAACGCGCATCAGCAGAAAACTGATCAACAACTCGACCCGGACTTCGGCCACTACTTCTGCCAGATACTGCGGCGGCAGCATCTTCAGCCAACTGGTGAACGCTGCCAGATGGATAAACAGCAACGGCTCGTCACTAAGGATCAGCAAGCCATTGGCGATAGCCTCGCTGGAGGCGTCGAGTAGCGCTTGCAGCTCGACATCGCTCAGGTACTGCAGGAGTTTTTCGCTGTTGGCCTGCAGGTCGGCGAGCAGGGCAAACAGCTGTTTAACGTCATCCCAGATGTCGTGCAGGGCTTTCTCGAAACCGCGCCAGTCGGCCTGTTGCAACTGCTGGTAACGATCAGCCAAACCGGCGCCGGAAAACTCCGCCCACAGCGGCTGAAACCCGTCCCACTCCTGGCGAAGCCAGACCTCCATCCCGTCCAGAATCTCTTCATAGGAGGCGTACAGCGCTTGGATATGGTCGGTGGAAACATCAGGAAAGAAGGTGATGCGGTAACGCTGGCCCCGGTCGCAGTCGCTGACTTCCAGAATGCCGCTCGGGCCGATGGTATGGCGCAGTGGTTCACCGAAACTCAATACCCCGTCGATTTCGCCGATCACCGGTTCCAGCATCACCGGGGTATCGCCGATCGGTACGAACCGCGCCGCCTCGAACAGGTGCACCAAGGTCAACGGGCCGCTGGCGGGGCACATGACCACCAAGGTCTGGATCGGCTGGCGGGATTTAACGGGCGCGCTTAGACGGACGTGGTCACCGACCTTGAACACCTGCTCGACATCCAGCGCGGTTCCCGTCCAGAGCTGCTCGGCCCAGGCCTCGTAGTTGTTCAGGCACAGGCGGAACTCGCGGATCAGCGTTTCGAAGTCCGGGTGTTGCGGGTTCAGGGCGGCAACCACCAGCAGGCCGATGCTGTTGTTCAGGGCCAGGAGCCGATCGGTTTGGAACATTCGCAAGCACTCGCGCACATGAAAGAGGTGCGCGGACTTTGCGGGGGATCAACATGGAAAGAAGTCGGGAAAGTAGGCGTTATCTGTAGGGCATTTCGCTAAATGTCAGCGAGTCATTCCACCGCCCGTAAACATTGCCCGTTGCTCAATGTCCGCTGGCCTCGCTATGCTGCTGAACCCATTAATCAGATCCGCGTAGCGGCGCCGTTTGGGCCGCCCGGGATGTTTTTGATAACGGATCCGATGATGAATGCACCGATGAAGACGTTTGGCCCGATCAAGGCCGTGATTTTCGACATGGACGGTTTGCTGCTGGACACCGAAGGCATCTACACCGAGGTCACCTCGCTCATCGCCGAGCGTTACGGGCGGACCTTCGACTGGAGCATCAAACAGAACATCATCGGTCGCGGGGCCAATGATCTGGCGAACTACGTGGTGCAGGCGCTGGATCTGCCGATCAGCGCCGAAGAGTTTCTGCTGATCCGCGAACCACTGATGCGTGAACGCTTTCCCAAGGCCCAGGCCATGCCGGGCGCGGAGGAGCTGATTCGTCACCTCAAGGCGCACAACATTCCGATCGCCGTGGGCACCAGTTCGTCGCGGCAGTCGTTCGGCCAGAAAACCACCTTGCACCGCGACTGGTTTGCCCTGTTCGATTTCATCGTCACCGCCGACGACCCGGAAGTTGGCGCAGCAAAACCGGCGCCGGACATCTTTCTCACCGCCGCCCGGCGTCTGGGTGTAGCGCCTGAAGACTGTCTGGTCTTCGAGGATTCGCCGTTTGGCGTCACCGCCGCGAAAGCGGCGGGAATGACTGCCATTGCGATTCCCGACGCGGCCATGGCCGATGAAAAATACGCGCATGCCGACGGGATTCTGCGCACGCTCAAGGCGTTCACCCCGAGTGCCTGCGGTTTGCCGGCGCTGGAATGGGCTTGATCAGCCAATAAGCGCCGATAAAAAAACGCCGCCCTCTGTAAGGAGGCGCGGCGTTTTTTGTATCCGGGATTCAGCGCAATCAGGCGCCAAAACCACCGTCGATGGTCAGGCTGGCACCGGTGATGTAACCGGCTTCCGGGCCGACCAGATAAGCGACGAAACCGGCGATTTCATCGGCGGTGCCGTAACGACCGACGGCCATCAGCGGGATCAGGCTCTCGGCGAAATCGCCATGGGCCGGGTTCATGTCAGTGTCGACCGGGCCGGGCTGCACGTTGTTGATGGTGATGCCGCGCGGGCCCAGATCACGGGCCAGGCCTTTGGTCAGGCCGACCAGTGCCGATTTGCTCATCGCGTACACCCCGCCACCGCCGAAGGGCATGCGGTCGGCGTTGGTGCTGCCGATGTTGACGATGCGCGAGCCTTCGCCCATGTGTCTGGCGGCTTCCTGAGACGCGATGAACACGCTGCGCACGTTGATCGCCAGGGTCTGGTCGAAGTCTTCCAGTTTGAAGTCTTCCAGCGGCGCGATGGCCAGGACGCCGGCGTTGTTCACCAGAATATCCAGGCGGCCAAAGGCTTCGACGGTGGCGCTGACAGCATTGCGGATTGCGGCTTCATCGGCGCTGTCGGCCTTGATCGCCAAGGCTTTGCCGCCGCTGGCGGTGATGCTGTTCTGCAACTCTTCGGCCTTGGCGGTGGAGCTGACGTAGGTGAATGCGACAGCGGCGCCTTCGGCGGCCAGGCGTTTGACGATGGCGGCGCCGATACCACGGGAACCGCCTTGAATCAGAGCGACTTTGCCGCTGAGGTGTTGAGTGGTCATGTTCGATCTCCAGAAAATTCAAGGCGGGGTGCCTTGTTGTTGGAGCCGAGTATCGGCCTCGCATCGACAACCGTGTAGACCATGATTGCTATAGTCTGTGTAAACCAGAAGTTTATAGTGGCGATCATGGAAACTTTCAGCAGCATCGAATGCTTCGTGCGCAGCGCCGAAGTCGGCAGCTTTGCCGAAGCCGCCCGGCGCTTGAGCCTGACCCCGGCCGCCGTCGGCAAGAGTGTGGCGAAGCTCGAGGTGCGGCTCGGTGTACGGCTGTTCCAGCGTAGTACACGCAGCCTGACCCTGACCGAGGCCGGCCAGCTGTTTTTGAGTCAGGTCAGTGGCAGTTTGACGACGATTCAGAATGCGGTGGCCAATCTGGCGAGTGTGGAGGGGCTGCCGGCGGGGACGTTGAAAGTCAGCATGGGCACGGTATTCGGGCGCTTGTACATCGTGCCATTGCTGCAAGAATTTTTACGTCGGTTTCCGGCGATCAACCCTGACTGGCATTTTGATAACCGTCAGGTCGATTTGATTGGGCAGGGTTTCGATGCGGCGATTGGCGGCGGCTTTGAATTGCCCCAAGGCGTGGTCGCACGCAGATTGGCACCCGCGCATCGTGTGTTGGTCGCATCTGCTGACTATCTGCAAAGGCACGAAGCGATCGCCGAACCTGATGACCTGCAACGTCACGATGGCATCCTGATTCGTTCGCCGCAGACCGGTCGAGTGCGCTCCTGGCAGTTGATCAGTGGCCGCAGTCAGCTCTGTCAGCCCTTGACCCTCAAGACGCGAATGACCATGAGCGACTCCGAAGCCGCCTGCGCTACGGCAGCACAAGGGCTGGGCATCGCGCTGGTCAGCATGCCGTTTGCCGTGGGTTACCTCGAGGCCGGCACATTGCAACGCGTGCTGCCGGACTGGTACATCGATGACGGCAACATTTCGATCTATTACGCCGAGCATAAATTGTTGCCGGGCAAGACTCGGGCGTTTGTCGATTTTGTGATTGAGCAGTTTGCAGAGCGAGGGTTGGCTCGGCGGTTCAGTGCTTTCTGAGCAAGACGTGGCACCGAGTTGACCCATTCGCGAGCAAGCCCGCTCCCACATTGGATTTGTGAACGCCACAGATCCAATGTGGGAGCGGGCTTGCTCGCGAAGGATACGACTCGGTATTCGTCTGTGAACTCAGCGAGCAAACCGCTCCGCCCAGCCAATGATCTGCTTCGGCCGTGGCGTCGCGTAAGTCCGCACCTTGGACGTCGACAACCCCAGCCGCACCAGCGATTCAGCAATGGTCACCGCCGCCGTCACGCCATCCACCACCGGCACCCCGGTGCGGCGACGAATCTGTTCATCCAGCCCGGCCATGCCGCCGCAGCCCAAGCAAATCACCTCGGCCTTGTCCTGAGTCACCGCCAGTTCCGCTTGTTGCACGATGGCTTCCAGTGCGCGCTGTGGTTCGTGCTCCAGCTCCAGCACCGCAAGACCACTGGCCCGCACCGAGGCACAGCGATCCCACAGGCCCGAGAGTTTCAGCCGGTCCTCGATCAGCGGCACGGTGCGATCCAGCGTGGTCACCACCGAATAGGCGTGACCGAGAAACATCGCGGTACTGGCGGCGGCGTCGGTGATGTCCACTACCGGCACGTTGAGCAGTTCCTGCAAACCTTCGCGACCGTGTTCGCCGTAACCGGCCTGAATCACCGCGTCGAACGGTTGGTCGTAGGACATCACCCGGTCCATCACGGCGATGGCCGCCAGGTAACTTTCGAAATTGCCTTCCACCGAGTCGGCGCCGAAGAACGGCGTGAGGCCGACGATCTCCGTACCGGGAGACGCGACGGCCTGCGCCGAGCGGGCGATGGCCTGGGTGATGGATTCGGTGGTGTTGACGTTGACCACAAGAATACGCATGGGAAGTCCTTATTGCGGGCAGTTCAGCGGCCCAAACCCGGGCCGCAAGGAAGTTAATGGCTGACGTTGTCGACGGCGATCGATTCGCCGCTGACGTCGGCGTAGTGCGGCTGACGTTTGGCGATGATCAGGTAGAGCATCGCGGCAATGCCGGCGCCCACCAGCCAGGAGAACGGCGAGATGCTGTGGAAGCCCGGCACCAGCGCCAGGACAATGGCGATCAGCGCTGCCGGAATGAACGCCGCCACCGCGCGGAAATTCACTCCGTGGCTGTAGTAATAAGCGCCGTTGGGATCTTCGCTGTACAACTGCGGGACGTTGATCCTGCCTTTGCGGATCAGCCAGTAGTCGACCATGATCACCCCGTACAGCGGGCCGAGCAGGGCGCCGAGACCTGAGAGGAAATACACGATCACCAGCGGGCTGTTGTAGAGGTTCCACGGCAGGATCAGCACGGCGATGGTCGCGCTGATCAGCCCGGCGCGGCGGAAGGTCAGGTACTTCGGCGCCAGGTTGCTGAGGACGAACGCCGGGGCGACGAAGTTGGCCATGATGTTCACCGCCACGGTGACGATCAGGAACGCCAGGCAACCCAGTACCAGGAAAAACGTGTTGGGGATCGAAGCGATGATTTCGGTCGGGCTTTCGATGATCCGCCCGTTGATCTGAAATTGCGCACCGCAGAGCAGGACGGTGATGGCGGCGAATACCAGTATGTTCACCGGCAGGCCCCAGAAATTGCCGACCTTGATGGTCTTGCGGCACGGCGAAGAACGCGCAAAGTCACAGAAATTCAGGATCAGCGTGCCGTAGATCGCCAGCCACAAGGCGCCGCCGGCAAAGATGTTGCGCCACATTTCGCCACCGCTCAGCGGTTCGCGGATCGACCAGGCAATGGTCGCGTTGGCCTGGGTGTACATCCACGCGGCGAGGGCGGCGACGGTCAGCAGAATCACCGGGCCGGCAAAAGCCTCGTAACGGCGAACCATTTCCATGCCGTAGGCGAGAATCGCCAGCTGCACGAACCAGATCGCTACGAAGCACACCCAGCCCAGCGTCGACAGGCCGAGAATCGAGTTGTGGTCGTAATCGGCGAAACCGGGGTGAATCGCCGTCAGCAGCACGCGAAACACTACCGACGCCAGATACGTCTGAATCCCGAACCAGGCGATGGCGATCACCGCGCGAATCAACGCCGGAATCTGCGCGCCGTGGATGCCGAAACTGATCCGGCTGATCACCGGAAACGGCACCCCGGTTTTCTGCCCCATGTAGCCGGACAGGTTCATGAAGAAGTACACCAGAGCGGCGCCGATCCCCAGCGACAGCAGAATCTGCCAGCCGCCCAGGCCCAACGCATACAGACCGATGGCGAACGAGTAGTTGGCGATGTTGTGCACATCGTTGGTCCACAGGGCGAAGATGCTGTATTTGCCCCAGCGCCGACCTTCGGCCCGGGTCGGTGCCAGGTCGCGGTTGTGCAGGCGCGGGCTGAGTTGTAACGGTTCGGCCAGACCCGTGTCGGGTATTGGCTGGTCGAGGGCAGAGGCGGGCAGATTCAGCGCGATGTTGTTGGAGAGACTTGTACGCATTCCGGCAGGCTCCTGATGGGCGGGGCCGCGATGACTGTGCATGAGCTCAGTGCTCGACAAATCTTCGTCGCGGCCAGCAAACATCACTGGTTATGGGGCATCTGCAGCCTGTACGGGATAGGGCGCTTCAGGCTTGCGGATCGAAAGTGTGGATTGATGTTTTGCAGTTTTGTATACAAAACATGTATGCACCAAAGCCAGATCTGTGCCAATCAGCGATCTATGCAGCGCTCTGCTCATTTCGAAAAGTTATCGATGAGCGCTAAGTGTTTGAAAATAATTGGTTATAAATTGACCGATTGAACAGGTATTTATTTTTTGCGGGGGATTTTGCGGAGGTGGCAGAGCGCAGGGGAATTCAGCAGGGATGTAACTTTTCAGGGCGTAAAAGCAAAAAGTGCACACATAAATGGCACCGATGGTGACATTCGTGTGTACACATTTTTTTTCATGGCACCACGAAGCAAATGTGGGAGCGGGCTTGCTCGCGAAGGCATCTTCCCAGTCAACAAATTCGCTGACTGACAGACCGCTTTCGCGAGCAAGCCCGCTCCCACAGGGGGAGACATCATTGGGGCGAGATTTACGCCTTGCTGATGATATTCCCCGCATGCAGCCCGCACTCTTTCTGCGTCGCTTCTTCCCACCACCAGCGGCCTTCGCGCTCGTGCTGGTTCGGCAGCACCGGGCGGGTGCACGGTTCGCAGCCGATGCTGATGAAGCCGCGTTCATGCAGGCTGTTGTACGGCAGTTCGAGCATGCGGATGTAACCCCAGATCTCTTCGCTGGTCATCTGCGCCAGCGGGTTGAACTTGTACAGGGTGCGTTCGGGCGTGGAGAACGCGGTGTCGATCTCCAGCACCGCCACGGCGCTGCGGGTGCCCGGGCTCTGGTCGCGGCGCTGGCCGGTGGCCCAGGCTTTGACGCCGGACAGTTTGCGCCGCAGCGGTTCGATCTTGCGGATGCCGCAGCATTCGCCATGGCCGTCCTTATAGAAGCTGAACAGGCCTTTTTCCTTCACGAACGGTTCCAGCTTCGTGTAGTCCGGCGACACCAGTTCGATATCGATCTTGTAGTGCTCGCGCACCTGATCGATGAAGCGATAGGTTTCCGGATGCAGGCGGCCGGTGTCGAGGCTGAACACCTTGACGTTCTTGTTCAGCTTCCAGGCCATGTCCACCAGCACCACATCCTCGGCACCACTGAAAGATATCCACAGCTCGTCACCGAACTCGGCGAACGCGAGTTTCAGGATGTCTTGGGCGGATTTGTTGGCATAGGTCGTGGCGAGTTCCACGACATCGAACGTTGGGCTCATCAGGGCGGCTTCCTACAGGTCGGTGGCGCTGGGCGCTCTATATGGCGGCGATGGTAACAAAAAGCGGCGGAGTAGGGTGTGCCCGCTGCGTTGCGCGGTGGCGGGGGAGTCGCTAGAGTTCGGGCTCGCTCGACTCAATAATCACTACAAACGGGAGTGTCTTGTGGAAATTGCTTGCCTGGATCTTGAAGGGGTACTGGTGCCGGAAATCTGGATCGCCTTCGCCGAAAAAACCGGAATCGAATCCCTCAAGGCCACCACCCGGGACATTCCCGATTACGACGTGCTGATGCAGCAGCGCCTGCGCATCCTCGACGAGCACGGCCTGAAGCTCTCGGACATCCAGGAAGTGATCGCCACCCTCAAGCCGCTGGACGGCGCGGTGGAGTTCGTCGACTGGCTGCGCGAGCGCTTTCAGGTGGTGATTCTCTCGGACACTTTCTACGAATTCTCCCAGCCGCTGATGCGGCAACTGGGCTTCCCGACCTTGCTCTGCCATCGCCTGATCACGGACGACAGCGGGCGAGTGACCAGCTATCAATTGCGTCAGAAAGATCCCAAGCGTCAGTCGGTGCTGGCGTTCAAAAGCCTGTACTACCGGGTAATTGCGGCGGGAGATTCGTATAACGACACGAGCATGCTGGGCGAGGCGGACGCGGGGATTCTGTTTCATGCGCCGGACAACGTGATTCGCGAGTTCCCGCAGTTTCCGGCGGTGCATACGTTTGTCGAGTTGAAGCAGGAATTCCTCAAAGCCTCAAACCGGGATTTGAGTTTGTAATTACAACATTGTGGCGAGGGAGCTTGCTCCCGCTCGGCTGCGCAGCAGTCGTAAGATTTTGGGGAGCGCTTCGCACTCCAGCGGGAGCAAGCTCCCTCGCCACAAAAAGTTATAGGTTTTGCAGGGTATCGAGGAGGATTCTGACCTTGGTAATCGACTCCTGATACTCCGCCTGCCAGTCCGAATCGGCCACGATCCCGCCACCACCCCAGCAGCACACCTGCCCATCCTTGACCAACAGACTGCGAATCGCGATGGAACTGTCCATCTCGCCGCGTACGTCCAGGTACAGCAACGAACCGCAATACAAACCGCGCCGGGTCGGTTCCAGTTCGTCGATGATCTGCATCGCACGGATCTTCGGTGCGCCGGTGATCGAGCCGCCGGGGAAGCTGCCAGCAATCAGATCCAGCGCATCGCGATCCTCGGCCAGTTCACCGGTCACGCTGCTGACCAGGTGATGCACATTCGGATAGCTTTCCAGGCTGAACAGCTCTGGCACTCGCACCGAACCAATCCGGCAGGTGCGGCCGAGGTCGTTGCGCAGCAGGTCGACGATCATCAGGTTTTCCGCGCGATCCTTGGGGCTGGCCAGCAGTTGGGCGGCGTTGGCGGCGTCTTCGGCCGGCGTCAGGCCACGCGGGCGGGTGCCCTTGATCGGGCGGGTTTCCACTTGGCGTTGGCTGACTTTGACGAAGCGCTCGGGCGACAGGCTCAACACTGCGTCGCCGTCGGGCAGGCTCTGGAAACCGGAAAACGGCGTCGGGCAGGCCTCGCGCAACGCGCAATAGGCCAGCCACGGATCGCCCTGACACGGTGCGCGGAAACGCTGGGCGAAGTTGACCTGATAGCAGTCGCCGGCCTGGATGTATTGATGAATGCGTTCCAGCGCCTGGCGATAGTCATCGGCCGACAGGTCGGCGGTCATCGGCGTGTCCAGCTTGAACGGCGTCAGCGGCGCTGAAGTCGGTTGGCTGAACAGCGCGATCAGCCGTTGCCGCTCGCTGTCGGCCAGTGACGGGTGAAATATCAGTTGGCTGGTGGCGGTCTGGTGGTCGCTGATCAGCGCCCAGTCGTACAGGCCGAACCGCGCGTCGGGCAGTTGCAGATCATCCCGGGCCTGGCTCGGCAGGTGTTCCAGATGCCGGCCAAAGTCGTAGCTCAGATAGCCGATCAGGCCGCCGGCGAATGGCAGGTCATATTCGCCAGGCAGCTGCGCCTCGCCCAGACGGCTCAGATTATCGCGCAGGCGTTGCAGGAAAACGCTGCCGCTTTCGTCGGGCAACACCGCCAGTTGTTCCAGCGGCCAGGCGCTGAGCAGGTCAAAACGGCCACGGTCGGCACTCGGCCGGCCGCTGTCGAGCAGCACGGCGCCGGGCGCATGGCGGATGGCCGCGAAGTAGTCGGCGGGGTTGGCGCGGTAGGGCAGCGGGTGTACGGAACAGGTCAACATGGGCGGGGCAGATCGGCCATTGAGGCGGGGTGGGGATTGTAGTCCTCTCGGCTGCCAGATCAAAATCAAAAGCTACCCCCTCACCCCAGCCCTCTCCCCCAAGGGGGCGAGGGGGAAAGGGGGCGGATCTTCATGCTTTTCAAGTTCTGAGTTCGACTCGAACTTGCAGGTCGATGTACTTCGAGCATCCAACACGGTCAGTCCCCTCTCCCTCCGGGAGTGTATGTACCGGAGACATGGTGGACACATGTTCGGAGACATGGTGGACGGTTTTAGATCTTCTTACCTGCTGTGACAATCTGCAAGTTCAAGTCGATTTTGGCTATACGATGTTTACCCCAGTAGACATCGTGGATGCCATCCTCCGTCGTTTCCCGGATAGCTACTGACCTCCCGTGAAAAGCCTTTCCGACTGTGTATTCACGGTTTCCCCAGTAGATCTCGCCCTTCACCTGAACCTTCCTGATCACATCGCCATCGTTGTACTCCGGCGCCGCGGGTTGCTCCTGATATTCCCGTGGACTACTGCTGTAGCGGGCCGCAGGAACCTGCATGTCCAGCGCCTGATGCGGGCGCTTCTGGTTGTAAATATCACGCCAGCTATCAAACGCTCGTTGCGCGCCATCGAGATCGATGAACAACTGGCCTTGCAGAACTTCGCTTTTAAGGCTGCGGTGAAAGCGCTCCAGCTTTCCTTGGGTCTGCGGATGATAAGGTCGGGAGTGGCCGACCTTGATGCCTTGGCTCATCAGCCAGATCTCCAGTGCGGTATAAACACCTGTCTGGTCACCCCAAGGCGAACCGTTGTCCATCGTCATGCGCAAAGGCAGGCCGTAGCGCCGAAAGGTCCGGATTAGATGCTCCTGAACGGTTTGGCGCTGCTCGTTCGCGCACGCAGCGATGCACAGCGAAAACCGTGAATGATCGTCCAGTATCGTCAACGGATGGCAACGGCCCTGGCCCAAGCTGATATGGCCCTTGAAGTCCATCTGCCAAAGATCATTGGGAGCTTCATGCTCGAACCGGATAAATGGCTTGATCTCAGCGGCCTTTGGATCAACGCGCGAGTGACGCTTTAAAACCGCATGCACGGTGCTGACAGAAGGCATCACTGCGCCGTTGTCTTCCAACACGCGCTTGAGCTTGCGAGCGCCCCAAGCCGCGTACTCCTGACTCACGGTCAGAATCTGCTGCTCAACCTCATCAACACAGCGTTTGGGTGACGTTTTCGGTCGCCGAGACTGGTTGATCAATCCCTCAACACCTGAGGCTTCAAACCTGTTTAGCCATTTGTAAGCAGTGCTTGGACTGATATTGAATCGACGGCAAAGCAGCCGAATATTGGCCCCCTCTTGCCGAGCCAAAAACACGAATTCCGAGCGAAGTTGCACGGTGGACACCTCTTCCCAAGACACAGGTCATCTCCTTGGCGATGAGCAATGTGTCTATTAAAAAGTGTCCACCATGTCTCCGAACACCTGTCCACCATGTCTCCGGTACATACAGGGAGAGGGCTAGGGTGAGGGGCTCTTCAGCTTTTCAGCTTCAGCCCTCGACCGCCGGAATATGCCCAAACATCTCCTGAGTAAACGCCACCCGTTCTTCAACTGACTCCGTCACCCCACGCGCCTTCAGGTCTTCCAGATGCGCCTCGACCGCATGCGTACGCAGGGTCAGCCCGCAATCGTTGGCAATCTGGATATTCAGCCCCGGTCGCGCATTCAGCTCGAGAATCAGCGGGCCTTTCTCCTGATCCAGCACCATGTCCACGCCGATGTAGCCCAGGCCGCACAGCTCATAACAGCCGGCGGCGAGTTTCATGAAACCGTCCCAGTAGGGCAGTTGCACGCCGTCCACCGCGTTGGTGGTGTCGGGGTGTTTGTTGATGATGTTGTTCAGCCAGGTGCCGCGCAGGGTCAGGCCGGTGGCGAGGTCGACGCCGACGCCGATGGCGCCCTGGTGCAGGTTGGCCTTGCCGCCGGACTGACGGGTCGGCAAACGCAGCATGGCCATCACCGGATAGCCCATCAGCACGATGATGCGGATGTCCGGCACGCCTTCGTAGCTGATGCTCTTGAAGATCTGATCCGGGGTCACCCGGTATTCGATCAGTGCGCGGTCGCGGTGACCGCCCAGCGAATACAGGCCGGTGAGGATGCTCGAGATGTGGTGTTCGAGTTCTTCATGGGCAAGGATCTTGCCCGAGACCGTGCGATAGCGGCCCTCGAAGCGGTCGGCGATGACGATGATGCCGTCACCGCCGGCGCCCTGGGCGGGCTTGATCACGAAGTCGTTGTGCCCGCCGATGATCGCGTCGAGCTTGTCGATTTCCTTCTCCGTGGAGATCACGCCGTACAGCTCCGGCACATGAATGCCGGCAGCGATGGCGCGCTCCTTGGTGATGATCTTGTCATCGACGATCGGGTACAGGCTGCGCTTGTTGTATTTGAGCACGTAGTCGGCGTTACGCCGATTGATGCCCATGATGCCCCGCGCCTCCAGCGCCTTCCAGGTCTTCCAGAAACCGAACATCAGGCGTCAGCCTTCTTCAGGAAAGCCTTGAAGCGCACCAGTTCGGTCAGGCGATAACCGCGATAACGCCCCATCGCCAGCATGAAACCGACCAGAATCAGCAGGATCGCCGGGAAGGTGAACACGAAGTACACCAGCTCCGGCACGGTCATGATCAGGTGTGCCAGCGAGGCGGCGAACAGGGTGCCGATCGCCACTTTCATGGCATGGCTGGCGCCACGTTCTTCCCAGGTGATCGACAGGCGTTCGATGGTCATGGTCAGAATCACCATCGGGAACAGCGCCACCGACAAACCGCGCTCCAGGCCGAGTTTATGGCTGAACAGACTGATGGCGGCAATCAGCACCACCACGAAGGTCAACACTACCGACAGGCGCGGCAGCATCTGCAGCTTCAAATGTTCCAGATACGAGCGTAATGACAGGCCCAGCGCGGTGATTACGGTAAACAGCAGGATGCCGAAGCCCAGTTGCGTTTCGCGGAAGGCCAGGGCGATCAGTACCGGGGTGAACGTGCCGAGGGTCTGCAGGCCGATCAGGTTGCGCAGGATCAGGATCACCAGCACGCCGATCGGGATCATCACCATGATCATGAACGTTTGCTGGGTCTGCAGCGGCAGGCCATACAGCGAGTATTCGAGGAAGTTGGCGTCGGTGTTTTCGTCAGTCAGCTTGGCCAGACGAATCGCGTTCATCTCGCTGTTGTTCAGGCTGAAGGTCACGTTGGCTTTCTTCGCGCCCTCGATGGTGATCAGGTTTTCATCACCGGTCCACCACAGCAGGCGGTCGGTCGGCAGGCCTTGTTCGCCGGTTTCCGGGTTGAAGTACAGCCAGTCGTTGCCGTTGAAACTGCGCAGCCACAGTTCCGGGGTTTGCGGTTGATCGGCGACGAGGCGGATGGTGTGGACTTTTTCCACCGGCACGTGAGCGATGGACAGCAGCAGTTCGACGATCTTCGCCTTGTGCGGTGTCGACGGGTCGCCGGCCAGCAGCAGTTTGACGTTGTCATCGTTGGCGTTGTTGACGCGTTTGATCGCTTCGCCGATGAAGGTTTCGACGTCGGCCGAGTGCTGGCGGATCGGCGCGAGCAGGGCTTCGGCGGCGATTTTTTCCGGGCCTTCGATGGCGATGCTGTCGCGGAAGGTCGGGCCTTTGATCTTGGATTTTTCCGCGGTGTAGCGCTTGGTCAGCACCAGACGGTAATAAAGGGTCTGGTTGCCCTTGGCCCGGCGCGCCGACCAGGTGACCTTGCGGTTGCCGTCGACACGGTTGACCGCCACGCCGTAATTATTGGAGATAAAGCTTTCGTTGAGGCTGACGTAATCGCGGCTCAGGGGCGGCACGAACATCTGGACCTTCACCGGGTCCTTGGTGCTGGCGACGAACTCGACTTTGGCGTCGATGTTCCACAAGTCGTCGGTAGCGTCTTCGGTCACCGGGATGCCGAGCACGAAAATCTGATAGGCCGTAACCGAAACGCCCAGGAGCACCAGAATGGTGATCAGGATTTTCAGGTGGAAGGTTAGAGAACGCATGGAAATTACTCGGCGGTATGAGCGGCGATGGTGCAGGCAGGTTTGCCGGCAGCGTATTTAAGACTGGGGTCGACCAGCGCGTCGAAGCGTTTCAGCGCTTCGGAGCCGATCAAAAGCGGGTATTGGAACGCACTTCGGTCGGTCAGGTTCACTTCGATGCTGCGCAACGCCGTGCCCATGCAGATATCCAGCTCGATCACCGGGCGCGCGGTGTACTTTTTACCTTCTTCCGGGTCGTAGTCGCCGGCGCGGCGTTTGATCTTGCTGACCCGGGCCAGCGGCCGCTCGATCGGGTGCGAATGCGCCGCGTCGATCGCCAGGTAGAAACGCACCCAGGACTCGCCGTTGCGTTTGAAGCGTTTGATGTCGCGGGCACTCAGTGAGGCGGTCTTGGCGCCAGTGTCGAGTTTGGCCGCGACTTGCAGATTGATGCCGTCAAGCGATGCGTATTCGTTGAGGCCGTACACGGTTTTTTCCCCCGCCGCGGCGAGGCCGGGCAGGCAAAACAGCGCAAAAAATGTGGGGAAGGGCTTGAGTCTCATAAATCCTGGTGCGCAGCGTTCCGTTTTCGGTTCAGGTGCCTGGCAATACTGCGCAAGTTCCTTCGTGTGCCTATCAGCTTTTTATGACAAGCCGTACAAATGGCCAGCAAATGCGGGCGGCATTCTAGCACGGTGGTTTTATGGCGCCAGCGCCCGCACCGGTCTATAACCCTTGGGGTAGTCAAGGAGGGTTATTAGACGATTGTCGACAATGTGTATTTATCCTTTGACTGATGTGGGCGAATTGGCTAGTTTTTGCCGCATTGGATTTAAAGGTGTCGACAATCATGCTGGATCAACTCGATCCCCCGGTCATCAGCGGCGAGGATTCCGAGACGCTCTCGGAAAACGTCTTCCGGCGCATCCAGGCGGCCATCGTCAAAGGCGAGATCGCCCCAGGCAGCAAGATCTCCGAACCCGAGCTGGCGCGCACTTATGGCATCAGTCGCGGGCCGCTGCGCGAGGCCATTCATCGGCTTGAAGGTCAGCGACTGTTGGTGCGCGTACCGCATGTCGGCGCGCGGGTGGTGTCGCTCAGCCACGCCGAATTGCTCGAACTCTACGAAATCCGCGAATCCCTTGAAGGCATGGCCTGCCGGCTGGCGGCCGAGCGCATGAGCGTCGAAGAAATCGACGAACTGCGCCGGGTGCTGGAAACCCACGAGCGCGACGCGGCGTTCCAGGCCGGGGTCGGCTATTACCAGCAGGAAGGCGATTTCGACTTTCACTACCGGATCATCCAGGGCAGCGGCAACCGCACGCTGACCCAGATGCTCTGCGGCGAGCTGTATCAACTGGTGCGCATGTACCGCATCCAGTTTTCCACCACGCCCAACCGCCCGCGTCAGGCCTTCGCCGAACACCACCGGATTCTCGATGCCATCGCCGACCGTGACGGCGAACTCGCGGAATTGTTGATGCGCCGTCACATCGGCGCCTCGAAACGCAACATCGCCCGTCATTACCAGGACGGCGCCGACAATAAGACAGCCACTGAACGAGGTGAGTCATGAGTTCCAAGCAGAACACTCCAGGCCAGCGTTTCCGCGATGCGGTCGCCAGCGAGCACCCATTGCAGGTGGTCGGCGCGATCAACGCCAACCACGCGCTGCTGGCCAAGCGTGCCGGTTTCAAGGCGATCTACCTGTCCGGTGGCGGGGTGGCCGCAGGCTCGCTCGGCGTGCCGGACCTGGGCATCACCGGCCTGGATGACGTGCTGACCGACGTGCGGCGCATCACTGACGTCTGCGACCTGCCGCTGCTGGTGGACGTCGACACCGGTTTCGGTTCGTCGGCGTTCAACGTGGCGCGCACTGTGAAGTCGATGATCAAGTTCGGCGCCGCGGCGATTCACATCGAAGACCAGGTCGGCGCCAAGCGTTGCGGCCACCGTCCGAACAAGGAAATCGTCAGCCAGCAGGAAATGGTCGACCGCATCAAAGCCGCCGTCGATGCCCGTACCGACGACAGCTTCGTGATCATGGCGCGTACTGACGCGCTGGCGGTGGAAGGTCTGGAGTCGGCACTGGATCGCGCCGCGGCGTGCATCGAGGCCGGCGCCGACATGATCTTCCCGGAAGCCATCACCGAGCTGGAGATGTACAAGCTGTTCGCCAACCGGGTGAAAGCGCCGATTCTGGCCAACATCACCGAGTTCGGCTCGACGCCGCTGTACACCACCGAGCAGCTTGCAGGGGCGGATGTGTCGCTGGTGCTGTACCCGCTGTCGGCGTTCCGCGCGATGAACAAGGCAGCGGAAAACGTCTACACCGCGATCCGCCGCGACGGCACACAGCAGAATGTCATCGACACCATGCAGACGCGCATGGAGCTCTACGATCGCATCGACTATCACACCTTCGAGCAGAAGCTCGATGCGTTGTTTGCACAAAAGAAAGGCTGAATTAAACCCTGTGGGAGCGGGCTTGCTCGCGAAGACGGACTGATATCCAACATTGATGTCGACTGATCCAGCGCTTTCGCGAGCAAGCCCGCTCCCACACGTTTCCCCTACAAATTCAAGAAAATTGGAGACAGCAATGGCCGAAGCAAAAGTACTCAGTGGCGCCGGGCTCCGTGGCCAGGTTGCCGGGCAAACCGCACTGTCCACCGTGGGCCAGGCCGGTGCCGGGCTGACCTATCGCGGCTACGACGTGCGTGAACTGGCAGCAGACGCGCAGTTCGAAGAAGTGGCTTACCTGCTGCTGTACGGTGAGCTGCCGACCCAGGCACAACTTGACGCCTACCAGCAAAAGCTGAGCAAGCTGCGCGACCTGCCGCAAGCACTGAAAGAAGTGCTCGAACGCATCCCCGCTGACGCCCATCCGATGGACGTGATGCGCACCGGTTGCTCGTTCCTCGGCAACCTCGAGCCGGAGAAAGACTTCTCCGAACAGCGCGACAAGACTGACCGTCTGCTGGCCGCATTCCCGGCGATCATGTGCTACTGGTATCGCTTCAGCCACGACGGCAAGCGCATCAACTGCGTCAGCGACGAACCTACGATTGGCGGCCACTTCCTGCACCTGCTGCACGACAAGAAGCCGAGCGAACTGCACGTCAAAGTGATGAACGTGTCGCTGATCCTTTACGCCGAGCACGAATTCAACGCCTCGACGTTTACCGCTCGCGTTTGCGCATCGACCCTGTCCGACCTGTATTCCTGCGTCACGGCGGCTATCGGTTCGCTGCGTGGCCCGCTGCATGGCGGCGCCAACGAGGCGGCAATGGAAATGATCGAGCGCTTCTCGTCGCCGCAAGAGGCGATCAAAGGCACCCTCGGCATGCTCGAGCGCAAGGACAAGATCATGGGCTTCGGCCACGCGATCTATAAGGACAGCGATCCGCGTAACGAGGTGATCAAGGGCTGGTCGAAAAAACTCGCCGACGAAGTCGGTGACAAGGTGCTGTTCCCGGTCTCCGAAGCCATCGACAAGACCATGTGGGAGCAGAAAAAACTGTTCCCCAACGCCGACTTCTACCATGCCTCGGCGTACCACTTCATGGGCATCCCGACCAAGCTGTTCACGCCGATCTTCGTCTGCTCGCGCCTGACCGGCTGGGCCGCGCACGTGTTCGAACAGCGCGCCAACAACCGCATCATCCGTCCAAGCGCCGAGTACATCGGCGTTGAGCAGCGCAAGTTCGTGCCAATCGAACGTCGCTGAATGGTGAGCTGACCCGATCCTTGAAGCCACCACAAATCCCTGTAGGAGTGAGCCTGCTCGCGATGACGGACTGACATTCACCATTGATGTCGACTGATCTACCGCTATCGCGAGCAGGCTCACTCCTACAAGGGACGGTGTGAATCTTGAGTCGGGCGTCTGCCCACCCTTTGAAACTACCGTGACCCGAGTCCTGACCCGATGAACACAGCATTCCGCAAAAACCTGCCCGGCAGTTCCCTGGATTATTTCGACGTCCGTGCGGCGGTCGAGGCGATTCAGCCCGGCAGCTACGACACCCTGCCGTACACCTCCCGCGTGCTGGCGGAAAACCTCGTGCGTCGCTGCGACCCGGCCACGCTCAGCGATTCGCTGAAACAACTGATCGAGCGCAAACGCGACCTCGACTTCCCGTGGTTTCCGGCGCGTGTCGTGTGCCACGACATTCTCGGCCAGACCGCACTGGTCGACCTCGCCGGCCTGCGTGACGCGATTGCGCAACAGGGTGGTGACCCGGCGCAGGTCAACCCGGTGGTGCCGACGCAACTGATCGTCGACCACTCGCTGGCGGTGGAAGCGGGCGGTTTCGACAAGCAGGCGTTCGAGAAGAACCGCGCCATCGAAGACCGGCGCAACGAAGACCGTTTCCACTTCATCAACTGGACCAAAAAGGCCTTCAAGAACGTCGACGTGATCCCGCCGGGCAACGGCATCATGCACCAGATCAACCTGGAGAAAATGTCCCCGGTGATCCAGGTGCGCGACGGCGTGGCGTTCCCCGACACCTGCGTCGGCACTGACAGCCACACCCCGCACGTCGATGCGCTGGGCGTGATCGCCATCGGTGTTGGTGGGCTTGAAGCCGAGAGCGTGATGCTCGGCCGCGCCTCGTGGATGCGCCTGCCGGAGAGCGTCGGCGTCGAACTGACCGGCAAGCTGCAACCCGGCATCACCGCCACCGACATGGTGCTGGCGCTGACCGAGTACCTGCGCAAACAGAAAGTCGTCGGCGCCTGGCTGGAGTTCTTCGGCGAAGGCGCGTCCGCACTGACCCTCGGCGACCGCGCGACCATCTCCAACATGGCCCCGGAATACGGCGCCACGGCCGCGATGTTCTACATCGATCAACAGACCATCGACTACCTGAAACTCACCGGTCGCGAAGACCAGCAAGTGCAGCTCGTCGAGCAGTACGCCAAGCTCAACGGCCTGTGGGCCGACAGCCTGAAAGGCGCGCAATACGAGCGCGGCCTGAGCTTCGATTTGTCTTCGGTGGTGCGCAACATGGCCGGCCCGAGCAACCCGCACGCCCGCGTCGCGGTGTCGGATCTGGCGGCCAAAGGCATCTCCGGGCAGTGGGATGATGTGCCGGGGCAGATGCCCGACGGCGCGGTGATCATCGCCGCCATCACCAGCTGCACCAACACCAGCAACCCGCGTAACGTGATCGCCGCCGGCCTCTTGGCGCGCAATGCCAACAAGCTGGGCCTGACCCGCAAGCCGTGGGTCAAATCCTCGCTGGCGCCGGGTTCGAAAACCGTGGCGCTGTACCTCGATGAAGCGGGGCTGACCACCGAGCTGGAGCAACTTGGTTTCGGTGTCGTCGCGTTTGCCTGCACCACTTGCAACGGCATGTCCGGCGCCCTCGATCCGGTGATCCAGCAAGAGATCATCGACCGCGATCTGTATGCGACTGCCGTGCTTTCCGGCAACCGCAACTTCGACGGCCGCATCCACCCGTACGCCAAACAGGCGTTCCTCGCGTCGCCGCCGCTGGTGGTCGCGTACGCCATCGCCGGGACCATCCGTTTCGACATCGAGAAAGATGTGCTGGGCGTGGTCGACGGCAAGGAAATCCGCCTGAAGGACATCTGGCCGAGCGACGAAGAAATCGACGCGGTGGTGAAGTCGTCGGTGAAGCCGGAGCAGTTCCGGCAGGTCTACATTCCGATGTTCGCCATCCACGAAGACACCGGCCCGAAAGTCGCGCCGCTGTACGACTGGCGCGAAATGAGCACCTATATCCGCCGTCCGCCGTACTGGGAAGGCGCGCTGGCCGGCGCGCGGCCGCTGAAGGGTATGCGCCCGCTGGCGGTACTGCCGGACAACATCACCACCGATCACCTGTCGCCCTCGAACGCGATCATGCTCGACAGCGCCGCCGGTGAATACCTGGCGAAAATGGGCCTGCCGGAAGAGGACTTCAACTCCTACGCCACGCACCGTGGTGACCACTTGACCGCGCAACGCGCGACCTTCGCCAACCCGAAACTGTTCAACGAAATGGTTCAGGAAAACGGCAAGGTCAAGCAGGGCTCGCTGGCGCGGGTCGAGCCGGAAGGCCAGGTGATGCGCATGTGGGAAGCCATCGAAACCTACATGGAGCGCAAGCAGCCGCTGATCATCATTGCCGGCGCCGATTACGGTCAGGGTTCGTCCCGCGACTGGGCGGCCAAAGGCGTGCGTCTGGCAGGTGTCGAAGCGATCGTCGCCGAAGGTTTCGAGCGCATCCACCGCACCAACCTGGTGGGCATGGGCGTGTTGCCGCTGGAGTTCAAACCGGGCACCGACCGTCACACGCTGGCCATCGACGGCAGCGAAACCTACGACGTGATCGGCGCCCGTACCCCGCGCGCCGACCTGACGCTGGTGATCCACCGCAACAACGGCGAGCGCGTAGAAGTGCCGGTAACCTGCCGTCTGGATACCGCTGAAGAAGTGTCGATCTACGAGGCCGGCGGCGTGTTGCAGCGCTTCGCCCAGGACTTCCTCGAAGAGTCGGCGGTTGCCGTTTAAATCTACTGATACAGGCGTGAGATCGCCATCTCACGCCTGTGGTTAAGGAGCATCATGGCTCACGCAGCTAATTTCGCACCGCAGATCAAAATCCCCGCCACCTACATGCGCGGCGGTACCAGCAAAGGCGTGTTCTTCAGCCTCAAGGATCTGCCCGAAGCCGCGCAGGTTCCCGGCCCCGCCCGCGATGCCTTGCTGCTGCGGGTGATCGGCAGCCCCGACCCGTACGACAAGCAGATCGACGGCATGGGCGGTGCCACCTCGAGCACCAGCAAAACCGTGATCCTGTCGAAAAGCAGCAAGGCCGATCACGACGTCGATTATCTGTTCGGTCAGGTCTCCATCGACAAGCCGTTCGTCGACTGGAGCGGTAATTGCGGCAACCTCTCGGCAGCGGTCGGTTCGTTCGCCATCAGCAATGGTCTGGTGGAGGCCCGCCGCATTCCGCACAACGGCGTGGCGGTGGTGCGCGTGTGGCAGGCCAACATCGGCAAGACCATCATCGCCCACGTGCCGATCACCAACGGCGAGGTGCAGGAAACCGGTGATTTCGAACTCGACGGCGTGACCTTTCCGGCCGCCGAAGTGCAGGTCGAATTCATGGATCCGGCAGCGGAAGAAGAGGGCGGCGGTTCGATGTTCCCCACCGGTAACCTGATCGATCAGCTTGAGGTGCCGGGTGTCGGCACGTTCCAGGCGACCATGATCAACGCCGGGATCCCGACGATTTTCGTCAACGCCGCAGACATCGGCTACACCGGCACCGAGCTTCAGAGCGCGATCAACGGCGATCCGAAAGCGCTGCAGATGTTCGAAACCATCCGCGCCTACGGTGCATTGCGCATGGGGCTGATTGCGAATCTGGACGAAGCGGCCAAGCGACAGCACACGCCGAAAGTCGCGTTTGTCGCCAAGCCTGCGAATTACGTGGCGTCCAGCGGCAAGGCGATTGCCGCCGCTGATGTGGATCTGCTGGTGCGTGCGTTGTCGATGGGCAAGTTGCACCACGCGATGATGGGTACGGCGGCGGTGGCAATCGGCACGGCGGCGGCGATTTCCGGGACTCTGGTGAATCTCGCGGCGGGCGGTGTCGAGCGCAACGCGGTGCGCTTCGGCCATCCGTCCGGGACGCTGCGCGTAGGCGCCGAGGCCAGTCTGGAAAACGGTGAGTGGGTAGTGAAAAAGGCCATCATGAGCCGCAGTGCGCGCGTCCTCATGGAAGGTTTCGTCCGTATCCCTGGCGACTCTTTCTGATCCAGTATCGATGCCCTCACCCCAGCCCTCTCCCGGAGGGAGAGGGAGCAGACCGAGTTGTAATTGGATGTCCTGCGACCTGAAGCATCTTGGCGATTATGGATTCACGGAAGAGCTTTCAGGTCGACGTATGTGTTGAATATCACCCTAGCCCTCTCCCGGAGGGAGAGGGAGCAGACCGAGTTGTAATTGGATGTCCTGCGACCTGAAGCATCTTGGCGATTATGGATTCACGGGAGAGCTTTCAGGTCGACGTATGTGTTGAATATCACCCTAGCCTCTCCCGGAGGGAGAGGGAGCAGACCGAGTTGTAATTGGATGTCCTGCGACCTGAAGCATCTTGGCGATTATGGATTCACGGAAGAGCTTTCAGGTCGACGTATGTGTTGAATATCACCCGGTCGGTTCCCTCTCCCTCCGGGAGAGGGCTAGGGTGAGGGAAACAATCCACTGACGAAACATCACAAAGCAGACACCACGATCTGCTCTAAACAAAAAACCAACCAGCCCCTGAGGAAGACCACCCCACTCATCATTCCCCACCAGGAGAGCCGCAATGAGCGCCAACGTCGACCAGAACAACCGCCCCGACTACGACCGTGTCCTGCAAGACATCGCCGATTACGTCCTCACCTTCAACGTCGAATCTGCCGAAGCCCTCGACACCGCCCGCAACTGCCTGATGGATACCCTCGGTTGTGGCTTGCTGGCGTTGCGGTTCCCCGAGTGCACCAAACACCTTGGCCCACTCGTCGAAGGCACCGTCGTGCCGTTCGGGGCGCGGGTGCCGGGCACTTCCTATCGCCTCGACCCGGTGAAAGCCGCGTGGGACATCGGCTGCATCGTGCGTTGGCTCGACTACAACGACACCTGGCTCGCCGCCGAGTGGGGGCATCCGTCGGACAACCTCGGCGGAATTCTCGCGGTGGCCGATCATCTCTCGCAGAAGCGTGTCGCCAACGGTGAAGCAGCGCTGACAGTGCGCGACGTGCTTGAAGCGATGATCATGGCCCACGAGATCCAAGGCGTGATCGCTCTGGAAAACTCGTTCAACCGCGTCGGCCTCGACCACGTTCTACTGGTGAAAGTCGCTTCGACCGCCGTCACCGCCAAACTGATGGGCGCCAATCGCGAGCAACTGCTGTCGGCGTTGTCCCATGCCTTCGCCGATGGTCAGGCGCTGCGCACCTATCGCCATGCGCCGAACGCCGGCTCGCGTAAATCCTGGGCGGCGGGGGATGCCACCAGTCGCGGTGTGCGTCTGGCCGACATCGCCCTGCGCGGCGAAATGGGTATTCCCGGCGTGCTGACGGCCAGGCAGTGGGGTTTCTACGACGTGTCGTTCAGCCACACCAACAACGATCTGGCGCTCAAGCCAGAGGGCAAACGCGTCTTCAGTTTCGCGCGGCCCTACGGCAGTTACGTGATGGAAAACGTGCTGTTCAAGATCAGCTTCCCCGCCGAATTCCACGCGCAGACTGCCTGCGAAGCAGCGGTGACCTTGCATCCGTTGGTGCGCAACCGCTTGCATGAAGTCGACCGCATCGTCATCACCACCCATGAGTCGGCGATTCGTATCATCTCCAAGGTCGGGCCGCTGGCCAATGCGGCGGATCGCGACCACTGCATTCAGTACATGACCGCCGTGCCGCTGGCATTCGGCAATCTGCTGGCCGAACAATACGAGGACGATTTCCACGCTGCGCACCCGATCATCGATGTGTTGCGCGAGAAGATGGTCATCGTCGAAGACCCGCGTTTCACCCGCGAGTATCTGAAGGCCGACAAGCGCTCGATTGCCAACGCGGTGCAGGTGTTTTTCAAGGATGGCTCGAGCACCGAGAACGTGGTGGTGGAATACCCGATCGGCCACCGTCGCCGTCGCGCCGAGGGCATCCCGTTGCTGGAGGACAAGTTCAAGGCCAACCTGGCGACGCGTTTCACCGGCCAGCGCAGCAACGAGATCTTCACCCTGTGCAAGGATCAGCAAGCGCTCGAAGCCACGCCGGTCAATCGCTTCGTCGACCTGTTCGTGATCTAGGCCAACGCCAGAGGTGTCGCGGGCTACAGGCTGCCCTCGACATCCTCCAGGCTGAAGGTTTCGGTGTGGTCGTCGTAGGAGAAAATCTCCGCATAACGACCCCAGGCGATCACCACTTCCAGGGTTCTCTCGACGAACGCTTCGGTCAGCGAGTCCTGCAGTTCCTGCTCGAAACGCACCCGTGGCGCGCGGTGACCATTGCGCTCCAGCAGTACCTGACGGATGCGCGCGGCCAGCGGCACGTGGCGAATCAGGTGCTCGGCAAACAGGGTTTTGCGTTCCTGGGTGCCGTAGTCGGCGAACAGTTTGCCGGCGTCGGTCAGGGTGATGTCGGCGCCTTTGAGTTCAGCGAAACCGAGGTGCTCGATCATCTCGGCCACGGGGAACAGGTCATCGACTTCCAGCAGACGCCGTTCAGCCACGGTGGGCAGGCCGGCGTGGCCGTTGTAGGGTTCGGCGGCGATGGTTTCGATCAGACCGGCCATCAGGTTGGTCGAGACCTCAGGCAGCGGACTGCTCATTTTCAGCTCGGGTTTGCCGGCGCTGGCATCGGCGCTGCGCCGGTCAGTCATCTGCGCGTAAATGTCGTCGACCATCTGCCGGAAAGCCGGATCCAGGCGGTTGCGTGGATGGGCGAACGGCACTTTGATTTCCGCCACCACCCGGCCCGGGTTGGACGACAACACCAGAATGCGGTCGCACATCAGCACTGCTTCTTCGATGTTGTGGGTGACGATCAGGATCGATTTGATCGGCAGTTGCTTGCCGCTCCACAGGTCCAGCAGATCCGTGCGCAGGGTTTCGGCGGTCAGTACGTCGAGTGCCGAAAAGGGTTCGTCCATCAGCAACAGGGTCGGGTTGACCACCAGCGCCCGCGCGAAGCCCACGCGCTGGCGCATGCCGCCGGACAACTCGCGCGGGTAGGCGTTTTCGAAACCGTCGAGGCCGATCAGGTCGATCGCCGCCAGCGCCCGTTTACGCGCAGCCTTGCGTTCGACCTGCAAGGCTTGCAGGCCGGCCTCGACGTTTTCCAGCACCGTCAGCCACGGGAACAGGGCGAAGGTCTGGAACACCATCGCCACACCTTCGGCCGGGCCGTGCAGCGGCTGGCCGTTGTACAGGACATCGCCCGATGACGGTTCGATCAGGCCGGCAATGATCCGCAGCAAGGTGGATTTGCCGGAGCCGGAGCGGCCGAGCATGCCGACGATCTCGCCTTCGCGCAGGGTCAGATCCACCCCGCTGAGCACTTGCAGTTCTTCCTTGCCCTTGCCAAACACCCGGTTCACATCGCTGAGCGAGTAGATTTCGGGGCTGGCGGCGGTTTGTCCGGTATAGGTATTCATCGCAGCGAGTCCCATCAGTTCAGGCGCAGTTTGTTTTCGGCCACGGCGTACATCGGTCGCCAGACCAGACGATTGAAGGCCACGACAAAGATCGCCATGACCACCACGCCGAGGGTGATTTTCGGAAAATCTCCGGCGGCGGTGGTCTGGGCGATATAGGCCCCGAGACCGTGGGCAACGACTTTGTCCTGCCCCCAGGAGACGAATTCGGAGACGATGCTGGCGTTCCACGCACCGCCCGAGGCGGTAATGGCGCCGGTCACGTAGTACGGGAAAATGCCCGGCAGCATGACTTTGCGCCACCACAACCAGCCGCGAATGCGGAAGTTGGCGGCGGCCTCCTTGTAGTCATTGGGGAAGGCGCTGGCTCCGGCGATCACGTTGAACAGGATGTACCACTGCGTGCCGAGCACGATCAGCGGGCTGAGCCAGATGTCCGGGTTCAACTGGTAGCGCAGGATCACGATGACGAATACCGGGAACAGCAGGTTCGCCGGAAATGCCGCGAGGAACTGCGCCAGCGGCTGGATCTTTTCCGCCAGCGCCGGACGCAGGCCGATCATCACTCCCAGCGGCACCCAGATCAGCGAAGCAATGAGAATCAGACCGGCCACTCGCAGTAAGGTAAAGAACCCCAGCAGCAATACATGGCCGACCTCGGCGAGCGTCACTTCTGTGCCGACATACAGGACGATGTGATAAAGCGCATAAGCCGTCAGCAGCGCGATCAATGTGCCCCAGATCCAGTCGATCATTTTCGATCTGCTCGGGTTGTCCGCGCTGAGGGTGTGGCGCGCCGCACGCGGCAGGTTCAAGCGCATGTTGCCCAGCCGACTGATGGCGCGGCTGAACGGGCGCAGCAGGCGCTGGATCAAGCGGGTACGCTGGATCAGGTTCAGTACCCAGGATTCGGGCGCGGCGGTCTGCGAGGCGGTGTTTTCCATGCGGAACTTGTCGGCCCAGGCCACCAGCGGGCGGAACAGGAACTGGTCGTAGATCAGGATCACCACGATCATCGTCAGAATCACGTAACCCACCGCGTGCAGGTCTTTCTGCGCGATGGCCATGGCCAGATACGAGCCGATACCCGGCAGGGTGATGGTCTGGTCCCCCACCGTGATTGCTTCCGACGCCACCACGAAGAACCAGCCGCCGGACATGCTCATCATCATGTTCCACACCAGACCGGGCATGGCGAAAGGCACGTCGAGTTTCCAGAAACTCTGCCAGCCGGACAGTTGCAGGTTGGTCGACACCTCCACCAGATCCCGCGGCAGCATGCGCAGCGACTGATAGAAGCTGAAGGTCATGTTCCACGCCTGACTGGTGAAAATCGCAAAGATCGCGGCGAATTCCGCCCCGAGTACCCGGCCGGGAAACAACAGCAGAAAGAAGGTCACGGTGAACGAGATGTAGCCCAGCACCGGCACCGATTGCAGGATGTCCAGCACCGGCACCAGCAGTTTTTCGGCGCGACGGCTTTTCGCGGCCAGGGTGCCGTAAAGCAGGGTGAACACCAGCGCCGCGACCATCGCCGCGAGCATGCGCAGGGTGGTGCGCATGGCGTATTCCGGCAGGTTGCCCGGGTCGAGGGAAATCACCTCGCTCTGCAAGGTGGCGATTGGCGCCCAGGTTTCCCGGGCGGTGATCGAGAAAAACAGCAAGAAGCCGATCACCAGCGGCATGGCGATCAGGTCCCAGCGATTGGGCAGCAAGCGCCGGGTCGTGGCCGGGATGTAGTGACGGAACACTTTCTTCATACGCAGTGATTCCAGCGGTGTCCAAGGGGGCGCGGCAGTCTGAGCGTAGCTTCTGTCTGCACGACCCACCGAGTGAGCGGATGCTCGTTCTTCAGGTTCAAGTGGGAGGTGAATGTTGCGGGCCCGCTGAATTCATCAGGCCAGGAGGGCTGGCGCATCCGGTTTGGGAACCGGATGCGCTGCTTGCGCGGATTGTATATTTCCAGATGTTACAAAGACGTAAAGACCGTGTCTGTTTTGAGTGAAGAAACTTTCATCCGGTAAATGCCCGTCCGCCTACGCGAAACGCAGGATTACCCGGCGATTGTTGCGGCTTTTCTTCTCGATTTTTTCGCAATACACCCGGCCGATTTCCCGGGTGTTGTGCACATGGGTGCCGCCACAGGGCTGGATGTCGACGCCGCTGACCTCGACCATGCGCAAGTCACCCTGAATGACGGGCGGCTTGACCGTCTTGCTGCCGGTCCTCTCCAGCAAGGCGGGGTACTCGGCGGCCGGCATCGACAGGGTATTGACCGTGCAGGCCTGTTCGATCAGCGCGTTGAGGTCGCGGGTGATGCTGTCCTTGTCGAGGGTCATTTCCGGCAGATCGAAATCCAGTCGGCCCTTGTCGGCGCTGATGCTGCACCCGGTGACTGGCGCATTGATCAGCGCACCGAGCAGATGCAGGCAGGTATGCATCTTCATGTGCTGATAGCGCCGCTCCCAGTCGAGGCTGGCGTTGACCAATGCGCCGGTACACAACTGCGGCGGACACTCCTGCACCTGATGCCAGATGATCGACGGCAGCAGGGGATCGCGCGCCGTCCCGGTGACTTCGATCCGCGTACCATCCACCAGACTGAAATGCCCGGTGTCACCCGGCTGCCCGCCACCGGTTGGGTAGAAAAGGGTGTGTTCCAGCACGACGGCCTGATCGACCACTGCGATGACCCGGGCACCAAAGGCGCGTCGGTAGGGTTCGCTGTTAAACAGGCTGAGGGTTTCCATGGTGTGTACCGACATTTGAACCTCCGATGTTCAAAGTTGAGTGGTGTGTGAGCCCTTGTGCTCACCTCGGGTCGTGGGCTTTCAGCGTTTGAGCGGTAGCTTGGTGATCGCGAAACCGGTGAGCAGGATCGCCGAGTACAGCATCAGCTCCCGGGAGATCGACGTGCCTTCGTACCAGGCGCCGATGAGCAGGGCGAATACCGGGAAGATGATGAACACGAACGACAACAGCACCGGGCTCAGGCGTTTGAGCAGGATGAAATACACGATAAAGCCGCCCACTGACGCCACCAGTCCGAGGTACAGCAGAGCGCCCCATGAGCGCGCGGTCACGTCCTTGAATACCGGTGCTTCCACGTTCAAGCCGACAATAAATAACATCAGCCCGGCGATGCCGATCGGCAGGGTGTTGTAGGTGATCACGCTGATCGCGCTGCCGTGCTTTTTAGTCACCACGTAACACAGCGCATGCAGGATCGCCGCGCACAGAATCGCCAATACGCCGAGCCATTCCGCCTGATCCAGATGCAGGCCCTGGCTGCGAATGATCATGAACAGACTGGCGAAACCGATGGCGATACCGAGCATCTGTGTGGGGAGGATTTTCTCGCGCAGGAACAGCGCGGAAAACATCAGGATAAACACCGGCATGCAACTGAACAGCAGCGCTGTCAGACCGGACGAAACGTGCATCTCGCCGTAGTTGAGCAGGTAGTACGGCAGGCTGAAGTACGACAGCGTGACGAACACGAAAAACCAGCGGCTCTGTCGCGGGAACAACAGCGGTTCCCTGCGCAGTGCGGCGAAGCTCAGGAACAGCGGAAAGGCGATCAGAAAGCGCAGGCCCGCGGCGGTCAGTGGCGGCACGCTTTCCACGGCAATCTTGATCCCCAGCCACGTAGTGCCCCAGCTCAGGCAGACGATCAGAAACAACGTGCTGGTGAGCAATCCGGCGAGCCAGGGTTTGCTGATGTTCAGCGGTGCGCTGATGGCAGTCGACATGCTTGGTGCTCCGCATTGACCTGGTAGTTGAAAAGGGCTATCCCTGATTGAACCTGTTTTCAGCACGCTATTCGGGGCGACAATGACTGTCAAAGTAAGTATTGCCATGGTGTCAATCCTCCGCGACGGCCTCGCCAACGGGGTGGGGGTAAAGTACAAGCGCCTGGCGGATGCGGTGCAGCAGGCCATCGCCGAAGGCGTGATTGCGGCGGGAGCGAAATTGCCGCCGCACCGGCTGTTGGCCGATAGCCTGGGCGTGACCATCGGCACCATCAGTCGCGCCTATGGCGAACTGGAGCGGGTCGGTCTGGTGGTGGCCCGGGTCGGCGATGGCACTTATGTGCGTGAGCGCGGGATGGAGCGGCCGCAGGACAAGGGCTTTCGCAATGTCAGCGATGAGCCGCGCGCCTGTTTCGACATGAGCCGCAATCAGCCTATCCCTGGGCAGGAAGCGGCATTCATGAGCCAGACCCTGCACAGCCTCGCCAGTGATCCGCGCGGCTTGCAGCAGTTGACCGGTTACACCGTCGAAAGCGGTTTGCTGCGGCATCGGCAGGCGGGGGCGCGCTGGTTGAGTCATGGCGCGTTCCAGCCGCACGCCGATCAGGTGTTGTGCGTCAATGGCGGCCAGCATGGCTTGCTGTGCGCCTTGATGGGCCTGCTCAAGGCCGGCGATACGCTGGTTACCGAGCATCTGACTTACCCGGGGCTGATCAGCGTCGCGCGCCAGTTGGGGATCAAACTCATCGGTGTCGCAATGGATGACGAAGGGCTGCTGCCGGCAGCGCTGGACGACATCTGCCGGCAGCACCGTGTCTCGGCGCTGTACTGCACGCCGACGATTCAGAACCCGACGGCAGCAGTCATGTCCGTGCCGCGGCGCGAAGCGATTGCCGACATCTGTCGCCAACACAATCTGCTGATTTTCGAGGACGACGCACATGCGGTGCTGGCCCGCCAGCGACCGTTGCCGCTGAGCCATTTCGCCGCCGAGCGCGCGGTGTTGATCGGCAGTCTGAGCAAGGCCGTTTCAGCCGGTCTGCGGGTCGGTTATCTGCATGCACCGCAAGCGCTGATCGGGCGCCTGAGTGCGGCTATTCGCGGCACCTGCTGGATGGCTAATCCGCTGGCGATGGAGTTGGCGAGCCGCTGGATCGACAACGGCATGGCCGAGCGTTTGCTGGATGAGCAGATCAGCGAGATCGGCCGGCGCAAGGCGCTGGTCGCACCGGTGTTGGCGGGGTTCAATTACAAGGCGGATGCGCATAGCCCGCACTTCTGGATTGAGGTGCCGGAGCTGTGGCGGGCCTCGCAGATTGCTGCGGAGCTGAAGGAAAACAACTACCTGGTGGCCACCGCCGAGGCCTTTGCGGTGGGGCATGCGGCGGTGCCGCAGTTCATTCGAGCGAGTGTGTGCAATGCGGTGGGAGATGATCGGTTGTTGCTGGGAGGGTTCGAGGCTCTGGCGCGGGCATTAACGGAAACCGTGTAATCGTTCTTCGCGAGCAAGCCCGCTCCCACATGCGATCGCATTCCAACTGGAGGAGCTCGATCAACCTGTGGGCGCGGGCCTGCTCGAAGGCGTCGGAACAGACGCCACAAATCTATTTGAACCGCCGCTCCACGCCTTTCTCCACCAGAATCTTCGCCGAAATCTCTTCCACCGAAAAATGCGTGGAGTTGATGTGCGGGATGTTCTCGCGGCGGAACAGGTTTTCCACTTCGCGCACTTCGAATTCGCACTGGGCGTAGCTCGAATAGCGGCTGTTGGGCTTGCGCTCGTTGCGGATCGCGGTGAGGCGGTCGGGGTCGATGGTCAGGCCGAACAGCTTGTGCTGATGGGCGCGCAGGGCGGTCGGCAGGGTCAGGCGTTCCATGTCGTCTTCGGTCAGCGGGTAGTTGGCCGCACGGATGCCGAACTGCATCGCCATGTACAGACACGTCGGCGTCTTACCACAACGCGACACGCCCACTAGTATCAGGTCGGCCTTGTCGTAATAGTGGGTGCGCGCGCCGTCGTCGTTGTCGAGGGCGAAGTTCACCGCCTCGATGCGCTCCATGTAATTGGAGTTATGCCCGATCGAGTGCGATTTGCCGACGGTGTAGGAAGAATGCTCGGTCAGTTCCTGTTCGAGCGGGGCGAGGAAGGTCGAGAAAATGTCGATCATGAAACCATTGGAGGTTGCGAGAATCTCACGGATGTCCTGATTGACGATGGTGTCGAAGATGATCGGACGGAAGCCGTCGGTTTCAGCGGCTTTGTTGATTTGTTGTACCATGGCCCGCGCTTTGTCCGCGTTGTCGATATACGGCCGCGTGAGCTTGGTGAAGGTAATGTTTTCGAACTGCGCCAGAAGGCTTTGACCCAGGGTTTCGGCGGTAATGCCGGTGCCATCGGAGATAAAGAAAGCAGATCGTTTCATTTGCACCTTGGGCCTTAAGCTAAAGAGTATTTCTGGATATGATAGGCGCGATTTGCCGGCCGCCATTGGCCCGCATTCTCACTTATTTTCCAGGTCCAGGCCATACAGCCGGCCAACGCTCCCCCGAGCCGCCGGTTTCTGAGCTTTTCCAACACAGTTAGTGGAGAGATCACCTTGGTAGAGTACGTAGTTTCCCTCGATAAGCTCGGCAAACACGATGTTGAGCATGTGGGGGGCAAGAACGCATCCCTGGGCGAGATGATCAGCAACCTGGCGGGTGCCGGTGTGTCGGTCCCCGGCGGCTTTGCCACCACCGCGCAGGCCTATCGCGACTTTCTCGAACTGAGCGGCCTCAACGATCAGATCCACAAGGCTCTCGACGCCCTGGACGTCGATGACGTCAATGCACTGGCCAAGACCGGTGCGCAGATCCGTCAATGGATCATGGACGCCGAATTCCCTGAAAAACTCAATACCGAGATCCGCACCGCGTTCGCCGCGCTGTCGGCCGGTAACCCTGACGTGGCCGTGGCCGTGCGTTCTTCCGCCACCGCCGAAGACTTGCCGGATGCTTCGTTCGCCGGCCAGCAGGAAACCTTCCTGAACATCCGTGGTGTGGAAAACGTTATCCGCGCCGCCAAAGAGGTGTTCGCTTCGCTGTTCAACGACCGGGCGATTTCCTACCGCGTGCACCAGGGCTTCGACCACAAACTGGTCGCCCTGTCGGCTGGCGTGCAGCGCATGGTGCGTTCGGAAACCGGTACCGCCGGCGTGATGTTCACCCTCGATACCGAATCCGGTTTCCGTGACGTGGTGTTCATCACCGGCGCCTACGGTCTGGGCGAAACCGTTGTTCAAGGTGCGGTCAACCCCGACGAATTCTATGTACACAAAGGCACGCTGGAGGCTGGTCGCCCGGCGATCCTGCGCCGCAACCTCGGCAGCAAAGCCATCAAGATGATCTACGGCGACGAGGCCAAGGCCGGTCGTTCGGTGAAGACCGTCGATGTCGACAAGGCCGAACGCACGCGTTTCTGCCTGACCGACGCCGAAGTCAGCGAGCTGGCCAAGCAGGCGATGATCATCGAGAAGCACTACGGCTGCCCGATGGACATCGAGTGGGCCAAAGACGGTGACGACGGCAAGCTGTACATCGTGCAGGCCCGTCCGGAAACCGTGAAAAGCCGCACCCAGGCCAACGTCATGGAGCGTTACCTGCTGAAAGAAACCGGCACCGTGCTGGTGGAAGGTCGTGCCATCGGCCAGCGCATCGGCGCCGGTAAAGTGCGGATCATCAAGGACGTCTCGGAAATGGACAAAGTCCAGGCCGGCGACGTGCTGGTCTCCGACATGACCGACCCGGACTGGGAGCCGGTGATGAAGCGCGCCAGCGCCATCGTCACCAACCGTGGCGGCCGTACCTGCCACGCGGCGATCATCGCCCGTGAACTGGGGATTCCAGCGGTCGTGGGCTGCGGCAACGCCACCCAACTGTTGAAAGATGGCCAGGGCGTAACCGTGTCCTGCGCCGAAGGCGACACCGGTTACATCTTCGAAGGCGAGCTGGGCTTCGACGTCAAGAAGAACTCCGTCGACGCCATGCCGGAGTTGCCGTTCAAGATCATGATGAACGTCGGCAACCCGGACCGCGCCTTCGATTTCGCGCAGCTGCCGAACGCCGGTGTCGGCCTGGCCCGTCTGGAATTCATCATCAACCGCATGATCGGCGTCCACCCGAAAGCGCTGTTGAACTACGACGGCCTGCCGCAGGAAATCAAGGACAGCGTCGACAAGCGCATCGCCGGTTACAACGATCCGGTCGGTTTCTACGTCGAAAAACTGGTGGAAGGCATCAGCACCCTCGCGGCAGCGTTCTGGCCGAAGAAGGTCATCGTGCGTCTGTCGGACTTCAAGTCCAACGAATACGCGAACCTGATCGGCGGCAAGCTGTACGAGCCGGAAGAAGAAAACCCGATGCTCGGCTTCCGTGGCGCTTCACGTTACATCAGCGAATCGTTCCGTGACTGCTTCGAACTCGAATGCCGCGCGTTGAAACGCGTGCGCAACGAGATGGGCCTGACCAACGTCGAAATCATGGTGCCGTTCGTTCGTACCCTCGGCGAAGCCAGTCAGGTAGTCGATCTGCTCGCCGAAAACGGCCTGGCCCGTGGCGACAACGGCCTGCGCGTGATCATGATGTGCGAACTGCCATCCAACGCGATCCTGGCTGAAGAATTCCTCGAGTTCTTCGACGGTTTCTCGATCGGTTCCAACGACCTGACTCAGCTGACACTGGGCCTGGACCGTGACTCCGGGATCATCGCGCACCTGTTCGACGAGCGTAATCCGGCGGTCAAGAAGCTGTTGGCCAACGCGATTGCCGCGTGCAACAAGGCCGGCAAATACATCGGCATCTGCGGTCAGGGCCCTTCGGACCACCCGGATCTGGCCAAGTGGCTGATGGAGCAGGGCATCGAAAGCGTGTCGCTGAACCCGGACTCCGTGCTGGAAACCTGGTTCTTCCTCGCCGAAGGTCAGGCGCAGGCTTGATCCATATGTGAACGGCCATCCACGCCTGTGGGAGCGGGCTTGCTCGCGAAGACGGAATGAGATCCGCCACAAATGTTGGCTGATACACCGCTTTCGCGAGCAAGCCCGCTCCCACAAAGGTCGGGGGCTTTGAGATTGAAGTAGGGCGGGCTCCTGTAGATGCCGCCCTTTTTTGTGCAAGAGCATTATGCAAAGCAGCAGCAACCTGTTTCCTGTCGCCCTGATCAGCGCCGAACGTCGCGGTGATCTGAGCGAAGATGTGTATCGACTCAAACCCGGCAACAGTCCCGACTGGTCCGTGGAAATCGCCGTGACCCGCTTGGGCATGGCCGACGACACGACACCACGCGGCGTGCCGGTGATTTTGTTGCACGGCAGTTTTTCCAATCGGCGCTTCTGGTTTTCCCCCAAGGGCCTCGGGTTGGGTGCGTACCTGACGCGCCTGGGCTTCGACGTGTGGATCCCGGAGATGCGCGGTCACGGCCTGTCGCAGCGCAACGAGGACTACCGGCGCAACCGCGTGGCCGACTACGCCCGTTACGATCTGCCGGCGATTGCCGTGTTCGTCCGCGAGCAGAGCGGGCAGGTTCCGCACTGGATCGGCCATTCGCTGGGCGGCATCACGCTGGCGGCGGCGCTGGGTGGCGAATACCTCGGCGAGCCGGCCGTGGCCTCGGCGGCGTTTTTCGGCACGCAGGTCAGCCGCACGTACTGGCCGCTGAAGATTCCACCGGTGGAGTGGAGCGGGCGCTTCATTCTCAAGCGTTTCGCGCAGTTGTCCGGCTCACGCCTCAAGCGCGGCCCGGAAGACGAGCCGATCGGGCTGGCGCTGGAAAGCATGCGCTGGTACGGCTTGTTCGGGCGTTTTGGCGACAAGGACAAGGACTGGTGGGCCGGCCTGGCCGAGGTTCAGGTGCCGGTGCTGGCAGTGACCGCGGCGGGCGATCATCAGGATCCGGCGTGGGCCTGTCGCAAACTGTTCGAGCAGATCGGCTCCGAGCACAAACAGTTCGTCAATCTGGGGCGCGAGCAGGGCTTCAGCGACAACTTCGGGCATGTCGAGATGTTGGTGAGCAAGGCGGCGCAGGCCGAGGTCTGGCCGCTGGTGGCACGCTGGTTGAACGATCAGCAGACGCCGTTGCTCGGCGACAAGCCGGATCTTGCCGCTGCGGTCTGAGTCCGAGGCTCTGAAAAGGGCATTTCGTTCAGGTCGCCTTGCGGCTAAGATATGACGCATTGTGCGGTTCTGGTCATATTTGGTGGCTGTTTAGCTATTACGTTTCAGCGTTTGTTCAGGTTCGTTCAGCGACCATTGCATGAACTAAGGTAAACAGCGACCGCCGGGACTCGTTTCAAAAGAGTGCGACATCCTTGATCGTCTTCCTTTTTACAGGAGTTTTTCGATGAACCATTACCTCACGCCTGACCTGTGCGACGCCTATCCGGAGCTGGTGCAGGTGCTGGAACCGATGTTCAGCAATTTCGGCGGCCGTGATTCCTTCGGCGGCGAAATCGTGACCATCAAATGTTTCGAAGACAACTCGCTGGTCAAAGAGCAAGCCGAACTCAAGGGTAACGGCAAGGTGCTGGTGGTCGATGGCGGCGGTTCGCTGCGTCGCGCGCTGCTGGGCGACATGATCGCCGAGAAAGCCGCGAAAAACGGCTGGGAAGGGATGGTCATCTACGGTTGTATCCGTGACGTCGACGTTATTGCCCAGACCGATCTCGGCGTTCAGGCGTTGGCCAGCCATCCGATGAAAACCGAAAAGCGCGGTATCGGCGATCTCAACGTACTGGTGACTTTCGCCGGCGTGACGTTCCACCCGGGCCACTACATCTATGCGGACAACAACGGCGTGATCGTTTCGCCAAGTCCGCTGCAGATGCCTGAATAAGTCTTTCGACAAAGGGATGCGGATGTTCGAGGAAGAAAACGCGCAGTGGGGGCTGGTGCATGCCCTGGTGCTGGACGGTAAAGGCGGTGCGCGTTCGATTGCCCGGACTGAGCTCGACGATCTGCAACTGCAGGCCCATGAGAGCCTGTGGCTGCATTGGGATCGCAGCCATCCGCAAACCCAGACCTGGCTGCGCAAATCCAGCGGCCTGAATGAATTTGCCTGCGACCTGCTGCTGGAAGAGAACACCCGGCCACGCCTGTTGCCGTTGCCGGATGCCGAACTGTTGCTGTTTCTGCGCGGGGTCAACCTCAACCCCGGCGCCGAGCCGGAAGACATGGTCTCGGTGCGGATTTTCGCGTCGGCGCAACGGGTCATCTCGCTGCGTTTGCGTCCGCTGCGCGCCACCGATGAGTTGCTGGCGCTGCTAAGCGAGGGCAAAGGCCCGAAAACTTCCTCTGAACTGATCCTGTATCTGGCGCAATTCCTCACCAACAAGGTGCAGGATCTGGTCACCTGCCTGTCGGAACTGGTCGATGAAGAGGAAGAAAAACTGGATGCCGACGAACGGTATACCCCCGAGCATGGCTCGATTTTGCACATCCGCCGCCGGGCGGCCGGACTGAAGCGTTTTCTGGCACCGCAGCGGGATATTTTCGGACAACTGACCCGGATAAAACTGCCGTGGTTTGTCGACGATGACGCTGACTACTGGAACGAATTGAACAACAGCCTGACGCGCTATCTCGAGGAGCTGGAATTGACCCGAGAGCGCATGGGGCTTGTGCTGGAGGCCGAAGACCGGCGTTTGAACGTGCGCATGAATCGCACGATGTACCGCTTCGGCATCATCACCTGCATCTTTTTGCCGATGAGTTTTCTCACCGGCCTGCTGGGTATCAATGTGGGCGGCATTCCGTTCTCGAGCAGCCCTTATGGTTTCCTGATTGCCTGTCTGACGGTGCTGGCGATGGCCTTCGGTCAATGGTGGTTATTCCGCCGTTTGCGCTGGGTGTGAAGATGCAACATGTGACCCGACCAAATTTGCCCGCGTCTTTCACAGACATCACGAGAGGTGCGTATGCACGATCCGTTTGAACAGTCTTTGCGCGACATGCTCAACGCCTCGCCGTCCAGCCGTGACGACGACGCATGCCTGGGTCGCGTACTCAAAACCGCCAACCGCCAGGTGGGCGCCGGTGATCTGTTCAGCCTGCTGGGCCGCTGGCTGCCCGCGCTGATGATCGCCCTGAATAACGGATCGGCCCACGTCTCGCCGGTTTCCCGTCTTCGTAAAACTACTGCACGCACTGCTGATAAGGCTGATTGAATATGGAACTTGATCTCTGGACTCAGAGCCTCGTCACTGCAATGACTGCGTTGTGGACCAAAGTCGCCAACTTCATCCCGAACCTGTTCGGCGCACTGGTGGTGCTGCTGTTGGGTTTCGTGGTGGCCAAGCTACTCGATACCTTGCTGTCCAAATTGCTCGCCAAACTGGGCCTTGATCGCCTGATGGGCGGCACCGGTCTGACCAAGTTGATGTCGCGGGCCGGCCTGCAAGTGCCGATCTCGACCTTGATCGGCAAGATTGTTTACTGGTTCGTTCTGCTGATTTTCCTGGTTTCTGCAGCAGAGTCCCTTGGACTTGAGCGAGTTTCAGCTACGCTGGACATGCTGGCGTTGTATTTGCCGAAGGTTTTCGGCGCCGCGCTGGTGTTGCTGGTGGGTGTTTTGCTCGCGCAATTGGCCAACGGCCTGGTGCGCGGAGCGGCAGAAGGCGTAGGGCTGGACTACGCTTCGGGTTTGGGCCGAATCGCCCAGGGGCTGGTGATCATCATCAGTATCTCGGTCGCGATCAGCCAGCTCGAGGTCAAGACTGACCTGCTGAACCATGTGATTGTCATCGTATTGATTACCGTTGGTCTGGCCGTTGCGCTGGCCATGGGTTTGGGAAGCCGGGAAATTGCCGGTCAGATTCTTGCGGGAATCTATGTGCGTGAGTTGTATCAGGTTGGGCAACAAGTGCGTGTTGGCGAGGTCGAAGGCCAGATCGAAGAGATCGGCACGGTTAAAACCACATTGCTGACCGATGAGGGTGAGCTAGTCTCACTTTCCAATCGGATCCTGCTGGAACAGCATGTGAGTAGCCGCTAACCCGGCAAACCCTGCTAATGTATGCCGCCGCAAAATGCCCTGAGAGGGGTGCGGCGGACATTGACCTGACTGTCGGCACGACTTGTTTTGAATAAAGCCCAAACGCTATCCACGCGCTATGACCCCCGTGAGCTCTCTGATGAGGAGTTGGTCGCGCGCTCGCATACCGAGCTGTTTCACGTGACGCGCGCCTATGAAGAGCTGATGCGGCGTTACCAGCGAACATTATTTAACGTTTGTGCGAGATATCTTGGGAACGATCGCGACGCAGACGATGTCTGTCAGGAAGTGATGCTTAAGGTGCTGTACGGCCTGAAGAACTTCGAGGGGAAATCGAAGTTCAAAACCTGGCTCTACAGCATCACGTATAACGAATGCATCACGCAGTATCGGAAGGAACGGCGAAAGCGTCGCTTGATGGACGCCTTGAGTCTGGACCCGCTGGAAGAAGCGTCGGAAGAAAAGGCGCCGAAACCCGAGGAGAAGGGCGGACTCGATCGCTGGCTGGTGTATGTGAACCCGATTGACCGTGAAATTCTGGTGCTACGATTTGTCGCAGAGCTGGAGTTTCAGGAGATCGCAGACATCATGCACATGGGTTTGAGTGCGACAAAAATGCGGTACAAACGTGCTCTAGACAAATTGCGTGAGAAATTTGCAGGCATTGCTGAAACTTAGTTCAGCGCAAATATCTCTTACGTGTAGGCAAGTTCTGATAGACTTGCCGCCGAGTTGTCCCCCGGTTTGCGGGACTGCTTCACAATCACCAGATGGGGATTTAACGGATGAAACTGAAAAACACCTTGGGCTTGGCCATTGGTTCTCTTATTGCCGCTACTTCGTTCGGCGCACTGGCACAAGGCCAAGGCGCAGTTGAAGGCGAGATCAACTACAAGAAGCAGTACAACGACAGCATTGATCATGTCGAAGACGGCTTCAACCCAGGCGCCAAAATCGGTTACTTCCTGACCGACGACGTCTCGATCAACTTCGGCTGGGATCGTAACAACCACACCCGTTCGAACGACGGTACCGGTAGCCAGAAACTGCGCGGTGACAACTTCGGTCTGACCGCTCAGTACCACTTCAACAACGCTGGCGACGCTCTGCGTCCTTACGTTGAAGGTGGTGTTAAGCACGGCAACCTGACCAACGTAGCTGCTGACGGCCACACCGGTCGCGACCAGTCGACTTTCCTGACTGCTGGCGCTGGCGTTAAGTACTACTTCGCTGAAAACTTCTTCGCCCGTGCTGGCGTAGAAGCTGACTACAAACTGGACAACGGCCGTTGGGACTACGCTCCATCGGTTGGTCTGGGTGTGAACTTCGGTGGCGGCGGCAAGCCAGCTGCTGCTCCAGTTCCAGCTCCGGCTGAAGTCTGCTCCGACAGCGACAACGATGGCGTTTGCGACAACGTTGACAAGTGCCCGGACACCCCAGCCAACGTAACTGTTGACGCTGATGGCTGCCCAGCAGTTGCTGAAGTTGTTCGTGTAGAGCTGGACGTGAAGTTCGACTTCGACAAGTCGGTCGTCAAGCCAAACAGCTACGCTGACATCAAGAACCTGGCTGACTTCATGAAGCAGTACCCAGCCACTCACACCACTGTTGAAGGTCACACTGACTCCGTCGGTCCTGACGCTTACAACCAGAAACTGTCCGAGCGTCGTGCAAACGCCGTTAAGCAGGTTCTGACCCAGCAGTACGGTGTTGAGTCGTCCCGCGTTCAGTCGATCGGCTACGGCGAATCCCGCCCAGTTGCTGACAACAAAACTGAAGCTGGCCGTGCTGTTAACCGTCGCGTAGAAGCGCAGGTTGAAGCTCAAGCTAAGTAATTAGCTGCCGCTACGAGAAAAGCCCGGCTCAGGCCGGGCTTTTCTTTGCCTGCGATTTGGCTTTACAGGGCGTACACAGTTCCCATGGGGGAGCTGCCGGAGACTGCGATCCTTTGCTCTGCAATGGCAGCCACTGCGCCGATGACGAGTATGGCCGGGCTCTTGAGCTCAAACCGGCAGGCATCGTCACTCATGCTCATCAGATCAGTGCGGCACTCACGCTGTTCTGGCAGAGAGGCATTCTCGATCATCGCCACCGGCGTATCTGCCGCCATCCCGCCGGCCAATAGCTGATCGCGAATCTCGCCAAGCTTGGCCACCCCCATGTAAATCACCAGTGTCGTCCCACCTCGCGCCAACGCCTGCCAGTTCAATTGACTGTCGTCCTGGGTGTGCGCGGTCACCAGCGTCACCCCGCGCGCCACACCGCGCAACGTCAGCGGAATATCGCATTGCGTCGCGCCGGCGAGTCCGGCGGTAATACCGTTGACCAACTCGACCTCAATCCCACGTTCGCGTAACCACTGCGCCTCTTCGCCGCCACGACCGAAAATGCACGGGTCACCGCCCTTGAGCCGCACCACGCAGTTGCCTTGGCGCGCATAACGCAACATCAGCCGATGGATGAACGCCTGCGGTGTCGAGCGACAGCCGCCGCGTTTGCCCACGGCAATGATTCGCGCGGTGGGGCAATGCTCCAGCACCGCGGCATTGACCAGATCGTCAATCAACACCACCTGCGCTTCACGCAATGCGCGCACCGCTTTGAGCGTCAGCAGTTCGGGATCACCGGGACCTGCACCCACCAGCCAGACTTTTGCATTCATGGTGTTTTCCTTATCAGCTGGATACCGGCTGCAGATCGGCCGCCAGCAATCGTTTGATTTCCGGGACGCACGAACCGCATTGCGTGCCGCATCCCAGTTGTCGTTTGAGGCCTTGCAGATCGAGACCCTGGCGAATCCCGGCACACACCGCGCTGTGGCTGACGTTTTGGCAGTTGCATAGGGTTTTTCCCGGATTGGCCTGCAAACCGGCACTGCCCGGCGGCGCACTCATCGGCGCCAGCAGCCAGCGTCGCAGTTGTTCATCGGCGCGGCCCTCCAGCCATAGCCCCTGCAGCCAATGCCGGGCCAGGGTTTCGCCGGCCAGGCGGATCGCGGTGATGCGGCCGTTTTCGATGCGTACCCGTTTGCCGATGGCGCGACGCGGGTCGTCGTAGGCCAGCACCGGCCCGTCGAGCAGCGCCAGACACTGATCGATATCGCGCAGCAGTTGCGGCTCCGGCGCCGTGACGCTGGCAGCGCGTATCAGCAGCGCGGGCCGTTCACGTCCGGCAAGGCTGAGGCTGACGTAGGAAAACGCCTCACACAGGGGTCGTAGTGTCTCGAAATGCCGTTGAACATCGCCCTCGATGAGTGCGAAGAGCTGCCATGGCAGATTCACCGGTTCCAGACGCACGCCGCTGTGCTTGAGTTCGGGCTGCTTCGACAGCGGGTCGAAGGCCGCCAGGGTCAGGCTGTTTACTCCGCCCTTGAGAAAGCGCTCGCCCCAGTGCATCGGCAAAAAGGCCTGGCCCGGACGTATGCCGTCATCGCTGCCGACAGCCACAATCACCGCACCGCGTCGACTCTTCAGATTGACCAGATCTCCCGGCTGCAAACGATGACGGCGCATTTCGTCCGGATGCAGGCTCAACAGCGCTTCGCTGACATGCCCGAACAATTGCGCAGCGGTGCCGGTGCGGCTCATGCCGTGCCATTGATCACGCAGACGGCCGGTGATCAGGGTCAGCGGAAACCGTGCATCGCGTTGTTCTTTGGCCGCGCGATAAGGATCGGCAACAAACTGCGCACGACCGTTGGCCGTGGGAAAAATCCCGTCGCCATACAAACGCGCGGTGCCTTGTCGGGCGCCGGTGGGGAAGGGCCACTGCTGTGGTCCCAGTTCATCGATCAATTGATGGCTGATGCCCGACAGGTCCAGATCGCGTCCACGGGTCAGTTGTTTGTATTCGTCGAACAACTGCGCCGGATGCTCGAAAGCAAACAGGCTTGGTTGTTGCGGACGCAGACGTTGCTCCAGCCGTTGTGCGAAATCCACGGTGATCGCCCAGTCCGGCCGCGCTTCACCGGGTGGGAGAATGGCCTGGCGCACGTGGGAAATGCGCCGTTCGGAGTTGGTCACCGAGCCTTCCTTTTCGCCCCAACTGGCAGCGGGTAACAACAGGTCGGCGAAGGCGGCGGTTTCGGTGGTGCGGAAGGCTTCTTGCAACACCACGAACGGGCAGGCCTGCAGCGCCTCGCGAACCGCGTGTTGATCGGGCATGGACTGTGCGGGGTTGGTGCAGGCAATCCACAGCGCCTTGATCTGGCCGCTGCGCATCCGCTCGAACAGCTCGATGGCGCTCAGTCCAATGTTTTCAGGCAGTTGATCGACGCCCCAATAGGCTGCCACTTCGGCGCGGTGTTCGGGGTTGGCTGCCTCCCGGTGACCGGGCAGCAAATTGGACAGGCTGCCGGTTTCCCGCCCGCCCATGGCATTTGGCTGACCGGTCAGCGAGAAAGGTCCTGCGCCTGGCCGGCCGATCTGCCCGGTGGCCAGGTGCAGATTGATCAGCGCGCTGTTTTTCGCGCTGCCAGCGGTGGACTGATTCAGGCCCATGCACCAAAGCGACAGGAAACTTGGCGCCGTGCCCACCCATTCCGCGCACTGCTGCAATTGCTCGACACTGATCCCGCACAGTTGCGCGACCATTTGCGGGGTGTAATCGCGCACCCGATTTTTCAGTTCAGGCAAACCGTCGGTGTGCGCCTTGATGAAGTCGCGGTCGATCCAGTCTTCCCACAGCAGCAGATGCAAAATCCCATGGAACAGAGCGACATCGGTGCCGGGCAAAATCGCCAGATGCAGGTCCGCCAACTCACAGGTGTCGGTGCGTCGGGGATCGATGACGATGACCTTCATCTGCGGTCGGCGCGATTTTGCCTCTTCAAGGCGTCGGAAAAGAACCGGGTGGGCGTAGGCCATGTTACTGCCGGCGATCATCACGCAATCGCTGAGCTCCAGATCTTCATAGCTGCACGGCGGCGCATCGGCGCCGAGGCTGCGCTTGTAACCGACCACCGCTGACGACATGCACAGTCGGGAATTGCTGTCGATGTTGTTGGTCCCGACCAGTGCTCGCGCCAATTTGTTGAAGGCGTAGTAGTCCTCGGTCAGCAACTGCCCGGAGATGTAAAACGCCACGCTGTCCGGGCCGTGTTCGGCGATGGTCTCGGCAAAGACCTGGGTCGCGTGATCCAGCGCCGTATTCCAGTCGCAACGGCTGCGGGCCAGGCCTTTGCCCAGACGCAGCTCCGGGTACAGCGCCCGGGCGGCCAGATCGCCGGTCAGGTGCAGGGTCGAGCCTTTGCTGCACAATTTGCCGAAGTTGGCCGGATGCGCCGGATCGCCGCTGACGCCGAGAATGCGCTCGCCGTCATGCTCGATCAGCACGCCGCAGCCGACGCCGCAGTAGCAGCAGGTCGAGGCGGTCGTCTGGCGGTTCATCAGACCGCATCCCGCAGTGCCAACTGCACGCGGCCGTTTTCGACCCGGGCCGGATGATGGTGCGCGCAGCCGATGTCCGGCGCCTGAGCCTCGCCGGTTTGCAGGTCGATCTGCCAGTTGTGCAGCGGGCAGGCCACGCGTTTACCGTAGATCAAACCTTGTGACAGCGGCCCGCCCTTGTGCGGGCAGCGATCGTCGAGGGCGAAAACTTCGTCGTCGCTTGTACGAAAAATCGCGATGTCACCTTTCGGCCCGGCAATGATCCGCGAACCGAGGGCATTGATCTCTTCCAGGGCACAGATATCGAGCCAGTTCATGCCGGCACCTCCAGGTTTTTCACGGGGATCACCTCGAATTCTTTCTTCAGTTGCGGCTGCGCCAGACGCTCTTTCCACGGGTCCTGTTCGAACGACAGGGAGAACTGCAGACGCTCGTTCAGGGCCTTGCGCCGCTCCGGGTCTTCAAGCACGGCTTGCTTGATGTGCTCCATGCCGACCCGTTGCAGGTAGTGCACGGTGCGTTCGAGGTAGAACGCTTCTTCGCGATACAGCTGCAGGAACGCACCGTTGTACTCGCGGACTTCCTCGGCGGTTTTCAGCTTGACGAAGAACTCGGCGACTTCGGTCTTGATCCCGCCGTTGCCGCCGATGTACATCTCCCAGCCGGAGTCGACACCGATGATTCCTACGTCCTTGATCCCCGCTTCCGAGCAGTTGCGTGGGCATCCGGAGACAGCGAGTTTCACTTTGTGCGGCGACCACATGTTGAACAGGTCGTGCTCAAGCTCGATACCCAACTGCGTCGAGTTCTGCGTGCCAAAGCGGCAGAACTCGCTGCCGACGCAGGTTTTCACGGTGCGGATGGATTTGCCGTAGGCGTGGCCGGAGGGCATGTCGAGGTCTTTCCAGACGCCCGGCAAGTCCTGCTTCTTGATCCCCAGCAGGTCGATGCGCTGACCGCCGGTGACCTTGACCATCGGTACGTTGTATTTGTCGGCCACGTCGGCGATGCGGCGCAGTTCCGAAGGGTTGGTCACGCCGCCCCACATCCGTGGCACCACCGAATAGGTGCCGTCCTTCTGAATGTTGGCGTGGGCGCGTTCGTTGATCAGGCGCGATTGCGGATCGTCCCTGGCTTCGCCGGGCCAGGTGGAAATCAGGTAATAGTTCAGCGCCGGCCGGCAGGTGGCACAGCCATTCGGGGTGCGCCAGTTGAGGTAGCTCATGGTGTCGGCGATGGTCAGCAGATGCTGTTCGCGGATCGCCTGGCGGATCTGCCCGTGGTTGAGGTCGCTGCAACCGCAGATGGCTTTTTCGCTTTTCGGTTTGACGTCCGCCGCGCCGCCGACGGTGTTGATCAGGATCTGCTCGACCAGCCCGGCGCAGGAGCCGCAGGAACTGGCAGCCTTGGTGTGCTTCTTCACGTCATCGACGCTGAACAGGCCGTGTTCCTGAATCGCCTTGACGATGGTGCCTTTGCACACGCCGTTGCAGCCGCAGACTTCGGCAGTGTCGGCCATGCTCATGGCTTTGTCCTGGCCCTGATGTCCTACGTCGCCGATAGAATTTTCACCAAACATCAGGTGATCGCGGATCTCGCCGATGGCGTGATTCTCACGAATCTGTCGGAAATACCAACCGCCATCTGCCGTATCGCCGTACAGACAGGCGCCGACCAGCACGTCATCCTTGATCACCAGTTTTTTGTACACGCCGCCGATCGGGTCGGAGAGGGTGATGGTTTCGGTGCCTTCGCCGCCCATGAAATCACCGGCGGAAAACAGGTCGATGCCGGTGACTTTCAATTTGGTCGAGGTCACCGAGCCCTGATAGCGGGCGAAACCCAGTTGTGCGAGGTGATTGGCGCAGACCTTGGCCTGTTCGAACAGCGGCGCCACCAGGCCATAGGCGATGCCACGATGGCTGGCGCATTCGCCGATGGCATAGATGCGCGGATCGTAGGTCTGCAGGGTGTCGTTGACCAGAATCCCGCGGTTGCAGGGGATGCCGGCGCGTTCCGCCAGTTCGGTATTGGGGCGGATGCCGGCGGCCATCACCACCAGATCGGCGGGGATGATCTCGCCGTTCTTGAACTGTACCGAGCCGACCCGGCCGTTGCCTGCGTCGTGCAGGGCTTGGGTCTGCTCGCACAGACGAAAGTGCAAGCCACGGGCTTCGAGCGCCGTTTGCAGCAGTTGGCCGCTGGTCTTGTCCAGCTGTCGCTCCAGCAGCCATTCGCCGATGTGCACCACGGTGACGTGCATGCCGCGCAGCATCAGGCCGTTGGCGGCTTCGAGGCCGAGCAGGCCGCCGCCGATGACCACCGCGTGCTTGTGGGTTTTGGCGGTGTCGATCATCGCCTGGGTGTCGGCGATGTCGCGGTAGCCGATCACACCCTGCAAGTCATTGCCCGGAATCGGCAGGATGAACGGCGTCGAGCCGGTGGCGATCAGCAGGCGATCATACTCAGCCTCGGTGCCGTCCTCGGCGATCACCCGGCGTTTGACCCGGTCGATCTGCACCACCTTGCGGTTGAGCAGCAACTTGATGTGGTTTTCCAGGTACCAGTCGAGGTCGTTGAGCACGATCTCTTCGAAGGTCTGTTCACCGGCCAGCACCGGCGACAGCAGGATGCGGTTGTAGTTGGTGTGCGGTTCGGCGCCGAAGACCGTGATGTCGTACAGCTCGTTGCTCAGCTTGAGCAGTTCTTCCAGGGTGCGAACCCCGGCCATGCCATTGCCGATCATCACCAGTTTGAGTTTTTTCATCAGGTTCTCCGGGGAGCGGTGGCTGGCCTCTTGTGGGCAGTCAGGCCGTGCTCGACAAATGTTGCGCAAACAAAAAAAGGCGTCCCGCTAGTTGCCTAGCGAGGACGCCTTTGTCCTGGTCCCGTTCTCTCGGGAAGCCCGGCCTTCGTCGTTGAAGGCTGGGCTTTATGTATGGTGAAACGGGTAATGCAGTGGTTGTGCCAAGTGTGGGGGTGGCGGGTTTATTGCGTTTAGTCAGCGTTTATCAAGGTTTTTTGCACCTTATCGAAGCGGGCTGCCCATTCGTGGAGCGTTCAAACAGAAGGATTTGTAGTGATTGGACGGACGCCTTCGCGAGCAAGCCCGCTCCCACAGTGGAACCGAGTCGTTCACAAATCCCCTGTGGGAGCGGGCTTGCTCGCGAAGGGCGCGACGCGGTATCAGCGGTGAAACAACACCACCAGCAGCACCAGATTCCCCAGCAAAGCCAGCAATGCTACCGTCCGCCAGACCGTCAACGGCTCACGCTCCAGCAAAGGCCTGGGTCGCACACTCAAACTGCGCCGCTCGCCTTTTTCCAGCACCAGCAACCATTCCTCAGCCGTTTCAAAGCGCTGTTGCGGATCCGCCGCCACGCCACGCTCCAGACTCTGCGCAATCCATTCCGGCACGTCCGGGCGGTAGCGACCGGCACTCACCGGTAGGCCAAATCGCGGCCGCTGGAAAGCTTCGACCTCGCCATAGGGGAAATGCCCGGTCAGCAGGAAAAACAGGGTCACGCCCACCGCGTACAGATCCTGTTGCGCACTCGGTGGCTCGCCGCGAAAGGCTTCCGGGGCGATGAAGCTGGGCGTTCCCGGCAGCGTTGACGGTGCGTCAGCGGACAGACCGGGGCAGTACGCCAGACCAAAATCCAGCAGGCGCAACTCTCCATCGTCACCCAGATGCAGGTTTTCCGGCTTGATGTCGCGGTGCAGAATCTGCCGCCGATGCAGCAGGCCTACCGCCCGCAGCAAGCGCTCGGCAATGTCCTGCCACTGCGCCAACGGCAACGGGTTGTTGTTTTGAAACAGCTGCGCCAAGGTCATCCCGGAATATTCGCGCATCACGTAGTACAAATGCTGACGCTGAGTGCCGGCATGGATTTCAGGAAAATGCCGCCCGGCGACACGCTTGAGGAACCATTCTTCCGACAGCAAGGCTTGCCCGGCCTGGGGATCATCGGCCAGCCGCGCCGGCAGGGTTTTCAACAACCAGCCCCGAGCTTGGCCATCCAGCACTCGATATAGTAGCGATTGCTGGCTCTGAGCGACAACGCCCTGCACCTGCCAGCCTTCGAACATCTGCCCGGTTTTCAGCGCTGGCGGTAGCGGCCATTGCTGTAAGTGAATCAGCGCATCGCCGATGTTCGCTTCGCCGAGCGCATCGACCCGTACCAGCAGCGCACTGGCATTATCCTGACTGCCGGCCAGATGCGCAGCGTTGACCAACGTGTGTGCGGCGCTATCGAGATCCGGCTGATCGCGCAGAATCGCCGCGATTGCGGTATCGCCCAGAGACGACCACACGCCATCGCTGAGCAGCACGAAACATTCGCCCTCGCGTAATTCACCGTCGAGAAAATCCAGCACCAGATGCTGATCCAGCCCCAGCGCGCGTTTGAGCACGTGCTGCATCCCCGGCTGCTCCCAGACATGATCCTGCGAAATCCGCTGCAAAGCGTCAGCCTGCCAGCGATAGACCCGGCAATCGCCGACGTGGGCCAGGGTGAAACGCCGACCGCGCAGAACCAGCGCGCTGACCGTGGTCAGCAACGGTTGCCCGCCGCCATTGGCCTGTAACCAGCGATTTTGCGCGAGCAGCAGGCGATCCAGCGCCTGCGCCACGCTCCAGGTTTGCGGCGTGGCGTAGTAGTCCAGCGCCAGTGCCTGCAGGGTCGAGCGTGCGGCCAAGCCGCCGTCGGCGCATTGGCTGACACCGTCGGCAATGGCGACCAGATAGCCTTTGCTGGCGGCCAGCGCCGGGGCGGGCGTCACCAGGCGCATTGCGTCCTGATTTTCCGCGCGCGGGCCGGTGGCGCTGGCCTGGGCAAAGCTCAGTTGCAGGGGCATGGAGGCTTCAGACCCGCGCAGCGGTCACTGCGGCCGAACCCCAGGTGGTTCTCCAGCGACGTTTGACCCCGTGCAGACCGAACCACGCCAACACGCCGAGGCTGGCGAACAACCACAGCGCCAGTTGATAGCTGCCGGTGCTTTGCTTGATCGCGCCCATGCCGGCCGCCAGGGCAAAGCCGCCAATACCACCGGCCATGCCGATCAGCCCGGTCATCACGCCGATCTCCAGGCGAAAACGTTGCGGCACCAACTGGAACACCGCGCCGTTGCCGGCACCGAGACCGAGCATGGTGCAGACGAACAGCGCCAGTGCGGCGTAGGAGCTGGGCAGGTTGAAACCGACAGCGGCGATGCAGATTGCCGCCACGGTGTACATCGCCAACAAGGTGCGGATGCCACCGAAGCGATCCGCCAACGCACCGCCGAGCGGACGCATCAGGCTGCCACCGAACACGCAGGCAGCGGTGTAGTAACCCGCCGTGACAGGACTCAGGCCGTATTGGTCGTTGAAGTAGCCGGGCAGGGCGCTGGCCAGGCCGATGAAGCCGCCGAAGGTCACGCTGTAGAAAAACATGAACCACCAACTGTCGCGGTCGCCAAGGGCCTTGAAGTAGTCGGCCATGGCTTTGGCCTTGGGCCGCTGCGGGGCGTTTTTTGCCAGCCAGGCGAACAGCACCAGCGTCAGGATCAACGGAATCAGGGCGAAACCGAACACGTTGCTCCAGCCGAACGCCGCAGCCAGCACCGGGGCGATCAGCGCGGCGAACACGGTGCCGGAGTTACCGGCCCCGGCGATGCCCATCGCCTTACCCTGATGCTGCGGTGGATACCACTGCGAAGCCAGCGGCAGGGCCACGGCAAACGAAGCACCGGCCATGCCGAGGAACAGTCCCAGAATCAGCGCCTGTTCATAACTGTGGATGCCGAGTTTCCAGGCGCCAAACAGCGCGCAGATCACGATCACCTGACCGATCAGGCCAGCGGTTTTCGGCGACAGACGATCGGCCAGCATGCCCATCACAAAGCGCAGCACCGCGCCGGCGAGAATCGGTGTCGCCACCACCAGACCACGTTGTTGTGTGGTCAAGTGCAGGTTGGCGGCGATCTGCACCGCCAACGGGCCGAGCAGGTACCAGACCATGAAGCTCAGGTCGAAATACAGGAACGCTGCGAACAGGGTCGGGGTGTGGCCGGATTTCCAGAAGCTTGAATTCATCGCGCACCTCAGCTGAAAAGAATCTCGAAAGGAGTCACAGCAGGTGGCGCGCCGCCACGGCCGCACCACCGGCCCCGGGCTGTGGGGCCAAAACGCAAAAACGCCGCTACCTGGTTCGCCGATGTGGGCGAGCGGGGTGAGCGACGTCTTTGTCGTGGGTGGGGCAACCGCCGTTGGTTACCTGTGCGGAATACTTAGCGAGATTTGTGCCAATAAGTGAAATGGCGTCGCGGCCTTCGCGAGCAAGCCCGCTCCCACAGGGAATGCATTTCAAAGTGGAACCCCGACCTGCTTCACAGGAGATTGCGTTCCAAATGTGGGAGCGGGCTTGCTCGCGAAGGGGCCGGGAAAGCCAGCGCAGGCCTTCAGCCCAGCAACTCACTCATGTCAATGATCTGCTCCGCCACCTGAATCAGCTTCTGCTGGCGACTCATAGCCTGTCGGCGCATCAGGGTGTAGGCCTCTTCCTCGTTGCAGTCCTTCATTTTCATCAGCAGCCCTTTGGCCAGTTCGATGCGTTTGCGCTCGGCCAATTGCTGGTCGCGGGCCAGCAGTTGCGCGCGCAAGGCCTGATCGCTTTCGAAACGCGCCATGGCCACATCGAGAATCGGCTGCAGGCGCTGGGCGTGGATGCCCTCGACGATGTAGGCACTGACCCCGGATTTGATCGCCTGGCGCATCACCCCCGGGTCATGTTCGTCGGTGAACATCACGATCGGCCGGGGCTGGTCGCGGCTGACCAGCACCACTTGCTCCATGACATCGCGGCTCGGTGACTCGGTATCGATCAGGATCACGTCCGGGCGCACTGTTTCGACGCGGGCCGGCAGGTCGATGGTCAGACCGGACTCATCGATGACCTCGAAACCGGCCTCGGTCAGCGCGGCCTTCAGGCGCCCGACTTTTTTCGCGGTGTCGTTGATCAGCAGAATGCGCAGCATGTTGGCGGTCTCCTGTCAGCGGCGGGCGAGAAGGGCAGCGCTGTCGCTCAGAGCGTGCAGCTTGAAACTGCGGGCGTAACCAGCCGGATCGCTGCCGTCCCAGACTTTGCCATCGAGCAACTGGCTGCTGCGCATCTCCTTGCCCCAGGCCGCTACACCGACGGCGGTGGCCGCTTCGCGATAGATATCCAATTGCTGAACCTGGCGGGCCACTGCGAGGTAGTCGGGATCCTCGCGCAACAGGCCCCAGCGGCGGAATTGGGTCATGAACCACATGCCGTCGGACAGGTACGGCAGATTCACCTCGCCGTTGCCGTGAAAGCGCAAGGCGTGCGGGTCCTGCCAGCGATTGCCGAGGCCATCGGCGTAATCACCGAGAAAACGCGGCTCGATGCAGGACAGCGGAGCGTTGAGATACTCCGGGGCGCTCAGCAACTGCGCGGTGCTGCGACGGTTTTCCGGGTTTTGCTCGATGAAACGGCTGGCCTCGAGGATCGCCATCACCAGCGCCCGTGCGGTGTTGGGATAATGCTCGACGAACGCGCGGGTGCAACCGAGGACTTTTTCCGGGTGGTCAGGCCAGATGCTCTGGCTGGTAGCGAGGGTGAACCCCAGATCCTGCTGCACGGCGGCGGCCGCCCACGGTTCACCGACGCAGAAGCCATCGATGCGCCCGGCTTGCAGGTGAGCGACCATTTGCGGCGGCGGCACCACCACGCTGTCGACGTCCTGCAACGGATGAATGCCCTGACTCGCCAGCCAGTAATACAGCCACATCGCATGGGTGCCGGTGGGAAAGGTCTGGGCGAAGGTCAGTTTTGCGCGGGTTTGGTGCGCGTGCCGATCCAGCGCTTCAGGACTGGTCACGCCCAGTTGCTGCAAACCGTGAGACAGGTTGAGGCTCTGGCCGTTCTGGTTCAGGCCCATCAGCACCGCCATGTCGCTCGGCGCCACGCCACCGATGCCCAGGTGCACCGCGTAAATCAGCCCGTACAGGCTGTGGGCCACATCCAGTTCGCCGCTGACCAGTTTGTCGCGCAAGGTCGCCCAGGACGCCTGGCGCTTGAGGTTGATCGTCAGGCCGTAGGGCTGGGCAAAGCCCTGTGTTGCGGCCACGACCACCGAGGCGCAATCGCTCAGGGCCATGAAACCGAGGTTGATCGCGCTTTTTTCCGGGGCATCACTGCCGTTGACCCAGGCCAACGGCCCGACGGACGAATCACTCATATAAAGCCACCCTCAAAAAAAACGCCGTCCCAGGCTTTGCCCAGGCAAAACCTCCGAACGACGCCATTGTCCGTGCCCCCACGCCGCCATTGGCCTTTGGGCTGATACCCCTGAAAGTGCAAGGCATATGCCAGTCAGGCTGATTTACCTGTGTGCCTCGCGCCGGGGGACGTTGCCCGGCTATAATCGCCGCCTCTTTTCGCCGCCCGAGTCATCGCCGCCCATGTACACCCTGGCCCGTCAGCTGTTGTTCAAACTTTCCCCGGAAACCTCCCACGATCTGTCGCTGGATCTGATCGGCGCGGGTGGGCGTTTGGGCCTCAACGGCATGCTGTGCAAGAAGCCGGCGAATGTGCCGGTGACGGTCATGGGCCTGGACTTCCCGAACCCGGTGGGTCTGGCGGCCGGTCTGGACAAGAACGGCGCGGCCATCGACGGTTTCTCGCAACTGGGTTTCGGTTTTGTCGAAATCGGCACCGTGACCCCGCGTCCGCAGCCGGGCAACCCGAAACCACGAATCTTCCGTCTGCCGGAAGCCGAGGCGATCATCAATCGCATGGGCTTCAACAACCTCGGTGTGGATAACCTGCTGGCGCGGGTCGCTGCAGCCAAATACAAGGGCGTGCTGGGGATCAACATCGGCAAGAACTTCGACACCCCGGTCGAGCGCGCGGTGGATGACTACCTGATCTGCCTGGACAAGGTGTATGCCCACGCCAGCTATGTCACGGTCAACGTCAGCTCGCCGAACACCCCGGGCCTGCGCAGTCTGCAGTTCGGTGATTCGCTCAAGCAGTTGCTGGCGGATCTGGCCACGCGCCGCGCCGAACTGGCCCTGCGCCACGGCAAGCACGTACCGCTGGCGATCAAGATCGCTCCGGACATGACCGACGAAGAAACGGCGCAGGTGGCTCAGGCACTGATCGAAACCGGAATGGACGCAGTGATCGCCACCAACACCACCCTGAGTCGCGTTGGCGTCGAAGGCATGGAGCATGGTGACGAGGCGGGTGGTCTGTCCGGCGCTCCGGTGCGTGACAAGAGTACGCATACCGTGAAGGTGTTGGCGGCTGAGCTGGGTGGTCGGTTGCCGATCATCGCGGCGGGTGGCATCACTGAGGGCAAGCATGCGGCGCAGAAGATCACCGCGGGTGCGAGCCTGGTGCAGATTTACTCGGGCTTCATCTATAAGGGCCCGGCGCTGATTCGTGAATCGGTAGACGCGATCGCCGCGCTGCGCTGAGGTTTTCTGAGGGCTCTGTGGCGAGGGGATTTATCCCCGATCGGCTGCGCAGCAGTCGTAAAATTTGCTTCCGCCGTTCGCCTGGCACACTTGGGTGGATGGATTCGGGGCCGCTTCGCAGCCCATCGGGGATGAATCCCCTCGCCACAGGGATCTGTATCGTCCGGGGCGGGCATAAAAAAGGGCTCCTCGAAGGAGCCCCTGGGCCGTAGCCCGCCGTCCGGGAAGGACGTGCATGGTAAGTCGCTAAAAATTCAGATTGTCGTGTTGCAATAAGTGCCCTGTGTCAGCCGACGGCGTGAAGTTCGTTGAGTCTGTGGATTCCCGCAGTGCCGGTCATACCGTCCCAGTTGTCGCCGCGTCCTTCTCGCCAGCCGTTGATCCAGGCTTGGCGTACCGACGGTAGAGTAAATGGGCAAAGCTCGCGGGATTTGCCACCAACGCCATATTGATATCCGCGCAAAAATGCTCTTTCCAACGGATCACGCTTAAGTCTTCTCATAGGGTGTTTCCCTCACTTGTTGACTGTTTTCGTCGCGTTGACCTCAACCGAGGTCTGGCAGAAAAAACTCTGCCGTTGGGCGGCTCGCTGCCGGCGTGGCGAGCCAAGGTGTTGACGCCGTTGCGACGTCAACCTGTGGTCAGTTCTAACCAATGAGTCACACCGAGGGAATGATCGTTTTGTCATAAGGACGTAACGAAAATAGTGCTACAGCCATAAGTAACGACGGGTTTCATGAACGTTTTTTCAGCAAACCCCGGTATGATCGGCCCCGCACTGGATGATGGGGTTAATCCTTTAGTGAGAATGACCCACGTTTACGCTGGGGTAATATTCGACGAAGGGTTGCTTTGAGTCATTTTGTTTCATCAACTTTAATACCTGTCCTTGCATCTAAGCTCTTTTAGCCCGAGCAGCGGGGATGGAACGGCACACCTTCGTGCCACGCGGGCGCTCTTTTAGAAAAGCGCCTGATTGAAAACCGGATCGGCAATGCGTTGCCGGTTCACTAGCCAAAGGCTCTGGAAATACCATGTCCGACCGTTTCGAACTCTTCCTCACTTGCCCCAAAGGCCTTGAAGGCCTGCTCATCGAGGAAGCCGTCGGGCTTGGCCTTGAAGACGCCCGCGAGCACACCTCCGCCGTGCGTGGCATGGCGACCATGGAAACCGCTTATCGCCTGTGCCTGTGGTCGCGTCTGGCCAACCGGGTGCTGCTGGTGCTCAAGCGCTTCCCGATGAAGGATGCCGAAGACCTGTACCACGGCGTGCTTGACGTCGAGTGGCAGGATCACATGCTCGCCGACGGCACTCTGGCCGTCGAATTCAGCGGCCACGGCTCGGGCATCGACAACACCCACTTCGGTGCGCTGAAAGTCAAAGACGCCATCGTCGACAAACTGCGTACCCCGCAAGGCGACCGTCCGTCGATCGACAAGCTCAACCCGGATCTGCGCATTCACCTGCGCCTGGATCGCGGCGAAGCGATCCTGTCCCTCGACCTTTCCGGCCACAGCCTGCACCAGCGCGGTTACCGCCTGCAGCAGGGCGCGGCACCGCTGAAGGAAAACCTCGCGGCAGCGATTCTGATCCGTTCCGGCTGGCCGCGCATTGCGACCGAAGGCGGCGCGCTGGCTGACCCGATGTGCGGTGTCGGTACGTTCCTCGTCGAAGCCGGGATGATCGCCGCCGACATGGCGCCGAACCTGCGCCGCGAGCAGTGGGGCTTTACCGCATGGCTCGGCCACGTTCCGGCGCTGTGGAAAAAACTCCATGAAGAAGCGGTCGAACGCGCCGCTGCCGGTCTGGCCAAGCCGCCGCTGTGGATTCGCGGTTACGAAGCCGACCCGCGGCTGATTCAGCCGGGCCGCAATAACGTCGAGCGCGCCGGTCTGAGCGAGTGGATCAAGATCTATCAGGGCGAAGTCGCGACCTTCGAGCCGCGTCCGGACCAGAACCAGAAAGGTCTGGTGATCTGCAACCCGCCGTACGGCGAGCGTCTGGGTGACGAAGCCAGCCTGCTCTATCTCTACCAGAACCTCGGCGAGCGCCTGCGGCAGGCCTGCCTGAACTGGGAAGCGGCGGTGTTCACTGGCGCGCCGGATCTGGGCAAGCGCATGGGCATTCGCAGCCACAAGCAGTATTCGTTCTGGAACGGCGCACTGCCGTGCAAGCTGCTGCTGATCAAAGTGCTGCCGGATCAGTTCGTCACCGGCGAGCGGCGTACCCCGGAACAGCGTCAGGCCGAGCGTGAGCAAGCGGCCTACGATCAGACGCCGAACGAGCCGCAAGAGCGCAAGTTCAACAAGAACGGCAACCCGATCAAACCGACGCCAGCCCCGGCGCCAGTGGTCGAGCAGCCGCGCCTGAGCGAAGGCGGGCAGATGTTTGCCAACCGCCTGCAGAAAAACCTCAAGGCGATGAGCAAGTGGGTCAAGCGCGAAGGCATCGACTGCTACCGCGTCTACGATGCCGACATGCCGGAATACGCCATGGCCATCGACCTGTACCACGACTGGGTGCACGTGCAGGAATACGCCGCGCCGAAGTCGATCGATCCGGAAAAGGCCTCGGCGCGCATGTTCGATGCCCTGGCGGCGATCCCGCAGGCGCTGAACGTCGACAAGAGCCGCGTGGTGGTCAAGCGCCGCGAGCGTCAGAGCGGCACCAAGCAATACGAGCGTCAGGCGGCGCAGGGCAAGTTCAATGAGGTCAGCGAAGGCGGCGTCAAGCTGCTGGTGAACCTCACCGACTACCTCGACACCGGGCTGTTCCTCGATCACCGGCCAATGCGTATGCGCATTCAGAAAGAGGCCGCCGGCAAGCGCTTCCTCAATCTGTTCTGCTACACCGCGACCGCCAGTGTGCACGCGGCCAAGGGCGGTGCGCGCAGCACCACCAGCGTCGACCTGTCGAAGACTTACCTCGACTGGGCGCGGCGCAACCTGTCGCTGAACGGCTTCTCCGACAAGAACCGTCTGGAGCAGGGCGACGTGATGGCGTGGCTGGAAAGCAGCCGCGACGAGTACGACCTGATCTTCATCGACCCGCCGACCTTCTCCAACTCCAAGCGCATGGAAGGTATCTTCGACGTGCAGCGTGATCAGGTGCAGTTGATCGACCTGGCCATGGCACGTCTGGCGCCAGGTGGCGTGCTGTATTTCTCCAACAACTTCCGCAAGTTCCAGCTGGAGGAGAACCTGGCCGAACGTTACGCGGTCGAGGAAATCAGCGCGCAGACCATCGATCCGGATTTTGCGCGTAACACCAAGATCCACCGCGCCTGGAAAATCACGGCTCGTTGACGCTTGGGCGGGTTGGATCCACAGAGCCTTGATTTTTAAAGGCTCTTGGATCCGATCAGCGCTAGCCAAATTAATGGCTAATAGCTATAACTCAACTCATGGCCAATGGGGTTTTCCCCCCGAAACAATGGCGTCGTGAGTTGCCCCTATGTCGTTGCACCCCGTGCGCCCAAAGATTCTGGGTTTTATCAGCGAAGACGTCTCGGCCTGGCTGGTCGCGCTGCTGGTATTGCTCGCCGGCGGGATTCTCACGGGGCTGCTCGCCTGGGCCACCCTCAATCAGTTTCACCATCAACTGCGCCAACGCTTCCAGTTGCTGGCCAATGAGCGTTACAGCCGCATCGAAGAACGTTTCCAGGATCAGGAACAGCGTCTCGACGGCCTGCGCCGTTTCTTCGCCAACTCCGATTCGGTCTCACGCAACGAATTCGACGGCTATGCCAAACCGCTTCTATTACGCACCCAGGCCTATTCCTATGCGCCGCGGGTCAGCCGTGCCGAACGCCCGGCGGTCGAACAAGCCGTGCGTAACGAAGGCTTCAGTACCTTCACCTTTCGTGAACTGAACGCTGACGATCAGTTGCAGACCGCCGCTGATCGCCCCGAATACGTACCGGTGATCTACACCCAGAGCCTCAGTCGCTTGCCCACGCCGCTGGGTTACGACTTGCTGGCGCAACCGCTGCGCCGGGCGACGCTGGAACGCGCCGACCGCACCGGGCACATGGTGGTGTCGCAGCCATTGCATCTGGTGGGGATTGATCCGGCGTATGCCCGGGGCGTCTTGCTGATGGCGCCGGTCACTCGTGAAGGGGCGCCGAAAGGGCCGCCGCAAGGCTATGTGATGGCGGTGATCAGCATGCAGCAGTTGCTGGCCGACGGACTGCCGGAGGAGCACCAGGATTTCCTCAATGTACGCATTCTCGACCTGTCCACCGATGAACAGCATGAAGTGCTCTACGAGTCCGCCAACCAGGCCGGGGCCAGTGATCTGTCCGCCACACGTCTGTTGCGCATGGCCGACCATGACTATCAAGTGGATATGCAGCCCAGCGAAGCGTTTCTGCAGGCCAACCATTCGTCAATCAGCAGCCTGGTGGTGCTGGGGGCGCTGCTGAGTCTGTTGCTCAGCGCACTGCTTTACGTGCTGGTCAGTCAACGCCAGCGCGCCTTGCGCATGGTCGAACTGCGCACCCAGGAACTGCACGCCCGCGAGCAGGAATTGCGCGGCACCCACGGTCAGTTGCGTGGCGTGCTGAATGCCGCAACCCAGGTGGCAATCATCGCCACCGACCTGCGCGGGGTGATCAACACCTTCAACCCCGGCGCCGAACAGATGCTCGGCTACAGCAGCGCCGATGTGGTCGGGCACATGACCCTGGAAAACCTGCATCTGCCGCGAGAGCTGGCGGCGCGTTCGGCGGAGTTGAGTGCGCGTTACGGCAAGAGCATTCCGACCTGCCACGCGATGTTGGTCGAGGGCGGCGAGGTCGGCGGTCATGAGGCGCGCGAATGGACGCTGGTGCGCAGCGACGGCAGTCATCTGCCGGTGAACATGCTCGCCACCCCGGTGCTCGATGAGCAGGGTTTGTGGGTCGGGCATCTGGCGATCTGCATCGACATCACCGAGCGCAAGCGCGTGCACGAAGCGCTGGCGGCGCGCGATGTATTGCTGAAAAAGCTCAGCGCGCACGTGCCCGGCGGCATCTATCAATTCAAGATGGAGTTCGACGGGCGCTTCAGCGTGATCTACGCCAGCGATGGCATCCGCGAGATCTACGAGCTGGAGCCGGACGTGTTGCTGCTCAATGCCGAGGCGATTTTCACCCGCATCCATCCACAAGACGTCTCGCGAGTGCGCAGCTCGATCCGTGCTTCGGCAGACAGCCTCAGCCCATGGCGCGAGGAATACCGTGTGCAGTTGCCCGAGCGCGGCCTGCGCTGGGTGCGCGGCGAGGCGACGCCGGAAGAGCTGCCGGGCGGCGGCGTGCTGTGGCACGGCTACATCTCGGACATTTCCGATTTGAAACGGGTGGAGGAGGAATTGCGGGCGCTATCGGTCACCGACTCGCTGACCGGTATCCACAACCGCCGCTACTTCCAGGAACGCCTGACTACCGAAATGGCCCGGGTCGAGCGCGGCGGCGGTGAGCTGTCGGTGATCATGCTCGACATCGACCACTTCAAACGCATCAACGACCAGTACGGCCATGCCGTGGGCGACCGGGTGCTGCAAGCGGTGTGCGAGCGCATCGGCCATCGTTTACGGCGGACTGATGTGTTCTGTCGTCTCGGTGGTGAAGAGTTCATGGTGCTGTGCCCGGACATCGACGGCGAGCATGCGTACATGCTGGCGGTGGAGTTGTGGCAAGGCCTGCGCAGTGCGCCGGTGGATGTGGTCGGGGTGGTGACGGCCAGTTTCGGCATCGCCAGCTGGCGCCCGGGGGAAGGCGCGGATGCGCTGCTGCTGCGCGCGGATTCGGGGGTGTATGCGGCGAAGCAGGGCGGGCGCGATCGGGTCGAGCAGATGAGCTGAGCCTTGGCACGATCTACCTGTGGGAGCGGGCTTGCTCGCGAAAGCGGTGTGTCAGCCAGCAAAAATACTGACTGATCTGACGCCTTCGCGAGCAAGCCCGCTCCCACATGAGAGCGGCTGTGTTTTTACAGGGCCGAAGCCGTCTGCGGCAGGCGCGGCTGCTTGTACAGGTCCAGCAGCACCTGATCCAGCACCGACGACGCGCCGAACGGGGCTTTGTCGTTGAGGATCGCCACCACCGCCCAGGTGTTGCCGTTGACGTCGCGGCTGAAGCCGGCGATGGCTCGCACGGTGTTCAGGGTGCCGGTCTTGACGTGGGCCTCGCCGCGCATCGCGGTGGTCTTCAGGCGTTTGCGCATGGTGCCGTCGGTGCCGGCAATCGGCAGCGAGCTGATGTACTCGGCGGCGTACGGGCTGTGCCAGGCGGCTTGCAGCATGTTGGCCATCTCGCGGGCGCTGACGCGTTCGGCGCGCGACAGCCCGGAACCGTTCTCCATCACCAGGTGCGGCGCGGTGATGCCTTTCTTCGCCAGCCACTGGCGGACTACGCGTTGTGCGGCCTTGGCGTCGTCACCGTCGGCTTCGTTGCGGTACTTCTGGCCAAGGCTAAGGAACAGCTGCTGGGCCATGGTGTTGTTACTGTATTTGTTGATGTCGCGGATGATTTCCGCCAGATCCGGCGAGTAGGCGCGGGCCAGCAGCTTGGCGCTGCTCGGGGTCGCGGCGAGGCGATCCTTGCCCTGGATGCTGCCGCCCAGTTCCTTCCAGATCGCACGCACGGCACCGGCGGTGTAGGTTGCGTGGTCGAGCAGCGACAGATAAGTCTGTGAGCTGCAGCCTTCGCCCAATTGACCGGCGACGGTCACGGTCACGCTGCCGTCAGCCTGGGTTACCGGGTTGTAGCGCACGCCACCGGTGCACTGCTTGGAGTTGAGCGCCTTGACCGTGTTTTCGATGCGCACGCTGGCAATCGGCGGCTCCACCGAGATCAGCACCCGGCCCCCGTCATTGCGCGCGACGAAGCGCAGGGCCTTGAGGTTGACCAGCAGCGAGTCGGGTTTGACCAGGAACGGCTTGTTCTCGTCATTGCCGTCGTCGTTGAACTCGGGCAGTTGCGGCTGGATGAAGAAGCTGCGGTCGAGGATCAGATCGCCGGTGACCTGGGTCACGCCGTTGGCGCGCAGGTCGCGCATCAACAGCCAGAGTTTTTCCATGTTCAGCTTCGGATCGCCGCCACCCTTGAGGTACAGGTTGCCGTTGAGAATGCCGCCACTGAGGTCGCCGTCGGTGTAGAACTCGGTTTTCCACTGATGGTTGGGGCCGAGCATTTCCAGCGAGGCGTAGGTGGTGACCAGTTTCATGGTCGAGGCCGGGTTGACCGAGACGTCGGCGTTGTAAACGGTCGGATTGCCCGGGCCGTCGAGCGGGATCATTACCAGCGACAGCGCGGTCGGCTGCAGCTTGCTGGCCTTGAGGGCTTTTTCAACGTTAGGGGTGAGGGCGGTATTGATAGTGGCCGCAGAAACCGGCAGGGCCAGAGGCAGAAGAAGGCCGGCAAGAAACAGAGGACGCAACGATTTGATCATATGAAATAAAACCCTGCAGAAGAGGGGAAAAATAACGAGGGCATGGATGAAAAAGCCCTCAGTGGTCATGAAAGTGTCGGCATTATGCCCCAAGGTGTAACAGCTTGTGCCTTGCCCGGGGCGGCCATTTGGTTATTTTTTTTACAGGCGGTCGGCCACCGTACCCAGAGAGTCGGGCAATTGACCGCTTAAACTGGTAAAGTGCCGGCCGTTATTACTTAAGAGGATTGTTCCAATGGCGACTAACCGTTCCCAGCGTCTGCGCAAAAAACTGTGCGTTGATGAATTCCAAGAGCTGGGTTTCGAACTGAACCTGGACTTCAAAGAAGACTTGTCCGAAGAAGCCATTGACGCTTTCCTCGAAGCATTCATCAAAGAAGCCATGGAAGCCAACGGTCTGGGTTATGTTGGCGGCGATGACTTCGGTCTGGTTTGCCTGCAGAAGCGTGGCTCGGTCAACGAAGAGCAGCGCGCTGCCGTTGAAGCCTGGCTGAAAAACCGTAGCGAACTGACCAGCATGACCGTCAGCCCGCTGCTGGACGTCTGGTATCCGGAAAAGCCGATCAACGCGGCTAAGTGATACTGAAAAAAACGGCGACCTGAGGGTCGCCGTTTTTTTATGCCTGGGCTTTACGCCAATTCAAAATCAGTAACGTCAAAACCCCCGCGACAATCCCCCAGAACGCCGAGCCGATGGAAAACAGCGTCAACCCCGACGCCGTGACCATAAAGGTGATCAGCGCCGCCTCGCGTTCCTTCACTTCGGTCATGGCAATGCTCAGGCCGTTGATGATCGAACCGAACAGCGCCAGCGCGGCAATCGACAGCACCAGTTCTTTTGGCAACGCGGCAAACAGCGCCGCCAACGTAGCGCCGAATACGCCGGCAATCCCGTAAAAAATCCCGCACCAGACGGCGGCGGTGTAGCGTTTGTTGCGATCCTCATGGGCGTGCGGCCCGGTACAGATCGCCGCGCTGATCGCCGCGAGGTTGATGCCGTGGGAGCCGAATGGCGCCAGCAACAGCGAGGCGATTCCGGTGCTGGTGATCAGTGGGGAGGCGGGCACGTTGTAGCCGTCGGCGCGCAGTACGGCGATGCCGGGCATGTTCTGCGAAGTCATCGCCACCACGAACAACGGAATGCCGATGCTGATGGTCGCGGCCAGCGAGAAGTGCGGGGTGGTCCAGACTGGCGTCGCCAGTTCCAGATGGAAACCGCTGAAATCCAGCAGACCCATGAAACCTGACAGCGCAGTGCCGATCAGTAGCGCAGCCAGTACCGCGTAACGCGGTGACAGGCGTTTGACCAGCAGATAAGTGAAGAACATCCCCAGCACCAGCCCGGTGCGGTGTTGCGCGGCGACGAAGATTTCGCTGCCGATCTTGAACAGAATCCCCGCCAGCAACGCTGCCGCCAGCGACGCCGGGATCTTCTTCACCAAGCGTTCGAAGCTGCCGGTCAGCCCGCAAATCGTCACCAGCACCGCGCAGGTGATGTAGGCGCCAATCGCCTCGCCGTAGCTGACGCCACCGAGGCTGGTGATCAACAACGCCGCGCCGGGCGTCGACCAGGCGATGGTGATTGGCGTGCGATAGCGCAGCGACAGGCCGATCGAGCACACCGCCATGCCAATCGAGATCGCCCAGATCCACGAGGAAATCTGCCCGCTGCTCAGGCCCGCCGCTTGCCCGGCCTGGAACATCAGCACCAGCGAACTGGTGTAGCCGGTCATCATTGCGATAAAACCGGCGACGATCGCCGAGGGCGAAGTGTCGGCGAGAGGGCGCAGGCGGGTGTAAGTGGCGTCGTTCATGACGGCGGTGTTCCTTATACAGATGAAGATCCCCGCAATTACCCATGAATCCATGTGGGAGCGGGCTTGCTCGCGAAAGCGCTGGGCCAGTAAAGGCAGATGTCGCCTGACACGCCGCCTTCGCGAGCAAGCCCGCTCCCACAGGGGGATTTTTGTTCTGGCAGCGGATTCTGCGATCAAGCCTAAACTCAATCGTAACGGATCGTTGCAATACAGCCGTGGTCACAAACAGCCGTACAGTCGTGTTGCCACCATCCATTGTGTACAATCGCGCTGTTTTTTACGCGATACTTGCCAGCGACCTACTGTGCCGTATTACAGTCACGGTCTATTCGCCGCAGTTCTCCCGACTCGAGTGCCCATGAACGAACAGTTGCAACCCCTCAAGAAACAACCGCGAGCAGGCAAAGCCGGCCGCAGCGGAACCCAGGACGATATTGTCTACGCGCATATCTTCGAGGCCATCCTCGAACAGCGTCTGGCGCCCGGCACAAAATTGAGCGAAGAAGCGCTGGGGGAAATCTTCGGGGTCAGCCGCACCATCATTCGCCGCGCGCTGTCGCGTCTGGCCCATGAAGGCGTGGTGCTGTTGCGGCCGAACCGTGGCGCGGTCGTCGCCAGCCCGAGCGTTGAAGAAGCGCGTCAGGTGTTCATGGCCCGCCGTCTGGTGGAGCGCGCGATCACCGAACTGGCCGTGCAGCACGCCACCGCCGAGCAGATCGCCGAACTGCGTCAGATGGTCAACGACGAGCGCGACAGTTTCTCCCGTGGCGATCGCGGCGCCGGTATCCGTCTGTCGGGCGAATTCCATCTGAAACTGGCCGAAGCGGCGAAGAACGCGCCACTGATCAGCTTCCAGCGCAGTCTGGTCTCGCAGACCTCGCTGATCATCGCCCAGTATGAAAGCGGCAATCGCTCGCATTGCTCCTACGACGAGCACACCCAGTTGATCGACGCCATCGAAGCGCGCAACGGTGAGCTGGCGGTGGACCTGATGATGCATCACATGGATCACATCGACAGCAAGCTCAACCTCGATGAGGAGAGTGCGTCGGATGATTTGCATGCGGTGTTCTCGCATTTGTTGCAGACCAAGAAGCCTGGGCGCCCTTCGGCGAAACTCTGACTGATACCGAGTCGCGGCCTTCGCGAGCAAGCCCGCTCCCACATTGGATCTTCAGTGAATATAAAATTTGGCATCGACTGAGATCCCCTGTGGGAGCGGGCTTGCTCGCGAATACGGTCAGACAGGCAACAAAAATCCCCCGGGGCTAACACCACCGGGGGATTTTTTATGCCTCGGGAAAACTCAGCGCTGATGCACCAAAGCCCCCGCCGCATACGTCTGCTGCACCGTGCGGTCATCGCCCAACGTCATCAGCACAAACAACGTTTCGGCAATGTTGTTAGCCTGTTTCAGGCGATAGCTGAGCAGTGGCGTGGCGTTGTAATCCAGCACCAGGAAGTCGGCGTCTGAACCCGGTTGCAGGTTGCCGATCTTGTCTTCCAGACGCAGTGCCCGCGCACCGCCCAGCGTCGCCAGATACAGCGACTTGAACGGACTCAGCCGCGCGCCTTGCAACTGCATGACTTTGTAGGCTTCGTTCAGGGTTTGCAGCAGCGAGAAACTGGTGCCGCCGCCGACGTCAGTGCCGAGACCGACGTTGAGCTTGTGCTTCTCGGCCATCGGCAGATTGAACAAACCACTGCCGAGGAAGAAGTTCGAGGTCGGGCAGAACGAGATCGCCGAGCCGGTTTCCGCCAGTCGCGCACATTCGTCGTCGCACAGGTGCACGCCGTGGGCGAACACCGAGCGTTCGCCGAGCAGCTTGTAGTGATCGTAAACGTCGAGGTAACCCTTGCGCTCCGGGAACAGTTCCTTGACCCACTCGATTTCCTTGAGGTTTTCGCTGATGTGGGTCTGCATGTACAGATCCGGATATTCGGTCAACAGTTGGCCGGCGAGGGTCAGTTGCTCCGGGGTGCTGGTAGGAGCGAAACGCGGGGTGACCGCGTAGTGCAGGCGGCCCTTGCCGTGCCAGCGTTCGATCAGCGCCTTGCTCTCGACGTAGCTCGATTCGGCGGTGTCGGTCAGATAGTCCGGCGCGTTGCGGTCCATCATCACCTTGCCGGCGATCATCCGCAGGTCGAGCTTCTCGGCGGCCTCGAAGAACGAGTTCACCGATTGCGGGTGCACGCTGCCGAATACCAGCGCGGTGGTGGTGCCGTTGCGCAGCAGCTCCTTGATGAAGATATCGGCCACGTCGTCGGCGTGGGCCTTGTCACCGAACTGGCTTTCGCACGGGAAGGTGTAGGTGTTGAGCCAGTCCAGCAGTTGCTCGCCGTAGGCCCCGACCATGCCGGTTTGCGGCAGGTGGATGTGGGTGTCGATGAAGCCCGGGGTGATCAGCGCGTCCTGATAGTGGGTGATCTCGATGTCCGCCGGCAGGGTCGGCAGCAGTTCGCTGGCGTGGCCGAGGGCGCTGATCTTGCCGCCATCGACCACCAGCAGGCCGTCCTCGAAATATTCGTAGGAGGCTTCGATCCCGACTTCGGCGGGGTCGGAGATGCTGTGCAGGATGGCGGCGCGGTAGGCTTTGCGAGTCAGAGGCATGAGGGTTCTCTAATCAGTTTGAGGCTTTGAGTTTGGCGGCCTGACTGCGCCGCGAAACCGGCAGCAGTCTGGCAATCGGTTCGGCGCTGGCGCTGTGCTGGCCGAAATTGGCGTTATAGGTGGCGATGATTTCGCCGGCGATGGAGATGGCGATTTCCACAGGCAGTTTGCCTTTGACGTCGCCAATGCCCATCGGGCAGCGCATGCGTTGCACGACGCCGCTGTCGAAACCGCGATCACGCAGGCGATGTTCGAACTTGGCCCGTTTGGTCTTCGAACCGATCAGGCCGAAGTAGGCGAAGTCGTTGCGCTTGAGGATCGCGGCAGTGAGTTCCAGGTCGAGCTGATGGTTGTGGGTCATGACGATGCAGTAGCTGCCGGCGGGCAGGTCGTCGATTTCATCCACAGGCTCTTCGGCGACGATTTTACGCACGCCGTGGGGGATCTGTTCGGGGAATTCCTCTTCCCGCGAATCGATCCAGCGCACCCGGCACGGCAGGCTGGCGAGCAACGGTACCAGCGCGCGGCCGACATGCCCGGCGCCGAACACAGCGATCTGCGCCTGCACCTGGCCCATCGGTTCGAAGAGCAACACGGTGGCGCCACCGCAGCACTGGCCGAGGCTGGCGCCGAGGCTGAAGCGCTCCAGATGGGTGTCCTGCTTGCCGCTGGCGAGCATCTCGCGGGCGATCTGCATGGCTTTGTATTCCAGATGCCCGCCACCGATGGTGTCGAAGGTCTGTTTCGCGCTGACGACCATCTTCGAGCCGGCGTTGCGCGGGGTCGAGCCGAGTTCTTCAATGATCGTCACCAGAACACAGGGTTCGCCCTGGTTCTGCAGGTCGGCGAGGGCGTCGATCCAGTTGTACATAGTTCACCCCTACAACATCGTTGTCTGTTCGGGCCTATTCGCGAGCAAGCTCGCTCCCACATTTGGAATGCGTTCCCCTGTAGGAGTGAGCCTGCTCGCGATAGCCGCACCTCGGTCCTAGAGCGGAGCCAACTCGGTTTCAGCTTCGACCGCTTTAACAGTCTTGAGCTGACGCATCTGCTCACACCCCCACAACACCCGCTCCGGGGTCGCCGGCGCATCGATCTGCGGCTGATGCTTATAGTCACCGAGGCTCGCCACCGCGTCCTTGATCGCGCACCACGCGGCAATCCCGAGCATGAACGGCGGCTCACCCACAGCCTTGGAATGGAACACCGTGTCTTCCGGGTTCTTGCGGTTTTCCACCAGCTTCACCCGCAGGTCCAGCGGCATGTCCGCCACGGCCGGGATCTTGTAGCTGGCCGGGCCGTTGGTCATCAGCTTGCCCTTGTTGTTCCAGACCAGCTCCTCCATGGTCAGCCAGCCCATGCCCTGGACGAAACCACCCTCGACCTGACCGATGTCGATTGCCGGGTTCAACGAGGCACCGACGTCGTGGAGGATGTCGGTACGGAGCATCTTGTACTCGCCGGTCAGGGTGTCGACGATCACTTCGCAGCACGCCGCGCCGAAGGCGAAGTAGTAGAACGGCCGACCACGGGCCTGGCTGCGGTCGTAGTAGATTTTCGGGGTCTTGTAGAAGCCGGTGCTCGACAGCGAGACCTGATTGAAATACGCCAGTTGGATCAGCGCCTCGAAGGTCATGATGTGGTCACGCACGCGCACATGGCCGTTGTGGAATTCCACGTCTTCTTCGCTGACCTTGTAGTGCCGCGCGGCGAATTCCACCAGACGCTGCTTGATGATCTCGGCGGCGTTCTGCGCGGCCTTGCCGTTGAGGTCAGCGCCGCTGGAGGCCGCAGTCGGCGAGGTGTTCGGCACTTTGTCGGTATTGGTCGCGGTGATCTGCACCCGATCCATTTCCACCTGGAACACTTCGGCCACCACCTGCGCGACTTTGGTGTTGAGGCCCTGGCCCATTTCCGTGCCGCCGTGGTTCAGGTGGATGCTGCCGTCGGTGTAGACGTGGATCAGCGCGCCGGCCTGATTGAGGAAACTGGCGGTGAAGGAAATGCCGAATTTCACCGGGGTCAGCGCCAGGCCTTTTTTCAGGATCGGGCTGTTGGCGTTGTAGCGACGGATCGCTTCGCGGCGCTCGGCGTACTGGCTGCTTTCTTCCAGTTCGGCGGTCATTTCCTCGAGCATGTTGTGCTCGACGGTCTGGTAGTAGTGGGTGACGTTGCGCTCGGTCTTGCCGTAGTAGTTGGCCTTGCGCACCGCCAGCGGATCGAGGTTGAGGTGACGGGCAATCGCGTCCATCACTTCTTCGATGGCGACCATCCCTTGCGGGCCGCCGAAACCACGGTAGGCAGTGTTCGACGCGGTGTTGGTCTTGCAGCGGTGACCATTGATGGTCGCGTCCCCAAGGTAGTACGAGTTGTCCGAGTGGAACATCGCCCGGTCAACGATCGACGCCGACAGATCCGGCGAACAGCCGCAGTTGCCGGCCAGGTCCATGGCGATCCCGTGCAGGCGCCCGGTGCTGTCGAAGCCAACGTCGTACTCGACATAGAACGGGTGGCGCTTGCCGGTCATCAGCATGTCTTCGACCCGTGGCAGGCGCATCTTGGTCGGCTGCCCGGTGAGGTGCGCGATCACCGCGCACAGGCACGCCGGGCTGGCGGCCTGGGTTTCCTTGCCGCCGAAACCACCGCCCATGCGGCGCATGTCGACGACGATCTTGTTCATCGACACGTCGAGCACTTCGGCCACCAGCTTCTGCACTTCGGTGGGGTTCTGCGTCGAGCAGTAGACGATCATGCCGCCGTCTTCGGTGGGCATTACCGAGGAGATCTGGGTTTCCAGATAAAAGTGTTCCTGGCCGCCGATGTGCAGCGTGCCTTGAATGCGGTGTTCGGCGGTGGCCAATGCCGAGGCCGAATCGCCACGCTGGTGGGTGTGGCTGTCGAGCACGAAGTGGCGTTTGCGCAAGGCTTCGACCACGTCCAGCACCGGCTCGAGATCTTCGTACTCGATGATTGCCGCCATGGCCGCTTTACGCGCGGTTTCCAGGTCTTTCGCGGCCACGGCCAGTACCGGTTGCCCGACGAACTGCACGTCATCAATGGCCAGCAGCGGATCGCCCGGCAGCAACGGGCCAATGTCTTTCAGGCCCGGCACGTCTTCGTGGGTGATCGCAATGCGCACGCCTTCGAAGGCGTAGCAGGGCTTGGTGTCGATGCTGATGATCTTCGCGTGTGCGCGGTCCGACAGCCGTGCGTAAACGTGCAGCTGATTGGGGAATTCCAGACGATCATCGATGTACTGCGCTTCACCGGACACATGCTTGGCGGCGCTGTCGTGCTTGACGCTGCGGCCGACACCGGTGGTCAGGTCCTTGGCGAACAGTTCCGCCAGTTCGGCTTGAGTCTTCTCTACGGCGTGATGGTTAGACATAAGCGGTCACCCGAGTCTCGATGTGCGGTGTTTGCAGTTCGATGAAGTATTTGCGCAGCAGGTTCTGTGCGCTGAGCAGGCGATATTCCTTGCTGGCGCGGAAGTCCGAGAGCGGCGTGAAGTCTTCGGCCAGCGCAGCGCAGGCGCGTTCGATCACGGCGCTGTTGAACGGCTGGCCGAGCAGCACGGCTTCGCAATGGGCGGCGCGTTTCGGAATCGCGGCCATGCCGCCGAACGCCATGCGCGCGTCGGTGATCACGCCGTTTTCCACGCGCAGATTGAACGCGGCGCAAACGGCGGAGATGTCATCGTCCAGACGCTTGGAAACCTTGTAGGCGCGGAAACGCTGTTCGGCGGTGGCGCGCGGGACGACGATTTTTTCGATGAATTCGCTTTCCTGACGGGCGGTGACCTTGTAGTCGATGAAGTAATCTTCCAGGTTCAGCGTGCGCCGGGTTTCGCCTTTGCACAGCACCACTTGCGCGCCGAGGGCGATCAGCAGCGGTGGCGAGTCACCGATCGGCGAGGCGTTGCCGATGTTGCCGCCGAGGGTGCCCTGGTTGCGGATCTGCAGCGAGGCGAAGCGGTGCAGCAGTTCGCCGAAGTCCGGGTACTCGGCAGTCAGCGCTTCGTAGCAGTCGGAGAGGGCGGTGGCGGCGCCGATTTCGATACGGTCGTCGAAGGTTTCGATGCGCTTCATTTCGGCGACGTTGCCGACGTAGATCATCACCGGCAGGGTGCGATGGAACTGGGTGACTTCCAGCGCCAGATCGGTGCCGCCGGCCAGCAGCCGCGCTTGTGGGTAAGCGTCGTACAGATCGGCCAGATCGGCGACGGTCAGCGGCACCAGGCAGCGCTTGTCGCCGCTGTTGAGTTCGCCGATATCGGTCGGGGCAATGGCTTTGAGGCGGGCGATGGTCTCGGCTTCGCGGGCATCGAACTGGTCCGGTTGCTTGCCACAGCAGGATTGTTCGGCGGCGGCGAGGATCGGCCGGTAGCCGGTGCAGCGGCAGAGGTTGCCGGCCAGCGCTTCGTGCGCCTTGGCCGGATCCGGTGCATCGCTGTTCTTTTGCAGGGCGAACAGCGACATGACGAAACCGGGGGTGCAGAAGCCGCACTGTGAGCCGTGGCACTCGACCATGGCTTTCTGCACGCTGTGCAGTTCGCCCTGGTGCTTGAGGTCTTCGACGCTGATCAGTTGTTTGCCGTGCAGCGACGAAACAAAGGTCAGGCACGAGTTGAGGCTGCGATAGCGAATGTGTTCGCGGCCGGCGTCATCCGTTTGCAACTCGCCGACCACTACGGTGCAGGCGCCACAGTCGCCGCTGGCGCAGCCTTCTTTGGTGCCGGATTTGCCCACGTGTTCGCGCAGGTAATTGAGCACGGTCAGATTCGGGTCCAGGGCGTGCTCGCTACGGAGTTCCTGGTTAAGTAAAAACTGGATCACGGAAGGCCTCGCAGACTCATTATTGTTGTTAACCGACTTGAGCCGAATTTAGCAGGTCTGACTTTTCGGTCAATGGTTTTCTGACTTAAAGGTCAGGAAAAACGGTTTTGTCGATTAACGCGTGCTCTATTGAGTATTGACCCTGAGCGGATCCACTGCCTTTTTGCTTGAATCGTGCCAAAAAGCGCCGTGCGGGCACTCCGCCATGCACCTGCATTTGCGCTACACTGCGCCGCTTGTGCAGATCGAAGAGTTTGAAGGACAACCATGACGTTCAAGGCGCCGGACAGCCTCGCCGAGCAAATCGCTCACCACCTCGCCGAACGCATCATTCGCGGCGAAATGAAGCCGGGAGAGCGCATTCAGGAACAGAAGGTCACGCTGGCCCTCAATGTCAGCCGCGGATCGGTCCGCGAAGCCCTGCTGATCCTCGAACGCCGCCACCTGATCGCGATCCTGCCGCGACGTGGCGCCCATGTCACCGAACTCACCGCGCACAAGGTGCAGAGCCTGTGCACGCTGATGAGCGAGCTGTACATCCTGCTCGGCAATGCGGTCGCCAATGGCTGGCAGACCCAGGCCGACATGGCGCCGTTCGTGCAGATCCAGCAGCGCCTGACCGCCAGCTACGAGCGTCAGGACATCCGCACCTTCGTCGACGACAGCTTCGCCGTGATGCGCGCTGCGTACCCGTTTGCCAACAACCCGTACCTGCAAGAGACCGTCGAGAACCTGCAGCCGGCCATGAGCCGTGCCTATTTCCTCGCCCTCGAACAGCGCAAGGCCGAAATGAGCGAGTTTCTCGAACTGTTCGAACGCCTGCTGGCCGCTGTGCTCGCCCGTGATTTGCCGCAGATCCGCATCGTGCTGACGGCTTACGCCCAGCGCAGCTGCGATCTGGTGGTCTCCGCCCTGACGGTTGCCTGAGCGTGCGGCTGAAGTGCATCAAACTGGCGGGGTTCAAGTCCTTCGTCGACCCGACCACGGTGAACTTCCCCAGTAACATGGCGGCGGTCGTCGGGCCGAACGGTTGCGGCAAGTCGAACATTATCGACGCCGTACGCTGGGTGATGGGCGAGAGTTCGGCGAAGAACCTGCGTGGCGAGTCAATGACCGACGTCATCTTCAATGGCTCGACCAGCCGCAAACCGGTGAGCCAGGCGAGCATCGAACTGGTGTTCGACAACTCCGACGGCACCCTGGTCGGCGAGTACGCGGCTTACGCCGAGATCTCCATTCGCCGCAAAGTCACCCGCGACAGCCAGAACAGCTATTTCCTCAACGGCGCCAAATGCCGCCGTCGCGACATCACCGACATCTTCCTCGGCACCGGCCTCGGCCCGCGCAGCTACTCGATCATCGAGCAGGGGATGATCTCCAAGCTGATCGAAGCCAAACCGGAAGACCTGCGCAACTTCATCGAAGAAGCGGCAGGCATCTCCAAGTACAAGGAGCGCCGGCGCGAGACCGAAAACCGCATCCGCCGCACCCACGAAAACCTTGCGCGTCTGACCGACCTGCGTGAAGAGCTTGAGCGTCAGCTCGAACGTTTGCACCGTCAGGCCGAGTCCGCCAAGAAGTATCAGGAATACAAAAACGAAGAGCGCCAGCTCAAGGCGCAACTGTCGGCCCTGCGCTGGCAGGATCTGAACGATCAGGTCGGCCAGCGCGAGTCGATCATCGGCACCCAGGAAGTCAGTTTCGAAGCGCTGGTCGCCGAGCAGCGCAATGCCGATGCGGCTATCGAGCGGCTGCGCGACGGGCACCATGAACTGTCCGAGCGCTTCAATCTGGTGCAGGGCCGCTTCTATTCGGTCGGCGGCGACATCGCCCGGGTCGAGCAGAGCATCCAGCACGGCCAGCAGCGCTTGCGCCAGTTGCAGGACGATCTGAAAGAAGCCGAGCGCGCGCGTCTGGAAACCGAATCGCACCTGGGCCACGACCGCACGCTGCTGCTGACCCTCGGCGAAGAGCTGGACATGCTCACCCCCGAGCAGGAAGTCACCAGCGCCGCTGCCGAAGAAGCCGCCGCTGCGCTGGAAGAAGCCGAGCTGACCATGCACGGCTGGCAAGAGCAGTGGGACACCTTCAACCTGACCGCCGCCGAACCACGGCGTCAGGCTGAGGTGCAGCAGTCACGGATCCAGCAGCTGGAAACCAGCATGGAGCGTCTTGCCGATCGGCAAAAGCGTCTCGCCGAAGAGCGCGATCTGCTTTCCGCCGACCCGGAAGACGCGGCGATCATGGCGCTCAACGAGCAGCTCGCCGAATCCGAGGCGACCCTCGAAGATTTGCAGACCAGCGAAGAAGCGCAGGTCGAAAAACTGGAACAACTGCGTCAGGAATTGCAGCAGGCACTGACCGCGCAGCAGCAGGCGCAGGGCGATTTGCAGCGCCTCAACGGGCGACTGGCGTCGCTGGAAGCCTTGCAGCAAGCCGCGCTCGACCCGGGCACCGGCACCGCCGAATGGCTGAAGGAACACAACCTCGCCGAACGGCCGCGTCTCGCCGAAGGCTTGAAGGTCGAGGCCGGTTGGGAGCTGGCGGTGGAAACCGTGCTCGGCGCCGATCTGCAAGCGGTGCTGGTGGACGACTTCAACGGCTTCGATCTGTCCGGTTTCACCCAAGGCGATCTGCGCCTGCTCAGCCCCGCCAGCGATGGTGTGCGAGTGGCGGGCAGCCTGCTGGATAAAGTCGAGGGGCAGATCGATCTGTCGCCGTGGCTCGGCCAGGTCAAACCGGTCGACAGCCTTGAACAGGCGTTGGCCCTGCGCGGCCAGTTGAGTGCCGGGCAGAGCCTGATCAGTCGCGACGGTTACTGGGTTGGTCGACACTTCCTGCGGGTGCGTCGCGCCAGTGAAGCCGAGAGCGGCATGCTTGCCCGTGGCCAGGAAATCGAGACGCTGCAGGTCGAACGCGAAGAGCGCGAAGCCACGGTCGAAGCCATGGAAACCCGTCTGCAAACCCTGCGGGCGCAACAGCGGCAGCAGGAAAACGGCCGCGAACACTTGCGCCGTTTGCTGCAGGACGAAGCCCGCTCCCAAGGTGAATTGAAAGCCCAGTTGTCCGCCGGTAAAGCCAAGGCTGAACAGCTGACGCTGCGCCGCACCCGACTCGATGAGGAGCTGATCGAACTCGGCGAGCAACGCGAACTGGAACACGAGCAGATCGGCGAAGCGCGCATGCAATTGCAGGAAGCGCTCGACGCCATGGCGCTGGATACCGAGCAGCGCGAGTTGCTGCTGGCTCAGCGTGACAGCCTGCGAGAACGCCTTGATCGCGTGCGCCAGGAAGCCCGCCAGCACAAGGATCACGCCCATCAACTGGCGGTGCGTCTCGGCTCGTTGCGCGCGCAGCACGATTCCACGCGTCAGGCGTTGGAACGTCTGGAGATGCAGGCCGAGCGCCTGACCGAAAAACGCGAACAGTTGAGTCTGAATCTGGAGGAGGGCGAGGCACCGCTGGAAGAGCTGCGCCTGAAACTCGAAGAGCTGCTCGACAAACGCATGACCGTCGACGAAGAACTGAAGACTGCGCAGATTGCGCTGGAAGACGCCGACCGCGAATTGCGCGAGGCGGAAAAGCGCCGGACCCAGGCCGAGCAGCAATCGCAACTGATCCGTGGCCAGCTCGAACAGCAGCGCATGGAATGGCAAGCGCTGACCGTGCGGCGCAAGGCGTTGCAGGATCAATTGCTCGAAGACGGCTACGATCTCAATGGCGTGCTCGCGACATTGACCCCCGAGGCCAGTGAACGCGCCGCCGAAGAAGAACTCGAACGGATCAATGCGCGGATTCAGCGCCTGGGTGCGATCAACCTCGCGGCCATCGACGAATACACGCAACAATCCGAGCGTAAACGTTATCTGGATGCGCAGGACGCCGATCTGGTCGAAGCTTTGGAGACCCTGGAAAACGTCATTCGCAAGATCGACAAGGAAACCCGTAACCGCTTCAAGGATACCTTTGATCAGATCAATGGCGGATTACAGGCGCTTTTCCCGAAAGTTTTCGGTGGTGGCAGCGCGTATTTGGAACTGACGGGCGAAGATCTACTCGATACAGGGGTGACGATCATGGCGCGGCCGCCAGGAAAGAAGAACAGCACCATCCATTTGCTCTCCGGCGGGGAAAAAGCCCTGACCGCGCTGGCACTGGTTTTTGCGATCTTCAAATTGAATCCGGCGCCGTTCTGCATGCTCGATGAAGTTGACGCGCCACTGGATGACGCTAACGTTGGACGCTACGCACGATTGGTTAAAGAGATGTCGCAGACCGTGCAGTTCATCTATATCACCCACAACAAGATCGCCATGGAAATGGCCGATCAACTGATGGGCGTGACGATGCACGAGCCGGGTTGTTCGCGACTGGTTGCAGTGGATGTCGAGGAGGCGATGGCGATGGTGGACGCCTGAGTCAGCGTGGTGTCGGAAGGGTATGAGTAGTCTGTAGGACTTTTTTACCGACTTCGACTTGCTGGCCAATCGACATATTCGCGCAAGCCAATGTGACAGACGGTGTAAAGTTGTCTTTGGTCGTGCTAGTTTAATGTCAATTTTTCGTATACGTGGGCAAAACGCCTGTCAGAACATAGAGTTGGCGCCACGTTTTAAAGCGGTTTGCACAATGTAAACCCCTTATTTTTCAGCATTTTTTATAGAGGCACGGGATTACATGGAAATCGGTCTGCGCGAGTGGCTGATCGTCATCGGCATCATTGTGATAGCCGGTATTCTTTTCGATGGCTGGCGCCGTATGCGCGGCGGCAAGGGAAAACTGAAATTCCGTCTTGACCGAAGTTTGTCCAACTTGCCGGACGAGGACACCAGCGCCGAGCTGTTGGGCCCGGCCCGCGTCCTGGACACACATAAAGAGCCGCAACTGGACGAACACGATCTGCCGTCGGTGAGCATGCCGGCCCGCGAAGCACGCGAGCCTCGCGAGTCCGGTTCGAAACGTGGCAAGCGCGGCAGCAATGGTCCGGCCCAGGGCGACCTGAACCTCGACCTGGACCTGGACGGCGGCCCGAGCTTCAGCAGCCGTGATGATGACTTCGTCGACGACAGCAAGCCTGCGCCAGCGGTGGCCGACAAGGATCAGCCGCAAGCCGAAGAAGTCCTGGTGATCAGCGTGATCTGCCGCGACGCCGCCGGCTTCAAAGGCCCGGCCCTGCTGCAGAATATTCTGGAAAGCGGTCTGCGTTTTGGCGAGATGGATATTTTCCACCGTCACGAAAGCATGGCCGGCAACGGTGAAGTGCTGTTCTCCATGGCCAATGCGGTCAAGCCGGGCATCTTCGATCTGGACGACATCGACCATTTCAGCACCCCGGCGGTGAGCTTCTTCCTCGGCCTGCCTGGCCCGCGTCATCCGAAGCAGGCCTTCGACGTGATGGTGGCGGCAGCACGCAAGCTGTCCCAAGAGCTGAACGGCGAGCTGAAAGACGACCAGCGCAGTGTGCTGACCGCACAGACTATCGAGCACTACCGTCAGCGCATCGTCGAATTCGAACGCCGCGCCCTGACCCAGAAGCGCTAAGGCCAGAGCGCAGTTGTGGCGAGGGAGCTTGCTCCCGCTCGGTGGCGAAGCCGCCGTAAATCCTGCAACCGGGTTGTGCCTGATGCAACACGGTGGATGGTATTGGGCTGCTTCGCAGCCCAGCGGGAGCAAGCTCCCTCGCCACAATGTCCATAGCCTTGAGCTATTGTGATTTAGAAGATTGAGCAGCCTCGGCTGCTCTTTTGCTTTATGAGAGAACACCCATGACCGCCGCCAAAAACCGCATTCTAGAGCTGCGCGCTGAACTCGATCAGCACAACTACCGTTACCACGTCCTCGACGAGCCGAGCATTCCGGACGCCGAGTACGACCGGTTGTTCCACGAGCTCAAGGCGCTGGAAGCGGCCAATCCGGAATTGATCACCAGCGACTCGCCGACCCAGCGTGTCGGCAGTGTGGCGCTGACCGCGTTCACCCAGGTGCGTCACGAAGTGCCGATGCTCAGCCTCGGCAACGCCTTCGAAGAAACCGACATGCGCGAGTTCGACCGCCGGGTGACCGAAGGTCTGGATCTGCCGGCCGGTGATCTGTTCGGTGGCGGCGCGGCGGTGGAATACAGCTGCGAGCCGAAACTCGATGGCCTGGCGGTCAGCCTGCTGTATCAGGACGGCGTGCTGGTGCGCGGCGCCACCCGTGGCGACGGCACCACCGGTGAAGACATCAGCGTCAACGTGCGCACCGTGCGCAACATCCCGTTGAAGCTGCACGGCTCAGGCTGGCCGGCGACCCTCGAAGTGCGCGGGGAAGTGTTCATGTCCAAGGCCGGTTTCGAGCGCCTCAACGCCTCGCAACTGGAAGTCGGCGGCAAGACCTTCGCCAACCCGCGCAACGCCGCTGCCGGCAGCCTGCGTCAGCTGGATTCGAAGATCACCGCCAATCGCCCGCTGGAATTCTGCTGCTACGGCATCGGTCAGGTCTCCCACGATATCTCCGATACTCACATCGGCAACCTCAAGCAATTGCAGAAGTGGGGCATGCCGATCAGCCACGAGCTGAAGCTGGCCAAAGGCATCGGCGAGTGCCTGGATTACTACCGCGACATCGGTGAGCGGCGTAACGCGCTGGCCTACGAAATCGACGGTGTGGTGTTCAAGGTCAACAGCATCGCCGATCAGCGCGAGCTGGGCTTCCGTGCCCGCGAACCGCGCTGGGCGATCGCGCACAAATTCCCGGCGATGGAAGAACTCACCGAACTGCTCGACGTGGAATTCCAGGTCGGTCGCACCGGCGCGGTCACTCCGGTGGCGCGGTTGAAACCGGTCAAGGTCGCCGGCGTCACCGTCGCCAACGCGACCCTGCACAACATGGATGAAGTGGCGCGCCTGGGCCTGATGATCGGCGACACGGTGATCATCCGTCGCGCCGGTGACGTGATCCCGCAGGTGGTGCAAGTGGTCACCGAACGTCGCCCGGAGAATGCTCGTCCTGTAGCGATTCCAGAGAATTGCCCGGTCTGCGGCTCCCATGTCGAGCGCACGCAACTGGTCAAGCGCAGCAAAGGCAAGGAAACCATCAGTGAAGGTGCGGTGTACCGCTGCGTTGGCCGTCTGGCCTGTGGCGCGCAACTGAAGCAGGCGATCATTCACTTCGTCTCGCGCCGGGCGATGGACATCGAAGGCCTTGGCGACAAGAGCGTCGAGCAACTGGTCGATGAAGGTCTGGTCAGCTCGCCGGCCGATCTGTACGCGTTGAAGTTCGACGACATTGTCGATCTGGAAGGCTTCGCCGAGGTCTCCAGCAACAAGCTGCTGGCGGCGATTGAAGACAGCAAGCAACCGGGACTGGCGCGGTTCATTTATGCGCTGGGCATTCCCGATGTCGGTGAGGAAACGGCCAAGGTGTTGGCGCGCTCGCTCGGTTCGCTGGAGCGCGTGCAGCAGGCGCTGCCGCAAGTGCTGACCTACCTGCCGGACATCGGCCTGGAAGTGGCTCACGAGATTCACAGCTTCTTTGAAGATGCACACAACCAGCAGGTGATCACCGAGTTGTTGGGGCATGGCCTGCAGATTCAGGATCAGGGTGAACTCGGCGCCGAATTTGCCGCCAGCACCACCCTCGGCGGTCTGCTCGACAAGCTGCACATTCCCTTTGTCGGCCCGGGCGGTGCGCAGAAACTGGCGGACAAATTCGGTTCGCTGGACGCAGTGATGAATGCCGACTGGCTGGACATGCGTCAGGCGCTACCGGAGAAGCAGGCCAATTCGGTGCGCGAGTTTTTTGCTGTGCCCGAGCATCGGCTGATCGCCGAGTCCGCCGAGAAACAGTTGCGGGATTTCGGCATGCACTGGCTGAGCGAGAAGAAAGTCGTCGAAGGCCTGCCGCTGTCCGGCGAGACCTGGGTGCTGACCGGCAAGGTCGAATTGATGAGCCGCGATGTGGCCAAAGAACACCTGGAGAGCCTCGGCGCCAAGGTCGCCGGCTCGGTATCGGCGAAAACTCATTGTGTGGTCGCAGGGCCCGGTGCTGGTTCGAAACTGACCAAGGCCAATGAGCTGGGGGTGAAGGTGATGGATGAAGAGGCGTTTATCGCGTTCCTCAAAACCCATGGCATTTCTGCCTGATAGGGCTCAAACCTGTAGTGAGGGGATTTATCCCCGACCGGCTGCGCAGCAGTCGTAAAGCCTGAGCACACGGTTTGTCTGATTCAACCGAGTTTTAGGATTTGGGGCTGCTTCGCAACCCATCGGGGCGGTGCGACGTTTCGCTAAATCCCCTCACCACAAGGGTGGTATCGGCCAATAGCCGTGGAGTATTCGGAACGATGTCGGCTCGGCAATGATCTAGTCTTGGCAAGCCCCAGGGAGAGATCGCCATGTACCGCTTTTTCGAGCAGCTCAGTTCTCGCATCGTCGCGCCGTTCATGGGCGAATCTTCACGCAACAGCAAAATCTGGCCGTGCCGCTGCGGCCAGTCGCTGTTCTTTCGCAACAGTCAGTGCCTGGCTTGCAGCGCGTTGTTGGGCTATCAGCCTGAAGAAAGTCGCCTGACCTCGTTGCAGCCCGGGCCACAGGACGGTAGTTGGACACTCGATGCCGATCCCGACGCCGGATTGTTTCGTCGCTGCGCCAACCTCGACACTCCCGCCGCGTGCAACTGGCTGCTGCCGGATAACGGCCACGACAGCCTGTGCATCGCCTGCAGCCTCAACCGCACCATCCCCGACCTCTCAGTGCCGGAAAACCCCGAACGCTGGCGCAAAGTCGAAATCGCCAAGCGCCGGCTGGTGGCGCAACTGATCACCCTCGGCCTGCCGGTCATCCCGAAAACCGTGGATGAGGCCACCGGTCTGGCCTTCGACTTCATCGGCGTCGACCTCGAAGGTAATGCACCGATGACCGGCCACGCCAACGGCCTGATCACCCTCGACATCAAAGAAGCCGACGACGCCCATCGCGAGCAGATCCGGGCGGCGATGCATGAGCCCTATCGCACGCTGCTCGGGCATTTTCGGCATGAGGTCGGGCATTATTATTGGGATCGACTGATCGCCAACGGCCCGTGGCTCGAAGCTTTTCGCAACCTGTTCGGCGACGAGCGCGCCAGTTACGCCGAAGCGCTCGACCGTCACTACCAGCAAGGCGCACCGCTGGACTGGCCGCAACACTACGTCAGCGCCTACGCGACCATGCACCCATGGGAAGACTGGGCGGAAACCTGGGCGCATTACCTGCACATGATGGATGCGGTGGACACCGCGCTGGGTTTCGGCATGAGTGCGCGGGAAATGGACTTCGACTACCAGCCGTTTCCGCCCAGCACCCTGTATGACCCGGAGCACCCCGGCGGCGCCGCTTTCCTGTCGTTCGTCAATGCGTGGATCGAACTGGCGGGCATGCTCAACGAGCTGTCACGCAGCATGGGGCAGCCGGATTTCTACCCGTTCGTGCTGCCGGCGGCGGCGATTGCCAAGTTGCACTTCATCCATCTGGTGATCCAGCAGGCGGGCGGCAAGGCGGATGAGGTGCTGACCCTGTAGGAGCTGCCGCAGGCTGCGATCTTTTCAGGCTCAGCGCATGTCCTTGAACCCGTTCATATTTTTTATCTGCAACCAACGGTTGTAACTTCGCTTCAGATAGGTACAATGGCGCGGCTCGCCGACAGGTGAGTGTCGTTATGGTGACCCCATCGGTCCCCCCGCAACGATTACCCGTGAACCTGGTCAGAGCCGGAAGGCAGCAGCCACAGCGGGAACATTGTGTGCCGGGGTGTGGCTGGTGGGGTTACCACCTTAACGAACGAAGAACGCTTCAACAGAACTGCATGGGTTTCGCCCACTGCGGTTTTTTTATGCCCGCGATTTGGGCTTTCACACCAGCCCCTGTGGGAGCGAGCCTGCTCGCGAAGGCTGCCCCCCGATGCCTGTTCAGCCACCAAGGTTGAACAGTGGCATACTCCACCGTCTTGCTGCGCGCGTCGTTGACAAGTTCGCGCCCTGGCTACGAGGTTGTATGCACCCGGAACATCACGATTTATCCACCGCCGTGTACTTACCCGTGACGGATGAGACCTGCGCCAGCCTGTTGCAGCCCGATGGCGCAAAAAACCTCGGCGAGTTGACGGATGCGCAGCTGGCCGCCGTGCTGGTCATCCAGAATCTGGCTCAGGCCACCGAAAAGGATCTCACCGCCGTAGCGGCGGAGAAGGTGCTGGCGCGACTGATCGCCTGGGCGGTCGATGGCGGGGCAGGGCTGCTGTCCGAGGCGCAACGGCTGTTCGACCCGCGCCAGTTGTACTTCGGCCTGAACGCCATCAGGGGATTGAACCTGCGATTGCTGTTGGCCGAAGAGGTGTCGGCGCAGGATTACCTGCTGCCCGATGGCAAGTGGGATGACGAGTTCAAGACGCGCCACCACGCGATCAACAATCCGTTCAGCCAGCAGATGATCAGCCCCGCGCACCGCGAGCGCTGGCTCAGCGCCGCGCAGGACAAACTGGTCAGAACCTTCCGCGCCAACCTCGATGAAGACCTGCACGTGCAAGGCTATGCCGGGATCGGCAAGAGCCACCTGGTCGGTGCCTTGACCGAGTGCCTGGACCCCGGGAAAACCCTTTTGCTGGCACGCACCCCGGAAAAACTCGCAACCCTGTGCCAGCGCATGGGCGTTGCCAGTGAACGCAAGCCAGGCATCACCTTTGAGGCGTTCGCGCGCGGGCTGATTTATGGGCGCAAGCCACAGCCGGCAAGCGCCGCCGGCCGAGTCGCGAGCAAACAGAGTCTAGCGCAGGAGCTGAACATCCTCGGCTTTCGCGAGCATGACGCGCAAAGGACTCTCAACGTCTGTCTGGAAACCCTCGAGCGCTATTGCCACTCCCGGGATTACAGCCTGTCGGCGCATCATCTGCCGTATTTCAAACTGTCCTTGTCCAGCCTTGAGTCCAAGGTGCTGCTGGAATATTCAAGCCGCGTCTGGACTTACCTTGAGGCCAACCCGGCGTGGGGCCGGCAGAGCGGCTTTGAAGCCTTGTTGCTGATCAAGCGTGCAAGCCTTGCGGGCTGCGTGGTGCCGCCGCGTTATACCCACGTGCTGATTGACGAGAGTCAGGACATTCCCGCCTCGCTGCTGCAGATTATCGAGCGCGGCCGGCAGGTGCTGATCACGCTTGGGGATGAGTATCAGCATGCCGAGCGCGATCTGGTGAAAAGAAAGCGTGAAGTGCGCCAGAGCGATATCACCTATTCGGTGCGCTCGGGGCGCAACGTCGAACGTCTGGTCAATCCGCTGATTTCCCGGCACTCGGAAAAGAGCAAGGTGCCGTTCGAAGGCGCGCGTGAAGCTGACGTCGGCATCGAGTTTTATCCGCAGGGCTTTGTCCCGCCGGAAGGTTGCGTGGTGCTGACGGCGTCCCCTTGGGACACCATGAAGTGGGCCATGCAGCTGCACGATGCCAATTGCCTGTTCAGCTTTGCCGACATGAAAGCCCAGCGCGACCTCGAGCACTTCATGATCACCGCCATCGAACTGTTCAGGGTCGACTTCTACAGTGCCGAACACAGCGAGAAGGGCCCGCATCGCTATTTCAGCGATCTGCCGAAGTGGCAGCAGGTGCGCGATGCCAACCAGTTCGACGAGGCGTTTCTGTGGGTCGAGGCCGAACTGGAGAAGGGCTTCAAGGTCGCTGACCTGACCCGGCTCAACCGGATGATCGGCGGCCCCGGCAAAAGCTGCCTGTTGATGCAGGCGCACGAGGCGGGCGGCATGGAGTTCGACCGCGTTCTGCTGACGCCCGAACTGCTGACCAATGTGCAGTTCAAGGACGCCTACGCGTTCGATCAGCGGATCTGCGCCGTGTACATCGCCATCTCCCGCGCCCGGCAGCAGCTTTATCTGCCGTACGATGTGGTCGAATGGATCGAATTTCACGACTACCAGAAATTCCGTGAGTCGCACGGCTACTGAATAATTCTCTGTCGGAAATGTCCCCCTGTGGGAGCGGGCTTGCTCGCGAAGGCGGTGTGCCAGTTAACGAATCAGATGACTGACACACCGCCTTCGCGAGCAAGCCCGCTCCCACAATGGGTTATGGGGTGGCTTCAGTGGACCCGGTATACAACCGGATGATGTCATCAATCTCCCCCGACATTTTCATCCGCAACAACGTGCGCAAGATCCGCTGCACCGGCACCTGAGGGTCATTCCTCACGTAGCAGCCGACATGCTGCTCCTGCAACACCGCGACGCCGTGCAGTTGCTGCCCGGGCAGCAGGCGCTGATTGAACCAGTCCAGTGTCCATTGATTGCTCACCGCATAGCGGTAGCGGCCGGCCAGGAGTTTTTCCAGTACTTGTTCCTGATTACGCGCGTCCTCGCGTTGCAGGCGATCGGCGTCGAACAGCGGTTGCAGGGTCGGATAGGTATAGCCGAGCACGGTCCCGATCGATTGGCGGGGCAGGTCGGCAGGGTCGACGCGGGGCGGCTGAGCGTCGCGGCTGATCAGCAAATCGCGCTGGAACAGCAGCGGAAGGCTCCAGATATAGTCCCCGGACTGATTCGGCAGCCACGATTGTGCGGCATAGCAGCGCACGTCGACTTCGCCGTGCTCCATGGCGTTCTGCACCCGGGCGCGCGGCAGGACGTGGAATTCGGCCGGCACGCCGACCTGCGTCGCAAGGCTGAGCATGATGTCGTGGAGGATGCCCTGGGTCGGGCGGCCATGGTCGATCTGCACCATCGGCATCGCCCAGCTGTCGGCCACGACGAAGCGCAACGGCGGTTCGGCCGCGCTCACGCTCAGACTGATCCCCAACAAGGCTCCCAAGGCCCAACGCATACATGCTCCGATGAGTCCCGATCACGAGCGAAATTTCCCCGCCAACAGCAGCTTAGCCAGATTAGACGAGCACACCGGATGCAATTTTGCCCTTGCTCCGCTAGCATTAGCCGCTTCAGCTTCCTTCGTTGCGACGGTTTTCGATGAGTTATCAGGTTCTTGCACGTAAATGGCGTCCGCGCTCGTTCCGCGAAATGGTCGGCCAGACCCATGTGCTCAAGGCTCTGATCAATGCCTTGGACAGCCAGCGGCTGCACCACGCGTACCTGTTCACCGGTACCCGCGGGGTCGGTAAGACCACCATTGCGCGGATCATTGCCAAATGCCTGAACTGTGAGACAGGTATCACTTCGAGCCCCTGCGGCGAGTGTTCGGTGTGCCGCGAGATCGACGAAGGGCGCTTCGTCGACCTGATCGAGATCGACGCCGCGAGCCGGACCAAGGTCGAGGACACTCGCGAGCTGCTGGACAACGTGCAGTACGCGCCGAGCCGCGGGCGCTTCAAGGTCTATCTGATCGACGAAGTGCACATGCTCTCCAGCCATTCCTTCAATGCGCTGCTGAAAACCCTCGAAGAGCCGCCGCCGTACGTCAAGTTCATCTTGGCGACGACGGATCCGCAGAAACTTCCGGCAACGATTTTGTCGCGTTGCCTGCAGTTCTCGCTGAAGAACATGACGCCCGAGCGCGTGGTCGAGCATCTGACCCACGTGCTCGGCGCCGAAAACGTGCCGTTTGAAGACGACGCGCTGTGGTTGCTGGGCCGCGCCGCTGACGGCTCGATGCGTGACGCCATGAGCCTGACCGACCAGGCCATCGCCTTCGGTGAAGGCAAGGTATTGGCCGCCGACGTGCGGGCGATGCTCGGCACGCTGGATCACGGTCAGGTCTTCGACGTGCTCCACGCGCTGATCGAAGGCGACGCCAAGGCGTTGCTCGAAGCCGTGCGCCATCTGGCCGAGCAAGGCCCGGACTGGAACGGCGTGCTCTCGGAAATTCTCAACGTGCTGCACCGCGTCGCCATCGCCCAGGCCTTGCCTGAAGGTGTCGACAACGGTCATGGCGACCGTGACCGCGTATTGGCATTGGCTCAGGCGCTGCCGGCCGAAGACGTGCAGTTCTATTACCAGATGGGCCTGATCGGTCGCCGCGACTTGCCGCTGGCGCCGGATCCCCGTGGTGGCTTTGAAATGGTCCTGCTGCGGATGCTGGCCTTCCGGCCGGCGGATACGACGGACGCCCCGAGGCAACCGCTAAAGCCAGTGGGGATCAGCCAGGCCACAGTTGATTCCGCAAATTCAGTGGCTGCCGCGCCCAAGCCTGCGCCGGTAGTCGCTGCGGCTGTCGCGCCTGCACCGGTGGTTGCGCCAGCGCCGGCTCCAGCGCCTGTGGTGGTGGCTGCGCCGGCACCCGCGCCAGAAGCAGAACCTGAACCGGTCGCCGCCGAAGCGGTGGTCGACCTGCCGTGGAACGACCCGGTCGAACCCGAGCCGGAACCCGAGCCGGTGCAGCAACCAGCCGTCGAGCCGGTACTGGAAACCGCCAGCGAGCAGCCCGAGTTGCCGCCGATGCCGCTGCCGACCCCGGACAGCGTGGTGCCGGATGCACCGGAGTGGGCCGCTGCGCCGATTCCCGAGCCGTCGGTCGCCGACGTCGATGCCGCCACACCGGGCATGGATCTCGACGATGAGCCGCCGCTGGACGAAGACTACATCGAGCCGGACATGGATTCGGCCTACAGCTACCTCGACGATCTGGCCAGCGAACACACCGCCGAGCTGGCCCCAGAACCCGAGCCGGAGCCTGCCGCCGCGCCGGCCACCGGTCTGGCGTTGCAATGGCTGGAGCTGTTCCCGCAACTGCCGATCTCCGGCATGACCGGCAGCATTGCCGCCAACTGCACGCTGATCGCGGTCGATGGCGACCACTGGCTGATGCACCTGGACCCGGCGCACAGCGCGCTGTTCAACGCCACGCAACAGCGGCGCCTGAACGATGCGTTGAACCAGTTCCACGGTCGTACGCTGACCCTGACCATCGAGTTGATCAAGCCCGAGCAGGAAACCCCGGCGCAGGCCGCGTCCCGTCGCCGGGCCAACCGTCAGCGCGAGGCGGAGGAATCGATCCACGGTGATCCGTTCATCCAGCAGATGGTCCAGCAGTTCGGTGCAGTGGTGCGACACGATACTATTGAACCTGTCGACGCCTTGGTCGCCCAAGGCTAATAACTGAGGGCGTTCGGCGTTAAGTGCCGGGCGCTGTTTTGATCCAAGTACTTTTGAGGTGATTCCCATGATGAAAGGTGGCATGGCCGGCCTGATGAAGCAGGCGCAGCAGATGCAGGAAAAAATGGCCAAGATGCAGGAAGAACTGGCCAACGCCGAAGTCACCGGCAAGGCCGGTGGCGATATGGTCACCGTGGTAATGACCGGTCGTCACGACGTGAAAAGCGTCAGCATCGACCCAAGCCTGGTTGAAGGTCTGAGCGAAGACGACAAAGAGATGCTGGAAGCCGTGGTCGCTGCCGCCGTCAACGATGCCGTGCGCAAGATCGAAGCCAACAGCCAGGAAAAAATGGGCAGCATGACCGCCGGCATGAACCTGCCAGCAGGTATGAAACTGCCATTCTGATTCGCCTTTGCGGGTTGGATGAGCTACACAAAATGCCAGGCATCGCGCCTGGCATTTTTGTTTCTGCCTGATCGTCATGTGTTGGCGGGGCTGACGCCTTCGCGAGCAAGCCCGCTCCCACATGTTGAAATGCATTCCCCTGTGGGAGCGGGCTTGCTCGCGAAGGCGTCGACTCGGACCAACTGAAGAAACATCGAACCCACCGCCGCCGCCAAAGGTCTGCTCCCTATACCCCCGAATTCCCCATTCACAGGAGACGCTGACATGTCCGACCCTCTGACCCTCAACCAACGCTTCGTCCTCGCTTCACGTCCGGTGGGCGCGCCGACTCCAGAAAACTTCCGTCTGGAGCGCGAAGCGTTGCCGGATCTCGAAGACGGCCAGGTGTTGCTGAAAACCCTGTACCTGTCGCTGGACCCGTACATGCGCGGGCGCATGAGTGACGCACCGTCCTACGCCGCACCGGTACAAATCGGCGAAGTGATGACCGGTGGCGCTGTCAGCCGTGTCGAGAATTCCCGTCATCCGAAATTCCACCAGGGCGATCTGGTGGTCGGCCTCACCGGCTGGCAGAGCCACAGCATCAGCGACGGGCGCAACATCATGCCGATTCCGTCCGGCCTGCCGAGCCCGTCGATGGCGCTCGGCGTGTTGGGCATGCCGGGGATGACTGCGTACATGGGGCTGATCGACATCGGTCAGCCGAAAGAAGGTGAAACGCTTGTCGTGGCTGCTGCGTCCGGTGCCGTTGGTTCGGTGGTCGGTCAGGTGGCGAAGATCAAGGGCCTGCGCGCCGTGGGTGTGGCCGGTGGAGCCGACAAATGCAAATACGTGGTCGAGGAACTGGGGTTTGATGCCTGCATCGATCACAAGGCGCCGGACTTTGCCGAACAACTGGCCAAGGCTTGCCCGAAAGGCATCGACATCTATTACGAAAACGTCGGCGGGCATGTGTTCGATGCCGTGGTGCCGCTGCTCAATCCCAAGGCGCGCATTCCGCTGTGCGGGCTGATTGCCGGTTACAACGCCACTGAAGTGCCGCAAGGCCCGGATCGTCTGCCAATGCTGCAGCGTACGTTGCTGACCAAGCGCGTGCGGATTCAGGGCTTCATCGTGTTTGATGACTACGGCGACCGTCAGCCGGAATTCATCAGCCACATGGTGCCGTGGGTGCGCGACGGCAAGGTCAAATTCCGTGAAGACGTCGTGGAAGGCCTGGAGCAGGCGCCCGAGGCGTTTATCGGTCTGCTGGAGGGGCGCAACTTCGGCAAACTGGTGGTGAAGGTCGCCCAGGACTGAGCATTTGACGCTGGCCAGAGGCGCGGGTATAAACCGCGTCTCGTTGTTTTGTCGGACTTTTTACCCATGAGCTTCAGCCCTTTGATTCGCCAACTGATCGACGCCCTGCGCACTTTGCCGGGCGTGGGTCAGAAAACCGCCCAGCGCATGGCGTTGCAGTTGCTCGAGCGTGATCGCAGCGGCGGCACGCGCCTGGCCCAGGCCTTGAGCCAGGCCATGGAAGGGGTGGGGCACTGCCGTCAGTGCCGCACGCTGACCGAAGACGATCTGTGCCCGCAATGCGCCGACACGCGCCGCGACGACACGCTGCTGTGCGTGGTGGAGGGGCCGATGGACGTGTATGCGGTGGAGCAAACGGGTTTCCGTGGGCGCTACTTCGTGCTCAAGGGCCACCTGTCGCCGCTCGACGGTCTGGGGCCGGAAGCTATCGGTATTCCGCAGCTGATGGCGCGTATTGAAGAGGCGGGCACCTTTACCGAAGTCATCCTCGCCACCAACCCGACGGTGGAAGGTGAAGCTACTGCGCATTACATCGCTCAACTTCTGGCCAACAAAGGCTTGATCGCCTCGCGGATTGCCCACGGTGTGCCGCTGGGTGGGGAGCTGGAGTTGGTGGATGGCGGGACACTGGCGCATTCGTTTGCCGGGCGTAAGCCGATTTCCCTCTAAGTCATAGGGTGTCTGAACAGACGCCTTCGCGAGCAAGCCCGCTCCCACAGTTGATCGAGTTCATTCAGATTGAATGCGGTCGAATGTGGGAGCGGGCTTGCTCGCGAATGGCGCACCTCGGTCTAACTGATTCACACAAACCTATTGAAAACCAAGCAAGCGCTCGGTTAACGTCGGCCAACCCTTCAGTGGAGTTCGCCGATGCCTGCCTTCCAGGAATACTTCGACCCCAGCCACCAAATGGTCCGCGACAGCGTCAGACGTTTCGTCGAGCGCGAGATCCTGCCGGACATCAATGCGTGGGAAGAGGCCGAAAGCTTTCCCCGTGAGCTGTACCAGAAGGCCGGGGCGGCGGGGATTCTCGGCATCGGTTATCCCGAAGCGCTGGGTGGCAGCCACGAAGGTGATGTGTTCGCCAAGGTTGCCGCCAGCGAAGAACTGATGCGCTGCGGCTCCGGTGGTCTGGTCGCGGGCCTCGGTTCGCTGGATATCGGCCTGCCACCGATCGTCAAATGGGCCCGGCCCGAGGTGCGCGAGCGCGTCGTGCCGCAAGTGCTCAGCGGCGAGAAAATCAGCGCCCTGGCGGTCACCGAGCCCGGCGGCGGCTCCGACGTCGCCAACCTTCAGACCCGCGCCGTGCGTGACGGCGAATTCTACCGGGTCAGCGGCAGCAAAACCTTTATCACCAGCGGCGTGCGTGCCGATTTCTACACCGTTGCGGTGCGCACCGGAGCGCCGGGTTTCGGCGGCATCAGTCTGTTGCTGATCGAGAAGGGCACCCCAGGCTTCACGGTAGGCCGCCAGCTAAAGAAAATGGGCTGGTGGGCCTCGGACACCGCTGAGCTGTTCTTCGACGATTGCAGGGTGCCCGTGGGCAATCTGATCGGCGCGGAGAACATGGGCTTCGCCTGCATCATGGGCAATTTCCAGAGTGAACGGCTGGCGCTGGCACTGATGGCCAACATGACCTCGCAGCTCGCGCTCGAAGAGGCGCTGAAGTGGGCGCGCGAGCGTGAGGCGTTCGGCAAACCCATCGGCAAGTTCCAGGTGATCAAGCATCGGCTGGCCGAAATGGCCACGGCGCTGGAAGTATCGCGCGAGTTCACCTACCGTCAGGCGGCGAAAATGGCGGCGGGGCAGAGCGTGATCAAGGAGATTTCCATGGCCAAGAACGTTGCCACGGACACCTCGGACCGGATTACCACCGAGGCAGTGCAGATTCTTGGTGGCCTGGGTTACATGCGCGAAAGTCTGGTGGAGCGGCTGTATCGGGATAACCGCATTCTGTCGATTGGCGGCGGGACGCGGGAGGTGATGAACGAGATCATCAGCAAGCAGATGGGGCTTTAGGTTCTGCGGTGAGGCTGCAGGCCCCTTCGCGAGCAAGCCCGCTCCCACATTGGATCTGTGGCGTTCACAAATCCTCTGTGGGAGCGGGCTTGCTCGCGAAGGCGGCGGTACAGACGCCGCTTACTTGTCAGTCAAAGCAAACTGCGTCAGGCAGAAGGTAGGGATGCCCATATCTTCCAGACGCTGCGACCCACCCAGCTCCGGCAGATCGATAATCGCCGCTGCCTCATGCACCCGCGCGCCCATGCGGCGGATCAGGTTGGCCGCGGCGATCAGCGTGCCACCGGTGGCAATCAGGTCATCGAACATCACCACCGAATCGCCTTCGCACAGGCTGTCGGCGTGTACTTCGAGGAACGCTTCACCGTATTCGGTCGCATAACCCTCGGCCAACACGTCCGCCGGCAGTTTTCCCTGCTTGCGGAACAGCACCAGCGGCTTGTTCAACTGGTAGGCCAGCACCGAACCGATCAGGAAACCGCGCGCATCCATCGCGCCGATGTGGGTGAAATCGGCTTCCACATAGCGGTGGGCGAAGCTGTCCATCACCAGGCGCAGGGCCTTGGGCGACTGGAACAGCGGGGTGATGTCGCGAAAGATCACGCCCGGTTTCGGGAAGTCGATCACGGGGCGGATCAGGGATTTGATGTCGAAGGAGTCGAAGACCATCGTCGAGGTGTCCTGGCAGGGCTGCAAACGGCGCAGTATACCCGCGGCTGAAACGCTTCGCTCAACCGCGGATCGAGATCAGCCTTCGAGCGAGCCGCCGGCCAGGGCGCAGAGCTGGATCGGGTCGAGGATGTGGATCTCTTTGCCCTCGGCGGCGATCAGTTCGTTCTGCTGGAAGCGGGTGAATACCCGTGACACGGTTTCCACCGCCAGGCCCAGATAATTGCCGATTTCATTACGCGACATGCTCAGGCGGAACTGGTTGGCCGAGAACCCGCGAGCCCGGAAGCGGGCCGACAGATTGACCAGGAACGTGGCGATGCGCTCGTCGGCGGTTTTCTTCGACAGCAACAGCATCATTTGCTGGTCATCACGGATCTCGCGGCTCATCACCCGCATCAACTGACGGCGCAGCTGCGGCAGTTGCAGGGCCAGTTCATCAAGGCGTTCGAACGGAATTTCGCAGACCGAGGTGGTCTCCAAGGCCTGGGCCGACACCGGGTGTTTCTCGGTGTCCATGCCGGACAGGCCGACCAGTTCGCTCGGCAGGTGGAAACCGGTGAGCTGTTCTTCGCCGCTGTCGCTCAGGCTGAAGGTTTTCAGGGCGCCGGAGCGTACTGCATAAACGGAATCGAAGGTGTCGCCCTGACGGAACAGGAACTCACCCTTTTTCAACGGGCGGCCACGTTTAACGATTTCGTCCAGCGCATCCATGTCTTCCAGATTCAGAGAAAGTGGCAGGCAGAGAGGGGCCAGGCTGCAATCCTTGCAATGGGCCTGGTTGTGAGCGCGCAGTTTGACTGGCTCGGACATTTCTTAAATCCTTGTGGGAAAACACACATAAGCCGTAAGGGTAACCCACGGGAGGACATTCAGGCCAGTCTGCGGCGAGTTTGTCCCACGGGCGTAAAGCCGCAGGGCAAGTGGCCGATAAACAGGTATCAACACGCATGCAAGGAATCGCTTCGATGGCCGCCATTGACACGCTGAACCCCGGTAACAGCGGCGTTGCGTCTGTGCCGAGCATCGCCAGGACAGACACCGACAGCGAGCAGAATGCCGCCTCTGCGCCGTTGGCAACCCCGACCTTGGTCGAGGGCGTCAAAGTGTCGCTGTCCGGCGCCTCCATCGAAAAATCCTTCAGCGTCGGTGGTGAGAACAGCGACATCGAAGACAGCGGCTTGCCCGAGAACGTCCAGCAGTTGCTGAAGATGATCCGCAAACTGCAAAAAGAGATCGCCGAGAAGAAAGCCCGGATGGCGGCCGTCATGTCCGACAGAACACTGACCAACGAAGCCAAGGTCAATATGCTCGCCGCGCTGCGCGGTGCCATCGCCGCCCTGAATACCGGGCTGATCAGCGCCAATCTGGCCCTGTCCAAAGTCATGGATCAGTCCGGCCTCACCTCCGAGCAGAACCTTAAACTCGGCTCACTGCTGACGAAAAACTAGATCACCCGCGAGAAGCGCTGGCGGTTCTGCTGTTCCAGATACGCGTCGAACACCATGCACACCGAACGCACCAGCAGGCGCCCGGCCGGCAACACCTCGATCCGCTCGCGTTCCAGATTGATCAGCCCATCGTTGGCCATGCCTTGCAGTTGCGGCCACAGCGCGCCGAAATAACCCTGAAAATCAATGTTGAACGCTTGCTCGATTTCGGCGAATTCCAGGCTGAAATTGCAGATCAGTTGCTGGATCACCGCGCGGCGCAGGCGATCGTCGGCATTGCACACCAGGCCACGGCTGGTTGCCAGTTGCGCGGCGGCGAGGGTGTTCTGGTACTGGTTCAGATCGCTGTTGTTCTGGCAGTAGAGGTCGCCGATCTGGCTGATCGCCGACACCCCAAGACCAATCAGGTCGCAATGACCGTGGGTGGTGTAGCCCTGAAAGTTGCGCTGCAGGGTCTGCTCTTCCTGGGCAATCGCCAGCTCATCGTCGGGCAGGGCGAAGTGATCCATGCCGATGTAGCGGTAGCCGGCGGCGGTCAGTTGTTCGATGGTGCGCTGGAGCATTTCCAGTTTTTGCGCAGGGCTTGGCAGTTCGTGGCTGTTGATCCGCCGCTGCGGCATGAAGCGCTCCGGCAAGTGCGCATAATTGAACACCGAGAGCCGGTCCGGTTGCAGGCTGATGACTTCCTCGACAGTGCGCGCGAAGTTTTCCGGGGTCTGCTTGGGCAGGCCATAGATCAAGTCGATGTTGATCGAGCGAAATTGCAGGGTGCGCGCCGCGTCGATGACTGCGCGGGTCTCCTCAAGGCTTTGCAGGCGATTGACCGCGCGCTGTACCGCCGGATCAAGGTCTTGCAGGCCGATGCTGACCCGATTGAAGCCGAGTTCGCGCAGCAGGCCCATGGTCGACCAGTCGGCCTCGCGCGGGTCGATCTCGATGCCGTAGTCGCCGGAATCGTCATCCAGCAGATTGAAGTGTTTGCGCAGGTGCGCCATCAACTGCCGCAGTTCGTCATGGCTGAGAAAAGTCGGGGTGCCGCCGCCGAAGTGCAGTTGCTCGACTTTCTGCGCCGGCTCGAGATGGCAGGCGATCAACTGGATTTCTTGCTCCAGCCGTTGCAGATATGGCTGTGCACGGCCGCGATCCTTGGTGATGACCTTGTTGCAGGCGCAGTAGTAACAAATGTTCGCGCAGAACGGCACGTGCACGTACAGCGACAAGGGGCGCAACGCCTTGCGGCTGTCGCGTAGGGCATGGAACAGGTCGAATGTGCCGACCTGGCTGTTGAATTGCACGGCGGTCGGATACGAGGTGTAGCGCGGCCCCGCCAGGTCGTAGCGGCGGATCAGATCAGTGTCCCAACGAATGGCGTCGAGCATGCGGGCATTCCCCCGGATAGGCTGGCAGTGTGGCGAGTCTATCGGGGTGCGACGACGGGGCTGTTGATTTGCATCAACGGCGGATTGGTAGTCACTGCTTTTGTGGTGAGGGAGCTTGCTCCCTCACCACTGTTTAGTGGCCCATCAACCAATGTTGGTGAGGGCCAGGAAGCGTCCAGATCCCGAACACAATCACCAACAACCCCCCAGCCATGCGCACGCTGCGTTTACGCAGCAACGCCGTGACCCGCTCGGCCGCCAGCCCGGTCGCCAGCAGCACCGGCCATGTGCCCAGCCCGAACGCCAGCATCAACAGCGCACTGTCCAGCGCATTGCCCTGGCTCGCCGACCACAGCAGCGTGCTGTAAACAAGTCCGCACGGCAGCCAGCCCCATAGCGCGCCGAGCAATAACGCACGGGGCAGTGTCGACACCGGCAGCAATCGATTGGCCACCGGCTGAATGTAACGCCACAAACCACGACCCAGGCTTTCGATGCGGGTCAGGCCGCTCCACCAACCGGCCAGATACAGGCCCATGGCGATCAGCAGCAAGCCGGCGAGAATTCGCATGACCATCGCCGCCGGGCTGTTCGCCACCGCCCAACCGGCAAGGCCGATCAGCAAACCGGCGGTCGCGTAACTGAGGATCCGTCCGAGGTTGTACGCCAGCAGCAGACGAAAGCGTCGGCTGCGCTGTTCCTTGGGGATCGCCAGGGTCAGCGCGCCCATCAGGCCGCCGCACATGCCCAGGCAATGCCCGCCACCGAGCAGGCCGAGGATCAGCGCGGAAACCAGCAGCGGCGCCAGCTCAAGCATGGGGTGGAGCCTTGTCCTGCGGTTTGTCGGCTTTGGCTTCGTCCACGGCGGCGGTGTGGTTCGGGTCCTGATCATCGAACAGGATGCTGTGGGCCGGACCATCGAGGTCGTCGTACTGCCCGCTGTCCACCGCCCAGAAGAAGATGTACACGGCGATGGCCACGATCAGCAGGGCGGCCGGGATCATCACGTAAAGAGCTGGCATCGGTACTCCAGGCCCGCGCGGCTCAGGCCGGCAACGGGCGGGTTTCTGAACGGGTGCCGGCGACCGGCGCGCTCGGCAGGCGAGTCAGGCGCAGGGCGTTGAGCACCACGGTCAACGAACTGATCGACATGCCGACCGCAGCCCACACCGGGGTGATCCAGCCGAGGGCGGCGAACGGCAACATGAGGCCATTGTACAGCGCCGCCCACAGCAGGTTCTCGATGATTACCCGACGGGTTCTGCGCGCTAAGGTAAAGGCTTGCACCAGCGCGTCGAGGCGGTTGGACAGCAGTACCGCGTCGGCACTGGTTTTCGCCAGATCGGTGGCTGATCCCATGGCCACGCTGATGTCGGCAGCGGCCAGCACCGGTACGTCGTTCACCCCATCACCGAGCATCAGCACTTTACGACCTTGAGCGTGCAGCTGTTGCAGCACTTGCAATTTGTCGTCCGGACGCAGACCGCCACGGGCCTCGTCGATACCCAGTTCGGCGGCGACGCTGGCGACCATCGGCGAGCTGTCGCCGGACAACAGCAGCGTGCGCCAGCCACGGGCCTTGCAGGCGGCGAGCAGGGCGGGCGCATCGTCGCGCAGGCGGTCGTCGAGAACGAACCACGCCAGCGCTGCCGAGTCATCGCCGAGCAGCAGCCACTGACCCGGTTCATCCGGCATCGCCGGCAGCGGCGAACCGCTGAGGGCGCAGACAAATTCTGCCTGACCGATGCGCAAACGCTGTGTGCCAACTAGCCCTTCGAGGCCAAGTCCCGGCGTGCTGTGCACTTCTTCAGCCGCCAGTGGCGCACGACCGAAGGCGCGGGCAATCGGGTGTTCCGAACGATTTTCCAACGCGGCGGCAAGGCTCAGGCACTGGTCGCTGTTCAGCGTGCCCAGTGGACGGATCGAACGCAAAACCAGCCGCCCCTCGGTGAGGGTGCCGGTCTTGTCGAAGATCACCGTGTCGATCTGGTTCAGGCCTTCCAGCACGTGGCCGCGCGTCAGCAACAGGCCGAGTTTGTGCAGGGTGCCCGTGGCAGCGGTCAACGCCGTCGGGGTCGCCAGCGATAGCGCGCAAGGGCAGGTCGCGACCAGCATCGCCAGGACGATCCAGAACGCCCGTGACGAGTCCAGCTCCCACCACAACAGGCCGATGGCCGCCGCTGCAATCAGCGACAACAGCAGGAACCATTGCGCGGCACGGTCGGCGATTTCCGCCAACAGCGGTTTCTCGGCCTGGGCGCGATCAAGTAGGCGGACGATGGCCGACAGGCGTGTGTCCTGACCCAGCGCCAGCACCTCGACGGTCAACGCGCCTTCGACGTTCAGCGTGCCGGCGGTGACCGCATCGTCGAGGGTGCGCGGTTGTGGCAGGTATTCGCCGGTCAGCAGCGATTCGTCGATGCTCGACTGGCCGTCGAGGATCTTGCCGTCCGCCGGCAGGATCGAACCCGGTTGCACCAGCACCCGGTCACCCAGGCGCAATTCGCTGAGCAGGATGCGTTCGCTCTGGCCATTGGCGTCGAGGCGCAGGCACGAGGCCGGTAGCAGGTTCACAAGCTGCGCGGTGGCAGCGGCGGTGCGTTCGCGGGCGCGTCGCTCCAGATAGCGCCCGGCGAGCAGGAACAGCGCGAACATCCCGACCGCATCGAAATACAGCTCACCGACGCCGGTGATCGAGGTCCAGATCCCGGCAATGTAGGCGCTGCCGATCGCCAGCGACACCGAGACGTCCATGGTCAGGTGGCGGGTGCGCAGATCGCGCATCGCGCCTTTGAAGAACGGCGCGCAGCTGTAGAACACGATCGGTGTGGTCAGGAACAGTGCGACCCAGCGCAGGATCGTGTGCAGTTCGGGGCTGAGGTCGATGTTGAATTCCGGCCAGGTCGCCATGGTCGCCATCATTGCCTGAAACCACAGCAGCCCGGCGACACCGAGCTGACGCAACGCGAGACGGTTTTCGCTGGCCAGTTGCTCGCTGGCGCGGTCGGCCTGATAGGGGTGGGCGGCGTAACCGATGTGGCGCAGCTCGGCGAGGATCTGGCTCAGCGGCAATTGTGCGTCGGCCCATTGCACGTGCAGGCGATGGTTGGACAGGTTCAGCCGCGCCTCGGCCACTGCCGGCAGGCTGCGCAGGTGTTTCTCGATCAGCCAGCCGCAGGCGGCGCAACTGATGCCTTCCATCAGCAGGGTGGTTTCGGCGAGTTCGCCCTCGTGACGGACGAAAGGTTTTTGCACGTCGGCGCGGTCGTACAGCGCCAGTTCATCGGTCAATTGCACCGGCAGTGCTTCGGGGTTGGCCGAGGCTTCGCTGCGATGCTGGTAATAGCTTTCCAGACCACCGGCGACGATGGCTTCGGCCACGGCCTGACAGCCGGGGCAGCAGAACTCGCGGGACTCCCCGAGCACGACGGCGGTGAAGCGGCTGCCCGACGGGACGGGCAGAGCGCAGTGGTAGCAGGGGAGTGGGGTGGTCATGGCATCGTTGAGGGGGTAAGCCCTTGCATTGGGGTTGTCCGCTTGCCCTCACCCCAGCCCTCTCCCGGAGGGAGAGGGAGCCGATTGATGGAGGCCGGAAAAGAGGTGCATCCACGGATATCGTCACTGCCATACACAAGGCATGCGAGCCCCTCACCCTAACCCTCTCCCTCCGGGAGAGGGTTAGGGTGAGGGGCTTCTGCAGTTTATTTATTTATCCAGGTCTTCGGCGCCCTGCAGCGGTTCGTCACCGAGCAGCAGATCCTTGTCGTGGCTGACCTGTTCCTCTTCGAACATGCGCCACACGTGGTCGTCCTGCGTGCCCAGCAATTCGACAAAACGCCGGCCTTCGACCTTGTCGCCCAACTGACCGATGTAACGGCCGGCTTCGGTTTCGCTGCGGGTCAGGACGATCTTGCGATCCTTCTCCGGCTGGGTCGGCGAGATCAGGTTCAGTTCCAGGGTTTTCGGCTGGCTGTCGCCGCTCAGGCGCAGGTCGACTTCGCCGGTCAGGTCATCCAGATGCACGCTGGCGCGCATCTTCAGCTCCTGCGCCAGCAGCTCGCGATCCAGCGAGCGGTTGATGCCTTTGCCGGCCTCGTAATAGTTGTCGTTGACCAGGTTGTCCGGGTTGTTCACCGCGATGGTCACCATCGACAGGGTCAAGGTCACCGAACAGGCCAGAATTCCGATGATGATCCACGGCCAAAGGTGCTTGTACCAAGGACTGGCGGCGTTTGCTGCGGGCATGTTCAGTTCTCTCAACGGGTTTGTGGGCCGATGAATCGGCTCTTGGCTTCAACGTGGACGCTATCATCGTCGGCATCCTTGAGGATGAATTTCACCTCGTTGGTGCTCGACGGCAATTGTTCCGGTGCGCTCGACAACTCCACCGGCATGCTGAAGATTTCGCCGGCCGGCACCTTGATCTCGCGTTTGCCTTGCAGGCGCAGATCCGGCAGACCGGCGGCTTCCAGCACGTAGGTGTGGTCGCGCTGATCCTTGTTCATGATCTTCAGGCTGTAGACGTTTTCGATCCGGCCCTCGGCGTTCTCGCGGTACAGCACGCGGTCCTTGCTGACGTCGAAGCCGACCAGCGAGCGCATGAAGAACGCCGTCACCAGCAGGCTGATCATCGCCAGCAACACCACCGCATAGCCGATCAGGCGTGGCCGCAGTTTATGGGTTTTCTGGCCGGAGAGGTTGTGTTCGGTGGTGTAGCTGATGAGGCCGCGCGGGTAGTCCATCTTGTCCATGATCGCGTCGCAGGCGTCGATGCACGCGGCGCAACCGATGCATTCGATCTGCAGGCCGTCACGGATGTCGATACCGGTCGGGCACACCTGAACGCACATGGTGCAATCGATGCAGTCGCCCAGACCCATGGCCTTGTAGTCGACACCTTTCTTGCGCGGGCCACGGCTTTCGCCGCGACGCGGGTCGTAGGAAACAATCAGGGTGTCCTTGTCGAACATCACGCTCTGGAAACGTGCGTACGGACACATGTAGATGCACACCTGCTCGCGCAGCCAGCCGGCGTTGCCGTAGGTGGCGAGGGTGAAGAAACCGACCCAGAAATACGACCAGCCATCGGCCTGGCCGGTGAAGAATTCGAACACCAGTTCGCGGATTGGCGAAAAGTAGCCGACGAAGGTCATGCCGGTGACGAAGCCGATCAGCAGCCACAATGAATGCTTGGCGAGCTTGCGCAGAAATTTGTTGCCGGTCATCGGCGCTTTATCGAGCTTGATCCGCTGGTTGCGGTCGCCTTCGGTGACCTTCTCGCACCACATGAAAATCCACGTCCACACGCTTTGCGGACAGGTGTAGCCGCACCAGACGCGGCCGGCGTAAACGGTGATGAAGAACAGGCCGAACGCCGCAATGATCAGCAGCCCCGACAGCAGGATGAAGTCCTGCGGCCAGAAGGTCGCACCAAAGATGAAGAACTTGCGTTCCGGCAGGTTCCACCACACCGCCTGATGCCCGCCCCAGTTCAGCCACACCGTACCGAAATACAACAGGAACAGCGCGGCGCCGCCGATCATACGTAGATTGCGGAACAGGCCGGTGAAAGCACGGGTGTAGATTTTTTCTCGAGAGGCGTAAAGATCGACGCTGTTGTTCGCGTTTTTGCTCGGTGGTGTGACGTCGTGTACCGGAATCTGGTTGCTCATCATTGCATCCCACGGCAGTGGACAAATGCCTCGGTCGATACGTGCCGACCGCGGTCAGAAAGGGGTGTCGCAGTGGCGCAATGATACGCCTGTCGCTCTAACTCAAGGGTGCGACCTTTGGTCGCGTTGGGGAAAAAGCATTATTGGTGTAGCGAATGCAGCAAAGCCTGATGCAGATCAATTGACTTGTTGAGTATGGACGGTTTTGGGGTGGCGGCTAATTCATTGTTCCCATGGGTTGATCAGGGCGACGCCGCTCGAGCGGAAATCACCGACATTGCGGGTGACCACTGTGAGTCCATGCACCAGGGCCGTGGCAGCTATCAATGCATCGCTTTCATTGGCCTGGTCGGGTACATGCAGGCTGGCACAACGCAGTGCCACCGCGGCATCAACCGGCAGAATTCGTGCTTCGAATGCCGGAATGACGTGACGCGTCAGCCAACTGCGCAACAGCTTTCCTTGAGCAGGATCACGCCGTTCCATTCGCAGTACTCCGGTTTCCAGTTCTTTCAAAGTAATGGCGGAAATGTACAGGCGCGGGGCGATGACGCCTTTGGCCCAACTGACCACATTGGCATCGGCCTGCGGCTTGCGAAGTTCGGAAATCACATTGGTGTCGAGTAAATACATCAGGACAGATCCACGGGACGATGAATGATGACTGCGCGCTCGGTTTCGAAATCGATGTCGGCAGCCTCCGGCATGACCAACAAATCGACAATGCTCGTGTTTGCGCCGCTCAGTTTCTGATATTCCTCAATGCTCAACAGGACATGAGAGGCCTTGCCACGGTCGGTGATGATCACTGGACCCAGACGCGCAGCCTTTTTGGCGCTGCTGGTGTCCTGATTGAATTCACGGCTGGAGATGGTGGTGATTGCCATCATGGTTGACCTCTCGCAATACAGATGTAGCAACGTTACTACTTCGCCTTGGGGGCGGCAATCGAGGAAGACAGGACTCAGCCGTCCGTTGGTCGGTCCGTGGCAGACATCAGTCGAGCCAGCCTCGCACAAGGCGCAGACCGGCTCGGATTGATTCAGACGTGGCGTCAAGACTCAGGGAAGTCTGCCGCCGCCCAGGCTCTCGAGACTGCCGGTATTTCTGTGGGGCTTTGTGGTGCTTCTGGAGTCGGGTTGCAACGGATTACCCAGTGTCACGGCAATCGATTCCACGGGGTGGTTCGATGGATCGATTGCCTGATCGTTGTCTATGAGTTTCTGATCAACCGGGAGAGGGTTTTTGCTGTCATTCAACATAGCGGCTTCATCCTTGAAGTGGCTCCGATGAGGGTCAACGGGCTGTGGACGACCCTACAGAGCATAGCGAATCGGGCGATTTTAATATTCAAGAAATATCATTAGTTAATTAATAGGTTTTGTTTTCTTGTTTTTTTCGAATAGCTTATTGGCTGTTCTGCAGCGTGCTAGTTGCATGTTCATGTTTTGAAATTTAACGGAATAATGGAGTGTTATGAAAATCAAGGAAGTTAAAAAGCTCTTCGCTTGTTTGTGTCTGGTGTCCCTGACTTCTCTCGCCAGTGCCAATGAAGGTATGCCGCAGCACATGGTATTTGCATCAGACCCGCAATACCCGTGGACAGAAAAGTCGGACAGTGGCGAGGATGAATCGAGCGCGGATTTCGAAAAACGCGCGAAATGGCTGGTGGAAACCCAGTTCGCGAGCATTGCCCAGTTCCGCACCGAGATGGGCGGGCAGGCTGCCGTGCCATTGATGATCAACGGTGACATGACCGCGTTTGGCCACGGCTGGCAGCGCTCTTTCATCGGTTCGATGCTGAAGAAACACTTTGGCGATCACGTGCTCTACGGATTGGGCAATCACGACTACCAGAACAACGTGAATGACTGTTTCAGTGAAAGTTGCGCAGCGGGCAGTATTGTTGATTACCGTGATCATCATGTCGGTAAAGTCGATGAATTTGATCTGGAAGTCACCGGCAGCTTTGTGAATAAACACTATCTGGGTAGTCTGGCTTATTCAAAGAATATGGGTGAAGTGCATCTGGTGCAGTTGAACAATGAACCCACTTATGCGGTGAAGATTTCTCACGCGTTGAATCCGACCACATTCGATATCACGGCGTCGCTGGACTGGCTGGAAAATGATTTGCGAATAGCGCGAGCGCAGGGCTACGCGATCATTATCAACATGCACAAGCCCTATGAGTGGAAAGGCAGTTGGGATCAAGAGAAGCGCTTTCGCGAAATGATTGAAAAGTATCAGGTGACGGCGATGTTCGCCGGCCACTTCCACGACGAGGGTGGTAGCCAGACCTATATGGGGAGCGTGCCGATGTTTCTCAGCGGTTCAGCTTCTCAGCAGACGTACCTGACCGCCACTTTTTCCAAGGATCGCAAGCAATTGGAGGTGAGTCTGGTCGAGGACAATCAGTGGCGCAAACGTACGCCGGTGGCCACCGTGCCGGTGAAGTCGATCTGGGCCAGTAACCCATAAAAAATCCCCCGCCAGAGCACTGGCGGGGGATTCTTCATTGCATCAAGCCCTGGCTTTACTGCGCCTCGGCTTCCGGCGCTTTTTCACCGTGGGACAGGCTGTAAACGTAAGCCGCCAGCAGGTGGACCTTGTCGTTGCCTTGCAGTTGTTCCTGCGCAGGCATCTGGCCCTGACGGCCGTAACGGATGGTCTGCTGCAGTTGCGCGAAGCTCGAACCGTAGATGAACGCGGCCGGGTGGGTCAGGTTAGGCGCGCCCATCGCCGGGGTGCCTTTGCCTTCCGGACCGTGGCAGGCCACGCAGTTGGCGGCGAACAGTTTCTGGCCGTTGGCCGGGTCAGCCTTGGTGCCTTCCGGCAGTTTGCGGCCATCGAGCTGGGTCACCACGAAGGCTGCGACATCGGCTACGCCTTGTTCGCCAATGACTTCGGCCCAGGCCGGCATCACCGCGTGTCGACCGCCCATGATGGTGGTCTTGATGGTTTCCGGCTCGCCGCCCCAGCGCCAGTCGGCGTCGGTCAGGTTCGGAAAGCCATAGGCGCCCTTGGCGTCGGAACCGTGGCAGACCGAGCAGTTGGAGGCGAACAGACGGCCACCCATCTTCAAGGCTTGCGGGTCCTTGGCAACTTCTTCGATCGGCATCGCCGCGAACTTGGCGAAGATCGGACCGAACTTGGCGTCCGAGCGGGCCATTTCCTTTTCCCATTCGTGCACGCCGGTCCAGCCGGTCTTGCCGTTGGCGAACGCGGTCTGCTTGTCGTTATCGAGGTAGTTGTAGCCCGGCAGCAGGCCTTTCCAGTTGCCCAGGCCCGGGTACAGCACCAGATAACCCAGGGCGAACACGATGGTGCCCACGAACAGCATGAACCACCATTTCGGCAGTGGGTTGTCGTACTCCTCGATCCCGTCGAAGGAGTGGCCGACCGTTTCGTCCGTCTGTTCGCTGCGCTGGCCCTTGCGGGTCGACAGCAGCAGCCAGGTCAGGGCGAAGATCGTACCGAGACTGAGGACTGTGACGTACAGACTCCAGAATGTAGTCATTCTTTGTTACTCCTAGAAGCTTGCTCGACGTGCTTGATGGCTTCGGGATCATCCGCAAAAGGCAGCAAGGTTGCGTCTTCAAACTCCGACTTGCGCTTGGGGCTGAATACCCACAACGCCAAACCGATGAAGGCCACCATCACGACGACGGTGCCCAGGCCGCGAATCATCCCGATATCCATGAAGAATCACCGTTTGCTTTTGATGATGGTGCCCAGGCCCTGAAGGTAGGCCACCAGCGCGTCCATTTCGGTTTTGCCCTTCACGGCATCTTTTGCACCGGCGATGTCTTCGTCGGTGTAAGGGACGCCGAGCGTGCGCAACACTTCCATTTTCTTGGCCGTGTCTTTGCCGTCGAGCTTGTTTTCCACGAGGAACGGGTAAGCCGGCATTTTCGACTCAGGTACCACGTTGCGCGGGTTGTACAGGTGCGCACGCTGCCAGTCATCGGAGTAACGACCGCCCACGCGAGCCAGATCCGGGCCGGTACGTTTGGAACCCCACAGGAACGGGTGGTCCCAGACGCTTTCACCGGCGACCGAGTAGTGGCCGTAGCGTTCGGTTTCAGCGCGGAACGGGCGGATCATCTGCGAGTGGCAGCCGACACAACCGTTGGCGATATAGACGTCGCGGCCTTCCAGTTCCAGCGCCGAACGCGGCTTCATGCCCTCGACCGGCTTGTTGGTGACGTCCTGGAAGAACAGCGGAACGATCTGGGTCAGGCCGCCAATGCTGACGGCGATGACCATGAAGAAGGCCAGCAGGCCAATATTCTTCTCGACAGCTTCATGCTTCATCAGTGAGCTCCAACAACAGCGATCTGGGCGGCGGCTTCGGCTTCAGCCGCGTTCGAGGCGCGCACGGTGCGCCAGACGTTGTAAGCCATCAGGAACATGCCGCTGGCGAAGAAAGCACCGCCCAGGGCACGGACGATGTAGCCCGGGTGGCTGGCCTGCAGCGCTTCGACGAACGAGTAGGTGAGGGTGCCGTCATCGTTGATTGCACGCCACATCAGGCCCTGAGTGATGCCGTTGACCCACATCGAGGCGATGTACAGCACGGTACCGATGGTCGCGAGCCAGAAGTGCGCGTTGATCAGGCCGACGCTGTGCATCTGCGCACGACCGAACAGTTTCGGGATCATGTGGTAGATCGCACCGATCGAAATCATCGCTACCCAGCCCAGAGCACCGGCGTGAACGTGGCCGATGGTCCAGTCGGTGTAGTGCGAGAGCGAGTTGACGGTCTTGATCGCCATCATCGGACCTTCGAAGGTCGACATGCCGTAGAACGCCAGCGACACCACGAGGAAGCGCAGGATCGGGTCGGTGCGCAGCTTATGCCAGGCGCCCGAGAGGGTCATCATGCCGTTGATCATGCCGCCCCAGCTTGGCGCCAGCAGGATGATCGACATCGCCATGCCCAGCGACTGTGCCCAGTCCGGCAGTGCGGTGTAGTGCAGGTGGTGCGGACCGGCCCAGATGTACAGGGTGATCAGCGCCCAGAAGTGCACGATCGACAGGCGATACGAGTAGATCGGACGTTCGGCCTGCTTCGGCACGAAGTAGTACATCATCCCGAGGAAGCCGGTGGTCAGGAAGAAGCCCACGGCGTTGTGGCCGTACCACCACTGGATCATCGCGTCGGTCGCGCCCGAGTAGGCGGAGTAGGACTTGAAGAAACTCACCGGCAGGGAGGCGTGGTTGACGATGTGCAGCATCGCGGTCACGACGATGAACGCGCCGTAGAACCAGTTACCGACATAGATGTGTTTGGTCTTGCGCTTGGTGATGGTGCCGAAGAACACCAGCCCGTAGGAGACCCAGACAATGGCCAGCAGAATGGCGAGCGGCCATTCCAGTTCGGCGTATTCCTTGGTGGTGGTGTAGCCCAGCGGCAAGGTAATGATGGCGCCGACGATGACCGCCTGCCAGCCCCAGAAGGTGAAGGCGGCAAGGCTGTCGGAGATCAGTCGCGTCTGGCAGGTTCGCTGCACGACATAGTAGGAAGTGGCAAACAGTGCACAACCACCGAAGGCGAAAATCACCAGGTTTGTGTGCAACGGGCGCAGGCGTCCAAAGCTCGTCCACGGCAGACCGAAGTTCAACTCCGGCCAGACCAGTTGCGAGGCGATGAAGACACCGAGCCCCATGCCAAGGATCCCCCAGACCACCGTCATGATGGCGAACTGGCGGACTACCTTATAGTTATAAGCAGTCGGACTGATTGCTGTGCTCATTCTAAGGTTCCACGGTTTGGGTGTTTTATTAGGATTAAAATCGGCCGCAAGTATGCAGAGAGCAGGGGGTCATTGCAACGCGCCATGACCTGGGTCAATGCTTTCCAACGCTGATTCTGCGGCCTTTCCATACGCCGCGTAAGGTCAAAATTGGCCTCGGACAAAATGTCGCAGCGGACGAAAAAAGCGAGGGGATCAGGTCGCTTGTAACGGGGTGTGTTCAAACGCTCAGTTCGGGTGACGGACGGTAAATGGCACGACAGCCGGTATCTACCGGCGTTTGCGGCCACATCAGTCAGCCGGTTCGCAGAACACAGCAGTCAGCGTTGACCTGGAACCAGCACAAGCCAGTCCGCATCGAGCAAGCGTAGACCCGAATCCGGGGAACCGAAAGGAGAGGGTGTGACGGGGTGCGACAATGCGTCGCAAAGGGGCGGGATGCTGCCGCACCGAGAATGGTGCGGCAGAGGTGTGTGCAATGATTACTGTTTGTTGTCTTCAGTAATCAGTTTTTCTGTATTCAATCCATGGCTCAGGCTGTACACATAAGCGGCGAGCAATTGCACTTTATCATTGCCCAACAGTTCGTTCTGTGCCGGCATGTGGCCCTGGCGACCGTGGCGGATGGTCTGCTCAAGCTGCGTCAGACTCGTGCCATAAATAAATCCGGCCGGGTGCGTCAGATTCGGCGCACCCATGGCTTCAGTGCCGTGGCCGGTTGCCCCATGACAGGCTACGCAGGTGGTGCTGAACGCTTGCTGTCCGGCCTGCAGGTCAGCCTTGCTGTCGGCTGGCAGCGGCAGGCCGGCCAGTTCGTGACGCACATATGCGGCGACGTTCTTCACACCCGTCTCGCCGAGCACTTCGCCCCAGGCCGGCATCGCCGCCATCCGCCCACCCATGATGGTGGTCTTGATGGTCTCGGCGTCGCCGCCCCAGCGCCAGTCCTTGTCGGCCAGGTTAGGGAAGCCGAAAGCGCCTTTGGCGTCGGAGCCGTGGCACACCGAGCAGTTGGAGGCGAACAACCGGCCACCCATTTTCAGCGCCTGCGGATCCTTCGCCACTTCTTCCACCGGCATGGCGGCGAATTTGGCGAAGATCGGCCCGAACTTGGCGTCAGCCTTGTTCATTTCCTTTTCCCACTCGTGGACGCCGGTCCAGCCGTCTTCGTAGCCGGGCAGAATGCCTTTCCAGTTGCCCAGGCCCGGATACAGGATCAGATAGCCCACGGAAAACACCAGCGTGCCGGCAAACAGCATGAACCACCACTGCGGCAGCGGGTTGTCGTACTCCTCGATGCCGTCGAAGCTGTGGCCCATGGTCTGGTCGACGCTGCCCTTGGTCTCGCCCCGGCGGGTGCCGATCAGCAGCCAGGTCAGGCCGATCAGGCTGCCGATGGTCAGTACGCAGATCCACGTACTCCAGAAGGTGGTCATGGCCGGGTACTCCTTGGTTCAGGTGCTTGGGTAATGTCGGGTTGCGGTTCGTCGGCAAACGGCAGCAGGCGCGCTTCGGCGAACTCCGGCGTGCGCTTGCGGTTGAACACCCAGATCGTCAGGCCGACGAAGGCCACGAACACCACGACGGTGCCGAGGCCGCGAATCAGGCCTGCACTCATTTCAATGATCATCTTGCTCACCTCTTGCTCTTGATCGCAGTGCCAAGCACTTGCAGGTAGGAGACGAGGGCGTCCATTTCGGTCTTGCCCTTGAGGCTGGCGACCGCGCCGCTGATGTCATCGTCGGTGTACGGCACGCCGAGGGTGCGCATGGTCTTGAGCTTGGTTTCGGTGTGGCTGCTGTCGACCGCTTGCGTCACCAGCCACGGGTAGGCCGGCATTTTCGACTCCGGTACCACGTTGCGCGGGTTGTACAGGTGCGCGCGGTGCCAGTCGTCCGAGTAACGCGCGCCGACCCGGGCCAGGTCTGGCCCGGTACGCTTGGAACCCCAGAGGAACGGGTGATCCCATACGCTCTCACCGGCCACCGAGTAGTGCCCGTAGCGTTCGGTTTCGGCGCGGAACGGCCGGATCATCTGCGAGTGGCAGCCGACGCAGCCTTCGCGGATGTAGATGTCGCGGCCTTCCAGTTGCAGCGCGGTGTAGGGCTTCATGCCCTCTACCGGTTTGTTGGTGACGTCCTGGAAGAACAGCGGGACGATCTGGGTCAGACCGCCGATGCTCACGGCGAACACCATCAGCAGCATCAGCAGGCCGACGTTCTTTTCAATCGTTTCGTGTTTCATGGCGGACTCCTCAGGCCATCTGCGCGGCAGCAACGACGTCAGCAGGCTGCGAGGCCCGCACGGTGCGCCAGGTGTTGTAAGCCATCAGGAACATGCCGCTGAGGAAGATCGCCCCACCCACCAGACGCACGATGAAGCCTGGGTGGCTGGCCACCAGGGTTTCGACGAAGGAGTAGGTCAGCGTGCCGTCCTCGTTCACCGCGCGCCACATCAGGCCCTGAGCGATGCCGTTGACCCACATCGAGGCGATGTACAGCACGGTGCCGATGGTCGCGAGCCAGAAGTGCGCGTTGATCAGGCCGACGCTGTGCATCTGCTCCTTGCCGAAGACTTTCGGGATCATGTGGTACAGCGCGCCGATCGAGATCATCGCCACCCAGCCGAGTGCGCCGGCGTGAACGTGGCCGATGGTCCAGTCGGTGTAGTGGGAGAGGGCGTTGACGGTCTTGATTGCCATCATCGGACCTTCGAAGGTCGACATGCCGTAGAACGCCAGCGACACCACGAGGAAGCGCAGGATCGGGTCGCTGCGCAACTTATGCCACGCGCCCGAGAGGGTCATCATGCCGTTGATCATGCCGCCCCAGCTCGGTGCCAGCAGAATCAGCGACATCACCATGCCCAGCGACTGTGCCCAGTCCGGCAGCGCGGTGTAGTGCAGGTGGTGGGGGCCGGCCCAGATGTACAGTGTGATCAGCGCCCAGAAGTGCACGATCGACAGGCGATACGAATACACCGGACGTTCCGCCTGTTTCGGCACGAAGTAGTACATCATCCCGAGGAAACCGGCGGTGAGGAAAAAGCCTACGGCGTTGTGGCCGTACCACCATTGCACCATCGCGTCGGTCGCACCGGCGTACACCGAGTAGGACTTGGTCAGGCTCACCGGCAACTCAAGGTTGTTGACGATGTGCAGAATCGCCACGGTGATGATGAACGCGCCGAAGAACCAGTTGCCGACGTAGATGTGCTTGGTCTTGCGCCGCATGATCGTGCCGAAGAACACGATGGCGTAGGCGACCCAGACGATGGTGATCAGGATGTCGATCGGCCATTCCAGCTCGGCGTATTCCTTGGAACTGGTGTAACCCAGCGGCAGGCTGATCGCCGCCAATAGAATCACAAGCTGCCAGCCCCAGAAGCAGAACGCGGCGATTTTCGGCGCGAACAATTGCGTCTGGCAGGTACGCTGCACCGAGTAGAACGAACTGGCGAACAGCGCGCAGCCACCGAAGGCGAAGATCACCGCGTTGGTGTGCAGCGGGCGCAGACGGCCGAAACTGGTCCAGGGCAAATTGAAGTTGAGTTCAGGCCAGACCAATTGAGCCGCGAGAAAAACCCCGAGCCCCATGCCGACGATGCCCCACACCACCGTCATAATGGCGAATTGGCGGACCACCTTGTAGTTGTAGGCGGTACTGATAGAAGTGTTCATGGTTCCCCATCCACGGTTCAGCCGAAGTGAGCGCGCGCGGAAAACGCCGCGAATCCTTCGCCTGGAGTTATAGGCAGACTAAAAGCGAGGCAAGCATGGACAAACAGCACAAGGCCAGTATTGACGGGGATCAATGGGCGCAGTGCGTGCGGGATCATGGCTGGCTGTGGGACGCCGCTGTCGGCGAGGCTTCGGCGACGCTCATCCTCGCCCATGGTGCCGGGGCGCCGATGGACAGTGAGTGGATGACGGATATGGCTGGGCGCCTTGCTGCACTTGGGGTGAATGTGTTGCGGTTTGAGTTTCCATATATGGCGCAGCGGCGTATCGACGGTGGCAAGCGTCCGCCGAATCCGGCGCCGAAACTGCTTCAGTGCTGGCGCGAAGTGTTCGCTGAAGTGCGACGTCATGTCGCTGGGACTTTGGCCATCGGTGGTAAGTCCATGGGCGGGCGGATGGCCAGTCTTTTGGCTGACGAGTTGGGCGCCGATGCGCTTGTCTGTCTTGGATATCCGTTTTATGCGGTTGGGAAACCTGAGAAGCCGCGGGTTGAGCATTTGGCTTCTTTGCGGACTCGGACTTTGATTGTGCAGGGGGAGCGGGATGCGCTTGGCAATCGGGACGCTGTCGAGGCTTATGATCTATCGCCGAGTATTGAGGTGTTTTGGTTGGCCTCTGGGGATCATGATTTGAAGCCGCTCAAGGTTTCCGGGTTTACGCATGAGCAGCATTTGGCTGCCGCCGGGCAGAAGGTGGCTGCGTTTCTTCAGTGTTGACCGAGCCGAGCTGAAATTTTGAAACTCATGAAGATCGGCTCCCTTTCCCCCACGCCCCCTTGGGGGAGAGGGCTGGGGTGAGGGGGTAGATCTTGAACGTTGCACACTTTTCGAACTGTGTGCATATCCGTTGCTGCGGTAACGGCTACTTAGGGTTCCGCCCTTACGGCGGGTCACTTTTTACAAACGCCTAAAAAGTAACCAAAAACGCTTGCTCCTACGTCCGGCCCGCTCGCTAAAGCTCGGGGTCCCTTCGCTCCGGGATCCATCCGGGCGCAGCGCCTACGGTTTGCTTCGCTGCACCTCCTCTCGCTGTGTTTGGCTGCGCCAAACGGTCGCTGCGCTCCCACCCCCGGATCAATCCCTCCGCTCAGCCTTCCGATGTCGCCTGTGGATCAAGATCAAAAGCGGTACTCGAGCTAACGCTCATCGTGTTGAGTGGTGAGGAGCAAGAGCGGTGCGGGTTCTGCTCTTGCTTTTGTGTGGGAGCCAGCCTACTGGCAATGGCGGCCTGTCAGCCGACCATTCTCTTACTGACTGCACGCAATCCCTGTGGGAGCTGGCTTGCCAGCGATGGCGGCTTGGCAGCCGACCAATTCCTTACTGAAGTACCCGGCCCTACTGTGGGAGCGAGCTTGCTCGCGAAAGCTGTCTGCCAAACGCCATCCATTCAAACAGGCAATAAAAAACCGGAAGCTTTCGCTAGCCGGTTTTTCAGGATCAAAAGATCGCAGCCTGCGGCAGCTCCTACAAGGCGTCATTCTTTCAAATTACATTGAAGGGGTACTCCTCCGGAGTTGCAGCGAGCACCCCTGCCAGAGTTAGCCAGCATCCGATGGTCTCAGTCTCGTCATGGTGAAAGTCCCCTTGGGATTCAGACGATAGCGATGACTTTTGAACACGGCCTCGAATGATCCCGTAGCGATGTCCGTTTCAGCATCATATTTAACGCTGAGGATCGCCGAGTCGGCGTCCACCGAAGCCATTCCGATAAATCCCGGCGGCGCAGGGATCCAATGGCTGTGGACAAATGTCAGCCCGTTGTCGAAGTTATAGACGCCTGTGAGTGACTCATCGGATTGGTAGGGCAGAGTCATGGAGAACGAAAAATAGCTTTCATCGTCGAAATTTCCTGTTCCACCACTGATGGACCAATACCGCTCGCCCAAGAACTCGTCCTGATAGAAAGATCTGAATTTCGCTGTTTTCCGTTTACCGCCCAATCTCCATTGAAACCTGTCATCACTGACGAGTGGTTTTTTCGGGAGAAACATAACGTGCGTGGTCATTGTTAAACCTGCCTTTTCAATTAAGAGGAGGTGTTACAACCGACTGCAATTACGGTTTCTCTTGATATCCGCTCGAACAGGTGTGCGTCTACTGTCAGATCTGACAGCTAGGCAACCAGCCTTACATGTGCTGGTCAGCTAATAACGTTGCCGAGACTGCGTGAATATCCGTTGCCGCGGTAACGGCCACTTAAGGTTTCGCCCTTACGACGACTCACTTTTTTGACAAACACCTCAAAAGTAAGCAAAAAACGCTTGCTCCAACGTTCGGCCCGCTCGCTGGAGCTAGGGGTTCCTTCGCTCCGGGATCGATCCGGGAGGCAGCGCCTACGGTTTGCTTCGCTGCCCCTCCTCTCGATCGCCGAGGCTTGCGAATCGTTGTCGTCGGCCAAAGTCAAGGCTGGCAATATCGCCAACTCAATCGGTGGCCCGGAGGGCAATCCGCTGCTGGCGCTGCAACAGCCGATCATGTTGAACGAGCTGTTGGTTAATCGATTGCTGGACAAACTGCGGTTGCCTCAATAATTCCCCTGGCCGTTATGGCCTCTTCGCGAGCAAGCTCGCTCCCACATTGGTTCTGCGTACACAGGACTAAATGTGGGAGCGAGCTTGCTCGCGAATGCGGTCTGCCAGACACCATCAGTTTCAGACCGGCAACAAAAAGCCCGGACGCTTTCGCTGCCCGGGCTTCCAGGTCAAAAGATCGCAGCCTTCGGCAGCTCCTACAGGTGATCGGTGTAGGAGCTGCCGAAAGCTGCGATCTTTTGATTTACTTTGTGGTGGATAGCCTGCCAGTGATCACATATTTATCGAACACTTTCTGCCCATCACGCGCGGCGTGCCGAACATCCAGGAATGTCAGTTCATCACGAACTTACTGTTTGTGGGGTTTTCGCGTGGGGTATGGATTCATGCTGGCCGATCTGCGTGATTGAGTAGCGACCGGCAAACGATAGAACTTGGCTGCACCAAGCACCAGTCGGCGCATTCTGGCGCAGTTGTAGGCAGTGTCTGCGTTGCTTGAGTGAGATCGTCGTTGGTAGAGAAGGCCTCTTCGCGAGCAAGCTCGCTCCCACAGGTGATTGTCGTCGTGCGCAGAACTGTGACTCAACGCAGTGCCAATGTGGGAGCGAGCTTGCTCGCGAATGCGGTCTGCCAAGCACCATCAATTTCAGACTGGCAATAAAAAGCCCGGACGCTTTCGCTGTCCGGGCTTTTAAGATTAAAAGATCGCAGCCTGCGGCAGCTCCTACAGGTGATCGGTGTAGGAGATGCCGCAGGCTGCGATCTTTTGCTTTTAGCGGTTAAACCGCTCCACCAACGAATACTGAGTATTCGCAGTCTTGGTCAGCTCTTCACTCAGCAACGCCGAGTTATGCGCCTGTTCCGAGGTCTGGTCTGCCAACTCCGAAATGTTGCTGATGTTGCGGCTGATCTCCTCAGCCACCGCACTTTGCTCTTCGGTGGCGGCAGCGATCTGGGTGGTCATGTCGGTGATGTTGGCCACCGCTTCGCTGATGCCGACCAGTGCCTGATCCGCTTCCAGTACCCGCGCCACACCTTCTTCGGCCTGGCGATGGCCGGCTTCCATGGTTTGCACGGCGCTGGACGCGGTCTGCTGCAGCTTGGCGATCAGGGCATGGATCTGGCCGGTGGATTCGCTGGTGCGTTGCGCCAGTTGACGGACTTCGTCAGCGACTACGGCAAAGCCACGGCCCATCTCGCCGGCACGTGCCGCTTCGATGGCGGCGTTGAGCGCGAGCAGGTTGGTCTGGTCGGCGATGCCTTTGATCACGTCGACCACGCCGCCGATTTCGTCGCTGTCCTTGGCCAGTTGGGTGACGGTCAGGCCGGTTTCGCCGACCACCACCGACAGGCGCTGGATGGCTTCGCGGGTTTCCCCGGCGATGTCACGGCCACGACCGGTCAGGCGATTGGCTTCCTGGGTGGCGTCAGCGGTGCGCTGCACGTGGCTCGCCACTTCCTGGGTGGTCGCAGCCATCTGGTTGACGGCGGTGGCGACCTGTTCGGTTTCCACGCGCTGACGTTCCAGACCGCTGGAGCTGTTGTGCGCCAGGGCGTCGGACTGTTTCGCTTGATCGGTCAGGTGCTCGGCGGTGTCCTGCAGACGGGTCAGGCAGGTTTTCAGGCGCGCTTCCTGGCTGAGGATCGACATTTCCAGACGCGCCTGCGCGCCACGGCTGTCGGTGTACATCTGCGCGATCAGCGGGTCGGAAGTGGTCTGCTCGGCCAGGCGCAGCAGGCGCTTGAGCCCGCGTTGCTGCCATTGCAGGCCCATCAGGCCCAGCGGCACCGAGAGGCCGGCAGCGAGGGCGAAGCCCCAGTGCGAGTTCAGGGTCGCGCCGATCACGAAGCTCAACTGGCTGACCAGAATGAACGGCAGCCAGTCCTGCAGCACCGGCAGCCATTTGTCGCTGGAAGGGATCGCCGACTTGCCTTGGTTGATGCGTTGGTAGAGCGCTTCGGCACGGCGGATCTGTTCGGCGGTGGGTTTGATCCGCACCGACTCGTAACCGACCACCTGATTGCCGTCGAACACCGGTGTCACGTAGGCGTTGACCCAGTAGTGGTCACCGGATTTGCAGCGGTTCTTGACAATGCCCATCCATGGCAAGCCTTGTTTCAGTGTGCCCCACATGTGCGAAAACACCGCAGCCGGGACGTCGGGGTGACGAACCAGGTTGTGCGGCGCACGGATCAGCTCTTCACGCGAAAACCCGCTGATTTCGACGAAAGCGTCGTTGCAGTAGGTGATCACGCCTTTGGCGTCGGTTGTGGAAATCAACCGCTGCTGAGCCGGGAAAGTCCGTTCGCGTTGTGTAATGGGCTGGTTATTACGCATGGTTTTTCAATCCGCAAGGCTTTGAAAGGTTGTCGGCGCTGTCAGGAAATTATTGAAGTTTTTTTTCAGATATAAGTACGGCGTCGCAAAACCGCTCTTGCTTCAACCGGCCAGCATCGGATAGGTGAACAGCGCAAAATGCAGCAAGTTCAGCCCGAAGTGCGTGGCGATCGCCGCAGCAAGGCCACCGAAACGGTAGGCCAGACCATAGCCGACACCCGCCAGACCCGCCAGCAACACCCAGTCCCAGCCGGCACCCACATGCGCCAGGCCAAAGATCAGCGACGCCAGCAGCAGGGCGAGGTTGTCGCCGTGGGGCAGGTGCTTGAACAGGCGGCTCAAACCGCCCTGTATATAGCCGCGAAACAGCGCCTCCTCGACCAGCGTCACCAGCAGCAGATTGTTCAGCAGCCACAGCCACGCTTGATCGGGCCACTTCGGCGCCCAGGCAATCATGCCGAACAACAGCGCACCGCCCAGCGCCAGGACGGCGCTCAAGGTCAGGGCGAGGACGCTGGCGTACACCGTCGGACGCAGCGAGCGTGCCGCGACAATCCACGGGCAGGCGAGCAACAGCCAGAAGCCGATCAAGGGTTTGTCCAGATTCAGGTACATCGCAAACGGCACGGCGTCGTCGGTGAAACGCAGCGGGGCGATGGCCCGGCCGTTGGCGAATCCCGGCAACCAGTGCAGCGCCAGCGACAGGGCGAGGAAGATGAACACGGCATGCCCCAACAGGCGCGCCACCGGCACCTGCTGTTGGCGCACGGCGAAACCGGTCAACAGCAATAGTCCCACGGAGATCAGCGCGAGCCAGCCGAGTTGGCCAAAGCTCAACGCCAATCCATAACCGAGGCTGAGAAGTGCCAGATAGAGCCATGGCAACGCCTTCATCGAAAGTCCTTGTGCAGAATTTTGTGGAAGGGCTTTCTACACGGGTGAGGGCGTGGGGACAAGTAAAGCTGTGGCGGGATGCGGGGACAGGTTCCAAACCTGAGGCCATCCACAAAACCCATTGTGGGAGCGGGCTTGCTCGCGAATGCGGTGTGTCAGGCGATAAAAATCTCGACGGATACACCGCATTCGCGAGCAAGCCCGCTCCCACAGTAGATCTGTGTGTGGCTGAGGAATCAGCGCAGATCGAGCTTCGCCGCCGCGCGCTCGGTGATTTCCGTGCGCAGTTTCAACGAAAGCGCCGCGCGGTGCCGAGCCTCATCGACGACAGCACTCGGCGCCGTCTGCGGGCTGCCCGATTCAAACGGCGGCGCCGGCGCATATTCCAGCTGCAGTTGAATTAACTGCGCCGCCTCGGCCCCCACCAGTTCGGCGGCCAGCACCAGCGCAAAGTCGATGCCTGCGGTAATGCCGCCACCGGTAAACAGATTGCCGTCGCGTACCACCCGGTCCTGCACCGCAATCGCGCCGAGTTTCGGCAGCAGTTCGTGATAGGCCCAGTGGGTGGTCGCGCGTTTGCCTTTCAACAGTCCCGCCGCGCCCAGCACCAGCGAACCGGTGCATACCGACGTCACATATCGGGCCTGTGCCGCCTGACGCTTGATGAACCCCAGCGTCTGCTCATCTTCCATCAGCGGCCCGACCCCGGCACCGCCGGGAATGCAGATCACATCCAGATCCGGGCAGTCGTCGAAGGTGGTGGTCGGTTTCAACAGCAGGCCGGTGCTGGCGGTGATCGGCACCAGATCTTTCCAGATCAGATGCACCTGCACGTTCGGCAGCGAGGCCAGTACGTCATAGGGACCGGTCAGGTCGAGTTGCTGCACCTGCGGAAACAACAGAAAACCGATCTGCAACGTCATGGGGTTTTTCTCCATTTGAGGGGTGGACGGCTTCACTGTAGGCGCGTAGGTTCTGGCGTATACGCCAATAACCCCACGAATTACGCCAAATGCCCAAAGCCATTCACGTACTCGCGTTCGCCAACATGCAGATCCTCGACGTCACCGGCCCGCTGCAAGTGTTCGCCTCGGCCAATGACATCGCCCGTCAGCGCGGCTTGCCGGTACCGTATGCGCCGTCGGTGATTGCTCGCGAGGGCGGGGCGGTGATGTCCTCGGCGGGGCTGGCGGTGCTCGCCGAACCGTTGCCGCAAGACGCCAGCGACACGCTGATTATCGCGGGTGGTTGGGGGATCTATCCGGCATCCGAAGATGAGTCGCTGGTGGATTGGGTACGCGAGCACGCAGCGAAATGTCGACGCGTCGCCTCGGTGTGTACGGGGGCATTTCTACTGGCGGCGAGCGGCTGGCTCGACGGACGTCGCGTGGTCACCCACTGGACCCGTTGCGAACAACTGGCGCAGCAGCATCCGAAGCTGCAGGTCGAAGCCAATCCGATCTTCATCAACGACGGCCCGGTCTGGACTTCGGCAGGCGTTACCGCCGGCATCGATCTGGCAATGGCAATGGTCGAGGAAGATCTGGGCAGTGATATTGCTCTCGACGTCGCCCGGCATCTGGTGGTGTTCCTCAAACGCCCCGGCGGGCAATCGCAATTCAGCGTGACCTTGGCCCTGCAGAATCAGGGCAATCGCTTTGATGAACTGCACGCCTGGATCGCCGAAAACCTCACCTGCGACCTCGGCGTCCCGACCCTGGCCGAACAGGCCGGCATGAGCGAACGCAGTTTCGTCCGCCACTACCGCGCCGACACCGGCCAGACCCCGGCCCGCGCCATCGAACTGATCCGCGTCGAAACCGCCCGCCGTTTGCTCAGTGATACCGGGTTGCCGGTGAAACGGATTGCGGCCAACTGCGGGTTTGGCAGTGAGGAGACGTTGCGCCGCAGTTTCCTGCGGGCGATCGGGGTGACGCCGCAGGCGTACAGGGAGCGGTTTTCGGTCAGTGTTGGCGAAGCAGAGTCAGCGATGCCCTTAGGGGCAATTACCCGAACAGAACCTTCTGCCAATGATCTTCGCTGATGATCGCAATCGGCACGCCGCTGTCTCTCAGCTCAACGGCTTTCTTGATCTTGGTGCCGTAAGAGCTGTGAAGCCACTGATCATTGCCAATGCTGCCCACTACCAAATAGTGAATCTTTTTGCTGACGGAACCACCAATAAGGCCGCCGCGTTCGAGGATCTGCGACTCACATTCTTTACGTGGCCCATAGGCCATGACGCCTGTAAACAGGAAGACCCGATCAATCAGGCATAACTGCGGGGCAGGGTGGTCGAGAGGAAGGCTGGCCGGAGTGGTAAACGTTGGTGTTTGTGTTGGTGCGACTGGCAGCCCGGTGAACTGATGCAGCATTTCCAACAGCTCCGCAGACTCGTCGGCGTCTAGAACTCCATCACTGAGCATGTCGGCAAGACGTCTGTAAAGGATGTTCACAACCGGATCATCCAGGTGCACCAAATGGGTTTCAATCCAGGTTCTGAGAAACTCGGCTTCTTGCTGGTTGATCGTGCCGTCTGCGGCAAGCCCGGCGGCGATGCCGATGAGAGCATCGACCGAGCGCCGCTCGATTCTTGCCTGGTGAAAGAACACGCTGCTCTTAAATTCCTGATGCAAATCGACCATCGTTGCTTCTCCTTAAGCCTCGGCTTCCGCCACCTGATTGAAATACTTCGTCCGATCCGGGGTAAACGTTACCCGCATCTTCGTCCGCGAGCAGGTCAGCGAACGCTCTTCACCCAGATCAATATCCAGATCCTCGCCACGCAACCCCTGCCACTGCGCCAAGTATTTCAGCGAGCCGTATTTCTCGTTTTTCTTCAGGCTGCGGCTCACGCCACCTTTCCAGCCGAGCACCGGCAGTTCGCCGGCGAGGCATTGTTGGGCAAGGTCGGGGAAGCGGGTGGCGCGCTGACGGCCGATTTCCCAGCACTTGATCAGGCCTTTGTCGGCGGCTTCCCAGAGTTGGGTGCGGGTCAGGCCGCTGCGCAGGGGCGTGGCGATGGGGCGGTGGACGTGCTGGGTCATTCTGTTTCCTTGAATTCGGGTTTTATTGGACAGCTCCGCTGTGCCCGTTGCGGTGGATGGTAGGGGGGGATGTAACAGCTGGCAACAGGGTATTTCAGGGTGTAAGTGCAGGTTGCGGGGGAGGGATTTGCCAGGGTGTTGTTTAGAAGAAGCAGTAACAAACTACCCAAACTGTGGTGAGGGGATTTATCCCTGATCGGCTGCGCAGCAGGCGCAAAGCCAAGCAACGCGGTGCTGTTGACGAAATGCACCGGAAAAATCAGGACTGCTGCGCCGCCCGTCGGGGATAAATCCCCTCACCACAGGGGATCTGATTCTGTTTATTTCTGTGTAGGGGTTAGCCCGGCGCAGCGCGCTTATGCGGCATATTTCCTACAAACACTGGCGAAATTACGGCTGCCAAACACTCTTTTCCCCACTCAAACGCCGATCCAGAAAACTCGCCGCACTGATCAGCGCCAGATGCGTCAGCGCTTGCGGGGTGTTGCCCAGATGGCGGCCCTTGCTGTCGAACTCTTCGGCATACAGGCCCAGTGGGTTCGCGTAGCGCAGCAGTTGTTCGAACTCCAGATGCGCCTTTTCCACCTGACCGGCGCGGGCCAAGCATTCGACGTACCAGAATGAGCAGGCGGCAAAGGCGCCTTCGGTGCCGGTCAAACCGTCGATGTTGGCGTCATCGTTGCGATAGCGATAAACCATGCCGTCGCGTACCAGAGTCTTTTCGATCGCTTCAAGGGTCGACAGCCAGCGTGGATCCTTGGCGCTGACGAAGCGCACCAGCGGCATCAGCAGCATCGAACCGTCGAGCGCGGTGCCGCCCTTGTACTGGACGAAATGCCCGCGCTCCTCATCCCAGAAGTTGTCCCAGATGTCGGCATAGATCGCCTGCCGGGTCTGATCCCACTGGACGAACGGCGCCGGCAGCGAGCGTTTCGAGGCCAGGCGAATCGCCCGGTCCAAGGCCACCCAGCACATCAGTCGCGAGTGCAGGAAGTGATGCTGCTCACCGCGCATTTCCCAAATGCCGACATCGGTTGTCTGCCAGGTCTCACACACCTGATCGACCACTTCGCGCACGTGTTTCCAGCCTTGATGGGAAATCGCGTCGCCGTACTTGTTGACCAGGTACACCGCGTCCATCAGTTCGCCAAAGATATCGAGCTGAATCTGATCGTACGCGCCATTGCCGATGCGCACCGGTTGCGCGCCACCATGACCGGAAAGGTGGGAGAGTTCGGTTTCCGGCAGCTCCTGGCGACCGTCGATCGCATAGAGGATGTTGAGTTTGGTCGAATTTCCCTGACAATCGCTGACCCGCCCACGCAGCCAGCCCATGTAAGCGTTGGCCTCATCGACAAAACCCAGGCGCATGAACGCGTAGACGGTGAACGAAGCGTCGCGGATCCAGGTGTAGCGATAGTCCCAGTTGCGCTCGCCGCCGGGGGTTTCCGGCAGGCCGAAGGTGGCGGCGGCGAGGATCGCGCCGTGCTTGCGCGAGGTCAGCAACTTCAGCGCCAGTGCCGAGCGATTGACCATCTCACGCCAGCGCCCGCGGTAGTTGGACTGCCCGACCCAGTCGCGCCAGAACTTCAGCGTGCGCTCCAGGCACATTTTCGCGCCGTCATCCTTGAAGCGCGGATCGTCGGCGCCACCGAGGACGAATTCGGCGTGCTGATCCTGTTTCAAACTGAACGCGGCAACGGCCGATTCGCCATCGATGTGCAACGCTTGATCCGCCACCAGCCGCAGCGATGGCTGGCCCTCCGCACTGAAAATCACCGATTGTTGATCCATCTGCGCCCGGGTGTCGGCACGCGCGTAGTCATGGCGCACCGCGCAACGCATGTGAAACGTCGCTTCACCGCTGACCACCCGCACCCGGCGCATCAGCAACGGCAGGTCATCGACACTGTCGCCGATCGGCAGCAGGTCGGTGATTTCCACCACGGCCTGTTCGCTGAGCCAGCGCGTTTGCAGAACGTTGGTGTCCGGCAGGTAGATCTGTTCGCGTCGGGCATCGGGCAAGTCCGGGGCGAGCTGGAAAATCCCTGCCTCGGGCGTGTCGAGCAGCGAACAGAAGATCGACGGGCTGTCGAATTCCGGCCAGCAGAAAAAATCCACGCTGCCCTTGTCGTTGACCAGTGCCGCACTGCGCAGATCACCGATGATGCCGTGGGCGTCGATCGGGCTTTGTCGTTCAGGATGATGCTCAGCCATTGCCACGAAACTCCGGATAAAGACTCATGCCGCCGTCGATGAACAGGGTGGTGCCGACGATGTAGTCAGCGGCGTCGGAAGCGAGAAACACCACCGCGTTGGCGATGTCCTCGACATCGCCGATGCGACCGTAAGGGATCAGCTCCAGCAGCTTCTCACCGGCAGCGCCTTCGGTGGCGTCCTGATTGATGGCGGTGCGAATCGCCCCCGGCGCAATGCCGTTGATACGGATGCGCTGCTGGCTGACTTCCTGGGCGAGGGTCTGCATCAACTGATCGACGCCGCCCTTGGACGCCGCATAGTTGACGTGCCCGGCCCACGGAATGCGCTGATGCACCGAGCTCATGTGAATGATCTTGCCGGCCGCGCGGGACACGCCTTCACGCACGCCCTGGCGATTGAAAATCCGCAGCGCGGCGCGAGCGCAGAGGAACTGGCCGGTGAGGTTGACGCCGATCACCGTGTTCCAGTCTTCCAGGGTCATGTCCACCGCCGCGGCGTCCTTTTGCAGGCCTGAGTTGGCCACCAGAATGTCCAGCGCGCCAAAGGCCTCGAGGGTCTCGGCGAACAACCGTTCGACCTCGTCTTCCTTGGACACATCGGCGCCGATGGCCAGTGCCTGACCGCCGTCGGCGATGATTTGCTGCGCCAGTGCCTCGGCAGGTTCGGCCTGACGGTTGTAATTGATCACGACGGCTGCGCCGGCAGCGGCCAGCGCTTTTGCGGCAGCGTGGCCGATGCCGGAGCTGGCGCCGGTGACCAGTGCTACTTGGCGGGCGAGGGAAATCTGCATGCTCGAAATGCCTGGGTTAAGGGCTCAGTCAGCTGACCCATGGCGAGCTGCGAGAGTTCATCCGCATGCATGAAAAGATCGACACGTTCAGACGTGATAGCGGCCACTGTGCCGGTGCCATTCAAGACTGCCGGAGACCCAGCTTTTTATGCCGGTCAGAAAACGCTGCAGCAGCGGCGATGCATCCGGCAGCACGGCTTGTTCCGCCGCTTCATACAGGTGCACGATTTCGTCATGAACGTGCGCGCACTTGATCATCGCTTGTCGGGGCGTGCAATTGTGTTCGCGAGCCAGTAACTGCGGCAGATTGAAATCGCCGATTGCGGCCTGATTTTCCTTGTGTGCGGAATACAGATCGTTGGCGACGATTGTGGCGCTGGCGGCCAGCGTGGTCACGCGCCGCACGGCAGGGGCGCTGTAGATGTGTGCTGGCAGTTCGTATCCACCGATCACGTCGATCAATGACATGCAGGGTAAAAAGCTGTTGGTCTGGCGTTGAGCGAGGTATTCCCAGATGGGTGGGGTCAATCCTTCCAGGCGCCAGGCCGCTTCGGCAGTCATGGTGACAAACATGGCGATGATTTCGTGGCGTACCCTGGCCACTTGTACGGAAGATGCGAATGCCTGAACGCGGTCCATATAGGCGCGAAGCGCAACCAGTACCGGGTCACTGTTCAGTGCATGATCAAGACCGCAACGAAAGCGAGAGGGCAGGTGCGCCGGCTCCAGTGCGGCCAGCGCCAGCGAAAGTCGGGGCCCTACCAGGCGCGGTTCGGAGCCGGTTCGCTCGTCATCACAGTAGTAATCATCCACGGCAAACAGGGCGGCGATGCACTGTGCCGAAAGCAGCAGGCGATCGGGATCGTGAGTGTCGGTATGGCAAAGCATGGCGAAGCGACCGAACCCCATGGCGCGGACCTTTTCGAGTTGTCCCGCAAATATGCCGACTTCCTTGATCCATGGCATAAGCCGATCTTCGACGGCCTCGGCCAGCGCCGTATCAACCCGAAACGGCGCCGGACAATACAACGGCGGGACGGCCCAGGGTGATCTTGCCTTTTTCCCAAAAGCATCAGGCATTGATCGTGCCGCTGACGCATCGTGGGCGGCCTCGAACCATTGCCTTACACCCCCTATCCCGAACTGCTCGAACATCCGGCGAAACCAGATCGTGAACTGCTCGGGTGCCTGTTCGATCCGTTCGGTGATCTCCTCCAGCGACAGCCACTCCCAACTTTCGACTTCCTCGGGATTGGCTACCGGATCGAGCTGGCTGAGGCCGGCAAACACGTGGTCAAATTCATGCTCGATCAGTTCATTGGACATTTGCTCGTAATAGAGCATCGAGGCGACTTTTTGCAGTTTGCACGTCGTGCCCATTTCCTCCTGCAGTCGACGCAGGGCAGCGGCGGCCGTGCGTTCGCCGGGGCGAGGATGCCCGCAGCACGTGTTGGTCCATAATCCGCCGGAATGATATTTGCCCAACGCGCGTTGTTGCATCAGCATCCGACCTTGTGAGTCAAAGAGCAGAATCGAAAATGCGCGATGGCGCAGTCCCTGGTGATGCACTTTCATCTTTGAGGCTACACCGGTCTGGCGATCCTTGGGCGATACCAGAATAAGCTGTTCTTCCATGGCAAGGCTCCTTGGCGCGTGCGCTATGGGATAGTGCTCAAGAGCAGTTGCCCGTTCATTCAGGAGCGGTACGCCATTGAGTCAAAGCCTCATGAGAACTGCAATCGCATGAAAAGGCACCTGTAAAACCTGACAGGTGTGCGCGATTTTCGACGATTGGTTATGTGATTCCAGACGTCGGCGGCAATGCCATTGGTCTTGGGGAGCGATCCTGGGAGAGTGCCTGAAATCGCAAGGTGTCGAGTTTCGCGCCTTCACATTCCACCAACAATTCCCCGCTTCCACGCTCATCAACCTTTATGGCAACTTGGCGGCCCCTGATGAGGCTGTACCCATGGCAAACCCCTACCGCGAATTATTCACCGCCCCCGGCGCCCGGGCTTTTGTACTGGCCGGGATGATCGCGCGCATGCCGATTTCCATGACCGGCATCGGCGTGATCACCATGCTCTCGCAGCTCAAGGGCGGGTACGCGCTGGCCGGTGCGGTGGCGGCGACTTTTGCCCTGGCCACGGCTTTTTGTGCGCCGCAGGTGTCGCGGCTGGTGGATCGTTTCGGCCAGGGTAAAGTGCTGCCGCTATCGGCGTTGATCGGTGGTGGGGCGCTGTTGATGTTGCTGCTGTGCACGCGTTTGCAGGCGCCGACCTGGACCCTGTTCATCTTCGCCGCGCTGGCCGGCTGCATGCCGAGCATGTCGGCGATGGTGCGCGCGCGCTGGACCGAGATCTATCGCGGCCAGCCGCAATTGCAGACCGCCTATGCGCTGGAATCGGTGCTTGATGAAGTCTGTTTCATCGTCGGCCCGCCGCTGTCGGTGGGTTTGTGCGTGGTGGCGTTTCCCGAGGCCGGGCCGTTGGCCGCGCTGTTGGCACTGGCGATCGGGGTGACCGCGTTTGTTGCTCAGCGCAGTACCGAGCCGGCGGTGCACCCGCAGGAATCACAGCATCAGGGTTCGATCATTCGCTCGACCGACGTGCAATGGCTGCTGGCGTTGATGCTCGCCATGGGCATTATCGTTGGCGTCGTCGATGTGGTCAGCGTCGCGTTCGCCCAGCAGCAGGGCCAACCGGCGGCGGCGAGCATCGTGTTGTCGGTGTACGCCATCGGCTCGTGTCTGGCCGGTATCGCGTTTGGCGCGATGTGCTCGAAACTGCCGTTGCCGCGGCTGTTTCTCTACGGTGGGGTGGCGACGGCGGTGACCACGCTGCCGCTGTTGCTGGCGAGCAATATTTTCGGTTTGTCGCTGGCGGTGTTTGTCGCGGGATTGTTCTTCTCGCCGACGCTGATTGTGGCGATGGCGTTGATCGAACGCATCGTGCCGCCGGCGAAACTGACTGAAGGCCTGACCTGGCTGGTGACGGGGCTGAGTATCGGCGTGGCGATCGGCGCCGCCGGCTCGGGCGCGTTGGTGGATGCGTTTGGCGCCCGCAGCGGATTCTGGCTGGCGATTATGGCGGGGGCGGTGGTGTTGGCGTCGGCGTTTCAGAGTTATAGGCACCTGAAATAACCCGGCCATCGCGGGCTGTTGTGGTGAGGGGATTTATCCCCGATGGGCCGCGAAGCAGCCCCAAATCCAGCCAGCTCTTTCCTTCAGAAGAAGCGTGCCGGGTGAGTTTGCGACTGCTGCGCAGTCGATCGGGGATAAATCCCCTCGCCACAGAGTTATCCACACAGACAGCGGATGGGTTACCAACCCCGCCCCGAATTCACCCAGAAATTCACCGACAGTGACGTCGACACCGACTCCACCTGATGGAACCAGCCCTCCGGCAGAAACAGCAGATCCCCGGCCTCCAGCGTCACGCGCAGGAACGTCACATCGCGTGCTGCGGGAAAGCGCTCATAGTCCGGTGCGTCGGGGTTGAAGTCGCAGCCGTCCAGGCCACCCTTTGGCGCTGTCGACCAGGTGCCCAGTGCTTCGCGGTGATGCGGGGCGGCGAGGGTGAACTGCTTCTGGCCCCAGACCTGCGCGAACAGGTTGTCGGTGTCGTCGCGGTGCAGCGGCGTCAGCGTGCCTTTGGGGCCGATCCAGATGCGTGGCGGGATGAACAGCGAAGCATCGAAGTAGGGCGGGTACTTGATCTGCTGCAGCAATTGCGCCGGCAGGATGTTGTTGCCCATGTAGGCCGGTGGTTCGCCGTCAGCCCGTTTGACTGCCGGTTGGTCCAGCGAGGCAATGAACTCGGCCATCGACGTCGAGCGGAAATCACGTTCGGTGGAAAAGGTTTTCTTCACGTAATCGCCGTGGCGGGTGATGCCCTGCAGTTCGGCGAAATGCACCAGTGATTCCTCGCGACTGAGCTTGAACAGCGGCCAGTCCTGCAAGGCATTGCTGATCACCACCGGGATGCCGTTGGGCAAGTATCTGCTTTTGAATTCGCTGACCGACAATTCATCGCGCGCATGGCGCTCGATGCGGGTCTGCACCGGCAGCCCGGCGGTGAGTTGTTCGCTGAAGCGTGGCGGGGTCGGGTAGCGCTTGTTCATGTCGACCTTTTGCGCCACTGCGCCACCGTGCATCGCATGCTCGATGATCTGCGGCAGCAGCGTCGCCAGGCCCATGTTGCCGCCGATTTTCAGGCGTCCGCTGGCGAACAGTTCTTCGACATTGACTCGGCCACCCATGATCCCGAGAAAATCGCTCTCGGCGACTTCAATGGTCACGTCGGGGCTGGGATGGCGTCCGGGCGCGGTGCGGCTGCTGGCCTTGACCTCCGACCAGTAGGCCTGCTGCGGGCCAAACACGAATTGGAAAACGCCTTCGATGCCGACGGCACCGGCGTTGGCGAACAACTTGCCCAGGATGCTCTGCAGGTCCACGGTGAATCCTCGTTATTGGTTTTGGCCTGAACAGTTAACGAGCGCCTGTTGGCGCAATTTACCGGCGCGCGACTAATTTGCCGGGGGCGTAATCCGTTTATCTCTACAGACAAATTTTTCGAGGAAAGCCGGGTGAACAAGCTGACCCTGCTGTGCCTGCCGTACTCCGGCGCCAGCGCCATGGTCTATAGCCGCTGGCGGCCAAAACTGCCGCAATGGCTGCAACTGCAACCGGTGGAACTGCCGGGGCGCGGTGCACGTTTCGACGAGCCGCTGCACACGGATATGCGGGCGCTGGCGATGCAACTGGCCAAGGAATTGCGGCCGAATCTCAAAGCGCCGTATGCGTTGTTCGGCCATAGCCTGGGCGCGCTGCTGGCCTGCGAAATCGCTCACGCGCTGCGCGCATTGGGCTGTCCGGAACCGGTGGCGCTGTTTGCCTCGGGCACGGCGGCGCCGACGATGCGCGCCGATTACGATCGCGGTTTTGCCGAGCCGAAAACCGACGCCGAGCTGATCGATCAATTGCGCACGCTCAACGGCACCAGCGAAGAAGTGCTGGCCAATGCCGAGCTGATGAGCCTGACCCTGCCGATCCTGCGCGCGGACTTCTTGCTCTGCGGCAAATTCGAGCCGTTGTCGCGGCCGTTGCTCAACTGCCCGGTGCACGTGCTGGGCGGCAAGGCGGATCGCGCGACCACCGAACAACTGATCGGCTGGAGCAAGGAAACCCGTGGCAGCTTTTCAGTGGACATGCTCGCCGGCGGGCACTTCTTCATTCATGAGCATGAAGCCAAAGTGCTCAAGGTGATCAAGGATCAGCTGGAAGGGCATCATCGCCGGCATATCATGGCCGCAATCGCCTGAGCAGCGCATCACTCAATGTGGGAGCGGGCTTGCTCGCGAAAGCGGTATTTCAGTTATTGCATCGTTGACTGACACACCGCTTTCGCGAGCAAGCCCGCTCCCACATTTGATTTGTGTTTATGAAAAAAGCCGCTCAACCGCCCGCCTGACAGTTGTTCTCATTCGCTAATTTTTCCGGTCTGTATTCGTTTTATAGGGACGACGTGCCTTTGTGCTTCCTGCCTACTGATCCGGATGCTGAGAAATGAATGCTGAAGACTCCTTGAAACTTGCTCGCCGGTTTATCGGGTTGCCCCTGGAAAAGCGCCAGATGTTCCTCGCGGCCCTGCACAAGGAGGGCGTGGATTTCGCGCGGTTCCCGATACCCGCCGGCATCGCAGCCGAGGATCGTCAGGCGCTGTCTTACGCGCAGCGACGCATGTGGTTCCTCTGGCAACTCGATCCGCAGAGCGGCGCCTACAACCTGCCCGGTGCGGTGCGACTCAATGGTCGACTGAATCAGTCGGCGCTGGAGCAAGCTTTCGCCAGTCTGGTGGAGCGCCACGAAACCCTGCGTACGGTGTTCCAGCGCCAGGCCGATGACAGCCTGCTGCAAGTGCCAGCCACCGCGCCGCTGCTGATTAACCGGGAAGACTTCAGCGCACTGCCGGCCGGTGAGCGCGAGCAGGCGGTGATCCGTGCCGCCGAACAGCAGTCGGTGTTGCCATTTGATCTGGCGGTCGGCCCCTTGCTGCGGGTGACCTTGCTCAAGCTTGCCGAGCAGGAACACGTGCTGCTGCTGACCCTGCACCACATCGTGTCCGATGGCTGGTCGATGAACGTGTTGATCGACGAATTCATCCGTTGCTACGACGCGTTCGACGCCGGTCAGACGCCGCAATTGCCGCCATTGCCGATCCAGTACAGCGACTATTCGCTGTGGCAACGCCGCTGGCTGGAGGCCGGTGAGCAGGCGCGCCAGCTCGACTATTGGCAGGCGCAACTGGGCGACGAACACCCGGTGCTGGAGCTGCCACTGGATCATTCGCGCCCGGCGATGCCGAGCTATCGCGGCACTCGTTACGAGTTTGCGGTCGACGGCCAACTCGCCGAGCAACTGCGCAGCACTGCGCAACAGCATCAGGTCACCGTGTTCATGTTCCTGCTCGGCGCTTTCAATGCGCTGCTGCACCGTTACACCGGGCAGACCGACCTGCGGGTCGGCGTGCCGATCGCCAACCGCAATCGCGGCGAGATCGAGGGGCTGATCGGCTTCTTCGTCAATACCCAGGTGCTGCGCACGCAACTGCACGGTCAGACCCGGGTCGACGAACTGTTGCGGGCGGTCAAGGAAACCGCGCTCGGTGCCCAGGCGCATCAGGATCTGCCGTTCGAGCAACTGGTCGAAGCGCTGAAGCTGGAACGCAGCCTCAGCCACACGCCACTGTTCCAGGTGATGTACAACCATCAGCCGCACGTCGCCGATATCGCCACCATCAGCACCGCATCCGGCCTGCAACTCGACAGCCTCGACTGGCAGAGCCGCACCACCCAGTTCGACCTGACGCTGGACACCTGGGAGAAGGGCGGCAAGCTCCACGCCGCACTGACCTACGCCAGCGACCTGTTCGATGCACCGACCATCGAACGCATGGCGCGGCACTGGCTGCGCTTGTTGACGGCGATGGTCGCTGATCCGTCGCAGCGCATCGGTGAGTTGCCGCTGCTGGAGGCTGACGAGCAGCGCACCCTGGTGCACGACTGGAACAACGTCCACGCGCAGTACCCGAGCGACACGCCGATTCATCAGTTGATCGAAGCACAGGTCGCGCGTACGCCGCAGGCACCGGCACTGGTGTTCGGCGAACAGACCCTGAGTTACGCCGAACTGGATGCCCGGGCCAATCGCCTGGCGCATCTGCTGCGCGAACAAGGTGTGCAGGCGGACAGTCTGGTTGGCGTGTGCGCTCTGCGTTCGGTGGAAATGGTCGTCGCGCTGCTGGCGATTCTCAAGGCCGGCGGCGCCTACGTGCCGCTGGATCCGGAGTACCCGCAGGAGCGTCTGGCCTACATGATCGAGGACAGCGGCATCACTTTGCTGTTGACGCAACAGGCGCTGCTGGCAGCGCTGCCGACTGACGGCGTAAACGTCATCACCCTGGATCAGCCGGGGCTGCTCGACCGTTACAGCGATAGCCGTCCGGAGGTCAGCGTCGATCCGCTGAACCTGGCGTATGTGATTTACACCTCGGGTTCCACCGGCAAACCGAAGGGCGCTGGCAACAGCCACGCGGCGCTGGTCAACCGTTTGTGCTGGATGCAGGAAGCCTATGCGCTGGATGCCAGTGATTCGGTGCTGCAGAAAACCCCGTTCAGTTTCGACGTATCGGTGTGGGAGTTCTTCTGGCCGCTGCTGACCGGCGCACGGCTGGTGGTGGCCGCGCCGGGCGCGCACCGTGATCCGCTGCAATTGATCGATAGCATCAACCGCCACGGCATCAGCACGCTGCACTTTGTGCCGTCGATGTTGCAGGCGTTCATTCACGAGGCCGGCGTGGAAAGCTGCAGCGGACTCAAGCGGATTGTCTGCAGCGGTGAAGCGTTGCCGCTGGATGCGCAACTGCAGGTTTTCGCCAAGCTGCCGAACGCTAGCCTCTACAACTTGTATGGCCCGACCGAAGCGGCCATCGACGTCACCCACTGGACCTGTGTCGATGAAGGCGCGGACAGCGTGCCGATCGGTCGGCCGATCGCCAACCTGCGCACCCATGTCCTCGATGCCGAATTGCTGCCGGTGCCGAGCGGTATCGCCGGTGAACTGTATCTGGGCGGCGCCGGGCTGGCGCGCAGTTATCACCAGCGTCCGGCGCTGACGGCCGAACGTTTTGTGCCGTGCCCGTTCCATGACGGCGCGCGCCTGTACCGCACCGGTGACCGTGTGCGGCAGCGTGCCGACGGCGTGATCGAATACCTCGGGCGTCTCGACCATCAGGTTAAGTTGCGCGGTTTGCGCATCGAGTTGGGCGAAATCGAGACCCGCCTTATGCAGCACTCGCTGATACGTGAGGCGGTGGTGCTGGTGCAGGGCGGCAAGCATCTGGTGGCTTATCTGGTGCTGGAAAACCCGCAGGCAGACGAGCAGTGGCAACAAGAGGTCAAGGCGTGGCTGCTCGGCAGTCTGCCGGAGTTCATGGTGCCGACCTACCTGATCACCCTCGACAAATTGCCGGTCACCGCCAACGGCAAGCTCGACCGCAAGGCCTTGCCACAACCGGATGCCGCGCCGCAACAGGCATTCGTGGCGCCACAGGACGCCATGCAAAAAGCCCTCGCGGCGATCTGGGAAGCTGTGCTCGGCCTCGACCGCGTCGGCCTCGAAGACAACTTCTTCGAGCTGGGCGGCGATTCGATCATCTCGATTCAAGTGGTCAGCCGTGCGCGACAGGCCGGGATCCGCATCAGCCCGCGTGACCTGTTCCAGTACCAGACGGTGCGCAGTCTGGCGCTGGTCGCGAGCCACGATCATCTGTCTTCGGTGGATCAGGGGCCGGTGACGGGCGACGCCGTGCTCGGGCCGATCCAGCAGGATTTTTTCAGCCGCGCGATGCCGGTGCGCGAGCACTGGAACCAGTCGTTGCTGCTGACCCCGCGTGAGGCATTGAACGCGCAATGGCTCGATGCGGCGCTGACGCACCTGATCAATCACCACGACGCCTTGCGCCTGCGTTTTGTCGAAAGCACCGAAGGCTGGCAGCAAAGCCACGGCCCGCTGCTGAGCAGCGCTGAGCTGTGGCAACGCGATGCCGAATCTGCCGAACAGTTGCAGGCGCTATGCAACGAAGCGCAGCGCAGCCTCGACCTGCAAAACGGCCCGCTGCTGCGCGCGTTGCTGGTGACGATGGCCGACGGCTCGCAACGACTGGCACTGATCATTCATCACCTCGCAGTCGATGGCGTTTCCTGGCGGGTGCTGCTGGAAGATCTGCAGCAGGCTTACGAGCAACGGGCGGCGGGTGGCGGCATTCAGTTGCCGGCCAAGACCAGCGCGTTCCAGGGCTGGACCGCGCGTCTGGCGCAGGAAGCGTCGCGCTTCGATGAGCAATTGGGTTATTGGAAAGCCCAGCATCAGGGTGCCAGGGATCTGCCTTGCGAACGCCCGGATGGCAGCCTGCACAACCTGCATGGCGAGAAAATCGAATGGCGCCTCGACGCCGAGCGCACCCGCCAGTTGCTGCAACAGGCGCCCGCCGCCTATCGCACCCAAGTCAACGATCTGTTGCTCACCGCACTGGCGCGCACCATCAGTCGCTGGAGCCAGCAGCCGGGCACGCTGATCGAACTGGAAGGCCATGGCCGCGAAGACCTGTTCGATGACATTGACCTGACCCGCACCGTGGGCTGGTTCACCAGTCTGTTCGCGGTCAACCTGACCGCCAGCGCTGATCTCGACGGCTCGATCAAGGCGATCAAGGAGCAACTGCGCGCGGTGCCGGACAAAGGTCTGGGTTACGGCGTTCTACGGCATCTGGCCGCGCCGTCGGTGCGCGCCGAACTGGCCGCGCTGCCGCAACCGCGCATCACCTTCAACTACCTCGGTCAGTTCGACCGCCAGTTCGACGAGACGGCGCTGTTCGTGCCGGCTGTTGAAACCAGCGGCGTGGCGCAGGATCCTTCGGCGCCTCTGGGCAACTGGCTGACCCTGGAAGGTCAGGTGTATGGCGGCGAACTGTCGATGAGCTGGGGCTTCAGCCGCGAGATGTTCGACAGCGCCACGGTGCAGCAACTGGTCGATCAATACGCCAGCGAATTGCAGGCGCTGATCGAACACTGCTGCACGCTACCCATTGCGCAAGCGACGCCTTCGGACTTTCCGCTGGCTCGGGTGACTCAGGCGCAACTGGATGCGCTGCCGGTGCCGGCCGGTCAGCTCGATGATGTCTACCCACTGTCGCCGATGCAGCAGGGTTTGCTGTTCCACACCCTCTACGAGCAAGCGGCGGGGGAATACATCAACCAGTTGCGCGTGGATGTGCAAGGTCTTGACCCTGAGCGCTTCCGCGCCGCATGGCAGGCTACCGTCGATGCGCAGGACATTCTGCGCAGCGGTTTCGTCTGGCAAGGCGAACTGGCGCAACCGCTGCAGATCGTCCATAAGCAGGTGCAGTTGCCGTTCAGCATTCTCGATTGGCGCCAGCGCGACGATCAGCCGGCAGCCCTTGCGGCGCTGGCCGATGCCGAACGTCAGCAAGGATTCGATCTGAGCCATGCACCGTTGCTGCGTCTGGTGCTGGTGCAGACCGCTGCCGAGCAATGGCACCTGATCTACACCCATCACCACATCCTGATGGATGGCTGGAGCAACTCGCAGTTGCTCGGCGAAGTGTTGCAGCGCTACAGCGGTCGCACCCCGGCCCATGGCGGCGGACGGTATCGCGATTACATCGCCTGGCTGCAGCGTCAGGACGCGCAACTGAGTCAGGACTTCTGGAGCGCTCAGTTGGCCACGCTGCAAGAGCCGACCCGACTGGCCCGCGCCGCTACCGGCGGCGAGCGCGCCAGCGGCCATGGTGACCATTACCTGACGCTGGACGTGCCGCGCACTCAGGCGCTGGAAGCGTTTGCCCGCCAGCAGAAAGTCACCGTCAACACCCTGGTGCAAGCCGCGTGGCTGCTGTTGCTGCAGCGCTACACCGGTCATGAGGAGGTGGCGTTCGGTGCGACCGTGGCCGGGCGTCCGGCGGATTTGCCGGGCATCGAGCAACAGGTCGGCCTGTTCATCAACACCCTGCCGGTGATCGGCGCGCCGCGTCCAGACCAAAGCGTTGGCCAATGGCTGCAAGCGGTGCAGGCGCAAAACCTCAGCCTGCGCGACTTCGAACACACGCCGCTGGCGGACATCCAGCGCTGGGCCGGGCAGGGCGGGGAAGCGCTGTTCGACAACATTCTGGTGTTCGAAAACTACCCGGTCGCCCAGGCGCTGAGCCAGGCCGGGCAAGGCCTGACATTCGGTGATGTCGGCAACCTTGAGCAGACCCACTACGCCCTGAGCGTGGCGGTCACCCTCGGTCAGCAACTGGCGCTGCACTACAGCTTCGACCGCAGCCAGTTTGCCGGTGAGGTGATCGAAGGCATCAGTGCCCATCTGCTGCAATTGCTTGAGCAGTTTGCCGTGTCGGCCGAGCGCAACCTTGGCGAAATCGCTCTGGCCAGCGCGCAAGAGCATGCCCGCCAACAAGCCGAAAACCAGCCGCAGCCGTACCCGCTGGACATCGCTGTGCATCAGCGCATTGCCACGCTGGCGGTCGAGCGTCCGCAGCGCACCGCGGTGATCTTCAACGGTCAGCACTTCAGTTATGGCGAGATCGAGCAGCGTGCCAATCAACTGGCTCACGCGCTGATCGCCCGTGGTGTCGGCGCCGAGACCCGGGTCGGCGTGGCCCTGCCACGCAGCGAGGCGGTGATCGTCGCGCTGCTGGCGGTGCTCAAGGCCGGCGGTGCCTATGTGCCGCTGGACACCAGTTATCCGCGTGAACGCCTGGCCTATCTGATCGAAGATTCGGGGCTGGCGCTGCTTATCAGCGATTCGTCGGTGTCGGCGCAGTTGCCGGTCGGCGAGTCGGTGCCATTGCTGGAGCTGGATCGTCTCGACCTGCGCCAGTTGCCGATCACGGCGCCACAGGTGCCAGTCGATCCGCACAACCTCGCGTACGTGATCTACACCTCCGGTTCCACCGGTAATCCGAAAGGCGTCAGCGTTGCCCATGGCCCACTGGCGATGCATTGCCAGGCCATCGGTCAGCGCTACGAAATGCGCGACAGCGACTGCGAATTCCACTTCATGTCGTTCGCCTTCGACGGCGCCCACGAGCGCTGGCTCACCAGCCTGACCCACGGTGCTTCGCTGCTGATCCGCGACGACACGCTGTGGACGCCGGAGCAGACCTACAACGCGATGATCGAACACGGCGTGAGCGTGGTTGCGTTCCCGCCGGTGTACCTGCAACAACTGGCCGAACACGCCGAGCGTGTCGGCAACCCGCCGAAGGTGCGGATCTATTGCTTCGGCGGCGATGCGGTGCCAAACGCCAGTTTCGAGCGGGTCAAGCGCGCCCTCGATCCGGACTACATCATCAACGGCTACGGCCCGACCGAAACCGTGGTCACGCCGTTGATCTGGAAGGCTGGCCGTGAAGAGCCGTGCGGCGCCGCTTACGCACCAATCGGCAGCCGGATCGGCGACCGCAGCGCCTATGTGCTCGACGCCGATCTGAACCTGTTGCCACAAGGTATGGCCGGCGAGCTGTACCTTGGTGGTACCGGGTTGGCGCGGGGTTATCTGAACCGTCCGGGGCTGACCGCCGAGCGTTTTGTCGCCGACCCGTTCAGCGCAAATGGCGGCTTGCTGTATCGCACCGGTGACCTGGTGCGCCAGCGCGTCGACGGCACCTTTGACTATCTGGATCGCATCGACAATCAGGTGAAGATTCGTGGGTTCCGTATCGAACTGGGCGAAGTCGAAGCGGCGCTGCAAGCCCTCGACGGCGTGCGTGAAGCGGTGGTCGTGGCGCAGGAAGGTAGTGCCGGCAGTGGCAAGCGTCTGGTGGCCTACGTGGTCGGCGATTCGGCCCATGCCGACTTCACCGAAGACCTGCGCGCGCAGCTCAAGGCCAGCCTGCCGGCGCACATGGTGCCGGCGTATGTCCTGCGTCTTGAGCGCATGCCGCTGACGCCGAACGGCAAGCTCGATCGCAAGAACCTGCCAAAACCGGATGTCAGCCAACTGCAACAGGCCTACCTCGCGCCACAGACGGCGCTGGAGCAACAACTGGCGGCGATCTGGCAAGACGTGCTCAAGCTTGAGCAAGTGGGTGTCAGCGACAACTTCTTCGAACTGGGCGGCGACTCGATCATCTCGATTCAAGTGGTCAGCCGGGCGCGGCAGGCCGGGATTCGCTTCAGCCCCAAAGACCTGTTCCAGCACCAGACCATTCAGGCCCTCGCTACAGTCGCGCAGACCGGCGAAGCCGTGCAGCCCATCGATCAGCATGCGCAAACCGGCGAAACCGCGCTGCTGCCGATTCATCAGGCATTTTTTGCCGAGGCGATTCCCGACCGTCACCACTGGAACCAGTCGGTGATGCTCAAGCCGACTCAGGCACTGGACGCTCAGGTACTGGAGCAAGCGCTGGATGCGTTGGTGGTGCAGCACGACAGTTTGCGTCTGGACTTTGTCGAGCAGGCCGCTGGCTGGTCGGCGTGCTACCGCGACGTCGCCACGCAAGCGGGGGAAACCATTCTCTGGCAAGTCGAGGTCGCTGATCTCGCCGCCCTTGAGGCACTGGGCGACAAGGCCCAGCGCAGTCTGCAACTGAGCGGCGGTTCGCTGATCCGCGCGGTGCTGGCGAACCTGGCTGATGGCAGTCAGCGCCTGCTGCTGATCGTCCATCACCTGGTGGTCGATGGCGTGTCGTGGCGGATTCTGTTTGAAGACCTGCAAAACGCTTATCGCCAGCTCCTCGCAGGTAAGCCTGTGCAATTGCCGGCGAAAACCAGCGCAGTCAAAGCTTGGGCGGCAGCGTTGCAGGACTACGCCCAAACCCCGGCGTTGCAGGCCGAGCTGGGCTTCTGGCAGCAGCAGTTGCAGGGCGCTTCGGCGGCTTTGCCTTACGACCATCCGAACGGTGGGCAGCAACACGATCAGGCGCTGATCCTGCGCAGCAAACTCGATCAGACCCTGACCCGTCAGCTGTTGCAGGAAGCTCCGGCGGCTTATCGCACCCAGGTCAACGACCTGTTGCTGACCGCGCTGGCGCGGGTGCTGGTGCGCTGGACCGGGGACGACAATGCGCTGGTATTGCTTGAGGGCCATGGTCGCGAAGACCTGTTCGAACACATCGATCTGACCCGCACCGTGGGCTGGTTCACCAGCGTATTCCCGGCACGCCTGGCACCGGCCGCCGAACTAGGCGCGTCGCTCAAGCAGATCAAGGAACAGCTGCGGGCGATCCCCCACAAAGGCATCGGCTTCGGCGCACTCGCGCACCTTGGTGATGAATCGGCGCGTGCCACCCTGCAAGCCTTGCCGGCGCCGCGCCTGACCTTCAACTACCTCGGCCAGTTCGACGGCAGCTTCGACGCTGCCAGCGATGCCCTGTTCGTGCCGACCAGCGAGTCCGGCGGCGCAGAGGTCAATCTGCAAGGGCCGCTGGGCAATCCGCTGGCGCTCAACAGCAAGGTGTTCGGCGGTGAGCTGGACCTGAGCTGGACCTACAGCGGCGCGATGTTCGACACCGCCACCATCCAGCGTCTGGCCGACGACTATGTGCAGGAGCTGACCGCGCTGATCGGCCACTGCTGCGACACTGGCAACCGTGGCGTGACGCCGTCGGACTTCCCGCTGGCGCAACTGTCGCAAGCGCAACTGGATGCGCTGGTGCTGGAGCCGCAAGGCATCGACGACATCTATCCGCTGTCGCCGATGCAGCAGGGCATGCTGTTCCACACCTTGCTCGAACACGGCAATGGCGACTACATCAACCAGATGCGCCTGGACGTCGACGGTGTCGATCCGCAACGCTTCCGCGCGGCGTGGCAGGCGGCGGTGGATGCGCATGACATCCTGCGCAGCGGTTTCTTCTGGCAAGGCGATCTGCCGCAACCGGTGCAAGTGGTGCAGCGTCAGGTCGAGGTGCCGTTCAGCGTGCTCGACTGGCATGGCAGGACTGATCTGGAGGCAGCGCTGCAAACCCTCGCCGATGAGGAGCGCGCCCTGGGTCTGGACCTGAGCTGTGCGCCGCTGATGCGCCTGGTGCTGGTGCGCACTGCAGCCGAGCGTTATCACCTGATCTACACCAACCATCACATCCTGATGGACGGCTGGAGCAGCGCGCAGTTGCTCGGCGAAGTGTTGCAGCACTACAGCGGCGAAGCGGTCGCCCGTGGCGCGGGTCGCTACCGCGATTACATCGCCTGGCTGCAACGTCAGGATGGCGCGGCGGCGCAAGCCTACTGGTTGGCGACGCTGGGCAATCTGCAGGAACCGACGCGCCTGGCCAATGCCATCGCGCGGCCGCAGGCCGGTTTGCCGAGCGTGGGTTACGGCGATCATTACCAGGTGCTGGACGCTGAGCTGAGCCAGCGCCTGGGCGAGTTTGCCCGGGCCGCGAAAGTCACCGTCAACACCGTGGTGCAAGCGGCGTGGCTGCTGCTGTTGCAGCGCTACACCGGCAAGGATTGCGTGGCGTTCGGCGCCACCGTCGCCGGGCGCCCGGCGGAGCTGCCGGGGGCCGAAGCGCAGATCGGCCTGTTCATCAACACGCTGCCGGTGATCGCCGCGCCGCCCGCGCAGCAGAGCGTGATCGCCTGGCTGCAAGCGGTGCAGGCGCAGAACCTCGCCTCGCGCGAGTTCGAACACACGCCGCTGGCGGACATTCAGCGCTGGGCCGGGCAGGGCGGTGACGCGCTGTTCGACAGCCTGATGGTGTTCGAGAACTACCCGATCGGCGAAGCACTGGAGCGCGGTGCGCCGCAAGGTCTGCGCTTCGGCGCGGTGGCCAATCAGGAGCAGACCAACTATCCACTGACCCTGCTGGTGAACATGGGCGCGCAACTGTCGGTGCATTTCAGTTATCAGCGCGACAGCTTCGCGGCGGCCAGCGTGGCGCAGTTGGGCGCGCATCTGCAGCGTCTGCTGAGCCAGATGGCGGATGGCGGGGAACGTTCGCTCAGTGAACTGAACCTGATTGAACACGGCCCGCAAGTGAACAGCGATTTCGTTACCGAGCAGTGCATCCATCAAGCCATCGCCAATCAGGTGGCGGCGACCCCGGATGCCTTGGCGGTGACCTTCGCCCATAAGCAACTGAGCTACGCCGAACTGGATGCCCACGCCAACCGTCTGGCGCATAAATTGGTAGAACTGGGCGTCGGCCCGGAAGTGCGCGTGGGCGTGGCGATGCCGCGTTCCGAGCAGTTGCTGATTGCCTTGCTCGCGGTGCTCAAGGCGGGTGGCGCTTACGTGCCGCTCGACCCGGACTATCCGGCGGATCGCGTGGCTTACATGCTCGAAGACAGCCGCGCGCGGGTGTTGCTCACCGAGCATGCAGTCGCGGCGACCCTGAGCGTGCCGGGCGATACGCAAGTGCTGCTGTTGGATCAGCTGTCGCTGAGCGGCTATCCGAGCAGCGCGCCGCAAACATCGGTCGCTCCGGACAACCTCGCCTACGTGATCTACACCTCCGGCTCCACCGGCAAACCGAAAGGCGTGGCGATTGCCCATCGCAACGTCATGGCGCTGATCGACTGGTCGGCCAAGGTCTATAGCCGCGACGACATTCAAGGCGTACTGGCCTCGACGTCGGTGTGCTTCGACCTGTCGGTGTGGGAACTGTTTGTCACCCTGGCCAACGGTGGTTCGCTGATCATCGCGCGTAATGCCTTGGAGCTGGCGCAACTGCCGGCCCGCGATCAGGTGGGCCTGATCAATACCGTGCCGTCGGCGATTGCCGCACTGCAGCGTGCGGGGCAGATTCCGCCGAGCGTGCGCATTATCAACCTCGCTGGCGAGCCGCTGAAACAAGCGCTGGTGGAGGCGTTGTATCAGCAGTCGACGGTCGAGCACGTCTACGACCTGTACGGCCCGTCGGAAGACACCACTTACTCGACCTGGACCCGCCGCAGTGCCGGTGGTCAGGCGCGGATTGGTCGTGCGCTCGATCACAGTGCCAGCCATCTGCTCGACGCCGATCTGCACGCGGTGCCGCAAGGCGTTTCGGCCGAGCTGTACCTGTCCGGCGCCGGCATCACGCGCGGTTATCTGGGACGTGCGGCGATGACCGCCGAGCGCTTCGTGCCGAATCCTTTCGTCGGCAGCGGCCAGCGCATGTACCGCACCGGCGACCTGATTCGAGAGCGCGAAGAGGGCGAGCTGGAGTACATGGGCCGGATCGACCATCAGGTGAAAATTCGTGGATTCCGCATCGAACTGGGGGAGATCGAGGCGCGATTGCTCGCGCAACCGGCAGTCAGCGAGGCGGCGGTGCTGGCCGTCGACAGCGACACCGGCGCGCAACTGGTGGCGTATGTGGTCGCCCCGCAACTGGAGATGCACGACGGCGACGCGCAGCGGCAACTGCGCGAGGGACTAAAGACTGGCCTCAAGTCTTCGTTACCTGACTACATGATTCCCGCGCACCTGCTGTTCCTTGAGCAGTTGCCACTGACCCCCAACGGCAAACTCGACCGCAAGGCCCTGCCGGCGGTCGATGCCAGCCAGATGCAGGCCGCGTATGTCGCGCCGCACAGTGAGCTTGAGCAGCAGGTCGCGGCGATCTGGCAGCAAGTGCTCGAAGTGCAACGCATCGGTCTGAACGATCACTTCTTCGAACTCGGCGGGCACTCGCTGCTGGCGGTCAACGTGGTGTCGCGCATGGCCCTTGAACTGGGCCTGACGCTGACCCCGCAACTGTTATTCCAGCACCCCGTCCTGAGCGATTTTGTCGCTCGACTCGATACAGGAGGCGGGGCAATCAACGAACAGAAACTGAGCAAGCTGGAAGCCCTGCTTGACGATATGGAGGAAGTCTGATGGACAAGAGTGTTGCTTTGAGGGTAGCCAAGCGCTTTATCACTCTGCCGCTGGACAAACGTAAGCTGTACCTGGAAAAGATGCTCGAAGAGGACGTCTCTCCGGCCAACCTGCCGATCCCGGAAACACGTTCCGGGTTTGCGGCGATTCCTCTGTCGTACGCTCAGGAACGTCAACTGTTCCTCTGGCAAATGGACCCGCACAGCACCGCGTATCACATCCCCAGCGCCCTGCGCCTCAAGGGGCGGCTGGATGTGGCGGCGCTGGAGCGCAGCTTTAACGCGGTGGCGGCGCGTCACGAAAGCCTGCGCACCACTTTCGCCGAGCAGGGTGAAAGCTTTTGCCAGGTAATTCATCCGCAGCTGCCGCTGAGCATCAGCCTGGCGGCATTGCCGGAGGGCCTCGACGCCGCCGGAGAAGACGCGGCGATCAAGGCCTTCGTCGAGAGCGAAACCGCACGCCCGTTCAATTTGCAGCAGGGCCCGCTGCTGCGGGTGGCACTGCTGAAAGTGGCGGAAGACGATCATGTACTGGTGCTGATCCAGCACCACATCATCGCCGATGGCTGGTCGATCAAAGTCCTGGTCAACGAGCTGATCCAGCATTACGCCGCCGACACCGCCGGGCAGCCGCTGAGCCTGCCAGAACTGGAAATACAGTACGCCGACTACGCGATCTGGCAGCGGCACTGGCTGGAAGCGGGCGAGCGTGAACGCCAGTTGGCCTACTGGGTCAAGACCCTGGGCGGCGAGCAGCCGGTGCTGGAGCTGCCGATCGATTTCCCGCGTCCGGCCGTGCAAAGCCTGCGCGGTGCGCGGCTGGAACTGAACCTGCCGGCTGACCTCGGTGACGCCCTCAAACAGCTGGCGCAGCGCGAAGGTGCGAGCCTGTTCATGCTGCTGCTGGCGTCGTTCCAGGCGTTGTTGCATCGCTACAGCGGACAGGCGCAGATTCGCGTCGGGGTGCCGACCGCCAACCGCAACCGGGTTGAGACCGAAGGCCTGATCGGCTTCTTCGTCAACACGCAGGTGCTGAATGCCGAGGTCAGCGGGCAGTTGCCGTTCAACCAGTTGCTGGCTCAGGTCAAGCAGGCGGCGATGGATGCGCAGGCGCATCAGGATCTGCCGTTCGAGCAACTGATCGAAGCCCTGCAACCGGAGCGCAGCCTGAGCCACAGTCCGGTGTTCCAGGTGATGTTCAACCACCAGACCAGCCGTGATCAGGGGCGCAACGCGGCGCAGTTGCCGCAGCTGAGTGTCGAGGATGTGCAGTGGGAAGGGCGCACCGCGCAGTTCGATCTGACGCTGAATACCTACGAGTCCAGCGACGGCTTTGCCGCCGAGCTGACCTACGCCACTGATCTGTTCAAAGCTGAAACCGTCGAGCGTCTGGCACGTCATTGGCAGAACCTGCTGCGTGGCATCGTCGCCGCACCGAGCCAGCGCGTCGGCGAATTGCCGTTGCTGGACAGCGCCGAGCACGGCGTGCTGTTGCAGGACTGGTTGCGCAGCGCCGACCGCACCGCGCAAGCCGAATGCGTGCAGCAGGATTTCTCCCGGCGTGCCCAGCAAACGCCGCAGGCCACTGCACTGATCATCGGCGAAGACGTGCTGAGCTACGGCGAGCTGGATGCCCGCTCCAGTCAACTGGCGCACAAGCTGATCGAGGCCGGTGTCGGCCCGGATCAACTGGTCGGCATCGCCGTCGAGCGCAGCGTGGAAATGATCGTCGGCCTGCTGGCGATCCTCAAGGCTGGCGGTGCTTATGTGCCGCTGGACCCGGCGTATCCGCAGGATCGTCTGGCCTACATGATCGAGGACAGCGGCCTGCAATTGCTGCTGACCCAAAGCCATTTGCAGACGCAGCTGCCGATCCCGCCGGGCGTGCAAGCGCTGTTGCTGGATCAACCACACGAGTGGCTGGCGGCTTATCCACAGACCGCGCCGGACGTGGCAGTCAATGGCGAGCATCTGGCCTACACGATCTACACCTCCGGGTCCACCGGCAAACCGAAAGGCGTGATGGTGCGCCACGCGGCGCTGAGCAACTTTGTCGCGAGCATGATCGAGCAGCCGGGCATCTGTGCCGCCGATCGCATGCTGTCGCTGACCACCTTTTCGTTCGATATTTTCGGCCTGGAAATCTACGGCCCATTGCTGGCCGGTGCCTGTGTGGTGCTGACCGGCAAGGATGTGCATCAAGACCCGCAAGCGGTGCTCGAACTGATCGAGCGTCACGCCGTGACGGCGCTGCAAGCCACGCCCTCGACCTGGCGCATGCTGCTGGACAATGAACAGGCGCCCATTCTGGCGGGCCGCACGTTCCTCTGCGGCGGTGAAGCGCTGTCGCAGGAACTGGCGCAACGCATGCTCGCACTGACGCCGAGCGTGTGGAACCTCTACGGCCCGACCGAAACCACTATCTGGTCGGCGCAGCACGCCTTGAGTGCGGACAGCAGCCGTCCATTCCTCGGCACACCGATCGACAACACCGCGTTGTACATCCTCGGCAGCGACCTTGAGCTCAATCCGCTCGGCGCCCCGGGGGAACTGCTGATCGGCGGCGACGGCCTCGCTCGTGGTTACTTCGAGCGCCCAGGCCTGACCGCCGAACGTTTTGTCCCGGATCCCTTTTCGAAAACCGGCGCGCGTCTGTACCGCACCGGTGACTTGACCCGTTACCGCGCCGAAGGCGTGATCGAGTACATCGGGCGGATCGACCATCAGGTGAAAATCCGTGGTTTCCGGATTGAACTCGGCGAGATCGAAGCGCGTTTGCTCGCCCTCGATAGCGTGCGCGAAACCGTGGTAGTCGCTCAGGACGGCCCGACCGGACCGCAACTGGTCGGCTATGTGGTGCCCACCGCCGACGCTTTTGATGAAGGCGAACTGCGCGCCGCATTGAAAGCCAGCCTCAAGGCCGAGCTGCCGGAATACATGGTGCCGGCGCACCTGTTGTTCCTCGCGCAACTGCCGCTGACGCCGAACGGCAAAGTCGACCGCAAAGCCTTGCCGGCACCTGACGCCAGCCAGCTGCAATCGACTTACATCGCCCCGCAAACCGCCACTCAGCACAGCGTTGCCGAAATCTGGCAGGCGGTGCTCAAGCTTGATCGCGTAGGCCTGAGTGACAACTTCTTCGAACTGGGCGGCCACTCGTTGCTGGTCACGCAAGTGGTCTCGCGCGTACGTCAGGCGCTGAACGTTCAAGTGCCGCTGCGCACGTTGTTCGAACACAGCACGCTGGAAGACTTTGTCGCCGCGCTGGGTGTCGATCAGGCGCATCGGGAGCCGCCGATTGTTGCCTTGCCACGCCAGCAACCGCTGGCGCTGTCCTATGCCCAGGAGCGTCAATGGTTCCTCTGGCAACTGGAACCGACCAGCACCGCTTATCACGTGCCGGCGGCGCTGCGTCTGCGCGGTGAGCTGGATCTGCCGGCGTTGCAGCGCAGCTTCGACGCGCTGATCGAGCGCCACGAATCGCTGCGCACCTGCTTCGTCGAGCAGCAGGGGCAGACCCTGCAAGTGATCCAGGCTCACGGCACGCTCGATCTGCAGGTGCAGGACGTGGCGGCGGATCTCGACGAGGCGGCGCTGCAAGCGCTGGTCGCCGCCGAAACCCTGCACCTGTTCAATCTGCAGCAAGGCCCGTTGCTGCGGGTCAAACTGCTGCGTCTGGCCGCCGATGACCACGCGCTGGTCATCACCTTGCATCACATCGTCTCCGATGGCTGGTCGATGAATGTCATGGTCGATGAGCTGGTGGCGTTGTATGCCGCCTACAGCCAGGGCCAGAGCGTGCAATTGCCGGTGCTGCCGGTGCAATACGCCGACTACGCCGTGTGGCAGAAACAGTGGATGGACGCCGGTGAACGCGAACGTCAGTTGAGCTACTGGACCGCACAACTCGGCGATGGCGATCAACCGCTGCTGGAGTTGCCGACCGACCGGCCGCGTCCAGCCGAGCAGAGCTATCGTGGCGCCCGTCGCGAGATCCCGCTGAGCCTCGAACTGGCCACCGCGCTCAAACACCTGGCGCAGCGCGAGAACGTCACGCTGTTTGCGCTGTTGCTGGCGTCGTTCCAGACCTTGCTGCATCGCTACAGCGGTCAGGCCGATATCCGCGTCGGGGTGCCGGTGGCCAACCGCAACCGGGTCGAGACCGAAGGCCTGATCGGTTTCTTCGTCAACACCCAGGTACTCAAGGCCGAGTTCGACAGTCAGCAGACGTTCCGCAGCCTGCTGCAGCAAGTGAAAAATACGGTGCTCGGCGCCCAGGCGCATCAGGATCTGCCGTTCGAGCAACTGGTCGACGCGCTGCAACCGGAGCGCAGCCTCAGCCACAGCCCATTGTTCCAGGTGATGCACAACCACCAGAGCCAGGTGCGCCAGGCGCAGGGCGCCACGCGGCTGCCGAACCTGGCAATTGAAGGCTTGCCTTGGGCGTCCAATACAGCGCAGTTCGACCTGACCCTGAACACCTTTGAATCGAGCGACAACGTCTGGGCCGAGCTGACCTACGCCACCGACCTGTTCGACGTCGAAACCATCGAACGTCTGGCGCAACACTGGACCCATCTGCTGCAAGGCATCGTTGCCGACAGCGCTCAGCGCATCGCCGAACTGCCGCTGCATGACGCTGCCGAACGCGCGGCGACCTTGCAGCAGTGGAACCCGGCCATCCGCGATTTCCCGAGCGAGCAGTGCCTGCATCAACGGATCCAACAACAAGCCGCCCGCGCCCCGCAAGCGATTGCCGTGAGCTGTGCCGGGCAGGCCTTGAGTTACTGCGAACTCAACAGCCGCGCCAACCAGTTGGCCCACAAGCTGATTGCCAGCGGTGTCGGCCCGGACGTGCGCGTCGGTCTGGCGGTGGAGCGCAGCCTCGACATGCTGGTCGGCCTGCTGGCGATTCTTAAGGCCGGCGGTGCCTATGTGCCGCTGGACCCGACGTATCCGGAGGAACGCCTGAGCTACATGATCGGCGACAGCGGCATCGGCCTGCTGTTGACGCAAAGTCATCTGCTCGCGCGTTTGCCCGTGCCAGACTCGGTGCGCAGCCTGATGCTCGATCAGGATCGCGAAGACCTCGAAGGTTACAGCGACAGCAATCCGCAAGTGCGCATGAGCGCCGACAACCTCGCATACGTGATCTACACGTCGGGTTCGACCGGTCAGCCAAAGGGCACCTTGCTCGCGCACCGCAACGTGCTGCGCCTGTTCGAGGCCACTGATGCGTGGTTCGATTTCGGCGCCACGGATGTCTGGAGCCTGTTCCATTCCTACGCCTTCGATTTCTCGGTGTGGGAGATTTTCGGGGCGCTGCTGTATGGCGGCAAACTGCTGGTGGTGCCTTACGAGGTCAGCCGCTCGCCGGAAGATTTCTTCGCCTTGCTCTGCCGCGAAGGCGTCACCGTGCTCAACCAGACGCCCTCGGCGTTCAAGCAACTGATGCAAGTGGCCTGCGCCCCGGAGCACGCGGCGCAAGCATTGGCGCTGCGTTACGTGGTGTTCGGCGGCGAGGCGCTGGAGGTCAAAAGCCTGCGTCCATGGTTCGAGCGTTTCGGCGATCAGGCACCGCAACTGATCAACATGTACGGCATCACCGAAACCACCGTGCACGTGACCTACCGGCCGATTTCGCTGGCCGACTTGCAGCGTGACGCCAGCAGCCCGATCGGCGAACCGATTCTCGATCTGTCCTGGTACTTGCTCGACGGAGATCTGAACCCGGTCGCCAAAGGCTGCATCGGTGAGCTGTACGTCGGTCGTGCCGGCTTGGCTCGTGGTTACCTGAACCGTGCGGATCTGACCAGCCTGCGCTTCATTCCCGACCCGTTCGCCGCCGATGGCGGGCGTCTGTACCGTACCGGTGACCTGGCGCGCTACCGCGCCGACGGCGTGATCGAATACATCGGGCGGATCGACCATCAGGTGAAGATTCGCGGTTTCCGTATCGAACTTGGCGAGATCGAAGCGCAACTGCTGGAACAGGCTGCCGTGCGCCAGGCCGTGGTGCTGGCGCAGCCGGGCCTCAGCGGTCAGCAACTGGTGGCGTATCTGGTGCCAGGCGACGCCGCGCTGCTCGACGCAAGCCCGGCCGAACAGGCGCTGTGGCGCGACAGCGTGCGCGCCGAACTCAAGGCCAATCTGCCGGATCACATGGTTCCGGCGCACCTGTTGCTGCTGGCGCAATTGCCGTTGACCGCCAACGGCAAACTCAACCGCATGGCCTTGCCGTCACCGGACGCCAGCCAGGCGCAGCAGGCCTATCAGGCGCCGCAAAGCGCGATGGAGCAGGGTCTGGCCGCGATCTGGCAAGACGTACTGAAGCTGCCGCAAGTCGGCATCAACGACAACTTCTTCGAATTGGGCGGCGACTCGATCATCTCGATTCAGGTGGTCAGCCGTGCCCGTCAGGCCGGCATTCGCCTCAATCCCAAAGACCTGTTCCAGCACCAGACCGTGCAGCGTCTGGCGCTGGTCGCGCAGTGGGGTGGCGACGAATCGACGATTGATCAGCAAGCCGCGAGCGGTGCGGCGTTGCTGCTGCCGATCCAGCAGCAGTTCTTCGCCGACGAAATTCCGCAGCGTCATCACTGGAACCAGTCGGTACTGCTGCAACCGCGGCAGGCGCTGGACGCTGAAAAACTCGAGCAAGTGTTGCGCGCACTGGTGGCTCATCACGATGCCTTGCGCCTGAGCTTCACCCAGCGCGATGGCGTGTGGCAGGCCGAGCACCGCGCGGTCGAAGCGCTGCCGCAGAACCTGCTCTGGCAGGAGGACGTGGCCGATGCCGCCGCCCTTGAAGCCTTGGGTAACCGCGCCCAGCGCAGTCTCGATCTGCAACACGGGCCGTTGCTGCGTGCGGTACTGGCGAATGTGGCTGATGGCACGCAGCGTCTGCAGTTGGTGATTCATCACTTGGCGGTGGACGGCGTGTCGTGGCGGATTCTGCTGGAAGATCTGCAAAACGCTTATCAGCAATTGCTGAATGATCAGCCGTTGAGCCTGCCGTCCCGGACCAGCGCCTTCAAGGACTGGGGGGAGCACTTGCAGCGCTACGCCAACAGCCCGGCGTTGCAGGCCGAACTGGATTATTGGCAGGCCTGCCTGAGCGATGTAAGTACCGATCTGCCGTGCAAACGCGTTGACGCCAGTCAGGACAATCGTCTGGCCCAGACCGTACAAACCCGGCTCGGCACCGAGCTGACCCGCCAACTGCTGCAAGAGGCCCCGGCGGCGTACCGCACTCAGGTCAACGATCTGTTGCTGACGGCGCTGGCGCGGGTCATTGGACGCTGGAGCGGGCAGGCGTCGACGCTGATCCAGCTCGAAGGCCATGGCCGCGAAGAACTGTTCAACGGCGTCGATCTGACCCGCACGGTGGGCTGGTTCACCAGCCTGTTCCCGGTGCGCCTGACACCGGCAGACACGCTTGGCGAGTCGATCAAGCAGATCAAGGAACAACTGCGCTCGATCCCTAACAAGGGCATCGGTTTCGGCGCCTTGCGTTACCTCGGTGATGCGCAAGCGCAGCAGAGCCTGCAGGCCTTGCCGAGCCCGCGCATCACCTTCAACTACCTTGGGCAGTTCGACGGCAGTTTCGCTGGCGACGAGGCTGCGCTGTTCGTGCCGTCGCCGGACAACGCCGGCCTCGATCAGAGCCCGGAGGCGCCGCTGGGCAACTGGTTGACCCTCAACGGTCAGGTGTATGGCGGCGAGCTGCGGGTGGGCTGGACGTTCAGTAGTGAGCGCTTCGACAGCGCGGTGATCGAAGCCCTGGCCGCAGATTACGCCGCAGAACTCGCAGCGTTGATCGACCATTGCCTGACCCCGGGCATCGAAGGCCTGACCCCGTCGGACTTCCCGCTGTCCGGCCTGACGCAGGCGCAGCTTGATCACTTTCCGCTGGCGCCACGCCAGGTCGCCGATGTGTATCCGCTGTCGGCGATGCAGCAGGGCATGTTGTTCCACAGCCTCTACGAGCAGGCCACCGGCGATTACATCAACCAGGTTCGGCTCGATGTCGAAGGCCTCGATCCGCAACGCTTTCAGCAAGCCTGGCAAGCGGCGGTGGACAACCACGACATCCTGCGCAGCAGCTTTGTCTGGCAGGGTGAACTGGCGCGTCCGGTGCAAGTGGTGCACAAGCAACTGGACATGCCGTTCCGCGTCCTCGACTGGCGTGATCGTGACGATTGTCAGAGCGATCTGAATGCACTGGCCGCAGCCGAACAGGCGCAAGGTTTCGACCTGAGCCAGGGGCCGCTGTTGCGCATGGTCGTGGTGCGTCTGGACGAGCAGCGCTGCCACTTGATCTACACCAACCACCACATCCTGATGGACGGCTGGAGCAACTCGCAATTGCTTGGTGAAGTCCTGCAGCGCTACAGCGGGGTTGCCCAGCCGCCATTGGCCGGGCGTTATCGCGATTACATCGAATGGCTGCAGCGCCAGGACGTACAGGCCAGCGAGCGTTACTGGACCGCGCAACTGGCTGACCTGCAAGCGCCGACCTTGCTCGCGCAAGCGTTGCAGGCGCAGCGCGGCGATGCACCGCGCGACGGCCACGGAGAACATTTCTGCGTGCTCGACGCTGAGCAGACGCGGCGTCTGGGCGAGTTCGCGCGCCAGCAGAAAGTCACCCTCAACACGCTGATTCAGGCGGCATGGCTGCTGCTGTTGCAGCGCCTGACCGGCCAGCCGTGTGTGGCGTTCGGCGCCACGGTGGCGGGGCGTCCGGCCGAGCTCAAAGGGGTCGAGCAGCAGATTGGTCTGTTCATCAACACCTTGCCGGTCATCGCCAGTCCGCAGTCGCCATCGAGCGTTGGCGAATGGTTGCAGAGCGTGCAGGCGCAGAACCTGGCCTTGCGTGAGCATGAGCACACGCCGCTGTTCGACATTCAGCGTTGGGCCGAGCGCAACGGTGAGGCGCTGTTCGACAACATTCTGGTGTTCGAGAACTACCCGGTGTCCGAGGCGCTGGCGCAGGGCGCACCACAAGAACTGCGCTTCGGTGAAATCCACAATCATGAGCAGACCAACTACCCGCTGACGCTGCTGGTGCACTTGAGCGACGAGTTGTCGATGCACTTCAGCTACCAGTGCGAAAGCTTTGCCGCGCACAGCGTGGTGCAACTGGCTGGGTATCTGCAGCGCTTGCTCGGGCAGATGAGCGAGTCGGGTGAGCGTTCGCTCAGTGAACTGAACCTGATCGAGCATAGCCCGCAGGTGAGTACCGACTTCTCCACCGATCTGTGCATCCATCAAGCCATCGCCCGTCAAGTGGCGGCGACCCCGGATGCCTTGGCGGTGACCTTCGCCAATACGAAGTTGACCTACGCCGAACTGGATGCTCAGGCCAATCGTCTGGCGCACAAGCTGCTTGAGCTGGGTGTTGGTCCGGAAGTGCGGGTGGGCGTGGCCATGCCGCGTTCCGAGCAGTTGCTGATTGCCTTGCTCGCGGTGCTCAAGGCCGGTGGCGCCTATGTGCCGCTGGACCCGGATTACCCGGCGGATCGCGTTGCCTACATGCTGGAGGACAGCCGGGCGCGGGTGTTGCTGACCGAACAGGCGGTTGCCTTGACCCTGAGCGTGCCGGGCGATACGCAAGTGCTGCTGATGGATCAGGTTTCGTTGAGCGGTTATTCGACTGTTGCGCCACAGACTGCGGTGCAACCGGACAACCTCGCCTACGTGATTTACACCTCCGGTTCCACCGGCAAACCGAAAGGCGTGGCGATTGCCCATCGCAACGTCATGGCGCTGATCGACTGGTCCGCCAGGGTCTACAGCCGCGAGGACATTCAAGGCGTACTGGCCTCGACGTCGGTGTGCTTCGACCTGTCGGTGTGGGAACTGTTTGTCACCCTGGCCAACGGTGGCTCGCTGATCATCGCGCGTAATGCGCTGGAGCTGGCGCAACTGCCGGCCCGCGATCAGGTGCGCCTGATCAATACCGTGCCGTCGGCGATTGCCGCACTGCACCGCGCGGGGCAGATTCCGCCTAGCGTGCGCATCATCAATCTGGCGGGTGAACCGCTGAAACAAGGCTTGGTCGACGCGCTGTATCAGCAGTCGACGGTCGAACACGTCTACGACCTGTACGGCCCATCGGAAGACACCACTTATTCGACCTGGACCCGCCGCAGTGCTGGCGGTCAGGCACGGATTGGTCGTGCGCTTGATCACAGCGCCAGCCATCTGCTGGATGCCGATCTGCACGCGGTGCCGCAGGGCGTCTCGGCCGAGCTGTACCTGTCCGGCGCCGGCATCACGCGCGGTTATCTGGGGCGTGCGGCGATGACCGCCGAGCGCTTCGTGCCGAATCCTTTCGTTGGCAGCGGCGAGCGCATGTACCGCACTGGCGACCTGATTCGTCAGCGCGAGGAGGGCGAGCTGGAGTACATGGGCCGGATCGACCATCAGGTGAAAATTCGCGGCTTGCGTATCGAGCTGGGCGAAATCGAAGCGCGTCTGCTGGCGCATGCCGCCGTGCGTGAAGCGGTGGTCGTGGCCAGCGAAGTGTCGGGCAGTCAGCAACTGATTGCCTATCTGGTGCCGAGCGATCCGGCGATCATCGAGGCCAACGCCGAGCAACAGGCCGAACTCCAGCAAGCCCTCGGCAACTGGCTGAGCGCAACCCTGCCGGACTACATGGTGCCGAGCCACCGCCTGTGGCTGGCGCAACTGCCGCTGACCCCCAACGGCAAGATCGACCGCAAGCGCCTGCCAGCACTGGAACTGAGTGCCGCGCAGTTGCATGTCGAACCGGTGAACGCCACCGAGCAGGCGTTGGTTGAGATCTGGAAAGAGGTGCTGGGCCTTGAGCAGGTCAGCACCCACGACAGTTTCTTTGCCTTGGGCGGCGACTCGATCATCTCGATTCAAGTGGTCAGTCGCGCCCGTCAGCAAGGACTGGAGCTGAGCCCGAAAGACCTGTTCCAGCAACCGACCATTCAGCAGCTGGCCCTGTGCGTGCAGGCTGCCGAAGGGCGTGTGGCGCCGGAGCCGGCGCTGATCGATCTGCCGCTGCACGGCTTGAGCGAGGCGCAGGTGGCGCAACTGCCACTGCCGGCCGGGCAACTGGACGGGCTCTATCGCTTGTCGCCGATGCAGCAGGGCATGCTGTTCCTCGGCCTGAATTCGCCGGAATCGGACCTGTACGTCAACCAGTTGAGCGTTCCGGTGCAGGGCCTTGAGCCACTGCGCTTGCAAGCCGCGTGGGAAACCGTCAGCCGTCGCCACGACATTCTGCGCACCGGTTTCCTCTGGCAGGACATGGCCGAGCCGCTGCAATTCGTGCTCGCCGATCCGCAGTTGCCGTTCAGTCTGCTCGACTGGCGTGAGCAGGATCATTCGGCCGAAGCCTTGCAAGGCCTGGCGGATGCCGAGCGGGCCAAGGGCTTCGACCTTGACCAGCCACCGCTGCAACGGCTGACACTGGTGCAAGTCAGCGAGCACAGCTATCAGCTGATCTGGACTTACCATCACATCCTGATCGACGGCTGGAGCAGTTCGCAGTTGATCGGTGAAGTGCTGAGCCAGTATTCCGGACGACCACTGGCCGAAGCGGTGCCGTACCGTGGTTACATCAACTGGCTGCAGCAGCAGGACGCGAATGCCAGCGAAGGTTTTTGGCGTCAGCACCTGAGCCGGCTCGACGAGCCGACCTATCTGGCGGACGCGGTGACGCGCACCGGCAGCGGTCGCGGTCACCAGGCGCTGTACAGCCGTTTGGGCGCAACCCGCACCGAGCAGTTGAAAGCCTTTGCCCAGTCGCAGCAGATCACCCTCAACACCTTGGTGCAGGGCGCATGGCTGGTGCTGCTCAGCCGGTACAGCGGCCAGCGTTGCGTGGCGTTCGGCGCCACGGTGGCGGGGCGTCCGGCGAGTCTGCCGGCCTCGGAATCGATCCTCGGTCTGTTCATCAACACCTTGCCGGTGATCAAGGACGTGCCGGCCGAGCAGGCCGTGGGCGCCTGGTTGCGCGAGTTGCAGGATTTCAACCTGGAGATGCGCGAGCGCGAATATACCCCGCTGACCGACGTCCAGCGTTGGGGCGGGCGTGCCGGGCAGTCGCTGTTCGACAGCATCATCGTGTTCGAAAACCACCCGATCGATCAGGCGCTGCGCGAGTGGCGCGATGATTCGCTGAAGTTTGGCGAGATCAGCAACGCCGGCCTGACCAACTTTCCGATGGACTTGATGGTCACGCTCGAAGAGGGGCTGGTGATCGAGTACATGTTCCTGCGCGAGCATTTTGATCTGGCGACCGTGGAAGGCATCCGCAGCAACATGGAAGGCCTGCTCACGGCCCTGGTTCAGGACGCCGGGCAGGCGTTGGGACGCATCGGTCTGCCGACCGGTCAAGTCTCGCCCGCGCCGGATCTTGTCACGCAAGCGCAGACCACGCCGGTGCATCAGCGTATTGCAGGGTGGGCCGCGCAGCGTGCCGAACAAACCGCAGTGATCTTCAATGAGCAAGCCTTCAGTTATGGCCAGATCGAAGCGCGGGCCAATCGTCTGGCGCATGCGCTGATCGCCGAAGGTGTCGGTCCGGAAGTGCGGGTCGGTGTGGCCCTGCCACGCAGCGAAAACATGATCGTCGCGCTGTTGGCGGTGCTCAAGGCCGGGGGGGCCTACGTGCCGCTGGACGCAACCTATCCCCGCGAGCGCTTGAGTTATCTGATGCACGATTCGGGCATCGCCTTGCTGCTCAGCGATTCGAGTTTGCGTCAGGTGCTGCCGACCCAGGCCAACCTGCATGTGCTGGAACTCGATCAGCTGGATCTGCGCGCTCAGCCAGATTCGGCGCCGCAGGTCGCGGTGCAGCCGGGCAACCTGGCCTACGTGATCTACACCTCCGGCTCCACCGGTCAGCCGAAAGGTGTCGGCGTGGCGCACGGGCCGCTGGCGATGCACTGCCAGGCGATCGGTCAGCGTTATGAAATGAGTGAGACCGATTGCGAGCTGCACTTCATGTCGTTCGCGTTCGACGGCGCGCATGAGCGCTGGCTGACCACCCTGACGCACGGCGCGCGTTTGCTGATTCGCGACGACAGCCTGTGGACGGCCGAACAGACCTACGACGCCCTGCATCAGCATGGCGTGACCGTGGCCGCGTTCCCGCCGGTGTACCTGCAGCAACTGGCCGAACACGCTGAGCAGCACGGCAATCCGCCGCCGGTACGGATCTACTGCTTCGGCGGGGACGCGGTGCCGGTGGCGAGTTTCGAACTGGCCAAACGCGCACTGCAACCGCAGTACATCATCAACGGCTATGGCCCGACCGAGACGGTGGTCACGCCGCTGATCTGGAAGGCCGCGGTCGACGATCAATGCGGCGCGGCCTATGCGCCGATCGGCAGCGTGGTCGGCGAGCGCAGCGGTTATGTGCTCGACAGCGACCTCAACCCGCTGCCGGCCGGCATTGCCGGTGAGTTGTACCTCGGAGGGGCGTTGGCGCGCGGTTATCTGGGGCGTGCCGGTGGCACCGCCGAACGTTTCGTTGCCAACCCGTTCAGCGCCGACGGCAGTCGCCTGTACCGCACCGGAGACCTGGTGCGCCAGCGTGCCGACGGCACTGTCGACTATCTCGGGCGGATCGACCATCAGGTGAAGATCCGTGGTTTCCGCATCGAGCTGGGTGAAATCGAAGCGCGCCTCAAGCAGCAGCCGGGCGTGCGTGACGCCGCCGTAGTGGCCCGCGAGGGTGTCAGCGGCAAGCAACTGCTCGGCTACGTACTGGCCGCTGCCGAGACGCCGGCCGACGGCTTGGGCGAACGTCTGCGCGAGCAACTCAAGGTCAGCCTGCCGGATTACATGGTGCCGGCACACCTGATGGTGCTTGAGCGCATGCCGCTGACGCCGAACGGCAAACTCGACCGCAAGGCGCTGCCGAATCCGGATGCCGAACAGCGTCAGGATTACCAGGCGCCACGCACCGAGCTGGAAAAAGCCCTGGCGAAGATCTGGCAGGAGGTGCTGAAAATCGAACGGGTCGGGCTCACCGACAACTTCTTCGAACTGGGTGGCGACTCGATCCTCAGCCTGCAAGTGGTGGCCCGCAGCCGCGTGCTCAAGGCTCAGGGCCTGAGCCTGAAACTGCGCGATCTGATGCAGAAACCGAGCATCGGCGAACTGGTAGCGAGTGTTCAGGGCACGGCGGAAAAAGCCTCCGGGTTGCTGGCGATGAACGCCGAGGTCAGGGGCGTGGCGCCGCTGTTCTGCCTCCACGCCGGTTTTGGCACGGTGTTCGACTACGAGCCGCTGGCGCGGCGCCTGAGCGGTCAACGCCAGGTGTTGGCGATTCAGTCGCGGATGCTGCTGGATCCGGCGTTCAACGACACCTCGCTGCAGGAAATGGCCAGTGATTACCTGGCGCAGATTCGCCAGAAACAGCCGCAGGGGCCGTATCACCTGCTGGGCTGGTCGCTGGGCGGAACGCTGGCGATGTTGATCGCCGCGCAACTGGAGCAGGCCGGGCAACAGGTCAAGTTTGTCGGGCTGGTCGACAGCTTCGTGCCGTCGGCGGCGGTCGACGCCGGGGCTGTCGATGACTGGCAAGCTGACCTGCGCGATTTCCTGCAGGTGACGCTGCCGGACGCCGCACCGGGCCTGTCCATCGACGGTGAAGAAACGCCGCACAACCTGCGTGCGCTGTTCCAGCGTGCCATGAGCGCCGAGCGCGGGGCGTCGACTTATGTGGCGCTGGGTGCCGAAGAACTGGCGCAGGTGTTCAGCGTGGCGCGCCGGCTCAAGCAGTTGTCGCTCAAGCTTGAGCGCTGTGCGCCGCTGACCGTCAACCCGACGTGCTGGTGGACCTTGGGTCGCGAAGCCGAGGCACTGGAGCTGGCGGCGCAACTCGGCCAGCCGGGCATGGGCGGTGAATGGCTGGATTGCGGGCACTTCCAGATCCCGCGCGATGAAACTTTCCTGTCCGAGGCTGAAGAAATGCTCGGCCAGATCGTTGAATCAGTAGTCATGTCCTGAAACCTGCTGTGAAACCCAAGCAAAACCGATCGGGCGCTGATGGCGCCCGATCGCTTTGGAGATTTGAATGTCATTGAATCCTGATATCGCCGCATTTCTGCAATTGGTCGGCAACGGCCGGGCCAGTGGCAAACGCGTCGGCATGCATGAGCTGACCCCGAGCGAGGCCCGTGAACAATTCGATCAGTCATCGTTGCTGATGGACGCCGGCGGTGAAGAACTGGCCGTGGTGGATGAGCTGCAATTGCCGGTGCGTGACGGTGCACTGTTGAACGCACGGATCTACAGCAATCATCCGTTGCAGGCGGGCGCCGGACGTCCGGCACTGTTGTATTTCCATGGCGGCGGCTATGTGGTCGGCAGCCTCGACTCGCATGATTCGCTGTGCCGCGCGCTGGCCTTGCTGGCGGATTGTGTGGTGCTGTCGGTGGCGTATCGACTGGCGCCGGAACATCGCTTCCCGACGGCGGCCGACGATGCGCAGGATGCCTGGGACTGGCTGGTGGCGAGTGCTGCTGATCTGGGCATCGACACGGCGCGGCTGGCGATTGCCGGCGACAGCGTCGGTGGCAGCCTGGCCACGGTGCTGGCTGCGCAACTGACGGATGCCGCTGTGCAGCCGCGTTTGCAGGTGCTGATTTATCCGGTCACCGATGCCAGTCGCAGCACGCCTTCGATCGAGCGTTTCGCCGAAGGTTATCTGCTGGAGAAGGCTTCGCTGCAGTGGTTCTACGCGCACTATCAGCGTGATGCCAGCGATCGTCTCGATCCGCGTTTCTCGCCGTTGCTCGGCGAAGTTCCGGCCGATGTCGCGCCGGTGCTGATGGTGTTGGCCGAGTGTGATCCGTTGCACGATGAGGGGGTGGCGTATGCCCGGCATTTGCAGGCGGCGGGGGTTGTTGTGGATTTGCAGGTGTACTCGGGCATGACCCATGACTTTATGCGGATGGGGGCGATTGTTGATGAGGCTGAAGAGGCGCTGGGGTTGATTGCTGGGCGCTTGGTAGAGGTGTTTGCTTTAGCTTGACGGGGTGGGTGGGTGAGTGGGTGAATATCCGTTGCTGCGGTAACGGCCGCCTAGGGTTCCGCCCTTACGGCGGGTCACTTTTGGCAAACGCCCCAAAAGTAACCAAAAGGTCTATGCCCTGACGTTCGGCCCTCGCTTAGGCTCGGGTTCCTTCGCTCCGGGATTCATCCGGGGGGCAGCGCCTACGGTTTGCTTCGCTGCACCTCCTCTCGCTGTGTTTGGCTGCGCCAAACGGTCGCTGCGCTCCCACCCCCGGATAAATCCCTGCACTCAGCCTGCCGACGGGCCCTGAGATCAAAAGCGGTACTCGAGCTAACGCTCATTGTGTTGAGTGGGGCGGCTTCGCCGCATGCGGGGCACGCAATCTGAACTGTAGGAGCCAGCCTGCTGGCGATGGCGGCCTGCGAGCCGACCAGTCTCTAACTGACCACACCCCATCCCCCTGTGGGAGCGGGCTTGCTCGCGAAGGCGGCCTGACAGCCGACCAAACTCCAACTGTAAACACCCAATCCCATGCAGGAGCTGCCGAAGGCTGCGATCTTTTGATCTGCTTTGGCTTTGGCTTTGGCTTTGGCTTTGGCTTTGGCTTTGGCTTTGGCTTTGGCTCTTGATGTGGCTTTTGATCTTTTGCCCCTTCGGCAGGCCGAGCGTAGGTGTCCATCCGGGGGTTAGGCGCGCAGCGCCATGCGGCGGAGCCGCATACATCGAGAGGAGGTGCAGCGAAGCAAACCGTAGGCGATGCCCCCGGATGGACACCGTAGCGAGGGAACACTGAGCCTCAGCGAAGTGCCGTACGCCGGGGGAAGCCTTTTTGGTTACTTTTTCGGCGTTTGGAAAAAGTGACCCGCCGTAAGGGCGGAACCATAGGAGGCCGTTACCGCAGCAACGGATATTCACCCAAAACCCCAAGAGCCTGGTCGGCCCAAAGGCCGCCAAGCCCCAATCAGCCCCCCAAAAAAAACGCCAGCAAATGCCGGCGTTTCAGTGAGCGCTAAACGTATTACCAGTTATAGGTCACGTCAGCAGTCATGGTGCGGCCTTCGCCGTAGTAGCAGTCGAGGGTACCGTTGCACGCGGCCACGTATTTCTCGTCGGTGAGGTTCTGCAGATTGGCTTGCAGCTTCACGCCTTTGACATGCAGCGGCGATTTCTCCAGGTCGTAAGAGACCATGGCGTCATACACGGTGTAGGACGGAATCTGGAACGAGTCCGACTCGTAATCCGAACCGTAGCTGCTGCGCACGTAACGGGCGCCCAGGCCCATGCCGAAACCGGCGAGGGCGGTGGAAATGTCGAAGTCATAGTTGACCCACGCGGAGGCGGTCAGCGGTGGACGCATGGCCAGAGTGCGACCTTCGCGACCGTCGTTGTCCTTCTCCCACTTGGTCTGGTTACGCGACACCGCCGCCAGCACGCGCAGGTTGCGGGTGACGTTGACCTTGCCTTCCAGCTCGATACCGCGCGAACGCACGGAGCCGCTCTGGGTGCTGAAGCCCGGGTTGTTGAGGTCGGTGGTGAGCATATTGTCCTGGTCGATCTGGTACGCCGACAGCTGAATGAAGCCGTCGATGGCCTTCGGCTCGTACTTGACGCCGACTTCGTACTGCTTGCCGGTGGTCGGTTCGAAGGCGCCGCCGCTCATGTCGGTACCGGTTTGCGGCAGGAAGGATTCGGCGTAGCTGACGTACGGCGTGATGCCGTTGTCGAACTCGTAGCCCAGGCCGGCACGCCCGGTGAACTTCTCGTCTTTCTGGTTGCTGTGGCCGCCGCTCAGCGGTTGCTTGTTGTCGGTTTCGGCGAAGTCATACCGACCGCCGAGGGTCAGGAACCACTGGTTCCAGCGCAGTTGATCCTGAGCGTACAGGCCGGTCTGGGTGATGGTGTTGTCCCATTTGTACGGCTGACGGAAATTGATCTGGCTGCCATACACCGGGTTGTACAGATCCAGACCTGGAGCGGTGCGGTCGTACAGGCCGAGGAATTTCGAATTGTAGTGGTAGTAATCCACACCCAGCAGCACGGTGTGCTCGACGTCGGCGGTGTGGAACTTGGCCTGGGCGATGTTATCGATGCCGTAGACCTTGTTGTGCTGCGACCAGTCCACCGCATAACGGCTCTGGTAGCTGCCGTCGTTGAGGCCGGTAACCGGGTTGGTCGGGAACGCATAACCGTGCAGCGGCGCCACGTACTGGTCGTTGATGTCGGCGTAACGCGCGTTCTGCTTCAGGGTCCAGACGTCGTTGAGCTCGTGAGCGATCTCGTAACCGACGACGAACTGCTCGCGGTGGTACTTGTTCACGTCCGGCTCGCCGAGGAACAGGCTGCGGCTGATGCGCCCGGCCTGGCTGCGATGCACTGTGCCGTTGGCCGGCAGGCCTTGGGCTTCCGGTACGTCGTGATCTTTCTGGTACTGACCGAACACGGTGATGGTGGTCTGATCGTTAGGCAGCCAGGTCAGGCTTGGCGCCAGCAGCATGCGGTTCTGGCTGGCGTAGTCGATGGCCGAGCCGCTGTCGTTGACCACACCGGTCAGGCGATAGAGGAATTCGCCTTGATCGTCGATCGGGCCGCCGAGGTCGAAGGCACCGTACTTGCGGTCATAGCTGCCGCCACCGAGCTTCACTTCGTGCAGCGGGGTCGCGGTCGGACGCTTGCTGACCATGTTGACGATACCGCCCGGCTGGTTCTGGCCGTACAGCACCGAGGCCGGACCCTTGAGCACTTCGACGCGCTCCAGGGTGTACGGGTCGATCTGCAGCGAACCGCCGGTGCTGCCGCCGCCGTAAGGCATGTGCAGGCCGTCGAGGTACAGCGGAGTAGGGGAGAAGCCACGGGACGTCGGTTCGTCGAAGATCTTCACCCGGTCCGAGAAACCGCCGCCGGTCATGCCCGGTGTGTATTGCAGGGCCTCGGTGACCGTCTTCGAGCCGCGCATCTTGATTTCGTCTTGAGTGACGACGTTGATGGTCTGCGGGATTTCCTTGAGCGACGAATCGGTCTTCGAACCGGTGGCGCTGCGCTTGGCGACGATCCCGTCGACCGGGCCCCAGGCCGATTCGGCGGTGGCGGAAATGCTGGTCGGGGCCAGATCGAGGCTGGCACCGCCGGTGCTGCGCGAACGCAAGGCGACGTTGTTGCCCTCGACGCTGTAGGCGATGTTGGTGCCTTGCAGCAGTTGCGCGATGGCGGCGGTCGGTTCCAGGTTGCCACTGACGGCGCTGCTGCGCAGGCCGCTGACTTCATCCGGGCTGTAAAGCACTTGGAGGTTGGTCTGGCGACCAAATTCCTGCAACGCGCTCCCCAGCGACTGTGCAGGAATATTGATCGCCACGGCGGCGGCCTGGGCCTGGCCGATCATCGGCACAGTCAGGGCCATGGCGCAGAACGCGGGCAAGGTGCAACGGAAGGAGCGGCGGATCAGCAGGGCCTTGGCGAGCGGGTGGAGTCCGTGCGGTGCGGGCATTGTTCTTCTACTCTTCAAAGTGTTGACTGAGAACTATTTCTATTAACTGTTAGTAAGACGTTGAGCCTTCCGAAAACCGGAAAGCTCAACGCAAATTTTTTACAAAATTTTCACAGTCAGGCGGGTTGCAGCTCAGTGACCACTTTGCCGGCGCTCATGCGCACCAGTTGGTCGGCGACATCGAAGTAACGATCGTCGTGGGAAATGACGATGATGGTCTTGCCCAGGCGCTTCAGGTCCGGCAGCAGCTCGGTGTAGAAAATCCGCCGGAAGGTCGGGTCCTGATCGGCGGCCCACTCATCGAACACCAGCACCGGACGCTCTTCCAGCCAGGCGTTGATCAGGGCCAGACGCTTGCGCTGGCCGGTGGACAGGTCGGTGGTGGTGAACGAGCCGTCACGCACGCTGACCTTGTGCGCAATTTCCAGACGCTCCAGGTATTGGTTGGCGTCTTCCGGGATATGCGTATCGCCCTGGACCACGTCGTCGAACAGGTAATAGTCGGCGAAAATCGTGGTGAACAACTGGCGGTAATCGTCGCGGTTGGCGGCATCGACAAGCTGCTGGTTGAGGCGGATTTCGCCTTGCTGTGGCGCGTACAGGCCCAGCAGCAACTTGATCAGCGTGGTCTTGCCGCAGCCATTTTCGCCGACGATGAAAATGATGTCGCCCTGTTCGATTTTCAGGTTCACCGGTCCCAACCGGAACGGCTTGGCGCCTTCTACCGTCGGGAAACTGTACGAGACATCGGTCAGTTCCAGGCTGTGCACCGGGGTCTTTTGGTGGCCCTGATCGCTGAGCAGCAGGTGCGGCTCTGGCGAGGAAAACTGCTCGGACAGATCGGCGATCCGGCGGAACGCGATTTGCGCGCGACTGACGATCGGCAGGGTGCCGATGATGTGTTCCAGCGGCCCTTTCATGTACAGCAGCACCAGCACAAAACCGCTCATCACCGCTTTGTCGGCACTCGGCCACAGCGATTGCAGGCCCAGCGCCAGACCGATCACCACGAAGAACAGCATCGAACCCAAGGTCTTGGCGACCACGAAAATGTTCACCGAACGCACCTGCGTGTCGCAGATCTTGTCGGCCGTGCCTTCGATACCCGAGACGAACATGCGATGCCGGCGCGGGCGGTGGATGCGCAGTTCCTTGGCGCCCTCGGCGACTGCGTGATAGTGCTTTTGCAACTCGTCTTCGTAGTCACGGGCCTTGAGGAAACCCTGCATACCACGCCCGCGCGCGATGTACTGAATGACCGTGCCGATCAGAATCGCCACCGCCATCATCAAGAACATCGGCCACGACAACATCGCCAGGTAGCCCATGCAACCGAGGGTCACGGTCAGGGAAATCGCCAGCGGCGCAAAGGCGAAGGCGAAGTCGCTGATGGTGTCGACGTCGTGGGTCAGCACCGGAATCAGCCGATGGCTGCGATAGCGCTCGATCTGCTCGATCGGCGCCGAGAGGACTTTCTCGCCCAGCTCTTTGCGCAATTTGGCGATGATGTGCTGGCCGACGAAATTGGTGCCGATGTCGGAAAAGATCGAGCTGGTCAGCGCCAGCAGGCACAGGCCGGCAAACACCGCGACCATGGTGCTGGTCAGTGCGCCCTCGGTGTGCAGCACGTTGTTGATGGTCGCCAGCAGCGCGGTGACGCTCAGGCCACCGACCATGCCAAGCAGGATCGACACGCTGACGATCAGTCGAAAGGGTTTGAGCAGGGCGAACAATTCATTGATCACCCCGCGTGTTGGTTTGCTCATGGAGGTTCCCTGCTTGAAGGAGCGGCGAACACCGGCACTGCTCGGGCGGTTCGCCTGGATGACGTAGAGGGCGGTGGGCGCGCCATGGAGGATCGCGCCCACTTTTAGAACGACTGGCAGGACGGCTAATTTAGCCGGGCGATGGCGTTACAGATCACGGGCGACCCGGAAGCCGATCCAGTCGCCACGGGTGTCGGTGTAGGTGGCGTTGCGGTTGCCCGAACGCGAGAACACCGGTGCCTCGCCCCAGTCGTTGCCACGGATGCGCCGCACGTCGCACTTGCCGCTTAACCAGGCACTGCCATCGCTTGGCGCGCCAACGTAGTTCTCGTTGTAGCAATCGGCGGTCCACTCATAAATATTGCCGTGCATGTCGTAGACGCCGAAGGCGTTGGCCGGGAAGCTGCCGGCCGGCGCGGTGAAGTTGTAGCCATCGGCGGCGCCATAGGTGTTGGCGTGTTTGGCGATGCTGTATTCCTTGCCTTCGTCAAACGGGAAGGGGAACGGCCCCGTGCTGCCGGCGCGGGCGGCGTATTCACGCAGCGACTCGCTGACCAGCCGGTATTGCTGGCCGGTCTTCTTCGACAGCCAGGCCACGTACGCTTCGACCTCCGGGAAATCCATGCACACCGCCGGGTGCTTTTCGGTGTACTGCTTGCGCGGGTCGCTGCCCTGATAATCCGGGATCCCGGCCTTGCACGCGCGACCGGGGCGCGTGTCGCCGTCGGGCATCTTGTAGCCGCTGTCCTTGAGGTAGGCGTCCCACTCGCCGCGCAGAATCTGGAAACGGCTGATCGCCAGCGGTTTGGCAAACGTCACCGGGTGCAGCGGCCCTTCATCCGGCTCGCGGCCGACCTCATCCTCCGGGGTGCCCATGGTGAACGTGCCGGTGGGCAGCACGACCATTTCCGGGCAGTCCTTGCAGTCCTTGAACACCTTGCCCGGCGCAGGCGGGGTGGCGGCCTGCGCGGCACCCGGCAGCAGGCCGGCGGCGAGGGCGGTGAGCATCAGCGCCGGCAGCGCCTTCAAGGAAAATCGACGCAGTTCACTGTTCATTGCGAGTCTCGCTAAAAGGAAAAAGGGATCGCCCGGATTCACAGGGCCTGGTCGAGCACGGCCAGCAAGCGGTCGATTTGCTCTTCGTCGTTGAGCAGCCCCGGTGCGGTGCGGATCACCGGGCCGACGTCGCGGTGCACGGCATCGGCCACCACGCGGTTGGCCATCAGGTGCGCGGCGATCTTGTCGCTGTCCTTGCCCTTGACCCGGAAGAAGGTGAAACCGGCGGACAGCTCAGGGCTCAGTGGCGTAACCAGTTCGATCTGCGGACGCTGCTGCAGGCGTTGTTTCAGGTAACTGTTGAGCGCGTGAATACGCGCCTCGACCTCGGCCTTGCCCAGCTCAAGATGCAATTTGAACGCTTCGTCCAGCGCCCAGCGGTGCTCGAACGAGTGATAGCCGCCGGGCGTCATGGTGGTGGAAAACGCCGTGGCTTCGGAGAACGTCGGAATGATCGGGGTGACGTATCTGACCTCGGCGAAGCGACTGCAGACGATGCCGGTGCCACGCGGACCGAACATCCACTTGTGGGTGCCGGCGATGAAGAAGTCGCAGTTCATTTGCGCGAAGTTCAGGTTGTCCACGCCGAAGCCATGTACCCCATCGACCACGTAAACGATGCGGTCAGCGTCGCTGCGACCGCGGTTGTGCCGGTCGACGATGGCGCCGATTTCACCGATGGGCAGTTTCATGCCGCTGCCCGAATGCACCCAGCACATGCCCAGCACCCGGGTTTCGGGGCGGATGGCGCCGTCGATGGCAGCAAGGATTTCTGCCTTGCTGGCGCTGTACGAATCCTTGAACAGACGAATTTTGCGCACCCGGGTGCTGTCGCGTTCGCTACGCAGGGCGAGGATGGTGTGGGTCGCGTAGTGCTCGTGCTCGGTGGTGAGGATTTCCTGATCGGGGCGCACGTGCACGCCGCCGTAGATCGTCGCCAGACCTTCGGTGGTGCTGCCGGTCAGGGCGATCTGTCTGGCGTCGGCTTGCAGGTAGCGTCCGGCCCAGACCCGCACGTTCTCCTCGCGCTGTTCGATCACGCCGAGGTCCCAATCCATGGCCAGGCCGGGATTTTTGTCGAGGGCAGCGCGGTGTCGCTCAATCGCCTCGCGCACCGGTTTCGGGTGCGAGGTAATCAGGAAATTGGAGAAGTGCAGATACGCCGGATCCTGATCGAACAGCTGCTGCAACCGCGTCCACTTGTTGCCGGTCACGGGCGCGGCGTTCGCGGCACCGGCGACATTCGGCAGGCTCGCACCCAGTGGCAGAGCCGCGGCGAGAATCCCCGCCTGCTTCAAGAACTCACGACGATTGCTCATGGCTGGGCAGTTCCCGGCGCAGCGGCCAGTGCCGGTTTCGCGGCTTTCTCGACCTGATCCCAGACCCGCAGGAAGTTGCCGCCCCAGAGCTTGGCGATGTCCGCTTCGGAATAACCGCGCGAGATCAGCTCGGCGGTGACGTTACGGATTTCGCCGACGTTCTCGAAACCTTTGACGCCGCCACCTTCGTTGAAGTCGGAGCTGATGCCGACGTGGTCGATGCCGATCTTGCGCACCGCGTAATCGATGGCATCGCCCAGATCCTTGAGGCTGGCTTTCGGTTCTTCTTCGAGGATGCCGTACAGGCGGCTGGCGTACTGGCCAAACTTCTGCTCGGACCACGCCGCAATGATCGGGTCGCCGGGCATCAGCGCCATCGCCAGGTTCGGCAGCGGCGGCAGGTCGAAGTCCTTGCGCATCTCGTTGAGCTTGTCCTGGGTGTGCTGGGTGAGCGGACGCAGGTACTGCGAGAACGCGACGATCTGCACCACGCCGCCGCTGTTTTTGATCAGCTGCATTTCCTTGTCGCTGAGGTTGCGCGGAATGTCGACCATCGCGCGCGGCGCCGAATGCGAGGCTACCAGCGGCGTGCGGCTCAGTTGCGCAACTTGTTCGAGGGCTTTGGTCGACATTTGCGAGACGTCGATGATCACGCCCAGATCGTTGAGGCGCTTGACCGCTTGCTTGCCCAGCTCCGAGAGGCCGTCGAGGGCGTCCGGCGAATCATTGAGAAATGGCAGCGGCCGCGACGAATCCGCCCAGTCGTTGTTGCCGATGTAGCTGAAACCGAACATGCGCATGCCGCGCGCGGTCCACAGGTCCAGCAGGTTGAGGTCGTGGCCCAGCGGATAGGCGTTGAGCATGCTGATGAAAATCGCGAATTTGCCTTCGCCGTGCAGGCGCCGGAAGTCGTCGGGGGTGTAGGCGATGGCCACCTGATTGGGGTAGTCGCGAACCATCCCGGAGATGATCTTGAAGCGGATTTCCTGCTGATTGCGCGCCTCGTCGACGAAGCCAGGGGTCGGCTTGTGCGGGGCGTTGGGGCCGTTCCACATTTCCGGCCAGCCGAAGATGGTCAGCGCGGCGCCGGACAGGCGCCCGCGGTTGGCCTTGGCGAGGTCGAACTGGCCGTCGCCGTCCTTGTCGGCTTCGTGGCCATCGGTGCCGAAATTTTGCATCAGGCTGACATGGCTGTCGAAAGAGAGCATGCGTTCGTGCAGCTCATCGGCCTGCTTCATGACTTTGGCCGGGTAGCCGAGGTCGTCCTTGAACCAGTGATGCCACACGGCAAAGCCTGCGCCGGCGCTGATCGCCAGGGCCAACGGCAGGCCGATGAATAGAGCCTTTTTCGAACGTGGTTTTGTCATTGCCATCTCAGTCAGGTTCGCCATCGAGGTGCAGGCGCGGGGGCCTTCGCTATCTGGGAAGAACGAGTGGTTGGCGGCAAAATTTAAGCCTGACACTGTGGCGAGGGGATTTATCCCCGATCGAGGGCGAAGCGCTCGCAAGGCCTGCGAGCGCCGTCCCTTCTGGTGTCGCCGCCAGCGTCGGATGGGAGTTGCTTCGCAACTCATCGGGGATGAATCCCCTCGCCACGGGTCATCATCGCCGGGCACGTTAAATTTGCCGGGGCAACAAACGTTCTAGCTTGGATAAAGCCTGCTTCATGGCTGACACAGGTAGGGCAATGAAGATTTCTCGACGATGGTTCATGGCGGGCCTGGCGCTGACCGGCGCTGCCGTGCCTGCGGCGTATTTCGGGCATCGTGAATGGACGAAGCCGGACCCGACGATCACCCCGGGCGAAGCGTCTTTCGACGTCGCCGACATGGCCGGGCAGCGCCTGGCGAATGCGTTGCGCGGGGTGTGGGATATCCGTTTCGAAGGTGCCGATGCCGGCCTCGAGGGCTTGCCGCTCAAGGGTCTGCAAGTGTTTCTCGACATCGGCCAGAAGGGACGCGGCGTGTGCGGTTTTCTCGACACGCCCGAGCGCCTGCGCTCCGCTGAAACACCGCGTTATCGAATTCTGGGCGACCTCGCGAAAGCCGATGCGGCGAAACTGAGCTGGCGCCTGATCGGCGCTGACGGTCAGATCAGCTATGAGCTGGAGATGATCCTCGATGAGGTCTGGGCCGACTTCGGCAATGCCGGCAGTGGCACGCTCAGCGGCAAGGCCTTGCGCCTGGACCGGTCGCTGGCCTTGCCGGCGCAGGACAATCGCTTCGTCGCCGTCAAACGGCTGTTTCCCGAAGCGCGCGAGCGCACGCCGCTCAACCCGACGTTGCTGGCGTGGTTGGTCTCTCCCGAGCATCGCCTGTTTCACCAGTTGTGGCATGCGACCCGGGACAAGTGGCACAAATTGCCCGAGGACAAACGCGAGGCCTTGCGCGGCATCGGCTGGCAGCCCGGCCCGCGCGACAAGGAGCGCGATGCCCGTGGCCCGCGCAAGGATCGCAATGGCTCGGGCGTGGACTTTTTCTTCATGCACCGGCACATGCTCGGGACGGCGCGCTCGATGCAGGATCTGCCGTCCTGGGCGTTTTTTCCGCTGCCGCAGCCGGAGCTGATCCGCGACCGCGTCGGCTTCGCCCGCTATTTCGACAACCACGACGGCACGGCCTTGCCACCGACCTGGACGGCGGCGGGCGATGACGAATTCAGCCAGTGGGTCAGTGACATCAAGACTGCCGAAACCTACGAAAGCAACTTCCAGGTCTGGGAGTCGCAGTACCGCGATCCGGCGTATCTGGCCCGGCTCACCCTCGGCCAGTTCGGCTCCGAAGTCGAGCTGGGCCTGCATGACTGGCTGCACATGCGCTGGGCCTCCGTGCCACGCGATCCGTCCAACGGTCAGCCGGTGCCGTTTGCCCGCGATCCGGCGGACTTCGCGGCCCGCTGGTACAACGCCGAAAACGATTTCCTCGGCGATCCGTTTTCTTCCCACGTCAACCCGACGTTCTGGCATTTCCATGGCTGGATCGATGATCGCATCGAGGACTGGTTCCGCGCCCACGAGCGTTTCCATCCGGGCGAAGTCACGCGGCTGCAGGTCAATGGCGTGCCATGGTTTGCCCCAGGGCGCTGGGTGGAAGTCGACGACCCGTGGCTCGGGCCGATCACCCATGGCTGCAGCACCACGCCGGGATTGCAGATGGGCAAGTCGGTGGAGATGGATCCGGAAACCATGAAGCTGGCGCTGCGCATCACCTTCATCACCGACGAGGAAAAACTCGCCGGCCTGTTCCGCCGCGTGCCGCAACGGCCATGGTATGCGCGCAACCTGAAGCCTAAAACCAGCCCGACTTGAGGGCTGCGTTATCGTTCTTCGCGAGCAAGCCCGCTCCCACAGGTTCAGGTGTCAGCCCACAATGTCCGGACTGACCCCGGACACCCTGTAGGAGTGAGCCTGCTCGCGATAGCGCCCGACCAGTCGACATTCAATTGCCTGAGCCACCGCCATCGCGAGCTGGCTGACTCCTGCATGAGAACGCATTCCTGCTGATGGAACACGATCAAGTGTGGGAGCGAGCTTGCTCGCGAAGGCGATCTGTCAGTCGCCGCAATTACAAGGTCTGCCACCCGCCACCAAGCGCCTTGTACAGCGCAATGCTCGCCTGCATCCGCGCCAGGCGCAGTTGCACGTTCTGATCCTGCGCTGCGTACAAGGTGCGCTGGGTTTCGAGGACAGTCAGCAAGTCTTCAGCGCCGGCCTGGTAACGGCTCTGCGCGATGTCGAACGCGGTCTGCGCCTGATTCAGTTCTTCGTTCTGCCACAACCGCTGCTCATCCAGGCGACGAATGCTATTGAGCGCTTTTTCCACATCGGCGAAACCGTTGATGATCGCCCCACGGTAAGTTTCCAGCAGCTCTTGCTGGCGCGCCGAGGCCTTGTCGCGTTCAGCGCCGAGGCGACCGTTATTGAAAATCGGTGCGACCAGTCCGGCGGTCAGGTTGTAGAAAGGGCTGCGGATCAAATCGTCGAACTGATTGGCGCCCGAGCCGAGTTGGGCGGTCAGGGTCAGTGCCGGCAACATCGCCGCGCGAGCGACTTTGACGTCAGCTTCGGCGGCGGCCAGTTGGGCTTCGGCGCGTGCGATGTCCGGACGATGCGTGAGCAACTCGCTGGGCACGCCGGCGGCGATGTCTGGCCACTGCAGGTGATCGAAGGACTCTGTTGTCGACAGTTGCTGCACCGGTCGGCCGAGCAGGGCGGCGAGGCTGATCAACGCGTCCTGGGCTTGCTGTTGCACGCGCGGCAATTGCCATTGCTGGGCGGCGACCAGACTCTTCTGTTGCGCCAGCTCCAGCGCGGTGGCTGAGCCTGAATCAAACCGCGTCTGCACCAGTTTCAGCACGCTTTGCGCGTTGGCCAGATTGAGTTCGGCGATGCGGCTCTGCTCGCGTAGCGACAAGGTTTGCGCATACGTGCTGGCAACGCCGCTGAGCAATGTCAGTTCGACCGTCGCCCGGTCGAATTCGCTGGCCTGCAGGGCGAACTGCGCACTGTCGCGCGACGCGCGTTTGCCGCCCCAGAAATCGATTTCGTAAGTGGCGCTCAGGTTGGTATCGAAATAGTCCACAGCCTTGTTGCTGCTGTTGGCATCGAGTTGGCTGTAGCCATTGCCGCGCAGCAGTTTCTGCCGATTGGCATTCAGGCCGGCCTTGACCTCCGGCAACTGAGAGCCGCCAGCGATGACAGTGCCTGCCTGCGCTTGACGCACTCGAGCGACGGCGGCCGCGAGGTCGAAACTGCCGACGCGAGCCTGTTCGATCAGACGATCCAGTTCCGGGCTGCCAAATTGCGTCCACCACTGCGGGCTATTGCGGGCAACGCTGGCGCCATGGGGCGACTGCCAGGCAGCAGGCGCCTGCACACCGCTGTCCGGGCGTTGAACGGGACTGCCGCAGGCACTGAGGATCAGGCACACGGTCAACAGGCTGAGGCGCGGTTTCATAAATCGATCATTCACTGGTAAGGGCTGTGACCGGGTCGAGCCGGGCAGCTTTGCGGGCAGGCATGAAGCCGAAGACAACACCGGTGACCAGGGCGCAGCCGAACGCGCCGAGTACCGCCATCAAGGAAAAGGCCACGGCCACTTCGCTGAGAATCAGCACGCCGCCGACGATCAGCGCCAGGGCGATGCCGGCAATGCCGCCGACCACCGAGAGCATCACCGCTTCGGTGAGGAACTGCCGGAGGATGTCGCGCTGGCGGGCGCCGGTGGCCATGCGAATGCCGATCTCGCGAGTCCGCTCGCGCACGGTCATGAGCATGATGTTCATCACGCCGATACCGCCAACCAGCAGCGAGATCGCGGCAATCGAGCCGAGCATCAACGACAGGGTGTTCTGAGTGCGGGCCTCGGCCTGAATCATCGCGGCGTTGTTGGTCAGTTCGAAATCCTTCTTGCCGTTGTGCAGGCGCAGCATCAGTTGCTCGATGGCCTGCTCGGTGTCCTTGACCTTGCGCGCGTCGGCGGCGGCAATGGCCACGTATTCCGGATTGCGCGTTCCGAACAGCCGGACGCTGGCCGCCGAATAGGGGATGGCGATGCGGTTATCACTGTCGGAGTCGCCGGAGCTGGCGCCTTTTTCCGCAAGCACGCCGACCACCTGGAACGGCACATTCTCGATCAGGATGAATTGGCCGATCGGGTTCGGCACATCCTTGAGCAGTTTGCTGCGGACTTTGTGGCCGATCACCGCAACGGCTGCAGCGTTCTGCTCGTCGGTCTCGGTGAAGTAACTGCCTTGCACCACCGGCCAGTTGAAGATCGCCGGGAAGTTGGTGTCGTTGCCGCCGACGTAACTCAGGTGGTCGGCGTTGCCGTACCGCACGCCGGCCTCGGCGCCGTTGACCGGCATGATCCGCTGCACTTGCGGCAGGCTGGCCAGCGCGTGCACATCGTCGAGGGTGATGATCCCCGGCGGCGTGCGCGGGTTGGGCGCCGAGCCGCTGAGGTAAATAATGTTCGAACCGAACGCGCCCATCTGCGCCATCACCTGGCGTTTGCTGCCTTCACCGACCGCCAGCATCACCACCACCGACGCCACGCCGATGATGATCCCGAGCAGGGTCAGCGCGGTGCGAAAGCGGTTGATCCACATCACTCGCCACGCGGCGTGCAGGGCATCGACCAGCTCGCCTTTCCAGGCGCCGGTGGCTTCCGCGCCGTCGGCCAGACGCTGGCGCAGATCCACCGCTTGCAGGGCGCCGGGGTTGGCGCTGGTCTGGGCGTGGGGATCATCGCGGGCGCTGTCGCTGATGATCAGGCCGTCGCGTATTTCGATGATGCGTTTGGCCCGGGCCGCGACTTCGCGGTCGTGGGTGATGAGGATCACTACGTGGCCCTGGCTCGCCAGCTCATCGAGCAGCGTCATCACTTCTTTGCCGCTGTGGCTGTCGAGGGCGCCGGTGGGTTCGTCGGCGAGGATGATATGGCCGCCGTTCATCAACGCCCGGGCAATCGACACCCGTTGCTGTTGGCCACCGGACAACTGATGCGGGCGGTTGCCGGTGCGCGAGGCCAGGCCGAGTCGGTCGAGCAGGGCGGCGGCGCGGGCGTGACGCTCGGCGGCCGGGGTGCCGGCATAGATCGCCGGCATCTCGACGTTTTCCTGGGCCGAGCCGGACGGAATCAGGTGATAGCCCTGGAACACAAATCCAAAGGCTTCGCGGCGCAGCCAGGCCAGCTCGTCGCTGTCGAGACCGGCGACGTTTTCTCCGGCGAAGCGGTACTCGCCGGAGGTCGGGCGGTCGAGGCAGCCGAGGATATTCATCAGGGTCGATTTGCCGGAGCCGGAAGCGCCGACAATCGCCACGAATTCACCGGCGTGGATCGACAGGTCGATGCCGCGCAGCACGTGCACTTCAGGTGCATCGCCACCACCGTAGGATTTACGAATGTCCTGCAGGTCGATCAGAGGCGTTTGCATTCAGCCTCCGCTGCCGTCGACCGGGCCGATCAACAGGTGATCGCCTTCGTTGAGGCCGTCGACGATCTGCACCTTGAGCCGGTCGCTGATGCCGGTGCGTACCTCGCGTTGCTGGATGTCGCCGTTGGCCGCCACCACCTGCGCGGTTTGCAGGTTGGCCGTGGTGCTGCCCTGCAACGCGGCGACCGGCGCGGTGAGCACGCCTTTGGCCTGATTGGCGACGAAAAACACCTGGGTGGTCATCTCGGCCATCAAGGCGTTGTCGGCGTTATCGACGTCGAGCAAAACCGTGTACAGCACAACGCGGGCGCTGCCGCTTTTACTGCTGCTGGCTGGGCTGCCGCCGCCCTGGCTGGTCTGGTCCAGCGGCTTGGGCGGCACCGGCAGAATCTGCCGCACGGTGCTGCTCCAGCGCCGCTGGCCGCCGCTGAGGGTGGTGAAGTAGGCGGTCATGCCCGGTTTGACGTGACCGATGTCAGCCTCGGAAACCTCGGCCCACACGGTCATCGGTGACAGTTTGGCGATGCGCAGGATCAGCGGCGTCTGCTGTTGCGCGTTGAGGGTCTGGCCTTCGCGGGCGTCGAGGGCAACCACGGTGCCGGCCATCGGCGCGTAGATCCGCGTGTAGCCGAGTTCGGCCTGATCGCTGCGCAGGCTCGCTTCGGCCTGGCGGATCTGCGCCTGGAACATGTCGACGCGGGCCTGAGTGGCTTTCAGTTCGGCGCGGGCGGTTTGCACGTCTTCTTCACGGGTGGCGCCGCCGGCCACGAGATTCTGCTGCCGCTGATACTTCTGCCGCGCCAGCTCATGCTGGGCGCGCTGCTCCTGCAATTGCGCCTTGAGGTTTTCGATGGAGAAGCGTCCGGCGTCGAGTTTGGCCTTCTGCGTGGACGGATCGATTTCCACCAGCAGTTGACCTTCCTTGACCACGTCACCGACTTCGACGTGGATTTTCTGGATCTGCCCGGAGGCCTGCGCACCGACATCGACATATCGGCGCGGTTGCAGAGTGCCCAGTGCGGTGACGCTGCTTTCGATGTCGCCACGACTGACTTGCACGGTGGCAAAACGGTCGCGTCCCGGAGGCATGATTTGCCACGCGGCGTAGGCAACAACAGGAATCAGACAAAGGACTGCGAGCAGGGCGCGTCGAGCGGGGCGGGGACGTTTCATGCAGGGTTCCGGCCAGTGGAATTCGGCCCGTCGTCCGGCTGCACGCCACAGCGCGCAGCCGTTGAACGCTGTCGCAGGGCGCGACAGACACGGGGAGCTGTACTGTAAACGATGAATGCGCAGGGGAATTTAAGCGAAGACACAGGATGTTACAGGTATAGAACGGCACTATTTAGCGGGCAACGACAAACGCCACTTTAAATCTATATGAGAATTACTATAAATTACGCACCTCAGTTGCCACTATCTTGCTACCCGTGTTCGCGGGCCGTCGATCAGTGTGCTCAAGGATCGAATCCGCATCGAAGCGGCCGGGAGTCATGTTGGAAAACTACTATCGCGAGCTGGTGTGTTTCCTGAACGCCAAGCTCGGCAACCGTCAGGTCGCCGAAGATGTGGTGCATGACGCTTATGTGCGGGTTCTGGAACGCTCCAGCGACACGCCCATCGAGCAGCCCCGGGCCTTTCTTTATCGCACTGCGTTGAATCTGGTGATCGACGATCATCGGCGCAACGCCTTGCGCCAGGTCGAGCCACTGGAAGTGCTCGACAGCGAAGAGCGCTATTTCACCCCGTCGCCCCATGGCACTCTCGATCACGGCCAGCGTCTGGAGATGCTCCAGCGTGCACTGGCGGAATTGTCGCCGCTGTGCCGCGACAGTTTTCTGCTGCGCAAGATCGAAGGCCTGTCGCACCCGCAGATTGCCGAACATCTGGGAATTTCCAAGGCACTGGTGGAAAAACACATCGTCAATGCGATGAAGCATTGCCGTCTGCGCATCAAGCAATGGGATGCCCATTGAGCCGCCATCGCTAAATTTTATTTCACTGTCCTCGTTCCTACTCAACAGACGACCTGCTGTCCTGCTCAAGGCCAGTCGGGTCACTTAGGCTCTCCTTTCCCCTTGTTGAGGGGTTCATCCAGAGGACACTGGAAATGACTCAGGCAATTGCATCGCCCATCGTTCACGACCTGATCGGCGTCGGTTTCGGCCCTTCGAACCTGGCGCTGGCCATCGCTCTGCAAGAGCGCGGCCCGACCCACGGCGAGCTGGATGTGCTGTTCCTCGACAAGCAGGCCAACTACAGCTGGCACGGCAACACCCTGTCGACCCAAAGCGAATTGCAGATTTCCTTCCTCAAGGATCTGGTGACCCTGCGCAACCCGACCAGCCCGTACTCGTTCGTCAATTACCTGAAGGCCCACGGCCGTCTGGTCGACTTCATCAACCTTGGCACCTTCTACCCGTGCCGCATGGAGTACAACGACTACCTGCGCTGGGTCGCCGGGCAGTTCACCGAGCAGAGCCGCTATGGCGAAGAAGTGCTGACCATCGAACCGGTGCTGCACAACCATCAGGTTGAGGCGCTGCGCGTGATCTCTCGCGACAGCGAAGGCCAGCAGTTGGTGCGCACTGCGCGTTCGGTGGTGGTCAGCGCCGGCGGCACACCGCGTATTCCGGAGGCGTTCAAGGCGCTGAAGGGCGACAGCCGCGTGTTCCACCACTCGCAGTATCTGTCGCAGATGGCCAAACAGCCGTGTGTGAACAACCAACCGATGAGCATCGCGATCATCGGCGGCGGGCAGAGCGCGGCGGAAGCCTTTATCGATCTGAACGATTCGTTCCCGTCGGTGCAGGTCGACATGATCCTGCGCGGTTCGGCCCTCAAGCCTGCGGACGACAGCCCGTTCGTCAACGAAGTGTTCTCGCCGGAGTTCACCGATCTGGTGTTCCAGCAAAACAGCGCCGAACGTGAGCGGCTGGTCAACGAGTACCACAACACCAACTACTCGGTGGTCGACATCGACCTGATCGAACGCATCTACGGCATCTTCTATCGCCAGAAAGTCTCGGGTATCGCCCGTCATGCGTTCCGTACCCTGACCACCGTCGAGAGCGCCACCGCCACCGAACGCGGCATCGAACTGGCGGTGCGCAACAACGCCACCGGCGAAGTCACCGTGCGCCTCTATGACGCCGTGGTCCTGGCCACCGGTTACGAGCGGCAGATGCACCGCAAACTGTTGGCACCGCTGGAAGAATACCTCGGTGATTTCGAGGTCGATCGCAACTACAAACTGATCACCGACGAACGCTGCAAGGCCGGTCTGTACATGCAGGGCTTCTGCCAGGCCAGCCATGGCCTGAGTGATACGTTGCTGTCGGTGTTGCCGGTGCGTGCCGACGAGATTGCCGGCTCGCTGTATGAGCATGGCAAGAACCGTGGGCATCGTTCGGTGGCGGATCTGTTGTTGGCGACTGCCAGCTGATTTTGTAGCGCCTGATACACCGCTTTCGCGAGCAAGCCCGCTCCCACAGGAGATCTTCATTGAACACAGATTTTGTGGTCAGCAGAGATCCAATGTGGGAGCGGGCTTGCTCGCGAAGGGGCCTCCAAGACCACCGCAAAAACCCATTCCTGAACCCTTCCTGAATATCCCCGATATTCTCCGACACAGCACCTTTCACGGGTTTACTCATCCATCATCGAGGCGTAAGCTTCGCGCGTTTTCATCAATAGCGGAGACCCACAGTGGGTACTTGTTCGAGTGACAGTTGTCGGCCGGTCTCGGTAACCGGCAGATTCTCGGCAAGATAACGCGCAGCCTTTCTCTGCCGTTGTCTCGCCGTAAAGCGAGCAGCGGCATCCCGATCATGGTCAGTTGAGACCATGTCCCGACGTCCTTCTCATCGACACTGAAAGTATGTGATTTCGACCGTGTGGTCGCGATCGCAAACCTATCGACACGCCTGTCCTTTGTGATCGGCGCGCCAAGCCTTGCCGTGCCGGATTTTCCGGCGTACGAGGCGCGGTCGTACCTGCTCGACGGTTTCCCGGCTGACCATAGGGGCAACAGCCATGAAACTTACGCTCAAGGAATTTTTCGCAGGCTTCCTGCGCACACGCCACATCGCCCGGCACTTCCGCCGTCTGGCGCTGCTGGAATCGATCACCGACACCACGGTCAGCCGTGAAGTCCCGCCCACCCTGGCCAACACCCTGGTCGATGCGGCCCATCGCGACAGCGGTGAGCTGCTGTCGTCACTGGGCACTCACACCGACGGTTTGACTGACTTTGAAGTCGACGCCCTGCGTGCGCAGTACGGCCTCAACGAAGTCGAGCACGAGCAGCCGCTGCCATGGTGGACCCATCTGTGGCACTGCTATAAAAACCCGTTCAACCTGCTGCTGACCCTGTTGGCGGTGATTTCGTGGCTGACCGAAGACCTCAAAGCCGCCACGGTGATTTTCTCCATGGTGGTGCTGTCGACGCTGCTGCGCTTCTGGCAGGAAAGCAAATCCAACCAGGCCGCCGACGCGCTCAAGGCGATGGTCAGCAACACCGCCACGGTGATGCGCCGCGACGAGCCGCGGATCGAACTGCCGATCAAGCAACTGGTGCCGGGCGACCTGATCGTGCTGTCCGCCGGCGACATGATTCCTGCCGACTGCCGGGTGCTCAGCGCCAAGGATCTGTTCGTCAGCCAGGCGGCGATGACCGGTGAATCGATGCCGGTGGAAAAATTCGCCCGTCAGGCCGACCGCGACACGCGCAATCCGCTGGAGCTGGAGAACATTCTGTTCATGGGCACCAACGTGGTGTCCGGCACGGCGGTGGCGGTGATTCTCACCACGGGCAACAGCACCTATTTCGGCGCGTTGGCACAGCGTGTGGGCGCAACTGACCGCGCGGTGACCTCGTTCCAGCTGGGCGTGAACAAAGTCAGCTGGCTGCTGATCCGCTTCATGTTCGTCATGGCGCCGCTGGTGCTGTTCATCAACGGTTTCACCAAGGGCGACTGGACCGAAGCGCTGCTGTTCGCGCTGTCGATTGCCGTGGGCCTGACCCCGGAAATGCTGCCGATGATCGTCACCTCGACCCTGGCAAAAGGTGCGGTGTTCCTGTCGCGCAAAAAGGTCATCGTCAAGCGTCTGGACGCGATCCAGAACTTCGGCGCGATGGACGTGCTGTGCACCGACAAGACCGGCACCCTGACCCAGGACAAGATCTTCCTCGCGCGCAATGTCGACGTCTGGGGTGAAGACTCCGATGACGTGCTGGAAATGGCCTACCTCAACAGCTACTACCAGACCGGGCTGAAAAACCTGCTCGACGTGGCGGTGCTGGAACATGTGGAAATTCACCGTGAACTGAAAGTCGGCACGGCATTTCGCAAGGTCGATGAGATTCCGTTCGACTTCAATCGCCGGCGCATGTCGGTGGTGGTCGAAGGGCGTGGCCAGCCACATCAACTGATCTGCAAAGGTGCGGTGGAAGAAGTGCTGGCGGTGTGCACCCGTGTGCAGCACGGTGACGTCGAGGAAGCCTTGAGCGATGAATTGCTGACCCGGATTCGTCAGGTCACCGCAGCATTCAACGCTGAAGGCTTGCGCGTGGTGGCAGTGGCTGCTCGCTCGATGCCGGAAGGTCGCGACACTTACAGCCTGGCCGATGAGCAGGAACTGACGCTGATCGGTTATGTGGCCTTCCTCGATCCACCGAAGGAAAGCACCGCACCGGCACTCAAGGCTTTGGCCGAGCACGGTGTGGCGGTCAAAGTGCTGACTGGTGACAACGAACTGGTGACCGCGAAGATCTGCCGTGAAGTCGGTCTGGCGCAACAGGGCTTGCTGCTGGGCAACGATGTCGAGCGCATGAGCGACGCCGAGCTGGCCGTGGCGGTAGAAAAAACCAACGTGTTCGCCAAGCTGACGCCGTCGCACAAGGAGCGCATCGTGCGCATCCTCAAGGGCAACGGGCATGTGGTCGGCTTCATGGGCGACGGCATCAACGACGCCCCGGCGCTGCGCACCGCCGACATCGGAATCTCGGTGGACAGCGCGGTAGACATCGCCAAGGAAGCCGCTGACATCATCCTCCTGGAAAAGAGCCTGATGGTGCTGGAGGAGGGCGTACTCGAGGGGCGTCGCACCTTCGCCAACATGCTCAAGTACATCAAGATGACCGCCAGCTCGAACTTCGGCAACGTGTTCTCGGTGCTGGTGGCCAGTGCGTTCATTCCGTTCCTGCCGATGCTGCCGATGCACCTGCTGGTACAGAACCTGCTCTACGACATTTCGCAGATCGCCATTCCGTTCGACAACGTCGACAAGGAGATGCTGAAGAAGCCGCAGCGCTGGCAGCCGGCGGATGTCGGGCGCTTCATGCTGTTCTTCGGCCCGATCAGTTCGATCTTTGACATCCTGACGTTCGCCTTGATGTGGTATGTGTTCGATGCCAACACCCCGGATCACCAGACCCTGTTCCAGTCCGGCTGGTTCGTGGTGGGGCTGCTGACCCAGACGCTGATCGTGCACATGATCCGCACGCCGAAGATTCCGTTCCTGCAAAGCCGTGCAGCCATGCCGCTGCTGGTGATGACCGGGATCATCATGGCGGTCGGAATCTTCCTGCCGATGGGGCCGCTGGCCAACTACTTCAAACTGCAGGCACTGCCGTCGATGTACTTCGTGTTCCTGCCGATGATCCTGCTGGCGTACATGGCGCTGACCCAGGCGGTGAAAGGCTTCTACATCCGCCGGTTCGGCTGGCAGTAACAACAGGACAACGCTGTTCCCTCTGTAGGAGTGAGCCTGCTCGCGATAGCAATCTGTCAGTCAAAATTTCAACGACTGACACACCGCTATCGCGAGCAGGCTCACTCCTACAGGGGATTCGGATGTTTTCAAGGACAAGACTATGCAAGCCATCAACAACCTCAACCTGACTTCTTTGCTCGACACGCTGGTCAGCCTCAGCGCAGCGTTCATCCTCGGCGGCCTGATCGGGTTCGAGCGCCAGTACCGGCAACGCACCGCCGGCCTGCGCACCAACGTGCTGGTGGCGGTCGGTGCGGCGATTTTCGTCGACATGGCCAACCGTCTCGGCGGTGCTGAAGGCGCGGTGCGGGTGGTCGCCTACGTGGTCTCCGGCATCGGCTTTCTCGGTGCCGGGGTGATCATGCGCGAAGAAGGCAACGTGCGCGGCCTCAACACCGCCGCGACCTTGTGGACGTCAGCCGCCGTTGGCGCCTGCGCCGGTGCCGACCTGCTGGCCGAAGCGGTGCTCGGCACGCTGTTCATTCTGGCCGCCAACACCTTGCTGCGGCCGATCGTCAACAACATCAACCGTCAGCCACTGGACGTGGTCTCGGCCGAAGTCACCAACATCGTCTATGTCATCGCCCGGCGCTCCCAACAGAAAGCCGTGTTCGCCCTGCTCGAAGCCGAGTTGGAACGCAGCAACTACCCGGCCAGCGACGTCGATGTACACGCCTTCGGTGCCGACGAAATCGAGATCGAAGCGACGCTGGCGACGACTTCGGTCGACGGCGATGAACTCGATGCGCTGGTAGCGCGGATTTCGACTTCAGCGCTGGTGGTGCAGGCGTTCTGGAGTCCGAGTACCACGGAATAAGGCAACAACGTCGGGCAGCCATTCGGCATGGCTCATGAGTGCGGATGAATGACCGGTTTTTTAGGAAAAGTCCTACAGAACTGCTCCTGAGGCTTGCGTAGTCTTGGCGCACCCGTCCACCTCCACGAGATCGAGCATGATCAATAAAACCCTGCGCATCCTGATTGCCGATCCGCAGCATTTTCACCGGATGAAAATCGAGCGCCTGTTCAATGGCCTTGAATACTTCCGCATCGCTCCGGTACAGAGTCTGCTTGAGCTGCTGACCCTGGTGGACTACGGCTGTGAACCGTTCGACGTCGTGGTCATCAACGCCGAGCTGGCGGCCGGATCGCTGGACCTGCCGGGGTTTTTCCTCAACAACCCGCATGTGCGCCACGCGCTGATCTATAACGAGCCCTCGGCGCCTGCGCTGACACCCGCCGGCTTCGCTCAGGAAAACCTGCAGATCAGCCCCGTCGCCTTGCCCAATGCGGCCGCGATCAAGCACCTGATGGCGCGGGTCGACGTTGCCCCGGTGTGTGCAGCTAATGCCTGGAACCCGGCGCCAGCCTTGCAACGCCGGGCTTGAGCACGAATTACGTTTTTGCGCAACTGTCAGATCTGACAGGTAGATACGACTGGCTTCCCGTGTAACAGTTCTTGCGCAGCCACCCCGTCGGAACAGCCGCTACCGGTGGCGCCATCGTTTTGTTTTTGCCCTGGGAGCGGTCATGAAGTCAGCGCTGATCGTCGACGATCATCCGGTGGTGCGGGCTGCCGTGAAACTTGTGCTCGAAGCCGAAAGGTTCAGGGTGATTCATGAAGCGTCGAGCGCCAGCGAAGCCCTGGAGCTTAGCCGTGAGCACAAACCGGAACTGGTGATACTCGATCTCAAGTTGCCGGGGGTGGGTGGACTGGAAGCGCTGGAGCGGCTCAAGGCCAACGACCCCGAATGCAGGGTGCTGATTTTTACTTCTCAGGATCCGCTGCACTATCAGGATCGCTGTCTGCGTAGTGGCGCCATGGGTTACGTGGCTAAAACCAACCAGTTGCTGCAATTGCACAAGGCTGTCCAGGCGCTGATGTCGGGCTACTCCTATTTTGCTGCACTGCCTGATAGCGGCTCTGTGTCGACCCCGTCGCACCGCAGCGAAAAACAGCTGATCGACGAGCTCTCCAACCGAGAACTGAACATTCTCGTGCAGTTGGCTCTGGGTAAGCCCAACAAGAAAATCGCCGCTGAAATGTTCCTCAGCCACAAGACCGTCAGCACCTACAAAACCCGCTTGATAAAAAAGCTGGGTCTGCACTCAAAGTCAGCGGTGTACTTGCGCGAATTCGCCAAGCGCAACGATTTGATCTGAGTAGCACAGTGAATCTGCGACGCTGGTGGTGCGTGCTCTGGTTGAGCATCACGGCCACCTGCTGGGCCAGTGAGTCGCCGCAGCCTCTGGAGTTGTTGAGCCAGGCAGCACTGGAGAACATTCAGGTCCCGCTCGACCCCCAGGATCAACAGTGGCTACGCCGCCATCCGACGTTGCGCATGGGGATTTCCGGGCCCGATTATCCACCGTTCGAGATCACGCGGAATCGGCAGGAGCTGGAAGGTCTCACCGCCGACTATGCCGAGTTGCTGGCGCAACTGCTCGGGGTTCGGATCGAGGTGCAACGCTACGCAAACCGCGACGCGGTGATGAGCGCACTCAAGCGCGGCGAACTCGATCTGCTGGGCACCTCGAACAATTTCGAGCTGGCCGATCCAGATTTCATCTTGTCGCGCCCCTATGCCGAAGACCAACCGATGCTGGTGACCCGGCTCGACGAAACGTTACCGGCCGACCTGGCAGGCAAACGCATCGCCATGGTCGAGGACTACCTGCCGCTGACCAGCGTGCAGGCGTTCTACCCCGACGCGAAGGTGCAGCGTTACTCCTCGGCAATGGATGCGCTGGGTGCGGTGGCGTTTGGTGTCGATGACGGCTATCTCGGCGATCTGATCAGTGCCAATTACCTGATCAACACCAATTACCGCAATGACCTGCAACTGGCCGGGCCGTCGGGGCTGGATGCCAATCCCTTCGGTTTCGCCCTGCTGCGCAGTGACGTACGCCTCAAACGCATTATCGACAAGGCGCTGGCGGCGATTCCCATGGAGCGTCGTCAACTGATCGAGCAGCGCTGGAGCGCAGGGCGCGCGCAAATGGCCGCGCAGTCGCAGGTGCGCCTCAGTGCCAGCGAGCAGCAGTGGCTGGAGCAACATCCGCGGGTGCGGGTCGGCGTGATCGAAGACTTCGCACCGCTGACGTTTTTTGATGCCGACGGACGATTCAACGGGCTGTCGGCGCAGTTGCTCAACCTGATCAGTCAGCGTACCGGGCTGCAATTCGAAGTGGTTCGGGGGCATTCGCTGGATCGTCAGATTGAGCAGCTCAAGGCCGGTGAACTCGACGTGTTGCCGGTGGTGACCCCGAGCAGCGAACGGGAAACCGAGCTGCAATTCACCCGTGCCTACCTGAATAATCCGTTTGTGCTGGTCAGCGCGACGACGGCCGGCAGCCCGCGCAGCCTCGGCGATCTGCCGGGCAAGCGGCTGGCGATTTATCGCGGTCATCCATTGCACGACTTTATTCTGCAGCAGGTGCCCGGGATTCGCCTGGTGGAGGTGCGCAGCCCGGCCGAGGGCATGGAGCAGATCGCCAAAGGCCAGGCCGACGTGACCGTCAGCTCGCTGCTGGTGGCGCGTTTTCTGATTGCCCGTCATTACCGCGAGCGCCTGCGCATCACCAACACGATCGGCGATCAGCCGGCACGCATTGCCCTGGCGACCGCAGCGCAGGATACGGCGCTGCACACGATTCTGAACAAGGCGTTGCTGAGCATCGCGCCGCAGCAGATGGACGAACTGGTCGAGCGCTGGAGCCATGACGTGGTCGTGGAAGAGAGCTACTGGCAGCGTCATCGCCGCGAAATCCTGCTGGCGTTTGCCGGTGCGGCAGGGCTGCTGTTGCTGGCCTTGGCCTGGATCGGTTTTCAGCGCTCGCAGCTGCGTCAGCGTCAGCAGTGGCTGCAACAGTTGCAGCAGGCCAAGGATGCCGCCGACGACGCCAATCGGGCCAAGACTACGTTTCTGGCGACCATGAGCCATGAAATCCGCACGCCGATGAATGCCCTGATCGGCATGCTCGAAATGGCCCTCAAGCGTGCCGAGGAGGGCGTCACCGACAAGCTGGCAATCGAGGTCGCGTCCGCTGCCGGCCAGCAATTACTGGCGTTGATCGGTGATATTCTCGATATCGCACGCATCGAGTCCGGGCATTTGTCCCTCGCGCCGCAGCGGGCCAATCTGCGCGAACAAGTGATCGCGGTGTGCCGCGTATTCGAAGGGCTGGCGCGGGAGAAACGCCTGCTGTGGCAGGTCGAACTGGATGCGCACAGTGACGTCGACGTCATGCTCGACCCGACACGCTTCAAGCAAGTGCTGTCAAACCTGTTGAGCAACGCGATCAAGTTCACCGAGCAGGGTCAGGTGAGCCTGCGTTTGTTATGCTCTGCGATGCCGTCCGGGATCCTGGCGGTCGTGGTGGTGATTGCAGACAGCGGAATCGGCATCAGTGCCGATGACCGCAAACGCCTGTTCAGTCCGTTCGTCCAGGCCGCTAACCAGGGCCAGTCAGCGCGTAGCGGCTCGGGATTGGGCCTGGTGATCAGCCGTAACCTCTGCGAAATGATGGGCGGCACACTGCGCCTGGACAGCGAGCCGGGGCATGGAACGCGGGTTGAGGTAAACCTGCAGCTGCCGCTGTTGACCGCGCTCGAACCCGAGACGGCAGGCCCGCAAGTGGCGGACACGCCAGCGCGTTCGCTGAGCGTGCTGGTGGTGGACGATCATCCGGTCAACCGCTTGCTCCTGTGCCGGCAACTGGGTGAACTGGGCCACGCTACGGTCGATGTCGAGGATGGTGAGCTGGGCTTGCAGCGCTGGCGAACACAGGCTTTCGATGTGCTGATCACCGATTGCAACATGCCCCGGCGCAACGGTTACGAACTCGCTCGGACACTTCGTGAAGAAGAGGCGGCGAGCGGTCGGGCACGCTGCCTGATCCTCGGCTTCACTGCCAACGCGCAGGTCGAGGAGAAAGTCCGTTGTCTTGAGGCCGGCATGGACGATTGTCTGTTCAAGCCGATTCGCTTGCACGATCTGCAACAGGCATTGAAGGCGGCCAGTCGCGGTGACGGTGACCAGCTGTCGGACCCGGCACCGCCGTTGCCCGAGATCGACCTGAGCGCGCTTGAACAGATGGCCGGGGACAATCCTGCAGTGATGCAGCGCCTGCGCGAACAAGTGTTGCGCAGTCTGCACGACGATCTGCAACGGCTGGACGCTGCGCGCCAGCCACAGGATCTGAGCGAATTAAGCACCCTGGCGCATCACATCAAGGGCGGTGCGCAAATGGTCGGTGCGGCGCGAGTGGCGGCGGCGTGCAGCGATCTCGAACAGGCGTGTCGCGACGCCGAAACCCTGACTGTCCACCGCTCGGTGGACACGCTGCGCAGGGCCATGCACGACCTCGCGCAGCGGCTTCAGGACTGAGCGATCAATCCCACTGCGGGGCAATGCCTTTCGGGCTGGTCAGACGATGGCCGCGCTCCAGACCGGCGATCAGCGCTATGTCGGATTCGCTCAGGGTCAGCGTGGTGGCGCCGAGGTTACTCTGCAGGTTGGCGCGTTTGGTCGACGATGGAATCACCGCGTAACCCGACTGCATCGCCCAGGCCAGGGTGACTTGCGCCGGGGTCGCTTGCAGGCGTTCAGCGATCTGCTGGATCACCGGATCCTTCAGCACTTCGCCATAGGCAAGGGTCATGTAGGAGGTGATCTGGATGCCCTGGCTGCGGGCGAACTCGACCACTTTGCGATTTTGCAGGTACGGGTGCAGCTCGATCTGGTTGGTGGCGATGTTTTCCGCGCCGACCGCTGCGATGGCTTGTTGCATCAGCTCGATGGTGAAGTTGGACACCCCGATCTGCCGGGTCAGGCCCAGACGCTTGGCTTCGAGCAGCGCGCCCATGAATTCGGCGACCGGCACCTGATCCTCCGGCGACGGCCAGTGGATCAGCGTCAGGTCGAGGTAGTCGGTCTGCAATTTCTGCAGGCTTTCCTTGAGGCTCTCGATCAGACGATCCTTGGCGAAGTTGGCGATCCAGATCTTGCTGGTGATGAACAACTCTTCGCGAGCAATGCCGCTGGCGGCGATGGCCTGGCCGACCTCGGCTTCGTTCTCGTAGATCTGCGCGGTGTCGATGGCGCGGTAACCGAGTTCAAGGCCGGTGCGCACCGAATCGATGACCACCTGACCTTGCAGGCGAAACGTACCCAGACCAAAAGCGGGAACAGACATTGATGACTCCAGGGTTGCAGTGGGAATGGGCAGGAGTATCCGCGTCTGTGTCCTTGAGAAAAACCGCTGCTGGGGCAAAGCACTGTTGAGCAGAAGTCATGAATCTTTCCCGATAGTGGTGTTGTCTGGACCGGCCCCTTCGCGAGCAAGCCCGCTCCCGCAAGGATCGAGATTCAACGGTGGGACTGTTCTATAAATGGAACACTAAAGCCGGTTTTTGCCGTCTAGTGCTCAAAACGCTATGGATTTAAGCTTAATCCATTGCGTCACCCACCTTTTCTGGAGGCAACCATGAAAAACATCATCGGTATCTACACCAGCCCTCGCGGCCATTGGGTCGGCGATGGTTTCCCGGTGCGCACTCTGTTTTCCTATGACAACCTGGGCAAACACATCAGCCCGTTCCTGCTGCTCGATCACGCAGGCCCGGCCGAATTCACCCCGACCACCGAGCGCCGTGGCGTCGGCCAGCACCCGCACCGTGGTTTTGAAACGGTGACCATCGTCTACGACGGCGAAGTGCAGCACCGCGACTCCACCGGCAGCGGCGGCACCATCGGCCCCGGCGATGTGCAGTGGATGACCGCCGCGTCCGGGATCCTCCACGAGGAGTTCCACTCGGATGATTTCGCCAGAACCGGCGGCAAGCTGGAAATGGTGCAGCTGTGGGTCAACCTGCCGGCCAAGGACAAAATGGCTGCGCCCGGCTACCAGACCATTCTCGACGGCGATATTCCCAATATCGCGCTGAAGGACGATGCCGGCCGGCTGCGGCTGATCGCCGGTGAGTTCGAGGGGCAGAAAGGCCCGTCGCACACCTTCACGCCGATCGATGTCTGGGACCTGCGGTTGCACGCCGGCAAGTTGCTGACACTGGATCTGCACGAAGGGCGCAACACCGCGCTGGTGCTGTTGAAAGGTTCGGTGACGATCAACGGTGCGCAAACGGCGGGTGTCGGGCAGTTGGTGCTGTTCGAGCGCGACGGTCGTCAGTTGACCCTTGAGGTCAGTGAAGACGCAGTGGTGTTGCTGCTCAGCGGCGAGCCGATCGACGAACCGATTGTCGGCCATGGCCCGTTCGTGATGAACACCGAGCAGGAAATTCATCAGGCATTCGCCGACTTCCAGTCCGGGCGTTTTGGCCAAATGCACGGGTAAATTTCACCCCTGTGGGAGCGGGCTTGCTCGCGAAAGCGCAGTGCCAGTCAATGCATGTCTGACCGATCCACCGCCTTCGCGAGCAGGCTCGCTTCCACAGGGGTTTTCCGGTGTTTTTGCGCTGGTGTTCTGCCTCTGAAATCAATTACTCCTACACTTGCCCAATCTGTGCGATCTTCTCGCGATTGGCCCCTGTCGGAGTGCTTTGATGTTGTCTTTTTTGACCGAACATCCGTTGTTTTGCGCGTTGATCCTGATCCTCCTCGATCTCGGGTTGTGGCGCCTGATCAGCTCCCGTGGCAGCGAGTGGAAGCTGCTGGTGCGGGTACTGATTTTCAGCCTGTTCAGCGTGCTGTTGTTCAACGAAGGCCTGAATCCGATGGAGCCGGCGCCGTGGGCCGACAACGTGCCGCTGCACCTGGCGGCGACCGGGTTGCAGATCGGCTGGTGGCTGTTCGGCGCGCGCACCCTGACCGTGCTGATCGGCGCGGTGATGATGCAGCGCGTCGGGCACACCGGACGGCTGTTGCAGGATCTGCTCGGTGCGGTGATTTTCCTGATCGCGATTATCGCGGCACTGGCCTATGTGCTGGATCTGCCGGTCAAAGGTGTGTTGGCGACGTCCGGGGCCTTGGCGATCATTGTCGGTCTGGCGTTGCAGAGCACCTTGAGCGACGTGTTCTCCGGGATCGTGCTCAACACCACCAAGCCCTATCAGATCGATGACTGGATCTCGATCGATGGCACCGAAGGCCGGGTCATCGACATCGACTGGCGCGCCACGCGTCTGCAGACCAGTCAGGGCAGCATGGCGGTGATTCCCAACTCGCTGGCGGCCAAGGCCAAGATCATCAACTTCAGTCGTCCGAGCAACATGTTCGGGGTGGCCGTCAGTGTCCAGGTCAGCCCGCATGCCCGGCCCAATACGGTGATCGATGCGCTGGAGCGGGCGATGCAGGGCTGCCGCCCGCTGCTGGACAATCCCTCGCCAAGTGTCGCGCTGAAAAGCTCCAGCAGCGCCGGCGCGGAATATGAAATCAGCGGTTTTGTCTCGTCGATGGATCAGAAGCGCTCAGTGCGCAATCAGCTGTTCGATCTGGCTTACCGGCATCTGCAGGCATCCGGGATCAATCTGTTGTCGAGTGTCGAACCGATCGTCGCCGGCAACCTCTCGCGGCCGCGGGCGCTGCTCGACAGTTCGCCGATTTTCTCCACGCTGCGCCAGGAAGAGAAAGACACCTTCAGCCAGAACATGACCCTGCAAACCTTCCGTGCCGGCGAGACGATCCTCGACGCCGGGGAGGTCAGCGATCATTTGTTCATCATCGAATCGGGCGTGGTCAGCGTGACCTTGACTCGCCATGGCAGCCCGTTCGAATCCGGGCGCATGGGGCCGGGGGAGGTGATCGGCGAGGCCGGCATCCTCTCCGATTCGTCGGTGCCGGCGACCTTTGCGGCGAAAACCTTCTGTGCGCTGTACCGCATCGAGAAGACCTACCTGAAGCCGTGCCTGGATGCCCGACACGACATCAATGAGGCGATGAAGGCCTTGCTCGATTATCGCCTGCACAAGGCCCAGAGCCTGACCCAGGACGTGCCGACCGTGGTGGCGAAAACCGGGTTCCTGCACTGGTTGCGCAATCGGGTGTGACAGGGTGGTCTACTCGTCTTCCGGGAGATTGGCTATTTGTCCGGGGCAAGTGCGGGACTACCTTAGTCACACATTCACTGGCCCCGGAAACTCAATCATGAAAGCTCGTACCGATTTCTACACCGCCTCCCCAGACGCCCTGAAAGCGATGATCGCCCTGGAAACCGCGGTCTCGAAACTGCCGCTGGAAAAGACCCTGGTCGAACTGGTCAAGCTGCGCGCTTCGCAGATCAACGGCTGCGCATTCTGCATCGACATGCACACCGCTGACGCGATCAAGGGCGGCGAAACCCCGCGTCGACTGTTCGCCGTCACCGCGTGGCGTGAAGCGCCGTTCTTCACCGAGCGCGAACGCGCTGCGCTGCTGTGGACCGAATCGCTGACCCAGCTGAGCCTGACCCACGCCCCGGACGAAGACTACGACATCGTCGCGGCGCAATTCACGCCCAAGGAAATGGTCGACCTGAGCGTGGCGATCAGCACCATCAACAGCTGGAACCGTCTGGCGGTGGGCTTCCGCAAAACCCCACAGCTCTGACAGTTCACGGTCGAAAACTGTGGGAGCGGGCTTGCTCGCGAAGGCGTCGTGTCAGTCACCTTAGTGGTTATCTGACACACCGCCTTCGTCGGATCGCCGCCCGGAGCAAGCCCGCTCCCACAGTGAAAAGTGCAAAACTTCAGAAGGGTGATCAATGCGCATCTGCACTCGGCGCGGCCGGTGGTTGTACCTTGCGCATCAAGGGCACCATCGCCGTGGCAATGATGAAGCACAGCATGATCATCAAAAAGGTATCGCCGTAGGTCTGGGTCTGCGCCTCGCGGTAGGTCAGCAGCCACAGTTGACGCAGGCCTGCGGTGACGCCGACGTCACCACTCTGACCCTGTGTCGCCAGATTGCCACCGACCTGCGCCAGCCACTGATTCATCGCCTCGTTGCTGCTGTTCAGATGCTCGGCCAAGCGGGTGAAGTGCAGGTTGGTGCGGTCATTGAGAATGGTCGCGCACGCGGCAATCCCGATCGCCCCGCCCAGATTGCGCATCAGGTTGAACAGCCCCGAAGCGTGCTTCAAGCGCGCCGGTGCCAAACCTCCCAGAGTCAGTGTCACTGCCGGCGGCACCGCCAGTTGCTGGGCGATCCCGCGCAGCGCTTGCGGTAGCATCAACTGGCCGGAACCCCAGTCGTGGGTGATCGGACTGAATTCCCACATCGACACGGCAAACAGGCCCAGGCCGATCATCATGATCCAGCGCAAATCCATGCGATTGGCGAGAAAGGCATACAGCGGAATCGCCATGATCTGGAACACCCCGGTGGAAAAAACCGCCAGACCAATGTCTAGCGCGCTATAGCCACGCACCCGTCCAAGAAACAGCGGAGTCAGGTAAATCGTTGCGAACAGGCCGATCCCGGTGACAAAGGAAAAGAAACAACCCAAGGCAAAGTTGCGATCCTTGAGCGCGCGTAGATCGACGATCGGGTTGGCCACGTGCAAGGTGCGTCCGATGAAGGCCAGACCCGCCAGACCGCTGATCCATGCCGTGGTCAGAATCGTTTGATCGCTGAACCAGTTCCAGCGCGGGCCTTCTTCGAGGGTGTATTCCAGGCAGCCGAGAAACAGCGCAAGAAACACCATGCTCAGGTAGTCCGCACCCTTGAGCAGCGACAGCTCCGGCTGGTCGATCTTCACCAGCATCGGCACGGCCACGGCGACGAAAATCCCCGGCACCAGATTGATGTAGAACAGCCAGTGCCACGATGAAATGTCGGTGATCCAGCCACCGATCACCGGCCCCAACGTCGGCGCCAGCGACGCTACGGCACCGATGGTCGCGGCGGCAATCACCCGTTGTTTACCGCTGAAGAAAAAGAACGCGGTGGTGAACACCAGCGGGATCATCGAACCGCCGAGAAAGCCTTGCAGCGCGCGAAAGGCGATCATGCTCTGGATATTCCAGGCCACGCCGCAGAGCAGGCTGGCCAGAGTAAAACCGACCGCCGAGGCGCAGAACAGCCAGCGTGTGGAGAACACCCGCGACAGCCAGCCCGACAGCGGGATCACGATGATTTCGGCGATCAGGTAACTGGTCTGCACCCACGCGGTTTCGTCGGTGCCGGCCGAGAGTCCGCCGCCGATGTCACGCAGCGACGCCGAGACGATCTGGATGTCCAGCAGCGCGATGAACATGCCGATGCACATCGTGGCGAAGGCGAACACTTTGGTCGCGGTGGCCATGTCGGCGGCGTTGAACGGTTGCGCCGGGGCGGTGAGGGCGGTGCTCATGGAGCGACGGCCACGGCGCTGGTTTCGGCTTGTGCGCGGGTGTCGACTTCAGCGGTGACCGACAGCCCCGGCCGCAGATGGCCGAGCACGCCATCAGCCGGATCGAGGAGGATTCGCACCGGCACCCGCTGGACGATTTTGGTGAAGTTGCCGGTGGCGTTCTCCGGCGGTAGCACGCTGAATTGCGAGCCGGTGGCCGGGGCGAGGCTGTCGAGGCGGCCGTGGAATTCCTGGCCGGAGAGCACGTCGGCACGGATGCTCACCCGTTGCCCGGGTTTCATCCGCGCCAGTTGATCCTCCTTGAAATTGGCATCGACCCACAGACCGCTGGCCGGCACCACCGACAACTGTTGCGAACCGGCCTGGGCATAGGCGCCGACCCGCGCGCGGCGGTTGCCGATCACGCCATCAACCGGCGCGCGCAGTTCGGTGTAGCCGAGATTCAACTGCGCCAGATCACGCTCGGCGCGGGCCTGTTGCAGGGCGGCGCGGGCCTGTTGTTTCTGAGTGTCGATCACCGCCAGTTGGCGCTGTGCGGCGAGCAGTTCGGCCTGGGCACGCGCACTCAGGGCCTGAGCGGTCTTGAAGGTGGCGTCGGCGCGCTGGGCACTTTCCACCGACACGGCATTGGTGCTGACCAGGCGTTTGTAGCGCGCATTGTCATCCCGCGAGCGTGCGGTTTCGGCACCGGCGGCATCGATGCCGGCGCGGGCCTGGCCGATCACTGCTTGCTGCAGTTGTTCAGTGGCGTCGAGGTTGGCCAGCAGCGCCTCCTCGGCGGCAACGGCGCCTTCGGCTTTGGCGAGATTGGCACGATAGTCGCGCGCATCGAGGCGGATCAGCACGTCGCCGGCCTTGACCGATTGGTTGTCGCTGACCAGCACTTCTTCGATGTAACCGGCGACCTTCGGCCCGATCACCGTCACGTCGCCACCGATGTAGGCATCGTCAGTCTCTTCAAGAAAACGCCCGGTGCCCCACCAATGACTGGCGTAAACGCCGACCACGACCAGCGCGACCAAGCCAGAGCCGGTCAGCAGCAGGCGTTTGCGCAGTGGCGGCTTGGCGGGGGTGACCGGGGCATACAGGTCTGGCTCAACGGTTGGCATGCTGGTCATGGCGTAATACCTGCGGAAACGGGCTGTTATTACGGCTGTAATATGATGCAAGTAATATTTTGTGGCAATTATGTTTTTGTGCCGATCGTCAGTTGCTTACCCGGCCTCGGGGTTTGGAGCGGTTTCGACAAACGACAGCGCCCGTAATACGGGGCCAAATCTTCGAGAACTCGATGAAAGCCCTCGGGGAACCCCTGAGGGACTGACGTTGAACACAGCAAAATCAAATGTTTAAGAAATGTAAGCGTTGTAGGAAGCGTCTTGCATTTGTGTAGGAAGGCTCTGACTATCACTCGCATTGATGAGGTGGCATTACGCTACTTTATGATTGCAAGGATGTTGCGTGCCGTATTTGCTTTGCGCTGTTTTCCGTCGTCGTTCCACGCTTTGCCCGCTGTTGTCGGCCTTTGTGTTGAGTGTGTGTGCCTCCTCGATTCAAGCGGCTGATCCTGTTGCGCCGGGCCAGGAAGTGCTGCGCCAGCAGCAACAGCAACAGCGCGATCTGCAACAACTGCAAATGGAACAACGCAAGCGCCAACTGGAGCGCGGTGCGTTCGGCCCGGCACCGGTCACCCCGGCGATCCCGCAAACCGTCACCCCCGATGAGCGCTGCTGGCCGCTAAGTGGCACGCGTATCGGTGGCGTCACGCTGATCGACAGCGCCAAGCTCAACGCCCGGATCAAACCGCTGCTGGCGCCGTGCATGGGCGTCGGCCAGATCAACCATCTGCTGGCGACCATCACCGCGAGCTACGTCGAGCAGGGCTACATCGCCAGCCGCCCGTACCTGTTGAGCGCGCCGGCGGCGGGGCAGTCGCTGGACATCATGATCGACGAGGGCTACATCGAGTCCATCGAACTGGCCGATCAGAGCCTGCCCGTTTCGCTGGGCGGCGCGTTCCCGCACATGCTCGGCCAGCCGCTGAACCTGCGCGATCTGGAGCAGGGCCTGGATCAATTGAACCGCTTGCGCTCGATCGACCTGACCGCCGACATCGCCCCCGGCAGCCAGCCCGGCGCGTCGCGAATCATCCTGCGCTCGCGCACCTCCGGGCAGTCGCGCTGGGCGTTGGGCCTGGGCATGGACAACCTTGGCAGCGCCAGCACCGGGCGGGATCGCAATACCGTCAGCCTGAGCTTCGACAGCCCGCTGCAACTCAACGATCTGTTGAGCCTCAGTGCCAGCGACACGTTGAATCAGGGCGACCGCTACAGTCGCAACGCCAGCCTGTATTACGCGATTCCCTACGGCTACTGGACCTACAGCGCGTTCGCCAGCCACGCCGAATACCGCGCGCCGTTCAAGCTGCCGAGTGCGACCTTGTACAGCACCGGCCTCACCGATCAACTGAGCCTGCGCGCCGACCGCGTGTTGTGGCGCGACCAGAGCCGTCAGCTCAGCGCAAACCTGCAACTGGCACACAAGGACGTCGACAGCTATCTGGAAAATGTCCGTCTGGGCATTCAAAGCCCGACCCTGACCGTGGCCGAAGCCGGACTCAATCTGTTCTGGCTCGACCGTGCGGTGTGGAACCTCGACTTCACCTATTCGCAAGGCCTGCGCTGGCTGGGCGCTGATGACGACGCCAATCATGCGGTCAACAATTTGCCCAAAGCGCAGTTTCGCAAGTACCGCGCTGGCCTCAGCCAATGGCGCAACGGCCAGTTCGGCGCGCAAGCGTGGCAGTGGCAGAGCCAGCTCAATCTGCAATACAGCCCCGACCCGTTACCGGCCATCGAACAGTTGCTCGGCACCGATGATTCGGCGGTGCGCGGCTATCGGGTCAGCAGCGCATCCGGCGCCAGCGGCGCGATCTGGCGCAACACCTTGCGTCTGCCGCTGCGTAGCGATTGGCCGGTGCAGATCACCCCGCGGGTGGGCCTGGACAACGGCTGGCTCAAGGCCGACCACGGCGCCCAGGGCCAGCGCCTGAGCGGCGCCAGCGTCGGGCTGAATCTGGGCTGGAAGAATCTGCAAGTGGACGTCGATTACCAACGCGCCCTCAACACCCCCAACGGTTTGCAGCACGAGCCAGAGACCTGGCTGATGCGCGTGGGGTTGCAGATATGAGCACCAGCGAGACTCATCAAGCAGTGAACAAACCGCCGTCGGATCTGAGCGCGACAGCCACGGCCAAGACCAAATCGCGTGCCGTGATGCCGTACTTACATGGAGACGTTTTTATGCCAGCACACACCTTTGCATTCCATCTTTCTCCTCGGGGCAAACTGCGCTGGGCGATCGCCAGCCTGTTCTTCGCCGTGCACCTGCCCAGCGCCATCGCCGGCGGTGTGGTGGTCGCTCCCGGCCCCGGCGGCACCGCGCAACTGCAGACCCAGGGCGGCGTGCCCATCGTCAATATCGTCGCGCCCAACGGCTCGGGCCTGTCGCACAACCAGTTCCTCGACTACAACGTCGACCGTCAGGGCCTGGTGCTGAACAACGCCTTGCAGGCCGGGCAATCGCAGCTCGCCGGGCAACTGGCAGCCAACCCGCAACTGCAGGGCCAGGCCGCGAGCGTGATCCTCAACGAGGTGATCAGCCGCAACCCTTCGGCCATCAACGGCGCCCAGGAAATCTTCGGCCGCGCCGCCGATTACGTGCTGGCCAACCCCAACGGCATTTCGGTGAACGGCGGCAGTTTCATCAACACGCCTAACGCCAGTCTGCTGGTCGGTCGTCCGGAGTTGAACGACGGCAAACTGCAAGCCTTGAACACCCGCGACGCCAGCGGTCAGTTGCAGATCCAGAGTGGCGGCCTGCGTAACGCCGAGGGTTCGGTCAATCTGATCGCCCCGCGTATCGACAGCCAGGGCCGCATCAATGCCCGCGATCAGTTGAACCTCACCGTCGGGCGCAATCAGGTCGATTACGCCAGCGGTCAGGTCAAAGCCGTGGACCCGGCGGGCAACACCCAGGATCAGCGCATCGACGCCAGCCTGTTCGGCGCGATGCAGGCCGGGCGCATCAACATCGTCAGCACCGCCGAAGGCGCGGGCGTGCGTGTGGGGGCGGTGCAAGTGGCCGGGCGTGACGGCGTGCAGATCCGTTCGGCTGGCGACCTGAGTGTCAGCGGTGAAACCGTCCCTAACAGCCTCGAAGTGACCCGTGCCGGCATTCGCAGCAGTCAGGGTGATGTCGGCCTGCACAGCGGCAACGACCTGACGCTGGCCGCCACCGATGTCAGTGGTCGCGACGTCAACGTCAATGCCAAGCGCAACCTGACCCTGAGCACTGTTGAAAGCCGCAAGCTTCAGGAAAAACGCGAAAACTGGAGCAACAGCACCATCGGCATCACCTGGGAAACCTACGACCGGACCCAGACCGACAGTGAAACTCGCCAGCACGGCAGCCAGATCGTCGCCACCCGTGACGCCAAATTGTCCTCCGGCAAAGACACCGAACTCAAAGCCGCCAAGGTCGAAGCGGCGAAAAATCTCGATGTGCAAAGCGGCGGCGATCTGCGCCTGACCGCGGCCACCGAAAGCCACACCCAGACTGATCAGGGCAACCATCGCAAGCATCTGTGGAAGGCCGACTGGAACAACAGCAGCGAAGAACAGCGCAGCATCGGCAGTCAGTTGAAGGGCGGCAATATCGCTCTGCAAACCGCCGCGTTGCTGCGCGCCGAAGGTGCCGAACTGAACAGTGCCGGCGATGTGAAACTGGCGGGCAAGCAAGTGGACGTCACCACCGCCACGCGCACCAGTCGCAGTAATAACAACAGTTACTCCGGCGACCTGGTGGGTGGCGGTTTCTTCGGCAAGACCGGTGATGCCGACAAGGGCCAGACCCGGCATCAGGGCAGCAAAATCAATGCGGCCGGCAAACTGATCGTCAAGGCTGACGACGTGCGCATCAGCGGCAGCCAGGTCCGTGGCGGCACCGAGGCCAGCGTGATCAGCGATCAGGGTTCGCTGGTGATCGACGGTGTGCAGGACACCTCGCACAGCAACAACCACGACAAGGACAGCAAGTTCTTCGGCATCACCAAGGACGAGTCGCGGCAGAACGCCAGGGACAGCACCACGGTGCGCAGCGAGCTGGTTTCCGACAGCAATCTCAAGCTCAAAAGCGCCAAGGACATCGAAGTGGCCGGCTCCACGGTCAAGGCTGGCGGCGCGCTGACGGCGGACGCTGCGGGGGATGTGAACGTGCATTCCACGCAGAACACCCACGACAGCAGTTCGACCACCGAGACCCGTGGCTTCGATGCCTACGCCAAAGAGCAAACGCCGGAGCAATATCGCGCCGGGGTGCACTACGAAGACAAGCAGCAGACCGTCACCCGTAACGACGTCAACCAGCAAGGCTCCAGTCTCAGCGGCGGCAGCGTGCAGGTGAAGGCCGGCGGCGACCTGACAATCAAGGGCGGTGAAGTCAAATCCACGGCCGGCGACACCACGCTGAGCGGCAAGAACGTGTCGTTGCTGGCCGAACAGGACAGCCACAAAACCTCATCCGACACCTCCAGCACCGGCGGCGGTTTCTACTACACCGGTGGCCTCGACCGCGCTGGCAGTGGCGTCGATTTTGCCCACAGCACCACGCAAGACAGCAGCAGCAAAACCACCGCGCAAACCACCCACGTGCAAAGCAGCGGCAGCCTGAACATCAATGCCGACAAACTGCTGACCGAAGGCGCGCAGGTCAAGGCTGGCAACGGTCTGAACGTCGCGGCCAACGAGGTCGACAACCGCGCCGCCAGCAACACCGAAAGCAGCACTCACAACCAGAGCAACTGGTCAGCGGACATCGGCGCCAACGTCGAGTACAAGGACATCGCCCGCCCGATTGCCGGTGCGGTCAAGGATGTGCTCAACGGCAAGGTGCCGGACAAGGAAGCCCTGAGCAATCTCGGCCAGCCGAACGTCGGCCTCGACGTGGCGATCGGTCACGGCAGCGCCGACAAGACCGAGCAGAGCAGCAACGCTGTGGTCAGCCGTTTCGACGGCGGCAGTGTCGACGTGAAAACCGCCGGCAACCTGCACGACCAGGGCACCCAGTACAGTGCGAGCAACGGCATGGTCAACATCAGCGCTGACAAACTGGTTGCCGATGCCGCGAGCAACACTCACAGCAGCACCGATAACTCGGTGGACGCCAAGGTCGACGTGCGCGTCTACACCAAGACCGGCGAGGACGTGAACGTCGCCGGCAGCGGCGCGGGTGGCAACAGCTACAGCAGCAAGGACAGCAGCACCGCAGTGGTCGGCGGTTTTGCCGGCAGCCAAGGCGTGAACATCAAGGTGGGCGGTGATGCGCAGTTCGCTGGCAGCCGTTTCGACGGCGGGCAGGGCGGTGTGAACATCAAGACCGGCGGCGATCTGGCGCTGAATCAGGCTACCGACCGCCAGAGCAGCAGCGACTCCAGCCTGCGCGGCAACGGCTCGCTGACGGTCGGCACCTTGCCGGGCACCGACGGCACCAACGTCGACCTCGGCGCTGGCTTCCAGCTTGATCACACCGGCAAGCAGACCAATGACACCCAGGCTCACGTGGCGAGCATCAGCGGCAACGGCCCGGTGCAACTGAGCAGCGGTGGCAATCAGGTTCAGCAAGGCACGCAGATCGACAGCGTCGGCGGCATTGAGCTGCACGCTGACGGCAAACTCGATCTGCAAGCGGCCGTTGATACCCACACCGCGACTGGCAGCAATCTCGGCGGCGGCTTGAAGGGCGGCGGCAGCAAATCCAGCAGCGAGAAGAGTCGCGATCAGGGCGGTAATCTGAGCGGTAACTTCAACAGTGGTCGGGTCAACGAAAACTCGCAAACCCTGACCGGTGGCCAGCTCAACAGCCAGAGCAACGTCGCCTTGAGCGGTGACGCGGTGCACCTGCAAGGCACGCAAGTCAGCGCGCCGAACGTCAGCATCGATGCGCAGAAGGGCGGTTTGGTTCAGGAATCGGCGCAGTCCACCGAGAGCCGCAACAACTGGAACGTCGCGCTGAATGCCGGCGGCAACCTGAGCAGCAAGACCCCGACCGCAGCCGATGAAAAGGCCAGCAGTGACCACGGCTTCAACGCCGGGGCCAAGCTCGGCGTCGATTACCTGCAAGGCACCACCCAGCAGAACAGCCAGATCAAGGCTGACAGCGTGGTACTCAATAGCGCAGGCGATGCACAACTGTCTGGCGCGCGGATCGACGCGAACACTGTCGGCGGCAAGGTTGCCGGTGATCTGACCGTCGAAAGCCGTCAGGACTCGAAGACGCAGGCCAAGGTCGATGTTGATCTGGGCCTGACGGCGAAGAAAAATCCACCGAGCGACAAGGAAAAACTCGCCGGCACCGACTATAAACCGACGCTGAAAGCGCAAGGCGAATACGCGCACAAGGACAGCGTGGTGCAGGCGTCCGGCATCAGTGGCAATCAGGGTGTGAAGTTGAACGTTGGTGGTGGTACGCAGCTGACCGGCGCACGGATTTCATCGACGGACGGCAAGGTCGATCTGGGCGCTTCGAAGGTCGTTGGCAGCGATCTGGTCAACCGTAACTACGGGGTAAAAGCCGGACTGGATCTGCCGCAGAAAACCGAGGAGAACGCACCGAAGGTGTCGTTCGATAACGGCAATCTGAAAGTCGGTCCGGTGACCCTGAGCGGCAATCTGGACAGCCAGACCCTACAGGCCGGGATCGACGAAAAAGGCTGAGCAGCACCGCTGTAAAAACTGTGGGAGCGGGCTTGCTCGCGAAGGCGGTGGTTCAGTCGATAAATTAGCTGACTGAATTGACGCTTTCGCGAGCAAGCCCGCTCCCACATTGGTTTTCTGTCTCGACCCGATCTGGCGGTCAGCTCGAAGCCTTCGCCTTACCCGCACTCATCAGCACGACCACCGCCAGCAGCGCGGACAAAATCGAACCCAGCAACACACCCACCTTCACCGAGTCGACCAGATGCGGCGCGCCCGGGAAGGCCAGTGCGCCAATGAACAGGCTCATGGTGAAGCCGATCCCGCAGAGCAGGGCGACGCCGTACAGTTGCAGCCAGTTCGCGCCTTGCGGCAGTTGCGCCAGGCCGCTGCGAATCGCCAGGGCGCCGAGGCCGAGGATGCCGATCTGCTTGCCGAACAACAGCCCCAGCGCGACGCCCAGCGGCACCGGCTCAAGCAGGTTGCTCGGAGAAATGCCGGTCAGCGACACACCCGCGTTGGCGAAGCCGAAAATCGGCACCACGGCGAACGCCACCCACGGATGCATTTTTTCTTCGAGGTAGAGCAGCGGCGAGTTGTGCTCGTCTTCGGGATTTCCCAGCGGAATGCACAGGGCCAGAATCACCCCGGCGAGGGTCGCGTGGATCCCCGATTGCAGCATGAAGAACCACAGGAAGGCGCCGGCGATCAGGTATGGCCAAAGCTTTCTGACACCGCAGCGGTTGAGGATTACCAGCAGTGCAATCACCGCCAACGAGGCCAGCAGCATGCTCACCGACAGGCCGCTGGTGTAGAAAATCGCGATGATCACCACTGCGCCCAGGTCATCGAGGATGGCCAGCGCCGAGAGGAAGATTTTCAGCGACACGGGCACTCGTTTGCCCAGCAGCGACAGCACGCCCAGGGCGAAAGCAATGTCGGTGGCGGCGGGGATCGCCCAACCGCTCAGGGTTTGCGGATTGCCCCAGTTGATCGCGACGTAGATCAGGGCCGGGACCAGCATCCCGCCCAGCGCGGCGAAGCCCGGCAGCGCGCGCTGACCCCAGGTCGACAACTGACCGGCGAGCATTTCGCGCTTGATCTCCAGGCCCACCAGCATGAAGAAGATCGCCATCAGGCCATCATTCACCCAATGCTCGATCGACAGACCGGCGATCTTGATGTGCAAGGTCGAGAAATACGTGGCCGCCCAAGGCGAGTTGGCGACCAGCAGCGCGGCCAGGGCAGCGGCCATCAGAATCAGGCCACCGGCGGATTCGGCAGCGAAAAATCGCGAGAGAAAGGCCAGGGCAGAAGGCGACTCCTGGCGGGCAGGGGCAGTCTGCAGGCGTGACGGATCGTGGCTCATAGGCACAGCAACTCCGCGCGGCGGCCCGACCTGCGCTGAATTAAACCTGCCCTGCCGCGTTGTTGCGGTGGCACCCGGGCGGCATTTTACACAATAGGCGGGACGGCTGCGAAAAACTCGACGACGTGGGTCGCTGCCCGGCAATTTCTCGATACGTGGAAATTGGCTTCCTGATGTGTGCTTAGCTGTGCGCCGTCCGTTTCAGCCTCTGACCCTTTATAAAAATGAAAACAACCCTCGTCGCCTTATTCGCTTTGTTATCAGTCATTCAGACCTCCCTGTCCGTGGCAGAAAATGCCAACGGCAAAAATCTTTATGTCCAGCGCTGTGCTGTGTGCCACGGCGCCGATATCAAGGCAACCGGGCCATTGGCCAATAAAAGCAATCCGCCAACGCCTGACCTGACAACAGCCACCTTCAAGAAACGCCTTAAGGATTATCCGGGCGTCATCGTGTCCTCGATCATCCTTCGTCCCAATGGAAACCTGATTCCAAAAACCTTGCAGGACAACGGCGTGAAGATCGCGCCGCACGCCTGGAGCGTTCAGGATTTTCGCGATCTGCATCAATACATGAGTGAGGTGATTGCAAAAGCACGATGACCTGGAGATGAACGGCGGATCGGGTCTCAAAGGAATGAATTGCCGGCCTTAATAGGAAGCATTACTATTCACGCCTCTTTCCCCAGCACGCTGTCATGAACCCCATGCTGCCCCGCAGACCCGGCTTTTTCGAGCATTACGAAGAGTTGATCGGCACCTGGACTCGGCGTCTGCGCAATCGCGCGCAGGCCGAGGATCTGGCGCACGACACCTTTGTGCGGGTGCTCGAATCCGATTCGGCAGCGGTGCAGCAGCCACGGGCGTATCTGCACCAGACCGCACGCAACATCGCGGTCGACGGTTATCGGCGTGAGGATCGACGGGAAGCCATGGAGTCGCAGGCGATCGATCACAGTGTGTCGTCAACCGGCGACCCGGAGCATTACATGCAGGCGATCCAGTTGGCCGACTCCATCGAACGGGCGCTGCAGGAGCTGCCGCTCAACTGCCGGAAGATTTTCGTCTGGCAGAAGATCGAAGGGCTGACCCAGGCGGAAATCGCCGAACGCCTGGGGCTGTCGAGGAACATGGTCGAAAAGTATATGATCCGCACCCTGCGCCACTTGCGCGATCGCCTCGACGGCATGCAGTCATGAGCGGCCACCGCGTTTCATCCCCAGCCCGACAGGACATTCCATGATGGATACCCGTGATTGCGCGTGCGGGCAAACAACGGTGCGCGATGAGGCGGCACGCTGGTTTGTGCGTTTGCAGGAACCGCTGATCAGTGCCGACGAACAGCAGCGCTTCGACGTATGGCTGAACCAGCATCCGCAACACCGTGACGAATTCCAGTTGCTGCAAGGCCTGTGGACGGCGGCCGATCTGCTGCCGGCGCCACGCCTCAAGGCCCTCGTCGAAACCCCGCCGGCCCGTCGCGAACGTCGCCCGCTGCTGCGCTATGCCGTGGCCGCCAGTGTGCTGGCGGTGGCGCTCGGCCTCGGTCTGTTCAGCGGTCTGAATCACCCCGACGGCTACAGCGCCGAGTTCGCGACGGCGCTGGGTGAGCGCAAGCATGTGGCGCTGCCGGACGGATCGGTGATCGACCTGAACAGCCGCAGCCGCCTGCAGGTGCGTTTTGAGAAGGATCGGCGGCTGATCGAATTGAGTGAAGGCGAGGCGCTGTTCAGCGTTCAGCACGACACGGCGCGGCCGTTCGTGGTCGAGGCCGGCAGCGGCAAGGTCACGGTCACCGGCACGCGTTTCGATGTGCGCCGCGATGTCACGCAAACCCGGGTCGCGGTGGAGCAGGGCACGGTCAAGGTGCAGGGGCGCAATGCGCCGGACGACCAATTCATCAACCTGACCGCCGGCCTTGGCACCCATGTCGATGCCGAAGGCAAAGTCGCTGCCGCCTACGCGGTCAACCCCGCTGAACTGACGGCGTGGCGCGGCGGCAAACTGGTGTTCAACAACGCCAGCCTCAGTGAAGTGGCGGCGGAAGTTTCGCGTTATCGCGACAAGCCGCTGACGGTCAGCAACCCGGCCGTGGCCAGTCTGCGCCTGACCAGCGTGTTCAAATCCGACAACACCGACGCCTTGCTCAAAGCCTTGCCGAGCATCCTGCCGGTGGCCGTCCGCACCCTGGCCGATGGTAGTCAGGAAATAATTTCAAAATAACATTCAGGTTTTTTTCGAGTTCATCGTCTTCCTGTTCAACTGCAACTGGTTTGCATTAACAGACGCACACTCTTGCGCTCCACAGGACTACGTTCGACGTGAAAAACACCTCAACCAACAACAAAAAATCCCCTTGGTTACCGTTGGCGCTGACGCTGGCGGTCAACGCCGCCGTGCCGCTGGCCTTCGCCGCTGAAGCCATTCACATCCGCGCCCAGCCGTTGGGCCAGGCCCTGAGTGAACTGGGCCAGCAAACTTCGCTGCAAGTGTTTTTCAGCCCGGAACTGGTGGCCGGCAAACAGGCACCCGCGGTCGATGGCAACATATCTCCCGAGCAGGCGTTGCGCCAATTGTTGCAGGGCAGCGGCCTGGACTATCAGATCAACGAAGGCTCGGTGACCCTGGCCCCGGCCGCCACTGCCGCCAGCAATGGCCCGCTGGAACTGGGCGTGACCGACATCAAAGTGGTCGGCGACTGGCTCGGTGACGCTGACGCCGCCGTGGTGCAGAACCACCCGGGCGCACGCACGGTGATCCGCCGCGAAGCCATGGTCGAGCAGGGCGCGATGAACGTCAGTGATGTGCTCAAGCGTGTGCCGGGCGTACAGGTGCAGGACTCCAACGGCACCGGCGGCAGCGACATCGCGCTGAACGTCGGCGTGCGTGGCCTGACTTCGCGCCTCTCGCCACGCTCCACGGTGCTGATCGACGGCGTGCCGGCCGCGTTCGCGCCGTACGGCCAGCCGCAGCTGTCGATGGCGCCGATCTCCTCGGGCAACCTCGACAGTATCGACGTGGTACGCGGTGCCGGTTCCGTGCGTTACGGCCCGCAAAACGTCGGCGGGGTGATCAACTTCGTCACCCGCGCCATTCCGGAAAAAGCCACCGGGGAAATCGGCACCACCCTGGAGACCACCCGTTACGGCGGCTGGAAGCACATCGACACGGCGTTCCTCGGCGGCACTGCCGACAACGGCATGGGCGTGGCGCTGTTGTATTCCGGGGTCAACGGCAACGGTTACCGCGAGCGCAACAACGACAACGACATCGACGACGTGCTGCTCAAGACCCATTGGGCGCCGACCGATCAGGACGATTTCAGCCTCAATTTCCATTACTACGACGCCAGCGCCGACATGCCCGGCGGCCTGACGCAGAAGCAGTACGACGACAAACCGTATGATTCGGTACGCGATTACGACAACTTCAGCGGTCGGCGCAAAGACGTGTCGTTCAAGTGGATTCGCCAGATCGACGAGCGTACTCAGGCAGAAATCCTTACCTATTACACCGACAGCTTTCGCGGCAGCACCATCGCCGCCCGCGACCAGAAAACCCTCAGCTCGTACCCGCGTTCCTACTACACCCTCGGTGTCGAACCGCGTGTGTCGCGGGTGTTTGACGTCGGCCCGACCACGCAGGAAGTCAGCGTCGGTTATCGCTACCTGAAAGAGGCGATGCACGAGCAGTCGAGCCGTCTGGCGCTGGTCAATAATCAGCCGGTGGTCACGCCGACGTCCGATGGTCATGTGTTCCAGGACCGCACCGGCGGCACCGAGGCTAACTCGGTGTATGTCGACAACAAGATCGACGTCGGCAACTGGACCATCACCCCGGGCATTCGCTTCGAACACATCAGCACCGACTGGCATGACCGCGCCGTGCTCGATACTTCGGGCAAACGCGTGCCGGAGAAGAACCGCAGCATCGAGAGCAACGAACCGCTGCCGGCGCTGAGCGTGATGTATCACCTGTCGGACGCGTGGAAACTGTTCGCCAACTACGAAACCTCGTTCGGCAGCCTGCAGTATTTCCAGCTCGGCCAGGGCGGCTCGGGCGACCAGACCGCCAACGGCCTGGAGCCGGAAAAAGCCAAGACCTACGAGATCGGTACGCGCTACAACGATGACGTGTGGGGCGGGGAAGTGACGCTGTTCTACATCGACTTCGATGACGAACTGCAATACATCAGCAACGATGTTGGCTGGACCAACCTCGGCGCGACCAAGCACCAGGGCATCGAAGCGTCGGTGCATTACGACATGGCGGCGCTCGATCCGCGTCTCGACGGTCTGACCGCCAACGCCGGTTTCACCTACACCCGAGCGACTTACGAAGGCGAGATTCCGGGCTTCAAGGGCCGTGATCTGCCGTTCTATTCGCGGCAGGTGGCGACCGTGGGCTTGCGTTACGACGTCAATCGCTGGACCTACAACATCGACGGTTTCGCCCAGTCGAAACAGCGCTCGCCGGGCACCGGGGTCAACGCCGATGGCAGCTTCAACGGCAACTACATCACCGAAGGCACGGCCGACGGGCAGTACGGCGACATCCCGGGTTACGTGACCTGGAACGTGCGCGGCGGGTACGACTTCGGGCCGCAGGTGTCGAACCTGAAGCTCGGCGCCGGGGTGAAAAACATCTTCGACAAGCAGTATTTCACCCGTTCCAGCGACAACAATTCGGGGATGTATGTGGGCGCACCGCGCACGTTCTTTGTGCAGGCCAGCGTCGGATTCTAGCGCTGGGGGGCGCTGAACCGGTTTCACACGGCTCAGCTACATCAGGCCTGAGCTATTGAGGAATCAGAATGTCGATGGTCGGTCCGGGATTCCCCGCCAGGTCTGCGCCTTTGAGGCAGACGTTTTGCCGGCCATTGGCGACGGAAACATGGAACACACCTGTGGAGGGTGATACATGTTGAAATCCCTGCCCATTATTGCAATTGATGCTTCCGGGCTGGCCATACTTGTATTGAAATCGGGAGGGATCCAGATCCGGCACAACCGGAAATACTCTGATGTCGTATTCGTCGCCACCCACAAATTCGACATGATAGGCAGGCTCCAGCGGTGCGGGCGCTTCCATCAACCAGCGCCAATAGACGCTAGGGGTTCTTCCGGCCCACTGCCCGGGTGCGTCCGTAGGTCGCTGTTGGCCAATCAGGCAGAGAAAGTACAGGCCTGAGCCGTCTTTGAGTTCATGACTCAATTGATTATCAGCGTCCGGTTCAGCCGTTTGCACTGGGCTGTAGCCATCAAGGTTCTGACATTCGTCCAGACTGCGCGTAAAGCGATAGCGGTAGTAAGGCGCGGTTGTGGTGAAAGTTTGCAGCCATCGCCAAGGCACGACTTGTCCATGTTCGTCGCGCTCGACCTTAATGTAACCGCTGTTTTTCGGCGAACCAGGAAACGACCAGTTCTCTCCAAGCGGGCAACCGCCCAGACGTGGATTGAAATGCCCCTTGGCGAAACAGGCGCCCAGTCCATCGGTTGTGGAGGCGTAGTTGGTATCGCTGCGTTTATCGACCTGTCCCCTCGAGACTTCGCAGGGCGCGCCTTTGTTGCAGCGATCGCGCTCACTCCCGCGAGTGGTGGTGCCCAGCACACCCACAACTTCATTGGTGTAACGCGCAAGCAATGGCGAGCCTGAAAGCCCACTGACAACATCGAGGCAACGGTTGCTTGGTTGTCCGACCCAACGCCATGGGCCTTCAATGATCGCTGCCGAGTGTTCCTGCTTGCAGGCCATGCGCTGAATGAAACCGCTCATGGGCGCGCCTGTGATCAGAATATTGTCTTCGGCGACCAGCGGGGTCTGCGCCAATTTCAACGGCTGGATACCGTCTCTGATCAACTGTTCGAGAGGCTGTTGAAGTTCAACGATAGAGAGGTCTTGACCGCGTAGCGTGCTCCAGACAATGCGACTGACGCTGTAGGAATGGCTTTGCGGTTGCGTGTCAAAAAAATAATTGAACGTCACCCGACCCTTTGCCGGTTGATTGACGATGATCTCGTTATTAGCTATCTCCGGGTGTGTGCAGTGTCCGGAGGTCAGTACGTAGGCGGGTTGCGACACTGTATCGGGTTCTCGTGTGTCAATGAGCGTGCCGGAGCAGGTCATGCCGCCTTCAACTTCAACACGGCCAATGGCTTGCCAATGCGCATAGTTCCCGCTGGCATTGGCCAGCCGCTCAGCAGGCGCAAAATTGGCAGTGCCTTCGCCCCAGTCGTATCGATTAACGGAAGCGCATCCCTGGAGAATAGTGATTAGCGCAATAACTGATCCTGTTCCAATGTTCATGCCGGATTTCCTTTTCTCCTGAGCTGGAAATCAACCCTATGATTGGGGGCAGGGCTTGTCTACTGTCAAACCTGACAGGTACCGCACCAATGTTCAGACTTTCAAGGTCTTGCCGCCGATGGCCACCGCCACCAACAACACCGCCATCAAGCCAAACGCAAAACTCAAACTGCTGGCATGCGCGACAAAACCGATCACCGCCGGCCCCGCCAGAATCCCTGCGTAACCCAGCGTGGTGATTGCCGGCACCGCAATGCTTTCCGGCATCACCGTCTGCTTGCCCACCGCCGTATACAGCACCGGCACGATGTTCGAACAGCCGGCGCCGACCAGCGCATACCCCAGCAGCGCGGCTTCCCAGCTCGGGGCGAAGGTCGCCAGAAACAGGCCTGCCGCTGCCAGCAGCCCGCCAAACAGAATGATCCGCGTAGCCCCGACACTGCGCACGATCCGGTCACCCAGCAGGCGTCCCGCCGTCATGGTCAGGGCAAATGCGGCGTAACCCAAACCCGCATACGCCGTGTCGATCCCGCGTTCCTGTGCGAGGAACACCGCGCTCCAGTCGAGCGCCGCGCCTTCGGTGAGGAACACGATGAAACACATCCCGCCGATGAACAGCACGATGCCGTGGGGAATGGCGAATGCCGGGCCCGAGCTTTCACTGCCGTACGGCAGCATGTGCGGCACCGCTTTGAACAGTGCGCCGATCAACACCGCCACCACGACCAGCATCGCTGCCAGCGGTGTCAGCCCGAGGCCGAGCAGGGCGCTGACACCGGCCGCGCCGACGATCCCGCCGAGGCTGAACAGGCCATGAAAGCCGGACATCATGTGCTTGCCGCTGGCGCGTTCGACGATCACCGCTTGCAGGTTGACGGTCGAATCCACCGTGCCCAAACCGGCGCCGAACATGAACAGCGTGGCGATCAGCGCCGGTATCGACGACACCGTCGCCAGCAACGGCAGCGCCGCGCAAATCAGCAGGGTGCCGCCGGTGGCGACTTTGCGACAGCCAAAGCGTGTGGCGAGAATCCCCGCCAGTGGCATCGCCAGAATCGAGCCGACCCCCAGGCACAGCAGCAGAAGGCCCAACGTACCCTCATCGAGCCCGGCGCGGGCCTTGGCGTACGGCACCAGCGGCGCCCACGCGGCAATGCCCAGGCCGGCGATGAAAAAAGCGATGCGTGTGGACACCTGTTGCAGGCGTCCGGGGACGAAGGTGTCTTGGGGGTTGAGGCTGGTCATATCGATCCTTGGCAAAAAACGTCGCGTCCCCGAATGACAGTGATCGCGCGTCGAGGTTCGATCGCAGGTCACGGGGGAGTGCAGCCGACATCCTAACCTGTGGGAGCGAGCTTGCTCGCGAATGCGGTATATCAGCCAATGAATATGGCGACTGGTACGCAGCCTTCGCGAGCAAGCTCGCTCCCACATTGGATGACCGGTGTTCACAAATGCCCGTTCTGTGCAGAACCCTGTGGCAGCGGGCTTGCCCGCGATTGCGGTGGTTCAGGCGATGAATATGGCGACTGATACGCAGCCTTCGCGAGCAAGCTCGCTCCCACATTGGATGACCGGTGTTCACAAATGCCCGTTCTGTGCAGAACCCTGTGGGAGCGGGCTTGCTCGCGAAGGCGGTGGCTCAGGCAATGAATAGGGCGCCTGATACTGCGCTATCGTGAGCAGGCTCACTCCTACAAGGGATCGCGGTTTACAGTGATGGCTTCGACAAGGTGAGTGAGGCCGGTGATGACGCAGTTCTACGATGCGCGGGGCAATATTTACGGGGTGATTTCGCCCCAGGCACTTCGTGAGGCGGGGATCGATTTGCCGGTCGGTGCCGCGCAGTGTGCTGTGTCGAGACAGGCATGGAGTCAGGCCGCCATTGCGCTGTGCTGCGACTGGCCGGAGGGCCAGCGTCCGGCGGGGAGCAAATCGCACCGCAGCGATGGTCTGTTGATCGGCCCGTTTCAGTCGGCAGCGCCGTTCGACGTGCTGATCGTCAATACCGACGGCACCTTGGCCGAGCGCAGCGGCAATGGCCTGACGATTTTTTCCCAGTCGTTGCTGGAGCAGGGGCTGATGCCGGCGGAAGGGGCGTCGCTGCGAGTGCATCACGACAAGGGCGACGCCGTGGAAACTTCGGTGAAACCAGCTGCAGTCGAAGGCGTTCACGGCTTCTGGCTGAACCTCGGTCAACCGGGCTTCGGGCCTTCAGCGGTGACCGCCCGGAATGTTGAAAACCGCGAATTCAATGGTCATGAAGTGAGCCATGTAAAACCATTGGCGCAGCTCGATCCCGCGTGGCAGCACAGCCAGTTCGTGCGCATCGGCAATCCGCATTGCGTGACGTTGTTGAGCGACGTCGCCGATCTGCCGAGCAACTCACAAATGCGCGAATCGCCCTGGTCTGAAGGCCTGACCCGAATCGCCTACGCGATGCCGACCGGCGCCGGCCAGCCATGCCCGGCGGGCATCAATCTGCAATGGGCCGCGCTTGAGTCAGCGCAGCGCATCGTCGCCCGAGTATTCGAGCGTGGCGAAGGGCCGACAGCGTCCTCCGGCACCAGCGCCAGTGCGGTGGCGTGTGCCGCATGGGCGGTGGGTTGGGTGGCGAGCGGCGAAGTGCACGTCGTCATGCCGGGCGGGACGGCGCCGGTGTTGCTCGAAGAAGAGCAGGGCGAATTGGTGCGGGTCAGGCTGTTTGGTACGGCTCGATTGATCGACTGAAGCGGCAATCGCCTCCGCTGGCAAGCCAGCTCCCACAGAGTTATGTGGTGAACACAAATCACGCGTTCACTGCTGGATATTGTGGGAGCTGGCTTGCCAGCGATGAGGCCATCAGCCTGACAAAAGTTTCAGATTTGTCCGCCGCTGAACTCCACCACCGGCATCTTCCGCTGCATCAACACCTTGCCGCCACGAATCGAATACAGCGGCAGGCCCTGGCTGCGGATCACTTCGTAGTCGCTGTCCGCCGACAGAATCAGCAGGTTCGCCGGGCGCCCCTCTACCAGGCCATAACGCTCGCCCAGATGCATGGCCTTGGCGCTGTTATCGGTGACCAGATCCAACGCGTTCTGCAGGTTGCGGTAACCGAGCATGTGGCAGATGTGCAACCCGGCTTCCAGCACCCGCAGGATGTTGCCGTTGCCTAGCGGATACCAAGGATCGACGATCGAGTCCTGGCCGAAACACACGTTCATCCCGGCTTCAAGCAATTCATTCACGCGGGTCACGCCACGGCGTTTCGGGAAGTTGTCGAAGCGTCCCTGCAGGTGAATGCTTTCGGTCGGGCACGAGACGAAACTGATCCCGGAATGCCCGAGCAGGCGAAACAGTTTGGCGCAGTAGGCGTTGTCGTAAGAACCCATTGCCGTGGTGTGGCTGGCGGTGACCCGCGCACCCATGTCGCGGCTGCGCGCCTCTTCGGCGAGCACCTCAAGAAAGCGCGAGTGCGGGTCGTCGGTCTCGTCGCAATGCACATCGACCAGGCACCCGGTGCGCTCGGCCAGATCCATCAGAAACTTCACCGAACTGACGCCCTGATCACGGGTGTACTCGAAATGCGGAATGCCGCCGACCACATCGGCGCCCATGCGAATCGCTTCTTCCATCAGCTCGCGACCGTTGCGGTACGACTCGATGCCTTCCTGGGGGAACGCGACGATTTGCAGATCGATCAGATGCCGGGATTCTTCGCGGACTTCGAGCATCGCCTTGAGCGCGGTGAGCTGAGGATCGGTGATGTCGACGTGGGTGCGCACGTGCTGGATGCCGTGTGCGGCCAGGGCCTGGATGGTCTTTTTCGCGCGGGTCTTGGTGTCTTCTTCGGTGATGGTGACTTTGCGCTCACCCCAGCACTCGATGCCCTCGAACAGCGTGCCGCTCATGTTCCAGCGCGGCTCGCCAGCGGTCAGCGTGGCGTCGAGGTGGATGTGCGGCTCGACGAAGGGCGGCACCACCAGATTGCCGCCGGCGTCGAGGTCGCCGGGGTTGAGGGTCGGGGCTTCGGTCTGGCGGCCGATGCTGCGGATCAGGCCGTCTTCCAGGTGCAATTCGTGCAAACCGTCCTGGTTGCGCAGTCGGGCGTTGATGATGTGCATCAGGCGAATCCTTCTTATAGGTCTGGTAGTGGCGCACTGGCGCGACGGGCGCCGAGCAGGCTGGTGACGATGACATACGTTAGCGCGGCGGCGGCAATCCCTACCAGCGGCGCGACCCAGGGCGAGTGGAACGCAGTGAGCGTGCCGACCGCGTAAGCCCCCAGTCCCGGCCAGTTGAACGCCGGCAGCCGTGCGTCGGCCAGTCGCGGATAGCGCCCGCGCCAGCGGAAGAAAAAGTCGGCCATGATCACCCCGCCAATCGGCGGAATCACCGTACCGAGCAGAATCAGGTACGGCACCAGCATGTCGTACATGCCCAGCAGGGCGAGCAGGGTGCCGATCACCGCGCCGGCCAGGGTCACGGTTTTGCGCCGCCCGGTGCGCAGCAGGTTGCAGCCGGCGACGGCGAAGTTGTAGATGGTGTTGTCCTGGGTGCTCCAGATATTCAGTAGCAGCATGGCCATTGCGGCCATGGCGAAACCTTGCAGCAGCAACACTTCAACCACGTCGGGCTGCTGATAGACGATCGCGCCGTAGGCACCGATCAACACCATCAAGCCATTGCCGATGAAAAATCCGATCAGGCTCGCCAGCACGGCAACCCGTGCCGAGCGCGAGAAGCGTGTCCAGTTGGTCGCCTGGGTCGCGCCGCTGACGAAGGTGCCGAACACCAGCGTGATCGCGGTCGACCAGTCCAGCGAACCCGTCGGCACCACGCTGAGCAAACCATCGAGGCCACCGACTTTTACCGTCGCGACCCACATCGACAGCATCAGCAGCAACATCATCGCCGGCACCGCGATGTACGACAGGATCTCCAGGCCGCGATAACCGATATACGCCGTGGCGCAGAACACCAGGCCGAACAGCACCATCAGGCCGAGCACTGTGCCTTGCCCCAGATCGAAGTATTTGCCGAGCACCACGGCGGCGGTCGCAGTGCCCCAGGCGTACCAGCCGATCTGGGTGAAACCGAGGATCAGGTCGCTGAGCTTGCTGCCGACTTCGCCAAAACAGAACCGCCCCATCAGTACCGAATTAAGCCCGCTCTTGAAGGCGATATAACCGAGGCCTGCCGCATACAGACCGAGCAGCAGGTTACCGACGATGATCACCGCCAGCATCTCGCCAAAACTGAACGCCACTCCGAGCTTGCCGCCGGCGAACATGGTTGCGGTGAAAAACGTGAAACCAAGCAACACCATGGCGGTCGAGGCCAGGCCTTTTCGCGCATGCATCGGGACTTCGCTGAGGGGGTAGTCGTTGCCGGGATCGTTCTGCGTCATGGGGCGTTCCTTGCTGGATTGGGGAGACGCGAAGCAAGTTGCAGTGGTCGTGCCAAAGACCGTTATGCGGATTATGTATAGCCGAGTCAGGGATTTCGGCGCGAAAGCAGTGCACCAGAACACATACAGGCCCAATGTGGGAGCGGGCTTGCTCGCGGATGCGCCCGGTCAGCCAATGCAGATGGCGACTGATACACGGCTTTCGCGAGCAAGCCCGCTCCCACAGTTTTGAACTGTGTGGGGGGCAGATGTCGGGGATGTCGCGGTAAGCCAAAAAGCACAGGCATAAAAAAACAGCCTCGGGGGCTGTTCTCTATTTTCCTGACAAAACATCAATCCTTTGTAGGAGTGAGCCTGCTCGCGATGGCATCGGCACATCTGAAATCAATGTGTCTGACAAACCGCTATCGCGAGCAGGCTCACTCCTACAGGGGGGATTGTGTTGGATCATTCACCGCGATAGATGCAACCGCTGGTGCAGGTCTCGTGAATGCGGATCGCGCTGAGTTCCGGCAGCAGGGGCTTCATTTCATTCCAGATGAATTTGGCCAGGACTTCGCTGGTCGGGTTTTCCAGGCCGGGAATGTCGTTCAGGTAGTTGTGGTCCAGACGCTCGTACAGCGGCTTGAAAATCGCCTTGATCTCGGAGAAATCGCGGATCCAGCCGGTGTGCGGATCGAGGTCGCCGCTCAGGTGCAGCGCCACCTTGAACGAGTGACCGTGCAGGCGCCCGCACTTGTGGCCGTCCGGTACGTGCGGCAGGCGGTGGGCGGATTCGAAAGTAAACTCTTTGAAAATTTCCACAGTATTTTCGGCTCTGTTCAGGTGGCGTTCGCCGCAGCGATTCGGGCAGGCGGCGAGTTTACCAGCTTGTGTTTGGCGATGCGGGAAAACACTGACTAAAGGGTCAGCAAGCGCTCGGCGAGGCGACCGTTGGCCGCCAGTTCGAGAAACTCGTCGCCCAGTCGCCGGCTTTCGTCCATCGCCGCGTGCCAGTATTTCTGCCGACTCGGCGCATCGCCCATGAAGCGCTTGAAGTCGTTACGATCCGGCAGTTTGCCGTAGGGCAGGCGCGCCAGATATTCCTTCGATGGCGCGAGCAGCAGCACGTCCTGCAAGCGCTCGACCGAGGCCTTGCGCCAGGGCAGAGTCTTGTCGAACCAGCCCGGAATCACCCGGTCGGTGAAGTGCGGATAGAGCACGATGCCGTCGCCGCTGTAGGGCAGGTCGAGGTGGTAGTCGAGCAGCCCGCCATCGCGGAACGTGCCGGCACCGGCACCCGGCAGGTCACGCACGCCTTCCATGACCATCGGGATCGATCCCGAGGCCAGCAGCGCCTGGCGCAGATTGCCGGCGTCGAGGGCGACGAAGCGCGACGGAAAGTCATTCAGCGCATTCAACGGCGGGGCAAGGCGCGGGTCGTGAATGATCAGGCGTTCGAAGTGCCGCGACAGCCGCGCGCGACCGCGCAGGTTATCGGCAATCACCGAGCCCAGCGCCAGACCGAGGCGGCCACGATGATCGTCGGCCAGGCGTCCGTGGCTTTTCACCACCATGATGTTCAGGCGGTAGTCGGCGTTGTTGAGGATGCTGGCGTCGCGGCCGTCGAGCAGGTCATTGAGCATGCGCTGCGAGCTCTGGCTGATCTCGGCCATGGTCACGCCTTTGTTGAAGTTCTGCTCGGCGTACAACTGACCGAGGCGGCGGATGCCTTCAGCGGCGTCCGGCAGACAGGCGCTGGCGAAGCGCCAGGAACCGACCGACGCACCGATCAGCGAGCGCTCACGCGGCGCGCTCGGCAGCCACTCACCGAACAACGCCAGATCCAGCCCTTGAATCCCCAATGCCTTCGGCCCGCCGGCCGCACCGGGCAGGGTGCCGACGTCAGCGGCGTTCAGGCCTTGGGCACGAATGCGCGCCATGGCCCGAGGGCCGGCCTTGAGGGTAAGGGCAGGGAACTTGATGTGGATGGCAGTCATACCGGTCTCGATCGTTAGCAAGCTTTGGATTATAGGCGCACTACTTGACCCTGTGGGAGCGGGCTTGCTCGCGAAAGCGGTGTGTCAGTCGCCATCATTATTGCTGACCAGCCGCCTTCGCGAGCAAGCCCGCTCCCACAGGGTTTTGCATGAATCTGCAAATGAGGTTGGTGTCAGGCGCAATGATGGCAATTCAGTTTCAGTTAAGTTCGCACCGCTATGGTGCAGACCGTAGCTGCACATAAAAACACGGAGACACCCATGAAAACCCTGACTGCCCTGTCCATTGCCTCGATCATCGGCCTGACCGCCAGCCTCGCCCACGCCCGCGATCTTGGCCCCGATGAAGCCCTGCGCCTGCGCGACGCTGGTACTATCGTCTCCTTCGAGAAGCTCAACGCCACGGCGCTGGCCAGACACCCGGGCTCGACCATCACCGAAACCGAGCTGGAAGAGGAGTACGGCAAGTATGTCTACCAGGTCGAAATGCGTGATCCGCAAGGGCTGGAGTGGGATCTGGAATTAGACGCGGTCACTGGGCAGGTTCTCAAGGATCATCAGGATACGTAATGAAGGTTAATGTTCGCGCCACCAGCCGCACGGCGTTGGCGCTTGTAATCGTTTGCTCGGCGGCGATGGCCCGCGACCTCGATCAGGACGAAGCGCTGAAGCTGCGTCAGCAGGGCGTGATCCTGCCGCTGGAGCAGGTGCTGCAACAGGCGCTGGATCGCTATCCGGGGGCCAAACTGCTGGAGGTCGAGCTGGAGGAAAAGCACGACGTTTATGTTTATGAAGTCGAGCTGCTGACGGTCGAGGGCGTGGCGCGCGAGCTGCACCTGAAAGCCGATACCGGCCAATTACTCAAAGACAAGGAAGATTGACCGATGCGTTTGCTTCTGGTGGAAGACCACGTGCCGCTCGCCGACGAACTGATCGCCGGCCTGCAGCGCCAAGGCTACGCGGTGGACTGGCTGGCGGACGGACGCGATGCGGTCTATCAGGGTAGCAGCGAGCCCTATGACCTGATCATTCTCGACCTCGGCCTGCCCGGCGTTCCCGGGCTGGAGGTGCTGGCGCAATGGCGTGCCGGTGGCCTGTCGACCCCGGTGCTGATCCTCACCGCCCGCGATTCCTGGGCCGAGCGCATCGAAGGCCTGAAGGCCGGCGCCGACGATTACCTGACCAAACCGTTTCATCCCGAAGAGCTGCATTTGCGGGTGCAGTCGTTGCTGCGTCGCTCCAAGGGCCAGGCCAATCAGCCGACGCTCAAGGCGGCCGGCCTGCATCTGGATGAAGGTCGCCAGTGCGTGATCCGCGACGGCAGCGAGATTCAGCTGACTGCCGCCGAATTCCGTCTGCTGCGTTATTTCATGCTGCACCCGGAACAGATCCTGTCGAAAACCCACCTCGCCGAGCACCTCTACGACGGCGAAACCGAGCGCGATTCCAACGTCCTCGAAGTTCACGTCAACCACCTGCGGCGCAAGCTGGGTAAAGCGGTGATCGAAACCCGTCGCGGCCAGGGTTACCTGTTCGGCGGGCAAGCTTCGTGAGGTCGATCCAGCGCCGTTTGAGCCTGGGCTTGATCAGTGTGATGGTGATCGTCGGTCTGGTGCTGGCGCAAACCAGTCTGTGGTTGTTCGAAGTCGGGTTGCAGCGTTATCTCGAGGCCGGTCTGCGCAACGACAGCGAAAGCCTGCTGGTCGCGCTGGTGCGTGGCCCGCAAGGTTTGCAACTGGATGAGCGGCATCTGTCACCGGCCTATCAGCGACCGTTTTCCGGGCATTACTTCCGCATCGATTTTGCCGACAGCCACTGGCGCTCGCGTTCGCTGTGGGATCAGGATCTGCCGCTGCTGGAGCACCCGGGTTTGCACAGCAACCTGCAACTGGGCCCGGACGGTCAGCAGTTGCTGGTATTGCGCTCGGACTATCGACGTCTGGGGCAGTCGATCTCGATCAGCGTCGCCCAGGATTACACCCCGGTGCGCGAGAGTTTCCAGCGCATGCGCCAGATCGGCCTCGGGCTGGGCCTGGCCGGTTTGCTGCTGATTCTGCTGCTGCAACGGCTGACGGTGCGCCGCGCGTTGAAGCCGCTGGAACGGGCGCGCGAGCAGATCGCCCAGTTGCAGCAGGGCCAGCGCTCGCAACTGGACGATCAGGTGCCGGTCGAGCTGGAGCCGCTGGTGGCGCAGATCAACCATCTGCTGGCGCACACCGAGGACAGCCTCAAGCGTTCACGCAATGCGCTGGGCAATCTGGGACATGCGCTGAAGACGCCGTTGGCGGTGCTTTTGAGTCTGGCGTCGAGCGAAAAACTCGATGCCCACCCGGAGCTGCGCAAGATCCTCAAGGAACAGTTGGAGCAGGTGCAACAGCGGCTCAATCGCGAGCTTAATCGCGCGCGGTTGTCAGGTGATGCGCTGCCCGGCGCGCTGTTTGATTGTGACGCGGAACTGCCGGGATTGCTGGCAACGCTGAACATGATCCACGGCGAGCATCTGGCGTTGAGTTACGTCGCGCCGCCGGGGCTGCAACTGCCGTGGGACCGCGAGGACTTGCTGGAACTGCTCGGCAACTTGCTGGACAACGCCTGCAAATGGGCGGACGCCGAGGTGCGTCTGAGTGTGATCGAAAGAACAGATGGCTACGCCCTGAGCGTTGAAGATGACGGGCCAGGGATTCCTGAGGAGCAACGCACTCAGGTGTTCAGTCGTGGCACGCGGCTCGACGAGCAGACTGACGGGCATGGCCTGGGGCTGGGAATTGTGCGTGATATCGTCGAGACGTGGGGCGGGTTGCTGGTGCTGGGCGAGAGTGAGTGGGGCGGGTTGAAGGTGGTGATCGAGTTGCCTAAACGCTAACCCCTGCCTGCCAAAGAACTGTAGGAGTGAGCCTGCTCGCGATTGCGCCGATACATTCGAAATCAATGTGTCTGACAAACCGCTATCGCGAGCAGGCTCACTCCTACAGGGACGGTGATGGTTTTCAGACCCGGAACTGATCCATCAGACTCTGCTGTTGATTCGCCAGGCTGTTCAGCGACTGGCTCACCCGCGCCGACTCATTGGCCTGTCCGGACAGCGATTCGGTCACGTCACGAATGGTCGCGACGTTGTTGTTGATCTCCTCGGCCACCGCGCTCTGTTCTTCCGCCGCGCTGGCGATCTGCAGGTTCATGTCGCTGATCACTGTCACCGCGTCGCCGATCTGGCGCAGTGCGGTCACCGCTTGCCCGACCTGTTCGACATTGCCCTGCGCCTGACGATGGCTGTTGCCCATCGACCCGACCACATCCTGGGTACCGGTCTGCAATTGCTCGATGACCTGACGGGTTTCTTCCACCGACTCTTGGGTGCGACGGGCGAGGTTGCGCACTTCGTCGGCGACCACGGCAAAACCACGCCCGGCTTCACCGGCACGCGCTGCTTCGATCGCCGCGTTGAGCGCCAACAGGTTGGTCTGTTCGGCGATGGCGCGGATGGTTTCCAGCACGGTGCCGATCTTCTCGCTGTTGGCAGCCAGGCCTTCGACCTGAACCATCGCCGCGCTCATGTCGGCGGCGAGGGTGTCGATGCTCGCGGTGGTGCGGTCGATCACGGTCAGGCCCTGACGGGTGGCGCGGTCGGCGTCCTTGGCGGCTTCGGCGGCTTGCGCGGCGCTGCGTGCGACGTCCTGCGCGGTGGCGCTCATTTCGTGGGAGGCGGTGGCGACCTGATCGACCTGACGGTATTGCTGCTCCATGCCGGCGCTGGTCTGGGTGGCGATAGCCGAAGACTGGTCGGCGGTGTTGCGCGCATCCTGCACCGAGTGCTTCACCTCGGCGATGATCGGCTGCAACTTGTCGAGGAACTTGTTGAACCAGCCGGCCAGTTGACCGAGTTCATCTTTCTTGTCATACGCCAGACGCCGGGTCAGATCACCTTCGCCACTGGCAATGTCTTCGAGCATGTGGGCCACGCCGAGGATCGGTTTGGTCACGCTGCGCGCCATCAGCCACACCAGCAGCAGGCCGACCAATGCCGCCAGCACGCCGAGGCTCAGCTCGATCAGGGTGCCGGAGTTGTTGCTCGCATCCAGTTGCTGCTTGAGCGCTTCGGCGCGGCTGACCAGCACCTTTTCCGGCACGTCGAGCAACACGCCCCACGACGGGCCGCCGGGGATCGGCTGGAACGGCGACAGCACTTTCAACTGGCCGTTGCTGTGCAGGCTGCTGACGCTGCTGCTGGCGGCGAGTTGACGCAGCAGTTCAGCGCCGCTGACGGTATCCACGGCATCCAGGCGCTTGTTCAGTTTGCTGGCGTCCGGGCTGTAGCCGGCGAGCAGGCCGGTGGGGCTGATGATGCTCACGGCGGTCTGGCCGTCGTAGAGCTTTTTGCTCGCGCCCTGGCTGATCGCCTGCAGGCTGTTGAGATTGATGTCCACCGACAGCGAGGCGATGACTTTGCCGTTGACCATCAGCGGGAAGACGATGCTGGTCATCAGCACGTTCTGGCCGTCGATCACATAGAAGTACGGTTCGATCACGCATGGCTTGAGCGTGGTGCGCGGACAGGTGAACCAGGCGTTGGCCGCCTGACCGCTGGGGCCGGTGCTGGTGTCGGCCATGTCGCTTTCCGGCAGGGCCATCGAGGTGACTTTGCCGGGAGTCGGCTGCGACCAGTACAGGGCGAAGCGGCCCTTGTCGTTGCTGCCCAGCTCGGCCTGACCGGCGAACAGCTCATCTTTGCCGTCCAGCGCATTGGCTTCGAACACCAGCGACAGACCGAGCAGATCCGGGTTGGCTTGCAGCGCGGACTTGACCTGACGGGTCATGTCTTCGCGCAGATCGAAGGCGTCGAGGAAGCGCTTCTCGGCCTGTTCACGCAGGAACAGCACCTGACGCGAGAAGCCGTGGCCGTACTGATAGGCATCCATGAACTGCTGGCGAATGCCGGCAGCCTGCACCTCACCCTGCGACTCAATGCGCGCCTGGGCCGACTCGGTCAGCATCTCCATGCTCGAAGCCTTCACCAGCTCGGAGCTGTGCTCCATGCGATACAGCGAAAGACCCACCAGCAGGGTCACGATGCCCGCCAGGCACAGGCCGGCGAGCAGGGTGATTTTCCATTGAATGGAAAGTTGTCTGAGCGACATGGAGACGTCCTTATTCGATAAATATCTGAGACTTTGCACTGTAACGGCCGCGTTTCGGCTTTCTTTATTGTTCAAGCGCAATATGACCAATTGCCGCATGCTGGCGATCAGATACCTGTGGTGAGGGGATTTATCCCCGATGGGGGGGCGAAGCCGCCCTCACAATCGTTCAGAGAAATTGCATAGTCAGGTTTGGCGACTGCTGCGCAGCCGATCGGGGATAAATCCCCTCGCCACACGGTTCTCCATTGCCCGTTACATTGATCTCCTTACCGCAGGGTTCTCCATTGCCCGTTACATTTCAGTTCAGCCGCTCGCTTTGACACCGCCGCCACTCTGCGGCACAGTGCGCGCCCTTCTAATAAGACCCTCTTTGCAAATCCGCCGGTTAACCGTTGGCGGACTCATCCTGTCTGGCGGTGATGATTTCATCGCAGTGTTTTTGAGGTAGTGAAATGAATGCAGTGATTGCTGCGGTCGGCGTCATGCTGATCCTCAGCCTGTCCCGTGTGCACGTGGTGATCGCCCTGATCGTCGGTGCGCTGGTTGGTGGCCTGACCGGTGGTCTGGGCATCGACGCCACGCTCAAGGCGTTCAACAGCGGCCTGGGTGGCGGGGCGACGGTGGCGTTGTCCTACGCATTGCTCGGCGCTTTCGCCGTGGCGATTGCCAAGTCCGGCCTGGCCCATGCGCTGGCCGACAAGGCCCTGGCGATGGTTGACCGCCAGCATTCGACCGGCGGCGGCAGCGTCAAGTGGCTGCTGATCGGTCTGCTGTGGGTGGTGGCGATTGCCTCGCAGAACATCCTGCCGATCCACATTGCGTTCATTCCGCTGCTGGTGCCGCCACTGTTATATGTGCTGACCAAGTTGCAGCTGGATCGCCGGTTGATCGCCTGCGTCATGACCTTCGGCCTGATCACCCCGTACATGGTGTTCCCGGTGGGGTTCGGCAACATTTTCCTCAACCAGATCCTGCTGGCCAACGTCAGCAAGGCCGGGGTCGATATCAGCCAGATCAACGTCATGCACGCCATGGCGATTCCGGCGCTGGGCATGGTCTTCGGCCTGTTGCTGGCGGTGTTTTTCAGCTATCGCAAGAAGCGCGTTTACGATCTGCAGAAGATCGAACAAGTCGAGCAAGTCAGCGTGGCGTACAACCCGAAGACCATCGCCATAGCCGGTCTGGCGATTGCCGCCGCGTTCATCATTCAGTTGCTGCTGGACTCGATGATTATCGGCGCACTGGCCGGGTTCCTGATCTTCTCGGCGTCGGGCATCGTCAAATGGCGTGAGACTGACGACCTGTTCACCGAAGGCATGAAGATGATGGCGATGATCGGCTTCATCATGATCTCCGCCTCGGGTTTCGCCGAAGTGCTCAAGGCCACCGGCGAAGTGCGCTCGCTGGTCGAAAGCGCGGCGGCGTGGATCGATCACAGTCAGGCGATCGGCGCGCTGTTGATGCTGCTGGTGGGCCTGATGGTGACCATCGGTATCGGCTCGTCGTTCTCCACGGTGCCGATTCTGGCGGCGATTTTCGTGCCGCTGTGCGTGCAGCTGGGCTTCAGCCCGATGGCCATCGTGTGCATCGTCGGCACCGCCGGGGCGCTGGGCGACACCGGCTCGCCGGCCTCGGACTCGACGCTGGGCCCGACCTCCGGTCTGAATGTCGATGGCCAGCATCACCACATCTGGGACACCGTGGTCCCGACCTTCCTGCACTACAACCTGCCGCTGCTGGCGTTCGGTTGGGTGGCCGCGATGGTCCTCTAAACCCGCCAATCCTCTGTGGGAGCGGGCTTGCTCGCGAAAGCGGTGTATCAGAAACATAAATGTTGACTGACACGACGCCTTCGCGAGCAAGCCCGCTCCCACAGAGGAATGCGGTGAACCCCCGCTCAACTTTTGCTTTCGCGTGCCGTTAACGCCTTTAACCACGCCAATAAAACCAAAAGAGTGAGCCCCCCCATGCGCTTGAGTCTCAAGGCCAAAGTCCTGTCCCTTGCCGTCCTGCCGGTGCTGCTCTTTGCGCTGGTCATCAGCCTGACCACGCTATTCATCCTCCAGCAGCAGGCGCACACCGAGGTCGAACAGACCCGCGAGCGCTTGCTCGCCGATGCCAAGGCCACCCTGCAAAGTTACGTCGCCGTGGCCATGACCACGATCAAACCGCTGTACGACGCAGCCGCCCCCGGTGACAACGCGGCGCGGGCGCAGGCGATCAAGCTGCTGTCGGGCATCCGCTACGGCAAGGACGGCTACTTCTTCGGCTACGACTCCGAGACCGTGCGCCTGTTCAAGGCCAACGACCCCGAAGGCGTGGGCAAAAGCTTCAAGGACAACCGCGATCCGAATGGCGTCTACGTCAACCTCGGCCTGGTGAAAGTGGCGAAGGACGGCACCCACTATCTGCAATACAACTCACCGCTGCCGGGCAATGCCAGCGTGCTGGTGCCGAAACTCGGCTACACCGAGTACCTGGCGAAGTGGGATATGGCGGTCGGTACCTCGGTCAACCTCGACGGCATTGAAGCGCAAGTGGCGGTGGTCGAGGCGCAAGTGCAGGAGCGCATGCAAGGCGTGATCCTCAGTATCGTCGGCGTGGCGGTGGTGGTGTTGCTGGTGATTGCCATCGCGGGGATGCTGTTGGCCAACACCATTCTGCGGCCGTTGAACCTGATGAAAGCCAACCTCGACGACATCGCGGCGGGCGAGGGCGATCTCACGCGCCGGTTGAACATCACCAGCCAGGACGAACTCGGCGAACTGGCCGGCTCGTTCAACCGCTTCGTCGACAAGATTCACGGCCTGGTGCGGCAGATCACCGAGATGACCACGCAACTCACCGGCCTGGTGACCCAGGTGTCGGATCAGGCCCAGCGTTCCGATCAGGCGATGGAGCGTCAGCGCCACGAAACCGATCAGGTCGCCACGGCGATCAACGAGATGTCCGCCGCCGCCCAGGAAGTCGCCAAGAGCGCGCAGAACGCCGCGGTCGCCGCGCAACAGACTGATGAAGAAGGCCAGAGCGCCAAACGCGTGGTGGCCGGCAGCATCAAGCAGATTCATGCGCTGGTGGATGACATTCGCAGCAGCGGCGTGTCGCTCGACAGCCTGCAGCAGGACGTGTCGTCGATTGTCGGCGTGCTCGGGGTGATTCGTTCGATTGCCGAGCAGACCAATCTGCTGGCACTGAACGCGGCGATTGAAGCGGCGCGCGCCGGGGAGGCCGGGCGCGGCTTTGCAGTGGTGGCGGACGAAGTGCGGGCACTGGCCAGCCGCACGCAGATCAGCACTCAGGAAATTCAGGGCATGATCGATCGCCTGCAGGCCGGCACGCAGTCGGCGGTCGAGGCGATGCGCCGTTCCAGTGAAGCGGGCGATGGCACTTCGGCGCAGGCCAATCAGGCCGGGGCGTCGCTGGATGCCATGGCTGACCTGATCGCGACGATCAACTCGATGAACGCGCAGATCGCCAGCGCAGCCGAGGAACAAACCGCGGTGGCCGAAGAGATCAACCGCAGCGTGCATCAGATCGCGGTGGCGGTGGACAGCGTGGCGGATGAGACCCAGTTGGGCGCGCAGACTTCGCGCAGCCTGGCCGAACTTGGCCAGCGATTGGGCAAGCTGGTGGGCCAGTTCCGCATCTGATAATTGTGTGAATCCTCAAGCGGGCCCTCAACCTAGCCCTCTCCCGGGGGGAGAGGGAACCGACCGCAGCGTCTCGCGTCATACATCGACCTGAAAAAACCAGTCGATTATGGATTCAAAGCCGATCGCTCATGTCAGCGTATCTCTTGACTATCCCCCGATCAGTCCCCTCTCCCTCTGGGAGAGGGCTAGGGTGAGGGGCTTTTGATTTTCAGCTTCAAGGTCTGTCCCAGTACGGCACTTCGCCGAAGCACTCAACAAAGAAATCAATCACCGTCCGCACCTTCACCGACAACCTTCGACTCCCCGGCCACAGCACTGCGATCTGCTGCGGCTCCAGGCTGTTCGACACCTGATACTCGCGCAACACCGGCACCAGCGTGCCTTCGCGCACCGCTTCACCAATCAACCAGGACGGAAACATCACCAGCCCCAAGCCTTGTTCGGCGGCCTGGGTGAGGGTGTCGGCGTGGTTGCCAGTGATCGGGCCTTTGACCGAGTAAGGCGTCCAGTCGTCCTGATCCTGACGGAAAAACCAGCGTTGCTGACCGGTCGCACCTTTGTAGGCCAGGCACTGGTGTTGCGCGAGTTCGTCGGGATGCTGCGGCGTGCCGTGACGCTTCAGGTAAGCCGGGCTGGCCGCGACCTGAAAGCGGTGCGGCGCCAGAATCCGCGCCTGCATGCTCGAGTCGTGCAGCGGGCCGATGCGGAACAGCAGGTCGGCGCCTTCCTGCAACGGGTCGACGTAATGGTCGGTCTGCTGGATGTCCAGTTGCAGCTTCGGATAGCGCGCGCACAACTGACCGAGCCACGGCGTCAGATGCCGTTGGCCGAACACCACCGGCGCGTTGATCCGCACCAGCCCGGTGGGTTCGCTTTGCTGCTCCTGCAACGCCTGCTCGGCCTCTTCCAGTTGCACCAGCACCAGCCGCGCATGGTGGCCGAGCATGCGCCCGGCCTCGGTCGGCGTCACGGCGCGGGTGTGGCGGTAGAGCAATTGCTGGTTCAGCGCCTGCTCCATCAACTGGATCTGCCGTGAAATTGAAGAGGGCGCCACGCCCTCGCGCCGGGCGACTTCGGAAAAACGGCCGTGGTCGAGCACCGCCACAAACAGCCTGAGTGCCTTGAAGCCCAGTTCGTTAAGCCCGTGCATTAATCGTCCTGCTGTGCGAGTTGCGCAAAAGTGTTGTCAGGATGCTCCCATTTATCGCACAGATACGCCAGCCGATAATCCGCGCCATCGTTTACTTGCGTGGGTTTTGGATGATGCAGACATTGGATGAAGTGAGTGTGCCGGCGCCGGCGACCCGGTCGTGGTTGCGCCTGTTGTTGCTGCCGCTGGTGATTCTGGCCGGCATGGGCCTGTCGGTGGAGGCCGGATTACTGGGGCCGCTGGGGGAGCAGGTCGGGCATCTGTGGGCGACCTTGAGCATCTTCGGCGTGGGTTCGGCGATTCTGTTTTTGCTGCTGTTGTTCGCCGGCCCGCAGAAAGGCCCGGCGCTGACTGATCTGCCGCGTTGGCAATTGATCGGCGGGTTTCTGGGGCCGATGTACGTGGTGGTGCTGACCCTGGCGACGCCGCATATCGGGATTGCGATGACGATGATCGCGATTTTGTCCGGGCAGGTCGGCAATAGTGTGCTGATTGACCATTTCGGCTGGTTCGGCGCGACGCGCAAGAAGGTCAATGCCGAGCGCTGGCTGGCGTTGGGGTTGATTGTGGTGGCACTGGTTCTGATTGCGCGGGGTTGAGAATATGAGTCTGGTTATTTTGTTGGCGGTGGTGGTGTTGGCTGGCGCGGTGTTGAGTGTGCAGGCGGCGATCAATGGGCGCCTTGGTGAAAGCGTCGGGGTGTTGCGCAGCAGTTTGCTGACGTTTTTCGTCGGGGCTGTGGTCACCGGGTTGTTGATCGTGTTTTTTGAACCGGCGCATGCGGTGAGTTTGCTCGATGTGCCGAAGTGGCAGGTCTGCGGGGCGCTGTTTGGCGTGGTTTACATGATGGTCATGGTTGGCGCGGTGCCTGTTGTGGGGACTGCGGTGGCGACTGTTGCGGTGATTGTTGGCCAACTTGGGATGGGGATGTTGATCGATAATTTTGGCTGGCTGGGGAATCCGGCGATCGAGCTTTCATCCTCGCGGGTGTTGGCGATGGTGTGTCTGGGGTTGGCTTTGGTTTTTATGTATCGGAGCAGTATTCGTCGTTCTGATTGAGATTGGGTGTATATCCGTTGCTGCGGTAACGGCCACTTAGGGTTTCGCCCTTACGGCGACTCACTTTTTTTACAAACGCCTAAAAAAAGTAAGCAAAAAAACGCTTGCTCCTACGTTCGGCCCGCTCGCTGGGGCTCGGGGTCCCTTCGCTCCGGGCTTCATCCGGGCGCAGCGCCTACGGTTTGCTTCGCTGCACCTCCTCTCGCTGTGTTTGGCTGCGCCAAACGGTCGCTGCGCTCCCACCCCCGGATGAATCCCTCCACTCAGCCTTCCGACGTCGCCCGTGGATCAAGATCAAAAGCTGCAGCCGAGCTTGCGCTCATCCTGTTGAGTGGTGGAAAAGCATGCGGTCGGCTTGTGTTCTGTGTTGGATCTACCCCTCACCCCAGCCCTCTCCCGAGGGAGAGGGAGCCGATTTTTGAGCCTTTCAGAACCTGAGTTCGACTGGGTGTTTCACGTCGGCGCACCTCTCCCAAACACCGCGATCAGTTCCCTCTCCCTCCGGGAGAGGGCTAGGGGGAGGGGCTCTTGATCTGGCTTTTGATGTGGCTTTTGCTTTTGATTTTTTGCCCCTTCGGCAGGCCGAGCGGAGGTGTCCATCCGGGGGTTAGGCGCGCAGCGCCATGCGGCGAAGCCGCATACATCGAGAGGAGGTGCAGCGAAGCAAACCGGAGGCGATGCCCCCGGATGGACACCGTAGCGAGGGAACACTGAGCCTAAGCGAAGTGCCGTACGCCGGGGCAAAGCCTTTTGGGTTACCTTTTCGGCGTTTGGAAAAGGTGACTCGCTGTAAGAGCGAAACCATAGGAGGCCGTTACCGCAGCAACGGATATACACCCAATCCCCCCAAAAAACCCAGATCAAAAGATCGTCCGAACGCGGCCCGAGCCTTCGTCAGCTCCTACACTGGTATTTACGGCTTATCCCAAAAGCCCAGACAACCACCCAAAAAGGAGTCTGCCCCCATGCCCGATAGAAAATGCGACTGCCCCAACTGCAAATGCACCATCAAAGAAGGCGACCACTCTTACGCCGTACACGGCAAACACTATTGCTGTGAAGCCTGCGCTCACCACCACAAGGGCGGTGAAGAGTGTTCAAGCAAAGGCTGCCATTGCGCCCACCCCAAATAACCGCGCGCAAAAAAAGTGGAGCCTAATCAGGCTCCACTTGCAGTTTCAGGCTTTCATCATCCAGCCGTTCGGTACGGCGCACCGTGCCTTGCAGTCGTCGCCCGTCAACCCTGACCACCACGGTTTTCGCCTGGTCGAGGTCTTCCGGTAACGGCGCCGGCACACGCAGGGCGAAGCTATACGGGTCGTCTTCGACAGCCTCAAGACCCACCCGACAGTCCACGATTTTGGTGATACGTCCGAACAGGGTGTCCAGTCCGTAATCCAGATGCGCCGGGCTGAAGATGCTGGTCATTGTGTACGCCCCCCAAGAGTCCCCATCGCCTGACGAGAGTCTAGCTCGCCGGTCGCCATGTGACGTTTTCCACGCCGAATTTCTCCGCCATCGGTTTGCTGGTCTTTTGCACTTTTTCCCGGCCGAAACGCGGGATGCGACCCACACCGGCGTCGCAGCTTGCCCAGTGCCACGCCTCGGCGTTGTCCATTCTGTCCGAGCGGATAATGAACGACTTAGGCGTGCCGTGAAGGGTGTAATCGATGACAAACAGTTTTGCGTTGTTCATAAAGCCCGTAATCCTCCCTGTGGTATTAGAAGGATCGCGGCGCGTCGGGAAAATTCACTCGGATTGTCCGACGGTATCTATCGTTGTCGACGCTGTGACCGACTGGTTACCATGCGCCTTCCGCCAACCCCAATGAATGCTCGCCATGGCCCTCGCCGCACCCCCCGATCTCACGGATACCGATGTGCCGGTGCAACCGCTGGCGCGTACCTATCCGCGTGGTTTGTTCATCGAGCCGCACGAGCATGTCTGGGGGCAGTTGCTGTATGCAATGAGCGGGGTGATGTGGGTTGAAACCCCGCATGAGGCACTGGTGGTGCCGCCGCAGCGCGCGGTGTGGTTGCCACCCGGGGTGCCGCATGGAATTCGCGTGGTCTCGGACTTGCAAATGCGCAATATCTACCTGCGCCCGGTGCTGGCGGCAACGCTGGATCCGACGGTGCAGGTGATCGAGGTCGGTGGGCTGTTGCGCGAGTTGATCGTCGGGCTGGTGGAGCAGGGCGACAGCGGTGAGCCGGCTTATTACGACGCCTTGGTCGGGCTGGCGTTGCTGGAGCTCAAGCGTGCCCGGCGCTCACAATTGAAGATCCCGCTGCCGGACGATTCCGACCGGCGCCTGATGAATTTGTGCCAGGCGGTGATGGCGGCACCGTCGCTGGACATTCCGTTCGAACAGCACGCGGAAAACGCCGGGGCGAGTGTGCGCACGCTGGCGCGGTTGTTCAAGGACAGCCTGGGCATGGGCTTCGCCGAATGGCGGCGGCAGGTGCAACTGGCGACGGCGGTGGCCGAGTTGATTCAGGGCGTGCCGGTGAGCGCGATCGCTCGCGAGCTGGGGTATTCGCCGAGCAGTTTCAGTGACATGTTCCGGCGCGAACTGGGCGTGGCGCCTTCGCAATTTACGGCCACCTGAACGCAATCCCTGTGGGAGCGGGCTTGCTCGCGAAAGCGGTTTGTCTGTGAAGCATAAAGTGACTGACCCGCCGCCTTCGCGAGCAAGCCCGCTCCCACAGGGGACGGCAGTGAACGCGGGGAGTTGGCCGAAATTCAGAAGTCCTTGGCCGACACCTCTGCCGATCCTTCCCTAGACTCTGCCCATTCCTTTCACGCGGCGGAGTTTCCTCCATGAACTACCTGATTTCGCTGGCCATCGGTCTCGGTGTCGGCCTGCTCTATGGCGCGCTGGATTTTCGTTCCCCGGCACCTCCGGCCATCGCGCTGGTGGGGCTGCTGGGCATGCTCGCGGGTGAGCAGCTGTGGCCGATGGGCCGGCAACTGGTCGCCGGTTGGCTGTCCTGAATTCCTTTTTCCCTTTGATGGATGTCCTCATGAAAGCACTGCAATTCGATAAAACCGGCGATCTGTCTTCCCTGCATTTCGTCGACGTACCGACCCCGGTGCCCGGCGCTGATGAAGTGCTGGTCGAGATCAAGGCGGCCGGTCTGAACCCCAGCGATGTGAAGAACGTGCTCGGGCGATTTCCGTACACCACGTTGCCACGGATTCCCGGGCGTGATTTTGCCGGTGTCGTGGTCGAAGGCCCGCAGGCGTTGCTCGGTCAGGAAGTCTGGGGCACCGGGCGTGAACTGGGCTTTTTCGCCGATGGCTCGCACGCGCAGTTCGTCAAACTGCCAGCCAATGGCGTGGCGCACAAACCGTCGCACTTGAGTTTCGCCCAGGCGGCCAGCCTCGGCGTGCCGTACACCACGGCGTGGGATGCGCTGGAGCGTAGCTTGGTGACGGCTGAAACCCGTTTGCTGGTGATCGGTGGCGGCGCGGTGGCCACGGCGGCGTTGGCGCTGGCCAAGGTGCGCGGCGCGCAGATACTGGCAGCGGCGCGGCGGCCGGAGCAGGTCAAGGAGTTGCAGGCGCAGGGCTTCCAGACGATTCAGCTGGATAAACCCGAAGACCTCGGCGCGCAGGTCAACGCGGTGTACAGCGGTGGCGCTGACGTGATCTTCGACACCACCGGCTTCTGGCTGCCGGCCTCGGTGGCGGCACTGGCAGCGTTCGGCCGCATCGCGATCATCGCCGCACCGGTCGACGGCCATGTGCAGTTGCCGGCGCTGGCGTTGTACCGCAAGGGCGGTTCGGTGGTCGGGATCAACTCGCTGCTGTACGGCGTGCAAGCCTGTGCGGCGATGCTCGAGCAGTTTGGGCGGTTCTTTGATGAGGATCTGTTGCCGTTGCCGCAGGGGTTGGTGCAGGTGCCATTGGCGGAGGGGGTGGACAGCTACGCGCAGGTGAATCAGGGCAGTGGCGACAAGGTCATCCTGATTCCCTGACACCGCAAAACAACTGTGGGAGCGGGCTTGCTCGCGAAAGCGGTATGTCAGCGAAGCAAGTATTGGCTGATACACCGCATTCGCGAGCAAGCCCGCTCCCACATTTTTACCGTGTTGTACTCAGGATTGCGGAACGCCGTTTTCCCACGCCGACCAGTGTTTCAGAATGTCCTGCACCAGCGGATTACCCGCGCGATAGAGATTTTCCAGCGCCGGCACGAACCCGCCCTGATCGGCGTACTTGAGCAGATTGTCCACTTCACTGCCGCCCGGTGCCGGCCGATCAAAGTCAGAGCCGGCACGCACCACGGCCAGACGCTGCACGTCCACCAGACCTTCGCGACTGGCACGCAGCAGCGCTTCATAGGTGGAGTTGTCTTCCTGTTGTGTGGTGCAGTATTCACCCTTGTTATCGGTCAGCAGTTTGGTCCAGACCTCGGCGCGTTCGCTCAGGCGTGTACCGGAGAACCAGGTGTTGCCCGCCAGCGTGTCGCAGCGCGTGACCACGGGCGGCTGATTGGCCGGGGCCGACGGGTATTTCCGGCGCCACGCCGCCGACTCCTTGCTCTCGCTCAGTTCGACCTTGTGGCTCAGGGCGAAGGCTTTGGCCTGCAGTGTCGGGTTGAGTTCGAAGACTTCGGTCTTGTAGTCCAGCGGCGGTTTTTCGTTGGGCCCCTTGGTGTTGATGCCCAGGTAGCCAGTCGGCCAGCTCGCCGGCGCGTCGCGCGAATCCAGCTCCCATTGCGTGCCGAATTCCACCAGGTAATGCGCCCACGCGGCGGTGCCGATGGTCCCGTGTTTCGGGCTGATGCCGGCGATCCCGGCGATCAGAAACCAGCTTTTGCGCAGGTCGAATTTCGGCGACAGGGCCAGGGCCAGGGTCGAGGCGGCAGCGTTGGTCTGGCCCATGCCGGTGGTCAGCAGACACACCTGCTGGCTGTTGCAGCGAATGCTCGGGTACTCGGCGGACAGCCCCGGCACGCGGATTTCCTGTTTCAGGTCGAGGCGCTCGATCCAGTTCTGCGCCTCGGGGGCGAACATGGTGATCAGCACGACTTTCGGCTGGATCGGCGCTTCAGCCGCCCACGCCGTGGAAGAGAGCAGGGCCGCAGCGGCCAGGGTCAGACGCGTCATTGCTTGCATGAAAATCTCCTGATTTCAGAACTGGTAGCCGATGCCGGCGTAGTAACCCCAACCATTGGAGCGTGCGCGGAAATTGCCGTCGCCGAAGTTCAGCTCACTGCCGTCCTCCCAGTTGCCGCCGTTGTGGAAATAACGGCCGACCAGGGTGAAGCGCAGGTGGGTGAACGAATACAGCAACACGTTGGTCGCCACCGTGGCATTGGCGGTACGTGCCGGGTTGTCCTTGTGGATGTCCGAGCCGAAGTCGAAGTTGGTGAAACCGATGTAGGTCAGCGACGCGCCGTTGCTGAATTTGTCGATGGGCACGATGTACTTGAGCTGCGCGCGGTAGCCGTCCCACGAATACTCATTGCTCGCGCCGTAGTTTTCCCACTGGTAGCGCCCGTACAGGTTGGCCGACAGGTTGACCCGCGAATGGGTGTCGATGTCGGTGCCGAAGCCGCTGTACAGGGTGTTGGCGCGGTTCTCTTTACGGCTGCCGTGATCGTAGATCCAGTCGAACGCCACGTACCATTCCTTGAACGGGCCGATGGCCAGGCTGCGGCCGGCGAGGTAGTCGATGGAGATGCGCGGCTCGTGTTCCATGAACACCGGTGAGCCGTGATCCCACACGCCTTTGTCGTGGCTGTTGCCGATGTTGAAGATCTTCGGAATGTCGACGTAGCCGTACAGCTCGAACGGACCCTTGCGCCCGAAGTACTCGTATTCCAGATAGATATCGTCGGCTGGTTGCGGCCCGAAACTGATGTCCTTGCTGCCGATCAGTGTCAGGTCCTGGTTGTACCAGTCCGACAGGTAAGCGCCTTTTTTCGGCGGGGCAGCTTCCGGGCTGAGGGCTTCGCCCTGAGCGGATTCGTCGGGCAGCGCCGGTTGCGCCAATGCGCTGTGGCTGAGAACTCCGGTAACGCCGGTCAGTAGCAGGGAAACAGCAAACGTGCGCGCAAACGGGGCGCGAAGACGGGAAGCAGCGTGCATTCAAAGTCCTTTTTTTGCGGATCGAGGCCCGGATTCTGCGGGTCTGTACGGTTTTGTTACGAAAAAGCCGTTATCGGCAGGTCGCAAACGTTTGCACAAGGCGTACCAGTTTCTTTTAAACGCTGAAATTCTCCTGTGGGAGCGGGCTTGCTCGCGAAGGCGTCGGGTCAGGTGACACATCCTTCTCAGATACACCGCTTTCGCGAGCAAGCCCGCTCCCACAGGGGGAGTCAGCTGCCGTCGACTCCAGTGTTTACTGGCCGAAACCCGCGTTCTAGACGGTTCTAGTATTAAAGTATTAACACCATTTAATCAGTGCCCCATTGCGGGGCGTCTACTAGCTTGTCAGCCAAGACGCGGTTTTGTGATGACCGTCGCAGTCTTGATTCGCGTGTGGAATAAGCACGTCTCCCACGCCTTCAAGGAAGAATTTGGCCACGACAAGGAGTAGCCCGTGGAAGCAAGGTTTGGTGTCGCCCTCGTTTCGCGTTTTTCCCCACTTTCCCTTGCTGTGCACCTGAGCGTCGCCGGACTGTTGTTCGGCGGCGTCAGCGAGCAGGCGCTCGCGACCTGCTCGGCGGCAGGTTCGACGATTACCTGTTCGGGCGTCCCGACGCTGCCGCTGTTTCTCAATGACTACAGCAGTGCCACCAGCGGCCTGACGGTCAACGTCACCAACGGAGCGCAGATGAACGCCACCCTGGGCGGCAAGGTGCTCAACCTGACCGGGGCCAACATCAACCTGAACAACTCCGGCACCCTCGACCCGGCCTTGCTGGGCCTGGTGTCGATCCTCAGTGGCGGTGCGTTCATCGGTACTGGCGCGACCAGCACGGTGAGCATCGTCAACAACGCCACCGGGCTGATTCGCGGCACCGGCATGTTGCTCGGGCTCAACCTGACCAGCATCGACGGGCTGGGGATTGCCGTGAACAACTCGGTGTCGGGCACCACGACCATCACCAACGACGGCACCATCACCTCCACCGGGCTGTCGGTCGGCGGCATCACCCTGGCCGATACCCCGGTGGTCGGGGTGTATGGCGGTTCGCAAGTCAACATGACCAACAGTGCCAGCGGCACCATCAATGGCCGGATTGCGTTCGAAACGTCAGTGGCGGGCAACACCTTCACCAACGCCGGCAACATCACCGGCGGTGTGTCGATGGGGGCGGGCAGCACCAACACCTTCTACGCGATCACCGGTTCCAGCGTTAACGTCGGCGACGGTGTGCAAGTCTCCGTCGGCCTCGGTGGCCTGATCGGCATCAACCTGACCTTCGCCCCGACCGGAACGATCGATGGCGGCGCGGCGGGTACCAACACGCTGATTCTGCAAAACCCGATCGGCCTTGGCGGCGGCACCACCGGGACGGGCACGGCGTCCAGCGCCACCTACGTCAACTTCAACAACCTGACCCTCAACAGCGGCACGTGGACCTTGCAGGGGCCGTTGGTCAGCGGTGCGACCACGCTCAATGGCGGTGTGGCGCAGTTCAATGACAACGCGGCGTTCGGCAGCGGCGTGCTGACGTCCAACGGCGGGATCCTGCAGGCCAGCAATGCCGGTTTGACGCTGGCCAACCAGATCAACCTGGGCGCCGGCGGCCTGACCCTGCAGGGCATCAACGGCACGACCCTCAACGGGGTGATTTCCGGCACGGGCGGCCTGACCAAGATCGGCAGCGGCCAGCTCAACCTCAACGGCATCAACACTTACACCGGCAACACCGTGCTCAATGGCGGTGTGGTGCTGGTGGGCAACAACCAGTCGTTCAGTACCGGTGGCATCACGGTTGGCGGCTCTTCGAGCATTTCAGCGACGGCACCGATTTCACTGGCTAACGCGATCACGCTCAACAGCACCCTCACCGCAACCGGCACCGGTGCGTTGACCTTGGGCGGGGTAATCAGCGGCGCCGCCAACCTGACCAAGACCGGCAGCGGCAGCCTGACCCTCAACGGCATCAACACCTACACCGGGATCACCAGTCTCAGTGCCGGGGCCTTGCGCGTCGGCAACAACAACGCACTGGGTACCGGTGTGCTCAACACCAGCAACGGCACCAGCCTCGACAGCACCGGCAACGTGACACTGGGCAACAACGTCGGCATCACCGGTGCGCTGAACGTGCTCGGCAGCAATGCGCTGACCCTGGGCGGCATCGTCTCCGGCACCGGTGCGATCACCAAGAGCGGCAGCGCCAGCCTGACCCTGACCGGCAACAACACCAACAGCGGCACCACCGCACTCAATGGCGGCAGCTTGCTCGTTGGCAGCAACACCGCCCTCGGCACGGGCGCATTGAACGCGGCGGCCGGCACCACGCTGGATGCGACCGCCGCCGTGACGTTAGCCAATGCCGTCGCGCTGGCAGGCGGGCTGACCATCGGTGGCACTCAGGCGCTTGGTTTGAGTGGTGTCATCAGCGGCGCCGGCAACCTGATCAAGGGCGGCACTGCGAACCTGACCCTCAGCGGCAACAACACGTTCTCCGGTGGCACCGCGCTGAATAATGGCACGCTGATCGTCGGCTCCAACACCGCGCTGGGCACCGGCGCACTGACCACGGCGGCGGGCACCACCCTCGACGCCAGCACCACCGTGGCGCTGAGCAACGCGGTCGCCCTCGGCGGCAACCTGAACATCGCCGGCAACGCCAATCTGACTCTCGGCGGCATAGTCAGCGGCAGTGGCGGGCTGACCAAGAACGGCGCGGCCAACCTGATTCTCAACGGCGCCAACACCTTCAGTGGCGGAACCACGCTGAATGCCGGCACCCTGACCGTTGGCAACGCCGCCGCATTGGGCAGCGGCGACCTGACCGTCGCGAACGCCGCGACCCTCGACAGCAACACCTCGGTCATCCTCAACAACAACGTCGCCCTCAACGGCAACCTGGCCATCGGCGGCAGCAACGGCATGATCCTCGGCGGCGTGCTAAGCGGCGCCAGCCAGTTGATCAAGAACGGCACGGCCAACCTGACCCTCAACGGCGCCAACACCTTCACCGGTGGCACCGCGCTCAACGCCGGCAGCCTGACCGTCGGCAACGGCGCGGCACTCGGCACCGGCACGTTGACCGTGGGCGGTGCGGGCGCAACGCTTAACAGCAGCGCCAACGTGACGCTGAACAACGCGATTGCCCTGAACGCCAACCTGACTGCCGGCGGTGCCAACCCGCTGACCCTCGGCGGCGTGATCAGCGGCAGCAGCAACCTGATCAAGACTGGCGCTTCGACCCTGACCCTCACCGGCGCCAATACCTACACCGGCTCTACGTCGCTGAACGCCGGGACACTGATCGTCGGCTCCAACACCGCGCTCGGCACCGGCGTGCTCAACGCTGGCAACAACACCACGCTGGACGCCAGCACCGCGACCAGCCTGGCGAACAACGTCAACCTCGGCGGCAACGTGACCATCGGCGGCAGCAATGCGCTGACGCTTGCAGGGGTGGTTTCCGGAGTTGGCGGCCTGACCAAAAGTGGCCCCGCTGATTTGATTCTCAACGGCGCCAACACCTACTTCGGCAACACCGCACTCAACGTCGGCAAGCTGATCGTCGGCAGCAATACCGCGCTGGGCAGCGGTGCGCTGAACGCGGCAGCCGGCACCACGCTGGACACCAACACTGCCGTCACGCTGGGCAATCAGGTCAACCTGGCCGGTGCGATGAACATCGGTGGCAGCGCAGACCTGACCCTCACCGGCACTGTCGCCGGAGCCGGCAGCCTGGTGAAAAACGGCGCGGCCAATCTCAACCTCAACGGCACCAACACCTACGCCGGCGGCACCACGCTGAACGCCGGTACGGTGACCGCCGGCAACAGTTCGGCGCTCGGCACCGGTGCGTTGACCGTTGGCGGCGCGGCAACGCTCGACAGCAGTTCGCCGCTGGTCAGCCTGGCCAACACGGTCGTGCTCAATGCGGCGCTGAGCGTCGGCGGCACCCAGGACCTGACCCTCGGCGGCGTGATCAGCGGCGCCGGCCAACTGGTCAAGAACGGTAGCGCCAACCTGACCGTCAACGGCACCAACACCTTCAGCGGTGGCAGCACGCTCAACGCGGGTACGCTGACACTGGGCTCGGCCGCTGCGTTGGGCAGTGGCGGCCTGACCGTCGGTGGCGCTTCGACGCTGGACACCAGCACCGGCATGAGCGTCGGCAACAACATCACCCTCAACGCCGGCCTGACCCTGGCCGGCAGCAACACCCTGAACCTCAGCGGCGTGATCGATGGCGCCGGCAGCCTGACCAAGGACGGCTTTGGCGATCTGACGCTCAGCGGCAACAACACCTTCACTGGTGCGCTGAACATCGCCTCCGGCAGCGTCACCACCGTGAGCAGCGGGGCGCTGGGCAACACCTCCGGCGCCAACATCAGCGCCGGTGCCAATCTCTATCTCAACAGCAGCGCCAGCCTCAACGGCTTGAGCGGCAGCGGCAGTGTGCAGATCGCCGGCGGCAATACCTTGACCGTGGGGGGGCTGAGCAACACCAGCACCTTTGACGGTGACCTCGGTGGCAGCGGTGCGCTGACCAAAGTCGGTACCGGGACGCTGAACCTCACCGGCAGCAACGGCCTTACCGGCAACACCAATGTCAACGGCGGTACGCTGAATCTCACCGGTTCGCTGGCCAGCACCCAGCTCAATATCAACAACGGCGCCACGCTCACAGGTACCGGTTCGGCGCTTGGCTTCATCACCATTAACAGCGGCGGTCATCTGGCGTTGTCCTCGGGCAACACCTTGTCCACCTCGTCGCTGATTCTCACTGCCAACAGCAATGTCGACGCGAGCCTCGCCACGCCATCGACCTCCTCGCTGATGAACATCGGCGGCAACCTGACCCTCGACGGTAACCTCAACGTCACCGATGCCGGCGGCTTTGGCGTCGGTGTCTATCGCTTGTTCAACTACATCGGCGCACTGACCGACAACGGCCTGACCGTGGCCGGTGTGCCGGTGGGTTATGGCCTCGGTGACATCCTTGTGCAGACCCTTGGCAATCAGGTGAACCTGGTGGTGTCGGCACCGAACACCAACCTGCGTTTCTGGGACGGCAGCCAGACCATCCCGAACGGTAATGTGGACGGCGGCACCGGTACATGGACTGCCGGCGGCACCAACTGGACCAATTCCAACGGCACGCTGAACCAGACCTGGGCCGGCGATTTTGCGGTGTTCCAGGGCACGGCCGGCACAGTGTCGGTCAACGGCACGCAACTGTTCACCGGGATGCAATTCCTCACCGATGGCTACAACGTGGTCAACGGCACGTCGGGTCTGCTGACCGCCGTCAATGGCACCGGCGGCACCACGGCGATGCGGGTCGATCCGGGCGTGACCGCCACGGTCGGCGTGGACATCAACGGCAGCGGCATCCTCAACAAACTCGATGCCGGCACCCTGGTACTCAACGGTGCCAACAGCTACACCGGCGGCACGCAACTGGACGGCGGCAAGATCATCGTCGGCAGCAACACCGCGCTGGGCAGCGGCACGCTGACCGCCAACGCTGGCACACAACTCGATAGCAACACAGCGGTCACTTTGGCGAACGCGGCAACGCTCAATGGCAATCTGACGGTGGTCGGCAGTAATGCGCTGACCCTCAACGGCGTGATCGGCGGGACTGGTGGCCTGATCAAAAATGGCGCGGCCAGCCTGACCCTCGGCGGCAACAACGCTTTCCTCGGGCCGGTGGCGCTGAATGCGGGCGGCTTGATTCTGGCGTCGAACAGCGCGCTGGGCTCGGCCACTCTGAACGCGGCGAGCGGCACCACACTGGATGCCAGCGGCGCCTTTACGGCGGGTAACGCGATCAATCTGGCGGGCAACCTTGGTGTTGTCGGCAGCAACGATCTGACACTGAGCGGCGCGATCAATGGCGCCGGCAGCCTGACCAAGAATGGCGCGGCCAACCTGATCCTGAGCGGGGCCAACAATTTCCTCGGCGGCGTCACTCTCAACGCCGGCACACTGACCACCGGCAGCAACGGCGCACTCGGTCTGGGCAACCTGACCGTGGCCGGTGCCTCGGCGCTGGACAGCAACACCTCGGTGTCGCTGGGCAACAACGTGGTGCTCAATGCCAATCTGACCAATACCGGCAGCAGCGACGTAGCGCTCAGCGGCGTGGTCAGCGGCACCGGCGGTCTGATCAAGAACGGCGCGTCGAACCTGACGCTCAACGGCATTAACACTTACAGCGGCGGCACCACACTGAACGCCGGCACCGTGACCCTTGGCACCTCGGCGGGCCTGGGCTCCGGCGCGGTAACCGTGGCGGGTGCGTCGACCCTCGACACCACCGCGCCGCTGGTGCTGGCCAACAACGTCAACGTCAATGCCAACCTGAGCGTGGCTGGCAACAACAACCTGACGCTCGGTGGCGTAATCGCCGGGGCGGGCACCCTGACCAAGAATGGTCTGGCCGACCTGACGCTGTCCGGCAACAACACCTTCAGCGGCACCTTTGATGTGCAGTCGGGCAGCCTCACGACACTGGGCAACTCGGCATTGGGCAGCAATGCCGGAGTCAATCTCGGCGCTGCGGCGACGCTGAACCTCGGCGGCTCCGGCAGTCTCGCCAGCCTGACCGGTAGCGGTACAGCGCTGATCGGCGGCGGCAACACCCTGAGCATCGGCGGCAACAACGCCAGCAGCCTTTTTGACGGCGTGCTCACCGGCACCGGCGAGTTGAGCAAACTCGGCACTGGTACGCTGACCCTGACCGGCCTCAACAGCCTGACCGGCAACACCACGGTCAACGCCGGCACCTTGAACGTCAGTGGCGCGCTGGACAGCGCCAGCGTACTGGTCAACAGCGGCGGCACCCTGACCGGCGGCGGCTCGCTCGGCGGGGCGGTAACCGTGGCGGATGGCGGTCATCTGGCCGGCGCCACCGGCAGCACCTTGTCGGTCAACTCGCTGGTGTTCAACGCCAACTCCAATTTCGATGTCGGACTGGGCACGCCGGTCTCCGGTGGCGGCAACGCGCTGGTCAACGTCGGCGGCAACCTGACCCTCGACGGCAACCTCAATGTCAGCGACATCGGTGGTTTCGGCAGCGGTGTGTACCGGTTGATCAACTACACCGGCGGCCTGACCGACAACGGCATGCTGATCGGCACGGTGCCGGGCAGCGTCACTCCGGGCGATCTGACCCTGCAAACCGCGCTGGCCAACCAGATCAACCTGCTGGTTACCGCACCGGGCGTCACCGTGCAGTTCTGGGACGGCAATCAACTCGTCGCCAACGGTTCGGTGGATGGCGGCAGCGGTACCTGGGGCGCCGGCACCACCAACTGGACCGACGTCAACGGCACCACCAATCAGGCCTGGACCAACAACTTCGCGGTGTTCCAGGGCACGGCGGGCACGGTCACCGTGAACGGCGCACAAACCATCACCGGCATGCAGTTCGTCACCGATGGCTACAGCCTGCAGGACGGCACCGCGGGTTCGCTGAATCTGGTCAACGGTTCGTTGGGTAACGCCACGGTTCGAGTCGATCCGAACGCCACCGCGACCGTCGGCGTTGCGCTTAACGGCAGCGGCACCCTCGGCAAATACGACACCGGCACGCTGGTGCTCAACGCCGCCAACGGCTACACCGGCGGCACCGCGCTCAATGGCGGCAAGATCGTCGTGGGCAACAACGCAGCGCTCGGCAGCGGTGTGTTGACCGCTGCGGACGGCACCGCGCTGGACAGCAACGCGGCCGTCACGCTGGGCAACGATGTGGTGGTGAACGGTGGCCTGACTGTCGCTGGCAGTAACGCCTTGACCCTCGACGGTGTAGTCAGTGGGGCGGGCAGCCTGATCAAGTCCGGCGCTTCGAGCCTGACCCTCAACGGCAGCAACACCTACAGCGGTGGTACTCAGCTCGCTGGCGGTACGCTGGTGCTGGGCAACAACAGCGCAATCAGCAGCGGTGCACTGAGCGTGACCGGCAACGGCAGCCTCGACAGCACCTCGGCGCTGCAACTGGCCAACGCGATCAATCTGGGGTCGCAACTGACCCTGGCCGGCAACCAGAACACCACGCTGCTCGGCGCCATCACCGGCACCGGCAGTCTGGTGAAAAACGGCAACGGTGACCTCGTGCTTAGCGGCGCCAACACCTACAGCGGCGGCACCACGCTGAACGCTGGCACTACCACCGGCGACACCAGCAGCCTGCAAGGCGCCATCGTCAACAACGCGGCGCTGACCTTCGCGCAGAACGCCGACGGCAGCTACACCGGCAACTTGACGGGCGCCGGCACGCTGAACAAAACCGGCACCGGCCAATTGCTCCTGACCGGCAACAACACCTTCACCGGTGATACCTCGGTGCAGGCCGGCAACCTGATCGTTAACGGCGTGCTCAACAGTGCCAACGTCAACGTCGCCAGTGGTGCGAAAGTCGGTGGCAGCGGGCAACTGGGCGGCAACGTGCAACTGGCCAGCGGTGCGACGCTGACCGGTGGCGGCACGGCTACACCGTTGTCGGTCGGCTCGCTGGCGCTGTCCTCGGGCACCAACCTGGACTTCAGCCTCGGCTCGGCCGCCAGCTCCACCACGGTGGTCAACGTCGCCGGTAACCTGACCCTCGACGGCACGCTGAATATCAGCAACGCCGGCGGTTTCGGCACCGGGGTCTATCAACTGTTCCGCTACGGTGGCAGCCTGACCGACAACGGGCTGGTCTACGGCAGCCTGCCGGTGTCGGCGGCCAACCTGACCCTGCAAACCGCGATCGCCAATCAGGTCAACCTGTTGGTACAAGGCACGCCGGGTGAGGTGCAGTTCTGGAACGGCGGCACTACCAACCCTGATGGCAGCATCGGTGGCGGCAGTGGCGTGTGGGGCCCGGGCACCAACTGGACCGATCCGAGCGGTACGCAGGCGCTGGCGTCCAATGGTCAATTCGCAGTGTTTGGTGGCCAGGCCGGTACCGTCACTGTGCAGGGCAATCAGAACTTCACCGGTCTGCAGTTCCTCACCGGCGGCTACAGCCTGGTGCCGGGCGCTGGCGGTACGCTGACGCCAGTCAACGGTGCGGACGGCAGCCTGGCGCCGGTGCGGGTCAATGCCGGGGCCAGTGCTGAAATCGACGTGCCGCTGATCGGCACCGGCGGCATCGAGAAACTCGATTCCGGCACCCTCGTGCTGACTGGCGCCAATACCTACAGCGGTGGCACCACCGTCAGTGGCGGTACGCTGATCGGTAACACCACGAGTCTGCAAGGCAACATCACCGACAACGCCACGCTGGTGTTCCAGCAAAACACCGATGGCCAGTTCAATGGTGTGCTCAACGGCACCGGCGCGCTGTTCAAACGCGGCGTGAGTCGCCTGTTGATGGTCGGCAATCAACCGTTCAGCGGTACCGTTTCGGTCGATCAAGGCCTGCTGCAAGTCGGCAGCCGTGCGGCCCGGGCTTCGTTGGGCGCACAAGTCATGGTCGCCAACGGCGCAGGCCTGAGCGGTAACGGCAGCGTCGGTTCGGTGGTCAACCACGGTGTGGTGGCTTCCGGTGGCGCTGACGGCACCTTGAGCGTGGCCGGCAACCTGACCAACAGCAGCGATGGTGTGCTGGCGCTGACCGTCAGCTCGCCAACCGCGACACCGTTGGCGGTGGGTGGTACGGCGGCATTGGGCGGCGGTCTGGTGGTCAACAGCCTGGCGCCGTTCACCGGCAACACCACTTACTCGCTGATCACTGCGGGCGGTGGGGTGACCGGCACCTTCAGTGCCACAGATCTGCCGCAGTACGCGTTCCTCGACAGCTCGCTGATCTACGGTGCCGATTCGGTGACCCTGGCCGTGAGCCGCAACGGCAACTCGTTCGCCGACGTCGCTGCCACGGGCAACCAGCGCGGCACCGCCACGGCACTATCCAATAACGGAGCGGCCGGTGCGGCGTTGCAGAACCAGATCGTCAACCTCAGCGTCGCCGGTGCGCGCAATGCGTTCGACAGCCTGTCGGGTGAAATCCACGCCAGCACTGCCAGCGCCATGCTTGAGGATTCGCGCTTCATCCGTGAGGCGGTTAATGACCGTATGCGCCAGCCGTCGTGCAGCGCTGCGGATGATCCACGCAAAACCCTGGCACCGAGCGACACGCAACTGAGCAGCAACGGCTGCCACGGGGAAATGGTCGGCTGGATCCGGGCTATCGGTGCCTGGGGCGACATGGGCGGCGACAGCAACACGGCAAAAGTTGATCGCAACCTCGGCGGTTTTATGCTCGGCACCGACAAGGCGCTGGATGACACCTGGCGTGCCGGGATGGCGGCCGGCTACACCCGCAGCAACCTCAATGCGCGCGATCGCAACTCGGATGCCAAGGTCGACAGCTACCACTTGGCCGGTTATCTGAACTCGCAATTCGATGCACTGGCGGTGCGCCTCGGCGCGGCTTACAGCTGGCACAGCATCGAGACCAAACGCGATGTCAGCGTCGGTACTTACAACGATCGCCTGAAGGCCGATTACGACGCGCGCAGTGCGCAGGTGTTCGGTGAAGTGGGTTACGCGATCAGCGCAGCAGGCGTTGCCATCGAACCGTTCGCCGGGCTTGCCTACGTCAACTACGACAGCGACACCGGCAAGGAAAAAGGTGGAGTGGGGCGCCTGAAGGCCGACGCCGATCAGGACATCACCTACTCGACCCTCGGTGTGCGTGTCGGCAAATTGGTGACCCTGGCCAACGGCAGCCAACTGACGCCACGCGCGGCCATCGGCTGGCGGCATGCCTACGGCGACACCAAACCTGACGCCGACCTGACCTTCATCGACGGCGGCGCCTCGTTCAGCACCCAGGGCGTACCCATCGCCAAGGACAGCGCATTGCTCGAAGCCGGCATCGACTTCCAGGTGACCCCGACCGGCAAGCTGGGCATCGGCTACTCAGGCCAGGTGTCGAGCGACAACAACGACAGCGCGTTCAACATCAGCTTCAGTCAAAGCTTCTGAATCATGGTCGAAGTACTTTAGCCGCCCGAAAGGGCGGTTTTTTTTGCACAATCGAAAGCCTTTGTGGCGAGTGATTTCTGCACTGAGGTAGGAACGAGATGGATCTGTCGAAGCATTTGTTACATCTGGAAAACCGCTTGCTGTCGCGCGCCGTGCGCGAGGATGCCGCAGAACTGGCGAGATTGATCGCGGACGACTTTGTCGAATTCGGCGCCAGCGGCGGCATCTGGAATAAATCCGATGTACTGGAAGCATTACCGCAGCAAGTGTTCGCACAACGTACCGTCAGTCAGTTCACGCTCAAGCAATTGTCGGAAGATTCGGCTCTGGTGACGTATCACTGCCATACCGTAGCTGGCGGCCAGCGGGTGCCGGCGGACAGTTTGCGCAGTTCGGTATGGCGGCGGCAGGGTGAGCAGTGGCAGATGGTTTTTCATCAGGGCACTTTTGTGCCCGGCCGTGAAACCGTGGAGACCCGTCGATAGCTTTCGCGAGCAAGCCCGCTCCCACACTGGATCTTCAGTGAACACAGGATTTGTGGATGACAGCGATCCCCTGTGGGAGCGAGCTTGCTCGCGAAGGGGGCCGAACATTCAGCGCAAAAATCAGCCGGCCCGCGCTCTGCTAGAATCCGCCCCATCAACTGCCAGAGACTCTCCCATGAGCGAGCCGATTCGCCTGACCCAATACAGCCACGGTGCCGGTTGTGGCTGCAAGATTTCCCCGCAGGTGCTGGAAGTGATTCTGGCCGGCAGCGGTGCGCAGAACCTTGACCCGAAACTGTGGGTCGGCAATGCCTCGCGTGATGATGCGGCGGTGTACGAGATCGACGCCGAGCGCGGTGTGGTGTCGACCACCGACTTCTTCATGCCGATTGTCGACGATCCGTTCGACTTCGGCCGTATCGCCGCGACCAACGCGATCAGCGACATCTATGCGATGGGCGGCGATCCGTTGATGGCGATTGCGATCCTCGGCTGGCCGGTGAATGTGCTGGCGCCGGAAGTGGCGCGGGAAGTGATTCGCGGCGGGCGCGCGGTGTGTGACGCCGCCGGCATTCCGCTAGCCGGTGGGCATTCGATCGATGCGCCGGAGCCGATTTTCGGCCTGGCCGTGACCGGTCTGGTGGAAAAGCGCCACATGAAGCGCAACGACACCGCCACCGCCGGTTGCCTGCTGTACCTGACCAAGCCGTTGGGCATCGGCATCCTCACCACCGCCGAGAAGAAAGGCAAATTGCGTTCCAGCGACATTGGCGTGGCCCGTGACTGGATGTGCACCCTGAACAAACCCGGCAGCCGTTTTGGCAAACTGGCCGGCGTCACCGCGATGACCGACGTTACCGGTTTCGGCCTGCTCGGGCATCTGGTGGAAATGGCCGACGGCAGCCACCTGACCGCACGTATCGGCTACAACCACGTGCCGCGTCTGGACAGCGTCGAGTACTACCTCGAACAGGGCTGTGTGCCCGGTGGCACCTTGCGTAACTTTGACAGCTATTCGAGCAAGCTCGGCCGTCTGCAGGAGTTGCACAAGCGCGTGCTGTGCGACCCGCAGACCAGCGGCGGTCTGTTGATTGCAGTTACACCGGAAGGCAACGCCGAATTCCTCGCCGTGGCTGCCGAACTGGGCCTGAACCTGGCGCCGATCGGCGAGCTGGTCGAGCGACAGACCCACGCAGTCGAGGTGAACTGATGTCACGCGACTGCACCGATTACCGCGATATTTTCCTCAACGACCGGCCGATGATGGATGCCCGTGCGCCGATCGAGTTTGCCCACGGCGCGTTTCCGGGCGTGGTCAACCTGCCGCTGATGAACGACCGCGAGCGCGAGCAGGTGGGCACCTGCTACAAGCAGCATGGGCAACAAGCCGCCATCGCCCTGGGTGAGCGGCTGGTGTCTGCCGAAGTGCGGGAGCAGCGCATTCAAGGCTGGGTCGAGTTTGCCCGGGCACACCCCGACGGCTATCTGTATTGCTTTCGCGGCGGCTTGCGTTCGCAGATCGTCCAGCAATGGATCAAGGAAGAGGGCGGGATCGATTACCCGCGTGTCGGCGGTGGCTATAAGGCGATGCGTACGTTCCTGCTGGAGACGATCGATCAGGCCGTGGCCGAGTGCGATATGGTGCTGCTGGGCGGCATGACCGGCACCGGCAAGACCGAATTGCTGGTGCAGTTGCGCAACGGACTGGATCTGGAAGGCCACGCCAATCATCGGGGCTCGAGTTTCGGCAAGCGCGCCACCGGCCAACCGACCAACATCGATTTTGAAAACCGTCTGGCCGTTGATCTGCTGAAAAAGCGCGCCGGCGGGATCCAGCAGTTTGTGCTGGAAGACGAGAGCCGGGTAGTCGGCAGTTGTGCCTTGCCATTGCCGCTGTACCGAGGCATGCAAGTGGCGCCGATGGTCTGGCTCGAAGACAGCCTGGAGCAGCGGGTCGAGCGGATTCTGCAGGATTACGTGATCAACCTGCACGCCGAGTTTGTCGCGGTGCATGGCGAGCAGGGCTTTGCGCTGTATGCCGAGCGGCTGATTGCGAGTTTGAACAATATCCAGCGCCGGCTGGGCGGCGAACGCCATCAGCGGATGTTCCTGCAGATGGAAGAGGCCTTGGCGGAGCAGGCGCGCAGCGGTTCGGTCGAGCAGTTCCGTGACTGGATCAGCGTGTTGCTGCGCGAATATTACGACCCGATGTATGCGTTCCAGCGTGAGAAGAAGGGCGGGCGGATCGAGTTTGCCGGGGAGCGCGGGGCGGTGCTGGAGTATTTGCGTGAGCGGGTGAATCAGCGGGTTTGAGGGTGCTCTTGCGGGCCTCTTCGCGAGCAAGCCCGCTCCCACATTGGGTCTCCACTGGGCAGAAATTTCTGCCTGACGCAGATCCCCTGTGGGAGCGGGCTTGCTCGCGAAAGGGCCGGTACAGGCAGCGCAAAACTCAAGTCGGACAAGTCACCTTGCCGTTATCCAGCCCCTGCTTGTAGCTGTGGCTCTGCAGGCTGGCCTTGCCGTTGTGCCAGGTCAGGGTCAGCACGTACAGCGAATCGAAATCGCCAGCCGCCCAGTCATCGGTGATGGTCTGCTTTTCGCCGACTGCCTTGCCGGCAACCTTGTTGATCAGTTCCGGCAAATAGCCGTGCGACCATGCGGTGTAGATCGTCGCGTTGTGGTACTTGTCCTCGGTCAGCTCGCGCGCCAGATCACTGGTGTCGTTGGCGGAGAACTCGATGTTCACCGGCAGGCCGAGCTTGATCGCTGCGGGACTGATGGTCATCAACGGGCGGATGTAGCTGTAGGAGTTGTCTTGTTCGCCTTCCTCGACATTGCGTGTCGGGTTGGCGGCGAACACGTAATCGGCCTTGCCGAATTTTTCCGGCAGCAGGGTCGACAGCTCGATCGCCCGGTTCAGACCCTGACAGTTGAGCTGACCGAGACCGCCCTCGGGTTTTTCCGCGTGGCGCAGGAAGATCAGCGTCTGCGTACCGTCCACCGGTTGCGCGCGAATCTGGCTCGATTCGAGCGACAAAGTCAGCGCACTGACTGCCAGCAGGGAGGGCAGGGCCACATAGGCGCGATGTTTGAAGCGTTTGGCGAAACTCATGAGGTTCGTCATTGAATATAGGATTCTTCAGCAAATTCGGTTGGGGCTGACCAACCCTTACACCGCGGGCTCCCAGCACCGGGTGTTGTCCATGTCGTGTCGTACTTCCCTTGCAAAGACATAGCTCAGAGTCCACTGAGGCCGCTTGGTTCGATCCTGGCTTCTGCACACTAGCTGCAGAATGTTACGGTTCCTGGATTATGATCAGCGCTTTCCATGTGACTGGATGTTTCCCATGACCGATCTGTCCGCGTTCCCCATCACCCAGAAATGGCCGGCGCAGTACCCTGACTGGATTCAGCTCTATTCCCTGCCGACCCCCAACGGCGTCAAGGTCTCGATCATGCTCGAAGAGATCGGCCTGCCCTACGAGCCGCACCGCGTGGGCTTCGACACGCAGGATCAGCTGTCTCCCGAGTTCCTGTCGCTGAACCCCAACAACAAGATTCCGGCGATCCTCGACCCCCACGGCCCGCAAGACCAGCCGCTGCCGCTGTTCGAATCCGGCGCGATCCTGATCTACCTCGCCGACAAGAGCGGCCAGTTGCTCGCCCAGGAGGGCGCGCTGCGCTACGAGACGATTCAGTGGCTGATGTTCCAGATGGGCGGTATCGGCCCGATGTTCGGTCAGCTCGGTTTCTTCAACAAATTCGCCGGCAAGGACTACGAGGACAAGCGTCCGCGTGACCGCTATGTCGAGGAGAGCAGACGCCTGCTCAACGTGCTCGACAAACGCCTGGAAGGTCGTGACTGGATCATGGGCGAGCGCTACACCATCGCCGACATCGCCACGTTCCCGTGGGTGCGTAACCTGATCGGGTTCTATGAGGCGGGGGATCTAGTGGGCATCAGCAACTTCCCGAACGTGACCCGGGTGCTGGAGCGATTTCTGGCTCGCCCGGCTGTGGTGCGCGGGTTGACCATTCCTTCCTGAGGCCACACATAACCCTGTGGGAGCGGGCTTGCTCGCGAAGGCGTCGTGTCAGTCAACACGTCTTTTTCTGATACACCTCCTTCGCGAGCAAACCCGCTCCCACAGGAATAGTGATGACGCCCGCAGATTATTGCGTCCTCGGTAACGCACTGTTGATTGATCCAGGTTTGTACCTGCGCCCACCGAAGGCATAAGCTTCGCCCCCTACGACTTTCGTCTCATCTGCCGTTTTCAGGAAGATCCATGTCCAGCCAGTTCCCCGAAGCACGTCCCCGCCGTCTGCGCCGCAATGCGAGCCTGCGCAGCCTGTTCCAGGAAACCGAGTTCAGCCTGAATGATCTGGTGCTGCCGATTTTCGTCGAAGAAGAGATTGACGACTTCGTGCCGATCAAGAGCATGCCGGGGGTGATGCGCATTCCCGAGCGCAAGCTGGCCAGTGAAATCGAGCGTTATGCCCGTGCCGGGATCAAGTCGGTGATGACCTTTGGCGTGTCCCATCACCTGGACGCCAACGGCAGCGACACCTGGCGCGAAGAGGGACTGGTTTCGCGCATGTCGCGGATTGCCAAGGACGCGGTGCCGGAAATGATCGTGATGTCCGACACCTGCTTCTGCGAATACACCGATCACGGCCACTGCGGCGTGATGCACAACCACGAAGTCGACAATGACCAGACCCTGATCAACCTTGGTAAACAGGCGGTGGCCGCGGCGCGTGCCGGTGCTGACGTGATCGCCCCGTCGGCGGCGATGGACGGTCAGGTGCGGGCAATTCGCCGGGCACTGGATGACGCCGGTTTCACCCAGATTCCGATCATGGCCTACTCGACCAAATTCGCCTCGGCGCTGTACGGCCCGTTCCGCGAAGCCGGTGGCAGCGCGCTGAAGGGCGACCGCAAAAGTTATCAGATGAACCCGATGAACCGCCGCGAAGCCCTGCGCGAATCGCTGCTCGACGAGCAGGAAGGCGCCGATGCGCTGATGGTCAAGCCGGCCGGTGCGTACCTCGACATCATCCGCGACATTCGTGAAGCCTCGAACCTGCCGCTGTCGGCGTATCAGGTCAGCGGCGAGTACGCGATGATCAAGTTCGGCGCCCAGGCCGGTGCAATCGACGAGGATCGCGTGGTGCGCGAAAGCCTGGGCGCGATCAAGCGCGCGGGGGCGGACCTGATCTTCACCTACTTTGCGATGGATCTGGCGCTGGCCGGGATCTGAACCCCAGCGCATAGCCCCTGTAGGAGTGAGCCTGCTCGCGATAGCGGTGTATCAGTCACAGCATCTTTGACTGACACACCGCTATCGCGAGCAGGCTCACTCCTACAGTTTTTTGTGCTGTGTCAGGGGCAGTTGAAGTAGGGTCGGATCCCGTGATCCCGGAAATACCGCTCGATCACCTTCGGATCCGCGCTGTTATCGGCTATCGCCACATAGGTATCCGGGCGCAACAGGTAAAAACCGTTACGCCCCAACCCCGCCGTGTCAAACGCCGGCCGCCAGTCGAACACGTGCAGCGGCAGATGGTGTTCATTGCACCAGGCGATCATCTCGTCGCTGGTGTCGCCGTACACGTGCACCTGCCAGCAGGGCTGGCGCAGTGGCTCGAAATTATCCCCCTCGCCATCATGCGCCCACGGCAAGCGGTCGCCGCCATGCACATGGCCGGCCGTGCCTTGGCTCAGCGGCATGCCGCGATAGTTGAGGGTGACCTGTGAGACGGTGCGAAAGAGGAACTCGCGGCTGGCCTCGAACGTGGCCATTTTCGGGATCAAAAAGGGTGCCAGGCGCGTACGCAGCAGATCGGCGATGCGCCCTTCGGCGGTGACGAAGCTGAACACCTTGTCGGTGGTTGACACCAGCCGCCGGGCGAAGGCGATGCGTTCGGTTTCGTAAGTGTCGAGCAGCTTCGCCGTGGCGCTGCCGTTGAGCACGGCGGCGAGTTTCCAGGCCAGGTTGATCGCATCGCCAATGCCGGTGTTCATGCCCTGGCCGCCGGCAGGGCTGTGCACATGCGCGGCGTCGCCGAGGAGAAACGCCCGACCGCTGCGAAAGTGCTCGGCCACGCGGTGATGCACGCGGTAGGTGGAGAACCAGTTGACCTCGTCGATGTGAACTTTCAGGTGCTCGATGGCGCGGCTGCTGACGTCGGCAAATTGCAGGGTTTCGGCGCGGTCGGCACGTTCGTCACGCACGGTGCCGATCAGTCGGGCACGGCCTTCACCGGCCAGCGGGAACACCGCGAGAAAATCCGCTTCGTCCAGATCCAGGTGCAGCTCGCCATTCAGCGCCGGGCCGCTGGCCTGCACATCCGCCACGTAGAAAATCTGCTGATAGGTGCCGCCCGGGAACCCGGTGTCGAGGGTTTTTCGCACCACCGAGCGCGCGCCGTCGCAGCCTGCCAGAAAGCACGCCTGACAGATTTCCTGCTGCCCGTCCGGTAAGCGCAGATGCGCGCTGAGGCCGTCGCCGGTTTCTTCGAAACTCACAAGCTCGGTGTTGCGCTCAACCGTCACGTCATAGTCTTCGAGGCGTTCGAGCAGGAGCCGTTCGTGCAGGTCCTGGGGGAAGATTTCGATGAACGAGTAGGGCGTCAGGCCTTCGCCGATGCGCTGCAACGGCAACTGCGCGACCGGTTTGCCCTTGACCCAGAAATTCGCCGCCGCGACCTTGTGGCCGTTGCGCACCACGGTGTCGGCCAGGTCCAGCTGGCGATACAACTCCAGGGTGCGCGCCTGCACCGCCAGTGCTCGTGAGGTGGTGCCGGGCGCGGAGGTCTTGTCGATGATGCGCACGCGCACGCCCAGTTTGCTCAGCCACAGGGCCAGCACCAGACCGGTCGGGCCGGCACCGATGATCAGTACGTCGCTGCGGTTCATGGGCCTGTCCTCCGTTGGCTGCGCAGCAAGTATGGATCAGATGGAAAGGGTGGCCAGTTGATCGGTCAGACGGAAAAAGGCCCCGCAGCGGTGGGGCTGTGGGGCCTTTTTTCGGGTGTTTGGCAGGAGATTTGGTGACAGTGAAATTTGCCCCCTCACCCCAGCCCTCTCCCCCAAAGGGGGCGAGGGGGAAAGGGAGCCGATTTGGGTGCCTTTCAAAACCTTAGTTCGACTCGGTGGCACACGTCGGCGTGACTCGAAAGAACACCGCGGTCAGTCCCCTCTCCCTACGGGAGAGGGCTAGGGTGAGGGGCTTTTGAGGGTGAGGGCTTCTCAGCTTTAAAAATCGATAGTGCCCGACAGCTTCGCCACCCGCGGCTCACCCTGGGTCAGATAGCCGCCCTGCGCCGATTCCCAATACTTCTTGTTGGCCAGGTTTTCGACGCCCAGACGCAGGGTCACGTCTTTCTGCGAGACCTTGAACGCATAACGCGCACCCGCGTCGAAGCGATTCCAGGTTGGCAGGCTGAGGTTGTTGGCCGCGTCGGCGTACTGGCCGCCGGTGCGCAGCATCCGCGCATTCAGCGCCACGCCTTGCAGGCCCGGTACATCCCAATCGGCGCCGGCGTTGAACTGGAAGCTCGGCACGCCGATGGCACGGTTGCCGTCGTTGGCGCCGTTCTGGGTGTTGCGCAGTTCGGTGTCCATCAGCGTCAGGCCGCTGATCAGGCGCAGGCCATTGATCGGCTCGCCGAACACGTTCATCTCTACGCCTTTGTTGATCTGCTCGCCTTCACGCACGTAAGTGCAGGTGGTGGCGCTGTTGATTTCACAGTAGCCATCGCTCGGCTGCTCGATGCGATAGACGCCCAGGCTCGCGCCGTAAGTGCCCATGTCGACCTTGACCCCGGCCTCGGTCTGCTTGGAGCGGGCCGGTGCGTAGACTTCGTTGCCGTTGGTCACGCGCAAGCCGCCGGTGCTGGCTGGCGAGGTCGGCCCCTGGGCCAGGCCTTCGATGTGGTTGGCGTAGAACGACACGTGTTCCCACGGCTTGAACACGATGCCGTAGACCGGCGTGGTGATCGATTCGTCGTAGCTCGACTTGCGGCTGCCGCTGCCGTAACTGGCGTAGTTGTAGCCTTGCACCACCAGTTGCTGGCGACGCAGGCCAGCGGTGATCAGCAGGCGATCATCGAAGAAACCGAGGGTGTCGGAGAGCGCGAGGCTGCGGTTGAAGGTCTTGCCGACGATGCCCGGGTCATTGAGATCGCCGCCGGAAAAATTGCCGACCGGCGACGGCGTTTCCACCGGGTGGTAGATGTTGTTGGCGTACTTGGTCAGGTCGAAATCATAGGCACTGCGCTGTTCGGCCCACAGACCGCTGAGGCCGAAATTGAGCTTGTGGCTGACGGCGCCGGTGTTGAACTTGCCGTTGAGACCGGCCATCAGGCTGGTGTTGTCCTCATCGTGGGGGATGAACGAGCCGGTGGTGTAGGAGGCGCCGTTGTTGCCCACCAGCGTGGTCGAATTGTAGCGCCCGACCTCGCGGGTGTGCTTGGCGCCGCCAGCGACGTACGCGGTCCAGTTGTCGTTCAGGTCGTACTCGGCGCGGAGCATGCCGAAGGTGTCTTCGATGTCGGTGTAGCCCCACTTCGGCGCGTAGTTGGTGTCGGCCGACGGCGCGTCCGGAATGTGCGTGGCGGTGCCGAGGTTGACCGAGTTGCGGCCACCGTTGACGCGTTCCTTCTGGTAGGCGAAGTCGCCGGAAATACGCAGCGCGTCACCACGATAGTCGAGGCCGATGCTGAACAGTTTCGAGCGCTGGTTTTCGTGATCGATGCCGGTGTCGCCTTCGCGCTGGGACAGGTTGATCCGCGCGCCGAAGCGGTTGTCTTCGCCGAATCGCTGGCCGATATCAAAGTGCTGACCGATGCGACCTTCGCTGTTGATATCGGTGGTGTAGCGGCGCAGCGGCTCGTCGCCGGCACGTTTGGGTTGCAGGTTGACGCCGCCACCGATGCCGGAGCCGGTCGGGGTCACGCCGTTGATGAAAGCGTTGGGACCTTTGAACACTTCCACGCGCTCCAGGGCGTCAGTGGAAATGATCTGCCGCGGCAGCACGCCGTACAGGCCGTTATAGGAAATGTCGTCGCCGTTTAGCGGCAAGCCGCGGATCATGAACACCTGCGCCTGGTTGGAGAAGCCCGAGGCCTGACGCACCGACGAATCATTGAGCAACACGTCGGCAACGTTTTCCGCTTGCTGGTCCTGAATCAGCTGTTCGGTGTACGACGCGGCGCTGAACGGCGCGTCCATCATGTCCTGATTGCCGAGCACGCCGAGCTGACCGCCACGGGCGACCTGACCACCGGCGTAGACCGGGGGCAGGGCGTTGGACGTTGGCGTTTGGGCGTTGATGTTGACGTTGTCGAGCACCAGCTCCTTGCCGTTTTCGTCGGCAGCGTGAGCGGTGACAGTCAGGGAGCACAGCAGGGCAAGAAGCGTCGGGCGAAACGGGACGGCGAGTCGAGCTGAAACGGGCATGTCGATACCTGGAGGCGTGCGGCTGGTGAGAAAATTAGAACGGCGCGGGGAACTCCTTGCGCAAATACGACTCCAGGCGCAAATGATAGGAGTTCGCAGTAACGTTTTGCAATCAGTTTATCTTGCTGAATTTCCCGATCCGAATGGAAACCTGTAGTGAGGGGATTTATCCCCGATGGCGCGCGGAGCGGGTCGCTTTGATATTGGAAGGCTGCTGCGAAGTCCATCGGGGATAAATCACCTCACCACAAAGGTCACAGTCCTAGCCTGCGTCACACTTTTGATCGTATGGTGAACCCGCCTCAATGCACGCCAAGGAGCGCCATGCACACCCCTCGATTACTCGTTACCCTCGCCGCGCTGTTGGTGCTCGCCGGTTGCGCCGGCCAGCGCAGTCAGGAGCCTGTTCCGCGCGCACCCGCCGAAGTGAAAGCCGAAATAGTGCGGCTGATGCCGGCGAAAGTGCCCGACCGTCAAGGCTGGGCCACCGACATCTACGCCGCGTTCGCCGCGCAGAACATCAGCCCGACCACGCAAAACCTGTGTTCGGTGCTGGCCGTGGCCGAGCAGGAATCCACCTTCCAGGCCGACCCCACGGTGCCGGGCCTGGGCAAGATCGCCCGCGACGAAATCGACCGTCGTGCCGCCAAAGTGCATATTCCCAGTCTGTTGGTCAGTGGCGCTCTGCAAGTGCGCTCCACCAACGGCAAGACCTACAGCGAACGCCTGAACGCGGCACGCAGTGAAAAAGAACTCAGCGCCATTTTTGACGACTTCATCGGCAGAGTGCCGATGGGCCGCACCTTGTTCGGCGGCTTCAACCCGGTACACACCGCCGGACCGATGCAGGTCAGCATCGAATTCGCCGAGCAGCACGCCAAGGAGTATCCGTACCCGGTAGACGGCACGATCCGCCACGAAGTGTTCACCCGCCGTGGCGGCATGTACTTCGGCATCGCGCATTTACTTGGCTACCCGGTGAGTTACCGCGAGCCGCTGTACCGCTTCGCCGACTTCAATGCCGGCTGGTACGCCAGCCGCAATGCCGCGTTCCAGAACGCCGTCAGCCGAGCTTCGGGCATCCCGCTGGCGCTGGATGGCGACTTGATTCGCTACGACTCGATCATGCCTGGCAGCACCGAACTGGCGGTGCGCACCCTCGGCAAGTCGCTGGGCATGCGCAACCCGACCATTCGCGATCAACTGGAGAAGGGCAAGACCCTGGAGTTCGAAGAGACCAGACTCTATCAGCGGGTGTTCGAACTGGCGGAGCAAGCGGAGGGAAAAAAACTGCCGCGTGCGGTGTTGCCGGGGATCGTGCTGCAGAGCCCGAAAATCACCCGCAAACTGACCACGGCGTGGTTCGCCAAACGCGTGGATGAGCGCTACAAGCGTTGCATGTCCAAGGCCGGTTGACGCGGCTTCAAATCACTTTGACGGCTCGGCCAATGGCCTGAATCGGCCCGGTCGGTTTACCGATCGGCGAGCCATTGGCGCCTTCCAGCGTCAGCTCGAACAGTTGATTCGGTTGCAGCGGCGGCAATTTATCCAGCGGCACCGAGAGCGTCTGCCCCGGTTTGACCAGCCCCAGCGACACCGGCCCTTGCCAGCCGTCAGCCTTGGTCCAGAACTCCAGCGCCTTGTCCGCCGGCACTTCGACCACGCCCAGCGGGATTAACTGGATTTCACGCGGATTACTGGCCTGAATCACCCAGCCTGGCGCCTTGTCCTGCGGCGCGACCAGCACCACCAGATAATTCGGCTTCGGCGTGGTCTGGGTCAGCAGGATCGAGCCCAAAACCAATGTGGCGGCCAAGCCGGCCGCACTCAAGCCGCGCCACAGCGGCAGCAGATTCCACCACGAGGTTGACGGCGCAGCCGGCGCTTTTTGCGCGAACCGCTCGACACTGCGCTCGATGCGCGGCCACAAGTGCGGCGAAGGCTGCTGCGTGCCGGCAAATTCGGTCAGGTCGAGCAAGCGTCGCTCCCAGGCATCCACCGCCGCTTGCAGTTCGGGGTCGTATGGCAAGCGCTGTTGCAGCGCTTCACGCTCCGGCGCCGACAGGGTGCCGAGCACGTACTCACTGGCCAGTTCATCACGTTCCTGCGCCGATTCAGTGGTCATCCCATGCACTCCCGCAAAGCGTTGAGGCTGCGTTTGATCCAGGCTTTGACCGTGCCCAGCGGCGTGCCCAGGCGCGCGGAAATCTGTGCATGACTGTAGCCGTCGACATAGGCGTGGAGAATGCAGCTTCGCCGCTGCGGGTCGAGTTGTTCCAGACAACGATGGATCCGCGCCGAATGGTCCTGCACATCGAAGGCGTCCTCGTCAGGCTCGGCATCGTGTTCTTCGTTGAACGGCGCCTCCCGGCTTTGATCACGCAGCTGGTTCAACGCCAGATGCCGGGTCACGCTGAACATCCAGCCGCGCGCTGAACCGCGCGCCGGATCAAATTGCGCCGCACCGTTCCAGATCTTGATAAACGCCTCATGCACGATGTCTTCGGCCAGCGCCGCGTCACGTATCAGTCGTTTTGCAACGCCGAGCAGGCGCGGGCCTTCCTGCACGTACAAATCGCGCAGGGCCGACTGCTCGCCGCGGGCACAGGCAGCGAGACGGGCTTCGTAATCAAACAGCGGTTCAGGCAAAGACATGGGGTGCAATCTAGCTCACATTCTTCAAACATCCAGACAACACAGTCTTCTACTGTGGGAGCGAGCCTTTGTGGTGAGGGGATTCATCCCCGACCGGCTGCACAGCAGCCGTAACCGTTGGTTGCGGTGAATGCCTGACTCCGCAGTTGCCGGATTTTGGGGCGCTTCGCGCCCCATCGGGGATGAATCCCCTCGCCACAAGTTCGCTCCCATAGGGACATCAAGGAACTAGTTCGCCGCCCAGAAAATGTAGTCGGCCTGATACTTCACCACTTCCTGCTTGCCCTTGTTCGCTGCTGTGCATTCACTGCCCGGTGCCACGCCGCCCTTGAGCGCGACACGCTGGATATAACTCACGCCGCTCATCGCGCCTTTGCCTTCAGCCGGGTTGGCCTTGACCAGTTGATAGGGCAGGTTGCCCGGGCTCGACGGAGCGACGGCCAATTGCGTGCCGGTGACTTTCGATCCGTCCTTGGCCTGCCAGGTGGCTGGCGGGCCGAAGTAGGTGCCGACCTGCTTGCCGCTGCGATCATTGAGCACCGCTTTCGGGCCGACGAAGGTCCATTCGGTCTGCCCCGCGGCATTGGGCTTGTCGCGGCATTCGTAAGTGATCTCGCCGACGCCGGTGGTTTCCATGGCGATCTTGTGGCCTTCCGGGACTTTGATCGCATCGGGATAGCTGCTTTGGGCGAAGGTTGTCGAGGACAGGGCGAGCAAACCGGTGAGGCCAATCAGTTGGGTGATGTTCATCAGTGTTATCTCCGAAAGGGGTAGACCGCTGACAGCCGAAGAGGGCTGTTACAGGGACTACCCGTGGCGGAGGCGTTTGGATGCAGTGCCCGAAAAATATTTTCCACCTCCTCCGATCTCCCCCTGTGGGAGCGGGCTTGCTCGCGAAGGCGTCCTGTCAGTCGATATTCATGTCACAGGCATATCGCATTCGCGAGCAAGCCCGCTTCCACAGGGATTTGCGTCGGGCTTGAGGCCGGAGGCTTTCAGCAGTTCCTGGGTGTAGGGGTGGGCTGGCGCGGCAAAAATCTCCCGCGACGAACCCTGTTCCACCACCTTGCCATCCTTGATCACCAGCAAGTCATGGGCCAGCGCATGCACCACCGCCAGGTCATGGCTGATGAACAGATAGGTCAGCCCATGCTTGATCTGCAGTTGCCGCAACAGCTCCACCACTTGTTTCTGCACCGTGCGATCCAGCGCCGAGGTTGGTTCGTCGAGCAGGATCAGCGCCGGCTCCAGCACCAGCGCGCGGGCAATGGAGATGCGCTGACGCTGGCCGCCGGAAAATTCGTGGGGGTAGCGATGACGGCTCTTGGGGTCAAGGCCGACTTCTTCGAGTACGCGAATCACTGCTGCTTCGCGCTCGGCCTCGGTGCCGATGCCGTGGGTCAGCAACCCTTCGGCAATGATCTGCTGCACCGACATCCTTGGACTCAGGCTGCCGAACGGATCCTGGAACACCACCTGAATCTGTCGCCGCAAGGGGCGCATCAAGCGTTGATTGAGCAGGCTCAGTTGCTTGTTGCCGAAGCGGATATCGCCCTCGGATTCCACCAGCCGCAGGATCGCCTGGCCCAGCGTCGATTTGCCCGAACCGGACTCGCCGACAATCCCCAGGGTCTTGCCGCGTTGCAGGCGGAAACTGACTCCGTCCACCGCTTTGATGTACGCCTGCGAACGACTGAACAAGCCCTTGGGCAGAGGAAACCAGACCTTCAGATCATCGACTTCCAGCAGGTTGTGCTGGTACGGACTCGGCACCGGCGCACCGCTCGGTTCAGCCTCGATCAGCAAGCGGCTGTAAGGGTGCTGCGGCGCGCGAAACAGCGTCTCGCAGTCGGCCTGTTCGACGATTTCGCCGTGGCGCATCACGCACACCCGTTGCGCGATGCGCCGCACCAGATTGAGATCGTGACTGATCAGCAGCATCGACATGCCGAGCCGCTGTTGCAGCTCGATCAGCAGCTCGAGAATCTTCTGCTGCACGGTGACGTCCAGCGCCGTGGTCGGCTCATCGGCGATCAGCAGTTCCGGCTCATTGGCCAGCGCCATCGCAATCATCACCCGTTGCCGCTGACCGCCGGAGAGCTGATGCGGGTAGGCTTTCAAGCGCTGTAGAGGTTGGCGAATGCCCACCAGTTCGAGCAATTCCAAAGTGCGCTCACGGGCGGCGCGGCCCTTGAGGCCTTTGTGAATCTCCAGCACTTCGCTGACCTGTCGTTCCACGGTGTGCAGTGGATTGAGCGAGGTCATCGGCTCCTGGAAAATCATCGCAATCCGGTTACCGCGCAAACCGCGCATCTGCTGCTCGCTGGCGTCCAGCAAGTTCACCCCGTTGTAAGCAATCGAACCGCTGCTGCTGACGGTTTTACCCGGCAGCAGACGCAAAATCGAATGCGCCGTCACCGACTTGCCCGAGCCGGACTCGCCGACCAGCGCCAGGCATTCGCCACGACGAATGTCGAGGTTCAGACCGTGCACCACTTCCTGCCCGGCGAAGGCGACACGCAGGTCGCGGATTTCAATCAGGTTGTCGCTCATGTCAGCTCCTCGGATCAAGATCGTGGATCAAACGCATCACGGCAAGCCTCGCCGATGAACACCAACAACGACAGAATCAGCGCCAAGGCAAAAAATGCCGTCAGCCCCAGCCATGGCGCTTGCAGATTGCGCTTGGCCTGGCCAATCAGTTCGCCCAGCGAGGCGGTCCCGGCGGGCATGCCGAAACCGAGGAAATCCAGCGCGGTGAGGGTGGCGATGGCGCCGGTCAGAATGAACGGCAGGTAGGTCAGGGTGGAAGTCATCGCATTGGGCAGAATGTGCCGCAACATCAGTTCGCTGTCGGTCAGCCCCAGCGCCCGCGCGGCTTTGACGTATTCCAGATTGCGTCCACGCAGGAACTCGGCGCGCACCACATCCACCAAAGCGAGCCAGGAAAACAGTGCCATGATCCCCAGCAGCCACCAGAAACTCGGCGAGACAAACCCGGACAGAATGATCAGCAGATACAGCACCGGTAGCCCCGACCAGATCTCCAGCACCCGTTGCCCGAGCAAATCGACCCAGCCGCCGTAATAACCCTGCAAGGCCCCGGCAACGATGCCGACCAGCGCACTGATGCCGGTGAGGATCAGCGCAAACAGAATTGAAATCCGTGTGCCGAAAATCACCCGTGCCAATACGTCCCGCGCCTGATCATCGGTGCCCAGCCAATTGCTGGAAGAGGGTGGGCTGGGTGCCGGTTCAGTCAGGTCGTAATTGACCGTGTCGTAGCTGAACGGGATCGGCGGAAACAGCATCCAGCCGCCCTGATCCTCGATCAGCCCGTGCACGTAAGCGCTGGCGTAATCCGGCTGGAACGGCAGTTCGCCGCCGAAATCGGTTTCCAGGTATTCGCTGAGGATCGGGAAGTAGTAGGCGCCGTGGTAGCGGATCACCAACGGTTTGTCGTTGGCAATCAGTTCGCCGCCGAGGCAGATCAGGCACAGCCCGAGGAACAGCCACAACGACCAGCGCCCACGGCGATTGGCCTTGAACTGCGCGACCCGGCGCTGACCCAGAGGAGAAAGTGTGAACATCAGGCAGTCCTCGCCGAGAAGTCGATGCGCGGGTCGAGCAGGGTGTAGCAGAGGTCACCGATCAGCTTGATCAACAGGCCGAACAGGGTGAACAGGAACAACGCGCCGAACACCATCGGGTAGTCACGCGACACCGCCGCTTCGTAACTCATGCGCCCGAGGCCGTCGAGGTTGAAGATGGTTTCGATCAGCAAGGAACCGGCGAAAAACACCTCGATCAGCGCCGAGGGCACCCCGGCCACCACCAGCAGCATCGCGTTGCGAAACACGTGGCCGTAGAGCACGCGGCGTTCGGTCAGACCCTTGGCCCGCGCGGTGATCACGTACTGGCGGCTGATCTCGTTGAGGAAGCTGTTTTTGGTGAGGATGGTCAGGGTGGCGAAACCGCCGATCACCAGTGCTGTAACCGGCAACACCAGGTGCCAGAGGTAGTCGCCGACCTTGCCCAAGGTGCTGAGGCTGTCGAAGTTATCCGACACCAGCCCCTGCACCGGGAACCAGTTGACGTAGCTGCCGCCGGCGAACACCACGATCAGCAGCATCGCAAACAGAAACGCCGGCATCGCGTAGCCGATGATGATCGCCGTGCTGCTCCAGACATCGAACGCGCTGCCGTTGCTGATCGCTTTGCGGATGCCCAGCGGGATTGAAATCAGGTAGGTGATCAGCGTTGCCCACAGGCCGAGCGACAACGACACCGGCAGTTTCTGCACGATCAGATCGGTGACCTTGGCGCCGCGAAAGAAACTGCTGCCCAGATCCAGCTGGGCGTAGTTTTTCAGCATCAGCCACAAGCGTTCGTGCATCGGCTTGTCGAAGCCGTAGTGGTGTTTGATTTCCTCGATCAGCGCCGGGTCCAGCCCGCGACTGCTGCGCCCGGCACCACCCGTCGCGGCGACTTCGCCACCACCGCCCATGCCGTGCCCGCCGAAACCTTGCAGGCGGGCAATGGCTTGCTCCACCGGGCCGCCCGGTGCGGCCTGCACAATCACGAAGTTGACCACCAGAATGCACAGCAGCGTGGGGATGATCAGCAGCAAACGTCGACTCAGATAACGCAGCATGTCACTGGCCCCCCGCGAGCTGGGTGTGCATCTGTTGCGTGGTCAACGGCTTGGTCGAGACCTCCCACCAGGTGTTGAGGCCTTCGTCGTACGCCGGTTGCACCGGCGGCATGCCGAAGCGGTTCTGATACACCGTCGGCGTGCCCTTGGAGTAGTAGTTGGGAATCATGTAGTAACCCCATTGCAGCACCCGGTCGAGGGCGCGGGCGTAATGCACCATGGCGTCGCGGGTGTCGGCCTTGACCAGCCCGTCGATCAGTTGATCGACCGCCGGGTTGGCCAGCACCATCGAGTTCGAACTGCCGACTTGCGTGGCACTTTGTGAGGCATACAGGCTGTACAACTCGCGGCCGGGAGAGACGATCGGATCGCCGCTGCGCGGGAAACTGGTGACGATCATGTCGTAGTCCCGGGCGTTGAGCCGATTGACGTATTGCGCCGAGTCGATCCGCCGTAGATTGAGGGTGATGCCGATCTGCGCGAGGGTGCGTTTGAACGGCAGCAGCATGCGATCAAAACCGCCCTGACCGTCGAGGAAGGTGAACTCCAGAGGCTCACCGGCGGCGTTGACCAGTCGGCTGTGTTGCGGCGTCCAGCCGGCCTCGGCGAGCAGCTTCAGGGCTTGCAACTGCTTGTCGCGGATGTAGCCGCTGCCGTCGGTTTTCGGCGCCTGATACACCGTGGTGAACACCTCGTCGGGAATCTGTCCGCGCAACGGTTCGAGGATCTTCAGTTCCTCGGCGTCAGGCAGGGCGGTGGCGGCCATTTCACTCTTCGGCCAGAAGCTGTTCTGGCGCACGTAGAAGCCGCGCATCATCTGCTTGTTGGTCCATTCGAAATCCCACAGCAGGCTGATCGCCTGACGCACGCGGCGATCCTGAAAAATCGGGTTTTGCAGGTTGAACACGAAACCTTGGGCGGCGGTGGGTTTCTGCGGAGCGAGGATCGCCTGCTGCAAGCGACCGTCACGCAGCGCCGGACTGTCGTAACCCACCACATAACCGGACGAGGAAAACTCGCGGTTGTAGTCGAACGCCCCGGCCTGCAACAGTTGCCGGGCGACGTCGGTGTCGCCATAGAAATTCACCGTGAGCGTGTCGAAGTTGTACATCCCGCGACTGACCGGCAGGTCTTTGCCCCACCAGTCCGGGTCGCGCTGGAAACTGATGCTGCGCCCGGCATCGACCTTGCTCACGCGGTACGGGCCGCTGCCCAGCGGTGGCTCGAAGCCGCCGCCGTTGGCGAAATCGCGAGTTTTCCACCAGTGTTCGGGCACCACGCGCAGGGTCGCCAGGTCCAGCGCCAGGGTGCGGTTGAGGTTGTTCTTGAAAGTGAAACGCACCTGCCGTGGGCCTTCGATCAGCACGTCCTGCACGTCGGCGTATTGCTGGCGATAACTGAGGCTGCCCTTGGTCATCAGCAGGTTGAAGGTGTAGCGCACGTCCTCGGCGGTGATCGGCGTGCCATCGGCGAAGCGAGCCTTGGGGTTCAGAGTGAAGCGCACCCAGAGGCCATCGGGATCGCGTTCCATCTGTTGCGCGACCAGCCCGTAAACGGTGTACGGCTCGTCGAGCGAACGGAACGCCAGTGGCGCATACACCCAGTCGTTGACCTGCACCACAGAAATGCCCTGATCGGCATACGGGGTGATGTAGTTGTACTGGCCGATTTCCATCGACGCACGACTGAGCGAACCGCCCTTGGGCGCGTGCGGATCGACGAAATCGAAATGCTCGAAACCCGCCGGATACTTCGGAGCCTCGCCGTATACCGTCAGTGCGTAGCTGCCGGCGGCCATTGCCGGCACGGCGGCGCAGAGCAAAACGCCGCCGAGCAGCAGGCCTGCCATGTTGCGCATGAATCTCATGAAGTTTTTCCTCTAAGCCCGAAAACTCACTGGCAACGCTGAAAACTGTGGGAGTGCCCTGTGGTGAGGGGATTTATCCCCGACCGGCTGCGAAGCAGTCGCAAACCCATTGCATGCGGTGATTCTGGTCATCCGCAGTTCAGGTTTTGGGGGCGCTTCGCACCCCATCGGGGATGAATCCCCTCACCACAAAAGCTCAGTCACACAAAGGATGTGTCCAGCCCTGGGGTCAGAAGTGATACGTCATGCGCGCAAACAGCGTGCGGCCCAGCGGGTCGGTGTAGCGCGGGTCATAGCCGCTCTGGAAGTTGTAGGCCTGGTTGGTGAACGGCGGGTTGCGGTCGAACATGTTCTTCATCCCCGCATCCACGTCCAGCACCTTGTTGAAGGTGTAGCCGGCCGACAGGTCCCACACCGAATACGACGCGACGCGCGCATGGGTATCGCGGTCGTAGTCGTTGTAGCCGGTGGTGAAGCGGTTGGTCAGCGACGCACGAGCCGCGCCGAAGGTCCAGCTGCCGGTGAGGTTGTGTTTCCAGCGCGCGATCACCCCGTCCCCTTCGAAGTCGCCGACCTTGTCGGTAAACGGACCCTTGATGGTGCTCTGGAAGTCGTAACTGTCGACGTAGGTGCCTTGCAGCCCCAGACCGAACTGGCCGTAAGGGGTGTTCGGGAAGCGGTAATCCAGCGACACATCGACACCGTTGGTTTCGACGATGCCGAGGTTGGCGTTGCCGGTGACGATGTAGTTGAGCGTGCCGTCGGCGTTGCGCACGAAGCGATCCGGGTAGCTGCCGGCCTGATCGAACACGGTGGATTCAGGGAACGGCTGGATCTGGTTGGAAATGTGAATCCACCAGAAATCCAGACCCACCGACAGGTTGCTGACCGGCTGATAGACGAAGCCCAGCGTCACGTTGCGCGCCTTCTCCGGAGCCAGATCTTCATTGCCGCCGATCTGATTGAGGAACTGCTGGCCGCAATCGCGCCCGCCGTTGCCGCCCGGTTGCACCACGCCACCGGTACACAGCACCGGGTCGTTGTAGTAGCCCTGGGTGTAGGTGATGCTGCGCGGCGAATACAGCTCGTAGAGCGATGGTGCACGGAACCCTTCGCTGTACGCGCCGCGCACCACCAGCTCCTTGAGCGGCTGATAACGGAACGAATATTTCGGGTTGGTGGTGCTGCCGAAGTCGCTGTATTTGTCGTGACGCACGGCGGCGGACAGTTCGAGGCTGTCGAGCACCGGCACGTTGATTTCGGCGTACGCGGCTTTCACGCTGCGGTCACCTTCGACGCTGCCGGCCGGGTCGATGCCGAGGCTCTGGATATCACCGGCAAACTGTTCGAAGTCCTGGTGGAATTTCTCTTTGCGGTACTCTCCACCCAGCGCCAGACCGGCGGGGCCGGCACCGAACCAGTCACCGATCTCGCGGCTGATCCGCCCGTCGAAACCGGCCACGCGGCCGACAGCCGTGGAGTAGGCGCCGTGGTACATGGCCTGGTCGATGTACTGCTGACCGGCGGCGGATTGCGGGCCAAACGGGTTGAGCAGACCGCTGGCCAGACCGTTGATCATCGCCTGATCGCTGACATATCCGCTGGTGACGCTGGAGACGATTTTGTTCTGGTTGTACGAGGCGCCGACGTTGTAATCCCAGCCGCCGACCAGACCGTCGAAGCTCAGCAGAAAGCGCTGGCTGGTGTTCTGGTCTTTCGATTCACGCGGGCCGGCAGCGGTCTCGCGCCAGTTGACATCGACCGGTTGCGTCGGGTCGAGGGCGAAACCAGTCGGGCCGGGGGTGATGCCGTTGCCGGGGTAATAGGGCGACGAGGAATCCAGGCTCAAGCCGGTGAGCGGCGCCGGGCCGACCGCCGTGGCGTTGTTGTTGCGCGACCAGAAGTATTCGAGGTTGACGTTGTGGTCATCCGCCAGCTTGCCGGTGGTCTTGCCGAAGAACGACGTCTTTTCGGTTTGCGGAATCAGGTCGATGTATTCGCGGGTGCTGAAGCGGCACAGGCCATCGCGCGCCACCAGATTGGGGCCGTTGCAATTGCTGTTGGCCAACGGGTTGGTGGCGTTGCCGTTCTGGCTGTAGTTGCCGGGGAACGCGGTGCCGGAGGTCTGATCCAGACCGCGGCCGGGCACATAGTCGCGGGCGAAGGAGCGGTCGTTGGCGTCGAGGTTCTGCTGCTTGTTGTAGTTGAACACGCCGAGCACGTTGAAGCGGTCTTGTTCAAGATCACCGTAGCCCCAACTGGCGCTCATGTCTTTGGTGGCACCGCCGCCGCTGTGGGTCGGGGTTTCGCCACCGAGGGTGAGCTGGCCGTCGGTCATGGATTTCTTGGTGATGAAGTTGATCACGCCGCCGATGGCGTCGGTGCCGTAGAGGGCCGACGCGCCGTCGCGCAGGACCTCAACGCGCTCGATGGCGGCAAACGGGATCATGTTCAGATCCACCGCGCCGCCGGCCGAGTTGGTGCCGGACAAGGCGTTGTTCGCCAGGCGTCGACCGTTGAGCAGCACCAGGGTCTTGTTCGCGCCGATGCCGCGCATGTCGGCAAACGAAGCTCCACCGGTGGCGGCGCCGACCGAGCCGGCGCTGTTGTTGATCGACTGGCTGCCGGTGATCCGCTGCACCAGTTCGGCGGTGGTGGTCACGCCCTGTTTGCGCAACTCATCGGCCTTGAGAATGGTGATCGGCACCGCCGTTTCCGCATCGACCCGGCGAATCGCCGAACCGGTCACTTCCACCCGTTGCAGTTGCGTGGTCGGCGCCACCACCGCTGCCGCGGCGGGCACGGTGGCGCTGTCATCCTCGGCGGCTTGCACAGTCCCGGCGCCCATCCCCATGGCCACCAGATACAACGGGACAAAACGGTGACGAGAGATCGTTGCCACCAAAGGTTTGAGCGTGAAGCGTGGAGTGTTCATCAGCATGGTTGTTTCCGACTTGTCAGACGTTATCGAATTGGCCTTGTGAGCCCCTCATTGCTCCGCTATCGGTGATACCGCGTGCGGAAAACCACTTTCTTCAAGCAAGCCGATCCCCTCCGAAGACGCCTGGCGTTTTTTCGGTCGGCTGATTGCGACGGGATGCTTCAGCGGTGCCGGGCGCGCTTCTCAACGTGCGGCCGGCACCGCACTCAGTGGGTGGTCATCACCGAAATCTTGCTGATGCCCGAACGTTCGATGGAGGCCATGGCCTTGGCCACCTGGCCGTAGTTGACGTTGGCGTCGGCCTGCAGCTGCACGCGCACTTCGGCGTCCTTGGCCTTGACCTCCTTGAGGCTGGCTTCCAAAGACTCCGGCGCCAGTTCGGTTTTTGCCAGGTAGAACTTGCCGTCCTGATCGACGCTGACCACCACCGGGTCTTTCTTCTCGGCGGGAGCGACGGCATCGGTTTTCGGCAGATTGACCTTGATCGCATTGGTCATCAGCGGCGCGGTGACGATGAACACCACCAGCAGCACGAGCATCACATCCACCAGCGGCGTGACGTTCATTTCGCTGAGCACTTCATCGCTGTCTTGCGTGGAGAACGACATCAGCTGGCCTCCCGCACGGCGGCTGTGGTTTTGCTGGCGATGGCCTGGCGGCTGATGGAGAACGCACTGCGCGAGGCGAGGGCGTCGAAGTCGTGGGCGAAGTCATCCATGTCCGCCGAGGCGAGTTTCAGGCGGCGCAGGAAGAAGTTGTAAATCAGCACTGCCGGGACCGCGACAGCGATCCCCACGCCAGTGGCGATCAGTGCATGACCGATCGGGCCGGCGACCGCTTCAAGGCTGGCCGAACCGGTTTCGCCAATGCTTTGCAGGGCTTCCATGATTCCCCACACGGTACCGAACAGGCCAATGAACGGCGCGGTGCTGCCGATACTGGCGAGAATCGCCTGACCGTTTTCCAGCGAGCGGCGTTCCTTCTGAATCTGCTGGCGCAGGTTGCGCTCCAGGCGATCGGAACGGTTGATGGTGTGCGCCAGTTGTTGCGTGGTGCGCGGCGACTCTTCCACCAGCAAGGCTTCGAAGCCGCTGCTGGCGATGCGCGCCAGCGAGCCCGGATACTGGCTGGCGTGTTCGGCAGCGGTGAGCAGATCCGGCGCGCCCCAGAAGGCTTTGCTGAACTGTTTGTTCTGGGCTTTCTGGCGCAGGTATTGCGCCGACTTGACCAGCAGGATCGCCCAGCTGACCACGGAAAACAGCACCAGGCCCCAGAGCACACCGGGGACAATCATCGAAGACAGTGAATTGTTCATCGCTACACCTCGCTTGCATTAAGTCGGTTGTGAGTTCGTCGGGTTGTGCCGTTATTGCGGCAATTTGAAATCGATGGTCTGGGTGGCGAAGCCGTCAATCGGCGTGTCACCGCGTTTGGCCGGAATGAACTTCCAGTTCTTTACCGCCGCGACGGCGGCGTCATCCAGTTGCGGCTTGCCGCTGGACTTGGTCACTGTCACCGAGCCGGCGCGACCGTTGGCCAGCACCTGAATGCGCAGCACCACGCTGCCTTCCCAATTGCGCCGCAGCGCCAGCGACGGGTATTCCGGCGGCGGGTTGCCAAGGCTGGCGAGACCGGAAATCGCTGCCGATTCCTTGACCGGGGCAGGCGCTGCGGCCGGGGCCGGTGGCGCGCTCGGTGTCGCCGGCGCAGCGGGAGCGGCCGGTTGTGCCGGGGCGGGCGGAGCTTTCGGCGGCTCGACTTTCTTCACCGGTTTGGGCTTCTCGACCGGTTTCGGTTTTTCGATCGGCTTGGGTTTCTCTACCGGTTTTGGCGGTGGCTTGACCGCGTCTTCGTCTTCCACCGGTTGTTCAGGTTCCGGAGGGGGCGGCGGTGGGGGTGGCGGTTCCGGTGTGGGCGGTGCCGGCGGCGTCGGGCTGCTCAGCTCGACGGTCATTTCCGGAATCTGCGGCGGAGTCGGCAGTGGCTCGGGCCGGGTCTGCTGGAAAAACCACCAGGCGCCGCCGTGTATCAGCGCCGATACCGCCACCAGCAACAGCATTTGCTGTTTGTTCAACCCGCCGGGTTGCGAGGTATTGGCCGTGAAGGCTGGCCTGTCCGGTGACAGCGGGATTGGCGCTTCCCGTAACGACCCCGGCAGGGTTCTGTGCTTTACCGCATCGTTCATTAAAGCTCCCTCGGGTTGATGAAGGGCAATAAGGTGCCGTCCGAACATAGGGGTGATGTTCGAGTGGGTGGGTGTAACTTTCTTCAAGGTGTACGCAGGCCGATAGTTGAACTATCTATAGAACAGGGCTTGCTTACAGTTACTGGCTTAGAGCCATCGACTTCGAGTGTTCATTGGCCATTCCCTGGTTGTTCTTCTATCGCTTGAGATCAGTGTTGTTGTCTCATGCTTGTGCTTTTTGCATGTAGCAACCGCTGTGCCAGATGTTGCCGAAATGTATAGGTCTTATTTCATCAGTGTTACCCATGTCGCATTTATATAAGTTTTGCCTTGGTCGTGTATTTCTCCGGCCAAGAGTTTCCCGAAACTCCATTGAGTGGAGTTTTTTCAGAGGCGAGTCAGGCTCTACGCGGTATCACGCTGATCGGCGGGATAGAGCGGCGGCTTGGCTAACGGCCCGGGCACTTGCTGGTGCGCGGCGGACTGATTTGGTGCGGGTCTGTGTTTTAGCGGGTCACGGCGTATGTTCCTTGTTCTTGTTTAAATGAAATCAATGTTTCCAGTGCTGAATAATCCAACTCACTGGAGCCGTTTTGGTGCACTTGCAAAGTCGCTGAAAGTTATTGTCCGACAATCCCGCCTGCGTTCATTTAATACGGCGCAGGTGCAGGAATTTTTGCAGTTGTATTTAAAAAATAAATAACACGCCGTTGTCGGCGAAGCGTCATCGCCAATCACGGTGTGTGGTCATGGAGTCAGGTAATAAAGTAGAGGCACTGGCCGCCGGGACTGTTCGAATGAACTCGGCGTTGTTGATAAACAAGCAAGCAGAGGCTGATGCGGCAGAGCGTTTGAAGATTCACGCGGTGAACTCCTTGTTGCCAGCTCGGATACGCGAACTTTTGGTTCGGTATCGCACCTTACAAGAACGCGGATAGCGTTCGATGATTGCTCTTGGTGCGGGATGGGCACCGCCAGCGCTGTTTTGCGAGGTTTGAATTCGCAAGTCGCCAATGCATGGGAAAAACGTGCCCAAGCGGATACACCCGCTATAAATAGGGCTACACAGATCTGTCGAGATCGAGGAGGGGGCATGTATCAACTGTACGGACATCGCAATTCAGGTGCCGCAGCCATCGAGGCAGCGCTGGAGTTATGCCAGATCGCCTATCGCTTTATCGATATCGAAGCCTCAAGCGAAGCCGCCGAGGCACTGGCGCGCCTCAATCCACTGAAGCAGGTGCCGACCCTGCAATTGCCCGATGGCAGTGCGATCACCGAGAGTGTAGCGATTCTGATTCATCTGGGCCTGAGTTTTCCCGAGTCCGGTCTGTTGCCGGCCAAGGCGGCTGATCGTGATCAGGCGATTCGCGGCATGGTCTACATCGCCAGCAATTGCTATGCAGCCATCGGCGTCATCGATTACCCCGAGCGCTGGCTGGTGATGCCCGACGAAGCCTCACGGCAGAACCTGATGGCCGGCGCACGTGAGCGCCTGCACTGGAGCTGGGAAGTGTTTGCCGATCAGTTTTCCGCCGAGTTGTACCTGGACGACGAAACGCCCGGCGCGCTGGACGTGCTGGCGGCCGTGGTGACGCGTTGGGCGGGGAGCCGCGAGCACTTGCGCCAGACACGTCCGGGGTTTTATGCGTGGTTGCAGCGTATTGACAGGCATCCGGTGCTGGCGCCGGTGTTTGCCCGGCATTGGCCGTCCTGAACACCCTGTTAACCAATGTGGGAGCGGGCTTGCTCGCGAATGCGGTGTGTCAGTCGAAATATCTCTGATTGACACACCGCATTCGCGAGCAAGCCCGCTCCCACAGGGGGGGTAGTGCCTGGACGAGAGTAGATCACTCCCCGCGAATGTACTGCTCCAGCTGCTTGATCAGTTCCGCCTGCTCGGCAATCGCCTCTTTCACCAGGTCGCCGATCGACAGCAAACCGATCAACTTGCCGTTCTCCACCACCGGCAAGTGGCGCAGGCGTTTGTCGGACATGATGCCCAGGCAGGTGTCGACGGTCTGGTGGGTGTCCACGGTGATGACGTCCTTGACCATGATGTCGCGCACCGGTGTTCCCACTGACGAGCGCCCGTGCAGTACCAGTTTGCGTGCGTAATCACGCTCACTGATGATGCCGACCACTTTGTCATCTTCCATCACCACCAAGGCCCCGACGTTTTTCTCGGCCATTTTCATCAGCGCTTCGAGCACCATGTGACCGGGATCGATATGGTGCACTTCCTGATTTTTCTGATCTTTGAGCTTGAGCAGTTGTGCGACGGTCTTCATGGCGGTTACTCAGGTGTTGTCGTTGTTACTCAAGCATCGTAGACCCTTGCGCGCAGGGCAAGGTGGCAAAGCGGCAGATAGCACGCAAAAAACGTCATTTGCCGGTTTTTCCGGCTCACCTCTAACCCTGTGGCGAGGGAGCTTGCTCCCGCTGGACTGCGTAGCAGGCCCAAACCCTGAGAATTCGGTTTGCCTGATGCACCGCATTGCCTGGTTTTACGACTGCTGCGCAGGCGAGCGGGAGCAAGCTCCCTCGCCACAGGGAATGGGGTTATCCCTTGAAGGGCAGCGTAGAATGCCCCTCTGATTCAATTCCTGAGGTTGCAGTGGTGGATTTACAGCAGGGCTTCGTCCTGACCCGGCATTGGCGCGATACCCCGGCCGGCACCGAAGTCGAGTTCTGGCTGGCGACCGACGCCGGGCCGCGCCGTGTGCGTCTGGCGCCGCAGACGTCAGTGGCGTTTATCCCCGCTGCACAACGCGAAGCGGCCGAACGTCTGCTGCACGATGAAAAGAATGTCGAGCTGCGCCCGCTGGCCCTGCAGGATTTCGAGCATCGCCCGGTGCTCGGACTGTATTGCCAGCAACATGGCCAGTTGATGCGCCTGGAAACCGCGCTGTCCCGCGCCGGTGTCGATGTCTTCGAAGCCGACGTGCGTCCGCCCGAGCGCTACCTGATGGAGCGCTTCATCACCGCACCAGTGCTGTTCGGCGGTAGCGCCGACGCTGACGGCGTATTGCTCAACGCTCAACTCAAACCTGATCCGAAATACCGACCGCAACTACGGCTGGTCTCGCTGGATATCGAAACCACCGAAACCGGCGAGCTGTATTCCATCGCCCTCGAAGGTTGCGGCCAGCGTCAGGTGTACATGCTCGGCGCGCCCAACGGTGACGCGAGCATCATCGACTTCGATCTGGAATATTGCGACTCGCGCACCGTGATCCTGAAGAAGCTCAACGACTGGTTCGCCCTCCACGACCCCGACGCGATCATCGGCTGGAACGTCGTGCAGTTCGACCTGCGCATCCTTCACGAACACGCGCGACGCCTCGGTGTGCCGCTGAAAATCGGCCGTGGCGGTGAGGAGATGCAGTGGCGCGAACACGGTAGCCGCACGCACTACTTTGCCTCGGCAGCGGGGCGCTTGATCATCGACGGCATCGAATCGCTGCGCTCGGCGACCTGGAGTTTTCCCTCGTTCAGCCTGGAGAATGTCGCGCAGACCCTGCTCGGCGAGGGCAAGGCGATCGACAACCCGTACCAGCGCATGGACGAAATCAACCGCATGTTCGCCGAGGACAAACCGGCGCTGGCCAAGTACAACCTCAAGGACTGCGAACTGGTCACGCGGATCTTCGCCAAGACCGAACTGCTGACGTTTCTCCTCGAACGCGCCAGCGTTACCGGCCTGCCTGCGGATCGCAGCGGCGGCTCGGTGGCGGCGTTCACCCATTTGTACATGCCGTTGATGCACCGTCAGGGTTTCGTTGCGCCGAACCTGGGCACCAATCCGCCACAGGCCAGCCCCGGCGGCTTCGTCATGGATTCGCAGCCGGGGCTGTACGAGTCGGTGCTGGTGCTGGATTACAAGAGCCTGTACCCGTCGATCATCCGCACCTTTCTGATCGACCCGGTGGGCCTGATCGAAGGCTTACAACACCCGGACGACGCCGATTCGGTGCCGGGGTTTCGCGGTGCACGTTTCTCGCGCACCCGGCATTGCCTGCCGTCGATTGTCGCGCGGGTCGCCGAGGGCCGCGAGACCGCCAAGCGCGAGCACAACGCACCGCTGTCGCAAGCGCTGAAAATCATCATGAACGCCTTCTACGGCGTGCTCGGCTCCAGTGGTTGCCGATTTTTCGATACGCGTCTGGCATCGTCGATTACCTTGCGCGGCCACGAGATCATGCTGCGCACCCGTCAGCTGATCGAAGCGCAGGGCCACGCGGTGATCTACGGCGACACCGATTCGACCTTCGTCTGGCTGCGTCGCGCGCACGGTCAGGAGGAAGCGGCACAGATCGGTCAGGCGCTGGTCAAGCACGTCAACGACTGGTGGCGCGAGCATGTGCGTGAGGAATACGGCCTGCAAAGTGCTCTCGAATTGCAGTACGAAACCCACTACAAACGTTTTCTGATGCCGACCATTCGCGGTGCCGAGGAGGGCAGCAAAAAGCGCTACGCCGGACTGGTGACGCGCGCCGATGGCAGTGACGAAATGGTCTACAAGGGCCTGGAAACCGTGCGCACCGACTGGTCGCTGCTGGCTCGGCAGTTCCAGCAGGAACTCTACGAGCGGATCTTCCAGCGCAAGCCGTATCAGGATTACGTGCGCGATTACGTACGCAAGACCCTGGCCGGCGAATTCGATGAACGACTGGTCTACCGCAAACGCCTGCGCCGCACCCTCGATGACTACGAACGCAACGTGCCGCCGCATGTGCGTGCAGCGCGGCTGGCCGACGATTACAACGCGCAGCAGGGTCGCCCGCGGCAGTACCAGAACGGCGGCTGGATCAGTTACGTGATCACCCTGGCCGGGCCGGAACCGCTGGAAGTACGCCGCGCCGCGATCGACTACGACCACTACATCACCCGCCAGCTGCAACCGGTGGCGGACGCGATTCTGCCGTTTGTCGACGACGATTTCTCAACCCTGATCGGGGGGCAACTGGGCCTTTTTTGAGTCCAGCAGTTGCAGGGTCCATTCATCGAGGATGCCGTGGAAGTAGCGCTCCAGCGCCTGAGCGAACGGGCAATCTTCGGCGCTGAACTGCGCAAACAGCGTCATTGAGGAGTGAAACTTCAGGTCATCGGGGTGGCCGAAAATCTCGGCAATCGAGCGCTGGCGGATGTTCAGTACCAACTGCGTGCAGATGCGCAGCCGCGCACCGAGCAGGTCGTGGGTCAGATAGGCCCGCGCTTCTTCGGCGGATTGAATGGCGTAACGCCGGGACATCTCGCTGCCGCCCAGCCCGGCGAACTGCGGGAACACAAACCACATCCAGTGGCTGCGCTTGCGCCCCTCACCGAGTTCACGCTGAACCCGTTCGAACACCGGGTCCTGCGCCTGGACGAAACGCTGCAGGTTGAACGGGTCATGCTGATCAGTGCTTCTCATGACGAAGCCCTCGCCAGCGCCCAGCGACTCAGACCATCGCCAGCCGCTGCTTGCGTTGTGGCGCTTTGAATACTTGGTCCAGCGCCGCCAGATCCCCGGCATCCAGTTGCAACTGCGCCGCTTGTGCATTGAGTTGCACATGTTCCGGTCGCACAGCCTTGGGAATCGCAATTACCCCATCCTGACGCAGAATCCACGCCAGCGAAACCTGCGCCGGGGTCACGTTGTGACGAGCGGCAATCTGCTGTAGCGCTGGTTCGGCGAGCATCGCGCCGCCCTGGCCGATCGGGCAGTACGCCATCAACGGCATGCGCTGTTGCTGGCACCAGGGCAGCAAGTCGAATTCGACGCCGCGCTCTTCCAGGTTGTACAGCACCTGATTGGTCGCGCAGGCCGGATTGGCCAGTTCTTCGAGATCATCGACGTCGAAATTCGACACGCCCCAACGGCCGATCTTGCCGTCCTCGCGCAGGCGTTCGAAGGCTTCGACGGTTTCTTCCAGCGGATACTGGCCGCGCCAATGCAGCAGATAGAGGTCGATGTAATCGGTGTCGAGCCGGCGCAGACTGCGCTCGCAGGCTTGCGGGATGCCTGTGCGGCTGGCGTTGTGCGGGTAGACCTTGCTCACCAGAAACACTTGGTCGCGCAGACCGGCGATGGCTTCGCCGACCACGCTTTCGGCACCGCCCTCGGCGTACATTTCTGCGGTGTCGATAAGGGACATGCCCAACTCGATACCTTGTCGCAGCGCGGACACTTCACGCTTGTGCGCCGAGCGATCTTCGCCCATGCGCCAGGTGCCCTGGCCGATCACTGGAACCTGCACGCCTGCCAGTTCAAGGGTACGCATTCAAACCTCCTGTGCTGATGGTCATACCTTAGTGGGCAGCAGGATAGCGCAGGGGTTCCAATGGAGGTCGATGAACCTGTGGCGAGGGGATTTATCCCCGATGGGCACGCAGCGCCCCCAAGAAGCAGGGTTGCTGCGCAACCCATCGGGGATAAATCCCCTCACCACAAGGCAAGTGTTATTTCGCAGAGAACTTCAACAACACGCTGTGGCTGTAAGTCTGCCCCGGATCGAGACGCGTGCTCGGGAAGTCCGGCTGATTCGGCGCATCCGGATAGTGCTGCGTTTCCAGGGTAAACGCACCCCAGTGCGGATAGACCTTGCCACCCTTGCCCTTGACCGTGCCGTCGAGGAAGTTACTGGTATAGAACTGCACACCCGGCTCGCTGGTGAACAGCTGCAAATGCCGCCCTGACTGCGGATCGCTGACCTCGGCGGCGACTTTGTTCACATCACCTTTGCTATCCAGCACCCAGTTGAAATCGAAGCCACCCTGTTTCGGCTCGGCGAATTTCAGCTGTGGGTGATCGGCCTTGATGTGCGTACCAATGGCGGTGGGTTTGGTGAAGTCCATTGGTGTGCCGGCCACTGGCGCCAGTTCGCCGGTCGGGATCAGTTTGCCGGTGACCGGGGTGTAATGGCTGGCGTGCAAGGTGGCCACCTGCTTGAGAATGTCGCCATTGCCGGCGCCGGCGAGGTTGAAGTAGCTGTGGTTGGTCAGGTTGAGCACCGTCGGTTTATCGGTGCTGGCCTTATAGTCGATGCGCAACTCGTTGCTGTCGGTCAGGCGATAGGTCACTTGCGTGGTGAGATTGCCGGGGAAACCCATTTCACCGTCTGCCGACAGATAGGTGAGGGTCACGCCGACGGAATCCTTGTCCTTGGTTTCCTGCGCTTTCCAGACCTTCTTGTCGAAACCCTGAGTACCGCCATGCAAGGCGTTGGACTTGTCGTTCTGCGGCACCTGATAGCGCTTGCCGTCGAGTTCGAACGCGCCGTCCGCGAGGCGATTGCCGAAACGGCCGATGGTCGCACCGAAATACGCCGTGCCTTTCTGGTAGCCCTGGACATCGTCGAAACCCAGCACCACGTCAGCGGCTTTGCCGTGTTTGTCCGGCACCAGCAGTGATTGCAGGGTGGCGCCGTAGGTGATGACGGTCGCCTGCATGCCGTGGCTGTTGCGCAGGATGTATTGCTCGACAGGCGTGCCGTCATTGGTTTTGCCAAAGGCTTTGTGCTCGGCGCTGAGGCCGGCCGCGTTGGCGGAGAGGGTGGCGATCATCAGGGACAGTCCGAGGCCGGAGAGCAGGTGACGTGATTGAAGCATGGTTGACCTTCCTTTTTGTTGTTGTTTTCAAAACAGGGTAATAGTCATGCTAATTGTGGGTTGAGTCAGAATTTATAGCCGGTTAAAGGTTTAGTGCAAATATAAAGTCATACTAAATAGTTGCCGAAGGTCGGGAAATCGTGCCAGCGCTGCACTTTTCCGGATTCGGCGGCTCTATCCATGGCCAGGATGCGGCGACGCCCGCCGCACAGGAATGTGCCCGTTCGAGAATTCATGCCGAGAGTTTTTCACCCGATCGCCCGATTTTTTCGCCGCCCGTGCCTGTTGCTGGCCTGTCTGTCATCGCTGTTTGTCAGCGGTTGCACGCACCAGACGGGCAACGGTTTCATCGCTCAGATGCGTGACGGTCAACCGCAGGAATTCCTGCAGACCAGCGTCGACCGTATGGCCACGTTGGCGATGCGCGACAACCTCAACAGTCTTTATCGGTTGATGGGCAAGCTGTATTTGCGCAACCCGGAAGAGCTGCGCAAATCGGGATTCCTCGACATCAACACCGCGGTGAAACAGGTGCGCCTGGCCGTCGAGCAGCAGCAACCGTTACCGGTGTTGGGCGGGCGCAAAGATCTGGCGGCGCTCAGCTATGCGATGAGTCCGGAGTTTCTCGGGGATCGGGTCGGCGCCTTCATCTATGCCATCGGCAGCATGCTGGTCACCGCCCACGGCAATCGCATCGAGTTCTACATGACCGATGCAATCAACCCGACCTTCGTCCACAACGCCGCGCGCAATATCGAGAAAGCCACGTGGATTCTGGCCCAGCGCCAGAACAAGGAAGGCCAGCCGCTGCTGTTCTCCAATGAAATCTCGGAGGAGGGCAGCAACCTGAGTTTCGCCACCGAGTTCGGCAAGATCGTCGCGCGGCTCGACCTGCTGGCGCAGATGCTTGATGAGCGCTACCGGCGCATCGGCCTGAACTACGCGCAGAGCCTGCTGTTCCTGAATTTCCTTCCGGTGCAGTAAGTGCGGAGATCCAATGTGGGAGCGAGCCTGCTCGCGAAAGCGATCTACCAGGCGCTGAATCTCTGATAGATCCACCGCATTCGCGAGCAGGCTCGCTCCCACATTGATCAAATTGTGCGTGGGATTTTTGTATACAATCCATCGCTACTATTGATCCAAAGGGAGCTGCACCTGTCATGACCGACTCCGCAAGCACCGACTTCAACCGTATCGACCGCGCTACCCGCACAGAAAAACTGCCCTATGCCGCGTTACTGGCGTTCGCCATGACCGGCTTCATCGCCATCCTCACCGAGACCCTGCCGGCCGGGCTGCTGCCGCAGATCGGCGCCGGGCTTGGGGTCAGCGAAGTGCTCGCCGGGCAACTGGTGACGCTGTATGCGCTGGGCTCGATTGTCGCGGCGATTCCGCTGACCGTCGCCACCCGGGGCTGGCCACGGCGGCGGGTACTGCTGATGACGGTCGGTGGCTTCCTGGTGTTCAACACCGTGACTACGTTTTCCAGCCATTACGGCTTGACCTTGGCGTCGCGGTTCCTGGCCGGGATGGCGGCAGGCCTGTCGTGGGGAATCATGGCCGGCTACGCCCGTGGCATCGTGCCGGTGCACCAGCAGGGACGGGCGTTGGCAATCGCCATGCTCGGCACCCCGGTGGCGCTGTCGCTGGGCACCCCGGCGGGAACCTGGCTGGGCAACCTGATCGGTTGGCGCGCTTCGTTCGGGATCATGTCGGCGCTGGCGTTGGTGCTGGCGGCGTGGATTGTGCTGGCGGTGCCGGACCGTCCGGGCCAGGCCAGCGCCGAACGCCTGCCGTTGCTGCAATCGCTGCGTCTGCCGGGCGTACGGCCGGTGCTGTTCGTGGTGCTGACCTGGATGCTTGGGCACAACATTCTCTACACCTACATCGCGCCATTCCTGATGCAGGCCGGGCTGGCCGAGCGCGTCGATCTGGTGCTGCTGGTGTTCGGCCTGTGTTCGCTGATCGGGATCTGGATCATCGGCCTGCTGGTGGACCGCTGGTTGCGCTGGCTGACGCTGATCAGCCTCGTGCTGTTTGCCGTGACCGCACTGGTGCTGGCGCTGATATCCCCGTCGCCGTGGCTGATCTACACCTGCATGGCCGTGTGGGGCCTGTCGTTTGGTGGCTCGGCGACGTTGCTGCTGACCGCTGCGGCGGATTCGGCCGGCGAGCATGTGGACGTGGTGCAAGCGATGCTCACCACCTCCTGGAATGTGGCGATTGCCGGCGGCGGCCTGTTTGGCGGGTTGCTGCTGGATCGGGCGGGGGCGATGTCGTTTCCATGGGCATTGTTGATCCTGTCGCTGATCGCGCTGGCGACGGTGTGGATCAACCGGCATCACAGTTTCAAACCGGGCCGGCGCGTCACCGCATGACTTTGTAGGAGTGAGCCTGCTCGCGATAGCGTTTTATCAGACACGAATGATTTGTCTGCGGAGGCGCTATCGCGAGCAGGCTCACTCCTACAGTAGAGATGATGTGGATTTGAACAAAGGCATAACGATAGACCGCATCGATATATGTGGTTATATGAAAAATCGCTATGCTGCGGGCCAGATTTTTCCTGTCGTTTTTCTGGACGTCTTAATGGAATTGGCAAATTTCGGCCTGGTGATTGCCGGGCTGGTGGTGGGTTTTATTGTCGGCATGACCGGTGTCGGCGGCGGTTCGTTGATGACGCCGATCCTGCTGTGGTTCGGCATCAACCCGGCAACAGCGGTGGGCACCGACCTGTTGTACGCGGCCATTACCAAATCCAGTGGCGTGCTGGTGCACAAGAAGAACAACAACATCGACTGGGCGATCACTGGCTGGCTGACTCTCGGCAGCGTGCCGGCAGTCGCCATGACCCTGTGGTTTCTCAGCACCCTGCACACCGCGCCCGAGGCGATGAACGCGATCATCAAACAGGCCTTGGGCTTCGTGCTGTTCGCCACGGCGCTGGCGATTCTGTTCAAGAAGCGCCTGCTCGAATTCGCCCACAAACGCGCGGGCGGCAACTACAACCCGAGCGGCGCGCGCCTGAATGTGATGACAGTGATCACCGGGCTGATCCTCGGCACCATGGTCGCCCTGACCTCGATCGGCGCCGGCGCCCTCGGCACGGTCGCGTTGTTCATCCTCTATCCGCTGCTGCCGACCCGGCGTCTGGTCGGCACCGAAATCGCCCACGCCGTGCCGCTGACCCTGGTTGCCGGTCTGGGCCACGCGAGCATGGGCAACATGGACTGGGGCGTGCTGGGCTTTCTGCTGATGGGTTCGTTGCCAGGCATCTGGCTCGGCAGCCACCTGACCGGGCGCATTTCCGATGAATTGCTGCGCCCGTGCCTGGCGACCATGCTGCTGCTGATTGGCTACAAACTGGCGTTCTGATGTAGGAGCTGCCGCAGGCTGCGATCTTTTGATCTTCGTTTTTACAATCAAGATCAAAAGATCGCAGCCTGCGGCAGCTCCTACGCTGCGGTATGAAGGATGTTGAATTTCATGACGGTCACCGGCAAATCCTCGTAGACCAGATCCTCGACCACCTCCCAACCCAACCCCGCATACAGCGATTGCGCAGCGTCGGTGTACAGATACAACTCAGTCACTCCCAGCGTCGCCGCCTCGGCGACGATCCTGTTGACCAGTTGCGAAGCAATTCCGCGTCCGCGTTCTTCGGCTTTCACGTAGACGCCCGCCAGCCACGGCGTCAGTTGCGGGCGGATCTTCATGTCGCTGTCGATCAGCAGCGCGCCACCGAGCAATCTGTCGTCTTCAATGGCCACCACCACGCTGGGAACCGCACCCTTGCCGCAGGCCGCGCGCATCCGCTCGGTGCGGGCTTCAAGGGTATCGCCGTCACGGAATTCGCCCCATTCCTTGAAATTGAGTTCGGCGAGTTCCTCAATCAAATGCGGGTGATCGCACAGGTAGTCGATGTGCATGGGTTGAACTCCATTTCGTGGGCAGAATGACCACCCTAATGCGCTCACAAAAGGTAATCAAATCCGCGTTACGATTACGCCGATGCAGTTGCGCAATGACGCGGCTGACCTAAGCTTCTGACAAGGCGAAACATATTTGCCGGGCACGACCCCGGAACAATCGCCGCGATGCGCAATCATTAGAGCGTGGATATCAAAAGGAGATGCGCATGCTCATCAGGTCACTGACCCTGACACTCTTGCTGGCGATTGCCGGCCCCTTGTTCGCCGCTGACAATGACTCGCCCATAGCCGGGGATATGGGACGGGCCCGACCGTTGATCGTGATCGCCCAAAGCACCGTCGACCCGGTGTGGGTGGGGTTGAAAAAGTCGCTGGAAGATCCGGCGAACAAGAAGGGCGTCACCGACCGCAACATCAAGGTCTACACCATCCTCAATATGGCCGGACAACTCGATGGCAAGGATCTCGGCCAGCAAGACACCATGGCTTTGCTGCGGTCGCTGAAACTCGGTGCCGGCGCGTATCCTAAAGTGTTCCTGCTGGGCAAGGACGGCGAGACCAAACTGTCGGCCTCGGGCGATGAAGCGAAATCGGTGGACCTGAAGAAAATCTTCGACACGGTTGACGCGCTGCCGGCGAGCGAGAAAGAAATCAGCGCACCAACGGTCGCCGAAACCAAGGCCACCGCCGCCGAACCGGCAGCCAAGAAAGGCGAGAAGGGCGCCAAGGCGAGCAAACCGGCGAAACCGAGCAAGCCACCGGAAATGCCGGATGATTGATTGAGGCAGGCTCTGAATAAAAAATGGCGAACGTCTTAAACGATCGCCATTTTTTTGTCCGCGGGAATGGCCACGATACTTTGAACATCAGGGCAGGAGCTGACGGATGACATTGACCAGAATCGGAGAAAAAGCCGCAAGCTGGCCATTCTTGGAAGTCAGCATGTCATCAAGGAGAATGCCCAGAAGCTCTTCATCTTCAAGGTCACCGGGTTGCATGCCTCCTGTAAAGATCAACTGATCAACCAGTTGTTTCCGTGCCCCTATGAGTCCGCGATTGCTTTCTTCGGTATGACCGAGATTCAAAATTTCCAGAGCCGAATTTGCGCGTTCAGTTTTGCCGGTCACTCTACCGGACAGATAAAACTTCAATTCCGACTCGCATTCCTCCATCAAGGGCGTCAGATCTAGTGGGCGCGTGCCTCGATGATGTCCACATTGATTCTGGCGCTGGCAACTGGCGACGATGTTGGTGAACTCCAAGGTGCGATTGGGAGCTTTATCCTGGGCCTCAACGTGCTCGTTATGTGAGTTGTCGCCTGCAATGGACTGGCAGCAATAGGCGCAAAGGCTGAACTGTTCCGCTATACAGGCCGTGCGCACGCTCACGCGTTCTTCGCCGGGCAGGTCCCGGTAACGTAATGTTGTGTTGGCGCGTTTCCATCTGATGAGTTGTTCCGGCTCGGCTCCCTTGGTGATCTTACGCACGGCGCAACTCCAGTTTGCGCAGCAACAGCGCGGCTTTCGCCAGTTCGATATGACCGTCCGGAAGTTCTTCTGCCAGTTCGGCGAATAGCTTCTGGGCAGTTTCCAGATCACCGTCCTGCAGGCGTTCGAGCAGCGCGTTCAAGCGTTTTTGAACGTCACTGTTGCGGATATCGGTGTCCATGACTTCCAGCAGCACCTGATTGGCATCAAGTCCGTACAGGCCGTTGTGTTCGTGGAGTTCACCGTCATTGAGCACGTAAACCAGCACATCCTTGGCGTCGCTGATGACCAGTGGCGAGTGGGTGGTCAGTACGAACTGGCAGTTGGGAAAGGTTTCGCTCAGTTGGCGGATCAGACTGCGTTGCCATTTCGGGTGCAGGTGCAGATCCACTTCGTCGATCAGCACGATGCCGTCCCCGTGGAGCGGGTTGTCCAGCGACTGGTTCATCATTGCCAGGCGGCGGGCGATATCACCGACCAGCGCCATCATCGACTTCTCGCCTTGCGAGAGTTGGGCGACGTTGAGGGTGACGCCGTCCTTGTCGATAGCCATGTGTAGACGCGGCTTGCGTTGCACGCGCAGGTTGGTGAAGCCGGGCATGAAAGCGGCGATGGCGGAGCGGACGGCGGTCAGTTGGCGGTCGCGGGAAGAAGCTTTCAGTTTGGATAGAGTTTTCCAAACGTCGCTGTCAGTACCGAACTTTTTGGAGATTTCCAACAATGCGCTTGTGGATACTCCAGTCTCGTTTTCACTATCTTCACGTTCACGAAACCATTCGAAAAAGCGCCGGAAGTCGACGCCTCGATTCAAAGAGTTGTCGTACCCATCCAACTGATCAAAGGTGTGTTTGGTTTTTATTTTAAGTGGTATTTCCAAAACCGAACGCTCGACGGGGTAGTAAGCGATCAGTGGAAGAGACGCCTTATCATTGGCAGTCAGTTGATTGCGATAGTGGTCTGCCAAGCGAGTTGCATCCGCTAACGTGCTGTGCATGGAGTGTTTTCTACCCTGCCTCCCGCGGCCAATACCCCAAACAAAAAGGCTATTGTCACCATCGGAGTCCGAAGGGAGGGGCGTTGTAGACGATTCGTCAATTACAGAGACCAACACTAATGCTGCGTTAGCTCCATTCTGAATGTCTTCCTCAGCCAGATGATTGCCATTGCCTTTCTCGTTACGAACTCTTGCGACCAGCCAACTCAGCGAGTTTGCTAAGGATTTAAGAAGAGTGGTTTTCCCGGCGCCATTGTTCCCAACCAGTACGGTTACGTTAGAAGGGTGTTCTTGGGTAGGCGCCAGTCGAACGTTAACATCGGCGAACCGACCGACATTCGTGAGCCTCAATCTGTAGATTTCCATTACAACGCCCTTCGAGGGTCAGTCGGTTAAAAAGCTTTGGCGCGCATTATGTCATCCCCGGCCACGGATTGATTCGATGGAGTGTAGATACTCCATTTCACCCGGTCACCCATGAAAATAGTTGCCGCATATTCCCACCAGAATGAGCTGCGCAACACCCTTCAAATTCCTCGGATATTTCCTTCAACGCGCGGCGGCGTTGGTGAACTGGTGGCTTGGGTCGAACGCCGATAACCTCTTCGGGCCGCTGCAAAATCAGCGGCCGGATGTGGAAGTCCGTTTGCAGACTCATTCACCAAGCTCCGTTATGCGCATGGCGACATCTTTTATGTCAACATCGCGACCTTACGGTGGCTGTACGCGGGAGCGCTTTTGAGTGCGCCGGGTTAGGGTGATTGGCTCGGTCTTCCACACCTGCGTGCAGCTGCCACCCTCATGTGGAAGTGAGATGGGTAGCGTTTTCAGCAATCCCCATTGGAGTTTCACCCATGAAGAAAACGGATGTCGAATCACCTGAAATTTCCACCAGTTCAAGCAAACCCCGCTATATCCCCATCACCGGCATCGACTGCCCGATCCCCTGTCTCCTGATCGACCGCGAAGCCCCGGTAGACGTACTCCACGGCACCGCCGCCTACCGATTACGAAGCGTGACTCAACTGCTGGAAACCCTCTCGCTCGGCGACGGCATCGGCCACGATGCCTTGTTGCTGCAGGATTTCGCCCGGGTGCTGGCAATCCCTCTGCGCGACAGCTGCGACCTGATGGATGTATTGGGCTGGAAGCTACAGGCGTAGTTTTCAATCCCCTCAAATAAAAATGGGCGACCTTCACAGGTCGCCCATTTTTCATGGTCCGATTACCGGGTGAGCTCACCCAGAATCTTGTGCGCAATCTTCACCCGCTCCGCATTCGGGTAGTTCCGGTTCGCCAGAATCACGATCCCGACTTTCTTCGACGGCACGAACGCGACGTAGGCGCCGTAGCCTGCAGTGGATCCGGTCTTGTTCAGCAACACGTTCGCCGGCTCAGGTTGTGGCGGATTCAGCCATTTGACCTTGTGCGCTTCCATGGCCATCGGCGTCGAGTTGCCGTCCAGCAGGCGGTCGAGGCTGATCGGGTAGGTGTAGCGTTCCCAGCCCAGGCCCTGGGTCATGTCGCCGACGGTGTAGTAGCCGGTGTGGGTGAGGGCGATGGCTTTTTGCAGGGGTGTTTCGAGTTTGGCGGTGTCGAGGTTGGCCTGGACGAATTGCAGCAGATCAGCGGCGCTGGTTTTTACGCCGTAGGCTTCGGAGTCGAGGGCGCCGGGGCTGACTCGAATCGGTTTGTTGTTCTTGTCATAGCCTTGGGCGTAGAGCTTTTGTTCAGACGCCGGCACCGACAGGAAGGTGTGCTTGAGCCCGAGTTTCGGCAGCAGGGTTTCAGTCATGACCTGATTGAACGGTTGGCCAAGGCTTTTCGCCGCCAGATAGCCGAACAGGCCGATGCTCGGGTTGGAATACAGGCGATGGCTGCCGACCGGAAAAGTCGATTTCCACTGTTGGTAATAGCCGAGCATCTTGTCGGAAGAATCCGCAGCATCCGGGAATTGCAATGGCAGGCCGCCGGCGCTGTAAGTGCCCAGTTGCAGCAGGCTGATGTGGTCAAAAGCGCTGCCTTTCAGCTCGGGCCAGTGCTGGCTGGCCTTGTCGGAGAATTCCAGTTTGCCGCTGGCCTGGGCGTAGGCGGCGAGGGTTGCGGTGAAGGTTTTGCTCACCGAGCCGATTTCGAACAGGGTGTTTTCACTCACCGGTTGCCCGGTGCTTTTGTCGGCGATGCCGTAGTTAAAGTAATGCGCCTTGCCATCGACGGTCACGGCCACGGCCAGCCCCGCGATGTTCTGTTGCTGCATGACCGGGGTCACGGTGGTCTTGACCAGCGCCTGCAACTGGTCGTCGGTTTGCTGGGCGGCCATGCACGCGGTGGCGCCGAAAAACAGGCCGAAAGCGCTGCAGGAAATGAATTTGCTCGGGGTGATGAAGGACATGAGTGAACCACTCTCCATGAGTGTTGAGGGTGATATCCCGCTACACTGCGGGCAATTGCAATGTTGGGCAGCTGATCAGCGCCGACAATTTAGGCAGTCTGGCACTCGTCGACAAACGATGATATTTCGGATGAGCCATTAGAAAAATTTGGGACTTGGCATGATTCGACCTCTACTGCCGCTCAATGCACTGCGCGCGTTCGAAGCCTCGGCGCGTCATCTGAGCTTTACCCGTGCCGCCGTGGAGTTATGCGTGACTCAGGCGGCGGTGAGCCATCAGGTGAAAAGCCTCGAAGCGCAACTCAACGTCACCCTGTTCAAACGCCTGCCCCGCGGGCTGATGCTGACCAGTGAAGGCGAGACCCTGTTGCCGGTTTTGACCACGTCGTTCGATCATATCGCGCAGATGCTCGAGCGGCTGGCCGGCGGTCAGTATCGGGAAATGTTGACCGTGGGTGCCGTCGGAACCTTTGCGGTCGGTTGGTTGCTGCCACGGCTGCCAGACTTCCAGGCGAAACATCCGCTCATAGATTTGCGGCTGTCGACTCACAACAACCGGGTCGACGTCGCCGCCGAGGGGCTGGATTACGCGATTCGTTTTGGCGCCGGAGCGTGGCACGGCATCGAGGCAACGCGTCTGCTGGATGCGCCACTGTCGGTGTTGTGCGTGCCGGAAATTGCCCGGCAGTTGCATACCCCGGGCGATCTGCTGCAACAGCGCTTGCTGCGTTCCTATCGCACCGATGAATGGCCGGAGTGGTTTCACGCCGCCGGCCTGGCGACCCACGCGGCGCCGCCGCAAAGCATTGTGTTCGATTCGTCTCTGGCGATGATGGAAGCGGCGCTGCAGGGCAGCGGGGTGGCCTTGGCGCCACCGCTGATGTTCGCCCGGCAACTGGCGGCGGACGTGATTCGTCAGCCGTTTGCGATTGAAATCACCACCGGCAGTTATTGGCTGACGCGCTTGCAGTCAAGGCCGGAGACGGCGGCGATGACGGCGTTCAAGCAGTGGCTGGTACAAAACTCTGCCTGACACAAATCCCCTCCTGTGGGAGCGGGCTTGCTCGCGAAGGCGGTGTGTCAGTCAACTCAAATATTGACTGATGCACCGCCTTCGCGAGCAAGCCCGCTCCCACAGGGACGGCAGTGGACTGCAGATCAGAATTCAGCGCACCAGACACGGCCGCTTGTTATCGAACGTCCACCCCGGTATCAAAAACTGCATCGCCACGCTGTCATCCCGCGCGCCGAGACCCATGCCTTTGTACAGTTCGTGGGCCTTGGCCAGCTGATCCATGTCCAGCTCCACCCCCAGCCCAGGTTTCTGCGGCACTTGCACGCAACCGTCGACAATTTGCAGCGGTGCCTTGGTCAGGCGCTGGCCGTCCTGCCAGATCCAGTGCGTGTCGATGGCGGTGATGTCGCCCGGTGCCGCCGCCGCGACATGGGTGAACATCGCCAGCGAGATATCGAAGTGATTGTTGGAGTGTGAGCCCCAGGTCAGGCCCCACTCATGGCACAACTGCGCGACACGTACCGAGCCTTGCATGGTCCAGAAGTGCGGGTCGGCCAACGGAATGTCCACCGACTGCAGCTGAATGGCGTGGCCCATCTCGCGCCAGTCGGTGGCGATCATGTTGGTCGCCGTCTTCAGTCCGGTTGCGCGGCGGAACTCGGCCATGACTTCGCGCCCCGAGTAACCGTTTTCCGCACCGCACGGGTCTTCGGCGTAAGCCAGCACCTTATGTTGATCGCGGCACAGGCGGATCGCTTCTTTCAGTGACCAGGCGCCGTTCGGATCAAGCGTGATACGCGCCTCGGGAAAGCGTTCGGCCAGTGCCGTCACGGCTTCGATTTCCGCGTCGCCGCTAAGCACGCCGCCTTTGAGTTTGAAGTCCTGGAAACCGTATTTCGCCTGGGCCGCTTCAGCCAGGCGCACCACCGCTTCGGCGCTCATGGCCTTCTCGTGACGCACGCGGAACCAGTCGTTATCGGCGTCCGGTTCGCTGCGGTAGGCGAGGTTGGTCTCGCGTTGATCGCCGACATAAAACAGATAACCGAGCATCTTCACTTGATCGCGTTGCTGGCCTTCGCCGAGCAGCGCCGCGACCGGTACGTCGAGGTGTTGCCCGAGCAAGTCGAGGAGGGCAGCTTCGAGTCCGGTGACCGCGTGGATGGTGATGCGCAGGTCGAACGTCTGCAGGCCACGGCCGCCGGCATCACGCTCGGCGAAGGTCTGGCGCACCTGATTGAGGATCTTCTGATAGTTGCCGATTGTGCTGCCGAGCACCAGGCTGCGGGCGTCCTCCAGCGTCTGCCGGATGCGCTCGCCACCGGGCACTTCACCGACGCCAGTGTGGCCGGCGTTGTCCTTGAGAATGACGATATTGCGGGTGAAAAACGGCCCGTGGGCGCCGCTCAGGTTGAGCAGCATGCCGTCGTGGCCGGCCACGGGAATCACCTGCATGTCAGTGATGATTGGCGCTTTGGCAGTGTCGTGTGCGGTCATGTTTTTATCCTTGTCAGCATCTTTAAAAAGGAAGTCATGCGTGCTTTGGCGCGGCCTCGGCCACGGCGAGGTCAGCAGCGGGTTTCGGGGTGGTACGTGCAGCGAAGACGATGATCGCGGCGATGATCGAAGTCGCGGCCAGGCCATAGAGGCCGCCCTGAATCGAACCAGTGTGTTCTTCGAGCAGGCCGAAGGTGGTCGGCGCGACGAAGCCGCCGAGGTTGCCCACCGAGTTGATCAGTGCGATCACTGCCGCGGCGATCCGTGCATCCAGATAGGCCTGCGGAATCGGCCAAAACAACGATGAGGCGGACTTGAAGCCCAGCGCGGCAAAACAGATCGCGACAAAGGCGAAGATCGGCCCGCCGGTGGTGGACATGAACATCCCCGCCGCGGCGATCAACAACGCGGTGGCGACCCAGGCCTGCTGGTGCTTCCACTTGGCCGAGAAGGCGGCGAAGGCGTACATGCCGACGATCGACAGCAACCATGGAATCGAGTTGAACAGCCCGACCTGGAAGTCACTCATCTCGCCCATTTTCTTGATGATGCTCGGCAGCCAGAACGTCGCGGCGTAGATCGTCAGCTGGATAAAAAAGTAGATCAGGCAAAACAGGATGATCTGCCGGTCCTTGAGCAGTTTGCCCATCGACGGGCGGATCGGCGTCGCGGCTTCGCGGGCCTTCTGTTCATCATCGATGGCGCTGACCAGTGCGTCCTGTTCGGCGCGGGTCAGCCATTTTGCGTCGTGGGGTTTGGCGTCGAGCCAGAACCACACGAACACACACAGCCCCACGGAAAACATCCCCTCGATGAAGTACATCCATTGCCAGCCGTGCAGGCCCAGGCCATTGATCTGCAAAAGCAGGCCGGACAACGGGCCGGAGATCAGCGAGGCGACCGCTGAGCCGCTGAGGAAAATCGCGATTGCCTTGCCGCGTTCGGCGCCGGGTAGCCAGCGCGTGAAGTAGTAGATCACCCCGGGAAAGAACCCGGCTTCGGCCACGCCGAGCAGAAAGCGCAGGATGTAAAAGTGCGTTTCGTTCTGGATGAACGCCATGCCGGCGGCGACCAGGCCCCAGGTGAGCATGATGCGGGTGAGCCAGATACGCGCGCCGACTTTCTGCAAAAGCATGTTGGATGGCACTTCGAACAGCGCGTAACCGATGAAGAACAGCCCGGCGCCGAAGCCGTAGGCGGCAGCCCCGATGCCCAGATCCTGTTCCATGTGAGTGCGGACGAAACCGATGTTCACCCGGTCAATGTAATTGACAATGAACATGATCACGAAGAGCGGCAGGACGTGGCGTTTCACTTTCGAGATGGCGGACGCGAGTGTCGAATCGACGCCCTCGTTCATCCCGGAGACGGAGGTTTTCACTTGGTTTTCTCCCACTGATTATTTTTATGCGGGGTAGGGCTGGATGCTGCGTTGTTGATAGACATCATACAACTGGGATTTTTTGTCCTACAAGTGGGGTGGAGCGATTAAATTTGTCTGGTGAACAGATTTTTTATTTCTTTTTGGGATTTGTCCCCGTTTTCATTGGTTCAAATCGCACCCATCAGACGTGCATTTCGGTTCGCGATCCAAATTTTCAAACAGGGCGTAGGGCTTGGTTGTTGCGGTTTTTTTCGTTTTATTGAATGTTGTCATACAAGTTGCTGGCTGTTTCAGCGCTAAAATCGATCTCGTCAGCCACCGCGCAGTGCTACGATCGACAAGCCCCGATGACCGGAACCGATCATGCAAGAAGACCTCGACGCCCCTGCGCCCAAACGTGCACACAACCTCGCACACGATCTGGTGGAGAAACTCACCCAGAGCATCCTGCTTGGCCAGTTGTCGCCCGGCGACAAGCTGCCGTCGGAGAACGCCATCGTTCAGGAGCACGGCGTCAGTCGCACGGTGGTGCGCGAAGCGATTTCCAAGTTGCAGGCCTCGGGCCTGGTCGAGACGCGGCACGGCATCGGCAGTTTTGTCATCGAGCGCGCTGCCGAGCAGGGCTTGCGCCTGAATGTCGACACCGCTCTCGGGGTGCGCAGCATTCTGGAATTGCGCATGGGCCTGGAGACGCAGGCTGCGGCGTTGGCCGCGTCACGTCGCAGCGAGCAGCAATTGCTGCAAATGCGTCAGGCGCTGGATGACTATCAGCGTTTGCTGGACAGCAATGACAGTTGTGTCGAGGCTGATCGACGTTTTCATCTGCTTATTGCCGAAGCCACCGGCAACGTCTGCTTCAGCGAAATCATGCAGCACCTGGGCAGCGCGATGATTCCACGTCAGCGGCTCAATGCCGCCGAGCGTGGCGCGGCGGATCTGAGCAAGCTGGGGCAGTTGGCCCATCTGGAGCACGAAGCGATCCTGAATGCGATCAAGCGGCAGGATCCGGACGCGGCGCGCGCGGCCATGTGGCTGCACCTGACCAACAGCCGCGACCGTTTCAGTTCTCAAGGCTGATTGCCGTTGGTCTGCTCGATAGCACCGCCTGCAGATGCACGCTTCCAAGCTGTATGGCCCGGGTTCTCCGGACCTCCTTGGTGAGGTGTGTCATGGCTAATGATTTGCTGTTTCAGGGTGGTGTGCTGCCGACCGATCCAACCCGTCCGGTGCCCGGCACGGATGAGCCGACACTGGCCGATCACGATGCGCCGCCGGGCATGAGCCCGGGACGTGATCCGTTGAGTGATGCTGATCGGCCGGAAGACTGGAAGGACCCGGCGGCTGACGATGATGTGCCGCCAGCGGATGAGCCGACGCCGTTGTCGGATGACAGGCGCTGAGGCTAACCCGGCACGAGATATTTATAGTCTGCGCCGGCCCGTTCGCGAGCAAGCTCGCTCCCACAGGTAGAACGCATCCCCCTGTAGGAGTGAGCCTGCTCGCGATGGGGTCATCAGCCTCAGTAAAAACCTCGATCAGACCTCAATCGGTCGACCCTCCACCCGCCGCTCCAGATTCAACGCCAGCACACTGATCAGCACCACCGCCGACCCCACCAGCACCATCAGCGTCGGTCGCTCGCCCAATCCCAGTGAAGCAATCCCCATCGCCGTCGGTGGTATCAGGTACAACGTCATCGTCGCCCGGCTCAAGTCCACATGCTTGAGCACAAAGCCCCAGGCCAGATAGGCCAGTGCACTGGGAAACACCCCCAACGCCAGAACTGCCCACTGCACTTGCAGCGGCGCTTTCACCACCGCCGCACCCAGCCCCGGCAGATAAATCAGCAACAGCAGTGTCCCCGACCACACCGCGTAACAAGCCAGACTGAAGCCGTCATAACGCCGGGCGTGATGTTTTTGCAGGGCGAAGTAAATGCTCCATGACAGCGCTGCCAGCAGGATCAGCAAGCCATGCGCGTCGATCTGCCCCAGGCCCCGATCGGCGCTGACCACGATCACCACGCCGACCAGTCCCAGCAAGACGCAGCCCCATCGCCAGACACTGACCTGATCCTTGAACACGTAACGCGCCAGCAGCGTACTGAACAGCGGGCTCGACTGCGCCAGTACGCTGGAGGCGCCGGCACTGACGCTTTGCTGGCCGATGTTCAGCGCCACGTGATGCAGGCTGACGGCAAAAAATCCCAGGGCGAACAACAGCGGCACATCGCGCGGTTGCGGCAGGCGAATGCCCTTGAACGCCGCGATCACGGCCATGAACAACGACGCCAGCAGAAACCGCAGCAACGCCAGATGCCCGGGGTCGTAGGCTTGCAGGCCGATGTGAATGCCGGTCGGCGAATAGGCCCAGCAACCGACCACGAAGGCCGTGGCCAGAATGATTTTCAAGGGAGAAGGAGACGGCATGATCGGCGCACCGCAAGGGTTGATGCGCCGAGTATCCGGGCGGCGAACAAGTCTCCACAACTGACTTATACTGCGCTGAATGTTCACTTTGAGTGATGAGTATGGAGCTGGCGCAGGTCCGCATGTTCAAGACCGTGGCTGACGAGGGCAGCATTGCCCGGGCCGCTGAAAAGCTGTTTTGTGTACCGTCGAACATCACCGCACGGATCAAGGCGTTGGAAGCGGAACTCGGTGTGGCGCTGTTTCTGCGCGAGGGGCGCGGGCTGCGGATCAGCCCGGCGGGGCAGACGTTCCTGGCGTATGCCGAGCGGATTCTGGCGCTGACCGCCGAAGCCAAGCGCGCGGTGGATCCCGCCGCCGAACCGTCCGGCCCGCTGCGTATCGGCGCGATCGAGTCCTCGGCCACCGGGCGTTTGCCCCGACTGTTGGCCAAGTTTCACCAGCGCTATCCGCAGGTGGCGCTGGAGTTGACCACTGGCACCTGGGGTCAGTTGCTCGACGACACCGTCAGCCATCGCCTCGACGGTGCGATCGTCGCGGTGGACGTCGAGCGCTCGCAACTGAAACGCACGCCGATGTACCGCGAAGAATTGCTACTGATTGCCTCGACGTCATTCGGCCCCGTGCGCGACATCCACGATCTGCAGGACAAAACCGTGTTCATGTGGCCGCAGGGTTGCCCGTATCGGGCGGCGCTGGAGCATTGGCTGTTGCGTCAGGGGCAGGCGCTGCCGATTGTCAGTCTGGCGAGTTACGGGGCGATTGTCGGTTGCGTGAGTGCTGGCGCCGGGGTGGCATTAGTACCTAAAGGCGTGTTCGAGCAATACGCCAAGGGCGCTGGATGCGTGGGGTATGAGTTTCCCGAGCTGACGGCGATCGACAACCTGTTTTACTGGCACGAAAACGCCGGCGTGCACCCGGCGCGTGAGGCGTTCGTGGCGATGTTGCGTGAAGAATTCCTCTGATCACATCCAACGCGCACCTGTAGGAGCTGCCGCAGGCTGCGATCTTTTGATCTGGTTTTTCAAAAATAAAGTCAAAAGATCGCAGCCTGCGGCAGCTCCTACAGGGGAGGAATTCAGGGGGTCAAGGAGTCAGGTCGCGCATCAGCAGGCCAAAGCGCAAGTCCACCGCATCCGGAATCGGCAGGTACACCGTGTGCCCATCCCCCGGCGCAACCTCGATCGCCTCACCCTTGGCACTCTGCAACTGGTGCAGATCGAAGTGGAAATTGCCCTTGGGCGTCATCAATTCCAGATGATCGCCCAAGGCAAAACGGTTCTTCACTTTAACCTCGGCCAACCGGTCGCGGCGCTCGCCGGTCAGTTCGCCGACGAACTGCTGACGCTCTGACACCGAGCTGCCGTTCTGATAATTCTGGTATTCGTCGTGCACATGGCGGCGCAGGAAACCTTCGGTGTAGCCGCGCTGGGCCAGTGATTCCAGATCGGTCATCAGACTGCGGTCGAACTCGCGCCCGGCCATCGCATCGTCGATTGCCCGGCGATAGACCTGAGTGGTGCGCGCGCAATAGAAGTGCGATTTGGTCCGGCCCTCGATCTTCAACGAATGCACGCCCATGCGCGTCAGGCGTTCGACGTGTTGCACCGCGCGCAGATCCTTGGCGTTCATGATGTAGGTGCCGTGCTCGTCTTCAAAAGCGGGCATCAACTCCTCGGGGCGATTGGCTTCCTGCAGCAGAAACACCTGATCGGTCGGCGCGCCGATGCCCAGGGTCGGCTCCGGCTGGAAGGTCTGCACGATCTCGCCGAGCTGGTTTTCCGTGGCTTGCTGCGCCGAATACTTCCAGCGGCAGGCGTTGGTGCAGGTGCCCTGATTCGCGTCGCGCTTGTTCATGTAGCCCGACAGCAGGCAGCGCCCGGAGTAGGCCATGCACAGTGCGCCATGGACGAACACTTCCAGTTCCATGCCTGGTACCTGTTCACGGATTTCACCGATTTCTTCCAGCGACAGCTCCCGCGACAGGATGATCCGGCTCAGGCCTTGTTGCTGCCAGAATTCGACGCTCGCCCAGTTCACCGTGTTGGCCTGCACCGAAAGGTGGATCGGCATCTGCGGGAAATGCCGGCGCACCAGCATGATCAGGCCCGGGTCGGACATGATCAGCGCGTCCGGCGCCATCTCGATCACTGGCGCCAGATCCTTGAGGAAGGTCTTCAGTTTGGCGTTGTGCGGGGCGATGTTGACCACCACGTAGAAGCGCTTGCCCTGTGCCTGCGCTTCGCGAATGCCGAGGGCGAGGTTGGCGTGGTCGAACTCGTTATTGCGCACCCGCAGGCTGTAACGCGGCTGGCCGGCGTAGACCGCATCGGCACCGTAGGCGAAGGCATAGCGCATGTTCTTCAGGGTGCCGGCAGGGGCGAGCAATTCCGGGGCGGTGAGGGGGAGGTCTGGCTTCATGGCGGCATCGGTCGCAAAAGCGCGGCAGGGTAGTGCAGTGGCAAGTGCGGTTTATTGATCTGGATCTACGTTTGAGTGCGTGGACTTTATCTGTGCAGAAAGGGCACAGATCATGTGTCGGTTTCACTGTGTTCGGTTTGACGTTGGCTTCGTAACCTTGGCGCATCCACTCAACCGCAAGAGAAACTTCCCATGCAGAACTTTACTCGTCGTTTTCTCACCGCTTGTGCATTTTCCGGTGTAATGGCCAGCAGCGCAGCGATGGCCGACAACCACCCGACCATTCGGGCAATGTCCGGCGCGACACCGGCTGATCATTTGCCAGCGGGCAAATCCGCACTGGTGGTGATCGATTTCCAGAATGAATATTTCAGCGGCCGGATGCCGATCCCGGACGGTGCCGCTGCCCTGGCGAAAACCCGTGAGCTGATCACCTTTGCCGACAGTCACAAGATCCCGGTGTATCACGTGCAGCACGTTGCCCCGGCCGCCTCGCCAGTGTTTGCCATCGATGGCCAGACCGTCAAATTTCACCCGGACATGCAGCCGCGCCCGCAAGACGTGGTGCTGCAAAAGAGCACCGTCAGCGTGTTCGCCAGCACCGACCTTGACCAGCAATTGAAAAAGGCCGGCATCCAGACCCTGATCATTTCCGGCCTGATGACCCACGCCTGCGTGGCGGGTGCCGCACGGGACGCCGCGCCTTTGGGCTACAACGTGATTGTCGCGTCCGATGCCTCAGCGACCCGCGCCATCACCCGCGCCAACGGCGTGTCTATCGACAAGGATTCGCTGCACAAGGCCGCGCTGGCGGAAGTCGAAGACACCTTCGGCGATGTGTTGAGCACTGCGCAGATCGTTAAACTGCCGGTGCGCTGATTAGCCGGGCTGCATCGTCCAGGCAATCTATGCTCCATGAACAAAGATGGCACTCGCGCGCGCCCCGGCTGACTAAGGTTCGGGGCGTGCGAGACGCCTGACTGACATGGATCGGACATGAACGAAAAAACCCTGCAATTCAAATCCCTCACCGTGCTGTTGCTGTTGGTGACGGTCGCTTTCATCTGGATTCTGCTGCCGTTCTACGGCGCGGTGTTCTGGGCGGTGATTCTCGGCATTCTGTTTGCGCCGATGCAGCGCAAGTTACAGCTCAAATTCGGCTGGCGGCGCAACCTGACAGCGCTTTGTACTCTGGGCATCTGCCTGGTGATCGCGATCTTGCCGGTGATCATCCTCAGCATCCTGTTGGTCCAGGAAGGCGCGACGGTTTACAACAGCATCGAAAGCGGCCAACTGGACATCGGTGCCTATCTGGCGCAGTTCAAACACAGTTTGCCCCCGTATTTTCAGCATTTGCTCGATCGCTTCGGCATGGGCGAGTTGAACGGTTTGCGCGAGAAAATCGTCAAGGCGTCGATGCAGGGCAGTCAGGTGCTGGCCAGTCAGGCGTTCAGTTTCGGTCAAGGCACATTCGAGTTCGTGGTCAGCTTCGGCATCATGCTGTACCTGCTGTTTTTCTTTCTGCGCGATGGCGCCGAGCTGGTGCGCAAGGTACGAACCGCGGTGCCGTTGGAAGAGAGCCACAAACGCCGTTTGCAGTTGAAGTTCAATCGGGTGGTACGCGCGACGGTCAAGGGCAACCTGGTGGTGGCGGTCACTCAAGGGGCATTGGGTGGGGCGATTTTCTGGTTTCTCGACATTCCCAGCGCGTTGCTGTGGGCGGTGCTGATGGGCTTTCTGTCGCTGTTGCCGGCGGTGGGTGCGGGGATCGTCTGGGCGCCGGTGGCGGTGTACTTCCTGCTCAGCGGGATGATCTGGCAGGGCGTGGTGCTGGGGCTGTTCGGGGTGTTTGTGATTGGCTTGGTGGACAACGTGCTGCGCCCGATCCTGGTCGGCAAGGACACGCGCATGCCCGATTACATGATCCTCATCTCGACCCTCGGCGGCCTCGCGGTGTTTGGCCTCAACGGTTTCGTGATCGGGCCGCTGATCGCAGCGCTGTTCATGTCCAGTTGGGCGCTGTTCATCGAGACCAAACCGAAAGTCCAGTTGCCTTAAGCGTGGAATGGGCCGCTGACGATTTTCTGTGACAGGGCCTGCGCCGCGGGCAGCGAAGTGAGCGGGCCGCTGATCGGCTCGCCATCGCGCACCAGATACCAGCAGGCGAGCAATCCCGACGCTCTGAGCGATGCGGGAACAGCGCTGCCGATTACCGACATGATTTGAACCTGAGCCATGACAAGTACCTCCATCAATCTGTGGAGCTACCTTAGGGATTCGCTGCGCTCAGGGACAATCAACGCTTTCGATAGTGGTCATTGATAACAGTGAGGGCTGTTTCAATCGACAACCTGGTCGAGCATGTGCACCACTTCGCGCTCATTGAGCAGGCCCTTGTGCACGAGATTCTCCGCCAGCAGCGAAAGAAACTTGGCGCAGCGGTGGCCTTCCAGGTGTTTCAGTTCAGTCAGCGCGCTGTACACCTTGCTTGAAGTGCACAGGCCGACGATGCGGTGCGGATTTTGAGTAGGCATGGGTCGTCCTTGTTTTTATCAACCTGTTGTTTACGGACGGATTCAGATTGCGGTTCCGTCATGACAAATAGATGACCGTTCTGTGTTTTGCCCCCGACGGTCAAGTCCATCATGCCGACTTTAGCTGCCGGGACTGTCCTCACAGCGACCTTGGCGAGATTTTTTCAGACTTGGCCCGACCGACGGTCATAAAAAAGCCCCGCTATAAAGCGGGGCTTGTTGGTTGCGATTACCAGCGCGGGCCACCGTAGTAGCCGTGTGGCCGGCCGTAATAGCCGCGTGGTGGGCCGTAGTAGACCGGGCCAGGCACGTAGACCGGTTGTTGCACATAGACCGGGGCCGGCTGGTAGTAGACCGGTGGCGGCGGCTGTTGCACATAAACCGGTGCCGGTTGAGCGTAAACAGGCTGTTGCACGTAGACCGGCCGGTCCTGGTTGATCAAGGCGGAGCCGATGATGGCCGAGCCGACGATCGCACCAAACACTGCCGGACCCTGCCAGCCACCGCCGTGGGCTTCTGCCTGACCTGTGATAGCGAATGCACCAATCAACAAGGCCACGATGGGGAGTTTACGAATCATGATAATTCCTCGGTTCTTCGACCCGGCGTCCGGGCCTGCACCAGGCCCAAAGTTGTCGCGGGGATACTTCTATGACAGCGAAATTCTGAAAATCAGCACAGCCGCTGGGTAAATTTTGTGTAAGGTCTGTACCGGCTTCTTTACCGGTCGGTCAAAGGGGCTCGCAGCCCGTTGCAGACAGGCGCCTATGATCGTCCAGAACCCGATGGAATGGCTAACTCCGTCCATCCGAAAGTCCGTTTTCAAGGAGAAGTTTCATGCAGATGAATCCCAACAAAGACACCCAGCTGTGCATGTCCCTGTCAGGGCGCCCCGGGAACTTCGGTCTGCGGTTTCATAACCATTTGTATGAGCAGTTGGGCCTGAACTTCTATTACAAGGCGTTCAGCAGTCAGGACCTGCCGGGGGCCGTCGGCGGCATTCGTGCGCTGGGGATTCGTGGTTGCGGGGTGTCGATGCCGTTCAAGGAAGCCTGCATCGCGCTGGTCGATGAGCTGGATGCGTCGGCAGCGGCGATCCAGTCGATCAACACCATCGTCAACACCCACGGCCATCTCAAGGCTTACAACACCGATTACATCGCCATCGCGCAATTGCTGGAAACCCACGCGGTACCGCAAGACACGACGTTCGCCCTGCGCGGCAGCGGCGGCATGGCCAAAGCGGTGGCCAGTGCCTTGCGCGATGGTGGCTACAAGAATGGCTTGATCGTTGCGCGTAACGAGCGCGCCGGACGGGCACTGGCGGACTCGCTGGGCTATCGCTGGCAGGCGGATTTGGGCGAAGAGCGGCCGCAGATGCTGATCAACGTCACCCCGGTGGGCATGGACGGCGGGCCGGAGGCCGGGCAACTGGCGTTCGAGCCTGAAGTGATCCAGGCCGCCGACACGGTATTCGATGTGGTAGCGATTCCGTCCGAGACGCCGCTGATCGTGCGTGGGCGGGCTGAGGGCAAGAAGGTGATTACCGGGCTGGAAGTGATTGCGATCCAGGCGCTGGAGCAGTTTGTGCTGTACACCGGGGTGCGGCCGAGTGAGGAGCAGTTTGCGGCGGCGGTGGCATTTGCTCGCAGCTGATCATTGAGTTTTGCGCTGATCCATCGGGCCTCTTCGCGAGCAAGCCCGCTCCCACAGGTATCAGGTTGCAACACAACCAGGTGAGCAACCACAAATCCTGTGGGAGCGGGCTTGCTCGCGAAGGCCGCGACTCGGTTGTTAGTCGGTTGCCTATACTGCGGCCTCAGCAAGCCCAGACTTGCCCCTCATAAAAAACCTGATCGAGGCTCCCCATGCATCCGCCCATCCTCAACCTGCACCAGGTCGAACTCGAATCCCTGCCCGAAGCCCTTGCTCCGGAGGGCGAAACCGCTGGTCGCTATCAACAACGCATGGCGCGCATCGGCCAGCAGCTCGGCGCGCAGAAACTCGGCTATCGGTTGTACGCCTTGCCGCCAGGCATGCGCGGCAGTCCGTTTCACAGCCATCGGGTCAATGAAGAGATGTTCTATGTGGTGGCCGGGAAGGGCGAAGTGCGGCTGGGGGCCGAACGCTTTCCGATTCGCGCGGGCGACGTGATCGCCTGCCCGCCGGGCGGCCCGGAAACGGCGCATCAGATCATCAACACCAGCGACGCGGAACTGCGTTACCTGGCGGTCAGCACCCAGCAGCAACCGGATATCTGTGAATACCCGGACTCCAACAAATACGCGGTGATGGACAACTTCAAAGTCGATGACCAAGGCAATGCGTCAGGCTTCGTTGCCGTGGCGCGGCAGGCGGATGGTGTGGATTACTGGGATGGTGAATAACCCGTAGATCTCATGTAGGAGTGAGCCTGCTCGCGATGGCGGTCTGTCAGGCAATGAAATTCTGAATGAACCAGCGCAATCGCGAGCAGGCTCACTCCTACAAGGTATTGTGGTGATTATTCGAGACGCGCCAGGCGCTCTTCCAGTGCGGCAATCCGTGCTTCCAGCTCTTCGATTCTCTCCACGGAAACGCCGCTGGTCGCGCGTTCCCCAGGATTCTGCCGCGCCGCCAGGATCGCCTCGATATCTACCGGATCGCCCAGCGCATGGGTGTAGCGGTCTTCGCGCTGACCGGCCTGACGCGGAATCAACACCGCCAGTCCGCGCGCGATCAGGCGCTCGAGCTGATGCAACACTTGCTCGGCATCTTCGAAATCGTGCATCCGGCCGCTGCGGGTCAGCAGCTCATTCACTGTCTGCGGGCCACGCAGGAACATCAAGCCAGTGAGAATCACTTGGGCCGGCACCAGCTCCAGCGCCTTGTCGAGCTTGTGCTCCCAGCGATCGGCGCGACTGCCCATGACCAGTTTGGCGTAACCGTGGCTTTCCAGCGCACGCAGGCTCTGGCCGACCTGGCCCTGGGTCAGGTTCATCACCGGCTCGCGGCTGGTTTTCTGGTTGCAGGCCAGCACCAGTGCGTTGAGCGTCAGCGGGTAGGTTTCCGGGCTAGTGGCCTGTTTCTCGATCAAAGAACCCAGAATGCGGATTTCCGTGGCGTTGAGCCGTGGTTCGTCGGTGATGCTTTCAAGTTCGGTGGTCATCGCGCGTTCCCTCTGCAGTCGAAGGCGCCTAGCCTAATCCTTGGCTAACAAAAGGCAAGCCGTGTGGTCATCAACCATGGCTATAATCGCCTCCACGTTCCACCCAGCCACTACACGAGACTGCCATGACCATTTCCCTGTACGCCGCATCCGTCCCGGTTTTTCAACAAATGCTCAACGCCCTGAGCGATGTCCTGAAAAAGGCTGAAGCCCACGCCACCGAGAAAAACATCGACCCGAACGCCTTCCTGCAAGCGCGCCTGTACCCGGACATGTTCCCGCTGGTGCGTCAGGTGCAGATCGCCGTCGACTTCGCCAAGGGCGTTTCCTCGCGTCTGGCCGAAGTCGAAATCCCGAAATATGACGACACCGAAACCACCTTCGCCGAGCTGCAGGCGCTGATCGCCAAGGTTCTGGCCTACATCGGCGAGATCAAGCCGGAGCAGATCAACGGCAAGGAAGGCATCGAGATCGTGACCCGTCCGGGCACGCCGAAGGAGAAGCGCTTCAGCGGCCAGGCTTACCTGCTGAGCTACGGTCTGCCGCAGTTCTTCTTCCACGTCACCACCACCTACGCGCTGCTGCGCCACAACGGTGTTGAAGTGGGTAAACGCGATTACATGGGCGCGTACTAAATCGTTAGAAGCCCTCACCCTAGCCCTCTCCCAGTGGGAGAGGGGACTGATCGCGTTGTTTGTTCGAGATACGCCGACTTGATCTATCGAGTCGAACTCAAGACTTGAATCCGACAAAGATCGGCTCCCTTTCCCCCTCACCCCTTGGGGGGAGAGGGTTGGGGTGAGGGGGGAAAGATCTCGGCCACAAAAAAGCCCGCCTGGGTTCACACCTTGGCGGGCTTTTCATTGCAGCAATTGTTACGCAGTGCGCTGGGCTTTCGCCTCTTCACCCAGGCACGCCGCGGCGGTAAACAGCACATCGGTGGACGAATTCAACGCCGTCTCCGCCGAGTCCTGCAACACCCCAATGATGAAACCGACTGCCACCACCTGCATGGCAATCTCGCTCGGGATACCGAACAGGCTGCACGCCAGCGGAATCAGCAGCAGCGAGCCGCCGGCCACGCCCGAGGCGCCACAGGCGCAGATCGCCGCGACGACGCTGAGCAGAATCGCGGTTGGAATGTCCACGGCAATCCCCAGCGTGTGCACCGCGGCCAGGGTCAATACGGTGATGGTGATCGCCGCGCCGGCCATGTTGATGGTTGCCCCCAGCGGGATCGATACCGAGTAGGTGTCTTCGTGCAGGCCCAGGCGCTTGCTCAGTTCCAGGTTGACCGGAATGTTCGCCGCCGAGCTGCGGGTGAAGAACGCGGTGATGCCGCTTTCGCGCAGGCACTTGAGGGTCAGCGGGTACGGGTTGCGACGGAGTTTCCCGAACACGATCAGCGGGTTCATCACCAGCGCGACGAACAGCATGCAGCCCAGCAGCACGCCCAGTAGATGCGCGTAACCGATCAGTGCGCCGAAGCCCGAGGTCGCGAGCGTCGAGGCCACCAGACCGAAAATGCCCAGGGGGGCGAAACGAATCACCACGCGCACGATCAGCGTCACGCCGTTGGACAGATCGCCGAGCACTTCGCGGGTGGTGTCACCGGCGTGGCGAATGGCAACGCCCATGCCGATCGCCCAGGCGAGAATGCCGATGAAGTTGGCGTTCATCAGGGCGCTGACCGGATTATCGACCACGCTCAACAGCAGACTTTGCAGCACCTCGGCGATGCCGCCTGGCGCGGTGACTGACACGTTGTCGGTGGATAACACCAGATGCGAGGGAAACGCCATGCTGGCGACAACCGCCACCACCGCCGCAGCGAATGTGCCGAGCAGATAAAGAAACAGGATCGGCCGGATATGGGTTTCCTGACCGTGCTTGTGGTTGGCGATCGACGCCATCACCAGCACGAACACCAGAATCGGGGCCACGGCTTTCAGTGCCGAGACGAACACTTTGCCGATGAACGCCGAGCCTTTCGCCGCTTCCGGGGCGAACAGCGCCAGAGCGATACCGGCAATCAGGCCGATCAGGATCTGCGTGACCAGGCTGAGGTTTTTCAGGCGTTGCAATAGAGAAGGGGATGAAGCGGTCATAACGGCATCTCTGATTTTTTATAGGGTGCAAGGTTGCGTGAAACCGGTGATACATCGGGGGGCAGGTCACCGGCACGAACCGAAAGGGCTGACGCGCCATCAACGCTGTTAAACAGGCCGCTGAATAGGGTGTACGTTTTTCAGGGCGCGGACTTTATCACAGCGTAGGCGTTATCCTTCAGGCCTGTGACGATCTGCCACCGGATTGATCGGCAAGTCGGCAGGTTTGTGCAAGTCAGCCCGGAAACACTCTGTTAAGATTCGCCATCCTCATTTTCATAGTCTGCCAGCGGGCCTCTTGGTCATCGCTGGTGTCGTCGTTTTGCTGGAGTTGCTCATGCTGTTGCCCATTCTTCTGTTGTCCGCCGCCGGATTCACGGTGCTGACCACGGAATTCGTCATCGTCGGCCTGTTGCCGGCCATTGCCCGCGACCTGGCGGTAACCATTCCGCAGGCCGGTTTGCTGGTGACTCTATTCGCTTTCACGGTGGCGATGTTCGGTCCATTTTTGACCGCGTATTTCGCCCGGTTCGAGCGGCGCAAGTTGTTCATCACGATTTTGATCATGTTCGGCCTGGCCAACACCGTTGCGGCGCTGGCGCCGAACATCTGGGTCATGGCCATCGCCCGGTTGATCCCGGCGCTCGGCCTGCCGGTGTTCTGGGCCTTGGCCAGTGAGACGGCGGTGGACATCGTCGGCCCGGATCATGCCGGCCGCGCGATTGCCAAGATCGGCTTCGGCATTGTTTGCGCGACGGTGTTCGGCATTCCGGTGGGCACGTTGATTTCCGATGCGTTCGGCTGGCGCAGTGCGTTTGCGATTCTGGCGGTGATCGCTTTCGCCAAGGCCTTGCTGCTGTTTGTTTACCTGCCGAAAACCAGTCTGCACCAGCATCAGGTCAGCTTCGCCTCGCAGTTCAAGATCCTGCGCAACCCGCTGATGATCGGCCATGTGCTGTTGTCGATTCTGGTATTCAGCGGCATGTTCACCGCTTATACCTATCTGGCCGACATTCTTGAGCGTCTGGCCGGGTTCAACGGCACGGTGGTTGGCTGGTGCCTGATGGGCTTCGGTGCGGTCGGGCTGATCGGCAACTCACTGGGCGGTCGCGCGGTGGATCGTCATCCACTGGGCGCCTCGGTGTTGTTCTGCGCGTTCATGATTGCCGGCATGGTCTCGCTGGTGCCGAACATTCACTCGACGGTGGGTCTGGCGGTAGCCATGGGCATCTGGGGCATCACCCAGGCTGCGTTGTTCCTGGTCAGCCATGTACGCCTGATGAAGGCCGCACCGGAAGCGCCAGCCTTTGCCGCCTCGCTGAATATCGCCGGGGCCAACCTCGGGATCGGCCTCGGAGCGATGATCGGCGGGCGGGTGATCGACAGTGCCGGCCTGGGTTTTCTGGGGTTCGCCGCTGCCGGGTTCATTCTGTTGTCGGTGTTCCTCGCCATGGTGCTGATGACGCTCAAACCGCGCGAAGCGTGCGCCCAGGCGTCATAACGCGGTAAACAGCTCGCGTCGGGCACCTTCGGTAATCGCAACGATGCCGGGGTGCTTGACCTTGCGCTCCACCGAAATGGCATAGAACGACTCGGTCACCGCATCGGTCTGGCCAATCACTTCGACGCCGTACTGGCGTTTGACTTCATCGGCAATCACGCTCGGACCGATGAAGATCCCGCTGCCCGATTGGCCGAAGGCCTGCATCAGGGCGCTGTCATCGAACTCCCCGACGATTCGCGGCTGGATCTGTTGCTCGGCAAACCAGCGCTGCAAACGGCTGCGCACCACGGTTTCCGCGCCGGGGATCAACAGCGGTGCGCCGTTGAGGCTGCGCGGGAAATCCTGCCCGTATTGCGCTGCCAACTTCGTGGTGGCGAAGAAACTGATCCCGCATTCGCCAAGCTTCTGGCTATAGCCCTTGATGTCGAGGTGCGACGGCATCGGGCTGTCGGAAATCACCAGGTCCAGGCGCTGGATCGCCAGATCCGCCAGCAGGCGTTCGAGTTTGTCTTCGCGGCAGGTGATGCGTAGCGGCTCGTGCAACTCCATGGTCGGCGCAATCAGGCGATAGACGATGGACTTGGGCACCACGTCCGCCACGCCGACGCGGAACAGTATCTGCTGCTCGTTGGGCTGGGCGCGCAGCATCAGCTCCAGTTCGCCGCCTAACTGAAACATCTGCTCGGCGTAGGGCAGGGCCTGACGTCCAGCTTCGGTCAGCTCCAGCTGACGGCCGACCCGTTGAAACAGTTCGATGCCGTATGTTTGTTCGAGCAGCGAAATCTGCCCGCTGATGGTTTGTGGCGTGAGGTTCAGCTGTTCGCAGGCACGCACGATGCTGCCGGTCTTGGCGACCACCCAGAAGTAATGCAGTTGTCGGTAGTTGAGCATCGAGCAATGGCCTCTGACTGGATTGCGCAGTGTTCGTTAAAACCGAAGTATAGCCGCTAAAAATACGAATTTTCCTGAAGTGTTTGTCTCCTTAGAATGCCCAGCCATCGACGGGCGGTCTGAGACCCTGTCTGTTCATTCGAAGGAAGTCCCATGAAATACACAATTCCAGCGTTGATGTTTACGTCTTTACTGCTTATGGCCGGTTGCGATCAGGCCGAGAAAAGCGCCCAGCAGTTGATGGGCAAGGCCGCCGAAAGCGCCAAACAGGCGATCGACGACACGCACAAGGCTGCTGAACAAGCACTCAGCGACGCCACCGGCGGCCTGATCGAGAAAAAAGAAACACCGGAAAAAGACGCGGAAAAATCCGAATCTTCCTCCAAGACCATCTAAACCGTCTTACACAGAGTCAGGACTGACCCATGGAATATCTGTTAGAACTCGCCGCCAGCCCCGCCGCCTGGGTTGCTTTGGCCACACTGGTGGTGATGGAGATCGTACTCGGCATCGATAACCTGATCTTTATTTCGATCCTGACCAACAAACTGCCCGTGCAGCATCGTCAGAAGGCGCGTCGAATCGGTATCGGCATGGCGCTGATTCTGCGTCTGGCTCTGTTGAGCACCATCGCCTTCATCGTGCAGTTGACTGCCCCTGTGATCGAAATCATGGGCCAGGCGTTCTCTTGGAAGGACATGATCCTGATTGCCGGTGGTCTGTTCCTGGTGTGGAAAGCCACAACCGAGATCCATCACAGCATGGACCCGGCGCCGGAAGACCCGAAAAGCGCAACATCGACCGTGACCCTGGGCTTCGCTGCCGCGATCGGTCAGATCCTGATGCTGGACATGGTGTTCTCCATCGACAGCATCATTACTGCGGTGGGCATGACTGAGCACTTGCCGATCATGGTGATCGCAGTGGTGGTCTCGGTAATGGTGATGCTGTTTGCGGCTGAACCGCTGGCCAAGTTCATCAACGACAACCCGACGGTGGTGATGCTGGCGCTGGGCTTCCTGATCATGATCGGCATGACGCTGATCGCCGAAGGCTTCGGCGCCCACGTACCGAAAGGTTATGTGTACGCGGCCATGGCGTTCTCGGCAGCGATTGAGGTGCTGAACATGATGTCGCGTCGGGCTAAGCAGAAGAAGCTGGCTCAGCAGGCGTAAGCGCTGACCAGCCAAAAGCCCCCTGAGCGCCAAGCGTTCAGGGGGCTTTTTTATGGGCGGAACGTTTACAGAATCAATGTGCGGTCGCGTGCCGTGCGTTGTGCTTTTGCGGTTTTTCGACCGCCACAGGTGGCTGCAGGTGATGGTGGCGCCGCGAAATCCGCAGCACGCCCCACAACATGGCAGTGGCCACGGCCAGCCAGCCGGCGATCAGCATTACGATAGTCATGGTCAGGCTCATCAGTGCCTCCTCTTTGCCCTGCGTCGGGCACTCACTTTTTCAATTCGCTCTGTTTCAGTGACAGTCTAGACAATGGGGTGTTTCAGACTATTGACCAAAGGTCGGTAATGACCAATCAGTTCGCTCTATGCAAACGATCAGTCTGCGGTTTAAGGCTATACCGCAGGCGTGCGTCGCCCTATGATCGCAGGCGTTGCCGGAACACGATGACCGGCGTCTGACGAGAGTGATGATGGTGCAGGTATTTTCTCGATTGCGAGGGGCGTTGCTGGTGGCCGGTTGCGCGGCGGCGTTGGCAGGGTGTGCGGGCAGTGTCGCGCCGCAGGTCAAGCGTCTGCCGGAACGGGTCGAACTCAGCGGCACGTTCTATCGCGGCGAAGCCAATCAAAGTGGTCCGCAAGTGCTGGCCAGCCTGTTGTCGCAGCAGGGCATCATGATCACCCCGGGCCTGCTGGAAAAACCGTTGCATCTGCCGGGGGCACAGGATCAGTTGCAGCAGAATCTGCAGAACCTGGCCCGTGATTACGGCATGGTGGTCTACCCGCTGGACAAGAACCTGCCTGCCTTGTTGACTCAGGTGGCGGCCGGTTATCCGGTGATGGTGCGCTTTAGTGAAGGCTCGGCGTTCTGGGCTGAACCGCGTTACGCGATCCTTTCCGGTTATGACCGGCTGAAACAGAAGGTGCTGTTGCGCGCCGGGATGAATCGCCGCGAACTGATGAGTTTCAGTTCCTTTGAATCCGCCTTCGAAAAATCCGGCGGCTGGGCAGTACTGATCCAGAAACCGTCGCAGATTCCTGCCGAAGTCGACCGCCAGCGCTGGCTCAAGGCCGCGGACGAGCTGGCGCAGGCCGGCCAGGAACGTGAAGCGGCGCAAGCCAGAAAGGCCTTGGCCGCACATTAAGGCTCCGTTCGTCATTTGCCGGGCACCCTCACGCCCGGCAGGCCTCTCACTGATAGAGCCCGAATGTGCGGGTGAATCAGGAGGCGAGCATGGCAGATTCCCCATCCCCGAAAGGCCCACACTCAAGCGAGCATTCTTCCGGTCATGATCTGGGTTTCGATCCGGATTCGCCGGATCTCGACGATCCGCAGGTTGATCCGGTCGGCCCCGCCAAGGCGCCGCGAGACGTGCAACCCGACGACGACAGCCAGCGACCGGCCAAGCCCTATGATCCGTTGGCCGATCTGAAACCATGAAGTGAGGTGCGTATGAGTACCGATTCCAGCTTCGACGATAAAAAACCGGACAGCGTGCCGACCACGCCTGAGGACGACGTGGATCCTGTGCTGGATCCGGACAGCCCGCTGCGCGATCCGCTGGCGCGACCTAATGTGCTGACGCCAGATCCGAGCGCTGGTGACGGCATTCCGGACGACGACAAAATGCCGTTACCCAATGATTGAATAACGGGTATTTAACCGCTGGCTGAATACCTCTGTGGCGAGGGAGCTTGCTCCCGCTGGACTGCGCAGCAGGCCTTTTCTGTTAAAAAAGAAGGTCCTCTACGTGCCCCAGCGGGAGCAAGCTCCCTCGCCACAGTTGGATATTTCTAATTACTTGGAGGCTTCGACCACGCCGCTCTGGCGCGACTTGAGGTTTTTCTCGGCCTTGTATTGCTGCGCAACTGCCGGGACGCTGGCGCTACGACCGGTTTCCATCCAGCTGCGGATACGGCTGGCATCGGCAAAATGCGTGTACTTGCCGAACGCATCGAGAATCACCAGGGCAACCGGGCGGTTGCTCATTCGCGTCACCAGCACCAGGCAATGACCCGCCGGGTTGGTGAAGCCGGTTTTGGTGATCTTGATGTCCCAGTCAGCCTTGTTCACCAGGTGATCGGTGTTGCGGAAACCCAGGGTGTAATTGGGCTTGCGGAACGCTACGGTTTTTTCCTTGGTGGTGGTCAGCTCGCTGAGGATCGGATGCTTGCTCGCGGCGACCAGCAGTTTGCTCAGGTCGCGGGCGGTGGACACGTTGCGTTCCGACAACCCGGTCGGCTCGACATAGTGCGTATTGGTCATTCCCAGCGCTTTGGCCTTGGCGTTCATTGCGGCGATGAACGCGGCGTAACCGCCTGGATAGTGATGCGCGAGGCTGGCGGCAGCACGGTTCTCCGAGGACATCAGGGCAATCAGCAGCATCTCGCGACGCGGCAGTTCGCTCTTCAGTTTGACTCGGGAGAACACGCCTTTCATTTCCGGCGTATGGCTGATGTCGACGTCGATCCATTCGTCCATGTTCTGGTGCGCTTCAACCACCACCAGTCCGGTCATCAGTTTGCTCACCGAAGCGATCGGCACGATCACATCCGGGTTGCTCGAATAGATGACTTTATTGGTCTGCAAATCCATAAGCAGGGCGCTGCCGGAGGCGATCTTCAGTTGTGAAGCGTCGCGTGGCGCGGCGGTGGTTTCTGCGGCGTTGACCGTTGGCGTGACGAATGTGCCTGAAAAAGCAAAAACCAGGCTCAGGATCGAAAGACGAATTTTCACGCGGGCGAACTCATAAAGGTTGGATATTCCGTTAGTTTGTAACGGGTTATTTCTTCAAAGCGTCGCATTCTAGGAGTATGGCTGAAGATCTGTCGATGGTTGTTTGAATGACCTGAAAATCTCGTGAAAAGGCCTGTAAAAAGAGGGGTTTCCGGCGAACGGTTAGTGTTTTTTCTCAGATACGAAAAACCCCGCACAAGGCGGGGTTCTTTTACTGCGCAAAAACGTCTCAGGCGTGCAGGGTTTCTGCCGCGTAGAGGGTGTTTTCCAGCAGGCAGGCACGGGTCATCGGGCCAACGCCGCCGGGGACCGTGATCCAGCCGGTGCGGGGCAAAAGATCCAGTGTGATCGTTTGATGTTGGTATGTTAGACGCGAATCCAGTCCATTTTTGCATGAAGAAGGCAGGCAGGCCCGGCGCTAGGCCGGGCTTGTATCCAGGCTTAAGTCCAAGGTAGCGCTTTGAGCATGTACCTAGGATTGCTCGAGCCTATTCTTCTCGCGGTAACCTGGATGGTCACTTGAGTATAGAGATGCCCATTTATGTCATTGGGGCTGGCTATTTCGCTAGCAATTCTCCCGTAAATCACTTCGCCTCCAACAGTTTTGAATTCGAAAACCCTTTTATCGGGCAGTACTCCTACGAATGTACCAGTAAAGGTTTCATCATCCTCTTTAATGTTGTCCCGGCTTAGACGCGCCTTACTGCGGCGAACCTGTTCAACGTCAGAGAATTGGAACCTGCGTGTGTTCGTTGTCAGTGCGCAAGACGCATCATTCTCCGAAAGCTCACTGAGGAAATCTGAAACGGCGGCTATCGCTCTATCGGCCAAACGAGAGACTGGCTCAGACAGTTCTTCATCGCTTTTTGTTGTGGCCTCAAGCAGTTCGGTAAGAATATCGATTGCTTGTGATACAGGCGTAGTGCCCTCTATATCAAGCTGTTTATCAGCAGGTATTTCTTCAAGCTCAAACCCGAAGGAACCCCGGGCTGGTCCAGTAATCAAGAGCTGGTTGCTTAGCCGGTTAGGTATAGGCCCTTTGTCCGCGAGTGATCCTGAAACCGAAGCTGCGATCGCTGTTATCGCGACGCTGAAAGCTTTAGTCGCTGTGGCGCCGAACTCAGCGAGCACGCCATGCGTGCCCCAAACAGGGACGCCACGATAGGTTAATCGGACCTTCGCTGGTCGATAAGCATGCTTGCCGTTGTCCTCAAGAAAGGCTCGAGCCTGTTCGATTCTTGCTTGTATCGACATAAGGGTAAGCTTACTTATGCCTGGCGCTGTCGCTTGCTTTTCAAGGAAGTCGAGTTCCGCGGCCTTGTGGGTGTATTCAGATCTGTTCATGTTCAAGCTCCTGCCGACGTACCGCTAGCAAGCTTTCTGCATCTATATCCTGAGCAGGAGAAAGGTCAACTTTCAAAAACCCTTTCCACTGTCCGGTACGTCTGTGAGACCACATGCTGTACCAATAGGTGGTCATGGCTACCAACGACTCGGCTGGATCAGCCAGTGATTGGATATAGAAGTCGATCTTGAACTCTTGCTTTAGATTAGCCCGGTCGCCACCAAGAAGGTTGATATCGTAATCTCCAAGCGAATCGAAAAACGCATCGCTAACCGGTGCGAAGGTCACGACGTCAATATCTCGCGGAGGGCGATGTTCCAACATCTCAATGTCTTCAGTAAAGCTGCCATCCAGCCACTGAAAGCCGCTATGTATGCCCATCCTATGCAACTCTGCTCGATGAGCGAGATATCCAGCCAAAATATCACACCGTTCCGGACTGGTAGCGAACCTATCGACCACCTGCCCAAGGCTCACCTCGTAAGGTGCTCGGTCAAACCCTGTTGGGTCATCCTCGTTAATGGGAGGTAACACCCCCTCAGCGTTCCATTCTGGTATCAATCCAGCCTCCGTGCATTTCGTAGGTCCAGTAAGCCATCTCGCAATGAAAAAACCTGACACGCCACGATACGCCCAATTGCTATGTTCTCGCATTGCAGAAGTGCTTCAGCACATTAAATCCAGCGCGACGATGCCGCTTTTTCAGTCATCGAGGTAGCAATTAGGTAGCAGACCTTTGATGTAAAAAGAAGCGTAGCGATTTGAAGTATTAAAAAACCCCGCACAAGGCGGGGTTTTTTTCTTGCTGAAATTACGCCTCAGGCGTGCAGGGTTTCTGCCGCGTAGAGGGTGTTTTCCAGCAGGCAGGCACGGGTCATCGGGCCAACGCCGCCGGGAACCGGAGTGATCCAGCCGGCGCGGGGCAGGGCGGTTTCATACACCACGTCACCGACCAGCTTGCCGTCGTCCTGACGGTTGATGCCGACGTCGATCACGATCGCGCCTTCCTTGATCCACTCACCCTTGACCAGTCCCGGCTTGCCGGCGGCGACCACCACCAGGTCAGCGCGACCGACGTGGCCGGCCAGGTCCTTGGTGAAGCGGTGGGTGACGGTCACGGTGCAACCGGCCAGCAGCAGTTCCATCGCCATCGGACGACCGACGATGTTCGACGCACCCACCACCACCGCATCCAGACCATAAAGGTCCACGCCGGTGCTTTCCAGCAAGGTCATGATGCCTTTTGGGGTGCACGGACGCAGCAACGGAATGCGCTGGGCCAGGCGACCGACGTTATAAGGATGGAAGCCATCGACGTCTTTGTCCGGGCGAATGCGCTCCAGCAGTTTGGAGGCGTCCAGGTGCTCGGGCAGCGGCAGTTGCAGCAGCACGCCGTCGATGGCCGGGTCGTCGTTGAGGCGATCGATCAGATCGGTCAGCGCTTCTTGAGTGGTTTCGGAAGGCAGGTCGTAGGCTTGAGAGAGGAAGCCGACCTCTTCACAGTCTTTACGCTTGTGCGAGACATAAACCTGAGAGGCAGGATCGCTGCCGACCAGGATCACCGCGAGGCCGGGAGTGCGCAGGCCTTGCTGGCGACGCTCGGCAACTCGTTGGGCGATCTGCTGGCGCAGGCTGGCGGCGATCGATTTGCCGTCGATTAGTTGTGCAGTCATTGCGCGTGATTAACCATCGAGAGGGGAAAAAAAGAGAACGCATTCTCGCATGTCAGGCGGTGAGGGCAAAGGCGCTTGGTCAGCAAATTCCCCTAACTCCTTTAATTAAATGAATTTTTTTCAAAAAGGATTTGACGACCTTGGGAGCGCTCTATACTATTCGTCGCACTTGTCGGGCACAGCCTAGCACTGGTTAAGAAGGTTGAGCGGAATTAGCGTTCTGCGAAGCTGGAAAGCATTTAGTTTGTAGTCCTCCAAGAGTACAGATTAATAAGGCGCCCGTAGCTCAGCTGGATAGAGCATCCGCCTTCTAAGCGGATGGTCGCAGGTTCGAGTCCTGCCGGGTGCGCCATTAGGCAGCTTTGGCACAAGTAGCGCGATATGGTGGGCGTAGCTCAGTTGGTAGAGCACGGGATTGTGACTCCCGTTGTCGTGGGTTCGATCCCCATCGTCCACCCCATATTTCGAAAGGCGTCAGATGTAACAGTCTGGCGCCTTTGCTTTAAAAAGCTTCATCTGCGGATGTGGTGGAATTGGTAGACACACTGGATTTAGGTTCCAGCGCCGCGAGGCGTAAGAGTTCGAGTCTCTTCATCCGCACCAATTAAAGCTTCATTCATGCCGCAGGTCTGATGAAGTTCAGCAAAGAAGTTGAATGGCTTTTTTGTGACGCAATATGGTGGGCGTAGCTCAGTTGGTAGAGCACGGGATTGTGACTCCCGTTGTCGTGGGTTCGATCCCCATCGTCCACCCCATATTTCGAAAGGCGCCAGATTTAACAGTCTGGCGCCTTTTTTGTTTTACGGCTGGTGGTTTGTCGCGCAGCGTTTCGGGTCGAAGGGCAGGGCGTTTCGTCGTGTTCAGGGGCTTGCTGTCAGTGTGCCGACCGCCGGCCATGTTCGCGGGATCAGCCGTCAGGGAGATGGCTCGCAGTCTCTTCTATATATAGAAGCGGTTGAAGCAGAGCCTTGGCGTGATGGTCTTTATTCGTCTTCGAGGTGGAGTGCATTGCTGCATTCACACCTATAAATGGCCTGCTGTTTTTTTACCCGTTTTCAGTAGGGTGACTTCTTGAGTTTGACCCACTAGAATGCATGCCCTTGATTCTGGGGTCGGAAACGGCCGGCTAACGTCTGTGCAACGAGGAATATCCATGCAAGTTTCTGTTGAAAATACTACTGCTCTTGAGCGCCGCATGAGCGTCACCGTGCCGGCTGAGCGCATTGAGAGCCAGGTCAACAAGCGTCTGCAGCAGACTGCCCAAAAGGCCAAGATTGCTGGCTTCCGTCCAGGCAAAGTGCCAATGAGCGAAATCAAGCGCCGTTTCGGTGCTGACGCTCGTCAGGAAGCTGTTGGTGATGTCATCCAGTCCTCCTTCTACGAAGCCGTGGTTGAGCAGAAGCTGAACCCTGCCGGTTCGCCTTCGATCGAGCCGAAGTCGCTGGAAGCTGGCAAAGACCTGGAATACGTTGCCGTATTCGAAGTGTTCCCTGAGTTCACCGTTGCCGGTTTCGACGGCATCACTGTCGAGCGCCTGAGCGCTGAAGTGGCTGACGCCGATCTGGACAAGATGCTGGACATCCTGCGCAAGCAGAACACCCGTTTTGAAGTGGCCGATCGTGCCGCTCAGAACGAAGACCAGCTGAACATTGATTTCGTTGGCAAGGTTGACGGCGAAGCCTTCGCTGGCGGCTCGGCCAAAGGCACTCAACTGGTGCTGGGTTCCGGTCGCATGATCCCGGGCTTCGAAGAAGGCCTGGTGGGCGCTAAAGCGGGCGAAGAGCGCGTTCTGAACCTGACCTTCCCTGAGGACTATCAGAACCTGGACCTGGCCGGCAAAACCGCCGAGTTCACCGTGACTGTAAACACCGTGTCCGAGCCGAAGCTGCCAGAGCTGAACGAAGAGTTCTTCGCTCAATTCGGCATCAAGGAAAGCGGCATCGACGGTTTCCGCACCGAAGTTCGCAAGAACATGGAGCGTGAGCTGCGTCAGGCCATCAAGTCCAAGGTAAAAAATCAGGTAATGGACGGTCTGCTGGCCACCAACCCGATCGAAGTGCCGAAGGCTCTGCTGTCCAACGAAGTTGACCGTCTGCGTGTGCAGGCTGTTCAGCAGTTCGGTGGCAACATCAAGCCTGACCAACTGCCGGCCGAGCTGTTCGAAGAGCAAGCCAAGCGCCGTGTAGTGCTGGGTCTGATCGTGGCCGAAGTGGTCAAGCAATTCGACCTGAAGCCTGACGAAGCCCGCGTTCGCGAAATGATTCAGGAAATGGCTTCGGCTTACCAGGAACCTGAGCAGGTCGTGTCCTGGTACTACAAGAACGAGCAGCAACTGAACGAAGTTCGTTCGGTTGTGCTGGAAGAACAAGTTGTGGATACTGTTCTGCAGAAAGCTAGCGTGACCGACAAATCGGTCTCTTACGAAGAAGCGGTCAAGCCGGTAGAAGCTCCAAAAGCCGACTGATTGTTTTTGCGTTAAGAAGTACACACATAAGCCAGCCTTCGAGCTGGCTTATGCGTATTCAAGACATAACTATTTGGGAGTGACTGCAGAGCATGTTCCGTAATTCGTATATTCAGCAGAACTCTGATATCCAGGCCGCTGGCGGCCTGGTCCCGATGGTTGTCGAGCAATCTGCTCGTGGCGAGCGCGCCTATGACATCTACTCGCGCCTTCTGAAGGAGCGCGTCATTTTTCTGGTGGGTCCTGTAGAGGACTACATGGCCAACCTGATCTGTGCGCAATTGCTGTTCCTTGAAGCGGAAAACCCGGACAAGGACATCCATCTCTATATCAACTCCCCGGGCGGTTCGGTGACAGCGGGCATGTCGATCTACGACACCATGCAGTTCATCAAGCCAAACGTCTCGACGACGTGCATTGGTCAGGCGTGCAGCATGGGTGCATTCCTGCTGACGGCCGGTGCTCCTGGCAAGCGTTTCTGCCTGCCGAACTCGCGTGTGATGATTCACCAGCCACTGGGCGGTTTCCAGGGCCAGGCCTCGGATATCGAAATCCATGCCAAGGAAATCCTCTTCATTCGCGAGCGTCTGAACACGCTGATGGCCAAGCACAGCGGTCGTACGCTTGAAGAAATCGAGCGTGACACCAACCGCGACAACTTCATGAGTGCAGAAGCTGCGAAGGAATACGGCCTGATCGACGAAGTCATCAACCAGCGTCCTGCGTAAAATAAGCAGCTCAAAATAAGGTGGGTCGGCAGGTCCGACCACCAGCGGGCTTGAAAAAGCCCGCAATAGCCTTCATCTTGTGTTGCAAGCCTATCGGATTTGGATCGAACGAATGACTGACACCCGCAACGGCGAGGACAACGGCAAGCTGCTCTATTGCTCCTTCTGTGGCAAAAGCCAGCATGAAGTGCGCAAATTGATTGCCGGCCCCTCGGTCTTTATCTGCGACGAGTGCGTCGACCTGTGCAATGACATCATCCGCGAGGAGGTGCAGGAAGCACAGGCCGAAAGCAGCGCGCATAAATTGCCTTCGCCTAAAGAAATCAGCGGCATCCTTGACCAGTATGTAATCGGTCAGGAGCGTGCGAAAAAGGTTCTGGCCGTAGCGGTGTACAACCACTACAAGCGCCTGAACCAGCGTGACAAGAAGGCTGACGACGTCGAACTCGGCAAGAGCAACATCCTGCTGATCGGCCCGACAGGCTCCGGTAAAACCCTGCTGGCCGAAACACTGGCCCGCCTGCTGAACGTTCCGTTCACCATCGCTGACGCAACCACCCTCACCGAGGCCGGTTACGTAGGTGAAGATGTCGAGAACATCATTCAGAAATTGCTGCAAAAGTGCGATTACGACGTGGAAAAGGCCCAGATGGGCATTGTCTATATCGACGAAATCGACAAGATTTCCCGCAAGTCCGACAACCCGTCGATCACCCGCGATGTTTCCGGTGAAGGCGTGCAGCAGGCCTTGCTCAAGTTGATCGAAGGCACGGTCGCTTCCGTTCCACCGCAAGGTGGTCGCAAGCATCCGCAGCAGGAATTCCTGCAGGTCGACACCCGTAACATCCTGTTCATCTGCGGTGGTGCGTTCTCTGGTCTGGAAAAGGTTATCCAAAACCGTTCCACCAAAGGCGGCATCGGTTTCAACGCAGAAGTGCGCAGCAAGGAAGAAGGCAAGAAAGTCGGTGAATCCCTGCGTGAAGTCGAGCCTGACGATCTGGTCAAGTTCGGTCTGATCCCGGAATTTGTCGGTCGTCTGCCGGTTCTTGCGACGCTGGACGAGCTCGACGAGGCTGCGTTGATGCAGATCCTCACCGAGCCGAAAAATGCTCTGACCAAACAGTATGCCAAGCTGTTCGAGATGGAAGGCGTGGATCTGGAGTTCCGGACCGACGCACTGAAATCGGTCGCCAAACGTGCTCTGGAACGTAAAACCGGTGCCCGTGGCCTGCGTTCGATTCTCGAAGGTGTGCTGCTCGACACGATGTACGAAATCCCTTCGCAGTCCGAGGTGAGCAAAGTCGTCATCGATGAAAGCGTGATTGAAGGCAAGTCCAAGCCACTGTATATCTACGAAAACAGTGAGCCGACGGCCAAGGCAGCGCCGGACGCGTAAGCGTCCACACTGCCGGAACAAAGAAGGGGCCTTCGGGCCTCTTTTTTTTTATGTCGTTTTTTACATCCGCTTTGCGCTTGTTTTTTTTCAAGGCAGCCCCCATCTTGGTTTCAAGTTTAATTCCATCTGATTACGGCCATATGGCCGCCGTAGAGGCGAAATCATGAAGACAACCATCGAATTGCCTCTCCTGCCATTGCGTGATGTCGTGGTTTATCCGCACATGGTTATCCCGCTGTTCGTGGGGCGCGAGAAATCCATCGAAGCCCTCGAGGCCGCGATGACGGGCGACAAGCAGATCCTGCTGCTGGCCCAGAGAAACCCGGCTGACGATGATCCCGGTGAAGACGCTCTCTATCGCGTAGGTACTATCGCCACTGTGTTGCAGCTGCTGAAGCTGCCGGACGGCACCGTCAAGGTTCTGGTCGAAGGTGAGCAGCGCGGTGCTGTAGAGCGCTTCAGCGAAGTCGACGGGCATTGCCGCGCCGAAGTCTCGCTGATCGACGAAGTCGACGCCGCCGAGCGCGAATCCGAAGTGTTCGTGCGCAGCCTGCTGTCGCAGTTCGAACAATACGTGCAGTTGGGCAAGAAGGTCCCGGCTGAGGTCCTGTCGTCGCTCAACAGCATTGATGAGCCTGGTCGCCTGGTTGACACCATGGCCGCGCACATGGCGCTGAAGATCGAGCAGAAGCAGGAAATCCTCGAAATCATCGATCTGTCGGCCCGGGTCGAGCACGTGCTCGCCTTGCTGGATGCCGAAATCGATCTGCTGCAAGTTGAAAAACGCATTCGCGGCCGCGTCAAAAAGCAAATGGAGCGCAGCCAGCGCGAGTACTACTTGAATGAGCAGATGAAGGCCATTCAGAAAGAGCTGGGCGACGGTGACGAAGGTCACAATGAAATCGAAGAGCTGAAAAAGCGCATCGATGCTGCCGGCCTGCCGAAAGATGCCTTGGCCAAAGCCACCGCCGAGCTGAACAAGCTCAAGCAAATGTCGCCGATGTCCGCTGAAGCCACCGTGGTGCGCTCCTACATCGACTGGCTGGTGCAGGTGCCGTGGAAGGCGCAAAGCAAGGTACGCCTCGACCTGGCGCGTGCTGAAGACATTCTCGACGCCGATCACTACGGTCTCGAAGAGGTCAAGGAGCGCATCCTTGAATACCTCGCCGTGCAGAAGCGCGTGAAGAAGATCCGTGGTCCGGTGTTGTGCCTGGTAGGTCCGCCTGGCGTGGGTAAGACCTCGCTGGCAGAGTCGATTGCCCACGCCACCAACCGTAAATTTGTGCGTATGGCCCTCGGTGGCGTGCGTGATGAAGCGGAAATTCGTGGTCATCGTCGGACTTACATTGGTTCGATGCCAGGAAGATTGATTCAAAAGATGACAAAGGTGGGCGTACGCAACCCGCTGTTCCTGCTCGATGAAATCGACAAAATGGGCAGCGACATGCGTGGCGACCCGGCGTCGGCGTTGCTGGAAGTGCTCGATCCGGAGCAGAACCACAACTTCAACGATCACTATCTGGAAGTCGATTACGACCTGTCCGATGTGATGTTCCTGTGCACCTCGAACTCGATGAACATCCCGCCGGCATTGCTGGACCGGATGGAAGTCATTCGTCTGCCGGGCTACACCGAAGACGAAAAGATCAACATCGCCGTAAAGTACCTGTCGCCCAAGCAGATTGCCGCTAATGGTCTGAAGAAGGGTGAGCTGGAATTCGACGAGGAAGCGATCCGCGACATCATCCGTTACTACACCCGTGAAGCCGGTGTGCGTGGCCTCGAACGTCAGATCGCCAAAGTCTGCCGCAAGGCCGTGAAAGAACATGCGCTGGAAAAACGTTTCTCGGTAAAAGTGACAGCTGACCTGCTGGAGCATTTCCTCGGCGTGCGTAAATTCCGCTACGGTCTGGCAGAGCAACAGGATCAGATCGGTCAGGTGACTGGCTTGGCGTGGACGCAGGTGGGCGGTGAATTGCTGACCATCGAAGCGGCTGTGGTGCCGGGTAAAGGTCAGCTGATCAAGACCGGTTCGCTGGGCGATGTAATGGTCGAATCGATCACTGCGGCGCTGACCGTTGTGCGCAGCCGTGCCAAAAGCCTGGGCATTCCGCTGGACTTCCATGAGAAGCGCGACACGCACATTCACATGCCGGAGGGGGCGACCCCGAAGGACGGTCCTAGCGCGGGTGTGGGCATGTGCACGGCACTGGTGTCAGCCTTGACCGGGATTCCGGTGCGCGCCGATGTCGCCATGACCGGCGAAATTACCCTGCGTGGCCAAGTGTTGGCGATTGGTGGTCTGAAGGAAAAACTGCTCGCGGCTCACCGTGGCGGAATCAAGATTGTGATTATTCCGGAAGAGAACGTGCGCGATCTGAAGGAGATTCCTGACAATATCAAGCAGGATCTGCAGATTAAACCGGTTAAATGGATTGACGAGGTCCTGCAAATTGCGCTGCAATACGCGCCGGAGCCCTTGCCGGATGTGGCTCCGGAGATAGTTTCCAAGGACGAAAAACGTGAGTCTGATTCAAAGGAAAGAATTAGCACGCATTAATACGTTTTTGCCTGGGGGGCTTCCTTGACAGCTTTTTAGAGCCCTTGTTATAAAGCGGCTCTTAAGTGTCTGTAGGCCATTCAGCACTCGTTTTTGCTTTCACCAAAAAACTTAGAATCATCTCAAAATAGATATAAGGGGACTTAGAGTGAACAAGTCGGAACTGATTGATGCTATCGCTGCATCCGCTGATATCCCGAAAGCTGCTGCTGGCCGTGCGCTGGACGCTGTAATCGAATCCGTCACTGGCGCTCTCAAGGCTGGCGACTCCGTTGTTCTGGTTGGTTTCGGCACTTTCTCCGTGACTGATCGTCCAGCTCGCGTTGGTCGTAACCCACAGACCGGCAAGACGCTGCAAATCGCTGCTGCTAAAAAGCCAGGTTTCAAAGCCGGTAAAGCACTGAAAGAAGCTGTTAACTAAGTTAGTTTGTTTCAGGTTTTTACCCATCCGGGTCGGGGTCATGCCTGACTTGGCAGCGGAGCGGTAGAGCAGGTCGCTGGAACAGCCGCCTGTAACGCCGGGATCGAGGGTTCGAGCCCTGTCCGCTCCGCCAGTTACGAGAAGGCGCATCCTCGGATGCGCCTTTCTTCTATCCGGATTCTACCCACGCTCCACGGTTGCCTAATTTTTGAAGTTCAACCGTTTCTGGGGGACGCATGCTGCAGAATATCAGGGACAATTCACAAGGCTGGATTGCCAAGACCATTATCGGGGTCATCGTTGCACTGATGGCTCTGACCGGTTTCGATGCCATTTTCAAGGCCACGACGCACACCAACGATGCGGCCAAGGTCAATGGTGAAGAAATCAGCCAGAACGAGCTGAGCCAGGCCGTTGACATGCAACGCCGTCAGCTGATGCAACAACTGGGCAAGGACTTCGATGCTTCCTTGCTTGACGAAAAAATGCTCCGCGAATCGGCCCTCAAGGGCCTGATCGATCGCAAGCTGCTGCTGCAAGGCGCAGAACAATCGAAATTCGCTTTCTCCGAAGGTGCACTGGATCAGGTGATCCTGCAGACCCCTGAATTCCAGGTGGACGGCAAGTTCAGCTCCGAGCGCTTCGACCAGGTGATTCGTCAACTGGGCTACACCCGCATGCAATTCCGCCAGATGCTGGCTCAGGAAATGCTGATCGGTCAGTTGCGCGCCGGTGTTGCCGGTAGCGGCTTCGTCACCGACGCCGAAGTGCTGGCATTTGCCCGTCTGGAAAAACAGACCCGCGATTTTGCTTCGCTGAACGTCAAGGCCGACCCGGCCGCGGTCAAGCTGACCGACGATGAGGTCAAGGCTTACTACGACGAGCACGCCAAGGAGTTCATGACCCCTGAGCAAGTGGTCGTCGATTATGTCGAGCTGAAGAAGTCTTCGTTCTTCGACCAGGTTGCGGTCAAGGATGAAGACCTGCAGGCGGCGTATCAGAAAGAGATCGCCAACCTGTCGGAACAGCGTCGTGCGGCGCACATCCTGATCGAAGTCAACGACAAGACCACCGACGCTCAGGCCAAGGCGAAGATCGAAGAAGTCCAGGCGCGTCTGGCCAAGGGCGAGAAATTCGAAGCGCTGGCCAAGGAGTTCTCGCAGGATCCGGGCTCGGCCAACAATGGCGGTGACCTCGGTTTTGCCGGTCCTGGCGTCTATGATCCAGCTTTCGAAAAAGCCCTGTACTCGCTGAACAAGGACCAGGTGTCCGAGCCGGTGCGTACCGACTTCGGTTACCACCTGATCAAGCTGCTGGGTGTTGAAGCGCCGGAAGTTCCGACCCTGGCCAGCCTGAAAGACAAGTTGACCCGCGAGCTGAAGACTCAACAGGTCGAGCAGCGTTTTGTCGAGGCGACCAAGCAACTGGAAGACTCGGCGTTCGAAGCGTCTGACCTGGCCCAGCCTGCGGCAGATCTGAAACTGACTGTGCACACCTCCAAGCCGTTCGGCCGTGAAGGTGGCGAAGGCATCGCCGCCAACCGCGCGGTGGTGACGGCTGCGTTCAGTCAGGAAGTGCTGGAAGAAAACGCCAACAGCACCGGTATCGAGCTGGACCCGGAAACCGTGGTCGTGCTGCGCGCCAAGGAACATCTGAAGCCTGAGCAGTTGCCACTCGAAGCGGTGAACACGGCGATCCGTGCCCAACTGACCAAAGAGCACGCCAGCGCTGCGGCCAAGACCAAGGCTGACCAGTTGATTGCTGGTCTGCGCGATGGCAAGACTGCACTGGACAAGGCGGTTGACGGCCAGAACTGGAAGGTTGTGACGGCGGCGACCCGTGCTCAGGAAGGGGTTGACCCGACTGTGCTGCAGGCGTTGTTCCGCATGCCGAAACCGGCAGCCAAGGGCAAGCCGACGTTCAGCAGCGTGACCTTGCAGGACGGTAGTCTGATGATTGTGCGTCTGGACGGTGTGAATGAAGCAGTAGCGCCGACTGATGAAGAGAAGGCGCAGTACCGTCGTTTCCTGGCTTCGCGTGAAGGTCAGCAGGATTTTGCGGCGTTCCGTAAGCAGTTGGAGAGTCAGGCGGACATCAAGCGGTATTGATGGTTGACTGAGTGGTAACAGGAAAGCCCCGATCTTATGGTCGGGGCTTTTTTATGGTTGAGATTTGGGTGTATATCCGTTGCTTCGGGTGCTGCCGCTGGCGGTTTCGCTCTTACAGCGAGTCACCTTTTCCAGACGCCGAAAAGGTAACCCAAAAGGCTTGGCCCCGGCGTTCGGCCCTCGCCGTGGCTCGGGTTCCTTCGTTACGGGATTCATCCGGGGGCATCGCCTCCGGTTTGCTTCGCTGCACCTCCTCTCGATGTGTTTGGCTTCGCCAAACGTCGCTGCGCTCCTTCCCCCGGATAAACCCCTTCACTCAGCCTGCCGATGGGGCCGGCACGGCAAGATCAAGAGCTTTCGGCGAGCTGACACTCCGCCATTTGAGTGGTGAAGAGCATGCGTTCGGCTTTTGCGCTACTGTGGGAGCTGGCCTGCCGGCGATGGCGGCCTACGAGCCGGCCTGTCTCTAACTGACTATCCGCAGATCAATTGTGGGAGCTGGCTTGCCAGCGAAGACGGCCGACTAGCCGCCCGGCCCCTCACAGACAAACATCCCAATCACACAAACCCATAGCCCCTCGCCCTCAGCACCGCACTCAAGGTCAAAACCAGCAACCCCACAACAATCCACGGAAAACCCCCAACCCCCAGACTCCCCAGCAGCAAACCACCCGCCAAACCACCCCCGGCAATTCCGACATTCCACAGGGTCACCAGCATCGATTGCGCCGTATCGGCAGCCTCTCCAGCGGTTTTCGCCGAGGCAGTCTGCAGCAGCGAAGGCATCGCACCAAACGCCAGTCCCCACACGGCGACGGCGAGGTAGACCACGGTCGCCGATTCTCGCCACAGGCCCAAGGCGATGGCGGAGAGCATGAACAGCAGCGTGCTGATCAGCATCAGTTCGCGCAGCCAGTGATCGATCAGGCTGCCGACGATCCACAGGCTCAGCACTGAGGCCAGGCCGAACACCAGCAGCACCCGGTCGATATCGCTGGCCAGTCCCGACGGTTGCAGGAATGGCGCGATGTAGGTGTACAGCAGGTTGTGGGCGATCACGTAGGTCAAGGTCACGAACAACACCGAGCGTACGCCGGGCAGGGTGAAGACCTGATGTAGGGGCAGGCGTTTTCCTGCGTGTTCTCCGGCAAAGTCCGGCACTTGCCAGCGCACCCAGATCACCAGCAACAGCGTCAGCGCAGTCATGATGGCGAAGCTCAGGCGCCAGCCGACCAGCGTGCCGAGCAGTGTTCCCGCCGGGATGCCCAGCGAGAGTGCCAGTGGCGCGCCAAGCATGGCGACGGTGATTGCCCGGCCTTGCAGGTGTGGGGCAACCATGCGGCTGGCGTAGCCTGCCAGCAACGCCCACAGCAGCCCGGCAAATATCCCGGCGAGCAAGCGTGCGGTCAAAGTCAGCCAGTACCATTCCGACAGGGCGGTGATGCTGTTGGCGATGGCGAAGCCGCCGATGGCTGACAGCAGCAATGGCCGACGACGCCAGCTGCGGGTGACGATGGTCAGCGGGATGGCGGCGAGCATCGAGCCAATCGCGTACAGGGTGACCAGTTGCCCGATCAGTGCCTGGGAGACATTCAGCCCCGCGCTCATTTGTGGCAGCAGGCCGGCGGGCATGGCTTCGGTCAGCACCGTGATGAAGCCGGCGGTAGCCAGCGCCAGCAGGGCGCCGAGGGGTAATCGGTCGCGGGTGTCGACTGGCTGGGTGAGGACCGAGGTCAGTTGTGCGTCGTTCATGAGTCAGCGTCCATGTGCCGAAGTGGGTGAAGGCCATAGGCTAGGGCGCTGCGCATTGGAAAAAAATGGGTTACGGTTCCGAACATATCGGACATGGATGTCGTGAATCGGAGGTGTGGAATGGACAGTCTGGGCAGTATTTCGGTGTTTGTTCAAGTCGCCGAGACCCGCAGTTTTACCGAGGCTGGGCGGCTGCAGGGCGTGTCGTCTTCAGCGGTGGGCAAAAGTATCGCCCGGCTGGAGGCGCGATTGGGCGTGCGGCTGTTTCATCGCACTACCCGCAGCATCACCCTGACCAGCGAGGGCGCGCTGTTCCTCGCACGCTGTCGCAAAATTCTTGCCGAGGTGGAAGCCGCCGAGTTCGAACTTTGCGATTCCGCCTCCCAGCCCCATGGCAAACTGCGCATCAGCCTGCCGCAGGTGCACGGCCTGGTAATGCCGGTGATGAATGAGTTCATGGCGCTGTACCCGCAGATCGAGCTGGATCTGGACCTGACTGATCGCATGGTCGACGTGGTTGAGGAGGGCTTTGATGCGGTGATTCGTACCGGTCAACCACGTGATTCACGGCTGATGGCGCGGCCCTTGGGCGAGTTTCACATGGTGCTGGTGGCGAGCCCGTTGTATCTGCGGGAGCACGGCGTGCCGCAAATTCCCGCCGATCTGGCGGAGCACGCCTGCTTGCGGCACACCTTTCATGCCACTGGCAAGCTGGAGCCATGGCCATTGATTGGCGAGGAGGGCGCGCCGGAGCCGAGCTTGCCGACGCGGCTGGTCACTACCTCCATCGAAGCCGTCCATCATGCGGCGCTGGCAGGGATGGGTATCGCCTGCCTGCCGGATTTCATGACCCATGAGGATGTGGCGCAGGGGCGCTTGCAGCGAGTGCTGGATGCCTATATGCAGCACACCGGTCAGTTCTGGGTATTGTGGCCCTCCAGTCGCCATGCCACCGCCAAATTGCGCGTCTTCATCGATCACTTGTCGCTGCGACTTTTTCCGGCAATCAAGGGTCAATAGGGTTGTAACGGCTTTAAGACACAATCCATGCGCCGCAGGGCCACGTTCTGTTGCACAATACGCCCCGGACTGTTTTTCCTCAGGATGTTCAATGTTGATTTCAACTCCCATGCGTGTCGTTGGGTTGGCGCTGTTGTTGACCGCTGTTGCTGGCTGTTCGAAGGACAAGCCGATCTATGAGCATGAGAACTTCGATGATTCCGGCACGTTCTCGCGCAATTATCCGGTGGCCGACACCGCGAGTTGCGAGGCGGCCCGTCGTGCGTTGCTCAGCCAGGGCTACATCATCACCAGCAGTGACCCGAAACTGATCAGTGGCCACAAAAGCTTCCAGCAAACCGGTGAAACCCACATGGAGATCAGCTTCAATGTGGTGTGTACCGAAGATGGCAGCTCCAAGCACCATGCCACGGTGTTCGCCAATGCCCTGCAGGATCGCTATGCGCTGAAGAAGACCAACAACTCCGCCAGTCTCGGGGTTGGCGTATTGGGTTCGGTGTCGATGCCGATCGGCTCATCCGACGATTCGATGGTCAAGGTGGCCAGTGAGACCGTGACCTCGCAGAAGTTCTACGAGCGGTTCTTCACGCTGGTTGAGTTGTTCCTGCCAGCCGATGCGAAGAAAGCCGCGCACATCGAAGAAAAACCCAAGACCGATCTCGGTGTGCCTGAGCCCAAGCCTGCCGCTGTAGCGCCGGTTACACCTGCACCGGCGGTAGAGGCAACGCCTGCACCGCCGCCAGCCGGGATTGTCGAGCCTGCCCAAAACATGACGCCGGCAGCCCCGGCAGCGACCCCGGCCCCCGCTCCGGTTGCGCCGACGCCAACGGGTTCTGAGCCAGTGGTGCCGCCGGCCGAGTCAGCGCCGATCACCCCGGCACCGAGTGCAGAGCCTGCACCGGCTACCGAAACGATCACGCCGCCGGCCAACCCGACCAATATCCCGCCGCCATCGGAGCCGATTCCGGCGATGCAGTAACACACACACATCCCATGTGGGAGCGGGCTTGCTCGCGAAAGCGGAGTATCAGTCAATGTATATGTTGATTGACACTGCGCTTTCGCGAGCAAGCCCGCTCCCACATTTGTTTTGTGGTGTACTCAAATCTCGTTACATTCCCCCGACAAAAATCCTGCGATAAATTCCTGACCACCTGCTACGTTTTATTCATGAAGGCGGGATGTCACTTTTCCTTCATACGGGCACGATAGGCTCGAGGCACTGGTCAGTTGATCGGGCTATTTTCAAACGGGCAGCAGGGGGATCACACGATGGACGACTATCAAGAAGAACTGCTCGAATACCAGGCGTATGAACTGGATCAGCCAGAGCCGGCCGAAGACGCCACCGAGTTGTAAGGTGTCAGGCGGTTTTGCGGTGACTGCGGCGAAACTCGCCGGGGGTCTGGCCGCTCCAGCGCTTGAAGGCGCGTTGAAACGCCTCGGCTGAAGCAAAGCCCAGCAGGTAGGCGATCTCGCCGAACGCCAGTTCGGTGTCGCGGATGTAGGTCATCGCCAGATCACGGCGGGTGTCATTGAGGATCGCGCGAAACTGCGTGCCTTCCTCGGCCAGTTTGCGCCGCAAGGTCCAGGTCGGCAGCTTCAGGCGCGCCGCCACTTCTTCCAGGTCGGGTTCCCGGCCACCATTGAGCAACGGCCCCAGCAGTTGAGTGATGCGTTCACGCAGGCTGCGGGTGCGGGTCAATTGCTCCAGTTCCCGTTCACACAATTGCAGCAGATGCCGCCAGGTACTCGGACAGTGCTCGGGATTACGCTGTGCGAGGCTGTTCAGGTTCAGGCGCAATTGATTGCGCTCAGCGCCGAACTGGATCGGGCAGTCGCCCAGCGCGTTGTAGGCGTCGCGGTAGTCCGGCGCGTCAAATTCGATCTCGATGCGCTCGGCGCGCAGTGGCTCGCGACCGACGCTGGACAGTTGATGCAACCAGCCGGCGATAATCGAATCCACTACAAAACGGTTATAGGCGTTGTACGGGCTGATCGAATAGAAGCGCAGCCACGCGCCATGAGCGTCTTCGTGAAAACTCGACTGCCCGCGATAGTTGGAGCCGTACAGCGGCTCGAAGCGGATCAGACAACGGGCGGCCTCGCGCACGGTCGGCGCCTGCGCGGCAGTGACCCCGGCGAGTCCGGCCTGACTCAAGCGGCTGAGCTGACCCATGCGCAAGCCCAGTGCCGGATCGCCGGTCAACTGAATCGCGCTGTGCCCCAGACGCATGTAGCGCGGAATCGACAACCGCGCGCCGGCCTCGGCCAGTCGCGCAGCATCCAGCCCATATTGTTCGAGCAGCGGTTGCGGATCGGCACCTTGGCTGCGCACGGCATCAGCGAGGCTGTGCACGAAACCTACCGACAGATCCCCCAGACGCATCGGCAGCGGCTTCATGGCTTACAACCAGATGTTCAGCAGACGCGCGCCACGGGCTTCGCCATCGGCGAATTGCTGGCCGTTGCTGCTGAGGAAGCTTTGCCCCGAACCGGGCTTGTCCCAGAACTGGCCGCGCAGGAACACGCTCATGCCGGCGATCGCACGGCTGCTCGGTGGCTGTGCGGTCAGTGTCAGGCGATGCCAGGCCTGACCTTCACTGATTTCTCCGGGCTTGAGGCTGACCGACCCCGGTGTACTCGAACCCTTATAGCCGGCCCACGGCTGATTCCAGGCGTCGTGGCCGACGACGAAGGCCGGCACCGCCACCAGTTGCGCGCCTTGCTCGTCGAGTCGGCGATAGTTGTCGGGGTACCAGCTGTCGCTGCCGATCAGCACACCCAGACGCCCGGCCGGGGTCTCGATCACGTTGATTGCATGCTCGTCTTCGCTATTGATCACGTCGCGCTGTTCGAAGATCGGGTGCATCTGCCGCTGGGGCTGGCCCAACGGCACACCATCACGGCCGAACACCACGCTGCTGTTGAACAGCGCGCCGCTGCCGGGCTTGAGCTGGCCGTCGCGGATGCTCGGTTCGGGCAGGACGATGGAACCGGCCACCAGTGTGACGTGGAATTCCTTGGCCAGACCACCGAATAACGTCTGGTAATCCTTGGCCATGGCTTTGGACTTCATGCGCAGGTGCGCGTCGTCGAGGCGATTTTCGCCCTTGGCAGTGAGCCAGGCGCGGGCGAACAGCAACGGATTGCTCGCCGCCAGCCAGTTCATCGCTTCGACGAGGGTCGGCGCCTGGTAGAGCTCGTCTTTCTCGCCGCTGATCATCAGCCAGGTGCCGACATGCTCGGGCAGTACCACCACGGTTTTTTCGTTGAGCAGCCCCTGATCCTGTGCCTGCTGCAGATAGGCCGCGAGTTTGCGGTGCAGGCGCTCGGGGCTTTGGTAGTCGGTGGGAAACAGTTCCGGCTGGATGCCCAGCAGATTGCCACGGTCGGCGGGCGTGCCCTGATCGACCGCCAGTTTGATGCGCAGGTCCGACAGGTAATGCCCCGCCGGCCGGTCCGCCGCCCACATGGCGTAGGTGGTCAGGGCGGCAACGATGGCCATGGAGAAAAACAGATACAGAAGTTTGCGCATGAAAACCAACAACAGCCGGGTACAGGGTGTGGCGACTAGGGTAGGGCGCATACCTGCGCTTGCCAAGGGGCGCTGCGCATTTGGATCAATAAGTTGTCAGTTTCGGTCATTGAGTGACAGCAGTGCGACTCTTAGTCTGTCGAACATGACTGACGGGGGACGCAGAGCTCCCGCAATTTCCGTGATCGCACGTTGTGGAGTTACCGATGACCGCCGCTCATTACCCGCACCTGTTGGCCCCGCTGGACCTGGGATTCACCACGCTGCGCAACCGCACCCTGATGGGCTCGATGCACACCGGCCTTGAAGAGAAACCGGGTGGCTTCGAACGCATGGCGGCGTACTTCGCCGAGCGTGCCCGTGGCGGTGTCGGCCTGATGGTCACTGGCGGTATCGGCCCGAACGACGAGGGCGGCGTGTACTCCGGCGCAGCCAAACTGACCACCGAGGAAGAAGCGCTCAAGCACCGCATCGTCACTCGCGCAGTGCATGAGGCGGGCGGCAAGATCTGCATGCAGATCCTCCACGCCGGGCGTTATGCCTACAGCCCGAAACAGGTCGCGCCGAGTGCGATTCAGGCGCCGATCAACCCGTTCAAGCCCAAAGAGCTGGACGAGGAGGGCATCGAGAAACAGATCAGCGATTTCGTCACCTGCTCGGTACTGGCGCAGAGCGCCGAGTATGACGGTGTGGAAATCATGGGCTCTGAAGGTTATTTCATTAACCAGTTCCTCGCTGCGCACACCAACCACCGCACCGACCGCTGGGGCGGCAGCTATGAAAACCGTATGCGCCTGCCGGTGGAAATCGTCCGCCGCGTGCGCGAAGCAGTCGGCCCGAACTTCATCATCATTTTCCGTTTGTCGATGCTTGATCTGGTCGAGGGCGGCAGCAGCTGGGAAGAGATCGTGACCCTGGCCAAAGCCATCGAGCAGGCCGGCGCGACCATCATCAACACTGGCATCGGCTGGCACGAAGCGCGGATCCCGACCATCGCCACCAAGGTGCCGCGCGCGGCGTTCAGCAAGGTCACCGCCAAATTGCGTGGTTCGGTGAACATTCCGCTGATCACCACCAACCGCATCAACACCCCGGAAATCGCCGAGCAGATTCTCGCTGAAGGCGATGCCGACATGGTCTCGATGGCACGGCCGTTCCTCGCCGATCCGGACTTCGTCAACAAAGCTGCAGAAGGCCGCGCTGACGAAATCAACACCTGCATCGGTTGCAACCAGGCGTGCCTCGATCACACCTTCGGCGGCAAGCTCACCAGTTGCCTGGTCAACCCGCGTGCCTGCCATGAAACCGAGCTCAACTATCTGCCGGTGCAACAGATCAAGAAGATCGCCGTGGTCGGTGCCGGCCCTGCCGGTCTGTCCGCTGCGACCGTGGCCGCCGAGCGCGGGCATCAGGTGACCTTGTTCGATTCCGCCAGCGAAATTGGCGGCCAGTTCAACATCGCCAAGCGTGTGCCGGGCAAGGAAGAATTCTTCGAAACCCTGCGCTACTTCAAGCGCAAGCTGCAGACCACGAATGTCGAGGTGTGCCTGAACACCCGTGTCGACGTGGCGAAGCTGGTCGAGGGCGGTTACGACGAAATCATCCTCGCCACCGGCATCGCGCCGCGTGTGCCGGCGATTCCGGGCGTGGAGAATGCCAAGGTGCTGAGCTACCTGGACGTGATCCTCGAGCGCAAACCGGTGGGCAAGCGCGTCGCGGTGATTGGCGCGGGCGGCATCGGTTTCGATGTCTCGGAATTCCTTGTGCACGAAGGCGTGGCCACCAGTCTGGATCGCACCGCGTTCTGGAAAGAGTGGGGCATCGACACCCATCTGGAAGCCCGTGGTGGCGTGGCCGGGATCAAAGCAGCGCCGCACGCGCCGGCTCGCGAAGTGTTCCTGTTGCAGCGCAAGAAAACCAAGGTCGGTGATGGTCTGGGCAAGACCACTGGCTGGATTCACCGCACCGGTCTGAAGAACAAGCAGGTACAGATGCTCAACAGCGTCGAATACCTGAAAATCGACGACGAAGGCCTGCACATCCGCATCGGCGAAACCGGCGAGCCGCAAGTGCTGGCGGTGGACAACATCGTGATCTGCGCCGGCCAGGATCCACTGCGCGATCTGCAGGAAGGTCTGGTCGCGGCGGGGCAGAATGTGCACTTGATCGGCGGCGCCGATGTGGCGGCGGAGCTGGATGCCAAGCGCGCGATCAACCAGGGTTCGCGTCTGGCTGCTGAACTCTAAGCCCCACAAATCTCCAATGTGGGAGCGGGCTTGCTCGCGAAGGCGTCGTGTCAGTTGACCTATGCAATGACTGACAGACCGCATTCGCGAGCAAGCCCGCTCCCACAGTAGATTTGTGGTGTTCGCAGAATTTATGCATGCCGCGGATCCTGTAGGAGTGAGCCTGCTCGCGATGGCGTCCTGTGAGCGACTAGAATGCCGGCTCTGCCTCGAATGATCAGTCGCCCATGCTTCTTCCTCCCGCCAACTGGCTACCCCAAGCCCCCCTCGAATTGCTTCAACTCGACTGGCTCACCAACGCCGGAATCGAGGTCGCCATCCTGCGTCTGGACCAGATCGACCCGCTGATCAGTGGCAACAAGTGGTTCAAACTCGTTGAGCACCTCAAGGCCGCCGATCGCGCCGGGGCGCGAGGCATCATCAGCCTTGGTGGCGCGCATTCCAATCATCTGCATGCGCTGGCGGCGGCTGGCAAGCGTCTGGGTTTCGAAACCGTTGGGCTGTTGCGTGGCCATCCACAGCAGACGCCCACGGTTGAGGACCTGCAGGCGTTCGGCATGCAACTGCACTGGCTCGGTTACGGTGGCTATCGGGCGCGGCATGAGCCCGGATTCTGGGAGCCTTGGCAGGCGCAGTTCCCGAATCTGCACGCAGTGCCAGAGGGTGGCGGCGGATTGGCCGGTGCCTTGGGCTGCAAAGCGCTCAAGGAGCAGGTGATCACGCAACTGAACAATCTGGGCTGGAGCGATTTCCACGGCTGGTGGCTGGCCTGCGGCACCGGGACGACCCTGGCAGGGCTGGTGCTCGCCGAGGCGGGTGCACATCCGGTGTACGGTGCGCTGGCGGTGCCGGAGGATCATGGCGTGGCACCGCAGGTTGAGGCGATTGTTCGGGAGTCGGGGCTTGCTGTGGCGGACTACGCGTTGTTCGACGCGAGCCGCGGTGGGTTCGCCAAGGTCGATCCGGTGTTGCTTGAGTTCATCGAGAGCACTGAGCGCAGTAGCGGCGTTCCGCTGGAGCCGCTGTACACCGGCAAGGCGTTATTGGCGCTGAAGCAGCAGGTTGAAGCGGGCAGGTTCGAGCACGGCACGCGGCTGATCTTCTTGCATACCGGAGGCTTGCAGGGGCGCCGCGGATTCACCAGGATTTAGCGTGAATGGTTTTGTAGCGAGGGGATTCATCCCCGATGGGCGGCGCAGCAGCCCTTTCTTTCAGGGCCGCTACGCGCCCCATCGGGGATGAATCCCCTCACCACAAGGCATGGACAAAACTGGGCCTCAGCGTTCCGCGCGCTTGGGCATCATCCGCAGCAAGGTGTTATCGCCCACCACATAATGGTGATAAAGCCCCGCCAGCGCATGCAGGCCGATCAGCCAGTAGCCGATATTGCCGATCAACACGTGCCAGTGCTCAACCTGCTTGGCGAAGGCCTTGTCTTCATGAACCAGCAATGGCAGATCGAAACCGTAGAACATCACCTGATGCCCCTCGGCGCTGGTAATCAGCCAGCCAAGAATCGGCATGCTGATCATGAACAGGTACAACAACCAGTGCATCACCCGCGCCAGCAGGGTTTGCCACTGCGGCGAGGCCGGGAAGATTTTCGGTGCCGGGCCGATGCTGCGCGCTACGAGGCGAAACCACACCAGCACGAACACGGTCAGGCCGAGCATGTAGTGCACTTCGCGGATCAGCGTGCGACCGCCACTGCCTTTGGGAAAGATCCCGCGTAGCTCCATGCTGGCGTATACCAGCACCAACAGGACCAGCATCAGCCAGTGCAACAGCACGGACACGGTGCTGTAGCGGGATTCGGAACTTGTCCACGGCATACGGTGTTTCCTCACAGATCAGGGTCGCCACGTGCCGTTCTTGTGCGACGGCATGCTTTAACTGTAATCCGCTTTGGCGGATTTGCCTGAGGCTGATCGGAGTTTCACTGCGCTGACTCAAGGCTTCAGCCATAAAAAAAACGCCAGCGTCGCGAAGACCCTGGCGTTTTTTGTTGTTTTGACAAAAGAAGCAATCAGCTCGATTGCGGCATCTCACCGTTGGCCAGACGCTTGTTGATGTCGGCAATCACTTCCGGCAGGTCGCTGATGGTGTCGATCATGTAATGCGGGCGCGAATCGGCGAACAGCGCGTGGATGCGTTTACGTTCGCTGGCCAGTTCGTCGCTGCCCAGCGCCCGGTAGCCGGCGTAATCCAGGCCCAGCGCGTTGCCCGAGCAGATCAGCGCCACGGTCCACATCCCGGCGCGACGGCCTTCGAGGATGCCCGGCACGGTGTCGTCGATCTTCACGCAGGCCGCGACATCATCGATGCCCAACGCAATCACGTTGGCCAGAGCCTGGGCCGGCCATGGGCGACCGTTCGGCACTTCGTCGGTGGCGACCACGTGGTCGGCAACGTAGCCGTTAGTGGCAGCGAGGGCCACAACCTTGTCCATCACCTGTTTCGGGTAGCCGGAGCAGGAACCGATCTTGATCCCTTGCTGACGCAGGTTGGCAATGGTTTCCAGCGCGCCGGGAATCAGCGCCGAGTGCTCGGCGATCTTCTCGATCTGCAGCGGCATGAAGCGGTTGTAGATCGCGGTCACGTCGTCGTCGGTCGGGGTGCGGCCGAACGCTTTGCGATAACGCTCGGCGACCTGCGGCTGATCGCACAGGGTACGAATGTGATCCCACTTGCCCATGCCCATCGGGCCACGGGCTTCTTCGATGGACACCTGAACGTCGAACTCGGCGAAGGCTTCGACGAAGATCTGCGTCGGTGCGAACGAGCCGAAATCGACCACGGTGCCGGCCCAGTCGAGGATCGCGGCTTGCAGCTTGCTTGGGTTGGTGTAGTTCATGGCAATCAATTCCTGAGTTGGCAATACGGTTCAAAACTGTGGGAGCGGGCTTGCTCGCGAATGCGGCGGCACATTCAACATTGATGGCGGCTGACACTCCGCCTTCGCGAGCAAGCCCGCTCCCACAGGGGATTAGTGGTGTTTCAGATATCGAGGACTTCCATCTCGCGCAGCACTTCACCCACTGCTGCCACGGCCTGGCGCATTTCGTCCGGGTTGACGTGGCCGATGCAGCCGACGCGGAAGGTTTCGACCTGGGTCAGTTTGCCGGGGTAGAGGATGTAACCCTTGGCCTTGACCCGTTCGTAGAAGTCCTTGAACTGGTAACGCGGGTCTTGCGGGGCATGGAAGGTGGCGATGATCGGGGCCTGGATCGCTGCCGGCAGGAAGCTGCGCAGGCCGAGCTTGCCCATCTCTTCCATCAGCGCCTGACAGTTGGCGGCGTAGCGCGCATGGCGAGCGGGCAGGCCACCTTCTTCGTTGTATTGCAACAACGCTTCGTGCAGCGCCGCGACCACGTGGGTCGGCGGGGTGAAGCGCCACTGGCCGGTCTTCTGCATATACGTGTGCTGGTCATACAGGTCCATCGCCAGCGAATGCGAGTTGCCGGCCGCTGCTGCCAGTGATTCCTTGCGAGCGAAGACAAAACCCATCCCCGGCACGCCTTCCAGACACTTGCCCGAGGCGGCGATCAGCGCATCGAACGGGACTTTTTGCGCGTCCACTGGCAACGCGCCGAACGAGCTCATGGCATCGATGATCAGGCGCTTGCCGTGTTGCGCGACGACCTCGGCGATTTCCGGCAACGGGTTGAGGATGCCGGTGCTGGTTTCGCAGTGGATCAGCGCGACATGGGTGATGTCGCCATCGGCGCGCAGCAGGCGGTCGACGTCGGCAGCGGTGGTCGGTTCGTCTTCGGCGGTTTCGAAGGTGCTGAACGAGCGGCCGAGCACTTCGCAGATCTTCGCCAGACGCTTGCCGTAGGCACCGTTGATCAGCACCAGCACCTTGCCGTCACGCGGCACCAGCGTGCCGATGGCCGCTTCGACAGCGAAGGTGCCGCTGCCCTGCAATGGCACGCAGTGGTGAGTGGCGGCGCCATTGAGGATCGCCAGCAATTGCTCGCAGAGGCTGGCGGTCAGTTGGTTGAAGCGGTCATCCCATGACCCCCAGTCGATCATCATTGCCTGGCGGGTGCGGGCCGACGTGGTCAACGGGCCGGGAGTGAGCAGGATGGGTGCGGCAGTACTCATTCGTGTGTCCTCGCGATAGCGCTGTGGGATGAAGCTACGGGGCATACGTTGCAATTCGGCGGTCTATCAATCAAATTGTTTGTTGTTATGCCAGCCATCAGTGAGGGTTATCCATGAATCTGTTCCAGCTGCGCGCCTTCGACGCCGTGGCCCGGGAAGGCAGCTTTACCCGCGCCGCGGCGCGCCTGTTCATCAGTCAGCCGGCGGTCACCGGACACATCAAGGCGCTGGAGGAGCACTACCAGATCACCTTGTTGCGTCGCACCGCACGCCGGGTGGAACTGACCGAGGAGGGCACCAAACTGGCGGCGATTACCCGCGCGATGTTCGGTTTGGCCGAAGAAGCGCAAACCCTGCTCGAAGCCAATCGTCAGTTGCTCACCGGGCGCCTCGAAGTGGCGGCGGACGGTCCGCACATGGTCATGCCGATGCTCGCCAGCCTGCGTGCGCGCTATCCTGGAATCACGGTGAACCTGCGTCTGGGCAATGCGCAGGAAACCCTCGCCGCGCTGTTGTCCGAGCATGCCGACGTGGCGGTGCTGACCGAGGTCGAACCGCGCAAGGGCCTGCATCTGCAAGCGTTGAGCGAATCGCGGATCTGCGCGCTGGTGCCGGCGGCGCATGCGTGGGCGCAGCGTGCCGGCGAAGTGAAGCTCAAGGAGCTGGATCAGGTGATCATGGTGCTGCGCGAGCCGAGTTCGATCACCCGGCGCACCTTTGATCAGGCCTGCAATCAGGCGGCGGTGCATCCGCGAGTGTTGCTGGAGCTGGACAGCCGTGAGGCGGTGACCGAAGCGGTGGCGGCGGAGCTGGGGGTGGGTGTGGTGTCGTCGGTGGAGGTCAGCCATGACCCGAGGGTGGTGGCGATTCCGATTGTCGGCGACGGGTTGGTCAATCGGCACATGATTGGCTGCATGGAGCGGCGGCGGGAGTTGCGCTTGATTCAGGCGTTCTTTGGTCTGGCGCCGGCCTGATACACCGTGTTGCTCCAATCGCGAGCAGGCTCACTCCTACAAGTGTTGTGGGGAGCACACAATGTTTGACCGACATAGATCCTCTGTAGGAGTGAGCCTGCTCGCGATGAGGCTAGGCCTGTTTACACCAGGCTCTCGCGCACCATATCGAGAAATGTCGCCACCACCCGCCGCGAACTCTGCTCGCGCAAGCACACCAGCGTCTCGGTCAATCGTCGGGTGCAATCGGTAATCGGCAACGCGCAGACTCGCGAATCCGCGCCAAACTCCGCCGCCGACACCACCCCCACACCGATCCCCACCACCACCGCCTCGCGCGCGGCTTCCCGGCCCTCGACCTGGATTGCCGGACGAATGCGAAAACCGGCGCGGGCCATTTCTTCTTCCAGAGTCTGGCGGGTTACCGAGCCGTGCTCGCGCAGCACCAGCGGCGTGTCATCGAGATCGGCCAGACAGATCGACTCGCGCTCGGCCCACGGGTGATGGCGCGAGACGAACGCCACCATCGGGTCGTTGCGTAGCGGCACGCACAGCAGACGTTCATCAGTGACATCGCGCCCGAGCAGCGCCAGATCGGCCTGATAGTTGAACAGGCGAAACAGCGATTCATCGGTGTTACCGGTCTCGATCTTCACGCTGATCCCCGGATACCGCTCGCAGAACCGCGCGATCTGCGGCAGCACGTGTATCGGTGCGTCCACTGCGAGAATCAGGCTGCCAGTCTGCAACGCCTGGGATTCCTGCAGCAGTTCCTGGGCTTCAGCCTCGATCACAAACAGCCGCTGAGTAATCGCCAGCAGCCGCTCACCGAGATCGGTCAGGCGCACCGAACGCTTGTTGCGATGGAACAGCAACACACCAAAGCGCTCTTCGAGTTTGCGCACCTGGTCGGAAATTGCCGGTTGCGTGAGAAAAAGCCGTTCGGCGGCTTTGGTAAAGCTTCCATGGACGGCCACGGCGTGGAAGGCTTTGAGCTGGGCGTGGGACACCGACATGCAGCCTCCAGTAACAAGCTGAGCTTATGTGTGAAATACGATAAATCGATTTTATTTATTAAACAGTAATTGCTTTGATCCGCTCACGCCAGCGCTGACTGTCCGCTCGGACAGCAGCGTCGGCGATGAGCCTGTGCGTGCAACAACAGGACTCATCTGACCGCTATCGCCATCAGGGATGGGGCGCTGGCGCAGTGCTCAACAATAAAAACACAGGCGTTTACTAAACGATTCTGCCGGCACACTCACACCCTGAGGTCAGAACCACAATGAACAAGCACATCGGCACCATTGCGCGTTGGCGCATGCAGATTTTCGCTGTCACCTGGCTCGCGTACGCCGCTTTCTATTTCACCCGCAAAGCATTTTCGGTGGCCAAACTGGGCATCGCCGAAGACCCGACCTTCATGCTCGACAAGATGGCCATGGCCAACCTCGATGCGATCTATCTGGCGGCCTACGCCATCGGCCAATTCACTTGGGGCATGCTTGCCGACCGTTTCGGCCCGAGGGTCGTGGTGCTTGGCGGGCTGCTGATTTCCGCTGGTGCGGCATTGGTGATGGGCAGTTTCGCGACCTTGCCGATCTTCGCCACTTGCATGCTGATCCAGGGGCTGGCGCAGTCCACCGGCTGGTCGGGATTGTGTAAAAACCTTGGGAGTTTCTTCCCGGCGCAGCAGCGTGGGCGGGTGCTCGGATTGTGGAGCTCCTGCTATGCGTTTGGCGGTCTGGTGGCCTCGCCGTTCGCCGGCTGGTGGGCGTATACGCTGATGGGCACCTGGCACGCGGCGTTCATTTCCAGCGCGGCCGTGGTCGCGGTGGTGGCGCTGTTGTTCTTCATTTTTCAGCGCAACAAACCGGAAGACGTCGGCCTGCCGGCGGTGGAGCCGGAGCCGGAACTCAGTGCCGCGGAAACCGAAGCCAACAGCAAGCTCAGCGTCTGGGAGCCGTTGAAGGAAATCCTGCGCAACCGCACGGTGCTGGTGCTGGGCCTGGCGTATTTCATGTTGAAACCGGCGCGTTACGCGATTCTGTTGTGGGGCCCGGTGATCGTCTTTGAGCAGATGCCGAGTGTCGGCAAGGTCGGCGCGGCGATCATTCCCACCTCGTTCGAACTGGCCGGGTTGCTCGGGCCGATCATGATCGGTCTGGCCTCGGACAAACTGTTCGGCGCCCGGCGCATGCCGGCCTGCGTCCTCAGTCTGCTGGCACTGACCGTAACGTTGGCGCTGTTCATGGGCGCGTTGCACACCGGCAGCGTGATGCTGGTGGTGGCGTTGCTGTTTGTCATGGGCCTGACCCTGTACGGGCCGGATTCGATGATCAGCGGCGCGGCCGCCATTGACTTCGGCAAGGCCAAGGCCGGCGCCACGGCGGCCGGCTTCGTCAACGGCTGCGGCTCGGTCGGCGCAGTGCTCGGCGGATTGCTGCCAGGTTACTTCGATTCGGTGACGGTGTTCATCGTCTTCGCCGGCTGCGCATTGTTCTCGGCGCTGGTGCTGATTCCGCACTGGAACAGCCGCCCGGTCGGGGTGATGGAACCGCGCGCGGCCATTCCCAATTGCCCACTGACCATCAAACCCCTGCGTAACTGAAAACCCTTGCCCTGCGGCCTGCTGCGGCGCTCGCGGCAGGCTGTGTCGTGGCCATCTGACTGGAGAATCCCATGCGACCGTTTTGGCTCGAACAGGCCTTGCAGGCCGATCCATCCGCGACGTGTCCGTCGCTGCAAGGCGAAGTGCGCAGCGACGTGTGCATCGTCGGCGGCGGCTACACCGGGTTGTGGACGGCGATCATGCTCAAGCAGCAGAACCCGGAACTCGACGTATTGCTGATCGAAGCCGACATCTGCGGCGCCGGTGCCAGTGGGCGCAACGGTGGGTGTGCGTTGTCGTGGTCGGCCAAGTATTTCACCCTCGAGCGGCTGTTCGGCGTCGAGGAGGCGGTGCGCCTGGTCAAGGAATCCGAGCGCAGCATCCACGCCATCGGCGCGTTCTGCGAACAGTTCGGCGTCGATGCCGATTACCGCCTCGACGGCACGCTGTACACCGCCACCAACCAGGCGCAGGTCGGTTCGACCGACGCCGTGATCACGGCGCTTGAGCGCAACGGCATCAACTCGTTCACCCAGCGTCCGCTGGCCGATGTGCAGCGCATGGCCGGTTCCAGCAAGCATCTGGAAGGCTGGTTCTCGCCAGCGGCAGCCAGTGTGCAGCCGGGCAAACTGGTGCGCGGGCTGCGTCGGGTGGCGTTACAACTGGGCGTGAAGATCCACGAGAACACGGCGATGACCGGCCTGGAGGAGGGCCGTCCGGCGCGCATTCACACCGCTGGCGGCTGCGTGATAGCCGACCGTGTGGTACTGGCGATGAATGCGTGGATGGCCCGGGCGTTTCCACAGTTCGAACGTAGCGTGGCGATTGTCTCCAGTGACATGCTGATCACCGAGCCGCGCCCGGATCTGCTGCAGGACATCGGTTTGACCAGCGGTGTCACGGTGCTCGATTCGCGGATTTTCGTGCACTACTACCACAACACGCCGGACGGCCGGATCATGCTTGGCAAGGGTGGTAACACGTTTGCGTATGGTGGGCGAATGTTGCCGGTGTTCGATCAGCCATCGCCCTATGCGGATTTGCTCAAGCGCAGTCTCGGCGACTTCTTCCCGGCGTTTGCCGATGTAAAGATCGACGCGACGTGGAACGGGCCGTCGGATCGCTCGGTTACCGGGTTGCCGTTTTTCGGGCAGATGAGTGCCAGTGGCAATGTGTTTTATGGTTTTGGTTATTCCGGCAGTGGCGTCGGGCCGTGTCACATGGGCGGGCAGATTCTTGCCTCGTTGGTGCAGGGGCTCGATAACCCCTGGACTCGTTCGCCGTTGGTGAACGGGCCGCTGGGGTATTTTCCGCCGGAGCCGATTCGGTATCTGGGGTCGTTGATGGTGCGTAATGCGATTCGGCGCAAGGAGCGGGCTGAGGATCATGGGCGGCGGCCGCGGCATCTGGATGTGCGGTTGGCGAGGTTTGCGGCGGCGGCGGGGAAGGCTGACAAGGGGTGATTGGGGGCTTTGATTTATGGGGGCATATCCGTTGCTGCGGTAACGGCTGCTTAGGGTTCCGCCCTTACGGCGGGTCACTTTTGCAGACGCCCAAAAGTAACCAAAAGGCTGGGCCCCGGCGTACGGCCCTCGCTTAGGCTCGGGTTCCTTCGCTCCGGGGTTCATCCGGGGGCATCGCCTCCGGTTTGCTTCGCTGCACCTCCTCTCGCTGTGTTTGGCTGCGCCAAACGGTCGCTGCGCTCCCACCCCCGGATAAACCCCTCCACTCAGCCTGCCGATGGGGCCGGCACGGCAAGATCAAGAGCTTTCGGCGAGCTCACACTCGGCCATTTGAGTGGTGAAAAGCATGCGCTTGGCTTTAGCTCCCTGTGGGAGCTGGCCTGCCAGCGAAGGCGGCCTACGAGCCGACCAGCCTCCAACTGCCCGCACCCAATCCAACTGTGAGAGCTGGCTTGCCAGCGATAGCAATCTCCCAGCCGACCAATCTCCAACAGCCCACACCCAATCCAACTGTGGGAGCTGGCTTGCCAGCGATAGCAATCTCCCAGCCGACCAATCTCCAACAGCTCACACCCAATCCACTGTGGGAGCGGGCTTGCTCGCGAAGGCGGCCTGCGAGCCGACCCACCTCCAACAGCCCACACCCAATCCAACTGTGAGAGCTGGCTTGCCAGCGATAGCAATCTCCCAGCCGACCAATCTCCAACAACCCACACCCAATCCACTGTGGGAGCGAGCTTGCTCGCGAAGGCGGCCTCCCAGCCGACCCAGCTCCAACAGCCCGCACCCAATCCAACTGTGAGAGCTGGCTTGCCAGCGATAGCAATCTCCCAGCCGACCAATCTCCAACAGCTCACACCCAATCCACTGTGGGAGCGGGCTTGCTCGCGAAGGCGGCCTGCGAGCCGACCCACCTCCAACAGCCCGCACCCAATCCAACTGTGGGAGCTGGCTTGCCAGCGATAGCGACCTCACAACCACCCAGTTTCTTCCAGGTGTACTCAATGCCAATGTCTGCGGCGCTTAGGGATCGGCACCGTGCAGCAGCCAATCGAGCAACAGGCTGCTGTCGCGCGGTGGTGGTGTTTCACTCGGTGGCGCAGGGCGTGGGTTGGCGAGGCACAGAATCGGTCGATCCGGGTCGCTGTCGAGGAAGCTGACCCACACCTCACTGCCGGCGCGGGGCAACTGGTGGGTGGCGAGCCGGCCGGCGCCGGTCAGTGCGATTGGCAGCCACAGGCATGCAGACTCAGTTGTCTGCGCCGGCCAGAGGTTGACGCCGATGCGCCCGCGATCATCCAGTTGCGCGGGCTGGCCGGGCGATCCCAGCACTTGTGCCAGATGGTAGCCGCCGATGTTCGGGCGCGGCTGTGCCAATGGCGGGCGAAAATCGCTTGACCAGGGCAGGGCAGTGAAGTCGTTTCGATAGCGATGCACATCAGTGGTCGGGTCGAGGATCGAGGGGTGCTGGCCCTGGTGATGCAGTTCGGTGATCAGCCATTGTTCATTGAAGGTATTGATCGGATGCTCGCTGATCTGTAACAGATGCCCGCTGCGCAACGCGCTGCAATCGCAGTTGCCCCGGATCGAGCGCGACTGACAGCGCTGGCGCTGCAGATGGCGACGGCTGCGTTGTTCGGCGTGACGCTGTTCGCCCGACAGGTTCTGCGGTGCGAGTGCGGGCAAGGGATGGTTGGCCGCGTCGGTGGCGATGGCCTCCTGCCCGCGGTTGCGAATGCCGTGCGCAGCCATCACCGGTGGCGCGTCATGGCGCTGAAACAGCGTGCTGACGCGCGGTGATGGTGTGTCGACGGTGATGCCAAACGGCACCGGCAACGGTTCCTGCGGCAGGCTGAGGTTGTCATCGGCAAACACCAGCACATGCCCGTTCGGGTGATGCTCGAAGTGATAGTGGATGCCTTCCTCCTCACACAGCCGTTGCACGAAGGCCAGGTCACTTTCTTCGTACTGGATGCAAAAGGGCCGCGGCGGGTATTGGCCGACGCTCATTTCGATCCGGTAACTGTCCGCCGGCAACTCATGCTCGCCGAGCAATTGCGCGAGGATCGTCGGCACGCTCGTTTGCACGAAGACCCGGCGCCGGGGCGGCTGGTCCAGACTCAGCAGCAGCGGGACGAGGATCAGCCGGTAGCCGATGCGGTGGCTGGCGCGATGCTCGCAACTGACGCTGTGGATCAGACCGTGGATCCCGTGATCGGCGCCCAGGCGCAGGAACGCCGGTTGGCGCAGCAGACTGCCTGGGGGCAACGCCGGTGCCAGACCGATCATTTCAATCTCGAAGCGAAACGGCTGATTGAGTGCTTCCTTGCCACTGAAACGCAAGACCGGCAGGCACAGCGGGCCGTCGGTCAGGGTCAGGGTGAACGGGCTTTCCTTATCATTGAGCATTCGTACGGGCTCTGTGGGCAATACGGACGGCAGAGGGTACGAAAACGCGAGCACGAATGGTCATGGCTGGTGGGCTTTTCAGAATCGCCCTACAAGTCGTGGTGACGATGTCGATTCAACAATGATTTTTTTGGTCGATTGCCGACTTTAGGCCGTATAAACTTGGCGCCACGCGTCGGCCAATAGATGTCTCGGCGCCACAGATCAAGAGAGTGAGTAATGGGCGCACAGTGGAAGGTTAAACACAAAGAAGCGGCAGCCAACGCCAAGGGCAAGATCTTCGGCAAACTGGTGAAAGAAATCACCATCGCTGCCCGCAACGGTGCCGATACCGCCACCAACGCACACCTGCGTCTGGTGGTCGAGCAGGCCAAGAAAGCTTCGATGCCCAAGGAAACCCTGGACCGCGCCATCAAGAAAGGCGCCGGCCTGCTGGGCGAAACCGTGCAGTACCACCGCGTGACGTACGAAGGTTTCGCGCCGCATCAGGTTCCGTTGATCGTCGAGTGCGTCACCGACAACATCAACCGCACCGTCGCGGAAATCCGGGTGGCGTTCCGCAAGGGTCAACTGGGCGCTTCCGGTTCGGTGGCCTGGGACTTCAACCACGTCGGCATGATCGAAGCGTCGCCGGACACCCCGGACGCCGATCCGGAAATGGCCGCGATCGAGGCCGGAGCCCAGGACTTCGAGCCGGGCGAAGAGGGCGCGACCCTGTTCCTGACCGATCCGACCGACCTCGACGCCGTGCAGAAAGCCCTGCCTGAGCAAGGCTTCACGGTTCTGTCGGCCAAACTCGGCTACCAGCCGAAGAACCCGGTCAGCGGCCTGAGCGCCGAGCAGATGGCTGAAGTTGAAGCGTTCCTCGAAGGCCTGGACAACCACGACGACGTGCAGGACATGTTTGTCGGTCTGGCGGGCTGATTTGCTGCAAAGATAAACTGTGGCGAGGGAGCTTGCTCCCGCTCGGCTGCGCAGCAGTCGTTGTTTTTGGGACGGCTTTGCCGTCCAGCGGGAGCAAGCTCCCTCGCCACAGGATTTGCGTCAGTTAAAGCGTTTCCAGGACCTCGATCACTTCGCTGAACCCCGGCCGCGCCAGCACATCCGTCTGACAGCAACGCTGTTCCAGCGCCTCCAGCACCTCGCGTTGTTCATCGCTCAACCCCGAGTCGACGCGCGCCAGCAATTCCCCGAGCAGAACCCCGAACGCCCGCACTTCGATGCGTTGCAGTGCCCGGGTTTCCAGGTTGTCGGTGGTGGCATGGAACGACGCCGCGCCGAAATCCCCGAGCAAGCAATCGCCCTGATCGTTCAGCAGAATGTTGTGGCCGTAGAGGTCGCCGTGGGTGATGCCCTGTTGATGCAAGTGCTCGGCCGCCGAAGCGATGCCCTTGGCAATGTTCAGCGCCACTTCGGCACTGAAGCGGCAGTCCTCGGCATACACATCCCGCGAGCAGCTCGCCAGGCTCGGCAATGCCGCCAGGTTGCGAAAGCTTGGGTCGATCAGTTGCATCACCAGCCCCTGCTGGCCATCGGGATGCCCGTGAATACGGCCTTCCACGCGGATCAGGTTCGGGTGCAGGCCGGCGGTGATGCAGGCGTTCATCTCGTGCAGCGGCGAACCGTCGCTGGTCATTTCACCTTTATAGAGCTTCACCGCGACCGGCACCTGCGAGCCGTCGGCGCGCTGCCACTGCGCCCGGGAAATCACCCCCGAGGCGCCTTCGCCCAGGCGCTGTTCCAGACGCAGCGCCGACCAGTCGATCAGCGGCGTGGCTTCCAGCGCGGCGGCATCGGCTTCGGTTTCCAGCGGATTGCCGGCATACGCCAGCCAGGTCAGGCTCGGCAGGGTCAGCAGCCACTGCGGCAGTTCACGCATCTGGTTGGCGGCGATGCGGATCAGCTCCAGGCGATGGCACTGGCTCATTGAGGCGGGCAGCGCTTGCAGGCGATTGCCGGCCAGCAGCAGTTTTTGCAGATACGGGCGCTCACCCAGTTCGACGGGCAGGCTTTCGATGCAGTTGTCGGTCAGGATCAACCAGCGCAGCAGCGGCGGCAGTGCTGCGCCCGGCACGTGGCTGATGCGGTTGGCCTTGAAGCCGATCATCGTCAGCGCCGCGCATTTTCCGACGCATTCCGGCACCTCGGTGAAGTGGTTGTCCGAGCAAAACAGAATGCGCATCCTGGTCAGGCGATGCAGATCATCGGGCAGACTGCTCAAGGCGTTGCCGCTGAGGTTGAGCACCTCCAGCGTATCGGCCAGTTCGAAAATCTCCCGGGGGAACTCGGTCAGGCCGCAAGACAGATCCAGCCGGGTAATGCCCGACAACTCGCCGGCGCGCAATTGAGCAAGGGTGTGCATGGGGATGTTCACTATCAAAGGAAAGAAGCGCCGGGCGCTCGGAATGGGCGACATGATAACGGCAAAGCCGGGATTTGCACTGAAGAACACTCTGATCCACTGTGGGAGCGAGCTTGCTCGCGAAGGCGTTCTGTCAGTCAGCGATTCGTCACTGACACTCCGCTTTCGCGAGCAAGCCCGCTCCCACAGGGGATCCGAGTTGTCAGTGGGTTTCCTGCAACTGCCCCAGGCGACTGCGGGTGCGCGCCAGATCGATGGCATTCCCGCCAAGGGCCTCGCGCAGTGGCAAGCGGCTGAGCAGGGTCAGGTGCTTGTCCTGGTCGTAGAGCACGTCGATCAGGTTGATGAAGCGCTGTTGTGCGGCGATCGAGCACTCACCGAGTTCCGGCAGGTCGTCGATGATCCACTGGTCGAAACGCCGACACAGCTCCAGATAATCCATCACCGCTGTCGGTTGCTCGCACACGTCGCTGAAGGTGAAAGCGACCCGGCTGCCATCGCACAGGCGCGCCTGAACGTGTCGGCTGCCCACCGGCAACGCAATGGCCGGGGCACCTTCGGGCGGCAGGTTCAGCGCCTGGCGCTGGGTTGCGGTGGCTGGCCACACATAGTGGCCCTGCGTGAAAACCTGATGCGCATGGTTGCTCGCCTGGCTGCGGTAATCGTGCGGGCCGCCGACCTCCATCACTTGCATTCGGGCGTTGATCAATTCGATCACCGGTTTGAAGCGCGCGTGATAGAGCGGGTTGGGCAGCAAGCCTTCCGGCGGATAGTTGGAAGTCACCAGCAGCAGAATCCCGCGCTGGAACAAGGCCTTGAACAGGCGGGTGATGAGCATCGCATCGCCGATGTCATGCACATGAAATTCGTCGAAACACAGTACCTGGCAATCGGCTAACAGCTCGTCGAGGGTAACGCCGAGAGCGTCGTCCTGTTCGCGATGGTTGAACATGCCCTGATGCAACCGGGCAAAGAATTCATGGAAATGCACGCGCTGTTTCTGCGCGGTCGGCAGTGCCTGGAAAAAACCGTCGAGCAGCCAGCTCTTGCCGCGTCCGACCGCGCCATGCAGGTACAGGCTCGGCGGCATTTGCGGCTTGGCGCCGAACAACAGGCTGGCCTGCTGCGCCATGCAATCGATCACCCGCTGCTGGCTGTGGCTGAGGGTGTAACCCTGACTATGGGCCTTGTGCCGGAAATAGTCGCGGATCGACTGGGCATTCGCGTCATGCCCGGCATGCGCTGGCCGGCCCTTGGCGAACCAGCGGCGCAGCGCCGACCAGCGTAGGGTCAGTGGCGATCGTTTGGGCGCTCGAGAGGGCACAGTGCAGTCACTCCGTGTTCATCAGACCCGCGCCCGGGAGCGCGGCGCCGTAGTGTAACCAGAGGCTGCGCCCGGCTTCCATCGCGGCTCGTCGACTGTGGGCGATCACTGAACAGATTTGTGCGGGACGTACAGCTATTTTCAGCGATGTAATTCGCCGTGTTGCCAAACTTTCGAAACATATCCCGGCAGGACCATGGATCCAATCGACTGGCGGATTCGTCGTCCATTGCTACCCTGAAACACAGTAACGTCATCCAGGATGTTCCCTCACAAGGAATGGGACAGTGATTGTACGTGTGGTGATGGGCCTGCTCGGGGTGCTTGGGGCCTCGGTGCATGCGGCGGATCTTCAGGTCGAAGTCCGCGTTGACGTGCAGCGTGGCTGCCAGTTGATCGGCCAGCAGCGCGAGGCGGGTATCGAACAATTGGGCGTGCTGGATTTCGGCAGTATTGCGCGTCTCGACGACCCGGCCGGGCCACTGGGTGCGGCGCTGACCAACCAACGGTTGCCACGTCTGGAATGCAACCCTGACACGCCGTATCAACTGCGGGTCGACGGTGGCCTGCATGGTGGCGTTGGCGAGGTTCGCTACATGGCGGGGGCGGCGGGGAGCCAGCCGATTCCATATCGGCTGTATCAGGACGCGGCGCGCCGGGTGCCGCTGGTGGTGAACGTGCCAGTCAGCGGCCGGGTGCCGGACACCGGCACGGTGGAGTTGCCGCTTTACGCGCGGATCGAGCGTCTGGCGCAGGTGCCGCAGGTCAGCCGCTATTCGGATCTGGTGAAAGTCACCGTGACCTGGTGAGTGCAGGATTTCAGGCAATCCGCTGGAGGCGGATTGCGCAGGGAAGGGGCGTTCAATGCAGAACGCAAGGTACGCAGGCATCCTGAAGGAGTAGGACGGACGCTATGACAGGCAAGCACTGGATGGTTATCGCCACGGGTACGTTGCTGTTGCTCGCTGACGACGCACAGGCGGCGATCAGTGGGCAGATCAATGCGCGGCTGATCCTGATCGCCGGGTGCGAAGTCACCAACAGCGCCACCCCGGCGATCCCGGTGAGCAATCTGGGCACCCTCGATTTCGGTCAGCAGGGGCCGACCTGGAACGCGCCGATCAAGGCCAGTCTCGACGGCGACAGCAGCGGCAAGCTGAACGTCGCCTGCAATCCCTCGGTCACCGGTTTCACCGTCACCATCGACGGCGGCAGCCACGGCGACGGCACCACCCGCCGCCTGAGCAACGGGCGCCAGACCCTGCCTTATCAACTCTTTCTGGATGCCTCCGGTAGCCAGCGCTACAGCATCGGTCAACAACACAATTTCGCTGTCACCAGCGGTGCGCAGATACCGATTCCGGTGTTTGGCACGGTGGTGGCGAATACCCGCGCGGTTCCGGCAGGTGTCTACACCGACACGCTGACGGTGACGCTCGACTGGTAACCCCGTAGAGGACGGACACCATGCGCAAGTTTGCATCAAGGATAGGTTTGTCGTTGCTCGGCCTGACGCTGGTTTCCAGTGCCAACGCCGCCACCACGGTCACCGGCCAGATCACCGCCAGCCTGACCCTGATCAGCAGCTGTCAGGTCAACGGTGCCGGCGGCTCCACCGGGCTGAACTTCGGTGCCTTGAACTTCGGCACCGCCAACAGCCTGTTCACCACCGCCAGCGGGCAGGTTCTGGGCGGTGGCGGCGGGGCGCTGTCGATTCTCTGCTCCAGCGGCACGACCCCGGTGGTCAAAGTGCGCGCCGGTGCTCACGATGGGCAGTCGCCGGGCGGCGCTCGTGCGTTGTATGACGGTGTCGCCAACTACGTGCCGTACGACTTCTACACCGATGCCGGGCATTCGCAGCTGCTGCCGATCGACGGGACGATCAACCTGGCGACCAGCACTGGCGTGGCGCAGACGGTGAATATCTACGGTCAGGCGGTGGGCAAGGCCGGGTTACCGGCGGGGACGTACACCGACACCGTCGCTGTTGAACTGACGTTCTGATGCCATGCGCCGCCAAGGCTGTGCCGCGCTGCTCCTGCTCTGTGCGGGCAGTGTGCCGCTGCCGCTGGGGGCGGCGACCAGCCAGAGCTTTCAGGTCAGCGCGACCATCACGCCGGGATGCCTGGTGGTGGGCGGGGTGTCGAATTACGGCGGACTGAATTTCGGTTCGAGTTCGGCCCTCGCGACCGGCACGGTGCAAGTGGCATTGACCGGCGGCGTGCAGTTGCAATGCACGCCGGGGGTGGCACTGAACATGACGGTCGATGGCGGCCAGTACAACAGCAGCGGTCGCCACATGCAGATCAACAGCGGCAGTGCGCGGGTGGCGTATGCGCTGTTCCGCGATGCGGCTTACAGCCAGAGCCTGGGCATCGGCCAGAGCGTGGCGGTGGCCTATAGCGATGCGAACAACATCAGCCTGCCGATTTACGGTCAGGTGCAATTGCCGGGCAATCAGCCCGGGGGGACGTACAGCGACGTGTTGCAGGTGCAGCTGTCGTGGTAAAGCGACATTTGAATGGCCGACAAGGAGCAGGTTCATGGGGGCAGTTACGTCTGGGCATTCGTTGTTGCAGGGCGCGTTGCTGGCACTGGTCATGCTCGGGGCCGGCCATGCGCAGGCCACCAGCTCGGTGCTGATCTGGCCGATCGATCCGGTGCTGGAGGCCGATCAACAGGCCAGTGCGCTATGGCTGGAGAACCGTGGCACGGAAACCGCCAACCTGCAGATCCGTGTGTTCGGCTGGAGCCAGAGCGGCTTTGCAGAGCAATACCAGAACCAGCGCGACGTGATCGGCAGCCCGCCAGTGGCGAAGATCGAACCGGGGCAGAAGCAACTGGTGCGCCTGACCCGGACCAAGGATGTGCCACCGGGGCAGGAACTGGCCTACCGGATCATCATCGACGAAATCCCTTCCGCCCAGCCGCCGGCTGCCGAGGGCGGCAAAACCGCGGCCGCGATCCGCTTTCAGATGCGCTATTCGGTGCCGTTGTTTGCCTACGGCGCGGGGCTGTGGAGCAAGGAAGACAGCACCCGCCCGCGTGACCCCAAAGGTATCGGTGTGCCGCAGCTGAGCTGGCGCACGGTGGCGGTGGACGGTCGACCGTATATCGAAGTGCGCAATCAGGGCGCGGTGCATGCGCGGCTGACCGACGTGGCGATCAAACAGGGTGGACAGAGCAAGCCATTAGCCGAGGGGTTGCTGGGTTATGTGCTGCCGGGCGCGGTGATGCGCTGGCCGGCACCTGGGGCGTTGGCGAGTGAGTCGGCGTTGCAAGTGCGAGTCAATGGCGGGGTCCAGGTGCAGAGCATTGCGCCGGGACGCTGAAAAGGGAGCCATGCCGAGTGGACTTTTGTGGCGAGGGAGCTTGCTCCCGCTGGGTTGCGAAGCCGCCCCAAGCCATGTCAGGCAGTCCGCTTAAACAATTCTGACGACGGCTGCGCCGCCGAGCGGGAGCAAGCTCCCTCGCCACAATGAATGCATCGTGTCGTCAAAATTCCAGAGAAAGATAACTGGCTTTGGCAAGAGTGGCATCAGGAGGATCGAGTCCATTGACGGACGTAAAGCGTGTATGAGCCCGGGATGGGGTCGACGTATTCAGCGTCCGTTGTGGCTCATGACTGGCGCGTGTTGCCTGATGTTCGTGCAACCATCCGAGGCCGGCGAACTGCCGCCACCGCCCAGCGGCATGGAGGCCGTGAGTGATGCACAGTTGTTTCTGGAGTTGGTGGTCAATCAGATGAACACCGGGCGGGTGGTGGCGGTGCAGCAGCGTGACGGGCATCTGTTTTTGCCGGCCAGCGTATTGGCTGAAACCGGGATGAAACTGCCGGGCAATCCTGGTGCTGAAGTTGATCTCGACGGCCTGCCTGGACTGCACAGCGAATACGACAGTGTCGGCCAGCGCCTGCTGCTGGTGGTGCCACCGCAGTGGCTGCCGGATCAGTTCATCGGTAATCGCGAGAACTATTCGCGCACCCCGGCGCTGAGCAGTTTCGGCGCGTTGTTCAACTATGACCTGTACCTCAACGACACCGACGATGCCGGCACTTATCTGGCGGCGTGGAACGAGGTGCGGCTGTTCGATAGCTGGGGCACGTTGTCCAGCACCGGGCAGTACCGGCGCACCTTGTCCGGCGATTCGGTCAGCACACTGGACAACGGCTACCTGCGCTACGACACCACCTGGCGTTACTCCGACGACGAGCGAATGCTCACCTACGAGGGCGGGGACGTGATCAGTGGCGCCTTGCCGTGGAGCAACTCGGTGCGTCTGGGCGGTGTGCAGTTCTCACGGGACTTTGCCGTGCGTCCGGATCTGGTCACCTATCCGTTGCCGCAGTTCGCCGGTGAGGCCGCTGTGCCGTCGTCGGTGGATCTGTTCATCAACGGCTACAAGTCGAGCAGCACCGACCTGCAACCGGGTCCGTATACCCTGACCAACATTCCTTTCATCAACGGTGCCGGGGAGGCCGTGGTGGTGACCACCGATGCGCTGGGGCGGCAGGTATCGACCACGGTGCCGTTCTATGTCACCAGCAGTCTGCTGCAAAAAGGCCTGAGTGATTTTTCGGTGGCGGCCGGTACGTTGCGCCGCGATTACGGATTGAAGGACTTCAGCTATGGCCCTGGCGTGACTTCCGGCAGCCTGCGCTACGGTGTCAGCGACAGCTTCACCGTGGAAAGCCACGCCGAAGCGGCTGACTCGCTGACCCTCGGCGGCATCGGCGGCAATTGGCGTCTGGGAAATTTCGGCGTGCTCAACAGCGCCATCAGTCAGAGCCGATTCGACGGCGACGGCGGCGAGCAGTTGAGTCTTGGTTATCAGTACAGCAGCCAGCGCTACAGTTTTTCCTGGCAGCGCTTGCAACGCCGCGATCAGTACGCCGACCTCAGCGTGATCGACAGCCCTTATATCAGCCTCAGCCGGCGCAGCGAGCAGGCGACCCTGAGCGTCAACCTCGAGCGCTGGGGCAGCCTCGGTGCCGGTTATTTCGATGTGCGCGCGGCGGACGATTCGCGCACGCGTCTGCTCAACCTGAGCTGGAGCAAACCGCTGTGGCGCAACAGCAGCTTCTATCTGTCGGCCAACCGCGAGATCGGCGACAGCAACTGGGCGGTGCAGGCGCAACTGGTGATCCCGTTCGATCTGCGCGGTAGCCTGGCGATCAGCAGCGAGCGCAGCAAGACCGGGCAGAGTCAGCAGCGGGTCAATTACAGTCGTTCGGTGCCGACCGAGGGCGGGGTCGGTTTCAATCTGGGATATGCCAAGGGTGACGGTCCCGACTATCGCCAGGCCGACGTGACCTGGCGTCTGCAATCGGTGCAGTTGCAGGCCGGGGTCTACGGCACGTCCGACGCCGAGACCCGTTGGGCCGATGCCAGTGGCTCGCTGGTGTGGATGGACCGCCAGGTGTTCGCCGCCAATCGCATCGACGACGCGTTTGTGGTGGTCAGCACCGAGGGTTTCGCCGATATTCCGGTGCGCTACGAAAACCAGCAGGTCGGTCAGACCGATAAAAACGGCCACTTGCTGGTGCCGTGGAGCAGCGCGTACTACCGCGGCAAATACGAAATCGATCCGCTGAATCTGCCGGCCAACGTGCGCAGCCCCAACGTCGAACAACGCATCGCCGTGCGCCGTGGCAGCGGCTATTTGCTGGAGTTTCCTCTGACCCGGGTGATCGCCGCGAGCATCGTGCTGGTAGATGCGCAGCAACGCGAACTGCCATTGGGCGCCGGCGTGCTGCACGAGCAGAGTGGGGCGCGCACGGTGGTCGGCTGGGACGGGCTGGTCTATCTGGAAAACCTGCAGGCGCAGAACTCGTTGCAGGTGACGCTGGCCGACGGCAAAACCTGCAAGACGCAATTCGAAGTGGATATGCGGCAAAGCCAGGTGCCGCTGATCGGCCCGTTGGTGTGCCAATGAGCGCGGCGCGGATCTGCCTGTGTCTGGCGTTGCTGCTGCCGGGGATGGCGCAGGCCTTGTGTTCGGTGGTCAGCACCACGCCGGCGGCGTTCGGTTCGATCAGCTCGATTGCCGTGCGCACCACGACGCAGCCCAGTTCCACGCTCAATGCCGGGTTGAGTTGTACCGGTTCGCTGTTGTCATTGCTGACCAGCAACGACCATTTCTACGCCACCATTACCTCGACCCAGAGCGGCTTGCTCGGGCCGACCGGTGACGTCATCGGCTACACGATCTACGCCAACAACAGCACCAGCTACCCGGTCACCCGTGGCACCGCCTTCGACTTCGCCCGCAACGGCATCATCGATGCTTTGGGGCTGCTCAACGGCACCACCCCGAAAACCGTGCCGCTGTACTTGGGCACGACCATTGGCAGTAACGTCGCCGCCGGGGTTTATACGGAAACCCTGAGCATTTTCTGGAACTGGAATTACTGCTCCGGGATCGGTATCGGCAGTGTTTGTCTGGGGCGCGACATCAATAGCGGTACCGCGACGTTGACGGTGAACCTGACCGTGTCCAACGACTGCACGATTACTGCGCCGAACATTGCCTTTGGCAGTGCACCGGTAATCAGTGCCTTTACCCCGGTGACCGGGCAGACCATCAATCTGGCCTGCACCAAGGGCAGTGCTTACACCGTCGGTTTGAGCGACGGACAGAACCCGGTCAGTGTCGGCGGTCGGCGGCGGATGATTTCCGGAAGTAATTATCTGGCCTACGACATCTTCAAAAGCGCTGGCACCACTCGTTGGGGCAGTGTCGGCAGCGCACGCCGGTCGAGCACTGACGCCGAGGTCAATCCAGGAAATGGTCTGGGCACCGGGAGCCAGATCTTCAATTACAACGCGAAGATCTACACCGATCAGACCACACCGCCGGCGGGGACGTACCTGGACAATGTGGTGCTCGATGTAGGGTTCTGACTCATACGATGACCCCTGTGGGAGCGGGCTTGCTCGCGAATACGGTGTGTCATTCAGCAATGATGGTGGCTGATCTACCGCTTTCGCGAGCAAGCCCGCTCCCACAGGGGGATTGGCGCAGTTTTCACAATGGCAGTGACTGCCTCAATTGCTGCACCGCCGGCGAATCCGTCGGGCTGACCATCGCATAGTTGTACCCGCCACCGGACCAGTAATCGGCCTGCAGATCGCCGTCGCTGCGACTGCCGCGTGGCAGGAAGGTGTTCTTCGGCCCCGGTGGCCGCACGTAGAAACTGACCTTGTGGCCGCTGCGATCCTCATACACCACCATCGCCGCCGGGCCTTCATCGGTGCTGAGCAGGCGGCCACTGACCGGTTCGAAACCGGCGGATTTCAGATCCGGCAAGCGACTGGCCTGGGTGAAATAACGGTCGAGCCAACGCTGCATATCGCCGTCAGCGTCGACCTTGTAGTCCGCCGGTAATATCCCTTGCTGGGCGATCAAACGATAGGCCTGCAAGGCGTCGGTCATCGGTAGTGTGGTTGAGCGCACCAGGGTCATTTCCCGCGCCTGCCAGCCACTGAAACCGCCGATGCCGACCGCGATCAGCAACACCGCCGCGCTGGCCAGGTGACGACGCGACTGACGCTTGAGGCGCTGGCGAATCAGCGTGGGATCGAGTTCCGGATTGGCCGGTTGCTGCAAGGCACCGCCCAAGGCTGCGCGCAACAACTGGGCGTCGTGCTGCCAGGCGCGCACCTGCGCGGCGGCTTCCGGGTGAGTGGTCAGCCAGGTGTCGACCAGACGCCGGTCGGCCTCGTTGAGTTGATGGTCGACGTACGCGTGCAGGTCACGCTCACTGGGAGGCATGCTGATCATTTGAGTATCCGCAAAGAAGGGCTGCTGATTTCGCCGTCGCTGAGCTGGCGCAAGGCCTGGCGGGCGCGGGACAGGCGCGACATCACCGTGCCTGTGGGGATGTCGAGGATTTCGGCGACTTCCTTGTAGCTCAGGCCTTCGACCGAGACCATCAGCAACAGCGCGCGTTGTTCAGTGGGCAGGCGATCGAAGGCTTGCAGGGTCGATTGGGCGATCACGGTGCGCTCGACCGAGGGTTCGGCGTCGTCGCGACCGGTGAAGAATTCGAGCATCCGCGCATAACGACGCGAGCGCCGATGGGCGTCGAGAAATTGCCGATAGAGAATCGCGAACAGCCACGCGCGCACATCACCCTCGGCGCGTTTCGCGCCCCAGCCGGACAGGGCCCGCTCGAGGCTGGCCTGCACCAGATCGTCGGCGCTGCTGCTGTTGCGGGTCAGTGACACGGCAAAGCGGCGCAATCTGGGAATGATTTCTCTCAACTGTTCGTCGAATTCGCTCATGAATTTCTGCTAGTCACTACGCTGTGGACTAGGGAGACGTCTGCCGTTCGAGGTTATTCCACGTTCGGAAAAATAAATACCGGGCCATGGAATAAATCCCGCTGGGGCGCGTCTTGCTGATTCTTCCTACTTGTGGCCGATGGCCCTGGAGTTATTCATGGTTGATCGCACTTCACCGCCGGGCAGGCCGTCGCGCCCGCCCTTGAGTGCCGCGAGCACAGTGTTGCGCCTGACGGCGATTGCCGTGGTGGTTGCCGCAGTGGCCGGGGCGTTTGCCTACGTGCACGGTAACCTTGACCCACAACGTCTGACGCCCAAGGCGCTGGTCGATGTGCTGGAGAAAAACAACGGCGTGCATCCCGGGTTCCGGCGCAACCACGCCAAGGGCGTGTGCGTGATCGGGCATTTCGAGAGCAGTGGCGAGGCGCGGGCGTTTTCTTCGGCGCAGGTATTCAACGAGGCGCAAACCCCGGTGGTCGGGCGTTTCGCATTGCCGGCGGGGAATCCCTACGCCCCGGACAGCAGCGTGCCGATCCGCAGCCTGGCGCTGCGTTTCACCCAGGCCAACGGTCAGCAATGGCGCACCGGGATGAACAGCATGCCGGTGTTCCCGGTTGGCACCCCCGAGGCGTTCTATCAGTTGCAGCAGGCGCAGTCGCCGGATCCGGCCACGGGTAAACCGGATCCGTCGAAAGTGCCGGCATTCTTTGCCGCGCACCCGGAAGCCGTGCCGTTTCTGACGTGGGTGAAGACCGCCAAACCGTCGGCCAGCTATGCCACTGAAACCTACAACAGCGTGAATGCGTTCTATCTGGTCAACGCCAGTGGGCAGAAGCAGGCGGTGCGCTGGAGTGTCACGCCACTGGCGCGCGATGCCGCCGGAGCCTCGGCGCCGGAGGGGGCGGATTTTCTCGAGAAGGATCTGGTGCAGCGCCTGGCCGAGGGACCGTTGCGCTGGCAGTTGAATATCACCCTGGCCAACCCCGGTGATCCGGTGAACGATGCCAGCAAAACCTGGCCCGAGGGTCGCAAGGTGATCAACGCCGGCACGCTGGTGCTGGAGAAGACTCAGCCGCAGCTCAGCGGCGAATGCCGCGACATCAACTACGATCCGCTGGTGCTGCCAGCCGGGATCGAGGGCTCCGACGACCCGCTGCTCGCGGCGCGTTCCGCCGGTTACGCCGATTCTTATCTGCGGCGCACCAGTGAAGTCAGCCAATTGCCCGCCGCCCGTCAGGAGGCTCGCCCATGAGCACGCAACCGACTCATTTCGCGCTGTTGGCGCGGCTGCTGCACTGGCTGATGGCGCTGATGATCATCGCCATGTTGTTCATTGGCGCCGGCATGGTCACTTCGGTTTCACAGCGGCATGAATGGCTGATTCATCTGCACAAACCGCTGGGGATTGCGATTCTGCTGCTGGTGGTCGTGCGTCTGTTGGTGCGGTTTTCCACTCGACAGCCGCCGCTGCCGGCGGATCTGCCGGGCTGGCAGGTGATGGCGGCCAAGGCTTCGCATGTGTTGTTGTACGCCTTGATGCTGGTGCTGCCGCTGCTCGGTTGGGCGATGATCAGTGCCTCGGGGGAGCCGGTGATGCTCAGCAATACCTTGCAGTTGCCATCGATTTTGCCAGCCGACGCGCAAGTATTTGCCCTGCTGCGCAAGGCGCATGGCTATCTGGCGTACCTGTTGTTCCTGACTGTGCTGTTGCACCTGGCGGCGGCGCTGTACCACGGTTGGGTGCGCCGCGACGAGGTGCTCGACAGCATGTTGCGCGGTCGCGATCGCGATTAACCCGCTTGTGTGGCGCACCGCTGCGGTGCGCCACTTCTCAGGGTCAGCCACCAATAACCCAGCGCCACTGCGTTGATAACGGCGCCAAGCAGACACACGCCGGTCCAGCCGGCCCAGGCGTACATCGCCGTCGAGGTAATCGAACCCAATGCACTGCCGATCGAATAGAACAGCATGTAGCCGGCGGTGAGGCGGCTTTGCGCTTCAGGGCGCACGCTGTAGATCATGCTCTGGCTGGTGACGTGCACGGCCTGCAAGCCCAGATCGAGGGTGATCACGCCGAGCAACAGCGCCCACAGCGAGGACTGGGTGAGGGCGATCGGCAGCCACGAGGCGAGCATCAGCAGCAGCGACAGACCGCTGACCCATTGGCCCAGGCCGCGATCAGCCAGATGCCCGGCGCGCGCGGCGGCAAGTGCACCGGCGGCGCCGGCCAACCCGAACAGGCCGATTTCACTGTGCGACAGCGACAGTGGCGGGGCGGCCAGCGGCAGCACCATCGGCGTCCACAGCACCATGGCGCTGGCGAAGGTCAGCAACGCGAGGATTGCCCGTTGGCGCAGCACCGGCTCTTGCCGGAACAGACTGAACACCGAAGCGATCAGCGCGCCGTAACGGCTCGCCGGCTGCGAGACTTCATCCTTGGGCAATACGCGCAACAGCAGCAGCGCCATCAGCAGCGTCAGCCCCGCCGACAGCAGATAGATCGCCCGCCAACCGGCCAGATCAGCCATGGCCCCGGCAATGGTGCGCGCGAGCAGAATGCCGACGACGATGCCGCTGGTGACGACGCCGACCACCCGACCGCGTTGCGCCGGGACGGCTAATGTCGCGGCGTACGCCACCAGCACTTGCGTCACCACGGCGAGCAAACCGGTCAGCGTCATGCCGAGCAGCAACCACACACTGTTGGGCGCCAGCGCGATCATCAACAGTGTGGCGGCCGAGAGCAGGGTCTGGGTGACGATCAGTCGCCGTCGGTTGAGCAGGTCGCCGAGTGGCACCAGCAATACCAGACCGATGCCATAGCCGATCTGCGTCAGGGTAATGACGATGCCGATGGTTGCCGGTGACATGGCGAAGGCATCGGCCATGGCGTCCAGCAGCGGCTGCGCGTAATACACGTTGCCCACCGCCAGTCCACAGGCAATGGCGAACAGCAGCACCACACTGCTTTTGAGGGGTTGAGATTGCATGCCCTGATTCCTTTTTGGGTTTTAAATTAAAACCAGAATCAAAGTAGATAGTTTGGTTTTAATTTGCAACCTGATTGGAGGTGGCATTTTATTGCGCAAAAAAAAGATCGCAGCCACAGCTGCGATCTTTGGGTGGAGCGGGGGAGGGATCAACGCAGAGTGTCGACCATGTCTGCGATGGTGGTCAGCACGTCCTTGCCCAACTGTTTCGAGCGCTTGCCCGACCAGCCCGTTTTTTTGTCCGGATGGTCGTCGTGATCCTTGAACGGCATTTCCAGGGTCAGCGCCAGGCAGTCGTATTGCTGCCCGACCGCGTTGCAGGCCAAGGTCATGTTGGCCTGGCCCGGTTCGTCGCGGGTGTAGCCGTATTTGGTCTGGAAGTCTTTGGTGGTGTGCTTGAGGTGCGTGCGGAAATGCTCTTCGAGCTTCTCGATGCGCGGCGTGTAACCCGGGTTGCCTTCACAACCGGCGGTGAACACGTGGGGAATTTCTTCATCACCGTGTACGTCGAGGAACAGATCGACGCCGTACTTTTCCATCTGCTGCTGTACGAAAAGTACCTCGGGGCTGACTTCCTGACTGGCGCTCTGCCAGGCGCGGTTCAGGTCCTGGCCCATGGCGTTGGTACGCAGATGGCCGTGGAAGGCGCCGTCCGGGTTCATGTTCGGCACCAGATACAGATCCGCGCTGGCCAGCAGCTTGTTCAACACCGGGTCGTCGTGGCGTTCCAGGCGTTCGATCACACCCTCCATGAACCATTCGGCCATGTGCTCACCCGGGTGCTGTTGCGCGATGATCCAGATTTTGCGCTGGCCTTCGGCGCCCCTGCCCTTGCGCAGCAGTTGAATGTCACGACCTTCGACGCTTTTGCCGGTAGCCAGCAACTCGGTGCCGGCCTTGCTCAGCGCCTGCTCAATCAGCCAGTCGTGACGACCGCGGCTGTAGGGTTCGAAGTAGGCGAACCAAGCGTGAGTCTGCTCGGCTTCGAGGCAAAAGCGCAGGCTGTCGCCTTCGAAACTGGTAGGAATACGAAACCAATTCACATGGTCGTAGGACGCAACAGCCTGATAGCCAGTCCAGGCCTTGTTGTAAGAGGATTGACTGGCGTTGACCAGGCGAAACCAGTGTTCCTGATGAACATGCAGGCCGCTGGCCTTGAAGTGGAACCACTGGAAGTGAGCGCTCCGGGTATCCGGGCGAATGGCCAGAACCGGGTTGAGCGGATTGGAAATATCGATGACTTGAATGTTGCCGCTGTCGAAGTTGGCGCTGATGTCGAACGAAGATTTGGCCACGGTCATAATCGGTTCCTGAATATGATTTTTATGGCGGCTACTTTACACGCAAGACTGGGGTGAAACCGAGGGAAATTGCGGGTTGCGGTGGGGGGCGTCTTCCGTGACGCGCAAGCAGCTTAGAGACTGTGCGATTGATTCTCAAGTGCTAATTGTCATTAGTTTGCCCCAATCTGGCCGGGCTTTGCTTGCCAAGCGATATTCTTTTGATATTATCCGCGCCATCGAATTTGCAGCACCCAAAGACTTCATTAGCCTGAAGCCATAAGCCCGAAAAGCGGGCAAAAAAAGACCCGGCAAAAAGCCGGGTCAAAAACCGTGATTAGCCTGATGAGGAGATAGTCCAGAAGACCGACCTAAGGTCTCTGGTCCATCGACTGATCTCGCGACCAGCTGCTTGCAATAATAATCATTATCATTTGCAAGTCAAATGTTTTTATCTGCGCGATTGGAAAACTCTTTCCTGTCCGTCCGCTTCCCGTGTCCGTCAGAGCTGTTCGCCATCAATTGAATGGTCGACCATCGCTCGCGCCATATCCACCATATGCACCACCGAAAATGCCAGGTCGCGGCTCGCGCCCTGCAGGTTTTCGGCTGCCTTGAAGGCGGTGGCGGCTGCGCAGCGCAACAGATCCGACGCGTGCACGAGGGCCTCTTCGCCGCTGAGATGGCGTTTCACATCAAAAAAACGTTCATCTACCTCGGGTTCTGACACAGCTGGTTTCAAGTAATAGTCCAGTGCTCGCTGCGCTGCTGCATTGCCTTGAGGGGAGGTGAACGTGGTGTCCATTTGCAGATCGGGCAAGTCTTTGCTGCTGATATTCATGGTGAAGGGTCACTCCTTGTTCGATTGAAAGTCCGTGCTTCCAGCATAGTACGATGCGTAGTTGTGACCAGAATTTAAATACTACAATATGTGTTTTGCCGGCCGAAGGCGGGGCAAGTAAGGTGCCGCACATGGATAAATGGATTGAGTTGGTCAAGGCCAAAATGAGTGAACTCAAAATCACTCAAACAGAGCTCGGAGAGCGCGTCGGCATGTCCCAGGGCGGGATCGGCCATTGGCTGAACAAACGTCGCGAGCCGGGGATTACGGAAATGAACCGCGTATTGCAAGCGCTGGGCATGGACTTCCTGGAAGTGGTGCTGGTGATTCGCGAGCCGCAGGAGACCGACGATGACGAGATGCCGCTGGCGCAGAAGTACAACCCGTATTTCCGCTATCCGGTCAGCGATTGGCACACGCCGTGCGAATCGCGTGAGAGTGCAACCGCCGCTTACGCCCCGTCACATGACAAGCAGCGCTTCGAACTGACGGACTATCACGCCCGTGGCGCAGCGTTCTGGCTGACCGTGACGGGAAACTCGATGACCGCACCTTCCGGCCAGAGCATCGCCGAAGGCATGCTGATCCTGGTGGATCCGGAGGTGGAGGCGCTGCCCGGCAAGCTGGTGATCGCCCAGTGGCAGGGCTGCGATGAAGCGATCTTTCGCAAGCTCGACGAAGAGGGCGGCCAGCGTTATCTGGTACCGCTCAATCCGACCTGGCCTAAAGCCCTGTTCACCGATGAGTGTCGAATCATCGGCGTGGTGGTTCAGGCCACGGCGCGTTTCTAGTCAGATCGATCCTCGCTCGGCGTAGGATCGATCTCCCATTTACTCGGCTTCCAGTTCCACCAAAGCGCTGCCTTCGCCGACCATTTCGCCTTCCTGGCAATACAGCGCTTTGATCACTCCCGCATGGGGCGCGCGAATGCTGTGCTCCATCTTCATCGCCTCCAGCACCACCAGTTGCGCACCGGCCTCGACCGATTGCCCGGCCTCCACCAACACCCGCACGATGCTGCCGTTCATGGGCGCAGTCAGACCGCCCTGATGGCTGTGGCTGGCGTCGACGGCGCTGATCGGGTCATACGCCTGAATGCGCCGCAACTCGCCGTCCCATTGCAGGTACAGCGAATCGCCCTGGCGAATTGCCCGCAGGACACGGCGTACGCCATCGTGCTCGACCACCAGTGCTTCACCGGACAGTGTGGCGTTGCCTGAGCTATTCAGCGTCAGCGCCCGATCCTGGCCCTCGCAGCTCAAATGCAAAGTGACTTCTGCCGGCAGACCGGCGCGCAAACCACTGTTCAAGGCCCACGGCGACTCCGGATCATCCGCCCGAACAGTACCCGGCAAACTCTGCGCGAAAGCCTGCGCTGCCGTATTCCAGAACCCATCACTCAGTTCACCCGGAGCCGGCAGCAGCGTTTCCTGATAACGCGGAATAAACCCGGTATCCAGCTCCGCAGCGGCGAACGCCGAATGCGCGATGATCCGCCGCAAAAAGTTGATGTTGGTCTTCAAGCCGCCAATCGCGAACTCATCAAGCATGCTCAACAGCCGTAGGCGCGCCTGTTCGCGATCTTCGCCCCAGGCGATCAGCTTGCCGAGCATCGGGTCATAGAACGGCGAAATTTCATCGTCTTCTGCAACCCCGCTATCCACCCGACGCCCCGGTCCGGCGGCCGATTCACGGTAAAGCTCCAGACGTCCGGTGGCGGGCAGGAAATCATTCGCCGGATCTTCGGCATACAGGCGCACTTCAATCGCATGGCCATTGAGCGGCACTTGTTCCTGTGTGATCGGCAACGCTTCACCGCGTGCCACACGAATCTGCCACGCCACCAGATCAAGACCGGTGATCGCTTCGGTGACCGGGTGTTCGACCTGCAGGCGCGTGTTCATCTCCATGAAGAAGAATTCGCCGCGCGCATCGAGCAGAAACTCCACGGTGCCGGCACCGACGTAACCGATCGCCTGCGCCGAACGCACCGCCGCTTCGCCCATGGCGCGGCGCAGTTCCGGGGTCAGGCCCGGGGCCGGGGCTTCTTCGACGACCTTCTGGTGCCGGCGCTGGATCGAGCAATCACGCTCGTTGAGGTACAGGCAGTTGCCATGCTGATCGGCGAACACCTGAATTTCCACATGGCGTGGTTTGAGCAGGTATTTCTCCACCAGCATCCGCGAATCGCCGAACGACGACTGCGCCTCACGCTGCGCCGAGGCCAGCGCTTCGGCCAGTTGGCTGACGTCCTCAACCACTTTCATACCTTTGCCGCCGCCACCGGCCGTGGCCTTGAGCAGCACCGGATAGCCAATGCGTGCGCAGGCATCGCGGAAGGTTTCGAGATCCTGCGCCTCGCCGTGATAGCCCGGCACCAGCGGCACACCGGCGGTTTCCATCAGCGCCTTGGCTGCGGATTTGCTGCCCATCGCGTCGATGGCCGAAGCGGGCGGACCGAGGAAAATCAGCCCGGCCTGTTCAATGGCACGGGCGAAACCGGCATTCTCCGACAGGAAACCGTACCCCGGGTGAATCGCCTGCGCGCCGCTGGCCTTGGCCGCCGCGATCAGCTTGTCGATTTGCAGATAACTGTCGGCGGCTTTGCTGCCCCCGAGATCAACGCGGATATCCGCTTCGCGGCTGTGCCGCGCTTCGCGGTCGGTGGCGCTGTGCACGGCGACGGTGGTCAGGCCCAGCGCCTTGGCGGTACGCATGACCCGGCAAGCGATCTCGCCGCGGTTGGCCACCAGCAGGGTGGTGAGAACAGGTGCGCTCATCAACGCGGCTCCTTGGGGGTGGTTGCGGCTTGCCAGCTAGGTGCACGTTTTTGCAGAAAGGCGCGCAAGCCTTCCTGGCCTTCAGGGCTGACGCGGATGCGCGCGATGGCGTTTTCGGTGTAGCGGCGCAGCGCCGGGGTCAGCGCGCCGTTACCGACTTCGCGCAACAGATCCTTGCTGGCGCGCATCGCGGCCGGACTGTTGAGCAGCAGGTTGTCGATCCATTGTTCGACGGCTTGATCAAGCTCGGCAGCCGGATAGCTCTCGGACAACAAACCGATTTCTCGCGCACGCTGCCCGCCGAAGCGCTCGGCAGTCAGCGCATAACGACGCGCGGCACGTTCGCCGATGGCCTGCACCACGAACGGACTGATCACCGCCGGTGCCAGGCCGATGCGCACTTCCGACAGACAGAATTGCGCGTCATCGGCGCCGATTGCCATGTCGCAGCAACTGATCAGCCCCAGCGCGCCGCCGAACGCCGCGCCCTGCACCACGGCCACGGTCGGGATTTTCAGCTTGGCGAGGTTGTACATCAGCTCCGCCAGTTCGCGGGCATCGTCCAGGTTGGTGTGGTAATCGAGTTCGGCCGATTGCTGCATCCACGCCAGATCGGCGCCGGCGCTGAAATGCTTGCCACGCCCGCGCACCAACAGGAAACGCAGGCTGGCGTCGCTGGCAACCTTGTCCAGTGCGAGGATCAGTTCGCGGATCATTTCGGCGTTGAACGCGTTGTTTTTCTCCGCGCGGTTGAGCCACAGGGTGGCGAAACCCCGTGAGTCGTTGTGCAGTTCGAGGGTGTTGAAGTCGCTCATATTCTTCCGTCTCCACGGTTTCTGTGGGAGCGGGCTTGCTCGCGAAGACGGTCTGTCAGTTGCGGATACGTCGACTGATACACCGCTTTCGCGAGCAAGCCCGCTCCCACAAAAAAGCATCACATCCGGAACACGCCGAAGCGGCTCGGTTCGATAGGCGCGTTCAACGACGCGGACAAGGCCAAGGCCAGCACATCGCGGGTCTGCGCCGGGTCGATGACGCCGTCGTCCCATAGGCGTGCGCTGGAGTAGTAGGGGTGACCCTGCTCTTCGTACTGGTCGAGGATCGGTTGCTTGATCTCGGCTTCCTGCGCGGCGCTGAAGGCTTGGCCGCTGCGTTCGGCCTGCTCGCGCTTGACCTGCTCCAGCACACCCGCAGCCTGCTCGGCGCCCATCACGCCGATGCGCGCATTCGGCCACATCCACAGGAAGCGCGGATCGTAAGCGCGCCCGCACATGCCGTAGTTGCCGGCGCCGAAACTGCCGCCGATGATCACGGTGAATTTCGGCACTTTGGCGCAAGCCACGGCGGTCACCAGTTTCGCGCCGTGCTTGGCGATGCCGCCGGCCTCGTATTTCTGGCCGACCATGAACCCGGTGATGTTCTGCAGGAACAGCAGCGGAATGCCGCGCTGGCAGGCCAGTTCGATGAAGTGCGCGCCTTTCTGCGCGGCTTCGGCGAAGAGGATGCCGTTGTTGGCGAGGATCGCGATCGGGTAGCCATGCAGGTGCGCAAAACCGCAGACCAGGGTGGTGCCGAACAGCGCCTTGAATTCATCGAACACCGAACCGTCGACCAGCCGCGCAATCACTTCGCGCACGTCGAATGGCTGTTTGGCGTCGGCCGAAACCACGCCATATAACTCGTCGCTGGCGTACAGCGGCGCAATCGGCGTGCGCTGCTGCACTTCGCCGAGCTTGCGCCAGTTGAGGTTGGCGACGCTGCGGCGGGCGAGGGCGAGGGCGTGTTCGTCGCTCTCGGCGTAATGGTCGGCCACGCCGGAAATCTTGCAGTGCACATCGGCACCGCCGAGGTCTTCAGCGCTGACCACTTCTCCGGTCGCGGCTTTCACTAAAGGTGGGCCGGCGAGGAAAATCGTCGCCTGATTGCGCACCATGATTGCTTCGTCCGCCATCGCCGGCACATAGGCGCCGCCTGCGGTGCAGGAGCCCATGACCACGGCGATCTGCGGAATGCCCATGGCGCTCATGTTGGCCTGGTTGAAGAAGATCCGGCCAAAGTGCTCGCGATCCGGGAACACTTCGTCCTGACGCGGCAGGTTGGCGCCGCCCGAGTCCACCAGATAGATGCACGGCAGGCGGTTCTGCTGGGCGATGGTCTGCGCGCGCAGGTGTTTTTTCACGGTCAGCGGGTAGTACGAGCCACCTTTCACCGTCGCGTCGTTGGCGACGATCATGCACTCGACGCCTTCGACCCGGCCGATCCCGGCAATCACCCCGGCGGCTGGCACGTCTTCGCCATACACGGCGTGGGCGGCGAGCTGGCTGATCTCGAGAAACGGCGAGCCCGGATCAAGCAGGCGGTTGATGCGTTCGCGCGGGAGCAACTTGCCTCGCGAGGTGTGACGTTCCTGGGCTTTCGCACCGCCGCCCTGCGCCACTTGGGCGAGCAGGGTGTGCAGCGCGTCGACCTGTTCAAGCATCGCCGCGCTGTTGGCGGCGAACTCCGCTGAACGGGGATTGAGCTGGGTATGCAGGATAGCCATGTGCAGCTCCGTTTAGCGGGTTTCGTTGAACAGTTCGCGGCCGATCAGCATGCGCCGGATCTCGCTGGTGCCGGCGCCGATTTCGTACAGCTTGGCGTCACGCAGCAGACGTCCGGCCGGGAATTCGTTGATGTAGCCGTTGCCGCCAAGAATCTGGATCGCGTCGAGGGCCATTTGCGTGGCGCGCTCGGCGGTGTAGAGGATCACCCCGGCGGCGTCCTTGCGCGTGGTTTCGCCACGCTCGCAGGCCTGAGCGACTGCATACAGGTAGGCGCGGCTGGCGTTGAGCTGGGTGTACATGTCGGCGACTTTGCCCTGGATCAGCTGGAATTCGCCGATGCTCTGGCCGAACTGCTTGCGATCGTGGATGTACGGCACGATCAGGTCCATGCACGACTGCATGATCCCGGTCGGGCCGCCGGACAGCACCACGCGCTCGTAATCGAGGCCGCTCATCAGCACTTTCACGCCGCCATTGAGCACGCCGAGGATATTTTCTTCTGGCACTTCGACGTCATCGAAGAACAGCTCGCAGGTGTTGGAACCGCGCATGCCGAGCTTGTCGAACTTGTTGCTGCGGCTGAAGCCTTTCCAGTCGCGCTCGACGATGAACGCGGTGATGCCGTGCGGGCCTTTTTCCAGGTCGGTCTTGGCGTAGATCACGTAGGTGTTGGCGTCAGGGCCGTTGGTGATCCAGGTCTTGCTGCCATTGAGCACGAAGCGGTCGCCGCGTTTGTCGGCGCGCAGTTTCATCGAGACCACGTCGGAACCGGCGTTCGGCTCGCTCATGGCGAGTGCACCAACGTGTTCGCCGCTGATCAGCTTCGGCAGGTATTTGGATTTCTGTTCGTGGTTGCCGTTGCGGTTGATCTGGTTGACGCAGAGATTGGAGTGCGCGCCGTAGGACAGCGCCACGGAAGCCGAGCCGCGGCTGATTTCTTCCATCGCCACCACGTGCGCCAGGTAACCCAGGCCCGCGCCGCCGTACTCTTCCGGCACGGTGATGCCGAGCAGGCCCATGTCACCGAATTTGCGCCACATGTCGGCCGGGAACAGGTTGTCGCGGTCGATCTGCGCGGCGCGTGGGGCGATCTGATCGGCGACGAAGGACTGAACCTGATCGCGCAGCATGTCGATGGTTTCACCGAGGGCGAAGTTCAGGGATGGGTAGCTCATGGGTCACCTTTTGGCTTTTTTGTAGGGTGGGGAGGGCGGTCGAACGGCTCTCACCTTTACGTTAACGTAAGCCTGTGACGAATGGCTGTCAATCACCCTTTACGTTAACGTCAACATAGGCGAGAGTAGGACCAGTTCAGGATTGAAAGCGGAGTGCTTTTGGTGGGAGCGGGCTTGTGTGGTGAGGGGATTCATCCCCGATGGTTGGCGAAGCCGACCCAAAACCTGTGAATGCGGTTCAACAGGAAAAACTGAGGGTGCGCTTCGCACACCATCGGGGATGAATCCCCTCGCCACAGTTGACTCCCGCCAAGAGCAAAATCCCGGTAAACCCACTAATAAAGACAATAGGGGTCATCATGGATCAACCCAGTGCAAACCCGCAGCGCAGCTACACCCGTGGCTCACAGGACAAAGCCTTGCTGACGATGACCATCGGGCAAAAGTTTGACCAGACGGTTGCGCAACACCCGCACGGCGAAGCGCTGGTCGTACGTCACCAGCAATTGCGTTACACCTGGCGACAACTGGCCGATAGCGTCGACCTGCACGCCAGAGCCTTGCTGGCGCTGGGTTTGCAGGCGGGAGATCGGCTCGGTATCTGGGCGCCGAACTGTGCACAGTGGTGCATCACGCAAATCGCCACGGCGAAGCTCGGCGTGATCCTGGTCAACATCAACCCGGCCTACCGCAGCTCCGAACTGGAATACGTGCTCAAGCAGTCCGGTTGCCAGTGGCTGGTGTGCGCCGGCGCTTTCAAGTCCTCCAACTACCACGCCATGCTGCAAGGGCTGGTACCGGAACTCGCAGAGCAATCCATCGGCCATTTGTGCAGCGAACGTCTGGCGGATTTGCGCGGGGTGATCAGCCTCGACGCACAGCCACCGTCGGGCTTCCTGCCGTGGTCGCAACTGGCCGATCTGGCGAGCAGAGTTTCGCCCGAACAACTGCGTGAGCGCAGCGACAGCCTGCACTTCGATCAACCGGTGAATATCCAGTACACCTCCGGCACCACCGGTTTCCCCAAGGGCGCGACCCTCAGTCACTACAACATCCTCAACAACGGTTACATGGTCGGCGAAAGCATCGGCCTGACCCCGAGCGACCGCCTGGTGATCCCCGTGCCGCTGTATCACTGCTTCGGCATGGTCATGGGCAACCTCGGCTGCATCACCCACGCCAGCACCATGATCTACCCCAACGACGCGTTCGACCCGTTACTGACCCTGCAAACCGTCGCCGAAGAACAAGCCACCGGCCTCTATGGCGTGCCGACCATGTTCATTGCCATGCTCGATCAGCCGCAGCGCGCCGTGTTCGATCTGTCGACCCTGCGCACCGGGATCATGGCCGGCGCCACTTGCCCGATCGAGGTAATGCGCCGGGTCATCAGCGAGATGCACATGAGCGAAGTGCAGATTGCCTACGGCATGACCGAGACCAGTCCGGTGTCGCTGCAGACCGGGCCGAACGATGAGCTGGAACTGCGCGTGACCACCGTCGGCCGCACCCAGCCACAACTGGAAAGCAAGATCATCGACGAGGCGGGCAACCTGGTGCCGCGCGGCACGATCGGTGAGCTGTGCACCCGCGGTTACAGTGTGATGCTCGGTTACTGGAGCAACCCGCAAGCCACGGCCGAAGCCATCGACGAGGCCGGCTGGATGCACACCGGCGACCTGGCGAGCATGAACGATGAGGGTTACGTGAACATCGCCGGGCGCAACAAGGACATGATCATCCGTGGGGGCGAAAACATTTATCCGCGTGAGCTGGAGGAGTTTTTCTTCACCCACCCGGCGGTGGCGGACGTGCAGGTGATCGGCATTCCGTGCGCGCGTTACGGTGAGGAGATTGTCGCCTGGATCAAATTCCACTCCGGCCACAATGCCTCCGAGCTGGAGCTGCAAACCTGGTGCAAGGAACGTATTGCGCACTTCAAGACGCCACGGCACTTCAAGTTCGTCGAAGAGTTTCCGATGACGGTGACGGGCAAGATCCAGAAATTTCGGATGCGTGAAATAAGCATCGAGGAGCTGAAGGCGCTGCATTGAAGATCAAAAGATCGCAGCCTGCGGCAGCTCCTACAGGGGATCGGTGTAGGAGCTGCCGCAGGCTGCGATCTTTTAAAAAACATAAATCAGAGAAAGCACAAAGGGGAGCCGAAGCTCCCCTTTAATTTTGTCGTCGCGTGCTCTTTTTTATTATTGAGGGGCGGTCTGTTGTTGTTTTTGGCAACCGTGGCCCTTTACCGCTGTTTTTGGCGACCCCCATCCGGGGTCAAGAGCAAACGTATTTTTTTGAGCGCTGATCTGCTTTCTCGTTAAACGATCCAACCGATTCGGGAGCTACCTGAAGGTAGTTTTATTGTTCTCTGCCCGGTTGCGGGTCACTCCTGAGAGCACCCTGAAAAGCACATCTTCTCCAAAAAAATCTGTTAGCTGCGTCTCTGCCGTGTTGTTTTTGTTATGTCAGAGTCGGTACGTCTTATTTTTATTGGTTTGCTGCTTTTTATTCTTGTTATGCCATAGAGATAGCAGAAGCCGTGCCAACTTTTTAAAACCCTTGTAAATCAAGGGTTTGAGGTTTTTGCAGGATTTTTCCTTCAGGGCAAACCAGACAATTTGTTTCCGTGTTACTCGACTACGCCCACGTTTCAGACACAGCGGTAACACCTTCGCCCTCATTGTGCGTTACGGGCCTTGGCCACACGCGAACCGCTCGGGCGACCGAGCACCGCGCTGATCTGCTGACCCGCCGCAATCAGGGCGTCGAGGTCGATACCGCTCTCGATGCCCAGACCATTGAGCAGGTACACCACGTCTTCGGTGGCGACGTTACCGCTCGCGCCTTTGGCATACGGGCAGCCGCCGAGGCCGGCGATAGAGCTGTCAAATACCGCGATGCCTTCCAGCAGGCTGGCGTAGATGTTGGCCATCGCCTGGCCGTAGGTGTCGTGGAAGTGGCCAGCGAGTTTTTCCCGTGGCACTTGCGCCGCCACCACGTCGAACAACCTCCGCGTGGCGCCTGCGGTGCCGGTGCCGATGGTGTCGCCGAGGGACACTTCGTAGCAGCCCATCGCGTACAACTCGCGGGCGACCATCGCCACTTGTTCCGGCGCGACTTGGCCTTCATACGGGCAGCCGAGCACGCAGGACACGTAACCGCGCACGGTAACGCCGTGCTGTTTCGCGGCTTCCATGATCGGTGCGAAGCGCGCCAGGCTTTCGCTGATCGAGCAATTGATGTTGCGCTGCGAGAACGCCTCGGACGCCGCAGCGAACACCGCGACTTCTTTCACGCCGGCGGCCAGCGCGTCTTCAAAACCGCGCAGGTTCGGCGCCAGTGCGCCATAGGTCACGCCGGGCTTGCGCTGGATCTGCGCGAATACCTCGGCGGAGCCGGCCATCTGCGGCACCCATTTCGGGGAGACGAAACTGCCAACTTCGATATAACCCAAACCAGCCGCGCTCAGAGCGTCGACCAGTTGCACCTTGTCAGCGACGCTGATCGGCTGGGCTTCGTTCTGCAGGCCATCGCGCGGGCCGACTTCGATCAGGCGTACTTGGGAGGGGAGGGACATGGGTTGACCTGCTCTTCTGGATTCGAGGAGATCCCCTGTAGGAGTGAGCCTGCTCGCGATAGCGGTGAGTCAGTTAATATTTGCTCGACTGACACACCGCTATCGCGAGCAGGCTCACTCCTACAAGGGATTTGTGTTGTTTACTAGCTCGCCTGCTGGCCCTTGAGCGTCTGCTCCAACGCCTGCACGCAGCGCTCTTCAGCGGTGTCGAGTTCCAGTTTCATCTGTTCGATGTCGAGCAACTGCTGCTCGAGTTGTTCGCGGCGCTCGCTGATTTTCGCCAGCATGCTGTTGAGCTGTTTGGTGTTACCGCTGGACGGGTCGTACAGCTCGATCAGCTCACGGCATTCGGCCAGCGAAAAACCGATGCGCTTGCCGCGCAGGATCAGCTTCAGGCTGACTTTGTCGCGGGGCGAGTAGATGCGTTCCTGGCCACGGCGCTCGGGGCTGAGCAGGCCTTGTTCTTCATAAAAGCGGATCGCCCGGGTGGTGATGTCCAGCTCGCGGGCGAGGTCGGAAATGCTGTAAGTCTGGCTGCTCATGAAAGCGCTCGAAAAAAGGTCTTGGCGCTAAGCTAATGGCAGGTTGACGTTTACGTCAAGGTTCAAAGTGTGTGGCGCGAGTGCTGGCCTCTTCGCGAGCAGGCTCGCTCCCACACTCGGTCGCGTTTCTTCAGATGGAACGCGATCAACTGTGGGAGCGAGCCTGCTCGCGAAGAACGATAACGCGGTTGCCAGCCTTACGCCTTATCGAGCTTCTTCTCATGCGCCGTCACCTGCTGGCACAACTCGATCATCTGCTCGCGCATCCAGCGGTTCGCCGGGTCCTGATCGGTGCTTTCGTGCCAGTAAAGGTGAGTCTCCACCGGGGGCACGTCGTTGACCGGCAGGTTGAACGCATGCAAGTCATTACGCCGGGCAAAACGCTCGGGCACCGTCATCACCATGTCGGTCTGCTGCATCACCTGCGACGCCATCAGGTAATGCTGCGAGCGCAGGGCGATCTTGCGCTGAATACCCATTTTGCCTAGCGCCAGATCCACGTAGCCCAGACCACTGCGGCGGCTGGAGATGTGGATATGGGTCAGCGACAGGTAATCATCGAGGCTGAGCTTTTCCTTGCCCGCCAGCGGATGACCCTTGCGCATCGCACAGACGTAACGGTCTTCCATCAGCTTGACGTGGCGCACCTGCGGGTCGGTGTTGAGCGGTGCATCCACGGCGAAATCCAGACGTCCGGCGGCCAGTTCCTTGGTGGTCTCGCGGCGTTTGGACAGAAAGCTCTCGATGATCACCGTCGGCGCCAGACGCCGCAAACGCTGGAACAGCGGCGGCAGAATCACTGCCTCAGTGAGGTCGGTCATGCTGATGCGATAAGTCTTCACCGCTTGGGCCGGGTTGAAAATCCGGCTCTCCTGCACCGACACCCGCAGCAACGACAGCGCGTTGCGCACCGGGCCGATGATGTTCTGTGCCATCGGCGTCGGCACCATGCCCTGGGCGGTGCGCACGAACAGCGGATCGTTGAAGGTCTCGCGCAACCGCGCCAACGCGTTGGACACCGCCGGCTGGGTAATCCCGACAATCTGCCCGGCGCGGGTCAGGTTGGCTTCGGTGTAGATCGCGTCGAAGACGATGAAAAGGTTGAGGTCGACCTTACTCAGATTCATAACGCGGCTTCTCTTGTTCTAGGGGCTGACGATCAGCGGATCATATATCGGTGATGAATGTTTATACACGCCGAGAATAGGCTAGGTAAATTATCAACGCTGTTCTAGCATCGAATGCATGATCTGAACAACCTCTGCCCATAGAAGGTAATTGCTCATGGATTTCGCTTATTCGCCCAAGGTGCAAGAACTGCGTGAGCGCGTGACCGCGTTCATGGACACCTACGTTTACCCGGCCGAAGCGGTGTTTGAACGCCAGGTTGCCGAGGGCGATCGCTGGCAGCCGACCGCGATCATGGAAGAGCTCAAGGCCAAGGCCAAGGCCGAAGGTTTGTGGAATCTGTTCCTGCCCGAGTCAGAACTCGGTGCGGGTCTGACCAACCTCGAATATGCACCGCTGGCGGAAATCATGGGCCGTTCGTTGCTCGGGCCAGAGCCGTTCAACTGCTCGGCACCGGACACCGGCAACATGGAAGTGCTGGTGCGCTACGCCAACGAAGAACAGAAACAGCGCTGGCTCGAACCGCTGCTGCGCGGCGAGATCCGCTCGGCGTTCGCCATGACCGAACCGGACGTGGCCTCGTCCGACGCCACCAACATGGCCGCCCGCGCCGTGCGTGATGGCGACGAGTGGGTGATCAACGGCAAAAAGTGGTGGACCTCCGGCGCCTGTGATCCGCGCTGCAAGATCCTGATCTTCATGGGCCTGAGCAACCCCGACGCACCGCGCCATGCCCAGCACTCGATGATCCTCGTGCCGGTCGACACCCCCGGGGTGAAAATCGTCCGTCCGCTGCCGGTGTTCGGCTACGACGATGCACCCCACGGTCACGCTGAAGTGCTGTTCGACAACGTGCGCGTGCCGTACGAAAACGTCCTGCTCGGTGAGGGCCGCGGCTTCGAAATCGCCCAAGGGCGCCTGGGCCCGGGGCGGATTCACCACTGCATGCGGTCGATCGGCATGGCCGAGCGTGCGCTGGAATTGATGTGCAAACGCTCGGTGAGCCGCACCGCGTTCGGCAAGCCACTGGCGCGTCTGGGCGGTAACGTCGACAAGATTGCCGACTCGCGGATGGAAATCGACATGGCGCGCCTGCTGACGCTGAAAGCGGCGTACATGATGGACACCGTCGGTAACAAAGTGGCGAAGAGCGAGATCGCGCAGATCAAGGTCGTCGCACCGAACGTGGCCTTGCGGGTGATCGACCGGGCGATCCAGATGCACGGCGGGGCCGGGGTTTCGAACGATTTCCCGCTGGCCTACATGTACGCCATGCAACGCACCCTGCGCCTGGCCGACGGCCCGGACGAAGTGCACCGCGCGGCGATCGGCAAGTTCGAGATCGGCAAATATGTGCCGAAGGAAATGCTGCGTAGCGGTCATTAAGACCGCGCCGCCGGCTTCGCGAGCAGGCTCGCTCCCACATTCGACCGCATCCCGACTGGAAGAATGCGATCAAAAGTGGGAGCGGGCTTGCTCGCGAAGGGGCCCATGCATCCAGCACACCTGCATCAGATTCAGTACACCCAAACCTCAACCCGCCGATTCTTGATCCTGCCTTCATCCGCACTGTTCGCCGCCACCGGCATCAACGCGCCAAACCCGCGCACTTCGCGCATCACCACGCCGTTCTTCACCAATTCACGGCGCACCGCCATCGCCCGCAGCTTTGACAGCAGGTCGGCGCGGGCCGGATCGTCTTTCTCGTCGCCAAACCCCACCAGCGTCACCGCGCGCTCGGTCTTGTCATGGCGCTGTATATAGTCGAGCACCCGCGCCAGATCCTGCCGCGCCTTGTTGTCGAGGCTGGCGCTGCCTTCTTCGAAACGGAAATTCACCGTCAGACGCTGGGCATGGCGGCTGAGGGATTGATAACCCTCGGGCATCAGCGCATTCGGTGTCACGGTCATCGCGTGCACGGTCTGGCTGATGAAGCCGTTGGCCGCAACAATCTTCTGGCCCTGTGGGCTTTGCGCAAACGCCACCAGTGCCGATGCCCACGGATTCTGGTTGCCCGGCGGCAGATAAAAGAACAGGCGCCGCGACAGCGGATAGTCCTCAGTGGCAATCAGGCTGTTGAGCGGCAACATCGATTGCGATGCGCCGTCGGCAATCGCCACGGCTTTGGCCTGACGCACATACGGCAGACCGATGAAACCGATACCCTGCGGATCACTGCTCACCGCGTCGGACAATTGCTCGCTGGATTCGAAGCGTTTCGCACTGGAACTCAGACTTTTCCCACGCCGACCCAGCACCAGTTCCTTGAAGGTGTCGTAAGTGCCGGACTGATCATCCCGCGCATATAAATGAATCGCGCCGCCGCGACCGCCGAGGTCTTCCCAGGTTTTCACCTCACCGCTGAAGACCCGCGCCAGTTGCTCGGTGTCCAGTTGCTGCAGTGGGTTGCCGGGGTGAAGGATGATCGCCAGGCCGTCGATGGCAATCACCTGCTCGGCGGCGGCGCTTTTCAGATCGCCGAGCGCTTGCAGGCTGAGCAGTTCGCTGTCCTTGATCGGTCGGGAGGAGGCGGCGAGGTCGGCACTGGCACTTTTCAGTGCAGTGAAGCCGGTGCTGGAACCGTGGGCGGCGACTTCAATCATCACCCGTTTGCCTTGGGCAGTCTGGCCAACGATGTGTTGTTCGTTGGCGGCGTCGGGGTTCTCGCGGTGAATTTTCAGCAGGCCCTGGTCCTGTAGAAAGCCTTCGACCAGCGCCGGGCCGAGATCGGCGCCGATGGTGTTGGAACCCTGAATGCGCAATGCCGGGCCGTTTTCAGGGATGGGCAGGGCGGCGGCACTGACCGTCAGCCATGCACTCGACAGAAAAGCGAACAGAACACGCAGGATCATGCCGGCACCGAATCAAGCCAAGGGGATTGCCGGGGAGATTAAGTCAGGCGCATGACCAAAACATGACAGGGATCCAATGTAGGAGTGAGCCTGTGGTGAGGGGATTTATCCCCGATGGTTGGCGAAGCCGACCCAAAATCTTCATTTCGATCTACTAGAGACGACTGGGGCCGCTTCGCAGCCCATCGGGGATAAATCCCCTCACCACAGGCTTACTCCTACAGGGAGACGCGTTGTAAATCAGCTCAACTCAAGCCAGATCGGCGCATGATCCGACGGCTTTTCCATCCCGCGCAGTTCATAGTCCACGCCCGCATCCTTGACCCTTGGCAGCAAACCATGGGAGGCGAGGATCACGTCGATGCGCAGCCCGCGCTTCGGTTCGTCTTCAAAACCACGGCTGCGATAGTCGAACCAGCTGAACATGTCGGTCACGTCCGGGTTCAAGTGGCGATAGCTGTCGGTCAGGCCCCAGTTTTTCAGGCGGGCCATCCACTCGCGCTCTTCCGGCAGGAAGCTGCATTTGCCGGTTTTCAACCAGCGCTTCATGTTGTCCGGGCCGATGCCGATGTCGCAGTCCTCCGGGGAAATGTTCACATCGCCCATCACCACCAGCGGCTGTTCGTTGTGGAACTGGCTTTCCAGCAGGGTTTGCAGGTCGCTGTAAAAGCGTTGTTTGGCCGGGAATTTGGTCGGGTGATCGCGGCTTTCGCCCTGCGGGAAGTAGCCGTTCATGATGGTCACCGGCACGCCATTGGCGTCGGCGAAGGTGCCCCAGATAAAGCGGCGCTGCGCGTCTTCTTCATCGGTGGCGAAACCTTTGTGAATGGCTATCGGCTCTTTGCGCGAAAGCAGGGCGACGCCGTAATGGCCTTTCTGACCGTGGAAATAAACGTGGTAGCCCAGCGCACGCACTTCTTCCAGCGGGAACTGGTCGTCGTGGACCTTGGTTTCCTGCAGGCCGATCACGTCCGGCTGATGCTTTTCGATCAGCGCTGCCAGCTGATGCGGACGGGCGCGCAGTCCGTTGATGTTGAAGGAAACAATCTTCATGGTCGGCAGTCCTGGCAAAAGGGCGATGCTAGCTGACATGTGGGATGGGGGCCAGTGTGGGGTGGGAGAAATCATTTTTGTCTGTGGGATGTGGGTTGCCCGAGCTGACGCCATCGCGAGCAGGCTCACTCCTACAATTTGGAATGCGTACCCCTGTAGGAGTGAGCCTGCTCGCGATTGACGGCCGCCCGGTCGATGAAGAGTCTGGCTTGGTCTATACCTGTGGGGAACTGCGCCACCCGCAAAAGGTTCGTACCATCAAGAGCGCAGTCATTTGAGCCGCGCCCCGGGGGAGAATCACCGTCATGCCTGAAACCCAGACCGCCATCGCCGACATCAACATGCTCGACCGCGGTTACTCGCGCGAAGCCCGATCGCTGCTGTATCAGGCCTATCGCCACGAGCCGACCTTCGGTTACCTGTTCGAGGCCGAGCGGCCGGGTTACGAGCAGCGCGTGCGGGCCACGGTGCGTGAACTGGTCAAACAGCACTTTCTGCAGGATCAGCCGGCCATCGGCCTGTTAGTCAACGACCGGCTGATCGGCATCGCCCTGATCGCGCCGCCGCAGCGTCGCCTGGGCATCACCGAAAGTTGGGCATGGCGCCTGCGCATGGTGCTCAGCACCGGATTCCGCTGCACCCGGCGCTATCTGGAATATCACGATGCGGTGGCCGCCTGCGTGCCCAGCGACTCCGTGCACATGCTGCCGCTGCTGGGGATTCATCCGCAGTTTCAGGGCAAACACTTCGGCGAGCAGTTGCTGACGGCGGTTCACAACTGGTGCGCAGTGGATGAAACCTCGCAAGGCGTGGTGCTCGACACCGGCAACCCGCGCTACCTGGAATTCTATAAACGTCAGGGTTATGAGGAGATTGGCGAAGTGGCCGTCGGCCCGGTGCGCGAGCACGTGTTTTTCCACGCCAATCCGCAGGTGTTACAAACTGCAACGGCTTAGCCATAGAACTTTTTCGGAAATTTCCTGTTCTATCACGCTCCCAAGCCCGTGATAGCATCCGCGCCTATGAAGTTTCCAGGAAGATTTACCAGTGGCGTGCTCATGCTGTTAACCAGCTGCGCGGCGCTGGCGCAAAGTGAATTGGACGTGCGGATCAAACCGTCCAACGATGAACTCAAGGCCAATATAGAAGGTTATATCGGCAGCCTTGGCGATCGTGACGAACAAGCCTTGCTGCGCTTCAGTCGCGGGGCCGAGGAGCAGGCGCGCAAAGCCGCGCAGGCCTTGGGTTATTACCAGCCGCAGATCGACAGTGACGTGAAGGGCGGCGAAAAACCGCGCCTGGTGCTGAACATCGATCCCGGCGAACCGATTCGTCTGCGCAACGTCACCATCCGCGTCGATGGGCCTGCCGCCTCCCTCAAATCCTTTCGTGTGCCGAGCAGTGACACGCTCAAGTCCGGCGCCGTGCTCAACCATGGGCGTTATGAAGACGCCAAACGCCTGATCCAGAACCAGGCCTCGCGCTTCGGCTTTTTCAGTGGCCATTTCACCAGCCAGAAACTTTTGGTCGACCCGCGTGCCGGGGTGGCCGACGTTGAATTGATCTACGACAGCGGCCCGCGTTATGCGCTGGGCAAGGTCAGTTTCGAGGGCGACACGCCGTTCGACGAAGACCTGCTGCAACGCATGGTGCCGTTCAAGGCCGGTGATCCCTACGACTCCGAACTGATCGCCGAACTCAACCGCGACCTGCAATCGAGCGGCTATTTCGAAGGCGTGCGCGTCGATGCGGCGCCGACGGCAGCGAAAAACGATGTGATTCCGGTAGACGTCAAACTCGACACCCGCAAGCCACGCACCATGGGCCTGGGTCTCGGTTATTCGACCGACGTCGGCCCACGGATCAAGGCCAACTGGACGCGCCACTGGGTCAACCCGCAGGGCGACAGTTACGGCTGGGAAGCCGAGTTGTCGGCGCCACGGCAGAACGTCGGATTGTTCTATGACATCCCGCTTGACCCGCCGCTGACCGACAAACTGCGCTGGGCCGGTGGTTATCAATACGAAGACATCGACGGCTCCGACACCCTGAGCAAGCTGCTGACGTTTGGCCCGGAATGGCACAGCAAGTTGCCCAGCGGCTGGCAGCGAGTGATCTCGCTGAAATGGCAGCGCGAAGAATATGAACTCGGCGACGACTCCGGCCTGAGTACCTTGCTGATGCCCGGCATCAGTTACTCGTACCTGAAAAGCGACAACCGCATCGACCCGCACAACGGCTATCGCCTGACCTTTGAAAGCAAGGTGGCGAAGGAGGGCCTCGGTTCGGACAACAACCTCTTATATGGCACGGCGTTGATCAAAGGCCTGACCACGGTGTTCGACAACCACCGCTTCCTCGGTCGGGTGCAGGTCGGCGGCAGCGCCACCAATGGTTACAACTCGGTACCGCCGTCCCTGCGTTTCTTCGCCGGTGGCGATCAGAGCGTGCGCGGTTACGACTACCAAAGTCTGTCCCCGGAGAACTCCAAGGGCGACCGTATTGGCGGACGCTACATGGTCGCCAGCAGCGTCGAGTACCAGTATTCGATTGCCGAGAAGTGGCGGGTCGCGACCTTCGTCGACCAGGGCAACTCCTTCAACAAACTCGAACTGCCGAACCTCAAGACCGGGGTCGGTATCGGTGTGCGCTGGGTCTCGCCGGTGGGGCCGATCCGCCTCGACCTGGCCCACGCGCTGGACGACGACGGCGGCATCCGGCTGCACTTTTCCATGGGGCCTGAGCTGTGAAGCGTGGTTTGAAAATATCGGCACTGGCGCTGTTGGCGCTGGTGCTGTTGGTTGTATTGAGCATCAGCGCGGTACTCGGGACGCAGGCCGGCAGCCGTTGGGCGCTGAGCCTGGTGCCGGGTTTGAGCGTGGAGAATTTCCAGGGCCGTCTCGGTGGCCAATGGAGCGCCGATCATCTGCTGTGGCAGCAGGACAGCAGTCGCGTCGAGCTGAACAAGGCAATCTTCGCCTGGTCACCGCTGTGCCTGACCCGCATGACTTTGTGCATCGAACAGCTCAAGGCGGATCAAGTGATCCTGCAATTCCCGCCGAGTGAAGAAACCACTGAAAGCGGCCCGATCAAACTGCCGGATCTGCAACTGCCGGTGGCCATCGAACTCGGCGACGTACAAGTCGGCAGCCTGCTGTTCAACGGCAGCGAGCAGCTCAAGGGCCTGCAACTGGCGGCGCACTGGACCGCCCAGGGCATGCAGATCGACAGCGTGAAACTGCAGCGCGACGACCTCAGCCTGAACCTCTCCGGCCTGCTGCAACCGACCGGCAACTGGCCGCTGAACATCGCCGGTGACCTGAGCCTGCCGTCCCCAGGCACTGGCCCATGGACGCTGGCGTTGAAAGTCGACGGCGATCTGCTGAAAACCCTCAACCTGCACGCCAACAGCCACGGTTACCTCGACGGCCAGTTGAGCGGCGAACTGCAACCGCTGGCGGAAAACCTGCCGGCCAAGGTGCGTATCACCTCTGAGGCATTCAAACCGAGCGCCGATCTGCCGGACACTCTGCAACTCAATCAACTGGTTTTGACCGGTGAAGGTGACCTGAAAAACGGTTATCAGCTCAACGGCAATGCCACGCTGCCCGCCGATAAAGGCCCGGTGGCGCTGCTGCTCAAAGGCAAGGTCGATGCCAGCGGCGCGCAGATCGCCGGCCTCGACCTGACGGCCAACGATAAGCAAAGCCTCAAGCTCACCGGCAGCGTTGACTGGAGCAAGGGCCTCACGGCTCAGGCCAACATCAACTGGCAGGATTTCCCGTGGCATCGGCTGTATAACGAAATCGACGAGCCGCAAGTCGCCTTGCGCACCTTCACCGGCGAAGTCTCCTACACCGACGGTCAGTACCTCGGTAACTTCGCCGCCGACCTCGATGGCCCGGCGGGGGCGTTCAGCCTGAGCAGTCCGTTCAGCGGCAGCCTGAAGCAAATCGCCTTGCCACAGCTGAAGATGGAAGCCGGGCAGGGCAAGGCCGAAGGTCATGTCAACGTGCAGTTCGCCGACGGCATCGCCTGGGACACCGCGCTGGATCTCTCTGCGCTGAACCCGGCGTACTGGGTTGCGGAGTTGCCGGGCACCCTGGCCGGGCCGCTGCGCAGCAAAGGCGAAATGAAGAGCGATCGCCTGAGCCTCAGCGCCGACCTCGACCTCAAAGGCAAATTGCGCGGGCAACCGGCAATCCTCCAGGCCAAGGCCGACGGTGCCGATGAGCAATGGAACCTCAACGCGCTGCAAATCCGCCTCGGCGACAACAGCATCAGCGGCAAGGGCAGCCTGCAACAGAAGCTCACCGGGCAGATCGACATCAAACTGACGCGTCTGGCCCAGCTCTGGCCGCAGTTGCGCGGGCAGGTCACGGGTCAGGTCAACGTTGCCGGTACGCTGAAAGCACCGCAAGGCAAGCTCGGCCTGCAAGGTTCGCAACTGGCGTTCCAGGACAATCGCCTGCAAAGCCTCAACCTCGACGCCACGCTCGACAGTGCGCAACGGGCGAAGATCGATCTCAAAGGCAGTGGCATTCAGGCCGGCGATACCAATCTTGGCGTATTGACCGCCAGCGCTCAGGGCGACATCAAGAGTCAGAAACTCAACCTCGACCTGCTCGGGCCGAAGTTGAAACTGGCCCTCGGCCTTGATGGCAATCTGGACAAGGGTAACTGGCGCGGTCGTTTGGCCAGCGGCGATATTCAGGCCGGCGGCCAGGACTGGAAACTGCAGAGCCCGGCCAAACTCGAACGCCTCGCCGACGGCAAGATCAACTTCGGCGCGCATTGCTGGATGTCCGGTAATGCCAGTCTGTGCGGTGAAGATCAGCGCCTGCTGCCGGAGCCGAAACTGCGTTACCACCTCAAGCAGTTCCCGATTGAAAGCCTCGCACAATGGCTACCGAAAGACTTCGCCTGGCAGGGCAAGCTCAACGCCGACCTGCAACTGGACCTGCCAGCCAGCGGCCCCAACGGCGTGGTCAGCGTCGACGCCAGCGGCGGCACCTTGCGCATGAAGGAAAAGGATCAGTGGCTGGACTTCCCGTACCAGACCCTGAAGCTCACCAGCAAACTCACACCGAAGCGCGTGGACACCGAACTCAACTTCGTCGGCGGCAAGCTCGGCGAATTGATGGTGCAGGCACAGCTCAATCCGCTGCCGAAAAACAAACCGCTGAGCGGTTCTTTCCGTCTCAGCGGGCTGGACCTGTCGGTGGCGCGGCCGTTTGTGCCGATGGTCGAGAAACTGACCGGGCGCCTCAACGGCAGCGGCACGATATCCGGCGGACTGCTGGCGCCGCTGGTCAACGGTACGGTGAAACTCAGTGACGGCGAAGTCTCCGGCGCCGAGCTGCCGACGGAACTCAAGGATCTGCAACTGCAAGCAGTGATTGCCGGTGAGTCGGTACGTCTGGACGGCGGCTGGAACAGCGGCAAGACCGGCCAGGGCAGCCTCAATGGCAACGTCGCGTGGGGGCAGGCGCTGATAGTCGATCTGGCGCTCAAGGGCACGCAATTGCCGGTCACCGTTGAACCGTACGCCAAGCTTGAAGTGGCGCCGGACCTGAAGATTTCCATGGCCGGCGATGAGCTGAAGATTGCCGGCAAGGTACAGGTGCCGCGAGGCGAAATCACCGTGCGTGAACTGCCGCCATCGACGGTAAAGGTTTCCGACGACACGATCATCGTCGGGGCGCAGACCGAAGAGGGTAAACCACCGATGGCGATGAAAATGGACATCGACGTGGTGGTCGGCGAAGACAAACTGAGCTTCGCCGGGTTCGGCCTGACCGCCAACCTGCAAGGTCACGTGCACATCGGCGACAACATGGACACCCGTGGCGAGCTGTGGCTCAACGACGGCCGTTACCGCGCCTATGGCCAGCGCCTGAACGTGCGTCGTGCGCGGCTGCTGTTTGCCGGCCCGATCGATCAGCCGTATCTGGACATCGAAGCGATCCGCCAGACCGACGACGTGATCGCCGGTATCCGCCTGAGCGGCAGCGCCGAGCAACCGACCACGCAAATTTTCTCTGAACCGGCGATGAGTCAGGAGCAGGCGTTGTCGTATCTGGTGCTCGGGCGACCGTTGAGCACCAACGGCGAAGACAACAACATGCTCGCGCAAGCGGCGTTGGGCCTGGGCTTGATGGGCAGTTCCGGGGTCACCAGCGGCCTGGCCAAAGACCTGGGGATTCAGGACTTCCAGCTCGACACCCAAGGCAGCGGCAACACCACCAGCGTGGTCGCCAGCGGTAATATTTCCGAGAAGCTCAGCTTGCGTTATGGCGTCGGCGTGTTCGAGCCAGCCAACACCATCGCGCTGCGCTACAAGCTGAGCAAGAAGGTATATGTCGAAGCCGCCAGCGGTGTCGCCAGTTCGCTGGATATCTTCTACAAGCGCGATTTCTGAGAACGTGGCCAATAGCCGGGTCGTGACGCTGCGATCCGGTTTTTCCAGGATGTATTAGACTCACCGAACCCTCAAAACCTTGCCGGTTGCGCCTATGGTCCGCTTGAGTATGGTCTTGCTCGGTAATGACTTTGTCCGTAACCGTTGGTCGACGCTGGCGCTGACCGGCATTGTCTGGGGCGCGGCCGGGGTGGCGATCTTCATCGATGCACTGGACGGCGTGCTGTATTTTCCGCTGCATGTCTTTGGCTATCTGCTGTTACTCGAGGCCCTGATTATCCTGCTGGTGCCAGCACCGCAGACCGGCACCGCCGCCGCTTTGCGCAAGGCGCGCGGTCTGGCGTTCCTGCTGCTTGGGCTGCTGATCGTCGACCGGCAACATGTCGCCAGCCTGATTCTGGCAGTGCTGTTCGGTGTGGCGTTTCTGCTCGATGGCGGCTTTCGGCTGGCGGCTGCGGTGGTGGTGCGCTTTGTCGGTTGGCGATTGTCGCTGCTCACCGGATTGTTCGAAATCACCTTTGGCCTGTTCATCCTCGAACCGTATCCGACGTTGTATAAGGGCACGGTGCCTTTCTGCATTGGCATGAGCATCTTTCTTTCGGGCTGCGCGTTGTTGCGCCAGTCACTGCGCTTCAAACACCAGCCACCGTTGGCGAGTCCGGCCTCGGTCGGTGGGCCGGCCCCCAGCACAGCGCTGGTGATCCATGTCTGGACCCCCAGCGGCACCGTCGATGACACTCTGGTGCGCAACCGTCTGCTCAACCGCTATATCGCAGCGGTCGACATCAACGGCGTGATCTCCGCCGGCCACGCGGCACTGGAATGTGGCCCGGACATTTACATCAGCCATTACCCGCTGGATGACATCGATCGTTCGGCGGGGGATTTCGTACGCTTGCTGCGGGCGACGCCGAACAACGATGTCGCCGGGCGGTTTCTGCCGGACTATGCGGGTGAGGTGGCGGACTGGTGTCCGTCTTCGGTTCAGGTCAGTTTTGCTCACTATGACGCCCGGCGGTTGCAGGCGTTCTGGGCTGAGTATCGACAGAACAGCACATACAACCTCACCAGCCGCAACTGCTCGAGTGCCGTCGCCCACAGCCTCGAAGCAGCCCTTGAAGGGGCGATGAATCGCGGGCATTCGAGCATGCTCGATTTCGCCAGAGTGATACTCAGCCCCGAGTTCTGGGTGGCGGCGCAGGTGCGTAAACGCGCCGAAGTGATGGCCTGGACGCCCGGTCTGGTGCTCGATTATGCACGGGCGTTGCATGCCGCCATCGAGCCGGCACCGCCGGGCTGGCACAGCATGTATGCGGTGATCAAACGCGCTTGCGGTTATGCGCTGACGGCCTTGCGCGGGCGCGAAGTGCATCCCCTCCAGCCGCCGGCTGTGCATCCTTCCGACAAATCCTGACCGACGTTACACCGAGTCGCTGCCTTCGCGAGCAAGCTCGCTCCCACATTGATCCATGTATGCATGAGATCCCTGTGGGAGCGAGCTTGCTCGCGAAAGCGTCAGTGCGGGCAACACAAAAACCCACTCCACTGGTCAACTAATTACAAAGCAACCTAACTATTACGTTGACATTCGCTGCCTAGGCAGTAACATCTCGACATACATTCACTGCCTAGGCAGTTATTAGGTGAGCACATGAAGCATTTCACCCCGGACGAATTCAAACATTGCCATCTCGGCCTGTTGCTCGGCCGTGCCGCGCTGCTCAAGGACCGGATCATCGATACCCACATGGAACCCCACGGCATCACAGCCGCGCAATTCAAGGTGTTGATCATCATTGCCCAGTTCGGCGTCGACACCCCGGCCGAGCTGTGCCGGCATTTGTCGCTGGACAGCGGTTCGATGACACGCATGCTCGATCGTCTGGAGCAGAAAGGTTTCCTGGCTCGCCAACGCAGCGAAGGCGATCGCCGTCAGGTGCAACTCAAGCTCACCGAGCAGGGCCAGCAACTGGCCGATCGCCTGCCGCACATCGGCGCCGATGCGATGAATGAACTGGCCGGTGCCGTCACTACGGACGAGTTGAAAACCCTGGAATACATCCTCAAGAAAATCCTGCTGGCAGCCGGTGACCCGATCACTATCCAGCGGTTAGGTGAACACAATGAGCGGTAAAACCTTGCGCACCAGCCTGACCCTGGTGCTGTCGGCGATGATCCTCGCCGGCTGCGCCAACTACAGCGGCCTCGACACACAGGGCAAAAACCTCGACGCGAAAAGCCTCAACGCCAGCCAGTCCCTCAACGGCGTGACCCTGTCGCCGGCGGCATGGCCGAAGAGCGACTGGTGGACCAGCCTTGGCGATCCGCAACTCGACGGGCTGATCCGCGAAGCCCTGCACGACAGCCCGGACATGCAGATCGCCGAAGCCCGCGCGCATCAGGCCAGCGCCGCCGCGTATGCCGCCGATGCCGAACGCTATCCGACCCTCGATGCCAGCGCCGGCATCAGCCGTTCGCGCTTGGCCAAGGATCAGGACCCGCGAGGGCAGGGCGATGCCTACGCGACCGTGCGTAACGTCAGCGCCGGTTTCAATTACAACTTCGACCTGTGGGGCGGCCAGCGTGATGCCTGGGAAGCTGCACTCGGTCAGGCTCGCGCTGCCGAAGTCGACCGTCAGGCCGCGCAATTGACCCTCGCCGCCGACGTGGCCCGGGCCTACAGCGATTTGGGTCAGGCGCACATCGTCTACGACCTGGCCAACGACGATCTGAAACGCACCAAACAGATGCTTGATCTGAGCCAGCGCCGCTTGAGTGCCGGGATCGACAGCCAGTACCAGTTCCAGCAAACCCAAAGCCTTGAGGCCAGTTCCGAAGCCAGCCTGATCGACGCTGAAAAACGTCTGAACAGCGCGAAAATCGCCCTGGCCGTACTGCTCGGTAAAGGCCCGGATCGCGGCAACGAAATTGCTCGACCGAAAGTTCTGCAAGCCAGCGCCGTGGCGGTGCCGTCGGTATTGCCGGCGGAACTGCTCGGCCGGCGTCCGGATCTGGTCGCTGCGCGCTGGCGCGTTGAGGCCGCGAGCAAGGACATCGACTCGGCGAAAACCCGCTTCTATCCCAACTTGAACCTCACGGCTTCGGCCGGTGCCGAATCCTTGTTGGGTGACGCGATGTTCGGGTCGGCCAGTCGTTTCTTCAGCATCGCCCCGACCATTTCGGTGCCGATCTTCGACGGCGGGCGCCTGCGCGCCAACCTCGATGCGCGCGACGCCGATTACGATCTGGCGGTGGCGCAGTACAACAAAAGTCTGGTGAAAGCCCTCGGTGATGTCAGCGATACGATCAATCAGTTGCGTGACATCGGCCGGCAGATCGGCGCGCAGCAACACGCCACCGAGATTGCTCAGGATTCTTACAACACCGTCGTCCAGCGTTACGGTTCCGGCATCGGCAACTACCTGGACGTGCTCAGCATCGAGCAGCAATTGCTGCAGGCCCAGCGTCAGCTGGCCAATCTCAATGCCGAGCAGATCGACCTGTCGATTCAACTGATGCAAGCGCTGGGCGGCGGCTTTCAGGGTGAAACCCTGACCGCAGCCAACGCCACCCCAGCCACGTCGCACAACTAATTCAGGTATTTGTCATGGCCACTGCCGAAAACACTCAAACTCAAGACAACACCCCCGACACCGGTAATCCACGCAAACGCAAATTCATGCTGCTGGTGCTGGCCGTCGTGGTCCTGCTCGCCGGGGCCGGCGTCTGGGCGTATCACGAATTCATCGGGCGCTTCAACGAAAGCACCGACGACGCCTACGTCAACGGCAACGTCGTGGAGATCACCCCGCTGGTCACTGGCACCGTGGTCAGCATTGGCGCTGACGATGGTGATCTGGTTCACGAAGGTCAGGTGCTGATCAACTTTGACCCGAACGACGCCGAAGTCGGCCTGCAAAGTGCCCAGGCGAAACTGGCGCGCACTGTACGTCAGGTGCGCGGCCTGTACAGCAACGTCGATGGCATGAAAGCCCAGGTCAACGCGCAACAGGCTGAGGTGCAGAAGGCTCAGGACAATTACAACCGCCGGAAAAACCTCGCTGCTGGCGGGGCGATTTCCCAGGAAGAACTGTCCCACGCCCGCGACGACCTGACCTCGGCGCAAAACGCCCTGGCCAACGCCAAGCAGCAACTGAAAACCACCAGCGCGCTGGTCGATGACACCGTGGTTTCGTCGCACCCGGACGTGATGTCCGCCGCTGCCGATCTGCGTCAGGCGTACCTGACCAACGCCCGTAGCACCCTGATCGCGCCAGTCACCGGTTACGTCGCCAAGCGCACCGTGCAACTCGGTCAGCGCGTACAGCCGGGCACCGCGCTGATGGCGGTGATTCCGCTGGATCAACTGTGGATCGATGCCAACTTCAAGGAAACCCAATTGCGTGACATGCGCATCGGCCAACCGGTGGACATCGAGTCCGACATCTACGGCAGCAGCGTGAAATACAGCGGCACCGTCGACAGCCTCGGCGCCGGTACCGGCAGCGCGTTCGCCCTGTTGCCGGCGCAGAACGCCACCGGTAACTGGATCAAGATCGTGCAGCGCGTGCCGGTGCGGATTCACATCAACGCCGAAGAACTGGCCAAGCACCCGCTGCGGGTCGGCCTGTCGACCAACGTAGAAGTGAACCTGCACGACCAGAGCGGCCCGGTACTGGCCCAGCAACCACCGCAAAAGGCCTCGTTCAGCACCAACGTCTACGACCGCCAACTGGCCGAAGCCGACGCGATGATTGCGCAACTGATTCACGACAACAGCGCTGCGGTGAGCAAGACCGCGCAACGCTGAATCTTCCCCCTGTGGGAACAGGTTCTCAAGGTGATGAGATTTACTGTGGTGAGGGGATTTATCCCCGATGGACTGCGCAGCAGACCCAGCTTTTCTGAATCAAAGGAGGGGCCGCTTCGCGACCCATCGGGGATAAACCCCCTCACCACAGATGAACTTCCTCATCACAAGGGCCTGTTCCTTATGGGCAACTGCTTCTTTAACAGACGCAGCGTCAACCCGGTTTCATAGGATTCACAATGAGCAATAACGCCTCTTTCACGCCGCCCAGCCTGTTGCTCAGCACCATCGGCCTGTCGCTGGCGACGTTCATGCAAGTGCTCGACACCACCATCGCCAACGTGGCGCTGCCGACCATCTCCGGCAACCTCGGGGTGAGTTCGGAGCAGGGCACCTGGGTGATCACCTCGTTTGCCGTGAGCAACGCCATCGCGCTGCCGCTGACCGGTTGGCTCAGTCGGCGTTTCGGCGAGGTGAAGCTGTTTCTCTGGGCCACCATTCTGTTCGTGCTGGCCTCGTTCCTCTGCGGTATCTCCACCTCAATGCCGGAATTGATAGGCTTCCGCGTGCTGCAAGGCCTGGTGGCCGGGCCGCTGTACCCGATGACGCAAACCCTGTTGATTGCCGTGTATCCCCCCGCGAGGCGCGGCATGGCCCTGGCGTTGCTGGCGATGGTCACAGTGGTCGCACCGATTGCAGGTCCGATTCTTGGTGGCTGGATCACTGACAGCTACAGCTGGCCGTGGATCTTCTTCATCAACGTACCGATCGGCATCTTTGCGGTGATGGTGGTGCGCTCGCAACTGGCCAAGCGCCCGGTGGAAACCAGTCGCCAACCGATGGACTACGTCGGGCTGATCACGTTGATCATCGGCGTCGGCGCGTTGCAGGTGATCCTCGACAAGGGCAATGACCTGGACTGGTTCGAGTCGAACTTCATCATCATCGGCGCGGCGATTTCGGTGATCGCGCTGGCGGTGTTCGTCATCTGGGAAATGACCGACCAGCATCCGGTGGTCAACCTGCGCCTGTTCGCTTACCGCAACTTCCGCATCGGCACGCTGGTGCTGGTCCTTGGATACGCCGGTTTCTTCGGCATCAACCTGATCCTGCCGCAGTGGCTGCAAACCCAGATGGGTTACACCGCGACCTGGGCCGGTCTGGCGGTGGCGCCGATCGGGATTCTGCCGGTGTTGCTGTCGCCGTTTGTCGGCAAGTACGCGAACAAGTTCGACCTGCGCCTGCTGGCCGGTCTGGCGTTCCTCGCGATTGGCCTGAGCTGCTTCATGCGCGCCGAGTTCACCAACGAGGTGGACTTCCAGCACATCGCCCTGGTGCAGCTGTTCATGGGGATCGGCGTGGCGCTGTTCTTCATGCCGACCCTGAGCATCCTGATGTCTGACCTGCCACCGAGCCAGATCGCCGACGGCGCAGGCCTGGCAACCTTCCTGCGCACCCTGGGCGGCAGCTTTGCGGCATCGTTGACCACATGGATCTGGATCCGCCGCGCCGATCAGCATCATGCGTACATGAGCGAAAGCATCAGTACCTTCGAGCCGGCGACCCGCGAGACCTTGAACCATTTAGGCGGCGCGAGCCAATCGGCGTACGCGCAGATGGATCAGATCCTCACCAGCCAGGCGTACATGCTCTCCACCGTGGATTACTTCACGTTGTTGGGCTGGGGCTTCATGGGGCTGATTCTGATTGTGTGGCTGGCGAAGCCGCCGTTTGCGGCGAAGGCCGGGCCTGCTGCTTCAGGACACTAAGGTCAAAAGCCCCTCACCCTAACCCTCTCCCGGAGGGAGAGGGGACTGACTGAGGGTTTCTTTCGAGGTCCGCCGACCTGAGCCACCGAGTTGAACTCAGGTTTTGAATAGCATGAAGATCGGCTCCCTTTCCCCCTCGCCCCCCTGGGGGAGAGGGCTGGGGTGAGGGGGGGCGATCTTCAGCCGTGCGGCAGGGCCGGCGGCGGAGCAAAGTCGAACGGTGCCAGGGCATACCCGTTCTCATCCACCTGCAACGCCCAGCCCTGACGATCCCAGTCCCCCAGCACAATCCGCTTAGCTGCCTGCTCGCCGAGTTGCAGCTTGTGGATCGCCGGACGATGGGTATGCCCGTGAATCAGGGTTTTCACCGCGTATTGCTGCATGATCCGCGGAATTTCCTCAGGTGTGACATCAACAATGTCATTGGCCTTCATCCGCGTCTGCGCGCGGCTTTCGCTGCGCAGCTTGCGCGCCAGTTTGTGGCGGGTGCTCAGCGGCAGGTGGCGCAGGATGAACAGGGTGATCGGGTTACGCAGGTAGCGGCGCAGCTTCATGTAGGCTTCGTCGCGGGTGCACAGGCTGTCGCCGTGCATCAGCAGCACCGGCTCGCCGTAAAACTGCACGACACTCGGGTCCTTCAACAGGGTGCAGCCGGCTGCTTTGCAGAAGGCCTTGCCGAGCAGGAAGTCGCGATTGCCGTGCATCAGAAAGATCGCCGTGCCGCTGTCGCTCAACTGGCGCAGGGCCTGGCAGATGGAACGCTGGAAGGGCGTCATGGCGTCGTCGCCAATCCATGCCTCGAAAAAGTCGCCAAGGATATACAACGCACTCGCCGAGCGGGCGCGTCCGGCGAGCAAATCCAGAAACGCCCGGGTAATGTCCGGGCGCTCCTCTTCCAGATGCAAGTCTGAAATCAGCAATATCACGCTTCGATGATCTCGGCTTTCTCGATGATCACGTCGTCTTTCGGCACGTCCTGGTGACCGGCCTTGGAAGTGGTGGCAACGGCTTCGATCTTGTCGACGACATCGGTGCCGGCAACGACTTTACCGAACACGGCGTAACCCCAGCCCTGAGCGGTCTTGGCAGTGTGGTTGAGGAAGCTGTTGTTGGTGGCGTTGATAAAGAACTGCGCCGAGGCCGAATGTGGATCCATGGTGCGGGCCATGGCCAGGGTGTACTTCTCGTTCTTCAGGCCGTTGTCGGCTTCGTTCTGGATGCTGGCGCGCTTGTCTTTCTTTTCCTGCATGCCAGGCTGGAAACCGCCGCCCTGGATCATGAAACCCTTGATCACACGGTGAAAGACTACGTTTTCGTAGTGACCGGCCTTAACGTATTCAAGGAAGTTGGCAACGGTGATCGGCGCTTTTTCAGCGTCCAGTTCGATGACGATGTCGCCGTAGTTGGTGGTCAGTTTGACTTGAGTCATGATCGGTGCTCTTTTTCAATGAAGCGTTTTATAAGGAATTCGTGGTTTTCGGACACTGCGTCCCGAAACCGGTTCAGCCTGCTTCGGCCAAGGTGCGCAGTTTAGCGTGACAGGCGCGAATTTCGAGGCTGTTTTTCATATCCCGGCGATTAAATGCGCTCCTTTATAGGCCACGCTCTGTCAGCCCCTTGACAGCATCGGCTATGATAGCGGCTTTGTTTTGTCTGGCCCCCTTTGCGGCCGCGCACATGTAAGTCAAGGATCCTATGAGCAAGCCCACTGTCGACCCTACCTCGAATGCCAAGTCCGGCCCTGCCGTGCCGGTCAATTTCCTGCGGCCGATCATCCAGGCAGACCTGGACTCGGGCAAGCACACCCAGATCGTCACCCGTTTTCCGCCTGAGCCCAACGGCTACCTGCACATCGGCCACGCCAAGTCGATCTGCGTGAACTTCGGCCTGGCCCAGGAGTTCGGCGGCGTCACGCACCTGCGTTTCGACGACACCAACCCGGCCAAGGAAGACCAGGAATACATCGACGCGATTGAAAGCGACGTCAAATGGCTGGGCTTCGAGTGGTCCGGCGAAGTGCGCTACGCCTCGCAGTATTTCGACCAGTTGCACGACTGGGCGGTGGAGCTGATCAAGGCCGGCAAGGCCTACGTCGACGACCTGACCCCGGAGCAGGCCAAGGAATACCGTGGCAGCCTGACTGAGCCTGGCAAGAACAGCCCGTTCCGCGACCGTTCGGTGGAAGAGAACCTCGACTGGTTTGCGCGCATGCGCGCCGGTGAGTTCCCGGACGGTGCCCGCGTGCTGCGCGCGAAGATCGACATGGCCTCGCCGAACATGAACCTGCGCGATCCGATCATGTACCGCATCCGCCACGCCCATCACCATCAGACCGGTGACAAGTGGTGCATCTACCCGAACTATGACTTCACCCACGGTCAGTCGGACGCCATCGAAGGCATCACCCACTCGATCTGCACCCTGGAATTCGAAAGCCATCGTCCGCTGTACGAGTGGTTCCTGGACAACCTGCCGGTGCCGGCCAACCCGCGTCAGTACGAGTTCAGCCGCCTGAACCTGAACTACACCATCACCAGCAAGCGCAAGCTCAAGCAACTGGTCGATGAAAAGCACGTCAATGGCTGGGACGACCCGCGCATGTCGACGCTGTCCGGCTTTCGTCGCCGTGGCTACACGCCGGCGTCGATCCGCAACTTCTGCGACATGATCGGCACCAACCGTTCCGATGGCGTGGTCGATTTCGGCATGCTCGAGTTCAGCATCCGTCAGGATCTGGACGCAAACGCGCCGCGCGCCATGTGCGTGCTGCGTCCGTTGAAAGTGGTGATCACCAACTACCCGGAAGGTCAGGTCGAGAACCTCGAACTGCCGCGTCATCCGCAGAAAGAAGAACTCGGCGTGCGCCAGCTGCCGTTCGCCCGTGAAATCTACATCGACCGCGATGACTTCATGGAAGAACCGCCAAAGGGCTACAAGCGCCTGGAGCCGAACGGCGAAGTGCGTCTGCGTGGCAGCTACGTGATCCGTGCCGACGAAGCGATCAAGGACGCCGACGGCAACATCGTCGAGCTGCGTTGCTCGTACGACCCGGACACCCTGGGCAAGAACCCTGAAGGCCGCAAGGTCAAAGGCGTGATCCACTGGGTGCCGGCGGCTGCCAGCATCGAGTGCGAAGTGCGTCTGTACGATCGCCTGTTCCGTTCTCCGAATCCGGAGAAGGCCGAAGACAGCGCGAGTTTCCTCGACAACATCAACCCTGACTCACTGCAAGTGCTGACCGGTTGTCGTGCTGAGCCATCGCTTGGCAATGCACAGCCGGAAGACCGTTTCCAGTTCGAGCGCGAAGGCTACTTCGTCGCCGACATCAAGGACTCGAAACCAGGTCAGCCGGTATTCAACCGTACCGTGACCCTGCGTGATTCGTGGGGCCAGTGATTTAGCGTCAAGGAAATATAAAGTGCTGACGATCTACAACACGCTCACCAAGAGCAAAGAAGTCTTCAAGCCGCTGGATGGCAACAAGGTGCGCATGTACGTGTGCGGCATGACCGTGTACGACTACTGCCACCTCGGCCACGGCCGCAGCATGGTCGCGTTCGACCTGGTGACCCGCTGGTTGCGCTTCAGCGGTTACGACCTGACCTACGTGCGCAACATCACCGACATCGACGACAAGATCATCAATCGTGCCCGCGAGAACGGTGAGTCGTTCGAAGCGCTGACCGAGCGCATGATCGCGGCGATGCACGAAGACGAAGCGCGCCTGAACATCAAGAAGCCGGACATGGAACCGCGCGCCACGGATCACATTCCGGGCATGCACGCGATGATCCAGACCCTGATCGACAAGGGCTTCGCTTACGCCCCGGGCAATGGCGACGTGTACTACCGCGTCGCCAAGTTCATGGGCTACGGCAAGCTGTCGCGCAAGAAGATCGAAGACCTGCGCATCGGTGCGCGCATCGAAGTCGACGAGTCGAAAGAAGATCCGCTGGACTTCGTCCTGTGGAAAGCCGCCAAGCCGGGCGAGCCGAGCTGGGAATCGCCGTGGGGCGCCGGGCGTCCGGGCTGGCACATCGAGTGCTCGGTGATGTCTACCTGCTGCCTCGGTGAGACCTTCGACATCCATGGCGGCGGCAGCGACCTCGAGTTCCCGCACCATGAAAACGAAATCGCCCAGAGCGAAGCGGCCACCGGCAAGACCTACGCCAACGCGTGGATGCATTGCGGCATGATCCGTATCAATGGCGAGAAGATGTCCAAGTCCTTGAACAACTTCTTCACCATTCGCGATGTGCTCGACAAGTACCACCCGGAAGTCGTGCGTTACCTGCTGGTGTCGAGCCACTACCGCAGCGCGATCAACTATTCGGAAGACAACCTCAAGGACGCCAAGGGCGCTCTCGAGCGTTTCTACCACGCGTTGAAAGGCCTGCCGAGCGTGGCCCCGGCCGGCGGCGAAGCCTTCGTCGAGCGTTTCACCACGGTGATGAACGACGACTTCGGCACGCCGGAAGCCTGCGCGGTGCTGTTCGAGATGGTGCGTGAGATCAACCGCCTGCGCGAGAGCGATCTCGATGCAGCGGCAGGTCTGGCGGCACGTCTGAAAGAACTGGCGAGCGTGCTGGGCGTGTTGCAGCTGGAAGCGGATGACTTCCTGCAAGCGGGCGCCGAAGGGCGTGTCGATGCCGCTGAAGTCGACGCGCTGATTGCTGCACGTCTGGCGGCACGCGCCGGCAAGGACTGGGCCGAATCCGACCGCATCCGCGACCAGCTCACCGCCATGGGCGTGGTGCTGGAAGACGGCAAGGGCGGCACGACCTGGCGTCTGGCTGACTGATTGCTTGATCCGCTTTAAAACAAAACCCGCCGAGTGCGGGTTTTGTTTTTTCTGGCGGGGCCTTAGCTCAAGGCGCCGGTGCTGACCGCGACGATCAGGAAAATCCCCAGCACCGCACGGTAGATGACGAATGGCCAGGTGGAGAACTTCTCCAGAAAACGCATCAGGCCCCAGATCGCGAAGAACGCCGAGATGCTGGCGATCACCAGACCAAAAATCAGGTGCCCCCAAACGGCAGCGGGAAGGTCGGCATGGAACAACACCCACAACTCTTTCAAACCGGCGAGGGCGATGGCCGGCAGCCCGAGCAGGAATGAAAACCGCGCCGCTTCTTCACGCTTGAAGTTGAGAAACAGCGCTGCCGTCAGTGTCGAGCCGGAGCGCGACACCCCAGGAATCAGCGCGCCAATCTGTGCGATGCCGACGATCAGCGCGTCGCGCAGACGCATTTCGTCCACGCTGCGCCGATGGCGGCAGGTGAGTTCGGCAGCCGCCAGCAGCACCGCCATGACCACGCAGGAAATCCCGATCACCATCAGGCCGCGAAGGGGCGAGTTGCAGGCGTTGAGTGTCGATGACAAAGCTATACCGGCGATGCCGATGGGGATGGTCGCCAGCACGATGGCCACCGCGAGGATGAACCAGCGATTGTTGAAATCCCGTTGGCGCACCGCATCGACGCTGCCGCCGACCACTTGGCGGACATCGCGCCAGAAATAACTGACCACCGCCGCCAGTGCGGCCAGTTGCATCGCTGCGGAAAACGCCGAGCCGGGATCCGGCCAGCCGAGCAGGGCCGGGACGATGCGCATATGCGCGGTGGAGGAAACGGGCAGCAACTCGGTGATGCCTTGAATGATGCCGAGGAAGCCGATCTGCAGGTAGTCCAGCGAAGCGAAGCCGATATCGAGGCCGGTGGAACAGATGTTGGTCAAAGCACGTGTCCTGTAAGGATCAGGAGGAGGGAGGTGTGTGGATCAATGGCGGGGCAAAAAACTGAAACATTTCGTCACAGTCTAGTCGGTTCGGTCAATGAGGGCGGATTGATAGTTGTGGGGTGACTGGGCTGGCGCCTTCGCGAGCAAGCCCGCTCCCACATTGGATTTTTGTCATGTCTGATTTTTGTGTACGACACGGATCCCCTGTGGGAGCGGGCTTGCTCGCGAAGAGGCCGGTTCAGCCACCCTGTCACTCAGCCTGGCGCAAGCGCTTGTAAAGGGTATTGCGACTAACCCCCAACCGCCGCGCCAGATGCGAAATATTGCCCCCGGCTGCTTTCAACTCCCGGTTCAACGCCTCCACATCATTCAGATCCAGCCCCAGCGGCTGCACGCTCTCCACCGGCTCCATCTCCAGATCGACAAAAAAGTCATCCGGCAAATGCTCCGGCCGCACCGGCTGTTCCTCGGCCATCGCCAGCGCCACCTGCATCACGCTGCTGACCTGACGCAGATTACCCGGCCACGGGTGCCGCTCGAACAGCTCCAGCACTTCGCGGCTGAGCCCGGCCCATTGCGTCGGTTCGCGATGCTGCTCCCACAGGCGTTTGAACAGCGCCTCTTTATCACTGCGCTCTCTGAGCGGCGGCAGTTCCAGTGTCAAACCGCCAATTCGGTAGTACAAGTCCTCACGAAATCGGCCCAATTGCACTTGCTCGCGTAAAGAGCGGTTGGTCGCCGAGATGATCCGCAAGTCCACCGCGAACAACTCGCTGCTGCCCACCGGTTGCACGCAGCGCTCCTGCAACACCCGCAACAACCGCGCCTGAGTCGGCAACGGCATGTCGCCGATTTCGTCGAGGAACAGGGTGCCTTTGTCGGCTTTGCGGATCAGGCCGATGCTGCCTTTCTGGTTGGCGCCGGTGAACGCGCCTTTTTCATAGCCGAACAGTTCTGATTCCACCAGTTCGGCGGGGATCGCCGCGCAGTTGACGGCGATAAATGCCTGTTTGCTTCTCGAGCTGGCCTGATGCAGGGCTTTGACGAAGACTTCCTTGCCGACTCCGGTTTCGCCGTGGATCAGCAGCGGAATGTCTTTCTCCAGCAGGCGTTCGGCCTGACGCACGGCTTTTTCCACCCGGCTGTCACCGAAGTGCAGGGTGCTGAGGCTGATGGCGCCCGCGGGTTTGAGCGACGTTTCGGCGCTTTTCGGTTCAGCAAATACCCGAGGCTGAACCGCTGCCTGTTGCGGCCGCTTCAACAAACACTGAAAACGGTTGCGCCCGGAGGTCTGCAGGGCGAATGGCAAGCCGTCGGGCTGATTCAGCAGCTCCAGCAGCGACACGTTGAACAGGCTCTCGACACTGACCCGCGACAGGCGCACGCCGAGCAGATTGTCCGCCCGGCGATTGGCCGACAGCACCTGCCCGCTCTCATCGAAAATCAGCAAACCCGCCCACTGACTGTCGAGGTTGTTCAACCCGGTGTTGAAGGTCAGTTGAAAGTGCTGGCCGTGGAACAGGTTGAGGATCAGCCGGTTCTCCACGGTCTGGCTCATCATCTTGACCATGCCCAGGGTGTGCGAGGGCGGCAGATAGCTGTCGCTGGACACGTCGAGTACGGCGATAACCTTGCGCTCGGCATCGAAAATCGGCGCGGCGGAACCGGTCATGAAACGGTTGGCTTTGAGAAAGTGTTCATCGTGCTCGATGTGTACCGCTTGCTCGCAGGCCAGCGCGGTGCCGATCGCATTGGTGCCACTGCAGCGCTCCATCCAGCTCGCCCCGGCGCTAAACCCTCGGGCCAGGTTCGGCTCGATAAAGCGCTGAGTGCCCCACGAGGTCAGCACCTGACCCTGATGGTCGGCGAGCATGATCAGGCAATTGGAGTTGCTGAGGATGTTCTCGTAATACGGCAGCACTTCCTGATGGGTGGTTTGCACCAGCGCGTGGTGACGGTCGAGCAGCTGGGCGATGCCGGCGGCGGGCAATTGATCGAAGGCCGGGGCGCTCTGGTGGTCAAGGCCGAAGGCGCGGCAACGTTGCCAGGAGGTCTGGACAATCGCGTCGTGGGACAGCGGCGGGGCAGGTGCGGCCATGGTGGTGGGCCTCTGAAGGGCATTTTATTGTTGTTATGGCACTGCTTTCAAAACCAACACAGATCAAAACTGTGGGAGCGGGCTTGCTCGCGAAAGCGGTATATCAGACACATTTACATCGACTGACACACCGCATTCGCGAGCAAGCTCGCTCCCACAGGATCTCCGGTGTTCACCGAAATGAGTTCATAGAGTGTTGTTCACTATTGTTCATTGTCAATCGCCCAGCTGTTCAAATGTGTTCAGCAATGAACGCCTGATCCCCGCGTTTTCAGCCCTTTTCACGACAAATCAACCACTTGCCATTTCTGGCACGAATGTCGCTCTGCTGCACAGGTCGCTTGACTCCAATAATAAAAAGGCCGAGCCATGTCACTCACCCTGGAGCACGTCAGCCGCACCGTCGAGGGCCAGACCTGGATCGACGATGCCTGCCTGAAATTCGAACCCGGATCTTTCAACGTTCTGCTCGGCCGCACGCTGTCCGGCAAGACCAGCCTGATGCGCCTGATGGCAGGCCTGGACAAGCCCGACAGCGGCCGGATCCTGATGAACGGCGTCGACGTCACCCAGCGCCCGGTGCGCCTGCGCAACGTGTCGATGGTTTATCAGCAGTTCATCAATTACCCGAGCATGACCGTGTTCGAGAACATCGCCTCGCCGCTGCGTCAGGCCGGTGTTTCCAAAGAAATAATCCATAGCAAAGTGCTGGAAACCGCGAAGATGCTGCGCATCGAGAAGTTCCTGCAGCGCTATCCGCTGGAGCTGTCCGGCGGCCAGCAGCAGCGCACGGCGATGGCCCGGGCGTTGGTCAAGGACGCCGAGTTGATCCTGTTCGACGAGCCGCTGGTCAACCTTGATTACAAGCTGCGCGAAGAACTGCGCCAGGAAATGCGCGAGCTGTTCAAGCTGCGCCACACCATTGCGATCTACGCCACCACCGAACCCAACGAAGCCTTGGCGCTGGGCGGCACCACGACGATTCTGCACGAGGGCCGGGTGATCCAGAGCGGCCCATCGACCTCGGTCTACCACCAGCCGCAAACCGTGCTGGCGGCGGAGTTGTTCTCCGAGCCGCCGATCAACCTGATGCCCGGGCGCATCGCCGGCAACGAAGTCAGCTTCGCCAATTTCGTGCACTTCCCGTTGAACGTCGACCTGCGCCCGGTGGGTGAGGGCGAGTTCCGCTTTGGCGTGCGCCCCAGCCATATCTCGCTGGTGCCGAGCAACGATGACGATCTGGAGCTGGCGGTTACCGTCGAAGTGGCGGAGATCAGCGGCTCGGAAACCTTCCTGCACGTGCGCAACGAGCATTTCCTGCTGGTGCTGCACCTGCCGGGGGTTCACGAATACGACGTCGATGCGCCGATCCGCATCTACATCCCGACCCACAAACTGTTCGTGTTCGATGCGCAGGGCCGTCTGGTGCAGGCACCGGGTCAACGTGTCGCGAGGGTTGCCTGATGGCCGAAATCCGTTTGCAGCACCTCGCCCACAGCTACAGCAAGCAGCCGAGCGGGCCTGACGATTACGCGATCCGCGAGATGGATCACATTTGGGAGCAGGGCGGCGCGTATGCCTTGCTAGGCCCTTCGGGTTGCGGCAAGTCGACCTTGCTCAACATCATTTCCGGCCTGCTCAGCCCCTCGCAAGGGCATGTGCTGTTCGATGGCAAAGCGGTCAACGACCTGACCCCGGAGAAGCGTAACATCGCTCAGGTGTTCCAGTTCCCGGTGGTCTACGACACCATGAGCGTGTTCGACAACCTTGCCTTCCCCCTGCGCAATCAGGGCATGGCCGAGGCGAAAGTGCTCAGCAAGGTGCAGGAAATCGCCGAAGTCCTCGACCTGCAAAACCTGCTGAGCAAGAAGGCGCGCAACCTCACCGCCGACGAAAAACAGAAAGTCTCCATGGGCCGTGGCCTGGTGCGCGACGACGTTTCCGCAATCCTGTTCGACGAGCCGCTAACGGTGATCGACCCGCACCTGAAGTGGAAACTGCGGCGCAAGCTCAAGCAGATCCACGAGCAGTTCAACATCACCATGGTCTACGTCACCCACGATCAACTGGAGGCCTCGACCTTCGCCGACAAGATCGCAGTGATGTACGGCGGACAGATCGTGCAGTTCGGCACGCCCCGGGAATTGTTCGAGCGGCCGACTCACACCTTTGTCGGCTACTTCATCGGCAGCCCGGGGATGAACCTGATCGAGGTGCAGCCGCAGCCGGGCGGGGTCGGTTTCGCCTCGACGCACTTGCCGTTGTCCGACGCCTTGCAACGGCATATCGAACACGGTCAGTGGAAAAATCTGAAGGTCGGCATCCGCCCCGAATTCATTCACGTCTGGGACGAGCCGTTTGACGAGGCGATGCAGGCGCGGGTGGTTCACGTCGAAGACCTCGGCACCTACAAGATCCTCACCCTCGACCTCGATGGCGCGCCGCTGAAGGTGCGTCTGGCCGAAGACAAACCGGTGCCGCAGGGCACGGCGTATATCAGTTTTCCGGCGCAGTGGCTGATGGTCTATGCCGATGAGTTTCTGCTCGAAGCCGACGACGAGGTGCAGCCATGAACAAGGTGCAGAACAACAAGGCCTGGTGGCTGGTGTTGCCGGTATTTCTGCTGGTGGCGTTCAGCGCGGTGATCCCGATGATGACCGTGGTCAACTACTCGGTACAGGACATCTTCGACCAGTCCAGCCGCTACTTTGTCGGCGCCGACTGGTACAAGCAGGTGCTGCTCGACCCGCGTCTGCATGACTCGCTGCTGCGCCAATTCATCTACTCGGCCTGCGTGCTGCTGATCGAAATTCCGTTGGGTATCGCCGTCGCCCTGACCATGCCGACCAAGGGCCGCTGGTCGTCGGTGGTGCTGATCATCCTGGCGATTCCGCTGCTGATTCCGTGGAACGTAGTTGGCACCATCTGGCAGATCTTCGGTCGCGCCGACATCGGTCTGCTCGGCTCGAGCCTGAATGCACTGGGTATCAGCTACAACTACGCGGCCAACACCATGGACGCCTGGGTCACGGTGCTGGTGATGGACGTCTGGCACTGGACTTCGCTGGTGGCGCTGCTGTGTTTTTCCGGGTTGCGGGCGATTCCCGACGTGTATTACCAGGCGGCGCGAATCGACCGCGCCTCGGCGTGGGCAGTGTTCCGCCATATTCAGTTACCGAAGTTGAAAAGCGTGCTGCTGATCGCGGTGATGCTGCGTTTCATGGACAGTTTCATGATCTACACCGAGCCGTTTGTGCTCACCGGTGGCGGGCCGGGCAATGCCACGACCTTCCTCAGTCAGACGCTGACGCAGATGGCGGTCGGCCAATTCGATCTGGGGCCGGCGGCGGCGTTTTCGCTGGTGTACTTCCTGATCATCCTGCTGGTTTCGTGGCTGTTCTACACCGCCATGACCCATTCCGACGCCAACCGCTGAGGGCCCGGCCATGAGCAAGAGAAAGCTGATTCCGCTGCTGGTGTACATCCTGTTTCTGCTGGTGCCGATCTACTGGCTGCTGAACATGTCGTTCAAGAGCAACACGGAAATTCTCGGCGGGTTGACCCTGTTCCCCCAGGATTTCACCTGGCACAACTACAAGGTGATTTTCACCGATCCGAGCTGGTACACCGGTTATCTCAATTCGCTGTATTACGTCAGCCTGAACACGGTGATCTCGCTGAGTGTGGCGCTGCCGGCGGCCTATGCGTTTTCGCGCTATCGCTTCCTCGGCGACAAGCACCTGTTCTTCTGGCTGCTGACCAACCGCATGGCGCCACCGGCGGTGTTTCTGTTGCCGTTCTTCCAGCTGTATTCGTCGATCGGGCTGTTCGACACGCACATCGCCGTGGCGCTAGCGCACTGCCTGTTCAACGTGCCGCTGGCGGTGTGGATTCTTGAAGGCTTCATGTCCGGGGTGCCCAAGGAAATCGACGAAACCGCGTACATCGACGGCTACAGCTTTCCCAAGTTCTTCGTGAAGATTTTCATCCCGCTGATCGGCTCGGGCATCGGCGTCACGGCGTTCTTCTGCTTCATGTTTTCCTGGGTCGAACTGCTGCTGGCGCGCACGCTGACTTCGGTCAACGCCAAGCCGATTGCCGCGGTGATGACGCGCACGGTGTCGGCTTCGGGCATCGACTGGGGCGTGCTGGCGGCGGCGGGGGTGCTGACCATCCTGCCGGGCATGCTGGTGATCTGGTTTGTTCGCAACCACGTGGCCAAGGGCTTTGCCCTCGGTCGGGTCTGAGGAACGCATGATGGAATGGATGAGCTGGACCACCCCCACGGCGGGGTTCTTTATTGCCATCGGCCTGCTGCTGGTGGGCATGACCACTTGGGAATTGCGCTCGCCAAGCATCCTGCGACGCGGTTTTCTGCCGATTGCCACCACCCGTGGCGATCGCTTGTTCATCGGTCTTCTCGGCAGCGCCTACCTGCATCTGCTGGTAATCGGCGTCACCGACTGGAGCATCTGGGTGGCGTCCGCGCTGTCTCTGGTGTGGCTGTTGGTTGTGATGCGCTGGGGCTAGTCGAGTCGCTCGGCAATCGTGCTCCGTAACTCAAACTGGAGGTCTCTATGTTCGACAAAAACAATAAGCTGCGACATAGCATTTCATTGGCAGCCTTGCTGGCACTCAGCGGTTTGAGCGCATCTGCCTGGGCCGATGCCTACGAAGACGCTGCGAAAAAATGGATCGGCAGTGAATTCAAGCCGTCGACCCTGACGGCCGATCAGCAACTCGAAGAATTGAAGTGGTTCATCAAGGCCGCCGAGCCGTTTCGCGGCATGGAAATCAAAGTGGTTTCCGAGACCCTGACCACCCACGAATACGAGTCCAAGGTGCTGGCCAAGGCGTTCACCGAAATCACCGGGATCAAGCTCACCCACGACCTGCTGCAAGAAGGCGATGTGGTGGAAAAAATGCAGACGGTGATGCAGTCGGACAAGAACATCTACGACGGCTGGGTCAACGACTCGGACCTGATCGGTACGCACTTTCGCTACGGCAAGACCGAATCGATCACCGACCTGATGGCCAACGAAGGCAAGAACTTCACCTCGCCGACCCTCGACATCAAGGACTTCATCGGCATCTCGTTCACTACCGCGCCGGACGGCAAGATCTATCAACTGCCCGACCAACAGTTCGCCAACCTGTACTGGTTCCGCGCCGACTGGTTCGAACGCGCCGATCTGAAAGCCAAGTTCAAGGAAAAGTACGGCTACGAATTGGGCGTGCCGGTGAACTGGTCGGCCTATGAAGACATCGCCAAATTCTTCAGCGAAGACGTCAAGGAGATCGACGGCAAACGCGTCTACGGACACATGGACTACGGTAAGAAAGACCCGTCGCTGGGCTGGCGTTTCACCGATGCCTGGTTTTCCATGGCCGGTGGCGGCGACAAGGGCCTGCCCAACGGCTTGCCGGTGGACGAGTGGGGCATTCGCGTCGAGGACTGCCACCCGGTCGGCTCCAGCGTGACCCGCGGCGGCGACACCAACGGCCCGGCGGCGGTGTTCGCGACGCAGAAATACGTCGACTGGCTCAAGGCCTACGCGCCACCGGAAGCGGCGGGCATGACCTTCTCCGAGTCCGGCCCGGTGCCGTCGCAAGGCAACATCGCCCAGCAGATCTTCTGGTACACCGCGTTCACCGCCGACATGACCAAACCGGGCCTGCCGGTGGTCAACGCCGACGGCACGCCGAAATGGCGCATGGCGCCGTCGCCGCGCGGGCCGTATTGGGAAGAGGGCATGAAGCTCGGGTATCAGGACGTGGGTTCGTGGACATTCATGAAATCCACCCCTGAGAAACAGAAGTTGGCGGCGTGGCTGTACGCGCAGTTCGTCACTTCGAAAACCGTGTCGCTGAAGAAAACCATCGTCGGCCTGACGCCGATCCGCGAGTCGGACATCAACTCGCAGGCGATGACCGATCTGGCGCCGAAACTCGGTGGCCTGGTCGAGTTCTACCGCAGCCCGGCCCGCGTGCAATGGACCCCGACCGGCACCAACGTGCCGGACTATCCGCGCCTGGCGCAATTGTGGTGGAGCCACATCGCCGAAGCGGCCAGCGGCGAGAAGACTCCGCAACAGGCGCTGGACGGCCTGGCCAAGGATCAGGACGCAATCATGACCCGCCTCGAACGCTCCAAGGCGCAAGCAGTATGCGCCCCGAAAATGAACCCGGAACGCGACGCGCAATACTGGTTCGACCAACCGGGCGCACCAAAACCAAAACTGGCCAACGAGAAGCCGCAGGGCGAGACCGTGAGCTACAACGAACTGCTGAAATCGTGGGCGGATGCGCGTAAGTGATGGTTGATGTGTGAAAAGCAAAACGGCACCGTGAGGTGCCGTTTTTTTTGTTGCCTGATCTACCGCTTTCGCGAGCAAGCCACGCTCCCACAGGGTTCTGTGTTGCTTACAAATTCAGTGTGCACCCGAAACCACTGTGGGAGCTTGCCTGCAAGCGATTGCTTTCTGACATTCAACATGGATATCGCCTGATCCGACGCTTTCGCGAGCAAGCTCGCTCCCACAGGTTTTGGCGGTGTCCACACATTTTGTGAATGACTACTGTCCCTGTGGGAGCGAGCTTGCTCGCGAAGGCTCAGTATCAGGCAGTGCAGATGTTGCAGGATCCACCGCCATCGCGAGCAGGTGAAGGCCTACAGGTTTCAGTGGTGGTCACAAAACCTGAGTACCCCGCAAATCACTGTGGGAGCTTGCCTGCAAGCGATGGGGCCATGGGTGTCGCCGCAGGAAAACCGAGGCGGAACACGGTCATGACACCTGGCAAGCTCTTCACCTCCGCTACCCCCTGATGCAGGCTCATGATCGAGCGCACGATCGCCAGCCCCAGCCCGGTGCTGCCCTGTGAGCGCGAGCGGGCGCTGTCGACGCGGTAGAAGCGGTCGAACAGATGCGGCAGATGTTGCGCCTCGATGCCGGCGCCGGGATTGCTCACCAGCAGTGAAGCCTGCGTTGCGCCTTGCTCGATCAGCAAGGTGATGGTTTTGCCGTTCGGGCAATGACGCAGCGCATTCGACAGCAGATTGGAAATCGCCCGCTGGATCATCAGCCGATCGCCCAACACCGATGCGCTGCCAACAACATTCAAATGAATCTGCTTGTCCTGCGCCGCCAGCGAAAACATCTCCGCGACCTTCGCCGCTTCCTCCTCCAGCGCCACCGATTCAAACGGCGCCAGTGCCGACGGATGACTGACCTGCGCCAAAAACAGCATGTCGGAAACAATCCGCGCCACGCGCTCCAGCTCCTCGGTGCACGACACCAGAACGTCCTGGTATTCCTCGCTCGTGCGCTCGCGCGACAGCGTCACCTGGGCCTTGCCCATCAGGTTGTTGATCGGCGTGCGCAGTTCATGCGCCAGGTCATCGGAGAACTGTGACAACTGCTGCACCCCGGCATCGAGGCGATGCAGCATGAAGTTGATGCCCTGCGCCAGTTCGCTCAACTCCTGCGGCATGTTCACCACCGACAGCCGATGCTCCAGGTCCTGCGTCGAGACCATCGCCGCCACTTTGCGAAACTCGCGCAGCGGCGCCAATCCACGCTGCACCGCGCCCCACGCCGTCAGGCCGATGAACACCAGCAACAGCGGCAAGGCAATCAGCGTCGAGCGCAGATAGGCGCTGAGCAGCGCCTGATCGTGCGCGTTGTCCATCGACAGCAGCACCGGCACGCTGCTGCCGTCCTTGAGCCGAATCAGCTCCGACGCGGTAAGGAACTTCGCACCCTCGTCATCGATGCTGTCGCTATAGGCCAACTGCTCGGTAGTGCCTCGTACTGCGCGCAATTCGGCGCGCGGATCCTTCAGTCCCGAGCCGGATTTGAGCAGCGGCGTACGCAGGTTCGAGCGGTCATAAATCGTCAGCGTCAGGTTGTCGTGGCCCATGACCTGATCGAGCAGAATGTGCGGCTTGCCACTGACCTCATTGGCGTCGACATACAGCGACAGGCTGTGCTCCACCTGCGCCATCTTCTTTTGCAGGCTGTCGCGGGACAGCGCATTCAGCTCATGGGTCAGGGCGAAATAGGCGAGGATCGCCAGGAATACCACCAACAGCGCGCCGAGAATACTTACCGTCAGACCGAGGCGCATCGACAGGCTGGCCGGCCTCATTCTCGCGCCTCCAGCACATAGCCGACACCGCGCAGGGTGTGGATCAGCTTGTTGTCGAACGGGTCATCGATCTTCGCCCGCAAGCGCCGGATCGACACTTCGACCACGTTGGTGTCGCAGTCGAAATTCATGTCCCACACCAGCGAAATGATCTGCGTGCGGGTCAGCACCTCGCCGGACTGGCGCATCAGCAAGTGCAGCAGGGCAAATTCCTTGGTGGTCAGGTCGATGCGCTGCTCGCCACGAAACGCCCGATGCCGGCCCGGATCCAGCTCCAGATCGGCGACTTTCAACACCTGTGGCACTGGGATGTTTTCACTGCGGCGCATCAAGGTGCGCACCCGCGCCAGCAGTTCGGGAAACTCGAACGGCTTGACCAGATAGTCGTCGGCGCCCAGATCCAGACCACGAATCTTGTCCGCCAGCCGCCCGCGCGCGGTGAGCATCATCACCCGCGTCGAGTGGGTGCGGCGCAGTTGTTCCAGCACGCCCCAGCCGTCCAGTTCCGGCAAGTTCACGTCGAGAATGATCAGGTCATAGGCCTGCTGTTGCGCCAGATGCAATCCATCGGCACCGGTGGCGGCGTGGTCAACGATATAACCACTTTCGGTCAAACCCTGATGCAAGTATTCGGCAGCTTTAAGCTCGTCCTCGACGACAAGGATTCGCATGATCTATCACCACTTTTATTTAATGGATATCTAATTAAGGCATACCCCTCACCCTAACCCTCTCCCCGAGGGAGAGGGGACTGAATGCGGGATATTTCAGAACTACGCCAACGTGAAAAAAATTTTACTGAATCCATAATCGACTTGATGTAACAGGTCGATAAAAAACGCGAGACACTTCGGTCGGCCCCTCTCCCCCCGGGAGAGGGCTGGGGTGAGGGGATGTCCGCAACGATAAAGGTTGTAGCGGCTACAGGGTCAACAACCCAATGCTTTAAACCGGGGCTGTGCGACAGTCCGCCGCAGCGCGGACCACGTGATTCTCGTAAGTTTGATTCCGACAAGTACTGTTCAGCAGTTAACTACCGAGTATTTGTTTCTATGTATTGCGGCAAAGCCGATTGCACTTCGCATCCTAGAACAAAACAACTTTGCCAAACCGTGGATAACGGATTTGTAATGTTCCAGTCACCTTGTCGATAAGTTCAAAACCCTAACGTGGCGGCATCGAAAAATCCTGAATTAAAGGAAGTCCTCCATTGCCCGGTTTAATCGAACTGACGGCGCGATCACGCCTGAACAAAACCGCCAGCGGCCTCTTGTTGCTGGCGAGCAGCAGCCTGGCCAGCGCATCGACCCTGACGCTGGATCAGGCGCTGCAAAGTGCCTTAGCCGGCAATCCCGATCTTGCCGCCGCGCAGTGGGAAATCGGCATAGCCGAGGGCGACCGCCAACAGGCCGGACTGATCCCCAACCCCGAGGTGTCGTGGGAAGCCGAAGACACCCGGCGCAACTCGCGCACCACCACGGTGATGCTCAGCCAGCCGATTGAACTGGGCGGCAAACGCGGCGCGCGCATCGATGTCGCCAGCCGTGCGCAGGACGCTGCCGGTATCGAACTGGAGCGCAAGCGCAATGCCTTGCGCGCCGATGTGATTCAGGCGTTCAACAGCGCGCAAACCGCGCAGCAACGCTTGCAGCTGTCGCGTCAGTCACTGCAACTGGCCGAGCACGGTGTGCGCGTTGCTCAGGGGCGGATCGAGGCCGGTAAATCGTCGCCGGTCGAAGGCACGCGAGCACAGGTGCAGCTCTCGGAAGTGCGCCTGGAGGTGAGCCGCGCCGAACGCGATCAGGCCAATGCCTATCAGCAACTGGCGCAGGTCATGGGCGCACCGTTGCCGACCTCGACCAACGTGCAACCCGCCACGCAAAACCTCGCCACGCTGCCGCCGCCCGGCCGTTTGCTCGAGCGTCTGAACCAGACCGCCGAGCTGCGTCTGGCGAAACTGCAGATCGATCAGCGCGAAGCCTCGTTGGGCCTGGAAAAGTCGCAGCGCATTCCCGATCTGACCGTGAGCATCGGCAGTCAGTACAGCGAAACCGAGCGCGAACGGGTCAACGTGGTCGGGCTGTCGATGCCGATTCCGCTGTTCAACCGCAATCAGGGCAACGTGCTCGCCGCCGCACGCCGCACCGATCAGGCGCGGGATCTGCGCAACGCCACCGAGCTGCGTTTGCGCACCGAAGTCCAGACCAGCCTTGAGCAATGGCAGACCGCCAACGGCGAAGTCAACGCGTTCAACCAGACCATCCTGCCTGCCGCACAAAGCGCAGTGGACAGCGCCACGCGCGGTTTCGAAATGGGCAAGTTCGGTTTCCTCGACGTACTCGATGCCCAGCGCACCCTGATCGCTGCGCGCAGCCAATACATCCAGGCCGTCAGTGAGGCGACCGACGCCCGCGTGCGCCTCGAACGGATCTACGGCGACCTCAGCGTCAGCCCTTGAATTTCACTTTTCAGACAACTGCGCGATGGCACGGCGCAGAGGAGTTTCCATGGATAAAAAACTGATGGTGGTCGCGGTGGCGACCTTGGCGCTGGGCATTGGCCTCGGTTCGATGTGGCCGGCCAATTCAAATATCGACGCGCATGCCGATGAGGCCTCCGAACACGCCGATCACGCCGAGGAGGGCGCTGCCGCCGAAGGCGAACATGCCGAAGAAGGCCACATCGAATTGAGCGCCGAGCAGATCGCCGCCGCAGGCATTCAACTGGCCGAGGCGCGGGCGCAGAGCATCAGTCTTGGCCTGTCGTTCCCCGGCGAAGTGCGCTTCGACGAGGACCGCACGGCACACGTCGTGCCGCGCGTGCCGGGGGTGGTCGAGTCGGTCGCGGTCAACCTCGGGCAAACCGTGAAGAAGGGCCAGTTGCTGGCGGTGATCGCCAGTCAGCAGATCTCCGATCAGCGCAGCGAACAGGCCGCCGCGCAACGTCGCTTGGCGTTGGCGCGTACCACCTACGAGCGCGAGAAAAAGCTCTGGCAGGACAAGATTTCCGCCGAACAGGATTTCCTCCAGGCAAAGCAAGCGTTGGAAGAGGCGGAAATCGCCATGAACAACGCCCGGCAAAAAATCAGCGTGCTCAGCGGCAGCGTGGTCGCCACCGGCGGCAATCGCTACGAACTGCGCGCACCGTTCGATGGCGTGGTGGTGGAAAAACACCTGACGCCGGGCGAGGTGGTCGATGAGACCACGGCAGCGTTCACCCTCTCGGATCTGTCGCGGGTGTGGGTCACGTTCGGTGTCTCGCCCAAGGATCTGACCAAAGTGCAGGTGGGCAAACCGGTGACTGTCAGCGCGCCTGAGTTAAAGGCCGAAGTGACCGGCAGCGTGGCGTACGTCGGCAGCCTGCTCGGCGAACAGACCCGCACCGCGACCGTGCGCGTGACCGTGGAAAACCCTAAAGGCTCGTGGCGCCCGGGGCTGTTCGTCACCGCGCGGGTCGCCACCGAGAGCCGCCAGGCCAAAGTCGCCGTGCCGGAAACCGCGATCCAGACCGTCGAGGACAAACCCACGGTGTTCGTGCGTACCGACGACGGCTTCAAGGCGCAGGCGGTGGAACTGGGCAGCCGTGCCGCCGGCCACGTGGAAGTCACTCAAGGGCTGGAACCGGGCGTGCAAGTCGCCAGCGCCGGCAGCTTCGTCCTCAAGTCGGAGCTGGGCAAAGCCTCAGCCGAGCACAGTCATTAATTCTGGAAGGTTCCCATGTTCGAACGCCTGATCCAGTTTGCCATCGAGCAGCGCATCATCGTGCTGCTCGCCGTTCTGCTCATGGCCGGCCTCGGCATCGCCAGTTATCAAAAACTGCCGATCGACGCCGTGCCCGACATCACCAACGTCCAGGTGCAGATCAACACCGGCGCCGCCGGGTTCTCGCCGCTGGAAACCGAGCAGCGCATCACTTTCCCGATTGAAACCGCGATGGCCGGTTTGCCGGCGCTGGAGCAGACCCGTTCGCTGTCGCGCTCCGGGTTGTCGCAGGTTACGGTGATCTTCAAGGACGGCACCGACCTGTTTTTCGCTCGCCAACTGGTCAACGAGCGTCTGCAGATCGCCAGGGAGCAATTGCCTGAAGGCGCGGAAGCGGTGATGGGGCCGATTTCCACAGGTCTCGGTGAGATCTTTTTATGGACGGTGGAAGCCCAGAAGGGCGCGCTGAAGGACGACGGCAGCGCCTACACGCCGACCGATCTGCGGGTGATTCAGGACTGGATCATCAAGCCGCAGTTGCGCAACGTGCCGGGCGTCGCCGAGATCAACACCATTGGTGGTTTCGCCAAGGAATATCAGATCGCGCCGGACCCGAAACGCCTCGCCGCGTACAAGCTCACGCTCACCGATCTGATCACCGCGCTGGAGCGCAACAACGCCAACGTCGGCGCCGGGTACATCGAGCGTAGCGGCGAGCAGTTGCTGATCCGCGCGCCGGGGCAAGTGGCGAGCACCGAGGATATCGCCAACATCGTCATGGCCAATGTCGATGGCACGCCGATCCGGGTGAAGAACGTCGCCACCGTGGAAATCGGCCGTGAGTTGCGCAGCGGTGCGGCCACAGAAAACGGTCGCGAAGTGGTGCTGGGTACGGTGTTCATGTTGATCGGCGAGAACAGCCGCACCGTTTCGCAAGCGGTGGCCAGGAAGCTGGAACAGATCAATAAATCCCTGCCGCAAGGCGTGATCGCCGTGCCGGTGTACGACCGCACGCACCTGGTCGACAAAGCCATCGCCACGGTGAAAAAGAACCTGATCGAAGGCGCGATTCTGGTGATCGCGATTCTGTTCCTGTTCCTCGGCAACATCCGCGCCGCGTTGATCACGGCGATGGTGATTCCGCTGTCGATGCTGTTCACCTTCACCGGGATGTTCAGCAACAAGGTCAGTGCCAACCTGATGAGCCTCGGCGCGCTGGACTTCGGGATCATCGTCGACGGCGCGGTGGTGATCGTCGAAAACACCCTGCGTCGTCTGGCGCATGCGCAGCAGCATCACGGCCGTTTGTTGACCCGCGCCGAGCGTTTCAAGGAGGTCTTTGCCGCGGCGAAGGAGGCGCGACGACCGCTGATTTTCGGCCAGTTGATCATCATGGTCGTGTACCTGCCGATCTTCGCCCTGAGCGGCGTCGAAGGGAAAATGTTCCACCCGATGGCGTTCACCGTGGTCATCGCGCTGCTCGGTGCGATGCTGCTGTCGGTGACCTTCGTGCCGGCAGCGATTGCGCTGTTCGTCACCGGCAAGGTCAAGGAAGAAGAGGGCGTGGTGATGCGCGGTGCACGTCGGGTGTATGCGCCGGCGCTGGCCTGGGTCATGGCCCATCGCACGGTGGCCGTGGGCGCGGCGTTGGGCGTGATCGTGCTCAGCGGCGTGCTCACCAGCCGCATGGGCAGCGAGTTTGTACCGAGCCTCAGTGAGGGGGATTTTGCCCTGCAAGCGCTGCGCGTGCCGGGCACCAGCCTGACGCAATCGGTGGACATGCAGCAGCGTTTGGAGACGCTGATCCTGGCCAAGGTGCCGGAAGTCGAGCGCGTGTTTGCCCGCACCGGTACCGCCGAAATTGCTTCTGATCCAATGCCGCCGAACATCTCCGACAGCTACGTGATGCTCAAGCCGAAGGACCAATGGCCAGACCCGAACAAGTCCCGCGAAACCCTGATGGCCGAGTTGCAACAAGCCGCCGCGACGTTGCCGGGCAGCAACTATGAACTGTCGCAGCCAATCCAGTTGCGCTTCAACGAACTGATCTCCGGTGTGCGCAGCGATGTCGCGGTGAAGGTGTTCGGCGATGACATGGACGTGCTCAACGCCACGGCAGCGAAGATCGCGGCGGCGATGCAAAAGGTCAACGGCGCCTCTGAAGTGAAAGTCGAGCAGACCACCGGGTTGCCGGTGCTGACCATCAACATCGACCGCGACAAGGCGGCGCGTTACGGGCTCAACGTCGGTGATGTGCAGGACACCATCGCTGTGGCAGTGGGCGGGCGCCAGGCCGGCACCTTGTACGAGGGCGATCGGCGCTTCGACATGGTGGTGCGTTTGTCCGACGCGATGCGCAAGGACATCGACGGCTTGTCGGCGTTGCTGATTCCGGTGCCGGCGCTGAGCGGTACGGCGAATCAGATCGGGTTTATCGCGCTGAAGGACGTCGCCAGCCTCGATCTGGTGCTCGGGCCGAACCAGGTCAGCCGCGAAAACGGCAAGCGTCTGGTGATCGTCAGCGCCAACGTGCGCGGTCGGGATATCGGCTCGTTCGTCAGCGAGGCCGGTGCGCTGATCGAGCGTGAGGTGCAGGTGCCTGCCGGTTACTGGACCAGTTGGGGCGGGCAGTTCGAACAACTGCAATCGGCGGCCAAGCGCTTGCAGATTGTGGTGCCGGTGGCGTTGCTGCTGGTGTTCGGATTGCTGTTCATGATGTTCAACAATCTGAAGGACGGGTTGCTGGTGTTTACCGGGATTCCGTTTGCCTTGACCGGCGGGGTGATGGCGCTGTGGCTGAGGGATATTCCGTTGTCGATTTCCGCTGGCGTGGGGTTTATCGCGTTGTCCGGGGTGGCGGTGCTCAACGGTTTGGTGATGATCGCGTTCATTCGCAATTTGCGCGAGGAAGGGCGCTCACTGACGGAGGCAATCAACGTCGGCGCGCTGACGCGCTTGCGGCCGGTGTTGATGACCGCGCTGGTGGCGTCGCTGGGGTTTATTCCGATGGCGCTGGCGACCGGCACCGGCGCCGAGGTGCAGCGGCCACTGGCAACCGTGGTGATCGGCGGGATTCTGTCCTCGACGATCCTCACGTTGCTGATCTTGCCCGCGCTGTACCAGATCGCCCATCGCCGGGATGAGGACACCGTACCGTCTGAGTAGGTGATCTCCTGTGGGAGCGGGCTTGCTCGCGAAGAGGCCGTGTCAGTCGACATCAATGTTGGATGACACACCGCTTTCGCGAGCAAGCCCGCTCCCACATGGGTTCCGTGCACTGATCCGGCAGATAACGGATATGTAATTCCCCCGCCACCGTCACGAAAGGTGCGCCTTGTTACCTTGATCCCGTCAGCTACTTAAACGAGGAATCAACCATGAAATTCGCCCAACTGAGCACCTTCGCAGCCGCCCTGATGCTGTCGTCCCTGGCCATGGCCGAAGGCGGCGGTGACCGCACGTTCGACCGGATGATGACCGCCAATGATCGCGCCGTGGAGCTGTTCGTGACCAAGGAACAGGCCCGCGACCCGGTCGTCGTCAACGAGAAGAAAGACGCCAGCACCAAAGACCTGTAAGCCCGGCGCACTGGAACAAGCCCGTTGTCGTGTGCCGATGCCGGGCTTTTTTACGGAGGAGTAAACATGCAGTTGATCAAATGGATGACCTTCGCCGGCGTCATGGCGATGTCGGTAAATACACTGGCTGAAGGCGGCGGCGATCGCACTTTCGAACGTGCTTTCAGCGCCAACGCCAAAGCCATGGAGCAATACGCCGCCGAGCGCGGCAAAGCGGCGCCGGTGGTCAAGGAATATGAATACGGCATGAAGCTCGACGTGGTGAAAATCGTCAGCGTGGTGAAGCCGCAGCCGGCTTGCTCGGTGGTCCCTACCGCTATGACCTACGAAGACTCGCAAGGGCAACTCAACACCCTCAGATACAGCGTGGCCGGCGTGTGCCGCAACAGTGGTGGCTAACCAACACCTAATCCCTGTAGGAGCTGCCGAAGGCTGCGATCTGTTGATCTTGGTCTTCAAAGTCAAAAGATCGCAGCCTTCGGCAGCTCCTACACGGGGCACATTTTCAGTATCACGATCTGTATTTAGATTCGGAATGTTTAAAGGTTGTGTGGGAAAAGCTGAACCTTCCCACAATGTTTTCAGGTTGTCCCTCGGACGTCCGCTCTCTAGCCTGTGTGGGTCGCTGCCAAATCAGCGATCGGGATTGGAACCCCGGGACCCAAGAAGCGCAAAAGAGGCTTTCATGACGTATGCTTGCGCACCTTCATGGTGTGCACTCTGTTATGGCGGCTGTGCGCGGGAGACTTCGAGTCTGCCGGGTTTTCTCTGGTCCCCGGGTTCCAACCTGCGTACAGCTGCCACCCATCGCGTGGAACCGAATGGGCCAGCTCCACCGCAAGACTGGAGATACACCATGAAAAAGCCAACACCCAATCCGCCCGAAGCGAACGCTGCTGCAGACCCCGATCCAACATCCCCCTACGCCGCCATCGACACCCACAAACTCCACGAAGCCGCCGAGCGCGCCCTCGACTACTACCTCAAGCCCGCAGCGCCCATCATGGCCACGCCTTACACCGCCAACGCGCTGTTTCTGGTCAATCCCAACGCCGACACCGAATCCCTGCTGGCCAACGCCTGCGAATCCCTGGCCTCGGCCACGGTGATGCTCGGCGACTTCGCCGCGTTGCTGGAGGGCACGCATCGCAAGACGCTGCTCGGCATCGCTCAGGTGGTCATGCTCGGTGAACTGGCGGTGAACAAAGCGCTGGATAACGTGGAAGTCGCGACGTAGGCGAAGTTCCTTTGATGAGGATCCTTTTCTCGCCAGACCTGAATAAAATGACCGTGTATCTGAAAGCTATACGCGTATATGCATTAGCTACACGGTCGGTATAGAATCGACTCCGAAGTCGCTCTCATGGCTTCGCACCTCAAACGTTAGATCTCACGTTAAGAGCATGGCCTAAACCTCTCCGGGCCACTCAAGGAGTCAGAAAATGAAAAATAAACAAAAGCTGATGTGCTAACGCCATAAGGAGGCTCCAGCTCCAACATCACCTACCCAGATGGGAAACAGAACAATGTCCACAACTGAAAGCGTTGAAAAATCCAAACCCGTTCCAATCAACATGAGAGCGGACGAAAAGAAACGTAATCTGATCGATTTGGCAGCCGCCATGTCTGGTCGTGATCGCACAAGTTTTATCCTGGAAGCTGCCTGCCAAAAAGCTGAAGAGGTGATTCTGGATAAACGACTGTTCCTTCTCGACGACAGCGCATTTGACGCATTCGAACAGGCTATTGAAGCCAATCCGGCTCGAGGTAACGAATGCCTGCACCAACTGCTCGCTCGTCCAAAACGTTGGAGTTGACCGCGCCCGAGAAGCTCAACGACCAACACGAACTTGATGCCTTCGATTCTGGTGAGGTGACCATTGACCAATACCTGCAGAGGAAGGCGCGAAAAGCCCAATCCACCAAGCAGGCTGTTGTGTACGTCAGTTGCCTCAAAGGCACGTCGAATGTGATGGCCTACTACACGCTATCCAGCGGATCAGTCGCCCGCGCCAGCGTCATGCCGAAAAGCCGTCAACGCAACTCGCCCAGTGTCCATCCGGTAACTCTATTGGGACGTATGGGCGTAACACGGGAAGCTCAAGGCCAGGGCTTCGCCATCGATTTACTGCAAGATGCGATTGAAAGAGCTCTCAACGCGTCTCAGTCGATCGGATCCAGCGCGATAATTGTTCGTCCCTTGAATGATCGGCTGTCGAGCTTTTATATCAAGTACGCGGGATTCATTCCGTGCCCCGACATTTCCCCTATAACACTGATGCTGCCTTTACGCTAAAAGCTTGGATTAATCAGCTATCCGCCAGGTTGTCTCGATAGCGGGTTGATTATGTCGCAACCGCAGAGCAAAAAAGGCGCCCCGAAGGACGCCAAAAAATTCACCTCTGACCAAAGGAGCAAGGAGCTTCTAAAGGTGAATGGTATTGCTCGGGGAAACTCAGAGAATCGCCAACGGATACTCGACGATCACCCGCACTTCATCCAGGTCCGACTCGAACGCCGTGGCACGGGTGGTGGCCTGGCGCAAACGCAGCGACAGGTCTTTCATCGAACCGCTCTGCACCACGTATTTGACTTCGATGTCGCGCTCCCAGCGCTTCTGGTCGGTCAGCGGATTGCCTTCGGCATCGCGGCGCATGTACACGGCGTTGGCGTTGGAATAGTCGGCGTCGGTGCCACGTGCGTAACGGGTCATGAACGACAGACCGGGTACGCCGTAAGGGCTCATGTCGAGGTCGTAGCGCACCATCCACGAACGCTCCTTCGGTGAGTTGAAGTCGCTGTACTGGATCGAGTTGTCGAGGAAGATCGAGTCGGACTGGCGCAGGTAATCGAAGTCGTCGTTGCCGTTGTTGCGCTGATGGGAGAGGGCGACGGAATGGGCGCCGAGCTTCACGCCGACGCGGCCGCTCCAGATGTTGTTGTCGAACTGGCCAAGCAGTTGTTTGCCTTCGTCGACCGCCTTGTAATAGTTCAGGCCGCCGAACAGCGACAGGTCGTCCGCCAGCGGATAGGTCCAAGCGGTGCCGGCGTAATACTGATTCCAGGCATCCTTGAGACGACTGGAGTACAGGCTGAAACTGAGGTTCTTGTTCAGCACGTAGTCGCCCCCGCCATAAGCGATCCACGGCGAATTGACCGGGCCGGCGTAGAACGTGGCGAAATTTTCGCGCATGTCGCTGGACACCGGTTGGCTCATCGCATGCAAACGACCGCCCTGAATCGACAGACCGTCGATGCTGGTGTTGGTCGCCGTCACACCGCGAAAGCTTTCCGGCAGCAGGCGCGAATCACCTGCGGCCACCACCGGGTTGGCCGGGAACACATCACCGACCTTGACCACGGTATCGAAGGCCCGCACTTTGGCGGCGCCACCGATCTTGGTGTATTCATCCCGCGCCTGGCCGTCACGGTTGACCGGCAGCACATCGAACGAACTGCGCCCGCCGTTGCGGCCGTCACCGGTGTCGAGTTTCAAGCCGAGCATGGCAAATGCATCCACACCGACCCCGACGGTGCCTTGGGTGAAACCGGATTCGAACTTGCTGATCACCGCATGCGCCCAGGCTTCGGAATAACCGTTGCCGGTGGGGCTGGACTGGCCGTTGCGATGATCACGATTGAAGTAGAAGTTGCGGTTGAGCACCGTCAGGCTGCTGCCTTCGACAAAGCCTTCGGGCTTGTCTTCTGCAAACACCATGGACGGCCCGGAGCCGAGCACCACCGCTAAAGCGGCCATCGACATTTTTGTATTGTTAACCATCAAACACTCCTTGGGTTCGGCAGAACGGGAACGTGCGTCGGCGTGGTTTTATTGTTCGGCGGGGCAGGGCCCGCCGGCATTGGTCGCCGGGTCACATCGTTGCAAGCTGCGGATAACGCCAAGGTGATGGGGGAATTACAATTTCGTCATGTGGCTGGAATCAAAACCCCGTGTCAGGTCAGGGCTGCGAGTTGTTCGATTGTCTGTGGAAAACGCTCGACCAGACGGATCAGGGTTGTGGCCTGAGCATTGGGCGTAGCTCGTCCTTGCTCCCAGTTCTCGAGCGTTCGCGTATTGGTGCGTAGATACATCGCGAAAACTGACCGGGAAAGATTAAGTTGCTGACGGATGGCTATCACTTCCTCAGCAGTGATCGGCATCAGTTTTGGCAGCTGAACCTTATGGGTACGCAAGGTGATTTTGCCTTGGCGTTCATCGGCCAGTGCTTCCAGTCCATCCATCAGTTCGGAAAAAATGTCACGTTTCATAGTGGCTTCTCGCGTTGAGTTCTCTATCCAGTGTTTTTCTGAAAAGCTTTTTCTGGGCAGGCGTCAAATCGTCCTGCTCGTTTTTGTTGAAGACGGTAAAGAGCCAGAACTGATCGAAGCCTGGCCACCAGTAATAAATCACTCGTAATCCGCTGCGCTTGCCTTTCCCTCTTCGTTGGTCGCTGAAGCGAATTTTACGAAGCCCGCCTGTGTCCTCGATGAGATCGCCCGCTTCCGGATTTTTCAGCAACTCCAATTGAAAGCTGCGAAACAGATCGTCATCCAGATAGTCGTCTCGGTGCTTCTGAAACACAGGCAATTCGATAAATAGAGCATCCATGTTCTGTACGCTACCTACGTATAGTGTTGTCTCGATAATCGAATCGGTCAAGGCCTCCAGGCCGTCCTTTTCGTCCCTTTTTGAACGGTAGACGCCGGTCGTAAAAACACCTGTAGGACGAATCGACGAGTGTGGTGAGAACGTTCGATTGAGTAGCGAGGAGGCTTAGCAGTTGACGTGTCGGAACAATCCGCAGCACTATCGCCCCATGACTGTCCAACTTCGAATGACCAAGATGTGCTCCTCCATGACCGCTTCCGGCGGGCCATAAGGTCATACGTGTTTGTCATTTGACGTTTACCCAAAGCCCCGCCAGCAATGGACGGGGCTTTTTCATGCCCCGTCCGCACATGGCTCAAGGAGAGAGAAATGTTCGACATCAGAAGAGCTACCCCGGACGATGCGCAGATCGCGTTCGACATTCGGCGACTGGCCATCCGGCACCAATGCATCGGTGCCTACAGCCAGCAGCAAATGCTCGACTGGACCAAAGGAGCGGCCGAAGACGGCTACGACACGCTCATGGCAAAGCATTTCTATCTGGTCTGCACTGAGGGTGAACCTGTAGCAACTGGAATGCTTGATCTGGAGCAGCATGAAATCGGCGCAATCTTCATCCGCCCGGATTTCATGCAGCGTGGGCTGGGCAAGCGTGTTCTGTTCTTTCTCGAAGATCTGGCGCGGGAGCTGGGGCTGGCAGAGGTGTGTCTGGACGCGACATTGAACGCTGTCGATTTTTACCGGCGCTGCGGTTACATCGGGGAGGGGAGTGCAATTTATCAATCGCCTTCTGGTCTGCAACTGGCCTGCGTGCCAATGGTGAAGAAACTGTGATGCCATTGTGGCGAGGGAGCTTGCTCCCGCTGGACTGCGTAGCAGTCCCCGCTTCTCAGCTGAACAGCGGGGCCGCTTCGCGTCCCAGCGGGAGCAAGCTCCCTCGCCACAGGTTATTTGTTGCTGCATAGAATCCGTAAAACAAAAACGGCACCCGAAGGTGCCGTTTCCGTTTCCAGCCAGTCGAGCAATCAGCCCGCCAGACCCGCCTGCTGAACCAGGGTCAGCAATGGCTGCGGGTACACACCGAGGAAGAACGCGACCAGGGCGATGGCCAGCAACATCACGCCGCCTGCCTTCTGTTCCCAGTGCAGTTGGGCGTCGTGGCGGCGCAGGTTCGGTTCGATCAGGTACAGGGTGACCATCACGCGCAGGTAGTAGAACACGCCGATGGCGCTGCCCAGTACCAGCGAACCGACCAGCCACCATTGGTGCGACTCGACACCGGTGGCGATGATGTAGAACTTGCCGATGAAGCCAGCGGTCAGCGGAATACCGGCCAGGGACAGCATCATCACGGTCAGCACGGCGGTCAGGTACGGACGGCGCCAGAACAGGCCGCGGTACTCGTACAGCGCGTCGGCGTCACGGCCGTTGTACGGCGAGGACATCAGAGTGATCACGCCGAACGCGCCGAGGCTGGTGATCACATAAGTAACCAGGTACACGCCGATGGCTTCCACCGCCAGACCCTTGCTCGCCACCAGGGCAATCAGCAGGTAGCCGAAGTGCGCGATGGACGAGTAACCGAGCAGACGCTTGAGGTTGCTCTGGGTCAGGGCCAGCAGGTTACCGAACAGGATCGAGGCGACGGCGATCACGCTCAGTACGTCGCTCAGCACGCCACTGCTCGCGGCAGGGGAGATCTGGAACAGACGCACCATCACCGCGAATACGGCAACCTTCGACGCCGTGGCGAGGAACGCGGCGACCGGCGCCGGAGCACCTTCGTACACGTCCGGCGTCCACAGGTGGAACGGTACCAGCGACAGCTTGAATGCCAGACCGATCAGCATCATGCCCAGACCCAACTGCGCCAGCGAGCTCGGCAGGTTGGTGGTAGCCAGCGCCTGACCGATACCGTTGAAGCTCAGGGTGCCGGCGTCAGCGTAGAGCAGGGCCATACCGAACAACAGGAACGCGGAACCGGCCGCCGACAGCACCATGTACTTGATACCGGCTTCCAGCGAACGCTTGTTGAAGAAGGCGTAAGCCACCAGACCGTAGACCGGCACCGACAGCAGTTCCAGACCGATGAACAGGCCGGCCAGGTGCTGCGCGCTGACCAGAACCAGACCACCGGCGGCGGCCATCAGGATCAGCAGGTACAGTTCTTCACGGTTGCCCGGGTAACCCGAACCGCCATCGCCGAGGTAGGCGTGGGCGAGGGTCACACAGGCGAGGGTGGCGACCAGGATCAGCGCCATGTACAGGCAGGCGAAGGTGTCGACTTGCAGCAAAGGAGTCACAGCCAGAGGCGCGACTTTCAGGGCTGGCAGGATCGACAGCAGGGCCAGGTTCAGACCGGCGACCGAGATCAGGAAGGTCTGCGAGTGGTTGCGGCGCCAGGCGATTGCCAGCATCACCACGATAATGGTGAGGCTGGTGATCAACAGTGGCGCTAGCGCAATAAAGTGTTGAATCGTGAATTCCATAGCGCTCTTACCGGGCCGAAGCGAGTTGAGTGAAGGCGGTGCCGAGCCACTGCTGCACGCCATGCATCGTGGCGGCGGAAGTGTCGAGGAACGGTTGCGGGTAGACGCCGAGGTAAATCAGCAGCACCGCTAGGCCCAGCACCATGATCAGTTCGCGACCGTCCATGCCGTGCAGGATCGAATCCGATTTCGACGGACCGAAGTAGGCACGGTGAATCATGATCAGCGAGTAGACCGAACCGAACACCAGACCGGAAGTGGCAATCGCGGTGATCCATGGCGCACTGGCGAACGTACCGATCAGGATCAGGAACTCGCCGACGAAGTTACCGGTACCCGGCAGACCCAGCGAAGCGGCGGCGAAGAACAGGCTGATCGCCGGCAGGTACGCGATACGCGACCACAGACCGCCCATCTCACGCATGTCACGAGTGTGCAGACGCTCGTACAACTGACCGCTGAGGATAAACAGTGCTGCGGCCGACAGACCGTGCGCCAGCATCTGGATCACTGCACCTTGCAGTGCCAGTTGGCTGCCGGAGTAGATGCCGATCAGTACGAAGCCCATGTGGGAAACGGACGAGAAGGCGATCAGACGCTTGATGTCGGTTTGCGCGAACGCGAGGAACGCACCGTAGAAGATCCCGATCAGACCGAGGGTCATGGCGATCGGCGCGAACTCGGCCGAAGCATTCGGGAACAGCGGCAGGGCGAAACGCAGCAGACCGTAGGCCGCGGTTTTCAGCAGGATACCGGCGAGGTCGACGGAACCGGCAGTTGGCGCCTGGGCGTGCGCGTCAGGCAACCACGAGTGGAACGGTACGACTGGCAGCTTGACCGCGAAGGCGATGAAGAAGCCGAGCATCAGGATGTACTCGGTGGTCATCGACATCTTGGTCTTCAACAGGTCGGCGTAGTTGAAGGTAATCACGCCAGTGTTGTTGAAGTTGACCAGCACCAGACCGAGGATCGCCACCAGCATGATCAGGCCGGAAGCCTGAGTGAAGATGAAGAACTTGGTTGCTGCGTAGATCCGGGTTTTCTTGCCGTCCGAAGAACTGTGACCCCAGAGCGCGATGAGGAAGTACATCGGCACCAGCATCATTTCCCAGAAGAAGAAGAACATGAACAGGTCGAGGGCGAGGAACACGCCGACCACGCCGCCCAGGATCCACATCAGGTTCAGGTGGAAGAAGCCAACGTGACGTTGAATCTCTTTCCACGAGCAGAGTACCGAGAGGATACCCAGCAGACCGGTCAGCAGGATCATCAACAGCGACAGACCGTCGAGGGCCAGGTGCACGTTGATGCCGAAGCGCTGGATCCAGACGTGCTTGAACTCGAGCGCCCAGGTCGGATCGGCGCCAGGCGCCGGCGCAAATGAATAGTCACCGTGGGCCCACAGCCAGAGGCCGAGGGCGAGTTCCAGGGTCATGGTCAACAGCGCAATCCAGCGGGGGAGGGTAGCGCCGAAGCGCTCACCCATCCAGCACAGCAGGCCGCCGATGAAGGGGATCAGGATTAGCCAAGGCAGAATCATGACGGGCTCGTTTCCTTTCGCAAATTCGCAAGGTTCATATCAGACCGCTACCAGCACGATGGCGCCGATTACCAGCACGGCACCAGCAGCCATCGAGGCGGCATACCAACGCAGTTGACCGGTCTCGGTGCGGCTCAGGGCGGTGTGACCGCCTTTGGCCATACGCGGGATCAGACCGATGGTCTGGTCGAGCGGGTCTCTGCGTAGTACATGGCTGATCGCAAGGTACGGCTTGACGAACAGTTTGTCGTAGATCCAGTCGAAGCCCCAGGCAGCGAACCACCAGGCCGAAAGGAAACGGCCGACGCCGCTGTTGGCGATCGCGGTCACGAAGCGACGCTTGCCGAGGAACAGCAGGGCCGCCAGCAGGATACCGGCCAGAGCAATGGCGCCCGAGGCGATTTCCAGACTGTGCTTGGCTTCGCCACCGGCATGGCCAACGCTTTCAGGCAGTACGCCGTGCAGCGGCGGAACGATCATGGCGCCGACGAAGGTCGACAGCACGATCAGCACCGACAGTGGCAGCCAGTGAGCAATGCCGTGACCGGCGTGGGCTTCGGTCTTGGCTTCACCGTGGAACGTGATGAAGATCAGGCGGAAGGTGTACAGCGAAGTCATGAACGCGCCGACCAGACCTGCGTAAAGCAGACCGTGGTTGCCGCTGGCGAACGCTTCCCAAAGGATTTCGTCCTTGGAGTAGAAGCCTGCGGTGACCAGTGGCAGGGCGGCCAGTGCAGCACCACCGACGATGAAGCTGGCGTAGGCCAGTGGCAGCTTTTTCCACAGACCGCCCATCTTGAAGATGTTCTGCTCGTGGTGGCAGGCAACGATCACCGCACCGGAAGCAAGGAACAGCAGGGCCTTGAAGAAGGCGTGGGTCATCAGGTGGAAAATCGCGCCATCCCAGGCACCAACGCCCAGCGCCAGGAACATGTAGCCGATCTGGCTCATGGTCGAGTAGGCGAGGATACGTTTGATGTCGGTCTGTACCAGTGCGGCGAAACCGGCCAGTACCAGAGTCACACCACCAACGATGCCGACCAGGTGCAGGATTTCCGGCGCCAGGGTGAACAGACCGTGGGTACGGGCGATCAGGTAGACACCGGCGGTCACCATGGTTGCAGCGTGGATCAGTGCCGACACCGGGGTCGGACCGGCCATCGCGTCCGCGAGCCAGGTTTGCAGTGGCAGTTGCGCCGACTTACCGACCGCACCACCCAGCAGCATCAGGGTCGCCAGGGTGATCCAGAAGTCGCCGACCTGGAATTTCTGCGGTGCCAGCACCAGCAGTTCCTGGATGTTCAGCGTGCCCACTTGCTGGAACAGGATGAACAGGCCGATGGCCATGAACACGTCGCCGATCCGGGTCACGATGAAAGCCTTGAGTGCGGCGTTACCGTTGTTGCGGTTGCTGTAGTAGAAACCGATCAACAGGTACGAGCACAGACCCACGCCCTCCCAGCCGAAGTACAGGAACAACAGGTTATCGCCGAGGACCAGGAACAGCATGCTGGCGATAAACAGGTTGGTGTACGAGAAGAAGCGCGAGTAGCCCGCTTCGCCGCGCATGTACCAGGACGCGAACAGGTGGATCAGGAAACCCACGCCCACCACCACGCCGAGCATGGTGATCGACAGGCCATCGATGTAGAGGGCGAAGTCAGGCTTGAATCCTTCGACCGCCATCCACTTCCACAGCACCAGGGTGTAGTGACCACCTTCGGGCGGCGCGACGTTGAATTGCCAGATGACGTAGGCGGCGACAATCGCCGACAAGCCAATGGAGCCCACGCCGATCAGCGCCGAGAGGTTTTCCGACCAGCGTCCACGGGAGAACGACAGCAGCAGGAAACCGATCAGAGGGAATACAAAAGTCAGAAAGATTAGGTTCATCCGCGCATCTCACTGGCAGCGTCGATATCGAGCGTGTGGAAGCGGCGATACAGTTGCAGCAGGATCGCCAGGCCAATACTGGCCTCGGCGGCTGCCAGGCTGATCACCAGGATGAACATGATCTGTCCATCCGGTTGGCCCCAACGGGCGCCTGCAACGATGAAGGCCAGGGCAGAGGCGTTCATCATCACTTCCAGACTCATCAACACGAACAAAATGTTGCGGCGGACCATCAGGCCGACCAGACCAAGGCAGAACAGGATGCCGGCAACGGCCAATCCATGTTCGAGAGGGATAGCAGGCATGTCTTACTCCTTCGCCTCGTTACGGCCCAAATGGAACGCCGTGACGGCTGCAGCGAGCAGCAGCATCGAGGCGAGTTCGACCACCAGCAGATACGGACCGAACAGGCTGACGCCCACGGCTTTTGCATCGACGGTGGTGTGGCCGATGGCCTGGCCGCTCTGGTGAGCGAACAGCACATACAGCAGTTCGGCCAGCAGCAGGGCGGCGAGAATCACCGGCCCTGCCCAGATGCCGGGCTTGAGCCAGGTGCGTTCCTGCTGAACCGAGGCCGGGCCCAGATTCAGCATCATCACCACGAACACGAACAGCACCATGATGGCGCCGGCGTAGGCGATCACTTCCAGCACGCCGGCGAACGGTGCGCCGAGGGCGAAGAAGGTCATGGCCACGGCGATCAACGAGATGATCAGGTAGAGCAGGGCGTGCACAGGGTTGGTGTTGGTGACCACACGAAGCGTGGACACCACCGCGATACCCGATGCGAAATAGAAAGCGAATTCCATCGTTCTTCCTTAAGGCAGCAAGCTCTTCACGTTGATCGGTTCGGCTTCGTTCTGCGCAGAGCCTTTCGGCTTGCCAGCGATTGCCATACCTGCAACACGATAGAAGTTGTAATCAGGGTTTTTGCCGGGGCCGGAGATCAAAAGATCTTCTTTCTCGTACACCAGGTCCTGACGTTTGAACTCGGCCATCTCGAAATCCGGGGTCAACTGGATTGCGGTGGTCGGACAGGCTTCCTCGCAGAGACCGCAGAAAATGCAGCGCGAAAAGTTGATACGGAAGAAGTCCGGGTACCAGCGACCGTCTTCGGTTTCAGCTTTCTGCAGCGAGATGCAACCTACCGGGCAAGCCACGGCGCACAGGTTGCAGGCTACGCAACGCTCTTCGCCATCGGGGTCACGGGTCAGGACGATGCGACCACGGTAGCGTGGCGGCAGGTAGACCGGCTCTTCCGGGTATTGCAAGGTGTCGCGCTTGCGGAAGCCATGGCCGAAGACCATGACCAGGCTGCGCAACTGGGTACCGGTACCCTTAACGATGTCGCCAATATATTTGAACATGGGTCAAATCCTCACTGAACCGCAACCGCAGGTGTGTTCCACAACACAACCGCAGCGGTTATCAGCAAATTGATCAGGGTCAGTGGCAGGCAGAATTTCCAGCTGAAATCCATCACCTGGTCATAACGCGGACGCGGGATGGAAGCGCGCAGCAGGATGAACAGCATGATGAAGAACGCGGTCTTCAGTGCGAACCAGACGAAGGACAGTTGCGGCAGGATGCCGAACGGACCGTGCCAGCCACCGAAGAACAGGGTGACCAGCAGCGCCGAGATCAGGATGATGCCGATGTATTCACCGACGAAGAACATGCCCCATTTCATACCGGCGTATTCAATGTGGTAACCGTCTGCCAGTTCCTGTTCCGCTTCCGGCTGGTCGAACGGGTGACGGTGAGTCACGGCCACGCCAGCGATGAAGAAAGTACAGAAGCCGAAAAACTGCGGAATGATGAACCACAGGTTCTGCGCCTGGTACTCGACGATGTCGCGCATGTTGAACGAGCCGACCTGCACCACGATGCCCATCAGGGACAGGCCCATGAACACTTCGTAGGACACGGTCTGCGCCGAAGCACGCAAGCTGCCGAGCAGGGCGAACTTGTTGTTGCTCGACCAGCCGGCGAACAGCACCGCGTAGACCGACAGACCAGCCATGGCGAAGAAGAACAGCAGGCCGATGTTCAGATCCGCGACGCCCCAAGTCGGGGTGATCGGGATGATCGCGAACGCGATCAGCAGGGCGGACATGGCGACCACCGGTGCCAGGGTGAAGATCACCTTGTCGGCAAACGGCGGGGTCCAGTCTTCCTTGAAGAACATCTTCAGCATGTCGGCGGCGATCTGGAACATGCCGAACGGGCCAACGCGGTTCGGACCGTAACGGTCCTGCCACCAGCCCAGCAGGCGACGTTCGACAAAGCTGAGCAACGCGCCCGCGACCACAACGGCCAGCAGAATCACGATGGCTTTGATGACCGTCAGGATCACATCGATCACTTCAGGGGTGAACCAGGTCATTGCGCTGCCTCCTGCAGACCGTCGACGGACAGGCCGGCGAATGCCGGTGGAATGCCGGCGATGCCCGCAGGCAAGGCCACCAGACCCGCGCCCAGTTCTTCATTGATGCGCAGCGGCAGACGCAGGGTCTGGCCGGCCACGTTCAGGCTCAGCAGAGCACCGTCGTTGACGCCCAGGCGATCCGCTTCGGATTTGGCCAGAGCGACGTATGGCGCCGGGATGCGTTCCTGTACCGGCGCGGCTTTCGACGAGTTTTCGTCGCTGCCGAACAGGTGGTAGAACGGCACGGCCTGCCAGGTGCCCGGCGCCGGGTTGAATGCGCGCGGAGCAGCGGCGAACCAGTTCAGCGAATCGCCGGCGCTTTCGATCAGGCGGGTGCCCGGGTCGCCAGCACGCAGGTGACCACCGACTTCGTCCTGGAACTTGTTCCAGGCTTGCGGCGAGTTCCAGCCCGGCGACCAGGCAAACGGTACCTGCTGACGCGGTTCGGCAGAGCCCGAGTAACCTTCCATGGAGAAGGCAAACGCGGTGTCTTTGTCTTGCGGGGTACGCGGTTCGTGAACGCTGATGTCGGCGCGCATCGCGGTGCGACCAGAATAACGCAGCGGCTCACGCGCCAGTTTCAGACCCTTGATGCGGAACGCGGCAGACGGCGCGGCGTCGACGATACGCGCCAGTTGCTCGGTGCTCGACGCCACGGCAGCGGTGACGTGGTCGAGTTGCGTCCAGTCGATCGGCTGATTCAGCAGGGTCGAGCGCAGGGCGTGCAGCCAGCGCCAGCCTTCGTGAACCAGGATGCTCGCATCCATGTATTGCGGATCGAAAACCTGGAAGAAGCGCTGGGCGCGGCCTTCCTGGCTGACCAGCGTACCGTCGCCTTCAGCGAAGCTCGCCGCTGGCAGCACCAGTTGCGCGCGGTCGGTGGTGGCGGTCTTCTGGTGGTCGGCAACGATCACTACTTTCGCAGCGTTCAGCGCGGCGTCGACCTTGGCTTTCGAAGTACGGGTGTACAGATCGTTTTCCAGCACGACGATGGCGTCGGCCTTGCCGTCGATCACGGCTTGCAGCGCCGCGTCGACCGATTCGCCACCGAGCATGGCCAGGCCAAGGCTGTTGGCTTCCGGCACGATCAGGCTGATCGAACCGTTCTTCTCGCGCAGCTTCAGGGCCTTGGCGATGTTCGCAGCGGCTTCGATCAAGGCTTTGGAACCCAGCGAAGTACCGGCGATGATCAGCGGGCGCTTGGCCGCGAGCAGGGCGTCAGCGATGCGCTGAGCCAGTTCCAGTGCTTCGGCGTCCAGACCTTCAACGGCCGGGGCGCTGGCGTCCAGCGCGTGAGCCACGGCGAAACCGATACGCGCCAGATCGTCCGGAGCGGCGTGAACGCACTCTTCCGCGATGTCGTCGAGCTTGGTTTCCGCCAGGCTGGCGATGAACAGCGGGTTCAGTTCGTGCTGACCGATGTTCTTCACCGCGGCATCGAGCCACGGCTGAACGCGCATGGCTTCGGCCATGTCTTCAGCTTTGCCCTTGACCGACTGACGCAGGGACAGCGCCATACGGGCGGCGGTCTGGGTCAGGTCTTCACCGAGGACGAAGATCGCGTCGTGGTCTTCGATTTCGCGCATGTTCGGCACGGGCAGCGGGCTGTCTTTGAGCACTTGCAGGACCAGACGGATGCGCTCCAGTTCGGAGGCTTCGATACCGGAGAAGAAGTGCTCGGCGCCCACCAGTTCACGCAACGCGTAGTTGCTTTCGAGGCTGGCACGCGGCGAACCGATACCGACGATGTTGCGCCCGCGCAGCAGATCGGCCGCCTTGTCCAGCGCCTGATCCAGGCCCAGCTTGGTGCCGTCGGCCAGCAGTGGCTGACGTGGACGGTCGGTGCGGTTGACGTAGCCATAACCGAAACGGCCACGGTCGCACAGGAAGTACTGGTTCACCGAACCGTTGAAACGGTTTTCGATGCGACGCAGTTCGCCGTAACGCTCGCCCGGGGAAATGTTGCAACCGCTGGAGCAGCCATGGCAGATGCTCGGCGAGAACTGCATGTCCCATTTACGGTTGTAGCGCTCGGAGTGAGTCTTGTCGGTGAACACACCGGTCGGGCAGACCTCGGTGAGGTTGCCGGAGAACTCGCTTTCGAGGGTGCCGTCTTCAACGCGACCGAAGTACACGTTGTCGTGGGCGCCGAATACACCGAGGTCGGTGCCGCCGGCGTAGTCCTTGTAGAAACGCACGCAGCGGTAGCAGGCGATGCAGCGGTTCATTTCGTGGGAAATGAACGGGCCCAGTTGCTGGTTCTGGTGGGTGCGTTTGGTGAAGCGATAACGGCGCTCGTTGTGGCCGGTCATCACCGTCATGTCTTGCAGGTGGCAGTGACCGCCTTCTTCGCACACAGGGCAGTCGTGCGGGTGGTTGGTCATCAGCCATTCGACAACACTGGCGCGGAACGCCTTGGATTCTTCATCGTCGATGGAGATCCAGGTGTTGTCGGTGGCAGGGGTCATGCAGGACATGACGATGCGACCACGGGTGTCGTTCTCGTCGGTGTACTGCTTGACCGCGCACTGGCGGCAGGCCCCGACGCTACCAAGCGCGGGGTGCCAGCAGAAATAAGGGATGTCGAGGCCCAGCGACAGACATGCCTGTAACAGGTTGTCTGCCCCGTCGACTTCGAGCGCTTTGCCGTCTACGTGGATAGTGGCCATGGTTCAAAGGTCTTCGTTGGCCCGGTGTCAGCGGGCGTGGCTAATGGAATCTTGTTATCCGTCCGAATCCAGTCAGCCCCGAAAGGCGTCATCGGACGAAAGGCGAAGGGCACGGACCCTCCGCCTTTTTAAGCGTTTACGCGCCGATTACGATCGGCCTTGCCAGAGGCGGGACGGCGGCGCTTGCAGGCGCGATACCGGCTTCGAACTCTGGACGGAAGTATTTGATGGCACTGCCCAACGGCTCCACGGCACCCGGTGCGTGAGCACAGAAGGTCTTGCCTGGGCCGAGGAAGCCGACCAGACCCAGCAGGGTCTCGATGTCGCCTGGCTGACCACGGCCTTCTTCGATGGCCATCAAGAGCTTGACGCTCCATGGCAGGCCATCACGGCACGGGGTGCAGAAACCGCAGGATTCGCGAGCGAAGAACTGCTCCATGTTGCGCAGCAAGGAGACCATGTTGACGCTGTCGTCCACCGCCATGGCCAGGCCGGTACCCATCCGGGTGCCCACTTTGGCGATGCCGCCGGCGTACATCTGTGCGTCGAGGTGTTCCGGCAACAGGAAACCGGTACCGGCGCCACCTGGCTGCCAAGCCTTGAGCTTGTAACCGTCGCGCATGCCGCCGGCGTAGTCTTCGAACAGTTCGCGACCGGTGACGCCGAATGGCAGCTCCCACAGGCCCGGATTCTTGACCTTGCCGGAGAAGCCCATGAGCTTGGTGCCCATGTCTTCGCTGCCTTCGCGGGCCAACGATTTGTACCAGTCAACGCCGTCGGCAATGATCGCCGGCACGTTGCACAGGGTTTCCACGTTGTTCACGCAGGTCGGCTTGCCCCACACGCCGACGGCGGCAGGGAAGGGCGGCTTGGAGCGCGGGTTGGCGCGGCGGCCTTCGAGGGAGTTGATCAGTGCGGTTTCTTCACCGCAGATGTAACGCCCGGCGCCGGTGTGGACGAACAGTTCGAAGTCGAAACCGCTGCCCAGAATGTTCTTGCCCAGCAGGCCTGCAGCCTTGGCTTCTTCCACGGCACGATTCAAGTGCTTGGCGGCGGTGGTGTACTCGCCACGCAGGAAGATGTAGCCACGGTAGGTTTTCAGCGCGCGGGCACTGATCAGCATGCCTTCGATCAGCAGATGGGGCAGTTGCTCCATCAGCATGCGGTCTTTCCAGGTGTTCGGCTCCATCTCGTCCGCGTTGCACAGCAGGTAGCGGATGTTGATGGATTCGTCCTTGGGCATCAGGCCCCACTTCACGCCAGTGGGGAAGCCTGCACCGCCGCGACCTTTGAGGCCGGCGTCTTTCACGGTCTGGACGATGTCGTCCTGAGCCATGTCGGCGAAGGCTTTGCGCGCAGCGGCGTAACCGTTCTTGGCCTGGTATTCGTCGAGCCACACGGCTTCGCCGTCGTCACGCAGACGCCAGGTCAGCGGGTGAGTCTCTGCCGAACGCTTGATGCGGTTGGCAGGACCGAAAGAGGTCAGAGTCATACGTAGCCCTCGAGCAGTTTGGCCACGCCGGCAGGCTGCACGTCGCCAAAGGTGTCGTCGTCGATCATCAGCGCCGGTGCCTTGTCGCAGTTGCCGAGGCAGCAGACAGGCAGCAGGGTGAAACGACCGTCGGCGGTGGTCTGACCCAGGCCGATGCCCAGATTGTTCTGGATTTCGCTGACCACCGACTCGTGGCCGCCGATGTAGCAGACCATGCTGTCGCAGACGCGAATGATGTGACGGCCGACCGGCTGACGGAAGATCTGGCTGTAGAACGTCGCCACGCCTTCAACGTCGCTGGCCGGGATGCCGAGGATCTCGCCGATCGCGTACAGGGCGCCATCCGGCACCCAGCCGCGCTCTTTCTGAACGATCTTCAGGGCTTCGATCGACGCCGCGCGCGGGTCTTCGTAGTGATGCAGCTCGTGCTCGATGGCCGAGCGCTCGGTTTCACTCAAGGTGAAACGGTCTGTCTGGATAAGCGTGCTGTTCATGCTTAGCGGTCCACGTCGGCCATAACGAAGTCGATACTACCCAGGTACGCAATCAAGTCCGCGACCATGCTGCCTTTGATCACCGAAGGGATCTGCTGCAGGTGCGGGAAGCTCGGAGTACGGATCCGGGTACGGTAGCTCATGGTGCCGCCGTCGCTCGTCAGGTAATAACTGTTGATGCCCTTGGTCGCTTCGATCATCTGGAAGGATTCGTTGGCCGGCATGACCGGACCCCACGAAACTTGCAGGAAGTGCGTGATCAGGGTTTCGATGTGCTGCAGCGTGCGCTCTTTCGGCGGCGGCGTGGTCAGCGGGTGATCCGCCTTGTACGGGCCTTCCGGCATGTTGCGCATGCACTGGTCGATGATCTTGATGCTCTGGCGCATCTCTTCGACGCGCACCATGCAGCGATCGTAGGCATCGCCATTGGCGGCCAGCGGTACTTCGAATTCGAAGTTCTCGTAGCCGGAGTATGGACGCGCTTTACGCAGGTCGAAGTCGCAACCGGTCGAACGCAGGCCGGCACCGGTGACGCCCCATTCCAGGGCTTCTTTGGTGTTGTACTGGGCGACGCCGATGGTCCGACCTTTGAGGATGCTGTTCTGCAGGGCAGCCTTGGTGTACTCGTCGAGGCGCTTTGGCAGCCATTCAACGAAGTCTTTCACCAGTTTGTCCCAGCCGCGCGGCAGGTCGTGGGCGACGCCACCGATGCGGTACCAGGCCGGGTGCAGACGGAAACCGGTGATGGCTTCGATCACCGTGTACGCCTTCTGGCGGTCGGTGAAGGTGAAGAACACCGGGGTCATGGCGCCGACGTCCTGGATGTAGGTCCCCAGGAACAGCAGGTGGCTGGTGATCCGGAAGAACTCGGCCATCATGATGCGGATGACGTCGACCTTCTCCGGCACCTTGATGCCGGCCAGCTTCTCGACCGAGAGCACGTACGGCAGGTTGTTCATCACGCCGCCGAGGTAGTCGATACGGTCGGTGTAGGGGATGAAACTGTGCCAGGACTGACGCTCGGCCATCTTCTCGGCACCACGGTGGTGGTAACCGATGTCCGGTACGCAGTCGACGATCTCTTCACCATCGAGTTGCAGAATGATGCGGAACGCACCGTGAGCCGAAGGGTGGTTCGGGCCCAGGTTGAGGAACATGTAGTCCTCGTTGGCCCCGGAACGCTTCATGCCCCAGTCTTCAGGACGGAAGCGCGCAGCTTCTTCCTCAAGCTGCTGCTTGGCGAGGTTGAGGCTGAACGGATCGAATTCGGTGGCGCGCGCCGGGAAGTCCTTGCGCAGCGGGTGACCTTCCCAGGTCGGCGGCATCATGATGCGCGACAGGTGCGGGTGGCCTTTGAAGTCGATGCCGTACATGTCCCAGACTTCACGCTCGTACCAGTTGGCGTTCGGCCAGATGCTGGTGACGGTCGGCAAGCTCAGGTCGCTTTCGGACAAGGCGACTTTGATCATCACGTCACTATTACGCTCAAGCGACATGAGGTGATAGAACACGGTGAAGTCGGCGCCCGATGGCAGCCCTTGACGCTTGGTACGCAGGCGCTCGTCCACGCCGTGCAGGTCATAGAGCATGACGTACGGCTTGGGCAGGTTGCGCAGGAAGGTCAGGACTTCGACAAGTCTGGCGCGCGCCACCCACAGCACCGGCATGCCGGTGCGGGTCGACTGAGCGGTGAACGCTTCGGCGCCAAAACGGTTGTTCAATTCGACGACCACATCCTGGTCGTCTGCCTTATAAGGCGGGATGTACAGAGCGCTGCCTGTAGTCATGGTTATTTTTTCGCTTTCGGTCAACGTAAAGAATGAAGCCAGCTTCTCGTTTCTTTGAAACAGACTGGATCAGACTTCGTCAGGGCTGCGCAGATTGGTGACTGCGATTCGCTGTTCGCGGCGCTGTTCCTTTTGCGAAGGCATGTCGGCGCGATAAACGCCTTGGTCGCCAACGACCCAGGAAAGCGGACGACGCTCCTGTCCAATCGATTCCTGCAACAGCATCAAGCCTTGAAGGAATGCTTCTGGACGAGGCGGGCAGCCAGGTACGTAGACGTCCACGGGCAGGAACTTGTCCACCCCTTGAACCACGGAGTAGATGTCGTACATGCCACCGGAGTTGGCGCACGAACCCATGGAGATAACCCACTTAGGCTCGAGCATCTGCTCGTAGAGACGCTGAATGATCGGCGCCATCTTGATGAAGCAGGTACCGGCGATAACCATGAAGTCGGCCTGACGCGGTGATGCCCGGATAACTTCGGCGCCAAAGCGCGCGATGTCGTGGGGCGCCGTGAAGGCGGTGGTCATTTCCACGTAGCAGCACGAAAGGCCGAAGTTGTACGGCCACAGGGAGTTTTTACGCCCCCAGTTGACCGCGCCACTCAGCACGTCTTCGAGCTTGCCCATGAAAATGTTTTTGTGAACTTGATCCTCTAACGGATCGGAAACGGTTTCCCGTTCGCCGATCGGATACTGCTCGTTAGGAGCATCGGGGTCGATTCTGGTGAGATTGTATTGCATTGCCAAAGCCTCATTGTTTCAGCTTCGCCTGCCGCTTGCGACGAGCTTCCGGAGCCCAGTCAAGGGCGCCCACTCGGAACAGGTAGACAAGACCTGCCAACAGAATTGCTATGAAAACGAGAGCTTCGACGAATCCGGTCCAGCCGCTTTCGCGGACGGACACAGACCATGCAAAGAGAAAGAGGGCTTCGATATCGAAGATCACGAACAGCATCGCGACCAGATAGAATTTGGCTGAGAGCCGCAAGCGGGCGCCACCTGTAGGTAGCATGCCGGACTCGAACGGTTCGTTTTTGCTGCGGCCCCAGGCTTTTGACCCGAGGAGGCTGGAGACGCCAAGCATGAAGGCACACAGGCCGACGACACCCAGAAGGAAAATGGCAAAGCCCCAGTTGTGGGCCATGAGTCCTGTCGCTTCGGGCATGCTGGTAATCCTTAACAGAGAGCAAAGGTCTCTGAGCTTGATAAAGAAATAGGCAGTGACGATATGTCGCAGCAATCAATCGCGCTGATTTTATGGCTAAACACCCGGCAAGTAAAATTCCTATAGCGAAATTATTTATTGGAATAAGGACATAGCGTACCTCCAATGCCCTGCAGCCCATGCGTTGCGGGCATTAGCCGGGTTTATGCAAATAATGTTTTGTAGGGAATGTAACGAACATAGTTGCGGCTAAATGATAATTGATATCGTTTGGAGTGGTTTTGTAACTGTTTAGCGGTGCAGTAAACAGAAAGTTGTCTTATATGCCTGTTACTGCAAGTAGCGGTGGCGCCCGTTTTAGCTGATTTTTCTGACCTGGGTACTGGTCTGGATCAATGTTTTGTCGCGCGGCGGGCGTCAAACCTGTGGGAGCGGGCTTGCTCGCGAATGCGGTGGGTCAGTCGCGCATCTGCAAGCTGACACTACGCTTTCGCGAGCAAGCCCGCTCCCACAAGGGGGGGGGCTGTGGTGTTTGGGGAATCGGCGCGCAAAAAAAAACGCCCCGAACCAGTCGGGGCGTCAGTCTTGCGGCTTTGCGGTTAGTTTTCTATACGATCCGCAAAGGCCGTTTGCTCAGCGAAGCCGAATCAGTGGAACTGTTCTTCTTCGGTCGAACCGGTCAGCGCGGTCACCGAGGACGAGCCACCCTGAATCACGGTGGTCATGTCGTCGAAGTAGCCGGTGCCCACTTCCTGCTGGTGAGCCACGAAGGTGTAACCCTTGGCGGCGTCAGCGAATTCCTGCTCTTGCAGCTTCACGTAGGCAGTCATGTCGTTGCGGGCGTAGTCGTGCGCCAGGTTGAACATGCTGTGCCACATGTTGTGAATGCCGGCCAGGGTGATGAACTGGTGCTTGTAGCCCATGGCGGACAGTTCGCGCTGGAACTTGGCGATGGTCGCGTCGTCCAGGTTTTTCTTCCAGTTGAAGGAAGGCGAGCAGTTGTACGACAGCAGTTGGTCCGGGTATTCCTTCTTGATCGCTTCAGCGAAGCGACGGGCTTCTTCCAGATCCGGTTTGGCGGTTTCGCACCAGATCAGGTCGGCGTACGGTGCGTAGGCCAGGCCACGGGCAATCGCCTGATCCAGACCGGCACGTACCTTGTAGAAGCCTTCCTGAGTACGCTCGCCTGTCACGAACGGCTGGTCGTACGGATCGCAGTCCGAAGTCAGCAGGTCAGCCGCGTTGGCGTCGGTACGCGCCAGGATGATGGTCGGCGTGCCGGCAACGTCAGCCGCCAGACGAGCAGCGGTCAGCTTCTGTACGGCTTCCTGAGTAGGAACCAGTACCTTGCCGCCCATGTGGCCGCATTTTTTCACGGAAGCCAGTTGGTCTTCGAAGTGAACGCCGGCGGCGCCTGCTTCGATCATGCTCTTCATCAACTCGTAGGCGTTCAGTACGCCGCCGAAACCGGCTTCAGCGTCAGCCACGATTGGCGCGAAGTAGTCGATGTAGCCTTCGTCGCCCGGGTTCTTGCCGGCCTTCCACTGGATCTGGTCAGCACGACGGAACGAGTTGTTGATGCGCTTGACCACGGTTGGTACCGAGTCCACCGGGTACAGCGACTGGTCCGGGTACATCGATTCTGCGGAGTTGTTGTCCGCAGCCACCTGCCAGCCCGACAGGTAGATCGCCTGGATACCGGCCTTGACCTGCTGAACAGCCTGGCCACCGGTCAGGGCGCCCATGCAGTTGACGAAATCTTTCTCTGGGCGGAAGGACGGCTTGGCACCCTGGGTCACCAGGTTCCACAGCTTCTCGGCGCCCATTTTCGCAAAGGTGTGCTCAGGTTGAACCGAGCCACGCAGACGGACGACGTCAGCAGCGGAATAAGTGCGAGTCACGCCTTTCCAGCGCGGGTTTTCAGCCCAGTCTTTTTCAAGGGCTGCAATTTGCTGTTCGCGTGTCAGTGCCATGGAGATAAACCTCGTCGCGTCTTTATGAAAAGTTGTTCTGCGGTGGAAAATTCCTGCGCTCGCTGACCAGAAGCTTAGGTGGTCAAGTCGGATTCGGCGGGGGAGGCGACGGGATGAACGATGGGCTCGAGGGGAAGTGAGCAGGTAGTGGCGGACTGCGGGCGCATTAGGGCGTCGTGGGCCTTTATACGGTCTACAGCGTGAAGCCGGGTTACCTAATTACGCTTCCGTCCCTCGGGACAACTTCGTTCCAGTCGGCAACCTCGTCAAACACACCTTGTGGGCGGTACAGACACGAAGCGGTTCGCGGGGTAGGTGCGAACGTCGCTTCGAAGGCCCTTGCCAGGGCCTCTGATTAGCGGGAGCGAGGCCATCATGCCTTCGCTTTTTTGGCTCGTCAAACGTTTTGTAGTGCTTTTTTTCAAGCACTACATCTTTCGTCTAATACGACTAATCAGTCAGTTTTCGGTGCTTTAGTCCAGGGCGTCGACTTTGACCCGTAAAGTCATGTCATCTCGGCCTTGAGTCGAGTAGCTGCGGGTCAGGCCCTGTTTGTCGGCCTGAGTCTGGCGATTTACGCCGGCGAGGGTGATCCATTCGCCCAGGCGTCCGCTGACCGTTGTGTCGGTACTTTGCACGTTCACTACATCGGGACGTTCCTGGCTCATGCGGTCACGGTTGGTACTGATTGCCAGGTGAACGATGTCGCCGGTGACGCTGGCGGTGACGTAGAAGCCTTGAGTGACGTTACGGTATTGGGTCTGGCTACTGTAGTCGCCGTAGGAGTTGGTCTGGCTGCTGGTGATCGGCACACTTTGGCCGACCTGAATCAGCGCCGGCATGCCGTCGGTGGCCTGTACTTGCTGCACGCCGCCGTCACGGCTGGCGGTGCTGCGGCTGATAATGCGGGTCTGATTCGGCTGCGCGCCGTTGACCGAGTAGCCTTCATCGCCGCGACCGTTGTTTTCATTGGTATCAACCGTGATCAACAGGCGTTTGGGCGCAGTGTCGAGTTGAGTGATCAGCGCCTTCAACTCCTGGATCTTGTCCGGTTCGGCCTTGATGATCAGTTGGTTGCCATAGGCGCTGACCTGACCGTCCTTGCCGATAAAGTCTTGCGCCATCGGCAACATGTCGGCGCTGGTGCGGTAGTTGAGAGGCACGATTTCTGTGGCTGCCATCACCGAAAAACTGCAACCGAGCAGCAGGGTGGTGAGCAGGGTGCGTAGGGACATGTCCGTTATCTCCGCTTTCGAAAGGCTTGATATTGCCAGTTTGTCGGCCCGGGGTGGGGCAAGTTGAATCGTAGACAGCAAAACGCCCCGGCATCGGTTGATGTCGGGGCGTTTTGTGGTGTTCTTGCTGGCCTCTTCGCGAGCAAGCTCGCTCCCACATTGAATCTCTGTCTGACACACAATCTGTGTCTGCTGCAGATCAACTGTGGGAGCGAGCTTGCTCGCGAAAGCCGCGCCGCGGTCTCAGGCCGAATGGCGAACCATATCGACATGCGGAATCCCGGCTTCGAGGAATTCCTCGCTGACCAGGCTGAAGCCCAGGCGCTCATAGAACGCCGTGGCCTGTACCTGGGCGCTGAGCATCTGCTGCTGCAGGCCGCGGGCTTCGGCTTCAGCGATGACCGCTTGCATCAGCGCATCGCCTACCTTCATGCCGCGCCAGTCCTTCAGCACCGAAACCCGGCCAATGTGCCCGTCGGGCAGCAGGCGGGCGGTGCCGATCGGAAAGTCGCCTTCGAACGCCAGAAAATGCACGGCGGTCGCGTCATCGGCGTCCCATTCAAGCTCGGGTGGCACCGATTGTTCGGCGATGAACACCGTTTCACGAATGCGCCGGATCTCGGCGTTGTCCTTTTGCCAGTCTGCGACACGTACGCGAATCTTATTCATCGGCAAATCCCAGGCTGCCTTGTTTGACCAGTTCGCACAGCAGGCCGCGACCGTCTTCGTCGTTCAGCCACTCGCCGAGGTTGTCGACGTGCAGCGCATCGGCGGCGCAGATCATCTTCAGCAGCTCGCGCAGCTTGCCCGGCAGGTAACGGCTCTGGCCGCTGGCGAACAGCAGCAGATCGTCATCGACTTCCGACCAGGCCAGGCGCGCGCTCGGGTTGCGGATCAGCACCGCACCGTCCTGCAGAGCGTTGAGGAAGTCATCTTCTTCAACGTCTTCCGGGCCAACCACCAGTTCCGGGTAGCGTGGCTCGGTCATGTACTGGCCGAACCACGTCAGCAGCAGGCGCTCGTCACTCATGTGTTCGGCGAGCAGGCTTTTCAGGCGGCCGAGTGCATCGTGCTGGATCTGATGTGGATCATCGCTGACCGGCTTCGCATCGGCGTCGGTGTAGCGTTCTTCGTCAGTCAGGAACTGGCTGAGGAAGTCGGTGAAGTGGGTCAGCACTTCCGAGGCGCTTGGCGCACGGAAACCAACCGAGTAGGTCATGCAGTTGTCCACGGCGACACCGCAGTGAGCCAGGCGCGGCGGCAGGTAGAGCATGTCGCCCGGTTCCAGCACCCACTCTTCGGTCTCGTGGAATTCGGCGAGGATGCGCAGATCCGCGTGTTGCAGCAGCGGGCTCTCGGAGTCGCACATCTGGCCGATCTTCCAGTTGCGCTGGCCGTGGCCTTGCAGCAGGAACACGTCGTAATTGTCGAAGTGCGGGCCGACGCTGCCACCCGGGGCGGCGAAGCTGATCATCACGTCATCGACGCGCCAGCTCGGCAGGAAGCGGAAGTTTTCCAGCAGCTCGCTGACTTCCGGGACGAATTGATCAACGGCCTGAACGAGCAGGGTCCACTCTTTTTCCGGCAGCTTGCTGAATTCGTCTTCGGCGAACGGGCCACGACGCAGCTCCCACGGACGCTCGCCGTGCTCGATCACCAGGCGCGACTCGACCTCTTCTTCCAGGGCCAGGCCGGCCAGTTCGTCGGCGTCGATCGGGCTTTCGAAGTCAGGGATGGCCTGACGGATCAGCAGCGGCTTTTTCTGCCAGTAATCGCGCATGAATTCGCGCGCCGTGAGACCGCCCAGAAGTTGAAGAGGAGTATCAGGATTCATGTGTAACCTATTGAAAAAAAGCATTTTTCAGACGGGAATAAAAACGCCCGGCGCGGCCGGGCGTCTCAAACGGGTCAAGCGGTGAATCAGATGCGTTTGGCTTGCGCCACAGCGTTGCCGATGTAGTTGGCCGGGGTCAGCTGTTTCAGCTCGGCTTTCGCTTCGGCTGGCATGTCCAGGCCGTCGATGAAAGTCTGCAGCGCTTCAGGGCTGATGCCCTTGCCGCGGGTCAGTTCTTTGAGCTTTTCGTACGGGTTTTCGATGTTGTAGCGGCGCATCACGGTCTGGATCGGCTCGGCCAATACTTCCCAGCAAGCGTCCAGATCGGCAGCGATCTTGTCAGCGTTCAGCTCAAGCTTGCTGATGCCTTTGAGGCTGGCTTCGTAGGCGATCACGCTGTGAGCGAAGCCCACACCGAGGTTGCGCAGTACGGTGGAGTCGGTCAGGTCGCGCTGCCAGCGGGAGATCGGCAGTTTGCTCGCCAGGTGCTGGAACAGTGCATTGGCGATGCCCAGGTTGCCTTCGGAGTTTTCGAAGTCGATCGGGTTGACCTTGTGCGGCATGGTCGACGAACCGATTTCGCCAGCGATGGTGCGCTGTTTGAAATAACCCAGGGAAATGTAGCCCCAGATGTCACGGTCGAAGTCGATCAGGATGGTGTTGAAGCGCGCGATCGCGTCGAACAGCTCGGCGATGTAGTCATGCGGTTCGATCTGCGTGGTGTACGGGTTGAAGCCCAGGCCCAGTTCGTCTTCGATGAAGGCGCGGGCGTTGGCTTCCCAGTCGATCTGCGGGTAGGCCGACAGGTGCGCGTTGTAGTTGCCTACGGCGCCATTGATCTTGCCCAGCAGCGGCACGGCAGCGACTTGAGCGATCTGACGCTCGAGACGGTAAACCACGTTCGCCAGCTCTTTACCCAGAGTAGTCGGGGAGGCCGGTTGGCCGTGGGTGCGCGACAGCATCGGCACGTCGGCGAAACGGATCGCCAGTTCGCGGATGGCGTTGGCAGTCTGGCGCATCAGCGGCAGCATCACGTCGTCACGGCCTTCGCGCAGCATCAGGGCGTGGGACAGGTTGTTGATGTCTTCACTGGTGCAGGCAAAGTGGATGAACTCGCTGACCTTGGCCAGCTCCGGCAGCTTGGCCGCCTGCTCCTTGAGCAGGTATTCGATCGCCTTGACGTCGTGGTTGGTGGTGCGCTCGATCTCTTTGACGCGCTCAGCGTGCTCCAGCGAGAAGTTTTCAGCCAGTTCATTGAGAACGGCGTTGGCCTCGGCGGAGAAGGCTGGCACTTCCGGGATACCGGCGTGGGCGGCCAGGCGCTGGAGCCAGCGCACTTCAACCAGGACGCGGGCACGGATCAGGCCGTACTCGCTGAAAATCGGGCGCAGGGCCTGGGTTTTGCCGGCGTAGCGGCCGTCAACAGGGGAAACCGCAGTGAGCGAAGAGAGCTGCATGGGGTGTTCTCGGACAGTCGGGCAACGAAATGGGGCGCGTATCATACATGAAAAAATCCGCCGGTCCGTTGCCAACTGACCGGCGTATTACGCGCTACAGACTACAAAACTTTTATTGCGCGACGATTTACTCGCTGCGCATCAACGGATACAGCTCTTTGAGCAGCTTGCGCCGACTGATCACCAACTGCCAGCGGTGGCCGCCGAGCTGCCGCCACAGGCGTGCCGAACGGATGCCGGCCAGCAGCAGGGCGCGGATCTTCGAAGCGTTGCTCGGTTGCTGCAGGTTGCGCATGTCGCCATGCACCTGAATCCGCTGGCGCAGGGTGCTCAGAGTATCCTGATACAGCGCACCGCAGGCGGCGATCACGTTTTCGTGGGCCGGGCCGAAGTGCTCGACCTGCGACTGGATCTGCGGCAGGCGTTTGCCGATGGTGTCGAGCATGTCGTCACGTTTGGCCAGTTGGCGTTCCAGACCGAGCATCGACAGGGCATAGCGCAACGGCTCGCGCTGCAGGGTGCTCGGGTCGCGCTCGAGCGCGCCGATCAATGCCCGATAACCCTCGCGCAGATTGAGGTCGTCGCCGCCGTACACATCCAGTGTGTCCTTCGGGTCGCGTACCAGCAGGCTGCCGAGCATGCAGCTCAGGCCGGCCTCGCTGGTCTGACCGGTCTTGGCGATGCGGTCGACCAGCACGGCGGCGAGAAACACCCCGCCCAGCGCCGTCAGTTGCTCCTGAGTCGGGCTCATGCCTGGCCGCTCCACGGCTCGGCAACTTCGATCACGCCGCCACCGAGGCAGATTTCACCGTCATAGAACACCACGGACTGGCCCGGGGTCACCGCGCGTTGCGGTTCGTCGAACACGGCGCGGTAGCCGTTTTCGGTTTTTTCCAGGGTGCAAGCCTGATCGCTCTGGCGATAACGCACTTTGGCAGTGAGCCGCAGTGGCTGGCTCAGGTCGATCGGGTTGACCCAATAGATTTCCGAAGCGAGCAGGGCGCTGGAGAACAGCCACGGATGGTTGTTGCCCTGGCCGACGATAAGCTCGTTAGTGTCCAGATCCTTGCGCAGCACGTACCACGGCTCGTCGCCCGCGTCTTTCAGGCCGCCGATACCCAGGCCCTGACGCTGACCGATGGTGTGGTACATCAAGCCGTGGTGACGGCCGATGACTTCGCCTTCAGTGGTCTTGATCTCGCCCGGTTGCGCCGGCAAGTATTGCTTGAGGAAATCGCTGAAACGTCGCTCGCCGATGAAGCAGATCCCGGTGGAATCCTTCTTCTTGGCGGTCGCCAGCTCGTATTTCTCGGCAATGGCGCGCACTTCGGGCTTTTCCAGTTCACCGACCGGGAACAGGGTCTTGGCGATCTGTTCGCCGCCGACAGCGTGCAGGAAGTAGCTCTGGTCCTTGTTCGGATCGAGGCCCTTGAGCAGTTCGGTACGACCATCGATGTCGCGACGGCGCACGTAGTGGCCGGTGGCGATCAGGTCGGCGCCAAGCATCATGGCGTAGTCGAGGAACGCCTTGAACTTGATCTCGCGGTTGCACAGGATGTCCGGGTTCGGCGTGCGACCGGCCTTGTATTCGGCCAGGAAGTGCTCGAACACGTTGTCCCAGTACTCGGCGGCGAAGTTGGCGGTGTGCAGCTTGATGCCGATCTTGTCGCACACGGCCTGGGCATCCGCCAGGTCGTCCATGGCGGTGCAGTATTCCGTTCCGTCGTCTTCTTCCCAGTTCTTCATGAACAGGCCTTCCACCTCGTAACCCTGCTCGATCAGCAGGAGAGCGGAAACGGAAGAGTCCACGCCGCCGGACATGCCGACAATGACGCGCTTCTTGGATGTGTCAGAAGGGGCTGGATCACGCATAGGGATTCAATGAGTGTCTTGAAAAAGGACGCGATTCTAGCAGGCTCACGGCCTCAAGGCTAAAGAGAAGGGCGGATCAGTTCGAGACTGAAGTGATGGCCGGCCAGATAGTCGTCGATGCAACGGATGATCAGCTCGCTGCGCCAGTTGTCGCGCTGAGCGATTAATTCGCTACGGGTCAACCACTTGGCGCCGACGATGCCGTCGTCCAGTTGATAGTCGGGGTGGTGTTTCACTGCTTTGGCGCTGAAGCACACGCGTTGATACGTCACGCCGTTGCTCGGCGCGGTATACAGATAAATGCCGATTACGCCGGTGGGTTCGACGTCCCAGCCGGTTTCCTCAAGGGTTTCGCGGATGGCGGCGTCGATCAGGGTCTCGTTCGGGTCCAGATGACCGGCCGGCTGGTTGAGCACGTTACGCCCGGCCTTGTGTTCTTCGACCATCAGGAAGCGACCGTTGTCTTCGACGATGGTGGCAACGGTGATGTGGGGGAGCCATTCCATAAATCTTCCTCAATCTATTGGTTAAACCCCAATCCCCTGTGGGAGCGGGCTTGCTCGCGAAAGCGGTGGGTCAGTCAATGACGATGTTGAATGATAAACCGCATTCGCGAGCAAGCCCGCTCCCACAGGGGGTTCGTGTTGTATTCGGAAACAGAAACCCCGGCACTGGGCCGGGGCTTCTTTGCAGCATTACAAGCTTAAACCAGCGCAGCAATCGCCGCGTTGAAGGTTGCGCTTGGGCGCATGGCCTTGCTGATCAGCTCGGCGTCGGCGTGGTAGTAACCGCCGATGTCCACTGGCTTGCCCTGCACGGCGTTGAGCTCGGCAACGATGGTCGCCTCGTTCTCGGTCAGGGTTTTGGCCAGGGTCGCGAACTGCGCTTGCAGTGCAGCGTCTTCGGTCTGGGCGGCCAGGGCCTGAGCCCAGTACAGCGCCAGGTAGAAGTGGCTGCCGCGGTTGTCGATGTTGCCGACCTTGCGCGATGGCGACTTGTTGTTGTCGAGGAACTGACCGGTGGCCTGATCCAGGGTTTTCGACAGAACCAGCGCTTTCGGGTTGTTGTAGTTCACACCCAAATGCTCAAGGGACGCTGCCAGAGCCAGGAATTCGCCCAGCGAATCCCAGCGCAGGAAGTTCTCTTCAACCAGTTGCTGCACGTGCTTCGGCGCCGAACCGCCGGCGCCGGTTTCGAACAGGCCACCGCCGTTCATCAGCGGCACGATCGACAGCATCTTGGCGCTGGTGCCCAGTTCCATGATCGGGAACAGGTCGGTCAGGTAGTCGCGCAGTACGTTGCCGGTCACCGAGATGGTGTCCTTGCCTTCGCGGGTGCGCTGCAGGGTGTACTTCATGGCATCGACCGGCGCCATGATCTGGATATCTAGACCAGTGGTGTCGTGATCCTTCAGGTAAGCCTGAACCTTCTCGATCACTACGCCGTCGTGGGCGCGCATCGGGTCCAGCCAGAAGATCGCCGGGGTGCTGCTGGCGCGAGCACGGTTGACGGCCAGTTTGACCCAGTCCTGGATCGGCGCATCTTTGGTCTGGCACATGCGGAAGATGTCGCCGGCTTCAACAGCCTGCTCCATCAGCAGCTTGCCCTTGCTGTCGGTAACGCGAACCACGCCGTCAGCCTTGATCTGGAAGGTCTTGTCGTGCGAGCCGTACTCTTCGGCTTTCTTCGCCATCAGGCCAACGTTTGGCACGCTGCCCATGGTGGTCGGATCGAACGCGCCATTGGCTTTGCAATCTTCGATCACAGCCTGGTAGATGGTTGCGTAGCAACGATCCGGGATCACAGCCTTGGTGTCGTGCAGCTGACCATCGGTGCCCCACATCTTGCCGGAGTCACGGATCATCGCTGGCATCGAGGCGTCGACGATGACGTCGCTCGGCACGTGCAGGTTGGTGATGCCCTTGTCGGAGTTGACCATCGCCAGCGATGGGCGAGCAGCGTAGACCGCTGCGATGTCAGCTTCGATCTGTGCTTGCTGCTCGGCCGGCAGGGCCTTGATGCGCGCGTACAGATCGCCAATGCCGTTGTTCAGGTTGAAGCCGATCTGGGCCAGCACGTCAGCGTGCTTGGTCAGGGCGTCTTTATAGAACTCGGCAACGATCTGGCCGAACATGATCGGGTCGGAGACCTTCATCATGGTCGCTTTCAGGTGAACCGAGAGCAGCACGCCCTGGGCCTTGGCGCTTTCGATTTCAGCGGCGATGAACGCGCGCAGGGCGTTTTTGCTCATCACGGCGCAGTCGAGGATCTCGCCAGCCTGAACGCTGGTTTTTTCTTTCAGGACGGTTGCGTTGCCGTCTTTGGCGATCAGCTCGATTTTCACAGCGTCAGCGGCGTCGATCAGGGCAGCTTTTTCGCTGCCGTAGAAATCGCCGGTGCTCATGTGAGCGACGTGGGACTTGGAGTCTTTGGCCCAGGCGCCCATTTTGTGCGGGTGCTTGCGAGCGTAGTTTTTTACCGACAGCGGAGCGCGGCGGTCGGAGTTGCCTTCACGCAGAACCGGGTTCACGGCGCTGCCCTTGACCTTGTCGTAACGCGCCTTGGCTTCTTTTTCGGCGTCGTTGGTCACGGTTTCCGGGTAGTCCGGCAGGTTGTAACCCTGGGCTTGCAGCTCTTTGATCGCCGCTTGCAGCTGAGGCACCGAAGCACTGATGTTCGGCAGCTTGATGATGTTGGCTTCAGGCGTAACGGCCAGGTCGCCCAGTTCGGCGAGGTGGTCGGCTACGGCTTTGTCGCCCAGTTGCTCGGGGAAGCTGGCCAGGATGCGTGCTGCAAGAGAGATATCGCGGGTTTCCACGGCGATATCGGCCGAGGCGGTGTAAGCCTCGATGATCGGCAGCAGGGAATAGGTGGCGAGGGCTGGAGCTTCGTCGGTGAAGGTATAGATGATCTTCGAGCGGGTGGGCATATTCGGATTAACTCTCTCTTCTTTGCTAAAGCGTGCGCAGAAACTCGAGGGGCGCCGGGTAAGCGCGTTCGTTCAAAGTCATCCATGAACCGAATGTCGAGATTCTTCGCGGTGATGTTGGGTGCATCAGTAGAGCGTCAAGCAGTCGGACTGCGGTAACAACCCGACCAATCAGGCGGAAAGTCTCGTGCTAGAGAGGCCAGCCGTCGTGACCCTTTGGTCAGCGGGCGGCATTATACATAGGTAGCTGGCAATCTGCCGATGGTTCATATGCAACGATTCTCGTCCATTGGTCTAAAGGTCGCAGGGGCGGGTGGGGCGTAGAGTCGCTGCGAATGCTTGAGTTTGGCGCTTTTCCCTTTGCTTTCAGGGTTGTACGAAACCAGATGTGCCCGCGCCGTGAACAGAGGGTTTGCGTGTTGATTTAACTGGGTTACGCTCGAACCAAGCCAGATGTTCAATCCAAACAATGGAGTTCAGCATGGGTTACAAGAAGATTCAGGTTCCAGCCGTCGGCGACAAAATCACCGTCAATGCAGACCATTCTCTCAATGTTCCTGATAACCCGATCATCCCCTTCATCGAAGGTGACGGCATTGGCGTCGACGTCAGCCCGGTGATGATCAAAGTGGTTGATGCTGCCGTGGCCAAGGCCTACGGGGGCAAGCGCAAGATTTCCTGGATGGAGGTTTATGCTGGCGAAAAAGCGACTCAAGTCTATGACCAGGACACCTGGCTGCCCCAGGAAACCCTGGACGCCGTCAAGGATTACGTGGTCTCTATCAAGGGCCCGCTGACCACCCCGGTCGGTGGTGGCATCCGCTCCCTCAACGTGGCCCTGCGCCAGCAACTCGATCTTTATGTCTGCCTGCGTCCCGTGGTGTGGTTCGAAGGTGTGCCGAGCCCGGTGAAAAAGCCTGGCGACGTCGACATGGTGATTTTCCGCGAGAACTCGGAAGACATTTATGCCGGTATCGAATGGAAGGCCGGCTCCCCTGAGGCCACCAAGGTCATCAAGTTTCTGAAAGAAGAAATGGGCGTCACCAAGATCCGTTTCGACCAGGATTGCGGTATCGGCATCAAGCCTGTTTCCAAGGAAGGCACCAAACGTCTGGTGCGCAAGGCCCTGCAATACGTGGTGGACAACGACCGCAAGTCGCTGACCATCGTGCACAAGGGCAACATCATGAAATTCACCGAAGGTGCCTTCAAGGACTGGGGCTACGAGGTGGCGAAGGAAGAATTCGGCGCCGAGCTGCTCGATGGCGGCCCATGGATGAAATTCAAGAACCCGAAAACCGGCCGTGAAGTCATCGTCAAGGACGCCATCGCCGACGCCATGCTTCAGCAGATCCTGCTGCGTCCAGCCGAGTACGACGTAATCGCCACGCTGAACCTCAACGGTGACTACCTCTCCGACGCCCTGGCGGCGGAAGTGGGCGGTATCGGTATCGCGCCGGGCGCCAACCTGTCCGACACCGTGGCCATGTTCGAGGCGACCCACGGTACCGCGCCGAAGTACGCCGGCAAGGACCAGGTCAACCCGGGTTCGGTGATTCTGTCGGCCGAGATGATGTTGCGTCATCTGGGCTGGACCGAAGCAGCGGATCTCATCATCAAGGGCACTAACGGCGCCATCAAGGCCAAGACCGTGACCTATGACTTCGAACGTCTGATGGAAGGCGCCACGCTGGTGTCTTCTTCGGGCTTTGGTGAGGCGATCATCAAGCACATGTAAATCGTGCAGGTACAAAAAAACCGCCTTCGGGCGGTTTTTTCATGACTGGGTGACGGTTGAGTCAGCCTGATACCGTTTCTGTATGAGGGGCATGCATAGCCGCTTCGCCTGCCACGGTTGCCGCTTTGATCTTTACCGCGTGCAGGCCTTTGGGCCCCTGGACGATGTCGAAACTGACGATCTGCCCGGCCTTGAGAGTTTTATACCCGTCCATCTCAATGGCCGAGTAGTGGGCAAAGAAATCGACCTCTTTGCCGTCCTCGTCACGTCCTTCCCGGGCATCGGTGTTGATGAAGCCGAATCCCTTGGCATTGTTGAACCACTTGACCTTGCCGACAGCCATGCTCAAATCCCTCTGCAACAGACTCCATCGCTGGAGTATCATCCAGGACATCCGCAATCTAATCCGTTAAAAGGATTGACTCCGCGGATCTTTTTTACCCACTGTGGGCTCTATTGGTTGTAACACCGTTTTCCCGATAGTCAAGGTGACCGGGCAGTCGGAGTTGAAAAGGTGTACAGCCGCCCCCACCACTGTATTTGCACAACTGACGAACCTTTCTTTCCATGCATGCAATCAGCCAGATTCGACTAACATTCAATCAGGATCGCCCGCTTCTCCAAAAGGATCATCCACAGGAGCACGACGACGATTCGGCAGGCGTTGCTGTTCAGGAAGCAAAGCCTGCGTTACAGGCGCCGCCGATGTACAAGGTGGTTTTGTTCAATGATGACTACACACCGATGGATTTCGTCGTCGAAGTGCTCGAGGTGTTTTTTAACCTGAATCGCGAGCTGGCGACCAAGGTCATGCTGGCCGTTCACACAGAAGGACGGGCAGTATGTGGAGTGTTTACCCGCGACATCGCCGAGACAAAGGCCATGCAGGTCAACCAGTACGCCAGGGAAAGCCAGCATCCGCTACTCTGTGAAATCGAGAAGGACGGTTAATCGCCGACCACTTGGGTATGAGGTGAAGCTATGTTAAACCGCGAGCTCGAAGTCACCCTCAATCTTGCCTTCAAGGAGGCTCGTTCGAAGCGTCATGAATTCATGACCGTCGAACACCTGCTGCTGGCCCTATTGGACAATGAGGCTGCCGCCACCGTATTGCGTGCCTGCGGCGCAAACCTCGACAAACTCAAGCACGACCTGCAGGAGTTCATCGACTCCACCACGCCATTGATCCCCGTCCACGACGAAGATCGCGAAACCCAGCCAACCCTGGGCTTCCAGCGTGTACTGCAACGTGCTGTCTTTCATGTGCAGAGCTCGGGCAAACGCGAAGTAACCGGCGCCAACGTGCTGGTTGCAATCTTCAGTGAGCAAGAGAGTCAGGCCGTATTCCTGCTGAAACAGCAGAGCGTTGCGCGCATTGATGTCGTCAATTACATCGCCCACGGCATTTCCAAAGTGCCAGGGCACGGCGATCACTCTGAAGGTGAACAAGATATGCAGGACGACGAGGGCGGTGAGTCTTCTTCTTCAGGCAATCCGCTGGATGCTTATGCCAGCAATCTCAACGAACTCGCGCGCCAGGGTCGGATCGACCCGCTGGTCGGCCGCGAGATGGAAGTCGAGCGTGTCGCGCAGATTCTCGCGCGTCGGCGCAAGAACAATCCGTTGCTGGTCGGCGAGGCAGGTGTGGGTAAAACCGCGATTGCCGAAGGCCTGGCCAAGCGCATTGTCGACAACCAGGTGCCGGATCTGCTGGCCAACAGCGTCGTCTATTCGCTCGACCTCGGTGCACTGCTCGCAGGCACCAAGTATCGCGGTGATTTCGAGAAGCGCTTCAAGGCGCTGCTCAATGAACTGAAAAAACGTCCGCAGGCGATCCTGTTCATCGACGAGATTCACACCATCATCGGTGCGGGTGCTGCGTCCGGTGGCGTGATGGATGCCTCGAACCTGCTCAAGCCGCTGCTGTCGTCTGGCGACATTCGCTGCATCGGCTCGACCACGTTCCAGGAATTCCGCGGAATCTTCGAGAAGGATCGTGCGCTGGCACGACGCTTCCAGAAGGTCGATGTTGTCGAGCCGTCGGTGGAAGACACCATCGGTATCCTGCGCGGCCTGAAAGGGCGTTTCGAACAGCACCACAACATCGAATACAGCGATGAGTCGTTGCGCGCTGCTGCCGAGCTGGCATCGCGCTACATCAATGACCGGCATATGCCGGACAAGGCCATCGACGTGATCGACGAGGCGGGTGCCTATCAGCGCCTGCAGCCGGTCGAGATGCGCGTCAAACGCATCGAAGTGCCGCAGGTTGAAGACATTGTGGCGAAGATCGCGCGGATTCCGCCAAAACACGTCACCAGCTCCGACAAGGAATTGCTGCGTAACCTGGAGCGCGACCTGAAGCTGACGGTGTTTGGTCAGGATGCGGCGATCGATTCGCTGTCGACCGCGATCAAACTGTCCCGTGCCGGGCTCAAGTCGCCTGACAAGCCAGTCGGCTCGTTCCTGTTCGCAGGTCCTACCGGTGTCGGTAAAACCGAGGCCGCGCGGCAACTGGCCAAGGCGTTGGGTATCGAACTGGTGCGCTTCGACATGTCCGAGTACATGGAGCGCCACACCGTATCGCGTCTGATCGGTGCGCCTCCGGGCTATGTCGGCTTTGATCAGGGCGGTCTGTTGACCGAAGCGATCACCAAGCAACCGCACTGCGTATTGCTGCTCGATGAAATCGAGAAGGCGCATCCGGAAGTCTTCAACCTGCTGCTGCAGGTGATGGACCACGGCACGCTCACCGACAACAACGGGCGCAAGGCGGATTTCCGCAATGTGATCGTGATCATGACCACCAACGCCGGTGCCGAAACCGCGGCGCGTGCTTCGATCGGTTTCACCCATCAGGACCACTCGTCTGATGCGATGGAAGTGATCAAGAAGAGCTTCACGCCGGAGTTCCGTAACCGTCTGGACACCATTATCCAGTTTGGTCGCCTCAGCCATGAGGTCATCAAAAGCGTGGTGGACAAGTTCCTTACCGAACTGCAGGCGCAGTTGGAGGACAAGCGTGTGTTGCTGGAGGTTACCGATGCGGCGCGCAGTTGGCTGGCGGCCGGTGGTTATGACTCGGCGATGGGCGCACGTCCGATGGCGCGTCTGATCCAGGACAAGATCAAGCGTCCGCTGGCGGAGGAGATTCTGTTTGGCGAGCTGGCCGAGCATGGCGGTGTGGTGCACATCGACATCAAGGATGGTGAGTTGACGTTTGACTTCGAAACCACGGCGGAGATGGCCTGACGGTTGTTGGTCTGTTGTAAAGCGAAAGGCGCCTTCGGGCGCCTTTTTTGTTGTCTGGGGTTTTTGGGTGTATATCCGTTGCTGCGGTAACGGCCGCCTAGGGTTCCGCCCTGACGGCGGGTCACTTTTGGCAAACGCCCCAAAAGTAACCAAAAGGGCTTTACCCTGACGTTCGGCCCTCGCTTAGGCTCGGGTTCCTTCGCTGCGGGATTCATCCGGGGGGCAGCGCCTACGGTTTGCTTCGCTGCACCTCCTCTCGCTGTGTTTGGCTGCGCCAAACGGTCGCTGCGCTCCCACCCCGGATAAATCCCTCCACTCAGCCTGCCGACGGGCCCTGAGATCAAAAGCTTTACTCGAGCTAACGCTCATCGTGTTGAGTGGGGCGGCTTCGCCGCAGGGTTGCACGCTCTCTGAATTGTAGGAGCCAGCCTGCTGGCGATGGCGGCCTGACAGCCGACCAATCTCTTGCTGATGCACCCGGCCCAATTGTGGGAGCTGGCCTGCCAGCGATGGCGGCCGACCAGCCTACCAATCTCCAACTGCCTACCCCAATCCACTGTGGGAGCGGGCTTGCTCGCGAAGGCGGCCTGCCAGCCGACCAAACTCCAAATGAAAACACCCAATCCCATGTAGGAACTGCCGAAGGCTGTGATCTTTTGATCTGCTTTGGCTTTGGCTTTTGATGTGGCTTTTGATGTGGCTTTTGATCTTCAACCCCTTCGGCAGGCCGAGCGTAGGTGTCCATCAGGGGGGTGGGCGCGCAGCGCCATGCGGCGAAGCCGCATCCATCGAGAGGAGGTGCAGCGAAGCAAACCGGAGGCGATGCCCCCTGATGGGCACCGTAGCGAGGGAACACTGAGCCTCAGCGAAGTGCCGTACGCCGGGGGTAGCCTTTTTGGTTACTTTTTCGGCGTTTGGAAAAAGTGACCCGCCGTAAGGGCGGAACCGTAATCAGCAACCACCGCAGCAACGGATATGCTCACAAACCCAAACCCAAACCCAAACCCAAACCCAAATCGCAGACAAACAAAAACGCCCGGCAAAGCCGGGCGTCTTGTATTGACTTGATTAGCGAGCGCGGTAAGTAATGCGCCCTTTGCTCAAGTCATAGGGCGTCAGCTCGACGCGCACTTTGTCACCGGTAAGAATACGAATGTAGTTCTTGCGCATCTTGCCGGAGATATGCGCGGTTACGACGTGCCCATTTTCCAACTCCACACGAAACATGGTGTTGGGCAGGGTGTCGACGACAGTGCCTTCCATTTCGAAGCTGTCTTCTTTCGACATGCAGTAAAGCCCTCGGTGTCCAATGAATGGCCCGGTGCAACTGCGCCAGGCAAAAGCGGCGTGCATTGTGCCCGAAAAAGGGGGTTTAAGCCAAGGGGTTTACGGCTTGCGATCAGTTAAGAATCACCCAGCGCTGATTAATCAGCAATTCAATGGGGCGATACTGGGTCTTGTAGTTCATCTTTTTGCAGTTCTTGATCCAGTAACCGAGATACACCGCCTCTAGCCCCAGGCGCTGGCTTTCGGTGATTTGCCACAGAATTGCGAAACGCCCCAGGCTGCGGCGTTCCTCGTCAGGTTCGTAGAAGGTATAGACCGCTGACAAGCCATTGGGCAGCAGATCGGTCACCGCGACGGCGAGTAACCGTCCGTCGAGACGAAATTCATAAAAGCGCGAGAAGGGCAGATCGCGCACCAGAAAGGTCGAGAACTGGTCCCGGCTCGGCGGGTACATATCGCCGTCGGCATGGCGCTGCTCGATGTAGCGCTGATACAGATCGAAATATTCTTCGCTGAAGTGCGGTTTTACCGGGCGTACCTGCAGATCGGCATTGCGTTTGAAAATGCGTTTCTGCTGGCGGTTGGGCAGGAACTGCGCCACCGGGATGCGTGCAGGCACGCACGCATTGCAATTCTGGCAATGGGGCCGATACAGATGATCGCCGCTGCGACGAAAACCCATTTCCGACAGGTCTGCGTAGACGTGCACATCCATGGGCTGACTCGGATCGAGAAACAGCGTCGTCGCCTGCTCCTCGGGCAGATAACTGCAGGAATGAGGCTGAGTGGCATAGAACTTCAAGCGCGCCAACTCGGTCATGATCAACCCTCGGGATAAGCTGGTGAATTAAGTGTAAGCCACGCGCGCAAAAGTCGCTCAGCAAACCCAGGTGGCACGACTCGGTTGATCCAGGTGGCGAGCCAGATAGTCGGCGAATTCGTGGCGGGGGATCGCGCGGGCGCCGAGGCTGTGCAGATGATCGGTCGGCATCTGGCAGTCAATCAGAACGAATCCAGCGTCTTTCAAATGCTGCACCAGCGTGGCAAAGCCGAATTTGGAGGCGTTGTCGGCGCGGCTGAACATCGATTCGCCGAAAAACAGCTGACCCATCGCCAGGCCATACAGGCCGCCGACCAGTTGGCCCTGATCCCAGACCTCGACCGAGTGGGCGAAGCCGCGGCGGTGCAGTTCGAGGTAGGCGTCCTGCATCGCTTCGGTGATCCAGGTGCCGTCGGCGTAATCCCTGGGGGCGGCGCAGGCACGAATCACGGCGTCGAAATCCTGATCGAAGGTCACCTGGTAGCGTTGTTTGCGCAGCAGTTTGCCGAGGCTGCGCGAGACATGCAGTTCGTCGGGAAACAGCACGGTGCGTGGGTCCGGCGACCACCAGAGGATCGGCTGGCCTTCGGAGAACCACGGAAAACAGCCGTGCCGGTAAGCCTGCACCAGCCGATCGGCGGACAGATCGCCACCGGCAGCCAGCAATCCATTGGGATCGCGCATGGCCTTTTCCAGGGGCGGGAAGGTCAGGGAATTGCGTTGTAACCAAGTCAGCATGGCGTCCAGGCTTGCAGAAGGGGAGGGCAGTGCGGGCATCAGGCCCGCGATAAAGTGTGCCGTTAAATGACAGGAATGTCGTCCAGATACTTCTCCGCGTCCAGTGCCGCCATGCAGCCGGCGCCGGCCGAGGTCACGGCCTGGCGGTAGACGTGGTCGGCCACATCGCCGGCAGCGAAGACGCCGGGGATCTCTGTGGAGGTGGCGTCGCCGTCGCTGCCGCCCTTGACCAGCAGGTAGCCGTCGCGCATTGGCAACTGACCCTGAAACAGGTCGGTGTTGGGTTTGTGGCCGATGGCGATGAACACGCCGGCCAGTGTCAGTTCGCGGGTCTGCCCGCTGTGGCTGTCACGCAGGCGCGCACCGGTCACGCCGCTGGCATCGCCCAGCACTTCGTCCAGATTCTGGTTCCAGTGCAGGCGAACGTTGCCGTTGGCGGCTTTTTCGAACAGTTTGTCCTGAAGGATTTTCTCCGAGCGCAATTTGTCGCGGCGATGGATCAAATGCACCTCTCTGGCGATGTTCGACAGGTACAGCGCCTCCTCGACAGCGGTATTGCCGCCGCCCACCACGGCGACCACCTGATTGCGATAGAAGAAGCCGTCACAGGTCGCGCACGCCGAAACCCCTTTGCCGGCGAAGGCTTCTTCCGAAGGTAGACCCAGATACTGCGCCGAGGCGCCGGTGGCGATGATCAGCGCGTCGCAGGTGTAAGTGCCGCTGTCGCCAATGAGTTCGAACGGGCGCTGCTGCAACTTGGCGGTGTGGATGTGGTCGTAAACGATCTCTGTGGCAAAGCGCTCGGCGTGTTTTTGCATGCGCTCCATCAGCGCCGGACCGGTCAGGCCTTCGACGTCGCCAGGCCAGTTGTCGACTTCGACGGTGGTGGTGAGCTGACCACCGGCCTGCAGCCCGGTAATCACCACCGGTTTGAGGTTGGCACGGGCGGCGTACACGGCGGCGCTGTAACCGGCAGGGCCGGAGCCGAGAATGATCAGGCGTGAATGCTTCGCTGCGTTCATCAAATACACCTCATAAGCCTTTGTCACATAAGACAATGCATGCTCAAATTGAAACGCAGTATTTGTGCGCTTGGCTATGCTCAGCTATGGGTTGAAGCATGGCATCAGCCGCACAAACCCGTACAATGCCGGGCTGTTACAGAATATTTGTAGAGCGCTGTGTTTATGGCTGTGTTTATAAAAGCTGCGGCACAGTGTTAAAAGTAGTCTCAGATGCGCCGGTTCACTTTTTTACCTGCCTGGATTGGGCAGTTTTTTATCGACATTCAATAGATGGACGCGCCCCGGGCGCAGGAAAAGAAGCGTTTTGAAGAAATCCACCGCAGCACCAAAAACAGTCGTTCCGCTCTGGCGCCAGCAATTGCACTACCGGCTCAAGGAAGGTGCATTGATCGCCATCGGAGCCTTGTGCCTGTTCCTGATGATGGCCTTGCTGACCTACGGCAAGGACGATCCGGGCTGGAGCCACAACAGCAAGATCGACGATGTGCAGAATTTCGGCGGCCCCGCCGGTTCTTACAGCGCCGACATCCTGTTCATGGTGCTGGGTTACTTCGCGTACATCTTCCCGCTGCTGCTGGCGGTCAAGGCGTATCAGATCTTCCGTCAACGCCACGAGCCGTGGCAGTGGAGCGGCTGGCTGTTCTCCTGGCGCCTGATTGGTCTGGTGTTTCTGGTGCTGTCGGGCGCCGCGCTGGCGCATATCCATTTTCATGCGGCCACCGGCCTGCCGGCGGGCGCCGGCGGGGCGCTGGGCGAAAGTCTCGGTGATCTGGCGCGTAACGCGCTGAATATCCAGGGCAGCACGCTGCTGTTCATTGCACTGTTCCTGTTCGGCCTGACCGTATTCACTGACCTGTCGTGGTTCAAGGTGATGGACGTCACCGGCAAGATCACCCTCGACCTGTTCGAACTGTTCCAGGGCGCGATCAACCGCTGGTGGTCGGCGCGTACCGAGCGTAAGCAACTGGTTGCGCAGCTGCGTGAAGTCGATGATCGCGTCCACGACGTGGTGGCGCCGACCGTTACCGACAAGCGTGAACAGGCCAAGGTCAAGGAGCGCCTCATCGAGCGCGAACAGGCCCTGAGCAAGCACATGTCCGATCGCGAGAAGCAGGTGCCGCCGGTTATCGCCCCGGCTCCGGTCAAGGCGCCCGAGCCAAGCAAGCGTGTGCAGAAAGAGAAACAGGTGCCGTTGTTCGTCGACAGCGCCGTGGAAGGCACCTTGCCGCCGATCTCGATCCTCGATCCTGCGGAAAAGAAACAACTCAACTATTCGCCGGAATCCCTGGCAGCAGTCGGCCACTTGCTGGAGATCAAGCTCAAGGAATTCGGCGTCGAAGTCACCGTGGACTCGATCCACCCGGGCCCGGTGATTACCCGTTACGAAATCCAGCCTGCAGCCGGCGTCAAAGTCAGCCGCATCGCCAACCTGGCGAAAGACCTTGCACGTTCGCTGGCCGTGACCAGTGTGCGGGTGGTCGAGGTGATTCCGGGCAAGACCACGGTCGGTATCGAGATCCCCAACGAAGACCGGCAGATCGTGCGTTTCTCCGAAGTGCTGTCGACCCCCGAGTACGACAACTTCAAGTCGCCGGTCACCCTGGCCCTGGGCCACGACATCGGCGGCAAACCGGTCATCACCGACCTGGCGAAGATGCCGCACCTGCTGGTCGCCGGTACCACTGGCTCCGGTAAGTCGGTGGGCGTGAACGCGATGATCCTGTCGATCCTGTTCAAATCCGGGCCGGACGACGCCAAACTGATCATGATCGACCCGAAAATGCTCGAGCTGTCGATCTACGAAGGCATTCCGCACCTGCTGTGTCCGGTAGTGACCGACATGAAAGACGCTGCCAACGCCCTGCGCTGGAGCGTTGCCGAGATGGAACGTCGCTACAAGCTGATGGCGAAGATGGGCGTGCGTAACCTGTCCGGCTTCAACGCCAAGGTCAAGGAAGCGCAGGATGCCGGCGAGCCGTTGAGCGATCCGTTGTACAAGCGCGAAAGCATTCACGACGAAGCGCCGCTGCTGCAGAAGCTGCCGACCATCGTCGTGGTGGTCGACGAATTCGCCGACATGATGATGATCGTCGGCAAGAAGGTTGAAGAACTGATTGCGCGTATCGCACAGAAAGCGCGTGCCGCCGGTATTCACCTGATCCTCGCGACCCAGCGACCTTCGGTGGACGTGATCACCGGTCTGATCAAGGCCAACATTCCGACGCGTATGGCGTTCCAGGTGTCGAGCAAGATCGACTCGCGGACCATCATCGACCAGGGTGGCGCCGAACAACTGCTCGGTCACGGTGACATGCTCTACATGCCACCGGGCACCAGCCTGCCGATCCGGGTGCACGGCGCGTTCGTTTCCGACGATGAAGTGCACCGCGTGGTCGAAGCCTGGAAACTGCGTGGCGCACCGGAATACAACGATGACATCCTCAACGGTGTCGAAGAGGCGGGCAGCGGTTTCGAAGGCAGCAGCGGTGGCGGTGACGGTGATGATCCGGAAGCCGACGCGCTGTATGACGAAGCCGTACAGTTCGTCCTGGAAAGCCGCCGGGCGTCGATTTCCGCGGTACAGCGCAAGCTGAAGATTGGTTACAACCGCGCTGCGCGCATGATCGAAGCCATGGAAATGGCCGGGGTCGTCACCTCAATGAACACCAACGGTTCGCGTGAAGTTCTGGCCCCGGGCCCGGTTCGCGACTGATTGCAAAAGCAAAGGGCGGGACAATGATGTGCCGCCGCTCTCCCAACGAGTATTCAAGAGGACTCCCATGCGTCTTATCCGCATGCTGTTGCCAGTACTGGCGCTGACCACGTTCACGGCCCACGCCGACGACAAGGACGTGGCGCGTCTGACCCAATTGCTGGAAACATCGAAAACCCTGACCGCGAACTTCTCGCAGCTGACCCTCGACGGCAGCGGCACGCAGTTGCAGGAAACTCGCGGTGATATGGTTCTGCAGCGTCCGGGCCTGTTCTACTGGCACACCGAAGCGCCAAACGAGCAGACCATGGTCTCTGATGGCAAGAAGGTCACCCTGTGGGACCCGGATCTGGAGCAGGCAACCATCAAGAAGCTCGACGAGCGTCTGACCCAGACCCCGGCGCTGCTGCTGTCCGGTGACGTGTCGAAGATCAGCCAGAGCTTCGAGATCAGCGCGAAAGAGGCAGGTGGCGTGATCGACTTCACCCTCAAGCCGAAGACCAAGGACACCCTGTTCGACAGCCTGCGTCTGTCGTTCCGCAACGGCCTGGTCAATGACATGCAACTGATCGACAGCGTTGGTCAGCGCACCAACATCCTGTTCACCGGGGTCAAGGCCAACGAAGCGGTGTCGGCGTCGAAGTTCAAGTTCGACATCCCGAAGGGTGCTGACGTTATCCAGGAATAAGCCCTCAGCCCTGTAGTTCTGTGAAGGGGCTTTTGTGGCGAGGGGATTCATCCCCGATGGGCTGCGAGCAGCCCCAAAAAAGGTGACTGCTACGCAGTCAGTCGGGGATGAATCCCCTCACCACAGGGTTCTCGACAGGCTTTAAGACAATCAGAGGTTTCAACGCTACGTGATGGATCTGTTTCGCAGTGCACCGATTGCCCAGCCACTGGCCGCGCGTTTGCGTGCGACCAATCTGGATGAGTATGTCGGTCAGGAGCACGTGCTCGCTCGCGGCAAGCCTCTGCGTGAGGCGCTGGAGCAGGGTGCCCTGCATTCGATGATCTTCTGGGGGCCGCCGGGCGTGGGCAAGACCACCCTGGCGCGATTGCTCGCGGAAGTCTCGGATGCGCACTTCGAAACGGTCTCGGCGGTGCTTGCCGGGGTCAAGGAGATCCGTCAGGCCGTTGAAATCGCCAAACAGCAGGCCGGCCAGTACGGCAAGCGCACGATCCTGTTCGTCGATGAAGTGCACCGCTTCAACAAATCGCAGCAGGATGCGTTTCTGCCGTACGTCGAAGACGGCACGCTGATTTTCATCGGTGCCACCACCGAAAACCCTTCATTTGAATTGAACAACGCGCTGTTGTCGCGGGCCCGCGTCTATGTGCTGAAAAGCCTCGACGAGACCGCACTGCTCAAACTGGTACATCGCGCGCTCACCGAAGAGCGCGGGCTGGGCAAGCGCAACCTGACCCTCAGCGATGAAGGCTTCCAGATGCTGCTGTCGGCCGCCGATGGCGATGGCCGGCGCCTGCTCAATCTGCTGGAGAACGCCTCGGATCTGGCCGAAGACAACAGCGAGATGGGCACCGAGTTGCTGCAAAGTCTGCTCGGTGACACCCGACGGCGCTTCGACAAGGGCGGCGAAGCGTTCTACGACCAGATCTCCGCGCTGCACAAATCGGTACGCGGCTCCAACCCCGACGGCGCGCTGTACTGGTTCGCGCGGATGATCGACGGCGGCTGCGATCCGTTGTACCTGGCGCGGCGCGTGGTGCGCATGGCCAGCGAAGACATTGGCAACGCCGACCCGCGCGCCCTGAGCCTGTGCCTGGCGGCGTGGGAGGTGCAGGAGCGCCTCGGCAGCCCGGAAGGCGAGTTGGCGGTGGCTCAGGCCATCACCTATCTGGCCTGTGCACCGAAAAGCAACGCGGTGTACATGGGTTTCAAGACTGCGCTGCGCGCCGCTGCCGAGTACGGTTCGCTGGAAGTGCCGCTGCACTTGCGCAATGCACCGACCAAACTCATGAAACAACTGGGTTACGGCGACGAATACCGCTACGCCCACGACGAACCGGACGCCTATGCCGCCGGCGAAGATTATTTCCCGGAAGAGCTCGAACCGATCCCGTTCTATCAACCGGTGCCCCGTGGCCTGGAATTGAAGATCGGCGAGAAGCTCAACCACCTCGCTCAACTCGACCGTTTAAGCCCAAGACAGCGGAGAAAATAGTGCTTCCATTGATCGTTGCGGTCTCCGTCGGCGGGATTGCCGGCACCCTGTTGCGCTTCGCCACCGGCAATTGGGTCAACGCCAATTGGCCGCGGCACTTCTATACCGCGACGCTGGCCGTTAATATCGTGGGCTGTCTGCTGATTGGCGTGTTGTACGGCCTGTTTTTGATACGCCCGGAGGTGCCGATCGAGGTGCGTGCCGGGTTGATGGTCGGCTTCCTCGGGGGGCTGACGACTTTTTCATCCTTTTCACTGGATACGGTGCGCCTGCTGGAAAGCGGGCAAGTGCCGCTGGCCCTGGGCTATGCGGCGATCAGCGTATTCGGCGGGCTGCTCGCGACGTGGGCCGGCCTGTCCCTGACCAAACTTTGATAACGAGAAACCGACATGCTCGATTCCAAACTGTTACGTAGCAACCTTCAGGACGTAGCGGACCGCCTGGCTTCCCGTGGCTTTGCCCTGGATACCGCGCGCATCGAAGCGCTGGAAGAACAGCGCAAGACCGTCCAGACCCGCACCGAAGCACTGCAGGCTGAGCGTAACGCGCGTTCCAAATCCATCGGTCAGGCCAAGCAGCGCGGCGAAGACATCGCGCCGCTGATGGCGGACGTCGAGCGCATGGCGGGCGAGCTGAGTGCCGGTAAGGTCGAGCTGGACGCGATCCAGACCGAGCTGGACTCGATTCTGCTGGGTATCCCCAACCTGCCGCACGAATCGGTACCGGTCGGCAAAGACGAAGACGATAACGTTGAAGTGCGCCGCTGGGGCACGCCGACGCAGTTCGATTTCGAAGTGAAAGACCACGTTGCACTGGGCGAGAAGTTCGGCTGGCTGGACTTTGAAACCGCCGCCAAGCTGTCCGGCGCCCGTTTCGCTCTGCTGCGCGGTCCGATCGCCCGTCTGCACCGCGCTCTGGCGCAGTTCATGATCAACCTGCACGTCAACGAGCACGGCTACGAAGAGGCCTACACGCCTTATCTGGTCCAGGCCCCGGCGCTGCAAGGCACCGGTCAGCTGCCGAAGTTCGAAGAAGACCTGTTCAAGATCGCTCGCGAAGGCGAAGCCGATCTGTACCTGATCCCGACCGCCGAAGTGTCGCTGACCAACATTGTGGCCGGTGAAATCGTCGACTCGAAACTGCTGCCGATCAAGTTCGTCGCCCACACCCCATGCTTCCGCAGCGAGGCCGGTGCGTCGGGCCGTGACACTCGCGGCATGATCCGTCAGCACCAGTTCGACAAGGTTGAAATGGTCCAGATCGTCGAGCCGTCGACTTCGATGGAAGCGCTGGAAGGCCTGACCGCCAACGCCGAAAAAGTCCTGCAACTGCTGGGTCTGCCTTACCGCACCCTGGCGCTGTGCACCGGTGACATGGGCTTCAGCGCCGTGAAAACCTACGACCTCGAAGTGTGGATTCCGAGCCAGGACAAGTACCGCGAAATTTCGTCGTGCTCCAACTGCGGTGATTTCCAGGCCCGCCGCATGCAGGCGCGTTTCCGCAACCCGGAAACCGGCAAGCCTGAGCTGGTACACACTCTCAACGGTTCGGGTCTGGCGGTCGGTCGTACGCTGGTGGCGGTGCTGGAAAACTACCAGCAGGCCGACGGTTCGATCCGTGTGCCGGACGTACTGAAGCCGTACATGGGTGGCCTCGAGGTCATCGGTTAAATGAAATATCTGCCGCTGTTTCACAACCTGCGCGGCAGTCGTGTGTTGGTGGTCGGTGGGGGGGAAATTGCCTTGCGCAAATCCCGCCTGCTGGCCGATGCCGGTGCGCTGCTGCGGGTGGTCGCACCTCAAATCGAAGCGCAACTGCGCGAACTGGTCAGCGCCAGCGGCGGCGAATGTCTGCTGCGTGGTTACGTGGAAGCGGATCTGGACGGTTGCGGGCTGATCATTGCCGCCACCGACCATGAAACGCTGAATGCGCAGGTCTCCAGCGATGCCCATCGGCGTTGCGTGCCGGTCAACGTGGTCGATGCGCCGCAGCTATGCAGCGTGATCTTCCCGGCAATCGTTGACCGCTCGCCGCTGATCATCGCGGTGTCCAGCGGCGGCGATGCGCCAGTGCTGGCGCGGCTGATTCGCGCCAAGATCGAAACCTGGATTCCTTCGACCTACGGCCAACTGGCCGGTCTTGCCGCGCGTTTCCGCAATCAGGTGAAAAACCTGTTTCCGGATGTGCAGCAGCGCCGTGGTTTCTGGGAAGACGTGTTTCAGGGCCCGATTGCCGACCGACAACTGGCCGGGCAGGGTAATGAAGCCGAGCGGCTGTTACAGGCCAAGATTGATGGCGAAGCGACCGTCACCACCGGCGAGGTGTATCTGGTGGGGGCAGGGCCGGGTGATCCGGATCTGCTGACCTTCCGCGCCTTGCGCCTGATGCAGCAAGCCGACGTGGTGCTGTACGACCGCTTGGTCGCTCCGGCGATTCTTGAGCTGTGCCGTCGCGATGCCGAGCGCGTCTATGTCGGCAAGCGTCGCTCTGATCATGCGGTGCCACAGGATCAGATCAACCAGCAACTGGTGGATCTGGCCAAGGCCGGCAAACGCGTGGTGCGCTTGAAGGGCGGTGACCCGTTCATCTTCGGTCGCGGCGGTGAAGAAATCGAAGAGCTGGCGGCCCACGGGATTCCGTTCCAGGTGGTGCCGGGGATCACGGCGGCCAGCGGTTGCGCGGCGTATGCCGGGATTCCGCTGACCCATCGCGATTACGCGCAGTCGGTGCGCTTCGTCACCGGTCATCTGAAGGATGGTTCCACCGATCTGCCGTGGGCCGACCTCGTCGCCCCGGCGCAGACGCTGGTGTTCTACATGGGCCTGGTGGGCTTGCCGGTGATCTGCGAGCAGTTGATCAAGCACGGTCGCAGCGCGGACACCCCGGCGGCGTTGATCCAGCAGGGCACCACGGTCAATCAGCGAGTCTTCACCGGCACGCTGGCCGACCTGCCGCGTCTGGTGGCGGAGCATGAAGTGCATGCGCCGACGCTGGTGATCGTGGGGGAAGTGGTGCAGCTGCGCGAGAAACTGGCGTGGTTCGAGGGTGCACAGGCGCAGGTCTGAAAATCGAGTTGCCCTCATTCGCGAGCAAGCCCGCTCCCACATTGGATCTGTGTCATGCACAAATCCAATGTGGGAGCGGGCTTGCTCGCGAAGAGGCCCTCAAAAACACCGAATCAATTAACCCCGCCGCCAAACCCCTTTCCCGCTCAGCCGCTCCCGATCATGAGCGATGGTGAAATCCTGCTTCGGCCCCTTCGGCACAATCCCCGTCGGATTGATGGTCTTGTGGCTACCGTAGTAGTGGTTTTTGATGTGCTGAAAATCCACCGTCTCGCCAATCCCCGGCCACTGATACAGCTCTCGCAGCCAGTTCGACAGGTTCGGGTAATCGGCAATCCGCCGCAGATTGCACTTGAAGTGCCCGTGGTACACCGCATCGAAGCGAATCAGCGTGGTGAACAGTCGCACATCGGCCTCGGTCAGGTATTCACCCGTCAGATAGCGATTGGCGCCCAGCACCCGTTCCAAGTGATCCAGCTCGGCAAACACTTCATCGAACGCCTCTTCATAGGCGTGTTGCGAGGTGGCGAACCCGGCGCGATACACGCCGTTGTTCACCGCCGGATAAATCCGTTCGTTCAGTGCATCGATCTCGCCGCGTAACGGTGCCGGGTAAAAGTCCAGTTCGTTACCGGTCAGGTCATCGAAGGCGCTGTTGAACATGCGGATGATTTCCGCCGACTCATTGCTGACAATGCGCTTGAGCTTTTTGTCCCACAGCACCGGCACAGTGACACGGCCGGTGTAGTCCGGCGTGTCGGCGGTGTAGCGCTGATGCATGAAGTTGAAGTGGTCGAGCTTGTCGCCGGTCGAGCCAAGGGTCTGGTCGAAGGTCCAGCCGTTTTCCAGCATCAGCCAACTGACCACGGACACGTCGATCAGGCTTTCCAGACCTTTGAGCTTGCGCAGAATCAGCGTGCGGTGCGCCCACGGGCAGGCGAGGGACACATACAGGTGATAGCGCCCGGCTTCTGCGGCGAAACCGCCTTCACCGCTCGGCCCGGGCTGGCCATCTGCGGTGACCCAGTGGCGCCGTTGCGCCTGTTCGCGCTGAAAGGCGCCGTCTTTGCTGCTTTCGTACCACTTGTCCTGCCAGTGGCCGTCGACGAGTAAACCCATGATCAAGACTCCATGAACCAATAAGCGTTGGAGCCGAGTCTATTCCGATGAGTTCGAACAAAAAGCGCAAAGATCGGGCGTAGATGATCGGTTAAATCGATTTGTTACGCGCCGCCCAGTATTGCTCGGCGGTTGCGAACGCTTGCTCGCGGCTTTGACCGAGGCCGCGCAGGGCCAAGGCCATGGTCGAGATCAGGGCCATTTGCGGATAGCTGTCGACCACCTCGCCGCGCCACACCGCTTTCAAATGTTCAACGTCCAGCGTGGCCGGTTTGACGTGGCGCTGACTGGATAGTTGCGGCCATTCCTCGTCCCAGCTCTCGCCGCCCCTGGTGCCGTAAAGATGGCTGTCGGCATCCGGGTTGATCTCGATTTCGCCGCCGTCGCCCTTGACCACGATTGCGGTGTCGCCGAGCAGACCGCTGGCCTCGCGATGCACCGCTTGATAGCCGGGGTGGAAAATACTTTGCAGGCCACAACGGGCGCGCAGTGGATTGAGGATGCGTGCCAGCGAGTGAATCGGCGAGCGCAGGCCCATGGTGTTGCGCAGGTCGATCATCTTCTGCAACTGCGGCGCCCAGTCGATCAGCGGCATGAACGCCAGACCGCCGTGGTTCAGCGCGCTGCCGACTTGCTGCCAGGTGCGGCACAGCGGGATGTTCAGCTCGCCAAGCAGTTGTTCGGTGTACAGACGTCCGGCGGTGTGCGCACCGCCGCCGTGCATGAAAATCCGCACGCCGTTTTGCGCCAGGCACTTGGCCGACAGCAGGTACCACGGCAGATGGCGTTTCTTGCCGGCATAGGTCGGCCAGTCCAGATCGACGTTCAGCGTTGGCGCTGACAGGCGCTCGCGCAAGGCTTCGGTGAAACCGGCCATTTCTTCCGCGCTTTCTTCCTTGTGCCGTAGCAGCATCAGAAAGGCCCCGAGCTGGGTGTCTTCGACTTTGTCGTCGAGCACCATGCCCATGGCTTCCCGCGCTTCTTCACGGGTCAGGTCGCGGGCGCCGCGTTTGCCCTTGCCGAGGATCCGTACGAACTGCGCGAACGGGTGCTCGGTGGGTGTTTCGAGGGTCAGCGCTGGAAAGTCGGTCATAAGCAATTCGTCGGTTTGGGCAGGCCCGCCAGTTTCGCGGCGAGTTTGGCAGGGGTGCCTTTGAACAGTCGGTTCAGGTGCAGGCTGTTGCCTTTGTCCGGGCCGAGTTTGAGTGCGGTGTATTTGATCAGCGGGCGAGTAGCCGGCGACAGCTGGAATTCTGCATAGAAGCTGCGCAGCAGATCGAGGACTTCCCAGTGTTCGGGGGTCAGGTCGATGTCTTCAGTAGCGGCGAGGGCGCTGGCAACGTCATGAGACCAGTCGTCGAGGTCGACCAGAAAGCCGTCCTTGTCCAGTTCGATGGCGCGGGCGCCGACAGTCATCGAGTTCATAGCCAGCTGTTGACCTTGTCGTGGTGGATCGACAGTTCGACGAAGGCCGGGTAATCGATGGCTTCGGCCCAGTCGGGAGCAACGATGGCGCGGGCCTGCAGGTCTTCGGCGAGGGCGAACAGCTTGACCCGGCGCTCGTTCAGCGTGGCGAATGGCGCAGTGCCCGGTTGCAGGGCGTATACCGCATCACCGGATAACAGTAAGGCGTCGGCAGCGCCGATCACGCGCAGGCAACTGCTCAGGCGATCATCGCCGAACGGGGAATGAGACAACACATGCAAAGTCGACATCAGAGGGTGATCACCTGGTCGTAACGGTCAATAAGGGCGGTGATTTCGCTGGCGCCGAGCGGCTGCGCTTCGTCCAGCGACAGCGTGCTCAGGCCACGGGCGCTGGCGCTGTCGGTGCAGTAGAACAGTTCTTCAACGCCGAACATCGGCAGCGCCTGCAGGTTAGCGCTGAGGTCTTTCTGTTGCAGGGCCTTGGCGTTCTGTCCGGCGGCCAGTTGCAACATGCCATCGTCGAGAAACAGCAGGCCGATCGGCAGATCGAACGCGCCGCCGGCCAGAACGACGTCCAGCGCTTCGCGGGCGCCGGGGCCGGACCATGGCGACTGGCGGCTGATGATCAACAGGGATTTGGCCATTTCACGCGCCTCCGAAACAGATCAGTCGATCGGCGTCCTGCACCGCGTCGTGCAACTGGCCGAGGCCGGACAACTCCCACGGCGCGCTGACCGCGACTGCATCACGCTGGTAGCGTTTGGCTTCTTCGTCATTCAGCACGCCACGGCGCAGGGCGGCGGCGATGCACACCACGCCGTCCAGTTGCTGCTCGCTGATGAACGCGCGCCACTGTTTGGGCAGGTCCAGTTCGTCCTGCGGGGTGACCACCGCGTCGGAGGCGTTGTACACGCCGTCCTGATAAAAAAACAGCCGGACAATCTCATGCCCGCCGGCCAGCGCAGCCTGCGCAAACAGCAGGGCACGGCGCGAGGAGGGCGCATGGGCGGCGGAAAACAGCGCAATGGCGAACTTCATGACGGACTCGATCAGCAAAACTGCGGCCATGATAAAGCTTTATGAAGGCAGCCGCGAAACCAAGTGAAGCACATGCCCTCTGTGGGAGCGGGCTTGCTCGCGAAGGCGTTGGGTCATTCGACACATCTTTGACTGATGCACCGCTTTCGCGAGCAAGCCCGCTCCCACAGGATCGTATTTCAGCGCGGCATATAGCCCAGTTGCCAGCGCCGCGGAATGCTCAGGGACAGCACGCCCAGCACCGCCGCCAGCAAGCCGCTGGCGAACAATGCCCGAAGTCCGAAATGATGTTCCAGCACTGCGCCGAGTATCGCGCCGATGAACATCCCGCTCCACGGCACCAGTTGCACCCGCCAGCCATTACGGCGTTCGCCGAGCATCCAGCGCCCCAGTCCACGGCCGAACCGCGACAGCGCTCCGGTCACGTACGTCAGGCCCACTGGCAGGCCATTCACTTCCTCGACCGCCGCGTTGAGCATGCCCATCGCGATGATCGCCGCCAGCAGCGCCGGCAGTTGCGTGTCGTACGGCCATGCCGCCGCCAGGCAAAGCAGGGTGGCGATGCACAGCAACAAGGGCAATGTGCGCCGACCACCGAGGCGCCCGATCACGATCCCCAAGGCATTACCGATCACGAAGGTGACGACGAGGATGATCAGGCGCAAAGTCAGTCCGAGGTCGCCGTCACTGATCGCCACCGCCAGCCGCGTGGTATTACCGCTCATGAAAGAAACGAAATCGCCGCTGGCCATGAAGCCGATCGCGTCGGTCATGCCCGCCAGCACTGACAGGCTGGCCACCAGCGCCAGACCGATGCGCCCGCGCCATTTCTGCCGATGCAGATGCCCGGAGGTGGCGCGGTGAGTCGAAGTGGAGGGCAGCATCGGCGACGATATCCTTCAGCGGCGTTTACGGTTCCAGCCCATACAGATCGCAGTAATCCTTCCAGCTCATGTGCGCCATTTCCGCTACCTCGCGATGCACCTCCATGCGCTGGGCCTGATACTCCTGGGGCGATGCAGCCGTGAGTCGCAAGGTCAGTTCCCAGGCGAACAGCCCCTGATTTTCCGCCTCGGCCTCGAAGGCTTCGTGCAGGCGTTCTTCACGATACTGCGCCGGGGTTTCGCCTTTGGCCTGGGCCAGCAGCGGATTGAGATGATCGAGGGATTCGCGCAGTTCGGGGCGCGCGTCGAGAAACAGTTTCAGGGCTTGTTCATGTCGCTGGTCGGTGGGCGCCATGTGTGTTCCTTGTGAGGCTGATGACCCTAGGGTGCCGGAGCGGCCGTCGCATGTCGCGCTATAAATGCAGTAAAGCAGAACGATTTTGCCTGTTGCGGTGATACAGTCCGCTTTTTTCTGAATGAGCGAATGCAATGCGAATTCTGATGGTAGCGCTGGCCGCGACGGTGTTGGCTGGCTGCGCGGGTTCGGTGATGGACGATTCTCGCACCAAAGCCCCGTACAAGGTTCTGACTTCGGACAAGCCGGAGAAAGTTGTCGCTCAGTGCGTACAGTTCGGCTGGCAGGACGAAGCAGTGTTTGGCGTGGACGCCGGAGCGTATCTGCAACCGGGCAAGAAGGGTGGCTCGACGGTGTACACCCGTTCCGCAGAGTCATTTGTCGACGTGACCAGCGATGCGTCGGGAACCGTGCTCAACTACTACGCGCAGAAGGACGATTTTGTTGCCAAACGCCGGTTGGCGGCGTTGGCGACCTGTCTTTGATATTGCGCTGAAGCGGCTGCCGTTATCGCCAGCAGGCTGGCTCCCACACTGGATTTGTGTTTGCCACCGCTCCTGTAGGAGTGAGCCTGCTCGCGATGAGGCCAATGAATTCAACCGATCAAGCGCTTCTGGAAATAATGCCGGCTATGCCCCGGCGGGTAATCAACGATCTCGCCAAACTGGCTGAATCCCAGCTTCTGGTAGAACGCCGGCGCCTGAAAATCGAAGGTGTCCAGCCAGATGCCCAGGCAGTTCTTCTCCTTGGCCAGATTTTCCGCCATGGCCATCAGTTCCGAGCCGATGCGTTGCCCGCGACCCTGTTCCGGGACGCACAGCAACTCGATGTACATCCACTGGAAGATCACCCGGCCGTACAAACCGCCGAGAATCGCGTCGTGTTCATCGCGCACCAGCAGGGCGAAAGGTTCAGATGTGGAACCACCGGTCCGGGCGTCGTTATACGCAATCAAAGGCTCGAGAATGGCTTTGCGCTGTTCTTCCGTAGGGTTCTGCGACAGCTCGATTCGCAACGTCATGTGCAACTTCCTTGTGAGATGAACCGGCAGCCTATCCTGCCCGGGGAGCGTCTTCCAAGTCCTTCCTCATCCCTTTGGAACCGCCGCTGTCGCGCCGGGGTCTAGCTTTTACAGCGTCATTCCGAACGCGGTTGATGAGGATCCCCCATGAATATTTTCGAAGCCCTTCGCGAAAGCCACGACCGCCAGCGCAGTTACGCCAAAGCCCTGGTCGAAACCAGCGGTGATACTCCGGAGCGGGTTGAGGCCTACAAACAGCTCAAGGCTGAACTTCAGGCCCATGAAACCGCCGAAGAGCGGCACTTCTACATCCCGCTGATGGAGTTCGACAACGGTGTCGACCTCAGTCGCCATGCCATCTCCGAGCACCATGAAATGGACGAGATGATGGAAGAGCTGGACGAGACCGAGATGTCCAGCCCGGCGTGGCTGGCAACGGCGAAGAAGCTCTCCGACAAAGTCCATCATCATCTCAAGGAAGAAGAGCAGAAGTTCTTCCAGATGGCCGGCAAATTGCTCGATGACAAGCAAAAGGAACAGCTCGCTGGCCAGTACGAAAAGGAGTACCAGGCGCAACTGCCATGAGTACTGAATGCCAGTTTTTGCAGTGTCGGCGTGTAGGCCTTTGGCCATGCGTTGGGTGGGTCTTGTCGTAATTGACTGTATATTCATCCAGTGTTTTCGGCGTTTTTGACTTGAGACGCCGATTGACTGCGACAAAACCGCCGATGGACAAAAAAACCACCTCCGTTAGCTTGAAGGCCTCTCCTCGGACAGGAGAGTTCTTAAATCAACGGAGTGAAAAACATGAATCAACCACAAGCTCAAACCCAACTGCGACACGGTCGCGTCACCTCCCCAGCCAGCCGCGGTGCGGTAGCCATCGAGCAAGGATTGCTCGGTGCCTGGCAGGTCAACGAAATGGAAGGCGGCAAGAACTTCCCGGCGCTGACGGCAGGACCTTTTCCTGCTCCCTATGGCAGCGACAGTGACAGTGTCACGCCGCCCGCCGACGGTTACATCCTCAGCGGTGGCAAGACCGATGCCCGTGACTGCGTGAACTTCACCGACGAGGAAATGAGCAAAAAGCTCAATCGTCCGTTCAGCTGGCCACTGCTCAGTGTCACCCCGGGCCAGACACTGGAAGTGAAGTGGGAATACACCGCGCCACACACCACCCGTGGTTATCGCTGGCTGATCACCAAGGATGGCTGGGATCCGAAACAGCGTATTTCCCGTGCACAACTCGAAGCGCAGCCTTTCGCCGAAGACTTCTACACTCAAGTGCCGTATTACAGCTATCCGGGGGAATTGAAGGCCAAGGTCAATCATTCGGTGAAATTGCCGGCCACCAAAAAGGGCCGTCACGTCATCGTGCTGATGTGGATCGTCGCCAACACCGGCAACGCGTTCTATCAGGCGTTCGACGTCGACTTCAAATAACGGCGTTACGCTCAACTCACAGGTTCTGAAGGATTAGAACATGTCAAATATCGACTTCACGCTAGTGCAAAACCAGGCGGCCGACGCGGCCTCGCTGATGCCGAGCATCGCCGGCAAAAAAATACTCATGGGCTTCTGGCACAACTGGCCGGCGGGTCCAAGTGACGGCTATCGTCAGGGCCGCTTCGCCGAAATAGCTCTGGAAGCGGTGCCCAAGGAGTACAACGTGGTCGCGGTGGCGTTCATGAAGGGCAGCGGGATTCCAACCTTCAAGCCGTACAACGTCTCCGATGCCGAGTTCCGGCGTCAGGTCGGCGTGCTCAACAGCCAGGGGCGGGCGGTGCTCTTGTCCCTGGGTGGCGCCGATGCGCACATCGAGTTGCGGGCCGGACAGGAACAACCACTGGCCAATGAGATTATCCGTCTGGTGGAAACCTACGGCTTCGATGGGCTGGACATCGATCTTGAACAGAGCGCGATTGATTTCGCCGCCAACAAGACCGTGCTGCCGGCCGCGCTGAAACTGGTCAAGGATCACTACGCAGGCCAGGGCAAGCACTTCATCATCAGCATGGCCCCGGAGTTTCCGTACCTGACCACCAATGGCAAATACGTCGGTTACCTGCAGGCACTTGAAGGCTATTACGACTTCATCGCGCCGCAGTTCTACAACCAGGGCGGCGACGGGGTCTGGGTGCCGGAAGCCAATAATGGCAATGGTGCATGGATCGCGCAGAACAACGATGCGCTGAAAGAGGACTTCCTCTATTACCTGACCGAAAGTCTGGTGACCGGCACCCGGGGCTTCACCAAAATCCCGGCGGACAAATTCGTCATCGGCCTGCCGGCCAACGTCGATGCGGCTGCCACCGGTTACGTGATCGACAGCACCGCCGTCGGCAATGCGCTCAAACGTCTGGCGATCAAAGGGCTGCCGATCAAGGGCCTGATGACCTGGTCGGTAAACTGGGACAACGGCGTCAGCAAGGATCGCGTGCCGTATGGCTGGGAATTCAGTCGGCGTTATGGACCGCTGATTCACGGAGCGAAAACAGCGGCACAGGAAACGGATGACACGTTGTCGCGCGTCGCCCGTTAGCAGCAATTAAAGAGCCCGGTAGCGCTGCCGGGCTTTTTTGCGTGGGCCAGGCAAACAATGCTCGGGTGTGAGTCATAGCGGAGCGGGTTGCTTATCCGATTGGGACGCGCTCGATACATTGAGTGAATGACTGGACGAGATCCAGCAAGCAGGCAGCCGCCTGATTGATCTGCGTATCGGTAAGCGCCGCGTAGCCAATCAGCACGCCGGGTTTGACCGCGTGACTGCTGGTGAATGCGGATACCGGTTGCAGGCAAAGATTGAAGAGGGCAGCCCGTGCGCAGAATTCTCTTTCATCAATGTCTGTGGGTAACCAGAGCACAAAATGTAATCCGGATTGCTCGCCGGAAATCTGCAGATCAGGGTTTTCTCGCAGCTTTGAGATCAGCAAATCGCGTCGATGTTGATACGTCTGTCGCGAGATGCGCAAATGCCGTACATATTTTCCGGTGCAGAGAAACTGGTTGAGTGCGAGCTGACCCAGTATGCCTGGCGTCTGGCCGGTGTCTTCGATGAGGTTGATGACTTTCTTCTGTAAATGTTTGGGAATGACCATGAAGCCCAGACGAAAGTTGCTGAACAGGGTTTTATTGAAGCTGCCGCAGAAAATCACCCGGTCGTTTGTATCTATTGATTTGATGGCGGGCAGGGGAGCACTGCCATAGTTGTATTCGCTGTCGTAGTCGTCCTCGATGATGATCGCATTGGCTGCGGTCGCCGAGGCCAGCAGAGCCTTGCGGCGTGCCATGCTCATGCAGACACCCAAAGGAGCCTGGTGAGAGGGCGTGACATAAATGGCCTGAACCGGACTGGCGGGTGACAACGCTTCAACGATCAGACCTGCATCGTCCACTGGAATATCGATGATTGTGTTGCCGGAACAATTGAATATCCGCCGGGCCCAGTAATAGCCGGGATCTTCCATGGCAACGACGGCCTCTTTTCCCAATACCCGGCTGATGAGGTCGAGACAGTGCCTGATGCCGTGGGTAATCACGATGTCCTGAGGTGAGCAGTCAATTCCCCGGTAGATCTGGATATGGTCGCAAATGGACTTGCGCAAGTTCTCGTCACCGCCGAGTGACGAGGCCGATACTGCGGTGGCGAGGTCTTTGGCGGAAGGTGTGCATAACGACTTTACATCTTTTTCTTCGAGCAATCCCGGATCGGCCAGTCTGGCAATAAACGGTACATACGGCTGTAAATAAGTAATGGGAGCAGGTGAATCGGATGACCGGTGAGTATCAAGTTCGACTTGCAGTTCCTTAGTTCTGGCGGCGGCGATCAGATTATCCGGCAATGTTGCGCAGACTACCGAGCCGGCACCTCGCTTGCGAATGATGAAACCTTCTTCGCGCAATTGATCGAAAACAGTTTCCAGGGTCCCTCGGGAAACTCCCCATCTTTGCGCAAGCGTACGCGTGGAGGGCAGCGCTTCGCCGGATTGGAGCCGGCCGGAGCTGATCAGGTGTTCAAGGAAACGGCACAGAAGCTGATGTTTGGTGGACAGCGAATGTTCGGTCAATTCGAACGGCAAGACTAGGTCGAGGCCAACTGGCCGCTTACCTCTGGTCATAGTGGTACACACCAAAATCCATTTAATGGATCTTCATCTTAGCGCGGCATACAAATACGCTCAACGCCGCTCAAGCTAACGCGTTGAGGGGTGGCGCGCGAGTCATTGGGGTCAAGAGAAACTGGATTGGTATAGGGATATCGTCGGCAATGACTGCTTTTGAAAAACTGTCAACACTCAATAAGACTAATCATCGCGAGCCGCAACTAAAGATTGCGATAGTCGGAGGGGGTGCAACAGCGATTAGTGTAATTGATGCGTTGCAGCGCGACGTTAAGCTGAAAAATATGGATGTTGCAATTACCCTCTATGAGCCTGACAAGAAAATAGGTCCAGGTCGCGCTTATCAAAACGATGGTGATTATGGATTGATTAATCGCCAGGCCCGCTTCATGTCCGTGAAAAGTGACGATCCCCGGCACTTTGTAGGATGGGTCACTCATAAATATGGAAGTGCACTGGCGCAACTTGATTTCTTGCCCCGTCACTATTTTGGTGAGTACCTGTCCGATTGTTTTGCCGAGCAAGTGGCGCTGGCGCGCGACCTCAAGCGGCCGATTCGGGTGATCGGGCAAAAGGTCACCAGCCTGACAATGCACGATGACAAAGCAGTCGTCGGTGTCGAAAACGGGCCGCAACAAGTGTTCGACCGGGTGATTCTGTGCATCGGTACCGCTGAACCGGCGGATATCTTCTCGTTGGCCTGCTCCCAAAACTACATCGGCAATCCGTATCCGATGTGGACCAAGTTTTCCGCGATTGGCGGCGACGATCAGGTGGCGATCATTGGTTCCAGCCTCTCCGCTGTCGATGCAGTCCTGGCCCTGAATGCCCAGGGACACCGCGGCAAGATCGTCATGCTGTCGCGCAATGCGCTGCTGCCAGCGGTGCGCATGCCGCATCACGACTTCACTTACAAGGTCATCACCCGCGAACGCATCGAAGAGCTGCGTGATGAAGCGGGGATGATCTCCTGGTCGAAATGGCTTGGCCTGATCACCTTCGAACTGACAGCCCAAGGCGTGGATCTGGAGAAGCTCAAGGCTGAACTGGCGCCAGGTCAACTGCCGTTCGAGCGGCTGGAGCGCCATCTTCAGGCGTCGGCCCGCGGCGAAAAGTGGCTGTCCATCCTGATTGATATTGCCAACGACTACGTCGAGCTGGCCTGGGACAGCCTGAGTGCGGGCGATCGCAGTTATTACATGGCCAACTATCACTCGATTTTCATGAGCCTGTGCAACCCGATGCCTCCGGCAACGGCCAACAAGTTGCGCAACATGCTCGAATCCGGGCACCTCGTGATTCGTCCTGGCCTGAAGGGCGTGGAACTGAGTCCCGGTGGCGGTTTCGTCCTGAATTACCAGGCAGGCGCCTGTCATGCCGACTGGGTCATCAACGCCACGCGATCTGAAACCGGTGGTGTCGGGCAGACCGGTACCGAGCTGGTGTCTTCGATGGTCAACAATGGCGTCGCTCAGCACCATCCGTTTGGTGGCCTGCACGTGTCATTCGGTTCGCACAAGGTCATCGACCGCAGTGGCAAGGCCAGCGACGCTATTTATGCCTTGGGCCAACTGGCTGCCGGTAACCATTACTACACCAGTTCACTGGCCATGATCACACGTCAGATCGATCGGGTTCTGCCGCATTTGCTGACGACTGATCAATACCTCAAGGAGCTTTCTGCGTGAAATCCAGCCGCCCCGGAATCCTGTTACCTGCAGCGTTGTTGTCGGCTGTAATCGTGCCGCAGCTCGGACTCGGCCTGATGACGCCCACCGTTGCAAAACTGGCGGAGGAGTTTCGAGTCCCCCATGAGGCGATTCAGGAAACGTTTGTTGTTTACATGATCGGGTATGCGTTGTCCGTGGTATTGGCGGGGATTCTTGCCGATCGTATCGGAGCCCGTCGCGTACAGATTTCGGGGTTGCTGATTTGTGCTGCCGGGTGCCTGCTTGCAGCGTTCTCGGACTCCTTTTACCTGTTTGCGGTTGCGCGTTTCATGCAGGCCCTCGGAGGGTGTGTAGGGACCGTAACCACCAGGCTGATCGTGAAATCCGATTATCCGGAAAGCAAGCGCCTGCGAATTCTCACCACCCTTGCCTCGGCGATAGCGCTCACGCCGTGTATCGCACCGTTGCTCGGCGGCATGCTGTTACCTTCGCTGGGATGGCGCTGGATGATGGGCGGCGTGGGGATGTTCAATCTCGCGGCATTGGTGCTTTTCTGGCAGGTCGACACCTCCCCGGGGGCATCGGATTCGACGGGGCGCAGCATCATTGCCGTTTATGCCGCCAACTTCAGAAATGCGGATTATCTGGCTTATGCCGCCGGCATCAGTCTGGTGTGGATGAGTTACTTCGTGTTCCTGTCCTGTTCGACTTATGCGTTGCAGACGGAACTGGGCATGTCCAGCTTGGGTTACGGCGCGGTGATCTCCCTGTGCGCCGTCGGTTATGTGATTGGCAGTACGTTGGCGCGAGCATTGAGCGCCAGGTGGGCGTTGAACGAGATCCTGCTGCTTGGAAGCAGGGTAGGCATGGCCGGGTGCATGTTGCTGGGCATTCTGCTGTCGGTGTTTGGCAGTGTGCTGCCGGCGCTGCTGATTCCGATGGTGTTCATTCTGTTGTCGGTCGGGATGGTGATTCCCGCGACTCAGGCCGGGCTATTGAAGAGTGTCAGTCGCGATATCGGTATTTCCTCCGGGCAGTTTTTCTTTTTCCAGATGGCGGCGGGGGCCGGTTACGGTTTGCTGGTCAGTTCCTTTTCCGAACTGGGCGTTCGTGGCCTGGCACTGTTTATCGCCATTCCGATTGTCGTGTTGTTCGTTTTCCTGAATATGTCGCGGGCACTGTCGAAGTCCCCGGAAGAACAGTTGAAGGCAGTTTCTCGGACCTGAGTTTGCTGTTGCTGCGACCCTGATAAAAAAAACAAGGATGTGTAGTCGTGCAGTATCTGAAATCGCTGAAGTTGAACAGTGTGTGTTATGACATTCGTGGCCCGGCACTGGAGCAGGCCAGAAAGATGGAGGAGGACGGCCAGCGCATTCTCAAGTTGAATATCGGCAATCCCGCGCCCTTCGGTTTCGAGGCGCCCGACGAGATACTCCAGGATGTGATCCGTAACTTGCCGACGGCGCAAGGTTACAGTGACTCCAAAGGCTTGTTCAGCGCCCGCAAGGCCGTCATGCAGTACTGTCAGCAGAAGCAGATCGAGGGCGTCGGCGTCGACGATATCTACCTGGGCAATGGCGTCTCCGAGCTCATTGTGATGTCACTGCAGGCGCTGCTGAACAACCGCGACGAAGTGCTGGTGCCTGCTCCGGATTATCCGTTGTGGACCGCCGCGGTGAGTCTTGCCGGGGGCAATGCGGTGCACTACAGGTGCGACGAGCAGCAGGACTGGTGGCCGGACCTCGATGACATACGGGCCAAAATCACCCCCAGCACCCGAGCGCTGGTGATCATCAACCCCAACAATCCCACCGGTGCGGTGTATCCGCGAGACGTGCTGCTGGGAATGCTGGAGATCGCGCGCCAGTACAATCTGGTGGTGTTCTCCGACGAGATCTACGACAAGATTCTCTACGACGAAGCTGTGCACATCAGCACCGCCTCGCTGGCGCCGGACCTGCTGTGCCTGACCTTCAACGGGTTGTCCAAGTCGTACCGGGTGGCCGGGTTCCGCTCCGGCTGGCTGGTGATTTCCGGGCCGAAGCAGCATGCCGCCGGCTACATCGAAGGCATCGACATGCTGGCGAACATGCGCCTGTGCGCCAACGTTCCGGCCCAGCATGCGATCCAGACCGCGCTGGGGGGTTATCAGAGTATCAATGACCTGGTCTTGCCTCAGGGGCGTCTGCTCGAACAGCGCAACCGGGTGCATGAACTGCTCAACGCTATTCCTGGCGTCAGTTGCGTCAAGCCGATGGGCGCGCTGTACGCATTTCCAAGGATCGATCCGAAAATTTGCCCGATCAAGGATGACGAGAAGTTTGTCCTCGAGCTGTTGATGTCGGAAAGGCTGCTGGTGGTTCAGGGAACCGCGTTCAACTGGCCCGCGCCCGACCATTTCCGCGTGGTCACGTTGCCGGCATTGCCGGACATCGAAGACGCGATGGCGCGGATTCATCGATTCATCAGCAGCAGGTCAGTCAACAACCTGAGCGTTCGTCGAGTGGCGAATAACGCCCGGGACCTGTGGCCGGTCTTCTGATTCCAGACGCAGATCAAGTAAGCAAGTTGTCATGCCTGACGTAAGTTCGTGGCAGGTGTGACAGCGCAAAGTGCCAGACGGCTGGATGCCACACTCGGCCATCTCTCTAAGTTGTGCAGCATAAAGGAATGAGTATGCGGAACTTTGATGCGCAGGTTTCTTATCGGGTCATGCTTTCTCAGGATGAAGTCAATCATCATGGGGCCGGTTGGGAGAAAGAGGCCTTGAATGAACTGGAAGAGCGACTTGGAGCAGGGTCCGACTTTCCCTGCATCTTTTCCAAGAATGCATTCAAGAAGTCTTCGATCAAGTTTGTATTTGTCGACACTTTGGATGCTCAAGGGCTGGCGAAACTGGCTGAAGGGTTAAAAGAGTATGTAACGCTTTCCAGAACATGGAGTGGTTCAATCGAAGACGCTTATCCGCTCATCGTGTTCTTTTCAACCGATGCGATATCGGCGAGTACCGCGCAGGAGTATCAGGCCGCCGGGTGGGGCGTGCTGCAGAGCCTGCACTGGCTGGATGAAAGCCCGTGGCCGGACAGCGTCGATGTCGACCCGGAGTCACCGTTCTGGTCGATGTGCTTCGCGGGAATGCAACTGTTTGTGAATATGAGTTCTCCCGCACACAAACTTCGCAAGAGCAGAAACCTCGGGTCGAGATTTGCGTTGGTGATTAATCCGCGTGAACGCTTCGATGTATTTGCCGGCGATACCGTGGGCGGACGTAATGTTCGCGCCAATATTCGCAAACGCATCCTTAAATATGATTCGGTGCCCCACGCCTTGCAATTGGGCGGCTTCGGCTCTGACGCCAAAGAGTGGTGGCAATACGGTTTGATTGAAGAAAATGCAGAGCGCACGGATGTTTGCCCGTTCAAACATTCCAGCCATGAAAATAAAGAGGAAGCCTGATGTTCAAGTTGATTGTATCCAACGGCAGAGTGGCAGACCGCACGGCATTTACCCGTATCGGCGCGTTGAAGGCCGCGTCGGCACTTGAAGCAAAGTACGGTGTAGCGCCGCTGTATATCGGTGACGGCAGCTGCGAGCCGGCGGCCGATGACTGGACAGTCAGTCTGCCGGCAGGACGTGAGCAGATCGATTCGCTGCATCGCGCCGTGGCCTGTGCGGTAGAGGAGCAGCAACTCACAGTGGTCATCAACGGCACCTGCCCGGCCAGCCTGGGCAGCGTACCTGCGGTTGCCAGACATTACCCGGACCTTTGTCTGGTGTGGGTTGATGCCCATGGTGACTTCAATATTCCGACGACCACTGACACGGGCTACCTGGGCGGGATGGTGGTGTCGGCATTATGTGGCCTCTGGGACAGCGGCTGTGGCGCCGGCGTGCGTGCGGAGAACGTCATTCTGGTCGGCGCGCGTGACATCGACGGGCAAGAGCAGCGTCTGCTGAGCGCCAATAATGTGCGCACGCTTTCCCCGCAGCAGGCAACCGCCGAAGCGGTGCGCAGCGCGATCGGCCAATCGAAGGTCTGGGTGCACATCGATTGGGACTCTCTTGAGCCTGGCTACGTTCCCGCCGACTACGCAGTGCCTGACGGTCTGCTGCCGCAACAGCTCGCGGCGATCCTGGGGGCGATTCCGCTGGAGCAGATCGTCGGCCTGGAAATCGCCGAGTTCAACGCCTCCTGCGATGCGGCGACGGCACAGCGTGCGACCCAGTGCATCATCGATATCGTTGACCCGCTCCTGTCCAAGGCGTGTCTTGAGGCGAGTGTGTGTCATGCATAAACCGCCTGCTGCTGCCCGGCTGCGTTTCAGCAAGATGCACGGTGCGGGCAATGACATGATCATTCTCGATCTGCGTGATGCGCAGGATCCGTCGCGCGAATTGTGCAAGTACCTGGCTAACCGCCATAAAGGTATCGGCGCCGATATGGTCCTGGGCGTCAAGGCGGCGCGCAATCCATCGTCCGTGGCCTCGTTCGATATCTGGACGGCGCAGGGCGAGTCCTCCCGGCAATGCGGCAACGGCGCGCGGTGTGTCGCCGCATGGCTGGTTCGGGCAGGCCTGACGGAGGCGTCCGAGTTCACCCTCGACAGTCCCTCCGGTACCCACCGGGTCCGGGTCATGGAGGACGGCAACTATCAGATCAGCATGGGCGCACCGAATTTCTCGCCCGCCGCCATCCCGGTGTTCGGCTTCGACCAGGCGCAGTCGGCTTATCAACTCGAACTCGCCGGGCAACACCTGGCGTGTTCGGCGGTATCGATGGGCAACCCGCATGCGGTGATCGAAGCCGAACGTGATCAGTATGAGATTCCAGCTGTCGGCAGCGCCCTGCAAAACTCCGGGTATTTCTCCCCTGACGTCAACGTCGGGTTTGTACAGCTGCAATCGCGCAACAGGATAAAACTCAAGGTCTACGAATTCGGCGCAGGCGAGACGCTGGCCTGCGGCAGCGGTGCCTGCGCGGCGGTCGCGGTGCTGGCGCGGGCCGGGCGGGTCGACCGCTCGGTCGATGTCGAACTGCCCGGCGGAACCCTTGAAGTGACATGGGAGAGTGACTTGTCCGCGATGTACCTCTCCGGCCCTGCTGAATTCGTATTTGATGGAGAACTCGCTCATGCCGTTGTATGAAAGCATTCTGGACACGATCGGCCGTACGCCAATCGTCAAGCTGCAAAGGCTCGCCCCGGAACACGTCAGCATTTATGTGAAGGTCGAGTCGTTCAACCCCGGCGGTTCGGTCAAGGACCGGCTGGCGCTGGCGGTGGTACTCGACGCCGAAGCCAGAGGCCTGTTGAAGCCTGGCGATACGATCGCCGAATGCACCTCCGGCAACGTCGGCATTGCGCTGGCGATGGTTGCCGCGGCGCGCGGCTATAACTTCGTGGCGATCATGTCCGACAGTTACTCGATCGAACGGCGCAAGCTGATTCGTGCCTATGGCGGCAAGGTTCTGCTGTTTCCTGCTCATCTGGGCAGCAGCGGCGGCAACCAGATTGCCGATGAACTGGCGCAGAAGTTTGGCTGGTTCAGATCGCGACAATTCGATAACCCGGCCAACCCTTCCTATCACCGCGAAACCACCGCCACCGAAATCCTCGGTGATTTTGCCGGTAAACGCCTGGACTACTTTGTCACCGGTTTCGGCACCAGCGGCACACTGACCGGCGTTGGCCAGATGCTGCGAGTCGCGCGACCTGCGGTGCAGATCGTTGCCGCAGAACCGGAAAATGCTGCGTTGCTGTCGGGCGGCACCTGGGGCGTGCACCAGATTCAGGGACTCGCGCCCAACTTCACGCCGACCATCATGGACAAGACCGTCATCGATAAAATCCTGACCGTGAACGAGTACGAGGCGCGCGACACTTCGCAGCGCCTGGCCAGGGAGGAGGGGATCTTCGTCGGCATTTCTTCGGGCGCCTCGGTCGCCGCAGCGTTGAAGGTTGCCGAGACCGCAGCGGCCGGTTCGGTGCTGCTGGCCATGTTGCCGGATACCGGTGAACGTTATCTCTCGACGTTCCTGATGGACGGCATCGCCGAAGGTTCCGACGATGACTGGTTGCAGTCGCTCGAGCCGTAACAGGCAACCGGTTACTTGGCGAAGCAGGCGCTCTAAGGGATTAGCATCATGGTGGAAACTCTTCCGGCAGCAGATTACATCGAGTTCGCGCGCCCGTTTCCAATGCATCGTGGAGGTGTACTGGAAGCTTTCAGGCTGACGTATGAGACGTTCGGGCAACTGAATGATCGTCGCGACAACATCGTCCTGGTGCTGCCCGGCATGTCCGCCAACAGCCACGTTTGCAGTGTCGCCCGCGATCCTGAGGCGGGCTGGTGGGAGGACTTTGCCGGTTCAGGCAAGCCGATCGATACAGACCGCTGGTATGTGATCTGTTTCAACTATCTGGGGGGGTGCAAGGGCTCGACGGGGCCGCTGTCCACTGAGCGGGCGAGTGGCAGGCCTTACCAGTCGCGCTTTCCCGAGCTGAGCATCGAAGACATCGTCGACACGATCGTCATGGCCGTGAAAGCGCTGGGCATGGCGCAAGTGACCTGCCTGATCGGCGCTTCGATGGGTGGCATGTGTGCGCTGGCCCTGTTGACCCGGCATCCGGGGTTTGTCCGGCATCACATCAACCTGTGCGGCGCGGCCAGTTCGCTTCCCGTGTCCACAGCCTTGCGTTCATTGCAGCGGGAAGCCATCCGCAGTGATCCGCTGTGGGCCGGTGGCGAGTATTCGCCGGATGCGCGCCCGATCCATGGCATGACGCTGGCTCGCAAGATCGGCCTGTTGAGTTATCGCTCCGGCGCGCAATTGAATCGCCGTTTCAGCCGCAGCGATCAGGCGGCGGGGAAATCCGCCGGCATGACCCACGACTTTGAAGTCGAGGATTATCTGCAGGCCAATGCCTGGCGATTCGCGCGGGATTTCGACCCCAACAGTTATCTGCAGCTAAGCCGCGCAATTGATCTTTATGCCTGTCTGACGCCGCTGCAGGGCGGTTTTCAGACTGCCGGGCTGGAGCAGGTTCTGGTGGTCGGCGTCGAGAGCGACACGCTGTTTCCTGTTGCGCAACAGCAGCACATCGCTCAAGGGCTCGAGCAGGATGGTGCCGAGGTGACCTTTGTCCGGCTCGATTGCCCGGACGGCCACGACGCCTTTCTGACCGATCTGCGGGCGTTCGGGCCACTGCTGGAACATTTCATGAATCGTATTGGTTCCGTCCTCCCTGCGGGCAGGGCGGAGCGTTGTCTGGAGTTGCACGATGAACGATTTTGACAAGGTTGCATTGGTGACCGGTGCCAACCGTGGCATCGGTTTCGAGGTGGCGCGACAACTGGCCGCCGAGGGCGTGACGGTGGTGCTCAGTGGCAGGAATTATCAGGCTGTCGCTCAGGCGGCCGACGAGTTGGTCGGCATGGGCCTGAAGGCGTTCCCGTGCCTGCTGGATGTCACGGATGAAGACAGCATCGCCTCGGCGGTCAAATTGCTGGAGGCGAAGTTCGGCCGACTGGATATCCTGATCAATAACGCTGCGATCCGTATCGAATCCTACGGGTTGAACCCTTCGCAACAACCACTTCAACAGTGGCGCCAGACGTTTGAAACCAACCTGTTCGGCATGGTCGCGGTGACCCAGCATTGTCTGCCGCTGATTCGCCAGTCTGCGGCCGGGCGCATCGTCAACGTATCCAGTCTGCTGGCATCGCTCACCACCCATACGGACGTCGATTCCTACGCCTATTCACCGATGTTCAAATCCTTGCCGGGCTACAGCGCCAGTAAAAGCGGGGTGAATTCGTGGACGGTTCATCTGGCTTACGAGCTTCGCGATACGCCCGTCAAGGTCAATGCCGTGCACCCCGGTTACACCAAAACCGGCATGAATGACGGCGCCGGTGATCTCGATGTGCAGGAAGGCGCGCGGACCAGTGTCGCTCTGGCATTGATCGGTGCCGATGGCCCCACGGGCACTTACCGCCATCAGGACCGCGTGATTCCCTGGTGAGTCGTCGCTGTTTTTCTGCTTCCAACTGTCCAGTAGAAAGGATTCTTCATGATTAAGCTTGCACTCGTCACCGATAAGCCGAACCTGCACATTGACTACGACATGCCGCCATTGCTGGAAGCCTGCAAGCAACTGTCGATCAACGCCGATGTGTGCTTCTGGGACGATCCGTCAGTCGATTGGGCGGCGTATACCGCCGTATTGATCCGTTCACCGTGGGACTGCATCGAAAACCTCGCCGAATTCTTTGCCTGGTGCGACAAGGTGCATGCACTGACCTGCCTGTTGAACGTGCCGTCCGTGGCCCGGTGGGGCTTGAACAAGTTGTACCTGAAGGACATTGCTGCGCGCGGCGTGCCGATTATTCCGAGTGTGTTCCTGGCGCCCGACGACGCTCCCGAGGGTTATCTGGCTGACTTCCTCGACGCGAACACCGACAGCCACGAATTTGTCGTCAAACCGACGATCGGCTCGTATTCGCGCGGAGTGAAAAGATTTGTCCGCGGCGGTTCCCAGGCCGCGCTGGCGCACATTCGCGCGCTGCAAAAGCGCGGTTCGCATGTGATCATTCAGCCGTACATCACCACCATCGACACTTACGGCGAGACGGACCTGACCTTCTTCGATAACACCTTCAGCCATTCCATCCGCAAGGGCGCCATGCTCATGGCGGACGGTACGGTGAACGTGCCAACCCCCGAATTTCGCCAGCCGCGCGAGGCGGATGCCGAGGAGCAGGCGGTGGCGCTATCGGCGCTGGTGGCTTCTGCCGAGGTGCTCGGGCTTGAGCTGCCGTTGCTCTACGGCCGGGTCGACGTGATCCGCGACTATGACGGTCGGCCGATGATCATGGAAATGGAGATCTGCGAGCCTTCGCTTAACCTGCCGTTTCGCGCCGACAGTGCGCTGAACCTGATCAAGGGCGTGCTCAAGCGCATCGACCGGCACCTGGTCGATCTCTGACAACCTCCGCGAACGCCAGTAAACAAGCCCGACAGCATTGCCGGGCTTTTTTTGTGCGCGCGATTATTCGACTATGGGCGTTTTCCGATGGCACAAGGAACAGGCGTCATGACCAAGACAGCCGAGCGGGTCAACATTGTCGATACTCAGGTGTTGTCCCACGACTGGTATCTGTTGCAGAAAATCACCTTCGACTATCTACGCAACAACGGTGACTGGCAGCGGCAGACTCGCGAAGTCTACGACCGTGGCAATGGCGCGGCGATTCTGTTGTTCAACCGCGAAAAGCGCACGGTGGTGCTGACCCGCCAATTTCGCTTGCCGGTGTTCGTCAACGGCCACGACGGCTTGTTGATCGAAGTGGCGGCGGGGCTGCTGGAAGGTGCGGCGCCGGAACAGCGGATCCGCGACGAGGCCGAAGAGGAAACCGGTTACCGCGTGCATGAGGTGAAGAAGGTCTTCGAGGCCTACATGAGCCCCGGCTCGGTGACCGAGAAGCTGCACTTTTTTATCGCCGAATACGACGCGAAGTCGAAGGTCAGCGAGGGCGGCGGCCTGGAAGAGGAAACCGAAGAACTGGAAGTGCTGGAGTGGCGCTTCGATGAGGCACTGGCGGCGTTTCAGCGCGGCGAGATCTGCGACGCCAAGACCATCATGCTGCTGCAATACGCGGCGATGAATAACCTTTTCGACAGCTGATTCAACGCCAATCCATTGTGGCGAGGGAGCTTACTCCCGCTGGGCTGCGCAGCGGCCCCAGGTTTTTGCCCGTGCTGCGCACTGGAGCGGGAGCAAGCGCCCTCGCCACACAATGGCATTTACGGGGTTAAAACAGGTCGCCTGTTCTACCGACATCAGACCAGTCCCCGCCCTCCAGCGTCAGCAACCGCTCCTTGGCCTCAAGCCCACCCGCAAACCCGGTCAACTTCCCCGACGCGCCGATCACCCGATGACACGGCGCCACAATCGAGATCGGGTTACGCCCATTCGCCGCTCCCACCGCGCGCACGGCTGTCGGATTACCGATCTGCTCGGCGATCTGGCTGTAAGTGCGGGTTTCGCCAAACGGAATGGTCAGCAACGCCGCCCAGACCTTTTTCTGAAAATCGGTGCCGACAAAATCCAGCTCCAGATCGAAGCGATCACGCTTGCCGGCAAAATATTCTTCAAGCTGCTGCGCGGTTCGCTGCAGCAGCGGATTGTCCGGCGCTTCGCTCATCGGCCCGAGGCGCACCCGGCCCGGTTTGTCGTTTTCCCAGAGGATGGCCGCCAGTCGTGAGCCGTTCGCCACCAGCTTCAATTCGCCGACCGGTGAGGGCAGGGTGATGAACGTGTACGACATGGGCAGAACTCCGGATCGGTACGGCGAAAGCGCCCAGCATACTGCCTGAGCGGGGAGGCGCAAATCGCAATAGCGACCATACTGCTTGGTGCTTTTGCTGCGTTCCCCTCTGTTCTGCACAGAACCCGAAAACAAAAAAGAGATCGACTCATGAAGTACGAACCTTTGGCCAAAACGCTGATTGCGACGTCACTGGCACTGAGCTGCCTCATGGCCCACGCCGCTTCCGTAGCACCGGTTGCCGCCGAAAACGGCATGGTGGTCACCGCTCAACACTTGGCCTCGCATGTCGGTGTCGATGTGTTGAAAAACGGCGGTAACGCGGTGGATGCGGCGGTCGCTGTGGGCTATGCGCTGGCGGTGGTGTATCCCGCCGCAGGCAACCTCGGCGGTGGCGGTTTCATGACCATTCAACTGGCGGACGGGCGCAAGACCTTCCTCGACTTCCGCGAAAAAGCCCCGCTGGCGGCGACTGCCAACATGTATCTGGACAAGGACGGCAACGTCGTTCCGGATCTGAGCACCCGTGGTCACCTCGCCGTGGCGGTGCCGGGCACCGTGTCGGGCATGGAGCTGGCGCTGAGCAAGTACGGCACTAAACCGCGCAAGGAGATGATCGCGCCGGCGATCAAACTGGCTGAGGACGGTTTCGAACTGGAGCAGGGCGACGTCGATCTGCTGGACTACGCAACCGATGTGTTCAAGAAGGACATGCGTGATTCCGGCTCGATCTTCCTGCACAACGGCGAGCCGATGCAGGTCGGGCAGAAACTGGTGCAGAAGGATCTGGCGAAAACCCTGCGCACCATTTCCGAAAAAGGCGCTGACGGTTTCTATAAAGGCTGGGTGGCCGACGCCATTGTCACGTCCAGTCAGGCCAACAAGGGCATCATCACCCAGGCCGACCTCGACAAATACAAGACCCGCGAACTGGCCCCGGTGGAGTGCGATTACCGTGGCTACCATGTGGTTTCGGCGCCACCGCCAAGCTCCGGCGGGGTGGTGATCTGCGAGATCATGAACATTCTTGAAGGCTATCCGATGAAGGATCTGGGCTTCCATTCGGCCCAAGGCATGCACTACCAGATCGAAGCGATGCGTCACGCTTACGTGGACCGCAACAGCTATCTGGGTGACCCGGATTTTGTGAAGAACCCGATCGAGCATCTGCTGGACAAGAACTACGCGACCAAGCTGCGCAACGCGATCCAGCCGCAGAAGGCCGGGATCTCCGCCGAACTGAAACCCGGCGTCGCGCCGCATGAAGGCAACAACACCACGCACTATTCGATTGTCGACAAGTGGGGCAACGCGGTGTCGGTGACTTACACCCTCAACGACTGGTTCGGCGCCGGGGTGATGGCGAGCAAGACCGGGGTGATCCTCAATGACGAGATGGACGACTTCACCTCCAAGGTCGGTGTGCCGAACATGTACGGTCTGGTGCAGGGCGAGGCCAATGCCATCGCTCCGGGCAAAACCCCGCTGTCGTCGATGAGCCCGACCATCGTCACCAAGGACGGCAAAGTGGTGATGGTGGTTGGTACGCCGGGTGGCAGCCGCATCATCACCGCGACCTTGCTGACCATGCTCAACGTCATCGACTACGGCATGGGCCTGCAGGAAGCGGTCGACGCGCCACGCTTCCACCAGCAATGGATGCCGGAAGAAACCAACCTCGAAGACTTCGCCGCCAGCCCGGATACGAAGAAGATCCTCGAGAGCTGGGGCCACAAGTTCGCCGGGCCGCAGGATGCCAACCACATCGCCGCGATCTTGGTCGGCGCGCCGTCGCTGGGCGGTAAACCGGTGGGCAAAAACCGTTTCTACGGGGCCAACGATCCACGGCGCAATACCGGGTTGTCATTGGGTTATTGAGCGGCGTAAAAAGGGCGGCGGGGCTTGGCTCCGCCCCCTGTCTCAAGGATCGATCAAGGAAGGCCCATCATGTCTAGCGCATTGCTGATCATCGACGTCCAACAGGCTCTCTGTTCGGGCGAGTATCAGTGCTTCGACATCCACCGTGTGATCGACACCATTAACCAGCTCAGCACGCGTGCGCGCAAGACTGGCGTGCCGGTGGTGCTGATACAGCATGAAGAAAAGGACAGTCCTTTGGCCTACAGTGCCGAAGGCTGGCAACTCGCCGACGGCCTGCTGACGACGGAGCAAGACCTGCGCGTACGCAAAACCACCCCGGATTCGTTCTATCAGACCGAGCTGGGCAAACTGCTGCCCAGCGAAGACTTCGAACGCCTGATCATTTGCGGCCTGCAGACCGACTACTGCGTCAACGCCACCGTGCGCCAGGCCCATCAACGGGGTTACGACGTGGTGCTCGTGGCGGACGCCCATTCCACCGTGAACGACAGCACGATGAGCGCCGAAGACATCATCGCCGAACACAACAAGGACCTGGCGCACCTGACGGGCGCCACGGCCCGTGGTCGACGTCAAACCCGCAGCCGAGATCACTTTCTAAAACCAGCGCATACCCCTGTGGGAGCGAGCTTGCTCGCGAAAGCGGTGGGCCTGTGACGCATGTGTTGGCTGACCCGACGCCTTCGCGAGCAAGCCCACTCCCACAATGATTGATGGTGTTCACCAATTCCCATGTCCAGCACAAATCCCCTGTGGGAGCGGGCTTGCTCGCGAAAGCGGTGGGCCTGTGACGCATGTGTTGGCTGACCCGACGCCTTCGCGAGCAAGCCCACTCCCACAATGATTGATGGTGTTTACAGATTCCCACGTCCGGCACAAATCCCCTGTGGGAGCGAGCTTGCTCGCGAAATCGGTGGGCCTGTGAAGCATGTATTGGCTGACCCGACGCCTTCGCGAGCAAGCCCACTCCCACAATGATTGAAGGTGTTCACAGATTCCTTGCCCAGCACAAATCCCCTGTGGGAGCGGGCTTGCTCGCGAAAACGGTGGGTCTGTGACGCATGTGTTGGCTGACCCGACGCCTTCGCGAGCAAGCCCACTCCCACAATGATTGAAGGTGTTCACAGATTCCTTGCCCAGCACAAATCCCCTGTGGGAGCGAGCTTGCTCGCGAAAGCGGTGGGCCTGTGAAGCATGTGTTGGCTGACCCGACGCCTTCGCGAGCAAGCCCACTCCCACAATGATTGAAGGTGTTCACAGATTCCTTGCCCAGCACAAATCCCCTGTGGGAGCGGGCTTGCTCGCGAAAACGGTGGGCCTGTGACGCATGTGTGGGCTGATCCGACGCCTTCGCGAGCAAGCCCGCTCCCACAATGATTGAAGGTGTTCACCAACTCCCATGTCCAGCATGAGTTCCCTGTGGCGAGCGAGCTTGCTCGCGACGGCTGCGTAGCAGCCCTCACACTTCAAGTCGCAAACAGAACCCCACGAATCGCCCCAACCCGCGGGGCCACGACGCCCTCCAGCACCATCCGCGTAATCGTCTGCGCCGCCGTCTGATAATCCTCATCCTGCGGCACTGCGCGCCCGGTGATGCAGCCCATTTGCCAGCCAATGTTGGTGTAGGTGCGGGTCGCCGACCAGATGAACAGCATCAGGTGTTCCGGGTCCACCGGGGCCAGCAGGCCGCGTTCGATCCAGCTGCGCAGGCAGTCGACGTTGCGTCGGGCTTCGGCGTGCAACAGGTCGCGGCATTCGTCTGGCAACTGGCGCCCGCCGAGCAGCAGCTCGCCGCTGAATACCTTGGCAATCGCCGGGTGTTCGCGGGCGATGCGGATGCGCGCGGCGATGTAGGCGCGCAGGCCGATCAGCGGGTCATCGCTTTCGCGCAACGCTGCCGAGGCTTCCAGCAGCGGTTCGACAAATCCCAGGAGGACTTTCGAGTACAGGTTTTCCTTGGTCTGGAAGTAGTAATACAGGTTGGCCTTGGGCACACCGGCGCGGGCGGCGATGTCGCGGGTCTGGGTCGCTTCAAAGCCGTTGGCGGCAAATTCTTCGCTGGCGGCGGCGAGGATCAGTTGCTCGTTGCGTACGCGGATGGCGCTCATGGGAACACGATGTGAATAGTAGGCATGGGCAGATACGGGCAATTTCGGTTTCGCAATATACAAAACTATATAGCGGCGAAGCCAGCTAACTGTTCCACTTGCGACAGGGCTGAGCGGATATTTTTGTGTAAATTTCCTGATTCAGTCTTTCCTCAAGCGAGCGCTCTCTCTAGAATCCGCCCCGCCTCCGCAATGGAGGCTCATTGCTATCATTTGGCTCGGTTCACATAGGGAGGACAACATGCAATTCGGGAAAATCCTGGCGCTGGGCCTGGTGCTTGCGCTCGGTGGTTGTGCCAGTTTCACCAAAGACGAAGTGGCGCCGGTCAAACTGCCATCGATGGCCAGCTACGCCAACAAACCCAATGTCTATGTGGACTTCGACTTCTATCAGGGCGAGCCGAAAAGCGCTTCGGCCGTAGAAGTGCCGCAGGCGCGTGACCAGCTCAAGCCTGAGCTGCAAAAGATTCTGAGCGATTCAGGCCTGTTCGGCCGTGTCACCCTGGACGAGTTCCAGAAGCAACCGGGCGACTACAGCCTGCGCCTGAAAATGTACAACCATCCGCCGAATGCCGGTTCGATGGTGCTGGGCTTCATCAGTGGTTTCAGCCTGGGGGTGATCCCGGCATACGGCACCGATCAGTACACCATGAGCCTCGAAGCCGTGGACGGAACGGGTCAGGCCCTGACCACCGCGAGCAACCATGATGCGGTCGGTACCTGGATCGGCATCTGGTTCATTCCGCTGATGGGCAACACTCCAAAGGCTGCGGTCAACGACACCTTCGCCCGTCAGGTCAATGCGCTGCTCAAGCAGATGATCGACAACAACAACCTGAAATACTCGGCACTCGAGCCCCGTACTCCACGGGCCTGATGGCAAAAAAAAAGAGCCGCAATCGCGGCTCTTTTTTCGCCCTTACTTCAGGGCCTGGATGAACTGAGGATCGCTGTACAGTTCTTTCAGCAAGTCACGCAGCATCGGGTTGTAGGCGTTGACCGCATTTGGAATCGCAATGAAACCGAAGAAGCTGCTGCTCCACTGGCTGCTGACATGCTTGGTCGCGTCGTAAACCACATTCTGGCCATTGAGCAGGGTGAAGCGTGCCGCGAGTTGGCCTTCGCCTGTGCCCATGCCGGCCGACAGGTTGTTCTTCACCACCAGCACTTTCAACTGACGCTGAGCCTGCGGATCAAGCAGACCGGCCTTGCGCAGTTCTTCGGTGATCGCGTCCTGGATATGCGCCGGGATGCTGCCGGATGGCGAGCGCACCGGGTTGGCCCGCACTGTCAGCGAACCTTCGCCAGACTCGGCAGTTACCTGAGGATTGCTGATCGCCTGCAGGGGCGGGGTCTGCTTGAGCTTCTGAACGTTTTCGAAGCTCGGCTCATAGCGGGTCATGGTCATGCCACAACCTTGCAGCAGCACTGCCAGCATCGGGATCAACAACAGAGACTTTTTCACGGCGTTTCCTTGCGTGAGGAATAAGGGGAGCGAATTATGGGCAGAGTGCCATCATTGGGCAACCGACTTCACCGTGAAGCGCTCAGAGCTTCAACAGATTCTCGATCTGCGCCAGTTCCCAGGTACTGAGCAGATTCACCGGGTCGGTGCCGTAACGGCTGTTGAATTGCCATTCGCGGCCATCCGGGCAGCGGCACTGTTCACAGTGATGCAAGCGCCCACCCTCAAAATCCAGCAACAGGCGCCAGCCCTCGATATCGACCGTAACCAGTCCGGTATCAGCGGGCGTCTCGGATCTATTGAACATCAGCACGCCCAGCGCAGCCTCGCGCAAGCGCTGGCAAACGTCGCGGGCGGTCAGCAATGCAGTCATGGTCGTACTCGATGGGCAGAAGCGCGTCAGGATAAATCGCGCGTCGACGGGTGTCAGCGATCACTGGCCCGATTCCGAACTATTCCGTAACATCCGCACCCCTCATTTTCGCGAACATCCGCGGTCACCCTCGTGGACCGCTCAGTCAGGTAAGCCATGAAACCGAAACGTCTGCGCGCCGATGTCCTGGCCGGACTCACCACCTCGTTTGCCCTGTTGCCCGAATGCATTGCGTTCGCGCTGGTGGCGCATCTCAATCCGCTGATGGGCCTGTACGGCGCCTTCATCATCTGTACGCTGACCGCGTTGTTCGGTGGCCGGCCGGGAATGGTCTCCGGGGCGGCGGGTTCGATGGCGGTGGTGATCGTCGCGCTGGTGGTGCAGCACGGCGTGCAGTACTTGCTGGCGACGGTGTTGCTCGGCGGTTTGATCATGATGGCGTTCGGCTTGTTGCGCCTGGGCAAACTGGTGCGCATGGTGCCGCATCCGGTGATGCTCGGTTTCGTCAACGGCCTGGCAATCATCATTGCACTGGCGCAACTGGAGCATTTCAAGAGCGGTGAACACTGGCTCAGCGGCACGCCGCTGTACCTGATGACCGGGCTGGTGCTGCTGACCATGGCCATCGTCTACATCCTGCCGCGCCTGACCCGCGCGGTGCCGCCGGCATTGGTGGCGATCCTCGGCGTGGGCCTGCTGGTCTACCTGTTCGGTCTGCCGACGCGCACCCTTGGCGACATGGCGCACATCGCCGGCGGTCTGCCGACTTTCGCGCTGCCGGACATCCCGTGGACGCTGGAAACCCTGCGCATCATCGCCCCGTACGCGATTCTGATGGCGCTGGTCGGTCTGCTGGAAACCCTGCTGACCCTGAACCTCACCGACGAAATCACCGAAACCCGCGGCTACCCGGATCGCGAGTGCGTGGCGCTGGGCGCGGCGAACGTGGTCTCCGGCGCATTCGGTGGCATGGGCGGTTGCGCGATGATCGGCCAGACCGTGATCAACCTCAGCTCCGGCGGCCGTGGGCGTTTGTCCGGGGTGGTGGCGGGGGTGCTGATTCTGCTGTTCATCCTGTTTCTGTCGCCGCTGATCGAGCGTATTCCGCTGGCGGCACTGGTAGGGGTGATGTTCGTGGTCTCGCAGCAGACCTTCGCCTGGGCTTCGTTGCGGGTGTTGAACAAAGTGCCGCTCAACGATGTACTGGTGATCATCGCCGTGACCACTATCACCGTGTTCACCGATCTGGCCACCGCCGTGCTCTGCGGGATCATCATTGCCGCGCTGAACTTTGCCTGGCAGCAGGCCCGCGAGTTGTACGCCGATGAGCATCTGGAAGCCGACGGCAGCAAACTCTACCGCCTGCACGGCACGCTGTTTTTCGCCTCGACCACGCCGTTCCTCAACCAGTTCGACCCGGCCAATGACCCAGTACGAGTGACCCTCGATTGCCGGCATTTGAGCTTCGTCGATTACTCGGCGATTGCCGCGTTGAAGACCCTGCGCGAGCGTTACGAAAAGGCGGGCAAGGAGCTGCAGGTGTTTCATCTCTCCGAGCGCTGCAAGAAGCTGTTGAAACGCGCCGGCGTCGAACACCACTGAGTGCAGTTGTGGGCGCGGCTTGCTCGCGAAGGCGGTATGTCGGTGAAACGGTATCGACTGCCACTACGCCTTCGAGCAAGCCCGCTCCCACAGAGGCGATGCCAAAGATCACTATCGGGAGAACTTCTTCGCCCCGGCCACACAAAGAATCACGCCCACCGTCACCACCAGCATGCCGATGCTGACTTGCTCATGCAGCAACGTCGCTGCCAGCGCCAGGCCGAAAAACGGTTGCAGCAACTGCAGTTGACCAACCGCGGCAATCCCGCCCTGGGCCAGGCCGCGATACCAGAACACGAACGCGATCAGCATGCTGAACAGCGAAACGTAGCCCAGACAGACCCATGCCGACACGCTGATGCCGCTGAACGACGGCGGGGCCAGCCACAGGCTCGCAATTGCCATCGGGGGCAGCGACAAGACCAGCGCCCAACAGATCACCTGCCAGCCACCCAGGGTGCGCGACAGTTTTGCGCCTTCGGCATAACCCAGACCACAGACCAGAATCGAGGCGAGCATCAGCAGGTCACCGGTGGGCGAGGCGGACAATCCCTGTGACAAGGCGAACCCCACCACCAGAGCACTGCCGAGGATCGAGAAGAACCAGAATACCGGGCGCGGACGCTCGCCACCGCGCAAGACGCCAAACAGCGCAGTGGCCAATGGCAGCAAGCCGACAAAGACGATCGAATGCGCCGATGTCACGTGCTGCAATGCTAACGCCGTCAGCAGCGGGAAGCCGAGCACGACGCCCAATGCCACGATCAGCAACGAAAACCACTGATCCCTGGACGGTCGCCGCTCACGGAACAACCACAACAGGGCAACGGCCAGGACGCCGGCAATGGCGGCGCGCGCGACGGTGAGAAACACCGGGTCAAACTCCAGCACGGCCAGGCGCGTCGCCGGCAGCGAGCCGCTGAAGCACACCACGCCAATAAAGCCGTTGATCCAGCCGCTGGTTTTTTCCAGTGTCGGGTTGCTCACGTTTGAAGTCCGTTCCATACGATTCACACTCATTGTGGGTTGCTTTGAGAGAATCCTATGATCGAGAATCAGGACAATCAAAAAATTGTCATGGATACATCCCGACATGTCCCGCTCTCGCTACAAGACCCTCGTCGACACTTACGCCGCCGACATTCGCACCGGACGTCTGGCGCCCGGCACCCGTCTGCCGACGCACCGGCAACTGGCCACGCAGGAAGGCCTGGCGCTGGTCACGGCCTCGCGGGTGTACGCCGAACTCGAAGCCATGGGGCTGGTCAGCGGCGAAACCGGGCGCGGCACCTTCGTGCGCGAAACCTCGTTGTCGCCGGGGCAGGGCATCGACCAGAAAGACGTGGCCGTCGGCATGATCGACCTCAATTTCAACTACCCGTCCTTGCCCGGTCAGACGCAATTGTTGCGCACCGCACTGCGCCAGTTGGCGTTGTCGGGAGATCTGGAAGCGTTGTTGCGCTATCAGCCCCATGCCGGCCGGGCCCACGAACGGGCTTCGGTCGCGCGCCATTTGCTCAGTCGCGGTGTCAACGTCGACGCCGAACAAGTACTGCTGGTCAACGGCGCCCAGCAGGGGCTGGCGGTGACGCTGATGGCGTTGCTCAAGCCCGGCGATGTGATCGCCGCCGATGCGCTGACCTATTCCGGGTTCAAAGTGCTGGCCGAGGCGTTGCATCTGGAAGTGGTGGCGATCCCGGTCAACGAGCAGGGGCCGGATCTGGCCGCGCTGGAAAAGCTCTGCCGCAGTCGCTCGGTGCGTGCGGTGTACAGCATGCCGACCCTGCACAACCCGCTTGGTTGGGTGATGCCTATCGAGCAGCGCGAAGAATTGGCTGCCATCGCGCGGCGGCATGATCTGACCCTTATCGAAGACGCGGCCTACGCTTTTCTGGTGGAAGACCCGCCGCGTCCTCTGATCGACCTGGCGCCTGAGCGCACGGTCTACGTTTCGGGCCTTTCGAAGAACATCGCCACCGGCCTGCGCGTCGGTTTCATTGCTGCGCCTGCGGCCCACGTTCCGGCACTGGAGCGGGTGATTCGCGCAACCACCTGGAACACCCCGGGACTGATGACCGCGATCGTCTGCGGCTGGCTCGACGACGGCACCGTGATCGAACTGGAAGCGCAAAAACGCCACGATGCTCAGGCGCGCCAGGCACTGGCTGCCGAGTTGCTCAAAGGGTTGCCATGCGTCGCCCATCCGAACTCGTATTTCCTGTGGCTGCCCTTGCCGGAAGACGTGCGTGCCGATCAGATTGTGGTGGAGCTGATGCAGAAGCAGATTTCGGTCACCACGGCCGAGCCGTTCGCCGTATCGGCGCATGTGCCGCATGCGATTCGACTGGCCCTGGGTTCGGTGGAAATGGATGTGTTGCGGCAGGCCTTGACCACCGTCAGGAAGGTCATCGCCGCTTACCTGTAAAACAAGGCCCGAGGGACAGATGTTACCCTTGCGCAGCCAGATTCAAGCCGTTCCGGAACCTTAGATGAAAAACACCGTTGCACTCTTGCTTGCCTTGACCGCCACCGCCGTACTGTTCAGCTCGACCACCCGCGCCGCAGGCGATCCGCAGGCCGGCGAAAAGATCTTCCCGCGCCTGTGCGGCGGCTGCCACCAGGTTGGCCCGGATGCGCGCCCGGGGTTCGGCCCGCAACTCAACGGCATCATCGGTCGAGCGGCCGGCACCTCGGCCAATTACGTGTATTCCGAGGCGATGAAAAATTCGGGCAAGACCTGGGACCGCGAAACGCTGACGGCGTATCTGAAAGATCCAAAGGGCGTGGTGCCGGGCACACGAATGATTTTCTGGGGGCTGAGTGACGAGGAGAAGATCGATAATTTGCTGGCGTATCTGCAGCAGTTCTCCAATTAAAGATTTTGCTCGGCCGGCCCGGCAAACCAGGCCAACGGCATTTGCGAAGTCAAAGAGGGCTGATCAAGCCACCTGATTACGGCCCGCCGCTTTCGCCTGATACAGCTGCTGGTCGGCACGTTTGATCAGCATCGTGTGGCTGTTGTCCGCCGGGTCGGCCAGCGCGACGCCAATGCTCACCGTGACCTGTCCGATCTCGGGAAAGTGCGCCTGGGCCACGGCGACACGGATCTTTTCGGCGACCACCTCTGGAGTATCAGGCTGGGCGACTTCCGGCAGCAGTACGGCGAATTCCTCGCCGCCATAACGGGCGACGAAGTCTGTGGCGCGCACGCTGACCTGAATGAGTTGCGCCAATTGCTGCAACACGTCGTCGCCAATCGCGTGGCCGTAGGTGTCGTTGATACGCTTGAAGTGATCGGCGTCGATCAGCAGCAGGGCAAACGGTCGCCCGGTGCGGCGGAACAGCAGACTGTACTCGCTGAGTTTTTCATCGAAGCGGCGACGGTTGTAGACGCCGGTCAGGGCGTCGTGGGTCGCCAGGTTCAACAGGTCGGCATTGGCCTGCATCAGTGCCGCGGTGCGCTGGGCTACGGTGGCTTCCAGCGAGGCGTTGGCTTCCTGCAGTTCGCGCTCCTTGGCCAGCAGCGACCGGGTCATGGCGTCGATCGACTGCCCAAGCTGGGCGATTTCCCGCACCGGGTGCTGCAGCGGGAAGTGTGCGCCGGGCTGCTGGTTCTGCACCTGTTTGGCCGAGTGCGCGAGTTGCTCGATCGGCCGGCTCAGATACTGCGCCAGATAGTACGCCACCAGCCCGAATGCCACGGCGGCGGCCACACCCAGCAGCAACAATTTATAGAGCAGCAGGCGCGCCGGCTCCAGAGCGGTGTCCAGTGGCTGGCGCACGGCAATCGACCAGGACAACGCCGTACTCGAAGGCGTCGGTACGGTGACCATGCTGGTCAGGTAACCGTTGCCGACCGACCAGCCCGGCGACTTCGAATCATTCACCGCCAGTTGCTGGCCCATCAGGGCTTCCGGGTACAGCACCTTGCCGTCGTGATCGATGATCAGCGCTTCGATATCCGGCGACGCATTTTTATGCGAGAACGCTGCCGATTCGACGATACGCGTCACCCAGCTCCAGTGCGCGTGCGCGCCCAGCACGCCAATCACCTGGCCGTCGGCGTTGCGGATCGGGGCGGCGAAGTCGATGAAACGCAGCGGTTCGCCGTTGGGCGTTCCCGGCAGCAGTTTGGCCAGCAACACCGCTTCGTGTGGGTCACCGGTGTACTCACCCCGCAGGCCAGCCTGGAACCATGGCCGTTGCTGCACCGATTGCCCGACCAGCAAATTATTCACCGCTTGATGCACATGGCCATCGGCATCGGTCACGCCCATCCACGCATACTCGGCCCGGGCCTGGGTGCGCAGTTGCATCGATTTGAGAATCGCCGGGTTGTCGAGGTCGCCGCGTTCCAGATGCGGCGCACGGCTGAGCAGGTAGACCTCCAGCTGGCGCTCGCGTAATTGGTCACCGAGCAACGTTGCCGCAGAACGCGCGGTATTGAGCAGTGAATTGCCGCTGACCTGTTTCATCTGTTCGGTGGCGATATGCCCGACATAGAAGCCGACGATCGCCAGGGTCAGCAGGGACAAACCGGCGAACCAGAGGGTCAGGTGACTTCGCAGACTGGCTTTGAGCATGGGCAGGCAAATTCTGTTTGGACGTTGTGGCCGCATGGTATGCGCATTAAGCGTCGGGCTGCCAGTCGGTCGCTTCGGATAAGCACCGTCGGAAGTTTCGCCAATGCCCTACAAGGCAAGATCCTTTCTGACGCGGGTTGTTGAAAAGAACCACGCCAGCAAACGACGAAATGCAAAAGCCCGGCTGATCAGGCCGGGCTTCTTTGACTGCTTTAGAGCCGTTGTTTTATGCATTGCGGCTTTCGATCAGACGATCCGAACCACCTTCAGCGACGCGGCGTTCCTGCAGACGATCCGAACCACCTTCAGCGACACGGCGTTCCTGCAGACGATCCGAGCCACCTTCAGCGACACGGCGTTCTTGCAGACGATCCGAACCACCTTCAGCGACACGGCGCTCCAGCAGACGATCCGAGCCACCTTCAGCGACACGGCGCTCCAGCAAACGATCAGAACCACCTTCAGCCAGACGGCTTTCAATCAACTTGTCCGAGCCGCCTTCAGCGACCAAGGTGTGAACGGGTGTTGCTGCAAAAGCGTTAACTGCAAGAACCGAGAAAGCGATGCCGAGGATGGTTTGGCGTTTCATGATCGTGTGCTCCGGGGTGTATTGGGTTGGTATGGAGCTGATGTTACGCCGCGGATTTTTTATGAGAACTTCATTGGCGTGATGGTGACTATCGACGCCAGCGATGTATGCCGCAAGTCCGGATTCAGAGCTTCTGCGCCCGAATGCATAGTTCTCCGGTGGCGCGGGTCAGGGCCAGATCATGCAGTGCGTCGTGTGTCAGGCCCTGCCGGGCCTTGGCCAGCCAGACCGGGCAATTCGGGTCGCGGCGATGCGGCGCGAAGTCGGCGTACTGGCGCAGCAGGCGGGTTTGCAGCTCGTCCAGGCGCGGACGAATCTGCCCGGCCAGATCCGGTCGCGGCGTGTCCGGCGCCGCACCAGCCGCCTGCCATTGCGCGAGCAATCCGTACTGCACCAGTTTGTTTGCCTCCATTTGTGCAGCGATCAACTGGGCGACTTCTTCGGTGTCGAGTTGGTGTTCGGTCGCCAGGGTGCGGGCATTGGCGATGACCTGGGCTTCGCGCGGGCTGTCCTGAATCGGCTTGCCACTGTCCCATTTGGTCAGCGCCACTAGGTCGCCGATGTTCAGGCGTTCGTTCAAGGTTGTCAGCAACGGACGCAACGATTCGGAGGAAACAGGGGGCTCGGCGGCGCCGGCAGTGTGGCTGAACAGAACCAGCAGGGAACAGGTCAGAGCATTTCGCAACGGAGTCATGGGCAGGCGCGTTCCACAAAAAATAGTGCCGACATTTAAGCCTTGAGCAGAGGCGATGTCGACCGACTTTATCCCGCCCATCTAGCGTAATATCCCTCGCATCTCCCACCCCGAGAACGATCCTCAATGCAAACCCCCAGCACCATCAAACCGCTCTGGCAAACCTACCTGCTGTTCCTTGCGCCGATGGTGTTGTCCAACTTCCTGCAATCGATGTCGGGCACGGTCAACAGCATTTACATTGGGCAGATGCTCGGTACGCAAGCGCTGGCGGCGGTGTCGGGGATGTTTCCGGTGATCTTTTTCTTTATCGCGCTGGTGATCGGCCTGGGCGCGGGCGCCGGGGTGTTGATCGGCCAGGCGTGGGGCGCGCGCGAGGCACACATGGTCAAGGCGATCGCCGGGGCAACGCTGTTGCTGGGGGTGTTGATCGGTTTGCTGGCGGCGGTACTCGGCAGCGTGTTTGCGCGTCAGGCATTGCAAGGGTTAGGAACGCCGGCGGATGTACTGGACGACGCAGTGGCGTATGCGCATGTGATGATGTGGATTCTGCCGTCGATGCTGGTGTTTGTGCTGTTCACGCAATTGCTGCGCGGAGTCAGCGACACCGTGTCGCCACTGTTGGCGCTGATCGTGTCGACCTCGGTCGGGCTGGCGCTGACCCCGGCGTTGATTCGTGGCTGGTTCGGTCTGCCGCAGTTGGGCATTCAGAGTGCCGCCTTCGCCGGTCTGGCCGGTAACCTGTCGGCCATGACGTGGCTGGCGTGGCGGCTGATTCGCAAGGACCATCCGCTGGCGCCGGACCGCGAGTTCTTCGCGGCACTGCGGCTGGACGCGGCGATTCTCGGCAAGGTGCTGCGCATCGGCCTGCCGACCGGGGTGCAGATGATTGTGTTGTCGCTGTCGGAGCTGGTGATTCTGGCGCTGGTCAACCAGCACGGCTCGCAGGCGACAGCGGCCTATGGCGCGGTGACGCAGATCGTCAACTACGTGCAGTTTCCGGCGCTGTCGATTGCCATCACCGCCTCGATCCTTGGCGCCCAGGCCATTGGTGCCGGGCAACTGCAACGCCTGGCAGCGATCCTGCGCACCGGGTTGTTGATCAACGTGTGCCTGACCGGCGGTTTGATTGTGCTCGGTTACCTGTTGTCGCACTGGTTGCTGGGACTGTTCCTGACCGAAGATTCGACCCGGGCGATGGCTGAGCACTTGCTGCACATCATGTTGTGGAGCCTGTTGGTGTTCGGCTTCCAGGCGATCATCGGCGGCATCATGCGCGCCAGCGGAACGGTGCTGGTGCCGGTGATTATTGCGATTGTCTGTGTGGTCGGCGTGCAGTTGCCGGCGGCTTACTGGCTGGACGGTCAGTACGGTTTGCAGGGCGTTTGGATGGCGTTCCCGGTGGCGTATCTGGGCATGCTGGTGTTGCAGACGCTGTATTACAAACTGGTCTGGCAGCATCAGAAGATCGAGCGGCTGGTCTGAGCCCGAGCCACACCGGCAGACAAATGACATGGCGCATTCGCCGGTTGTTTGCTTAAGTCAGTCGAGGCCTCGAAGGTTTGCCCCGTCCGGAGAATCCCATGCGTGCCCGATTCACCGCTGTGGCACTGTTTGCCTGCCTGTGCGTCACGAGCGCGGCGCAGGCCGCTGAATACAACCGCGTCAACACCACCGCCAGCCAGATCAGCTTTACCTACAACCAGATGGGCTCGCTGATGTACGGCACCTTCGGCAAGTTCGACGCGACACTGCAGTTCGACAGCGACAACCTCGCCGGCGCCCACACCACATTGCACATCGACCTGAACAGCATCGACGCCGGCAGCACTGACGCCAACACCGAACTGGTGAAACCGGCGTGGTTCGATACGCAGCGCTTTCCCGTGGCGGTGTTCGAGTCCAGCCGTTTTACCCGGGTCACGGGCAATCATTATCTGATCGCCGGCCAGCTCACCCTCAAGGGCATCACCCGCGAGGTGCAGGTGCCGGTCGAGCTGAAACCGGACAGTTCGATCGGCATTTTCGACGGTGAGCTGGTGCTCAAGCGTGACCAGTTCGGACTCGGGGCGGGGGAGTGGACGGACACTGTGGTGTCCAACGACATCGCGATCAAGTTCAAGGTAGTGGCGCCACAGCAGTGACGCCAGCCGCTCAGGTCAGTAGGCGCGCCAATGTCCCGGTGCCCAGCGCCACTCACGTCCATCCCAACGATAGTGACCGGCGACCCAGTGATAACCGGGCGCTGGCATGACCGGCACGACTTCCACCGGCGGTGGTGGCCGATGCGGCCGTACCGGTTCGACAATGCAGCCCGACAGGGTGATCGCGACCAGTGAGGCGGCGAGCAGGGTTTTCAGGTTTCGCGACATGGTGGTCTTCCCGGTAGATAAGTTGTTGTTGCCGAGCGGGTTCAACGGGCCCAGTGGCCTTCGACCCAGTACCAGTTAGGACCGCGCGCCTGCCAGTGGCCTGGTCGCCAGTGCGCGCCGTACCTCACCGGTTGCCAATGACCGGGCATCCACACGTAGCCGCGTCCTTCCCAGCGCCAATGGCCCTGATCCCAGACATAACCGGGGCGCGGGCCGGGCATCACTTCCATGCGCATCGGCGGCGGTGCCTGCTGAATGTAAACCGGGGGTTGTGCAAACACCGGGGTGCTGGCCAGCGCTGCCAGGGTCAGCGGCACCAGCAACAAGGCTTGCCGCCATTTGAACAGAGAACGCAAAACGTTCATGTGAACTCCTCAAGGCCTGCGTTAAAAAAGTGAACGCAGCTGAAGAATTGGACGCTAAATCGGCGAAAGATCCGAGCCTTGGCAGATGAAATTTTCTTCAGGTCAACCGTCAGCTTGCTTCGGTATTTCCTGCGACAGTGGCAGGCGTCGGGACACGGTATGATGTCGCGGTTTTCCGCCGGAGTTCAGTTGTCATGCCACGCATCACCCACTACAAATCCCCATGCCCCGAAAGCGTCAACAGCCAGATTCTGCAACTGGTGGTCGATTACCTCACCGACATCAGCGCGGTCGGTCTTGGCCCGAGCAATCTGCTGTACAACGTCTATCAGTACGCGGTCGGCTATGAGGTGCATCTGTATCTGGAGGCGCTGAATGGTGAGAAGGGCACCGAGGTGGAATTGCTGGTGGCGACGGCCGAGGACGACCCGGAGCGGGTCACCGGTTTCCTCTTGTACCTGCCGGTGCAAGGCGATTGGGAAGCGTGCAGCGTCGCCTACATGGCCGTGCGCGAAGGCTATCGGCGCCAGGGCGTGGCGCGGGCGATGATCGGCGAGATGGTCAGCCGTTATCCGCACGCCGAACTGACCTGCAGCGTCGGCAAGGTGCCGTACTTCGAGGCGCTGGGTTTCGAGGTGATCGGCGCGCGCGAAACCCAGGTGTTGATGAGCACCCGGCATTACCGCAGCAATGGCCTGCGCGGTTTCATCGACACCACACCGATCTATCGCTCGCTGGAAGTGCAGCAGATCCACACCTACCTGCTGCAGAAAAACGGCAAGCGCGCGATGCTCGATGCGGAAAAACAGCGCGACCGGCATCTGGATCAAACTACCCGTCACGTCGAAGAGTTTGTCCGTCAGCGCCTGACGCTGCACTGAGTCCTGAGTCCGGCGCAAAAAACGGACAAAAAAAGAGCCTCAAGGCTCTTTGATGGGGAGAAGTAGAGCCCATGAGGCTCAAGCTGCGCATGAAACAGGGAACAGGCTTGATTTGGGGTTCAGAACACCCGTTCCCTACGCAGTCGCTCAGGAGTGAAGCGCCTGCGTACCTTCATCATGGGAACGCGCGGGGGCCGACTCAAGTACCGCTAGTCGCACGGGCGGCGGCCCGTTCCACCATCGCGATGATGGTCGCGAACAACTCGTCCTTCGCTTGCCGGGCACTGATTTCAGCACTGGCGGCAGCATTCGACAACGCCTCGGCGGCACCGAGCATCGCGCGCAAACCGGCTTGGGTGATTTCCCCGCCAGCAGCCAGCGGTTGCAGCACACTGCGGCACTTTTCGAGGAAGATTGCCTCGTAGTCGCGCTTGATCTTTTCCAGCTCCGGCGTGCTGCCCAGCGCGGCAATCACTCCAGGAATCTCATTGCCCTGCAATAACACGCAATCGACGTACGCCGTGGCGATCACTGTCGCGGTGGCGGTCAGTGTCGGCGGACATTGGTCGATGGCAGCGTCCATCACCGCGGTCTGGCGCGTATCGAAGTCCCGGTAAAGCGCCGCGAGCAAGCCCGAGCGAGTGGTGAAGTGGTCGTAGACCACCGGTTTGGTCACCCCTGCCTTGTCCGCCAGATAACCCAGGGTCAGGGCATCGGTGCCCTCGGCCCGAATGATCTGCCAGGCGACGTCGAGCAACTGGCGGTTGCGATCTTCGCGCGACAGGCGACGTCGCGGCTGGGCAGGGGAATCGGCTTCGGTCATTTCTATGGTTGACATCGCTTATATACCAAACGTAACTTACTGTTCGTAACTTACCAAGAGTATATAGCCCTTGGTCAGCGCAAACTTACAGGAGAATGACCATGCACGCATTGATTGTTGTGGCGCATCACGAACCGCGTTCGCTGACCCACAGCGTGGCAACGCAGATTGCCGAGGGCCTGACAAGCGCCAACCCTGCCAATACCCGGGAAATCGCCGATCTGTACGCCGAGGGATTTCAGCCGGTGTTCGGCGCAGCGGATTTCGCCGTGCATCACCGTGAGGCGCAGCCGCCAGCCGACGTGCTGGCTGAACAGGCGCGGATTGATCGGGCCGACGCTCTGGTGCTGGTATTCCCGGTGTACTGGTGGTCGATGCCGGCGTTGCTCAAGGGTTGGATTGATCGGGTGTTCAGCAACGGCTGGGCGTTTGATTTCGCTGGCGACCTCAAGCATGTGAGGAAGCTGCAGCGCCTGCGCGTGCATCTGGTCGGGCTTGCGGGGGCCGATGAACGCGCCTACGAACGTCACGGTTATGGCCCGGCGATGAAGGCGCAGATCGAACACGGGATTTTCGATTACAGCGGGGCGACGGTAGTGAGTTCGACGCTGATGGTGGAGTCGGAGGTGCGTGATCCGCAGGAGCATCTGCAAACGGCGCGACATATCGGCGCCCAGATGTTCACCTGAGTCGCACCTCCTGTAGGAGCTGCCGAAGGCTGCGATCTTTTGATTTTTTTAAAGCAAGATCAAAGGATCGCAGCGTGCCGCAGCTCCTACAGGTCAGCGGGCGCCGGGCCAGCCGGCCTTGGCGAGGGCGGCGAGCAGAATTTCCTTATCCAGCCCAGGCACTGCATGCCCGTTGCCCGCAGTGCTCTCGCTGGCGAGCAGGGCGTTGATGATCGCTTCTTCGACCGCCTCGGTAGCCGCGAGGAACAGTTCGCTGATGTGGTCGTTGTTGACCATGCGCAAGCCGTCGCAGGTTGGCGCGCCTTTACCCTCGTAAGCGGCGGATGGCACCTGCTCGTTGCCGGTGGCGAAGGCAATGAAGATGTCGCCGCTGTGGTCTTCGTTACCGCCGCCGCTGCGCGCCAGACCGAGGCTGGCGCGCTGTGCCAGGCGCGTGCATTGATGCGGCAGCAGCGGCGCGTCGGTGGCCAGGCAGACCACGATCGAGCCCATGCCCGGATGCGGCAGCGAAGCCCGCAGGAACGGCGAATCTACCTGCTCCATGTAGCGACCCACCGGATAACCGTCGACCCGCAACTCGCTGCGAATGCCGTGGTTGGCCTGGACGATCGCGCCCACCGTCCAGCCGCCCTGAGCGCTGCTCAACCGGCGTGAGGCGCTGCCGATGCCACCCTTGAATTCGTGGCAGATCATGCCGCTGCCGCCACCGACGGCGCCTTCTTCAACGGCACCGTCATGCGCGCAATTCAGCGCCTCGGCGACATGCTCGGGTTTGACGTGAAAACCATTGATGTCGTTGAGCAAGCCATCGAAAGTTTCCAGCACCACCGGCATGTTCCAGTAGAGGCGCCCGTCGTCCGGTTGCTGTTGGCGATCCAGCGCAATCAACGCATCGCGCACCACGCCGAGGCTGTGGGTGTTGGTGAAGGCGATGGGACTGGTCAGCAGCCCGGCCTCGCGAATCCACTCAAGGCCGGTGGCATCGCCATTGCCATTGAGCACATGCACCCCGGCGAAGCACGGTTGCTGGTTGGTCGAGCCGCGGCGCGGTTCGATCACTGTGACGCCGGTGCAGATGTCACGTCCGCTGTCGCTGCGGCCACGCACGTTACTGTGGCCGACGCGCACGCCGGGGACGTCGGTGATGGCGTTGAGTGGGCCGGGTTGCAGTTGGCCGATGCGGATGTTGAGGTCACGGGCACGAGGTTTCATGGGATGTCTCTCTATAAAAAGGCAGAAATGAATGAGCGGGACTGAACACAAAACCCTGTGGGAGCGCGGCTTGCCCGCGAAGGCGGTGTGTCATTCAAAGGAGATGTTGACTGACCCGACGCATTCGCGAGCAAGCTCGCTCCCACAGGGAAATGTGTTGGGGTTACTGGCCGTTCTTGACCTTGCTCCACACCCGCGTACGCACGCGTTCGGTGGCTTTGGGCAGCGGTTCCAGGGTGTACAACGTGGCCATCGCCGCGGCCGACGGATACACCGCCGGGTTATCCCGGGTGGCCGCAGCCACCAGTGGCGTCGCGGCGCGGTTGCCGTTGGGGTACGACAGGTGATCACTGACCGGCGCGATCACTTCCGGGCGCAGCAGGTAGTCGATAAACGCCAGACCCTGAGCGCGGTTCGGCGCATCCTTGAGCAGCACCAGCGTGTCGAACCACACCGGCGCGCCTTCCTTGGGCAGGCTGTAGGCGATCTTCACGCCGTTGTTGGCCTGTTCGGCGTTGGTTTTGGCTTCGAGCATTGCGCCGGACCAGCCGACCGCTACGCAGATGTTGCCGTTGGACAGGTCACTGATGAATTTCGACGAGTTGAAGTAGGCAATGTGCGGGCGCAATTTGAGCAGCAGCGCTTCGGCTTTCTGGTAGTCCTCGGGGTTGGTGCTGTTGGGCGGCAAGCCCAGGTAGTGCAGGGCGACCGGGAGCATTTCCGACGGCGAATCAAGCATCGCCACCCCGCACTGGCCAAGCTTGGCGAGGTTCTCTTCCTTGAACACCAGATCCCACGAATCCAGCGGCGCCTTGTCGCCGAGCGCGGCGCGCACTTTGTCGACGTTGTAGCCGATGCCGTTGGTGCCCCACAGATAAGGCACGGCGTATTGATTGCCGGGATCGTTGTTGGCCAGTTTGCTCAGCAGATCGCTGTCCAGATTGTTCCAGCCCGGCAGTTGATCGCGAGGCAGCGGGGCGAGGGCGCCGGCCTTGATCAGCGTCGGCAGGCTGAAGTTGCTCGCCACCACCACGTCGTAACCGCTGCGGCTGGTCAGCAGTTTGCCTTCGAGCACTTCGGCGCTGTCGAAGGTGTCGTAAACCGGCTGAATACCGCTGTCGCGCTTGAAGTCAGCGAGGGTCGTCGGACCGATGTAGTCGTACCAGTTGTAAACGTGCACGCTCGGCGCATCGGCGGCACTGGCGACGGATGCGACGCCAAAACAGGCGAGCAGGCCAAGGTTGATGCCCCGGTTGATATAGCCACGACGACAACGCATGATGCGGCACTCCTGGCCTGCGGCAGGCCGGTGATTGACAGGAGTGCTCAGCCTATCGGGGCGGGCACGCCTGACCCATTCCCATCATGGGTTACTCAAAAGGGGTAGAGCGTGGACGCGTTGTTGCAGGAGTTGCCGGTGCACCAAAGTCTGGCGCGGGTGTTTGCCGCCGTCGGCCAGGACGCTTTCTGGCGCGCGCTGGTCGACACGCTGCGCCTGCTGGTGCCGCTGGACAACGCGCTGGTGGCGCTGATGAAGGCGGGGCAGGCACCGCAATTGCTGATCGACTTCGACAGCAAGGGCCGCGCCGATGAACAGGAAGAACTGGCCAGCTACACCGCTGGCATGTACCTGCTCGATCCGTTCTACCAAACCGCCTCGACCGGCATCGCCGACGGCTTGCACAGCCTGGCCTCGGTGGCGCCGGACCAGTTTCTGCACAGCGAGTATTACCAGAGCTACTTTCGCTCGGTGGTCGGTGAGGACGAGTTGCAGTTCATGATCAACATCGAGGGCGGCGTGCTTGGCCTGTCACTCGGACGCTCGACGGCTTTCGATCTGGCGGAGCAGGGCCGTCTGCTGTGTGTGCGCGACTGGGTGTTGGCGGCGATGCGCCGACACGTGCAGCTGTTGCCGCCACAAGGGACCGGCACCGAGCCGGTGGCGGGGGATCTGGCAACGCTGCTCGATCGCTTCGATGCGCGCCTGACCACCCGCGAAGTCGACACCGCGCGGCTGATTCTGCAGGGCTTTTCCAGCAAGGCCATCGCCCAGCAGATGGGCATCTCGCCGGAGACGGTGAAGGTGCATCGGCGCAATCTCTATCACAAGCTCAATGTGACCGGGCATGGCGAACTGTTTGCGCTGGTGTTGCGTCCATCCACCCCCTGACCCACCACAAATTCCTGTGGGAGCTGGCTTGCCAGCGATGACGGCCTACCCGCCGACCAACTCCCACCTGAATGCACGCAATCCAACTGTGGGAGCGGGCTTGCTCGCGAAAGCGGCCTCAAAGTCGACCAATCCCTGACTGAATACACTCGGTCAAATTGTGGGAGCTGGCTTGCCAGCGATGGCGGCCTACAAGACGATCACCCTCCCACTGAATGCACTCATTCCAACTGTGGGAGCGAGCTTGCTCGCGAAAGCGGCTTGCCAGACAACATCAAAACAACAGAGCAAACCCCGCACATAAACATAACCCCGCAACCACGTTTAAAGTACACGAACCGTTACGCCATAACGGCTACAACGCCTTGCGCCGTTACCTACGCGTACGCCAGAATCCGCCGGCTTACACGGCTATGCGACGGGCTTATCGTTTCCCTGTCACTGAAAATCAGTGATCGGGTTTGGTAGCCCGTCTGTAATAGCTGTATGGCAACACCTTTGCAGTCCCTTTGTGGGGCTCGTTTTTATGGTGGTCATGCGTGGGGCTCACTCGTGAGCGCCGGGTTCCTATTGCAGCCGGTCTACCAACCCGCGTATGGCCACCACCCCTCGTTTGGTAGCGAGAGTGATGGCTCCTGAATAACTGCAATAGGAGTACATCCATGTTCAAAGCCACACCCAACCCCCCGGACACTTCGATCCCGTACGACCCAGCCCTCGACCCGCAGAAGATAAAAGCCGCGACCGACCGTGCCATCAACTTCTACCTCAACCCCGGCGCCCTGAAGATCTCGATCCCTTCAATCTCGTCATGCAAGGCGAACAGAATCTTCCTCATCGACCCCACCGTGGACGAAGAAACCTTGCTCGTCGAAGCCTGCGAATCTTTAGCGGCCGCCAGTGACATGGCCCGCGACATCGGCGATGTCGTCGACCACTCACAGCGCCGGGCGATGCTGATGCTGCATCAGGTGATCATGCTCAGTGAACTGATGGTCAACCGGGTACTGGACGGCCGCCGCGTGCCGAACTAACTGCCCGGTCCCCCTGTAGGAGCTGCCGAAGGCTGCGATCTTTTGATTTTGTTTTTCAAGATCAAGATCAAAAGATCGCAGCCTGCGGCAGCTCCTACAGTGAGTAATCCTTTCAAAGTGCCTCGATCGGAGTTCCAGCTGATGTCCGAAACCAAGCCCAACCCACCGACCACAGACCCGCTATCACCCTACGAATCCCTCAACTCCAGAAAACTCCACGAAGCCGCCGAACGCGCCCTCGACCACTACCTCGCACCCGCGCAAATCATGGCAACGCCATACACCCCCAGCAGCATGTTCCTCGTCAATCCACAAACCGACACCGAATCCCTGCTGGCCAACGCCTGCGAATCACTGGCCTCGGCCACGGTGATGCTCGGCGATTTCGCCGGCACGCTGGAGGGGCCGAGTCGTAACACGGTGTTGGGCATTGCGCAGGTGGTGATGCTGGGGGAGTTGGCGGTGAATCAGGTGCTGGATAATGTTGTGCCAAAGGAATAGGCGCTGACAGTTCTGGCCTCTTCGCGAGCAAGCCCGCTCCCACAGTGGATCTTCGTTGATCACAGGTTATGTGACCGGCAAAGATGCCTTGTAGGTGTGAGCCTGCTCGCAATTGCCATCAAATAAATCCGTCCTCTTCCTGTTCATAATCAGAGGCCTTGAGTCCTGTCAGACAGGGACTAACGCGAGGACGTATCCGGAGACTCGTTGGGGGGGCGAGAGCAATGAAGAGGAGTCGAAGCGTTTATTTTCGGGAGATACCGCAGATATAACGCGAATGATGTCGGAGTCCGGGGAGTGGAAGTAATAAGCCCAGTACGGCCATGGGGCGTGTGGCTCGGATGGATTCAGTACAACACTAGCGTCTGGGTATTCGATATCGAAGTGATTCATCAATGTGCGGATGAGAATCTCAGTGGTCACTCCTCCAACTGAGGCTATCCATCTAGAAATCTCTGCGTAGGTTCCGGGCACGGGGGTCGACGACCTCACTACCTTGTATATTTTTATTTCGGTGCATTGGACGGGGAATTGTGCTTGGGCGCCATTCTGGTCTCTCACCGATATGACAGTCCACCCTTGCCGGAGGCCGGTCACTATCCCGTCATTGGTTACGCTTGCGATGGCTGGATCCGTCGATGTGTACGTATAGGGCGGGACGCCGCCGGTTGCCTCACGCCGACGTACTGACTCCGTTTCAGGCTTTCGAGCCCATCCGTAGTCATTGATCAGTCGCACCCCGTGAAGAAACATGTTCGAAGGGTCGACGAAAATCGGTGCAGTGCTGTCCGTCACGGTCAACGTCCACACCTCCGACTCCTTCCCGCCGCCATACAACGCTTTGGCTTTGAACACATGCGTTGTAGTTGTCAGCCCAGTCAGTTCAACCGTCCATATGCCTTTGTCATCGGACTTGGGCTTTTTGCCAGTGGAGGTAGCACCGTCGAAGATTTCCACTTCCTGTTCTACAGCTCCGGTGCCCTCAAGAGTGATTGAGGTGTCGTCAGTCGTGCCGCCCGGGAGAATCTCATTCCCTTTGGAGTCTTCCGCACCGGTAATTTCTGGCCGCACATCCTCAACCGCTTTGATCGTGTAAGTGCGCACGGGGAAGGGCACCGCCTCGCTCTCATCCGTGCTCTTGCCGAACGCGGCTTTGAACTCCATGGTCAACGGGCTGCCATCCTTGAGGTTTTTCAAGCCTTCAAGGGCGATGCTTCGCTCGTAGTAACCTTGCGCGATCCATTGATCAGTGACGTATGAACCCGGTGCCGTATGGATCTGCAGGTTGTAGTTGCTGCCATCAGCGTTCGTCCCTTTCAGGCGCAGCCAGACATATTGGCCTGTGGCAATCAACGGCCAGACGCCCATGCGATAGGTGGCATTGCTGGTCAGATTCCCTACGTTGAACTCCGGGCCTTCGCCGTCGTTGTCCGCGTCCTTGATGATCGGTTTGAGCAGTTCATTCTGCGGCATGCTCAACACAGTCAAATCAAAGACGAGGGACGGCAGCGGCTTGCTGTCGCGGATGACGACGTAGGACACCTTCACATCTTTGTTCAGGTTGAACGCGACCACACTATTCGGAATCGCAAACTCCCGGTTGCTGCCCAGCGGCCGAGGAGCAGAGGTATGCGAACCGCCTGCGGGCGTACCCTGTGCGCCAGTCCAGGTGACGCTGATTTCATCAGTTGGCAGCAACGCGCTGTTGTCCGGCACCACGATGGTCAAGGTGTCCCTGACCAGCAGCGGGTTGAGTGCGCTGTCGCCGTTGTTCTCCTTGATAGAGGGGGCGAGCAGATCCAGCGCGACGCCCACGGTGAACACCAATGGATTCGAGAGGCTGGTCTCATTTGTGGCATGGCGCCAGAGCTGGTAGCGGACGGTGATCTTGCCGCCGCGGTTCGGTTCGATGTGTTGGGCGACGAAGGCGGCGTCCAGGTTGATGACCCAGTCTTGTTGGGCGGTTACGGCATTGAATGTGCGGGACCCGGGTTCCTCGCCGGAGATGTCGCCCACCCACTTCCAGGTGGCCTCGTCGTTGGCTACCCATGGCTTCACCACAGGCCTGGGGATGGTCAGTTTACTGGTACCGCCGGGCAGTGTGGCCGGGTCGAGGAAGCCGTTCGCCACCCCGAGGACAATGGGGGCGTCCAGCTCGAATTTCGGTTCACCCACATTGAGCAATTTCGTGTGCAGCGACTCCCGTCTGAGGATCTCGTCGCCTTCGGCTATCAGCAGGTCGTACCACCCCTTCAGGGTTCCGCCGTCAAGGAGCTTGAGGTTGTAGTCATCGACGGTGATGACAAAACCTTCGGGATTCTCGACTTCATCCTCCTCCGGAATGTGCCACTCCAACTCAGGCAGGAAGGTGCTGCCGTCCGGGCTTTTACCCAACAGGAACAGCTCGATGCCCATGCCGTACTCGATGGCCGGATCGAACGGAATGCGGACGTTGATGGGTGTCTTCGTGGGATCGATGAATTCTCCCTCGGCTTCTTCGATGATCGGTGCGGCCAGGCGGTGGGCTGCGCCGGTGACTTGTACAAACTGCCTTTTTGAGCCTAACGGGTCACTGCTGCCGCTGCGTTCCAGCCGATAGAAGAAACTGACCTGGGTATTGACCAGTTTACGCACGGCCGCAATGGACAGCTTGAACTCGTAGTTATGCGGGATATTGTCGACGGTCTGGGGCAGGGCGGTGACTTCGACTTTTTCGCCCTCCGTGGTGGTGCCGAACATGGTCAAGTGAATGATGTCATTCATCTCGAAGTCTGGTCGGTCGGCCGTGACATGCACCGTGATGTCGTTATCGCCCTGTTTATCGGCGTCGAGCTTGTTGTTGACGGCCTCCTGAACAATCGGTGCGGCCAGCAGGTCGATGCCGGTGGTGACGACAATGCGGGTTTCCTTGCACCAGTCTTCCGATTCATTGCCGACGATGTCGCGCACCTTGAAGGTGACCGCCAGACCGAAGAGGTCGGTGTCACCAGCCTCTTTAATAGTGGCTTTGGAGACCGTGATTAATATCGGGTTTGCCGCTGGATCGTTGATCTGCGCCTGGGTCACCGGTGTGGAATACTCAAAAAAGCCACCCCAACTGAGATGAATGACATCGCCCTCCGCGATGTCCGGGTAAGGCAAGCCGCTGCCGGACTCGGACCTGATGACAATCGGCACCCCCGCTTCGGCAACGTCTTTGTCCACCCCGCCGTTGACGATTTCCGGGGGAATGTACATGTACAGGTTGGAGTGACCAGGGTCCGGGTCGATGTCCTGGCCACCGGGGAGTTCCAGTTTGACGAAGAGGTTGAGGGGCTTGTCCGGACGCTCTTCTTTTTGATTGGGCTGTTTGATTTCGTAGGTGAGTTGGTAAGGACCTGTCTGCAGATGACGGGGAGCCACCCACAAGAGGGTCGGTTGTTTGAGCTCGGTCTGGTCAATGATGGGACGCCCGTCGACCTCACGGTCATTGAGCAGCAGCTTGACGGTATCGCCGACAGCCTTGGTGGCCCAGACGGGGATGACGACCAGCAGGCCGAGGTCGGGAAAAGTGAACACCGCCGCCCGGTTGATCCCCCACTGGCCGGAAGGCAGGAGGCGCCCGAGCACTATCGGGTCCAGCAATGAATGGGGGGCAGAGATTTTCTTCTTGGGCGGAACGAGCATGGACGGAACTCCAAGCGAACTGTCGGGAGACAAAGGGCATGGAGTTATTCAGCGCTGAAGATGACGGCTCTGGCTACTGTCAGAAATTACAGGTGAGGAGGTATTTGCGATGAACGGTCGGGGGGCGCTGAGGTGATTGCGGGTGGGCAGGACAGCGCGGCAATCATCAGCAGCGTGCTCAATGATCATTCGTTGAAGACGGGTACGATTTGATCTCGGCCTGAACGACAAAACCCGCCGCCCCGGTTGATCGGGGCGGCGGGTTTTGTCCTTCTGAAGAAATGGGTTGCCGGTGAGTCAGTCTTCGCGAGCAGGCTCACTCCTACAGGGATGAGCGGGGTTCGCGGGATGTCGGGTCAGTCGAGGCGTTTGAAGACGAGCGCCTTCAGGCCGCTCTCAGGATCAATATCCGGAAACTCAGGCGGATTCTCCAGCCGCTGCTCAAAGCGCAAGCTTGGCGCCTCTTGCGTCACGCCATCGATCAGAAAGTCCGAACCGAACGACGGATCATTCATGCACGCCAGCACCGTGCCGTCAGCCGTGAGCAATTCCGGTAAACGACGCAATACGCGCTGGTAATCCTTGGTCAGCAGAAAGCTGCCTTTCTGGAACGATGGCGGGTCGATGATCACCAGGTCGTACGGGCCGCTGTTGATCACCTTGCCCCAGGACTTGAACAGGTCGTGGCCAAGGAAACTTACCTTGCTCAGGTCATGCCCGTTCAGCCGGTGATTGTCACGACCGCGGCTCAGTGCGGCGCGGGACATGTCGAGGTTGACGACATGGCTGGCGCCGCCTTCGATCGCTGCCACGGAAAACCCACAGGTGTAGGCGAACAGGTTCAGTACGCGTTTGCCCGCTGCCTGCTCACGCACCCAGTTGCGCCCGTAGCGCATGTCGAGAAAAAGCCCGGCGTTTTGCTTGCGGCCCAGGTCGACGCGGTAGTGCAAGCCGCCCTCGACGATGCTCATCTCCTCGATTTCATTGCCCAGCAGCCATTCGGCGGTGCTCTGCGGCAAATACCGATGTTGCACCAGCAAGGTGTGGGCGCCGGACTGTTGCCATTCTGCCGAGGTGCTGATGTCGAGCAACAAGTGTTTGAGCGCTTCGAGCTGCTCGGGCACAGGTTCTTTGAACAGCGAGACCAGCACCACGCCTTGCAGCCAGTCCACCGTCAACTGTTCCAGCCCCGGCCAGCAACGCCCACGGCCATGGAACAGGCGGCGGGTTTCGCTCGGTGCCGCGGCGAGTGCAGGCAGCAGATGGGCGCGGAGGGTGGCGAGGGCTTCAGGGTTCATCAGTCACGGTCGGCAAGCAAAAGGGCCGGCATTTTAACCACAAAAGCCGCTTGGCGAACGCCCGTCGCCGAACGCTGATCAGGACTGTTAAGAAAAGACCTGTATCAAAAATGAATTTATGCAGGGCGCGCTGCTCATACCAGATAAGCAGCGGAAACAAGCCGCTAAATCGTTAATGCAATTCAGGGAGTGCCAGTTCATGAGTCCAACACCGACGGCGAGCGAGCACCTTCCTGACGGGTTGATTCTGGTGGTTGAGGACGACCCGTTGATTCTGGAGTTTCTCTGCGAAATTCTTCAGGAGGAAGGTTTCAAGGTCGAGCCGCAAACCAGCGCGGATGCCGCCAAGCTGTATCTGGAAGAGCACGCGCCGGAAGTCGCGCTGCTGCTGACCGACATCACCATGCCCGGTGAAATCAACGGAGCGGGGCTGGCCAATCTGGTCGGCGACCGCTGGCCGGACAAACCGGTGATGGTCATGTCCGGTTATGAAACCCCGGAAACTTCCGGGGTCAAGCATCCGGTGGCGTTCATCAAAAAGCCCTGGGCGATCGGCCAGTTGCTTGACTGTGTCGACAGCGCTTTCAAGTCCAAGGCGCCACGTCTGCACTGAGGTGGCGGGTCGAACTGCCGGGTAAAAATGCTACATTGCCCGGCCAATCCGCCCAGTTCTGTCAAAGGATGCGACCTTTTGTCTGCTCACGATAACGTCTTCGACCGCGCGTTCGGCGCGTTCCTGTTCGACATGGACGGCACCGTCCTCAACTCCATCGCCGCTGCCGAGCGCGTCTGGGCCGCGTGGGCCGAGCGCCACGGGGTTGATGTCGAGCGTTTCCTGCCGACCATCCATGGCGCCCGCGCCATCGACACCATCCGCCGGCTGAACCTGCCAGGGGTGGACGCCGAGGCGCAAGCGGCGTTTATCGCGCAGGCGGAAATCGATGATGTCGAAGGGATCGTGCAGATACCTGGGGCCGCGGCGTTTCTCGAAGCCTTGCCGAGTGAGCGCTGGGGGATGGTGACTTCGGCGCCACGGGATCTGGCGTTGCGGCGGATGGCGGCGGCGGGGATTTGCGAGCCTGCGGTGATGATCACGGCGGAGGATGTGACGGCTGGCAAACCCGATCCGGCGGGTTATCGTCTGGCGGCAAAGCGCCTGGGGCTTGAGGTTGGCGACTGCCTGATTTTCGAAGATGCCACCGTCGGCATCCAGGCTGCTGAAGCGGCAGGTGCAGCGCTGATGATCATCACCACGACGCACCAGCATCCCCTCGAAACCCGCCACGCGACTATCGACAGTTATGAGCCGCTGAGCGTTGTCGTCGATAGCCAAGGTCAACTGCACCTGCAGAAGGCCTGACACTACAAAGTCCCCTGTGGGAGCGGGCTTGCTCGCGAATGCGGTCTTTCAGTTGCATGCGATGTCGACTGATTCAGCGCATTCGCGAGCAAGCCCGCTCCCACATTCGATCAATGTCGGGCCGTAAATGTTGCCCGCTATCCAACACTGCAGGAGCCGGTTCAGTCTGCTGGTGATGGCGTCAGTAAACCCCCGGCAACAATCGCCAGCTGCGCGCGCGATAAGCCTCGTACTCTGCACCAAACTGCCCGCGCAGCAGCGCCTCTTCCGAGTGAATACGTGCGATCAGTGGAATCAGCGTCAGCGCCGCCAGAATCAACCCGACACAGGAACGAAACGCCAGCGCCCAGCCCACGGCGTTGACCACCAACCCCAGATAGCTCGGATTGCGCAGGCGTGTGTAAATGCCGTCGGTGACCAGCCGATGCCCCGGCTGAATCGCCACCAGGCCGCTGAACCGACGGCCCAGCACAAACACCGGCCACAGCCGCAGCGTGCCACCGACGATAAACAACAGCGCGCCGAGCCAGCGCACGCCTTCAGCGCCGAAGGTCCAGAAGTCGATGCGATCGCAGTACGCCGGGAGAAATCCGCTGACCAGACCGATCACGCCGAACGCCGGAATCACCCAGCGATTGGCGCGGTCCTCGCGCTCGCCCGAGCTCATGTTTACATCGGTGAACAGCGACGCCACCACCATCAGCACCGTGGCCAGCGCCACCAGCACCAGCGCCCCATGCGAAAAGAACACCGCCGGCCCACCAATGCCCCACACCGCAAGGCCCAGGTAGGCGAGGGTGGCGAGCACCGCAACCACGGTTATTTGCGCAGACATTTTCATGGTCATCTCTTGAAAAGCGGCTGATCCTTTCAGTGTAGGACGCCGCTGAACCCGCGAAGGTGTCGGGTCAGTCACCATTGAAGCCGGATGTCCCGGCCCCTTCGTGAGCAAGCCCACTCCCACCCTTGATCATGGCCAGCCCGAGAGCCTCCATCCACCGACAATCCCAAGTGGGAGCGGGCTTGCTCGCGAAGGCGTCGGGTCGGTCGTGACCGGTCTTTGGTCGGCAACGCCTTCATCCGGCCAACATCGCGTCTACGCTGATCCATTCCTTCTATTTGTCCGTGTATTGCCCATCAAAGAGGTGAACCCATGAAAATCGACTTGAGTGGAAAACTGGCCATCGTCAGCGGCAGCACGGGTGGCATTGGTCTGGGCATCAGTCAGTCACTGGCCGAGGCCGGAGCCACGGTTGTGGTGATCGGGCGTGAAACGGCCAAGGTCGAGCAAGCGCTGGCGAGCATTCGCCAGCAGGTGCCGGGTGCGCAACTGCGCGGTCTGACGGCCGATCTGGGCACTGCCGAAGGTGCGGAAAAACTGTTCGCCGCTGAACCGCGCGCAGACATTCTGGTGAACAACCTCGGCATTTTCGACGCCGTGGATTTCTTTGACACCCCGGACAGCGAGTGGACACGTTTCTACGAGGTCAACGTGATTTCCGGCGTGCGCCTGTCGCGGCATTACGTGCCGGCGATGGTCGAGCAGGGCTGGGGACGGGTGATTTTCCTGTCCTCGGAATCCGGTGTGGCGACCCCGGCCGACATGCTTAATTACGGCGTGACCAAAAGCGCCAACCTTGCGGTGTCCCATGGCCTGGCCAAGCGTCTGGCGGGCACCGGTGTGACGGTCAACGCGATCCTGCCGGGGCCGACGTTTACCGGTGGCGTGGAACACATGCTCAAGGACGCCGCCGCCGAGTCCGGCCGCAATCTGCGTGAAGAGGCTGATGCGTTTGTGCGCAGAGCGCGGCCGACGTCGATCATCCAGCGGGTGGCCGATGTTGCCGAGGTAGCGCATCTGGTCACGTACATCGCTTCGCCGTTTTCCTCCGCCACCACTGGCGCGGCCTTGCGCGTGGATGGCGGTGTAGTCGACAGTATGGCGATCTGAACCGCGAAGACTCTGGAGAAGCGTTTATTTATGGCAACTGCATCAGCAACGATCGACATCCCGGCTTCGGCCGATCAGGTCTGGCAATTGATCGGCGGCTTCAACACGCTGCCGGACTGGCTGCCGTTGATTCCCAAGAGTGAGCTGAGCGAAGGCGGACGCGTGCGCACCCTGCAAACCGCCGACGGCGCGGTGGTGATCGAGCGTCTGCAAGCGTTCGACAACGCTGCCAGGACCTACAGCTACTCGATCGAACAGGCACCGTTCCCGGCGACTGACTATCTGGCGACGATCAAGGTTGAAGCTCAGGGGCAGGGCGCCCGGGTAACGTGGTCGGGACGCTTCAACGCCAAGGGCGTGAGCGATGAGGAAGTGGTGGCGCTGTTCACCGGCATCTATCAGGGTGGCCTTGAGGCGCTGCGGGCGAACTATCCGGCCTGATTGAACGCCACAAAAACCCTTGTAGGAGTGAGCCTGCTCGCGATAGCGGTCGATCATTCAACAATTATGTTGGCTGACCCACCGATATCGCGAGCAGGCTCACTCCTACAATGCAGCGCGGTGATTCTCAGGACTGCGAGATCAAACTCTGTCGACAATCCAGCACCAGCTGCGCACCGCCCAGCTCACTGCTGCCCACCTCAAGATTGAAGCCATGCAGGCTGACAATCGCCGCGACAATCGATAGACCCAGGCCAAAGCCACTCTGTGGTTGCCCGCCCTCGGCACGATAGAAACGCTGGAACACCGCCTCACGCTCGGCTTCGGGAATCCCCGGTCCGGAATCGTGGACTTCGATCCGCGTATGCCCACCGTCATTCACTCCGCGCAAAATCACCGTACCGCCCGCCGGAGTGAACTTGATCGAGTTGCTCAACAGATTGGCCAGCGCCTCGAACAGCAACGCCCGGTCGCCATTGAGCGGTGGCAGGGTTTCCGGCATGTTCAGCACGAACAGCAGTTCGCCTTCCTCGGCCAGTGGCAGGTAAAACTCATGCAGTTCTTCCAGCAGTTGCACCGGATCGAGCTCGACAAAACCTGAGCGGCGCTGACGATCTTCCAATTCGGAAATCCGCAGCAATCCGCGAAACCGCGCCATCAGCGTGTCCGCCTCGGCCAGCACCAGGTCCAGTTGCGCCGCCTCCTGTGAGCCTTCACCAGCCTGCTGTTGCATGCGATACAACTGCGCGCGCAAACGCGTCAGCGGCGTGCGCAAATCGTGGGCGATGTTGTCGCACACGCCTTTGACTTCATGCATCAGCCGTTCGATGCGATCGAGCATGGCGTTGACGATGGCGGCGAGCATGTCCAGTTCATCGCGGCGGTTGGACAGCGGCAAACGGTGGGTCAGGTCGCCAGCGACAATCGCCTGGGCGCTGTCCTGAATCGCGCGGATGCGGCGCATTGGTCGGCGGCGCAGCAAATGCCAACCGGCAATCCCCGGCAGAATCGTCAGTGATACCCCCCAGAACAATGCATGCAGAATGATCCGCGTCACGGCGAACAACGAACCGTTGTCGCGCAGCAACACCAGCCAGCGGCCGTCGCGGGTCTGAGTCGCCACCGCGTCGCAGCTGTCGGCGGGCAGGGTTGGGTCATCGGAATCGGCGCAGTCATCCAGGGTGTGGATCTTGCCATCCAGCGGCAGGCCTTCGGGCAGTTGCTGCAAAGCACCGCCGAGGTAAACGCCCTGGGCGTCGAACAGGCCATAGGCGTCGATGCCGCGTATATCAAAGGTCATGCTGGCGGCGAGCGCTTCTTCCAGCTGCTCACCGCGAAAGTGCGAAAACAGATGCTGACGTTGCATCAGCGAATGCTTGGCGAGGTTATCGAGATAGCTGGAGACCTCGAAATACATGACCCCCATGAGGATCGCGCTCCAGGCCACGAACAGCGAACTGTACAGCGCCAGCAGTCGACTGCTAGAGGAGCGCCAGCCGTCAGACGGGTTCGGCAATGACATAACCCGAGCCCCGTACCGTGCGAATCAGCGGAACATTGCCCGCCGCGTCGATCTTCTTGCGCAGACGACCGATGTGTACGTCGATCAGGTTGGTGCCCGGGTCGAAGTGATAGCCCCAGACCTCTTCGAAAATCATCATCCGCGACAGGATCTGCCCGCTGTTGCGCATGAGAAATTCCAGCAGCTTGTATTCGGTGGGCAGCAGCGTCAGGACCTGCCCGGCGCGGCGTGCTTCGTGGCTGATCAAATCCAGTTCGAGGTCGGCGACCTGCAACGTGGTGGCCTGGGTGGCAACGCTGTTCTGGCGGCGCAGCAGCACTTCCACACGTGCGGCCATCTCGTCGGTGGCGAACGGTTTGGTCAGGTAATCATCGCCGCCGGCGCGCAAGCCGCGCACGCGCTCATCGACATCGGAGAGGGCGCTGATCATCAGAATCGGCGTGGCCACGCCCATGGTGCGCAGGGTGGTGACGATCGCGAGGCCATCGAGTTCCGGCAGCATGCGGTCGAGGGTGATCAGGTCGTAGTTGCCGCTGACGGCTCTGTCCAGGCCTTCGCGGCCATTGTCGACCCAATCCACTTGCAGGCCGTGGCTGCTGAGTTCGGCGACGATTTCACGGGCAGTCACGGCGTCGTCTTCGATGGTCAAAATACGCGTCATAGGGCAGGCCTTGATCGGTTCAAACGGAATGGCTGCATTTTGCCAAGTATTTTGCGTCGCGCTTTAAATTAACTTTCATGTATAGCCTGTTACAAACGTCAATCCGGGGCGCTTTGCGGCGTTGGCGTCAATGCATAAAACCCGCTGCTTTCCGTCCATTGTTGCAAATTGCAATGAATGTAGAAGTTCAGTCTTTTTAAATCATTGAAATTGAAGGATTTGTTTCGGGCTCTCGACTGGCACGGTCGCTGCAATTCATCTCGTGACGAGTTGTAACACCATTTTTCATGCCTGGAGCACTACAACAATGAATAGATCCTCTGATGGGTTTTATCCTGCCTTCGAAGGAGAGTCGAGCAACGTGTCAGGCGTGTCCTGGGGCGCGATTTTCGCGGGCGCAGCGGCGGCCGCAGCACTGTCGATGATTTTAGTGCTGCTTGGCTTCGGTTTGGGATTCTCTGCCGTTTCACCTTGGGCCGGGGAGGGCATCAGCGCCAAGGGTCTGGGGATTTCGACGATTGTCTGGCTGGCGGCGACGCAAATCATCGCCTCCGGTCTGGGTGGCTACATCGCCGGTCGGCTGCGGGTGAAGTGGGCCAACATGCACGGGGATGAAGTGTATTTTCGTGATACTGCCCATGGCTTCCTCGCCTGGTGTGTGGCCACGCTGGTCACCGCAGTATTGGTAGTCGGCTCGGTCAGCAGTGTGATCAGTGGCGGTGTGCAGGCCGGTGCCAGTGTCGCCGGTGGCGCAGCGGCAGCCGCGACTCAGGCTGCCGGTAGCGCAGCGGCCAACACCGACAGCAATCAGTACGGTTACTACATCGACAATCTGTTCCGCGATGACCGTCCAGCATCGGTCAGTGATGATGCCGCCCATGGCGCCGTAGCGCGGATCTTCGCCCAGAGCCTGGCCAACGGCCAACTCAGCCCGGAAGACCGTACCTACCTCGCGCAACTGGTTGCACAACGAACCAATCTGAGTCAGGCCGACGCCGAGAAGCGTGTCGATGAAGTGTATGCCCGCACTCAGAAGGCCATCGCCGACGCCAAAGTCAAAGCCCAACAGGCTGCCGACACCGCTGCGAAAGTTGCTGCCTGGACCTCGCTGTGGATGTTCATCGCGTTGCTGGCCGGTGCGTTCTTCGCCAGTCTCGCCGCCACCTTCGGCGGTCGTCGCCGGGATGCGGTCGAGTACGTTGAAGTCGAGACCTACGCCACCACGACCACTCTGCCTCCAGTCCGTTAACAAGGAGAATCACCATGCGCTCTCTATTACTGTTTTTCCTCGGTGTGCCAATCCCGATCATCATCCTGATCGCCCTGTTCGTACACTGATTCCAATGCTCCATTGAGGCCCATGCCTCGGCCGCTTTCACTTCACGGTGAAAGCGGCTTTTTGCTTTCTGGCGTGCACCATTCGTCTTCTTCAACCGAATCGTTGAACAATCCGACCGCTTTCACTGGCCTGGATCAATATTCGCGTTTGTAACTTCCCCTAACGTAAATGTTCCAGGCCTTCGCTGAGGTTTGAACTACAGTGCTTCACGCGCACTTTGCTGCGCTGACGAAGTACCCGCGAGCCCGCCTGTAATCGAACAATAAACGGGCCGCACGGTGTAGAGCAGCAAGGAGCTGACGCAATACCTTCCCCCTGAACCTTTTCACGGATGAACTTCGTAATGCACTGCCTAGAACGCACTTTCGATATCCAGCCCCTGACCCAGGCGGATATGACCGTCCACATCAATGGTCAACCGGTGACGGCGGCCATTGGCGAAACCGTCCTGAGCGTTATCCAGTCCCTTGGCGTGCGCCAGGTCGCACGCAACGACCATGGCCAGATCAGCGGCGCCTACTGCGGCATGGGTGTGTGCCAGTGCTGCCTGGTGAAGATCAACGGCCGCCACAAGCGCCGTGCCTGTCAGACCGTGGTGCGCGACGGCATGCAGATCGAAACCCAGGTCAACCGCATCAACGAGCAGGAGGTCGTATGAGCCTGCAACCGGTGATCGTCGGCGGTGGTCCGGCGGGGATGGCGGCGGCCATCGAGCTGGCGCGTCATGGGGTGCGCTGCACCTTGCTCGAAGAGGCCTCGCGTCTTGGTGGCGTGGTCTATCGCGGGCCGCTGCGCGACGGCGTGCAACTGGATTATCTGGGGCCGCGCTATTCCGAAGCCCTGAGCAAACTGCACGGTGATTTCCAGGAACAGTCCGGGTTGATCGACGTGCGCCTCAATCATCGCGTGGTCGGCGCCGAAGGCACCCGCGCGCTGGTGGTGCTCGACGGCGACGAGCAGCTGCACGAGATCGAGTATCCGCAATTGCTGCTGGCCGCCGGCTGCCACGAACGCAGCGTGCCGTTTCCCGGCTGGACCCTGCCGGGGGTGATCATGCTCGGCGGCCTGCAACTGCAAATCAAAAGTGGCGTGGTCAAGCCGCAAGGGCCGGTGATCATCGCCGGCACCGGGCCGCTGCTGCCGCTGGTGGCCACGCAGCTGCACGCGTCCGGCGTCAAGGTCGCGGGCGTGTACGAAGCCTGCGCGTTCGGCAAGATCGCCCGCGAAAGCCTGGCGTTGCTGAACAAGCCGCAGCTGTTCCTCGACGGTTTGAGCATGCTTGCTTACCTTAAACTGCACGGCATCCCGATGAACTACGGCTGGGGCGTGGTCGAAGCCCACGGCGACGGCGAGCTGAAAAGCGTCACCGTGGCACCTTACTCGGCCAGCTGGGAGCCGGACCTGACGCGCATCGAGCGCTTCGAAGCGCAGACCCTGGCGGTCGGTTACGGCTTCATTCCGCGCACCCAGCTCAGTCAGCAGATGGGCCTCGATCACGGTTTCAGCGACGACGGTTACCTGCGCGCCAATTCGAACAACTGGCAGCAAAGCAACGAGCCGCACGTGCATCTGGCCGGTGACATGGGCGGGATTCGCGGTGGTGAAGCGGCGATGCTCGCCGGCAAGATCGCCGCGACCTCGATCCTCCTGCAACGCGGGGTGATCGAAGAAGAGCTGGCGCGGGTTCGCCGCGATCGTTATCTGGGCAAACTCAAATCCATCGTGCGCTTCCGCGCGGCTGTTGATCGCTACACCGAACGCGGTGTCGGCCAGACCGCTTTGCCGGCCGCCGACACCGTGATCTGCCGCTGCGAACACGCCACCCGCGCGGACATCGATCTGGCGCTGGAGCAGGGCGTGAAAGACATCGCCAGCCTGAAAATGCGCACCCGCGTCAGCATGGGCGATTGTCAGGGGCGGATGTGTGTCGGCTACTGCAGCGACCGTCTGCGTCAGGCCACCGGGCGCAAGGACGTCGGCTGGCTGCGCCCGCGCTTCCCGATTGATCCGATCCCTTTTTCCGCGTTCCAGTCCGTCGGCACGGAGGCCGCATCCCATGAGTAAGTTCTATGACGTGATCATTGCCGGTGGCGGCGTGATCGGGGCGTCCTGCGCCTATCAATTGTCCAAGCGCCAGGGCCTCAAGGTGGCGGTGATCGACGCCAAGCGCCCGGGCAACGCGACCCGCGCTTCGGCCGGAGGCTTGTGGGCCATCGGCGAGTCGGTGGGGCTGGGCTGCGGGGTGATTTTCTTCCGCATGATGTCGGCCAACCGCAAGCGCGAAACCCAGGGCGCGGCGGTCGCGGTGGACGCCAGCACGCCGCACATCCTGCCGGAGTCGTTCTTCGATTTCGCCTTGCAGTCCAATGCGCTGTACCCGGCGCTGCACCGCGAGTTGAAGGACAGGCACGGGATGGATTTCAAGTTCGAAAAGACCGGACTGAAGTTCGTCATCTATGACGACGAAGACCGGCTCTACGCCGAGCACATCGTCAGTTGCATTCCGCATCTGGCCGATCAGGTGCGCTGGCTCGATCAGGCCGCGCTGCGCGAGGCTGAGCCGAGCGTCAGCCACGAGGCGCGCGGCGCGCTGGAGTTTCTCTGCGATCACCAGGTCAGCCCGTTCCGTCTCGCCGATGCCTACATGGAAGGCGCGCGGCAGAATGGCGTCGACATCTTCGTCAACACCAACGTCATCGGTGTGTTGCACCACGGCAGCCGCGTGACTGGCGTGCAGACGGCCGAGGAGGGCGTGTTCCACTGCAAGACGCTGATCAATGCTGCTGGTGCCTGGGCGGCGGACTTGAGTGAGTGGGCGACGGGGATTCGTATCCCGGTGAAACCGGTCAAGGGCCAGATTCTGCTGACCGAACGCATGCCGAAGATCCTCAACGGCTGCCTGACCACCAGCGACTGCTATGTGGCACAGAAGGACAACGGCGAAATCCTGATCGGCAGCACCACCGAAGACAAAGGCTTCGACGTCACCACCACCTACCCGGAAATCGCCGGACTGGTACAGGGCGCGGTGCGGTGCCTGCCGGAACTCAAGGACGTCAATCTAAAGCGCACCTGGGCCGGACTGCGTCCGGGCTCGCCGGATGAGCTGCCGATCCTCGGGCCGATGCGTGGGGTGGAGGGATACCTGAATGCCTGCGGACACTTCCGCACCGGTATTCTGACCTCAGCGATCACCGGCGTGCTGCTGGACAAACTGGTCAATCAGGAGGCGCTGCCGCTGGATATCACACCGTTCCTGGCGGATCGGTTCGAGACTGCACCGGTCAAGCAAGAGCGTGAATTGGAAATGGCCTGAGCCCATCCACAATCCCTGTAGGAGTGAGCCTGCTCGCGATGGCGGTGTGTCAGTAACAGAGATGGGTACTGATAGATCGCCATCGCGAGCAGGCTCACTCCTACAATTGGAATTGCGCTGAAGTCAGACCTTGCGCGCTTCTTCTTCCAATTGATCCGACTCGAACAACCGCGCCAGTTCCGCTCGGGCTTCCTGGGCGGTTTGCAGGACTTTGGCCGCGTCGTCGTAGACCGCGTGCTGGGCTTCCAGCACCTGTTCGTCATGGTGTTTGAAACGCTTGATCCGCGCATCGGCCTGGGCCTGGGTCAGACCGAGGCCGACCAGGGTACGGCGGCTCATTTCCAGGCTGGAGTAATAGGTCTCGCGAATCGCTTCGGCGCCGACATCGACCAGGCGGTGCACGTGCTGACGGTTACGTGCGCGAGCGATGATCTTCATGTGCGGATACAGCTTGCGCACGATCTCGGCGGTCTTGATGTTGGTCTCCGGATCATCCGTGGCAATCACGAAATACTCCGCCTCGCCAACCTTCGCCGCATTGAGGATTTCCGGGCGCATCGGGTCGCCATAGAACACCGGCACACCGCCAAAACTGCGCGACAGCTCGATGGTTTCCACCGACGTGTCCAGCGCCACGAACTTGATGTTCTGCGCGCGCAGAATCCGCGCCACGATCTGGCCCATCCGACCCATGCCGGCGATCACCACGCGCGGCGCCTCGGTATCGATCTCGCGGAATTTCTCCGGCACCTCCACCGGCTGCACTTTTGGGCTGACCAGCCGTGCGCAGATCAGCAGCAGCAACGGCGTCAACGCCATCGACAGGGTGATGGTCAGCACCAGCAAGTCATACAGGCGCGGTTCGAACAGGCCCTGATCACGACCGATCTTGAACACCACAAAGGCAAACTCACCGCCGGCCGCGAGCACGATACCCAGGCGAATCGCACTGACCTTGGTCAGCCCGCCGGCCAGACGCCCGACCACAAACAGCAGCGGCAACTTCAAACCGATCAGCAGCAGCGTCAGGCCCAACACGGTGATCGGTGCGCTGAGCAGCAGACTGAGGTTGGCGCCCATGCCGACGCTGATGAAAAACAGCCCGAGCAGCAGGCCCTTGAACGGCTCGATCTGCGCTTCCAGTTCATGGCGATATTCCGAATCCGCCAGCAGCAGGCCAGCGAGGAAAGCCCCGAGGGCCATCGACACGCCGACCAGATCCATCAGCCACGCCGTACCGATCACCACCAGCAATGCGGTGGCGGTGGAGACCTCCGGCAGACCGGTTTTCGCCACCACGCGAAACACCGGCCGCAGCAAATACCGCCCGCCGACCACTACCACGGCGATCCCGCCGAGCACTTGCAAACCGTGGTTCAGGCTTTCCGCGTTGCTGCTGGCGTGGGCGCTGCCGGCGAGCATCGGCACCAGCGCGATCAACGGGATCGCGGCGATGTCCTGAAACAGCAGAATCGCAAACGCCAGTCGCCCGTGGGGGCTGGTCAGCTCCTTGCGCTCGGCCAGGCTTTGCAGGCCGAATGCGGTGGACGACAGCGCCAGACCAAGGCCGAGCACAATCGCACTGTTCAGCGGCTGTCCGAACACGTACAACGCCAGCACGCCGATCACCGCCGCCGTCAGCAGCACCTGCGCCAGACCCACGCCGAACACCGACTTGCGCATCACCCACAAGCGGCGGGGCGATAGCTCAAGGCCGATGATGAACAACAGCAACACCACGCCCAGTTCGGAAATATGCGCAACGCTCTGCGGATTGCCAATCAGGCCGAGCACCGACGGGCCGATGATCACCCCCGCCAACAGATAACCGAGCACCGCGCCCAGTTGCAGACGCTTGGCCAGTGGCACGGTGAGCACGGCTGCGAAGAGAAACACGACAGCGGCTTGCAACAGGTTGCCTTCATGGGGCATGGGTTGACTCCTGACAGCGGTACGGCGGGGGGGACAAGGATAAAGGCTGCGCCGCTCGTCAATCCACCACAAAACCCTGTGGGAGCGGGCTTGCTCGCGAAAGCGCTGGTTCAGTCGATGTTGATGGCGACTGTGACACCGCATTCGCGAGCAAGCCCGCTCCCACAAGGGCGATATCATCAAATCTGTAATAAATTGCATCATTTGGTTACATTGATAGCCTTCGCGAATCAATCTTTTCGAGTCCGCCATGGCCATCAACTTCGACCTCAACGACCTGCAAGCCTTTCGCGCCGTGGTCGAGCAGGGCAGTTTCCGCAAGGCCGCCGACACCGTGCGCCTGTCACAACCGGCCCTGAGCCGACGCATCGAGAAGCTTGAAGACGCCCTCGGCGTAAAGCTGTTCGAGCGCACCACGCGCAAAGTCAGTCTGACCCAGGCCGGGCGTGGCTTCATGCCCAGCGTCGAGCGTTTGCTGGATGATCTGGACGTGGCGCTGCTGGGCATCAGTGAAGTCGCATCGACCCGACTCGGTCATGTCACCGTGGCTTGCGTACCCTCGGCGGCGTACTACTTCATGCCGCGGGTGGTCGCTCGCTATCACCAGCAGTTTCCGCGGATCAAGGTCAAAGTCCTCGACTCCAGCGCCCACGACGTGTTGAGCGCAGTGGTCAACGGCGAGGCGGATTTCGGTTTGAGTTTTCTCGGCACGCAGGATGCCAAAGTCGATTTCGAACCGCTTGTGCAGGAGTGCTATGTCGTCGCTTGCCGGCGCGATCACCCGTTGGCCGGACGCAGCAGCGTGACCTGGGACGAGTTCTATCAGCAGGATTACATCTCGCTGGACAAGACGTCCGGCAACCGTTTTCTGCTCGATCAGGCCTTGAGCAGCGTGGTGCCGCAGCGCCCGAGCATCTGCGAGACGCGGCATGTGACGACCATGATTGGTCTGGTGGAGGCGGGGCTTGGCGTGGCGGCGGTGCCGCTGATGGCGATGCCCGGGCCGGATCATCCGATCCTGACGCGGGTGCCGCTGACCGATCCGCAAGTGATGCGCAGTGTCGGCATCCTCAAGCGCCGGGGTCGCACGTTGACCCCGGCGGCATTGGAACTGGAGCGGCTGGTGGTGGAAATGAAAGTCCAACCGCCAACGCTCAGCGCTTGACCGAATCCAGCCCGGTGGCTTGCACGTCAGCCTGGGCGGCAGGCGCGGCAAGATAGTCGAGCAGGGCCTTGGCCTCTTTTGGATGCTGTGCGCCGACCGGGATGCCGGCGGCGAAGCGCGTCACCGACTGCACCGACTCCGGAATCTTCCCGACAAACGTCACCCCCGGCACCGGCAGCAATTCGCTGACCTGCTGGAAGCCCAGTTGGTAATCGCCGGTGGCAACCACCGAGCCGACCGGGACTTTCGGGACCATCTTCGCTTTCGGTTTCAGTTGATCCTCGACACCAAGTTTGTTGAACAACTCTTTCTCGATGTACACGCCGCTGGCGCTGTCGGAGTAGGCCACCGATTTTGCGTCGAGCAGGGTTTTCTTCAGGCTTTCGACGCTGCTGATGTCCGGCTTCGGCGCGCCTTCACGCACCACCAGACCGATCCGTGAATCCGCCAGTTCGACCCGCGAGGCCGGGTCGACCTTGCCCTGTTTGATCAGGTCATCGAGGGCGTAGCCGACCATGATCACCACGTCGGCGTGCTCACCGCGAGCGAGGCGATTAGGGATGGCTTCCGGCGCCTTGCCCATCGACGGACCGAGTTGGGTGTCGAGGGTGTTGCCGGTGGCGGCCGCGAATTTCGGGCCGAGGATTTTGTAGGCGGCGGTGAAGCCGCCCGACGTCATCACATTCAGCTGTTCAGCATGGGCCAGGGCGCTGAAAGCGAAGAGGGCGATGGCGCTGAGATTGATCAGTTTTTCAAGGTGATTGCTCCTTAGGCGGCAACCGGTTGCAAACGGCCGCCTGCGCGGCGATAGAGGTACAACGTGGCGCACAACGCGCAGAGTGCGCCGACGCTCATCCAGTAACCCGGCGCCGCTTTGTCGCCGGTGTACTGGATCAGGAAGGTCGACATCGCCGGGGTGAAACCGCCGAAAATCGCGGTCGCCAGGCTGTAGGCGAGGGAGAAACCGGCTACTCGCACTTCCACCGGCATGATCTCGGTCAGCGCCGGAATCATCGCGCCGTTGTACATGCCGTAGATGAACGACAGCCACAGCAGCGACAGCAACATATGGCTGAAGCTCGGCGCCTGCACCAGGTACGACAGCGCCGGATAGGTGGTGGCCAGTGCCAGCAGCGCCATGGCGATCAGCACCGGGCGCCGGCCGATACGGTCGGACAACATGCCGCCAATCGGCAGCCAGAAGAAGTTCGACACGCCCACCAGCAAGGTCACCAGCAACGCATCGGAAGTGCTCAGGTGCAGCACGGTCTTGCCGAAGGTCGGCGCGTACACGGTGATCAGGTAGAACGCAGTGGTGGTCAGCGCGACCATCAACATGCCGCCGAGCACCACGCCCCAGTTCTGGCCAAGCGTGCGAAACACTTCCTTCATGCTCGGGCGGTGTTTGCGTGCGGCAAACTCTTCGGTTTCTGCCAGGTTACGCCGCAGGAAAAAGATGAAGGGCACGATCATGCAACCGACGAAAAACGGAATGCGCCAGCCCCAATCGGCAATCACGTCTGGCGCCATCCACGCGTTCAACGCATAGCCCAAGGCTGCCGCGACGATGATCGCCACTTGCTGACTGGCCGACTGCCAGGCAGTGAAAAAGCCCTTGCGGCCAGGGGTGGCGATTTCCGACAAGTACACCGAAACACCGCCCAGTTCCGCACCGGCGGAGAAGCCTTGCAATAGCCGTCCGACCAGCACCAGCGCTGGCGCAAACAGACCAATGGTCTCGTATCCGGGCACCAGCACAATCAGGATCGTGCCGCTGGCCATGATCGACAGGGTGACGATCAACCCTTTGCGCCGACCGACGTCATCGATGTACGCACCCAGCACGATGGCGCCCAGCGGACGCATCAGAAAGCCTGCGCCGAATACGGCAAAGGTCATCATCAGGGAAGCGAACTCACTGCTCGCCGGGAAGAACACCGCCGCGATCTGCGTGGCGTAGAAGCCGAACAGAAAGAAGTCGAACTGTTCGAGGAAGTTGCCCGAGGTGACCCGGAAAATGGCGCCGGCCCGCGAGCCGCCATGTGGGATTGAGGCTGTCATAGAAAAATCTCCACCGCTTTTATGACGTGCGCGACGTGGAAGCGGCGCACGGTTGTTATTGCGGCGGATGGTCGCGCAGCTGTAACAGGATGTTAATTGCATTGTTGGCATGGATTGATGCGCAAAGCGGATCAATCCTGAAAACACCGTCTAACCTGTGGGAGCGGGCTTACTCGCGAAGGCGGTGGTTCAGGCGGAACAGTGTTGAATGTGCCGGCCCCTTCGCGAGCAAGCTCGCTCCCACAGTTTTGCGGGGCGATCACACATCCTGTTTCATCAGCGGACCCTGTGGGAGCTGAATTGCCAGCGATGACGATCTGCCTGCCAACGACAATTCCCCAGCCAGCTCAGGCAAAAAAACAAGGAATGATTCCAGTCCTCCGCAGTCGGAGTTCAGGTATCACACATCCGAAGGAGGTTCACCGATGAACAGCAAAACCCTAATCGCCAGCCTGGCCCTGGTCGCCGGCATTGCCGGGATCAGCCCACTTGTTCAAGCGGCGCAAACCTCAAGCGAACCCACGGTCCAGTCGCCGACCAGCGACCGCGAATTGAAGGTCAACGACCGGGCTCCAGACATTTATCAGCGCAGCGACAAAGCGTTGAAAAACTGGAAACAGAAAGGCTTGAAAGCCCCGGTCGATCAGGCGCAGTGGGTGCAGATCAATGACAAGTACGTGATGGTCATGATCACCAACGGCACCATTGTCGAGATGCAACCTGTCGAGCGTTAAGTCCCCGACTCAAAGCCCTGCGCATGCACTCGTGCAGGGCTCTCGCCCCCCAACCGATACTGATTATTCCCACTGCGCTTGGCCTCATACATCGCCAGATCGGCAATGTGCAGCAGCCGATCCATGGTTGGCGCATGGTCCGGAAACACCGCGACCCCAAGGCTGGTACCGACATGGCGCTGGTCGTTGCCGATGCTGATCGGTGGGGACAGTTCGATGAAAATTTTCTGACAGATGCTGCGGGCTTCGTCCTGCAGGTTGAGGCTCGGGGCCAGACCTTGCAGGATTACTACGAATTCGTCGCCGCCAATCCGCGCGACGGTGTCGGTGGCGCGCAGGATGCGTTTCAGACGAGTCGCAGTGGTGATCAGCACGCGGTCGCCGGCGGCATGACCGTAGTGGTCGTTGATCGCCTTGAAACCGTTGAGATCGATAAACACCAGTGCCACCCGGGTCAGGCTGCGGCGCGCCTGTTCCAGTGCTTCGGATAAACGCTCCTCGAGCACCAGACGATTGGGCAGACCGGTCAACGGGTCGAAGTGGGCGAGGTGCTGGAGGTAACTCGCCGAGGCTTTCTCCTCGGTAATGTCGCGCACCACGCCCATCATCTTGATCACCGCGTCGTGGTCGTTGCGCACCACATTACCAGTCTCGCGCAGCCAGCGAATCGTACCGTCGGGCCAGACTACGCGGTATTCCTCATCGTGGTTTTCACCGGTCTCCAGGCAACGCAATTCACCGTCGCGCACTCTGACGCGGTCGTCCGGGTGCACGCAGGAGCAGAACAGCGCATAAGACGGCGTGATCTCGCCGATCTTGAACCCGAACATGCCGTAGATCGCGTCTGACCAGTACAGCCGATCGGTGTCGACTTCCCAGTCCCAAGTGCCGATCCGCGCAAAATATTGGCTGCGTTTGAAACGCTCGGCGTCACCGTCCTGGTGGATGTTCTGGCGTTCGGCGGCGCGGGTCAGCAGCTCGCGGTATTCGTTCAGTTGCTTGCGCAAACCGCGCGCTCGCCAGATCAAGACGACGATCAATCCAATCATGACAACGCCAAGGGCAAGGCTGATCCAGAGGTAAGTCATTCGGGAACTGCCAGCATGAAGAATCGATCCGTGAAGTAATGGCGGTTGGCTATCTTAATGGGTTGTCAGTCACTTCGGATACAGCGCCAATTTTCGTCAATGAGTTGCGACCAGCCGACATTTCTGGGAAAACGGCGGCCTGCTGAGAAATAGAGTGAATGTCATGACTGATGAACTGCAGGTAATCAATCTTCAGGTGGGCGAGGGCAAGGCTGCCGTCAAAGGCGCGCTGATCACCACCCATTACACTGGCTGGCTGGAAGACGGCAGCGAGTTCGATTCTTCCCACAGCCGTGGCAAACCTTTCCAGTGCGTGATTGGCACGGGCCGGGTGATCAAGGGCTGGGATCAAGGGCTAATGGGCATGCAAGTGGGCGGTAAGCGCAAGCTGCTGGTGCCGGCGCACTTGGGGTACGGCGAGCGGACGATGGGCAAGATTCCGCCGCATTCGAATCTGGTGTTCGAGATTGAATTGTTGGAGGTTTTGACGCGGGAGGATTGAGGCGAATAAACGCCGATCAATCAATGTCCATGCAACCTGTGGCGAGGGGATTTATCCCCGATGGACCGCGCAGCAGGCCTTGTTGGGGCATTGCTCCGCGATCCATCAAGCCCTCGCCATTTTTACTCAGGCAACCATCGCAATCTCGGTCAACGTGTCAGCCACTGTCCTTTCAAGTGACGGAAAACGCCGTTTCACTCGGTGCAGCGCGGGCAGCACAGCCTCCATTTCAAGCCCATCAAGTTTCCCTAGAGCGTTCACGGCCGAGGCCACAATTGTTTCCCGCTCGCTTTCAAACAACACCAGGCATGCGTTCTGCGCCCAGCGGCGATCCCGTTCGTTGAGGCCCATGGCGACTAATGCGGCGACGACGTGGGCATCTGGTTTATTGGCCATGTGAAATTCTCCGTTGCGCCGTTTTCCTTGTGGCGAGGGAGCTTGCTCCCGCTGGGTTGCGAAGCGACCCCAAGCCCCATCGATCCGGTTCGGATCCGGATTTTCGACTGCTATGCAGTCGAGCGGGAGCAAGCTTCCTCGTCACAGGGACGCTTTTTCAATTGCTGATAGGGGACTCGAGGTTGTCGAGGGCGCGGTTGACGGCGAGTTCGCCTAGCATCACCACTTGCTGGATGCCGAGCAGGGTGTTGCGGTAGGGCGTGTCGAGCAGGCTGGCGAAGTCGCTGAGCATGATGCTGGCCGAGGCCATGGATTCGCAGGCGTGGGTCAGCAGTTCTTCGTTGTCCATGTTCGGGGCGACGACAAACATGTGGCTGGGTTTGCGCTCGGGCGGGGCTTGCGGTTTCAGGTAGTGATCGAGGGCGCGTTCGGCGGCTTCGTGGAGTCTTCTGGAATAGGGGGATGTTGATTCCGGGTCAGGTATTGCGTCCGCTTCAGGCGGATTTGGCGTCACTTTAAACATTTGCTGGGTAACCTCAATGAGGCTGACACGCACTTGCGACTAAACAATAGGTGGCAGCTGTACGCAGGTTAGTCGACCAGTACCCAAGCATTACTGGCGCGCCCGAAGGCGCCCTGCGCACAGCCGCCATTGAGCGCAGGCGTAGAGATGCCTGACTGAATAACAGCTTGCGAACTTGAGATAACACCGAGCGACTAAACCCGATCACTGATCATTCAGTGACGCGAGCCAAGTTACCGATGCCCCCCAAACCGCACAAGCCGGCGGATTCTGGCGCAGTTGTAGGCAAAGGCGCAAGGCGATGTAGCCTCTTGGATGATGCTGAAATGATGCTGCGTTTTTCAGGCTGCCATCGCCAGCAGGCTGGCTCCTACAGGGGAATCTGCGTACGGCGCGGAACCCGAGCACCCCCCGGAAAAATGTAGGAGTGAGCCTGCTCGCGAAGGGGCCGGTACATCCAGCATCTTTGTTTCCAGACACACCGCTATCGCGAGCAGGCTCACTCCTACAACGGGATTGAGGCCGCTTTCAGCATCCCGTTCATCCCCTGAACACTCACCGAGCTTGCGATTGCCCAAGCCTTCGGCGACCATGCGCGCCATATAGGGGTAGGGGGTATAGGTATGTCGCACATTCATGAACACAAGGACGAGCTGCTCAACCGTGTACGACGCATTGCCGGCCAGGTACAGGCCGTCGAGAAAGCGCTCGAGGGCGATGCCGATTGCGCCAAGACCTTGCATCTGGTGGCGGCGATTCGCGGGGCGGTCAACGGGTTGATGGAGCAGTTCATTGAGGCCCACACCCGTGAGCACGTGGCGCATCCCGATCTCACCGATGAACAGCGCGCTCAGGGCGCCGAAGATCTGTTGCAAGCCATCCGCCGTTATTCCAAATAGAGCATCCGTATCATGAGCCTGACCCCAAGCGCTGAGCGTTTCAGCCACGATCACCAATTCCTCGGCGCGTCTCACGACGAAAACGCCCGCCGCACCTTGTGGGTGGTGGCGCTAACCTTTGTGATGATGATCGGCGAGATCGCCGCCGGTTATCTCACCGGCTCCATGGCCCTGCTGGCCGACGGTTTCCACATGGCGACCCATGCCGGGGCGTTGGGCATTGCTGCTGCGGCCTATGGTTTCGCCCGGCGCAACGCCAACAACCGCCGCTACAGTTTCGGCACCGGCAAGGTCGGCGATCTGGCCGGTTTTGCTTCAGCCATGGTGCTGGGGCTGGTGTCGCTGGGCATTGCCGGCGAGTCGATTTTTCGCTTGTTTGAACCAACTACCGTGGCGTTCGGCGAAGCGACCCTGATCGCGATTGTCGGGTTGGGCGTAAACATCCTCAGCGCCTTCCTGCTGATGGGCCATCACGGCCACGACCATGGCCATCAGCATGATCACGCGCACGGCCACGATCATCATCACCATCACGACAACAATCTGCGTTCGGCCTATGTCCATGTACTGGCCGATGCCCTGACCTCGGTGCTGGCGATTGCCGCGTTGCTGGCCGGGCGCTACCTCGGTTGGGTGTGGCTGGATCCGGCGATGGGGATTGTCGGCTCGATTGTCATCGCGAAGTGGGCCTATAACCTGATGCGCGACAGCGCTGCGGTGCTGCTCGACACCACCGACGAACCGGTTGCCGCAGAGATTCGCGAACTGCTGGAAATCTCGGACGACGTGCGCATCAGCGACCTGCACGTCTGGCAGGTCGGCCCGCAGGCGCGGGCGGCGATTGTCAGTGTGGTCGCGGCGGCGGGCGTGACGACGGAGGCGATTCGCGAACGGCTGGCGCCGGTGCATGAGCTGTCGCACCTGACCATTGAGCTGCGCAGCGCTTAAGGCTGCATTGCGCTGAACAGGGGAATCCGCCCATTGAGCGATGGGCGGTAATGCCACGTCAGTTGTTGCAGATTCATACCCTGATCAAGGATTTCTCTGACAGTCGCAGCGGCAATGCTCAACGCCAGCGTCTGCCCCGGACACTGATGCCGACCGCTGCCAAAGCTGAAACTGCGCCGGTCAGGACGATCCAGCAGAAACCGCTCGGGCTCTGCATTCAACAAAGGATCGCGGTTGGCCGAAGCCAGCAGCACCAGAATCACCTCACCGGCCTCAAGCCGCACGCCATCGATCTCGCAAGTCTGCGCGACAAAGCGCCGAGTGTTCTGCACTGGCGGATCAAAGCGCTGAACCTCGGCCAACAGTGCGTCCACTGAGGCATGGCGCAATTCGGGCTGACGTCGCAGCGCAATCAGTGCATTGCCGATCAGTCCCGCACTGGCCTCGAACGTCTGCGAACAGAGGCCGATCAGGTTGGCAATCATGGTCTCCTCATCGCCATCAAATCGCTGCCCGAACGCCTTGAGCAAATCGCTAGGCGGTTCGGCCAGCAACTCGACGAAGTAACCGCGCAATTGCTCCGCCGCCGCATGCGCCGCCGCCAGTTGCAGGTCATTGCTCAGCGGCGACAGGCAGGCGACGAAATCCGCCGTCAGCTCACTGATCGCCCGGCCTTGCGCCGGGGTGAAGCCGAGCAGCGCCGCGACCACGCACACCGGGCCGCGAAACATCGCCTTATATAAGCCGTCGGCGTCCGCTGTAATCAGACGCGCGGCCACCAGTGCGCGTACTTGCTCGTCATCTATCAACTGCAGTGACGGCTCGATTGCCGCACGCGGACAGCGCTGACGCTCGCCATCGTTCATCCGCATCAACTGCCCGAACACCTTGCCGGCCAGCCCCGAGGCAATCGCCTTGGGCACCGGTTCCAGCAACGGTCGCACCCGACAATCGGCATGCGTCAGAACCGCACGCACCGCTCGGGCGCTGCTGGCGACCCACAGCTTCAATCCATGATCAAAGGTCAGTCCGCCCTCGGCGCGCAGTTTGGCGTAGTAGGGGTAGGGATCGGCATGCGTCGCAGCGATGATCGGGTCCATGGTGCACAGCCTTGTGGTCGGGAAAGTGATGCGAGTATCTTCAGTTCGCAGCGGCGACGATTCGTCGGGGAGCGAAATATGCACGCAGAACATCAAGACATCGGCGTTTCGCAGGTGGCGGCCGCCATCGCCGAACCGGCACGCACGAAAATTCTCTGCTCGCTGATGGACGGCCACGCCCGCACCAGCACTGAATTAGCGGCCGTGGCGGAAGTCAGCGCCTCCACCGCCAGTGCACATCTGGCCAAGCTCAAGGATCTGGCACTGGTGCGCCTGCACGTGCAGGGCCGCCATCGTTATTACAGCCTCGCCGATCAGCGGGTGGCTCAGGCGCTGGAAGCGTTGATGGTGATCGGACAGAACGCCGCGCCGGGCTTCAAGCCGCACACCCCGGATCGCCTGCAATTCGCCCGCACCTGCTACGACCACATGGCTGGGACGCTCGCGGTGTTGCTCCACGACCGTTTGCTCGAGGCGGGGTGGCTGGTGGAAACCGATGAGCGGGTTTATCGCTTGAGCGGCACCGGCGACGCGTTGTTTGCGAGCTTGGGAATTGAGGTGCAGGACTTGAGTACCTTGCGCCGCAAGTTTGCTTGCCCGTGCCTGGACTGGAGCATGCGCCGGCCGCATCTGGGCGGATCGTTGGGCGCGGCGTTGTTGCAGATGGCGTTGAAACGCAAGTGGGTGACGCAGGATCTTGATAGTCGAGCGTTGGCGCTCACCGTGGCGGGGCGAAAGGAAATGGGTAAGCGGTTTGGTCTTGAGTTGCCTTTAGACGCGAAGATCAAAAGATCGCAGCCTGCGGCAGCTCCTACAGTAAGTCCGTACACCCGATAAATCTCGACCCTGCCCAATCCATGTAGGAGCTGCCGCAGGCTGCGATCCTTTGATCTTGAGCTTCTGCCCGACGAGGTGCGCTTCTGGCTCCTTGTAACCCCGTGCTCGGACCTATACTGTATATCCACACAGTAAAGAGCCCGCGCCATGCAAATCATCGACAAGCTCAGCATTCTCGCCGACGCCGCCAAGTACGACGCCTCCTGCGCCAGCAGCGGTGCGCCCAAGCGCAGCTCCGAAGGCAAGAGCGGGTTGGGCTCGACCGATGGCATGGGCATCTGCCACAGCTACACGCCGGACGGCCGTTGCGTGTCGCTGCTGAAAATCCTCCTGACCAATTTCTGTCTCTACGACTGCCAGTATTGCGTCAACCGTCGCTCCAGCGATGTGCCGCGCGCACGCTTCACCCCCGAGGAAGTGGTCACGCTGACCCTGGATTTCTACCGGCGCAACTGCGTCAGCGGGCTGTTTCTCAGTTCGGGGATCATCCGTTCGGCGGACTACACCATGGAACAACTGGTGCGCGTGGCGAAGCTGTTGCGCGAGCAGCACGAGTTTCGCGGCTACATTCACCTCAAGACCATTCCCGAGGCCGATCCGGCATTGATCGAGGAGGCCGGGCGCTACGCCGATCGCCTCAGCGTCAATATCGAACTGCCCACCGACGCCAGCCTGCAAACCCTGGCGCCGGAGAAGCAGATCGGTTCGATCAAGCAGGCAATGAACACCATTTACACCGGCGTACAAACGGTGCTCAACGAACCGCGTTCGGCAAAATTCGCTCCCGCCGGGCAGAGCACGCAAATGATTGTCGGCGCCGATGACACCGACGACAGCACGATCCTGCACAGCGCCCAGTCGCTGTATGGCAACTACCGCTTGCGGCGCGTCTACTATTCGGCCTTCAGCCCGATTCCCGACAGCCCGAAAAGCGTGCCACTGGCCGCGCCACCGCTGATGCGCGAACACCGTCTGTATCAAGCCGATTTCCTCTTGCGCAGCTACGGCTACAGCGCCGATGAGTTGCTCAAGGGCCCTGGTAATCTGGCGCTGGATATCGATCCGAAACTGGCTTGGGCGCTGCAGAATCGCGAGGTGTTTCCGCTGGACCTGAACCGCGCCGAGCCGTCGCTGATCGCACGAATCCCCGGCATCGGCCTGCGTACCACCGAACGTCTGGTGCAATTGCGCCAGCAACGGCGCATTCGCTACGAAGATGTGGCGCGCATGCGTTGTGTGTTGGCCAAGGCCAAGCCGTTCATCATCACCAGCGACTACCACCCGCAACAGGCCGAAGTCACCAGTCATATGCTTTACCAGCAACTGCGCGACCGGCCGCAGCCGCAGCAGATGGGGTTGTGGGGATGATCAATCTCGATTGCGACGACCTGTTCGACACCTGGCGCCAGCAGGCACGCTGGCTGCTCAGCCATGAAGTCGACCCGAGTCTGGTGAGCTGGGCGTCGGAAGGGGTGAGCGATCTGTTTGCCAGTGACGTTTCGGTGCCCGAGGGGCAGGGGCCGTTTCAGGCACGCATCCCCCGTGCACTGCTCGACACCCTGGAGCAAGCCGCACGCTACCGGGGCGACCAGCGCTGGAGTCTGTTGTATGAAGTGCTGTGGCGAGTCAGCCATGGCGATCGCACGGCGATGATGGCCGGCGACAAGCTCGGCAGCGAGTTGCAGCGGCGGATCAAGCAGGTGCAGCGCGAAGCCCACCATTTGCATGCGTTCGTGCGTTTCATCGAACGCCCGCAGGATCAGCCAGGCCCGCAATACGTCGCGTGGCACGAACCGGCCCACGACATCCTGCACAGTGCCAGCGAACATTTCATCGGACGCATGGGCCGGCATCGCTGGTTGATCGCCACGCCGCGTGACGGGGTTTATTACGACGGTGAACAGTTGATTCATCAGCGCCAGTGCCCGGTGGAATGGCAGCAACTGGCGCAGAACGTCGATGACCCGCATGGCGAGCTATGGCTGACCTATTACAGCCACATCTTCAACCCGGCGCGATTGAACGAGAAGGTCATGCAAGGGCATTTGCCGGTACGGTTCTGGAAGAATCTGCCGGAAGGGGAGTTGATTCCCGGGCTGATTACCCAGGCGCGCACGGGCAAGCAGCAGAACGGACAGGCCAGCGGGATTGCCGCGCGAGCCGGCAAGCGGATTGCCTTGAAACAGGATGAGCCTGAGCAGGTCGATCAGCGGGTTGCCGACGCCATCAGCAGACCAAAACCGGCAAAGGTCACCCCCGAGACTTTTGCCGCCAGCCAGGATCCTTTCGGGCTCGACAGCCAGCCTTTGGCCGCATTGGCGAGCAGGGCGTAGCTGCCGTGCACCAGAATTACCAGCACCGCGTAAGAGGCCACCAGTTTGAAGAACTGCGGGTAAAAAGCCTGTTCAGTGTCGATGAACTGCGGGAATACGGCCAGAAAGAAGAAGATCGCTTTCGGATTGAGAAACTGCAGGGACGCGGCTTCGAGAAAACGGTAGCCCGGACGAGAAGGGCGAACCTGCTGCAGGCTACGGAAACGATCTGAACGCCAGCTCTTGAAGCCCAAGTACAACAGGTATGCAGCTCCGGCGTATTTCAGCACGGTAAACGCCTCGGCCGAGGCGCTGAGGATCAAGCCGACGCTGGTGGCGCTGAGGGCAGCCACCACGAACGCGCCCGAGGCGATGCCCAGAATGCCGGGTACTGCGCCGGTCCAGCCCAGGCGCACGGCGTTGGACAGGGTCAGCACCACGCCCGGGCCGGGGCTCAAAATGGTCAGGGCGGCGAACAATACAAAGAGTCCGTAGCTGTGCATGATGTTGCTCCGTCGAATCGCGTATCTGCGTGCGGGCAGATTGGCGTGGCGGCAACGCGCTGACAAACGCTTTAAATGCAGTGCATATGTAACTAAATTAGACCCATGAAAAATTCACTTCCCCCGCTCAATGCGGTTCGCGCCTTCGCTGTGGCTGCTCGTCATCAGAGTTTCAGCCTGGCGGCCGACGAGCTGCATGTCAGCCATAGTGCGGTCAGCCGCCACGTCAAATTGCTTGAAGAACATCTGGGCGTTTTGTTGTTTGAACGGCGCATCAGGCAGTCGCTGCTGACGCCGGCGGGTGAGCTTTTTTATCAGCAAGTCAGCGCCGGTCTGGCGCAGATTGCCGACGCCGCTGCCGAGTTGAGGCGACAGGCAGCGCGGCCGACGATCACGATCAATGTCCGGCCGTCCTTCGCCCTGTTATGGCTGACGCCTCGTTTGGCGGACTTTTCGGTGCAGCATCCGCACATCGACACCCAGGTCGTCACGCAGACCCAGTCGCCGGATCCGGCCCGCGACGATTTCGACATTGTCATCCGCCGGGGCCGTGACGATTGGGCGCCGACGCTGGAGGCGCACGCGTTGTTCGAGGATGAATTGGTCATGGTCGCGGCGCCGGCATTGATTGAGCGACTGCCACTGACAAATCTCGCCGGCCTCAGTGCGCATACCTTGCTGACCGTCAGGGCGCGGCGTGAAGACTGGCACCACTGGGCCATGCATTTTGGCCAGAGCCAGAGCAGTAGCCAGGTGATCCGCCAGTTTGATTACATGCACCGGGTGCTGGAAGCGGCCGTGGCGGGCGAGGGCATCGCGCTGTGTCCGACTACTTTGCTCGGCACACATTTGTCGAGTGGTCGCCTGATCTGTCCGTTGCCGGATCTGCGCATGCCGCTGCCACGCTATTACTACGGCGTTGCCCCGCAAGCGTCGGCGCACACCAAAGTGTTGATTGAGTGGCTACAGCAACAGCGCCCATGAAAAAGCCCCCATCGATCACTCGATGGGGGCTTTTGTGCATCAGCAGCCGTCAGATCAAACCTTGACGATCCAGCCCGCTGGCGCTTCGATGTCGCCGGTCTGCACGCCAGTCAGCTCTTTGTAGAGCTTCTGGGTGACCGGGCCGACTTCGGTTTCGCTGTGGAACACGTGCAGGTGGTCGTTGTAACTGATCCCGCCGATCGGGGTGATCACCGCCGCGGTACCGCAGGCGCCGGCTTCCTTGAAGTCCGACAGTTTGTCGATCAGCACGTCGCCTTCAATCACTTCCAGACCCAGACGGGTTTTCGCCAGTTCGATCAGCGACAGACGGGTGATGCCTGGCAGCACGGATGGCGAGTTCGGGGTGATGAACTTGTTGTCGTGGGTGATCCCGAAGAAGTTGGCCGAACCGACTTCCTCGATCTTCTTGTGGGTCAGCGGATCCAGGTAGATGGCGTCAGCGAAGTGCGCTTTCTTGGCCTGGGAGCCCGGCATCAGGCTGGCGGCATAGTTGCCACCGACCTTGGCCGCACCGGTGCCTTGTGGGGCGGCGCGGTCGAAGCTGGAGATCTGGAAGTTGTGCGGAGTCAGGCCGCCCTTGAAGTAGGCGCCGACCGGGATCGCGAATACCGAGAAGATGAACTCCGGCGCGGTACGCACGCCGATGTTGTCACCCACGCCGATCACGAACGGACGCAGGTACAGCGCGCCGCCGGTGCCGTATGGCGGGATGAAGCGCTCGTTGGCGCGAACCACTTCCTTGCACGCTTCGATGAACTGCTCGGTCGACACGTGCGGCATCAGCAGGCGAGCGCAGCTGCGTTGCATGCGCGCGGCGTTCTGGTCAGGACGGAACAGGTTGATCGAGCCGTCCTTGCAACGATAAGCCTTCAGGCCTTCGAAGCACTGCTGGCCATAGTGAAGGGCAGTCGAGCCTTCGCTGATGTGCAGCACGTTGTCTTCGGTCAGGGTGCCTTTGTCCCACTCGCCATTGCGAAAGTACGACAGATAGCGTTTGTCGGTCTTGATGTAGTCAAAACCCAGCTTGTCCCAATTGATGCTTTCGTTACCCATGACACCCTCTATCACTGAACAACCGTCGAAACGGTTCAAGGCTTCTGACGTTTTTTTGGATGGGCACAACAATACTTCATTCTTGCGCGGTTTCGCAGCCCGGACTATCGGATGACAGGCAGATAAATCGTGTCGGCCTCAAGAATTCGCGAGCAAGCCCGCTCCCACATTTTGAAATGCATTCCCATTGTGGGAGCGGGCTTGCTCGCGAAGGGGCCATTACAGCCACCCACCATCACAGATGCAACGCATGCCCCAAAGCACGCAACGCCGCTTCCTGCACCGCTTCACCCAGGGTCGGATGCGCATGAATGGTGCCGCCGATGTCTTCCAGGCGCGCGCCCATTTCCAGACTTTGCGCGAACGCGGTCGACAACTCGGAAACGCCAACCCCGACCGCTTGCCAGCCGACAATCACATGATTGTCGCGACGCGCGACCACGCGCACGAAGCCGCTTTTCGATTCCAGGGTCATCGCCCGGCCGTTGGCAGCGAACGGGAAGCTGGAAGCGATGCAGTCCAGCCCCGCAGCCTTGGCCTCGTCCGGGGTCTGGCCGACCACCACCAGTTCCGGATCGGTGAAGCACACGGCGGCGATGGCGGTCGGGTTGAATTCGCGGGATTTGCCGCTGATCAGTTCGGCAACCATTTCGCCCTGAGCCATGGCGCGGTGCGCGAGCATCGGTTCGCCGCTGAGGTCGCCGATGGCGTAGACGTTGCGCATGCTGGTCTGGCAGCGGCTGTCGATCTTGATCGCCGAGCCGTTCATGTCCAGGTTCAGCGCTTCAAGGTTCCAGCCCTGCGTATTCGGCTTGCGACCGACCGCCACCAGCACCTGATCGGTTTCCAGATTGAGGGTGTCGCCGTTCGGGTCACGCACCTGCAAGGTGCCGTCGAAACCCAGCACGCTGTGCTTGAGATAGAGCTTCACGCCCAGTTGCTTCAGTGCTTCGTGGACCGGTTGGGTCAGCTCGGCATCGTAGGCCGGCAGGATACGATCCTGCGCCTCGACCACGCTGACCTCGGCGCCGAGCTTGCGGTAAGCAATGCCCAGCTCCAGACCGATATAACCGCCGCCCACCACCACCAGACGTTTGGGTACGGACTTCGGTGCCAGCGCTTCGGTGGAGGAGATGATCGGCCCGCCGATTGGCAGGATCGGCAGGTTGACGCTGGTCGAACCGGTGGCCAGCACCAGATGTTCGCACTGGATCCGCGTATCGCCGACTTCCACGGTTTTGCCGTCGATGACTTTGGCCCAGCCATTGATGACCTGGACCTTGTTCTTTTTCAGCAGTGCGGCGACGCCGGTGGTCAGGCGATCGACGATGCCGTCCTTCCACTCGACGCTCTTGCTGATGTCGAGGGTTGGTGCCGAGACGCTGATGCCCAGCGCCGAATGCTCGCTGTGATGGCGGGTCTGGTGGAACTGCTCGGCCACGTGAATCAACGCTTTCGATGGAATGCAGCCGATGTTCAGGCAAGTGCCGCCCAGCGATTGGCCTTCGACCAGAATCGTCGAAATGCCCAGTTGCCCGGCGCGGATCGCCGTGACGTAACCGCCGGGGCCGCCGCCGATAATCAGCAGCGTGGTGTTCAAGGTTTGCATTGCATCACTCCACAAACAGGGTTGCGGGTTGTTCGATCAAGCCACGAATGGCCTGGATGAAGAGCGCCGCGTCCATGCCGTCGACCACGCGGTGATCGAAGGAGCTGGAGAGGTTCATCATCTTGCGGATCACCATTTGGCCTTTGACGACCATTGGCCGTTCGACGATTTTGTTCACGCCGACGATCGCCACTTCCGGCAGGTTCAGCACCGGGGTGCTGACGATGCCGCCCAGCGCACCGAGGCTGGTGAGGGTGATGGTCGAGCCGGATAATTCGTCGCGGCTGGCCTTGCCATTGCGTGCGGCATTGGCCAGACGCGAGATTTCCGCGGCGCTGTCCCACAGGCTGCGCGCTTCGGCGTGACGCACCACCGGCACCATCAGGCCGACATCACTTTGCGTGGCGACACCGACATGCACTGCGCCGAGGCGGGTGATGACCTGGGCTTCGTCGTCGTAACGGGCGTTCATCTGCGGGAAGTCACGCAGGGCGACGACCAGTGCGCGGACCAGGAACGGCAGCAAGGTCAACTTGCCCCGGCTGGCACCGTGTTTTTCATTCAGATGCGCGCGCAGTTCTTCGATGGCGGTGACGTCGATTTCCTCGACGTAGCTGAAGTGCGCGGCACGCTGAGTGGCGTCCTGCATGCGCTGGGCGATCTTGCGGCGCATGCCGATCACTTGAATCTGTTCTTCATCGTGACGCTGGGCGTACGCGGCGGTTGCCGGTGCCGAAGCGTTTGATTGACCCTGGGCCAAATAAGCGTCGAGGTCTTCGTGCAGCACACGACCGGCCGGGCCAGTGCCGCGTACCAGACGCAGCTGAATGCCCAGATCCAGCGCATGTTTGCGCACGGCCGGCGAAGCCAGCGGACGTTCATCAGCCTCGCGGGCAACCATCGGGCCTTGGCAAACCGGTGCGGAACGCGGTGCAGCAGCGGCGGCAGGTTTGCTCTCGACTGCGGCTTCAACTTTCGACGCAGCAGGTGCCTCTTTCGTAGCAACCGGTGCTGGTGCGGCGGATTCCTTCAGGTTTCCGGCGCCTTCAACTTCGATGCTGATCAGCACACTGCCGACCGCCATCACTTCACCCGGCTGACCGCCGAGCGCAATCACCTTGCCGTGGACCGGCGATGGAATATCGACCATTGCCTTGTCGGTCATCACGTCCGCCAACACCTGGTCTTCAACCACCAGATCGCCAACCTTGACGTGCCACTGCGACAGTTCGACTTCTGCGATGCCTTCGCCGATGTCCGGCATCTTGATAACGTGCGTGCCCATTCAGACCTCCATGACCCGTTTCAACGCCGCGCCCACTCGGGACGGCCCTGGGAAATACGCCCACTCTTGCGCGTGCGGGTAGGGGGTGTCCCAACCGGTGACGCGTTCGATCGGCGCTTCCAGGTGGTGGAAGCAATGCTCTTGCACCAGTGACACCAGCTCGGCGCCGAAACCGCAGGTGCGGGTGGCTTCGTGTACCACTACGCAGCGGCCGGTTTTCTTCACCGACTTGACGATGGTTTCCAGGTCCAGCGGCCACAGGCTGCGCAGGTCGATGACTTCAGCGTCAACGCCGGATTCTTCGGCGGCCACTTGCGACACGTACACGGTGGTGCCGTAGGTCAGCACGGTCACGTCCTTGCCCGGACGGGTGATCGCGGCGACGTCCAGCGGCACGGTGTAGTAACCGTCCGGCACCTGGGCTTGCGGGTGTTTCGACCACGGGGTTACCGGACGGTCGTGGTGGCCGTCGAACGGGCCGTTGTACAGGCGTTTCGGCTCTAGGAAGATCACCGGGTCATCGTTTTCGATGGAGGCGATCAGCAGGCCCTTGGCGTCGTACGGGTTGGACGGCATCACGGTGCGCAGGCCACAGACCTGGGTGAACATCGCCTCGATGCTCTGGCTGTGGGTCTGACCGCCGTAGATCCCGCCGCCACATGGCATGCGCAGGGTCATCGGCGCGGTGAACTCGCCGGCCGAGCGATAACGCAGGCGCGCGGCTTCGGAAATGATCTGGTCGGAAGCCGGGTAGACGTAGTCGGCGAACTGAATCTCGGCCACCGGGCGCAGGCCGTAAGCGCCCATGCCCACCGCAACACCGACAATGCCGCTTTCAGAGATCGGCGCGTCGAATACCCGCGAGGTGCCGTACTTGGTCTGCAGGCCTTCGGTGCAACGGAACACGCCGCCGAAGTAGCCGACGTCCTGACCGAACACCACCACATTATCGTCACGCTCAAGCATCACATCCATGGCCGAGCGCAGGGCCTGGATCATGGTCATGGTGGTCGTGGTCATGGCGGTTTCCAACTGAATATTGTTGTTGTGATCGTTCATGTCAGATCCCCAACTGCTGACGCTGGCGCTTCAAGTGCTCCGGCATCTCTTTGTAGACGTCTTCGAACATGGTCGCGGCGCTTGGAATCTGCCCGCCGGCGAGGGTGCCGTACTGTTCGGCCTGTTTCTGCGCGGCAATCACTTCGGCTTCGAGCTCGGCGCTGACGGCGGCGTGCTCTTCTTCCGACCAGTGGCCGACCTTGATCAGGTGCTGTTTCAGGCGGGCAATCGGGTCGCCCAGCGGGAAGTGGCTCCAGTCATCGGCAGGACGGTATTTCGACGGATCGTCGGAGGTCGAGTGCGGGCCGGCGCGGTAGGTGACCCATTCGATCATGGTCGGGCCGAGGTTGCGCCGGGCGCGTTCGGCAGCCCAGGCGGAAGCGGCGTAGACCGCGTAGAAGTCGTTGCCATCGACCCGCAGCGAGGCGATTCCGCAACCGACGCCGCGTCCGGCGAAAGTGGTGGCTTCACCCCCGGCGATGGCCTGGAAGGTCGAGATCGCCCACTGGTTGTTGACCACGTTGAGGATCACCGGCGCGCGGTAAACGTGAGCGAAGGTGAGGGCGGTGTGGAAGTCCGATTCGGCGGTGGCGCCGTCACCGATCCAGGCCGAGGCGATTTTCGTGTCGCCCTTGATCGCCGAGGCCATGCCCCAGCCGACGGCCTGAATGAACTGGGTGGCGAGGTTGCCGGAGATGGTGAAGAAACCGGCGTCCTTGACCGAGTACATGATCGGCAACTGCCGGCCCTTGAGCGGATCACGCTCGTTGGACAGCAGTTGGCAGATCAGGTCGACCAGCGGTACTTCGCGGGCCATCAAAATGCTTTGCTGACGGTAGGTCGGGAAGCACATGTCGTCGATGTTCAAGGCCAGGGCCTGGGCGCTGCCGATGGCTTCCTCGCCAAGGCTCTGCATGTAGAACGACATTTTTTTCTGGCGCTGGGCGACCACCATGCGGTTGTCGTAGATCCGCGTCTTGAGCATGGCGCGCATGCCCTTGCGCAGGATCTCGACCGGCACGTTTTCAGCCCAGGGGCCGAGGGCGTTGCCCTGATCGTCGAGCACCCGAATCAGCCCACGCGCCAGGTCGGCGGTGTCGGCAGGTTCGACGTCGATGGAAGGTTTGCGCACCGTGCCGGCATCGGTCAGATGCAGGTAGGAGAAGTCGGTTTTGCAGCCTGGGCGGCCCGAGGGTTCAGGGACGTGCAGACGCAGCGGTTCATACGCTTGGGTCATGGCTTCTACGCTCGATCTTGTGAATTTCTTGTAGTGAGCTGGCAATCATTCTTGGGTGAAAGAAATCTTGTCCTACAACAATCATAGGCCCGGGCCAGAAGAATATTTCTCTCTGTTTCGTTGCGCTGGAGACGATTTGCAGATAGAAATTCTGCATAAACATAAAAAACAGGTGGTTTTGTCTCATGCGCAAACTGGACCGTACCGACATCGGCATTCTCAACAGCCTTCAGGAGAACGCGCGCATCACCAACGCCGACCTCGCGCGCTCGGTGAACCTGTCGCCGACGCCGTGTTTCAACCGGGTCAAGGCGATGGAGGAATTAGGGCTGATTCGCGAGCAGGTGACGCTGCTGGATGCCGATCTGCTGGGGCTGCATGTGAACGTGTTCATTCACGTCAGCCTGGAGAAACAGGTCGAGGAGGCGTTGCAGCATTTCGAAGAGGCGATCTCCGACCGCCCCGAGGTGATGGAGTGCTACCTGATGGCCGGCGACCCGGACTATCTGATCCGGGTGCTGGTGCCGACGATTCAGGCGCTGGAGAGGTTCATGATGGACTTTCTGACCAAGGTGCCGGGGGTGGCGAATATCCGCTCGAGTTTTGCCTTGAAGCAGGTGCGCTACAAGACGGCGTTGCCGTTGCCGGCGAATGGTTTGACGCTGGGACTTAAAGCTTGTTGATCGGCACCTTCAGATACACGACACCATTGTCCTCGGCCGCCGGAAAATTCCCCGCCCGCACATTCACCTGAATCGCCGGCAGCAACAGCGTCGGCATGCCCAACCCGGCATCGCGTTTGGTGCGCATCTCGACAAACGCCGCCTCGTCGATCCCGTCATGCACATGAATATTGCTCAGACGCTGCTCACCGACGGTGGTCTGGCATTGCGCAGCGCGGCCCTCGGGCGGGTAGTCGTGGCAGACGTAGAGTTTGACGCTGGCCGGGAAGGCCAGCAGTTTGTGGATCGAGTTGAACAGCTGATGCGCGTTGCCGCCGGGGAAGTCGCAGCGGGCGGTGCCGACATCGGGCATGAACAGCGTGTCGCCGACCAGAATCTGTTCGCCGTCGATCAGGTAGGCCATGTCTGCCGGAGTGTGGCCGGGGACGTGCAGGGCGGTGGCCTTGAGGTTGCCGATCTTGAACGACTCGTTCGGCGCGAACAGGTGATCGAACTGCGAGCCGTCAACGCAGAATTCCGGTTCCAGGTTGAACAGCGCCTTGAACACGTTCTGCACCTTGCTGATGGACTGGCCGATCGCAATCTTGCCGCCCAGTTCGCGGCGCAGGTACGGCGCGGCGGACAGGTGGTCGGCGTGTGCGTGGGTTTCCAGCAGCCATTGCACCTGCAAGTGGTGTTCTCGGACGAAGGTGATGATTTTGTCGGCCTGCGCGGTGCAGGTGCGACCGGCGGCGCCGTCGTAATCGAGTACCGGGTCGACGATTGCACACTGCCCGCCATCGGCTTCATAGACCACGTAGCTGTAGGTCGAGGAGGCGGGGTCGAGGAAAGCTTCAATCTGCGCGGGCATGGACACCAACCTGAATCAGGGAAATGGGTTGCAACACTTTATCTAAAAACATAATGTTCGCAGCTTAAGTGACGTTGAAGGCATCGTGCAAATGCAATCCAGTCTGACCGAATGTGAAGTCGCCCAATTGCGGGCGTCCGCCTCCAAGGCCTGCGCGCTGCTCAAGGCGCTGGCCAATGAGGATCGCCTGTTGATCCTGTGCCAGCTGACCCAGGGCGAGCGCAATGTCGGCGAGCTGGAAAAAATGACCGGCGTGCGCCAGCCGACCCTGTCCCAGCAACTGGGCATCCTGCGCGATGAAGGCCTGGTGGCGACTCGTCGTGAAGGCAAATACATCTTTTACGGTCTGGCCAGTCCTGAAGTGATTCAGGTGATGAAGACCCTGTCCGGGTTGTATTGCGGAGCGGTGCTGAAAAGCCTGGGCCATCAATAAATGTCAGCCACCACACAATCTCTGTAGGAGTGAGCCTGCTCGCGATAGCGGTGTATCAGCCAACATCTTCATAGACTGACATACCGCTATCGCGAGCAGGCTCACTCCTACAATGGATTTGTGCGATGGCCAAGAAATCCTTGCATGCAGCAATAAGGAACAAGCAATGAACGATCAACACTGGGGCCTATCCATCAGTGCCGATATCGTGGTCATCGGCGGCGGCACCGCCGGCATCGGCTTCGTCGCCAGTCTGCTCAAGCGTGATCCCACTCTTAAAGTCACTGTGATCGAGCCAAGCGTCCAGCACTACTACCAACCGGCGTGGACGCTGGTCGGCGGTGGCGCCTACGACGTCAAGGACACCGTGCGGCCGATGAGCAAAGTGATGCCGCGTCAGGCCACCTGGATTCAGGCGGCGGTGACCGGTATCGATCCCGATCTGCGCCAGTTGACCCTCAACGATCAGCGCACCGTCACTTACCAGAACCTGATCGTCTGCCCCGGCCTGCGTCTGGCCTGGGAGAAGATCGAAGGCCTGCAGGAAAGCCTCGGCCAGCATGGCGTGACCTCCAACTACAGCTATCAGCACTCGCAGTACACCTGGGATCAGGTGCAGAAACTGCGCGGCGGCAAGGCGCTTTTCACGCAGCCGGCGATGCCGATCAAATGCGCCGGCGCGCCGCAGAAGGCGTTGTACCTGTCGTGCGATCACTGGCGCAAAACCGGCGTGCTGAACAAGGTCGAGGTTGAATTCAACCTGGCCGGCGCTGCGTTGTTCGGTGTCGCGACCTTCGTCCCGCCGCTGATGAAGTACATCGAAAAGTACAACGCGCAACTGGCCTTCAACTCCAACCTGGTCAAGGTCGACGGCCCGGCGAAAACCGCCTGGTTCGAGGTCAAGGATGCTGACGGCAACCTCACCACACAGGCGAAAACCTTCGATCTGCTGCACGTGGTGCCGCCGCAAGTCTCGCCGGATTTCATCGCCCAGAGCCCGCTGGCCGACGCTGCCGGCTGGTGCGAAGTCAATCCGCACAGCCTGCAACATCCGCGTTACCCCGAGGTGTTCGGCCTCGGTGATATCTGCGGCACCAGCAATGCGAAAACCGCTGCCGCCGTGCGCAAGCAGGTCGTCGTAGTCGCCGAAAACCTCTTGGCCCTGCGCAAACAACAACCGCTGCCACTGAAGTACGACGGCTACGGTTCGTGCCCGCTGACGGTGGAGAAGGGCAAGGTGATCCTCGCCGAGTTCGGCTACGGCGGGAAGTTGCTGCCGACCTTCGCCCTCGATGCGACCGTGCCGCGCCGCTCGGCGTGGTTCCTCAAGGCGACGCTGCTGCCGTGGTTCTACTGGAACGGCATGCTCAAGGGCCGCGAGTGGCTGACCGGTTTGTCCAAAGTCGACTGAGAACTCCCTATGTTGCTGGCAAGTCTGTTTGGCGTGTTGATGGGGCTGATTCTCGGACTGACCGGGGCGGGCGGCGGGATTCTCGCGGTGCCGGCGCTGGTGCTTGGCCTCGGCTGGAGCATGACCCAGGCCGCGCCCGTGGCGTTGTTCGCCGTCGGCAGTGCGGCGGCAGTGGGCGCGATCGACGGTTTGCGCCATGGGCTGGTGCGCTACCGCGCGGCGCTGCTGATCGCCGCGCTTGGCGCGGTATTTTCGCCACTGGGCATCTATTTTGCGCACCAGTTGCCGGAGAAGATCCTGATGATCCTCTTCAGCCTGCTGATGGTCATGGTGGCCTGGCGCATGCTGCGCCGCGAGCGTGCGCAAACGGGGCCGAGCGACCACGGCCACGCCAGTTGGGGGCAGAAAAACTGCATGCTCAATGAGCAGACCGGGCGTTTCGACTGGACCGCCAAATGCACCGCGACCCTCGCGGCGCTGGGTGCGGTGACCGGCGTGGTCTCGGGCTTGCTCGGCGTCGGCGGTGGCTTCCTGATCGTGCCGGCGTTCAAGCAACTGACCGATGTGCAGATGCGCGGGATTGTCGCGACGTCGCTGATGGTGATCAGCCTGATTTCGGCGATTGGTGTGATCGGCTCGTTTCACGCGGGTGTGCGGATTGATGCTCAGGGCGCGGCGTTTATCGTGGCCAGCATCGTCGGCATGATCATCGGCCGCAAACTGTGCGCGCGGGTGCCAGCGCGGACGTTGCAGGTGGGGTTTGCCAGCGTGTGTCTGGTGGTGGCGGGGTATATGTTGTTGCGTGCCTGAATGTTGGCAGATCAAAAGATCGCAGCCTTCGGCAGCTCCTACAGGAAGCGCATTCCCATGCAGGAGCTGTCGAGTGAAACGAGGCTGCGATCTTTCAGGCTGTTACAACACCAGATGCGGTAGCCACAGGGAAATGGCGGGGATGTAAGTGACCAGCATCAACACCAGAAACAGCACCGCATAAAACGGCAGCAGCGCCTTCACGGTGCTTTCGATACTGACCTTGCCCACCGCCGAACCGACAAACAGCACCGCACCCACCGGCGGTGTTATCAGCCCGATCCCGAGGTTGACCAGCATGATCATGCCGAACTGCACTGGATCGACACCGATGCCGAGAATCACCGGCATCAGGATCGGCGTCAGAATCAGGATCAGCGGCGCCATGTCCATCACCGTGCCGAGCAACAGCAGCATGACGTTGATGCACATCAGGATCACGTAACGGTTGTCCGACAGGGTCAGAAACAGCGTGGTGATTTTCGCCGGAATCTGCATCAGGGTCATGATGTAGCCGAAGCTCGCGGCGAAACCGATCAGGATCATCACGATGGAAATGGTGCGTACCGTGCGGTGCATCAGCTTCGGCAGTTCACGCCACTTGTAGTCACGGTAGATGAACATGGTCACGAAGAACGACCACAACACGGCGATGGCCGCCGATTCCGTGGCGGTGAAGATCCCCGAGAGGATGCCGCCGAGGATGATCACCATCGCCATCATGCCCCAGAGGGCTTCGCCGACGATTTTCAGCGCCTGGCGCATCGGGATCACTTCACCCTTGGGGTAGTTGCGCTTTTTCGCGAAGATCAGGCACAGCACCATCAGGCAGGCGCTCATCATCAAGCCCGGCACGATGCCGGCCATGAATAGCGAGGCAATCGAAACCGTACCACCGGCGGCCAGGGAGTAGAGCACCGAGTTATGGCTGGGTGGCGTGAGCAGGGCTTGTACAGAGCCGCTGACGGTCACCGCGGTGGAGAAATCCCGTGGATAGCCTTTGCGTTCCATTTCCGGAATCAGCACCGAACCCACCGACGCGGTGTCGGCCACCGAGGAACCGGAGATCGCGCCGAAGAAGGTCGAGGCGACAATGTTGACCAGCGACAGACCACCGCGCACAAAACCCACCAGCACCCCGGCACACGCCACCAAGCGCCGGGACATGCCGCCCTCGGCCATGATCGCGCCGGCCAGGACGAAGAACGGAATGGCCAGCAGCGAGAACTTGTTCACCCCCGACGCGACCTGGATCATCACTGCCTGGAACGGGATGTCGATCCACCACGCACCGATCAGCGCGGCGGCGCCCAGCGCATAGGCGACCGGCATGCCGATCAGGATCAATACGATAAAACTGCCCAGCAGAATCAGAGCGTCCATTAAGCGCCACCTTCACTTTCTTCAACCAGATCGAACTGCACGACCCGCCGTTTGCTCTGGTCACCGAGCAAGAGTTTTTCCAGGACGAAAACCAGCGTCAGCAAGCCGCCCACGGGAATCGGCAGATAGGTCACGCCAACCCGCAGATCGGGGAGGGCCGCCATGAACTGGTTCCAGGTGGACATGCACAACTTGGCGCCCCAGATGGTCATGAAAATGCAGATCGACGCCATGAGCAGTTGCGAGAATATCGCCGCCGCAGATCTCAGCCGGGGTGGCATACGGTCGGTGAGCATGGCCACAGCCATGTGCGCGCCGGCGCGGTAACTGGCGGCGGCACCGATGAAGGTGAACACCATCATCAGCAGGATCGCCGTCGGCTCTGGCCAGCTCGAACCGGTGCCCAGCACGTAGCGGGCGAACACGCCCCAGGGAATCATCAGGGAAATCGCCAGGACGGAAAGGCCGGCGACCCAGATGCACGTCATGTAGATCTTGTCGTTGATACGCAGCAGCAGATTCTTCATCGGGTTCCACCGTAACCGGGCGCGCCTGAGTGATCAGGTGCGCCGGGCCTGGTTAATGAGGACGGAGCGGGAGGCGTTACTGAACGGCTTCGATTTTCTTGATCAGGTCGGCGTACTTCGCACCGTACTTTTCCCGCACCGGTGCGGTGGCGTCGTAGAAGGGTTTCTTGTCGACCTCGATGAACTCGACGCCAGCGGCCTTGAGTTTTTCTTCGCTGGCAGCGGACTTCTTGTCCCACAGCACGCGCTCTTCAGCCTGGGCAGCCTTGGCGGCGGTCTTGACCAGCGCCTGTTGATCCGGGGTGAGTTTTTCCCAGGTGATTTTCGACATCACAATCGGCTCTGGCAGGATCAAGTGACCGGTCAGGCTGTAGAACTTGGCGTTCTGGAAGTGGTTGTGTTCGAGCAGGGTCGGCGGGTTGTTTTCCGCGCCGTCGATCACGCCGGTTTGCAAGGCGCTGAAGATTTCCCCGGTGTCCATGGCGATACCGTTTCCGCCCATGGCGTTCATCATGTCGATGAACATCGGGTTGCCCTGGACACGAATCTTCATGCCCTTGAGGTCTTCGAGCTTGCGCACCGGTTTCTTGGTGTAGACGTTGCGCGTGCCGCCGTCCATCCAGGCCAGGGCCACGAGGCCGAATTCGGAGTTGGTGATTTTGTCGAGGATCTCGTCGCCCACTGCGCCGTCGATGACGTTACGCATGTGTTGATGGTCGCGGAAGATGAACGGCATGTTGAACACGTTCACATCCGGCACTACCGGGCCGACGATACCCAGGCTGACGCGAGACAGCTGTACCGCGCCGACTTGCATCTGCTCGATGACTTCCTTTTCTGAGCCCAGCACACCCCCGGGAAAGTATTGGAAGGTCAGCTCGCCGTTGGTTTCCCGGGTCAGGGTCTTGCCCATGTTTTCTTCGGCCACCACGGTGGGATAACCGGCGGGATGGATGTCAGCGAATTTGAGTTGCAGGGCCTGGGCGGCGCCAGTGAAGGTGAACATCAGCGGGAGTGCAGCGGCCAGCAAGGTGCGTTTGAAGTTCATGGGGGTGAGTCTCCAGTCTTGTTATTGTTGTGTTCAAGGCGCAGCGGTGCAGCAGAGGCGGGTGTTACAGGGAATCGTCGAACAGCGGTTCTTCCAGGCCTTTGACCCCAGGGTTGAGGGCGAACACGCCGCCGGCCAGGGATTGCGGATCGCGGTCGTCGCCGGGGCGAATCGAGGTCACGAAGAGGGTGTCCATGCGGCTGCCGCCGAAGGCACACATCGTCGGTTTCTTCACCGGCACTTCCAGCGAGAAATCGAGGCGGCCGTCCGGGGCAAAACGGTGAATCAGTCCGGCGTCGTTGGCGCAGATCCAGTAGCAGCCTTCGGCATCCACGGCAGCGCCATCCGGCCGGCCGGGGAAGTGGTTCATGTCAACGAAGATCCGCCGATTCGACGGGGTGCCGGTCTCGGTGTCGTAATCGAAGGCCCAGATCAATTGCACGTGCGGATGTGAATCGGACAGGTACATCGTCTTGCCGTCAGGGCTGAAGCCGAGGCCGTTGGGCACGATGAACCCGTCGAGTTGCGCTTCGATCACACCAGACTGCCCGGCGCCGTAGCGGTAGAGGCGGCCTTCGGATGCGTTCAGGCCCATGTTCAGCACCATGCTGCCAGCCCAGAAACGGCCCTGGCGGTCGCAGCGACCGTCGTTGAGGCGCATGTCTGCTCGGCTGTGCTCGACGGTGGCGAGCCATTCGCTGTCGAGGCTGCCATCGCTGTGCGGGTGCAGATGAAAAAAGCCGTTCTCCATGCCGGCAACCCAGCCGCCACCGCTGTGACGGGCGATGCAGGCGAGCATTTGCGGGGTTTTCCAGGCATGCACATGGCCGGTGTCAGCGCTCCAGCGTTGCAGCCCGCCGTTGGGAATATCGACCCAATACAGCGCGTTTTCCTGCGGCACCCAGACCGGGCTTTCGCCCACGGCGTTGCGCGCATCGACGATCAATTCGGCTTGCATACTCATTCCTTTGCGTCGTTGGCAGAGTGTTCAGTCGCCGAAGGGGCCGGCCGCGACGAACGCGCCGCCCTGATAGACCCGCGCCGGGTCATCGGCGGCGGGCATTGGCTGCGCTTCGACTTTTTCGCGGAACACTTCGGAGTTGTCCTTGGCTTCAAAACCGAGGTGGCTGGCGAAGCGGTTGTCCCACCAGACGTCCTTGTTGGCGGACATTCCATAGACCACGGTATGGCCCACGTTTGGCGTGTACAGCGCGCGTTCGAGCAATTGCGTGAGGTCGTCGAAACTCAGCCAGGTGTGCATCATTCGGCGGTTCTGCGGCTCGGGGAACGAGGAGCCGATGCGGATGCTGACGGTCTCGATGCCGTAGCGATCAAAGTAGAAACTGGCCATGTCTTCGCCGTAGGACTTGGACAATCCGTAGTAGCCGTCGGGGCGGCGGGCGCAGCTGGCGTCGAGCGGCTCGTCCTGTTTGTAGAAGCCGATGACGTGGTTGGAACTGGCGAAGATCACTCGCTTCACACCATGGCGGCGTGCAGCTTCGTAGATGTGAAATACGCCGCAGATGTTGGCGCCGAGGATTTCTTCGAAGGGCCGCTCCACGGAGACACCGCCGAAATGCAGGATCGCGTCGACGCCTTCGACCAGTTGGTGCACTGCCTGTTTGTCGGCAAGGTCGCAGGGGACGATTTCTTCGCGATCATCAATGGCTGGGGCGAGGGCGGCGATGTCCGACAGGCGCAGGACATGGGCATAAGGGCGCATACGTTCGCGCAGGACTTTGCCCAGGCCACCGGCAGCGCCGGTCAGCAGCAGACGGTTGAACGGGGCGCGGGGAATAGAGGTAGACGTCATGGCAATCCCTTACACGTTGTTATTAGGTTTGTTGTAGGTTGTCGTATGACTGCGCTGAAGTATCGGTAGGGTTTCCGGAACTTGTCAACGCGACTTTTGGGGTAAATGACGGAAGGGGCTCATTCACTTTTCAATCACCGCGACGCCTTCGTTGCAATGCAATCCCCCTGTGGGAGCGGGCTTGCTCGCGAAAGCGGTGTGTCATTGAAAGATGAATTGACTGACCCGACGCATTCGCGAGCAAGCTCGCTCCCACAGGGAAACCCGGTGTGAGGACTGGCTTTACAACAACGAAATCGGATAGCTGATAAAGACCCGGTTCTCGTCGAACTCATTGGTGCTGAAGTCCCGGCGTATCGTCGCGTTGCGCCATCTCACGTTGAGGTTTTTCAGCGGCCCGCTCTGCACGGTGTATCCCAGTTCCGACTCGCGCCCCCATTCCTTGCCGTCGGTTATCGTCCCGGTGTGCACGTTATCGCCGCTGATGTAGCGGTTCATCAGGGTCAGGCCGGGAATGCCGAGGGCGACAAAGTTGTAGTCATGCCGCAACTGCCAGGAGCGCTCTTTGGCGTTGTCATAACTGGCGTTGTAGCTGTCGTTGGCCAGGGTGCCGCCGCTGGTGCCGTTGACCCGCATCCACGCGTCATCGCCGCTGAGTTTTTGCAGGCCGACATAGAAGGTGTTGCCGCCGTAGCGGGCCGACAGCATGGCGAACGCGGTCTTGTTATCGAGGTCGCCGGCCTGGGCGCTGCCGTCTTCCTTGCCGGTGAAGAAACCGAGGTTGGCGCCCAGCGTCCAGTCACCCAGCGGCTGGCTGTGGCTGAGGTTGAAATACTGCTGCTGGTAGATGTCGCTGAGTTCGGCGTACCACACGCCGACCAGGGTGCGCTTGTCGTTGAAGGTGTATTCGCCGCCGCCGAAGTTGAAACGGTCGGAGGTGAAGGCGCCGCGGCCGTTCATCGACATGTCTTCCATGCTGGCGTCGTTGCGCGGGCTGTTGCCACGGAACTGCCCACCGTAGAGGGTCAGGCCGTTGATTTCGGTGGAGGTGATCTGGCCACCGCGAAAGGTCTGCGGCAACGAGCGGCCATCGTCCGAGCGCAGGATCGGCAGCACCGGCATCCATTCGCCAACCTTCAATTCGGTCTTCGACACCTTGGCCTTCAGCGCCACGCCGAGGCGACCGAAGTTGTCCGCCGGACGCCCGTCATCGTGAATCGGCAACAGTTGCGTACCGCCGGTGCCCTTGCCGCCATCGAGTTTTTGCGAATACATCCCCAGCACATCGAGACCGAAGCCGACGGTGCCTTGGGTGAAGCCGGATTTGGCATCAAGGATGAAGTTTTGCGTCCACTCTTCAGCCTTGCCCTGCGGGTAGTTCGGGTTGACGAAGTTGCGATTGAAGTAGGCGTTGCGCAGGTTCAGCGTGGCTTTGCTGTCTTCGAGGAAGCCTTCGGCGTCGGCGCTCATCGGCAAAACCAGGGCGAGGCTGCTGCAGCCGATCAAACTCAGGGTGGAACACGGGCGGGGGAAGGAAATACGGGACGTGCGAACGGAATTGCAGACGAGTGTGCTCACTGTGACGCTCCCTGTTGTTGTTTTTATTATTTGTCATACGTCGTCGTACAACATGGTTGCGGATAGTTGCGAGGTTTTCCGTAAAAGTCAACAGGGCTTGTTACGATTATTTTGCACGAGGTGGCAGCCCTCCAAATGCTGCGAAGAGGGCTGTTTTCGGCGGGTTTACCGGTTATAGAGCGCCTCTGTGTTGTCGATCAGCGGGTTTTTCTCGGTCAGGACGATCCGGGCGATCTGGTCCTTGCGCATGAATGTCACCTTCGGATGCGCCTGCGCATAGCGGATAAAGCGTTCCATCGCCTCGACCATCGCCGGAGTGCCGCCGATGCGATCGTGCAGACTCACTGACATCATCCGCCGCTTGCCAGCTCCTTCGGAGTACAGCCGATCAAATTCCAGAACCAGTTGCTGATAGAACTGCTCGGCGGAGAAATGCCGACCCTCGATCAACACGATGTCGTTGTTGCGCAAGGTATACGGCACCACGGCGAATTTGCGCCCACGGACCATGGTCACGAACGGTTCGTCGCGGCTGACATCATCGATGTGGTAGGTGAAATTCAGGTCTTGCAGGACCTTCAGCGTGTTGGGGCTGCGCCGCAGCCAGTTGGCGTTGTAGCCCACCGAGCGCTGGCCGGTGAGTTTTTCCACCGCGTTGACACCGTCGCCGATGAACTGTTTTTCCTGGTCGTAACTCATGTTGTAGGAATCGGCCCAGCGCATGCCGTGGGCTGCCAGTTCGTGGCCGCGCTCGGCAATCGCTTTCGCCAGTTCCGGGTGCTTGAGCGCCGCTTCGCCGACCACATGCGAGGTGACCTTGATCCCGGTGCGATCCCACAGGTCGAGCATCCGCCACAGGCCTTCCTTGTAGCCATAATCAAACCAGGTCTGCGCCGGCAGATCCGGGTAGCCCTTGGGCAATGGGCTGCCGGAAAACGGACTTTCCGCACCTTCGGGCTGGCCGCCGGTTTCGAACTGCATCGACACCGAAATCACCAGTTGCGAGCCGTCCGGCCACGGGCGTTCCTGGGCGAAGGCGAGGGCGGGCAGCAACAGGGCGGCAGCCAGAAGGTTTTTCAGCAGGCGTGGGGAGCGTTGCCGGTGGGGCGTGGTCATAACGGGCACCTTGCAGGTTGAGAAGGGCTGCAAGGGTGGCAGTTGCCCGCCGCGGGAAAAATCCGTTGCGGGCGAGAGGACCTTTAAACAGAATTTACGAATCCACCGCGAACCCTGTGGGAGCGGGCGTGCCCGCGATAACGGTCTGCCAGTCAGCCTGTTGCCGAGCCGACTGCCGTCATCGCCGGCAAGCCAGCTCCCACAGGATTGTGGGTTTGCCGCAAGATTTGCGGCAAACTCCCGGCAACACAAGCACAAGGCCTTTCAATGGATCGATACGCCCCGCGCGACTGGCAGCCTCACGAGAAGCCCAGTCTGCCCGGTTCCCCCTCGACGCCGCTGCACTCCAACCCCAAGCGCCTGGCCTATGCGCTGGTCGGGCTGCTGGTGGCGGTGACCGGTGGTTTGGGTAACTCGCTGGTGGTCGCCAACCTGCCTTACCTGCAAGGCGCGCTGGGCGCGACCACGGCGGAGATGGCCTGGCTGCCAGCTGCTTACGTGATGACCAACGTGTCGATGAACCTGCTGCTGGTGAAGTTTCGCCAGCAGTTTGGCCTGCGTGCATTCACCGAAGTGTTTCTGGTGCTGTATGCGCTAGTGACGTTCGGTCATCTGTTCGTCAACGACTTGAGCTCGGCCATCGCGGTGCGGGCGGCGCACGGCATGGTCGGTGCGGCGCTGAGTTCGCTGGGTCTGTATTACATGGTTCAGGCGTTTCCGGCCAAATGGCGGTTGAAAGCGCTGGTGCTGGGCCTCGGCGCCTCGCAACTGGCGCTGCCGCTGGCGCGCCTGTTCTCCGAAGACTTGCTGCAGATTGCCGAATGGCGCGGCTTGTACCTGTTCGAATTGGGCATGGCCTTGCTGTCGCTGGGCTGCGTGCTGCTGCTCAAGTTGCCGCCCGGTGATCGCTTCAAAACCTTCGAGCCGCTGGACTTTCTGACCTTCGCCATTCTCGCCAGCGGCGTGGCGCTGCTCTGCGCGGTGTTGTCGCTGGGACGCATCGACTGGTGGCTGGAAGCCAACTGGATCGGCTACGCGCTGGCGGCCTCGATTGCCCTGATCCTCGCCGGCCTGGCGATCGAACACAATCGCAGCAACCCGATGCTGATGACCCGCTGGCTCGGCAGCGGCACGATGATCCGCCTGGCGCTGGCGGTGACCCTGATCCGCATGGTCACCTCGGAACAGTCCACCGGCGCCGTCGGTTTCATGCAGAACCTCAACATGGGTTATGAGCAGTTGCACAGCCTGTATGTGGTGATGCTGATCGGCAGCGTCGCCGGGCTGGCGACCAGCGCCCTGACCATCGACCCCAAGCACCTGCTGATGCCGTTGATCATCTCGCTGGCGCTGATGGCGACCGGTTCGGTGATGGACAGTTTTTCCAATAACCTGACCCGCCCGCAAAACCTGTATTTCAGCCAGTTTCTGCTGGCCTTCGGCAGCACGTTTTTTCTTGGGCCGACCATGGTGTTCGGCACCCGCAACGTGCTGACCAATCCGCGCAATCTGGTGAGTTTTTCGGTGTTGTTCGGGATCTGCAACAACCTCGGCGGCCTGCTTGGCGCGGCGTTGTTGGGCACGTTCCAGATCGTGCGCGAGAAATTCCATTCCAGTCACCTGGTCGAGCATCTGACGTTGTCCGATCCGTTGGTGGCTGCCCGTGTGCAGAGCGGCGGGTCGGCTTACGGTTCCTTGCTGGCCGACCCGAGCCTGCGCAATCTGGCCGGGATGCGCAGCCTGTCCAACGCGGCCACTCGCGAAGCCAACGTGCTGGCCTATAACGATGTATTCATGCTGATCGCCGTGATTGCGGTGCTGACCATGATCTGGCTGTCCATTCGTGCGCTGTGGCTGATGAGCACCACCAAAGCCGTCGACCCCGCGCCTTCCGTACCTCCTAGCGGTGCTTCCAATTCATGACCGAACCCACCACCACAACCACCAATGCCATCGCCGCCACCCCGGAAGGCGTGGCACCGCCGTCCTCGCCGAACACCGAGCCGCGCTCGCTGCGGGTGCGGATCATCTCGTCGCTGGGCTTTGCCGCGATTGCCATCGTCGGTGTGCTGATCGTGCTCTACGCCTGGCAGTTGCCGCCGTTCAGCAGTGCGGTCGAAACCACTGAAAACGCCCTGGTGCGTGGCCAGGTGACGATCATCGGCCCGCAGCTCAGCGGTTATGTGTTCGAGGTGCCGGTGCAGGACTTCCAGTACGTGAAGGCCGGCGATCTGCTGGTGCGCCTGGACGACCGGATTTATCAGCAGCGCCTCGACCAGTCGCTGGCGCAACTGGCGGTGCAGAAAGCCGCGCTGGCCAACGTGGTGCAGCAACGTAACAGCGCCGAAGCGACGATCAAACTGCGTCAGGCGGTGGTGGCCGACAGCGAAGCGCAGTTGCGCAAAAGCGAGGCGGATCTGCGGCGTAACAAGGAGCTGGTGAGTGACGGCTCGGTGTCGAAACGCGAGATGGACGTGACGCTCGCGGCCAATGCGCAGAGCATTGCGGCGGTGGCGCAGGCCAAGGCCAATCTGGAAATCGCCCGGCAGGATCTGCAGACGGTGATCGTCAATCGCGGTTCGCTGGAAGCCTCGGTGGCCAGCGCTGAAGCGGCGGTGCAACTGGCGCGGATCGACTTGTCGAATACGCGCATCGTCGCCCCGCGTGACGGCCAGCTCGGGCAGATCGGCGTGCGCCTGGGCGCTTACGTCAACTCCGGTGCGCAACTGATGGCGTTGGTGCCGAACCAGAAATGGGTGATCGCCAACATGAAGGAAACCCAGATGAACAATGTGCGCGTCGGGCAGCCGGTGCGCTTCACCGTTGATGCGCTGAACCACCGCAAGTTCACCGGCCATGTGCAGCACATTTCGCCCGGCACCGGTTCGGAATTTGCCCTGTTGCAGGCCGACAACGCCACCGGCAACTTCGTGAAAATCGCCCAGCGCGTGCCGGTGCGGATCACCATTGATGAGGGGCAGCAGGAAGAGGAACGCTTGCGCCCGGGGATGTCGGTGGTGGTCAGCATCGACACCGCGGCGGGTGACACACAACCGCATTGACCTGCGCAGATCAAAAATGTGGGAGCGGGCTTGCTCGCGAAAGCGGTGTGTCAGGCGATATTTTCGTATCTGATACACAGCCTTCGCGAGCAAGCCCGCTCCCACAGTCTGATTGGGTTTATCCAGCAATCATCGGCGGCAGGGTACCGAGCAGGGAGACGGCCGCCACCGCACCCATCCCCAACAACCACTCCAGCACCACACTGCGCTTGAGCGCGCCCATCCGCTGTTCGCAATCATCAATCCGCAAGCGATTGAACAGCGCCAGCGCGAGCATGCCCAGCACCAGCAAGGCCTTGATCAGCAGAATCAAGGCAAACCCTGCAAAGAGCGGCGTCGGCCACCATTGCCCGGTCAGCACGCGCACGTTGATCAACCCGGTGATCAGAAGGCCGCCAACGATCGCATAACCGACACCGCTGAAGCGTTGCAGGATCCGGCCCATTGCTGTGCTCGGCTGACGCAGGATCAACACCAACAGCAACAAGCCGCCCAGCCATGCAGCGACGCAAGTCAGATGAACGATCTGGTTGAGGATCAGCAGTTGCCCGCTGAGGCCGTCGAGCATCGCGCCGTGACCGACCGGCGCCAGGGTCGCCAAGAGCAGCGCGCTCAAGCCCAGGCGCAGCAGCACATTCGAACGCCACGGCGTGAACAGCAGTGCCAGCAACAGCGCGTTGATCAGCAGATGCCAGCGCCAGACCTGGCCGAAAAAGGTGTTGCCGAGCACCACGCCAACAGTGTCCGGATCGAACGCTGCCGCCGCCGAACCGGCCATGCTCGCGGTGATCAACAGTGCCCAGGTGACACCGCTGACCAACGCAATCGCGGTCAGCCCACGCGCCAGTCGCGCCAGATGCCGATCCAACGTCGGCACTGGTGCCTTGAGCAGCAACAGCCGGAACAACCAGGCGCCGAACAGCATCAACACCGCGCTGAAATGCACAAAACGGCACAGCACCAGCGCTTCACTCATGAATTACTGGCCAACCTTGAACTGGTAGGCGCCTTCGCTCTTGTGTGTGTCGACCGACACCGCGTGCCATTCGACTTTGTATTCACCGGCACCGAGCGGTGCGGCAGGGGTGACGATCAGGGTTTTCTTGTCGCCTTCGGTGGTCAGCGGTTTGATTGCGACCGGGGCGCCGTCGTGGGTCAGGCTGACTTTGGTGAAACTGGCTTCGACGCCTTCAGAAAAGGTCAGGCGCAGATCGGCCGGCGTGGCGACGGTGCTGTCGGCGGCCGGGGTGGCACTTTTCAGGTGGGCGTGGGCGAAAACCGAAGATGCGGCGAACAGCGAAGCGAGCAGGGCAGTGGTGGTCAGGACGTTCTTGAACAGCATCGCGGATACCTCTGAGGCAGGACAAAGAAGCGCCAGTTTAGCCATGCGCCGGCCTTCATACGAAGTTTTGTTTGCAGCGGTCGCCCCGAGGCCAGAGCGGATGCTAGTCTTCAACAACGTCGTTGTCAGGGAGCCCTCATGGGCAATCACAAGATCGAGATCCGTCGCAGTAACGTCGAGAAAATCCTGCTCGCGGCGGAAAAAGTCTTCGCCGAAAAAGGTTTCGGCGGCACCGCCATGGCCGACATCGCCGCCGAAGTGCAGCTGCCGCGTTCCAACCTGCATTACTACTTCTCGACCAAAAGCGAACTGTACAGCGCGGTGCTGTTCGACCTGCTGGAGGTGTGGAAACAGGACGCGCTGTGCTTCGAGATGTTCGATGACCCGCGGGTGGTGCTCAGCAGCTACATCCGCGCCAAGATGAACCACTCGCGCAGCCGGCCGCACGGCTCGAAAGTCTGGGCCAACGAGATCATCCACGGCGCGCCAACGTTAGGCGAGGCGCTGGATGTCAGCCTGTATGACTGGGCGAAAATGAAGGAAGCGAAGATCCGCCAATGGGTTGAGGACAAGCGGATTCTGCCGGTGGAGCCGTCGAGCCTGCTGTACATGATCTGGGCTTCGACCCAGCATTACGCCGACTTCGATCATCAGGTGAATATTCTCAACGAGCATCAACCGCTGTCGGACATGCAGTTCGAGCGGGCGGTGCAGACGGTGACCAGTGTGATTTTGCGCGGGATCGGGTTGGAGCCCTGAAGCAAGAGCTGACCCTCACCCCAGCCCTCTCCCGGAGGGAGAGGGGGCCGACCGAGGTGTCTTGCGAGTTACATCGACCTGAAAAATCCAGTCGAATATGGACTCAAAAAGCCGTCCGTGCCTGTGCATGCATCGATTTTGGATTCAAAGCCGTCCGTGCCTGTGCATGTATCGATTTTGGATTCAAAGCCGTCCGTGCCTGTGCATGTATCGATTATGGATTCAAAGTAAATCGCTCAAGTCGGTGGATTTCTGAAATATCCCCCAATCAGTCCCCTCTCCCTTTGGGAGAGGGTTAGGGTGAGGGGGCTGTTGGATCAGCCGGCGATCTAGACGGCAACGTGGTAAGGATTCCTCGGATCATGATTCCAGTCCAGAAACGGCTTGCCGGTTTCCATCGGCACCATCTCGATACAGTCCGCCACCGGACAAGTGATCTGGCACAGATTGCAGCCGACACACTCATCATCGATCACTTCATATTTATGCGTGCCGTCGGCCTGTTTCAAGCTGCTGATCGCTTGGTGTGAAGTGTCCTCGCAAGCAATGTGGCAACGCCCGCAACCGATGCACGCGTCCTGGTCGATCTTGGCGATTACCTGGTAGTTGATGTCGAGGTACTTCCAGTCGGTGGTATTGCCCACCGCGCGCCCGGAGAACTCGGCGATGTTGGCGTAGCCTTGGCTGTCCATCCAGCGCGACAGCCCGTCCTTCATCTCCTCGACAATCCGGAAACCGTGGAGCATCGCCGCCGTGCACACCTGCACCGCGCCACTGCCCAGCGCGATGAACTCCGCCGCGTCACGCCAACTGCCGATGCCACCAATGCCGCAGATCGGCAGGCCCTGGGTCTGTGGATCACGGGCGATTTCGGCGACCATGTTCAGCGCGATCGGTTTGACGGCCGAGCCGCAGTAACCGCCGTGGGTGCTCTTGCTGCCGACGGTGGGCAGGGCGACCATGTGTTCCAGGTCGACGCTGGTGATCGAGTTGATGGTGTTGATCAGCGACACCGCATCGGCGCCCCCGCGATGCGCAGCGCGGGCGGCGACACGGATGTCGGTGATGTTCGGTGTCAGTTTGACGATCACCGGTAGCGAGCAATAGGTCTTGCACCAGCGCGTCACCTGCTCGACGTACTCCGGCACCTGACCGACCGCCGCGCCCATGCCGCGCTCGGGCATGCCGTGCGGGCAACCGAAATTCAGCTCGATGCCGTCAGCACCGGTGGCTTCCACCAGCGGCAGGATGTGTTTCCACGATTCCTCGACGCACGGCACCATCAGCGAGACGATCAGCGCACGGTCCGGCCAGTCCTTCTTGACCTGTGTGATCTCGCGCAGGTTGATTTCCAGCGAGCGGTCGGTGATCAGTTCGATGTTGTTGATGCCCAGCACCTCGCGGTTGTTGCCGTAGTGCGCCGAGTAGCGCGACGAGACGTTGACCGCTGCCGGGTCCTCGCCGAGGGTTTTCCAGACCACGCCACCCCAGCCGGCCTCGAAGGCGCGGACCACGTTGTAGGCCTTGTCGGTCGGTGGCGCGGAGGCCAGCCAGAACGGATTGGGCGCTTTGATGCCGGCGAAGACTATCGAGAGATCGGCCATTTATGCAGCCTCCACGTTGAGCATCAGTTGCGCATTGATCGCCTCGGCGGCGAGTTTGCCGTGTTGCACCGCTTGCACGGTGAGGTCCTGATCGAGGCTGGTGCAGTCGCCGCCGGCATACACGCCGGGAATGCTGGTGCGCAGGTTGTCATCGACCTGAATCCGTTCGCCCTGACGCTTGAGTTCACGGGCCAGCGGGTCGGCGAGGGCGCTGCTGTCGAAGGCCTGGCCGATGGCTTTGAAGATCGCGTCGGCGACCAGTTCGAAGGTCTCGCCAGTGGTTTGCAGGCGACCGTCGACCAGTTGTGTACGGGCGAAACGCATGCCGCGCACCTTGCCTTGCGAGTCGAGCAGCACTTCCTCCGGTTGTGCCCAGGTCAGCAGGCGCACCTGATTGGCTTTGGCGATGTCTTGTTCGTGACCGGTGGCGCCCATGTCCGCCGCGCCCCGGCGATATACCAGATTCACGTCACGCGCTCCGAGGCGGGCCATTTGCACGGCCATGTCGATCGCGGTGTTGCCGGCGCCGAGGACGATGCAGCGTTCGGCCAGTGGCAGTTGCGTCAGGTCATCGGCCTGGCGCAGTTCGCGGATGTAGTCGGTGGCGGCGAGCAGGCCGGGCGCGTCTTCGTGGGCCAGACCGAGCTGTTTGCTGGCGTTGAGGCCGAGGCCGAGGAACACCGCGTCGAACTGCTGATGCAGCTCGCTGAGGGTCAGATTCTCGCCGAGTTTCTGTCCGTGACGGATTTCGATGCCGCCGATCTGCAGGAGGAAATCCAGCTCCTTCTGCGCGTAGTCGTCGACCAGTTTGTACTTGGCGATCCCGTATTCGTTGAGGCCGCCAGCCTTCTCCCGTGCTTCGAAAATCACCACGTCATGCCCGTGCATCGCACTGCGGTGGGCGCAGGACAAACCCGCTGGCCCGGCGCCGACCACGGCGATGCGCTTGCCGGTGCTCGCCGCACGCTGGAACGGGTGCTCGGTGAAGTGCGCGTTGTCCACGGCGTAGCGTTGCAACAGGCCGATCAGCACTGGCGCGCATTCCTGGGCGTTGTTGCGCACGCAGGCTTGCTGACAAAGGATTTCCGTCGGACAGACCCGGGCGCAACTGCCGCCGAGGATGTTCGCCGAGAGAATTTTCTGCGCCGCACCGGGCACGTTGTCCTGATGGATATTGCGGATGAACGACGGAATATCGATCTCGCTTGGGCACGCGTTGACGCATGGCGCGTCGTAGCAATACAGGCAGCGCGAGGCTTCCAGATGCGCCTGCCGGGCGTTGAGCGGTGGCGCCAGATCGGTGAAATGGCCGGCGAGGGCGGCCGCGCTTTCGTGCGGGTGCGGGAGATGGTTCAGGGTCTCGATCACGGTTTTTTGCCTCACGGTTATTGAGGTTCTCTGCCTCTGATGGGCAGTGGTTTTTTTGTTGTCTGGACGGGCCCCTTCGCGAGCAAGCCCGCTCCCACATTTTGGAATGCGTACACCCTGTGGGAGCGAGCTTGCTCGCGAAGGCCGAAGGCCTGGATTTCAGCGTTTCACCGCAGTCGGCTTTTGTAATTCAGCCCGCTTGCTCAGCAAATCAAACACCGCCGGATACGCCGGCCGTTCGATGTACCGCCCGGCCCCACGCTCGGCGCGCAGGTCGCCGTCGGCCCAGACCACTTTGCCCTGGCTGACGGTATGGCTCGGTACGCCGCGCACGGTCTTGCCTTCGAAGATGTTGAAGTCCACCTGCTGATGGTGGGTCTTGGCGGAGATGGTGCGGCTGCCTTGCGGGTCCCACAGCACCAGGTCGGCATCGGCGCCGACGCGGATCGCGCCTTTGCGCGGGTAGAGGTTGAAGATTTTCGCGGTGTTGGTGGAGGTGAGGGCGACGAAGTCCTGCATCGACAAACGTCCGCTGTTGACCCCTTCATCCCACAGCACCGCCATGCGGTCTTCAATGCCGGCGGTGCCGTTGGGGATCTTGCTGAAGTCGTCGCGACCGGCGGCTTTCTGCTCGGCGCAGAAGCAGCAGTGGTCAGTGGCGGTGGTGTGCAGATTGCCGCTTTGCAGACCGTGCCACAGCGCTTCCTGATGCCCGCGCGGGCGGAACGGCGGGCTCATCACGTAACCGGCGGCGGTCTGCCAGTCCGGGTGCTGGTAGACGCTGTCGTCGAGCAGCAGATGCCCGGCCAGCACCTCGCCGTACACCGGTTGACCCTTGCTGCGGGCGTAGGTGATTTCGTCCAGCGCTTCCTTGGTGGAAACGTGCACCAGATACAACGGCGTGCCGATGGTCTCGGCAATACGAATCGCCCGGCTCGCCGCTTCGCCTTCCACCTGCGATGGCCGCGACAGTGGATGCGCTTCCGGCCCGGTAATGCCTTGGGCCATCAACTTGCGTTGCAGGTGATAGACCAGCTCACCGTTTTCCGCGTGCACGGTCGGCACGGCGCCGAGTTCCAGGCAGCGTTCAAAACTTGCCACCAGCGTGTCGTCGGCGGCCATGATCGCGTTCTTGTAGGCCATGAAATGCTTGAAGCTGTTGATCCCGTGATGGCTGACCAGCTCGGCCATTTCCTCACGCACTTGCTCGCTCCACCAGGTGATCGCGACGTGGAAGCCATAGTCCGATGCCGACTTCTCGGCCCAGCCGCGCCACTGATGAAACGCTTCCATCAACGACTGCTGTGGATTGGGAATCACGAAGTCGATGATCGAGGTAGTGCCGCCGGCCAGACCTGCAGCGGTGCCGCTGTAGAAGTCTTCGCTGGCCACGGTGCCCATGAAAGGCAGTTGCATGTGAGTGTGTGGGTCGATGCCGCCGGGCATCAGGTATTGGCCGCTGCCGTCGAGCACTTCGGCGCCGGCGGGAACATCCAGGTTCTGACCAATGGCTTTGATCACGCCGTCGGCGCAATAGACGTCGGCGCGATAACTTTCATCATGGGTAACAACGGTGGCGCCACGGATCAACAGAGACATTCCGAGTTCCTCGCAGGCATGACCGACTTGTGCCGGTTCTAAATGTTTTATTGATGTACAACGCTGATCGGCGTATTCCTGTCAGCGCTGTCAGGAATAGAAGCTAGTCGCAGTTTTGAAATTGATCAAGATTATTTTTTATAAGCTTATGACTGTTTTAACTGTATGAAAAATAACGATAAAAACTGCAAATCACCAAAATGGTGAGGCTGTTCACCATTTTGACGCACTTGACAGGATGGAAATATGAGCAAGATTTCCTATGTGAAATCAGCCGCTTGAAGTTGAGCTGCGGCTGATTGCCCATGATGAAAAAAAGAGCAGTGCACCAGATTGAGTCCTGACATTTCGGACAACGTTGGCAAACGTTTGGCCTGAGCGTGCAGACAAGTTTTCGCGGACCCTTTCGTTGAATAATTAAAACCGAGCAATATCAGAAAGTTGCAATGTGTTTGAACCACGGCCCTACCGTTAAGCGGGGCACCCGGCACGTTTATTGATGCCGCCGCTGACACCATGGCCGGTACACGAAAGTTGTCAGTTCCTCCGGCCATCGTCCGGCTCGCACCCCGTGTGCAGCCGCCTGATGAGCAAAAAAATAATCAGAAGAACAGTGGAGCGGCCATGCAACAGAACAGATCGCAAGTGACCGAGCGCGACGGCTTGTTCGAACTCGAAGCCGGCAGTGACGTCCTCGACAGTCCCCGTTACAACCACGACATGGCACCGACCAAGGTGCGCGAACGAACCTGGAATAAATGGCACATCACCGCGCTGTGGGTCGGCATGTCGGTGTGCGTGCCGACCTACACCCTCGGCGGCGTGCTCACCGCGTATTTCGGCCTGACCGTCGGCGAAGCGCTGATGGCGATTCTGCTGGCCAACGTCATCGTGCTGATCCCGTTGACCCTCAATGCTTTCCCCGGCACCAAGTACGGCATTCCATTCCCGGTGCTGCTGCGCTCGTCGTTCGGCGTGCTCGGTTCCAACGTGCCGTGCCTGATTCGTGCACTGGTGGCGTGTGGCTGGTTCGGCATTCAGACCATGTTCGGCGGGTTGGCGATTCACCTGTTTCTCGGCTCGGTATTCGAGGGCTGGAAATCCCTCGGCGGCACGGGCGAGGTGATCGGCTTCATGATTTTCTGGTCGCTGAACCTGTGGGTGGTGATCCGTGGCGCCGAGTCGATCAAATGGCTGGAAACCCTGTCCGCGCCGCTGCTGGTGGCAGTCGGCATTGGCCTGCTGGTGTGGGCGATGCCCAATGTGTCGATGACCGAGCTGCTGGCGATTCCACCGAAACGCCCGGAAGGCGCGAGCGTGGTCAGTTACTTCGCCGCCGGGCTAACAGCGATGGTTGGCTTCTGGGCCACGTTGTCGCTGAACATTCCTGACTTCAGCCGCTACGCCAAGAGCCAGAAGGACCAGATCCTCGGGCAGATTTTCGGTCTGCCGCTGACCATGTTCCTGTTCGCTTCGCTGGGTGTGGTGATGACTGCCGCGTCGGTGAAACTGGTCGGCGTGACGGTGTCCGACCCGGTGAGCCTGATCGGCCATATCCAGAGCCCGGTGTGGGTGGCGGTGGCCATGGCACTGATCATCATCGCCACGCTGTCGACCAACACCGCAGCGAACATTGTCTCGCCGACCAACGACTTTCAGAACATCGCGCCCAAGGTGATCAACCGCACCAAAGCGGTGTTGCTCACTGGTTTAGTGGGGCTGGCGTTGATGGCCCACGAGCTGCTGAAAAAGCTCGGGCTGATCGTTTCCGATGTCAGCTTGGAAACCGTGTATTCCAACTGGCTGCTGGGCTATTCGAGCCTGCTCGGACCGATTGCCGGGATCATGGTGGTGGACTATTTCCTGATCAAGAAACAGCAGCTGGACCTGGCCGGGCTTTATCGCGACGACGTGTATCCGGCGTGGAACTGGGCCGGGTTTACCGCATTTGGCGTGCCGGTGGTGCTGACCTTGCTGTCGCTGGGCAGCGATGCGTTCAGTTGGTTTTACAGCTACGGCTGGTTTACCGGTTCGGCGCTGGGTGGGGTGATTTATTACGGGTTGTGTTCGATGCGAAGCAGCCCCTCTGTTGTGAAATCTTCGGTGTGAGGAATGGCCCCTTCGCGAGCAAGCCCGCTCCCACAGGGTGAACGCATTCCAAATGTGGGAGCGGGCTTGCTCGCGAAGACGGCCTCAAATACACACAAGAACTGCCTGTAGAAACTCATAAAAAAACTGCCTGAGGAGATCAACATGAACGCAGCCGTAGACGTTCTGCAATCCACCCATCAGCACATCAACCGCGACCGCCTCTGGGCCTCGCTCATGGAACTGGCCAAGCTCGGTGCCACGGTCAAGGGCGGGGTCTGTCGTCTGGCCCTGACCGACCTCGACCGTCAGGCTCGTGACCTGTTCGTGCAGTGGTGCAAGGACGCCGGGTGCAGCGTCACGGTGGATGAAGTCGGCAACATCTTCGCCCGCCGTCCCGGGCGCAATCCGAACCTGCCGCCGGTGATGACCGGCAGCCACATCGACACCCAGCCCACCGGCGGCAAGTTCGACGGCTGTTTCGGCGTGCTCGCCGGCGTCGAAGTGCTGCGCACCCTCAATGACCTCGGCGTAGAAACCGAAGCGCCGCTGGAAGTGGTGGTCTGGACCAACGAAGAAGGCTCGCGCTTTGCTCCGTGCATGATGGGTTCCGGCGTGTTCGCCGAGAAATTCACCCTTGAAGAAACTCTGGCCAAGGTCGATGCCGACGGCGTCACCGTCGGCGAAGCCCTGAATGCCATCGGCTATGCCGGTTCACGCAAGGTCAGCGGGCACAAGGTCGGCGCCTATTTTGAAGCGCACATCGAACAAGGCCCGATCCTCGAAGACGAACAGAAAACCATCGGCGTGGTACTCGGCGCTCTCGGGCAGAAGTGGTTCGACCTGAAACTGCGCGGCGTCGAAGCCCACGCCGGGCCCACGCCGATGCACCTGCGCAAGGACGCGCTGGTCGGCGCCTCGGTCATCGTTGGTGCGGTCAACCGCGCCGCCCTCGGCCATCAACCCCACGCCTGCGGCACCGTCGGTTGCCTGCAAGCCTACCCCGGTTCGCGCAACGTCATCCCTGGCGAGGTGCGCATGACCCTCGACTTCCGGCATCTGCAGCCAGCGCGTCTGGACTCGATGATCGCCGAGGTGAAGCAGGTCATCGACGCCACCTGCGAGGAACACGGCCTGACCTATGAGCTGACCCCGACTGCAGACTTTCCGCCGCTGTACTTCGAAAAGGGCTGCGTCGAGGCGGTACGCGGCGCGGCAAAAGGCCTTGGCCTGTCGCACATGGACATCGTCAGCGGCGCCGGGCATGACGCGATCTTCCTCGCCGAACTCGGTCCTGCGGGGATGATTTTCGTACCGTGCGAAGGCGGGATCAGCCACAACGAAATCGAGAATGCCGCGCCGGAAGATCTGGCGGCCGGGTGTGCGGTGTTGTTGCGGGCGATGCTGGCGGCTTCGGCGATGGTGGCGGAGGGGCAGCGCGCGGCCTGAAAACGCGGCGTGACCTGTGGGAGCTGGCTCGCCAGCGATGGCGGTGGACCAGTCGACACTGGATTAACTGAAAGTCCGTCATCGCTGGCAAGCCAGCTCCCACAGGTTTTTGTTCAGTTGAGTAAAGTGATCAGCCGGGCCGGTCATTCTTGCCCGCTGTGCCCTGGCGTCGGTCGGGGCCGTTGGGGTTGCCGACATCCAGCAACCGTCGTTCGACCAAAACATTCTCCAGCGCCTGACGCTCGACCGGCGCCATTTGGTGTTCGCGCTTTTTCAGCTCCAGCAGAATCGGGCTGGACCAGGTGCGATAAGTCTGTTCGATGTTGCGACGCGACGTCATCAGTCTCTCCTTGATCAAGAGCCCGGTGGATCTGGCAGGGGCTCAATCCGATGAGGGGGTAACCTTAGTCGAGAATCCCCGGGTCCGCGAATGTGGCGTTGTTCCCTGTAGGAGTGAGCCTGCTCGCGATAGCGGTGTGTCAGTAGCGCAAATGTCAGCTGACACACCGCTATCGCGAGCAGGCTCACTCCTACAGGTTTTGCATTGCATGCGGATCCGCGGTCAATCGTCGATATTCATCATCGCCTGCACACCTTCCCATGCCTCGGCGCGCATCCGTTCGATATCCAGCCCCGGAATCACGCCGTTATCGACCACGATCCGGCCGCCCACCAGGCTGTACTTCACCGTGATCGGTTCCCCCGCGACCACCGGTGCAACCGCGCAATCGTGGAAGCCGAAGAACCGTGGATGATCAAGGCTGTAGATCACCAGATCCGCCGCTTGCCCGACCTCCAGCGTACCGACCGCGCCCAGTCCCAATACCTGCGCGCCGCCCGCCGTGCCCCAGTGGATCACGTCTTCGGCAGTGGTCGCCGAGGCGCCTTGTTCGGCGCGGTGGATCAGCCATGCGGTGTTGGCTTCGCCGACCATGCTTCCGGATTCGTTGGACGCGACGCCGTCGACGCCGAGGGAGATCGGTACGCCGGCCTCATACATTTGCGGAACCGGCGCGACGCCGCTGCCCAGGCGCGCGTTGCTCACCGGGCAATGCGAGATGCCGCTGCCGGTCTGGGCGAGCATGCGGATTTCGCCGGGTTGCAGGTGCACGGCGTGGGCGAACCACACGTCGGGGCCGAGCCATTCGTGTTCGGCGACGAACTCCACCGGCAGGCAGTTGTATTTCTCGCGGCAGAAATTCACGTAGTTCTGCGTTTCCGACAGGTGCGTGTGCAGGCGCAAACCGAGGCCGCGCGCGGTGTGCCCCAGTTCGCGCAGCAGGGTCGGCGGCAGCGAAAAGGTCGGTGTGGTTGGCGCGACGACCACCCGGCGCATGGCGTCCGGGGTGTCCTGGTGATACAGCGATTTCAGCCGCTCGATATCGCCGACCATTTGCTCAAGGCTTTCCGGTTGCAGCGCGGTTTTCGAGAAACCCGGGTGCGCGCTGGCGGATTCCAGCGCGCCACCGCGACACAGCACAAAGCGCAGGCCGAACTCATCGGCCAGATCGAACAGCAGGTCCCCGGTCTCGGTGGTGCCGTGGGCGTGGTAGAGATAATGATGATCGGCGCAGGTCGTCACCCCGGACAGCAGCAATTCGACCATGCCCAGCCGAGCGGCGATCCGCGCCAGTTGCGGGGTAAAGCGGTTCAACCTTGGGTAGGGCACGCTCGCCAGCCAGCCTTGCAGATCCTGATTCAAACCTTCGGGCACGGCTTTGAGCAGGTTCTGGAACAGGTGATGGTGGGTGTTGATCCAGCCCGGATAGATCACGCAGTTGCGTGCATCGATCACGCGCTCGCCGGGTTGCGCTTGAAGGTCGGCGGCCATTTCGGCGATGCGTCCGTTGACCACGCGAATGTCCACCGCGCCGGCCCGTGCTCGCGGGCCGCGCAGGCCGGTCATCACCGCCAGCGGGTTTTTGATCAGGATGTTTTGAAGTCGAGTCATGGGCAGGCTCCAGTCAGAGAATGTGCGAAGCGGATTTGCCGGGTGTGGTGTCTGGCACGCTGACGCCGTTGAGCGCCGCGTTGAGCAGCACCGACACCAGGCAGGCGATGACCACGCTGCTGTGCAGGAACGGCTGTGACCACTCGGGCATTTGTTTGAACAGGGTGGGCGCGAGCACCGGTACCAGCGCGGCGGCGATGGTGAAACCGACGATCAATACGTTGTAGCGATTGCGCTCGTAATCGACCTTGGCCAGGGTCTGGATCCCCGCCGCCGCGACCACGCCGAACATCGCGATACCGGCGCCGCCCAACGCCGCGGTCGGCATCGACGCGATGATCGCCCCGGCCTTGGGCACCAGCGCAATCGAACACATCAACAGGCCACTGACGGCGACCACCCAACGGCTGCGCACGCCGGTCAGGATCACCAGACCGACGTTTTCCATGAAGGCAATGAACGGAAACGCGGCGAACATTCCGGCGATGGTGCTGGCCAGGCCATTGGCGCGCAGGCCGTTGACCACTTGCTGGTCTTCCACCGGTTTGTCGACGATGTCGCCGATGGCCACGAACAGCCCCATCGACTCGACCATCTGCACGATCATCACCACCACCATGGTCGCGATGGGGATCAAGCTGAAAGTCGGCAAACCGAAGTAGAACGGGTAGGGCACGGTCAGCCACGGCGCCTCTTCGACACTGTGGAAATTGCCCATGCCCAGACCGTAGGCCAGACCGGCGCCGACCAGCATGCCCACCAGCACCGCCATGTTGCGCAGCAGCGGACTGCCATAGCGATTGACCAGCAGAATGGTCAGCAGCACCACCACCGCCACCGCGAGAAATGCCGGGGCGCCGAAGTTGCTCGCGTTGCGTCCGCCACCGACCCATTCATAGGCGATCGGGAACAGCTGCAAACCAATCACCGTGACGATGCAGCCGGTGACCACCGGCGGGAAAAACCGCCGCAATCGGCCCACGAACGGCGCCATCAGCAGGGTGAAAATCCCGGCGCCGATCACCGCGCCGCAGACTCCCGCAAACCCCACGTCAGGGTTGCTGCCGATGGCAATCACCGGGCCGACGCTACTGAACGCCACGCCTTGCAGAATCGGCAGACGCACGCCGAATTTCCAGAAGCCGACGGTTTGCAAAAGGGTGGCGATGCCGGAGCAGAACAGCGTGGTGCTGATCAGCACCACGGTGTCGGCGTGGGACATCTTCAGGGCACTGGCGACGATCAACGGCACGGCGATGGCGCCGATGTACGAGACGGCCATGTGTTGCAGGCCGAGGGTGAGCATCTGTCGCACCGGCAAAACGCGGTCGACGGGGTGCACGGTGGAGGAAGGAGTGGCTGACGACATGGAATCACCTCTGGCTGTTTTTATGCGGTAGAGAGGGGTATTCGTCTGATGCCGCGTAGCGCCAGAACACGGTGTAACCCTGTGGGAGCGGGCTTGCTCGCGAAAGCGTTGTGTCAGTCGACATCACTGTGCAATGACCCACCGCATTCGCGAGCAAGCCCGCTCCCACATGTTCTGCGCCAGGCGAAAGAACATCAGTCATTCGTGCTGCGAAGCCGCCATCCACCGGCTCCGATGCCTTGTTCAGCCTGCCAGGCAGGCGGCAAAGCCCTGGTTCAACGCCGCGCGGTCCAGGTCGCGGCCGATGAACACGATCTTGCTCGAACGGGGCTCCATGCCCCAGGCGGTCGAGGCGCGAAACTCCACCAGGCTGTGCACGCCTTGCAGCACATAGCGCTGGTCTTCGTTGGCCACGGCGAGCACGCCTTTCATGCGATAGAGGTTGTCGGCCTGGGACGAGCGCAGCTCGCTGATCCAGCGGTGGAACGCCATCAGATTGACCGCGCCGTCGACGGCGATGCCCACCGATGACACGCTCGGATCGTGTTCGTGGTCTTCTGATTCATGGTGGTGGTCATGGTCGTGATGCTCAGGTTCCGCGCCGATTTCCATAAGCTTCTGCGTGCACTCGAACGCACCGATGCCGAGAATTTTCGTCAGGTCGATCTGCGCATGGGTGGAGGTCACCAGATCTGCGGTGGCGTTCAAACCACGGATCTTGCCGCGCAGGATTTCCACCTCGTCGCCGCTGACCAGATCGACCTTGTTGATGACAATGCGATCGGCGCAGACGATCTGATCCACCGCCTGATTGTCGACGCCATCCAGTTGCAGATCCTCCAGGTGCTGGGCGATGTGCTTGGCGTCGACCATGGTCACGATCGCGTCGAGTTCGACTTCTTCGGCAATCGGGTCATTGATGAAAAAGCTCTGCGCCACCGGGTACGGATCGGCCAGCCCGCTGGTCTCGATCAGGATGTGATCGAGGCGCACCGGGCGCGCCACCAGCTCGCGGACGATGCGCACCAGGTCCTCACGAACCTCGGCGGTACAACACACGCAGCCGTTGACCATTTCGTAGATCTCTTCGGTCTCGGAGCTGAGCACCAGATCGCCGTCGATGCCGACCTCGCCGAACTCGTTTTCGATCACGGCAATCTTGCGCCCGTGGTTTTCCTTGAGGATGTAGTTGAGCAGGGTGGTTTTGCCGGCGCCGAGGAAGCCGGTGAGGATGGTCACGGGGATTTTGGTGTTGGGGGTTGGGGCGTTGAAGGGGGTGTTCATATGCAGCTCCTTGATGGACGCGGATTTGCTTTGGGTGGGAGCGGGCTTGCTCGCGAATGCGGCGGTTCAGCCACCATCATTGTTGAATGACCCACCGCATTCGCGAGCAAGCCCGCTCCCACAGGGTTCTCGGTGTTCTTTCCAGCGGGTGGCAACGCCGGCATCGAGGCCGAACAGATCGAGCACTCTGCCGAGGCTGTGATCGACCATCTGCGCCAGGCTTTCGGGCCGGGCATAAAACGCTGGAACTGGGGGCGCGATGATTCCGCCCATCTCGGTCACGGCGGTCATGTTGCGCAGGTGGGCGAGGGTCAGCGGGGTTTCGCGGGCCATCAGCACCAAGGTGCGGCGTTCCTTGAGGGTGACGTCGGCGGCGCGGCCGATCAGCCCGGAAGACGTGCCGGTGGCGATCTCCGCCAGCGTGCGCATCGAACACGGCGCGACCACCATGCCCAGGCAGCGAAACGAACCGCTGGCGATCCCGGCCGCGACGTCATCGGCGCGGTGGTAGTGGCTGGCAAGCGCAGTGACATCGGCCAGTTTGTAATCGGTCTCGTGGGCCATGGTCAGCAGCGCGGCGCGGCTGATGATCAGGTGGCTTTCGATCTCCAGTTCGGCGAGCAATTGCAAAAGACGCACGCCGTAGATGAAGCCGGACGCGCCGCTGATGCCGACCACCATCCGCCGACGGTTCACGATGCCAGACCCTTGAGCAATTGCCGGGCACGTTCGAGCACGTCCTGATCGAGCTGCGCCTTGATCCCGTCGAAGCCCGAGCCACGGGTGGCGTCCAGGCCCATGCGCGAAGTGGTGCCGTTGACCGAGGATGACGGGTCCAGCGGGCTGCCGGGCAAGCCGTCGATCATGAACAGGTCCAGATGCGGCTGGAAATGCGCGGCCAGTGCCCACAACACCTGGCTGTCGTCGGTGATATCGATATCGCTGTCCACCGCGATCACGCTTTTCAGATAAGGATCCCAGCCGAGCAGGGCCAGCATGATCTGCCGCGCCTCGCCGTCGCGGCTTTGATCCAGCGCCACGTAGCAATGAAAGTGGGTGCCGGAGTTCGGATAATGCACGGCGGTGACGGCAGGGAAACGCGCCTTGAGTTTTTCGCTCATTTCCGCTTCGCGCGGTAGCCGCGCCAGTGTCAGGTGTTCGGCGTAGCGGCCGCCCATCACGTCCACCAGCCAGGCGTCCTTGCGCCGCAACAGGGTGTCGACGCGCAGCACGTTGTTGGTCGAACGATCCGAGGAATATCCGCTGAACTCGCCGAACGGGCCTTCCTCGGCGTAGGCCGTCGGGTCGATGGCGCCTTCGAGGACGAACTCGGCGTATGCCGGGACGCCGATGCCATAGCGCGGGGTCTTGACCAGTTCCAGCGGTGCGCCGAACAAGCCGCCGGCGACGGCGCGTTCATCGCTGCCGTAGGGTAAACGCGCTGCCGCCGCGAGCATGAACAACGGATGTGCACCGACCACCATCGCCACGCGCAATTCTTCGCCGCGCTCACGGGCGGTCTGCAGCATCCGCCACAGGTGTCCGCGCGAGTGCAGGCTGGTCGCCAGGGACTGGCGCGCGTGGCGCATCGAGCGGTGGTAGCTCATGTTGGCGATGCCGGTCAGCGGGTCCTCGGCGATGATGATCGCGTTGGTGATGTACGGCCCGCGATCGCTGTCGAAATGCTTGAGCATCGGCAGCAGCGCCAGATCTACGGCTTCGCCTTCGAACACTTCATCAAGCACGGGGCCGCTTTCCACGTAGCGCGGGGCGATGGGCTGGTTGGCGCGGCGCTGGAAGGTTTCGTGCAGTTGTGCCGGGGTGACATCGAACAACCGGGCAATGCGGGTGCGGGAGGCGAACAGGTTAGTTGCCACCGTTACCTTGAGGCCGCCGACGTTTTCGCAGATCAGCAACGGATCGCGACCCTGTGCGGCGAGGGCATCGACCAGGGCGGTGATGTCCTGATCGGCAGAAACGGGTTGGGTGATGGTCAGCACATCGTCCGGGTATTCACGGCGATAGGCGTCGATGAACACGTGAAAATCCTGAGAATCGCCGAGCGTCGAACGGGTCATGGTTTCACCTCGTAAAAAGCAGGCACGCAGGGGTGAGAGGGCGTTCGATCGAGCAGCCGTTGGCCTGCCGGTCGAGGGAACGCCGGGTCATCTTCGTGCCTGTAAAGTCGCTGTGTAACTGTCGTAACACGGCCCCAATGTGGGAGCGGGCTTGCTCGCGAATGCGGTGGATCAGCCACCTTCATTGTTGAATGACGCACCGCTTTCGCGAGCGAGCCCGCTCCCACATGGATTGTGTGTGGCTACAAGTACGTGGTGGTCAGGCGAATATCCGCCTCAACCAGATCCTTCGGCGGTGGCGTCGGTTCGATCCCACACAACCGGGCGATGTTGTTGCCCAGGTAGTCCTCCAGATGATCCTCATCGATGCCCAAGCCCTGCGGTGCCGGTGAGCACAACACCTCCAGTTCGCGCAGCCACATGCCCGGTTCGTTCGGCGGCGAGTCGGTGCCGAACACGATCTTGTTGCGCGGCAGCTCCTTGGCGAATTCGACGATCCGCGACTGGAAGCACCAACCCGATTCGCAGTACACGTTCGGCGTGTCCATCGCCATCCAGAACGCCTCGAACGAGTAGTTGCCGCCGGTCTGGATGCCGAAGTGGCCGATGATGAAATTGACCATCGGGAACTCACGGATGATCGGGTAGAACATCGTCGGAATGGTGTACGGGCCGTCGCCGGTATGGATCAGCACCACGATGTTGTACTTGGCGCAGACTTTCATCGCCGGACGCAACCAGTCCAGCGCCCGATCCGGGCGATAGCCGTGCATGTTGGCGTGCAGCTTGAGCATCTTGAAGCCGTATTCCTTGATGTGGAATTCCAGCTCCGCCGCACCGTTTTCCGGTCCCCAGCGCGGGTTGAAGTTGAAGTTGCCGATGAAGCGATCCGGGTACTTCACACAGAGTTCGGCGACATACGACATGTAGTCGCGCACGCCCTCGCGGCCCCGGCGGTTACCGTCGCGATAACCGGTGTTGCCCGGTGGCGGCTGGATGAAACCCATGTCGATGCGGCGCGGTTTGCCGTTGATCATGTACGGGCCGTCCATCAGTTTGAGCATGCGCTCGCCGGTGAACGGTTCGCCGGTGTGGCGCCAGGCCTCGTCGACCAGATTGGTGGGGTGCAGATGGGTGTCGATGATCATCGGTTCAGCTCCTGGCCAGTTGCGTGGTGACGGGGCGCTTGAGTTGCGCCTCTGCTTCGGAAACGGAACGCGGCGGCGGGGTCGGTTCGAGGCCGATCATCCGCGCGGTGTTGTTGCCCAGGTATTCCTCGAGGGTGTCTTCGTCGAGGTTCAGGCCTTGCGGCGGCTCGTGGCACAGCACTTCGAGCAGGCGCAGCCACATGCCCGGTTCGTTCGGCGGGGTGTCGGTGCCGAACAGGATCTTGTGCGTTGGCAAGACCTTGGCGAACTCGACGATCCGCGATTGCAGGCACCAGCCGGATTCGCAATAGACGTTGGGCAGTTCCATCGCCCATTGCATCGGTTCGAACACGTAGACCCCGCCGGTCTGCACGCCGAAGTGGGCCATGATGAAATTCACGTTGGGGAATTCCTTGATCATCGGCACCCATTCCGAGGGGATGCTGTACGGGCCGTCACCGGTGTGCAGCTTGACCGGAATACCTAGCTCGGCGCACTTCTCGAAGCATGGGCGCACCCAGTCCAGTGCACGATCAGGCCGGTAGGCGTGCATATTGGCCTGCATCTGCACCATCTTGAAACCGTGCTCCTTGACGTAGCGCTCGATCGCCTCGACGCCGTTTTCCACACCGCAGCGCGGGTTGTAGACGAAGCAGCCGATGAAACGATCGGGGTAGGTCTGCACCATTTTCAGGGTGTAGGCCATGTAGGCGTCGATGGATTCACGGCCCGAGAGTTCGCCGTCGGTCCAGGTGTAAATGGTGTTGCCCTGCGGCGGCTGGATGAAGGCTTTGTCGATCCGGCGAGGTTTGCCGTTGACCATGTACGGGCCATCCATCATCTCCAGCAAACGCTCGCCGGTGAACGGGTCACCGTCATGCCTCCAGGCGAGGTCCACGAGATCCGTGGGATAGCAGCTGATATCGATGATCATTGAAGTCGATCTCCTGATAGCGGGGAAGGGAGCCTTGCGGCTCTCGGCATCCACGCCCCGGGCTATCGGCCATTTCTATGCGCAGCACTCGCGCATTCCCTCGCCTGTTCGCATCCGGCCCGGGTGGGTGGTTGCTGAGGGCGAGTATTGGAAGGCGGGGGAGGGTTCGTACAATATTAATTGGGTGGGGTGGTGATACTTCTGGGATATGGGCCTTGGATCAAGAGCCTTGCCCTCACCCTAGCCCTCTCCCGGAGGGAGAGGGAACCTACGGAGGTGTCTTTCGGTTTACATCGACCTGAAAGATCCAGTCGATTATGGATTCACAGCTGAGCTTTCACGTCGGCGTAATTCGTCAATATTCCCCAATCGGTCCCCTCTACCTCTGGGAGAGGGCTAGGGTGAGGGCAGCGTTCTCAAGCGTACACAGAGCCAACTGTTTGATGACCTCAACCACCGGCGCCACACGCTCGGCCTGCCCATGCGGCCAAACCGCATACAGGTTGTAATGCGCAGCAATCTGCGCCTCGTTCAACGCCACCAGCCGCCCATTGCGCAACGCATCGGCGGCGAGTAAACCGCGCACCAGCCCGGCACCAACCCCGGCTTCGGCAGCCGCAATCAGGTTCGCCGCATTATCGAAAATCACCCGCGCCGCTGGCTCTACCGGGGGCATTCCGGCCGCATCCAGCCACGGTATCCACGAGCGCCGCGTATAGCCCAACAGCGGCAATTCAAGGATCTGCGCCGGGCTCAGCGGCAACTGCAAACCATAGCGCTCAAGCAGCGCCGGTGAAGCCACCGCCAGCACCCGGTCGCCGCAGATCTGCGTCATCTCGCAGTCATCCCAATCGCCATAACCGTAACGCAACGCCAGATCCACCCGCTCGAAGCTGCTGCGATCACTGCGCGGCATCGACCGCAGCGTCACCTCGTAATCCGGCAGTCCGTCGAGCAACTCCGGCAGGCGCGGATTGAGCCAGCTCTGCGCCAGTTCACTGTCCACGTCCAGGGTCAGGCGTTGCGCCACGCTGCGGTTTTTCACCGAGGACAGCGCCCGGTCGATCTGCGCCAGCCCGTCCGCTAGCACGCTGGCAAACAACTGCCCGGCATCGGTGAGGTTGCTGCCGCCGCCCTCACGTACGAACAACGGCTGACCGATGAAATCTTCCAGTGCGCGAATCTGCTGGCTGATCGCACTGTGCGTCAGGTCGAGCTTGCGCGCAGCGCTGGAGAAACTGCCGCTGCGCGCCGCTTGGATGAACGCGCTCATGGACTGCACCGACGGGTATCGCTTGTACATGTTGTTAGTCCTGCTTACACCGGTTGGCAGAAATCGTCGCTGGCCGCGTGTTGCGTGGGCTTCCAATAATCGGTCACCAGGCCCGCACAAAGACGGGCCGCTCTTTTGGAGCCTGACAATGATCGCATTCACGGTTAACGGCGAACGACGCGAGCTGGATGAGGCGTCCCCCTCCATGCCCTTGTTATGGGTACTGCGTGATCAACTGAAACTCACCGGCACCAAATTCGGCTGCGGCATGGGCCTGTGCGGTGCCTGCACCGTGCATCTGGACGGTGTCGCGGTGCGTTCCTGCCAGTTGCCGCTGGCCGCCGTCGCGGGCCACAGCATCACCACCATCGAAGGTTTGTCGCCGAACGAAAGCCATCCGCTGCAACTGGCCTGGGTCGCCGAAGATGTGCCGCAATGCGGCTACTGTCAATCCGGGCAGATCATGTCCGCCGCCGCGCTGCTCAACACCGGCGCGGCGGTAACCGACGATTCGATCCGCAATGCGATGACCGGCAATATCTGCCGTTGCGGCACTTACGCGCGGATCAACAAAGCGATCAAGCGCGCGGCGAACGCGCCGAAGGAGGCGTGATGAGCCTGCGCGACGACACCTTGCTCGAACCGTCACGCCGGGTCTTTCTCAAGCAAGCGGCGACGGTGGCTTCGGGCCTGGCGATTGCCTTGTATCTGCCCTCCGGCAGCGCCGCCAGCGACCCGAAAGCTCCGGCGCCGGCCACCGAATTCGAGCCCAACGCCTGGGTGCGGATCTTCCCCGGCGGCACAGTGAAACTGGTGGTGCACAAACACGATTCCGGCACCGGCACGCAAACGGCGTTGGCCGCGTGTGTGGCCGAAGAGCTGGATGTGAACCCGATGACCGTGCAGGTGATCACCCCGGAAGATCCGTTCTTCGACACCTACATTCACCCGGTCTGGAAAGTCTTTTCCACCGGCGGCAGCACCAGTGTGTCGCTGGAATACGAGCGCCTGCGTATGGCCGGGGCCACGGCGCGGGCGCTGCTGATCGCGGCGGCAGCACAGCAATGGAAAGTCAGCCCCGACAGCTGCAGCACCGAAGAAGGTCGGGTGGTTCATCTGCCCAGCAAACGCAGCCTCGGCTACGGCGAACTGGTCGGCGTGGCGGCGCATTTGCCGGCGCCGGCCGGTGTCACGCTGAAGGATCCGACGCAGTTCAAATACATCGGCAAACTGCGGCACAAGCGCGATGCCGCGGCCAAGGTCTGCGGGCGCTTCAAGTACAGCATCGACGTGCAGTTGCCGGGGATGATGGTGGCAGTGATTCAGCGCGCGCCGGTGGTCGGGGCGAAAGTCGTCAGCGTGAATTCGGCGGCGGCATTGCAGGTGCCGGGCGTGCGCCAGGTGCTTGCAATCCCTGGGCGCCCGGACGTGCTCGGCGGCAATCTGGAAGGCGTCGCGGTGCTGGCCGAGACGTTCTGGGCGGCGCAGCAGGGGCGCAAAGTGCTGGAGATCAAATGGAGCGATTCGCCGCTGGCCGGGTTCGACAGCGCGGAACTGGCCAAGGCCCAGGCTGCCGCTATTTCCGACCCGAACAGCCAAACCATCAAAGCCATGACGCATGGCGATGTCGGCGCGCAATGGCCGCACGCGGCGCAACTGATCGAAGCCGATTACCGCATGCCGTACAAGGTGCAGAACCCGCTGGAACCAATCTGCATCACCGCGCACGTGCAGGACAGCGCAATCACCTATTGGGGCGGCGTGCAGGTGCCATCGTCAGCGCTGGAAGCCGCGCAAACCGTGTGTGGCATCGCCAAGGACAAAGTCACCATCAACGAACTGGTATCCGGCGGCAGTTTCGGTGCGCGGGAAGCCAAATACTGGTTGTTCGAGGTGGCGTATCTGGCGCAGCAAACCGGTGTACCGGTGAAGTTGCTCAACAGTCGTGAAGACGAGATGCACGCACTGTTCAATCACCCGGCCACACTGCACCGAGTCAAAGGCGCGTTGGATGCCCAGGGCAACCTCGCTGCGCTGAAACTGCACGCGGTATCACCCGCCTCGCCGGAGCAGTGGGAGCCGGGCTATTTCGAACGCCCGGATCACATGGATTACAGCACCACCGAAGCGATCACCGCGTGGGACTTCGCCTACCGTCCGCCGCATCTGGAGCTGAACTGGGTCAAGCACGAAAGCCATGTGCCCAGCGGCTGGTATCGCTCGGTGAGCTTCATCCCCAACGTGTTCGCCGTCGAGAGTTTCATGGACGAACTGGCCCATGCGGCAGGCGCGGATCCGCTGGCGTTCCGTCTGGCCAACATGCAGGAGCGGCCACGGCATGTGGCGGTGCTGAAACAGGCTGCCGAACGCGCCGGATGGGGCCAGCCGTTACCGCCCGGCACTGCGTTGGGGATTGCGACCAATCAGGGTTACACCAGTTTTATCGCGGTGGTGGCGCGGGTCGCGACGGTCGATGGCAAGTCGAAAGTGGAGAAGCTGACCTGCGTGGTCGATTGCGGTCTGGCGGTGTCGCCGGGCGGGGTCGAGGAGCAGATCTACGGCGGACTGATGTGGGGCTTGGGCCATGCGTTGTTTGATCGCCTCGACATTCAACAGGGCAGGGTGGTGCAGAGCAATTTCCACGACTACCGCGTGACCCGCATGTCGGACATGCCGGCCACCGATATCGTGGTGCTGGATGGCGAGCCGGGCAAGCCCGGTGGCGTAGGCGAGTTGGGCAGTCCGTCGGTGGCGCCGGCGATTGCCAACGCCTTGTTTGCGCTGACCGGCGTGCGCCAGCGCTCAACGCCGCTGAGTCCGGGGTAAGCGCCATGGACCTGCGCCTGCTGCGGTACTTCATGGCCCTGGCCGATGAGCTGCATTTCGGTCGGGCGGCGGAGCGTTTGCACATCTGCCAGCCACCGCTGAGCCAGCAGATTCGCCTGCTGGAGGAGGAGCTGGGCACGCCGTTGTTCGAGCGCAGTCACCACCGGGTCGAACTGACAGCGGCGGGGCAGATGCTCAAGGAGCAGGCGCCGCTGGTGTTCGAACAACTGGAACGGGCGCTGGACCTGACGCGCCAGACCGGGCGCGGGCAGCTTGGCGAGCTGGAAATCGGCATGATCAGCTCGGTGATGGTCGGCGTGCTGCCCAGAGCCCTGCACCTGTTTCGCGAGCGCTATCCGCAGGTGAACTGGCGCCTGCATGAAATGACCCCGGCGGCGCAGGTCAAGGCGTTGAAGGAAAAACGTATCGACGCCTGCGTGTTTCGCGTGGGTTATGACGATCCGTTGCTGCGCAACGAGTTGTTGATCTACGAGCCGATTCATGTGGTGATGCCGGCCGATCATCCGCTGGCCAGCCGCGAGCTTCTGGCCCCGGCGGATCTGGCACAGGAACCGTTTGTCGCGCTGGAACTGAAGCAGTCGCGGTTCGCCAACTTCCTTTATCAGTGCTGCATTCAGGCCGGATTCACCCCGCAGATCCGCCAGCAGGTGATCGAGGTGCAGACCTTGCTCAGTCTGGTGCGCGCCGGTTTCGGGGTGGCGCTGCTGCCTGCTTCTATCGAGCAGTTGGCCCCGGCTGGGTTGGTGTTTCGCAAGCTGACACCGGCGCTGCCGGAGGTGCCGTTGTATGCGACTTACCGGGCGGATGATGCCTCGCCAGTGCTCAAGCTGTTTCTCGATACGTTGCGGGAGCTGGTGGAAACTTCAGATCACCATTGATCCCCTGTAGGAGTGAGCCTGCTCGCGATAGCAGTGTGTCAGTCAGAGTTGATGTGGCTGACAGACCGCTATCGCGAGCAGGCTCACTCCTACAGGGATTTGTGGTGTTGTTGAAGAGTTCGGCACGATCACGAACGCCTGCGGTCGTAATCTTCACACGCGAATTCCCTGTGGAGATCCAATGAGCCAGGAAGTCCTGACCACTGAAACCAACCGTCGCCAGCTGCAGCAGATCATCGCCGGGCTGTCCGACGGGGTGATTCTGCTGGAGCTCGATCAGAGCATCCTCTGGGCCAATGAGGCGGCGCTGGCGATGCACGGTGTCAGCCGGATCGGTGAGCTGGGCACTAATGCCGATGAGTATGCCAAGCGCTTCAGCCTGCGCTATCGCAACAATCATACGGTGCCCCCGGAACACTATCCGATCAGCCGCGCTGCACGCTGCGAAGCCTTCAACGACGTGCTGATCGAAGTGTCTGCCGTGAATGATCCCGAGCACGTCTGGGTGCACAGCGTGCGCAGCATGATCCTGACTGATCGCGAAGGGCAGCCGGAGTCACTGGTGCTGATCATGAGCGACGTCACCGATTGGGCGAACGCCGAGCAGCGCTTCGAAAAGACCTTCAATGCCAACCCGGCGCCGGCGGTGATCTGCCGCCTCAGCGATTTGCGCTACATCAAGGTCAATCCGGGGTTTCTGGAGATGACCGGTTACACCCGCGAGCAGGTGATCGGCACCTCGGCCTATGAAATCGACATCTTCGAGCAGGCCGAAAAAAAGGATCTGGCGATCCAGCGCCTGCGCGATGTGGCGACCATTCCGCAGATGCAGGCTCAACTGCGCCTGCCCGATGGCGGCAGCAAGCAAGTGATCGTCGCCGGGCAACCGTTGGTGCTCAATGATGAGGATTGCATGCTGTTTTCCTTCGTCGACATGGAGCTGCGCCACAAGGCCGAAGTTGCGCTGCGTCAGAGTGAAGAGCGCTTTGCCAAGGCGTTCCGCCTGACTCCGGTGCCGATTCTGATCTGCACCGCCGACGAACAGCAGGTGATCGATGTCAATCAGGCGTTCCTCGACACCCTGGCGTACGAGAATGACGACGTCGTCGGCAAAACCGTGACGCAGCTGAATTTCATTGACGACGATGGTGCGCGGGCCCGACTGCTGACCGCCTTGGCGAAAAGCGGACGAGTGGATCGGGTCGATGTGCGGGTGCGCAAGAAGGACGCGGATCTGCTGGAGTGCGCGGTGTCTGCGGACACCGTGAATATTCAGGACACGCCGTGCTATCTGCTGGTGCTGATGGACATCACCGAACGCAAGCGCACCGAGCTGGAGCTGGTGGCGGCGATTGAAGAGGTGATGAAAGACGCTTCGTGGTTCAGCCGGACGCTGATCGAAAAACTGGCCAATGTGAAGAAGGTCAACTCGCCGCAACTGCCGAGCGTGTCGTTCACTGACCTGACGGCGCGTGAGCGCGACGTGCTGGGGCTGATCTGCGAAGGCCTGGCCGACAAGGAGATCGCCGCCCGCCTGAAACTCGCGCCGAACACCGTGCGCAATCATGTGGCGACCGTGTATTCCAAGCTTGATGTACACAGTCGCAGCGAGGCGATTGTCTGGGCGCGGGAGCGTGGTCTGTTTTCTGGCGAGCGCGGCGCGAAGGGTCAGCGGTAGGTGCAAATGCACTAGCTGATGCGGTGCAAATGCAGGTTCTGGTGAGATAGGGCAGTTCTTAGTCTGTTGGGGTGCGATACGAGCCTGTTTGGCTTGGGATCGTCTCCCTTCGAAACAGCTAAAGGAACAGGCTCCATGATGAATCTTGCGCAGTTGCGCGCCAGCCTCGAACAGAGTTTTTCGCCATTGGCGTGCGAGTGTTCAGTGGATGGGGATCATTCGCTGACGGTGAAGTTGTATCACCCGGATTCGGGGCAGGTGGATCTGGTGATCAGTGGGTTGAAGCTCAATGCGTTGCGTACGCCTGAGTCGGTGGCGGCGCTGGTGGATGAGTTGCGGTATGAGTTGGAGAGCAATTCTTTGCGGGCTGCTCGGGATCCGGATATGGCCTAGGGTTTTGGTGTTGGTTTGTTTTGGGGGGAGTGTCATAAATTTTGTGTTCGGGCATAACATGTCGCAGAGGTGCATGTATGCCGACCAAAAAGAAACCGGCCCGAGAGGCCCAGCGTGACCTTCCTTCCATTCCCCAAGAGCTGATCGACCAGTTCGTCAGCGGCCCGATGAGTGCCGACGCTATTCAGGATGCCGCGATGGCGTTTAAGAAAGCGCTGATCGAGCGAGCCCTTGGCGCCGAGATGGGGCACCACCTTGGTTATCCTCAGGGCGCGGAGCGCCCTGAGGATTCGAGTAATCAGCGTAATGGCAGAAGCAGCAAGACCGTGCTGACCGAAGACGGCCCGTTGCGTCTGGATATTCCCAGAGACCGCGACGGCAGTTTCGCCCCGATCCTGATCCCCAAGCACGAGCGCCGTTTCACGGGTTTCGACGACAAAATCATCGCCATGTATGCCCGTGGCATGAGCGTTCGCGAGATTCGTGCTTTCCTCTCGGAACAGTACGGCACAGATGTCTCTCATGACTTCATCAGCTCCGTCACCGATGCGGTTCTGGAGGAAGTCAGTACCTGGCAGCAACGCCCGCTTGAGCCCATGTATCCGGTCATTTTCTTCGATGCTCTGCGGGTCAAGATCCGTGACGAAGGCGTGGTTCGCAATAAGGCCATCTACTTGGCTCTGGGCGTGCTGCCGGATGGGACCCGAGATATTTTGGGGATCTGGATCGAGAACACTGAAGGTGCCAAGTTCTGGATGAAGGTCTTCAATGACCTCAAAACCCGGGGCGTCGAAGACGTGCTGATCGCGGTAACTGACGGGCTCAAAGGTATGCCGGAGGCTTTGAGTGCGGTGTTTCCAGAGACAACGCTGCAGACATGCATCGTCCATTTGATCCGCAACAGCCTTGATTACGCGGCGTGGGACAAGCGCCGTGAACTGGCCAAGGCCCTTAAGCCGATTTATCAAGCTCTCAATGCCGATGTCGCCGAACAGGCTCTGGACGCCTTCGAAGCGGGGCCGTGGGGCAAGCAGTATCCGACGATAGCGGCGGCTTGGAGACGCGCCTGGGAGCGGGTTATCCCATTTTTCGTGTTCCCACCCGCGATACGCAAAGTGATCTACACCACCAACGCGATCGAAAGCATCAATTCGCAGTTACGCAAGATCATCAAGACAAGAGGCCACTTTCCAACCGATGAGGCGGCGACAAAACTGATCTGGCTGGCGCTGAAAAACATCACCGCCAACTGGGGCAGCGCCGCCCATGACTGGAAAAACGCCATGAATCAGTTTGCGGTTTTATATGGAGACCGATTCATCAGGCCGAACTGGTGAAATGAAGGCCTGCCTGACGGCAGGCCATTACCGGCCCGCACACAAAAAATCTGACACTCTCGTTTTGGGTGTATATCCGTTGCTGCGGTAACGGTCACTTAGGGTTCCGCCCTTACGGCGGGTCACTTTTTCCAGACGCCGAAAAAGTAACCAAAAAGGCTTTACCCTGACGTTCGGCCCTCGCTTAGGCTCGGGTTCCTTCGCTGCGGGATTCATCCGGGGGGCAGCGCCTACGGTTTGCTTCGCTGCACCTCCTCTCGCTGTGTTTGGCTGCGCCAAACGGTCGCTGCGCTCCCACCCCCGGATAAATCCCTCCACTCAGCCTGCCGACGGGCCCTCAGATCAAAAGCGGTACTCGAGCTAACGCTCATTGTGTTGAGTGGGGCGGCTTCGCCGCATGGGGGGCTCGCTCTCTGAATTGCAGGAGTCAGCCTGCTGGTGAAGGCGGCCTGACAGCCGACCAATTTTTGGTGATGCACCCGGCCCAACTGTGGGAGCGGGCTTGCTCGCGAAGGCGGCCTGACAGCTGACCCATTTCAGTCAGGAATACTCAACCCCTGTGGGAGCTGGCTTGCCAGCGATGGCGGCCTTCCAGTCAAAAAATTCTTGTTGATGTACCCCTCCCAAACAGAGTTACTCCCCGCAAAATCGACAGCCAATTCCCTTATCCCCCTCCATTTCACTGGCGCTTACAGGGTGGTCGGCTATAAAGAATGAGTGGTCAGGTCTTCCGTCATCCGCGGTATTCGTGCGCGATTGCGGAAGTGGCTCTTCCATTCATCGCGGGTCGTCCTATGAATAATCCTGGGAAACGCGTGTATCTGCCGTTGTCGCTGGCTTTCTCTGTCGCGCTATTGAGCGGCTGCGCCAGTCCTCCGCCACCGCCTCCTGCTGCACCGCCACCACCGCCGGTGCGTACCTGTCAGACCCTGGAAAACACTCAGGTGTCGGGCGATATGTATGTTGACGAGCAGGTCACTCGGCATATCACCACCACCCGGTGTGTCACGCAATAGTGCTGTAGGGGTACTTGCCGGTGCACTTTGTCAGGCAATTACCCAAAGTCACTGTCTTACGGATAACCCCTGTGGGAGCGGGCTTGCTCGCGAATGCGGTGTGTCATTCAAGGCAATGCTGCCTGACACTCCGACTTCGCGAGCAAGCCCGCTCCCACAGGGTTAATCATTTGTCAGAGAGATCAGGACAGGAACCCACCATCCACATTCAGCGAAACCCCGGTGGTGTAGCTCGATGCATCACTTGCCAGATACAGCACCGCCCCGGCCATTTCACTCGGATCGGCCACGCGCTTGAGCGGGATCTGCGTCAGTGCCTGCTTGAGGATCGCGTCATTCTTCACCAAGGCCGAAGCGAATTTGGTGTCGGTCAGGCCCGGCAGCAAGGCGTTGCAGCGGATGCCGAATTGCGCGCATTCCTTGGCGAAGACTTTGGTCATGTTGATCACGGCGGCCTTGGTCACCGAGTAGATGCCCTGGAACACGCCCGGTGAAATCCCGTTGATCGAGGCGACGTTGATGATGCTGCCGCCACCGTTCTCGCGCATCAGCTTGCCGGCTTCCACCGACATGAAGAAGTAGCCACGGATGTTCACGTCGACAGTCTTCTGGAACGCACCCAGATCGGTGTCCAGCACGTTGCAGAACTGCGGGTTGGTCGCCGCGTTGTTCACCAGAATATCGAGGCGACCGAACTGTTCCTTGATCCCGGCGAAGACTTGGCTGATCTGTTCCATTTCACCAATGTGGCAGGCCACGGCGGTGGCCTTGCCGCCGGCGGCGATGATCGCGTCGGCGACGTGCTGGCAGCCTTCGAGCTTGCGGCTCGAGACGATCACGTGGGCGCCTTGCTGGGCCAGCAGTTTGGCGATGGCTTCGCCGATGCCACGGCTGGCGCCGGAGACGAATGCGATTTTGCCGTCGAGGTCGAACAACTGAGTCTTGGACATAAGGGTTCCTTGGTGTGGGCCGTCAGAGGCTCGATTTCGCAATGACCTGCAGGCTCATGTGCTCCAGCAGTTTGTTCATGTGAATGAACTGCGCGAAGCGTTTGTCCTGAGTCTGGCCGTGGTAGAAGCGGTAGTAGATCTGCTGCACGATGCCGGCCAGACGGAACAGGCCGTAGGTGTAGTAGAAGTCGAAATTGTCGATCTGGATGCCCGAGCGTTCGGCGTAGTAATCGACGAATTCGCGTCGGGTCAGCATGCCCGGGGCGTGGCTGGGCTGGCGGCGCATCAGTTGCACCGGTGCCGGATCATCGGCCTGAATCCAGTAGGCGAGGGTGTTGCCCAGGTCCATCAGCGGATCGCCGAGGGTAGTCAGTTCCCAGTCAAGCACGCCGATGATCTGCATCGGGTTGTTCGGGTCAAGGATCACGTTGTCGAAGCGATAGTCGTTGTGGACGATGCTCGAGGTCGGATGGTCGGCCGGCATCTTGTCGTTGAGCCAGGCTTTGACTTTCTCCCAGTGCGGCGCGTCCGGGGTCAGGGCTTTTTCGTAGCGCTCGCTCCAGCCTTTGATCTGACGGGCGACATAGCCTTCAGGCTTGCCCAGATCGCCGAGGCCGCAGGCGTTGTAGTCAACCCGGTGCAGCTCGACGAAACGGTCGATGAAGCTCTTGCACAGCGCTTCGGTTTTCGCTGCATCGAGGCCCAGTTCTGGCGGCAGGTCGGAGCGCAGGATGATGCCCTTGACCCGTTCCATCACATAGAACTCGGCACCGATCACCGACTCGTCGGTGCAGTGCACGTAGGCTTTCGGGCAGTAGGGGAAACCGTCGAGCAGTTGATTGAGGATGCGGAATTCGCGGCCCATGTCGTGGGCGGATTTGGCCTTGTGGCCGAACGGCGGCCGGCGCAGCACGAACTCCTGCTGCGGGTATTCCAGAAGGTAAGTCAGGTTCGACGCACCGCCTGGAAACTGGCTGATCTGCGGGGTGCCGGTCAGGTCCGGAATGTGCGCCTTCAAGTATGGATCGATCAGGCTGGCATCGAGTTCTTCGCCAGAGCGGATCCGGGTGGACTGGTCAGTAAGCGCCATGCTTATCCCTTCTGCTTATTTTGGAGGCCAGACATCATTGGCTAATCTAATGGCGCACTCGGGCGGCCACAAGCGCGCAGCGGTCTTATAGGTTAGCGTGTTGCAGGATAATCAGCGTTTCGAATAGGTACGGCAGCAGGGCGCTGCCGGCTCTTTTCAATGCACGCGCTGGTTGTTGAGCCTGGGGGGCAGGGCGATGGGCGTCAGCACCGGTTGCCCTGAGAAGAACGCCACGAGGTTTTTTCCCACCAGTTCCACCGTGCCTTGGGTGGCCTCGGGTGACAGGCCGGCGACGTGTGGCGTGAGAATCACATTACTCAGGGTTTTCAGCGCATCCGGCACCTGCGGTTCGTGATCGAACACGTCCAGTGCGGCGCCGGCAATCCGCCGTTGCTCAAGGGCGCTGATCAGCTCAGCGGTGGCGATCACACTGGCCCGCGCGATGTTGACGATGAAACCGTTCGGGCCAAGGGCGTCGAGCACCGGGCGAGTCACCAGATGCTGGGTGCCAATCCCGCCCGGCGTGGCGACGATCAGAAAGTCCGAGGCCCGCGCCAGTTCGGTCGGCGTCGAGCAGAACGTATAGGGCACATCACTGCGCAGTTGACGGTTGTGGTAACTGATCTGCATGTCGAAACCGAGGTGAGCACGTTTGGCAATCGCCATGCCCACCGCGCCCAGGCCGAGAATGCCCAGGCGCTTATGGGCCAGCGACGGGCGCATGATCTTCGGCCATTCACCCCGGCGCACCGCCGCGTCGCAGCGCGGAATGTCGCGCACCAGCGCCAACAGCATCGCCATCGCATGATCGGCCACCGACGAGGCGTTGACCCCGGCACCATTGGTCACGGTGATCCCGCGATCGCTGGCAGCCTGCAGGTCAACGTGTTCATAACCGGCGCCGATCACGGTGATGATTTTCAGCGCCGGCAGGGCGGCGATTTCCTCAGCGGTCAGTCCCAGCGGGCCACGGGTCAGCACCGCGTCGATCCGTGCGCCGTGGCTGGCGATGGCTTGCGCACGTTCGGCAGGGGTTGGTGCGAGGATCAGGTGAAAACCCTGATGCTCGAGAATCGGCAAATAGTCATTGATGGTTTCAACCAGTACCAGAACGGTGGCGGGCATTGCGCGGCTCCTGTGATCTATGACGGTGTGGTCGCGAAAGTCTTGTCAGAGTGCTGATTCCAGAGCGGTTTGGCAATGGTGGCCGCAGCCCCGCTTCAGCCAGTGTAGGAGCTGAAACGGGGAGCGCGCGGGCGCTTCGTCAGAAGCTCACGTCGGCGCTGTTGATCAGCCGCGTAAATGCCCCGCCGAGGGTGGCGTTATGGTGCTCGATAATGATGTGGGCGGGTAATGCGGGGGTGTCCATGCAAGTGTGGGCGTCGGCCACCAGCAACGGTTTGAAGCCCAGATCAGCAGCGGCGCGGCAGGTGGCGTCGACGCAGAACTGGGTTTTCATGCCGACCAGGTACAGGTCGTCAATCTGATTAGTGTTGAGTTGCTGCGCCAGATCGGTGCCATGGAAGGCGTTGGGTCGGGACTTGTCGAACACGTGGTCGGACTCGGCATTCAGGTCAAGTTCCGGCAGCAATTGCCAGAAGGGGCTGCCGGCGGCAATCGGCGAACCTGTCGGGCCGGTGTGGCGTACGGCGTAGATCGGCACGTGTTGCAGGCGTGCCTGGTGGATCAGCTGCTGGATGTTGGCGAGCACACGTTCGCCGTCGTGGGGTTTTTCCGGGCCATGGAACAGACCGACCTGCATATCGATGATCAACAATGCTGCGGACATGATGTTTCTCCTTGAGGGCTGCAAGTGCCGCACGGACGGGAGAAACAGCAAGGCCCCGTCCATTGCTGGCGGGGCCTTGGGTTCACTGCGCTGGATTCATCTCAGGCAGCAACACCACGACCCGCCGGTGGCGGTCGTGGTGGTACGGGTGAGGTGCAGCGGGCGAAGGTTCATGCCGCCGATCATGCTGGCGGCGGCGAAGGGCTGTCAACTGGCGTATTGAGCGATGCCGTTGCCGAACGACCAATTCTCCTTTTTGACTTCCACCAGATTGATGAACACGTCTTCCAGGCGGATGCCCAGTTGGGTGTTCAGGTTGTGCGCGATGGTCTGGTACAGGGCTTTTTTCTGCTCCAGCGTCCGCCCTTCATTGAGGGTGATCTGGATGATCACCAACCGATCGCTGCGCTGGATGCCCAGGTACTGCGGGTCGAAGATGAAATGCTCGCCGTCGTGCTCGTTGAGGATCTGGAAGTTGTCGTGCTCCGGCACGTTGATGGTGCTGCGCATGGCGGCGTAGATCTGCTCGCCGATGCGTTTGGCGAAGGTGGGGTCAGAGTGTTTTTTGATTTCGACGCGGACGAGGGGCATGGGCAGAGACTCCGTGAGGCAGGGGACTGATCTCACGCTAGAACATGTCGGCCAGATTGAAAGTGTAGGGTGATGAACTCGCCGCTGTTTTTGTACGAGGCTACCTACGTTTTTCGCGGATTTTGCCTACGAGTTTGGCGGATGCGTCTGCTACCGGAATGGTGATGAACGCGAAATCATGGAGGCACAAAGTAGCTTGGGCAGTGACTACCAACAGCCAAGGAAGGCAAATGCTTCAAAACAATCGAGAACACCTGGAACTCGAAAGGATAATGAGTGAAATACGGAAACTGGCGGCCGAGAGAAAAAAGCTTATAGCGGAAGAAAAGAAGTTGAGGTGGGATACGTATTTTTATCCGTTTGCGGTAGTCACTGGGGTGTTGACCGCAACAGCAGCCGCAGTAGGACTTTCACTCAAGGTTTAAGTGTTTGCGTTTGTACCATTCAGACCCCTCTCTAAAAAAGGAAATCACCATGAGTACATTTGACCGTCAGGCCATGATTGAACGGGCAGATCGAGAATACGATGAGGACGTTGAAAGAATGCGCGTCAAAAACAAGGGCGATATGTACCCAATCTGGGGAATGCTGGTGTTCGGCCTGTTTTGCATGTCACTCGGATTCATGCTGGCTCGATCAATCTGATCAAGTCTTCCCGCTCGTATTACATTGAAACTTGCCGGAAAACGACATCGCACGTATCCGGAGCCGACAGCCATTTTCCCGAAAACGACAACCCGCTGATCTGCTCCGTACAACCATTCCTCAGCTAAGTCTTTGCTTCTGCTCATTTATCGCGGAGAATCGCGCCCCTGTTTCGGCCGGAGCATGTCTGTCGGTTTTTTCCGACGCGTCCTGACCGAGTGGCAAGTGACCGGAATGCGGAGATCCGACCGGATGAATGATCAGGCCAATAGCGTCGACGCACGCTATGAAGCGGCAGCACCAGCTGAACTGTCGAGCTGGAATCGCCATGACACCACGTGGATGTTGGGACTGTTCGGGACGGCCATTGGCGCCGGTACCCTGTTTTTGCCGATCAACGCGGGTCTGGGTGGCTTCTGGCCGCTGGTGATCCTCGCGCTGCTGGCCTTCCCGATGACATTCTTCGCTCACCGCGGCCTGACCCGCTTCGTGCTCTCCGGTCGCGAAGGCGCCGACATCACCGAGGTGGTCGAGCAGCATTTCGGCATCAAGGCCGGCGCGCTGATCACCCTGCTGTACTTCTTCGCCATCTTCCCGATCCTGCTGATCTACAGCGTCGGCCTGACCAACACGGTCGCCAGCTTCCTCGAACACCAACTGCACATCACGCCGCCGCCGCGCGCGCTGCTGTCGTTCGTGCTGATCCTCGGCCTGCTGGCCGTGGTGCGTTGCGGCGAGCAGGCGATCGTCAAGGCGATGAGCCTGATGGTGTATCCGTTCATCGTCGCGTTGCTGTTCCTCGCGGTGTACCTGATTCCGCACTGGAATGGCGGCATTCTCACCACCGCTTCGCAAGTGCCGGCACCGTCGGCACTGCTGCACACACTGTGGCTGGCGATTCCGGTGATGGTGTTCTCGTTCAACCACTCGCCGATCATCTCGGCCTTCGCGGTGGACCAGAAGCGTCGTTACGGTGCCAATGCGGAGCAGCGCAGCTCGCAGATCCTCTGCCGCGCCCACCTGCTGATGGTGGTGATGGTGCTGTTCTTCGTCTTCAGTTGCGTGCTGACCCTGTCGCCGGAACAACTGGCCGAAGCCAAGGCGCAGAATCTGTCGATCCTGTCGTACCTGGCCAACCACTTCAGCAATCCGGCCATCGCTTTTGCGGCGCCGTTGATTGCCTTTGTGGCGATTTCCAAGTCGTTCCTCGGCCACTACATCGGTGCCAGCGAAGGCCTCAAGGGCCTGATCGTCAAGAGCGGCAAGCGTCCGGGCGCCAAAGCGCTGGATCGTATCGTGGCGGCGTTCATGCTGGTGGTGTGCTGGATCGTTGCAACCCTGAACCCGAGCATTCTCGGGATGATCGAGGCCGTCGGCGGTCCGGTGATTGCGGCGATCCTGTTCCTGATGCCGATGTACGCGATTCGTAAAGTACCGGCGATGGCGCGCTATCGCGGTCAGGCGTCGAACGTATTCGTTACCCTGGTCGGTCTGGTGGCCATTTCGGCGGTGATTTATTCGCTGACGGCGTAAGCCAAAGCGCCAGAGACTCAGCTACAGTGGCCGCTGTGCGTGATACGCACAGCGGCTTTTTTTCGTCTGGAGACAGTGGATTGTCGAGCGCGCCCCAATCTGTAGAGCCCCCCAATCGCTGGCAGGATATCCTCGCCGGTCTGTCGATTGCCGGTCTGCTATTACCCGAAGCGGTCGCCTATTCGACCATCGCCGCACTGGCGCCCCAGGCCGGGGTGATTGCGCTGTTTGCCGGGTTGCTGTGCTATGGGTTGTTTGGCACCAGCCGCTTTGCCATTGTCTCGGCCACGTCTTCGTCAGCAGCGGTGCTGGCGGCGGCCACCGCGACCATGGTCAATGGCGACCCGCAGTTACGCGCGACGCTGGCGGTCGGGTTGGTGCTGGTCACCGGTGGGCTGTTCTTGCTGGCGGGGATCTTTCGTTTCGGCAGCGTCACTGCGTTTATCGCCAAACCGGTGCTGCGCGGCTTCGCCTTCGGCCTCGCGCTGACCATCATCCTCAAGCAGGTCGCCAGTGTGGTCGGTGTGCATCTGACCGATGCCAATCTGGTGCGCTTCGCCCCGCAACTGCTCGAACAACTGCCGCAGTGGAACTGGCCGGCGGCGGCCGTCGCAGCGGTGTCGCTGGTGCTTTTGGGACTGTTCTCGCGCTTTCCACGGGTGCCAGGCGGTTTGCTGGTGGTGGTGATCGGCATCGTCGCCGGACAATGGCTGAACCTTCCGGCGTATGGCGTGAACATGATTGGCTTGATCGACCTGAGCCTGGAGGTGCCAAGCCTGCCGGTGCTGCCGTTTGCCGACTGGCTGCGGCTGGGGGAGGTGGGGTTTGCGCTGGTGATGATTCTGTACGCCGAGTCGTACGGCTCGATCAGTTCGTTCGCCCTCAAGCACGGTGATCGTGTGACCTCCAACCGCGATCTGCTGGCGCTCGGCGCAGCGAACTTGTTGTCCGGATTGTTCCATGGCATGCCGGCGGGGGCCGGGTATTCGGCAACGTCGGCGAACGAGGCCGCTGGCGCGACTTCTCGCTGGGCCGGTGGGGTGGCGGCGCTGGTGGTGCTGGTGATCGTGCTGACGGTGCTGCCGTGGATCGCCCTGACACCGGAGCCGATTCTGGCGGCCATCGTGGTTCATGCGCTGGCGCGGGGCTTGAGTCTGCAGCCGCTGGGGCGCTATTTCGTCTGGCGCCGGGATCGGGTGCTGGTGTTGTGCGCGGTGGGGGCGGTGTTGGTGCTGGGCATTCTCGACGGCTTGCTGGTGTCGGTGGCCATCAGCGTGTTGCTGATGCTCAAACAGATGTCGGCGGCGGACATTCAGGTGCTCGGTCGGATCGACGGCGGCCATGATTTTGTCGATCTGCAGCGTCACCCAACGGCGGTGACTGAGCCGGGAGTGCTGATTGTGCGGCCCAGTGAGGCGTTGTTCTTTGCTAACGTCGAGCGAGTTCTTGGTGCAGCTTTGCACTTGATTCGTCATTCGGACGTGGCGCTGCACACGGTGATTCTCAGTCTGGAGGAAACCCCGGATCTGGACGGCACCAGCATTGAGGCGATCCAGGAGTTCTTCCTGCGGGTGCATCAGGAGGGCAAGCGCCTGATTCTGGCGCGACTCAAGCATGAGGCGCTGGCCGTGTTGGAGGCGTTGCCTGAAGTGCAAGCAAATGGCGTGACGCTTAGCGGGCTGAGCGTTGATGGCGCGGTCCGGCAAGCCCTCAAACTCAACACTTAACCCCCCTGTAGGAGTGAGCCTGCTCGCGATAGCGGTGTGTCAGTCGATACAAATGTATCTGACACACCGCTATCGCGAGCAGGCTCACTCCTACAGGGGACGGTATTCCAAGGTATAAAAAAACGCCGCGCATCTCACGATGGGCGGCGTTTTCTATTGCTTTGTAACCTTAGGCTTGAACGACTGGAATCTTGGCGTTCGCAGCAGCTTCACGGAACTCGGCGATCTGGTCGAAGGACAGGTAGCGGTAGACATCGGCCGCCATGCTGTCGATCTTGCCAGCGTATTCCATGTACTCCTCGACGGTCGGCAGGCGACCCAGGATCGAAGCCACGGACGCCAGCTCGGCCGAAGCCAGGTAGACGTTCGCGCCGTCGCCCAGACGGTTCGGGAAGTTACGGGTCGACGTCGAGACCACGGTGCTGTTCGGCTCAACGCGTGCCTGGTTACCCATGCACAGCGAGCAGCCTGGCATTTCCATGCGTGCGCCAGCCTTGCCGTAAATGCCGTAGTAGCCTTCTTCGGTCAGTTGGTGAGCGTCCATCTTGGTCGGCGGCGACAGCCACAGACGGGTTGGCAGCTGACCTTTGACCTGATCCAGCAGTTTACCGGCAGCGCGGAAGTGACCGATGTTGGTCATGCACGAACCGATGAACACTTCGTCGATCTTCTCGCCAGCGACGCTGGACAGCAGACGGGCGTCGTCCGGATCGTTCGGCGCGCACAGTACCGGCTCGTTGATGTCGGCCAGATCGATTTCGATGACTTCGGCGTATTCGGCGTCGGCATCGGCTTCCATCAGCTCAGGGTTGGCGATCCAGGCTTCCATCGCTTGCGCGCGACGTTCCAGGGTACGTGCATCGCCGTAGCCTTCGCCGATCATCCAGCGCAGCAGGGTGATGTTGGACTGCAGGTACTCGGTGATCGACTCTTTCGACAGCTTGATGGTGCAACCGGCAGCCGAACGTTCGGCCGAGGCGTCGGACAGTTCGAACGCCTGTTCCAGGGTCAGACCTTCCAGGCCTTCGATCTCCAGGATGCGGCCGGAGAAGGCGTTTTTCTTGCCTTTCTTCTCGACGGTCAGCAGACCGTTCTGGATGGCGAAGTAAGGAATGGCATGAACCAGGTCACGCAGGGTGATGCCAGGTTTCATTTTGCCTTTGAAGCGCACCAGGATCGATTCCGGCATGTCCAGCGGCATGACACCGGTGGCAGCGGCGAACGCGACCAAACCGGAACCGGCCGGGAACGAGATGCCCATCGGGAAACGGGTGTGCGAGTCACCACCGGTACCCACGGTGTCCGGCAGCAGCATGCGGTTCAGCCACGAGTGGATGATGCCGTCGCCCGGACGCAGGGAAACGCCGCCGCGGGTCATGATGAAGTCAGGCAGGGTGTGGTGGGTGGTCACGTCGATCGGCTTCGGATACGCCGCGGTGTGGCAGAAGGACTGCATCACCAGGTCAGCGGAGAAGCCCAGGCACGCCAGGTCTTTCAGTTCGTCACGGGTCATCGGACCGGTGGTGTCCTGAGAGCCCACGGTGGTCATCTTCGGTTCGCAGTAGGTGCCAGGACGAACGCCTTTGCCTTCCGCGAGACCGCACGCCTTGCCGACCATTTTCTGCGCCAGGGTGAAGCCCTTGGTGCTTTCAGCCGGTGCTTCCGGCTTCTTGAACAGATCGAATGCCGGCAGACCCAGTTCGGCACGAGCCTTCTCGGTCAGGCCACGGCCGATGATCAGCGGAATACGACCGCCGGCACGGACTTCGTCCAGCAGCACAGGGGTCTTCATTTCGAAGGTGGTGATGACTTCGTCGGTACCGTGCTTGCAGACTTTGCCAGCGTGCGGGTACAGGTCGATCACGTCGCCCATGTTCATGTTCGACACGTCGAACTCGATTGGCAGTGCGCCGGCATCTTCCATGGTGTTGTAGAAGATCGGAGCGATTTTGCTGCCGAAGCAGAAACCGCCAGCGCGCTTGTTCGGCACGTAAGGGATGTCGTCGCCGAAGAACCACAGCACCGAGTTGGTCGCCGATTTACGCGAGGAACCGGTACCGACCACGTCACCGACGTAGGCGATCGGGAAGCCTTGACCGCGCATTTCTTCGATCTGCTTCATCGGGCCGGTCTTGCCTTGCTCGTCCGGAACGATGCCGTCACGGGCCATTTTCAGCATGGCCAGGGCGTGCAGCGGGATGTCAGGACGCGACCAGGCGTCTGGTGCAGGCGACAGGTCGTCGGTGTTGGTTTCGCCGGTGACCTTGAATACGCGCAGGCTGATCTTGTCGGCCAGGACAGGACGCTTCTTGAACCACTCGCCGTCAGCCCAGGATTGCAGCACGGCCTTGGCGTGAACGTTGCCGTTCTTGGCTTTTTCAGCCACGTCGTGGAAGGCATCGAACATCAGCAGGGTGTGCTTGAGTTCTTCGGCAGCCACTGGCGCCAGCTCGGCGTTGTCCAGCAGTTCAACCAGAGTCACGATGTTGTAGCCGCCCTGCATGGTGCCGAGCAGTTCTACAGCACGCTTCTTGTCCAGCAGAGGGGAGGTGACTTCGCCTTTGGCCAGGGCCGACAGGAAACCGGCTTTGACGTAAGCGGCTTCGTCCACTCCTGGTGGTACGCGATTGGTGATCAGGTCAACGAGGAAAGCTTCTTCGCCAGCCGGAGGATTCTTCAGCAGCTCGACCAGGCCTGCAGTTTGTTCGGCGTTAAGCGGCTGGGGAACGATACCCAGGGCTGCACGCTCTTCGATATGTTTGCGGTAGGCTTCAAGCACAGTTATTACCCTCATCAGTGGTCCCAAATGGGTGTCCGGGACGCTCATCCCGAAATTGCCGTACTCATGCACCGCACGACGTTGTGGGTCGTTTGGCCAGAATTACCGGCAATTCCTTACAGAAGCTGCTTTCAAAGTTTTACGCCTGCAGAACGGGGAGCTGATGAGGGTTGGCGTTGGGCTTTTCCCCGCTGGAAAAACCCTTCGCCAACACCGCTCTGAAGGAACGACTGTGCTCGTGACGCTTTGAAAACAGCTTCTAACGGACATTGGCGCCTTAAAAGGCTGGCTGATTCTACGGCAAAAAAAATTTAAAGGTAAGTCGCGCTCTATTGGACTTTGGTGGCGTTGTGCGCGGGCGAGGCAAACCGCGAGCCAGCGCTTGCCCCTGACGTTTGAGGGGTGATCAATGCCCGACAAAGGGCTAACATGCCGGCCTGTTCCGCGTTTCAGTGTTTTGCCAATTTATGCCCAATCAGACCATCAAGACCCCCTGCGTCGGCCTCTGCTCCACTGTTTACGGAGATCTGGTGTGCCGTGGCTGCAAGCGTTTCCACCACGAAGTGATCCACTGGAATGGTTACGGCGAGGAGGAAAAGCGTGCGGTGTGGTTGCGTCTGGAGCAATTGCTGTCACAAGTGATGGCGAGCAAGGTCGAGATCTTCGATTCGGCGCGGCTGCGCCAACAGCTGGAGCAGCGCAAGATCCGCTTCGTGCCGCATCAGTCGGAATATTGCTGGGCCTATCAGCTGATTGCGCGCGGGGCGCGGGTGATCATTAATCTGGAAGCCTATGGGATGGTGTTGCTGCCGGAGTTCCGCGACTGGAACCTGCCGGCGTTGCGCGATGCCATTGATCGGGAATTTTTCCTGCTGTCGGAAGCGCATTATCAGCGCTACATCGCCCCGGGCTTCCTCAAGGACGTCTTTGGCGCCTGAAGATCAAAAGCTTCGCGAGCAAGCCCGCTCCCACAGGAGATTGCATTCCAAATGTGGGAGCGGGCTTGCTCGCGAAGACTGACTTTCAAACGCCGCAGTCCCTAATGCTTCACCGCCAACTCCACCAGATGATCTTCAATCTCCTCCGGCTTGAGCACCAGCACGTCGCTTTCCAGGGCATCCAGCACCACTTCGGCGGTATTGCCGATCAGTGCGCCTGACAACCCGGTGCGCGCCACAGTGCCGATCACCGTCACCGCCGCCTGCAGCTTGTGCGCCATGAATGGGATCAGCACGTCGGCCGGGCCTTCCTCGATGTGCAGGTGTTCGTCGTCCACATCGAACTCGGCCTGAAACGCCTTGCACTGCTCGCGGTATTTCGCCTCGATGGTTTCCTTGAGTTGAAAGGTCGGATCCGCCGCCGAGAGCATGGGTGACGGATGCGCCGTGATCACATGCAGATGCGCCTTGGCGAGGCTGGCAATGTCGTAGCCGTGATCAATGATCGTGGTGTGCAAATGCCGGTGTTCGCCATCGGCATTGCCCACGTCCACAGCCGCAAGAATCACCCGGTCTTTCCAGGAAGTGGATGTTTTTACCAATAGCACCGGGGTCGGGCAGTGCCGCAGCAGTTTCCAGTCGGCCGGCGTCAGCAGGGCCTTTTTCAGCGCACTGTCGGGATAGTGCTGCTTGACCACCAGCCCGCAGCCTTCGGCCTGCTGCACATCGATGATGGTTTCATGCAGGCTCTCGTTCCACGCCTGTTCGGTGGTCGCGCTGTAGCCATCCGCCAGCAGCGCGGCTTTGAGCACGCCGAGCATGCCGGCGTGGTCGTGCTTGCGGTCGCACACCAGCAGGTGCAGATGGGCCTGGGTCACGCCGGCGATCAACTTGGCGCGCTTGAGCGCCAGGCTTTCCGAATGTTCGGGTTCGATGACCACCAGAATGCTGCGAATGGCTTGCATGAGCGGAGTCTCCAGCAAAGAAAAGGCACGGCGTTGCACAACTATAGTTGCTGCTCATGCGCCTGCGACTTGATACATATCAACGCCTGCGACTGGTGGTCTGCGGGCAGGCCGGTATAATCGGCGGCCTTTGCTCGTACACCTTTTACCGTGAGCCCCATGATCCTTCCCGAAATCCACGAATTCCTTGGCTGCCGCACGCCCGACGCCTGGGTCCAGGCGGCACTGGCCGATCAGGAAACCCTGCTGATCGACCACAAGAACTGCGAGTTCAAGGCCGCCAGTACCGCGTTGAGCCTGATTGCCAAGTACCATTCCCACGTCGACCTGATCAACATGATGTCGCGTCTGGCCCGGGAAGAGCTGGTGCACCACGAACAAGTCATGCGCATCATGAAACGCCGCAAGATCGAGCTGCGCCAGTTGCACGCCGGGCGTTACGCCTCGGGCCTGCGCAAAGTGGTGCGCAGCCATGAGCCGGTGAAACTGGTGGATACGCTGGTGGTCGGCGCATTTATCGAAGCGCGCAGTTGCGAGCGTTTCGAAGCGCTGGTGCCGCATCTGGACGAAGAACTCGGCAAGTTCTATTTCGGCCTGCTGAAAAGCGAGGCGCGGCACTTTCAGGGTTATCTGAAACTGGCTTACCAGTACGGCGACGCGAAGGACATCGCTCAGGTGATCGACAAGGTGCGTGCGGCCGAGCAGGAGCTGATCGAGTCGCCGGACGAAGAGTTCCGCTTCCACAGTGGTGTGCCGGCCGCGGCCTGAAACACAAACTGTTAAAAACTCTTAAGAGTATGAAATATCACCGAAAACCGGCCCCTGCGGCCGGTTTTTGCTGCCCGAAACAACGCCTCGCCGACGAATCCCGCCATACTGTCGCCCACTTCACACATGGGTTGGCAGACGGTCGTTATGGATAACCTGGGTTTTGGCAAAGTCCTGCTGGTCGAAGACGATGAGCGTCTGGCCACGTTGATTGCGCACTTTCTCGAACAACATGGCTACGAGGTGCGCGCGGTGCATCGCGGTGATCTGGCAGTGGCCGCGTTTCTCGAGTTCCAGCCCAAAGTGGTGGTGCTCGACCTGATGCTGCCGGGGCAGAGCGGCCTGCACGTGTGCCGGGAAATCCGCAGCGTGTCGGACACGCCAATTGTCATCCTTACCGCCAAGGAAGACGACCTCGACCATATTCTCGGCCTGGAATCCGGCGCCGACGACTACGTGATCAAACCGATCAAACCGCCGGTACTGCTCGCTCGGCTGCGCGCCTTGCAGCGGCGGCAGATGCCGGAAGCCGGCGTGGTCAGTGCGCTGGAGTTCGGACGCTTGAGCATCGATCGCAGCTGTCGCGAAGTGCGTCTGGCCGGCGAGATCATCGAAATGACCACCATGGAATTCGAGCTGCTGTGGTTGCTGGCCAGCGCCGCCGGCAAGACCCTGTCCCGCGATGACATCCTCAATCGCATGCGCGGTATCGCTTTTGACGGGCTCAACCGCAGCGTCGACGTGTACATCAGCAAGTTGCGCAACAAACTCAAGGACAACCCACGCGAACCGGTGTGCATCAAGACCGTGTGGGGCAAGGGGTATCTGTTCAATCCGTTCGCGTGGGAGCTGTAGATGCTGCGGTTATTCCTCGGGCTGTTTCTGGTGATGACGGTGGGCCTGGTCCTGGCCCTGCAAACTGTCGAGCGTACGTTCGATGCCTTGCTCGACTATCAGATGCAGGACTACAACCGCGAGGCGGTGCGTGGTCAGGCCTGGACGCTGGGGGAGTTGCTGCGCAACCTCGACAGCCCGGCCCGTGAAAAACAATTGCAGGCCCTGCGCCCGCACTATGGCCTGGGGTTGACCTTGGTCGACGCCGATCAACTGGCGCTCAGCGACGAGGAAAAAGCCGAGCTGGCTCAAGGCTTGCTGGTGATCCGCGACAAATACACCCAATACATTTCAGCCATCGACGGCGGCTCGCAACTGCTCAGCATTCGCTTGCCCGCCGAACCCAGCCTGATGCCGTTCTACATTGCCGGTGCCTACTTGATGATCGCCGTGCTGATCGGCTGTGTGTTGTTTTTCTGGGTGCGTCCGCACTGGCGCGATCTGGAAAAACTGCGTCTGGCCGCCGAGCGCTTTGGCGACAACGACCTGTCGGTGCGCATTCAACTGTCCAAGCGCTCGAACATTCGCGATCTGGCTGAACACTTCAACCTGATGGCGGCGCGCATCGAGAGTTTGATCGCCAATCAGCGTGAGCTGACCAACGCGGTGTCCCACGAACTGCGCACGCCGATTGCGCGATTGTCGTTCGAACTCGACCAGCTCAAGCAACAGCCGGACGCCAGCCAGAACCGCGAACTGATCGCCGACATGTACGCCGACCTTGGCGAGCTGGAAGAAATGGTCTCCGAGCTGCTGACCTACGCCAGCCTCGAACGTGGCGCGACGGTGATCAAGTGCGAAAACATTCAAGCGGCCAACTGGCTCGACAGCGTGGTCGGCAGTGTGGCGCTGGAGGCGGAAGCGGCGGGGGTGCAGTTGCTGATTGGTGATTGCCTGCTCGACACCGTGCGCATCGAGCCGCGGTTCATGGCGCGGGCGGTGATCAATCTGCTGCGCAACGCCATTCGTTATGCCGAGCAGCGAGTCGAAGTGACGCTGGTGCGCAGCGGCGATTACTACGAAGTGCGGGTCAACGACGACGGCCCGGGTGTGCCGGTGGAAGGTCGGGAGAAAATCTTCGAGCCGTTCTCGCGGCTGGATGCCAGTCGCGACCGTCGTACCGGCGGTTTCGGCCTGGGTCTGGCGCTGGTGCGGCGGGTGTCGCAGTCTCATGGCGGGCAGGTCGAGGTCGGGGAATCAGTGTGGGGTGGGGCGTCGTTCCGGATGACCTGGGCGCATCTGGACTGATTTGTGTAGACAGGTTGGGCCCTATCGCGAGCAGGCTCACTCCTACATTTGGAATGCATTCCCTTGTAGGAGTGAGCCTGCTCGCGATAGGGCCATCAATCACAACACAACCCCCTGCTCATTTGACCAATCCCAACCGCTCATGCCACTGCGCAATCGACTCCTCGGGATACACCGCAAACTGCTTGTCCTTGGGTTTCGCATCCACCTCGACCCAGGGCGCCTTCGACCCCAGCATCAAATGCGTGTGCTGCGGCGGCACCGGCAGTGGCGTATCGATGGCCGAGGCGAATGGATGAATCAACTCCGGCCATTCCGGGCTGAACAGCCACAAGCCGCTGCCGCACTGTGAGCAGAAATGCCGCTCGGCGGTGCTGCGATGGGCACGTTTTTCACCTGCTTCCTTCATCTTCGCGTGGTAGATGCTGATGTGCTTGCGCCCCTGAACCTTGAGGCTGGCCGCATCGCCACCGAGGTTGATCGCATAGCCGCCACCGCCTTGAGTCTTGCGGCAGATCGAGCAGTAGCAGCGTTGATAGGGGTAGGGATGGGCGCTGGTCAGGCTGAAAGTGACGGCGCCGCAATGGCAGGAGCCTTCGAGGTGCATGTTGGGCCTCCGGTTGGCTGAAGTGGGTGCGGTTGAGCCTAGAAGATTTGTGGTGATCATGTTGACGCCTTCGCGAGCAAGCCCGCTCCCACAGGGGAACGCATTTCAAAGTGTGGGAGCGGGCTTGCTCGCGAAGAACGATAACGCGGTGCCACTGGACGCCTGCTCAAGGCCCGGTCAGCATGTCCCCAAAAAAGGCACCCCAACCCATGCGAAGACTCCCCTCACTGGCGGCCCTGCGAACCTTCGAATGCGCCGCCCGCCACGCGCATTTCGGCCGGGCTGCCGCCGAGTTGTGCGTCACCGACAGCGCGGTCAGCCACCAGATCCGTCAGCTCGAAGAGCAACTGGGCGTCTCGCTGTTCATCCGCGAAGGCCGGCAGATCCGCCCGACCATCGCCGCCGGACGCCTGATGCAGAGCCTGCAGCAGGCCTTCGAACTGATCGGCGAGGCCTGCGATGAACTGCGCGATCCTTCCTCGCTGGCGGTGTTGCGCCTGGCGGTCACCGCCGAGCTGGCGCAAAAGTGGCTGATGAACCGCCTCACCGATTTCTACGCACGCTATCCGCACATCACCCTGCATCTCTACGAACAGCCGATCGACGCCAGCGCGCCGGGCGAAGACATCGACCTGGCGATCACCTACGGCACCGGCCCGGTGGACAGCAGCGCCTACTTCGTACGGCCGTTGCCGGCGCTGCAATTCTTCCCGGTATGCAGCCCGGGGCTGTTCAACCAGGGCACCCTGAAAACCCCGAAAGACCTGGCGCGCCACTGCCTGCTGCACGACGATCAGGACGGCAAGACCTGGACCGCATGGCTGACCAGTCACGCCGGCGATCTGCGCCCGCAGCGCCAGTTGTATTTCGCCCATGCCGGTCTGGCGCTGGAAGCGGCGGCACAGGGGCAGGGTGTGGCGATGGGCGACAACCTCACCGCGCAGGAGGACTTGCTGAGCGGGCGGCTGGTGCGGCCATTCACCTCGAGCATGACCGCGCTCGGCCAGTACGCGCTGGTCTGCGAACGGCTGCGCCTGGAGCGGCCGGCGGTGGCGCAGATGCTTGAATGGTTCAACGATCAACTGGCCGATTGATGAGTTGAATTCAACTGTTCCGCAATATTCATCGTTGGCGGGCCAGCCGTCCGCGACCGTAGCCTGTGGTCATTCCCAACCCCAAGACGAGGTTTGACCATGGCACGTTTGCTCGACTCCACCCCCAAGCGCGACGGCTTCCGTCTGCCCGGCGAATTCGAAGCCAAGTCCGGCTGCTGGCTCGGCTGGCCGGAGCGCACTGACGTGTGGCGCAACGGCGCGAAACCGGCGCAGAAAGTCTGGGTGCAGATCGTCACCGCCATCTCCCACAGCGAACCGGTCACCGTCTGCGCCTCCGCCGCGCAATTCGCCACCGCCCGCCGCCAGTTGCCGCCGCAAGTGCGTGTGGTCGAGATGACCTGCAACGACACCTGGTTCCGCGACAGCGGCCCGTGCTTCGTGGTCAACGACCAGAGCGGCGAAGTGCGTGGCGTCGACTTCGAGTTCAACGCCTACGGCGGCCTCGACGGCGGGCTGTATTACCCGTGGGACAAGGACGACCAGATCGCCAGCAAGATCCTCGAAATCGAACGCTTCGACCGTTACCGCGCACCGCTGATTGCCGAACTTGGCGGCATCCAGAGCGATGGTCAGGGCAGCATCCTCACCACCGAACAGTGCCTGCTCAACCGCAATCGCAACCAGCATCTGGGCAAGGACGAGGTCACTCGACGCCTGACCGATTACCTCGGTGCCGAACAGGTGATCTGGCTGCCACGCGGCTGCAAGTTCGACGAAACCGATGGCCATGTCGATGACCTCGCCTGCTTCGTGCGCCCCGGCGAAGTGGTGCTGCAATGGACCGACAACCGCGACGATCCGCAGTGGGAAATCTATCAAGAGGCCTACGACATCCTGCGCAGCACCCGTGACAGCCGTGGCCGCGAGTTGATCGTGCACAAGCTGCCGCAACCGGACGTGCTGGAGTGGACCGCCGAAGAAGCCGAAGGCCTCGATCAGCAGGACAGCACTCACACCCGTCAGGCCGGCACCCAAATCTGTGCGTCGTACATCAACTACTACGCCGGCAACAGCTCGATCGTGGTGCCGCTGTTCGGTGATCGCAACGATCAGGTGGCGCTGGCGACCCTCGCCGAGCTGTTCCCGCAGCACAAGATCGTCGGCATCGAAAATTCCCGGGAAATCCTCCTCGGTGGCGGCAACGTCGCGTGCATCACCATGCCGCAATACGCCGGCACGTCTAATCGCAAGGGGGTGTGATGATGGGCCTGCACAAACTGACTCAAGCGTTATTGCTGGTGCTTGCACCCCTGTGTGTGCAGGCCGCCGACACCGCCAGACCGGTGGTTAATCTGTATATCTGGGGCGAGTACCTGGCCCCGGATACGCTGAAGAACTTCGAGGCGAAAACCGGGATTCAGGTGGTCGCCGATCACTTCGATTCGCTGGAAACCGTGGAGACCAAACTGCTCACCGGACGCAGCGGGTATGACTTGGTACTGACCGCCGGCCAGCACCTGTCGCGGGCCATTGAAAGCGGTGCGATCCAGCCGCTGGACAAGGCTCGGGTGCCGCACTTTGCCGGGGTCGGTGACGAGTTCCGCCAGCACATGGCGGTGTTCGATCCGGGTAACCGTTACGCCGGCATTTATGCCTGGGGCACCACCGGCGTCGGCTATCAGGAGCAAGCGATCAAGCAGCGTTTACCAGAAGCGCCGACCGACAGCTGGGCGATGCTGTTCGACCCGGCGGTGGTGGCCAAATTTGCCGATTGCGGGGTGAGTCTGCTCAACGATCCGAACGAAGTGTTCGCGGCGGTCATGAAGTACCTGGGCCTGGACATCAACCGGCAGAACCTCGATGACCTGAAACTCGCCGAACAGCAACTGGCGAAGATCCGCCCGTACATTCGCTACTTCGACAACGATCTGAATATCAGCGATCTGGCCAACGGCAACACCTGCGTGGCGATGTCGTGGAACGGCAACGTGGCGATTGCCGCAGGGCAGGCGCAAGCGGCGAACAAGCCGTTCCAGCTCAGTTACCGCATCCCCAAAGAGGGCACGTTGATCTGGTTCGACGCCATGGTCATTCCCAAAGATGCGCCGCATCCGCAGGCGGGGCTGGCATTGATGGATTATCTGATGACGCCTGAGGTGATCGCGCCGATCACCGACACCATCCACTACGCCAATGCGATCACGGCGGCGGATGGTCTGGTGGATGCATCGATCCGTAATGATCCGGGGACGTATCCGTCGGAGGCGGTGCGGGCTTCGCTGTACAGCAAAAATGACAATGGCAAGGCGTTCAATCGGGCTTTGATTCGGGCGTTCAGCAAGTTGAAATCTGGCCTCTGAAAAGCCAACCCTCACCCCAGCCCTCTCCCGGAGGGAGAGGGAGCCGACCGAGGAGTCTTGCGTAATACATTGACCTGAAAATCCTGGGCGACTATGGATTCGCAGCAGCTATTACAGGTCGGCAAACATCTCCAGTCTCCCCCAGTCAGTTCCCTCTCCTGGAAGGACAGGGAGCCAACCGGGGCGACTATGGATTCACAGCCGCTATTTCAGGTCGGCGGATATCTCCAATCTCCCCCAGTCAGTTCCCTCTCCCTCCGGGAGAGGGCTAGGGTGAGGGCAGCGGTTTTGGTACGCGCCACAGGTACCACGCCGCCACCGTCCGATACGGACTCCACGCCAGGCCGATCTCGATCATCTGCCTGCGCGTCGGCTGTACCTCCAGCGCCTTCAATCGGCGATAGCCCTCGCGCACGCCAAAATCATCCGCCGGCAGAATATCCATGCGCTCCAGGCTGTAAATCAGCAGCATCTCCACGGTCCAGCGGCCAACCCCGCGCAGGCTGACAAGGCGTTCGATCAGCGCTTCATCGTCCATCGCCAGCGCGGTGGGATAATCCGGCACCATACCGTCCAGCGTTGCCCGGGCGATGCCCTGAATGGTCGCAATCTTGCCCGCCGAAAAACCGCAACCGCGCAGTTGATCGAAGTCGGTCGCGAGAATCTGTTCAGGCCGGGGAAACGTCTGCCCCGGAAACAGCGCCACCAGACGCCCGACAATCGCATCCCCGGCCTTGGCGTGCAGTTGCTGATAGGCAATCGCCCGCACCAGCGATTCGTAAGGGTCACGCGCCGGGTGCGGTTGATGCAGGCACTGGCCGACGGCTACAACGTGGCGCTGCCAGTCCTCGTCGAGCGCGGCCAGAAATTCGCTGGCCGCCTGATAACGATCCGTCATGCTATTTCAGCAGTCCGTTGACTTCGCCGTAGGTCAGCGCCTTCAGGTCGTGGGTGTCGAGCTTGCCGCTGGCGAGGAAGCTTTTCACCAGCGAACCCATCGCGCCGTAGAGGAACTCGGCGATTCCCGACCCGGCGCTCAGGCGCCGCACGCCCAAAGCTTGCAGCTCGGACGGCGAGGGCAGGCAGGCAAAGCCGAGCACGTTCACCGGCAGTGACGTGCCCTTGCAGATTGCCTCGATTTCATAAGCGGCGGTCACGCCAGCGGCAAACAAGCCATCGGCCCCGGCGGCCTGGTACAACGCTGAACGGTGCAGGGTTTCGGCGACGCGATCCTCGGCCGGTACCAGGCCCTTGAGGTAGACGTAAGTGCGTGCGTTGATGAACAGCTTCACACCACGCTTCTGAGCGATCTGCCGTGCTACTTCGATCTTGCGCGCCAACAGTTCCGGGGCGCCGCTGCCGTCCTCGATATTGATCCCGACCGCACCGGCGGCGAGCACCGCGTCGACCACTTCGGCCACACGGCCAAGGTCATCGGAATAACCCGCCTCGATGTCCACGCTCAGCGGCACCTGGATCACCCGCGCGATGGATTCCACGGTTGAAATCAGCCGTTCAAGGGGCAGGGTGTTGCCGTCTGGATAGCCATGCGCCCAAGCGACTGCCGCGCTGCTGGTGGCGACCGCTTGCCCACCCGCGTGCTCGACCAGCCGCGCGCCGGTGGCGTCGGCGACGTTGGTCAGGATCAGCAGACCTTCCTGGTGTAACTGGTGGAACCGAGTGTCGAGCGCGTTCATCGAAATCCCTTCTTGTGAGTGGTGCGAGCGTCAGAAAGCCAGTGGTTGCGTGAGCTGCACCGCAGCGTTTTCCAGCCTCAGCAGAAACGCCTTGCGCGGCTGTCCACCACCATAGCCGGTCAACGAGCCGTCCGCACCGATCACCCGATGGCACGGGACCACGATCGACAGCCGATTGTGCCCATTGGCCAAGCCTACCGCGCGACTGGCGCCGGGTTTGCCCAGGCGTGAGGCGATGGCGCCGTAGGTGCTGGTCTGGCCATAAGGAATTTGCAGCAGTTGCTCCCAGACTTGCTGGTCGAACGCGCTGCCGGGCAGATGCAGCGGGACGCTGAATGCACTGCGCGTCCCGGCAAAATATTCGTCGAGTTGCTCTTCGATCTGCCGCAAAGGCGCGTTGTGTCCCGGGGCGACCACGTAGCCATGACGGCTTTGCAGCTCTTCGACTTCGCGGGTCAGCGCCGGGCGATCGAGAAACTCCAGCAACACCAGTCCGCGACGTTCGGCCATGGCGATCATCGGCCCCAGCGGCGTGGTCAGGCGGGTGAACAGCAGCGGTTCACTGCTGGCCGCACGACCCGGGGTGATGTGGAACGACTTCTGGAACGCATCGCGAAAACCGCTGAGCGATTCGTAGCCGGAATCGAACGCCGCATGATCAATCGAGGTGCCTTGGCGAATGCCGCCCAGTGCCATGCCGAGCCGGCGCGTGCGCAGCCACGCATGAAAGGTCATGCCGAAATGCTGCTTGAACCAGCGCCGCAGCTTCAGCGGTTCGATGCCTTCGGCCAGCAGTTGCGCATCGCTCCAGCGCATTTCCGGGTCGGCATCGACGGCGGTGAGCAGGCGCTGCACCCAGTCGGGGGCGATGGCTGCGGCGTCCAGCGGCTTGCAGCGCAGGCAGGCGCGATAACCGGCGCTCAAGCACTCATCGGCATGGGCGAAGAATTCGACGTTCTCCGGTTTCGGCTTGCGCGCCGTGCAGCTGGGGCGGCAGAAGATCCCGGTGGTTTTCACGGCCGTGAAGAACACCCCTTCGTAGGCGGTGTCGCGTTCGAGCATGGCGCGAACCATCTCGGCGTGGGGCGGCAGGAGTGCGGTTTGTATGTTCATGGGCAGAGCTTAAATCCAGGATTTCGATGGCTCCACCGAAAAATCGACAGTGAATTTTTTCGATTCTGCACCACAATCAGCGGATCGCCGATTCGCTGGAGCCAACCATGCCACCGTTCATCATTCAACACATCGATCACATCGTCCTGCGTGTCGCCGATCTGCAACGCAGTATCGAGTTCTACCGCCAGGTCTTCGGCGCCGAGGTGGTCAGGCACAACGAACCATTGGGGCTGGTGCACCTGCGCGCCGGCACCTCGATGATCGACCTCGTCGACTTGCAAGGCGAACTCGGCAAAAAGGGTGGCGCGGCGGCCGGTGCCGAGCGGCGCAACGTCGATCACTTCTGCCTGCGCATCGAGCCGTTCGATGAATCTGCGCTGACCGAGCACTTGCAGGCGCACGGTCTGACTGTGGAAAAAGCCGCCAGACGCTTCGGCGCCGAGGGCTACGGCCTGTCGTTGTATTGCTTCGACCCGGACGGCAATCAGGTCGAACTCAAAGGGCCGTCCGAGGCCTAGGTATCACGCGCGTTTCGCCAGCAACAACACCGAAGCCGCCGCCGACAACAGCCCTGCGCAGCAACGGTTGAAGATCCGTTTGCCGCGCGGCTCGGCGAACCAGCGGCGCATGTGCAGGCCCATCCACGCGTAGGCGCCGATGGCAATCCATTCCAGCAGCAGAAACAGCGCGCCGAGCACGGCGAATTGCGCCGGCACCGGGCGGCTCGGATCAACGAATTGCGGCAGAAACGCGGTGAACAACAGGATCGCCTTCGGATTGCCCGCCGCCACCAGAAACTCCTGACGTGCCAGCCGCCAGAACCCCACCGACGCTCCGTCCATCTGCTGCTCAGCCTCGGGGTTGGCCCGCCACAGTTGCCAGGCCAGGTACAGCAAGTACGCCGCGCCAATGATCTTGATCGCATGGAACAGCCATTCCGAGGTCTGCAGCACCACCGACAGCCCCGCGCCGGCGAGGGCGATCATTGCGGCGAATGCAACGATTCGCCCGATACCGGCGGCGCAGGCCCGACGATAGCCGTAGCGGGTGGCATTGCTCACCGACAGCAGGTTGTTCGGGCCGGGGGCCATGTTCAGGGCGAAACAGGCCGGGAGAAACAGCGAGAGCGTGGCGAGATCCATGGGCTTGGGCTCCGGAAACGATGGTGCTTTTTTAGCACAGGCTGCGGGCGCCTTGACCCGTACAGTCACGCGGTGCTGTCGCGGTACAGCATCAGCAGCCCGACCATCGAGTCGAACTTTTCCGGTTGGCCGAAACTCTCAAAGGTCTGAAGGCGCTGGTTTCGTCAGAAAAATCTGTGCGCCAAGTCAGAAAAAGGCGTTTGCCGTGTAATATCCGTCCAAAGCTGCAAACACCCTGCCGGCCCCGAAGCGGCCCCACCAAGAGCGATCTACATGCAAGCAAAGGCCCGTGAAGTTTATGTGCCACCGGTGCTGCAAGATCTGCGAGCCGGCACTGCCGAACTGCACATCGCACTGGAAAAACGTCTTCCTTTTTTCTCCGATACCCTCGATTCCAACGCTTTTTTGCGGTTGATGCAGGCCTACTACGGCTTTTATCGACCGCTGGAAAGTGCACTGCTCGACAGTGGCGTGATGCCGGTCGATTTCGATCTTGCGCCACGTCTCAAGGCACCGACCCTGTTCAATGATCTGAGGGCCCAGGGTCTGTCGGTCGAGGCTATCGCCAGTTTGCCGCTGTGTCAGGCGCTGCCCGTGATCGACTCCAACGCTGCCTGTCTGGGAGTGACGTACGTGCTGGAAGGGGCAACCCTCGGCGGGCAGATCCTGCGCCGCGAAATCGCCTCGCGGTTGAGCCTGAACGCCGACAATGGCGCGGCATTCCTCGACATTTATGGCGCCGCCACCGGCCGCCGCTGGCGCGCTTTCATTGAATACCTGGGCAGTCGATCACTGGATGCGAGCGAACGTGAAGCCGTGGTTGCGGCGGCCCGAACCACATTCAGTTGTTTCGAGCGCTGGCTCGAAAGCCGGGAGGTACTGGCATGAACCCGCAAGACCAAGAAGCCTTTGAAGAACTGCTGGCCAACTGTGCCGACGAACCGATCCGCTTTCCCGGGGCAATCCAGCCCCATGGCCTGTTGCTGACCCTGAGCGAGCCGGCGCTGGAGATCATTCAGATCAGCGCCAACGTCGAGACCCTGCTGGCACGCCCGGCGCAGGAACTGATCGGCCAGCCGCTGCACGAATTGCTGGGTGAGAAGCACGCGGTGGCCGTGCGCGAGGCGTTGCAACAACCGGTATTTGCCGATGCCGCACCGCTGCACTTTCGCCTCAACGGCACCGCGTTCGAAGGTCTGCTGCACCGGCATCAAGGCGTGTTGATTCTGGAACTGGAAATCCACGTTGAAAACTTCCAGCCGCGCAACGTCGCCGGCAACCAGACCCATCTGGGGCGCATGCTCCAGCGCTTGCAAGCGGCCACTTCGCTGCAGGCCCTGTACGACATTAGCGTCAAGGAAATCCAGGCGATGACCGGTTACGACCGGGTGCTGATCTACCGCTTCGAGGAGGAGGGCCACGGTCAGGTGATCGCCGAGGCGTCCGATCCGTCGATGGAAGTGTTCAACGGCCTGTTTTTCCCGGCCTCGGACATCCCCGAGCAGGCGCGCGAGCTGTACCGCACCAACTGGCTGCGGATCATCCCGAATGCCGATTACCAGCCGGTGCCGCTGGTGCCCAAGTTGCGCCCGGACACCCAGACCCCGCTGGACCTGAGTTTCGCCACCCTGCGCAGCGTCTCGCCGATTCATTGCCAGTACATGAAGAACATGGGCGTGCTGTCGTCGATGAGCATCTCGCTGCTCAAGGGCGACAAACTCTGGGGCCTGATCAGTTGCGGCAACCGCCAGCCGTTGCATGTTCCGCACGAACTGCGCAGCGCGTGCCAGACCATCGGTCAGGTGCTGTCACTGCAGATCAGCGCGATGGAGGCGCTGGAGATCAGCCGCCAACGCGAGGAGAAAGTCGAGGCGTTGGCGCTGCTCAATCAAGCGATGATCGACTCGCCGGAAAACGTCTTCGATGGTCTGGCGCAGCAACCGCAAGTGCTGATGGCGCTGGCCGGGGCCGGGGGCATTGCGATCATCGAAGACAAGCAATTGCACCGTTACGGCAATTGCCCGGAGCCGGAAGACATTCGCGCCCTGCACAAGTGGTTGCAGGACACCGGTGAGCCGGTGTTCGCCAGCCATCATCTGGCGAGCGTTTACCCGCCAGCCGCGCAGTTTCAGCAAGTGGCCAGCGGCGTGCTTGCCATGAGCCTGCCCAAACCGGTGGACAACGGGGTGATGTGGTTCCGTCCCGAGGTCAAGGAAAACATCAACTGGAGCGGCGACCCGCGCAAACCGCTGGATCTGGAAAATTCCGACGCCGGCCTGCGTCTGCGTCCGCGTACTTCGTTCGAAATCTGGAAAGTCGAGATGGCTGGAATCTCCACCAAATGGAGTCACGGTGATCTGTTTGCGGCCAATGACCTGCGCCGTTCGGCACTGGAAAACGACCTCGCCCGTCAGGTGCGCCGTGAGCAGGAGGCGGTGCGCGCCCGTGATGAACTGGTAGCGGTGGTGTCCCACGACTTGCGCAACCCGATGACCGTGATTTCCATGCTCTGCGGCATGATGCAGAAGACCTTCAGTTCCGACGGCCCGCACACCTCGCGGCGCATCTCCACGGCTATCGACACCATGCAGCAGGCAGCTGGGCGGATGAACACGCTACTGGAAGATCTGCTCGACACCTCGAAGATCGACGCCGGGCGCTACACCATCGCCCCGCAGACCCTGGATGTCGGGCAGATGTTCGAGGAAACCCAGTCGCTGCTCGGGCCACTGGCGATGGACAAGGACATCAATATCTCGTTCGAGGCCGATCCCGACCTGAAAATCCACGCCGACCCGGAGCGCCTGTTTCAGGTGCTGTCGAACCTGATCGGCAACGCGATCAAGTTCACCCCGCGCAAAGGTTCGGTGGGCGTGTTGGCCAAGTCTGACGGCAAAGAGATCGTGTTTACCGTGCGCGATACCGGCGAAGGCATTCCCAAGGAAAACCTGGCGCGGGTGTTTGATCGCTACTGGACGGTGAAGGAGGGCAACCCGACCGGAACCGGACTGGGCTTGTACATCACGCAGGGGATTGTTGAAGCCCATGGCGGGCGGATCGAGGCCAGCAGTGAGCCGGGTGAGGGCACTGAGTTTCGGTTTACCGTGCCGGCGATGCTCTCCGGGGAATGAAGAAATCCGTGCCACGTTAAACGGGGCACGGATTTTGAGTGGTTAGCCCAGATCGCTCAACGACATGAACACGTGTTTCGGCATCGGTACAAATCGATTGTTGCGCAGTTGGCTGATCGCATACACCGCGCTGGCGGTACGACCATTGCCGTCGCCGAAGCCTTGAAAACCGGCGATGGCCGCCAGCAAGTGTTTGTCGACATGCTCATGGGCGGCATCGAGCGTCTTCAGATGTTGTTCCAGCGAAGCATAACCGCTGATGCTGCCACCATATTTTGTTGGCTGTCCTACCTCGCGCACAGACTCCGCCAGTTGAGGCACCAGTCGAGCGTGGATCTCTTTGACCACGTTCGCATCGGTGAGCGATTTATTGTTGCTCGTATACTCGCGCAGGATCGCGACAATGTGCTCCAGTTCGTTGTCGGAGGACGAACCCTTGACCATCCAGGCTCCGGCTCTCTGCGCATTGTCGGTGAAACCCTGCGGGTTGAACGCCGTTTCGGGCATCACGTCGCTGTAGGGTGGCTTGCCCAGATCCGTCTTCAAGACGCTTTGCTGATGATTCTTCAGATAGATGACTTTCCTGGATTCAAGCTCGGCCATTGATCCAAGTATTTCCGAATAGTCACCAGCTTTTGTAGTGAACTTTGTGCCGTTGAACCGGGGGCCTCTGCTTTTGGTGAAGCTGATCAGTACGTCGTTCGCCGCGGCATGACCTATTAACGATTCCAGTTGCTGGAATCCCTTTGAGGACTGAGTCGCTTCCCTCGTTGCAGCGTTGAACAGATGCTGCAGTTCTGTCGCATTGCCGCCCTTGGGTATGGAAACAACGTCCTGGCTCAGGCGTGTGACGAGCTGTTCGACTGTTTCGAGTGCATCATCCTTGAACAATGCCCGTGCATGCGCCAGCGTCGGCAACGTCATGCGAATCTCCGCTGCAACTCCGGTCTTGCTCAGGGCCTTGACCAGGTCGTACGAGCCGCTGCTGGTACTGCTCAGCGCTCGGAGTTGTCCGGCTCCGGCCCGGATGACGGTATGGCCGAAATGGCTGAGTTTCATCACGCCTTTGCCGACCAGTCTGGCGCCACCGTAAACCAGCTTCGGAACGCCATCGAGCGGATTGAACACCGACAGCGCTACGCTTGCGCCGACCTTGCTCAGGCTTAACAGTCTTGTACTGCTGCCCAGCGCCTTGCTGAACGGCCCCAGCGCTCCGGCAAAGACGAAAAGGATCGCGGTCAGGTCCATCACGCAACTGAATATGGCGCCGCTGCGAAGATCCGGGTCACTGGAGGACAGGCCCCTGATGCATTGGCGGAACGGGATGACGACGTCGAGAATGGTTTCGGTGATGTTGTCCCAGTCATCAAGATTCTTCTCCAGGGCGGTTTTGTCGTAACTGATTGCATAAAACTGATCGTAATGGGTCGGCGGATTATGTTCGGCAATGATTTCGCCGATCTTGTTGAAACGTTCCGAGTTGAAACTGTGCATAGGGCTACGCGTAAAGGGTAGCGCGTCGTCAGGCTCATCGAATTCGGCAAAGCGTTCGAGAATGATGCCCGGCCTGTCTCGCAGCTCCTCGCCCAAGGGGGCCTGGCCTTCGAAGTAGGCGGTTTTTTCGATTCGCGTATGAAGATACGTCAGCGACTTGAAGTCGTTGTCGCCGTTCGGCCCTTCGGTAAACCATCCGATCTCATCGAGTGTCTGGCCGCGGACGTAGGCCTCAGCAAGAGCCGGATTATTGCGGCAAATGCCTTGCAGGGGGAATATTTCAAAACAGTAAAACTGCAATCCATACTTGCAAAACAGCAGGGTGCCGAAGCGCGCTGTTTTACGTGGATCAAAAGGCACAAAGCTGCTGTTTATCGGGGTTTGTATGGAGAATTCGCGAACGATGAATATGGCTGCCTTGCCAAATTCAAGTGCCATCCGTTCTTCCCGTGGCAGTCGTGAAAGTGTCAGGCGCATAGTGGTGTTGATGGCCGCTTTGTATTGCTTGAAGTATTCTTTTACTTTTGCCTTGTAAAGGTCATTGATTGGTTCGAGTCTCAGCAGATCCGGATGTGCCTTGTAGATACTTGTGCCGGATTGCCTGTCATAGTCCTTTTTGAACAACAGGTTGCGCGTCATATAAACATCAAGTACGGAATGATAGTTGCGTTTGAATCCGTATTCGACCGGCAACGATATTTCTGTCGTCGGATCGCAATCAATGTCGTACAGCTCGGCTTTCGCCAGCTTGCGCCGACTGACCGGTGGGGTGGCGAGCGTTGTCAGTGCGGCGCTGATCGCGTCGAGGTGGGCGTTGTATTGGCTGGCTGCCTGCTTGAACAGTTCCTGGGTTGGCAGTTCATTGGCATTTTCCGGTTCCAGGCCATTCAGCATCGACCAGTCCATGATGCCTTGCAGGTTCGCCCAGTCATGCAGGGTCTGCTGTTGCGCACTGGTGGGCAAAATCGCGCCCAATTCAAGCAACTTGTCATAGGACATCTGACTGGACAGGCCCGGCGCGACGCTCTCGGCCAGACTTACCGATTTGCGCAGAATTACCCAACCAGGCGTGCCGATCTGCAGAGTTGCGGGTGTCCTGACCAGGAACTCAGGTGCAAGTCCGGCGAGGATCAGTTCCAGCGTCATGGGAACTGCATATTCCTTGATACGTCGGCGTCCGAGTGCCTGTTCCAGTGCCAGGTTGACCTCATGGGAGGTAGCCTGCACGTAACCTGGGTTATAGATATTCTGCTCGATGAAGTTCTGGTTCTTGTCTTCGCGACCCAACGACAAATCCAGCATGACCGCTGCGACCAGCAGGCGACTGCGCTGCGCTGTGCTCAGCACAGTCGCATTGGCCATGGACGGTCCATTCAACGCTTCAAGGCAGGACTGGACGAAAGCTTTGGCTTCTTCGGTCTCGATCAGCAGTGCCCAGGCGCGACGCGGGTATTCACGCAGGGCTGTCGGCGTCTCTTTCTTGAGCAGTGCGCCCGCCAGATAATTGATCAGCGGTTCCGCGCGCGGCTCGCCCTTGTCCATCAGCTTATGGATGACCTGGTAGATAGCCGATTGCTGATCTTCGTCGATGCACAGCTCTGTTGCGCCGGTTTCGTTCGATATCCCCCAGTAGTTGCCATGCGTGGGCGGCAGCGGCAACGTCAGTTCGAGCCAGGCAATCAGGTTTTGCAACTGGTCTGCGGTCTCGGGCAGGTTCAGTTGCTGGAACTGCAGCCAGTTGAGCAAGGGCAGACGGTCGCTTGAAGACACGATGCCGCCTGTCATGACTGCACTGCTGGCCAGCAGTTGCAGGTCGGCTTTCAACGAATCAATCTCGTTGATCTGCTGGGTGATATCAATGCGCTCGATAAACGTCCCGACAGTTGTTTCGATTTCATGGACTTGAAAGATTTCGCCCTTTTTATTGACCAGTGTCCAGTTGTCATCATTGATTTCTAACGTATCGACGATTGCAACGAATTGTGGCTGACGTACCAGTTGGCGCAGGACGATGTGTGCCGAAAAATGCGCTTGATTGAATAGACTTCCCTCAAGAGTCGATATGCACAGTTGTTTGTTATTAACACGGTTGGTGGGGTAGGCATAGTTGTCGCTGGCCTTGGCCTTTTCCCACTTTTCGAGCATGGCTCTCATTGTCTGCGCAATATCACGTCGCTCAAGTTGCTCACTTGATAGAGGTGCTGGGGTAAAAAGATTGGTTGAAGTCGTCATTGGGTGTCAGTCCATCCATGGCTATATAGGTGGGTCAATAAACGGGTACCGCGAAGATTTGTTTTCGCGTGGCGACTATATCGGCGCAACCAGGGTTTGTTTTGCAGTATTGGTTTCAACGTATGTTTCGTGTCGGTCGATACGAGGGCAATTTTGTTCAATACAGCAGGCCGTGCCTTAGTTAGCCTGAGTCTCTTTCTCCCCACTCTGCAGCAGGTGCGTAATGAGTCTGATTGTGTCGATGGCGGCGTTTGCGCTGGTGGCGTCCATAACCCCGGGGCCGGTGAATATAGTGGCGCTGAGTTCCGGTGCGCAGTTCGGCTTTCGGGCCAGTCAGCGGCACGTGGCAGGAGCGACGCTGGGTTTTGTGCTGTTGCTGGTGCTGATGGGCCTGGGGCTGCATGAGGTCCTGAAACTGTGGCCATTTCTGACCCGGGTGGTGCAATTGGCCGGGGTGGCGTTTCTGTTGTTCATGGCCTGGAAACTGGCTGCCGATGACGGCCAGTTGCATGCCGGCGAGGCGGGTCGGGCGCCGTCGATGTTGTACGGCGCGGTGATGCAATGGCTCAACCCGAAAGCCTGGCTGGCGTGTGTGGCAGGGATGGGCGCGTTTGTCGCCGATGGCGAGGCACGGCTGGTCTGGCAGTTCGCCGCGGTGTATCTGGTGATCTGTTATCTGTCGGTCGGTTGCTGGGTCTATGCCGGGACGTTTCTGCGTGGGTATCTGGGCAATCCGAAGGGGATGCGCCTGTTCAATCGGTTGATGGCCTTGTTGCTGGCGGCGAGCGCGGGTTATCTGCTGTTGCCGTGAGCCCGGCGCCAGGATCAGCCGCGATATTGGCCGGGAGTCGCCGCCAGATGCTGTTTGAATGCGCGCTGAAAATGCGCCTGATCGGCAAACCCTGCCTCCAGTGCGACATCAGCAATCAACTGGCCGCTGCGCAGACGTTCGCGGGCGAACTGGATGCGCTGGTTGACCACAAACGCGTGCGGAGTCATGCCGTAATGCTGCTTGAACGTACGGATCAGATACGACGGTGACAACTGCGCCGCCGTGCAGATGTCCTCCAGGCTGAGCAGGTCAGTGCAGTGTTCGCGAATGAAGTCGGCGGCGCGTTCGAGCTTGAAATTCGGTTCGCGCAACGGTGGTTCAGCCGGGTTCAGGCGAAGTTGCAGATCGCTGAAAAACTCCACCGCTGCGCTGTGTTTGCGCAGTACGTCCTGCTGCTCGTCGACAAGGGTGGCGTAAAGCCCTTGCAGGTCACGAAACAGTCGCGGGTCATCCAGATGAGTAGTGGAGAACCGCCGAAACTCCAGCTCGGCACTGAACCCCAGTTGATGCTGCAGATCCGTCAGCCACGGCGTCTCGACATACAACATCAAGTACGACCACGGCTGATCATCGAGTGGGTTGCAGGCATGCACGTCGCCCGGATTCATCAGCACCACGGTGCCGGCGGCGACTTCAAACGTCGATTGCTCATGCACATAAATGCTCCGTCCGGCGGTGATCGCGCCAATCGAAAAATGCGCATGGGAATGGCGCGAGTAGCAGACCTCACGGCCATCGGCGATGGCCCGTGCCTCGATGAAGGGCAGAGCATCGTCGCGCCAGAAGCGAGGGGCTTTTTCAGGTTTTTTGGCGGCAGCGTGTTTCATCGTTATGGTTCCCGGCAGGCCAGAACCGGAGTGTATTAGCTCTGGCCGGCAAAGGCCCGCTCCAGTTCGGCGATGTCGAGTTTTTTCATCTTGAACATGGCCTGCATCGCCCGTTGCGACTTGCTGGTGTCGGGGTCCAGCATCATGTGCATGAACGCCACCGGCACGATCTGCCACGACACCCCGAACTTGTCCTTGAGCCAGCCGCATTGCTGGGCCTCGACCGGGCCGCCTGCCGACAGATTGCCCCAGAAGTGGTCGACTTCTTCCTGATTCTGGCAATTGACCTGAAACGAAATGGCCTCACTGAACTTGAACATCGGCCCGCCGTTGAGGCCGGTGAAGGTCTGGCCGTCGAGTTCGAAACTGACGGTCATCACCGCGCCTTCCGGCTTGCCGTGAAATTCCTGGCCGACCTTGCTGTAGTGGGTCAGGCCGGTGATTTTCGAATGATCGAAGATCGAGCAATAGAACTTCGCGGCGGCTTCGGCCTGATCATCGAACCACAGGCACGGTGTGAGTTTTTGAAAGCGTTGCATGGCAGTCATCCTCGGCAGGTTAGACACGCAGGATTTACAGCGTAGTCAGTCCTTGGTCGAATGGCGGTGCCGTAGATCGACAAGTGCGGCGCTTGCTGACAAACCCTGTAGGAGTGAGCCTGCTCGCGAAAGCGTCGGCACATGCGGCAACGAGCCTGTCAGACACTCCGCATTCGCGAGCAAGCTCGCTCCCACAAGGGGTTCGAGTCGCCCCGGTCAGCGCCGTTCGGCGATCAGCAACAGCGACTGCGGCACCGGGCTTTGCGGATGCTGCGGCTCTTGCAGGCTGACCAGGTGAAACCCGGCCATGTCCAGCGCGTTGCACCAGCTCGACAGCGTGCGGAAATACCATGGCATCGGCTGCCACTGGCCCTTGAACCCGGCGAAGGACTCTTCACGCCAGCCATCCTGATAATCGCCGGCCGCCACGGCCCACGGATGCAGGGTCTGAATGATCATGGCGCCGCCCGGAACCAGCAACGCATGCATTGCGGCGAGCAATGGAATGATGTCCTGATGCAGCAGCGAGAAGTTGGCGCAGATCAAATCGTAGTCACGGCCAATATCAATTTCGGTGTCGACCAATGCCGCATAACTGGCCACATGTACCTTGGCCGAACCGGCCTCGCGTGCAGCTTCTATCAAGGTCGCATCGCCATCGACGCCCGCCGCATCGATACCGCGATCCGCCATCGCCCGCAACATCCAGCCTTCGCCGCAACCCAGATCCAGCACGTGTTCCGGTTGGCGGCCCATGATCGCCAGCAGGATCGCCTGATCGGTGACCTGCTGACGGCTTTCGATGGCACCGCTGCGGATCGCGTCGATCCAGGCATCAGCGTTGGCGTGCCAGCTTTGCAACAAGATGGATTCGTGGGAGGGCATGGAGCGGTCTCCGGTAAAGGCCGATAGTGGGCGTTCACTTGTACGGCTGCTATGTTCAAAGGCTTAACAGAGTCTGGCAGAGGATGGACACCATGAACTCATTAACTGGCGGCTGCCTGTGCGGCGATTTGCGTTTCGAAGCATCAGGCCAACCTTACCGCGTCGGCATCTGCCACTGCCTCGACTGCCGCAAACACCACGGCGCGTTGTTTCATGCCTCGGCGATATTTCCCGAGAATGCGGTGACCGTCAGCGGCAAGACCGGCGAGTATCAAGGGCGAGTGTTCTGTCCGCGCTGTGGTTCGCCGGTACTGGCGCGTTCGGGGGATGAAATTGAAGTGAATGTCGGCTCGCTGGACGCGCCGAACCAGCTCAAGCCGACTTATGAACTGTGGACTGTACGGCGCGAGTCATGGTTGCCGGCGCTGCCACTGGCGCACCACTACGAACGTGATCGCGAACGCACGGGGCGCACCGAGGAATAGCAAAAAGTCCGGGCAATACCGAGTCCCCCGGTGGGAGCGGGCTTGCTCGCGAAAGCGGTGGTTCAGCCAACTCGATATCGACAGACCGATTGCCTTCGCGAGCAAGCCCGCTCCCACAGGATTTGTGTTGGATAGATAGAATTGTTTGCACCACCGACCTTGGTGGGAGCGGGCTTGCTCGCGAAAGCGGTGGTTCAGCCAACTCGATATCGACAGACCGATTGCCTTCGCGAGCAAGCCCGCTCCCACAGGATTTGTGTTGGATAGATAGAAGTGTGTACACCACCGACCTTGGTGGGAGCGAGCTTGCTCGCGAAAGCGGTGATTCAGTCAACCTGATATCGACAGACAGATAGCCTTCGCGAGCAAGCCCGTTCCTTCAGTGGAGTCAGCTGACTTCGGTTATTTCAGCCACGAATAAACGCCAGCAAATCGGCATTGATCGTCGCCGCCTCAGTCGTCGGCATCCCGTGCGGAAACCCCGGATACGATTTCAGCGTGCCATTTGGCAGCAGTTTCGCCGACAAAGGCCCCGAGTTCGCATACGGCACGATCTGATCATCCTCGCCGTGCATCACCAGCACCGGCACGGTGACCTTCTTCAGGTCTTCGGTGAAATCGGTCTGGGAGAAGGCGACGATCCCGTCGTAATGTGCCTTGGCGCCGCCGATCATGCCCTGACGCCACCAGTTGCCGATGATCCCCTCGGAAGGCTTGGCGCCCGGGCGGTTGTAGCCGTAGAACGGACCAGTGGGAATGTCGCGATAGAACTGCGCACGATTGGCCGCCAGTTGCGCCTGAAAATCGTCGAACACCGATTTCGGCAATCCACCGGGATTGCTTTCGGTCTGCACCATCAAAGGTGGCACCGCGCTGATCAGCACGCCTTTGGCGACGTTGTCCTGACCATGCCGGGCGATGTAGTGGATGACCTCGCCGCCGCCGGTGGAGTGGCCGACATGCACCACATTCTTCAGCCCCAGATGCGTGACCACCGCCAGCGCATCGTCGGCGTAATGGTCCATGTCGTGGCCATCCCAGACCTGGCTCGACCGTCCGTGACCTCGACGGTCGTGAGCAATCACCCGAAAGCCCTGGGCCAGAAAGAACAGCATCTGCGCATCCCAGTCATCCGAGCTGAGCGGCCAGCCGTGGTGGAAGTGGATCACCGGGGCGTCCTTCGGGCCCCAGTCCTTGTAGAAAATATCGACGCCGTCTTTGGTGGTGACAAATCCCATGTTCGCGACTCCTGAGCATTGTGATGGGTTACCGCGCTCGTCGCAGACCGGTCGTGAGGGTTCGGATAAGCGCCGTTATCAGCCAGAGGATTAAAGTCGACATTTTTGCGATAGGGCATGACCGGTGGTCGCCACGTCTGGCTTCACGCGCAAATTAGGCTTTGCTGAAAGGGATAAGCCGAGGCGCGCACAGGCTTCGATGGCCGTAGCGACGCCCCTTCAGAACACCGTGAGTCTGAGGAAAATCCCCGATGCTGACCTTGAATATCAATGGCAAGGATCAGGAACTCGATGTGCCGGCCGACATGCCGTTGCTCTGGGTCCTGCGTGACGTTGCGCACCTGACCGGTACCAAATTCGGCTGTGGCATGGCCCAGTGCGGCGCCTGCACCGTACACGTCGATGGCGCACCATTGCGTGCCTGTATCACGCCCGCCACCGCCGTGGCCAACGGGCAGAAAATTCTCACCATCGAAGGCCTTTCGACCGATGGCTCGCACCCGGTGCAGCAGGCCTGGGCCGAACTTGATGTGGTGCAGTGCGGCTACTGCCAGTCGGGGCAGATCATGTCTGCCGCCGCGCTGCTGGCGAAAATCCCCAAGCCCACCGACAGCGATATCGATCAGGCGCTCTCCGGCAATATTTGCCGCTGCGGTACCTATCCGCGAATCCGCGCGGCTGTGAAACGTGCGGCCGAGATTGGCTGATTGGGAGACAGACGATGAACAGTCCTGTATCGCGTCGCGGATTTCTCAAGGGCAGTGCCGTGCTGGGTGGCGGTCTGGTGGTGGCGTTCGTCGTGCCTGGTGCCCATCGTTTTGCTCTGGCGGCGGAAAATGAAGGCAAGGTCTTCGCGCCGAATGCGTTTTTGCGCATTGCCGCCGACAACAGCGTGACGGTGTTGCTCGGGCACTCGGAAATGGGTCAGGGCATCTGGACCGGTCTGACCATGCTGATCGCCGAAGAACTGGACGCCGACTGGTCGACGATCCGCGTCGAACACTCGCCGGCCTCGGCGGCCAATTACGGCATGCCCGCGTTTGGCGGGATGCAGATTACTGGGGGCTCGACCTCGACCTGGATGGAGTTCGACCGTTACCGGCTGGCCGGGGCCACGGCGCGGCAGATGCTGGTGGAAGCGGCGGCCAAGCGCTTCAACGTCGCTGCGTCGACGATTCGCACCGAGTCCGGCGTAGTGATCGCCGGCGATAAACGCGCGACGTACGGCGAACTGGCGGACGCCGCCGGGCAACTGCCAGTGCCGGATCCAAAGTCGATCACCTTCAAGGAGGCCAAGGACTGGAAAGTCATCGGCAAACCGACCAAGCGTCTCGACACCCCGGAGAAAATCACCGGCCGCGCCAAGTTCGGCATGGACGTGCAATTCGAGGGCTTGATGACCGCGATGGTCGCCCGTGCGCCGGTGTTCGGTGCCACGGTCAAATCCTTCGAGGGCGCCGAGGCACTGGCGGTGCCCGGTGTGCACAAAGTGGTACAGGTGCCGACCGGTGTGGCGGTGATTGCCGACCATTACTGGGCGGCGAAACTTGGTCGCGATGCGCTGAAGGTCGATTGGGATCTCGGGCCGCACGCTGACCTGAGCAGCCAGGGCCTGCTCGACAGTTTCCGCAAACTGGCAGCGACACCGGGCACTTCCGCCAGTCAGGCTGGGGATCCGAAAGGCAACTTCGACAAGGCGGCGAAGAAAATCGACGTCGAATACAGCGTGCCGTATCTGGCGCATGCGCCGATGGAACCGCTGAACTGCACAGTGAAGATCAGCGCCGAAAAGTGCGAGATCTGGACCGGCACGCAATTCCAGACCCTCGATCAGATGGTCGCCGGCAAGATCACCGGACTCAAACCGGAACAGGTGGAAATTCACACCGAATTTCTCGGTGGCGGCTTCGGGCGGCGGGCCAATCCGACCTCGGACTTCGTCGCCGAAGCGGTGCAAGTGGCGAAAGCCGCCGGGCTGCCGGTGAAAACCGTGTGGTCGCGGGAGGATGACATTCGCGGCGGTTATTACCGCTCGATGTTCCTGCATCAGGCGCGCATCGGCCTCGACGGGCAGGGCATGCCGCTGAGCTGGCAGCATGTGCTGGTCGGCCAGTCGATCATGGCCGGCACCATGCTCGAACAGACCATGGTCAAGAACGGCATCGACGCGACTTCGGTCGAAGGCGTGGCTGACAGCCCGTATATCAAGGGCCTGGCCCATCAACAGGTCGAGCTGCATTCGCCGCAGACCGGGATCAATGTGCTGTGGCTGCGTTCGGTGGGGCACAGCCACACCGCGTTCGTCATGGAGTCGCTGATCGATGAGATGGCCACGGCGGCGGGCAAGGACCCGATCGAATATCGACGCACCTTGCTCAAGGACCATGCGCGGCATCTCGGGGTGCTGAATCTGGCGGTGGAGAAGGCCAACTGGACAGCGCCGTTGCCTGACGGGCATGCATTGGGCGTGGCGGTACACGAGTCGTTCGGCAGTTATGTGGCGCAGGTGGCCGAGGTCTCGCAGGACAATCTGGCGATTCGCGTGCACCGCGTGGTGTGTGCGGTGGATTGCGGGATAGCGGTCAACCCGCAGAGCATCGCGGCGCAGATGGAATCGTGCATCACCTTTGGCCTGGGCATGGCGCTGCACAGCAAACTGACGCTCAAGGATGGCGCGGTGGTGCAGTCCAATTATCACGATTACCAGGTGCTGCGGCTCAACGAGATGCCGCTGGTCGAGGTGCATATCGTGCCCAGCAGCGACAAACCCGGCGGCATCGGAGAGGCCGGTGTTCCGCCCACCGCGCCGGCGGTGGCCAACGCGGTGTATGCGCTGACCGGGCAACGCCTGCGTGAACTGCCGCTGCAACTGTCGGGGGGGTGAGATGAAACGACATCTGCTGTTGGGCACGGTGATACTGCTGGGGCTGGGCGGCTACGCCTCGGACCTGTTCGCCGATGATCAGGAAGCGCTCAAGGCGTTCGGCACGGTGCAGAAGGTGTTCCAGAGCCCGCGCTGCCAGAACTGCCACATCCCCGGCGACTCGCCGCTGCAGTTCGATGCGGGCAAACCACACGCGATGAATGTGGTGCGTGGCATGGACGGCAAGGGCGCCGCCGGTTTGCCCTGCGCCACCTGCCACGCCGAGAGCAATCCGCCGGCCAGTTATGGCCCGCATGCACCTCCGGGAGCGCCGCACTGGAGCTTGCCTCCGGCGGCGCACAAGATGGCGTGGATCGGCCTGCCGCCGGACAAGTTGTGCGCAATGATCAAGGATCGTTCGAGCAATGGCGACCGTGATTTCGCCGCGCTGATCAAACATGTCAGCGACGACAAACTGGTGTTGTGGGGATGGAATCCCGGGGCAGGGCGCACGCCGGTACCGGTACCGCATGACATTTTTGTGGCCCAGTTCAAGCTTTGGGCCGATGCTGGCGGGCCATGTCCGGTGGCGGGCGGTTGAGTGTGTGAGTCGCTGGCGAATCAAGCTACTCTAACGGTCATTGACCCTGATGGAGTGCGTGATGCTGGCCCCGATCAAACCCGCCAATGAAGCCACCCGAATTCAAGCGCTGCACGGCTTGAAGGTTCTTGATTCGGCGCCGGAGGAGCGTTTTGACCGGCTCACGCGGCTGGCCAAACGCCTGTTCAACGTGCCGATTGCGCTGGTGACGCTGGTGGACAAGGATCGGCAGTGGTTCAAGTCGTGCGTCGGCCTCGAGGTCAACGAAACCCCGCGTGATGTGTCGTTCTGTGGGCACGCGATTCTTCAGGACGAATTGCTGCTGGTGCCTGATGCCAAGCAGGACAAGCGCTTTCATGACAATCCGCTGGTCACCGGCGAGCCGAAGATTCGTTTCTACGCGGGCTACCCGCTGACCGTGCCCAACGGCAACAAAATGGGCACGTTGTGCCTGATCGACACCAAGCCGCGTGAACTCGACGACGAGGAGCGTGCCCTGTTGCGCGATCTCGCCGGCATGGCCGAGCAAGAGTTGATGGCGGTGCAGATGGCAAGCATGGACGAGCTGACGCTGCTGTCCAACCGCCGCGGCTTCAAGACCCTGGCCCAGCATGCGCTGGACGCCTGCAAACACCGGGACAAACCGGCGACGCTGCTGTTTTTCGATCTCAATGACTTCAAACAGATCAATGATCGTTACGGCCATGCCGAGGGCGACAGTGCGCTGAAGACCTTTGCCGATGTGCTGCGCATCGCTTTTCGCGAGAGCGACGTGGTCGGGCGCCTGGGCGGTGACGAGTTCGTGGCGCTGCTGACCGGCTCCAGTCACGTCGAAACCACAGCGATCATGGCGCGGCTCAAGGAAATCCTCGACGAGCGCAATGCGATGTTGCAGCGCGGCTACGAGATTCGCTTCAGCGTCGGCCAGATCGAATACGATCCGCAACGCCATGAAACGGTGGATCGACTGCTGGCCGATGCCGACGAGGCGATGTATGCGCACAAGCAGGCGTTGAAACGGCGCTGATTCAGGCCTCATCGCTGGCAAGCCAGCTCCCACAGGTTTATCGGGTGCTCACAAAATCCAGATACACCGCAGAAACCTGTGGGAGCGGGCTTGCTCGCGAAAGCGTCCGCTCAGGCGATATCCATGTTGAATGTGCCGGCCTCTTCGTGAGCAAGCTCACTCCCACAGGTTTATCGGCTGCTCACAAAATCCAGATACACCGCAGAACCCTGTGGGAGCGGGCTTGCTCGCGAAAGCGTCCGCTCAGGCGATATCCATGTCGAATGTGCCAGCCTCTTCGTGAGCAAGCCCACTCCCACAGGTTTGTCGGCTGCTCACAAAATCCAGATACACCGCAAAACAGTGTGGGAGCGGGCTTGCTCGCGAAAGCGTCCGGTCAGGCGATATCCATGTTGAATCTGCCGGCCTCTTCGTGAGCAAGCCCACTCCCACAGGTTTATCGGGTGCTCACAAAATCCAGATACACCGCAGAACCCTGTGGGAGCGAGCTTGCTCGCGAAAGCGTCCGGTCAGGCGATATCCATGTCGAATGTGCCGGCCTCTTCGTGAGCAAGCCCACTCCCACAGGTTTATCGGCTGCTCACAAAATCCAGATACACCGCAGAACCCTGTGAGAGCGGGCTTGCTCGCGAAAACGTCCGGTCAGGCGATATCCATGTTGAATGTGCCGGCCTCTTCGTGAGCAAGCTCACTCCCACAGGTTTATCGGGTGCTCACAAAATTCAGGCATATCGTAAAAACAGTGTGGGAGCGGGCTTGCTCGCGAAAGCGTCCGCTCAGGCGATATCCATGTCGAATGTGCCGGCCTCTTCGTGAGCAAGCCCACTCCCACAGGTTTATCGGCTGCTCACAAAATCCAGATACACCGCAGAACCCTGTGGGAGCGGGCTTGCTCGCGAAAGCGTCCGCTCAGGCGATATCCATGTTGAATCTGCCGGCCTCTTCGTGAGCAAGCCCACTCCCACAGGTTTATCGGCTGCTCACAAAATCCAGATACACCGCAGAACCCTGTGGGAGCGGGCTTGCTCGCGAAAGCGTCCGGTCAAGCGATATCCATGTTGAATCTGCCGGCCTCTTCGTGAGCAAGCCCACTCCCACAGGTTTGTCGGCTGCCCACAAAATTCAGGCATATCGTAAAAACATTGTGGGAGCGGGCTTGCTCGCGAAAGCGTCCGGTCAGGCGATATCCATGTTGAATCTGCCGGCCTCTTCGTGAGCAAGCCCACTCCCACAGGTTTATCGGGTGCTCACAAAATTCAGGCATATCGTAAAAACAGTGTGGGAGCGGGCTTGCTCGCGAAAGCGTCCGGTCAGGCGATATCCATGTTGAATGTGCCGGCCTCTTCGTGAGCAAGCCCACTCCCACAGGTTTATCCGCTGTTCACGAAATTCAGGCTCACTCCTACAGGGGATTTGGGTTGTTGAAGACATTGCAGGCACAAAAAAACCCGCCGATTGGCGGGTTTTTTATCGGCAGAGCGAAGATTACTCTTCGATGTTGCCCATGGCGGTGGTGTTGAAGCCGCCGTCCACGTACATGATTTCACCGCTGATGCCCGACGCCAGGTCGGAGCACAGGAAGGCGCCGGCGTTGCCGACTTCTTCGATGGTGACGTTGCGGCGCAGTGGGGTTTGCGCTTCGTTGGCGGCCAGCATCTTGCGGAAGTTCTTGATGCCCGAGGCTGCCAGGGTACGGATCGGGCCGGCCGATACGCAGTTGACGCGGGTGCCGTCCGGGCCCAGGGAGCCGGCCAGGTAACGCACGCCAGCTTCCAGCGAAGCCTTGGCCATGCCCATCACGTTGTAGTTCGGCATGGTGCGCTCGGCGCCCAGATACGACAGGGTCAGCAGGCTGCCGTTGCGGCCTTTCATCATTTCGCGGCCAGCCTTGGCCAGGGCCACGAAGCTGTAGGCGCTGATGTCGTGAGCGATGCGGAAACCTTCACGGGTGGTGGCTTCGGTGAAGTCGCCGTCCAGTTGGTCGCCCGGGGCGAAGCCGACGGAGTGCACGATGCAGTCCAGGCCGTCCCACTTCTTGCTCAGTTCTTCGAAGACCTTGGCGATTTCTTCATCGCTGGCCACGTCGCACGGGAAGCACAGCTCAGGGCTCGAACCCCAGCCTTGAGCGAATTCCTCAACACGACCTTTCAGTTTGTCGTTCTGATAAGTGAAGGCAAGCTCAGCGCCCTCGCGATGCATGGCGGCAGCGATGCCGGATGCGATGGACAGCTTGCTGGCGACACCGACGATCAGTACGCGCTTACCGGCGAGAAAACCCATGTGTTGCTCCTCTTTCAGGTTATTGCGCAGTGGCTGGTGCCAAAAAAGCGGCTTCCAGCAACTGCTGTGTATACGGATGTTTGGGGGCGGCAAAAATATCTTGCGCAGCTCCCTGTTCGACCACTTGGCCATGCTTGACCACCATCAGCTGGTGGCTCAGCGCTTTGACGACAGCCAGGTCATGGCTGATGAACAAATACGTCAGGTTGTACTTGGCTTGCAGTGAACGCAACAGCTCCACCACTTGCCGCTGCACCGTGCGGTCGAGCGCCGACGTCGGCTCGTCCAGCAGGATCAGCGCCGGTTTCAGCACCAAAGCCCGGGCAATGGCGATACGCTGCCGTTGCCCACCGGAAAATTCGTGAGGGTAGCGGTGCCGGGTTTCCGGATCCAGACCTACCTCCTTCAATGCCGCAATAATCGCCGCTTCCTGCTCGGCGGCGGTGCCCATCTTGTGAATCCGCAGGCCTTCGCCAACGATGTCGCTCACGCACATCCGCGGGCTCAGGCTGCCGAACGGATCCTGAAACACCACCTGCATCTCCCGACGTAACGGGCGAACCTCGTTCTGCGTCAGGCAGTCTAGCTGTTTGCCCTCAAAGCGAATCGCGCCTTTGCTGCCGATCAGCCGCAAAATTGCCAGACCGAGGGTGGATTTGCCGGAACCGCTTTCCCCCACGATCCCCAGCGTCTGTCCCTGAGGCAGGCTGAAATTGATGCCGTCCACTGCCTTGACGTAATCCACCGTGCGCTTGAGCAGGCCTTTCTTGATCGGGAACCAGACTTTGAGGTTCTCGACTTCGAGCAGTGGCGCCCCGATTTTATTGGTCGCCGGGCCTCCGCTGGGCTCCGCGCCGAGCAATTCCCGAGTGTACGGATGCTGCGGCGAACGGAACAGCTCTGCGCACGATGCCTGTTCGACGATGCAACCGCGCTGCATGACACATACGCGATGCGCAATTCTTCGCACCAGGTTCAAATCGTGACTGATCAGTAGCAGCGACATGCCCAATCGAGCCTGAAGTTCCTTGAGCAAATCGAGGATTTTCAGCTGAACGGTCACGTCCAGTGCGGTGGTCGGTTCGTCGGCGATCAGCAGTTCCGGCTCGTTGGCCAACGCCATGGCGATCATCACCCGCTGGCGCTGGCCGCCGGACAATTCGTGGGGCAGGGCCTTGAGGCGTTTGTGCGGCTCGGGAATGCCGACCATCTCCAGCAGCTCCAAAGTGCGCTTGGTCGCGACTTTGCCGCTCAGACCCTTGTGGATGCCGAGGATCTCGTTGATCTGCTTCTCGATCGAGTGCAGCGGGTTGAGCGAGGTCATCGGCTCCTGAAAGATCATCGCGATGCGGTTGCCACGAATATGCCGGATGGTCTTTTCGCTCAGCCCCAGCAGATTCTGCCCGGCATAGTTGATGCTGCCGGCTGGATGGCGGGCCAGCGGGTAGGGCAGCAGGCGCAGGATTGAATGCGCCGTCACCGATTTGCCCGAGCCGGACTCGCCGACCAGGGCCAGGGTTTCGCCGCGTTTGATGTCGAAGCTCACGCCCTCGACCACCCGGTGCAGCCGCTCGTTGAAGCCGAACTCGACGGCGAGGTCGCGCACTTCGATCAGATTGTCCTGATTCATTTCACTTCCTCGGGTCGAAGGCATCGCGAGCGGACTCGCCGATAAACACCAGCAAACTCAACATCAGCGCCAGCACGGCAAACGCGCTAATGCCCAGCCACGGTGCCTGGAGGTTGGATTTGCCCTGGGCCACCAGTTCACCCAGCGACGGGCTGCCGGCCGGCAAACCGAAGCCGAGGAAATCCAGCGCAGTCAGGGTGCCGATGGCGCCGGTAAGGATGAACGGCATGAAGGTCATGGTCGAAACCATGGCGTTGGGCAGAATATGGCGGAACATGATCGCACCGTTCTGCATGCCCAGCGCCCGTGCCGCACGCACGTACTCGAGGTTGCGGCCACGGAGGAACTCGGCGCGCACCACGTCGACCAGGCTCATCCACGAGAACAGCAGCATAATCCCCAGCAGCCACCAGAAGTTCGGCTGGACGAAACTGGCGAGGATGATCAGCAGGTACAGCACCGGCAATCCCGACCAGATCTCCAGAAAGCGTTGCCCGGCCAGATCGACCCAGCCGCCATAGAAACCCTGCAGCGCGCCGGCAATCACGCCGATGATCGAGCTGAGCACAGTCAGGGTCAGGGCAAACAGCACCGAGATGCGGAAGCCGTAGATCACCCGCGCGAGCACATCGCGGCCCTGATCGTCGGTACCCAGCAGGTTGTCCGCCGAGGGCGGGGCCGGGGCCGGGACTTTCAGGTCGTAGTTGATGCTCTGGTAGCTGTAGGGGATCGGCGCCCACAACACCCACGCATCCTTGGCCTTGAGCAGTTCGCGGATGTACGGGCTCTTGTAGTTGGCTTCCAGCGGGAATTCGCCGCCGAAGGTGGTTTCCGGGTAGCGCTTGATCGCCGGGAAGTACCAGTGGTTGTCGTAATGCACCACCAGCGGCTTGTCGTTGGCGATCAGCTCGGCACCGAGGCTCAGGCCGAACAGGATCAGAAACAGCCACAGCGACCACCAGCCACGCTTGTTGGCCTTGAACAGTTCGAACCGGCGGCGGTTGAGAGGGGACAGATTCATCTCAATGCTCCCGGCTGGCGAAGTCGATGCGCGGATCGACCAGGGTGTAAGTGAGGTCGCCGATCAGTTTCACCACCAGACCGAGCAGGGTGAAGATGAACAGAGTGCCGAACACCACCGGGTAATCGCGATTGATCGCCGCTTCGAAACTCATCAGACCCAGACCGTCGAGGGAGAAAATCACTTCCACCAGCAACGAGCCGGTGAAGAAGATGCCGATGAACGCTGACGGGAACCCGGCAATCACCAGCAGCATGGCGTTGCGGAACACATGGCCGTAGAGCACGCGATTGCGCGTCAGGCCCTTGGCCTTGGCGGTGACCACGTACTGCTTGTTGATCTCGTCGAGGAAGCTGTTTTTGGTCAGCAGGGTCATGGTCGCGAAGTTGCCGATTACCAGCGCGGTCACCGGCAGCGCCAGGTGCCAGAAATAGTCGAGGATCTTACCGCCCAGGCTCAGTTCATCGAAGTTGTTCGAGGTCAGCCCGCGTAGCGGGAACCAGTCCAGATAACTGCCGCCGGCAAACACCACGATCAGCAGAATCGCAAAGAGGAACGCCGGGATCGCGTAGCCGATGATGATCGCGGAGCTGGTCCAGACGTCGAAGTGGCTGCCGTGTCGGGTGGCTTTGGCGATCCCCAGCGGGATCGACACCAGGTACATGATCAGCGTGCTCCACAGCCCGAGCGAGATCGATACCGGCATCTTTTCCTTGATCAGGTCGATAACCTTGGCGTCGCGGAAAAAACTGTCGCCGAAATCCAGCTTCGCGTAGTTCTTGACCATGATCCACAGACGTTCCGGGGCCGACTTGTCGAACCCGTACATGTGTTCGATTTCCTTGATCAGCGCCGGGTCGAGGCCTTGCGCGCCACGATACGCGGAGCCGGCCACCGAGACCTCGGCACCGCCACCGGCGATGCGGCTGGTGGCGCCTTCGAAGCCTTCGAGCTTGGCGATCATCTGCTCCACCGGGCCGCCGGGCGCGGCCTGGATGATCACAAAGTTGATCAGCAGGATGCCGAACAGGGTCGGGATGATCAGCAGCAGTCGCCGAAAGATATACGCCAGCATCTGATTACTCCGTGCCCACAGGGTCGGCTTGCAGTTTGGTTTCGACTTCTATGGCGGGCTTCGCGTCAGGCTTGACCCACCAGGTGTTAATCCCGATGTCGTATTTGGGCGAGACTTTCGGGTGACCGATGTGGTTCCAGTACGCCACGCGCCAGGTCTTGATGTGCCAGTTGGGGACCACGTAGTAACCCCATTGCAGCACCCGATCCAGCGCCCGGGCGTGCGCCACCAGGCTGCTGCGCGAGTCGGCGTTGATCAGGTTCTCCACCAGTTGATCGACGATCGGATCCTTCAGGCCCATGGTGTTGCGGCTGCTCGGTTTGTCGGCGGCGGCGCTCATCCAGAATTCGCGCTGCTCGTTGCCCGGCGAGTTGGATTGCGGGAAGCTGCCGACCATCATGTCGAAGTCCCGCGAACGCACGCGGTTGATGTATTGCGAAACGTCGACACGGCGGATCACCAGATCGATGCCGAGGTCGGCCAGATTGCGTTTGAACGGCAGCAGCACGCGTTCGAATTCGGTCTGCGCCAGCAGGAATTCGATGACCACCGGTTTGCCGTTGGCGTCGACCATTTTGTCGTCGACGATCTTCCAGCCAGCCTCTTGCAGCAATTGATAGGCCTCGCGCTGTTGGGCGCGGATCATGCCGCTGGCGTCGGTCTTGGGGTTCTCGAAGGCTTCGCTGAACACCTGCGCCGGCAATTTGCTGCGAAACGGTTCGAGGATCGCCCGTTGCTCGGCGTCGGGCAGGCCGGTGGCGGCCATTTCCGAGTTCTCGAAATAGCTGCGAGTGCGGAAGTAGGCACCGTTGAACAGCTGTTTGTTGGTCCACTCGAAATCGAACAGCAGACCGAGCGCCTGCCGCACCCGTACATCCTGAAACACCGGACGGCGCAGGTTGAAAACGAAGCCCTGCATGCCGGTCGGGTTGCTGTTGGCGATCTGTTCCTTGATCAAGCGGCCTTCGGTGACCGCCGGGATGTTGTAAGCGTTGGCCCAGTTCTTCGCGGTCATTTCCAGCCAGTAATCGAACTGGCCGGCCTTCAGCGCTTCGACGGCGACGGTGTTGTCGCGGTAGTAATCGGTGGTCATTACGTCGAAGTTGTAGAACCCGCGATTGACCGGCAGATCCTTGCCCCAGTAGTCCTTGACCCGCTCATAGCGCACCGAGCGTCCGGCCTTCACTTCGGCGACCTTGTACGGGCCGCTGCCCAGCGGTATCTCCAGATTGCCCTTGGAAAAATCACGGCTGGCCCACCAGTGTTTCGGCAGCACCGGGAGCTGGCCGAGGATCAGCGGTAACTCGCGATTGTTGGTGTGCTTGAACTTGAACAACACCTTGAGCGGGTCTTCGGCGATGGCCTCTTCAACATCGCTGTAGTAACCGCGAAACAGCGGCGAGCCGTCCTTGGTCAGGGTCTGGAAGCTGAACACCACGTCTTCGGCGCGCACCGGATGGCCATCGTGAAAACGCGCTTCCGGGCGCAGGTAGAAACGTACCCAGCTGTTGTCCGGGGCTTTCTCGATCTTCGCGGCGATCAGGCCGTACTCGGTGAACGGCTCGTCGAGGCTGTGCTTGGTCAGGGTGTCGTAGATCTGCCCGATATCATCGGCCGGCACGCCTTTGCTGATGAACGGGTTGAGGCTGTCGAAGCCGCCGAACCCGGCCTGACGGAAGATCCCGCCCTTGGGCGCGTCGGGGTTCACGTAATCGAACTGCTTGAAGTCCGCCGGGTATTTCGGCGGCTCGTTGTACAGGGTCACAGCGTGTTGCGGGGCGGCAATCGCCAGCCCGGCGAACAGCAGACCGCTGGCCTGCACGAGCAGGGCGCGGATGGGCGTCATTTATTGTTCTCCGAAGATTTCAGCCACCACGCGCTCAGGCCCAGGGTGTAGGGCGGCGTGGTGACGAAGGCCAACCGGTTGCGGTAGGCCAGTCGGTGATAATTGAGGTACCAGTTGGGAATGCTGTAGTGCTGCCAGAGCAGCACGCGGTCGAGCGCCTTGCCGGCGGCGACCTGTTCGTCGCGGGTTTGCGCGGCGAGCAATTGTTCGAGCAGGTGATCGACCACCGGGTTGGCAATACCGGCGTAATTCTTGCTGCCCTTGACCCCGACCTGACTGGAATGGAAGTACTGCCATTGCTCCAGACCCGGGCTGAGGGTCTGGTTGAGGGTCATCAGGATCATGTCGAAATCGAACTGGTCCAGGCGCTGTTTGTACTGGGCGCGATCCACCGTGCGCAGGCGTGCGTCGATGCCGATGCTGTTAAGGTTCTCGATATAGGGCTGGAGGATCCGCTCAAGGTTCGGGTTGACCAGCAGCAGTTCGAAGCTCAGCGGCTGCCCTGCGGTGTTTTGCAGGCGCTGGCCGTTGAGCTTCCAGCCGGCCTCGGCGAGTAGCGCCAGGGCCTTGCACATGGTCTCTCGCGGGATGCCACGGCCATCGGTTTGCGGCAGGCTGAACGGCTCGGTGAACAGCTTCGTCGGTAACTGATCCTTGTACGGCTTGAGCATCAGCCATTCATGCCCGACCGGCAGGCCGCTGGCGCTGAATTCGCTGTTGGGATAGTAGCTGGTGGTGCGTTGGTAGGCATCGCTGAACAGCGCGCGGTTGGTCCATTCGAAGTCGAACATCAGGCCCAGCGCTTCGCGCACCTTGACGTCGCTGAAGGTTGCGCGCCGGGTGTTCATGAACAGGCCCTGGCTCTGGGTCGGGATCTGGTGCGGAATCTGCGCCTTGATCACGTCGCCACGGCGCACCGCCGGGAAGTTGTAGCCGTTGGCCCAGTTCTTCGCCTGATGCTCGATGTAGATGTCGAATTCACCGGCCTTGAACGCTTCGAAGGCCACGTCGCTGTCTCGGTAAAACTCGACTTCCATGCGATCGAAGTTGTACTTGCCGCGATTGACCGGCAGATCCTTGCCCCAGTAATCCTTGACCCGCTCGAAAATCAGCTGCCGCCCCGGCGTCACCGAGGTGATGCGGTACGGGCCGCTGCCCAGCGGTGGTTCGAAGGTGGTGGCCTTGAAGTCGCGATCCTTCCAGTAATGCTGCGGCAGCACCGGCAACTCGCCGAGGCGCAGGATCAGTAACGGATTGCCCGAGCGTTTCATCACGAAACGAATGCGCTGCGGGTTGAGGATGTCGACCCGCGAGACTTCCTGCAGGGCGGTGCGGTACAGCGGGTGGCCGTCCTTGAGCAGTGTTCGGTAGGAGAACGCCACGTCGTAGGCGGTGATCTGGGTGCCGTCGTGAAAGCGCGCTTCCGGGCGCAGATTGAACACCACCCAGCTGCGATCTTCGCTGTACTCCACCGATTGCGCGATCAGGCCATAGCTCGATGCTGGCTCGTCGCCGGACGGCGAATACTGGCCGGTGCCGACCATCAGCGGTTCGTTCAGCTCATTGATGCCGTACTGCAGGAAATTCGGTGTGGTAACCGGGCTGGTGCCCTTGAACGTGTATGGGTTGACCGTATCGAAGGTGCCGAACGCCATCACCCGCAACGTACCGCCCTTGGGCGCTTGCGGGTTGACCCAGTCGAAGTGGGTAAATCTGGCCGGGTACTTGAGCGTGCCGAACTGCGCATAACCGTGACTTTCGGTAATCGTCGCGCTTGCGGGTGAGCTCAAGGCCAGGCTGATCAGGAGCAGGAGGAGGGGACGCTTCAAGTCAGATCCGATCCAGGCGGCTTGGGCTTTGTGGGCCGTACAGTAACAGCTTGTCTGGACAGGAAAAAGACAGAGGTTAATGTGGGGTTAATCGGCAAGGCCAAGAGCCCCTCACCCTAACCCTCTCCCGGAGGGAGAGGGGACTGACCGAGGTGTTTATGAGAAGTACGCCGACCTGAAATATCGAGTTGAACTCAGGTTTGAAAAAGCCCCCAATCTGCTCACTTTTCCCGTCGCCCCCTTGAGGGGAGAGGGTTGGGGTGAGGGGGAGAAATTTTGAGGGCGCCAACAAAATCAAGCCAGGCGCCAGGCGAAAAAAAGCCCCTGAAAATTCAGGGGCTCTTCTGTCAGTGCGGCTGGTAAACCGTGAGCATCTGCCCAGGCTTGAGGGCCTTGCCGGCACCCGGGTTCCAGCGCTTGAGATGTTGCATCTCGACGTTGAAACGCTTGGCCACCACATACAAGGTGTCGCCACGCTTGACCTTGTACTGGGTCTGCTGCTGACTGTCGGCCTTGCCTTTGGTCTTGCTGTTGGCGGCGATCACCGTGTTGACCCGGCCACCGCTGCGCGCCGGGGTGCGCTTGGTGTTGTCCTGCATCACCAGAGTCTGGCCGACCTTGAGGTTCTTACCGGTCAGCTTGTTCCAGCGCTGCAGGTCCTTGACTTCGACCTTGTTGGCCTTGGCAATGGAACCGAGGTTGTCACCGCGCTTGACCCGATAGGCGCGCTTCAGCTTCGCCACTTCACTTGGGTCGGCCCCGTCGAACACCGGCTTCAGCGAGCGCGGGCTGATCAGCTCTTCAGGCCGCATGGTCTGCAGGCTGGCGGTCAGCAATTGCGCCTTCGACGTCGGCACCAGCAGATGCTGAGGGCCGTCGATGGTGGTGCGCTGCTTGAAGGCCGGGTTGAGCTGGAACAGCTCGTCTTCGTCGATGTTGGCCACCGCTGCGACCTTGGACAGGTCCATGCGCTGGTTGATTTCGACGACCTGGAAATACGGTTCGTTGGCGATCGGGTTGAGGTTCACCCCGTAGGCTTCCGGGGCCAGTACCACTTGCGACAGGGCCAGCAGCTTCGGTACGTAGGCCTGGGTTTCCGCCGGCAACGACGACAGGTTCCAATAATCGGTCGGCAGGCCAAGCTTCTCATTACGCTCGATGGCGCGGCTGACCGTGCCTTCACCGGCGTTATAGGCCGCCAGGGCCAGCAGCCAGTCACCGTTGAACATGTCGTGCAGACGAGTCAGGTAGTCCATCGCGGCGGTGGTCGAGGCGGTGATATCGCGACGGCCATCATAGAAGCGGGTCTGGCGCAGGTTGTAGTAACGACCGGTGGACGGAATGAATTGCCACAGGCCCGAAGCGTCGGCCCGGGAATAGGCCATCGGGTTGTAGGCGCTCTCGATCACTGGCAGCAGGGCCAGCTCCAGCGGCATGTTGCGCTCTTCGAGACGCTCGACGATGTAATGAATGTAGAGACTGCCGCGTTCGCCGGCGTTCTCCAGAAAGGACGGGTTGCTGGCAAACCACAGCCGCTGCTGCTCGATGCGCGGGTTGACGCCCAGGCCGTCCTGCAGCTGGAAACCACCGCGCATGCGCTCCCAGATGTCCTGAGGCACCTGCGGGCTGGGCTTTTCGCTGAGCCAGATCGGTTTCTGCTTGGCTCGCGCAGCAATGTTCGGCGTATGGCTCGCTTCAGGCTGCGGAGCATGGCTGGAACAGCCCGCCAACGTGGCGGACACAGCCACCGCGATGGCTTGCGCCAGGCGGGTCAGCGTGTCTGAATTGACGGACTTACGTATGGATGACGACATTGGCTGGAAGTAAGTTCCGGGCAAAAATGTCGGGCGATTCTAGAAAGCGCACCCCCTGCGGTCAACCATTCAGAATTTTTGTACCAGCTGGTGAGTCACTTAGAAATTATCTTTCCATGCCCGCAGAGCCGCAAAAACCTCACTCGGCGCCCGGTTTTGAGCGCCTGCCCGTTCGTCCACTTTTTGTGTAACTAATGTTTCAGCGGTACGCAAAAACGGATTTGTGAGCTTTTCCAGGGCCAGGGTCGAGGGCAGGGTCATCACGCCTTTTTCCCGTTGTTGGCTGACTTTTTCCAGACGGGCGGCAATGTCCGGGTTGCTCGGTTCGACGGCCGCAGCAAACTTCAGATTGCTCAGGGTGTATTCATGGGTGCAATACACCAGCGTATCCTCGGGCAAAGCGGCGAGACGGCCGAGCGAGTGGTGCATCTGCTCCGGCGTGCCTTCGAACAGGCGTCCGCAACCGGCGGCGAACAGGGTGTCGCCGCAAAACAGCAGGCCGTGGTGGTAATAGGCAATGTGGCCGAGGGTGTGACCGGGCACCGCATAGACATCGAAATCCCAGCCGAGCACGCTGACCTTGTCGTTGTCCTTGAGCGCCACGTCGCGCCCCGGGATGTTTTCGCTGGCCGGGCCGTAGACTTTGGCGCCGCTTGCCGCTTTCAGGCGTTCGACGCCGCCGACGTGATCGTGATGGTGATGGGTGATCAGAATGTCGCTCAGTACCCAGCCCGGGTGTGCGGCCAGCCAGGCCTGCACCGGCGCGGCATCGCCCGGGTCGACCACGGCGCAGCGCTGGGTGCGGTGATCCTGTAACAACCAGATGTAGTTGTCGGTGAACGCGGGCAGGGCACTGATCTGTATCATCGTCGGAATTCGCCAAGCGGAAAACATTGGCGCATCTTAGAGCTTCTAGCGGCGTTGGAGAATGACATGACCGATAAAGCGTTCGCTCAGGCCGATCCCGACTGGCTGGCGTTGATCGGCGCGGCCCGTGAATGGCTGGCCGGCCCGCTCGGGCAATTTCTGCTGGATGAAGAACGGCGCATGCTCGAAGACGAGTTGGGGCGGTTCTTCGGCGGCTATCTGGTGCATTACGGGCCGTCGGCCCAGACCCCGCCGTCGGCGCCGCAGGTGCAGCGCAACGTGCGGCTCGGCGCACCGTTGCCGGGTGTCGAGATCGTCTGCGAGGAACAGGCCTGGCCATTGAGTGAGCACGCCGCCGACGTGGTGGTATTGCAGCACGGTCTGGATTTCTGCCTGTCACCCCACGGTTTGCTGCGCGAAGCGGCGAGCAGCGTACGCCCCGGCGGGCATCTGCTGATCATCGGCATCAACCCCTGGAGCACCTGGGGTTTGCGCCACGTATTTGCCCACGACGCCTTGCGCCAGGCACGCTGCATCTCGCCATCGCGGGTCGCCGACTGGCTCAATCTGCTGGGCTTTGCGCTGGAGAAACGCCGCTTCGGGTGCTATCGTCCGCCGCTCGCGTCGCCCAAGTGGCAGGCCCGACTGGCCGGCTGGGAACGCAAGGCCGGCGACTGGCAACTGTCGGGCGGTGGCTTCTATTTATTGGTCGCGCGCAAGATCGTGGTTGGCCTACGCCCGGTGCGTCAGGAGCGCCGCGAGCCGATGGGCAAGCTGATTCCGCTGCCGATGGCCAAGGTCAACCGCCGTCGTATCGAACCGTAAACCTTCTTTTTATAGTGGCCGGACTTGTTCCGGCCGCGGCCATCGTCGATCCGCGATTGACGGGGCCAGGCATTTTTCTGGATAGAGTGGCATGAGCGAAAGCGTCGATAGCGTAGAACTGTTCACCGACGGTGCCTGCAAGGGCAACCCCGGCCCGGGCGGCTGGGGCGCCTTGCTGGTGTGCAAGGGCGTCGAAAAGGAACTGTGGGGCGGCGAAGCCAATACCACCAACAACCGCATGGAACTGCTCGGCGCCATCCGTGGCCTCGAAGCCTTGAAACGGCCGTGCGAAGTGCTGCTGGTGACCGACTCGCAATACGTGATGAAGGGCATCAACGAGTGGATGGCCAACTGGAAAAAGCGCGGCTGGAAGACGGCGGCGAAAGAGCCGGTGAAAAACGCTGATCTGTGGAAAGAGCTGGACGAGCAGGTCAACCGGCACAAGGTCACCTGGAAGTGGGTGCGCGGGCACATTGGTCATCACGGTAACGAACGGGCGGACCAATTGGCCAACCGTGGGGTGGATGAAGTTCGCGGGTACAAGCAGAGCTGATTCCCTCCGTTGCACCGAGTCGTGGCCTTCGCGAGCAAGCCCGCTCCCACACTGGATCTCCTGCGTACATCAGCACTGTGTCCACCGCAGATCAATTGTGGGAGCGGGCTTGCTCGCGAATGGAGCGACTCGGTCTACCTGAAACACCCCCACCGAGCGTGTTAACATCGCCGCTTTTGCACGATTGACCCCGTTGAGAATTGAACACTGATGGCCACCAGATCCGTTGTACTCGATACCGAAACCACCGGCATGCCGGTGACCGATGGTCACCGGATCATTGAAATCGGCTGTGTCGAACTGATCGGTCGGCGCCTGACGGGCCGGCATTTTCACGTCTACCTGCAACCGGATCGCGAGAGTGACGAAGGCGCGATCGGCGTTCACGGCATCACCAACGAATTCCTCGTCGGCAAACCGCGTTTCGCCGAAGTGGCCGACGAGTTCTTCGAGTTCATCAACGGCGCGCAACTGATCATCCATAACGCGGCGTTCGACGTTGGCTTCATCAACAACGAATTTGCCTTGATGGGTCAGCACGATCGCGCTGACATCACGCAGCACTGCACCATCCTCGACACCCTGATGATGGCCCGGGAACGTCACCCGGGGCAGCGCAATAGCCTCGACGCCTTGTGCAAACGTTATGGCGTCGACAACTCCGGCCGTGAACTGCACGGCGCCTTGCTCGACTCGGAGATTCTCGCCGACGTCTACCTGACCATGACCGGTGGCCAGACCAGTCTGTCGCTGGCCGGCAACGCTTCCGACGGCAATGGCACGGGCGAGGGCGCGGACAACTCCGCCACCGAAATCCGTCGTCTGCCGGCGAGTCGTCAGCCTGCGCGGATCATTCGGGCGACGGAAGAGGAACTGGCGGCGCATATGGCGCGGCTGGAGATCATTGCCAAGTCGGCGGGCGGGCCGGCGTTGTGGACGCAGATTGCCGAGGCTGATGCTCAAGCTTGACCCCCTCTGTGGCGAGGGAGCTTGCTCCCGCTTGGCTGCGAAGCAGTCATAAAACCTGAATGCACTATTGATGCTGAACGAATACTGGGGGCCGCTTCGCGCCCCAGCGGGAGCAAGCTCCCTCGCCACAAAAGCCGAGTCAGGCTGAATGAAGCCAACTGGCCACCCTCGCCACTTTCGCTGCAACCCTCTACCCTGAGTGCATTGGCAGACTTTGATCCGCCGCCTCAGGACACTGAGCCTCATGTACAAAGATTTGAAGTTTCCGGTGTTGATCGTCCACCGCGACATCAAGGCCGACACGGTCGCCGGTGACCGTATCCGTGGCATCGCCCGGGAGTTGGAGCAGGAAGGTTTCAATATCGTTTCGGCCATCGACTACACCGAAGGGCGGTTGGTGGCCTCCACCCATCATGGTCTGGCGTGCATGCTGATCGCTGCCGAAGACGCCAGCACCAACTCGCATCTACTCCAAAACATGGCTGAACTGATCGGTCTGGCGCGAGTGCGGGCGCCGGATCTGCCGATCTTCGCGCTGGGCGAACAGGTCACTCTGGAAAACGCCCCCGCCGATGCCATGGCCGAGCTCAATCAACTGCGCGGCATTCTCTACCTGTTCGAAGACACTGTGCCGTTTCTGGCGCGGCAAGTGGCGCGGGCGGCGCGCAAGTATCTGGACGGTCTGCTGCCGCCGTTTTTCAAGGCGCTGGTGCAGCACACCGCCGACTCCAACTATTCCTGGCACACCCCCGGGCATGGCGGTGGCGTGGCTTATCACAAGAGTCCGGTGGGGCAGGCGTTTCACCAGTTCTTTGGCGAAAATACCCTGCGTTCGGACTTGTCGGTATCGGTGCCGGAACTCGGTTCGCTGCTCGATCACACCGGCCCGCTGGCTGAGGCCGAAGAGCGTGCGGCGCGCAACTTCGGCGCCGATCACACGTTTTTCGTGATCAATGGCACCTCGACCGCCAACAAGATCGTCTGGCACTCGATGGTCGGTCGGGATGATCTGGTGCTGGTCGATCGCAACTGCCACAAGTCGGTGCTGCACGCGATCATCATGACCGGCGCGATCCCGCTGTACCTGTGCCCGGAGCGCAATGAGCTGGGGATCATCGGCCCGATTCCGCTGAGCGAATTCAGCCGCGAGTCGATCCAGGCCAAGATCGACGCCAGCCCGCTGACCAAAGGCCGGGCGCCGAAAGTCAAACTGGCGGTGGTGACCAACTCGACCTACGACGGCCTGTGCTACAACGCCGAGCTGATCAAGCAGAGCCTGGGCAACAGCGTCGAAGTGCTGCATTTCGATGAGGCGTGGTACGCCTACGCGGCGTTTCACGAGTTCTTCGCCGGGCGTTATGGCATGGCCACCTCGCGCACAGAAGACAGCCCACTCGTGTTCACTACCCATTCCACGCACAAGCTGCTCGCCGCATTCAGCCAGGCCTCGATGATTCATGTGCAGGACGGCGGCGCGCGGCAACTGGACCGTGACCGTTTCAACGAAGCGTTCATGATGCACATCTCAACCTCGCCGCAGTACAGCATCATCGCTTCGCTGGATGTGGCCTCGGCCATGATGGAAGGCCCGGCCGGGCGCTCGCTGCTGCAGGAAACCTTCGATGAGGCGCTGAGTTTTCGCCGGGCGCTGGCCAATCTGCGCCAGCACATTGCGGCGGACGACTGGTGGTTCTCGATCTGGCAGCCGCCCGGCGTCGAAGGCATCGACCGGGTGCAGACTGAAGACTGGCTGCTGCAGCCGGACGCCGACTGGCACGGCTTCGGCGAAGTCAGTGACGACTATGTGCTGCTCGACCCGATCAAAGTGACCCTGGTCATGCCCGGGTTGAACGCCGGTGGCGCGCTGAGCGAGAAGGGCATCCCGGCGGCGGTGGTCAGCAAGTTCCTCTGGGAGCGCGGGCTGGTGGTGGAGAAGACCGGGCTGTATTCGTTCCTGGTGCTGTTCTCGATGGGCATCACCAAGGGCAAGTGGAGCACGCTGCTCACCGAATTGCTGGAATTCAAGCGCAGTTACGACGCCAACGTCAGTCTGGCCACTTGCCTGCCTTGCGTGGCGCAGCAAGATACCGCGCGCTATCGCGGCATGGGCCTGCGTGACCTGTGCGATCAACTGCACGCCTGTTACCGCAGCAACGCCACCGCCAAACATCTGAAGCGCATGTACACGGTACTGCCGGAAATCGCCATGAAGCCGGCCCATGCCTATGATCATCTGGTGCGCGGCGAAGTCGAGGCGGTGCCGATCGATGAGCTGGAAGGACGGATCGCGGCGGTGATGCTGGTGCCGTATCCACCGGGAATTCCGTTGATCATGCCCGGCGAGCGCTTCACCGAGTCGACCCGCTCGATCATCGACTACCTGAAGTTTGCCCGCACGTTCGATAGCAGCTTCCCCGGTTTTGTCGCTGATGTGCATGGACTGCAACATGAAGACGAGGGCAATGGACGGCAGTACACCGTCGATTGCGTCAAGGAATGAGGACTTTTCCGAGTATGCAACCGGTCATGAATCCGAAATACCCAGGGCTGTCGGTGCGCGTCGCCGACGATGGTTTCGCGGCGTACATCTGGGGCAGCGACTTCAGTTTCGAGGTCGCCGCGTACGGTGCCGCCGTCATTGGTCAACCGGTCGAGCGCTGGGCGGTGACGCCGATCGTGCCGTACCGCAAGTGCTATGGCATCGACCCTGAAGAGTTCAGCAGCTATCGCGATGCCGCCGACAGCGCGATTTTCATGGCGTATCTCGATGATGAGCCGGTCGGTCATCTGGTGATCAGCACCAACTGGAATGGCTTCGCCCATATCGATGAGCTGGCGGTGCACGCACCGGCGCGCCGGCATGGTGTGGCCAAGGCGTTGCTGGATGTCGCGCACTTCTGGAGTCGCAAGAAAAAACTGCCGGGGATCATGCTCGAAACCCAGAACAACAACCTCGGCGCCTGTCGTTTGTATGAGCGTTGTGGCTACGAGATTGGCGGTATCGACCATTTGCGTTATCGCGGGATTGATCCGAACACTGCGGAAATTGCGCTGTTCTGGTACCGGCTGTTCGATAACCCGCTGGAAAACCCGCTCAGCTCGCCAGCATCGCCTCGGCTTGTTCCGTGACGATCGTCAGCAGGGTCTGAATCGCTGTCGGCGTGGCGCTGTGTCGGTAGGTCAGGGCATACAGGCTGATCGGCACCGCCGGTGACAACGGGCAGACATCCAGTCCGCTCGTCCGCGCGCCGAGGGCGGTGAATGGGTCGACGATGGCCAGGCCTTCGCCGGCCTCGACCATGCTGCGCATCATCTGATGGGTTTGTACTCGGGTCTGGATGCTCGGCGCCGGGCGCAGGGCCTGGAGTTTGTTCTCCAGCGCCGGGCTCAATGGGTCGTGGCCTTCGAGGCCAACCATTGCCTGGCCAGCCAGATCCTGCAGGGAAATGTATTTCTGCTTCGGTTGCAGCCAGCCGTGGGGCGCGAGCAGTTGCAGCTTGCCGTGGGCCAATGGCTGGCAGTGGATGTCGGGGTGTTCCGGATCGTGCAGGCTCAGGCCCAGATCGCTTTCGCGCAGCAGCAGGCTGCGGACGATGTCGCAGGTCGGAGAGCTGAGCAAGCGGCAAGGAGCGTCGGGCGACCGTCGGCGCAGCAGCGCGATACTTTGCGGCAACAGCTGTTGCGCCAGCGGCGGGGTGCCGATGATGCGCAGGGGCGGGGCGAGGTATTGCTTGAGGCTGCTGGCCAGACGCTGCACCGGCTCCAGCGCCTGATAGACATGAGCGATTTCCACCTGCAACGCCCGCGCTTCAGGCGTCGATTGCAGCCGGCCGCGTACGCTGGCGAACAGCATGAACCCCAACTCGCTCTCGGCTTCGCGCAAACGCTCTTCGACCTCGGTCACCGGGAGCTGCAGCCATTCGGCGGCGGTGCCCAGGTGACCGGTCTGCAAGAGCGCCTGAATCACTTCGATATGACGTAAACGCATGCGTGAAGTCCATGTTCAGCAGGTGGGGTCAGTGGCTGAATCCTACCCCAAGTCTGCGCATATGACTTCTGCTCATAACGGCCAGTTATGACGCGACGGTTGTCTCAGGCTCACGGGTCAGGGTGATACCTGACTGAACCAGGAGAAACTCGGTGTCACTGACTTTGTTGACGCGATCGCCAATGGCCAGTTTGTAAATCGGCTCCGAGCCAGTGGAACCGTCTGCCGACGGGGTGGATTCCTGGAACTCATGCACGGAATAAACGCGGCCTTCCGCATCTCTTGCATGGAACTGACCGACGAGTACTGCTGCCATCTGCTTAGAACCTCTGGAGATAAAACGCTTGATTTGCGGCTTGGTAGACCGTCATCAAGCCCTGTAAGTTTTCCTACAGGAAAAAAATAATCAGCGCGCATGAATTTCCCTTGCTCGCTGGTGAAACTGTCATCGAATCATCTATAACTACTGGCTCTTCCCACCGACAGTCGAGAGTCTTCCATGAGCAATGTCTACAACGTCGCTGTAGTCGTCGGCAGCCTGCGCAAAGCATCGATCAACCGCAAAGTCGCGCTGGCGCTGGCCCAACTGGCACCGGCGAACCTCAAACTGAAGATTGTCGAGATTGGCGACCTGCCACTCTATAACGAAGACATCGACGGCGATTCACCGCCGGCAGCCTACAGCACTTTCCGCCAGGAAGTCGGTTCTTCCGACGCGGTGCTGTTCGTCACCCCGGAATATAACCGCTCGGTGCCGGCGCCTTTGAAGAATGCGATTGACGTGGGTTCACGGCCGTATGGCAAAGCCGTCTGGAGCGGCAAACCGGGTGCGGTGATCAGCGTGTCGCCGGGGGCGATCGGCGGTTTTGGCGCCAACCAGCATTTGCGCCAGTCCTTCGTGTTTCTCGATGTGCCGTGCATGCAGCAGCCGGAAGCGTATCTGGGTGGCGCGGGTTCGGCGTTTGACGAGGCGGGCAAGTTGAGCGAGTCGGTGAAACCGTTCCTGCAGAATTTCATCAATGCGTATGGGAAATTTGTGGAACAACACAAAAAATAATCTGGTCAGAGCTGCGATAAAACAGAGATCCTGTGGGAGCGGGCTTGCTCGCGAAAGCGGTGTGTCAGACACAAAGTTGTCATCTGACACACCGCTTTCGCGAGCAAGCCCGCTCCCACGTTTGGATCTCCACTCATTGAATAATTGAAGGCTGTCGCGAATGCTCGCTGCGTCACTGATCTTCCTGCTGACCATCACCCTTGTCATCTGGCAACCCAAAGGCCTCGGGGTCGGCTGGAGCGCGACGCTCGGCGCCGTGCTGGCACTGATCTTCGGCGTCGTGCACCTGAGCGATATTCCGCTGGTGTGGCAGATCATCTGGAACGCCACCGGCACCTTCGTTGCGCTGATCATCATCAGCCTGTTGCTCGACGAAGCGGGGTTCTTCGCCTGGGCTGCGCTGCATGTAGCACGCTGGGGGCGGGGCAGTGGGCGCAAGCTGTTTGCCTTCATGGTGCTGCTCGGCGCGCTGGTGTCGGCGTTGTTCGCCAATGACGGCGCGGCGCTGATCCTCACGCCGATCGTGATTTCGATGCTGCTGGCGCTGCGCTTTTCCCCGGCGGCGACCTTGGCGTTCGTCATGGGCGCCGGCTTCATCGCCGACACCGCGAGCCTGCCGCTGGTGGTGTCGAACCTGGTCAACATCGTTTCGGCGGACTTCTTTCACATCGGCTTCAACCGCTATGCGGCGGTGATGGTGCCGGTCAACTTCGTCAGCGTGGCCGCGACGCTGGGCGTGCTGATGTGGTTTTTCCGTCGCGACATCCCTAAGGCTTACGATCCCGAACAGCTCGAACAGCCGCACACGGCGATCCACGATAAGGCCACGTTCTATGCCGGTTGGGTAGTGCTGGTGATTCTGTTGATCGGCTGCTTCTTCCTCGAACAGCTGGGCATCCCGATCAGCGCGATCTCGGCGGTCTGCGCGGCGCTGCTGCTGGGGATCGCCGCCCGTGGCCACAAGATTTCCACGCGCAAGGTGCTCAAAGAGGCGCCGTGGCAGATCGTGATTTTCTCCCTCGGCATGTATCTGGTGGTGTATGGCCTGCGCAATGCCGGGCTGACCGGGTATCTCGCTGGCTGGCTGGATGTGTTCGCCGGGTACGGCGTATGGGGCGCGGCGCTGGGCACAGGGGTGCTGACCGCGCTGTTGTCGTCGATCATGAACAACTTGCCGACAGTGCTGATCGGCTTGTTGTCGATCGATGCCAGTCAGGCCAGCGGTGTGATCAAGGAAGCGATGATCTACGCCAACGTGATCGGCAGCGACTTGGGGCCGAAAATCACCCCGATCGGCAGCCTGGCGACCTTGCTCTGGCTGCATGTGCTGGCGCGCAAGGATATCCGGATTGGTTGGGGCTATTACTTCAAGGTCGGGATTGTGCTGACGGTGCCGGTGTTGTTGATTACCTTGGCGGCTTTGGCGTTGCGGTTATCAATCTAGAACGCGTTGGCCCCTTCGCGAGCAAGCCCGCTCCCACATTTTGAGCAGCATTCCAAATGTAGAAATTGGAATGCCATCCCCTTGTGGGAGCGGGCTTGCTCGCGAAAGGGCCGGTCCAGGCACTGCAGAAACTCAGGCCTGCCCCGGCACATTCGGCCAAAGATCCGCCACCAGAAACAACCGCTCCGCCTCTTCCCATTCGCCCCGGGCATTCTCGGTCAGGCGTACCAGCAGTTGCGCCGGGGCCATCGGTTCCAGGTCGTCCAGCCACATCTGCAGATGTTCAGCGCTCCAGGTCTGATCCGCCGGGTAGTGTGCCGGCGCGAGCCACGCATGGCGGGGCAGGGGTTGCCAGCGCCCGGCCGGACGCTGGGCGACGAACGCCGGCCAATCCTTCTGATGCAGCCAACTGCCACGCAGGTGCTGCGGATGCGCGCCTTTCGGTGGTTCGGCCTGACCGGGCCACGGGTACAGCAGATAACCGCCCAGCCACAACTGCGCACTGAACGCCTCGATACCCAGCTTCGCCAGCACCTCACGGCTTTCCGGGCGCGCCGAGATCGGCAGTTGGTGTTCGGCCAGATGCGCCAGTTTGCGGTCCAGTCGATCATGACAACCCGGCCCCAGCCATTGCGCCGGGTCGTGGCCGTCGCCTTCCTGCGGGCCGAGGTAGAGCTTGATCGCCAGTTCAAGGTGATGCACGCCGTCGCGGTCGCGCAGCAACATGTCCAGCTCGCCGAGGGTGTGGCCTTCGCGGCGGATCGGCAGGTTGGCGGCGATCAGTTCGATGCCCGGCGCATGCTGCACCGCAAACTGCCACAACCGTTCGTAATACAGGCCCAGCCGCCGGGTGCGCGCCTGCGACAGCCAGTGCAGCAAGCCATAACTGTCACGATCAAGTTGCCGCAGCCAGTGCTCCAGGCGCTGCGGATCACTGACCCAGTCGCTGCCGGCCAGCGGATGGCGCTGCGGCCACGGCGTCGCGGCCAGCATCGGCGGGGCGAGAATCACCCACGCCAGGTCACGCACTTCCGGATGGCGTAATTGGTGTGGCAACTGGAGCAGGTCGGGAAACAGGATCATCTTGCGAGCATAGCCTTAAACACGCGCGCACCCTTGAGGCTGAAAGGATTTTGTCTATCGCGGGCTTTCGCCCATAATCGTGTTTTTCGCGTTTTCGATTGTCCGCAGAGGTCCCATGGAGCAATTTCGTAATATCGGCATCATCGGTCGCCTGGGCAGTTCCCAGGTGCTGGATACCGTCCGCCGACTGAAACGCTTTCTGCTCGATCGTCACCTGCACGTGATTCTCGAAGACACCATCGCCGAAGTCCTGCCGGGCCACGGCCTGCAAACCTCGTCGCGCAAGATGCTCGGCGAAGTCTGCGACATGGTCATCGTCGTCGGCGGTGACGGCAGCCTGCTCGGCGCCGCGCGGGCGCTGGCCAAGCACAATATTCCGGTACTCGGGATCAACCGTGGCAGCCTCGGTTTTCTCACCGACATTCGCCCCGATGAGCTGGAAGTCGAAGTGGCCAAGGTGCTCGACGGCCATTATCTGGTGGAAAACCGCTTCCTGCTGCAAGCCGAGGTGCGCCGGCATGCCGAGGCCATTGGCCAGGGCGATGCGTTGAACGACGTGGTGCTGCACCCGGGCAAATCGACGCGGATGATCGAGTTCGAGCTGTACATCGACGGCCAGTTCGTCTGCAGCCAGAAGGCCGACGGCCTGATCGTCGCCACGCCGACCGGTTCCACCGCGTACGCGCTGTCCGCCGGTGGCCCGATCATGCATCCCAAGCTCGATGCCATTGTGATCGTGCCGATGTACCCCCATATGTTGTCGAGCCGGCCAATTGTGGTCGATGGCAACAGTGAGCTGAAAATCGTCGTGTCGAAAAACATGCAGATCTACCCGCAGGTCTCCTGCGACGGGCAGAACCACTTCACCTGCGCGCCGGGCGACACCATCACCGTCAGCAAAAAAGCCCAGAAGCTGCGGCTGATTCACCCGCTCGACCACAACTACTACGAAGTCTGCCGGACCAAGCTCGGCTGGGGCAGCAAGTTGGGTGGTGGAGGCGACTGATGCTCGATCCCGCGCGCAGTTATGACTTGATTGGTGACGTGCACGGATGCGCCCTGACCCTCGAACACTTGCTTGACCGTCTCGGTTATCACAAGCAGGGCGGGGTCTGGCGGCATCCATCGCGCATGGCCGTGTTCGTCGGCGACATCATCGACCGTGGCCCGCGAATCCGCGAGGCACTGCACATCGTCCACGACATGGTCGAGGCCGGGCAGGCGCTGTGCATCATGGGCAACCACGAATTCAACGCACTGGGCTGGAGCACGCCGGCGCTGCCGGGCAGCGGCAAGCAGTTCGTCCGTGAGCACACGCCGCGGCACGCGCGCCTGCTGCACGAAACCCTGACCCAGTTCGAAGACCATCCGGGCGACTGGCATGACTTTCTCAACTGGTTCTACGAACTGCCGCTGGTGGTTGATGCCGGACGCTTCCGTGTGGTGCACGCCTGTTGGGATGCCAGCCTGATCGAACCATTGCGCGGGCTGTTTCCCGATGCGCGCATCGACGAGCACTTTCTCCAGGCGTCGGCCGTGCCCGGCAGTTTCGCCTGCACCGTGTTCGACCGCTTGCTGCGCGGCACCGACATGCGCCTGCCGGATGGCTTGACCATGACCAGCGGCGACGGTCTGGTGCGCTCGTTCTTCCGCACCAAATTCTGGGAAGACGACCCGAAAACCTACGGCGACATCGTCTTCCAGCCAGATGCGCTGCCGGAGCCGGTGGCGCAGAAACCGCTGACCTCCAGCGAGAAAAACAACCTGCTGCGCTACGGCATTGACGAGCCCTTGCTGTTCGTCGGCCACTACTGGCGCAGCGGCAAACCGGCGCCGATCCGCCCGAACCTCGCGTGTCTCGATTACAGCGCGGTGCTCTACGGCAAACTGGTGGCCTATCGTCTGGATCAGGAAACACGTCTGGATCCGCATAAATTTGTCTGGGTCGATGTCGAGCGGCCGGAGGTGCTGCAATGAGTGCGGTAGCGGTATTGCGTCTGCCGTTGGCGGTGGATCTGAGCGGTTTCGTCAAGCTGCTGCAACGGATGCAGGTGCCGCATCGAGTCAGCGAAGAGGCGGGCGAGCAGGTGCTGTGGGCGCCTTCGGAAATCAGCGAGGACGTGCGTTCGCTGTACGAGCGCTTCCCGGCCGGCGATCCCGATCAGCAACTGGACATCCCGCTGGCGCCGACTTTCAAGCGTCCGAGCTTCGCCGAGCAACTCAAACACGCCAAGGCCACCGGGTTGATCCTGCTGCTGAGCCTGCTGGTCGGTGGCCTGACCTATCTGGGCGACAACCTCGAGACCATTCGCTGGCTGACCTTCCTCGACTTCCGCGTGGTCGGCGAGTACATCCAGTTCACGCCGCTGGCCGACAGCCTGGCGGCGGGGCAGTGGTGGCGCCTGTTCACGCCGATGCTGCTGCACTTCGGCATCCTGCACCTGGCCATGAACGGCATGTGGTACTGGGAGCTGGGGCGGCGCATCGAGTCACGTCAGGGCAGCATCAACCTGCTCGGACTGACCCTGCTGTTCAGCCTGGTGTCGAACTACGCGCAGTTTGCCTGGAGCGGCCCGAGCCTGTTTGGCGGCTTGTCCGGCGTGCTCTACGGTTTGCTCGGCCATTGCTGGATTTTCCAGTTGCTGGCGCCGAACCCGGCGTATCGCCTGCCGCGTGGCGTGCTGGTGATGATGCTGGTGTGGCTGGTGATTTGCATGTCCGGACTGGTCTCGATGATCGGTTTCGGCCAGATCGCCAACGCCGCGCACGTCAGCGGGTTACTCATCGGATGCTTCACCGGTTTGTTGGGCGGTTTGTATAACCGCCGTAAACTGGCCGCCTGAAATTTTAAGTGAATAAAGAGCACGGAGACCCTGATGTCCTCTTTTAACGACATGATCAAGAACATCACCCCGGACATCTACGAGAGCCTGAAACTGGCCGTGGAAATCGGCAAGTGGTCCGACGGTGGCAAACTCACCGCCGAACAGCGCGAGCTGTCGCTGCAGGCGATGATCGCCTGGGAAATCCAGAACCTGCCTGAAGACCAGCGCACCGGTTACATGGGCCCGCAGGAATGTGCGTCGAAGTCGATCGAAGTGCCGAACATCCTGTTCAAGTCGGATGCCATCCATTGATCGAGATTGGCCGCGGTGCAATCAGCAAAATGTCGGCGCGCCTGGACGGGCCGAATGTGCAATACGCGTTTCGTCTGGATGACGTCGAGGTCCCGGTCAACCCCATGATCGGCACCACGGTGCGTCTGGAGTACCTGGGGGCGATTCATTGCACCCATTGCGGGCGCAAGACCAAAACCAGTTTCAGTCAGGGTTACTGCTACCCGTGCATGACCAAACTGGCGCAGTGCGATCTGTGCATCATGAGCCCGGAGCGTTGTCACTTCGAGGCCGGCACCTGCCGGGAGCCGGAGTGGGGTCAGAAGTTCTGCATGACTGATCATGTGGTGTATCTGGCCAACTCGTCGGGGATCAAGGTCGGTATTACTCGCGCCACGCAACTGCCGACCCGTTGGCTGGATCAGGGCGCGAGTCAGGCGCTGCCGATCATGCGCGTATCGACGCGCCAGCAGTCGGGCTTCGTCGAAGACCTGTTCCGCAGCCAGGTGGCCGACAAGACCAACTGGCGCGCCTTGCTCAAGGGCGATGCGGCGGCGGTGGACCTGGCCCAAGTGCGCGACCAGTTGTTTGAAAGCTGCGCCGAGGGCTTGCAAGGCCTGCAACAGCGATTCGGCCTACAGGCAATTCAGACGATTGCCGATGTAGAACCTCTCGAAATCCGCTATCCGGTCGAGCAATACCCGGCCAAAATCGTCAGCTTCAACCTGGACAAGAACCCGATTGCCGAAGGCACGCTGCTGGGAATCAAGGGGCAGTACCTGATTTTTGACACCGGCGTGATCAACATTCGTAAATACACGGCCTATCAGCTCGCCGTGCATCAATAAGGATTCCAGCATGCGCACCGAACAACCGAAGATGATTTACCTGAAGGACTATCAGGCGCCCGAGTACCTGATCGACGAGACCCACCTGACCTTCGAGCTGTTCGAGGACCACAGCCTGGTCCACGCGCAACTGGTGATGCGCCGCAACCCGGAGCGTGGCCCGGGCCTGCCGCCGCTGGTGCTCGACGGCCAGCAGCTGGAACTGCTGTCGGTAACCCTGGCCGACCAGGAACTGAGCGCCAGTGATTACCAGCTGAGCGAAAACACCCTGACCCTGCAGCCGGCCAGCGCCAGCTTCACGGTCGACACCAGCGTCAGGATCCACCCGGAAACCAACACCGCGCTGGAAGGCCTGTACAAGTCCGGCACGATGTTCTGTACCCAGTGCGAGGCCGAAGGCTTCCGCAAGATCACCTATTACCTCGACCGCCCGGACGTGATGAGCAAGTTCACCACCACGGTGGTCGCCGAGCAGCACAGCTATCCGGTGCTGCTGTCCAACGGCAACCCGATTGCCTCCGGCCCGGGCGAAGACGGCCGACACTGGGCGACCTGGGAAGACCCGTTCATGAAGCCGGCGTACCTGTTCGCGCTGGTGGCCGGTGATTTGTGGTGTGTCGAAGACACCTTCACCACCATGACCAATCGTAATGTCGCGCTGCGGATCTACGTCGAGCCGGAAAACATCGACAAGTGCCAGCACGCGATGAACAGCCTGAAGAAGTCGATGCGCTGGGACGAAGAGGTCTACGGTCGCGAGTACGATCTGGACATCTTCATGATCGTCGCCGTCAACGACTTCAACATGGGCGCGATGGAGAACAAGGGCCTCAACATCTTCAACTCCAGCGCCGTGCTGGCCCGCGCCGAAACCGCCACCGACGCCGCGCACCAGCGGGTCGAGGCGATCGTCGCCCACGAATACTTCCACAACTGGTCGGGCAACCGCGTGACCTGCCGCGACTGGTTCCAGCTGTCGCTCAAGGAAGGCTTCACGGTGTTCCGCGACGCCGGTTTCTCCTCGGACATGAACTCGGCCACGGTCAAGCGCATTCAGGACGTGGCGTACCTGCGTACTCACCAGTTCGCCGAAGATGCAGGTCCCATGGCCCACGCGGTGCGCCCGGACAGCTTCATCGAGATTTCCAACTTCTACACCCTGACCGTGTACGAGAAAGGCTCGGAAGTGGTCGGCATGATTCACACCCTGCTGGGCGCCGAAGGCTTCCGCAAGGGCAGTGACCTGTACTTCGAACGCCATGATGGCCAAGCCGTGACCTGCGACGACTTCGTCAAGGCCATGGAAGATGCCAACGGTGTCGACCTGACCCAGTTCAAACGCTGGTACAGCCAGGCCGGCACGCCGCGTCTGGCGGTCAGCGAGTCCTACGACGCTGCGGCGAAAACCTACAGCCTGACCTTCCGCCAGAGCTGCCCGGAAACCCCGGACAAGGTGGAAAAACTGCCGTTCGTGATCCCGGTCGAACTCGGTATGCTCGACAGCAAAGGCAACGCGATCGCGCTGCGTCTGGCCGGTGAAGCGTCGGCGCAAGGCACCACCCGCGTGATCTCGGTGACCGAGGCTGAGCAGACCTTCACCTTCGTCGACATCGCTGAACAGCCGCTGCCATCGTTGCTGCGTGGTTTCTCGGCACCGGTGAAACTGAGCTTCCCGTACAACCGCGATCAGTTGATGTTCCTGATGCAGCACGACAGCGACGGCTTCAACCGCTGGGATGCCGGTCAGCAACTGTCGGTGCAGGTCCTGCAGGAGCTGATCGCCCAGCAGCAGAAGGGCGAGAGCCTGGTGCTCGATCCGCGTCTGATCTCGGCGCTGAAAACCGTGCTGTCTGACGAGTCGCTGGATCAGGCCATGGTCGCCGAAATGCTTTCGCTGCCGAGCGAAGCGTATCTGACCGAAATCAGCGAAGTGGCGGATGTCGAGGCGATCCACACCGCTCGCGAGTTTGCCCGCAAGCAACTGGCGGACAATCTGTTCGAAGCGCTGTGGCTGCGTTATCAGGCCAACCGCGATTTGTCGAAGCAGACGCCGTATGTGGCCGAGGCCGAGCACTTTGCCCGTCGTGCGCTGCAGAACATTGCGCTGTCGTACCTGATGCTCAGCGGCAAGCCGCAAGTGCTGGCCGCTACGCAAGAACAGTTCGAAAACAGCGACAACATGACCGAGCGCCTCACCGCGCTGGCGGTACTGGTCAACTCGCCGTTCGAAGAACAGAAGGCCAAAGCGCTGGCGACTTTCGCCGAGCACTTCAAGGACAACCCGCTGGTCATGGATCAGTGGTTCAGCGTGCAGGCCGGCAGCACACTGCCGGGCGGTCTGGCGCGGGTCAAGGCGTTGATGCAGCACCCGGCGTTCAACATCAAGAACCCGAACAAGGTGCGTGCGCTGGTCGGTGCGTTTGCCGGGCAGAACCTGATCAACTTCCACGCCGCCGACGGTTCGGGCTACCGCTTCCTCGCGGATCTGGTGATCGAACTGAACGGCTTCAACCCGCAGATCGCTTCGCGGCAACTGGCGCCGCTGACTCGCTGGCGCAAATACGACAGCGCCCGTCAGGCGTTGATGAAGGCTGAGCTGGAGCGGATTCTGGCTTCGGGGCAGCTGTCCAGCGATGTATATGAAGTGGTGAGCAAAAGCCTGGCGTAACGCATAACGAAATGTGGGAGCGGGCTTGCTCGCGAAAGCGGTGTGTCAGACACGGAGATGTCGACTGGTATACCGCATTCGCGAGCAAGCCCGCTCCCACAGGTTTTTGCGTTTTCTGTTATTTCAGATCAAACCGATCCAGCTCCATCACCTTGGCCCACGCCGCCACGAAGTCTTTGACGAACTGTTCCTTCGCGTCAGAACTCGCATACACCTCGGCCAGCGCGCGCAGTATCGCGTTGGAACCAAACACCAGATCAACCCGCGTCGCCGTCCACTTCACGCTACCGGTTTTACGGTCGCGTCCTTCGAACTCGTCCGCCGCTGCCGACGTCGGCTTCCACTCCACGCCCATGTCCAGCAGGTTGGTGAAGAAGTCGTTGCTCAGGGTTTCAGTGCGCGAAGTGAACACGCCATGCCGGCTCTGCCCGACATTCGCCCCCAATACCCGCAGACCACCGACCAGTACGGTCATTTCCGGAGCGGAGAGGGTGAGCAGTTGCGCCTTGTCGATCAGCAGCGCTTCGGCCGACACGGTGTATTTGCCCTTGCTGTAGTTGCGGAAACCATCGGCAATCGGTTCGAGGAAACCAAACGACTCGACATCGGTTTGCTCCTGAGTCGCGTCGGTGCGTCCTGGATTGAACGGCACAGAGACCGAGTGCCCGGCGTTTTTCGCCGCTTGCTCGACCCCGGCGTTACCCGCCAGCACGATCAGATCCGCCAGCGAGACTTTTTTGCCGGATGAACTGGCGTTGAACTCGTTCTGAATGCCTTCAAGGGTCTTCAGCACCTTGTCCAGTTGCTCCGGCTGGTTGGCCTGCCAGAACTTCTGCGGGGCCAGACGCAGACGCCCGCCGTTGGCGCCCCCCCGTTTGTCCGAACCACGGAAGGTCGATGCCGCGGCCCAAGCGGTGGACACCAGTTGCGACACGGACAGACCGGACGCCAGCACTTTGCTTTTCAGCGCCGCCGCATCATTGCTGTCGATCAGTGGGTGAGTGGCCTCAGGAATCGGGTCCTGCCACAGCAGTTCTTCGTTCGGCAGTTCCGGGCCGAGGTAGCGCGACAGCGGACCCATGTCTCGGTGGATCAGTTTGTACCAGGCGCGGGCGAAGGCGTCGGCCAATTGGTCAGGATTGGCCAGGAAACGGCGGGCGATCGGCTCGTAGATCGGGTCGAAACGCAGCGCCAGGTCGGAGGTGAGCATGGTCGGCGAGAGCTTTTTGCTTGGATCATGCGCATGCGGAACAGTACCTGCGCCGCCGCCGTTTTTCGGTTTCCACTGATGCGCACCGGCCGGGCTTTTGAACAGTTCCCACTCGAAACCGAACAGGTTTTCCAGGTAGTTGTTGCTCCATTGGGTCGGGGTCGTGGTCCAGGTGACTTCGAGGCCGCTGGTGATGGTGTCGGCGCCTTTGCCGGTGCCGAATGCGTTGCGCCAGCCGAGGCCTTGTTCTTCCAGGCCGGCCGCTTCCGGCTCAGGCCCGACATTATCGGCCGGGCCGGCGCCGTGGGTCTTGCCGAAGGCGTGACCGCCGGCGATCAGCGCGACGGTTTCTTCGTCGTTCATGGCCATGCGGCCGAAGGTTTCGCGGATATCGCGACCGGAGGCGACCGGGTCGGGATTGCCTTCAGGGCCTTCCGGGTTGACGTAGATCAGGCCCATCTGCACGGCGGCCAATGGATTTTCCAGATTACGTTCGCCCTGATCGGTGCGGCTTTGCTCTTTGCCGTGCAAGTCCGGTTCGGCCACCAGCGTACCGTCACCCGGTTCCTGCATGGCCGACTTGTCTTTGCCGTAGCGGCTGTCGCCGCCGAGCCATTCGCGCTCCGAACCCCAGTACACGTCTTCGTCCGGTTCCCACACATCGGGACGTCCACCGGAGAAGCCGAAGGTCTTGAAGCCCATGGATTCCAGTGCAACGTTGCCGGTGAGCACGATCAGGTCGGCCCAGGAAATATTGCGGCCGTATTTCTGTTTGATCGGCCACAGCAGGCGCCGCGCTTTGTCGAGGCTGACGTTGTCCGGCCAGCTGTTGAGCGGAGCGAAACGCTGTTGCCCGGAACCGGCGCCACCACGGCCATCGGCGGTGCGATAGGTGCCGGCGCTGTGCCAGGCCATGCGGATGAACAGCGGGCCGTAGTGGCCGAAGTCGGCTTGCCACCAGTCCTGGGAGTCGGTCATCAGCGCACGCAGGTCTTGTTTCAGGGCCTGGAAGTCCAGGCTTTTGAAGGCTTTGGCGTAGTCGAAGTCCTTGCCCAGCGGATCGGACTTGGGCGAGTGCTGGCTGAGGATCTTCAGGTTCAGTTGATTCGGCCACCAGTCACGGTTCGTCGTACCACCACCGGCGGCGTGGTTGAACGGGCATTTCGATTCGTTTGCCATGTTCGAGTCCTTATCAGGTCTTGTGCGGCCGGCTCATGCCGACTTCGGACTAGTAAGGCTAGACCCGACTTGGGCAGTCAGCTAATAGGCCGACTATTGGAGCGTGATAGGCGCAGTCTTTCGAGACCCTGGTAACGCGGGTCTATTCCATAGCTGGCTGATACTTTGCCGAAAACTGGTTTGATAACGCCGTTAATGATTTTAAATATTGAACTTTTTATTTCGAATTGGGCTAGCGGCCTGTCAGATATGACAGTAGCGCTCGAAGTAATGGCGCATTAGCTTTGTCAGCGGAAGCAACGGTCTCAAGATTTTTTGAGAGCCAATCATCACTATAAAACTATTTTGGAATGCATTCGGATGAACAAATCAATTAATACAAAAGAGCAACTTGATGCGTTGCTGCAGGAGATTGGTCGCGGCTCTAATGGTGAGTTCAGTGCATCTATTGGTGGAAGAAATTTCTTGTCGGCGACGAAGGAGAATGCGACTTTTTATATAGCAGCAAATGACTTCATGATTATTGGAGCTGATGACAACAATCGAGGGCATGTAGCTTTCTGCGTTCCAAAGAGCCTGGTTGGTGACGGACCTCATGAGGTGACGTGCTACACAGGTGACTTGAGTTGGACCGCGGCTGACAATGACAATTATCAACTTATTAAATCAGGACGGGCAAAACTGACGTTCTTGAAAAAGGAACATGCGCGAGTCGGCGTTACAGGAAAGATCTATTTTGATTTTCCTGATGGAGGGGAAATAGAGGGGGATTTTAATATCAAGCTTGTTTAGCAAACGTAAAGGGACGGATCCAGCCAATCCGTCCCTTCCCTGATTTCAACTCGATTGCACAGTCTCATCATCGGGCAACGCATCCAGCGGATCTTCCTGCCCCGGCAATTCAGTAATCACACTGAAATCCGTGACCTCGACCGCACCCAATCCATAACCCAGCAAATGAAACGAGAAAGCCTTGCGTTGCTGCGGGTTGTCGAAGCTGAAATCCATCTCCAGCGGCTGATCGGCTGTGGCGACCATCTCGGTCGGCAGGCCCAGTTGCACGTCCTGTTCGAACTCCTTGGCCTTGAGCTGAATGTACGCCGCCTGCTGCGGGTCCACCGAGCGCACGGTCAGGCGCACACGAGTGTGCGAGCCCTTGGGCATTTCCAGGTATTGCGCACCGATCAGGTTATCGGCCCAGTCATCCTTGATCTGCGCCTGTAGCGGGATGACGTTGTTGCTGCCGAACTGGTAACGCTGATTGAGCGGGGTGCGCAGCAGTGACAGGTCCAGCGCCATGGCCCGCGCGGCTATCTGTCGGGCCTGCTGGCTGCTTTCGGTACCCTTGAAGGTGGCGCGCTCGGCAATGAAACCGGCGCTTTCGTAGTAGCGACAACGGCGCGGCATGTCGCACTCGGAAAAGATTCCCTGGCCGTTGTGGTAGCGCAGTTTACCGTTGGTGTAGGACATGATTTCGCGTCCGCTGTCGTAATCGCGAAACAGCGAACGGCCGCTCAGCGCCGACGGCACCGGCAGATCGAAATAGTCGAGGATCGACGCACTCAGATCGACATGCCCATACACCCCGGCATTCAGTCGCGGCAGTTGCTCGTGTTCCGGCGCCAGCGTCAGGTTGAAGCCCCAGGACGACGCCAGACGCACGCCATCGATGCCGTGGGATTCGTCCGAAGTAATCACCACCAGCGTGTCCTTGAGCACGCCCTGGCGTTCGAGGCCGCTGAGGAACTGCTCCAGCGCATCGTCCAGATAACCGACGGCGGCCTGTTTCGGCGTCTCGTAGCGCGCCAGATAGTCTTCCGGTGCGGAGTAGGGCTGGTGGGTGCCGACAGTCAGCAGGGTGAGCATCCACGGTTGCTTCTGCTTCTTCAGTTGGCCGACGTAATCCAGCGCACCTTCGAAGAACGCCTTGTCATCCTTGCCCCACGGGAACTCCAGATAGTTGGCGTTGGTGAACCATTCCAGACCATGGGTCGCATCGAAACCGATGTGCGGCATGATCTTGTCTTTGGCCATGAAACGCAGACCGGCGCCTTGCAGGTAATGAGTGCTGAAGCCGTTCTGCCGCAGTTGCGCCGGCAGGCAGGCCTGATTGCGCTCCTGCTGAGTGAGCATCTCCACGCCTTTGGGCGTGCCGTTGTTGAGCTTGTCGTAATCGCCACAGAGCATGGCGTACAGGCCGCGAATGGTCTGGTGCGTATGCAGCACGTAATCCGGGGTGTTCATGCCGCGCTCGGCCCAGCGGCTGAGATGGGGCATCAGGTCTTCCTGATAATGACTGCCGATGGCCTCGCGATTGGCGCGGATGTACGCGCCGGGGATGCCTTCCAGGGCGATGATCAGCACATTGCGCGCCTGACCCGGTGCGGCCAGCAGCTTGTGGCCATTGAGATCCAGATCGGTCAACCCGGCCATCTGTGGCGCGGGCTCTTCGACGTCACCGTCCAGCCATTCCTCGGCCTGCAACTGCAGCTCGGCGACTTGCGAGGCGAGCAACTGATGCGGCAGGTTGTACAGGCGCCACGGATCTTCCTCGCTTGGCCACTGGTTTTGCACGCCCCAGTGCGCGGCGAACAGCAGCGCCGGTGCGGCCCACACGGCACGGGGCAGGGCAGCAGCGGGCTGCGCGCGATTGGCGAAACGCGTCAGCAACCAGAGCAGCAGCGCCAGCAACAGGGCAACGCCCAGCGCCGGATGGGCAAAGCCGCCACCGGTGGAGTTTTCCACGAACTGCGGGTCAATCAGGTAATGCAGGTCGGATGGGGTCGGCAACCGGCCGACAGCGCTGACCAACTCCGCCGTCGCCACCGCCAGCAACCCCCAGAACAGCAGCAACGGCAACGCCAGCCACCACGCGCGGCGATGCAGCAACAGCACCAGCAAACTGCCAATCGCCAGGTCGGACAAATAGCCCAGCGACGACGACCAGCCCAACGCCGCGCGCAGGCACACCGGTACGATCAGCACCAGCAGAATCAGGGAAAACAGGCGGGCATGCGGCTGCCGTAACCAACGCAATAAAACGCTCACAAACAAAGACCTTCCAGCCATCAAACCGTCATAAAAGTGTGCGCGATGATACCAAGGGTGGGCTGTCTGATCGCCCTTTTAAACTACCGGCTGATCCGCTCTCGCAGGCACGGCGCAGGGCTTGAGGCCGTGACTGGCGTTGGTGTCAGCGCGCTAGCGACGGACGCCCAGCTTGTAACCGGTGGCAGATTTATTGTTTCAGGCTGTTTAAACCGGCGCACGATGGCAAACGTGAGCGTGCTATGGATATTCGATAACGGTATTTAATTTCTGTTTTTTATAGCGATAGAGTTCGGCCTTTCAGCCAATCCACCCAGCTGCGAGGTTGTCATGGCCATACCGTCCAAACGTTCTGCGCTGATTCTGTTGGCCGCATCCCTGGCAGGCAGTCTGCTGTTCAGCGCCGGCGCCCAGGCCGAAGGCAAGATCAGCATCGCCCAGCAATTCGGCATCGGTTATTTGATTCTCGATGTGGTGCGTGATCAGCAGTTGATCGAAAAACACGGCAAGGCGCAGGGGCTGGAGATCAAGGTCGACTGGAACAGCATCTCCGGCGCCACCGCCATGAACGAAGCGCTGCTGACCGGCGCGCTGGACGTGGTTTCCGCCGGGGTGCCGCCGATGCTCACCGTGTGGGATCGCACCCGTGGCAAACAGAACGTCAAGGCGATTGCCTCGCTCGGCTCGATGCCCAATTACCTGCTGACCAACAACCCGAACATCAAGACCCTGAAGGATTTCAGCGACAAGGATCGCATCGCCGTGCCGGCGGCGGGCGTGGGGTTCCAGTCGCGGACCCTGCAGATCGAAACGGCCAAGGAATTCGGCAATGACCAGTACAAAAAATTTGACGACATCTCGGTCAGCCTGCCGCATCCGGACGCCACGGCGGCGCTGATTGCCGGTGGTTCGGAAATCAACTCGCACTTCTCCAGCCCGCCGTTCCAGTATCAGGCGTTGCAAAACCCCAACGTGCACAAAGTGCTGAGTTCCTACGACGTGCTCGGCGGTCAGGCCACCTTCAACGTGCTCTACACCACGGAAAAATTCCACGACGAAAATCCCAGGACCTACAAGGCGTTCTACGACGCGTTGGCCGAAGCGGAAAAAATCATCAAGGCCGACAAGCCCGCCGCCGCCCAGGCGTACATCCGCGTCGAACAGTCGAAGCTGCCGCTGGCGCTGGTCGAGCAGATCGTCAAAGACCCGGAAATCGACTTCACGGTGGTGCCGCAGCGCACGTTCATCTATGCCGAAAAATTGCAGGAACTGGGCGTGCTGAAGAACAAGGCTGACAGCTGGAAGGACTACTTCTTTGAAGAGGCGCACGGCGGCGCTGGGAGCTGATAACGGCTCGCCAAAGCGTTGAAGCCTGTGGTTGTTTCTGGACAGCCTGATGGCCACTCAGTAGCATTCGAGCCCAATGGATTTTCCCTTCGCACGTCGTCCGACGTGGAGTTCTCAAGGAATCGACATGCGCGACACCCCCAATGGCGAACAACGAACGGTCGTGACCTTGGTCAACGGCGAGATTCATCACGAAACCCAGATCAGTTTCAGCTCGGTGTCGGTCGTCAATGGCGAAGTGCGGGTGCATACCGCTGAAGGCAATCAGATAAATGTCCAGGTACCGGGGGCGGATTTCTCATTGCGCTTTGATCTGGATGGAGTGCAGCAGATTCCAGTGGCGCAGCAGGCACCGGTTGAAACGGTGCCCGTCGACAACAACCTGAAGCTGTTCACCTGGAAAACCGTACTGATCACCCTTGGGCTGTGGACAGTGGTCAACCTGATTACTGGTTGGCTGGGATTCTTCGCGGCGGCCGGTTATCTCGGTTATCGCTGGAGTCAGGTGTTGAAGCGCAAGCAGCAGTTGGCGGCGGCGCCCGTGGAGAAAACTGCGGCGGCATCGCGCTCGGGGATGTCGAGAGAAAGCGTGCGCAATGCCCTGGCCCGCAAGCGCGGCTGACATGCGCGATAAAAAAGGGGCGACCTGATCATCAATCAGGCCGCCCCTTTTTATTACCGCCAAGTCAGATCAATGCATCTTGCTGTGATCGTGACCTTCCATGTGCGTCAGCGCACGCACTTCGGCTTTGACTTCGACGGTTTCTTTCTCGCCCTTGGCGTTTTCCACGGTCAGGGTCAGCGGTACGCTTTCGCCTTCCTTGAGCTGGCCGGTCAGGCCCATCAGCATCACGTGGTAGCCGTTCGGGTCGAAGGTGACGGCTTTGCCGGCTGGCAGGTCGACCGATTTGACCGGGCCCATGCTCATCACGTCGTTCTTCATCGACATTTCGTGGATCTGCACATCCTTGGCCACTGGCGAGGCCACGCTCAGCAGTTTGCTGTCGCTGTCAGCGGTGACGGTCATGAACGCGCCGCTGGCCGATTGGGTCGGCACGGTCGCACGCACCCAGGCATCATCGACCTTGGTCTGAGCCGAGGCTTGAAACGCCAGGCCCAGCAGGGACAGGGCGAAAACGGCGCGTTTGATGTTGTTCAAAACGGGGTGCATCAGCAGACCTCCATAACGGTGAGCAAATCTTCCGTGCACTCTTGTGCCGAAAGCGATACAGACAGACCCATGCGCAACTGGCCGCGCGAGTCGTAGACGTAACTGGTGGACGTGTGGGAGATGGTGTAGGTGTCGCCGGCCGGCACCTTCTCGAAGAACACGTCGAATTCCTTGGCGGTGGCCTGGGTTTCTTCCAGCGTGCCGTACAGTGCGACGAAGCTCGGGTCGAAGGCTTTGACGTAGGCGTCGAGGATCTGCGGCGTGTCGCGTTCCGGGTCGAGGGTGATGAAGATCACCTGCAGACGGTCGCCGTCCTTGCCCATCAGCTTCTTGATTTGCGCGGCGCGGGCGAGGGTGGTCGGGCACACCGCCGGGCATTGGGTGAAGCCGAAGAAGATCATCGGCATCATCCCGCGAAAGCTCGACAGCGTCATGGTTTCGCCGTCGGTGTTCTTCAGCTTGAAGGTGCGTCCGAGGATCTTGTCACTCAGGTCCTTGCCGTACTTGTACGACAGTTGGCCACGGGTGTCGCAGCCGGCGAGCAGGCCCAGGCCCAGCACGCCCATTCCCGCAAGCACCTTGCGGCGAGTCAACAAAGCCGTCATCTAATACCGCCTTTTGCAGCCCGTCAGTCGGCAGGACTGGCGGGGGGTTAACCGTAAAAGCGGCGCATGATACCAAACTGACGGCAGACGCCGGCCACGGATCGCCGCGCGGCGTCGGATCGGGCGACAAAAGGTGTAAGAAAAAGTGACGAGGGGCTACTGAATCAGGGCCTCATTGGCCTGCCAGCCGCCGCCCAGCGCGGTGTACAGGTTGACCTCGGCAACCAGCTGCGCAAGACGATCAGTGATCAGCCCCTGCTGTGAACTGAACAGCGAACGCTGTGCATCGAGAAACGTCAGGCTGCTGTCGACACCGTTTTGATAGCGGTGTTGCGCCAGGTTGTAGTAGTCCTGAGTGGCCTGTACCAGATCGCGTTGCGCCTGCAATTGCTGCTGATAAGTGCTGCGCGCCGCCAGGCCATCAGCGACTTCCTGAAACGCGGTTTGAATCGATTTTTCGTATTCGGCGACCGCCACATCCTTCTGCAACTTCGAATAATCCAGACTCGCGCGCAGGCTGCCGGCGTTGAAAATCGGCAGGTTGATTTGCGGCTGGAACGTCCACGCCCCGGAGCCGGCGCTGAACAGGCCGGACAGATCGCGGCTGGAAGTGCCGGCGCTGGCGGTCAGGCTGACACTGGGGAAAAACGCCGCGCGCGCTGCACCGATATTGGCGTTGGCCGCTTTCAGTTTGTACTCGGCCTGGAGAATGTCCGGGCGCCGTTGCAGCAGGTCCGACGGCAACCCGGCCGGCAATTGCTGAACCAGATCGCTGGCCAGTGGTTGCGCCGGCAGTTGCTCGGGGACTGGCGCGCCAACCAGCAGTGTCAGGCTGTTGAGATCCTGCGCCACCTGACGTTTGTATCGCGCCAGATTGGCTCGCGAACTGTCGACGCTGGTTTGCGCCTGCGCCTGTTCCAGCGCCGAAGACTTGCCGGCCTCACGGTTGCGCGTGGTCAGGCGCAGGCTTTGCTCATCCGCGGCCAGGGTCTGGCGCGTCAGTTCGAGCAACTCCTGATCGGCGCGCCAGGTCAGGTAGGCGTTGGCGACGTTGGCCACTAGACTCAGCTCGGCACTGCGCCGCGCCTGTTCGGTCGCCAGCCAGGTTTGCAGCGCCTGCTCGCTGAGGCTGCGCACTCGGCCGAAAAAATCCAGTTCATAGGCACTGACGCCCAGATTCACCGCATAGGTCGAATTGATCATGGCTTTGCTGCGGGTCACGCTGGGCGGCATGCGCTGGCGCGACTCGCTGGCATTGGCCGACACCGCCGGCAGCAAATCGGCGCGCTGGATGCGGTACTGCGCCTGAAACGCCTCGACGTTCAGCGCAGCGACCCGCAGATCGCGATTGTTCACCAGCGCGCTTTCAATCAACTGTTGCAGCGCCGGGTCGTTGAACAGCGTGCGCCAGTCTTCAGTGCGCGCTGCGGCGGGTTTCGGTGCCGGGTAAACCGCGCCTTGCGGATACTGCGCCGCGCTCGGTGAGGCAGGGCGCTGGTACTCGGGAATCAACGAACAACCGGCCAGCAGGGCGGCGAGGGACAGCAGGGAAATGCGCAGCATCGAACGCTCTCATGCAGAAAAAACACGTGCCGGGCACTGCGTCCCCACACCATCATCAAACACCGTTGAACCACGGCCGCGCGGTTATGCCCCAGCCATCCAGCGCGCCAGACCGTGCCGTCCGCTGACCCCCAGTTTGGCGGTCGCCCGTTTGAGGTAGGTCTCGACCGAACTGCTCTTGACCCGCAGCTTCTCGGCCAGTTGCGGCACGGTACCGCCGGTCAACAAACCGAGGCAGACTTCTTTCTCTCGGGCCGACAGCACGATGCCGCCCAGCGCCAGACGTTCGTCGAACACCTGCTGCAACGGCGCCTGCTCCAGATCGGCCAAGGGCTGGCGCGGCTGTTTGGCGACAATCTGCCGACTGAGCTGCGCGTGCCGTTCGATCAGCGGCAACAGCGTGTCGGACAGGCTTTTGAGAAACGACAGTTCCGGCAGGGAAAACACCCGTTGCGTATGCGGTCGGTAGAACGAGATGACACAGCGGCGATTAGAGGTGCGGGACACCAGATTGCACTGGTGCACGCTGTGCTGCGGATGTTGCGGCTGGAGCGACGCTTTGAGTTGAATCAGCAGGGAATCATTCATCTCGATCATCTTCTGCAACAACGGATGATCGTCCGGACTTTTCAACGGGTCCGGTGGCGGGAAGGTCTGCGGCAGTCCGGCGCTGCCCAGCGCCTTGATCTCGACCACGCTGGCCTGACGTTCGTCCAGCGTCCACTCACTGAGATCGACGCGATTGACCGGCACCAGGGTGTCGACCAACTGGAACAGGTTGCTGGCGAAATGATCGTCGCCGGTGCTGGCAATCAGTTCCCCCAGTTGCCAGTAGAAATGCGGGTTTTCCATGTTGCGAATGCTGCCGGTCAGATTCATATCCTTGTCATCCCTGGTTTCGAGTCATCACCGAGTCGTCCGCTGTTTATGCAAAAGCCGCCCACGCAATCGTCTCTCCTTGAAACTGATCTGGGGCGGGATTTAAGCCTATGGATTTGTCCTACGTCTGTAGGGGAAAACAGGGACACAAAGTGCCATCATTTCTGAAAGTTGGCGCCGGGCTTCTGACGCCGTTTGCGACAGGTGTTGCGCATCGCGTGACTGTTTGGTCACGGCAAGACCTTGAAAACCGGGGCAGTGGCGTTTTTTTGAGGTCACAACGCAGGTCGATGGCAGCGCTGGTGTGTGGCATTTTTCCTACAGGATTTTCAGTGTTTCCTCTCCGAACTTTTAGTGGGTTCCCACCCAATCAGGGGTTACAAGCGCTGACAGGCCAGCCCCCGGGGCGGGGTTGTCCGGGTTTTACGTGTCATGTCGGCATCAGGGCCGATGCTTGAATAGGCGCAAAATCACATGAGAAGGATCTTATGCCGCCTATTTCTGCCCCTGCGGTGGCCACGCCGTCCGCATCGCTCCAGACGTATCCGCTGACCGCTGCGCAGCTGGATATCTGGCTGGATCAGCTGAGTCGCGGGGATTCGCCGCTGTACAACATCGGCGGCTACCTGGACCTCAGCGGGCCGCTGGATCCGGCGCGGATGCAGGCTGCGCTGGAAGCACTGGTAGCCCGGCATGACGCGCTGCGCACGATTCTGCTGCCGGGCGCTGGCGCCGATGGCTTGCCGTTGCAGCAGTTTGCCCGGTCAGTAGCGGTGCCGATGCCGATCGACGATGTGTCGGCGCACAGCGACCCGGAATCGGCGGCGCGGGCATTGGTGCAGGCGCGCATCGATCAGCCCTTTGTACTGGACGGCGGCTGCCTGTTGCGCTTTCTGTTGATCCGCCTCGATGACCAGCGACACTGGCTGTCCGTGCAGGCGCATCACTTGATCATCGATGGCTGGGGCTTCGGCGAAATGTTCAAGTCGCTGGACGAGATCTACAACGCGCTGGCGCACGGCCAACCGACACCGGTCGCGGCGCCGTCGTACATCGACTTCATCGAGGACAATGCGCGCTATCAAGCGTCGCCGCGTTATGCGCAGGATCGCGCCTACTGGCTGGACAAGTACCGACAATTGCCCGAGCCGCTGTTGCTGCCACGGCATCAGCAGAGTCTGGCCGGCCAGACCGCGCAGACGCAGGTCTACGCGCAGCCCTTGCCGGCGTTGCTGCACGAGCGCATGCAGCAGGTGGCCCGAGCGTTCGGCGCGTCGGCGTTCCATGTGTTGCTGGCGGCGCTGCATGTCTACTTCAGCCGCACCGCACAACGTGACGAATGGGTGGTTGGATTGCCGATTCTCAACCGCTCCGGCGCGCGCTTCAAATCCACGCTTGGGCTGTTCGCCCAGGTCAGTGCGGTGCGCATGGGCTTCGGTCGCCACTGCACGTTCGCTGAACTGGTCAAAGCGATCCGTGAGGAACTGCGCAAGGATTTCCGCCATCAGCGTTTTCCCGTGAGTGAGATGAACCGCGCCCTCGGCCTGCTGCGGGAGGAGCGCTCGCAGCTGTTCGAAGTCACTGTTTCCTACGAGCAGGGCACTCACGATTATCGCTACGGCGAGGCGTCGGGACGGATTATCAAGGCCTCGAACGTCGAAGAGGCCACACCGCTGGCGGTGCACTTGCTGAGCAATCTGGCCAATGACGACGCGCGGCTGTACCTGATCTACAGCGAGGCGTATTTCAACGCCGATGAAGTCCAGGCACTGGCTGAACGCTGGTTGCTGATTCTGGAGCAGGGGCTGGAAGCGGTGAATCTGGCGGTGGCGGATTTCGACCTGAGCACGCCGGAAGAAACCGCGCTGCTGCAGCAGTGGAATGCCACGCGGGTGGACTACCCGGCGCCGACGACCCTTCAGCAACGTATCGAAGCGCAGGCGACGCTGCGGCCGCAGGCGCTGGCGGCGGTTGATCAGGGGCAAAGCCTGACCTATGCCGAACTCAATCAACGCGCCAACGCGCTGGCTCATCATCTGCTCGATCTCGGGGTGCGCCCGGATGACCGGGTGGCGATCGTTGCCCGGCGCGGGCTCGACACGCTGGTCGGACTGTTGGCGATCCTCAAGGCTGGCGCCGCGTATGTACCGCTGGATCCGGCGCATCCAGCCGAGCGCCTGAGCTACCTGCTGGAGGACAGCGCGCCCATCGCGGTGCTGACCCAGCGCGCGCTGCGCGGGCATTTGCCGGCGTTGTCGGTGCCGGTGATCGAACTGGATCAGCCGAGCTGGCCCGCCGCCCATGTCGACGCGCCGAAGGTGCCGGGGCTGACCCCGGCCAACCTCGCTTATGTGATTTACACCTCCGGCTCGACCGGCCTGCCCAAGGGGGTGATGGTCGAGCACCGCACCTTGTGCAATCTGGTCGATTGGCACACTGACGTTTTCGACCTGCGCGCCGGCAGCCATACCTCAAGCCTGGCCGGTTTCGGTTTCGATGCGATGGCCTGGGAAGTCTGGCCGGCGCTGTGCGTGGGCGCGACCCTGCACCTGGCGCCGGTCAGCGAGGGCAGCGAAGACATCGATGCGCTGCTCGACTGGTGGCGTGCGCAGCCGCTGGACGTGAGCTTCTTGCCGACGCCGATCGCCGAATACGCGTTCAGCCGCCAGCTCGATCACCCGACGTTGCGCACGCTGCTGATCGGTGGCGATCGCCTGCGCCAGTTCCCGCGTCAGCCATCGTTCGAAGTGATCAACAACTACGGCCCGACCGAAGCCACCGTGGTGGCGACCTCGGGGCGCATCGACGCCGGGCAGGCGCTGCACATCGGCAAACCGGTGAGCAACGCCACGGTGTATCTGCTCGACGAGCAGCAGCAACCGGTGCCGCTCGGCGTGACGGGCGAGTTGTACGTCGGCGGGGCCGGGGTGGCGCGCGGTTACCTGAACCGCGCAGAGCTGAGCGCCGAACGCTTCCTGCGTGATCCGTTCAGTGCTGAACCGGGCGCGCGCCTGTACCGCACCGGCGACCTCGCGCGCTGGCGCGCCGACGGCAATCTGGAGTATCTGGGGCGCAACGATGATCAGGTGAAAATCCGTGGCATCCGGATCGAGCCGGGGGAGATCGAGAGCGCACTCGCCAGCCATTCGGCGGTGCGCGAAGCGGTGGTGCTGGTGCGCGACGGGCAATTGCTGGCGTGGTTCACCGAGCAGGCGCCGCTGGACATCAATGAGCTGCACGCGCAGCTGAAAACCCGCCTGAGCAGCGCCATGCTGCCGAGCGCCTACGTGCGTCTTACGGCGCTGCCGCTGACCGCCAACGGCAAGGTCGATCGCAAGGCCCTGCCGGCGCCCGGGCCGGACGATCTGATCCGCCGCGAATACGAGGCGCCGCAGGGTGAGGTCGAAATCGCCCTGGCGCAGATCTGGGCCGAAGTCCTGCAAGTCGAGCGGGTCGGGCGTCACGATCACTTCTTCGAACTCGGCGGACATTCGTTACTGGCAGTGATTCTGATCGAGCGCATGCGTCAGCTCGATCTGAGCAGCGACGTGCGCGTGCTGTTCAGTCAACCGACCCTGGCAGCGCTGGCGGCTTCGGTCGGCAGCGGTCGAGAGATCGAAGTGCCGGCCAACCGCATCGCCGCCGATTGCACCCATATCACCCCGGATATGCTGACCCTGCTGCAACTGAATCAGCCGACGCTCGACCGGATCGTTGCGACGGTACCGGGCGGCGCCGCCAATGTGCAGGACATCTATCCGTTGGCACCGCTGCAGGAAGGCATTCTCTATCACCACATCACCGCCGCGCAGGGCGATCCGTACCTGCTGCAATCGCAACTGGCGTTCGACAGTCTTGAGCGCGTCGAGGCTTTCGCTGCGGCACTGCGCGAGGTCATGGCGCGCCACGACATTCTGCGCACTTCGGTGCTCTGGGAAGGCCTGAGCACCCCGGTGCAGGTGGTGTGGCGCGAAGCGATTCTGCCGTTGCAGGAGGTCGAACTGGACCCGGCCGACGGCCCGGTCATCGAGCAGTTGCACGAGCGTTTCAACGCCCGGCGTTATCGCCTCGACGTCAGCCAGGCGCCGCTGATGCGCCTGGTGTATGCCCGTGATCCGGCGCTGGATCGGGTGGTGGGGATTCTGCTGTTCCATCACCTGGCCATGGATCACATCGCCCTCGAAGTGATGCGCAGCGAAATGCAGGCCAGTCTGTCGGGGCAGGTCGTGGCGCTGGCGCCGCCGGTGCCGTATCGCAATTACGTGGCGCAGACGCGGCTGGGCGTCAGCGAGCAGGAACACGAGGCGTTTTTCCGTGAGCAACTGGCGGACATCGACGAGCCGACCCTGCCATTCGGCCTGCAGGAAGTGCAGGGCGACGGACGCGACATCGACGAAGCGCAGCAGGCGTTGCCGGCTGACGTCTATCAGCGTCTGCGCACCCAAGCACGACAGGCCGGGGTCAGTGTGGCGAGCCTGATTCATCTGGCCTGGGCGCGGGTGCTGGCAGCGACGTCCGGTCAGCAACGTGTGGTGTTCGGCACCGTGCTGATGGGGCGCATGCAGGGGGGCGAGGGTGCTGACCGGGCCTTGGGCGTGTTCATCAACAGCTTGCCGTTGCGCATCGATGTCGATGCCGGAGTGCTCGACGCCGTGCGCGCCACCCATGCGCGGCTGACCGCGTTGCTCGGGCATGAGCACGCTTCGCTGGCACTGGCCCAGCGCTGCAGCGGCGTCGCCTCGCCGTCACCGTTGTTCAGCGCGCTGCTCAATTATCGGCACAGTGACGAGTCCGAACTGCTGGAGCCGTCCAGCCATGCCTGGAAAGGCATCGAAACCCTGGCCAACGAGGAGCGCACCAATTACCCGCTGACCATGAGCGTGGATGATTTTGGCAACGGCTTGCGCCTCACCGGCAGGGCCGTGGCGCAGATCGGCGCGCAGCGGATTTGCGGCTACATGCAAACCGCGTTGAGCGGCCTGGTACAGGCCTTGGAGCAGACTCCGCAACAACTGTTGAACCGCTTGCCGATCCTGCAAGCCGAGGAGTTGCGACGTTTGCTGATCACGTTCAACGCCACCGAGGTCGATTGTCCGCTGGACCAGCCACTGCACGCGTTGTTCGAAGCACAGGTGCGGCGTAAGCCGGACGCCATCGCGCTGCAATCCGCGCAGGGAACCCTGACTTACCTTGAGCTCAATCAGCGCGCCAATCGCCTGGCCCATCACCTGCGTGAACTCGGCGTGCAACCGGACTCGCGCGTAGCAATCTGCGTCGAGCGCGGACTGGATCTGATCGTTGGTTTGCTCGGCATCCTCAAGGCCGGTGGTGCTTATGTGCCGCTGGACCCGGACTATCCGCTGGAGCGCCTGAATTACATGTTGCAGGACAGCGCGCCGGTCGCACTGCTGGTGCATGGCGCCACGCGGCAATTGCTCGGCGAACCGGGTGTGACGCTGATCAATCTGGATCACGGCAGTTGGGAGCAGCAGTCGTCAGGAAATCCGCAGGTGCCTGGCCTGAATGCTTCGAATCTCGCGTACATGATCTACACCTCGGGCTCCACCGGGTTGCCGAAAGGCGTGATGATCGAGCATCGCAGCGCCTGCAACATGGTGCATTGGGGTTCGCAGCTCAGTCCGCCGACCGAGCACGGTGCGCTGCTGCAAAAAGCGCCGTTCAGCTTCGACAGTTCGGTGTGGGAGATCTTCTGGCCGCTGTGTTCCGGGATGCGTCTGGTACTGGCGCGACCGGACGGCAACCGCGATTCGGCGTATGTGGTGCAGACCATTCGCGAGCATCAGGTCACCGTAGTCAAATTCGTTCCTGCGTTACTGCAGCAGTTCATTGAGCAGGACGGTGTCGAACAGTGCACCAGCCTGACCGATGTGCTCAACGGTGGTGGCGAACTCAGCGCAGCGCTGGCGCGCCAAGTGCGCGATCGCCTGCCGTGGGTGCGGTTGCACAACGTTTACGGGCCGACTGAAACCACGGTGGACAGCACGGGCTGGACGCTGGACCCGGAAATGCCGGTGCCGGACAATGTGGTGCCAATCGGTACAGCCTTGAGCAATACACGCCTGTACGTGCTCGACGCGTACGGACAACCGGTGCCGCAAGGCGTCAGCGGTGAGTTGCACATCGGCGGCGTCGGCGTGGCGCGTGGTTATCACGGTTTGCCGGAGATGCAGGCCGAGCGCTTCATCGACAGCCCGTTTGTTGCGGGTGATCGCCTGTACCGAACGGGCGACCTGGCGCGCTACAACAACCACGGGGAACTTGAATTCCTCGGCCGCAATGACTTCCAGATCAAGCTGCGTGGCTTGCGTCTGGAGCCGGGGGAAATCGAGGCGCGGCTGATCGAACATCCGGCGGTTCGCCAAGCGGTGGTGATGGTGCGCGATGAGCGTCTGGTGGCCTGGTACAGCTTGCGCGCCGGCATCGACGCGCCATCGTTGGAAACCTTGCGCAGCCATGTGCTGGAGCGTTTGCCGGAGTACATGGTGCCGGGCGCGTTTGTGCTGCTCGACGCGTTGCCACTGACGCCAAACGACAAGATCGATCGCAAAGCCTTGCCGGAGCCGGGAGCCGACGCAGTCATCAATCGCCCATACGTGGCACCCGAGGGTGAAGTCGAAACCGCGCTGGCGCAGATCTGGAGCGAAGTGCTTGGCGTCGAACAGGTCGGACGGCACGACAACTTCTTTGAACTCGGTGGGCATTCGTTGCTGGCGGTGAGTCTGGTGGCGCGCATGCGTCAGAGCGGCCTGCACACCGACGCCCGGGCGCTGTTCAGCCAGCCGACGCTGGCGGCACTGGCGCTCAGCACCACACCCGAGGCGCAGCAAGTGTTGATCCCGCAAACCACCATCCCGAGCCTCACCCGCAAACGCCGGCTCTAGCCCGGAATTGATTGTGTAAACCAAACCCTGTGGGAGCGGGCTTGCTCGCGAATGCGGTGTAACAGTCACCATCAACATCGACTGACCCACCGCATTCGCGAGCAAGCCCGCTCCCACAGGGGAATTGCGGCGGCCGAGCCTGTGGCTTGTCCCCGCTTCCCATGTCAGCCCCGCAAGCCCCGATGTTTTAGTTTTTCCAGGCTGCGCACAGCAGGCACGGACTCGCGGCTGCGCGCTCCTTTTTCTCGTATTTACAGCAGGTTATCCCATGCATTTCAGCGAACTGATGGCTGTTCTTTCCACCCATGCGATCCGCCTTCAACAGGAAGATGAAGACCTGGTCATTCTGGGCAGCGACGACGCGCTGGACGATGCGTTGTGGGACAGCCTCAGCGAACACAAGGCGCAGTTGCTGGAACTGGTCGCGCAAAACGGTGGCGACTGGCTGAGCCCGGCGTTTCGCATCACCCCGGACATGCTGCCGCTGGTGACTCTGGATCAGCCGACCATCGATCGCCTGGTCGCCAAAGTACCCGGCGGCGCCGCCAACCTGCAGGACATTTACCCGCTGGCGCCGCTGCAGGAAGGCATGCTCTATCTGCACCTGTCGGCGCCCGCCGGTGACCCCTACGTGTCGCAAGCGCGATTCGCCTTCGACAGCCGCGAACGGCTGGAGGCTTTCGCCGAGGCGCTGCAATGGATGATCGAACGCCACGACATCCTGCGGACCTCGTTCGTCTGGGAACGCCTGGATGAACCGCTGCAAGTGGTGCAGCGTCAGGCTCGTCTGCACTGCGAAGAAATCGCCCTCGACCCGGGCGCGGATGTGTTGACGCAACTGCTGGAGCGCCACGACCCACGGTTCTTCCGCCTCGACATCCGGCAGGCGCCGCTGCTGCGTCTGGTGTACGCCATGGATCCGGCCAACGGGCGCGTGGTCGCGCTGTTGCTGTTTCATCACCTGATCATGGACCACGTCGCGCTCGACGTGGTGCGCCGTGAAACCCGCGCGCATCTGCTGGGCCAGACCGCGCAGGTCGGGCCGCCGGTGCCGTACCGTGATCACCTGGCCAAGGCGCGCATGGGCCTGGACGAAAAATCCCATGAAGGGTTTTTCCGCGAGATGCTCGCCGACATCGACGAGCCGACCTTGCCCTGTGGTCTGCAGGATGTGCAGGGCGATGGCCAAGGCATCGAAGAAGCCTTGCTGATGCTCGACACCGATTTCAGCCGGCAACTGCGCGGCCAGGCGCGCCAGCTCGGCGTCAGTGTGGCGAGCCTGATGCACCTGGCACTGGCGCGGGTGCTCGGCCAGTTGTCGGGCCGCACCGCCGTGGTGTTCGGCACCGTGTTGCTGGGGCGGATGGAGGCGGGTGAGGGCGGCGAACAGGCACTGGGGATGTTCATCAACACCTTGCCGCTGCGCGTGGATGTCGGGCAGGACGGCGTGCGTGCCGGGGTGCTGGCCACCCATCGACGCCTGACCGCGTTGCTCGGTCATGAACAGACCTCGCTGGCCCTGGCCCAGCGTTGCAGTGCGGTGGCGGTGCCGACGCCGTTGTTCAGCGCGATCCTCAACTATCGCCACAGCAGCAGTGAAGAGATCGCCGAGGTCAGCGAACTGGCCCCCGGCGTGCAAGTGCTGGGCGCCCGCGAACGCACCAACTACCCGCTGACGATCAACATCGACGACCTCGGCGAAGACTTGCGCATCACCGCGCTGGCGGATGCGGCGCTGGGCGCGCAACGCATCGCCGCTTATCTGCACACCGCGTTGCACAGCCTGCTGCAGGCCTTGCAATCGACCCCGGATGCGCCGCTGCAACGTCTGAACATTCTGCCGGCGACCGAGCGCGATTATCTGCTGCACGGGGTCAACTCGCCGTTGCCACAGTTCCCGGAAACCCCGCTGATTCACCAGCAGTTTGAAGCCCACGCGGCGGCGCGCCCCGAGGCCACAGCGCTGCTGTTCGAGGAGCAGACGCTGAGCTATGGCGAACTCAATCGCCGCGCCAATCAACTTGCGCATCACCTGCTGGCGCAGGGGGTTCGCCCGGATCAGCGCGTGGCGATCTGCGTTGAGCGCGGCCCGCAGATGATCATCGGCCTGCTCGGTATCCTCAAGGCCGGCGCCGGTTACGTGCCGATCGACCCGGCGTATCCACTGGAGCGCATCGCTTACACCCTGGAGGACAGCGCCCCGGTGGCGGTGCTGACCCAGGCCGATACGCTGGACCGGGTTGGCGCGCTTGGCGTGCCGATCATCGATCTGGACAGCGTGCAGTTGCAGGCTGAACTCAGCAGCAATCCGCAGATTCCCGAGCTGACTCCAAGTCATCTCGCCTATGTGATCTACACCTCGGGCTCTACCGGGCTGCCCAAAGGCGTGATGGTCGAACATCGCAATGTGGTGCGGCTGTTTTCGGCGACCCACGACTGGTTCAACTTCAACCCACAGGACGTGTGGGCGCTGTTCCATTCCTTCGCTTTCGACTTCTCGGTGTGGGAAATCTGGGGTGCGCTGGCGTTTGGCGGGCAATTATTGCTGGTGCCGCAGGCCGTGAGCCGCTCGCCGGACGACTGCTACGCGCTGCTGTGCCGCACTGGCGTCACCGTGCTCAATCAGACCCCGAGCGCCTTCCGCCAGTTGATCGCCGCGCAGGGGCGCAGCCCGTTGCAGCACTCGTTGCGCGAAGTGATTTTCGGCGGCGAAGCCCTGGAGCCGGGCCTGCTTAAACCATGGTACGCGCGGGTCGGCAATGCCGGTACGCGGCTGGTGAACATGTACGGCATCACTGAAACCACGGTGCACGTGACCTATCGGCCACTGCAGGCAGCGGACTCGCTACTGGTCGGGCGCAGCCCGATCGGTGTGGGCATTCCCGACCTGCAACTGTACGTGCTCGACGCGCAGCGCGAACCGGTGCCGGCCGGCGTGATCGGCGAGTTGTACGTCGGCGGCGCCGGGGTTGCCCGGGGTTATCTCAATCGTGAAGCGCTGACTGCTGAACGCTTTATCGCCGACCCGTTCAGCGGCCGTGCCGAGGCGCGACTGTACAAGACCGGTGACCTGGCGTGCTGGTCAGCGGATGGCAGCCTCGAATACCTCGGGCGCAACGACGATCAAGTGAAGATCCGTGGTTTTCGCATCGAACTCGGTGAAATCGAAGCTCGCCTCGCCGCCTGCGCCGGTGTGCGCGAAGCGCTGGTGATTGCCCGCGAAGACAGCCCCGGTGACAAGCGTCTGGTGGCCTACTGGCTGGCCGCCGAAGGCACTGAACCGAGCGCCGCGCAATTGCGCGACGCGTTGCTGCAATCGCTGGCCGACTACATGGTGCCGAGCGCCTTTGTGCGCCTCGACGCCATACCGCTGACCACCAACGGCAAGCTTGATCGCAAAGCCTTGCCGCAACCGGACAGCGATGCGTTTGCCCGGCGCGGCTTCGAAGCTCCGCTGGGGCCGGTGGAAACCCTGATCGCCGGGATCTGGCAGAGCCTGCTCGGTGTCGAGCAGGTCGGGCGGCACGACAATTTCTTCGAGCTCGGCGGTCATTCGCTGTTGGCGGTGAAACTGATCGAACGCATGCGCCAGCACGACTTGCAGTGCGACGTGCGCGTGCTGTTCGGCCAGCCGAGTGTGGCGGCGCTGGCGGCGACCTTGAGTCACAATCACGCCCTGCGGGTGCCGGACAATCTGATTGCCGCCGATTGCACGCGGATCATCCCGGACATGCTGCCGCTGGCCACGCTGGATCAGGCCGCCATCGACCGCGTGGTCGCCACTGTGCCCGGCGGCGTTGCCAATGTGCAGGACATCTATGGCCTGGCACCGCTGCAGGCAGGGATCCTCTATCACCATCTGGCGACCAGCGCCGGTGACCCGTACGTGTTGCAGGCGCAATTTGCCTTCGCCGGACTGGCGCAGATCAAGGCCTTCGTCCGTGCGTTGAACGCGGTGATCGAGCGCCACGACATTCTGCGCACCAGCGTGGTCTGGGAAGGGCTTGAAGAACCGGCGCAAGTGGTCTGGCGCGAGGCGCCGCTGGCGCTGGAACGGGTCGATGCCGACCTGCTGGAGGGCGATGTGCTGGAGCAGATGCAGGCGCGGTTCGATCCACGGCACTACCGCCTCGACCTGCGCCGCGCGCCGCTGATGCGTCTGGCCTACACCGAAGACCGGGAACAGCAGCGCTGGGTCGGCATCCTGTTGCTGCACCACATCGTGCTCGACCACACCGCACTGGAAGTGTTGCTCGCGGAAATGAACGACAGCCTGTACCCGAGCGGTGCCGAGTTGCCGATGCCGGTGCAGTACCGCAACTACGTGGCGCAGGCGCAACAGCACGCCGATACTCAGGCGCATGAAGCGTTCTTCCGCGACATGCTCGGCGACATCGACGAGCCGACCGTGGCCTTCGGTGTGCAGGACGTACATGGCGACGGCAGCACCATTGTCGACAGCGAGCAGGCGCTGGATTCGAGCGTGGCCCAGCGCTTGCGCGAGCAGGCGCGCCGCCTCGGCATCAGCGCCGCCAGTCTGGTGCACCAGGCCTGGGGCCAGGTGCTGGCGCAGGTTTCGGGGCGCGAAGAGGTGGTGTTCGGCACCGTGCTGCTCGGGCGCATGCAGGGCGGCGAGGGCGCCGATCGCGCACTCGGCATGTTCATCAACACCTTGCCGTTGCGGGTCAGTGTTGGCGCTACCTCGGTAGAGCAAGGCGTGCGCGCTACTCATGAGCGTCTGGCGCAATTGCTGGCGCATGAGCAGGCCTCACTGTCGCTGGCCCAGCGTTGCAGCGGTGTGGCCGCGTCGCTGCCGCTGTTCAGCAGCTTGCTCAACTATCGTCACAGCGCGGCCGAACCGGCAGGCGTGACCTGGGACGGGATCGAGATTCTCAGCTCGCGCGAGCGCAGCAACTATCCGCTGGTGGTCAGCGTCGATGACCTCGGCACCGGTTTCCGCCTGAGCGTGCAAGCGGTGCCACAAGTGGATGGCGCACGGGTCTGCGATTACTTGCAGACCGCGCTGCACAACCTGCTGACCGCCCTCGAGCACAATCCGGCCACGCCGCTGCGGCAGATATCGGTGCTGTCGCCGAGCGAGCGTCAGCGGGTTCTGGTCGGCTTTAACATCACCGGTCGCGACTACCCGCCGGCGCAAACCGTGCAGCGTTTGGTCGAGGCCCAGGCCGCCGCGCACCCCGAGGCTTTGGCGGCGGTGCAAGGTGCGCAGCAGTTGCGCTATGGCGAACTCAATCAGCGGGCCAATCGCCTGGCGCATCACCTGATCGGCCTTGGCGTGCAGCCCGATGACCGGGTCGCCCTGTGCGCCCGGCGCAGCCCAGACATGCTGGTCGCGCTGCTGGCAATCCTCAAGGCCGGCGCCGGTTATGTGCCGGTTGATCCGGCGTATCCGCCGGAACGCATCGCCTACCTGTTGCAGGACTGCGCCCCGGTGGCGGTCGTGGCGCAGGCATCGACTCGCGATCTGCTCGGTGGCGTGCCGGTCATCGATCTGGACCGCGACCTCTGGCAGCACCTGTCGGATGCCAATCCGCAGGTGCCGGCATTGACGCCGAAGCATCTGGCGTACGTGATCTACACCTCCGGCTCCACCGGCCAACCGAAAGGGGTGATGGTCGAGCATGCGACCCTGGAAAACCTTGTGCACTGGCACGCCGAAGCTTTCGACTTGCAGGCCGGCAGCCAGACCGCGAGCGTCGCCGGCTTCGGTTTCGATGCGATGGCCTGGGAAGTCTGGCCGGCACTGTGTGTCGGCGCGACCTTGCACCTGCCGCCGCCGTCGATCCGCAACGAGCACCTCGACGAGATGCTCGACTGGTGGTGCGCGCAGCCGTTGCAGGTCAGCTTCTTGCCGACGCCGGTGGCCGAATACGCGTTCAGCCGGCAGTTGCAGCACCCGACCTTGCGCACGCTGCTGATCGGCGGCGACCGACTGCGTCAGTTCAGTCGTGCGCAAACCTTCGACGTGATCAACAACTATGGCCCGACCGAAGCCACGGTGGTCGCCACCTCGGGGCCGGTCGAACTGGATCAGCCGCTGCATATCGGCCGGCCGATCGCCAACGCCAGAATCTATGTGCTGGACGCCGAGCAGCGCCCGGTGCCGGTGGGTGTGGCGGGCGAGTTGTATGTCGGTGGAGCGGGCGTGGCGCGGGGTTATCTGAATCGCCCCGAGCTGAGCGCGGCGCAGTTCCTCTTCGATCCGTTCAGCGATGAGCCGCAGGCGCGCATGTACCGCACCGGCGATCAGGCGCGTTGGCTGGCCGACGGCAATATCGAGTACCTGGGGCGCAACGACGATCAGGTCAAACTGCGTGGCGTACGTATCGAACTCGGTGAAATCGAAGCCGCGCTCGGCAGCCACGCTGCGCTGCAGGAAGCCGTGGTGCTGGTCCGCGATGGACGGCTGATTGCCTGGTTCACCGAGCGCACGGCGGTCGATATTCAGCAGTTGCACACGCATTTACAGGCACGCTTGCCGGATGCGCTGTTGCCGGCGGCCTACGTACGTCTGGATGCGTTGCCGTTGACCGCCAACGGCAAAATCGACCGCAAGGCCTTGCCGGAACCGGAGCAGGGCGCGTGGCTCAGCCGCGAATATGAAGCGCCCCACGGTGCGGTGGAAACCGCGCTGGCGCAGATCTGGATCGACGTGCTGAAAGTCGAGCGGGTCGGGCGTCACGACAACTTCTTCGAATTGGGCGGGCATTCGCTGCTGGCGGTGAGCCTGATCGAACGCATGCGCCAGATTGACCTCGCAGCCGACGTGCGCGTGCTGTTCAATCAGCCGACCCTGGCTGCATTGGCGGCCGCTGTGGGCAGCGGTCGCGAAATCGAGGTGCCGGCCAACCGCATTCCGCCGAGCTGCACCCGCATCACCCCGGACATGCTCAGCCTGACTGAACTCGATCAAGCGAGCATCGAGCGCATCGTCGCCACCGTGCCGGGCGGGGCCGCCAACGTGCAGGACATCTATCCGCTGGCACCGTTGCAGGAAGGCATTCTTTACCACCACTTGAGCGCCGAACAGGGCGATCCGTACCTGCTGCAATCGCGGCTGATCTTCGACAGCGTCGAGCGCTTGCGCACCTTCAGCCAAGCCTTGCAGCAGGTCATCGCGCGCCACGACATTCTGCGCACCAGTGTGGTCTGGGAAGGGCTGGCGAGTCCGCAGCAAGTGGTCTGGCGTCAGGCGCCGCTGGTGGTGCAAGCGGTGCCGCTGGATCCGGCGCAGGGCGACGTCCTCGAACAGTTGCACGCGCGGTTCGATGCCCGGCACAACCGCCTCGACCTGAGCCAGGCGCCGCTGATGCGCATCGTCTACGCCGAAGACCCGGCGCAGCAACGGGTGGTGGCGATCATCCTGTTCCAGCACTTGATTCTCGACCACACCGCCATGGAGGTGGTGGGCCAGGAAATGCGCGCGTTCATGTTCAATCAGGCCGACAGCCTCGGCACGCCGATGCCGTACCGCAACTACGTGGCGCAGGCGCGTCTGGGCGCCAGCGAGCAGGAGCACGAAACGTTCTTCCGCGACATGCTCGGCGATATCGATGAACCGACCCTGCCGTTTGGTCTGCACGACGTGCAAGGCGATGGCGGCGACATCGAGGAGGCGCAGCAAGCCGTGGATGCCGGGTTGACCCTGCGCCTGCGTGAACAGGCGCGGCAGTTGGGTGTCAGCCCGGCGAGCCTGATGCACCTGGCCTGGGCGCAGGTGCTGGGCGTGCTTGCCAACCGCCGCGATGTGGTCTTCGGCACGGTGCTGTTGGGTCGTTTGCAGGGCGGTGAAGGCGCGGATCGCACCCTCGGCGTGTTCATCAACACCTTGCCGCTGCGGGTGGATGTCAGCGAAGGCGTGCGCGCTGCGGTCAAGACTACCCACGCACGGCTGACCGCGTTGCTGGCCCATGAACACGCGCCATTGGCGCTGGCCCAGCGTTGCAGCGCGGTGTCCGGGGCGCCCCTGTTCAGCGCCTTGCTCAACTACCGGCATACCGCTGCCGAAGCGCAGCCGCATGACGGTCAGGGCATCTGGGAAGGCGTGCAATTGCTTGGCGGCGAAGAACGCAGCAACTATCCGCTGACCCTCAGCGTCGACGATCTGGGCGAAGGTTTTTCCCTGTCCGTGCTGGCGTTGGCGCAGATCGGCGCGCAACGGATCTGCGGCTACATGCACACCGCGCTGGAGCATCTGGTGCACGCGCTGGAACAGGCGCCGCAACGTCCGCTCAACCGCTTGCCGATTCTTGCGGTCGAGGAATACGAGCGCTTGCTGGTCGGTTTCAACCCGACTGCGGCGGCGTATCCGCGCGGTGCAACGATTCAGACGCTGGTGCAAGCGCAGGCCGAGCAGCAGCCGCAGGCATTGGCGGTGGTGCAGGGCACGCAGCAACTGACCTATGCGCAACTCAATCAGCAGGCCAATCGCCTGGCGCATCACTTGCTGGGCCTCGGCGTGCAACCGGACGACCGGATTGCCGTGTGCCTGCAACGCAGTCCGCAGATGCTGGTGGCGCTGCTGGCGATTCTCAAGGCCGGCGCCGGTTACGTGCCGGTCGATCCGGCGTACCCGGCCGAACGCATCGCGTATTTGTTGCAGGACAGCGATCCGGTGGCGGTGCTGGCGCAGGGATCGACCCGCGAGCTGCTGGGCCGGGTGCCGGTGATCGATCTGGACCACGTCCTCTGGCAACACCTGCCGCAGACCAATCCGCAACTGCCGACGTTGACCCCGGCGCATCTGGCCTACGTGATCTACACCTCGGGATCGACCGGCCAGCCGAAAGGCGTGATGGTCGAACACGCGACCCTGGAAAACCTTGTGCACTGGCACTGTGAGGCGTTCGACCTGCGCGCCGGCAGCCACACCGCCAGCGTCGCAGGTTGCGGTTTCGACGCGATGGCCTGGGAGGTCTGGCCGGCGCTGTGTGTCGGCGCGACCCTGCACCTGCCGCCGCCGTCGATCAGTAACGAACACCTCGATGAACTGCTCGACTGGTGGCGCGCGCAGCCGTTGCAAGTGAGCTTCCTGCCGACGCCGATTGCCGAATACGCCTTCAGTCGTGAGCTGGGTCACCCGACCTTGCGCACGCTGTTGATCGGTGGCGACAAGTTGCGCCAGTTCTCGCGTGAGCAGACGTTTGCCGTGATCAACAACTACGGCCCGACCGAAGCCACGGTGGTCGCGACCTCCGGGCAAATCAATGCCGGACAGCTGCTGCATATCGGCCGGCCGATGAGCAACGCCAGGATCTACCTGCTCGATGAACAGCAACGCCCGGTGCCGGTTGGCGTGGCGGGCGAGCTGTACGTCGGTGGCGCGGGTGTGGCCCGTGGTTATCTGAACCGTCCCGAGCTGACCGCCGAACGCTTCCTCGACGACCCGTTCAGTGACGAACCGCAGGCGCGCATGTACCGCACCGGTGACCTCGCGCGCTGGCTGGCCGACGGCAATATCGAGTACCTGGGGCGTAACGACGATCAGGTCAAACTGCGCGGCGTGCGGGTGGAACTGGGGGAAATCGAAGCTGCGCTGTCCAGCCATCCAGCGGTGCAGGACTCGGTGGTGCTGGTACGCGAGGCGCGGTTGATCGCCTGGTTCACTGCGCGCGCAGCGGTCGATATCGAAGAGCTGCGTGCGCATCTGCAAGCGCGTCTGCCACAGGCACTGGTGCCGGCAGCTTACGTGCGGCTTGAGGCGCTGCCGCTGACCGCCAACGGCAAACTCGACCGCAAGGCCTTGCCAGAACCGGATCAGGACGCCTGGCTCAGCCGCGAATACGCCGCGCCGCAAGGGCCGGTGGAAACCGCATTGGCGCAGGTCTGGGCCGAGGTGCTGCAAGTCGAACAGGTCGGTCGTCACGACAACTTCTTTGAACTGGGCGGCCATTCGCTGCTGGCGGTGACCCTGATCGAGCGCATGCGTCAGCTCGGCCTGAGCACCGACGTGCGCGTGCTGTTCAGCCAGCCAACCCTCGCCGCGCTGGCGGCCGCCGTCGGCAGCGGTCGCGAAGTCGCGGTGCCGGTCAATCTGATTCCACTCGGTTGCACGCACATCACGCCAGACATGCTGACCCTGCTGCAACTGGATCAGCAGAGCATCGAGCGGATCGTTGCCACGGTGCCGGGCGGTGCCGCCAACGTGCAGGACATTTATCCGCTGGCACCGTTGCAGGAAGGCATTCTTTACCACCACTTGAGCGCCGAACAGGGCGATCCATACCTGCTGCAATCGCGCCTGGCATTCGACAGCCTTGAACGCTTGCACGCCTTTGCCGCCGCGCTGCGCCAGGTCATGACACGTCACGACATTCTGCGCAGCGGAGTGGTCTGGGAAGGGTTGTCGACGCCGGTGCAAGTGGTCTGGCGCGAAGCTCAACTGCCGGTGCAGGAAGTCGCACTCGACCCGGCCGCCGGTGATGTTCTGGCGCAGTTGTATGAGCGCTTCGACGCGCGGCATTACCGCATCGACCTCAGTCAGGCGCCGTTGATTCGCCTGGTCTATGCACAAGACCCGGCCAATGATCGAGTGGTCGCCATGCTGCTGTTCCATCACATCGCCATGGATCACACGGCGCTGGAAGTGGTGCAGCAGGAACTGCAGGCGCTGCTCTTCGGTCACGGCGAAGCCCTGATACCCGCCGTGCCGTATCGCAATTACGTGGCGCAGACCCGGCTGGGCGTCAGCGAGCAGGAGCATGAAGCGTTCTTCCGCGCGATGCTCGGCGAGATCGACGAGCCGACACTGCCGTTCGGTCTGCTGGATGTGCACGGTGACGGCCATGACATCGAAGAAGTCCGTCAGCGCCTGCCGGACGCCGTGGCGCAGCGTTTGCGCAGCCAGGCGCGGCAGCTGGGCGTTAGTGTCGCGAGCCTGTTCCATCTGGCATTTGCCCAGGTATTGGCGGCGACCTCCGGACATGCGCGCGTGGTGTTCGGCACCGTGCTGCTGGGGCGGATGCAGGGCGGTACCGGCGCCGATCGCGGCCTGGGGATGTTCATCAACACGCTGCCGCTGCGGGTGGATTTGGGCGATGTTTCGGTACGGGCCGGGGTGCGCGCCACCCATGCGCAACTGACCGCATTGCTCGGCCATGAACATGCGTCACTGGCATTGGCCCAGCGTTGCAGCGGGGTGGCGGCGCCGTCGCCGCTGTTCAGCGCCATGCTCAACTACCGGCACAGCGTCAGCGCGGAACAGTTGCAAGCCAATCGCCTGGCCTGGCAAGGCATCGAAAATCTGTCCAGCGAGGAGCGCACCAACTATCCGCTGAGCTTCAACGTCGATGACCTGGGGCAGGGCTTTGATCTCACGGCCATGACCCCTGCGCCGATTGGCGCGGCGCGGGTGTGTGGCTACATGCAGCAGGCGTTGGCGGGGCTGGTCGAGGCGCTGGAGCAGGCACCGCAGCAGGCCTTGAACCGCCTGCCGGTGCTGGCGGATGCCGAGCGCCAGCAGTTGCTGTTCGGCCTGAATGCCACGGACGTCGATTACGATCTTCAGCAGACCATTCATGGCTTGTTCGAAGCGCAAGTGGAGCGCTCGCCACAGGCACCCGTCGTGGTCGCGGGTGAGCAGCAACTGAGCTACGCCGAACTCAATGCCCGGGCCAATCAACTGGCGCGGCACCTGCGCGAATTGGGCGTAGGGCCGGACTCACGGGTGGCGCTCTGCGTCGAGCGCGGTCTGGACATGGTGGTCGGGCTGCTGGCGATCCTCAAGGCTGGCGGCGGTTATGTGCCGCTGGACCCGGCGTATCCGCTGGAGCGTCTGGCCTACATGCTGAAAGACAGCGCGCCGTTGGCGGTGCTGGTGCAGGGAACCACGCGTTCGTTACTCGGCGAAGTCTCAGTGCCGGTGGTCGATCTGGATCAGCCGCACTGGCAATCGCTGCCTGCCGACAACCTTTCAGTAGCCGAACTGACCCCGCAGCACACCGCTTACGTCATTTACACCTCCGGTTCCACTGGCCAACCGAAAGGCGTGATCAACGAACACAGCGGGGTGGTCAACCGATTGCTGTGGATGCAGGACGCCTATCAACTGACCTCCAGCGACACGGTATTGCAGAAAACCCCGTTCAGCTTCGACGTCTCGGTCTGGGAGTTCTTCTGGCCGCTGATGACCGGCGCACGTCTGGTCATGGCCCGGCCCGAGGGGCACAAGGATCCGCAGTACCTCAGCGAAATCATCGAACGCGAACAGATCACCACGCTGCACTTTGTTCCGTCGATGCTCGATGTGTTCCTCGCTCATGCTGACACCGCACGCTGCAGCAGCCTGCGGCAAGTCATGTGCAGCGGCGAAGCGTTGCCGGGCAGCGTGGTACGGCGCTTCAAGCAGCAACTGCCGGCCAGCCAATTGCACAACCTCTACGGCCCGACCGAGGCTGCGGTGGACGTGACCGCGTGGAACTGCGCCGGGCCGCTGGAACAAACGCCAGACAACACGCCGATCGGCAAACCGATCGCCAACACCCGCATGTACATCCTCGATGCCCAGCAACAACCGGTGCCGCACGGCGTGGTCGGCGAGCTGTATATCGGTGGCGTGCAGGTGGCGCGCGGTTATCTGAATCGCCCGGAGCTGAACGCCGAGCGCTTCCTCAACGATCCGTTCCAGGCCAATGGGCGGATGTACCGCACTGGCGACGTCGCCCGCTATCTGCCGGACGGCAATATCGAATACCTGGGCCGTAACGACGATCAGGTGAAGATCCGTGGCCTGCGCATCGAACTCGGTGAAATCCAGGCACGCCTGACCCAGATCGATGGCGTGCAGGAAGCCGCCGTACTGGCCCGCGAAGATGCATCCGGCGACAAGCGTCTGGTGGCGTACTACACCGGCGCACGCCTGGAAATCGACGTGCTGCGCAGCCATCTGCTGGAGCACCTGCCGGACTATATGGTGCCCGCGCTGTTCGTGCACCTCGATGCATTGCCGCTCAGCCCCAACGGCAAACTCGACCGCAAGGCACTGCCGGCCCCGGATCTGGCGGCGCTGACCGCCCGCGAATACGAAGCCCCGGTGGGCGAAGTGGAAATCACCCTCGCACGGCTCTGGGCAGAGTTGCTCAACGTCGAGCGGGTAGGGCGCCACGATCATTTCTTTGAACTGGGTGGTCACTCGCTGCTGGCGGTCAGTCTGATCGGCCGGCTGCGTCAGGAAGGCATGGAAGCCGATGTCAGGTCGCTGTTCGAACATCCGACCTTGGCAGGCTACGCCGCAATTACCGAACGAATGGAGATCGTCCTGTGAACGTGATCGAACTGTTGGCCACATTGAAGGCTAAAGATATCCAGCTGGCGGTCGCGGACGACCAATTGCGGGTCAATGGCAACAAGCAGGCGTTGAACGACCCGGCGTTGCTGGCGCTGTTGCGCGAGCACAAACCGGCGCTGATCGAACTGATCAAGGCCGGGCAGTACTCGGCCAGCAAGCACGGCCAGGTCGAAGTGCCGGCCAACGGCATTGTTGCGGGTACCACGCGCATCACCCCGGCGATGCTGACGCTGGTCGAGCTCGACCAGGCGACCATCGACCACCTCGTCGCACAAGTCCCTGGCGGCGCGGCCAACGTGCAGGACATCTACCCGCTGGCGCCGCTGCAGGAAGGCATCCTGTATCACCACGTGAGTGGCGGTGACGGTGATCCGTATGTCATGCAATCGCATTTCGCCTTTGCCAGCCGCGAGCGTTTTCAAGCGTTCGCTCAAGCGCTGCAAGCGGTGATCGATCGCCATGACATTCTGCGCACCGCTGTGCATTGGGCAGGGCTGGATGCGCCGGTGCAGGTGGTCTGGCGTCGGGCCGAACTGCCAGTGGAAGAGGTGACGTTGCCTGATGCAAATGGCGACGTGCTGGCGTATCTGCATGAGCGTTTCGACGCCCGGCACTTCCGCCTCGACGTTACCCTGGCGCCACTGATGCGTCTGGCCCACGCCTGGGATGAAGCCGGGCAACGGGTGATCGCCACGCTGTTGTTCCATCACATGGCGCTCGACCACTCGGCCCTCGACGTGGTGCGCCACGAAATGCGCGCCTGCCTCACCGGGCAGCGTGAACGGCTCGGGCGCCCGGTGCCGTTTCGCAACTACGTGGCGCAGGCGCGTCTGGGCGTCAGCGAGGACGAGCACGAGGCGTTTTTCCGCGAAATGCTCAGCGATATCGACGAGCCGACGCTGCCTTATGGTCTGCAGGATGTGCAGGGTGACGGCAGTGAAATCGTCGAACTCAGCGTGCCGGTGCCAACGTTATTGGGCCAGCGTCTGCGGGCGCAGGCGCGAACCCTTGGCGTGAGTGTCGCCAGCCTGTTCCATCTCGGCTGGGCGCAGGTGCTGGCCGCGCTGACCGGCAAGCAGCAGGTGGTGTTCGGCACCGTGCTGATGGGCCGCATGCAGGGCGCCGAAGCGATTGACAGGGCGCTGGGAATTTTCATCAACACCTTGCCGTTGCGGGTGAATATCGATGGGCAGGATGTGCGCGCGGCGGTCAACGCCACCCACGCACGGTTGACCACGCTGATGCGTCACGAACACGCACCGCTGGCCCTGGCTCAGCGCTGCAGCCACGTGGTGGCGCCGACCCCGCTGTTCAGCACACTGCTCAATTATCGTCACAGCCACAACGTGGCCACTGCCAGCGCCGAAACCCTCGCGGCGTGGCAGGGCATCACCACCCTGCACTCAGAAGAGCGCAGCAACTATCCGCTGACCCTGAGTGTCGATGACCTCGGTGATGCATTCAGCCTGACCCTGCTGGCGAGCACCCAGACCGATCCGCAGCGCATCTGCGATTACCTGCACTGCGCGCTGGAAAACCTCGTGCTCGCGCTGGAGCAGGCGCCGCAGACACCGGTCAATCAACTGCCGATCCTGCCGGCGGCGGAGCTTGCGCAGGTACTGCTCGAGTTCAATGCCACTCAAGTGGATTTCCCGACTGCACAGACCATCCAGCAACGTTTCGAGGCGCAGGTGGCCGAACGGCCGGACGCGCTGGCGGCGGTGTTTGCCGATGCGCATTTGACTTACGCCGAACTCAATCAGCAGGCCAACGCCTTGGCGCAGCACCTGATCGGCTTGGGCGTGAAACCGGATGATCGCGTGGCGATCGTCGCCCGCCGTGGGCTGGACACGCTGGTGGGACTGGTGGCGATCCTCAAGGCCGGCGCCGGTTACGTGCCGATTGATCCGGCGCATCCGGCCGAGCGTTTGAACTACCTGCTCGACGACAGCGCGCCAGTCGCCGTACTGACCCAAAGTCATCTGCGCGAGCGACTGCCGGCGCTAAACGTGCCGGTGCTCGAACTCGACCGCTGCAACTGGCCGCAGGGCGTGACCCATAATCCGCGCGTTCCCGGCCTGAGTACCGAAAACCTGGCCTACGTGATCTACACCTCCGGCTCCACCGGCCTGCCCAAGGGGGTGATGGTCGAACATCACACCTTGAGCAATCTGGTCGACTGGCACTGCACCGCGTTCGACCTGTGTGCCGGGCGTCACACCTCAAGCTTGGCCGGTTTCGGCTTCGATGCGATGGCCTGGGAAGTCTGGCCGGCGTTGTGTGCGGGCGCGACCCTGCATCTGGCGCCGACTCACGAGGGCGGCGAGGACATCGATGCCTTGCTCGCGTGGTGGTGCGCGCAGCCGCTGGACGTGAGCTTCCTGCCGACGCCGGTGGCCGAATACGCCTTCAGCCAGAACCTCGAACACCCGACCCTGCGCACGTTGCTGATCGGCGGCGACCGCTTGCGTCAGTTCAATCGCAACCAGCATTTCGACGTGATCAACAACTACGGCCCGACCGAGGCCACGGTGGTCGCGACTTCAGGTCTGGTGCAAAGCGGCGATGCGCTGCACATCGGTAAACCGGTAAGCAATGCCACGGTCTACCTGCTCGACGAACAGCAGCGCCCGGTGCCAATTGGCGTGGCTGGCGAGTTGTACGTTGGCGGTGCCGGGGTCGCCCGTGGCTACCTGAATCGTCCGGACATGACTGCCGAGCGCTTTCTGCGTGACCCGTTCAGCCGCGCGCCGAACGCGCGGATGTACCGCACCGGCGACCTTGCACGCTGGCGCGAGGACGGCAACATCGAGTACCTGGGACGCAACGACGATCAAGTGAAAATCCGTGGCGTGCGCATCGAGCTGGGCGAGATCGAAACCTGCCTCAACCAGTTGCCGGGGATTCAGGAAGCGGTGCTGCTGGCCCGCGAAGATCAACCCGGCCAGCCGCGACTGGTGGCGTACTTCACCGAGCAGGCGCAGGTCGAAGCGCTGCCGGTGGGCGAGTTGCGCGCGCAATTGCTCAGCCGTTTGCCGGAGTACATGGTGCCGACGGCGTTCGTCAAACTCGCCGCGCTGCCGCTGACCGCCAATGGCAAGGTCGACCGCAAGGCCTTGCCGGCGCCGGATCTGGCGGCGCTGTTCACCCGCGAGTACGCGGCGCCCGAAGGCGAGGTGGAAACCGCGCTGGCGCAGATCTGGGCCGAGGTGCTGCAGGTTGAACGGGTCGGGCGGCAGGATCACTTTTTCGAACTCGGCGGGCATTCGTTGCTGGCGATGCGCATGGTCTCGCAAGTGCGCCAGCGCCTGGGTGTGGAGCTGGCGTTGAGCGATCTGTTCGCCAATGCCGAACTGGCGGCGGTCGCGGCAGTGCTGAGCGAGGCCGGGCGCTGTGCGCAACCGCAGATCGTGCCGGTCCCGCGTGACGGCGCGTTGCCGCTGTCGTTCGCCCAGCAACGCCTGTGGTTCCTCGCGCAAATGGAAGGCGCCAACACCGCCTACAACATTCCCGTGGCCCTGCGGCTGCGTGGCCGTCTCGACGACGCGGCGCTGCAACGCGCGCTGGCACGGATCGTCGCCCGCCACGAAACCCTGCGCAGCCGCTTCGCGCAATTCAACGACGAAGCGCAGGTGCTGATTGCCCCGGTGGACACCGGTCTGCTGCTGCGGGTCGAAGACCTGCGTCAGCACCCGCAACCCGACGAGACCCTGCAGGCGCTGATTCAGGGCGAAGCCTCCGGGCCGTTCGACTTGCAGGACGATCCGTTGATTCGCGGGCGACTGGTACGTCTGGCCGACGATCACCATGTGCTGTTGCTGACCCTGCACCACATCATCTCTGACGGTTGGTCGATGGGTGTTTTGACCCGTGAACTGATGGCGCTGTATCAGGCGTTCAGTCATGGCCAGCCGGATCCACTGGCGCCACTGGCGCTGCAATACACCGACTACGCGGTGTGGCAACGGCGCTGGCTCAGCGGCGAAGTGCTGCAGCGTCAGAGCGAATACTGGCAACAGACCCTCGCTGGCGCCCCGGCACTGCTGATGCTGCCGACCGATCGGCCGCGCCCGGCGCAGCAGGACTATGCCGGCAGCAGCGTTGCCGTCGTGCTCGACGAACGCTTGAGCGCCGGGCTCAAAGCCTTGGGCCAGCGTCACGGCGTGACCCTGTACATGACGCTGATGAGTACCTGGGCGATGCTGCTCAGCCGTTTGTCCGGGCAGGCTGAAGTGGTGATCGGTTCGCCAGTGGCCAACCGCACCCGCGCCGAGATCGAAGGCCTGATCGGCATGTTCGTCAACACTCTGGCCTTGCGCATCGACACCTCCGGCGAGCTGAGCGTCGAAGCGCTGCTGGCGCGGGTCAAGGCGCAAACCCTGCAAGCGCAGGCGCATCAGGATCTGCCGTTCGAGCAAGTGGTGGAAATCACCCGGCCGGTGCGCAGCCTGGCGCACAGCCCGTTGTTCCAGAGCTTGCTCAGTTGGGATGGCCTCGAAAGCCCGGCGCTGGCCCTCGGCGAACTGACGCTGGAAGGCGTGGCCGAGCCGAGCCACTTTGCCAAGTTCGACCTGTCGCTGAGCCTCAGCGAGTCCAACGGCAGCATTCGCGGATCGCTGGAATACGCCACGGCGTTGTTTGACCAGAGCACGGTCGAGCGCTTCACCGGTTACTTCCTGCGCCTGTTGCAGGCGATGGTCACCAACGATCAGGCAGTGCTGGAACACGCGCCGCTGCTGGCGCAGGAAGAACAGCAGCGCTTGCTGGTCGAGTTCAATGCCACGCAGGTCGATTACAACCTTGAGCAGACCATTCATGGTCTGTTCGAAGCGCAAGTGGCGCGCTCGCCGCTGGCACCAGCGGTGGTCGCGGGTGAGCAGCAACTGAGCTACGCCGAACTCAACGCTCGGGCCAATCAACTGGCGCGACACCTGCGTGAATTGGGTGTAGGACCGGATGCGCGGGTGGCGCTCTGCGTCGAGCGCGGTCTGGACATGGTGGTCGGGCTGCTGGCAATCCTCAAGGCCGGCGGCGGTTATGTGCCGCTGGACCCGGCGTATCCGCTGGAACGTCTGGCCTACATGCTGGAGGACAGCGCGCCGTTGGCGGTGCTGGTGCAGGGTTCGACGCGTTCGCTGCTCGGCGAAGTCGCCGTGCCGGTGATCGATCTGGATCAGCCGCACTGGCAATCGCTGCCGACGGACAATCTATCGCTCGCTGAGTTGACCCCGCAGCACACCGCCTACGTGATCTACACCTCCGGTTCCACTGGCCAACCAAAAGGCGTGATCAACGAACACGCCGGGGTGGTCAACCGTCTGCTGTGGATGCAGGACGCCTATCAACTCACCGCCAGCGACACGGTGTTGCAGAAGACCCCGTTCAGCTTCGACGTCTCGGTATGGGAGTTCTTCTGGCCGTTGATGACCGGCGCTCGATTGGTCATGGCCCGGCCCGAGGGGCACAAGGATCCGCAGTACCTCAGTGAAGTGATCGAGCGTGAACACATCACCACGCTGCACTTCGTACCGTCGATGCTCGAGGTCTTTCTCGCCCACGCCGACACCGCACGTTGCAGCAGTCTGCGGCAAGTGATGTGCAGCGGCGAAGCGCTGCCGGGCAGCGTGGTGCGACGCTTCAAGCAGCAATTGCCGGCCAGCCAATTGCACAACCTCTACGGCCCGACCGAAGCCGCAGTGGACGTCACCGCGTGGAATTGCGCCGGGCCGCTGGAAAGCACCCCGGACAACACGCCGATCGGCAAACCGATTGCCAACACCCGGATGTACATCCTTGATGCCCAGCAACAACCGGTGCCGCACGGTGTGGTCGGCGAGCTGTATATCGGTGGCGTGCAGGTAGCGCGCGGTTATCTGAATCGCCCGGAACTGAACGCCGAACGCTTCCTCAACGACCCGTTCCAGAGTAATGGGCGGATGTACCGCACCGGCGACGTCGCTCGTTATCTGCCCGACGGCAATATCGAATACCTCGGTCGCAACGACGATCAGGTGAAGATCCGCGGTTTGCGCATCGAACTCGGTGAAATCCAGGCGCGCCTGACCCAGATCGACGGCATTCAGGAAGCCGCTGTACTGGCCCGCGAAGACGTGCCGGGGGACAAGCGTCTGGTCGCGTACTACACCGGCGCACCGCTGGAAGTCGAAACGCTGCGCAGCCATCTGCTGGAAAACTTGCCGGACTACATGGTGCCCGCACTGTTCGTGCATCTCGATGCATTGCCGCTCAGCCCTAACGGCAAACTTGACCGCAAGGCGCTGCCGGCCCCCGATCTGGCGGCGCAGACCGCCCGTGAATACGAAGCCCCGGTCGGCGAAGTGGAAACCGCGCTCGCGCAGCTCTGGGCTGAATTGCTCAAGGTTGAGCGGGTAGGGCGCCACGACCATTTCTTCGAACTCGGTGGTCACTCGTTGCTGGCGGTGAATCTGGTGGCGCGGATGCGCCGTGCCGGCCTGAGCGCCGACATTCGCGTGCTGTTCAACCAGCCGACCCTCGCCGCACTGGCCGCTGCCGTGGGTGGCGAGCCCGAGGCCGAAGTCGCGGCCAACCTGATCACTGCGGACTGCACGCGTATCACTCCCGAGCTGCTGCCACTGGTGGCGCTCGATCAGTCGAGCATCGATCGTATCGTCGCCAGCATCCCCGGCGGCGTGGCCAACGTGCAGGACATTTACCCGCTGGCGCCGTTGCAGACCGGCATCCTGTTCCATCATCTGTCCGCCGCGCAGGGCGATCCGTATGTGTTGCAGGCGCAGTTTGCGTTTGCTGACGAGCAACGCCTTGACGCTTTCACCCAGGCCTTGCAGAACGTGATCCAGCGTCACGACATCCTGCGCACTTCACTGTTCTGGGACGGGCTGCAAGACCCGGTGCAAGTGGTCTGGCGTGAGGCGCCGCTGGTTTGCGAAGCGCTGGAACTGAATGGCGCGGACGGTGATGTACTCGAGCAATTGCGCCAACGCTTCGACGCTGCGCAATACCGCATGGCCGTCAATCAGGCGCCGCTGATGCGCGTCGTGCACGCCTGGGACGCCGCCAATCAACGTGTGGTGGCGTTGCTGCTGTTCCATCACCTGGTGATGGACCACGTGGCGCTGGAGGTGCTGCAACACGAAATGCAGGCGTTCCTCAGCGGCCAGCCGCAACGTCTGGCCGAGCCGGTGCCGTATCGCAATTACGTGGCGCACAGCCGTGGCGCAATCAGTGATCAGGCGCATGAAGCGTTCTTCCGCGAAATGCTCGGTGACGTCAGCGAACCGAGCGCGCCGTACGGCCAGCACAGCATTGCCGAGGGCCACGCCGCAGAAGCACGACGGGTACTCGACCTCGATCTGAGTCAGCGCGTCAGGGCCAAGGCCCGGCGTCTGGGGATCAGCGCCGCGAGCCTGATGCATCTGGCCTGGGCGCAGGTGCTGGGAAAACTCTCCGGGCGAGACGCGGTGGTGTTCGGCACCGTGTTGCTGGGGCGGTTGCAGGCGGGCGAGGGCGCCGAACGCGCGCTGGGGGTGTTCATCAACACCTTGCCGCTGCGCGTCGATCTCGGGCAACGCTCGGCGCAGGAAGCCGCGCTCGCCACCCACCAACAGTTGAACGCGCTGCTGCAACATGAGCATGCGCAATTGGCGCTGGCCCAGCGTTGCAGTGGTATGCCCGCCGGCACGCCGTTATTCAGTACGCTGTTCAACTATCGCCACAGCGCAACTGCCGGCACGCCTTCTGCGGAGGCGACGAACGCGTGGCAAGGCATGCAGTTGCTCAATACCCAGGAGCACACCAACTATCAGTTGAGCGTGAGTGTCGATGACCTCGGCGAAGGTTTCGGCTTCACTGCACTGGCTGCCCCCGGCATCGATCCCGCACGCATCTGCGAGTACCTGCAACGGGCGGTGAGCAACCTGCTGCAGGCACTGGAACAGACACCACAATTGAGCGTTGATCAGGTGTCGATCCTGGCCCCGGACGAACGCCGGCAATTGCTGGTCGAGTTCAATGCCACCGAGCGGGAATACCCGCGTGCGCTGACCGTGCACGCATTATTCGAAAGGCAAATGGCGGCAGATCCACACGCCATCGCTGTGGTGCATGGCGGGCAAATGTCGAGTTATGCCGATTTGAATGATCGGGCCAACCGTTTGGCCCACTACCTGATCGCTCAAGGCGCAAAGCCGGGCGCTCATGTGGCGATCCTGCTGCCGCGCTCGCGGGAGCTGTTGGTCGCGCAGCTGGCGATTGCCAAGTGCGCAGCGGCCTATGTGCCGCTGGACATCAACGCGCCGAGCGAGCGCCAGGCGTTCATGCTTGAGGACAGCCGCGCCGTGGCGTTGCTGACACTCAGCAGCGAAGAGATCGACTACGCCGCGCCGCGCATCGACCTCGACCGGCTCAAGCTCAGCGGTCAGTCGACGCACAATCCGAATCTGGCGCAAAGCTCGGACGCGCTGGCGTACATCATGTACACCTCCGGTTCCACCGGTACGCCGAAGGGTGTGATGGTGCCGCACCGTGGCATCGCTCGTCTGGTGCTGAACAACGGCTACGCCGATTTCAACCGGCAGGATCGCGTAGCGTTTGCGTCCAACCCGGCGTTCGACGCCAGCACCATGGACATCTGGGGGCCGCTGCTCAACGGCGGACGCGTGGTGGTGATCGATCACCAGACCCTGCTGGATCCGAACGCATTCGGTCGCGAATTGAGCGCCAGCGGCGCGACAATCCTGTTTGTCACCACCGCGCTGTTCAACCAGTACGTGCAACTGATTCCGCAGGCCCTGAAAGGCTTGCGCATGGTTCTGTGCGGCGGTGAACGCGGCGATCCGGCAAGCTTCCGCCGCTTGCGGGCCGAGGCGCCGCAGCTGCGCATCGTGCATTGCTACGGCCCGACCGAAACCACCACTTACGCCACCACGTTTGAAGTGCACGAAGTGGCGGAAAACGCCGAAAGCGTGCCGATTGGCGCGCCGATCTCCAACACGCAGGTGTACGTGCTCGACGCGCATCAGCAACCGGTGCCGATGGGCGTGACCGGCGAGTTGTACATCGGCGGGCAGGGCGTGGCCCTCGGTTACTTGAACCGTGCCGATCTGACGGCGGAAAAATTCCTGCCCGATCCGTTCAGCGACCGTCCGGGCGCGTTGCTCTACCGCACTGGCGACCTCGTGCGCTGGCTGGCGCCGGGGCAGCTCGATTGCATCGGGCGCAATGACGATCAGGTGAAAATCCGTGGTTTCCGCATCGAACTCGGTGAGATCGAAAATCGTTTGCTGAGCTATCCGGGGATCAACGAAGCGGTGGTGCTCGCCCGGCGCGATGGTCAGGAACCGCTGCGGCTGGTGGCCTACTACACCGCGCACGACGGCACGCTGGAACTGGCTGGCCTGCGTGAGCATTTGCAGACGCAATTGCCGGAATACATGGTGCCGAGTGCCTGGGTGCAGCTCGATGCCTTGCCGCTGAACAACAACGGCAAGGTTGATCGCAAAGCCTTGCCCGAACCGGATGCTGCGGCGTTGTTCACCCGTGAATACGTTGCGCCGCAAGGTGAACTGGAAACCGCGCTGGCGCAGATCTGGGCCGAGACCCTGCAAGTCGAACAGATCGGCCGCCATGACCACTTCTTCGAACTCGGCGGTCATTCGTTGCTGGCGATGCGCATGCTGTCGCAGGTGCGCCAGCGTCTGGGCGTCGAACTGCCCCTGAGCGAGTTGTTTGCCGATCCGCATCTCAGCGCGGTGGCCGAGGTGCTGACCCGCGCCGGGCGCAGCACGCTGCCAGAGATCGTCGCGGCCGCGCCGGATCAAGCGCTGCCGCTGTCCTTCGCCCAGCAGCGCCTGTGGTTCCTCGCGCAAATGGACGGTGGCAACTCGGCGTACAACATTCCGCTTGGCCTGCGCCTGCGCGGGCAACTCGACGGCGAAGCGCTGCAACGCGCACTGGCGCAGATCGTTGCGCGGCACGCAACCCTGCGCAGCCGTTTCGTCAGCATCGACGATCAGGCGCAGGTGCTGATTGCGCCGGTCGATAGCGGTCTGCTGTTGCCGATTGAAGACCTGCGCCAAGACCCGCAGGCCGAAGCCAGCGTGCAGGCGCTGCTCGCGCAGGAAGCCGCGACGGCCTTCGATCTGCAGCACGATCCACTGATTCGCGGACGTCTGGTACGTCTGGCCGACGAGCACCATGTGCTGTTGCTGACCGTGCATCACATCGTCGCCGACGGTTGGTCGATGGGTGTGCTGACCCGTGAGCTGATGGCGCTGTATCAGGCCTTCAGTCACGGTCAGCCGGATCCATTGCCGCCACTTGCGCTGCAATACGGCGACTACGCCGTGTGGCAGCGGCGCTGGCTCAGCGGTGAAGTGCTGCAGCGGCAGAGCGATTACTGGCAGCAGACCCTCGACGGCGCGCCGGCCTTGCTGACCCTGCCCACCGACCGTCCGCGTCCGCCACAACAGGACTTTGCCGGCAGCAGCGTCGAAGTACGCCTGGATGAGCAACTAAGTGCCGGGCTAAGAGCCTTGAGTCAGCGTCACGGCGTGACCCTGTTCATGACCCTGATGAGTGCCTGGTCGCTGTTGCTGAGTCGTCTGTCTGGGCAGTCCGACGTGGTGATCGGCTCGCCGGTGGCCAACCGCACCCGCGCTGAGATCGAAGGCCTGATCGGCATGTTCGTCAACACCCTGGCGCTGCGCATCGACACCTCGGGTGAACCGAGCGTTGCCACGCTGCTGGCGCGGGTCAAGGCGCGCACGCTGGAGGCGCAGGCGCATCAGGATCTGCCGTTCGAGCACGTGGTGGAAATCGCCCGGCCGGCGCGCAGTCTGGCGCACAGCCCGTTGTTCCAGAGCACGCTGAGCTGGGACAGCAGCGTCGGCCCGCACCTGGCGCTGGGCGATCTGAGCCTCGAAGGGGTGGCCGCGCCGGGCCGGGTGGCCAAGTTCGACCTGACTTTGACCCTGGGTGAGGTCAACGGGGTGATTCGCGGTTCGCTGGAATACGCCACGGCGTTGTTCGATCAAGCGACCGTCGAGCGTTATGTCGGCTACTTGCAGCGCCTGCTGGCGGCGATGGTCAGCGATGAGCTGACAGTCCTGGAGCGGGTGCAATTACTCGCCGAGTCTGAGCGTCAGCGCTTGCTGTACGACTTCAACGCCACGGCGCGCGAGTATCCGCAAACGCTGACCGTACACGGGATTTTCCAGCAACAGGCAGCGGCGCATCCCAAAGCGGTGGCGGCGGTGCATGGCGAGCATTCGCTGAGCTACTTTGAGCTGAACGCCCAGGCCAACCGTCTGGCGCATCACTTGATCAGCCACGGCGTGCAGCCCGGCGACCACGTGGCGATCCTGCTGCCACGCTCGCTGGAGTTGCTGGTGGCGCAACTGGCGATTGCCAAATGCGCGGCGGCCTATGTGCCGCTGGACATCAACGCGCCGAGCGAGCGGCAGGCGTTCATGGTCGAGGACTGTCACGCGGCGGCGTTGCTGACCCTCAGCAGTGAAGTCATCGACTACGCTGCGCCACGCATCGACCTCGACCGCTTGACCCTCAGCGGCCAACCGACGCACAACCCGAATCTGGCGCAGTCCTCGGAGTCGCTGGCGTACATCATGTACACCTCCGGCTCCACCGGCACCCCGAAAGGCGTGATGGTGCCGCACCGCGCCATCGGCCGCCTGGTGCTGAACAACGGTTATGCCGATTTCAACCCGCAGGATCGCGTGGTGTTCGCCTCCAACCCGGCGTTCGACGCCAGCACCATGGACATCTGGGGGCCGCTGCTCAACGGCGGGCGCGTGGTGGTGATCGATCACCAGACCTTGCTCGATCCGAGTGCGTTCGGCCATGAATTGAGCGCCTCCGGGGCGACCGTGCTGTTCGTCACCACGGCGCTGTTCAACCAGTATGTGCAGCTGATTCCGCAGGCGCTGAAAGGCTTGCGCATTCTGTTGTGTGGTGGTGAGCGTGGCGATCCGGCGGCGTTCCGTCGACTGCTGGCCGAGGCGCCCGCGCTGCGCATCGTGCATTGCTACGGTCCGACCGAAACCACCACTTACGCCACGACATTTGAAGTGCGTGAAGTGGCGGAAAACGCCGAGAGCGTGCCGATTGGCGCGCCGATCTCCAACACTCAGGTGTATGTGCTCGACACGCATCAGCAACCGGTGCCGATGGGCGTGACCGGCGAGTTGTACATCGGCGGGCAGGGCGTGGCGCTGGGTTATCTGAATCGCGCCGATCTGACCGCCGAGAAGTTTCTGTGTGATCCGTTCAGCGAGCAGCCGGGTGCGTTGCTGTATCGCACCGGCGACCTCGCACGCTGGCTGGCCCCGGGGCAGCTCGATTGCATCGGGCGCAATGACGATCAGGTGAAGATTCGCGGTTTCCGTATCGAGTTGGGCGAAATCGAAAACCGCCTGCTCAACTGCCAAGGGATCAAGGAAGCGGTGGTGCTGGCGCGCCGCGATGGTCAGGACATCACGCGTCTGGTGGCCTACTACACCGCGCACGCCGGCCGTCTGGACAGCGCGGATCTGCACGCGCAGTTGCTGGCGCGACTGCCGGAATACATGGTGCCGACCGCCTGGGTACAACTGGATGTACTGCCGTTGAACAACAACGGCAAGGTCGACCGCAAGGCGCTGCCGGCACCGACGCAGGCAGCGCTGCTCAGCCGGGTGTATGTGGCGCCGATCTCGGCGCTGGAACAACATTTGGCGCGGATCTGGGCCGGTTTGTTGCAGCTCGAACAGGTCGGTCGTCACGACAACTTCTTCGAACTGGGCGGGCATTCGTTGCTGGCGATGCGCATGCTGTCGCAGGTGCGCCAGCAGTTGGGCGTCGAGCTGACACTCGCCGAGTTGTTCGCCAACCCCGAGCTGGCCGCTGTCGCCGAGGTGTTGAGCCGGGCGGGGCGCAGCACCTTGCCGGAGATTTTGTCGGCACCGCGTGATCAGCTATTGCCGCTGTCATTCGCCCAGCAACGCCTGTGGTTCCTGGCGCAGATGGACGGCGGCAACAGCGCCTACAACATCCCGGTCGGTTTGCGCCTGCGCGGTCGACTGGATGAAGACGCGCTGCAACGGGCTCTGGCACGCATCGTCGCCCGACACGAAACCCTGCGCAGCCGCTTCAGCCAGATCGACGATCAGCCGCAGGTGCTGATTCTGCCGGCCGAGAGCGGTCTGCTGCTGACGGTAGAAGACCTGCGTCAGCACCCACAGGCTGACAATGCCTTGCGTGGTCTGATCGAGGAACAGGCCTGCGCTTCGTTCAATCTGCAGCACGATGCGCTGCTGCGCGGACGTCTTGTGCGTCTGGCCGACGACCATCATGTGCTGTTGCTGACGCTGCACCACATCATCGCCGATGGCTGGTCGATGGGCGTGCTGACCCGTGAGCTGGCGGCGTTGTATCAGGCGTTCAGCCGTGGCGAGGACGATCCGCTGCCGCCGCTGGCGCTGCAATACACCGACTACGCGGTGTGGCAACGGCGCTGGCTCAGTGGCGAGGTGCTGCAGCGTCAGAGCGATTACTGGCAGCAGACCCTGGCCGGCGCGCCAGCCCTGCTGACCCTGCCCACCGACCGTCCGCGTCCGCCACAGCAGGACTATTCCGGCAGCCGCGTCGACCTGCTGCTCGATCAACACTTGAGCGCCGGTTTGAAAGCCTCGTGTCAGCGTCGCGCGGTGACGCCGTACATGGTGATCATGAGCGCCTGGGCGATGTTGCTCAGTCGGTTGTCCGGGCAGAGCGACGTGGTGATCGGCTCGCCGGTGGCCAACCGCACCCGCGCCGAGATCGAAGGCCTGATCGGCATGTTCGTCAACACCCTGGCGCTGCGCATCGACACCTCGGGTGAGCCGAGCGGCGAGGCGCTGCTGGCGCGGGTCAAGGCGCAGACTCTGGACGCTCAGGCGCATCAGGATCTGCCGTTCGAGCAAGTGGTGGACATCAGCAAGCCTGTCCGCAGCCTGTCGCACAGCGCGTTGTTCCAGACCATGCTCAGTTGGGACAACAACGACGGTCCGAGCCTGACCCTCGGCGACCTGACCCTGGAAGGGGTGGCCGGCGACAGCCATTTTGTGAAGTTCGACCTGTCGCTGAGTCTTGGCGATTCCCACGACGGGATTCGCGGTTCGTTGCGCTATGCCACGGCGTTGTTCGATGAAGCGACGGTGCAGCGTTTTGTCGGCTACTTCCAGCGGCTGCTGGCGGCGCTGGTCAACGATGATCAGGCGGTGCTTGCGCGAGTGCCGTTGCTGGCACCGCAGGAGCAGCAGCGTTTGCTGGTCGATTTCAATGCCAGCGCCGTTGATTGTCCGCTGGAGCAGCCGTTGCATGGCTTGTTCGAAGCGCAGGTGCGGCGCAAACCGGACGCTGTCGCGCTGCAGTCCGCGCAAGGCAACCTGACCTACCGCGAGCTCAATCAGCGCGCCAACCGCTTGGCCCAGCACCTGCGCGAACTCGGTGTGCAGCCGGATGCGCGGGTGGCGATCTGCGTCGAGCGCGGGTTGGATCTGGTGGTCGGTCTGCTCGGCATCCTCAAGGCCGGTGGTGCCTATGTGCCGCTGGACCCGGGGTATCCGGTGGAGCGTCTGGCCTACATGCTCAAGGACAGCGCGCCGACTGCGGTGCTGGTGCAGACCGCTACTCGCGGGTTGTTCGATGACGCGGTCGCCACGGTGATCGACCTTGACCGCAGTACCTGGCAGCACCTGCCGGATCACGATTCGTCAGTGCCGGGCCTCAGCGCCTCGAACCTTGCGTACATGATCTACACCTCCGGTTCTACCGGGCTGCCGAAGGGCGTGATGATCGAACACCGCAGCGCCTGCAACATGGTGCATTGGGGTTCGCAGATTTCGCCGCCGACCGAACACGGTGCGTTGCTGCAAAAAGCACCGTTCAGCTTCGACAGTTCGGTGTGGGAGATCTTCTGGCCGCTGTGTTCCGGGATGCGTCTGGTGCTGGCGCGGCCGAACGGCAACCGCGATTCGGCCTATGTGGTGCAGACCATTCGTGAGCAGCAGGTCACCGTAGTCAAATTCGTTCCGGCGCTGTTGCAGCAGTTCATTGAGCAGGACGGTGTCGAGCAATGCACCAGCCTGACCGATGTGCTCAACGGTGGTGGTGAACTCAGTGCGGTACTGGCGCGACAGGTGCGTGATCGCCTGCCGTGGGTGCGTTTGCACAACGTTTATGGCCCGACTGAAACCACGGTGGACAGCACGGGCTGGACGCTGGAGCCGCATATGCCGGTGCCGGACAACGTGGTGCCGATCGGCACAGCCTTGAGCAACACTCGGCTGTACGTGCTCGATGCGTACGGTCAGCCGGTGCCGCAAGGCGTCAGTGGTGAGTTGCACATTGGCGGCGTCGGCGTGGCGCGTGGTTATCACGGACTGCCGGAGATGCAGGCCGAGCGCTTCATCGACAGCCCGTTTGTGGCGGGTGATCGCCTTTACCGTACGGGAGATCTGGCGCGCTACAACAATCACGGCGAGCTGGAATTCCTTGGTCGCAACGACTTCCAGATCAAGCTGCGGGGCTTGCGCTTGGAGCCGGGGGAAATCGAGGCGCGGATGATCGAACATCCGGCGATTCGCGAGGCGGTGGTGATGGTCCGTGATGAGCGTCTGGTGGCCTGGTACACCGTGCGTTCCGGCGTGGAAGCACCGAGTCTTGAGACGTTGCGCAGCCATGTGCTGGAGCGCCTGCCGGAATACATGGTGCCGGGCGCGTTCGTGTTGCTCGACGCTTTGCCGCTGACACCAAACGACAAGATTGATCGCAAAGCCCTGCCGGAGCCGGGAGCGGACGCCGTGATCAACCGCCCATACGTGGCGCCACAGGGTGACGTCGAAACCGCGCTGGCGCAGATATGGGGTGAAGTCCTCGGCGTCGAACAGGTCGGTCGCCATGACAACTTCTTTGAACTGGGCGGGCATTCGTTGCTGGCGGTGAAGCTGGTCAATCTGATGCAACGGGCCGGGCTGTCGCTGTCGCTGGCCGAACTGTTCCAGCATCCGAGCATCGAGTCTGCCGCCGCGCTGCTCAGTCAGGGCGAGGCGGTCAGTCAGCCTGACGGGCTGGTCGTGGTGCGTGCCGGGACGCACGGTACGCCGCTGTTCCTGCTGCATGAATTCAGCGGCAGGGACGTGTATTTCCCGACGCTGGCCCAGCACATCGGTGGCGAGTTCCCGATTTACGGCCTGCCCGGTGTGCCGCTGGGGCAAGCGCAATTGCGCACGCTTGAGTGCATGGCGCAGCGCATGGTCGGGATCATCCGCGCGGTACAGCCTCACGGGCCGTATCGGCTGGCGGGCTGGTCGTTCGGCGGGGTGCTGGCGCATGAGGTCGCGCAGCAATTGCTCGGCCTCGATGAGCCGGTGGATTTCATCGGCATGCTCGACAGCTATGCGCCAAACCCACTCGCCCAAGACAAAACGATGTGGAGCGGCGAGGGCCTCGACAAGCGTCAGTTGCTCGGCCATTGCCGTGGGCGTTCGCTGATGCTTGGTGCTGGAAGCGAGACGGCGCTGGCGGCGGTGCAAGCGCTGGAAGCGCAAGTCGAACAACTGGATTTCCCCGAGCTGTTCAAGCGCTGTCAGGCGCAGCAACTGACCGATCCGGAACTGGCCACGGTCAGCGCGGCGGACGCCTGGCATTACTTTGATCGCGAAGCGGCGCATCGTCTGGCGCTGGCGCATTACCGGGTCAGCCCGGCGAGCCAGCCGATCCACCTGTTCCGTGCACAGGAACTGATGGAAGGCCAGTCATTGCCGAGCTCGACGCGCGGCTGGGAAGAGCGCTTCGACATTGGCTTGCTGCGCTGCATCGACATCCCCGGCGACCACCGGACCATGATGAAGCACCCGCACATCCAAGCGCTTGGCCAGGCCATTACCCAGGCGCTGGAAACCCTGGTGACGCCGGAACCGGCGCTGTATCAACCGCTGCTGACGATTCAGACCGGGCAGCCGGGGCATGCGCCGATTTTCTGTGTGCCGGGGGCGGGTGACAGCGTCACCGGGTTCATTCACCTGACCGAGGCGATCGGCCCGGAGTGGCCGATCATCGGCCTGCAACCGCGCGGGCTGGACGGCGTCAGTGTGCCGCACAGCGCGGTCGAAGCCGCTGCCGCGTTCTACCTGCAAGCCATCGAGCAGATCCACCCGCAGGGGCCGCTGCACCTGATCGGCCATTCGTTCGGCGGCTGGGTCGCGCATGCCATGGCTGCGCAGTTGCAGGCGGCCGGGCGCGAGGTGGCTTCGCTGACCTTGATCGACAGCGAGGCACCGGGCGGTGACGGCACGGCGGGCAAGCCGTACACGGCCACTGCCGCGCTGCAACGGCTGATTGACACCCTGCAGTTATCCTGTGGCAAATCGCTGGGCATCGATCCTGCGACCTTCGCCAACGCCGACGACACCACGCAACTGCGTCTGCTGCACGACGGCATGGTGCGCGCCGGGGTGTTGTCGGAGCGCGCGGCGCCGGACGCGATGCATGGCCCGGTACGCACCTTCGCCAGCGCCTTGCGCACGGTCTATCAACCGCGACTGGCCTATACCGGGCCGGTGCGGCTGGTACTGGTCGATGACCCGACGCTGGACGAGTGGGGCAATCAGCGCGAACAGGCGGCGGTGCTTGAAGGCTGGCAGCGGCAGGTCAGCGATCTGGCGGTGTGGTACGGGCCGGGCAACCACTTCACGATTCTCAAGGCGCCCAACGTCTTCAGTTTCGCCGCGTGGTGGCATGACGGCCTGGCGCTGACGGTCGGCGAAGTGCTGTCCTGAGTGTGGTTGTTCTATCAAGACCCGGCCGCTGGCCGGGTTCATCCCTGAACGGACTTGTGGTTATTTATGGAAAAGTCGAAGTTGCGCAAAGTCGGTATGGGGTTGGCATTGGCGGCGGTGGCCGGGTTGGTGCTGTACACGGTGCAGGCACCGGCCGAAGCGCCGAAATACCAGACCGCCCCGGTCGAACGCTCGGATATCGAAAACACTGTGCTAGCTACCGGTTTGCTGGAAGGCGTCAAGCAGGTGGACGTCGGTGCCCAGGTGTCGGGGCAGTTGAAGTCGCTCAAGGTCAAGGTGGGCGACAAGGTGAAGAAGGGCCAGTGGCTGGCCGAGATCGATCCGCTGGTGCTGCAGAACACCCTGCGGCAGGCGCAGGTCGATGAGGAAAACCTGCAGGCGCAAAAGCGCGCCACACAAGCCCAGCTCAAGCAGACCAAAGCGATTTACCAGCGCTATCAGAACCTGCAGGAAGACGCGTCGATCTCGCGTCAGGACTTCGAAACCGCGCAATCGGACTACGAGGTGCAGCAGGCCAATCTGCTGTCGCTGGACGCGCAGATCAAAAGTGCGCACATCCAGATCGACACCGCCAAGGTCAACCTCGCGTATACGCGGATCGTCGCGCCGATCGATGGCGACGTGGTCGGCATCGTCACCCAGGAAGGCCAGACCGTGATTGCTAACCAGTTGGCGCCGATCCTGCTGAAACTGGCGGATCTGGATACCATGACCATCAAGGCCCAGGTGTCGGAGGCCGATGTGATTCATATCGCGCCGGGGCAGCAGGTGTATTTCACTATTCTCGGCGAAGACAAACGCTATTACGGCAAGCTGCGCGGCACTGAGCCGGCGCCGCAGAACTTCCTCGAAACACCGCCGGCCGGTACGCCGAAACAAAACACCGCAGTGTTTTACAACGCGCTGTTCGAGGTGCCCAATCCCGACCATCGCTTGCGCATCTCGATGACCGCGCAAGTGCGCATCGTCCTCGATACCGCGCAATCGGTGCTGACCGTGCCGGTGGCCGCGCTTGGGCCACGCAACGCCGATGGCAGCTTTCCGGTGCGGGTGCTCGATGCCAAGGGCCAGGCGCAGTCGCGCAACGTGCAGACCGGGATCAACAACAACGTCAAAGTGCAGATCAATCAGGGCCTCAGCGAAGGCGAGCGGGTGGTGATCGGTGATCCGTTGCCCGCCGTGGCGGGGGCTTGAGCATGACGCAGGCGTTGCTGCAACTGACTGGCATCACCCGCAGTTTCACTGCCGGCGACCGCGAATTTCTCGCGCTGAAGGACATCAACCTGACGATCAACGCCGGAGAAATGGTGGCGATCATCGGCGCCTCCGGCTCCGGCAAATCAACCCTGATGAACATCCTCGGCTGCCTCGATTACGCCACCGCCGGCAGCTACAAGATTAACGGCCAAGAGACCCGCGACCTTGACGATCAGGCGCTGGCCGAGCTGCGCCGCGATTACTTCGGTTTCATCTTCCAGCGCTATCACTTGCTGCCGCACCTGAGCGCGATGCACAACGTCGAGATGCCGGCCATCTACGCCGGCATCCCCGCGCCGCAACGCCACGCCCGCGCCCGCGAGCTGCTGGCGCGTCTGGGTCTCGACGGGCACCTGACGCACCGTCCGAGTCAGCTCTCCGGCGGTCAGCAGCAGCGGGTGAGTATCGCCCGGGCCTTGATGAATGGCGGTGAAGTGATTCTCGCCGACGAACCCACCGGCGCCCTCGACACCGCCAGCGGCAAGGAAGTGATGCGCATCCTGCTGGAGCTGCACGCGGCCGGGCACACGGTGATTCTGGTGACCCACGACCCGAAAGTCGCGGCCAACGCCGAACGCATCATCGAAGTCAGCGACGGTGAAATCCTCAGCGACCGGCGCAACCAGCGCGACACCGGGCAACTGTCGGACGAAGAGGAGGTGCCGCCCAAACCACCGGCGACACGCCGTTTGGTCGCCAGCCTCGGGCTGTTCAAGGAAGCGTTCAACATGGCCTGGGTGGCGCTGATTTCGCACCGCATGCGCACCTTGTTGACCATGCTCGGGATCGTCATCGGCATCACCTCGGTGGTGTCGATTTCGGCGATCGGCGAGGGCGCGAAAAACTACGTGCTCAAGGACATTTCGGCGATCGGCAGCAACACCATCGATATCTATTCCGGCAGCAGTTTCGGCGACAAACGCGCCGCGTCGATCGAGACACTGGTGCCGGCCGACGTCACCGCGCTGAATCAACTGTATTACGTCGACAGCGCCACCCCGGTGGTCGGTCGCAGCATGCTTCTGCGTTATCGCAACATCGACCTCGATGCGCAGATCAACGGTGTCAGTGATCAGTATTTCCAGGTTCGCGGAATCAAACTGGAGGCGGGCATCACCTTCAGCGAAACCGACGCCCGGCGTCAGGCGCAGGTGGTGGTGATCGACTACAACACCCGGCATCGGCTGTTCGCCGAGGGCGTCGATCCGCTGGGCCAGGTGATCCTGATCGGCAACCTGCCGTGCACGGTGATCGGCGTGGCGGCCGAGAACAAAAACCTGTTTGCCTCCGGCAAGACTCTCAACGTCTGGGTGCCCTACGAAACCGCCGCCGGCCGTATCCTGGGCCAACGTTTTCTCGACAGCATCAGCGTACGGATCAAGGACGGCCAGTCGAGCAAAGTGGTGGAAAATCACGTCACCCAATTGATGCTGCAACGCCACGGCATCAAGGACTTCTACACCAACAACCTCGACAGCGTGATGCAGACCGTGCAGAAAACCAGCCGCTCGCTGGCCTTGCTGCTGTCGCTGATCGCGGTGATTTCGCTGGTGGTCGGCGGCATCGGCGTGATGAACATCATGCTGGTGTCGGTCACCGAGCGTACCCGCGAGATCGGCATTCGCATGGCGGTCGGCGCACGGCAGTCGGACATCCGTCAGCAGTTTCTGGTGGAGGCGGTGATGGTCTGCTTGCTCGGCGGGGCCATCGGCATTTCCCTGTCGTATGCCATCGGCCATCTGTTTTCGCTGTTCATCAAGGAATGGGAGATGGTGTTCTCCATGGCCTCGGTGCTGACGGCGGTGATCTGCTCGACGCTGATCGGCATCGTCTTCGGCTTCGTCCCCGCGCGCAATGCATCGCGCCTCGATCCGATCGAGGCGCTGGCGCGGGACTGATTGCCGAAGCTGATTGGCCGGGCTCGTGCCTGAAGTGCAAAAATCGAAAGGGACGGGTCATGAACCCGTCCCTGTTTTTCGCTTTCCAACTGTGGGAGCTGGCTTGCCAGCGATGGCGGCCTACCCGCCGACCAACTCCCACCTGAATGCACTCATTCCAACTGTGGGAGCGGGCTTGCTCGCGAAAGCGGCCTCACAGTCGACCAATCCCCAACTGAATACACTCGGTCAAATTGTGGGAGCTGGCTTGCCAGCGATGGCGGCCTACAAGACGATCACCCTCCCACTGAATGCACTCATTCCAACTGTGGGAGCGAGCTTGCTCGCGAAAGCGGCTTGCCAGACAACATCAAAACAACAGAGCAAACCCCGCACATAAACATAACCCCGCAACCACGTTTAAAGTACACGAACCGTTACGCCATAACGGCTACAACGCCTTGCGCCGTTACCTACGCGTACGCCAGAATCCGCCGGCTTACACGACTATGGGTCGGGCTATATCGTTTCCCTGTCACTGAAAATCAGTGATCGGGTTTGGTAGCCCGTTTCTAAGTGTGATGGCGACGCCATATGCAGTCCCTTTTCAGGGGGACTCGATTTTTTATGGTGGCCATGCGTGGGGCTCCTTCGGGAGCGCCGGGTTTTCCTGCTTAGACCGGTCTACCAACCCGCGTATGGCCGCCACCCTCGTTTGGTAGCGAGAGTGATGGCTCCTTACTTTTGCTAAGCAGGAGCTTCACCTATGTTCAAAGCCACACCCAACCCCCCGGACACCTCGATCCCGTACGACCCGGCCCTCGACCCGCAGAAGATAAAAGCGGCAACCGATCGCGCCATCAATTTCTACCTCCACCCCGGCGCACTGAAGATCTCGGTCCCTTCAACCTCGTCATGCAAGGCGAACAGAATTTTCCTCATCGACCCCACCGTGGACGAAGAAACCTTGCTCGTCGAAGCCTGCGAATCATTAGCCGCCGCCAGCGACATGGCCCGTGATATCGGCGACACCGTCGATAACCCACAGCGCCGGGCCATGCTGGTGCTGCATCAGGTGATCATGCTCAGTGAACTGATGGTCAACCGAGTACTGGACGGCCGTCGCATCCCGAACTAATCACGCGGCCCCCTGTAGGAGCTGCCGAAGGCTGCGATCTTTTGATTTTGTTTTTTAAAAGCAACATCAAAAGATCGCAGCCTTCGGCAGCTCCTACAGGAAGTGATTCTTCCAAAGTGCCCCGATCGGAGTTCCAGCTGATGCCCGAAACCCCACCCAATCTGCCAATCACAGACCCGCTATCGCCGTACGAATCCCTCAACTCCAGAAAGCTCCACGAAGCCGCCGAACGCGCCCTCGACCATTACCTCGCGCCCGCGAACATCATGGCAACGCCGTACACCCCCAGCAGCATGTTCCTGGTCAACCCGCAAACCGACACCGAATCCCTGCTGGCCAACGCCTGCGAATCCCTGGCCTCGGCCACCGTCATGCTTGGTGATTTCGCCGGCACGCTAGAAGGGCCAAGCCGCAATACGGTGTTGGGCATTGCGCAGGTGGTGATGCTGGGGGAGTTGGCGGTGAATCAGGCGCTGGATAGAGTCGTGCCGAAGGATTAGGCCCCCAATGTAAAAAACCGCCGTCCGGGGAGGGCGGCGGTTTTTTTCTTCAGTGGCGGACTCAGGCCGCGCTGGTGGCGGTGGACGTGTCCTCCGGCGAATACATCCAGCGCATCAACGAATGCCGGCCGCTGATCCCCAGTTTGATCGCGGCGCGTTTGAGGTAGCTTTCCACTGTGTTGACCTTCAGTTGCAACTGTTCGGCCAGCTCCGGCGCGGTACGCCCGGCGAGCAGGCCGATGCACACTTCGGTTTCGCGATTGGACAGCCTCAGGCCCAGTTGCTGCAAACGCTCGTTGAAGCGCAGCCGCAGGTTTTCCAGGCCCTGTTGCGCGCCGTCAGCGCCGGGCGACGGGTCTTCTGGGTTGGTCTGCTGGGGTTGCAGGGCGTGAATGTGTTTTTCCACCATCGGCAACAGCACCGGAGAAATGTCCTGCAACAAACTCTGCTCCTGAGCCGAGAATCGTTGCGACTGGTCGTTGCGATACACCGAAATCACGTAGCGGTAGCCGTCCTTGCGCCGGGTCAGGTGTAGCTGCGAGGCGTCGGCGCTGGCCGCGTCTGGCGTGTCTATCGGCTCGCTCGAGCGTGCGGCAATCTGTTCGCAGAATACCGTTTCAGCCTGCTGGGCCGAGTCTTGGCCGGTTTCCGGCGGGTTGCGATGGGCGGGGCGGCCCACCGGCTCGACGCGCATCTGGCGAATGTGTGTGGCGTCCACCGCCAGTTGTGTCTGGATCAGGTCATGCAGCATCCGCGGAAAGTGCCGGCTGCCGGTGCTCGCAATGACTTTACCGATGTGGGGAAACAGGTGTGAATTCATAAACATCATCCATGAGTTGCAGGTGAAACAGTCCCATTCCTGACCTGCGTCGAGCATGTTCCCTGGTCGGCGCAAATGTCAGGATGTGGATCCTATCCTAGTACAACGTTTGAAAGACGGTTTAATGAAGGTGTTATTAGCTCATAACCTCATTCGAGCTTTTCCGGCGCCACCACCCACACACTGCATGGCATCCGGTACAGCAGGTGTTCGACGGTGCTACCGATCAGGCGGCCCATGCCCCGGTGCGCGACGCGGCCCATGACGATTACGTCAATGTCGTACGCGTCGGCGTAACTGGCCAGTACCTTGGCCGGGTCGCCCATGATCATGTGCTGGTTTTCTGCCGGAATATCGTTGCGCTCGGCCAGTTCACGAAAGGCTTCGCCCTGGGCATCGAACAGCGCCTTGGCGGCGCTGGAGGAAAAGAACGCCGAGGCATGATCGAAACCGAATTCGGCGGCGCTGATCGAGGACAGGTCGTGGGCGTAGATCACGTCCAGCTCGGCTTTACACAAACTTGCCAGTTTGCCGGCTTCGTACAGGATCCGGTCGTTCAGACCCTGGTACTGCCCATCGCGATGGAACGGGTCGACCGCCGCGACAATACGCCGTGGCAGAGCATGTTGCACATGGCTGACAAAGTGCAGCGGCACCGGGCACTCGCGCAGCAGATGCACATCCAGCGGGGTGAACATCAGGCGTGACAGCAGCGATTCGTGCTCCAGTGTCTTGATCAGCGCCGCCATCGGCTGTTCGCGCAGGTGAATGAGGATTTCCTCCAGCGGACTTTCGACCCAGACCACCTCGGTGGTGACGTGCACCCCGAGTTTGCGCAGCGGCCGAGCCTGGTCTTCGAGCCATTGGTGATGGCGCTCGACGTAGCCCAGGCGCATTTGCTCCAGCGCCTGTTCATTGACCAGCCCGGCAGTCGCCAGGCCTTCCAGATAATCGAACGCAACGATGTGCAAGGCCGCGTCAGACGCCTTGGCCAGCGCGGCGGCGCGTTCGAAAGCCGGGCTGTTTTTCATCAGGGGCGAAACCACCAGCATGAAACGCGATTGCTCAGACATGACAAATCTCCCGTGGTTGATCGCACACACGACGCGAAAAGGCGGCGCGGTGTTCGGGCCGTGAGCCTTGCGCCCATCGTGGCGCCGGCATAGCGGGCGGGATTGATATTTGTCAACGGGACGATTCGGCAGCACAGCTCATCGGACGCGCGGTATGTGGTGACCGTAATGGCCCCTTCGCGAGCAAGCCCGCTCCCACGGGGATATGCGATGTTCACGGGTTGGGTGACTGCCCGAGATCCAGTGTGGGAGCGGGCTTGCTCGCGAAAGCGGTGGGCTGATCCACGCATTGTTTGACCATTATCAACTTCGGCGCCGTGACGACGGCGCAGTCTTGAGGACATCTCAAGCTGCGACTCGCTCAGGGGAATTGACCATGGCCATGATGAAAGCGGCGATATTCGTCGAAAAGAACCGCATCGTGCTCGAAGACAAGCCGATTCCGCAAGTCGGCCCACTGGATGCGCTGGTGCGCGTCACCACCACGACCCTCTGCGGCACCGACGTGCATATCCTGCGCGGCGAATACCCGGTGGCCAAAGGGCTGACCATCGGTCATGAGCCAGTGGGCGTTATTGAGCGGCTGGGTTCGCAGGTGCGTGGTTTCGTCGAGGGACAACGGGTGATCGCCGGGGCCATTACGCCCAGCGGACAGAGTTACGCCTGTTTGTGCGGCTGCGGCTCGCAGGACGGCCCGGACACTCGCCACGGCTTCAAGGCGATTGGCGGCTGGAAGTTCGGCAACACCATCGACGGCTGCCAGGCCGAATACGTGCTGGTGCCGGACGCCCTGGCCAATCTGTGTCCGATCCCTGATGGCCTCAGCGACGAGCAGGTGCTGATGTGCCCGGACATCATGTCCACCGGGTTTTCCGGGGCGGAGCGCGGCGAGATCAATATCGGCGACACCGTCGCGGTGTTCGCCCTCGGGCCGATCGGCCTGTGTGCCGTGGCGGGTGCGCGCCTCAAGGGCGCTACCACGATCATTGGCGTCGATGGCGTGCCGGAGCGCATGAGCGTCGCCCGCCGGTTGGGCGCGACCCATGTGGTCAACTTCAAGGACGGCGACGTGGTCGAGCAGATCATGGCGTTGACCGATGGCCGTGGCGTCGACGTGTCCATCGAAGCGCTGGGCACCCAGGGCACGTTCGAATCGGCATTGCGGGTGCTGCGTCCCGGTGGCCGTTTGTCGAGTCTGGGGGTGTATTCCAGCGACCTGCGCATCCCGCTCGATGCCTTTGCCGCCGGGCTGGGCGATTACAGCATCGTCTCGACCCTGTGCCCCGGTGGCAAGGAGCGCATGCGTCGCTTGATGGCGGTGGTGCAAAGCGGCGCGGTCGATTTATCGCCGCTGGTGACCCATCGCTTCAAACTCGATGACATCGAGGCGGCGTACGAGTTGTTTGCGCATCAGCGCGACGGGGTCATGAAGGTCGCGATCAGCCCTTGAACAAGGGTCTTTTTCCGACTCGACGGAGGCTTTTCGATGAACATTGATATCAGTGCAACAGCGGCGCCGCATGGCTGGATCGTGTCCCTGGACGACTGGCAGGTGAGCTTCGATCACCTCGAAGACGCGCGGGCATTCGTCAGTCGACTCAGGGCCCGCATCGACGCCCCGCACCCCTGGCCGCAGGCCAGCGAGCGCCAAGAAGCAGGCCAGCCGGCCAGAGCGGCGGACGCCGTCGTCGGCTGAAGCCGTTGGGCTGATGGACGGGGCAGGGCGGATCGACGATGAATGAATCCCTTGGCATCACGCAGGCAGCGGCCGCCCTGGGCATCGGCATGCTCATCGGTCTTGAGCGCGAACGGCACAAGGGCAGCGGCGAACGTCGAGGCAGCGCAGGTTTGCGCACGTTTGCGATCAGCGCATTGCTCGGCTACGCCGCGATGGTGGTGGGGGCGGCGCTGTTGGTGGGCATGGTCGCGATCGGTTTGACCTTGCTGATCACCGTCGCCTATTGGCGCGGGCGCGATGACGACCCCGGCGTGACCAGTGAAGTGGCGCTGATCATCGTGCTCATATTGGGCGCGTTGTGCACGCGCGCGCCCGAACTGGCGGTGGCGATTGGCGTGGTGGTGGCGGGATTGCTGACGTATCGGGAAAAACTGCATCACTTCGCGATCACTCAGTTGAGCGAAACCGAAATGCGCGACGGCCTGGTCTTGCTGATTACCGCGCTGGTGCTGCTGCCATTGACGCCGGATCGCTACATCGGGCCCTACGCCGCGCTCAATCTGCGCACCATCTGCACCTTGACGGTGTTGCTGATGCTGGTGGGGGCGGCAGGGCACATCGCCGTTCGTACGCTGGGCATTCGTTACGGCTACGTCATCAGCGCCATCGCTTCGGGTTTCGCTTCCAGCACCCTGACCATTGCGACCATGGGCCAACGAGTCGCCCGGGAACCGAATAATGTGCGGATCCTCAGCGCGGCGGCGCTGCTGTCCAATCTCGCCACCATGGTTCAGACCGGGCTGATTCTCGCCACCGTCGATCCAGCCTTGTTGCGCAGCCTGTGGCTGCCGTTAGTGTCCGGCAGCGTGGCGGCGCTGATCTACAGCGCTGGTCTGATGTTGCCCCGGTCGACCCAAGGCACTGACGAGACGCTGCCGGCGGGCGGCGCATTCAATCTGAAACTCGCCGTGATCATCGCATTGACCATGACCGCGATCACCCTGGTCTCGTCGGCCATGCTCAGTCAATTCGGCCAGGTGGGCGTGATGCTCACCGCGACCTTCAGCGGATTCGCCGATGCGCACGCGTCAACCGCTTCTATCGCCGGGCTGGCCAAGGCCGGTCTGTTACCGGTGGAAGCGATTGTCGCTCCCGCGCTGATCGCGATCAGCAGCAACTCATTGAGCAAATGCGTGGTGGCCTGGGTCAGTGGAGGCAGAGGGTTCGCTGCGATTGTCATCCCCGGGCAGGTGCTGCTGACATTGGCGATGTGGGCCGGCACCTTGTGGCACTGAAACAGTGGCGGCGAAGGTTCGATGCAGAACTGATCAAGATCAACTCGCCGGTAGCAGGAGCGCGCAATCTGGATATCTGTTCACTCGATCCAGATGGCCGTCGTGCCGAGGTGCCCCATGTCGCAGACCCAACGTTTATTGTTGATTGCTCCCCCCACCATGAGCCACACACCGGCGTTCGAGCGTGCCGCTGCGTTGGCAGTCGCCATGCAATTGCCGTTGCACATCGTCGCCTTCGATTATCTGCAGGCGCTGGCGGTGGCGGGCCTGTTCGCCCCTGAGCAAATCCGTCTGGCCCGCGACGGTTATCTGCGCACGCATCGCCAGTGGCTGGCCGAGCAGGCCACATTGCTTGAGCGCCACGGTATCGAGGTCAGCAGTGAGGTGGTCTGGGTGCAACACCCGTACGAAGAAGTCCTGCAGTTCGTCAATGAGATGCCGTTGGCGCTGATCATCAAGGATGCGCAGCAGGAGTCGGCGTTGAAGCGGGTGTTTTACACCCCGCTGGATTGGCAATTGCTGCGCGATTGCCCGGTGCCGGTGCATCTGGTCACCGATGACGCGCATCCACGGCCACGCAGTGTGCTGGCGATCATCGATGTGTTGCGCAGTCAGGATCAGGATCTGCGCTTCAACGATCAGATTGTCGAAGCCGCCGTGCGCCTGGCCGAGCAGTGTGATGCCCGGCTCGAATTGCTGCATGTCTACGACTGGGCGGCGGTGTATGCCACCGACATGGGCTACGGCGCCTTACCGCTGGCCACCGGAATTTATGAAGCCTTGGGCAGCGCGCAACACGAAGCATTTGCTGCCCTGTCCGAACGCCAGGGTGTACCGACGGCTTGCCGACATTTTGTCGAGGGGCCCCCGGTACCGAGCATTTGCGAGTTTGCCGTCGAACATCACATTGACGTGATCGTGTTGGGCACGGTGCAGCACCATGGGTTGAACAAGTTGTTGGGCACCACTGCCGAACAGATCCTGCATCGTGCGCCTTGCAGTGTGCTGGCGATCAAACCGGGACATACCTTGCAATCGTGAAAAAAAACGCCCGGTGGCGAGTCGTTTGCAGACTCGCCACCGGGCGTTTTTTTACAGCTGAAGACGGTGTATGACCTGACGGCTGTCGTCAGGATCGTGATGGGTTTCGAAGTTCAGGTTACGCGCCAGTTCACGCATCGCTTCGTTGCCGGCGGAGTCCACTGAATACATCCGGTGAAAGCCGTTTCTGCGCGCAGCCTTGATCAGATGCTCCATCAACAGCGTCCCCAGACCCAGATGTTGCCATTCATCTGCAACGGTCACGGCGCATTCGCATTCATGCTCGCCGGTGGCGGCATAACGGCTGATGCCGATTTCGATCAGCTGGCCATTTTCATGCACCAGGGCGATGAACGCCGTGCGCTGCTGGTTATCGGTGTCCATCAATTGATCGAGCAGCGCCGTGCCGGGCTCGCTGATCTGCGCCAGAAAACGCATGTGCCGGGACTCGGGCGACAGGCGCTTGATGAAGGCATATTCACGCTCGCGATCCTTTTCCGCCAACGGACGGATCAACACATGACGCCCATCCTTGACGGCTTCAATCCAGTATTGCCCGGAGACTGCGGCGTAGGCGGCCACGGCCCGATCGTTGTGATCTTTGACAGTAAGCATGGGGTAATCCTCCATCCGGTTGGAAAGGCTGGCGCGCGAACACGCACCGTTCTTTCACTCCTTTTCTACGCGGTTGCCGGTGGCTGGATCTGATCTGGATCAGACGCACGCGATGGCGTCGCCGATCGAGGTGTTCGGGCAGGGGGGCAATTGGCTCAGCGCGGCGAGCGGTGGCAGCCGGCAACCAATTGCTTGAGGCCGTCCATGTTCTGGATCCGCACGTCGCGGCCGCTGATTTCCACCAGCTCCTGATCCCGCAGGTGGGCGATACCCCTGCAGATGGTTTCCAGGCGCAGCCCCAGATAGGAGCCGATTTCCTCGCGGCGCATTTTCAGCACGAAATCCTTTGCCGAGTAACCGCGCAGGCTCAGGCGTTGCGACAGGTTGAGCAGAAACGCCGCCAGCCGCTCATCCGAGTTCATGTTGCCCATCAGCATCAACATGCTGTGGTCGCGCACGATTTCACGGCTCAGCAACCGGTTGAGGTTGTGCTGCAGCGACGGCAGGCTTTGCGCGAGCTTTTCCAGCTGCGCAAAGTGGATCGGGCAGACCTCGCTGTCCTCCAGGGCAAAGGCGTTGCAGGCATGCTCGTCGGCGCTGATGGCGTCCAGCCCGAGCATCTCGCCGGGGATGTGAAAACCGGTGACCTGCTCTCGGCCGTCCACGGACAGCATGCTGGTCTTGAACGAGCCGATTCGCACCGCGTACAGCGAGCGCAGCGGATCGCCGGTGCGGTACAGCGCCGCGCCCTTTTTGACCTTGACCCGTTGCACGATAAGCGTATCCAGGCGCGCGACCTCCGCACCGTTCATCCCGATCGGCAGACACAACTCCAGCACGCTGCAGTTGGAGCAAGCAGTCTTGAGGTGTTGTGCCTGGAGAACAGGTGCTTCTGACATGGGGGAGATCACGCTGGCGGGGGTGGGTTAAGCATAGGTGTCACTCACCCTGACACCGATCTCATTCATGTTCCGGCAGCGCCAAGTGACGAACGGACACAAACTTAGACGCGGGCTGCCGCAGTTCGGCCATTGCTTGATAAAAATCAGAGCCGTCAGGGGGCGGCGCCGGATACTGGCCGAGCAAGTCGTCGATACACGATAGACAGGGATGTCAGGCTGGCCCTCGCGCCGGTACCGCACTGCCAGGACGAGGTTCGTATGCTCAGACTCAAACGAATGTTGTTGATTGCCCCCACCGAAATGACCCGCACCCCGGCCTTTGATCGCGCAGTGGCCTTGGCCCGGGCAACTGGCGCGGCGCTGCACATGGTGGCGTTCGATTACGTGCAGGCGCTGGCGGTGGCCGGTCTGTTTGACCACGACGCGATGGCCCAGGCGCGCGAGGGCTATTTGCAGGTGCACCGCCACTGGCTGGAGCAACAGGCGCGGTTCCAGGCGGGCAGCGGCGTGCAGGTCAGCAGCGAAGTGGTCTGGGCCAAGGCCACGCCGGCGCACATGCTGGAGTACATCAAAGACTATCGGGCCGATCTGGTGATCAAGGATACCCATCATGTCCCGGCGCTGAATCGGGCTTTCCATCGACCGCTGGACTGGCTGTTGCTGCGCGACTGTCCGGCCCCGGTGCATCTGGTCACCGAAGCCCGTCATCCACTGCCGCTGAACATTCTCGCCGCCGTCGATCTGTCACATCTGGAGGATCTGACCCAAGGCCTCAACGAGCGCATCCTCGAACTGGCGGCAACGCTGGCAAACGCCTGTGGCGCGGCCCTGCATGTGCTCAATGTCAGCCACTGGTCGGTGCTGGGCGATGCGGCGATGAGCGTGCCGACCCTGAGTCTGGATCACAGCCTGTGCGAGGCGATCAACGACACCCAGCAAGAGGCTTTCGAGGCTCTGGCCGAGCGTTACGCCATCGAGTCTCACCGTCGACACCAGGTGACCGGAATACCACACAAGATGATCGAGCAGTTCGCCCGCCAGAACGCGTTCGACATGCTGGTGCTCGGTACCGCCTACCCGCAAGGCCCGAACTTCATCGGTGCAACCGTCGAGAGTGTCCTGAACCGGGCGCCGTGCAGTTTGATGATCGCCAAACCAATGCTCGAGCCGAACTGAGTCGGAGGCTGGCAAGCCTGTGTTGTGTCGCCAGGATTGTCCGTTATGAGTTGACGGTGAAACGCTTTTCAACCGATTTATCGGTTCCGGTGGTGTCAGTAATCTGTGCCCATGTTCAACGCAACGCCAACTACCTCAACCAAGAAAAGGGATTCAAACATGAGCACTGCAACCTACAACCGCCTGAACAAAGACGACGCCGTAGTCCTGCTGGTCGACCACCAGACCGGTCTGATTTCTCTGGTTCAGGACTTTTCGCCGAACGAGTTCAAGAACAACGTCCTGGCCTTGGCCGACCTGGCGAAATTCTTCAACCTGCCGACCATTCTCACCACCAGTTTCGAACAAGGCCCCAACGGCCCGCTGGTTCCGGAACTGAAAGAAATGTTCCCCGATGCGCCGTACATCGCCCGCCCAGGCCAGATCAACGCCTGGGACAACGAAGACTTCGTCAAGGCGATCAAGGCCACCGGCCGCAAGCAGATCATCATTGCCGGTGTGGTCACCGACGTCTGCGTAGCGTTCCCGACCCTGTCGGCACTGGCCGAAGGCTTTGACGTATTCGTCGTCACCGACGCCTCCGGCACCTTCAACACCACCGTCCAGCAAGCCGCCTGGAGCCGCATGACCCAGGCCGGCGCGCAAATGATGAACTGGTTCTCGGTCGCCTGTGAGCTGCACCGCGACTGGCGCAACGACATCGAAGGGCTGGGCAATCTGCTGTCGCAGCGGATTCCGAACTACCGGAACCTGATGAACAGTTACTCGGCGTTGACCGCTCAGCAGAAGTGACTGCAGCGTTGTGAACGTGAAAGCCTGCCCTGAAAAGCAGGCTTTCTCTGTTTGCGCCGCTGCATCAGCGTTACTACCCGGCGCGATGAACCGAGCGCTGGCTTCTGCGGGTTTTTGATCAGACTCAGCTGGGTTTTCCGTGACGTTTACGGCTAATCTGCGCACTCGCTGACGACAACAAGATAAAAACAGGAGTCACTGATGCAACCGATCCGTCTCGGTCTGGTGGGCTACGGCAAGATTGCCCAGGATCAACATGTTCCGGCGATCAACGCCAATCCCGGATTTCGTCTGGTGGCGGTCGCCACGCAAGGTAAACCCTGTGCCGGGGTGGAGAACTTTCACTCGTTGAGCGAGTTGCTGGAGAACGGCCCCGAGGTGGATGCGATTGCGTTTTGTACGCCGCCGCAAGGTCGGTTCGCACTGGTGCAGCAGGCGCTGGCCGCCGGCAAACATGTGTTGGTGGAAAAACCGCCGTGCGCCACGCTGGGTGAGGCGCTGGCCCTGGTCAGTCAAGCGCAGCAACAGGGTGTCAGTGCGTTGTTCGCCTGGCATTCGCGCTACGCCCCCGGTATCGAAGCCGCCCGCGACTGGCTCGCCAGCCGCACACTGCAAAGCGTGCAGATCGACTGGAAGGAAGACGTGCGCAAGTGGCATCCCGGTCAGACGTGGATCTGGCAACCCGGTGGTCTCGGCGTTTTCGATCCGGGCATCAATGCCTTGTCGATTGTCACCTATTTGCTGACGCAGCCACTGTTTGTGAAGTCCGCCGAACTGCGCGTACCGGACAACTGCCAGTCGCCGATAGCCGCGTCGATCAAGATGTCCGATGCGAACCGACTCGACGTGCAGGCCGAGTTCGATTTCGACCACGGTCACGACGAACTCTGGAGCATCGAGATTCGCTGTGCCGAAGGGGTGCTGCGTCTGGACAACGGCGGGGCGCTGCTGAGCATCGACGGCGTGCGCCAGGCGGTGTCGGAAGAGGGCGAGTACACCGCGGTGTATCGACACTTCCGGCAACTGATTGGCGATCGGGCCAGCGATGTGGACCTGCAGCCACTGCGGCTGGTGGCTGACAGTTTCTTTGTCGGCAGCCGGGTGGCAGTCGAACCGTTTTATGACCCGGCACGTTGATCAGTTGAAGCGGGAGAGCTGTCGCGTGATGACAGCGAACTTGAGCGTCAGGCCTAAGCTAATGCAAAAAGGGTATTTGTTCGTGGTTTTTAAGATCGTTTAGTTTTGTCTCACGACGAATCGAACGCATCAAACCGATAGACCCCCGATTGCCATGACGGCACACGCTGAATCGATCAAAGGCTCTTCAGGTTTGGTTCACACGGGAGTGAATCATGCCGCATACCCTCGATATCACCACGCTGCCGACGCTGGACCTTTCGTTGTTCGAAGGCACCGCGCAACAGCGTTATGAATTTCTTGAAAACCTGCGTCACGCCGCGCGTGACGTCGGCTTTTTCTATCTCACCGGCCATGGCATCGACAGCCACCTGCTCAAGCAGGTGCAGGATCACGCCCGGCAGTTCTTCGCCTTGTCCGAGCAGGAAAAGACCGCCGTCGGCATGATCAATTCGCCGCATTTTCGCGGTTACAACCGTGCCGCTTCCGAGATCACCCGTGGTCAACCCGACTGGCGTGAGCAATTCGATCTCGGCGCCGAGCGCGAAGCGTTGCCGCTGGACGCGGACAGTCCGTTGTGGGCTCGGTTGCAGGGGCCCAACCAATGGCCGGCGGCGCTGCCAGAACTGAAACCGCTGCTGCTCGAATGGCAACAGGCGATGACGCGCATGGCGTTGCGTCTGCTGCGTGCCTTTGCCCAAGCGCTGTCGCTGCGGGCGGACGCGTTCGATCAGTTGTACGGCGACAAGCCCAACGAACACATCAAGTTGATGCGCTATCCAGGCCAGGCCGCCAACGCGAGCCAGCAAGGCGTCGGCGCGCACAAGGATTCGGGTTTCCTGAGCTTTCTCCTGCAAGACCAGCAGGCAGGTCTGCAAGTGGAAGTCGAGGAGGGGCGCTGGATCGATGCGCTGCCCCGCGACAACACGCTGGTGGTGAACATCGGTGAACTGCTGGAGCTGGCCACCAACGGCTATCTGCGCGCCACGGTGCATCGGGTGGTGTCGCCGCCCGCAGGCAGCGAACGCTTGTCCATCGCCTTTTTCCTCGGCGCGCAACTCGATGCCGTGGTGCCGCTGTATCCGTTGCCCACCGCGCTGCTGCGCGAAGCGCGTGGCCCGGCGAGTGATCCGCTCAATCCGTTGTTTCGCGATGTCGGCTGGAACTACCTCAAGGGACGGTTGCGTTCGCACCCCGACGTCGCCCGGCGCTTCTATGCCGACGCGCTGATGCCCGCCGCACCAGCTCGTAAAACCGCCAACGCCTGATTCATCACTCGCTCAAGGACTCCGCACATGTTGAAAAAAGCAGGTTTGACCCTGGCCGTGCTCGGCGCGCTGGTGACTTCGTTCGGCGCTCAGGCACTGGAGCCGTTGCGGGTGGCCGCCGACCCGGTGCCCCACGCGCAGATTCTCGCGTACATCCAGACAATCGATCCGCAACTCAAGCTCAAGGTCATCGAGATTCCCAACGGCGTGAACTCCAACGAGCTGTTGGTGCATGGCGATGTCGATGCCAATTACTTCCAGCATCTGCCTTATCTGAAATCCCAGGAACAAGCGCTGGGGCAGAAACTCGCGGTGGCCGCCACGGTGCATATCGAGCCGCTGGGCATCTATTCGCGCCGGCACAAAAGCTTCGCCGACGTGCCGGAAAAAGGCACCGTGGCGGTTCCCAACAACGTCACCAACCTGAGCCGTGCGCTGTACCTGTTACAGGACAACGGGCTGATCAAACTCAAGCCCGGTTTCAAGGATCCGGCAGCCGATCAGGCCACACCCAAAGACATCGCCGAGAACCCGAAACAGCTGAAGATCCTTGAAATCGAATCGCCGCAAATCCCTCGGGCCCTGGACGATGTCGACCTTGCGGTGATCAACGGCAACTACGCGCTGGAAGCCGGACTGGTGCCGGCCCAGGATGCGCTGGGGCTGGAGAAGGCCGAGCACAATCCGTACGCCAACATTCTGGTGACCACGCCGACACTGCAAAACGATCCGCGCATCGCACAACTGGCCAAAGACCTGACCTCGCCGCAAGTAGCGAAATACATCACCGATAACTTCAAGGGTTCGGTGATCCCCGTGGTGGATGCCAAGCCATGATCGTCGTCGAGCAGTTGAGCAAGACTTACCCGGCGGCGCCGGCACCGGCACTGGATCAGGTGTCGCTGAGTATTCCCGACGGCGCGATCTACGGCATCCTCGGGCGCAGCGGGGCGGGCAAGTCGACCCTGTTGCGCTGTCTCAATCTGCTTGAACGTCCGGACAGCGGGCGAATCCTGATCGACGGCGTGGACCTGTTGACGCTGTCTGCCAGCGACCTGCGCCGCCAGCGTCAGCGCATCGGCATGATCTTCCAGGGCTTCAATCTGCTGCACTCGCGCACCGTGTTCGACAACATCGCCGTGCCGCTGGAAATCGCCAACGTCGGCAAACCGTGGCGCCATGTGCGGGTGCGCGAGCTGCTGGAACTGGTCGGCTTGACTGACAAGGCGCAAGCCTTTCCCTCGCAGTTGTCCGGTGGGCAAAAACAACGGGTTGGGATTGCCCGCGCCCTGGCCGCCGAGCCGGCGTATCTGCTGTCGGACGAAGCCACCAGCGCGCTGGATCCGGAAACCACCGCGTCGACTCTTGACCTGCTGCGCGACATCAATCGGCAACTGGGCGTGACCATAGTGCTGATCACCCATGAGCTGGAGGTGGTCAAGTCGATCTGCGATCACGCGGCGTACATGGCTGACGGGCGACTGGTCGAGTCCGGCCCGGTGCCGCGTTTGCTCGCCGATGCGCAATCGAGTCTCGGCACTTCGTTACGTCCAACCTGCGGCCTGCCGCTGGGCCACGACATCCCCGGGCTCAGCTTCCTCAAGCAATACGGCGTGCGGGCGGCTCAGTCATGAACCGCAGCATCGACTGGAATGAAATCCTGCAACTGGTGTTCAACGCCACCGGCGAAACCCTGTACATGGTCTTGCTTGCCGGGCTGTTCACGCTACTGATCGGTTTGCCGCTCGGGGTGTTGCTGTTTGTCAGTCGCCGCGACGGCCTGTGGCCGCTGCCACGGCTCAATGCCGCGCTGGGTTCGCTGGTCAATCTGGGGCGCTCGCTACCCTTTGTGGTGATGCTGATTGCGCTGATTCCGCTGACCCGACTGGTGGTCGGCACCACCCTCGGCAGCACCGCGGCGGTGGTGCCGATCACCATTGGCGCGTTTCCGTTTTTTGCGCGGATCGTCGAGAACGCGCTGGACGAAGTCGACAAGGGCCGCATCGAAGCGATCCTCGCCATGGGCGGCGACATCCGTCATGTGATTTTCAAAGTGCTGTTGCCCGAAGCGCTGCCCGCGTTGCTGGCGGGGATCACTCTGACGCTGGTGATGCTGATCGGTTTTTCATCCATGGCCGGGGTGATTGGCGGTGGCGGCCTCGGTGATCTGGCGATCCGATATGGCTATCAGCGTTTCAACAATGAAGTGATGGTCGCCACCGTGGTGGTGCTGGTCATTCTGGTGCAGGGCGTGCAGAGCCTGGGCGACCGGCTGGTGCGTTCGCTGGCCCATCGGCGTTAAGGAATTTTATGAGTGTCGTCGTGGCCCGCGCGCCGCTGATTCAGGTGCGTGAACTGAGCAAGCGCTTCGGCTCGAACAGCGCCCTGGATCGCGTCAGCCTGCAGATTCATCCCGCCGAAGTGGTGGCGTTGCTCGGTGCCAACGGTGCCGGCAAATCGACGCTGGTGAAGATTCTCGCCGGCAGCCAGCGCGCCGATGGCGGCGAGATTTACATCGACGGGCAGCCCCGGCAATTCAGTTCGCCGCTGTCGGCACGCCGGGTCGGGATTGTCGCGGTGCATCAGCAGATCAACGAGGGCATTGCGCCCGGTTTGAGCGTGGCGGAAAACCTGTTGCTCGATGAGTTGTGCAAGCCTGACGCGGACTTCTGGCTCAATCGCAAACGCTTGCTGGAACGCGCCGCGAGTATCGCCGCCGGGCTGGGTCTGGTGTTGCCGCTGGAGCAGCCGATTGAACACTTGGGCCAGGCCGAGCGGCAGTTGGTGGTGCTGGCGCGGGCCTTTGCCTTGCAGCCGCGTCTGCTGATTCTCGATGAGCCAACGGCGGCGTTGTCGGATGCCGAGGCGCAGCGTCTGTTTGATCTGATCGATATCTTGCGCAGCCGTGGCGTGGCGATTGTTTACATCTCCCATCGCTTGTCCGATCTGCAACGGGTCGCGGATCGCGCCATTGTCCTGCGCGATGGGCGACTGGCCGGAGAGTTCAGCGCGCGGCAGTTGCCCGAGGCGGTGCACGCCATGCTCGGGCAGGCGCTGGACGGGCATGTCTACACGCCCGGCAGCGTGGGGCAAAAAGTATTGGGTGCGCGAGGTTTGCAGATTTTGCCACGATCCAGACGTTTCGATTTCGACCTGCACCAAGGCGAAGTGGTGGTGCTGACCGGGCTGCTCGGCGCTGGCAAAAGCGAGATCGCCGAAGTGCTGTTCGGCTTGCGTAAAGCCGTGGCTGGCAGCCTGCAACTGGACGGCATGGACTGGCTGCCGGGTTCGCCAAGGGCGGCGATTCGCAGCGGTGTGTTTCTCGCAGCGGAGGATCGCGCCAGTCAATCGTTGGTGCCCGACTTTTCCCTGCGCCGCACCCTGACGCTGCCGTTTCTGCAGCGCTTCACCCGTGCCGGGTTCATTCGCAACCGCGCCGAAGCCGCAGCGGTCGAGGCGCAAGTCGCGGCGCTGGGGATCAAGACCGCCGGCATCGAGGTGCCGATGAGCGCGCTGTCCGGCGGCAATCAACAGAAAGTTGTGCTGGGTCGCTGGCTGCTCGGGGACGGGCGGGTGCTGATTCTCGATGAACCGTTTCAGGGTGTCGACGTGCGCGCCCGTCGCGAGATCGGCCAGTTGCTGCGCGACAGTGCCGGCGGCCGCGCGACCCTGGTGATCTGCGCCGATGTCGATGAAACCCTGGAAATCGCCGACCGCATTCTGTTGGTGCGCGATCACGCGGTGGTCGCCGAATACCCGCGCGCCGGTCTTGAACGCGCGACCCTGGTCGCTGCGCTGGCCGGCAGCGACGCTAGCGAAAATCCCTTTCATGCCACGCCAAGGAGCAGAGCGAGTGCCTGATTCGAGTTCATTGTTGTCTGCCGCTACGGCACCCGCCGAGCGCCTGCTGCAAGCGCTGATCCGCTACGGCCTGTTGTGGCTGCTGGCGCTGATCGTGGTGTTTTTCAGTGTCGCGGAGCCGGCGTTTTGGCGCGTCGGCAATCTGTTCAGCATCTTGCAGTCGGTGTCGATCGTCGCGCTGCTGGCCCTTGGCGTGACGCTGACCATGGCCGTCGGCGGACTTGATCTGTCGATTGGTGCGGTGGCGGCGATGAGCCTGATGATCGCCAGTTACGTGATGGTGGTGCTCGGTTGGGGCGCGGTGCCGGCGGTGCTGATCAGTCTGGCCGGTGGCGCACTGGTCGGGCTGCTCAATGGCTGGCTGATCGTCAAGCTGCGGGTGCCGGACATTCTCGCGACGCTGGGCAGCATGTTTCTGGTGATCGGCGTGCAACTGATTCCCACGGGCGGACGCTCGATTGCGGTGGGCATGACCTTGCCCAGTGGCGTGGAAACCGAAGGCACGTTCAGTACGGCGTTTCTCGCCCTCGGCCGCGGCCGCTTGTGGGACGTGGTGCCGGTGCCGGTGTTGATCACTGCGTTGGTGGCGCTGGCGGTGTGGCTGTTTCTTGAGCGCACGCGCATCGGCCGGTTGTTTTATGCGATTGGCGGCAACGAGCAGGCAGCGCGATTGGCAGGCGCGCCAGTGCAGCGCTTCAAGTTGCTCGCTTACGTACTGTCGGCATTGCTCGCTTCGCTTGGCGGGTTGCTGTTGGCGGCGCGCCTGGGTCGGGGTGATGTCAGCTCCGGCAACGGACTGGTGCTCGACGCCCTCGGCGCGGCGCTAATCGGTTTTGCCGTGCTCGGGGCGAAGAAGCCCAATGCCTTTGGCACATTGGTCGGCGCACTACTCGTTGCCTCGTTGCTCAACGGTCTGACCATGCTCAACGCGCCGTACTACACGCAGGATTTCGTCAAGGGACTGGTGCTGGTGCTGGCCCTGATGTTCACCTTCGGCCTCGCGCATCGGGCGCGCTGAGCCGGTTCATTTGTCGCTGCAAGGAAGATGTATGCACGGTTCAATCAAGCAGTTCGCACGCCATTGCCTCGCCGGCGCGGTGCTCTCGGCGTTGGCTTTGAGCGCTCAGGCCAAGGCATTGCCGGGGGCTCCGGCGCCGTTCGACAAGGGGCAGGTGCAGATCGCGCTGGTCGGCTATCTGTTTTCCGGGGACTTTCCCGAAGCGTATCTGCGCGGCGTGGAGAAACAGACCGAGGCGCTGGGGGCCAATCTGCGGGTGTTCGATGCGCGGCAGCAGGCAGCGAGTCAGGGCGAGATGATCGATCAGGCGATCGACCTCGGCGTAGACGGGATCATCGTGCAACTGGGCCTGGCGGAAACCCTCAAGGGACCGATTGACCGGGCGATCGCCAAAGGCATCAAGGTGGTGGCGTTCGACGTTGACCTGAACAGCCCGCAGGTGACCCAGGTCGAGCAGGATCACCATGCACTGGCGCGACTGGCGCTGGATCAGGCGGTGAAGGACAACGGCACGCGGTTCGATGCCGGTTATGTGTACATCAGCGGCTTCACGCCGATGGAGCGCCGCGACGAGATCTGGAGTCAGGTGAAAAAGGCCAATCCGGGCATCATCGAGAAGGCGCGTTTCGGCACGCTCAACCCGCCGATTGCCAACTCGGTGGCGGATCAGGCCAGCGCGGTGTTGCGCGCCAATCCGGATATCAGCGTGATCTTCGCGCCGTTCGACGAGTTCGCCAAAGGCGCGAAAATCGCCGTCGACGAGGCCGGGCTGGGGCGCAAGGTGAAGATCTACAGCGCCGACATCTCCACCGCCGACATTCAGATCATGAAAGAACCGGACAGTGCCTGGGCGGCGACCGCAGCGGTCAATCCGCAAGTGGCGGGGGCGATCAGCGTGCGCAGTCTGGCGATGTTGATTGCCGGCGAAAATCCGGGACATCAGGTGTTGGTGCCACCGACCCTGATCACACGCCAACAGTTGCTCGATCTGGACGTGAAAAACGTCCGCGACCTGGCGCAGAAACTCCCGGCGTTCGGCGATACCGCCAATGTGGCGCGGGCCGAGTGGATTCCTGTGGCGAACTGAATGCAGCCGTTATCACCGGGTGACGCGCTTGGGAGTGAACATGCACAACAAAGCCATGCGTTTGCGCAACAGCCGCGCACCTAAGGCTGATCCGGCGCTCGGTCAACGTTTGCCGCCGGGGCAGGTGTTGACCGAGCGGTTCCCGATTCTCCACGAAGGCACGGTGCCGGAGTATGAGTTGGCAACCTGGTCACTGCGCCTGTTCGGCAAGGTCGGGCGTGGCGTCGAGTTGAGTTTTGCCGACCTGCAGGGTTTGCCGCAACGCCAGTTGCAATGTGACATTCATTGCGTCACACGCTGGTCGAAGTTCGACACGCAGTGGAGCGGGGTGCATCTGCAGGATTTGCTGAGCGAGCTCGATATCCAGCCCGCTTCACGTTTTGTCATGGCCCACGCCGATCACGATTACCAGACCAACCTGTTGCTGGACGACCTGCTGCACCCGGACAGCCTGCTCGCCACCCATTACGCCGGCCAACCCTTGACCGCCCAGCACGGCTGGCCACTGCGGCTGGTGGTCGCCGGGCGCTACTTCTGGAAAAGCGCCAAATGGCTGCGCGGTCTGGAGTTTGTCGACGAAGAACAACCCGGTTTCTGGGAGCGCAACGGCTTTCACCTGCACGCCGATCCGTTTACGGAGCAACGCGTTAGTGCACAGGCCCTGGACATTGCCGAGGATGCCTGGCTGGAAAAGGAATTCGACTGAGGTTTTGCGCCTGTTTTGCAGTCAACCTCCCGGGTGACTGGACTGGCCCCTTCGCGAGCAAGCCCGCTCCCACATTGGATTTCAGTCGGGAGTAAAAAGTCAGCTCGCTCCAATAACAACTGTGGGAGCGAGCTTGCTCGCGAAGGGGCCATTCCAGCCAACATCTGCATTGGCTGATGCACCGTTTTCGCGAGCAAGCTCGCTCCCACACTGGATTTCAGCTGGGAGTAAAAAGTCAGTTCACTCCAATAAAAGCTGTGGGAGCGGGCTTGCTCGCGAAGGGGCCATTCCAGCCAACATCTGCATTGACTGATACACCGATTTCGCGAGCAGGCTCGCTCCTACACTGGATTTCAGCCGGGAGTAAAAAGTCAGTTCACTCCAATAAAAAACTGTGGGAGCGAGCTTGCTCGCGAAGGGGCCATTCCAGCCAACATCTGCATTGGCTGATACACCGCTATCGCGAGCAAGCTCGCTCCCACACTGGATTTCAGACGGGAGTAAAAAGTCAGCTCACTCCAATAAAAAACTGTGGGAGCGAGCCTGCTCGCGAAGGGGCCATTGCAGCCAACATCTGCATTGACTGATACACCGCTTTCGCGAGCAAGCTCGCTCCCACACTGGATTTCAGCCGGGAGTAAAAAGTCAGTTCACTCCAATAACAACTGTAGGAGTGAGCCTGCTCGCGATGAGGGTAGAACATTCAACTTCTTCAGTGGCTGATACACCGCTATCGCGAGCAGGCTCACTCCTACAAAAGATCTTTGGCTGATCTTGAATTAGTGGGTGTTAGTTAGGGTTTAAGTGTTTGTCCAGCAACACTTGTGTTGCTCTAAAAACAACTATTCAGCCCGATCTAACCTAAGTGTTATTGGTTCTTTTACGGCAGGCCTTTGGCCCGTCTAGCATCGGTGTTCAAGGGGAAATAACTAACTTTGGGGATCCTGCGCTTCACTGACTAATCACGCTAAAAAGCCTTCACCGCCTTCCTGATTTCTACAACTACAGCAGACATTGCCGCGCATTGATTGCCGACCCTTTATTGTCGGCAACGGCCGGGTATTAGCTGCGATAAAGGAGCTGTCACATGTATCACCGTTCCCGTTCATTACTGGCCATCGCGGTGGTCGGTGCGATCTGGCAAGTTCCGGCGCAAGCCGAAGACACTTCCACGCGCGTTAACGATGACACACGGCTGGGTACCGTGCTGGTCACCGGCACCCGTGGCACTGCTCGCACGGTGCTGGATTCTCCGGTGCCGGTTGACATATTGACTGCCACCGACCTCAAGTCCACCGGCGCGGCCGACGGTGAGCTGGGTCAGGCGCTGCAAACGTTGCTGCCATCGTTCAGCATGCCGCGTCAGTCCAACTCCGGTGGCGCCGACCACGTGCGCGCCGCACAGCTGCGCGGCATGAGCCCGGATCAGGTGCTAGTGCTGGTCAACGGCAAGCGTCGTCACACTTCAGCGGTGGTCAACGACTCGTCGAAAATCGGTCGCGGTACGGCGCCGGTGGACTTCAACTCGATCCCCATCAGCGCGATCAAACGCATCGAAGTGCTGCGCGACGGCGCCGGTGCGCAGTACGGTTCCGATGCGATTGCCGGGGTGATCAACATCATCCTCGACGACGCGCCCGAGGGCGGCGAAGTGTCCACCAGCTACGGCGCGTTTCACACCCATCAGGACGCCATCGGCAGAACCACCACCGACGGCCAGAACAGCGTGACCACGGCCAAGATCGGCACGCGTCTGGGTGAAGAGGGCGGGTTCATTCGCGGCGGTACCGAGTACAAAAATCGCAACCCGACCAACCGCGCCGGTTTCGACGGTTTTGCCGATACCCCGGACCAGCGCAACTACGTGATGGGCGACGGCCTGGCGCGGGACGTCAACCTGTGGTTCAACAGCGAGCTGCCGCTGGCCGGCGGCAAGGCCTACAGCTTCGGCACCTACAACCAGCGCCACACCACCGGCGCCGAATTCTATCGCTACCCCTACGAGCAGCCGCAGTTCTATCCCAACGGCTACCTGCCGCAGTCGCTGGGCGACAACAAGGACGTCTCTGCCACCGCCGGTTTCAAAGGCATGATCGGCGAAGACTGGGACTTCGACAGCAGCCTTACCCATGGCCGTAACCGCTTCGACGGATCCACCCGCCGCACCCTTAACGTCAGCCTCGGCGAGGACTCGCCGACGAAATTCGACACCGGCGATTACGAACTGCGCCAGACCACCACCAACCTCGATTTCAGTCGCGAGCTGCGCCTCGGTGGACGCTCGTTCGTGCTGGCGCTGGGTGGTGAATACCGTTACGAAAACTACCTGACCTACGCGGGTGACGAGGCCTCCTACATCGGCTCCGGCGCTGACGGCGCCAACGGTCTGCGCCCCAGCGAAGAGTCGGACCTGGACCGCAACGTGTTTGCGACCTACGCCGAGTTGTCGGGCGATCTCACCGAGCGCTTCTTCGTCGACGCCGCCACGCGTTGGGAACATTACGACGATGCCGGCAGCAAAATCACCGGCAAGCTCAGCGGTCGCTACAAACTGACCGAGCAGTGGGCGCTGCGCGGTGCGGTGTCGAACAACTTCCGCGCGCCGTCGCTGGCGCAGAGCGGTTTCCAGAACACCACCAGCAACTTCGGCGAAGGCGGCACGCTCACCGATATTCGTGTGCTCTCGGTCAACGACCCGATCGCCCGCGCGCTGGGGGCCGAGAAGCTCGATCCGGAAACCTCGAAGAACTTCAGCCTCGGCCTGACCTTCCAGCTCAACGAACGCTTCGACGCTTCGCTCGATGTATTCCGCATCGACGTCAAGGACCGCATCACCCTGTCGCAGCGCATCGGCAGCGACGCCATGGAGCAATACATCAACGACAACTTCGGCGTGGCCGGGGTGCATGACGTCAACTTCTTCACCAACGCCGCCGACACCAGCACCCACGGCGCCGAACTGGTGCTCAACTACCATCAGCCGCTGTATGAAGGGCAACTGGGCCTGACCACCGCGTACACCTACAACCACACCAAAGTCACCAGCACCAAAGGCACACCCTCGCAACTGACGGCGCTGGGGATCGGCAACGATGCACTGGTCGGCGTTGAAGAAACCAATACTCTGACCGACGCTGCGCCCAAGGATCGTTTCGTGTTTTCCGCCAACTGGGCCAGCGAACACTGGGGCCTGCTCGGGCGTCTGACCCGTCAGGGCGAGACCACTCGCGTGTTCGACTTTGGCGACTCGCAACCGGAGCAGACCTATGGCGCGGTGTGGCAACTGGATGCCGAGGTGACCTACAAATTCACCCCGAAATTCAGCGTCGCCCTGGGCGGCAACAACCTCACCGACAACTACCCGGAGCGCTCCGGCTCGGCGATCAATTACGGCGGCAACCTGCCGTATGACGTGCTGTCGCCGATCGGCACCAACGGCGCTTACTACTACGCCAGCGCCACTTACGGCTTCTGAGCCGCACCGCCATGGACGGCGGATCTTCTGCGGGACTCTGCATGAATCACTCCAACGGTCCCAAGCGTCACCTGCCGGTAATGCAGGCGTTGCTGATCACGCTGGGCATGGTGATCACCACCGACATCCTCAAGACCGCGCCGACCGTGGCGCTGAACGTCGGGCCTGCCTGGTTCTACTGGGTCTGGGTGCTCGGCGGCCTGGCGTCGATGGCCGGGGCGTTGTGCTTTGCCGAAATGGCCGCGGCATTTCCACATCCTGGCGGCGACTATCACTTTCTGCGCACGGCCTATGGCGAGCGCATGGGTTTCCTGTTCGCCTGGTCGCGCTTTTCGGTGATGCACACCGGCTGGATCGCCTTGTCGGCGTTCATGTTTGCTGATTACGTCAATGCCGTGGTGCCGCTCGGTCGATACGGCTCGGGGCTGTTTGCTGGCGGGGTGATCGCCGCGTTGGTGCTGCTCAATCTGACCGGCAAGCACATCGGTTTCATCACCCAGACGTTGTTGGTCGGCTTGTTGGCGCTGGGCTTTCTGAGCATCGCCAGCGCCGGGGTGTGGCTGGCGTGGCAGGGGATTGAAGCGGCGCCAGCGAGCGTTTCGGTTGCGCCGGAAAACCCCGGTATGGCCGGGTTTTCGGCGGCGATGATTTTCGTGTTTCTGGCGTTTGGTGGCTGGAGCGATGCGGCGACCTTGTCGGCGGAAGTGCGCGATGGGCGACGCGGAATCTTTATCGCCATGCTCGGTGCGCTGACGCTGCTGATGGCGATTTATCTGGCGCTGAACTGGGCGTTTGTGCGAGGCCTGGGATTCGCTGGACTGGCGGCGAGCAATGCACCGGCGGTGGAGCTGTTGAACCGTGCATTCGGGGCGCCGGGGGTGCTGCTGATTCTGCTGATGGTCGGCATCGCGGCCATCGCCACTATCAACTCGACCTTGCTGGTCGGCGCCCGCACCACCTACGCCGCGGCCCGCGATGTGCCGCAGTTGCGTCGTTTCGGCGAGTGGCACGAACGTGACGGCGTGCCGCGCAAAGCCCTGCTGGCGGAGGGCGCGGTGGCATTGTTGCTGGTGCTGTTTGGCAGTTTCACCCAGAGCGGCTTCAACACCATGGTCGAGTACCTGACCCCAGTGTATTGGTTGTTTCTGAGCTTCAGCAGCCTGGCGCTGATCATTCTGCGGCGGCGCTTTCCCGATGTGCCTAGGCCGGTGAGGGTGCCGTGGTATCCGCTGGTGCCGCTGCTGTTTTTCGGGCTGTGCCTGTACATGCTCTATTCGAGCGTGACGGTGGTGGGGTGGGGCGCGTTTCTGGGGATTGGTGTGTTGCTGATGGGGGCGCTGCTGCTGGCGGGATTGAGCCGCCTGGCGTCGACGCCTCGGCAAGCTCTCGGCCAGATCAGCGATTAGAACGATACGTCGGCCGGTTGCGACAGACGCAGTACCGACAAGTCCCCGGTAATGCGTTTGTACGCCAGTCGAATTGCCTCGATGTTGCCGGCGTTCTGCGGATTGTTCTCGTGCAGGATCACGATCACTTTGGTACTCAGCCGCTCCGGCTCCTTCGCCCCATGATCGCGCCACTGCCCATAGGCATCGAACACGGTGAAGCCGTCGGGAAACCGCGACGTCACTTCCTTGTCGAGAAACTCGCGCCAGCGCGCCGGGCTGACCGCGCCTTCCTTGCCATCCACCGTGCCTACCGAGAAGTACAGCTCGGTGCGAATCCACTGCGCCTGCGCCGGACGCGTGGCGTCGCCTTGCAGGGTTGAACTGGTGGGGTCATGGGTGTGAACGGCGGCAGGCGGCGGGCTGGCACAACCGGCGACAGTGACGAACAGTGCGGCCAGTAACAGGCGTCTTTGCATGAAGCATCCCTTTTTATGAGTTGAGTACAGGGGCGCAATTATAGAGGGCGAGGTTAATAGCGATAAAAGATTAAAAAATGGTTTTGTGGTTGATTAGTGGAATAAGGAACGAACCAAGCCAGGATGCCAAATGTACCGCCGCCTTCGCGGGCAAGCCCGGCTCCCACAGGTCTCGTGGCGTGCACAAATCCCGTGATCCACACATCTCCCCTGTGGGAGCCGGGCTTGCCCGCGAAAGCGCCGGTTCAGTCAATAAAGATGTTGGATGCACCAACGCCATCGCTGGCAAGCCAGCTCCCACAAGTTTTTGCGGTGTACACAGATCCGCTGATCGACACCATCCACTGTGGGAGCGGGCTTGCCCGCGAAAGCGCCGGTCCAGTCAATAAAGATGTTGGATGTACCAGCGTCATCGCTGGCAAGCCAGCTCCCCCAGGTTTTTGCGGTGTGCACAGATCCGCTGATCAACACCATCCCCTGTGGGAGCGGGCTTGCCCGCGAAAGCGGTGTATCAGTCGCTGGGGATTTTGCCTGTGCCGGCGCTTTCGCGAGCAAGCTCGCTCCCACAGTCTCTCTCGGTGCTTTCCAGCAGCGACGGCGTACTAACGCTTCGCTCAGCGCCCCTCATGCTGCTTGCGATAAGCCCCCGGTTGCACCCCCGCCGACTTGGCAAACGCTCGTGTAAATGCGGCGATCGACTGATAGCCCACGGCCGCGCACACCTGTTCCACCGTGTGATTGGCCCGTAGCAACTGGCAGGCATGCCGCATGCGCAACGCCAGCAGCACTTGCCCCGGCGACTGCCCGGCCAGCTCATTGAAGCGTTTGAAAAACGCCGAGCGCGACAGGCCGATACTCGCCGCCATGCTCTCCAGCGACCACGGCAATTGCGGTTGTTCGATCAACTGGTCCAGCAACGGCGCGAACTGCGGATTGCGCGCCAAAGCCACGAGGCCGCCGAGGCTCTGGTTGTCGGCCATCTGTTGGCGCAACACATACAAAAACAGCAGATGACTCAAGCGTTCGAGCAGCGCCGAGGAGGGCGCCGGCAAGCGTTCACACTCTTGCAGGATCAACTCGAACAAGGCTCGCGCCGCGCTCGAAGAGGGATCGCCCGCGCGCAGGATGATCCAGTCCGGCAGGCCTTCGATGATCAGCGACGACAGCCCGGACTTGAAATGAAAGAACCCGCAGACCAGCCCGACGCCATCCTGTGCCTCACTGTCGAGCGCGGTCATGGCCATGCGCGGCAGCGACTGGGCGAGGGCCGTCTCTTCGGCGCTGGAGAGGCGGTAGTTCAGATCGCGCAGCAGAAATACCGCATCTCCCGCGTTCAACACTATCGACTGCTCCTGCCCGTCAATGTGCAGCCAGCAACGCCCCTGCACGATCAAGTGAAAACTGGCGCGCGCCAGCCCGTGCGTACTCGCATGCCAGCCACCGCAATAGCGCCCGACGTGGAACAGGCTCGCATCGAGTTCGAGGCTTTCTAATAACCAATCAACCAGTGGGCTGGACGAAATCATCTAATGGAAACACTCAGGAGCAAGTAATCGCTACTTTAGAATATGGATCGAAATTTTTATAACCAACAGACTGGCCGGACACTCAACAGCAGGAGTCCACTCCATGTCGCGCCTTACTCTACACACCGTGCAAAGCGCTCCCGAAGCCGCCAAACCGTTTCTGGAAAATGCGCAGAAAAACTCCGGATTCATTCCGAACCTGCTGGCCGTGCTGGCCAATGCCCCGGCCGCGCTGGAAACCTACGTTACGGTATCGGCGCTCAATGGCAAGTCCGAACTCAGCCTCGCCGAGCGCGAAGTGGTGCAACTGATTGCGGCGACCAACCATGGTTGCGATTTCTGTGTCGCAGGTCATACCGCCGTCGCGCTGAATAAGGCAAAACTGCCGCCGGAAGTGGTCAGTGCGCTGCGTGAAAAAGCCACTGTCCCCGTGGAAAAACTGGAAACCCTGGCCGCGTTTGCCCGCGAAGTGATTGCCACCCGGGGCAAGGTCAGCGATCAGACCTTCAACCAGTTCAAGGCCGCCGGCTACACCGAAGGCAACGCGCTGGAAGTGATCCTCGGCATCAGCCTGGCGACCCTGTGCAACTTCGCCAACGTGTTCGCCGACACGCCGCTCAACCCCGAGCTGGCGCCGTATCGCGCGTAATCGGCCAGCGCTTCAGGCCGCATCGTCTATGGTTGATGCGGCTGCGTACAAGGAGAGAAACGACATGCTCAATCCGGCATTAATTCAATGGCTGGAACACAACGCCCAGGCCCTGGATGCGGGCGACGGCGATCCACAACAGGTGCTGACGCAACTGGCGCAGGCCGGCGTGCTACGGGTCGGCATCAGCCCGGCGCTGGGCGGCAGCGGTGGTCACGTCAGTGATGCTGTGGAAACCCTGGCTGCCGTCGCCAGCCATTCATTGGCGGCGGCGTTTGTGTTCTGGGGCCAACGGGCCTTTATCGAATACCTGCTGCACAGTCCCAACGCTGCGCTGAGGGAAAAACTGCTGCCGGCGTTGCTCCGCGGCGAACTGGCCGGCGCCACCGGTTTGTCTAACGCGATGAAGTACCTGTCCGGCATCGAGGCATTGCAAGTGCGTGCCGCCCACACCGCAGACGGCTGGACCCTGAACGGGCGCCTGCATTGGGTGACCAATCTGCGCCAAAGCGGTTTCGTGGTGGCGGCGGCGATCGAGCACGAGGAGGGTGGTTCGCCGTTCGTGCTGGCGATCGCCGATGACGCTGCTGGTGTGCAACGTTCCGCCGACCTGCAACTGATGGGGCTGCAATCGAGCAACACTGCCGCCATCGATTTTGCCCAAGTGGCGGTCGGACGCGAATGGCTGCTGCATGAAGATGCGCGCAAGTTTCTGCCAGCGGTGCGCCCGGCGTTCCTCGGCTTGCAGTGCGGCATGGCGATTGGTCTGGCGCGACGGGCGCTGGCCGAGGTCGAAGGACATTTGCAGGACGGCCGTTCGATCCTGCTGGAGCCGTTGCAGGAACAACGCGAGCAACTGGCGCAGAGCGTCGATGCGCTCAAGCAAGGTTTGCACGACGGGCGTTTCCTGACCCAGCCGGGCGCCTTGTTCCAGATCCGCATCGCGCTGGCCGAATCCGCCGCCAACGCCGTGCAACTGGAATTGCAATCCAGCGGCGGCAAGGCTTATCTGACCGAGCACGGCAGCGGTTTCGCCCGGCGCTGGCGCGAGTCGGCGTTCGTGCCGATCGTCACTCCGAGCCTGGTGCAATTGCGCGCCGAATTGCAGCGGCAGAAACGGGAAGCGACGGCATGACGGCGCCGGTGCTGGAGGCGCAGGGCATCAGCCTCGGCTACCCGCGAGAGCAGGGCTGGCACACCGTGCTGGAGCACTTCGACCTGCAATTGCAACCCGGCGAAGTGGTGACGATTCTCGGCCCCAGCGGTGTCGGCAAATCCAGTCTGCTGCGAGTGCTGGCGGGTTTGCAGGCACCGCAACAGGGTCGGGTGAGCCTGCTTGGCGAGCCGCTGACCGGTGCGCATCCACGAGTGGCGGTGGCGTTTCAGGACCCGAGCCTGCTGCCGTGGCTGACTTTGGAAAAGAACGTCGCCTTCGGTCTCGACTTCGCTCGCCAGCCGCACCTCACGGCCGAGCAGCGCAAGGCGCGGATCGACCACGCCATCGCTGCGGTCGGCCTCGAACACGCGCGGTTGCAGCACCCGGCGCAATTGTCCGGCGGCATGGCCCAACGCACCGCGCTGGCGCGGTGTCTGGCGCGGCAGCCGCAGGTGCTGTTGCTCGATGAACCGTTCGGCGCGCTGGATGAAATCACCCGCGCCGACATGCAGCAGTTGCTCCTGCAATTGATCGCCGAGCACCACACCGCAGCCGTGTTGATCACCCACGACATCGATGAAGCCTTGCTGCTTTCCGAGCGGATTCTGCTACTGGGTAACAGCCCGGCGCACATCCTCGGCGAGTGGCGCATCGACCTGCCTCAGCCGCGTGCCGAGCTGGTCGAGGAACTGGGCGCGCTGCGCATCGACATCCTCAAAACCCTTCGGCGGGCGAGCCGCAACCCCCTCATTCAACCTGTGCCCGCTACGTCGGAGATTGACCATGTGCCTGGACGACTTCACTCACACACGTCGTGACTTCCTCAAACTCAGCGCGCTGCTGACCGCTGGCGGTGCGTTGCCGCTGCTCAACAGCCTCAGCGCGCGCGCCGCTGCTGAACCGAACGCGCCGGTGCGCATCGGTTATCTGCCGATCACCGATGCCACGCCGTTGCTGGTCGCGCACAACAACGGCCTGTTCGAAGCCGAAGGCATCCAGGCTGAGCGCCCGGTGCTGTTGCGCAGTTGGGCGCAGGTGATCGAGGCGTTCATTTCCGGGCAGGTCAACGTGATTCACCTGCTGTCGCCAATGACCGTGTGGGCGCGTTACGGCAGCAAAGTGCCGGCCAAGGTCGTGGCGTGGAACCACGTCGGCGGCTCGGGTCTGACCGTGGCACCGGGCATCACCGAGGTCAAGCAACTGGGCGGGCAATCGGTGGCGATTCCGTTCTGGTATTCGATTCATAACGTGGTGGTGCAGCAACTGTTCCGCGACCACGGACTGGTGCCGGTGAGCAAGTCGGCGAGCGCCGCGCTGGCGCCGAACGAAGTCAATCTGCTGGTGCTGCCGCCGTCGGATATGCCGCCGGCCCTGGCGAGCAAACGCATCGCCGGCTACATCGTCGCCGAGCCGTTCAACGCTCTGGCCGAGGAGCTCAAGGTCGGCCGGGTGCAGCGCTTTACCGGCGACGTCTGGCGCAATCACGCCTGCTGCGTGGTGTTCATGCACGAGCAGGATCTGAACAACCGCCCCGAGTGGTCGCAGAAAGTGGTCAACGCCATCGTCAAGGCGCAGGTCTGGACCCGCGACAACCGCGCCGAGGCGGCGAAACTGCTGTCCAAGGACGGCGAAAATCGCTACACGCCGCACGCGCAACCGGTGCTCGACCGGGTGCTGTCGCCGGCCACCAGCGACCGCGAGCAGTATCTGGCCAGCGGCGCGATCCTGCACAGCCATTGGGACGAGCAGCGCATCGATTTTCAGCCGTACCCGTTCCCCAGCTACACCGAAGAACTGGTCAAACGTCTGAAGGACACGCTGATCGAGGGCGACAAGGGATTCCTTGCCAACCTCGATCCGCAGCAAACCGCCCGGGATCTGGTAGACGATCGCTTCGTGCGTAATGCCATTGCTACAGTCGGCGGGATGAAGGCATTCGGATTACCGGAAAGCTTTGATCGCAGCGAGGAGTTCAGCCTCTGATGCGTCAGCGATCTTCTTCGACCGTTCGTGGTTTGTTGGGTGTGGCGGGGCTGTTGTGCCTGTTGCTGCTGTGGTGGCTGGGCGTACACGTGTTCGGCGGCAACGACAGCCTGGCGCTGCGCTTTTCACCCGAGGCGACCCTGGCGAGCCTCGGCGAACTGCTGCTGCGCCCGGAGCTGTACGAGCATGTGCTGGTCAGCCTGAAGCGGATTCTGGTCGGTCTGCTGCTGGCGCTGTTGATCGGCGTGCCACTGGGCTTGATGATCGGCAGCTACCGGCATCTGGAAGCGGCGACCACGCCGGCGTTTCAGTTTCTGCGGATGATTTCGCCTCTGTCGTGGATGCCGGTGGTGGTGATGCTGCTGGGCGTTGGCGATCAGCCGATCTACTTCCTGCTGACCTTCGCCGCCGTGTGGCCGATCCTGCTCAACACCGTGGCCGGCGTGCGCCAGCTCGACCCGCGCTGGCTGCAACTCAGCCGCAGCCTCAGCGCCACCCGCTGGGAAACCCTGCGCAAAGTGATCCTGCCCGGCGTACTCGGCCATGTGCTGACCGGAGTGCGGCTGTCGATCGGCATTCTGTGGATCGTGCTGGTGCCGTGCGAGATGCTCGGCGTCAGCGCCGGGTTGGGCTACTTCATCCTCGATACGCGTGATCGACTGGCGTATTCGGAACTGATGGCGATGGTACTGCTGATCGGCGTACTGGGCTTTGCCCTGGATGCGTTCGCGCGCTGGCTGCATCGGCGTTGGGCGCCGGCGTGAGGCTCATCGCGAACAGGCTCGTTCCCACAATGGATTAATGACAAGCATGCATTCCGTGTTTAGCGTAGAACCCCTTGTGGGAGCGAGCCTGCTCGCGAAGGCGGAGTGTCGGTTGTCGGAGATTTTGCCTGTGCCGGCGTCTTCGCGAGCAAGCCCGCTCCCACAATGGATCAATGGCAGGCATGCATTCTGTGTTTAGCGCAGAGCCCCTGTGGGAGCGAGCTTGCTCGCGAAAGTGGTGTGTCGGTTGTCGGAGATTTTGCCTGTGCCGGCGTCTTCGCGAGCAAGCCCGCCCCCACAACGGATCAATGGCAGGCATGCATTCCGTGTTCAGCGCAGAGCCCCTGTGGGAGCGAGCTTGCTCGCGAAAGCGGAGTGTCAGTCGCCGGAGGTTTTGCCTGTGCCGGCGTCTTCGCGAGCAAGCCCGCTCCCACAATGGATTAATGACAGGCATACATTCCGTGTTCAGCGCAGAGCCCCTGTGGGAGCGAGTTTGCTCGCGAAAGCGGAGTGTCAGTCGCCGGAGGTTTTGCCTGTGCCGGCGTCTTCGCGAGCAAGCCCGCTCCCACAATGGATAAATGGCAGGCATGCATTCTGTGTTTAGCGCAGAGCCCCTGTGGAAGCGGGCTTGCTTGCGAAAGCGGAGTGTCAGTCGCCGGAGGTTTTGCCTGTGCCGGCGTCTTCGCGAGCAAGCCCGCTCCCACAATGGATTAATGACAGGCATACATTCCGTGTTTAACGCAGAGCCCGCTCCCACAGGGGGGGGCTGTTACGGGGCGGAGGCTGGTTTCGCCAGCGCAATCCCCGCATCCCCCAACCGCTTGAGAATTTCGAACAGCAAATCACTCTTGGTCCCGCCCACGATCCGCGGGCTGCCGACGTAGCCGGTCACCGTCAAGGTGATGCCATCCGGCGAGAGTTTGCTGAAGCGCACGTACGACGCTGGTTTGTCGAGGATGTTTTCGTTTTCGTGGTAGGTGTTCAGCAGCAGTTCCTTGACCTGTTCGGGGTCGATGTCCAGCGGGAACATCAGCTCCAGGCTTGCCACCCCCTGGGCGCTGCCGCCGAGGGTGACGTTGCGCAGGTTCTGCGAGATCAGTTGTGAGTTGGGCACGATCACGATGGAGCGGTCGCTGAGCTGGATTTCCGTGGCGCGCACGTTGATCCGGCGGATGTCGCCCTCGACGCCGCTGATGCTGATCAGGTCGCCGACCTTCACCGGGCGTTCGGTGAGCAGGATCAGCCCGGAGACGAAGTTCTTGACGATCTCCTGCAAACCGAAACCGATCCCCACCGAGAGCGCACTGACGATCCACGCCAGATTGGTCCAGCGCACGCCCAGCGACGACAGCGTCAGGAGGATGACCGTGGCATAACCGATGTTGGAAAACAGCGTGCTTAACGACGCGCACATGCCCGGATCCATGTCGGTCTTGGGCAGGAATTCGTTGTCGAGCCAGCGGCGCAGGGCGCGGATCAGGTAGATGCCGATCAGTAGCGCCAGCACGGCATTGATCAGATGCGCCGGAACGATGTTCAGCTTGCGCAAGCCGGCGCCACCGAGAATGCCCATGACATTGCTGGTCAGTTGCCCGAACGTGGTGCCGATGCCGCCGACGAACAGGGTAATCACCGCCAGCAACAGCAGCCCGGCGCGGCTGGCACCGGACAGCACAATCGAAATCTGCTCCAGCCGCCGGTCGCCCATGCCCAGGGTCTGCTTGATGGTCTTGCCGGCCGAGTAGCGCGGCGAGAACAGGTATTCGCAGGCATCCTTGACCACTTGAACCAGCAAATAGAAACCGGCCAGCACGATATAGGCCCAGACCAATTCATAGGTGACGAAGCGGGCCAACGACACATAGCCGGTGAGCAGAGCCAGCGCCGACACGCACATGCACACCGTGGCGATGCTGTAGATCGCCCCGGCAAACGTGCTGCCGGCCTCCGGGTCATTGGCGGTGAGCAACGCTTTGCGCACTTTGCCGACGCGCAACAGCAGCGGCACCAGAATCACGATCACCACGATGGCAATCACCCCGCGCTGGGCGATCACGATCTGGCTGCTCATGCCGGTGGCGTTGCTGACCTGCACCAGCGTTACCAGCACCAGCAGAGTGGCAGCGAGAATCCTTGGATAGGGCCGCAACGCCAGCGCCACCGAGTCGGCCATCGCCGGCAGCCGCCATGAGGGATGTTTGGTCGACAGCAGTGCGCGGCTCAGCGCGGTGATCAGGACGCAGGCGTAAACGGCTTTTTCAAACTCCTCGGAAAAAGTCTGCAGCATGGGCGTCAGCGGTTCGTGACGGGTGCAGGCGTAGAACAGCAGATGCAGGGCGATGGCCGTGGTGCCAAGGGTCGCCAGCGCCGAGGCGAACGCCAGCGCGCTGCGGCGCAGGCGCCCCTCCGGCATGCGGTGGATGCAAACCCAGGTCAGGCCACGCTCGGCGAGTCGGCGGCCGACCGTCCAGAAAGCCAGCGCCAGCAGCACCAGCACGCAGGTGAAAAAGCGCTGGCCGGGCGCCCAGACCGTGGCCCAGGTGAGTTTCACCTGATTGATGAAAAAATTCAGGCGCTGACGATCATCCGGCTCTGGCGACACCAATGGCGACCAGAAGTCCGGGCTCAGAATGCTGTCGGTGCGCAGCGTCAGTTCGCTTTCGAGCAGTGTGCGGCGGATGCCGGCGATTTGCGTGATCAGCTCGGCGGCGCTTTGTTTGAGCGCGGCAAGGCTTTTGAGCGTGGCATCGACCTTGTTTTTCTGCTCGTTGAGCTGCGCCCGTTGCGCGGCGATTTCCGCCTGTTCGGCGGCAATCTGCGTATCCGGCGCCGCGCCGAGCACCCCCAGTTGCACCGCCAGTTGTGCCTGCTGCGGCAACAGAGAAGCCGACAACCGATCGATGTCCAGAATGAACGTCTGTACCCGGTCTTGCGGGCCTTCGAGCTGGTTGTAGTTGTTGGCGGCGGAAATCTGCTGCTTCAGCCCGTCTAGGCGCAGTTGCAGGGCTTGCAGATCACTTTGCGAGACCTCCACCAGCGGCGCCGCAGTGGTCGCCGAAGGTGCCGGCAAATCCGCCGCCCACAACGCCGAACCGCCCGGAGCGAGCAGGAGCAGCGCGACAAAAAACAATGACTTCAATGTGTTGCGCATGAGAGGGGCCGGTTCTCGTTGATCACACAAGCTATGAGGTTAGGTGATCGAACCGGGCGCGGCGGAAAATTTCAGGCGAGCAGGGCGGGCCAGTGAGCCGGCCGTGCCGTGTACGCCCTCAGTCTCAGCTAAGTATTGGCTCGTATCTTCCCCCCAGCGCAAGTTCAGCGCTGGACAGGAGAGGCGATCCACACATGAATCCCGCAAAAGCCGGATGGCTTAACAAAGTCCCCGAAGTGACACTGGCCTTCTGGGTGATCAAGATTCTCTCGACGACCGTGGGTGAAACCGGCGCCGACTTTCTCGCCGTGGATGCCGGTTTCGGTGCTGGCTGGACCAGCATCGGCATGGCGCTGTTACTCGGGTGCGCGCTGTTCTTTCAAATGCGTAAAACCGCGTATACGCCCTGGATCTACTGGTTGACCGTGGTGCTGGTGAGCATCGTCGGCACGCAGATCACCGACATCATGACCGACATGCTCGACATCAGCCTGTACGTCAGCACTGCGGTGTTCTCGGTGTTGCTGGCCGTTAACTTCCTGATCTGGTTCACGATGGAGAACAACCTGTCGATCCGCGAAATCAACACGCCGCGGCGCGAGCTTTTTTACTGGTCCACTGTGCTCTGCACCTTTGCCCTGGGCACTGCCGCCGGGGACCTGGCAACCGAAGCGTTGGGGTTGGGCTTCACCGTCGGTGCAGTGATATTCGGCGCGCTGATCGCGGCGACGCTGCTGGCCTGGCGGATGGGGGGCAACGTGGTGCTGACCTTCTGGATCGCCTACATCCTCACCCGTCCGTTCGGCGCCTCTCTCGGTGACTTGCTGACTCAGGCCAAGACCTACGGTGGCCTGGGCATGGGCGCCGCCTGGACCAGTGCGATCTTCCTCAGCGTCATCGTGCTGCTGGTGGCGGTCGCGCAGATCAGCCTTGGCAATCGCAAAACCCTCACTCAATAAACGTTTGGATACCCATCAAGGAATCAATATGCACGCCTTCAAAACGGCTTTTCGCCACGTCGCGATCATCTCGTCTCTGGTACTGCTCGGTAGCCTCGCCGGCTGCTCGAAACCCGCCGACAAGCCCGCTGCCGGCACGCCGACCAGCTCTTTGAGCGCGCCGCCGCAATCGGGCTCGAAGCTGGGTGACCTGAGCGAGTTCCGCAACATCGCCGCTGACGTCAGCACGCTGGTCGAGAAAAACGACCTGCTCGGCGCCAAGACCCGGATCAAGGATCTGGAGACCTCCTGGGACTCTGCCGAAGCCGGCATCAAGCCGCGTGCCGCTGCCGACTGGCATGTACTGGACAAGGCCATTGACCGCGCGCTGGATGCCCTGCGCGCCAGCTCGCCGAAGCAGGCTGACTGCAAGGCGGCCATGGATGATCTGCTCAAGGCCTTCGATTCGATGAACGGCAAGCAGTGATCGCAGCGCTGAACCGGCGGCGGACAAACGTCGGTTCAAGTGCTTCAATACAGGCGCGATGGCAATGACCGTCGCGCCTTTTTCTGTCGGAGCGCTGCATGCGGATTCTGCTGGTCGAAGATGACCTGATGATTGGCGAAGCCATCGAGGCGGCGCTCAAGGAAGCGAGCTACGCCACCGACTGGGTGAAAAACGGCCTCACCGCGCTGGCGGCGCTGGACACCCAGACCTACGATCTGGTGTTGCTCGACCTCGGCCTGCCCGGCAAGGACGGGCTCGATGTGCTGGATGCCATTCGCGCGCGCAACAACCCCGTGCCGCTGCTGATTATCACCGCCCGCGATGGCCTCGATGACCGGCTGCGTGGCCTCGATGGCGGCGCGGATGACTTCCTGCTCAAACCGTTCGCCATGGCCGAGTTGCTGGCACGGATGCGCGCGGTATTGCGCCGTCGCGGCGGTAACGCCCAATCGTTGCTGGATAACGGCGAGGTGTCGCTGAACCTGATTTCGAAACAGGCCTCCACCGCGCAAGTCGCCGATGTACAGCTTTCCAGCCGCGAGTTTGCGCTGTTGCAGGCGCTGTTGATTCGTCCGGGGGCGATTCTCTCGCGCAGCGAACTTGAGGACCGGATTTACGGCTGGGGCAACGAAGTGGAAAGCAATGCGGTGGAATTTTTGATCCATTCGCTGCGGCGCAAACTGGGCAACCATGTCATCAGGAATGTCAGGGGGATGGGATGGATGGTTTCAAAAGGCGTTTGAGCGACTCGGTGCAGTCACGGCTTTCCATCACGCTGTCTCTGGCGATTCTCATTGTCGCCTTGCTCGCCGGTGCATTCGCGTTCATCTCGGCACTCGACGAAGCGCACGAAATGCAGGACGAAAGCCTGCGTCAGGTGGCGCTGCTGTTCGATCGGCAGCACATGACCCTGGGTTATCCCGCTGCCGGGCAGGTCGTTGGCGATGACGAAGACTCGCGGATCACCGTGCAATACCTGGCCGACAGCAGCAAAGCCGTCGGCACTGATGACGCGAGCATTCCGTTGCCCTTTCCCCTGACCCTGGCCGATGGTCTGGCGACGCTGAATATCGCCGGTGAACACTATCGTGTGCTGGTCAGAACCACCTCGGCAGGCGAACGCATTGCGGTCGCGCAGGAAGCCGATGTGCGCGACAAGGAAGCCCGGGAAAGCGCCTGGCGCAGCCTGCTGCCATTTCTGATTCTGTTTCCGGTGCTGCTGTTGGTAGTGGGGGATCTGGTGCGCAAGCTGTTTCGCCCGATCGCGACGCTCTCGGCGGAAATCGATCAGCGCGACCAACAGGCCCTGCATGCGATTGATGAACAGCACTTGCCGAGCGAAATCCGGCCCTTCGTCGTGGCGATCAATCGGTTGCTGCGCCGCGTTGCGCAGGCGATGGAGGCGCAACGACGGTTTATCGCCGATGCCGCCCATGAACTGCGCTCGCCGATGACGGCGCTGTCGCTGCAGGCTGAGCGATTGGCCGCTACGCCCATGTCGGCTGACACCCGGCAGAACTTTCTGCCGCTGGCTCAGGGGATCGAGCGCAGTCGCAAGCTGATCGAGCAATTGCTCGCTCTGGCCGCCGCACAATCAATCGCGCAACGCGCCGAGGCTGCCGTGTCGGTGCATGCAGTGTTCCGCCGAGTGCTGGAAGACCTGCTGCCACTGGCAGAGAACAAAGCCATCGATATCGGCGTGGAGAGCGTCGAGGATGTGCAGGTCGTCATCAGCGAACTGGATCTGATCATCCTGATCAAGAACCTGGTGGATAACGCCATCCGCTATACCCCGGCGGGCGGACGAGTCGACCTCAGCGTCGAACGGACGGAGCAGGGCGCGCGCATCGAAATCAAGGACTCGGGGCCGGGCATCCGCGCCGAAGAACAGGCGCTGGTGTTCGATCCGTTTTACCGCAGCCTGGGCACCGGCGAGGCCGGGTCCGGGTTGGGGCTGTCGATTGTCAGGGCGATCGCCGAACGGACGGGGATTCGGGTGGGTTTGAGTTTTGTCGATGAAGTGGGGCGGTGTGGCTTGCGTGTTTCGCTGTGGTTGAAAGATAGGTTGTGAGAGAACCCTGCATTTAAAAAAGCGACGGTGACAGGCATGCTATGGCTCACGCCAATGTTCGGACGTCAGGGATAGTCAGCTCCATGTGGAAAGTTTTGTTGCAAAGACTCACCGGAAAAACATCCACCACTGCAAAAACCGAACGCTCAGTAGATCCAGTAGATCCAGTAGATCCACCTGAAGTATTGCCAGTGCGTGACTGGAAGTGGCTGGTCATGTCCTGGGATGGATTCCACAGGGAGGCCGGTCTACGGCAAATCCGCTCATCGCAATCGACCGAGCGGCTGGCGTCCATTATCGTGCGGCTCAACGACTGGGTGCCGCAGGTACGTGCGGCGGCCAGAGACGCTTTCGCAGACTACCTGACCCCCGAGTATGGCCCTTGGCTGATCGCCAAGACTCCCGCCATCCTTGCCCTTGAGCAGCGCCGACGCGAAGACCACGGCGTTACTATCCAAAAGCTTGAAGCGCTGCTGGCAACACCCGAATGCCTCGCGCAAACCACAGCTGCCTTCGAAACCAGCCGTGGCGCCTGTACGCGGTTGTTTTTCAGGGTACTCGCTCAGACAAAGCGCGCAGATGAGCTGGAGGCGTTTCTTGTCGCGAGCCTTCATCATGCAGATTTCAGTGTGCGGCGAGCTGCGCTCGGCAGGGCAATGGCGCTGCCTCTGGCATCGGCTCAGAAGGCCATCGCCTATGGACTCGCCAGCAACAGCAGCATTCTCCGGCGCCTGTCGTTTCTGCAAGCCATTGAGTTGCAAACGGATCGCACACGACTGATCGAAGACTTTCTGACCGACCCATCGTCTGCAGCAAGATCGACTGCACTCTGGGCCGCCAGAAAGTATGGCGTCGACCCGTTGCAGGTACTTCAAGCGCAACTGGCAGGCGAGATTCCCGCCACCAAAGCCCGTTGGCTTGGCGTACTCGGGTTGGCGCAGTCGCTTGGCATGGCAATCCCGCAAGGGTGGATGAACGCGGCCCTCAGCCAAAACAGTGGCGAGGTTCGGTCACTGGTCCTGAGCCTCGAAGGAGAGTGCAGGCCTGATTTACTGATCGCGGCGATCGCGGATCCGTCACGCCCGGTGTTCGAGGCCGGAGTACGCGGCCTGCGCCCGCAGCCATGGAAAGTCATCGAGTCAGCATTCAGCGCTCAGCTCGAAACACTCTGGCCAGCGCTGTCCGCCTCTCGACGTCAGGCGCTGCTTGAGCTGATGCCCAAATGGACGCAGGCCGGGTATCTGTTGCAGCAGCTGTCTAGCGCACCTGCTGAATCTTCCGTGCTTGAGCAGTTGCGTGCATGGGTCTATGGCCAGACTTATTCGATTACTGACCGCGAAACATCGGAAAGCGAGCGTGCCCGAGTTGTCGCGAAACTGACTGCGCTTGAGAAGGACGGGGTATTGCCGGCAGGGTCGGTTGCCAGGCTGATATGAAGTTGAAACCGGTGGGATACGGGCAGAACACTGATGATCCCGTCGCATTGAGCTTGATAATAATGTTTAAGCTAAAGGAACGTTATTTTTTTTAACTAGGCTCATCAACCATTGCGGTATTTTGAGTTATATTTACCGTGAACGGCCGAATCGACGTTATTGATAAAACAATTTCATAGGTTTTTACAGTAGAGAGGGGTTTGTCAGCGTATTTAAGGACAAAGTGGAAGTTGAAGTGCCGGCTTTCTGCGTGTAACTTGAAATTTGCAAAAAACCGGCTGGATACCAGGAAGGGTTGGAAATGTAATGGTGTTTTTCTCAGGATATTCTTAACGATAATAGACCAAACCCTGCATTGCTGACATCAAATTCACTTCGAATGATGTTGTCGTCTGGGAGAATAACTGTGGGCCCATTACAAGCCAGATATAACGAACCAGTACATTCTTGCGCATAAACCGCGTCGCCGCTCCAGAGGGGAAGAACAGTTCCTTTTGCGCCATACTTGAAAAGTAGCTGCCCCCGTTTGGCTCCTGGGCCGTGATATGGATATCGCGTATCACCCTCGACGCTTTCTTTACATCCACCAGGTCCGCAGTAAGGATATCGCAAGGCCCCTACAGCATTTACCACAGATTTTTCTGGTTCGGGGTCTGGAGCATATCGCCAACATGCACTGCGTTCCAAGATAGCTGGCATTGGCATTGACATGAAAGCATTCGGGCTATATCCATCACTATCTATAAGTTTCCAGTTGGTCCAGCGGGGGAGTTTCGTACTTTTCCACCCGCACTGTGCGTAAACCGTATATATCATGTCTTGTTTTGGCGTAATCGCTGGGTTTCGGGCGATTATTATTTTTATATTTCCTGAGTTTGATTCCAAATCATCATTTGTGGTGTTGATTCTGAAATAAAGCTCACCCTCTTCGTTTAAAGTGGTGAAGCTGTATTCATTCCAGACGGGCTGTGCCAGTCCATTCTCACCGTACTTATAAATTAACTGTCCCGCGCGTGCACCTCTACCACTGTAGGGGCAGCGTTTATCTGCCTCTACACTGTTGCGATTACCTTCTGGTCCGGAATACAAAGGTTTTTCGGCTCCGTATTCGCAATCCCAAACGCTTCTGTGTTCTTTGCTTGTTTCGGTGTGAAACCAAATTTGCGGGTATAGGATAGGTACGGGTAATAACAATGTTCTGTTGTTTCCCAAGTCAGCCCAGTTTCGATATCGTGCTGAGATGGTTTTAATCTCGTTGTACGTTGTAACCGCTCCTGGTCGGTGGATGCTATATCGGTCGGGGCGTTTGAATGGATCTGTGGCAAAACCATATTCAACGATATCCTCTACCATTGCTGTGATAGCAGCAGAGAAATCTCCTCCTGCACTGACTGCGATTCCCATGTTTAAGTTCTCCCTAAATGATGGTGGCGATTTTTCGAAACGTTTTTCATTTGTTTAAAACAATTGAAGCTATTTTGTCTTTAGCTGTTTGTTTTATTTCTTTGATGGCGAAATCGACGGCAATGTGTTTCACGCCTTGAGCTAATAAATTTTTGTATGCACTTTGATATTCGCGTTCAATTCTTTTTCTTTCCAGGTTTATGTTGAAAGCGTCTGTGGCTGCCTTAAATTCTTCAGGTGTTGAATTAAATTTGATGGGAGGAATTTCAATAGTGATGGTTCCGTATTCCTTTTCTTCCGGGGGGTTAAAGTTTAGTTGTACGGAACTTGTGATGTTCAGCTTTTCCTGAACTTCTAAAAATCTTGTGTTGTATTCGCGTTGCAACTCATTTGTTTTATTGTTGATGATGTCTGACTCTCTTTTGTACCACTTTGACCAAATGGCTTGTTCTACACAGCTTTGACTGATATTGGCCGAACTGTTTTTAGCGTTTGAACCGATAAAGCGCTGAATGTGTATTTGATCATGCCAGTTTCCATCTCCAAGCCTAAAGCGACAGCGATATCCATCCTCGCTAGCAAAAATATCCCCAAGCTCGGAGATGGTTATTTCAATTTTGTCAAGCGTGTCTTCATAATATTCTAAAGTTCCGGTGCGGGAACTAACTGAAAGCTTTAGTTCCTCTCCGATTTTATGTAATATCAGTCGTTCCACGACTGTGATTCTTTCGTTTTCATTATCAATTTTTGGTCGGTTCATTTGTTCTGTGTATATAGCTGATTTAGTTTCAGTGTCGACTGGGTATAGGTCCATTTTTTTCTCGAAATTGTCTTTTTGTTGAATGGGAGTTGGGAGATCTAATTCTAAAAGATAGCGCCTTTTACGCCACCTGTCAGAAGTGACAGGTTTTTATATTTTTTTGTGACTTCGGTTATAGCATTCTGAAATAACTATAACGTGTGGATTTGGATGTTTTGCTGGGAAAACAACAGTGAATCTCTGCGCAAAATACTTGGCAGCTATTGTTTCGGATGACCAAGCGTCGGAGTTTTACTTTAAGTTCGTCAGATTAATGGTTGGCCATGAATCCAGCGAATTTAATAGTAAGTTCGGGAAAGCAACGCTTCCAGTGCGGTTGAAGCATTCGCCACCGGTCAGAGGCTAAACAGTCGGTAAGCTGCAGGTCGTGGATGCCAAAGATGATGAAGTCTCTAATGGGATACGGGCAGCAAGACTGTTCGGTTCATCAAATGCCTGGGTTCAGTAGTTTTCGTTTTACCAGGAAGGTCGCTTAAGCGGTTTCAGAAGGGGCGCTCTGGGACATTGAGGCTGCATGCGCAGAAATGGGCAGAGCGTGATTCAAAAAAAAACTGCTCAAAAGACCACCCGGCCGGAAATACAGTGCTGAACGGCACCGCCCACCCAGACGCTGCCGTCCACGTTCTCAATGTGCAATCGGCCGCGGCGGCCCATGGCGGTGCCTTGGCTCACGGTGTAGCGGTCGCCAAGGATGCCTGAGCCGATCAGCCACTGAGCCAGGCTCGCATTGAGGCTGCCGGTGACGGCGTCCTCGGCGCATTCCTCGCCCATGAAGGCTCTGACTTCCACGTCCGTTTCAGCGTCGGGACCCGCCCACGGCGCAATAACCCCGACATTCAGCCCCTGCAGTGCCGCGTAATCAGGCTTGATCGCCAACAGGTCTTCACGACTCGCCAGCAACACGCCCGCCCAACCCGGACCGTTATCGACCCATTGGCTCGCGCGGATCTGCCCGGTGGCGAGGCCGAGTCCTTGCTCGATCAGGTTGAGCGTCGTTGCCTCCAGCGGCCCGCTGCGCACCAATGGTGGCGCGGCGAAAGCCAGTTGCGGACCTTGCTTGCGTACCCGAATCAAGCCCGCCGAGCACTCCTGAACAATCTCGAGCTGCTCAGGGTTGTCGTTCCGTGCCAACCACACCTTGCAGCTGCCCAGGGTGGGATGCCCAGCGAAGGGCAGCTCACGCAACGGTGTAAAGATGCGGACACGGTAGTGCGCGTCCGGCGCCTCGGGCTTCAACAGAAAAGTGGTCTCACTGAGTTGAGTCCAGCGGGCGAACGCCTGCATCTGCTCGGTCGTCAGCCCATCAGCATCCACCACCACTGCCAGCGCATTACCTTCGTAGGGGTGATCGGCGAATACGTCGACTTGTTCGAACTGCAGCGAGCGTGGCATTGAATGTCCTTATAGGTTGAGTTGGGGAAGGTTTTTTACGCGGATGGATTCGGATCACGTCTGCTGGCTTTCAGGGCCTGTCCACGACATTTCAATATGCGTGTCTGTCGTGCCAGTCTGGCGAAAGCCCAGCCGTTCATAGAGCTTCTGCGCCAGAGTGTTCGTGCGAAAAGCGCCCAATTGCAATGGCACTTGACGTGCAGCGGCTTGCAGCTGGAGGTTCTTCAGAATGCGCGAGCCAATGCCCTTGCCTTGGTATTCGGGCGAAATAGCGATGTTCTGAACATGGATTCGGTCTTCCTTTTCCAGTATTTGCACATAGCCAACAAGCCGGCCGTCTTGTTCAATAACCGAAGTGGCTGTGCATGCGAATTCCACCGCGAAATTTGCGCGTTGCCAACTCTCATCCCAGCCCCATATTTTTTCGATGTGTTCGCGGAAGACCGCTCGATGCAAGTCGAAGAGGGCTGTCAGGTCGCTATCCGTGGCGGGGCGTGCGGTCATGCGGGTCTCTGATTTGTGCTTTTGACCTGGTGAGGCTAGTGGCTGCAACAAAAAACGGCAATTCGGATCGATATGCCGCGCAGCATCTGACTGGCCCAAATACACTCAAAGCGCCACCCGCTGCAGAAACTTCCTGACCTCCAGCGAATATGCCCCCGGATGCGAAAACCTGAACATATGCCCGGTCCTCGGCATGACGACTTCCTGCGCGCCTTTTATGCCATTCAGCAGAATCCCTGCAGCCTCTTTGCCGATCAGCCTGTCTTCCTCGGGCGTAAGGATCAGCGTCGGCACGTCGATCTTTGCCAGCAGGGCGGTGTAGTCGACTTTCTCGATCGAGCGCACGCGGTTGACGTAGGCCTTGTGTGGGGTTTGCTTGATGAAGAAGGCGCGGCTGTTGGCGGCTGACCAAGGGATTTCACCTTCCTTGTCGAACGACGAAGCCAGTTGCGCGGCGTGGAAGCGCAGGGTGGTCTGTCGATAAAGCGGTCCGGGGAAGAACGGCGCCAGTGCGGCCAGCGTTTTCAGCAGGGGCGAGGTGATCGGGTTTTTGGCGAAACCGCCGGACAGCACCAGGCCCTTGAGGCCTTTTGGCTGGCGCGTTGCAACCGCGATCGAGGCGACCGCGCCGTAGGAGTCGCCCACCAGCACGTAGCATTCGAGATCTTTCACTTGATCAACGATGAAGTTGGCGAGCGTTTCCAGATCAGCGACGTCGTCCGGTAAGCGCAACGTACGCATGGCGCGGTGCTGCAAGTGGCTGAGTTGGTTGAGCTGCCACGGCGCACCGGCGAAGCAAGGGACCATGACCAGCGTGGGCTCGGTTTGCATGAGAATTCCAGGGATGTTGAACGGATGTCCGCACTCTAGGAGCACCGAGGCGCGCGATCCAATGGCATTGGTGCAGCCTCTCGATGCACGAGGTCGATCATCAGTCGCCGATCAGCATTCTGGTGATCCATTCAACCGCCGGCTCGTTGGCGCGCCCGCGTGCGCGGACGACAAAGACCTCCCAGGTGGGCAGCGTCAGGGGCAATTCGAACAGGCTCAGTTGTGCGGTTTCCTGCATCTGCAAGGCGACACGTTCGGCGACCACGGCAATCGATTCCGATGCGCCAACCATGAATGGCACTGCGAGAAAACTCGGGCAGGTGACGCTGACCTTGCGGCTGCGACCGAGCTGTTCCAGCGCGTCATCGACAGCGCCCCGCGTGTCGCCCCGGGGCGAAATCAGAACGTGCGGCAGACGCGTGAAGTCATCCAGTTCCATATGCAAATGTTTGCCGCGCTTGACCAATGCCGGGTGCCCTTTGCGGGCGATGCCGACGAATCGCTCCTTGTGCGCGAGCTGGCAATCAAAGCGGTGCGGCACTTGCGCAAACGAACCCGAACCCAACACCAGGTCGATCTCGCCGGCGTCCAGTTGGCGCATCGCCGACTCGCCATCCACCGGCCCGAGTTTCAGCACCACCTCCGGCGCCGCAACCTGAATTTTCGCCAGCGCCGGGGCGATGACGGTCAGCACGGCGTGATCGGTGGCCGCTATCCGCAGTGTCGCCTGCAGACGCGCTGGATCGAACGGCCCCCGTGGGCTGGCGACCAGCCGCACCGATTCGAGCACCGCCGCCACTCTGGGCATCAGCTCGATGGCCAGCGGCGTCGGTGCCATGCCGCGAGGGTTGCGAATGAACAACTGATCATCAAACGCCGTGCGCAAACGCGACAGGGCATGGCTGGTGGCCGACTGCGACAGATGCAGGTGCTGCGCCGCACGACCGACGTGCCTTTCCTCCCAAAGCGCCTCAAGAACCACCAGAAGATTGAGGTCGAAACGCGTCAGATCCAGCGGCTTCATGGGGTGTTGGCCTTTTCATCATTCGATGTTCGCCACTTTCCTACAGCCACTGGCTGAAAGCTACAGCCCGATCTTTCCTGGCAGGCATGCAGGCGTGGTCGCCTGAGAAGGTATAGGGCGAGACGACGCGGTTGTTCAGCCGTCCTTTCCGTGGCGCGTAGCCGGTGTATCAAATGCCCGTCGATGTCGCCTGCAATGTACCCATGACAATTTTTTGATTGTGATGAGCGGCAGATTTTACGATGAGTCATCGCCCATTTAGAGACTCACCATGCACATCGCCATCCTGACCTTTGAAGGCTTCAACGAACTGGATTCGCTCATCGCGTTCAGCATTCTCAACCGGGTCAAACAGCCCGATTGGCGCGTGTCGATCGCCAGCCCGACGGAAAAAGTGCGCTCGATGAATGGCCTGGTAATCGAGGCTCAGGTGTCATTGGAGGAGGCGAGCGACGCGGACGCGGTGTTGGTGGGCAGCGGAAGTCTGACCCGGGATATCGTGGCGGATACCGAGCTGATGGCGCGGCTACGGCTCGATCCGCAGCGCCAGCTCTTGGGCGCCCAGTGCTCGGGCACGCTGATCCTGGCAAAGCTCGGCCTGCTCAATGACGTCCCAGCCTGTACCGATCTGATCACCAAGCCCTGGGTGGAGGAGGCCGGTGTGGCGGTGCTCAATCAGCCTTTCATGGCCAAGGGCAATGTCGCCACCGCTGGCGGTTGCCTGTCCTCACAATATATGGCGGCCTGGTTCATCGCCCGTCTGGCCGGTGTGGAGGCCACCCGCAACGCGTTTCATTATGTGACGCCCGTTGGCGAGAAAGAGCTCTACATCGATCGGGCGATCGCGAACATCGAGGCGTATCTGTAAAGCACGTTTAATCGACGCCTGAAGCAGCGAATCAGCTCTCACGGGTTTCAACCGGTTCGGCCGCCGCTTCGGCCGCCAGTTTCGCGCGGTCGGCCTTGCTGATGTACTTGGGCTTTTTCGGCGCGAGTTTGGCGCTGGCCTTTTTGGCCTTTTCCTTGAACAACTGCTGCAGTTTCTTTTGGCGGTTCATGTTTCTACTCGGAGAAGGGGAGCCGGGCATATGCCCATCAAGCGCGCATTAAAACCGGCTCGGAGCGATTTGGCGAGTCTGTTGCAGCGATGCAGGATCAAACGGCTCACCGGTGTCCGTCATCAGCCATTTCGCAAAGGGGGGCCGCGGCCGGGGTCATGGCTTCGACGCCGCCAGAAAATCGCTGATCAGCGCTACCACCTGCTGCTGGATCACTTCACGCGGGCGCGCATTGTCGCGATCCTGGCAAATGACGCCATCGCCCGGTGCGTCTTCCTCGAGCATCTCGATCGCGCCCGGTTTGCAGATCGACGTGAAGCTGAAGTGAGTGGCGTCGTTGATCTCGACATAACGTGTGGTAGCCGCTGGCAGGCGTTTGGCCAGATCGGCGGATTCCAGTTGCGCCGGCAGGTCTTCGGAAGGTGCGCCGGCGGCGATCACCAGCGTCGGTACTGGCAACGCCGCGAGGCTTGCGTCGGTCATGCCGCGTGACAGGCCCAGGTCCAGCGAAACGATGGCGCTGACTGGTTTGTAACGCCGGTCGGCCGCCAGGTCGGCTTTGCCTTGCGCGGTGCTGGCGGGGTTCATTTGCTTATAGACGTTGCAACTGGCGAGCTGCGCATGGGCCTTGCAGTCCTCGGCAAAACGCTCGGGGTCGAAGCGTGCACCGGCGATTTCCAGAGCCGTCCAGCCACCGAGCGAATGCCCGACGACGGCAATCCGCTGCGGCGCCACCGCGCCAAATTTTCCCGGCTGCGCCACAACGGCTTCGATGGCCCGCCGCAGATCGACCGGCCGCTGCCACAGCTGCGCCGCCGCTTGCGGACTGCGGTCGTGGGTGGTGCTGCCGGGATGGTTGACTGCCGCGACGATGTAACCCTGATCGGCCAGCGCACTGGCCAGCCACATCTGATTGCTCCAGTTGCCCCGGTAACCATGGGACAGCACCACCAGCGGATGCTCGCCGGCGGTCGGCGGCGCATCGCGCACCGCAGAGGCACTGACGAACACCGGACTGTCGTCAATCACCTGCGCGGGTGCATGGGTTGTCGCCGGGTACCAGACGACCATTTCCAGCGGCCGCTGCGGATCCGCCAGGGTTGTGCGGTGGAAGCCGATGGGGTGCGAGTCCGCGAGTGCGCTGGTGGACAGGCCAAGCAGAAGCAGGGCGCCGAGAGCTGTTTTCAAGGTTGATCTTCCATGAGTGCATTTGTTGTTTTGAGATACGGCTGCGCGCAGGTTAGTAGACCGGTTGCAAAGAAGATAGTGGATGCCTCGACTGTGCAGTGACAGGCCGAATCCGAAACAAGACCGCGCCCGTCCGGATTTGAAATACCCACCATTGCCCGCTAGAGTCGCGCCCCTTGTCCGGCCAACAGCGCCGGCGACGGCTGGGGAAGAGGGCGGCAGTTGAACGAACACACATTGTCCATGCGTCTGGAGCGGGTGGCGGCGCATGTACCGGCCGGCGCGCGCTTGGCGGATATCGGCTCGGATCACGGCTATCTGCCGGTGGCCCTGATGCGACGTGGCGCCATCGTTGCGGCGGTGGCCGGCGAGGTGGCGCTGACGCCGTTCCATGCCGCGGTGCGCACGGTGCGCGACAACGATCTGCAGCAGCACATCAGCGTGCGTCTGGCCAGTGGCCTGGCGGCGATCGAGCCTGATGACGGAATCACCGCGATCAGCCTCTGCGGCATGGGCGGCGAGACGATTCGCGACATCCTCGACAGCGGCAAGGCGCACCTGCGCGGGCACGAACGGCTGATCCTGCAACCCAACGGCGGCGAGCAACCCCTGCGCCAATGGCTGATGGACAACGGCTACCGCATTCTTGATGAGGAAGTGCTGCAGGAAAACCGTTTCTTCTACGAAATCATCGTCGCCGAGCGCGGCGCACCACTGAGTTATAGCGCCGAACAGTTGTACTTCGGCCCGTTGCTGATGCAAGCACGCAGCCCGGCATTCCTCGCTAAATGGCAGCGTTCTTTAAGGCAGAAACAGAAAACCCTGAACAGTTTCAAACAGGCGCGCCAGGCTGTGCCCGAGGAGAGGCTGGAAGAGGTTGCGCGGCAGGTGCAGTGGATGACTGAGTTGCTGGCGTGATTTGCCGTGTTGGCTGTTGCACTCCTTCAGGTTTAAAGTCAGCTTCAAGGTTAACGTGCTGCGGAGTCGGACATGAGAATTGGTGAACTGGCAAAAATCAGCGGACTGGCGCCATCGCGTATCCGCTTCTACGAAGCGAGCGGGTTGATCACTTCAGTCGCGCGCAAAGCCAATGGTTATCGCGATTACGCCCCCGACACACAGTGGGTGTTGCATATCATCACCGGCGCGCAGGCGGCAGGTTTCTCCCTGGAGGAAATCCGTCAGTTGATGCCGATGAACGCGAGTGGCTGGCAGCATGACCAGTTGCTCAGTGGCTTGAAGCAAAAGGTCGAAGAAATCGAGGTGCTGCAGCAACGGCTGGCGCAGAACAAGGAACAACTTCAGCTCGTCATCCAGGGCATTGAAGGCAAGCCCGTGGGAGTGGCGTGCGCGGACAATGCGCAAATGCTGATAAATCGACTGCGCGAACAAGGTGTGGTGGGCGCTGCAGAGTGTCGCGATGTGGCGCGTTAAAGCGCGAATCAGCTAAAAAGGCTATTGACCTTAAAGTTGACTTCAATCTTATGGTGGCCTCATCTCCAGTTGAGGACTGCCCCATGAATGTGTTCGACCCCCTGACCTTACCCAACGGTTCGACCATCAAGAACCGCATCGCCAAAGCCGCCATGGAGGAAAACATGGCGGACGCCGACCAGGCGCCCTCTGCAGAACTGATGCGTCTGTATCAGGCATGGGCCGACGGTGGTGCCGGGCTGATCATCACCGGCAACGTGATGGTCGACGGCCGCGCCATGACCGGGCCGGGCGGCGTGGTGCTGCAGGATGATCAGCAACTCGACAAGTTCAAGCGCTGGGCGCGGATCGGCCGTTCTGCCGGTGCGCAGTTCTGGTTGCAGATCAATCATCCGGGGCGCCAGATGCAGTCCAACCTCGGGCAGAAAACCTGGGCGCCGTCAGCGGTGCCGCTGGAGCTGGGCAAACTGTCCAAGCGTTTCGCCACGCCCCACGCCATGACCGCCAGTGTGATCAAGGACGTCATCCAGCGTTTTGCCAATACCGCACGCCAGGGTGAACAGGCGGGGTTCACCGGCGTGGAAATCCACGCCGCCCACGGCTATCTGTTGAGCCAGTTTCTCTCGCCTCTGACCAATCAACGGATGGACGAGTGGGGCGGCTCTCTGCAGAACCGCGCGCGGTTGTTGGTCGAGATCGTCAAGGCAGTCAGGGCCGTGGTTTCTGCAGAGTTTGCCGTAGCGGTCAAACTCAATTCCGCCGATTTCCAGCGCGGCGGATTCACCGCTGACGACGCGAAAAAGGTCGTTGAGCTGCTCAACGATTTGGGCGTGGATCTGGTGGAACTGTCCGGTGGCAGCTACGAAGTTCCGGCCATGCAAGGTGAGGCGCGCGATGGTCGAACTCTGGCTCGCGAGGCCTATTTCGTCGAATTTGCCCGGGACCTTCAGACCGTTGCCAAAATGCCAGTGATGGTCACCGGCGGCATCCGCCGTCGTCCGGTTGCCGAAAGCGTCGTGCACAGTGGTGTGGACATGGTCGGCATCGGTACCGCGTTGGCCATCGATCCGTACCTGCCGCGTGACTGGCTGCAGGGCAAGGACAACGCCCCGCAATTGCCGCCGATCACCTGGAAAAACAAGGCCATTGCGGCCTTGGCGAACATGGCGGTGGTGAAGTTTCAGCTGGGTAAACTCAGTCGGGCGAAAAAGCCTGATCCGGGTGTGTCACCGTTACGCGCGCTGATTTTGCAGCAGATCGCCATGGCGTTTCGCACCCGGCAATATCGGCGCTGGGTGGAAAAGCGTTCGGTGTGAGTCGCAAGGCATTTCAATCGTGAAGTTGGCGGACGCTCTGACGAGAGCCCGCCAACCTCAGCCAGTCAATTCGGCATCAGCACCGTATCGACCACATGAATCACGCCATTGGATTGCATGACGTCCGCGATGGTAATGGCCGCCTTGCCGCCTTTGGCGTCCTGCACCCACAGCTTGCCGTCGTGCAACATCACGGTCAGCGATTCGCCCTGGACGGTTTTCAGCATCACTTTGCCGCCGTGCATTTTGGCGTCGTCCATCAACTGTTTAGCCGTGTGAGTGCCGGCGACGACGTGGTAAGTCAGGATCTTCGTCAGATCGGCCTTGTGTTCAGGCTTGACCAATGTATCGACCGTGCCGGCGGGCAGTTTTGCGAAGGCTTCGTTGGTGGGGGCGAAGACCGTGAACGGGCCCTTGCTGTTGAGCGTATCCACCAGCCCGGCGGCCTTGACCGCAGCGACCAGGGTCGTGTGATCCTTGGAGTTGACTGCATTCTCGACGATGGTCTTGGTCGGATACATGGCCGCGCCGCCAACCATCACGGTATCGGCGGCAAAACTGGATCCAGCGCCGAGGCAGAGCAGGGTGAAGCAAGCGACAGCAAGGCGTTTGATGAGCATGTGCATGGTGCGTCTCCTTGATTCTTCGACCCTTCGAATGAGGGTGTTGAATATACGGAGCAGGGAGTGAAACGGATGCAGCATGCAGCGAAAAACCTTTTGCGGTGCGCTGAAACGGATTACCGCTAATCACGCAGGGTGGCTTCACCTGTGCGCGGGTTGGTCAGGGTCACATTTTCCAGCGCTCTGATGCGCCAAGCCTCGTTCTGCCTGATCAGCACCGCGAGAATCAGCGTATCCACCACATGCGCTCCGGCCGGATGCGCAGCACCGGCCGACAAACGACTCCAGAAGTGAATGATCGCCACCCCGTCAGCAACAGGATCGATATCGATCAGTTCACTCTCAAGAGTGGAGTCACGATAGATCGTCTGGTGAATGGGCGCGTGCAGCGCAACGATCTGCTCGACGCCCCGAACGAAGTGGCCGAAACGATTGACGAACGTCGCTTGCGGATCGAACAGAGCTCCGAGTGCCGCCATGTCGTGAGCGTTCCAGGCTGCCTGGAATGCGGCGGGAGCGTCTTCGGGGTTTTTTATCTGAGTCATGGCCGGGGCCTCGCAGATCGTTAGAATGCGCTTTTAAACATAAGAAGCTCAGTATGGATGTACAAGCGCTCGAAAGTAGCGACGTTTTATCGTTCACGTTGGATCAGGCACATCGCTGTTTCGAAATGGTCGTCAGCCTGAAGGACGGCTGCCGATGCAAACTGACGGCGTGGAATATCGATGGCGCAGAGTTGCCCATCAGTCTCGGTGCTCTGCACCTTCAAAATTTTCGCGTCCTCGGAGAGCTGGAAGGGATCAGCTTTGTTGAAAACGTTCTATTTCTCGAGGGCGATTTTGGCGATATGTCTATCGAGGCGGACACGGTTTTGGTCGAAAAGCTGATTTAGGCTTTGAGCGCAAGAGGAGGGATCGCCATCTCGATAGACGATTCCATTCAAATCTCTGTTAACACTTGGCGCAATAAATTCTGTCTGTAACCTGAGGTTCTGCCGGCGCGCTTGTTTCTAAACCTGACGCCAGCGCCTGATCAATCGTTTTTCCAAGGAGGTCCCCATGACAACAGGGCAGTGTCTTTGCGCGGCAGTACGCTTTTCCCTCTCAGTGGAACCGCGCTTTTTCTATCGCTGCCACTGCTCATTGTGTCGCAAGCAAACCGGTGTCGGGTTCAACCTCGCCACTCTGGTCAACGCTCGGGACTTTCGCTGGGATGCAGGGCAGGACTTGATTAACAGTTGGGTCAAACCCAGCGGCTACAGAAACGACTTCTGCGCACAATGCGGCTCGACCGTGCCCAACCCGCTTCGCGAATCGCCTTACGTGTGGATTCCGCTCGGACTGCTCGATGAGGATCTGAGCATGGAATGCGTTGGCGATTTCTGTGTGGACGATGCCATGTCATGGGATACGCAGCGTTCAACGCAGAGTTATCACGGGGCGGTGGAGTCACTGGCGTTTCTTCTGCAAAAACTCCGGGTCAATCCTGATTGACCCGAAGCTCGCGCTGCAATTACTTCCTTAGATACGCAAACATGTGCTGCACATAATCCGCCTTGCCCAGCGGCACACCATTTTGGCGCAGGATGTTGTAGGCACAGCACACTTTGCGCAGGAGCCTCCCCACGCATTTGCCGTAGGTTCAATGATTGGCAGCGTCGCTCAACTGTTGAAGCTCAAGTTGCCTGGCAGCACTCGCTTCGAGGGTCGCACGCTCTACATCCAGATACCGATGGATGCTTTGGAGGTTGGCAATTTTCTGTTTGATTTCGGCCATCTTCTTTTCAATCAGCTTCGCGCCGTCAGCACAGTCGATCAGCTTGTTGCGCTGCGCATCCAGAATCTCGCCTATTTCCCCCAAGGAAAATCCCATGCTTTGCGCGCGCTGGATAAAGTCCAGATCCTGCAGGGTTTGCTCGGTGTAGACACGATAGTTGTTGGTTTGCCGCAGCGGTGAGATCAGGCCGATTTGCTCGTAGTAACGCAACGTATGACGGCTGGCGCCGCTGCGAGCCTCGAGTTCGCCGATTTTCATGAAAACACCGCTTGACTGTAGAGTTGGGTCGATACTTTACGCTTGATTTCTCACCTTCAACAAGGAGCAGGGAAATGAGCGTGGAGTGCTTTGTCACGGGGGGAACCGGCTTCATCGGTCAACATTTGCTGGCGAACCTGAGTGCAAAAGGTCACACCCTTCGGGTATTGATGCGTCGCCCGGAGCGGCTGGCTGCGTTGCGCGAGCAAGTTGATAGTTTAGGCGGGTGCGCGACACGGGTATTTGCCGTGGCTGGCGATCTGGAACAGGACAATCTCGGGCTGAGCTTGGCTGATCAGGAGGTGCTGAGGCGCGCCAGCGTCATATTCCATCTGGGCGCTCACTTCGCATGGGGGCTTTCGATGGAGCAGTCTCGTGCGGTGAATGTGCAGGGGGCAAAGCGTGTGGCGCTGTTGGCGGCTGAGCAAAAAAGCCGTTTAGTGATGATCGGCGGCTACATGCTGAACAATCATGAACATCTGCAACGCATCGGCATTGATCCTCGTCAGCCGGAGTTGACGAACTGGCCCGCCGTCTACCGACGTGTCGGTGGATACGAGGCAAGCAAGCTGGAGGCGCATTTTGCGACCCAGCAGGTCATGTCCGCCAAGGGGGGTGAGATGACCGTTGTCCACCCTGCGACGGTCTGTGGCCACAGCCGCACCGGGCATATCGTCGACGGTCAGCCGCTGGTGGCGCTGATACGCAACCTGGTGCAGGGCAAGCTGACTGCAGTGCCCGGTACCGCCGAGCACTGGCTGCCACTGGTCACCGTGGATTATCTGGTCGAACTGGTGGCTGTTTGTGCTTTTGATCCTGCCATGGTGGGCGAGGAACTGCTGGCGCTTGATGATCAAACGCCAAACTTGCGAGAACTCCTGGCACAGGTGGCTAAACCTTTGGGCTTGAAGTCTCCCAAACATCACATTTCACTCCGACTGCTGAAGTGGCTACTGAGTATTCCTCCGGTCGCGTGGTTTTTGAATACAAAACCCGAAGCCCTGGACTTTATCCAGACCACTCGTTTCAACACCGCGGCGGTCGAGCAATTTGCCAACAGGCATGGAATAGCCAAACCGGATATACGTCAGGCTTTGCAGCACACGGCAACGTTCGTCAACGCGTATTGCATAGCCAAGGGCCAGGCACTCTGACTTCTCCCTTGGGCGGCGCCGTCGATACAGGGCGGCATGCTATCGAACGACAATTCAGCGACAAGGATCGTCACCGCGCAGCCTCGGATGCGCGGCAGGATCTTGTTTCGCTACTCACGGAACTGTCGCTAGACCAACGTCGGTTTTACAACGCAAACGTAGTCCCGCGAGTATTCACAAACAATGAGTAGATCGAGTGACTACTGGCCATGAACAGTCGATTGCCTTCGCGCCCGCCGAAGCACAGGTTCGGGCAGCGCTCTGGCAATGAAATGTGCCCGATGGCCTTGCCCTGCAAATTGAAAACACGCACGCCGTCGAGTTTTTCCAGGTCCGCCTTGGGATCACCATTACCGCCCCAGCCGCACCACAGGTTGCCCGCTTCGTCGCACTTGATGCCGTCAATCGCAGCATAGTCCAAGCCTTCGATGTGCTTGCGGCGTTCACCCAGGGTGCCGTCGTCTTTCACCGTAATCGCCCAGATCAAGCGATTGGGCTTGGCGCGACCTTCGACGACATACAGGGTCTTTTCATCGGGAGAAAAGCACAGGCCGTTGGGGCCGTTAAGGTCGTCGATTACCCGAGTGACTTTTTGGCTCTCACCGTCGATGCGGTACACGGCGTGGGGTTGGGTCGGGGTGACTTTGTGGCCTTCGTAGTTGTTGCCGGTCTGGAATGGCGGGTCGGTGAACCAGATCGAGCCATCACTTTTGCAGACAATGTCGTTGGGCGAGTTGAAGGGCTTGCCGTCGAAACTGTCGGCCAGCACGGTGATCGTGCCATTGTGTTCGGTGCGCGTGATGCGGCGCCCTTCGCTAGTGGTGGTGGAGCCTTCGCAAACGATCAGACGCCCTTGTCGATCCCGGCACATGCCGTTGGAGAAGTTTGAGTGTTCGCGGTACACCGTGAAGGAGTCGGTGATTTCGTCCCAGCGCATGATGCGATTATTGGGGATGTCGCTGACCAACAGATAGCGGCCATCACCGACCCACACCGGTCCTTCGGCCCAGCGCATGCCGGTGGCGAGCTTTTCAACACTGGCGTTGAAAACGCGTAGCTCCAGGAAACTGTCGTCGAGGATATGAATCAGTGGATCAGGGTAGCGCTGACTCAAGGGTTCGGCGGCATCGGAGAAGCGGGGCAGTGCGGCGCTGCCGACAGTGGCGAGCGTGGCGGAAACAGCGAGCGACTGTTTCAGGAAACTGCGGCGGGTATTGCCTTTCGCTTGATCAAGGCTTTGAGGCTTGGCGGACAGGAATGAGTCCATGTAGCGATCTCCGTGGTTTTATTTTTGTTGAGGAGACGTAGTAATACCCTGTGATAAGACATCGTACAAGATGGCATGCCGTTGCCAGCGCTGCATTTTATCGCGGGTGAATTACTCAAAACGCTGATTGGAATCGATCTGGCCGACACGGCGCTAACGCGGTCGCAAAGCCTCCCCCGACGATCTCCTCGGCCACCAGTCGTCCTACGACTGCCGCCAATGTCACGCCCGGATGCATGACGCAAACATAGGCACCGCTGAGGTTCGGCAGATAGCCAATGACTGGAATGCCATCGACAGGCATTGGTCTGAGGCCGACGCACGCCGTTTGCGGCTCTATGGATAGCACCCCGTGCAGTTCGTGCTGGATGACTTTGGCCGTTCTCTGTGCGATGGCTTGCGCGCTGTTTAGCGGCGCCTCATCTACATAGTCTTCTGCAGCGAGCAACGTACCGTCAGTGTCTTGCCTGATTTCCATTTCGGGGCTGGAGATGATCGTGTTCACTCGTTGGGGTTGGGTTTTGTAACGGATGAATATTGCGGGTGAGGCGTCGATGGGCAGGGTGACGTTCAGTTGACCCACCAACATCGGGGTGGCGGTTCCGGCTGCCAGTACGACAACGTCGGCATCGTGCTTGCCCGTCGCAGTGATCACGCCGCTGACGATACCGTCCAGAATCTGCAAACCGAGCACTGGCGTATGGGTAAGCAGAGTCGCTCCTTGCGCCTGCGCACCTGCAATCAAGGCCCGCGTTGCCTGCACGGCATCCAGCGCGCCTTCTTCGGCGGCAAAGAACGCCCGTTCTGGAGGATGTTTGAGGTTGGGTTCAAGCTCGAGAATCTGCGCGCTATATATAGAAGGCGCTTGAAACCGGCCATCGCCGTAAGACAGCGCACCGGTCCAGCGCACCTTCAGCCCCGGCAGCTCGGATTCGAGTCGGCGGTATTCTGCGATGGCCGCTGCGCGCAACGGCGCAATGGAATCCGGTCCGCCGTGCGAAGTGTTGATCCAGGCGAAGGAGCGGCCCGTCACACCGGACGCAATCTCACCGGCCTCGACCATTATGACGTGTGCACCTTTCGCGGCGAGATGATACGCAACTGACGCGCCGACGATTCCCGCGCCGATGACGATGATTCGTTTACTCATATCAACCTCCGTTGTCGAGGCGCTGACGTTACTACATCGCCGTCCTTTGACGCAGGCTTGCCTGGCCCGGTGATATCAGGGAAGCTGCGCCGAATCCGGTTACGGGTCAGTTGTTGAATTGTTCAGGGAAGCGTTGATGGCACTCAGGGTGTTGGTGGTTGGCGGGTATGGAAACTTTGGCAGTATCGTTTGTCGGCATCTGATCGACATGCCGGGCGTCGATCTGGCGATCTCGGGGCGCGATCCGCAGAAGCTGGAGCGCAAGGTCGCTGAGTTGGGGGCGAGCTGCGAGCGCTGGTGTGGTGATGCGATGGGCGCCGATTTCACCGCTGCTCTGCGCGCAATGAATATTCAACTGGTGATTCACACGGGCGGCCCGTTTCAGGGGCAATCCTATGCAGTGGCCGAAAGCTGCATCGAGGCGGGCGTCAATTATTGCGATCTGGCGGACTGCCGGACGTTTGTCAATGGCATCGGCATACTCGATGCCCGAGCGAGAGAGGCCGGTGTCGTCGTCCTCAGTGGTTGCAGTTCGGTGCCGACGCTGTCGTCGGCGATCATCGATGAGCAGCGCCATCACTTCAAACGCATCGACTCGATCGAACACGGCATTTCCTCGTCAGCGAAAATGCCGGGGTTGTCGACGATCGAGGGTGTACTGGCGTATGCGGGCAAACCGATCCGCCAACTGCGCAATGGTCAAGTGCATGAGGTGATGGGCTGGGAAGACCTGACCCTGCGCAAGCTGCAGAACCTGGGCACTCGTGCGCTGGCCAATGTTGATGTGCCGGACATGGACATCTTTGCCAGCCGGTTTGGTGCGCACACGTTGAGTTTCAAGGCAGGCGCTGGCCTCAAGCTCGGCGGCGTGGCCAATTATCTGTTTGCACTGGGGATGAGGAAAGGGCTGGTGCGTGACCACAGGGTGTGGGCGGCCCGGTTGCATCGCTGGGGGACATGGTTTGAGCGTTTCGGTGATGGCAAAAGTGCGATGTATATAGATGTGCGAGGTGTCGGCTTGAACGACCAGCCGTTGTCGATGATGGCGCAACTGACCGCGCTGAATGACAAGGGGCCGGAGATCCCTAGTTGTGCTGCCGTCGCTCTGGCCGCGAAGATCGCTCGAGGTTACTTGCCCGAATCGGGGGCCCGTCCTTGTGTCGGTGAGATCAGCGTCGACGAATACATGGCAGCGATCAACGATCCGCAGAATCTTGGCCTGTCCGTGATGTTCTCTGACGGGATGCGTTGAGCATGCTTTATCTGAGCGTGAAGTACGTGCATGTCATCGCTGCGATTTTCCTCTTCGGCTTCGGCATGGGTTCCTATCTGTACCTGATCGCCGCCAGTCGCACGGCCAATCCGCAAGTGATTGCGCATGTGGCGAGAATGGTCGTGCGCTATGACGCCTGGATCACCACGCCGGCGGGCTTCATCCAGATCGCGACGGGTTATTGGCTGACAAGGCTTTCCGGGTTGCCCTTGACCGCGGAATGGGTGCTGATATCGCTGATCCTGTTCTTTATAGTGGGCTCGCTTTGGTTGCCGGTGCTGTTGCTGCAGAAACGTTTGCTGGGGATGGCGGCGGACGCGGTGCAATGTGGCGCAAGGCTTGATGCTGATTACCGGGCTGTTTATCGGCAGTGGTTCTGGATGGGTGTTTGCGGGTTTCTCGGGATGTTCGTAATTGTTTTGATGATGGTGACGAAGATGACGCCGGGGCAGTGGCTGCAGTTGATGTAGCTGAGCATTCACATTGGCGACTTGAGAAAGCGTCGTTCGTGATCGGGGTCGGGTAACAGGCAGGTGTCGTACTTGCCGAAGATCCGATAACGATTCAGCGCCACGCGGTCGTAGGTCCAGTCTCTAAGTGCTCGTGGGAAAACTCGCAGAAGCGTGATCGGCGACCAACGAGCCGGCAGTTGTGCAATCACTTCGAAGAACGCATCGGAGCGCACCCAGTAATGCTCGTCGCGGATCACCGCCATAGTGTCGAATTCGTCCACCGGGAGACCGGCCCATGCCAGCAAGGCCTGACCTTCTAGCGATTGCACTGCCGCCAGACGCACTCGCTGTTTGTTGTCGTGGCGAATCAGAAAACGCGCCCAGCCGTTGCATAGCTTGCAGACGCCGTCGAACAGCACCACGGTCTCGCCTGGATTGAGCAGGGGCGCTGGGGTAGGGCGTATTCGGGAGCCGGGCAAGGGCCGGGATCCAGGAAGTTGGGCTGTCATTGTGAGGCATCATCCGAAGGCGTTGTTTTAGGCGATGGACCGTATGCTGCGCATCTGTTGACGGTGCGTCTATATATAAGCAGGCTTTTTCGATGCATTGATAGAAAACTGAAATTAACGGTTGACGGCAGATTCTGGAGGTCTATAATTCGCCCCACTTCCGGCGCAGTCGAAACGGAAAACTCCTTGAGATTCAATGAGTTACGCAGTTTTCGGCAGCGGCTCGCTTCAGTTCATCGAAGCCTGGAAGGAGTTGAAAGAGCGGTGATGTTTGGCTCTTTTGACGGTTCGATCTTCTCGGTCGAAAGCGGAGAAAAAGAGGTGTTGACAGCAGCGTGTAACGCTGTAGAATTCGCCTCCCGCTAACGAGAGATCGGAAGCGCAAGTGGTTGAAGTTGTTGAAGAAATCTTCGAAAACTTCTGAAAATAATCACTTGACAGCAAGTGAGGCTGCTGTAGAATGCGCGCCTCGGTTGAGACGAAAGATCTTAACCAACCGCTCTTTAACAACTGAATCAAGCAATTCGTGTGGGTGCTTGTGGAGTCAGACTGATAGTCAACAAGATTATCAGCATCACAAGTTACTCCGCGAGAAATCAAAGATGTAACCAACGATTGCTGAGCCAAGTTTAGGGTTTCTTAAAAACCCAAAGATGTTTGAACTGAAGAGTTTGATCATGGCTCAGATTGAACGCTGGCGGCAGGCCTAACACATGCAAGTCGAGCGGATGAAAGGAGCTTGCTCCTGGATTCAGCGGCGGACGGGTGAGTAATGCCTAGGAATCTGCCTGGTAGTGGGGGACAACGTTTCGAAAGGAACGCTAATACCGCATACGTCCTACGGGAGAAAGCAGGGGACCTTCGGGCCTTGCGCTATCAGATGAGCCTAGGTCGGATTAGCTAGTTGGTGAGGTAATGGCTCACCAAGGCGACGATCCGTAACTGGTCTGAGAGGATGATCAGTCACACTGGAACTGAGACACGGTCCAGACTCCTACGGGAGGCAGCAGTGGGGAATATTGGACAATGGGCGAAAGCCTGATCCAGCCATGCCGCGTGTGTGAAGAAGGTCTTCGGATTGTAAAGCACTTTAAGTTGGGAGGAAGGGTTGTAGATTAATACTCTGCAATTTTGACGTTACCGACAGAATAAGCACCGGCTAACTCTGTGCCAGCAGCCGCGGTAATACAGAGGGTGCAAGCGTTAATCGGAATTACTGGGCGTAAAGCGCGCGTAGGTGGTTTGTTAAGTTGGATGTGAAATCCCCGGGCTCAACCTGGGAACTGCATCCAAAACTGGCAAGCTAGAGTATGGTAGAGGGTGGTGGAATTTCCTGTGTAGCGGTGAAATGCGTAGATATAGGAAGGAACACCAGTGGCGAAGGCGACCACCTGGACTGATACTGACACTGAGGTGCGAAAGCGTGGGGAGCAAACAGGATTAGATACCCTGGTAGTCCACGCCGTAAACGATGTCAACTAGCCGTTGGGAGCCTTGAGCTCTTAGTGGCGCAGCTAACGCATTAAGTTGACCGCCTGGGGAGTACGGCCGCAAGGTTAAAACTCAAATGAATTGACGGGGGCCCGCACAAGCGGTGGAGCATGTGGTTTAATTCGAAGCAACGCGAAGAACCTTACCAGGCCTTGACATCCAATGAACTTTCCAGAGATGGATTGGTGCCTTCGGGAACATTGAGACAGGTGCTGCATGGCTGTCGTCAGCTCGTGTCGTGAGATGTTGGGTTAAGTCCCGTAACGAGCGCAACCCTTGTCCTTAGTTACCAGCACGTAATGGTGGGCACTCTAAGGAGACTGCCGGTGACAAACCGGAGGAAGGTGGGGATGACGTCAAGTCATCATGGCCCTTACGGCCTGGGCTACACACGTGCTACAATGGTCGGTACAGAGGGTTGCCAAGCCGCGAGGTGGAGCTAATCCCACAAAACCGATCGTAGTCCGGATCGCAGTCTGCAACTCGACTGCGTGAAGTCGGAATCGCTAGTAATCGCGAATCAGAATGTCGCGGTGAATACGTTCCCGGGCCTTGTACACACCGCCCGTCACACCATGGGAGTGGGTTGCACCAGAAGTAGCTAGTCTAACCTTCGGGAGGACGGTTACCACGGTGTGATTCATGACTGGGGTGAAGTCGTAACAAGGTAGCCGTAGGGGAACCTGCGGCTGGATCACCTCCTTAATCGACGACATCAGCTGCTCCATAAGTTCCCACACGAATTGCTTGATTCATTGAAGAAGACGATAGAAGCAGCCCGAAATTGGGTCTGTAGCTCAGTTGGTTAGAGCGCACCCCTGATAAGGGTGAGGTCGGCAGTTCGAATCTGCCCAGACCCACCAATTTTTGTGTGGGAAACCTGTAGAAATACGGGGCCATAGCTCAGCTGGGAGAGCGCCTGCCTTGCACGCAGGAGGTCAGCGGTTCGATCCCGCTTGGCTCCACCACCACTGCTTCTGAAGTTTGAAAGCTTAGAAATGAGCATTCCATCGCTGTGATGGTGAATGCTGATTTCTAGTCTTTTGATTAGATCGTTCTTTAAAAATTTGGGTATGTGATAGAAAGATAGACTGAACGTTACTTTCACTGGTAACGGATCAGGCTAAGGTAAAATTTGTGAGTGGCTCTTAAGAGTTTTGCGAATTTTCGGCGAATGTCGTCTTCACAGTATAACCAGATTGCTTGGGGTTATATGGTCAAGTGAAGAAGCGCATACGGTGGATGCCTTGGCAGTCAGAGGCGATGAAAGACGTGGTAGCCTGCGAAAAGCTTCGGGGAGTCGGCAAACAGACTTTGATCCGGAGATGTCTGAATGGGGGAACCCAGCCATCATAAGATGGTTATCTTGTACTGAATACATAGGTGCAAGAGGCGAACCAGGGGAACTGAAACATCTAAGTACCCTGAGGAAAAGAAATCAACCGAGATTCCCTTAGTAGTGGCGAGCGAACGGGGACTAGCCCTTAAGTGGCTTTGAGATTAGCGGAACGCTCTGGAAAGTGCGGCCATAGTGGGTGATAGCCCTGTACGCGAAAGTCTCTTAGTCATGAAATCGAGTAGGACGGAGCACGAGAAACTTTGTCTGAATATGGGGGGACCATCCTCCAAGGCTAAATACTACTGACTGACCGATAGTGAACTAGTACCGTGAGGGAAAGGCGAAAAGAACCCCGGAGAGGGGAGTGAAATAGATCCTGAAACCGTATGCGTACAAGCAGTGGGAGCCCACTTTGTTGGGTGACTGCGTACCTTTTGTATAATGGGTCAGCGACTTATTTTCAGTGGCGAGCTTAACCGAATAGGGGAGGCGTAGCGAAAGCGAGTCTTAATAGGGCGTCTAGTCGCTGGGAATAGACCCGAAACCGGGCGATCTATCCATGGGCAGGTTGAAGGTTAGGTAACACTGACTGGAGGACCGAACCGACTACCGTTGAAAAGTTAGCGGATGACCTGTGGATCGGAGTGAAAGGCTAATCAAGCTCGGAGATAGCTGGTTCTCCTCGAAAGCTATTTAGGTAGCGCCTCATGTATCACTGTAGGGGGTAGAGCACTGTTTCGGCTAGGGGGTCATCCCGACTTACCAAACCGATGCAAACTCCGAATACCTACAAGTGCCGAGCATGGGAGACACACGGCGGGTGCTAACGTCCGTCGTGAAAAGGGAAACAACCCAGACCGTCAGCTAAGGTCCCAAAGTTATGGTTAAGTGGGAAACGATGTGGGAAGGCTTAGACAGCTAGGAGGTTGGCTTAGAAGCAGCCACCCTTTAAAGAAAGCGTAATAGCTCACTAGTCGAGTCGGCCTGCGCGGAAGATGTAACGGGGCTCAAACCATACACCGAAGCTACGGGTATCACGCAAGTGATGCGGTAGAGGAGCGTTCTGTAAGCCTGTGAAGGTGAGTTGAGAAGCTTGCTGGAGGTATCAGAAGTGCGAATGCTGACATGAGTAACGACAATGGGTGTGAAAAACACCCACGCCGAAAGACCAAGGTTTCCTGCGCAACGTTAATCGACGCAGGGTTAGTCGGTCCCTAAGGCGAGGCTGAAAAGCGTAGTCGATGGAAAACAGGTTAATATTCCTGTACTTCTGGTTATTGCGATGGAGGGACGGAGAAGGCTAGGCCAGCTTGGCGTTGGTTGTCCAAGTTTAAGGTGGTAGGCTGAGATCTTAGGTAAATCCGGGATCTTAAGGCCGAGAGCTGATGACGAGTTACCTTTTAGGTGACGAAGTGGTTGATGCCATGCTTCCAAGAAAAGCTTCTAAGCTTCAGATAACCAGGAACCGTACCCCAAACCGACACAGGTGGTTGGGTAGAGAATACCAAGGCGCTTGAGAGAACTCGGGTGAAGGAACTAGGCAAAATGGCACCGTAACTTCGGGAGAAGGTGCGCCGGTGAGGGTGAAGGACTTGCTCCGTAAGCTCATGCCGGTCGAAGATACCAGGCCGCTGCGACTGTTTATTAAAAACACAGCACTCTGCAAACACGAAAGTGGACGTATAGGGTGTGACGCCTGCCCGGTGCCGGAAGGTTAATTGATGGGGTTAGCTAACGCGAAGCTCTTGATCGAAGCCCCGGTAAACGGCGGCCGTAACTATAACGGTCCTAAGGTAGCGAAATTCCTTGTCGGGTAAGTTCCGACCTGCACGAATGGCGTAACGATGGCGGCGCTGTCTCCACCCGAGACTCAGTGAAATTGAAATCGCTGTGAAGATGCAGTGTATCCGCGGCTAGACGGAAAGACCCCGTGAACCTTTACTATAGCTTTGCACTGGACTTTGAATTTGCTTGTGTAGGATAGGTGGGAGGCTTTGAAGCGTGGACGCCAGTTCGCGTGGAGCCATCCTTGAAATACCACCCTGGCAACTTTGAGGTTCTAACTCAGGTCCGTTATCCGGATCGAGGACAGTGTATGGTGGGTAGTTTGACTGGGGCGGTCTCCTCCTAAAGAGTAACGGAGGAGTACGAAGGTGCGCTCAGACCGGTCGGAAATCGGTCGTAGAGTATAAAGGCAAAAGCGCGCTTGACTGCGAGACAGACACGTCGAGCAGGTACGAAAGTAGGTCTTAGTGATCCGGTGGTTCTGTATGGAAGGGCCATCGCTCAACGGATAAAAGGTACTCCGGGGATAACAGGCTGATACCGCCCAAGAGTTCATATCGACGGCGGTGTTTGGCACCTCGATGTCGGCTCATCACATCCTGGGGCTGAAGCCGGTCCCAAGGGTATGGCTGTTCGCCATTTAAAGTGGTACGCGAGCTGGGTTTAGAACGTCGTGAGACAGTTCGGTCCCTATCTGCCGTGGACGTTTGAGATTTGAGAGGGGCTGCTCCTAGTACGAGAGGACCGGAGTGGACGAACCTCTGGTGTTCCGGTTGTCACGCCAGTGGCATTGCCGGGTAGCTATGTTCGGGAAAGATAACCGCTGAAAGCATCTAAGCGGGAAACTTGCCTCAAGATGAGATCTCACTGGAACCTTGAGTTCCCTGAAGGGCCGTCGAAGACTACGACGTTGATAGGTTGGGTGTGTAAGCGCTGTGAGGCGTTGAGCTAACCAATACTAATTGCCCGTGAGGCTTGACCATATAACACCCAAGCAATCTGCATGCTCGAAAGAGACCAGATTGCGGTGTGTGAAGACGCAATGAACCGAAAGTTCGCGATGCTCACAAACACCTGTATCACATACCCGATTTGCTGAAGCGAGGCCAACCGGTCACGAGTCAGTACCCGAATTTCTTGACGACCATAGAGCGTTGGAACCACCTGATCCCATCCCGAACTCAGAAGTGAAACGATGCATCGCCGATGGTAGTGTGGGGTTTCCCCATGTGAGAGTAGGTCATCGTCAAGATTAAATTCCGAAACCCCAATTGCGAAAGCAGTTGGGGTTTTGTTTTGCCCGCAGGAAAGTATTTTCCTGCCAATACAGGCCCTAACTGCTTGTTTTTGCCCTGATCTGACGCGAAATCCAAGCCCGACTGTAGGACAAAACACGACTAGCCATGGTGGTCGGAAAATGGATAAAGCCATGGGCGGACGAGGGCAGTAGATGGATTTCAACCGGTGCTGATTGTTGCCAGCGCTCAGCCAGTTCCAGCGTGTCATCGCGCAGCGGATCCAGTTCACCGGTGAACATCAACGCCGGTGGCAATCCGCTCAAGTCGCCGTACAGCGGAGACAGTGGCGCCTGCCGGCGTTCATCATCGCTCAATCCTGGAGTCAACAAGCGTAGCGCCTCGACCATTCCCGGGCCGTCGAGTACCAGCGTGTCAGCAGGTGCTGCGTGCACGCTTGGGGTGCCGGCGAGATCGTAAACGCCGTAATAGAGCAGGGCGCCGCTGACCCGCTGCAGCAGATCGGATGATGCTTTGAGCGCTAACAGGGTGGCAGCTGCCAGATGCGCGCCTGCCGATTCGCCGACAACGATTACCGGCAGGCCGACGAACTCCGTGCAATCATCGCTCAACAGCCAGCGTGCAGCGCACAGACAATCCTGCATGAGATCCTCAACTGGCGTATTGACTGCCAACCGATAGTCGACCGATACCACCGCCACGTTGCATGCCTTGACCATGCCGATATTAAGGTCGTCGTTCATCTGCGCATTGCCGATCACCCAGCCGCCACCGTGGTAATCCAGCACCACACCTTGAGCCTTTCCTTGCGGGCGGATGATTCGGACGGGTACTGAAGTGCCTTGTGAGTGGACCACAATGTTCTGCGCATGAAGATCATGCTTGAGCGTTTTATCCGCGCTGAGAATCTGACTGGCACGCAGCAATGCCTGGATCAAACGCGGCGTCAGCCGATTGCGGATGCGAAAACGCGGCAGCCAGGCGAGCTTGCGATTGAAGCGTTGCATCTGCGCCAGATCACTATCGCTGAACTCAAGCACATTCTTAGCCAAATCCTTCCTCCTCAGGTTGCAGCGCCGGCTCAATATTCCCCACCTGCGGCAATGTCTCAGGCACCGCCAGCCACAACAGCACGAACGCCACTCCGGCAATCACTGCCAGGGTGAGAAATGCCGCGTTGTAACCTGCCTCCTGCAGCACAATGCCCGCCACGCTGGCACTCAATGCTGCGCCCAGACCAAACACCGTCGAGAGAGCGCCGAGGCTGATGTTGAAGTGTCCAGTGCCCAGCGTCAGGTCTTTCACTACCACCGGGAACAGCGCACCGAAGATCCCCGCGCCGACGCCGTCGAGCATCTGCACCGCTACCAACCAGTAAGGGTCGGCGGATAACGTATAAAGCACGCCACGCAGCGGCAGAATCAGGAAGCCTGCGAGTAGCAGCGGCTTGCGTCCCCACACATCGGCTTTGGCCCCGACCAGCAAGGCGACCGGCACCATGACCAGTTGTGCGGCAACGATACAGGCCGAGGTCAGTGGCGTCGCCATCTGCAAATTGACCTGCGCCAGTTTCTGGCTCACCAGTGGCAGCATCGCTGCGTTGGCCAAGTGAAAGAGGGCGCAGCAGATGGCGAACATCAGCAGCGCCTTGTTGGTCAGCAACACCGCCAATCCCGAGGGCGCTTTACTGTGTGTAGCGTCGCTGGGGTCAAGGCCCCGGGCCAGATCATGGTTGATCGCGTTGGCATCGACGAAGCTCACGGCGATAACACTGCACAGCGCCATGACCGCCATCAGATAAAACACCGCCACCGGCCCGAACAGGTATGCGAATCCACCGGCCAGCAGCGCCGCGCAGGCGTTGCCGGCATGGTTGAAGGTCTCGTTGCGTCCGGTGCGTCGGGTGAACGCGCGCGGCCCGGTGATGCCCAGGGTGATCGCCGAAATGGCTGGAGCGAACACCGATGCCGCGGCGGCGCTCAGCGCTTGGGTGATCGCTACCAGACTGAAGGACGTCACGAAGGGCAACACCACGCAACTGCCGGTCACCAGTAACGCGGCAATCGCGATCACCGCTCGTTTACTGCGTGTGTTGTCGACCAGGGCACCGGCGGGCGTCTGGGTGACAAGGGCGGCAATGCCTGCGAGGGTCATCACCAGCCCGATGCTGGCCGGCTCCCAGTGATGAACGGCCAGCAGGTAAATGGCCAGATACGGCCCGAGACCATCGCGCACATCGGCGAGGAAGAAATTCAGGCTGTCCAGCGAGAGGTTGTTGCGACGATTGGTATGAGTGACCACGCTGGCATCTTCAATAAACGAGGTTCGGCGAAATGCCTCAACCTCCGCTAAGTCAGTGACTTGTCGCCTGCGGATTTAGTTTCCTGGCGGATGCCGACGGCACACACTTTTTCGCTCGGCGCTCGCCCCAGCAATGGCAAACCGACCAAGGTCAGACCGATACCGAGTAGCGCGCTGGCACTCAGCGGATCGTCGAACTGCATCCACGCCCACAACAGTGTCACCGGTGGCGTCAGAAACAGCGCGCCACTGATGCGCTGTATGCTGAATTGCTGCAAGCACAGCCAATAAAATCCGTAGCCACCAAACGTCGAGAAGATCACCAGCCACAGCACGCCACTGACAAAATCCGCAGTGATGGGCGGGCGCAATTCACCCTCAAGGCCAGCCAGCAGCGCAAATACAGGAATCACCGCGCATACCTGAATGAACAGCGCCGTGGTGGCCGGTATTGCAATGCCCGGCCGGGCTTTCTCAAACAAGGTGGCCGCCGCCAGCGACAATACCGCCAGTAACGGTAAGCTGTAGGCCCACAACCCCGCACCGGCCCATTCGACACTCGCGGCGCTGGCCAGCAGCATGCCGATCACGCATAGCGCCACACCCAGCCATTGCCAGCCACGTGTGCGCTGGCCTGGGACGCTGCCGGCCAGCAGCACGATCGTCAGCGGCAACAGATTGGCAAACAGTGACGCAGTGCCAGGCGTGACGCCAAGTTGAATCGAGGCGGCAATCGGTCCGATGTAGCCACCCATCGCGAATAGCCCAAGGAGTGCCTGATGCAACATGTCCTTGCCGCGTAAACCACGCAAGCCGGCCCAGGCGAACGGCAGCAACAGCAATGCCGCCAATACAAAACGCCACAACGAGGCCAGGTATACGCTGCCCTGATCGGCGACGTAGCGATAGCCAATGAACCCCGAACTCCAGCTGACCACCATTGCCATCAGCAGTAAAAAACGAACAGGCATGACGTTCATCGCATGGCACCTGACAGAGGAATGAGTTCGATGATATGAATCAAGCACTGATGCATTCAAACGATACGATCCGCACCACTGATGCAGGAATTCTCAAGAATGGCCGAAACCCTTGATATCGAACTGTTGCGCACCTTTCAGGCAATCGTGCGCTTCGGGCAATTTCTCGCCGCCGCGAGTTTCCTCAACAAGAGCCCGTCAGCGGTCAGCCTGCATGTGCGGCGTCTGGAAGCGCTGGCGGGCGGGCGCTTGCTGGAGCGCGATAACCAGACGGTCAACCTCACGCCACTGGGTCGACGCTTTGCCCTGCAGAGCTCCGATTTGCTACGCCACCACGATCAATTGCTGGCGAGTTTCAGCACGCCGCTGGCCAGCGGGCGGGTTCGCCTGGGGATTTCCGAGGAATACGCCGGCGCGGTCCTGGGCTGTACGTTGCCGCACCTGTCGGCAGATTTTCCGCACATCGAATTGGAAGTCGAAACAGGTGCCAGCGGTCGGTTGAGTGCGCGTCTGGAACGCGGGCAACTGGATCTGGCGTTGCTGGTGGTCGTCGCAGACGCGCCGCCATCGACGCGTTGCGTAAGGATGCTGGGCCTGACCCAGCCCGTGTGGGTTGCCGCGCACAATTACACGCAGGATCTCACCCGGCCGGTACCGCTGGCCTTGCACGGCAAGGGTTGTCCCTATCGCAGCGTTGCCGTGGATGCATTGAGCGAGCAGGGACGCCGGTGGCGCGCAGTGATTGTCAGCGCCGGTGCCAGCGCGCTGGAAACAGCCATCGAGGCCGGACTGGCGGTGGGCATTGTTGATCGTGCGCAAGTGCGACCCGGCATGCGCGTGTTGAGCAGTGAGGAGGGGCTACCCGAGTTGCCGCTGCACGAGTTGCGCCTGATGCAGGCACCGGGTGAATTGAGTGAGGCGGGGGAGGTTCTGGTGCGCTTGATCGGTGACGGCTTCGTGTTGTGACGCGTTGAGCGACGGCGGCCTCCGGGCAGGGCCGCCGTCAGTCATTACATCAGTTGATGCGCGGATGCTGCTGCACCAACTCCTTGCGCTTGGCTTCCAGTTCGGCGATTTCGGCGTCGATGTCTTCGATTTTCTGCTCGATGTTGTCGTGATGTTCCTTGAGCAGTTCCTTGGCTTCCTCAAGATCCGACGCCGCCGGTGCGGCACCGCGCAGCGGTTTGTTGGCGGTCTCTTTCATGGTCACGCCGGTGATCAGGCCGACCACGGCAATCACCATCAGGTAGTAGGCCGGCATGTACAGGTTGTTGGTGCTTTCTACCAGCCAGGCCACGGCAGTCGGGGTCAGACCGGCGATCAACACCGAGACGTTGAACGCGGCGGCCAGCGCGCTGTAGCGGATGTGTGTGGGGAACATCGCCGGCAGGGTCGAAGCCATGACGCCGATGAAGAAGTTCAGCAATACCGCGAAGATCAGCAGGCCGGAGAAAATCAGGCCGATCTTGCCGCTGTTGATCAGCATGAACGCCGGGATCGCCAGAAGGAACAGGCCGATACTGCCGACCACAATGAAAGGTTTGCGGCCGATCTTGTCGCTGATAAAACCGATCGCCGGCTGCACGAACAGCATGCCGACCATGATCGCGATGATGATCAGCACGCCACGGTTTTCGCTGTAGTGCAGGTTGTGCGACAGGTAGCTCGGCATGTAGGTCAGCAGCATGTAATAGGTGACGTTAGTCACCGCCACCACGCCAATGCAGGTCATCAGGCTGCGCCAGTGTTTGGTCGCGACTTCCTTGAACGAGACCTTCGGCCCGCCCGCCAGACCTTCACGGTCGCCTTCTTCGAGTTTCTCGACGTGCTGTTGAAACGCCGGCGTCTCTTCCAGCGCATGCCGCAGATAGAGGCCGATCATGCCCAGCGGCAGGGCGAGGAAGAACGGCAGACGCCAGCCCCATTCAAGGAATTTCTCTTCGCCGATGATCGTTGAAATCAGCACCACCACACCGGCGCCGAGGACGAAACCGGCAATCGAGCCGAAGTCCAGCCAACTGCCAAGGAAACCGCGCTTGCGGTCGGGCGCATATTCGGCGACGAAAATCGAGGCGCCGGTGTACTCACCGCCGACCGAGAAGCCCTGAGCCATTTTCGCCAGCAACAGCAGGATCGGCGCCCAGATGCCGATCGACTCATACGACGGTATCAGGCCGATGGCGAAGGTACTCAGCGACATGATCACGATGGTCGCGGCCAGCACTTTCTGCCGCCCGTATTTGTCGCCCAGCGCACCGAAGAACAGGCCGCCCAACGGACGGATCAGGAACGGCACCGAGAAGGTCGCCAGTGCCGCAATCATCTGCACGCCTGGATCGGCGCCGGGGAAGAAGATCTTGCCCAGTGCATAGGCGACGAAGCCGTACACCCCGAAGTCGAACCATTCCATGGCGTTGCCCAGTGCGGCGGCGGTGATCGCCTTGCGCATCTTGGCGTCGTCGACAATCGTGATGTCTTTCAATCCGATGGGATTGACCTTGTTTTTCCTTGATTTCATGCGGGTCACTCATAGCTGAACGGATTCGATGCCATTGTTTTGCTGGCATGGGTTCTTTCCGTCAGATACAAGAAGACACGAAAAAATTCACTGCTCAGGGCATTTTTGTCGTTCGCACCCGCCAAGACGCAGCAGAGCCCACCCGGCGGCGATTACGCAAAAGCACAAGACGTCAGGCTGAAAACCCGGATAATGGCCGCCAATTCGTTTCTGCTCTCTGGTAAACCCGCATGGAAATCAAGGTCAACTTTCTCGACAACCTTCGACTTGAAGCCAAGTTCGACGACTTCACGGTGATCGCCGATCAGCCCATTCGCTACAAGGGCGATGGCTCGGCACCGGGGCCGTTCGACTACTTCCTGGCGTCGTCGGCCTTGTGCGCGGCTTATTTCGTGAAGCTGTACTGCGAAACCCGCAACATCCCGACCGAGAATATTCGCCTGTCGCAGAACAACATCGTCGACCCGGAAAACCGCTACAACCAGATCTTCAAGATCCAGGTCGAATTGCCGGCAGACATTTCCGAGAAGGATCGTCTGGGCATCCTACGTTCGATTGATCGCTGCACGGTGAAGAAAGTCGTGCAGACCGGCCCCGAGTTCGTGATCGAAGAAGTCGAGAACCTCGACGCCGATGCGCAGGCCTTGCTGATGCCGCATTCGACCTCTGAAGCGGGCACCTACATTGCCGGTAAAGATCTGCCGCTGGAGCAGACCATCGCCAACATGTCGGGGATCCTCGCTGATCTGGGGATGAAGATCGAAATCGCTTCGTGGCGCAACATCGTGCCTAACGTCTGGTCGTTGCACATCCGCGATGCGCATTCGCCGATGTGTTTCACCAATGGTAAAGGCGCGACCAAAGAGGGCGCGCTGGCCTCGGCATTGGGCGAGTTCATCGAGCGCCTGAATTGCAACTTCTTCTACAACGACCAGTTCTGGGGCGAGGACATCGCCACCGCCGAGTTCGTGCATTACCCGAATGAGCGCTGGTTCAAACCGGGCCCGAAAGACGAGCTGCCGGCAGAGATTCTCGACCCATACTGCCTGGACATTTACAACCGCGACGGCGAGCTCAAAGGTTCGCACCTGTACGACACCAACTCCGGCAACACCCAGCGCGGCATCTGCTCGCTGCCGTTCGTGCGCCAGTCGGATGGCGAGGTGGTGTACTTCCCGTCGAACCTGATCGAAAACCTGTTCCTGAGCAACGGCATGAGCGCCGGCAACACCCTGGCTGAAGCCCAGGTGCAATGTCTGTCGGAGATCTTCGAGCGCGCGGTCAAACGCGAAATCCTCGAAGGCGAGATGGCCTTGCCCGATGTGCCGCAGGAAGTGCTGGAGAAGTACCCAAGCATTCTCGCCGGGATCAAGGGCCTGGAAGAGCAGGGCTTCCCGGTGTTGGTCAAGGACGCGTCGCTGGGCGGTGAATTCCCGGTGATGTGCGTAACCCTGATGAACCCGCGTACCGGCGGCGTGTTCGCCTCGTTCGGCGCGCACCCGAGCCTGGAAGTTGCACTGGAGCGCAGCCTGACCGAGCTGCTGCAGGGCCGCAGTTTCGAAGGCTTGAACGATCTGCCGCAGCCGACATTCTCCGGCCAGGCCGTGACCGAGCCGAACAACTTCGTCGAGCACTTTATCGACTCCAGCGGGGTGGTGTCGTGGCGCTTCTTCAGCGCCAAGTCTGACTTCGAATTCGTCGAATGGGACTTCTCAGGTCAAGGCGAAAACTCCAACGCCGAAGAAGCCGCAACCCTGTTCGGCATCCTTGAAGACATGGGCAAAGAAGCCTACATGGCGGTCTACGACGACCTCGGCGCCAATGCCTGCCGGATCCTGGTGCCGGACTACTCGGAAATCTATCCGGTGGACGACCTGATCTGGGACAACACCAACAAGGCCCTGCAATTCCGCGCCGACATCCTCAACCTGCACAGCCTGAGCAAGGTCGGTCTGCGCAACCTTGCTCAAGGCCTGGAAAACAGCGAGCTGGATGATTACACCGACATCACCACGCTGATCGGCATCGAGTTCGACGACAACACGCCGTGGGGCAAGCTGACCATTCTGGAACTGCGCCTGCTGATCTACCTCGCCCTGCAGAAATTCGAACAGGCCAAGGATCTGGTCGAAGCCTTCCTGCAATACAACGACAACACCGTCGAACGCGGCTTGTTCTACCAAGCGGTGAACGTGTGCCTGGAAATGGAACTGGACGAGGATCTGGAACTGGCCGATTACGAGGCCAACTTCCGCCGCATGTTCGGTGACGAACGCATGGACGCGGCGATCGGTTCGGTCAATGGCAGCGTGCGTTTCTACGGTCTGACGCCGACCAGCATGAAGCTCGAAGGGCTGGATCGTCACCTGCGTCTGATCGACAGTTATAAAAAGCTGCACACCGCGCGGGCTAATGCGGCGGGTTTGAATCGCTGATAGCAGACGGTCACTTCTGCTGAGTAAACCTGTAGTGGGGGGATTCATCCCCGATGGCGGGCAAAGTGGGCCGGGCTTCTTCAACCAATAAAGAAGCGGGCCTGCTACGCAGTCCATCGGGGATGAATCCCCTCACCACAAGTGAGTATTGTGGGGACATGGAGTCGGCAAAATGACTCTCACTAATACTGCTGTGTACTTGAACGCCAACGCCATGAACCGCATGGTTCAGGACGGCACACTGGACGCCAATCCCCTCTCCGCCGCAAAACCTGCGGGAACCCGCCGCTAATTCTGAGTCCACTGCACAACCCCATGTGGGAGCGAGCCTGCTCGCGAAGAGGGCGTGTCAGTCGCCATCGCATTCGCGAGCAGGCTCGCTCCCACATTGGATTTCTGGCAGCCGCCAATCCTGAGTCCACCCAATAACCCTGTGGGAGCTGGCTTGCCAGCGATAGGGCCGTTTCAGCCAACATCATTATCGGTGCCGTCAGCGCTTGCACTGCGCCTGCACCACCTGGCAAGTGTTCGGCGTCCCTCCGGAGCGGCTCGCATAACGCATGCAGTTATTCAACGACTTCTTGCGCGCCATGCTCAAGGTATCGCCCCAGGCCAGACCGCCTTCGCCGGAAGTGGGCACGGCTTTGGCGTAGCAGTTCGAGCCATTGGTGGCGTAGCGCTTGCTCGAACAGCCGGCCGTCAGCGCCATGGCAGTGGCGAGCAGGGTAAGTAGCACCCAGGACGAGCAGTGGCGTGCGGTGATTGTGGTCATCTGGGTTCCTCGTTGGGTCATGCGCCTCAATTGCCTCGCTGACAGGCGCTGGGCATTATCCAGCAATCGACATAAGGAAGCGTCCCCAATGCGTGCACCCACACTACACCTGATGTGCGGCAAGATCGCCTCGGGCAAATCGACACTGTCCCAATTACTGGCTGAGGAGCAGCGCGCGCTGGTGCTCAGTGAGGATCAGTGGCTGTCGCGGCTGTATCCGGAGCAGATCAAATCCGTGGCGGATTACCTTCGATGTGCGCGGCAGATTCGCGGCGTGCTGGGGCCGTTGGTGATCGATCTGCTTAGCGCGGGGGTGAGTGTGGTGCTGGATTTTCCGGCCAATACCGTGGCGGATCGGCAGTGGTTGCGAGGGCTGGCGGATACTGCAAAAGTGCCGCATTGCCTGCACTATCTCGCGGTGGATGACGATACTTGCCGCGCCCGGCTACATGCACGCAATGCGCTGGCCGAACATGAGTTTGCCGCTTCGGATGCAGAGTTTGATTTGATCTCCAGCTACTTTCAGGTGCCGGAATGGGGCGAGGAGCTGGAGATTGTCATGCACCGAAATCGCTAGCAGGCTAGCTCCCACTTTGAATCTCTGGCAGCCGCCAATCCTGAGCTCACCGCAAAAAACCGTGGGAGCTGGCTTGCCAGCGATAGGGCCATGTCAGTCGCCATCACTTTGGCAGGCTCGCCCCAATCGCCAGCAGGCCAGTTCCCACAATGATTTCCACCGCCTGATCCACGGAGAGACTCGTGGTGTCGAGCCGAAGGATCGGCTGCGTCCAGGCCTCATATTCGTGATTCACAACAGAAAACCAACTCGGTGATGTCAGCCCCGTGATGTCTGATTGCCGCTGCTCAACCCGACGACGATGCTCACGTCGATCCGAGCAAATCACTTCGATGTTGAGCAACGGCGCACCCGAGCGAGCCGCGATGTCGGCCCACGTCGCGTGCAGAAGTGGATGAAGAACTTGACCTACAAAGCCCACATCCGAACCAGGGCAAATTGCAGATCCACAGTGACGCATGTCCGGCCATCCACCCATTCATCTTCGCGAAGGCGACGTCCGGTATTGGTTTCGCGCTCGCCTTTGGCGATGACCAGGACGAACAGGCGGGTGGGGCATTCGAAAGAGCGCAACCGATCAACATCGGCCCGCACTGACCAATCGCCTTCCAGGCACTTGGCCTGCGAGACATCGCCCAGGCATTTGATTTCGGCGACCATCCTCGGCGCACCGTTGTCGTCCAATGAGTACAGGTCCGCTTTGCGTCGGTCGCCTATCGGCAGATCCGTCCAGATCTCGATCTCATCTTCGAACCAGGCTTGCAGACTGATCTGGGCTTGAATCCAATGCTCGCGGCAACTGTTGAGTTGCAGCACTTGCTCAAGATTCTTTTCCATGCCGCGAAAAGCCCGCTCGAACAAACCGAGCCATTGAGTGGTGTCCATTTCACATTTCCTGTGTCAGTCCATTTGGGGGAGGGATTATGGACGGAATCGCCTTCAACCGAAAACTCCACATTCATCACCGAACCCTGTAGGAGTGAGCCTGCTCGCGATAGCGGTATATCGCTGACATTTGCGTTGTCTGACACACCGCTATCGCGAGCAGGCTCACTCCTACAGTGGCTCTCTGGCAGATACGGACAAAAAACGCAGCCCACGGCCCGATCGCGCAGCCATTTCCTTGCGCAGTCGTTCTGTCATATTCGGTATCAGTTGATTGCAGATAGTAGCCAGCCCAACGCTAATTCCAATGAGGCTGCACTGTGTTTCAACGTCTTGTGTGTTCGCTGTCCGTTCTGAGCCTGTCCATCGCCGCTGCCCACGCTGCCGAGCCTGTCGCGCTCGACACGCCGCGCCTGCAAAGTATCGACAACTTCCGTGATGTCGCCGGCCTGACCACTGCGTATTCCACCGCCCACGACGGCACCATGCGTAGCGGCGTGTTTTACCGCTCCAACGCGATCACGCCGTCGGCAACGGATCTGGCGACCCTCAACAGCCTCGGTGTCAAAGCCGTCTACGACCTGCGCACGCCGAGCGAAATCGCCGGCACGCCGGATACGATGCTGACCGGTGCGACCTACCAGAACATCGACGTCATCGGCAGCACCACCTCCGGCGCGAACATCACCACCGTGTCGTTCAAAAGCGCCGCCGACGCCATCGCCATGATGGAGCAGACCAACCGCGCCTTCGTCAGCGACGCCGGGATGCGCGGTCAGTTCGGCAAGCTGTTCAACGAACTGGCTACCACCGACGGCGCACAATTGTTCCATTGCACCGCCGGCAAGGACCGCACCGGCTGGACCGCCGCCGTGCTGCAGAGCATCGCCGGGGTCGATAACGCGACCATCATGGCCAACTACCTGGCGACCAACGACTACACCGCCGCCCGCGTCGCCGCGACTCTTAAAGCGATGCCGCCAAGCATGGCTTCGGTGTACGCGCCGCTGCTGGGGGTGCAGGCCAGTTACCTCCAGGCCGGTCTGGATGAGGTCACTGCCGAATACGGCAGCATGGACAACTACCTCAAACAAGGCCTCGGCCTGTCGCAGGAAACCATCTACGTGTTGCGCGGCAAACTGGTCGAGTACAACAGCCTGCCGGGTCAGGCGGGGTTGATCGGCAACGCCGCTGCCGGTGCCCAATTGCTCCGCGAGTTGCAGAACACCAACCTGTCCGGCACCTACAGCGCCTACAACTACTACCTGCAATCGGCCATCGACGCCGGCACCCTCGGCGGTGTCGAATCCCAGGTTGGCGGTCAAGTTCACGCCGACGCCGCCAGTTACTTGCTGCGGCAGAACGCGCTGATCGAACAAGCCGCCGCACCCTACGCCAGCGGCACCGATCTGAAAGTCGGCCAATACCGTTTGTGGACCACCGCGCTCGCCGGTTACCTCGGCACCGACGGCTCGTCCCACGCCGAAAGCAGCAACGAACACAGCCAGGGCCTGATGGTTAGTATCACCCAGCGCTTCTCCGAACAACTCAGCGCACGCGGCGGCTTCGGCTACAGCAAAGGCACCGTCGGCGGCGCGGGCGGCGAGGCCGATACCGATTTCACCTTCTTCAACCTCGGCGCGCGCTACGGCTTCACTAGCCTGGAACGTGGCCTGTTCGTCGACGCCAACGCCAGCGCCGGCTACGTCGATTACGACAGCAAACGCGAACTCGGTGGCGGCCTCGGCGCGGCCAAGGGCGACACTCACGGCAACCTCTCCGGCGCGACGTTGGCGCTGGGTTACCGCGCACCGGTCAACGGCATGATCCTCGAACCGAGCCTCGGCTTGCGCGTCAGCCACCTCGACCTCAAAGGCTTCCAAGAGAACGGCAGCGAACTGGCACTCGACATCGACGACAACACCGCCACCCGCCGCAGTGCCGTCGCCAACCTCAACGTGGCATTTGCCCCGGTGGCGATGGGCGCATGGCAACTGGTGCCGGGCGTACAAGTCGGCTACGAACGCACCCTGGGCAACAACGACGTCAACAGCCAAAGTCACCTGCTGGGCCTAGACATCGAACAGCGCGCCGCCTTCGACAACCGCGACCAGTTCAGCGGCGGCGTCAACCTGATGGCCAGCCTCGGCGCGGTCAGCGTCGGCGCAGAAGTCGGTGCCAGCGGCGGTGGTGACAGCCACGGTTTCAGTGGCAGCCTGAAGGCCAGTTACGCGTTCTAAAGCAGGGACAACCGCGCAAGGTCAAGGACGACCACCATTCACAAAGCACCAGCAAAATATGGTGGAGCAGGGAACGGCCAACCCTGAGTCACCGCAAAAACTTGTGGGAGCGGGCTTGCTCGCGAAGAGGCCGTGTCAGTCACCATCACCTCGCCTGACCCACAGCATTCGCGAGCAAGCCCGCTCCCACATTCAGATCCCGGCCAGCCGCCAAACCTGAGTCCAGCACATAACCCCATGGCACCGACCAGCCGCAATCTTGAGTCCACCAACTAACCCTGTGGGAGCGAGCTTGCTCGCGAAGGCGTCATGTCAGCCAACATCACCATCAACTGACCCCACTGCATTCGCGAGCAAGCCCGCTCCCACATTCAGATTCCGGCCAGCCGCCAACCCTGAGCCCAGCACATAACCCCATGGCACCGACCAGCCGCAATCTTGAGTCCACCCACTAACCCTGTGGGAGCGGGCTTGCTCGCGAAGAGGCCGTGTCAGTCACCATCACCTCGCCTGACCCACCGCATTCGCGAGCAAGCCCGCTCCCACATTCAGATTCCGGCCAGCCGCCAACCCTGAGCCCAGCACATAACCCCATGGCACCGACCAGCCGCAATCTTGAGTCCACCAACTAACCCTGTGGGAGCGAGCTTGCTCGCGAAGGCGTCATGTCAGCCAACATCACCATCAACTGACCCGCCGCATTCGCGAGCAAGCCCGCTCCCACATTCAGATCCCCGCCAGCCGCCAAACCTGAGTCCAGCACATCAGCCGTGTCACCGACCAGCGCCAGTCTTGAGTCCACTGCATAACCCTGTGGGAGCGGGCTTGCTCGCGAAGGCGCCATGACAGCCAACATCACCATCAACTGATCCACCAGCATCCCCGCCGATAAACCAATCAACCCCGCCCCCTCAACTGCGCCGGACTCACCCCATACGCCTGATGAAAATACTGACAAAACCGCCCGACATTACTGAAGCCAAAGCGCAACGCCACCTCCGTCACCGACGCCGAATGCCGCTGCCCCAGCGCCTCGAAAGCGCGCTCCAGCCGCACCTGCCGCTGATACGCCACAATCGACATCCCGACAAACTGCCGAAACCCATCCTGCAATGCGCGCTGACTGGCATTGCTCAACCGCGCCAACTCAACCCCACTCACCAACTGCTCGGGATGCGCCTGAATAAACTCCATCGCCAACTTCACATGCCGCGGCGCCACCCTCGGCGCCGGCTGGCGCAACGCCTCGGTAAAATTGTGCGGCCACGCCTCCAGCACCGCATCGATCAACATCTCGCGCAACCGCGACGGCATCAGCGTCCCGCTGTTGAGCAACAGATCAAACTCCGTCCCCGTCGCCAGATCAATCAACGCCTTGATCCCGCCAAACGCTGCCGAGTGCAGATCCACCACCGGCTCAAACACAATCTTCTGCACAACCGGCCGCCCCAACAACGCCGCCAACCGCTCCGTCAGTTGCCCCCGATTCACCGAAATCCCGTGCTGCGCGTGATTGTCGAGAAACCGCATCGAGCGGATATCCGCCTTATCAATCGCCAACCCCACTTGCGCCACACCGACGGACTCGGTGCGGTGGTTGAACACAATCTTGCCCGCCGTGGGAATCACAAAAGTGATCTCGTCCTGCGGGTCGGGGAAGGTGACGGTGAAATCACCGTGGTAATGCATACGCCGGAAACTGACCCCGTCGTGCCGCCCGTAGACGCCGCCGATGATGATGTTGGAGGGGATCGGCGGGGTGTCGGCGTAGCGATTGCCGAAGAGCCGGGAGAAGAGGGCGCCGAAGTCTTCGGAGTGGAGGTTTTCGGAGCGGAGGATGATTTTTTGGCGGGGTGGGGCGACGGAGTACACCTTGGGGCACCTTTTGTTGGGGCTCTTAAGTAAGTGGGGAGGAGGCGCAGGGGAGGTTAGCAGGTTGGGGGTGACAGGTTTGTGACGGGAGATTGAGCCACTGGAGGCAGGTTTCCTTTCGACCAATAACCCCCAGGTATATCCAGCAGCAGTCAGATACTTCAGGTTGTTCTTGCTTAGGTTTTATCTAAGGCTTCTTAAATATCTGTTCTGTCATTTTCGTGGTTGGAATGATCAATGACTTTGTGTAATAGGTTTTATATCCATACGCGGTAATGCGTACCTTGCAGGGTATGAAAGCTTTATTGGCTAGTAGCGGTCGGACGGCTTCGTAATCATTCAGATCGAGTTGCGTCCCGTAGGGTCTAGCGTTGTAGAAAACAAGCTCTGAGGTGAAAGTGTAATTTGGTCTGGTTTGGCTGCTCGCATTCACCAGGCCTTCAGCCTTTATATTGATTGAATGCTTGGACGAAAAATCCATATCGCCGTCTAGTGAGCAGATCAGCGTTGGCGTGAGCTGATTAGAGTTCTCGAAATCATTGGATGCGCTAGCCAAATCTACTGTTGAAGTGAATTTCACAGTAAAAAGATTATTCGGTCCTAATTCGAAAGACGATAAAGTAAGGTCGGCGGGCGGGATGTTGGCTGTTTTTACACAGCCAGCGCAGAGAAGTAATGTCAGGTAAACGAAGCCGCGATATAGATTCATTGGCCGAAAATACCATTGATGGAATCAAAAATCAGATCGAGCGCTGATTTTGCTTCCTGAACAGGTTGAATGAACATCCAGTTATTCGGCTTGTCTTGTTTTATCTCTTTGCGCACATTTCAATTTCAGCTTGTGTTGACACTTTTGTGTCAATACCTAATCTGTATTTGCAATAGTCAATGATGTCCTGCCTTTGCTCGTTCGTGAGTTTTTCTACTCGACGGTAATTCCCATCGTTTGCATGGATGTTTGTAAATTTCACACGCATGCTTGGATCCTTCTTAATGAAGAAAACTCGATTGACCTCACCATCAGATACTTCGTTATAGAAGCCCACGTTCAGGATGATTAAAAGCGAGACCAATCCTGCAAATATAAAATATTTCATTCCGCGCCTGGCTTCGGTGGTGGGAGAAGTCCGGTCTTGGTGCGGATGTTTCTGACAAGCTCCATGCCAATGTTGCCGGGGCAGATTTTCCCTTCACTCACTTGGCCGGGGTACTCCCGGTGGCCGCCAAAATTCTTGATCAGAAAAACGTCTTTAAGCACTTTGATCAATCGCAGTAACGAGTCAATCTGTGCCGCAGGTATGACATTTGTTGTGCTAACCCCGAAGTACTCCAGGGTTTCCCTGCCTTTCGCAACGATGTCTCCGCCTTCCTCTGCAGTAGTCAGGTTTTCCAGAAGCACTATTCCGATCACGCCTGTGTTGAACAGGTGAACGTTCGACCCTAGAAACCTGATGTCACGGCCTTCGAGAACCGTTCCGTCGCAAGCGATCCCATAGTGGTAGCCGATATCGTCAAAGCCGTTACCCATGTGATGGGATTGAACGCCTTTCATCTGCTTGCTTCCGCCTGGAGTGCATTCGTATGAGCGCCCGGCATGATGCAGAGCAATCATTGAATAGTCCCAATCCTTTTCCATGTCAGGTTTGGCCTTGGCCGCTCCCCAACTAGAGCGTTCGGTAAAGACGCCACCTGCCTTTCGAAAGCTTTGAATGATCGCTTCGCGTGTCGCCGCACGATCATCGACTTTTACCGGGATGGGGCACATGAACTCGCCGGGTTTGATTTTTTGAGCGGTCGCTTTCGTTGAGAAATTGTCAGCCATTACTGCCCCTCCGACAGTTCGTCGAGTGTTCTTGCCGGAGCATTAAATATGACGTGCAGAGAGATTTTTGAGTCTTTCGATGGCGCCTTTACGTGAGCAACTCCATTTGCATCCGTGACGCCCGTGATTTTTACCCCGTCGATGGTTGCAACAAAATCCCTGAGTGCCAATGGCTCACCGGTCTCGCTATTGAGCACGCTGAATGATTGACCAAAGGTATTAGGCAGGACTAACGGCAGTGGAGGCGTAAACGGCGCGGGAGTATGCGAATTGCCAATGATTACGGTACCGGAGCCACTGATGACATTGTTGCCATGAGCCCCCGTGCTACCCAAGGTTGCTGCGGGCAAGCCATTGATGAGAACCGTGGAGGCGACGTCTCCGACAATTGCGCTTCCACATGCGCTCTTGTCAGTCTGTCGTGCGGCAGCCAAGCCATCGAAGAAAACGTCTGGAGACCCAGAGGCTATTGGGTTGACTCCGTGCCCTGGTAGTGGGCAGGACGTGGGATCGGTAATACGAGCGGCAGGTTTGCCCGACATCTTGAACATCCTTGTAGAAGTAACGGCAGTCGAAGTCTGGCATAGAGGCAGGCTGCAAACCATAGCAGGGCGATCTTGAGCTTTCGGAGCGAGATGTTGGGAATCTGAGAATTCGCCTATCGGTTCGTCCTGAAGGCAGATGCCTAACGCGTTCCTGTTTCTAGTTAGTCCCTCCGTGGCGACCTATTTAACGCCGCCAAGGAGGGAGCGTTCGTTATGCCGTCGGCACAACATTATCCAACGCCTGATTCACCGCCAGTTCCCCCAGCATCACCACCTGCGCAATGCCCAGCAGCGGCTTGCGAATCGGCCCCTCCACCAGCGCGGCCACATCCCCCAACATCACCGTTGCCGAACCCAGTGATTCACTGGCGTTCGCCAGCAATTCCTCGGTGGCGATTTTGGGGTTGGCCAGGAACATGGCGTTGGGTGTGTAGGGCGTGGCCATGATTTGGCTGGCGGGGTTCAGGTAGTGGTCGAGGGCGCGTTCGGCGGCTTCGCTGAGTTTTCGGGAATCGGAGGATTCGTAGGGTGAGACCGTTTCGGTTACGGGTGGGTTTGGTGTGACCTTGACCATAGTGACGCTCCATATGTGGCTAAGGGAACCATCACATTCGCTACCAAACGAGGGTGGTGGCCATTACGAAGGTTGGTAGACCGGCACACATGGAAAAACCGGCGCGCTCGAAAGCGCCCTGCGCATGGCCACCATAAAACACAGGCGCCAGAAGGCATCTGCGTAAGGTGACGTTTTGCGCCATGTGTGAAACCGGGCTACCAAACCCGATCGCTGCTTTATCAGCGACCGACCCACGATAGAACCCGCACTCTAGGCGCACAAGCCGGCGGATTCTGGCGTAGTCGTAGGCAATGGCGCAAGGCGTTGTAGCCTTGGGGACGTAACACCGGGTGTCATATAAACAACTCTGTTTAAACGCGTCATCGCGCGCCATTGGTAGGGTCGCCCTCGGCCAGCATGTGTTTCATGTATTCGCGTTCTGGCGCGCCGGGCAGGACGCCGGTGGTGATAGCTTCGAGCACGGTGATGTGTTGTTCGTTGAAGACGCTGACTTCGGCTGTTGCGTGGCCTCGCTCGTCGATGCTGGTGATGAGCCAGTGGCAGGTGATGGTTTCGCCGGGATAGACGGGGCGCTTGAACTGGAGGTTCATGCCGGTGGCGAGCCAGCCGATCTGGCCGCCGATTTCGGTCATCAGGCTGGCCGTGAGCAGGCCGTGGGTGATCGGCGCTTTGAATGCTCGCAGTTGCGCATAGTGCGCGTCGCAGTGGACGGGGTTGTAGTCGCGGGACAGTTGCGCGAAGTGATGGACGTCGTCGGGTGTGAAACGGCGGACGACGTTGAAGCGGTCGCCCACCTTGAGGCCTTCGGCGGCGCGTTGTCTCGGGGTTTGCATGGGGGCCTCCTGCTGCTGGCGGTTGGTTAAAAGGTGTGTTCGGGGCCGGGGAAGGTGCCGGCCTGTACGTCGTCGGCGAAGTCTCTGGCCGCCGTTTGCAGGACGCTGCGCAGGTCGGCGTACTGTTTGACGAAGCGCGGCAGACGTCCCTGGCGCAGGCCGGCCATGTCTTGCCAGACCAGCACTTGCGCGTCGCACTGATTGCCGGCGCCGATGCCCACAGTGGGGATCGCCACCGCTTGAGTGATCGCTGCGCCAACGTCGCCGGGCACCATTTCGATCAGCAGGGCGAACGCGCCGGCGGCTTCCAGCGCTTTGGCGCTGTCGATCAGGCGCTGCCCGTCTTCGCCCCGACCTTGTACACGATAGCCGCCCAATTGATGTTCCATCTGCGGGGTGAAACCGATGTGGGCCATGACCGGGATGCCCGAGACGCTGAGCTTGGCGATGTGTGGCAGCAATTCGACACCGCCCTCGATCTTCACCGCATGGGCGCCAGCCTCCTTCATGAAACGCACGGCGGTTTGCAGGCATTGTTCGGGTGAAACCTGGTACGAGCCGAAGGGCAGGTCGGCGATGACCAAGGCCCGCCGGGTTGATCGGGTGACGGCGCGCACCAGCGGGAGCAGTTCGTCGACGGTCACGGCCAAGGTCGAGTCGTTGCCAAACACGTTGTTGGACGCTGAGTCGCCGACCAGCAGGACGGGAATGCCGGCGTCCTCGAAAATTACTGCGCTGTACATGTCGTACGCGGTCAGCATCGCCCATTTGCGCCCTTCGACTTTCATCTGTTTGAGCTGCGGGATGCGTAGGCGTGTTGCCGGCTTGGTTAGGGCAGTGGTGTCGTAGGGTGAGGTGTGTTCGGTCATTGGCAGATCTCGTCAGGAGGAAGAATCAGGCGTGCAGCTGTTCGATCAGCAGCCCCAGCGCAATCGCAATCATGATCAGCCCTGAAACTCGACTGACCCTGCGTGCCGCTGCAGGCCGGGCGCGCAGTACCACCTGTGAGCCAAACCCGACCAGCAGATAGATCACCGCGCAACTGGCGGTATGCACCAGGCCGAGCGCGACCATTTGCAGCGGCACGGGCCACGGCGCGCCGGCGTCGGTGAATTGCGGCAACAGGGCGAGAAACAGCAAGAACACTTTCGGGTTGAGCCCGCTCACGCAAAGACCCTTCAAGGCCCAGCGCGCCCATGAGTCGCTGGTCTGGCTCGCTGCGGCGTGCGGAGTGGAAGGGCGGGCGAACAGATTGGCGCCCAGCCACAGCAGGTAACCGGCGCCGGCTACGGTCAGTGCTGTCAGGGCCAGCGGATGTCCGGCGATCAGCGTGCCTACCCCGGCCGCCACAATCAGCGTCGCGAGTAAGTGCCCGGACAGCAGACCGCCCACGGCGGGGAGTACGACGCGGTGCTTCAAGCCTGCGGAAATCGCGTAGGCCCAGTCGGCGCCGGGGGTGATCACAAACAGAATCGATACCGCCCAGAAAGCGGCGAATACGCTGAAGGTCATGACGTCACCCATGGCCGTTGACGTGGCGTTGCTTTGCTCATGTTGGTTTTCCATCAATCAAGTGCCGCGCCGGTTGCAGCGGTGCGGCAGTTTTTGGTTGAGGGAGAATAAGCAAACTCGGCTAGAATATTTTTCCAAAGATGGTCGTCATGGCGCATCAGATTAGAAGGTTTTATTGCGTGGACAGAACTGATCGGAAGATTCTTGCTGAGCTGCAAAAGGATGGTCGGCTGTCGGTCACCGAACTGGCCGATCGCGTGGGCCTGAGCCTTTCACCCTGCCACCGCCGCGTGCGGGCGCTGGAAGAGTCCGGGGTGCTGCTCGGCTACCGGGCAAAACTCGACCCCGCCGCGCTGGGCCTGAACTTTTCCGCGATGGTCTTCGCCACGTTGCGCGAAGGCGACCGGCAAGCGGTGGAGGCGTTCGAGGCGGCGCTGGTGGAGATTCCGCAGGTGGTGGATGCGCAACGGTTGTTCGGCGAACCGGATTATTTGCTGCACGTCATCGCTCAGGATTTGCCAGCGTTTCAGCGCCTGTATGACGAGTGCCTTTCGACTTTGCCGAATGTGCAGCGGCTGACCTCGACGCTGGTGATGAAGCGCGTGGTGCAGGATCGACCGTTGCCGTTGTAAACAGAGTGATACGATCGGGGCGTGCCTCCCACGCCACAGAGCAGAATCGTCCACCATGAAACCCAGTTTCGAAAAAATCCCCACCGAAGCCACTGCCTCCTGGACGCTGCTGAACCGGCGCCTGCCAGGGGCAATTCCGTTTGAGTGGCACCACCACCCCGAGTACGAACTGACGCTGACCTTGAACAGTCGTGGCCATCGCTATATCGGCAATGACGTCGCGGCTTACGATGACGGCGATCTGATTCTGGTCGGGCCGAATGTGCCGCATAGCTGGTCGTCGGCGGAGCGGGTCGACGCCGGGCAACCGCATGTGGCGTTGGTGATCTGGTTTTCGGCGGCGTGGGCGGAGTCGCTGGTGACGTTGTTTCCGGAGATGGGGTCGCTGCGGCAATTACTTGTGGCGGCGCGGCAGGCGTTGAGTTTCAGTGCGGCAGCGTCGCGGGAGATTCGGCCGCTGATCGAGGCGATGGTTGAGCAGGAGCCGGCCGAGCGTTTGATCGCGCTGTTGACCGTGTTGAGCAAACTGACGCGGGACGTCGATGCCAGGCGAATCCTCTCTGCGTCGGACTCGCAGGCTGGCAGCCAGATTGTTGAAGACCCGCGCATCCACCGGGTTCTGGATTATTTGCATGGTCACTACGCCCAGGCCATCAGCATTCCAGCGTTGGCCGAGATGGCGTGCGTCAGTGTGTCGGCGTTCCATCGGATGTTCCGCCGTCATACGCGCTGCACGGCGTTGGACTACATCGTACGGCTAAGAGTCGGACACGCCTGTGCGTTGTTGATGCAGGGGAATACGACGGTTTCGCTGATTGCCGACGAAGTAGGGTACTCGTCGCTGGCGCTGTTCAATCGGCAGTTCAAGGCGTTGAAGGGGCTGACGCCTTCGGAGTTTCGTCGTCAGCACGGTCATCACTTTCAGTAAGCAGCGCGCCGCTACAACGCCACAATCGTATTACTTGACGCGGCAAATCAGGCTGCCGCCGACACCATCGGAAGTGGTCCCATACCTGCACCAACAACAAGGTCTGCAGGTCCCCCGATGAGCAAATACCAGGCATTCGAGAGCGCAACGCTTCCGGAGAATTACCGCGAAAGTATCGTCAAAATGAAACGCACCTTGCGCGCGCAGATCGGCGATGTGCAGGGGCTGTTTGCCGAGGTCAGTGAGTTTATTGCCGGCGAGATTGCGTCGATCAAAGCCCAGGAGGCGCAGACCGGGTCGGGCTGGCCGGTGCTGGAGTTCGCTGACATCGCCGCTGGCACAGTGACTGCCGAGCAACTGGCGTTGATCAAGCGTCGCGGTTGCGTGGTGATCCGCAATCACTTCCCCCGCGAGCAGGTGTTGCAGTGGGACCAGGGGTTACTGGATTACCTCGACAAGAACCGGTTCGATGCGTTTTACCGTGGGCCGGCCGACCAGTTTTTCGGCAATCTTGAGGCGTCGCGGCCGGAGATTTTTCCGATCTATTGGTCGGCGGCGCAAATGCAGTTGCGCCAGCATGAGCGGATGGGCACGGCGCAGGCGTTTCTCAATCGGTTGTGGAAGACTCATTCGCACGGTCAGGACTGGTTCAATCCGGACATCAACGCGCTGTATCCGGATCGGGTACGTCGGCGTCCGCCGGGCACGCACTCGAAAGGCCTTGGCCCGCACACCGATTCCGGGGCGCTGGAGCGCTGGCTGCATCCGGCGTATTTGAAGGTCTTCGACAAAATCTACAGCAACGACTTCGCGGCCTACGACCCGTGGGATGCGGCGTTTCGTACCGAGGTGGATGAATACGCCTACAAGGACACGGTGAAGTGTTCGGCGTTTCGCACGTTTCAGGGCTGGACTGCGCTGTCGGACATGCAGGCCGATCAAGGCGTGCTGCACACCCTGCCGATCCCCACGGCGATGGCGTACCTGCTGCTGCGGCCGCTGCTCGATGACGTGCCCGAAGACGAGTTGTGTGGGGTGGCGCCGGGCAAGGTGCTGCCGGTATCGCGGCAATGGCATCCGCTGCTGATCGAGGGGCTAAGTCCGATTCCGGATGTGCAGGCCGGCGATTCGGTTTGGTGGCATTGCGATGTGATCCATAGCGTCGCGCCGGTGGAGAATCAGCAGGGCTGGGGCAACGTGATGTACGTGCCGGCGGCGCCGATGTGTGCGAAGAATCTGCGCTATGCGCGGGATGTGTTCAGGGCGTTTGAGCAGGGGGCGTCGCCGGATGATTTTCCGCGGGAGGATTATGAGCGGGCGTGGGTGGAGCGTTTTCCGGTGGAGCGTCTGAATTCGATGGGGCGTGCGGGGCTTGGGTTGGAGTAGGTGAGTTTGGGGTTTGGGGCCGATTCGCGGCCCATCGGGACGGTGCGACGTATCGCTAAACCTCTCGCCATGGGTTTTGTGTTGTCTGGTCGCTGGCGGTCGTCTCGGGTTCTTTGTTGACTGGGCTGGCGCCATCGCGAGCAGGGGGAGTGTCATAAATTTTGTGTTCGGGCATAACATGTCGCAGAGGTGCATGTATGCCGACCAAAAAGAAACCGGCCCGAGAGGCCCAGCGTGACCTTCCTTCCATTCCCCAAGAGCTGATCGACCAGTTCGTCAGCGGCCCGATGAGTGCCGACGCTATTCAGGATGCCGCGATGGCGTTTAAGAAAGCGCTGATCGAGCGAGCCCTTGGCGCCGAGATGGGGCACCACCTTGGTTATCCTCAGGGCGCGGAGCGCCCTGAGGATTCGAGTAATCAGCGTAATGGCAGAAGCAGCAAGACCGTGCTGACCGAAGACGGCCCGTTGCGTCTGGATATTCCCAGAGACCGCGACGGCAGTTTCGCCCCGATCCTGATCCCCAAGCACGAGCGCCGTTTCACGGGTTTCGACGACAAAATCATCGCCATGTATGCCCGTGGCATGAGCGTTCGCGAGATTCGTGCTTTCCTCTCGGAACAGTACGGCACAGATGTCTCTCATGACTTCATCAGCTCCGTCACCGATGCGGTTCTGGAGGAAGTCAGTACCTGGCAGCAACGCCCGCTTGAGCCCATGTATCCGGTCATTTTCTTCGATGCTCTGCGGGTCAAGATCCGTGACGAAGGCGTGGTTCGCAATAAGGCCATCTACTTGGCTCTGGGCGTGCTGCCGGATGGGACCCGAGATATTTTGGGGATCTGGATCGAGAACACTGAAGGTGCCAAGTTCTGGATGAAGGTCTTCAATGACCTCAAAACCCGGGGCGTCGAAGACGTGCTGATCGCGGTAACTGACGGGCTCAAAGGTATGCCGGAGGCTTTGAGTGCGGTGTTTCCAGAGACAACGCTGCAGACATGCATCGTCCATTTGATCCGCAACAGCCTTGATTACGCGGCGTGGGACAAGCGCCGTGAACTGGCCAAGGCCCTTAAGCCGATTTATCAAGCTCTCAATGCCGATGTCGCCGAACAGGCTCTGGACGCCTTCGAAGCGGGGCCGTGGGGCAAGCAGTATCCGACGATAGCGGCGGCTTGGAGACGCGCCTGGGAGCGGGTTATCCCATTTTTCGTGTTCCCACCCGCGATACGCAAAGTGATCTACACCACCAACGCGATCGAAAGCATCAATTCGCAGTTACGCAAGATCATCAAGACAAGAGGCCACTTTCCAACCGATGAGGCGGCGACAAAACTGATCTGGCTGGCGCTGAAAAACATCACCGCCAACTGGGGCAGCGCCGCCCATGACTGGAAAAACGCCATGAATCAGTTTGCGGTTTTATATGGAGACCGATTCATCAGGCCGAACTGGTGAAATGAAGGCCTGCCTGACGGCAGGCCATTACCGGCCCGCACACAAAAAATCTGACACTCTCCGAGCAGGCTCACTCCTACAGGTTTTGCGCCCGCCACAACATTCGTGAGCACTGCAAAATCCACTGTAGGAGTGAGCCTGCTCGCGAAAAGGGCACCCACGGTGTCTGGACTTATTCATCACCATTCTGGACACAGTGTTTGTCCAGCCGACCGATTTTTGCCGTGCGCTTGAACCCCTAACATCGTCTCCACTCCGTGAACAAACACGGTTCCCCACGAGACGGTGAACATCATGAAACTTGCAAAAATCGCTCTTCTTCTGGCCCTAGGCGGTATCGGCGCGCAAGCCTTTGCGGCGGATGAAACCGCACAAGTCGAGGCGTACAACTCCGCCAGCCAACTCGACATCGCTCACGTGGTGTCGATCTCCGACACTGCCAATCAGTGCGGCGCGGTGCCGGTGCAGATGACTTATGACGACTCAACCGGCGCGCAACACGTCGTGCAATACCAAGTGATGGGCAGCGGTTGCTCTAACGGTTAATGGTCGATGCCGGTGCTGGAGGGTCGACACTCCAGGTCTGCGGCACTAAGCATCAGCGAGTTGCTTGGCCCCAGCCATGTCTTCATCCGATGCCAACAGTTGCGGGATGGCGGTTTTCAGGAACTCCACCCAGGTCTTGATTTTGGCGTCGACGAATTTGCGCGACGGGTAGATCGCGAACAGGTTGTATTCCTCCAGGCGGTACTGCGGCAGTACCCGCACCAGTGTGCCTCCGACCAATCCTTCGACGGCTGATGCCAGCGGCTGAATGCCGATGCCCATGCCATTTCTGATCGCCGTGGCCATGCCGTCGGCGGTGTTGATGTGGAAAGGGGAGTCGGGGATATTCTGGGTTTCCATGCCTTGAGGCCCTTCGAACACCCAGTTGTCTGCGGGCATCACCGTGTTGACGATGCGCAGGCAGTCGTGCGCGGCGAGGTCGGCGGGTGTGGCGGGGTGGCCGTGTTTGGCCAGGTACGCCGGCGAGGCGCAGAGGATGCTGTAAGTGCTGCCCAGGCGTTGCGCGACGAAACCGGAATCCGGCAGGTCGCGGGCGAGGACGATCGACATGTCGTAGCTTTCTTCGAGCAGATCGGGCAGGCGATTGCTCAGGGTCAGGTCGAACATCACCGTGGGGTGAATTTCGCGGTAGCGGGCGATCGCATTGATCACATAGTGGTTGCCGATGGCGGCCATGGCGTGGATCTTCAGACGCCCGACCGGCAAGGTCTGCGCGGTGCCGGCTTCGTCATCGGCCTCGCGCAGGTCATCGAGAATTTTCTCGGCGCGCTGCAAATAACGCACGCCGGCTTCGGTCAGGGCGAGGCGGCGGGTGGTGCGGTTGATCAGGCGCGTGTGCAGCCGGGCTTCGAGGCTGGAGACGGCTTTGGAGACGTTGGTCGTGGTGGTGTCGAGCACATCGGCCGCAGCGGTGAAGCTGCCGCTCTGGGCCACGGCGACGAAGCAGCGCAGGGTCTGAATGACGTCCATCGTTGTTGTTGGCTCTGTGGCTGGGATGGCCATTCTAGGGTTTGCCGTGGGTGGTGTTGCAAATGTTTGCGAACGAGGGGCGGACGCATGGCGGGTGAAGGGCTTGAAGACATTCTGGCGCCGGGGCTTTCGGTGGTGTTCTGCGGGATCAATCCGGGATTGCTCGCGGCGGCGCAGGGGCATCATTTTGCCGGGCGCGGGAATCGCTTCTGGCGCACCTTGCACCTGGCCGGGTTCACCCCGCATGAAGTGCGGGCGGAGGACGATCGAAGCATCCTGCAATTTGGCTGCGGGTTGACGGCGGTGGTCGAGCGGCCGACGGCGCGGGCGGATCAGTTGGCGGCGCAAGAGTTCGCCGCTGCGGCCCTGGGCTTTGAGCAGAAAATCAGTAGCCATGCGCCGCGCTATGTGGCGTTTCTTGGCAAGGCTGCGTATGCGGCGTTGTCGGGGCAGAAGGTGGTGGCGTGGGGGCGGCAGGAAAAGACCTTTGGTGGCGCGCACGTGTGGGTGTTGCCCAATCCCAGTGGGCGCAATCGGGCGTTCTCCCTTGAGCAGCTGGTAGCGGCTTATCAGGAATTGCATGAGTCCCTGATCGCGAGCGGGTAAATCATGCGTCCAGCGTTTTTCGGTTGGCCAGCTACGATTGATGCAGTCAAATCGCCGAGGAGGACGCCCGCCATGAAGCCCGAAAACCCAAACATCGACGCCTCGGCGCTGATCGACGCTCGAATCGCCGAACTCGCCGATTGGCGCGGCGCCATCCTCGGCGAGATTCGCAAGGTCATGCACCAGGCCGATCCCGAGGTGGTGGAGGAGTGGAAGTGGCGCGGTGTTCCGGTGTGGTCCCGTGGTGGCATCATTTGCACTGGGGAGACCTACAAGGCGGCGGTGAAGATGACCTTCGCCAAGGGCGCGGCGCTTGCCGATCCGGCGCGGTTGTTCAATGCCAGCCTGGAGGGCAACACCCGGCGGGCGATTGATTTTCACGAGGGCGACGAGGTCGATGAGCAGGCCTTGAAAACGCTGATTCGCGAGGCGATCAAGCTGAATTTGTCCAAGTGAATCGTGCCGTTTGCCCCGGCTCAGAAATAACTGGCTGTTTTAAAACAAATTTTTTTGCACTCGGGGCTTCCCAGATCAAAAAAAGGTTGGTAAATTGCGGCCCATTCTCGCAGAGCTTGTTACAGAGCTTGAGATACAGGGGCGTCGCCAAGCGGTAAGGCAGCAGGTTTTGATCCTGCCATGCGTTGGTTCGAATCCAGCCGCCCCTGCCATATTCAAAAAAAACGCCAGTCCGAAAGGGCTGGCGTTTTTTTATGCGCGCGATTTGTGGCTGGGGCTGACAGTTGCCTGAGCCGGAGCGGGGGACTGATGTAAACTGCCCGCGCGAAAGTCCCGGCGGGTTGTTGGCCGGCGACCCTCAATCTCTCCAGACAAGAGACTTTCATGGCTAATCAAGACCTCAGCTTCACCCCTGATCCGGATGCAGATTCGATTTCCTCCGACATCGTCGGTTTCAACGGCATTCTGGTTTCGACCCAGATCCCGACCCGCGCCGACGGCAGTCTGGAGCTGGGCGACATCACCCTGCAAAGCGAATGCACCCTGCAGGCGCTGAAAGTGGCGCTGGAGCGGGCCGGCAGTTCGATGGATCGGGTCATGCACCTGACCATCTACCTCACCGACATGGCCGATCGTGCGGCGTTCAACGAAGTCTACAAGCGCTTCTTCGCCAAACCATGGCCGGTGCGCGCCGCTGTGGGCGTGGCGTCGCTGGCGGTGGAAGGCATGCGCGTGGAAGTCACCGCAATGGCCGCCAAGGCCTGACCGCCCCCTGTAGGAGTGAGCCTGCTCGCGATAGCGGTAAATCAGCCACCATCAACGTTGACTGTGCCACCATCATCGCGAGCAGGCTCACTCCTACAGGAGACTCTCGTGTCGGATTGGAGCGAGGTCATCTGCCACTTGGCAGCACAGGCGTGCCGCTCGGGCGTTTCGCGGCTACAATGCGCGCCTTAACCGTGACAGCCTGACTAAAAAAACTATGTCCTTGCCCAAGCATCATCTGGAATTGCTCAGCCCCGCCCGTGACGTGGCGATTGCCCGCGAGGCGATCCTGCACGGCGCCGATGCCGTGTACATCGGTGGCCCGAGCTTCGGCGCGCGCCACAACGCCTGCAACGAGGTGAGCGAAATCGCCGAGCTGGTGGAGTTTGCCCGCCGTTATCACGCGCGCATTTTCACCACCATCAACACCATCCTGCACGACAACGAACTGGAGCCGGCGCGCAAGCTGATCCACCAGTTGTACGACGCCGGTGTCGACGCGCTGATCGTCCAGGATCTGGGCGTGATGGAACTGGACATCCCGCCGATCGAGCTGCATGCCAGTACCCAGACTGACATCCGCACGCTGGAGCGGGCGAAGTTCCTTGATCAGGCCGGTTTCTCGCAGCTGGTACTGGCCCGCGAGCTGAACCTCAAAGAAATCCGCGCCATCGCCGACGAAACCGATGCCGCCATCGAATTCTTCATCCACGGCGCACTGTGCGTGGCGTTCTCCGGGCAGTGCAACATCTCCCACGCGCAGACCGGGCGCAGCGCCAACCGTGGCGACTGCTCGCAGGCCTGCCGTTTGCCGTACACCCTCAAAGACGAAAAGGGTGGGGTGATCGCCTACGAAAAACACCTGCTGTCGATGAAGGACAACAACCAGAGCGCCAACATCCGCGCGCTGGTCGAGGCCGGTGTGCGTTCGTTCAAGATCGAAGGTCGCTACAAGGACATGGGCTATGTGAAGAACATCACCGCCTATTACCGCCAGCGCCTCGACGACGTGCTCGAAGACCGCCCGGACCTGGCCCGCGCTTCCAGCGGCCGTACCGCGCACTTCTTCCTGCCGGACCCGGAAAAGACCTTCCACCGTGGCAGCACCGACTACTTTGTCACCGATCGCAAGATCGACATCGGCGCGTTCGACTCGCCGACCTTCACCGGTCTGCCAGTGGGCACCGTCGAGAAAGTCGGCAAGCGTGACATGCAGGTGGTGACGCAGGAACCGCTGTCCAACGGCGATGGCCTCAACGTGCTGGTCAAGCGTGAAGTCGTGGGTTTCCGCGCCAACATCGCCGAGCCAAAGGGCGAGTTCGAAGAAGACGGCGAGAAGCGCTATCGCTACCGCGTCGAGCCGAACGAAATGCCCGAAGGCCTGTACAAGCTGCGGCCGAATCATCCGCTGAACCGCAACCTCGACCACAACTGGCAACAGGCTCTGCAGAAGACCTCTGCCGAGCGTCGTGTCGCATTGAGCTGGGTTGCACGCCTGCGTGAAGAACAGCTGGAAGTGACTGCGACCAGTGAAGAGGGGATCAGCGCCAGTGTGACTCTGAACGGCCCGTTCGGTGTGGCCAACAAACCGGAGCAGGCGCTGGAGCAATTGCAGGATCTGCTCGGTCAGCTCGGTACCACTCAGTACCACGCCACCGACATCAAACTTGATGCACCGCAGGCGTTTTTCATTCCGAACTCGCAGCTCAAGGCCTTGCGCCGTGAAGTGATCGAAGCCCTGACCGCCGCCCGTGTCGCGGCGCATCCGCGTGGCAGCCGCAAGGCCGAAACCACGCCGCCGCCGGTGTACCCGGAGTCGCACCTGTCGTTCCTGGCCAACGTCTACAACCAGAAGGCGCGCGACTTCTATCACCGTCATGGCGTGAAGCTGATCGATGCGGCCTACGAGGCGCACGAAGAGGCCGGTGAAGTGCCGGTGATGATCACCAAGCACTGCCTGCGTTTCTCGTTCAACCTGTGCCCGAAACAGGCCAAGGGCGTGACCGGTGTGCGCACCAAGGTCGCACCGATGCAGCTGATTCACGGCGACGAAGTGCTGACCCTGAAGTTCGACTGCAAGCCGTGCGAGATGCACATCATCGGCAAGATGAAAGGCCACATCCTCAACATGCCGCAACCGGGCAGTGTGGTCGGCCACATCAGCCCGGAAGACCTGCTGAAAACCATCCCGCGCGCGCCACACTGAGTGACGGGCGGGCGTGGCGCTACGGTGTCACGCCTGCTCGGGCTCGCGCTCCGCGAGGTCTTCGAGCAAGTCGGCTGACGGCACAAAGAACAGCCCCCCGGTGACTGCCGTGCTGAAGTCCAGCAAACGGTCGTAGTTGCCGACGGGTTTGCCGACAAACATATTCTCCAGCATCTGCTCGATCGGTTCCGGCGAGCGCGCGTAACCGATGAAATAGGTGCCGAACTCGCCAACCCCCGGACGACCGAACGGCATGTTGTCGCGCAGGATCTTCTGCTCCTGACCGTCCTTGGTGATGGTGGTCAGGGCGCTGTGGGAGTTGCTCGGTTTCACCTCTTCACCGAGTTCGATGTCGGCCAGCTTGGTGCGGCCGATCACCTTCTCCTGAGCCTCCACGCTCAGCGCATTCCACGCCTCCATCTTGTGCAGGTACTTCTGCACCAGCACATAACTGCCGGATTCGAACGCCGGGTCTTCGTTGCCGATCAGGGTGAAGTGGTCTGCCTTGCGGCCCACCGGGTTCTCGGTGCCATCGACGAAACCGATGATGCTGCGCATGTCGAAGTAGCGGAACCCCTGCACCTCATCCACCACGGTGATCGCGCCATTGAGTGCGCTGCACAACTGGGTTGCCAGTTCGAAACACAGGTCCATCTGGTCGGCACGGATGTGCAGCAGGATGTCGCCCGGCGTTGCGACGGCACGACGGCCCTCGACGCCGAACTCACGAAACGGATGCAGCGAGGCCGGGCGCGGGCTGCCGAACAGCGAGTCCCAGGCGCTGGCGCTGAACCCGCAGACACACGACAGGTTGCCGTTGGGCACACGTTTGCCGACCGAACGGGTGAGGGCGGCGATGTCGCCGCACCAGCCGCGCACCTGACTGGCGGCGTCGTTCCCGGGCAGCAACGTGGCGACGATGAAGATCGCGCTGCTGGTGATGGGGTTGCAGATCGCTTGCGGCTCGGGGGTATCCATTGCTGAGGTCATCGTCGGTTCCATATGCGCGGGGCCAAGGTCGGCGCTCAGTATGAAACCAAAAACGTTTCATCGATATCTCAGAAGCGACCCAGTCGATAGGCATCCATCGTCGGCACGCCGGCATTGGTCGCGGGTGACGCCAACTGAGCAATCATCTCAGCAGTCACCGCCGCCTGCGTCAGCCCCAAATGCTGATGCCCGAACGCGAGCAGCACCTTGCCTTCACAGACCTTGTCGATGATCGGTAACGAGTCCGGCAGCGACGGGCGAAAGCCCATCCACGGCGTCGCGTCTTCAGCGTTCAAATCACGGCGGAACAAACCTTTGCTCAAGCGATGCAATTGCCAGGCGCGTTCCATGAACGGCGGGCGCTGCAGGCCGGCGAACTCCACGGTACCGGCCAGGCGCAGACCGCAGGTCATTGGCGTCATGATGAACTTGCGCTCCAGTGACGTCACCGCAAACGGCAGGCGCCCGTGCTCGTGCGGCAACATGAGGTGATAGCCGCGCTCGGTGTCCAGCGGAACCTGCTTGCCGGTCAGCGCGGCAGTCAGCTTCGCCGAGTGCGCACCACAGGCGATCAGCACCTGCCGCGCGCTGAAACGCCCCTGATCGGTGAGCAACGACACGCCATGTTCCTGCAACTGGCCACCCCGAACCTCCTGCTGAATGAACTGCACGCCGGCCGTTTTCGCCGCACTCACCAGTTCACACACCACCTGATACGGATCGAGAAAATGCCCGGTGCGCGGGTAGAACAATCCGCCCTGAATCTGTTCGCTGAGCTGCGGCGCGCGCTCCCTTACGGCGTTGGCCGACCACAAATCCACCGGCACCTGTTGCTGACACATGCGCGTCTGCAAGGCGTCGATCGCTTGCCGCGACTCGGCGCGCTCGAACACCAGCAGCGAGCCGTCCTCCTTGAGCAGGTCGGGGCGGGCGATGCTGTGCAGCAGGCGCTTCCAGGCATCGAGGCTGCTTTCGTTGAGCGCGCGCAAACCGGCCACGGTGCGCTGAAACGGCGCCGGGCGCAGGTTCAGCAGCAATTGGCTGAACCACGGCACGGCGTGCGGCAGGTACTTCCAGTCCAGACGCAGCGGCCCCATCGGGTCCATCAGCATTGCCGGCAGGCGCTTGAGGATCGACGCATCGGCAATCGGAAACACCTGCTCGGTGGCCAGATGCCCGGCGTTGCCGAACGAGGCGCCATGACCGGGCGGCTGCTTGTCGATGACCACCACCCGTTTACCCTGACGCGCAAGTTGCAGGGCGCAGGCGACACCGATGATGCCGGCGCCGATCACCGCGATATCGGCGTTGTCTGCTGTGAGGTTGTCGGGCATGGTCAGGCTTCCCTCTGACCGTCGAGCAGGCGCCGCAATTGCAGCGGATTCGCCTGTTTCAGCGGCTGCGGCAGCAGGCTGTCGGGAAAATCCTGATAACACACCGGACGCAGGAAACGCAGGATCGCCGCCGTGCCGACCGAGGTGCTGCGCGAATCCGAGGTGGCCGGGAACGGCCCGCCATGCACCATCGCGTCACACACCTCGACCCCCGTCGGCCAGCCGTTGACCAGCAGACGTCCGGCCTTGCGTTCCAGTGTCGGCAACAAGGCCCGGGCTTGATCCAGATCGGCGTCATCCAGGTGCAGGGTGGCGGTCAACTGGCCTTCGAGGTGTTCGCAGACCTGACGGATTTCATCGTCGTTGGCGCACTGTACGAACAGTGATGCGGCACCAAAGATTTCACCTTGCAGGCGTGCGTCGGCGAGGAAGTCCTGCGCCTGAGTCATGAACAATTGCGTCTGGCACTGGTTCGGGCCTTCAGCCGTTAGACCGCTCGCCACGTGTTGCGCCTGCGGATGTTCGGCCAACGCGGCGACGGCGCTTGCATAGGCGCGGAAAATCCCCGGCGTGAGCATGGTCTGCGCCGGGCTGCGCTGGACCCCTTCGGCGGCGGTGGCGATGAAACTGTCCAGCGCCGGCCCTTGGTGAGCGATGACCAGCCCGGGATTGGTACAGAACTGCCCGGCACCCTGAGTCAGCGAGGCGACAAAACCCTGCGCCAACGCCTCACCGCGAGCGGCAAGCGCTGCGGGAAACAGCAGCACCGGATTGATCGAGCTCATTTCCGCGTACACCGGAATCGGCTCCGGCCGTGCCTGCGCCGCTTGGCTCAGGGCGAGGCCGCCACTGCGCGAGCCGGTGAAGCCCGCAGCCTTGATGCGCCAATCGCTGACCAACGCAATGCCCACTTCATTGCCCGAACCGAACAGCAGCGAAAACACGCCTTCAGGCAAACCGCATTTTTTCACCGCGCGAGCCAGCGCCTGGCCGACCAGTTCACTGGTGCCGGGATGTGCGCTATGCGCCTTGACGATCACCGGGCAACCGGCGGCCAATGCCGAAGCGGTGTCGCCGCCGGCCACCGAGAACGCCAGCGGAAAGTTGCTGGCGCCGAACACCGCCACTGGCCCCAGCGCAATCTGCCGCTGGCGCAAATCAGAACGTGGCAGCGGCTGGCGCTGTGGTTGTGATTGATCGACGCGAACGTCCAGCCATTCGCCAGCACGCACTGTGCGGGCAAAGGTGCGCAATTGCCCGCAAGTGCGTCCGCGTTCGCCCTGGATACGGGCGCGTGGCAGGCCGGTTTCGGCCACGGCACGGTCGATCAGCGCATCGCCAAGGGCTTCGATCTCATTGGCGATGGTTTCGAGAAATTCGGCGCGAGCGCTGAGGGAGGTCTCGCGATAACGATCAAAGGCTTGCCACGCCAGTGTGCAGGCCTGTTCGACATGCTCGCTACTGCCTCCGGCATAGGCCGGTTCCAGCACCGCGTCAGTGGCGGGATTGATCGCGCGGATCGCTTCACGGCTGCCGGCGATGGCTTGGCCGCCGATCAACATGTGGCCTGTCAGAGTCATGACGCTTCCTTGATAAAAGAGGTGAAGCCCCGGCATCACACCGGGGCAGGGACTGCGATCAGGCGAGGTTCTGTTCGGCGGACCAGTTTTTGTACCACTGGCGGAACAGCGCGTACTGGGTCTCGGCGTAACGACGCTGGGCATCGCTGAGGGCGTCGGTTTCGTTGAAGTGCAGGGCGTATTCGCGGTCGCCGTTGAGCACCATCAGATGCTTGTAATACAGCACCAGGTCGCAGCCTTCGTCGAACGACGACAGCACCGCCAGCGCCGCTTCCAGTTCGCGCGCCAGACGCCGGGCCTTGGCGTCGCCCTTGGCCGCTTGCTTGCTCAGCGCCACCAGTTGCAGCACTTCGCGGGGCAGGGCGTTGCCGATACCGGTGATCGCGCCGGTGGCGTTGCAGTTGACGAAACCGTGCACCACTTGGGTATCGACACCGACCATCAGGGTCACGGCATCGTCCTGCGAGGTGATGTTTTCGGCGGCGTAGCGCAAGTCGGCGCCACCGCCGAACTCCTTGAAGCCGATCAGGTTCGGGTGTTCACGGCGCAGTTCGAAGAACAGGTCGGCGCGGGTGGCGAAGCCGTAGTAGGGACTGTTGTAGATCACCGCCGGCAGGTTCGGCGCGGCGTTGAGGATCGCGGCGAAGTGGGCTTTTTGCGCGGTGGCCGAAGCACCACGGGACAAGACACGTGGAATCACCATCAGGCCATGGGCGCCGACTTTCGCCGCATGTGCAGCGTGGGACACCGCTTCACGGCTGTTGACCGCGCCAGTGCCAACGATGGTCGGAACCCCGGCGGCCACCAGACGCGCTACGCCTTCCTGACGCTCAGCCTCGGTCAGCAGCGGCCAGTCGCCCATCGAGCCGCAGTAAACCACCGCGCTCATGCCGATATCGATCAGATCGCGACCCTTGGCCACCAGGGCGTCGAAGTCGGGTTTACGCGCGGCGGTGCACGGAGTCATCAGCGCGGGAATGCAGCCAGTGAAGATGTTATCGCTCATTGTTGTAGCTCCTCGGGACATTCATTCGGATCGTTAGAAAAGCGGGGCACTCAGATGCCCCAGGCGAAAGGATCCTGCTCGTCGATCAGCAGGGTGGCGTCGGCGGTCATGTAGGCGCGGCCGGTAATGAATGGGCGTACGCGTTCGCCTTGCCATTCGAAGCGCCCTTCGAACTGGCTGCCGGTGATGCTCGCTTGCGTCCAGACCTGGTCTTCGGCGAGTTTGCCGTCAGCGGCCAGGCAGGCGAGTTTGGCGCTGGTGCCGGTGCCGCAGGGCGAGCGGTCGTAGGCTTTTCCGGGGCACATGACGAAGTTGCGGCTGTCGGCGTGGGCGTCGTCGGCAAACAGTTCGACGTGGTCGATCAGCGCGCCGTCCTCACCGTGGATGCCTTGGGCCTCCAGGGCCTTGAGCATCGCCCAGGTGTACTCGGTGAGGGCTTCGACGTTGCTCATCTGCAGGTCCTGGCCGTGTTCGGAAACCAGGAAAAACCAGTTGCCGCCCCAAGCGATATCGCCGGACACGCGACCGTAACCGGGCACATCGACCGGCACCTGTTTGCGGTAGCGCCAAGCGGGGACGTTGCCAAGGGTCACCGCGCCGTCCTCGTGCAGGGTGGCGCTGACCGGGCCGACCGGGGTGTCGATCTTGTGCACGCCCGGTTCGATCTGCCCCAGGTAATGCAGCGAGTTGACCAGGCCGATGGTGCCGTGGCCGCACATGCCGAGGTAACCGGCGTTGTTGAAGAAAATCACCCCGCAGGTGGCATCCGGCGAGACCGGCGCGCAGTACAGCGCACCGACCAGCACGTCGTTGCCACGTGGTTCGAGCAGGCAGGCGCGGCGCCATTGATCGTGGCCTTCGCGCAAAGCATCGCGCTTCTCGGCCATGCTGTTGCCGGGCAGCTCGGGGAAGCCCTTCATCACCAGGCGCGTGGGTTCGCCGCCGGTATGGGAATCGATGATGTGCAGTCGTTTCATGGTTCGTCCCTTGAGTGAAGGTCAGGCGTGAGCAGGGCGCTGGCCCGTTGCCGAATGGGTGGAGGATTCAGCGGCTTCGCTTTCGTCGTCCTCGGTTTCCAGACGAATCAGGTGTGCCGGTACGCCGGTGGCGGCGCCCCAGTAGTAGATGCCCAGCGCGCAGACCGCGACGATCACCGTGTCGAACGGATGGCTGAGCACGCCGATGCCGCCGAAACTGCCGAGCTTGGAGAGGACGATGGTCACGGCGTAGAAGCCGATCAGCCACGCCGAAGAGCGCACTTGCTGGCCCAGATTCAGGTGCGCGGTCGGCACCATGCGCCCGCACAACAGGTAGATGACAAACATCAGGATTTGCAGGCCGAGCAACCACGACACGGTGCCCCAGCCCGACCAGTAGACAATCAGCGCGGCGATGATGAACGACAGCGGCCCAAGCACGCTCATGCCCTTGACCCGGAACGGACGCGGCATGTCCGGCGCATTGCGACGCAGTGCGGCCACCGTTACCGGGGCCACGGCGTAGCTCAATACCAGCGCGGCAGAGACCACGTTGATCAGCGCTTCCCAAGACGGGAACGGCAGGGTCCAGAACACCGACAGGCCAAAGGTCAGCCACAGCGCCGGGCGCGGGATGCCGGATTTTTCGTCGATGCGGGTGAAAATCTTGAAGAAGGTCCCGGTCTGCGCCCAGCCATAGATCACCCGTGGCGTGGCGTTCATGTAGATGTTGCCGCAGCCGCTGGGCGAGATCACCGCATCGGCCACCACCAGATACGCCAGCCAGCCGACACCCAGTGCCAGAGCGATGTCACGGTACGGCAGGGCCAGTTCCTTGGCGACGCCGGCCCAGCCATTGGCGAGCATTTCGGTCGGGATGCCGCCGAGGAAAGCGGTTTGCAGCAACACGTAAATCGCGGTGGATAGGAGTACCGACAGGATCAGCGCAATCGGGATCGTGCGTTGCGGGTTCTTCACTTCACTGGCCACGGAAATGATCGGCGTCAGGCCCAGATAAGCGAAGATCACCCCACCCGCCGAGACCGCCATTTCAATGCCGGACAGACCGAACGGCGCAAAGCCGTGCACTTCGAAATTGGCCGGTTTGAAGAAGGTGAACAGCACGCCGATCACCAGCAGCGGCACGATGAACTTGAACACGCTGACCAGATTGTTGGCCATGGCGAAGGTCTTCACGCTGCGGTAATTGAGCAGGAAAAACAGGCACAACAGACCGAATTGTACGAACCAGCCGAGCGCAGTCGGGTCGCTGGAACCGGCCTTGGTCAATTCGGGAAACCACGCCGCCGCATATTGCCGCGAGGCGACTACTTCGATCGCCACCAGGCTGGAAAACGCGATCAGCGTGATGAAGCCCATCAGGTAGCCAAGCAGCGGGCCGTGGGAGTAAACCGGGTAGCGCACCACACCGCCGGCACGGGGCAGTGCGGCGCCCAGTTCGCAGTAGACGATGCCCAGCAGCAACACGGCGAAACCACCGAGCAGCCAGGAAAAGATCCCCGCCGGGCCGGCGATGGCCGACACGTGACTGGCCGCGAACAACCAGCCCGAACCGAAGATCGCCCCCAGCCCGATGAACGTGAGGTCTATCAGTGAAAGTTGTTTCTTGAACTTGCCTTGGCCTGTCATAGCGTCGCCTTCTTGTTGGTTGTTGGAGGGGCGTGCAGTGGCGCTACAGTGAACTCATCAGGCGATGCGCGATTGATGTTTTTTGCCGGTGACGATGACGAAATCAGCACAATGGCCAAGGTCAAAGGCCCGGCTCGACAGGCTGTCGGCCATCGGGCAATCTGCGCGCAAGCCAATGCGCACCGTGGGGAGTGACAGTCATGACGCAGAATGCGTTTGCGATCCTGAGCCAGCAGAACGAAGCGAGCCGACCGCAAAGCCTCGACGATCTGCTCGCCAGCATGGCGCTGCTGTTACCGATGCTGGATGTGATTCCCAACGCGGCGATCTTCATCAAGGACCTGCAGGCGCGTTACGTCATGGCCAACCAGACTTTGGTGCAGCGCTGCGGTTTGAAAGACCTGCGACCGCTGCTGGGCAAGACCAGCGCCGAGGTGTTTCCGGCGCAATTGGGGCCGGGCTATACCGAGCAGGATCGGCGCGTGCTGGAAGAGGGGTTTGTGTTGGAGGATCAGCTGGAGCTGCATCTGTACGGCAGCCGCGAACCGGGTTGGTGCCTGACCCACAAGCGTCCGCTGTACGATCGCGACAACCGGATCATTGGCCTGGCGGGAATTTCCGTCGACCTGCAAACCGCCAGCGAAACCCATCCGGCGTATCAGCGGCTGGCGGCGGTGGACGAGTACATTCGGGCGAATTTCGCCAGCCGCGTCAGCCTGAGCGAACTGACGCGCATCGCCGGGATTTCAGTGGCGCAACTGGAGCGCTACTGCAAGCGCGTGTTCCACCTCACGCCGCGGCAGATGATCCAGAAAGTCCGTCTTGAGCACGCGCATCGGCTGTTGCACGGCGACTTGCCGATCACCGAAGTGGCGCTGCAGTGCGGTTATACCGACCACAGCGCGTTCACCCGGCAGTTCAAGGCTTCCACCGGATTCACCCCGCGCCAGTATCGCTTGGCGACAGCGCCCTGAGGCTTGCCCGTCAGGCCTTGACCCAACGCTGCCGGCTCCAGGCACTCAGCGAATCCACGCCCAGCACCAGAATCAGCATCGCCAGAATCACCGTGCTCGCCTGCGCTTCCTGAAACAGGCTGAGGCTGACATACAGCATCTGCCCCAAACCACCGGCACCGACAAAGCCCAACACGCTGGCCATGCGAATGTTGTTTTCCCAGCGATACAGGCAATAGGCGAGCAATTGCGGAGCGAGGTTGGGCAGGGTGCCGTAGCAGAAGGCGAGCACCGGGTTGCCGCCCTGCAAGCGGATCGCTTCGGCCGGTTCCGGCGGGGTATTTTCCAGCGCTTCGGCGAACAACCGGCCGAGCACGCCGGTGGTGTGCAGGGCCAGCGCCAGGGTGCCGGCGTTCGGGCCGAGGCCGGCGGCGAGCACCATCAGTGCCGCCCACACCAGTTCCGGAATCGCCCGCAGACCGTTGAGCAGCAGGCGCGAAGCGCTTTGCAGCGGCCAGCCGAAACGTCCGGCGGCGGGCAGCGCGAGGAGGATGCCGAACACCGCCGCGAGCAGGGTGCCGAGGGCCGACATGGCCAGGGTTTCCAGCGAGCCCTTGAGGATCGCCTGCAAATGCGTGGCGCTCAGGTCCGGGCTGAGAAAGCGCTGCGCGTAGGCACCCATCTGCTTGAGGCTGGTGGCGCTGCCGAGTTCACCGAGATCGAGTTCGAGGTAACCGAACGAGGCGATAACCGCGACGCCAATGCCGACGATCAGCAACAGATTGATCAGGCGATTCATGTCAGCCTCCAGCGCAGCAGGCGGCTGAGTTGGTCGGCACCGAGCACCAGAATCAGGAACGTCAGCAACATGCTCGCCACTTCACCGCTGGCGAACATGCGCAATGACAGGTCGATCTGTTGGCCGAGGCCTCCGGCGCCGACAAATCCCATCACCACCGACGCACGAATCGCGCACTCCCAGCGATACACCGTGTACGACAGCAGCTCGGCCGCGACATTCGGCAGAATCCCGTAGGCAAACGCCGCGAGTCGTCCGCTGCCGGCCTGCATCAAGGCGTGCGCCGGGCGTTGGTCGGTGGATTCGAAAATTTCCGCGTAGACCTTGCCAAGCATGCCGCTGTAGGTGATGGCGATCGCCAGCACACCGGCCGCCGGGCCGAGGCCCACGGCACGCACAAACAGCAGTGCCCAGACGATCTCCGGCACGCTGCGCAAGAAGATCAGCAGGCCGCGTACCGGCCAGCGCAGCAAGCGCCCGACCCGACTGGGAATGCCGCCGCGGGACGCCGCCGACAACGACAGCGCGCGGCTGGCAATCAGGCTCGCCGGTACCGCCAGCAGCAGCGCCAGAGCCATACCGGCGGTGGCGATGGCCAGGGTTTGCAGGGTCGCCTTGAGCAGCAACTGGAGAAAGTCGTGGTCATGCGCGGGTGGCCAGAATCCGGAGATGAAACGGCCCATTTCGGTCTGGCTGTCGCTGTGCAGCAACACCCCCAGATCCAGTTCGCTGAGCTGGATGCCCGGCCACAGCAAGGCCAGCGCCAGCAGGGTCAACAGTAATCGCGGCGCGGCAGCAGGGTCGCGTGAATCAGCCCTCAGCATCGCGGGATCTGCACAATCAGCGGCGCAGTGGGCGTCGTCGGGCTTTGCAATTGCTCGTTGGCGTACAGCGTGTCGAGCATCTCGCGGCTGACCTGTTCGGCCGGGCTATCAAACAGGATCTGGCCATCGCGCAAACCGATGATGCGCGGAAAGTGCGCCAGCGCCAGTTCCACTGCATGCAGGCTCGCCACCAGCGTGACGTTGTGTGTCCGGGCGTGCTGCGAGAGGATCGACAGGGTGTGCCCGGCGAGTACCGGGTCCATCGCCGACACCGGTTCGTCCGCCAGCAGAATCTCCGGCGCCTGATACAGCACCCGGGCAATGCCTACGCGCTGCAATTGGCCGCCGGACAATTGCTGGCAGTAAGCGAAGAGTTTGTCGCCCAGATCCAGGCGGGCGAGGGCCGCACGGGCGCCGGGAATATCCGTGGGATGCAGCAGATTCAGCAGGCTCTTGCCCAAACTCCATTGGCCGAGTTTACCGGCCAGCACCGCCGTTACCACGCGCTGGCGTGGCGGCAGCGGTGGGGCTTGATGCACCAGGCCGATGCGCGCACGCAGGCGTTGCCGTTGACGGGCCGAGAGATGCCAGGGACGTTCGCCCAGCACCTCGATTTCACCGCTGCTGGGGCGCAACGCGGTGGCCAGCAAGTTCAGCAGACTGGATTTTCCGGCGCCGGACGGGCCGATGATCGCCACCTGTTCGCCCGCGCCAATCTGCAGGTCGACGCCGCGTAGCGCATCGACCCCGTTGACGTGGTGCAGTTTGGCTTGTTTGAGGCTAAGGGTCATTTCAACAGATCGGCAGCGCGAGCAGCTTCCTCGATGCCCTTGTAGTTTTCGGGCTTGGTGTCGATGAAGCGGCTGGCCGCCTGCAGATCAAGAATCTTCTTTTGCTCGGGGTTGGCCGGGTCGAGGTCAAGGAAAGCTTTCTTGATCTTCGCCGCCAGCGCCGGGTCGAGGGTGCCGCGCACGGTCCAGTTGTAATCGAAGTAGGCCGGGGTGGTGGCGAACACGTGGACCTTGCTGGTGTCGACCTTGCCGGCGTCTACCAGTTTCTGCCAGACGCTGGCGTTCAGCACACCGGCATCGACCTTGCCCGCCTGAACCCAAGCCACGGTGGCATCGTGCGCGCCGGAATAGGCAACGCGGCTGAAATAGGCTTCAGGCTTGATGTTGTCGTTCTTCAGCATGAAATAACGAGGCATCAGGCTGCCGGAGGTGGACGACACCGAGCCGAAGGCAAAGGTTTTGCCCTTGAGGTCGGCCAGGCTCTTCACTTTCGGGTCGGCGGTAATGAATTTGCTGGTGAACTGCGCATCCTGCTCGCGCTGCACCAGCGGGATCACCGGGGTGGTGGCGTCGGTCTTCAGGCGCGCCTGAACAAAAGTGAAACCGCCCAGCCAGGCCATGTCGAGGCGATCGGTCGCCAGCGCTTCAACCACCGCCGGATAGTCGGCCACGGGAACGAACTGCACTTTCATGCCCAACTGCTGCTCCAGGTACGCACCGAGCGGCTCGAACTTGCGCAGCAATTCGGTCGGGGCTTCGTCGGGAATCGCGCTGACCCGCAACACATCGGCGGCATGCGCCACCAGAGCAGAAAAAGACAGGGCCAGACCAGCAGTCAGTGCCAGGGTTCGCTTGAGCATGGAAATCTCCGTTTCATGAGCGTCGCATTCTAAGCGCCACCGGGCGCGGTGTCGCGCGCGGACGCTCAATCAGGTTAGACGAAACGGCGAGGTTATACGCAGCCGCGCTGTCAAAGGCCAGCGCGGGTGCTCGGTGATGTTTTGCTCCACGTTTCTTGCCAGTGGATTGATCCGAGATGAATCGGCCGATTCAAGATCGCTCGTTGCTGTTTTGGCCGTCGCTGATGCGCTGTCGCGTGTCTTGGTCGATCAGCTCACGCAGGGTGGCGAAGACCGGGTCGGCACTGGTGTATTTCTTACCGTAGCCCAGATTGAAACCGTAATCGAAATCCGCCGGGTTCAGCCCCTGGTTGTGTTGCAGCAGCGTCTCCAGTTTATCCAGTGCCTTGACCGCTTTGGCTTCGGCGGACTGAGCATTTTCGTAGTCGTCCCACAGCGCCAGAATTTCGCTGCGCAGCGCCTCATCGAGCGCACCGGTCAGCAGCAGAAGGTCGTTGCGTTCCTGTTCACCCTTGTCGGGGAACGCGGCCTGATTGATCGCCGGAATATCGCCATTGATGGCTTCGCCCAAATCGTGAATCACGCACATCTTCAGGACTTTGAGCAGGTCGAGGCCGGCCAGTTGATCGGCGAAGACAATCGCCATCAGGCACAGGCGCCAGCTGTGTTCGGCGGTGCTTTCGGTGCGGCCGCTGGAGGTGCGCGCGCTGCGCAGCACGTCCTTGAGTTTTTCTGCTTCGCGCAGGAATTCGAGGCGGCCTTTGATCATTTCGAGGTTCATGTGTCTGCCTGGCTGATTACGCCGAAAAGCTCAGCCTAGAACCGCAGGGGCTTGGCGTCCACGCATAAAATATGCGTTCAGAGGGTTTCCACCAGACGCGCGGCGCTGCCGTCGGAGAGTGGAATGCGCGTCCAGCGGCATCGGCCGGCGCGGATCGGCACGAGGTCGGAGGCATTGCTGCCGGTGCTGAATTCCACGGCTGGCGGCGCCTGAACTTCGTGCCAACCGCTGGTTGCCAGGGCCGACTCTCTCAGCACAATTTCCGGCGTTGCGAAGCGCCACAGCGATTGTCCCAGCAACGTACTCAAGGGTCGGGTGAACTCGGCAGCACGCGCAGGAGAGCAGGCCAGCAGGCGATGGGTGAGGTCGCAGATCAGGTGCATCGGCCGCTGACTTTCCCCGATCAGACGCGCCAATACCTGATCGGCGGCGCTGTCCAGGCGCGCAGTCAGCAAACGCTCCAGTTGCAGTTGCGCGGCAGGTTCCATCGCCTGCACACCGCTTTCCCAGCGGGAAATGGTCGACTGGGTGACGTTGAACAACTGCGCCGCGTGAGTCTGTTTGACGCGATGCAGCAGGCGCCAGCGTCGCAGGGCGATACCGGGCAGGGCGGGCTTCAATAACAGGTCTGACATGGCGGTTGTCGAGCAAAGGCAAGCGGGGCGGACAGTCTGAAGACTGGCGGCCCTCGGCGCAAATCCGCCGGACGATCAGGCTGTTTCGCGCAGCCTGGCAATCACCTTGATCTCGAACTGAAACCCGGCCAGCCAGGTCACGCCCACCGCAGTGATCGTCGGATACGGTGCGCTGCCCCAGAACTCCGGTACCACTTCCCAGATGGTTTCGAAGGTCGATTGTGGATCGATCATGAACACCGTGACGTCCACCGCATCGGCGAAGCTGCAACCGGCGGCGTCGAGAATCGCATTGAGGTTATTGAACGCCAGGCGCACCTGGTTCTGCAGATCCGGCTCGGGCGAACCATCTTCACGGCTGCCGACTTGCCCCGAGACGAACAGAAAACCGTTGGAACGAATCGCCGGCGAATAACGATGGCGCTCGTAAAGCGCATGGCGGGCTGGCGGAAAAACGACGTCGCGCTGGGTCATGGGTGTCTCCATCATTGTTTGGTGGTTGTTGATGGAGTGACTGTAGGGACTTGCGCAGTGGCGATAAACGCGCAAGCTTGGCGCTCACTGTTTGCAGATTCCAAACAATCCGAGGGTGCAAAGTGGACCGTTTCGATGCAATGCAGGCGTTCGCGCGGGTGGTCGAGGCAGGCAGTTTTACCAAGGCCGCCGAGACCTTGCACATGAGCAAGACCACTGTGACCCAACTAGTGCAGCAACTGGAGGCACGGCTGCGGGTCAAGTTGCTCAACCGCACCACACGCAAGGTCAACGTCACTGCCGATGGTGCAATCTATTACGAGCGAGTGATCAAGCTGTTGGCCGATATGGACGACGCTGAAACCGGTCTGTCCGGCGCGTCGGCATTGCCCAGAGGACGCTTGCGCGTAGATGTGCCGAGCCCGCTGGCGAGGCTGATTCTGGTGCCGGCATTGCCTGAGTTTCATGCGCGTTATCCGGACATTCAGATCGACATGGGTGTCAGCGACCGCATCGTCGACATCATCGATGAGAACGTTGATTGCGTGGTGCGCGGCGGCGAATTGCTCGATCAGTCACTGATGGCGCGGCGGGTGGCCGATCTTCAGCTCGGGGTTTTCGCCGCGCCGGATTATCTGGCCCGCGCCGGCACGCCGCAGCATCCACGCGAGCTGGAGGACTCGCATCATCGGGTGGTCGGTTTTCTCTGGGCCCGCACCGGCAAACCCGTGCCTTACGCCTTGCGCAATGGCAGCGAACACCTGCAGATCAAGGGCCGCCACGTGCTCGCCGTCGATGACGGCAACGCATACCTTGCGGCAGGTCTGGCCGGCATGGGCGTGCTGTGGTTACCCAGGTACATGTCGCACGCGCATCAGGCTCGGGGCGAGTTGGTGCCGCTGTTCGAGGACTGGCAACTCGAGCCGATGCCGCTCTACGTGGCGTACCCGCCGAACCGGTATATCAGCCAAAAGCTAAGGGTATTTATCGATTGGATCGTGGAATTGATGGCGCACCATGGCAATGGCCCGGAACTTGCTGAGCCGCGCTCCGGGACTGTCAAATAACTAACGAATAACGCCAACCATGACAGTCGCCTGCTCTGGATGCACCGCTATTCACTCAAGGAGCGTCACCCGTCATGAATATGTATATCGATATTGTCGGTGCGTGCAATTTAAGCTGCCCTTCGTGCCCGATGGGCAACTCGGAAAACGTCAACTTCAAGAAAGCCATGCAAGTCGACATGTTCCGCAAGATCGTCGAGAAGGCCCGCAACGAAGGGGTCGAGACGATCTTTCTGTACAACTGGACCGAGCCGTTGATCCACCCGCGAATCGGTGAGTTTGTCGAGATCATCAATGCCGCCGGTTTGCAGAGCGGTATCAGTTCCAACTTGAACCTGGCCAAGAACATGGAAACCGCCATGCTGGCCAACCCGTGGTTCTTCCGTATTTCGTTGTCCGGGTTTTACCAGGAGACTTACCGGCAGGGGCACGTGGGCGGCGACATTGAAGTGGTCAAGGCCAACATGATCAAACTGCATGAACTCAAGCAACAACATGGCTTGAGTACGCGCATCGAGGTTTACTACCACCGTTATCTGGACAACATGGAAGAAGAAGGGCTGATGCGCGAATTCAGCCAAAGTCTGGGTTTCGAGTTCTCCACCGGGTATTCAGTGATGATGCCGCTGGAGAAAACGCTGGCGCTGATCGAGCGCGACCCTTCGGTGACGGATACCGATCATGAAACCCTGAAAAGGCTGGCGCTGCCGCCCTTCGACGATCTGGTCAATCTGGTCCGTCAATATCCCAAGCAAGCGTGCTCGCTCAAGGATGACTGGCTGGTGCTCGACTGCAACGGCAATACCGTTTTGTGCTGTTCCGTTTTCAATCAGACCGAATACCAGGTCGGCAAGTATCTGGACATGCCTCTGGCGCAATTGACCGGCCTGAAGTCCACCCAGAAAAATTGCGTCGACATGTGCAATCGCTGCGCAAAAAACGGCTTGCACATCTACTCGACCCAATCCAATCGGGGGCCGCTGGAAAGTCACGCTGTCAATCGCATTATCGACTTCCAGCGGCGCACGATCATGGGGCTGCCGGTCGAAAGCGAAAAGCTTGGGCGAACCGGCGAAGTCAGTGCGGAGAACTTCGACGAAGCGCAATACCTGCAGATGAACCAGGACGTCAAAAACGCGATTTCCACGGGCGCGTTCACCAGCGGTTATCAGCATTACGTGCTGTTCGGTCGTCTGGAAGGCCGGCTCGGTGCGGGTTATCTCACGGTCGTCTGACCGTGCGGATCAGGTCCCGCCAGTTGGCTTGAAAGCCATTCACTGAAGCATCGCGCCATCGGGTCATTCTCGCTGTCGCGATGGGTCAGCAGCGCCCAGTTCGGGCCACGAATGGTTTGCACCACCAAGGGTTGCAGCAACCCGTTTTCCTGCGCCTGACGGCTGAGCAACTGACTGACCAGCGCAATCCCCAACCCCGCCGCAGCGGCATCGAGCAACAAGCCCGGATCGGAAAAATTCAGCCCCTGATCCTGTTGCCCGACATCGACGCCGGCCTCCACCGCCCAGTGGCTCCAGTCCATTTCCCGCTCACCGTGCAGGGTCGTGCGTTGCGCGGCGGGCTGCGCCAAAACGCTGGGATGACACGCCGGAAACAGGCGGTCGGCATGCAGCACCTTGAAGCTGCATTCAGCCTGGGAGCTGATGTCGTCGCGCACCGCCAGGTCGATGGTTTGCGTGGCCATGTCCGGCACTTCATCGGTGCTGAAAATCCACAGATCGACTTGCGGATGCTGGCGCCGAAAATCCGCCAGACGCGGCAGCAACCAGTGCCGGGCAAACGCCGGCGTGGTGTTGAGCACCAGTTGATTGGGCTTCTGATATTGCCCCAGACGCCGGATGCCGACCGCCAGTTGCTGCAGCATCGCCTGGGTGGTGCTGAGCAGATCGTGGCCGGCATCGGTCAGCGCGACACTGCGACCGTTGCGAAAGAACAGCGGCTGTTCGAGGTACGCTTCGAGGCTGCGAATCTGCTGGCTGATCGCCGATTGAGTAAGGCTCAACTCATCGGCCGCCTTGTGAAAACTGCCGAGGCGCGCAGCCGCTTCGAAGCCGCGCAGGGAGCTGAGCGGCGGCCAGTGTTTGAGCATATTGATAAGTTCCTCTAATCAGTTGTGCGCTAAATCCATCGTTTGTTGCTGCGATTTCAGCGCCGTAGCATTCACCTCACGCCAAATCCCGGCAGTTTCCATTGAACACAATGGCTTAATCGAGAGGTGCTTGTCATGCCGCGCAACGAGAATAACAACAACGCTTGGATGATGCCTGCCGAATGGGTGACGCATGCCGCGACGTGGATGGTCTGGCCGCATAACCAGGCGCTGTGGGAGTCGGGCTGGCGCGTGACTTTGCCGCTGGTGCAGGAGGATTTCGCCCGGGTCGCCAACGCCATCGCCCGCTTCGAACCGGTGAAAATGGTCGTCGATCCCTCGGCGGTAGCGAGCGCCAAAGCCCTGTGCGGGCCGAACATCGAGCTGATCCCGCTGGCGGTCAACGACAGCTGGTGCCGCGACTCTGGCCCAAGCTTTGTCTGCCACCCGCAACAAGGGCTGGCCGGTGTCAGCTGGCGCTTCAATGCCTGGGGCGGCAAGTCGGCGCATGAGCTGGACGAAAGCCTGGCGCGGCGCGCACTTAATCATCTGGGGCTGGAATGCTTCGGCACGCCGTTGAGCAACGAGGGCGGGGCGATTCATGTCGACGGCGAGGGCACGCTGATCACCACCGAGTCGGTGCTGCTCAACCCCAATCGCAACCCGGGCATTGGCAAGGCCGAAATGGAGGAGATTTTCAGCCGTTTGCTCGGCGTGAAGAAAACCATCTGGCTGCCGGGCGACCCGGACTACGTCACCGGCGACATGACTGACGGTCACGTTGATGGCGTCTGCGCCTTCGCCCGTCCCGGCGTGTTGCTGGTGGATGCGACCCACGACCAAAGCTCGGTGTACGCCGAAGTGGTCCGCGAAAACCGTCGTGCGCTGGAGTTGGCGACCGACGCCCAAGGCCGCCGGTTCGAGTTGATCGAACTGTTCGAAGCCAGCGAAGCGGTGGACAGCGACGCCGAAGTGTTCTGCGCCTCGTACACCAATTTCTACATCGCCAACGGCGCGATCATCATGCCGGCCTACGGCATCGAGGCCGACGAGGTGGCGGCCAAAGTGCTGGCGCAGGCGTTCCCCGGACGCGAAGTGGTGCCGGTGCGCATCAATCATCTGGCTCATGGCGGCGGCGGGGTGCATTGCATCACTCAGCAGCAACCCGCCTGGCCGGTGGAGGGTTGAGTGATGAGCCATCTGACCATCGCCACCACCCAGATGCCGTGCACCTGGGATCTGCCGCGCAACCTCGATCAGGCCGAGCAACTGGTGCGTGAGGCCGCCGAGAAGGGCGCGCAGGTGATCCTGTTGCAGGAGTTGTTCGCCACGCCGTATTTCTGCATCGAACAGAGCCACAAACATCTGGCGCTGGCCGAGGAGTATCGCGACAGCCGCGTGCTGCAGCGTTTCGCTGCGCTGGCCAAAGAGCTGGGCGTGGTGTTGCCGCTGAGCTGGTTCGAGAGGGCCGGCAACGCCTTCTTCAATTCGTTGAGCGTGGCCGATGCCGACGGGCGCCTGTCGGGGGTGTACCGCAAAACCCACATCCCCAACGCCATCGGCTATCAGGAGAAGGAATATTTCAGCCCCGGCGATAGCGGTTTCCGCGTTTGGGACACCGCATTCGGCCGCCTCGGTGTGGGTATCTGCTGGGATCAATGGTTTCCCGAGACCGCGCGTTGTCTGGCGCTGATGGGCGCTGAAGTGTTGCTGTTCCCCACGGCTATCGGCTCCGAGCCGGGCTGCGCGGTGCTGGATTCTCGCGACCACTGGCAGATGACCATGCGCGGCCATGCCGCCGCCAATCTGCTGCCGGTGGTGGCGGCCAACCGGGTCGGGCGAGAAGTGGCAACCACCGATCCGTCGCTGCAGATGAACTTCTACGGTTCGTCGTTCATCAGCGATCACAAAGGCCAGTTACTGGCCGAAGCCGACCGCGACAGCACGGGCGTGCTGGTACACAGCCTCGATCTCGATGCGATGCGCGAAGAGCGCCTGTGCTGGGGCATTTACCGCGACCGCCGGCCGGACATGTACGGCGCGCTGCTCAGTCAGGATGGTCGCCACCTTCATGCACGCTGGAACACTCAAGGGGTTTGAACATGGCTACGCACCACAAAAGATTACTGGGCGCGCTGGGCCTGGCACTGACTTGCGTGATTCCGGCGCTGCATGCCGAGGACAAAACCCTGCGCCTGTACAACTGGGCCGATTATTTTGCCGAAGACACCCTGAGCCGCTTTACCGCGGAAACCGGGATCAAGGTGATTTACGACGTCATGGATGGCAGCGAAACCCTCGAAGCGAAAATGCTTTCTGGCGGTAGCGGCTACGACCTGATCTTCCCCGGCGACACTGTGGCCGAGCGCCTGATGCGCGCCGGCAGCCTGATGCCGCTGGACCCATCGAAGCTCACGGAGGTGGCCGACATCGAGCCCGGCTTGCAGAAATTGCGCAGCCACTACGAGCACTCCAGCAAAGCCACCGTGCCCTACACCTGGGGCACCATCGGCCTGACGTACAACGCGGCGCAGATCAAGCAACGCATGGCCGACGCGCCGGTCAACAGCCTGGACATGCTGTTCAAGCCGGAGCTGGCGGCGAAGTTTGCCGATTGCGGTATTTCGCTGATCGACTCGCCAGACGAAGTGCTGGCAGTCGTGCTCAATTATCTGGGCCGCGATCCGCGCAGCGCGAAACCGGCGGATCTGGCGGCGGCCAGTGAGCTGCTGATGAAGCTGCGGCCGTACGTGCGCAAGTTTCAGTCGCAACCGGTGACCGATCTGGTCAACGGCAACCTGTGCCTGTCGCTGGGTTACAGCGGCGATATGACCCAGGCCCAACGCACCTCGGACAGTGCCGGCAAGACCACCCGGTTCGAGTACCGCATCCCTCGCGAAGGCACCACTGTGTGGATGGACACCATGGCGATTCCTGTCGATGCGAAACACCCGGAATACGCCTACGCGTTCATCAACTTCGTGATGCGCCCGCAGAACATGGCGGCGATCAGTAACTTCACCGGTTACCCGACTTCCAACGCCAAGGCGCGGGACAGCGTCGACGCCGCGATGCGCAATAACCCGGACATCTACCTCGACGAGGCGACCTATGCTCGATTGATCCCGGGCAAGGACATCCCCCAGGCCGACATGCGCGCACGGATGCGCACCTGGACCAAATTCAAAACCGCCACTCAGCCATGATTCAACCGCCGGCGCCCGGTCGCCGGCCCTTTTCAGGAAAACCAGATATGTCGACGCGTCGTGAGTTCATCAAACAGCTATCGGTCGCTACAGGTGTCAGCGCCGCAGTCATGGGTCTCGGGCTGGCGCCGGGCAGACTACTGGCGGCCAGTGCGGGGGATTGGTTCATGCCCGACGAGGGCGACAAGCACGAGCGTGCTTTCATCGCTTTCGGCGCACAGGATGCGATCTGGGAAGATTTCACCGCCGATGTGCAGGCTGCGCTGGGCCGCATTGCCCGCACCATTGCCCGTTATGAACCACTCACGGTGTTCTGTCGCAGCGGCGAACGCAGTCTCGCCGAAGAGTATTGCGGCACCCGCAACGTCACCTACGTGACCGCCGCGCTCGACGACATCTGGATGCGTGACATCAGCGCCAATTTTGTCATCGGCGACAAGGGGGGCCTCGGCGCGGTGGACTTCAATTTCAACGGGTGGGGCGACAAACAGCGGCACAGCAAGGATGCGAAAATCGCCGCACGGGTGGCCGCCGATGCACAGGCGACCTACCTGCGCAGTGAACTGGTGGGCGAGGGCGGCGGCATCGAAGTCGATGGCCACGGCACCGGGATCATGACCGAGAGCAGCTGGATCAACAGCAACCGCAATCCCGGCTGGAGCAAGGCCGATGTCGAGGCTGAATTGAAGGAGCGTCTGGGCCTGCGCAAAATCATCTGGCTGCCGGGGATCAAGGGCAAGGACATCACCGACGCCCACGTCGATTTCTATGCGCGGTTCATCAAGCCCGGTGTGGTGATCGCCAACCTCGACAGCGACCCTGAATCCTACGATCACCAAGTCACGCTGGCGCACCTGGAGATTCTCAACAAAGCCACCGACGCTGATGGTCGCAAACTGCAGATCCACACGATTTCGCCGCCGCTCAAGCCGCGCAAAAGCAAGTTCAATCAGAACAACCCGGATTTCGCTGCCGGTTACATCAACTACTTCGTGATCAACGGCGCGATCATCGCCCCGGAATTCGGCGACAAGGCAGCCGACCAGAAGGCTTACGACCTGCTGTCGAAGCTGTACCCGCAGCGCAAAGTCGAGTTGCTGAACATCGATGCGATTGCTGCCGGCGGCGGCGGGATTCACTGCGTGACCAGTCATCAGCCGCAAGCGTGATTGACTCTTTGGCCCATCAAGCCAACTATCGGCGCATAACAACATGACCGATGGGCCAGACCTTGATCGAACGACGTCAATTCAGCGGAGGCATGAAGGGTAAAAACCTCCGCTATCTGAATGAGCAAGCCGCCGAGACCCGCATCACCCGCACCGGTTTCCTGTTGCTGGAGCACTTCTCACTGCCGGCCTTCACCCAGGCGCTGGACACCATTATCACCGCCAACCTGTTGCGCGCCGGACTGTTCAGCTCGCGCACGTTCGGGCTGGGCGAGGGTGAAGTGATCAGCGATCTGGGGCTGGTGATTCGCCCGGATGCGCGGATTGACGCCGCCAGCCTTGCGGATCTGGACGTGCTGGTGGTGTGCGGCGGCTACCGCACTGAGCTGAAGGCCAGCGAGGAGTTGAACAGCCTGCTGCGCTCGGCGGCGGAGCGTGGGGTCAGTCTGGCTGGTTTGTGGAACGGTGCGTGGTTTCTCGGCCGCGCCGGGCTGCTCGATGGTTATCGTTGCGCGATCCACCCGGAACACCGTCCCGCACTCACGGAAATTGCCAAAGCCACTCAGGTCAGCAGCGAACCTTATGTGATCGATCGCGACCGGCTCACGGCATCGAGCCCGTCCGGGGCTTTCCATATGGCGCTGGACTGGATCAAGAGCCTGCACGGCAAGGCGCTGGTCGAAGGCATCGAGGACATTCTGGCGTTCGAGGAGTCGCGGTACCGGCGGATCAAACCGGATGAAAACCTCTGCGTCAGCGCGCCGTTGCGCGAGGTGGTCAAACTGATGGACGCCAACCTCGAGGAGCCGCTGGAGCTGGAGCAACTGGCAGTGTATGCCGGTCGCTCGCGGCGGCAGCTGGAGCGTTTGTTCAAGGAGCAACTCGGCACCACACCGCAGCGCTATTACCTGGAATTGCGCATCACCGAAGCCCGGCGCCTGCTGCAACACACCGAGCTGTCGCAGATGGAAGTGCTGGTGGCCTGCGGTTTCGTTTCGCCGAGCCATTTCAGCAAGTGCTACAGCGCGTTTTTCGGTTATCGCCCGTCCAGGGAAAAACGCCTGGTCAAATAACCCGCGCTGTTTCTACTGCCAGCCACAGACCGACCCCTGTGGTTAGTGTCAGAACCACTGGCTTAGCACAGACTAATGTGGGAGCGGGCTTGCTCGCGAAGGCGGTGTGTCAGTCAGCATATGAATTGGCTGACACGGCCTCTTCGCGAGCAAGCCCGCTCCCACGGTTTTAATCGAGTGGTGTCAGGTCCACTGGTTTAGCGCAGGCCAATCAAGCTATAGGCCAGTGACGCTTCATCGGGCGCGCAGCAACTTGCGGTAATCCACCGGCGAAATCCCGCGGGCCTGACGGAAGGAATGGCTGAAAGAACTGGCCTGCGAGTAACCCAGCATCAGGGCGATGTTCATGATGCTGGTCTCGGTGCGGCGCAGGTAATGGTCGGCCAGTTCCATGCGCATGGTTTCCAGCACCTGATTGAAGTTTTCCCCTTCGGCCGCCAGTTTGCGCTGCAAGGTGCGCGGCGAAATCGCCAATTGTCGGGCCAGGCTTTTCAGGCTGAAATCGCCCGTCGGCAATTGCTCGGTGAGCAGCGCGCGCAATCGATCTGTGACCGAAAACGCCGGATACGACAGGCACAACTGCCAGTCGGCCTCCAGCAGCATGCTGCGATGCATGCGCGGGTCGGCGCCTTGGATCCGCGTCGAGAGCGTCGACTCGGCAAACACCAGTGCATTGCTCCCGGCCTCGAACTGCACCGGACAGCCAAAGAAGTGTTCATACAGCGCCGGTTCGCCCACCGCCGAATGCATCATCCGGACTTCCAGCATCGGCTGATTACTTGCGATCAACCAGCGGCCGAACGCTGCCCAGCCGACCATCAGCGCTTCCTGATGCAGGGCGCAATAGGGCTCCATTTCACTGATGCGTTGATCTTCGAGGGTCACGCGGCCGTCGCCGATGACGATCCGGGTCTGGCTGGACGGACTGTCGTAAACGATCTTGCCGAAACGCAGAATCATGTTCAGCGATTCGCCCAGTGTCGCGCTGGTCATCAGCACATAACCCAGCACGCCGTAGGTGCCCGGGCGTACGGCGGCGCCGACCAGCAGGCCGAAATGCGGCAGGTTGCTGCTGAGCGCCGCCAGTTCCAGCAAGGCACGCAGTTGGCGCATGGGAATGCGCACGATCGAGTCGGACAACTGCTCGCGTGAGAGTCCGGTCTGCTGCAACAGCCAGTCGCCATCGCAGCCGTATTGTTCGGCGACATCAAGGACGTGGTTAACGAAGGCAGCGCTGGAAGTGGCGGGTCGCATGGGGGGAGGGGAAGTCCGGTAATCCGGTGATCTTGCTTTTCCGAAAGGTGAAGAAAGCGACGTCGCCAAGGCGCGCGGCGTCGATAGACCCTACATGCGCCCGATCACCGGAATGCCGGTTCCGGTGACGGCCGACGCTTGTTCCGAGATCAGAAACAGAATGACCGCCGCCAGTTGTGCGGGCGTCACCCAGCGCTGGTGCTCGGCGTCGGGCATGGCTTCACGGTTTTGCGGGGTGTCGAGCACGCTCGGTAACACGGCATTGACCGTGATGCTCATGTCCTTGAGCTCTTCGGCGAGGCTTTCGGTCAGGCGCAAAACGCTGGATTTCGACGCGGCGTAAGCGCCCATGCCCAGCCCGGCCTTCGCCGCCATGCTCGATCCGATATTGACGATGCGTCCCGCCGAGGATTGCAGCAGCAATGGCAGCAAGGCTTTGCTGGCGTTCAATGCGGTTCGAAGGTTCAGCGAGTAGAGCCGATCCCAGGCCTCTATCGCACTGCCCAGCAACGGCTCCCACGCATAGCCGCCGGCGCCGTTGACCAGGGCGTCGAGGCGTCCGAAATAGCGGTTGATCTGGTGGGCGACTGCCTGGCAATCGGCAAGGGAGGTCAGATCGATGCCGGACAGGACCAGTCGATTGTGGGAACTGGGCATCGCCATCGTCGCCTGATCGATCAGCACCAGATCCGCGCCCTGGGCTGCGGCCATGTCCGCCAGGGTCTCGCCGAGATTCCCCAGGGCGCCGGTAATCGCCACAACGCGCCGTGAGAGTGACTGAGTCATCAAGAGTCCTTTCCTTTTTAAGGGCGCATACTCTAATGATATCGGTGGCCCGTGGCATGCTTTTGGATGTCAACTTGTTGTGCAAAAGTGCCAAAATTTTATGCTTGGCAACACATCACGAAAGGGTCGTGAAACAGGCGTCAGAAAGTTGGCTTCTGACGGTGGGCGCCAAGCGGATTCTGAAAGCCTGGCGATGGTTTGGTCTGGCATTCTTGTCGCTGTTTCGCCAAGTGCAAAGCCTGTCCTGAAGTCTTTAGCACGCTTTTTCCGGACGACGCAGCGCAAATCGGAAGTATGTCTTTTTTGCGCGACATAATCTGTTGCTGCAGCAAGCCAGTGCTGCTTGTATCCTTGCGCGCGACAAGGACACGCGGCTGCAGTCATCGAGTCGGTCGACCCGCCGCAGGAACGGAAACCGGACTTTCCCAAAGGTAGTAATGTGAAGCGTGATACCCGCCTGGTTGTGCTTTTGTTGTTGGTGATCGGTTGTTCCCTCGGGTCACTGACGGTGTGGAAAGTATTGGCCTCTCGAGAGCGCGCACTGGAGGAAGTCAACGTTCATGGCTTGAACCTGACCCAGGCGCTGGCGACTTATTCCGAAGGGATCGTTCGCCAGAGTTCGTTGCTGCTGCTCGGGATCGTCGAACGTCTGGAAACCGAAGGCAGTGGCCCCGCGCAGATCCAGCGTCTGAGCGCACTGGTCAATCGTCAGGAACCGCTGATGCCGCAGCTCAGCGGCATCACCATCTACGACAACCAGGGCCGTTGGCTGATGTCGTCCAACCGACCGATTCCGGCCGGGGCCAACAGCAGTGATCGCGTCTACTTCACCCATCATCGTGACGACCCGAGCCGCGAGACCTTTATCGGTCCGCCGATCCAGAGCCGCTCCAATCAGGAGTGGGTGATCACCGTCAGTCGCCGTTTCAATGACGCGCACGGCGAGTTTGCCGGTGTGGTGGCGGTGACCCTGGGAATCGAAAACTTCCTGCGCCTGTTCGGCAAGATCGACGTCGGGCAGGAGGGGGCCATCGGCTTGTCCTACACCGACGGCACGTTGCTGGTGCGCTATCCCTTCCGTGAGCAGGACATGGGGCGCAACTTTTCCAAGTCGCCCATCTATGCGAAGTATTTGGTCGATCGATCCGTCGGTACCGCGTCGTTTACCTCCAGCCTCGATGGCGTCGAGCGGCTCTACGCTTTCCGCAAGAGTGACCGGCTGCCGCTGATCACCACCGTCGCCCTCGGCAAACGCGAAGCCCTTGCTGCGTGGCGCATGGAAGCCTGGCTGTCGGCAGTGGTGGTCACGGGGCTGCTGGGGCTTACCGGGCTCATCGGCTGGTTTCTGATTCTCGATATTCGCAGGCGTACCAGGGCAGAAGACCAATTGCGCGGGACGCAGCAGCAGTTGCTTTCCTCCAATCGTCAGCTTGAGTTACTGGCGATGAAGGACGCCCTGACCGGCCTGGCCAACCGGCGCTGCTTCGATGAGAGCCTCGCCATGGAAGCCCGGCGCGCACAACGTGACGGCACGACGCTGGCGTTGCTGATGATCGATATCGATTACTTCAAGCTATTCAACGACTCGTTCGGGCATGTCGCCGGCGATGCCTGCCTGCAGAAGGTCGGCACAATCCTCGAAGGTTGTGTGCGGCGCCCGTCGGATCTGGTAGCGCGTTACGGCGGCGAGGAGCTGAGCGTGATCATGCCGGCCACCGACAGTGACGGTGCTGCAGTGGTCGCGCAGTTGATCCTCGAACGCTTGGAGCAAGCGAACATCGCACACCCGTCCAGCCCATTCGGCCGGCTGAGTGTGAGTATCGGCATCGCTACGGCCTCGGGGGCGCAACTGCAATCCTTGCAAGGGTTGATCGAGGTCGCCGATCAGGCGCTGTATAACGCCAAGACGCTGGGGCGTAACCGGTTTGTGAAGTGATCGGTGGGCGTTAATCCGATAGATCGCCGTCAGGCTGACTTTCATGCCGGGCGGGAACCCGCTGGGTGTCTTTTGATGGCAGACACCCAAACTGGCGACTGAATTGCGACGGGCTTTCGTAGCCCACTCGATGGCAGGCACTCGCCCCATCCAGCCCTTCGCCGAGCTCGCAGCCCGCGCGATCTCGGATGATTTGTGCCAGGAAACGGACAAGATCCGCGTCACGGTGGTGTGCCCGGGCGTCGTCGAGTCCGACTGGCCGCTTCATTTATCGAGGCCGCAACGAAAACCATCCGTCGCGCCATCAGTCGCCGCCGCTGAACACTCCAGAACCGCAGCCCTCTACCGACTTACAAGTCACCCGGGGTAATGACCATGAGCGACGATGGGAAAGAGCAGGCGTTGGCCGCCTGGCGAAAATTACTGGAAGAGCCAGCGATCCGTATGGACGCCGAGGATCAATACGACGAGTTGCTGAAAATGGCCGATAGCATGGAACAGCAAAGGCTGATTACAGCAACTGAATGGCGCCAGTTGGTGCGCAAGGCCGGGGCGAGGTTCGTCCAGGCCACCGAGGGGCTTTCGGGCGGAACATAAAAATTCGCGGGGCAGGGTGCAGAGCGACGGTGTCTCCCTTACCAGGGATAACGCCGTTAATGGGAATCTGTATTAATTGCGAATAATTTTGTATAGCATGCGCGGGAGTTTTTTGGCGGATTCACCCCCTGCATTGGCCTATTCGTAAAGGTTTCCCTCTCCATGCGTCGAACCCTGCTTTCCATTTGTGTGCTGCAAGCATTGTCGCCTGCCTCATGGGCTGATCAAACGGGGGCATCACCCTCAACGCTGGAGCTGGACGCAACCGATGTCATCGGTACTGCGAATTACGAAAGGGCGGACGGCCCGGTGCAGGGTTATCGCGCGACGCGCTCGGCCAGCGCCACGCGCACCGACACCTCGATCCACGAAACTGCGCAATCGATCAGCGTGGTCTCGAAGGATGCGGTCGAAGATCTGGGCGCCACCCGATTGCAGGACGCGCTGGACTACGCCGGCGGCGTGGGGCGGGCGAACAATTTTGGTGGGCAGGGTCTGACCACGTTTACCGTGCGTGGCTTCACCACTGGCGAGTTCTATCGCAACGGTTTCCCGATCAACCGCGGCTATCCGAACATGCCGGATGCCAACACAATCGAACGCCTCGAAGTGCTGCGCGGCCCGGCCACCATGCTCTACGGTCGAGGTGATCCTGGTGGCACCTTCAACGTGGTGTCCAAGCAGCCATTGCCTGAAAGTAGCGTCACCCTGGGCAGCCAACTCAACGATCAGGGTATGAAACGCGGCACGCTGGACGCTTCCGGCCCGCTTGACGAAGAGGGGCGTCTGGCCTATCGCTTGAACGTTGTGGGCGAGGGCGGCGACACCTTCCGCGATCACGTCGAAACCGAGCGCTACGGCATCGCGCCGGTGCTCACCTGGCAGGCAACCGACACGACCAAGCTGATTTTCGAAGGCGATTTCATGCGCAACAACGCGCCTCTGGATCGCGGCCTTACCCGTTACGCAAAACAGACGGGAACCGCTTCGCGCGACAGTTTTTTCGGTGAAAAAGACGCTGGCAAACTGCATAACGACAACAACATGGCGCAAATGCGTTTCGAGCACATGCTCAATGACGACTGGACCCTGGGCGGCGGTTTCCAGTGGCTCGACGGTTCGCTCAAGGGCAACGCAATCGAGGCCAATGGCATTGCCGATGACGGCCGCACCCTCGGGCGCAATTTCAACTACCGCAAGCTGGAGTGGACCGACAAGGATACCCAGCTCAACCTGACCGGGCATTTCGATACCGCGGGTTTGCAGCACACATTGCTCACCGGCATCGAGTACGAGGATTACGACTACAAGTCGATCATCCAGCGCTCCAGCGGCGCCGTCGGTGCGTACCCGATCGACATCTTCGACCCGGTCTACGGCCAGCCGCGCCCGGCGCTCACCCGCACGCCGACGCACGACAAGGAAAACCTCAAGACGTATGCCGCGTTCGTGCAGGATCAGGTGGCGTTGACCGATAAACTCAAGGTGTTGGCCGGGGCGCGTTTCGAGCGCTTCGAACATGACTACGAAACTTACGTGCCCGGTGGCAAGAGCTGGCAGGCCAGTGACAACGCGGTGACTCCGCGCATCGGCGTGACCTATGACCTGACCGAGACATTGGCGATCTATGCCGACACGGCGCGCTCTTTCAAGCCGAACACCGGCGCCAGTCGCCAGGGCGGAGGGTTCGAGCCAGAGAAGGGCAAGTCCTATGAAATGGGACTCAAGTGGGAAGCGCTGGATCAGCAGTTGAGCGTCGACGCGGCGATCTATCAGATCGAAAAACGTAACGTGCTGACCACCGACCCGGTTGACTCGACCTTCAGCGTTGCGGCCGGCGAGGTGCGCAGCCGTGGATTCGACGTCAACGTGGCCGGCAACCTGACGCCCGAATGGCGGGTGATGGGTGGCTACGCCTATGTCGATGCCGAAGTGACCAAGGACAATGTGCTGCGCTCTGGCACGCGGCTGATGAATATCCCGAAGAACAGCTTCAGCCTGCTGAACATGTATGAGTTCCAGGACGGCACCTTCAAGGGACTGGGCCTGGGCACTGGCCTCAAGTACGTCGACGAGCGCGCTGGTCAAACTGCCAACACCGCGTTTTCGATGGGCAGCTATACCGTTGTCGACTTGCTCAGCTTCTACAAGATCAATGACAAGGTGCGGCTTAATCTCGACGTGAAAAACCTCTTTGACCGAGATTATGAAGAGGGCGCATTCGGCAACGTCTATGCCTACCCGGGGGCGCCGCGAACCGTGCAGGTCGGCGTTTCCTACACCTTGTAGCAGGGTGGAGCAAAATTCTCACAGGCCACAAATGAAACAGCCCTGAATATTCAGGGCTGTTTCTTGTTTATCCGATAACGCTTGAAACGTTCTTGCTGTAGCCGCTGCCGGCCTCCGTCAGATTCGCGTAAAAGATACAGCCGATCAGTCTCGCGAACAGGCCTAACGTGTCTGCCAGATCCGGGTCATCGAAAATCACCGCCCTGGAATCCAACGCACACAGCGCGCCCCAAAGTTGTCCGTCAGGAAGGAAAATGGGCGCGCCTGCGTAGCTTTCAATCAAATATTGCTTCACCACGGGACGCGTGGAAAACCTGCCGTCGCGACTTATCTGCGGCACGAAAAGCACCTGAGGGTCTCTGCGAAACTCGCTGCACAGCGTGGTCTCCAATTCCAGCGTGTCGCCGGAGTTGATCCCAAGTTCGATCGGATCGTAGGCGGAACAGACGATCCAGTCCGTGTCGGTGAATTTTGCGATCGCCGCGAAGCGCGTTCCGGTCATGCGTGTAACAAGCTGCAGAATATTGGTTGTAGCTTCAATTTCAGCGATAGAGGAACGTTCCTCTGCGCTTAGCAACGCTCTGTGAATGGTGTCACTGAGGGGCATGCATTGTTCTCCGGTCATGATTTTTTAAGTTGGCGACTGCTAAACGCTTTTGAAACTGCCCATTTTGATACTAAACAAAATGGATTCGTTCACATCAAAGGTTCCTGATGGCTGCAATAGCGAAGCGTCATTGGCGTGCGGCTTGAGGCGCCGTTATCGGCGGCGTAGCCTTGATCTCATAAATGTTGGATGTCGCATTGAATGAAAGGTGAGGAAAGTGGAAGGCGTAGTGTTGAGCGAAAAGATGCAACGTGAAGCTGATCGGCTCCTGGCGCAGATTGTCCGGGCAGACTCGATGATCATCGCCGTGAAGGCGGGGGCTCGTGCGGATGGCTTCGTGCTTGGGCTGGAAACCAGCGAGGTTCTGCGTGCCGGCGATGCTGAAAAGCTGTACGTCATTTTTGAAGCGGCTTTGGTCGAGCGGCTGAAAACGCTTTCTCGCAGTTGAGCTGCAGAACATTTATCCGCTTGAACTAACGATTGACCGGTAAGTCAGGGTAGTTATCTGCCACTCTGATTTTGAGGTTATCAATGCGCAACTACACCATCGAGTATCTGTTCAACGGCGAGTCCCGTACGCATCAACTCGCGTTGCAGCAGTCGAAGCTCTCCATTCACGACGCTGCCATGCATCTGCTGGAACTGCATTTTGGGGATGCTGAGAACAGTCTGATCATGCCAACAGCTGACTCGACTGCTGAAGAGATACTGGAGCAGGCCAGGCTGGTGGGTATTACGCAAATCGACGTGAAGGATGCAGGCGCTGACTGATTTCTTCTTCGCTCGCCCCCGACCCCTGCGCGATGCCCAACCCTGCATTGACGATACTCACGTATCGCCTCAGGCGAGTTGACACGCAGTCGTTCGGAAATCGGGACATCAGCATCCTTGAACCGCCAGTTGGTTCCAGTGGACAGGAGGGTATAACTGAGGCAGGCGGCGAAGGCGTCCCAGGCCATGGCCGCGTTGTTGAAGGAGATCGCTATTGGTTTGATTGCTACAAAAAAGCGAGTTTGCTTGTGAGTGGCGGCTAATGGCCGATCTGTGGCATTCGTGGAGGGCAGAAAACGGCCAGAAGCGGACTTTGGCTAACGACCGCTACCGGCCAGAAGCAGCCGTTTGGAGGAGGGAAATAAATCCGTCGCATTTCCTGCCGGCTTGGCAATTTGCAGACGCGCTTTTACACACGCTGAGCCGGGAAGTTTAGAATCCGAAAATTAACCAGTCCCTTTTTTCTAAAGTAGATGCCAATGGTGACTCCTCTCGTTCTTCAGGACTTTGATGTTGGATGGATAGCCTCTGATGCCATCGGGCAGGTTGCGCTCTTCACTACGGCTGGTTCGGGGCCTATTCCTGCCTCCGCACTTCCCTCCGTCGAGAACTCCGAAGAATGGGTCCTTTCATTGCCGGAGCTGTCCGATGTAGATCTGGTCACTTCCATGTCTGGTGCAAACGCTTTCGTTGCCTTTGCCAAACGTGGGTTCTTTGCATATGACTGGTCGGACGTCCATCGCACTGAACGCCAAGCCTTGAACGGGTATGAGCTGCAAAACCGTCCACTGAATCCATTGACACTTTTCGACTTGCCGGCCCCTTTACGGGCATTGGCTGAAGTGACCCGGCTATCTGGCGTAACGTTCGGAGTATCTATAGTAATGATAGGTGATTAGGTTTCTTAGCCGTCGTTCAGCGGTTGGGGATCGTTTTGGCCGTCTTTTGTCCCTCAAGACCCGCTGAAAACGGCCAAAATCGGACATTTTAGAGCGGCACCTTCCGGCCAAAAGCAGTCATTGCGACGATGCCGTACGATACACGCCTGCCGTTAGATCATTAGGGCTTACCCATGCAATTTCATGGTTTCGAATTCGGGCATATTGAGGTTGAGATTCAAAACCGTGCGTATGACCTTCATAACTTCTACCACGCCAGCACCATTAATTACGACATCATGGATAGGTCGGCTGTACTCATCTTTACTCGACGGACTGAAGCCTGGGTGCCGACCGAAGAAGCACACAAGATTACTATCAGCTTCCATGAGGTCGATTACTTTTCATCAAGTGGGCGGAATGATTACCCAATCGATGGCGACGATAGTGTTATTCATTCGATCGGAGCCGTGGAGTCCAACGCAGAGACACAGGCCTTTTACCTGACAGATCACATCCAACCAGATCATCATCTTGTCATGTGCTTCGAGTCTGGTCTTACATTACGAATACAGGCCGCTGAAGCACGATGCAAAATCGATTTTTAAACGGCAAAAATTTAGAAAAGGGGACAGAAAAGGGGACGGATTTATTTTCCAGAATGGGAAGTTCAGCTCGATCACCCGCTCTTGAGTCACGCTCTACCCATTTCCTCATACGAAGCATCGACGAACATGATGTGTTCATCGCAAGCCGCTTCAGTTACATCCCGGATTATTTCAGCAAGAGTATCAACATCCAACCCCTGAGCTTCGATGCAGGCCAGGCGTCCGGGTGACCAATCTATGACAGAGCACTGTGGATACTTCCCTAGCAGTGCGGACAGGGCCTTCTGAGGCGGCTCTTTGCAGGTGTACATGAAATCAAAGTACGGGGCGCTGGTGTCCTGAAGCGAGTACACCAGAGCCCAAGCATTTGATGGACCGGAAAAGTACATCGTGACGTAACGATGTGCCCATTCTGGCCCGCCATGTTTGATGAGGCGAAGTACTTCGACGATTGAATGACAATCGGGGATTCGGATCATGCGATCAGGGTCAAACGTTCGGCCAGGCACAGGTTGGGCTGCTACTTTACTGAGCAGAAATGCAGTCATTCTTGCTTTCTTATTCATCGTATTGTCTCGAGTTCGAATGTCCGCTTTTGGCCGAAAGCCGACGGTCGCGAACGGCAGCAATCGGCCACAAGCTGACATTCTCACAGTATCTTGATAGACATCCTTGAGGCCTGAGAGGCTCTCTGAAATTGGGGACGACTCAATGCAACCCCACTCTAGGGCCGCGCTGTACTCGTCCTCTTAACTACCTGCCCAGAAGACTGCTTGAGGTAAGGACTAAATAGTATTGCTGCCCTCAACGAATGTGCCGCCGACATGCAACTGCTCAAGTATTTTGAGAGCCAAGAGGCCATAGACTACTTCAGGCTTGGTGTCATTTCGGGCGTACCGGATGTGGGTAACGACATGTGAGGTGCCAAAGCGTCGATTTGCCTCCGATGTTCCTTCGAGTACGCTTGCAACGATAACAGCCTCAACTAATGGTTCGTGATTACATGCCCCCTGCGGCGGGAGACACTCACAGATCGGCTCATGCTGCTCACCAACTCCTAGGCGCAGTTGCAGGAGATTATGCCGAGGCCCAGTAATACGTGAAGCGGCAAGGTACTCTCCGTGGCGGACGAAATGCATGTGATGTGGCTCTGCTGTTTGGTTAAAGGGTGCACTCTTCGCGTCAGGAACTGCGTCCGCCCCCATTCATTGTTAGAGCGTCCCGAAGGAAAAGCGAGCATGAGAGGGCGGTCGCGTAAGTTGCCCGGCTTCTGTGCGGTACGCCCGTCGCGGTGTTCGCCACCGCGACGTGGGCGAATCATGTTTCGTCGCGGACCTGCATCAGCGCGAACCCCAGCAGATTCAGGCCTCGCCACAGGTTGGGGTTATTCGCGTTTACGTGATCCTGGGCGAGTCCGATGCCCCAGATGCTGTCAACCGGGCTGGCCTCAACGATGATGCGAGAACCGGTATTCTTGAGGAATGCATTCAACTCCGGGTTTTGCGAGAACTTGGCCTGGTTGGCCCGGACGACAATTGCATACCGGTGTTGCAACCAATCGTGTTCGTTGAATCCACGCACGTTGCGGCCAAGCGCCTTGGCCGCGTTGGGCGTAGGCGCCGTTAGCACTTGAGCGCGAATGTCCTGATCGCCGAACAAGGCTGCTTTCTCTGCCATCATGAAATGTTCGGCAGTCGCGTAGCGTTGCCCGTCGACAACAAATTCGGCTTCGAACCACTGGCTGAAGCACGATGCGCTGACTCCGTGCCTGCTTCGCTGGTGTCCCCAGAAAAAGACATAGTTCAGCTCCTCACCAGTGTTGAAGCGGGAACGGAGGTCTTCCAGATATTTGGAGTCGTGCAATTGGACTTCCTTCATGCTTTGTCAAAACCAAACAATGAACGCAGCCAGCCTGCCGACTTCCGTTCATAGAAGGGCGTGGTTTGCTTGAGCAAGTAATCGCTAAGGCCTGAATCTGCGTCATGAACGCGGTACAGGTCAACGGGTTCGCCATCCGGAGCCAAGTCCGCGGCAACGCTGCCCGCTTCGCGCATGACCTGTTCAAAATCGCCGTCCGCTTCGATCCCGATGATCAGATGAGGCTTTTGGTCAGACGAAGCGTCATGCATCAATGCCAGAAACGCGCGCTTCACATTGCGATGTCTGGCGAGTAGTTGCTTGAGCGAATGGACCATCTTCGAGGGATATTGCGACGGCTGCCCGAGCAGTACCTGAGTGTCCTTTTCGACCGTGCGCTGCACTGGTCTCTGGCCGATCTCATCGGAGAGCAGGTAGCGCACTTCCTCGGGGAAAAACTCTTTCCCGTAGGGAGACTTCGGATTGAGGAAAAGAGGAGTGCCCAGCGTGATTTCAAACAGCGATCTGGCCGGGATCTCTATATAAGACTCCTCGCTGTTTATGGATCTTCGTAGTGTATGCAACGAAGTGAAAAACGGGATGACAGCGGAGCCGTCGGGCTTTTGCCAGTGCGCAATGCTGATGTTGCTGCCTGCCTCAAGATTGACTTGCCCTTCGCCAGTGCCGGTGGTGCCTAGGACGTAGATATCCGAATTCAGCAGCGTCTTGAAAAAATCAGGTCGGTGGGCGGGTTCATCCGCCGCCAGTCTGAGTGACTTTTCGAGGGTGTTTTCTTGCTGGGTATCCATGATGTCCATCGGCCGTTCCATCAATGCAGGCAAAAAAATGGGTGACAAAGAACGCACAGTTTTTCACGCTGCTGTGAAAACAGGAAGAACTGAAGCCTGATAAATCTGCCGCATCAGGAAGGCAACACCGCGTGATGACGCCGAGCCGCGTGGAAAGAATGCTCTATCTCGTCTTCAGTTCATTTGCGCACCGTAGAAGTGGTTGAGCAGTATCAACTCAATCACAGCTACAAAAACGCACAGCACGAGAAAGCCAGGACTGAAGACGCGCTTGCGGCCGGATGAGCTTATATCCATCCAGTTAGCGCCGGAATCACCGGAAGTCAGCAGCAGAAACATTGCCCAGGCACAAGCCCAAACTTTGCCCCAGAAACCAGCATTTCTGAAAGAAGTCATCCGTGTTTTTCCGTATGCCGCTTAATTCGGCAGATCTTTATTTGCTGGTTAAGCTTGGCGGGAGGGCATTTACGCCTCCCAGAGAATGCTTCCGTGCCAAACGAGACGGCCGATTGATTTCCTCAACCCCCAGAAACGACAAAGCCCTGAATAATCAGGGCTTTGTCGTACATAAGATGGCGGAGGCGATGGGATTCGAACTCATGGACCTGTTACAGTCGACGGTTTTCAAGACCGCTACGGAAAGGCGCTGAATACGCGGGCTGGGACGCTTTTTCGTTCCAATACTTTTGTTTTGCAGCACCTCTGCAGGCCGCATTCTACGAGGGGCGCGATTTGAGTTATGGAACGCATTTTTTGCCTATTTTGATGGTTTGGCGATGGCGCCGACGCGACGATAAACTCGCTCGGTAATGTCGCCTTTTGTGTGCCCGAGCAGCAGGCTGGCGTCACCCACATCGCTGATTTCCGACGCTGCCTTTGGCCGGATGTCCCTGAACTGGAATTCACCGATCCTCTTTGCCAGCAGCTCGTCTCCCTGCTCAAGAGCTTCCAGCTTTGCCTTCTCCCGCGCGGCATCCCACCGCTTCCTTAGCATCGTCGCCGTCATCCGTTTACCGCTCCGGTTGATGATCAGGTAGCTCGAAACGTGCGCAGCGTTCCGCTCTGTGATCGCAGCGACCAGAATGCCCAGGCTGTTCGCCTCTCCGGCGGTCGTCATCTGAATGCGCAGCTTCTTGTGCGTCTTGTTCTGCTGAACAGTCAGATATCCGCCTTCAACATCATCCTTCCTCATAACCAGCACGTCTGCCGGCCTTTGCCCGGTCAGATAGGCCAGGTCCATCGCTTCCTTAAGCTCCTGAGCTGCCTTCTTGTATACCGCCTCCCAAACGACATCATTTGCGTAGTAGTCCCTCGGCGTTTCCTTGTTCTTGCGCACCCCCTGGCAGGGGTTTTCCTTTGTTGTGAGGCCCCACTCCCGGGCAATGTTGAAAATATGGGAGAGGGTAGCGATCTCGCGGTTGGCCCGGACCTTTGCCGATCGCGCGTCTCGGTAGCCAGCAATCGTTGCTGGCGTGATCGAGTCGATTGGGGCGCTATCGAACATCGGCCGAAGCTGCTTGATCTCCGCCAGGTTGTCCTTCTGCGTGCGCGGTGCTTTCTTCGGCACCACATCGCGAATGTACCGATCGAAGATTCCCTTCATGGTGCGCAGGTCGAGCGGTTTTTCCTTGGCTTCGAGTTCGGCCCACTTCAGTCTGGCCTTATCGAGATCCTTGCCCAGGGGGATGTCATTGCCGAGCAGGTCGCGGTAGTAATATGCGGTCCACGTACTACCGTTTTTGCGCTTTCGGGATCGCTTGTACATTCGAGGGGGCAGGTGCTGGTGCTCGGTCTTGCGGGGGCGCATATCAATTCACTCGCGAATAATCAGGTGTCCATACCGGTGCGGCCGGCGGCGGGTTCGGATCGGCGATGGTGGGGCTGATCATGCCCAGCTTCATGCGGGCGTACATCCGCCCCACCAGCGGGCGCTTACCGCGACTTTCGACAAACACCCACTGGCGATCAATCAGCCAGCGGCGCTGGTATGCGCGGGCCTTGTAGCCGGTGAGTTCGGCCAGCTCCTCGTCAGAGAGGATTTCGGTTTCCATGAGGTATTGCTCCATGCCGCGCGTGGCGGCAGAAGGTGGTGGGTATTGAGTGGTCGCACCTGGTCTACAGTTGGTGGACGCGCTACTTGACGTGGAGAAAATGGATGTTCAGCAGGTATCCCGAACAGAAGCAGAGCCGAAGGGTGATGGGAGCTCTTGGTGCTGCATTCCTAGCGTTGGGCTTGTTTCTGATTGCCATCGACGGAGTGGGTGGCGTTCTTTTCACCGTTATAGGGAGCGGTCTATTGCTGTTGGTGTTTCTTGCGAATGAAAAAACGTATGCGAGAGCAATGCGTGTTCTAGGCTGGTTCGACGGACTTTCGTGAGTCGATTTCCTCCCGCCCTACACCTGCAAGCTGTTGAGTTGGGGGAGGGGTTACATCGAAAACAGGCCAGGCGGCGATTCGGGGAACCAGAACCCCGAGATCCGCCAGACCCTGCAGCGCGATCGCGCATTCATCGCCAAAGGCAAACATTGCACTGCCAGCACCTGAGCGGCCCTTCTTGTGGCTGTTTTAATGGCCAGGCACGAAGGCAATTCGCCCTTTGATCAGTAGGGTCGCTGATGCACTGGCCATCGCTTCCTGAAACCACTCGGCATCCGTACGGCTGAACACCAGCGCGATGCCGTCGCCATGAGCAATCAGCCGGCGCATCCAGAACCCAGTATCCGGACCGTAGGGCGGGTTCATCCATACTCGGCCTGTCCACTGTTTCGAGAGGCCGTCATCGAAGATGGTGTACTTCGTCTTCGCCGGTACCGCCGTCACATAGTCGTGCGGGCTGGATGGGTCTAGGTCGAACTGCAAGCCGAGCCGGTCGAATATCCATGCCGGCGTGTACCACTCGACGCTCTTGTGCTTCGGCGGCGCCGCGCGGGCGCCGATCATTCCGGTCATCGCCACGGCCCCCTGTAGATCAGGTAGGCCATGTAGAGCGGGGCGAAGATCATGGCGTCACCTCGCGGCGAGCCCACCAGCAGACCGGGCCGTTGTCAGTGTCGTGGATGGAAAGGCAGAACCAGCCTTCGCCTTCAGGTTTATCCGGATCCCAGTAGCTGCAATCCGAATCGCCCGCGTCGAAGTAACGGTCAGAGACTGTTTGATCGCTGTGGTATTCGAGCTCGACCATTTTCACTTGCAGGCCCTGCTCGGTGATCCAGGCTTTGCACTTGTCTCCGTCGCCTTCATCGAAGTCGGGCAGGTCGGGATGCTGGAACATGCCGTCCTCATCGCGAACGACCGGAGCTGGCTGGATCAATTTGATTTCTTCAGGCATGACTTCGTCCTTGCCGCTATAGCGGCTGACTTTGAAGGGGGAGGGAGTAGAGGTTTTTGAAGCTACGGCTACTATCGATAAGAGTCAGTTATTGCGGTGGCCCAGATGCTCAACGAGACAGATTAAGGTTGGACAGACGTTCAAGCGTGCGTTCTTCCGCGTCGACGGCGTGGCGATGTACTTCTTTTGGGCAGTTTGGATGGGGTTAGCAGTCTGGCAGCTATTTGATCCAAGTAAGCCAAAAGGCGTGTCTCTCATTTTTGTTGTGGGTGGCATGATGAACCCCTTTATTTTTCTCCTGTTCGGCGTGATGCGCACACCCGCTCCCTGGACTGCGTTACTTATCGTCGGGCTGAATGTTCGCTTCCTGATATTTGGCTGACTTTGAAGGGGGAGGGAGTTAAGGCTTGGCGTGAATTTCGAGGAGGTGTTCGACTTGGTTCGACATTTGGCCGCCGTCCTGCGCGGCTTCGACAAGTTCGAGCGCCCAGTCTTCCAGCCAGTTTCGCGGCACGCCGATAATCTGCGTGGCCGGTGCATCGGAGCAATCCAGCGGCCACGACCTGAGAACCTTGTCCCCGGTGTACGTCAGCAGGGGCTCACCGGTTTCTTTGTCAGTCCACTTGCCGTCGGCGTCGAGCATGGCGAACGTCAGTACAACATCGCGCTCGCCGTCCCAGTTGTCGATGTGGCGCACGGCGTAGAGACCGGGCTTGTAGTTCGGCAGTTCGCTCTCGGCGCCGTCCTGCGTGATGGCGGTCAGCTCATCAGTCCGCTGATCCGCTGCGTTCAGGCGCTGCTGCAGGGCGTCACGCTCGGCGGTGACGCGGTCGAAGTCACGAAGCAAGTCCTGCGCAATGCTGTGGAATTGTCGGCGCGATAGCTCGCTCTCCATCGCCATCTCAAGTGGCATGCCGATCACGCCTCCGGTGATTTCGCTCATCCTGCAATCTCCATCGATACGAGATCATGGGCATTCACGACCTTCATGCCGAGCTCCTTGCCGATGTGCACTTCCAGGCTGGCGCCGCGGGAGTTCTGCCAGCCGGGCAGAGTGGCCACGGTGTCGCATTCCATCAGGGCTGCGATGTCTCGACGCATGCATTCGCTCCAGGTGCCAGGGTCTGGGTTGAGCTCGGCGGGGTTGATGACGCTGTGCCCGGCGGCGCGCAGGCTGGCGGCAGTGGAATGGAACAGCGGGAAATTCAGATCCAGCATGTTGGTCATGGGGCCGCTGAGGTAGATGCGTTTCATGCTGCCTCCTGCTGCTGTTCCTGGCCCAGAGCCTGCTGAGCCGCTGAGATGATGCGGCACAGGTAGTGCCAATCGGGATTGGGCTCGACGGCTTTCTGGTCAACAAGATGCCACCACTCAGGGCCGAACAAGTCGGTCAGAAGTCCATCCTGCCGGTGCCCTACCGAAATTGACTCAACTCCGCGAAGGTCGTCGATCTGGTCGAAGAGGTCGCGGGCATCTTCCTGATCCAGGCTGTCACCAAACTCCCAATACCCTTTTCGCATCCGGCGCCGGTCAATGACCGACTTCTTTGCCAGAGTCAGCAGAGCGTCATCGGAGAACCTCATGGATCCGAGGCTTGGCGAGAAATAGCCGATGATGTAGTGCTCATCGAGGCGGCAGAAGAACTGAGCGATGGTGAGACCGTCCCACATCCCACCCCAGTAAGCGTGCCAGCTCTTGTCGTAGCAGCTGATCGTGATCTTGCCTTTCCGTGGCGCCAGGTCTTCGAGGAACACTGTGATCGGGTCGAGGCTCGGCGCACCGGTGATCACTAGCTTCGTCACGGTTGAGCGCTCGATCTTCAGCTCGGCAGGTTTGTTTTCTGTGGGCATGGGGCGTCCTATGCCGGGGCATGCCCGGGCGGTGGAGGGGGTGAGGGGTTGCCACAACTAATTACGTATCTCGCCTTTCACTTTATGAAAAGCAGATACGCTTAAGAGATACAGCGCTGCTTCCCGCGCTGATCAAAGAGGCGGCAGCAATGAAATACGAGCTGGTAGAGCTGAGGGTGAAAGATGGATTTGTTACTGAGTACTTGAGAGAAGATTTCTCAACAACAAAAACGCAAGTAGTCGGTCGCTCGAGGCCAATTTCTGATTTCACAGCTGAACAGCTAGAGCGGATCAAAAAAGGAGAGCTTTTTTGGCCATCTCATTAAGCTTGCATAAACCGTCGGCAAGTACCGACATCGATCGTTAACCAAAGTCCAGCAAACAAACATTTGAGGTGCTTATGGAGTGCTACATCTGCGACGCGGAAGCTCAAGAGTCTGGATTTGCAGATGGCTGCAAGTCCGTTGAGTGCTCCGGCTGTGGACGATATGACGTCAGCGGCTCAGTTCTCGCAGTGAGAACAGCTGGGGGGCATCGGTTTGATGTTGAACAAATGCGGCACTGGCTTGTTCAGCAGCGCCGGGTCTATCCAGATCGCGACCCATTCATCCAATCTGGCAACGAGCGTTGGGCGCTTTGATCATGCAGCGAGGCGTTGATAAAGCTCGATGATGTCAGCAGCGTTCGCGGCGACCAGAGCCTCGGCTTCATCTGGGCAGACGCTGTTACCGATCAGGCGTACTTGGTCGACTTTCTTGATGTCGCGCCACTCCTCGGCGCCGGTGACCGGGTCGACGAACAGGCCTCGATCAATGATGTAATCCTTGTCGAAGCCTTGCGCTGCTTTTAGTTCAGGCGGTTGCAGCATGCGCAGCGTGATATCGATCAGCACGTAGCCGCCGACCATGACCATTTCGGCGGGGTCTTTGAAGTGCTCCGGCAGATACTTATGCATGAAGGCGGCGCAGCGGCGGGCGCCTTCCATCTGCTCGGGAGTCAGCGTGTCGGGAACCTGCACCGTCTCGACAACCGCGACGCGATCTTTCGTCGGCAGCGTGTGCATCGGCTCATTTAGCGAGATGCCGTCCTTCTCGTTGCCGTAATACTTCACCAAGTATGCGCTAACCAGCCGCTGGTTGGCGCCGGACTGGCAGATGGTCGATATCGGATCGTAAGCCGCTCGGCCGTCGCCTTTGTAGAAACCGCCATTCGCCTGCTCGAAGAACGCTGTGACGATGCCGTGACGTGCGGCGCCGGCCAGCACAGTCTGAGTTGGATCGTCGGGTGAGCTGCCCGCGGCGTTCTGCCCGAACGCGGTCATATGCGCCGCCGCCATCGCGAAGTGTCCGCCTCTGACCTGGGCGACCTGCGTGCGCAGCGGCTCCTGCACGTCGAAATTGCGCTGTGCTGATCCGTTGGCGCACTCGGTGAGGAAGGGGGCTGCAACCGGCTGCACGAGTGCGTGATGGGTGCCGCCCGCGCTGATAGTGGAAAGCGCTTCGTCGGTACCGTGCGTGCTGGTGTGCGCCGATGACGTGCCGCGCATGGGGACAATGAAAGGTTTCGCGCTGGTCAACACGTGCCGCCAGCAGCCCTTGGCCACTCGGCGCATGGTGTTCTCAGCCATCGGTTTGTCGCGGAAAATCGTGCGTCCGAGGTTGCTCCAGTCGATGCATTCGGCGGCGGAGCGCCACTGCAATTGTTTCGCCGCTGGCCGCTTGTGGCGCTTTGGCGCTGGCCAGACGATCGACTTCCCGTCGCTGCGTGCCACCAGGTAAAGGCGCTTGCGTATGGTCGGGGTGCCAACGTTCGCCGCGATTCGTTCGCGCCACTCGACGTTGTAGCCTAGGCCGCGCACCAGCGCCTCCACAGGCACGAACTCGCCAATGGACTGCAAAATCTCCGGCATATCCGGGTGGTCGGCAGTTAGGCCGGTGCTGATCGCGGAAATGAAGGCCTTGAAGGTACGGCCACGCTCCTCCTTGATAGGCTGGCCTTCTTCGTTGATCGGGCCCCAGTCGCAGAACTCTTCGACGTTCTCCAAGAAGAGCAGGCGAGACTTCGTGACGTACAGCCAGCGGATAACCACCCACGCCAGCCCGCGCACCCCTCGATCGCGCGGCGCGCCGCCCTTTGCCTTGCTGTGATGCCGGCAATCTGGAGACGCCCAAATAATGGCGACGGGCTGGCCGCCAGTAGCCTCCAGCGGATCGACCTCATACACGTCGGCGACGTAGTGCGCTGTCTTTGGGTGGTTGGCGCGGTGCACGGCCAAGGCAATCGGATTGTGGTTTACGGCCACGTCCGGCTCCCGGTATGCCCTGGCGATGCCGGTGCTGGCGCCTCCGCCGCCGGCGAACAGGTCGACCACCAGTTCCTTTTCGAACGGCAGGCCCATGCTCGGCTGGCCATGGATGAACTGAGGCAATTTCTGTTGTGCGGACATAGGAGGATCCTTGCCGGTATAGTTCCGGGATCTACGAGGGAGAGGTTTATGAGTTGGGATTCTGTGTCGTACTGGATTGAGCATCACCCCGGCCTGGCTTCATGGGTCCAGGCGGTAGGTTCAATAGCGGCAATTATGGCGGCGATCTGGATAGCATCGCGCGATTCAAGAATGAGGCGAATCGCGGAAGCCGAAAGCGAAAAAAATGCTGTTATTCGTGCGGAAGCTGTAGTGAAAGAAGCCGCTCTAAGGGTGCGTTTAGCAATAGACGTGCATGAAGGTTTAACTCCTCCCCAGAAGGAAATGATATCCACAGGGTTGAACCAGTCGTTACAGCACTTAACGGAGGTTATTTCAAGTAATGGGGTTAAATCCGTAGTTTATACGCAGTTATTTTTGACAAGAGTTGCAGTTGAAGACGTCGCGCTCTTGGTAAGTGCAATTACCCCGGAAGACAGTTGGTCTGAATATTCGCTTCAATCAGTTCAGAAAAGATTGGATGGAATTGAGTCCGCTCACTCTGCGCTGGTCGCCATGCACTAAGCATATTTAAAAACTTGTGGGACGGGCCGTACTGAATTGACAAGTACGGCGATTTTCTTGGCGTCTCTATGCGTTAGAAAGCGGGCCACGACGTTGCGAGATCACGTCATAGCTTCTGCATAAAGGTGGCAACCCTCGTGACTGGTGATGGCAATTTGATTTGGATTGAGGTATTACGGATGACCGGCATGGGGCCGGGATATAGAGTTTGGTGGTGCTGTATGATCGAAAATGGAAAACATGATCACTTTGGAGAGACGCTTGAATACATCTCAATCGACCTCAGTGACAAGAAACACAAGAATCGCGTTATCGACTTTTTCGAAACACGTGACCCGTTGAGCCAGGAATTTACGTGCGACATTCAAGCCAAATGGTCGACGGGCAAGTTCCATCCGACATTGACCATGAGCAAGCAAGATGTTCTGGGGTTGGCTGACTTGTTTGGCGAATGGGCTGCTAGGATTCGTGAGGGCGAAGCTGACTAGTCGGGGGCAATGATCTCGTCGCCGGGATACTTCTGAATCATCAGCATGCTTTTCTGATCGAAAAGTCGCGCCACGTTTCTGGATGGTCGGTATTCGTGTCGCGGCGGAGTGAGTAGGGGAAGTGCGCCGCCCGGGCCGAGGCCGTGTAGGTGGTGAATCATCAGCGTGATCGCCTCGCCCTGTTCCTCGATGCCGCTCCAGGCCATCAGCTCAGCGAGGGCTTGGCGCGTAGCGGGCAGGGTGTGGAACCGAACCTCTACTTCGCAGCGGCTCTTCCTCTTCACCGCAGCTTTCTCTGACCGTTCCGCGTTGCTCTTGGCCATGGCCTACCTCTTCAATTCCGCTGGCCGGCAAGTCCAGCCAGTTCAGTAACTGCAAGCTTCAACACTCCGTGATCCGTCTCGATAACGTAGGTTGAAGTGATGGCTAAATGCGATTACGATGCCGCCCCTTCACAAGGGGGTTGCGCAATGTTTCCAAGGTATTTTCGCTGGATCGCAGCATTTGGCATTCTCGCGGCATTGGCGATGATGGTCATTACCGGGCTGCAGGTGTTTTCCGGCATGGCCTCAGCCGGAGACCTGATACGACCCATCATTGGCGTGGTTGCATTCGGCTGGATGTTCACTCAATCGACCAAGGTTTGAGGCAGATCACGCTGCCACCTTGACCAGCCTAACACCGGCCATGCTGAACTTGTCGCCTTGGGCTGCGACCATTGCGTCGAGTGCTTCCCAGTCCACAGTCAGCACCGAAATTGGCGCTTGGCCGTAGGCTACGGCTTTGATCAGCGATTCCAGATCGAACACTTCAGCCTGCAGGTTCACCGGCGCCGCGGTTGTGGTCGCTGGCTTCGACGCAGACTGAACCGGCGCAGCGACTGTTACCGGTGCCGGGATTGCGACTGGCGCGGGTTCGATCGGCGCCTTGGCTTTCGCCTCATCCTCGATTCGCTTCAGCTCCTGCTGGCGGATCTGCTCGCGCTGGGCTTCGGCTTTCTGCTCTTCGGCTTTCTGGTGTTCCGAGATCCGCACCTTGATCAGCGCGACTAGGTCGTCGTTCGCTTTCATCACCAGCTGCTGAACGTCGTTGAACAGGAACATATATTCGGCGGCGAGCTCGTCCAGGCTGGCCAAGTTGCTCCGGATGCTGTCGCCGACCTGGCTTGCGGCAATCTTTGCCCGGGCCAGCTCGGAATCGGCAGAGTCGCGCAGGCTGCTGATCGTCTTTTTGCCTTTGATGGCTCCGGCGAAATCTGCAGGCACCGCCGGCATGCGCGCTTTACCGCCCAGTGAAGCGTTGATCTGGTCGATGTGGACCTGCAGCGCCTTGGCTGCATCCATGACGATGTCTTCACGGATGCTGAGCTTGCGGGCTTTCACCAACTTGTCGAGCATCAGGCGTTTGGCGCGCGCCTCGGCGCTGATTTCGTCAATGGTGCGGAACAGCGCGTCAATGCTTTCGGTTTGGCTCAGCGCGTGCTGCTTGGCGGCTTCCAGTCGCTCCTCGACATCGCCACACCACTTGACCGTTTTTTCGGCGTCAGCGAAGTGCTGATCGGTTTCCAGCTCGGTGTTGATTGAGCTGAAGACAGCCAGCGAGTGGGCTTTGAACTGCTCCAGGTTGCTGGCAGTGACCATGCCGGTCACCTCGATCCGCAGAGCTGGCAGTGACTCCGGCGTTTTCCCAACGGCCTCCGGCACCACCTCGGCGGAAGTGAAGTCCTGCAGGTCGGCTTGGAATTGTTTCCAACCTGCGACGAGCGTCGCGGCGCGGCCGGGCACCGGCGCGTATTCCATCGACACGAAGTTTTCCTCGGTGCCGTCGGAGCAGACGAAAATTACTTTCTCGGCGCCGCTGACCAGCAGCTGCTGTTCCAGCTGCCAGTAGTAGTGCGGATCCAGCGTGCCGGCGCGAACGTCGGCAGCAAGTTGCTCGTTCCACATTTTGTGTTCGAACAGCACGTCACCGAGGATTGTGCAGCCATCGAGGGATGCGAGCAGATCACCTTCGGTGCCGACGACGGGAAACAGGTCCTCGCCAATTCGCCCCTCAAGAATCGGCCGAGCGAGCGCCTCCGCTTCGTGCCCTTTGTCGAACAGATTTTTCTGCACCCACCACGACACGTCCCGATCGAGACCGGTCTTCTTCGCGTGCAGCAGTTCAGTGCGCTTCATCTGCTTTGAGGCGCCCATCATTGCCGGCGCTTCTGAAGCCGTGAAGTAGTTGGCGCGGAGCGCGTGCCAGGCTTCGGAGCCCTGAGCGACATTGTGGATCTTCATTCGTGGTCTCCTTCAATCGGCGCGAGCGCTTTGATCTTGGCGATCTGCTCTTCGCTCAGTGTGAATTTGCTGCTGACAGTTGCGATCAGGTGATCAGGGGCGGAGCGCCCGGCGTCGACAGCGACTTGCCATTTAGGCAAGTTCTCTGCGAGCTTCTCGTCGGGGTAGGGCGGAAGTTCAGCTGGCGCCGCGCCACGCGCCGGTGATACGTCGCGAATGGTTGGTGCGCTTTCTTCCAGCTCATCCGGGCTGTACACGCCGAGGATCACGTCCGGGCAGTAGAGGCGCGACCAGCGTTTGGTGGCGAGGTATGCCAATTGCTGGCGAGGATCGTCAGCCCAGAGGGTGCTGTTACGGGTGCGAGCCTGGGCCAGAAGCAGCTCAAGCACGCGCGGCTCGTCTTCGCCCCGGAAGGTCGCCCAGACCTTTACGCCCAGACCTTGCTCGTCCTCAAGCTTCCAGCCCGGGACGCGGTACTCACCTTTGTCGCCGTTCTTGATGGTGAATTTACCGATCACCTTTTCCCAGGCGCCGTACCACTCGTAATGCAGGCGATCCACTACAGGTGCGCAGGTAGTGATCACCGCGTTTACCAACTGCGCTTCGTAGCCCAGCACGCCGTTCACCAAGTGCGTTTTCTGCGCCACGGCGAACGGGTTCATCCTCCACTGCATCGATTGCATGACGACCGCCAGACAATCCGCCGGGTTACCGTTGAAGTGCTTGGGCAGCGTGGCGCGGCCGGTGGCCATGACTTCGGCCAAGCGCATCATCTTGTCCAGGCTGTCGCCGTCCAGTACCAAGGCGCTGGTGCTCGTTGCTGCGTGCGGAAGGACGTGGAGGTTTCGGTCGTGCGCCACCGGCGCAACGCTTTGAGCGGACATGACTGTTCCTTGCCGCGCGGTGCGCAGCGATTGAATGCTTTGTTTATTGAGTGATGCGATCGGCGAGGGCGCTGAGCAGCATCAAAAAGGTGAAAACGCCGAGGGAAGAAAACGCGCCGCGCCAGATGATTAGGCGACGCGCCCATTGGCGACCGGTCACGGGCGAACTCTCACCGCAATTCGCTTGCCCTTCATGGAGGGCGCCAGACGGTGCGGGAGACTGGCGACCAGATCCTCGCGCTTGCGGCCGATCACTTCGTTGAAGGGAAGGCCAAAGCCGAGCAGGGCGATCTTGTGTTCAATGTCCTCGAGCTGCTCGTCGATCAGCGATTTAACCGGTGCGGTACTCATGCGTCTTCCTTGCGCCGCTGACAGGTGTCACGCAGGCGTTTGCAGTAGTGGTTGAACTCGTCGGTGGTGATCGCGCCGTCGGTGAAGAGGCGGGTGATCAGGCCCTGCACCAGCAGGCTGATGTCTTCCTCGCCGGCGGGCGCTGACACACCATCAAGGGCTTGGTCGATCAGGATGTGAGGGCTCAAAACCCACACTCCCGTTCAACGCGATCGCTTTCGCGCTTGGCATCTCGGTATTCGTTGGCGTGCACCGCGACCAGGTCGCCGGCGAGTCTTCGAACAACCAGCGGATCGCCGCCAACTGCCTCTACTGCCCACTTATGCAGTACACCGCCATCCCCGCGACAGATCAGCTCGATCAGAATCTTCTCGATGGACCGATCGGGATCAGGGTTCGCGGCCATGTGATCCGCCAGCGCCGCCGGTAAGTGGTCAGCGTTGACCAGGACCTTGCTGCGACCTACCGGATTTGGCGCCTCGACGTGGCGTCGATAAAGCAGATCGTCGACCGACTCGGTCAGCCATTCCTGACCTGCCTCCGTTTCGAGAAAATCGTCTTCCGGGATGGGCTTGCGTAGAGCTGACATGGTCGTCTCCAGAGTGGCGGGTGTTGATCCAACAAAACTCGGATGCACTCATCCGCTCCGCTGGTTGCCGTTGGGAGCGGAGGGGAGTGCATTCGAGATTGGTCGGGAGATTGATGCCTAGCTGCGCGGACTCATTGGGGTGCGACACGCAGAAAAAAGCCCGCGAGAGAGGCGGGCTTTGGGGATGGCTTCAGAGGCAGTCGGACTTGCCTATTTGAAACTCGACTATCGGTGAGCTGGTTGAATCTTTGTAGAGGAGGTCAATGGAAAGCCCCGATTTTACGAACTGCCCTAAACCTTTTTCATTACAGAATGCAGAAGCTGCAAGCGCTCTTGCGTCCTTGGTGAATTCATCGGAATCCATTTCGTCTTTCGTAACTTTTGTGAGTGTGTAAGAGATACGCATGACCTCATCGCTGTAGGTCACAGAGTCGACGCGGGTTGAATCGTCGGATACTTTTCCGGACTGGACACTCATGATGAGCGCGAGCCCCTTTAGTTGGCGCTCCCGCTCCTGCTTTTTCTCTTCCGGGCCAGATTTTGCGTGCCATACCTGTACCAAGATAAAGAGCAAGGTCATTGCCGAAAAAAATATGATGATTCCGCGATTTTGTTTCAATTGAAATTACCGTAGCAAAAGGCCATTACTCAGTTGACCATGCCGGTAGCACCATCTCAAGTCGGAGGAGTTGCGTCATTGATCCACAAAAAGGCCCGACTGCAGCTATCCGCTCCGGTGAGTGCCTCTTGGCGTAGAGGGGAATCGCGCGCGGGTCGGGCGGAAGGGAAAAGGCGTAGTGGGGTAGTGGGGCCGGCGGTGGATTGATTGTCCTAGACGCCGGCAACGAGCATGGTCACTCTACGATGCAAATCCAGCGGTGATCTTCCCGGTATGGCGCGCGAGTGAAGTGAACATCTGAAACCAGATTCATGCCTCGCTCTTGGAGCGCTTCGGTGAGTTGTACGAGTGTCTCTGCTTGAATAGTCATTGCTGTCACCTCGTCAGATTTTCTACGTTCATAATTCTTGACCGGGCGGGCAACTGGCTAATTCAATTTTTCTACTCGGTCGATTTGTTCAATCCACACCGCAGAGCTCTCCCTGACTGTCCCCTTCATTCAAGACTCAGGGCAAGGAGGGCTCTGCGCTGTGGATTGATGCCGCCTCATCGAAGCGGCATCAATAAATCTGTGGTCTTTCTCCGCCCCATGCGCGGCGCCGCGGTTTCCCCACCTGGCCGGCGTCACACATTTCGGGTTCGGTGTTCTTCGCCGGCTGGCTTGCATGGTTTGGCGTCCTCCCATATGGGGAGTCCGGCAGGTTCCAGAGCCTGCATGGGGATCGAAGTTTGTGTTTCGCGCTATGCCCGTTTCCGGGGATCGATCCGCGAAGATTCCTGGCTGTTAAAGAGCGGCGCGGCTTTCGCCGCTGGGCCGGTGTTGTCTGGCTTGCGAATAAAAGTAGCAGTGCTGCTATTTAAAGTAAATAGCGCTGCTAATAAATAATTTGTGGGCGTAAAAATGCCCGCGCTTGGCGGGCTGAAGAACCGTATCTTGGAAAGGGTGTTGTAGCAGGCGGGAAAAGCCTCAAAAGGAGGTGGCGATCGCCTGGGCTAATTGACCGTCTGTCATATGTGGGAGAGGGTAGTACGCACGGTAATGTCGTACCGCTTGCTCAAATTGAGCGCCTCGGGTCTCGCCGTCTGAACCGATGAAGGCGAGCAAGTGCTATCTTCGAGGGCAGCCTATTTTGAAAGATCGAATGGACAGCGCTTCGTTCCTAGCGTCTTTCTCATCTTGATTTTTCATTGAGAATGTACCGTCTTGATAGCTCTTGGCCATGGCACTGTTATTTCTATCGATCTCGCCGTAAATGTGAGCGCACTCAGCGGACTTTGCTTCGGCAGTAGCCGGCGGCGGTGCGTTTTCGACATCGAGTACATATTGAGACTTTTGATAGGCGCATCCAGCCAATATGGATAGCGAAAGAAGTGCAATGATGTTTTTCATGAAACCTCCGTGTCATTTTCTGTGAATCTAGTGCCCTAAACAGCGCCAGCTTGAGGCGCGCCGCGGAAGACTTGCGGTTTTCGATGGGGCGAGCCATCAGCGTGCTGGATCCTTGGCCGCCATATTCGTCACATCGCGCTTATAGCGTTGGTTGGGCTTGCTGAGGGGCATTCCATACCCCTACATTAACGTGAGTACATCGCCCACCAGAACACATGCCCCAGAATCGAAATCTGCTGCTCCTGGATCTGCTGGAACGTGTAGTCCTCGTCAGGATGTTCATCACGGTTGAAGCTGCGTAGGCGAATTCCGATCGGGATCCGATAGACCTGCTTCACTCGAAGCTGCCCGTTGTGGTTGATGGCGTACATCTCGCCGTCGACGATGTCACTCAGTGAGTTTTTCCCCACGTTCACGCCTACAGTGGCGCCGTCGCGCAGCACGGGCACCATACTGTTGCCGCCTACTTTCACGCATTTCGCATTGCTGAACTGAACGCCGTTGTGGCGCAGATCCTTCTTGTTGAAGCGCAGACGCGAGTTGGCGTTTTCCTCGATGGCAAATCTGCCAGAGCCGGCCGCCAGTTCGACTTCGTGAAGGAAGGGGACGTAGACCTCGTCGTCATCGAGAGGGGTGTCGTCGTCCCAGGTCTCGATGCTCCCTAATTTTACGCTTGGCTGTATGCGCTCCTGCTGCACGCTGGCAACAGTGGATACCAGTCGAGAGCTGACCTCGCTTGCATCGAAGTTGAGCGCCTTTGCGAGCTTCAGCAGCGCTTCAACATTTAGTGGCACCTTCCCGGTGGCGTATTGGCTGAATGCGCTTTGCCCGGACCATCCGCATGCTTCGGCAACGTCCGCCTGCGTCAGGCTGCGCCCGGCCGCTTTAGCAGCTGATTTCCGCTGTTCGTAGATAGCTTTGAGCCTGGCGCTCTCGGCGACTTCTTCGGGGGTGAGGGGGCGACGTATTTTCATACGAATAAGAGTATTAGCAGAGCTGATATCCAAGCAAACAGCACTGCTAGTATTTTGTTGCTGATAAAAAGCAGCGCTGCTACTATCCATGGCAGATATCAAGCCGTGGAAATTCCATGAAAAAGATCCCTTTGAGCAAATACCTAGAAGAGCACGGCACTCAAGCCGCGCTTGCTGCTGCTCTTGGCGTGAACCAGAGCGCGATCTCGCAAATGGTTCGAGCCGGCAGAAGCATTGAAATCACCCTTTATGACGACGGCCGTATTGAGGCGAATGAGATTCGTCCGATCCCGGCGCGCCCAAAGCGAACAGCTGCCTGAGGCAGTCATTGCTTACTGCCCGAGCAAATGATCGCCCACGCACTGGCAGGGCGCCACGGAAACAAATTTGAGGTTTTACGAATGGAAGATTTTCTGCGGGCCTGCCAGAGCGCTGTCCTCGACAACGAAGCCAAGACCCTTGCTGCAAAGATGGGCGTTCCTCACGTTGGCCTGCTTCAGCGCGCCAATCCGGACAACGATGCACACCACCTGACCGTGGAGCATTTGTTCGGGATTCTGTTGCACACCGGCGACATGCGCCCTCTGGCAGCACTGGCGAGTGAATTTGGTTTTGACCTCATTGCGAAAGCTGCACCGGAGCCGCAAGCGTTGACCAAATCACTGATCAACGTCGGCAAAGAGGTAGCCGATCTGACCATCGCGGTGCACCAGGCGCTGGATGACAACCACGTCAGTTCTTTCGAGAAGAGCTTGATCCGCCAGGAGATCAACCACGTTCGGCAGAGCCTGGACGTGATGGATGCCTCGGTGAAGGCCGCCTGAATTCCGGGCACAAAAAAGCCGACGGAGAAGGTCGGCTGATTCGCAAAACTAGAGAGGCCCGATTATGCAGAGACAACCCAATCCAAGCAATACCCCCAAAAGTGTCGCGACACGTTTTTCGAATTCTGAAAACGTGTCGCGCATTCCAACTCAATTCAGCTTCCACGGACTGCTGGTTCGCGTTATCGACGACGGGAACGGTGAACCGCTGTTCATTGCCAAGGATGTCGCTGAAGCCCTGGGCTACACGAATACCTCCAAAGCCATCAACGCCCACTGCAAAGCCGTCAGCACCTGCCATACCGAAATGGGAGGTCAGGTGCGCGCGGTGCAGATTATCCCTGAGCGTGATCTCTACCGACTGGTGATGAAGTCCAAACTTCCTGCTGCCGAACAGTTCGAAGAGTGGGTCGTGGGTCAGGTGCTGCCGAGCATCCGCAAGACCGGCAGTTACTCTACACCGGTGCCAAACAAATCCAAGATCGTCGGCGAGCTTGCAATCCTCGAATGCTTCGATCGACTGCTGAAGCCCGCAGCATCCAGCAAGATGATGATGCTGGCCAAGATCGCCGCCAATAATGGTCTCGATGCCAAGTTTCTTCCCGGCTATGCCGTAGATGCGGCACCAGACGCAGCCGGTGGCAGCTCCATGCCAACCAAGGCCGTCACCGCGCTGATCAAGGAACACGGCATCGCCAGCACGGCTGCCGCCTTCAATCACGCGCTTGCGGCGAAAGGCATCCTCAAACAACTCCAGCGCAAAAACTCCAAGCAGGTGATGGTCGACTTCTGGTCCGTGACTGAAAAGGGTCTGGAGTTCGGGAAAAACCTCACCAGCCCTCAATGCCCACGCGAGACACAGCCTCACTGGTACGTGGATCGCTTCCTTGAACTGGCCAATTTGGTCGGGAAGGCCTGATATGCAATTCACCGTCACGATCAATCAGGTGAAGGCGTTGGAGTGGGGGCTGAACTCTCAGCAGGCCCTGCTGTTCGCTTTCGTCTACGGCTGCCCAAGCTGGGCGAAGCCAATCAAGACTGACGACGGGATCTTCTTCGCGTTGAGCAAGGCCAAGATCATTGATGAGCTGCCGCTACTCACTGACAAGCCGGACACTGCCTACCGCATGCTGAAGGCCTTGGAAGAAGCTGGCTTGATTGAGCTGTCCAGCACTTCGAACATCACTCTGTTCCGCCTTACTGAGAAGGCGATCGAGTGGAACCAGAAGCTGGACGGGTCGGAAAAATATCCGACCCCACCGAAGAACGAAGGTCGGAAAAAAATCCGATCTACATCGGAAAAAAATCCGAGCAAGGTCGGAGATAAATCCGAGCCAGGGTCGGAAAAATCTCCGACAAATCAGGATACCAATCATCAGGGTACCAATCAGGATACCAGTCAGGACTTGCAAGGCAGCCCGGACAAGCCGGCCCGCAATCTGGTGCTGGTGGTTGATCGCACCGATGCGCCACGGGTTGAGATTCCCGCTGACATGCCGGGCCCGAAAGACCAGTCCTGCAAAACCTTCAAGGTCTGGGCGAACTACGCCATGGCCTACCGCAAGCGCTACAGCACTTGGCCGGTGTGGAACGCCAAGGTCGGTGGGCAACTCGGCCAACTGGTCGACCGCCTCGGCGCCGATGTCGCTCACCACGTCGCTGCCCACTTTCTGAAAACCAGCGATGCCGCCGTCTTGCGCAAGTGCCACAGCCTCAACGAGCTGCTGGCCAACGCCGAGAGCTACCACACCCAGTGGGTGACAGGTCAGCGCATCAACGGGACAACCGCACGCCAGATGGAACGCACCGAGGCGAACGTATCCGCCGCCGAACAGGCCGCGCAAATGGTCTTGGCGAAGCGCCAAGCAGGGGAGCGCAATGAGTACCTTTGAAATGAACGACCAGCAGGTTGCTGGCCTCGCCGCCGCGATCTGCGCCACCGCTGAGGCCATGGGGCAGGAAATGAACCCAGGCACTGCGGCGATCATGGCCGAAGACCTCTGCGCTTACCCGGTGCCGGTCGTGAAAGCAGCGCTGAAGGCCTGCCGCTTTGAAGTGAGAGGCAAGCTGGCGATGGCTGACATTCTCCTGCGAGTGCAAGCCGCTGACGGCCGCCCGGGCAAGGACGAAGCATGGGCGATCGCCATGACCACCAACGATGAATTTGAAACCGTGGTGCTGACCGATGAAATCCAGCTCGCGCTGGCTGCTGCGAAACCTGTACTCGATGCTGGCGACAAGGTCGGTGCGCGCATGGCCTTCAACAGCGCTTACGAGCGTCTGGTGGGACAGGCTCGGGAGGACAGCAAAGAGGTGAACTGGCATGTGTCTGTCGGCTTCGACGCCAACCGCCGCAGGCAGGCGATCACCAAAGCTGTGCAAATGCAGCGAATTCCACAGGAGCGCGCTCAGCAGTACCTGGCCGACTTGAGTGTCGCGCCGGTCACTGAAGACGGTAGGGCCGTAGTTGCGCTGCTCACCGGTGAGGTCGCGCGACCTTCCCCAAAACTGCGGGAGAAGCTCGCCGCGGTGAAGGACTCGATGCTGGCAATGCGGAAAGCCACCGACGAGGAAAAAACAGAACTGCGAATTTTGGCAGCCAACGAGCTTGCTGATCGCCGGGCGCTGCTGATTCGGCAGGCCGAACAATTGAAAGCAGGGAGCGCTGCTCAATGAACATCGATAAACAAAAACTCCAGAAATTGCTCTGGGCCGAGGCAGCTTCATACCGCGCAGATTGCGCGAACTGGAAACATAACACTGAGGCCCTTCAGGACTTCCTCGGCGAAAAGACTGTGGAGGAGGTGGCGCTGGAGCTGTTGGCTGAGAACGAACGACTGACGCAGCAACTCGGTCAGTTGATCGACGAATTACCCGACAAGGTGGCCGCCCATGGCTGACAAAATCAGCGTCAACTGCCAGGCCAAGCTCTCGGAGGCCATCACGCGGCTCAGCAACATGTTCCGCGACGAGAAGTTCGTCGTGGTGAGCCTGCGGCCGGGCAAAGACCGCACGCTCGATCAGAACCGCCTCTGGTTCGCGATGTACAAACGCATCTCCGAAATGACCCAGATCGGCGACGCGGCCGACGCTCGTTGCTACTGCAAGTTGCACATCGGCGTGCAGATCCTGCTGAACGAGGACGCCGGCTTTCAGGCTGAGTGGTATCGGGTGATGCGGCACCTGCCATACGAGGCCAAGCTCGCCCTGATGGGTGAGTGCAAGCTCTTCGGCCCTGACGGGTTCCCGGTGACCAGCCTGTTCAATCGCGCCCAAGGCGTTGCCTACACCGACCGCATCGTTACACGGTTCGCACAGCAGGGCGTGTACTTCGATGATCTGCTGAGCCAGGAGGCTGCATGACGATTGAAAGGAAGCAGCCGCGCCCGAAAAAGTGCTCAGTCAAAACCTGCAGGGCCTCATTCGTCCCGAAGGTGAGCTTTCAGTCTTGGTGCTCGCCGGACTGCGCCGTTGTCATCGCGCGGGACAAGCAGGAGAAGAAGCGCAAGTCGCTGGCCAGCATCGAGCGCCGCGAGATCAAAGTCCGCAAAGAGGCCCTGAAAAGTCGCGGCGATCACCTCAAGGATGCCGAGAAAGCAGTGCGCGACTATCGACGCACCTATGAGCTGAGCATCGGCAGCGGCTGCACGAGCTGTGGTGAATCGCAGGAATCGATTCTGGCCGCCCAAGGATGGAAGGTGGGAGGGGCATTTGACGCGGGTCATTTCATGGGTAAAGGCGCCCGGCCGGAGCTGCGCCTGGAGCCTTCCAACATATGGCTTCAGTGCAAGGCCTGCAACTCGGGCTCCTACATGCACGCCCGTAAGGGATACACCGTTTCCCAAGGCTTTCGAACTGGACTTATCGCCCGCATCGGCCTGGAGGCCGTCGAAGCGCTTGAAGCCGACCACGAACCACGCAAACACACCGTAGAAGAACTCAAGGCGATCACCGCTGAATACCGGGCCAAGACCCGAGAACTGAAAAAGGGGCAGGCAGCATGAAACTGATCAACGCAAGGCAGGTATGGACTGAGGCTCAGCATGAATCGAACGCGTCGATCAGCGCTGCAGCCATTGACCGGGCAGAGTCTGCGCCGGTGAAAAAGGGCGCCCGTATGCGCCGGCATGAAGCGGTATTCGCCGCACTTGGTGAAGACAAGGAAGAGCGCATTCAGGTTGTGCGCGAAAGGATCAGTATCAGCGAGACGCGTCGCACGCCAGTTGGCCGCTCTACCGCTCGCGCCGCGCACTTGGCGATGATCGGAAAGGTGTTGCGCGCGATCGACACGCTGCCATACCAAGTGCAGCAGTTCGGTCACTACCTGTATCACCCGGCGATGAACATGCGACATCTACTGAACGCGGTGCTGCTGATCACCGCCAAGGCGGCGCTACCCGATCTGACCTCGGCCAAGCGAGTGAAAGCGCAGTACCTCGTTACTCTGGCCCTGCAGTCGTACAAAGGGGAGGTTCAAGGGGCGGCGGAGTGGGGGCCGGCGCGGGTCGCTGCTGAGATGGATGCCTTCTTCGGCGTCAGCATCGACACAAAGAACTGGACGCGTGACTGGATGGGACTCTGGGAAACCCTGAAAGAAGTCATTCAGGAAGTGGATATTCAGACACAACAACCTATTTGGCAGGTTATTCACGCGGAAAAAGATATAGAGGCGGCATAAACATATTGATATGACGGCGAATTGCGGTTACCTTTCCCATAGTGCGCAATTCACGCAACACGCACACGAATACCTGAGCCCGGCCTTCGAGCCGGGTTTTTTATGCTCGTTACTGGCGCATTGCCATTGCCCGTTCTTGAGATATCTGATCAAATTTACTTGGCTAGAAATCCTCCCAACGTTGCTAGACGGCGTATGAGGGGATTGAGCTAAGAATGCTAACGTTTAGCAAGCTGGGTCATAGATCGGAAAAGGGAAGAACAAGTTTGAGCGGAGTCTTAGAGACATTTAGTTTTGGCAAGGCAGTGGCAGTTCAAGCATGGCCAACATTTTGGCTTGCTTTGATATGCATTGGGGTTGTCTTGATCGTTATGAATTTGGTCTTGAGCACAAATTACCAGCGAAGCTTTGGTGAGGTCCTATTCAAGAAGGGCTATGTTTTGGCTTGCCTAGTTATATTCGCGCTTTGCGTGGCTATTCCACATGGCTGGGAGTACTTGCTGCATCCGGTTGTGGATTCGGGCGGGTTCGATAGCAAAGAAATCGACTCCCCTGAGAAAGTATTGTTTTTTGGCGATCTGGTAGGTTCAATTATCGGACTTCTTGCGGCATTTGGTGCAAGTATCGGGTATCAGAAGACGCACTAAAATGTTTTTTTAAATGCTGAGACTTATCAGCATAAACCCCGCCCTGCGCGGGGTTTTTTTATTGCTTGAATTCCACTGCAGCCGGGACAGCCTTCGGGAGGCCTGGACGCCGTTGGCCGGTAGTGCGGCGCATCTGAAAAACACCGGCAGCCCGCGCACCCTGGCCTCACATTGCTTTCGGGGTGGCGCGAGACTGGATCAGCGAGATCGATGCAAAGGGGCGTCGACGTTGAGAAGGCCTTTGGCCGACAGCTCGGAAAGACGAGCGCACCTATTCAGGGCCTCTGTATTCGCAGGGGCTCTTTCGCATCTAAGAGGTAGACGATGAAGAGCGAATACCGGCAGATCGTTGAGTCGATCATTTCACAGGAAGCCAAATTGGCTGAGGTGAAGCGAATGCACGCTGAGGCTGTCGCCCGTCTAGAGCAAACAACTGAGTGGGTAGCGTTCAATGAGGCCAGCCTGGAAAAGTATAACGACAGGCTGGCTGAGCTTGAGGCCGGGCTAACTCTTTTAGAAACCTAAATGGCTTGCAAGGAGATTGGGGTATTTGATTGGTCCTTTGGTCGCTCTCACTCTGTTCAATACATCGACCACAACCATGATGTCCTTGCTCGAGTCGAATTCACTGCCGGTCCAAAGCCGCGTGCAGAGGCTATCCGCTGTCAGATCGGATTCGAAAACATAAAATGAGGACGTTTCGTCCCAAGGGACTTCTTTCGCCAGTTCCTTTACCTGCTTCACAAAAGAGGTGTAACGCTCATTGTATGTGTCGTCTGCCTCAAATCTGAAGGTCACTATAAAATTTGCCATGGTTCCATCCTTTGTCGCGATTGTAGGGATCTCGACGATAGCACGGAGCCATATGTCCGCCACCAAGCGGGCTTTTTTATTCCCGACTCCCTGACGGGGAGGAACCGAGATGCCAAACATGCCAGACAAACCAGACACATGGGCGATAGCGCTTGCGTGGTTGAGCCAGCATTCGCCGATTCTCTATGCGGCTGCGCTGTCCTGCGCGATGGCCGTTTTGCGGATCACTTACGGTGGCGGTACACGTCGCCAGATGCTGGTGGAAGGCGCCATCTGCGGCGGCCTAACGCTGACCATCATCAGCGGGCTGGATTTCTTCGGCCTTCCTCAGAGCATGGCCACCTTTGCCGGCGGCTGGGTCGGCTTCCTGGGAGTGGAGAAGATCCGGAACATTGCGGATCGGGTGACTGACTTCAAGTTGCCGAGCCGCAAGGCCGAGTAAGTCGCGACACGTTTCGAGAATCATCAAGTTGTGTCGCGACACGCGACGAGGAGAGCAACATGGATAACCAGCACAAGAAGATCACCGGCTACCGCGATCTGACCCAATCTGAAATCGACGGCATGAATTCGATCAAGACTCTTGAGGCGGGCGCCGGCGAATTGTTCAAACAAATCGGTCAGATTGAAGGTGTCGACCCGCGACTGCTGGCATTGGCCAAGACCAACTTGCAGCAAGGCTTCATGTGGTTCGTTCGCTCGATCGCAAAACCCGCTGATCCTTTCAACTGATGTTCATTGGTTCATATGCGGACTTCGTACAAGTTCCAGCAAGCGTTGATGGCCTCTTCGCGGGTGACAAAGAGTGTTTTCGCTTGTTCTGGGTGCGGAATTTTCAGGTCAGTAATGGGGCTTAGCAAAGTCAAAAAATCCCGAGGATCGCGATTCACGTGCACTTCCTGCATCTGATTCAGTAAATAGCCCTCTGCCGTAAGAATCGCGACAGCTGCCTCCTTGTGATTACGGGCAAAAGCGATCGCGGTCTCATTTGCCTTATCGCGATTCCCGAGCAGCAGCATGGAGGCCGCGAGCTGCACTGCGGCCTGGCCTGCCTGGTTTATGAAGTCAATCATGTCCAATAGATCCTTGTGGTTGGCTTATCCGACATTGGGGGTCGTTTCGTGCGAAATCAAGCTTTGGTTGGATCGCAGCGACCGGTACCGTCAGCCGAATAGGGCCGAAAGACGAAGTCACGGTGTTCGGTCTCGGGCCAAAGTGCCACGACCTGCAATGTCTGGGTGCGATGCTGCTCGGCGAGCAGAAACTGATTGATGTGCTACTGGATGGCGGGGAAGAGTTGGTGTGCCGCATGTGAATGCGGCACGAAAACTAAAATTTTCTGCGCTTAACGGCTCGGGAAGACGACACATTGCACCAATGGCTGGGACGCTGCGATGCACTCCTCACCTCGTTCGTGCAACGGCTGATAGAGGCTTCCCAAAATAAAACCCATGATCGCCCAAATAACGCAGTAGATCTTAGGGCGTTCTTTTGGGCCATCTGTACCATTTGCGTACGCGATGCCCTTCCGCAGCTGGCGGGCTAACAAGTAAAGCAAAGGGCATAAAACTGCTAAAGCAAAGCTGAATAGGCCAATCGTAGGGGTCATGTCTGTTTCTCAAAAGCTGATAGGGAGCTCAATCCTTTGTGCGGTTCTCAGTCCAGCCAAAAAATGACGTCATTTTAATGACTGCCTGATTGGATCCAACTAATACAAGCAACACGCCATCTTTTCAATCCCTCCTTCTAACTATCAGTGAACCCTTATGACAACCAAGCAACCCGACTGGGAGGCGATCGAACGAGCCTGCCCAGCCGAGATTGCAAACATCAGGGCTTACTGAGCAGGCAAGCAACAATTCCGGGCTCTACGCATTCCGGAGCGATCATGAAAATGATGACTGCTACTGCAAGTACTAAGTAAATCGTGTTTTTCATCCTGCGAGCCTCGTTGGTTACTGAGCGCTCATTAGGCCCCGGCTGGCTCGCACATTGGCGGGCAATCTGCCCCTCTTTTGGGGGCGAACTCTGAATTGAGAAGGTTCTTCTGGTATGAATCGGCCGCGTCCTCCTGCGTCATTGGTCGAGCTATCCGATCTTTCGGATTTCGGCACCCGCCTGATGCCAGCCCCCGAAGTATGGGAATGGCTCCAGTCCGAAATCCTCGCCGACACCGGCAGCATCCACAACGAAGAACACGCCCATCTGATCGATGCGGACATTCGTGTGATGTGGGCGTCTGCTGCCTTCACGAAGAAGGGGCGCACGGTGGTGGGCCAAGCCGAACAGGTAGCGTTCCGCGCCGGCGGCTGGCAGAAGGCCCGGATGGAACAGCAGATGCGAGATTGGTTCGGCGACGTGCCGGCCTACAACATCACGCTGGCTGCCGACTACTGCGCCCAGTGTTCCGATGCTGACTTCTGCGCCTTGGTCGAGCATGAGCTGTATCACATAGCCCAAGCGACCGATAAGTACGGTCAGCCAGCATTCACCCAAGACGGATTGCCCAAGCTTGAGATGCGCGGACACGACGTTGAAGAGTTCGTCGGTGTGGTGCGTCGCTATGGGGCGAGCCCTCAAGTGCAAGAGCTGGTGGACGCTGCAAACAAGCCTGCTGAGGTAGGAAAAATGAACATTTCTAGGGCCTGCGGAACCTGTCTGCTCAAGTCGGCCTGATTCTGGACAGGCTCTGGACGGATGAAAATCTATGGCAGCCCTTCAAAACGACGTGAAGGCCTTTATTGTTCAGGCCTTGGCGTGCTTCGACACGCCGTCACAGGTTGTTGAAGCCGTCCAAAAGGAATACGGGATATCGGTGACCCGCCAACAGGTGGAGACACACGATCCCACAAAGACATCAGGGAAAGGCCTGGCCAAGCGCTGGGTGACGATGTTTGAAGATGCCCGCAAGCGCTTTCGCGAAGAAACTGCAGAGATCCCGATTGCGAACCGTGCATACCGCTTGCGAGCCATGAACCGGTTTGTTGAGCGGGCAGAGTCGCTGAAGAACATTGGCCTGGCCATGCAGATCCTTGAGCAGGCCGCGAAGGAAACCGGTGACGTGTATGTCAATCGGCGCATAGAGCCTGACAAGACTCTTGATGAAGAGATCAAGGTCCTTGAGATCGAGAAGCGCAAAGCCGAACTCAAGCTGATAGAGAAGGGTGGCGGCAACTCCAACGCCCAGCTTCTGGCTGATCTGATTGCGAGGCTGCCTTCATGATTGCCAATACCGGCAACCTATTGCTTGATCGCCAGTTGGCGCGCTGGTATCCGCTCAAGGATCACCCGGTGCAGCTCGCACTGGTTGCTGCTGTCGCGGAAGGCATTCGTTTCCCGTTGGTTCCTGCAGGTCGCCGGAGCGGTAAGACCGAGCGGTTCAAGCGCTTCCTGGTGAAGCAGGCATCCGCCTACACCGGCATGTACTTCGCCGCAGCGCCGACGCACGCTCAGGCCAAGAAGATTTTCTGGGATGACCTCAAGGCTTTCACGCTGAGCTGCATGCACAGTCGCCGGCCTTCTGAGTCTGACCTGATCATCTACCTGGACAACGGTAGCGAGATCCACGTCATCGGGTTGGACAAGCCGCAACGTATCGAAGGCATCCCTTGGACTGGCGGCGGTATCGACGAATTCGCCGACATCAAACCGGATGCCTGGGAGGCCAACATTCTCCCAGCGTTGAACACCGTCAACCCAACCATGCCGGATTACCGAGCCTGGTGCTGGCTGCTCGGTGTTCCGGACGGTCTGAACCACTATTACGACCTGTGCATGCAGGCTGAGTCGGGCAGTGATCCGAACTTCCGGGTGTTCCACTGGAAGTCGGCCGAGATCCTGCCGCCCGATGTGATGGACGCGATGAAGCGGGCCATGTCGGCAAAGCAGTTCAAGCAAGAATTTGAAGCCTCGTTCGAAACAGCGTCTGGCCGGATCTACGAGGACTACAGCAAAGCGAACGTCACGAATGCCGCCATTGAGCCGCACGAGCAACTGATGTGGATGCACGACCAGAACTTCACACCTCTGTCATCCGCGATCGGTGTCCGGCGCAACGACGGCAAAGACCTTTATCTGCTGGATGAGATCGTGCTGATCAGCGCTGTATCGAAGCAGTCGGCTGCTGAGTTCGTGGACAAATTCAAGGACCACAAGAACAAGCACGTCCTGATCTATGGTGACCCTGCGGGCAAGGCCGGCGAAAAGCACGGCCACGCCTCTGACTACACCGACATTGAGGGCGTGCTGAAGGCCAATGGCTGGACGTACACGCGCAAGGTCAAGCCGGCGCACCCGTCCATCAAGGATCGGCAGAACGCCGTTCGGGCAAAGATCCTGACCGCGTCAGGCGAAACCAGCCTGTTCATCAACCCTGTTACAGCGCCTTGGTGCCACAAGGGATTGAGCACGGTTCAGCTTCAGGCTGGGTCAACGTTTCAGGAAGACCAGAAGAACGACTACCAGCACATCACCACGGCGATAGGCTATTGCATCGACGTTGAGTGGCCGTGCATCAAACGCACAGGCGGAACACGCCGAATTGGAGGCTTGGCCTGATGCCAGTGCAATCGACAAACCCGGACTACGACGCGCACATCGCCGAGTGGGAGATGATGGATGACGCGCTTGAGGGTGAGTGCGCCGTCAAGCGCAATGAACGCAACCTGCCCAAACCGAGTGGCATGGTTGAGGCCGAAAAGCTCGACGCCGCCGGTAACAAGTACCTTTACGCGAACTACACGGCCCGCGCTCAGTACGAACACTGGGTGCGCGACTCTCTGCGCTCGATGATGGGGTTGGTGTCTCGGTTGATCCCGGAGATCGAATTGCCCGCCGGCCTGAAAGGGCTGGAGGACAACGCCACAGCGGACGGCTTCGGCCTGAAGCAGTTGTTCTTCCGCATGGTGCGCCAGGCTATCTCGCACGGTCGGGTGCCGCTGGTGGTGAACATTGATGAGCGCGGTGAGCCGTATCTCTCGACGTATGCCACGCGCAACGCCATCAACTGGGACACCGCAGATCGGGGCGGCCGGCAGGATCTGGTCCTTTCGGTGTTCCGCGAGTTTCGCAAGAAGGGCGGCGATCGCTACAGCCACGACTGCGACACGGTTTTCCGTGAGTTCTTCATGCAGAACAGCGTTTGCTACACCTCGGTACGCAATGAGGGTGGCGAACTCGTCGAGGACGAGAAACCCCTCGGCACTACGGGCACTGACAACCGTCTGGTCAAGGGGCTGCCCTACCTGCCGGTGATCTACTGCGGTTCGACCGACAACTCGCCAGACGTCGACGAGGTGCCACTGCTGACCATGGCGCGGGCCGCGTTGAAGTCGTATCAGCTGAGTGCCGACTACTTCACCGCGCTGCACCAAACCAGCCATCCGCAGCCGTGGGTATCGGGTCTCGATGACTCCGTAGAGCTCAGCGTGACCGGGCCATCGGCGGCATGGGATCTTGGCCCGAATGGTAAGTGTGGCTATTTGGAATTCCAGGGCGCCGGCGTTGAGGCTGTTCGCAAGGCCATGGATAGCCAGAAGAGCGCGGCGCTTGAAGCAGGCGCCAAGGTCATGGACGTGGGTGGCACTGAGTCGGGCGAGGCGCGCAAGACACGCCAGAACGATCAGCATGCCACGTTGCATAGCATTGTCATCACGGCGGCAGAGGCGGTGGAGCAGGGCCTGCGGTATGCAGCTGAGTGGAAGGGCTACGACCCCAAGCAGGTCAAGTTCAAGGTGAACCCTGAGTTCGTGACCCCGGTGGTCGACGCCCAGGTGCTCGCCGAGCTGCTGAAGGGCGTGATGGCCGGGACGATCAGCGCTGACACCTACTGGCAGTACCTCACCACCGGCAAGTTGCCGGATCGCCCATATGAAGACGAAGCCGACCTGATCAGCGATGAGCGGGAGTCGGCCGGCATCAACCTGGATAAAGACGATGCCAACGACAAACCTGGCGCAGGCAGACAGCCAACTGCTGGAGCAGACGACGCGCCACTCGGTAATGCTGGAGCGGCTTAAGGCCGGCGAGGTCAAGAAGTTCGAGAAGTACCTTCGCCAGATCGACACGCTTGTGCGGGTGCAGTTGACCCGCAAGGAGCTGACCACCTACAGCCGGGACCGCCTTGAGCAGTTCCTGGCTCGTGTGGACGGAAAGCTGCTCGAGATCTACAAGGCCTACGGCGATCTGGTGCAGACAGATCTGGTCGATATCGCTCTGTACGAGTCGACCTTCGAGGCCAACAGCCTGAGCAAAGCGCTGTCCATCGACGCGGTGGTGCCGACCAACACGGTGATCCGCGCGGCGGTGTTCTCCTATCCGCTGCAGGTCAAAAGCATCGACGGCGGCAAGCTGCTGAAGAGCTTCATCAGCGGCTGGTCGCGCACTGAGACGATGCGGGTCACGAACACCATCCGCCTCGGCTTCGGCCAAGGCCAGACCAACGCCCAAATCATCCAGGCTATTCGCGGTAACGCGGCGCAAAACTTCACGGACGGCATTCTTGCGGTGAGCAATCGCAACGCCGCCTCCGTGGTGCAGACTGCGATCCAGCATGTGGCCACCACGGCGCGGATGGAAACGCTGAGGGCCAACAGTGACGTGGTGCTGGGTTACCGCTGGGTGTCGACGCTCGACCGCAAGACCTCACAGGAGTGCAAGGGCCTAGACGGCATGCGCTTCGATTTGGGCAAGGGGCCTTTGCCGCCGGCGCACATCAACTGCCGGTCGACTACAGTGCCGACCACCAGGCTTTCGGAGATGTTTGCCAAGGACGCCACGCGCGCTTCGGTGGGCGACAATGGTGGCGCGCAGGTTGATGCCAGCCTGAACTATTACGAGTGGCTGGCAACGCAGCCGGCGAGCTTCCAGGATCATGCCCTCGGGCCGGTCCGGGGCAAGTTGTTCCGCGATGGAGGGCTGACGCCGGAGAAGTTCGCCAAGCTGCAGCTCGACAAGTCGTTTAAGCCGCTGACCCTGGCGCAGCTTAAGGAAGCCGAACCCGACATGTTCACCCGAGCAGGCGTTACACTCGGCGCTCAACCAAGTTGAGATGGCACATGCAGATCATCGTTGAGGACGGGAAGGGCAGGCCGGACGCTAATAGCTTCGTGCCTCTGGAGAAGCTGACCTTCTACCGCGACTACTACGGGTTCAGGATCCCTGCAACTGAGGCCGATCAGGTCGAACTGCTGCTGCGCGCCGCAGCCGATATCAACGCTCGTCAATGGAAGGGCAGCAAGGCCAATCCCAAGCAGGCTATGGCCTGGCCGCGACATGACTGCAAGATCGAATATCAGACTCTCTCAGAGACATTCGTGCCCTTTGAGCTTGAGTGGGGCCAAGTACGGCTGGCAGTTGAGTTATACGCCGCCGAGCAGGGGTTTAAGATCGAGGAGCCGACTCACTGCGCTGAACCAAACGGCCGGCGCACACGGTTGAACCGCGATACGCCCGGATTGCGCATGCGCCCGCCGCCATATGCCCCGAGCAGGACGCAGTTTGCGGATTACCTAGTGACGCGTGGTTTGACGGTCGTACCGAGGTGAGTTAGTTCGTCACATCACAGTATCGCCAAGAGTTGTCAGGTGGCACAGTCCAGCTTCCCCAAATGGAGTTCGAGAAGTGTCAAAAACAGCCAAGGAATACCTCGATACACAGCTTCCTGAAAAACCTGATCCGGAGCACGATTCAGGCTCACAATTCATTTTCGCGATCCTCGATTTCAAAGAAATCGAACCTGATGATGTAACTGCCAGCATGAAGAACGAAATCATCGCCTTGGCAATACCTAGACTTCACCTAGCTTATCCATGGGCCTCGGCAATTGTTCCAGATCAGATGGGTGTAAATCCCAGCGGATGGCTGATGCATTTCAAAGTCATACGATAAATTTGTAAAAACCACACAAAACCTCGGCCATGCCGGGGTTTTTTTATGCCCGTCAGGCGGGCCAACCAATCCCCAGGGGATACCCATGCCATTTGAATTTGACCCGGCCGCCGCTGGCCTCACCCTCGACGCAACTCAAACCGCAGCCCTCCAAGAGGCGCTTGGCGGAAAGGTTCAGGAGTATCTGGACAAGGAAGTAAACGGGCTCAAGTCCAAGAATCAGGAATTGCTGGGCTCCAATCGAACCATCAAGACCGAATTGGACAAGCTGAAAGGTCAATTCGAAGGCCTGGATCTCGACGCGGTGAAGGGCTTGCTCGCCAAGGTGGGTCAGGACGAAGAAACGAAGCTGATCGCCGAGGGCAAGATCGACGAGGTGATCAATCGCCGCACCGAACGCCTGCGCACCGATTCAGATAAACAGATCAAAGCCGCCAACGAGCGTGCCGACAAGGCCGAAGCATTCGCTGCCAAGTACAGCGACAAGGTGCTGGCCGATTCCATCCGCGCTGCAGCGATCAAGGCCGGCGCGCTCCCCGAGGCTGCCGAGGACATCATCTTGCGCGCCCGGGGCACTTTCAAACTCAGTGAAGACGGCGAGGCAATTGCCACCGACCGTGACGGCGAGGTCGTTTACGGGAAGGACGGGAAAACCCCGCTGTCGCCGCTCGAATGGGCGGAATCGCTGCGTGAAACAGCAACACACCTGTGGCCAAGGGCTCAGGGTGCCGGTCCGACCGGCGATCAAGGTGGCAAGGCCACGAAGAAATGGGGCGAGTACACCGAGCAGGAGCGCGCCGCGCTGGCCCGGGACAACCCCGACGCATTCAAAAAACTCCAGGCCACCAAAGGAACCTAATCCATGGCAACTACCCAACTGACCGACATCTTCGTCGGCGACTACTACGCCTCGCTGGCACCGGTTAACGGCCCGGAAAAGACTGCTGTTTACGAGTCGGGCATCGTGACTCGTTCGCCTGTGCTGGATGCGATCGCCTCCGGCAGTCAAGGCACCGCCGAGATCAGCTACTGGCAGGATCTCAACGCCGATGAGGCCCCGAACCTCAGCAACGATGATCCGAACGATCAAGGCGAAGTCGGTAAGGTCGAGCAGGACAGCATGCGTGCCCGCGTCCTGTACCTCAACAAAGGTTACGGCGTAACCGATCTGACTGCCGAGCTGGCCAACACCGAGCCACAGCAGCAGATCCGTAACCGCTTCGGCACCTACTGGACTCGTCAGTGGCAGCGCTACACCCTGGGTGCCGCTCGCGGCATCATCGCCTCGAACATCGCCAATAACGGCGGTGACATGGTCATCGATGCGGGCGCGACCATCAACGCCAATGCCTTCCAAGACGCCGCGTTCACGGCGGGCGACGCTGCTGATCAGTTCGGCGCGATCGGTGTGCACTCGGTGGTGATGAACCAGATGGTCAAGCAAGACCTGATCGAGTACCTGCGCGACTCCGACGGCAAGATCATCCTTGCCACCTACCTGGGCAAACCTGTTTTTATGGATGACGGCCTGATCTATGGCGCTGGCAAGTACCTGTCTGTGTTCTTCGGCCAGGGCGCTTTCGGCTACGGCGAAGGTGCTCCGAAGGTGCCGGTCGAGCTGGAGCGTAAGCCGGGCGGCGGCAACGGCGGCGGTGCGGAAGTGCTGTGGGAGCGGAAGACTTACATCCTCCAACCTGCCGGCTTCAGCTGGAAGGGTTCCGAGGCTCAGAACCTCAGCCCGACCGCGACCCAGTACGCCGCTGCCGCCAACTGGCAGCGTGTGTTCAGCCGCAAGCAGGTCCCATTTGCCGCTGTGATCAGCGGTACCACCACGCCGTAATCCGGCCCATACAACCTGGCGCCCGTATGGCGCCGGGATGCTTTTGAGGTGACTCATGAAAGTGATCTACACGGACAAGCCGGGCAAAGAGCGCGGCGTATGCTACCGCCTGCTGAGCGAGTTCTTCGGCGTCATTGGCACTGCTACTGAGGTGGTCATCGAGGGCGATGCGCCTGAAATTTACGATGCATACGAAGCGGCCGGTATCAAAGTTTCGGACGGTAAGGAGCCAGAAAACACCGAAACTGACCCTCTGAAAATGAAGGTCCCCGAGCTGAAAGAGTGGCTGACGGCGAAGGGCATCACCTTCGACGCAGCTGCCAAGAAAGAAGACCTGCAGGCTCTGGTGCCAGCCGAATAAGGACATGCACATGACCGACTTCATCACCGTTGCCGATGTTGACGCTTCGCTGGGTCCTGGCTGGGCCGGCACCGGTGATCCGGTCCTTGCTGTGACCATGGCCAACGCCTGGCTCACGGCCAAGATCAAGCGGGTTGTTCCCGATCCGGTTCCGGCCGAGATCAAAACAGCCGGCGCCCAGGTCGCCAAAGAAGCGGCGGCGGGCAAGTTGTACACGGCCACTCAGAAGGAAGTGCAAAGCAAGACGGTATCGGCTCAGTCCGGCACGTCCGTGAGCAAGACCTACGTGGCCGGATCTACTGATCAGTCGGCGGGTGTGAACTTCGCTCTGGCGCTGCTGGAGCCTTGGATCAAGCGCTCCGGCGTGATGATGCTGAAAAGGATCTGATCATGGGTATGCGCGAAGAGATTCAGGCTGAATTGGCTGAGGCGTTCGATGATCCCGACGGCCTGGCTGACGCGGTCCAGCCGCTGGTGGGCGTGCGGATGGTTCCCGGTGAGTATGACCCCGACTTGGGCGGCGAGACGCCGGAGACCACCGTCATGTACATGGGGCGAGGTGTCTTGGGTAGCTATTTGTCCAAGGAAATCGACGGCTCACTGATCCAAACCACCGACAAGAAGCTACTGTTGCTGCAAAACGAGCTGTTCGTTTCGGAGGTTGGCGTGCCGACTGCGGTGCCTGCCGCGCCGGCCATCGGCGATATCGTCAACGGCATGCGCGTGATGAATGTGTCTGCCGATCCTGCTGACGCGACGTGGACCGCTCAGCTAAGAGTGTGAGCAATTTAGTGCTTAGTTACTGCCCGTGTAGCTCAATATAGGATTGGACTTGATCCACGATTAAAGTCTTTTGCATGGAAAAGTTATAAGGGTATCGGGCAGCAATTTTTGTTGAAGTTCTGCTCAAAGTCTCTGCGGGCATTCCGTCGGGTTTGTAGGTTTTGAGAAATTCATAGCTCTCAACCTGATCAACGATGAGCGTTTTCTGCATCGAATAATTGCTGGGGTATCTTGCTTCGATTGGACGCTTTATTTTCTCCAATAGTCCAGCAGGTAGCGTGCTTGGGTTGTATTTCTCAAGGAAGTCATACGAGCTAATTTGGTCGCTGAGAAGCACTTTTTGCATAGAGAAATTATCGGGGTATCTGGCTTCGATCTGCTCTCTCATGGCGCTAATCGCTTCGGGAGGAGCGCTATACGCGAATGCGGGCATGAGCATCAAGGTGGCGATTGCAATTCCAATTATTTTCATAATGAATTCCTTGTTAGAAAACCCTGGCTTCGCGGGCTTGAGAGTTTCAGCGACTCAATTGTTCAGTTCGTGAACTGAATGACAGTTTTATTAAGCGAGAAGATGCTATGTCATCCAGGCTTTCTAGCCAATCCGGCAGCTTCGCCCTGAGCCTAGCCGATTTCGCCGCGCAGACCAGCGAAGCCATCGACGCGAGTGTGCGCGAGATCATCATTGAGGTCGGCAGCAGCCTTATCCGTATGTCACCGGTAGGCAACCCGGAGATCTGGACGCAGAACGTTGTTGCGACCCAGTACAAAAAGGCCGTCGACGAGCACAACGCTGCGCTGCGCAGCGATCCGGCCAACCTCACTAAAGGCGGCAGGCTCAAGAAAGGTCGCAAGCTCAACGACGGCATGGACATCGTCGCACCGAAAGGCTATGTCGGTGGTCGCTTCCGCGCGAACTGGCATATTTCCCTCGGCGTGGTCGAGAGCGTCACCTTCGACGAGGTTGACCCGAGCGGTGCCGAGACTACTGCGGCGCTGGTGGCAGCAATGAGCGACTTCACCGCCGGCCAGATGGCCTACATCATAAACAACTTGCCCTACGCGATTCCGCTGGAGTTCGGTCATTCGACCCAGGCCCCGAGCGGCATGGTCCGGGTAACCGTGGCTCGCTTCCAGCAGATCGTGCAGGAGGCCATCAGGAACAATCAGGTATGAGTCACGCACGCGCCCGTCAGGCCATCGAAACGAAGCTGGCCGCATGGTCGGCTGCGCGTCCAATACGAGTGGCCTATTCAAATCAGCCATTCACGCCAAATCCATCTGAAACCTACCTCCGAGCTTTCCAGCTACCAGCTAGCACCACCTGCCGTTACCTCGGTGGGGACGCCTACGAGTACACCGGCGTCTATCAGATCAGCATCGTCTGTCCATCTGCCCAGGCCATGGCCATCGCAGAGACGCTTGTTGAAGAGCTGACACAGCTCTTTCGCGCAGACACGCCACTGGCCCGCAACGGGTTCGATGGCCTCATCACTGAGCCCGTAGATCAGGGGCCAACTATCACTGAGTCCGCGACCTATACGGTCCCGGCCAGCTTCACCTACGCAGGTGTCGCAGACCAACCGCCCGCTGGGGCATAACCTACCGCCGTCAGGCGGGCATTCAAGAGGAAACACACCATGGCCGCACGCTTTCCGCTGCCGAACGGCGCTGTGCTGGAGATCGCCAGCGTTATGGGATCCGCCGTCGCTTTCACCGCGCTGACCAATGCGAAACCGCCAGTCGCTGCTTCCGTAGGCCACAGCATCGAAAATGGCGACGTTTTGCTGATCAACTCCGGCTGGGCGTTGATCAATGACCGTGCAGTAAAGGCGTCCGGCGTTACCGTTGATGCATTTGCGCTGGCCGGACTCAATACCACCAACACCGACAAGTTCACCGTCGGAGCAGGGGCCGGTTCCGTGATCCCGGTGTCCGGATGGACGCAAATCTCGAAAGTCACTTCTTTCACATCCTCCGGCGGCGAGCAGCAATACCAAACTGTCGGCTACCTGGAAGATGACGATGACAAGCAGTTTCCAACCAACCGCAACCCAACCACGATCACCATCGTGGTGGAGGATCAGCCGACCGCTCAATACGTCGAGACTGTCGAAGGCTTCGATGACACCAAGGAACTTGCCGTCGTGCGCATGAAGTTGCGCAATGGCGATCAGATCCTCTATCCGGGTTATGTGAGCATCACTCCAGATCCGACCATGGAGCGCAACAACGTCATGACGCGCACCATCAGCATCGGGCTTTCTGCTCGTTCGCTCCGTTACTTGGCCGGCGCATAAGGATTTCCCATGGCAAAGATCAGGATCGCTCAGAACCCTACGTTCAAAGCCAACGTGCACATTCCAATCGTTGGGTGTGAGCCCGAGGCAATCGAGTTCACCTTCAAGTATCGCGATCGCCCGGCACTCGCCGCGCTGTTCGACGAGTGGAACAGGAAGGCGAAGGAAATGCGCGATGGGTTCGGGGAAGGCACCACATTGTCAGATGTCGTTGCTGCCGAAACCGAATATCAGGTGCAGCAGGTCAAGGACCTGGTCGCGGGCTGGGGCTTCGATGACAAGTTCGACGACAAGAGCATCCTTGCCCTTGTGAAGTCATGCCAAGGTACTGCCGAAGCGGTAGTGAATGCCTACCAGAGCGCATTCAATCAGGCCCGGCTGGGAAACTGAGGGCAGCAGCCGCAGCGTTGTACGAAAGCGGGCCATCTGCTGAGCAGTTGGCAATCCTCGGGCTGACGGCTGCCGATTTGTCGGGTGACGATGTAGAGGTCTGGCCATGCAACTGGTCGGCCTTTCTCCTGTTCAACCGAATGTCCACGCAGTGGCGGGTCGGCACCGGTGGCCCGATCGGCCTCGATTACAACTGCATTCGCGACGTAGCCGGCTTCCTCGGCATCAAGAAAAAGAAACTCGCTGAAATCTTTCCTGACCTGCAGGTGCTGGAAAGCGAAGCCCTGCGCGTCATGGCGGAGGAAAGGGAATACAGCCCGTAGTTACGGGCACTCATTCAAGGTGAGTCGATGAACATTGCAGAGCTCGGCGTCAAGATCGACTCGGCCGATGCAATCGAGGCCAAAACGAGCCTTGATGAAATGGCGAAGGCCGGCGGCCGGGCCGAGCAGTCCGCCGTTTCGCTGATGAACGAAATGCAGGCGCTGGAGAAATCGCTTTCTACCAGTGCCAAGACCACGCAGGACCTGGCCAAACAGCGCGATGCTTTGGCGAAGCTCACCAAAACCGGCGCCTATGGCGAGGCTGAGGCCGCGAAGATCTCGGCACAGCTCGACAAGCAGCAGGTAGCGCTGGCCAAGTCGGCCATGGATGAGCAGAAGGCGCTGAACAGCCTGCTGGGCGCCATTGACCCGGCCCGCGCCGCACTGGCGAAGCTGGACACCCAGGTCGAGCAACTGGGCAAGCATCTGGATGCCGGCCGGATCAGCCAGGACGAGTACAACACCGCCCTGAGCAAGATCGACAAGGACTACGACAAGCTCAACAAAACCACCACCGGTTTCGACAAGCTGCGCCTCGGCACCCGCCAGGCGCAGGAAAACGTCGTGCAACTGGGGAATGCGCTGTCCTCGGGAGACTGGGGAAGTGGCGTACGTGCGGTTGCGCAATTGGGCGCCGGTGCAGGCGCGGGCGCAGCGGGACTGCTCGCCATTCTCGGCCCGCTCGCGCTGGCCACCGCCGCCGTAGGCGGTCTGGCGTACGCTTTCTATAAGGGGAGCGAGGAACAGGACAGCTACAACAAAGCGTTGATCCTAACCGGTAACTACGCCGGTGTGAGCGCCGGGCAGCTGGGCGACATGGCGCGTCAGGTCAGCGCAACCGTTGGCACCACTGGCCAAGCCGCAGCCGTGCTCGCTCTGCTGGCCGACAACGGCAAGATCGCCGGCGAGAGCTTCACCGGAATCACCCAGGCTGCCGTGTCGATGCAGGAGGCAACTGGCAAGGCCGTAAGCGAGACAGTGGCGGAGTTCACCAAGCTCGCCGACGACCCGGTCAAGGCGTCTGCTGCGCTGAATGAGCAATACCACTACCTGACCGCGTCGGTTTACTCGCAGATCGCCGCGCTGGAGAAGCAGGGCGACCACGCCGGCGCCGTGAAACTGGCGACCGAGCAGTATGCCGACGCGATCAACGAGCGAACCCCACGAATTCTGGAGAACCTGAGTTTCTGGGAGAAAGGTTACAACGCCGTTGCGCGTGCGGCGGACAACTTGAAGAACCTTGGCCGGCCGGATATCAACGCCGATATCGAGCAGGCTCGGCGTAATCTGGAATCGGCCCAGTCAGGCAATGTTGGTCTGTTCCAGAACAAGCAGGAGATGATCGATCTCTACCAGAATCGTCTCAACATGCTTGAAGATCAAAAAGCAGCTAAAGCCGATATCGCCAAATGGGAAGGGGAACAGGCAAAAGCCCAAGGCGAAGCTGTTACCGCCATGGGCAAGATCGACGCACTCACCAAGTCGGCGTGGACGAATGAACAGAAGCGCACCGAGGCGATCAAGGAGTACAAGCGGCAGCTCGAAGATATCCGCAAGGTCGCGCCCAACGACCCTCGCCTGAATCAGGCCGCGATCGACAAGAACCTGGCGAACATCAACGACCAATTCAAGGATCCTAAGGCTGCCGGAACTCAGGTTGATTTGACCGGCTTCAACAATGCCAAGAACAACCTGACAGCCATCAGCGAAGAGTACAAAAACGCCCAGAAGGAGCTGGACGCGGCGCAGAAGGCTGGGCTCGTTTCGCAAGCCGACTACGCCCTTAAACGCGAAGCGCTGATCGGCAATGAGCGCGACGAGGTGACAGCAGCCTACGAGGCTGAGATTGCAGCGCTGGAGGCCGCCAAGGCGAAAAAAACCACCTCTGCTGCGCAAAGCATCCAACTCGACCAGAAGATCGCCGATGCGCGAGCGGGGATGGTCAAGGCGCAGAAAGAGGCGGACAGCCAGCTTGAGGTTCTGGCCACGAACGAAACCGGTCGCCTCTCTCGACAAGAGCGGTCGATCACGACCTACGTCCAAGCCTTGGCCCAGCAACAGAGGGCTCTGGAATTGGCGGGCCAGCGCGCCGTTCTCGGCGTCGGCCAAGGCGATCGTCAGAACGCTCTCAACAGCGAGCTGAACAGCCAGCAAGACCGGTTCGCACAGCAAGCTCTGGAGCTCGCAGATCAGAAGTCCGATCCATCGCGGAATATGTCGGAGGAGGAGTTCGCCCGAAAATCGCAGGCTCTCGCCGATGCGAACAAGGCCGCCACGGACCAGATCCGCCAAAACTACGCGGATGTGGAGGCGGCGCAGGCTGATTGGACCAAGGGTGCGACATCGGCTTGGGCCAACTACTTGGACTCGGCGAGCAATATTGCCGGTCAGACGAAAACCCTGTTCGGCAACGCCTTCAGCTCGATGGAAGACGCAGTCGTCAACTTCGCCATGACCGGGAAGCTGTCGTTTGCTGACTTCACCAAGTCGATTCTGGCGGATATGGCGCGGATCGCGACCCGTCAAGCCAGCTCGGCGTTGCTGAGCAGTCTCGTCGGCGCGGCCACCAGTTACTTCGCGGGCGGTGGGGGCGGTAATGGGCTCGCGGCGGGATCAGTAGGTGCAACGTCGTCGAATCTCGGCGCGTCCTCGGCTGGTTATTCCAGCAACTACTTCCCGCAGGCGCTCGGTGGTGCCTGGTCATCGGGTGTGCAGATGTTCGCCAATGGCGGCGCCTTTACCAACAGCATCGTCAGTACGCCGACTGCCTTCGGGATGGCCGGCGGCCGGGCGGGAGTTATGGGGGAGGCGGGGCCAGAGGCAATCATGCCGCTGACCCGGACCTCCAGCGGCAAGCTGGGTGTTCTCGCTGCCGGCGGTGGCTCCGGGACTGCGATCAGCATCAACGCACCGGTCACGGTGGTGACACAGGACCGAGGCTCCGAAGGGATGCAGATTGACCAGCAGGCACTGTCGAGAAACCTGCAATCGCAAATGCAGGCCGTGGCCGAGAAAGCCGTCGCTGACTCTTGGCGCGCGGGCGGCACCAGCTTCCGAAATGCAAATGGGAGGGCCTGATGGCCATCGAGAAATTCACTTGGCCGACCGAGCGAGGGGAAACGCCCGATATCACTTATCGGGTGCGCACCTCGAGGTTTGGCAATGGCTACGAGCAGAACGTCGGCGACGGCCCGAACAACAAAGAGGACTCCTACCCGGTTACCTGCGTCGGCCAAAAGGCCACGGTGCTGGAGATCATGAAGTTCCTCGACCGGCACGCCGGGGCCAAGGCGTTTCTCTGGACAACACCGCTCGGCGAGCTCGGGCTGTTCACCTGTAAAAATCCCGCTCCCACACCAATGGGCGGCGGGGTCTTTAAACTCACCGCCACGTTCGAGCGGGCATTCCAACCATAAGGGGCAATCATGCCGCTGATCAGTGACATCCAGTTGCTTGAGCCTGGCAGCGAAGTGCTGCTCTTTGAATTGGACGGCACGGACTATGGGGCGGACGTGCTGCGCTTCCACGGGCACGCGATCCCGCACACGGCGGCCGAGCTGATCGCCGCCGGCGACAACGCAGACCAGCTGCCGGCGAAAGCGATCTACTGGCAGGGCAGCGAGTACAGCGCCTGGCCGATGCAGATCGACGGCATCGAGGCGAATGGCGACGGCACAGCGGTTCGGCCCACTTTATCGGTGGGCAACGTCAACGGGCGCATCACCGCGCTCTGTCTGGCGTTCGAGGATCTGCTCGAGTTCAAGCTGACCATGCGTCATACGCTGGGCACCTACCTCGACGCGGCGAACTTCCCGGCCGGCAATCCAACGGCAGACCCAACCCAAGAGACGATCGAGGTCTGGTACATCGACCAGAAGGCGAACGAGGACGGGGAAAACGTCAGTTGGGAGCTAGCCAGCCCGGGCGACGTCGGCAATGAGTCCATTGGCCGGCAGGCCACGACGCTGTGTCACTGGTGCCTCACCGGTGGTTACCGTGGGCCGAGCTGCGGCTACACCGGGCCGTACGTGACCAAGGACGGCGTAGTCACCGACAACCCAGAACTAGACGAATGCGACGCTACGCTGGGCAAGGGTTGCATCCCGCGCTTCGGCGAGGGCAACCCGCTGCCGTTCGGCGGCTTCCCGGCAGTCTCCCTGATCGCACGGAGCTGACATGCGTAAACACATTTTGAACGCGATCCAGGGACATGCGGCCGCAGAGTACCCGAAAGAGTGCTGCGGGCTGCTGCTGGCCGTGGGTCGCAAGCAGCAGTACTACCCGTGCTGCAATGTTTCAACCGAGCCGAACGAGGAATTTCGGATCGATCCGGAGGAATACGCGGCGGCCGAAGACGTCGGCGAAGTGATCGGCGTGGTGCATTCACATCCGGATGCCACCAGCCGGCCTTCGCCTCGCGACCTGGCCATGTGCGAAGCGACCGCGTTGCCTTGGCACATCCTCAGTTGGCCCGAGGGCGATCTGCGCACCGTCATGCCTTCCGGCGAGGTGCCGCTGCTCAAGCGGCCATTCGTGCACGGTGCCTGGGACTGCTGGCAGGTCTGCGCGGATTGGTACAAGCGCGAATGGGGGCTGGAGTTCGAAGCCTTCAAGCGCGCCGATGGCTGGTGGGAGAGCAAGGAGAACATCAGCTTGTACGAGGCCAACTATGAGGCCGCCGGTTTCTACCGCGTCGACAAGCCACAGCGCGGCGACATGATCGTGATGGAAGTAGGGCACACGGTATACCCGAATCATGCCGGTATTTTCCTAGGCGCTGACCCGGCGCTGCCAGGGGAGGACGCGGCGACGTTCGGCCCCGGCCCTTTTCTGCTGCACCACCTGTACGGCAGGCCGTCGGAGGTCATCGTGTTCGGCGGGCCATGGCTCGACCGCACACGCCTGATTCTCAGGCACAAAGATGCACAACCAAGCACATGAGATGCGGCACAGCCGTTGGAGAAAGAGATGAAAAGCGCAATCGAATCAGCAGAAAAAACCGCCAGCGGCAAACCGGTCTGGCGGCTTACGAAGAGCGGAAGTTTAGAGATTAATTACGGGTCTTGTCCGCGTTGAGCATTTGTTGGAGCTGTGCCAGGTCTGTTTTCAGAATATTCAGCGGCCATTCGTAAGCTGTTTTCGCCGCACCGCTCTCGCAGCCTTGCGCAGGGTTATCAGTAAAGTATTGAGCGGCTTTTGTGAGTGCTGCGCCATCAAAGCCAGGTGTTGATCGAATGGTCGCAGACAGTGATACCAGCGCCATCAGTACGCCTTGCTCGAAAGGGGAAAGCTGTTCCATTTGACCTCCTAGGTCATAAACGCGCCGAAATTGGCGCAATCCCAGTCCTTGGGCTTGCAGGCAAAGGACTGGGGAATCCTTTGCGCGAGGGCAAGAGGCTACTATCAGCGGGCAGCAGTACGTTACTGGAGATTCGTACAGGCTAGAGAAAGCCCGCGAAAAGCGGGCTGTTTATCAAGACGGCTTCTTTGGAGGCGGTGGAGCCTTGGGTGGCAGGACAGGTAAAGGACGCCGGACACTCGTAGGTGAAAAACCGTCTTGGGCATGTGTAGGCCCGTTGGTTTTTTTTGAAGTCATAGGCTCCTCACGAGGCTTTAGGTTTTTCAGGGGGCGCAGGTGGCGCCTTGGGTACCACGGTCGGCAAGGGACGACGTATTACATTTGGCGGCACATGATTTTCTTGAGAGTATGTCACCTCCCCATTCCTAAGCTTTCGAAGTAGTTCTCGCTCTTCAGCCGTGACGACGGGATTCTCAGCCATTTTTCGGTTTCTCAGGAGGAGGCGGCGGCGCTTTGGGTGCGCTGGTAGGTAGCGCGTTCCTTGTGCCTGGCGGGGTCAGATTGAAGCCTTCATGTAAGTCTCTCAGCAAGCCTTTCTGTAGAAGTTCTTCAGTAGATCGTTTGTCGCTCATTGCTTTTCACCTTAATTCAGAAATTCGACCCGTTGGACATCTGCTCCTTGGATCATGTATGAGTGCGTGCCGGGCGACGGCACCGGGTGTTCGCCATCGATCCAGTGCGGGCTGCTTATTAAATAAATACCGGTTTGCCTGTCATTGGGGAAAGCATCAATGTAGCCCATCATTCGACGGCCATCCGTAAAGTGGATAATCACCGAATGAGCCGCCATTTGCTTGTAAACATGGATGGCATCGCTCTGGGAGGCGCGAGTGGTCAGATTCAGTTTTCTTGCTATTGAGAATGCAATATCGTTATTGCACAAATACGCAAGGATCCCGCCCATAAACGCGGCATAGCCAATAGCGGTCCAGCTTGTCGAAGCTTCACTCCACACGCCAAAATTTATATAGTTACCAATCAGATAGCACAAGCTCTCGGTTGCGGAAACGAAAACTTGGATAATTGCCGTGCTGATGAGTGCTTGTAGAATCTTTTCAAAATATGCCGGCTTCGGAATCTCTGCGAACCAATAGAAAACGATCATCGCCAGGAAGCCAGGCATTAGCTGCTGCAGAACTGGTATCACCTCGGCAGAAAGGCCCTCCATTTATTGCTCCTTGAATCAAATCCACCAAACAATACTGCACAAGTGAATGGATGAAAACTTGCATGCCATCATAAAGCTACTATTAATGGATCCAATCGCGCCACTGTCTTTCCATCCATGCTGGATGTTTGGACAGATTCGGGGGACAGTTTCCTGAATAATAGGAGGGAATTTATGTGTACAAAGGATAAAGGCCCTGCTCGTCATGTAACTGTTGTCGTAGCGGATGAGGCGAAGCTGCGAGAGCTTGAAGAGAAGCGTTATGCAGATCCTGACAACAAGCTGCCACAGGTAATTGGTGGAGCAGGAGCATCGTCGAAGTTTGGCGAGGTTTGCTTCGAAATCCTCGCCGACGGAGAGACGGCTGGGTACTTAGTTGAAAGGAAATGGCCGACGTTGGAGGTTTTCAGGTTATTCATATTTTCAAACTTCAGATGTCGCGACATTGCCAAAAAAGCGGTCTACAAATGGCGATCAAGAAGATTGTCTAAGGGTTATACCCATGTGCAGTTGGAGGTTGACGACGAGTCTGCCGGCTTCTGGGCATCCGTTTTTCCTTGGCATTCGTTTGAATATTCCGGCGTTCATGCGGAAGTGCCAATGGAAAGCGATAAAGACGGCTTTAATCCTCCCAGCTAGCGGAGTAGAGGCTCGTTAGAGGTTTTTTGCTTCACCTAAGCAGTGCTACAGTCCCGCCATACCAAAGAGGGAACGACATGCGGATTTTGATAGCAGCTGTAGCGGTAGCGATGTTGGCGGGGTGCTCGTCGCCCGGAGATGTAAAGAAGAACGATCCGACCATCAGCGCATCCACCAGTAAATCAGCCAAGAAGTACGCTCTGTGCGTATTCCCGAAATGGCAGGAGCAGCGCTCGACTTCGACCATGTCTGAGACAGAGAGCGGCTACAGGCTGGTCGTTGCTACTGACATGATGACCGATGAGGTGCTTGAAGTTTCCAGCGCTGGGGCAGGCAGCAAAGTCGCACTGTACCAGCGGTTGCCGTGGTCAAAAATGTGGGGCCGCGCGGCACTTGAGGCAGCAGTTCGCGAGTGCCTGTAAACCGAGCAATTTATCAAAACCGCCAATTGGCGGTTTTTTTTCGTCAGGAGATAACCCATGGCGGCCGCAGCAATTTCTAAACTATCAATAACCACCATTCTTTTATCTGGCCCGCTGGCAAGGCTATTCGGACGCGTGCATTACCGAGAGCTTGGCAGTAAATCGGTTGGCGAAGCGTTCCAGGCATTGAAATGCACAATCGACGGGTTCGAAGGGGCGATCAAGGATCTGGACCGGCGTGGTATGCGATTCGCGATCTTCCGAAATCGGAAAAATGTGGGCGAAAAAGATTTTGCACTCGGGGGCGCTCAGGAAATTCGAATTGTTCCTGTGATTTCAGGAAGCAAGCGCGCTGGTGCACTTCAAACAATCATCGGCGTCGTGCTGATTGCCGCATCATTTTTTGCTGGTGGCGCTGGTCCCTCTCTGTTCTCCGCTGGTTTGGCAATGACTGCCGGCGGCGTGATCCAAATGCTCAGCCCCCAAGCCTCAGGCCTGAAGCAAAGCGCATCCCCTGAAAACGCCCCGTCCTATGCCTTCGGCAGCGCCAAGAACACCACGGCCAGCGGAAACCCGGTACCGATCTGCATCGGCGAGCGCCGGTGGGGCGGGATGATCATCTCGGCCTCGATCCTGGCTGAAGACAAAGTGTAAGCAGGACAGCAACACACCAACCGCCCGCGAGGCGGTTTTTTTATGCCTGGAGGAAAGCATGGGCGCAGCGCAACAGATCGAGATCCACGGCGAGAAGGGCGGCAGCAGCAAGCCGAAGTCGCCGGTCGAAGCCAGCGATAGCCTGCGCTCGACCAACCTTGCGAAATTGCTGATCGCCGTGGGCGAGGGGGAGTTCGACAGCGTCCCAACCGATTACGACATCTACCTGGATAACACGCCGATCCGCGATGCCAGCGGCAACTACAACTTCCCTAACGTGAAGTGGGACTGGCGCCCTGGCTCGGTGGACCAGACCTATATCCCGGGCATCCCGTCCGTGGAGAACGAGACCTCGCTGAACATTGAGCTGCGCAGCGATTCGCCGTGGGTGCGCTCGATCACCAACACCCAGCTTTCCGCCGTGCGCATGCGTTTGGCGTGGCCGGCGCTGCAACGGTCGGACGATGAAGGCAATGTCGGCGGTTACCGCATCGAGTACGCCATCGACGTGGCCACCGACGGCGGGGCCTATCAGCAGGTGCTGGTGGACGCTGTCGACGGAAAGACCACTACGCGCTACGAGCGCTCGCGCCGCATTGACCTGCCGAACGCAACCACGGGCTGGCAGATCCGCGTACGCCGTCTGACGCCGAACCAGAACAGCAACAAGGTTGCCGACACAATGCTGGTGGCCGGCTACACCGAAGTCATCGACGCCAAGCTGCGGTACCCAAACACCGCGCTGCTCTACATCGAGTTCGACGCCGAGCAGTTCACCAACATCCCGGCGGTGACCGTGAAGTGCAAGGCGCGGCGCTGGATGGTGCCGAGCAACTACGACCCGATTCAGCGCACCTACACCGGGACATGGGATGGCTCGATGAAATCGGCCTGGACCAACAACCCGGCGTGGATCACCTACGGCATTTGCACCGAAGACCGTTTCGGCCTGGGCAAGCGAATCAAGCCGTTCATGGTCGACAAGTGGGAGCTGTACCGGATCGCCCAATATTGCGATCAGTTGGTGCCGAACGGCCTCGGCGGTCAGGAGCCGCGCTTCCTCTGCGACATGAACCTGCAGGGAAAGGCCGATGCCTGGTCGTTGCTGCGCGACATCTCGGCGATTTACCGAGGCATGACGTATTGGGCGCAGGGCCAGTTGGTGATGCAGGCCGACATGCCGCGCGCGCAGGACTTCGACTACGTCTTCACCCGGGCCAATGTCATCGACGGGAAATTCTCGTACGGCAGCGCCTCGGCGAAGACCCGTTACACCCGTGCGCTGGTCAGCTACGACAACCCAGCCAACAACTACGACACCGACGTCATTCCGTTCGCGAATCTGGATCTGCAGCGCCGTTACGGCGACCGGCCCACCGAGCTGAGCGCGATCGGCTGCACCCGTGCCTCAGAGGCGCAGCGCCGCGGCAAGTGGGCAATCTTGAGCAACAACCAAGACCGCACCGTGTCGTTCAAGACCGGCATGGAGGGCGTGATTCCGCTGCCTGGTCACATCATCCCGGTGGCTGACTCGCTGCTGGCGGGCCGGGAGGTCGGCGGGCGGATCTCGTCAGCAGCTGGCCGCGTCGTCACGCTCGATCGCGATACCCAAGCCAAGGCCGGTGATCGGTTGATCATCAACCTGCCGGGAGGCCGCGCCGAAGGTCGCACCGTGCAGGGCGTCAACGGCCGTGCCGTGACGGTGACGGTTGCCTACAGCGAGCATCCAGTCGCGCAACTGCAATGGGCGCTCGACGCCGATGATCTGGCGATCCCGCTATACCGTGTGCTGCGCACCAAGCGCACGACCGAAGGCGACTTCGAGATCAGTGCGCTGCAGTTCGAGCCGAGCAAATTCGCTCACATCGATACCGGTGCGCGCCTGGAAGAGCGGCCGATCAGCGTGATTCCGATCACCGTCGTTCCGGCGCCGGCCGGCGTATCCCTCACGTCGACGTCATCGGTAGTGCAGGGCCTGGCCGTGGCCACCATGACCATCAGTTGGCCCGCCGTGGACGGCGCCGTCGGCTATGACGTGGAGTGGCGTAAGGACAGCGGCAACTGGATCAAGCTGCAGCGCACCGGCATGACCAACGTGGACGTCATCGGCATCTACGCCGGTGCTTACGTGGCGCGGGTCCGCGCGGTGAGTGCGTTCGACATCTCGTCGCAGTGGCGCAACTCGATCCTGACTAACCTGAAGGGTAAGCAGGGACTGCCGCCGGCGGTATCTTTCCTGCGTACCGTCAGCAAGGTCTACGGCATCGGCCTTGAGTGGGGGTTTCCACCTGGCACGGAAGATACACAGCGCACCGAGATTTGGAATAGCAAGACCAACGATCTTACAGCAGCTGTGAAATTGGCAGACTTCGCCTACCCGCAGGCGAATCACGAAATGCAGAACGTCGTCCCCGGTACCAGCCTGTTTTTCTGGGCGCGGCTTGTCGACCGAACTGGCAACGTTGGCCCATGGTTCCCCGCGGTAAACGGTGTCAACGGGCAGGTAAGCATCGACCAGGCCGAATACGAGCAGTACTTCCTTGGCAAGATCCAGGAGTCGGCGCTCGGCCAAAAGCTGCTTGAGGAAATTGGGAAGATTTCTGGTGACGGTGAAGGCTCGGTGAACGAGCGGCTTGAGCTGGCTAAGCAGGAACTGCAAGACCTGATCAGCGAAATCACTGACGCCATGGCGTATGACCCGGCCAAGCCGTATGGCAAAGGTGAAGTGGTGCGGCTCGATGGTCGTCTATTTTCGGCGATCAAGGCTGTACCAGTCGGCACTGCACCACCGAACGCCGAATTCTGGTACGACATGGGGACGATTGCCGAGACCACCAACGCGATGGCGCTGCAGATCCAGCAGCACTCGACCAAAATTGAAACCATCGACGGCATGGTCACCGCGCAGGCGTCAACGATGCAGGCCCTGCAAGCGGCGTGGCGAGAGGATGACGGCACTGGTGCAATGAGCGAGGCGCTGAAGGCGTATCAGAACACGGCCAGCATCGTGACGAGTGAGAAGGTGATAGCGGAGGAGAAGCTTGCGTCAGCGACGCGCTTTACGTCCCTCGATGCTGCGGTGGGGAAGAATGCCGCCAATCTCTCAACGCTGGAGTCTGCGGTTGCAACGGACAAGGAAGCGACTGCGCAGCGCATCGAGACGATCTCGGCCACTGCTAACAATGCTACGGCAAAAGCCGAAACGGCGAGCACCGCTGTTTCCGGCTTGAACGGCAAAGTGTCTGCGCTGACGACCATCAAAACATCCACCACTGTTGGGAACAGGACGGTAATGGCCGGCTTGGCCATCGGCGTGGAAGGTGAGCAGCAAGAATCGCAGATCCTTGCGTTCGCTCAGCGATTCGCGATCCTGGATGAGGTGAGCGGCCAAATGATTGCGCCATTTGTTGTACAGGGCGACCAGGTATTCATGAACACCGCGATCATCAGCCAAGCCTTTATCAAGGAGCTGGTTCTGGGCATGACGTTGCGGTCGGCAGCCCTCAATTCGCAAGGGTTGCCGCTGCTGGAGATCAACATTCCAGCGGGTACGTTCACGCTTCGTGGCCAATCCAGCACCGGTTATACGTTGCTGAACAACAACGGCATCTACGTCTACGACTTGAACTACATCGAGCGCGCAGCTCTCGGGAAGATGACGTAATGGACTATTACGGTGCGAGAACGAAAGACTCAATGGGGCGGGTGACGCTTGAGTCATCAACGATGACGATCCGGTCGATTGTGACCAGGCAAGTAACCGTGCCGCCCATCACGAGTGACTTCACCAGCTTCATCAACATGCCGGAGATCACTGCTCAGTCGTTTGTATGCGTGACGCTGCCCAATCCAACAAGTGAGGAAGCTGCGCTGCCGGCAGTGTTCTGGTCGCCGGGGCAGCTCAGGGTCCGGCGCGGGCCGGGGCTGGTGCTCAACGTTTTTATTTTGACCTATCAATAGGAGGAGAGGCATGGACTACGGATTCAGGTCGCGCAACGGCCAGAACTTCTTTCAGGTCGATAGCGAAAACAAAGTGCTTAACGTGGCGGCTTCCGGCACCTATACCATCGGAAAGCCAGCGACGGCGCCCGTAACGATCACGCAAGCAGTCATCACTTACCCGTCACCGATAACGACGGCCGAGCCGCCGCAAGTTTTTCTGAACCCAAATAACCAAGGCATGTACCACTCGCTGGTGCAAATGGGTGGGCCAGGCAATTGGACCGGCTTCTATTTCAGGCTTCATCTGATGTCGCCGTTCAATAGCTCCGATTGCAGTGGGCGCTGGTTGGTCGCAACGTTCCGTTCGACTTCGCCGCCCAACGAATACGACCTGCGCCTGCGCAACGCGGCTGGCGAACAAATCTTTGTGGGGGCGGACAATCTTCTGGTGATGACCGGCCTGCCGATCAACGAAGGCTGGTCGCTCGATAATCTCGGCGGTGAGGTCTCTGGGATCTACTGGAGCGGATGCCAGATGCCTTGGACGGGGTCTTACGATGACTATTTTTTAGCATCCACGTTACTTGGCGGAAAAATCTACAACGGCAACACCACACTGCAGACGCCATGCGGTTTTCATGCGGGCGTTCGTTCGACGCTAAACGGCTACGTGGGAGCCATGGTGAGCTCGGAAGGCGGAACGGCCAAAAACGGGCGAACCACATTTGCGGCCAAGCCCATGCGGCCGCTGTGATTTAGCCGCAAACCATTAGCCCGCCGAGCGCGGGTTTTTTATTGACCAAATTTAAGGACATTCCATGCCCTGGCTCAGAGGTGGAACCGTCGCGGTCACCAATGGATCAACGACCGTCATTGGCACGAATGCAGACTTTGCAGCGAACTCCCGGATCGGTGACGCCTTCATCGGCCCCGATGGGAGCAGCTATGAGATCGGCAACGTTGCGAGCGCGGCAGTAATTTCGATCATTCCGGCTTACAAGGGACCAACAGCCAGTGGTGTCGCCTACGCGATCATGCCAGTGCATGGCTATCCCAAGGCTCTGGCCGACTCGTTCAATAGCATCAATCGTCAGTGGGGATCAAAGCTTGAGGCGCTCGGGACAACCGGTAACTACGACACCCTGCCTCCCGGCAAAGGAGGTACAGGTATAACCGACCTGTCGGTTTTCATTCAAGGCATGCTCAATGATGCAGATGATGCTGCGGCTCGGGCTACGCTCGGCGCGGCAAAGTCTGGGGCAAACAACGACATCACCGCGCTAACTGCACTAACCGCTGCCATCCCTGTTTCGATGGGCGGTACGGGTGGGAAAACGCAGCCGGATGCTCGCGCGGGGCTTGGGCTCGGTAGTTCGTCGGTCAAAAACACGGGCACGTCTGGTGATAGCGTGCCGTTGTTGAATGCTGCGAACACTTGGTCTGCGCCTCAAGTCATGAGCAATGGCACGGTAGTTGGTGCAACAGGAGTTGTACCTGGATCCGCTGTTTTTCAAGTCATTTCATCGCAAGGTCGCATAATTCTCACGCAGGGAACCGGTCTGAATTCTATTCAGTCCGTGAACGCAGCCAACAGCGGCTACCTTCCTCTCAACGTGGTGTGCACGAACTTCTACAACGACATTGATAACAGCGCGAACCTGGGTAATGGCTCAAAGCGCTGGGCTACTGTCTTTGCTGCATCAGGGACAATCAACACCTCTGACGCTCGAGAGAAGACCGCGGTTGCGGAAATGTCGCAAGCGGAAATCAACACAGCCATGGCGCTTGCAAAAGAGATCGGCGTTTACAGGTGGTTGGACGCAGTCGCCAATAAAGGCGATGAGGCGAGACTTCATATAGGCCTTACGGTGCAGCGTGTCATAGAGGTCATGGAGTCATTCGGTCTTGAGCCTCTGAAATACGCCTTTGTGTGCCATGACGAATGGCCCGCGATTGAGGAGCAAGGCTACGAGTCCATAAAAGGGAATATCTACTCACTCGGCGAGCGCATATACACGGATGTCGAGATTTCGATGTTTGACCAGTACAGAGAATACCCAGCAACCTTTACCTGGGAGGAAACCTCACGCGAATACGTTGTGACGCAAAAATCCGTTCCGGCCGGTGACCGTTATGGATTCCGATACGATCAACTCGCCCTGTTTATCGCTCGAGGACAGGAAGAGCGAATCGCAAGGCTGGAAGCCCTGATCAGTCCGATTGAATGAGCCAAAGAAACGACTGAAACCCGCCAGTGAGCGGGTATTTTTTTGCCCGGAGAAAAGTAATGACTGCAATCGATAAAGACCGTGACATCCTTGCCCGCACCTTGTGGGGCGAGGCTCGCGGCGAGGGTACGGCCGGCCAGATCGCCGTAGCCTGGACGATCCGCAACCGCGTGTTCGACGGAAAGACCAATTCGTGGTGGGGGGAGGGCTATGCCGGCGTCTGCCAGAAACCGTACCAGTTCAGCTGCTGGAACAAGACCGACCCAAACTATCAGTTCCTGATTGGCGTGAAGGAAATCCCGTTCCGCGAGCTGGCGCAATGTCGAATCGCTGCGGACCAGGTGATCGACGGGAAGGTGTCTGATCCTACCGGCGGGGCCACGCATTACTACGCCACCAGCATCAAGGCGCCGGCCTGGGCGTCGAAGGCCCAGCAGACTCTCAAGTTGGGCGGTCACGTCTTCTTCAAGGATGTGCCGTGATGCTCGTTCCGTGGAAAACGGTGGTCGCGCTGGGGCTGGTGCTGATCGGCGCCGGCAGCGCCTGGCAGTTTCAGGACTGGCGCTATGGCAAGCAGTTGGCCGAGCAAGCCCAGCAGCACGCCGAAACCCTCAATCAACTGACCCAGGCCGCCGCCGCCACGCAGCGGGCCGAGCAGGACAAGCGTCTCGCGCTCGAGCAGCGGCTGGCGGCCAGCGAGCAAACCCACTTCGAGAAAATGACCGATGCTCAAAAGAACCAAGATCGCCTGCGCGATCGCCTTGCCACTTCTGATCTCCGGCTGTCAGTCCTCCTCGACTCAACTCACGCTACCAAAGGCCGTGGTGTGCCAGCCACCGCCGGCGCCGGCGGCGTGGATCATGCAGCAGTACGCGCCCGACTTGACCCGGCGCATGCTCAACGAATTATCGCCATCACCGACATCGGCGACCGCGGATTGATCGCGCTGCAGGCGTGTCAGGCCTACGTGAAAGCTGCGGTCTCTTTGCGTTCCCAGTGAGCCAGTTCTAATCAGATAAGTATGTTTAAATTTGACGAGACTTGGCAAACGCAAAACAGTACCATGCTGGCGTTAAAATGCCTGGAGCTATGTGCATGACGTCTGTTTCGCATTCAAAGGATAGTAAAGTGTCGACGACTTTACAGTTAAATAACTATAGGCCGGACATAGACGGACTTCGTGCAATAGCGGTCATCTCCGTTATTCTTTACCACTTCAAAATTCAATTATTTTCTGGTGGCTTTGTTGGTGTTGATATTTTCTTTGTGATAAGTGGTTACTTGATCACCAAGGGGATACTTGATAAAAATAGCAAAGGCACATTTGAATTCTCAGATTTTTATTTTAGAAGAGTTCGGCGCTTGATACCTGCGCTATTGGTCACAATCGTAGCATCCTACATTGCATCATTTGTTCTCTTTTCGCCCGCAGATTTCAAACAAATGTCAGGGTCTACCCTGTACGCCCTTAGCGGAGTGTCAAATGTCTTCTTTTGGATGGAGAGCGGATATTTTGACACGTCTTCCATTGTTAAACCACTGCTACACACTTGGTCTCTCAGTGTAGAAATACAGTTCTACATAATTTGGCCTATCGTGTTTTATCTTATAGCGAAGGCCGGTAAGGTAAAGTTACTCGCAACTTGCTTATGCGTTGTTGCTGGTTGTGCGGCCGCGGTGATTTATTTAGATAAGGATTCGTCTGGGGCTTTTTTCTTGACCCCTTTCAGGATTCATGAGTTTTTATTTGGAGCTATAGTTGTATTGGTAGAGCGTTTCCGAATTAATAAGTTCTTGAATGGCTTGGCGTATTTGTTTGGTCTTGTTGTAATACTGTATTCAATGATGTTTTTCGATATTAGGGCTACTAAGTTTCCGGGATATGCAGCATTGCTCCCGGTACTAGGTGCGTCATTGATGATCTATGCTGGTAATAGCACAGGGTTTTCTGCGCCGCTTAGATCTTGGCTGGCTACGAAAATTGGTGAGATAAGTTACTCGCTGTATCTTGTGCACTGGCCTATTTACGTTTTTGTAAGTTATATCTTTTTTGAAAGAATTACTCCGCTCGGGGTTGTTGGACTGCTCATCGCAACTTTCATTTTTGCTTTTGCTCTTTATGCTTTAATCGAAAAGCCATTTAGGAGTCCGGCCAATTCAAGGTTAAGTGGGGCGGAGTTCAGCTTGGCAACTTTGGGAGTTGCAGCATTAGTTATGGTTGTTTCGTCGAGTAGCTGGGCAATGAACGGCTGGGATTGGCGACTGCCTGCTTCAATTAGGAATATAGCTAAAATTGACCATGATGAGCTCGATAAATATGTTTGGAGGCGTCAAGATGCGTTCAATTTGAGGGGCGGCTTTGATTCGGAATCTGGTAAAGAAAAGGTTCTAGTAATAGGTGACTCGCAAGCGGCTGACCTTGTTAATATGCTTGCAGAGGGCGGTCATGCTGAAAAAATGGACATTGTTGCGAGGTCTTTATTCACCAATTGCAGTACTTTCTATCTTGAACCTGGTGAAGAAAATAATTTCTTTACCAAGGTTAATATTATGACCATACAAAGTCCTGAGCTTATTGAGCCATGTAAACTTCAAATGGCTCGTGTTCTGGACGCAAAGCTTCTCGATCAGGCCGATCGAGTGTATATAGCTTTTCGCTGGAATCCAGAAGCTATTAGCTATAACGAAAAAGCGATCGCTAAAATCGTATCGATGACAAAAGCAAAGGTATACGTATTCGGACGTAAAAACTTACTAAAAAGTAGTATTGAATTAGTCACCGCGCTTGGTCGCACCTCCGGAATTGACCATTTTGCCGCTAAATTTAAGAGCGACGAAACTAAGTCTCTAAATGAGCGATTGGCTGCCGCGAGAAATGTTAACTTTGTAGACCTCATGAAAATAACTTGTCCAAAAAAGACAAGTTGCGCCGTCTTGAGCCCAAATGAGACTGCCATATTTTTCGATCCATCCCACCTCTCAAAGGATGGGGCGGCATATTTTGGTAAGTCCATCGCCGCGCTAATAGACTCCTCTAGTCTAAATAATTAGAGCAATAAAAATCTAAGTCAGCGTGGGTAAATTTCGACGCGGATGAATGCACCAGCGATGCTAAAAAAGGCTGTACATCATTTTTGAAGCTGTACTGGTGCAGCGCTTGAAAACGCTGAACGAGAGCTGATCAATCGACGGATTTTATCAGATCCGGGCCCTGATTCCGTACATTCCCCACGGCCCGGTCAACCTTGAACCACTCGAACACCTCTGTGGGCTCGCCCTGGTGCAGCACCATCTGTTCGGCGCGTTCTTTCGGCGTGGCCGGATCCAACCATTCCCGGGCGAGCTCAGGCGATAACGCTACCGGCCGCCGGTCGTGGATATCGACCATGCCCCCGGCGCTGTCGGCTGTGATGATCACGAAGCCGTCGTGCTCGCTTGGTCTGTGTTCTTGATTCGGGTATTGGCCGATGGCAGCACAGAGAATCGGCGAGCCATCCCGATGCCGGATCAAGTAGGGCTGTTTCTTCGGTCCGCCTTCGTCGACCCACTCGAACCAGTTGTTGATAGCGATGATTGCCCGGTGCGGCCAGATGGCACGGAAGAACGGGCCGTGTGCGACCTTCTCCACTCGAGCATTGATCGGCGCGGCGCGATCCTTCGCCCAGTGTGGGCGCCATCCCCAGCGAACCATGTCGGCGTGCAGGAACTGTCCTTCCTGATGGAAGAGGGCGAGCTGCGCTGTCGGCGCGGCGTTGTAGCGCTCGAGCGGTTGCTCGCCGGTCGAGTTGACTAGAGCGTTGGGCATGCTGAGCGCCGCTACGAAGTCGTGAATGCCGCTGTACTGGGTTAGTCGTCCACACATTGCCCGCTCCTCGCATGGTTCCTTCAGCGTAGACCCGTCGGTGCCGACTTCGTCACAAAACCTTTTCCGGTGCAAGTTGGGCAGTCATCACGCGCATCAAATCGATCGAGGCAGGTGGGGCACATGCAAAAAGCCGCCGACTCGATGTGAGGACGCACCTTTTCAAAGGCGTGTAGGTCGCGCTCTTCCTGGGCGACTTGCGCAACATCAACCAGAGCGCGGTAAGCGTATGGATCATCCATTGGCTTGTAATCAACACCGCGAACGACTCGTTCGGTTTCAACCAGCTGATACAGGCGCCCGTTCAATTCCAGCATCAGGCCTGAGATTGTCCCAATGTTCCGGGAAAGCCCCAAGGTCAGCCGCACACCGTCTGCGCCAGAGTAAACCTTGCCGTCGTAGGTAAAGGAGGCGCCGCGTGGTTCGTCGCTTTCGAAGTTGAAGATCGACCGGCTGATCGTACCCAGCAATTTCCCGTTGTCGATCCGCACGACGTCATAGGTCGACGCTCCGCGGTACTGGCCCGGCGAGTTCTGCAACTCCTCCACGGCGTGCCAGTAGGCAGCGTCTGCCATCTCGTTCATGTCGAACTGCTCAAGCTGATCAATGAGTCCCTCTGTATGCAGGGTGGCCGCCATTTGATGAAGCGTTTCCCGGTGCCCCTCGGGGTTTTGCAGTCGAAAGTCCTGGTCGTCGAGAGTTGCGCGCCATCGCTGGAGCCGGAAAGATTTGGCTTGGTTGAAATTCATGGAGGGGGATTCGCTGTACATGTGCTGTATGCATGTACAGTAATCGAGGCTTGGTAGGTGAGCGAGGGTAAGGCGACGAGTTGCGCGTCAGTCGTCTACTTGAACTAAAAGCTGACCTGTGAGTCAGGTTGATTGTAGATATCCACCCATCGAGGGCAATTCATGTGCAATTACACGATCCAATACCTGTTCAACGGCGAGCCTCGTACACAAGTGATTGAGCTGAACCAATCTGAGCTCGCAGTTCAAGATGCCGCTATGCATCTGCTTGAGCTACATTTTGGAGATGGCGAGAATAGCTTGATCATGCCGACAGCCGATTCGACTGCTGGAGAGATCCTAGAGCAGGCCAGCCTGGTTGGAATCACTAAAATCGAAGTGCGTGTTGCCGGAGAGGTTTAACCATACGGGTAGCGGCCGTCTGATTTGTATCACTTGGGCGGCGGCTTTCGGTCAATAGCAGCCAGATGTCGCGGATCACACTGGGCGGGATTGCTGTTTATTTTCGCAGGCGCTAGCCTCGCCAAATTTAAAATGCACAAATCAAGGGCATGCCGATGTAGAGCAGCACCTGATGAAAATGCGTTAGTAGAGATTGAGAAAGCGATTATGACTTTACGCCCCGCAACTGATTCTGATCGAGCAGCCCTTTTTGACTTGCATCGAACAGTCTTCCAGAGTCACATCGAGAAAATATGGGGCTGGAATGAAAGTTGGCAACTCTCAAATTTTGCAGCGGAGTTCGCGTGCGCAGCCACTTCAGTTATTGAAGCTGATGGCCAGATTGTTGGATACGTTCAGATCCTGGACCAGGAAGATCGGATCTATGTTCAGAACATCGCTATTTCACAGGAGTTTCAAGGCAAGGGCATTGGTACCCGCATTCTAAAGAAACTCCAGCTGAACGCGGCTGCCCGAAATGTACCCGTGCAATTGGGCGTTTTCCGAACAAACACATTGGCACAAAGGCTCTATGAAAGTCTGGGCTTTCGCCGGACTGGCGAAACACCCACTTTATATCGAAATGTCTTAGGCTGCGAACTAAAATTCGAGTTATATCAAAGGCTTGGGTAGCTAACGGCCAGAAGCGGATGGTTGAACAGTCGCTGATTTTGTAGAAGCTGAACGACCGCTTTTGGCCGAAACCGGTCACTCGGGCGCCATCAAAACGGCCAAGGTCATCTTAATGAACTCCTCGTTCTTGTCGATCGTCCAGAGTGCGCCGCGGACGTTCTCTGCGACATCTGCCGATCCGCGCTGCTCGACCCAGTTGGACAGCTCCATGATGGCGGCTTCGAGGGCGAGCTGGTTTTTCGTTGATCTTGAAGAGCAGGGAAGGGAGTAGGTCGGAGTTGGGCATTTTGGTTTCCTTGGCAGCCAAGGCATCAGCGTAGCACCGTGTTACATGAAGAGTGTTTTAACGATTGGCAGGACGCCGGAGAGGGGAGAAATCGGTCGGAGTTATGGAACGCGCCCACAAAAGTTATGGAACACATATCGAAAGGCAGAAATTTTCGTAAACGCCAGAAACGACAAAGCCCTGAATAATCAGGGCTTTGTCGTACATAAGATGGCGGAGGCGATGGGATTCGAACTCATGGACCTGTTACAGTCGACGGTTTTCAAGACCGTTGCCTTAAACCACTCGGCCACACCTCCGTTTGCGTTGCGGGCGCCATAATACCTGAATGAAACACACTGTCAAACTCTGTGCATGGCTTGTTACAGAGCGTCTGTTATGATCTTTGCCACTGAACGTTTCAAACCAACAGGAGTGTCGCCATGCGCGAACAGGATTACGCAGTTCACAACAGCGTGCAGGCTGAGCAGCTAGAGGTTAGCCGCGTCCTGCGCAACACTTACGGTCTACTGGCGCTTACCCTTGCATTCAGCGGTGTGATGGCGTTCGTGGCGCAGCAGATGCGTGTCGGCTACCCGAACATTTTCGTAGTGCTGATCGGTTTCTACGGGCTGTTCTTCCTCACCAACAAACTCCGTGATTCTGCGTGGGGCCTGGTGTCCGCCTTTGCGCTGACCGGTTTCATGGGTTTCCTGCTCGGCCCGATCCTCAACCGTTACCTGGGCATGCAGGGCGGCGCTGAAGTGGTCAGTTCGGCATTCGCGATGACCGCGCTGGTGTTCGGTGGTCTCTCGGCCTACGTGCTGATCACCCGCAAGGACATGAGCTTCCTCGGTGGTTTCATCACCGCCGGTTTCTTCGTGTTGCTGGGTGCAACGCTGGCGAGCATGTTCTTCCAGATCAGCGGCCTGCAACTGGCGATCAGCGCCGGTTTCGTGCTGTTCTCGTCGGTGTGCATTCTGTTCCAGACCAGCGCGATCATCCACGGTGGCGAGCGCAACTACATCATGGCAACCATCAGCCTGTATGTATCGATCTACAACCTGTTCATCAGCTTGTTGCAGATCTTCGGCATCATGAGCCGCGACGACTGATCGCTGTTTGTGAATCAACAAAAAACCCGCTTCGGCGGGTTTTTTGTTGCCCGTGCGAAAGCGTAGTGGCCTTTCGCCGACATTTTTTCAAGAAATCATGGCGCCTTTATGGAATTGGCCTACACCTAAGACAAGGAAGAACGGCAGGCGGTCGACAGGAGTCGGCATGCAGTAACACCTTCTACAGCCCCCGCATCCCATGTTTCTTCTTCTGTTCAAGCCCGGAGCGTCGCCCGGGTTGTCGTATTCGTTCATCCGGAAAACAGGAGGTCCTCCAAACCAGCCTACCCAGATTCAACCGTGAGTTGCTCTCGGCCCGCAAGCCGAGTCCCTGATTATCAAAAAAATAATGGAGGCCCTGGTGGTCGGACTCGATTCATGGGTCGCTGCAGGCGTTGTCCCAATCAAGGAGATCATCGATGAACCAGCCCCAAGGAAAGCGTGCCGTATTGGCTATCACGACAGCACTGTTCAGTGCCTCGACTCTTGCCGGTGTCTACCCCGATTTTGGCTATCAGCCACCCGCCAGCCAATATTCAGGCCCGTTGTTCGAACTTAGCCAGAGTTACCCGACCCAAGCTCCCCAAGGAGCGCTGCCGGATTTTTTCAAAAAACTCCCGACCAAACCCGACAACAACTTTGAAACCTGGCGTGCCTACATGGAGGAGGTGAAGCACTATTGCCTGGAAGGCAATGTCGAGGTTGATTGGAATGTACAGAAGAACAAGCTGCGTCAGTGGTACCACATGCCTTGGCAGCACTATGGCCCGCTGGGGCGTGAAGGTATTCATGGTCTGACCAAGGAAGCGCAGATTCCGGTCAAACAACTGGCACAGACGCAGATCGCCAGTGGCCAGACCTACGCCGTGGGCATTTACAACGACATTGGCGCCTACACCATTGGCGAGGTCTGGAAAGATCCGAACAACCCGGATCCTGGCTTCACTTCGCAACCCAAAAGCTTTGCCAATGGCACCGTAGTCTGCAAGGCATTGTTTGCCGATATTGATCGCACCACCGTACCGTTCCTCGTCAACCCGGTGTTGTGGCAAGGCTATATCACTGAAACTTTCACGTTCGCAAATCGCAAGATCAAAGATGTTGCGCTCATTCAGATGGACATCGCCGTGCGTGATACCCGTATGAGCGACACAGGCTGGATTTTCGGCACCTTCCAGTACAACGGGGCTAAAACCGGCAAACCCGGTTGGGACAATCTCGTTCCGGTCGGGATCATGTGGGGTAACGATCCGAAAGAAACCGGCAATGACTTCACCAATCCGACGCCGACTGAAACCAGAATCAACCCGGCATTGCAGCAGACGGCAATCAACGCCAACACCAAAGAACTGCCGCCCACCCACCTGGGCTGGAACGGTCGCCTCAACGGGCCTGTAGACAACCCCAACAGTTCCTGCCTGAGCTGCCACGCCACGGGTGAGTCGCCACAGGTGGCGATCATGAATCCCACCTTCCAGCCCAAGGACAAAATACCGAGCCCGGGTTCTGCGGAATGGATGAAGTGGTTCCAGAATATTCCGGCGGGTCATCCGTTCACGCCAGGGACCAAGAGCACGGACTACAGTCTGCAACTGTCAGGCGGTCTGGTTAATTATTTCGAATGGAAATGTGACATGAGCGGGATCTACGCCGATGGCAAGAACGCCTGCGCCAAGGTTCAGAACCTCAAGTTGAAAATGCTCAAGACAGGCGACGACAATTCGCAGCCTCAGCAAAAAGTCATGCGTGACCCAAGCTTGCAGCAATTGCTCGAGTAAAGTGCAGCAGCCTCCAGACGTCTCGGCGTCTGGAGGTTTTCAATCAGTTGATCACCATGCTGCCATCGGCCTGTTGCTTGTAAATCGTGTAGGGCAGCAAGAATGTGTCCAGCACACCTGAGACTGCTGCATCGACCACCAGGCCAAGGGAGGCGTTGTTGTAATTGAACGCGTCGACGTCATCCGGCTTTTCGGCGTGCAGCATGCAGAAGTCGTAGGTTGCACCGCTGTAAATGCGCGGAACAGCGCCGCAGTAGCTTTTCTTGGTCTTCAGCTGGTCCACGGAAGCCTTGTCGCTAAGCACGACGGTCTGCACCGTCCCGCACCCGCCGAGCATCAACAGCGTCAGCATCACTGCCTGAATTCTCATTACCGCCCAATCCTTTCGCCGGAAAAACCTCAATCTACGCCGAGCAGGCGCAAAAAGCACTCACGCCATCGGCGGTAAACGGCGCTTGACCGGGGTTTTCTTGACGATCGCGGTGTTGGTTTCGGCCAGCGTATTAAGGCGGTCGAGCAGGGTGTCCAGCTGTTCCATCGAGCGCACGTGCAGGCGTGCGATGAAGCAATCTTCCCCGGTGACCTTGTCGCACTCGGTGAACTCCGGGATCGACATGATTTGCCGCTCCACCTCCTGCAATTGCCCCGGCAGTGGTCGCACCCGGACGATCGCCTGGAGCTGATAGCCGAAGCATTTGGGGTCGATCTCGACGGTATAGCCCTTGAGCACGCCGCGCTCCTCCAGGCGGCGCAGGCGTTCGGCCACGCTGGGTGAGGACAGGCCGCTGATTTGCGCCAATGCCTTGAGCGAGCGACGCGAGTCGTCCATCAAGGCGCTGATGAGGATCTGGTCGATATCGTCGGTCATGGGGCAACTCCGGTATTAGGCATTTAAGGGAAACTACCCACGATAAAAAAGGCAGAAATCGAGTTTAGCCTGCTTTTTGCGCTGGAGGCGCTCATGGTCGGCTTGGCATACTTTTGCCACGCTTTCGTCAAACGCTTAGGGAGATCGATGATGGACAACACAATACGCCGTGGTTCATTGGAAATGACCGCCGCCATGCTGATTTCCGGGACCATCGGCTGGTTCGTGCTGGTGTCCGGGCAACCGGTGCTGGATGTGGTGTTCTGGCGTTGCGTGTTCGGCGCCGGCACCTTGCTGCTGATATGCGCGGCGTTCGGCTTCTTGCGTCCGGGCATTCTGACCCGCACCACGTTCCTGCTCGCGGTGCTCAGTGGGGTGGCGATTGTCGGCAACTGGGTGTTGTTGTTCGGCTCGTATTCCCGCGCCTCGATTGCCATCGGCACAGCGATCTACAACGTGCAGCCGTTCATGCTGGTCGGTTTGGCGGCGCTGTTTCTCGGCGAGAAAATCACCTTGCAAAAGCTGTTCTGGCTGGCGATTTCCTTTCTCGGCATGCTGGCGATCGTCAGTGCCCATGGCGGGCAGGGCGAGGGCGGTAGCGAATATCTGCTGGGGATTGCGCTGGCGTTGGGGGCGGCGTTGCTCTACGCGATGGCGGCGCTGATCATCAAGCGCCTGACCGGCACGCCGCCGCATCTGATCGCGCTGATCCAGGTCTGCACCGGAGTGCTGTTGCTCGCGCCGTTCGCGCACTTCAACGGCCTGCCGCAAACCAACGGAGCCTGGGCCAGTCTGGTGACGCTGGGCATCGTCCACACCGGCCTGATGTACGTGCTGCTGTACGGCGCGATCCAGAAACTGCCGACTGCCCTGACCGGTGCGCTGTCCTTCATCTACCCGATTGCGGCGATTTTCGTCGACTGGTTCGCCTTCGGCCATCGCCTGCAGATCCTGCAATGGATCGGGGTGGCAGCAATTCTGCTGGCCGCCGCCGGGATGCAACAGGGCTGGGGCCTGAAAGCCCGGCGCCAGCTCAAATCGGTTTGATCAGATCCTTGAACAGGCCTTTGAGCTGCTGATTGCCGGCATCCACCAGATGGTTGTCGTCAAAGTACAGCGGCACGCCGTCCATGGAACCCATGCAGTTGCCGTCGGGGCACAGGTACGGCGTCGGGTCGATAACCGTCGCGTTGCAGCGGCTGGCAGCGGCTTCGATGGTTGCGATGGCGATGCGGTTGCGCTTCTCATAGGCTTGCAACGGCAGGGAAATGTCGGTGGTTTGCCGGAACAATCGCTGATTCAGGTTCAAGCCCTTGTAGACGCTGAAAGGCATCTCCGGGATCGGTTTGACGATATACACCGGATGGTTTTCAGCGATCGAGCAGACTGTGCTGACGTATTCTTCGGTATACGCTTCGGCAAACGTGGCCTGGCGCTCGGGAAAGGAAATCCGGTAGCTGTTTTCCCGGCCCGAATCCGCATACAGCGCTGCACGGCTGAACAGCACCACCGGCACGCCGGCGTACGCGGTTTTCAGTTGTTGCAGCTTTTCCTGATTGAAGCCCCGGCACTGGCTTTCGACGGTCTTGTCGTGCATGGCGAAGTGCGCCAGGGTCGGGCAACCGCCCCGTGACCATGACAGTGCCGCTTGCGGGTTGTCCATCTGCACCGCCGCTGCGGTGGATTGCGCATGACTGTCGCCGTACAGAATTACCGACACATCACCCGTGCCCAGTTTGCAATCCGCCGCCGCATAGGCATTCGGGTAGCACTCCTGCGGATACAGCTTGCTGGCGTATTCGGGCTGGCCGAGTTCGACCAGTGCCGGACGCCAGTCGGGGTGTTGCTTGACCAGCGACGACGTCGTTGCCGACACGGCTACCACCGCTACCGTCAGTGACGCGAACTTGATCACTGTTCGAGTAGCGCTCGTACCTTTTTTCACCTTCGATTCCACCAGATAGAAGGACAGGGTGCCGAGGGCGAACGAGGCGATGATTGCGCCGATCACGTGCGGCCAGCTGCTCAACAGCCCGCACAGGTAAAGCAGTACCACCAGCGGCCAATGCCACAGGTACACCGAGTAGGAAATGCTCCCGACAAATTGCAGCGCAGGATTGCCGCTGAACATCGACCGGGTGTTGGCGTGAATCACCAGCATCGTCCCCAGCACCGGCAACAGTGCCAGGTAGCCCGGCCACAGATCCGCCTCCGAAAAAACCAGCACGCTGACGGCGACTGCCAGCAGGCCGAATCCTTCGCAAATCGCGCCGCCGCGCTGGCTCAATCGCAGGGGAAACAGAAAAACCAGCCCGCCAGCGATCATTTCCCAGGCGCGGGTGGGCAGCATGTAGAAAGCGAACGTCGGGTTGACGCGGGTCACGACGATGGACGCCAGCAGCGAAATCAGCGCCAAGGCCAGCAAGGCAAAGCGAGTTTTATCTGTGCCGAATAACCGGTGCAGCCCCATGATCAGCACGGGGTAAAGCAGGTAGAACTGCCATTCGACCGACAGCGACCAGGTATGCAGCAACCAGTTTTCATGCAGCGGCGCCGCGAAGTAATTGCCGCTTTGGGCAAAGCTGAAGTTCGAGCTGAACAGCAGACTGCTCTTGATCGTACGGATGGTTTCGCGCAAGTCATCCAGCGGCAGATAAAAGTAGCCGAAGATCAGCAGCGCAACGCACAGGACCAGCAGGGCGGGAATGATGCGGCGGGCGCGGGAGGCATAGAAACCGAGGAGGGAAAAGTTTTGCTGCTGCACACCCTTGAAGATGATGCCGGTCATCAGGAAGCCGGAAATGACGAAGAACACGTCTACGCCGACGAATCCGCCCTCAAACCCTGGCACCTTGAAATGAAACAGCACGACCGCGAGCACGGCCAGTGCCCGCAGGGCGTTGATACTCTTCCTGAATTGCATTTATGCGTCCATGTCACATCCGTTGTGCGGCGCATTGTAGTGATGATGTCGGATTTGTTACATGGATTTTTCCGCTGATTCAGATGTTCCAGCGCGGCGCCGTCATCGCCAGGCGTTGGCGCAGTTCACCAATGTTCGCGGCCAGTTGTCGGGTCAGCAACCGGTAGCCGTCCAGCGTGTTGTAGACCCGTGTGTCGAGGCTGGCGTCAGGCAATTCCAGCGGGCGCTGCAGGCGTTGCGTGGTGCCAGACTTCAAGGCCCGGGCCATGCCGATCAACTGTATGCGGATCACCCGGTGCTCGGCCCGCAGTGCCGATTGCAGGTGCGCCATGGCTTCGGGGTCGTTGGCATCCGGGCGGGTGTTGCCGAGGATCTCCAGGGTACTGACGCACATCCGCAGGTTGCGTTGAATCGCGTCCAGCTCGGTCATGGAGATTTTCACTTCCTTGGACACCGAAGGCATCAGCGAGCGCAGTTGCACCATAACCGTAGTCACCCGGCCCATCAGCTTCAGATGTTCATCGGCGCTGACCGGTTGGCCGCTGATGATCCGCCCGTACAACGTGGCGCAGTCGCGCAAGGCATCGGCCAGGTTGTAGCGCCACGAATACACCGCGTACAGCGGCAGGGCGAAGGAAAACGCGAGGGCCAGGGCGATGCCGATCAGGATGTCGACGCCGCGCCACAAGCCGTCGGTGATCGGGTTGTCGCCATGTCCGGCGACGATGAAGACGGTAATTGCCGAAAGCAGGGCGGTGTAACCGCCCTTGCCGATGGCGTGATATGAGAAGAATCCGCAGACCACGGCCATCGCAAAGTAGGTCAGCCACGGCATGCCCAACCACGCCTGCTGCGCCACCAGCAGCAGACCGACGCCGGCACCGATCAAGGTGCCGGTGGCGCGTTCGGCGGCTTTCTTGCCGATGTTGCCGTGGTGTTGCAGGCCGCCGATCACCACCAGCATGGTCACCGACGCCCACTCGCCGTGGGGCAGGTTGATGCCGGTGGTCAGCAGGATGGTCGCCAGCAGCCCCAGCGCTACCCGCACCGCGTGAATCAATCGGGCGTGCTGGTAGCGGCGGTACGGGTCCAGCAACGGACGCAGGATTCGCCGCAGCAGCGGTGGCAGTCGTTGGGTGCTGAAGGTGCTCAGTGCAAAGTCCTCGTCAGAAGATGTAGTCGGTGGTCAGGAAGCTCGAATCGCGGCCGCGAATGATTTCGCTGATCAGATCCTTGTTGCTGTCCTGGAACTTGGTTGCCACCAGTGTGCGGATCGAAAACACCCGCAGGGCATCGTGTACCGACAGCGTGCCTTCGGCGGAGTTCTTGCGCCCGTTGAACGGGTAGGTGTCCGGGCCGCGCTGGCACTGGGCGTTGAGGTTGATCCGCCCGACCTGGTTGGCGAAAGTGTCGACCAGTCGACCGATCGCCACCGGGTTGGTGCCGAACAGGCTCAGTTGCTGGCCGAAGTCCGATTCCAGCACGTAATCGATCACGGTATCGAGGTGACGGTACGGCACGATCGGCACCACCGGGCCGAACTGTTCTTCGTTGTACACGCGCATCTGCGGCGTCACCGGGTACAACACGGCGGGGTAGAAGAACGACTCGCGACTCTCGCCGCCATTCGGGTTGACCACTTGTGCGCCCTTGCTCTGCGCGTCGGCCACCAGACCGTGCAGGTAGTCGACCTTGCCCGACTCCGGCAGCGGCGTCAGCGCCACGCCGCTGTCCCACGGCATGCCCGGCTTGAGCGTGGCGAGTTTGGCGTTGAATTTTTCGATGAAGGCATCGACCACGTCCTCATGCACAAAAAGGATCTTCAGCGCGGTGCAGCGTTGGCCGTTGAACGACAGCGAACCGGTGACCGCTTCGCTGACCGCATTATCCAGATCGACTTCCGGCAGGACGATGCCGGGGTTCTTCGCATCCAGGCCCAGCGCGGCGCGCAAGCGGTGTGGTTTCGGGTGCAGTTTTTTCAGGTCGCTGGCGGCCTTGTTGGTGCCGATGAAGGCGAAGATGTCGATCTTGCCGCTGGCCATCAGTGCGCTGACGGTTTCGCGGCCGCTGCCGTAGATCACGTTGATCACGCCGCTCGGGAAACTGTCGCGGAACGCTTCGAGCAACGGGCGGATCAGCAACACGCCGAGCTTGGCCGGTTTGAACACCACGGTGTTGCCCATGATCAGCGCCGGAATCAGCGTGGTGAAGGTTTCGTTCAGCGGATAGTTGTAAGGCCCCATGCACAGTGCCACGCCGAGCGGCACGCGGCGGATCTGGCCGAGGGTGTCCTGTTCCAGTTCGAAACGGCTGGAGCGACGGTCGAGTTCTTTCAGTGCATTGATGGTGTCGACGATGTAGTCGCAGGTGCGGTCGAACTCTTTTTCCGAGTCCTTGAGGTTCTTGCCGATCTCCCACATCAGCAGCTTGACCACGGCTTCGCGCTGCTGGCGCATCCGGCCGAGGAACGCTTCGACGTGCTGGATGCGTTCGGCCACGCGCATGGTCGGCCACAGGCCCTGACCACGATCGTAGGCGCGCACGGCGGCGTCGAGGGCGGTGAGGGCGGTGTCGGCGTCGAGCAGCGGGGTGCTGCCGAGAATCACTTGTTCATCGCCGTTTTCGCCGTGCAGATACACCGGGCTGCGCACGGTGGCGAGTGGGCCGTCCCAGCGCCGCAGTTGGCCATCGACGAGGTATTCGCGTTGCTCGACCTGACCGTCGAGGCGGTATTTTTCCGGGATGTCGCTGACAGAAGGGAACAGATTGCCAAGGATGTTTGCTGTGGTCATGTCGCTACCCCGTGTTGATGTCCGTATACAGATCAAAAAGTCTTTACAGGTTATACGCCTGAATGCGCCGATATTTAAACCCGCCAATGTCACGCGAATGTCACGCAGAGATGCGGAACAGAGCTCTGACTGGTTTATGAAATCCAATGTGGGAGCGGGCTTGCTCGCGAATGCGTCCTTTCAACTGACATCCTCATTGCTGACACACCGCATTCGCGAGCAAGCCCGCTCCCACAGTTGAATGGGGTGGCCTGAACACTCTCTACTGGCCCCGGTTGGCCCCATCGTTGTCCGGCAATGCCCTCAACCCGCTGCCGTGCCTGCCTTAAGGTGTGATCACAACAAAAAGCGATGCCACCCTCGAGGATCGTTATGCGGGCAATCCCACTCACTTTACTGCTGGCGCTGATGATGACGCTGTGCGGCTGCGACGAAAAATCCGCACCGCCGGCGACCACTCTCAATGCTACTCCCACCGACCCGGCACTGGCGCAGATCTACGCCAACAGCTGCCAGCTCTGTCACGCCAATCCCGCCGCCAACGCACCATTGACCGGTGACCGAAAAGCCTGGGAACCACGCATCCGCCAGGGCGCCGACACGCTGCTCGACCACGCCATCAACGGCTACAACGGCATGCCGCCAATGGGCCAGTGCGTCGAGTGCAGCGAAGAACAATTCCTGCAACTGATCGGCTTCATGGCCGACCAGCCCCTCCCACAATAAGGGCGCGCGCATGAGTATGGATCTGACACGGCGTCAGTTGTTGCAACGGGCAAGCATCGTCGGCGCGTTCAGTGCACTGGCGGCCAACCCCGCGCTGGGGCAATTGATGCGCGCCCCGCGACTGATTCCCTGGCGCAACTGGTCGGGCGGGCAGAGTTGCCTGCCGGCGGCGCGGCTGGCGCCGAAGAATCTTGATGAACTAAGTGCTGCGATTCGTCAGGCTCAGGGCAAAATCCGCCCGGTCGGTTCCGCGCATTCGTTCAGCGCACTGGTGCCCACCGACGGCACTTTGCTGTCGCTGAGCTACTTCACCGGGCTGCTCGACCACGATCCGAACACCCTGCAGGCCGAATTCGGCGCCGGTATGCCAATGTCGCGCATGGGCGTGCCGCTGAAGGACGTCGGCCAGGCCCTGCAGAACATGGCCGATATCGATTACCAGACTCTCGCCGGGGCAATTTCCACCTCGACCCACGGCACCGGGAAAACCTTTCAGTCGTACTCGGCGCATGTCTGCGGCCTGCAACTGGTGACGGCCGACGGCGAGGTGCTGGACTGCGACAGCCAGCGTCACCCTGAAGTATTCAACGCGGCTCGCGTTTCGCTCGGCGCTCTTGGCGTGGCCACCAGAATCCGTCTGCAAAATCGCCCGGCCTACCGCCTGCGCGAACGCCAGTGGATCGCCAAGACCGAAGAGCTGCTGGAAGACCTCGACAAAAACACCCGGGAAAACCAGCACTGGGAAATGCTCGTCGTCACCCATTCCGACTACGCGCTGTCCATCGCCCTCAACGAAACCAGCGACCCGGCCACGCCGCCGATCCCACCCGAAGAGGAGGGCGGCAATGAGTTCGTGACCCTGATCGAGAAGATCGACAAATACGGCAGCGATTTCCCCGAGCTGCGCCGCACGCTGCTCAACAGCCTGCGGCATCTGGCGAGTTTCAATGACCGGGTCGGCGACTCGTTCGACATCTACGCCAATGTGCGCACCGTGCGCTTCAACGAGATGGAATACTCGGTGCCCGCCGAACACGGCCCGGCCTGTCTGCGGGAAATCCTCAAGCTGATTCAGGACAAGGACCTGCGCACCTGGTTTCCCATCGAGTACCGCTACGTCAAGGCCGACGACATTCCGCTGAGCATGTTCGAGGGCCGCGACAGCTGTTCGATCTCGGTGCACCAGCATTACCAGATGGATCACCACAACTTCTTCGCCGCGGTCGAGCCGATCTTCTGGAAGTACAACGGCCGCCCGCACTGGGGCAAGTTACACACGCTCAACGCGAAGAATCTGCAACCGCTGTATCCGCGCTGGCGCGAGTTTGTCGACGTACGTCAGGCGCTGGACCCGAGCGGACGCTTTCTCAATGCGCATCTGTCGTCGATTCTGGGGGTGAGCTGATGGCGGTCAATCGACGCAATTTTCTCCTCGGCACGCTGGGTGTCGGCGCTTTGTTAGTGGGCGTGGGCGCCTGGCTGCGACCGGGTGATCGTGGCGGCCCGTACAGTGAGTATTTTTGCGCGCTGAATAAAGAATTGAAGGACAACGGCCCGATGCGCCCGGTGTTGTTGATCGATCTGGATCGCCTCGATCACAACATCGACGTGGTGGTGCAGTCGCTCAAACGCGGCGGCAAGCAATTGCGTCTGGTGGAAAAATCCCTGCCGTCGCCGGGCTTGTTGAGCTACATCGCGCAACGGGCCGGGACACAAAAACTCATGTCGTTTCACCAGCCGTTTCTCAATCACGATGCTGTAGCGTTTCCGCAGTCCGACATCCTGCTCGGCAAGCCGTTGCCGGTGCGTTCGGCCGAGCTGTTTTATCAGACTCACAAAGGCCCGTTCGATCCTTCCAGGCAACTGCAATGGCTGCTCGACGGGCCTGTACGGCTGCAGCAATACCTGGCGTTGGCGCAAGGGCTGGGCACGCGGATGCGCATCAACATCGAACTGGATGTCGGCCTGCATCGCGGCGGGGTCAGTGATGTGAATGTGCTGGGGCAGATGCTCATGCTGATCAGCGCCAATCCGCAGCATCTGCAGTTCGCCGGGTTCATGGGCTACGACCCGTTCGTGGGCATGGGCGTGCCGGGGATTCTCGGTTCGCCCGAGGAACTGTTCGCCAAGGTCATGGTGATTTATCAGCGCTGCGTGGATTTCACCCGCCAGCAGTATCCGGCGTTGTGGAACGAAAACCTGTGCCTGAACACCGCCGGCAGCCCGAGTTACCGCATCCACGAAAACGAGAAACTGAGCACTGAGGTGTCGGTGGGCACGGCGATGCTCAAACCGACGCATTACGACCTGCCGTCGCTGGTTGACCACGTGCCGGCGACCTACATCGCCACGCCGGTACTGAAAAGCACTGGTGCGGTGAATATCCCGGCGCTGGATGACAAGTCGACTTTGTTCTCGTGGTGGGACACCAACCAGCGGCAGACTTTTTTCATCTACGGCGGCAACTGGATGGCCGAGTTCGAATCGCCGCCAGGGTTGCTGAGCAATGGGGTGTACGGGCGCAGTTCGAATCAGGAGATGGTCAACGGCTCCAACGCCGTGGGCCTGACCATCGAAGATCAAGTGTTCCTGCGCCCGACCCAGACTGAAGCCGTCCTCCTGCAATTCGGTGATCTGCTGGCGGTGCGTGGCGGCAAGATTGTCGACACCTGGCCGGTCTACACCTGACCCAAAAACACCTCAGATACCCCTGTGGGAGCGGGCTTGCTCGCGAAAGCGTCCTGTCAGTCAGCATCTATTTGACTGGCACACCGCATTCGCGAGCAAGCCCGCTCCCACAGGGTTTTGTGTTGTCTGTCAAATCCCGATCAATTTCTGTAATGAAGCTTTTATGACAAAAGTTCGGTAGCACATAGCCAGTCCGGTCATGCCTATGTAACGCGCTTGAGGGGCCCAACGGGGCGCTTTTCACAAGCCGAGGCGGGACGCCGGGAGTGAGGCAATGGGGACTATGGAACGCTACTCGAAAGTGGGCATGCAGGAGCTCGATCAGCGCCTGTCGAAGATCGTCGAGGCCGCGCGCAAGAAGCCGGTTTCGGTATATCGCTACGGCGCGCCGTGGGTCTGGATCGTGTCGCAGGATGACTGGCAGGGCGCCTTGAAAGAGGTCTCCAGCTACATTCCGCCCGGCCATTCGCTGGTGTTGCTGCGCCCGCAGATCGATGACTTGCTCGACGCCCATCAAGGCCTGTTGCACGAACTCAATGCCGAGCCCGGCATGCTCATCCCCGCGCAAACCGTCATGCACATCCTGCTCCTGCAACTGCTGTATTCGGTGCCCAGCGAGCAGCAACTGTATGAACAGCTCAATTACAACCTGCTGTTCCGCTGGTTCGTCGGTCTTGGCCTGAACCAGAAAGTCTGGAGCTTCAACGTCCTCAGTCGCGACATCGCCACGCTGCTCAACAACCCGCGTGCGGTGCAGCTCATCCAGAAAATCATCGGCGAAGTGTTCTGCGGTGCCTTGCTGCAAATGCCCGAGTTCTCGTTGAACTTCGCGCTGCTGCACACCTGGCTCGGCAAGCACAGCGGTGCCTCGACAGTCAGCAACTGACGCAACACACAAGGCGCGCAACAGCGCCACCAGGTCATCGCGAATTCAGGGGGTAGTGTGGATCAGATTTTCACGTCACGGCTGGCGCTGTGGGGCTGGCTGCTGGTGACGGCCGGCGCGCAACCGGCATTCGCCGAAGAGGCCGCCGAAAGCGTAGCGCCGCAACGTCTGGTGGACGTCAACGAATACTTCGTGCGCGGCAACACCGTGCTCGACGCCCGAGCAATTGAAGAGGCGGTGTACCCGTTTCTCGGCCCGCAAAAAGCCATGACTGACATCGAAGGCGCCCGCGATGCCTTGCAGAAGGCTTATCAGCAGCGCGGCTACCAATCGGTGTTCGTCGAACTGCCGGAGCAAGCGGTGGCGGACGGCATCGTCTATCTTCAAGTCAGCGAAACCAAGGTCGGCCGGGTGCGTGTGGTCGGCGCCAAACACTATTCGCCGCTGGACATCCGCGACAACGTCCCGGCGCTAAAAGAGGGCGAGGTGCCGGACTTCGCCAAGGTTCAGGGCGAACTGGCGCAGCTCAATAAAACCCCGGGCCGCCAGGTCATGCCGTTGGTGCGCGAAGGTCAACGCCCCGGCACCATGGACGTCGATTTGCAGGTCGAAGACCAGAACCCGTGGAGCGCCAGCGTCGGCCTCAACAACGATTACAGCGCCGACACCGAGAAACTGCGCGCCGTGACCAGCCTCGGCTACAACAACCTCTGGCAACTCGGCCACAGCATCAACCTGACGTACTTCACCGCACCGCAGGACACCGACAACGCCAAGGTCTGGTCGGCTTCCTACACAGCGCCGTTGAGCGAGCGCTGGAGCGTGCAGTTCTCCGGTTATCAGTCCGACAGCAACGTCGCCACCATCGGCGGCAGCAATGTGCTGGGCAAGGGCCATTCCTACGGGGTGTCGGCGATCTACACGTTGCCGTCCAGTGGCAGCTGGTCGAACTCGCTGTCGGCCGGTATCGACTTCAAGGACTTCGACGAACGCCTGACCCTGTCCGGCGAGAGCGACAAGGTGCCGCTGAAATACGCGCCGTTCACCTTCGCCTACAACGGTTTCCGCTACACCGAAAAAAGTCAGCTTGGACTCGGCCTGAGCCTGGTCGCAGCCACCCGCAGCATTTTCGGTTACGGCAGCTCCGACGAAGACTTCGACTACAAACGCTACCGGGCCAACCCGAGTTTCGCCGTGCTCAAGGGCGACAGCAATTTCACCTGGACTTTCGACAACGACTGGCAGAGCGCGAGCAAAGGCGCGTTCCAGCTGGCGTCGGGGCCACTGGTCTCCAACGAACAGTTTTCCGCTGGCGGCGCGACCTCGGTGCGCGGCTATCTGGCGGCCGAGCGCACCGGCGATGACGGCGTGCTGCTCAGTCAGGAACTGCGCACCCCGTCGCTGGCGAAATACGCCGGCAGCTGGATGCAGGAATGGCGCTTCTACGCCTTTGCCGAAGGCGCGCAACTGTACCTGCGCGACGAACTGCCGGACCAGGACGCCAGTTACGCCCTGGCCAGCGTCGGCCTCGGCACCCGCGCCAGCCTGAGCAAATGGCTGTCCGGCAGCCTCGACTGGGGCTACCCGTTACTCGAAGGGCCGAACACCTCGAAGCAGGAGTCGCGCCTGCACTTCAACCTTCAAGCCACTTTCTAAAGGAGCACGTTCATGCAGCGCCTCATTCTTTCGTTGTTGATCTGCCTGGGCTTCGTGCTCCCGGCCACGGCGCAGGCCTGGTGGCAGGACGACTGGCATTACCGCAAACAGATTGCCGTCGACACCACGCCGCAGGGCGCCGGGATCAATCAGGCCCTCGGCCGCACCGCGCTGCTGGTGCGCCTGCACACCGGCAACTTCACCTTCGACGGGGTCAAGGAAGACGGCGCGGATTTGCGCTTCGTCGCCGCCGATGACAAGACCGTGCTTAACCACCAGATCGAAAGCTTCGATGCGCTGATGGGCATGGCGCTGATCTGGGTCGATGTGCCGAATGTCGAGGGCGGCCAGCGTCAGGACATCTGGATGTACTACGGCAATCAGAAGGCCCCGGCCACCGGCAACGGCCAGTTGACGTTCGATCCGAATTACACCGCGCTGTATCACTTCGACGGCGCCACCGGCACCCCGGCCAAGGACACCACCGCCTACGGCAACACCGCGCAAAGCGCCACCGGCGCGGCGATTGACGGCGTGGTCGGGCGCGCCTTGCAGTTCAGCGGCCAGCCGTTGCTGCTGCCGGCCAGTCCGTCGTTGCAGCACAGCGCCGGCAGTGCGTTCACCTTCAGCGCCTGGCTGCGTCTGGATCAGGCCAATGGCGAGCAACTGATCCTTGCCCGCCGCGAAGGCGCCAACAGCCTGCTGGTCGGGGTCAATCAAGGTGTGCCGTTTGTGGAGATCGACGGCCAGCGCGCCGTGGCCACTCAGCCGCTGAATCCGGGCCAATGGCAGCACGTCGCGCTGACCGCCGAAGGTTCGAAAGTCAGCTTGTACATTAACGGTCGTGAGGGCGCGTCCCTCGCTCAAGCGATGCCGGCGTTCAATTCGGTGATGGCGATTGGCGGCGATCTGACCGCTGGCCCGTTCCAACCGTTCGTGGGCGCCATCGACGAACTGCGCCTGTCGAAAGTCGCGCGTCCCGCGCCGTTGCTGCTGGCCGACGCCACCTCGCAAGGCGCGGAGTCGAAACTGGTGGCCTACGGCGTCGATGAAGAACAGTCCGGTTTCGGTTTCGGCAGCCTCGGTTTCCTGCTCAATGCGGTGCCGGTCGACGCCTGGGTGATCATCGCCGTGCTGGTGCTGATGATGTTCCAGTCGTGGATCATCATGCTGCGCAAGAACCGCACCCTCAGCCGCGTGAGCAAGGCCAACGAGGATTTCCGCGAGCAATTCGCCAAGGTCGGTACGCGCCTGGAGATGTTCGCCGACGACGCGCAACTCGCCCAGCGTCTGCAGCATTCGCCGCTGTGGCGCCTGTACGCGGTGGCGGTCAAGGAAATCCGTACCCGCCGCGAGCAGGGCGCCGATACCTCTTCGGTGTCGGCGGCAACCATCGAAGCGATCCGCTGCTCGATGGACGGCGTGCGTACCCGTGAGAACCAGGCGCTCAGCTCGAAACTTTCGACCCTGTCCAACGCCATCGCCGGCGGCCCGTACATCGGCCTGCTCGGCACCGTGCTGGGGATCATGGTGGTGTTCCTCGGCACCGCCATGGCCGGCGACGTCAATATCAACGCCATCGCGCCCGGCATGGCCGCCGCATTGCTCGCCACCGCCATGGGCCTGTTCGTCGCGATTCCGGCGCTGTTTGGCTACAACCGCCTGATCACCCGCAACAGGGAAGTCAGCGCCGACATGCGCGTGTTCGTCGACGAGTTCATCACGCGTCTGGCGGAGATGCACGGCGAAGGCCAGTCCAGCGAAGCGGCGCATCAGCGCGGCCATCACGCCAACCACTCCGTACCGGCCTGAGGAGCACTGCCATGGCGTCCGTAAATGCCTCCCACGACGATGACGAAGATGCAGCGGTGGACAGCATCAACATCACCCCATTGGTCGACGTGCTGATGGTGGTGCTGGTGATGTTCATCCTCACCGCCACCGCGCAGGTCTCCGGGATCCAGATCAACCTGCCCAAGGCCAGCGCCTCGGTGTCGCTGTCGGAAGCCAAGACCAAGGCGATTTCGGTCAACGACGGCGGTCAGGTGTTCCTCGACGCCTACCCGGTGACCCTGGCCGAGCTGGAGGAACGCCTGCGTATCGAGAAGGCGCAGAGCCCGGACTTCCCGGTGATCGTGCGCGGCGACGCCACGGTGCAGTACCAGAAGGTCATTGAAGTGCTGGATCTGTTGCGCCGGCTCGAACTGTCTCAGGTCGGTCTGGTGACCGGCAAACCGACGCAGGGCTGAGTGATGACCGCACAACTTCCGATCGAGCCCTTGCCGGTGAAAAGGTCGCCGATGCGCTTTGTAAAGTGGGGCGCCGGGCTGCTGCTCGGTGCGCTCGCCGCGTGGTTCCTGTGGCAGTGGGCCAATGACATGAGCGGCGTGCGCCGTGAAGCGCCGAAGGTGCCGACGATCATTCCGTTGCCGCCACCGCCGCCGCCACCTCCGGAAAAACCACCGGAGCCGGAAACCCCGGTGGAAGAAAAAGTCATCGAGCCCGAACCCACGCCCGAGCCGCAAGAGGTCAAGCCCGAGGAAGAGGCGCCGCCATCGCCGGCGGACGATCTGGCCAACCCGATGCAAATGGACGGCGACGCGCAGAGTGGCAACGACGCGTTCAACATCGGCGCCGGCAAGGGTGGCGGCATGGCCGGTGCGGGTGGCGGACGCCTGGGCACCGGCACTTACAGCCAGTTCCTCGCGTTCACTTTTCAGCGCTTGCTGCGCGAGAACCCCGATCTGCGCAACCTCGCATTCTCGCTGGAGGCCGATGTGTGGCTGAGCAGCGTCGGCGAAATCACCCGGGTCGAGCTGGTCAAGTCCAGCGGCAAGCCCGAGATCGACACTCAGGTGCTGGCCGCATTGCGTAACGCGCCCCATCTGAGCGAACGGCCACCGGCCTCCATCACTTTGCCTGTGCGCCTGTCCCTGCAAGGGCGGCGTCCGGGTTAACCGAATTCATAAAGCTGTATGAAAAGGAGTTGTGTGCAGATGATTTCCAACGTGAATCGATTGTCCCTGGCGGTCGGCATGGTCATCGCGACCCTGGTCGGGCAGGCAGCGGCAGCGCCTGCGCCCTCGGAGAACGCCACGATCAATCTGATCCGCTTGCTGGTCGAGCAGGGCATTCTGAAACAGGACAAGGCTGACGCGCTGATCGCCCAGGCGCAGAACGAAGCCGCCCAGGCCAAGCAGGCAGCGGCTTCGACAGCGGTCGCAGCCGGTCCGGTGGCCGCACCGGGCGATGTGCGCGTGCAGTACGTGCCCGCCGCGGTGCGCGACCAGATCCGCGATCAGGTCAAGGCCGAGGTCATGGCCACCGCCAAGCAGGAAAACTGGGCAGCGCCCAACACCTTCCCGGACTGGGCGTCGCGTATCAGCTTCGATGGCGACATCCGCCTGCGCGATGAATCGCGCTACTACTCGGGCAGCAACAGCAACGAAATCGTCGACTTCGCCAAACTCAACAACAACGGTCCGTACGACGTGAACCCCAACAGCAGCACCAGTCTGCCGCCGTTGCTCAACACCCGTGAAGACCGCACCAACCAGTTCCGCCTGCGCGCACGGCTGGGCATGAAAGCGGTGATCTCGCCGGAATGGACCGCCGGCATCCGCATCGGCACCGGCTCGGACAACAACCCGGTGTCGACCACGCAGAACCTCGGCGGCGGGTTTGCCAAGAAAGACATCTGGCTCGATCAGGGCTACCTGAACTGGAAGCCGACCGATGAGCTGACCCTGACCGGCGGGCGCTTCGCCAACCCGTTCATGTCTACCGACATGCTGTATTCCAACGACCTGAATTTCGACGGCGTGGCGGCGATTTTCGACCACAAGCTCAACCGCGACTGGGGCGTGTTCGGCACCGTCGGCGCGTTCCCGGTGGATTACACCAACGACACCACCACCAGCAACGGTTTCGACAAGGAAGAAAGCGACAACAAGTGGCTGTACGGCGCGCAGCTCGGCGCCAAGTGGGCGATCAACAGCAACAACCGCCTCAAGGGTGCGTTGGCCTACTACCGCTTCGACGACATTCAAGGCCAACGCTCCAGTCCTTGCGCACCGTGGGCCGGCGCCCCGGGCTGCGACACCGATGGCACCCGTGCGGCGTTCATGCAGAAGGGCAACAGCGTGTTCCTGCTGCGCGACATCACGCCGAACCCGGCCAACCCGACCACCACGCCGCAGCCGCAATTCGTCGGCCTGGCGTCGGAGTTCAACCTGCTCGACCTGAACCTGGTGTGGGATGCCGATCTGCCAGAGGACTTCAAGCTGCGCAGCCAGGGCAACTACATCCACAACCTCGGTTACGACGAAGGCGACATGCGCAAGCGCGCCGAGGGGCAGATCGTCAACAACCTCAACAGCAACGGCGAGATCGAAAGCGGCGCCAATGCGTGGATGGTGCAGTTCACCCTCGGCAACGCGCTGGACCTGAAGAAGCAGGGCGACTGGAATATGTTCGCCGGCTACAAGTACATCCAGCCGGACGCCTTGCCCGACGGCTTCAACGATTCCTCGTTCCACCTCGGCGGCACCAACGCCAAGGGCTATTTCCTCGGCGGCAATTACGGTCTGGCGAAGAACGTCTACGCCACCGGCCGCTGGCTGAGCACCGAGGCGGTGTACGGCGCGCCGTTCGACATCGACGTCTTGCAGCTTGAGATCAACACGCGCTTCTAAGGCGCCGGGAGTACGGTCATGCACGCACGAGTTTTTCTGTTGGGGCTGAGTTTTTTCATCGCACAAGGCGCGCACGCCGAAGGCATGGAGGAGCGTCTGCGCACCCAGTTGCGCAGCACCACCCAGCAGTTGCAGACCCTGCAGAGCCAGCAGGCCCAAGCCAGCGCCGCGCAACTGGCGGCGCAGAACGAAGCCAAGGCTGCGCAGGCGCAGATCAAGCAATTGACCGCCGAACTGGCCAAGGCCAAAGGCGTCGCCGAGCAGTTGGCCGGCCAGCAGCAGAACCTGCACAACCAGGCGCAAGCGCAAGTCGCCGCCAGCAGCGAACAGGTCGGCAAGTTCAAGAAGGCCTACGACGAGTTGCTGGTCATGGCCCGTGCCAAAGAGGCAGAACGGTCTAAGCTTCAAGCGCAATTGGCTGAACGTGACACACAAGTGCAGCAATGTTCAGTCAAGAATCAGCAGATGTATGGCGTCGCCAAGCAGATCCTCAGCGCCTACGAAAACATCGATGTGGCCGAGGTGATGAAGATCCGCCAGCCCTTTGCGGGTAGTGCCCGGGTCAAGTTCGATGAGTTGGCCCAGGGGTTCGGTGACGAGCTGTACAAGACTCAATTCGACGCGCCACAAGCCGCGCTCGCACACTGATTTACCAACAAGGAAGAAGTCATGACTCAATTGATCAGCCATGTGTCCCCACAATCCCTGACCGACGTCCTGCAAGCGGCCGGTTATCGCGTCAACCAGACCGAACAGAACGGCATCGTGCAGTTGCTCAGCGCCAGTCAGGGCATCGGTTATGCCGTGCGTTTCGGCAACCCGGCGGTGGAGCAGGGCAGCTACGTCGATTTCACTTTCAGCTGCGCGCTGCGGGTGCAAGGTGAGTTGCCACAGGGCGTGGCCGAACAGTGGAACGCCACCCGGCGTTTTGCGCGGTTGTCGTTGCAGGGCGAGTTTCTGGTGATGGAGATGGACGTGGTGCTGGCGGCCGGTGTGAGCCACGATCACCTGCGCGGCAATCTGGAATTGTGGGATCGCCTGTTGCAGGAGTTCATCGTCTACCTGCGTGATTTCAGCCAGGCCGCACAAGCTTCGACAGCAAAAGTCGCCACCACTGAGCAAGAGGAAGTCGCGCTGTGAAAAAGCCTGCCATGGTGATCGGCGCCGGGGCAGTGGCGCTGTTGGTGGTAGCCGTGGCGCTGGTGCTGCGACCGGGTGCTGACCCGGTTGCCGCCCAGCAATCGTCGCCGTTGGCGGCGGTTGCTGCGGGGCCTGCGGTGGCGCGGTTGGGCAATCAGCAAGTGACGCCGCAGGAGTTGCAGGCGCTGCTGGCGACCGTCCCGCCGGCGACTCGCGAGCAATTGCGCGGCAACCGTGAAGCGCTGGAGCGCTGGATTCGTGCGCGGTTGGCGGAAAAAGCCGTGTTGGAACAGGCCGACGCTCAGGGCTGGGCACAGCGTCCGGACGTGGTGCGGCAAACCCGCGCGGCCACTGAGCAGATCGTCTTTCGCGATTACCTGCGCTCGGTCAGCACGGTGCCGGCGGACTACCCGAGTGCGAGCGAGTTGCAGCAGGCGTATGACGCTGGCAAGGGCAACTGGCAGACTCCGGCGTTGTATCGGGTGAGCCAGATTTTCCTCGCGGTGCCGGATGCCCAGAGCCTGGAAGCTGTGCGCAAGCAGGCCACCGAGCTAAGCAAGAAGGCCCAGAGCACACCGGGGGATTTTGCCGCGCTGGCGACTCAGTATTCGCAGGATCGCCTGACCGCCGAACGCGGCGGCGACACCGGGCTGCAACCGTTGCAGCAACTGGTGCCGGAGGTAAGGGGTGCGGTGGCGAAATTGAAGGTCGGTGCGGTGTCCGATCCAGTGCAGAGCGCGGCCGGCTTCCATGTGATCAAACTCACTGAACAGCAACCGGCACGTACTGCGACCCTCGACGAACTGCGCGACCAATTGACTCAAGCCTTGCGTGCGCAACGTCAGGAGCAGATTGCTCAGGCGTATCTGGACGGGATGCTCAATACCGCGACGCTGAGTATCGATGGGGCTGAGCTGAACAAGGTCCTCGAAGAGAAACGCTGATGGTGATTCACCGCAGATCCCGGGTGGGAGCGGGCTTGCTCGCGAAAGCGGTGGGTCTTTCAACAAACAAGTTGGCTGGCATGGCCCCTTCGCGAGCAAGCCCGCTCCCACATTAGAACCGTGGCGTTTTCCAAAATACAAAGATCGACAGGGAGTCATCGATGTCATTCACCGAACCCGCAGGACGACAGGGTAGCCCCGACTATCGCTGGGCACAGGGCGAGCGCGAGCCTTGGCTGGCGCAAGCCGCGACCATCGATGCCGAGGTCGCGCAATATTTTCTGGTCAGTGCCCGTTGCGGCTGTTTCATGCAGGCGGCGCGCAGCCTCAACGTGCGCTCGACCTTGCTGCGCAAGCAGTTGGCGCAGCTTGAGCAGGAACTGCAGCACTCGCTGTTCAGCTTTCAGGGCAGCGCCCTGAGCCTGACCCGTGAAGGTCAGCAGTTGCAGGCGCAACTGGTGGCGCTGGCCCACGAACGCAAACTGCCGGTGGTCGAGCAGCCACTGGTGCGTTTGGCGGTAGCCGAATCGATCCTGCATGACATTCTCGGTCGCGACCTGATCGCGTTGCTGCGGCGCAATGCCAGCGTGCGTCTCGAGATCATTGCGCTGGACAGCGAGTTGGCCTTGCGCGCAGTCAGCGCCGACGTGGTGCTGTGGCTGGCCCACGGCGACACCCCCAGCCCCGGCCCGACCTTCGCCACCAGTCAGCCGCAGGCCCTGGCGCGTCTGGATTACCTGCCGCACATCGCCAAACGCTATTCCCGGGTCACCGCGCGCCCGGCGAGTGCCGATGATCTGAGCGATTTCATGCTGGTGCAATGGCAGCACGACCGGCAGATCGACAGCTTCCGGCCGTGGAATGAACTGGTCGAACAACGTCTAGCCGGCGTGGTGCAGATGCAGTCCTATGAGCTGATGCTGGAAATGATCCGCTGCAGCGCTTGCATCGGGTTGCTGCCGGCGTACATGAGCCGTTTCGATCGCGGGTTGATTGCGCTGCCGGGGCTGTTTGACGAGCCGATGCAGTTGCAGGCATGGCTGGCGGTCAACGCTGATTCCCGGGACGTCGCCGAAGTGCAAACCCTGGTCGAACTGATCCAGCACACCTTCAACGAACGCCAGGAATGGTTCCAGACCTGATCCGATTCTGCCAACACCCCCAATCCCCTGTGGGAGCGGGCTTGCTCGCGAAAGCGGTGTGTCAGGTGACAGCGATGTTGAATTTCAGACCGCTTTCGCGAGCAAGCCCGCTCCCACATTTTGATATTCGCCAGCCAGACGCTCAACGGTTTAGAGTAAGCGGCCACACATCGATCCAGGAAGGATCTGCCATGCCCGACCACAACCCCGCCATCACCCTCGAACGCTTCAACGAATCCCATATCGAGGCCGTTACCGCGCTGTACAACGATCCGGCCGTGACCCGGCAGGTGTTGCAGATGCCGTTTCAGTCCACCGAGATCTGGCGCCAACGGCTGCTGGCGGAGAACGAGCGGATGGTCAAACTGGTGGCGCTGCATCAGGGCGCGGTGGTCGGTCATCTCGGGCTGGAAAACTATTCGCGGATTCGCCGCGCCCACGCCGGCAGCGTCGGCATGGCCGTCGCTGTGGCGTGGCAAGGCAAGGGTGTCGGGTCGAAACTGCTGGCGGCGGCGCTGGACGTCGCCGACAACTGGATGAACCTGCACCGGGTCGAACTCTCGGTGTACGCCGACAACCAGGCGGCCATCGGTCTCTACCGCAAGTTCGGCTTCGAGAACGAAGGCCTGTTTCGTGACTACGCCGTGCGCGACGGGCAATGGGTCGACACCCTGAGCATGGCCCGTCTGCGTCGTCGATAAGCCAAAAAATCCTGTGGGAGTCAGTTGCCCAGAGCGAACGCCACCGCCGACTGCGCATGCAACTCGGTGGTGTCGAGCAGGGGCAGGGCGCTGTGTTCGGGTTTGACCAGCAGGCCGATTTCCGTGCAGCCGAGGATGATCGCCTGGGCACCGCGCGCGGTCAGCGCTTCGATCACCTGTTGATAGATTTTGCGTGATTCGTCACTGATCACCCCGACGCACAATTCGTCGTAGATGATCCGGTGCACGTCCTTGCGCTCGGCGTCGTCCGGCACCAGTACCGTCAGACCCTGCGCAATCAGGCGCTGCTTGAGAAAATCCTGCTCCATGGTGAACGCCGTGCCGAGCAGACCGACCGTGCGCGCATCGATGGCCAATGCTGCCTGCGCCGCCGGTTCGGCGATGTGCAGGAACGGAATGCTGATCGCTGCCTGAATCTGCGCCGCGACCTTGTGCATGGTGTTGGTACACAGCACCACGCATTCGGCGCCGCCGGCCTCGAGCCTGCGCGCGGCATCCACCAGAATCGCCGCCGCATCGTCCCAGCGCCCGGCGTGCTGCGCCTGTTCGACCGGGCCGAAGTCGACGCTGTACATCAGGATTTGCGCCGAGCGCAGCGAGCCGAGCCGGTCACGAACCTGTTGATTGATGAGACGATAATATTCCGCGCTGGATTCCCAGCTCATGCCGCCGATCAGGCCGATGGTGCGCATTGAAACTCCTCGAACAATGGCCCGTATTGGAAAAGTCGGGCTCCGGCCGAGTGTCCATCGGTTCAATGACGGATGCCAGTACAAAGCAACTGTACCGTTGATCCTGTTGCCAAGTGTCCCGGTGCCGGCGATCGAGGTTTAACGTACGCCGGCGCCTCGATCTGTCACTATCGACTATCGCAGGCTCTCCCCGAGGAACGTACCGATGAACGACGTACAACAACTGGGCGAAATGCTTCGTCACTATGCCGAGAGTGAAGCGCACAAGAAGCAATTGTTCGAAACCCAGTCACAGGCGTGGGCCAGCCGCATCACCGAGCTGTTCGGCCAGATCCGGCAATGGCTGGAACCGGTGCAGGCACCGAACCTGCTGGAGGTGAGCCGCGAGGCTTACGTCGCATTCGGGCCGAGCACGCCGGTGGAAACCTCGACCTTCAAGACCGAGAAACTGAGCATCGTGATTGCCGGCAAAGCGGTGGAGTTCGTGCCAGACGTGATGGGCAGCGCCGGGCAGATTTCCCTGGCGGTGATGGGCCTGACGGCGGCGCGCTATGGCAGCATTTCGCTGGTCGGGCTGCCGAACGGCGAGTGGCAATGGCGCAAGACCAATGGCCTGAAGGATCCCGACACCTTTGTGTTTGATGCGGACTTTCTCGCGCAGCAACTGCAGAGCCTGATTCCGCGCGATCGCGCCTAGATCTCAGGATTTGCACAAGTCCCCTGTAGGAGTGAGCCTGCTCGCGATAGCGGTATATCAGTCACCATACAGTTGGCTGAATGACCGCAATCGCGAGCAGGCTCACTCCTACAAAGGGGCGGTGGTGGGGTTACATCTCGAGGTTGATCCAGCCCGGTTTCGCCTCTTCCGGCGCCACCGCCTTCACGGTTTTGCCGGTCGCCAGCTCCACTCGCCGTGCCACCTCCGGATCATCAGCAAACGGCACCATGCTCGCATCGTCGAGGCTCTCTGAAGTCTGATGGCGCAGGCAGTACTCTACCGCCAGCCACAGAAACACCACCCCCAGCACATTCAAGAAAATATCCATCCTCTGCGGCTCCCTGCCTCAGGCAATCTGTGCCTGGCTGCGTGCCAGCGCCACGTCGGCGACCCGCACCGTGCGCCAGACGTTGTAGGCCATCAGCAGCATGCCGCTGAGGAAGAACACCCCGCCGGCAAAGCGCACGATGAACCCCGGATGACTGGCCTGCAGCGCCTCGACAAACGAGTAGGTCAGCGTGCCGTCCTCGTTGATCGCTCGCCACATCAGGCCCTGAGTGATGCCGTTGACCCACATCGACGCGATGTACAACACGGTGCCGATGGTCGCCAGCCAGAAGTGCAGGTTGATCAGCGGCGTGCTGTACATCTGCTCGCGTCCAAAGACTTTCGGCACCATGTGATACGTCGCGCCGAAGGTGATCATCGCCACCCAGCCCAAAGCCCCGGCGTGAACGTGGCCGATGGTCCAGTCGGTGTAGTGGGAGAGGGCGTTGACGGTTTTGATCGCCATCATCGGGCCTTCGAAGGTCGACATGCCGTAGAACGCCAGCGACAGCACCAGGAAGCGCAAAATCGGGTCGGTGCGCAACTTATGCCAGGCACCGGACAAGGTCATCATGCCGTTGATCATCCCGCCCCAGCTCGGCGCCAGCAGGATCAGTGACATCGCCATGCCCAGCGACTGCGCCCAGTCCGGCAGCGCGGTGTAGTGCAAGTGGTGCGGGCCGGCCCAGATGTACAGGGTGATCAGCGCCCAGAAATGCACGATCGACAACCGGTATGAATACACCGGGCGATTCACCTGTTTTGGCACGAAGTAATACATCATTCCGAGGAAGCCGGTGGTCAGGAAGAAACCCACCGCGTTATGCCCGTACCACCACTGCACCATGGCATCGGTGGCCCCGGAATACACCGGATAGGATTTGAACCAGTCCACCGGGATCGACAGGTGATTGACCACGTGCAGCATGGCGATCACCAGAATGAACGCGCCGAAGAACCAGTTGCCGACATAGATGTGTTTGGTCTTGCGCTGCACCACGGTGGTGAAAAACACGATGGCGTACGCGACCCAGACCACCGCCATCCACACCGCGCCGGAGAATTCGATCTCGGCGTATTCCTTGGTGGTGGTGTAGCCCATTGGCAGGGTGATCAGCATGATCACGATCACCGATTGCCAGCCCCAGAAGGTGAAGGCCGCGAGCTTGTCCGAGTACAGCCGCACCTGGCAGGTACGTTGCACCGCGTAGTAACTGGCGGCGAATTGCGCGCTGCCGGCGAAACCGAAAATCACCAGGCTGGTGTGCAATGGCCGCAAGCGGCCGAAGGTGGTCCAGGGCAGGTCGAGGTTCATGTCCGGCCACACCAGTTGCGAAGCGATCCAGACCCCCATCGCCATGCCGACAACACCCCAGAAAACCGTCGCGATAACGAATTGGCGGACGACCTTGTAGTTATACGCCTGTCCGATTGTTGCTGTGCTCATGGTCAGTTCATCCACGGTTGCAAAGTCTTGCCAGGCCACCCTGGTCTGGCACGAGCTGCACTGTAGGAACAGCGTCGGAAACAAAACAGGCTCAGGAATCTTTCATTTGTACGGATCAGATTGAAGTGCTGCCTGCGGCGTTCTGCCGCGCCCTGATATGGTTTTTATGACTTCAGGTGAATCTGTTGGGTGCTGCGCTGCTCGTCCATAGTCGGGGAAAATCCTGTGGGAGCGGGCTTGCTCGCGAAAGCGGCGTGTCAGCCAACAAGTCAGTTGCCTGACACGCCGCTTTCGCGAGCAAGCCCGCTCCCACAGTTTTGATCTGGGATCAAACCTGATGGGGTAGCCGCTGCATGTATCAATACGATGATTACGACCGGGCGTTGGTGTTCGAGCGCGTTGCGCAGTTTCGCGATCAGGTCGAGCGCTTCATGGCCGGAGAGTTGAGCGAAGAAGAGTTCCTGCCGCTGCGTCTGCAAAACGGCCTCTACCTGCAGAAGCACGCGTACATGCTGCGGGTGGCGATTCCTTACGGCACCCTGAGTGCCGAACAGATGCGTACGCTGGCGAGCATTGCCGCCGATTATGATCGCGGCTACGGCCACTTCACCACGCGGCAAAACCTGCAATTCAACTGGATCGAACTGGCGCAGGTGCCGGACATCCTTGAACGCCTGGCGCAGGTCAACATGCACGCGATCCAGACCTCCGGCAACTGCGTGCGCAACATCACCACCGAGGCGTTTGCCGGGGTCGCGGCGGACGAGTTGATCGACCCGCGCCCGCTGGCCGAGATCTTGCGGCAATGGTCGACGATCAACCCGGAGTTCCTCTTCCTGCCACGCAAGTTCAAGATCGCCATCTGCTCGGCGAAGCAGGATCGCGCGGCGATCATGATGCATGACATCGGCCTGTATCTTTATCCGGGGCGCGACGGGCAGATGCTGCTGCGGGTGATCGTCGGTGGCGGGTTGGGGCGCACGCCGATCCTCGGTCTGCAGATCCGCGAAGGCTTGCCGTGGCAGCATCTGCTGTCCTACGTCGAAGCGATCCTGCGGGTCTACAACCGCCATGGCCGGCGCGACAACAAGTACAAGGCGCGGATCAAGATTCTGGTCAAGGCGCTGGGCATCGAGGCGTTCGCCAAAGAGGTTGAGGAAGAATGGCAACACCTCAAGGACGGCCCGGCGCAGCTGACCGAGGCTGAATACGAGCGGGTCGCCAGTGCCTTCGTGCCGCCGATCTATCACACCCTGGCCGATACCGATCTGGATTTCGGCACGCATCTGGCTGAAAGCCCGGCGTTCGCCCGCTGGGTTGCGCGCAACGTGCAGCCACACAAGAAACCCGGTTACACCAGCGTGGTGCTGTCGACCAAACCCGGTTTGAGCGCACCGCCGGGTGATGTCACCGGGTTGCAGATGCTGGCGGTGGCCGACTGGTCGGAGCGCTTCGGTTTTGGCGAAATTCGCATTGCCCACGAGCAGAACATCGTCCTGCCCGATGTACGAAAGTCTGATCTGTACGAACTCTGGCAGCTTGCCTGCGAGCGCAATCTGGGCAGCGCCAACGTTGGCCTGCTGACCGACATCATTGCCTGCCCTGGCGGCGATTTCTGTGCGCTGGCCAACGCCAAGTCGATCCCGATTGCCCAGGCGATTCAGGCGCGTTTCGACAACCTCGACTACCTGCACGATCTGGGCGACATCAGCCTGAACATCTCCGGTTGCATGAACGCCTGCGGCCATCACCACATCGGCAATATCGGCATCCTCGGCGTCGATAAGAACGGCAGCGAGTGGTATCAGATCACCCTTGGCGGCGCGCAGGGCAAAAACAGCGCCTTGGGCAAAGTCATCGGCCCATCGTTCAGCGCGGCCGAAGTGCCGCAGGTGATCGAACGGATCATCGGCACCTTCGTGCGATACCGCGAAAGCGAGGAGTTGTTTGTCGACACCGTGGCGCGTATTGGCCTGGAGCCGTTCAAGGAGCGGGTCTACCCGAAAGTGCTGGAGGCGTCGGCATGAACAATCTGCTGCGTCTGGAGCAAGGTGTCGCACGCCTGATCGAGGACGACCCATGGACGCTGGTTCGCGAGCCGGAGCAGGGCAGGCCGCAAGGATTGCTGATCCTGCCGCTGGCGCACTGGCTGCAATCGCCCTCGGCCCACGCGGTGTGGCTGGGGCCGGACGATGAAGTTGAAAGCGTGGTGCCGTGGCTGGCCTCGCTGCCGCTGATTGCCCTGGATTTTCCGAGCTTTCGCGACGGTCGCGCCTACAGTCAGGCGTATCTGCTGCGTAGCCGGTTTGGCTGGGCTGGCGAGTTGCGCGCGATTGGTGATGTTTTGCGTGATCAGCTCAGTCATATGCGCCAGTGCGGGTTCGACAGCTTCGCGGTGCGCGAGGACAAGTCGGCTGAGGATGCCCTGAAGGGACTGGCCGGCATGAGCGTGCTGTACGGCCGCTCGGTGATCGAGCCACGGCCGCTATTCCGCAGACGCTGAATATCCATTGCTTGATAGATACTTTGTGGTGAGGGGATTTATCCCCGATGGGCTGCGAAGCAGACCTAAAATCTGCCGAAGCATTTCTTCAGCTAAAACCTGTTGGCTGGTTCTGCGGCCGCCGCGCAGCCGGTCGGGGATAAATCCCCTCACCACAATTGCCTAGCGGCCCCTTCTCTACAGGGGAAACCCTTACATCCCGCACCATTCCCGGATTTTTCCTTGGGTCGATGCTGGCCTTTTGGTAGAGTCCCCGTCGCCAGCGGGTTTTCGGCTGGACGACGGAACGAAGAAGGGAGTCTGGGTAGTGAGTGCGGGCAAAAAGATTTTGGGCCTCACGGCGTTGCTGTTGATGCTGACGCTGTGGGCCAGTTACTTCTATGTGTTCAAGGAAAACCGCGACGGCCAGTTGGGCGGCGCCGGTGAAAGCACCGCGTGGTGCGGCGCGCCGCCGTCCACCGAAGCGGCGCTGTTGGGCAAGGATCAACTGACCTTGCGCGTCACCAACAACCTGCGCGGCGAGTTCATGCTCAGTGGCTCGCTGGTGGTCTCCGAACGCACCTTCAACCGTTACGATCTGGGCCGCAACGAACTGCGTCTGCGCCTGGAACCGTTGCAGTGGTCGTACGGCGTGACGCCGATCTTCCTCGAACAGGTCAAGGTTCAGCCGCTGAGCCGCAACCTCGCGTCTCCAACGAAAAGCGCCTACGCCGAGCTTGAGCCACGGCCGATCGGCGTCCAGGGCCAGGTCACCGACTTCCCCTTCGACACCTATCGCTACGGCTACAAACCGGTGCTGTATTACCTCAAGGGCAGCGAGCGCATCGACCTGCGCTTCAAGAACATCACCACGCTGATGGAGATGTCCAACACCTTCACGCCGATCCAGAAGTACAACCGCGTCGAGTACATCAACGAGAAAAACTCGATGATCCGCGACGAGGATTACAAGGCCTACGGCCCGCACGAATGCGCGTTCAGCGTCGAGCGCAAAGGCTCGTTCAAGGTCGTGGTGCTGTTGTTCCTGCTGGTGCTGTGCCTGCCGCTGTTGCACGTGTTCTATCGTGACGAGCCGGGGATCGACTTCCTCGCCACGCTGGTGACGATTGCCGTGGTGCGGGTGCTGCTGGTCGGGCCGGTGCAGGACTTCCAGCTGTACAACATCGACTTCCTGTTCGGCGCTGCGATTCTGCTGGTGGGCTCGGTGTCGCTGATCAAGGCGATGCGCGCCAACAGCCGGCGCGAGATGGCGTTGAAGAGCGGGGCGACGTCTTCCTGGTAATACTCAGTGTTCGAGACCAACACTGACCCTGTGGGAGCGGGCTTGCTCGCGAATGCGGTACATCAGTCACCCTTGATGTTGGCTGAGGGAATGCATTCGCGAGCAAGCCCGCTCCCACAAGGGATCAGGGATCACTTCAGCGCCGGATCCCCCATGTTCATCTTCTTCCAGCCTTAAGTCGTATCTGCATCTGTGGCTTAAATGAGGTTTGCCAAGCCGCGCGGGGTCTCGTATGAATTTTGTGGTTTTGCAACGCAATCGCCGCGCTTTTAGCTATACCTGTAACTCCCCCATACGCACATTCAGGCCTTCTGACAGGAGTTACAGCATGAAGCTAGCAGTAATGATGGGCGCCCTTTGCATCGCCACCCTTGGGGTGGTGGGTTGCTCCAGCAAAACCGTCGCTCCCGATGAGTATTCCGGCTTTCTCAAGGACTACAGCCAGCTCAAGGAGGCCAAATCGCCGTCCGGCGCCGAGGTGATGCGCTGGATCGATCCGAAGGTCGACATCAGCAAGTTCACCAGCGTGTACATCGAGCCAACCCAGCTCTATCCAAAGCCGCAACCGACCGCAAAGATTTCGCAGCAGACCCTCAACGGCATCACCTCCTATTACGATCAGGCGCTCAAGCGTGAAATCAGCAAGGATCTGCCGTTGGCCAACGGCCCCGGCCCAGGGGTGATTGTGGTGCGGGCGGCGATCACTGCCGTGAGCAGCAAGACCGAAGGCCTGCACGCGTATGAAGTGATCCCGGTCGCTCTGGTCGCGGCAGCGGTCAGCACCGCCAGCGGTATCCGCGATCAGGAAACCACCCTGGCCACCGAAGCGGTGTTCCTCGACGGTGCGAGCAACAAGGTGGTGGCGCAAGTGGTGCGCAAAGGCACCGGTAAACCGTTGGAAAATGAAACTCAAGCGATGAAGGCCTCCGACGTCAAACCTGTGATCGACGGCTGGGCCAATGACATGCGTCAGATGTATGTGAAGCTCAAGTCCAAATAAGCTGGGGCCTTTGTAGGAGCTGCCGCAGGCTCGGGCCGCGATCGGACGATCTTTTGACTTTGATTTTTTAAAAGCCAGATCAAAAGATCGCAGCCTTTGGCAGCTCCTACAGGGGGCAGGGATTACAGGTTTTTCTTCGCTTGCTCGCGAACACGTTCTTCCTGCGCCCGCGCCTCAGGCGTGAATTCGGCACCGAAATCCTCGGCGGAGAATATCTGCCGTATCTCGATATCAGAGTCGCCCGGCATCGGGTTCGGGCAGCGCTTGACCCATTCGATGGCTTCTTCCTTCGATTTGACTTCCCAGATCCAGTACCCGGCCACCAGCTCCTTGGTCTCGATGAACGGGCCGTCGATGACGCTGCGCTGGGCGCCGGAGAAATGCACGCGGACGCCTTTGCTGCTCGGGTGCAGGCCATTGCCGTCGATGAGGATGCCGGCCTTGACCAGTTCTTCGTTGAAGTTGCCCATGGCGGTGATCAGTTCTTCGCTGGGCATGATGCCGGCTTCGGAGTCGACGCTGGCTTTGACAAGGATCATGAATCGCATGGTGGTTTCTCCAGGGAACGGGGTTGATTCACTGCTTAGTCGAACGGGCAGGGCGTGAATCGACAGGTCTCTGAATAAAAGATGCAGTCCGGCGTTTTAACAAACGCAATCCGACACACTGCAACTGCCAATGTAGGAGCTGCCGCAGGCTCGGGCCGCGATCGGACGATCTTTTGATCTTGTCGTTAAAAACCAACATCAAAAGATCGCAGCCTGCGGCAGCTCCCCGTGCGTATTTCAATTCAGGATGTTTAAACGTTGTTTCGATTTTGCGGAACGTTCCCACAAGGTTTTCAGGTTGTCCGTCGGACGTAGGGTCTCTAGCCTGTGTTCGTCGCTGCCAATTCAGCGACCGGGACTGGAAACCCCGATGGGTATTAGTGGCGCGTACACGCCTTTCATAACGTATCCTTGCGCACTTCGAATGTGTGCACTCCGTTATGGCGGCTGTGCGCGGGGGACCTTCGGGTCGTCCGGGTCGCCGCTGCCCGGGTTTCCAACCTGCGTACAGCTGCCACCTCTTCGTCCGGAAACCGAAGGGGGCAGCTCCGACTATTCAGTGGAGTTACACCATGAAAAAACCAACACCCAACCCCCCAGAATCAGGCGCCGACACCACAACCCCTTACGCCTCAGTCGACAGTAAAAAACTCCACGAAGCCGCCGACCGCGCCCTCGACTACTACCTCAATCCCGCCGCCCGTATCATGTCTAGCGCCAACGAGCCGGAGTCCATGTACCTCGCCAATCCCAGGTTCAACACCGAATCTCTTTTAGCCAACGCCAGCGAAACACTCGGCTCGGCCAGCGAGATGCTCATCAACTTCGCTGCCTCGCTGGAAACCTCCCAGCGCAAAACAGCACTGGGCATTGCTCAGGTCGTCATGCTGGGGGAGTTAGCGGTAAATCAAGCACTGGATCACGTAGAACTTAAAGACTGATTGATCATGACCCTTCCCGCGCGCAGCAAAGCAATGAAGCCCTTGAGGCTCTGCGTCAGATTCGTGAGTTGGCGCACAGAGCTCTCTTGTTACATTCCTTTACCGCGCGTTGGAACGGTCAACGACCAACCAAAAAAGACTCTAGCCGGTTGTATTTTCTATCCAGTCCGCAGGTGCCATGGATACCCTGTTTTCCAAAACAAGATCGGGTAACATCCGCAGGTCGTGATATTCAATGGAGAGAAACGATGGCAGGAAAGCCAGTCGCAAGGCTCGGAGATCCAGGTAGTCATGGTGGAAATATCAGCACTGGATCAAGTCCTATTTTTGTTAACTCGACTCCCGTAGCTTTGGTAGGAGATATCTATTCCTGCCCGATTCACGGCAGTAATCCCATAACAACGGGCGCCCCCCATGTTTTTGGATTGGGAAAGGACGTTGCCCATGTCGGTTCCCAAACGGCATGTGGAGCGACGATTACTGCTGGATCACCCGACACCTTCGTCGGTGATTCTGGTAGTGCTCCCGCCAGCTTCTTCTCGCAGTTTCTGAAAGAAAAGACTTTCGTCGAGTTTCAGTTGCTTAATGAAAGAGATGAACCTGTAGCCAACGAGGCGTATGAATTGACGCTTCCCGATGGAACCTTGATGACTGGCGTCCTCGACGAAAATGGCTTTGTGCATGTTGCAAATATTCCCAGGGGGAGTTGCAGCATAAAGTTTCCGAAACTTGAAGATACGGAACATCTTTAATGGTTCAGTCTACTAAAACTACCAGCACAACCCAGGCAGCAAAAAATACAGGCGCATCAGGGAAAACCACGAAAACCAATCAGGTGGTCGTATCCGGTGCGTATATGGAAGTGCTGGTGGGTGGTCCCTACACCCGCGATAAAGAAGAACATCCTTTCGGGCACGCTGCTTTACACGTGGTGGTCGGTAGCAAAGACATTACTTATGACTTTGGTCGCTATGGAAAAACCTGGGGCACGTTCGATAGCGAGGGCGAAGGCGTGTTGAACGTCTGGACGTCCTTCAAAGCGTATATCTCTGGTGAAAACAGTTTGGGGCGTACAACAACAGGTTTTGTTTATTTTTTGGAAAATGCAAAAGCCGAGGCTGTGATCGCTCATTTCGACGGTATTGTCGCCCAGCAAAAAGAACAGCGAAAAAAGACTGCCTCATCAGCTCGGTATGTCTTGCCATCGAACTATCATCCGACCACGAATAACTGCACAACCGTGACAATCGCAGGAGCAAAGGTTTCGGGAAAGTCAATTGTGCAGAACCCGGCGAAATTCAATGAGATGCGAGGTCTTTCTTTTATCGAAAGACAGGCAGCGCGTACGCAAAGTAGTCCGAAGGACGGTATTTTCATGCCTGCGGATTTACAAGCCATGCTCGAAGCGAATACCGAGGCCCCCTATGATAAGAAAAATGTTTACAAATAGACGTCTTGGCCTATGGCTGGTGGCAGTTTTATCCGTCAATGCGATTTTTTTGGCTTTTCTGATTTTTGGCGATATTGCGAAGGGGTACAATATGAAAATGATCAAAACTAAAGAACCGTTGCTGATTGAAGGGCCAAATGGTGACGAGAATTACTATGTCCTGCCTTTGGGTACTACCCTTTATCACGATAAAAGCTTTCCTGAAGGGCATGACCGTTATGTGGTGTATCTCAATCATAAAGGTGCAATTGCACACGAAGAAGTACCCATGAAGCCTGAGTATGGCGGTTCATTTATAGATCCGCTCTGGCTGGCCAATGTTGATGAGGAAACCTTGAAAGAAATTTTCAAACGGTTTCCGCTCTCCAAAACCGATATTGCCGCTGCTATCAAGGCCAATGAAATAACCAAGGATGATCTAGCCGACATCATCCGATCCATGCCCGACTGACCAATTCTTTTAGCTGTCGGTGAAACGAAGCTGCGATCTTTTGATCTTGATGAAAAGATAAAGTCAAAAGATCGCAGCCTGCGGCAGCTCCTACAGGGGGGGGCTTGGGTTGTATACAATTTTTCGCGCAGGCCCCTGACAATTTTCATGCAGGGCATAGGTCGTCGGACAATTTCGTGGTTAACTTCGGCCTCTTGCATGCTCAATCACCACGTTAAGAAGGACTAAAGTCATGGCTCAAGTCACCCTCAAAGGCAACCCGGTTCAAGTCAACGGCCAGTTGCCACAAGCCGGTTCCAAGGCGCCAGCCTTTTCCCTGGTTGCCGGCAATCTGTCCGACGTCACCCTGGCGAGCTTCGCCGGCAAGCGCAAAGTGCTGAACATCTTCCCAAGCGTTGATACCCCGACCTGCGCCACTTCGGTACGCAAGTTCAACGCTCAGGCCAACGAACTGGCCAACACCGTGGTGCTGTGCATCTCGGCTGACCTGCCATTCGCTCAGGCACGCTTCTGCGGCGCCGAAGGTCTGGAAAACGTGCAGAACCTGTCGACCCTGCGCGGTGCCGAATTCATCGAAAACTACGGCGTAGCCATCGCTGACGGCCCGCTCAAAGGCCTGACCGCCCGTGCCGTGGTAGTGCTGGACGAGAACGACAACGTCCTGCACAGCGAACTGGTCAAGGAAATCGCTGAAGAGCCGAACTACGACGCAGCACTCGCCGTTCTGAAATAAGCGCTTTTACAATTGTTAACGGCCTGGCCCTGTCCAGGCCGTTTTCATTTGTGTATCAGTGTTTTGCCTCACACCTTGAAACGTAAGTTGAAGGTAAATTGCCGGTAAAGCTGCTTTGCTTAAATCCGATCAGTGCTTATCGTTCAGCCTCCCGTAAAAGAAGCCCACGCGCCCAATGGTTAATCAATCCATGCAATCGTCCCCTCGCAACTCCCGTCGCTGGCTGATCAGCCTGCTCGTCCTGTTGGTCATCGCCGTCCTGTGCTGGAAATTCTGGCCCGCCGGTTCGGCCCACAAGGAGGGCGCCGACAAGGCGGCGAGCGGCCATGCCGGACGTTCGGGGATGATGCGGCCAGGCTTCGGCGGTGCGGCCGGGCCGATTCCGGTGCGTGTGGCGCCGGCGGTCACGGGCGACTTCCCGCTGTATTACAAGGCACTGGGCACGGTGACTGCGCTCAACACCATCAACGTGCGCAGCCGGGTCGGCGGTGAACTGGTGAAGATCAATTTCGAGGAAGGGCAGATGGTCAAGGCCGGCGACCTGCTGGCAGAGATCGATCCGCGTCCGTACCAGAACGCCTTGCTCCAGGCTGAAGGCACCTTGCTGCAGAATCAGGCGCAGTTGAAAAACGCACAGGTCGACGTCGAGCGTTATCGCGGCCTGTACAAGGAAGACAGCATCGCCAAGCAGACCCTGGACACCGCCGAAGCGCTGGTCGGCCAGTACCTGGGCACGGTCAAGACCAATCAGGCGGCGGTCAACGACGCCAAGCTCAATCTCGAATTCACCAAGATCCGCGCACCGATTGCCGGTCGCGTCGGTCTGCGTCAGGTCGACGTCGGCAACCTCGTCGCCGCCAACGACACCACGTTCCTTGCGGTCATCACTCAGACCCAACCGATCAGCGTGGTCTTCACCCTGCCGGAAAACAGTCTCGAAACCGTATTGGCGCGCTACCACAGCGGCGCCAGACTGCCGGCCGAGGCATGGGATCGCGGCGATACCAAGATCCAGGCCAGCGGCGTGCTGCAAAGTCTCGATAACCAGATCGACGTCGCCACCGGCACCCTGAAATTCAAGGCCCGTTACGATAACCGCGACCAGTCGCTGTTCCCCAATCAGTTCGTCAACGTCCATCTGCTGGCCGATACCTTGAAAGGCGTGGTACTCGCACCGTCGGCGGCGATTCAGTTCGGCACCAACGGCACGTTCGTTTACGCATTGGACGGCGACAAGAAAGTCACCATCCGCCAACTGAAGATCGGCGCCAGTGACGGTACCAACACCGTGGTCACCGAAGGCCTCGCCGCGGGCGATCGCGTGGTGCTGGAAGGCACCGACCGCCTGAAGGAAGGCAGCGAAGTGGAAGTGGTCAACGACAGCAATGACGTGCCGACAACCCCGACCGGGCACCTGCAGGGCAAACCCGCCGCCAGTGCACCGGACGCCGCCGCGGCTGACAAGGCCAAGAAGGGCGCATGAACATTTCGCGGCTGTTCATCCTCCGTCCGGTAGCCACCACCCTGAGCATGCTGGCCATTGTTCTGGCCGGCCTGATTGCTTATCGCCTGCTGCCGGTCTCGGCATTGCCGCAGGTCGATTATCCGACCATTCGCGTCATGACCCTGTACCCCGGCGCCAGTCCGGACGTGATGACCAGTGCCGTCACCGCGCCGCTCGAACGTCAGTTCGGGCAGATGCCGGGCCTGACGCAAATGGCCTCGACCAGCTCCGGCGGCGCTTCGGTGCTGACCCTGCGCTTCAGCCTCGACATCAACATGGACGTCGCCGAACAGCAGGTGCAAGCCGCGATCAACGCCGCGACCAACCTGCTGCCGACCGACCTGCCGGCGCCGCCGGTGTACAACAAGGTCAACCCGGCGGATACCCCGGTGCTGACCCTGGCGATCACCTCGAAAACCATGCTCCTGCCCAAGCTCAATGATCTGGTCGATACGCGCATGGCGCAGAAGATCGCCCAGATCAGCGGCGTCGGCATGGTCAGCATTGCCGGCGGTCAGCGGCAGGCGGTGCGGATCAAGGTCAACCCGGAAGCCCTCGCGGCGAACAGCCTGAACCTGGAAGACGTGCGCACCCTGATCGGCGCGTCCAATGTCAACCAGCCGAAAGGTAACTTCGACGGCCCGACCCGGGTCTCGATGCTCGACGCTAACGACCAACTGACGTCGCCCAAGGACTACGCCAACCTGATCCTCGCCTACAAGAACGGCGCGCCGCTGCGTCTGAAGGATGTGGCGGAAATCGTCGACGGCGCGGAGAACGAACGTCTCGCCGCGTGGGCCAATCAGAATCAGGCAGTGTTGCTGAACATCCAGCGTCAGCCGGGCGCCAACGTGATCGAGGTGGTCGACCGGATCAAGGCGTTGCTGCCGAGCATCACCGACAACCTGCCGGCCGGCCTCGACGTTACCGTGCTCACCGACCGCACCCAGACCATCCGCGCCTCGGTGACTGACGTGCAGCACGAACTGCTGATCGCCATTGCGCTGGTGGTGATGGTGACGTTCCTGTTTTTGCGGCGTGCCAGTGCGACGATCATCCCGTCGGTGGCGGTGCCGCTGTCGCTGATTGGTACGTTTGGCGTGATGTACCTGGCCGGCTTCTCGGTCAACAACCTGACCTTGATGGCCCTGACCATCGCCACCGGTTTTGTGGTCGACGATGCGATCGTGATGCTGGAAAACATCGCGCGCTTCATCGAGGAGGGTGATAGCCCGATGCAGGCAGCGCTGAAAGGCGCCAAACAGATCGGTTTCACTTTGATTTCGCTGACCCTGTCGCTGATCGCGGTACTGATTCCACTACTGTTCATGGCTGACGTGGTCGGGCGGCTGTTCCGCGAGTTCGCCATCACTCTGGCGGTGGCGATCCTTATTTCGCTGGTGGTCTCGCTGACCCTGACGCCGATGATGTGCGCGCGCTTGCTCAAGCGTGAGCCGGAGGCCCACGAACAGGGCCGCTTCTACCGGGCCAGTGGCGCGGTCATCGACTGGATGATCGCCGCGTACGGGCGCAAGTTGCAGTGGGTGCTCAAACACCAGCCGCTGACCCTGTTGGTGGCTATCGGTACGTTGGCGCTGACGGTGTTCCTTTATATGGTGGTGCCCAAGGGCTTTTTCCCGGTGCAGGACACCGGGGTGATCCAGGGCATCTCCGAAGCGCCGCAGTCGATTTCGTTCGCGGCCATGGGCGAGCGCCAGCAGGCGCTGGCCAAAGTGATTCTCGAAGATCCGGCGGTGGAGAGCCTGTCGTCCTACATCGGTGTCGACGGCGACAACGCCACGCTCAACAGCGGTCGCTTGCTGATCAACCTCAAGCCGCATGGCCAGCGTGACCTGAGCGCCACCGAGGTGATCGCGCGCCTGCAACCGCAACTGGACAAACTGGTCGGCATCCGTCTGTTCATGCAGCCGGTGCAGGATCTGACCATCGAGGATCGGGTCAGCCGCACCCAATACCAGTTCAGCATGTCCTCGCCGGATGCCGAACTGCTCAGCCAATGGAGCGGGCGTCTGGTCGAAGCCCTGGCCCAGCGTCCGGAACTGACCGACGTTGCCAGCGACTTGCAGGATAAAGGCCTGCAGGTCTATCTGGTGATCGACCGCGATGCGGCTTCGCGCCTCGGTGTCTCGGTGCAGAACATCACCGATGCGCTGTATGACGCCTTCGGTCAGCGGCAGATCTCGACCATTTACACCCAGGCCAGCCAGTACCGCGTGGTGCTGCAGGCGCAGGCCGGGGAGAAGATCGGCCCGGCGGCGCTGGACCAGATTCACGTCAAGACCACTGACGGTGCGCAGGTGCGCCTGTCGAGCCTGGCCCATGTCGAGGAGCGTCAGGCGCAACTGGCGATCACCCACATCGGCCAGTTCCCTGCGGTGATGATGTCGTTCAACCTGGCTCCCGGTGTGGCGCTGGGACATGCGGTGGATATCATCGATCAGGTGCAGAAGGACATCGGCATGCCGATTGGCGTGCAGACCCAGTTCCAGGGCGCGGCCGAAGCGTTCCAGGCGTCGCTGTCGAGCACCTTGCTGCTGATTCTGGCGGCGGTGGTGACCATGTACATCGTGCTCGGCGTGCTTTACGAAAGTTACATCCACCCGATCACCATTCTCTCGACCCTGCCGTCGGCGGCGGTCGGCGCCTTGCTCGCGTTGCTGCTCAGCGGCAATGACCTGGGGATGATCGCGATCATCGGCATCATCCTGCTTATCGGTATCGTCAAGAAGAACGCGATCATGATGATCGACTTCGCCCTCGACGCCGAACGCACCCAGGGCATGGCGCCGGAGCAGGCGATCTATCAGGCGGCGCTGCTGCGCTTCCGGCCGATTCTGATGACCACCTTGGCCGCGCTGTTCGGCGCCGTGCCGTTGATGCTCGCCACCGGTTCCGGGGCTGAGTTGCGTCAGCCACTGGGTCTGGTGATGGTCGGCGGTCTGCTGGTGAGCCAGGTGCTGACCCTGTTCACCACGCCGGTGATCTATCTGTACTTCGACCGTCTCGGTCGGCGCTTTGGCAAAACCAATGCCGAAGAGGTACCGGTATGACTGTCTGGACACATTCCCCCTGTGGGAGCGGGCTTGCTCGCGAAAGCGCTGTATCAGGCGACATGAATGTTGAATGTCAGACCGTATTCGCGAGCAAGCCCGCTCCCACAAGGGACTGGTGTGATGTTGGGGATTGCGGTCAATGAACCTCTCCGGTCCTTTCATCAAGCGCCCGGTCGCGACCATGCTCCTGAGTCTGGCGATCATGCTGCTGGGCGGGGTCAGTTTCGGTCTGTTGCCGGTGTCGCCGCTGCCGCAAATGGATTTCCCGGTGATCGTGGTCCAGGCCAGTCTGCCCGGCGCCAGTCCCGAGGTGATGGCGTCCACGGTGGCGACGCCGCTGGAGCGCTCGTTCGGGGCGATTGCCGGTGTCAACACCATGAGCAGCCGTTCCAGCCAGGGTTCGACCCGGGTCATTCTGCAATTTGACCTCGACCGTGATATCAACGGCGCGGCGCGGGAAGTGCAGGCGGCGATCAACGCTTCACGCAACCTGTTGCCGAGCGGGATGCGCAGCATGCCGACCTACAAGAAGGTCAACCCGTCGCAGGCGCCGATCATGGTGCTGTCGCTGACGTCGGATGTGCTGGAAAAAGGCCAGCTCTACGACCTGGCCTCGACCATCCTCTCGCAGAGCCTGTCCCAGGTGCAGGGCGTAGGTGAAGTGCAGATCGGCGGCAGTTCGCTGCCGGCGGTGCGTATCGAACTCGAACCGCAGGCGCTTAACCAGTACGGCGTGGCGCTCGACGATGTGCGCAAGACCATCGCCGGGGCCAACGTGCGCCGGCCCAAGGGCTCGGTCGAAGACGGCGAGCGCCTGTGGCAGATCCAGGCCAACGACCAGTTGGAGAAAGCCAAGGATTACGAGTCGCTGATCATCCATTACAAGGACGGCGCAGCCCTGCGTCTGAAGGACGTGGCCAAGGTCAGCGACGGCGTCGAAGACCGTTACAACAGCGGTTTTTTCAACGATGACGCGGCGGTGCTGTTGGTGATCAACCGCCAGGCTGGCGCCAACATCATCGAGACGGTCAACGAGATCAAGGCGCAGTTGCCGGCTCTGCAAGCGGTACTGCCGGCCAGCGTCAAACTGAACCTGGCAATGGATCGCTCGCCAGTGATCAAGGCCACGTTGCACGAAGCGGAAATGACCCTGTTGATTGCCGTGGCGCTGGTGATTCTGGTGGTGTTCCTGTTTCTCGGGAATTTCCGCGCCTCGCTGATTCCGACGCTGGCAGTGCCGGTGTCGCTGGTCGGCACCTTTGCGGTGATGTACCTCTATGGCTTCTCGCTGAACAACTTGTCGCTGATGGCGCTGATTCTGGCTACCGGACTGGTGGTGGACGATGCCATCGTGGTGCTGGAGAACATTTCCCGGCACATCGACGAAGGCGTCAAACCGATGCAGGCCGCCTACCTCGGGGCCAAGGAAGTCGGATTCACCTTGCTGTCGATGAACGTGTCGCTGGTGGCGGTGTTCCTGTCGATCCTGTTCATGGGCGGGATTGTCGAGAGCCTGTTCCGTGAGTTTTCCATCACCCTGGCAGCAGCCATCGTGGTGTCGCTGGTGGTCTCGCTGACCCTGACGCCAATGCTCTGCGCCCGCTGGCTCAAGCCGCACACGCCGGGCCAGGAAAACCGCCTGCAACGCTGGAGCCGCCGCGCCAACGACTGGATGGTCGGCAAATACGCGACCAGCCTCGACTGGGTGCTGCGCCACCGCCGCCTGACCTTGCTCAGCCTGATCATCACGGTCGGGGTCAACGTTGCGCTTTACGTGGTGGTGCCGAAGACGTTCATGCCGCAGCAGGACACCGGCCAGTTGATCGGTTTCGTCCGGGGTGACGACGGTCTGTCGTTCAGCGTGATGCAGCCGAAAATGGAAACCTTCCGCCGTGCCGTGCTCAAGGACGAAGCAGTGGAAAGCGTCGCCGGGTTCATCGGCGGCACCAACGGCACCAACAACGCGTTCATGCTGGTACGCCTGAAGCCGATCAAGGAGCGCAACCTGTCGGCGCAGAAAGTCATCGAGCGCCTGCGCAAGGAAATGCCCAAGGTGCCCGGTGCCCAGTTGATGCTGATGGCCGATCAGGATCTGCAATTCGGCGGTGGTCGCGAGCAGACCACCTCGCAATACAGCTACATCCTGCAAAGCGGGGATCTGGGGGCGTTGCGCGAGTGGTACCCGAAAGTGGTGACCGCGCTGCGCGCACTGCCCGAGCTGACCGCCATTGATGCCCGCGAGGGGCGCGGCGCGCAGCAGGTGACGTTGATTGTCGACCGTGATCAGGCCAAACGCCTCGGGGTCGACATGAACATGGTCACGGCGGTGTTGAACAATGCCTACAGCCAGCGTCAGATTTCGACGATCTACGACAGCCTCAACCAGTATCAGGTGGTGATGGAGGTCAATCCGAAATACGCGCAGGATCCGGTGACGCTCAATCAGGTGCAGGTGATTACCGCTGACGGTGCGCGGATTCCGTTGTCGACCATCGCCCATTATGAAAACAGCCTGGAAGACGACCGCGTCAGCCACGAAGGCCAGTTCGCCTCCGAAAGCATCGCGTTCGACATGGCTGAAGGCGTGACCGTGGAGCAGGGCAGTGCCGCGATCGAGCGGGCGATTGCCAAGGTCGGTCTGCCGGAAGACGTGATCGCGAAAATGGCCGGCACCGCCGATGCCTTTGCCGCCACGCAGAAGAGTCAGCCATTCATGATCCTCGGTGCGCTGCTCGCGGTGTATTTGGTGCTGGGTGTGCTGTATGAAAGCTACATTCACCCGTTGACGATTCTCTCGACCTTGCCCTCGGCCGGGGTCGGTGCGTTGCTGTCGATCTATGCGCTGGGCGGCGAGTTCAGCCTGATTTCGCTGCTCGGACTGTTCCTGCTGATCGGGGTAGTGAAGAAAAACGCGATCCTGATGATCGACCTGGCGCTGCAACTGGAACGCCATCAGGGCCTGTCGCCGCTGGAGTCGATCCGCAGCGCCTGCCTGCAACGGCTGCGGCCGATTCTGATGACCACCCTGGCGGCGATCCTCGGCGCCTTGCCGTTGCTGCTCGGCCGCGCGGAAGGCGCAGAAATGCGCCAGCCGTTGGGCCTGACCATCATCGGCGGCCTGATCTTCAGCCAGGTCCTGACCCTTTACACCACGCCTGTGGTTTACCTCTATCTCGACAAGCTGCGCCACCGCTTCAACAAGTGGCGTGGCGTGCGTACTGACGCCGCTCTGGAAACTCCGCTATGACTGACCGTTCGCTTCTCAATCTGGCCACTGCGCGCGGCTCGCGCCTGTTGAGCCTGTCGCTGTGCGTGGCGATGCTCAGTGCCTGCGCTGTGGGCCCGGACTATCAGCGTCCGCAGACCGCCGAGGTCGCGCAATACAAAGAGGCCAAAGGCTGGCGTCAGGCCAATCCGAGCGATTCGCTGGCGCGCGGTGCCTGGTGGGAGTTGTATGGCGATCAGCAACTCAATGGTCTGATCGAAAAACTCAACAGTTCCAACCAGACCGTGGCGCAATCCGAAGCCCAGTTTCGTCAGGCCCAGGCCTTGGTGCGGAGTGCCCGTGGAGCGTTTTATCCCAGTGTCGACCTGAGCGTGGGCAAGACCCGCTCCAGCCAGGGCACCGGCAGCAGCAGTTCGAGCCTGAGCAGTTCCGCCAGCGGCATTCGCGACACCTACAACGCGCAGTTGGGCGTGAGTTGGGAAGCGGATATCTGGGGCAAATTGCGCCGAGGCCTGGAAGCCGACCAGGCCAGCGCCCAGGCGAGTTTTGCCGATCTGGCCGCGATGCGCCTGAGTCAGCAGTCGGAACTGGTGCAGAACTACCTGCAATTGCGGGTTATCGATCAGCAGAAGCGTCTGCTCGAAGCCACCGTCGCGGCCTACGAAAAATCCCTGCAAATGACCCAGAACCAGTACCGCGCGGGGATATCCGGGCGCGATGCGGTGGCGCAGGCGCAGACCCAGTTGAAAACCACCCAGGCCGATCTGGTCGACCTGATCTGGCAACGCGCGCAGTTTGAGAATGCCATCGCCGTGCTCACCGGGCAGGCGCCGGCCGAATTCAGCATCGCTGAAACGCAGAACATTCCGAACCTGCCGCAGATTCCCCTGAGCCTGCCTTCGCAGTTGCTGGAACGGCGCCCGGATATTGCCTCGGCGGAACGCTCGGTGATCGCCGCCAACGCCAATATCGGCGTGGCCAAGGCCGCGTACTACCCGGATCTGACCTTGAGCATGAGCGGCGGCTACAGCAGCAGTACCTCGAAAAATCTTTTAACGCTACCGAACCGTTTCTGGTCGGTCGGGCCAAAGCTGGATCTGCCGATCTTCGATGGTGGCATCCGTTCGGCCGAGGTTGACCGTACCGAGGCGGTCTATGACCAGACCGTCGCCAAGTACCGCCAGACCGTGCTCGACGGCTTCCGTGAAGTGGAAAACTATCTGGTGCAATTGAAGGTGTATGAGGACGAGGCGGCCGTGCGTCAGGAAGCACTGGATGCCGCGCGCGACTCGCTGCGCCTGACCCAGAACCAGTACAAGGCCGGGTTGATTGCTTACATCGATGTGGTCGTGGTGCAAGCCACCGCGCTGAGCAACGAGCGGACTGTGCTGAACATTCTGCAGAACCGCTTGATCGCCAGTGTGCAATTGATTGCGGCGCTGGGTGGCGGCTGGGACGGACAACTCGCCACCGAATAGCCTGTGTAGGAGCTGCGGCACGCTGCGATCTTTTGATCTTTAAAAACAAGGTCAAAAGATTGCAGCGTGCCGCAGCTCCTACAGGTTGTGATGGTTGTTCCAGAGCTTCGCAAAACCATCAAACAAGCGTTTCATCGGGTTGATGGCAAAATGATTACTTTGTCAGTGCGTTCTTCCGCGCAATCAGTACAATCGCCGCATTTGCCCAGCCGAGAATGGACGCAGTACGGCGCGGGTGGTCGCGAGAATCTTCATGCTCATCGGTAATTATTCCTTCACCCTGGTTTTCATTTCTTTGTGTGTGGCGATCCTCGCGTCCTACACCGCGCTCGATCTGACCGGGCGCATCGCCAGCGCCCGTGGGCGCGCAGTGCATTTCTGGACGGCCGGCGGTGCACTGGCGATGGGGGTCGGCGTCTGGTCAATGCACTTCATCGGCATGTTGGCCTTCAAGCTGCCGATCGACCTGGGCTACGACATTGCGATTACCGCGCTGTCGCTGCTGATTGCCGTGCTGTCCTGCGGGTTTGCCCTGTGGCTGGTCAGCCAGCCGAAACTGCCGATTTTGCAATTGGCCTTTGGCGCTTTGGTCATGGGCGCCGGCATCAGTGCAATGCATTACACCGGCATGGCCGCGCTGCGCATGACGCCTGGCATCGATTACGACCCGACCCTGTTCGGCGCCTCATTGCTGATCGCGGTCGGGGCCTCGGCGGCGGCGTTATGGATCGCCTTCCGCCTGCGCCAGCACTCGCCTTATGTACGTCTGATTCGTGGTGGTGCGGCAGTGATCATGGGCATCGCGATTGTCGGCATGCACTACACCGGCATGGCCGCCGCGCAGTTTCCTGATGGCAGTTTCTGCGGCGCAACGCTCGACGGCCTAAAAGGCAACGGCCTCGACAATCTGGTGCTGATCACCACGCTGGCGGTGCTGTCGATCGCCTTGCTCACTTCGATTCTCGATGCGCGCCTTGAAGCGCGTACCGCCGATCTGGCGCATTCGCTGACCCTGGCCAACCGTGAACTGACGCAACTGGCATTGCACGACACCCTGACCGGTCTGCCGAACCGTATGCTGCTGGACGACCGGATTAATCAGGCGATGAAGAAGGTCGAGGAGCAGGGCGGTTGTTTTGCGTTGATGTTCATCGATCTGGACGGTTTCAAACCGGTCAACGATGCCTTCGGCCACCACATGGGTGACCAGTTGCTGCGTGAAGTCGGGGTGCGCCTGCGCGAAGATCTGCGCAGTCAGGATACGCTCGCGCGAATTGGCGGCGACGAGTTCGTGCTGCTGGTGCGTCTGAGCGAACCCGACGATGCTCTGGGACTGGCTGCGCGTCAGGTCGGGTTGCTCGGTCAGGCGTTCCGCGTGGCCGAGCACGACTTGCAGATTTCTGCCAGCGTCGGCATCGCCCTGTACCCGGGTAACGGCCTGAGCGCCCAGGAACTGCTGATGAATGCCGACGCGGCGATGTATCACGCCAAGGGCAGCGGAAAAAACGGTTACAGCTTCTTCGATGCTTCGATGAACAGCAACGCGCGCAAGCAGCTGCAGCTGTTGCAGGACCTGCGCGCCGCGCTGGAACACAGTCAGTTCAGCCTGTATTTCCAGCCCAAATTCGACGCCATCAGTGGTCGTCCGGTCGGTGCCGAAGCGCTGCTGCGCTGGCAGCATCCGACCCAGGGCATGTTGCTGCCGGACAAGTTCATCGATCTGGCGGAGAAGACCGGCCTGATCATCGCCATCGGTGAATGGGTGCTCAACGAAGCTTGCCGGCAGATGCGCGAATGGTACGTGCTCGGTTACACCGACTGGCGCATTGCGGTGAACCTCTCGGCCTTGCAGTTCTGCCACGCGGGGCTGGTGCAGAGCGTGGCCAAGGCGCTGGCGACCCACCACCTGCCGGCCAACAGCCTGACCCTGGAGATCACCGAAACCACGGCCATGAGCGACGCGGATGCGAGCATGAAGGTGTTGCAGGAGTTGTCCGACATGGGCGTCGACCTGTCGATCGACGACTTCGGCACCGGTTATTCGAGCCTGATGTACCTCAAGCGTTTGCCGGCCAACGAGCTGAAGATCGACCGCGGTTTTGTCCGCGATCTGGAGCACGACAGCGATGACGCGGCCATCGTCTCGGCGATTGTGGCGTTGGGGCAGGCACTCGGTTTGCGCATTGTTGCCGAGGGGGTGGAGACCGGCGTGCAGCAGGATTTTCTCACGCAGTTGGGTTGTGATTCTTTGCAGGGCTATCTGTTGGGGCATCCGATGCCGGCGGATGCGTTCATGCAGAACATTGCCCGTGGAGAGGCTTTGGCGGCAGTCTGACTGCATTCTGTGGCGAGGGAGCTTGCTCCCGCCGGGGCGCGAAGCGGCCGCGTTTTTACTCGGTTTTACTGTGTTGCCCGGCATCACGGATGCTTCGCAGCCGAGCGGGAGCAAGCTCCCTCGCCACAAAAAACATCTCAGTCTCATGCAGGGTTTTGTCTTTGACAGAGCCCATGCAAAACCGCCCAATGGCGGTTATTCTTCAACCCGACTGTTACGTGTGCATTGGGGGGAAGGGCCAGCATGGATAAAGTCATGGTAATCACCGGTGGCGGGCGCGGAATTGGCGCCGCTACGGCGTTGTTGGCTGCCGGGCAGGGCTATCGGATCTGCATCAACTATCAGTCGGATGAACAGGCCGCGCAAAGCGTGCTGGAGCAAGTGCGGGCGCTGGGGGCGCAAGCCATTGCGGTACGCGCCGATGTCAGCATCGAAGACGAAGTGATCGCGCTGTTTCAGCGGGTCGACACCGAATTGGGGCGGGTCACCGCGCTGGTGAACAACGCCGGCACCGTCGGGCACAAGTCGCGGGTCGATGAAATGTCCGAATTCCGCATTCTTAAAATCATGAAAACCAACGTCCTGGCGCCGATCCTCTGCGCCAAGCACGCGATCCTGCGCATGTCGCCCAAACACGGCGGGCAGGGCGGCAGCATCGTCAACGTCTCCTCGGTCGCCGCGCGCCTGGGTTCGCCCAACGAGTACGTCGACTACGCCGCGTCCAAAGGCGCACTCGACACCTTCACCATCGGTCTGTCCAAGGAAGTGGCGGGTGAGGGGATTCGGGTCAACGCGGTGCGTCCGGGCTATATCTATACCGATTTCCATGCACTGAGCGGCGATCCTGATCGGGTCAGCAAGCTTGAGTCGGCGATTCCGATGGCCCGGGGCGGGCGCCCGGATGAAGTGGCGGAGGCGATTGTCTGGTTGTTGTCGGACAAGGCTTCTTATGCGACCGGGACGTTTGTTGATTTGGGTGGCGGGCGCTGATCGTTGGGATTTGTGTTGCCTGATCTGGACTCTTCGCGAGCAAGCCCGCTCCCACAGTAGACCGCGTTTCTCCAGATGGAATGCGGTCTACTGTGGGAGCGGGCTTGCTCGCGAAGGCGTCATAAGCCCCAACATCTGTCTGTCAGAACGACCGCACAATCCGCCCCAACGTCTCCATCGCCTTCTCCGAATCCTCGGTCCACGGGCTGCCGTAATTCAGGCGAATGCAGTTCCTGAACCGCTGAGTCGGCGAGAAGATCGGCCCCGGCGCGATGCTGATGCCTTGCGCCAATGCCATCTGAAACAACTTCAACGAATCCATCTGCGGTGGCAGTTCCAGCCAAAGGAAGTAGCCGCCCGCCGGCTGGCTGACGCGGGTCTGCGCCGGGAAATAGCGGGCAATCGCTGCGAGCATCGCGCTTTGCTGTTCTTCCAGGGCGTAGCGCAGTTTGCGCAAGTGGCGGTCGTAGCCGCCGTGTTGCAGGTAGTCGGCGATGGCCGCTTGCGCCGGCATCGAGGCACAGAGCGAGGTCATCAGTTTCAGCCGTTCGATTTTCTGTGCGTAACGCCCGGCGGCGACCCAGCCGATGCGGTAGCCGGGGGCCAGGCTCTTGGCGAACGAACCGCAGTGCATCACCAGCCCTTCGGTGTCGAAGGCCTTGGCCGGTTTCGGTGCCTGCTGACCGTAATAGAGTTCGGCGTAGACGTCGTCCTCGATCAGCGGCACCTGATGCCGGCGCAGCAGTTCCACCAGTTCCTGTTTCTTCGCCTCGGGCATGGTCGCGCCCATCGGGTTCTGGAAACTGGTCATGCACCAGCAGGCCTTGATCGGATGGCGCTCCAGGGTCTGGGCGAGCACGCCGAGGTCGATACCGTCGCGCGGGTGCACGGGGATTTCCACGGCTTTGAGTTTCAAGCGCTCCAGCACTTGCAGGCTGGCGTAGAACGCCGGGGCTTCGATGGCCACCAGATCGCCCGGCTCGGTCACCGCTTGCAGGCACAGATTCAGCGCTTCGAGGGCGCCGTTGGTGATCAGCAGTTCTTCCATCGGCAGCATCAAGCCGCCAACCATGTAGCGCAGGGCGATCTGCCGACGCAGTTGCGGGTTGCCCGGCGACATGTCGGTGACCACCATGCGCGGGTCCATCTCCCGCGCCGCACTGGCCAGCGAACGTGACAGCCGTTGCAATGGGAACAGGGTCGGGCTGGGGAACGCCGAGCCGAAGGGCACGGTGCTCGGATCCTTGATCGATTCCAGCACCGAGAACACCAGTTCGCTGACGTCGACTTCGGTGGAGTCGTTGACGTGGCTGCTGATCACCGGCTCCGAGAACGGACTCGGTGCGTGGGTGTTGACGAAGTAACCGGAGCGCGGCCGCGCGCGGATCAGACCGCGACGTTCCAGCAGGTAATAGGCCTGGAACACCGTGGACGGGCTGACCCCGTAAGTCTGGCTGGCGTAGCGCACCGACGGCACCCGTTGCCCGGGGCCGAGCACGCCGGAGCGGATCAGTTCAGCGATGTCGTCGGCGAATTTTTCGTAGCGTTTCATCGGGGGCCTTGGTGCTGGTTGGGTGTGTAGGGTGTCAGGGAAAGCCCCTCACCCTAGCCCTCTCCCGGGGGGAGAGGGGACTGATCGGGTTGTATGTTCGAGTTACGCCGACTTGAAAGCCCGGAGTCGAACTCGGGTTTGAAAGCCACTGAGATCTGCTCCCTTTCCCCCTCGCCCCCTGGGGGGAAAGGGCTGGGGTGAGGGGGAGGATTCTAACGGCTCAGCGATTCATCGGCGCCACAAACCTGCTTTTCGCCACGCTATAAATCTCGGGCTCGTCGCTGTCGGCGATCTTGAAGCTCAAGGTCTGCGAGCTGCTGGCCGGGCGTTCCGTGGTCATCGCCACCGATACGGGCACATCGACAATCTCTCCCGGCGCCAGGCTCAGTTCGGTCTTGCCCTGCAACTGGAAGCCGTCGCCGTCCACCAGGCTCAGGGTGTAGTCCTGGCGCTGCTGGGTCTTGTTGATGACCTTGAGGGTGTAGATGTTTTCGATCTGGCCCTGACCGTTCTCGCGAAACAGCCCACGATCCTTGGTCACGTCCAGCGAGACCATCGGCCGCTCAACCAAGGCCAGCGCCAGTGCGCCGATCATCACCAGCAGCACCGCGACATAACCAATCAGCCGAGGCCGCAGCAGGTGGGTCTTGCCGCCCTGCAATTCGCGTTCGGAACTGTAGCGGATCAGGCCGCGCGGGTAATTCATTTTGTCCATGATCGAATCACAGGCGTCGATGCACGCTGCGCAGCCGATGCATTCCATCTGCAGGCCATCGCGGATGTCGATGCCGGTCGGGCATACCTGCACGCACAACTGGCAATCGATGCAATCACCGAGGCCGGCTTCGGCAGGTTTCACGTCGCGTTTGCGCGGGCCACGGTTTTCGCCACGGGCGACGTCGTAGGATATCGCCAGGGTGTCCTTGTCGAACATCACGCTCTGGAACCGCGCATACGGGCACATATGCATGCACACCGCTTCGCGCAGCCAACCGGCGTTGATGTAAGTGGCGGCGGTGAAGAACAGTACCCAGAACAGACTGACCCCGCCGATCTGCAGGGTGAACAGCTCTTCGGCCAGCGGCCGGATCGGCGTGAAGTAGCCGACAAACGTCAGCCCGGTCATCACGCTGATCGCCAGCCACAGAGTGTGCTTGGCCGCGCGCCGGGCCAGTTTGTTCAGGCTCCAGGGCGCCGCTTGCAGTTTGATCCGCTGGTTGCGTTCGCCCTCGGTGACTTTTTCGCACCACATGAAGATCCACGTCCACGAGCTCTGCGGGCAGGTGTAACCGCACCAGACCCGGCCGGCGAACACGGTGATGGCGAACAGACCGAACGCAGCAATGATCAGCAGCGCCGAGAGCAAGATGAAATCCTGTGGCCAGAAGGTCGCGCCGAAGATGTGGAATTTGCTTTCGGCCAAGTCCCACAGCACGGCCTGACGACCGCCCCAGTTCAGCCACACGGTGCCGAAGAACAGCAAAAAGAGAAAGCCCGCGCCGCTGATGCGCAAGGTGCGGAACAGGCCGGTGAAACTGCGGGTGTGGATGTGATTGTCGGTGGAGCCGGCCTTCGCCTTCATCGGGCGACCAGGCACATTTTTTATGGTGGGGCTTGCTTCTACGGTTCGGACGGGGATTTGTTCGCTCATGGTCATTCGCTCATCAGCCTCCATCAGGCGAGCGAACTATGAGCGCCGATCTGTTTGCATAACAGACTCAGCTATTTTAATAAAAAGCGTATCAGATGGCTCTGGGCACACATCCTGCGACAACTTGAAGCAGCCCGCAGGCGCAGGCGCAAACGCCTATCGCAGGCGTCTGCGCCGGATGTTGATCAGGGTCAGTCAAATCACCGAATCACTCTCGTCAGCCTTCAGGTGCTTGCGGCCATCCTTCGCACCGGCGACGGTCAAGGCGTCGGCTTCTGCTTCGGTGATGTAAATGCGCCGGTTTTCAATCTCTACGAACGACATGGCTTTTTCGCTATCCGTTTTGACTTCCAGGGTGTCGCAGATACGAATTTCTTCTCCATTTTCGACGGTGAAAAAACACACTTTTGATTCGGGGTTGGATTCATCGATTCGAACGGGCATGAGGCTGTCCTTTTTTCATGGGTACCTAAGAGGTTAGGGCGCGCGCGTGGCCGATCGTTCTGCGCAACTGATTAATGGTCGCTGCTGTCCATCCACTAACGACCAATAAGAAAGGAGGGAGCGATGAACGCCTGGTGGCATGAAGTGTGGGTGACGCTGCAAGCGGAGTTCGCCGACGTCGGCGATGCTTCGCAACTGACGCGCATTACCGTGCGCCTGTTGATGGCGGCGGTGCTGGGCGGAATTCTCGGTTTCGAACGTGAGCATAAGGGCAAGGCTGCCGGGGTGCGTACGCACATGCTGGTGGCGTTGGGGGCGGCGCTGTTTGTGCTGGTGCCGCAGACCTCAGGGGCTGAATCCGATGCGATGAGCCGGGTGTTGCAGGGAGTGATCGCCGGGATCGGCTTTTTGGGCGCCGGGACGATTTTGAAGAATCAGGAAGGTGACGAAGGGCACGTGAAAGGACTGACCACGGCAGCCGGATTGTGGATGACGGCGGCGATCGGCGTGGCGGCCGGGTTGGGCAGGGAAGCGACGGCGCTGCTCAGCACTTTGCTGGCGCTGGGGATTTTCAGCGTGATGCCACGGGTGGTCAGGATGTTTGAGAAGGATGGGGAGAAAAACCAGCACCTGTAACCGATCGTTCCCATGGTGGGTGGGAACGATCGGCTGGGTGCTTAAACGATCACGGGCGGCATCGTCGTCGGCGGCTCTTCCTTCGGCGGTGGCGTGGTGCCTGGGGGTTCCTGCTCGGGAATCGGCTGCGGCTCGGTCTCGGGCAGGGTGGGTTTGTCGATGTTCGGATCAGGCGTTTCGGCCGGGATCGGGATGTTCATCTGTAGACCTCCGTGTGGCACATGGCGTGAGAAGTGCTTAAGTGGATTGACCACCGTGTGATGAATTCGATCCGCTTTTCTGTCCAGACAAATCCCTGTGAACTTTTCCCCGCGCCGGTCGCTCGGAACCTAAGTGAGTTCAAGTCGGGGCCGGTGCCTCATTGTGAACACTGTTCCGGCACAAGAGCGTCCTTGGGGCGTTAAGGAGAGATGCTCGATGTCTGCTGAAAAACCTTCAGAGCAGAGCTACAACCCGCACATGCCGCTGTCGCAGGCGTTGCTGCTGCCGCGCATCGTGATCGAAAACACTATGCCGACCCTCGATGGCGGGCAGTTTGCCGTGAAGTCGATCGTCGAGCGTGAAGTGATCGTCACCAGCAAGGTCTTCGCCGACGGCCATGACAAGCTGGCCGTGCGCATCCGCTGGCGTGCGGAGGGCGAAGAGAGCTGGCACAGCGAGGTGATGAACGAGCTGGGCAATAACAGTTGGCAGGGGCAGTTTCGTCCGGACCGCCAGGGTCGCTATCTGTACTGCATCGAAGCGTGGATCGACCATTTCGCCAGTTTCCAGTACGAACTGGAGAAGAAGCACAACGCCGCCGTCCCGGTGTCGCTCGAACTGCAGGAAGGGCGCAGCATGGTGCTGCAGGCCGCCGAGCGCAGCGACGGTCAGCTCAGCGAGCAACTCGCCGCACTGCATTATGAATTGTCCGGCCTGCTCGAAACCGAGCAGGTGGCGCTGTTTCTGCACTCGCGCAGTGCGCAATTGATGGCGCAGGCCGATCACCGTGCCTATCTGAGCCTGAGCGCCGAATTCCCGGTGGATGTCGAACGGGAACTGGCCGAGTTTGCCAGTTGGTACGAGCTGTTTCCGCGCTCGATCACCGACGATCCCAAGCGTCACGGCACGTTCAACGACGTGCACTCGCGCCTGCCGATGATTCAGGACATGGGTTTTGACGTGTTGTACTTCACGCCGATCCACCCGATCGGCCGCGCCCACCGCAAGGGCCGCAACAATTCCCTGACCGCCGGCCCGGATGATCCGGGCAGTCCGTACGCGATCGGTAGTGAGGAGGGCGGCCACGAGGCGATTCACTCGCAGCTCGGCACTCGCGAAGATTTCCGTCGGTTGGTCGCCGCCGCCGCTGAGCATGGCCTGGAAATCGCCCTCGATTTCGCCATCCAGTGTTCGCAGGATCACCCGTGGCTCAAGCAGCATCCAGGCTGGTTCAACTGGCGCCCGGACGGCACGATCAAATACGCGGAAAACCCGCCGAAGAAATACCAGGACATCGTCAACGTCGACTTCTATGCGCCGGATGCGATCCCCAGCCTCTGGGTGGAACTGCGCGATATCGTCGTCGGCTGGGTCAACGAAGGTGTGAAAATCTTCCGCGTCGACAATCCGCACACCAAGCCGCTGCCGTTCTGGCAATGGCTGATCGCCGATGTGCGGGCGCTGCACCCGGAAGTGATCTTCCTCGCCGAGGCGTTCACCACGCCGGCGATGATGGCGCGGCTGGGCAAGGTCGGTTATTCCCAGAGTTATACCTATTTCACCTGGCGCAACACCAAGTCGGAGCTGGCGACTTACTTCAGTGAACTCAACGAGTCGCCGTGGCGTGAATGCTACCGGCCGAACTTCTTCGTCAACACGCCGGACATCAACCCGGCGTTCCTGCATGAGTCGGGGCGGCCGGGGTTTCTGATCCGCGCGGCGCTGGCGACCATGGGCTCGGGCTTGTGGGGCATGTATTCCGGTTATGAGTTGTGCGAAGCGGCGCCGGTGCCGGGCAAGGAGGAATACCTCGATTCGGAGAAGTACGAGATCCGCGTCCGCGACTTCAATGCGCCGGGCAACATCATTGCCGAAATCGCCCAGCTCAATCGCATCCGCCGGCAGAACCCGGCGCTGCACACGCACCTGGGGCTGAAGGTCTACAACGCCTGGAACGACAACATTCTGTACTTCGGCAAGCGCAGCTTCGACGGCAGCAATTTCATTCTGGTGGCGGTGAGCCTCGATCCGCACAACGTGCAGGAAGCCAATTTCGAACTGCCGCTGTGGGAGATGGGCCTGCCCGACGACGCAACCACCCACGGTGAAGACTTGATGAACGGGCATCGCTGGGACTGGCATGGCAAGTATCAATTCATGCGCATTGACCCGGCGTACCAGCCGTTCGGGATCTGGCGGATTACTGCCGCGTAAGACCTTGCTCAAAAACTTGTGGTGAGGGGATTCATCCCCGACTGGCTGCGCAGCAGCCACAAAGAACAACCGGGTAAAACTGAATAAAAGCAGGGCCGCTTCGCAGCCCGTCGGGGATGAATCCCCTCACCACAGAGCCCCTCATCACAGGGCATCCGTGTGGTCTGACAGAATTGAACAGGAGTTTCACATGGCGAAGAAACCCAAGGCAGCCACCTTTATCAAAGACCCGCTCTGGTACAAGGATGCGGTGATCTATCAAGTTCACGTCAAATCGTTTTTCGACTCCAACAACGACGGGATCGGCGACTTTCCCGGCCTGATCGCCAAACTCGATTACATCGCCGAACTCGGCGTCAACACCATCTGGCTGCTGCCGTTCTACCCGTCGCCACGTCGCGATGACGGCTATGACATCGCCGAATACCGCGGCGTACACAGCGACTACGGGACCATGGCCGACGCCAAGCGCTTTATCGCCGAGGCGCACAAGCGTGGTTTGCGGGTGATCACCGAGTTGGTCATCAACCACACCTCGGATCAGCACCCGTGGTTCCAGCGGGCGCGCAAGGCCAAGCCCGGTTCGGCGGCGCGCGACTTCTATGTGTGGTCGGATGACGATCAGAAGTACGACGGCACGCGGATCATCTTCCTCGACACCGAGAAGTCGAACTGGACCTGGGATCCGGTCGCCGGTCAGTACTTCTGGCACCGTTTCTATTCGCACCAGCCCGACCTCAACTTCGACAATCCGCAAGTGATGAAAGCGGTGCTGTCGGTGATGCGTTACTGGCTGGACATGGGCATCGACGGCCTGCGCCTCGACGCGATTCCGTACCTGATCGAGCGCGACGGCACCAATAACGAAAACCTGCCCGAGACCCACGATGTCCTCAAGCAGATCCGTGCCGAGATCGATGCCAATTACCCGGACCGCATGCTGCTGGCCGAGGCCAACCAATGGCCGGAAGACACCCAGCTGTACTTCGGCGACACCGATGCCGAGGGCGTCAACGGTGACGAATGCCACATGGCCTTTCACTTCCCGCTGATGCCGCGCATGTACATGGCGCTGGCCCAGGAAGATCGCTTCCCGATCACCGACATTCTGCGGCAAACCCCGGAAATTCCTGCCAACTGCCAGTGGGCAATCTTCCTGCGTAACCACGATGAGTTGACGCTGGAGATGGTCACCGACAAGGAGCGCGACTACCTGTGGAACTACTACGCCGCTGACCGTCGCGCGCGGATCAACCTTGGCATTCGTCGGCGTCTGGCGCCGTTGATGGAGCGTGACCGCCGCCGTGTCGAGTTGCTCAACAGCCTGCTGCTGTCGATGCCCGGCACGCCGACGTTGTATTACGGCGACGAAATCGGCATGGGCGACAACATCTACCTCGGCGACCGCGACGGTGTGCGTACTCCGATGCAATGGTCTATTGACCGCAACGGCGGCTTCTCCCGCGCCGATCCGGCCAGTCTGGTGCTGCCGCCAATCATGGATCCGCAATACGGTTATCTGTCGGTCAACGTCGAAACCCAGGCCGGCGACCCGCACTCGCTGCTGAACTGGACGCGACGCATGCTTGCCGTGCGCAAGCAGTCCAAGGCGTTCGGTCGTGGCACGCTGAAGATGCTTTCGCCGAGCAACCGACGGATTCTGGCCTACACCCGCGAGTTCACCGACGCCGACGGCAAGCACGAAATCATTCTTTGCGTGGCCAACGTCTCGCGCAGCGCGCAGGCAGCAGAACTCGATCTGTCGGCCTACGTCGGCATGGTCCCGGTGGAGATGCTCGGCGGTAACGCGTTCCCGCCAATCGGCCAGTTGAATTTCCTCCTGACCCTGGCGCCGTATGGTTTCTACTGGTTCGCCCTAGCCACGGAAAACCAGATGCCGAGCTGGCACGTGGAGCCGGCGCAGAGCCTGCCGGACTTCACCACCCTGGTGCTGAAAAAACGCATGGAAGAACTGCTCGAAACGCCGACCCGCAACACGCTGGAGCAGAGCATTCTGCCGAGCTGGCTGCAGAACCGCCGCTGGTTCGCCGGCAAGGACGCAGCCATCGAACAGGTCAATCTGGCCTACGGCGTGCGCTTCGGCGATGCGCAGCATCCGGTGTTGCTCAGCGAGATCGAAGTCACCAGCGCCGGGCAGACCAGCCGCTATCAACTGCCGTTCGGCTTCATCGCTGAAGATCAGGTCGGGCCGGCGTTGCCGCAGCAACTGGCGTTGTCCCGGGTTCGTCGCGGGCGTCAGGTCGGTCTGATCACTGATGCGTTCAGCCTCGAAACGTTCGTGCACGCGGTGCTGCAAGGCATGCAGAGCAACACCGTGCTCAATTCCGAACAGGGCGAGATTCGTTTCGCGCCGACCGCGCAACTGGAAAAACTCGGCCTTGGCGCCGAATCCGAGGTGCGTTATCTGTCGGCCGAGCAATCGAACAGTTCGGTGGTGATCGGCAACAGTCTGGTGCTGAAGCTGATCCGCAAGGTCGCCTCGGGTGTTCACCCGGAACTGGAAATGAGCGCGTACCTGACCGAGGCCGGTTTCGCCAACATCTCGCCGCTGCTCGGCTCGGTGATCCGCCGCGATGGCGCGGGCGAAGACAACCTGCTGATGATCGCCCAAGGCTATCTGAGCAATCAGGGCGATGCCTGGGAATGGACGCAGAACAACCTCGAACGGGCGTTGCGTGATGAGCTGGCGGACGCGATGTCCGAGCAGGAACAGCATTACAACGCCCTCGGCGAACTGAAGGACTTTGCCGGCATGCTCGGCCAGCGTCTGGGCGAAATGCACCAGGTGCTGGCGGCGCCAAGCAACAACCCCGACTTCGCCCCGCAAACCACCAGCGCCAAGGACGCCCAAGCCACTGGCAAGGACGTCGCGGCGCAGGTCGAGCATGCCTTGAAGCTGCTCAAGCAACATCAAAGTCATCTGAGCGCGGCGGATCAGAAAATGGTCGCGCGGCTGCTGGACAACAAAAAAGTCATCCTCGGCCATGTGCAGGAACTTTCGCAGAAAGCCGTTGGCGGCTTGCGGATTCGCGTCCACGGCGACTTGCATTTGGGTCAGGTGCTGGTGATCAAGGGCGATGCCTATCTGATCGATTTCGAGGGTGAACCGGCGCGGCCGCTGCACGAACGGCGCGGCAAACACAGTCCGTACAAGGACGTCAGCGGCGTGCTGCGTTCCTTCGATTACGCGGCGGCGATGACGATCAACGTGCACAACGTCGATCACAGTCCAGAGTCCGAAGCGGCCCGGCATCGGGTTGCCGAGCGCTACCTGCGTGAGGCGCGCGAGGCATTTGTTCAGGCATATCGCCAAGCGGCAGCTAGTCTTGATCATGCCTGGCAGGATCCTGCGGGTGCCGACGCTGCGCTTGCGCTGTTCGGCCTGGAGAAGGCGGCCTATGAAGTGGCCTATGAAGCCGAAAATCGCCCCACGTGGCTGCCCGTGCCGTTGCACGGTTTGTATGGGTTATTGACGGGGCTTAAACCCTTTTCCGATCTTGGTGGAGAGTAGTCATGAGTTTCTCGAACAAGGAACAGGGTCACGCTAAAGAAGCGTTATTGCCGGCGGCGCGGGACATCGACGCCCTGGTGCGCGCGGAACACCACGACCCGTTTTCCATTCTCGGCCCGCACGGTGATGGTGCCGGTGGGCAGTTCATCCGCGCTTATCTGCCGGGTGCATTGAAAGTCGAAGTGCTGGACAAGGACAGCGGTGAAGAACGCGGCGAACTGCAAGCCACCGAAACACCGGGATTGTTTGTCGGTCACTTCGATCAGGCGCGGCCGTATCTGCTGCGCACGCGTTGGGCCGGCGGCGAACAGGTGGCGGAAGATCCGTACAGCTTCGGCCAGTTGCTCGGCGAAATGGATTTGTATCTGTTCGCTGAAGGCAATCACCGCGACCTCAGCAGTTGCCTCGGCGCGCAACTGACCACCGTCGATGGCGTCGACGGTGTGCGTTTTGCCGTGTGGGCGCCGAATGCTCGCCGAGTGTCGGTGGTCGGTGATTTCAACGTGTGGGATGGTCGTCGCCATCCGATGCGCCTGCGCCATCCGTCCGGGGTCTGGGAGTTGTTCATTCCGCGCCTGCAAGCAGGGGAGTTGTACAAGTACGAAATCCTTGGCGCCCACGGCATCCTGCCGCTGAAGGCCGACCCGATGGCCCTGGCCACCAGCCTGCCGCCGGACACCGCGTCGAAAGTCGCCGCACCGCTGCAGATCAACTGGCAGGATCAGGACTGGATGAACGGCCGTCGCGAACGGCAGAAGCATTCAGCGCCGCTGTCGATCTACGAATTGCATGCCGGCTCGTGGCAGTGCGAACTGGACGATCTGGGCGAAGTCGCCCGCCAGTACACCTGGCCGGAACTGGCCGAACGGCTGATCCCTTACGTCAAGGAACTGGGTTTCACCCACATCGAACTGATGCCGATCATGGAGCACCCGTTTGGCGGCTCATGGGGTTATCAGTTGCTCTCGCAATTCGCCCCGAGTGCCCGATACGGCACGCCAGAGCAGTTCGGTGAGTTCGTCGACGCCTGTCACCGCGCCGATATCGGCGTGATCCTCGACTGGGTGCCGGCGCATTTCCCCACAGATACTCACGGTCTGGCGCAGTTCGACGGCACCGCACTGTACGAATATGGCAACCCGCTGGAAGGCTTTCACCAAGATTGGGACACGCTGATCTACAACCTCGGGCGTACCGAAGTTCACGGCTACATGCTGGCGTCGGCCTTGCACTGGTTGAAGCATTTCCATATCGACGGTCTGCGCGTTGATGCGGTGGCCTCGATGCTTTATCGCGACTATTCGCGCAAGGCCGGCGAATGGGTGCCGAACCGTCACGGCGGGCGCGAGAATCTCGAGGCGATCGATTTCCTTCGTCACTTGAATGACGTGGTCGAGCTGGAGGCCCCGGGGGCGCTGGTGATCGCCGAGGAGTCCACCGCATGGCCGGGCGTCAGTCAGAGCACCCAGCAGGGTGGTCTCGGTTTCGCCTACAAATGGAACATGGGCTGGATGCACGACTCGCTGCACTACATCCAGCAGGATCCGGTGTACCGCGCGCACCATCACAACGAACTGAGTTTTGGTCTGGTCTATGCCTGGTCCGAGCGCTTCATCCTGCCGATCTCCCACGACGAAGTGGTGCACGGCAAGCACTCGCTGATCGACAAGATGCCCGGCGACCGCTGGCAGAAATTCGCCAACCTGCGCGCCTATCTGAGTTTCATGTGGACCCATCCGGGCAAGAAGCTGTTGTTCATGGGCTGCGAATTCGGCCAGTGGCGCGAGTGGAATCACGATCAGCAACTGGACTGGTACCTGCTGCAATACTCGGAACACAAAGGCGTGCAGAAACTGGTCGGCGACCTCAACCGCCTGTACCGCGAAGAACCGGCGCTGCACGATCAGGACGATGCGCCGCAGGGTTTCCAGTGGCTGATTGGCGATGACGCGATCAACAGCGTGTACGCGTGGCTGCGCTGGAGCAAGGACGGCAAACCGGTGCTGGTGGTGGCCAACTTTACTCCGGTGCCGCGTCAGTCGTACCGGGTCGGGGTGCCGTTTGCCGGGCGCTGGGCGGAGTTGCTCAACAGTGATGCCGACACTTACGCCGGGTCCAACTATGGCAATGGCGGCGGGGCATTTACCGAAGAGGTGCCGAGCCATGGCCAGTCGTTGTCGCTGGAGCTGAATCTGCCGCCGCTGGCGGTGTTGATTCTCAAGCCGGAGGGTTGATCCAGACACCGCTAACCCTGTGGGAGTGAGCTTGCTCGCGAAGAGGTCGGAACATTCAACATCATCTGTGTTGCCTGATCCGCCGTCATCGCGGGCAAGCCTGCTCCCACAGGCGTTTTCGGTGATCCGGGGATCGCTGCCGCAGCAGGATTACAGGTGCACTTCCACCGCCAGCGGCAAATGATCCGACAAGTGTGTCCACGGCTTGTTGCCGAGGATCTGCGGGTCGTGGCTGCTGGCATTGCGCAGGTAGATGCGGTCCAGGCGCAGCAGTGGAAAACGCGCAGGGTAGGTCTTGGCCGGGCGGCCGTGGTGGCGTTCGAAGGCTTCGTGCAGGTAATCGCGGCGGGCGAGGGCGGCATTGCCCTGCAGCTGCCAGTCATTGAAGTCGCCGGCAATGATCACCGGTGCATCGTCGGGCAATGATTCGAGCAACTGGCAAAGCAGCTGCAACTGCAATTGGCGGTGGCTTTCCAGCAGACTCAGGTGCACGCAGATCGCGTGCACTTCGGCGTGGCCCGGTACGTCCAGCACGCAGTGCAGCAGGCCTCTGCGCTCGGGGCCGGTGATCGACACGTCGAGGTTGCGGTATTCGCGGATCGGGTATTTCGACAGCAGGGCATTGCCATGATGACCATCGGGGTACACCGCGTTGCGCCCGTAGGCAAAGTCGCTCCACATGCTGTCGGCGAGAAATTCGTATTGCGAGGTTTGCGGCCACTCGTGGTAGCGATTGGAATGTCGCTCGTGTTCGCCCACCACCTCCTGCAGAAACACCAGATCAGCCGAGGTGCTGCGCACCGCTTCGCGCAGTTCCGGCAGGATGAAGCGCCGGTTGAGGGCGGTAAAACCCTTGTGAGTGTTGACCGTCAACACGCGCAGGCGATGGATGACGGGTGCGTCGACGGCGTGACGCTTGGGATCGCTGGACACGTTCACTCCTCTGAAAAAACGGCTTCCTGTTCATGCGACTGGTCTGTGAGCGGGCAGTTCCTTCCAGATGCCTCAGGCCGTATTACAAATCACCAGAGCCGCCAGAAAACCTGTGGGAGCGAGCCTGCTCGCGAAAGCGGCCTCCCGATCGACCAATCTCTGACTGAATGCACTCGGTCAAACTGTGGGAGCGGGCTTGCTCGCGAAAGCGGCCTATCAGACAAAATCAAAACAACAGGGCAAACCCCGCAAATAAACATAACCCCGCAACCACGTTTAAAATACACGAACCGTTACGCCATAACGGCTACAACGCCTTGCGCCGTTACCTACGCGTACGCCAGAATCCGCCGGCTTACACGGCTATGCGTTGGGCTTATCGTTTCCCTGTCGCTGGAAAACAGTGATCGGGTTTGGTAGCCCATTTCGGTACGGTCGTATGGCGTCACCTTATGCAGCCTCTTTTTGGGGCTCAGTTTTATGGTGGACATGCGTGGGGCTCATTCGTGAGCGCCGGGTTCCGTATCGACCGGTCTACCAACCCGCGCATGGCCGCCACCCATCGTTTGGTAGCGAGGGTGATGGCTCCTATTTCTCGATACGGAGTTTCATCCATGTTCAAAGCCACACCCAACCCCCCGGATACCTCAATCCCGTACGACCCAGCCCTCGACCCGCAGAAGATAAAAGCGGCAACCGACCGCGCCATCAACTTCTACCTCAACCCCGGCGCATTGAAGATCTCGATCCCTTCAACCTCGTCATGCAAGGCGAACAGAATCTTCCTCATCGACCCCACCGTGGACGAAGAAACGTTGCTCGTCGAAGCCTGCGAATCATTAGCCGCCGCCAGCGACATGGCCCGCGATATTGGCGACGTCGTCGACCACCCACAGCGCCGGGCGATGCTGATGCTGCATCAGGTGATCATGCTCAGTGAACTGATGGTCAACCGGGTACTGGACGGCCGCCGCGTGCCGAACTAACTGCCCGATCCCCCTGTAGGAGCTGCCGAAGGCTGCGATCTTTTGACTTTGTTTTTTAAAAGCAACCTCAAAAGATCGTCCGAACGCGGCCCGAACCTGCGGCAGCGCCTACAGGTCATCATCCTTTCAAAGTACCTCGATCGGAGTTCCATCTGATGCCCGAACCCAAGCCCAACCCACCGACCACAGACCCGCTATCCCCCTACGAATCCCTCAACTCCAGAAAGCTCCACGAAGCCGCCGAACGCGCCCTCGACCACTACCTCGCACCCGCGCAAATCATGGCGACGCCATACACCCCCAGCAGCATGTTCCTCGTCAATCCACAAACCGACACCGAATCCCTGCTGGCCAACGCCTGCGAATCCCTGGCCTCGGTCACGGTCATGCTCGGTGACTTCGCCGGGACGCTGGACGGGCCCAGTCGCAATACGGCGCTGGGCATTGCGCAGGTAGTGATGCTGGGGGAGTTGGCGGTGAATCAGGCGCTGGATAATGTTGTGCCAAAGGAATAGCCGACAGCAGTAATGGCCTCTTCGCGAGCAAGCCCGCTCCCACAGTGGATCTGCGTTGGTCACTGGTTAAGTGCCCGGCAAGATCCATTGCATGAGCGAGCCTGCTCGCGATTGCCATCAGATAAATCCCTATCCTTATCCGTTGTATTCAGATTGTCCTGAATAGGTGACGGTTACGGGGTATCAAGCCCGGATTACCTGATGCCGTACCCGTGCGCCGTGTCGCCTCCAAAACCCAGATCTCTTAAAACCTTCGCTTCTCCTGTGGCCGGATAAATCGCCCAGCGTTTGCCAAGGCCGGCCGAATCAGCCGCCCAGCACCATACATGGTCTGTCGCTAAGCCCGCATAGGTGCTGATATATGAACGCCACTCCGCCAAGGACGGAATTCGCCCACGCTGATTAGCCGCCGCATTGCTGCATTGGGTATAGGTATTGAACGCGCCGGTTCCAAAGATTCGATATACGTTCGAGACTGAAACAGGGTAGGACACCGTCTGGTTTGCACTATCGCGAACCGTAATGACAGCGGTACCGTTGCCTTTGGAAATCACCCGACCATTGGTGATATTCACTTCTGCGGCCGCTGAGTTGCTTGATGAGTATTGATAGGGTGGGACGCCCCCGCTTGCCTGCCTGTCGACAAAACTGCCACCCGGAGGATTTGTGGGAGTGTGATCGGAACGGAAAATCCAGCCGCCAAGCGATACAGGCTCGGTATTGATAACCAGAGCAAGAGCCGCTTTGATCGTGTAAGTGCGCGCTGGAAACTCCACCGCCTCACTCTCCACCGTGCTCTGCCCAAGCGCCGCTTTAAACACCAGTGCCAGGCCGCTGCCATCCTGCAGAGCTTTGAGCTCATCGACTGGAAGCGAAACAGTGAAGAACCGGTCAGCGATCCAGTCGGGGTTGGTGCCGGCCGTCGGCGCGCTCCAGATCTCGCGCACGTAGGCGCTGCCGTCGGCATTGGTCCCGTGCAGGCGCAACCAGACGTATTGGTTGAGGGCGATCAGCGGCCAGTCACCCATGCGTACGGACGCTTCGGTCAGGTTGCCGGTATGCAGTTCCGGGCCGGCGCCGTTGTTGTCGGCCTGCTCGATGGTGGGGCCGGCCAACGCGCTCTGCGGCATTACTTGCACCGTCAGGTCAAATTCCCGGGACGGTGTTGGATGACCATCAATGATGACGACGTAGGAGATTTTTACCTGCTTACCCAGATTGAACGCCACCACGCTGTTGGGGATCGCAAACTCAAGCCCTTCGCTTACCGCGCGCGGCACTGAGGTGTGCGACCCGTCGGCCGGTGTGCCGTCAGCGCCAGTCCAGGTGACGCTGATTTCATGGTTTGGCAGCAACGCGCTGTTGTCCGGCACCACGATGGTCAAGGTGTCCCTGACCAGCAGCGGGTTGAGTGCGCTGTCGCCGTTGTTCTCCTTGATCGAGGGGGCGAGCAGTTCCAGCGCGACGCCCACGGTGAACACCAATGGATTCGAAAGGCTGGTCTCATCTGTGGCATGGCGCCAGAGCTGGTAGCGGACGGTGATCTTGCTGCCGCGGTTCGGTTCGATGTGCTGGGCGACGAAGGCGGCGTCCAGGTTGATGACCCAGTCTTGTTGGGCGGTTACGGCATTGAATGTGCGGGACCCGGGTTCCTCGCCGGAGATGTCGCCCACCCACTTCCAGGTGGCCTCGTCGTTGGCTACCCATGGCTTCACCACAGGCCTGGGGATGGTCAGTTTACTGGTACCGCCGGGCAGTGTGGCCGGGTCGAGGAAGCCGTTCGCCACCCCGAGGACAATGGGGGCGTCCAGCTCGAATTTCGGTTCACCCACATTGAGCAATTTCGTGTGCAGCGACTCCCGTCTGAGGATCTCGTCGCCTTCGGCTATCAGCAGGTCGTACCACCCCTTCAGGGTTCCGCCGTCAAGGAGCTTGAGGTTGTAGTCATTGACGGTGATGACAAAACCTTCGGGATTCTCGACTTCATCCTCCTCCGGAATGTGCCACTCCAACTCAGGCAGGAAGGTGCTGCCGTCCGGGCTTTTACCCAACAGGAACAGCTCAATGCCCATGCCGTACTCGATGGCCGGATCGAACGGAATGCGGACGTTGATGGGGGTCTTCGTGGGATCGATGAAGTCACCCTCGGCTTCTTCGATGATCGGTGCGGCCAGGCGGTGGGCTGCGCCGGTGACTTGTACAAACTGCCTTTTTGAGCCTAACGGGTCACTGCTGCCGCTGCGTTCCAGCCGATAGAAGAAACTGACCTGGGTATTGACCAGTTTACGCACGGCCGCAATGGACAGCTTGAACTCGTAGTTATGCGGGATATTGTCGACGGTCTGGGGCAGGGCGGTGACTTCGACTTTTTCGCCCTCCGTGGTGGTGCCGAACATGGTCAAGTGAATGATGTCATTCATCTCGAAGTCTGGTCGGTCGGCCGTGACATGCACCGTGATGTCGTTATCGCCCTGTTTATCGGCGTCGAGCTTGTTGTTGACGGCTTCCTGAACAATCGGTGCGGCCAGCAGGTCGATGCCGGTGGTGACGACGATGCGGGTTTCCTTGCACCAGTCTTCCGATTCATTGCCGACGATGTCGCGCACCTTGAAGGTGACCGCCAGACCGAAGAGGTCGGTGTCACCAGCCTCTTTAATAGTGGCTTTGGAGACCGTGATTAATATCGGGTTTGCCGCTGGATCGTTGATCTGCTCCAGGGTCACCGGTGTGGAATACTCAAAAAAGCCACCCCAACTGAGATGAATGACGTCGCCCTCCGCGATGTCAGGGTAAGGCAAGCCGCCGGCCGCGGACCTGATGACAATCGGCACCCCCGCTTCGGCAACGTCTTTGTCCACCCCGCCGTTGACGATTTCCGGGGGAATGTACATGTACAGGTTGGAGTGACCAGGGTCCGGGTCGATGTCCTGGCCACCGGGGAGTTCCAGTTTGACGAAGAGGTTGAGGGGCTTGTCCGGACGCTCTTCTTTTTGATTGAGCTGTTTGATTTCGTAGGTGAGTTGGTAAGGACCTGTCTGCAGATGACGGGGAGCCACCCACAAGAGGGTCGGTTGCTTGAGCTCTGCCTCGTCAATGATGGAACGTCCGTCGACCTCACGGCCATTGAGCAGCAGCTTGGCGGTGTCGCCGACAGCCTTGTTGGCCCAGACGGGGATCACGACAAGCAGGCCGAGGTCGGGAAAAGTGAACACCGCCGCCCGGTTGATCCCCCACTGGCCGGAAGGCAGGAGGCGCCCGAGCACTATCGGGTCCAGCAATGAATGGGGAGCAGAGATTTTCTTCTTGGGCTGAACGAGCATGGACGGAACTCCAAGCGAACTGTCGGGAGACAAAGGGCATGGAGTTATTCAGCGCTGAAGATGACGGCTCTGGCTACTGTCAGAAATTACAGGTAGGGAGGTATTTGCGATGAACGGTCGTGAGCCATAGCCACTGGCTCGCCGCATATCAATGTGGGAGCGGGCTCGCTCGCGAATAGGCCGGCACATTCAACATCACAGGTGACTGAACCGACGCTTTCGCGAGCAAGCCCGCTCCCACAGGGGATGGGTGTGTCAGATGAAGACAATTTCGTAGGGCAGGCGCATCCGCTCGAGGATCACCGGCGGCAGCATCGGCGCGATGCCGATCGCGGGTTCGCCCTTGAGCTGGCTGGCATAGGCGTGGGTGGCGTGGCTTTTGCGCGCCACGGTCCAGGTGTCGAGGCGCAGTTTGCGTGCACGATCCCAGGGGATCAGGCTCTGCTCGCGCTCCGGCCAGTGCCAGGCCCAGACCGCCACGTCGTGATAGGTGGCTCCGGCTTGCGCCGCCGCTTTGGCACTCGCACGTCCGACCGCTTCGTGGTCGTCGTTGCCGTCGTTGCGCCAAGTGCTGAACACCACGTCGCCGGGGCGCAGATAACGCGCGATGAAGCTGGTGATTTCGGTCTCGCGTTCGAGCAGCGCGTTGTCGGTAAATCCGCCTCGCACCCATTTCAGACTGTGCATCGGCAGGCCGAGCCGACGCAGGGCTTCGACGCTTTCTTGCGGACGGAATACGCTCAGGCGTTTTTCCGACCACTGTCGCGAGCCGGGATGGCTGGCGCTGCCGTCAGTGATCGACAGCAGTTGCAGCGGATGGCCAAGGCTGGAGAGCAATTGCAGGAGGCCGCCACAGGTCACCACTTCATCACCCGGATGCGGGGCGACGACGACGGCGCGAGCACCGCGGGGAACGAGGCTATGGGTGTTGATGACGGGAATGTTGTCTAGCTGCGGGGCACTGTTCCAGATCTGTACCGGCGGCGGGTTTTCGTTGAGGAATAACGGTTTCATGGGTGCTACGTCCTTGTCGAGTCAGGCCCTCAGCCGAATCTGCACCGTGCAAAAGCAGGTGCGCTCGACCCGTGAAGGCGAATGGATTGCTGTGCGACGCTCCCAACCCTGGATTGCCGCGCAGCAGAGTATTGCTCATGAAAACCGGTTCGTCGCGTTACAGATCAATCTGATCCGCTTTTTTTATGTCTAACTGTACCAATTTTCGCAGGTAGTCCCCGAAACCGCCCCGGGCACGGCTGTCCAGACGGGCGCTGGTGTGCACTTGCGGGCGATGGCTCCAGGCGATGTCGGCACCGAGCAATTCCAGTTGCCGCACCAGTTGCACGTCCTCATCGCAGGTCAAGGGGGCGAACCCCCCGGCCCAACGATAAGCATCGGCACTGACCCCAAGATTGGCGCCGTGGATATGGCGATGCCCGTCCCGCGCCTGATAGTGACTGTGATAACGGATTTGCGCGCTTTCGTCGAATGACGGATCCCAATGTTCGACGGTCACCGTGCCGCAGACCGCATCCGCACCCAGCCCCAACTGTGCCACCAGCCAGTCCTCGGCCACACGGCTGTCGGCGTCGGTGCAGGAGATCCAGCGCGCGCCACGCTCCAGCAACACCTGCGCGCCAGCGGCTCGGGCTTGGCCAACGTTACGCGCGTCGATGTGCAGACTCAGTACCGGAAAGCCGCTGACAATCTGCGCCGAGCGATCGGTGCAGCTGTCGAGCACCACCAGCACTTCGACCGGTTCGCCGGCCAGCAGCCCGTGTTTGCTGGCGCGTACGGCGGCGCTCAGGCACTGTTCGAGCAGGTCTTGCTCGTTGTGCGCGGGAATCAGAATGCCGATCATCGCAGGCCCTCCAATGCGGCCACCGAGCGCGGCTCACGGCTCCAGACTTCAAGAATGAAGTCGGCTTCCTGATGCAGCGCCAGACGCGGTAGCGGTAATTGCTCGTGAATCAGGTCATGTACCTGCCGCGCGTTGAGCGGGCAGCCATCGATGGGCGGGCGCCAGTGGCAGGCCAGCAACTGGCCGTCAGCCGTCAGGGATTCACTGATGCGGCGGATCACTTCTGTCAGATCCTGGGCATCGAGGTAGTAGCCGATTTCGCTAAATACAATCAGGTCGAATTTTTCCTCCGGCCAGTCACCGGGCAAGCGACTTTGGCGCACCTCGGCATGGTCAAACAGGCTCAATCGGGTACGCGCCAGATTCACCGCGGCACTGGCGGTGTCGCAACACAGCAGGCGGTCGCAGCGCTCGGCGAGCTCGGCGCTGAGTTCGCCATTGGCGCAACCGGGTTCGAAGATCGCCCGATAATGCGCGCGAGGCAGGGCGGCGAGGGTGATAGCGCGTTTGCGCTGTTCGTACCAGCGCTCGCGGAAGGCCCAGGGATCATCGTTAGCGCTGAATAATCCGTCGAAGTAACGATCATCGACACTCATAGGAACACCACTTCAAACGGTTGCAGCAGACGATCCAGCACGTACGGCGCCAATACCGGTTGCAGCCCGGCTTGCGGGTCGCCTTCCAGCTGACTGGCAAAGGCATGCACCGCGTGGCGTTTGCGCGCCACTTGCTCAGGGGACAACAGAATCTTGCGCGCGCGCTGCCACGGCACCGAAGCGTCTTCGGGGGAGGCCCAGTGCCAGGTCCAGACCGGCAATTCGTGGCAGGTTGCGCCGACCCGCCGCGCAGCTTCGATACTGGCGCGGCCGGCAGCTTCGTGATCGCAGTGGCCGTCCTCGCACCAAGTGCTGAACACCACGTCGCCGGGGCGCAGGTGGCGTTCGATGAACGCGACCAGAGACGGCTCATCTGCTGCGACCTGGCTATCGCTGAAACCGCCGCGCAGCCATTTCATCCGGTGCAACGGCACGCCGAGGCGGCGCAGGGCTTCGGCCGATTCCTGCGGCCGCACCACGCTAAGGCGTTCTACCGGCCAGCGCTCGGAGCCGGGATGACTGGCGCTGCCATCGGTGACCGAGATCAGTTGCAACTGACGCCCGGCGGCGGCCAGCAACTGCAACATCCCGCCGCAACCGAGCACTTCGTCGTCCGGGTGCGGGGCGACAATCACCGCCCGCGCGCCCGGTGGCACCAGGCTGAGGACATCGACGCTGTCCAGCGCCGCCAGGTGCCGGGAATGTTGCCATTGCAGCAGCGAAGTGCCTTGGTGGCCGATGATCGGATCGGGTTTGTGCACGGCATTCATAGCGTCCAGGCCTCCTCGGGGTGTTCAGCCAGCGTTTGGCCAAGGGCCGCCAGATCACGCTCGGCATGGCTCTGGCGCAGGAACACCGGCAGATCGGCGCTCAACCGGGCGAAGTGCCGATCCTTGCAGAACGGAGCGGCACCCAGTGCCCGACCGGTCTCGCGCATCACTTGTTCAGCCGATTGCTCGACCACGGCGCGGGCACGCCGGGCCAACAGTTCGGCATCGGCTTCGGGATGCGCATCAATGTGCAACGCACTGAAACGCAGCACATTGGCCGCTGCGTACAGCGCCGCATCGACCGCACCGAGGTGGGCGAGGGCATGCGGCTCCTGACGTTGCGCGCAGTGTTGACGTAGCGCCTCGGAGATCTGCCGCGCCGCGCCGTACCAGCACGCGGCAATGCCGATCCCGCCTTGCCAGAAACCCGGACGATTCAGGTAGTCGCCGGGTTCGCCGATGGCCTGGGCCTCGGCGCCGTCGAACAGCACTTCGACGCTGCCGGTGGCGCCCATGCCGACCGCTTGCCAGCCCTGATCGGTAATGTTCACTCCCGGTTGATCCAGCGCTACTGCCACCAGTTGCTGACGGTCTTCGGCGTCCCACGCGGTGAGCAGCGCATGGCTGAGCACCGCCGCCCCGGAGCACCAGGCCTTGCGCCCGTCGAGGCGCACCATGTGCCCGGCCGGGCGCACCTGCACCCGCGCCTGCGGTGGTTCAGCCGCCCACATGCCCCAGGTGCTGCCCGGCGTGGGCGAACCACCGAGTTGTTCGATGATCGCCAATGCGTCGGTGTGGCCTTCGTAGAGTTTGCACAAGCCCAGATCATGTCCGCCGACTTCAGCCAGACGCTGAAAACGCTCCAGCGTGCGGCCGCTGCCCGGTAACGGCAACTGATCCAGACCGGCCTCGACCAGCGCCCGCAGGCAATGGCCGAGTGCGGCGGTGTCGTGATAGTCCGGCGGGCGGCGCGCCAGATAACTGTGCAGGTCCATATCAGTCTTCTTCTTCGCGTTGCAGTTCGAACAGCAGCAACGAACGCCCGGTGACCGAATACTCATGGCCGAACTCGAAGCGTTCCTGACCGCGAATCGATGGCTGATTGGTGTCGATCATGCAGGTCCAGAAACTGCCTTCCGGCACTTCCGGCAGGCTGAAGTTGACGATGTCGTGATGGGCGTTGACCACCAGCAGCAGCGTCGCATCGGCACCTTTGCGGCGGATCCCGGTTTCCTGCGCGCGACCGTCGAGCAGCATGCCCAGGCAACGGTTGTGCGCGTCATGCCAGTGTTCGGTGGTCATCTCGGTGCCGTCCGGCGCCAGCCAGGTGACGTCCTTGACGCCGATGTCCTCGTTGTACTCGCCGACCAGGAAACGGCCCCGGCGCAGGATCGGATAAGCCATACGCAACTTGATCAGGCGTTTGACGAATTTGAGCAGCGCCTTGCCGTCCTCGCTCAGGTCCCAGTTGACCCAGCCGATCTCGCTGTCCTGGCAATAGGCGTTGTTGTTGCCGTCCTGGGTGCGGGCGAATTCGTCGCCGGCGACGATCATCGGTGTGCCTTGCGATAGCAGCAGCGTGGCGAAGAAGTTGCGCATCTGCCGATGGCGCAGCGCATTGATCTCCGGGTCGTCGGTCGGGCCTTCGACGCCGTGGTTCCATGACAGGTTGTTGTTGCTGCCATCCTGGTTGTTCTCGTCGTTGGCTTCGTTGTGCTTGTCGTTGTACGACACCAGATCGTTGAGGGTGAAACCGTCATGCGCGGTGATGAAGTTCACCGACGAGTACGGCCGCCGCCCGCGCTGGTTGAACATCTCGCCGGACGCGGTCATGCGGCTGGCGAAGTCGGCAACCTGGCCGTCGTCGCCTTTCCAGAACGCGCGCACGGTGTCGCGGAATTTGTCGTTCCACTCGACCCAGCCCGGCGGGAAGTTGCCGACCTGATAGCCACCGGGACCGCAATCCCACGGCTCGGCGATCATTTTCACCTGACGCAGCACCGGGTCCTGACGGCAGGCGACGAGGAAGCTGTGGCGCTCGTCGAAACCGTCGTGATAGCGCCCGAGAATGGTTGCCAGATCGAAGCGGAAACCGTCGACGTGCATCTCGCTGGCCCAATAACGCAGCGAGTCGGTGACCATCTGCAGCACGCACGGGTGACTGAGGTCGAGGGTGTTGCCGGTGCCGGAATCGTTGATGTAGTAGCGCTTGTCGTCCGGCATCAGGCGATAGTAGGAGGCGTTGTCGATGCCGCGCATCGACAGGGTCGGGCCTTGTTCGTTGCCCTCGGCGGTGTGGTTGTAGACCACGTCGAGGATCACTTCCAGATTGGCCTCGTGCAGGTGCGCGACCATCTCCTTGAACTCGGCGATCTTGCCGCTGGCCAGGTAACGCGGATCCGGGGCGAAGAAGGCGATGCTGTTGTAGCCCCAGTAGTTGGTCATGCCCTTGTGCAGCAAATGCTGGTCGTTGACGAAGGCATGGATCGGGAGCAATTCCACACTCGACACGCCGAGTTTGCGGATGTGCTCGAGCACGTCGTCGACCATCAACCCGGCAAAGGTACCGCGCACGTTCTCCGGCACCGATGGGTGACGCATGCTGATGCCGCGTACGTGGGTTTCATAGATGATGGTTTTGTCCCACGGCACGCTGACGCGGTGGTCGTTGCCCCAGGTGTGCGCCGGGTCGATGACCTTGCACTTGGGCACGAACGGCGCGCTGTCGCGCTCATCGAAACTGAGGTCGGCGTCGGGGTGGCCGATGGTGTAGCCGAACAGCGCCTCCGACCATTTCAACTCGCCGACCAGTTGTTTGGCGTACGGATCGATCAGCAGTTTGTTGTGGTTGAAGCGATGGCCGTTCGCCGGGTCATACGGGCCATACACGCGGTAGCCGTAGATCAGCCCCGGATGGGCATCGGGCAGATAGCCGTGGTAGATCTCGTCGGTGTATTCCGGCAGTTCGATGCGCTCGAGTTCGACTTCGCCGGCATCGTCGAAGATGCACAGCTCGACCTTGGTGGCGTTGGCGGAAAACAGCGCAAAGTTCACCCCCAGACCATCCCAGGTGGCGCCGAGCGGGAAGGGCAGACCTTCACGGATTCTGGACGGCTCAGCGTGCGCTGCGGGCTCGGCTTTTTTTGGACTGGACATGATTGCTCCTGCAAAACGGGTTGGTTCGAATAACGGATCAACTGTGGGAACAGAATCTGTGGTGAGGGGATTTATCCCCGATGGGTCGCGCAGCGGCCCTGCGACTGCTTCGCAGCCGATCGGGGATAAATCCTCTCACCACAGACATCTGTCCCTGACAGGGGGTGTTTGAGGTTTCCTGAGGACGAGTTGTCCCTGTGTGGCGAGCGAACCCGCCACACGGTCATTCAGTTCAATAATCCGGGTGTGTCAGTTGGCCGGGGGCTTGCGTGGGGCGCGCGGCTTTTTCTCGGCGGCTTTTTCGCCCGGTGGAATCACTTTGGCGGCGCTGGAAGGCTTGGCTTTGGCGTCGGCAGGCGCCTTAGGCTTGGCCGCCGGGGTCTTGCTTTCGCTGGCTTTGCCGGTCGCAGTCTTGCCGGCGGTTTTACTGCCCGCAGCCTTTGGCGACTTCTTCGGCGCGAGGGCCTCGGCTTCGGCCAGTTTGCGCGCCATTTCCCAATGACGCGCTTCATGACCTTCAGGTTTGCCCTCCGATTCCCAGATCTGATAGGCGAACTCGCGGATGCGTTTATCGTCGGTACTCATCGCAATGCTCCTGAACTGAACTCGTCGTTACGTAAAGAGTTGGGTAAACAGATTGACCGGGAAATCCCCCAGCGCGGCGCTGACGTTCAGCTCCCTGTTTTTTGTGACTGCGCTGCTGTGAAAAAGTCCCTTCAGGTTTGTGTCAGAGGCGGCGAACGGTAAAACCACCCGTGTATCGCCCCAGCGCAGCGCATCCACCTGTGGCTCGGCACTGTTTTCCAGCAACGTCGCGCAGCGGATCGGCACGATCACGATGGCGTAGCGGCCCTCGTGCTCACGCGCGAATGCGAGCACGTTGTGCGCCTGCTCGCCCAGCACCTCCAGGGCCTGATACGTGCCCCGGCGAAACAGCTCGGCGTGTTCGGCGCGCAGGTTCAACACCTGGGCGATCAACGCTTGCTTGATGCGCCCGTCACGCCAGTTCGCCAGCAGCTCCGGGAGCGGCGCGCGTCCGTCCAGAGCTTGCGCGCGCGCGGCGTAATCCACCGGCCGGCGGTTGTCCGGATCGACCAGGCTGAAGTCCCAGAACTCGTTGCCTTGATACAGATCCGGTACCCCCGGCACGGTCATGCGCAGCAAGGTTTGCGCCAGACTGTTAAGGGCGCCGGCTGCCGCGATGCTGTTGACGGTCTTGCTCAGCGCGGCGCGCAGCAGCTCGCCTTCTGCACCGGTGAGCAGGCGTTGGGTGAACGTCTGCGCAGCGTTTTCGTAGGCCTCGTTCGGCGCGCTCCAGCTGCTTTGCAACTTGGCTTCGCGCAGGGCTTTCTGTTGCCACTGCCAGATGCGCTCGGCGTAGTCTTTGAAACCCGCCTGATCGTCATCGCTCAGTTGCAGCGGCCAACTGCCGAGCAACGCCTGATACAGGATCAGTTCATCACCGGACGACGGCACTTGATCATCGTCGCGCAACGGCCGGGCGAGGGCGCGCCACAACTCCACCTGCTCGGCATACCAGTGGCTGCGTTCGCTGAGCACTGCCAGTCGTGCACGGGTGTCTTCGCCACGTTTGTGGTCGTGGGTGGCAGTGGCCAGCAAGTTGTCGGGGAACGCGTCCAGGCGTTGCTGATTGACCGCATGGAAGTCGCTGACCGGTGCGCTGAACTGCTCGGTGTTGTAGCCGACGTCATTGCGCGACAGCAGCACCGCCGAGCGATACAGCGCGGTGTCTTCCACGGCTTTGGCCGCTGCCGGCGACGTCAGTTGCTGGAAACGCACGCAGGCGTGCTTGAGGATCTTGCGCGAGCGCCCGCGCGGCTTGTGCCGCCATGGAGTGCCACCGAGCCAGGCCGCCACACAATCGAGCACCGGCCAGTCGCCTTCGCCCAAGGTCTGGCGGGCACCGTCCATGGCCTGCTGGAAAAACTGTTCATCCTGCGCCGCGCGCCCCAGCGCATTGATGTAAGTGCGATACACCGGGAAATGCACGATCAGCGCCTGCAACACCCGGCGGATCGCGCCGAGGGTCAGGTCACGGGTCATCAGGTCATCGCGGGCCACTTGCAGCAGCGCCTGGGCGACGCTTTCAAAATCGCTGGCCAGCGAGCCGTTGAGGATCTGCTGGCGTGCCAGTTGCGCTTCTTCGATGAACGCCGCCGGACGCTCGGTGCGTCGCTGCCAGAGGTCGCCGAGTACATGTTCGCCATCGGGGTCGTGTTGCAGCAACGACAGCTGATTCATGAACTCGTAACCGGTGCTGCCATCCACCGCCCAATCGGTACGCAGGGTTTCGCCGGCACCGAGAATCTTCTCGACATAGATCGGCAAGTGCCGATCCGGCGCAAGCAAGTCGAGGCGCCGCCGCAGTTTGCGGCAATAGCCACGCGGGTCAGCGAGACCGTCGATGTGGTCGATGCGCAAGCCGTCGACCAGGCCTTCGGCGATCAACTGGAAAATCTTGCCGTGAGTCGCTTCGAATACCGCCGGGCGTTCGACACGCAGGCCACCGAGCTCGTTGATGTCGAAAAAGCGCCGCCAGTTGATGTCGTCTGCTGCGGTGCGCCAACTGGCGAGACGGTAGCTCTGGCGTTCGAGCAACTGATGCAGCTTGTCGAAGCCTTCTGCTGTCGTGGAGTCGTAATGCGCGAGACTTTCCTCGATCGCGGCGAGAATCTGCGGATCGCTTGCCAGCTCTTTCAGTTCAGCCTTGAGCGGCATCGCCAGCGCATGCGCGTCGGTCTGGTAGCTGAGGGTGCTGAAACGATCGGCCAGGGATTTCAGCGCTTCGAGCGGTTTGAGCAACTCGCCGTAGTCATTCGGGCAGATCGGGAAGTGGTGCTCGTAATGCTCGACGTGGAAGCGACCTTGCTGCGCATCGAAGCGCAGTTTCAGCGTGCCTTCCTGCAGCGCGACGCCGTAATCGCTGCCGAGAAACGGCAGCAACAATTGGCCTTCCATCAACGGGTCCGGCGAGTGCCACTGGATGTCGAAGAACTCGCCGTAAGGGCTCAGTCGGCCCCACTCCAGCAGATCGAGCCACCACGGGTTGTCACCGCCGCCGACGGCCATGTGGTTGGAGACGATGTCGAGGATCAAGCCCATGCCGTGTTCGCGCAGGGTGCTGACCAGACGCCGCAGCGCCGGTTCGCCGCCGAGTTCCGGATTGACTTGCGTCGGGTCGACCACGTCGTAGCCGTGCATCGAGCCGGCGCGGGCCGCGAGCAGCGGTGAGGCATAAATGTGGCTGATGCCGAGGCGGGCAAAGTACGGCACCAGCGGCACCGCCTGTTCCAAAGTGAAACCCTTGTGAAATTGCAGGCGCAGGGTGGCACGCAGGGGTTGGATAAGGGTCTGGTTCATTGGTCACGCTCGGCAGCTTGCAGGCGGGCGCAGGCCAGCAGTTCCAGGCGGCGCGCGGCATCGGCGCCATCAAGCAAGGCTTCGCTGTTGCCGGGCAGGCGTCGCGACCAGTTCGGGTGGCTGTCGATGGTGCCCGGCAGGTTGGCCTGCTCGTCGATGCCCAGCGCATCTTCCAGCGGCAGCAACACCAGCGGTGCACGGGTGTGGCCGAGGAAACGCACGCTGGCATCGACCACTTGATCGGCTTCGTGGGACTCTTCGCGAAAGTTTTGCGGGTCCTGACTCAAGGCCCCGCGCAGGCCTTCGCGCTCGCGCTGGCGATGGCGGCGCCATTCGATTTCACCGTTGGCGTCGACAAATTCCAGACGCGCATTCCAGTCGATATCGCGGCCATGCCACCAACCGTTGAGCGTCGGCAGATCGTGGGTGCTGGTGGTCGCCAGCGCGTTGTCCGGCCAGTCGAGGATCGGTTTGAAATACGTGTTGTCCTGTTCGAACAGCAGCACGCGCATGCCAAGAATCGCCCGCGCACTGAGTTTTTCCCGCAGACCGTCGGGCACGGTGCCGAGGTCTTCGCCGAGGACGATCGCCTGATGTCGATGGGACTCAAGGGTCAGCAGGCGCAGCAGATCGTCAAACGGGTAATACAGATAAGCGCCATCGGCCGGGGCCGCGCCATTGGGGATCACCCACAGGCGTTGCAGGCCCATGACATGGTCGATGCGCAGCCCGCCAGCGTGGGCGAAGTTGGCGCGCAGCATGTCGATGAACGCACGAAAGCCGTTGCGGATCAGACCTTCGGGGGAAAACGCGGAAATCCCCCAACCCTGACCGGAGCGATTGAGAATGTCTGGCGGCGCACCCACGGTGAGCGAGGCGAGCAGTTCGTCCTGAAAACTCCAGGCCTGGCTCCCGGCGCCGTCGGCACCGACCGCAAGGTCAGCGATCAGGCCGATGCCCATGCCGGCGCTGCGCGCAGCCGTTTGCGCGCGCTCCAGGCAGCGGTGGATCAACCACTGGCAAAAGGCGAAGTAACTGATGCGTTCGGCGTATTCCTCGGCAAAGGCTTCGAGGGCGGCGCCGCGCGGGTCATGCCAGTGTGCCGGCCATTCGCGCCAGTCGAGGCTTTCGCCACGGGCGGCGCGCATTTCCTGAATGGCTTCGAAACGGCAGTGGTTTTCCAGGGCTTCGCCACCGGCATGGCGGAAACTGGCGAAGTCCGGATGCAACGGGTGCTCGCCCGCGACGAAACCGTCGTACAAGGCTTGCAGCAATTTCTGTTTGGCGTCGGCGGCGGTGGGCCAGTCGATCAGCTTCAAGTCTTCCAGTTGCCGGAATTGCTCGGCCAGACCGCTGGCGTCGATCGCATCACGCAGGGCGCGTTCGCCAAGGATGGCGCCCGGTGCGGCATACAAGGCGTTGAGAAACAGGCGGCTGGACGGCGAATACGGGCTGTAGCGCCCGGTGTCGGCGCTGAACATCGCATGCAGCGGACTGATTGCCAGCGCATCGGCACCGCGCTCGCCGGCCACCCGCACCAGTTCTTCCAGCGCTTGAGTGTCGCCAAAGCCGCAATCGCCGGGGCGGCGCAGACTGTACAACTGCGCGCTCAACCCCCAGACGCGAGGGATCGGGTTGTCTACCGCATCGCCGACGCTGAAGCAGCGCTCGGGGGCCACGGCCAGAGTGAAATATTGATCGGCGATGTGCACCTGTTGATAGCCGACCGGGATCAACCCCGGCAGTCTGGCTTCGGCATCGAGTTTGAGGTTAAGGCGTGAACCGTCTTCAAGGTGGATTTCGCAAGGGGTTTCAGGCTCGAAATAGCGGGCCAGATCAACGCTGATTCCGACATCTGCGGTCAACAGCGGCGGCAGGTGGCGATCCTGTTGCACCTGTTGCAGTTGCAGCAGGCTGGCGTCGATTTCCTGCGCGGTATTGGCTGGATGACCCAGGCCGGTGAGAACATTGCGCAGCACCGCCGGGGCGACTTTCTGCGGGCGGCCGTTGGCGTCGATCCAGTCGACGGCGAGGCCGGCGCGGCTTGCGAGTATTTCCAGTTGCGCATCGCTCATAGGCGCTCTCCATCCAGAGGTTGCAAGGGGGTTGCGGCCGTGAGGCTGACAAGCGCGCAATACGCGGGCAGTACGCCCGGTTCCGACAGGGCAACGGCGGGGGGCTGTTGAAACAGCCACACGGCGTCGGTCTGTGCAGGGTTGACCACTGGCGTATCGCTGAGGTTCAGGTCAATTCGCAGCTCACTGCCATCGCCCAGGCGCCAGCGTGCACTGACCGCACCGAAGCCGAGCATGTGCGCCCCAAGCGCCTGGGTGCCGGACAGATTGGGAATGATGTAGCGGTGGCGCAATTGCAGCAGTTGCCGGTACAGCGCGAGGGTTTCCTGCTGTTTTGCGCTGCCGCTGCCGACCAGGCGAGGCTGCGAGGCGTGGAAGGTCTGGTCGGCATTCGGATCGGGAATTTTTTCGCGTTTGTGCGGATCGGCGAAGGCGCTGAACCCGGCGAATTCATTGCGCCGACCTTCGCGCACCAGATCCGCCAGTTCACCGTGATGGCTGGTGAAAAACAGGAACGGCTGCTCGGCCGCGTACTCATCGCCCATGAACATCAGCGGAATCATCGGTGACAGCAGCAACAGCACGGTGGCGGCCTGCACGGCGCGTGGATCGGCCAGTTGATGCAGACGTTCGCCGAAGGCGCGGTTGCCGATCTGGTCGTGGTTCTGCAGGAACAGGATGAAAGCGGTCGAGGGCAGGTGTTCGCTGGGCTCGCCGCGCGGTTCGCCGTGGCGGGTGATGTGGCCCTGAAACACGAAGCCCTGACTCAAACACCGCACCAGTTGCTCGGTGGGTTGCAGCGCATAGTCAGCGTAGTAGGCGTCGGTTTCGCCGGTCAGCAGCACGTGCAGGGCGTTGTGGCCGTCGTCGTTCCACTGCGCGTCGTAATCCTCTTCGAGCAGGCTCGACTGGTTGAGCTCGTTTTCGACGGTCAGCCAGACGTGGCGGCTTGGATCGATCTGCTGACGAATACGCTGCGCCAGTTCGGGCAGGAAATCCGGGCTTTCGATCGCGTGCACCGCGTCCAGACGCAGCCCGTCGAAGCGGTATTCGAGCACCCACATCAGCGCGTTTTCAATGAAGAAGTCCCGCACCTCACGGCGGCGGAAGTCGATCGCCGCGCCCCAGGGCGTGTGCTTGTCTTCGCGGAAAAAACCTTTGGCGTAGCGCCCGAGGTAATTGCCGTCAGGGCCGAAGTGGTTGTAGACCACGTCGAGAATCACCGCCAGACCATGGCCGTGGGCGCTGTCAATCAGGTGTTTGAGTTGTTCCGGGGTGCCATAGGAGGCTTGCGGGGCGAATGGCAGCACGCCGTCATAACCCCAGTTGCGCGTGCCGGGAAACTGCGCCAGGGGCATCAGTTCGATGGCGGTGATGCCCAGCTCGACCAGACGCGCCAGATGCTGCTCGACTTCGGCAAAGCCGCCGAGCGCGCCGACGTGCAGCTCGTAGATCACCGCTTCGCTCCAAGGCCGGCCGTGCCAGGTGGTGTGGCGCCAGTCATAGGCCAGCGGATCGACCACCACACTGTGGCGGTCAAGGTCGCCGTCCTGGGCGCGGGAGGCCGGGTCGGGCACCTCCAGTTCACCATCGATGTTGAAGCGGTAGCGGGTGCCCGCCGGGCACCGGGTCTTGATCACGAACCAGCCATCGGCCTGCGGTAACATCGGCAAGGACTGGCCGTCTTCAAGTTCGACACTGACGTAAAACGCATCCGGTGCCCACAGCGCAAACTGAGTGTGTTCGGCGTCCTGCATGATCGCGCCGTGGGGCCAGTTTTCTTGGGTCCGTAACGGCATTGTGAAAAGCTCCCTGAGTTATTTGTGGCCGGCTTTACCCAGCGCCTTGGCGACCAGTTGTTCGTAGAGTTCGGCGTAGGGTTCGACCGCTTTGCACCAGTTGAACGGCGCGGCCATCGCTCTGCAGCGCATGGCGTTGAGCAGGTCGGGGAAGGCGAATACCTTGAACGCGCGGCTCAGGGCTTCGCGGTAGCTCTCGACAGTGGACTCGTCGAAGAGGAAACCGGTGACACCGTTTTCGATGGTGTCGGCCAGGCCGCCGGTATTGCGCGCCACGGGCAAAGAGCCGAAGCGCTGGGCGTACATCTGGCTCAGGCCGCAGGGTTCATAACGCGACGGCATCAGCAGGAAATCGCTGCCGGCAAACATGCGGCGGGCGTCGGTTTCATTGAAGCCGATGCGCACGCCGATCTGCCCGGGAAAGCGCAGCGCCAGTTCACGCATGGCCTGTTCTTCTTCCGGCTCGCCACGGCCGATGATTGCGATCTGGCCGCCGTTCTGCACGATGTATTCGGAGACGGCTTCAGTCAGGTCCAGACCTTTCTGATAAACCAGACGCGAGACCACGGCGAACAGCGGGCCGCTGGAATCGTTCAAGCCAAACAGTTCACGCACATGGGCGGCATTGATCGCTTTGCCTTCCCAGTCGCCGATGGCGAACGGCGCGAACAGGTGTGGATCAGTGGCCGCGTCCCAGCTCTCATCGATGCCGTTGGGGATGCCGCTGAGCAAGCCTTGCTGGGTCTTGGCGGCGAGAAAACCGTCGAGACCGCAGCCGAAATCCGGGGTGGTGATTTCCTGCGCGTAGGTGGCGCTGACCGTGGTGATGTGGCTCGAATAGGCCATGCCGGCCTTGAGGAACGACATCTTGCCGTAGAACTCCATGCCTTCCTGTTGCAGGGCGTGGGTCGGAATACCCAGCTCCGGGCACGAGCCGAGGCTGGTCACACCTTGATAGGCGAGGTTGTGAATGGTGAACAGGGTTGGCGTGCGCTGCCCGCGCCAGTGCATATAGGCAGGGGCCAGACCGGCGGGCCAGTCATGGGCGTGCACCAGATCCGGGCACCAGTGAATTTGTGCGAGGTTGGCGGCGATGTCGGCAGCGGCCAGGCCCAGGCGGGCGAAACGAATATGGTTGTCCGGCCAGTCGCGGCCGTTGTTGGCACCGTACGGCGAGCCTTCACGCTCATACAGCTCGGGGCAGATCAGCACGTAGATCACCAGCCCGTCCGGCATGTCCATGCGCCCGATCTTGCACGGAGGCAACGCGGCATGGCCACCGAGTTCGCCGATGATGTGGATCGGGTTCTCGCTGTGCATCACCTGCGGGTAACCGGGGATCAACACGCGCACATCGTGCAGGTGCGCCATGGCGCGGGGCAGGGCGGCGGAGACGTCGCCCAGACCACCGGTCTTCACCAGATCGGCGATTTCCGAGGTGACGAACAATACTTTCTTCTTGTTGGGATTCTGGCTGGCGACCGGCGTCAGCGTTTTGGTGCCCGGGACGTTGATCGACCGGCTGCCGGGAAGACTCACCGTGCTCGATTCACCAACCGCCTGCTGAGCACGCTCTCCCTGAATATCCAATGCCGCACTGATCATATGAATCTCCCGTGTCGTTGATCTGATTCTTGTATCGAACAAGCTGTGGCCAAATCCTGTGGCCGGGCGCAAACGCGCCACGCATCGGTGAGCAAACGCTACCCAACACGTGCAAGCAGAATGGGTGAAGGGGCCGTTGCAAGGATTGCACCAGTCGCGTTGACCCTGCCTTTCAGATGACCCGCCGCCATCTGCAAAAGTTTCGACAATTTTTCGGGTTTGTGACTGGCCGGTTTTAATCCGCGAAAGTCAGTCTAGGCCAGATCCTAGAGCGGGCGAGAGCAAACGGGTAAATTGTTCGACAATCGGTTTGCAGGCAGCGAAATCCGTGGTGTGCAAGCAGGAACGCACCGACGAAGGGCAGGTTTTTTTGAGGGAGAGGGCTAAAACGGTGACTAGTTGGTCACGATTTTGTGCTAGTGGAGAGGCAGGGCGCACTGTTGTGGTGCGGGCAGTTTGTTGATGTGTTGTCTATTCAGGCCCCTTCGCGAGCAAGCTCGCTCCCACAGTTGATTCGGGTACGACACATTTCCAATGTGGGAGCGGGCTTGCTCGCGAAGGCGTCAGTCAATTCACCGCAGTCGAATAGTTGTGATCAATTCAACAGGCGCAGCGGGCTCCCGGCGGCCCAGCCTTGAATATCCTCGATCATCTGCGCAAAGAACTGCGCATAGTTCTGTCGGCTTACATACCCCACATGTGGCGTGGCCAACACATTCTCCAATGTGCGAAACGGGTGCAGTTCAGGCAGCGGCTCCTGATCGAACACATCCAGCGCCGCGCCGGCGATCTTCTGTTTCTGCAACGCCTTGATCAGCGCCGCCTCATCGACGATCGGCCCGCGGGCGGTGTTGACCAGCAACGCGGTGGGTTTCATCCAGTCCAGCGCCTGTGCGTCGACCAGCCCGCGGCTGCGCTCGCTGAGTACCAGATGCACCGACAGCACATCGGCCTGTTCGAACAGTTGCTGCTTGCTTACCCAGGTCACCCCGGCTGCTTCAGCGCGTTCAGCGGTGAGGTTTTCGCTCCAGGCAATCACGCGCATGCCAAACACCTGACCGAATTGCGCGACCTTCTGGCCGATGCTGCCCAGACCGAGAATGCCCAGGGTCTTGCCGTGCAAATCACCGCCCAGCCCTTGCTGCCAGCCACCAGCGCGCAGGGAGTTGGCTTCGTTCAGCAGATTGCGCGTAGCGGCCATGATCAGCGCCCAGGTCAGTTCCGGCGCCGCGTGTTTGTAGCTGTCGGTGCCGCAGACCTTGATCCCGAGGCCAGCGGCGGCCTGCATGTCCAGCGCCGCGTTGCGCATGCCGCCGGTGACCAGCAGCTTGAGGTTCGGTAGACGCTGCAGCAGGTCCTGATCGAAACGCGTGCGCTCGCGCATCACGCAGATCACCTGGTACTGGCCCAGTCGCTCGGCCAGTGTGGCGTTGTCCGCCGGGTAGTCATGCACAAACGTCACGTCGCCGATGCTGTCGAGCACCGACCAGTCGACCACGTCCCGTGCCACGTCCTGCCAGTCATCGATCACTGCAATCTGCACCGCCATCAGCTTTACCTCATCAACGAACGGGATTGGTGTTGTTCAGCCAGCCGAGCAAGGCCTGGTGAAACTTCGCCGGTTCTTCCATCTGCGGCGCGTGGCCCATGCCGGGAAACTCCACCAGCGTCGATTGTGGAATCAGCTTGGCGACCTGCTTGCCGAGCACCTCATAGTGGCCGATTTTCGCCTTGACCTCGGGGGACGCGAGATCCTTGCCGATGGCCGTGGTGTCGGCCGTGCCGATCAACAGCAGGGTCGGCATCTTCAGGTCCTTGAACTCGTAGTACACCGGCTGGGTGAAGATCATGTCGTAGATCAGCGCCGAGTTCCACGCCACCTGGGTTTTGCCCGGGCCGTTGCTCAGGCCGGCGAGCATGTCGACCCAGCGGTCGAATTCGGGTTTCCAGCGGCCGTCATAATAGGTGTTGCGCTCGTAGTCGCGAATGCCTTGGGCGGTGACTTTGAGTTCGCGCTGATACCACTGATCAACGGTGCGGTACGGCACGCCGAGGGCTTTCCAGTCTTCCAGGCCGATCGGGTTGACCAGCGCAAGTTGTTCGACCTGATCCGGGAACAGCAGCGCGTAGCGAGTGGCGAGCATGCCGCCGGTGGAATGGCCGAGCAGGGTGGCTTTCTGGATGCCCAAGGCCTTGAGCAACTGTTGGGTGTTGGTCGCCAGTTGCTGGAAGCTGTACTGGTAGTGATCGGGTTTGCTGGAGGTGCAGAAGCCGATCTGATCCGGCGCGACGACCCGGTAACCGGCCTCGCTCAAGGCCTTGATCGAACTGTCCCAGGTGGCGGCGCAAAAATTCTTGCCGTGCATCAGCACCACGGTGCGCCCGTTGGCCTTGCCGTGGGCGGCGACGTCCATGTAGCCCATCTGCAGGGATTTACCCTGGGACTGAAAGGCAAAGTGTTTGAGCGTGTAGGGGTATTGGAAACCTTGCAGCTCCGGGCCATAGGTCTGGCCATCGGCGGGTGCAGTTTCAGTGGGCGCTGCAGCGTGGGCAAACAGCGGCAGCGCAGCGCTGAGGAACAGGCCGGGCAGCCAGCGGGATAGCGTGACGGACATAAGGGCAAACTCCATGGAAATCGGCCGATGCTGGAACGCCCGGATTAGGGCGATGTTAACCACAGGCAACATCGTGACCGGAATGTTCAACCGAGCCAGCCGAGGGTGATCATCGCCACCACGGCGTAACGCGCGCCTTTGGCCAAGGTGACGATCAGCAGAAAGCGCCCGAGCGGCTCGCGCATGACGCCGGCGATCAGGGTCAGCGGATCACCGATCACCGGCAGCCAACTCAGTAGCAGCGACCAGTGACCATAGCGCTCGTAGTGTTTGCGCGCGGTGGCCATGTGGTTGGGGCTGACGGGGAACCAGCGTCGATCCTGAAAGCGTTCGAGGCCGCGCCCCAGCCACCAGTTGACCAGCGAACCGAGGACGTTGCCCAGCGTCGCTACGCCCAGCAGGCCCCAGAGCCAGTAACGGTCGCTGGCAATCAGCCCGACCAGCAGCGCTTCGGATTGCAGCGGCAACAGCGTCGCAGCGCCGAACGCCGCCGCGAACAGCCCGACGTAACCGGCAGCCATCAGTGGGCCGGGTAGTCTGCCACCACCACATCCGTGCCGTCCTTTTTCAGGCCGATCACTTGATAGGCATCGCTCATGCCGTCCATTTCCATGCCCGGTGACCCCATGGGCATGCCCGGCGCGGCGATACCCAGCAGATCGTCACGCTTGCTCAAGGCCAGCACCTGTTCAGGCGGCACATGGCCTTCAACGAACTTGCCGTTGATCAGCGCGGTATGGCACGAGCCCAGGCGCGGTGGCACGCCGTGTTGCTGCTTGAAGCTGCTCATGTCGCTTTCGACATGGTCTTCGACTTTGAAGCCGTTGGCTTCGAGGTGGCTGATCCATTTCTTGCAGCAGCCGCAATTGGCGTCGCGGTGCACTTCGATCGGGATCAGCTCGGCGGCCTGGGCCAGGGAGGACAGGAGCAGGGCGCTGAGGGCGGCCAGTCGCAGGGATGTTCGCATGGTGGGCTCTCGACAAGGATGACGGTCAAAAAGGAAAGTATTTTGACCGGATTATCCTGCCGGGCATCAACGGAGTGTTTCAAGTTGATACAAGGCAGGCTGGCAGGATGATCATGGATCAAGCCTGACAGCCTGCTGAGCGGGAGATTACAAATCTGTCAGGCTCAACGAACCTTGAACCGCCCCATGATCGCGCTCACCCGGTTGTTGGCTTCCAGCAACTGGCGGGTGTTGAGTTCGCTGGCCTGGCCGCTGTGCACCAGTTCTTCGACCATGTGGCGGATCTGCACCATGCTGCGGTTGATCTCTTCGGTGACCGCACTCTGCTGTTCGGCAGCGGTGGCGATCTGGGTGCTGAGGCTGTTGATGTGGCTGACCGAACCGGCCATTTCATCCAGACCGGAGTTGACCCGCGCCGTGGCGTCGGCGGCGGACTGGCAGCTGGCCTGAGTGTTTTCCATGGCGCTGACCGACGAACTCACGCCTTGGGTCAGGCGGGTCAACATCTCGTTGATTTCCGAGGTGCTGGCCTGGGTGCGAGCGGCGAGGGCGCGGACTTCGTCGGCGACCACGGCAAAGCCGCGACCCTGTTCACCGGCCCGGGCGGCTTCGATGGCGGCGTTGAGCGCCAGCAGGTTGGTCTGCCCGGCGATTGCGCCGATCACCCCGAGAATCTCGGTGATGCGCTGCGCGTCCTGCTGCATGTTCTCGACTTTCTGGGTGGCGCTGGCCACTTCGTCGATCAAGGCCACCACGCTGTTGGTCGCTTCACCGACCACCACCCGTGAGCGGTCGGCGTTTTCGTTGGCGCGCTGGGTGAACGCTGCGGTTTCAGCGGCGTTCTGCGCAACGCTTTCGGCTGTCGAGCTCATTTCGGTGATGGCGGTAACGGTCTGATCGGTTTCCGAAGCATGGCGCAGCAGAATCTGGCTGGTGTTGGCCGACGTACGCTGCAGGTCATCGAGGCTCGAGGCCATGGCGCCGGTGGCCTGCGTCACTTCACCGATCATGTTCTGCAGGTAGGCAATGAAGGTGTTGACCGAGTGGCCGATGGCGCCCAGTTCGTCTTCGGCACGGATGGTGATGCGCCGGGTCAGGTCGGCATCGCCGCTGGACAGCAAGTCGATGTTGGCTTTCAGCGCTTTCATCCGCGACACCAGTTGGCGGATCGCATACACCTGCAACAGCACCAGCAGGATCACCAGCGGAATCTGCAGCAGGCTCAGGCTGCTGAGCACGTCGTCACGCTGGGCGGTGAGCATTTTCGTTGGCAGGGCAGTGGCGAGGAACCACGGCGTGCCTTCGATCGGGCGCATGAAGAAGGTGCTGGCTTCGCCGTTGTTGTCGAACTCGACGCGTTGCGCCTGATCGCGGTTCTGCAGGCCGGCCTTGACCTGACTGGCGAAGGTCGAACCGGCGGCCAGTTCGCTGATGTTCTTCAGTACGATCGGGCCGCTGATGCGCGAGCTGTTGCTGATGATCTTGCCGTCGGCCTCGACGATCAGCATTTCGGCGTTGAGGTCTTTTTCCTTGCGCGCCACCAGATCGTTGAAGAAGCCCAGCGTCACGTCAATGGTCGACACGCCCCACGCTGCACCGTTTTTCTGGATCGCCATGGCGCAGTTGGTGCGCGGCTCGGCACTCGCGTCATCTTTATAGGCAGCGGCCCAGGCGCACTGGCCGCGCGGGGTCTGCATGCCGCCCTTGTACCAGCTCTGGTCGTAATAGTTGGGCGCCGCGTCGCTGTTCCAGAAGGTATTCACCGCCAGTTTGCCCGAGGCGTCGCGGTGCCAGAACGTGCTGAACTTGTTGCGCCCGGCCTCACGCTGACCCGGCAGTGGCCAGATCCCGCCACCGAAGACTTTCAGCTCGCCGTATTGATCCACCAGGCCCGGCAACACTGTGTCGATGGCCGCGCTGTCGAGCAGGGGAATGGTCTGGGTGATGCTGCGCTGTTGCGCCTGGACTTTGTTCAGTTCGCCCTGAATCTGTTCGGCGACTTCGGCAATCCGGTTGAGCACCACCTGTTCTTCGGTATGCCGCAGCTTGGGCGCGACCAATTGGCTGATACCGACCACGGTCAGCACCGACAGCAGCAGGATGAACAGAACCAGAAATAACGTGTAGCGAGCCTGAATGGTGCGGAGTGCGGGCATGGATACCGGTCCTTGAGCTGCGATTCTTATTGTGGGGTCGAGGGAAAAACGGCGGGGTCACACCAGCGTATCGTCGGCGAACGGGGAAGCTTTAAGTACTTTGGTGCAAGAAAGTGTCGGGCTGACGGAAGGGGCGTGTCGACTCCGATACAAATGGATCGACCCTCCCGTCAGCCAGCGCAAAAAAAAGCTTCGCGAGCAATCGTCAAACTGCCATGAAACCGCGGCACCGTGAGCTTCTGGCAATTTGTATCGAGAATGTACAAAAATTGTAAGCGGCTGCACTAAAAGGGTTGGTGCCACCAGTTCGCCGGTAGATACTTCCCGGCATTCAAGTAGTCCAGCAAGGACATTTCATGGTTATTTCACAGGGAGTCTTCTCATGACGATCGGCATTGTCGGCGGCTGGGAGAGCAAGGCAGGGGTGCTGGTTCGCAATACAGGCGCGAAGAAGGAGGTCAAGCAAAGCCTCAAGGTGCAGCAGATGCTCGCCAAGGTCGGCACCAATCCTAACGCGCTGAACACAGCCGAAATGGACAAGCAGGGCCTGCGCAAGAACATCAAGGGGTTCGATCCGGCGAATGTCTCGGTCAAGCAACTGAGCAATCTGAGTGTTTTTCTGCGTGAACGCGGGCTGATTTCCGACATCACCTCCTTTACATTGCTCAATGCCGGCGACAAGTTCGACCGTTTCGGCGTGACCAAAGACCCTGATGCAAAATTCAATGCGCTGGAGTATTTCGCCACCCAGCTCGACGCCATTCAGAACAATGGCCTCAATGGCAATGCCTACGGCAAGAACCTGATCCCCGAATACAAAAAGGCGATCTACGTGCTGCAGAACCTGAAAACCTACGGTGAAGGCAACGCGGCGAAACCTGTCGATCAAGGCGTCAAGTCCAAGGCCTGAGCCGGTCACCCACGGCCCACCCATTGATTGGGTGGGCCGTTTTCGTTTTTAGTCCTGATACCTTTCGCCGGCCTGCTGCGCCTGATCCTGCAGATGCTGCATATGTGGACAGTGCAGGCTCAGCGTGGAGGCCTGGTAGCCACGATGAAACAGGGCCAGCCAGCCGTCGCTGTGGTCATCGGGGACAATCCCGGTGAAAGCGAAACCGGCATCGGCCAGTTTGCGCAGCGCGCTGGAAAACCCTTGGGCGAGTCTGAGTCTGATCGAAATCAGCCAGTGCGCCGGCAGTTGTCCCAATTGCTCGAGCAGGTTGTCATCGAGGGCCTTGAGCAGCAGGTCGTAGCGCCCGGATACGTGATCGAAGCGGATCTTCGGGCCTTTCCATGGCACGGTATGGTCGGTGGTACCAAACACCGCCTCCAGACGCGACATCAGCTCGCGGCAATCCTGCGGCCAGGCGAGTGCCGGCAGCGGGCGCCGATGACCGTCGATGCTGCAGTGACCCACAACAATCGTCTCCCGCCCGGTTCCACCGAACGGCGAAGGCGCGTAATCGGGCAACAGACCACAGCTGTGAAACCCCAGGCCGGCGGCCATGCGCTGCGTATACGGGTGATGCGTGACCTGCTTGATCGTCACGCCTCGGCAATCCAGCGCCTGGGCATGAATCAGCAACTGCTGGCCCAACTGGGTGGCGATGTTTTGCCCGCGAGTGTCCGGGTGCACCACGGTCAGTGCCAGCTCCGCCAGTGCGGTTCGGCCAGATTGGCGAAACAACGTGGCATGCCCGCAGATATGCTCGTTTACCACCGCCACCAGCGAGTGCCAGCGACCGACACTGTGGTTCTGGCTGATCATCCAGGGCAAATACACGTGGGGTTGAGGATAATGAACGCCGTAGATTTCTTCGAACAGGCGGCTGACTGCCGGCGCATCGGCGACGCGATAGCGGCGGATGGTTGTCGTGTCCATCACGCTTGCCCCTGCTGCGGATGGTCATAAAGCCGTCGATCCACGACCCGCTGATGTTTGCCGGAGCGTGGATGACAGGTCAGTTCATCGTTCGCACAGGCGATCACGTTCAGCTCCAGCAATTGATCGGACTGCAGTTTCTCGATCAGCGGGTATTGGTTGATCAGCGCACGGCGCAGGGTTGAGCTTGCCTGGCTGATGTCAGCCGTTCGCGTGCAGGGTACCCACTTGAGGCTCAGCAGATCTTTGCTTGCTCGCTGTTCGATGAGCAGTTGCCAGCCATCGCTGGCGGCGATCTTGCGCACCAGCTCGCCGATGTCACCGGTATCCAGACTCAACACGCTCACCCGCACGCGCTGGCTGTTCATGCTGCGGCCCATCAGGGCGAACTTGCGCATCGGCGTCCCCGCCGGTTCACGCCAGCAGGCGAGGTCGCCGACCGGATAGCGGATCACCGGCATCAGGCGCCGGGTGAGATTGGTCAGGACCAGCCTGCCGTTACGGTTGCACTCTTCGATGACGGCACCGCTCACCTCATCGATGATCTCCAGCACGCTGTGCCGCTCCAGCATCCGGTGTTCGCCCAGGGCGCAATCGCGGGTGCTGACGCCGATCAGTCCGGCATCGACACTGGCGTAGCCGATAGAGGCAATGCGTGCGTTCGGGAACACCCGCTGGAGCGTTTGCAGCTGGGCGGCGAACAGGCTCTCGCCGCCGTAGAGCAGGGTTTCGACGCCCTCCAGGATCCGTGACTGGCGCTCAAGCCAGGCGGCGAATTTGAGCATTTGCGCCGGCAGACCGGCCAGCACATTGATCCGGTACGCAACGATCGACTCGGCCAGTACGGCGCTGTCGACGGCCCCGGTGAAGGGAAACTCGCTGACGGGGGTCTGGACATGGGCCAGCGCGTCGTGAAGAAAAATGAAGCTGGCATACAGGTCGCCGACGAAGAACAGATTGGCGACCCGGTCGCCGGGGTTCAGTTGCGCCGTGAGGTGGCTGCCGAAATCGCGTACCAGGGTTTGCCATTCTGCGCGGGTGAACAGCGAGAGTTTTCCTGAGCCGGTGGTGCCCCCGGTCTTGAAGACCATCGCGTCTTCCAGCGGGCCTGACAACACTGGCCATTGGTGCGGATGCTGACTGTCACGCCAGTATTGTTCAGGGTCGATCAGGGGGAGTTCAGTCAAAGCGCTGATGGGTGCCGCGACATCTTTGAAGTGTTCGCGGCAATAGGCCGAATGTTGGCGGGTGTAACCGAGCAAATTGTTCAATTCAACGATCGTGTTCATGATTTTTTCTTGTATGAAGTGGCGATGGGCCGCGTGCAGATAGCTGCTGTCAGCGGCGCGTATCAATCAATAGGGGCGTCTTGCCGCTGTGCCGGTTTCGGGCGAACTGCTCGACGGCACACTGCTCGACGTCGAGCGTGAGCAAACCGGTCTGCACCAGCGTGATCAGCGTCGAATAATTCTGCAGCTGTCGATGGGCCTCGGCCGGCTCCAGAGGGCAGTGCAGGCGCATGCGTTCCAGGCCGTCAGGGCCGTGGTCGAGGACCAGTTGAAACGGCACCTGAAGGTGCTGCTCCAGGATCGCCAGCGAAATGAAATCGGTGCCGATGCGCAGCAGGTTGCCGTGGCGTTGCAGCAGTTCGAAGCGCGGCGAAGTCAGACCGCAGGCACACGGGCCGGGTAACCAGCGTCCGCTGTCGCCAATGTCATAGCGCTGCACGGACTGACCCTGACGCTCGCGGGAGGTCACCAGCAGACGACCGGATTCGCCGTCACCGACCGGCACGTCATGCTCGAAATCGACAATTTCCAGGTGCTGGATGTCGCTCATCAGATGGAAAACGCCATCTGCCGTGGCCCGGCAGGCATGGCCCAGGGGGCCGGCATCAACGCTGCCGTAAATCGCCGAGCGGATCAGGCTGACGCCGCAACTTTGCAAGAGCTCGCGGGTTTGCTCACTCAGGTGTTCGCCACCGAGAAAGACCTTGGCGACGCCACCATAGCGCCGCAGTATTTGTTGTTCGTTGATAAACAACCGGTGCAGGGTGCCGGGCATGCCGATCAGCACGGTGATCCGTTGAGCCTCGATCATCTGCGCGATCTCGTGGTAATCGTCGTCCGCCGGTGCGCCCATCGGCCAGTGTCGGGCCTGCAGTTGTTCCAGCACTTTGGCAAAACTGGAAAAGCCGCCGTACAGCCCGCCGCTGAAAAACAGGTTCATGACCCTGTCCTGGGCCGGGTCCATTCCGGCTGCGAGCAAGCCATCGGCGACCGCCTGCATCTGGCGCTGGAAGTCGTGGTAACTGAAGCCGGAAAGCACGGGTGCGCCACTGCTGCCGCCGGAGCGAAAGAACAGCTGCGCCGCTGAATCCGGCGGCTGGCGGACGAACTGTCCCTTGTCCATGATCGCCAGTCCGGTCAGTGGTGGTGGGGCAGGCAGCTGATCAAGCGTGGAATGGCCGGTCAGCACGTTCGTCGGCAGACTGACCGATACGCGTCGACTCAGGCGCTGCAGCGCATAAACACCGTCGTGGGGTTCGCCGGCGTAGCCATCGTGAATAGTCTCGATCGGGGTAATGCGCGTCACACCGGCGGCAATCAGCGTTTGCGCCAGTTCAGCGATCTGCGCCTCGGGGCACAGCAAGGCGCAGCTCTGCAGCACGTTGCGCCAGGGCAGCAACGTGGCGCTGAGCCGCTCGCGGGGCATTGGTTTGAGCAACAGGCTGCGAAACAGCGCAGAAGGTTCGAGCTGGCGATCATGGCTCCAGATCACCCGCCAGCCCGGGGCACTCCAGACCCGGCCGGTCTGCCCGGCAAAACTCTGGGCCAGCCGGGCCATTGTCGTGCAGGTGGTGATTTGCGAAGCCTCTTCAAGCGTCGGTGCAAGGGCAGGCCATTGACCAGCACGGCGCTCGAACGCGGCGGCCAGTTGTGCCCCGATTTCGTTCAGTACGCGCGCGTCGTCGCTGTCCACCAACAACCATTGCGGGCTGGAGCAGGCTTGCTGATCGAGGCGGCAGACTTCATCGACAATCGCATCGAGGACGGCGGGCGATGCGGCGTCCGGGGTCAGGTAGGCGAAGCTGATGCGGTGCCCCCAGTCGATCCAGCGACAGCCTGGCGGGATCTGCTGGCGGATGGCTTGCAGCGCGGTTTCACCACCCCACGCCGCGACACCGTTGGCGTGCCTGCACAACTGACCGATCTGTTCGGTGCGGGTCGGCAGCACCGCCACGTAACCATTGAGTTGTCCGCTCGGGTCGCATGCAACCAACGCCTGAAGCAGGCGCGCGGTGAAGCCAGCGTCACTGCTGCTGGGGCGCAGCCAGTTGACGTTGCCGCTCAGCAGACTCTCGATCACCGCACAGAACGCCAGCAGCGGCGCGTTGGCCGGAGTGATATGCACCACCAGGCCCAGCGGAGTCCAGCGCTCGAAGCGTGACTGTCGATAGTCGATACGGCGCAGAGATTCCGGGCGCAAGCCCAGTTCACGATCCAGCTTGGCTTGCAGGGCGGCAGGCTGGCAGAAATCGATCAGTGCCTCGCGCTGACCGGGAGCCAGTGGCAGTTCCGTTTCTTCTTGTTGCAGACGTTCGGCGAAGGCCTGGGCAGTGGCAAGCAGTGTGCTGGTTTGCAGTGGAATCTGCAGCCTTCGTGGCAACTCCAGCTGAAGTTGGTGCAAGGCGCTGTCGAGGCTGCACTCGGTGTGCAACTGACCGTTGATCAGGTACATATCAGTGCCTCCCCAGCAGTTCGGACGCGGCCATGGCACAGCTCCTCGCGGCCGTGGTGCCGGCGCGGCCATGCAACTGGAACCAGTCGCTGGTCAGGCCGCAGGCACAACGGGTGCCCGGATGCAGCGTGGCCAGATCGCTCATGACCACGGCATGGGCCGGGCTTGAGGAAATGTAGGGTGAGACCAGGTTCAGCAGGCCGCGCTGGCCATAGGGCAGCACCGAAAAATCCACCGGGCTGCGTACATACACTTTCGCGTAGACCGGTACATGAAAGTGATGGTGGGCACATTCGACGTAAGGCACCGCGTGTTCGACGGCGCCGTAACCGTCGCGACAGTCTTGGGTAGCGATGCCCAGTTGTTGCTGGATCCGTGCATATAAGGCTTGTCTGGGGACTTCTTCGGCGGCGCGGGTTTTCCAGCCGCCGCCGAAAAATGCCAATGATCCGGCCGGCAGTTGCAGGTCCGCCACGCCGGTGGCGCGCATGCGTTGCAGGGTTTCCCAGAGAAAGGCGGGAAAGCCGAAGATGCGCACCGGCAGACCTTCTTCGGCAAAGGCCTGCAAGGCGCTGATCACGCCGAACAGATCAAACTGGTGGCCGTCACCATTGCGACGCAGGGCGTAAACCACCCGATTGGCGGGAGCAAAACCGCACAGGAATTGATCGGTGAAGGATGTGCCCAAGGTGTTTTTCTGCTCCGGCTCATAGCCGAGCAACAGGTAGTTGCACGGGGCATGCGGGGCAATCCAGCCATATTGGGCGAAAATCCGTTCGACCATGTACTGCGCGGCGCCGAGGCTGCGCGCGTCGTAGCGCATGCGGCTCTTCTGCCCGCTGGTGCCGGAGGAAGTCAGTTCCAGGGCGTCTTCGCCCGTCGGACTGAGCAGCATCTGTTGCTTGAAGAAACTGGCGAAAATCGGTGGCAATTGCGACCAGTCGTCGAGCTCGTCCAGGTCATCGACAGCGATTGCATGGGCGTTCAACCAGTGGCCATAACCGGGCGTGTGGTGAGCGTGAAACCGGGTGATTTCGCGCATGGCCATATTGAACAGCCCTTTGGGGACGGCCTCCTGGCAATAGGGCTGCGGCAATGCGCAAAGCGCATCGCTGTGGGGGAACAGAGTCATCGAATATCCTTATTGATGTGTGGTGGGCGCGGCGGGTGCCGCAGAAGGCGGTAGAGCAGGGGCAGGCACAGCAGGCCGCCGAGGCCGGCGAGCAGGGAAAAGGATTGCAGGTTCGAGCCACCGCCGATGATGGCGATGAGCGAGCCGCCGCTGCCCATCACGGCAATCGACAGCATGCCGATCATGGCCGAGACCAGCCCCTTGCCCGCATCGCTGGAGAACAGCGCGAGGCGGTACAGCGCGGCGTTGCTCATACCAAGCCCCAGTGCATACACGGCCAGTGCGCAAACGGCCAATGGCAGCGCAGCCGAACTCAGGGCAGCAGCGATCAGCCCCAGCAGTCCGAGGCAAAACGGCCACAGGGCCAGACCGATCACCTGGGCGAGCGTGTGCCCGACGAGCAATCGATCCAGTAGTAAATTACCGAGGATCACCGCCGCAAACACCGGGATCTGCCACAGGCCATATACCAGCGCAGACAGCTCAAGGCGTTGCATGAGCAGCACCGGCGCCAGTCCGATCCAGGCAATCAGCGGCAGGCTCATCAGGCCCAGTGTCAGACTGGCGCCGATGAATCGGCGGTTGCGCAGCAGCGCGAGGTAACCCAGGCCGATCTGCCTGAGCGAAAACGCCACTGGAGCCTGTCGCTGGCCGTCACGGCGCAGGACGTCGATCGTTTCCGGCATCCAGGCAAACAGAGCGAGCCAGACAACCACACTCGTTACCGCCAGCCCCAGAAACATCTGTCGCCAGCTCAGCCATTCCAGCAGCAGGCTGCCGAGTAAAGGGCCGAGCAGCGGCGACAGCAGCGCCACGTTGCCCAGTAATGCCATGAGGCGCACGGCATCGGCCTCGCAGAACACTTCCTGCAGGGTCGGGTAGCTGACGGCGACCACAAAGCCCAGGCCCATGCCCTGGATCAGGCGCAACGCATTAAAGGCTTCAATGCGCTGCGTTATGACTGCGGCGCTGCACGCCAGGCCGAACAGCGCACAACCGAGCAACAGCAAGCGACGCCGGCCGTAACGGTCGGAAAGGGGGCCGATCAGCCATTGCAGGCATACGCCGCCAATCAGATACATGTTGAAGGCGTTGGCTACATGCCGGGTATCGGCGTTGAACTCGCCAGTCACCGTCAACATGGCCGGCATGATCATGTCGCTGGCCATATAGGTGAGCAGTTCAAAAGCGGTAATGGCCAGGCAGAATCCGATAATCTGCACGGGCGTCATTACGATCAAGGTTCTCTGCATAAACATCCCTGTTTCAGTAAGCGAGAAAAGTTCGCAGAGACTAGAGGCAGAGTTGTCGCGGCAGCCAATCCTTTGCTGCGACATGAAATTTCAAATACTTACAGCGTATTTACTGACCCCCGCAGGCTGATCGAAAAGGCATTTGCGAGGCACAGGCGCGCCAACAAAAATGCCCGCTGGCGGGCGGGCATGGTTGGCATTGAAAAGGCTGGTGAGGTATCCCGACCGGTATTTCAGGCGCACCGGCGGGCGAACGATCCTGTTCTATCGATGGTAATAACCGGGGCCTTCCTGATAACGATGGTGGCCATCATGCCAACCGCCGTGGGGGAAAATGATGCAGCCGCTCAAGGTCAGTACGGCAAGGAATGGAATCAGCCAAGTGATTCGACGGAACATTTCAAAGATCCTCATGGTTACGCCGTCATGAAGCCAAAACTCTTCATCGGCTGTAACATGAGACCGCGTTCGGCCAAGCCCATCCCCGCAACACGGTATGTGCATGGCATGCAACCGGATACAAACCGGATACATTTGAAAGTTTCAGGAACCTGCAATGACCCAGAAGCAACGTTTGAAATACTCGATCCTGATCGCCCTGTCGGTGCTGGCGATCATGCTCGGCCTGTCCTGGCTGCAAAATGCCGGGATGATCAGTCAGAAGATGTTCCAGTACATCGCCATGGGTGTAGCGGTGGTCGTGGTGGTGATCAACGGGGTGATGCGCCGCAAGGTCAAGCCCTGACGGCGATCGCGGGACGCTTCAATCGTGATTGAGCACTGCAGCAGCCTGTGGATGCAGGCTGTAACTCTTGTCCGGGTTGAAGGTGACCACACCTTCGGCGCATAGACGCTTCAACACTTCGCGCACGCTGAGAAAGGACAACGGAATATCCAGGTCCAGCAGTTGACTGTGCACGCCGCGCACGCCCAGGCGTCGATCACTTTGTGCGGCGACCAGCAGGGCGTCGATGACTTTCAGACGAATCAGACTGGTGCGCAGGCCGAAGCTTTTCAGCAACAGACGAATACGCTCATTGCCCTGACGCTCGGGGCTGGGGGCGAAGCTGCTCGCGCGGGAACTCATGGAAGCTCCTTGTGACGCCTGGCTACCATCCATTGGTAGTTGCGAGTTGTACATGGGGTTACTCCTTTTCAGAGCCCGATCAGGAAACGTTTTGACTGCTCTCAGTAAACAAGACGTTTCAGCACGACAAATCATGAAAGGAAATATGTAGAAATTTTGTCGGTTATTCGTTGTTTTCCCGTAATCAGTGAATTTCACCTTCCTCAATCGGGCTAAATTTTTTTTCTCGCATTCGTTTCCTGAACAGCCGTCTTGCGCCCAGGCGCATGAATCAATTTCAGAGTGGATCCGGCGCAAGCGCCGATCCTTGTCTTGTCGTTCAGGAGCGAGTGTGATTATTTCCCGACAGTTAACCGGACTGGCCCTCGCCGGTGCGTTTCTCGGACTCAGTCTGTCCGCCCATGCGTTCAGTCCCGCTGCACAAGCCAGTGCCGATATCCGCCGCACTTCCTTTGGTGTGCCGCACATCCGCGCGGAAAATGAGCGCGGACTGGGTTTCGGCATCGGTTACGCCTACGCGCAGGACAACCTGTGCCTGCTGGCCAACGAGATCGTCACGGTCAATGGCCAGCGCTCGCGTTATTTCGGGCCGGAGCAGTTCACCGTCGAACAACGCGAGAATCGCGTCAGCGACCTGTTCTTCACCTGGCTCAACACTTCCGCAGCGGTGAAAGCCTTCTGGGACGCGCAACCGGCGCAGGTGCACGATCTGGTGGAAGGTTATGCCGCGGGCTATAACCGTTATCTCGCCGAACGCCGCCAGCAGGGTCTCCCGCAACAGTGCCAGGGTGAGTGGGTGCGTGATATCAGCGCCGAAGATCTGGTCAAACTCACTCGGCGCCTGCTGGTCGAGGGCGGGGTCGGACAGTTCGCCGAAGCCCTGGCTGGCGCGACGCCGCCGCAGGCCACGGCGCAGCTCGGCAGCGATGCCCGGGCCTATCAGTTGGCGGACGCGCGCCTGCAGCGCTTCGCTCTGGATCGCGGCAGCAATGCCGTGGCGGTCGGCAGCGAACGCTCGTTCAACGGACGCGGCATGCTGCTGGCCAACCCGCATTTTCCATGGGTTGGCGGCATGCGCTTTTACCAGATGCACCTGACCATTCCGGGCAAACTCGACGTCATGGGTGCAGCCTTGCCGGGGTTGCCGATGATCAACATCGGTTTCAATCAGCATCTGGCCTGGACCCACACGGTGGATTCATCCAAACATTTCACCCTGTATCGTCTGCAACTCGACCCGAAAGACCCGACCCGCTACCTGCTCGACGGCAAGTCGCTGCCGTTGAACAAGCAGACGGTCACTGTGCAGGTCAAACAGGCGGACGGTCAGGTGGTGCCGGTCTCGCGCGATGTCTACAGCTCGCAGTTCGGCCCGATCGTGCAATGGCCGGGCAAACTCGACTGGGATCATCAGTACGCCTACAGCCTGCGCGATGCCAACCTGGACAATGATCGCGTGCTGACGCAGTGGTACGCGATGAACCAGGCGTCGAGCCTCAAGGCTCTGCAGGATTCGGTGCACAAGCTTCAGGGCATCCCCTGGGTCAACACCTTGGCTGTGGATGACAAGGGACAGACGCTGTACATGAACCTGTCGGTGGTGCCGAACGTCAGCGCCGACAAACTGGCCAAGTGCAGCGACCCGCGCATCGGCTTGCAGATGATCGTGCTCGACGGTTCCAACAGCGCTTGCGCCTGGGATATCGATCCGCAAGCTGCGCAGAAGGGTATCTATGCCGCCAGCCAGCTGCCGCAACTGTTGCGCAAGGACTTCGTCCAGCATTCCAACGATTCGGCGTGGCTGGCGAACCCGGCACAACCGCTGACCGGGTTCTCGCCGCTGATCAGTCAGGACGGCCAGCCGCTGGGCCTGCGATCAAGATTTGCGCTGGAGCGTCTGAGTGCTCTGGGCAAAAAAGGGCCGCTGGCGGTGAAGGATCTGCAACAGATGGTGATGGACGACAACGTCTATCTGGCGACTCAGGTGCTGCCCGATCTGCTGAAGTTCTGCGCTGCGGATCTGGGCGCGGACGCGGCCGCGTTGAAGCCGGTTTGCGCCAGTCTCAAGGGTTGGGATGGCCGGGCGAATCTGGATTCGGGCATTGGTCTGGTGCATTTCCAGAACATCATGCAGGCGCTGCAAGCGTCGCCGGATGTCTGGCGTGTGCCGTTCGATCCAAAAGACCCGCAACACACGCCACGCGGGTTGGCGATCGAGCAACCGGCCGTGAGCAAGGCACTGCGTGAAGCGCTGCTGGCGTCGGCTGCCACTGCACAGAAAATGGGTCTCAAGCCTGAAACCCGCTGGGGCGATATTCAGGTGGCGAGCAGCGGCGCTCAACAAACCGCAATTCACGGCGGGCCGGGAACGCTGGGGATCTACAACGCGATCCAGAGCGTGCCGCGTGAAGACGGCAAACTCGAAGTGGTCAGCGGCACCAGCTACCTGCAAGTGGTGACCTTTGACGACAAAGGCCCGCACGCTCAAGGGCTGCTGGCGTTCTCGCTGTCGAGCGACCCTGAGTCGAAATATTCCCGGGATCAGACCGAGGCGTTTTCGAAAAAGCAGTGGAGCGTGTTGCCGTTCACTGAGCAGCAGATCGCTGCCGATCCGCAGTATCAGGTGCAAACGGTTCGCGAGGTGGCGGGCAAGGGCACCGAGGTGGTTGCACAGTAAGTCAGGCTGAACGAAAAAGCCGCTGCTCCTTGACGGGAACAGCGGCTTTTTTGTTGCCCTGAGTTAACCGTGGCAGGTGGTGCCCGGTTTCAGGTTTTTGGTGGCTGCCGCGGCATCGAGTTGATCACCGGATCACCCTCGGTATTGCGCGTAAGGTAGACCGGCAGCACCTTGGGCAGGGTTTTGACGAGGCCGCCGAGCTCTTTGATGTTGTAGACACCGCCGACACGGATTGCGCCGGTACTGGCGTCGGCCAGTTTCAGCGGTTTGCTCAGGTAGCGATTGATCAGCGGCAAGGCTTCGTTGAGTGCCAGGTTGTCGAGCACCAGTTTGCCGCTGCGCCAGGCCAGTGCGTTGTCGTTGGCGTAGGTCTGGCTGATCTGTGGCGTGTAGTCGCCATGCCGGTACTGCGCCTGCATGGCCGGGCCCAGGCGCAGGCCGTCGCCGGGCAGGGCGGCGTTGCTGGTTACCAGCACCGAGCCTTCGATCAGGTTGACCCGCACTTGATCTTCGTAGAGCCAGACATTGAAGCGGGTGCCGGTCACGCGGATCTTGCCTTCGCCGGCCCTGACCACGAACGGGTGGGAGAGGTCATGGCTGACTTCGAAAAACGCCTCGCCTTTTTTCAGGGTGACCCGCCGTTCATCCTTGTAATTGCTGAAGGTCAACTCAGTATTGAGGTTGAGCTCGACCTGACTGCCATCCTTCAAGGTGACCTGACGGACATTGTCGGTGGCTGCGAAATGCTGATAGCTGTTGGGCAACCAGCCCAGATTCCAGCCACCGTACGCCGCCAGTGGCAAGGCCAGGGCGCAGACGCTCGCGGCAATTGCGTAGCGCCGCCAGGCGGGCACCGCAGCGGTCAGCGGCACATTGAGCGTTGGGGGTAGCGGCGGACGCGGCAGATGTTCGGCAACGTCCCAGATCTCCAGCATCGCTTCGTATTCGAATGCATGCAGCGGATGCGCATCGCGCCATTGCTCGAAAGCCAGACGCTCCTCGGCGGAGCAGTCTACGGCGTGCAGACGCATGCACCAGTGCGCGGCGGCATCGGTGATCGCATCGTATTCGGCTTCCGAGAGGGATTCTTGGGTCATTGACTCGTCCTGATTTGCTGCATTCTAACCTTGCGGGCGTTGCGCCGAGAACATCCGTCATGGCAATTGCCCATCAAAGTGGAACTTATTTTTCCGTCAGACGCCCAAAAACAGGACATCAGAGGAACATCATCCACAAATGGAGTGAAAAAATGATCAAAAAAACCTTAGCCGCTGCAATCGCCACCGCCGCTTTGTTCAGCGCCGGTGCCGCCATGGCTGATCGTCCCGGTGCGGGCTGGGTCACCATCGAAAAGGCTATCGAGATCGTGAAAACCAAGGCCGGTTACGTCGAAGTCTATGAAATCGAGGCCGACAATGACGGCTACTGGAAAGGCGAGGGCCGCAAGGCCGACGGTTCGGTGTATGAATTCCGCATCGATGGCGCCTCGGGCAATGTATTGCGTGACCAGAAAGACTGAGTTCACCCAGCGATGAACCATGCGCAGGCCAACCGCCTGCGCATTTTTTTTATCTCAGTTGAGCCCTCCGTGAGGTTGGGTTACCGGATCCAGCTGGCGGCCCATTTCGCAAATCAGAAAGGCGATCGAATCGGCATTGCGCAATATGGTGTCGATGCGTGGATGCGGGTTGGTCGGGCTGAGAAATGCCGTTCGCGCGTCCTCGAGATTCCTCGTCCCCGTGGTCTTGAGAACTTCCCTGCGCACATGTTCCATGCCCTCAAACTCGTCGATATCGAGCCACTCCTGAAGGTTGTCGCTCCAGCGCGAAAACAGCTCTTCACGGCGCGTGGACAGTGACAGTGCTTCGCGCTGAAATCGTGTCTGTACCTGTTTGCGGGCAGCTCCGTAACCGGTCACCGTAGCAATCAGATCAGCAAACGGGCGCCGCGCTTCCAGGGAGGCAATGTCGACGGTCTTGCTGAATTGATGGGAAAACTCGTGGATCAGCGTCGCTGCCCGTGCATGCCCGTCAACATTGAACGGTTCGGTCAGGCCTGTGTTGTACCAATCCAGCCCTTGATTGAAGAACTTTTCGGTGAAATGGACTTTCTTGAGTAAATCGCCACCCAGCACAAAGGCGATTACACCCGAGCTGCTGTGTCTGTTCGAGCCGACCACAAAGCGACTGGTGTTCAACAGGTCTTCTGTTGGATCGACCAAGGCATCACAGATCGGCACGATGGCCTGCTTCAGCTTGTCGAGAATGTCGGCATCAATCCGTTGCACGTCAAAAAAAGACTTGAGAAAAGTATCGAGGCGGGTGCCCGGCACATAGTTTCTCAGCTGCGCAAGATTGTGCAGGCTGTTGAACGCGTAATGCCGGGCCAGATCAATTGCCTCGATCAACATGCGGGCTTTTTCCGGATGGCGGGCGCGGATTTCTTCCATGCCTTGCGCTTCGATATTCAGCATGTACCGCGCCTGGCGATGGGTGGCGTAATGGTTGAACATCGTCGACATGGCCTTGCCGAAATGCACGGTATGGCGATCCGGGTCCAGCACCAGTTGCCGGGAAGCGGTGTGTTGCAACACCGGGCCTGGCTGCTCGGCGCCTTTGATCTGCCAGACGGCTCCCGGCCGCTCCACGGGATAGACTTTGCCGGCGGTAGGGGCGTAAGTCGCTTTGGTTGTCAGATCCTGATACGTGCCCTCGGCAGCATCGTGAGTCAGATCCTTCAGGGCGATCGTCGGAGCTTCGAATGTCTGCAGCGAGGTGCGCAGCGGATCGGTCGGCTTTGTCTGCGCAAGGACGGGGGCGCTCAGCGTGGTTGGCTGCGGTGGTTGCGGCGCTGCCACGGCTTGAGACTCCAGACGTGACTCCAGCGCCAGTCGCCCGAGACTGATCATCTCCGCTGCGCCGGCGACAAAGGTTTCCAGCGCACGTTTCCAGTGGTGATCCTGCAACGCTTCGGCCGAACCCATGAAGTCCTTGTAGCTTTGCCAGAGAAACTGCACATAGGCGAGTTTGCCCGGCAGCAGGCCCCGGATCTGCTGGATGCCGGAACTGAACAGGTGCTTCGCGGCGTCCCAATCCGCCTGCGCCGATGGCAGCGAATGGCTGCCCAGCAAGTGTGGCAACAAGGCCAGATTGTCGTCGAACAACTGCAGCAGCAAGTTGCCGTTGATCGGGGTGGTGGCCAGGGTCATCTCGCTCGTCTGGCCGCTGCTCGCCTTGAACAACGCGCTGAAGATCGAACGCTGACCTTCCGGCAAGCGGCGCAGCAGTAGATCCTGCAGTGAGCCCGGCGTATTCAGCGCGGCGATCACTGCTGCCTCGTCCTCGAACTCACTGAATGCGTGCTCTCCATGGTAGGGCGCATAAAGCACCTGAGGGCCGGATTTTTCCGCAGGGCCGATCAAGTACAGCCCCAGCGCCTTGATCGCGGATGCCCCGGCGGTCTTGATCAGCGCCAACGGCCGGACAATCGCATCGGCCCCTTGCACGGTCGCACGAGCGACGGCATCGGGCATGTCGAGCACCTGTGAAATCAAGTCGAAGGCTTTTGTCGACAAGCGTTGTTGCAGTTGTAACTGATGGGCATGTTGCAGCAGTTGCCAGGGTAGTTGCTGGATGAAACGCAGCTTGCGTTGTTCGGCGTCGACGTCATTCGCGGACAACACCGTGGTGATTTTATTGGCAAATGTTGTCGCAACGTTCAAGGACAACAGCAGGCTTCTGACCGCTTGCTGGTCGAGTCCCGTCGGCAGCGCCCGGTCGGTGCTCGAGCTGAGGGTGAATGCAGTGTCCTGGGCAATATGCGCATGGTTCAAGGCGAAATCGGTCAGGCTCATTGCAGACCCGATCAGGCTCAGCGCGGGAGTGACGGTGATCTGTTCGGGGTCGAGATCCTGCCTGTGCAAGCGGGTGCTCAGCAGCGTTTGAAGGGTCTGCCGGATGTAATCACGCAAGGTTGGCAGCGCGTGGAGATAATCCTCATCGTCGATGACGCTGTGACGCCACTGTTCCAGCAGTTCCAGATGCAACTGCTGATCGTCAAGCCTGGCCATTCCCAGCCAGGCAGGCAGTGAATGCTGTTTAGCGAGGGCCTGCGCCAGAGCGCTGGCGCGTTGCAGATTGGTCTCAACGACTTGCTCACTCAACGTCTTGAGGATCTGATGTTCCCGTGGCTTTGGCCAATGGCGGCCCCGCACCTGTTCACAGCGCTGGAGAAAATGTTCGATCGTTGATTCGGTGCGATCCTGCAATACATTGCCGCTGATCAGCTGTAACCGTCCTAGTGTGTAGTGTTGATGGAACCTCTGGTGCAGGGGTGAAAGGTTTTCCAGCAGCGCCACGCGTTTTTGCGGATCCAGCAGCCGCTGACTCAAAACCTGTCTGGCGTGCTCGATCGAGCGGAAGACTTCCAGGCCCAGAGCCGGGGTCCACAAAATCGCGCGTCCGGAGTGCTGCGTATCGAGGCCACCGCGTTCCGTGAGCAGGACGCAGTTGGCCAGCGGCAGCACTTCGCTCTCACCGGCGACCTGTAACGTCAATGACCAGGCATCCGGCCGAATCCCGTTGAGTGCCTTGCGGCGGCTGCGATCCGGGTGATCCGGATTGAACACGGTGTCGACCAGGGTTTGCGCATGACGGCTTAGCGTTCCGTCCAGGACTCTCAACCGTGCTTCGCCATTGATGCCGACAGACAGGGCGTGCGCCAGCTTCGCTGCGATACCTTGCAGGTAGGTACGCTGCAGCGCTGTGACGGTCAACGGCTGGGCGGCGAAGTCTGCGGCGATGGTTGGCATGATGCTGGCGAACTTGCGCACTTCGGCTGCGGCGGTGTCCGCCAGCACCCTTGAAGGCAATGGGTGGCCGGTGAGCATCGGCCGGGTGCTCCAGCGCCCGCGAGCATCCAGGGTGACAAGGCGCTCGTGGAGCATCGAGCGGATGTCCAGGGCCTTATCGAACAGTGCGCGGATATCCACGACGCCGTCGCTGTGCCGGTACAACTGCAAGGCATAGTCGATGTTCTGTCGTTGCTTGGTGATGATCAATTCGAGCAGTACGCTGAACACGTCTCCGGCGATCGATTTGCCGGAAACCTGCGGCCGGTCGAAACCGAGGAAGCGCTGGCGCTCGTCGAGACTCAGCAGACCATAGAGTTCGTCTTCGTGCCCGGGGCTGGCGAACTTGCCGAGCAGCATGGATTTTAGATCTGCGTAGTCCTTGAGCACTTGCAAACCGTGCGTCGGGGTATACAGGCAGCTGTCGGAGTGGCTGATCATCAGCGCACCGGCCAGTTCCACGAAGTTTGCCTGGTGCTCCCATAAACGCACGGTTTCCACGGCCGCGCGAGGTGCCAGACTTTCACTGAAACCCAGCGACGTCAGCAGGCTGTCGAATTGGCGCTGATCGATGATGCCAGCCTCGCGTTTGAGCAAAAAGTCCGCCAGCGCCTGCTGCCGAATGATCTGCGCCAATACGTCGCGCCGCGAGGCCCCGTTAGCACTGGGCCCATTCCAGTAGCGCTCCATTTGCTGGTACAGCAACACCAGCAGTTTGCCTGATGCCGTGGTGACGGCTGTCTCCCAGTGTTGCTGATCACTGGCCAGGAATGTCCGACTCGGGTGCGAAAACTCATGGGTCTGGCCAACCGGCCATCCGGTGTGGCGATAGTGCAACAGCAGCGCATCGCCAAGCGACAGCGCTTCAAGCCCGTGCCGCGAAGCGAGGTCTGCCGATGCCGGGCCGGTTGCGGTCGTGGTCGCGTACAGGTTCACGCGCGTGTGTGTCTGGTCGACGCCGCGCATCGTCGGCGTCAGAAGTTCGTCGGTAATGGTCTGAAGCAGGCTGCCAAGTTCGGGCAGTTGCATCAATTCATCAAGCATCGCTTGCGTGTTGAGCTGCTGGCAATGCTCGATGGCGGCGCGTTGATCCTCGAAGATATCGCCCTCGACAAGCTCGTAGGTCACGCTGATGCCGTGCCGTTCTGCCAGTCGTTTGCGTTGGGAAAGGGCAAGCAGGGCCAGCAGCCGATCGTCCTCACGGGCGCTGTTCAGATGCTGTTCCAGATGCGCGGTGAGGGCGGTGAGGCTGGCGTGTTTTTTCAGCCCGGCGAAAGGTGTGTACAACAGGATCCCGTGATCATCCGGGGTGGCACTGAGTATGAAACTGCCGGCTAGAGGCACCGCTGGCGCACCATTGGTATTGAGCAGGATGCGCTGGGCAAGCATGGGCGGGGTCTGCTGACTGCGCAGTGCGTGGGTCGCCAGTTGCACGTGACTCAACCATTGGAAGTCCGCGCTGGACAAGTGATGGAGATTGCCGAGTTCGCGCCACGATCCGGGGGAGTTGAGGATGGGCTGGAACAGCAGGGGAGGAATGGGAGCAGGCATCATCGGGTCTCGTTCAGGGCACCGTCCGGTGCACCGGTAAATTGAGACACGAGACTAAAGACCGGATCGATAACAGAGGTGGTACATAGTTACCGCACCAGCGGCAGCGCAATGTGCTAGCCGCGACAAGCCGGCACCACAACGGTTGACAGCACCCGTACCGGGCGTGGTTAATCGCTGGGCAAGCTGTTCGTACGCTGTTGTTCCCTCCAATAATTAGTCTGGAGCTTCAGATGTCTGCGCCACACGATTCCGTGTCTTCCCCCGTTGCGTCCACACTCTCGCTCGAAGCGCTGACGCAATTGCTTGAAAAAATTTTCCTGCGCCACGGTACGTCGGCGTCCGTCGCCCGCACTCTGGCTGCCAACTGCGCCGGTGCCGAACGCGACGGTGCGCACAGTCATGGCGTGTTCCGTATCCCCGGATATGTTTCGACCCTAAATAGCGGTTGGGTCAATGGACAGGCTGTGCCGCAAGTCGAGGACGTAGCCTCGGGTTTCGTGCGAGTCGATGCCGGCAACGGTTTCGCCCAGCCAGCGCTGGCCGCTGCTCGTTCGTTGCTGGTGGAGAAGGCGCGTAACGCAGGAATTGCGGTGTTGGCAATTCGCAACTCGCATCATTTTGCGGCGCTGTGGCCGGACGTCGAGCCGTTTGCCGAAGACGGGCTGGTGGCGCTCAGCGTGGTCAACAGCATGACCTGCGTGGTGCCGCATGGCGCTGATCGGCCGCTGTTCGGCACCAACCCGATTGCCTTTGCCGCGCCGCGGGCCGGTGGTGCGCCGATTGTCTTCGATTTGGCGACCAGCGCCATCGCTCACGGTGATGTGCAGATCGCGGCGCGCAAGGGCGAACGTCTGCCCGCCGGAATGGGCGTGGATGGTCTCGGTCAGGCGACGCAGGATCCGAAGGCCATTCTTGAGGGCGGCGCACTGTTGCCGTTTGGCGGGCATAAGGGGTCGGCGCTGTCGATGATGGTCGAGCTGCTGGCGGCGGCGTTGACCGGGGGCAATTTCTCCTTCGAGTTCGACTGGTCGAACCATCCCGGGGCCAAAACTCCGTGGACCGGACAACTGCTGATCGTCATCGACCCGAGCAAGTCCGCCGGGCAGAGCTTTGCCGAGCGCAGCGAAGAGCTGGTGCGGCAGATGCATGGGGTGGGGTTGAAGCGCTTGCCGGGTGATCGTCGGCATTTGCAGCGCGCGCGGTCGCTGGCCGAGGGGATTGTGCTGGATGAGCAGACGCTGGCGCAGTTGCGCGAATTGGCCGGGGAATAACTGTTAGAACGTAAATGTGGCGAGGGAGCTTGCTCCCGCCGGATTGCGAAGCGATCCCCTTTTATCTGCTTGAGAATAGGGGACTGCTGCGCAGTCCAGCGGGAGCAAGCTCCCTCGCCACAGGTTTTTTGTCAGACGTCGATCAACGACGACCGAGCAGCAAACCCACCACCAGACCGAAACCGGCGGAAATCGCTACGGTCTGCCATGGATGGCCGCCAATGTAGCTCTCGGTGGCCTCGACCGCCGGTTTGGTGCGCTCACGCACGCTCGAAACAGAATCCAGCGCCTGTTGCAGTTTCAGGGCGATTTGTCCGCGCAGGGTCTCGGCTTCTTCGCCCACCAGTGAGGCGCTGCTCTTGAGCAGTTTGTCGGACTCTTCGATCAAAGCCTGAAGTTCGCTGAAGGCTTGATCCTTGATTTGGTCTTCGACGGCTTGCACGCGGGATTTGCGGGCCATTGGGTGACTCCTTGCAGATGGATGAACAGTGATCAATGGAGTGTGGCGCTGACTGAAAAGTTGCACTGATTTTAGGTGCGAAAGAAAAACCTGCGCGGGAGATTTCCCTTGAGCGTGTAAGATGTCGCCATTTTACGCAGCAGGTATTTCCCCATGAGTTTCAATCTGGCCGACAAATCCCTCGCCGAGCGCGCAGCGCTGGAAGACGAGAAATCCCGTCTGTTCGAACTCTGGCAGAACAATCTGGGCAAAGCCAAAGGCGAAGCCGCGCGGTTGTTTGGCGAACGCTCCAAGCGCAAGGGCAAATGGGCCGAGTGGGTGCGCGCCGAGCTGGATGGCATGTCCCCGCCGGAATTCGCCAACATGGTGCGCAGTGAGGTCAATCGACTGATGGCAGCCAACAAGTAACACCCGCCTCAGTCCGCATTGAAACATCCGACAATCGCCTCACGCACCTTGATCACCACCGGATCGATCTGCGTGCTGGTGCGCCAGCCCAGTTCGATCGGGTAACGCGGCAACGCCAGCGGGCAGGGCAGCAGCGCCAGCCCGCTGAGCTCGGCAATGGCCTGAGCGGCATGGCGGGGGATGGTTGCCACCGCGCCGCTGCCCTTGAGCAGATGCGGCAGCGCCGCAAAGTGCGTGGTCGAGGCGCAGACCCGCCGGCTCAGGCCCAGCGCCGCGAGGCCTTCATCGGTGATGCCGATAAAGCCGCCCGAGGACACCAGAATGTGCTCGCGGGCGACGAACTCCGGCAAATCGATGTTCTGCTGGCCGGGCGCCAGACTGCCCGGATCGACCAGACACGCATAATCCCCTTCACCCAGCACCTGACGACTGAGCAGACGCTCGGCGAACCCACCGGCGGTGATCGCCAGGTCGATGCTGCGCTCCATCAGGGCACGGGCGACGATCTGGCTGTGGGTCTGGCGGAAGATCAGGCGTAATTTCGGCGCACGGCGGGCAATATCTTCGATCAGGCGCCGGCCAAAAGCGATTTCGAAATCATCCGACAGGCCCACGGTGACTGATCGGCCGTCATAGTGGTGGGCCGCCGGATCGACCATCGCCAGGCTCTGCCGGCATTTGTTCAGTGCCTCGCTGACCACCGGCTTCAGTTGATTGGCCTTGAGTGTCGGCGCCAATCCGCGCCCGGTGCGTACGAACAATTGATCGCCATATACCTCACGCAATCGACGCAATGCTGCGCTGACCGCCGATTGCGTCACGCCCAGACGCAGCGCCGCACGGCTGGCGCTGGACTCCTCATGCAAGGCTTCGAAGACTTTCAGCAGGTTGAGATCGACGGTTGCGATATTCATTTGGCTCATATCATTCAGCAGTGAATCGGTGTTTATTCATGATCCCGCGCCGCCGCAGAATCGGCAACACTTGAACCCGATGGAGTGACCGCAATGCCCAAATCAATCGTCGCCGCCCTGCAGATCGGCGCCTTGCCCGGTGGCAAGGGTGAAACCCTGGAACAGATCCTCAGCTGGGAAGCCGCGATCAGCGAGTCCGGCGCGGCACTGGTGGTGATGCCTGAAGCGTTGCTCGGGGGCTATCCGAAAGGTGAGGGCTTCGGCACGCAGTTGGGCTATCGCTTGCCCGAGGGGCGTGAGGCCTACGCCCGCTACTTCGCCAACGCCATTGATGTGCCGGGGGCAGAAACCGAGGCACTGGCCGGTTTGTCGGCGCGCACCGGGGCCAATCTGGTGATCGGCGTGATCGAGCGTGCCGGCAGCACGTTGTATTGCACGGCGCTGTATTTCGATCCGCAGGCAGGGCTGGTGGCCAAGCATCGCAAACTGATGCCGACCGGCACCGAACGGCTGATCTGGGGCAAGGGTGATGGCTCGACGCTGCCGGTGCTCGACACACAGGTCGGCAAACTTGGTGCGGTGGTGTGCTGGGAAAACATGATGCCGCTGCTGCGCACGGCGATGTACGCCAAAGGCATTGAAGTCTGGTGCGCGCCGACCGTGGACGAGCGCGAGATGTGGCAGGTCAGCATGCGTCACATCGCCCACGAGGGCCGTTGCTTTGTGGTCAGCGCCTGTCAGGTACAGGCCTCGCCGAACGAGCTGGGCGTGGAGATTGCCAACTGGCCGGCGGATCGGCCGCTGATTGCCGGGGGCAGTGTGATTGTCGGGCCGATGGGCGATGTGCTGGCCGGGCCGCTACGTGGCGAGGCCGGGTTGCTGACGGCTGAGATCGATACTGATGAGCTGGTGCGGGCGCGGTACGACTATGACGTGGTCGGCCACTATGCGCGGCCGGATGTGTTTGAGCTGAGTGTCGATGAGCGGGCCAAACCCGGCGTACGCTTCACCGCGTAACTTCCGCGCCGACACAAAACCTGTAGGAGTGAGCCTGCTCGCGATGGCGTCAGATCAGCCAACACCTTTATTGACTGACATGACGCTATCGCGAGCAGGCTCACTCCTACAGGAGACTTGTGTGTTTAGTGGGTTACCACGTCGCAGCAGTGGCCTTCGGCAAACTCAGCTTGCCACTGTCGACAAATCGCATGGTGCCGAACACGCCGCCCGCGAGTTTGCCGCGCAGCACGTAGGGCAGGTTGTCGAGGGTTTGTGTCTGGCTCAGGCCGAGGGTCTGGCGCAGTACCGAGAACGCGGAAACGCTGACCGGCACGCTGACCACGGTTTCCGAGAAGCGCGGGATCGAGCCGGTCTGATCGCTGACGCCCGAGGCCAGTGGACGGCCATTGACCTCCAGATCCAGGGCGATGCCGTTGTAATCGATGGCCGTCTCATTGGGGTTCTGCACCCGCAACTTGATCGCGAAACGCACTTCCAGATCCTGGCTCGGCAACGGTTCGAGGCCGACCACGTTGATGTTCACCGGATCGCGGTTGGGAAACAGCGCGCAGGCGCTCAGGGACAACAGCAGCAGGGACAGGATGACGGCGTGGACGCGGCGCATAAACAGTCTCTCAACGAAAAAGGGCTGAACCGTTGTCGGCTCAGCCCTTTTTTCATGGCGCAGCGTCAGCGGTTCAACTGTGCGACCGCCGCTGCAGAAGCAGGTTCAGCTTTGGCCGGCAGATCGGGGTTTTCCATGACCTGCAGAATCGACGCTTCCGGATCGAAATCGTCTTCTTCCAGCTCAATGAATTCTTCCGGCAGGAAGATATTCAGCACGATAGCGCACAACGCACCGACGGTGATCGGCGATTCGAAGATGTTACGCAGCGCTTGCGGCAACTCGCGCAGCACTTCCGGCACGGCGGCGATGCCCAGGCCCATGCCCACGGAGATCGCCACGATCAGCATGTTGCGCCGATGCAGGCCGGCCTCGGCGAGGATTTTGATCCCGGCCACGGCCACGGTGCCGAACATCACCAGTTCAGCGCCGCCGAGCACCGGTTTAGGCATCAGTTGCAGCACCGCGCCGATCATCGGGAACAGCCCCAGCAGCACCAGCAGGCCGGCGATGAAGAACGCCACGTAGCGGCTGGCCACGCCAGTCAACTGGATCACGCCGTTATTCTGCGCGAACGTGACCATCGGCATGCTGTTGAACACCGCTGCCATCGCCGAGTTGAGGCCATCGGCGAGCAGACCGGATTTGATTCGGCGGATGTACAGCGGACCCTTGACCGGTTGCCGCGAGATCATCGAGTTGGCGGTCAGGTCACCGGCCGCTTCCAGCGGCGAAACCAGGAAGATCACCGCCACCGGCACGAACGCCACCCAGTCGAAATTGAAGCCGTACTTGAACGGCACCGGCACGCTGACCAGCGGCACTTCGGGCATCGAGGCGAAATCCACCGTGCCCATCAGCCAGGCGACCATGTAGCCGAGAGTCAGGCCGATGACAATCGCGCCTAGGCGCAGAAACGGCACGTCGACGCGGTTCAGCACAACGATAGTGCCGATCACCAGCGCGGCCAGAAACACATGGCTGGCGGCGCCCAGATCGGGTGCGCCGAAGCCGCCGGCAATGTCGGTCATCGCCACTTTGATCAGCGACAGGCCCATCAAGGTGATGATGGTGCCGGTGACCACCGGGGTGATCAGCATCCGCAGTTTGCCGATGAACTGGCTCAGCACCACTTCGATGAACGCGGCGAAAAAGCACACGCCAAAAATCGTCGAGAGAATTTCATCGGTGCCGCCGCCCCGGGCCTTGACCATGAATCCGGCGCTGAGAATCACGCTGATAAAGGAAAAACTGGTGCCTTGCAGGCACAGCAGACCGGAACCAACCGGGCCGAAACGCTTGGCTTGAACGAACGTGCCGAGGCCTGAAACGAACAGCGCCATGCTGATCAGGTACGGAATTTCACTTTGCAGACCGAGGGCGCCGCCCATGATCAGGGTCGGGGTGATAATGCCGACGAAGCTCGCCAACACGTGTTGCAGCGCAGCGAAGACGGTGGCGGTGAGGTGCGGACGGTCGTTGAGGCCGTAGAGCAGATCGTTGTTGCGCGGGACTTTTTCAGAGGCGGTCATGGTGTTTTGCGCGCCGTGAGGCGGGGCCGGGTCAGAAAATGGAGGCGCAGGATGCCGGAAGAGGACGGCGAGGGCAACGAGCAAAAATTGCCTGAAAGGTCAAGAAATACGGGGTTTGAACTGGTTGCTGTTTCTGTGGTGAGGAGATTTATCCCCGATGGACTGCGTAGCAGGCCCAGCTCCTGAATACCAAAGAGCCGGGCCGCTTCGCGCCCATCGGGGATAAATTCCCTCGCTACAGGGTTATTTGCTGGCAGAAATTTTTCAGGTGAAGGCTGCGAGCAAATCCTCCTCAAACGCCTTCTGCGCATCACCTGGCACCTGCGCGCGATGCCGGGCCAGATGAAACGCCACTTCGAAACTCAATTCCCCAGGCCGCAGCGCGCGCAGCAAGCCCTTGTCCTCCCAGACGCGCGCGTAGTGATCGGGCAGATAATCGACATGCTTGCCGGAAAGAATAAAAGCAAGGGTGCCCTCGACCTGCTCCGAACGCGCGGAAAAGCGCTTGTCCGGGAACGGCTCGCCCGTGCGCATGAACCGATACGGATGATCCACCCGGTCGCAGGCCCGCAACGCCGCGTCATCCGGCTCATCCACGCGGAACAGCGGATGCCCCTGCGCGCAATACAAATGCTGGGTTTCCCGGAACAGTTCGCGGTAATCGAACGCGCTCTGCACTTGAGAGAAATAACCAATGGCCAGATCCAGTCGCTGTTGCAGCAGCAGGCGCTCCATCTCGCCGGGCATCGCGCTGATCAACTCGATGCGCACCGACTCATCGCGCTCGCGAAAGCGCCGGATCGCGTCCGCCACCCGCAGCAGCACCGACTGATCAACTGCCTCGGACAGGCCCAGCCGCACCTCACCGATCAGCCGTCCAGCGACGCCGTTGGACTGATGCCGGAAAGTCTCGATGGACTGGAACAGTGCACGAATCGCGATCAGCAGTTGCTCACCCTTGGGCGTGACGTTGAAACCGCTTTTGCCGCGGCTGCACAGGCGATAACCGAGGCGGGTCTCAAGCTTGGCCATTTGCTGACTGATGCTCGACTGACTCAGGCCCAATTCACCTTGCGCCGCGCTGAAGCCGCCACATTCCACGACCCGCACAAACAGGCGCAGCAACTGCAAATCGACGTCGTGAAGCTGACCGAGCATTGCATTACTCCGGGATAAAGTCAGGTTAACAAACTTGATATTTCTGCAATGTATCCGACGGCGCATCCTGCCACCACTTCCTCCGGTCAGGTGTTCGTCATGGCTCCCGTGTTCAAGCTGTGTTTTCCCGCGCTGTTGTTGTCCGTAGTCATCCAGGCACAGGCCGAGGACAAGACCCTCAATCTTTACAGCTGGGCCGATTACGTGCCGGCGCAGACGCTGCAGCGTTTCGAGCAGGAGACTGGCATTCATGTGCGCTACGACACCTTCGATACGTCCGAGGTGCTGGAAACCAAACTGCTGACCGGCGGCAGCGGTTATGACGTGGTGGTGCCGTCGTCCAGCGTACTGGCCCGTGGCTTGGCAGCAGGCGCGCTGAAGGAAATCCCGCATGAAGGCCTCAAGGGTTACGCCAATCTTGATCCCGATCTGCTGGAAAAACTCGCCGCCGTCGATCCCGGCAATCGCTACGCTGTGCCCTACACGTGGGGCACGCTCGGGCTGGGGTTGAACGTCGAGGCGGTGAAAAAGCGCTTGCCGGACGTGCCGCTGAACAGCCTCGATCTGCTGTTCAAACCCGAGTACGCCAGCAAGCTCAAGGACTGCGGGATTGCCGTGCTCGACTCGCCGCAGGAAGTCATCGGTCTGGCGCTGCACTACCTCGGCAAGGATCCCTACAGCACCGACAAGCATGATCTGGCCGCCGCCGAAACCTTGTTGCAGAAACTCCAGCCGTCGGTGTTGTACGTCGCCACCGGCCGGCAGATCAACGATCTGGCCAATGGCAGTGTCTGTCTGGCGCTGACCTACAACGGCGACGTGAGCATGGCTGCCGATCAGGCGCACAAGGCCAACAAACCCTATGAAGTCGCGTACCGGATTCCGCACGAAGGTACGTTGATCTGGCAGGACAATCTGGCCATTCCCAAGGACGCGCCGAACCCGCAGGCGGCGCGCGCTTTCATTGAGTTCATGCTGCGCCCCGAATCGGTTGCCGAACTGACCAACACGCTGTTTTTTGCCACCGCCAATCAGGCCGCGACGCCGCTGGTGGATGAGGCAGTCCGTAACGATCCGGACATTTACCCGCCCGCCGAAATACGCGAGCGCTTGTACGCCGACCGCAGCATGAGCCTCAAGGACATGCGTCAGCGCACGCGTCTGTGGACCACTTTCCGTAGCCATCAATAATAAAAGGAGCACACCGATGGACGTGCCGATGCTCAACGACCAAGCTATGACCCGCGACAGCCTGTACGGCACGAGTGCGGAAAGCACCTACGCCGGGATCACCAGTTTCATGCGTCGCCGCTACAGCCGTGATTTGCGCGGCGTCGACGTGGCAGTCAGCGGGGTGCCGTTCGACACCGCCACCAGCAACCGTCCGGGCGCACGCTTCGGGCCACGGGGGATTCGCGCCGCGTCCACCGGGATTGCCTGGGAACGGCATTGGCCGTGGGCATTCGATCCGTTCGATCATCTGGCAGTGATCGACTACGGCGATTGCGACTTTGATTACGGCTCGCCGCACACCATCCCGGAAAGCATCGAGGCTCACGCCGAACGCGTTCTTCTAGCTGGCAGCGCCATGCTGACGTTTGGCGGCGACCACTTCATCACCTATCCGCTGCTCAAGGCCCATGCGCGCAAACATGGTGCGCTGTCGCTGATCCACTTCGATGCGCACAGCGACACCTGGCCGGACGAGGGCGGCAAGCGCGTCGATCACGGCACCATGTTCTGGCATGCGGCCAAGGAAGGGCTGGTGGATCCGTCGCGTTCGGTGCAGATCGGTTTGCGCACCACCAATGACGATCACCAGGGTTTTGCGGTGCTCGATGCCCGACAAGTGCATCGACGTGGCTGCGAGGCGATTGTCGAGGCGATTCGCGCACGGGTCGGCGATCACCCGGTGTACCTGACGTTTGATATCGATTGCCTGGATCCGGCCTTTGCCCCGGGCACCGGCACTCCGGTGTGTGGCGGGTTGAGCACGCTGCAGGCGCTGGAAATCCTCGGCGGTTTGCGCGGGATCAATCTGGTGGGCATGGACGTGGTGGAAGTGGCGCCGGCCTATGACCATGCGGACGTGACGTCGCTGGCAGCGGCCACTCTGGCAATGGAAATGCTCTGCCTCTACGCCGCCCGACACAAAGTCGACCGCTGACACCCCACAAAGCCCATGTGGGAGTGGGCTTGCTCACGAATGCGGTGTGTCATTCAACGGTGATGTTGGCTGCCCCGGCCCCTTCGCGAGCAAGCCCGCTCCCACAGGAGGTTGTATTCCAGGCAGTTGCTGCACGCTGTTTTGAGGTCGCGAGATATACAGTCGATCTTCGACTCCCCACAGAACCCATGTGGGAGTGGGCTTGCTCACGCAAGCGGTGTGTCATTCAACGATGATGTTGGCTGCCCCGACGCCTTCGCGAGCAAGCCCGCTCCCACAGGAGGTTGTATTCTAGGCAGTTGCTGCACGCTGTTTTGAGGTCGCGAGATATACAGTCGATCTTTGCCCCCCACAAAACCCATGTGGGAGTGGGCTTGCTCACGAATGCGGTGTGTCATTCAACGGTGATGTTGGCTGCCCCGACGCCTTCGCGAGCAAGCCCGCTCCCACAGGGGGTTGTATTCCAGGCAGTTCCTGCACGCTGTTTTGAGGTCGCGAGATATACAGTCGATCTTCGACTCCCCACAGAACCCATGTGGGAGTGGGCTTGCTCACGAATGCGGTGTGTCATTCAACGGTGATGTTGGCTGCCCCGGCGCCTTCGCGAGCAAGCCCGCTCCCACAAAAGGGCACCTGTTTTTCAGGGACATCGTGGCATACTGCCGCGCATGACTTTCGACTCTCCTTTAAGCGCCTGGCAACACGCCATCGAGCACAAGGGTTTCATCCAGGATGAAGCCCAGGAGCATGCGGTCTGGGCCTTGCAAAAATGCCATGAAGCCTTGCATGCCGGTGCCCGTTCGGTCACCGGCGTGTACTTGTGGGGCCCGGTCGGGCGCGGCAAGACCTGGTTGATGGATCAGTTCTATCAGACTTTGCGGGTGCCGGCCCGACGGCAGCACTTTCATCACTTCATGGGCTGGGTGCACCAGCGCTCGTTCCAGTTGACCGGCATCGCCGACCCGCTGCGAGCGCTGGCCAAGGAGCTGGCGGCGGAAGTGCGGGTGCTGTGTTTCGACGAGCTGTTCGTCAACGACATCGGCGATGCGATCATTCTCGGGCGGCTGTTTCAGGTGATGTTCGACGAAGGCGTGGTGGTGGTCTGCACCTCCAACCTGCCGCCGGATGAGCTGTACGCCGACGGCTTCAACCGTGATCGTTTTGTCCCGGCGATTGCCGCGATCAAGGCGCATATGCAAGTGGTGGCGGTGAACGGTGCCGAGGATCATCGCCTGCATCCGGGCGCGGGTCAGCAGCGCTATTTTGTCGCTGCGCCGGGACAGGGCAGTGCTCTGGAGCAGGTCTTCCAGTCACTCAACGCCGGGCAGCCCGCCAGCGTCGAGCCGGTGCCCGTCGGCCATCGTGTGCTGAACGTGGTGCAAGCCAGTGCGACGGTGCTCTGGTGCCGCTATGCCGATCTCTGCGAGCAACCATTTGCCGCGATGGATTTCATCGCACTGTGCGACAACTATCGGTCTATTCTGTTGAGCGACGTGCCGAACCTCAGCGCGCAGAAACGAGAAGGGCGCATCGCTCGCGGCACCGAGGACGGCTCGGCGCAGGTGGTGGCCGGTGACCGTGAGTTGCCGCAACTGTCGGTGCACGACGACGGCGTGCGTCGCTTCATTGCCTTGGTCGACGAGTGTTACGACCGTAAGGTGCCGCTGTACATCGAGGCCCAGGTACCGATGGAGGCGCTGTACACCGAGGGTTATCTGGAATTCCCGTTCCGGCGCACCCTCAGCCGGTTGCAGGAGATGCAGTTGCAGCGTTTTGCCGAATCCTGAGCGAAGAGGGCGCGAGTATGAGCCAACCGCTGTCGCATCATTTACTGACCATGGCCTACCAGAACGCGTGGGCCAATCATCGCCTCGGCAAAGCCTGGAATCAGCTCGACGCCACTGAGCTGGCGGCGCCGCGAACGAGCTTCTTTCCGAGTATCCGCCTCACCCTCAATCACATACTGACGTGCGACTGGTTCTACGTCGATGCACTGGAACGCGAGTTGCGCGGTGACGAACCGCATCCTGATTGCTATGTGTTTTTCAACCATGACGAGCCGTTTACCGAGGCCGCAGCGCTGCGTGAAGAGCAGGCGCACGTCGATCGTCGACTGATCGCTTATTGCGAACAACTGCGCGATGCCGATCTGGGGCGGATCGTCACCATCGCCCGGGAAACGCCGCAGCATGACAGTCGCTTGCGTATGCTGTCGCACCTGTTCGAGCACCAGATTCATCATCGTGGGCAGGTGCACGCGATGCTCAGCGCGACCACGGTGAAACCGCCGCAACTGGATGAGTTCTTCTGCGCCGGCGAGAGCGGGTTGCGTGCTCAGGATTTTGCCGAGTTGGGCTGGACCGAAGAGCTGATCTGGGGGCGCTGAAGCCTGGAAATCAAAAGATCCGGTTGTGGCCCGCAACATCCTCGCGGTAAGGTCGAACAGCCTTTCAGGTGCGCACTTTGCACGCCGGGGCCATGATCGGGGATGGAAATGGATTCCGCAGAAATTCTTGTGCTGCAAGCCAGTTACACCAATCCACTGCACGCCGAAGCCATCGGCATCGTGCTCAATCATTACGCAGAAGATCCCATGGGCGGCGGCCATTCGCTTGACCCGGAACTGTTGCGTCGCGTGCCGGAAGAACTTGCGCGCAGGCCTCATGCGTTCAGTGTGCTGGCGTTCGTCGGTGGCGAGCCGGCAGGGCTGGTGAACTGCTTTGAAGGTTTCTCGACGTTTGCCTGCAAGCCGCTGGTCAATGTCCATGACGTGGCGGTCGTGAGCAAATTTCGCGGCCTCGGCTTGAGTCAGAAAATGCTGCGCAAGGTCGAGGAAATCTGCCGTCAGCGCGGTTGCTGCAAGATTACCCTGGAAGTGCTCGAAGGCAACGAGGTGGCACAGAACTCCTACCGCAAATTCGGCTTCGCCCCCGGCATGTTCGACCCGGAACATGGCCGTATGCTGTTCTGGATCAAGGATCTGCAGGCATAAAAAAAGGCGCCCCGGACAGGGCGCCCAACTGTCGTCTCCGAGGCCAGAGCGGAGCCATCGGAGGTCCATCGGTTGCTCGGTGAATCAGTCGCGATAAGACTCGGTGACTTGCGCGGTCTGATCGTTCGGAACCTTCAGTTCCGCTGCTTTGCTATCGGTCGGCTGTTCGCTTGGCGCGTGGTGGACCGGGAAGTTGTCGTAGTAATGCCGCATGCGTTCGGCGCCGCCCTCGGCAAAGGCGCTGGCGGAACCGAGGGCGAGTAGCCCGGCAAGAATGGCGGTGGTGGTTTTCATGGTGCCTCCTACTGAAAAACGTGGGAGCCGTTCGTCCATGAAGCAGATCTCGGGGCACAGTGTCCCGGCGGGGAATTAACTCGGGGTTAACAGCGGTGGCGAGGGGATTTGGTGACGCATTGCGCGTCACCGAGAGAGTGGGGCCGCTTCGCGACCCATCGGGGATGAATCCCCTCACCACAGGGGTTTTGTTTGCGTTGATTGGTCAGAGCTTCCAGTCCAGGCTCAAGGTCACCGTGCGCGGATCGCCCCAGTACACGCCGTTGTAGAAGCCGACGTTGTCGTAATACTTCTTGTCGAACAGGTTATCGACGTTCAGCGACGCCGACAGATGCCTGTCGAACTCATAGCGCGACATCAGCTTGACCACGGTGTAGGCCTCCTGGTTGATCCGCGCCGGTTCGGTGATGATCCGGCCGTTGGCGCCGCGCCCGACCGGGCGGTTGGCCGCGCCATAGACGTCGCTCTGCCAGTTCACCGCGCCACCCACGGTCAATGCGTGCCAGTTGCCCGGCAGACGATAGGCCGTGGACAGCCGCAGCATGTTCAGTGGTTGAGCGGTGTTGCTGCGCTGTTTTTCGCCGTCGACGGAATGGGTGTAGGTGTAGCCGGCGGTCATGTTCCAGCCGCTGAGAATTTCCCCGGACACTTCGGCCTCGAAGCCATTGACCTTGTTACCCTTGCCGCCGGACTTGAAAAACTCCTCGCCGCTCACCGGGTCCGGGGGTACCGAGTTGTCACGCTCGGCGACGTTGTCCTGTTTGCTCCAGAACACTGCCGTCGCCAGGTTCAGGCGTTCGTCGAACAGGCTGCCTTTGAGCCCGACTTCGTAGTTGCTGCCGATCACCGGGTCGAGGTAATTGCGGTTGCTGTCGCGCTTACTCTGCGGTTTGAAAATGTCGGTGTAGCTGGCGTAAACCGTGTACTCCGGAGTCAGGTCGTAAAGCAGGCCGGCGTAGGGTGTCCAGATATCATTCTGGCGTTGATGGGTGGCATCGGTGCTGGTCAGTTTTTGCTGCGCGTCATAGTAGTAATCGGTGCTGGATTCGTCCCAGCTGCCATAGCGGCTGCCGAGTACTGCATGCAGCTCATCAGTCAGGCTCAGACGGGTCGCGAGGTAACCGGCCTTTTGCCGAGTGATGCCTCGCGCGCCCCGCAGGCTGGTGACAGTGTCGGCGAATTTGCCGATGTCACCCATGTATTTCCAGTCGCGGATCTTGCCGTAGTCGGCGGCTTGGGGACTGTTGAAGGCGTAGGGCGAAGTCGAGCGGTTTTCCGCCTCGCCGTAGCCGAACATCATCTCGTGTTCGCGGCCGAACAGCTGGTACGGCCCCGACAGGTTGAAGTCGTACACGCTCATTTTCTGCGTGCCGAGCATGTGCCCCATGTAGGCCGTCATGCCGCTGCGGTCGGCCTCGGGAAAACCGGAGCCGCCGTAATAGACCTTGCCGTCGGTATCACTTTCGCGGTGGGTGTAGGCGGCCTTCAGCTTCCAGCCATCACCCAATTGCTGGTCCAGGGTAACGAACGCGGTCTTGTCCTTCAGCGGCCAGGAACTCCAGGATGTCGCCATGTTCGTCGACCGGCCGAGCCCCGCCTTGCTGCCGTCGGCGTTCCAGTACGGCACGGTGCCCCAGGACGTGCCTTGCACCTGCTTGTCCTGATAGTCGTAACCGACGGCAAGCACCGTGGAGTCGGTCAGATCAGCTTCGAGAATGCCGTAGCCGACCTCGCGCTGCAGCGCGTATTTGTCGCGGAACGACTGGCTGTCGCGATAGGCCAGCACCGTACGCCCGCGCAGCCGACCATCGAAGGCCAGCGGCCCGCCGACATCGACATAGCTGTAGTAGTTGTCGTAGCTGCCGCCACTGACCCCGGCCAGTGCCTGCCACTGGGCAGTCGGGCGCTTGCGCACCATGTTGATCGTCGCTGAAGGATCACCCGCGCCGGTGGTCAGGCCGGTGGCGCCGCGTACGACTTCGATGCGATCGTAGATGATGGTGTCCGAGTCTGACTTCATGCGCCCGAAGGTGTTGAGCATTCCGTCGATCTGGAAATTGTTGATCGGGTAACCCCGCGCCGAATAGCTGACCCGATCCGAGTCGTTGTGTTGCACGACGATGCCGGTGGTCTGGCGCATGGCTTCGGACAAGGTACCGAGTTTGAAATCATCCATCTGCTGGCGCGTGACCACGGACACCGATTGCGGGGTTTCCTTGATCGACAGGTTCAGCCGCGTCGCGGTGCTCATCGCGCCAGTGGTGTAGGAATCAGTGTTTTCAGTGTTAACGCCGAGGCCTTCGGCGCTGACGCTGGTGGCGTCCAGTTCCAGCGCCTGGGCGGCGGATTGTGGCGCTGTTTCAGGATCGGTTTCAGCCAGCAGATCGGGACTCAACGCCATGCTGAACAAGCCGACAGTCAGGGTCATGGAACGGGTAATGGGCGCGAACATCGCAGCCGACTCCTTGTCTTCGAGGGAAAAAATCCATTGGTTCAAAGACGAGACGCAGCACGACGATTTAGTAACAAACAAGAAATATTATTATTTGGAGGTATTTCCCGACTTCGCCGAGACGGGCGAAAAGCTGCTCACGGCGCTTGCCCAATAGACGGCGGCGGGTATGCTGTTGGCCTGCCGAGGAGATAACAATGGCCTACGATTTTGACCTTTATGTGATTGGTGCCGGTTCCGGCGGTGTACGTGCAGCGCGCTTCGCCGCCGGTTTCGGCGCGAAAGTGGCGGTGGCCGAGAGCCGTTACCTGGGCGGCACCTGCGTCAACGTCGGCTGCGTGCCGAAGAAACTGCTGGTGTACGGCGCGCATTTCGCCGAAGACTTCGAACAGTCGTCCGGTTTCGGCTGGAGCCTGGGCGAAGCGAATTTCGACTGGGCGACCCTGATCGCCAACAAGGACCGCGAGATCAATCGCCTCAACGGCATTTATCGCAACCTGCTGGTCAACAGCGGCGTGACCTTGCACGAAGCTCACGCGAAGATCGTCGGCCCGCACGAGGTCGAGGTCAACGGTGAGCGCTTCACCGCGAAAAACATTCTGATTGCCACGGGTGGCTGGCCACAGATTCCGGAAATCCCGGGGCACGAACACGCGATCAGTTCCAATCAGGCGTTTTTCCTCAAAGAGCTGCCGAAGCGGGTACTGGTGGTCGGTGGTGGTTACATCGCGGTCGAGTTCGCCGGGATTTTCCACGGTCTGGGCGCGAACACTACACTGCTGTATCGCGGTGATCTGTTCCTGCGTGGTTTCGATGGCTCGGTGCGCAAGCATCTGCAGGAAGAGCTGACCAAGCGCGGCATGGATCTGCAATTCAACGCCGACATCGCGCGCATCGACAAACAGCCTGACGGCAGCCTGAAAGCGACCCTCAAGGATGGCCGCGTGCTGGAAGCCGATTGCGTGTTCTACGCCACGGGCCGGCGTCCGATGCTGGACAACCTCGGGCTGGAAAACACCGATGTGCAGCTCACCGACAAAGGTTTCATCAAGGTTGACGAGCAATACCAGACCAGCGAGCCGTCGATTCTGGCGCTGGGTGATGTGATCGGTCGGGTGCAACTGACGCCAGTGGCACTGGCCGAAGGCATGGCGGTGGCGCGGCGCTTGTTCAAGCCTGAGCAATACCGTCCGGTGGATTACAAGATGATCCCGACCGCCGTGTTCAGTCTGCCGAACATCGGCACTGTCGGCTTGACCGAAGAAGAGGCGCGGGAAGCGGGGCATGAAGTGGTGATTTACGAGAGCCGCTTCCGCCCGATGAAGCTGACGCTGACCGAGTGTCAGGAGAAAACCCTGATGAAGCTGGTGGTCGACGGCAAGACCGACAAGGTGCTCGGCTGCCACATGGTCGGCCCGGACGCGGGGGAGATCGTCCAGGGGCTGGCGATCGCGCTGAAGGCTGGCGCGACCAAGCGTGACTTCGACGACACGATCGGGGTGCACCCGACGGCCGCCGAAGAGTTCGTCACCATGCGTACGCCGGTCGGCGCTTAAGCGTCCTTCGCTTTGGCTGTGTCTGGCGCTGCCGCAACGGTAGCCGCCAGACGCAAGCTGTCCTCGAGGCTGGCCTGAGTCTTGGTCAGTTCCTTTTCCAGTGACTGATTGAGCTGCCGCTGTTCGTCGGCATCCTGTTTCAGCGTCTGACTTTCCAGCAGGGCCACGCGCAGGCGTTCCTGGAGGAGGGTGCGTTCGTTGTCGACGCGAGTGGCTTGCTCCAGCAACTGATCCTGACGCTGGTTGCTGTGCTTGAGCTGATCCTGCATCAGGCTCAGCTCGCGCTGGGTGCCACGGTTTTCCGTGAGCAGGCGTTCGTTGTCGCGATGCAACTGAGTGATCTCGTCCTGACGCACCAGTGCACTTTGTTGCGCCTGGCGCAATTCCATCTGCAACTGCTGCAGCTGTCCTTCGTGACGGGCCTGCTCCTGCTCGCGCTGCTCTTTGGTGGCGTTGCGGTAATGCTCAAGCGCATCACGGGCGTGCAGGTGTTTTTCTTCCAGCGAGCGGATCTGCTCGTCCTTGTCCTGCAGGCGCAACTCGAAATCAGCCAGCGCCTGATTGAGTCCGGCGTTACGGGTTTGCTCGGTCTGCAGCATTGAGCGGGTTTCTTTTAGCGCTTCGGATTCCTTGGCCAGCGCCGCGCCTTGAATGTCGTGCTGTTGTTCCAGTTGCTCAAGTGCCTGGCGCACCTGCTTGAGTTCCGCTTCCAGGGTTTCGCGCTGCTCCTCGAACTGCTCGCGCGCTTGTTCGATCGGCTCTTGCGCCTGTTCTTTCAGGCGCTGGGCGAGACGCGAGACCAGTGCGGTCAGTTCGTCATTGATCGGTTCCGCGGACGCTTCGACCGGTTGGCTGCCGTCATCCAGCTCTTTCAGATAGCGATGGATCGTGGTTTTCGAACCGGTGTTGCCCAGTTCGATGCGTACTGCATCGATGCTGGGGTGTTCGCCTCGGGCCAGAATCGCTGAGCGCGCGATCTGCACCACTGCTTTGTTAACGCCACCACGGGCCATTTTAACTCCTACCATTACGTACTGTGGTACATGCCACCAAAGTACGCAGTGTACCACGCTGAAAATAAAGTTAAATGCTTGATTAATCACAGGCGGGATATACTGGTATTACCCAATGTCATACCCCTGAATCGGTTTTTTCATCCAGCAATCAGTACGCCTGCGAGAACACTGCCCATGAGCGAGATCGATCGCTATCTGCAAGCCGCCACCCGTGACAACACCCGCCGCAGCTATCGTTCTGCGATCGAGCATTTCGAAGTGAAGTGGGGCGGCTTCCTGCCAGCGACCGCCGACAGCGTGGCGCGGTATCTGGTCGAGCATGCCGGGGTGCTGTCGATCAACACACTGAAACTGCGGCTGTCAGCGCTGGCGCAGTGGCACAACAGTCAGGGTTTTGCCGATCCGACCAAGGCGCCGGTGGTGCGCAAAGTGTTCAGAGGCATTCGCGCACTGCATCCGGCGCAGGAAAAACAGGCCGAACCGTTGCAATTGCACGATCTGCAGCAAGTAGTCGACTGGCTGGAGCAGGAAGCCAGTAGCGCCAGGCAGAATCAGGATCGTCCGCAGTTGCTCAAGGCCTATCGCGATCGGGCGCTGATTTTGCTGGGCTTCTGGCGTGGCTTCCGCAGCGACGAGTTGTGCCGCTTGCAGATCGAGCATGTGCAAGCGCACGCCGGCAGCGGCATCACCCTCTACCTGCCGCGCAGTAAGGGCGATCGCGACAACCTCGGGCAGACGTATCAGGCGCCGGCGCTGCTCAAGCTGTGCCCGGTGCAGGCTTATATCGACTGGATCACCGAGGCAGCGCTGGTACGCGGCCCGGTGTTTCGCGGCGTTGACCGCTGGGGCCATCTGAGCGATGAGGGCTTGCACGCCAACAGCATCATTCCGCTGTTGCGTCAGGCGCTCGAGCGCGCCGGCATCCCGGCCGAGCGTTACACCAGCCATTCCTTGCGCCGCGGCTTTGCCACGTGGGCGCATCAAAGCGGCTGGGATCTGAAATCGCTGATGAGTTACGTCGGCTGGAAGGATATGAAGTCAGCCATGCGCTATGTTGAAGCCAGCCCCTTTCACGGGATGGCCCGGATTACGGATAAACCGGCTTCGTCGTAGATATGGTTTTCTTCTATTAATACAGTCCGCTAATAGCGAAAACAAATCAGCAGCATCAGGTTTGCCAATGAGCCATCCGTCGAGTGAGTGGGTAGGATTCACCCATCGAATTCACAACCCTGACGGAGAGTCATCAATGCCTATCATCAACAGCCAAGTAAAACCGTTCAAAGCTACCGCATTCAAAAACGGCGACTTCGTACAAGTCTCGGACGCTGACCTGAAAGGCAAATGGTCCGTAGTGTTCTTCTACCCAGCCGACTTCACCTTCGTGTGCCCAACCGAGCTGGAAGACCTGGCCGACAACTACGCTGCATTCCAGAAACTGGGCGTGGAAATCTACAGCGTTTCGACCGACACCCACTTTGCTCACGCTGCCTGGCACAACACCTCGCCAGCGATCGGCAAAATCGAATACACCATGATCGGCGACCCGACCCACGTCATCTCCCGCAACTTCGACGTGCTGATCGAAGAAGCTGGCCTGGCTGACCGTGGCACCTTCGTGATCAACCCTGAAGGCCAGATCAAAATCGTTGAACTGAACGATGGCGGCGTTGGCCGTGACGCTTCCGAGCTGCTGCGCAAGATCAAGGCTGCTCAGTACGTTGCTGCTCACCCAGGCGAAGTTTGCCCGGCCAAGTGGAAAGAAGGCGAGGCCACTCTGGCTCCGTCCCTGGACCTGGTCGGCAAGATCTAAGTCTGTGACGCACGCAACACAGGGCGGGACTCCGCACCTACTTCAGTAAGCTGCACCGCCCATTGAAAAAGCCCGGGCGAGATTCGCTCGGGCTTTTTTTCGCCTCGAATAAAGACACAGGAGATCGCCCGTATGTTGGACGCCAATCTTAAAGCCCAGTTGAAATCGTACCTGGAACGGGTTACCCAGCCGATCGAGATCGTTGCTTCCCTCGACGACGGTGCGAAATCCCGGGAAATGCTTGACCTGCTGAAAGACGTTGCCAGTCTTTCGAGCCAAATTACTCTGATCGACAGCGGCACCGATGCCCGCAAGCCGTCGTTCTCGATCAATCGCCCGGGTGCCGACATCAGCCTGCGTTTCGCCGGCATCCCGATGGGCCATGAATTCACCTCGCTGGTGCTGGCCCTGTTGCAAGTCGGCGGCCACCCATCGAAAGCCAGTGCCGAAGTGATCGAACAGATCCGCTCGCTCAAGGGTGAGTTCAGTTTCGAAACCTACTTCTCGCTGTCGTGCCAGAACTGCCCGGACGTGGTCCAGGCGCTGAACCTGATGGCCGTGCTGAACCCGAACATCCGTCACGTCGCCATCGACGGCGCGCTGTTCCAGGACGAAGTCAACGATCGCAAGATCATGGCCGTGCCGAGCATCTATCTTAACGGTGAAAACTTCGGCCAGGGCCGCATGGGCCTGGAAGAAATCCTCGCCAAACTCGACACTGGCGCCATCGAGCGTCAGGCCGAGAAAATCAGCGCCAAACAAGCCTTTGATGTGCTCGTAGTTGGCGGTGGCCCGGCCGGTGCGTCGGCCGCGATCTATGCCGCCCGTAAAGGTATCCGCACCGGTGTTGCGGCTGAGCGCTTCGGCGGTCAGGTGCTCGACACCATGGCCATCGAGAACTTCATTTCCGTGCAGGAAACCGAAGGCCCGAAACTGGCGACGGCGCTGGAAGAACACGTCAAGCAGTACGACGTCGATATCATGAACCTGCAGCGCGCCGACAAGCTGATTCCCGGCAAGAACGGCGAGCTGCACGAAGTCCACTTCGCCAGCGGTGCGACCCTGAAAGCCAAGAGCGTGATCCTGGCGACCGGCGCACGCTGGCGTGAAATGAACGTGCCGGGCGAGCAGGAATACCGTAACAAGGGCGTGGCGTACTGCCCGCACTGCGACGGCCCGCTGTTCAAAGGCAAGCGCGTGGCGGTGATCGGCGGCGGTAACTCCGGCGTTGAAGCGGCCATCGACCTGGCCGGTATCGTTGCCCACGTGACACTGCTGGAGTTCGACGTGCAACTGCGTGCCGACGCGGTGTTGCAACGCAAACTGCACAGCCTGCCGAACGTCACCGTGATCACCAGTGCGCAAACCACTGAAGTCACCGGTAATGGCGAGAAGGTCAACGGCCTGCGTTACAAGGATCGCAATACTGACGAACTGCGCAGCGTCGAGCTGGAAGGGATTTTCGTACAGATCGGTCTGCTACCGAACACCGACTGGCTCAAAGGCACCATTGAGCTGTCGCCGCGTGGTGAAATCATCGTCGACAACCGTGGCGAGACGTCGATCCCGGGGTTCTTCGCGGCCGGCGACGTGACCACTGTGCCGTACAAGCAGATCGTGATTGCGGTGGGCGAGGGCGCGAAGGCTTCCCTCAGCGCGTTCGATCACTTGATCCGTACTTCGGCGCCGGCGTAAAACGGCAGTCGCTGAAACGAAAAAACCCATGAGCGATCATGGGTTTTTTTATGCCTGACACAATCCAATTGTAGGAGTGAGCCTGCTCGCGATGGCGGCTGCACATTCAAAACATCATGGCCTGACACACCGCTATCGCGAGCAGGCTCACTCCTACAGGAGAAATTTGCAGTGAGTTACAGGGGCGCAGGCTGGATGATTTCAACCCAGTAGCCATCCGGGTCCTTGATGAACGCCAGGCTTTTCATACGGCCATCAGTCAGGCGCTTCTGGAAATCACAGCCCAGCTCTTCAAAACGTGCGCACGCGGCAACGATGTCTGGCACCGAGATGCAGATATGACCGAAACCGCGTGGGTCGGTGTTGCCATTGTGATAGGCGAAGTCAGCGTCGTTTTCGGTGCCGTGGTTGTGGGTCAGTTCCAGAATGCCGGGGATCGACTTCATCCATTCGGTGCGGGCGGCGGCGTCGGCCGGGATCTGCGCCTTGTCGACCAGCGCGAGGAAGTACAGGCTGAATTCGGCTTCCGGGAAATCACGCTTCTCGACCAGTGAGAAACCCAGTACGCGGGTGTAGAAGTCCAGCGACTTGGTGATGTCCTTCACACGCAGCATGGTGTGGTTGAAGACGAAGTTGTGGGTTGCGCTGTCTGGAGTGGCGGTGACGCCGGGGAAAGTGTTCAGTTCGTGCAGGCTCATAGGCCCTCCGTAACAATGGGGCGAGTGAATGGGCGCAATGATACGCATGCGGGGCGGCATCGCCAAACCGAATGCGCGGCTTGCTCTGTGAGCGGCCGGGCCTCAGACTTTGCTGCTCAATCTGCGAGTGCCTCTGGTAATGATCCGACCGTTCAAAGCGCTGTTCGTTTGCCTTTTCTCGTCTTTGCTTGCCGCTCCTGCGCTGGCGGACCAGCCGAGCATCACTTGGCCTGCTGGCTGGGAAGTGGAGGCGCTACCCGATCAAGCCCCTCAGGTTTCGCGCCAGCGCGCGGTGAAAACCGACACCGACGGCAATCAGGTGATGGTGATGGAGTTGACCATGAGCCAGGTTGAGGCAGGCCATCAGGTCAATGTGCAGGGTGTCCTGCTGGAAATGCGCAAATCTATTCAGAAAGACTTCTTCCAGGGCGGCTATCAAAGCGTTTGCAACAAGATACATCCGGCAAAACTCGCCGCTCTGGATGCACTGGAGACCACCTGCACGATCACCGAAAACGGCCGTCATGTGTTGTCGCAAACATTGGTTGCTGCGGTCGCGAAGGATAAGGCTTATGTACTTTCTTACGCGGGTCAGGCTGAGGTTTATACGGCGAGCGCCGAGGAAATAGTCGCAGTGAGAAACAGCTTGAAACTTTAAGCGTCTGTTTGCACCGCTACGGGTTTAGATACCCGAAGGAATTAAGCACAAAGTTTAGCGGTCGTTGCGGTTGCAACATCCCGGCGCAAAATGTTTAGCCTCACGGCTTGTGGGTGTTAAAGCAGATTGATAATTAGCGTGGCGGAAATCGTTGCTTTTGTTAGATATTGTCGAAAAAAAGCCCTGCATAGAGCAGGGCTTGTTTGTTGACGCAAGATTAACCGCGCAACCAGGAATCGACGGTGGCAGCACCGTACTGTTCTTTCCAGGCTTTCAGGCCGCGGTGATTGCCGCCCTTGGTTTCGATCAGTTCACCGGTGTGCGGGTTCTGATAGACCTTGACCACGCGAGCGCGGCGGGTTTTCGGTGCGGCAGACACTTGCAGGCCGGACTTGGACGGGTTCGGATCGAGGATGGCGATGATGTCTTTCAGGCCTTTGCCGTAGGTTTTCATCAGCCCCTGGAGCTTTTCTTCGAATTCGATTTCTTTCTTGAGCCCGGCATCGTTCTTCAGCGATTCCAACTGCTTGAGCTGTTCCTGAAGGGCCTTTTCAGCTGCACGAAATTCAGCGAGTCTGGACAATATCTTTACTCCAATAGTGTGTTTGGCTGATACCAACCGCAAACAAAGCTATAAGCCAAGAGCCTTGAAGCGACTCGGTGATAATGGCTCACCTGCCAATCTTGCACAGGCTGAAAAAATTGTAGTAGTTAATGCGCCAAGAGTAAATCCTGATCTTGTCGTCATGTAACAACAGTGGTGTTTTGTATCAATTTGGTGCGTCCGTTCGCAGCGCCGGGCTTAATTTATTTTTAGTTAATGGTGACTTAATGCATCGATGAAGTCGGCGCCAGGCATGGGTTTTCCGAACAGATAGCCTTGCAGGAAGTTGACGTGGTGTGCGGTCAGATAGTCAGCCTGAGCCTGAGTTTCTACACCTTCGGCAACAATACCCAAATCGAGCTTGGCCGACAGTTCGATAATCGTGTCCAGAATATGCCGCGACAGCGCATCAATGCCGATCATCGCGACGAAACTCTGGTCGATCTTGAGAAAATCGACATTGAATGTTCGCAGGTAGCCCAGACTTGAATGGCCGGTACCGAAATCGTCGATGGCGATCATCACCCCCAGCGCGTGCAACTGCTCGAACAATAGGTGCGTGACATCGGTTGGCTCAATCAGCTCGCGCTCGGTCAGCTCCAGCACGAGGTTGATACTGCCGGGGGCAAAAGCAGCGAGAAACCCGCGACAGTCTTCGACCAGTTGCAGATCCTGGCAATGGCTGGCGGTGATGTTGATGCCGATGTGGAACGGTTTGTCGAACTCCGCCGACAACGGGCCGAGCAGGGCGGCTGTCTGCTGCATCAGCGAACGAGTCATGGGCACGATCAGGCCTGAATGTTCGGCAAACGGAATGAACAGATCCGGACGCACCAGACCCTCCTTGGGGTGATTCCAGCGCATCAGCACTTCAGCGCCGGACCACTTCCGGCTGTCGCCATGCACCACCGGCTGGAAGTAGGGAATGAATTCGCCAGCCTCCAGCGCGCGCAGCATCTCATGGCTGGGCGAAGTGGCGCGCCGTTGCAGGACATGGGCGATAGCGCCCGCGATCACCCCGAAAAATATCAGCAGACTGAACAGCGGCGGGTATTCGCCGGCCATGTAGCGCCACGTTTGCCCCTGCGGGAAGCCTGCGCTGACACTGAAGGCATAACGCGAAGACACCAGCATGCTTTGCGCCACCGGCAACGGCGGCAGGGCGCCTTGATGTACCTTGCCATCGGCTGACAGCCAGTTATTGCCAACCTGCAGCAACAGCAGCGTCTGCCGGCCGATCAGGCGCAGGACGTTACTCAGATGATAGCCGTCGAGCGTGGTCAGCGCGCCGCCGCGACCTTCGCTGAGGCGATACACCAACAGCGCGGTGTTGGGCGTCACGGGATTGCCGTTCATCAACCACAGCTTGCCCTGAGTGTAGTCGCCCGGGTTCACGGCCTCCTTGTACTCCCCGAACAGCGAGCTGCAATAGAGGTTGTTGTCCCACACCAGATTGGTCGAGCGTACGAAGGGGCGACGCGTCACCTGCTCACGCAACGCCAGTTTGATGCTGTCGCAGGGTTGTCCAGCCAGGGGCAGCAGTTCGCTGGCGGCCTGGGCGGTGTTGTCGAGCATCAGTTCAAACTGGCGCAACGCCTCCTCGGCGGTATTTTGCGCGCTCTGTTGCAAGGTGCGTTCGGCTTGCAGATACAGAATCCCTGTGCCCAAAAGCACCGGCAGCAGGCTGCAAAGCAGGGTCACAATCATCCGCACGCTACGTTTGCGGCGGGTTTTGACAGTCAAGGGCATGGACGCATCCTGTTGCGATGGAGTGAAACTCTCGAATGCAGGCTGGCAACGGCGCGCCTGTGAAAAACAGCGGAGTCAAAACGCATGATAGATGGCCGTTGCCGCTTGTGCCGCTTACAGGCGATTGATCTGCGGGGCGAGTGCGATACAGGCTCAGCTTGTTTACGTGCGCAACAAAACCCTTGCACCGATGCGAAAAAGGCGGATTTTATAGAGAGGGCAGACAACCCTATTTACGCTGTGTAGAATCGGGTTACGCATACAATAATAAACGTCTTCTGGCAGCAGAAGCCTCGCCCGCAAGAGCCTTGGGTCGACAATGAAGATATTCGGGTTTCAACTGATCTACGGTGACTTCCTCGCCCGCAGTGTGCGAGGCATCTCCTGCGCACCTCCCGCCGGTCTCAGCATTACTGACAAATAACTCTGGTTAATTGATAAGAATGATGAGGCGTCACCATGGCAGATTTATACGAAAACCCAATGGGCCTGATGGGCTTTGAGTTCATCGAGTTCGCATCGCCGACTCCTGGCACCCTGGAGCCGATCTTCGAGATCATGGGCTTCACCAAAGTCGCGACCCACCGCTCCAAGAACGTGCACCTGTACCGTCAGGGCGCGATCAACCTGATCCTCAACAACGAACCGCGCAGTGTGGCCTCGTATTTCGCGGCCGAGCATGGACCGTCGGTGTGCGGCATGGCGTTCCGCGTGAAGGATTCGCAAAAGGCCTACAGCCGCGCACTGGAACTCGGTGCTCAGCCGATCCACATCGAAACCGGCCCGATGGAGCTGAACCTGCCAGCGATAAAGGGCATCGGCGGCGCGCCGCTGTACCTGATCGACCGTTTTGGTGAAGGCAGTTCGATCTATGACATCGACTTCGTGTTCATCGAAGGCGTTGATCGCAACCCGGTCGGTGCCGGTCTGAAGATCATCGACCACCTGACCCACAACGTGTACCGCGGCCGCATGGCCTACTGGGCCAACTTCTACGAGAAACTGTTCAACTTCCGCGAGATCCGCTATTTCGACATCAAGGGCGAATACACCGGCCTGACCTCGAAAGCGATGACCGCACCGGACGGCATGATCCGCATCCCGCTGAACGAAGAGTCGTCCAAGGGCGCCGGGCAGATCGAAGAGTTCCTGATGCAATTCAATGGCGAGGGCATTCAGCACGTGGCGTTCCTCACCGACGACCTGGTCAAGACCTGGGATCAGTTGAAGAAGATCGGCATGCGCTTCATGACCGCACCGCCGGACACCTACTACGAAATGCTCGAAGGCCGCCTGCCGAACCACGGCGAGCCGGTGGACCAACTGCAATCGCGCGGCATCCTGCTCGACGGTTCGTCGAACCCGGACGACAAGCGCCTGCTGCTGCAGATCTTCTCGGAAACCCTGATGGGCCCGGTGTTCTTCGAATTCATCCAGCGTAAGGGCGATGATGGTTTCGGCGAGGGCAACTTCAAGGCCCTGTTCGAATCGATCGAGCGTGACCAGGTGCGTCGTGGTGTGCTCGCAACCGAGTAATCCGCCACCAGAATGAAAAAATCCCGGCTTGCAGTCATGCACAGCCGGGATTTTTTTTGCATCAGCAAAACTGTGGGAGCGGGCTTGCTCGCGAATTCGGTCTTTCGTTCAAGGTCTTTGTTGACTGAGCTGACGCTTTCGCGAGCAAGCCCGCTCCCACAGTAGTTTTGTGTTGCTTTTAAGAGCGGCGTTGTCGCATCAGGTGTTTGAAGCCTTCGAAGATCAGCACCACAACGGCGAGCCAGATCGGAATGTAGGTCAGCCACTCACCCGCCTTGATGCTTTCACCGAGCAACAGCGCCACGCCGAGCAGCAACACCGGCTCGACGTAACTGAGCAAACCAAACAGGCTGAACGGCAGCAAGCGGCTGGCAATGATGTACACCACCAGCGCCGAAGCACTGATCAGACCGAGCAGCGGAATCAGCCAGAGCAAGCCCGGATACTGATCGAACACGGCGAAACCTTGCTCACCACCGCGCACGAACCAGTACGCCACCGGCAGCATCAAGGTCATGTCGACCCACAGACCGCCCAGGTTGTCGGTCTTCAGGCGTTTGCGCAGGACGAAATACAGCGGGTAACCGACCACGACCACCAGGGTCGCCCAGGAAAATCCGCCGACCCGATACAGCTCGTTCGCCACGCCGAGAACGGCAAAGAACACTGCGATTTTCTGCAGGTACGACAGGCTGTCGCCGTACACAATGCGCCCGGTCAGTACCATCGCCAGCGGCAACAGGAAATAACCCAGCGACACATCGAGGCTGTAGCCGTTGAGCGGCGCCCACATGAACAGCCACAACTGCACGCCGAGCAAACCCGACGAAACAATCAGACCGCCAATCAGCTTTGGATAGCCCGCCACCTTGCGCAGCAACTCCAGCACCCGCCGCCATTCACCCGAGACCAGCATGAACACGGTCATGCACGGCACAGTCAGCAGCATCCGCCAGCCGAAGATTTCCACGCCGCTCAACGGAGTGAGCAGCGAGGTGTAGTAATACATGACGGCAAACAGCACCGAAGCTGAAACCGATAGAGCGATACCTTTAGACAAACTGTCCTCGCGGATGGGTGATCAAACAGGGCGCGCAGGATACGTGGTTTTTGTGCTGAATATTGGCCGGGGCGGTCAATATTTTCTACATGAACCCAAAAGCCCCTCACCCTAACCCTCTCCCAGAGGGAGAGGGGACTGACCGTAGGGTCTCGCGACATTCAGCGATGTGAAAGTCCGAGTCGATTATGGATTCAACACAACAGCTTCAGGCAAAAGCGTAGCTTCAATATTCCCCGATCGGTTCCCTCTCCTCCGGGAGAGGGCTAGGGTGAGGGCGGGGGGCTCACGTCGAACGCGGTTTACGGCCCGACACAAAATGGCTCACATCGTTAAACCCCGGCGTCGAAGCATGCCCCGGCGTCACCAGCGAGTCGATAAACGCTTCATCCTCCGCCGTGATCTGCACCGCCTGCGCCTTGGTATAAGCATCCCACTGTTGTTCGGTGCGCGGCCCGACAATCGCCGAGGTCACCGCGCTGTTGTTCAGCACCCAGGCAATCGCGAATTCGACAATCCCGACGCCACGGCCCTGGGTGTACTGCTGAATCTGCTGGGCGATGCGCAGCGATTCCACGCGCCATTCGGTTTCCAGAATGCGTTTGTCCTGACGCCCGGCGCGGCTGTTGGCGTCGGGAGTGGCGTCGGGTGCGTACTTGCCGCTGAGCACGCCGCGGGCCAGCGGGCTGTAAGGCACCACGCCGAGGCCATAGGTTTGCGCGGCGCTGATCTGCTCGGTCTCGGCCTGGCGGTTGACGATGTTGTACAGCGGCTGGCTGATCACCGGGCGGTCGATACCGAGCTTGTCAGCGATGCGAATCACCTCGGCGATGCGCCAGCCGCGATAGTTCGACAGGCCCCAGTAACGGATCTTGCCCTGACGAATCAGGTCGCCGATCGCCGACACCGTGACTTCCAGCGGCGTGTTGTGGTCTTCGCGGTGCAGGTAATAGATGTCGAGATAGTCGGTGCCAAGACGGGTCAGGCTGGCCTCCAGACCATTGAAGATGTGCTTGCGGCTCAAGCCGCTGCGGTTCGGCACGCCGTCCGCCGGGCCGAAACCGACCTTGGTTGCCAACACCCATTCGTGCCGATGGCGGGCGATCGCCTCGCCGACGATTTCTTCCGAGCGGCCGTTGGTATAGACGTCGGCAGTGTCGATGAAATTGATGCCCTGATCCCAGGCCTTGTCGATGATGCGCAGCGAGTCCTCGGCGCTGGTTTGCTCGCCAAACATCATCGTGCCGAGGGTGAGGGTGGACACCTGCAACCCCGAGTGCCCCAGTGTGCGGTAGCTCATGCCGAAATCCTTTTATCGGGTGGGAAAACTCCAATCAAATACCAGAAGCATCCGATGGGGCAAAGTGAATTATCGGCTGAGCGCTGCGCAACGCGTCTGCAAAAACGCCTGCAACACCCGAACGCGTTCGGACACCTGCACCCGATGCGGACACAGCAGATTGAACGGCACGCTCTCGCCATGCCAGTCATCGAACAGCGTCAGCAGGCGTCCGCCGCGCACATCCTCGGCGACGTCCAGCCAGGCTTTGTAGGCAATGCCATGCCCGGCCAGGGCCCAGCGCCGCGCGACTTCGCCGTCATCGCTGAAGTAATCGCCGTGGACTTCCACTTCCAGCGTTTCGTCCTCGCGACTGAAATGCCAGGTGTTGTAGGGCCGACCATTGCGCAGGTAGAGCAGGGCGCTGTGTTCGCGCAGTTCGCCGGGATGTTGCGGTGTGCCATGGCGGGCGAGATAGTCCGGGCTGGCGCAGGCAACACGGCGATGCGCCGGCAGAATCGGCAACGCGACCAGGGTCGAATCACTGGGCACACCAAAGCGCAGCGCGACATCCACGGTTTCGCGGAACAGATCGGCGTGCCGATCGTTGAGCAACAATTGCAGTTGAATATTCGGGTGTTCACGTTTGAAGTCGTCCAGCCACGGCAACAACACGTTGCGCCCGAAGTCCGAGGGCGCCGCCAGTTGCAGCACACCGCTGAGACCTTCGCCGTGTTGCTTCAGTGCCTGCTCACCTTCGGCCAGGGCGGACAGGGCAATGCGTACGCTGTCGAGATAACGCCGGCCTTCTTCGGTCAGGCGCATGCTGCGGGTGGAGCGCGCGAGCAGGCGGATACCGAGGCGGGTTTCCAGGCGCTTCAAGGCGATGCTTGCGGCGGCCGGCGTCAGTTCCAGCGCGCGGGCAGCGGCGGAGATGCTGCCGGAGTCGGCCACGCGGACGAAGATCTCCAGATCGAGAATCGAGCTCATTGGTAAAAATCCTTTAAAGATTCGTGCGTTTTTGCGGGATTTTTCCGTGATTGGCAAGTTCGGGCGTTGCAATCAGTGAGCAAAAAAAGATCGCAGCCTGCGGCAGCTCCTACAGGGAAACGCGTATTTCCGTGCAGGCGCTGCCGCAGGCTGCGATCTTTGATCTGGAAGCGTGATTACGCGCGCAGCGTCCGCGTCATGCGCAACGCCAGCAAGCTGCCGCCGACAATCACACCCGCCAGCAGATACAACGCCGCATCGGTTGAACCGGTGCTGTCCTTGACCCAACCCACCAGGTACGGGCTGAGGAAACCGGCCATTTGCCCCATCGAGTTGATCAACGCCAGACCACCGGCCGCGGCGCCCGCGCTCAACAGGGCAGTCGGCACTGGCCAGAACATCGGCAGACCGGTCAGCGCGCCCATGGTCGCAATGGTCAGGCCGAGAATGGCGATGGCCGGGTTGGCGGCGAAGTTCACCGCGATCAGCAGACCGAGCGCGCCCATCAGCATCGGTACGACCAAGTGCCAGCGACGCTCTTTGCGCAAGTCCGCCGAACGCCCCACCAGCAACATGAACACCGCCGCCAGCAGGTAAGGAATCGCACTCAGCCAGCCAATCACCAGGTTGTCGCTGAAGCCTAGGTTCTTGATGATCGACGGCAGCCAGAAGTTGATCGCGTACACGCCGCTCTGGATGCAGAAGTAGATCAGGCCAAAGGCCCAGATCGCCGGGTTCTTGAACACCGCGAGCAGTGAGTCGGAAGTGGTTTTCGGTTTGTTCGCCAGGTCTTCGGCCTGATCCGCCTCAAGCACCGCGCGCTCATGCGGACTCAGCCACTTGGCATTGGCGAAGTTGTCGCTGAGCAGGAAATAGGCGAGGGCGCCGAGGATCACGGTCGGAATACCTTGCAGCAGGAACATCCACTGCCAGCCGGCCAGTCCGCCTTGCCCGGCGGCGAAGTGATTGAGGATCCAGCCGGAGAACGGGCTGCCAAGCAGGCCCGAGACCGGAATTGCCGACATGAACAGCGCCATGATCCGTCCACGGCGGAACGTCGGGAACCACTGCGAGAGGTACAGCACCACACCCGGGAAGAACCCGGCTTCGGCCGCACCGGTGAACAGGCGCAGGGTATAGAACTGGGTCGGGGTGGTGACGAACAACAGGCAGGTCGACAGCGTGCCCCAAGTGATCATCATCAGCGCGATCCAGCGTCGCGGGCCGAATCGGGTCAGCGCCAGGTTGCTCGGCACGCCGCACAGCACGTAGCCGATGAAGAAGATCCCGGCACCGAGGCCGTATACGGTTTCACTGAACTTCAATGCGTCGAGCATCTGCAGTTTGGCGAAGCCAACGTTGACCCGGTCGAGGTAGTTGAACAGGTAGCAGATGAAGATGAAGGGGATCAAACGCAGGGTGATGCGTTTGTAGACGGCGTTTTTACCGTCGTCGATGGTCTGGGTAGCTGCGGCGCTCTGCGACATAGCGGCTCTCTCTTTATTATGATTTTTTGCGATGCACAGGTTAACGTTGATCGCCCCGAGAGTCTCGGCCACCTGTGGCCGGATTGTCTTTGTGCCTGAGCACAGGGTTTGCCGCCAGACCCTGTGCGGGTGAACAACCGTCCGCCGCCGCTGCTTAAGGATTTTGCCGATCATGTTCGAACTCGATCACGACCTCGCTCAGGATATCGTCGACCGGGCCATGGCCATTTTGCCCTACAACGTCAACGTCATGGACAGCCAGGGCCTGATCCTTGGCAGCGGCGAGCTGGAGCGCATCAACACCCGTCACGAAGGTGCGCAACTGGTGCTGGCCAACGGGCGGGTGGTAGAGATCGATGCACAAACCGCCGTGCACTTGAAGGGTGTGCAGCCGGGCATCAACCTGCCGCTGATGCTCGATCAACGCCTGATCGGCGTGCTCGGTATTACCGGCGAACCGGAGCAACTGCGCACCTACGCCGAACTGGTGCGCATGACCGCCGAAATGCTCGTCGGTCAGCGCAACCAGCAGGCCGAGCAGCAATGGCGGCGCCAGCGTTGCGATGACCTGTTGGCGTTGCTGTTGAGCGAAGCCGGCGACTCGCCGCGGCTGGTCGATGAGGCGCAGCAACTGGGGCTCAAGCCGCAATTGACTCGGGTGCCGTATCTGTTCGAACTGGGTCTGGAACATGGTCCGGGGCAGACCGTCGAGGCGCTGAGCGCGTGGTTGACCTCGCGCTATCCGGACAGCTGGTGCGTCAGTTCGGCCAAGTCGTCGCTGCTGTGGTGCCGACCCGCAAGTCAAACGGTTGAGCATGATCGCCTGCTGGAAAAACTCGATGGCCTCGGCTGGAACATTCTGCGCATCGCTGTGGGTGGGCAGGCGGATGGGCTGGCCGGGTTACGCCGCTGTTATCGGCGGGTTGGCGATCTGCTGGCTTATGGCCGGGAAGTGCTGCCGAATTCGCGCTTGCTGACGCTCAATCGCTATCGCTTGCCGGTGATGCTCTGGCGCCATCGCAACGATGATGCGCTGGATGAGTTGCTCAAACCGTTGCGCAAAGTCATCGCCAAGGACAGCAACGGCCAGTTGCTCGCGACCCTGCGCAGTTGGTGTGAACACGACGGGCAGAGTCAGGCCTGCGCCGATGCGCTGGGCCTTCATCGCAACAGCTTGCGTTATCGGATGGAGCGGATTGCTGAGTTGAGCGGGGTTGATCCGCTGAAACTCGACGGGATGCTGGCGCTATATCTCGGGGTGCAATTGCTGCCGCAGATTGATCCGGGCTGATCGGATGTTTTCACCGACGCCTTCGCGAGCAAGCCCGCTCCCACATTTGGAATGCATTCCCCTGTGGGAGCGAGCTTGCTCGCGAAAGCGTCGGTACATTCGACACAGGCTTTTGTAGAAATGAACAATAAACGCCCACCGCACTTGTGCAGCGGACAGGCGTCAAGGCGCAGGCCGACTGGCAGCATGAACGGCATTGGAACTGGAGAATTCGCATGAAGATCGTCATCGCCCCCGATTCGTTCAAGGACAGCCTGAGTGCCCAAGGCGTTGCCGAAGCCATTGCTCTGGGGTTGGCGCAAGTCTGGCCGCAAGCAACACTGGTCAAATGCCCGATGGCCGACGGCGGCGAGGGCACGGTGGAATCGATTCTCGCCGCTTGCGAGGGTGAACTGCGCCGCACCCGAGTACGCGGGCCGCTGGGTGCGCCGGTCGACGCCGCGTGGGGCTGGTTGCCACACAATCACACCGCGATCATCGAAATGGCCGAGGCCAGTGGTTTGCAATTAGTGCCTACGGGGCAACGCGATGCATGCATCACCAGCACCTTCGGCACCGGCGAACTGATTCGCGCCGCGCTGGATGCCGGCGCGCAACGGGTGATTCTGGCGATTGGCGGCAGCGCCACCAACGACGGCGGCGCCGGCGCGATGCAGGCGCTTGGGGTGAAATTGCTCGATGCGCAGGGTCAGCCATTGGTGCCGGGCGGCTTGGCGCTGGCACAACTGGCGCGACTGGACTTGAGCGAGCTTGATCCGCGTCTGGCCCACGTGCGCTTCGACATCGCCGCCGACGTCAACAACCCGCTGTGCGGCCCGCACGGGGCCTCGGCGATTTTCGGCCCGCAAAAAGGCGCGTCACCGGCACAAGTGCAGCAACTGGATCAGGCGCTGGGGCATTTCGCCGAGCTCTGCGCGCAAGCGTTGGGCAAGGACGTTCGCGATGAGCCGGGCAGTGGTGCGGCGGGGGGATTGGGTTTTGCGGCCAAGGCGTTTCTCGGTGCGCAATTTCAGGCCGGCGTGGAAGTGGTTGCCGAACTGGTGGGCCTGGCCGAAGCGGTCAACGGCGCCGATCTGGTGATCACGGGAGAAGGGCGCTTCGACGCGCAAACCCTGCGCGGCAAGACCCCGTTCGGCGTGGCGCGGATTGCCAAACAGCACGGCGTGCCGGTGATCGTCATCGCCGGCACCTTGGGTGAGGGTTATCAGGAACTCTACGAGCACGGCATCGACGCCGCATTCGCCGTCACCAGCGGCCCGATGACCCTGGAGCAGGCCTGTGCCGAAGCTCCACGCTTGTTGCGCGAACGGGCGACTGACATTGCCCGCGTCTGGCAGATGGCCAAACTCAATGACTGACTTCCTGAAGATGTTGTGGAGAGGGGATAAATCCCCTCGCCACAGGGGGTTAGTGTCAAGGTGTTTCAGCGCTGAAACACCTTGAAAAATATTTTCGCTTTACACGAAATCTTCCTAAAGCGCCGCCGATACAGAGATCAGGCGCACACAGATTCCCTCGAACAGTGACGCCTGACTGGTCCCGCCCCCAAGGGCCAGTGATGACGGCACGGACGCTCGCAGCTACCTCTATCCGAGAGTCCAACCATGTCCTTGCGTAACCTGAATATCGCGCCCCGTGCCTTCCTCGGTTTTGCCTTTATCGCCTTGCTGGTGATTGTCCTTGGTGTGTTCGCCGTCAACCGCATGTCGACCATTCGCCAGGCTTCCATCGACATGGAGACCAACCAACTGCCCAGCGTCACCTACCTTGGCGTGGTCACGGAAAACGTTCTGCGCCTGCGGATTCTGTCGTTCCGGATTCTGGTCAACCGCGACCCGGCAGGCCTGCAAGAAGCGCAAACGCGCATCGGCGTGCTGGTGGACAAGGTGCGCAGTGCTCAGGCCAGTTACGCCGCGTTGCCGGCAGAGAGCGAAGAGCGTGCGTTGTATCAGACGTTCGCGACCACGCTCGACAACTACCTGCAAGCGCAAAACCAGATGATGGAGCTGTCGCGTCAGGACAAGGTCGACGAGATGCGCACCTTGATCAACACGCGAATCAAGGACGGCACCGACCAGATGGGCGAGCAACTCAACAAGCTGATCGCGATCAATGCGGCGGGAGCGAAAGTCGCCTCCAATCAGGCCGGTGAACATTACGACAGCGCCATTACCGGCATCATCGTTGTTGCCGTGGTCGCCGCGCTCGCCACGGTACTGCTGGCCCTGTTGCTGACTCGCAGCATCGTCACCCCATTGAATCGTGCCGTACAGGCTGCGCAAACCATCGCCGGCGGCAACTTGACCCAGTCCATCGAAGTCGATGGCAAGGACGAAGCCACACAGCTGTTGCAAGCGTTGGCCACGATGCAGACCAACCTGCGCAAAACCATCGAACAGATCGCCGGTTCCGCCACGCAACTCGGCGCCGCGGCCGAAGAGTTGAGCGCTGTCACCGAGGAGGCTTCCCGTGGCCTGCAACAGCAGAACAACGAGATCGAACAAGCCGCCACCGCCGTCAACGAAATGACCGCCGCTGTGGAAGAGGTGGCACGCAACGCGGTGTCGACGTCCGAAGCGTCGAACCAGTCGACCCAGGCCGCCCGCGAAGGTCGTGACCAAGTGGTGAAAACCGTCGACGCGATCCAGACCATGACCCATGACGTGCAGAGCACCGCGCAAATGATCGAAGGCCTCGCCGCGCAGGGTCGCGACATCGGCAAGGTGCTGGATGTGATCCGCGCCATCGCCGAACAGACTAACCTGCTGGCCCTCAACGCGGCGATCGAAGCAGCGCGTGCCGGTGAGGCCGGACGCGGTTTTGCGGTGGTAGCGGACGAAGTTCGCGCATTGGCGCATCGCACTGCGCAATCGACTCAGGAAATCGAAAAAATGGTCGCTGGCATCCAGAACGGTACCGGCGAAGCGGTGTCGTCGATGCAGCAAAGCAACCAGCGCACCCAGACCACTCTGGAAATGGCCCGCGCTGCGGGTGTGGCGCTGGAGCAAATCACCCAGTCGATCCACCAGATCAACGAACGCAACCTGGTGATCGCCAGTGCCTCGGAAGAACAGGCGCAGGTCTCGCGTGAGGTCGACCGCAACCTGGTCAACATCCGTGATCTGGCCACGCAGTCCGCCGCCGGCGCGAATCAGACCAGCGCCGCAACCCATGAACTGTCGCGTCTGGCGGTGGATTTGAATGCCATGGTGGCGCGGTTTGTGATTTGAGAAATACGCAGTTGCCTGATGTGGGCCGAACCAGATGAGTGTTCGGCCCACCTCGAAGAGTCAGCGCTTCAAGACAGGTCCACTTTGACTTGCTTAAACGAAGACTGTTGCCCAAGGTTTCCTGCACGATCGCGCAGCCTGTAAAACGCGAACATCGTGCCGGAACCTATCTCACGGATAATCGCGCCACTCAGTTTGATAACGGTACGTGAAGTTGCGTCATGCACCGTTTCAATGATGACTGGCTCCGCCGCAAGTGAGCCAAAGTGAAATTCGATGCTGTCGCAGGCTCGCTGCTGCATATAGATGGCAATGGTTACCAGAACTTCATCATTGTGGGCGGCGAGATACTGCGGTGTGATCCCCTCACTGTCGATTTCTGGTGGAAATTGCGGAGGTTCTCCCGGATTGCCGAAGTTGGGAGCCGTTAGATCGACCGTAATCGGCGTGCTCGCGGCCATGTCTTCATTCCCGCCAATATCGAGGATGTATGAAACCTCATATACGCCTTCTTGTACCAGGTGTGCCTCAGGAATATGGGCCTCGAATGGGAAAAGCGCCGGGTCGATGGGTGTCGTAAAAGGATAGTCCGCCACCCTATTCCCGTTTAACAACAGCCTTAACAGTACGGGCACGCCTGGATCAGAAGGTGAACTATACCATTCTGGAATTAACACTTTCAGAGGAGATACCAATGCACTCAATGGCAACAGGTTAACCTGACTGCCAGGGAAATTGGGTAGCGCATCGGGGATTTCCGGTGCGTCCAATAAGAGGATTTTTTCATTCAGATTCGTCATCGTTTCAACACTCCGTCGTTTCGATTAGAGGGGGCCGCAGTTGTTTCCTCATGTTGATTAAGCGAGCGTTTGTGAAGTGGGTCTACTGTCAACTCTGACAGGTAGTCAGTCGACTGCTAATCGACCACTGTACGAAGTTCTTCTTTAAATTCATCCAAAGGACAAAGCGGCTGGCGCGGTTTGTGATTTGACCTAGGGTGAAGGCTGGAGACCGCGCAATCAGGAGACGTGCATGCGCTATTCAGCCTTGACCCAACGCATCGCCGGGGAGGGAGCCGCTGCCTGGCAGATTCATGACCGAGCGCTGGAGCTGCGCGCCGAGGGCGTCGATATCCTGCTGCTGAGCGTGGGGGATCCGGATTTCGATACGCCGCTGCCGATCATTCATGGCGCCATCGACAGTCTGCTGGCCGGCGATACGCATTATTCCGAAGTGCGTGGTCGCTTGGCGCTGCGCAAATTGATCGCCGCCCGCCACCAGCGGCGCAGCGGTCAGGTGGTGGATGCCGAGCACGTGATCGTGCTGCCCGGCGCGCAATGCGCGGTGTATTCGGTCGCGCAATGCCTGCTGGATCCGGGTGACGAAGTGATCGTCGCCGAGCCGATGTACGTGACCTATGAGGGTGTGTTCGGCGCGTGCGGCGCGACAGTGGTGCCGGTGCCGGTCAGGCCGGAGAATGGCTTTCGCGTTGACCCCGCCGATGTCGCCGCGCGGATCACGCCGAAGACCCGCGCGATGTTGCTCAACAGTCCGAATAATCCTTCCGGCGCGAGCCTGTCGCTGCTGATCTGGCAAGAGCTGGCGGCGCTGTGCGTGCGCCACGATTTGTGGCTGATCAGCGACGAGGTCTACAGCGATCTGCTGTACGAGGGCGAGCACATCAGCCCGGCGAGCCTGCCGGGCATGGCCGAACGCACGGCAACCATCAACAGCCTGTCGAAATCCCATGCCATGACCGGCTGGCGCATTGGCTGGTCGATCGGGCCGAAGGTGCTGGCCGAGCATCTGGTGAACCTGTCGTTGAGCATGCTGTTCGGTCTGCCGGATTTCGTGCAGAAAGCAGCGGAGGTCGCGTTGGCAAGCGATCTGCCGGAGGTGACGCAGATGCGCGACGAATACCGTTTGCGCCGCGATCTGGTGTGCGAGCGTTTGCGCGGTTGCCCGGGGTTGCAGCCGATCCGGCCCGATGGCGGGATGTTCGTGATGGTCGATGTGCGCCAGACCGGGTTTGGCGCGCAGGGGTTTGCCGAGCGCTTGCTGGAAGGTTATGGGGTCTCTGTGCTGGCTGGCGAAGCGTTCGGGCCGAGTGCGGCGGGGCATATTCGCATCGGGCTGGTGCTGGATCGGGTGCAGCTGGCGGATGCCTGTGCGCGGATTGCGTTGTGTGCGGTGCAGCTGTTGCAGGCGCGTATTGCCTGACAGTGTTGTGTTGCCTGAACTGGCCTCTTCGCGAGCAAGCCCGCTCCCACAGTGGATGGGTGTGTACATAATGTTATCTGTACACATCGAACCCTGTGGGAGCGGGCTTGCTCGCGAATGCAATCTGCCATTCAGCGCATTTTTCAGCCCTGCCAAGCCACCGGATTCACCAGATTCACCGGCTTCTCCCCAGCCAAAGCCGCCAGCAGATTGTCCACCGCACACCGCGCCATCGCCTCCCGCGTCTCATGCGTCGCCGAACCCATGTGCGGGGTTGCCACCACATAGTTCAACTGCAACAACGGCGAATCATGATTCAGCGGTTCACGCTCGAATACATCCAGCCCCGCTGCGCGAATCCGCTGGTGGCGCAACGCGTCGATCAGCGCCGCTTCATCCACCACTTTGCCGCGCGAGATATTGATGAAGATGCTCTCGGGGCGCATCAGCGCAAATTGCTCGGCGCCGATCAGGCCTTCGGTCTGCGCAGTCAGCGGCAGGGTCAGGCAGATGAAATCGGCCTCTTGCAGCAGCGCCTCAAGGCTACGGTACTGCGCGTCAAAACGCGCCTCGACCGCCGGTTTACGCGACTGACTGTGATAGAGCACCGGCATGCCAAAACCGAAATGCCCGCGCTGCGCCAGCGCTTCGCCGATGCGGCCCATGCCGATGATGCCCAAGGTCTTGCCGTGTACATCGGTGCCGAAATGCGCCGGGCCGATGTTGCGATGCCACTGGCCGCTGCGCACCATGTTCGCCAGTTCCACTACGCGCCGGGCCGTGGCGAGGATCAGGGCGAAACCGGTGTCGGCGGTGGTTTCGGTGAGCACGTCCGGGGTGTTGCTAAGGAGGATCTTGCGCCGGGTCAGGTAGTCGATGTCGTAGTTGTCGACACCCACTGAGACACTGGCGATGGCCTCAAGCTGCGGCGCCAGATCGAGCAGCGCGGCGTCGAGTTTCAGGCTGGCGCCGAGCAAGCCATGGGCGCCGGGCAGGGCGTCACGCAGCTTCATCAGGCCGTCGGCGTCGAGGCTTTCGATCAACGTCACTTCACACTGTTGCTGCAGACGCGTCATCAGCGCTGGCGAGAGTTTCTTGTACAGCACGACTTGCTTTTTCATGGGCAAAAATCTCTTCAGGAATGCGCCGGCACGGGACGCGTGACTACGGCTTTGGCCACGACACGATCACTGGCGCCAGGCTTGAGAAAAATCGTCAGCACCACCGACAGCAGCAACGCGCCGCTCATCAGCAGGTACGAAGCACCGGGCGAACCGGTGGAGCTGTTCAGGTAGCCGACCAGGTACGAGCCGCCGAACGAACCCAGCGCGCCCATGCTGTTGATCAGCGCCATGGCACCGCCGGCGACGTTGGCCGGCAGGATCTCCGGAACGATGGCGAAGAACGGCCCGTAAGGTGCGTACATGCAGGCACCGGCGATCACCAGCAGTGTGTACGACCACCAGAAATGTTCCGCGCCCAAGGCGTAGGAACCGTAGAACGCAATGGAGGCGATCAGCAGTGGCGGCCAGACGAAGCGTTTACGCTTCTGCAGTTTGTCCGAGCCCCACGACACCGCGAGCATGCCGATCACCGCCGCCAGATACGGCAGCGCCGACAGCCAGCCGGCCTCGATCATGTCCATTTGCGCGCCGGCCTTGAGGATCGACGGCAGCCACAGCACGAAGCCGTAGACGCCGATGCTCCAGCAGAAAAACTGCAGCGCCAGAATGATCACCTTCGGCGAGCGGAACGCTTCGGCGTAGTTCTTCACCGCTTTGATCCCGACCTGTTCGGCGGCGAGAGCGCTTTCCAGGTCGTGCTTTTCCTGTTCGCTCAGCCACTTGGCCTGAGCAGGACGATCATCGGCCAGCTTCCACCAGATAAACGCCCAGATCACCGCCGGCAAACCTTCGATGATGAACATCCAGCGCCAGCTGAAGTGCTGCACCAGATAGCCCGAAACCACCGACATCCACAGCATCGTTACCGGGTTGCCGAGGATCAGAAAGGTGTTGGCCCGCGAGCGTTCGGCGCGAGTGAACCAGTGGCACAGGTAAACCAGCATCGCCGGCATCACCGCGGCTTCTACCACACCGAGCATGAAGCGAATCACGATCAGCCAGTAGGCGTTCGACACCACGCCGGTCAGGGTGGCGAGGCCGCCCCAGAAAATCAGGCTGAAGAAGATCAGCTTTTTCACGCTGTGCTTCTGCGCGTAGATCGCTCCCGGTACCTGGAAGAAAAAGTAACCGAGGAAGAACAGCGCCCCGAGCAATGACGACAGGCCCGGGGTGATCATCAGGTCGGCAGCCATGCCGGAGGCGGCGGCGAAGCCGTAGTTGGCGCGATCCAGATACGCCAGGCTGTAGGTGATGAACACGATCGGCATGATGTACCACCAGCGGCGGGCGGCGAGGGTTACGGTTTTCATGGTGTTGCTCCTGAGCTTGTTGTTTTTGTCGCAGCAGGTTCAATTAGCGGGTTGTCTTGGCGGGCCTCATCGCGAGCAGGCTCACTCCTACAAGGGTTATGTGTTTGCCGCTGCAGCTGTGACTGGCGGAGATCCACTGTAGGAGTGAGCCTGCTCGCGATCAGCGGCCTCGAATTCAGCGACGAGCTCAGACCGGGTCGGCAACCCCTCCATGTCCCCGCGACTCTGCACCGCCCGACTGCCAATCCAGTTCGCGCGGTGCACCGCCTCGGCAAAACTCTGATGCTCCAGCAGGGCACTGATCATGCCAACCGCAAAGCCATCACCCGCACCCACGGTGTCGACCACGTTGGCCACCGGCACCCCGGCGACAAAACCCTGATCCAGTTGCGTGCGGTAATAGGCACCTTGCGGCCCAAGCTTGATCGCCACGGCTTCGGCGCCCTGATCGAGATAAAACGCCGCGATGTCCGCCGGGTCTTCGAAGCCGGTCAGCAAGCGACCTTCGCTCAAGCCCGGCAAGACCCAATGGGCGAGGGCGGCGAGGCGGTTGATCTCGCGGATCATCTCTTGCTCGGTGGCCCACAGGCTCGGGCGCAGATTGGGGTCGAACGACACGCTGCGCCCGGCATGACGCATGCGTGTCATCAGCTCGAACGAAATTTCCCGCGCACTGGCCGACAGTGCCGGTGGAATCCCGGTGGCGTGCAGGTGGCGGGCACTGAGCAAAGTGTCGCTGATCGACTGCACGGACAGATGACTGGCCGCCGAGCCACGGCGGAAATACTCGACCTGCGGGTCGCTGCCGTCGTCGTTACGCGACTTGAACTGGAAACCGGTCGGGTGCTGGTGATCGACCGCGACGTGACTGCAATCCAGACCTTCCTTGATCAAGGTCTCGACCACGAAACGTCCGAGGGAATCGGCGCCGACCCGGCTCAGCCACGCCACATTGAAACCCAGGCGCGACAGGCCGATCGCCACATTGCTGTCGGCGCCGGCAATGCGCCGGTGGAAGTGTTGGACTTCGGCCAGATCACCGGTCTGCTCGGCGACCAGCATCGCCATGGTTTCGCCGAACGACAGAATATCGATGTCAGACATGGGCAGGCTCCAGACGCGATTGGCCAAGGCGGGCGAGGGCGGCGACGTGCTCGGTGGTCAGCGCCACCAGGTCATCGCCCTGCAACGGGTATTCGGCGGCACGCATAACGCCTTGGGCCATGTGCCGCAGCAGTTGTTCCCACAAATGCAGGTCGCTGACGGCGGGCGGCACGGCGACCAGTTTGCCGTCGGCGCGGCGGGCCACGGCTTTGCAGTGCACGTAGCCGACGTGGCGTCCGAGCAGACGTGCGGCGTTGGCGGCGGACTGGTCTTGCCACTGCCAGTTGCCGATGTCGAAGGTCATCTTGATCGGCAAATCATGCTGCTCCACCGCCGCGAAAAAACGCTGGAACGGCTCGATGCGGCCGCCCTGCAAGGTCTGGTCGTTTTCCACCAGCAGCTGCACCGGGCTGGCGCCGAGCAGCTGTTTCAGCGCCTGCAAATCACAGTTGTCGGTGAAGTAACCGAGCGAGACTTTCAACCATTTCGAGCCAAACGCTTCTGCATGTTGCAGGGCGTTGATCAGCTCGGGATTGGGCCGCGCCTGACCGGCGAGCCACAGTTCGCTCGGCGACGAATAGATGCTTTGCAGTCCCTGCGCCCGAGTGGCGGCTTGCAGTTGCTCGGGCACTTCGCGAGTCAGCAGCTCTTCGCGCCATTCGATGCGATCAGCGCCAGCGGCGGCCAGCACATCGATGAAGAAGTCCTGCCCGCGTTGGCGCACAAGCTCGGCGCCGTAGCTGGACAGGCTGATGGAAACGGCAGGTTTATTCATTGTTATCTACCTCTGAAACCGGTTTCATTTTTGTTCAAAAAAATCTGATTGATCTTCGTCGGGCGTTCGGGCGCCATCGCGAGCAGGCTCACTCCTACATTTGGAATGCGCTCCCCCTGTAGGAGTGAGCCTGCTCGCGATGGCGCCATAACATTCACCGCAAAGATCCTCGGGTAGACCCGCGCTCAATCAGCACCGGCGCAAAATCCACTCTGCGCGCTACCTCGACATCCCCCCGCAAACGCTTGAGCAAACACTCAAACGCCCGCGCGCCAATCTCGGCTGTGGGCTGGGCGAGGGCGGTAATTCCGCTGCCGACCAACGGGTACCAATCCAGATCATCCAGGGCAATCAGCCCGACATCCTCGAACAATCGGCAACCGATTTCACGCAAGGCCAGGGTACAGGTCAGCGCTGCCACACCGTTGGCGCAGAACAGTGCTTTCGGCCCGGTCGCCGGTGTGTCCAAAAAGATTTGAAGATGAGTAGCGAGTGCGTCGCCGGTTTCCAGCACCGCCCCGGTCAACCCGGAGCGCTGGGCAATCTGCGCCTGAAAACTGCTGACCCGCTCGATCCGCGAACTGGTGCCGTCATAAGGCTCAGTCACCAGCAACACATCGCGATAGCCGCGCTGTTCCAGGTGCTTCAGCGCCATCTCAACAGCTTGCGGATTGTTCAGCCCAACCATGTCGCTGTCGAGGCCATCGACCTTGCGGTCCACCAGCACCAAGGGCATTTCCCGGTGCAACTCGTGGAGTTCGTCACGGTGATGGCCAAGGGTGTTCACGATCAGCCCTTCGATGTTGTACGAGCGCAACAACGCCAGGTGTTGGCGTTCCTGCTCGTCATCGCGGTCGGTGTTGCACACCACCAGGCTGTAGCCGTGCGCACGGCAGGCGGTTTCCACCCCGTGCATCACGGCAATCGAATAAGGGTTGCGGATATCGGCCACCAGCATGCCGATCAGGCGCGTGCGCCCGCGTTTCAGACCACGGGCCATCTGGTTCGGGCGGTAACCCAGCTCACTGATCGCCTGCTCGATACGCAAGGCGATGGCATCGGAGAGCAGGGCGCGGTCGTCGCCGATGAAGCGCGAGACGCTGGCCTTGGATACGCCGGCGCGTTCGGCAACATCAAGCATGGTCACGCGGCTGCGCTGGGCGGCGGAGAAGTCGTTCACGGTCTGAAACCTATTATTGGATTTATTCGTTTCATGCGCCTCGATGGCGCTGAAACCGGTTTCAGGAAACACCAGAAGCTGACGCTCCGTCAAGTGAATGCGCGTGGTACTTCAACTTGGTGCCGACGGGCGGTGTTCAGCGTTACTGAAGTATCTGCGCAATGCTCAGCCAAACAGGCCGGCAGCAATATTGATCGAAAAGCCCAGAATCGCGGTGTTGAACACAAAACCGATCAATGATTGCGCCAGGACGATCTTGCGAATGTCGCGGGTAGCCACGCCGACATCGGCAGTCTGCACTGCTACGCCGATGGTGAAGGAGAAATACAGGAAGTCCCAATAATTGGGCGTGGTCAGACCTTCAGCGAAACGCAGGGCCGGTTCCTTGCCATCCCAGGTGTAAAACAGGCGCGCGTAGTGCACACAGAAGATCACCCCGATCACCAGCCAGGAACCTACGACGGTGACGGCGGTGAACGCGTAATGCAGAAGTTTGTGATGGGTATCCAGATCCTTGGTGCCGGCCAGTTCCAGGGTGATGGCGGCCAGGCTGGCCAATGCTGCGATACACACCACGAACAGCACCAGTCCGGCATTCTCGTCTTCGACGACGGCGATGCGTTTGACGTCCGGTGCCTTGGCCCGGGTGGCGAGCCAGAACATCAGGATCAGGTAAGTCCAGACGCCGGCGTTCCAGCCGATGAGGATTTTGCTGACGACGGAGTCGGCAGGGACCAGCAGGCCGGTGGCAAGGCCGACCAAAGCGGCGGCGGACAGGCGAGGGTGGGTGCGGGCGAGAAAGCGCATGGGGACTCGATGGGCCAGGATGTTTTTACACCTTAGCCCAGCGACGTCTCGGATGACCACTGACTTGACTGTTCGAATGACCTTGTGGGAGCGGGCTTGCTCGCGAAAGCGGTGTGTCAGCTACATGAATGCTGACTGACACGATGCCTTCGCGAGCAAGCCCGCTCCCACAGGGATCAGTGGTGTTTAGTGAGGCGTTGAACGAGCTTCATCACTACCACAAAGAACAACGGCACGAAAATCACCGGATGACCACTGACGTGACTGTTCGATGACCTTGTGGGAGCGGGCTTGCTCGCGAAAGCGGTGTGTCAGCTACATGAATGCTGACTGACACGATGCCTTCGCGAGCAAGCCCGCTCCCACAGGGATCAGTGGTGTTTAGTGAAGCGTCGTACGAGCTTCATCACTACCACAAAGAACAACGGCACGAAGATCACCGCCAGCGTTGCCGTGATCATCCCGCCGATCACTCCGGTGCCGATAGCTTGCTGGCTTGCCGAGCTGGCGCCAGTGGCGATGGCCAACGGCACCACGCCGAGGATGAACGCCAGCGAAGTCATGACGATCGGCCGCAGACGCAGGCGCGCGGCTTGCAACGTCGCGTCGATCAGGTCGTGACCTTCGTCGTAAAGGCTCTTGGCGAACTCGATGATCAGGATCGCGTTCTTTGCCGACAGACCAATGATGGTAATCAGCCCGACCTTGAAGAACACATCGTTGGGCATGCCGCGCAAGGTTACCGCCAACACTGCGCCGAGCACACCTAGCGGCACCACCAGCAGCACCGAGGTCGGAATCGACCAGCTCTCGTACAGCGCCGCCAGGCACAGGAACACGATCAGCAACGACAGGCCGAGCAGGATCGGCGCCTGACTGCCGGACAGCCGTTCCTGCAACGACAGCCCGGTCCATTCCTGACCCAGACCTTTCGGCCCTTGAGCGACCAGCCGTTCAATCTCCGCCATGGCCTCACCGGTGCTGTGGCCTGGCGACGGTTCGCCGGAAATCGCAATCGCCGGATAACCGTTATAACGGGTCAGTTGCGCCGGGCCTTGCATCCATTTGGCCTGAACGAACGCCGACAGCGGCACCATGTGCCCGGCGTTGTTGCGCACGTGCATTTTCAGCAGGTCATCAACCTGACTGCGCTGATCGCCTTCGGCCTGGACCACCACCCGCTGCATGCGCCCCTGATTGGGGAAGTCGTTGATGTAGGAAGAACCCACGGCAGTGGACAACACGCTGCCGATGTCGGCGAACGACACGCCCAGCGCATTGGCCTGCTTGCGGTCTACCTCCAGTTGTACCTGCGGCGCTTCGGCCAGCGCGCTTTCGCGCACGTTCATCAGCACCGGGCTTTTCTCGGCGGCGGCGAGCAGTTCAGTGCGCGCCTGCATCAATGTCGCATGACCGAGACCGCCGCGATCCTGCAGACGGAATTCGAAACCGCTCGACGTGCCGAGGCCGTCTACGGGCGGTGGCAATACCGAGAACGCCATGGCGTCCTTGATCTGGCTCAGGGCGATGTTGGCACGGTCGGCAATCGAGCTTGCCGCATCATCGCTGCTGCGCTGCGACCAATCCTTCAGCGTGGAAAAGGCCAGCGCCGCGTTCTGCCCGCTACCAGAGAAGCTGAATCCGAGAATCACCACACTGTCACTGATACCGGGCTCGCCAGCGTTATGCGCTTCAAGCTGCTCGGCGACTTGCACCGTACGGTTCTTGGTGGCCCCGGGTGGCAGTTGAATATCGGTGATGGTGTAACCCTGATCCTCAACCGGCAGGAACGAGGAGGGCAGACGCGCAAAGCACAACCCCATGCCGATCAGCAGCACGCCGTAGATCAGCAGATAACGCCCGCTGCGCTTCAGCGCGTAGCCGACCCAGCCTTGATAGCGATCGGCCAGTTGCTCGAAGCGGCGGTTGAACCAGCCGAAGAATCCGCTTTTCTCGTGGTGCTCGCCCTTGGTAATTGGCTTGAGCAGCGTGGCGCACAGTGCAGGCGTCAGCGTCAGGGCCAGAAACGCCGAGAACAGAATCGATGTCGCCATCGACAGTGAGAACTGCCGGTAAATCACGCCCACCGAACCCTGCATGAACGCCATCGGGATGAATACCGCCACCAGCACCAGAGTAATACCGATGATCGCCCCGGTGATCTGTTTCATGGCCTTGCGCGTCGCCTCTTTCGGCGACAGGCCTTCAGTGGCCATGATCCGTTCGACGTTCTCCACCACGACGATGGCGTCGTCCACCAGAATGCCGATGGCCAGGACCATGCCGAACATGGTCAGTACGTTGATCGAGAAACCCAGCGCGAGCATGGTGGCGAAGGTGCCCATCAGGGCCACCGGCACCACCAGCGTCGGGATCAGCGTGTATCGGATGTTCTGCAGGAACAGGAACATCACCGCAAACACCAGCAGCATCGCTTCGCCCAAGGTGTAAACCACTTTGGTGATCGAGACTTTGACGAACGGCGAGGTGTCGTACGGAATCTTGTATTCGACGCCGGCCGGGAAGTAGCGCGACAGTTCGTCCATCTTCGCCCGGATCAATGTGGCGGTCGCCAGCGCATTGGCCCCAGGCGCCAACTGCACGCCGACGGCGGTGGACGGCTTGCCGTTCAAGCGCGTGCCGAACTGGTATTCCTGACTGCCGACTTCGACCCGTGCCACATCGCCGATGCGCACGGTGGAGCCGTCGGCATTGGCCTTGAGCACGATGTCGGCGAACTCTTCCGGCGTCGACAACTGCCCCTTGACCAGAATGGTCGCGGTGATTTCCTGCGAGGATGGGTTGGGCAAGTCGCCAATACTGCCCGCCGAAACCTGCGCGTTTTGCGCGACGATGGCGGCGTTGACGTCAGCCGGGGTCAGATTGAAACCGATCAGCTTCTGCGGATCGATCCAGATCCGCATCGCCCGTTCGGCGCCATACAGCTGCGCCTTGCCGACGCCGTCGATGCGCTTGATTTCGTTCATCACGTTACGCGCCAGATAATCACTGAGCGCTACGTCATCAAGCTTGCCGTCGCTGGAGGTCAGGGTGATCAGCAACAGGAAACCGGCAGAGACTTTCTCCACCTGCAGGCCTTGCTGATTGACTGCCTGCGGCAGGCGTGACTCGACCACTTTGAGACGGTTCTGCACATCCACCTGCGCCAGCTCCGGGTTGGTGCCCGGCTGGAACGTCGCTTTGATCGTCGCGCTGCCGAGGCTGCTCTGCGATTCGAAGTACAGCAGGTGATCGGCGCCGTTGAGCTCTTCTTCGATCAGGCTGACCACGCTTTCATCGACGGTCTGCGCCGAGGCGCCAGGGTACACCGCGTAGATTTCGATCTGTGGCGGCGCGACATCGGGGTACTGCGCCACCGGCAATTGCGGAATGGCCAGCGCACCGGCCAACAGGATGAACAGGGCGACAACCCAGGCGAACACCGGGCGATCGATAAAGAACTGCGGCATATGAAAGCGTCCTGCTTACTGACCAGAGGTCTGGGCAAGTGGAAGAGGGGTGTCGTCGATCTGCACTTTTTCGCCTGGACGGGCGTGTTGCAGGCCTTCGATGACAATGCGGTCGCCGGGCTTGAGGCCGCCGCTGACGATCCAGCGGTCGTTTTGCACCGCGCCCAGTTGCACCGGCTGCTGGGCCACGCGCATCTGCTCGTCGACAGTCAGCACCTGGGCGATACCCGCGCTGTCACGCTGCACCGCACGTTGCGGCACGGTGATGCCGTTCTGCACGGTGGCTTGTTGCAGACGTACACGGATGAAGCTGCCCGGCAGCAGGTCGAGATCGGGATTGGGGAACTCGCTGCGCAGAATGATCTGGCCGGTGCCCGGATCGACGCTGATGTCGCTGAACAGCAATTTGCCCGGCAACGGATAGAGGCTGCCATCATCCTGAATCAGCGTGGCCTTGACCTGATCCTGACCGACTGCCTGCAACTGCCCGGAACGGAACGCGCGACGCAGTTCGTTGAGTTCACGGGTCGACTGAGTAAGGTCGGCGTAGATCGGGTTGAGCTGCTGAATCAGCGCCAGCGGCGTGGTTTCGTTCTGCCCGACCAGCGCACCTTCAGTGACCAATGCACGGCCGACCCGCCCGGAAATCGGCGCGGTGACGGTGGCGTAGCCGAGGTTCAGCTTCGCGCGTTCCACTGCAGCTTTATTGGCCGCCACATCGGCGGCGGTTTGCCGGGCATTGGCGCGGGCGTTGTCGTAATCCTGAGCGCTGATGGCCTTGTCGTCGATCAACTGCGCGTAGCGTTGTTCCTGCAGCCTGGCCTGGAAGGCATTGGCCTCGGCCTTGCGCAACGCGGCTTCGGCGCTATCGAGATCAGCCTTGAACGGTGCCGGGTCGATGCGAAACAGCACGTCACCCTTTTTCACGTCGCTGCCTTCACGGAAGGTCCGTTGCAACACCACCCCGGCCACTCGGGCACGCACTTCAGCGATGCGCGGGGCGGCGATACGCCCGCTCAGTTCGCTGCTGATCGACAGGGGGCGGGCCTCGATGGTCTCGATGCGCACGGTAGCTGGCGGCGCTTCTTCTTCGGCCTTCGAGGACGAATCACAGGCGCTCAGCAACAGCGCAGCGGCGATCAGGCCGAGCCCGGCCAGAAGATTTTTTGACATGTACCACCCCCAATATTGAAGCCCGCATCCTAAGGCCAGACGCCGAGGGTAGCGGTGAAGCTTTGTAGGCGCTGTGTGAAATTGTGTAAGGGTTTTACTCAGGGACGGGCGAGGGCGTATATCCTTTACGCCTTGAAATTTATTGCGACAGATAAACCGCCATCGCGAGCAGGCTCACTCCTACATTGGAACTGTGCCAGACACGAACCTTGTAGGAGTGAGCCTGCTCGCGATGAGGCCCGAACAGTCGCCACTGCACTTTCCTTGGAACACCCCATGCCCAACATCCTCCTGGTCGAAGACGACACCGCCCTCGCCGAACTGATTTCCAGCTACCTGGAGCGCAACGGCTATTCCGTCAGCGTGATCGGCCGTGGTGACCACGTGCGCGAGCGGGCACGGATCAATCCGCCGGATCTGGTGATCCTCGACCTGATGCTGCCGGGCCTTGACGGCTTGCAAGTCTGCCGCCTGCTGCGGGCCGATTCGGCGACGCTGCCGATCCTGATGCTGACCGCCCGCGACGACAGTCACGATCAGGTGCTGGGCCTGGAAATGGGCGCCGACGATTACGTCACCAAACCCTGCGAGCCACGGGTTTTGCTGGCCCGGGTGCGTACGTTGCTGCGGCGCAGCAGCCTCGGTGAACCGATGACGGTCAATGACCGCATTGTCATGGGCAATCTCTGCATCGACCTGTCCGAGCGCACCGTGACCTGGCGCGAGCAACCGGTGGAACTGTCCAGCGGCGAATACAATTTGCTGGTGGTGCTGGCCCGGCATGCCGGGGAAGTGCTGAGCCGCGATCAAATCCTGCAACGCCTGCGCGGCATCGAGTTCAACGGCACCGACCGCTCGGTGGACGTGGCGATTTCCAAGCTGCGGCGCAAGTTCGACGACCATGCGGGCGAGGCGCGCAAGATCAAGACGGTATGGGGCAAGGGCTACCTGTTCAGCCGCTCCGAGTGGGAATGCTGAGCTGATGTTCAGAATCCTCTTTCGCCTGTATCTGGTGACGATCGTCTCCTACAGCGCGGCGATCTATCTGGTGCCGGATCTGGTGATCATGGCGTTCCGCGAGCGCTTCATCACCTACAACCTCGACTACTCGCGCGGCCTGCAATCGCTGATCACCCGGCAGTTTCACGCGGTGCCGCAGGATCAGTGGCCGGCACTGGCGCAGTCGATGGACAAGGACTTCCAGCCGCTGCACATCGCTCTGGCGCGCATCGACGACGCCGGGTTCACCGCCCCCGAGCAAGTGCGCTTGCGCGCCGGGGAAAACGTGGTGCGTATCGGCGATTGGGGATGGCGCACCTTGGCGGTCACGCCGCTGAACGATGACGTTGCCGTGCAGATGGTAGTGCCGCCGGATCCGCTGGACGTCAATCTGTTGTACTGGAGCATCAACGTGCTGATCGGTGCGAGCATGCTCGCCTGCCTGCTACTGTGGATTCGTCCGCACTGGCGCGATCTGGAGCGCCTCAAGGGCGCCGCCGAACGCTTCGGCAAGGGCCACCTGAACGAGCGCACGCAAATCCCCGCCAGTTCCAACATCGGCAGCCTGGCCAACGTGTTCGACACCATGGCCGGCGATATCGAAAATCTGCTCAACCAGCAGCGCGACCTGCTGAATGCGGTGTCCCACGAATTGCGCACGCCGCTGACCCGTCTGGACTTCGGTCTGGCCCTGGCGCTGTCCGATGATTTGCCGGCGACCAGTCGCGAGCGCCTGCAAGGACTGGTCGCACACATTCGGGAACTGGATGAGCTGGTGCTGGAACTGCTGTCCTACAGCCGCCTGCAGAACCCGGCGCAGTTGCCGGAACAGGTCGAGGTTTCGCTGGATGAGTTTATCGACAGCATTCTGGGCAGTGTCGATGAAGAACTGGACTCGCCGGACATCGTCATCGATGTGCTGCTGCACGGTCAGCTCGAACGTTTCACGCTGGATCCGCGCCTGACCGCCCGAGCGATCCAGAACCTGCTGCGCAATGCCATGCGCTATTGCGAAAAACGCATTCAGATTGGCGTGCAGGTCAGCCCCGATGGTTGCGAGATCTGGGTCGACGACGATGGCATTGGCATCCCGGATGATGAGCGTGAGCGGATTTTTGAACCGTTTTATCGACTTGATCGCAGTCGTGATCGGGCTACCGGCGGCTTTGGTCTGGGCCTGGCCATCAGCCGTCGGGCGCTGGAGGCGCAGGGCGGGACCTTGACGGTTGAAAGTTCGCCGCTGGGTGGGGCGCGGTTCAGGTTGTGGTTGCCTGACATGACTTGACCCGAAACCTGTGGGAGCGGGCTTGCTCACGAAGGCGGAGTGTCAGTCGACATAAACTAATCTGACACACCGCTTTCGCGAGCAAGCCCGCTCCCACAGGGGTTTTGTGTTGGTCAGATCAGTTGGTTTGATTGAATCAAGCCAACCCCGGCCGTCTGCATCCGCTCCATCGCCGCTGCCAGTGACCCATCCCTGTCAATGGCACGACAGGCGTCCAGCACCACGAACGCGTTGAACCCCGCCGCCCGAGCATCCAGCGCGGAAAACATCACACAGAAATCCAGCGCCAGACCGACCATGTACACCGTGTCGATACCGCGTTCTTTCAGGTATCCGGCCAGACCGGTGGTGGTGCACCGGTCCGCCTCGAGAAACGCCGAATAGCTGTCGATGTCCGGATTACAGCCCTTGCGGATGATCAGTTGCGCGTGCGGCAGGTTCAGCTCGGGGTGAAACTCGGCACCGGATGTGCCTTGCACACAATGCTCCGGCCAGAGTACCTGCTCGCCGTAGGGCAACTGAATTACCTCGTAAGGCTGGTGTCCGGGGTGGCTTGAGGCAAAGGACGCGTGGCCGCTCGGGTGCCAGTCCTGGGCAATCACCACCTGTTTGAACAGGCCACCGAGGCGATTGATCAGCGGCACGATCTGATCGCCTTCGGGCACGGCCAACTGGCCGCCGGGGATGAAGTCGTTCTGCACGTCAATGACCAGCAGGGCGGTGCGGGGTGAAATCTGCATCGGGGCTTCCTCCTTGGATAATCACCCGCTCAGCATAGTGGAGCGGCACTCACGCGCCCAGCTTGTCGACCAGGTGTTTTGCCAGGTCTTCCAGCGCCGGCGCCGGGTTGTGCCCGATCAACATCCACGCATGCTCACCTTCGGTCCAGTACACCACGTTCATTTCGTGGCGCCGTTCGTGCGCCAAAGGCTGGCTGCCACTGTTGGAGCGAGTCACGCACAAGGCCAGCGGCCCGTGTTTCGCATCGAGATAGGTCAGTTGCGCAATCGGCACACCGTCGTACTCAAGCATTTGTGCACGCTTGAGTTCGGCGCCCGGCAACCTCACCAGTGCCGGCGATAGATTCAGCCCCAAGCGTGCATCTACCGCACGCAGTTGCGATCGCTGGCTGGCTTCGTCACTGGGCAGGTGATCGAGGGTTTGCGGCACATACAGTGCCATGTAGTCGCCCACCAGGGCGCGCCAGTTATGCGTTTGCTGCGTTTGCCAGGCGAGAAACAGGCGATCGGCCAACACGCCGCCCGCCAGCAGACTCGCGGCGGCCGCACCGATGAACCAGCGTCGACTCAGGCCAGGCCGCTGGGGGGAGGGGATGGCATCGAGGCGCGCCTGCAAACGTTCCAGCGGTGCCTGTAGCGCCAGTTCGTCATAGGCATCCTTGTACGGCAGGCTGCTGCGTTCGAACCATTGCACGCGCAGGCTGAGCAACGGGTCGTCGGCAATCGCGCTGTCGAGTTGGGCGCGATAGGCTGGGTCCAGCTCGTCGTCGAGGTAGGCCACCAGTTGTTCGTCGGAGGGCTTGTTCATGGGCGGTCACCTCCGGTGGTTTTCGGCACGGCTTGCAGGGGCGGGTATTCGGCCAGTTTCAGGCGCGCGGTGGCCAGACGGCTCATCACCGTGCCGATCGGCACCTGCAGGATCTCGGCGACTTCACGGTAGGACAGGCCTTCGACATAAGCCAGATACACGGTTTCGCGCTGGGTTTCCGGCAACGCATCGACCCGGCGAATCACTTGCGCCGCCATCACATGAGTCTGCGCGGCGTATTCGCCATCGAAGGCCAGTTGCGCGTCGGCATCGACCTGACCGGCGCCCTGACGCACCCGACGCGCGCGCACTTCGTTGAGCCAGATTGAATGCAGGATGCTCAGCAACCAGCGATCCATGCGCGTGCCGGCCACATATTGGCCGGCACGCTCCAGCGCCCGTACACACGTGGCCTGCACCAGATCCTCGGCCACGTGACGATTGCGCGACAGCAGCAGGCCGTAGCGCCACAGCCGCGCCAGATGCTGTCCGAGTTCCGCTCTGAATGCCTGATCGCTGACGATGATGGCGTTCCTTTATCTATGTCAGGTTTTCGATGAATCGTTGATGGCTTCAGCCAGGTCCTGGTATTCCTCGCAGGCGGTGCCGCAAATCGATTTGATCTGCTGCAATTGCTCCTGCGCCAGGTCGACGCGGCCTTTGATCACATAGGCTTCGCCGAGGTATTCACGCACTTGCGCGTACTGCGGATCGAGTTTCACCGATTGCAGGTAATAGCCGATGCCTTCATCGGTACGTCCCAGTTTTCGCGTGGCGTAACCGCGATAGTTGAGGGCCTTGGCGGTGTTCGGTTGTTTCAGGGTGTCGAGCAGGGCCAGGGCCTCTTCGTAGCGACCGTCCTTGGCCAATCGGTAGGCATAGTCGGTGCGATCGGCATCCGGTACGGCGCTACTGGTCTGCAGCACGCATTTCTGCGATTTGCTGTCCCAGACCTGGCCTTTGGGGCAGTTGGGCTTCTGCACGGGCGCACTTTCATCACCGTTGGCAAACACCATTGACGCAGACAACGCGGTGACCAGCAGCAACGGGGCGGCGAACATAACGGAACGGATAGTCATGGGCAAGGCTCCACAGAGGGTTATGTTTCACTTTGAACACCACAGCCCGGCATTTTATTCATCGCTTTGTCAGGCTCTGTTCAAGGTACGCGCAAATGGCGGCGTTATGCTCGGGAACGCCTGCCGTCCATCCAGCGCTTTGCCATGCCCCGGCGCTGCCACACGAGGAACTGCCATGAAAGATCAGGTCCATCACTCCGCTGCTGCCGGCTACAAGACTGCTGCCGACACCTACATCAAGGGCCGCCCGGACTACCCGCCGCAGGTAAGCCAGTGGTTGACCCAGACGTTGGGTCTGGACAGTCACAAGACTGTCATCGATCTGGGTGCCGGCACCGGCAAGTTCACCGGCCGGCTGGCGGCCACCGACGCGCAGGTGATCGCCGTGGAACCGGTGGCGCAGATGCTGGAAAAACTTTCCGCTGCCTGGCCGCAGGTGCTGGCGGTGAGCGGCACCGCGACCGATCTGCCACTGCCTGACGCGTCGGTGGATGCAGTGGTCTGCGCGCAGGCGTTCCATTGGTTCGCCACCCCGGAAGCCCTGACGGAAATCGCCCGCGTGCTCAAGCCTGGCGGCAGACTCGGGCTGATCTGGAACCTGCGCGATACACAGGTCCGCTGGGTGCCGAAACTCGACGCTATCGTGAATGCGCTGGAGGGGGACACGCCGCGTTACTACACCGGCCAATGGCGTCAGGCGTTTCCGCATCCGGCGTTCGGGCCGTTGCAGTCGCAGCAGTTTCATCATGGGCACACCGGCTCGCCCGAGGACGTGATCTTCAATCGGGTGCGCTCCACCAGTTTCATTGCGGCCTTGCCGCAGGCGCAGCGCGACAAGGTTGATGAGCAGATTCGCGCGTTGATTGCCTCGGAACCGGCGTTGCGTGGGCGGCATGTGCTGACGGTGCCTTATGAGACGGCGGCGTATGTGGCAGTGAAGGTTAGTTAGATCGGCGGTGAGCCTATCGCGGGCAAGCCACGCTCCCACAGGTCTTGGGTGGATCACAAAGTCTGTGATCAAACCTGACCCTGTGGGAGCGGGCTTGCTCGCGAAGAGGCCAGCCCTGTCACCCCATTTCTCGAAGCAGTCCCGCATTTGGCCGAACCGCCATCGTGATGCCTTGTTATAGTTCGGGCCTCATTTTCAGCCCGGTAAAGGATCACTGCCATGACTCAATACACCGCCTTCAGCGTCGAACTGGCCGACAACATCGCGCATGTGCAGATCAATCGCCCGGAAAAGATCAACTCGATGAACGCCGCGTTCTGGAGCGAGATCGTCGAGATTTTCCAGTGGATCGATGACACCGATGAAGTGCGGGTGGTGGTGCTGAGTGGCAACGGCAAACACTTTTCCTCGGGTATCGACCTGATGATGCTCGCCGGCGTCGCCAATGAACTGGGCAAGGACGTCGGCCGTAACGCGCGCCTGCTGCGGCGCAAGATTCTCACCCTGCAAGCCTCGTTCAATGCTGTCGACAACTGCCGCAAACCGGTACTGGCGGCGATTCAGGGCTACTGCCTCGGCGGTGCGATCGACCTGATCGCCGCCTGCGACATGCGCTACGCCGCCGAAGACGCGCAGTTCTCGATCAAGGAAATCGATATCGGCATGGCCGCCGATGTTGGCACTTTGCAACGGTTGCCACGGATCATCGGGGACGGCATGCTGCGTGAACTGGCTTACACCGGGCGCACTTTCGGCGCAGATGAAGCGCGCAGCATCGGCTTGGTCAATCGCGTATATGGCGACAAGGAGCTGCTGCTCGACGGCGTCATGGACATTGCCCGTGACATCGCCAGCAAATCGCCAATTGCGGTGACCGGCACCAAGGAAATGATCAGCTACATGCGCGACCATCGCATCGATGACGGCCTCGAATACGTTGCCACCTGGAACGCCGCCATGTTGCAATCCACCGACTTGCGCGTGGCCATGGCCGCCCATATGAGTAAACAGAAACCCGAATTTCTGGATTGAGAAACCATGACAGCTCGCTGGACCACTGCAGTACTGGACACCGATCAACCCGGCGGCTGGGCCGTGGCGCGCAGCCCCGAAGGCTTTCTGTTCGATGACAACGGCGCGCTGTTCCCGCGGGAATGGCTCAAGCGTCAGGAGTTGTCGATTCTCACCGAACACGGCATCGGCCATCTCGATGGCGAGCCGGTGTATCTGCTGGAGCTGCGCAGTTCCAGCGACGTGCCGGGCTGCAACTGGAAAGGTCTGCGGGCGTTCATGCTCGATGGCGATCACACTGTCTACAAGGTGCTGGGTTATGCCGCGCAGATCGGCACCTGGGCGCGTGAACATCGCTTCTGCGGCAACTGTGGGCAGGCGATGACCCAGGTGCCGCGCGAGCGAGCGATGTATTGCCAGCCGTGCGACCTGCGCAGTTACCCGCGGATTTCGCCGAGCATGATCGTGCTGGTGACCCGTGGCGACGAGATCCTGCTGGCGCGCTCACCGCGTTTCGTCACCGGGGTCTACAGCACGCTGGCCGGGTTCGCCGAGCCGGGCGAGTCGGCGGAGGATTGCCTGATTCGCGAAGTACGCGAGGAAGTCAGCATCGAAGTGAAGAACATCCAGTACATGGGCAGCCAGTGCTGGCCGTTCCCGCATTCGATGATGCTCGGCTTCCATGCCGAATACGCCGGGGGCGAGATCGTCTGCCAGGAAGACGAGATCGAAGACGCCCAATGGTTCAACGTGCACGATCTGCCGCCGTTGCCGGCGTCAAAATCGATTGCCCGTTACCTGATCGACGTCTACGTGGCCCGCCGCTTAGGCCACGCTGAACCAGTGTTGCCAGGCTAGGCGCACGGTCAAACCCAATACCACGGTGATGAACACCGGACGAATGAACTTGGCGCCGCCGCTGATCGCGGTGCGCGCCCCGAAGAACGCGCCGACCATCACCGACAGGCCCATGCTCAGGCCGATGATCCAGTCCACTTGCCCGGAAAACACGAACACCGACAGCGCCGCGATGTTGCTGACGAAGTTCATGCTGCGCGCCACACCGCTGGCCTTGACCAGGTCGATCGGGTAGAGCAGCAGGCTGCTGACGGTCCAGAACGCACCCGTGCCAGGGCCGGCCACGCCGTCGTAGAAACCGAGGCTGAAGCCTTGGGTCGATTGCCATTTCTTCTTGATCGGCGCGTCGCTGTCCAGCGGCGCTTTGGGCGTGCCGCCGAACAACAGATACAGGCCACAGGCGAAGACGATCACCGGCAGCATCTTGTTCAGCCATTCCGCCGGCAGGTAGTGCGCGACGATGGCACCGGTGAGCGCGCCGACCAGGGTGCCGACGATCGCGTGCATCCACTGCCGAGGGTGGAACAGTTTGCGTCGGTAGAAGGTGAAACTGGCGGTGGCCGAGCCGAACGTCGAACTGAGTTTGTTGGTGCCCAGCACCAGGTGCGGCGGCAGGCCGGCAGTGAGCAGCGCCGGGGTGGTCAACAGACCGCCGCCGCCAGCAATGGCGTCGATGAAACCGGCAATGAAAGCGACAAGGGCCAGAACGGCCAGGGTGGTGAGGTCAACGCTGAGTTCGAAAGGCATGGAATCGGCTTATTCGGCAGGGCGCAGAAGGGCTGCGGGAGGTCGGTCATGTTACCTGTATCCGGCTTTTGCGGCGACCCGTCGGACGCCTTCGCGAGCAAGCCCGCTCCCACATTCTGGAATGCATTCAACCTGTGGGAGCGGGCTTGCTCGCGAAGAGGTCGGCTCAGGCACCGCCTATTCAACTGTTGCCCACCCAACACCTCGACAACAAATCACCCTCCAACAATGCAACTCCATCAGCCTCAAGCCCAATAAAACCGGCCCTCTGGACGCTGGCACGCTTGCTGCTCTGTCCCATTGACCTTCCCAATGTCCCGAGGACACGCCAATGAGCAAGCAAGCCGTGAAATTCGCCTACTGGGTGCCGAACGTCAGTGGCGGCCTGGTGGTCAGCAAAATCGAGCAGCGCACCGACTGGGGCATCGACTACAACCGCAAACTCGCGCAACTCGCCGAAGCGGCCGGGTTCGAGTACGCCTTGACGCAGATCCGCTTTACCGCCGGTTACGGTGCCGAGTTCCAGCATGAGTCGGTGGCGTTCAGTCATGCGCTGCTGGCGGCTACCACCAGGCTCAAGGTGATCGCGGCGATTCTGCCGGGGCCATGGCAGCCGGCGCTGGCAGCCAAGCAACTGGCGACCATCGATCAACTCACCAACGGCCGGATTGCGGTGAACATCGTCAGCGGTTGGTTCAAGGGCGAATTCCAGGCCATCGGCGAACATTGGCTGGAACACGACGAGCGCTATCGGCGTTCCGAGGAATTCATCCGCTCGCTGCGCGGGATCTGGAGCCAGGATAACTTCAGCTTTCGCGGCGACTTCTACCGCTTCGACAATTACAGCCTCAAACCGAAACCGCTGGGCCGCCCGGAGATCTTTCAGGGCGGTAGTTCCCGTGCGGCTAGGGACATGGCGGCGCGGGTCTCGGACTGGTATTTCACCAACGGCAACAGCGTCGAAGGGATCAAGGCGCAGGTCGATGACATCCGGGCCAAAGCGGCAGCCAACAATCACTCGGTGAAGATCGGCGTCAACGCCTTCGTGATTGCTCGCGACACTGAAGAAGAAGCGCGTGCGGTACTGGCGCAGATCATCGACCAGGCTGACCCGGACGCGGTCAACGCTTTCGGTGACGCCGCGAAGCAGGCGGGCAGGGCGTCGCCGGAGGGTGAGGGTAACTGGGCGAAATCGACGTTCGAGGATCTGGTGCAATACAACGATGGCTTCAAGACCAACCTGATCGGCACGCCACAGCAGATTGCCGAGCGGATTGTGGCGCTGAAAGCGGTGGGGGTGGATCTGGTGTTGGCGGGGTTTCTGCACTTTCAGGAGGAGGTGGAGTATTTCGGCAAACGTGTGTTGCCGTTAGTGCGGGAACTGGAGGCTGAAAAGACTGCCGCAGTAGCCTGAAACACCACAAAAACCTGTAGGAGTGAGCCTGCTCGCGATTGCGTATGAACAGTCAATATTCAGGCTGACTGACACACCGCTATCGCGAGCAGGCTCACTCCTACAATTGGAACTATGTGGACTTAGAGGCCTAGATCGGAGAGCCACGGATGATCATCCGGACGCCGACCCAGCGGCCAATGGAACTTGCGCTCGCTTTCCTTGATCGGCATGTCGTTGATGCAGGCATAGCGCTGGAACATCAGGCCGTGCTCATCGAACTCCCAGTTTTCGTTGCCGTAGGAGCGGAACCAGTTGCCCGAATCGTCGCGCCATTCATAGGCATAGCGCACGGCAATCCGCGTGTCCGAATAGGCCCAGAGTTCCTTGATCAGGCGGTAGTCGAGTTCCTTGGCCCATTTACGGGTCAGGAACGCCTTGGCTTCCTCGCGGTTGTTGGCGAACTCGGCGCGGTTGCGCCATTTTGTGTCGAGGGTGTAGGCCAACGACACCTTCTCGGGATCGCGAGAGTTCCAGCCATCTTCGGCCAGACGTACTTTTTCGATAGCCGATTCACGGTTGAACGGCGGTAAAGGCGGACGCACTTGGGCAGCAGTCGACATTTTCAGTCTCCCGATCTAATTAACGATTAAACAACGGTTGAGGCTTATTTAAGGCGTTACAGGTCCAATAACTTACGCGCCATGCATTGCGCATTATCAGCGGCACTGTGATCACCCATCACAAGCGCTACGGTAATGGCGCCGTCAATCAGGATCAGCAACTGTCTGGCCAGACGTTGCGGGTCCTCGGTGCCATGTTCGGTACACAGCTCGCACAGGTAGTCGAGCAGCTTCTGTTTATGGTCTTTGGCGACCTGGCGCACCGGGTCTTCAGGATCGCCGGTCTCGCCACTGGTATTGATGAAGGCACAGCCACGGAAACCTTCCGAGGCGAACCAGCTTTTGAGTACGGTAAACAGGTGGAGCAGGCGGTCGGCCGGGGTTTCGGCCTGATCGACGGCGCTGCGGTACCAGTGCATCCAGCGCACATCGCGGCGTTGCAAGGCAGCGACGGTCAGCTCCTCCTTGTTGGCGAAGTAGCGGTAGATGCTTTTTCTGGAGACGCCGGCGGTTTTCACCAGAAGATCCATGCCGGTGGCGGCGATGCCACTTTTGTAGATCAGCTTTTCGGTGACATCCAGAATGATGTCGCGGGTTGAGGTGTCAGTGATTTCGTTCATGTGGCGAACAGTAGAACGATCGTTCTCCTTGGTCAAGCAGTTATTTTTGTGTCTGCGATACCGCTTTCGCGAGCAAGCCCGCTCCCACATTTGAAATGTGATCCACTGTGGGAGCGAGCCTGCTCGCGAAGGGGGCATTACAGACAGTAACAAGACCCGAACCGGTTGATGGTGTAAGCTCTCGGGTTCTTCGGATTCGACCCATTGCGAGCCCTATGCCGTTGCTTTTCAAACGCTCTTTGCTGCCCAAACTGCGCAGCTTTCCGCTGACTGCCGAGGCCGTGACCATTCTGTCCGGCGCCGCCGAGTTCCGTCGTTGCCTGCTGGAGAAAATCGCCGAGGCGACCCGGCGCATCTACATCGTTGCGCTGTATCTGCAGCACGACGAGGCCGGTCAGGAAATCCTCGATGCCTTGCACGCCGCCAAGCTCAAGCGCCCGGAGCTGGAGATCGTCGTGGTGGTTGACTGGCTGCGCGCCCAGCGCGGGTTGATCGGTGCCGGCAAACAGCCGGGCAACTCGGCGTGGTACCAGGAAATGACCCGCACCCATCAGAGTGAAGTGCCGGTCTACGGCGTGCCGGTGCAGACCCGCGAACTGTTCGGCGTCCTGCATCTGAAAGGCTTCGTGATCGACGATTACGTGGTTTACAGCGGTGCGAGCCTGAACAACGTCTACCTGCACAAGTTCGACAAGTACCGTTTCGACCGCTACCACGTGCTGCACAGCCGCGAACTGGCGGATTCAATGCATCACCTGGTCAAGCACGGCCTGATCGAATCCAAGGCTGTGCATCGCCTCGACCTGCCCAACCTGCCGACCACCCGCAGCCTGCGCAACGACATCGGCGATCTGCGCAGTCGTCTCAAATATGCGGCGTACGACACCAGTGCCGGCAGCACCGCGCATACCGGCCTGTCGGTCAGTCCGTTGCTGGGCGTGGGCAAGAACAACCCGTTGAACCGGGTGATTGTCGAGCTGATCGCCAGTGCGCAACAGCAACTGACCATCTGCACGCCGTACTTCAACCTGCCGCTGCCGATCATCCGCGAGGTCAACCGTGCGCTGGCCCGTGGGGTGAAGATCGACATCGTGGTCGGCGACAAGACGGCCAACGACTTCTACATTCCGCCCAGCGAGCCGTTCAAGGTGATTGCGGCGCTGCCGTATCTGTACGAAATCAGCCTGCGGCGTTTTGCCAAGCGGCATCAGCGCAACATCGACAGCGGCCAGTTGAACCTGCATCTGTGGCGTGACGGCGACAACAGCTATCACCTCAAGGGCATGTGGGTCGACCAGCGCTATACGCTGCTGACCGGCAACAACCTCAATCCACGGGCGTTCCGCCTCGACCTGGAAAACGCGCTGTTGATCGATGATCCGCAAGGCGAGTGGCTTGAGCCACGGGCGAAGGAACAGCAAGAGATTTTCCGCAACACCACGCGGATCGCCAGCTTCCAGAACCTGGAAACCTTGCCGGAGTACCCGGCGGGGGTGGCGAAGTTTCTCAAGCGGGTGAGTCGGGTTCGGATCGAGCGGTTGCTCTACCGGATTTTGTAACCCTTCAGATTATTCGGTGCGGTTAAACCGCTATCGCGAGCAGGCTCACTCCTACAGGGGAATGCATTCCAACTGTAGGAGTGAGCCTGCTCGCGATGGGGCACTTAAGGCCTCTACATCAATCAGTTCAGACCGAGCTTGCCACGCAATGTGGACAGGTCTTCCGCCAAGGTATTGACCGGCCCGACCAGTGCTTTGCGGTCGTTATCCTTCACTTTGTCATAAGTCTCGAAACCACCGTCCTTGGTCTTGTACTTGGCAAGGATCTTGTCCACGGTAGCGAAGTTCTTGTCGACTTTGGCAACGAACGCCTTGTCCTGCTTCTCGATCTGCGGTCGGAACAGGTCGACGATCTTCTTCGCGCCGTCGATGTTGCCCTGGAAGTCATACAGGTCAGTGTGACTGTAACGGTCTTCTTCACCGGAGATCTTGGTCGCGGCGACTTCTTCCAGCAGCGCGGCCGCACCACCGACGACTTTCTCCGGCGGGAAGGTCAGGCCGGCGACGCGGGTCTGCAGGTCTTTCACGTCGCTATCGAGCTTGTCAGCCAGAGCGGTCAGGCCTTCAGTGGTTTTCTCCGAGAACAGCGAATATTCAATGCGGTGAAAACCGGTGAAGTCTTCAGCCTTCACGCCTTTTTCGTGGTCGTCGACGCGCGAGTCGATGGACGCATCAAGGTCACTGAACAGCTCGGCAATCGGCTCGATCGACTCGTAGTAGACGCGGGTCGGCGCGTAGAGCTTTTGCGCGGTGGCCAGATCGCCTTTCTTCACCGCATCGGTGAATTGTTTGGTGTGGCTGCCCAGTTCATCCAGTTGCTCGGTGACGTAGATCTTGTAGTCCGACACCGGGCCGACCAGATCCAGTGGCGCCGTCGCGGCGAACGCCGACAGCGGGGTGTTGAGCAAACCGAGGGTCAGCAGTAATGCGAGTGGCGACTTTTTCATGGAGCGGCTCCGAGGTTTTTTATGGTTAGGCAGCTGTTTTGGGTTGTGTGGCGTTGAGCAGCGAGCGACCGATGAAATCCTTGTCGCCGGTGACACCCGGAAGGGTGAAGAAGTAACCGCCGCCGACCGGTTTGAGGTATTCCTCAAGCGGCTCGCCGTTGAGCCGGGTCTGCACGGTGATGAAGCCTTTTTCCAGATCGGCCTGGTAGCAAATGAACAGCAGGCCCATGTCGAGCTGGCCGTTCTTGTTCACGCCGTTGGAGTAGTTGAACGGCCGGCGCAGGATCAGGTTGGCCTGGCTCGCGGCGGTGCGCGGGTTGGCCAGGCGAATGTGTGCGTCGAGCTTGGTCAGTTTGCCTTCCGGGTCTTTGCTGTAATCCGGGACTTCGGTTTCATGGTTGGCGCCCATCGGTGCACCCGTGGTTTTGACCCGGCCGATGATGCTTTCCTGTTCCTGCAGCGGCGTACGGTCCCAGCGCTCGACGAAATTGCGGATGATCCGCACCGCCTGATAGCTGCCGTGGGCCGCCCAGGCCGGCTCATCGCTGCCCGGTTGCACCCAGACAATCTTGTCCATGGCCTTGGCGTCGTTGGAATCGGGGTTGGCCGAGCCGTCCCGGAAACCGAGGAAGTTACGCGCCGATTGCGCCGGCACCCCCGGTTTGGCCGGGGCTTGTGGCGGCACGCTGCCTTCCTGTTTCCAGCGCACCAGCAGCAGGTCCGGCAGGTTCTTGACGATGTCGCGCAGGGCGTGAATGTTGGTGTCGGCGGTGTTCGAGCAGAATTGCAGGCTCAGGTCGCCGTGGCAGCAATCGGCTTCCAGCGCATCGTTGGGGAAACCGACCATGCGTTGCAGGCGCTTGGGTTTGGCTGCGGCCAGACCGAAGCGCTCGTCGAATAACGATTCGCCTACGGAGACGGTGATGGTCAGGTTGTCCGGGGTCACCACCGGCCCGAGAATGCCGGAATCCGGCGGCGGCAGTTTCGGGTCGATCTGTGCCACCGGGCCGCCCTTCATCAGGAACGCGATGCGCTCGTTGAGGGTGCGGAACAGCCGCTCCAGGTCTTCGCGATCACTGGCCAGTACGTCGAACGACACGAACATGCCGGACGCCGGACGCGGGGTGACGATGCCGGTCTGGTGCACGCCGTGGAAATCGTGGCGGTCTTCGGTCTTGTCGCTGCTCGGCGCTTCGGTGACTTGCGCCGGCGCTGCCGCCATGGCCGGGCAGCTCAGGGCCGAACCGGCCAAGGCGACGCCGGCGACACCCATGCCCATCAGCAGGCGGCGACGTTGCAGATCGAGGTTTTGCAAATCTTTCATCGGTATTCGTCTTCTGCTTACAGGCCGGAAAGGCCGAGGGCGGGATCGATGCCATCCAGAGCGTCAGCCAGGGCCTGAGCCTTGTCGGCGATCTGTTTGCGTTGTTCGCCACTGACCATGTCGTAAGTGGCGTAGCCGTCCTTGACCTTGAAGCTATTCAGTACGCTGTCGAAATCGCTCAGCGCCGCGTCGATTTTCGGCAGCAGATCCGGCGCCGATTTGGTCAGCATTGGCCGCAGCAACTCGACGACCTTGTGTGCGGTTTGCAGGTTGCCGGCGAAACCGTTGAGGTCGCCGTGGCTGTAGCGTTCTTCTTCACCACTGGCGGCGCGCACGTCGGCCAGGGTGTTGAGATTGCGCACCACGATGTTCACCAGTTGCTCCGGTGGTAGTGATTGGGCCAGCAGTTGCTGTTTGAGCGTGGTGACATCGGCCAGCAGGCGCTCGGCGACCGGCGTCAGGCTGTCGAGACTGCGTTGCTGGAACAGCGCGTATTCGACCCGGTGGAAACCGACGAAGGCCGGATCCTGCTCACGCTTTTCGAAATAATCGGCGCGGGCATTGATGCTGTTGTCCAGTTCCGCCAGGCGTTGCGCGGCTGGGGCCAGGCGCTGGTAAGCGGCACGCGCCGGCAGGTACAGCGTCTGCGCCTGGGCCAGATCGCCGCCGGCAATTGCCTGATTCAGCGCGGTCACGGCTTTGATCAGCGCGCTGCCTTGCGTCGCCAGATACACGCGGAACTCCGACAGCGGCCCGACGAAAGCGACCATCGACGGCTTGGCCTTGGCGGCAGCATCGGAAGCCGCTGTCGGCGTCACGTGCAGCACGCCGCGAGGGTTGCTCAGCAGACCGCAAGTGATCGCATAGTCGCCGGGTTGCAGGTTGGCGTTGATCACCTGGCTCAGGCCCGGCGCGATGTTTTCGCGCTCTTCGATCACCAGCACGCCGTCCAGAATTTCCCATTCCACCGCCCGGTCGGAGCGGTTGACGATGCGGAAACTGGCGCGACCAGCGGGAACCGTCAGCTCGTTCGGATCGCAGCTGTGCGCGTTGATGTTCACCACCACTTCGTCATGGTTGTGCTGCCGCTTGGCCGCGGCCATTTTCGAGGCGTAGTAGAACAAGCCACCGGCGGCGATCATCACGACCACCGAACCGGCCACCGCCCAGCGCAAGGCGCGGGGAGGCGAGGCCTGAGGAGTATTAGGCTTTGACATGGAGGCCCTTATTGGCTGGAAACGGAAGACGATTTGCCGGCGGCGTCAGCGCTGGAGGCCGGCGCGGCGGGGTAGAAAAACATCACCAGCGCCAGCACCAGATAGATCAGGTACGCACCGAGAGTGCTGACGGTCGGCGCATCCTGATACCCGAACATGCCGGCCAGCACCGAACCCAGCGGGCCGTCCATCGGCAGCGTCGCGCTGAAGTCGAACAGCACGGTCTGCAGGTGATTCCACACACCGGCTTCATGCAGAGCTTGCACCGAATTGGCGAGGATCCCGGCGGCGACCACCAGAATGAACAGCCCGGTCCACTTGAAGAACGCCGACAGGTTCAGGCGCATGCTGCCGCTGTAGATCAGGAAGCCGACAATGATCGCCAGCACCAGGCCGAGCAGGGCACCGATTGGCGCGCCCGGGCCTTCGCTCTGCTGGAACACGGCGAGCAGGAAGAACACAGTTTCCAGGCCTTCGCGAGCCACGGCGAAGAACACCATGGCGATCAGCGCGATTACCTGGTGCTTTGACGAAGTCAGAGCGTGATCGAGCGAGGCTTGCAGCGAATGCTTGATCGAGCGCGCAACCTTGCGCATCCAGAACACCATCGAACTGAGAATGCCCACCGCGACGAGTCCGACAATGCCTTCAAACAACTCCTGCTGTTTCTGTGGGAATTCGGCGCTGACCAGTTCCAGGCCACCGCCGACCAGCAGCGCCAGCGCAGCGGCGAGGAAGACGCCGATCCACACTGCCGGCATCCACTGGCCACGACCGGTCTGTTGCAGGTAGCTGGCGATGATGCCAACGATCAGCGCGGCTTCAATGCCTTCGCGCAGCATGATCAGAAAGGGAACGAGCATTCGGTGTCCACTAAGTCATTCGAAGAAGTTACAAGTTGTAACATAATGACAACCATTCTCACATGACAATGATTGACATAAACCTGAACGCAAGCTGAACAACCTGTTTTTTGCCACGCACAAATCCCGGTGGGAGCGGGCTTGCTCGCGAAGGCGGCGTGTCAGTCGATAAGGATGTTGCTGACACATCGCCTTCGCGAGCAAGCCCGCTCCCACAGGGGATTCGTGTTGAATTCGCATCCTGCGTTAAGATGCCGGTCACTCGAAAACAACAAGGTCTGCCTCGCTCCATGTCGGAAAAAGACACCATTGCCGTTCAACTGGTGCGTGAAGCGCTGCTGCAAAGTTGTGCCCCGGGCGCGGCCACGGATGAAGTCTTGAACAAGGTCGGGATTGCTCCGGCGCTGCTGCATAGCGAGCAAGGCCGGGTGCCGGCCTCGCAATACGCGAAACTCTGGCGCTTGCTGGCCCGGCGTGGCGATGACGAGTTCTTCGGTATGGATCCACGCAAGCTCAAGTCCGGCAGCCTTGAGTTCCTTTGTCGAAGCGCCATGGCGCAACCGACCCTGGCCGTCGGCCTGAGCATGGGCCTGAATTTCCTCTCCTTGATGCTGGAAAAAATGCCCGCGCAATTGGCGCATCAGCAGAGCTTGGCGGAAATCGTCCTGCTCGAAGACGATCCCGAGCCGCGCCGGGCGTTTACCTATTTCACTTACTGGATGATCGTCCACGGCGTGGCCTGTTGGCTGGCGGGGCGGCGGATTCCGATTCTGGCGATCGAACTGCGCTGCGCCGAGCCGGATTTCTGCGACGACTACCGGGTTATGTTCTCGGAAAACCTGCGCTTCGAGCGTCCGCGCACGCGGATGATCTTTGCTGCTGATTGTCTCGATCTGCCGATCAAGCGTACGGCCGAAGAACTGAAACGCTTTCTGGCCCATGCGCCGGCGAATATTCTGGTGAAATACCGCGACCCGGAAAGCCTGGCCAGCCGGATCAAACAGGACCTGCGGCAGCTACCCGCAGAACAGTGGCCGGAGACCGAGGCGCTGGCGCAGCAACTGTGCATGTCCGCCTCGACCCTGCGCCGGCGATTGTCCGAGGAGGGGCAGACCTATCAGGGGCTCAAGGACAGCGTGCGCAAGGAACTGGCAATCAGCTGGCTGGCGGAGCCGTCGATCAGCTTCGTCGAAATCGCGACGCGGCTGGGGTTTGCCGATGCGAGCTCGTTCTACAAGGCGTTTCGCAAATGGTCGGGGTCCAATCCTGGGCATTACCGCACGCTGATCCTCAACGAAGCCGTCTGATCCGGATTGTCAGTCGCCTGATCGGGCCTCTTCGGGAGCAAGCCCCCTCCCACATTTGAAATGCATTCTTCCTGTGATTGCAGCCTTCCTGGTTTTCACAGGTGGAGCATTCTTTGAAATGCAATCTTCTGTGATTGCAGCTTTCACAGTGATCCCCCCTTTGCAATGCAATTCCCTTGTGGGAGGGGGCTTGCTCCCGAAGGCGCCAGTCCAGGCGGCACATCTCTGGAATCTTGGCCAAACCAATCAGCCAGATTGACAGCTTTGACCATTGCCGCTTCAGCGCCGCAGCGCGACTATCCCTGTGTTGTTTACGGTTCCCAGCCTAATAAAAACACCGAGGGATTCTGGCAATGCGCGATTACTTGTCTGCCACCGAACAGTTCAACTATCAGCACACCGTGGACGCTGCGCTCAGCGGCACGCTGGAGGCGCTCAACGCCTGCGTCGAATGTTGCGACCGCCACGCCTTGCCGGGGCGCATTGCGTTGTTCTGGGAGGGCCGCGACGGCGCGAGTGCCACGTACACCTTCAGCGAGCTGCAAGACCAAGCCGCGCGTTTCGCCAATTTCCTTCGCGAACAAGGCGTGCAGAAGGGCGACAAGGTCGCCGGCCTGCTGCCACGCAACATCGAATTGCTCATCACCGTATTCGCCACCTGGCGCATCGGCGCGGTGTATCAGCCACTGTTCACCGCGTTCGGCCCCAAGGCCATCGAACATCGCCTGAACAGTTCCGGCGCCAAAGTGGTGGTCACCGATGCGGTCAACCGGCCGAAACTCGCTGAAGTCAGCGAATGCCCGACCATCGTCACCGTCGGCGGCGCCAAGGGCCAGGGCATCGTCCGTGGCGATTTCAGTTTCTGGGCCGAACTGGCCAACTATTCCAATCTCTGCGAGCCGGTGCTGCTGAGCGGCGAAGACCCGTTCCTGCTGATGTTCACCTCGGGCACCACCGGCCCGTCGAAAGCACTGTCGGTGCCGCTCAAGGCCATCGTCGCGTTCCAGAGCTACACCCGCGACGCGGTGGATCTGCGTCCTGAAGATTCGTTCTGGAACGTCGCCGATCCGGGCTGGGCCTACGGCATCTATTTCGGCGTCACCGGCCCTATGTCGATGGGTCACCCGATCACCTTTTACGATGGCCCGTTCACCCTCGAAAGCACCTGCCGGGTGATCAACAAATACGCCATCACCAACCTCACCGGTTCGCCGACCGCGTATCGTCTGTTGATTGCCGGCGGCAACGAGTTCGCCAAGTCGATCAAGGGCAAGCTGCGCATCGTCAGCAGCGCCGGCGAGCCGCTCAATCCGGAAGTGATCCGCTGGTTCGCCGACAACCTCGGCGTAGTCATTCACGACCATTACGGCCAGACCGAACTGGGCATGGTCCTGTGCAACCACCACGGCCTGGAACACCCGATCCACCTCGGCGCCGCCGGTTTCGCCTCGCCGGGCCATCGCATCGTGGTGCTCGACGAGCAGTACAACGAGCTCGGTGTCGGCCAGCCGGGCATCCTCGCCATCGACCGCACCCAGTCGCCGATGTGCTGGTTCGGCGGCTACGAGGGCGTGCCGACCAAAGCCTTCGTCGGCGATTACTACCTCAGCGGCGACACGGTGGAATGGAACCCGGACGGCAGCATCAGCTTCGTTGGGCGTAGTGATGACGTGATCACCACTTCCGGCTACCGCGTCGGCCCGTTCGACGTCGAAAGCGCGCTGATCGAACACCCGGCGGTGGTCGAAGCCGCCGTGGTCGGCAAGCCTGACCCGGAGCGCACCGAGTTGGTCAAAGCCTTCGTCGTGCTCAACCCGCAATACCGCGCCGAACCGGCGCTGGCCGAAGAGTTGCGGCAACACGTGCGCAAGCGTCTGGCCGCGCACTCGTACCCGCGGGAAATCGAATTTGTCAGCGAATTGCCGAAAACCCCAAGCGGCAAATTGCAGCGCTTTATCTTGCGCAACCAGGAAATCGCCAAGGCTCAAGAGGCCGCGGCGCACAACGTTTCAGCTTGAATCAGGAAGTCAGTCATGCAGATCGAGAACAAGGTTTTTATCGTCACCGGCGGCGCCTCCGGCCTGGGTGCGGCCAGCGCTGAATTGCTGGTCAGCGCCGGCGCCAAAGTGATGCTGGTGGATTTGAATGCCGAAGCGGTAGCAGCCCAGGCCCAGCGCCTTGGCGCGCAAAGTGTGGTGGCCGATATCAGCAATGAAGCCGCTGCCGAAGCTGCGGTGCAGGCGACGGTGAAAGCCTTTGGCAGCCTCAACGGTCTGGTCAACTGCGCCGGCATCGTTCGCGGCGAGAAGATCCTCGGCAAGAACGGCCCGCATGCGCTGTCGAGTTTTGCCCAGGTGATCAACGTCAATCTGATCGGCAGCTTCAACATGTTGCGTCTGGCCGCGGCGGCCATCGCCGAGAGCGAAGCCAACGCCGACGGTGAGCGCGGGGTGATCATCAACACCGCCTCGGTCGCTGCGTTCGACGGCCAGATCGGTCAGGCCGCGTATTCCGCCTCCAAAGGCGCGATCGCCAGCCTGACCCTGCCGGCCGCCCGCGAACTGGCGCGCTTCGGTATCCGCGTGATGACCATCGCCCCGGGCATTTTCGAAACCCCGATGATGGCCGGTATGACCCCGGAAGTGCGCGAGTCGCTGGCCGCTGGCGTGCCGTTCCCGCCGCGTCTTGGCAAACCTGCCGAGTACGCCGCGCTGGTTCGGCATATCATCGAAAACAGCATGCTCAATGGTGAGGTGATCCGTCTCGACGGCGCCTTGCGCATGGCCGCCAAGTAAGGAGGATTTGTCATGACTATTGCCAACGATCCGATTGTTATCGTCAGCGCCGTCCGCACCCCGATGGGCGGCTTTCAGGGCGAACTGAAAAGCCTCACCGCGCCGCAACTCGGTGCTGCCGCGATCAAGGCAGCGGTTGAGCGCGCCGGGGTTGCCAGCGACGCGGTTGATGAAGTGTTGTTCGGTTGCGTATTGCCGGCCGGCCTCGGTCAGGCGCCGGCGCGGCAGGCGGCACTGGGTGCCGGGCTGGATAAATCGACGCGCTGCACCACCGTCAACAAAATGTGCGGCTCGGGCATGGAAACCACCATTCTCGCCCACGACATGCTGCTGGCCGGCAGCGCCGATGTGGTGATCGCCGGTGGCATGGAAAGCATGTCCAATTCGCCATACTTGCTCGACCGTGCTCGCGCCGGTTACCGCATGGGCCATGGCCGGGTGCTCGACTCGATGTTCCTCGACGGCCTCGAAGACGCCTACGACAAGGGCCGTCTGATGGGCACCTTCGCCGAAGACTGCGCCGAAACCAACGACTTCAGCCGCGAAGCCCAGGATGCCTTTGCTATCGCTTCGACCACCCGCGCCCAGCAGGCGATCAAGGACGGCAGCTTCAAGGCCGAGATCGTTCCGCTGACCGTGACGGTGGGCAAGGAACAAGTGCTGATCAGCAACGACGAGCAGCCGCCGAAAGCCAAACTGGACAAGGTCGCCTCGCTGAAACCGGCGTTCCGCGAAGGCGGCACGGTAACGGCGGCCAACTCCAGCTCGATCTCCGACGGCGCGGCGGCACTGGTGCTGATGCGCCAGTCGCAAGCGCAGAAACTCGGGCTTAAACCGCTGGCGGTGATTCATGGTCACGCGGCGTTTGCCGACACGCCGGGCCTGTTCCCGGTGGCACCGATTGGCGCGATCAAGAAGCTGGTGAAGAAGACCGGTTGGGGGTTGAACGAGGTCGATCTGTTCGAGATCAACGAAGCGTTCGCCGTGGTGGCGATGGCCGCGATGACCCATCTGGAAATCCCCCACGACAAGCTCAACGTGCACGGCGGTGCCTGCGCGCTGGGCCATCCGATCGGTGCCTCGGGTGCGCGGATTCTGGTGACCTTGCTCTCGGCCCTGCGCCAGAAAAACCTGAAACGCGGGATCGCGGCGATCTGCATCGGCGGCGGTGAAGCCACGGCAATGGCCGTGGAATGCATCTACTGAGGCCAACGCCCTTTCTCCCTGTGGGAGGGGGCTTGCTCCCGAAGGCGGTGTGTCATTCAGAAATTGTCTGACTGACACGGCCAATTCGGGAGCAAGCCCCCTCCCACAATGAATAGGCGGTGCGACTTGAATTTAAGGATTCACCATGATTCCCAACGAAGACCAAACCCAGATCCGCGACATGGCCCGGCAGTTCGCCGAGGAACGGCTGAAACCGTTCGCCGCCGAGTGGGATCGCGAGCATCGTTTCCCCAAGGCAGCCATTGGCGAGATGGCCGAATTGGGCTTCTTCGGCATGCTTGTGCCGGAGCAGTGGGGCGGCTGTGACACCGGCTACCTGGCGTACGCCATGGCCCTGGAAGAAATCGCCGCCGGCGACGGCGCCTGCTCGACCATCATGAGCGTGCACAACTCGGTGGGCTGTGTGCCGATCCTCAAGTTCGGCAACGACGATCAGCGCGAACGCTTCCTCAAACCGCTGGCCAGCGGCGCGATGCTCGGCGCATTCGCCCTGACCGAACCGCAGGCCGGTTCCGACGCCAGCAGCCTGAAAACCCGCGCACGGTTGGAAGGCGATCACTACGTGCTCAACGGCTGCAAACAGTTCATCACCTCCGGGCAGAACGCCGGGATCGTGATCGTGTTTGCGGTGACCGATCCGAGTGCCGGCAAACGCGGGATCACGGCGTTCATCGTGCCCACCGATTCGCCCGGCTACAAAGTCGCCCGGGTCGAAGACAAGCTCGGCCAGCACGCGTCGGACACCTGCCAGATTCTGTTTGAAGACGTGAAGGTGCCGGTCGCCAACCGCTTGGGTGAGGAGGGCGAAGGCTACAAAATCGCCCTGGCCAACCTCGAAGGCGGGCGGGTCGGCATCGCCTCGCAAGCGGTGGGCATGGCCCGCGCTGCGTTCGAAGCGGCCCGCGACTATGCACGTGAGCGCGATACTTTCGGCAAACCGATCATCGAGCACCAGGCGGTGGCCTTCCGTCTCGCCGACATGGCCACGCAGATCGCCGTCGCCCGGCAAATGGTGCATTACGCCGCGGCCCTGCGCGATAGCGGTCAGCCGGCGCTGGTCGAGGCTTCGATGGCGAAACTGTTCGCCTCGGAAATGGCCGAGAAGGTTTGCTCAATGGCGTTGCAGACGCTGGGCGGTTACGGTTATCTCAACGACTTCCCGCTGGAACGCATCTACCGCGACGTGCGCGTGTGCCAGATCTACGAAGGCACCAGCGACATTCAGCGCATGGTTATTTCGCGCAATCTCTGACAAGGAATCTTGCCCATGACTTACGAAACGATTCTGCTGGAAAACCACGGCCGCGTCGGCCTGATCACCCTCAACCGCCCACAGGCGCTGAACGCCCTGAACGCGCAACTGGTCAGCGAAGTGAACCATGCCCTCGATGGTCTGGAAGCGGATGCGAACATCGGTTGCATCGTCATCACCGGTTCGAAGAAAGCCTTCGCCGCCGGCGCCGACATCAAGGAAATGGCCGAACTGACCTATCCGCAGATCTACATGGATGATCTGTTCAGCGACAGCGACCGTGTGGCCAACCGCCGTAAGCCGATCATTGCTGCGGTCAACGGCTTTGCCCTCGGTGGCGGCTGCGAACTGGCGCTGATGTGCGACTTCATCCTGGCCGGTGACAACGCCAAATTCGGTCAGCCGGAAATCAACCTCGGCGTGCTCCCGGGCATGGGCGGCACCCAGCGCCTGACCCGCGCGGTGGGTAAGGCCAAGGCCATGGAAATGTGCCTCAGCGGGCGGATGATCGATGCGGTGGAAGCCGAACGCTGCGGCATCGTTGCGCGGATCGTGCCGAGTGATGAACTGCTCGACGAGGCGTTGAAAGTCGCTGCGGTGATCGCCAGCAAGTCGTTGCCGATTGCGATGATGATCAAGGAAAGCGTCAACCGCGCCTTTGAGGTCAACCTGACTGAAGGTGTGCGCTTCGAGCGCCGGGTGTTCCATGCGGCGTTTGCCACCCAGGATCAGAAGGAAGGCATGGCGGCGTTTGTGGCCAAGCGTGCGCCGGAGTTTCAGGGTAAATAATGCGCTGACCTGACTGACGCCTTCGCGAGCAAGCCCGCTCCCACATGGGATTTGTGTACGACGCAGATCCAATGTGGGAGCGGGCTTGCTCGCGAAGCTTTTGGCGTTACAACTGGTAGTTCTTCAGCTCCCGCGCAATTACCATCCGCTGAATCTCGCTCGACCCCTCGTAGATCTGGGTAATCCGCGCATCGCGGTAGTACTTCTCGACCGGATAGTCCTCCAGATACCCATACCCGCCATGAATCTGAATCGCCGAGGAGCAGACCTTCTCGGCCATTTCCGAGGCGAACAGTTTGGCCTGCGACGCCTCCGACAGGCACGGTTTGCCCGCCGTGCGCAGGCGCGCCGCGTGCAGGATCATCAAGCGCGCCGCGTTGATTTGCATGTGCATGTCGGCCAGCAGGTTGGCGATGCTCTGGTGTTCGTTGATCGGCTTGCCGAACTGGATGCGATCGCGGGAGTAAACCAGCGCCGCTTCAAACGCCGCCCGGGCGATACCCAAAGCCTGCGCGGCGATGCCGATGCGGCCGCCTTCGAGGTTGGACAAGGCAATCGCCAGACCCTTGCCGCGCTCGCCGAGCAGATTGGCCTCGGGAATGCTGCAGTTGTTCAGGGTCACCGCGCAGGTGTCGGAGGCGCGGATGCCCATCTTGTGTTCGGTGCGATCGACGATGAAACCCGCAGTATCGGTGGGCACCAGGAACGCAGAAATGCCTTTCTTGCCCAGATCCGGATCGGTCACCGCAAACACGATTGCCAGTTTCGCCCGTTTGCCATTGCTGACGAATTGCTTGGCGCCGTTGATCACCCACTGGCCGTCGCGCAGTTCGGCGCGGGTGCGCAGGTTGTGCGCTTCGGAGCCGGCCTGCGGTTCGGTGAGGCAGAAGCAGCCAATCGTCTGGCCACTGGCGAGATCCGCCAGCCAGGTCTGTTTCTGCGCTTCGCTGCCGTAGTTGAGCACCGGGCCGCAGCCCACCGAGTTGTGAATGCTCATGAACGCGCCGGTCGCGCCATCGCCGGCAGAGATTTCTTCCACCGCCAGCGCATAGGCCACGTAATCGACGTAAGTGCCGCCCCATTCCTCGGGCACCACCATGCCGAGCAAACCGAGTTCGCCCATCTTCGCAACCAGCGCGTCGTCGATCCAGCCGGCCTTTTCCCAGGCTTGCGCATGCGGCGCGATTTCGCCACGGGCGAAGTCCCGGGCCATGTCGCGGATCATCACTTGTTCTTCAGTCAGTTCGAGATCGTGCATGGCTCAGCTCCCGCTCTCAGTAAAACCGTGAAAGAAACTCGCGACATGCCCGGCGTCCAGCGCAGCAAGGGTCGGCGGGTTCCAGCGTGGTGTCTTGTCTTTGTCGATCAGCAGGGCGCGCACGCCCTCGATCAGGTCGCCGCGTGCGAACCACTGGCGATCCAGATGCAGTTCGAGGGCGAAACAGTGTTCCAGGCTCAGGTGCCGACCGCGCCGGAGCATCTCCAGGGTCACGGCCATCGCCAGTGGCGAGCGGGTCTCCAGCAGGTCAGCGGTGCTCGTCGCCCACTCATGGCTGTCGGCGACGGTGACTGCGCGCAGTTGCTCGACAATGCTCGGCACGTCCGGCAGGGCGAAGAAGTGGTCGATGGCCGGGCGCAGTTTCTCCAGCGGTGCATCGGCCAGGGTTTGCACGCCGTTTTTGGCGAGCAGGCCCTGCAGATCCTTGAGCGGCGTGTCGCGCCATTCCAGGTGATCGAGTTGTTCGTCGAGGCTCGACAGTTTGCTGCTGTCGACAAACCAGTCCGCCAACCCGCAGTACAACGCATCGGCCGCGCGAATCTGCACGCCGCTGACGCCCAGATAGATCCCCAGTTCACCGGGAATCCGTGAGAGGAAATAGCTGCCGCCGACATCGGGGAAATACCCGATCGCCACTTCCGGCATCGCCAGCCGGCTCTTTTCGGTGACCACTCGCAGATCCGCGCCTTGGACCAGGCCCATGCCGCCGCCGAGGACGAAACCGTCCATCAAGGCCAGCACCGGTTTGCGGTAATGATGAAGCGTCAGGTCGAGGGCGTATTCCTCGACGAAGAAATCTTCGTGCAGCGTGTCGCCGCTTTTGAAGCTGTCGTACAGCGAACGGATATCGCCACCGGCGCAGAACGCCTTCTCACCGGCACCGCGCAGCACCACGGCGTGCACGCTGGCGTCAGTCGCCCAGGCATCGAGTTGCTGCTGCAACTGACGAACCATGTCGAGGGTGATGGCGTTGAGACCGGCGGGGCGGTTGAGGGTCAGGTGACCGATGTGATTGCGAACCTCGGCCAGCACTTCGTCTGGCGTGGCATCCATGGACGGCGTCCGCGGGGATGAAGCCTGAGCAGTCATCACTAACTCCCTGCTTTTATTGTCTTTATTCGAGAAGCTCGCGCGCGAGCGTTGACGGATCGTAACAGTGCAAATTTGCCGTGTACAACCGGGATATGTGCAGGGGGAGTTTGCGTTTTTGCAGCAGGTTGAGGATTGCCTTTGTGGCGAGGGAGCTTGCTCCCGCCGGGTTGCGAAGCGGCCCGACACCACGGGTTTACGACTGCTGCGCAGCCGAGCGGGAGCAAGCTCCCTCGCCACAATGATGCGGTGGTTATCGGGTGAAGACTTCGCCGATGCTGCGGCGTTTGGCGTGCAGCTCGCTGGCATGAATCAATTGTTCGAGGTCTTCAGGGGTGACGTCGATAAACGCTTCCATGTCGGCCAGTGCCAGTTTCAAATCCTCAGCGGTAATGGCCTGGCTATCCACCGGCACCAGTGCCGGCGCTGGCTCGGCCGGGCGTTTCGGATAGCGGATGCGCGTCAGGTTGTTGTAGGCCAGCGCGCTGAGCAGCATGCACGCGGCGGCGAGCATCACCGGTTCCATGGCTTTCCAGTCCATGGCGATGGTGGCCGGATCGGCCAGTACCAGCGTCAGCGCCAGTGCGCCGGCCGGCGGATGCAGGCAACGCAGCCAGCACATCAGGATCAGCGCCATGCCCGCCGCCAGGCAGGCGCTTCCCAAGGTGCGACCGAGGACGTGGGCCACCAACAGCGCGACCACGCTGGCGCACAGGTAGCCGCCGATGATCGACCAGGGTTGCGCGAGTGCGCCGGAAGACACGGCAAACAGCAACACGGCCGAGGCGCCCAACGGCCCGATCAGGTGGTACGCGACCTCGATGCCGAACACCTGACTGCACGCCCAGACGCTGAACAAGGTGCCCAGCGCCATGCCGATCGCGGCGCGGCTCCATTCGGTGGGGCGGGTGTTGATGGCGGCGGGCAACCAGCGAGCGAGCATGTGAATCGGGTCCTTGCAGTAAATTCGGGGCAAAAAAAAGGACTTGTCCGTTTCGGAAAGTCCTCGAAGCGTTCCAACTATTGGGGGAGGAACGCGCACAGTGTGCCGTGCAAAGTCGATGCTGACAAATTCATATAAATGCTGCTTCAGTGCATTATTTTTGAATTATCGCCACGCGGCGTCCGCTGACAAAACACAAATACCCACCCAGCCCCGCCAGAGCGCTCAGGGCGTAGAACATGCTCGGCGCCGGCGTGTGCATCAGCAGGAACCCGCACATCACCGGACTCAGCGCACCGCCCAGTGCCGCGAGGTTCTGCGCACCGTAGTAACTGCCGCGCAGCTCTTCGGGAGCGAGGGTGTCGACGAAGAGGAAATCCGCCGGATAGATGATCATCTCGCCGAGGGTGAAGATGAACATCGCCACGCACCAGCCGACCAGACTGTCGGCCATGCTGAAACCGATCAGGCCGACGATGAACAACGCGGTGCCGCCGGCAATCCAGAACCGCAGGTGCTCGCGCTTGAGAAAGCGCCCGATCTGGTATTGCAGCAGGATCACCGTGATCGCGTTGCAGGCGAGCAGGGCGGCCATGGTGTCGAGGGTCTGCTCCTGCGTGTGGGTCACCAGCAGATACTGCGACAGGTACAGGGTGAAGCGCCCGTGAACCAGGGTGCTGAGCAAGCAACCGAGGGTAAACAGGATCATCGTGCGGTCGTTTTTCAGGATGATCAGCGTCTTCAGGAAGCTCTGCGGCTGGCTCGCCTGCGACAGCGGGCTGACCTCGCGAGAGACGCCCAGCAGCAGGAAAACGCTGCCAGCGGCAATTAGCCCCGCGACGATAAACGGCGCTGAAGGCTGAACCCCAGCAATTACCACGCCGATCATCGGGCCGACGGCGTAGCCAATATTGGTCAGCGTGTAGTTCAGCGAAAACGCCTTGACCCGCTGGCCCACCGGCAGGTTTTCACTGAGCATCGCTTTGGAGCAGATCAGGAACAGCGCAGAGGCGGTTTCACTGATGATCAACACCAGCGTGACCAGGTACAGATTCTGCGCGAAGGTCAGCAGCATCAGGCCGACACCGCTGGAGAGCATGGTCAGGATCAACAGCTGACGCTTGTCGAGGCGATCGATGATGTAGCCGCCGTACAGTGACAACAGCGTGGCACTGAACACGGCGATGCCCAACAGCAGACCGACATCCTGTGGGTTGAGGCCCAGTTTGTTGCTGAGAAACAAGGTCAGCAGCGGACTGATCAGGGCACGGCTGATGACGATGCTCAGCGAGGTGATCATCAGTCGGCGGATGAGGCGGGAGTAGGTGGCCACGAGGAGATCAATGTCCTTATTTCAGAATGCGCGGGTGAGCCTTGCCATCCTCACCGGGTCGCGCTCGGCGGTCAACCTGACACACCGCAAATCCGTGTGGGAGCGGGCTTGCTCGCGAAGGGGCCGGCACATCCAGCATCGTTATCAGCGGGCACACCGCCTTCGCGAGCAAGCCCGCTCCCACAGAGGGGATTGGCGGTGTTATCAATAGAGGGGCAGGAGCATGGCGCAGCGTCGCTCGGCGGCAAAGCCATGCTCGATTTCTTTCTGCAGAGCATCGAGCAAATGCGCTTCGTGCTCACCGGGTGCGACTTCCACAAACCCCATCCGCTGATAAAACGGCGCATTCCACGGCACGTCGCGAAACGTGGTCAGGGTCACGGCGTGCATCTGCTCACGGCGGGCATGTTCAATCGCGGCCAGCAGCAGTTGACGGCCCACGCCTTGTCCCTGAAACGCGAGGCTGACCGACAGTTCTTCAATGTGCAGCAAGTTGTCGAAATCCAGCGCGCGGATAAACCCTGCGAGTTGCGCCGAGGTGGTTTCGGCGACCCAGACGTGTGCATTGTCGATGGCATGGCGGTGTTGCGCGGCGCTGGCCACGTCGGTGTCGGCAAGCCAGGCGAGGGTCGGATCTGTGCGAAACAGCTCGGCGGCCGAGCGTTCGATGGCGGGGAGGGCGGCGGCATCATTCTGCCGCGCCCGGCGTACAACAAAACTCATGGTAAAAATCCCTGTAGGAGCTGCCGCAGGCTGCGATCTTTTTCCTGAAAGCGCAAAAGATCGCAGCCTCAATCAGTTCCTACAAGGGCTTCAGATACAACAGCACGTAATCGTTCTTGTCGAAACGCCCCGTCAGCACGGGTTGCAGGCTGGCCAGCGAGGTGCCTTGCAGCGATTGCAGGTCCTTGCTGTCCATCATCAGCCAGGCCGGGGCTTTGAGGGCTTCGAGTTGCTGGACTGTTTCGGTGAACTGCGGTTGCAGATCCTGCTCGACGTTGACCATGAACTTGATCGCCTTGGCGTCTTTGCCCATGCCGTGCAGCACCAGCGGGGCCGGGTTCTGCTGCACCTGCGCGAAGGCAGCACGACTGAAGGCCTGCGTGTCGTACAGACGTCGCTCTACCGGTTCGAACACCGCGGCATACACCGTCCACAACGCCAATACCGAGCACAGCGCCAACACTTCGGCCCGCCAGCGCGGGACCATCAGGCGCGACAACGCGAGCAATTGCAGAACGCCGAGCACGACCAGCACCAGGGTGATGCCGTCCAGCTGCTCGGGAAAACGGCGCTTGGCAACCAGCAGGGCCACCATCAACAGCCCCGGTGTCACCAGCCAAATGCCTTGAATTACCCCACGCAATACGCGGAACACTCGTCCGTGCAGCACCTGAAACGGGTACGCCGCGATGATCGCCGCCATCGGCAACATCGGCAGCAGGTAACGCGCCTTCTTCGCCTGTGGAATCGACAGACCGACCATGACGATCAGCCCGGCAGCCGCGCAATATTGCACCAGACGCAACGCCGGGCCGCGCTGATGCGGTTTGCTCAGCCAGGTCGCGGCCAACGCCAGGATCGCCAGCGGATACGCCAGTGCGTAATTGCCCATCGAGCTGGTGAAGTAATACAGCGAACCGCTGACGCCTTCGCTGCCGTCCATGCGCCCCATGAACTGCATGCGGATCACGTCCTGCAGGAAGGCTTCGCCACCGCTGAGTTTCGCCAGCCACAACAGCAGGCTGACACACGCTGCGAGTAACACAGAAGCGATCACGCCGAACACGAAGAGGCGTTTCCACTCACGGTTGAGCAGGTAGTAACTGCAGAGCATGCCGGTCGGTACCACCAGGCCGATAGGCCCGCGAATCCCGAAGCCCAGCAACAACAGGACAAAGATCAGCGGCCAGCGCCGGCGCGAGCCGAAGTGGTCGTGCGCGTAACCCAGATAAAACACCGACAGCGCCACGGCGGCGAGCATCAGGTCTTGCGACACCGCGCGCACTTCGGTGACAAAGGTGCTGGTGAGCATCAGCAGCGCAATACTGATCAGCGCCCAGCGCTGCGAATGCACCGCCAGCAAGCGATACATCAACGTCACGATCACGCCGCCGGCAATGGCGCTCGGCAGCCATGCCGTCAGGGTGTTGATCGCGCCGAAGGGCAACGACAACAACCAGATGAACAGCGTCGAGAGCGCTGAATAGTCGGCGTAAGGTTGACCGTATGTGGTCGGGAATACCGTTGGCCCGTGTCGCAACATTTCCTGGGCAAACAGTACGAACCGTGAATCGAAGCCAATGGGAGCCTGTCCGTAAACCCCGGCGATAAACAACAGCAGTGCCAGCAGCCCTGCGATCAGGGACTGCCGGCGGATGACAGGCGACAACGTGATCAAGCGACGTCCGCAGTGTTAGGCCACTGCTGCAGCGGGATCGGCAGTTTGCGCGAATCGCCTCGGCCGATCGGGAAGTACTTGAAGCCGTTGCGTGCCAGACGCTCGGCGTCGTACAGGTTGCGGCCGTCGAAGATCACCGGGGCTTTCAGACGCTGCTCGATCAGGTCGAAATCCGGCGCCTTGAACTGCTGCCATTCGGTGCAGATGATCAGCGCATCGGAACCCGCCAGCACCGATTCCGGAGTGCCCATCAGCATCAGTTTTTCTTCGTTCGGATACAGATGCTGGGTTTCCTGCATCGCTTCCGGGTCGAACGCGCGAACGCTGGCGCCAGCGGCGAACAACGAATCGAGCAGTACACGGCTCGGCGCGTCGCGCATGTCGTCGGTGTTTGGCTTGAACGCCAGGCCCCACAGGGCGAAGGTCTTGCCGCGCAGATCACCTTTGTAGAACGCATTGATGCGGTCGAACAGCTTGTGCTTCTGCCGCTCGTTGATCGCTTCGACCGCTTGCAGCAGGTCGCTGGAGCAATGCGCCTGTTCGGCACTGTGGATCAGCGCGCGCATGTCTTTCGGGAAGCACGAACCGCCGTAACCGCAGCCTGGGTAGATGAAGTGGTAACCGATGCGCGTGTCGGCACCGATGCCCTGACGGACTGACTCGATGTCGGCGCCCAGGTGTTCGGCCAGTTCGGCGATCTGGTTGATGAAGCTGATCTTGGTCGCCAGCATGCAGTTGGCGGCGTATTTGGTCAGCTCGGCGCTGCGCAGGTCCATGAACATGATGCGGTCATGGTTGCGGTTGAACGGCGAGTACAGGTCGCGCATCACATCGCGCACTTCGTCACCTTCGCAGCCGATGACGATGCGGTCCGGACGACGGCAGTCGGACACCGCCGAACCTTCCTTGAGGAATTCCGGGTTGGAGACGATATCGAACTGCAGCTCACGACCGGCCTTGTCCAGTGCGGCTTGAATGTGTGCACGCAGGGTGTCGCCGGTGCCGACCGGCACGGTGGATTTCTCCACCAGGATCAGCGGCTGCTCACGGTGGCGCGCCACGGCGTCACCTACCGACAGCACGTATTTCAGATCGGCCGAGCCGTCTTCGCTGGACGGTGTACCGACGGCGATGAACGCAACACGACCGTGCTGTACGGCAAGTTTTTCATCGGAGGTGAAATGCAGGCGGCTGGAGTCCAGGCCTTCGCGCACCAGGCTCGACAGGCCCGGTTCGAAGATGCTGACGTGACCCTGACGCAGCAGTTCGACTTTCTTCTGATCGATGTCCATACACACGACGTCGTGACCGACTTCGGCCAACACGGCGGCCTGCACCAGGCCGACATAACCGCTACCAAATACTGTGATTTTCATGGAGCACTCCTGAATTCGGGCGCACGAGACGGACGAGTGTTAATAGTGATGACCCCGAGCATGACCAGTGCCACGCCCAGCGATTTAGTGAAACTGAACGATTCGTTGAACAGCGGCAGACTGGCCGCCAGCAGGTACACCAGCGCGTAGCTGATGCTCAATAGTGAATAAGCCCGGCCCAACGGCAGATCGCGCAATGCCGCGAGCCAGCAGAGCATCGACAGGGCGTAGGCGAAAATCGCCGCCAGCACCACGGCCATTGCCGACAGATCGACACTGCCGGCGCTCAGCGCCGTCAGCCATTGTTCCGGTTGTGGCAGGCGCGTCATGCTCCAGCGCATGCCCAGTTGGGCGCCACTGACCAGCATTACGCTGCCCAGAGCAAAACCGATTCCACGAGCCTGGTTCATGACTGTTGCCCCAGCAAAACCACGCCGCCGATCACCAGCGCCACGCCCAGCCAATGCTGGCGGTCGATGGGCTCGCGAAAGACGAAGCGGGCAATCAGGGTGATCAGCACGAAGTTGAGGCTGAGCATCGGGTAAGCGATGCCCACTTCAAGACGTTGCAACACCAGCAGCCAGACCAGTAGCCCGCTACCCAGCGAAAACAGCGCCAGCCACAACCACGGCGAACGCAGTTTGGCGGCCCACGACGACTCAACGCCGCGCCAGCTCTCCACGGCGAATTTCTGCGCGACTTGCCCCAGGCACGTCAGCAGACACGCCGTCAGTAACAGCAACCAGCTCATGACGGATCCTTGGGCAGCACCATGATCACCAGATTGCCCGATTCGTAACGGGTACCGTCCTTGGGCAACAGGTCCAGCTCTTCGAGCTCGTCCTGGCCCTTGACGCGCATCAGCACACCGACCGATCCGCTGCGGCGCGCTTCGCGTACCCATTGTTGAACGTTGTCCTTGGTGAGTCGGCGCTCGGCGCCTTCCGGGTAGGAAAGACCGTATTTGAGTTCGCCGACCGTGTTGTACAGCGCGACCTCCGGTTGTTTCATGCGCCAGGCCAGCGCTGCCGCCGCGCCCAGATCATTGCTCAGCAGGTGCGTGGTGCCGGACAGTTCGGTGACGTGGTGGCGGATGAACTGATCCGGGGTTTTGTTGGCCACCACCGATTTGGGCAACGCCGCCGGCAGGATCCCGGCCAGTAACAGACTGCCCAGCGCCGGTGCCGCCCAGCACTGCAACGGCAGGAACGCTTGCGCCAGGTTGGCGATGATCCAGCCGATCAGGGCGATGAACACCAGCACCAGGCTGTGCAGTTCGTGGTCGTACACCGGTTTGTTCAGTTGCAGGTAAACCAGTGCGATCAGCGTGACCACACCCAGCAGCAGGTTCAGCAGACCGTTGATCCCCAGTGCCCGACCTTGTTCCAGACGCAAGCGATCAGCCAGCGCATTACCCAGCAGCAGTGCCAATGGCAACAGGCACGGCAGAATGTAGGTCGGCAGCTTGCCGTTGCTCAGGCTGAAAAAGCCCAGCGGCAACCACAACCACAACAACAGAAAGACCATGTTCGGCTGGGCCCGGGTTTGCCAGGCTTGCTTGAACGCGGTCGGCAACAGGCCAACCCACGGCAGACTGAATGCCACCAGCAGCGGCAAGTAGAACCACCACGGTGCATCGTGCTGCGCATCGTCACCGGCAAAGCGCCGGATGTGTTCGTGCCAGAAGAAGAACCGCCAGTAATCCGGTTCCTGTGCGTGCACCGCCAGCGCCCACGGCAAGCTGACGATGATCGCGATGGCGATCGCCACCGGACCGAACACCAGTAGTTCACGCCAGCGTTTCTGCCAGAGCATCCACGGCAACGCGATCAGTACTGGCAGCAACCAGGCGAGAAAGCCCTTGGTCATGAAACCCATGCCGCAGGCCAGCCCCAGCAGCGCCCAGGCGCCCAGCCGTTGCCCGGTGCTTTTGCTGTCGAGCGCAAACCACAGCGCCACCAGACTCAGGTTGACCCAGAAGGTGAATTGCGGATCGAGGTTGGCGTACCCGGCCTGACCGGCGACGACGGTGAAGCTCATATAGAGCAGGGCGCAGACGAAGCTCTTGCGCGGATCGTTCCATAACCTGCGCGCGACCAGGTAGGCCAGCAGCACACTCAAAGCCGTGCTGAGTGCCGACGCGAAGCGCACGCCGAACAGGTTCTGTCCGAACAATTCCTGGCCGATGGCGATCATCCAGTAGCCGGCAATCGGTTTCTCGAAATACCGCAACCCCATGAAATGCGGCGACACCCAATTGCCACTGAGCAGCATGTCCTGGCTGATCTGTGCGTAGCGGGTTTCGTCGGGGATCCACAGGCCATGGGTGCTCAACGGCAACAGATAGGCCAGCAGACAGAGGCCGACCAACAGCGGCAGTGCCCAGCGTCTGGTCATGCGCCTTGCACTCCCAGCCAGCCTTCACGGCCTTCGAGCACACCGCGTTGCACGCGGCCCACGGGCAGGGTGTTGAAAAACTCGGGCAACAAGTCGCCCAAGGGTTTGAAGTCAATGTTGCGCTGGCGTGCATCGGCCAGCAATTGACGAAAGTCCTGAGCCATCAGAATCCCTTCTACTTCGGCATGAATGGTGTAGACGTTGAGTGCTTGCGCCTGGAACCGGTCGAGGATGAAGGCGTTGAAGTCCTTCGCCGCCACGTGCGGGCCGACGACTTCGTCGAAGGTCGGCAGGTCCACCGGAATCTGCGGAGTGCCCAGCGAACCGTCCGCCAGCAGCGGACGGAACAGGCTCTGCCCGCGGCAATCGCTGTTATAGCGAAAGCCGAAGGTCTGCTTGGCCTCGATCACGCGCTCGTCCGCACGCCAACCGGCGGCGGCCGAACACTGGATCTTTTCGCCGAGGATGTCGCTCAAGGTGTCGACGCCGCGCCGGATCTGTTCGATCAGTTGCGCGTCGCTCCAGCGCCCGGCGTTGGCCTGCCAGCCATGGTGATCCCAGGCGTGCAGGCCGACTTCGTGACCGGCGTCCCGGGCCTGACGCATCAGGTGCCCGAGATCACGGCCAATCGGTTTGCCGGGCCAGGCAGTGCCGGCCAGCAAAATGTCCCAGCCGTAGAGGCCGGCAGCGTTGGAGCGCAGCATTTTCCAGAGGAACTGCGGGCGGATCAGGCGCCACAGATGTCGACCCATGTTGTCCGGGCCGACACTGAAGAAAAACGTTGCCTTGACCTGCGCCTCGTCGAGCATCTCCAGCAACCGCGGCACACCTTCACGGGTGCCACGGTAGGTGTCGACATCGATACGAAGACCTGCCTGCATTACTTCTTGTCCGCGATTTCGAGCATGGCTTCACGCAGGAAGAAGTCCAGGGTGTTGCCGATGGTCTCGCGCATTTCCACGGTCGGCTCCCAGTTCAGCAGGCGCTTGGCGTTGGCGATGCTTGGCTTGCGGTGTTCCACGTCCTGGTAACCGGCACCGTAGAACGCCTTGCTTTCCACGTCGCGGAAACCGGCGAACGGCGGGAAGTTGTGACGCAGCGGGTGCGCTTCGAACTGACGCAGCAGCTCTTCGCCCAACTGACGGATGCTGGCTTCGTTGTCCGGGTTGCCGATGTTGATGATCTGGCCGTTGCAGACATCGTTGTCGTTGTCGATGATCCGCGCCAGGGCTTCAACGCCGTCAGCGATGTCAGTGAAGCAACGCTTCTGCTCGCCACCGTCGAACAGACGGATCGGCGTGCCTTCCACCAGGTTGAGGATCAACTGGGTGATGGCGCGGGAGCTGCCGATACGCGCCGAATCCAGACGGTCCAGACGCGGGCCCATCCAGTTGAACGGACGGAACAGGGTGAAGTTCAGGCCCTTGGCGCCGTAAGCCCAGATCACGCGGTCCAGCAGTTGCTTGGAGACCGAGTAGATCCAGCGCTGCTTGTTGATCGGGCCAACGATCAGGTTCGAGCTGTCTTCGTCGAAGTTCTTGTCCTGGCACATGCCATAGACTTCCGAAGTCGACGGGAAAATCACGCGCTTGTTGTACTTGACGCAGTAGCGAACCAGTTTCAGGTTTTCTTCGAAGTCCAGCTCGAATACGCGCAGTGGGTTGCGGGTGTATTCGATCGGGGTGGCGATGGCCACCAGCGGCAGGACCACGTCGCACTTCTTGATGTGGTACTCGATCCACTCGGAGTGAATGCTGATGTCGCCTTCGACGAAGTGGAAGTTCGGGTGGCTGCGCAGACGCTCGATGGCGTCGGAGCCGATGTCCAGACCGTAGACTTCGTAGCGGTCGTCACGCAGCAGGCGCTCGGACAGGTGGTTACCGATGAAACCGTTGACGCCCAGGATCAGTACGCGAGTACGACGTGGCGCACGACCGGATTCGGCACCGCGCAGCAGCGAGCCATCGACCAGACCCAGTTCGTTGGCCAGTTGCGGCCCGCTGAGGTACAGGCCGTTGTCGTTGCGCTGACCGGCGTTGATCACCAGCGAGTCTTGACCGCAGGCAATGCGCAGCGGATCGACGCTGATCACGCGGCCTGGCGCCTGGCCTTCGTTGCCCTTGACGACTTCAGCGCTCCAGACGATCAGTTTGTGTTCGCCCACAGCGCAGAAGGCGCCCGGGTAAGGACGGGTGACGGCGCGCACCAGGTTGAACAGTTCTTCGGCCGGTTTGGCCCAGACCAGTTTGCCGTCCGCCGGGGTGCGACGACCGAACACGGTGGCTTTCGATTCGTCCTGTGGGGTTTCAGTGATCTTGCCTTGCAGCATGTTCGGCAGGGTGTCGCGCAGCAGGTCGCTGGCGGCGGTGCGCAGTTTGGCGTGCAGGGTCAGGCCGGTGTCGCTGCGGTCGATGGCAACGCGCTGCTGGGCAACGATGGCGCCGGCATCAGCGCGCTTGACCATGCGGTGCAGGGTAACGCCGGTTTCGGTTTCGCCGTTGACCAGCACCCAGTTCGCCGGAGCGCGGCCGCGATAGCGTGGCAGCAGCGAACCGTGCAGGTTGAACGCGCCTTTTTTGGCCAGGGCCAGCAGTGGTTCGCTCAGCAGGTTGCGGTAGTAGAAGGAGAAAATGTACTCCGGGTCCAGCTTGGCGATGCGCTCGATCCACAGTGGGTGGTTGGCGTCTTCCGGGGCGTGGACCGGGATGCCTTTGTTGGCGCACAGCTGGGCAACCGACGCATAGAACGCGTTTTCTTTCGGATCGTCGGCGTGAGTGAACACTGCTGCAATGTCAAAGCCGCTGTTGAGCAGGGCTTCAATGCCGGCGCAGCCAATATCGTGGTAGGCGAAGACAACAGTTTTTGCACTCATGAGAGAACCTGATCGGAAGTGGAAGAAGTAGCGGTAGAAGAAAGACCATCGACGGTGACGGCAGGGGCCGGATCGGCCGGCTGGCTGCGCAACACCTTTTCGATGAAGAAACGTGGACGGGCGCGCACATCGCTGTACATGCGGCCGAGGTATTCACCCAGCAGCCCCATGCCGATGAACTGACCACCGGTGAACACGAACAGTACGGCGAACAGCACGAAGGTACCGTCACCGGCCCAACCGGCACCGAAGGCCAGACGCAAGACAATCAACGCAATCGCGAACAGCACGCCCAATCCGGCCATGGCGAAGCCGACGATGCTCAACAGACGCAGCGGGGTGGTGGTCATGCAGGTGACCAGATCGAACATCAGGTTGATCAGGCGCATCGGGCTGTATTTCGAGTCGCCGTGTTCACGCTCGGCGTGGGCCACGACGATTTCGGTGGTGTGACGGGCGAAGCTGTTGGCCAGGATCGGGATGAACGTGCTGCGTTCACGGCAGGCGAGCATGGCGTCGATGATGGTGCGGCGGTAGGCGCGCAGCATGCAGCCGTAGTCGCTCATGGCGACGCCGGTGGAGCGTTGCACGGCCAGGTTGATCAGCTTCGAAGGATAACGGCGCAGCGCCGAGTCCTGACGATTGCCGCGCACGGTGCCGACCACGTCGTAACCTTTTTCGGCTTCGGCCACCAGCCGGGGGATTTCCTCCGGCGGGTTCTGCAGGTCGGCATCGAGGGTGATCACCACGTCGCCCTTGCACTGTTCGAAACCGGCCATGATTGCGGCGTGCTGACCATAGTTGCGGTTGAGAATGACCGCCACGAACGGGCTGTTTTCACGCCCGGCGGCTTCTTCGAGCATGTTCGCCGATTCGTCGCGGCTGCCGTCGTCGACCAGCACGATTTCGAAATCGTGATTCAGTTGGCGGCAGGCCGCCTCGGTACGACGCAGCAGCTCGGGCAGGCTTTCCTGTTCGTTGTAGACCGGGATGACGATCGACACGCTACGGATTGGATAAGGTTTCACAGGCGTTTTTCCATGATGTGTGCGATGGCACCGACCACCCGGTCAAGGTCTTGACCGGTCATGTCGGGGAACAGCGGAATCGAGCACAGCCGCGCCGAGTTCCATTCGGTGTTGGGCAGGTACAGGTCGGGGTCACGCTGGCGATACCAGGTGTGCAGGTGGGTGGCGATGAAATGGATACCGGTGCCGATGCCCTGATCCTGCAACGCCTTCATGAAGGCTTCGCGATCCATGCCGCAACGCTCGCTGTCGATGCGCAGGATGAACAGGTGCCAGGCGTGTTGCTGGGCATAGGCGGGCAGGGCCAGCGGTTGCACCGGCAGGCCTTCGAATTTTTGCAGGTAGCTGGTGGCCAGTTCGGTGCGCCGGGCGTTGATTTCGTCCAGACGTTGCAGCTGCACCAGGGCAATCGCGGCGTTGATGTCGGCCAGGTTGTACTTGAAGCCCGGTTCCATCACTTGCGCCTGCGGCTTGCGGCCACCGGTCAGACGGTCATAGGCGTCAACGCCCAGGCCGTGGAATTTGAGCATGCGCACGCGGCTGGCGAGCGCTTCGTCGTCGGTGACGAACATCGCGCCTTCGGCACAGGTCATGTTCTTGATCGCATGGAACGAGAAGATCGCCGTGCCTTGCGAACCGACGTGGCGCCCCTTGTAGCGGGTGCCGGCGGCGTGGGCGGCGTCTTCGATGACCGGGATGCCGTGCTTGTCGGCCAGGGCGTACAGCGGATCAAGATCGAACGCAGCGCCGGCGTAGTGCACCGGAATGATTGCCTTGGTCCGCGGAGTGATGGCCGCTTCAATGCGCGCAGCGTCGGTCATCAGCGTGTCCCGGTCGACATCGACAAACACCGGTTTGGCGCCCAGCAGGGAGATCATGTTGGCGGTCGAAACCCAGGTCTGCGACGGGGTGATGACTTCGTCGCCCGGGCCGATGCCCAGGGCCAGCAGCGTGATGTGCATGCCGCCGGTGGCCGAAGACAAGGCCACCGCGTGCTTGCAACCCACGTACTGCGCAAATTGCTCTTCGAGTGCCTGGTTTTTCGGCCCCGTGGTGATCCAGCCCGAGCGCAACACCTGCTCGACAGCGGCAATTTCCTCATCGCCAATACTTGGGCGGGAGAAGGGGAGAAACGCCTGACTCATGGGCACCTCATTGCAAAAAATAAAAGGATGGACTCACGCAACTGTTGGATCCAACCACAGCGTAGACACAGAAAAGCGCTCCTGCATCAATAACTTGGCAAAAAAAGCATGACGTCGGGGATTGATTGACTTTTCACGATTTGCCCGGCAGGTTGGGGCATAGCCACTACCGAACCTATGGGAATTAAGGTTATGCCGGTTTTTGTGAAAGGAACATGAAAAACCGGTTGGCGAATCGTTTATCTGTCACTTATACAGCCGCTGTTCAGGCTTCTGCCGTCCATCGCAGTTTTTTGTCGGACAGTGCCGCTCAAGTACCTTCTTTACTTCAAGTACATTGCATTTGTTAGTTGTTGTAGTGCTGTACGTTTTTTACTCAAGGTTTAACGTTTGATTGATTTAGTTGCTGCAACCCCCGACGCTCCAAAAACCAACCCGATGAGCCTGTACCTCGCGCGTTTGGCGCCCTCCAGCCAACTGACCATGCGTTACGTGCTGCAAGATGCGGCCGATCGCCTGGGCTTTGAAGACATGAATGTCGAAGAGATTCCCTGGCATGCCTTGCAGCCGGAAGATGTTGTTGCACTGGTCGCTGCATTGCGCGCAGACAACTACGCACCGAACACTTCTTCGTTGTATGTGAATGCGGTACGCGGGGTGATGAATGAGGCCTGGCGCATGAGTCTGATCAGCCAGGAACATCTGTTGAAGATGCGCTCGGTCAAGGGCATCGCCGGCACGCGGCTGTCTCAGGGGCGCAATCTCAAGCGCACGCTGATTCACGAATTGATGGAAGTCTGCGCCGCCGACCCACGCCCGCAGGGCCTGCGTGATGCGGCAATCATCGCGTTGCTGTACGGCACCGGCATGCGCAAATCGGAATCGGTGGACCTGGACCTGAATCAGGTCGACTTCAGCGAGCGCAGCCTGTGCGTCACCGCCAAGGGCAACAAGCAGTTGATCAAGTACGCGCCGGCATGGGCTTTCAGCAAGCTCGATGCATGGCTCGAACTGCGCCGCTCGCAGCTCAAGGAAGGCGAGAGCGACGATGCCTTCCTGTTCAACCGTATTCGCCGCGGCAGCCACATCACCCGCGAGCGCATCACCAAGCACGCGATCTATTACATCGCCCGTCAGCGCGGCACGCAGGTCGGGGTGAAGATCATGCCCCACGATTTCCGTCGCTCGTTCATCACCCGGGTGATCGAGGAGCACGACCTGTCGATCGCGCAGAAACTGGCGCATCACAGCAACATCCAGACCACCGCCAACTACGATGTGCGCGATGACAACGAGCGGCGGCGGGCGGTGGATCGCTTCGATCTCTGATCAGTTCAGGCCAAACACATGCGCCGCACCGAGTACCGACAGCTGCACCGCGCTGCCGGCGGGCGGCGCGTGCATGCCGGAGCTGCGCACCAGAATCGAACGGGGCGGATCCTGCGTCGCGGATGAACTCAGTTCAACGGTCAGGGTGCAGGTGTTGCCGGCAAAATCGCGGTCGGTGACCAGCGCAGGGCAGCTTTGACCGTCAGACGCCCCTTCGGCGATCTGCAATTGCTCGGGGCGCAGCATGATCTGTGCGGTGCCGCTGAAACCGTTGCTGTTCACCGCCACCTGACCCAGATCGCAATGCGCCCAACCCGCCTCGATTCGCGCGGGCAGGACCACCGCTTCGCCGAGAAAGTGCGCGGTCTGTTCATCCTGCGGATAGCGGTAGAGATCCATCGGATGTCCGGACTGCACCAGCCGGCCGCTGCGCATCACCGCCAATTGATCGGCAAACGACAACGCTTCGCTCTGGTCGTGGGTCACCAGAATGGTGGTGACGCCGGCGTCTTCGAGCAGGCGCGCGACCATTTTGCGCATGGCACTGCGCAAACCGGTGTCGAGGGCGGAGAACGGCTCGTCGAGCAGCATCAGCCGTGGTTGCTGCGCCAGTGCACGGGCCAGCGAGACCCGCTGTTGCTGGCCTCCGGACAATTCGTGGGGCCAACGGTTGGCCATGTTGGCGTCGAGGGCGACGCTGTCCATCAACTCAAGGATGCGCTGGGTGCGGGCCGCACCGGTCAGGGCCAGGCCGAAACCGATGTTCGCCGCCACCGTCATGTGCGGGAACAACGCGCCGTCTTGCGGTACGTAGCCGATCTGCCGTTGATAGGCCGGCACTGCGTGGCTGCGGTCGACCAGCGTCTGGCCGTTGAGCGTAATGCTGCCGCTGTCGGGAAACTCGAAGCCGGCGATCATCCGCAACAGCGTGGTCTTGCCGGAACCGGAGGGGCCGACGATGACGGTGCGGCTGCCGGTCGGCACGTTGAGGCTGACGTCGTCGAGCGCCTTTTGCGCGCCGAAGGTTTTACTGAGGTTGTGCAGTTCGAGAGCGTTCATCGGCCAGCGGTACGCCTGGATTGGTGATAGAGGATGGCCGTCAGCGGCAGGGAAAGCAGGATCATCAGCAGCGCATACGGCGCTGCGGCGGCGTAATCGATTTCGCTGGTCATCGCCCAGAAACCGGTGGCGAGAGTCCGCGTACCGTTGGGCGCCAGCAGCAGGGTTGCGGTCAGTTCATTGGTGATTGCCAGGAACACCAGCGCCGCACCTGCCGCCGCGCCGGGGGCCGCCAGGCGCACAGTGATCAGCCACAATGCGCGTATCGGCGAGCGGCCAAGGCTTTGCGCGATGTTTTCCAGCTCGACCGGGGCCTGTGCGAAACCGGCGCGCAGGCTGACCAGCGCCCGCGGCAGGAACATCAGCAGGTAAGCCAGCAGCACGGTGATGGTGGTCTGGTAGATCGGCCGGGCGAAATGAATGGTCACGGTGACCAGCGCCAAAGCAACGACAATGCCGGGCAGTGAGCTGGTGATGTAGTTGCAGCCTTCCAGCAAGCGCTGCAGTTTGCCCGGCGAGCGGATCGACAGCCACGCGATGGGAATCGCCGCGACACTGGTCAGCAATGCGCCGGCCACTCCGTAAGACAAGGTCTGCAGCAGCGCCGGCAGCAACTCGTCACCTTGCCAGACCTGCACGCCACCGGCCAGCAGCCAGCGGCCCAGCGTGAGCAACGGCACACCGAGTGCCAGCAGGCAGGTCAAGGTTTGCAGCAATAAAGCCAGGGTTGTCACGCCTCGGCCCAGTTGCACGCTGCGCTGATCCCGGGCGCTGCCGGAACCGACTCGCGCGTAGCGGGCGTTGCCACGGGCGGCAGATTCGGCGGTGAGCATCGCCAGACAGCACAGCGCCAGAACGCCAGCGAGCATGTTGGCCGCCGGGCCGTTAAACGTCGATTTGAACTGATCGAAGATCGCCGTGGTGAAGGTGTCGAAACGGATCATCGCGTACAAGCCGTACTCGGCCAGCAAATGCAGACCGACCAACAACGCGCCACCGCAGATTGCCAAGCGCAATTGCGGCAACACCACCCGAAAGAACACCGCCCACGGCTTGAGTCCCAAGGATTGCGCGACGTCTTCAATCGCCGGATCGAGACGGCGCAAGGTCGCGGCAATCGGCAAATACAGAAACGGGAAATAGGCGATCACCGACACCAGCACACCGGCCGGCAGACCGTGGATCGACGGAATCAGGCTGACCCACGCATAACTGTGGACGAACGCCGGCACGGCCAGCGGTGCGACCGCCAGCACTGACCACAAGCGTCGGCCGGGCAGATTGCTGCGTTCGGTCAGCCAGGCCAGGGTGGTTCCGAGCAGGATGCACAGCGGCAGGGTGATCAGCACCAGCAGCACGGTGTTGATCAACAATTCGCCGACCCGCGGGCGAAAGATCAGAGCTTCGATGGTCGCCCAGCCGGTGTACCACGCCACGCCGATCACGAATGCGATCGGCAGCAGGGACAACAACGACACCAGCACCGCCGAGCTCACCACCCACGAACTGCCACGCCCGGCCAGCGTACGGGGCGGGTGAAGGAGGCTGGCGGGGGCCGTCGCAACGGCCGGTGCAGGCAAGGTTTCGGGCATCACTTAGAGCAATCCGGCCTGGATCATCAGCTCGACGGCTTTTTTGCTGTCGAGGGTCGACGCATCGACTTTCGGCGCGTCGAGGGTTTTCAGCGGAGTGAGCTTCGGATTGGACGGCGCGTCTTTACCCACGGCGTATTCGAAGGAGGTGCCGGTTTCGAGAACTTCCTGACCTTCCTTGCTGGTGATGTATTTGACGAACTTCTGCGCTTCATCCTGATGCTTGCTCGAGGCCAGCACGCCAGCGCCGGAGGTGCTGACGAACGCGCCCGGATCCTGATGTTTGAAGTAGTACAGCTTGGTGTTTTTGCTGTTTTCGCCGGTCTTGGACTGATCAACGAAGCTGTAATAGTGATAGATCACGCCGCTGTCGATCTGCCCGGCGTTCACCGCTTTGAGCACCGCACTGTTGCCGCGATAGATCGTGGCGTTGGTCTTCATGCCCTTGAGCCATTCCAGCGTGGCAGCTTCACCTTTCTGTTGCAGGACGGCGGCGACGATCGCCTGGAAGTCCGCGCCAGCCGGGGAGGCGGCCCAACGGCCTTTCCAGGCCGGGGTGGCGAGGTCGAGCAGGGATTTGGGCAAGTCCTTTTCAGTCAGTTTGCTTGGGTTGTAGACGAACACGGTGGAACGGGCGGCGATGCCGACCCAATTGCCGTGGGCCGGACGGTAGGCGGAATCGACTTGCTCAAGGGTAGCGGGCGCCAGAGGGGCGAACAGTTTGGCGTTGTCCACCAGCACCATCGCCGGGGAATTCTCGGTGAGGAATACGTCTGCCGGCGAGGCGGCGCCTTCCTGCACGAGCTGGTTGCCCATCTCGGTGTCATCGCCGTTGCGAATGGTCACCGGGATTCCGGTTTCTTCGGTGAAGCCGGCCACCCAGGCCTTGGTGAGCGTTTCATGCTGCGCGTTGTAGACCACCAGACCCACCGAATCGGCGGCAAAAGCCTGCCCGGTGCCGAGCAACGCAGTGGCCAGCAATGCGCGTTTGAAGAAGGATGGAAAGCGTGGATTCATTCGGGCAGCTCCTGTTTTCAGACGTTATGAGCAAACCCTCGCAGGAAACAATGCGAACGATTTGCAAGTGTCGAGTCGCGGCAATGTAGGGTGGCAAATGAGAAAAAAACGTCAAAGAAGCCGTTAATACTTGTCATTGCCATTCAAATTTACCGCGACTCTCTCCTTTTGTCTTAACGTCATTGCTCAGGAGTGGGGAATGTAAGCCACGCTCTGGTCTGCACGCCCGTGGAATACCTGTTCGCCACGGGTCGGGGTGGTGGTGATGACCTGATGATCAGCCTTCAGCGCATCCAGTGGCACGGCGTCACCGGAACGATATTGCGCGACGAAGATCGTGCGTTGCGGATCCCAATGTTCCCCGCTGGTCCTTTCCAGCCAGGCGATCAGCGTCGCGGTGTCGCCATTGTGCGGGAAGTCCTCGATCGTTTCCGGCACGTAGTAGAACGGTGCACCACCGGTTTGCAGGTACATCGGTACTTTGTTGTCGACCTCGATCATGACCATGCGCCATTGATTCAACGGTGCCTGCTGACTGGCCTGTTCGCGAACCTGCTCGCCGAAGCGGATGACACCGCCGCCGCTGTTGGTCCATGGGTAAAGCACACCCAGTACCGCAGCGAGCAGTATAGTAGTGACAGCGAAGCCGATCTTCAGCCCACGGCCTTCGCTTTTGCGGGCGGCCATGCGCCGGGTCACCCACCAGGCACCCAGCAATTGCGCGAAGGGCACCAGCGGCAACACGTAATAGCTGCGGCGACTGCCACTGGCGGTGAAGAACAGCATCAGCAGCGCGAGCCCTTGAATCAGACAGCGGGTATCCGGTTCGATGTGCTTCCAGTTGCGCGCGGCCACCCACAAGGCGATCAACCAGCACGGTGCCCAGGGCAGGGTGTAAACCGGCAGGTAGATCAAGTAGGTGTAAATCGGCCCGAACTGATCGAACGGCTGGAAAAACCGCACGACGTTTTCACGCAGCACCAGACCGAGGCCGCTTTGTTCGTAGTTGGGCGCACCGTAGAGGTGAGACAACAGGAACGGCGCCATGTAAAACGCCCCGGCGATCAATATCGCGCTGAACAGTCGCAGGTTCAGATGACGTTTCCAGCGGTGTTCGCTGAGCAGGTGTGGCAGCAGCACCAGCCCCGGCAGGATGAAACCGATCAGGCCTTTGAACAGCGAGGTCAGCGACAGCAAGCCGAAAAACACCACATAGCGCCAGAAGCGGGTGTCATCCGGGCCGCGCCAGTACCACCAGACGGCCGCCAGCACGCCGCAGACCGTGAGAATGTCGGCGGTGGCGACTCGCGCCCAGAACACGAAATAGAAGGTGGTCGCCAGCATCCAGCCGGCGATCAGCCCGGTGCCTTTGCGGAACAGTTGCTCGCCGAGCAGATACACCAGCCACACGCTGAACCACGCGGAAATCACCGATGACAGGCGCAACGACCAATGCCCCAGTCCGCCGGTGAACCACGAGGTGGCGGTGATCAGCCAGTACGACAGCAGCGGTTTGTCGTAATAAGGACTGCCCTTGAGATAGGGGTCGAAATAATCGCCGCTTTGCAGCATCTGCAAGGCGATGTTGGCCCAGCGGGTTTCCGGTCCCCACAGCTCGCGACTGCCCAGGCCGAGCAATAACAGCAGGGCAGTCGCCGCCAGCAGAAGCAGCAATTGCCTCCGTTCAGTCCTGGTCTGGGTCATGGCTGGCTCTGGCTGAAGATGAGGATTTCGATCTGCCCACGGCGGTAGTGCTTGCCGTCTATCGGCAACAGCTCCAGTTGCTGCTCGTCAGAGGTGCTGTTGACGCGCATCACCACGCCCACCGAGCCTTTTTTGCGCGCTTCGGTCATCCATTCGCCTACGCCGTCGAGGCTGACCTTGCGTGAGGCCATGGCCGGGTCATCGAGGCCGTACTTGAGCTCGCCAACGGTGTTGAACAGGTCGACTTGCGGGCGACGCAAACGCCATGACAATGCGGAAGCGGCTCCCAGGTCGTTACTCAGCAACGAGCTGGTTTCGCTCAGTTCCTGCTGATGTTCGGCAATGAACTGATCGGGCATCTTGCTGTTTACGATGGTCGCCGGCATCGCCGCTGGCAGCAATGCGACGAGCAGGCCGATGCCCAACGCCGGCATCGCCCACAGCGTCAGAGGGCGCAAGGCTTGCAGCGATCCGGCAATCAGCCAGCCGAGCAGCACGATATAGCCCAGCGACAGGCTGAACATTTCGGTGTGTTCGTAAATTTCACGGGTCGCTTGCAGATAAATCAGCGCGATCAGTGCGGCGATGGCCAGCACTACGTTGACCACACCGTTGATGCGTAAGACGCGGCCGTTCTGGTCAGCTATCCAGTTCATCACGGTGTAGCCCATCAACAGAGCCAATGGCAGCAGGCACGGCATGATGTAAGTCGGCAGTTTGCCGCTGCTCGCGCTGAAAAAAGCCAGCGGCAGCAGGAACCACAAGGCGAGGAAGGCAATTTTCGGATCACGCTTTTCGCGCCAGGTACGCAGCAGCGTCGAAGGCAACAGCAGTGCCCACGGCAAGGTGGACGCAAACAGCAGCGGCAGGTAGAACCACCATGGTCGTGCGTGCTGTGCGTCTTCACCGGCGGCGAAGCGGCGGATGTGTTCGTGCCAGAAGAAGAACCGCCAGAAATCCGGTTCACGCGCATGCACGGCCAGTGCCCATGGCACGCTGACCAGCGCGGCCACCGCCACGGCAACCAGTCCGTAACGCACCAGTTCACCGAAGCGCCGTTGCCAGATCATGTAGGGCAGGGCGATCAGCACCGGCAGCATCAGGGCGAGGAAACCTTTGGTCATCAGGCCCATGCCGCAGGCAAATCCCAACAAAGCCCAGCCGCCCAGCCGCGCGCGCGGGGTGTTGCTGTCGATGGCAAACCAGATCGCCACCAGACTCAGGTTGACCCACAAGGTGAACTGCGGATCGAGGTTGGCATAGCCGGCTTGTCCTGCGATCAGGCCGAAGCTCATATAAAGGAGAGCGCACGCGGCGCTGATTCGCGGGTTGTTCCACAGGCGCCGGGCCAGCAGGTAGGCCAGCCACACACTAACCCCGGAGCTGAGTGCCGAGGCGATGCGCACGCCAAACAGGTTTTCACCGAAAATCGCCTGGCCGATGGCGATCATCCAGTAGCCGGCAATCGGTTTTTCGAAGTAGCGAATGCCCATGAAGTGCGGCGCCACCCAGTTGCCGCTCTGCAGCATTTCCTGGCTGATCTGCCCATAACGGGTTTCATCGGGAATCCACAGGCCGTGGGTCATCAGCGGCAGCAGATAAAACACCACGAATGCCAGCACCAGCCCGGGTATCGCAAAGCGTTCGATCAGGGAGCTCTGGTGGAGGCGCGGCAAATTCAGCGCTGCATGGTGCAGCGGTTTGTTCTCAGACGTCATGACTGGACCTTGGTGCAGTACAAAGTGTGCGTTTCAGTGACGGCCCGGCGATTTCCGTTGCAGGCGCGGCACTGGGTTGAATGAATGCAGAGGCGAGCACGGCCGAGGGGCGTGTCCTGCATTCAGAGAACGGGTCTGCTTCCAGCTTTAAGTTCTCCTCGGGAAGACAAGCTTTAAAATGAAATATTTCCAGTTCTGGAAAGTAAAAAACATTTCTTATTACAAATTTCATACACGCCAATACCCTGTGCCAGAGCATTGGCCGAGCCGTTTGTTCTCGACTAAGTTTGATGATTACTTGGCCAATCGTTGCCAGCCTTCGGGATTCATGATGCCGATTACATCAAGTTTTCCTTGTGCATCTATCCGGGCCAAAACAGTGCTGCCATATTCGGCGGCGACCGCGCGCGGGTAACCGGTCTGCCGTTCAAAATCGGCGATGCAGCCGCTGTGGGTTACCAGAATCATGTTCTGTCCCGGGGTCTTGTGCGCCACCAATTCATTGCGCATCGTCGGGCCACAGGTTTCCAGCCATTCCGCCGCCACGGCATCGTGGCCGAGCATGTAATGCGCAGTCTGCAGGGTGCGCGTCAACGGGCTGCTGAAGAACTGGGTCTTTTCCAGGCCCAGTTGCGTAAAGCCACGGCCGACGTCGGCTGCAGCAATGCTGCCAGCCTGGGTGATACCGTCCGCCGGCCCCAGGCAAGTATTGGTCGAGCGGTCGCAACGTTCGGTGTGGCGAACCAGTGCGACGACTTCACCGGCCTGCCAGGCCTTCACCCATTCCTGGGTAGCCGACGCACTCGCATAGCGCAGGTTGGGGGGCGAGCGTTGCATCCAGACGAAGCCGCAAATCAGTGCGATCAGCAGCAAACCGACGGCAATGATTGCCCAGGTGCGCGGACGAGACAGGTCCCATCGCTTGGACGCTGATTGTACTTGTACTAATTCAACCACGACGTTGCCCCTTGTCATTCCCGAGTTCCATTCAGTTCACACGCAAAGTGCAACGTAAGCTCCAGGAGATTAGTTACTTTACGGGGATCTGCTTGAATGGCTGCTGAACACTACGTTCAGAGTCGTGGCGGGGCAGTGAAGAACATGTGAAAAATTTGCGAGAGAAGCGCAGGTATTAGCGGAAAAGTCTATTTGATAACTAAACTCAAATAGTCGTTTTGTTTGTTTTGGCCACTTAACAATAGCGCCAGTGGAGGCGAAGCTGCGACTTTGGATAACGTCGTGGCGCAGCTGCTTTCAGCCCCCGACATCAGCACTGGAGTCATTGGACCGGATGGACCTCAAGCAAAGCCTCGCCAATCGGATCGTGATTGTGTTCGCCTTGATGAGCGCGGTGGTGGCCGGTGTCTTCGCGATGGGCATTGTGGCTACCGTGCATGTCGTGGAGCACAAGTTGACCATGACCGCGCTGAGCGGCGGACTGCGCCGGTTGTTGGCGATGGACGACATCAATCAATGGCGGCACGAGCCGGAAAAGAGCGAACTGTTTTTTTTCGAGAATGGCCCGGGGCCCATGGCGCTGACGCCGCAACTGGCGGAACTGCCCGTGGGGTTTCAAGAGATCACGCTCAACGGCGACGACTTCTATGCGATGGTCGAGGCGGTCGGTGGCCGCAAATATGTGCTGTTGCGCAATCAGGAAAGCTTCGAACAGCGTGAACACCTGCTGTTCGTGGTGGTGATAGTCGGGTTCATCCTCAGTGTCATGCTGGCGGTCGCGCTCGGCAGGTTGTTGGCGCGGCAGGTCATGGCGCCGGTGATTCGCCTGGCGGGGCAGGTACGTCATCGCGATCAGTTGATCGCGTTGGCGCCGGCCCTGCATCCGGATTACGCCGATGATGAAGTAGGGGAGCTGGCCCTGTCTTTCGACCAGACACTCGGCCGGTTACGCGAAACCCTGAACCGCGAAAAACTCTTCACCAGTGATGTCAGTCATGAACTGCGCACACCGTTGATGATTCTGGCCAGCTCCTGCGAGCTGTTGCTGGCCAACCCCTCGCTGGATCAGCGTTCCACTCAGCAGGTCAAACGCATTGCCCGGGCCAGCGCTGAAATGCGCCAACTGGTCGAAACTTTCTTGATGCTGGCGCGCAAGCCGGAAGAGCTTGGCACCGAATCCACTTGCACACTCAAATCGATCGCCGACGCCCAGGTGGAAATCTGGGGGCGACTGATTCGTGAAAAGGGTCTGGAATTCATCTACGAGCCGCAACTGGCGGGCACCACGCGTTATGACCTGACGTTCTTGCAGTCGGTCATGGGCAATCTGTTGCGCAACGCCTGGCACTACACCGATCAGGGTTTTGTCCGCTTGACGCTGCTCAAGGACAGTTTCGTGGTCGAGGACAGCGGCATCGGTATTCCGGAAGAGAAACGTCACGCGATGTTCCAGCCATTCGTGCGCGGTGACGAGCAGCGCGGTGAAGGCCTTGGGCTGGGATTGTCGCTGGTGCAGCGGATCTGCAGCCATCAGCGCTGGCAGGTTCAGTTGGTGACTCGCGAACCCAACGGCTGCCGTTTCACCGTCACGCTGTCGGCGGCTCAGGAGGCCGACGGGCAGACGCGAGAATTACCCGCCGCTTGATTGATCAATGCAGCCAGGCGTTTGACGTTGTTCTGTTGCGCGGCCACCAGTTCGTCGATGCTCGGGCCGGACGGAGTTTGCAAGGTTGAATGGCAGGTCAGCAGAGCATTGTCCGCCGCACCGCTGGGACGCAGGCGCCATTTGACGTCGATCAGCCCGTACTGGCCGGGGATCGAGTCGAAACGCTGCACATCGATGCGCACCGAGACGTTGCCGCGACTGCCGGTATTGCTCAGTTGATCGTTCAAGGCACTGCGCAGCTCATCCGCCAGACTCGCCCCCCACCACTGGGTTTCCAGAATCGCCAGGCCATTGTTGCCCTGACGGATGACGATTTGCGGGCGGTCGACCTGCGGCGGCACGCTGATCCCCTCGATCGGAATCTGCGCGCCCGAGCGGGACGGCGGCAGTTGCACCGGGGTCAGGGTGTGAAAGTTGATCGGCTCGCTGCGGCAGGCGCCCAAAAGCAGGAACGCAGCGAGCACGGTGATCTTCAGCGGTAAAGCCATGGGGGAGCTCCTGTGCTCAATTGCGCGGCGGTCCTTTCAGATCCAGCGGCGCCGCGTTGTCGGGACGACCGCGAATCAGCGATTCCGGATGGCGACCGAGATAATCCGACAGCTCACGCAGCGAACGCGACATGCGCCCGAGTTCGTCGAGGGTCTCGGTGAGTTTCTCGCGCTGTGGCGAATCTTCGGCCAGGGTCGAGCTGGCGGACTGCAAGGTCTTGCTGACGTCGGCCAGGGTGGTCTGCACGCTTGGCAGGGTTTTCGCGTTGAACTGGGTCAGGCCTTTGCGCAGCTCGACGAGGTTGCTGTCGAGGTTGCCGGCAATCCGTTCGACCGGCAGTTTGTTGAGCTTGTCGACCACGGCTTCGAGTTTTTCCTGCAACTGTTCGAGGCTGCCGGGCACGGTTGGCAAGACCACCGGCCGAGCCGTCGCGTCGAACGCAACTTTCTCGGCTTTCGGGAAGAAATCCAGCGCAATGTACAGTTGCCCGGTCAGCAGGTTGCCGCTGCGGGCCTGGGCGCGCAGACCATTGTCGACGAAGGTGCCAAGCAGGCGAATGCCGGCGGCTTCGTCGTTGGGATCGTGCTTGAATTCGGTCAGCATCTTTTTGTAGGCCTGCCCCAGGCGCTGCGGGTAAATGACGATGCCGACGTTAAGCGGGAAGCTGCGTTTTTTCGCGTCGAAGTCCAGGTTGATGCCGACCACCCGGCCGATCTCCATGCCGAGAAACTCTACCGGTGCATCGACCTTGAGCCCACGCAGCGACTGATCGAAACGCAGCACCATGTATTGCGCCTTGCCGTTGGGCGGGGCGAGGGCGGTCTGCTGATCGGCGAACAGTTCGAAATCCTTGTCGTCGGCGGCGGCAACGTCGTTGGGGCTGTAATCCGGCGCACGGAAGGCAATGCCGCCGACCAGCATGGTCGACAGCGATTCAGTCTTCACCGCAAAGCCGTTGGCGCCGACATTGATGTCGATGCCGCTGGCGTTCCAGAACCGGGTGTTTTCGGTGACGAACGCGTCGTTTGGCGAATGGATGAACACCTCGATGTCCACGCCCTTGCCCTCGGGGTTGAGCGTGTAGGTCACCACCTGACCGACCGGAATCTTTCGGTAGTAAACCGGCGAACCAATGTCCAGCGAGCCGAGATCCGGCGCATGCAGCATGAAGCGCTTGCCCGGTTCGCCGTAAGTGATCGGGGGCGGGTTCTCCAGGCCCTTGAAGTGTTTGGCGCGGCTGTCGGACTGGCCGATGTCGGCGCCGATGTAGTCGCCGGAGAGCAGGGTGTCGATGCCCGACACACCACCTGCGCCGATGCGCGGGCGCACGACCCAGAAGTGCGAGTCTTCGCGGGTAAAGGTTTCGGCCTGCTTGGCCAGTTTGATCGTGGCGTCGACGCTCTTCTGATCGCCGCTCAACTCGACGTCAGTCACCTGACCGATCACCACATTGCGGTATTTGACCTCGGTCTTGTTGGCGGTCAGGCCACTGCCGGTCTTGAAGTTGACGACGATGGTCGGGCCTTCCTGCATCAGGTTGTGCACCACCAGCGAAATACCGACCAGCACCGCGACGATCGGCACGATCCACACCAGTGAAATACCGAAGCGACGCGTCTTGATCGGCGCTTGACCCGGTGCTCGTGGCTCATCGGCGGCTGACGACTTCATCCATGTCCTCCTCGGTTTTGTGGATGCTGAGCGTCAGGAACGCAAAAGCACTTCATCAATATAGAAGTGCTTGGCGATAGAGCAAATAAGCGAGGAGATGGTTACGTGGTGGATGCCTCAGCCGAGGATTTCACGCAGGCGATACCAGAACATGCCCAGTGCCAGCAGCGGCGAACGCAGGGCCGGGCCGCCGGGGAAGGTCATGTGCGGCACCGCGCTGAACACATCCATGCCCTGACTGTGGCCGGCGTGAATCGCTTCGCCCAGCAGCTTGGCGCACCAGTGCGTGACGTTGAGGCCGTGCCCGGAGTAACCCTGAGCGTAGAACACGTTCGGCTGCTGCTGGAGCCGGCCGACCTGCGGGAAACGGTTGGCGGTGATGCCGATCTTTCCACCCCATTGATAGTCGATGCGCACGTCCGCCAGTTGCGGGAAGACCTTGAGCATCTTCGGCCGCATGTAGGCAGCGATGTCCGCCGGATCGCGCCCGGAATAATGACAGGCGCCGCCAAACAGCAGGCGTCGATCCGCCGAGAGCCGGTAGTAATCGAGGCCGACTTTCTGGTCGCACAACGCGAGGTTGTGCGGGATCAATTGCGCGGCACGTTCCTCGGACAGCGGCTCGGTGGCGATGATGTAACTGCCGGCGGGCAGGACCTTGCCGCTGAGTTGCTGTTCGAGTTCATCCAGATGCGCATTGCAACCGAGCACCAGACTGCCGGCGCGGACGCTGCCAGTGGCGCAGCGCACTTCAACGGTTTCGCCACGAATGATCTGCAGCACCGGGCTTTGCTCGAAGATTCGCACACCGAGGGACGCCGCCAGACGCGCTTCGCCTTGCACCAGATCCAGCGGGTGCAGATGACCGGACCCCATGTCGATCAGACCACCCGCGTAGATGTCGGCGTTGACCACTTGCTGACGGATCAGCTCCGGGCCGACCAGACGGGTCTGGTGTTGATAACCGAGTTCGTCGAGGCTAACCTGTTCGTCCTTGAACGCTGCGAATTGCGCCGAAGTGTTGGCCAGCTCGCAGAAGCCCCAACGCAGGTCGCACTCGATGGCGTTCTCGGTGATGCGCTGGCGCACCAGTTCCACCGAATCGATCCCGGCGCGCTGCAAGTAACGCACGCCGTCATTGCCGACGTAACGGGCAAAGCCTTCGACCTCATGACCGATACCGCGAATCAATTGACCGCCATTGCGCCCGCTGGCGCCCCAGCCGATGCGCCGGGCTTCGATCAACACCACCGACAGCCCGCGCTGCGCCAGCTCAATCGCGGTGTTGACCCCGGTGAAGCCGCCGCCGATCACGCAGACATCGGCGGTGAGGTCACCGTCGAGTGCCGGCCAGGGCGTACTGGCCCGGGCCGAAGCTGCGTAATAGGAGCGGGCGTGTTCTTTGCTGTACTGATTCATTTGTTCGACTTCACTTTGCTCCAGGACCGGGTCATCAGACGCATGATCGACTGGGGCGGGGTAGAGGAGATGTAGAGCTTGTCCAGCACCGCCTGGGACGGGTAGACCTCGGGATTGTTCACCAGCGCCTGATCCATGTACTGCTTGGCGGCCGGGTTCGGGTTGGCGTAACCGACCGAAGCGCTGACCTTGGCGATCACTTGCGGATCGAGCAGGTAATTGATGAAGGCGTGGGCTTCCTTGGTGTTGCTGGCGTCGGCCGGGATCGCCAGCAGGTCGAACCACAGGTTGGCGCCTTCCTTCGGAATCGCATAAGCGATGTTCACCCCGTTCTTGGCTTCCTTGGCGCGGTTGGCCGCCTGGAACACATCGCCGGAGTAACCGAAGGCTACGCAGATATCGCCATTGGCCAGATCGGAAACGTATTTCGAGGAGTGGAAATAGGTGATGTACGGGCGAATGCTCAGCAGTTTCGCTTCAGCCTTTTTATAGTCTTCCGGGTTTTCGCTGCGTGGGTCCATGCCCATGTAGTTGAGGATCGCCGGAAACACTTCGTCCGCCGAGTCCATCATTGACACGCCGCACTGGGTGAGTTTCTTCAGGTTTTCCGGCTCGAACAGCACGGCCCAGGAATCGATGTGATCGATGCCGAGCACAGCCTTGACCTTGTCGACGTTGTAGCCGATGCCGTTGGTGCCCCACAGGTATGGGACCGAGTGCTGATTGCCCGGGTCGTTCTTTTCGAGCAGTTCAAGCAGCTTGGGATCGAGATTTTTCCAGTTCGGCAACTGCTCGCGATCGAGTTTGAGGAACGCCCCGGCCTTCACCTGACGCGCGAGAAAGTGGTTGGATGGCACCACCACGTCGTAGCCGGTACGGCCGGCGAGCAGCTTGCCTTCCAGGGTCTCGTTGGAGTCGAACACGTCATAGATCACCTTGATCCCGGTCTTGGCCTGGAAGTCGGCGAGGGTGGTTTCACCGATGTAGTCGGTCCAGTTGTAGACGCTGACCTGTGGCTGGGCCAGGGCTGCGGTGCTGCACAACAGCGCCAGTGCGGCGGGAACCATGGATTTCAATAGACGCATATCGACACCTCTTGGAATTATTGGAGTTTTTCGGGTGGTTCTGGATTTTCAGATGGATCATTGTTCCCCTGCTCTTTGTGGGAGGGGGCTTGCTCCCGAAGAGGCCGGTACCTCCAACATTACAGCTGGCTGATACACCGCTTTCGGGAGCAAGCCCCCTCCCACAAAAAGCCATGCCATGGAGGAAGGGGATTTGTGCTGGAGTCAGACGCTCAGCAGCAAAAACTCGCGCTCCCAGGAGCTGATCACGCGCTTGAAGTTTTCATGCTCGGCGCGTTTGACCGCGACGTAGCCGCGCACGAATTTGTTGCCCAGGTAGCGCGCAACGGTGTCGCACTCTTCCATTTGCGTCAGCGCGTCTTCGATGGTGATCGGCAGGCGCAGATTGCGGCGTTCGTAAGCGCGGCCTTCGACGGCGGCGCTCGGCTCGATGCCTTCGACCATGCCGATGTAGCCACACAGCAGGCTCGCGGCGATCGCCAGATACGGGTTGGCATCGGCGCCCGGCAGGCGGTTTTCCACGCGCATGGCTTCCGGCCCGGAGGTCGGCACACGCAGGCCGACGGTGCGGTTTTCTTCGCCCCACTCGACGTTGACCGGTGCCGAAGTGTCCGGCAGGAAGCGGCGGAACGAGTTCACGTTCGGCGCGAACATCGGCAGGACTTTCGGGATGTACTTCTGCAGGCCGCCGATGTGATGGCGGAACAGCTCGCTCATTGTGCCGTCGGCATTGGCGAAGATCGGCTTGCCGGTGGCGATTTCCACCACGCTCTGGTGCAGGTGCATGGCGCTGCCGGGTTCGTCGCCAATTGGCTTGGCCATGAACGTGGCAGTGACGTTGTGCTTGAGCGCCGCTTCGCGCAGGGTGCGTTTGAACACGGTGATCTGGTCGGCCAGATCCAGTGCGTCGCCGTGCCGGAAGTTGATTTCCATCTGCGCCGGGCCGTCTTCATGGATCAGCGTGTCCAGATCCAGACCTTGCAGCTCGCACCAGTCGTAGACGTCTTCGAACAGCGGATCGAATTCGTTGGCGGCATCGATCGAGAACGATTGCCGACCGCTTTCGGCACGGCCCGAACGCCCCAGCGGCGCCTTGAGTGGCAGATCCGGGTCTTCGCAGCGCTGGGTCAGGTAGAACTCCATTTCCGGCGCCACGATCGGCTTCCAGCCCTTGTCGGTGTACAGCTGCAGGACTTTCTTCAGCACGTTGCGCGGCGACAGTTCGATCGGGTTGCCGAACTTGTCGAAGGTGTCGTGGATGACGATGGCGGTCGGCTCGATCGCCCATGGAATCACATACACGGCGTCGCTCACCGGTTTGCAGACCATGTCGATGTCGGCCGGGTCGAGCAGGTCGTAGTAGATATCGTCGTCGACAAAATCCCCGGTTACCGTTTGCAGCAGCACACTTTCCGGCAGGCGCATGCCTCGCTCATGCAGGAACTTGTTGGTCGGTGCGATCTTGCCGCGGGCGATGCCGGTCAGGTCGCTGACCACACATTCAACTTCGGTAATCTTGTGATCTTTCAGCCACGTGAACAGCTGATCGAAAGGGGCATTCATAAAGACCTCGTTATTGGTTTTATAGACGCCGGGGAGGGCGGGTTTCATCTTCCGCCCCTTCCCCTGTGGCGCGTTGACGACTATCTTGGGCGTGCCTTGCCGTTCCATCTATCCACTTTAAGCAGCACCAAAGCGCACCAAAAGAGTGCGCAAGGTCTCCCATGACAACGTGTAATCCGCTACAGGTTCAGGCTTTCAATACCGCTGATGTCAGCGAACAGATCCGCGCCACGCCGGGTTGGGTTCAGCATTACCAGCAAATGTCTCCCGGGCATTTCGCCGGGCAGATTCGCTATCTGGACCTGGAGGGTGTGCAGGTCTACGAAGAACAGATGAACACTCGCGTCGAGCAGACATTCAGCGCGCCATCGGGGGCCTTGGCCTTCTGTTTCGATCGCAGTGACAACGCGCTGTATCTGCTCAACGAAGACAGCCGCAACATCTGGATCACCCCGGAGAACTACCAGGAAATTGCCGTGGTGTTCGGCCCGGAATTCGTCCGTCAGCATGGTCTGGATGTGGCGAGACTCGAAGGATTGTTCATGGCACCGCTTAACTGCGGGCAGAACGCCTTGTTCAGTCGCTGGTTAAGCTCGACTCTCACGAAGTTGTCGCAAGCTGTTGATCCGTTTGATAAAGACTCACTGACTCAGCAGTTACTCGAAGACTGCCTGTTCATCCTCGACAACGCACACACCCGTCTTGATCGCGGCGGATTACAGCGGCGTAGCGAAGAACGGATGATCATGAAGCGAGTAGGGGAGTGGGCGGCGGATTCGCCGGAAGACACCGTCAATCTGCTCGAACTGTCGAAGGTCGCAGGGGTGCCGTTGCGGCAACTACAGCAGGCGTTCAAGGCCTACACCGGGATGACCCCGAGTCACTGGTTGCGCCTGCGCCGGCTGAACAGTGCACACCGCGAATTGCTCAAGCGCCGGCCCACGGAAACCACCGTGGCTGAGGTGGCGATGCGCTGGTCGTTCTGGCATCTGGGGCGGTTTTCCAGCAGTTATCGGGCGCTGTTCAAAGAGCTGCCGAGCGAGACGCTGAAACGCTAGAGATTGCAGTAACGGGCAAAAAGATCTTTGTGTCCCAAGCGAAGTTAAATAGAATCAGTCTCATTTGAATCCAACTTCGCGCAGGGTCTCTTGAGATGATTGAAGCCGCCACGCCGTCTGAGCAGAGCCTGCACGCGCTGTACCGCGATCACCGAGGCTGGCTGGAAACCTGGCTGCGTCGACGCATGGGCAACGCTTGGGATGCGGCGGATCTGAGCCAGGACACCTTCTTGCGTGTGCTGTGCAGCGCGCAACCGATTGCCGACATGCGTGAGCCCCGCGCCTATCTGCTGACCGTGGGCAAGCGTCTACTGAGCAACTTCTACACCCGCCGCAGTCTGGAAAAAGCCTACCTCGAAGCCCTCGCGCAACTGCCGGAGGAGTGCGTGCCATCGCCCGAGCAGCGTTGGCTGCTGCTGGAAACCCTGCAAGCGCTGGATGAGTTGCTCGATGGGTTGCCCCGAGCAGTGCGTCGAGCGTTTTTGTGGAGTCAGCTTGAAGGCCTCGGTTACCGCGAAATCGCCGAGCGCTTGCAGGTGTCCGAGCGCACCGTCAAACGTTACATGGCGCAGGCCTACGAGCATTGTCTGCTGGTGGAGCTTTGATGCGCGTTGCCCCCAGTGATGAAGCCCGCGAGGTCGCCCGCGCCGCCGCGCAATGGCTGGCGTTGATGGAGTCCGGCGAAGCGGGCGCTGACGATCATGCGCAATTGCAGGCCTGGCGTAACGGCGATAGCCGGCATGAACACGCGTGGCAGAAAATCCAGCGCTTGCGCGAACGGTTTTCCGCTCTGCCTTCTGCGCTGGCCATGGCTACGCTGGATCGTCCGGACGCAACGCGTCGGGCCGTGCTGAAACGCGCGCTTGGTATCGCGGCACTGGTGCCGGCTGCCTGGCTGATCAGTCGGCAACTGCCGCTGGATGTCTGGCGCGCGGATTTGCAGACGGGCACGGGTGAACACAAGACATTGCCACTCGCCGATGGCAGTTCGTTGCAGCTCAATACCGACAGTGCCGTCAATGTGGATCTTGCTGCCGGTCAGCTGACGCTGGTGCGAGGAGAGATGGCCCTTGATGTACCAGGCAACTCAGCCCTGATCATCAATGTGCCGTACGGGCGAATCATCGTCAGTCACAGTGAGATTTGCGTGCGTCTCAATGAGCGTGACTGCAATGTGTCGGTGGTCCGTGGCTCGGTGCAGTTGCAACCGTCAAGCGGGCCGGCGCTGGTCCTCAATCAGGGCCAGCAGATCAGGCTGCAGGCTTCTGGCGCGGGTGCTGTCCGAGCGTTTGACGCATCGATGCCGAGCTGGCGCGACGGTGTATTGATGGCGCAAAACCAGCCGCTGGGGGATTTTCTGCGCGAATTGAGCCGTTATCGCCCAGGCGTGCTGCGCTGGGATCCGGAGCTGGAGGCGCTGCGCATCACCGGCAGTTTTCGCCTGGATAACACCGATCAAGTGCTCTCACTGTTGGCGGCCAGCCTGCCGATCGACGTGCAGCAACGCACGCGCTTTTGGGTCTCTCTCGTTCCGCGAAAATTGTCCCAGTCCAAAAAAACAGTCTGAGACCTGTCCCTTTTTTTCGCCTCGCTGGTCATTCCAGGCAAGTGAACCAAATCGAGAGCTTTTTCCTATGCCTGCAGTATTTCCAGGTCGTTTGCGTCCGTTGTTGCAGTTGAGCCTTTTGTTGAGCCTGAGTGCCAGCCCTGTGTTGATCCCCAACAGTTGGGCGGAAAGCGCCGACCGCCGCGCTTATCAGGTGCCTGCCGGCAGCCTGGGTGCTGCGCTGACCCGTTTTGCCGGACTGGCCGGGGTCAATCTGTCGGTAGATCCGGCCTTGGTCAGCGGGCGCAACAGCAATGGTTTGTCGGGTGAGTTTGGCGTGGAGGAGGGCTTTACCCGGTTGTTGCTGGGGTCCGGTCTACAGCTGCAACCGGCGGGCGACCGCGCTTACACAGTCATTCCTGCGCCAGACGGCGGCAGTCTGGAACTGGCAGCCACTTCGATTCTTGGATCGACGGGTGGCACGGATTCAGAGGTTTTTGCCGGTGGCCAGGTGGCGCGCCGTGGTTCGCAAGGACTGCTGGGTTCCAGGGATTTCATGGAGACCCCGTTCAGCATGACCACCTACACCAGCGAAACGGTGAAAAACCAGCAGGCCCGCACTCTGGGCGACGTGATCGCCAGCGATCCCTCGGTGCGTGCGACCAACCCGGCAGGCGGCCGTTATGAGCAATTCACCATCCGCGGTTTCAGTCTGTTCAACAGCGACGTGGCCTATAACGGCCTCTACGGTGTCTTGCCGACTTACACGATCGACATGGAAATGGCCGAGCGCGTCGACATCCTCAAGGGCCCGAGCCAACTGATCAACGGGATTTCGCCGCGGGGCAGTGTAGGAGGGGGGATCAACGTGGTGCCCAAGCGCGCCGGCGATCAGCCGAATACATCGCTGACGGCCAGTTACGCCTCGAACAATCAGCTCGGCGGCGCCGTCGACATCGGCCGTCGCTTTGGTGAGGACAACCAGTTCGGCCTGCGTTTCAACGGCGTCAAACAATCGGGTGACACTGAATGGGATCACCAGAGCGTCGATCGCGACATGGCAGTGCTGGGCCTGGATTTTCGCGGTGAGCGCCTGCGGCTTTCCACCGATATCGGTCACACCGAGCGCGATACCGATGCACCGCAAGAACGTGTGCAGGTCGGTGCAAACGCGAAAGTTCCGGATGCTGATGATGTGCGCGACAACTACGCGCAACCCTGGAGCCAGGCGCGAACCAAAGATACGTTTGGTACGCTCAATGGCGAGTTCGACGTCAGCGATTCGGTCATGTTGTATGGCGGCGTCGGCGCCCGTAAAAGTAACCACGATTTCCTTCGGCATGCGGTGTCGGTGACCAACGACGCCGGCGACTTCACTGTTCAACCGCGGGATTTCACCCGTGACGAAAATGTCCGGACCGCCACGGCAGGTGTGCGCAACTGGTTCCATACCGGTTCAGTCAGCCACGAGGTCAATCTGGCGGCCAGCTACTTCTACATGGATTTCGAAAATGGTGGCGCGCGGTATGCGGCAGGGCGCAGCAATCTGTATGACCCGGTGGAAACCGCAAAGCCGCGCACGCCAACACGCTACGACGCCAGGGTCTACACGGAAAACCGCTTCAGCGGCGTCGCACTGTCCGATACGCTGGGGTTCTTCGATGATCGCCTGTTGCTGACCCTTGGTGCTCGCTGGCAAAGGGTTCAAGTCGACGACTGGAGCGATGATGTGAAGGGCGACACAGCCTATGACGAAGAAAAACTCTCGCCATCGGGCGGCATTCTGTTCAAGGCGACGGACAAGCTCTCGCTCTACGCCAACTACATGGAAGGCCTCAGCCAAGGGAAAATTGCGCCATCGACGTCGATCAACGAGGATGAAATCTTCCCGCCTTTTATCAGCCGACAAGTCGAAGTCGGGGCCAAATATGACGCGGGTTCGTATGCACTTACAGCGTCTGTGTTCCGGATCAAGCAGCCTGCTTATGAAACCAACGCCTCGACACGAGTCTTCGGCCCGAACGGCAAACGACAGAACGATGGTGTGGAATTGAGTGTGTTCGGCGAGCCGTTCAAAGGGTTTCGATTGCTCGGCGGCGTGATGTACATCGACAGCGAACTGACCCAGACCACCAATGGAACCTTTGACGGTAACCGCGCGCCCGCGACACCCAAATACAACGTCAATCTCGGCGCAGAGTGGGATGTACCCAATATGCAGGGGCTGACGCTGACAGGCCGTGGAATCTATTCGAGTTCGCAGTATCTGGATCAGTCCAACCAGAAGGAAATCGACTCATGGGAGCGATTCGACGTGGGGACGCGTTACGCCTTTAAACTGGACGACAAGACCATCACCGTACGCGCCAATGTCGAGAACGTATTGGATAAACGCTATTGGAGTTCGGCGGGCGCATCAGATGACAGTGAACCCGGTTTGACTCTTTCGACGCCACGGACTTATCTGCTATCGGCAACGGTGGATTTCTGAATTGCTTTCTTGAATAAAAGGGTCACTTAAAAGGAGGGTAAAATCTTCTAAATTCAGCGATCTACTGTTAACTACACTAAATAGCCGTTTAGTAGAGCTATCGTAAAATAAGCCGCCATCCACCGGAGCAGACCATGTCTCAACGCACAGTAAACGCACAGGCCTTGATTCAGACGCTGGATCTGCAATCTCACGTGGAAGGCGGTTATTTTCGCAGAACCTATCAGGCCGATCATAGAGAGATGCTCGATACCGTCGGTGGCCCACGGTACCTGATGACATCGATTTACTACCTGTTGACCGAGCAATCACCAGTGGGCCAGTTTCATTTCAATCATTCCGACATTGTGCATTTTTTCCATCTGGGCGATCCCATCGAGTACAGCATGATCCATGCTGACGGCTCGCTGGAAACGCTGGTAATGGGCAACGACATTCTGGTGGGACAGCATCTGCAAATGCACGTGCCTGGCGGAATCTGGAAAGCTTCGCGACTGCTCGAGGGAGAACATGGATTTGGCTTGATCAGCGAGGCCGTGTCGCCGGGATTTGATTTTGCGGATATGGAGATGGGTGATCGACGCAAACTGATTGCGCGATTTCCACAGCACCGGATGCTGATTGAAAAACTGACGCGGGATGCTGATTGAAGGTCGCCAATTGCAGGCAAGGCCGAGGTTTTGAAAAGAGGACTCAGGGTAAAACTCTGGATTGAAATCTGGCGTGCAACCGGGCTAATCCTGAAACATCTTGTTACGTGTAATGTATATTATGTTAAATCACGTATTACGCTACGCGCCTTCCTGCACCAACATCTGTCTCCACTCCAACAATCACCCCAGCACCCTATAAATCTCAGAAACCACCTGCATCGTAGTGTCTTCGATTGTTCCCTCATTACGGCACAGAACCCAACCGTGCTCCTTGACCGCTTGCTCGAACATCTCCGTACACGACAAATGCTCTGCGTACTTCTGAATCACAGTGCCGCCCAATCCTCGCGATCTTGTCGCAGCCCTTGCCCATGAAATATCCGGATCGGTGACGACGCCAACATGCAGATCCGGCACGCGCACGTCTTGATCCAGGTTCAACTGGAGAATCTCGGCAAACGGGATGGTTCGGCGAAACGCGGCATCTGACGGATACCAGCGATCGATCAGGATAATGCTGTCCAGCGGCTGCTGCGTCAGTACGTGTCGGGAAATCCAGCGCCGACTATCAGCCAGGCGCTGGCACACAGCCCATTCCAGATCCCGGGAAGGATTTCTGGCTAGCGTGTTGATCAGGGCCATGGTTTCACCCCGGAAAGGATCGCTTTTTCTCTCGCAGAGCCGGATGACTTTCCTGTTGCCGGCCCTTAGCAGCTTCGTAACGGCCTCCAACAGCGTGGTTTTGCCGGTGCCTTTGGGGCCATCCAGAGAAACAAACAGCGGACGATTCATTGTTCACATAACGATGGATTTACGGAGGGGTACTCTAACCGCATTCCTGGCATTCCAATGGCTGAATTGTCATTTCCAATGGCATGGCCCTGCCCTCACCCTACTTCACCGCCCTCCTCAGCTTGTTGCTGGAGAAATGACTGGAGACTGTTGTGGCCGTCTACGATCAGTCCTCTAACAAGCGCCTCATAGTGTTCGGCAGTAGTGAGATCTTGCAGATCGAAGCTTGCAGACCAACGGATGAACGTCTTTGACTGTCCAGTCAGCGAGGCTAATTGAACAGTAGCTACATAGTTGTCCAACGGTAACGGAGCCTCCTCGAAGCGATAAGACAGCATCGTATTGCGATCATCTACCGACAAAAGACGCTCCCTGACCACCGCACCGTCGACCAACGTGAGTTTGCGAATACAGCCAACCAATCCATCGGGCTGGTTGTCCTCAATGCTGCTTTCCAAAATGGAGGGATGCCATTTACCAATCTCACCAAACCTCTTCAACACGCTCCAGGCGTGCGCTATATCGCTGTCCAGAACAGCGGAGAACTCAACTAGCGGCATCGTGTACACCCTCAAAATCAACTGCTTTCGAACCTGACCTCTGCGCACGTCAGGTGGATGAACTCCGGTCCCGGTATGGATCAACCGGGATCGGAAGACGCTCAACCTTCGAACTGGTGATAAACCTTGGCAATGACCTTCCAGGCCCCGTCGATTTTGATCAGGGTCAGGTAATCGTTGTAATCAGCGCCGATTGCATCCTGTTCCATGTCGACACGAACCACGGCGGTGGTTGGCGTGATCGCCAGCACGTCGAGTCGGGTGATGATGTTCGGGGCATCGCCGTTCTTCTCTACGAAATCAAACAGATTCCTGATCGGGCCGCCCAGCAGTTCACCATTGGTGAATCCGTACATCACAGCGTCTTTATGAAACGCCTGCGCAACGCTCTGTGCACTGCCCACACGCAGCCCTTCAACATACTGATTGGCAATGGCGATGACAGCGTTGTACTCAGCGGTGGGTACTGCCTTGATGTTTTTCGACATGGGTCTGTTCTTCCAGTAAGGACGAGGCGCGACGCACCTCGCCAATTGCATTCAACGGCTTAGGCGCTTGGGTGGGTGTGGTAGATCTTGCTGACAATCGTCCACTGACCTTCAACCTTCAGCAGGTTGAAAAAATCGGTGAAACGAAATCCTGAAACATTGTCGGTGTCGACCCGGGCGCTGGCTGCCGAGCCTACGATGTCGATGCGAACGATCGCTGCTTGCGCTTCCGGAGATGGGCGGAACGCGTTATCGATGACGTCGTACAGGTTCTGGATCGCACCGCCGACGAGCTTGCCTTCGTTGACCCCGAACATGGTGGCCTGCTGGTTGAATGCGGGCTTCATCAAGGCGCTGTCAGCTTTGGCACCACCTTCGTTGTACTGGCTGAGCACGTCGACGATTGCGTTGTATTCCTGAACATAAGTTGAAGTGGACATGAGGTATTCCTGAGTTAGTAAATGGCTGAAGAAAGCAAGGAAGGTTTACGGACGAGGCTCGGTAAACAGTCACCAATCCTGGCGCGTCGGCGAGATGATCAAGTCGTTGACGGTGACGTTTTCCGGTTGGTTGAGCGCGTAAATCACGGCACCCGCGATATCGTCGGGGGCGATGGCAACTCGGTTGAGCGCTTGGGCAGCCTTGCGCCCTTCAGGATCACTGACCTTGTCGGCCCAGCCGGTATTGATGACACCCGGGCTGACCGTGTTGACGCGGATGCCGTGCTGCACACCGAGCTCCTTGTGCATGGACTCGGTCATGGCCTGAACGAAAAATTTTGTTGCGCTGTAAACACCCGCCGCCGGTCCGACCTGATGACCGGCAACAGAGTCCATATTGAGAATCTGCCCGGACTTGCGCTCCAGCATGAAAGGCAGCACCGCCGCCGTAGTGTTGAGGTAGCCTTTGATATTCACGTCGATCATCTTTTCCCAGTCCTGTACCGCCAGGTCGACCCAGTTGGAAAAAAGCATCAGCCCGGCGTTGTTCACCAGAATGTCTACGGTGCCGTAGGTCTCATGCGCAAATTGCGCGAGCGCTTGAGTTTGATGCGCCTGAGTCACGTCGGTGGTAAAAGCGACCACTTCGTTACCGCCCGCCCGCAACTCGGCGACAAAGCTTTCCAGACCCTGTTCATCCAGTGCAGCGGCCACTACGCGCACGCCTTGGGCGACAAGCGCGCGGGTGGTGGCGGCGCCGATGCCGGAAGACGCGCCGGTGACGATGGCTACCTTGTTTTGCAGATAATTCATGCTCATTACCTCTTATCGATAAATGCCGTCGTTCAGGCGTTCGCGGTTGGCCAGTCGATGTAACCCTTGGCACCGCCGCCGTAGTAACTCTCGCGTGGCGCGATGGTGAGCTCGATCCCGCGACGCAAGCGCTCCACGAGGTCGGGGTTGGCAATGAACAAACGACCAAACGCCACCGCATCGATCCGCCCCTGCGCACGACGCTCTAGCGCCATCGGCAGGTCGTAGTTGTTATTGCCGATGAATGGCCCTTCGAACTGCGCACTCAGTGCGTCCAGATCCACGCCTTCCGGGACCGTGCGGGAGGTCGCCGTGGCGCCTTCGACAAAATGCAGATAAGCCAGATTGAATTGATTGAGCTGCTGAATCAGGTAACCGTAAGTCGCCATGACATTGCTGTCGGGAGGTGTATTTCCGGCATCGGGTGTGACTGGCGAGAGGCGAATACCGACCCGATCGCTACCCCAGATCGAAATCACGGCTGCGGTGACTTCCAGCGTCAGTCGAGCCCGGTTCTCGATGGAGCCGCCATATGGGTCAGTGCGTTGATTGGTGGAATCGCGCAGGAACTGGTCAAGCAGATAGCTGTTGGCGGAATGCACTTCCACACCATCGAAACCGGCTCGCCGGGCATTCTCTGCGGCCAGTTTGTACTGCTGGATGATTCCAGGGATCTCCGAGGTTTCCAGTGCGCGAGGCATCGACACCTCGACAAAGCCTTTCTCGGTGTAGGTGCTGCCTTCGGCCTTGATCGCCGAAGGCGCTACTGGCGCTTCTCCGTCGGGTTGTAGCTCGACACTCGAAAAGCGCCCCACGTGCCACAACTGACTGACGATTTTGCCCCCCGCCGCGTGCACCGCGTCAGTGACTTTTTTCCAGCCAGCTACCTGTGCCTCCGACCAGATACCCGGGGTCATGGCGTAACCCCGCCCCTGGGGAGAAATATTGGTCGCTTCGGCGATGATCAAGCCTGCACTGGCGCGCTGGGCGTAGTAAGTCGCGTGCATTTCATTCGGTACGCCGTCTTCGGCCATTCGGCTGCGTGTCACAGGTGCCATGACAATTCGGTTAGCCAATTGGAGTGCGCCCATTTGCATGGGCGAAAAGAGGTCGGTATCAAACGTGTTAGCCGTCATAAAATCCTCGACTGAATAGACCGGTCGTCTAGTGGAAGGTTAAAAAAATACGCCCCTCTGTCAGCAGGCGTTTGCTGGTGATAATGCTGTTTCAAAAGCTGCCATCGTGTTCACGACTGTTACCGGCAGCGTTGCACCTGGTCACACAGGTGGTCGTCTGTATGACCCGTTCGTGAGGGCTCTAGCGCGACTTTCTCCCACTTGCTGATAACCAGCGGCGCAATCGCATTGCCCAGTACATTGAGCGTGGTGGTGCCGCTGTCGATAATCCTGAAAATGCCGGCGATCAATGCCACACCTTCCAACGGAAGACCGGCAGAGGCCAAGGTGGCTGACAAGATCACGATTGCAAACCCAGGCACACCTGCGGTGCCCTTCGAGGTCAGTACCATCGTCACGACCAACAGAATCTGCTGTGACAGAGACAGGTCGATCCTATAGAGTTGCGCCACAAAAATGGTCGCCACACCGAGAAAAATCGATGCGCCGTCGAGATTGAACGCATACCCCACCGGCACCACAAAACTGACGATCCGACGCGGTACACCGTAGCTTTCCAGTTTGGTCATCAGTTGCGGCATGACGGCGGCTGAGGCGGCACTGGAAAACGCCAGAATCAACTCATTACGGAAGTAGCGGATCAACTTGAAGATGTTTTCGCCAATCAAATAACAAATGCCACCCAGTACCACTAAAGCGAACACCATCAGCGCCAGATACACCACCCCAATCAACTTGAGCAGCGGCAGCAGCGAGGCAAAACCAAACGTCGCGACGGTCGCGCCGATCATGCCAAACACCCCTATCGGCGCGTAGGCCATCACAATGGAAACCACCTTGAACATCGCATCGGAAAGGCTCTGAACAACCGCAATAAATGGCGCGCTTTTGTCTTTGGGCAAAGCATTCAACGCCAGCCCCAACAGCACAGCGAAGAACAGTACCGACAGCAACTTCGCTTCTGACATTGCCACTATCACGTTGTCTGGAACGATGTTCTGCAAAATCACCAGCGCCCCTTTGGACGGCTCAAGCGTGATCGATGCAGCGCCATGCGAAAGGCCTGAAATATCGGTTCCTCGTCCTGGTTCGAAGAGGTTGGCAAAACACAGGCCTATGACGATGGCCAGCGCGGTAATCGCAAAGAAGTAGCCGAGCGACTTCACACCCATACGCCCGAACGATTTGCTGTCACCGCCGCCCGCGATCCCCAAAATCATGCAACAGAACACGATCGGAACAACCACCATCTTCATCATCTTGATAAAGATGTCACCGAGCGGTTTGAGGATCTCCGCACTCACCCATGTCTGATAGTGCGGATGCGTATTGAAGTACCAACCTGCAAGCACGCCAAGCAATAGCCCGGCAACGATTTGCCACACCAAGGGAATACGTTTCATGTCTAGCCTTCTTGTTGGAATGAAAGGTCTGCGTCTATTCGCAGTTGCTAGAGTCATGAGCTTCCAGCTCACTTGAGATCGAATGGCACAAACGGGTTGTGCCATGCGTGTTCCTATTTAGCGAAGAGCTGGCTCATATCCTTGAACGCCTTGAATTCAAGAGCGTTGCCGCACGGGTCAAAGAGAAACATGGTGGCTTGCTCGCCTACTTGGCCTTTAAACCGAATGTACGGTTCGATCACAAACTCGGTACCAAACGACTTCAGACGTTCGGCCAGCGCTTCCCATTGTTCCCAACCCAAAATGATGCCGAAGTGCGGAACCGGGACATCGTGTCCGTCGACCGGGTTGCTGTGAACGCTCTCTTGTGAGGCTGTTTTCGGATGTTCGTGGATCACCAGTTGGTGACCATAAAAATCGAAATCGACCCATTGCGTGCTGGAGCGCCCTTCTTCAAGACCAAAGACCTCACCGTAGAAGGTGCGCGCCGCAGCCAGGTCATAAACAGGGATCGCGAGGTGAAATGGCGAGAGGCTCATCAGAACTCCAAATATTTTTTGTTGGTTGGCGAACATTTCCACCGTCATCAACTCTCTGGGTTCAGCCGGTGCCGGGGATGGAAAACATCCTAGGACGGAAAACCAAACATAAAAATCAATATATATTTCTCAGAAACACAATTAATATTTGTGAATGATCAAAGAACTGAAAACACTCATTGCGGTGGCGCGGGAAGGCACATTCGCCGCTGCCGGGAACAAAATCGGCCTGACCCAGGCCGCTGTCAGCGCGCAGATTCAGCGCCTGGAAACCGAACTCGGTTTTGAGATTTTCGACAGGAAAGGACGTTCGGCCCATCTGAACAAAATGGGTCACCAGATACTTCTGCAGGCGCAGGAGTTACTCAGGCTATACGACAATCTGGGTTCCACTGCGCAGGGCCAACCTACCAACATACTCATCAACATCGGTGCGATCGCATCCGTGCAACGTTCCTATTTGCCCGATGCGCTGGCGAAGTTTCACCAGCAGTGTCCGCAATGCCGCACACGTGTCATTCCAGGGCTTTCAATGGAGATGGTGAACCTCGTAGACGCCGGCGAAATCGACATGGCTGTCATCATTCGACCGCCTTTCTCTCTTCAAAGTGACCTGCGCTGGACGACGCTGGCGCGAGAGCCCTACCGACTGATCGTGCCACGCGAGCTGGAGGGAGAAGACTGGTCGGAACTGCTGTCCAGCCAGCCATTCATTCGCTATGACCGATCATCTTTTGGCGGCCGGCAGGTTGATCGTTTCCTGCGACAGATGCATTTCACCTTGCAGGAAGTTTGCGAACTGGATGAACTGGAGGCCATCATCAAACTGGTGGAAAAAGGTGTAGGCATAGCGCTGGTGCCACAGACAGAGCCCCATCAGGAATGGCCCGAAGGTGTACGAGCGATCGATTTGGGACAACACACCTTTCACCGGGATATCGGGCTGGTACATCGATCTCGACAGAGTTTCACCGAGCCTGTGCGAATTTTGGCTCAGCTTATAAGTGATCAGGTAACCGCCGTTGCAGAATAATAGTCGCCAAGCGCGGATCGAAATGCTGCGCAGCGACGACGCCAGCAATGCCAGAGCTTCGTCGCCGACATCACTTGGCTCGAAGTGCATCTTGCACGACTACTGCCAACACCTGCGACGTCTGCAATAATGCCGACCACAGCGGCGCGAAGGCATATCGAGTGCTCGTGCCCACATCTGCTTTTCGGGTTTGGAGGACTTCATGCAGGACATTATTGACGGCTTTCTGCGCTTTCAGCGCGAGGTTTATCCGCAACGCGTCGAGCTGTTCAAGCAGCTCGCGACAGAACAGAATCCAAAGGCGTTGTTCGTCACCTGCTCGGACAGCCGTGTGGTGCCGGAACTCCTTACGCAGCGCGAGCCGGGCGAACTGTTCGTTATTCGTAACGCCGGCAACATTGTGCCGTCTTACGGCCCTGAACCGGGTGGCGTGTCGGCGACCGTCGAGTATGCGGTCGCCGTGCTCGGGGTACAGGATATTGTGATCTGCGGCCACTCGGACTGCGGGGCGATGGGCGCGATTTCACGCTGCACGTGCCTGGACCATCTTCCGGCGGTTGCTAACTGGCTACGTCACTCGGACGCCGCGAAAGCGATTAACGCAGCACATGAGTTCGACACCCCCCGCGCCAAGCTTGATGGTCTGGTGCGGGAAAACGTGATCGCGCAACTGGCGAATCTGCGGACGCATCCATCGGTGGCCCTGGCGCTTGAGCAGGGACGCATGAATCTGCACGGCTGGGTCTACGACATCGAAGCGGGATGCATCGATGCTCTGGATGGCGCGACCCGCAAATTCGTGTCACTGGCTGATTCGCCGACCACCGTTGCGATCGCTGCGCGTAACGGCAAACAGATGTGATGGCGACAGATAAGTAAGGCAGAAGCCGCCTGGGGCGGCTTCTTGTCGACTCGCTTTCTTCATCAGTGACCGGCGCTTTGGCCGCCATCGACATGCAGGATTTCGCCAGTGACGAAGTTGGCGCTGTCCAGGTACAGCACCGCCGCAACGATGTCTTGCACCTCGCCCATGTGTCCGACCGGATGCAGGCTGCCCAGAGCGGCGTGATTTTCCTCGCCATGCATCGGGGTCTTGATGATGCCAGGCGATACGGCGTTAACGCGGATGCCGCGCTTGGCGTACTCGATCGCCAGGGATTTGGTCGCGGCGTTCATGCCACCTTTGGTCAGCGACGCCAGCACCGACGGCACCCCATCGATGGCATGATCGACCAGCGATGTGGTGATGCTGACCACGTGTCCACCCTCACCTTGTTTCTCCATCTGGGCAATCGCCTGCTGCGACATGTGGAAGAAGCTGCCCATGTTGGTGGCCACAGTATTTACATACTCTTCGCGGGTATAGGCTGTGAACGGTTTGGCGAGGAAGATCCCGGCGTTGTTCACCAACGTGTCAATGCGGCCGAAACGCGCTACGCCTTCGCGGATGATTTTCTCGGCAGTCACCGGATCGGCAATGTCACCGGCGACGGTCAGGATGTCCGGATCCGCTGACGGTTTGATGGAACGCGAAGTCGCCACCACTCGATAGCCGAGTTTGCGAAAACCTTCAACGATGCCTGCGCCCAGCCCTTGGGATGCGCCAGTGACCACAACGACTTTTTTTGAATGGCTCATGATAATTCCTCAATAGTTTACGAAAGGGGTTTCACACACAGACGAGCCTGATGGCGTCATTACTTGGGCTCCACCAGCGACTGGCGGTACTCGGTAGTGGTTATTCCTGCGTAGCCCCAGTTATCGGTATCGACTTCCTCGATCACGATGTGCGTCAGGTGCGGATCCTTGTTGAGCACCGTCTGCATGGTTTTGGTGATCTCGGCGATGACCTGGGCTTTCTGTTCTTTGGTAACGCCGTCGCGGGTGATACGAACGCTGATGAAAGGCACGGGAGAGTCTCCAGTTCGCGCCTCATCGGCATGAGGAGGCGGCAGTGGAGTGAACTCTAGGAGGTTGCCTTCAATGAATAAATGCGGGTGCGGTTACTTCATTTGTGACGCGGTGTAATGAATCGATCCCCGGTCCTCGCCACTGCATCATCGACATCGGTATGCTTTCGGGCACTTCGCGAATACCCGGTGTGATTAATATGAAGCGCCATTTTGATGACCTGCAGTTAGGCAGCATCGAGCTGTTTTGCCTCGCCTCGGAAACCGGCAGTTTTACCGCAGCCGCGCAGGTCGCCGGTGTGACGCCTGCGGCAGTAAGCCGATCGATTTTGCGTCTTGAGGAGCGTTTGGGATCACGCCTGTTCGTGAGAACCACGCGCAGCATCCGGATGACTGAACCGGGGCGGGTGTTCTACGAACAATGTCGACAAGCCCTGACTCAACTGGTGGAAGCGCAGCAAGAAGTCATGGGCGCTCAATCGATGCCTTCAGGGCGGCTGCGTATCAGTCTTCCGACCACCTATGGGCATCACCGGATCTTGCCGCTTCTGCCGAAGTTTCGAGCGCTTTATCCAGACGTCAGCGTAGATATCCACTTGGGTAACCGAAATATCGACTTCGTGGCGGAGGGCTATGACCTGGCGATTCGGGTTCGCGCTCAACCGGACTCGACCCTGATTGCGCGCTTGCTCGAAGACGCACAACTGGTCGTGGTCGCAACACCTGAATACCTGAGCAAGGCCGGCACGCCAACGACACTGGATGACCTCGTCGCTCACGAGTGCATTCAATTTGAACTGCCGAGCAGCGGTCGACGCATCTCATGGCTGTTCGACGTCGGGGGCAAACATCGGGAGATCTTCACTGAGGGCAGTTATTGCTGCTCGGATGATGTGCTGGGCGGCGTTACCCTGGCCAAACACAGTGCGGGTCTGTTCCAGACTTACAAATTCATTGTCGAGCGCGAACTGGCCGATGGCAGCCTCGTCGAGGTACTCCAGCCCTACAATGGACGCTCCAGGCCTTACACCCTGCTCTACCCCCATGGCCGCTATGTTCCTCAGCGGGTTCGGGCATTCGTCGACTTCCTGTTGCAGTATCGAGCCGATTGGGCGGCGAACTGAGCGACGGGATGGATTGGGCGGCGCGCTCATCTTCCAGAACATCATCCACTATCACTGAGAAGAACACTGCATTTCCCGCGCATTGAGCGGGATGTCGTTGAATCCATAACGTCCATGAAAGGCTGGTTAAAAAAAAGAGCCCCTAAGGGCCCTTTCCTTTAATTCAATTTTCCTGTCTTTCAACGTCTGGTGAAAAACCCGGTCACTCACTCAGCGACGAAAAATTCGGTTTATCAGGATCAATGCCGCAGCACCTATCGCGATTGCAGCTATCGGTTTTTCTTTGACGAAGGTCGATACGTTATCCAGTGCATCGCCGTAGGATTTAGTCAGCTGTCCAGCCGCCTGATGTCCGGCACCTTCAGCTTCCATCTTCGAATCACCCATCAGTTTCCCGACCGCGCTCTGCGCCTTGCCAGCCAACTTTTCCGCTACGCCTTCTACCTGTTCACTCTTCATGATTCATAAACCTTCGTTTAAGTGGGAAGCTCTGAGTCTCGACAGAAAAGTTGACTGGTGGCTGGGAGTTGGAGTTCCACTTTTTATGGCTGCCGCTCGTCAGTGGTGCTGAAAAAATGGTAATCGCCGCGCCCGCGGCACGCGTTTCATTCCATACACAATTTGGGGGTGACACGGATGTCTTGTGCTGGTTGCCTCCCGACGCTGGGCGCCGCGTCCCTCTGTGCCTTTAACTCGACGGGGTATGGACCGGTCTGCGCCAGAGCGGCTCGTACCTTGGTGATGAAGGCCTCATCGCTTTGCGTATAGAAGATCCACTCCCGCTGTTGCCCACCGGTGGCTGTGCATACCCACTTCGCCAGCCCGTTTTCCTGCACCGCCGACATGATCAGCACCTGCATTTTCTCCATCTGCAGGGCGTCTCGGCGCTCTGGCTGGAGGCTCGGTGAAGAATATTTCCAGACTATCCGGGCCTTGAACGGCAGCGCTTGCTTTTCAGCCAGCGAAATCGAATCCACTCCCCTGTAGGACATGGGGATGGGCGTATCCGGGAAATCAGAAGATTGGTACTTGCTCTCGGGCATTTCGATGATTTGCAAGTGCTGCAGATGAGCCGGGTCATCGTCAAGCAGCGCTTCAAGTGCTTCCTTCCTTTGGCGATCCCGCTCAGCCACACAGTGATCGTACCCGAGACTGTTTACCGGGCCTGCGTCGAGGCAAGGGTCGCGCTCGACAGGTCGGGGCACCGTGTGGCTGGAGCAGCCGCTGAGAAGCACGCCGGCCAATGCCAAGATGCAACCTGTTGGCATGTGAAAAAAAGGAGTATGTCGCAGGCCCATTTACGCTTCCTTGGCGGGTCGGGAGAAAGGGTTGTGGGGGTCCTCAGCTTTGCAAAAGCTGTTTGGTCATCACCATCGACGTCTGCAACGACTGCCCCGTGCGCTGCAGTTTGTTCAACAGACTCGCCCCCAACCACAGTTGATAGAGGGTTTCTGCCAGTTGCCGAGCGTCAGTCTGCGGCAAACTTTTATCCAACTGCCCTTCTTCCAGGCACGTCGTAATTCGCGCAACGATGCGCTCGGCGCCGTCGCGCAAGGTCAGGCGCATCGACTCGGACAGGTCGGCGACTTCCGCGCTCAACTTCACCACCAGGCATTCATCACCATGGCCTTCCAGGGTGCAGCGGTTCTGCCAGCCCTGCCAGTAATCCATCAGCCGCTCATAGGCACTGAGCCCAGGCAGAGTCAGGCGTCGCTCCATATCTGCCAGGTAGCCGACAAAGTAGTCCTCCAGCAGCGCCTGGCCGTAGAGTTCCTTGGATTTGAAGTAGTGATAGAACGAGCCCTTGGGCACACCGGCGGTCTGCAGGATCTCGCTCAGGCCAACGCTGGTGAAGCCCTTTTCGGCCATCATGCGGTGGCCGGTGTCGAGCAGGTGTTGGCGGGTATCGTCGTAGGTCGGTTTCATGGGGCGCAAAATACCAAACATTAGACCAGTCGTATATTTCTGATGAGCAGGAGTTTGCCACAGTGATGGCGCGGAAACACGAGCGTAAAAATTTACTAGACGACCGGTCTAATATGAATCTATTCTGTGGCCGTCACTCCTTCCGAGGTGTCGCAGACGAACCCGTCGAGGACACCAGACCAATACAGGGCGCTCTATGAAAATCTTGATGGTTCTGACTTCCCACGATCAGCTTGGCAACACCGGCAAGAAAACCGGCTTCTGGCTCGAAGAGTTCGCGGCCCCCTACTACGCCTTCAAGGATGCCGGCGCGCAGATCACTCTGGTATCGCCGGCCGGCGGCCAGCCACCGCTCGATCCGAAAAGCGATGAGCCCGATGCGCAAACCGCTGAAACCGACCGCTTCCGCAAGGACCCTGCTGCTCAGCAGGCGCTGGCTAATACCGGGCGCCTGGCGGATGTCAGCGCTGAGGATTTCGATGCCGTGTTTTATCCCGGTGGCCATGGCCCGCTGTGGGATCTGGCCGATGACAAACACTCGATTGCGCTGATCGAAGCGTTCGACCGCAGCAACAAACCTCACGGTTTCGTCTGCCATGCGCCGGGCGTTCTGCGTCGCGTGGTGGCTGCCGATGGCAAACCGTTGATTCAAGGCCGGGACGTCACCGGTTTCACCAACGCTGAAGAAGCCGCTGTAGGCCTGACCGATGTCGTGCCGTTCCTGATCGAAGACGAATTCCAGCGTCTCGGCGGCCGCTACTCCAAGGTCGCTGACTGGCAGGTTCACGTGGTGACCGATGGTCAACTGGTGACGGGTCAAAACCCGGCCAGCTCGGCAGCCGTCGCCGAAAAACTGCTGAAGCTGTTGGCCTGAGCCCTCCAGCGTCCAGACACCGTGCGCATCCCGCACGGTGTTTTTTTACCGCATTACTAGTCGACTGGTCTAATAAGGCCAAAACAGGAATCACATGAACAACAGCCCTTACTTCACCCCCGTCAAACTGGGCCTGCACACCCTGAAGAACCGCATCGTCCTGCCGCCCCTCACCCGCCAGCGCAGCACACAACCGGGCAATGTCGCCAACGCATTGATGGCCGAGTATTACCAGCAACGCGCCGGCGCCGGTCTGCTGGTCACCGAAGGCACGCAGATCGAGCCTCGCGGTCAGGGCTACGCCTGGACTCCCGGCATTCACACCCCTGAGCAAATTGCCGGATGGCGCACAGTCACCGAAGCGGTGCATGCACAGGACGGCGTGATATTCGCCCAGCTTTGGCACGTCGGCCGTGTGTCCCACACCGCGCTGCAGCCTGATGGGGCGGCACCGGTTTCAGCGTCCGCCATCGCCACCGAGCGAGTCAGCGTGTTCATCGAAACTGCGCCGGGCGCCGGCGAACTGGTTACGCCATCCGCGCCGCGAGCACTGAGCACCGATGAAGTCCAGGAACTGGTTCAGCTCTATATACAGGCGGCGCGCAATGCGATGGACGCCGGCTTCGACGGGATCGAACTGCACTGCGCCAATGGCTATCTGGTGAACCAGTTCATTTCTGCCCACAGCAATGTGCGCACCGATCAATACGGTGGCTCGCTGCACAATCGCCTGCGCTTTCTGCGCGAAGTGGTGTCGGGTGTCGCCGAGTGCATCGGTAAAGATAAAGTCGGCGTGCGTTTCGCGCCGCTGTTCACCACCACCGATGAAGCGCGCACCTATCTGGGCATGGTCGAAGAGGACCCGCACACCACTTACATCGAAGCGATCAAAGTGCTTGAGGATGTGGGCATCGCCTACCTGTCCATCGCCGAAGCGGACTGGGACGACGCGCCCGCGATGCCGCAAACCTTCCGCCGTGCAGTGCGCGATACCTTCAATGGCGCGATCATCTACGCCGGGCGTTACAACGCTGAATCCGGTGTGCAATTGCTTGAATCGGGACTGGCGGATCTGGTGGCTTTCGGCCGGCCATTCATGGCCAACCCGGACCTGCCGGCGCGCATCGCCAATGACTGGCCGCTCAATCCACTGAATCCCGCGACGGTCTACGGCGGCAATGCCGAAGGCTATGTGGATTACCCGACCTACAGCGAATAATTCCGCGAATTCGCACAGCGCTCCCACTCACCGGGAGCGCTTCCTCTTCTCCCCCGCTATACCCGCAACCTCGCGCGCTGCGCTGCGAGGTTTTCGCATCTGCACAAAAAAGATTGCCGATTGATTGTCAGGTGGATTTTTTCCGCCTATCTTGAATAAAACCTATACAAAGCACTTCTTTACGTACAACTCTTCCGCTACGGATTGGCCCCCACGCACAGCACTGCCGCGAGCACCCTGAATGAACCCACTACTAGCCAGCCATTACCGCGAAATCCTCGTCGGTGTCGGTGAAAATCCCGAACGCGAAGGTCTGCTCGACACACCCAAACGTGCGGCCAAAGCGATGCAGTATCTGTGCAACGGCTACTCGATGAGCCTGGAAGACGTCACCAACGGTGCCCTGTTCGAATCGCAAAGCGATGAGATGGTCATCGTCAGTGACATCGAGCTCTATTCCTTGTGCGAGCACCATATGCTGCCTTTCATCGGCAAGGCACACGTGGCGTACATCCCCACCGGCAGGGTGCTGGGACTGTCGAAAGTAGCGCGCGTGGTGGACATGTTCGCCCGCCGTCTGCAGATCCAGGAAAACCTCACCCGGCAAATCGCCGAGGCGATTCAGCAGATCACCGATGCCTCTGGCGTGGCCGTGGTCATTGAAGCCAGGCACATGTGCATGATGATGCGCGGCGTCGAAAAGCAGAATTCGATCATGACCTCTTCGGTGATGCTCGGTGCTTTTCGCGACAGCTCCACGACGCGTCAGGAGTTCCTGCAATTGATCGGGCGGCGAAGTTGATTTCCGACCTTCGACAGGCGCGATAAACCTGTACACGATAAATCTACTGTACAAGCACGATATTCCCAACTTCACCCCCATACCTGTGCACTCAGGGAGAACGGCAATGGCCCGACTTGTGCTCTTACTGGCTCTGGTACTCGGCGTTGCAAGCTGCGGCAGCGTGGATGTCAGCCACTATGCCGATCAGCAACCGGCGCTGGATCTGCAACGCTTTTTCAGCAAACCCGTGAAAGCCTGGGGGATGTTTCAGAAGCGCTCCGGGGAAGTGGTCAAGCGCTTTGAGGTCAACATCGTCAGCCATCGTGAAGGCGACAACCTGATTCTCGATGAGCGCTTCCTGTACAGCGACGGCACGCGCCAACGCCGCGTCTGGACCCTGACGCCCGAGGGCCAGGGGCGCTGGAGCGGGCGTGCGGGTGATGTGGTGGGCGTCGCCACAGGTCAGGTCGCCGGTAATGCGCTGCACTGGCGTTATCGCCTGAATCTGCCAGTTGATGGCTCGACCTATGAAATGAGCATGGACGACTGGATGTACCAGATGGACGAGGACACGCTGATCAACCGCACCAGCATGTCCAAGCTCGGTGTTGAAGTCGGCCAGGTGACCTTGTTCTTCCGTCGCCAGGGCTCGGGAGAAAATCAATGAACAGCCCGTTCAGCATGGCCTCCCTGGGCGATGGTTATCGCGCACTGGTGATTGGCGCCAGTGGCGCTATCGGTAGCGCATTTTGCCAGCAGCTCAGTCAGGATCCGCGCTGTGCCGGCGTTCGTGAGCTGGGGCGCAACACCGTTCCGGCGCTGGATCTGGAGCAACCGGAAACCATCGCCAGCGCAGCCACCGAATTGGCCGCAGAAGCGCCCTATCAGTTGATCGTGCACGCTGCGGGTCTGCTGCATCGTGAGCGGATCAAGCCAGAAAAGAGCTACAGCGCGATCGAGGCGGATGCGCTGCAAGCCGTGTTTCAAGTCAACACGCTGGGACCGGCAATGGTGTTGCGGCATTTTCTGCCGCTGCTCGCTCCCCAAGGGGCGATGGCGATGCTCTCGGCCAAGGTCGGAAGCATCGGCGACAACCGTTTGGGCGGCTGGTACGCCTATCGCGCCTCCAAAGCAGCACTGAACATGCTGATCAAGACGGCGGCGATCGAACTGGCGCGCACCCGCCCGCAAAGCCGCTTGCTGAGTTTGCATCCAGGCACAGTCGTGTCGGGCTTGTCGCAACCTTTTCGCGGCGCTTCCAGCGCGCGTCCGGCAGATGTCGCCGCTGACCAGTTACTCAACCTGATTGACCAATTGACCGCGGCCGACAGCGGCCAGTTCTTTGCCTACGATGGACAACGCCTGCCCTGGTAGGCAAGGAGTGAAGCATGAATCTGCAAACCCTGACCGAACGTGCGGCCAACAGCGAAATACGTGAGCTGGAGCTGCTGTCACTCGAAGGTGGTTTTTATCTGGCCCGCATCCGCCTGGATCACGGCCAGTTCACCTTGCTCGACGATGCGGCCAAACCGATGCATCTGCGTTCAATCACCCATCTGCGTGACCTGCTGCAGACTGTGCCGGCATTCCCCTGCGTGCTGGTGCAGCAATGCGTGCACGATGAAATGTGCGGGCGTGATAGCGGGCCCGTCGAAGAGCTGCGGATTCCGTTTTCGCTGACCACACCGTTATGAAACGGATACTGTGAATGAACCAGAACCGTCGGTTGTGCCTGGTACTGGGCGATCAGTTGTCCTTTGATCTGGCTTCAGTGCAGACGCTCGATAGCGAGCGCGACAGCGTGCTGCTGGTCGAGGTCATGGAAGAAGCCAGCCATGTGCCGCACCACCCGCAAAAGATTGCCCTGATCTTCAGTGCCATGCGCCATTTCGCCCAGGCCCTGCGAGATCAGGGCGTTCGTGTCGAATACGTGACCCTGGATGATCCGCACAACAGCGGCTCTGTACCGGGGGAATTACGCCGCTGGCAACAGCGGTTGCAGGTCGAGGAAGTGCACGTCACCGAGTGCGGGGACTGGCGCCTGGAGCAATCGATCAGGGACTGTGGCTTGCCCATCCATTGGCACGCCGATACGCGTTTTCTGTGCAGTCGCGCCGAGTTCGCCGCCTGGGCCGCCGGCAAAAAGCAGTTGCGAATGGAGTTCTTCTATCGCGAGATGCGCCGCAAGAGTCGCCTGCTGCTCAATGGCGACGGCACGCCGGTGGGCGGCGCGTGGAATTTCGATGCAGAGAACCGCAAGTCCCTGCCCAAAGGCGTGAAAGCCCCCTACCCGATCCGTTTCGGTAATGACGCGATCACCCGCGAAGTGCTGGACCTGGTGAAGGCCCGTTTCAGTCAGCATTACGGTGCACTCGACGACTTCAACTACCCGGTCACCCATGCCGACGCGCAGGCGCTGTGGGAGTATTTTCTGGATTATGGTCTGGCGGGTTTCGGCGATTATCAGGACGCCATGGCCAGTGACGAACCGTTTCTGTTTCACGCGCGCATCAGCGCTGCGCTCAATATTGGCCTGCTGGATTTGCGGCAGTTGTGCAGCGACGTCGAGTCGGCCTATTGGGCCGGCAGGATTGCCCTGAATGCCGCCGAAGGCTTCATTCGGCAACTGATCGGCTGGCGGGAATATGTGCGCGGCGTGTACTGGCTGAAAATGCCGGACTACGCACTGGGCAATGTATTCGGCAACGACCGGCCACTGCCCGAGTTCTACTGGACCGGTGCGACGCAGATGAACTGCATGCGCCAGGCCATCGGCCAGAGTCTGCAGCACGCCTACGCGCATCACATCCAGCGGCTGATGGTCACCGGTAATTTTGCCCTGCTCGCCGGCATCGCGCCGAGCCAGATCTGTGAGTGGTATCTGGCGATCTATATGGACGCCTTTGACTGGGTCGAGCTGCCCAACACCTTGGGCATGGTCATGCATGCCGATGGCGGTTACCTCGGTTCCAAACCCTATTGCGCCAGTGGCCAATACATCAATCGCATGTCCGACTACTGCCGAAGCTGCGCCTACAAGGTCAGCGAAAGTACCGCGGACAATGCCTGCCCGTTTAATGCGTTGTATTGGCATTTTCTGATGCGCCACGGTGAACAACTGCGCGGCAATCAGCGCATGGCGATGATGTACAAGAACCTCGACCGCATGCCGCCAGCCAGACAGGAGGCGCTGTGGCAACGCGGGCAGAACCTGTTGGCGCGCCTGGATAACGGCGAATCGATCTGAAATGAGCGCTCGCTTGCGCGGATGGTGAAACTTAAGCACAGCGCGCCCGGTCAACGGATGATCGGCGCTCAAGTCCCCTGCGAGCGCGACGTTCACTGCTCGCGTTGTGCCTACGCGCTCTATGAAGCCAGCCCCTGAACATTCAATAAAGCAGGTCACATGGATACCCTTGAACACCTTAGTCGCGAAGCGCTTGAGTCAGAGGTAAGGCGATTGCGCGCGGCGCTTCAGAGCACCCTGGTCGACACGCAGGACGTTGACCTCGATCGCGACATGGCGGCGCAACTGCAAGCCAGTCGGGATGCGCTCGCCCGCAGCGAGGCTCGCTTCATCACCATTCTGGAAACCATCGAATCGGCGTTCGCCATCGTCAAGGTCAAATTCGACGCTGACGATAAACCCGTCGATTACTACTTCGTCGAAGCCAACCCGGCGTTCGAACACCAATGCGGGGTCAACCTGCGCGGCAAATGGGTGACCGAGTTCGCGCCCAATCTGGAAAGCTTCTGGTTCGAAACCTACGGCCACGTGGCCAAGACCGGAGAGCCGGCGAATTTCGAAAATTATGCCAACACCTTCGAACGCTGGTTCGACGTGCGCGCGGTGCGTGTTGGCGATCCTGCCGACCGGCAGATCGCGATCCTGTTCAACGACGTCACCCAGCGGCGCGACGCCGAAGAGCGTTTGCGTGCCAGTGAAGCGCTGGCGCGGGAGAACGTCGAGCGTGTGCAACTGGCGCTCGCCGCCGGTGCGATCATTGGCACCTGGCACTGGGACCTGCTCACCGACCGCTTTGCCGTGGACGAAGCGTTCGCCCGGGTGTTTGATCTCGACCCGGCGCTGGGCCGCGAAGGGCTCAGCCTCGAACAAGTCATGGTGACCGTGCATCCCGAAGACCAGGATGGACTGACCACCGCGATCAACGAAGCCATCGGCCGTGGTGGCGCCTACTCCCACCAGTACCGTGTGCGCCGCACAGACGGCAAATATCAGTGGATCGAGGCCAACGGCCGTGTTGAGTGTGCCGATGATGGAACGCCGCTGCGCTTTCCCGGCGTGCTGATCGATGTCGAGGAACGGCGCAATGTCGAAGCGGAGCGCGACCGCGCCATCGCCGCGTTGCGCGCGCTCAACGATACGCTGGAGCAGCGCGTGTCATCGCGCACCGCAGAGTTGATGCAGGCCGAAGAGAAACTGCGTCAGTCACAGAAAATGGAAGCCGTCGGCCAACTGACCGGGGGCCTGGCGCATGACTTCAACAATTTGCTGGCCGGCATTTCCGGCGCGCTGGAGTTGATGGGCGCGCGCATCAGCCAGGGCCGGCTGAATGAGGTCGACAAATACATGGTGACCGCCCAGGGCGCGGTCAAGCGCGCCGCCGCCCTGACCCACCGTCTGCTGGCGTTTTCCAGACGCCAGACCCTCGATCCGCGGCCGACCGATGTCAACACGCTGATGACCGGCATGACCGAGCTGATCCAGCGTACGGTCGGCCCCAGCATCGTTCTGGAAACCCGCGCCGCGCCGGGGCTCTGGCCAACGCTGGTGGATGCCAGCCAGTTGGAGAACGCCCTGCTCAACCTGTGCATCAACGCGCGCGATGCGATGCCCGATGGCGGGCGCATCACCATCGAAACGGCCAACCGTGCGCTGGACTGCGAGACGGCGCGCACCCTGGACATGCCCGAGGGCGAATACCTGTGCCTGTGCGTGACCGATACCGGCACCGGCATGACCGCCGATGTCATCGCCAAGGCCTTCGACCCGTTCTTCACCACCAAACCGCTGGGCCAGGGCACCGGGTTGGGACTGTCGATGATCTACGGTTTCGCCAAGCAGTCCGGTGGCCAGGTGCGCGTGCATTCGCAGGTCGGCCAGGGCACCGAGATGTGCATTTATCTGCCGCGCTACCATGGCGAGCCTCTGCCGAATCAGGATCACAAGGACAACGCGCCGGCAGCCTTGCCCAAGTCTGGCGAGACAATTCTGGTGGTGGACGACGAGCCTACGGTGCGTGCGCTGCTGACAGACGTGCTCGGCGATCTCGGCTACACCTTGATAGAGGCCGCTGACAGTGTGGTCGGGCTGAAGATGTTGCGCTCGGACATACACATCGACTTGCTGATCACCGACGTCGGCTTGCCGGGTGGCATGAACGGTCGGCAACTGGCCGATGCCGGCCGGGAAATCCGCCAGAATCTGAAGACCCTGTTCATTACCGGGTACGCAGAAAACGCGGTGATTGGTGCCGGTCAATTGGGCCCGGACATGCAGGTGCTGACCAAGCCGTTTGCCGTCGACACGCTGGTGGCGCGGGTCAGCGACCTGATGGCGATGAAATCCGAATGAGCGACCGTTGCGGCGCTGTAATCCCAGAGAGAGTGGCTGCGGCCAAGGAGTGAAAAATGGTGACGTTTCTGATTTTTCTGATCGCGTGCGGCGCTGCGGCGACTACCGGGGTGATTTTCAAGCCCGGGCCATGGTACGAAGGGCTCAATAAACCCGGATTTACTCCACCCAATTGGGCGTTTCCGGTGGCCTGGACAATAATCTATCTATTGCTGGCCTGGGCCGGTTATCGCTTGAGCCTGATTCCTGGCAGTCAGACAGTACTGGCGCTATGGGCCGCGCAGATTGCCTTGAACACGTTGTGGACGCCGGTGTTCTTCGGCGCGCATCAGGTGGCCGCCGCCATGGTGATTCTGCTGCTGTTGTGGCTGGTGGTCGCGGTGATGGTGTTTATGGCGTTGCGCCTGGATTTGATCACCGGGTTGATCCTGTTTCCTTATCTGGCCTGGTTGTGTGTGGCGGCGGCGTTGAATTTCTCGATTCTGCGCAATAACCGTGGTTGATGACGGCAGCTGTCATAACTCCCATTTTTTCTGACAAAAAGGTGGTTTTTCAGGCATTCAAAATATCTTTCCAGGCCCTTGAAAGCGCAGGTCCCCGCTCAGGACGGGGATTTCGCAATGAACAACAGTTCATTACTGAATTAGTGATTTAACTAGGTAGTTACCTATCTATATAATGCACGCCTCATTTCAACGGGACATTCAACGTGAAGCAGAGTCAACGCCTCTCGGGCATATCAAAATTCATTCTGGTCGGGCTGGGGGTGATCATCGCCCTGCTCGGCCTGGCACTTGCGGCTGGCGGAGTGAAGCTGGTCAGCCTGGGAGGGTCGTGGTACTTCCTCGTGGGCGGTCTGGTGATGGCCGTTTCCGGTCTGCTGATCGCTCGCTACAAGACGGCCGGCGCCTGGCTGTTTGCAGCGTTTCTGGTCGGGACAGCGATCTGGGCGGTGAGCGATGCCGGGCTGGTGTTCTGGCCGGTGTTCTCGCGTCTGTTCATGTTCAGCGCCGTGGGTCTTGCGGTGACGCTGGTCTACCCGCTGCTCAAGCGTACCAACGGTGGTGTTCCGGGTCGTGGCGCTTACGGCGTTGCCGCTGTCCTGGCCGTGGGACTGGCGGTGGCTGCCGGCAACATGTTCGTTGCGCACCCGACTGTCGCCGCGACCGGCACTGGCCCGGGCCTGACCCCGGTTGAGCCAGACAAGGCGCAAAAAGACTGGGCGCACTACGGTAATACCGAGGGCGGCAGCCGCTTTGCTGCGCTGGACCAGATCAACCGCAACAACGTCGACAAGCTCAAAGTAGCGTGGACCTACCACACCGGTGACGTCGCCGAGAGCGATGGCAACGGTGCCGAAGACCAGCTCACTCCGCTGCAGATCGGCAACAAGGTGTTCATCTGCACCCCGCACAACAACCTGATCGCGCTGGATGCCGACACCGGCAAAGAGCTGTGGAAGAACGCGATCAACGCCAAATCCAAAGTCTGGCAGCGTTGCCGTGGCATGGCCTATTTCGATGCGACCAAAAGCATCGCTCAGCCAAGCAATTCGAGCATCATCGAAGCCAAACCGGCGCCGGCCGCCAATTGCCAGCGCCGTCTGCTGACCAACACCATCGACGCCCGCCTGATCGCGGTCGATGCCGACACCGGCGAGTTCTGCCAGGGCTTCGGCAACAACGGCCAGGTTGATCTGAAGGCCGGTCTCGGTGACGTACCGGACAGCTACTACCAGCTCTCCTCCGCTCCGCTGATGGCCGGCACCACTGTGGTGGTCGGCGGTCGCGTAGCCGATAACGTGCAAACCGACATGCCGGGCGGCGTGATCCGTGGTTTCGACGTAATCACCGGCGCCATGCGCTGGGCCTTCGACCCGGGCAACCCGCAGGACAAAAAGGCCCCGGCCGACGGCAGCACGTATGTGCGCAGCACGCCGAACAGCTGGGCGCCGATGTCCTACGATCCGGCAACCAACACCGTGTTCCTGCCAATGGGCAGCTCGTCCACCGACATCTATGGTGTCGAGCGCAGCAAACTCGATCACACCTACGGCGCCTCGATCCTCGCGCTGGACGCCACCACCGGTGATGAACGCTGGGTGTTCCAGACCGTGCACAACGATCTCTGGGACTTCGACCTGCCGATGCAGCCGAGCCTGATCGACTTCACCAAGGACGGCAAAAGCGTTCCGGCGCTGGTCATCGGCACCAAGGCCGGGCAGATCTACGTGCTCGATCGTGCCACCGGCAAACCGTTGACCGAGGTTAAAGAAGTCCCGGTCAAAGCCGCGAACATCCCGAACGAACCGTACTCGCCAACCCAGCCAAAATCGGTGGGCATGCCGCAGATCGGTGCCCAGCATCTGACTGAGTCGGACATGTGGGGCGCCACCCCGTACGACCAGTTGCTGTGCCGGATTGATTTCAAATCGATGCGTTACGACGGCCTGTACACCGCGCCGGGTACCGATAAATCCCTGAGCTTCCCGGGTTCGCTGGGCGGCATGAACTGGGGCAGCATCTCCACTGACCCGGTGCACGGCTTCATCTTCGTCAACGACATGCGCCTGGGCCTGTGGATTCAGATGATCCCGTCGCAGAACAAGGCGCAGGCCTCGTCCGGTGGTGAAGCGCTGAACACCGGCATGGGCGCGGTACCGCTCAAAGGCACGCCGTATGCGGTGAACAAAAACCGCTTCCTGTCGGTGGCCGGCATTCCGTGCCAGGCTCCGCCGTTCGGCACTCTGACCGCCATTGACATGAAGACCCAGAAAGTCGCGTGGCAGGTTCCGGTCGGCACCGTTGAAGACACAGGTCCCTTGGGCATCCGCATGCACCTGCCGATCAAGATCGGTCTGCCGACCCTCGGCGGCACCCTGTCGACCCAAGGTGGCCTGATCTTTATCGCCGGTACTCAAGACTTCTACCTGCGCGCCTTCAACAGCGGCAACGGTGAAGAGGTGTGGAAAGCGCGCCTGCCGGTTGGCAGTCAGGGCGGCCCGATGACCTTCGTTTCGCCGAAAACCGGCAAGCAGTACATCGTCGTCACCGCCGGTGGTGCACGTCAGTCGACCGATCGCGGCGACTACGTGATGGCTTACGCCTTGCCGTAAACCGCAGCGCCCGTGCTGAACACGGGCGCTTTCTTTTTGCGCGCGGCAACTGAGGGTGCCGCGCCGCTTTCCGATATCGCTACAGCTTTGAGCAGGAAGATCTCCATGTTTGGTTTTACTCGTAACGGCTGGGTCAACGGCGTGCTGTTGGGCCTGACCTGCACCACCCTGCCCGCCTTCGCCGATACCGATTCAAACCTGTTGACCCGCAACACCCTGACCGGTGACTGGGGTGGCCTGCGCCACCAGATGGACGAAGACGGCATGAAGTTCACCGGCGATTACACCGGCGAAATGGCTTACAACGCCGACGGCGGCCTGCATCGCTCCGGCCGTTACTCGCAGAACATCAAGCTCGGCGCGCAGTTCGACCTGAGCAAGCTGTATGGCGTAGAGAACGCCGGCAAGGTTCAGCTGACCATCAACGACCGCCGCGGCAACAGCGCGTCCGAAGATCTGGTTGGCAACCGTCTGCCGATCCAGGAAAACTACGGCGGCCTCTACACCCGCCTGACCGAACTGAGCTATGAGCGCAGTCTGTTCACCCCGGCGCTCAACGTGAAGCTGGGTTACATGGCCATGGGCAACGACCTCGGCGGCCTCGACAGCGGCATTCTGTGCAACTTCATGAACGCCGGTTTCTGCGGCCATCCGCTGAACATGTCCGGCGGCAGTGGCTGGACCAACTACCCCAACGCGCACCTGGGCGTGCGGGTGAAATACGACTTGTCGCCATCGTGGCAACTGCGCGTGGCCGCGTTCAACGTCGATCCGGAAAGCAACGGCAACTCCAGCCGCGCCTGGCATCTGGGCCCGAAACACACCACCGGCACCGTGGTGCCGATCGAACTGGTGTACAAGCACGCGGGCCAATTGCCTGGCGAATACAAGCTCGGTTACTACTACGACAGCTCCGACGTGAAACGCATTGGCAGCGACAAGGAAGTCTCCGGCCGTGGCGGTCATTATTTGCTGATCGATCAGGCGGTTTGGAGTTCACAATCGTCCGAGGGCCGCAGCCTGCATGCGTTCGGCCAATACTCGGCGGCCAGCGTAGCGGCTTCGCCATTCAGCAAGTGGTACGGCACCGGTCTGGTGCTGTACAAACCGTTCGAAGGTCGCCCGCGTGACACCGTCGCTCTGGGCTACGGCCGCGCCGTGCTTAACCCGCGCAGCCGCGACGTGCAACAGGACGCTGCCATGGCCAATGGCACGCAGTTCCCGAACCTGGACAGTGGCGAGCAGTTGATCGAACTCGGCTACGGCTATCAGGCCACGCCGTGGCTGACGCTGCGCCCGAACATGCAATACATCATCGAACCGGGCGCGTTTTCCGGGCAGCACATCGACAATGCATTGGTGTTTGGTTTGCAGGTGAAAGCCTCACTTTGATTCTTCTGGCAGAACTGCAGGCAATAAAAAAACCGGCGTAATGACCGGGTTTTTTATTGCCTGAAAATTGTCGTAACCAAGAAGTTCACTCGACAGCGAACCTTTACCTCCGAACCAGCGTCGGAGCTAGGGCGTTAACGCTTACCGCTCGCCACGAGGTTTCCGTTTGAAAGCAGCCATCGTCAAAAAATACCGTTTGATCATCAAGACCATGGGCTACGTGGGCTGGTCGCTGTTCTGGTTGTTGCTCTGGGACATTGCCGTCACCGTCGACTTCATGTTGTTCCTCAACGCCAAGATCAACCTGCCGCTGATGCCGCTGACGCTGCTCGGTTCGGCGCTGGTGGTGCTGATCAGTTTCCGCAACAGCAGCGCCTACAACCGTTGGTGGGAGGCGCGCACCCTGTGGGGCATGATGATCAACAGCTCGCGCAGCTTTGCCCGGCAGGTGCTGACGCTGCTGGATGATCCCGATAACGAAGTGAACCCGGTGAAGGCGACGCTGTTGCGCCGCCATGTGGCGTACGTCAATTGCCTCGCCGCGCATCTGCAGGGTCAGCCTTGCCCGGAGGAAGTCCGCGCGTTCATCCCGGCGGATGAATTCGCCCGCAGCGGCACCACCAACAACTTTGCCAACGACATCCTCACCGGTTCCGCGGCGTTGCTCGCTCGGGAATACAAGGCCGGGCGCCTGGACAGCATTCGGCTGGCAAGGCTGGAATCGACGATGGTCGATCTGTCCAACAGCCAGGGCGGGATGGAACGCATTGCCAACACACCGCTGCCCTACCCCTACGTGTATTTCCCGCGCCTGTTTATCTCGCTGTTCTGCCTGATTGTGCCGGTGGGCCTGGTGGAGTCGCTGGGTTGGTTCACCCCGCTGGCCTCGACGGTGGTGGGCTTCATGCTGCTGGCCATTGAACGCATCGGTACTGACCTGCAAAGCCCGTTTCGCCACAGCGAGCACCAGATCCAGATGGAAGCCCTGTGCGAAACCATCGAGAAAAACCTGCAGTCGATGCAGCGTGATTCGTTGGGGGATGTGCACAGGGTTGAAGAAACGGCTTGAACAACGATCTGAGGGACGCCAGGGCGTAAAGCCCTGGCGAGTCGCAGGTATTACTTCTTCTTTTTCGCCGGCTTGTCAGCCTTCTTAGCATCCTTGGCCTTTTCCGGCTTGCTATCGGCTTTTTTCGCAGACTTTTTCGGTTCGGCGTCTTTCTTCTTGTCTTTCTTGTCGGAGGATTTGGAAAGCGCCGAAGCTGCCGCTGATTTCTTTTCCGGCGAGGACTTTTTGTCTTTCAAGTCCTTGCTGGCTTTCGAAGCGTCGTCTTTTTTGCTTTTCTTCTCGTCTTTAGCCACGTTGACCACCTCTCGGAATGTGCCGGTATTGGCACCGGGCCTGTGCGAATGAACACAAGCTGATCGTTAGGCGTGAGCGTTCGGGCGGGGTTCAGATTATTTGACTCGATCCAGCGCCCATGGCGAAGACCGGCCGTTCAACAAGTTGTCAATAGCACAGTTGTGCGACTGTTCTGGAGATAGCGCAGTGATAGGCTTTTCTGGCGTGACATTACGCGAATGCCCGATCTGTTCAGAAGGCAGGTCGGGGCCTATGTATAAGCCCGCTGTCAGCTAACTGAAAGGATTCGAAATGAAAAAGCCTATGACAACTCTGGCCATCTGCGCGACGCTTGCTTTCGCCGCAACCGTCACAAACGCTGCCGTGCATCCAACGACCATCACTGCTCCACAGACGGTCAAGCAGGCGACCGCCTCGATTGACACGCCTTTCGCAACCCAGCGAAAGGCTGGAGAAATCCAGACGGCCAGCTTGGCCAGAAGCTGCTCTGATGAGCGCTATTCCTGGTGGGAATTCAGTGGCTGGGAAATAATCGCCTGCCTCGGAAGCGGTCAGTGGTAATTTTTCAGAGGAGGCTGGTGCGTGACTTATGTGCTGAGCACGCACCACAGCCTGTTCTAACCAATGGCTTTGCACACCTGCTTACAGGGTTCTACCACTGGCTTGCTCATAGCTCGAAAGGAAATGCCGCCACTGCGACTCATCCCAGAAAGAATGCCGTCTGAGTTGAGGAATGTCGTGACGCGCCGCACCCATTGCCGTAGCGCGACCACGAGATTTCTCCAGATCAAGCAGCGCCAGTTCGAAATCGAAGTCTGCGTCAGTAATCGACGCCTTGATAAAGATGTGTTTGGAGCGCATGCAACCGTGCTGCCATTTGCCCGAGTGCATCCGCGCCAGCATTTGCGCCAAACGTTCAAGCAGTCGCAGATGTTGCTCTGTGGTCAACAGGCTTGCAGCGCCCTGGCTATACCAGGTATCCAGATCGATGAAGCCGCCCAGGTCTTTGGTAACCAAGACACCCTGCCATACGCCGTCGACTTTTCTCGCGCCATAAAATACCGGCCTTGGCGCATTCACGCCCAGCTCTTCGAGTCTTGAAAGGGCAACGCCTTCACGCAATGCGGTGGGCCTGCCAGTGGGGTAACGGAGACTGCGGAACAAATGGCCGGTCTGGCGCTTTACAAAAAACGTCTTGTCACCTTGAACAATCAGCTGGACACCGCTGGTGCCGCTGCGGCGCACATTCGGCGGTTCCACCCACGACCCGGAAGTACCCCACCAGAAATCAAATTCATCGCGTGCCCTGCCCATTGTGCGCTCCATTTATTGTAGAAATCGTTTCGTGCGACGTTTGCATGACGGTCGCAACAGCAGCTCAGTCTGTTGGTGGACGTTAATAGTTCCCTCGGTTTTCGAGGATTTTAGGGCCAGCTTGGGGCTTTTACGCAACCACGTGACGAAAATTGGCTATTGAGGGGTGTTTATCCCTTCAGGTGTGTCCTTTTCGCCGATAGCCGACGACATCAAACACAGATGCCAACCGCGTCGCGAGGGTCCGCCCGACTGTTTTTTCGATTAACTTGAAAGCCGTTAAATTGACCCAGGTCATGATTCAATTCGATTGAGGCAAATAACGAGCAACGTCCTTGATCCGCATTTTCTTTGTGCTAAAAGTATTGCCGCCAGTGGCTCCTTACAGGGATGAGTAAGGGTTTGCTCATCCGCAGCCATTGCCCACGGATGCATACTTTCAACAAGGAAGTCATATGAAAATAGTTGGGTTGTCCGGGATTCTCCCGTCACGCATTGTCAGCAATCAGGACGTTATAAACCTGGTTGAGGAACACTCTAAAGATACCTTCCAGGAAGACTTGCCAAAAACATTGAAGACCATCAGCAAGTTGCTTGAAAAAAGCGGCAGCGGCACGCGCCACTGGCTGGGCGCCGACGAAACGCCAATGCAATTGATGGAGACTGCATTCAACTCGGCGCTCGCTCAGGCCAACATCGACAAGGCCGACCTGGATCTGTTGATCTATCCGAACGTCACCCGCGGGTTCATCGAGCCGGCCAACAGTACGTTCATTGCCAAGGCGCTGGGCCTGAGCTGCAGAAACTTTGATGTGGTGGACGCCTGCAACGGCTGGGTGACCGCCATGGATGTCATCAACAGCAAAATGCAGGCCGGCGAGATTCGCTACGCGGCGATCGTCAATATGGAATTTGGCATGTCTGCTGGCGGGCCGGTCATGCCCAAGAACTTCTCTTTGCAGTCGTCGGCGGAACTGGCTTACAAGTTTCCGAGTTTTACCATTGGCGAAGCAGTCACCGTCACCATCCTCAGTCATGAGGCCCCGGGCAACTTCAAGTTCTCGTACATCAACCGGCCGGACTTGAGTGACTTGTCGACCATCTCCCTACCGGACTGGAAACTGTTCTGCAATGAGGAGGATATTCCCCGTATTGCACCGACCGGCGGGCAATATCAATTCAACTCCTACGCGGCAGCCTTGCATGAAGATGGTCGCAATGAAGCGATCAAAGTCTTCAATCTGCAAAACATCTCTGCAGCAGATGTTCATAAAGTGTTTATTCATACCGGTTCGCCAAAGATGTGGGAGCACATTGGGCAACTGATCGGTATTGATCACAAGCTGCACCACGTCGGGCATAAGACCGGCAACATCATTACCGCGTCCATCCCCTACGGGATCTTCGATGCGATCAGTCGGGGCGAAGCCGAGAACGGGCAGTTTTGCATGGGCTGGGCGGGCAGTGGCGGGATGGTCTTCTCTGCGTTGTCATTTACTCTGTAAGGCCTGAAGCAACTTGCCGTCCTGAGGCGGCAAGTTGCTCGTCCATGATCAAACTGTTGGTCGGTACCAAAACGAAAATCGCGCTTCGATCTCTAGGCCAGCGGCGGGTAGTCGGTGTAGCCCTCTTCCGAACCACTGTAAAAAGTGGAGGCATCCGCAGTAGCCAGCGGCGCATCAAGGAAGAAGCGTTCCGGCAGATCAGGGTTGCTGATGAACAGTGTGCCAAATGTGACTGCATCGGCCAGGCCGGTTTGCAGGGCCTGTTCCGCGGACTTCCGATCATAACCAACATTCAACACGAAAATTCCTGAGAACCGCTGGCGAGCCCCGGGCGCCAAGGGTTTCGCGCCTTCCGGTAGAGTCCCGGGTTCCATGAAATGCAGAATTCCAACGTTTCTACTTTCCAGCGCTTCTACCGCGTACATGTAGGTCTGCTCGAGATTGGAGTCGCCCATGTCATTGTACGGAATGCGCGGCGACAGCCTGACCGAGATACGGGCCGGTCCGAAGACTCTGATCGCGGCGTCCGTGGCTTCAAGCAAGAACCTCGCCCGCTTCTCAATGCTACCGCCATATTCGTCGGTGCGTTTGTTTGAGCCGTCCTCCAGAAACTGCGCGGGCAGATAACCATTGGCACCGTGTATCTCTACACCATCAAAGCCCGCATCTTTCGCGGCCTGTGCAGCTTTTTCGTAGTCCGCAATGGTGGACTTGATTTCATCAATGGTCAGTTCGCGTGGGGTCACCGAGGGTTTGATGCCTTCTGGCGTGAACGCCTGGCTATTGAAGGGGACTGACGATGGCGCGACCGGGAGTTCTCCACCATGAAAATCAGGATGAGATGCTCTACCGGTGTGCCAAAGCTGGGCGAAAATGAGGCCGCCGGCTTCATGAACTGCCTGAGTTACCTTCTTCCAGCCCGCAATCTGTTCAGGCGTATAGATCCCTGGGGTATTCGTCCAGCCGACGGCCTGGGCGCTGATCTGGCTGCCTTCGGTAAAAATAAGGCCCGCCGAGGCACGCTGTGCGTAATAGGTCGCAGTCAATTCGTTGGCCACCTGATCCTTGGATCGACCTCTTGTCATCGGCGCCATGAACACCCGATTTCTGAAAGTGAGCTCTTCGTTGTTCAAGGGGGTTAGAAGCTTAAAATTTCCCATACTTTCCTCAGAATAAATTTATTGAATGTCTGCCCGTGCCTAACGATTTCTCAAGTGCGGCTCGACCAAAGAAATGCTTCTGTTGGATGCTCGATTGGCTGGCTGCAAGCCGCCGGCAAGAGTGGCGAACGAAGGGTCCGGTTCGGACCGCTTCCCTCAAATGAGGACAGTCGACAAGGTATCAATAATAAACCTGGCGTCAATTAGGCACCGTTCGTACACCTGGTAGGTCTGAGGATACCTACCGTCAGGAAATGGTCGGCGGCGTAGGGGCTGGCGAGCCGTATACAGGGGCCTCGCGCGCAAGAGCAGGACGCTCTGCGTTCATGATCGAACGGCCTGAGCAATCGATGTGAAGGTTCGTTTGAAGCAGGTATCGAGATTGATTGCCCGCGGTTGAAAGGCAAAAACCAGCGCACTGCCAACAACAAAAGTGTTGGCAGAGTTTCATGCTTACATGATCGCGCTGGTTCGATTGAGATCTTCGGTGTTTTTCAAGCCATCGGATGACAAGTTCCGAAGCGCAGCATGGGCGGCCGACAACGCGTTCACGTAATCCAGTGAAGCAACCTTCCCTACGTACTTGTTGGTCCGATTGCAGCGGCGTCGAACTTCTGCCGGGCAGCATCAACCTCCGGCAACTTGGCGAGCGTCCATTCATGCAGTGCTCGAAAAGGTTGTTGCAGCGTGCGGCCCAGCGGCGTGATTTGGTACTGCACCGCGACTGGCGAAAGCGAAATCACCTCGCGCGATACCAGGCCGTTGCGCTCCAGCCGGCGCAGACATTGCGTGAGCGCTTTTTGGGTGACGCCTTGCAGGCGACGACGGATCGCGTTGAAGCGTTGCGGACCGTCATCAAGCACGGCTAATACCATCATCGACCATTTATCAGCGATCTGCTCGAATAAAGCCCGGCTAGGGCAGTCGGACGAGAAGCACAGCGGTTCGAGTTCAAGCATGGCGGTTTCCTTCTGTATACCCAGGCGCTCTAAGGCGCGAGATTGACGCCAAGTTTACTGGATATACCGAGCCTGAGAACGCTTTCTACCGTTGTTTCGCCGGAACACTCTGACGCACATAATAATTGTCGAATTCACTGCTTTCGGTGAATTGGAAGCCATGGCGGGTATAAAGCGATTCGAAGCACTTTCTTTGAGAGCGCCAACTTTAACAGGGAGCGCAGCCGCATCCGCCTCTTTGAAAATCTGAGTGAGAACAGCAGCCCCTACACCTGATCCTTGCGCGCTCGGTCTCACATACAAGTGGTCGAGCAAGAGTTCATTGTGGTGATGCTTGACCACTACAAAACCAACCCTCTCTCCAGATACCTCGATATAGCGTGTGTTGCGAGCGTCAAAACCGCCAAGAAACCGCTCTCGCGCACGCACCGGATCAAATCGCCCGACACGCTCCAGACTTTCGCGCATGGCCTCAATTCGAATGGCTACAAGATTTTCCACGTCGCTTGGTTGAGCCGGGACCAAAATGACCGGGGAATTTTGATTAGGTGCGACGGGCATAGGGTGTGCTCTATTTACCATCCTGGAAGGCCAGTATAGAGAGCCTGACTTGTGGGGCCCAGTTTGGCTTCACCGTCGAATTCAGGCCCCCCTCTCAAAAACGAACATGACTTGGTCAATCTGGGTCTTGATTGCCAGAGCCTTGCGTGACCGACAGGTCTCCAATACGACCTCATGGTATTCACATGTCGATATCAGACACGATCATGGCGCAATTAGGCTATTGAATCGGCAGCAAGGCCGGCTAAGGTGCCGTGTCTTCCTATCAAAACAATCCCGGTCAGATCATGGGGTTGATAAGAACTGCGGCGGTTGGACGGGCTTCTTTCGGGAGTTTCAGCAGGCAACGATGGTGTTCGGTCGTGTGCCCGGTCAATTGCTTAAATGTCGATCAGCAGAGAATAAAAATACCGATGATCAGCCCGAACTCCATGGATTCGAGTAGCCAATTGGCGCAGGGCTTCAAGCCTCGTCACGTCACAATGTTGTCCATCGCCGGGATTATCGGCGCCGGTTTGTTCGTCGGTTCAGGACACGCGATTGCCGCAGCAGGGCCGGCGGTGCTGCTCGCCTATCTGTTTTCAGGTCTGCTTGTCGTGCTGGTCATGCGCATGCTCGGCGAGATGGCGGTGGCCAATCCGGACACCGGTTCGTTCTCCACCTACGCCGACCAGGCCATCGGCCGCTGGGCCGGTTTTACCATCGGTTGGCTGTACTGGTGGTTCTGGGTGTTGGTGATTCCCATCGAAGCACTGGCGGCCGGGCATGTGCTGCACCAATGGTTTCCGCAGGTCGATGCCTGGCTGTTCGCGTTGGGATCGATCATTGCGTTGGTGGTGACCAACCTGTTCAGCGTGTCCAAGTATGGTGAGTTCGAATTCTGGTTCGCCATGGCCAAGGTTGTGGCGATCATCGGCTTCATCGGGGTCGGTTTTGCCGTGTTGATGGGCTGGGTGCCCGACCGCGAAGTCAGCGGGTTGAGCGGCCTGATGGCCGAGCACGGCGGGTTTGCGCCCAACGGCTTGTCGGCGGTGGTCGGCGCTTTCATCACGATCATGTTCAGCTTCATCGGCACTGAAGCGGTGACCATCGCGGCCGCCGAATCGAATAACCCGGCGCAGAACATCGCCAAGGCCACCCGCTCGGTGATCTGGCGCATCGGCGTGTTCTACCTGCTGTCGATCTTCGTGGTCATCTCCGTGGTGCCCTGGAATGATCCGTTGCTGGCCTCGGTGGGCTCGTATCAGCGCGCCCTGGAAATCATGAACATTCCAAACGCCAAGTTCATGGTCGACGTTGTCGTGCTGATCGCCGTGGCCAGTTGCATGAACTCCTCGATCTACATTGCCTCGCGCATGCTGTACTCGCTGGGCCGTCGCGGCGATGCACCGAAACCGCTGAAGGCGACTTCCGCGGCCGGTGTGCCACGCGCGGCCGTGATCGCCAGCACCGTGCTGGGTGCGTCGATCACCGTGTGGAGCTACTTCATGCCCGCCGGGCTGTTCGAGTTCCTGCTGGCCAGTTCCGGGGCGATTGCCTTGCTGGTGTACCTGGCGATTGCGGTGTCGCAGCTGCGCATGCGGCGGATATTGCAACAGCGCAAGGTCGAGCTGACCTTCCGCATGTGGCTGTTTCCATGGCTGACGTGGCTGGTGATTGGCTTCATCTGCGCGGCGCTGGCGGTCATGATGATCACCCCGCAGCACCGCACCGAAGTCACCACCACCATTGGCCTGGCGCTGGCAATCTCCTTTATCGGCCTGATCACGTCGCGTCATCCTGCCCCGGCGGCACGCGCAACCTCGGTGGGCTAGGCGTTCACGCCGAACTGATATTCCCTTGGCGAAGACCAAGGGAATGACCGACGCCTGCATCTCAGACCGATTCCTGTGAGGACACGATGTCATCGACCCCCTCCGTGGCCGACGGTACGACCCAATCCGTCGGGTTTCTGCTGTTGGATAAATTCACCCTCATGTCGCTGGCATCCGCCGTCGAACCACTGCGCATGGCCAATCAATTGTCGGGGCGAACGCTGTATCGCTGGCATACCTTCAGCGCCAATGGTGCGGCTGTTTGGGCCAGCGACGGGGTCCCGATCACGCCGGATGCCTCGTGGAGCAACCCCAGCGTGGCGGACACGGTGATTGTTTGTGGCGGGGTCGGCATCCAGAGCGTGATCACCCGTGAGCACACATCCTGGTTGCAAGCCCTGGCCCGGCAATCCAGACGTTTGGGCGGTGTGTGCACCGGTAGCTGGGCACTCGCCAAAGCCGGATTGCTCGATGGCTATGAGTGCAGCGTGCATTGGGAATTTCTGGCGGCCATGCAGGAAGCTTTCCCACGCGTCAACGTCAGCACCAGCCTCTTCACCCTCGACCGCAACCGCTTTACCAGTTCCGGAGGAACAGCACCGCTGGACATGATGCTGCACCTGATCGCCCGCGATCATGGTCGTGAATTGTCCGCCGCCATCTCGGAGATGTTTGTTTACGAGCGCATCCGCAACGAGCAGGACCATCAACGCGTACCGCTCAAGCATGTGGTCGGTACGCATCAGCCCAAGCTGCAAGAAGTCGTTGCGTTGATGGAGGCCAATCTTGAGGAACCGATCGAGCTGGACAACCTTGCCGAATACGTCGATCTGTCACGCCGACAGCTGGAGCGGTTGTTTCAGAAATACCTGCAATGCACGCCGTCACGCTACTACTTGAGGTTGCGGCTGATTCGCGCGCGACAACTGCTCAAGCAAACCTCCCTGTCGATCGTGGAACTGGCGTATGTCTGCGGATTTGCCTCCACACCGCATTTCTCAAAATGCTATCGCGAGCACTTTGGGGTGCCGCCGAGCGACGAGCGCTCAGGTTCTGCAATGAGTCGTAAACGGGCAACGCCGCCGTCATCGATCAACACACTGACAACGCTCGATCAGGCGAGAAACGAATCGACGTTTGCCAGTGTTCGGATGATGGCGAGTGTCGATCTGGCTTGAATGAACCGAGGCAAATCGGCCGGGAACACCCAAGATGCCCCGGCCATGTGCCCTGCCCGTTTACGCCTGATCCAAGGCCTCCACCACGCCTTTGTCTTCTCCAAGAAACCCGCCGCTCTGATGCGCCCACAGCCGCGCATACACGCCGTTCTTCTCCAGCAACTCCGAATGGGTGCCCTGCTCGATGATGCGCCCGTCATCCATGACAATCAGCCGATCCATCGCCGCGATCGTCGACAGTCGATGCGCGATCGCGATCACGGTCTTGCCCTGCATCATGTCATCGAGGCTTTCCTGAATCGCCACTTCGACTTCCGAGTCCAGCGCGCTGGTGGCTTCGTCCAGCAGCAGGATCGGCGCGTTCTTCAGCATCACCCGGGCGATCGCCACCCGTTGCCGCTGGCCGCCGGACAGCTTGATCCCGCGTTCACCTACCAGAGTGTCGTAGCCGGTATGGCCCTGACGGTCGCTGAGTTGGCTGATGAACTCATCAGCTTGCGCATTGGCAGCGGCGCGGCGGATCTGTGCGTCGGTGGCATCGGGCCGGCCGTAGGCAATGTTGTCGCGAATCGAACGGTGCAGCAGCGAGGTGTCCTGGGTGACCATGCCAATGGCACTGCGCAGGCTGTCCTGAGTCACGTGCGCAATGTTCTGGCCGTCGATACGAATCTCGCCGCTGTCGACGTCATAGAAGCGCAGCAGCAAGTTGATCAGCGTCGATTTGCCCGCACCGGAGCGCCCTACGAGACCGATTTTCTCACCCGGCCGAATGCTCAGGCTCAGGCCATCGAGCACCTGACGCTCGCCACCGTAGTTGAACTTGACCTTGTCGAACGTCACCGCGCCGCCAGAGGTCACCAGCACGCCGGCATCCGGTGCGTCTTGCACCTTGGTGCCTTGGGTCAGCGTCGCCATGCCGTCCTGGACGGTACCGATGCTTTCGAACAGCGAGGTCATCTGCCACATGATCCAGTTCGACATGCCATTGATCCGCAACGCCATGGCGGTGATCGCTGCTACCGCACCGGCGCCGACATCGCCTTGGTGCCACAGCCACAGGGCATAGCCGCCCGCTGACATGATCAACCCCACCACCAAGGCCTGATTGACGATCTCGAACAGGCTGACCAGACGCATCTGGCGAAAACCGGTCTGCTTGAAATCTTCCATCGCCGCCCGCGCAAAATGTGCTTCGCGGTTGGAGTGGGAGAACAGCTTCACCGTGGTGATATTGGTGTACGCGTCGGCGATACGCCCGGTCATCATCGACCGCGCGTTGGCCTGTTCCTGGCCGACCTTGCCCAGGCGCGGCACGAAGTACCACATGGCCAGACCGAACAGCACGACCCAGGCGAGAAACGGCAGCATCAGCTTCAGCGCAAAACCGCCGGCCAGGGCAATGATCGCGATGAAGTACACGCCAATCCCCGGCAGGATCTCGATCATGGTGAACAGCACGTCGCGTACAGCGAGCGCCGTCTGCATGACTTTGGTCGTGACCCGGCCGGAGAACTCGTCGGAGAAAAACGAAAGGCTCTGCCGCAGCATCAACCGATGGAAATCCCAGCGCAGGCGCAGCGGCAGGTTAATCGCCAGAATCTGGTGCTGGACCATGGTGCGCAACGCCACCAGCCCGACACTCAAGACCATGACGATGCCCATGCCCCACAACACGCGGCTCTCCTGCACCGCAGCTTCGCCGCCGGCCTGCCACGTCGAGAGCAGATCGACGACCTGGCCGAGGAAGGAAAACAGCCAGGCTTCATAGATCGACACAGCAGCGCTGAGCAACGCCAATGCCAGAATGTAGCCGCGAGCGCCGCGAGTGCAGGCCCAGAGAAATTTAGCCAGACCGTTGGGTGGCGGTGGCACCTCGTCAGGCGGGAAAGGGTCGAGTCTTCGTTCAAACACACGAAGCATGATGTTCTCCTGAACGTTCAAGTCAGGGAGATTCTGCCACCGATTGGATCCTGGGAGGTCTTTGTGAAAAAGTGTGTGCTCGTCAGTAAAGGTGCTGGCTGAGAACGAACAATTGGATTCGTTTACAACCTGAGCACTTCCTGAAGTGGCGATCAGGCTGTCCGGGCACTTGCCCTTATCAGTTGTATCGATATGCTCTGTTCGCTCCGCAGCTCACTTCAATTCGGATAAAGACAATGCTTCAGTTGATTGGCCAGACTACCGATATCAAATCAGCAATCAATGCGTTCAACGCCTCTTACCATGCTGATTTTGCTCACGTACGCAAAATTTCCAGTCGGTACCTTGCCGCTGATGTTTCAATAGAGCGTGCTGGCGAGCTCGCTGAGGCCTTATACGCCGCATTGGCCAACTGGGGAGCGTGTACGCGCAAGGCTCCGATACTCCGTCCAACTCAGCACATCGCTGCAGCGCTGAGCAGCAAGGCGCTGCATTCCAGGCTTGTGTGCCTCGACCGCATCGGACTGGATGCTTTGGATCTAGACCCTGCGGGCGGTCGAAACTTCATCCGAGAGACACCCTTCAGCTCGCTCAACCAATTTGATACTGAATTGCTAAGTATCCTCGAGGCGTTGGCGCATGCGCTCTTCATCAACAATACCAACGTCACTTATCCAATGAAGGCTTTACTACTGATCACTGGATTCATGCCCGCGTTTGACAGTCAGGTCAGAAAGGGTTTGCAACGTGCAGGAATATCCGGGTTCAGCGGCACACAGTACCTTCTACCAAAAAACGCCTATAGAGCCGCTGGCCAGCGCATTTGCCATCTACCATTTTCCTTGGGCCAATGCTGGCGCGACAATAAAGCGCTGCTGACCGAGGCAATTCTCCAGAGCAACTATCCTGAACTCAGTACAGAGCCAGGTCGAATCTTCGACGTCATCCTGTTTATGCAAAGATCCCCTGAGCGGCGTTTGATTTTGTCGGCTGGATAAAGAGCGTCTACTGCGTCACCACCACCTTCCCAATCATCTGCGGATGCAACACGCAAAAATATTCAAACTCCCCCGGCGTATCGAACACCCAGGAAAAGCTGTCATTGGTATCCAGCGCCCCTGAGCGAAATACCTTGTGGGTTTCCGCCACCGTGTGCGGAATCTGATCGTCATTGACCCACGTCACCTTGGTGCCGACGGCCACGGTCAGGTCTTTGGGGGCGAACATGAATTCCTTGATGTCGATCTTCACTTCCGCGGCCCACAGCGGCATCGCCAGCAACAGGCCCATCAGCGCCAACAGTCGCGTTTTCATCGGTCCGCCCTCGGTTACACCAGTGTCGAATCAATCAGTGCCAGCGGGTGATCACCCTGAGTCGCGCGCACGTCGGTGATCCCCAGGTAATTGCGCAATTGATCGGCCGCCACCGTCATCGGCCCCGGTGACGGTGCAGCACCCGGTGCCGGCTGCGGATACGCGGTGCCACGGGCGGTGTGGAAGGTGATATTGCCTTCGACTTTCTGGATCACCTGATGGATGTGCCCGTTCAGCACCGTCACCGAACCGTACTTGCGCAGCATCGCAATCGCCTGATCGCCGTCCTCGGTGCCCCAGCCCCACGGCTGATAAATGGTCCACAGCGGGATGTGCGTGAACACGACGATGGGCGTGCTGCTGCTGACCGCGCGCAAGTCATCCGCCAGCCAGGCCAGTTGATCGGCGCCGAGGGTGGCTTCGTGGCCGGCCTGGAAATTGAACACATTGATCAGCCCAATGAAGTGCACGCCATGGTCATCGAAACTGTACCAACCGTTGCCTTTGGTGCCCTTGCCGTAGCGCTCCAGATAAAGCTTGCCGCCGCCCTCGTCGAGGGTGTCGTGTTCACCGGGTATGTAATGCACGGTGGATGGCAGGCCTTTGAGCAGCTGTGCGGCGGTGTCGAATTCATCAGGTTTGGACAGGTGGGTGATGTCACCGGTGTGCAGGATCAGTGACGGCCGTTTGGGCAGTGCGATGACCTTGTCGATCGCCACTTGCAAGGTCTTGACCGGCTCCGGATTGGCTTCCTTGTTGAAGCCGATGTGCGAGTCGCTGATCTGTACGAAGTGAAAGGTGCTAGCCAGCGCTTTTGGATCATTGACGTTGCCCGCCTCGTCCAGCGCAAAGGCTTTGGGAATCCCGCCGCTCAAGGCCCAGAGGACTCCTGCCCCGGCCCACGCCGAGCATTTGAGCAGGGTGCGCCGGTCCGGGTTGAGCGGGCCGTCGGTACGCAGCGGATGTTTTGCTTGAATGTCCATCGGTATGTCCTCGCGGGCGAACTACAGTGAGGTAGCTGACACGAGGTAAACCTGGCTGCGCGAGGCTTTATTCCACGGTAAAAAATAAATCTTTTGGCGCGAATAAAACCCGCCGCAGCATGGTTATAGGGGTGTGACGGTGCGGAACCGACCATGAAGCGATTTGAGGAACTGATTGCGCCCCATCTGGACGCGGCCTACAACCTTGCGCGCTGGCTCACCGGCAACGACAGCGCCGCGCGCGACGTCGTGCAGGAAAGCGCCCTGCGCGCCTTCCGGTTTTTGCAGCGTTTCGCCGATGGCAACGCCAAGGCGTGGTTTCTGACCATTGTGCGCAACGAAAGCTACACCTGGCTCAAGGCCTCGGCCGGACGCCATTGGGTCGCCATCGATGACGACATGGCGACTGACGACGGCCACCTGAGCCATAGCCAGACCCCGGAATTGCTGGCCATTCACACGGAAAACGCCGCGCTGCTGCAGCAAGCGCTGTGCGCCCTGCCGCCGGCGTTTCGCGAGGTGATTGTGCTCAAGGAACTCGAAGACCTGCCCTACAAGGACATCGCTCTGGTGGTCGATATTCCCATCGGCACCGTGATGTCCAGGTTGGCCCGGGCGCGGGCCCTGCTCAAGCTCGAACTACTGAAGTTGCACGATCATGAATGAACTCGACTGCACGGTTTGCCAGACACAGCTGCACGGCTATCTGGATCAGGAACTTGATCCGGCGACAGCTACGCAGGTGGCAGCGCACTTGAGCGCCTGCGCCGAGTGCGCGCGGCTGCACGAGCAAGCGAAGTTGCTCAAGGTCAGCGTGAAGCGCCATGCCCCCTACTACCGCGCCCCCGCCTCACTGACGGCCAGCGTGTTCGCCGCCGACAAACCTGCGCCGGGGTTCATCCGGCGCTGGCAAAAATGGCTGGCTCCGGGCTTTTCCGCCGCAGCGCTGGCCCTGGCGATGGTGCTGTATGTCGCCACTCCGGGCAGCGAGCAACCCTTGATCGACGAGGCCGTGTCCAGCCATGTGCGCTCGTTGATGGGCGAACACCTCAACGACGTGGTGTCATCCGACCGCCACACCGTCAAGCCCTGGTTCACCGGCAAACTCGACTTCTCGCCCCCGGTTTCCGACTACTCGGCGCAGGGCTTTCCCTTGCTCGGCGGGCGCCTGGATTACCTGCAACACCAGACCACCGCTGCCCTGAGCTATGGGCATGGCAAACACATCATCAACGTGTTCATCCTGCCTACGAGCGAGGCTGATAAAGCCGTGCAAAGCCAAAGCTTGCGCGGCTTCAATGTGGTGTCGTGGCAGGCCAGTTATATGCGTTTCGTGCTGGTGTCGGATGCGGAGAAAGCTGAGCTGCAGGCGTTGGGGCAGTTGCTCAGAGCGCAATAGCGTGGCCTCAAAGGCAAAATCCTCGCGCATTCACTACGCTTGAGAAATCCGCCGCAGCGCAATCGTCAGCAACAGATTGAACATTGCGCTCGGGCCGCTGTTCCAGATGAGCAAACCCAAGCTACCAAGGACGAGCATATGGACAGTTTCGCTCCTGCCACGCCGGTTCCGCCTCAGCAAAGCGCAATCACCCGCCGCCTGGCGTTTGCGGTCGGCACGCTGTTTATCGTCGGGGTGATTGCCGCTATCGGCACCCTGCTCGGCATTGCCGCTCGCCTGGATCGCGAGGATGTCGAGCAGAACCGTTTCTACACGGCCCGCGCCCTGGAAAACCGCATCAGCAGCTCAAAGAGCTACATCACCAGTTACGCTGACTGGACCACCGCCTATGAGCACCTGCACACCCAGGTCGATACCGACTGGGCGTACACCCAACAGAACATTGGCAAGACGCTGTTCACCACTGACGGTTATGACGGCGTGTTCGTGCTGGATCGGCAGCGCACCAAATACGCCGTGGTGCAGGGGCAGCAGGAAGACGCGGACATCGCGCACTGGCTCGCAGTGCCTGCCGCGTCGTTGATTGATCAGGTGCAAAACCAGTCTGATCTGACTGTGCCTGTCAGCACTTACTCGCTGTTCGACGGCTGGCCGGCGCTGGTCACGGCGGCGGCCATTCTGCCCAACGATGAGCGTCCGGTGGGCGATCCGCAACAGACCTCGGTGCTGGTATTCGTCGACAAGCTGACGCCGGCCAAACTGCAAGCGCTTGGCGTGGCCTATGGCCTGAACAACCTGACGCTGATTCCGGATGAACAGCTCAGCGGGGAGCAACCACGCGTGCCGCTGGACAGTACCGGTTTCAGCTTGACGGCAGATCTGAAGCGCCCCGGGCAGCAATTGTTGTGGTCATTGCTGCCAACACTCGGCAGCGTGCTGGCCGTGCTGATGCTGTTGACCGCCTATTTCCTGCGTCACGCCGTGCGATCGTCGACCTACGTCGATCAGAGTTTCAGCACGTTGAAGACCTCGAATCAGGCGCTGGAAGCGGCCAACCACGCGCTGGAAGCCAGTGAAGAACGCTTTCGCGCCGTGGCCGAGGCCGCATCGGACTGGATCTGGGAAGTCGACAATCAGCTGCGCCTGACCTATCTCTCGGCGCGCTTCAGCGAGGTGACCGGTTACCCGCAAACCGAGTGGCTGGGGCAAGGCATCGGGCAACTGGTGTCCTGCGATACTACGCCGCTGGAGCTGTGGCTGAAAAAACTCACCGAAGACAGCAATGCCAGCGACCTGCGCTGCACCTACCGCGATCACGCCGGGCAGCAACGTCACTGTCGGCTATCAGCGCGGCCGATCATCGAGAAACAAAGCGTGGTCGGCTATCGCGGCACCGCCAGTGACATCACCGACGAAGTCGCTGCCCATGCGCAGATCCAGCACCTGTCGATGCACGACGCCTTGACCGGCCTGCCCAATCGCAATCAGTTGTCACGTTATCTGGATGACGCGCTGCTGCTCAAAGAGCATGCCCCGCCACTGTCGTTGCTGGTGATCGATCTGGACAACTTCAAGCCGATCAACGACTCGCTCGGCCATCCGGCCGGTGATGCGGTGTTGCAGGAAGTCGCCAGTCGCCTGCGCGAATGCACCCGTGAGCACGACATCGTCGCGCGCCTGGGCGGTGACGAATTTGTCGTGGTGCTCAATGGCATGGACACTCGGCAAGAGGTCGACCGCTTTTGTACCCGGCTGGTCGAGAGCCTGCATCAGCCGATGGTCTTCGAGCATCACCCGTTGCACGTCGGCGCCAGTATCGGCATCGCCCTGAGCCGCCGTCAGGGCTTCGTGCCCAGCGAGTTGATCCGTTGCGCCGACATCGCGCTGTATCAGGCCAAGTCCGAGGGCAAGAACACCTGGTGTTATTTCGAAGCGCACATGAACGACCAGATCCAGACCCGCCGGCAAATGGAAAGCGATTTGCGTGGCGCGTTGAAGAACGACGAATTCATCCTGCATTACCAGCCGCGCTACACCGTCGACGGCAAGCACATCGTCTCGGTCGAAGCGCTGGTGCGCTGGCAACACCCGACCAAGGGCCTGCTGGGGCCGGACGTGTTCATCGGCCTGGCGGAACAGACCGACCTGATCGTGGCGCTGGGGCGCTGGGTATTGCGTGAAGCCTGTGAAACCGCACTGAGCTGGCCGTCAGACATTCTGCTTTCGGTCAATCTGTCGCCGGCGCAATTTGCCCTCAGCGATGTCGTTGAAGACGTGCGCGAAGCGCTGATCCAGACCCGTTTCCCGGCCAGTCGCCTGGAACTGGAAATCACCGAAAACGTGATGCTCGTCGACACCGACGGCGCGCTGGCCACGATGAATGCGCTGAAGCAACTCGGGGTGCGCCTGAACATGGACGACTTCGGCACCGGCTATTCGTCCCTCGGCTACCTGCGCGCCTACCCGTTCGACGGGATCAAGATCGACAAGCGCTTCATCGCCTCGATCAGCAACGGCGCCAACGATCGCGCCGTGGTTCAGGCGATCATCGGCCTGGGCAAAGCCATGGGCCTGACCGTGACCGCCGAAGGCGTGGAAACCGAGGAGCAACTGGAGATTCTCGGCAAGGATCAATGCAACGAGGTGCAGGGTTACTTCATGAGTCGACCAATAGACAAAACGGCGTTCGCAAGGTTGCTGCAAACCGCCAGAACCGGGCCGGCCGATCATTCGCCGTCGAAGAAAGGTCGCGTCATCTAGCTGGCCTTGCATCGCTGGCAATAATCCATCGTAGAAATGCACAAAGCCCGGCTCGACACTCTTCGTTAATACGGTGTTCCTGTTGACTTCAATTGGTTTTGTTCAGGGTGTGTTTAGGGCCGTCATGGTTGAATAGTCCTCGCCGCGGGCCAGGCTCAACGTCAATCTCGCACCCCACACAAGTTCAATGCAGGCATCACCGGACTGTCAGGATTGCGGTCAAAAGAACATCTTCACTAAAGGGTTACCGATGGATCGATATGAGGCCCCGCTTGTTGTAGAGCGCACTTGGCGGGCAGTGTTGTTCAAAGGATTGATTACGAGAAATCCATGCCTGAGCATTTTTTTCATGACACTGGCCGTGTTCATGGCGTTGCAGTACAAACCCGCTGTCCTCAACTACACAACACGTTTTGTCGACTTTGCCGAGTACATGTTGCTGCACGGCATCACACTGTTCCCGATTGCCGACGACCTCAAGCCTTATCCCGACTATACGGTTCTCAATACCCTGTTGGTCTATCTGGTTTCCTTGCCGTTCGGCCGGGTGTCCATTCTTTCCATGGGTTTTCCGTCCTGCGTGGCCGCTTCGCTGATGCTGGTATTCATTTATCGGCTGGGCGCGTTGCACAGCAAGAAATGGGGCGCGTATGGCGTTCTTTTCAGCCTGCTCACCTGGGCTTTTCTTGACGGCGTCAACTCACTGGCACTGGATATCTATCCGGCGCTGTTAACGGTGATGTGCTTCTACTTTGCCTATGCGGCCGATGTAAAAAAGGACCCGCGTCGCCTTGCATTTCTGTACCTCGGGTTGGCACTGGGTTTCGCCTTTCGGGGGCCTATTGGCTTGATCGGACCCGCGACTGTCATTGGCGCCTATTACTTGCTGAGCCGGCAGTGGCGCATGTTGCTGCTGTATTCATTGCTCTCGGGCGTGATTCTGACTCTTGGCGTTGCGCTGCTGGCATGGGCCGCCTACTTGCAAGGGGGGCAAGCGTTCCTCGAGGAAGTGCTGAACATGCAGGGCATCGGACGCTTCGGTTCCGACCACGCGCCACGCTATTACTTCTACTTCTCCGCAGGCCTGTTTACCTACGGCATCACGGTGTTTTACGCCATTAATGTAATTATCAAGAAGTACAAACTGTTCTTTCGCTCGACCCGCGATAAAGACATCGACCTGCTGCTGTATCTGACCGGGTGGCTGTTGGTGCTGCTGGTGCTGTTTACAATCCCCAGCTCGAAGAAAGCGCGCTACATCCTCGCAATCACCCCGGCCATTTCGCTGCTGGCCGCTTATCTCTTCGTCAGCAAGGAAGCCGCCTTGGTCCGCGCCAAAAACGGCCTGCTGAACTTCTGCCTGAAGTTGCCCATGCTGGGGTTGGGGATGCTGGTGGCGGTGCTGGTCTACAACAACTTCGCCGATGTCCCGCTACAGCCCAACTATCTGGGCGTAGCCTTGGGATTGTCTGCGCTGCTGAGCTTCTACCATGGCAAACACCAGTACTTCGCCGAGCATCCCTATCGGGAGTTCATGACGCTGTCGTTTGGCGTAGCGGCTTTTCTGATACTGGATATGTTTTTCTTCAACCCGATCACCTACCACTTGGAACTCATGATCGAACCCACACCGAAGTTTCTGCCGTATTGGTTTTGGTGAAGCCTCTTCCTGAGACATGAGTTAGCGACACGACTGTCCAGCATCCACATATTGGTATCTGACAGGTTCATTACGCATTCAGGGTACTGAATCGGCGGCAGGGCCCTGCACAAAAGCAGTCGTTTGCAGCAGGAAAAAAATAAAGGTGGCGCCCGCTTTCGCGAGCGACACCTTCATTCATTGCCCGCTAATCAGGCCTTCTTGTCCGCCTCTTCCAGCGCTTTTTCAGCGTTGAACCCGTCGAAGTTCTCGAATACGCCCAGAAAGCCCGGCACGGTCACTTCTCTCGCCCAGTCGCGCTGTAGTTCGCAGTACATTTGCACCCGGCTGATGAGCTTCGCGCCCGCCTGTTCCATTCTGCGCAACGCCGCCTCGTGCGCGGCGAGCGATGTGCCGCCGACCGCATCGACTGGCACATAAACGTCATAACCTTCCTGGATCGCGTCGAGCACCGGGAATGTCAGGCACGCTTCGGTCCAGAGTGCAGTCATGATCAGCTTCTTGCGCCCGAGCGCCTTGACTGCCTGCTTGAATTGCGTGTCCTCCCAACTGTTGATCGATGTGCGGTCATAGGTCGGCAGATGGCCGAGCACCTGTTGCAGCTCCTGGATCGGCGGCTTGTTGCGGCCGGTCGCGACATTGACTGTCGAGTGGATGATCGGAAGGTTGTAGTTGACCGCCGCCATCGCGACGCTGGTTATGTTGAAGACGAGTTCATCACGCGGCATCGAGCGGATCGAAGAAACCTGAACAGGTTGATAATCGATGATGATCAACGCCGAGTTTTCCGGGGTCAGTAGCTGATCGGTATGGGGGTTGCGGAGAGTCTCGCTTGCCATTGGCAAATCCTTTTCATGGGTGACGCACGTTTGTGAATCAGGCCGGAGCCTGTGCGGGTGATGGGTTCCGAGACACGTGCGAATGACGCCATGCCCGGAAAATCCATTGTGCTGTTCCCATGTTTGACGCAGTAGTAGCATTGCGCGACGTGCTGTGTCGCGAAATGAGGAACGCAAGCGTGGATATCGAAGAACTGCAGACCTTCGTGGAAGTGGCTGATGCCGGGGGCATTTCGCAGGCTGCACTGCGTCTTGGCGTGTCGAAATCGATCGTCAGCCGCCGCCTGGCTCGGCTTGAAACCGAATTGGGTGTGCAATTGCTGGCACGCTCCACGCGCGGGGCGGCGCTTACCGAGGCCGGTGCGACGTTCCGGGACTACGCCGCCAGGGTTTGCACCGAGATCGACATCGCCAAGGAAACGATCCTGCCCGCCGGCGCCCTCCGCGGCCGCTTGCGCGTGGCCGTGCCGCTGTCGTTCGGCCAGAGTCACTTCGCCCCGATGCTGGCAGAAATGGCGCGTCGGCATCCGCAGCTGCACATCCAGACCTGTTACAGCGATCGCTTCGTTGACCTCATTGCCGAGGGGTACGATTGCGCCATCCGGGTGGGCTATATGCAGGACTCCAATCTGATCGCCAGACGGATTGGCCCGGTCTACACCAAGCTCGTCGCGAGCCCCGCCTACATCAACGCGCATGGAGAACCCCAGACGCCGGATGAACTGATTGCCCATCAGGCGCTCATGCAGGGCACCGAAGCCTGGCAATTCATGGATGGCGACAAAGTCATCACGGTTCGTCCACAAGGCCGCTTCAAGGCCGACAACGGCATCGCCCTGGTCGCCGCCGCGACCGCAGGCCTCGGTGTCGCCTACCTGCCCGACTGCCTCACCCATGAACACGTGGCATCCGGCGCACTCGTGCCGATCATGACAAACCATCCTCCCCCTCCGGCCGGTGCCTACATCATCCGCCCGCCGGGTCCGCACCCTGCGCGCAAAATTCGTGTGCTCACTGAACTGCTGATCGAGTTCTTCGGCGAAACGCCACACCTGGCGGTGCAGCCGCTGTCACATCAGGATGATGCGCTGGTGTGAGGTTGGGCTAAGCGAGAGCGACAGACTTCCTCTTTATCCGCCGTTCGCGCAGGGCCGCTATGGGAAAGCGGTCACTCGCGAGTGTCGCCTTCTGACCGGAAGTTGCCCGTAGGCACAGACAGCAATCGGCCAAAAGCGGACATCGTCTAAAGGAAGCCTTCGGACTAAAAGAAAGGACTTTGCCTTAAAAAGCCGATAGTCTGATGCACTTGTTATCAGTAAAAATCCAGGCGAAGGGACATGGCACTGTCTAAAGGCGATCTCATAAAACTAATCAGCGCTGAGCACGCAAAAATAGTTTCAACTGATTGGATTAACTCTCGCGAGGCAGCGCCAGGAGATATCGCTTCGGTGGAAGAAGTCTATATCGGAGAAGATGGGCAGATCGTTCGTCTTCTGTGCGAATACCGTCCGGGCTTTCTAGAGTGGCGAACGGTGTTTTATGAGGCAGGGTTGACTTATGAGTTTCTTCCTGCCGCCGCTGACGTCACCACTTAAACTTTTGCCTCCGACAATTACTGCCCCCCAAGAGCTGCTTATGGAACCTAGTTCACCAGAAAGCAAATCAAAAAGAATAATTCTAACAGTGGTAGTATTTTTGCTTTTTGGCGCATGGCTTTATTATGTAGGCTGGGCTTCTAAAATTTCAGCAAGAACAGTTTTGATGCCTGAAATCCCCGAGTGGAGTACATACCTGCTGATCGGCTCCATTACTGGGCTTACCGCTGCAATTCGAACACTCTACAAGCGGCCTGAACGCAAGACAGCAATACAGGCTCTAAACTATTTTACTGGATGGTTCTGCTTAGGATTTATTCTATCTCTGAATGGTTACGACACCGCGACCTATCTTTTACCTGGCAAAATTATTAGTTATAAATCTTCATATGAGCTGAGATATCCCGGCCCTTCCAGGGGAAAGTTTGGTCGTTGCGAGGCAGGTCTATGGATCGAAGATAAAAGTACAAGCCGCTGGATTGAGCTTTGCACGAACAAAATGGATTTGGATAAAAATATACAACAGGGAATGCAGCTCGTATGGGTGAGTGCCCGCACGAATAGAATAGGTAGCTACATTATGAGCTATACTTTTATTTATAATTAAACCTACCACAATAAAATCTTGCTTTCGTCTCTTCCCACCTATATGAGGTGCACGATGTCTAGCCGACACTCGCCATCCCCTACAAGAGCAGTCTTAGATCTGCAAAACGCACGTTCGCTTTTGGGAAAGCGGCTGAGCATGCTGCTGCACGACCAGTACTATTTCAACGACGAGAAAGATCTGGGACACATAGGTTCTCTAGAGTGGCGTTTTGGCGAGGGAGAAGTTCTATCCATGTATCTCTTGAGTGATGGTGAGAGAGTAGGCGCGGATTTGTTGCCTTCTGATACACCGGTTTCATTCGAGATAGAGCCGAACGTGACCTGCTCCTGGAGGAGGGAAAACTTGCTTGCAGATCTATCAGCCACCCACCTTGAGAATACAAAAATTTGCGCCGTTGAGGGAATGCTTGACTCTTTCAACGGCCAAGAGCCTTGGCTGGTGGGATTCAGAGTTACATTCGAGACCGGTGACTCGTTGATCTACCTTAACCAGGGCGACGATGCCGTCGTATTGATTAATGCACTATACCCTGCAAGTGTAGGCCTCGAAACCCGCTTAGTTACCTCGATTTAATGACAACTACGGTCGTTTTGAACCTGTCGCGACAGGCAACAATCGGCCAAAAGCGGACATTCTCCGAACCTATTCGCTTGAAATCGCGATATTCGACTCGATCTTTTCCCCCATACTGATGCGAGGCTCAGTCGAGTAGCCCAGTGAAAAAAGGGATGGATTAAAGTCCGTCTCAGTGAGCGAGGCGAACGATTTGAGCGGACTGTTATGTAACAATACGCCTAGCCTTGCTGTTGCTCATATATGGCGACCAACTGCTCTTGGCTGTGACTAGTGCCAGGCCAGGGTGCATGTATCTCAACCAAATCAAATTCGGCATCGCCGTTTTTGGCGAGCTCTATAATTTCTTCATCTGTCAGTGCTGCATATTCTGGCCACTGATCGATTAAGCCTCTGGCATTTGATACTGCAGCATCTTCGGTTTCACCAATATAAAGCTCTTCAATCTGTGCGTGCCCATAGGTAATCATGTAAAAGGACATTTCTTCTCCTGGCTCTACAAAATTTTTAAATTGGTACATAAAGTTTGGTTAAGACTCAAAAGGGGGCACTAACATCTGCAAAAAGGCCGCGACCCTTCAGGACCGTCGCGCCTGCAGCAAATTGTCACCCACTACGAGGCCAACCACAAAGAGCTTCAAATTCAATATACGTTTTCGTAGACTTCTTGATTGCCTGACCTAGGGGCATGAGCAAGCGGTCAAGCTCAGACTTGCTTACTCCCCCGCTAGCCAAAACTAGGTAATTAACGTATTTCACGAAAATTGAGTAGCAATCAACTGCACTCTTTCCTGTACCAGACTGCTTCCATTTGTTTTTCGTATCGAAAAGTAGCGACTTACACTTCTGCCTCTCGTCGGCAGTTAATTTTCCGAAGATCGCCCAAAGCGACCTGATTGCGTGCTGGTCATAAATCGGATTTATCTTATCTTTCAGATGCATTGCAAAGGCATAGAACACCACATCGGTATTTGTTGATACTGGCTGCTCTGTGGCATAGTTCGCACAGAACTTCTTGTATGCCTTCCATTTCCCTAGCTTCCACAAAAGAGCCTCTGCAAGGTCTTGTGGAGAATCCGAACTATTGTTCGAGAAATTTTCCGTACCTACGAGTCGGGGGAAAACATCTTCGTCGTATTGATACCCAAGCTTCGCTAGTTCTTTCGTTGCTTTCTCAATTGCGGCTTTGTCCAAGCGCCCCTCAGAAATATTCTCCTGAAGACTAGTAATTAGTTTTCCCAGAGGGCTTTCTTTGATCATCTGCGAAGTCTCGACTGCAGTGGCTAACTTTTGATTAAAGGGCAATAACGGGGAAGGAACAATAATGGGCCAATAATTTGGACAAATCTATTCCCCTCTTGGGAATAGGTCAGATCTATGGCCCATCCATAGCTAACTTTCCTCAGCCTCTGCTTGAAACACCTCAATGAGCTTCTGGTTGTAATCATCAAGGTAATTCTGCAAGCCCTCACGATCGACTAATCGCACTCCAGCAGTACCGGCCAACTCTTTCGCGGACTTTGTGTAGTAGGAATTGGTAACCACCATAGCCTCGTCACACGCATAGAACGCTTTGGCAGAGATTGCTTGCTGCACTGCGGCATTCCCAACAGAGCCCGTGTAATTTTTGGCCTGGATTACCATGTTTTTGCCGAACCGACTGACAAAAAGATCGGCGCCCTGATCAGCAGTCTTTTTTGTTTCCTTCACGTCAAACCCGATAGTTTGGAAAATCTCGACCAGGAATGCCTCAAACTGAAAGCCGTCCATAGCATCCACGAGATACATCGTGATGAATCGATTCGGATTGAAGTGCTCGAGCTGACTCCCAAGGCGCTCCACCAGAATGTGGAAGTAGATGCTTTCACACCAACCGAGACCCTTACGGAATTCGGCTAGTGGTAGTAGTGGAACACTGGCCGTCGTTCCTGCCTGAGGGGTAAATTGAATGCTTGGGTACGAAACGTCGTTTTCCCAGAGATAGTAGTAAAATAGAGCGAGGTCGGATCGAAAGGTTGTCCCTGCCTCCTCGATCCAGGAGCGGAGAGTCTCTGTCAGATCCGTTTTGATGTGCCGGCTGAGTTCTCTGGAAAAGCCGAGATAGACAGAGTTGAACGCAGTGGTCAGAAGCAATTTGTCCAAAAGCGAAGGTTGCCCCTCAAGCTCATCAAACCCCTTGCGAATAAGAACCTCACGAAACAGCTCGCGTTCGGTGTACACCCCATCGAACCTGGGGCCGGGCACGCCAACATCAGAGCTACCAGAAGCAGTCTCACGAGTGGTATGTATAAAGTTCGTAAAGTACGGCTGCTTGAGTTGCGCGTACTTTCTCAAAACGTTGTTGAGCAGATCGTTCAACTGCGCCTGTTCTTTCTTTTTCCCCAGAAAATCCTTGATGAGTCCTTTGGATTGGTACTGAAAATCGGGATAGAACGAAGGATCAAGGGGAGTAAGATGCTGAACGCGCAATTCAGCCGAGGGAGAGACCTGTGAGCTGTTGCACCATGGGCACGCGGTTTCAAATGTCGTCTTATTGCATCCGTTGCATTGGTAAATCATCGATGTCGGTTCCTAGATAGATTTTTCCGGTGCCCTTCGAGCGTCGCTGCAATCATTAGCTCGCACTGGCTCGTGGAAGACACTACGCAGAAGAAATACCGCAATAGGCGAACCGACGATAGCCCAGTGCCATCCTCCCGTCTATGTGACTATTTGACGAGCCCGCGTTCCTGAGCAGAAATGGGGACGAGTTTATTTCCAGAAAATACACCGCTCCACGTGCCCCCTTTCGAAACCCGATCACGCCCTCCCCATCTCTTCATACGAAACATCAACAAACGCGAGCGTCTTTAAACAGGTTTTTTTGAAGCGGTTAAACGGGTGGATCAAGAGTGGTCTCACTCTTTTTTTTTGAGCGGCCGCTTTCGGCCAGAAGCGGACATCGGCAAGCGACCCCTGCCAGTCCTCGCGACGGGCAGCAGTCAACCCATACCAGCCGAATGACAACGCCGTTCGCCACGGAACAAGAAGCTTGAGACAGGCGCGCGTCATGTACATTGATAACACGCCGTACCAGCTTGGCCCTGAGCATCGTCCTGCGTCATCGGCTTTTCGCATTGTGGAAGCTGTTTCTCCATTGCCGAAATTAAATCTAGGCTATGCGTGTTCGAATCAATATTGAGATTGGCTCATGACCCGGAAAATAGCTCTTCTAGTTAAAGTGTTTGATAAGGAGGAATACGCTGATGCATTCATTCAAACAGGAGAGATGTTCTGTAAGACGATTGGGCAGTTCAAACGGATAGAGGGTGATGTCGCACGAGGTGACCAATTTGAGGCACCTTCGGATTGGCATCAACCTGACCGCATATCTCTGACGATTTCATTTAAAACGCCGGACGGGGAGGAGAAATCCTTTCCAATAGAAGGGCTGGCCGGCCCGCTAGTGATGCAGAGCACAGCGCACGATCGTCTGAATGCTTTCTGTATGTACGCTGTTACCGTACCGGACTTCGAGGAATCGTATGAAACAGAAGAGGAGCGACTGCGCGTGGTCGAGAAAATCAATTCAATGTTGAAGATACACGCAACGCTAGGCGAGGAAATGCTTTCGCTTGGAGAGCATGCCGTTCTAATCATAAAGGTCGCGGATTTCATCGATAAAGTAAGCAAGGCCGCCAAGTCGGAGGGCTATGCGTCTTGGCGAGGCCTTATCGATTATTTTGATCCCGAGACCTTTCACGGCAGTTTCGGAGTGGTTGAGTCCGTTTTTAAAAAGCGAAACATCTACTCCTATCAAAAAGAGTTCAGATTTTTTTTCGACTCAAGCAAACCCGAGGGAGAGAAAACTCTTCATGTCGGTCCTTTGGATGGAATTGCTTTCAAGCTCAAAACCAGCGAAATCAACAGCAAGTTCGATATGAAGCTCGCCGAGGATCAACACGCAAACGGGGACTCAATTGGGTAGTAGTTTGCTCCGTTGCAGCGGATGCTGAGACATGCCTAAAACAAGGCCAGCGCGTTGCATGGAAGAAGTCGTTTCTTCGGCGACAGCTTCTGGCCGTCTTCAGCACTTTACGGCAGGCAACAATCGGCCAGAAGTAGTCATTCGATGTATCTATGAAAACTCAGGGCAATTCATCAAGCGAGTCAGGTGCGTATCAACTCTGCGTCAAACCAAACGTCTTCAAAATTATTGCCGTCGATGTAAAAACGATAGCCTGGCGGCAAATCGAGATATCCGACAACTTCCGGTAGATAGTCCGTGATGTGCGCTACATGAAGGGGTGAAAAAAAATCGTCAGCCTCAGACCACTCCATACCGCACCACAGGTACCAACCATTCGTACCGTTTTCCGGATTAACCCTTAACCCATTTATGGGCTGAAGCCCCAGGGTCCCCAACGCTATTCCGATTTTTGACCCCGATTGTGGTCGATCTGGGGTAACTCCCTGCCATTCACAAATGCTTTGCTCCTTCCTTACTCGCATGGCGATTTTCTCCAAAGATTGAGGTGCCATACAGTTCGCACTCTCATGGCTGGGGTGTTGGGTATGGGCCGATTACTAACTGTAACGACTGGCCCGAAGGAGTCGATGTCGGTCAATCATAACAGGCAGAAATCCACCATTTTCAGTCTTTAGCGAACGGCTGCAATGGGTCGGAAGCGGTCACTCATGAGCGTCCGCTTCTGGCCGAAAGCCGACGGTCGCGAACGGCAGCAATCGGCCAAAAGCGGTCGTTCGCAAGTGCCGTTTTCGACCAATTGCGAACCTTCCTCGCAATGATGGCATCCTGAATCCTTATTCCACTTGCTTTCTACCCAAAATACCCGCACCTATACAGAACTAGGCCAACAAGAAGGGGGTAGCCATGAGGCTAGAGTCATTCAGAGTTCGTAACTATCGCTCTATCAATGACAGCGGTGAAATCGCGGTCTCTCGTATTACCGCCCTTCTGGGACGAAACGAGAGCGGCAAGTCGAACCTGCTTCGTGCATTGCACAGCCTAAACCCGATTACAGGATTCGAGGCTTTGAGGCCCATTAAGGACTTTCCCCGTCACAGGCGCCTAGAGGAGTGCACAGACGACACGCCCGTGTTGTCAACGACATGGGTTTTAGACGATGACGACAAAGAAGCTCTGCTTGAAGTACTTCCGCGGGCCACGGAGGTGTCCCTGGTCATCGTCGCGCGTAGCTATGGCTCGTTAAGAACTGTTAGATTCCCCGAGCTCAAGGCAATAGTCTTCGACGAAACCGACATAAAAAACAAGGTTAAGAGGGTAGCTGCGGCGGTGCGCGCTGCAGCGCTGAAGCAGGAGACCCCTAGCGCGTTGGATGCGGCAGCCGATGCCTTCGAGAAAGTTGCGACCGCCACAAGGTTACGTGACACGTGGGCTAGTCAGATGGTGGCTGCGGCAAAGGCTCTGCGGACAGCGCTGGCCGGCGCTGATGCTGAGTTGACTGACAAACAAGAGGAGACGCTCTCTGAGCTCGAAGAGCTGGCCGATAGCATCGTGTTTGACAAGGATGCCCAACAGCAGGCTCGTAGCTGGGCTGCTGGCGCAATTCCGAAGTTCATCTATATCGATGAATACCCGGAACTTGATGGCCACCAAGACATAGCCGCCTACATCCAACGGAAGTCTCAGGGGCAGCTTGAGGATGCGGACCGAAACTTCGAGAAACTGTGCAAGGTCGCAGGCCTCAATCCCGATGAGCTGCAGAAGCTCCATGGGCAAAATGATCATGAAACGCGGAATCAGCTCGCGAACCGTGCCAGCGCTGTTGTCACAGGTGAGATTAAGCGGCTGTGGAAAGATCGCGCGCTAAAGATTCGTTTTAACCTCGACGGCCCCCACATCGATACCATCATCTCTGATCCAACGAGTACCTATGACGTTGAAGTTAATCTCAACGACAGGAGCCGAGGTTTTCAGTGGTTCTTCGCCTTCTACATCACGTTTTCGGCTGACACAGACGGAGGCCATGCGGAGAATGCTGTGCTCCTGCTGGATGAGCCCGGCCTGTATTTGCATGCCAAGTCCCAATCAGATCTCCTCCATCATCTAGAGGTGGACTTCTCCAATCAAATCCTCTACTCCACGCACTCACCCTTTATGGTGCCGACGCATGCGCTCGATTTAGTCCGTACCGTCAACATCTCGGAGGAAGTTGGAACCACAGTCACGAACGATCCGACGGGAGATGCTAGGACGCTGTTCCCGCTGCAGGCAGCGCTCGGCTATGACCTTGCCCAAAGCCTCTTTGTCGGCCCCAACAATCTTGTTGTCGAGGGGGTTACGGACTTCTGGATCATGAGCGCTGTTAGCGCCTATATGTCCGAAAAGGGAAGAACGGCACTGAGTACCGCTCTCACAATGACTCCAGCGGGAGGTGCGCAGAAGGTCTCTTACATGGTTGCGTTACTGACGTCGGAGGCTCTCAACGTGTTGGTTCTTCTAGACACTGAGCGGGACTCAAGGGTCACCAAGGACGAGCTTCTCAAGGCGAAGCTCATTCGCGATCAGAACGTCGTATTTGTTTCGGAAGCGTTCTCGTCCCAGCCGAACGAAGCAGATATTGAGGACTTGCTAGATCCGGTAGTGTATGAGGCGCTTGTGCGAGAGGCCTACAGCAAAGAGTTGAAGGGGAAGGCGTTGAAGTTAAATGTCAATATCCCGCGGATCGCCAAGCGTATTGAGGAGGGCCTTGCGAATCTTGAAATCCCCTTCCATAAAACTCGACCGACACGGCTATTCCTCAAAAAGATGGCGTCGGAACCCGAAAAGGTATTGCCAGAGCAAAGTCTTGAGCAATTCGAGGCGCTGTTTGCATTGATCAATGAACGGCTCAAAAAGCACGTTGCTCGGGATGCTAAGCCCTTCGAGAGTTAAAAGTGAAAAGGCCGCGTCAAGGGGCGGCCTATTTATATCAAATGTTACACCATGCTCCCATTCGAGCGATGGGTGTGCTTCACCTGATCTAGCTGTCCACTTTGGTCCGTGGCGGATGATGCTGCACGATACACCGTGCCCTCACAAGCTGGGGTCCGTAGGAAAGCATCGTTGGCTTGTGGCAAAATGCTTTCATGACCACATACCATGGAGCAGGATCGAGTGTCAGACAATGATTTCCCAACGCCTAGTGAGTTTTTCTTATCTGTGGCTATGTATAAGCCTTACAAGTGGAACGATGCTAGCTTGGATAAGGTGTTAGATCTAACTAAATTTACAGGTTCAATTGATACTTATTGTGTGGAGTGCAAGGATAGAAGTTTGTTCGTCGTTCAATATCCTCATATTTCGGCAGTCCGCGAAGATTTCCATACCAAAATTCAAAAGCCTTTTATTTGCGTAATTGAAGCCAAGTGCTCTCGGGTAAAGCAGCACATTGCATGTTATGTTTTCAGGATTCACCAAAAGGATGGAGTGACAAAGATAGGTCAGTACCCATCCGCCGCTGACGCTGCAAAACAAGAACTAAAGAATTATCGTAAGGTTTTAACTGATGAGCATCAAAAAGGCTACACTAAAGCTTTAGGTCTTTTCTCTTATGGCGTAGGTGCTGGCTCTATAGTTTATCTTCGGAAGATTTTCGAGCACTTGGTAGAAGAAACTTATCAAGAAGCCAGAAAAGATGAAGCGTGGATGTCTATTCATGGGGAAGCGTATCCAACACATAAAATGGCAAATAAGCTAGCGGCTCTAGAAAACTTCCTTCCATCTGATTTGGTGCAGCATCCAAGATTGTACGGGTTTCTTTCTCAAGGGCTCCACGGACTTTCAGAAGAAGAGTGCCTAAAGTTGTTTCCGATGTTAAGGCTGGCCATTGAGTTTATACTGAGTCAGAAGCTGGAAAGGCTTAACGCAAAGCAGAGGCGTGAAGAGCTAGAGAAATTACTTAACAGCACTCAGACATAAGCTGATTATTGCGAATCGGAAAATCAATTTCAGGTTTTTTGGGAGGGTTTTTAGTGTTAACCAACTAAAAGACCTTCCCCATATAGTGTCTGTTTTTTAATTGCTAGATACCTCAAACGTTAGGCGTTGAAGCATGAGCCCAATTTTTCATCCCTTAGAGAAATAATCTATTCATCAGAACCCCTAAAGTTTCAAGGCCATTTATTGCCCACGTCAGCTCTTACATCGTCCGACTGCTTATGGCAGCTTTTGGCCGGTTTCTGCCTGTCATGACGTGTAGAAATCGGCCAATAGCTGCCTCTCGTGACCGTCCGATATCGACCCATAGCTGCCGATCACGATAGACAGAAGTTATCCAATAAACAATCACATATGATTGACGCATTAAAGGCAATTCATTTCATTTTAGAGAAAAATAGTACGGATTATTTTCTCGGAAAAACCTATACCATTTTCGCTTTTCATCTCGTTATTTTTCCTGCCCGCTTTTCGATCTCTTCCAACTCGGCAATGGGTAAAATACCACCTTTGTGAGCGAGATAGCTGGGCAGATCTGTGTGAACTCCTTTCTGAAGTGCTCGCACCAGTAAAACGATCTGACCCTCTCCTATTTTGGCAACATCCTCAGCAGTCAAAATTTCTCTTGGAGCGCACATTACGGTCCAGTTCAGTTGCTCATTGATATTCAGATTGATTGCCACACCTTCGGGGCTCATGAGAATAAGAAATACAACAGCATTCGGAAAACCAACGATACTGTTGAAGGTCTTGTTGCCTACAGCTGAAAATAATGATTGGCCCCGGACCATCGCAACTTCGCCACCTTTTTGGTGCCAAAGCCCTTTGTGCAGTTCCTTACCATAATCCGTATCCAATACTTTCGCCCCAAACAAGCAGTAAGCAATACCTATTGCAAGCTTCGGAAGAAACCGGCGATCAAATTGTACATCGACGGAAAGCCCTATATTCCGTTTCTGCACACCTTCACATTCGGTCTGAAAATACTCGATGCGTTGGCGATCTAGGTCATCAGGAGTCGAAAAACCGAAGTCAGCAAGATTGGCACCGCCTAACTCTCCACAAAGGATTTTTTTGACCTTTCGACCTTGGAAAGCCTGCTCAAAGCACAGCAAAGTAGAACGCGGATCTTTGTGCGTACGCTCCGAGAACATGAAGTACGCCCTGGTTTTTACTTGCTTGACGGTACGGGGGTTGCCTCCCACGTACGCATACATTCTCTCATCGTGTGGACGAATCCAATATACCTGCTCACCATGTGGTCCAAGCCATGCTTCACATACATATCCGTCGGGTGTTTGAGGGGGAGATAGATCACAGTTCCCCATGCATATTAGCGAAACTCCGACTGGTTTGTCTGGGTCGTAAAACGTCAGTGAAGACTGTCTCAACCAGTTAGACACCATCCAGTTTTTCTCGAATGATGCATCGACGAACAACCCTAGATTGCTATTGCATCTCCCGCAAACGTCCCTGGTCTTCAAAAAATCTGGCGCATATGCGCCGCCAAGAAATTGAGGGATTACATGCTCGATTGTGAACTCCGAGTCATCTTTATCAGTTCGGCAATAAATACAATGTCTCATCAACCTTTCAACCGTTCCGAATAGCTGGCCCCAAAGACTAGCACACTGCCATTACATCATTACGCATGCTAAACAATAGACGCTCTGAGCCGCCCTCGTTGTTTGCATGAAGCAAAAATCTCAAATCAAACCAACAGAGTGACAGCTTCTGACCGATAGCAGCCCTGTCATCAGTGGTAGCTATCGGGCAATGCTAGAGAGCCAAAGCCATTGCGTTGGTCTCGCAAAGCTTTAGCAGGCGCTGATCGAAGGCGTTCATATTTCAACCATTTGCCCGCTACTAGTACGTTCTGTCTTAGCCATACACGTACAAAAGGTCGTCGATCAGCTCTAGCTCCTGCTGCGTGTACTGAACCTTGTTGTACTGTCTAATGTCCTCAAGCACACCCCTGATCGGAACTTGCCGCGAAGGATCCTGAACAATTTCGATCAGACGGTCGTAATCGGGATGTCTTCCCTTGAGGTATTTTTCAATCAGTTCTTTGAGCGCTACGCGCGCCTCTAGATCGGTTAGCGCTGTTACTTCTCCGGCATAATCGTGACTTCATCTGCTTTGATGATAGTGGTGGTACCAGGTTTAGGGATGCGTTGCTGCGCACCACCCTTACCGTACTCAGGATTCGATTTGGTGAACGGCTCCAGTTTCGGACCTTTACCACCGAGTTCGCGCTATCTTCCTGTGACGGTGTTTGTCCACTGTCCACTGTCCACTGTCCGCTTCTGGCCGAAAGCGGTCAGTCGCGACCGTCCGCTTTTGGCCGATAGCTGCCAGCCAAAGTCAACTATTTCCAACTCAGCGCAGACATTACACGGGATGGCGTTGGATTTTCTCCAGACGTCATTCAAGCCGTTCTTTCGCCATCCTCACGCCCGGTGTTCAAAATACCTCGTGGCTCAATCATCAATTTTGATGAGCAATGGAATTCACCGGTACTGAATTCCATCCGGTCATCGCGGCCGCTGCACCTGACTCAAGTGTGGCGCTGAACCAGTGATCACAAATACCAGCGATACTCCCGCGCGCTGATCTCTTGCATGAATGCCAGGTAATCCTGACGTTTGTTCTCGCAATACACGTCGACAAACTCGGCGCCCAGTCCCGCACGCAGTTGCGGCTGATGCTGCAAGGCGCGCAGCGCTTCGAGGATTTCCGTCGGAAAATCGATGCCGCTGTTGCGGTCATCGTTGAGGGGCGGGATCGGTTCCTTGCCTGATGCCAGACCATGTTCCAGGCCCACCAGAATTGCCGCCAGCACCAGATACGGGTTGGCGTCGGCGCCGGCCAGACGGTATTCGATGCGCAGGTTTTTCGTGTCGGATTCAGGAATGCGCAGGCAGGCGTCACGATCCTCGTAACCCCAGCTCGCCTTGGTCGCGGTGTTCACCGTGCCGCTCAGGCGGCGCATGGCGTTCTGGTTCGGGGCGAAGATCGGCATGCTGTGCGGCAGCAGATCCAGGCAGCCGGCCACCGCGTGGCGCAGTGCTTGCTGGTGATTGGCGGCCAGCAGGTTGTTGCCAGCCGCGTCATACAGGCTGACATGCACATGCATGCCGCTGCCCGGATGCTCCACGTACGGTTTGGCCATGAAGCTGGCGCGATAGCCATGCTTGAGCGCGACTCCACGGGTACTGCGACAGAACAGCGCCGCCCAGTCGGCAGCGCGCAAACCGTCGTCCAGATGACCGAAATTGATTTCGAACTGCCCCGGCCCCAGCTCGGCGGTGATCACCGTGGCGTCGATGCCCTGAGCTCGCGTTGCTTCTACCATTTCGTCGAGCACCGGGGCGAAACGTGACAGGCGTTCGATGTGCATGTTTGGCTGATCATCGGCGTCGTCGGTCAGCTCGTCGCGAGGGAATTGTGGCAGGCCGTCGCGCAGTTTTTTGTCGAACAGATAGAACTCCAGTTCGAAGGCCACCACCGGGTGAATGCCTTTGCCCGCCAATCGATCCAGCACTTTCGCCAATACCTCGCGGGGTTCGAACTCGATCGGTTTGGCGGTGCCATCGGAGGTAATCAGCATCTGCCCCAGCGGCTGCGCTTCCCAGGTCACAGGCTTGAGCGTGCCCGGCACCAAGCGGCGCACAGCATCCGGGTCGCCGTCGTTGAAGCAGTAATCGCCAATCTTGAACAGACCGCCTTGCACGCCCAGCAGCACGCAGTTTTGCGGCAGTTTCAGCGCACTGCCCGCCGCGACTTTTTCGAGCATGTCCACCGGATAGCGCTTGCCGTAAAAATGCCCCGGAATGTCCAGGGAAATCAGGTCGACATAACGCACCTCGGGGTAGCGTTGGCGAAACGCGCGCACTTCGGCGAGCAGGTCAGAGCAGACAGCGTCCATCGTGTTCATCCTTTGTTGTTGTCAGGTGTAGACCCAGAGCACGCGGGTGAGCTGCCCGGTGCGGTTGCCGTAGCGGCAATGGGTGTGACTGTCGAATTGAAAGCTGTCACCGGCCTTTAAGGTCACCGGCTCGTCGTCGTTGCCCAGCCACAAGGTCAGTTCGCCTTCGAGCACGTAACCGCCCTGCTCCGAGCTGTCGCTCATGTGGCGGTCGCCGCTGCTCGCGCCCGGCTCCAGATGACTTTCAAGCATGGAGAACGAGGCACGCATCTGCGGCGACACCAGAATGTCGGTGATGCCGTTGGCGTAATACAGCGTGCATCGTTCGTCCGGACGGGTGACCCACGGCACTTGTTTGGCTTTGGGCAGGCTGTAGAAATAGGTGGTCGGCACGCCGAGGGTTTCGCTGATCGCGGTGAGGTCGGCCACGGTCGGGCGCGACAAGCCGCGTTCGACTTGCGAGAGAAAGCCCACCGAACGTCCGATCTTGTCGGCCAGCTCTTTAAGGGTGTACTTCTTGTGCTTGCGCAGGTCGTGGATCAGGATCGCCAGCGCAGCGATTTCTTCTTGCTTGTTCATGGTCAAAATCTCATCAAATGCTGTCGCGCAGCCGATACCAGGCCTTGCCGATAGCCTCCAGCGGTGCTGCGAAGTGCTTGCCGCCGGGGAAACGGCCATTGCTCAGGCCCTGGTACAACGCCAATTCATCCGCCTCGCCGAGAATCGCGTCGGACATCGCGCGGGCGGCGGCCAGTGTCGGCAGCACGCCGTGGCCCGAGTAGCCTTGCAGCCAATAGCGATCGCCCTCACGGCCAATGTCAGGCGTGCGTTTGATCGTCAGGTCGATATGCCCGCCCCAAGCGAATTGCAGCTCGACGCCCTTGAGCTGCGGAAACACGCGTTCGAGAAACGGCCGAGTTGCCGCCGCAATGTCCTTGGGCATACCGCCCAGATAAGTGCAGCCACCGCCGAACAACAAGCGGTTGTCCGGCGTGCGACGGAAGTAATCGAGAACGAACTGGTTGTCGGTCACACAGACGTTGCTCGGCAGCAGCGCAGTGGCTTGCTCCGGCATCAGCGGCGCGGTGGCGACTTGATAGGTGCCGACCGGCAGGATGCAGCTGGAGAGTTGCGGGTCGAGTTGATCGAGATAGGCGTTGCAGGCCAGCACCAGCACGTCGGCGTTCACCGAACCGCGCTCGGTATTGACCCGGAAACCGTTGCCCTCCTGCCGATAACTCAACGCTTTGCTTTGCTCATGAATACGCCCGCCGGCATGCTCGATGGCGGCAGCCAGGCCAAGGGCGAGTTTCAGCGGATTGAGATGTGCGCCTTCGGCGTCAAAGAGGCCGGCCTGATAGCGTTCACTGGCGACCCATTGCGGCAGGTCTTCGCGGGGAATGAACTGCAGACCGTCGTGGCCCCACTTATGACTGGCTTCGTGTTGCCACTCAGTCAGCAGGCTGACTCGACGCGGCATCACCGACGTCCACAAATGGCCGGGGCGATAGTCGCAATCGAAACCATGCCGCCCGGGCAATTCACGCAGCTCCTGCGCGGCCCAACGCATGCCGTCCCACAGACGCCTGGCGCGCTCATATCCAAGCGCAGCCTCCAGCGGCGGCATGTCGCACGACCAGCCCAAAATCGCCTGCCCGCCATTACGCCCGGACGCGGCCCACGCCACGCGACTGGCTTCGAGTACGGTGACGCGCTTGCCGGCCAAGGCCAGACGCAACGCGGTGTGCAGCCCACTGAAACCGGCACCGATGATCACCACGTCGGTGTCGTGCGCACCTTCCAGCGCCGGCCGTGTGCTGAGAATATCGGCGCAACTGTGGGCGTAATAGCTGGCGACATGCTGCTGGGACTGCTGAAACATTCGGCGCCTCATGAAATTTATTTCTTATAATTTCATGAAAATCTACAGAACAAATTTCATATCGGCAACCGACAACTGTTTCACTCACACAGATCAATGCTCCAACGCATAACGCCGGCAATGCTCCAGATAACCTTTCTCATGTTTGCCAACCAACTGCACGACACTGGTCCACAACCACGACGGCGCATCCAGGGTCTTCGAGCGACACGCTTGCAGCTCGCGCATCCACGAAGCCCGTGTGCTCATGTCCATCTGCCGGGCATGGGCCAGCCCCACGACGCGGGCCAGATACCCGGCGGCGAGCATCGCGTCGGTCTGGCTCAATTGATCCAGTTCCAGTTTCATGTCTTGCGGCAGCAGTTCGCGGATGAAGAAGCCATGGTCGAGCACCCGGGTGGCGATCATCCGGTTGCCCAGGCCTGGCGAGAGAAAACGCGCACCTTCGACCACACGTTTGCCGTTATCGCGAGGCATCGCGGCGCGGGCCACCCGAGGTGCGGCGGCGGCAATCGCTTCCTTGATATCCAGCAGGCAATATTCCTGATCGTCGCCCTCGCCCACCCCCAGCAACACGGCATAACGCTTGAGCCCCAGCGAACTGCAGCCTTTGACCCAATAGGCCGAGTCGAGCATTTTCACCCGGTCGTCCTTGTTGCGGCCCTTCAATGAGGTCACCAGCGTGTGCAGGTCTGGCGTAGCGCAAAGGGTCTTCAGCGCACTGCGTTCTTCCCGTGACAGCGACCAGAAATGCTTGCCCAGCGGAATAGTTGGTTTGGTGCTCTCGATGCGCTCCTGGGCCAGATGCTTCCAGGTGCGCTGCACCGCGCTGCGCATGCCGGCCTTGACTTGCGCGGGTCTTGGCGGCTCTTTGTCGACATCGTCTTCGAATGCTTGTTCATAGCCGCGCATCATCTCTTCAAGCATGCGCGCGGTGGCGACGCCGGGCAGGTCCGAACCTCGGGCGGCGGTGGCCAAGGACAGCGCCAGGCGTACCAGATCATGCGCGGGGTTGCCGATAACGGTTTGGTCAAGGTCGCGGATGTGGATGTCGATGCGCCCTTTCAGGTCGCCGGTCGGTCCGAGATTGCCGGCGTGACAATCGCCGCAGATCCACACCGCCGGCCCCTTCGGTAAGTTGCGGCCCGGTTGGCTGTGCAGCCACTCATAAAACTGCACCGTACTGCCACGGACATAGGCGTGGGCGGAGCGAGCCATTTTCAGATTGCGCAGTTGTGACAGCGGTTCAAGACGTGCGGAGGGCCGTGGGGTTTTCATGGACGCTTCTTGCAGTGAATGTGTCCTGTTGACCGCCGGCCGCTCGCAAATGTTTCAAAGTATTACAAAGGCAACTCAACCCGCGCCCGCAAGCCACCGCTGCTGCGATTGCTCAAACTCAGTTCGCCGCCCTGCTCGCGCACAATCGCCCGCGCCGCCGACAGCCCGAGCCCGACACCACCGGTTTCCCGGTTGCGCGAGGTTTCCAGGCGGAAAAACGGGTCGAACACCCGCTGCAACGACGCTTCGGGAATTCCCGGCCCGTTGTCACTGACGTCGATGCACACGCTGTAACCGTCGCTGCTCAGCGCGATTGCCGGCTGCTGCGCGTACTTTTCGGCGTTTTCCAGCAGATTGACGATCACCCGTTTGATCCCCAGCGGCCGGCCCTCGTAGACCAGATGCGCCGGGCCGTTGAAATCGATCGCAATGTTCTGGTCGCGGTAGTCGTCAATGATCGTCTGCAACAGTTCCGACAGGTCGAACGCGGTGCTTTGCTCCGGCTGAGTGTCCTCACGAAAGAACGCCAGTGCCGCGTTGATCATCGACTGCATTTCTTCGATGTCGCGGATCAGTTTGCCCTGATGATCAAAGTCCTCCATGAACTCGCTGCGCAGGCGCATACGGGTCAGCGGTGCGCGCAAGTCGTGGGAAATCGACGCGAGCATGTGCGTGCGTTCGCTGATGTAGTGCTGAATCTGCGCCTGCATGGTGTTGAAGGCGATGATCGCCTGGCGGATCTCGTCGGGGCCTTCGACTTTGATCGGCGGCGCACGCAGATCACCGCCAAAACGGCGGGCGGCGCTGGCAAAACGTTGCAGCGGTTTGGCCAGTTGCCTTGTGGCCAGCCAGGCCACCAGCACGGTGGCAATCAGGCCCAGAGCGATGATGATTGCGATGCGCGTGCCGATGTCCAGGCCCCAGGAGCGTTCGGGCGAAGAGAACAACAGCCAACTGGCATCCGGCAGTTGAATCAACGCCGCATAGCGCGCCAGCGGACTGCCGCTCGGCCAGTCAGCGGGATTGAACACTCGAATGTCTCGCTCATCGCCCAACAACTGATGCAACCCTGACGTCTTGTTGGCGATGAGCTGCGTGCCACCCGCTGGCAATCCAAGTTCGTCGCGTTGCGCACTCCACGTCACCTCCTGCGTCGGGCCGGTTGCCGCGTGCGCCAGTTTCGGGCGTAAAGGCGCTGGTGCAGCCTCGATCACTTTGACGGTCGCGGCAATCTGCTCCAGCAACCCGGTACGTTCAATCGGTGGTCGCGCCCAGGTCCCGGCAACCTCCACGAACAGGAAGTTGAGTGCCAGCGACGCGAGCATGGCCGCGACGATGGTCAGGGCGATCCGCCGACTCAGCGGATCACGGCGCAGGAATCGACGGATCATGAACGCGTGACCTTGGCGGTAAACATGTAACCACCGTTGCGCACGGTGCGGATCAGGTCCGGGCGTTTGCTGTCCGGCTCGATCTTGCGCCGCAGGCGGCTGACCTGCACGTCGATGCTGCGATCAAAGGCGTCGTGGCCCTGACCGCGAGACAAGTCGATCAGTTGCTCGCGGGCGAGGATGCGCTGCGGGTGTTCGAGGAATACCACCAGCAGATCGAACTCGCCACCGGACAGCGGAATCATCACGTTTTCCGGGGAGCGCAGCTCGCGACAGGTGATGTCCAGATGCCAACCGGCGAAGGCGATCACCGGCCGTGACGGCTCGCTCGCGGGGCTGACCTGCTCACCGGCGCGGCGCTGCACGGCGCGCAGGCGGGCCAGCAGTTCACGTGGGGCGAACGGTTTGGTGACGTAGTCATCGGCGCCCAGTTCGAGGCCGACAATCCGGTCGCTCAACTCGCCCATGGCGGTCAGCATGATGATCGGAATGCCCATCTGCGCGCGCACTTTCTGGCACAGGCTCAGGCCACCTTCGCCGGGCAGCATCAGGTCGAGAATGATCGTGTCCGGGCGCTGCTGCGCAATTGCCGCCCACATCGCTGCGCCGTCGGCGGCGACATCGACCTCGTAGGCGTGCTGGACGAAGAACTTCTTCAGCAGGGCAAGAATTTCCACGTCATCGTCGACGATCAGCAGTCTGCTCACGGGCACAGGATCCTCAGGCCAAAAAAGAACGCATCTAAAACTATTCTGGCCGGCGGGTCATATATTTCAATCGAGCAACATTCCGTCGTCCCGGACATCAAGCGGACATTCTGCGGCAAAACCCCTCAGGCACCCTGCACGCCATCGACAACCGGGGGGCTTTCAATGAGCGCATTGCACAACCGTTATACCGCCGAGGGCCACGACGCCCGCTATCCGTTGATTCTCAGCCAGCGCACCAGCGCGCCTGAGCAGGATACGCCGCTGTTATTTCAGGAGTTCTGCCTGGGCCTGTCAGATGACCAAAGCCGTATCGTCCTGCGCCGCTATTTCGAGCAGTACGGCCCCGGCGATTCGCAATGGGTCGAGTACGTGCATTCGATACCGACCGCCGACCTGATCCAATGGATCATGAGCCACGGCCAACTGCACATCGAATGCTCGGACAACACCCCGCCGCTCTCCTCCCCAATCACTGCCCGCGCTTGAACGACGCGGGGCAAAAGCGCAAAACAAGGATTCGCATGATCAGAAGCCATTGCTTGATGTCGGTGCTATGTACGGCGTCCCTGAGCCTTTCGGCCTGCAGCAGCAAAACCGTCGAACCGCAGAAGTACACCGGATTTCTGCACGATTACAGCGTGCTCAGCGAACGCCAGACGCCATCGGGGCAGACGGTGCTGGGTTGGGTCAGCCCGGCGCTGGCGCGGGGGCGTTACACCCAGGCCTATCTGGCGCCCAGCCAGTTCTACCCGAGCGCCGCGCCGACCGAGCGGATCCCGCTGAGCACGCTGTCCGGCGTCACCGACTACTACGACGCCGCGCTCAGGCTGGAACTGGGCAAGGTCATGCGCCTGATGCCGCAACCCGGCCCGAACACCCTGACCATCAGACCGGCGATCACCCGCGTCGCCGCCAGCACCCAAGGCTTGCGCTTCTATGAATGGCTACCGGTGACGCTGGTTGCCGCCGGCGTGAGCACCGCCACCGGCATCCGCGATCAGGACAGCGAAATCACCACCGAAGTCTCGTTCGAGGACGGCTCCACCGGCGAAGTGGTCGCCGAAGTCGTGCGCAAGGGCATCGGACTACCGCTGGAAAACGACAAACAGGTGCTGACCGCCGATGACGTCAAGGCTGTTCTCGATGGTTGGGCCGGCGACCTGGGCCAGTCATACCTGGCGATCCGCCGCTAGACATTTTGTGGCGAGGGAGCTTGCTCCCGCTGGACTGCACAGCAGTCCTCCCCAACAGCGGGGCCGCTTCGCGCCCCAGCGGGAGCAAGCTCCCTCGCCACAGTTCATTCGTTGGGTCGGGAGTATTTTTCAGGTGTTTGCAATCGCTGAATCCACTCATGCTCGGGATGCAACCGAACCAGATGTTGCATCAGCCATCGCCGCTCTTCGCGAGATAAATCCGGCAATGCCTGACTGAAATCGGTTTGATCCTTGGGACGCGTGTATTTGGCCTTGAACAGCAGAATCGCCGCAGGCCTGAGATAGGGAATCCCCGTATCACTCAGTGCCACCATCGCGGCGCGTGGATGGACAATCGACGGGTCTCTTTTATAGACCCACGTATCCGTCGTGCCGGATTCAAGCATCAGATCGACTCGCCAGGCATGGGCAACGGCATCAAATCCCCACACCTGGAAAATATTCTCGCCTGGCGTTTGCCCCACCGGCAAAAACGTCAGTTCACCGTCCCGCACGGTATAGAAGTCCAGCTCGGCCAGCGCTTGCCGGAAGCGCTGAAAGTCGTCCCGCAGGAGGGTGAACTCCAGATCGCTGTGCGCATGGGTTGGCCGGCCCAGCCATAAATCCAGCGCCCATCCGCCCACCACGCACCACGGGCGCGAGATGTGTTTCAGCCGTTGCGCCAGTTCTTCCGGCGTCCACGGTTGCCATTCTTGCTGATCAGGAACGGTCATGCGCTCTGCTTCTCGTCACTTGGCTTTCGATTCCGCGCCGTTGCTCAAAATGCCGTGGCAGATCAAACCCAACACACTGCGCATATGCCGGGCATGCGCTTGCCGATTGGGTGCCGTCTCGGTCGCCAGCCGAATAAACGCCATATTCGCGTACTGGTTGAACAACGTCGCCGCCACATCGAGATCGACTGACGCCCGCACCTTGCCCTGCGCCTGAAAATGCCCGAGCAGGGCCTTGGTCTCTTCGATCACCGCCGCATTCCACGGGCTCAACGCCAGCGCCAACTCACCGGTCAGCAGAAACGGCGCCAGTTCACGCCACAACGAGGCCGGCATCGCTTGCAGTTGATAGTCGGTCATCAAGCCTTCGAACTCGCACAACGCCTCCAGCGGATCACTGTCGTCGTCCAGATTGGCCCGGGCATCGCGCATCGCCTGCTCGTCCGGCTGTTTGAGCAAGGCCAGCAGAATCTCCTGTTTGCCACCGAAATAATTGACCACCGTCGGCGCGGAAACCCCAGCCTGGACCGCGATCTGGTCTAGCGTGGTGGCCGCAAAACCATTGGTCTTGAACAGCTCCAGCGCTGCCTGCGCGATGACTTCCCTGCGCTGTTCCTTTTGCCGTTCTCTGAGCCCGCTCATGGTGCTGATGTCCTGTCTTGCTGATCGGCGTCAGCCTACGGATTTCTTTTTTCACCGACAAATATTTTCTTTACAAAAATTTTTTTAAGTGACAAATATTAACCGTGCACCGCTGGAATGAACGCGCACCCACTTGCCCCGTTTCTCTGGAGAACCGCCATGTCCGCCGAATTCGATCCGACCCGCAGCACCCGCGATTACCAGGCCGCCGACGCCGCCCACCACATTCACGCGTTCGTCGATCAGAAGGCCCTCAACGAGGAAGGCCCGCGGGTGATGGTCAGCGGTGATCGCCTCGCGCTGTGGGACAACGACGGCAATCGCTACCTGGACGGCATGTCCGGCCTGTGGTGCACCAACCTCGGTTACGGACGTAAGGATTTGGCCGCCGCTGCGACCGCGCAGCTGCAACAACTGCCCTACTACAACATGTTCTTCCACACCACTCACCCTCAGGTGATCGAGCTCTCCGAGCTGCTGTTCAGCCTGCTGCCCCAGCACTACAGCCACGCGATCTACACCAACTCCGGCTCGGAAGCCAACGAAGTGCTGATCCGCACCGTGCGCAAGTTCTGGCAGGTGATGGGCCAGCCCGAGAAGAAGATCATGATCGGCCGATGGAACGGCTACCACGGCTCGACCCTGGCTGCGACGGCGCTGGGCGGCATGAAATTCATGCACGAAATGGGCGGCACCATCCCTGATGTCGCACACATCGACGAACCGTACTGGTTCGCCCACGAAGGCAACCTCAGCCCGGAAGAATTCGGCCTGCGCGCCGCACGGCAACTGGAAGACAAGATCCTCGAACTGGGCGCCGACAAGGTCGCCGCGTTCGTCGCCGAACCGTTCCAGGGCGCTGGCGGCATGATCATTCCGCCCGCCACCTATTGGCCGGAAATCCAGCGTATCTGCCGCAAATATGATGTGCTGCTGTGCGCCGACGAAGTCATCGGCGGTTTCGGTCGCACCGGCGAATGGTTCGCGCACCAGGCCTTCGGTTTTGAACCGGACACCCTGTCGATCGCCAAAGGCCTGACCTCCGGCTACATCCCCATGGGTGGGTTGATCCTGTCGCGACGCATGGCCGAGGCGTTGGTGGAAAAAGGCGGCGTGTTCGCTCACGGCCTGACCTACTCCGGGCACCCGGTGGCGGCTGCGGTGGCGATTGCCAACCTCAAGGCGCTGCGCGATGAAGGCGTGGTCACTCAGGTGAAAAACGACACCGGTCCTTATCTGCAGAACTGCCTGCGTGAGGTGTTCGGCAACCATCCGCTGGTGGGTGAGGTTCAGGGTGTCGGGCTGGTGGCGGCATTGCAGTTCGCCGAAGACAAAGCCACCCGCAAGCGCTTTGCCAACGAGAACGACATCGCCTGGCGCTGCCGCACCATTGGTTTTGAGGAAGGCCTGATCATTCGTTCGACGCTGGGCCGGATGATCATGGCCCCCGCATTGATCGCCACGCGGGCGGAGCTGGATGAATTGGTCGACAAAACACGAATCGCCGTGGATCGCACGGCTCGCGAGTATGGTGTGCTGTAACACATACCCCTTGTAGGAGTGAGCCTGCTCGCGATAGCGGTGTGTCATTAACATCGATCTAAACTGATCGACCGCTATCGCGAGCAGGCTCACTCCTACAACGGAATCAGGTATGCCTTGAACTCAGCACATCGGCTCAATCAAGCCCAATTGATCCTGCCCATTATCAGCAGACCTTCCCTGATTGTCGGTCTCTCTCGATGGCTTCCTCAACATCACACTTTGCATTGTTGGCACTGCTTTGCGCAGCGAGCGACAGTGCTTTGGCCAATGACTTCTTCGACGACGCCAAAACCGAAGTGCTCAGCCGCAACTTCTTCCTGAGCAACGACTACCGCTCGCCCTCTCCCTCCGGCAAAAACTATAAACAGGAATGGGCCCAGGGCTTTATCGGCACGTTCACCTCTGGCTACACGCCAGGCACTGTCGGATTCGGCATCGATGCCCACGCCTTTCTCGGCCTGAAACTCGATGGCGGCAAAGGACATTCCGGCACGGGTCTGTTGCCGGTCGACAGCAATGGTCGTAGTGAACCGAACTACTCCAGCGCTGGCGGCGCGTTCAAACTGAAAGCTTCGCGCACCACCCTCGCGTTCGGCGAGATGACCGTGGAAACGCCGGTGTTCGACACCTCGGATAAACGCCTGCAACCGGAATACGCCACAGGTTTGCTAGTGAACAGTCGTGAAATCGACAACGTTAACTTCACGGCCGGACACTTCACCGCATTCAAGAATCAGGACAGCTCTTCGAGCCACGGCGACTTTTCCGGTTACGGCGCCACCACCGAGGCTGGCGGAATCAGTTTTCTCGGCGCCGATCTGTTCGGCGACAGTCCGGTGGGTGGATCGCTTTACGCCTCGGACCTGACTGACACCTGGCATCAGTACTACGCCAATCTGCACTTCAAACAGTCCGGCCTGTTGCTCGATGCCAACCTCTACCACACCCGCGATACCGGTCGGGCGCTGGCCGGCGCGATCGACAACACCGCGTTCAGCCTGTCCGGCAAGTACAGTTTCGGCCCGCACGCGGTCATGCTCGGCTGGCAACGCATCAATGGCGACACGCCGTTCGATTTCGTGGCCGGTGACTCGATCTACCTCGCCAACTCGATCAAATACGCCGACTTCAACGGCGCCGGCGAACGCTCCTGGCAAGCACGCTACGACCTCGACCTTGGCGCATTCGGCATCCCTGGCCTGACCTTCATGACCCGCTACGTCTCCGGCGACCACATCGACGGCACCCACGCGCCCAAGGGCGGCGCGTACAACCCGTTCGATGCCGAGACTGGCGACTATCAGCCGCAGCAAGGCGCTGGCGGCAAGCATTGGGAACGGGATATCGATCTGAAATACATCGTGCAATCGGGCACGGCAAAGGACCTGTCGGTGCAGCTGTCGCACGTCTCGCACCGGGCCAACGAGGCACAGGCCGGGGATGATATCGACCGAATTTATGTGGTGATTCAGTACCCGCTAGGGTTCTGATGGCCCGTGATTAACCCCGGACTCAGACCCGAGGTCGCCCTACGAATCCATCGACTGGAAAAACTCCACGAAGCCGCCGACAACGAAGCCCTGCTGGGCATTCAGCAAGTCGTGATGCTCGGCGAACTGACCGTCAACCGCGCCCTCGACAACCTCGACCCGCCCGCCTGAAAACGCGATCCCCTGTAGGAGTGAGCCTGCTCGCGATGGCGGTCGAACAGCCGACTTTGAGGTTAGTGACACACCGGCCATCGCCAGCAGGCTGGCTCCAAACAGGGGATCGAGTGACATTTTGAACATTGCGTGATTTTCGGACGGAAGCCGACCTGCGTTATTGGCTAGCCAAATGCCACTACATCACTTAGTCTGCGCGCCCCGCAAAAACGTTCGGCCAGGAGGGCTTTGATTGGCCTTCGCAACTGAACGTCATCAATCACGCAGATTCAGGGATGTTCATGTTTCATGTCTTCAAAATAGTGGTCGCCGGCCTGCTGGCCTCGCTGCTCAGTGGTTGTATCACCGAAAGCGCGTCATGGGTCAGCGAACCATTGCAGGCCAAGGCCAATGAGCCTGTGGCTTATCTGATCGGGTCTATCGGGCCGCGCTCGCTCAAACTGTCTCCGGCGGATAACCAACGCCTGTTTATACGCAAACGTGGCTCCCAGTACGGCGCTGCCGGTATCTGGAAAATGGCCGGTGCCTATTCAACGCCGCAGGATATTCAGGACGCTAACGGTGCCGCGAGTGTCTTCGTCCTTGCTTTGAAACCGGGCGACTACGAGTTCTACGATTTCCAGTTCTTCTCTGCGCGATACACACCGGGGCTTGGCACCGTTTACAGTTCGATGGAAGCGCGTGAGAAATTCAACCTTCCGCTACGTCTTGAAGCCGGAAAAGCCTATTACATGGGCGAATATCGCTCGCTCTGCCTCAACGGCATCGGCTGCACCTTCCTCTGGCGCGATCAGCGCGCCCGCGACGCCGTGATCGCCCAGCGCCAGGTTCCCGGACTACCACCTCTGCAATCACTGAAGCTCGATCTGAAAAGCGCCGAACCCTATATTTTTGCCGATACCCCGCCGGGTGTTGCCGCGGACATCAAACCATGAAAAAAATCACCACGCTTGCCACCGTCGCTCTGCTGGCCGGTTGTACCGCCACCAACACCTTGCCAGAGCGCACACTGGCCGACGGACAGGATTATCTGGCACCGATCCACGTCATGATCGACGACCCTCTGCAGTCTTCGTCGTTGCGCAATCATCTGCGCGAAACTGGCGTATTTCGCAACGTCGAAACCGGGTCCGGCCAAAACGATGCGTACAACGTCCAAGTCAAATTGAACATGCAACGCGAGTTCCCGCCGTTCCCGGTGGTGTTGTTGAGTTGCGCCACACTGTTCATGCTGCCGCTTTCGAAGGAATACGACACGCAGGCCGAGTTCTCGGTGTATCAAGGCGACAAGCGCCTCAAGCAGTACACCTATCGCAATAACACCCAGAAATACACCTGGTTGCTCGACCAGGGTGGCGAGCTGGAAGGACAGAACCTCAGCCGTATTGCACGGGCCTTTGCCCAGGACGTTCAACATGACCGGTTGATCCCTGTCGTGGGAAGTGCCCAATGAAGCTGGCCTTGATCAAGAACGGCGCCATGCTCAGTGCGCTAATGGCACTCGGCGGTTGCGCCAACACCCTGCCGCCCCTCGATTATCACGCTACGCAAGCCTATGTGCCGGTGACGTTGAGCCTGGGCCCGGCCAATACCCGGCACGAAGAATATCGTCAGCGTGAAACCATTTCTGCATTGAAAGACTCCGGTGCGTTTTCCATGCTCGACGGCGGTTACACCCGCAACGGCTACAGCCTGCTGATTACCCAGCCGTGGTCGGGCGAAACCCATTATCTGGCCATGTTCAATGTTCTGACCCTGTTCACCCTCCCAGTGCCTTATCACTACCAGGACAACTTGCGCAGCTCGGTCTTCAAGGACGGTAAACTGCTCAAGACCTATAACTATTCCCGCGAAGGCTGGAGCGTGATGGCGTGGTACGTGCCGATCCCGAACAACAAAAACAAGCAGCAGATGCTGGATCAGTTTCTGGGAGAGTTGGAGAAGGACAAGCTGATTCCCTATCAGCCTTGACCGTTGCGCCGCGACAGCAAGCATCACTGCGGCGAGGACGGGAATTTATTGGCGGAAGGCAGCCGGAGTCGAACCTGCCCGGGAACGGATGCCGTCCCCAACCGGGTTTGAAGCCCGGCCGCGCCACCGGGCGCGATTGCCTTCCTTTGAACTCAGGGTGCGTCGGCACTGGCCAGCGCGTTGTCGTGGCGGATCACCCGGGATTCGCCGATGCGCCGGGTCAGGCCGAGGCGATCGAAGTATTCCAGGTACTGAATACAGCGTTTGCGTCCCAAGCCTAGCGCATCACGGAAGGTTGTCACCTGGATCGACGGATTTTCCTGTTCCAGCTGCAACAGAATGTTGGCCATGCGCCGCAGTTGCCCGTCAGACAGAAACAGATCGCGCACCACTTGGTGCATCAATCCCAAGCGCGCCAGTTTGCGCAACAGCAGGCGCACCATCGCATCTTCCACGCCCAACACTTTGGCGACATCACGTACCCACGGCGGATCAAACCCGGCCTGCTCGAACAGCGGCTGCATGCGCTGCCACAGGGTTTCGTCTTCAGCACTCAAACGCACCTGATGATCGGGCAAATGCAACCACGGCCCGCTGGCGTTGATCGCCCCGGCAGCGCGCAGCTCTTCCAGCAGGCTGACAAAGGTCGAGCGCTCCAGCGCCGTCCCACTGAAGCGTCGCAGGCGATCGCGATCCGGTCCCATCTGGTCCGGTTCCAGCTCGTGCAATTTCGCCAGTTGCTCCAGCAGGGTGAACTTCAACTGCCCCCAGCGCTGCACGTTGAACAGCACCGGTCCCTGGCGGGTGTCGATCAGGCGCACATTGGCTGGTAGCGCCCAGTCTTCACGCTGACGATTGAACTGGCGCTCAATTCGTTGCGGATCGAGGCCGCCAGCGCTGTGGTCGAGCAGCAGTGGTAACGCTTGTTCAAGACTGTCGCTGCCGGCCAGGGCCTGCAGTTGCGCCAGCCGTTCCGGGCTGCGGCGCTGACGAGCCGGGGCGAACGGGTCGAGTACCTGACCGCCACCGAGGGTGCGTTGCGCGCTGTGGTCACGCAGGATCAGGCGATCGCCCTTCACCGCGTGCACCGGGGCGTTGATCAGCAATTGCGCGAACATGCGCTGACCGGGACTCAAGCGCGGGCCTTCGAGCAACGCCACGCGGGCGATGAAGTCTTGCGTACCGAGGTGCACATGTACCGGGTGAAAGTGATCGAAGGTGCGCTCACCGGGCAACAACTGAAACTCGATATCGACCCGTTGCGTCGGTGCGTGCAGCCATTCGGCCAACAGCCATTGGCCGCGATGGATCTGCTCCAGGGTCAATCGATCGCCACTGATGTTCAGCGCCACCCGTTGCCCGGCGAAGGCCTGCTCGGCGGCCTGATTTTGCGCGTGCAGTCCTCGCACCCGCACCGATTTCCCGGACGGCCCGAGGGCCAGTTTGTCCCCGACTGACACCGTCCCCGACAACGCCGTGCCAGTCACCACAATCCCGGCGCCCGCCACGCTGAAGGCGCGGTCGATGGCCAGGCGCAAACCACCTTCGCGGCTGCGCTCATGCACTTCGCTTTGAATCTGCAGCAAGCTCTGGCGCAGTTCATCGACGCCCTGCCCGGTCACGCTCGACACCGCCAGCGTCGGCGCATCGGCGAATGGCCCGGCTTCGAGCAGATCGAGAACCTGGCGCTGCACCTCCTCCACCCTGCCCGCTTCAACCCGATCGCATTTGGTGATCGCCACCAGCGCCCGGGGAATGCCCAGCAACTGAACAATCGCCAGATGCTCCCGGGTCTGCGGCATCACCCCGTCGTCCGCCGCCACCACCAGCAACACCAGATCAATGCCCTGCGCCCCGGCAAGCATGTTGTGGGTGAATTTCTCGTGGCCCGGCACGTCGATGAACCCGGTCAGCCCGGCACCGGCTTCCAGTTCCGCGTAGAGATAACCGAGGTCGATGGTCATCCCACGCTCGCGCTCCTGCGGGCGGCGGTCGCCGGTTTGCCCGGTCAGCGCTTGCAGCAGCGAGGTCTTGCCGTGGTCGATGTGCCCGGCGGTGCCGACGATCACGACTCGACCTGCAACTGCGGCAACTGCGCCAGCCACGCCGGTTCATCGTCGAGTTGCCGTAGATCGAGCCACAGCGCATCGTCGTCAATTCGACCCAGCACCGGAATCGGCAAATTGCGCAACGCAGCTTCTAGATTCAGCAGACAACGCCCGCGCAAACGCTTGGACACTTGCGGGCGCAAGCACAGCGCCGCACTCGGCAACCGCGCCACCGGTTGGCTGCCGCTGCCGATCATGCCCAGCGCTTTCACTGCACTGACATTCCACGGTTCGCCGATAACCTGTACCAGTGCCGGTAGCAGGCGCTCGGCCTGGGCGAGGATCTCGGCTTGCGGGCGAGTCAACAGCCGCAAACTCGGCAGACGTTCGGCGAGGCGATCCGGGTCGCGATACAAACCCAGCACCGCCTCCAGTGCCGCCAGGGTCAACTTGTCGACCCGCAAGGCGCGCTTCAGCGGGTTCTTCTTGATCTTCGCGATCAAGTCTCTGCGCCCGACTATCAACCCGGCCTGCGGCCCGCCGAGCAATTTGTCGCCGCTGAAGGTGACGATGTCCGCACCATCGAGCAGCGCCTGGCGCACTGTGGGTTCCGCCGGCAGACCCCAGCGGGTCAAGTCCAGCAGACTGCCGCTGCCCAGATCCTCCAGCAGCGGCAAGCCGTGCCGATGGGCCAGCTCGGCCAGTTCGGCGGTGGGCACCCGGGCGGTAAAGCCTTCGATGCTGTAGTTGCTCGCATGCACGCGCATGATCAAACCACTGCGCGGGCTGATCGCTGCTTCGTAGTCGCGGGCGTGGGTGCGGTTGGTGGTGCCGACTTCATGCAGGCGCACGCCGGCGCGGGCCATGATGTCGGGGATGCGGAACGCGCCACCGATTTCGATCAGTTCGCCGCGCGAGATGATGCCTTCCTTGCGCGCGCCGAGGCTGTTCAGCGTCAGCAACACCGCAGCGGCATTGTTGTTGACCACGGTAACGGCTTCGGCGCCGGTCAGTTCGCGGATCAGGCCTTCGATCAGGTCGTCGCGATCACCGCGTTTGCCACTGGCTAGGTCGAATTCCAGATTGAGCGGATAACGGGCGGCCATCTGCACCGCGTCGATGGCTTCATCCGGCAACAGCGCCCGGCCAAGATTGGTGTGCAGCACCGTGCCGGTCAGGTTGAACACCCGCCGCACGTTGCTGCGCTGCTGCTGGGCCAGACGCTCACCAACCCGCCCGGCGAGCACGTCGGGGCTGATTTCAACGGCTGACAATTGGCCGTTCAACACGCTGGAACGCAACTCATCTAGCAGCTGGCGCAAACTGGCCAGCAACGACTCGCGACCATAACGCTCGGCCAACGGCAAACACGCCGGGTGACGCAACAAACCATCAATGGAAGGCAACCGCAGGGCAACACTCGAAGACATCAGCCACTCCCGAAAACAAGACTCTCCGGCATGACCTGACGCAACGCGTCTAAATACAGCACACCGGCCCCCAATTGTGGGAGCGGGCTTGCTCGCGAATGCGGTGAGTCAGCCACAAATGATCTGACTGACACGGCCCCTTCGGGAGCAAGCCCCTCTCACAAGTTTTTCAGGAGTGTAGACGCTCTGGTCATTCGTCTCCCGGCGCCAGCATCAGATTCGGTGCCAGACGCTGAAAACCGTCCTGCGCCAGACGCATGTCGAGCAGCAGGCTGGTGAGATCCGCCGACAGCGCTTCGCCTTCGGCATCGTTTTCCAGGTACACAAGCTTCAGGTAGCTGTTGCAGCCCGGGCACACCTCCGCCCGAATCGGCGCCTGATTGGCAGCGTGGCGATCATCCTCAAGGCTCAGGTAATCCAGCCCCTTGCTGGACTCGCAATACACGCACTTGACCCGCACCACATGCCATTCGCAGGCGCACAGCGAACACACCAGATAACGCAGACCATTGTGTTTGCCGCGATGACGAATGACTCCGGCCATCGCCGGTGAACCACAGCCCGGGCACTGGCTGAGGCTGTCGCCGGGTTTCAGTTGCAGGTTCGCTGCGCTGAGCAGCCAATGGCTCCACGCCGCTTGCAGGCCGGCGCCGAGGAACGGCACCAGCGCCGCCGGCACCATTGAATACTGACCGCTGACCAGCGCCACAGCCCACGCGCGCAATTGTCCGGCACTGGCACCGCGCAATGTGGCGAGCGCGTCGACTACGGCGGGTTGCTCGGGCGCCACGTAACGTTGCAATAAAGCATCCAGATAAGCCTGCCAAGCGTCTTCGCGCACCAGTGTGTCGGCGGCGAACGGCGGTAAACCATGTTGCTGACAGGCTTCGATCCTTTGCTGATCAAACGATGCCGTCAGCGGCGGATCATCGAAAACCTGCTGCTGAGCCCGGCACAATCCGGCGATCAGTCGCAGGTAATCGGCCAGCGGATGCCCGTGAGCCAATTGCTCCAGGCGCTGGGCGCGCAAGGTGAACAGGTTGTGCGGCGGCAGGTGCAGAAACGGCGGCGAACTGGCCGCCGCTTCGATTTCCCCGGGTTCAAGAATAGTTGCCAAAAGTCAGCCCTTTTTGGTGATCGGTCGCTCCGGCACGTCCGGATTGCGTTCATCGCGGGTGATGTCGCGATACCACAGTTCGTGGTGTTTCATGGCCCAGGCGCGACTGACCCAGCCATGCAGCATCGCGTCCACCGAACCCTTGATCCACAGGCCGGCGTAGATGTGCACGATGATGCTGAGGATCAGCACAAACCCGGCCAGTGCATGCAGGAGCATGGCCCAGCGGATCACGGTGATGCCGAAGTACGCACTGAAATACGCACGCCAGATCACCAGACCGGTGAACAGCAAACCGAGCATGCACAGCAGTAAAGTCCAGAACAGCATCTTCTGCCCGGCGTTGTACTTGCCCACCGGCGGCACGCTTTCCTCGTCGTTAACCAATACCCGATCAATGCGGCGCATCCACTTCCAGTCGTTGTCGATGAAGAAGTTCGCGCGCCAGAAGCGGAACACCAAGCCGAGGAACAACACGAACATCAGCACGCCCATGAACGGGTGCAGAATCCGTGTCCACGGCCCGCCGCCGAACAGGTGGGTCAGCCAGAACATCGATGGATGAAACAACGCCAGCCCGGACAGCCCGGCCATGAAGAACAGAATCGCCACCAGCCAGTGATTGGTGCGCTGGTTGGCGGTGTAGCGCAGGATCGTCTTGTTGCTCATGGCCGGTCCTCCCCGCGTGGATCGAAGGTGTGCACCGCCGGATCGACGACATGCACCGAGGTATCGGGCGGCGTCGGATGTTCATCTTCCTCGACGCGATTCGGCCCGATGCGCACATAGTGGAAGAACCCGGCGAGCACCGCCGCACCCATCGCCAGCAGGCCCAACGGTTTGCTGATGCCTTTCCACAAGCCCACCAGCGGGCTGATGGCCGGTGCCTCTGGCAACCCGGCGTAGATCTTCGGCGTATCGGCGTGGTGCAACACATACATCACGTGAGTGCCGCCGACGCCTTCCGGGTCATACAGACCGGCGTTGTCGAAGCCCCGGCTTTTCAGATCGACGATGCGTTCGGCGGCGTGTTCCTTCATGTCTTCCTTGGTGCCGAAGACGATGGCCCCGGTCGGACAGGTTTTCACGCAGGCCGGTTCCAGCCCTACCGCGACGCGGTCGGAACACAAGGTGCATTTGTAGGCCTTGTGATCCTTCTGCGAGATCCGCGGAATGTTGAACGGGCAACCGGTGATGCAATAACCGCAGCCGATGCAGTGATCCTGATCGAAATCGACGATGCCGTTGGCATGCTTGATGATCGCCCCGGGACTTGGGCATGCCGCGAGGCACCCCGGTTCGGCACAATGCATGCAGCCGTCCTTGCGGATCAGCCACTCGAGGTTGCCGGCGTCGGTTTCGTGTTCGGTGAAGCGCATCAAGGTCCAGGTTTCTGCGCTCAGGTCCTGCGGGTTGTCGTAGGTGCCGTGGTTGTGGCCGACCTCGTCGCGCAGCTCGTTCCATTCCGAGCAGGCGACCTGGCAGGCCTTGCAACCGATGCATTTGGTGGTGTCGATCAGCTTGGCGACTTCCTGCTGATTCCGCACCGAGGGCGGCACCGTGGTGGTGGCCGAGCGGGCAATGATGTCTTGGCTGGCCATTTACAGTTTCTCCACGTTGACCAGGAATGACTTGGATTCCGGGGTCTGTGTGTTGCCATCGCCGAGGAACGGCACCAGGGTGTTGGTCAGGTAGCCGTGGCGCGTCTGGCCGGTGAATCCCCAGTGCAGCGGGATGCCGATCTGATGCACCACCTGGCCGTTGACCTGCAGCGGCCGGATGCGTTTGGTCACCACCGCCACCGCCTCGATGAACCCGCGCTTGCAGCTGACCCGCACCCGATCTCCGGCGGCGATGCCCTTCTCCTTCGCCAGCACTTCGCCGATTTCGACGAACTGCTCGGGTTGGGCAATCGCATTCAACTTGCAATGCTTGCTCCAGAAGTGGAAGTGCTCGGTCAGCCGGTAACTGGTGCCGGCGTACGGGAAGTCCTTGGCCTCGCCGAGGCTTTCCCAGACCGAGTCGAAGATCCGTGCCGCCGGGTTGCTGGTGGCTTTCTTGTTTTGCGGGTGCAGCGGGTTGATGCCGATCGGCGTTTCGAACGGCTCGTAGTGCTCGGGGAATGGCCCTTCGTTCATCTTGTCGACGGCGAAGAATCGCGCCACGCCTTCGGGGTTCATGATGAACGGGTTCATCCCGGCTTCCGGCGGCACATCGGCCTTGTAGTCCGGCACATCGGTGCCGCCCCAGGCCTTGCCGTTCCACCATACGAGGCGCTTTTTCGGATCCCACGGTTTGCCCGAGACATCCGCCGAAGCGCGGTTGTAGAGAATCCGCCGGTTGGCCGGCCATGCCCAGGCCCAGCCCTGATGCTGATGCATGCCATACGGGTCGGCATTGTCACGCCGGGCCATCTGGTTGCCGGCCTCGGTCCAGCTGCCGGCGAAGATCCAGCAACCGGATGCGGTGCTGCCGTCATCCTTGAGCAACCCGAACCCGGCCAGTTGCGAACCGGCCTTGACCGCCACGCCGCTGGCATCGGTGAAGTCGACCATGGCGCTGCCGTTGATCTCTTTGGCCAGCTCCTCCGGCGATGGCTCGTCGGGGATCTTGTACGGCCACGACAGGTTCAGCAGCGGATCGGGGAACTTGCCGCCCTCGGCCTTATAACGTTTGCGCAGACGCAGGAACAGTTCGCTCATGATGCGAATGTCGGTCTGCGCTTCGCCGGGGCCGTCGGCGCCTTTCCAGTGCCATTGCAGCCAGCGGCTGCTGTTGACCAGCGAGCCGTCCTCCTCGGCAAAGCAGGTGGTCGGCAGGCGAATCACTTCGGTCTGGATCTCGGCGCTTTTCACATCGTTGTACGGCCCGACGTTTTGCCAGAACTCCGAGGTTTCGGTGGCCAGCGGATCCATCACTACCAGCCATTTGAGTTTGGCCAGCGCAGCCATCACCCGGTTCTTGTCCGGCAACGCAGCGATCGGGTTGAAGCCCTGGCACATGTAGCCGTTGACCTTGCCCTGGCTCATCAGGTCGAACATCTTCAGGACGTCGTAGTTGGGGATATCCAGTTTCGGCAGGTAGTCGTAATTCCAGTTGTTCTCCAGCGTGGCGTTGGCGCCGTACCAGGACTTCATCAGGCTGACGTGGAATTTGCTGTAGTTCTGCCAGTAGGACAACTGCCCCGGACGCAACGGCATTTGCGTACGCTTTTTGATAAAGGCGTTGTAGTCCTGCTCGGCATCGCCACCCAGGGTCAGATAGCCCGGCAGCGAGTTGGACAGCAACCCGAGGTCGGTCAGGCCCTGAATGTTCGAGTGCCCACGCAAGGCATTGACCCCGCCGCCCGGCATGCCGACGTTGCCCAGCAGCAGTTGCACCATCGCCGCACTGCGGATGATCTGTGCGCCGATCGAATGTTGCGTCCAGCCGAGTGCATAGAGGATGGTCATGGTCTTGCCCGGCGTGGAGCACGTGGCAATCTCATCCCAGATTTTTTGCATGGCATCGACCGGCATCCCACAGATCTGGCTCGCCAGCTCAATGTTGTAGCGGCTGTAATGCTGCTTCATCAATTGATAGACGCACTGCGGATCCTGCAGGGTCGGGTCGACCTTGACGAAGCCATCCTCACCCAGCTCGTAACCCCAGCCGGATTTGTCGGTGTAGCTGCGTTTGGCCGCGTCATAGCCGCTGAAGATGCCGTCTTCAAAGCCATAGCCGGCTTTGACGATGAACGACACGTCGGTGTAGTTGCGCACGTATTCGTGCTGGATCTTGTCCTGAGTCAGCAGGTAATTGATCAACCCGCCCATGAAGGCGATGTCGGTACCGGTACGGATCGGCGCGTAATAGTCGGCCACTGAAGCGGTCCGGGTAAAACGAGGGTCGACCACGATCAGCCGGGCAGCGTTATGCGCCTTGGCCTCGGTCACCCATTTGAAGCCGCACGGATGCGCTTCTGCTGCGTTGCCACCCATTACCAGGATCAGATTCGCGTTGGCGATATCGGTCCAGGTGTTGGTCATGGCTCCACGGCCGTACGTCGGGGCAAGACTTGCCACCGTCGGGCCGTGTCAGACACGCGCCTGGTTATCGAACCCCAGCATGCCAAGACTGCGAATCACCTTCTGGGTGATGTAACCGGCTTCGTTGGACGCTGCCGACGCGGCGAGGAACCCGGTGGTCAGCCAGCGATTCACCGTTTGCCCGGTGGCGTTTTTCTCGATGAAGTTGGCGTCGCGGTCGGCCTTCATCAGGTCGGCGATGCGATCCAGTGCTTCATCCCAGCTGATCCGGGTCCATTCGCTGCTGCCGGGCTTGCGCGTTTGCGGATACAGCAAGCGGCCCGGGCTGTGAATGAAGTCCAGCAGCCCCGCGCCTTTTGGACACAGGGTGCCGCGGTTGACCGGGTGGTCGGCGTCGCCCTCGATGTGAATGATATTTTGCGCGACGTTCTTCGCGGCATCGCCCTGGCTGTACATGATCAACCCGCAACCGACCGAGCAATACGGGCAGGTGTTGCGGGTTTCATGGGTGTGGGCAAGCTTGAAGTGACGCACCTGCTCGGCGAAGGCCAGCGTCGGGGCCATGCCCAACGCGCCCAGGCTAGAGCCTGCAAGGCCGATACCGGCGACCTTGAAGAATTGACGACGGCTGAGATCCATCGTGCACTCCTGATCAGGTGGAACCCGGTACTTGAGCCGGGCTTTTTCTGGACAAACACGGTTACGGCAGAATGCCTGCCGGCTTTTTCACTGTAGACAATGACCACACACTCTGTGTGAAAACCGACCGTCGGCCGTTTGTCGGTCTATTCGCCAACGAACACAAAACCCTGTGGGAGCTGGCTTGCCAGCGAAAGCGGTGGATCAGTCAACACTAATAGCGACAGTGACGACGCCATCGCTGGCAAGCCAGCTCCCACAGGGGGCGCGTTGGGCTTAGAATGGCGCCCAGGATCCATCCCGCCTTCACGAGACCGCGCATGACTTTCGATTTTGATCAGCTATTCGACCGCCACAACACCGGCAGCACCAAGTGGAGCCGCTACCCGGCCGATGTGTTGCCGATGTGGGTCGCTGATATGGATTTCGCCGCGCCACCGGTGATCATCGAGGCGTTGCAGCAGCGTCTGCTGCACCCGCTGGTGGGTTACAGCGTGGCACAGGACAACTTGCGTGAGGCGATCGTCGCCGACCTGTGGGACAAGTTCGCCTGGAAGGTCAAACCGCAGGAGCTGATCTTCCTGCCGGGTGTTGAATCGGGTTTCAACATGGCTTTGAAAGCGCTGGTGCAGCCGCAGCAAAACGTCGTGGTGCAGGTGCCGAACTACCCGCCGCTGCGGCATGCGCCGGGGCATTGGGGGCTGAACAAGGTCGAGCTGGAATTCATCCCCCAGGCCGATGGAACTTACGCCACGCCGCTGGAGACCCTGCGCGAATCGCTGAACGGTGGCGGCGCCCTGCTCTTGAGCAACCCGCACAACCCGATCGGCAAGGTGTTTGGCCGTGAGGAGCTGCAAGCCGTAGCGGATATCTGTGCGGCACAGGACGCCTGGATCATCTCCGACGAGATCCACGCCGAACTGTGCTTCGACGGCCGCGTGCACATTCCGACCGCGTCCCTCAGCCCGGAAATCGCCAAGCGCACCATCACCCTGATGTCGGCGAGCAAGGCCTACAACATCGCCGGCCTCAAGACCTCGTTCATGATCATCCAGGACGCCGCCCTGCGCGAACGCGTCAACCACGCGCGCTGCGGCATGGTCGACAGCGTCAACCCGCTGGGCATGGAAGCCACCCGCGTCGCCTACAGCGAAGGCGCGCCGTGGCTGGCCGAACTGAAAACCTATCTGCAGGCCAACCGCGACTGGTTGGTGGATGCGGTGCGCAGCCGCTTGCCGGGGGTGACGATCAATGTGCCGCAAGGGACGTATCTGGCGTGGCTCGATTGCTCGGCGCTGGACCTGGACAATCCGCAGCAGTTCTTCCTTGAACAGGCCAGTGTCGGTCTGAGCGCCGGGCTGGATTTCGGCGATCAGCACCAACAGTTCGTGCGCCTGAACTTCGGCTGCCCGCGGTCGTTGCTCGAAGAGGGCATCAGCCGCATGGAGCGCGCCCTGACCCAGCGCAATACCTGAAAACACCACCAATCTGTAGGAGTGAGCCTGCTCGCGATAGCTGACTGACATTCAACATCAATGTCGGCTGATACACCGCTATCGCGAGCAGGCTCACTCCTACAATGGTTTTGTGGTCATCCAAAATCCGATCGAACTCACGGCAAATCGTCCAGGTCAACCACCCATACCTGCCCTAAGAACCTCGGAGATCTGTGATGACCGACTATCCAAAACCACCCTTCCCCGCACAAGCCCAAGCCGTCCCCGGTGCGCAAAGCAAAATGCAGCCGTACCCCGACTGCGGCGAGCAAAGCTACGTCGGCTCCGGGCGGCTGGCCGGCAAGATTGCGCTGATTACCGGTGCCGACAGCGGCATTGGCCGCGCGGTGGCGATTGCCTTCGCCCGTGAAGGCGCTGACGTGGTCGTGGCCTATCTGAATGAACATGAAGACGCCAAAGAGACCGCACGCTGGGTTGAACAGGCAGGCCGCCAGTGCCTGTTGCTGTCCGGCGATCTCGCGCACAAGGCCCATTGTCAGGAACTGGTGGACAAGACCGTCGAACGCTTCGGGCGCATCGACATTCTGGTGAACAACGCCGCGTTCCAGATGACCCACGAAACCTTCGAAGAAATCCCCGATGAAGAATGGGTGATGACCTTCGACGTCAACATCACGGCGATTTTCCGGTTGTGCCAGGCAGCGATCAAACACATGCGCCCCGGCGCGTCGATCATCAACACCAGCTCGGTCAACTCGGACATGCCCAAACCGACCCTGCTGGCCTACGCCACCACCAAGGGCGCGATCGCCAACTTCACCGGCGGACTGGCACAGATACTCGGGCCAAAAGAAATCCGCGTGAACTGCGTGGCCCCCGGACCAATCTGGACGCCACTGATCGTCTCGACCATGCCCGATGAAGAGGTGCAGAACTTCGGCAGCGAAACCCCGCTCGGGCGCCCCGGACAACCGGTGGAAGTGGCGCCAATCTATGTGCTGCTCGCCTCCGATGAAGCCAGTTACATCACCGGTCAGCGATATGGCGTCACCGGCGGCAAGCCGATGTTGTAAGCCTCCATGAGCTTTGTCATCTGGGTCGCGGTGCTTGGCGCGGTGTTGCTGACCCTCGCGCTGACCTCGTCGTACCTGCGCTGGATGCCGGTTACCACTTCGGCCGTGTGCCTGCTGCTGGGGATCGGCATTGGCCCCAGCGGTCTGGATCTGCTGAAGCTGTCACTGGAAAACGCCTCGGTGTGGATGGAACACCTCACGGAAGTGGCGGTGCTGTTTTCGCTGTTTGTCTGCGGGCTGAAGTTGCGTCTGCCGCTGCGCGACAAGCGTTGGCGGATTGCGTTCGGGTTGGCGGGCCCGGTGATGGTCTTGACCATTGCCGGGGTCAGCGTGTTGCTGCACTGGGGCCTGCAACTGTCGTGGGGGCCGTCGCTGCTGATCGGGGCGATGCTCGCGCCGACCGACCCGGTGCTGGCCGCTCTGGTGCAGGTCAACGACGCACGGGATGTCGACAGCGTACGCTTCGGTCTGTCCGGTGAAGCCGGGCTTAACGACGGCATCGCGTTCCCGTTCGTGATTCTCGGATTGCTGCTGTTGCAGGCCGACGCGCAACCCGGCGCCTTGACCGATTGGGTGCTGCAAGGTTTGCTCTGGGCGGTGCCGGTCGGTTTGCTGACCGGTTACTGGATGGGGCGCGGCATCGGTCGGTTGACGCTGTCGTTGCGCATCCGCAACGACGACAGCACCCTGAGCCCGAATGATTATTTGGCGCTGTCGCTGATTGCTCTGGCTTACGTCGGCGCGGATGCAATTGGCGGTTATGGTTTTCTGTCGGTATTCGCCGCCGGCCTCGGCTTGCGTCAGGAAGAAGTCAAATCCACCGGCGCCAGCCAGCCGCCCGCCGAACATCTGGTGCAACCGGTGGTCGGCCACCAGAACATCGAACCGCAGCACGCGGTGCACGGCGATACCGAACGACTGGAAAGCAGCCAGGTCGCGGCCGGGATCATGATGGGCGACATGCTCTCGTTCGGCAGTCTGGTGGAACGGGCCATGGAAGTGTTTCTGGTGACCCTGCTCGGTGTGGTACTGGTGCCGCATTGGGACTGGCGCGCACTGGTCATTGGCGCGGTGCTGTTCTGCGTGGTGCGTCCGGCCTGCGTCGCGTTGATGCCTTGGGGCACTTTGCTCGACGGTGGTCAGCGGCTGTTGATCGGTTGGTTCGGCATTCGCGGGATCGGCAGTCTGTTCTATCTGTTTTATGCCTTGAACCATGGCCTCAGTCCTTCAGTCGCGACGTTGTGCACCAACATCACCCTGTCCGTGGTAGCGCTGAGCATTTTACTGCATGGCATCAGCACCCAGCCGCTGCTGGCGCGCTACGAACAACGGCAAAAACGAAAAAACTGATTTTTCCGGCGGCAATATGTCGGGAAATCCATCGAAGTTTTTTCTGAAAATAAATGGATCCCTCGGCCAAAACCGACAGTCACAACCATAACCCCTCGCTGGATGCACTCGGCGGGGTCCGGCAGGTTCGGTTCCCCTGCGGCTTGCAGCCCATGAAGAGGAATCTTTGGATAACAAGGTCACGGTCATGAAAGAATGCTCGACTCCGGCACAAATCAAGGCTTGCAGGGCTTTGGCCCTGGAACGCAATCGTCAACTGTTCGAAGATGCCCACGCCCTCAACCGAGCGGCTTACGAGCTGCTGGAAGCGGACAATCTGGACCTCGAACAGTTTGAGCACTATCGAGCACTGCGCCGCAAAGCCGATGCGAAGTTCGAGGAAGCCATCGATCACTTGTGCGTCCTCAACGAAGACTTCCCGCCGATTCCAATGTCACCGCATCACTCGCAGGAATTGCGTCGGCAACTTGAAACCGTCGAATAAAGCACACAAGAAAAAGCCCGGCAGCGATGTCCGGGCTTTTTCTTTGGGCGGCGTTCAGCCCCCGGGGTTGGTCACCTGAATGAACACTGCATAAGCTCCGAGCAGGATCCAGAACGTGGCGAAGATCCATGGCGTGCGCACCGAAAACAACAGCGACTTGCGATAGCCCTTGTGGCTCGACTCCATTTCACTGAACAGCGGCGACTCGTCGTAAGCCATGCCCATGATCGGCTCGCTGCGCAACAACTCGCTCTGCTTGTAGTGCCAGTGATCGATGATGTCGTACGCCGCACGAATCCCCGGCCAGGCGTTGAGCGAACTGAGCAGCCCGAGCAGTGCGAGAAACGGCGGCACCACCAGCGTGAACAGCTTGCCCCACTCGGGGTTGAGGTTGGCCATGCACGAAGCGAAGGCAATCACCAGAAACGACTGCGCCGCGAGATAGGCATCGGTGCGATTGGCGAGGATGCTGGTTTCGTACTGGATTTCCTTGCGATAGAAATCCAGCCGTTCCTTAGGTGAGCCGAACATCTTGGCATCGTGTTCGGTCAGGTGCTCTTCAGCGCTGGGCTGAGTCAGTATGCGGGGCAAGGGACGCGCACTCCGTGGCGGGGAAACCTTTTAGAAGGCCCTCGCCACGGACAAGTTCAGGCGGATTCACTTCATCGACTGCGCGATGATTTCCACCAGGTTGAGCTGGGTGAATGGCTTGGGCAGACGCGGCAATTGCGCGGCAAAGCCTTCCAGACGTTCGGCGTAACCGGTGGCCAGAATGATCGGCAGATCCGGCTTGAGCAAACGCACCGCATGCGCCAGTTGCGCGCCGCTCATCTGCGGCATGGCCATGTCGGTGATCATCAGATCGATGACTTCGCCCTGCTCGAACAACGCCAGCGCCTTGGCACCGGACGTGGCGCTGATCACGCGATGGCCAAGGTCTTCGAGCAGCAGCGTGGTGCTGGTCATCACCAGCGAATCGTCGTCCACCACCAGCACGCTGAGGCGCGGCACCAACACCGGTTTGACCGCCGGGTAGAGGTTTTTTGCCGTCTCCCCGGCTAACGCCACCGGTATCCACATTTCAGCGCGGGTGCCATGGCCTTTTTCGCTCTTGAGAATGAAACGGCCACCCAGTTGCTCGATAAAGCCATGCACCATCGACAAGCCCAGCCCGGTGCCCTTGCCCACGCCCTTGGTGGTGAAAAACGGATCCCTGGCCGAACCCAGCGTGGCTTCGTCCATGCCCTCACCCGTGTCGATCACGCTCAGGCACACATAGCGTCCCGCCGCCATTGACGAATGGCTTTGCTCAAGCACGACTTCCGGCTGCGCGCAAATGCACAGGCTGCCACCGTCGGCCATGGCGTCGCGGGCGTTGGTCGCCAGATTGAGCAACGCCAGTTCCAGTTGGTTGCTGTCGGCCAGCACCGGTTGCAGATCCTCGGGAAAGCGTGTCTCGATGCGAATCCCGGGGCCGATCGAGCTGCGCAACAGCCCAGTGATGCCTTGCACCAGTTGCGGGATATCGACCGGCTCGGTCTTGAGTTCCTGACGGCGGGCGAAGGCCAGCATGCGTTGGGTCAGCGATACGCCACGCAATGCACCCTGCGTGGCGTTTTCCAGCAGACGGCTGTTTTTCGGGTCGTCACCGATGCGTTTTTGCAGAATCTCCAGATTGCCCAGAATCACCGTCAGCAAATTGTTGAAGTCATGGGCGATGCCGCCGCTGAGCTGACCGATGGCCTGCATCTTCTGCGCTTGGAACAATGCTTCGCGGGTCTTTTCCAGCGCCACTTGCGACTCATGGGCTTCGGTGACATCGCGGGTGATCTTGGCAAACCCGAGCAGCGTGCCGGTTTCGCCGCGAATGGCATCGACCACCACGTGGGCCAGAAACCGCGTGCCATCCTTGCGCATGCGCCAGCTCTTGTTCTCGAAACGGCCCTCGCGGGTGGCAATCTCCAGCGCCCGTTGCGGTTCGCCGGCCACACGGTCTTCCGGGGTGTAGAAAATCGAAAAATGCTGGCCGATGATTTCTTCCGGCTGGTACCCCTTGATCCGCTGGGCGCCCTGATTCCAGTTGCTCACACGACCTTCGGGGCTGAGCATGTAGATCGCATAATCGGTGACACCCTGCACCAGCAGGCGAAACTGCTGTTCGCTTTGCTTGAGGGTTTCCTCGGCCATCTTGCGGTCGGTCAGGTCACGGGTGATCTTGGCATAGCCGAGCACTTTGCCGTTGGGATCAATGATCGGATCGATGACCACATGGCACCAGAAACTGGTGCCATCCTTGCGCACCCGCCAGCCTTCGCCTTCGAACCGTCCTTCGTGCAGCGCCGTGTCGAGCGCACGTTGCGGCAGGCCAGCCGCACGATCATCGGCGGTATAGAAGCGCGAGAAATGCTCGCCGAGAATTTCCGCCTCTTCGTAGCCCTTGAAGCGTTTGGCGCCGGAGTTCCAGCTGGTGATGATGCCGTCCGGGTCGATCATGTAAATCGCATAATCGACCACCGCATCGATCAGCAGACGAAAACGCATCTGCTCGATCGCGGCAGTTTTGCTCGGGTTGTCACTCATCAGGTTCACCGCTGGTTTTCATTAGCGCAAGTATGCGGCAATCCGGCGCCATGGGAAGGTGCAAACGCGCTTCTATTCACGGCGTGATCAATGGGTTGATTGAGGACGAGTCGGTGCCGAGCGACCACCAGCGTGGCAGCAGTTGCTGAATGCGCGGTTCGGCGAAGCGGTCATCGATCAGCATCACCACGCCACGATCTTCACGGGTGCGGATCACCCGCCCGGCGGCCTGCACCACTTTCTGCACGCCCGGATACAGATAGGTGTAGTCGTAACCGGCACCGAAAATCGCCGCCATGCGCCGTTTCAACTGTTCATTGACCGGGTTGAGCTGGGCCAGCCCCAGGGTCGCAATGAATGCGCCGATCAGCCGTGCCCCGGGCAGGTCGATGCCCTCGCCGAACGCACCGCCCAACACGGCGAAGCCAATGCCCTGACTGTCGGCGGTGAACTGATCGAGAAACGCCTGCCGCTGTCCTTCGGCCATGCCCCGGGACTGCTGCCACAGATTGATCTGCGGATGGCGTTCGGCGAGCAGCGTCAGCACCTGTTGCAGGTAATCGAAGCTGCTGAAGAACGCCAGGTAATTGCCCGGGCGCTCGCTGAACTGGCGGGCGATCAGCTCGACGATCGGTTCCAGCGACGCCTGGCGATGATTGAAGCGCGTGGAGATACGGCTGACGATCTGCACTTGCAGCTGTTCGGCGCTGAAGGGTGATTCGACGTCTATGCATACCGTGTCGGCGGGCGTGCCGAGCAGATCGGCGTAATAGCGTCGCGGGCTCAGCGTCGCCGAGAACAACACGCTGCTGCGCGCCGCTTTCAGGCGTGGGCCGATGAACGCCGCCGGCACCACGTTGCGCAGGCACAACTGCGACAGCGGCCGCTTGCGCTCAAGGTCGCGCTTGCTGATGTCGAACAGGTAATGCTCGTCGAACAGTTCCGCCACCCGGCCGAACTGCAGCATGTCGAAATAGAAGGTTTGCAGCGCGCTGTCGAGTCCCTGCGGATGGTCGTTGAGGTAATCACCAATGGCCGCGCTGCACAGCGACACCGCTTGCAGCAGTTTCTCCGGGGCCTTGTCGTAGGCTTGATACGGCGCCAGTTGCGGCTGATGCAGCGCGTTCCACTCGCGGTTGACCCGTTGCAGGGATTTTTTCAGCACCTCGGGAGCGCTCTTGCGCACACTGGCCAGCGCGGCCTGATCGAGACTGGCGCTGTACATCGAGCGCCCGCGTTCGACCAGGTTGTGCGCTTCATCGGCCAGCACCGCAACCTTCCACTGATTGAGCTGGGCCAGACCGAACAGCAGCGCGCTGAAATCGAAGTAATAGTTGTAGTCCGCCACCACCACGTCGGCCCAGCGGGCCATTTCCTGGCTCAAGTAATACGGGCACACCGTGTGCTCACGGGCCACTTCGCGCATCGCCGCCTGATCGAGCAGATTGATCCGGCTGGCCGCTTGCCGGGCGGCGGGCAGGCGATCATAAAAGCCCTGGGCCAACGGGCAGGATTCACCGTGACAGGCTTTGTCCGGGTGTTCGCAGGCCTTGTCGCGGGCGACCATCTCCAGCACCCGCAGCGGCAAGCGTTCAGACTGATCGAACAACACCTGACTGGCATCCAGCGCCAGTTTGCGCCCCGGGGTCTTGGCGGTCAGAAAGAACACCTTGTCCAGTTGCTGCGGCGCCAGCGCCTTGAGCATCGGGAATAGCGTGCCAAGGGTTTTACCGATCCCGGTGGGCGCCTGGGCCATCAGGCAGCGGCCGGTGCTGACCGCTTTGAACACCGATTCGGCCAGATGCCGTTGGCCGGGGCGAAAGTCCGCATGGGGAAAGGCCAATTGCTGCCCGGCCAGATTGCGCGCCTCGCGATGGGCCATTTCCTGCTCGGCCCAGTTCAGGAAAAGCCGGCATTGTTGTTCGAAAAATTCCTGCAAGACCGGCGCATTGAAGGCCTCGACCAGACAGGTTTCCTTTTCGCTGACGATGTCGAAATACACCAGCGCCAGATTGATCTGCGCAAGTTCAAGCTTGCGGCACATCAGCCAGCCGTAGATTTTCGCCTGTGCCCAATGCAGCTGCCGATGGTTGGCCGGTTGCTTGCTGAGGTCGCCGCGATAGGTTTTGACTTCTTCCAGACAGTTCTGCGCCGGGTCATAGCCGTCCGCCCTGCCCCTGACCTTCAATTGCAGAAACTCGCCTTCCAGTGCCACTTCGCTTTGGTATTTGTCGCTACGCCGCGAGGCCACGGTACGGTGCCCGAGCATGCCTTCGAGGGCTGTCGGTGAAGGGGTAAAACGCAGGTCGAGGTCGCCGGTCTTGGCGGTGAACTCGCACAGCGCGCGGACGGCAATGCTGTAGCTCAAGCGCTCTGCTCCGCCCATTGCACGTAGCACACGGCGACCGGCATCTGGTGTTGGTGGCAAAATTCCAGCCAGCGCAGTTGGTTGTCCTGCAAGCGGTCACCGGGGCCTTTGACTTCGATCATGCGGTAGGTCTTGTGCTGCGGCCAGAACTGGATCAGATCCGGCATGCCGGCGCGATTGGCCTTGATGTCGAGCAGCAGGCGATTGAACCAGTGCTTGAGGTGTTCCGCCGGCAAACACGCCAGCGCCTGCTCCAGCAGTTGCTCATTCAACGCGCCCCAGAACACGAACGGCGACTGCACGCCCCATTTGGCGGCGAAGCGCTCACGAATGGTCGCCGCATAACGGCCGTCGTCGAGTTGGTCGAGACAGGCCTGGAACAGTTCGGCGCGGCGTTGCTGAAAGTCTTCGTTGAGCAGATCCACCGGCCCGCGCTGGAACGGATGAAAGAACGCTCCCGGCAACGGCGCAAAAATCGCCGGCCAGCACAACAGGCCGAACAGCGAGTTGATCAGGCTGTTCTCGACGTAGTGCACCGGGCCACTGTCTTCGTGCAAATGCGCCTGCACGTAAAACTCCACAGACAATCCCGGATCAGTGCGCGGCAGTTGCAGATCGAGGCGCTCGACCGGGCGTGGCGTTGCCCGTTTGAGCGGCGGCCCGCCGAGTTTGCGTCGCAGGCGGGGCAGCATCCGCTGCAGACTCTGCTGTTCGGCGGCGCTTTCCGGCGCCTGTTCGGCGAGGCTGGCGAGCTCCAGCGCCAGTGCGTATTCGCCACAGCGCTCCAGCACGCGGATCATTCGCTGACGGGCGCCGGGGTAGGCGCAATCGCGGTAAATGCTCAGCGCCAGGGCGAACTCAGTGATGCGTTCGCAATACTGGCCGATCTGGAACAGCACCTTGCCGCGCCGCCGCTGCAGCCACGGGTTGTCGAACTGCAACGCGCGGACCTGCTCGACGATGGGCTCCAACGGTTCACCGGCTTCGAAAAGCAGTTGGCAATGATGCAGGAACAGGCAGGCGTCAACGTCTTCACGGCTGCGCAGACCACGGGAGTCAGCGCAGAACTCGACTTTTTCGTAGGTAAAGATCCCGAGGTCGGCGAGGACGAATTCCGACCAGTCCTGATAAAGATTGCCGAAGAACATCAGACGCAGGCGGTCGCACAGGTCCATGATGGTCAGGCTGAGCAAGCGGTCGCCGAGCGTCGGTGCCCAAACGGAGAGGCTGCGCGACTCGCTGAATTGCTCGGCGAGCGGCGGCAGCCAGTCGTCCTTGCGGCCCTTGGGTTGCTCGATAAAGCTGCCGAACGCCTGCAGCAGTTCAGCCTTGAGCAACACGTCGAACACTTCGGGCATGCTCAATAAAGCCTGATCGTCGAGCCAGCCGTGACGCAACAACGGCTGCGCGGCGTTGCTGATGTCCCCGATTTCCGGGTAGTTGAGTTTGCCGAAGCGGAAATGCACGCCCTTGCGCATTATCATGCGCACCAGCAAACCCTGCGAAGCGCGTGGCAAGGCCTTGAAGTCGCGGATAAAGCCGTGCTCGGATTCGCTCATCACATCGGCATAGCGAAGCTCAAGCCAATCAAGCACTTGCCGGAAGTTGTTGAGGTAATAGAACGGATCGTCGAGCGGGTTGGCAGTCACGGTAATTCAGGGCCATGGCGAGCGAATACTGGTTATGCGTACAGATACCAGCTCTGCCCCGTCGCGTGCAAACGGAAAAAGATCAGTGGCAGCGCAATCGGGATTTTTTCAGGGTGCCATCGAACTTTTCCCCGTTCGATGGCACCAACCGCGTTAGAGACCGAAGTCGGTCAATTGATATGGAATGAGGGATTTGAGGTGGGTATGAACATCAAGACTCTGGGTCTTCCCCTGGCGGTAGCAGCCTTCCTGGCATTGGGCGGCTGCTCGACACCGACCGTGGTGACCTTGCAGAACGGTACTCAGTATTTGACCAAGGACATGCCGAAAACCAAGAACAAGGACGGGTTCTATGAGTTCGAGGATATTTCCGGGACCAAGGTGAAGGTCCGCTCTGACGAAGTCGCGACGGTGCGCAAGGAAGACTGACACCCTGCTGTACGTGTAGGAGCTGCCGAAGGCTGCGATCTTTTGACTTTGTTTTTCAAGATCAAAATCAAAAGATCGCAGCCTTCGGCAGCTCCTACAGAAGGCAGTCAAAGCGTGGGTTATTCGGAAGCAGGCAAACCCACAATGCTGTGATCACAGCTGAAATACTGTTCACCCCGCCGTGCCAGCTCGGCTTGCAGACGCCGGCAGCGTTCCAGATCCTGTTGGGTCATGCGGTCAATGCTCAGATTGCCAGTGGCTTGCTGCTGTTTGCCGTCACCCAGGCGAATGGTCACGAACGGCTGTTCGGGCTGGATCTGAAACAGGCTTTTCTCTTCGACCGGCTCGGCGGCTTCGGTCTTCGCCGGTTTCGGCAATTGATCGCTACTGATGCCGTAGCGGCTCAGAATCGAGGTTTGAGGCAGATCGGCCCAGGCATTGGCCGATAACAGCGCCAGTCCGACAACCCCGACATACCCCTTGAACCTTTTCACGTGTGCATCTCCTGTACTCAATGGCGGCTGGCTATAGAACGTGTGTGCACGTGCTGGCTTTAGGCCGCTTCTGCTGTTTGCAGAGCTTTTGAGTCAGGGTGTGGCTGTTGAGTCACTTTTGATACCGAGTTGTGGCGAGGGAGCTTGCTCCCGCTTGAGCGCGTAGCGCTCACAAAATCTTCAGGGCCGCTTCGCGACCCAGCGGGAGCAAGCTCCCTCGCCACAGGTTACGGATGCATCAGGCGATCACAATTCCATCGGCACTGAGGCTATTCAGCGCCACCCCAACCAATGTCACCGAATCCCCGCCAAACTTCAGCACCGTGTCCTGCCCCACCATCGAGGCATGCGCGCGGAAGTCATCATTGGGCAACACACCCTGCACGCCAAGGAACACCAGTTTGTCGTTCGACGTAAAACCTACCACCCGATCCTGACCGAACGCGCCGTTGAACAGGAACGTATCCGCCCCGCCCCCCGATTCCATCAGGTCATTGCCGGCGCCACCGATAAACACGTCGTTGCCGACGCCGCCAATCAAATGATCGTTGCCATCCAGACCAAACAACCAGTCACCGCCGGCATGCGCCTTGAGCGTATCGGCGCCATTGGTGCCCTTCACGCTGGACTCATACTGAGTGACGTTGCTGCCGACCTTCAGACCGCTGGCCGTGACGCTGTGGGTCACGTCGTCCTTGAACAGCCCCCAGAGAAAGCCCGGCTCCTTGGTGACGATGCTGCCGATGTCGCGGGTGATGCTGATCCCGCCGTTGGCGTCGCGCACGTACAGATTGCCCGCGCCGTCGTTGGCGAAGTCGAAAGTGTTCACCGATTTCTGCAAGTCGAGGGTGTTGTTGCCGGCGCCACCGAGGATGACGTTGTAGCCGCCAGCGTCGCGGAAAGTGTCGTTGCCGGCGCGACCTTCCAAATAGTCATTGCCGCTGCCGCCCTGGATCAGGTCGTTGCTGTCGCTGCCGATGATGAACGTGCTGCCCTTGTGGGTTTCGGCGTTGCGGTTGAGGTCCTGCACCCAGGTGTTGGCCCGCGCCGGGTCCGACAGGTTGGCGACGATGATCGTCGAGTCCTTGCTGGTCAGGTCGTAGAACTTCGACTCGATGATGCGGTTCATGCCATCGCCGTAAGCGGTCGGCAGGTGCGAGATCCAGGTCGGGATATTGAGAATCGAGAACGGCAGCAGATTCCACGCGGTCGAGGCGTAGTGATCGTTGAAGCTGACGATGTTGTCGGTGGCCGATTCCTTGGGCGCGTCGTGCACGCCGACCGAGGCGCCGGTGAAGGTCGAACCGTCGAGGGCGCGGAACACCGGATCGTTTTCGTAACCGACGTTGAGCACTTTGTCGGTGCTGCTCTGGGTCGGCGAGGCGTAGGCGATGTAGTTGGAATCGGCGAAGAACCCGCCCCACTTGCCACCACTCAGATCGGCCATGCTGTTGACCGCCAACCCGCCGAGGCTGTGGCCGCTGACCAGCACGTCCTTGCCGCTGAGGCCGTTGGCCTTGGCGAACGCCACCACGTCATTCATTAGATTGCCGAACGCTTCGCCGACGTAATTCTTGGCGTAGTCCTTGGGACCGAACGCTGCCAGCAGGTCGTTGATCACGTCGCCGATGGAATCGAGAATCAGATTTTCCCGCGGGCCGCTGGTGCCGCGAAAGGCGATACCGATTTCGGTGAGATGGCCCTGGGCGTCGTACTTGCCGAGGATTTCCACCTGAGCGGTGGTGTAACCGGCCTTCTCACCGAAGAAGGTTCCGCGCGCGTCGGTCTTGCCGTCGTAGCCCAGTTGCGAGGCGGTGATCGGAGTCCAGCCAGCCTTTTTCACCGCGTCGAGGGCGAGTTTTTCCGAGTCGGGGTTCCACGGAATACCGGGAATCACCCCTTGCGAATCAGTACCGCCGAGCAGCGCGGTGACCAACGTGGCGGGCAGGCCGAGGCCGAAGCCGTTGTGCTGATAACCGGCGGCAAAGCCGTTATCGAGGTTGTGGTAGGAATACAGCGTGATCGCCATGGCATCGCTGAACAGCGCCTTGGAATCGGCTGTGCCGAAGTTCTTGTAGTCATACACACCCATTGCTATTGCCTCTCTTTTGTTGGAATTGTCAGAGATAGCTCACAGCCTGGGCGCCCCTCGCGGGCACGCCCCGGAGCATTTCAGTACTACTTGCATTGCTTTTAACTGTAGGAGTGAGCCTGCTCGCGATGAGACCGTGTCAGGCAACATGGATGGAGACTGACTGACCGCGATCGCGAGCAGGCTCACTCCTACAGGGTTTGTCTTAACAAGGAGCTAGGCGAACACGAACGCCGAGTCCGACAGGTTAGCCACTCCCACCCCGACCAGGGTCACGGCATATTCGCCAATCTTCAGCACGGTATCGGCCCCCGACTGCACAGCATGCTGCTTGTAGTCGTAGCCCTGCCCCGCGCCTTCGACGCCCATGAACACCAGTTTGTCGCTGCCCTGGTAACCATTGATCGCATCAAAACCGAACGCGCCGCTGAAGAGGAAGGTGTTGTTGCCACCCACTGCCGTCATCACGTCATTGCCGGCGCCGCCGACGAAGGTCACGTGGCCCTTGTCGCTGATCAGCTTGTCATCGCCACCCAGCCCGAACAGCCAGTCACCCTCGGCGCTGGCGTGCAGCGCATTGCCGTACGCATCGCCGTTGAGCGAATGGGTGTACTGGGTCAGTTCACTGCCATTGGTCAAACCCTTGGCCTTGACACCCCAGGTGATTTCCTTGCTGCCCCACCACGAACCCGACTCCTTGCTCACCAGCGCGCCGATGTCGCGGGTCATGCTGATGCCGCCGTAGGCGTCGCGCACGTACAGCGTGCCGTCACCGTCGTTGGCGAAGCTGAAGTTCTGCAGCGGTTTCTGCAGCTCGAAGGTGTTGTGGCCCTGACCACCGAGGAGGATGTTGAAACCACCGTCATCGCGGAAGCGGTCATCGCCGCCCAGGCCTTCGAGGAAGTCGTTACCCGCCCCGCCCTTGAGCCAGTCGTTGCTCTGCGTACCGATGATGAAGGTGCTGCCGGTGTGCAGCTCGCCGCTGCGCCCCAGATCCTCGACCCAGGTCTTGCCGCGGGACGATTCCTCAAGGTTGGAGACGATGAGGGTCGAGTCCTTGTGCGTCAGGTTGTAGAACTTCGAATCGATCACCCGGTTCAAGCCATCGGCATACCCGAGCGAGCTATGGGCCGACCAGTTCAGCGGATTGACGATGCTGAACGGCACCAGGTTCTGCGCGGTGGACGCATAGTTGTCGGTGAAGTTGACGATGTTGTCGGTGGTCGACTCATGCGCCCCGTCGTGCTTGCCCAGCGACCCGCTGCTGAACGTGGTGCCGTCCAACGCACGGAACACCGGATCGTTTTCGTAACCGATGTTCAGCACGTTATTGCCGGTGCTGCTCTGGGTCGGCGAAGCGAACGCGATGTAGTTGGCATCCTTGAAGAAACCGCCCCAGTTGCTGGCACTCAACTCGGCCACGCTGTTGACCCCGAGGCCACCGAGGCTGTGGCCGCTGAACAGCACGTCCTTGGCGGCGATGCCGTTGGCGATGGCAAACGCGGCAACGGACTTGAGCAGGTTGTCGAAGGCATTTTTCGCGTAGTTGCTCGCGTAATCCGATGGCCCGATGGCGGCCAGCAGGTTGTTCTTCATGTCGCCGAAGGTGTCGCTGTAACCCAGTCCGCCAGTGCCGCGAAAGGCCACGCCGATGCCGATCAGCTTGCCGCCGGCGTCGTACTTGCCGAGCACCTCGGCCTCGGCGCTGGTGAAGCCGTCCTTCTCGCCGAAGAACGTGCCTTGGGCGCCGACCTTGCCCTGATAACCCAGCGCCGTCGCGCTGAGCGGTTTCCAGGCGGTGGCCGGCAACGGCTGGCCGGTTGGCGTGTAGGCATACAGCGTCAGTGCGATGGCATCGCTGTACAACGCTTTGCCGTCGGCATTTTTATAATCGAACAATCCCATGTTGTGCTCTCTCTTCCTTCAAAACCGGCAGCCCCCAAGGGACTGCCGGCACGCTTTTAGAACTGCCAGTCGAGGGTCAGACCCACACCGTGGTCTTTCTCGTTGTTACCGATCAGTCCGTTGTAGTCCAGGTTGACCCGGACATCGCGATTGAGCGCCAGCCCGGCGCGTACGCCGACCACCGCCGCGTCACGATCCATCGACACACTCTGCACAGTGAAGGCGCTGTTGCCATTGGCGAAGGCCAGGTGGCTGTCAGCATCGACACTGCTCAGGTTGTGCTGCCAGCCGAGGGTCGCGCCCAGTTCCAGCTGATGTTTGTCCGACAGCGCGAAGCTGCGTTTGGCGCGTACGCCAAGGGTCGACAGCACCACGTCGCGGTTGTCTTCGCCGCTCTTGAGCGCCGCAGCATCACCCTTCTCGGTGAAGCTGTCGGTGTTCAAGTGCACGTACGACAGGTTGGCGAACGGCTCCAGATTCAACGGTTGCAGGCGCAGATCGTAAGCCGCTTCGGTGAACACCTGAGTGGTCGCCGCATCGTGCTTGGTTTTCTCTTTGCCATTGACGCCCGCGAACTGCAGATCACGCTTCACGTCCACGCGATGCCAGCTGTAAGCCGCACCGGCGGTCAGACGCAACGCATCGATCTGATGCCCCAGGTACGCACCCAGGTGGTAGCTGTCGACCGAGGCCGACGAATGCGTGTCGCTGCCCATGTTCAACGAGCTGTCGCTATAACCGGTAACGAAACCCAGACGCGTATCTTCAGCAATCAAACCGTCGACACCGGCCAGCAGCCCGCCAATGGAGCTGTTGGAGTCGGCGTTTTCGTGGCCGCCATCGCTCTTGCCCCACGAACCCAGTACCTTGACCCAGGCGTTGCTGCGGTCGTCGGTCGGTGCGTCGGCATTGAACAGATCGCGCTCACGCAGACGCTCGCCCACCGCTTCACGCAGGTAGCGGCTGTCGTTGATCAGCAGGGTGCCGATGGCCGGGTGAATTTCGCCGGACAGTTGCTGGAATGCCTGTTGCGCCGACGCCGCGTTCGGCGACAGCAACAGGGTTTCGAACAGCGCATTGCCCGCGCCCAGACCCTCGGCAGCCGCGCCAACCGCACGCTGGTTTGGGGTCAGGCCGACACTGGCGAACGACGCGCCGTTGCGCCCGACGTCCAGTTGCACGCCGTTTGTCGAGTACGCCAGGGTGCCGCCGAGGAACGCGTAGTTCGGCAGCACTTGCCCGAACTGGCCTTGGATGCCACCGGCCGCTTGCAGGATGTTGAACTGCGAACCGAGCAGGCTCTGCACTTCAGTCGTCGTCAGCAAGGTCGGGCTGTTTTCCAGCGACAGACTGACCGTGGCGCCATCGATCACCGCTTTGCCACCGGCAACGATCTTGTCGCTGCTGGTCGGCGATACTTCTACCGCGTAGGTCGAACCGCGCTCGAAGGTCACGTCACCGGCGACGTTCAGCGTGCCGATCGAGTTGCCCGGGGCGACGGTACCGCCGCTTTTCGCGGTCAGTGCACCGATGCGGCCGTTACCGCCGAGGATGCCGCTGTCGTTGACCGTGACCGCCGAAGCCAGCGAGCCATTGATCGCCAGACGCCCCTGATTGACCAGAGTCGGGCCGCTGTAGGTGTTGTTGCCGGTCAGCACCAGCGTGCCGATGCCCTGCTTGGTCAGGCCGCCGTGACCGGAAATGTCGTTGCGCCAGGTGTCGAGGCCGCAAGTGATGTCGGTGCACAGGCGCTCGGTCGGTTTGCCCTTGTCGATGATCGCGCCGATGCCCGGCAAGTCCGCGACAAACTGCCCGGAACCGTAGGCCCCCTGAATGCGGAACTCTTCCGGGATGTCCTGCTCGGTGACGAACATCGCCGGGCCGTCGATGCCTTTGCGCAGGTTGATCATGCCCCAGCCGTACAAGGCGTCGATGCCCGGTGCGCCGAGGTCGGTGGCGGTGGTACGCAGCACCGTGGCGACCTGATCGCCCGTCATGTACGGGAAGCGCTCCATCAACACCGCCATCGAGCCCGCCACATGCGGTGCGGCCATCGAGGTGCCGTTGTAGTTCTTGTAGCCGGTGGTCAGGTTGTCGGCGTTGGTGCCGCTGATGATCGAGCTGTAGATCTGCGTGCCCGGCGCCGAGACGCAGAAGCTCGCGGTGTAGCCGCAGCGCGAGGAAAACGTACTCATGATGTACGGATTGGCGCTGGCCAGATCCGGGTTCTTCTGCAACGCGGCGACGGTGATCCAGTTCGGCGCGATGTCCGGCACGAAGTAGCCGAGGCCGGCGATGGCGTCCGGGTTGTTCAGGTTGTAATCGTTACCGGCGGCGAAGATCGTCACGATGCCGCTGCGGGCGGCGGCGATGGCGCCGTCGTAGGCGCCGCCGGGCTTGGTGCCGAGCAGCGTGCGGATTTCGTTGAACTGCAATTGCGCGTCGTTGACGGTGAAGTGCGGATACGCCGGGTCGCGGCCGCCGAGGTCGAAACGGTCAGTGATGCCAATGCCCCAGCTGTTGTTGATGATCCGCGCGCCACTGGCGATCAGCGCATCCCAACCGGCCTTGTACACCGCGCCGTCGTTGCCACGGACGATGCCGTCTTCCGGGCCCGGGTCACCGTTATCCGCGCTGATGATCTGCGCACCGAACGCCACGCCGTGCATCGGCCCGCCGTCACGGCTGCCGGCAGCGATGCCACCGACGTGGGTGCCGTGGGCACCGAGCTTGCCGTCGGAACCGACCGAAGGCGAACCGTCATAGCGGAACGCGTCCCCGGCTTTGACCGGGATGTACGGGTCGGTGTATTCGCGGATCCCGCTGGTGACCAGGGTGATGACTTTATTGGCACCGGAGAACTCCGGGTGCGCGGCGTACACCGGCTGGTCAAAGATCCCCAGTTTCACACCTTTGCCGGTGTAACCGGCGGCGTAGGCGTAATCCGCGCCGATGGCGCCCAGGCCCCAGTCAGCCTTGAATTCGGCGCTGCGCCAACTGGCGGGATCGCCGCTGCGGCCGCTTTCCACGTAAGGCGCCGCGTGCGCGGTGCCCCAGGTGGTCAGTGCGCAGAGCATGGCGCAATTGAGGGTTTTCATGGCGAAGCGACCGCCCGTTTGCGCGGGGGTTTTGTTGTTATTCATCCAGCGACCTTCCTTAGTGTTGTTGCGAAAAATCCGTGTACCAGGCCCACACCTGGGCATGGGAAATAACGCTTGTGGTGAGGGGATTTATCCCCGATGGGTCGCGAAGCGACCCCGAGCAGTTTCCAGTAACCGAGTTGTCCGGGTGAGCGACTGCTGCGCAGTCGATCGGGGATAAATCCCCTCGCCACAAGTGTGCGTTCACCTGACCTGCGGGGTTTGTTTCAGAACTGCCAATTCAGGCTCAACCCAACCCCATGACTCTTCTCGCGGTTAGCCAGTTGTCCGTTGTAATCGAGGTTGACCCGCACGTCCTTGCTCAACGCCAGGCTGGCTTGCACGCCGACCAGCGCCGCGTCACGCACCAATGCCGAACTCTCGACCGCGTACGGTGTGCTACCGCTGGCAAAGCGCAGATGCTGTTCGGCGTCGATGTCGCTGAGGCTGTGCTGCCAGCCGAGGTGGCCGCTGACGTCCAGTGCCTGTTGCGCCGACAAATTGAAGCGCTTAACCGCACGCACACCGAGGGTGCTGAGGACCGCATCACGCTGGTCGCCGGAGCTTTTCAGCGCCGCCGCGTCGCCCTTTTCCGTGAAGCCTTCGGTATCCAGATGCACGTAAGCGAGGTTGGCGAACGGCTCCAGTGCCAGCGGCTGCAGGTTCAGCCGGTAAGCCGCTTCACCGAAAACCTGCGTGGTCGCCGCATCGACCTTGGCTTTCTGTTTGGCGCTGACGTCACCGTATTGCAGATCGCGCTTCACATCGGCGCGATGCCAGCTGTAGGCCGCGCCAGTGCTCAGGCGCCAGGCGCCGATGTCATGACCGGCGTAAGCGCCGAGGTGATAGCTGTCGACCTTGGCCGACGAATGCGTGTCCGAGCCCATGTTCAGCGAGCTGTCGCTGTAACCGGTGACCAGACCGATGCGCGTCTGCTCGTCCAGCGCGCCGTCAACACCGGCGAGCAAACCGCCGATTGAGGTGCTGTAGCGCGAGGTGTCGTTACCTGAGTTGGTCGAACCCCAGGCGCCGAGGGCCTTGATCCAGCCATTGCTTTGCGTGGCGTTGGCATCGTGCAGACGTTCGCCGACCGCGTCGCGCAACTGGCGGCTGTCATTGATCAGCATCGAGCCGAGCGCCGGGTAGATTTCGCCGCTCAATTGCTGGAAGGCTTGCTGCGCCGAGGCGGCAGACGCCGACAGCAGCAGGCTTTCGTACACCGAATTGCCGGCGCCGAGGCCTTCGACGGCGGCCGCCACCGCACGCTGATTCGGGGTCTGCCCGACGCTGGCGAACGAGGTGGCGTTGCGCTGAATGTCGAGCTGAATGGCGTTGGCCGTGTAGTCGAGGTTGCCGCCGATGAACAGGTAATCCGGCAGCACCGCGCCGAACTGGCCCTGAATACCACCGGCCGCTTGCAAAATGTCGTACGAATGGCCGAGCAGGCTGCGGGTTTCAGTGGTGCTGAGCAGGGTCGGACTGTTTTCCAGCGACAGGCTGACCGTGGCACCGTTGATGCTCGCGCTGCCTCCAGCGACGATGCGGTCGCTGCTGATCGGTGACAGCTCCACCGCGTAGGTCGAGCCTGGGGCGAAGGTCACGTCACCGGCCACGCTTAAGGTGCCGATGGAGTTGCCCGGCGCTACGCGGCCGCCGCTGTTGGCGAGCAACGAGGCGATCCGCCCGGAACCGCCGAGGGTGCCGCTGTCGTTGACGGTCACCGCCGAGGCCAGCGAGCCGTTGACGCTCAACAAGCCGCCATTGACCGTGGTCGGGCCACGGAAAGTGTTGTCGCCGGTCAGCAGCAAGCGCCCTGCCCCGGACTTGATCAGGCTGCCCTGATAGACCCGCGTCGCCGCTGCGGCATCGCGCGCCATACCGACGGCGTAGTCGGTCTGATCCTGCTGAGTGGCGCCGGCCGGAATACCGTTCTGCCAGCCCTTGTCCTGCAAGGTCTGCTGCCAGGCGCCGTGTTCGGCGAGGTCTTCGCGCTGGCGCTGAATCAATGCCTTGTCGGAGATGTCATTGCCCCACACATCGCTTTGCCCGGCCGCCAGGTTGGCATCGAACGCGCCAAGCAACTGCCCCGGCCCGCGCATCGCCCGGTTCAGGTTGGCCACGCCCCAGCCGACCCGCTCGGTCGGCGCATCGGTAATCGAGCCGTCGAGTTGCGTGGCGGTGGTCAGCAGCACTTCGAGCGCCTGCTGATTATTCATGTACGGGTAGCGTTCCATCACCAGCGCCAGTGCCCCGGTAGCGTGCGGCGCGGCCATCGAGGTGCCGGACTTGATTGCGTAATCGCCACCCGGAATGGTGCTGTCGATCTTCGCCCCCGGCGTGGTGATGCACCAGTATTTGGCGATACCGCACTGGTTGTACTTTTGCTGATTGCTTTGGTCCAGCCCGGAAACTGCCAGCCAGTGGCCTTCGAGGTCCGGCTGAAAGTACGGCAGCGCCGAGCGCACGCTGGCGTTCGGATAGCCGCTGTTGCCGGCGCTGAACACGTTGATCACGCCACGGCGCGAGACGTCCGCCGCCGCGTCGAGCCAGGTGCCCTGATTCCAGTGTTGAGCATAAGCGGCATGCAGATCGGCCAGGGTGCGATAGCTGACATCCGGCGGCTGACTGCCCCAACTGTTGTTGATCGCGCGTACGCCGGCAGCGGCCAGGGCGTCATACGCGGCTTTGAAATAGCGCGGATCGGGTTTCGGGCCGAAGAGGAAACTGTCGTTGTTGTTGGTGTTGCCGACGTAGATTTGCGCGTTGTACGCCACGCCGTGCATGCCGGTGCCGTCACGGCTCGCGCCCATGGTGCCGACCACGTGGGTGCCGTGGGAATCGTTGTTGGGGTTAAGGGTGCCGTTGACGTTGAACAGTGAGCCGTCGACGTAACTGCCGGAGGCCAACACCGGGTGATAGCGGTCGCTGGCGAACTCGGGGTGGCCAGCATCGAAGCCGGAGTCGAGGGCGCCGATCTTCACACCTTTGCCGGTGATGCCGGCAGCGTAGGCCTGATCCGCCTGCATCCGCGCAAGGCCCCAGTCACGCTGGAATTCGGCGCTGCGCCAACTGGCGGGATCGCCGGGCTTGCCGGTTTCAAGGTACTGCGCATTGGCTTGCGCGATGGAAACTGCGAGCAACAGGGTGCCGACCGCTGCCGGCTTGATGCGTACTTCCATGTTCACCACTCACTTTTATTGTTTTATGCAGGTTCTTCTGCGGTGTAAAACCCTCACCCCAGCCCTCTCCCAGAGGGAGAGGGAGCCAATCCGGGTGTCTTGAGCCATGCATCGACCTGAGAAACCGAGTCGATTATGGATTCAGCACCGCTCGCTCATATCGGTGCCCATCTGGAACATCCCCCATTCAGTCCCCTCTCCCTCTGGGAGAGAGAGCCAATCCGGGTGTTTTGAGCCATGCATCGACCTGAGAAACCTAGTCGATTATGGATTCAGTACCGCTCACTCATATCGGTGCCCATCTGGAACATCCCCCATTCAGTCCCCTCTCCCTCTGGGAGAGGGAGCCAATCCGGGTGTCTTGAGCCATGCATCGACCTGAGAAACCGAGTCGATTATGGATTCAGCACCGCTCACTCATATCGGTGCCCATCTGGAACTTCCCCCATCCAGTCCCCTCTCCCTCTGGGAGAGGGTTAGGGTGAGGGCCACCCCCAAGCCATGCACATTAGCGATGAGCAACACCGAACGCCTCATCCACCCGCGCCAGATCCTGTTCGTTCAACGTCCCCGCGTAGTAATGCAGCTTGGTCCAGGCCATCAAGTAGTCGTAGCGCGCCTGGGCCAGATCGCGGCGGGTGGTAAACAGTTGCTGTTCGGCGTTCAGCGCATCGAGGTTCGTCCGTTCACCACCGAGAATGCTTTGCTTGGTCGATACCACCAGCGCTTCAGCCGAGGCCAGGGCCTTCTGGTAGGCGCGCAGTTTGTTGACGCCCGACAGGCAGGCGCTGAACTGGCGGCGCAGTTCGATCAGCGTCTCGCGGGTCTTGCCGTCGAGTTCGTATTCCGCCTGCTCCATGGTGCGGCTGGCCTGACGGGTCGAGGCCGATACCCCGCCACCAGCGTACAGCGGCACGTTGACTTCAAAGCCGATGGTGTTGGTGTCGTAGCGCTGGTTATAGGTGTTGCCGCTGTCCGATTCAGTCTTGCGGATCGACGCGTAGGCACTGACTTTCGGCAGGTGCCCGGCGCGGTTGCGCTCGACTTCGTACTTGGCCACTTCCACCGCCTGGCGTTGCGACGCCAGATTGGGATTGTTGCTGATCGCCAGCTCATGCCAGGTGTCGTAGTTGGCCGGCATCAGCGCGAAGGTCTGGAAATTCTGATCCAGTGGTGCCAGCTCGCTGATGTCCACCGTCTGCACGCCGACCAGCGCGCCCAACTCGCGCAGCGCCGCGTCCTGCTCGTTGCGCGCCTCGATCTCTTCGGCGGTCGCCAGTTCATAGCGCGACTCGGCTTCGAGAATGTCGGTGCGGGTGCCCTCGCCCTGCTTGAACATGTGCTCGTTCTGTTGGAACTGCTGCTCATAGGCCTTTTTCTTGGCCTGGGCGATGTCGATCTGATCCTGGGCGAACAAGGCCTTGGTGTAGTTATCCAGCACCCGCACCAGCAGTTCCTGACTCTTGCCGCGAAACGCCTCGTCGGCGAACAGCGACTGCGCCACGCCTTTGCGATACGCCGCGTAGGCTTCGTAGTCGAGCAACGGTTGCTGCAAGGTCAGGGTCGAGCCATAGCTGTTGTAGTTGCGGTCTTCGGTGAGGTTGCCGCGAGCGGTCAGTTGCGTGGCCTTCGAGGTGTTGTGACCCCGGTTGTAGTTGTAACCCAGTCTCGGCAACAGCCCGGCGCGGCCGATGATGCGGTTTTCCAGGCCCGCGTCGCGCTCCTTGATCGCGCCGAGGAACACCGGATCGTTGCGCAATGCCTGTTCGTAGACTTCGAATGGCCCCATGGCCGCCAGCGCGCTGTTTCCTGCGAGCAGCGCGAACGCTGCTCCCAACATCGAAAGCTTATTCATACAGCCGAACATCCTTATTCTTCAGTCAACGCAGAGCCAGCGCGATCGAGCAGTGGTTTGAACAGGTAGTTGAGCAGTGACCGTTCGCCCGTGCGCACGAACATTTCCGCCGGCATACCGGGCTTGATCACCAGGCCATGGAGTTTTTCCATCGCCTGATCACTGACGCTGCTGCGCAACACGTAGTACGGCACGCCGGTTTTCTCATCGACCATCTGGTCGGCGGAAATCAGGCTGACCTCACCCGGTACACGCGGGGTCTTGCTCTGGTTGAACGCGGTGAACAGGATATCGACCGGCAGATGCGTGCCGACCTTGTCGATCAGGTTGATCGGCAAGTGCCCTTCGACTTCCAGGGTGGTGCCTTGCGGGACGATCTCCAGCAGTGTTTCGCCCTGACGCACCACGGCGCCTTCGGTGTGCACGCCAAGGTTGACCGCCACGCCGTCGGCGGTGGCGAGGATCTCGCTGTGTTGCAGGTCGAAACCGGCCGAGGTCAGTTGCTCGGACAGGGTCACGCTTTTGAGTTGCGCGTCGGCCAGTTGCGTGCGCACTTCCTTCTGGTACTCCTCGCCATGCTGTTGCAGCTTCAGGCGCGATTCGAGAATGCCCTGCTCCACCCGGCCGCTTTCACCGGTGTTTTCCGCCAGTTGCTGCTGCACTTGCGACAGCTGCCGCTGGTACTCCATCAAACGGTTGCGCGGGATGTAGCCGTTGTCCGCCAGTGGCTGCAGGTTGCTCAGTTGCTGTTGCAGCGAATCGGCCTGGGCGTTGAGGTCGGTGCGGGCGCGGCGCATGCCCGCCAGCTGCGCGGTGGCGCCTTCAATGCTGGCGCGCAGACCGGCCTGCTCGCGGTAGAACGCTTCGCGACGGCTGCTGAACAGTTGACGCTGGCCTTCAAGAACCAGCGCCAGACGCGGATCCGGATCGTTACTCAGTTCGGCAGGAAAGGTGATTTCTTTGAGGTTGTCGCGTTCGGCCTGCCAGCGTGCGAGGCTAGCCCACGCCATGCGGTATTGCGCCTGTAGCGACTGCACATCGGCGGCGACCTGGGTCTGATCGAGGCGGAACAACGGTTGCCCCTGCTTCACGATTTCGCCTTCACGTACCAGAATCCGGCTGACCACGCCGCTGCTCATCGACTGCACAGCTTTGCGCTTGCCCGAGACCACCACGGTGCCTTGCACCGGAATCCCCTGATCCAGCGGCGCCAGTGCGGCCCAGGTGAAGAAACTGCCGGCGCCGACGATGGCCAGAATCCAGCCCATGCGGGCGAAGAATTTCGCATCGCGCTCCGGGCGCTCGGTGACGTATGCGTGTTCCATGGAGGCTTCGTTTTCAGTGTTCATGCTGGCGCTGCTCATACACCCGAATTCCTTGTCGAGGGCTGGTACTGCCGGCTCATGCTGAGCCCGCCCGGTGCCTGCGCGGATTTTTCCCGTTGTTGTTCCTGAGCGCCGGACAGTGCCTTGAGCACTTCCTGACTGGCGCCGAACGCCTGCAAGCGGCCATCGTTGAGCACCAGCAGTTTGTCCGCCTGAGCCAGCACCGAAGAGCGATGCGTCACCAGCACCACGGTGGTGCCCTTGGCCTTGAGCTGGGCGATGGCGCTGGCCAGCGCAGCTTCACCAACAGTGTCGAGGTTGGAGTTCGGCTCATCGAGCACCACCAGGCTCGGATCGCCATACATCGCACGGGCCAGGGCCACACGCTGCTTTTGACCGCCGGACAGGCCACTGCCGTCCTCGCCCAGTTGCGTGTCGTAGCCTTGCGGCAGGCGCAGAATCATCTCGTGGACGCCGGCCTGTTGCGCGGCGGCCACGACCTTCTCCGGGTTGGCTTCGCTGAAACGGGCAATGTTTTCGGCGATGCTGCCGCTGAACAGTTCGATGTCTTGTGGCAAATAGCCGATGTACGGGCCGAGCTCGTCGCGGTTCCAGCGATGGATGTCCGCACCGTCCAGGCGCACCGTGCCGCCGAGGGTCGGCCACACGCCGACCAGCACTCGGGCCAGGGTCGACTTGCCGGAACCGGAGGCACCGAGCACGCCGAGCACTTCACCAGCGCCCAGATTGAAATTGATCATCTGCAGGGTTGCCGCGCGCTGCCCCGGAGGGCCGGCACTGACTTGCTCGAAGGTGATCTGGCCTTTCGGCGCCGGCAGCGCCATGGTGTCGTCACTCGGCGGGAACGCCTGCAGCAAAGAGTCCAGACGACGATAGGCCAGCTTCGCCCCGCTCCACTGTTTCCACACGGCGATCAACTGGTCGATCGGGCTCAGCACGCGGCCCATCAGGATCGAACCGGCGATCATCATCCCGGCGGTCATGTCGCCCTTGATCACCAGTAACGCACCGAGGCCCAGCACCAGCGATTGCAGGCACAGGCGCAAGGTCTTACTGATCGAGCTGATCACTGCGCCGGTGTCGCTGGCCTGATTCTGCAGGCCGAGGAAACGCGAGTGCACACCGAACCAGCGCTTGCGCAACGCGCCGAGCATGCCCATGGCCTGAATGGTTTCGGCGTTGTGCAGGTGGCTGGTCGCCAGTTGGCTGGACTTCTGCGAGTAACCGGCGGCTTCGCCCAGCGGCTTCCTGGTCATGTATTCGTTGAGGCAGGCCAGCGCAATCAGCAGCAGCGCGCCGGCTGTGGCGAGCACGCCCAGCCAGACGTTGAACAGGTAGATGACAAACAGATAGACCGGGAACCACGGCGCGTCGAAAAACGCGAACAGGGCCGGGCCGGTGACGAATTGGCGAATGTGGGTCAGGTCGCCCAGCGATTGCCCGGCGTTGCCCTCGCCCTTGAACAGGTTGCGCTCGAATGCCGCCTGATACACCCGCAGGTTGAAGCGGCGCTCCAGTTGGCTGCCGATGCGGATCACGATGAAGCTGCGGATCACCTCCAGCATGCCGATGAAGGCAAAGAAGCCAACCACCATCAACGACAGCATCGCCAACGTCGTTTCGTTCTGCGAAGACAATACGCGGTCGTAGACCTGCAGCATATAAATGGAGGGCACCAGCATCAGCACGTTAATCAGTGCGGTAAAGCACCCGACGCTGATCAGAATGCTTTTATAGTCACCCAAAGCCTTGAACAAGGGAGCGGTGGCTGGGGCCTTCGCCATCTTCATTGTTTCTTCCTGAAATGATAGATCCCGCCAGACTTCGACGAGCGCTCAATTAATGTTCCGCCTACCTGCGAAAGATGTTTTGCAAGTACTCGCTTACCATTCAACAACAACTGCGACGATCACTTATAACGTTCAAACACTGCCATATATTCAATCTGAATTAGTTGAGCGTTTATTTCGTCGCGCGTTCGAGTGTAACAATCAGGCCCGACTTCAAAGTGCTGGAATAGAGCCCGTCACGTTGTCGGCTGAAAAACACGATTCTTGAACCTTCCTTGCCGGTGATCGAAATTCCGTCGGGGTCCGGAAACCAGCCGATGGGTGAATCTTCCAGCCATGCGCCGAGGCATTCGGCGCCCTTGCCGACGGTCTGATTGGCTTGCAGTTCGAGGGCACAGGTGTTCGACGGTTTATCCTGCAGCTTTTGCGCTTCGGGCGCGTCATTTTCAGTGCTCAACGTCGCCTGCCATTGCCCGGCAAAAACCGATGGATCTTCAAGTCTGAGGCTGCTTGCCATGGTTGTTTCTCCAGAAATCATGATGAACGCCGCCGAAAGCCACGCCATTGCCTTGTAGGTAAAAACTTTACAGATCATCAGAAAATTCGCTCCAGCACCTAGCCTTGCCCAGCCATCAACACGATGCAAGCAAAGAAAGCGGCGCATCAAGCGCCGCTTCCCGTTTCACATCACGCCACGATGTCGCTGGTCGCTGCCTGGCCCACGGTGCTGACCTGGAAGTCCGCCACGCCGTGCCCGGAGAAGTCCACCGACAACAGGCTGTTGCCGCCTGACGAGGTCAGGATCGCGTCGCCGGCCGAACCGGTGAAGCTGCTGACAAAGTGCAGGCCGGAACCGTTGGTGATGGCGCTCAGGTCGATTTTGTCCAGACCGCTGACGAAATCGAGGATCTGATCGATTGCACCCGGCTTGGAGTCGGAGCTGGAGGCGAACACGAAAGTGTCCGAACCCGCACCGCCCCACAGTTTGTCCGCACCACCAGCGCCGTAGATGATGTCGTTGCCGGCACCGCCCTTCAGCTCGTTGGACGCACTGTTACCGATCAGCAGGTCGTTGCCCGAACCACCAATGGCGTTCTCGATGGTCACGCCCTTGGCGATGGACACGTTACCGATCATGCCGCCAACGTCGGAGAACGAGGCTTCGTTGAGATTGATCTTCTGGTTCTGGGTGAAACCCGAGAAGTCGAAGGTGTCCTTGCCGCCCGCGTCCCAAACCGAGAACACCAGCTTGTCGCTCGACGACGAGGCGCTGAGGAAATCGCGACCGGCGTTGGAGTTGAAGCCGTAGGTGGTGTCACCGGTACGGGTGGTCAGGTTGGCGCCGTACAGCTTCTGGATCGCTGCAATGTCGTCCATCAGTGGGCCGGAAGCATAGGCTTCCACACCACCCTTACTGAAGTTCTGGGCGGTGTTGCTTTCGCTCCAGTAACTCATGAGGCTGTAACCGCGGGTGTCTTGCCCGTAGGAAGCATCCTTGTAAGTCGGATTGCCTTCGCCGGCGTTGTAGTCGCCAGGGTGAGACAGGCCCAGGGTGTGGCCGATTTCATGGGTCAGGGTTTGACGCCCGTAATTGTTCAGACCCGGGGTTTTGTTGACGTCGTAGCCACTGCCGGTCAGGTACCAGGACTGACCGTCATAGCCTGGCTCGGTGCCTGGCAGGAATGCAAACGCCGCTGCGCCTTCCTGGCCGCCGCTGTAGTTACCGAAGGTCATGTGACCGTCGCCACCACGGGCCGATTCGGTGAACGTCACGTTGGCGACATCCGCCCAGGATTGCATGGCGAGCACGGCCTGGGCTTTCTGCAGGGAGCTGAACTGACTGAAACCGGTGACGCCCAGGCCGCTGAAGTTAGCGGTTTTGGCGGTCAGAAAGGTGTAGGTCAGTTCGATCTTGCCGCTGTTGTCGAGGTCGTGCCAGGAGGCACCGTCGCGCAACAATTGAGTGGCGGCTTGATCCACCGAGAAGGACGGTTTGCCATTGACCGTGAGGTTGCCGCCACGATCGTATTGATGGCTGAAGCTATTGATCTGGTTCCAGGCAGAGCTGGTCGCAGCCAGAGATTGCGCTGCGCCGACAGGCACGAATGTGTCTGCGGTGATATCAATAGCGTTCGCTTTTACTTTCGACATAAACACACTTCCTTGTTTAGCAATGGAACAGTTTTTGTCAGATAGCGACGATCCCTGGCGAGATCGTCCTATCACTCGCCCAATGAAGGCGTAAGAAACCTGACACAATTTGAAATCTGTCGTCTAGCATTTTTTTGAGATCAAAACCGACTGTTCCGTCAAATGCCCGTAAACAATGACTGCGGGGTCGAAAGATTGTTATGAGGTGTTTGTTCTCGCCTAATTGTCTGACGATTTTCTATTTAAATATTAAATATCGGTAAGTTGCTTTTTGATAGATACGTCTCACTTTGCTGCACTCTATTAGTGCGATGCCAGTGTATTGATATCAATCAAATCAGCGTTGCTAAAACACTTGTGGGAGCGGGCTTGCTCGCGAATGCTATTTATCTGCCAACCTGTTTGCTGACTGATCGAACGCATTCGCGAGCAAGCCCGCTCCCACAGGAGGGGTGATGTGGTTTAGCTACCGGTACGGATCTTGTTCCACACCCGCGTGCGGATCCGATCGATGTTCAGCGGCATTGCCTCCAGCGCAAACAGCTTGCCCATCATCTCCGGGCTCGGATAGACCTTGGTGTCACCCTTGATTGCCGGATCGATCAGGCTGTCAGCCTGCTGGTTGCCATTGGCGTAGTGCACGTAATTGCTGATGCCGGCCATCACGTCCGGGCGCAGCAGGTAGTTCATGAACGCGTAACCGGCCTTCTCGTCCGGCGCATCGGCGGGCATGGCGACCATGTCGAACCAGATCGCCGCACCTTCCTTGGGAATCGCGTAGCCGATGTCGATACCGTTCTTCGCTTCCTTGGCGCGGTTTTCCGCCTGCAGGATGTCACCGGAGAAACCGACCGCCACGCAGATATCGCCATTGGCCAGGTCGCTGGTGTATTTCGAGGAATGGAAGTAGCTGACATACGGCCGCACTTTCATCAGCAATGCTTCGGCTTTCTTGTAGTCCTCGGGGTTCTTGCTGTGGGGCGGCAAGCCCAGGTAATTGAGGGCTGCCGGCAGCAATTCCGGGCCGTTATCGAGGATCGCCACGCCGCACTTCTGCAGTTTTTCCATGTATTCGGGCTTGAAGATCAGATCCCAGGAATCCACTGGCGCGTTATCACCCAGCACCGCCTTGACCTTGGCGACGTTGTAGCCGATGCCGGTGCTGCCCCACAGATACGGAAAGCCGTGCTCGTTGTTCGGGTCGTTGACCTGCAAGGCCTTGAGCAACACCGGGTTGAGGTTTTTCCAGTTCGGCAACTGGCTCTTGTCGAGCTTCTTCAGCGCCCCGCCCTGGATCTGCCGCGCCATGAAGTGGTTGGACGGGAACACCACGTCATAACCGGATTTGCCGGTCATCAACTTGCCGTCCAGGGTTTCGTTGCTGTCGTAGACGTCATAGGTGACGCCGATGCCGGTGTCTTTCTGGAAGTTTTTCGTGGTGTCCGGCGCGATGTAGTCCGACCAGTTGTAAATTTTCACCGTTTCAGCGGCATGACTAATGGAGGCGACCAGCAGCAGCGGCGCCAGAGCGAGGGTTTTCTGGATCATGGGGTCGATTCCTGTAGTGGCTATTTTTGTTGGCAGGCAATCAAAGGATCAAACAATCAGAAAATAAGGACGTAGCTCTTGCGCACGGTCTCCTGGATATCCCAGATGCCGAGCGTGTTGGCCGGCAACATCAGTGCGTCGCCACCTTGTATGTGCAGGGTTTCGCTGCCGTCGTCCGGGGTGAACGTGCAACGGCCGGAGATGAAGTGGCAGAACTCCTGTGCGGTGATCTGCCGGCGCCAGCGCCCCGGGGTGCATTCCCAGACGCCGGTTTCAACGCCGTCATCGCGCTCGACGCTGGTGGTCGAGGCAATGGCGACCGGCTCGCCGAGTGGCACGGCCACCGGGTTGGATTCATCCAGTTGCAGGCTGGCGGTGTTCTTGAACTGCGTAATGCTCATGGTGAGACCTGTCTTGTGAAGAAAACGGCGGTTAGTGCATGAAACCTTCCATGAAGCCCGCGACCTGGCTGGCAAGCTTGCGCCGCCACGGTGCAGTGGCCGGGTTGGCCAGGGTCTGGTCTTCGTGGACAAAACTTTTGATGATCGCGTTGTAGCCAAGCCAGCGGCACGGCTCCGGCTCCCAGGCGCGTAGCGCATGAATTCCGCCGTCCGGCAGCACCCACGGCTGATGCACCAGTTCGGTATCGCGCTCAAGAATCAGATCGGCCAGGGTGCGGCCGCCGAGATTGCTGGCACCCACACCCTCCCCGCCATAACCGCCGGACAGCGCAATGCCATTGGCGCGATCGCAGAGCATGTGCGGCTTGAAGTGCCGGGACATGCCGAGGTTGCCGCCCCAGGCGTGGGTGATCTGCACGTTTTTCAACTGCGGGAACAGCTCGCCGAACAGATAGCGGCGCAGCTCAACCTCATCACGGGTCAGATCGAAGTTGTGGCGCAGTTTGCCGGCGAACTGGTAACCGCCGCGGGCGCCGAAGATCAGGCGGTTATCGGCGCTGCGCTGGCCATAAGTGACCTGACGGCTGAACTCACTGAAAGCCTGGCCACGGTTGAGGCCGATTTCATCCCAGGTCGCTGCCGACAACGGCTCGGTGGCGACAATCAAGCTTTGCACCGGCAACTGATAGCGGCCCAACGGTGGGAGCGTGACCGAATAACCTTCGACCGCCGGCACAATCCAGCGACTGCGCACACTGGCCCTGGCCGTGCGCAAACTGCCGGACTGCCAATGGGTGACTGGGCTGTTTTCATAGATCTTCACGCCCATGCTCTGCACGGTGCGCGCCAGACCGCGCACCAGTTTCGCCGGGTGAATGGTCGCCACGTGCGGCGCGTAAATGCCGCCGTAGGGTTTCGCCACACGAATCTGTTGCGCCAGTTGCTCGGGGTTCAGCCAGCGGTAATCGTTGTCGGTCAGGCCTTGGGCGTGCAGTTTGTCGAGGTATTCGCGCAGGCTGGCTTCCTGCTCCGGGTAACGGGCGGCGCAGTACAGCACCCCGCCTTTACGGTAATCGCAGTGGATGCCCTCACGTTCGAGGACAACTTCCACTTCATCCGGAATGCTGTGCAGCAGATCAAACGATGCGCGACGTTGTTGTGGAGAGAGACCGGCGAGCAGTCGATCCTCGCCCAGCAGGTTACCCATCAGCCAGCCGCCATTGCGCCCGGACGCGCCGAATCCGGCGGTTTGCGCCTCGACGATGGCGATATCGAGACCGGGGGCGAGTTTTTTCAGGTAATACGCGGTCCACAACCCGGTATAACCGGCGCCGATGATCGCCACGTCGACATCCAGATCCTGTTCCAACGCCGGCCGCGCAATCAACGGCTCGTCGAGTTGATCCATCCACAAACTGATAGTGCGCCACGCCGGCATGCAAGACTCCGCCACTGAAAACCTTCGATGGCGTCGATCCTAGTGCGTGACTTCAATCACTGTCTTGCGCGCGTGCCCGCAAAGAAATTTGTTTGGCGTAGGCCTTCGGCGACTGGCCGGTGTGCTGGCGAAAACAACTGTAAAACGCTGACAGCGAGTTGAAACCGGCAGCAAACGCCAGCTCATCGATACGCAGCGGTGGCGTGGCCTGATCCAGCGTCTTGAGCAAGTGCTGCAGGCGGGCCTGGTTGACGTAGCGATAGAAGCTCTGGCCGAGCACCTGATTGAGCAGGTAGGAAATCTGATTGCGGCTGTAGCCGCACTCCTTCGCCACCCGTTGCAGATCCAGTTCCGGATCGAGGTACGGCTGCTGCCGCTCAAAATACTGCTGCAGATCCTCGGCCATGAAACTGATCTGGCGCGGCGACAGCCCCAGGCGACTCACCGCCGGGCGCTGACTGGGTGCGACAGCGCCGTTGGTTTGCGTGCGGACCAGCGAGGCGTATTCGTTGACCCGCCAGATCAGGCCGTCCTTGACCGTGATCGCTTCGCTGGATCGGAACGACACCAGCCCGTCGCCACCGCGCAAAGTCACTTCGTATTGAATGAACGCGGTGTTGCCATCCACGCGAATCCGGTCGCAATGCTCGAGCGCTTCGTCGGATTCTCGCGGCATGCTCACGCGCACGTACTCGCGCAATTCGTCGAGGCCCAGGACCCGGTTCTGAAAGAAATCGTTGTATTGGACGTCCGGGTGATACAGCGCCATGACGCTGTCCAGATCGCGGTGCTTCCAGCTCAGGTGGTAGCGCATGACCGTGGCGGCCGTGGCCGGGGTCTGTTCGGGGCCGTCATCGTCGGCGTGCATAAAGGGCTCGGCGCAAAAGAACCGAGCTTGCCCAAGTTCGACAAAACGATCAACGAGCAAACCGTAGTGGCCATTTGGCGATGACTGATCCCGACGTGACTTACATCAAAAAACGCGCAGCAATCGCAAAATGAACTGAAAAATCTCACGGAAAATTCACATGCGGGTGCTACTTTTAACGTCACTGACCGGTTGAGCCAATGAAGGCTCTTCCCACCTAACATGAGCAAAAGGAAGCGCTCGATGAAGAAGGCGGGCAACACATGAATAAAGGCTCCAGTAAAGTCACGTTTCCCAATGCGTGCCAACTGATGCGTTGGCACTTTCATCCCATGGGTTTTGAGGCAACGATGGATGCGCCGGGCAGCATGATTGCCCGTCTGTTTGATCGTGCCAGCGGTGAAACCATGATCGCCATCGCCGGTATTCCTTGTGCGACGGTGATGAACGCGGCCGATGTCGAGCGCATCATTGAGGCTGTGGAGGACGAACTGGAGGCTTTCATTCCTCCGGAGTCTCTCAAGAGTTACGCATAACCTATTGTTTTATATAAAAAGCCCGCCAATTCAGGCGGGCTTTTTTTGTGCTTGCGTGCTACGCGTTTTGCGGCTGTTTCCGGTGATCAGCGAAAAACGCCTTGCCTTGGGTAACCCGATCGGACGCCCTTGGCATGTTCACCGCCTGGTTATCCTGCGGCTCGACGTACCAGTAGCAATGGCTGACCGCCCGGGTGATACCAACGTAGGCCAGCCGCAGAATCTCGTCCTTCTGCGCCGTGTCATAAGGCTCACTGTCGCCAGCCTTGCCCAAGCCGGCCATGCGATACACCTGGTTCTTGTAGGGCGAACTGGTCAGGTGCTGGCAGTCACCGAGCAGGAACACCGCATCAGCCTGCAGCCCCTTGGCGCGGTGGTAAGTCAGCTGTTTCAGCCGTCGCGCTTCGTACGGCAAGCTCGAATCAACATTAACTACAGGCTGAATATGCTTTTCTATCAATAACTTATCGCTGCTTTTTCGATAGAGCATCAAGATCGAATCGCCACGATTGTAATGTTCAGCCAGGCGCTGTCCCAAGGCCTGATCATCGCGCTCCAGCACATTGACTGGCTGCAATGCCTTGGGAGCACCGCTGGCCTTGGCCTTCTTGCCGGGGATTGCCGGCGCGGCGCGAACGATGTGTTCGGCAGCATCGATGATGTGCTGATGGCTGCGATAGTTGTCACTGAGCATCACCCGCGTGGTGCTCGGTGACGGGAATTCCTTGTTGAACTCCATGAAGTAACTCGGCGAACTGCCGCGCCAGCCGTAGATCGACTGCCAATCGTCGCCGACACACAGCAACGAAGAACGCTGCGCACCCCGCCCGACATGCATGGCCGGGCCACGACTGCGGATTTCCGCGAGGCTGGCACGGATCCACGAAACGATTTGCGGCGATACGTCCTGAAACTCGTCGATCATCAAGTGCGACATGGGCCGCAGCAGCTCATCACTCAACAGCTTGAGATTTTCCGGGGAGTGTTCGCTGAACAGCGCGAACATCCGGTTGTAGGTCATCACCGGCGGCTTCTGATCGAGCAGATGATCTTCAAGGGCACGCCAGAACAGGCTCAGCGCCTCGAAGAAAAACCGATCCGGATCATCCTTGGCAAAACTCATACGACCGACAGCGTCCGGCACATCCAGCCCGAGGTTTTCGATGAAACCAGCCGCCGCGACAAAACAGTCCAGCAGCGGCGCTGAGACCAGCTCACCTTTGACCTTGTAATCGAACCCGGGACCCGCGCTCGCGTCGCCGGCCAACGTCGACAGAACTCGCTTTGACATTTCATAGCTATCTAGCCAAATCAATGGCTTACGGCAGAAAGCTTGAAACAGGGTGCGCTTAACGGCCCACTCGGCGCGTACGCTGAGCTTGGCGTTGGGGCGGCAGATTTGCGGGTTTTCCCGGGGATCGAAGCCGAGCACCACCCAAGCATCGAGGCTGGGAATGTAGCCGTGGCAGTGAAAGGTCGAACCGTTGATCTCGAACGTCTGCCGGCTGGGCTCAATGCCCTTGATCGGCCAGGCACCGGCGCGAAACCACAGGTCTTCGATGGCATCGCACAGTTCTTCGTCGCGTTTGGCTGCCAGTTCGGTCACTGCCATGCGCTTTTGCACGTCCGGGTGATCGCGCTCAAGCTCCTTGAGCTGCAAGGCAGCCTTGGCCAGTGGTTGAATCAACTGGCGGAAACGTTGGTCCTGATTGAACAAGCGGTGATAGCAGGCGTTGAGCTGCTGGCGCTGGGCATCATTGATTCGCAGATCGAACGGGTTGCTGTCGACCTCCTCGTCAGCGCCTTGTGGCCGATTGCTTAGATTTTCAAAAGCCTGCAAGCGTTCGAACCCCGGCAGGCTGCGTACCATCGGCAAAATGCGTGAGTGAAAGGTGCGCACCAGTTCCCGCGCCTGTTGCAGGCTCAATGGCTGTCCCCAGAGCGCGAACATCTCGATAAGCTTATTGATGAAGTCCTTGCGCGACTCACGGGTGAAGGTCACCACAGTCATTGAATCCAGCTCAAAGCCCAGATAATGCGTGAGCAACAGGATGCGCAGCACCAACGTGGTCGACTTGCCTGCCCCGGCCCCGGCGATCACCGAGGTCGAGGGAGTGTCACTGAAAATCATCTTCCATTGAGCGAGGCTTGGCTGGGCATGCGCGGGCAGCAGGCGCGCCACATCGGCTTTCATGCGCTTCTTCAGCTCGGCGCTGAGTGGCAGACGCCAGTCGTCGAACAGATGATTATCGACGCTCGGTGGACGATGCTCGGTGCTGCGACTGTCACGAATCAACAGCACCTGCCGGCCTTCTTCCAGGCCTTCGAGTTTCCCCTCCTTGAAGCCGTACTCCACGCCAGCGGTGTGTCCGCTGCGAAAACCGTCCGCCTGGCCGTGCAGCCACGACGCACGGTGTTGAGCGCGCAAGCGTGTCAGGCCATGGCCGAAGAAACGTGCGGCGAGACGCTTGAACCATGGCATCTCGGCCAATGGACGAAGTTCGGGAGGAAGATCGGGAGTGTGTTGCGCCACGCTGAGGGGCTCCAGTGTGTGAGGCTGTTGGGGGCTATGGTGGCTTTATTTGCTCATGAGTTCTAGCGAAATGCTTACAGCTCATTGGTTTAGGCGATGAACTGAAAGTTGCGTGAGATTATTTTGAGCCGGTTTCCCATCAACGGATTCGATGAGAATGCCGCACTTTTTACGCTTTTTCTCGATGGTTGACTGATGGATGATGCCCGTCATTAACCGACGGTCTCGCTTCGTGGCTCTGGCGTTACGCCCCATGACGAACCTTTTGAGGAGACGATCATGCTTGAACTCAGACCTTTCAACACGCTGGGCGGCGCTCACCACGGCTGGTTGGATGCCCATCACCACTTTTCGTTCGCCGAATACTACGATCCGCAACGCATGAACTGGGGCAATCTGCGGGTATGGAACGATGACGTGATCGCCGCCGGCACCGGATTTCCGCTGCACCCGCACCGCGACATGGAAATCATCACCTACGTGCGTGAAGGTGCGATTACCCACCAGGACAACCTTGGCAACAAGGGCCGTACTGAAGCAGGCGACGTGCAGGTCATGAGCGCCGGCACCGGCATCGCACACAGCGAGTACAACCTGGAAGACAAGGAAACCCGAATCTTCCAGATCTGGATTCTGCCGACGGAAACTGGCGCGCCGCCATCGTGGGGTGCCAAACCGTTCCCCAAAGGCCAGCGCGAAGGCTTCGTGACCCTCGCCAGCGGCAAGGACGGCGACGATCAGAGCCTGCGCATTCGCGGTGATGCGCGGTTGGTCGCGGCCAACCTCAAGGCCGGCGAAACAGCTGAATATCAGTTGGATGCCGGACGTCGAGCGTATCTGGTACCCGCCACCGGTCTGATTGAAGTCAATGGCTTGCGCGCACAAGCTCGAGACGGTGTCGCCGTCGAGCATGAGTCAATACTGACGGTGACGGCACTCGAAGACAGCGAAATCGTGTTGGTGGATCTGGCTTGATCGCCTGATATGCAGGTAAAAAAAGGGGCGACCGTCATGGTCGCCCCTTTTTTGCAGCTTTTGTGGCGAGGGGATTCATCCCCGATAGGCGCAAAGCGGCCTTCTTTTCAATGGAGCGGACTGCTACGCAGTCCATCGGGGATAAATCCCCTCACCACAGGAAGAACTCACCCCCCTGAAGATCACTTGGTGCTGATTGCGCCATCCACCAGCGTTTGCGCTTCAGCCACCAGTTGCTTGAGGTGGTCATCGCCAATGAAGCTTTCGGCGTAGATCTTGTAGATGTCTTCGGTGCCCGAAGGACGTGCGGCGAACCAGCCGTTTTCGGTCATCACCTTCAGACCACCAATGGCCTGATCGTTGCCCGGCGCATGGCTGAGAATGCTCTGAATCTTCTCGCCTGCCAGTTCGGTCGACGTTACTTGCTCCGGCGACAGTTTGCTCAACAGCGCTTTCTGCTCAGGGTTGGCCTTGGCGTCTACGCGCACCGAGAACGGCTCGCCCAGCTCATCGGTCAGTGCGCGATAAGCCTGGCTTGGATCACGCCCGGTACGAGCAGTCATTTCCGCCGCCAACAACGCCGGAATCAGACCGTCCTTGTCGGTGCTCCAGACGCCGCCATCCTTGCGCAGGAACGAAGCGCCAGCGCTTTCTTCGCCACCAAAACCCAGCGAGCCATCGAACAGGCCATCGGCAAACCATTTGAAACCGACCGGCACTTCGTACAGACGACGTCCCAGACGCTTGGCCACACGATCGATCAGACCGCTGCTGACCACGGTTTTACCCACGGCGGCGTCGGCGCGCCATTGCGGACGGTTCTGGAACAGGTAATCGATGGACACCGCCAGATAGTTGTTCGGTGCCAGCAGACCACCCGACGGGGTGACGATGCCATGGCGATCGTGATCCGGGTCGCAGGCGAAGGCCACGTCGTAACGCTCCTTGAGACCGATCAAACCTTGCATGGCATGGCTGGACGACGGGTCCATACGGATCTGTCCATCCCAGTCGACCGTCATGAAGCGGAAAGTCGGATCGACCTGCTTATTCACCACATCCAGATCAAGACGGTAATGCTCGGCAATCGCCGACCAGTAGCGCACCCCTGCTCCGCCCAACGGATCTACACCCAGACGCAGTTTGGCGTCACGGATGGCATCGAAGTCGATCACATTGATCAGGTCAGCGACGTAGGTGTTGAGGTAGTCGTGACGGTGTGTGGTGCTGGCCTTGAGCGCCTGCTCGTAGCTGATGCGTTTGACGCCTGCCAGCTTGTTGGCCAGCAGCTCGTTGGCCTTGGCTTCGATCCACTTGGTGATGTGGGTGTCGGCCGGGCCGCCGTTGGTAGGGTTGTATTTGTAGCCACCGCTTTGTGGCGGATTGTGCGACGGCGTAATCACGATGCCATCGGCCAGGCCCGAGGTGCGGCCACGGTTGTAGCAGAGAATTGCATGCGAAACCGCCGGTGTCGGCGTGTATTCGTCACCTTCGGCGATCATCACGGTCACGCCGTTGGCCGCCAGCACTTCCAGCGCACTGGCCCCGGCCGGGGTCGACAGCGCATGGGTGTCGATACCGACGAACAACGGGCCGTCGATGCCCTGGGCTTCGCGATACAGGCAGATCGCCTGGCTGATTGCCAGAACGTGCCATTCATTGAAACTCAGGTCGAAGGAGCTGCCGCGGTGCCCGGAAGTACCGAATGCAACACGCTGGGTGGCAATCGAAGCGTCCGGTTGGCCGGTGTAATAAGCCGTTACCAGTCGCGGGATGTCGACCAACAATTCTGCTGGTGCCGGTTTGCCCGCAAAAGGACTGATAGTCATGCAAAACCTCTGAAATAGAGTGGTTCAGGAAATAGAGCGCAGTTTACTGACACTTCGACCGCAGCGCGACGGGATCTATCCGACAGATTTCAACGTTCATTCCAGCGGCGCCAAGCGCAACGCCTCTCCCAACCTCTCGAGCGCTCCGCCCAAGCCGCTCTCGCCATGATCCAGCAGGTTCAGGCGCAGATGCCGACGGTGCAATCCCTGCAAGCTGAACAGTTCGCCCGGCGCAATCAACACCTGTTGCCTGAGCAGGCGCTGAAACACATCGCGCATGTCCACCGGCCGCCGTGCCCGCACCCAGACCGTCGCCCCACCTTGTGGCTCGACAACCTGCAACGCTTCGCCCAGACGTTCGCGCAACAAGTGGATCATCGGCGTACGGCGTTCCTTGAGGAGCCGGCGAAGTACGTGCAGATGCTGATCGACCCGACCGTTTCCATACAGCCGGGCAATGGCTTTCTGGCGAACGGGCGACAACCGGAACGAGCGCATCAGAAAATGCCGCTGCATTTCGTGCTTCCATTGGCGCGACAACACGTACCCGTAAGGCGCTTCGATACCGATGAATTTCTCGAACGTGGAGAAGACCAGCAGTCGGTCAGGGTCCAGTTGATCACGCAGACGCTCGACGCCCGTTGCCTCGCCCAGTTCACCGTAGCAGTCGTTTTCCAGCACCCAGGTGCCGTGCTCGCCAAGCAGGCCGGCGATCGCGTTGCGGTTATCCGCTGGAACCTGTGTACCGCGCGGCATGCATAGGCCCGAGGACAGCAGAATCAGCCGCACGTCTTCGGTCTTGAGCAGTGTTTCCAGCCGCTGCGGCTCCAGCCCGCCACAGGCCTGCAACGGCAGTTCGATTACACGCACCTCAGCCGCCTGCAGCAACCGCAGTATCACCCAGTCACAGGGCGACTCGACCAGAATGGTTGAGTGCCTGAGCTGCAGAACGGCCACCAGGATCTCCAGCACCCCGCGCATATCCGCGCCGATGTAAACATCCTCGGCGTGCCAGCACTGCTTTGGCGAGGTGGTATAGCGGGCCGCCAGGACGGCGCGTAATTCCAGTTCACCACAAGGCTGGTCGAGCAACGGCGGCTGGCGGGGATACTGGCGCAGCAGCTCACGCTCCAACAACAGCAATGGACTGTCCAGTGACTGCAGCGAAACCGGATCATCAGCATTCAACAAACGCATACCCGGGTGCCGCGCGTTGACATAGAGCGTTTCGAGCAGATCATTGCTCATGGCAGGTGGCGTCCCCCCCGAAACCGCCGTGGCGTAATACCCGGACTTGGCCACCGAATAGATCCGCCCTTCCTTTTCGAGCAACGAGTAAGCGTATTGAATGGTCGAGATCGACACGTTCAAGCGATCTGCCAACTGACGCAGCGATGGCAGCCTTGAATTGCCATCGCAAGCCGACTCGGCCATCAAGCGCATCAGGTATCGATAGACTGCCTGGTAGGCGAAACCGGATTCCCGTGCAGCCTTCATGAGGCGGACACCATAACCGTTGGTGCGCCCAAGGATCGCTCGCTCACTTCATCGTTCCACTGACCGGTCACCCACGCCGGAGCCATCGAGGCCTGCCGCGTCGAGTGCGGTCTCCAGTGTTTGCCGGGCCGCACCGTGCGCTGGCAAGGGTTCCATGGCGTAGAGGTGGCCGATGAGCCGAACCGGTAAACCGCTGACGTCCATCATCCACTGCATTACCTGCTCCGGGCCGTGCAGCCCCTGCATGGCCCGATGCAAATCAGGCAGCGCCACCAACATGCCGGGATGACAGCTGCGCAGAAACCGCTCGAGCCCGGCTCCACGCTCGATGAACGGCGTGAACAGCAGGCAGACCCATTGTGCTTCGTTCAGACCGTAAGTCTGGTGCAGCCAGCTCGCCGCTGCTTCGCGCAGTTCTTCCGTGGTCTGCCGTTGCCCCAATCTTGCGATCATCTGCTCGCAGACCGGTTCCGGCACCCGCTGCAGCTGCATGTTCGCCAGCATGCGCTGGACATGTTCCGAGAACCCCGCTTCATAGCTGCGATCGCTGAGGAACTCGGCTTCCAGGCCGAGTAAATGGGCCTCGATCAAAGGGTCGGCGTATTCGCCCTCACCCTGGTGAAACACCCATTCCTCTGCCTCGAACCCCAGAAACTCGCTCAGTAGCGGCCAGCGTTCTTCAAGATTGCCGACCGCCATGTCATGAATGTCGACAAATGTCGTGCGACGACATGACTCGAAGCCACCCTCGGGACGCCAGCATTGCCGCTCCGATTCGGAGTAAAAACCGCGATACAAATCCCCTCCCAATCCGTCCAGCAAAGCGAACAGCTCATCGAACGTCCCGGAATTCGGCGTCAGCGCCCCGATACCGGCCTTCTGCACGGCCCGGTCGAGGTCTTCGACAAACTGCTTCTGACGACGCGGCGATTCGCTGGCCAGCCAGGCATCCACGCCGTTACTCCAGCGAGCAATCTGGCCGTAAAATTCGGCCCAGGCCAGGCAGGCGTCGTCCCGCCACTCAAGCTTCTCGCCCCTGGCACGTCGATGCCCCATCATCAGCAGATTGGTGCGATGGGCGTCCGCGCTGTCCATTCCGAGTGGCGCCAGATGGTTGAACGGCAACACTTGTCGATGTTCCACCATGAGCAACTCGACACGGGGGTCGTCATACAGAAACAAGGCAGCGAAGCTGCGGTGCATGTTGTTCAGCGCCGCCGTCCCCGATTCGCTGCGGCGCAAGGTGGCCACACGTAACTGGAACGTGGCGGGCGCGCGGCCGGCAATACTCAACTGGGCGGCGCGCAGCAGCGCCAGCATGTAGCAACTGTCACGGGTACCGGATGGCGTCACCATGACCTTGTATTCACCCATGCGCTCCATTCCGCCGGCGGCGACCACCAGACGCTGGATCAGCAACTGCAGCGCTGTGCGCTCGGCTCTGGAAAAGAAACTCAGCAGGCGTTGCAATACTTGCTGGTAGACATAGTTCATTGCCTGATCATGGATCGTGCTCATCAGTACTTTACCCGGCATAAAAAATTCATATCGCGCATCAGCGATGACGCTGGCGCAATAAATTCATCAATAAGTAATAGACGATCAAATACTAACACTTATGATTTTGAAGTTATTTGAAACACTTGACGCAATGAAGTCAGCAACCCCACCGCCTCAGACAACGTAAACCCCCGTCAGCATTGAGTTTTTTCTGATCAGAAAATATCTGAGGAAACTTCTTACAGCGTCCCACGAACATTGAGTACAACAAAAGCAGAACAACAATAGGAAATGCCCTACAGTCATTAAACAAAAACCGCTATATCGCCCATGAGGGGAAACGTTAAACGCAAAATGAAAAACAGAATGCACAGACATGGCTCATTCCTTGAGATGAAAGTAATCATTCAATTATCAGGGCTTATATGGCGAATAGAAGATACAGATGGCAGACAAAAACCGGTTCAGATGCACAACCGGCCACGCACCATGCTTGGTCTGTCTGATTATTTGCGAGAGGTAAAAACGCAAGAGTCCGTGGGGCCACGGACTCTGTTCGGAGGGCGTTACGCGGGTTCGACCTGCAGGGCGACCCGTTCGCGGCATGGGCATTCGTCCATGTAGCGATGTGCTTCGACGAACTCGTTGAACGGGAAGACCCGGGTCTTGAGCGGCAGCAGCACACGGTCGGCCGTCAGCTGATTGATATCACGCAGGGCACGTTGCAAGGCGACTTGATCCTGAACAATGCCCAACTCGGGTTTACCGGTGAAATTACCGATGCAGTGCACAAAGAACTGGATGTTTTTCTGGAACGCCGCACAGGCCGGAAATGGTGTCTGGTTGCCACCCTGAAGACCATACAGGACCAGGCTGCCACGCGGTGCGAGGACATCACCGAGCAACGACATCTGCGGGCCACCAAGACCGTCGAACACCACATCGACGCCACGGTTGTCGGTGATCTTGTTGATTCGCATCAACAAGTCTTCTTCCTCGGTGACGATGACTTTCTCGGCACCCAGCGACAGCAGGTATTCACGCTCATCAGCGGTTTTTGTCGCGGCAATCACCCGCACGCCCATGGCCTTGCCCAACTGGACAAAGGACGGACCGGCGCAATGGCTGGCGTCAGTGACCAGAGCAAACTGCCCTGGTTTGACCCGCGCCAGATCCGCATAGGCAAAATAGGCGATCAACAACGGCGTGTAATGCACGCTGGCCTCAACCGGGCTGAGCACATCCGGATAACGGGTCAGCGCGGTACGTGGCAGCACGATCTGCTCGCCATATACCGGGTAATCGTTCGGGCTTTCGGCCGGGAAACTGGCCACCTTGTCGCCGACCGACAGATCGTCCACACCGTCACCGACGGCGGTGACCACACCGGCCATTTCATGGCCGAGACCGGACGGCAGGCGTGCCTGGGACGAGGCCAGGTTCTGACGCCAGAGAATGTCGTACCAGCTGATGCCGATCGCCTCGACACGCACCTGCACTTCGCCAGGACCTGGCTGAGCGGCCGCATGCTCTTCGCATTTGAGCACCTCGGCCGGACCAAACTTGTGAAAACGGATCGTGCGGGACATCGCAAACCTCGTCAAAGTAACCTCTAATGCCCTGAACTCTATCTGGGCTTTTGACCCAAGACTATCAGTGGCTATTAATAGTCGACATGCCTGTCATTGATTCCGCAGTATGAACGGCATTGGCAAAATTGATGAAAAAATGCCGCCACCGGCCCGGTAAAGCTGAATTTAGCGGTGCAGAGTACCAGCCTTTCCCCGTAATATTCATGCCGGCCATTGTTCTCATATGGTCGCTCTCGTCAAGCTTGATGACTCTGCCAGGACTCCAGATGAATCGTAATGACCTGCGTCGTGTCGACCTGAACCTGTTGATCGTATTCGAAACACTGATGCACGAACGCAGCGTGACCCGCGCCGCCGAGAAGCTGTTTCTAGGCCAGCCGGCGATCAGTGCGGCGCTCTCGCGCCTGCGCAGCCTGTTCGATGACCCGTTGTTCGTGCGCACCGGACGCAGCATGGAACCGTCCGCCCGCGCGGTGGAAATCTTCGCCCTGCTCTCCCCGGCGCTCGACTCGATTTCAACGGCTGTCAGCCGCGCGGCGGAATTCGACCCCGCCACCAGCACTTCGGTATTTCGCATCGGCCTGTCCGACGACGTCGAATTCGCCCTGCTGCCGATGCTGCTCAAACGCCTGCGCGCCGAAGCACCGGGCATCGTCCTCGTCGTGCGCCGAGTCAACTACATATTGATGCCGGGCCTGCTGGCCTCCGGCGAAATCTCCATCGGCGTCAGCTACACCACCGACCTGCCGGCCAACGCCAAGCGCAAGGTGCTGCGCCGCAGCCAGCCGAAACTGCTGCGCGCCGACACCGTGCCCGGCCCGCTTAGTCTGGATGACTACTGCGCGCGTCCGCATGCACTGGTGTCGTTCGCCGGTGACCTCAGTGGCTTTATTGATGAAGAGCTGGAGAAACTCGGGCGCAAGCGCCACGTGGTGCTGGCCGTGCCGCAGTTCAATGGTTTGAGTACGTTGCTCGCTGGCACTGACATTGTTGCGACCGTGCCGGACTACACCGCGGATGCACTGACGGCTGCCGGCGGTGTGCGGGCGGAGGATCCACCGTTGCCGACGCGCACGTTCGAACTGCATATGGCGTGGCGTGGGTCGCAGGATAACGATCCGGGGGAGCGTTGGTTGCGGTCGCGGATTCAGATGTTTTTTGGCGACCCGGACAGTCTCGAGTTGCCTGCGCATTGAGCAGGCAACCTCGAAATGAAATGCGCCCGGCGGCGAACGGAAGTCCGCGAGCTCAGGCCCCGGACCGGGCGAGTCGATAAATCGACAAACAGTAAAACGCCAGCGCCGAAGCCGCCAGCATCCCCCCCACCACGCCGATGTAAGCAAAACCAAACTGACTGCCCACCCAACTGCCCACCAGTGCCCCGCCGCCGATACCGATGTTGTAGATGCCTGAAAACAGCGCCATCGCCACGTCGGTGGCGTCCGGCGCCAGCACCAGGACTTTTGACTGCAACGCCAGACCGAAGCCCATGATCGCCATACCCCAGAACACACTCAGCACGCCGAGGTAGGAGACGTTGCCGCTCAACGGCAACAGCAAAGCCAGGCACAAGGCGAGCACCGATACGCAGATGATCAGAAAGCGCTGGGGGTTATAGCTGTGCAGGTAGCTGAACAGCAGCGAGCCGAAGATACCGGCACCGCCGAATAGCAACAGCAGCAGCGTCACCACGTCGCCGCTCATGTTGGCCACGGTCAGTACGAACGGTTCGATGTAGCTGTAAGCGGTGAACTGTGCCGTCACCACCAGAGCCGTCAGAACATAGACGGCCACCAGCGCAGGTCGCTTCAGCAATATCGGCAGGCTCTTGAGCGAGCCTGAGTTCTGGCTGGGCAGCAGCGGCAGTACCTTCGCCAGGCAGAACACCAGCGCCGCGGCAAAGCCTGCAATCACGATGAACGTGGTGCGCCAGCCCATGGCCTCGCCCAGCAAGCGGCCGAGGGGAATCCCCAGCACCATCGCCAGCGAAGTACCGGTTGCCAGCAAGCCCAAGGCCTGAACCTGTTTGCCCGGTGGTGCCAGGCGCACGGCCAGAGACGCGGTGATCGACCAGAACAACGCATGCGACAACGCCACACCGATCCGGCTCACCAGCAGTACACCGAAGCTGGTCGCCAGACTCGACAGAATGTGACTGGCGATAAACATCCCGAACAGCACAATCAGCAATTTCCGCCGCTCGACGTTGCGCGTCAGCAGCATGATCGGCAGCGACGTCAAAGACACCACCCACGCATAGATGGTCAACATGAGGCCGACCTGCGCAGTCGACATGTCGAAGCTGCTGCCGATCGAACTCAACAGACCGACCGGGACGAACTCGGTGGTGTTGAACACGAACGCAGCCAGTGCCAAGGCAATGACTGCGTACCAGTTGCCGTTGTTTGTCGCCGTAGAATCACTCATTTAAACGTCGTATTACTCTTTGATGATCGCGCGTAATTGTACGCAAGCGATCTGTGCCCATCTGTCGGTGTCTTGATACCGATTGCCGAATGTGTCGACGTTCAGGGGACGCACCATCAGAGGGTCAAGCCACACTGATCGGGTCCAATGCGGTAGAGCATACGAGGTCTTGATCAATCAATCTGCCTTGTTCACTGGCCCGAGTAACCTTTGACGCGCATGCAGTCATTGGTCAGGTCGATCTGTTTCTCCGCTATGACAATCCCGTCACCCACGGCGCTGCCCATGCCGTGGGTTTTATCGTTCGCTGCCGGGGTTGAATGGTAGCTGGCGGTCGCGGCCTTGGCCTGATACTGGCATTCAGCTTTATCGTGCTGGATATCAGCAGCACTGGCGCCGGGCCTGGACCAGTCCTGCACAGATGTCACACAGGCGCTCAACAGCGTCGCAAACAACGCAATCATCAATAATTTCATAGTGTGTACCGCCGATTGATTAAGGGCTGCTTACTTGCAGACGAATGTCACATTGGTTACTTCATTCGCAGGATCGAGCGGCAGGCGCGATTGCACGTCAAACACGTCGATCTGCTTGCCGAGCGATGCACATTTTTTCTCGGCGCCATCAAGGGCCATCCGACGGGCCTCGGAGTGCGTGTGTCGGGACTGCAGTGTCTTTGCCGAGACCTGGTACTCGTAGGGACCGAGTTTCAGGTCATGGGACTGCCAGACATAGTTGCCGACCAATGCAATTGCGCTCACAGCGATGATCATATTGAGTTTCATGGCCAGTATCGGACGCTGGATATTTGATTGCTCATCACGCCCACCCTTCTCTTTGAATCAAGCCTCATTGCTGTCATGCGAAAGTTCGGATGACACCCGGTGCAGTGTGTTGTGCAGGTTGAAGCCGCTCACTGTCACCGCAGAGCAATGATTGAGCAGCCATATGTTTAAGTGAAGAAAAACGCAGTATCTTTCAGCAAAGATTAGAAATACTTATCCAGAGCGACAGCCATGCAACTCGACGCAAAACAGATGCAGGCGTTCCTCGCTGTGGTCGACAGCGGCAGTTTCGAGAAGGCTGCGGAACGGCTAAACGTGACGCCGTCGGCGGTGTCGCAACGCATACACGCCCTTGAAGTGCGTCTGGGCAGCTCGGTTGTGGTGCGCGGGCGCCCGTGCGAGCCGACGCTGGCGGGTAGAAAACTGATGCTCTATCTGCGCCGTGCAACCGTGCTTGAAGAGGAACTGCTCAACGAGCTGAGCGGCGATGAACAGGATCACCTGCGCGTGGTGATTGCGGTCAATGGCGACACGCTGGCGACCTGGTTTTTTCCGGCACTGGCCGAGATCTTCGTCAGCGAGAATATTTTGCTCGACGTTGTGGTCGACGATCAGGATCACACCTATGCCTTGCTGGAAAGTGGTCAGGTTATTGGCTGCATCGGCACGCGTTCACAGCCTATGCGGGGATGTTTCGCTGAGCTGTTGGGCCCGGTGCGTTACCAGCTGGTCGCTGCGCCAGAGTTTCAGCAGCGCTGGTTTGCCAAGGGCCTGACTCGCGCGACTGCACGTAAGGCGCCGGTATTCGCCTATTCGCGCAAGGACACCTTGCAGTCGGATTTCATGCAGTCGCGTTTCGGTCTTACCGCAGACGCTTATCCCACGCACTACCTGTCACTTCCGGAGGCACGCCTCAAAGCCATACGCCGTGGACTGGGTTATGGAATGGTGCCGCACATGCAGGTCAGCGACTTGCTGAAAAATCGGGAGCTGGTGGATGTCGCGCCGGGGCATTTCACTGATGTCGAGCTTTACTGGCATGCGTGGGCGCTGCAATCACCGCGCATGGAAATGCTCTCCGAGCGCGCGGTACATGCTGCGCGACGCCTGTTGAGCAGCAAAAGACCGGTGAAGCGCTCGACCATGCCGAGGAAGTAAGAGGTTTCGCTGCTGATCCTGTCTCGTCGTCAATATCGATCATTGCATTGGCAGCAACACAGAATTGCGTTGAAAAGATTGATAGCCCCCTAACGAAAGGTGCATCCTAGAGGGCTCGAATCGGTCTTATATCATTCCGAATGATAGTTACCTTTGCTTCATTCGATTCGTGCCATCACAGCCTGCCGAGCATCATCCGCCCATCTTCAATACATTGGCGGATGATTCCATGGAACAGTCACTCAAACATTTGCGCTTCCCCTTGGCCATGCTGGCCGTGCTGGTGATGAGCGCTTGCGGCAAGACTCCGGAGACTGCCGCCACTATGCCCGCTGCTAAAGTCAGCGTGGCCAAGGTGCTGGAACAACCGGTCAACGAGTGGGACGAATTCACCGGGCGCCTCGAAGCGCCGGAAACTGTTGAAATCCGTCCTCGGGTCTCTGGCCAGATCGACGAGGTGGCGTTCACCGAAGGTGCGCTGGTCAAGAAAGGTGATCTGCTGTTCCAGATCGATCCGCGTCCTTTCCAGGCTGAGGTGCGCCGCCTCGAAGCCCTGGTAGCCCAGGCCCGTGCCAATGCCACTCGCAGTGAAAACGAAGCCGGTCGTGGCGAACGTCTGCGTGCGAGCAACGCGATCTCCGCTGAACTGGCCGACTCGCGCACCAGCGCTGCCCAGGAAGCCCGCGCCGCCGTCGGCGCCCTGCAGGCGCAACTGGATCTGGCCAAGCTGAACCTGAGCTTCACCCGCGTCACCGCGCCCATCAGCGGTCGCGTCAGCCGTGCCGAGATCACCGCCGGTAACCTGGTGACTGCCGACACCACCCCGCTGACTAGCGTGGTTTCCACCGACAAGGTCTACGCCTACTTCGACGCCGACGAGCGTGTGTTCCTCAAATACACCCAACTCGCCCGCAACGGCCAACGTGGCGCCACCACTCCGGTGTACATGGGCCTGTCCAATGAAGACGGCAACCCGCACCTCGGTCAGATGAACTTCGTCGACAACCAGGTCAACCCGAAAACCGGCACCATCCGTGGTCGTGCGGTGTTCGACAACAGCGACGGCACCTACACCCCTGGCCTGTATACACGTCTGAAACTGGTCGGCAGCGGCACCTACAACGCCATGCTGATCAACGACGAAGCGGTCGGTACCGATCTGGGCAAGAAGTTCGTGCTGGTGATGGATGCGGACAACAAGACCGCTTACCGCGCCGTCGAACTGGGGCCGAAAATCGAAGGCCTGCGCATTGTGCGCACCGGTCTGAACAAGGACGACACGATCATCGTCAAGGGTCTGCAGCGGGTACGTCCGGGTTCGCCGGTGACCCCTGAAGTGATCCCGATGGCCAGCGAGCAGACCATTGCCGCTCTGGCTCAACAACGTCAAGCGCTGGAAGCCAGCAACCTGCCCAAAGTCGCACCCGCCAAAGGTGCACAGGGTACGGCTGTGAAGCTGGCCGCTACGACCCCACGCGGTTAAGGGACGACAACTCCGATGAATTTTTCCCAATTCTTCATTTCACGGCCGATCTTCGCAGCGGTGCTCTCGCTGTTGATCCTGATCGCCGGTGCGATCTCGCTGTTCCAGCTGCCGATCAGCGAATACCCGGAAGTCGTGCCACCGACCGTGGTGGTGCGTGCCAACTTCCCGGGCGCCAACCCCAAAGTCATCGGTGAAACCGTGGCCGCTCCGCTGGAGCAAGCCATCACCGGCGTCGAGAACATGCTGTACATGTCCTCGCAGTCCACCGCTGACGGCAAGATCACCCTGACCATCACCTTCGCCCTGGGCACCGACCTGGACAACGCGCAGGTGCAGGTGCAGAACCGGGTGACCCGGACCGAGCCGAAACTTCCCGAGGAAGTGACGCGCATCGGTATCACCGTCGACAAGGCCTCGCCCGACCTGACCATGGTTGTGCACTTGACCTCGCCGGACAAACGTTACGACATGCTCTACCTGTCCAACTACGCGATCCTCAACATCAAGGATGAGCTGGCTCGTCTGGGCGGTGTCGGTGACGTGCAGCTGTTCGGTATGGGCGACTACTCGCTGCGGGTCTGGCTCGATCCGAACAAGACCGCCTCGCGCAATCTGACCGCCACTGACGTGGTGACCGCGATCCGTGAGCAGAACCGTCAGGTCGCTGCCGGTCAACTCGGTGCGCCCCCTGCCCCGAATGCCCAGAGCTTCCAGCTGTCGGTCAACACTCAGGGCCGTCTGGTCACTGAAGAAGAGTTCGAGAACATCATCATTCGCGCAGGCGATAACGGTGAAATCACTCGTCTGAAGGACATCGCGCGCGTCGAGCTGGGTTCCAGCCAGTACGCCCTGCGTTCGCTGCTGAACAACCAGCCCGCTGTAGCGATCCCGATCTTCCAGCGTCCAGGCTCCAACGCCATCGATATCTCGAACGAAGTTCGCGGCAAGATGGAAGAGCTGAAGAAAGGCTTCCCGCAAGGCATGGACTACAGCATCGTCTATGACCCGACGATCTTCGTACGCGGCTCGATCGAGGCGGTGGTTCACACCCTCTTCGAAGCGCTGATCCTCGTGGTGCTGGTGGTGATCCTGTTCCTGCAGACCTGGCGCGCCTCGATCATTCCGTTGGTGGCGGTGCCGGTATCGTTGATCGGTACGTTTGCAGTCATGCACCTGTTCGGCTTCTCGCTCAACGCCCTGTCGCTGTTCGGCCTGGTACTGGCGATCGGGATCGTGGTCGACGACGCCATCGTGGTGGTGGAGAACGTCGAGCGAAATATCGAGCTCGGACTGACCCCGGTCGAAGCGACCAAGCGAGCGATGCGTGAAGTGACCGGCCCGATCATCGCAACCGCGCTGGTGCTGTGTGCGGTGTTTGTTCCGGCGGCGTTCATCTCCGGCCTCACCGGGCAGTTCTACAAGCAGTTTGCGTTGACCATTGCGATCTCGACCGTGATCTCCGCGTTCAACTCGCTGACCCTGTCGCCAGCGCTGGCCGCTGTGTTGCTGAAAAGTCATGACGCGCCGAAAGACCGCTTCTCCAAAGTGCTCGACAAGATCTTTGGTGGCTGGTTGTTCCGTCCGTTCAACCGCTTCTTTGAAAAGGCCAGTCACGGTTACGTCGGTACTGTGCGCCGGGTCATCCGTGGCAGCGGCATCGCCCTGCTGTTGTATGCAGGCCTGATGGTGCTGACGTTCTTCGGATTCTCCAGCACACCGACCGGTTTCGTACCTGGCCAGGACAAGCAATACCTGGTGGCCTTCGCGCAACTGCCGGACGCCGCGAGCCTGGATCGCACCGAAGACGTGATCAAGCGCATGTCCGACCTGGCGCTGAAACAGCCGGGCGTGGAAAGCGCCGTAGCGTTCCCGGGCCTGTCGATCAACGGCTTCACCAACAGCCCGAACGCCGGCATCGTGTTCGTGACCCTGAAACCGTTCGACGAGCGTAAAGACCCGAGCATGTCCGCCGGTGCCATCGCCGGGGCCTTGAACGGTCAGTACGCGAACATTCAGGAAGCGTACATGGCGATCTTCCCGCCTCCGCCGGTACAAGGTCTGGGCACCATTGGCGGTTTCCGTCTGCAAATCGAAGACCGGGGCAACCTGGGCTACGACGAGCTGTACAAAGAGACGATGAACATCATCACCAAGAGCCACAGCGTGCCTGAGCTTGCGGGGCTGTTCACCAGCTACACCGTGAACGTACCCCAGGTCGATGCTGCCATCGACCGCGAAAAAGCCAAGACCCACGGCGTGGCCGTCAGCGACATCTTCGACACCCTGCAGATTTACCTGGGTTCGCTGTATGCCAACGACTTCAACCGTTTCGGACGCACCTATCAGGTCAACGTTCAGGCTGAGCAACAGTTCCGCCTCGAATCCGACCAGATCGGTCAACTGAAAGTGCGCAACAACAAGGGCGAAATGATCCCGCTGGCGACCTTCATCAAGGTCAGCGACACCTCGGGTCCGGATCGCGTGATGCACTACAACGGCTTCATCACTGCGGAAATCAACGGTGCGGCAGCCCCCGGCTACAGCTCCGGCCAGGCCGAAAAAGCCATCGAGAAACTGCTCAAGGATGAATTGCCGAACGGCATGACCTACGAGTGGACCGACCTGACCTACCAGCAGATTCTGTCCGGTAACACCGCGCTGTTCGTGTTCCCGCTCTGCGTATTGTTGGCATTCCTGGTGCTCGCGGCGCAGTACGAAAGCTGGAGCCTGCCACTGGCGGTGATCCTGATCGTACCGATGACCCTGCTGTCGGCCATCACCGGGGTGATTGTCTCCGGCGGCGACAACAACATCTTCACCCAGATCGGCCTGATCGTACTGGTGGGCCTGGCGTGCAAGAACGCGATTCTGATCGTCGAGTTCGCCAAGGATAAACAGCTGGAAGGTCTCGATCCGCTGGCTGCGGTACTGGAAGCCTGCCGCCTGCGTCTGCGGCCGATCCTGATGACCTCCTTCGCGTTCATCATGGGTGTGGTGCCACTGGTGTTCTCCAGCGGTGCCGGTGCCGAGATGCGTCACGCGATGGGTGTGGCGGTGTTCTCCGGGATGCTCGGGGTAACCTTCTTCGGTCTGTTGCTGACGCCAGTGTTCTACGTGTTGATCCGTAATTTCGTCGAGCGTGGCGAAGCCCGCAAAGCGGCCAAGGCGCAAGCTCTTCAAAAGCCACTGGAGGCGCAATAATGAGTCTGAAAGTCTTCCTGCCGAGTCTGCTGGTGCTGGCATTGAGCGCCTGCGCCGTCGGCCCTGACTACAAGACCCCGGCGACGGAGGCGGCCAACATCACGACCGCCACCGACGGCGCTGCCGGTCAGAAGAACTTTGACCGTTCGAAGTTCGAAGGCATCTGGTGGCAGCAATTCGACGACCCGACCCTCAACCAGTTGGTGACGCAATCGCTGCAAGGCAACCGTGAACTGCGCGTGGCGTTCGCCCGCTGGAAAGCCGCCCGGGCGATCCGCGACGACGTCAGCAACGATGCGATGCCGACCATCACCAGCCGCGCGAGCAGTGATCTGGCCAAGGGGCAAATCCCCGGCCAGACCACCAAACGGGTCAACAGCGAACGCTACGACCTGGGGCTGGACATGGCCTGGGAACTCGACCTGTTCGGGCGTATCCAGCGCAATCTGGAAGCCAGCGACGCCGACCAGCAGGCGGCCGAAGCCGATCTGTACCAACTGCAAGTCACCATGATTGCCGAACTGGTGGACGCCTACGGTCAACTGCGCGGTGCGCAATTGCGCGAGAAGATCGCCGTGGCCAACCTGGAGAACCAGCAGGAGTCGCGCAAGATCACCATCAGCCTGCGTGACGCCGGCGTGGGCGATCAGCTCGACGTCGAACGTGCCGATGCGCGTCTGGCCTCGGTCGAAGCCAGCGTGCCGCAATTGCAGGCGGAACAGGTTCGGCAGAAAAACCGCATCGCCACTCTGTTGGGTGAACGTCCCGACAAACTGACCGTGGATCTGAGCCCGAAAGACTTGCCGGCGATTGCCAAGGCCCTGCCGATCGGCGATCCGGGTGAACTGCTGCAACGCCGGCCGGACATCCTCAGCGCCGAACGCAAACTGGCCTCGGCCACCGCGCGAATCGGTGTGGCGAAGGCTGATCTGTTTCCACGGGTCAGCCTCAGCGGGTTCCTCGGCTGGACGGCCGGGCGTGGTTCGCAGATCGGATCCTCTGCGGCCAACGCCTGGGCACTCGGCCCGAGCATCACCTGGGCGGCGTTCGATCTGGGCAGCGTGCGCGCGCGTCTGCGCGGCGCCGATGCCGACGCCGAAGGCGCACTCGCCACCTACGAGCAACAGGTGTTGCTGGCGCTGGAAGAATCGGAAAACGCCTTCAGCGATTACGGCAAGCGTCAGCAACGGCTGATCTCGCTGATTCGTCAGAGTGAATCGAGCCGCAAGGCTGCCGATCTGGCGGAAATCCGCTACCGCGAAGGCACCACCGACTTCCTCGTGCTGCTCGATGCTCAGCGCGAACGCCTGAATGCCGAAGACAGCCAGGCACAGGCCGAAGTTGATCTGTATCGCGGCATCGTCGCGATCTACAAGGCCTTGGGTGGTGGCTGGCAGCCGGAAACCGTCGCCAGTAAGTAATAGTTGTTAAAGAGCTCCTTTGGTTGGCCGCAACCAACCAATTTTTTTGCCCCGCGTATCATTCGGTCGCGGGGCTTTTTTTGGCCTGATGGTTTTGCGCTTCCAGAACAGTGACAGTGGCTGTCGTACCGGCCCTTAATCGATTCTTGCCGGCATAGTCACCATCAATGCCGATGCGCACCGGCACCCGCTGCGCCAGCTTCACCCAGGTGTAACTCGGATTGATATTGGCCAGCAGTCGGCCACCCGTGGCGTTTTCCCGGTCGGCGATGGCAAAGGCGATGCTCTGGACCGTGCCACCAAAGGTTTCTCCGCTCATCAACTGCACGCGCACGCGGTCCCCCTCCTCGATTCGCGGCAATTTGGTCTCTTCAAAGTAACCGCTGACGTAGAACGAATCGCTGTCGACCAGTGCCAGCAGTGCACCACCCGCAACCGCGTAATCACCCTGTCGGGTCAGCAGATTAGTGACGTAACCGCTGACCGGCGATTCGACACGAGTACGCTGCAAGTCCAGTTCCGCCTGAGTCAGTGCAGCAATCGCCAATTGCACATTGGCCTCGGCCAGCCCGAGATTGGCCTGATTGCGCAACAGATCAGCCTGAGCCACCGCCACATCGGTATTGGACTTCTCCCATTCTTCCCCGGAAATTGCAAAACCCTGCTTGAGCGTACGCCGGCGCCGCTCTTCGCTCTGGCGTTGTTTGAGCAGCGCTTCACTGGCGACGATGGATGCCTGTGATTGCCCCAGCGTCGCCTTCGCCACCTCGACCGAACGCCGCGCATGCTCGACTGCCAGGCTGTAGCGCGCCGGATCGATCTCCATGAGCAATTGCCCCTTGTCGACATGCTGGTTGTCCTGCACCACGAGGCTGACGATACGCCCGGAAACATCGGCTGATAGCGTCACCACATCCGCCCTCACCCGCGCATCCCGCGTCCAAGGCGCACGGGTGTAATGCTCCCAGGCAAACCAGCCAAGCACGATGGCCAGCAACACCACCGCTAATGTCGTTGTTCGAGCGAGTAACACTTTCAAGGCATCAGGCTCCCATCAGCAAAATCAGCGAGGCACAAACGCATGCATACAAGGCGCCCTCAAACAGCGCCTCGTGCCAGACCAGTCGCAACACACCCAGACGTCGCAAACACCAGTCCAGGAGCATAAATATCGGTATCGCCAGCAATAGGGCCTGGGCAATGGGTGGCAGATAAACACCACCCATTTCGAAATCAATGGGCAAGGGCCGGTTCTCCTTCCGAGACGTTACGTTGCAGGTATTCGCCGTGGCGTTTCAGGAAAGACACGACGATCAACAGCGCCACGCGCATGCGAAACACCGACCACAAATGTTCGTGGCTGGCGACGTGCAACTCGTCCAGCTCATCACCCAATAGCTGGAGCGAGGTCAACAACGCTTGCAATTGCACGTGCTGGCGCCCGGCCACAAAACGGCCGGTCTTGCGCAGCGCCGAAGCCAATTGCTGGCTGAACGCGTCCGTTAGCAATGCATTGTTCTGCGCCTGCTGCCGGAGTTGATGCATTGCTACGCCCAATGCGACGCACGCCAGACTGATTTCATAGAGCTGCTGCATGGCGCGCTCGCTCACGGCCGGCAGCAAGCCAAGCATGCTGGTCAGTCGGTCGACCATACGGCTTTCGAAAGCGAATTGCTGTTCATCGGTGGCCGGTTTTTTGGTCAGTTCATAAACCTGCTCACGCGCCTCGTTATAAAAGCGGCGGAGACGCAATGCCGGACGGAACGGGAAAATCCATGCGTAGACCATCAAAGCGAGCATCGCCGCGCTGACATAGGCGCCGGCGAATTCGAACCATTGAATTGCAGTGTTCTGCCCGGTGCCGACATTCTGTGGGCCGAGCAGGAGGAAACTCGACAACCCCAGGCCCATACCAATGCCCGCGGTCGTCGGGCTCGCCAAACCGACAGCGATCACGTACAGCAGCGGTGCCAGCATCAACGCCAATGGCTCGAAATCACTGATGGTCGGCACCAGCATGAATTGATAGAACGCCGAGACCACCAGTGCCAGTCCCAACCCACGCGCGTAACTCTGCGCGGCCATCAGTGGCCGCGGGAATGTCGCCATCAGCGAACAGAGAATCCCCACCAGAATCATCCCGCCCCGCGCCCCATCCCAGGCGGTTTCGATCCAGATCAACCCGGCTACCAGTAATGCGGTAAAGGCGCGGATGGCGTTCATTGAAGCCAGTGTGAAATCCAGATGCAGCGGGCTGGCCTGACCGCGATACAGACAACTGGCTTCGCGCCCTTCCTGAATGGCATCACTCAACTCCAGAATCTGCTCCAGTTGCTGCAACAGCCGCGCCTGCTCCCAGCGTAACGCCCACGCCAGCGAGCGCAGGATAGCGCTCATGTCTTCGGTCAGTTGTTCGGCCTCATACGCCAAGGCTTCAAACTGCTGCTGCAGCGTGATGAATTGATGCCGCCGCTCGGTGGGCAGCGCTCGGCCCAACTGCGCCAACTGGTCGAGAAGTGCGAGCTCTTCTGCACGCAAGCGCTGTACGTCCAGAGGAAGATCGCCCTCCCAACGTTCGGTGAGCAATTCGCGCTGATGACGTAATGCAGTCAAACGCGAGGTCAGCAACATCAGTTGATTACCCAACAGCAGCACCAGATTGTCGGCACCGCGCAACCGTGGGGCATCGAAATACAGATGGCGGCGCAACCCTTCGAGCGCGCTGATTTCACCGAGCAACTGCATCTGACGGCGCTGAAAGTCGGCTTCACTTTCTTCTGTTCGAATCACCGCAGCGGAGTGATTGGCAGCCAGTTTGATCACCTGATCGACCTTGGCGAAGTAACCTTTGGCAACTGCTTCCGGACGCGCAGTGAGCAGGCTGACCACGCAGACGCACGCTACGGCCAGCAAGGTTTCGGTAACGCGGGTGACAGCCAGCAGAAAGGTGCCATCCTGGTCGGGAATGGCCAGCAATGCCACCACCACGGCGGTATAACCACTGAGCACAAACGCCTGAGAACTGGTATAGCGCAGCAACGTGCCGCCCGCGGTGCAGAGCGCCAGCCACAGTGCCAGCGTTGTGATGAACGGAAGCGGCGCCTGCGGGAATATCGCCATGATCAACACCGCCACCGCAGCACCCAGCGTGGTGCCAATCACTTGACCGAAACTACGCGCCAGCGCCATGCCGGCCAACGGCTGGCTGACAATCACGACGGCCATGATCGACCACTTGGGTTGGTCGAGATCGAACAAAAACGCCAGATACAGCGTCAACAGCCCGGCGGCAATGGTGCGCAGGGCAAACAGCAGGACAGCCTGACCGGGATGGATCACGACCTGGAAATAATTGCGCAGGGCTTGCATGGGGGCTCTCATCGAAGCGACTCCTGCAAGCGTAGACTCTGCATCGAATGCCTGATGGGTAACTGAATCGACAGATGTTGTAGGGCGATTCGCATGCACGGGGTTTGACTCACGGCCCTCGCTGGTCGAAGCTTGCCGTTCTGCTATAGAACGCCAGTTCACGGAAATCTGCATGCCTCAGTCCCGCCGCTACCTGCTCATCAGCCTTGGCCTTGTGTTGCTCGTCGTCATTGCCTGGTTATCCCTGCGCTCCACCGCCCCGGTGGTGCCGGAAGCGATCAAGCGCGGCTACAGCGAAGCCCTGACGGCCGCCCGTTCCGGTCAGCCGGGAGCCGCGCGGCAGTTGTATCAGCAATTGGGTCGCCCGGACCTGTCGGTCAAACGCAGTGTCTGGCTGCTGGCCGAGCTGCCCAACTATCCGAGCCCGCAAGCGCTGAAACTGGCCGACGCCCATCTGCAGAACGAAGCCCCCGAAGTACGGCTGGCAGCGATTCAAAGTGTGGTCGGACTGGTGCCCGGCGGGCAACGCAGTCTGCTGCTCGGGCCGATGCTCGACGATGAGGACCAAAACGTACGGTTCGCTGCGATCAATGCCCTGCTGGGCCTGACGCCGGATGAACTGGGGCTGTATTTCGCCCCGCTGCAGCAGGCGATCGATGGCTGGGAACAAGCGCTCAAGGGACAGCCGGAAAGCGCCGCCACCTATGCGCAACTGGCACGCCTGTATCTGCACAACGCCGAACTCAAACAGGCCCAACAAGCGCTGGACAACACCCTGCGGCTGGAACCGGGCAACCTGCCGGCACTGGTGATGCAGATCGATGTCCTCGACCGCCAGGGTCAGAGCGACGCCGCCCGCCAGTTGCTCGCCAAACAGTTGCAGGCGCAACCGGATTCCGCCTACCTGCAACACGCGCTCGGGCTGTGGCTGTTGCACCACGGCCAGCGTGAATTCGCCCTGCTCGGCTTGTCCAAAGCGGTGGAACTTGAGCCTGACAACAAGGATTACCGCTACGACCTCGCCACCACCCTGCACGCCGCCGAAGAACTGGAAGCGGCGCAAAAGCAGTTGCAGGAAGTCGTCCAGCGCCACCCCGCCGACCGCAAGGCGCGAGTGCTGCTGATCAATTACTGGAAGGAAAGCGGCCAGTTGCAGAACGTGCAGATTCTGCTCGCGCAACTGGAGCAGATGAACCCTGATGACCCGGCGTTACAGCAGGGACTCTGAGCCTTTACCCGCTGATTCAATGACATTTTGATATCGAAACATCGGAACCGTCATGACTGGCAGCGGTCAAGTAATCAGGTAGAGCACAACGGCTGATACAGCCTGCTGCCTCGATTCCCCTAGTCATGAGAGGGCATTCTTTGTCTACGTCCAACGAGTTGATCAGTGCAAAAGCCGCCACCGGCATCATTGGCCTGGATGACATCCTCGCCGGTGGTCTGTCCCGAGGGCATGTGTTTTTGCTCGAAGGTGAACCCGGTACAGGCAAAACCACCGTCGCGTTGCATTTCCTGATGGCGGGCGCCCGTGCCGGCGAACGCTGTCTCTACATCACGCTGTCGGAAACCGAGCGTGAATTGCGTCAAGGCGCGGCCTCCCACGGCTGGGAGCTGAACGAGAACATTGAAATCTTCGAGCTGACGCCACCCGAAAGCCTGCTCAACGCCGAGCATCAGCAAAGCCTGCTGTACTCGTCCGACCTTGAGCTGGGCGAAGCCACCAAGCAGATTTTCGAAGTGGTCGAGCGCTTCAAGCCCACCCGCGTGGTTCTCGACAGCCTGTCGGAGATCCGCCTGCTGGCGCAGAGTTCGCTGCGCTACCGCCGGCAGATTCTGGCGATCAAACATTACTTCGTGCGTTACGACGCCACCGTGCTGCTGCTTGACGACCTGACCACCGAGTCTCTCGACAAGACCGTGCACAGCGTCGCCCACGGGGTGATCCGCCTCGAAGAACTGACGCCCAATTACGGTGCCGAGCGCCGCCGCGTGCGCATCGTCAAGTATCGCGGCCAGAAATACCGTGGCGGTTACCACGACTTCACCATCATGGGCGACGGCGTCCATGTGTTCCCACGACTGGTCGCCGCCGAACACCGCAGCGACTACCCGCGCCTGCAACTGAGCAGCGGGATTCAGGAAATGGACGCCCTGCTCGGCGGCGGGGTCGAAACCGGCTCCAGCACGCTGATTCTTGGCCCGGCCGGTACCGGTAAATCGCTGATTTCGATGATCTTCGCCGCTGCCGCAGTGGCCCGAGGCGAAAAAGCCGCGCTGTTCATCTTTGATGAAGAGCTGGGTCTGCTGTTCGAGCGCATGAAAAACATCGGCATCGACCTCAAGGCCTTGCAAGCCACCGGCAACCTGCTGATCGATCAAGTGGACGCCGCCGAGCTGTCCCCCGGCGAGTTCTCCCACCGGGTGCGTCGTTGCGTAGACGAAGGCAACATCAAGACCGTGGTGATCGACAGCATCAACGGCTATCAGGCCGCGATGCCGGAAGAGAATGCCCTGGTGCTGCACATGCATGAGTTGCTGCTGTACCTCAACCGCAAAGGCGCGGCAACCTTCATGACCGTTGCCCAGCATGGCCTGGTCGGCGACATGCAGGCGCCGGTCGACATCACTTACCTGGCCGACACGGTGATCCTGCTGCGCTACTTCGAAGCCATCGGCAAAGTTCGCCGGGCCATTTCCATCATCAAGAAACGTACCGGCAGCCACGAGTCGACCATTCGTGAATACCGCATTTCGGGCCAGGGCATGACCATCGGCGAACCGCTGGAAGCGTTCCAGGGCGTGCTGCGTGGCGTGCCGACTTACCTCGGCGCGAGCAATCCGCTGTTGCGGGAAGAAACCTTGTGACAGCCTCCGTATCACTGCCGGAACGGGCGCTGATTCTGGCGCCCATGGGCCGGGACAGCCAAGTGGCGCTGATGATCCTCAATGAGGCCGGTTACGGCGGAGTCATCACCCCGGATCTGGGCGCGCTGTGCGCAGAACTGGAGCCTGGCGCCGGACTTTTGTTGATTGCCACCGAAGCCCTGCGCGGCCCCGAGCTGGAAACGCTCCTGCACTTTCTGGAACAGCAACCGGCCTGGTCGGATCTGCCGATCGTCTTGCTGACCCACCACGGCGGCCCGGAACCCGGCCCCTCCTCGCGCCTGAGCAAACTGCTGGGCAACGTCACGTTCCTTGAGCGCCCGTTTCATCCGGCGACCCTGGTCAGTCTGGTCTCCACCGCCCTGCGCGGGCGACGACGACAGTACGAAGCCCGCGACCGCCTGATCGATTTGAGTGAAAGCGAACGCCGACTGCAATCGACCCTGGAAACCCTTGAGCAACAGGTCGAGGAACGCACCGCGCAACTGCGCCACAACGAAGAAGCCCTGCGCCAGTCACAGAAAATGGAAGCGGTCGGTCAGTTGACCGGGGGCATCGCTCACGACTTCAACAACATGCTCACCGGGATTATCGGCAGCCTTGAACTGCTGCGCCGGCGGCTGGCTCGCGGACGCCTAGATGACCTCGACAGCCTGATCGATCTCGGTGTCACTTCAGCCAACCGCGCGGCCGGCTTGACCCACCGTTTGCTGGCGTTTTCCCGCCGGCAATCGCTGGACTCCAAAGCCGTGCAGATGAACACACTGGTGCTGTCGATGGGCGAGCTGCTGCAGCGCAGCCTCAACGAAAGTATCCAGCTGGAGATGCGCCTCAACGACCAGTTGTGGATCGCCGAAGCGGATCCCAATCAACTGGAAAGCGCCCTGCTCAACCTGGTACTCAACGCCCGCGATGCAATGCCCGAGGGCGGCAAACTGGTGGTCGAAACCAGCAATCAGGTGCTTAAGCCGGAATTCACCGAGGCCTACCCGAATCTCGAACCCGGCGACTACGTGATGCTCAGCGTCACCGATAACGGCAGTGGCATGGCGCAGAGCGTGGTCAGCCGCGCGTTCGATCCGTTCTTCACCACCAAGCCGATCGGCCAGGGCACCGGGCTGGGTCTGTCGATGATTTACGGCTTCAGCAAGCAGTCTCGTGGTCACGTCTCGATCGACAGCGAAATCGATCAGGGCACCACGGTCAAACTGTACCTGCCGCGCTTTCGCGGCGAAGAGCTGGAGCATCCGGTGTCCGATGCTCAGCAGGCCCCGGAAGCAATGGATGGCGAAACCGTGTTGATCGTCGAGGACGACCCTGCCGTACGCGTACTGGTCAGCGCGGTGCTCAGTGAGTTGGGTTATGCGTTTGTCGAAGCCGGCGATGCCGACGGCGCCGTGCCGATCCTCAACTCGACACAGCGCATCGACCTGCTGATCAGTGACGTCGGCCTGCCAGGCATGAACGGCCGGCAACTGGCGGAAATCGGCCGGCAGTATCGGCCGGGGCTGAAGGTGTTATTCATTACTGGGTATGCCGAGCACGCGGCAGTGCGCGGTGGTTTCCTCGACCCGGGCATGCAGATGATCACCAAACCGTTCACTTTCGATCTGCTGACCGCCAAAGTCCGCGAGATGATCCAGAACTGATCCCCCAAAACGACTGTAGGAGCTGCCGCAGGCTGCGATCTTTTGATCTTGTTTTTTAAGATCGAAAGATCGCAGCCTGCGGCAGCTCCTACATGGGGAGCATCAGCCGCTATAGATCAGGCCAGCAATTCCTGAATCTTTTCCTGCAGCACGTCCAGATCGAACGGTTTTTCCAGGATCGGCGCCTTGCGCGTGATCGGGCTGCCGGTCTCGCGGATTTCCTGCGGGTAACCGCTGATGAAGATCACCTTCAGATCCGGGCGCAGTTTTACTGCCGGCTCCGCGATCTGCACGCCGGAGATCCCGCCCGGCAGGCGGAAGTCAGTGATCAGCATGTCCAGATGCGGCTTGCTCGCGAGGATCTCGAACGCCTGCTCGCCGTTTTCGGCCTGCAACACGCGGTACCCCTGCCCCGACAGGTAATCTGTCAGCACCATCAAGATAACCGGTTCGTCCTCGACGACGAGTACTACATCTTGTGCATCTACGCTCATGGGAAGCCTTTGTTCGGTCAATAGCTGCTGATACGACCGTGCGGTCACTCAGAGGTTGCGTCGGATATGCCGTTTTCCTGGATTGGCAGACAAACGCGAAACAGGGCGCCTTCGTTGATTTGACTCTCGACGACGATGGAACCGCCATGGGCGGCGACGATCTGCTCGGAAATGAACAAACCCAGCCCGAGACCAGCCACTACCGTCTTGGCGGAAACCCGTTCGAACTGTTGGAAAATGCGCTTCTGGTTCTCTTCGCTGATGCCGATGCCACGGTCCTGAACCTCAACCCGCGCCTCGTCGCCTTCACGGTACACGCGCACCTGAATCGGGCTGCGGCCACCGTAGCGCAAGGCATTGGTCAGCAGGTTGGAGACCACCTGCTCGATGCGGAATTCGTCCCAGTAACCTTCCACCGGCTGCGGCGCGGTGAACGACACTTCGGTCTCCGCCGCCTCTATCTGCTGGGCGAAATTCTGCAGCAGGTTACTCACCAGTTGCGTCAGGTCGAAACGATTCGGCCGGATGGACAGCTTGCCGGTGCGGATACGCGAAACGTCGAGCATGTCTTCGATCAGCCGGATCAGACTTTTGATCTGGCGCTCGTCGCGATCGACCATCGCGTGCATCTTGTCGAGGGTGAACGCCGCGGCGTTGTCCCGCGCCAGGTGCATCTTGCGCAACTGGGTTTCGAGTATCAGGCCATTGAGCGGCGTGCGCACTTCGTGGGCGACGATTGACATGAAGTCATCGCGCATACGCACCGCCTGCTCCAGCTCCAGTTGCGTGCTTTGCAGTTGTTGCAGCAGCGCTTCCTGCTCGCGACGCGCCTGCTCCAGGGCTTCGACCTGTTGTTTCATGGCCTTGCTCTGGCGGTACAGGTCGACGAATACGTTGACCTTGCTCTTCACCGCGTGGATATCCAGCGGCTTGTGCAGGAAGTCCACCGCCCCGCTCTCGTAGCCCTTGAACGCGTAGTTCAGTTCACGGCCGGCGGCGCTGACGAAAATGATCGGAATGTTCTTGGTTTTCTCGGTGCCGCGCATCAACTCGGCGAGCTCGAAGCCGTTCATCCCCGGCATCTGCACGTCGAGGATGGCCATGGCGAACTCATGTTGCAGCAGCAGCGAAAGTGCTTCGTCCGCCGACAGCGCCTTGTACACCGTGCGGTCCTCGCGCTTGATCAGCGCTTCGAGGGCCAGCAGGTTCTCCGGCAGATCGTCGACGATCAGCAATTTGGCCTGGATATTACTCAGCATGCGATTCGTTCCAGCTCGACAAGCAGACGGCCGATGCCGTGAATGGGTAGGACATGGTCAGGCTGCTGAATTTTCAGCGCAGCCAGAGGCATGGTGGCGACCTGCGCGTCCTGCGGGTCTTGAACAATGGTCAGTCCGCCACGCTGCTTGACTTGCGCCAGGCCGCGAGCGCCATCGTGATTGGCGCCGGTCAGCAACACGGCAGCCAGGGTTTCGCCGTAAACATCAGCGGCGGACTCAAACAAGTAGTCGATGGCAGGTCGGGAATGGTGTACGCGGTCCTCAAGACTCAGCGACAAACTGCGATCCTGCTCCACCGACAGGTGATACCCGGGCGTGGCGAAATAAACCGTGCCGGGCATGATGTCTTGCTTGTCGGTCGCCTCTGCCACCGGCAGCATCAGGCGCCGGGAGAACACTTCGGCCAACTGACTGCGCCGCTCCTCCGGCAGGTGCAGCACCACAATGATCGGCAACACGTAACCCTGGCGCAACGGCGCGAGCAGAGTCAGCAGGGCCTCAACCCCACCGGCTGAAGCACCGACCACGATGGCCTCGACACGAGGCAAATCCACGGCATCGTTCATAATTTGCGGTAGATCCGTTCTTGTTTGACCAACGGTTCGAACTGATTCGAGTAACCGGAAAAATCCAGCGTTTCCTTGCTGCCCAGCACCAGAAAGCCACGGTGGCACAGCGATTCGTGAAACAGACCGAAGGCACGGTCCTGAAGTTTCTTGTTGAAGTAAATCAGTACGTTGCGGCAGGAAATCAACTGCGTTTCGGAGAACACGCTGTCCGTCGCCAGGCTGTGATCGGCGAAGGTCACGTTCTCGCACAGGCTCTTGTCGAAGATCGCGTAGCCATAGGCTGCGGTGTAGTAATCGGCAAAGGAACGCTGACCGCCGGCTTGCTGGTAATTGGCAGTGTAGGCCCGGACATTCTCCATCGAGAAAATGCCCTGTTTGGCCTTGTCCAGCGAGCGCGGGTTGATGTCGGTGGCGTAGATGATCGTACGGTCGAGCAGGCCTTCTTCGCGCAGCAGAATCGCCATCGAGTAAACCTCCTCGCCAGTGCTGCACCCGGCGATCCAGATCTTCAGCGACGGATAGGTGCGCAGCAGCGGCACCACTTCCTTGCGGATTGCCAGGAAGTGCGACGGGTCGCGGAACATCTCGCTGACCGGGATCGTCAGCAACTGCAGCAACTGCATGAACGCCGTGGGATCGTGCAGGACTTTCTCCTGCAACGCCGAGATCGTTGCGCATTCGAACTGACTCAAGGCGTGCTGCACCCGGCGCTTGATCGAAGCGCCCGAGTAATCACGAAAATCGTAGCTGTACTTGAGGTAGATGGCCTCAATCAACAGGCGTAATTCGATTTCGCTGTTGCGCTCCGCGGAGTGACTGCTATCCACTAAATGCGTTCCATCTTCGGTAACCACACGCGAATCAACGAGAACAGGCGATCCAGATCGATCGGCTTGGCCAGATAATCGTTGGCGCCCGCCTGCAGGCAGCGCTCCTGATCGTCTTTCATGGCCTTGGCCGTCACTGCGATGATCGGCAGTTTGCGCCAGCGCGGATCCTTGCGGATTTCAATGGTGGCTTCAAAACCATCCATCTCCGGCATCATCACGTCCATCAGCACCAGGTCGATGTCCTCGATTTCATTCAACTTATCAATCGCTTCGCGACCGTTACGGCCGATCACCACGACTGCGCCCTTGTGCTCCAGCGCACTGGTCAGGGCGAAGATGTTGCGCACATCGTCGTCCACCAGCAGCACCTTGCGGCCTTCGAAGACCTTGTCGCGGCTGCGGGCGGTCTTGAGCATCTTCTGCCGTTCATGGGACAACTGCGATTCGACTTTGTGCAGAAAGAGTGTCACCTCATCCAGCAGGCGCTCCGGCGAGCGCGCGCCCTTGATGATGATCGAGCGCGAATACTTGCGCAGCTCGGCCTCTTCATCGCGGGTCAGGTTGCGTCCGGTGTAGACGATCACCGGCGGGAACGAGCAGATGTCCTCGGTCGACATGCGCTTGAGCAGATCGTTGCCGAGCATGTCCGGCAATTTCAGGTCGATCACCATGCAGTCGTAAATCGTCGTGCGCAGTTTCTCCAGCGCGTCTTGCGCCAGACCGACCGCGGTGATCTCGATGTCCTCGTCACCGATCAGGCGGGCAATGCTTTCGCGTTGCAGATCGTCATCTTCGACCAGCAGCACGCGCTTGACCTTCTGAGTCAGCTTGGCTTCGAGACGGGCGAACACGTCCTTGAGCTCTTCGCGAGTGGTCGGTTTGACTGCGTAACCGATCGCCCCCATGTGCATCGCCGCTTCAACGCGGTCTTCGACCGAGATCACGTGCACCGGGATGTGCCGGGTTTCGGCGTGTTCTTTCAGGCGTTGCAGCACGGTCAGACCGGAGTGGTCCGGCAGACGCATATCGAGCAGGATCGCGTCCGGCACGAACTCGCGGGCCAGGTCATAACCTTCATCCGCTCCGTGCGCCACCAGACACTGATAACCCAGTTCGTGGGCCAGGTCGTAAAGGATGTGGGCGAAATTCGGCTCGTCTTCCACCACCAGAATGCAGCGCGTGGCGAACGGCGCCTTGCCACGGTCATCGGCAAAACGCGGGATGTGCACCGGCGCCAGCGGCGACACCGCGATCGATGGCGGCTGCACCACCGGGGCCGGGGCCGATACCGGCGGCGTGAAGGTCAGCGGGATCGCAGGGCTGTCACCCGGCTCGCTGTATTGCTGCGGCAGCACCAGGGTAAACACACTGCCCTGCCCCGGCGCGCTGCTGACGCTGATCGAGCCACCGAGCAAGGCCGCCAGATCACGCGAGATCGACAAGCCCAGACCGGTGCCACCGTACTTGCGGTTGGTGGTGCCGTCAGCCTGACGGAACGCTTCGAAGATGCTTTCCTGCTGATCTGCGGCGATACCGATCCCCGAATCGCGCACGATGAACGCAATGCGTTCGTTCGGCTGGCCGGCGATGGTCAGGCTGACCGCGCCGTGTTCGGTGAACTTCACGGCGTTGGACAGCAGGTTCTTGATCACCTGCTCCAGACGCTGGCGATCGGTGTACAGCATGATCGGCGCATCCGGCTGCAACTCGACGCTGAACGTCAGTTGCTTGTCCGCCGCCAGCGGTTCGAACACGCTGCGCAGGCCGTCGGCCAGCCGCGCGACACTGGTGTTTTCCGGGATCACTTCCAGCTTGCCGGCCTCGACCTTGGAAATGTCGAGAATGTCGTTGATCAGGTTCAGCAGATCGTTGCCCGCCGAATAGATCGACTCGGCGAACTTGACCTGCTCGGCCGTCAGATTGTCCTGCGGGTTCTCGGCCAGCAACTTGGCGAGGATCAGCGAACTGTTCAGCGGCGTGCGCAGTTCGTGGGACATGTTGGCGAGGAATTCAGACTTGTACTTGCTCGAACGCTGCAGTTCTTCGGCGCGTTCTTCGAGCTGCACCTGAGCCTGATTGAGTTCGGTGTTCTTCTGGTCCATGGCGTCGCGCTGCTCGGCCAGGGTTTGCGCCTGTTCGGCCAACTGCTCGTTGGTCTGCTCCAGCTCGACTTGCTGGGTTTCCAGATGCGCCTGGGACTCCTTGAGAATGCGCGACTGTTCTTCCAACTCCTCGTTGGCGGTTTTCAGCTCTTCCTGCTGCACCTGCAACTCTTCGTTGAGCTGCTGGGTTTCGGCCAGCACTTCCTGCAGGCGCTGGCGATAACGTGCCGCTTCGATCGAGGTGCCGATGTTGCCGGCAATCAGTTCCAGCAAATCGATATCGCGGTCGGTGAGCGGGCGCAGGAAGCCCAGTTCGATCACCCCGTTGACCCGGTCATCATCACTGGTCGGCACCACCAGCACACTGTGCGGCAGACCTGCGCCCAGGCCGGAGCTGACTTTGAAGTAGTCGGCCGGAACCGAGTCCAGGCGAATCAGTTGGCCCTGTTCGGCCACCTGGCCGACGATGCCTTCGCCGCTGTAGATCTGCTGATCTTTTTCTTCCTGCTCGCGGGAGAACCCATAGGACGCCACGCGCTTGAGGCCGCCGTGTTCTTCGCGTACGTACAGCGCCGCCACCGCAGTGCCCAGATATTGTGCGCAGAACTGCAGGATGTTGCGCCCCAGCAGGTTAAGCGTCAGTTGCCCCAGCACCTGTTCCGCCAGTTCGGTCTGGCCGCTGCGCATCCACGCCTGGCGCTCCAGACGCTCGGCACTGGCTTGCTGCGCGGCGAGGTTGGCGCTGTAGCTGTCCGACAGGCTGACCAGATCACGCCGACCGACATAGGCCAGCAAACCGCTGATCCCGGCTATAAACAGCAGATAAAGAGTGATGCTCCAGATCGTGGTACGGCGCACCTCTTCGTTGCGCGTGGTGCGCAACTGCTGCTCCATGTCGATCACGTCTTCGAACTGCTTGCGGATCTCATCGGTCAGGCGCTTGCCGCGCCCGGCCTTGACCGCGCCCCGGTAGTCACCGCTGGAGCGCTGCAGATCGATCATCGATTGCGCGTAGTTGCTCCACTCAGTCTGCAAGGCCTGCAGACGCCGCAACCGGTCGGTCTGGATCGGATTGTCGGCAGTGAGTTCGAGCAAGGTATTGAGCGCCACGTTGATCCGCGGCTTGGCGGTCTCGTACGGGTCGAGGAAGTGCTCGTCGCCGCTGAGCAGGAAGCCGCGCATGCCGGTTTCCAGATCAACGGTGAGTTTCACCGCTTCGTTGGCGTTATTGATTACCCGGTCGGTGTGTTCCACCCACTGGATCACCGAGAGCAAATAGGTGATCAGCGAAATGAAAAACACTGCACTGATCGCGCCGACGCCCAAAGGCAGACTGATGTTGCGCGTCAGGAGTTTACGGAACCGTGCTTCGTCAACTGTAGACCGAGTGGACATGGGGCAGCCTTGTCGAACTGTCGAAACCCGGGAGTTTGCCCCAAAACGGTACTATGGATCCATTTTTCTCACTGCCATGGTGGCAATTTCCTACATTTGCTGCACTTCCCGATCAGGCAACGGGTATCCTTGCCGCCCCGATTTGCAGCTAATCTTTTTGTACCCGCTCGGGAACTTGTGGCCATGCGCCACTTACTCATGCAAGAGCCCGGCATTTTCGACCGGTCGCCGTTCCGATTTCATTTCTTGAGAGCTATCCCTATGTCCACCCCAGAGTCCACCATCCTTGTAGTAGAAGACGACGACATCGTACGCATGCTCATCGTCGATGTGCTCGAGGAGCTGGAATTCAGTGTGTTGGAGGCCGATGACGGCGAGTCTGCGCTGGAGATTCTCGGGGATCAGAGCAAGGCTATCGACTTGATGATGACTGACTACGGCCTGCCGGGCATGACAGGCAGTGAACTGGCCGGCAAGGCACGTGAACTGCGCTCCACCCTGCCCGTTCTGTTCGCCAGCGGTTACGCCGAAAACATCGACGTACCTGCGGGCATGCATGTGATCGGCAAACCGTTCTCCATCGATCAATTGCGTGACAAGGTCAAGGGCATTCTGACCAAGTGATTGGCCTTGATCCGGCAGCGGCTGCAGATGTGCTCTAATTGCGCGCCATTTTTAGCCGCCTGCCTGCAAGGAACCCCCGTCAATGACTGCATCACCCGCCACCAAAGTTCTGGTCATCGGTTACGTCTGGCCCGAACCGCGCTCTTCGGCAGCCAGCGGGCATGTGATGCAGATCCTCGAGACGTTTTTGCAGCAAGGCTGGGACATCACCTTCAGCAGCCCGGCCGGCCCGGGCGAGCACAAGGCTGACCTGACCGCGCTGGGCATCCGCGAAGTGCCGATCGAACTGAACAACAGTAGCTTCGATAGTTTCATCAGTGAACTGGCCCCGGATATCGTCCTGTTCGACCAGTTCATGATGGAAGAGCAGTTCGGCTGGCGCGTCGAAAAGCAATGCCCGAATGCCTTGCGCGTACTGGAGACGTCCGACCTGCAGAGCCTGCGCCACGCCCGCCACCAACGGCTCAAGGAACGTTTGAAAGACGACCCGGACAATCAGGACTTCAACGCACTGTTCGCGCCGGCGCTGCGCGAAGAGTTCGAGTTGATGGCCGATACGGACCTGGCCAAACGGGAAATCGCCGCGTTATATCGCTGCGATCTGAATCTGATGATTTCCGAAGTTGAAATTCAGTTGCTGGTCGAACAGTTTCAAGTCCCTGGCGACCTGCTGCACTGGTGCCCGCTGATGCTCGAACCACCGCGCGATTCGTTCGTGCCCTTTGAAGAGCGGGCGCATTTTCTGAGTATTGGCAACTTCCGTCACGCGCCCAACTGGGACGCCGTGCTGTGGATGAAGACCGCCATCTGGCCGCTGATCCGCCAGCAATTGCCCGGCGCCCAACTGCATATCTACGGTGCCTATACGCCGCCCAAGGCCACAGCCTTGCACAACGCGGCGCAGGGGTTTCATGTGATGAACTGGGCAGAAGATGCGCTGCAAGTGATGTCGCAAGCCCGGGTTTGCCTGGCGCCTTTGCGTTTCGGCGCGGGGATCAAGGGCAAGATCGTCGATGCGATGCTCTGCGGCACGCCCAATGTCACGACACCCATCGGCGCCGAAGGCATGGGCGGCGCATTGCCCTGGCCCGGTGCGGTGGCTCAGTCGGCCCAGGCCCTGGCCGACGCCGCTGTGGCGCTGCACGAAGACAGATTGCGCTGGGCTGACGCACAGCAGGCCGGCGTCGCGTTGTTGAATGCGCGCTATCGGCAGACTGATCACGGCCCGGCGCTGATCGCTCGCCTGCAATATTGCCGCGACAACTTGTCAGCATTACGTCGCGCCAACTTTACTGGCAGCATGTTGCGTCACCACTTGCATAAAAGCACCCAATACATGGCGCAGTGGATCGAAGCAAAGAACCAGAAAAGTTGATCATTAAAGTGCAAAATCACATTGCCAATACTTTGCAAAGAGTGCTGGCTTGTACTTTTTCCGTTTGCACCAAAGAATAACTTCCGAACTGACCAACAAGTTGACTGGTCGGAAATTAAACTTTATCTGCAACGGAATGCACCATGAGTAATTACCCTTTCAAAAACTGGATGGCGGCTACACCGGATATGGACCGACTGACCCTTGGTGAAGTGGTCTGGCCCGGCGCGCATAACTCCGGGCTGGATTTTGATTTTCCGTACCCGGCTTATCTCCAACCCGCCCAGAACTGGTTTGTCTGTCAGGACGGTCCGTTCATTCAGCAACTTAATGAAGGCGTGCGCGCCTTCGACTTGCGTCTGCATTCAGATGAACACTGGCTGGGCATCAGGAAGTTTCATACCTTTCATGGCGTGAAACTGCTCCAGGGACGCTCCTTGAGCGAGTTGGTAAAAAGTCTCAATTTTTTCCTCAATGAAAATCCGAACGAGTTCATCGTATTGGACTTACATGAACTCAAGGGCACCAACGATCAGCCATTCGATTACAAGGGTTTCCATGAAGTCATCACCACGGAGCTGGCTTCGCGGCTTATTCCCCGAAACAACGGTCATCTGACCCTTGAACAACTTAAAAGGGCCAGTTCGCTACAACGCGTGGTGTTGGCAAGCGACTCGCACCCGGATTTCAATTCGCCCCTGTACTGGCCGAAAATCCGCCATGAATGGAGCGGCTCGGACATCACCTCGCCAGAGCAACTCAAGCAACACATCACCCGAACCCTGGCCAACCCGCCGGTACCCGGCAGCCTCTGGTCATTGTCGGCCACCAGCTATGGCGAACTGGCCGGCGTCAAGCGGATCACCGACGAACTCGATCAATGGTTTGGCCCAGACTCGGGATGGGCGCCGAAGTGCAGCATTATCAATGCCGACTTCATCGGTGGCACTCCACTGATCGGCCATTGCCAGCAGGTCAACCAGTCCAAAGGTCTACGCAAGGCCCGGGACTGAGGCGCTGGAACTGTCCGTGGCGCGCGTGCATGATGGGCACCTGAACACCACAACAAGACGCATCGGACATGACTCGGGCAACCAGAATCACTGATCCCTCCTACGAACTGATGGACGACCATAACGGGTTGTCCATCATCTACCGTCAGCATGGTTTTCCGTGCCCGTTAGTGCGCTGGCATTTTCACAAGGAATACGAACTGCACCTGATCGTTGCCAGTTCCGGCAAGGTCTTCATCGGCGACTACATCGGCAACTTTTATCCGCAAACACTGTTCCTCACCGGGCCCAATCTGCCGCACAACTGGATCAGCCAGGTGGCCGACGAAGAGGTGGTGGAAAAGCGCGACATGCTGGTGAACTTCACCGATGAGTTGTTCGACAGCGGGCACCAGGTGTTCGCCGAACTCAAGACTTTGGCGCCGCTACTGGAGCGTGCGCAATATGGCATCGAATTTCGCGACAAGGATACGATCCGTCAGGCCATGACGTTGATGCAGCGAATTGCCGACACACGCGGCGTAACCCGTCTAGGGCACTTTTTCATTCTGATGGAGCTGCTGGCAGCGACTGACGATTATCAATTGCTGTCCGGCGCCACTAACACGCAACTGGCCGACGAGCACAACATCGACCGCACCAACCGAGCGGTCGATTTCATCTTCGACCATTACGCCCGCGAATTGACTCTGGAAGAAGTCGCCGATCATCTGGGGATGAAGCCGACCTATTTCAGCCGCGTGTTCAAACAGGCCACCGGGCGCAACTTCATCGAGTTCGTCAATCGCCTGCGCATCAGTAAATCCTGCGAACTGCTGGCCGACGGCGACAAACCGGTGACCGAGGTGTGTTTCGAGTCGGGGTTCAATAACATTTCCAACTTCAACCGGCGCTTCCAGCAACTCAAGGGCATGACGCCGTCGCACTATCGACGCCTCGCTGTACAACGCCTGACCGAACAAAACCTCGGCTGATATTACCGCCCCTTGTAGGAGTGAGCCTGCTCGCGAAAGCGGGGTATCAGTCAACTGATCTGCAAATTGACACAGCGCTTTCGCGAGCAAGCCCGCTCCCACAAAAAGCATCCGACGCGATGAAACCTGTACTGATTCGATAGCCCCTCCCCACTGAAAAGCCCTTCCCTGCGTCTACCGCAACAAACCCCAGTGCAAAAAAGTATTGATTCGAGTGCGACGGATGATTTGTCAGTCCGTCGTTTGAGGGCTGTAATCAGCGCACATTCTTCCTGCATTCGGAAGACACAAAAACAATAACTGTCCTTCTGCCGCCCGCCGGGTGCAGAAAAGGAGTGCACGATGCAACCCACTGCAAAAGCTCTGCTAGCCCTCACCTGCATGACCCTCAGCAGCGTCAGCCTTGGCGCCCAGACCCTGACCATCGCCACCGTCAACAACAGCGACATGATCCGCATGCAAAAGCTCTCGAAAACTTTCGAGTCCGAGCATCCGGAGATCAAGCTCAACTGGGTGGTGCTGGAAGAAAACGTCCTGCGTCAGCGCCTGACTACCGACATTGCCACTCAGGGTGGCCAGTTCGATGTGTTGACCATCGGCATGTACGAAGCGGCACTCTGGGGCGCCAAGGGCTGGCTCGAACCGATGAAGGATCTGCCGGCTTCTTACGCCCTCGACGACGTGTTCCCGTCGGTGCGCGAAGGCCTGTCAGTCAAGGGTTCGCTGTATGCCCTGCCGTTCTACGCCGAAAGCTCGATCACCTACTACCGCACCGACCTGTTCAAGGACGCCGGGCTGAGCATGCCCGAGCGCCCGACCTGGGAACAGATCGCCGGTTTCGCCGAAAAACTCACCAACAAGGATAAAGAGCAGTACGGCATCTGCCTGCGCGGCAAGGCCGGCTGGGGCGAGAACATGGCGTTGATCACCACTGTCGCCAATGCTTACGGCGCGCGCTGGTTCGATGAGAAATGGCAGCCGGAATTCACCGGCCCGGAGTGGAAAAACGCGCTGAACTTCTACGTCGACACCATGAAGAAATCCGGCCCGCCGGGCGCGTCCAGTAACGGTTTCAACGAAAACCTCGCGCTGTTCAACAGCGGCAAATGCGCGATCTGGGTGGACGCTTCCGTCGCCGGCTCGTTCGTCACCGACAAGACCCAGAGCAAGGTCGCCGATCACGTCGGTTTCACCTTCGCCCCGCATCAAGTCACCGATAAAGGTTCGGCGTGGCTGTATTCGTGGGCACTGGCGATTCCGACCAGTTCCAAGGCCAAGGACGCCGCCAAGGCGTTCAGCGCCTGGGCCACCTCCAAAGAGTACGGCGAACTGGTAGCCAAGACCGACGGCATCGCCAACGTACCACCGGGCACCCGCGCCTCGACCTACAGCGATGCTTACATGAGCGCCGCGCCGTTCGCCAAGGTCACGCTGGAATCGTTGAAAGCGGCGGATCCGAGCAAACCGACGTTGAAACCGGTGCCCTACATCGGCATTCAACTGGTGACCATTCCTGAGTTCCAGGGCGTGGGCACCCAGGTCGGCAAGCTGTTCTCGGCGGCGCTGATCGGCCAGACCACGGTGGATCAGGCCCTGACCGCCGCGCAGCAAACCACCGAACGCGAGATGAAGCGCGCCGGTTATCCCAAGTAACCACTGAACGACTTGCTCCTGCCTCCTGTGGGAGCGGGCTTGCTCGCGAAAGCGGTGGGTCAGTGTCATGTGTATTGACTGACACGACGCCTTCGCGAGCAAGCCCGCTCCCACATGGGATCTCCATAGGTCTGTATGACTCGGTTGTGATCACCATGAATACTTCAACTGCCAAAGCCCACCTCGACCTGTCGCAACCCCAGCGCAAAGTCCGCGTACGCAATCCCGGCTGGTTTCTGGTCAGCCCTTCGGTGGCCCTGTTGCTGCTGTGGATGATCGTGCCGTTGGGCATGACCATTTACTTCTCGATGATTCGCTACAACCTGCTCGATCCGGGGGTGAACGAATTCGTCGGGCTGGAGAACTTCAGCTATTTCCTCACCGACTCCGGGTTCCTGCCCGGCGCCACCAACACCCTGTTGCTGGTGGGCAGCGTGCTGCTGATCAGCGTGGTGTTCGGGGTGTTGATCAGCGCGTTGCTTGAGGCCAGCGAATTTCTCGGTCGTGGCATCGTGCGGGTGATGCTGATCTCGCCGTTCTTCATCATGCCCACCGTCGGTGCGCTGATCTGGAAGAACCTGATTTTCCATCCGGTGTCGGGAATCCTCGCCTACGTCTGGCGGCTGTTCGGCGCCGAGCCGGTGGACTGGCTGGCGCACTACCCGCTGCTGTCGATCATCATCATTGTTTCGTGGCAATGGCTGCCCTTCGCGATCCTGATCCTGATGACCGCCATGCAGTCCCTCGACCAGGAACAGAAAGAAGCAGCGCGCCTCGATGGTGCCGGTCCGGTGGCGATCTTCTGGCACCTGACCCTGCCGCACCTGGCGCGGCCGATTGCGGTGGTGGTGATGATCGAAACGATCTTCCTGCTGTCGGTGTTCGCCGAGATTTTCACCACCACCAACGGCGGCCCCGGCTACGCCTCGACCAACCTTGCCTACCTGATCTACAACCAGGCGCTGGTGCAGTTCGACGTCGGCATGGCTTCGGCGGGCGGCTTGATTGCCGTGGTCATCGCCAACATCGCCGCGATCATTCTGGTGCGGATGATCGGCAAAAACCTGACTGACAAAGCCTGAGGCCCGCCATGACTCTTCAACAATCCCGCCGGCTGCAAAGCCTGCTGCTCGGCACCCTGGCCTGGGCCATCGCGATCGTGATTTTCTTCCCGATCTTCTGGATGGTGATGACCAGTTTCAAGACCGAAATCGACGCCTTCGCCACGCCGCCGCAGTTCATCTTCACGCCAACGCTGGAGAACTACCTGCACATCAACGAGCGCAGCGACTACTTCAGTTTTGCCTGGAACTCGGTGGTGATTTCCTTCAGTGCCACGGCGCTGTGCCTGCTGATCGCGGTGCCTGCCGCTTACTCGATGGCGTTCTACGAAACCCAGCGCACCAAGGGCACGCTGCTGTGGATGCTCTCGACCAAGATGCTGCCGCCGGTGGGCGTGCTGATGCCGATCTACCTGCTGGCCAAGAGTTTCGGCCTGCTCGACACGCGCATCGCGTTGATCGTGATCTACACCCTGATCAACCTGCCGATCGTGGTCTGGATGATTTACACCTACTTCAAGGACATCCCCAAAGACATCCTCGAAGCCGCCCGCCTCGACGGCGCCACCCTGTGGCAGGAAATGGTCCGCGTGCTGCTGCCGATCGCCAAGGGCGGTCTCGCGTCCACCGTGCTGCTGTCGCTGATTCTGTGCTGGAACGAAGCGTTCTGGTCGCTGAACCTGACCTCGTCGAAAGCCGCGCCGCTGACCGCGCTGATCGCCTCGTACTCAAGTCCTGAAGGCTTGTTCTGGGCCAAGTTGTCGGCAGTCTCGACCCTGGCCTGCGCGCCGATCCTGATCTTCGGCTGGATCAGCCAGAAACAACTGGTGCGCGGCTTGTCGTTCGGTGCCGTGAAATGAAGTTCTCAAACCGTACCCAATCCCCTGTGGGAGCGGGCTTGCTCGCGAAAGCGGTGGGTCATCCAACAATGATCGTGACTGACACGGCCCCTTCGCGAGCAAGCCCGCTCCCACCAAAAGCATGCCCGGCGCAATTGAATTAACTTAAGTGGAGGCCCATCACCATGGCCAACCTGAAAATCAAGAATCTGCAAAAAGGCTTCGAAGGTTTCTCCATCATCAAGGGCATCGACCTTGAGGTGAATGACAAGGAATTCGTGGTCTTCGTCGGCCCGTCCGGTTGCGGCAAATCCACCCTGCTCCGACTGATCGCCGGCCTGGAAGAAGTCAGCGGCGGCACCATCGAACTCGATGGCCGCGACATCACCGAAGTCAGCCCGGCCAAGCGCGATCTGGCGATGGTGTTCCAGACCTATGCGCTGTACCCGCATATGACCGTGAAGAAAAACATGTCGTTCGCCCTCGATCTGGCCGGTGTACCGAAAGCCGAAGTCGAGAAAAAGGTCGGCGAAGCGGCGCGCATTCTCGAACTCGGGCCGATGCTCGAGCGCAAGCCGAAACAGCTGTCCGGCGGCCAACGGCAACGGGTCGCCATCGGCCGGGCGATCGTGCGCAATCCGAAGATCTTCCTGTTCGACGAACCGCTGTCCAACCTCGACGCCGCGCTGCGGGTGCAGATGCGCCTGGAGCTGCTGCGCCTGCACAAGGATCTGCAAGCCACGATGATCTACGTAACCCACGATCAGGTCGAAGCCATGACCATGGCCGACAAAGTCGTGGTGCTCAACGGCGGCAAGATCGAACAGGTCGGCTCGCCGCTGGACCTCTATCACAACCCGGCCAACCTGTTCGTCGCCGGGTTCCTCGGCACGCCGAAAATGGGTTTCCTCAAAGGCAAGATCGCCCGCGTCGACGGCCAGACCTGCGAAGTCTCGCTGGACGCCGGCACGCGCATCACCCTGCCGTTCAATGCCGCCAACCTGAGCGTCGGCAGCACCGTGACCCTGGGCATTCGCCCGGAACATCTGGAGCTGGCACAACCGGGCGACTGCACCCTGCAAGTCACCGCCGACGTCAGCGAACGCCTGGGCAGCGACACCTTCTGCCACGTCACCACCAACGCCGGCGAAGCCCTGACCATGCGCGTGCGCGGTGACCTGGCGAGCCGCTACGGCGAGCAACTGAACCTGCACCTGGACGCCAGCCATTGCCACCTGTTCGACGCCGATGGCGTGGCGCTGACCCGCCCGCTTCGCGCCGCGGCCTGAATTTCGAGACCTGTCCGATGAAACTGAATGAACAAAACCTGCACCGCCTCGCCCCCGAGGTGCAACTGCCGTCCTACAGCCTCAGCGACACCCGTCAGGGCATCGCACACATTGGCGTCGGCGGCTTCCACCGCGCCCATCAGGCGTATTACACCGATGCGCTGATGAACACCGGCGAAGCCCTCGACTGGGCGATTTGCGGCGTCGGCCTGCGCGCGGAAGACCGCCGCGCCCGTGACGACCTCAAGGAGCAGGACTACCTGTTCACCCTGTTTGAACTCGGTGATAGCAATGACACCGAAGTCCGGGTGATCGGTGCGATCCGCGACATGCTCCTGGCCGAGGATGGCGCGCAGGCGCTGATCGACAAACTTGCCGATCCGCAGATCCGTATCGTCTCGCTGACCATCACCGAAGGCGGCTACTGCATCGACGACAGCAACGGCGAATTCATGGCGCACCTGCCGCAGATTCAACACGATCTGGCACACCCGCAAACGCCGAAAACCGTGTTCGGTTTCCTCTGCGCGGCGCTGGAAAAACGCCGTGGCGCGGGCACGCCAGCGTTCACGATCATGTCCTGCGATAACCTGCCGCATAACGGCGCGGTGACCCGCAAGGCACTGCTGGCCTTCGCCACCCTGCGTGACCCGGGGCTGCGCGACTGGATCGAGCAGAACGTCAGTTTCCCCAACGCCATGGTCGACCGCATCACGCCGATGACCAGCACCGCGCATCGCCTGCAACTGGCCGACAAACACGCGGTGGACGATGCCTGGCCAGTGGTCTGCGAGCCGTTTGTGCAATGGGTGCTGGAAGACAAATTCGTCAACGGTCGCCCGGCCTGGGAACAGGTCGGCGTGCAGTTCACCGATGACGTTTCACCCTACGAAGAAATGAAGATCAAACTGCTCAACGGCAGCCACTTGGCGCTGACGTATCTGGGTTTTCTGAAGGGCTATCGCTTCGTTCACGAAACCATGAACGACCCGCTGTTCGTGCGCTACATGCGTGCGTACATGGACCTCGATGTCACCCCACAACTGGCGCCGGTACCGGGCATCGATCTGACCGACTACAAAAATACGCTGGTCGCGCGCTTCTCTAATCAGGCGATTGCCGATCAGCTGGAACGAGTGTGTTCAGACGGCTCGTCGAAGTTTCCCAAGTTCACCATTCCGACGATCAACCGCTTGATTGCCGATGGTCAGGAAACCAGGCGTGCGGCGCTGGTGGTGGCGGCTTGGGCGTTGTATTTGAAGGGCGTGGATGAGAACGGCGATACCTATGCGATTCCTGATCCGCGGGCGGAATTTTGTCAGGGGCTGGTGGCGGATGATGCGCTGATTACCCAGCGGTTGCTGGCGATCGAGGAGATCTTCGGCACGGCGATTCCACGGTCGGCGGAGTTTGTTGCGGCGTTTGAGTGGTGCTGCAACAGCTTGCGCGAGGTGGGGGTGACGCGCACTTTGGAGCGGGTTTTGGCCTGAATTCAGCGGTGAAACCACCGACGCCTTCGCGAGCAAGCCCGCTCCCACAGGGGAACGCGTTTCAAAATGTGGGAGCGGGCTTGCTCGCGAATGGCAGCCTCACCTTGGCAGATCTGAAACCCTGAGGACCTCACTGTGACCACCCGACAACTCTTCCTCGGCATCGACTGCGGCACCCAGGGCACCAAGGCGATCATCCTCGATGCCAGCAGCGGTCAGGTGCTCGGCGAAGGCGCCGCTACCCACACGATGATCAGCGGCGCCAACGGCCGGCGCGAGCAGGACACTCAACAGTGGCTGGACGCCTTCGCCCTCGCCACCCGCCGCGCCTTGCTCGCCGCCAATATCGACGGTCAGGCGATTCTCGGCATCGGCGTCTCCGGCCAGCAACACGGCCTGGTGCTGCTCGACGATCAGGGCCAGGTGCTGCGCCCGGCCAAGCTGTGGTGCGACACCGAAACCACCGATGAAAACAACCGTCTGCTCAAACACCTGGGCGGCGAACAAGGTTCGCTAGAGCGCCTGGGCGTGGTCATCGCGCCGGGCTACACCGTATCGAAACTGCTTTGGACCAAAGAGCAGCACCCGGAGGTGTTCTCGCGTATCGCGCGCATTCTGCTGCCTCACGATTATCTGAATTACTGGCTCACCGGCCGCGCGTGCAGCGAATACGGCGACGCCTCCGGCACCGGCTATTTCAATGTGCGCAGCCGTCAGTGGGACTTGCAACTGCTGCGCGACATCGACGCCACGGGCCGCCTGCAAGCAGCGCTGCCGGAGCTGATCGACGCGCATCAGGCGGTCGGTACGCTGCTGCCTTCGATTGCCGAACAGCTCGGCCTCAACCCGAATGCACAGGTCTCCAGCGGCGGTGGCGACAACATGATGGGCGCCATCGGCACCGGCAACATTCAGCCGGGAGCGATCACCATGAGCCTCGGCTCCTCCGGCACGGTGTACGCCTACGCCGAGGAGCCAAAAGTCAGCGCGGACGCTTCGGTCGCGACCTTCTGCTCGTCCAGCGGCGGCTGGCTGCCGCTGATCTGCACCATGAACCTGACCAACGCCACCGGTGCGATCCGCGAACTGTTCGACCTTGATCTGGAGCAATTCAATCAACTCGTGGCCCAGGCGCCGATCGGCGCCGAAGGCGTGAGCATGCTGCCATTTCTCAACGGAGAGCGCGTCCCCGCCCTGCCCCATGCCACCGGCAGTCTGCACGGCCTGACCCTGAACAACCTGACTCAGGCCAACCTGTGTCGCGCCGTGGTCGAGGGCACCACCTTCGGTTTGCGTTATGGACTGGATCTGTTACGCCACAATGGTTTACAAAGCCGCAGCATTTGCCTGATCGGCGGCGGTTCGAAAAGTGCGGTGTGGCGGCAGATCGTCGCCGACATCATGAACACCCCGGTGATCTGCACCGAACACAGCGAAGCCGCAGCCCTTGGCGCGGCGATTCAGGCGGCGTGGTGCAAGTCATGGTCGAACGGCCACGAAGACACTTTGGCCGATCTGTGCCAGCGCTGCGTGAAGCTCGATCTGCACAGTGAAACCCTGCCGGTCGCCGCCCATGTCGCGGCGTTCCAGCAGGCCTATGAACGCTATCAACAGCATGTCGCAACCCTATAAAGAGCAAACAATTATGTATTTGGTGTGTGGCGAAGCTCTGTTCGATTTCTTCAGCGAAGACGATGCCAGCGGTCTGGCCTCGAAGGTGAATTTCAAGGCGATTGCCGGCGGCTCGCCGTTCAACGTCGCGGTCGGCTTGCGCCGTTTGGGCGTGGATTCGGCGCTGTTTGCCGGGCTGTCTACCGACTATCTCGGCCGGCGTTTGCAGCAAGTGCTGCAGGAAGAAGGCGTGCGTGCGGACTACCTGATCGACTTCGCCGCGCCAACCACGCTGGCGATGGTCGCGGTCGGCGCCAACGGTTCGCCGCATTACAGTTTTCGCGGCGAGGGCTGTGCTGATCGCCAATTAAGCCTCGCCCATCTGCCGCAGCTCGGAGATGACGTGCGTGGTCTGCACATCGGCTCGTTCTCGCTGGTGGTGCAGCCGATCGCCGACACCCTGCTGACCCTGGTGCAGCGCGAAAGCGGCAAGCGCCTGATCACCCTCGACCCCAACGTGCGCCTCAACCCGGAGCCGAATATCGACCTGTGGCGCGAGCGCGTGGCGACCCTGGTGCAACTGGCCGACATGATCAAGGTCAGCGACGAAGACCTGAGCCTGCTGTATCCCGAACAGGACCCGCAGCGCGTGATCGAAGGCTGGCTGCAGCATCGCTGCCAGTTGGTGTTCCTGACCCGTGGCGGCGAAGGCGCAACGGTGTTCAGCCGTGCTCACGGTTCATGGTCGGTACCAGCGGTTTCAGTGAAAATCGCCGATACCGTCGGCGCCGGCGATACCTTTCAAGCAGCGCTGATTACCTGGTTGACCGAGCAAGCACTGGATTCGGTCGAAGGGGTTCAACAACTCAGCCGCGAGCAGATCGACGCGATGCTCAGGTTTGCCGTACAGGCGGCCGCCCTTACGTGCAGCAAGACCGGTCCGGATTTGCCCTATCGTCACCAGTTGAGCTGAGCGCGTAGACTGTCGGCCTTTTTGCGCGCATGGGGATGACGGTTTGATGTCGGGGCGGACGGCGGGACTTTTGATACTGGCGGGATTACTCAGCGGCTGCGGCACCTCGCCGCCGCGTTCGCCGGAAGACATTTGCGCGATCTTCCGCGAGAAAAGCGACTGGTACGATGCGGCGCAAGTCACGCAAAAGCGTTGGGGCGTGCCGATCCAGGTGCCCTTCGCGATCATGTATCAGGAGTCCGGCTACCGCTACGACGCCAAGACCCCGCGCAAATACCTGTTGTGGGTGATTCCGTGGGGCCGGGTCACCACCGCCTCGGGCTACGCCCAGGCCAAGGATGAAGTCTGGTCCGACTACCAGAAAAGCACCGGCCGACACGGCGCCGACCGCGAAGACTTCGACGACGCCATCGACTTCGTCGGCTGGTACATGGACAAGACCACCTCGATCAACGGCGTGTACAAATACGACGCCTATAACCAGTACCTGAACTACCACGAAGGCTGGGGCGGTTTTCGCAACAAAACCTACGCCAGCAAGGCCTGGCTGATGCCGACTGCGCGCAAGGTGCAGGCGCGCTCCGACGTGTATGCGCGGCAGTATGCCGGGTGCAAGGAAGATCTGAATCGCGGCTTCTGGAGCCGGTTTTGGCATTGGTTGTAGGGGAGCCTGTGAGGACGCCTTCGCGAGCAAGCCCGCTCCCACAGGGGATCAGTGCCGAGCACAAAACTTGTGTTCACCCATGATCCAATGTGGGAGCGGGCTTGCTCGCGAAAGCGGTCATCCGGACACTGCAGCCCTCACAGTTACAACACCGAAAAGTTGTAACTCACAATCAACCGGGTCTCATCCACATCCCGGGCAAACTTTTCATAGTTGGTGCGGTAAGTCGCATTGCGCAGGCGCAGGCTGACATCCTTGAACGTGCCCGTCTGGATCACGTACTTCAACTCGCTGTCGCGTTCCCACTCTTTGCCCTCCTGATCACTGCCCGGCACCTTGATGTGATCACCGTTGACATAGCGGGTCAGGAAGCTCAGGCCGTTGATGCCGATGGCCTTGAAGTCATAGTCATAACGCAGCTGCCAGGAGCGTTCCTGCGCCGCGGCGAAGTCGTTGACCTGCACGTAGTTGACCAGATACGGATTGCTGCCATCGAGGTACGGCATCGAATTGTCGCCGTTCATGCGCTGCCAGCCGGCGCTGAAGGTGTGGCCGCTGATGCCGTACGAGAGCATGCCGCTCAAGGCGCGGTTGTCGATGGAGCCGGCTTTGGCATCACCGCTGTCGGCGCTTTTCAGCAAACGCAGATCGGCCTTCAGCACACCGTCACCCAGCGGTTGGTTGCCGAGCAAGCCAATGAAGTGCTGGCGATAGATGTCTTCCAGCTCGGCGTAGTGATACTGCGCGGTCAGGCGATCGTTGATCTTGTAATCGATGCCGTACATGTCGAAATGATCGGCGGTAGTGTTGCAGGCGTAGCGCTTGTTCTTACAGTGCACGCGGATGTCTTGCGAATCGGTGGAATCGCGCGCGGTGTACTTGTCCAGACGCGCGGCCATGAAGGTCAGATCCTTCACTTCCCTGGAGGTCAGCATGGCGCCGTTGAACATGGTCGGCAGCAAGCGGCCGTCGTTGTACTTGAGCAACGGCAGATCCGGCAGCAGTGCGCCGTACTTCAGCACCGTGTCCGAAACCTTGACCTTGGCGGTCAGGCCCATTTTTGCGTACTGGCCCTTCGAGCCGCGCGGGTTCTCGCCGCTGGACGGCAGCAAGCCGCTGTTGCTGCGATCAGGGCTGGAATCGAGCTGCAAGCCGAGCATGCCCAGCGCATCGATACCGAAGCCGACCGTGCCCTCGGTGTAACCCGATTGCAGATTGAGAATAAAGCCTTGCGCCGACTCTTCACGCTTGGAAGCGCCCTGGTCACTGGAGGTATGCCCATCACGGAAATCGCGGTTGAAATACACCGTGCGCGATTCGATTTTCGCAGTGGTGTCTTCGAGAAAACCGCTGGCTTGAACCTGCGCGGCAAAACCGGCGCACAGCACAACGGCTCCGAAGCCAAACGACTGGCGCGGGGTGATGAGAGGGAATGGGGGACGCATGAAAAACTCCAACAGTACAGCGTTTGCGCCGGGGCGCAGTCAGCCAGAAAAATAGCTCCCGTCCCGGGTCAAAAACAGCCGGGAAGAAGTGGACACGCAGGGGTGAGCTGCAATGATGGCAGATGGCTTTTACGGGTTGAAGGCGACTTTAGTCTGAAACTGACTGGCGATTCTTCGGCCTGCGATTGGCTCAAATCATGCGCTGACCAAGGGCTCACGACTGCGAAGCCCCCGGTTTCATTGGGTTTAAACGCCGCCATAGGGGTTTTCCCTATACAGCGCGGCCCCCCTCTCTACGGCATTTGCGCCTTGAACGAGGCGGTTTAATCCTCCATCATCCGTCACCTGCTTATTCAATGGACGGAATTCAAGGCATGCTGGACGCCAACGCTACCCACATTACCCTTACCCTCGAAGGCGCCTCCGCCGACCTGCAAGTGCTCAGCTTCACCGGTCGCGAAGCCCTCAACGAGCCTTTCCGTTTCGACCTCGAACTGGTCAGCGCCCGCCCCGACCTGAAACTCGAAGAGCTGCTGCACAAGCCCGGCGTCCTGACCTTCGGCGCCACCGGCGAAGGCAAGATTCATGGCCTGGTGTACCGCATCGAGCAAGGCGATTCCGGCAAGACCCTGACCCGTTACAGCATCAGCCTGGTGCCGCAGCTGGCCTATCTGCGGCACAACCATGACCAGCAGATTTTCCAGAACCTCACGGTGCCGAAGATCATCGCCCAGGTCCTCGAAGATCGCGGCATTCTGGCCGACGCTTACAGCTTCCAGCTCAACGCCGAGTACCCGCAGCGCGATTACTGCGTGCAGTACGACGAGTCCGACCTGCATTTCATCCAGCGCCTGTGCGAAGAGGAAGGCATTCACTTCCACTTCCAGCACAGCAGCAGCGGGCACAAACTGGTGTTCGGCGACGATCAGACGGTGTTCCGCAAACTCAAGGCCGTGAGCTACCAGCAAGACTCCGGCATGAGCGCCGACAAACCGGTGATCAAGCGCTTCAACCTGCGCCTGGAGACCCGCACCACCCGCGTCAGCCGCCGCGACTACGACTTCGAAAAACCGAAGATCCTGCCCGAAGGCGCGGTCAAATCCGAGTTCGCCCCGGATCTTGAGGACTACGATTACCCCGGCCGCTTCACCACCCGCGAGCGCGGCAAATTCCTCTCGACCCGCGCCCTCGAACGCCATCGCAGCGACTACAAACTCGCCGAAGGCAAAGGTGACGAACCGACCCTGACCAGCGGCCACTTCCTGACCCTGGCCGAACACCCGCGCGGCGAATGGAACGACTTGTGGCTGCTGCTGGAAGTCTTCCACGAAGGCAAACAACCGCAAGTGCTCGGTGAAAACGTCACCAGCGACGTCACCGACAACAAAAGCGATTTCCACCAGGGCTACCGCAACAGCTTCCTCGCCACCCCGTGGGACGCGCACTACCGCCCTGCCCTCGAACACCCGAAACCCAAAGTCCTCGGCAGCCAGACCGCGGTCGTCACCGGCCCGGCCGGTGAAGAAATCCACTGCGACCAGTACGGCCGCATCAAAGTCCAGTTCCACTGGGACCGCGACGGCCAGTCCGACGACAAAACCACCTGCTGGCTACGCGTCGCCAGCGGCTGGGCCGGCGCCGCCTACGGCGGCATCGCCATCCCGCGCATCGGCATGGAAGTCCTCGTCACCTTCCTCGAAGGCGACCCCGACCAGCCACTTGTCACCGGCTGCCTGTACCACAAGGAAAACGTCGTCCCCTACGACCTGCCGGCGAACAAAACCCGCAGCACCTTCAAAACCCTCAGCTCCCCGGGCGGCAAGGGCTACAACGAGTTTCGGATTGAAGACAAAAAGGGTGCCGAGCAGATCTACATCCATGCCCAGCGCGATTGGGACGAGAACATCGAGCACGACCAGAAGATCCGCGTGGGCAATGAGCGGCATGACACGGTTGAGGCCAACACCCTGAGCGAATTCAAGGTTGAGGAGCACCGGATTACCCATCTGGATCGGGTGAGTGAGATGCGGGCGGATGATCACCTGACGGTGGGCGTGACGCAGCATTTGAAGGTCGGTACGGCGCAGTTTGTCGAGGCCGGGACGGAGATTCACTATCACGCGGGTGAGAAAGTAGTAATCGAGGGTGGCATGGAGCTGACCGCCAAGGCGGGCGGGAGTTTTGTGAAGGTGGATGCCGGTGGTGTGACCATCAGCGGGGCTGAGGTGAAGGTGAATACCGGTGGTGCGCCGGGTGTGGGGACCGGGATCGGGATTCTGGAACCTGTCATACCGTGGGCCGCAGCGAAAGACAAAGCAGGTGCCCTGCTCGTCCCGGCCGCCGCACAAATGGCCTTGGCCAAAGCCGCTCGCGCGGCCGGCGACATACGTTGCCCGATCTGCGAAGCCTGCCGCGAAGGCAAATGCGATCTGGGAGCCACAGCATGAGCGAAGTACTCAACAACTGGCTAGGCGAACAGTCCAGACTCAATCGCGTGCTGATTCTGGCACTGGACAGCCTCGCCGAACCCAATCCGGTCACCTCGTTGTACAGCGCCGGCGTCATGCAACGCTCGGTACAACTCTATCGCCGTACCGAATACGCGCAGTTCGCCGCCATCAGTCCATGGCTAACTGAACTGCAGAACCCGGGCAATGATGCTTTCCGCAAACTGCTCGATGAGCCACAGCGGAACTGGGGCTGGATCGGTAGCATGGACAAGGCTGATCTCGACAGTCTGACTCAGCACTGGATTGCCCGTATGGTCATCGACGAAGACGGCGGGCGCTCGCTGTTCCGTTTTCAAGACAACCGGGTTCTGGCCCGCTGCCTGGGCAACATGAAGGAAACCGAATGGCCGCTGCTGCTCGGGCCAATCAGCAGCGTGCTGTATTGGGACCAGGATCAGTGGAAAAGTGCAGATAACAGTAGGCCTGGGATGTATCCGGTGCCGAATCCGGCACCATGGCTGCAAGTACCCACCCCACCGGAAAGAACCCGCGAAATCTTGCGTGCCAACCTGAAGCGTTGGCTGCTGGTGAATCACGCCGAAACCGCCGCGAAACTTTCAGAAGCCCAGCCCATCCTCGAATGGCTTGAAGAGCAGATGGACCTGCTTGAAGGCTGGCGATGGAGTACTCCAGAGCAACGGGAGTTCATGTTGACCCTGCGCCTTGATCCCAAGAATGCCAAGGATATGGCTTGGCAACCCTTACCGGGGGAAACGCCGGAGGAGCATTTTGAGCGGTGCGAGCGCTTTTTCGCCCAATACAGCGATGACCTTGCACTGAATTGAATTCGAGATTGGGCGTCACCTGCTCGAAATGACCGCCACGAGACAAAGGACAATCAAATGCTTCATCGCAATACTTCCAATGGGTTTCGCAGCTTGCTGATTGGGCTGAGTGCGATTGGAGCAACTGGCTGTTCGGTTGCTCAGGAGGACAGTTTTACTTTGGTGACTGAGCTTCCGCCGGGGTTCGAGGTGAAGGGTGAAGCTATCTATACTCCTCGCACTGGAGAAACCTGCAAAGTCCCGCCAAAAAGTGGCAAGAATCATCCAGGGTCAAAAATTTTCAAACAGGAACCAAGTGAAAAAGCTCAGACAGCGCATTTTACGATCCCACTTTCAAGCTCGGGAGACGGCTGTCCTTTGGTTTTGAAGCGTTTTGATTACGAAGTAGATGCGAAATACGGTGCTGCCAGACTTAACTTAGGGCGAGATTACACCAGCATTGCGTTTGAAGACGCCAAAGCAAATAGCCAGCCCTCCCCCTCACATCTCTCATTAAAAAGAGAATGCGAGTGGTTGTTCCGCACAATCGGATCAAATCGATACATAACAAAAATATTGAAATGCAAAGCCATAGAAACTTCGCAACCCGAAAAAGACTCTGCCACCAGTTCTATTTCACGAGCTCAATTGGCTGGAAAAACGCTTACTGTAGAATTCTCCCTTTCCAAAGAGGAGCGCCCCTACATGGGCGATACGTGGATTAAATTTCCAGAGGGATGGAAGCGTTGCATGGGCGAAAATCTTGATGATCAATACGGATTTTGTCGCGGCAACACAAAAGACTTCAAGTCTTTTAAAATGCCTGACGGTCGCGAGTGCACTGTGTACCCAAACTGTACTGAATAAGGATATTTTTTATGGCATCACAAAAAACTTGCGACCCCATGTTAAGCGGAAAGTCGGAAGCATGCCCATTGCGTGGCGACTGGATCAGCTTTCAACTGGTTGATGAAAATGGCGACGGCAAGCCGTACGCTGGCCTTGGTTACGTCTTGAGCGATAGCGCTCATCAACAATATGTCGGCGTACTGGATGCAAATGGCTCGGCCAAGGTCATGAACCACTATCAAGGACCTGTTGTACTCACTGTTGACAGCCCTTACAAAGGTACGGATAACCTCTACAGTGCTCTATCTCAACGGAGTAGCTATCCTCTTCCAATTACTGAGCTCCAGGTACGAGCAGAGAAAACGCGCTTTGTAAAAAAGGATGGTACACGCGTTGAAAATAACCCTGCAAAGAATAACGCTCAGCAATTTTTTCACGTCGAAGTTAAAGACCTTGTAAGCAAATCCGCTCACTTGCCCCCTTACTCAACCAGAAAGTACCCACCAAATTTCAGCCTGCTTAAAATCATGGGCGACTTGGGATTTGGCCCAGAGGAGTCAGAGCTTCGCGGAGTTGCATTATTACCTAACAAGCATGCCGTGCTTGAGGTCAGACCATTACGTGCTTTTCGGCCAATACTTTCGAAAGACAACAAGTTCAGCGCATTGAATCTTTATCAATTGTCTTTATTTGCTGCCTTAAGCTATTGCAATTTCGGTCAATCACCAGCTGAAAACCCCAAAGATACGGTTAGCTTTCCTCTTGACCCTAGTGTCGGGAATATGTTTGCTGAAGGGATGGCTAGCTACAAGGAGCCATGGAAAGTTAACGCAGAACAGGCAAAAGCTTACTACCCTTTATATGAAGATGTTCCTTATTCGAAACGATTCGAGATTCTGCCTTTCGACCCGGCACTTTATGATCAGAACAAACCTGACTTAAATGAAAAACAAGAGCACCCTGCAAAACTGCACTTCTTTGACGACAGCAATGAAGGAACCAACACTCAAGCCTTCATAACTCATCATGACGAAATCATATTGATTGCCGTCCGGGGCACATTGGAACTTGTCGACTTCATACGTGATACCGATGCTGAGCAGATTCCCTTTGCAGCGGGTGTCGGCAAGTCTCACCAAGGCTTTTACGAGGCTTACGAAGCATTGAGTAAACTTGTCGAGATTTATCTCGGCCAATTTCACACTGGGCAAAAGATAATTATCTGCGGGCACAGCTTGGGGGGAGCAATCGCCACACTCCTTGCTGAGTCCTTGAGACGGCACCCAAATGGTTATGACATTTTGCTTTATACCTACGGCTCGCCAAGAGCCGGCGATGCCGAGTTCGTGGAGGGTGCAGCAGCTTTGGCGCATCACCGCATGGTCAACGACAACGACCCAATCCCGAGTGTTCCCGCGCCTTGGATGAACACTAGAAAAAGCGTCTGGATACCTGGACTGGTACTCAGCTTCATTACAGCGCCTCTAGGTGCTCTTATTTTCGCTCTGGGGTTGACGCGAATCGGAGGAGCACCTTATGAGCACCAAGGGGAGTTGCGCCATTTCATGCCGGTGCATTTCAAGGGGCGCGAACAATCTGCTGTGCTCTGGAACCCCGGATGCGAATCCATCGAAGAAGCCGCCTGTACACGAGCGTTGAAAAAGTTCGGCGACTTACCTGATCGTGCCATGTTTATCCAGCAACTGTTCCAGATGTCTGACCACTACATGGTCCCATCCTATATTCCAAATGCGTGGGCGACACTTCGCCGATGGCAGCAAACTCAAGATGCCGGTCGTACAGTAGTGACCAAGACTGAATACGATCAGATCTACTATCAGTTGCAGGAAATGCAGGAACGCTTGAAGGCCAAGGAGGCTGAGCTAAATCATTCTTTTCAGCCTGATCGCCGAACTGTTCTACAGCAAATCAATTCGCTCCGAGCTGAGATGGGGCGCATCGATACGTCAAGACAACGACTGCACACCCTCAGCTTCCAAAAAATCACGCCTGAAGATATCTATGGCTCAGCGACTCAAGGGCCAGAACATGACATCAATATCGAACGCTGGCTGGCGAAGAAAGAGAACAATGTAGAGGTTCAGCTGGCCATGATTCCTCAGGCGGGCAGCGCTCAGTTGAGAACCGCGTGATTTCTCTTGCTGCACAACCTGCGACAAATCATTGCCATCCTGCGCCAGCGATACAGCCCGTGCTTAATGCGTGAAACGTCCTGAACATCGCTGTGCCTGAAGCACACGGAATGCAGGGTTTCAAGCAGATCGCTGCGCGCGCGGATGTGCTGGATGGCGGGGATGCCGGGGGTTGGCTTCGGTATTGATGACCATCGGCGCGCTGTCGGTGACAACCGCTGTTGATTTGCTCGATTCAGCCAGGTCATCCCTCTCTTCCAGACAGCCGGCGTTCAGCCAGGTTAACCATCGCTTAACGCCGCAGTCCAAGACTGTACTGAACCGCACACCTCAGCTCCTGGCTGACGCCGAGTGCGGCAGGTTCGGCCGTATGGCGCCGAACGCTCATTCCGTCGTACGGGAGTCCGATTCATGAACATTCGCACGCTATTGCTCACCTCCGCCCTCGCCTGCAGCGCATTCGCCGGGCTGGCTCAGGCCAATGATACCAACGCTGCTACCCAGCCCGTTCCTTACCAGTACGGCATGCCGTTGCATGTGAACAAAGTGATCTCGCTGACAGAGCCACAGACGCAGCAGTGCAAGGTCATCACCGCTGACATGAAGTACATCGACAATGCAGGCAAGCCGGCGGAAATCACCTACCGGAAAATGTCTGACGCCTGCAGCTTCCAGAACTGACAGAAGGCTCTGATTTGCGGCTTTGCGGTAGGCGGTGAGGGGCTCGCGGGTTATGCTCGGGGACACTTCTCACTGCCGCAAGGACTCGCCATGCAGTTGTCGTTTCGCACGTTGTCGTTCATCACGTCTTTGTTGTGTTTCGTGCTGGCGCTGGCCTGGGGCTTTTTCCCGCAGGTGTTGCTGGCGATCTGGAGCATTGAGTATTCGGTCGCTGCCGGTTTTGTAGCGCGGCGCAGTGCGGTGCTGTTTGCGGCGTTGGGGGTGATGTTTTATCTGGTGCGCAGCGCGCCGCCGTCGCTGGGTCGCAATGCCCTGGGTAACGGGTTTATCGTCGGTTGTTTTGGTTTGGCGGTACTGGGTTTTGGCGAATGGCTGAACGGCCACGCCGGCCCCGGGATTCTGCTCGCGGTGCTGGTCGAGTTCGCGCTGGGCCTTGGCTTTGTGCAGGCCCGGCGCGTGACGGTCGAACTGGGTGAAACGGTGAGTTAAAGCGCTCTGGAGCGAGGACTGTAATGCTGTGGTGTGGTTTGTTGCGCCAGATCCGAACGCAGGCCGGCAATCAGTTCATTGATCTCGCGACAGCCATTGAGATGGCTGGCGTCGATACCGCTGACGTGCAGATCAACCTGGTCAGTCTGGTGGTCACCGAAGACCTTGACGGTCATCGACAGGTCTGGCGACAGCGTGCACTGGCAGCGTTTAGGGAGAAAACTGCTTTCAATGATATTGCGTAGTTCCAAGGCAGACAGAAACATGGTGAACCTCTCCTTATTGATGAAACTGCCAATCAACTCTTCACGTTGACCGCTTTTGCTGCCCCTGCACGGGTGTGTCCCCGCTGATTCCCTGGTGCGGCAAACGGTTGTACTGCGAAATGCCCATTGGAGTGTAGGCGCCCGAAGCCGGTGCGCTGCACCAAAGCGACGCATAAAACGTGCCTTTCATCGGGTCATTTTGACCCTCATGAAATCAAGCACTTGGCGCGCTGGCCAGCAGTTGGCCAGTTGCAAAATGCAAGATCGACCTTCCTGAGCACTGCAATTTGCAAGTCGACGCCGGTTTGCATTCATCGCTGATGACAGTGAGAATGCCCGACATCCACCCTACACCCGCCAGGAGGCTTTCATGGGTTCTTTACGCGCTCGCGCGACAATCGGTCTGCTCGTTGCTGGCCTGTCTACCCTCGCCCACGCGGCCAAACTCGAAGACGTCGCGCCGTATCCCAAGGCGGAAAACGGCTTCACCCGCCAAGTCATCTACCTGCCCAAACAGGATCAGGAGGAGAACTTCCAGGTTGAAGTTCTCGCCGGCAAAACCCTGGAAGTCGACTGCAATCGCCAGCGCCTGGGCGGCGCTCTGGACGAGAAAAACCTCGAAGGCTGGGGCTATCCGTTCTACCGCCTGGAAAAAGTCATCGGCCCGATGAGTACCATGATGGCCTGCCCACCCGGCACCGCAAAGAAACGCGCCTTTGTCCCGGTTGTCGGTGACGGCTTCATGCTGCGCTACAACAGCAAGCTGCCACTGGTGATCTACGCCCCGAAAGATGTCGAGGTGCGCTATCGCATCTGGTCGGCTTCGGACAAGGTCGGCACTGCCATTGCGGAATGACCTGAACAGGGAGCAACAAACTTGATTACCTGCCATGTGCGATACGTGATCGATCCGTACCAATTGACCGAGTTCGAGGCCTACGCCACGGCCTGGCTGGGCATCGTCGAGCGCTTGGGCGGCACGCATCACGGCTATTTCCTGCCCTCCGAGGGCGCGAGCAACATCGCTTATTGCCTGTTCAGCTTTCCCTCGCTGGCCGATTACGAAAGCTACCGGCACATCGCGCTGACCGACCCGGAAAGCACGGCGCTGGTGGAATCACTGGTGCAGAAGAAATTCATCGTCAGCTACGAGCGCAGTTTCCTGCGCCCACTGCTGCCCTGAGTGTTATCACGCCGGGACGCCGCACACCGCGGCGCGCTCGGCGACATGGCGCAGGCTGTCGAAGTTGATATTCGCGCCGGAGTCGATCGCGACGAAGGTCTGCTCGCGAACAGCGCTGCGCGCCACGTATTGCTTGATGCCGGCCACCGCCAATGCCCCGGAAGGCTCGGTGATCGAGCGGGTATCGTCGTAGATATTCTTGATCGCCGCGCACAGCTCGTCATTGCTGACAGTGACCACCTCGTCCACGCAAAACCGGCACACCTCAAAACCATAAGCGCCGATCTGCGCCACCGCCACGCCATCGGCGAACGTTCCGACACTGGGCAACACAACGCGCGCATCCGCTTGCAGCGCCGCCTTCAGGCAGGCCGAATGCTCCGATTCGACACCGATGATCCGTACCTCCGGTCGCAGGTATTTGACGTACGCCGCGATGCCGGCGATCAGGCCGCCCCCGCCCACCGGAACGAAGATCGCATCCAGCGGCCCCTGATGCTGACGGAGGATTTCCATGGCAACCGTGCCTTGGCCGGCGATCACGTCCGGGTCGTCGAATGGAGAGACAAAAGTGCGCCCGGTCTGCTCGGCCAGTTGCAGCGCATGGGCCAGGGCAAACGGAAAACTCTCGCCGTGCAGCAGCGCCTCGGCACCCCGACTTCGTACCCCAAGCACCTTGAGTTCGGGGGTGGTCGAGGGCATGACGATGGTCCCCGCGATCCCCAGCTCCCGCGCTGCCAGCGCCACGCCTTGGGCATGGTTGCCCGCCGAAGCGGTGATCACCCCGCTTGCTTTCTGCGCATCGCTCAATTGCACCAGCTTGTTGTAGGCGCCACGGATCTTGAAGGAGAACGTCGGTTGCAGGTCTTCGCGCTTGAGCAGGATCCGGTTGCCCAGCGCCTCGGACAGCGCAGGCGCCGCTTGCAACGGCGTGCGCACAGCAATGTCGTAGACCGGCGCGGCGAGGATCCTTTTCACGTACTGCTCAAGCAGGGCTTGCTGGTCGGGGCTGTGCGGCATGATCGTCTCCTGACGTTTTGATCAGAACCCCGGAGACAGAAAATGAAAACCCGCCTCTAGGGCGGGTTGGGTGCTGCAGTCGTGAGCTAGCCCGCCAAATAAGGAATGGCGGTAATAATGCTTGGCTGGCAACGCAATACGGTGGAAGTCATGGGCCTGAAATTAGCCCGGCGGCGGCCGGCGAGTCAATGGCTTATTTGCGGACGCCAAGGTAGGCTGGCGATTCTGCTCATCACCCCAAGGAAGGAATGCATGATGTCTGTCGCCCTGCCCCTCACTGCGTTGATTGCGTTTACTGGCTACACCGTATCGGTGATGCTCCAGGCCGAACAGTCGTTGATCGACTTCGGTATCAGCCTGATGTCGCGTCCGGACACGGCGCAGGTGGTGATTGATCTGTATCTGCTGGCGACGCTGGCCGGGGTATGGATGGTCAAGGATGCGCGAGCGCGAGGAATGTCGATCTGGTCGGTGGTGCCGTATCTGTTGCTGACGGCGGTGTTTGTGTCGATTGGGCCGTTGTTGTATCTGGTGGTGCGTGGGGTTCGGGAGCGCCGGAAAGTGATTGTGCCAGATCCAGCGGGCTGATCCAGAGCCTCCGGTGCTGCTGAAATAGCTTTCGCGAGCAAGCCCGCTCCCACAAGGGATTTGTATCAGGCACAGATCCCCTGCCAACCCGCAATCCACTGTGGGAGCGGGCTTGCTCGCGAAGGTGTCAGCTCAGGCACCGATCAATCACTGGGCCAGCCGCCGCAGCCCCAACAACATCCCCCCCGCCCCCAACAACATCACCAGCAGAAACAACGGGTAAGAAATCCACCACGGCGTGCCTGCCGTCATCATGCTGAACTCGGACATCCCGCCAATGCTCGCAATCAGGTTCAACGGCAGAAACACCACGTTGATCAACGTCAACTTGCGCAGCAGGTTGTTCATGCTGTTATTCATCAAGTTGCCGCGCGCATCGATCAGCCCCGAGAACACCGTGGAGTAGATCTCCGCCTGCTTGTAGCACTGGTTATTCTCGATGATCAGGTCGTCGATCAGCCCGATCGCTTCACTGCCGAAATGCTGTTTTTCCGCGTGATTGCGCAGCCGCGTCAGCACCGCGCCGTTGCTGTGCAGAGCATTTATGTAATAGATCAGGCTTTCGCTGAGGTTGAACATCTGCACCAGATGCTGGTTCTGCATCGAGGCGTTGAATTTCTGTTGAAGCTCGCGGGCCACCAGTTTGATCACCTTCAGATGGCCGAGGTAGTGATGGATGTTGTTGAACAGCAAATCGAGCAGCACATCCAGCGGTGCATTGAGCGGCTGGCGCGTGCCGATGCCGTGCAGCGGCGTGTCGTCGGTGGCGATCACCAGCAGTTGCCCGGGCGCGAACAGCAGGCCGCAGGACGACACCTCAAACGCCAGGCTGCCACCGCCGGAATAGTTTTCCGGACGTTTCCAGATCAGGAACAAGTGATCGGGGTGAAACTCGATTCGCGAAACCTCGTCCGGGTCCAGCGCCGAGGCCAACGCGTGTTCGTCGACCTTGTAGTGGCTGTGCAGCAAATCGCGCTCGGCCGCATCGGGATTGCTGAACAGCATCACCTCGGCGTCCAGCCGCTCGACCCGCTGCAGCGCGCCATGACTCAATGCGAAACTGCTGATCATCGGCGCTTCACCAGGCCTGGCCGCGACGCTTGAGCTCCAGCCGTCGCACGAACTCCTCCAGCACCAGTGAATACAGATCGTCCTGCAAGTAGGCGTCTTCAATGCCGGCGTCGAGGTTCGGGTTATCGTTGACCTCGATTACTACCACTTTGTCGCCGGCCTGTTTCAGGTCCACGCCGTAGAGGCCATCGCCGATCAGGTTGGCGGTCTTGACCGCCAGTTCCACCACCGCTCGCGGCGCCTCGTGCACGGCCAGGGTGCGACACTCGCCGTTGATGTCCTGGCCCTTGGCTTTGTGGTTGTAGATTTGCCAGTGTCCCTTGGACATGAAGTATTGGCAGGCGAAGATCGGTTTGCGGTTGAGCACGCCGATGCGCCAGTCGTACTCGGTGTAGAAAAACTCCTGAGCCAGCAGCAACACTGAGTGCTCGAACAGTTCGGCGGTGGCTTCGAGCAACGCCTGCTGGCTTTCGACCTTGATCACTCCGCGAGAAAAACAGCCGTCGGGGATCTTCAGCACCAGCGGAAAACCGAGGCGTTCGCCGACCCGCTCGAAGTCTTCCGGTCGTTCCTTGTAGAGAATTTCGGTGGCGGGCATGCCCAGTTGGTGGCTGTTGAGCAGGTCGGTCAGATACACCTTGTTGGTGCAGCGCAGGATCGACGTCGGATCATCCATGACCACCAGCCCTTCGCTTTCGGCTTTTTTTGCAAAGCGATAGGTGTGGTTGTCGACGCTGGTGGTCTCGCGGATCAGCAAGCCGTCGTACTCGGCGATCCGCGCATAATCCCTGCGCTCGATCAGTTCGACGTCGATGCCCATGCGTTTGCCGACCCGCACGAAGTTTTCCAGTGCCTTGGCGTTGGATGGCGGCAAGGCTTCCTGCGGATCGTGCAGGATCGCCAGGTCGTAACGCGCCACTTGTGGCGAGCGTGGCGCCCGCCAGACTTTACGGCTGAAGCCGTCCAGCGCATTGGCGAACTGATCTTCTTGGTCATCACGCAACTTGTGCAGAGCGCCGGACTTTATGCCTTCGATGTGCCAACCGTTAGTTCGACGAAACTCAACTAACAGGATCGGACAAGGAAACACTTCGAATAACTGTCGAGCCAGATCCTGCAGCGGCTCGATATGCGTCTTGCCGAAGTAAAGAGTCAAGGTGAAACCTTCGGTATCGCTGTAAAGGTGATGACTGAGGGCCTTTTCCAGGGTTTTATCGAGATCGTCCAGTGCCAGACCGTAAAGTGATTTTTTCGTCAGCTCGCTGATGGTACGTACCGATGGAATCACCTTGTGGCCGCGGGCTTCAGCCAGCAGCGAGCAGTAGTAACCGTGGCCCAGGTACTTGTAGCTGCGGCACAGATTGATCACCTGCACCCGCTTGCCCGGCTCGCTGTCACGGGTTTGCTCGAGGTATTCCTGAGCCGTGACGATGTCCTCGCTGGGAAAGTAGGAGGCCCAGTCTTCCTTGCGTTCGACGATAATCAACACTTGACTGGAAGTTCTGATGGCTGGATTTAAAAAAGTTGCCGCCGGCAAACTTTGCTCGGATACTTCGCGCCAATGACCCTGTACCGCTGACATAGAGATTGATCCGTTGGAGAACAAGACCATTTCTATTAAGCACGAAGTTTTTCGAAAGTCCCGTTTCGTTACGCAACTTTTACGGTGGTCATATGAGTGCTGTTTTTCGTTTGGCGGTAGTTGAAGATCTGCCAGCGTTGCTGGCCCTGGAAATGCAATGTTTCACCACCGACCGGCTCACCAGCCGCAGCTTTCAGTGGATGATCACCCGCGCCCACGCGCAGCTAATGGTCGCCGAGATCGACGGTCGATTGCTCGGCTACGCACTGGTGCTGTTTCATCGCGGCACCTCGCTGGCGCGCCTGTACTCGATCGCCATTGCCGGGGAAGCTCGCGGCAGCGGATTGGGCAAACAGTTGCTGCAACGTATCGAGGCCTGCGCCGTCGAGCATGACTGCGCATACCTGCGCCTGGAAGTGCGTATCGACAACCCCACCGCCATCGCGCTTTACGAGCGCAACGGCTACCGACGCTTTGCGTTGATTCACGATTACTACGAAGACCACGCCGATGCGTTGCGTCTGGAAAAGCGCATTGTTCAGCACCGTGATTCGCGCAACATCAAGGTGCCCTATTACCCGCAAACCACTGAGTTCACCTGTGGCCCGGCTTGCCTGCTGATGGCCATGGGCGCGCTGCAACCTGAGCGCTTGCTGGAGCGGCGTGAGGAATTGCAGATCTGGCGTGAAGCGACCACGGTGTTCATGACCTCCGGCCATGGTGGCTGCAGCCCCCAGGGCTTGGCACTGGCGGCCTGGCGACGGGGTTTTAAGGTGCGTTTGCAGCTGAGTATGGCCGGGCCATTGTTCCTCGATGGCGTGCGCGATGAGCATAAAAAAGACGTCATGCGCCTGGTGCACGAGGAGTTCACTGCGCAAATGCACGAAACCGACATCGATCGGCAGATTGGCACCCACCTGGATTTGCCGAAGTTGTTACAGGCTGGCGGACAGCCTCTGGTGCTGATCAGCAGCTATCGCCTGACCCGCTCCAAATCACCGCATTGGGTCATGGTGACCGACTGCGATGAAGACTTTGTGTATCTGCACGATCCGGATGTCGATCACAGCCAGCATCGTCAGCCGATGGACTGCCAGCATGTGCCGGTCAGCCATGGCGAGTTTGAGAAGATGAGCCGGTTTGGGCGTGGCAAATTGCGCGCGGCGGTGGTTTTGTATGCCCGCGCTACGCCAACTATCGTTACGCTCTAGAGATTTTTTTGTGGCGAGGGAGCTTGCTCCCGCATGAGTGCGTAGCGCTCACAAGATTTTGGGGCTGCTGCGCAACCCAACGGGAGCAAGCTCCCTCGCCACAGGACATCTGTGAAAATTTGAAGTGAAGTTACTTCAGGCCGACCTTGTATAAAGAACCCTCTTCCTCATCCGTCAGCACATACAGATAGCCATCCGGCCCCTGCCGCACATCACGAATCCGCTGTTTCAGCTCACCCAGCAGCCGTTCCTCGTGCACCACCTTGTCCCCGTCAAACTGCAAACGAATCAGCTCCTGACTGACCAGCGCGCCGATAAACAGGTTCTGCTGCCAAGGCTTGAAGCGGTCAGCGTCATAGAACGCCATCCCGCTGACACCGGGGGACTTCTCCCAGACATGGTGCGGATCAACCGCACCCTCGACACTCTTGCCCTTGGCTTCCGGGATCGGTTGCAGCGAATAGTTGATGCCGTGGGTCGCCAGCGGCCAACCGTAGTTCTTGCCGCGCTCAATGATGTTCACCTCATCGCCGCCACGGGGGCCGTGTTCGTTTTCCCAGATAGTGCCATTCCACGGATTGAGCGCCGCGCCCTGCGGGTTGCGCTGGCCGTACGACCAGATCTCCGGACGCACACCGGGCTGGCCCACGAACGGGTTGTCATCCGGCACTTTGCCGTCGGGGAAGATCCGCACGACCTTGCCCTGCAGCTTGTCGAGATCCTGCGCGGTCGGCCGGTCGTTGTTTTCGCCCAGGGTGATGAACAGATAACCGTCTCGGTCGAACACCAGTCGTGAGCCGAAGTGGTTGCCGGTCGAGAGTTTCGGCTCCTGACGGAAGATCACCTTGAAATCGCTGATCGTCTTCAGGTCATCCGACAGCCGCCCACGCCCCACCGCCGTACCGGCCTTGTCCCCGGCGCCACCGCCCTCGGCGTAGGACAGATAGACCAGTCGATCCTGTTTGAAGTCCGGCGACAGCACCACGTCGAGCAAACCGCCCTGGCCCTTGGCCCAGACCTTCGGCACGCCACTGATGGGCTCGGAACGCTTGCCGTCGGCTGTAATCAGCCGCAGGGTTCCCGGCCGCTCGGTCACCAGCATGCCCTGACGATCTGGCAGAAACGCTAGCGCCCAAGGGTGCTGAAGGCCTTGAGTAACCGTGGTGACTTCAAGGGTGCCCTGCTCGCTTTGCAACTCTTGTGGAGCAGCGGCGAAAGCTGGAGCGCTGATCAGCGCGCTGGCGCACAGCGTGGCTAGAAGGGTTTTACGCAACATGCACGATTCCTTTTGTTCATTTCAAAGGCTGACAGGGACGCAGTCCCGCCGTTCAACGGTTGCTGTCTCCATCGCGTGGCGGTGGGTTGGGGATGAATCTGGGCGGCGTACTCGGCACCGAGCGTTGCTGCTGACCATTGCCAATCCCGCCGTTACCAACGGTGGGCGTACTGGGCGTCGGCACGGTATTCGGCCCGCGAATCGCCGGCGCGCTGGGCTGCGTGCCCTGCATGCTGTTGGGATTGGCCCGGCGGATCGGGCTGTTGTAGGGATTGTTGTTGGTGCCGGTGGGACTTTGCGCCAGCAATAGCGGCGCGGACGGTGCCGCGACGTCGGCATGCGCCAGACCGGCCCCAAGGAGCAGAACGATAATGCCTGGCAGTAGTCGTTTCATGGGGTGGCCTCGCGGTGCACAGGTGATAGAGCCTTCGAGTCCACGCTACGCCCCGGGTTCGGATTTGTTAACCCGTTGCCCTTAAACAAGATGTAACACGGCTTGACCGGCAACTCCGCGCGCCACGCAAATGCCGGAAACTTTCGCACTGCGCCACAGGTCACCTGATCATCACTTGGAGAACTCACCATGGCTCGGGCAATCTGGAAAGGCGCGATCAGTTTCGGACTGGTACACATCCCTGTCGCGCTGGTGTCGGCAACCTCTTCGCACGGCGTGGACTTTGACTGGCTCGACAGCCGCAGCATGGATCCGGTGGGTTATAAACGGGTAAACAAGGTCACCGGCAAGGAAGTCACCAAGGAGCACATCGTCAAAGGTGTGGCCTATGAAAAAGGTCGCTACGTAGTGCTCAGCGAGGAAGAGATCCGCTCGGCGCACCCGGTGTCGACACAGACCATCGACATTTTCTCCTTCGTCGATGCCGAGCAGATCCCGCTGCAAAACATCGATACGCCTTATTACCTGGCCCCGGACAAACGCGGCGGCAAGGTCTACGCGTTGCTGCGTGAAACATTGAGCAAAACCAACAAGGTCGCCCTCGCCCGTGTCGTCCTGCACACTCGGCAATATCTGGCGGCACTGATGCCACTGGAATCGGCATTGGTGCTGGTCAAACTGCGCTGGCCGCAGGAAGTCCGCGGCCTTGATGAGCTGGAGCTGGGCAGCGAAGTGACCAAACCGCAACTGGCCAAGGGCGAGTTGGACATGGCTAAACGTCTGGTGCAGGACATGAGCGGCGACTGGAGCCCGGAGGACTACAAGGACGAGTTTGAAGACAAGATCATGGCCCTGGTCGAGAAAAAGGCCCACGAAGGCAAGATCGAGGATGTCGAGACCGTGGGTGGCGAGGAGGAGCGCAAGTCTGCGGATGTTATCGACTTGACCGAGTTGCTTAAACGAAGCCTGGGCGGTAAAGCGCCGGCCAAAGCGAAGGCAAAAGAAAAGCCTGCCAGTAAGGCAGCCCCGGCGAGAAAGACCAAAAAGGCCTCGGGGGCGTAATCAGATGCGGTTCCTGTCAGGAAGCTGACAGGTTGGCTTTGAGAGACTCATCGCTCCCACAGTTGAAATGCGTTCTTTCCTGAACTCACATTCCACTGTAGGAGCCAGCCTGCTGGCGATGGCATAAACAGGCGCGATACACCGGTCAGATCAAAATGAAGATCGCCAGCAAACCGCCGAAAATCGCCCACTTCTCCATGTAGTAACGCGCACGATTACGCTTTTTCAGCTCTTTACCACGCAGGCGAACCTTGTAGATTTTGGTAAACAGGCGATTGATCCCACCGGTGCGGTCACCGGCGTCATTCGGCGCACCGGCCGCGGACATCACGGTACGGCTGAACCAGCTGTTGAACGCCGCCGCCCAGCGATATTTCATCGGGCGCTCGATGTCGCAGAACAGGATGATGCGGTTCTTGTCGGTGGTGTTTTCGGCGTAGTGGATGTAAGTCTCATCAAACATCACCGCTTCACCGTCGCGCCAGTGGTAGCTCTCGCCGTCGACATTGATGTAGCAACCGGCATCATTCGGCGTATCGAGACCAAGGTGGTAGCGGTACGAACCGGCATACGGGTCACGGTGGCGAACCAGTTTCGACCCAGGTGGCAGCTCGGCGAACATCGCCGCCTTGATCGAACCGATGCTCTGCACCAACTCAGTGGTGCGCGGGCACAGCTTCATCGCCGACGGATGGCTCTCGCCGTACCATTTCAAGTAGAAACGCTTCCATCCACTTTTGAAGAACGAATTGAAACCGACGTCATCGTACTGATTCGAGCGCTTGATCTCACCGGCGCGCAGCAGGTTCTGCCCTTCCTGGCGAATTTCTTCCCAATGCGCCTGCAACGGGCTCAGGTCCGGAAACTCGGACGGATCGAGATACGGTTTGTTCGGCTTCTTCGAAAACAGGTAAAGGAAGCAGTTGATCGGGGCCAGAAACGTCGAGTGATCGCTCAGTTGACGGCCCAGTTTGTGACGCACACGTCCACGAAGGTGAACGTATGCAATCGAAATGACATAAATAGCGGCAATGATGAGTTTCACGGAAATCGTCACACGTCAAAAGTGAACAAACTGCGCGCCTGCCGGCCGGAGGCCCAGGGTCTGATGCAGTGGCATGAATACAAATACTATCCCGGTGGCACTTCCTTGAGCCCATGCCGTTAGCGGCTATTGGGTAATCGGATGGCATTTTAGCCATACTTTGTAACCAATAGTGAACCTGATCTGTGAAAAACTGTCCGCTGAATCTGCCAAACAGCAGGCGCGACGTCATCGCCCTATCGCTTAAAGAGCCAGACCAGTACAATCGCCGCCAAACTTTACGCGCCCCCCTTGGTTGATGACGGGACTGTCCCGCTTCAGCGCACTTTGACTCGGGCCAAGCGCTCCAGCCGCACCCTCGCTACTCAGAATGCTTCGCAGGAAAAACCTTTGATTTCTACAGCTAACATCACGATGCAGTTCGGCGCCAAGCCGCTCTTCGAAAACGTTTCGGTCAAATTCGGCGCGGGTAACCGCTACGGCCTGATCGGCGCCAACGGTTGCGGCAAGTCGACCTTCATGAAAATCCTCGGCGGCGACCTCGATCCGTCCGGCGGTCAGGTCATGCTCGAGCCGAACGTGCGTCTGGGTAAATTGCGCCAGGACCAGTTCGCCTACGAAGAATTCACCGTGATCGATACTGTGATCATGGGTCACGAAGAGCTGTGGAAGGTCAAGGCCGAGCGCGATCGCATCTACTCGCTGGCGGAAATGAGCGAAGAAGACGGCATGGCCGTGGCCGAGCTGGAAACCGAGTTCGCCGAGATGGACGGCTACACCGCAGAATCCCGCGCCGGTGAACTGCTGCTGGGTCTGGGTATTCCGCTGGAACAGCATTTCGGCCCGATGAGCGAAGTCTCGCCAGGCTGGAAACTGCGCGTATTGCTGGCGCAGGCGCTGTTCTCCGATCCGGAAGTGCTGTTGCTCGACGAACCGACCAACCACCTGGACATCAACACCATTCGCTGGCTGGAAAACGTTCTGACCCAGCGTAACAGCCTGATGATCATCATCTCTCACGACCGTCACTTCCTGAACAGCGTGTGCACGCACATGGCTGACCTGGATTACGGCGAGCTGCGCCTGTTCCCGGGCAACTACGACGAGTACATGACCGTGGCGACCCAGTCCCGCGAGCAACTGCTGTCGGACAACGCCAAGAAGAAAGCGCAGATTTCCGAGCTGCAATCGTTCGTCAGCCGCTTCTCGGCCAACGCCTCGAAAGCCAAACAGGCCACTTCCCGCGCCAAGGCGATCGACAAGATCCAGCTGGCCGAGGTCAAGCCGTCCAGCCGCGTCAGCCCGTTCATACGCTTCGAGCAGAACAAAAAGCTGCACCGTCAGGCGGTCATGGTCGAAAAAATGGCCAAAGGCTTCGACGGCAAGCCACTGTTCAAAGACTTCAGCTTCCAGGTTGAAGCGGGCGAGCGCGTAGCGATCATCGGCCCGAACGGTATCGGCAAAACCACCCTGCTGCGTACCCTGGTCAACGAACTGACCCCGGATGCCGGTAGCGTCAAGTGGACCGACGCCGCGGAACTGGGCTACTACGCTCAGGATCACGCGCACGACTTCGAAGACGACGTGACGCTGTTCGACTGGATGGGTCAGTGGACTCAGGGCGAGCAGATGATTCGCGGCACTCTGGGCCGCATGCTGTTCTCCAACGACGAGATCCTCAAGTCGGTCAAAGTGATTTCCGGTGGTGAGCAAGGTCGCATGCTGTTCGGCAAGCTGATCCTGCAAAAGCCGAACGTGCTGATCATGGACGAACCGACCAACCACTTGGACATGGAATCGATCGAGGCGCTGAACCTGGCGCTGGAAAACTACCCGGGCACGCTGATCTTTGTCAGCCACGACCGTGAGTTCGTATCGTCCCTGGCGACGCGCATCATCGAGCTGAGCGCCAACGGCGTGACTGACTTCAGCGGCACTTACGATGACTACCTGCGTAGTCAGGGTGTGGTGTTCTAATAGCAGCTTCGAGCCTCCAGCTTCATGCTTCAAGCGAAAGCCCTGTCGGTGTGACAGGGCTTTTTGCATTTCGGAGCCAATATTTATGCGGGCACCAACACCATCGCGAGCAGGCTCACTCCTACATTTGAAATGCGCCCCCTCCTGTAGGAGTGAGCCTGCTCGCGATGAGGACACCAGCAACAATCGGAATAGCCAGGAAAAATAGTTAGCCTGCTTCCTTTTGTTCCAGCACCCAGCCATGATGCCCACTCTCCCACCGCCGCCCGCGAACGAGTCCACATGTCTGCGCAGCAACCGCCTCCGCAAAGCTCCCTGGCGATCACCCTGCAGATCGTCTCCATCGTGTTTTATACCTTTGTCGCCTTCCTGTGCATCGGCCTGCCGATCGCGGTGCTGCCCGGTTATGTGCATGAGCAGCTGGGTTTCAGCGCCATTATTGCGGGGCTGGTCATCGGCTCGCAGTATCTGGCCACCCTGCTCAGTCGGCCGATGGCCGGACGCATGTCGGATACGCTGGGTACCAAACGGGCGATTGTTTTTGGCTTGTCGGGGATTGTGCTCAGCGGGCTGCTGACGCTGATCTCAACGCTGTTGCAGGACTTCCCGATGCCGAGCCTGATCATTCTGATCGTCGGGCGCCTGCTGCTCGGCGTGGCACAGGGCTTAATCGGGGTCGGTACCATCAGTTGGTGCATGGGCCAGGTCGGTGTCGAACACACGGCGAGGTCGATTGGCTGGAACGGCATCGCCTCTTACGGCGCGATTGCGATTGGCGCGCCACTGGGCGTGGTGATGGTCGCCGACTACGGCTTTGCCAGCCTGGGTATCGCCTTGTCGATATTGGCCGCGGGTGCCTTGGTGTTGATCCGCAATAAACCATCGGTGCCGGTGGTACGCGGCGAACGGCTGCCTTTTTGGGCGGTGTTCGGGCGGATTGCACCGTATGGGGCCAGTTTGACTCTGGCGTCGATCGGCTACGGCACGCTGACCACCTTCATTACCCTTTATTACCTCAACCGTGGCTGGAGCGGCGCGGCATATTGCCTGACGGTGTTCGGCGTATGTTTCATCCTGTCGCGGCTGCTGTTCATTTCGGCGATCAGCCGTTTTGGCGGCTTCAATTCGGCGATCGCCTGCATGAGCATCGAGACCGTCGGCCTGGTGTTGCTATGGCTGGCGCCCTCTACCGCGTTCGCCCTGATCGGCGCGGGACTGGCGGGATTTGGCTTGTCGCTGGTGTATCCGGCGCTGGGGGTCGAGGCGATCAAGCAGGTGCCCAGTTCCAGCCGTGGCTCGGGGTTGGGGGCTTACGCGGTGTTCTTTGATCTGGCGCTGGCGATTGCCGGGCCGTTGATGGGCGCAGTGGCGTTGAATCTGGGGTATGCGTGGATTTTCTTCAGTGCGGCGCTGTTGTCAGTGATCGGGCTGGGGTTGACCTTGGTACTCAAGCGCCACTCGACATCCTGAAATTTCGTACAAATCACTGTGGGAGCGGGCTTGCTCGCGAAGGCGGTGGGTCAGTCAAAATATAGAGTGACTGATCTATCGCATTCGCGAGCAAGCCCGCTCCCACAGGGGGATTGAGTCGTTTATTGATCCGCGGTCTGCATCCCCGCCCGGCTCGGCTTGCCCAGCGTGCGCGAGAAGAACTGCCCGGCCTCGGAGATCAGGTTGCGGTGAATGTCTTCGCGATCCACGCCGTCGGCGTCGGTGCACAACGCCGGCATGGCGCGGATCTGCTCTTCGTTGCACGGCGCCATGAATACGAAGTGCCCTGCCCCGGCCAATAACTTGAAGTCCGGCGCGGTCGGCAGTTTGCGCGCCAGAGCCGCAGCGTTTTTGTCGAAGGCCACCAGTTTGTCGCCATCGCCGCTGTACAGCAGCACCGGCACATGCACGTCCGCCAGGGTGCTGCGGCCGAATTTCAGGCTCAGCGGCGCCATCAGCAGCAAGGCATGCACGCGCGAATCGGCCACTGGCTGCAAATCGTCGCGGTCGACGATCAGTTCACCCTGGGTGTTGCAGGCATCATGGTCGTCCGGGCGTTCCTGGCAGTAGCGGCGCAGACGATCCAGATCCGGCTGCGCGCCGGAGAGAATCAACGCGGTTTCGCCACCGGCCGAATAACCAATGACCCCGACCTGATCAGCGTTGACGAACGGCGAGAGCATCGGGTCGCCGAGGGTCGCGGTGATCGCTTCGGAAATCTGGATCGGCCGCCCATACAGATTGCTCAGGGTGCCGAGGCGGCTGTGGTCTTTGGAGTTGTCGCCGGGATGAATCACCGCGACCACCACAAAGCCCTTGCGTGCCAGCGAGGTGGCGAGGTCATGCAGCGCCAGCGGCGTTCCGGTGTTGCCGTGAGACAGCATCAGCATCGGAAAACGACCGATGGCCACCTTGGTGTCAGCGCCGGCCTCGACGGTGTAACCCTCAAGCAGGCTGCTATGTTCGCGGTCGCTGGAAGGATAGAAGGCGATGGCGCGCATCGGTTGCAGATCCAGCGGATCGAGGAATGTCATTTCGTGGTAACCGACACTCCAGACAGGGTGTCGCCCGGGCGCGGCATGCACTGAACCGAGGCTGCCGAGCAGGCAAATCAGTAACGTTGCACAAAGACGCATCATGGGATGGCCCACCCTGTGTTACTCAATCGAAAGATCCTTTGTGTTCCGACACGCCCGAAACCCGGTGGTTCGGTAATCCGGCGCGGCGTTGCACTCAGACGTTGATCGTTTGACTGCATAACCCGGGCCAGATTATGCAACAGTCAGAAACAAAAAACTCCGCATCTGGCCCTTGCAGAACCAGAATACAGAGTTTTTTGAGGGGCTACCTGAACGGCAGCTGGTCTTTACGCAATGCTTACGCGGCGGCGAACAACTGCTCGCTGATCTTCGCCTGAGCAGCGCTCATCGCGTTGTTGCGCACTTCTTCACCGTAGGCCAGACCTTCGGCACGGACGATTTCGATGTCGGTGATGCCGAGGAAGCCCAGTACCAGCTTCAGATATTCTTCGTGAGCGATGCCGCTCGCCTGACCGGCATGGATGCCGCCGGAGGTGGAGACGATCACCACTTTCTTGCCACCGCACAGGCCTTCAGGGCCGGCTTCGGTGTAGCGGAAAGTCTGGCCGGCAACGGCGACGCGGTCGATCCAGGCCTTGAGCTGGGTCGGTACGGTGAAGTTGTACATCGGCGCGGCGATGACGATGGCGTCGGCAGCGATGAATTCGGCCAGGGTCGAGGCGCTCAGTTCGGCTTCGTGCTGTTGTGCGGCGTCGCGCAGCTCAGCAGTGGTACCGGCAGCCACCAGGGTGGTCGACGAGAAGTGACTGATGGCGTCGGCGGCCAGGTCACGGTAGGTGACCACGGCGGTTGGCTCGGCGGCTTGCCAGGCTTTGACGACTTGGCTGCTCAACTGACGGGAAGCGGAGTTGTCGCCCAGAATGCTCGAATCGATGTGCAGCAGTTTCATGTGGAATCTCCTGTAAAGAATCGCCGGCGGCGACGGAATGGAGACAATCCTACGGAAGAAACCAATAGCTGATTAGCCGCCGACAATGCGATAGTTCGTCCCACTGATAGAACGGTGGACTTTTCATGCAGGATCTCAATGATCTCTACTATTTCGCCAAGGTGGTCGAGGCCGGTGGCTTCGCGGCGGCCGGGCGTTTGCTGGGCATTCCCAAGTCTCGACTGTCACGACGCATTGCCGAACTCGAAGAGCGCCTCGGCGCCCGTCTGCTGCAACGCACCACGCGCCAGTTGAACCTGACCGCGGTTGGCGAGCGCTACTTGCGTCACTGTCAGGCGATGTTGCTGGAAGCGGAGATGGCCGACGAAGCGGTCGCCAGCATGTCCAGCGAGCCACGTGGCCGCCTGCGCGTATCCTGTCCTACCGGTCTGGCGCGGGAAATGTTGCCGTGGGTGATCAGCGAATTCCTCGGCAAATTTCCTCAGGTGCAACTGGAGGTGGTGCTGCTCAATCGCCGGGTGGATCTGGTTGCTGAAGGTTTCGACGTCGCGTTGCGTGTGCGCGAACTCGGTGATGAAGATCCGTTACTGGTGACTCGACGTTTGCGTCAGGCTCAAATGGTCGTCGTCGCCAGCCCGGCCTTTGTCGAGGGCAAAACCATCACTCATCCGCAGGACTTGAAGAACCTGCCGGTGCTCGGCGCGCTGGAGGCCGATCGCATGGTGCATGTGCGCTTGCTGGATGAGCAAGGCAACAGCGTCGAACTGAACATGGAGGCGCGGCTAGGCATCGATGACTTCATCGTGCGCAAGGCCTGTGTGCTCGCCGGCCAGGGTTTTACCCTGCTGCCGATGATGTATTGCGAAGCCGACCTTGAGAGCGGCGCGCTGGTGCAACTGTTGCCCGAGTGGTCGTTGCCCGGCGGCTGGTTGCAGGCGGTGTATCCGCATCGACGCGGGGTGATGCCGGCGGTGCGGGCATGGATCGATCATCTGGTCGAATCGTTCAATGCGTGTGGGGAGCGGTTGTTATGAACAAGGGAAAAATGAACGAAGCGGATGTCGCCGCCTTCTGCCTGGCCTTGCCGGGTGCGCGTGAGGATTACAAATGGGGCGGCGTGCGGGTGTTCTCGATTGCCGGCAACAAGATGTTTGCCCTGCAAGGGCTGCGCGGGGATTCATTGGCGTTCAAGGTCGACAAGGATCTGTTTCTCGGCCATTGCGACCGCCCGGGTATTCACCCTGCGCCTTATCTGGCGCGGGCGCAGTGGATCATCATGCACCCGCCCTACCCGCTGGGTGCCGAGGAATTGCGGGCATTGCTGCAGCGTTCGCACCAGTTGGTGGTGGGCAAGTTGCCGAAGAAGACCCAAATCGGATTACTGCTGTAAACCCGATCCTGTAGGAGTGAGCCTGCTCGCGATAGTGGTGTGTCAGTCGACATATCCTTGACTGATGCGACGCCATCGCGAGCAGGCTCACTCCTACAAGAGGATTTGTGGTGATTTAGAACAGTGAAAGCAGGTTCGAACCGAGAAACAACTGATCGATCCAGAACACCTGATGCAGCGCCACAATCACCCAGAACAGAATCTGAAACGACACCTTGCGCGTCTTGTGCCGGAATACCTGTTGGGCGATCAGCGCGCCGGGCCAGCCGCCGGCCAGTTCCAGCGCATGCAGGATGTTTTCCGGTGTGCGCCACGCATCGGCGCGGGCCTTGCGCTTGTCTGCCCAGTACATGAAAAACGCCAGCACGCTGACCACGCCATAAGCGGTCAACGGCACCAGCGAGATGCCGCGCAGCCACATCGACAGCGAGCCGAACAGCGGCAGCGCGCACACGATCAACAGCACCGCCAGTTTCAGTTTCAGATGCTGAATGCCGCTACCGGACGGTCGTCCATCCGGGCGGCGCGCGCGGGAATCACTCATGGTTTCGCCGCCGACCAATCCACCCAGCCGAACTGCCAGGTCGCCAGAATCACCAGACCGAAAACAATCCGGTACCAGGCGAATGCCGCGTAACTGTGGCTGGCGATGAACTTGAGCAGACCGCGCACGGCGATCATGGCGAAGATGAACGCGGTGATGAAACCAATGGCGAACACCGGGAAGTCCGCCGGCACAAACAGATGGCGATACTTGTAACCGGAGTACACCGCCGCACCGACCATGGTTGGCATCGCCAGGAAGAACGAGAACTCGGTCGCAGTCTTGCGCGACAGGCCAAACAGCAGGCCGCCGATGATCGTCGAGCCCGAACGCGAGGTACCGGGGATCATCGCCAGACACTGCGCGAAACCAACTTTCAGCGCGTCCTTCCAGGTGATCTCGTCCACGGTTTCGGCGTGCACTTCATGTTGCCGACGCTCGGCCCACAGCATGATCACACCGCCCACCACCAGCGCGGTCGCGACGGTGATCGGATTGAACAGGTATTGGTGAATCAGGTCGGCAAAAATCACCCCCAGCACCACCGCCGGCAGAAACGCGATCAGCAGGTTGGCAGTAAAACGCCGTGCACTCGGCTGGGTCGGCAAGCCGATCACCACGTCGAGAATCTTGCGGCGAAACTCCCAGACCACCGCAAGGATCGCGCCGAGCTGAATAATGATGTTGAACGCCATGGCCCGTTCGCCGCCGAACTCGAGCAGGTCGGCAACAATGATCTGGTGTCCGGTACTGGAAATGGGCAAAAACTCCGTCAGCCCCTCTACAACTCCAAGAATCAGTGCCTGCAAGGCGGTCCAAAGATCCATCAATCCCCCAAAGAGCGATGCACGCGGGCATGCCCCGATAATATTTTTCTAACGTTCACTGCGTTCAGCGTAGCTGTACCGATTCCGCGCGCACAGGATCCACACGAAACGGTCAAAATTCCGTGAAATATCAATTCGGATTCAGGTTTTCACGCGCGGGGCCGAAATCCTAACAGACAAGCCTTAATAGTGCTGCGGCGTTATTCGACTTGGGTCGCGTATGCCTGACCACCCAAACGTGGTTGGATGCTGGCGTTGATTTATTACAAGAAAAAGAAATCGGAGTGACAGCGTTATGAACAGCTTGCGCAGTGTGTCGATCAGCCGACGCTTGTGGCTCATTTTGATTGTGGCGGTGGTCATGTTGTTGACCTTGGGCGTGTTGATGCTCAAGCAGATCCACGATGACCTGTACCACGCCAAGGCGCAGAAAACCCAGCATGTGGTGCAGACCGCCAGCGGCCTGCTGACCTATTACCACGACCTGGAAACCGCCGGCACCCTGACCCGCGACGCCGCGCAGAAACAGGCGTTGACCGCCATTCGTGGCCTGCGCTACGACCAGAGCGATTACTTTTGGATCAACGACCTCACCCCCGTGATGGTCATGCACCCGACCAACCCCAAACTCGAAGGCCAGAACCTTTCGGCGATCCGCGACCCGGACGGTTTCGCGGTGTTCAACGAGATGGTCGCGATCGCCAAAAGCAAAGGCGCGGGCATGGTCGATTACCGCTGGCCCAAGCCCGGTGCCAGCGAACCGGTGGCGAAAACCTCCTATGTAAAATTGTTCGAGCCGTGGGGCTGGGTGCTCGGTTCGGGCGTTTACGTCGATGATGTGCAGAGCGAGTTCCGGGGGCAGTTAATCAAGGCTTCAGTGATTGGTTTGGTGATCGCCGTGATCATGGCCCTGCTGGTGATTTTGATTGCCCGCAGCATCGTCCGTCCGTTACAGGAAACCGTGAACGCCATGGCCAACATCGCCAGCGGCGAGAGCGACCTGACCCGCAGCCTCGACACCCACGGTCAGGACGAAGTCACGCAACTGGCGCATCACTTCAACGCCTTCACCGCCAAGTTGCGCCGGGTCATCGGTGACCTGCAGGTTTCGGCCAGTGCGCTGGGTCAGTCGTCCAGTGAACTGGGCAACGATGCGACTCAGGCCCAGCAGCGCAGCCAACAGCAATCGCAGCAGATGGAACTGGTGGCGACCGCGATCAACGAAGTCACCTACGGCGTACAGGACGTAGCGAAGAACGCCGAACATGCTGCCGCTGAAATGCGCGATGCCGAAGCTCAGGCGCAGCAGGGCCAGATCAACATCGACGGCAGTCTGCAACAGATCGACAAGTTGTCCGGAACCATTGACCAAGCGGTCGAAGTGATTCGCACCCTGGCGGCCGAAAGTACGCAGATCGGCAGTGTGCTGGAGGTGATCCGCTCGATTGCCGAGCAAACCAACCTGCTGGCGCTCAACGCGGCCATCGAAGCGGCCCGCGCCGGGGAACAGGGCCGGGGCTTTGCGGTGGTGGCCGATGAAGTGCGGTTGCTGGCGCAGCGCACGCAAAAGTCGACGGCGGAAATCCAGAGCATGATCGAACGCCTGCAGAATCATTCCGAAGCGGCGGTGAAAGTCATTGGCGACAGCAGCAAGGCCTCGCAACTGACCATCGAACAGGCCGGCCTCGCCGGTGCCAGCCTTAACGCGATCGGCCAGGCCCTGCGCAATCTCAACGGCCTGAATGCCTCGATTGCCAGCGCCACACTGCAACAGGCGCATGTGGTCGAGGATATCAACCAGAACGTCACGCAGGCCGCCGGGCTGTCGCACAGTACGGCGTTGGCGGCGGAGCAGTCGAGTGTGGCGAGCGTGAAGTTGGGGCAATTGAGTGAACAGCTGAACCAGCTTCTGCGCCAGTTCCGCGTCTGACCCCGCTCCCCCTGTAGGAGTGAGCCTGCTCGCGATAGCGTCGTATCAGTCAACCACAGAGCGGCTGACCCACCGCCATCGCGAGCAGGCTCACTCCTACAGGTTTTTGGGTACAATCCGCTCCCTCCTCAACTCCCCCAAGGAACCCCCATGTCCGGGCTTGAACTGTTTGCCGCCGCCCTCGGTGTGATCGCCGTCTGGCTGACGGTCAAACAGAATCCGTGGTGCTGGCCGATCGGCCTGGTCATGGTGTTGCTGTACAGCTGGATTTTCTATGACGTGAAGCTGTACTCGGACATGTTGCTGCAAGTGATTTACGCCGCGCTGCAAGTCTACGGCTGGTGGCAGTGGACCCGCGCCGGGACGATGCATGACGGCCGTGAAGTCACGCGCCTGGATCAGCGCTCGATACTGCTCGGCCTGAGCGTAGGCGCCCTCGGCAGCCTGCTGCTGGGTGCGGCCATGGCGCACTGGACCGACGCGGCGCAGCCGTGGCTCGATGCCGCGCTGACGGCGTTCAGTCTGGTTGCGCAATTGTGGATGGCGCAGAAACGTCTGCAATGCTGGGCGCTGTGGTTCGTGCTGGATGTGATTTTCGTCGGCCTGTTCCTGTACAAGGGTCTGTACCTTACTGCCGCGCTGTATGCCCTGTTCACCCTGATTGCTGTGCAAGGCTGGCGCGAATGGCGCGCCGATCCGGCGCTGCAGCGATGAAGGTGGTTGTCCTCACCGGCCCGGAATCCACCGGCAAGAGCTGGCTGGCCGCTGGCCTTCAGGCGCGCTTCGGCGGCCTGCGGGTGGACGAATACGTGCGCTGGTTCATCGAGCAGAATCCACGCGATACCTGCCTCAACGACATCCCCGCTATCGCCCGTGGGCAGTTGCAATGGGAGGATCAGGCACGGGCGCAGCAACCGCAATTGCTGATTCTCGATACCCATTTGCTGAGCAACATCCTCTGGAGCCAGACCCTGTTTGGCGACTGCCCGGCGTGGCTGGAACCCGAGCTGCTGGCCCGGCATTACGACCTGCATCTGCTGTTGTCGCCGGAGCAGATCGACTGGACCGACGACGGCCAACGCTGCCAGCCGCAGCTCAGTGAACGCATGGCGTTCTTTCAGGCCACCCGCGACTGGCTGGAACAGCACGGGCAACCGTTGCAGATCATTCAGGGCAACTGGGATGAACGGCAGTCTCAAGCTTTCGAAGCAGTGGCGCGTTTAATGGCTGATTGACCTGGCAAACAGCTCCTTTCGGAGCCCAAGTGTCCATTCTTGAAACACCCGACTCCGCGCAAAGCAGCCGTTTAAATGGCCTTCATCATTCTGCAAGGGCATCTGTTACGCCAGTGAAACAGTCCCCGGCAAACCCTTGTTCCAGAGCTTTGCACCGCCCATGCCCCCGCCGCTGTCGACATGACTGTTTCAGCGCTGAAACAGGTTATGTATCAAGATTGCGTTCCGCAGCGCCAACCCGTTGAAAACAATAGACAACTCAAAAGCGGCACAGCTTTCGCTCTCTCCTTCCCAACGCTGACAAGAGCCAGCCCACTGAAGAAGGAATTGCCGCCGTGGGGAATATCAATAAAGGCCTGACCTGCCTTCTGCTGATTGGATCAGCCGCCAGCACATTCATCAGTTTCAACGTTCAGGCCGAAGGCAATGGCGTGATCGTTCTCAACCGCGACGTCCAGCCCATTGCAATCGGGCGCAGCGGTGGCAAAGACCCGTATCCAACCACGGTCAACGCCAACCCTTCCGATCGAATCCATCAAGCGATGACCAGCACCGAACTCAGTGATGGCGACTTTGCCAGTGTCGCCAGCGGCGCTTCGATCCGCAGCAACATGATCGCGCCGAACTCGGACATGCCCGGCATGAACGTGCTGACCAACCCCAACGGCCTGCCTGGCATGAGTGCCGGTCACGGCGGCGGCGGTGGCGGCACGATCTCCAACACGATCAATCGCTCGCTGAGCACCGGTCTGGCGCCGCTGACTCGCATGGCTGGAGGTCAATGAGATGAATCGTTCCCTTCTGCTGCTTGCCCTCTTCAGCTGTGCCAGCGTCATGGCCGATCCGAGTTCCGTGAACAACGCAGACATCCAGGATACCGGTGTGCAGTACCGCGGCAACTTCAATGTCAACCAGGCCGCCGGCGACCAGATGCAACAGACCAACACCAAAGCGATCGCCATTGGCACCAATGCCAGTGCCACCACCATCGTCAGGCAAAAGCTGGATACCCCTGCCAACCCGTCGATGAACGCCAGCGCCACCATTGGCGGCACCTCTTTCAGTAATGGCAACGGGATCCTGGGCGTGAACCAGGGCGCCGGTGCCAACAACCAGATGGCCAACGTGACGCGCGTCAGCATCAGTGCTGCCCCGCAAAGCGTTGACGACAGCGCCCTGTCGCAACAGAACGTGGCGCTTTTACCGAGCTCAGGAGCAACTGGCACCTCACCCGGCAGTCGCCAGGTCACGACAAGTGATCAGGCCTTCACCGGCAGCCGAGGGGTGATTCAGGTGAACCAGAGTGCCGGGGTGGGGAACCGTATGGCTAACACCCTGAGCATCCGGGTCGCTGACTGACCCAAACAACAAAAGCAGTGCAATTAGAAAGTACCAACACTTAACCAACTAATAAGCACGATGGAGAAACACCATGAAAACTACAATGGCTCTCAAACCACTGGTTTTCGCACTTGCAGCAGTAATGGCAATGGCGGCTCAAGCAGGCGGCAATGATCATGGTAACAACGGTGGTCACGGTCACAACCCTCCTCCACCAAAAGGCCCTACCCTGGAAGAACTGCTGCAAATCGGCGCAGGTGCCGGTGCTGCAGTGCTCGACGTGCAAAACAACGGCGGTAACACCGTCCTGAACCAGGGCACCCAGAACAACGCCGGCATCAGTGGCTCGCTTAACGGCGCCAACGGCAACATCGGCGCCAACAACGTGGCCGGTGACGGCAACCAGCAAGACAACGCCGCGGCTCTGGCCACCGCTGACGAAAGCTTCATCTTCGGCTCTGCGGTGTCCGCTTCCAGCGCCACTCAAGTCAACAGCAACAACACCGTTGGCAACTACTCCAGCACCAACAACGCCGGCATGAACAACGTCGGCAACAGTGGCTCGGGTAACATCGGCGTGAACAACGCTGCCGGCAACTTCAACCAACAGAAAAACAACCTGGCAATCGCTGTGTCCGGTGGTCGTGTAGCGCAAGCCGCTGCTGCTGCCAACCAAAGCACCACCGGTCTGCAAGTCGGCAACAACGGCACTCAGACCTACAAAAAAGACACCCTCACTGGCACTGTCGCCGCCGTCGGCGTATTCGGCGCCGTGGGCGAAGCTACCATCAAAGGTGACAGCCACGGCGGTGGCGGTTATGGCAACGACGACAAAGGCCATGGCGGCAATGGCGGCAGCAAAGATCAGAAAGCCACCTTCGAAGCTGTGGGTGCCTTCGGTCTTGCTGGTGTAACCACGCAACAAGTGCTGACCCCAGACGGCTGGAAAAACCCAGTTACCAACAACGCCAGCATGACCAACGTAGGCAACAACTGGTCGGGTAACGGTGGCTTCAACAACGCTGCCGGTGTTGGCAACCAACAAAGCAACTCGCTGTCCATCGCTGCAGGTTGCAAAGCCTGCATGTAATCGCGATCGAAACGAAAGCCCCGGAAACGGGGCTTTTCCTCAGTCCGCAAAGGCGTATCGATCATGCGTAAGACTGCCTTTATCGCCCTGCTTTGCCTGTCCGGCCTGACCCAGGCTGCCCAGATGCCCGTCGCTGCCCTGCCCGGCGGCGTACTCGTCTACAAGAACGTGCAAAGCATTCGTGAACGCAAGTTTGCCGACATCGTCGAACAAAAAACCGATTTCAGCTGCGGCGCCGCCGCGCTGGCCACGGTACTGCGCCAGGCTTATTGGCTCGACGTCGATGAAGAGCACATCATCAAAGGCATGCTGGTCAACGCTGACCAGGACCTTGTTCGTACTCAAGGTTTCTCCATGCTGGACATGAAGCGCTACATAGAAAGCATCGGCATGCGCGCCAGGGGCTACAAGATTCCACCGGAAAAACTCGACGACGTAACAATCCCGGTGGTGGTACTGATGGAAATTCGCGGCTACAAGCATTTCGTGGTGCTGCAGCGTTCGGACAAGGATTGGGTTTATATCGGAGATCCCGTCTTAGGCCATAAACGCTACGCCCATGATGACTTTGTCAAAGGTTGGAACGGCATCGTCTTCGCCATCGTCGGCCCCGGTTATGACAAAACCAATGCATTGCGCATGCCGCCGACCCCGCTGACCGCGAAGAACAAGCTGGATAACTTCAACCCTGTCAGAGATGCCGAATTGATGGACTTCGGGTTCATACAGAGCGACTTCTTTTAATCGCCGATTATAAAGAATGGGGCTGGATGTCCCGGGAGCAGCAGATGAAAACCTCATACTGGCTGGCCGCCGCCTGCCTGGCAGCGAGCGCGTCAGGCTATGCCAATGCAGGATTCAAACCCATCGAAGTTCAGGATCAGGAGCTGTCCCAGCTTCGTGGTCGTTACGTCATGCCGGGGCGGATCATCAGCTTCGGCATTGTCATGAGCAGTACCTGGCGCAACGCCAGCGGTGATCTGATCGGCGCTGCGACGTCGATGCAAATCCAGGCCGCCACGATCAAACCGGAATTCTATGTCTCGACCATCAAGGAACAGGGCAACGGCAGCACCCCGACTCCGGGCACTGGCAATGTCATTGGTGGCGCGGCACTCAACAGCAGCCAGGGCGTGACCCAAAGCGTACGCGCCGCCGGCGACGGCAACACCGCCAGCAACAATGTGGCCATCAATGTAAAAGAAGCCAACACCCCTCCTCCGCTGGCACCCGCACAAGGCCAGGCCCTGATGGCCGGGCAGACCATCGGGGCCAGCAATGCCGCCGGCAGTGTCGCCGTTTCGGCCACCAACAGTGGCGTGCAAATGGCCATTCAGGCCTCGGGCAATCAAGGCACCGCCCTGCAACAAGTGGCCCAGGGTGGCCTGCTGCAGAACACCCGCCTGCTCGGCAGCGCCAACGTGGTCAACAACATGACCCAACTCAATGTTGTGCTTAACAATAACGGCATCAGCCCCGGCGCACTGGACTGCAACCTGACTCAACTCAGGGCACTACGCAATATCGGATATTGAACTACGCTGAGTCTCGATCATTGGGCTTAAAGGGACGGCTTATTCATGTATCGATCAGTATCACTGCGTGCCGCTGTATGTCTGAGTACTCTTCTACCCGCGGCGATGCTGCAAGCAGCACCCGACGCAGATGTGGAGACCCTGAAACAGGAACTTCTGGAGCTGAAGCAACGATACGAAGTGCAACAAAAGGCCCTGGCGGTGCTCGAACAACGGGTCCGTCAGGTCGAAGATCAACCGGCAGCCCCGCAACCCAAACGGCTGGCCAAGTCGCCGTCTGACATGAAAGGCAATCCAAAAGTCGCGACCGGTACCGGGGCTCCCGGCGTTGGCGCGGCAGCAGCGTCGGGGGGCGCCGCCGGGGGCAGCGGCGCTTCTTACGGCCAGTCGCTGGCCGACGATTCGCAACCGGCCCAGAGTGTGTCCAACCTCTACGACGAGGCCAGCGGCTTCTTCGGCGGCGGTAAATTCAGCTTTGAAACCGGCGTGACCTATTCGCGTTACGACACCCGGCAGCTGATCCTCAACGGTTTCCTCGCGCTGGACTCGATCTTTCTGGGCAACATCAACCTCGACCGGATCAAGGCCGACACCTGGACGCTGGATCTGACCGGGCGCTACAACTTCGACAACCGTTGGCAGTTCGACGTGAACGTGCCGGTGGTTTACCGCGAATCGACCTACCAGTCCGGTGGCGGCAACGGTGGTGCGTCCAACGTCACGACGGAACAGGATGTTTCGCGCGATCCGACCATCGGCGACGTCAACTTCGGTATTGCCTACAAGTTCCTCGACGAGTCGGTCAACACGCCGGACGCCGTGGTCACCCTGCGGGTCAAGGCGCCAACCGGCAAGGACCCGTTCGGCATCAAACTGCGCCAGACCGACGCCAACTCCAACCTGTTCGTGCCTGACACGCTGCCAACCGGTAACGGTGTCTGGTCGATCACACCCGGGGTTTCGCTGGTCAAGACGTTCGACCCGGCAGTGCTGTTCGGCAGCTTGTCCTACACCCACAACCTGGAGGAGTCGTTCGACGACATCAGCTCGACCGTCAACCAGAAAACCCCGGGCAAGGTCAGCATTGGCGACAGCTTCCAGATCGGCGCCGGTATTGCGTTTGCGCTGAACGAAAAGATGAGTATGTCGTTTTCGATGTCTGATCTGGTGCAACGCAGGAGCAAACTCAAACCCGATGGCGGGGATTGGCAATCGGTGGTGTCCAGTGACGCCAACGCAGGCTACTTCAACGTCGGCATGACCATTGCCGCCACGGACAACCTGACTATCGTGCCCAACCTGTCGATCGGCATGACCCCGGATGCCCCCGACTTTTCCTTCAGCCTGAAATTCCCGTACTACTTCTAAAGCAAAAGATCGCGGCCTGCGGCATCTCCTACAGGGTTAATCCCTGTAAGAGTTGCCGCAGGCTGCGATCTTTTGGGCTTTGGTCTCTAGCGAATCTGGTGTTTGTGCAGCAGGCGATAAAACGTCGGCCGCGACACGCCCAGTACTTTCGCCGCCACACTAAGGTTGTCGCTGTGGCGGTTCAACACATCGCACAGCGCCTGGCGTTCGGCGCGCGTTTTGTAGTCTTCCAGCGTACCCATCGGCGTCGAAATCGTGTGCTGACTGAGCAATCCCAGGTCCCGGGCTTCGATCTGTCGGCCTTCTGCCAGAACCAGGCCCCGTCGCACTCGGTTGGCCAGTTCTCGAACGTTGCCTGGCCAGTCGTGCTTGCCCATGGCGATCAACGCATCCTCACTGAAGCTGCGCGGGCGGCGGCCGGTTTCGTGGCTGTAAAAATGCGAGAAATGGTTGGCCAGCATCGACAGATCACCGTGGCGCTCGCGCAATGGCGCGGTCACCACTTGCAGCACATTGAGGCGGTAATACAGGTCTTCGCGAAAACGCTTTTTCTCGATCGCCGCTTCGAGGTCGACGTGGGTAGCTGCCAGCACGCGAACATCCACAGGGATCGGCTGACTGCCGCCGACGCGTTCGATGTGTTTCTCCTGCAGAAAACGCAGCAGATTGGCCTGCAATTCCAGCGGCAGATCGCCGATTTCATCGAGAAACAGCGTGCCGCCATTCGCGGCCTCGATGCGCCCGACCTTGCGCTGATGCGCCCCAGTAAAGGCGCCTTTTTCGTGACCGAACAGTTCGGATTGAATCAAGTGTTCGGGAATCGCCCCGCAATTGATCGCCACGAACGGCTTGCTGTGGCGCTGGGACTGGCGATGCAGCGTGCGCGCCACCAGTTCTTTACCGGTGCCGCTTTCACCGCGGATCAGTACCGGGGATTCGGTCGGTGCCAGTTTACTCAATAATTTGCGCAGTTCGCGGATCGGCTTGCTGTCGCCGAGTAACTCGTGTTCAGGCTGGTCGACGTGAATCGTGCCTTGCCCGCGCAAACGCGCCATGCCGAACGCGCGGCCCAGGGTCACCTGAACCCGTGAGACATCGAACGGCAAGGTGTGGAAATCGAAAAACCATTCGCAGACGAAGTCACCGACGTTCTGCAACCGCAGGACTTCCTGGTTCAACACCGCGATCCACTCGGTGCCGCTGCGGCTGATCAGTTCCTTGACCGCTTCGGGACGTTCAAGGTGAAAAGGTTGCAGTCGCAGCAGCCCGACATCGCATGTCCGATCGGCGGCATTTTCCAGGGTACAACTGTCGACATCCCAGCCCACCGAGCGCAAACCAGGTAATAACCGGTGACAGTCGTCGCACGGGTCGACCACCAATAAACGTCGTAACGCAGGCGCTTCGATCATGACTGTTCCTTGGCGCCAAATTTAAGGAAATTATTGTAAAAACAGTCATTTGGCAGACCCGACTGTAACATTAGCAAGAAATTGACAGGGCCTTGTATCGATTGCTTATAGGTGTACAAGCTAACGAGTTATAAGAAGCAAGTTTATTAGTCAGCTATCGAGTTGCTATCTTTCACCAGGCTTTCAAAAACGTTCGGAATGTTGAGCCTGAGCAATTAAGTTGAAATTTCTTTGTTTCGTGTGTGACCTGCCACGGGGTTGCGTGCATCAGTACAAGTAACCAGCCGAACGGTAAGCCCAACCGACGGCACATCACTTGAATGGGCACGACAGAGAGAAGACCCCAATGACCGCCCCGCTCCGTATCAACGAAGCTCTTTTGATTGCCAACCACGCGTTCAAACCCTTTCAGTGCGTGGCCTGGGCCCCACAAGACGGCAATGGCGAACTGAACCTGACCGTCATCGACCGTACCAACTCGCACATCGGTCGCCAGCAGATTCCGAGCAGCGCCTACTCTGACCCGGCGCAACTGGAACTGCTGTTGCAACAGGCCCGCGCCGAATTGAGCAAAGAAGGTTACCTGCTGCAATCGTGGTCGATGCCACATTGATCAGAGGCTGATGCGGATGACTTTCACGTCATCCGCTCTGTTCTTTGTTAGTTATCCGCTGCTGTTTATCTTCAATACTTCTGTACAACTTTCTTCAACCTGCCAGGCGCCACTGCTTGGCAGGCTTTCGTTTGGTTCAAAAAGACACTGTTATGGCACAGTGCGACCCTCCACCTGTTAGTTCTGTCAGTTGAACTTGCGTGTATTCAGGGATTGAATGTTCCGCTCATGCAGTTACCGCCCATTCGGGCCTGGTCAACTTGCAAGGAGAGGCATGCATGTCACCCGAGAACGCCTTTGCGCGCCCGGCACTACTCAACAGTTCCGGGCAACTCGACAAACAATTTGCCAACACTGGCGTCGCCCAAGTGTATTTCGCCGGCAGTGTTTCCAGCATGACTCAGGGTGTCGCACTGGATCGACAGGGGCGCGTGCTGGTCGCCGCCAAGGTCGGCACTGCTCAAGGCAGTCGTTTCGGTCTGGCACGCCTACTTGCGGACGGTTCGGCCGACCTCGCTTTCGGCCAGCATGGCAGCGTGATTGGCGAGTTCGAACGCGGTTTTGAGGCCACCGGTGGCAAGGTCCAGGTATTGCCCGACGGACGAATCCTGCTGGCCGGGCTGCATTATCAAAACGCCCATCGCACCCTGCCCGCCCTTGCCCTGTTCAGCACCGAGGGTATCCCCGACCCGAGCTTTGGTGAAAATGGTCGCAAAGTAGTGCGCCTGCCCGGCGACCTGTCCATCGGTTCCCGTGACTGCTGGCTGCCTCCCGGCGTACCGGGTGCTGAAGCCTGTGACATCGCCGTGCAGGACGACGGGCATATTCTGCTGATCGCCAATCACCACTTCGAACTCGCCGACCATGCCGGAATGCTGATCCGCCTGACGCCAGACGGGACGCTCGATGCAAGCTTCAATGGGCGCGGTTTCGTGATGATTCGACATTTGCTGCTCAACACGTGGCTCAGCAGCCTCGTATTGCAGAAGGACGGGCGGATCCTTGTCGCCGGCTCAATTGATTTTCCCCAGGAGGGGCTGGTGGCGCGCTACCTGCCTGACGGGCGTCTTGATGAGCGCTTCGCGGTGGATGGCTTCCTGGCTTTCAAAGCCAACGGCAAAAGCGCGATGGTCTGTCAGGTCATCGAGTCAAAGGAACATCTGCACTGTTTTGGCAGCAGTCGCGATCCGATCCGCTGCCTGGCGCTGAGCCTGCATCCTAACGGCCGCCCGGACTGGCGCAACGACACTGGCCACCCGCATCTGCTGGAAATCGGTCCCAGTGGTTGCCAGTGGAGCGCCGCGCAACGCATGGCGGATGGTCGGATCATGGCGGTGGGTGCAACGATCGGCGGCGTCGAGGCCGACTTCATCGTTGCTCGCTATAAAGCTGATGGTCATCTCGACCGAAGCTTCGGCAACGGCCACGGCTGGTTGCGCACGCGCCTGGGCCGCAGCCTGGATACCGCCAATTCTCTCGCGATCCAGCCAGACCGGAAAATTCTTGTCGGCGGCTACTCGCTCGACGGCAACTACCGCGCCATGGTCGCGCGTTATCTGAATCAATAACTTCCCGGACTTGAACTTGCCAGGCACTTGCGGCAACTTGCGCGCTTCTTAATACAAGGAGCAACCGATGTCCGGTTCACTGGCTCAGGCGTTCGCGCATAACTTCCTCGGGCATTCGCCCCGCTGGTACAAGGCGTGCATCGTCGGGTTCCTGATCCTCAACGCCGTGGTGCTGTTCACTGTCGGCCCGGTCGCCGCCGGCTGGCTGCTGGTGATCGAATTCATTTTCACCCTGGCCATGGCCCTCAAGTGCTATCCATTGATGCCCGGTGGCTTGTTGCTGATCGAAGCCCTGCTGCTGAAGATGACCTCACCACAGGCCCTGTACGATGAACTGGTGCACAACTTCCCGGTGATCCTGCTGCTGATGTTCATGGTCGCGGGCATCTACTTCATGAAGGATCTGCTGCTGTTTCTGTTCTCACGGTTGCTGCTGGGCGTGCGCTCCAAGGCGCTGCTGGCGCTGATGTTCTGCTTTCTCTCAGCTTTTTTGTCGGCGTTTCTCGATGCCTTGACCGTAACCGCGGTGATCATCAGCGCGGCGGTCGGCTTCTATTCGGTCTACCACCGCGTGGCCTCGGGCAATGATCCGCGTCAGGACAGCGAATTCAGCGACGACCGCCATCTGCCGGCCCTGCACCATGAAGACCTGGAGCAATTCCGCGCATTCCTGCGCAGCCTGCTGATGCACGGCGCGGTCGGCACCGCACTCGGTGGGGTCTGCACCCTGGTGGGTGAGCCGCAGAATCTGCTGATCGGTCATGAAATGGGCTGGCACTTCGCAGAGTTTTTCCAGAAAGTCGCGCCGGTTTCGTTGCCGGTGCTGGCGGCGGGTCTGGTGACCTGCGTGCTGCTGGAAAAACTGCGCTGGTTTGGCTACGGCACCCTGCTGCCGGACAACGTCCGCGCCGTGCTGGCCAATTACGCCGCCGAAGACAACGCCGAACGCACCCCGCGTCAGCGTGCCGCCCTGCTGGTGCAAGGCGCTGCCGCATTGATCCTGATTGGCTGCCTGGCGTTTCACGCCGCGGAGGTCGGGCTGATCGGCCTGATGGTGATCGTGCTGATCACCGCGTTCACCGGCATCACCGACGAGCATCGTCTGGGCAGCGCGTTCAAGGACGCCATGCCGTTCACTGCATTGCTGGTGGTGTTTTTCGCCGTGGTCGCGGTGATTCACGATCAACAACTGTTCGCCCCGCTGATCCAGTGGGTGCTGGCGCTGCCGGCGGAACAACAGCCGGGCATGCTGTTCATCGCCAACGGCCTGCTATCGGCGATCAGCGATAACGTGTTCGTCGCCACGATCTACATCACCGAAGTGAAACAGGCTTTCCTGTCCGGGCACATGAGCCGCGAGCATTTCGAGACCCTGGCGATCGCGATCAACACTGGCACCAACCTGCCAAGCGTGGCGACGCCCAATGGTCAGGCGGCGTTCCTGTTCCTGCTGACCTCGGCGATTGCGCCGCTGGTGCGCCTGTCGTACGGGCGGATGGTGTGGATGGCGTTGCCGTACACCGTAGTGATGGGGTTGCTGGGCTGGTATGCGGTGAGTTACTGGCTCTGACAACACGCGATAAAACTGTGGGAGCGGGCTTGCTCGCGAATGCTGAGTGTCAGGCACTTGATGTGTTGACTGATGCACCGCATTCGCGAGCAAGCTCGCTCCCACATTGTCAGGGCGGTGAGCCAATGGCGCTGGCAACTCTCGATCAACCGGTATGAGCAGGCTCACTCCCACATTGGCAGGCGCTCAGCCAATGGCTCTGACTACACGCGATTAAAACTGTGGGAGCGGGCTTGCTCGCGAATGCGGAGTGTCAGGCACTTGATGTGTTGACTGATACTCCGCATTCGCGAGCAAGCCCGCTCCCACAGTTTGTTTCCGGATGAATCAGCGACCGAGGATGTACTTCTCGATCGCCTGCGCCACGCCGTCGTCGGTGTTTGGTGCGGTGACCACGTCAGCCTGGCGCTTCACCGCCTCTTCCGCCTGCCCCATGGCAATCGACAATCCCGCGCAATGGAACATCGCCGGGTCGTTGCCGCCATCGCCAATCGCGGCGGTCTGCGCCAGCGGGATATCGAGGTGCGCGGCAATGGTTGCCAGTGCGGTGCCCTTGTTGGCCTCCAGCGCCGTCACGTCCAGGTACACCGGTTGCGAACGCGAAACCTGAGCCATGCCGCTGACTTTGGCTAACAGGCGCGCCTCAAGCTCGATCAGCAGATCGGTGTTGTTACTGGTGGCGACGATCTTGTCGATGCGCTCCAGGTACGGTTCGAAACTCTCGACCACCACCGGCGGATAACCGAGGCCGTGCTGTTCGCGCGGCACCATCGGCCCGTGCGGATCCTTGAGCAACCAGTCACCACCGCTGAACACCCAGATCTCCACATCCGGCTGGTCAGCGAACAACGCCAGAGCAATCAGCGCGGTCGGCACCGGCAGGTAATGCGCCACCAACAGACTGCCATCCGGATTGACGATGGTGCCGCCATTAAAGGCGGCGGTCGGCAGATCGACACCCAAGGCTTCGATCTGCTGCAACATGGCCTTGGGCGGGCGTCCGGTCGCCAGACTGAACAACACGCCGGCCTCGCGCAGCGAACGAACGGCGTCAATGGTGCGCTGGCTCAGACTGTGATCGGGCAGCAGCAGCGTGCCGTCCATGTCACTCAATAAAAAGCGGATCGATTCACTCATCCCAGACCATGCCAGACGCGACCGTCGCGAGTCAGCAGATCATTGGCGGCTTGCGGGCCGTCTTCCCCGGCAGCGTAAGTCTGCACACTCGCATCCTGTTGCCAGGCATCGAGGAACGGTTGCACCGCACGCCAGCCGTTCTCGATGTTGTCGGCGCGCTGGAACAGCGTCTGGTCGCCGGTCAGGCAGTCGTAGATCAGCGTTTCGTAGCCAGTGGACGGCTGCATCTCGAAGAAATCCTTGTAGGCAAAACCCAGCTCGATGTTGGCCATGTTCAACGCCGGCCCCGGCCGTTTGGCCAGCAGGTCGAACCACATGCCTTCGTTAGGCTGGATCTGAATACGCAGATAGGTCGGCTGCAACTCGTCGACCTCGGTATCCCGGAACTGCGCGTACGGCGCCGGTTTGAAGCAGATGACGATCTCGGTGTCGCGCACGCTCATGCGCTTGCCGGTGCGCAGGTAGAACGGCACGCCGACCCAGCGCCAGTTGTCGATCATGACTTTCAGCGCGACGTAGGTTTCGGTGTTGCTGTCAGGCGCCACGTTGGCTTCCTGACGATAGCCATTCAACGCTTTGCCATCGACTTCACCGGCGCGGTACTGACCGCGTACCGAATTGGCTCGCGCTTCTTCAACGCTCCATGGGCGGATCGCGCCGACCACTTTGGCCTTCTCTCCACGCACCGCATCGGCGCCGAACGCGGCCGGCGGTTCCATGGCGACCATTGCCAGCAGCTGGAACAGGTGATTGGGCACCATGTCACGCAGCGCACCGGTGTGCTCGTAAAAACTGCCACGGGTTTCGACGCCGACGGTTTCCGCCGCGGTGATTTGCACGTGGTCGATGTAATGGTTGTTCCAGAATGCTTCGAACAGGCTGTTGGAGAACCGGCTGACCAGAATGTTCTGCACGGTTTCCTTGCCCAGGTAATGGTCGATCCGATAGATCTGTTTCTCGGACATGACCTTGAGCAGGCAGGCGTTCAACGCTTCGGCAGTTTGCAGATCGGAGCCGAACGGCTTCTCGATGACCACCCTTCTGAATGCTTCCGGGGTTTCCTCCAACAACTTGGCGGCGCCGAGACGGCGTACCACTTCGCTGAAGAAACGTGGCGCGGTGGCCAGGTAGAACACCGCATTGCCAGTGCCGCTGTCGGCAATTTTTGCCGCCAGCGCGGAATAAGTGCTGTCGTCCAGGAAGTCGCCCTGGACGTAGCTGATACCTTTGGCGAGCTTGGCCCACAAGGCCGGATCAAGCATCTGATCGCCCTTGCCGACTTTCGCCGCCACTTCGGTACGGATGAAGTCTTCGAGTTTTTGCGCGAAGGCTTCATCGGTAATGGCGTTGTGATCAACGCCGACGATCCGCAGATTTTCGTCCAGCAAGCCGTCGCGACTGAGGTTGTACAGCGCCGGCATCAGCAAGCGCTTGACCAGGTCGCCGTGGGCACCGAACAAAAACAGCGTGGTCGGTGGTGCGGGTTCTGCCTTGGATTTTCTGCGGATCGTATGGGTCATTTCTTCGGTGTCTCCACGTGGCCGCCGAAGCCGAAGCGCTGGGCCGAAAGAATCTTGTCGCCAAAAGTGCCCTGACCGCGCGAGCGGTAGCGCGAGAACAGCGAGTTGGACAGCACCGGAACCGGTACCGCCTGCTCCATGGCCGCTTCGATGGTCCATTGACCTTCGCCGCTGTCAGCCACCGAACCGGAGAAGCCGTCGAGTTTCGGGTCGCTGGCCAGTGCGTCGGCGGTCAGGTCGAGCAGCCAGGACGAGACCACGCTGCCACGGCGCCAGACTTCGGCGATGTCGGCCACGTTCAGGTCGAAACGCTGATCTTCTGGCAGACGCTCGCTGGACTTGGTCTTGAGGATGTCGAAGCCTTCGGCGAACGCGGCCATCATGCCGTACTCGATGCCGTTGTGAATCATCTTCACGAAGTGCCCGGCACCGGCAGGACCGGCGTGGATGTAGCCGTGCTCGGCGCGGTGATCCTCGGATTTGCGATCCCTGGTACGCGGAATGTTGCCCATGCCCGGCGCCAGCGCTGCGAACAGTGGGTCCAGACGGTTCACGGTCTCGGCGTCGCCGCCGATCATCATGCAGTAGCCGCGCTCCAGGCCCCAGACGCCGCCGGAGGTACCGACGTCGATGTAGTGCAGGCCCTTCTCGGCCAGGGTTTTCGCCCGGCGAATGTCATCCTTATAGTTGGTGTTGCCGCCGTCGATGATGGTGTCACCGGCTTCCAGCAAGTCGCTCAGAGTGTTGATGGTGTCTTCGGTCGGCGCGCCGGCCGGCAACATGACCCATACGGCACGTGGCTTGGCCAGGCCTGCCACCAGAGCGGGCAGGTCGGCAACGCCGGTGGAGCCCTCGGCGACCAGGTTATCGATGAAAGCGGTATTGCGGTCGTAAACAACGGTGGTGTGACCGTTGAGCATCAGACGTCGCGCAATATTGCCGCCCATGCGGCCCAGTCCAATAATCCCGAGTTGCATGTGCTGATGCTCCTTACTACAAATAAATGTGTGTCATTGGTTATAGCCCAACGCGACTGATGGAGGTTAGTCCAGAGCGTTGCGATGAAGTTTCCGGGCATTGTGCCCGATCCAGACTGATAACGCCCCGAATCCTGCCGAAGACACACCGACCATGAAAAATAAAAAAGTTCCATTCACGGGCAAAAGAAATCAAAATTGGCGCCGATAGCAAGTCAGTAGCCCCGACGCGGGGACGATTTGCAGTTGAGACACGCCATTTGCGAGGTGAGCAATGGGCACAGTACACACAGCAATGCCGCCACAAACCCTGTACGTCACGATCCGTCGCGATGAATTGCGCCAGTTGAAAGACGAGCGCGACCAGTTGAAGCAGGAGCTGGCGCAGCTGCGCTCGCTGACCCAGGGCGCTCAGCCCAAACCTCTGCCGGTGGTCCAGCGCCATCCGCACGCCTGACCTGCCCCGCCAGCTTCGGGAACGGCGCCTGTCGTTCCCGACATGATGCTCCCCTCCCCCTGATCAGCAACTAACGAAGTTTTCACACTACCTTGGTGATACTCCGGCCCATTCTGGCCGTGCGTTTGCGCGCGGCTTCCGTTCGTCGGTTTGATGTAGCGCTCCGACGGTGGTTAGTGACGATGAGCTGGAGTGCTGAATGGCATTGTTCAAACGCAGCAAAACGACTGCGACAGGTTTCGACTGGGCCGGGGTTCTCTGGCTGTTCGCTTTCTTCTGGTATTTCTCGGGCATCACCCAACTGTTGATTCAGCTGACCGGCACCTCCGGTTTCAGCGGTTTCCGTCAGGCCTTCGTGATGAGCGCGCTGTGGCTCGCCCCGATGCTGGCGTTTCCCAAACGCACCAAACTGCTGGCCGCGCTGATCGGTATCGTCCTGTGGGCCTGCTCGATGGCCAGCCTGGGTTATTTCTTCATCTATCAGCAGGAATTCTCGCAAAGCGTCATCTTCATCATGTTCGAGTCGAACATCTCTGAAGCCGGCGAGTACATGACCCAGTACTTTGCCTGGTGGATGATCCCGGCGTTCCTTGCCCATACCGCTTTCGCCTATTTCCTGTGGACCCGCCTGCGCCCGGTGTACATGCCCCGAGGCCGCGCGTTCGTGGCTGCGATCGCGATCGTTTTCGCCGTAGTCGGCTACCCGCTGATCAAACAGACCCAACGTACCGGCAGTTTCGCCGGCGGTTTCGAGAAGTTCGAAGACCGCATCGAGCCAGCCGTGCCTTGGCAGATGGCGGTGGCTTACCACCGCTACCTCGACACCCTGGCCGGCATGCAGGACATGCTGCACAGCACCAGCAAGGTTCCGCCGCTGCATAACCTCAAGGTGACCGATGCCGATAAACCGTCGACCCTGGTGCTGGTGATCGGCGAGTCGACCAACCGTCAGCGCATGAGCCTGTACGGCTATGGACGCAAGACCACGCCGGAACTGGACAAGCTCAAGGATCAGCTCGCGGTGTTCGACAACGTCATCACCCCGCGCCCTTACACCATTGAAGCGCTGCAGCAGGTCCTGACCTTCGCCGACGAAGAGAACCCTGATCTGTACCTGTCCACGCCGTCGCTGGTCAGCATGATGAAACAGGCCGGTTACAAGACCTTCTGGATCACCAACCAGCAGACCATGACCAAGCGCAACACTATGCTCACGACCTTCTCCGAGCAGGCCGACGAGCAGGTGTACCTGAACAACAACCGCAACCAGAACGCCGCGCAGTACGACGGTGACGTGATCGAGCCGTTCAACAAAGCGCTGACCGACCCGGCGCAGCGCAAGCTGATCGTCGTGCACTTGCTCGGCACTCACATGAGCTACCAGTACCGTTATCCGCCGACCTTCGACAAGTTCCAGGACCGTACCGGCGTGCCGGCCGGTGTGCGCGACGATCAGGTACCGACCTACAACAGCTACGACAACGCCGTGCTGTACAACGATTTCGTGGTGTCGAGCCTGATCAAGGACTACGCCAAGTCCGATCCGAACGGCTTCCTGCTGTACCTCTCCGACCACGGTGAAGACGTGTTCGACTCCGCCGGCCACAACACCCTCGGCCGTAACGAGAACAAACCGACCGCGCCGATGTACACCATTCCGTTCATGGCCTGGGCGTCGCCGAAATGGCGCGAGAACCACGACTGGAACTTCGCCGCCGACCTCGGCCGGCCGTACAGCAGCTCGCACCTGATCCACACCTGGGCGGACATGGCCGGTTTGAGTTTCGATGAACTGGACCGCAGCAAGAGTCTGGTCAGCGACAGCTTCAAACCGCGTCCGCTGATGATCGGCAACCCGTACGAACGCGAGCAGCGCGCCTTGATCGACTTCAGCCTGATGAAGCCGAAAAAGGTCGACCCTGCCGCAGCGAATGTCGTGCAGCAGTAACCGCTCGGAAGGCATCGGTTTCGAGAGATCACAACCGGTGTAACGCATAAAGAAAAAGCTCCGTATCGCAAGATACGGAGCTTTTTTCGTTTTGGGCGGTCAGGTAGCCCGCTTTATGGGGCTCTACTGTACCGCCTGAGGGAAATCGGAGCAGCCAGCATGCTCGCACGTACCCTCCTCCCTGAAAGAGCAGCCAGCGCGCTCACAGGGCGCCAGTAAATTGCACCACCAGGATCAAGGATTGTTCCAGCACAAAAACAAACGCCCCGAACAAGTCGGGGCGTTTGTGGGTGCGTTCACTTGGGTGCTTTCACACCCTTCGCGATGCAGGTCCGGCGCTATCAGTAAGCCTTGCCGGTCTTGTAGAAGTTCTCGAAGCAGAAGTTGGTGGCTTCGATGTAGCCTTCGGCGCCACCGCAGTCAAAACGCTTGCCCTTGAACTTGTAGGCCATGACGCAGCCGTTCTGGGCCTGCTTCATCAGGGCGTCGGTGATCTGGATTTCACCGCCCTTGCCTGGTTCGGTCTGTTCGATCAGGTCGAAGATGTCCGGGGTCAGGATGTAACGACCGATGATTGCCAGGTTCGACGGCGCGTCTTCCGGCTTTGGCTTCTCGACCATGCTGTGTACGCGGTAGATGTCATCGCGAATCATCTCGCCGGCGATCACGCCATACTTGCTGGTTTCCTGCGGATCGACTTCCTGAATGGCGATGATCGAGCAGCGGAACTGCTTGTACAGCTTGACCATCTGGGTCAGTACGCCGTCTCCTTCGAGGTTGACGCACAGGTCGTCCGCCAGCACCACGGCGAACGGCTCGTCACCGATCAGCGGGCGACCGGTGAGGATCGCGTGGCCCAAGCCTTTCATTTCGGTCTGACGGGTGTAGGAGAACGAGCACTCGTCGAGCAGCTTGCGGATGCCGACCAGGTATTTCTCCTTGTCGGTGCCTTTGATCTGGTTTTCCAGCTCATAGCTGATGTCGAAGTGGTCTTCCAGAGCGCGCTTGCCACGACCGGTCACGATCGAGATTTCAGTCAGGCCAGCGTCCAGAGCTTCTTCAACGCCGTACTGGATCAGTGGCTTGTTTACCACCGGCAGCATTTCTTTGGGCATGGCTTTAGTCGCTGGCAGGAAGCGAGTACCGTAACCGGCTGCTGGGAACAAGCATTTCTTGATCATATAAGTCCTTGAAAGGGCTGTGTGTACGAGTTTCGGCGCAGTCTAATCAGGCGGCGTGCACCTTACAATGCCCCGCACTGGCTAACCGATGCCAACATAGAGAAATATTCTCGCCGATAGTTCCGTTGGCGACTGCGACCCGCGAAAACAGAGTAGCTCAAACACGCAAATGCGCTGCATCACCATACGCTCATCATCCCCCAATGTGAGGATTTGTCGGTATCATGGCGCCTTTGAACCAGCGAACGAGACAGATAGATGGCCGCGGTAAAAATCATCAACGGGTATGTGATCGACAAGAAAGACGGCAAGTGGAACCTGACCACGACCAATGGCGAACACATCGCCGGTCCTTTCGACAGCGAGCAGCTGGCGACTGATGTAGCGTCGGTATTCACCGACACCCCTGCGTCGTCCAAACGCCGTGGCAAAGATCAGGACTGATCTGTTGCGACACGCGCCGAGCCCTGCCCTTGTGCAGGGCTTTTTTGTGGCCGCTCGCAGCATGATGAAAACAAGTGGCCAATCGCTATAACCTTTTCATGCTGGCGCTGTCAGAGCGTTTAGCCCCTCCCTCGCTGAAGACGACACACTTATGAACATGAACAGAATGCTGCCGCTGATCGCGGTATTGGCCCTCGGTGGCTGTGCCACCTCGGAAACCACCTACCTGAACAACGGCGAACAGGGCTTGAGCATCGACTGCTCCGGGGAAGCCAACTCCTGGGCCACCTGCTACGAGAAGGCTGACGCCTCCTGCGCGGGCACTGGCTATCGCATCGTCGGTACCGACGGCACGCCAGCGCCCAAGGAAAGCGACAAGACCCTGGGAGTCGATGTCGGCAACTACAAGAACCGCAGTGTGGTGGTGGTCTGCAAATAGACCCTACATGTGGATCTCGGCGAACTTGATCCCGAGCCCGCGCACGATCTCGATCAGGTCGTCGAGCCGGGCAAAGGATTCGACTTCGTCGTTATCGTCCACCAGAAAATAGCTACGACCGGCGCTCTTCTTGAAAAACACGATCCACTCGCCCGGGTTCGCCGGATTTTGAATCACATGCGTGGCAGAGATAAGGCCCTCTGCATGCCGTTCCCGTACTTGCTCTCGCTTCATGCGCGACTCCAGAAATGAAAATGCCGTCACAGCAAGACTGTGACGGCATCGGTGCTGATGGCCGCTATTCTATCAGCCGGAAATACAGGCATTGGCGGCGTTTTGCACGTCACGGGGACGAACCGGCACATTGGACATCCGCTCATGCAGCTTGATGCTGCTGCCGCCGGAACGGTCTTCGATATCAAACACCGCAGCCGCGCCGGTGGAAAATTTCCCGGGAACAATCACTCGCACGCCATCCTTGTGCGGCTGCATCTGCAGCGCGCCGCGGCTGTTGGCAAGCTTGTCGGCCAGGCACTGAGCATACTCATGGGGTTTCTTGCCGGAAATCACGCTCATGGTGGGCAAGGTTTCGTTGATTTCGGAAACACTCGCGCAACCACCCACGACCAACATCAACGGCAGACACACCACACCCCACTTCATACAAATACCTCCCATAAAGACCCTCGGACAGCAGTAATGCCATTTTTCTCCGAGGCTTACTCCATTAAACCCGCATGGAATCGCGAATAACTGTTTTTAATTGTCAAAGCAGCGCTCGACGGCGGGATAATAACCCGTTCGGGCTGATAAACTGCGCCAATCGCACATGCTATCGTTTTGATTTTGTAGAAAAAGCCCTTCTGGAGGCGCCCATGAAATTCATTCACCAGCGCGAGCACCTCAACGAAGACGACATCGTCGTCATCCAATGCTCGCAAACCTGCAACATCCGCTTGATGAACGACGCCAACTTCCGCGCGTTCAAGAACGGCGGCCGCCACACCTACCACGGCGGCGCTTTCGACACGTTTCCTGCGCGCATCACCGCGCCGAGCACCGGTTTCTGGAACATCACCATCGACACCGTCAACCGTCGCGCCATCAGCGTCACGCGCAAGCCGACCCTGACCCACTCGATCAAGATCATCCGCCGCTCCAGCTCCAAACTGAGCTGAGTCGCCCCTGACACAAAGGTAAGCACGACCGTGGCCCAAACGACCAAATACGTCATCAAATACAAGCTCAACGGTGAACGCCGTTTCGAGTTCGCGCAACTGGAAAACGGCACCGTCGAAGAGGCCAAGGCCGCACTGGACGCCATCCATGGCACCACCGAAGACGTGATCAGCGACATCGCCGTGAGCAAAGCCCTGTAACGCAACACTCGGGATTCGACCGCAAGCGGCGGAGTGTTCTGCCGCCGGTATTTGCCCAGACTGACAGCCTCGACCAAAGGGTTCAGGAGTCAGCATGTCAATGTCCCCGTCTCGGCTGGATGCGCTCGATTGGGCAAGCCTCGAACAGCATCTGGATCAATATGGCTATGCCATCGTCCGCTCGTTGCTGTCGGCGCAAACCTGTGAACGCTTGAGCGCCCTGTATTCGCAGACCGAACCGTTTCGTTCGCAGGTCATCATGGCCCGCCACGGTTTCGGTCGCGGGGAATACAAGTACTTCAGCTATCCCCTGCCGACAGCCATCGAACGTCTGCGCACTGCGTTTTACCCGCGCCTGGTGCCACTGGCCAACCGCTGGTACGAACGCATGAATGTGCCTGTACGCTTTCCCGCAACCCATTCCGAGTTTGTGCAGCGCTGTCAGGCTGCCGGCCAGCTGCGGCCGACACCCTTGCTGTTGCAATACGGTCCGCAGGACTACAACTGCCTGCATCAGGATCTGTACGGAGAACTGGTTTTCCCACTGCAAGTGGCGATTCTTCTGTCGGAGCCCGGAGAGGATTTTACCGGTGGTGAGTTCGTTCTGACCGAGCAGCGTCCACGGATGCAATCGCGCCCGCACGTTGTGGCTCTGCACAAGGGTGACGCGGTTATATTCGCGGTCAACCAGCGCCCGGTCAACGGCACACGCGGCGATTATCGAGTGACCATGCGTCACGGCGTCAGTCGCCTGCACAGCGGAAATCGGCATACTCTGGGCATCATCTTCCACGACGCATCATGAACGCCATGCACCCGACCACCTTCGACCTGTTCGCCGACCACGAACCCGAGCAACAACCCCGCGCCGAGCAGATCGGCGAACAATCGTGGGTGTTGCGCGGCTTCGCCCTGCCGGTGATCGATCAACTGTTGCCAGCGCTGGAAGCCATTCTCGCCGTAGCACCGTTGCGCCACATGATGACCCCGGGCGGTTTCAGCATGTCGGTGGGCACCAGCAGTTGCGGAACCCTGGGCTGGATCACCGACCGTAGCGGTTATCGCTACAGCACCGTCGACCCGCTGAGTGGCCAGCCCTGGCCGGCGATGCCAGAAGTGTTGTCGGAACTGGCGCGCAAAGCAGCACAGCGCGCTGAATTTGCCGACTTTCATCCAGACTCCTGCCTGATCAACCAATATGTCCCCGGCGCGAAAATGTCTTTGCATCAGGACAAAGACGAAAAAGCCTACGCGGCGCCGATCGTTTCGCTGTCCCTGGGTTTGCCGGCGATGTTCCTGTTCGGTGGTTTTGCCCGCAGCGACAAGAGCCAGCGCATTCCTCTGCTGCATGGCGATATGGTGGTCTGGGGCGGGGTCGATCGCTTGCGCTTTCACGGCGTGCTGCCGATCAAACCCGGGCGGCATCCACAGTTGGGCGAACGCCGGATCAACCTGACCTTGCGTGTCGCCGGGTGATCTGAAAAGTTTGACCGCAAGGCCCGGAGTGCTACCAACATTGCCGCTGGTTAACCTGAATCAAAGAGGTCAACGGACTACTCGCCATGAAAAAGCTTTCGCCCCTCATCAACGTTGAAACCGATCCACGCTGGGCCGCTGTCGTTGCACGGGACCCGCGGGCCGACGGGCAGTTTGTCTATGCGGTGAAAACCACCGGCGTCTATTGCCGCCCCAGCAGCCTTTCACGTTTGCCCAAACCGCAAAATGTCGAATTTTTCGACAGCGCCGAAGCTGCCGAAGCGGCGGGCTACCGCCCAAGCAAACGCACAAGCAAGGATCAGACTGACGTCGCCAGTCAGCACGCCGCGACCGTGGCGACGGCCTGTCGGCAGATCGAGTCGAGTGAAACAGTGCCCGCACTCAATGAACTCGCCGAGGTCGCCGGCCTCAGCCCTTTCCATTTTCATCGGGTGTTCAAGGCCGCAACCGGCCTGACACCAAAGGGTTACGCGGCGGCGCATCGTTCGCGCCGGGTGCGTGAACGGCTCGCGGATGGCGGCACGGTGACCGATGCGCTGTACGACGCGGGTTTCAATTCCAACAGCCGCTTTTATGAGGCAGCCGACAAGGTGCTGGGCATGAAACCCGGCGACTACCGCGCGGCTGGACGCAACAACGACATTCATTTTGCCGTTGGCCAATGTTCGCTCGGGGCGATTCTGGTGGCGCAGAGTGAGCGCGGCGTGTGCGCGATTCTGTTGGGCGACGATCCGCATCAACTGGTCTGCGATCTGCAGGATCAGTTCCGTCAGGCCAACCTGATTGGCGCCGATGCCGGCTTCGAACAGTTGATTGCCAAGGTGGTGGGTTTCATCGAGGCGCCAGCGCTGGGCCTCGACTTGCCACTGGACGTGCGCGGCACCGCATTTCAGGAACGGGTATGGCAGGCGCTGCGGGAAATCCCGGTGGGTCGCACCGCCAGTTACGCCGAAATCGCCCAACGCATCGGCGCGCCGACGTCCATGCGCGCCGTGGCGCAGGCCTGCGGCGCCAACCGTCTGGCCGTGGCGATCCCCTGCCATCGCGTGGTACGCAGCGATGGCAATCTGTCGGGGTATCGCTGGGGCGTGGAGCGTAAGCGCCAGTTGCTGGAACGCGAAACCCAGTCTTAGCGCACGCCGATGTAGACCGACACGGACTCGGGGCCGGTATAGGCCTCGAAGTCGGTAGCGTAACGGCGCTGAATCTGCGGATTGGCTGCAAAGAAGTCCCAGATCTTTCCCCAGGTCGAGATGACCGCGTCTGGCAACGGCCCCTGCGCTTCGAACACCAGATACTCGCCCGCTTCGATCCGCACGGACTCAAAGTCTTTGACTGAAGCATTCACGGCAACGCCAGCGGTAACGTCAAACGCACCCGAAGCATCCGACTCGTAAGCCGAATACACGCCATAAATCGGCGAATGGGCTGACTTGCCGGGAATGGATTCGGCCAACTCCTCGCCGAAAAACCGGCCCCACATCGGGCCGATTTTCGCGGTTTCGGGTTGGTGCTCTGCGGCGTTGGTGGTGCGAACCTGCAGGCCAGCAACGGTGAAGGCGTCGATTTTCTGTCGTTTCAAATCCATCGAAATTGCGGCTCCCTGTATAGAAGTGCGGCCACACAGGGCCGCAATGACGCCTACTCTGTCAGCGATTGACGTCGACCACAACCCTGCCGCGAAGCTGTCCGGCGAGCAGTTTTGGCGCCGCGTCGATGGCTTCGCTGAGGGCGATTTCATGACTGATCAATGGCAACAGAGCGAAGTCCAGATCCTTGGCCAGACGCGCCCAGGCCTCGATCCGCCGCGCCTTGGGCTGGGTCACGCTGTTGATTCCGGCCAGGGTCACACCGCGCAGAATGAACGGTGCCACCGATGCCGGGAAATCCATGCCCTGAGCCAGACCGCAGGCCGCCACCGTGCCTTCGGCGCGGGTGCTGGCACAGGCGTTGGCCAAGGTGTGACTGCCGACCGAATCGATCACTGCGGCCCAGCGTTCCTTAGCCAAGGGCTTGCCCGGCTCAGACAAAGTTGCGCGATCGATGATCTCGCTGGCACCCAGTTGCTTCAGGTACTCATGCTCGGACACCCGGCCGGTGGACGCCACCACGCGATAACCGAGTTTGCTGAGCAAGGCGATGGCGAAACTGCCCACCCCGCCATTGGCGCCAGTCACCAGCACTTCGCCCTGATCCGGGGTCACGCCGTTACGCTCCAGCGCCAGAATGCACAGCATCGCCGTGTAGCCGGCGGTACCGATGGCCATGGCTTGCGCGGCGGTAAAGGCTTTGGGCAACGGAATCAGCCAGTCGCCATTGAGCCGCGCCTTCTGCGCCAATCCGCCCCAGTGACTTTCGCCCACGCCCCAGCCGTTGAGCAGCACCTGATCACCGCCCCGGTAATCGGGATGCGAACTGACCTCGACCGTGCCCGCCAAGTCGATTCCCGGCACCATCGGGAACTTGCGTACCACAGGGCTGCTGCCAGTAATCGCCAGTCCGTCCTTGAAGTTCAGCGTGCTGTACGCGACCTTCACCGTCACGTCGCCTTCAGGCAACTGCGCTTCGCTGATCTGCTGCAGGCTGGCGCGGTAACCGCTGTCGTCTTTGTCGATCAAAATGCCGTTGAACATGGCTGCCTCTCAATCAATGGGTTCAGATCCTCGTGCCCTGAAATAACACAAAGCAACACATTGCCCCACCCGACTTTGCGCCAATTCGCGAATCCGCCCGGTAATTATGAAGCGGGCGGCTATGCTTTTTCGACGGTCGTGCTTTCGCTGCCATCCTGCTGAAAGCGGCCCTGTCGATGGAGCTGACAATGTCTTACCCGCGCTCGTTGCTTGCGATACTGATGCTGTGCCTGCTGACGGTTGGCAACCCTTGGGCTGCCCCGGCTACCGCCAGCAAACCTGTCGCTGCCGACACTGCCCCGAGCGCGCCGACGTGGCCGCAAGTGATCAGCAGCGGCAAGGCCAAACTGACTGTTTACCAGCCGCAACTCGACAGCTGGGATGGCTACACCCTCAATGCCCGGGCTGCCGTCGAAGCCACCGGCGCCGACGGCAAACCCACCTTCGGCATCGTCCAGTTCAGCGCGCACACGCTGGTCGACAAGGCCACGCGCTGGGTCGCACTGGATCAGTACAAGATCATCAAGGCCGACTTCCCTGCCGACGCCAGTCAGGCCGACGTCTGGCTCGGCGCGCTGCAGAAAGATGCCGAAAGTCGCAAGAAAACCATCTACCTCGATCAACTTGAAGCCGCCGTCAGCGTGCTGTCAGCCGAGCAGAAAGCCGACAGCGCGCCGCTGGAGAACACCCCGCCGACGATCATCAGTTCAGACGTCCCGGCGCTGCTCGTCTACATCGATGGCGACGCCGTGTACCGTGCGGTCGACGGCACTGCGTTGCAGCGGGTGATCAACACCCGCCCGCTATTGCTCAAGGACGCCGAGGGCAAGCACTACCTGCACGTGTTCGATGGCTGGATGGTCGCTGACAGCCTCAGCGGCGAATACACCCGTCTGACCACACCACCGGCCGATCTGGAGAAGGCCAAACAGGCGGCGATCCAGAGCCGTCAGGTCGATCTGCTGACCGGGCAGAGTGATCCGAAAGACAAGGTGCCAAATCTGGCCAAACCGCCGCAGCCGAAAATTTTCATCGCCACCACGCCCACTGAGCTGATCGTCACCGACGGCGCAGCGCAGTGGCTACCGATTCAGGGCACCAGTCTGCTCTACGTGAGCAACACCACCGGGCACATCTTCAAGGAAATCGGTGACCAGAACAGTTACGTGCTGATCTCCGGGCGCTGGTTTCGCGCTGCCGACATGCGCGGCCCATGGACGTTTACCCCGGCGGACAAACTGCCGGCAGATTTCGCCAACATCCCGGATGACAGCCCGAAAGAGAACGTCAAGGCTTCGGTCGCCGGCACACCGCAGGCCAAGGAAGCCGCGATCGCGGCGACCATCCCGCAAACCTCGGCGATCAAGAAAAGCGCAGTGAAAATGACCGCACCGCAGTTCGATGGCGAGCCACAGTTGAAGGCAATCAACAGCACATCCCTGCAGTACGTGGTCAACAGCGCGACGCCGATTATTCGTGTCGACAACGACAACTGGTATGCGGTGGAAAACGGTATCTGGTTCAGCGCCACCTCGGTGAACGGGCCATGGAGCGTCGCCAGTTCGGTGCCGGCGGTGATCTATTCGATCCCGCCGAGTTCGCCGATGCATTACCTCACCTACGTCAAAGTCTATGAGTCCAGCGGCGACACTGTGGTGGTCGGCTATACCCCGGGTTATCAAGGGTCGAATCTGGATCCGGCCACCGGCGTGGTGGTCTACGGCACCGGTTATCCTTACACGCCGTGGGTCGGCAGCGTCTGGTATGGGCCACCGGTGACCTACGGTTTCGGCGTCGCCATGCGCTATACGCCGTGGACAGGCTGGACCTTCGGTTTCGGCTTCGGCTGGAGCTGGGGCGGCAACACCGTGGCGATGGGTTGGGGCTGGGGCGCTTATCCATGGTGGGGCAATTATGGCTGGGGTTACGCCTGGGGCCCGCGCCTGTACCCCGCGCCACTGGCCTGGGGCGGCGCCGCTTATGGCTATCGTGGCGGTGCTGTGACCTGGGGGCCCGGTGGCTGGGCAGGCACCACCGGCAACATTTATCGTCAGTGGGGGGATCGCGCGACGGTGAGTCGCTATGGCGCCGGATACAACGCCTGGACCGGCAATCGCTGGGCCGGTCAGGTTGGCTCGTCCTATAACTCGCGCACCGGCATTGCGGCGGCAGGCCAACGCGGCGCGGTGCACAACGCCTACACCGGCAACTACGCGGCTGGACGCAGCGGTGAAGTGGTCGGGCCGAATGGTGGCGCCATCGCCGGTGGCCGGGTCACCGCAGGTAATGCTCGCACCGGCACCCAGGTCACCGCCAATCGTGGCGCGGTGTACAACCCCAACACCGACAAGACCACGCAGTATGCCGGCGTGAAAGGCCGCAACGGCGGCGCCGCACGGGTTGGCGACAACGTCTATGCCGGGCGCGACGGCAACGTCTACAAGAAAACCGACAACGGCTGGCAATCGATGGTCAAGGGCAGCCCGGCCCGCACGGCGCCGGTCAACAACAATGCGCAACTGCAGAACCTCAATCGCGAGTCTGCTGCGCGCAACTTCGGCAACCAGCGCACCAACAACTTTCACAACTCCTCGCAAGTCATGAACCGCTCATTTGGGGGCGGCGGGGGCGGCGGTTTTCATCGCCGCTGATGGCTGCATTGAAAATTCAGACTGGCCCCGAGTCCGGTTTTGCTGTTAAAAAACCGGCTCTGCCGTCCCTGCCCCGTTTCATCGTTCGGAGAACCGCTTTCATGAGCCAATGGCCTGACACTCGCATTCTTGACCTGCTCGGCATCGAGCTGCCGATCATTCAGGCCCCGATGGCCGGCGCCACGACTTCGGCAATGGTGATCGCCGTGTGCAACGCCGGCGGCTTGGGTTCGATGCCTGCCGCAATGCTGAGCATCGAGCAGTTGCGCGAAGAGCTGAAGACCATTCGCGAGCACACCCGCAAACCGTTCAACGTCAATTTCTTCTGCCACCAGCCACCGGCCGCCGATGAACAGCGCGCGCAAGACTGGAAAAACCTGCTGGAGCCGTACTACCGCGAATTGGGCGTGGATTTCGACGCACCGACACCGGTTTCCAACCGCGCGCCATTCGATGCGGCAGCGTGCGCCGTGCTCGAAGAGTTTCGTCCTGAGGTGGTGAGCTTTCACTTTGGTCTGCCGGAAAAATCCCTGCTGGATCGGGTCAAGGCCACTGGCGCAAAAATTCTCTCGTCCGCCACCACTGTCGATGAAGCGATGTGGCTTGAGCAAAACGGTTGCGACGCGATCATCGCCATGGGTTACGAGGCTGGCGGGCATCGCGGGATGTTTCTCAGCGATGATTTGAGCAGTCAGGTCGGCACTTTTGCGCTGGTGCCGCAGATCGTCGATGCGGTCAAGGTGCCGGTGATCGCTGCCGGCGCCATTGCCGATGCACGCGGTGTCGCCGCAGCATTGGTACTCGGTGCGTCAGCGGTGCAGGTCGGCACCGCGTATCTGTTCACACCGGAAGCGAAAGTCAGCGCCTCGCATCACCAGGCGCTGCGCAGCGCCAAGGAAAGTGAAACTGCGATTACCAACCTGTTCACCGGCCGCCCGGCTCGCGGCATTCTCAATCGGGTGATGCGCGAAATCGGCCCGATGTCACCGAAAGCTCCGGCCTTCCCGCTGGCCGGCGGGGCGCTGATACCGTTGCGTGCCAAAAGTGAAGCGCAGTTCAGCAACCTCTGGGCCGGTCAGGCGTTCCCATTGGGCGAAGAGCTGAACAGCGCTGATCTGACCCGGCAACTGGCGGATGGCGCTCTGGCAAAACTGCTCCGCCGCTGATCCGGCGCAGGGTGAGACATGGCACCACCTCACCCTGTGTTCACCAGCACTTCCTGTTTAGCGGCATTTCGCTATATATTTCGCTATATAGCGTTCCACCCTTCGCATCGGTGCAGTCCACCTCCAACAATAACTGCCCTCTGCACTCGCCCATAACGGAGCTGTTACATGACCATTCGTGCCCCACGTTTTGCCCCAACCTGCCTGGCCACCCTGCTTTCGGTATTCGCCTTCGGTACCGCTCAGGCTGATGAAGTGCAGGTGGCCGTTGCCGCCAACTTCACCGCGCCGATCCAGGCAATTGCTGCCGATTTCGAAAAAGACACCGGGCACAAACTGGTCGCCGCCTACGGTGCCACCGGTCAGTTCTATACCCAGATCAAAAACGGCGCGCCGTTCGAAGTGTTCCTCTCGGCGGACGACACCACGCCGGAAAAACTGGAAAAAGAAGGCGACACCGTCAAGGGTTCGCGCTTCACCTACGCCATCGGCACCCTGGCGCTGTGGTCGGCGAAAGAAGGTTATGTCGACGCCAAAGGTGAAGTCCTGAAGAAGAATGAATACCAGCACCTGTCCATCGCCAATCCGAAAGCCGCGCCATACGGTCTGGCCGCTACTCAAGTGCTGGAAAAACTCAATCTGACTGAGGCGACCAAGGCGAAGATCGTCGAAGGCCAGAACATCACCCAGGCCTACCAGTTCGTGTCCACCGGCAACGCCGAACTGGGTTTTGTCGCACTGTCGCAGATCTACAAGGACGGCAAGGTCACCAGCGGTTCGGCGTGGATCGTTCCAGCGAGCATGCACGAACCGATCAAACAGGACGCGGTGATTCTCAACAAAGGCAAGGACAGCGCCGCCGCCAAAGCGCTGGTTGAATACCTCAAGGGCCCGAAAGCCGCTGCGGTGATCAAGTCCTACGGTTACCAGCTCTAAATGTCGCTGACGAGTGCCGACTTCGCGGCGATCTGGCTGACCCTGAAACTGGCGTCCCTGACCACCGCTATCCTACTGGTCGTCGGCACGCCGATTGCCCTGTGGTTGTCGCGCAGCCGTTCCTGGCTGCGTGGCCCCATCGGCGCTATCGTCGCCCTGCCCCTCGTACTGCCGCCGACCGTGATCGGCTTCTATCTGCTGCTGGCGATGGGGCCCAATGGCTTTCTCGGCCACTTCACGCAATGGCTGGGTCTGGGCACTCTGACCTTCAGTTTTACCGGGCTGGTGATCGGTTCGGTGATCTATTCCATGCCGTTTGTGGTGCAACCGTTGCAGAACGCGTTCTCCGCCATCGGCACCCGCCCACTGGAAGTGGCCGCGACCCTGCGCGCCAATCCCTGGGACACTTTTTTCAGCGTGATCCTGCCGTTGGCCCGCCCCGGTTTCGTGACGGCGGCGATCCTCGGTTTCGCGCATACCGTTGGTGAATTCGGCGTGGTGCTGATGATCGGCGGCAACATTCCCGACAAGACCCGCGTGGTCTCGGTGCAGATCTACGACCATGTCGAGGCGATGGAATATGCCCAGGCCCATTGGCTGGCCGGGGCGATGCTGGTGTTTTCGTTTCTGGTGTTGCTGGCGCTCTACTCCAGCCGCAAGACCCGCGCGGGCTGGAGCTGATCGATGATTGATGCACGTCTGAAAATCACTTATCCGGGTTTCAGCCTTGATGTCGATCTGCATTTGCCGGGGCGTGGCGTGACTGCGCTGTATGGTCATTCCGGGTCGGGCAAAACCACTTGCCTGCGCTGTATCGCCGGGCTTGAGCGAGCCGAGCAGGGTTTCATCCAGATCAACGACGAAATCTGGCAGGACAGCGAACGGCGGATTTTCGTCCCGCCGCACAAACGTGCGCTGGGTTACGTGTTCCAGGAAGCCAGTTTGTTTCCGCACCTGTCAGTGCTGGCCAACCTGCAATTTGGCCTTAAACGCATTGCCAAGGCCCAGCGCCGGGTCGACATGGCGCAAGCCACCGAGCTGCTAGGCATCGGCCATCTGCTGGAGCGCCATCCGCAACACCTGTCCGGGGGGGAACGTCAGCGTGTCGGCATCGCCCGCGCGCTGTTGACCAGCCCGAAACTGCTGTTGATGGATGAGCCATTGGCCGCCCTCGACAGTCAGCGTAAAAACGAAATCCTGCCGTACCTGCAACGTCTGCACGACGAGCTGGACATCCCGGTGCTCTACGTCAGCCACGCGCAGGATGAGGTGGCCCGCCTGGCCGATCATCTGGTGCTGCTCAGCGACGGCAAGGCCCTGGCCAGCGGCCCGATTGGCGAGACCCTTGCCCGGCTGGACCTGCCAATGGCGTTGGGCGATGACGCCGGAGTGATCATCGAAGGCCAGGTCAGCGCCTATGATGCCGAGTACCAGTTGCTGAGTCTGCAATTGCCGGCGACTGCCATGAACATCCGGGTGACTCACGCGCCGATGGCAGTCGGTCAGGCCCTGCGCTGCAAGGTGCACGCCCGCGATATCAGTCTGGCCCTGCACAACAGCGAGGCCAGCAGCATCCTCAATCGCTTGCCGGTGACCGTGGTCAACGAGCTGGCGGCGGACAATGCCGCGCATGTGCTGATTCGTCTGGATGCCGGCGGCACACCGCTGTTGGCGCGGATCACGCGGTTTTCCCGGGATCAGCTCGGCATCCACCCGGGCCAGCATTTGTGGGCGCAGATCAAGGCTGTCGCCGTGCTGGCCTGAATTGGTTGGCACGACGGCCACGGCGCGCGGTCAATCGCTGTAACAGAGCGATTCGCCAAGGACACCGCCATGCCCGACACCGCACTAGCCGACGTCTTACCGCCCGACCTGCATTACGTCGACGATACCCAACCCGGCCTCACCCGTAAAAAGCTGCGTGGCAAGTTCGCCTATTTCGATCCGGCCGGGCAGCGCATCACCGACCCTGATGAGATCAAACGGATCAATTCGCTGGCAGTGCCGCCGGCCTACACCGACGTGTGGATCTGCGCCGATCCGCGTGGCCATTTGCAGGCCACCGGACGCGATGCCCGGGGCCGCAAGCAGTATCGCTATCACCCGCGCTGGCGCGAGGTGCGCGATGCCGACAAGTACTCGCGCTTGCGTGAGTTCGGCATGGCATTGCCGAAGTTGCGCAAACAGCTTGAAACCCTGCTGGACGCCCCCGGCTTCAGCCGCGACAAAGTCATGGCCACGGTCATCACGCTGCTCGACGCCACGCTGATCCGCGTCGGCAACACCCAGTACGCGCGGGACAACCGTTCCTATGGCCTGACCACCCTGCGCAGCCGACATGTCGAGGTCAACGGCAGCGCGATCCTGTTCCAGTTTCGCGGCAAAAGCGGCATCGAACACCAGATCACCGTCAAGGATCGTCGCCTGGCGCGCATCATCAAGCGCTGCCTGGAAATCCCCGGACAGAATCTGTTTCAGTATCTGGACGAAAACGGCGAGCGGCACACCGTCAGTTCCCACGACGTCAACAGCTACCTGCAAACCCTCACCGGCGCTGACTTCACCGCCAAGGATTACCGCACCTGGGCCGGCAGCGCACTGGCTTTGGCGGTATTACGCGAACTGCAATGGGAGTCGGAAGCCGAGGCGAAACGGCACGTGGTGGAGATGGTCAAGAGCGTGTCCAAACAGCTGGGCAACACCCCGGCGGTGTGCCGCAAGTGCTACATCCATCCGGCCGTGGTCGAGCGTTTCCTGCTCGGTGCGATGGCCGAACTGCCACGCCCTAGGGTGCGCAAGGGCTTGCGCTCCGAGGAAGTGGCGCTGGCGATGTTTCTCGAGCAAATGATGGACGCGTCTTGATCGCGGCGGATGGGTGATCTAGGCTAGTCACCTTTCCCCCCTTCAGGACGACCGCAGACAGTGAACAATCAAGCCTTCTGAAAATGTAATCGCGATAAGCGCTGAATAGCGCCTGTCAGTCTTCACGACATTTTTCGGAGGTGCCGATGACTCACGTCTCGCGTACGCCTGCCCTCGTCTCCCTGAATCAAACCAGTTTTCAGTTCGCTAATGGCGAGACGATTTTCAACGACCTGAATCTGCAATTCGATCACACCCACACCGCCATCGTCGGGCGCAACGGCGTCGGTAAAAGCGTGCTGGCCAAGCTGATTGCCGGACATTTACAACCGACTGCCGGTAGCGTCACCTGCTCGGTGCCATTGGCTTATGTGGCGCAAACATTCACCGCCGATGCGCGGCAGACCGTGGCCGACGCCACCGGCACCGCCGACGCCCTTCGCGCATTGCAACGGCTGCAGTCTGGCGAGGCGGCAGCAGAGGATTTCGACATCCTCGGCGAGCGCTGGGATCTGCCCGAACGCCTGCGCCAATCGCTGGATAACGCCGGTCTGCCGGACATTGCTCCCACGGATCTGACCCAACCGCTGAGCGGTGGCCAGCAGGCACGGCTGGCCTTGATCGGGGCGTTTCTGAGTCCGGCGCGCCTGTTGGTGCTGGATGAGCCGACCAATCATCTCGACGGCCCCGGCCGCGACTGGTTGATGAGCGAACTGGAACGCTGGCGCGGCGGATTGATCGTCGTCAGTCACGACCGGCAATTGCTTGAGCGCATGCAGCGTATCGTCGAGCTGACGCCGCTGGGTGTCACGGTGTACGGCGGCAATTTTTCCGCTTACCAGCAGCAACGGCAAATCCATCAGGCAACGGCGCAAGCGGCGCTGGACCAAAGCCGAACCGAGCGCCGGCGCGAGCAGCAGCGCTTGCAAAACGAGCACGACACCATCCAGCGGCATGCCGCCCGCTCACTGCGCAATGCCAAAACCGCCAACGTCTCGGGCTTCGAGCGCGCCGGCCTGAAAGGTGCCGCGAGGCAGATCATGGGCCAGGTGCGTCATGGTCATCAGCAGCGCAAATCGGAGCTTGATGCACGGGTGCGCGATGCCTATGCCAAAGTGCTCGCGGATGATGCGGTGCTGATGAACCTGCCCGGCAGCGCAGTGCCTGCTGCGCGCAGAGTCTGCTCGTTGATTGATACGTGCCTGCCATGGCTGCCGGCGCAACCGTTCAATCTCACGCTGAGCGGTCCTGTGCGCGTCGCCGTCATTGGTCCGAATGGCTGCGGCAAATCGACGTTGCTCAGAGTGCTCGCAGGTCAAATGCATCCCGCCAGCGGCGAATGCATCACCCATGTTCCTGCGGCTTATCTGGACCAGCATCTGAAGCTGCTGGATGACCGTCTCAGCGTCATCGAGCAACTGCTCGCGCTGCAGAGTCCGTTGAGTGAGAGCGAATTGCGCAGCCATCTGGCGCATCTGCAACTGGACGCGCAGCGGGTCACTCGAGCGAGCGCTTCACTGAGCGGTGGAGAACGTTTGAAAGCCGCGCTGGCGGTGGCCTTGTGGGGCAAGACACCTGCGCAATTGTTGCTGCTCGATGAGCCGAGCAATCATCTGGATCTACCATCGGTTCAGGCTTTCGAGCAGGCATTGCAGACGTTTCCCGGCGCAATTTTTGCGGTTTCCCACGACACTGAGTTTCTACAGGCGTTGAAACCGACGCACCACCTGGATTGGCATGCCACAGAGTGGCGGCTGCAACCGACGAACTGACTGGCTATTTTTTGCACGATTGGCCAAGGCTTCTATAGTTGATCTGACACCTATTTGCTGTGGTGACGCCATGGAAGACATATTTGTCGTGAAGCGCTGCAACAAGATCATCATTCACGGCCGCCGCGCCGGGGAAAGCCAACATGAACCCGCTGAGGCCAGCAGTTGGTTTCGGATCAACGACACCCGCACCGGCGGCTTCATCGGCGACGGCTACGATCTTGAGGAAGATGCCCGACGCGAATGCCGACGGCTCAATGCGGCCAGCTCGCCGCTGCCGGCGCGACAATCGGCCGGCTGATGCAATTGACAGGCGAGGTCTATACTCAAAGCAGCTGACGGACCAGCGCCCCAACGGCAGAGAGCTCGCAGCCCGCGGGCTTTTTGCTGCCTCTCAACGGTTTGTCTGAACGGAGGTGTTCCATGTCCGAAAAAGAGTCCATCACCACCCTCCTCACCTTGCTCGACTCTCGTCAGGCGCGACTTGCCGCGGCCTGCAAGGAAATCGCCGACTGGGTCGATCATCAAGGCGGCCATCCGACTGCCCTGCGCATCCGCGATCGACTGAACGACATCGAAAAAGACACACCGCTGATCCGCAGCACCCTGTCGTCGCTACAACCGGTCGAACGGCCACTGCCACGTTTCAGATGACTGCACCGCGATAAACGACAGCTAACCGGCGTACCGTCTGGCCGATGTACCGAACGCCCCGAGGTGTGGGCGGTCAAAACCTGTACACGTCACCCAGGAGACGGTTCATGGTTATCCATTTCAAAACAGAAGGACATCTGGCTTGTGGTCACAAGGGCAGCAACCTTGCCTCAAGCCTGGAACTCAATCGCGTCAAATGCCGCAGCTGCCGCAACACCGACGCCTACAAAGAAGCACGCAAGACCCAGCGCAATGCCGCACGCCGCGCAGCGCGCCACACCAAGGCTGATCATGGTGCGTCGAACTGGCGTTCGGAGTGGATCGAACGCCTGACCGCGCTGGCCGGGCCGCAGCGCCTGCCAAGGGGCTTTTTCGGGCAAGCGTTCGTATAACCGATTGATGTCGTGTTTAAAGTCCATCACTCGACGTGAATTGTCCCGAACTCACCGCTCGAACCCATCAATGCCCTGACCTTATCGTCAGGGCTTTTTGTTGAAAACACCGGTTCGAGCAGCCCGTAGCCCTGAGGCAAGCTTGCAAATAGCCAATGCGCCCTCATAACCAGAACCGTATCCACAGTCACCGAGAGGCAAAAAATCATGACCGGACAAACCGAAACCGCGATTCTCGCCGGGGGCTGCTTCTGGGGCATGCAGGACCTGCTGCGGCGTTATCCCGGTGTGCTGGAAACCCGCGTCGGTTACAGCGGCGGCGATGTACCGAACGCCACCTACCGCAACCACGGCAACCACGCTGAAGCCATCGAAATCATCTTCGACCCGGCGGTGATCAGCTACCGGCAGATCCTCGAGTTCTTCTTCCAGATCCACGATCCGAGTACGCCCAACCGCCAAGGCAACGATCTCGGCCCCAGCTATCGTTCGGCGATCTATTATCTCAGCGAAGAGCAACGCGACATCGCCGAGGATACCGCCGCCGACGTTGACGCTTCCGGTCTCTGGCCGGGCCGAGTAGTCACCGAAATCGAACCGGCGGGGCCGTTCTGGGAAGCGGAACCTGAGCACCAGGACTACCTGGAGCGGATACCGAATGGCTACACCTGCCACTTCATCCGTCCGAACTGGAAGTTGCCCAAGCGCAGCTAATAACACACCTGCGTAATCACTCCACGCACAGCGCTGGCCTTTACTGAAGGCCGGCGCTCGCGCACCTCTGCAATTGATCATTTTGGTGAGCCCTCCGTAGCACAGTTCAAGCGCCCAAGGATGAACATACGTTCATCGCAAGCATGGCTCAAAGCGTCTAGCCTGCGGGTTCCAACATAGTGCCTACAGGAGTACCCCACCATGTTCTCGCACGAAAGCCTCCCGCTGATTGCCATTTTCACCATCATGCTACTGTGCGTACTGGCTGCGTTTTTACACCCGGTACATGCATTCTTCAGCTGGCTGCGCAGGCGCAAGGAACGATCAAACGCCCAGGCTGCAAAAGAGGTTGATTCGCGCTGAATGTGTTCCCTCAACTGGCCCGGGTATGCCTGGGCTTTTTGTTTTCTGGCCGAACAGCAGGTACAAAAAAGCCCAGCGCGGGGCTGGGCCTGATTTTTCGTCAAGGTTAAAAACATCGCCGCCATCTTGCCGACGTTGAAGTCCATGCCGATAAACAGCGGCTCACCGGGCAGCACAGTGTCGAAGCACTGGTTCAGCTTGCGGTCCTAAGCGTGGTAGATCGACCCGGACTGCTGCCGCAACTCTCTTCGGATGCGTCGCGATTCCAGAAGAGACCTGGACCAACTTGGGTCCCTCTAATCTCGTCACCGAGGCTGGAAAAATTGTTTGCTACACAGATGCCAACATTATTGATGGCAAGCGGATTGTAGGTACTCTGTGCGCCACTCCGCGCTCGGGCTTTCTGAGCGATGGCGAGCCACAAGTTCTCGCAGGCGTGAACTACCGTCAACCGTTCCGAATAGACCTCAGTAAAGCCACAAAGGGCGAACAACTGCCATTCGGTGACAAGACGGGCCTTCTTGAATGCGAGCCAGATGAGGCCGACGGGGCAAAATCCACCCCCGTGAAATTCTGCAAGGTAACAATCAACGGACAGGCTCTAGTCAGCGCTAAGATTACCTTCGCATACAAGTAACCAAGTCAAAGCCGCAGTATCCCTGCGGCACGCCTACCGCACCATCACCATTCCGAACCACTCTTCAATGATCCGGCGCATGACTGGCTCTGTCAGGATTGCGGATGGTTTTTCGCCGGCGATCACTGAACGCACAAGGTCACAGGGCAGCACGTGGACACCGTCTTCAGCCGTTACGGTCAGGTGTGATCGCTGATCCCCAATGTCATGAATTTATGCGGTCATGCGCTGCTCCCGTGTCGCGACACAATTTGCTGATTCGCGAAACGTGTCGCGACCTGGAAAATTGGAATTCTTCACTCCAGATAAACAGCTACCATTCATTTCTTTCGAACGGAATCGACCAATGACCTTCAGATACATTGTTTTGATGCTCGCGGCCGCTTCAGTGACCGGGTGCGGAACAATCAACACGACCTTCCGGGACGATGCCGTGGCTAGCAATAAACTGGCTCGTTGGCATTCCCATTGTGACTCGGTTCCGCGAATCTACAGCGGTACAGTCTTTAATTACTGCACGCTAGACGCGGAACCACGGCGTAGCACTGGTTTCGATGGATACCCTGCGCCCGCACTTATTGTTCTCGACATGGGGCTCTCAGCGGTTACAGACACTGTCGTGCTGCCCTATTCCATCTACCTGCAGAACAAGCACGGCGATATCAAGAAGGCTCGTTTCGAGTAGCAACTACACTGACTACTTCGATGAGATGGTGGCGTGACCTACTTGCCGCGCCGCTCGATCCCGCCCGGCGCCTTTTCACAACGCATGCAATGCTCACAGTTTAGCGTTCGGCACAGCCAGGCCTTCACCCGCCGCCACCAGATGACCATGAAGATGTGACGCATACCGGCAAGGGCCAGCGAGACGTGAAGCGTGATCCCGGCGGTGGTCGGGCCGATGATGAAGATGTTCTGGTTGCGGCTCATCACCACAAACCCGCTGATGGCGATCGCTGACTAGATCAGCTTGCCGAGGATTCCGTCCCGCACTCGACCGCTCAGAACACACCAAGTCGCCCACAAGGCAATAAAGCCGCAGGCGATAGAGTTGATCAGTTCAAAACTCATGGTGGATTGCCTCCCCCGAACCGCTGGCGAATGAGCACCCGGAGGTCAGCGGCTCTGATGGCTCGGTTGATGGCCGCAAGAGCGATCCGCCGAAGGTGCCCAGCAGGAAGCCAATGCCGCGACATTCTTCGGCTCAGTCACACCCAGATAGGTGCTGACCTTGCTCGTCAGGTACAGCGAGCAAGCGATGCCGGTGATCAGGAAGATCAGCCAGGCGCGCCAGTCGGCCAGATCGTCTTTGTGCCACCAGCTTGCGACGACAGCGCCGACCAGTCCTGCGATCAGCAATTCAAACCTGTCGATCTTGTCGAGCAGGCGCTGCAATAACTCCATGCACTCGACTCCTTAAATGCGAATGGCTATCCCTGCGGAAAAACTGGTTCAGCGCTTGTTGGAACTAGCCAGAAACATCCAGCCAAAACAAGTTGTGAAAAGCCCCCGAGGCTCCAAGGTGCCAAAGCCTAAGACGTGGGTCCAAAGCACAGCGGTGCATGCTCATGTTTCAACGGACAGGGTAATCAAGGCCGCCAAAACGAGAAGACCTTGAAAGGGATGGTTCTAAGAGCGGGCTTTGGGATGTAGACCAGGTGCTACCAACTTTTCCGAGAGCTGATTATCTGCTGGCATCTATCAGCCATCTCCGGGAGTGATACAGCCACATCAGACAGCACTCGATCCATCTCGCGCTCGTCCAGAAACGGATAGACGTCGAGATTGAGAGCGATCTGAACCTTGCGCAAATTGGTGCCTTCTACCAGCCAACGCTCAATAGCGCGAGTCATCGCTGACCCGTTGTCCTCCGTCTGCCAGGCAAGAAAGTCGAATAGCCGGGCCACCTGCATGAAAGAGATTGAATCGGGAATATCGGCAAAAAGCCGGTCAGCCAGATTTTCCTCCCCAAACTCAAGGACGACTGCCCGCGCAGCGCTGAACGCTTCAGTGTATTCGGGCTCGCTGCTCTCTGCTGCGATCACGTTCAACGCCCTTTCAACAACCTGATGCATAGCAATTGCGCGCTCCGAAAAGGAGTTCGATGCTACCAGCCTTCAGCGCTACGGGCTAAACAACCAGCGCCACGCAGCCTGTCGTTAACTACCCGATCCTCTCTATGAGAGCGCATCGGGGTGTGATCTGAGGCCAAGCCTCAGGCGGCGGATGTGCCAACAGGAAGTCTTCAGGACTGCCCCATCCGCTTAATGCCGGTTGAGCCCCGGTCAGATCACACCCCGATGCGAAAGAAAACTGTGGCCTACTCCCGCCCCTTTGCATCTCGGTAATAGCTATCACATATCACTTCAAGTAATTCTTGGGTGGCCTCGGTCCGCATGCGTACAACCATTTGCTCAAGCTCCGCTTTGTGTTTTGGCTGCGAGGAGAATTCCCGAATGTCGTTTGCTAATTGAGTCGACATGTGTGGATGTAGCGATATGAATTGCTCTAAAGAAAGCTCCTTTTCTGGATGCTTCTCTCCGCAGACTTGGTAGAGAGCTGCACCACCGACGGCCATCTCATGTTCGCTGGCAGCATGTGCGGTCGATGCAAGAGTGCAGCCAATAAGTGCGGCGAACACGCCAATTCGCGATCTTTCCAACGGCATTTCATACTCCAGCGTTCATGTTTGGCATCAATACAGACGCAAGCCTATCGGCTTAGCCCCTTCATTTCTTTAACCCCTCCCCGCTGCCGACACCACTCGAATGCACTCCCTCTCGCCTGCACTATGTATGTACCGGAGACATGGTGGACAGGTGTTCGGAGACATGGTGGACACTTTTTAATAGACACATTGCTCATCGCCAAGGAGATGACCTGTGTCTTGGGAAGAGGTGCACGACAAGGCTGACGCCGGACTGCGCGATGCCATGGACTTGGCCTATTTGACTGGCCAGCGAGTAACAGACACGCGGCTTATGGATGAACGAGACGTGCGCGACGGCCAAATCTGGGTGCTCCAGGGGAAAACGAAGGCCAAACGACGGATTGAGGTAACCGGTGAGCTGAAAGTTTTGATTGATCGAATCATAGCCAGGAAGTCCGGACACAAAGTCCGCTCGACGCGGCTGATCGTGGCAGAAAACGGCACTCCGATGACGGAGGCAATGTTGCGCAGGAGATTTGATGTGGCCAGGGAGGCAGTTGGTGTTGAAACGGCCGAGTTTCAAATGTGTGATTTACGCGCCAAGGCTGGTACTGATAAGGCTGAATCGAGCGGCGACATCATGCGGGCCAAGGATCAACTTGGGCATACCACCGTAGGGATGACAGAGCAGTACATTCGCAATTGAAAGGGTAAAAAGGTCATGCCCACAAAGTGAATTGCGAACCAATGTCAGAATTGCGACCTGGAAACAAACAAGGGTTTGCCTCAGCTTTCGCCCGCAAACCCTTGATTTAAGATGGTGCCCGAAGCCGGAATCGAACCGGCACGCCCTTACGAGCGGGGGATTTTAAGTCCCATGCGTCTACCAGTTTCGCCATTCGGGCGGTAGCGCTGTTGTAGTGCTCAAATCAGTCGGCAAGAGAATCTGACTTTGTTGAGCCTTTGAAGCAGAGCGGGAAATATATACATCACGTCCCGGTGAAGCAAGTTCACAGTGGCTGATTTCAAGACTAAATCTTGCAGTGCACTGAAAATAAAAAAGCTCCGTAAATCATGGATCTACGGAGCTTGTTTATAGTGGAGGCCGAGGTCGGAATCGAACCGGCGTAGGCGGATTTGCAATCCGCTGCATAACCATTTTGCTACTCGGCCTCAAACGATCGCTGTTTAGTAGCACAACAACAACCGCGTACAAACTTGGAGCGGGAAACGAGACTCGAACTCGCGACCCCGACCTTGGCAAGGTCGTGCTCTACCAACTGAGCTATTCCCGCTTGGTGTGGCGCATTCTATAGATTTCAGATGCCCCGTCAACCCTTTGATTCAAAAAAGTTTTATTTCTTTTCAACGTCGGTTTTCAGATGCGGCCAGGCGGCCCGCAGGTATTGAACCATCGACCACAACGTCAGGCCCGCCGAGATCATCAGCAAGGCGTAACCCAGCAGCACCCAGAAGCTGAAATCGCGGGGATTGGCCAGCAGGATCACCAGCGCCAGCATCTGCGCCGCGGTTTTCCACTTGCCGAGATTGGACACTGCTACATGAGCGCGGGCACCGAGTTCGGCCATCCATTCACGCAAGGCCGATACGACAATCTCGCGGCCGATGATGACGGCTGCGGGAAGTGTCAGCCACAAATTGCCGTGTTCCTGAACCAGCAGTACCAAAGCGACTGCCACCATCAGCTTGTCGGCAACCGGATCGAGAAACGCGCCGAACGGCGTGCTTTGTTCAAGGCGGCGGGCCAGATAGCCATCCAGCCAATCAGTTGCCGCCGCAAAGGCGAATACCGAAGCGGAGGCCATATAGCTCCACTGGTAAGGCAGGTAAAACAGCAAAATGAAGATCGGGATGAGCAGGACGCGGAGAACGGTAATCAGATTAGGGATATTCATCGGCACAACTGGCTACGAGGTGAGTTGGCATTCTACTCGCTATGCAGGTTTGCATAAATCGACTCTGCGAGCTTTTTACTGATCCCCGGTGCTTTGGCGATCTCTTCGATGCTTGCACGAGACAGCTCCTGCAATCCACCAAAATGTTTCAACAAGTCCCGACGTCGGGTCGGCCCGACACCTGCAACGCCTTCCAGCGTCGAGGTGCGGCGGGTCTTGCCGCGCCGCGCACGGTGGCCGGTGATTGCGAAGCGGTGCGCCTCGTCACGAATCTGCTGGATCAGGTGCAACGCCGGGGAATCGCCACGCAGCGTGAACTCATGCGCGGCATCATTGAGATACAAAGTTTCGAAGCCTGCCTTGCGTGTTGCACCCTTGGCCACACCCAGAAGAATGAGATCCGGCACCGCCAGCTCGTTGAGTACGTCGCGGGCCATCGACAACTGACCTTTGCCGCCGTCCACCAACAGAATGTCCGGCAGCTTGCCCTCGCCATCCTTCAGTTTGCTGAAGCGCCGGGTCAACGCCTGGTGCATGGCTGCATAATCATCACCCGCCGTGACGCCTTCAATGTTATAGCGACGATAGTCGGATTTGATCGCGCCTTCGGGGCCGAACACGACACAGGATGCGACGGTGGCCTCACCACTGGAGTGACTGATGTCATAGCACTCAAGACGCTGCGGCGGCTCATCCAGGTTCAGCACTTCTGCCAGCGCATCGAAGCGCGCAGCCGTGTGTTGACGATTGGCCAGGCGTGCGCCCAGCGCTTGCTCAGCATTGGTGACCGCCAACTGCTGCCATCGAGCCCGCGTGCCGCGTACCCGGTGGCTGATGCTCAGCTCCCGACCGCGCAGCTCGTGGATGGCGTCGATCAGAGCCGTGGCGTCTTCGGGAACCACGTTGACGATCAGTTCGCCTGGCAGGTCGCGCTCCGGACTGCTGATGTAGTACTGACCGAGGAACGCCGCCATGACTTCAGCGACCTCCTCCTCGATACCCACCTGCGGAAAGAAGTTCTTGCTGCCCAACACCCGACCGCCGCGCACACTGATCAAGTGAACGCAAGCGCCGCCCGGGTTGACGAAAGCTGCGATAACATCGATGTCGCCCGTTCCACCTTCCATGCTTTGCTGATCCTGAACACGGCGCAGCAAGGCAATCTGGTCACGCAACTCGGCGGCGCGCTCGAATTCGAGATTGATTGCCGCCTCTTCCATTGCCGTGGACAGCTCATTGGTCAGGGCATGACTGCGCCCCTCGAGAAACATCACCGAATGGCGTACATCCTCGGCGTAGACCTCAGGTTCGACCAGACCGACACAAGGCGCCTTGCAACGCTTGATCTGATATTGAAGACACGGGCGCGTGCGATTTTTGTAATAGCTGTCTTCGCACTGACGGACGAAAAAGGTCTTTTGCAAGAGGCTGAGACTTTCGCGAATGGCCCCGGCGCTCGGGTACGGGCCAAAATACTTGCCCTTGGCCTTCTTCGCGCCACGGTGGATGCTCAGACGTGGGAATTGGCCGTCAGACAGAAAGACATAGGGATAGGACTTATCGTCGCGCAGCAGAATGTTATACGGCGGCCGCCACTCCTTGATCAGCGTCTGCTCAAGCAGCAACGCCTCGGTTTCGTTGGCGGTGATGGTCGTTTCGACCTGCGCGATACGCCCGACCAGCGCAGCGGTTTTTGGCGCCAGCCCGGTCTTGCGAAAATAGCTGGCAAGGCGCTTCTTGAGGTTCTTGGCCTTGCCGACATACAGCAGGCGCGCATCGCTGTCGAACATGCGATAGACGCCGGGGCGCCCACTGACAGTCGCCAGGAAGGCGCCGGAATCGAATACTTCAGTCATGATCAGGCGCTGGCATCCACCATGCCGTGGCGCACAGCCAGCAACGTCAGCTCGACATCACTGCTGATCGACAGCTTTTCGAAAATCCGGTAGCGATATGTGTTCACCGTTTTCGGCGACAAGCAGAGTTTGTCGGAAATGATCTGCACCTTCTGGCAGCCGACAATCATCAACGCGATCTGGATTTCCCGCTCGGACAAAGCGTCGAAAGGTGAATCGTTGGTTGGCTGGAACGATTTGATCGCCAGTTGCTGGGCAATCTGCGGGCTGATGTATCGCTGCCCGGCAAACACCAGACGGATCGCCTGAACCATTTCCGGCAAACCAGCGCCCTTGGTCAGGTAGCCGGCGGCACCAGCCTGTAACAGGCGCGTAGGAAATGGATCTTCCTCGCACACGGTCACCGCGACGACCTTGATGTCCGGGTGGCTGCGCAACAGCTTGCGCGTGGCCTCGAGGCCGCCAATACCGGGCATCTTTACGTCCATCAGGACCACATCGGGTTTCAACTCACGGGCCTTGATCAGGGATTCTTCCCCGGACTCGGCCTGTCCAACCACCTGCAAGCCATCGATATCGGCCAGCATACGTGTAATGCCTGTACGAACGAGATCATGGTCGTCGACCACTAGCACCCTAATCAAGCAGACACCTCGCGATATGGTCTTATTGGGATGCCGGACACCTTAGCAAAAAGTGCCAGACAGACCTAGCGGCAAGCATCATTTAAAAAGTTTCAATTCATCATCGAAGGCTTGCCGGCCGTGGGTTTCAGAGCACAAGTGTACCGAAATCGAGCTCCATCCTCAGGAAACACTCGTCCTCACCGCACACCTTGAAGCCTTTTCTCTTATACAGACTTTGCGCCGGATTATTTTTGAATACTGTCAAACGCAGTGCTGACAGTTTTTCGCCGCGAGCCAAAGCGACAACCTGATCAATCGCCCAGGATCCTGCACCTTGCCTGCGAGAGACCTCGGCTATTTGCAGCTCGCGGATGTACAAGGCCCGGCGATCATGACTGAGACTGAAAAATCCCACAGGAACTTCACCAAGAAGGACCAGCCAGTTGTCCCGCCCATCCCAGGCAACGTCGAACGCTTCGTCCTGCCACAGCAGCTCGTGGTCAATGTAATAGCGCAGCATGTTCTGGCACGTCAGCTTTCGGGCGAACGCCCGATCTGCCGATTCGGCACGACGCAATGCCCAGGTCACAGGTCTACCGCCACGGGTACTACCCGCCCCTGCCATGCGCCGGCATCACGCCGGGCAATAACCAACACTTCACCCGGCCCTCGCGCCGCCACCACCAGCGTCCCGCTTTCAGACCAGAACGCGCTGCGACCCGCCGATTGCCATCCACCCGTGAGCCCGGCGTGATTGGCCATCAGCACCGCCATTGAGTGGTTTTGGGCATAGCCCTGCAGCAGCGCGCTATCCACGCCGTAGCCTTTTTCCCCGATCAGCACGCCTGCTGCGTACAGGTCGGCACCAAGATCGGCGGCCGCGGCCGCGTGACTGGCATGGGAAAAATCAGCGCAGACCGCCAGCGCTATGGTATCGCCGCCTATGCTCAAGGACGAACCACCAGCACCTGGGGCATAGAAAAGCTCTTCGCCACTGTGCAGATGTTGTTTGCTGTAAACCTCAAGAGAACCATCCCCTCCTAATGTCAGCGCGCCGATCAATACCTTCGAACTGTCCCTATCGCGAATCGGCATACCGACGACAGCGGTGAGGCCTAGCTCGCGAGCGCAATCGCGCAAGGGTTGCAGCACAGCATCCTGCGGATCGATTGCCAGGTCTGCGGCCATCTGGCCTTCGTAGCCTGTCAGCGACAGCTCCGGGAACACCAGCAGCTCGACGCCCTGCTCCGCCGCCACGGCCATGAAGCGCAAATGACGGGCGATGTTCGCCGCCAGATCACCGGCAATGGAGAGCGACTGGGCTGCAGCGACCGTGAACATCGACATGAATCATCCTTGGTGTTTGTGCAAAGCAACCAGTGTGTCACAACGCCTGCAGCACTCAAGCGATAGGTAACCTCCGCAATGGCGATAGCAATTTCTGATTGCTCAGCCGTACGGGCCTCTAGTAAGCTCGGCGCATTCATCGGAGACAACCATGTTCAACGCCCTCTCACAGCTTCGTTCCGCCAGCGCCCTGCGCTCGGTTGCGGCTGCCCGGGCGAATGACGCTTGCGCTCCTGTCAGCTTTTATTTTGGGTATTGGTTTAGCCACTGGCGCGCCTGATACCCACCGGCGCCCATAAAAACGGGTCGCCTACCAGAGAATTCTCAACCCCCGGTCGGCCTCCCGACCGGGGGTTTTGTTTTTTCAGGCCCCAAATTTTTCAGCAACACACCAGAACTTTGAGGAATCACGACATGAACTACGCCACTTATTACCGTTACGACACTTTTACCGCCTGGCGATTTAGCAACCTCCGCTCGGGACAGCCTGCCGCCTCCGATCGGTCACCCACAGGTGGCAAGCACACACACGCAGCCAATCCGGCCAATTGTCGAACACCCCAGTAGGGCCGAGTGAGCGGGAAACACCCGCCGCCAGCCCAGGAATCCCGAATATGAACTCGTCTGTTTCTGCTCTGCCACTGACCACCCTTGATTCTGCCAACGAAGCACTGACCCTGCGTCTGCCCAGCGCATTGCAGCTCAAACAGCAATTGCCCCTGAGCAATGCCCTCGCCCAGCAAGTCGCAGCCCACCGCCAGGCTGTCCGCGCGATCCTCAATGGCGAAGACCATCGCCTGCTGGTCGTCGTCGGCCCTTGCTCGATTCATGACGCGCGCTCCGCACTCGAATACGCCGAAAAACTTTCCCGCCTGGCCCATGAAGTCAGAGACGAGATGCTGCTGGTGATGCGCGCCTACATCGAAAAACCCCGCACCACCGTCGGCTGGAAAGGTCTGGCTTACGACCCGCACCTGGATGGCAGCGACGACATGGCTGGCGGCCTGACCCTGTCGCGTGAATTGATGCTTGAGATGATCCGCCTGGGGCTGCCCATCGCTACCGAGTTGCTGCAACCAATGGCGACCGGCTACTTCGACGACCTGCTCAGTTGGGTTGCTATCGGTGCACGCACCACCGAATCGCAGATTCACCGGGAAATGGCCAGCGGCCTGAACATGCCCGTAGGTTTCAAGAACGGCACCGACGGTGGCGTAGGTGTAGCCGTCGACGCCATGCGCTCAGCAGCACATCCGCACCGACACTTCGGCGTCGACAGCCAAGGACACCCGGCGATCATCCAGACCCCGGGCAACCCCGACACTCATATAGTGCTGCGCGGCGGTCATCACGGTCCTAACTACGATCGCGAAAGCGTCGCCCGGGTACATGCCGACCTGAGCCGACTGAAAATTCCGAGCCGGATCATGGTCGACTGCAGCCACGCCAACAGCGGCAAGGACCCATTGCGCCAGCCCGACGTGTTCAACGAGGTGCTCGAACAACGCCTGCAAGGTGATCGCGCCTTGATCGGCATGATGATTGAGTCCCATCTGTTCGAGGGCTGCCAGCCTTTGAGCCCTGCACTGCGTTATGGCGTATCGATCACCGATGGTTGCCTGGGGTTCAGCGCGACGGAGCAGTTGCTGTCGAATGCCGCCAAGCGACTTCGAGCCTGATGATCCGAGCAGCCTTTGCGGGCTTATCAAAATCCCGCAAAGGCTGAGTCATCGCTCAGACTTCACCACCGGGTTATGCCCGCACCCGGATGCGTGTTATCTCGGAAGCCTGGCTGACATCATCCAGCCGCTCCACTGAATACGACACCTGCACCACAGTTTCCCGATGCTCTCGCCAGAAACGATAAGGCACGATGAATACCAAGGGCTGGCCTGCAGTTTCCCGGGTGATGTCCCGATCATCGCGGTGACTGAAATACTCACCATCGCATTTCAAGTAAACCAGCTCCCCCTCCTCGGCCTGGGCATTGCCGATCACCACGGTAATGCCATCCTCGGCATCTACTGCCTCCAGTTCGCCATCTTGCGCTTCCAGTACCTGCGGAGCTGCGAGCTCGCCTCGCATCAATGGCGCGATCAGAATTCGCGAGGTTGCAGAGTTCCTCACCTGCGCCGACCTTGATTCCACCCGGTAGCTGACGCTCACCTCCTGCATACGATGAGGGGCGATGCGATCTGCGGGTATCCAGAAAGACAGCGCTTCGCCGACAGCAAACGGCTCCACGAGCAACACATCACTGATCACCGGCAGTCCTTCGACACCTTGCCACGACAGGATGACCCGGTCCCCGACAGCCATGCGGGCGTAAGGTCGCACGACAACGCTAGTGCCCTGCGGAACACGGGCCGGATCGAGCGTCCCGCCCACCGTTTCTTCAAGGATCGGAGCCAGCAAATCGGGTTCCGGATCACCCACATTCAGCTGCAAATGCCTGGATGACACGGGCTTCTGCAGCGCAACGCTGTACAGCGTCCAGTAAACCTCCAGCGAGCCGCGCTCCAGCGCTGCGATGTGCAAACCCTTTATGACAAAGACGAGTTCCTGACCCACCTGACTTTCACTGACCGCACGAGTGGTTTCGTGAATATAGGGCAATCCTTCGTCATCCAGCCCTTGCCAGCTCAGCACAAGTTTGTCGCCGCACAACATGTTCGGGTAAGGCGCCACCCTGACGAATGCATGGTCCAGTGAAGGATCAAGCATTCCACCCTCCATAACCTCAAGCATCGGTGCAGGCAGCCACGAGTCTGGAGAGTCTGCCGCCGCAGACGCGTGTCGATAGCAGAATTCGAAGTGGTCGCCGTCCACCTTCAAACTCAGAAGACGGTGTTCACCGGATTCATCCGCTACAGGGGACATATTTGACGCTGGTACCACAGAAGAATCGCCGGTGGCTTCGTATATAGACATTCGTAGCTCCATTCCTTGGATAAAACGCCGCCGTGAAGGCCGCGTCGAACGAAATCCATTGAACACCATCCAGCGACCGGCGGAAGTCAGGACAACGCCTTCCGTCGGCAGGGTAAATACACCGCATGACGTAGGCTTACGAAGCAGAATCCAGCGATACCGGGCAAAAGATTGCCAAATGTTCCGACTACCCTCTCAAGCAGAAGCGAAAATTCGTACCGCTTTTAGTCCAATTTCCTTTTAGTACAGAGGATTTTTCAGACATCGCCGACCCGCAGGCCTGTTTTACAGTGGCACGCACCAACCACTGACAAGCATCTGCAAAAGAGGCAGGAACATGCAACGGAATGCGACAACCCGCTACCCCATCCTTTTGGTCCATGGCCTGTTCGGGTTTGACCGTATCGGCCATTTCGAGCTTTTTCATGATGTCAAGCAAGCGCTGAGGGAGGCAGGCGGGCAAGTGTTTGTGCCGCAGCTGTCCGCAACCCATGACAACGAAGTTCGCGGCCAGCAATTGATGTTCCAGATCGAGCGCGTTCTGCGAGGCACCGGCGCCGGTAAAGTCAACCTGATCGGACATAGCCAGGGCGCGCTGGCATGCCGTTATGCCGCTGCGCTCGCGCCGGAGAAAGTCGCCTCGGTGACATCGGTCAGCGGCCCCAATCACGGCTCGGAACTGGCTGACGCCTTACGCCTGGCGCTGGTTCCGGGAGGCCTGCCGGAGCAGGTGGCGGAGCACGCTGCGACACAGTTTGCGCGATTCCTCTCGCTGCTCAGCGGTCAACCGGGTCTGCCGCAGGCCGCCGTAGCTGCACTCAATGCCCTGACGACTGCGGACGTCGGGCAATTCAACAAAAAATACCCTCAAGGCCTGCCTTCGACGTGGGGCGGCCAGGGGGCGGAACGGGTCAATGACGTCCACTACTACTCCTGGAGCGGCACGCTGCAGGACAATTTGTTGCAGGCTCTGGATCCAGTGCATTCCGTCTGCCACGCATTATCCAGCCATTTCGTCACGGAGGCCGGACAGAACGATGGTTTCGTGGGCCGTTACAGTTCTCACCTGGGCCGGGTCATCCGCTCCGACTATCCCCTCAATCACCTTGGCAGCTTGCGCCATCCGGGCGGGTCGCGAATACCCGGCGCGGATCCCGTCGACCTCTATGTCGAACACGCGATGCGCCTGAAAGCCGCGCAACTGTAGATGTACGTCAATGTACCGAGTGGAACTTTGCAGAGAAATCGCTTACTGAATCCGGTAGGCTCCACACTTTACTGAAATAGATTGGAGAATTTCCCCATGGCTAAAGCCACTGCCCGCCACATCCTGGTTTCCAGCGAAGACAAGTGCAACGAACTCAAGGCCCAGATCGAAGCCGGTGCTGATTTCGCCGAGGTCGCCAAGGCCAACTCCAGCTGCCCGTCCAGCCGTCAGGGCGGCGATCTGGGTTCATTCGGTCCTGGCCAGATGGTCAAGGAATTCGACACCGTAGTCTTCAGCGCGCCAATCAACGTCGTGCAAGGCCCGGTGAAGACCCAGTTCGGTTATCACCTGCTCGAAGTCACCAGCCGTCAGGACTGATCCGTCGCCTGATTGCTGTCCCAACGGCCCGCCTTTTGGTGGGCCGTTGTGTTTTGGTTACAGGATACGGCTGGCGACTGACGCGCCGCTCGCGTACAAATTGCGCTTATCGATCACCCGGCTTTAAGGCTGACAATGCGACTGGCTTTCCCGACTTTACTGTTCACTGCCGTGGCCCTGCTATTGGGCGCCGCCGGTGTGAACGCCACCCCGCAACATGCGTTGACCGTCTATGGCGAACCTGCCAAATACCCGGCCGGTTTCAGCCATTTCGACTACACCAATCCGCGGGCGCCCAAGGGCGGCACCATGCGCCGCTCGGCGATAGAGATCGGGCATTTCGATCACATCCTGCCTTATATAGATAAAGGCATCGGCGTCACCCAGATCGACGGCATGCTCTATTCGCCGCTGGCCCAGCGCTCGATGGACGAGCCCTACACGGTCTATGGCCTGGTGGCGCAAAAGATGGAGCGCTCGGAGGATGGTCTGTCGCTGCGCTTCTTCATCGATCCCAAGGCGCGTTTTGCCGACGGCAAGCCGATCACTGCCGAAGACGTGCGCTACACCTATGACCTGTTGATGACCCAGGGCAGCCTGCGCTATCGCACGCAGTTCGCCGACGTCAAAGGCGTGGAAGTGGAAGCGCCGCTGACCGTGCGCTTCGATTTCAAGAGCAACGAGAACCGCACCCTGCCGCTGGACATTGCCACCCTGCCGGTGTTTCCCGAGCACTGGTGGAAAACCCGCGACTTCGCCGGTGGCGGTGGCTATGAACCACCACTGGGCAGCGGCCCGTATCGGGTCGGCAAGGTCGACTCCGGGCGCAGCATCACCTTTGAACGCAACCCCGACTGGTGGGGCAAGGACCTGCCGGTCAGTCGCGGCCTGTATAACTTCGATCACTTCAGCATCGAATATTTCGGCGACACCGATGTCGCCCGCCAGGTATTGCGCGGCGGTGCCTATGACTACAACCGCGAGTTTTCCGCCACCGGCTATTCGATCGGTTACGACAGCCCTGCGCTGAGTGACGGACGTTTGCAGAAAGCCCACCTGGCCACCGAGGCCCCGCAATCTGCGCAGGGCTTCGTGTTCAACCTGCAGAAACCGATGTTCCAGGATCGTCGGGTGCGCCAGGCGCTGGCGATGCTCTGGGATTTCGAGTGGAGCAACCGGCAGATGATGCGCAACATGTACATCCGCCAGCAGAGCTATTTCTCCAATACCGCACTGGCAGCCCGCGAGTTGCCGGATACCGCCGAGCTGAAAATCCTCGAGCCGTTGCGCGGGCAGGTTCCCGACGAAGTGTTCACCCAGGTCTTCGAGGCGCCGAAAACCGATGGCAGCGGGCTGATCCGCGACAAGCAACTGCAAGCCCTGGAACTGCTCGAACAGGCTGGCTGGAAACCCGAGGGCGACCAACTGGTCAACGCCGAAGGCGAACCGTTGAGTTTCACCTTTCTGGTCAGCCAGAACGGTATGGATCGCCTGCTTCTGCCTTACAAGCGCACGCTGAAGCAGATCGGCATTGAGCTGAATATCCGTCGCATCGACTCCTCGCAATACGTCAATCGCCTGATGAGCCGTGATTACGACATGATCGTCACCGGCTACCCGGTCAGCACGTCTCCGGGGGGCGAGTTGCTCAACTACTTCGGTTCGATATCGGCCAACGACCCCGGCGCCAACAATTACATGGTGCTGAAGAATCCGGCGGTCGACACCCTGATCAACGGCCTGATCCGCGCGTCGACCCAAAGCGACATGTTGCACTACGCCCACGCTCTGGACCGGGTGCTGCAATGGAACTACTACTGGATTCCCAACTATTACCCGCCGGGCACCTCCACCGTCTGGTGGAACCGCTTCGGCATGCCGGCGATCCAGGCCAGCAATGACGAAGCGATCGAGAGCTGGTGGGAAATCAGCAGTACGCCGCTGACCAACCAGCAGATGACCGCCGAAAAAATCGGCCGTGGCAGACCCGGAGGACCGCACTGATGTGGGCATACATTCTGCGGCGCCTGCTGCTGATCATTCCGACGCTGGTGATCATCCTGCTGGTCAATTTCGTGATCATTCAGGCCGCACCCGGTGGCCCGGTCGAACAGGCCATCGCCCATCTGCAAGGGATCGGCGGTGCGAGTGTCGGCGGCAGTTCCAGCGAAACCATGAGCAACACTTCGCGCGCCAGCCGTGGCCTCGATCCGCAACTGATCAAGGACATCGAAAAGCAGTACGGTTTTGACAAACCGGCGCATGAGCGGCTGTGGCTGATGCTCAAGAACTACGCGCAGCTGGACTTCGGCAAAAGCTTTTTCCGCGGTGCGACGGTCACCGATCTGATTCTGGAAAAAATGCCGGTGACCATTTCCCTCGGCTTGTGGGCGACGCTGATCACCTATCTGGTGTCGATCCCGCTGGGCATCCGCAAAGCGGTGCATCACGGCAGCCATTTCGACATCTGGAGCAGCACCGCGATCATCATCGGCTACGCGATGCCGGCGTTTCTGTTCGCAATGTTTCTGATCGTGGTGTTTGCCGGTGGCACGTCATTGAACTGGTTTCCAGTGCGCGGTCTGGTCTCGGACAACTTCGAATCGCTGTCGACCCTGGGCAAGATTGCCGATTACTTCTGGCACCTGGTGTTGCCGGTGACGGCGCTGGTGATTGGCGGCTTCGCCACGCTGACGATCCTCACCAAGAACTCGTTCCTCAATGAAATCACCCGCCAGTACGTAGTCACCGCCCGCGCCAAAGGCTTGAGCGAGCGCCGCGTGCTTTACGGCCATGTGTTCCGCAATGCGATGCTGCTGGTGGTCTCGGGGATTCCGCAGGCGTTCATCAGTGTGTTCTTTGCCGGTTCGCTGTTGATCGAAGTGATCTTCTCCCTCGACGGCCTCGGCCGCATGAGTTACGAAGCGGCGGTTTCTCGCGACTATCCGGTGGTGTTCGGCTCGCTGTTCATCTTCACCCTGTTCGGCCTCCTGATAAAACTGATCGGCGACTTGTGCTACACCCTGGTCGACCCACGTATCGACTTCGCCGCGAGGAACGCCTGATGTTCAAGCTCTCGCCTCTGGGCCGTCGCCGTTTCGCGCGATTCAAGAAAAACCGCCGTGGCTGGTGGTCGTTGTGGCTGTTTATTGGACTGTTCGTGGTGACGCTAGGCGGTGAACTGATCGCCAATGACAAACCACTGGTGGTCAGCTATCAGAACCAGCTCTACTTCCCGGTCCTCAAGCGCTACACCGAACAGGAGTTTGGCGGGCAATTGCCGTTCCAGGCCGATTATCGCAGTGACTATGTGCAGAACCTGATCCGCAAGGACGGTGGCTGGCTGCTGTTCCCGCCAATCCCGTTCAGCGACGACACGCCCAACTACGACCTCAATCAACCTGCGCCGAGCCCGCCCTCAAAGGTCAACTGGCTCGGCACCGACGATCAGGCGCGTGATGTGTTGGCGCGGGTGATTTTCGGTGCCCGGGTATCGATCCTGTTTGCCCTGATGCTGACCGCCGTCAGCGCGCTGATCGGCATAGCTGCCGGCGCCCTGCAAGGCTATTACGGCGGTTGGGTCGATCTGCTCGGGCAGCGTTTGCTGGAGGTCTGGAGCGGATTGCCGGTGCTGTACCTGCTGATCATTTTGTCCGGCTTTGTCGAGCCGAATTTCTGGTGGCTGCTGGGGATCATGGCGCTGTTTTCATGGCTGGCACTGGTGGATGTGGTGCGCGCCGAGTTCCTGCGCGGGCGTAATCTGGAATACGTCAAAGCCGCTCGCGCCTTGGGCCTGAGCGACCGCAAGGTGATTTTCCGGCACATCCTGCCGAATGCGATGAACGCGACGCTGAGTTACTTGCCGTTCATTCTGACCGGCGCAATTTCCACCCTTACCGCCCTCGACTTCCTCGGTTTCGGCATGCCCGCCGGCAGCGCTTCGCTGGGCGAACTGATCGGCCAGGGCAAACAGAACCTGCAAGCGCCGTGGCTCGGGCTGACGGCATTCTTCACCCTGGCGCTGATTCTTTCTTTACTGGTGTTCATCGGCGAAGCGTTACGTGACGCGTTCGACCCTCGATCCTGAAGTGTGACCATGACTGATAACCTGATCGAAATCCGTGACCTGAACGTCGCCTTCCATGGCCAGCCGGCGGTGCGCGACCTGTGCCTGGACATCCGGCCCGGCGAGTGCCTGGCGCTGGTCGGCGAGTCGGGCTCGGGCAAATCGGTGACTGCGCATTCGATTCTGCAGTTGCTCCCCGAAGGCGATGCGCAAACCAGCGGCAGCATTCGCTATCGCGGTCAGGAGCTGCTCGGCGCCGATCCGAAGGTCCTGCGTGAACTGCGCGGCAACCGGATCGCGATGATCTTTCAGGAGCCGATGACCTCGCTCAATCCGCTGCACACCATCGAAAAGCAAATCGGTGAAACGCTGCTGGTGCATCGTGGCCTGGGCGGTAAAGCGGCGCAGCAGCGGATTCTTGAACTGCTGGAACTGGTGGGTATTCAGAAACCCAAAGAGCGCCTCAAGGCCTATCCGCATCAACTGTCCGGCGGCCAGCGGCAACGAGTAATGATCGCCATGGCGCTGGCTTGCGAGCCGGAACTGCTGATCGCTGACGAGCCGACCACGGCGCTTGATGTGACAGTGCAACGCAAGATCCTGCTGCTGCTCAAATCCCTGCAACAACGCCTGGGCATGTCGCTGCTGCTGATCAGTCACGACCTCAATCTGGTGCGCAGCATTGCGCAACGGGTGTGCGTGATGAAGGCTGGCGAAATCGTCGAGCAAGCCCCGTGCGAAACCCTGTTTACCGAACCGAAACACCCTTACAGCTGCGTGCTGCTCAACGCCGAGCCGGAAGGCGAAGCCCTGCCCCGCGATGAACGCGAGAACGTGCTGGAGGTGGACGATCTGCGGGTCGAGTTCGTCGTCGGTGGCGGGCTGTTCCAGCGCAAACAATATTTGCGCGCGGTGGACGGCATCAGCCTGAATATCCAGCGCGGCAAAACCCTGGGCATTGTCGGTGAGTCCGGTTCGGGCAAGTCGACCCTGGGCCAGGCGATTCTGCGGTTGCTCGATTCCGAGGGCAGTATCCGTTTTCAGGGCACCGCCCTCGACGGTCTCGATCAGAAGCAATTGCGACCATGGCGTCGGCAGATGCAGGTGGTGTTTCAGGATCCGTTCGGCAGCCTCAGTCCACGTATGTCGGTGGCGCAGATCATCAGTGAAGGGCTGGAGGTGCATTGTCAGTCCAGCGCCGATGAGTGCGATGCACAGGTGATCCGTGTACTCAAGGAAGTCGGCCTGGACCCGGAAAGCCGTCATCGCTACCCGCACGAATTTTCCGGTGGTCAGCGCCAGCGTATCGCAATCGCCCGGGCGCTGGTGCTGAAACCGGCACTGATCCTGCTCGACGAACCGACGTCAGCCCTCGATCGTACCGTGCAGAAACAAGTGGTCGCCCTGCTCCGCGATCTTCAGGAAAAACACGGCCTGACCTACCTGTTCATCAGCCACGACCTGGCGGTGGTGCGGGCGCTGGCGCATGACATGATCGTGATCAAGGACGGCAAAGTGGTTGAGCGCGGTGCCAGCCATGATGTGTTCGACTCACCGCAGCATCCTTACACCAAAGAGCTGTTGGCGGCGGCGCATCCGGGGTAGGCATAATCGGCGCTTGCCTTGATACCGAGTCGCAACATTCGCGAGCAGGCTCACTCCTACATTTGAAATGCGTTCCATTGTAGGAGTGAGCCTGCTCGCGATGGCGTCGCCAAAGCCGAAAGACATTCAGGATCTGTCAGATGAACACCACCGAAAGCCTCAAGGACTACCAACGCGTGCGCACGCTGGCGATCCGCTCGCTGTTCGAGATCATCGAGCAGTCCAGCGAAGGCACGGTGATTGTCGATCGTGATGCAAACATCGTCTGGATGAACGAACGCTATGCCCGGCGTTTTGGTCTTGAGTCGGCGAAAAAAGCCATCGGCCAACCCTGCGAAAGCGTGATCCCCGGCAGCCTGCTGCGTGAAGTGGTGCGCACCGGCCGGCCGATCCTGCTGGACATGCAGGACACGCCGAAAGAGCCGCTGGTGGTGATGCGCCTGCCGATCCACGACGATGCCGGGGCGGTGATCGGCGCCATCGGGTTTGCTCTGTTCGACGAATTGCGTAGCCTGTCACCGATGCTCAAGCGCTACCTGAGCATGCAGGAAGAACTGGCCTCGACCCGCTCGTTGCTGCGGGCGCGGCAGACCAAATATAACTTTGCCCATTTCATCGGTACCAGCAGCGCCAGCCTCGAAGTCAAACGCCGTGCCCGCCGCAGTGCGAGCGCCGAATCCCCGGTATTGCTGCTCGGCGAAACCGGCACCGGCAAGGAGTTGCTGGCTCAGGCGATTCACAGCGCTTCGCCACGGGCACATAAAGCCTTCGTCAGCATCAACAGCGCCGCAATCCCGGAGGCGTTGCTCGAAGCGGAATTCTTCGGCACCGCGCCTGGCGCGTTTACCGGCGCCGACCGCAAGGGTCGCACCGGCAAGTTGCAGATCGCTCAGGGCGGTACGCTGTTTCTCGATGAGATCGGCGACATGCCGTTGCCGCTGCAAAGCAAACTGCTGCGGGTGCTGCAGGAAAAGGAGTTCGAACCGGTTGGCTCCAACGACGTGATCCAGAGCGATGTGCGAGTGATCGCCGCGACTTCGACCGATCTGCAAGCCGCGATCAAGCGCGGTGAGTTCCGCGCCGACCTTTATTACCGCCTCAACGTGCTGCCGATCCAGGTTCCGCCGCTGCGCGAACGTCTCGACGATCTGCCGGCACTCAGCGAGGCGATTCTTGAAGAACTGCGCAGTCAGCATGAGCTGAGTCGCGCAGCGCTGGATCTGCTCGGGCAACATGCGTGGCCGGGAAACATCCGCGAATTGCGCAACGTGCTGGAGCGCGCGGCGCTGCTCAGCGATGACCTGATCCTCACCGAAGAGGATATTCGCGCTGCGATCGGCACCTTCACACCGGTTGAACGCCCGTCGGTAACGACGCTGAAGCCGTTGGCGGAAGAGACTTTCGCCGAGGCGCGGCAGCGGTTTGACCGGCAGCTGATCCAGTCTGCCCTCGCGCAATGTGCGGGCAAAGTGCCGGAGGCGGCGGCTCGACTGGGACTGGGACGCTCGACGCTGTACAAGAAGATGCTGGCCTTGGGCATCGCCGAGTCTCAATAAAGAGACTTAAGTCTCCACAAAAAGACAACAACAAAAGCTTCGCGAGCAAGCCCGCTCCCACAGGGGATACTCTTTCCAAATGTGGGAGCGGGCTTGCTCGCGAAGGCGTCAGCCCTCTCAACAAAAATCTCCAGAAGGAGACAACCCTTCAACTCTCAACACGTTGAAACCTATAAAACCCTTACATTTCAATGACTTGAATATCTGGCACAGATCTCGCTAAAGCCTCTCCTGCACCCGCAACACCCACAAAAATAACAATCCCTGGAGACACACCATGAGTGTGATCATTGCCTTGGCAGCCCTCGCGCTGCTGATGCTCGCCGCCTACCGTGGCTACAGCGTCATCCTCTTCGCCCCGATTGCCGCCCTCGGCGCTGTCCTGCTGACCGACCCCTCTGCAGTCGCCCCTGCCTTCACCGGGGTGTTCATGGAGAAAATGGTCGGTTTCATCAAACTGTATTTCCCGGTGTTCCTGCTCGGTGCCGTGTTCGGCAAGTTGATCGAATTGTCGGGGTTCTCCCGTTCGATCGTGGCCGCAGCGATTCGCTTGCTCGGCACCCGTCAGGCGATGCTGGTGATCGTGCTGGTCTGCGCCTTGCTCACTTACGGCGGCGTGTCGTTGTTCGTGGTGGTGTTCGCGGTGTATCCGTTTGCCGCGGAAATGTTCCGCCAGAGCAACATCCCCAAGCGCCTGATCCCGGCGACCATCGCCCTTGGCGCGTTCTCGTTCACCATGGACGCCCTGCCCGGTACGCCGCAGATTCAGAACATCATTCCCAGCACCTTCTTCAACACCACCGCATGGGCCGCGCCGTGGCTGGGAGTGATCGGCACGATTTTCGTGTTCTGCGCCGGCATGCTGTTCCTGCAGCGCCAACGCAACAAGGCCCAGCGCGCCGGTGAAGGCTATGGCACCGAACTGCGTAACGAACCGGAAACCGCCGAAGACCTGAAACTGCCGAACCCATGGATCGCCCTCTCACCGCTGCTGGCGGTGGGCATCATGAACCTGCTGTTCACCCAGTGGATTCCGCAGTGGTACGGCAAGACCCACAGCCTCGCGCTGCCCGGCATGGCCACGCCGGTAACCACAGAAATCGCCAAGCTCACCGCGATCTGGGCGGTGCAGGCGGCATTGCTGATCGGCATCCTGATGGTGCTGGTGTTCGGCTTCAAGGCGATCCGCAGCAAACTCGCCGAAGGCAGCAAAAGTGCGGTCAGCGGCGCATTGCTGGCGGCGATGAACACCGCCTCGGAATACGGTTTCGGTGCGGTAATCGCCTCGTTGCCGGGCTTTCTGGTGCTGGCCGACTGGCTCAAGCAAATCCCCAATCCACTGGTCAACGAAGCCATCACCGTGACCCTGCTGGCGGGTATCACCGGTTCGGCATCGGGCGGCATGAGCATTGCTCTGGCGGCGATGTCCGAGCAGTTCATCGCAGCGGCGCACGCGGCGAACATTCCGCTGGAAGTGCTGCACCGCGTGGCCGCGATGGCCAGCGGCGGCATGGACACCCTGCCGCACAACGGCGCGGTGATCACCCTGCTGGCGGTCACTGGCCTGACCCACCGCGAAGCCTATAAAGACATTTTCTGTATTACGCTGATCAAGACCCTGGCGGTCTTCGTAGTGATCGGCACTTTCTACGCCACTGGCATTGTGTGAGGTATTCATGACGACTCTTTCGGGCAAGACCGCACTGGTCACCGGCTCCACCAGCGGCATCGGTCTGGGCATCGCCCTGAGCCTGGCCAAGGCCGGCGCCAATCTGATTCTCAACGGTTTCGGTGATGCCTCGAGCGTGATCGCCGAAGTCGGCCAGTTCGGTGGCAAGGTCGGTCACCATCCAGCCGATGTCAGCGATCCGGCGCAGATTGCCGACATGATCGCTTACGCCGAACGCGAATTCGGCGGCGTCGACATTCTGGTCAACAACGCCGGGATTCAGCACGTGGCGGCCGTGGAGGAGTTCCCGGTAGAGCGCTGGGACTCGATCATCGCGATCAACCTGTCATCGGTGTTCCACAGCACCCGCCTTAGCCTGCCGGGCATGCGCGCCAAGGGTTGGGGGCGAATCGTCAACATTGCCTCGGTGCATGGTCAGGTGGGATCGACCGGTAAAGCCGCGTATGTCGCGGCCAAGCATGGGGTGATCGGTTTGACCAAAGTGGTTGGCCTGGAAACGGCTACCAGTAATGTGACCTGCAACGCGATCTGTCCGGGCTGGGTATTGACGCCGCTGGTGCAGAAGCAGATCGATGATCGTGCCGCCAAAGGCGTCGATCCGCAGCAGGCGCAGCATGATTTGCTGGCGGAGAAGCAGCCGTCGCTGGAGTTCGTCACGCCGCAGCATCTTGGGGAATTGGTGTTGTTTCTATGCAGCGAGGCTGGCAGCCAGGTGCGCGGGGCGGCGTGGAATATTGATGGGGGGTGGTTGGCGCAGTAATGCTGCGTCCCTGTAGGAGCGAGCCTGCTCGCGATAGCGGTGTATCAGCCAACATCAATGTTGAGTGTAATTCCGCTATCGCGAGCAGGCTCACTCCTACAAGTGATGTGTCATGAACAACACAACAAGAGGCAAACCAATGTCCGACCTCCTCTGGCAACCCGATGCCGAGCGTATCGCCCAATCGCGCATGGATCAGTTCCGCCGCGACATCAATCAGCGCCATGGCCTGGCGCTGAGCAGCTACACCGACCTGCACCGCTGGAGCGTGGAACAGCGCGAAGCGTTCTGGCAGGCGATCGTCGATTTCTTCGACATCCGCTTTCACACCCAGCCCGACGCCGTCCTGCGTGAAGGCGCGCAGATGCCCAGTGCCGAATGGTTTCCCGGCGCGACCCTGAACTTTGCAGAACACCTGCTGCGCCGTCGTGACGATGCCGTTGCAGTGATCGCCGTGGCGGAAAACGGTCAGCGCGAACAGCTGACCTGGGCCGAACTGGCCGAGCACGTCGCCGGTTTTCAGGCCAGCCTGCAAGCCGCCGGTGTCGGCCTCGGCGACCGGGTGGCCGCGTGCATGCCCAACACCTGGCAGACTCTGGTGGCGATGCTCGCGACCACCAGCCTCGGCGCGATCTGGTCGTGCTCGTCGCCAGACTTCGGCACACACGGCGTGATCGACCGTTTCGGCCAGATCGAACCCAAAGTGTTGATCACCTGCGCCGGCTACCGTTACGCCGGCAAAGACATCGACCAGACCACCAAGATCAACGAAATCCTCGCGCAACTGCCATCGCTGCAGCAGTTGATCATCGTGCCCTACGCTCGCGCGCAGACCCGTACCGAGGATTACCAAACCCACGCCAACGTGACGTTGTGGGACGAGTTCTACCAACCCGGCGGCGAACCGCGGTTTGTCCCGGTGCCGTTCAATCACCCGTTGTACGTGTTGTATTCCAGTGGCACCACCGGCGTGCCGAAATGCATCGTGCACAGCACCGGCGGCGTGCTGCTGCAGCATGCCAAGGAGCATGGGCTGCACGTCGATCTCGGCCCCGGTGACCGGTTGTTCTACTACACCACTTGCGGCTGGATGATGTGGAACTGGCTGGTCTCGGCCCTCGCGGTCGGCAGCGCGGTGGTGCTGTATGACGGCTCGCCGTTTCACCCGGGCCATGAGCGCTTGCTCGACCTGATCGACGACGAGCGCATCAGTGTGTTCGGCACTAGCCCCAAGTTTCTCGCGACACTGGAAAGCAGCGGTTTGAAGCCTGCGCACAGCCATGATCTGAGTAGCCTGAAGACCCTGCTCTGCACCGGCTCCGCGCTGTCGCCGCAGAGTTATGACTTCGTCTACCGCGACTTCAAGCGCGATGTGTGCCTGGCGTCGATGTCCGGCGGCACCGATGTGGTGTCGTGCTTCGTCAACGGTAATCCGCTGTCGGCGGTGCGCCGCGGCGAAATCATGGGCAAGAGCCTGGGCATGGCGGTTGAAGTGTGGAACGACGCCGGCGTTGCCGTGGTCGGCGAAAAAGGCGAACTGGTCTGCACCCGGCACTTCCCGGCGATGCCCGTCGGGCTGTGGCATGACCCTGACGGCGCAAAACTGCGCAAATCCTATTTCAGCCTGTTCCCCGGTGTCTGGGCCCAGGGCGACTACGCCGAGCAATTGCCCCACGGCGGGATGCTGATCCACGGCCGCTCCGACGCCGTGCTCAACCCCGGCGGCGTGCGCATCGGCACGGCGGAAATCTATCGTCAGGTCGAGAAAGTCCCGCAGGTGCTGGACAGCGTGGCGATCGGACAGCAATGGCAGGACGATGTGCGCGTAGTGCTGTTTGTCCGTCTGCAGGATGGCGTGACGCTGGATGACCATCTGCAACAGCAGATCCGCCAGGTGATCCGCGCCAACACCACACCGCGCCACGTGCCGGCGAAGATCGTCGCGGTGACCGATATTCCGCGCACCATCAGCGGCAAGGTGGTGGAACTCGCGGTGCGCAATGTGGTGCATGGCGAGCCGGTGAAAAATACCGATGCGCTGGCCAATCCCGAGGCCTTGGAGCAGTTCCGCAATCGCCCGGAGCTGTCGGATTAGCACGCCATGCCCTTGTGGGAGCGGGCTTGCTCGCGAAAGCGGTGTGCCAGTCCCGCTGATATCGACTGATGGATTGCATTCGCGAGCAAGCCCGCTCCCACAGGGGTGAGGTGTTAATCCATCAAGCCCCAATCGCCTGATGTGGTGGGCGCAGGCAGCGGCCGCGCAATCGCCTGGAGCTGTCGGACTGATCCCTCATGCCCTTGTGGGAGCGGGCTTGCTCGCGAAAGCGGTGTGCCAGTCCCGCTGATATCGACTGATGGATTGCTTTCGCGAGCAAGCCCGCTCCCACAGGGGTCAGGTGTTAATCCATCAGGCCCCAATCGCCTGATGTAATGGGCGCGGGCGCCGGGCCCGCCTCGGCGTGCAGCTTCAAACGCAGGCGCAGGTTGTTCTGCGAATCGGCATGTTTGAGTGCTTCGTCCTCACTGATCACGCCCTCCACCACCAGCCCGTACAGCGCCGCGTCGAAGGTCTGCATGCCGACCTCGCCGGACTTTTCCATGATGCCCTTGAGTTCGCCCAACTCGTTGCGGCGGATCAGGTCGGCGATGGTCGGGGTGCCAAGCATCACCTCGACCGCCGCCCGGCGCTGACCGTCCAGCGTACGCACCAGCCGTTGCGAGACGAACGCCTTGAGATTGTTGCCCAGTGCATGCAGCAACTGCGGGCGGCGCTCTTCGGGGAACAGATTGACGATACGGTCCAGCGCCTGATTGGCATTGTGCGCATGCAACGTCGACAGCACCAGGTGCCCGGTGTCGGCAAATGTCAGCGCATGCTCCATGGTTTCGCGGTCGCGGATCTCGCCGATCAGCACCACATCCGGGGCCTGGCGCAGGGTGTTTTTCAGCGCCGCATGGAAGCTGCGGGTATCGACGCCGACTTCGCGTTGATTGATGATCGAGCGCTGGTGTCGATGGATATACTCCACCGGGTCTTCGATGGTGATGATGTGCCCGCTGCTGTGGCGGTTGCGGTGATCGATCAGCGCGGCCAGCGAAGTGGACTTGCCGGAGTCGGTGGCGCCAACGAACAGGATCAGCCCCTGTTTGAGCATCACCGTTTCCAGCAATACCGGCGGCAGTTTCAGGTCTTCGAAGCGCGGGATATCGAGTTTGACGTTGCGGATTACGATTGACACATCATTGCGTTGCTTGAAGACGTTCACCCGAAAACGCCCGATGCCCGTACGGGAAATCGCCAGGTTCATTTCCAGATCCCGATCGAACTCGCGCCGTTGCTCGGCGTCCATCAGGGAGTTGGCGATAGTCTCGACCTCGCCGGGCTTGAACGGCCGCTCGCTGAACGGCGTCAGCACGCCATCGATGCGCGCACTGGGTGGCGCTCCCGTGGACAGGAACAGGTCAGAACCGTGCTGGCTCGACAGACGGAGCAACAGTGCATCGATTTCCATGGCAATAAGCACCCGCGAAGCATTCAATGAACAGAAATGACCCGCTGTCGTGACGTAACGGGTCATACAGCGTCTACCGCAAGTGCAAGAATAGTAGATGCCAACGCACTGACCGACGCTCAGGATACATGTGATGAACGCAGCACCCTCCCCCGATGACGCCCAAGCCCTGATCGCCCGTACCGACTGGAGCCGCACGCCGTTGGGCGCTTCTGGCACCTGGCCGCAAAGCCTGCGCACCGCGGTGGACATCGTGATTCACTCACCGATGCCGATGCTGCTGTTGTGGGGGCCGCAGCTCACGCAGATCTACAACAATGGCTTTGCGATGCTCGCCGGGAGCAAGCATCCGCACGCTTTCGGACAGCCCGCGCACCTTATATGGCCAGAACTTCAGGACTTTACCGACCCGATTTATCGAGCCGTCCTACAAGGCCAGGTGCGCACCTACAGCGAGCGGCGATTTACCCTGCAACGTGAAGGCGTAGAGTCCGACTTCTGGCTGGACCTGACCTACAGCCCCATCCGCGATGAAAGCACGCAAGTGGCCGGAATCCTGGTGACGGCCATCGAAACCAACGAACGCCGGCGCATCGCCCTCGAATTGCAACGCCGTTCCGAAGAAAGTCTCAAGGCTCAGCGCGACACTGAAGAACGCCTGCAACTGGCGCTGGCCGCCACCGATGCGGTTGGCACCTGGGATTGGGACATCGGCGAAGACCGTTTCATCGCCGACGCCCATTTCGCCCAACTACACGGCATCGATCCGGCCCACGCCAGCCAGTTACCGATCAGCGACTACCTGCAAGGCGTGCACCCCGAAGACCGCGCGCTGATCGCCCGCAGCATCAAGCATTGCATCACCCACGGCACCGAATACGCCGAGGAATACCGCCTGCTCAAAGCCGACGGCGAGCTACGCTGGGTGTTTGCCCGGGGCCGCTGTTACAAGGATCACCACGGGCGACCCGTGCGTTTCCTCGGCGCCGCGCTGGACCTGACCGAGCGCAAGCACACCGAGCAGGCGCTGCGCCAGAGCCAGACGGAATTGCAGCTGATCATCAATGCAATGCCGATCCTCATCAGTTACGTCGACCACGAAGAGCGCTTCCGCCTGAACAATGCGGCGTATCTGGACTGGTACGGCCTCACGCCGCAGGAACTGTATGGCCGTACCATTCGCGAAGTGATCGGCGAAGAAGCCTACTTCCTGCGCGCGCCCTATATTGCCGAGGCCCTGGCCGGGCGGCCCTGCTCGTTCAGCCTGTATACCCCGCATCGCGACGGCAGCAACCGCCATGCGCTGATGAATTACCTGCCGCGCCACGGCGCCGACGGCTCAGTCAACGGTTTCTATATTTTCGTGATCGACGAATCCGAACGAAAAAAAACCGAAGAAGCCCTGCGCAATCTCAATGAAACCCTGGAGGAACGGGTCAGCGCCCGCACCGAACAACTGGCTCAGGCCAATCAGCGTCTGCAGAACGAGATGTTCGAACGTGAGCGCGCCGAAGATGCGTTGCGCCATGCGCAGAAAATGGAAGCGGTCGGCCAGCTCACCGGCGGTATCGCCCACGACTTCAACAACATGCTCACTGGAATCATCGGCAGCCTCGACCTGATGCAGCGCTACATCGCCGACGGCCGCGCCGATGAAATCGGCCGTTTCACCGAAGCGGCGGTTTCGTCGGCCAACCGAGCGGCGGCGCTGACCCATCGGCTGCTGGCGTTCTCGCGCCGGCAGTCGCTGGACCGCAAGACCCTCAACGTCAACGAACTGATTCATTCGCTGGAAGATTTGATCCGCCGCACCAAGGGCGACCCGATCGAACTCACGCTGCGCCTGGCCGACGACGTGTGGCCGATCAGCACCGACGTCAGCCAACTGGAAAATGCTTTGCTCAACCTGGTGATCAACGCCCGCGACGCCATGCCCGATGGCGGCGAGCTGCTGATCGAAACTGCCAACGTCTACCTCGACGGCAACGACATCACCACCCTCGAACCGGTCAAGGCCGGCGATTACCTGATGCTGGCGGTCAGCGACAACGGCACCGGCATGACGCCGTCGGTACGCGCCAAGGCGTTCGATCCGTTCTTCACCACCAAACCGATCGGCCAGGGCACCGGGCTCGGACTGTCGATGATTTATGGCTTCGCCCAGCAGTCGGGCGGCCATGTCAGCCTCGACAGCCTGCCGAATCAGGGCACCTGTGTGCGCTTGTACTTGCCGCGCCTGAACCTGCTGGAGCCGGAACGGCCAGTTGTGGAAACCCTCGGTGCAGCGCCGACGGCCACCTGTGGCGAAACCGTGGTGGTGGTTGAAGATGACCCGGCAGTGCGCATGCTGGTGCTCGATCTGCTCAAGGAGCTGGGTTACCTCGCCCACGAAGCCGCCGACGCCAGCGCCGCCCTGCCGCTGCTGGAATCGGAGCTGCGTGTGGATCTGCTGGTGACCGACGTTGGTCTACCGGGGATGAATGGCCGGCAACTGGCGGAAATCGCCCGCCAGCATCGTCCGGGGCTGAAGGTGCTGTTCATGACCGGTTACGCGCAGAAAGCCGCCGAGCGTCAGGGCTTTCTCGAGGATGGCATGGACATGGTGGCCAAGCCGTTTTCGATTGAAGTGCTGGCCAACAAGATCCGCGAGATGATCAACCAAACGCCGTCACTTGAGGCATAATCCCGCGCCCCGCCGTCACCCCGTTACAGGTATCGCACGATGAAAGCCCAAGCCCGCCACATTCTGGTGAAAACCGCCGAAGAGGCCGAACAACTCAAGCAACGCATTGCCAAGGGCGAAGCGTTCGATGTGCTGGCGAAGAAATACTCGACCTGCCCGTCCGGCAAACGCGGCGGTGATCTGGGTGAAGTGCGGCCGGGGCAGATGGTCGGCGCGATCGATGCGGTGATCTTCAAGAAGCCGCTGCGCACGGTGCATGGGCCGATCAAGAGCAAGTTCGGCTATCACCTGGTGCAGGTGTTTTTCCGCGATTGAGTGCTTGGCCTTAGGGCCTCTTCGCGAGCAAGCCCGCTCCCACAGCCTGGAATGCGTACCCTGTGGGAGCGGGCTTGCCCGCGAACCGATTGCGCAGCAAGCGGCCATCCACCGCTTACCTGGGAATCAATGCCCCCGGCACCTGAATCACCCGACTCGCCAGCCAATGCCCCGCCTGCGCCGCCTCGACCGGACTGCCACCCAGCAAACGCCTGGCCAGATACGCCGCGCTGAACGAGTCCCCCGCCGCCGTCGTATCCACCACCTTCTCGACCTGCTGCGCCGGCACTTCGAACGCCTCGCCATCACAACGAATCAGACACGCCTCGGCGCCACGCTTGAGCACCACTTCCGGCGTGCCGATCTGCGCGTACGCCTCGAACACCGCGTCGCAATCGGCAAAATGGAACAGCGCCTGCTCATCATCCACGGTCAACAACGCCAGATCGACATGCGGCAACACGCTGCGATAGGCCGCCCGCGCCTCTTCCTGTGAGGCCCACAAGCGTGGTCGATAATTGTTGTCGAAGACGATCCGCGCATCGCGCTGGCGGGCTTCGATCAGGGTCTGGATCAAGCGTTCGCGGCCCTTCGCACCTAACACTGCGAGGGTGATGCCGCTGAAATACAGCACATCGTAGTCCGGCAGCGCCGCCAGAATCGGCTCCGCCGCTGGGGTGGTGAAGCAATCGCGCACCGCCGCTTCATTGCGCCAGTAGAGGAAACGCCGTTCACCGTTGGCGTCGGTCTGAATGCAGTACAAGCCGGGCAAGCGACCGGGCAGACGCTGCACGAGATCCAGGCCAATGCCTTCATCGGCCCAACTCTGGCACATGGCGTCGCTGAAGCTGTCGTCACCGAGCGCGGTGACGTAATCGACCTGGGCCTTGTCGCCGAGAGCGCGGGACAGGTACACCGCGGTGTTCAAGGTATCGCCGCCGAAGCTTTGCTGCAGGCTGCCATCGGCGCGGTGCTGGAGTTCGATCATGCATTCACCGATCAGGGCGATGCGCGGGGTATTCGGGCCCAGGGGGCTGAGGCTGGTCATCGGGAGGTGTCTCTGGATAATCATCGGTGTTTGGGCGGCCCTCATCGCGAGCAGGCTCACTCCTACAATTGGAATGCATTCCCTTGTGGGAGCGAGCTTGCTCGCGAATGGCCACGACTCGGTCTGAAGCCTTAGAAACAAGTCTCCATGCTTTCGACCACCGCCAACTGCTCATCCACCAGCAACCCCACCCGCCACTTGTCGAAGGTCAGGCACGGGTGCGAGGTGCCGAAGGAAATGATATCGCCCACCCGCAATTCAACCCCCGGCGCCACGCTCATGAACGCATGCTGGTCCATCACCGCCGTCACCTTGCACGCGCCGACATCGTCGCCCACCGCCGGCAACACACCGGCCTTGTAACGCAGCAACGGCACCGGCAGCCCGGCATCAAACGCCACGTCACGTTTGCCGAGGGCGATCACCGCGAAACCCGGCTCCGGCATCGACTGTACATGCGCCCAGACCTCCAGTGCCGGACGCAGGCCTTCGTGCAGATCGCCGCGACGATCCAGCACGCAGCACTGCGCTTCCTTGTAGATGCCATGGTCATGCGCCACGTAACTGCCAGGGCGCAGCACACTGAGGAAGCGTCCGCTCGCATTCTGCGTTTCGAACGACTCGGCAATCAGGTCGTACCACGCCGAACCCGAGGCGGTGATGATCGGCTTGGCAATGGCAAACGCGCCGCTGTCCTGCAACTGCACCGCCAGACGCACCAGCGACGCGGCGAATTCACGAATGCCGCTGACCGCGTGATCGCCATGGATCACCCCTTCGTAACCCTCGATGCCGGTCAGAGCCAGCGCCGGTTGCGCGTTGATCGCCTGGGCCAGCGCGATGACTTCCTGCTCGCTGCGGCAACCGCAGCGGCCACCGACCACGCCGTACTCGATCATCACATTCAACTTCACTCCGCGCGAGGCGAAGTAGGCGCCGAGATCGGCGACGTTGTCCGGGTGATCGACCATGCAGTAGAAATCGAAATCGACATCGGCCAGCAGATCGGCGATCAGCGCCATGTTTGGCGTGCCGACCAGTTGGTTGGCCATCAGCACCCGGCGTACACCGTGGGCGTATGCGGCGCGGGTCTGGGTGGCGCTGGCAAGGGTGATGCCCCAGGCGCCGGCGTCGAGCTGACGCTGGAACAGCGCCGGGGTCATGCTGGTCTTGCCGTGGGGCGCGAGCTCGGCGCCGCTGTCGCTGACGAACTTCTGCATCCAGCGAATGTTGTGCTCCAGCGCCTCGCGGTGCAGCACCAGCGCCGGCAGGCTGACGTCGCGCACAAGGTGCGCACCGATGGCGGCGTCGCCCTTTTCCACAGCGGTATTGATGGCAGTCGTCATGCTTGAACTCCTCACTGTCGCGGCCGCAGGCAGCCGCGGTTATTCGTTGATGCGCCGGGCGAGGCTGTTGGCGCTCTCGATCAGCACCCGGCGATAGTCGTCGTAATTGTTCTTCGCATCGGCCCGAGGGGCGACGATGCACAGGGTGCAGATGGCCACGCCGCTGGGGTCTTTGACCGGCGCGGCGAAGCAATGGGTGAAGGTGTCGGCAACGCTGTCGAAGGAGAAGAAGCCGTCGATGCCAGCCTGGCGGATCTCCGCCAGAAAGCGCTCCAGCGGCAGGCGTTCGCCGTCGGGCAGGATGTAATCGTCTTCGTCGATCAGGTCGATGATCTGCTGGTCGCTCAAATGCGCCAGCAGCAAGCGTCCGGACGCGGTCCACGGGATCGGCGCGTTTTCGCCGATGTCGGACGAAATGCGGAAATGCCGCTCGCCCTCCTTCATCAGCGCCACCGTGTATTTGCGTCCGTTGAGCAGGCACATTTGCGCGGTTTCCCGGGTCTGGCTGACGATTTCCTGCAAGGCGTGATCGGCCTCGCGACTGAGGTCGAAATGGCGCAGGTGCGCCTGCCCGAGGAAGTACAGCTGGCGACCGAGATAGACGTGACCGTCCTTGCCCACCGGCTCCAGAATCCGTCGTTCCAGCAGCGACGCCACCAGTTCGTAGACCGTGGATTTCGGGCTGCCGATGCCATTGGCGATGTCGTTCGGACGCAACGGCTGGCCGATCTCCTTGAGGAAATCGAGGATATCGAACGCCCGGTCCAGACCACGGGCCCGGCGTTTGATGGTGTCTTCGGTCATGTCAGTGGTTCCCATAAGAAGTGCCGGGATGGTAACTGGCCTGAGGTGTTGTGTCAGTTGGATCGAGGCCCTCACCCCCCGCCCTCTCCCGGAGGGAGAGGGAGCCTGACCGGATCGATGCAAAAAGAACTGATATACACCAGACTTCGTATCGATAGGGATCAGTCCCCTCTCCCTCCGGGAGAGGGTTAGGGTGAGGGGAGAGCCATAACTCAGGCCTTTTTCTTGTACGCGATGCAGTCGATCTCGACCTTGCAGTCGACCATCATGCTGGCCTGCACACAGGCCCGTGCCGGAGCGTGTTCCGGTTTGAAGTACTCGCCGAAGACCTTGTTGAAACTGCTGAAATCCCGCGGATCGTCCAGCCATACGCCGGCGCGCACCACGTCCTCCAGGCCATAACCGGCCTCTTCGAGAATCGCGATCAGGTTTTTCATGGTCTGATGGGTCTGCTCGACGATGCCGCCAACGATGATCTCGCCATCCACCGCCGGCACCTGGCCGGACACGTGCAGCCAGCCATCCGCTTCAACGGCGCGCGCGAAGGGACGTGGCTGACCGCCAGCGGCGGTGCTGCCGGTGCCGTATCGAGTAATGCTCATGGGTACTTCTCCTGATGACAAAACAAAAAATTAGAACCGCGTGCTCTTGAGAAACTCAGCCAGACGCGGTGATTGCGGGCGTTCGAACAGTTCCTTGGGAGGTCCCTGCTCTTCGATTCGCCCCTGATTCATGAACACGATCTTGTCCGAAACTTCGAAGGCGAAACGCATTTCGTGGGTCACCAGCAACATGGTCATGCCGTCTTCGGCCAGGCCCTTTATCACGTTCAACACTTCACCGACCAGCTCCGGATCGAGGGCCGAGGTGACTTCGTCGAACAGCATCAGGCTGGGGTTCATCGCAATCGCCCGGGCAATCGCCACACGCTGTTGCTGACCACCGGACAACTGCCCGGGAAAGTGATTGCGCCGCTCCAGCAGGCCGACCCGCTCCAGCCATTTTTCGGCCAGCACCACGGCTTGGTCCTTGTGCATTTTCTTAACCTTGAGCAGACCGAGGGTGACGTTCTGCAACGCCGTCAGGTGCGGGAACAGGTTGAATTGCTGGAAGGCCATGCCGGTCATCGCACGATGGCGGGCGATGACTTTTTCCGCGTGACGCACACGTTTGCCACCGACCTCGTCATAGCCGATGGACTCGCCGTCGAGCAGGATCTGCCCGCCCTGAAACTCTTCGAGCATGTTCACGCAGCGCAGCAACGTGGTCTTGCCCGAACCGCTGGAACCGATCAGCGTCACAACGTTGCCACGCTGCATGCTCAGGTCGACGCCCTTGAGCACTTCGACTGCGCCGTACTGCTTGTGCAGGCCACGGATGTCCAGCAGCGGCTGACCGTTCTGAACGTTGGAAACTTGAGCTTGAGTCATGGCAGGGCCACCCGCTTTTCAATATGCCGGCCGAGTAATTCGATGCCGTAGTTGATGACGAAGAACAGAAAACCGGCGAACAGGTAGAACTCCAGAGTCATGAAGGTCCGGGCGATGATCTGTTGGGTGCTGAGCAGTAGTTCGGCAACGCCGATCACCGAGAGCAAGGTCGAAGCCTTGACGATTTCGGTGGACGAGTTGACCCAGGTCGGCAGGATCTGCCGCAACGCCTGGGGCAACAGCACGTAACCGAGAGACTGATAAAACGTCAGGCCAATCGCCTTGCTCGCTTCCATCTGCCCGCGTGGCAATGCCTGCAAGGCGCCGCGCACGATCTCGGCGACGTGCGAACCGCAAAACAGCGTCAGGCCCAGCGCACCGGCCTGAAACGCGCTGATCTGCCAGCCCAACGCCGGCGCCATGTAGAAGCAGGCCAGCACCAATACAAACACCGGCGTGCCGCGAATAATGTCGACATAAAAGCGGAACGGCGCGCGCATCCAGAACTTGCCGTAAGTCAGCACCAGACCGGTGACAACCCCGAGCAGCGTGCCGAACAGAATCGCCAGCGCCGACACCTGCACACTGGTCAGGAAGCCTTGCAGCAACGTCTCGCGTGCCACCCACAATTCATGCAACCAACTGGGAGATTCGTACATCGCAGCCTCCTATCGGCGGATCGCCAGACGCTGCTCGAGGTAACGCAGCAGCATGGCAATGAGGTAACAGGCCGCGACATACAACGCCGTGGTCACCAGCCAGGTTTCGATCACCCGGTAGCTCTCGACGTTGATCTTGCGCGCGTAATAGGTCAGCTCCGGCACCGCAATCGCGGCGGCCAGCGAGGTGTCCTTGAACAGCGAGATAAAGTTGTTCGACAGCGCCGGCAGCACGTTGCGCAGCATGACCGGCACGGTGACGTAGGCCTTGACCTGCCACTCACCGAGTCCGATCGCCAGCCCCGCTTCGCGCTGGCCCTTGGGAATGCTCAGCAAGCCGCCACGGAACACTTCGGTCAGATAAGCACCCGCATACAGCGACAGCGTGATGATGAACGACGGGATCTTGTCCAGCCGGATACCCAGGCTCGGCAAGGCAAAGTAGATCAACAGAATCAACACCAGAATCGGCGTGTTACGCACCACCGTGACGTACACCGAGGCCAGCACCCGCAAGGCGCGATGCTTCGAGAGCAAGGCAAACGCCATCAGCAGGCCGATCACGCAGCCGATGGCGATCGACACCAGCGCCAGTTCAAGACCCAGACCGAGCCCCGCCAGCAAGGTGTCGAAATCGCGCCACACGGCGGCAAAGTTCAACTGATAGTTCATGGTCAGCAGTACCTTGAGCGGGGCGATTGAGGCGCCCCGCTCTCACGGGGTCATTTGAATTCGACTGGGAAACCGATGGCCGGCGACGGCAGGTCGACACCGAACCATTGCTTGAAGGATGCCGCGTAAGTCGGGAACTCAACGCCGGTCATGGCTTCATGCAGAGTGGTGTTGACGAAGTTCAGCCAGTCCTGATCGCCGCGCTTGACTGCGCAGGCGTAGGTCTGTGGGCTCCACGCGTAGGTCGGGCTGCGGTAGCGGCCAGGGTTCTGCACCATCAGGTACTTGACCGACGACTGATCGGTAGCAGCGGCATCGGCGCGACCGGAATTCACCGCCTGATACATCAGATCGACACTGTCGTACTGATCGACCTTGGCCTTGGGCAGCGCCTGATGCACCAATTCTTCGGCATAGACGTTTTGCAGCACGGCCACAGTAACGCTGTCACCGGCCGCCTGCAGGTCTTCGATTTCCTTGTACTTGCTGTTGGCCGGCAGCAGCAGGCCGACACCTTCGCGGTAGTACGGCAGGGTGAACGCCACTTGTTGCGCACGGCTGGCGGTAACGGTGATGAACTGGCAGCTCATGTCGACCTTGTCGGTCAGCAGATTGGGAATTCGCGCGTCGGACGACTGCACGACGAACTCGACTTTGCTTGGGTCATTGAACAACCCCTTGGCCACCATCCTGGCGATGTCGATATCAAAGCCCTGCAACTTGCCGTCCGCACCCTGAAAGTGCCACGGCGCATTGGTGCTGCCGGTGCCGACAATCAGCTTGCCCCGGGCCAGAACACTGTCGAGCTTGCTATCGGCTGCCTGGGCCATGCCCATCACAGCGGACGAAGCCGCAAGAACGAAAACACACGCTTTGAACAACGAAGGACGGCGATGCATGGCAAGCACTCCAAGATGATGTTTATTCCGCTATACCGGAACACGGTTTGTTACTACGGAATAGACAGCAGAAAGTGTGCCACAGGAATCACAGGGAATCTGTAGAGGGCTTAAATGTTTTTGGAATCAACGGGATGCAGGAAATGCGAAAAATGGAGTCAGGTGCGGGTACTGATGGGCTGCGCTACCTTAGGCTACAAATAACGAGTAGCAGGTTCCCAGATGGAGCACGAAGGGCTACTTCGGTGCAATGTGGTTAGCGATTCAAGGGGCCAGCTCTCCATATCTATCGGCAAGCGGCTTTGTCGTAGACCTCTCCCCGCTCTCTTCTCCCTACCGCAATCACGGTAACAACCAAAACCTCGTTCTTTACGCGATAGACCAGCCTGTATCCAGCACTGCGAAGCTTGATTTTGTAGGCGTTTCCCAACCCTCGGAGTCGATCGGCAGGAACGTGAGGATTGACCAGACGTGTAGAGAGCTTTTTCTTGAACTGATCCTGAAGTGCTGAATCAAGCTTTCTCCATTCCCTCCAGGCTTTCTCGGAAAACTCCAGCTCATAGGTCATCTATAGAGACCTTGATGGTGGGATCGTTTTCTCGCTCCTTGCACAGTGCGATCAGTTCCAGATCCTCAAGGCGATTCATCATCGCCTCATACTCCTTTGCGGGAACACAATAAAACGCTGGCTCATTTCGATTGAGGATTGCAACAGATTGGCCGCCACCGGCGGCCACGGTACCCATGGGGTTTCTTTTCAATTCAGAAATACTCGCAACGATATTGGAAAGAACTACGTGAGTCATGATGGTGCTCCCTGGAGTGCTGTTAATGGTGCTTAAAATAGCACTCCAAGAGGGCTTCGACGCCTATCGCTTATTACCGCCTTCTCTTTTATTGAGTGAAAAAAGGTATCACGTCCCGACATTCCACATTTCCGGGCTTCGTGTCGGGCCGGTCCTTCATAAAAGTGGGAAAAATCTCGCGAATCCACAGGCTACCTGTAATTTCTGACAGTAGACCTGTTCTTCACCCTTCTTTAACGTCATCGAATCTTCGAGGTCGTTGAAAAGGAGTTCTCAATGAGCGCTGCCAATACCGTTTCCAATCTGGCCCCTGCTTACCGCAAAGCCCTTAAAACCTGGCGCCCGGTGATCCTGTATTTCGCCAATGAGCACTGCCCCGCCTGCGAGTTCGCCGGGCCGGTGTTTCGTGAGGTGGCCGAGCCGTACCGTCATCGCGCCAACATCTACATGCTTAACACCAGCGAGTCGCCACGCCATCCGCTGGTTACCGGAACGCCTACCGTGCTGTTCTACAAGATCGGCAGGTTGCTGAAGAAGCTCAAAGGGATTGGCACGGAGGAAACACTGGCGGCGGACTTTGCCCGGCATATCGGCAGGACCAGGGCACCGGTGGTGCAGCAGAAACCACGACATGACCTGCCGTGGTTGCGCCGCACATTGAGCAGGCTCTGCACAATCACGCGTGCGCATCGGCAGGTGATTTGAGGCAGTGCATTTCCCGTAATCGTTGCGGCGTCTGTCACATCGCTTTCGCGGGCAAGCCCGCTCCCACAGGGGGCAACGTTGTTCACACATTTCGTGTACGACGCGTGCACTGTGGGAGCGGGCTTGCCCGCGAAGGGGCCGGCACCGTCAGCGCAAGGCTGCTGCCTTACGCAGAATCGCGCACCAGCAACACCTGCGTCACCCGTCGTTCCTCAACGGCTTTGACGGTCATTTGCCAGCCTGCGTACTGCAGCCGATCGCCGATCATCGGCAAGCGATCCAGCAGGCTCATCACCAGTCCGGCCAGGGTCTGATAGTCCTCGGTCGGTTCGGCGCCAAACCCGGTGCGCTGGCGAACACGCGTCAGGTTCAACGCGCCGTTGACGATGAACCCGCCCTGCCCCTCGATCACGTCCGGACCTTCGATTTCGCTGGCATCAGGCAGTTCGCCGGCAATCGACTCGAGGATGTCGGTCATGGTCAATACGCCGACGAAGTCACCGAATTCGTTGACCACGAAGGCAATGTGGGTCGACGCCGCGCGCATCTGCTCCAGCGCATTGAGGATCGAATAGCTGTCGAGCAGGTTGATGGTCTTGCGTGCCAGGTGTTCCAGATTCGGCTCGGTACCGGCCAGGTATTCCTTGAGCAATTCCTTCTTGTGCACGAAGCCCAGCGGTTCATCCACCGCGCCGTGGCGAATCAGCGGCAGACGTGAATACGACGAGTGCATCAATTTTGTGCGAATCGTTTCGGCGTCGTCGGCCAGATCGATGGTGTCGACGTCCGCGCGTACGGTCATCAGGTTCCGAATCGGCCGCTCGGCCAGTTGCAGCACACCACTGATCATCACTCGCTCGCGGCGATCGAATAGCTCCGCACTCGGGGCTTCGCCGTCATCCAGCAGATCGGAAATTTCCTCGCCGACCTCCTCCGCCTCCAGCTTGCGCCCGCCCAGCAGACGCATTACCGCGTGGGCCGTGCGCTCACGTATGGGGCGCAAGCCTTGCATCGAACGTTTGCGTCGGGCCCGGGCGATCTGGTTGAACACCTCGATCAGGATCGAGAAACCAATCGCCGCATACAGATAACCTTTCGGGATGTGGAAACCCAGGCCTTCGGCCGTCAGGGCGAAACCGATCATCATCAGGAAGCCCAGACACAGCATGATCACCGTCGGGTGCGCATTGACGAAGCGGGTCAGCGGCTTGCTGGCGACGATCATCAGGCCGATGGAAATGATCACCGCGATCATCATCACCGCCAGTTCATCAACCATGCCGACGGCGGTGATTACCGCGTCCAGCGAGAACACCGCATCGAGTACCACGATCTGCGCGACGATTGGCCAGAACAGCGCGTAGGCGGCGTTGGTCGAGCGCTGGCCGACGTGGCCTTCGAGTCGTTCGTGCAGCTCCATCGTCGCCTTGAACAACAGGAACACACCACCGAACAGCATGATCAGGTCACGGCCGGAGAAGCTCTTGTCGAATACCTCGAACAACGGCTGCGTGAGGGTGACCAGCCAGGAAATACTCGCCAACAGGCCCAGACGCATGATCAGCGCCAGCGACAGGCCGATGATCCGCGCGCGATCGCGCTGATGCGGCGGCAGTTTGTCCGCCAGGATTGCGATGAACACCAGGTTGTCGATACCCAGCACCAGTTCCAGCACGATCAGAGTCAACAAGCCTAACCAGGCCGTGGGATCCGCTAACCATTCCATAAAATGTCTCGATCTCTCTTCAGTGAATTCAGGCTGCCGGGCACGGCAAAGTGCAACGCGAAGGCTCTGAAGCCGCGTTGTCAACGATAGTCGGGAGTCGGAAAACCGGATGCTGCGAGTGCGTCAAGACCGCGCCATGGCGCGTGGAGAAGGTACGACTGGGAGGCTCCAAGAGGGTGTTCATGCAAATCCTGAATGAAAAATGGCCTTGGAGCGTACAGGCTCAAGGCACATTTTCTACAGCGGCAAATCATTTCAAAATCTGTAAGAGCACAAGAAATGTGTTTTTCCTGTTGGCCCTTTCGCGAGCAAGCCCGCTCCCACAGGGGTTATTCGTCGGACGCAAGTTCTGAGTTCAAAGAGGAGCCAATGTGGGAGCGGGCTTGCTCGCGAAGGGGTCACCAAACACGCCACATCATCGCCCGGCAAAACGCAACCGCGACAACTGCCGCAAATCCCCTTCCACGTAGTAATCATGGGTCCAGCTGTCATCCACCGCCAGCGGACTCACCTGCTTGAGCTCGAGTTTTTTCGCGAAATAGCGAAAGCGGTAATGCTCATAAAACCGCAGCAATTCCAGGCCATAGCGATCAGCCAGATCAGTGTCGCCACGAATGATCAGGAAGTTCTCGTCATTGCCGTTACTGGCTGACGTACTGAGGTTGTGACTGCCGCTGATGATGGTCGGCGCATCGGTGGTGAAGTCGGTGATCACGGCTTTGGTGTGCACCAGCAGGTTGCCCTTCTGGCCTTTCATGTTTTCTTTCAACCAGCCTTCCAGCCCGGTGTTGAGCAAAGCTGTGGCAGCGAATTCGGCGGTGCGGTCGGCATGAAATCCGGTGATGCTGCTCGCGGTATTTTGCAGGCCGTAACGCAGGATGTCGTCATGCGGTTTGCCGAGCAGCGCGTTGAGAATCGCGTCCGGCAGGCTGAAAGCGGTGACGAACAACACGTCCTTTTTCGCCGCCTCGATGATCTCGACGAACTCACGCAAATCGCCACCACCGCTGCGTGGCGAGAACCCGGCGAACAGCGCCTGTGTTGGGTCCATCGGGTTGTGCTCGGTGATCCAGCTGCGCGTCGCAGCGATGTCGGCCGGGTTGGCCCAGACTTCTTCGAACACTTGCAAATACCGCGCGGCAACCATCACGTCGTCGAGCGTATGCACCACGTTAGCCTGGCGATAAACACCGTTGGCGGTGAAATTGGTGCTGCCGCACAGCACCGCCTGCGGTTGCCGCTGACCCGCGCCATCGACACGGCTGAGAACAATGAATTTGTCGTGAAAGATGTTATGGGTGACCCGGCCGCGTTTGTTCGCCGCCGGCAATTTGGCAAGGTTCGTTTCGTTCAGGGTCGTATCGGGATCATCAGGCTGAGCGTGATACAGAACGCGCACCTGAACCCCACGGGCAAATGCCGCATTTACAGCGTCGATGATCGCCTGCAATTGATACTCGTAGATCGCGATGTCCAGCGCCCACTGCGCGTCCACCGCACGTTCGATAAAGCCCAGCAATCGCTCCAGCAGTCCGTTCTCCAGCCACAGGCGCGCCGCGTCGGGCCAGGCCTCGATGGGCAGGTTCTTGTTGGCGCTGATCTGCGCGTCGAGGTCGGGAAACTTGCGCTGGAAGGCCTGACTGGCGGCCACGGCGCGGTTGAAGATCACGCTCTGGTTGGCCGGATGACCGTCGTCACTGGTGATGCTCAGCTCCAGTGATTCGCCAAGTTCTGGCGCGTCCGCCGTGCCATAGGCCAGATGCACGCGATAGTGCATGGTCGTGCCCGGATTAACCGCGTAATCGGCCCAGCGGAATTTCTGCAGCGGCGCTTTATCGCTGGGCGTGGCGTGATACTGGGGGAAGGTGTGCGCCTTGCCGGGAAATGTCAGGCTGTTGAACAGGAACAACCACGGTTTGTCGCCCTGCTGCTTCTCGATGGCGAAGCCGAGCAGGCCTTTGCGTCGGGGCTCGGCGAGGTCCATAGCGAGTAATACGCCGTTGGTGCCGGCGTAGGCTTTGACGCGAAAATCGTCCTGAGGATTGGCGACCAGTACCCGCATGATTCACTCCTTGTGATTGGGCTGGGGTGGAGCATAGAGGGTCGCTGCCTGATTGCCATGTTCACTTGGAATTGAGTGGATGCCATCGCCAGCAGGCTGGCTCCTACAAGGATTTTTGTCGCACTCGTAATCTGTGAACACCGCTCACAGTGTGGGAGATTCTATGTTGCTCAGCAACCCTAGAATCTCAAACTGATCGGTATTCGCCCTGATTCTTCATCAGGGTGAATGCCACTCGGCAGAGCTTGCGAGCAAGAGCTACCAATGCCTGTGTTTTCGAGAAGCCTCTGGCCAGGTAAGACTCGTAAAAAGGCTTCCACTTGGTTGAGCGACACGCCGCCATTGCGGCGTTGTAGGCTAGTCGACGGATCTCCGGATCTCCTTTTTTGCTCAGGAACCTCGGGCCGTTCTTTTTCCCCGAATCGTCCACCGTCAGATCCATACCCAAAAACGCGATGAACGCGTCGCTGTTGGCAAAGTCACCGCGCATATAGGTCGTTGCCAACCCCGTTGCAGTCAGCTCTCCCACGCCCTCGATTGCTTTGCAGCGGCCAATATTGTCATCAATACCGGCCTCTTTGCTGACTTTGCGCAGCAGGTTTTGAATGACCTTGTCGGATCGCTCGAATGCCTTTTGCTGAGCCGTACGTTCTTTCTTCAGCAAGGGTTCGTCGGCCCAGCTCAACATCAGACCCGTATGGTTCTGAATCAGCGTCGCGCGTCTGTGCAGCAAGCTTTTCAGTACGGTGTAGGCTTTAGGAGGCGGGTTCCAAAGCCGCAGTTTGCTTTGTTCATTCGTCAGATAGCGTGCGAGCACGCGTGCATCGCAGGGATCATTTTTGGCTCGCTGACCGACACCGCGACGATAGTGGCTGACTCGATAAGCATCCACCACATAGACCTGATGTCCCATCGCATGAGCCAGATCAACAGTCTCCAAATGGTAGATATTGGTGGCTTCGACAGCGATAGCGCTTTGCGCGGGCAGAGTTTTGAGCCAACGTTTGAGGGCGGCACGATCATTCTTGACCGCTTCAATGGTTTCCAGGTCGGCGCGATAGACAACGATTTCGGCCTTGGCGATATCGATACCAACAACCGTCTGCGAAGTAAGGATTGTCATGACGAATCCTCGGAGCTAGGGTTTAAGAGCTTGTTGGGGTCTACCGTTGCGCTGGCTTGTCTCTGTCGTCGGTTTACCGATGAATTCCTTATTGGCGCTTTGGGTAGAAGGGGCGGGACGAGAAGTCTCCCACGGTCTGTACTGGTCAGAGTCAGAATCGAGTCTGTAGTCCCGCCCACCCCTTCAAGTCTAAACATACAAGCGAGCCTGCTCGCGAAGAGGCCCGCTCAGACTTCACACATCATCAATATGCCGATAATCCGCATTCAGCGCCGCCGCTAATTCCCGCGCCCGTGCCAATCGGATGGGCCCACGCTCAATGTCGATCAACAGCCCCGGACACTCCAGCGGCGGCATCGACGGTAAGGCTTTCAAACGCCCATCCGTGACCACCAGCAAGCGCTGCTGCTCGGCCGGGAAGCGCTTTTGTCGCTGCACCAGCCATTGCTGTGCCTGCGTCAACGCCGCCACCAACGGCGTGCCGCCGCCCGCCCCCAACGCCTCCAGCCAGGTGCGCAAGCCACTCGATGCTTTCAGACCTTGCACCTGCCATTTCGGCGCGCTGCCGCTGGCGGTCAGCAAGGCCAGTCGCGCGCGCTGCCGATAAGCATCATCGAACAATTGCGCGAGCAACCCCTTGGCATCGCTCAGCGCCTGATGCCGACGCGTTGAAGCCGAGGCATCAACGATCACCAGCCACAGCTCATGGGGAGTTCGAGTACGCAACTGGAACTGCAGATCTTCACGAGTCTGCGGCCGACCATTGAGCAGCGTGCCCGGCCAGTTCACCAGGCCGCTGCGCGCAGCGTGGCGCTGGCCCTGGCGTCCGTGGTCGAGGCGTCCGGCGCGGGGTCTGGCATTCGCCCCCGCGTCGGATCGGGGACGAATGCCGGTTACTTTTTTGGCCAGCTCGGCACTTCGCGGCGAGCGCCAGTGGCCAGTGCCGGGGCGGGCATATCACCCCACTGCCCCTGCCCCTCGCTTGGTTCAGCCTGGGATTTGGCCGGGCTCTGCGCGGGTGGCTGAGGGCTGGAAGAAGGGGATTCGCGACGGCGATGCCGCAGGGCAAATTCCGCCACGGCGTCGATGTCCTGCTCGGCAATCGCTGCAGCGCCGCGCCATGCTGCGTGCGCACGGGCCGCCCGCAGCCAGACCAGATCGGCACGCAAGCCATCGACACCCGCCGCAAAACAACGCTCGGTGATGTTCGCCAACGCGTCGTCGTCCAGCGCAATGCTCGCCAAGGCGATGCGCGCCTGTTCACAGCGTTCGCGCAGCGCTTGCTGCCGGGCTTCCCACTGCGCGCAGAACGCCTGTGGATCGCTGTCGAAATCCAGGCGGCGGCGGATGATCTGCCCGCGTTCGGTCGGCGCGGTGTGGCCGCTAAGGGCGACGTTCAGGCCGAACCGGTCAAGCAGTTGCGGACGCAGTTCGCCCTCTTCCGGGTTCATCGTGCCGATCAATACAAATCGCGCCGAATGCCGATGGGAAATACCGTCGCGCTCGATCAGGTTGGTGCCGCTGGCTGCCACATCGAGCAGCAGGTCCACCAGATGATCCGGCAGCAGGTTCACTTCATCGACGTACAGCACACCGCCGTCAGCCTTGGCCAAAACACCGGGAGAAAACTGCGCCCGTCCTTCACTCAGCGCCGTGTCGAGATCAAGAGTGCCGACCAGACGCTCTTCGGTGGAGCCCAATGGCAGCGTGACGAACTGTCCGCTCGCCAGCAGATCAGCCAAGCCACGGGCCAGGGTCGATTTGGCCATGCCGCGCGGGCCTTCGATCAGCACGCCACCGATTTTCGGGTCGATGGCGGTCAGGCACAGCGCGAGTTTCAGGTCATCGGCGCCGACCACGGCGGAGAGCGGGAAATGCGGGGTGTCGGTCATCTTCAATACTCGGTCATGGTCGGTGTGAATTCATTTCAATGTAGGAGTGAGCCTGCTCGCGATAGCGGTGGGTCAGCGACAAATAGGTTGGCTGATACACCGCTATCGCGAGCAGGCTCACTCCTACAAAATGTTGTGGTGTGTCAGGTGTCTTCTTCTATATCCAGCAGCAGGTTTTCCAGTGCTTCTTTATACACGCCGGGTTCCTGCCACATCCCGCGCTGCTGCGCTTCCAGCATGCGCTCGGTCATATCACGCAGCGCATGCGGATTGTGTTCACGAACAAAATCGCGGGTCGCCGGATCGAGCAGATAGGCATCTGCCAGCAACGCGTACTGATGATCGTCGATCAGTTGCGTGGTGGCGTCGAAAGCGAACAGGTTATCGACTGTCGCCGCCAGTTCGAAGGCGCCTTTATAGCCATGACGCTTGACCCCGTCGATCCATTTCGGATTGGCCGCCCGCGAGCGGATCACCCGGTTCAGCTCTTCTTTCAGGGTACGGATTCTCGGCAGATCCGGCTGGCTGTGATCGCCGTGATAACTCGCCGCCGCTTCGCCGCGCAGGGTTTCCACCGCCGCGAGCATGCCGCCCTGAAACTGGTAATAGTCGTTGGAATCGAGCAAGTCGTGCTCGCGATTGTCCTGGTTCTGTAGCACCGCTTGCACCTGACTCAGACGCTGGACGAACTGCTCGCGGGCGGCGGTGCCCTCGTCTGCCCCGCCGTACGCGTAGGCACCCCAGTTCAGGTAGACCTCGGCCAGATCCTCGCGGGTCTGCCACAGGCGACCGTCGATGGCGCCCTGTACGCCCGCGCCATAGGCTCCGGGTTTGGCGCCGAAGATCCGCCAGCCGGCCTGGCGCCGCGCCGCGTCGGCATCCAGCCCCGATTGCAGCAGCGCCTCACGCTCGGCGCGGACTTTGGCGGCCAGCGGATTGAGGTCATCCGGCTCGTCCAGCGCCGCTACCGCTTGCACTGCCGCGTCGAACAGCCGAATCAAATTGGCAAAGGCATCGCGGAAGAAGCCCGAGACCCGCAGCGTGACATCGACTCGTGGCCGGTCGAGCAGGCTCAGCGGCAGAATTTCGAAGTCATCAACGCGCTGACTGCCGGTGGCCCAGACCGGACGCACGCCCATCAACGCCATGGCCTGGGCGATGTCGTCACCGCCAGTGCGCATGGTCGCCGTGCCCCACACCGATAAACCGAGCTGGCGCAGGTGATCGCCGTGATCTTGCAGGTGCCGCTCGAGAATCAGCGTGGCGGACTGGAATCCGATGCGCCACGCGGTGGTGGTCGGCAGATTACGTACGTCCACCGAGTAGAAGTTGCGCCCGGTGGGCAACACGTCGAGACGGCCACGACTGGGCGCGCCGCTTGGGCCGGCGGGGACGAAGCGGCCGCTGAGGGCGTCGAGCAGACCGCGCATTTCGGCGGGGCCGCAGGCGTCGAGGCGTGGGGCGACGACTTCGCGCAGGCTATCAATGATTGCCCTCACTTCAGCCCCCCTCGGTTCCTGTAGGAGTGAGCCTGCTCGCGATGGCGTCAGGTCAGGCAATTCAGTGTTGAATGACACACCGCTATCGCGAGCAGGCTCACTCCTACAAAGGGCGTGCACTGTTTCGGAGATCAGTTGGGTGGCGAATAGCTCAAGGCGTTCGCGGGTGTCACCGGCGCTGCGCCAGACTTCGTCGCTGACGCTTTGCAGCTCTGGCGGACGCGGGCCGCTCCACGGATCGGCAAGCACACAATCCAGCGGATCAAAGCCCAACTCAAACGCCTTGGCCAACGCCCGCAGCAGACTCGACTGCGCACCCTTGCCGTCGCCACGCGGGATACGCAGTAACGCCAGTAGCGTGTCGATGCGCAAACGTCCGGTCGGCGACTCGCCGAAAATGTGCAGGCCATCGCGGATCTGCGATTCCTTCAGGTCACACAGATAGGTATCCAGACGCGGCAGCCAGATCGCTGCATCGGCGTCGCTGTCCAGACCGGCGTCGAGTTGCAGTTCGCGGTCGATCTGCGTTTCGCGCACCAGTTGCAGAATGTCGCGCTGCAGCTCGCGGGCGCGACGCGGATCGAGCAGTTGCGCCTCGTAATATTCGTCGGCCAGCAATTCCAGATTGCGCAGCGGGCCGTAGGTTTCGGCGCGGGTCAGCGGCGGCATCAAGTGGTCGATGATCACCGCTTGCGTGCGCCGTTTGGCCTGGGCACCCTCGCCCGGATCGTTGACGATAAACGGATAGATGTTCGGTAGCGGCCCGAGCAATGCGTCGGGCCAGCAATTTTCCGAAAGGCCGACGCCCTTGCCCGGCAACCATTCGAGGTTTCCGTGCTTGCCGACGTGAATCACTGCGTGCGCACCGTAGGTGTTACGCAGCCAGAAATAGAACGCCAGATAGCCGTGCGGCGGCACCAGATCCGGGTCGTGGTACACCGCACTCGGATCGACCTGATAACCGCGCGCCGGTTGAATGCCGACGAAGGTCAGGCCAAAACGCAGCCCGGCGATCATCATCCGCCCGTCGCGGCACATCGGATCGTTTTGCGGCGCGCCCCAGCGTTCCAGCACCGCCGCGCGATTGGCTTCCGGCAGCGCATTGAACATCGCCAGATAGGCATCCATCGCCAGGCTTTGCTGGCACGGACGCAGGTCGATGCTGTCGAGGTCGTTGCTGACGCCGCCGAGCAATTGCTGGATCAGCTCGGTGCCGCTGTCCGGCAACTCCGCCGTCAACGGGAAGCCTTCCGCCTGCAACGCGCGCAGGATATTCAATGCCGCCGCCGGCGTGTCCAGACCGACGCCATTGCCGATTCGACCATCGCGGGTCGGGTAGTTGGCGAGGATCAGCGCGATGCGTTTTTCCGTGTTCGGCAGCCGCGCCAGATCGCTCCAGCGCCGCGCCAGTTCAGCGACGAAATCCATGCGTTCGGGTTGCGCCCGATAGCAGACCACGTCGGACTGGCTGCGCTCGCTGCGCCAGGCCAGGTCCTTGAAGCTGATCGGGCGGCTGATGATGCGCCCGTCGAGTTCCGGCAAGGCGATGTGCATTGCCAGATCTCGCGGGCCAAGGCCCTGCTCGCTGTCGCGCCAACCCGGTTCGTTGTCCTGGGCGCAGATCGCCTGAATCACCGGAATATTGCGCCGGAAGGGCCGCAGGTGCGGGGCTTCCGGGCTGGACTGCGCGAAACCGGTGGTGTTGAGAATCACCGCCGCCTCGACCTCGTCCAGCCAGTCCTCGACCACGCTCAGACAGCCGGGTTCTTTCAGGCTGGCGACCGCGATCGGCAACGGATTGAGCCCCGCCGCCTGCAAGCGCTGGCAGAACACATCGATGAATGCGGTGTTCGCCGCTTGCAAATGCGATCGATAAAACAACACCGCCGCGACCGGTTGACCGGGCAGCCATTCGGCTTGCCAGTCGCTCAGTGCGGCGGTGTTTTTCTGTGGCTGGTAAATCGCCGTACGCGGCAGCGCTTGCGGCTCACCCCAGGCGTAGTCGCGCGCCAGCCAGCGGTTGGCCAGGCAATGGAAGAAGTCCAGCGCATTGCCCATGCCACCCTGACGCAAGAACTGCCAGAGACGGTCGCGATCTTCGGCGGGCACGGTGCTCAGGTCGCTGAGTTCCGGGTCGGGACGATCATCCCCCGGTACCAGAATCACCTGCACCCCGCGCTCGGACAACTCCACCAGTCGCTCGACGCCATAACGCCAATAAGCGATGCCGCCGTGCAGCGAAATCAGAATGACCTTGGCGTGCCGCAACACCTCATCGACATACAGATCGACCGAGGCGTGATTCTGCACCTGCATCGGATTGGCCAGGCGCAGGCTCGGGTAATCCTCGGGCAATTGCTGCGCCGCTTCGGCGAGCAGCGCCAGGCTGGAGTCGCCGCTGCACAGGATCACCAGCTCGGCGGGGGTTTGTCCAAGGTCGGCAATGTTGTCATCCGACACGAAACCGCCGGGCTGGGTCCTGAGCAGGTGCATGGCTTAAACGCTGAGCGCGGCGCGCAGTTGCGCTTCGAGTTGCGCGGCGTCGAGTTCCTGACCGATCAGCACCAGACGGGTGACGCGCGCTTCGTCAGCGCCCCACTGGCGGTCGAAGTGCTTGTCGAAACGCGTGCCCACGCCCTGAATCAACAGGCGCATCGGCTTGTTCGGAATCGCCGCGAAGCCCTTCACGCGCAGAATGCCGTGCTGCACAACCAGTTGCGTCAGCGCGTCGAGCAGCAGGCTTTCGTCGGCTTGTGGCAGTTCGATCGAGATCGAATCAAAGGCGTCGTGATCGTGGTCATCGTGGTCGTCATCACCGTCGTGGTGGTGATCGTGATGGCTGTGGCGGCTGTCGATATGTTCTTCGGATCCGGCACCGAGGCCGATCAGCACGTCCAGCGGCAGGCGACCGTTGCTGGCTTCGATGATTTTCACCGCTGGCGGCAGTTCTTCAGCGACTTCGGCGCGAACGCGAGCCAGATCTTCGGCGCTGGTCTGGTCGGCCTTGTTGAGGATCACCAGATCGGCGCTGGCCAGTTGGTCGGCGAACAGCTCATGAAGTGGCGATTCGTGATCCAGGTTCGGGTCGAGTTTGCGCTGGGCATCGACCTGATCCGGGAACGCGGCGAAGGTTCCGGCGGCCACGGCCGGGCTGTCGACCACGGTGATCACCGCATCCACGGTGCAGGCGCTGCGGATTTCCGGCCACTGGAAGGCTTGTACCAGCGGTTTTGGCAGGGCCAGACCGGACGTCTCGATCAGGATGTGATCGAGGTCACCGCGACGGGCGACCAGTTCACGCATCACCGGGAAGAACTCCTCCTGCACCGTGCAGCACAGGCAACCGTTGGCCAGTTCGTAGACGCGGCCAGTGGCTTCTTCTTCGGTGCAGCCGATGGTGCATTGCTTGAGGATCTCACCGTCGATGCCCAGTTCGCCGAATTCGTTGACGATCACGGCGATGCGACGGCCCTGAGCGTTGTCGAGCATGTGCCGCAGCAAGGTGGTTTTGCCCGAGCCGAGAAAACCGGTGACGATGGTGACGGGGAGTTTGGCCAGTGTTTTCATCGGATGCCCTTTCGCAAGGTGGCGGGCATACGGGACGAGATCCGCTGCGAACGTGCGCGCGGAAGAATTCGCCACCGGATCACCCCGCCCGGTTGTAGTGAGAAATCTGTGACGAGGCAGGTCTCCTGGCTGACGGTGTTCGGGCTTTGGGCCCGGCGTTCGTTGCGCCTTCCCGCGGGCTCAGTGGATTGAGCTGGCAGTGGCGTGGCAACGAACTTCACCGTTCACAGTTGCGGGGGCAGCCGCGGCTTTGACCGCGTTCCCTTCTTAGCTTCGGCGTGGGCCGAAGAACCTCGAAAGCGCAAGGCTACGCATGGCTTGAGGATGGGTCAATGCTTTGGTTTTTTTTTGGATTGGGGGCATATCCGTTGCTGCGGTAACGGCCTCCTATGGTTTCGCTCTTACAGCGGTCACTTTTTCCAAACGCCGGGTTTGAGGTTTGGGGTTTGGGGGCATATCCGTTCCTTCGGGTGTTGCCTCTGGCGGTTTCGCTCTTACAGCGAGTCACCTTTTCCAAACGCCGAAAAGGTAACCCAAAAGGCTTTGCCCCGGCGTACGGCACTTCGCTGAGGCTCAGTGTTCCCTCGCTACGGTGTCCATCAGGGGGCATCGCCTCCGGTTTGCTTCGCTGCACCTCCTCTCGATGTATGCGGCTTCGCCGCATGGCGCTGCGCGCCTAACCCCCGGATGAACACCTACACTCGGCCTGCCGAAGGGGCAGAAGATCAAAAGCCACATCAAAAGCCAGAGCCAGAGCCAGAGCCAGAGCCAGAGCCAAAGCCAAAGCCAAAGCCAAAGCCAAAGCCAAAGCCAAAGCCAAAGCAGATCAAAAGATCGCAGCCTTCGGCAGCTCCTACACGGGAGTGAGTGTATTCAGTTAGAGATTGGTCGGCTGTCAGGCCGCCTTCGCGAGCAAGCCCGCTCCCACAGTTTAGATTGTGTACAGCCCCATGCGGCGAAGCCGCCCCACTCAACACAATGAGCGTTAGCTCGAGTACCGCTTTTGATCTGAGGGCCCGTCGGCAGGCTGAGTGGAGGGATTTATCCGGGGTGGGAGCGCAGCGACCGTTTGGCGCAGCCAAACACAGCGAGAGGAGGTGCAGCGAAGCAAACCGTAGGCGCTGCCCCCCGGATGAATCCCGCAGCGAAGGAACCCGAGCCTAGGCGAGGGCCGAACGTCAGGGCATAGACCTTTTGGTTACTTTTGGGGCGTTTGCCAAAAGTGACCCGCCGTAAGGGCGGAACCCTAAGTGGCCGTTACCGCAGCAACGGATCCACCCCCAAAATTGACTAAATTCCCCAACCCATGCTCTCCTACACAACTTGTTACGGGTGCCCTTCAGAGGGTGAAACGGGAAACCGGTGAATCATGTGCTTTACTCAAAGCCATGTCAGTCCGGTGCTGCCCCCGCAACGGTAAGCGAGCGAAGCGTCAGATCCACTGTGCCATACGGCATGGGAAGGTGACGCTTGCAGGTCGGCCAGACGCCAACCCCTCGTGAGCCCGGAGACCGGCCCGCAACACACAGTGCGCATTGTGCGTCGCTGAACATAACAAACCCGCGGTGGGCGGGCGCTGTTCGAACCTTTGCGTGCCCGACCCGCAGGGGTTTTCATGCGCTCTATATCACCCGCTGACACTCCAGAGGGAAGCGCCATGTCGATCATCAGCAGCACCGGCAGCAACACCGACAAAATCTCCAGCACCGCCACCTTGAGCCAACGCCTGACCGCCGCGATTTTCGCGTCGATTCTGGGTGCCAGCCTTGTGTACTTCGCCGGTTTCTCGCACATCGAAGCGGTGCACAACGCCGCTCACGATACCCGCCACAGCGCCGCGTTCCCGTGCCACTGAGACCTGCAGACATGATCAAGCGTATCGCGCAAACCGCAGGCTTCACCGGCCTGCTGGCCGCCCTGCTGCTGACGTTGCTGCAAAGCTTCTGGGTCTCGCCACTGATTCTGCAGGCCGAAACCTTCGAGAAGTCCGAACCGGTGGCCGTTCACGAACACGCCGCCGGCACGGCCGCACACACCCATGACGCCGAAGCCTGGGAGCCGGAAGACGGCTGGCAACGCGTGGTCTCGACCACCGGCGGCAACCTGGTGGTGGCGGTCGGTTTCGCCCTGATGCTCGCTGGCCTGTACACCCTGCGTGCACCGACCAAAACCTCGCAAGGCCTGCTCTGGGGCCTGGCCGGTTACGCGACCTTCGTCCTCGCGCCGACCCTGGGCCTGCCGCCTGAACTGCCGGGCACCGCTGCAGCCGATCTGGCGTCGCGGCAAACCTGGTGGATCGGCACCGCCGCTTCCACCGCTGTTGGCCTGGCGTTGATTGTGTTCAGCCGCCACTGGCTGATGAAGCTGCTGGGCGTGGCGATCCTCGCCGTGCCGCACGTGATCGGCGCGCCACAACCGGAAGTGCATTCGATGCTCGCCCCGGAGGCGCTGGAAGCCCAGTTCAAAATCGCTTCGCAGTTGACCAACGTGGCGTTCTGGCTGGCCCTGGGCCTGATCAGCGCCTGGTTGTTCCGCCGCAAAAGCGATGGTCAATACCACGCATGACCGATGACCGCGCAGCGCCGACCTTTGTGGTCGGCCTGGGCTGCCAGCGCGGCTGCCCGGTCAGCACGCTGCGCGCGTTACTCGATCAGGCGTTGCAGGCGCATCGTATAGAACTTGAAGCGGTCAAGGCCTTGGCCAGTATCGATCTTAAACGCGATGAACCCGGCCTGCAGGAACTGGCCAGCCAACTGGCGTTGCCGTTGTTGTATTTCAGCAGCGACGAACTGGCCAGTTACCAGCAGCGACTCAGTCACCATTCGCAGATCGCCTATGAGCGCACCGGTTGCTACGGGGTGGCGGAAAGTGCTGCCCTGGCCCTTGCCGAGCAGTTGATTCAGGCACCGGCAAAGCTGCTGATTTCCCGGCAAAAATACGCTCAGGCGACCTTGGCATTGGCCGGCGCTGCGTAAAATCCCGATAATCGCCCCGTTTGATCATGAGCAATCTTCATCTGAAGCGTTGCCCTGCCCCGTTTTTCACAGGATTTCTTCATGACTGTCTACTTCATCGGCGCCGGCCCCGGCGACCCGGAATTGATCACTGTCAAAGGTCAGCGGCTGATCCGCAGTTGCCCGGTGATCATCTACGCAGGCTCGCTGGTACCGGCTGCGGTGCTGGAGGGGCATCAGGCTGAAACCGTGGTCAACAGCGCCGAATTGCATCTGGAGCAGATCATTGAACTGATCAAATCCGCCCATGCCAAGGGCCAGAACGTAGCGCGGGTGCATTCGGGTGATCCGAGTCTGTATGGCGCGATTGGCGAGCAGATTCGTTATCTGCGCGAGCTGAATATTCCGTTCGAGATCATTCCCGGCGTCACCGCGACCGCAGCGTGTGCAGCCTTGCTAGGCGCGGAACTGACACTGCCGGACGTGTCGCAGAGCGTGATTCTGACCCGCTACGCGGACAAGACCGCAATGCCGGCGGGTGAGGAGCTGAGCAGTCTGGCGCAGCATGGCGCGACCATGGCGATTCATCTGGGGGTCAATCATCTGCAGAAAATCATCGCCGAACTGCTGCCGCATTACGGCGCGGATTGCCCGATTGCGGTGATTCACCGGGCGACGTGGCCGGATCAGGACTGGGTGGTGGGGACGCTGGCGGATATTGCCGCGAAGGTTGCGGCCAAAGGGTTTCGGCGCACGGCGTTGATTCTGGTGGGACGGGTGTTGGGGAGTGAGGTGTTTAGCGAGTCGTCGCTGTATCGCGCGGGGCATGCGCACCTCTATCGCCCATGAAGGCCCTTTCGCGAGCAAGCCCGCTCCCACATTTGGAATGCGCTCAAATGTGGGAGCGGGCTTGCTCGCGAAGGCGTCATTGAATTTCACGCAAAAAAAAACGGCGCTCACGGGGCGCCGTTTTTCATGTCCGCAGCGAACACCTTAGTAGTAGGCGTTTTCTTTCTGCGTGTGGTCGGTCACGTCGCGCACACCTTTGAGCTCTGGAATACGCTCGAGCAAGGTGCGCTCGATGCCTTCCTTCAGGGTCACGTCGGCCTGGCCGCAGCCCTGGCAGCCGCCGCCGAACTGCAGCACGGCAATGCCGTCCTCGACCACATCGATCAGGCTGACCTGACCGCCGTGGCTGGCCAGCCCCGGGTTGATTTCGGTTTGCAGGTAGTAGTTGATGCGCTCGTTGACCGGGCTGTCGGCATTGACCATCGGGACTTTGGCGTTTGGCGCCTTGATGGTCAGTTGGCCGCCCATGCGGTCGGTGGCGTAATCGACGACGGCGTCGTCAAGGAACGCTTCGCTGAACGAATCGATATAGGCGGTGAAGCTTTTCAGCCCCAGCGCGGTATCTTCAGGTTTTTCTTCGCCCGGCTTGCAGTAGGCAATGCAGGTTTCGGCGTACTGGGTGCCAGGCTGGGTGATGAAGACGCGGATGCCGATGCCTGGAGTGTTCTGCTTGGAGAGCAGATCGGCCAGGTAATCGTGGGCGGCGTCGGTAATGGTAATAGCGGTCATGGAAACTCCTCGCAGGCTTGGGCGCAGTTTACGCCAATCATTGCGCCGGACAAAGTCCTAGTATTTTTGTCGGGAAAGATTCTCGACAGGTGCGCTGACCGGTTCGCCCTCGATCCGCGCTTTAAGCCACTGATAGCTGCGTTTTTCCACCCATTCGTAGCTCAACCATGACCCCACGCCAATCGCCAGAGCGCAGACGATGAACATCAGATACGGGTTGATTCCGTAGCGTCGCGCGTTAAAACCACCAACCGACAACACCAACACGTGCATCAGATACACCGAATAGGAACAGTCACCGAGCCATTTCATCACCCGATTGCGCTCGACGTAGCGCTCCAGCGCCATGCAAGCCATCACCAGCACCGCGCTCGGCACGCCCCAGTTCAATAACCTTGGCGCCGGTGCCAGGTGATAGATCGCCATCATCGCAGCGCCCATCGCCAACAGCGGCAGCCACAGGCCGGCGCCAATCCAGCCCCGGCGATAGAGCACGCCAATGCCGATCCCCAGCAGAAACTCGTAGACGATGTCGGAACGGTAAAACTCGTTAAGCCAGCCGAACGCCTGACACACCGAAAACAGCAACGCGGCGACCACCAGCAAGCGCACCTGCCAGCGGAACACCAGCGCGCATGCAAACAACACATAGAAGAGCATTTCGTAGTTGAGCGTCCAGCCGACATTCAGCGTCGGATAAATCCCGTAACCGCCGGGGTTTTGCGCAGGAATGAATAACAGCGACGCGAGGAAATGCGCCCAGTCCACCGTCTGATCCGGCAACATTGGCCGGGCGAACAGCACCAGCAACGCCATCAACAGCGTGTACAGCCAGTACGCCGGGACAATGCGAAACAACCGATACAGCAGAAACCGCGCCGGAGGCAGCGCTTTGCTTTCGGTGGAGAGGAAAATCACCAGACCACTGATGACGAAGAAAACATCGACGCCGACTGCGCCCTTGTCGATGAAGAACTGCCCGACCGGGCCGCGCGCCTTGAAGTCGAAGAAAATCTGCATGAAGTGGTGACAGACCACCGTCCACGCGGCAAGCGCCCGCAGGGCCTGCACTGAAATCAACATGATCGGCTCCTGTCCACAACTCTCAAAACCACCACCGCCCCCTTGTAGGAGTGAGCCTGCTCGCGATGACGGCATGTCAGGCAACAACCATTCTGAATGGACTGACGCCATCGCGAGCAGGCTCACTCCTACAGGGAATGTGCGGTGTTGCTAAGAATTGGGACAGCAGGCCTGTATTAAACGATCAAAGATTCTGGTAGCGGTTCATGTCCAGCACGCCCTCTTCCACCGGATCGGTTTCGTGGAGGTATTGGCTCAGGTCGTGGAAATAGAACCAGAATTGCGGATGACTGCGACGAATCCCCCAGCGTTCGACGATTTTCTCGAAACGATCGGCATCCTTGGCATTCTCCATGGCATCGACAAACTCCGGCACTTGTTCGGCTGGAATGTTGAAGATGAAATTCGGATAGCTGCTCAGTACGCCCGGGTAGATGGTCAAGGTGTCCAGCCCTGGCTGATAGCGCAGCGACTCGCCCAACAGGAACGCCACGTTACTGTGCGCACGGTTGCGCAGCAGGCTGTACATCTCGCGTTTGCCGCTGCGAGTTTCGATGCGCAGCATGGTTGCTTCCGGCAATTGGTCGATCACCTTCAAACCGGCGGCCGGACGCGAGGTCAGGCGACTGAGTGCCTGCTCGGCGTTCTGTAGCGCCGGGTCGATATTCGGCCGCGAGCAGTAGGCGCCGTCACAGCGGTTGATCGGATCCGGCCGCGCATTGAGGTCGCCGTAACGCGCCAGCAACTGCATGGCGAAATCGTATTTCGGGTCCTTCGGATCGAGTTTCAGCGCGGTCGGTTTGTCGTCGTCGATCGCCTCATAGTCGAGCCACATCTTGAACTGGCCGCTGCTTTGGTACCAATCATCGAGGTAGTCCTCGCGGGAATCGGCCGGCATCAGGCGCAGGAAGTTCTGCTCGGCGCCGTTGCGGATCAGGTCGAAATACAGACGCGTCTGCGCCTGATGGGAGACGTTGCCGAACACATCGAAGTTGACCGCCAACTGATAATAGGTGCGCTCCAGCAGTGGATAGTCGAACAGCCACATGGTCTGTGGCACTTCGCCGATCAGGCCTTTGGTCACCGACGCACTGTCGAAGTGGCGGAAAATGCTCAGCAGCGCGTTGTCGTTGCCGGCCCACAGGGTTGACCAGCTCGGAGCCGGCAGTTCGGCGTAACTGTCGCGGCGCAGGGCTTCGTATTCGTTGCGCTTGTTACGGTAGTTGTGCCACAGGCTCAGCACACTGCCGACGTCATCGTTCTGCCCAGGCATTGCCAGCAACGGCGTGGCCTGGCCGCGATAGTTGGGGTCGGTGATGTACAGATCATGTTCCGGAGCCTGGAACAGCGCCCAGAAGTTATCGCGGATCACATCCGTCGCAATCTGCCCACGGCACACCGGCCCGCGAATGAAGGTGCGGACGAAGTATTCAGCGTTATCGAGCATGAACTGATAACGCGCCTGCGCCGGAATCGCCTCGAAGGTGGCGAACGGGTTGGCCCGGCTCTGCGGGCCGTAACCCGGCAGCGCGTTGACCTGCCAGTTGCCGCTGTAGAACAGACTCTTGACCCGCGCCATCTTCGCCGCACTCAGCGGATAGGTGATGTGGGTCTTGTGCACGATCACCCCTTGCACCGGCCACAAGCGGTAATACACCTGAGTGCCCGGATCGTCATTCGGGCGGCGGGTGGCGATCAGGTCGATCGGCTGCCCTGTCGGCGTGCGCGAACGCACCCACTGGAAGTAGTGCCCCGGCTCGCCGTCCTTGAAATAGATATGCGCGAGGAACCAGTGTTCGAACAGCCAGCGCCCGACCAGACTCTGCCGCGCCCCCGGCGCATTGAGCAGGTTTTCCCACTGGACGATTTGCAGCGCTTCCTTGGCGCTCGGCGCCAGCCCCTGCTCGTCGATCGGCGCACCGGACGCCAGCCAGCGTTGCAGGGTCTGGTATTGCTGATCGGTCAGCCCGGTCACCGCCAGCGGCATGCCTTCTTTCGGGTGGGCGCCGGCATAGCCGTCAAACTCGGCGGGCATCGCGCACATGTTTTCCCGTTGCAGGCCGAGCACGATGTCTTCCGGCAGCTTGGCATTCGGGGTCAGCGGGGTTTTGTGGCCCAGTTCCAGCATCCGCGCCATCAGCGCCGCTTGGCTGCCCTGAGCGTCGAGTACCGAATAGAAGCCCTTCTGCTGCCAGGCACGTTTGCCGAAGGCGTCGTAGAACAGCCGCGTGGTCGGCGCCGCCTGAGTGCGTTCGCCGTCGTAGACCGGCATCTTGCTTGCACCCCGCCCTGCGCCTTCGCCGCTGCCCAGATTGAGCTGGCACGCCGAGTCGTAGCAGGCGTGGCAGGCCACACACTTCTCGGTGAAGATTGGCTGGATGTCACGCGTATATGAAATAGAAGGTGAGATCGCGGGTTCCTGCGCAATGGCGCCCCAGCTTAAGAACAGCAAGAAAATGCTGATGACGCGGTACGACATGCCCATGATCCCGATCGTGAAAAAAACGCCCGCGATTCTACAGTATGACGCTCGTACCAACATGAACGATATTCATGCAAAAGCAGCACGTGCTCCAAAAGCGCACAGGTTTGTTATGATCCCGGCCCTTCGTCATGGTCTTTTCGAGTAGTCCCAATGTCCGATCGCAGCGTCCGCCTTCAAGCTCTCAAGCAAGCCCTCAAAGAGCGCATCCTGATTCTCGACGGCGGCATGGGCACGATGATCCAGAGCTACAAGCTCGAGGAGCAGGATTATCGCGGCAAACGCTTCGCTGACTGGCCGAGTGACGTCAAGGGCAACAACGACCTGCTGGTGATTACCCGTCCGGACGTGATCGGCGGCATCGAAAAGGCTTATCTGGATGCCGGCGCCGACATTCTGGAAACCAACACCTTCAACGCCACGCGCATTTCCATGGCCGACTACGGCATGGAAGAGCTGGCGTACGAATTAAACGTAGAAGGCGCACGACTGGCGCGCAAGGTGGCCGACGCCAAGACCGCCGAGAACCCGGACAAGCCGCGTTTCGTCGCCGGCGTGCTCGGCCCGACCAGCCGCACCTGCTCGCTGTCGCCAGACGTGAACAACCCCGGCTACCGCAACGTCACCTTCGATGAACTGGTGGAGAACTACACCGAGGCCACCAAGGGCCTGATCGAGGGCGGCGTCGACCTGATCCTGATCGAAACCATCTTCGACACCCTCAACGCCAAAGCCGCGATCTTCGCCGTGCAAGGGGTGTTCGAAGAGCTGCACATCGAACTGCCGATCATGATTTCCGGGACCATCACCGATGCGTCCGGCCGCACCCTGTCGGGCCAGACCACCGAAGCGTTCTGGAACTCCGTTGCCCACGCCAAGCCGATCTCGGTCGGCCTCAACTGCGCCCTCGGCGCCAGTGAGCTGCGCCCATACCTGGAAGAGCTGTCGAACAAGGCCAGCACTCACGTTTCCGCGCACCCGAACGCCGGTTTGCCGAATGAGTTCGGCGAGTACGACGAGTTGCCGGCGCAAACCGCCAAAGTCATCGAAGAGTTCGCCCAGAGCGGCTTCCTCAATATCGTCGGCGGCTGCTGCGGCACCACCCCGGGCCACATCGAAGCCATCGCCAAGGCCGTGGCCGGTTACGCACCGCGGCAGATTCCGGACATCCCCAAGGCCTGCCGCCTCTCGGGCCTGGAACCGTTCACCATCGATCGCAGCTCGTTGTTCGTCAACGTCGGCGAGCGCACCAACATCACCGGTTCCGCCAAGTTCGCCCGTCTGATCCGTGAAGACAACTACACCGAAGCCCTGGAAGTCGCCCTGCAGCAGGTCGAGGCCGGCGCGCAGGTGATCGACATCAACATGGACGAAGGCATGCTCGATTCGAAGAAGGCCATGGTGACCTTCCTCAATCTGATCGCCGGGGAACCGGACATCTCCCGCGTACCGATCATGATCGACTCCTCGAAATGGGAAGTGATCGAAGCCGGTCTGAAGTGCATTCAGGGCAAGGGCATCGTCAACTCGATCAGCATGAAAGAAGGCGTCGAGCAATTCATCCATCACGCCAAGCTGTGCAAACGCTACGGCGCTGCGGTGGTGGTGATGGCGTTCGACGAAGCCGGCCAGGCCGACACCGAAGCGCGCAAGAAAGAAATCTGCAAACGCTCCTACGACATTCTGGTCAACGAAGTCGGCTTCCCGCCGGAAGACATCATCTTCGACCCGAACATCTTCGCCGTGGCCACCGGCATCGAAGAACACAACAACTACGCTGTGGACTTCATCAACGCCTGTGCCTACATCCGCGACGAGCTGCCGTATGCGCTGAGTTCCGGCGGCGTGTCCAACGTGTCGTTCTCGTTCCGTGGCAACAACCCGGTGCGTGAAGCGATTCACTCGGTGTTCCTGCTGTACGCGATCCGCGCCGGCCTGACCATGGGTATCGTCAACGCCGGTCAGCTGGAAATCTACGACCAGATCCCGCAGGAGCTGCGTGACGCCGTCGAAGACGTGATCCTCAACCGCACACCGGAAGGCACCGACGCCCTCCTCGCCATCGCCGACAAGTACAAGGGCGACGGCAGCGTCAAGGAAGCCGAGACCGAAGAGTGGCGCAGCTGGGACGTCAACAAGCGTCTGGAGCATGCGCTGGTCAAGGGCATCACCACGCACATCGTCGAAGACACCGAAGAGTCGCGCCAGTCGTTCGCCCGCCCGATCGAAGTCATCGAAGGCCCGCTGATGTCCGGCATGAACATCGTCGGCGACCTGTTCGGCGCCGGCAAAATGTTCCTGCCGCAGGTGGTGAAATCCGCCCGCGTGATGAAGCAAGCCGTGGCGCATTTGATCCCGTTCATCGAACTGGAAAAAGGCGACAAGCCGGAAGCCAAGGGCAAGATCCTGATGGCCACGGTAAAAGGCGACGTGCACGACATCGGCAAGAACATCGTCGGCGTGGTGCTGGGTTGCAACGGCTATGACATCGTCGACCTCGGCGTGATGGTCCCGGCGGAGAAAATCCTCCAGGTCGCCAAGGAAGAAAAGTGCGACATCATCGGCCTGTCTGGCCTGATCACCCCGTCGCTGGACGAGATGGTCCACGTCGCCCGTGAAATGCAGCGTCAGGATTTCCATCTGCCGTTGATGATTGGTGGCGCGACCACCTCCAAGGCGCACACCGCCGTGAAGATCGAGCCGAAGTACAGCAACGATGCGGTGGTCTACGTGACCGACGCCTCGCGTGCGGTCGGTGTCGCGACGCAGTTGCTGTCCAAGGAACTCAAGGCCGGTTTCGTCGAGAAGACCCGTCTGGAATACGTCGATGTGCGTGAGCGCACCGCCAACCGCAGCGCCCGTACCGAGCGCCTGAGCTACGCGGCGGCGATTGCCAAGAAGCCACAGTTCGACTGGGCCAACTACACGCCGGTCAAACCGACTTTCACCGGCACCCGCGTACTGGACAACATCGACCTCAACGTTCTGGCCGAGTACATCGACTGGACGCCGTTCTTCATCTCCTGGGACCTGGCCGGCAAATTCCCGCGCATCCTCGAAGACGAAGTGGTCGGTGAAGCCGCCACCGCGCTGTACAAGGACGCGCGCGAGATGCTCACCAAGCTGATCGACGAAAAGCTGATCAGCGCCCGTGCAGTGTTCGGTTTCTGGCCGGCCAATCAGGTGCATGACGACGACATCGAACTGTACGGCGATGACGGCAAGCCCATGGCGCGCCTGCATCACCTGCGCCAGCAGATCATCAAGACCGACGGCAAACCAAACTTCTCGCTGGCCGACTTCGTTGCACCGAAAGACAGCGAAGTGACTGACTACGTCGGTGGTTTCATCACCACCGCCGGCATCGGCGCCGAAGAAGTCGCCAAGGCCTATCAGGATGCTGGCGACGACTACAACTCGATCATGGTCAAGGCACTGGCCGACCGTCTGGCCGAAGCCTGCGCCGAATGGCTGCACCAGCAAGTGCGCAAAGAGCACTGGGGTTACGCCAAGGATGAGGTGCTGGACAACGACGCGCTGATCAAAGAACAGTACTCCGGTATCCGTCCGGCACCGGGTTATCCGGCCTGCCCGGATCACACCGAGAAAGCCACGTTGTTCACCCTGCTCGATCCTGAAGCCAGCGAAATGCGTGCCGGGCGCAGCGGCGTGTTCCTTACCGAGCATTACGCGATGTTCCCGGCGGCAGCGGTCAGCGGCTGGTACTTCGCCCATCCGCAGGCGCAATACTTCGCAGTCGGCAAGGTCGACAAGGATCAGGTGCAGAGCTACACCTCGCGCAAAGGTCAGGAACTGAGCGTGACCGAGCGCTGGCTGGCGCCGAACCTCGGTTACGACGAATAAGCGCAACGGTCAGTCCCCGAACCTCCCGGGGACTGACCGTTCAGCGGGTTTTACCCGCCTGACATTTGCCCGGACGTACCGGGCATTTGTGCGTTGCCGGCAGACAAACCGATCCGTTCGATCTCCTCTCGCGACAATTCGATGAGCCTGGCATTTCGCGCGGCCGCCTGGTCGAACAACCTGCTCAGATACAGCGGATCGTCAGCACTCAGACCTTCGTCCTCGCCCTCCTCCATCAACTGCAGTTCATCCATTTGCCGGAACGCCTCGGGCTGCTGCTCCTTGAGATAGTCCAGCCAGTAATCGCGCTGGATCAGGTCCTCCAGAAATCTCTCGGAGCGTTCCGCGCTGACCACTTCGGCCCGCGCATTGACCAACTGCTGCGGGGTGACACCGGAGGCAAATTTCATGTTTTTCGGCTGCCCGGGCAATTCCAGTCCATCGTCCCAGCCCCCGGTCAGACCGATCCGGTAACCGAGGCGGACTTCGGCTTCGTCGAAACCACTGCGCGCCGCCGCCGCTTTTGCCAGCTCATCGACCTTGTCCAGCCGAAACAGCTGCCGCGACAGCGACAACAAGGCCTCGCCGCGGATTCCCGGACGGCCGGCCGGCAAATCGAGCAAGGCGTTGTAAGTGAAGACCTTGCCCTCCAGACCACTGAACGTAAGGATGCGCCCGTCCACGCAAGTCCCGTGTGTGGCCGAGCCGGCGAAAATCACCTCGCGCAGCTCACTGTTGGCCGCCGCCGCTTCCATGACCATCCACACCCGTCGGGTCAGATCGGCGTTGGCCACGCGAAACTCCTGGGTGTCCTGCAATCGGTCAAGCAAATGGAAGAATGCCGCGCTATCCGGTTCGGCAGCGAGTTGATCCCAGAGTTTGTCGCGTGCCAACGCCTGCTCCGCCGGCAGATTCGCCAGCCACGGTGCTTTCTGTTGCGCATGGGCCTGTTCGCCCGGGAGGGTTTCGTCGGACTCGATGCTGTCGGTGGTTTCACTCAGCCCGCCGGCAACGTCGTCAGCCATTTCCTCCAGATCGGAACTGGAAAAACCGAGCACTCGCGGGCGGTTACCCGCAGCCTGATAGGTTCTGAGCCTTTCGAGGGATTCCTCCGAGAGGTTGTAGTTGTCAGTCAGGTCGGTACCGTCCATCAGCTCATCGTGCTCACCGTCCAGCGCCTGTTCGGGGATGGCGGTGATGTCGTTGCGACTGAGGTTGAGTGTCCGCAGGTGCTGGGCATCCAGCGTCCCGGCCGGCCATTCGGCCAGGTTGTTGTTGCGCAGATCCAGACTTTGCAAATGCTCGAAATAGCTGACGTCGAACGCATCAAGATGGTTGTAGCCCAGGTCCAGTGCCTGCAGATGCTGCAGACCGGACAGCGCGGCATACAGATGCTCGGTGTCACTGAAGTTGTTGCTGGCAAGCTCGAGTCGCTCAAGCTCCGGCATTTGCCGGACGGCATCAGGCAGCGCGGTGAGCTCATTGCCATTGAGGGTCAGACTGCGCAGGCGGGTGAAAGCCTTGAGAAAGCCGTTGCTGCCCTCGGCCGTCACTCGTGTGCCTGTCAGGTTCAAACTGCCGACATGCCCAAAGTCCTCAGGCAGCGGCGGCAGATCGCCCAATTGCAGGCCGTTGAGATCCAGAACCGCATCGCCCCCGGCAACCGATAACCGTGCGCGCCAGCAGGTGAGGATGCGCCACGCCGCCAGGCTGCGTGATTGCGAGGAGATAACCCAATCGACGCCACGGGTTTCCCGGGTATACAGCCAGCCATTGAGTTGGCGAACGAGGGTTTCAAAGGTCTGACTCCAACCGGTGATCCGCTCGCCGATCTGCACTTCGGTCGCACCCTCATTGCGCAGCGCCTCGATCATTTGCGTGGCTTGTTCATCGCTAAGGGCCGGCTGCACTCGCTGCAGGTCCTGGCGCATCCGTGTCAGCCCGGTACTGACCGGTGCCTGCGTCAGCGGCAGCAACTGGCGGGCCACTGATACACCGTTCTCCGCCGGCGGAAAAGTCGCCGGCACTGGCTGCCGGGCAAACGCATCCAGCGCGCCGGCAGGCAGGCCGAGGGTGTCTTCGAGCCGCCGTTGCGCCAGACGCAGTTCAGCCGACGCCGCGGCGGTCAGCGGCGTACCGGTCAGGTTGGTATTGAGCAGTGCGGTGCTCTCGAGCACGGCAGGCGGCAGCGTGCTGATACGGGTGTCGCGCAGATCCAGCCACGCCAGTTGCGGCAGACCATCGGCCCCTGTCGGCCACTGTTGCAGGTGCGTTGCCTGCAGGTCGAGGGCCTTCAAGCGCTGCAGGCTGCCAACGTTCATCTCGCTCAGCGGATTGTTCCGCAGATTCAACTGTTCGAGCGCAGGCAATTCACTCAATCCGCGCTCCAGGCCTGAAGCGTCGGTCAACTGGTTGTCGGCCAGATCCAGGTGCACCAGGCGCGAAAGGCTTTGCGACTCGATCGGCCATTCGTGCAAGGCATTGTCACTCAGATCAAGGGTTCGTACTTCGCTGAACGCACTGAGGAAACCGCGCATCTGCACGGCTGCAACGCGCTGGCCACTGAGCAGCAGCGTGCGTACATGCGCAAATGCGTCAGCGGGTAATGCCGGCAGTTCGCTGAGCATCAGCCCCGACAAGTCCAGGGTCGAAGCACTGATGGTCGCGCCGTAGCGTTTGAACATGCCCTTGCGCCAACTGGTTTTCAGGACATGGGCCAGGTTTGATCGCGCGACGAGTTCGCGCAGCGATTCTTCCGACACCACCACGCGCTGCTGCCACTGATTGAGCTGGCTATCCAGCGCAGCATATTGATCGCTCAAGGCATTGATCGCGGTGAAACGCTGCTGCTCGTCCGGCCATTGCTCGAAGAAACGATTGAACACCCCCTCGGGTGATTGATTCACGCCCTCGCCCAGGCGCCGCAACTCGCCACGGCAATAATCCCTGACCATCGTTTCTCGATCGATCAGGTGTTCTGGATGAGTCTTGACGTATTCGTACACGCCCGTGAAGTTTTCCCGGGAGAATCTTGACCAGTCCAGCGACAGCCCCGACCAGAGTTTTCCATGCCCCTGCAACAGTGTTGCCGGCACGGTGCTGATTCCGGTGTCCCTGAGGTTCAGACGCTCCAGGGCCGGTAAATCCAGCGCACCCGCAGGCCAGTCGAACAATGAATAGGCGACGATTTCCAGTGTGCGCAGATTACGCATGCCGCTGACGTCGAAAGCCAGCGGCTGATAGCTCGAGGTGCTGACACTCAAAGCTTCCAGCCGGGTCAATTGAGCCAGGCGTGCCGGCATATCGGCGGCATAGGGCATTGCGCTGTAAAGCGTCAGGTCAGTGAATTCCGGCAGGTTCTGCAACACCGCCGGCACGTTGGTGAACGCTTCTGCGGTGGCGTTGATGCGCAGCGACTTGAGCCTGGGGAAACTGCCCAACAGTTCATCGACGTTGGCATCGGTGATGCACCGCCCCCTGACTCGCAGATCGCGCACATGCGAGAAGTCCGCCGTCAGCACCGGTAGCGGATCATCGCAGGTCAGATCGAGGCGTGCGGCACTCGCGTGACTATCGGCCAGCGGCGAATTGCGCCAGCTCTGCTTGAAGCTGCGCACCACGCTGGATCGACCGCCGATCATCGACTCCAGCGTCGGCTCCGGGGCCGGCACACCTTCCCATTGCGCCAGCGTCGATTCGAGCTCCTGCCATTCACGCAGGCGCCTTTGCAACAGTTCGTAGATCTGTGCGTCAGTCCGCCCAGCGGCCAATTGTTTGAGGATGAACCCGCCCGCCTGCTGATCGGTGAGCGCCGGATACACATCCTGCACACGCGTCACCAGCAACGGGTTGACGCCTTCGCCGCGACCGCTGGCGTAGTACCCCAGCCCATGCTGGCGTACCCGCACCGGCGCCTTGAAGCGCTTCTTGTGGCCATGGCGTCTGCTCGCCAGTCGAGCCAGTTCCGCACGGTGTCGGGCCACATACCGGATCAGTGCCCGCCGCAGTCCGGCGCTACGCGCAACCTGGGTAAAACCCAGGGCCTGTCGCGACTGGTCGGGCAAGGCATGGAGGATTGAGGCAAAAAAGTTGTCGCCGTGACGCGGAATGCTGTTCAGCTCTTCGCCGCGCTCGTTGTACGCCTGATAGACCGGCCCGCGCTTGACCAGATACTTGGTTTGGCCGGCACTTTCGCTGCCAATACTGTCAATCAACGGCCCGTCGAGGCTGCCTTCGCGCACCTCGAGACGCACCTCGTCCGACCAGCCCGGCAGTCGTTCCAGGGCGCGCAAGGCCAGCCATTGGCTTTCGCTGCCGCCGGAATTCTCCATGTGCAGGCCGGCGACCGCGTGGTTGAAGCGGCGTTGCCGGGCAAATTCACGGGAGATCTCCAGCAGCCGCAACGGCACCCGCTTGCTGCTTTGCAGGCGCGCCAGCTCCTCGGCGTTCGCCTCCAGCAGCACGCGGATTGCCGCCGAACTGCCCAACCCCGGTGTCGCGGCTTGCAGCCTGGCGATTCGCCGGTCGTTCAACGCGGGCTCGTCATAGAGCCTGTCGAACATCGCCGGTTGCCGGGTGCGCAGGTAATCGGCGATCTGTTTGCGCAGTTCCAGCGACCGCGATTCGACCACACGCGCCGGCTCGGCGCCCAGCAGCCAACGTGTTTGCGGCTCATCCAGCGCGGCCAGAATACGCTCAGGCAATTGGCCGTCGAGCACTTCGGCGCGGGTCACCTGGATCGGTGTATGCGTCTGGCCCTCGATTGAGCCCGATTCCGCGCCGAACAGCCGGCTGGGACCCGACAACTGCGCTCCGTCGAAGACTTGCAGAATCTTTCCGCTCGGCCAGCGCGGCATTTGCGTGAGCATTGGCAGCGTCAACAGATACGAATCATCCAAGGGGGTTCCTCGTTCGACCTGATCGATCAGCCGCCCGACCTGCTGATCCGCCTCGTACAGGCGCAGCGTATCGGCCAGGGCCAGTGGCGCTGGCTGATGCTCGAGGTGCATCTGACGCAGGGCCTCATCACTGACACCACTGACATCGGCTATTTCGAGCAGTTGCGCATCCGAAAACGCCTCAGTCGAATGCCCGATGCGCCGCAGCAGGGTCAGTCGATCCCAGCTCAGCGGTCGCTCCAGGTTGTGGCGCCAGGCCCCTAGTCGATTGTGCTCAAGGATCGGTTGATACGCCGCCGGATCATGCGGGTTGCGGATGCGCCAGCTTTTCAGGGTCTCGTCGTAGTGCGTCTGGTAGACCTTGCCCTGCTGGCGAATGAAGGTCTTGCCGTCGAATCGATACACGCCCTGCGCATCGGGCACGGCACTCGCCGGCAGGACACTGTCGCTGACATAAGCGTCGAGGTCAGGCTTCCACAGGCGGACCGAGCCATCAGGTCGTTCGACCGGCTGCAAGTGCTCGATCACCGGCTCGGCGGAGGCCGCCTGAAGTCGGCCTGCGCCCTTGCCCACCGCGCCCATCACGCCAATCAGCGCCAGGTTCTGCGCCACATCGACCAGATGCGCCTTGGCAGCCTGGCGATCACCTTCCGACCATTCGATGGCGCCTTCGAATGATTCATAGAGCAGTTGCCCGGCCATCACGGTCATCATGATTTCGCCCAGTACCGGGACGAACATCGACACCATATTCAACGCCATCATGCCGAGCTCGAGCAGATGACTGAGTTTTTCTGCGCGTACCCGGGCATCGACATCCGCAGTGGGGACGGCGTGGGCCCGCGCATCGGCGATGAATTTGGCCCGGTGCTGTTCGTAGAGGTATTGCCCCAGATCGGTGTTGTCGGCCCAGATCCCGGCCACGCCTTTGCGCGTGGTCGGCAACGGGTCGAGAAACGGGTCAGGCTGCGGCTCGCGCTTGCCGGGGGTTTCGGGTGGCAGCTCCTTGATTCGCGCGATGGTCGACAGTGGCGGTATCAGCTGCGCGACCTTGACCCAGATCGAATGCAGCGGGTCACTCGGCGAGTCCGCAGCCTTTTGGGTGAACTGACTGAAATAGTAAGGACGGTCGGCATAGGCCACGAACTGACTGAAAAACTGCTGGTAAGCCGTCGGGCCTGGCGCGGAAGCCGTAGGGTCAGCAGCGGTGAACTTGCCTTTGAACACCTCACGCATCTGCGCCATGGTGTAGCGCTTGAGCGGGTGTTGTGGGTCATGGGGAATGTAGACGATGAACTCGTTGGTATAGCGGTAGCGCTCGCTGATGCTGAACACCACGCAACCGGTCATCCGCCGCTTCATCAGGCTCAGATCACGAAACCACACGGCCTTGCCGCCGAGTTGCGGATAGATCTGGCCGTCCACCACCGACAGAATCATCCGGTAGTCGGCGGGTTCGATGTCCTGTTTCAGCAGCGCCCATTCAGCGGCGGCACGCAACGCGGTTTTCTGGCTGGCAATGAAGTGCCGGCGCAAGGTGTCGGTTTTCTCGAAAAACGCTTTGATCCTTGCCTGATAACGGGCACCGACGTCCAGCGAACGACACAGCGTCAGAAACTGCCCGACCGTTATGCCGATGTCTACTGCCTGAAACTCGCCCGGAGTCGCCGTCTCGACCACGAAACCGGATCTGGCGTGATAGGCACCTGCTTCACATTCCGAAGCCTCGAAGTTGTGCAATGCCGCTTGCAGCAAGGGCAGCTTCAACACTTCGAACGTGGAAACTTCAACTTCCAGCACCCCGAGTTCGAGGGGCCGTCTGAGACACAGCAAGGTTTTGCCGAGATCGACCGTGACGTTGAACTGATCCTTGAGTGCCTTGCCGAGCAACGCCTGGGCAAATGCATCGACGCTTTCAAGGCCGGCCATGGTCTTGTCGAGTCGGCTCTGGGCGACAAAGGCCGCCGTGACCCGCTCTTTCAAGGCTTGTTGCTGATCAATCGGGAAATGGTGATAGCCGTGCGCTGGCCGGGTACTGGCTGCTTTCATCGCGGCTCGCCGTGCGGGCGAAGCGGCAATCAGCCAATCGGGGATCAGCTGCTCCAGCAGCTTGCCGTGAAGGCTGGCGCTGACCGGCGCGCGGGGCAATGTCGGGGGATGAGTGGACATCCTGTCTCTCCTGAAAAATGGGAGGACAGGACACCATGTCCGCCACGGTGATCTGCGGTACATAGTTATCGTATCGGCATGGACGTGTTACCGGACAAGTCTGGAACCCGCGTGCGACCACGGCACAACCCGCTGGATTGACTATGCTATCGGGACAGCCTTTCGGACGGGGGATTTATGGACGATCCAGTCGACAACAAGCCACCGAGCTTCTGGCAGATGCTGCACAGCGTGATGGCTGCGGCATTCGGCGTGCAAAGCGGGAAGAACCGGGCAAGGGACTTCACCCATGGCAAGCCCAGCCATTTCGTGATCCTGGGGATCGGCTTCACCGCCGTGTTCGCTTTGACGCTGTTTGTCATCGTCAAGCTGGTACTGCATTTCGCCGGGGTCTGACGGGGTTCAGTGCATCAGGATCTGCAGGCTGAACGGGTAGCGATACGACGTGGGGTGGCCCTTGGCCGACAACTTGCGAAAACTCACGCCGTAATCCGGCGACGCGCCCATGGCCAGCATTTGCTGTGCCTGATGCTTGTCGATCAGTTGCAGCAGCGACAATTGCCGGTCACGTCCGCCAAAACGATCCAGATCGACGCCCTGCTCATAATCGTGCAACTCCACCAGCGCCCACCCGCCGAGAGTGAAGTGACCGCCCACCAGCGCGCTCAAGCGCCCGTCGACCACCGCCTGCAGCGCCTCGGGTGAGGTATTGACCGCGCTGAACAGCACATCCTTGCCAGGGACTTTGCCGGCTTCGGCAAACGCATGCATGGCGCCGAAGGCCATTTCATCATTGGCTGCCCACACCAGCGACACCTTCGGATAACGGCTGACCAGTTGCCGCGCCTGCTCGTAGGCACGTTGCCGGGTCCAGCCGCTGTACACCAGTTGCCGCAGTCGTACCTGCGGATACTCGGCCAAGGCGCGTTGCATGCCCTGCTCGCGCAATTGCGCTGACGGGGTGATCTTCAGGCCGGAAAACGCCAGTACTTCAATCTGTTCGCCCCGCGCCACCGGCGGATGCAGGCGAATCAGTTCCTTCATCATCAGGTAGCCGCCCTCCTCGTCATTCGGCACCAGGCTGCCGATGCGATCGGCACGCTCGCCGATCAGCGCCTGCTGATCGGGGGTGAGCACCGCGTTGACCATGAACAGCTTGACCCCGCTGCCCTCCGCCATGCGCAGGATCTGCGGCGCCACGTACTGCTCGTTGACGAATACCAGATAGTCGGGACGATTCGGTCCCTGCAGGGCAACTCTGGCCTGAGCCAGGGTGAATTCCGGCTGACGCTGGGAATAGAGAATCTGCAAATCGACGCCCAGGTCGCGGGCGGCCGCCTGCATGAATTGCGAGTAGCTGACCCAGAAGGCTTCCTGAGTTGAACCAGGATTGAGGAACAGCACCGACTCGGCCCGGGCCGCAGAGCCGAAAACCGCACCGAACAGCAGAAGGCTGAGGTGGAAAAACTTCAACATGAATGATCCGGGCCCAAGGAAAAATGGCCGCGCATTATAGCCCTCGAACCAGCGGCTATTGACGCCTGATCCCGCTTTTTGTCCGACAATCGTCGGAAGCGGACCCGGATCGGTCGTTTACTGATGACTGACCCAGAATACCGCCGTCCCTACTACCAGAATAATCAGGAACAGAATGGCCCATGCATCGACACTGCTATCGCTTTTTCTTGCCTTGGTCGGATTGCTCATTGCATCGCCTCTTGTCGGTTTTATCGGTGATTGCAGAAAGACTCGATCACAGTTAAGACGATGATTGTCCCCGCGACAAATGTGGGTTAATCAACAACTATTCTCGTTAGGCGATTTGGTTCTTTACATATACTCAAACATCACTTTTGCGCATAACTGCAAACGGGTATATTGCCCCGGCTCCGTTAGGGAGTGCGCGGCCGTGCGCGCGTAATTGCCGAGGCACCATCGGACTCCAGCAAGCGAAAACGCAGCGTTTTCCGAGTAGCCCAAAGCCTGAGAACAGGACTTATATGTACGTATACGACGAGTACGATCAGCGGATCATCGAGGACCGCGTCAAGCAGTTCCGTGATCAGACCCGACGCTATCTGGCAGGCGAGCTGAGCGAAGAAGAATTCCGCCCCCTGCGCCTGCAAAATGGCCTCTACATCCAGCGTTTTGCGCCGATGTTGCGCGTGGCGGTGCCTTACGGCCAACTGACATCGCGTCAGACGCGCATGATGGCCAAGATTGCCCGTGACTACGACAAGGGCTACGCCCACATCAGTACCCGGCAGAACGTGCAGTTCAACTGGCCGGCGGTGGAAGACATCCCGGACATCCTCGCGGAACTGGCTACCGTGCAGATGCACGCGATCCAGACCAGCGGCAACTGCCTGCGCAACGTCACCACCGACCAGTTCGCCGGTGTCGCTGCCGATGAACTGATCGACCCACGCCCATGGTGCGAAATCGTCCGTCAGTGGACTACATTCCACCCGGAATTCGCCTACCTGCCGCGCAAGTTCAAGATTGCCGTCAACGGTTCGACCGCTGACCGTGCGGCTATCGAAGTCCACGACATCGGCCTTGAGCCGGTCCACAACGCCGCCGGCGAGCTGGGTTTCCGTGTGCTGGTCGGCGGTGGCCTGGGCCGTACCCCGGTGGTCGGCGCCTTCATCAACGAGTTCCTGCCGTGGCAGGACCTGTTGAGCTACCTCGACGCCATCCTGCGGGTGTACAACCGTTATGGCCGTCGCGACAACAAATACAAGGCGCGGATCAAGATCCTCGTCAAGGCGCTGACCCCTGAAGTGTTCGCGCAGAAAGTCGATGCCGAGATGGAACACCTGCGCGGTGGCCAGACCACACTGACCGAAGCCGAACTGCATCGCGTCGCCAAACACTTCGTCGATCCGGACTACAAGGCGCTGGAGAACCAGACTGCCGCCCTGGCCGAACTCGACAAAGAGCATCCGGGTTTCGCCCGCTGGCGTTCGCGCAACACCCTGGCGCACAAAAAGCCGGGCTATGTGGCCGTGACCCTGTCGCTGAAGCCGACCGGCGTTGCGCCGGGCGACATCACCGACAAGCAGCTGGACGCCGTCGCCGATCTGGCCGAGCGCTACAGCTTCGGTCAACTGCGCACGTCCCACGAGCAGAACATCATTCTCGCCGACGTCGAGCAGAGCCAGTTGTTCACCCTCTGGGGCGAGCTGCGTGAAGGCGGTTTCGCCACGCCGAACATTGGCCTGCTGACCGACATCATCTGCTGCCCGGGCGGTGATTTCTGCTCGCTGGCCAACGCCAAGTCGATCCCGATCGCCGAATCGATCCAGCGCCGTTTCGACGACCTGGACTATCTGTTCGACATCGGTGAGCTGGACCTGAACATCTCTGGTTGCATGAATGCCTGCGGTCACCACCACGTCGGCCACATCGGCATCCTCGGGGTGGACAAGAAAGGTGAAGAGTTCTACCAGGTGTCCCTCGGTGGCAGCGCCAGCCGTGACGCCAGCCTGGGCAAGATCCTCGGCCCGTCCTTCGCCCAGGACGACATGCCGGACGTGATCTCGAAGCTGATCGACGTGTACGTTGAACAACGTACCGAAGACGAGCGCTTCATCGACACCTACCAGCGTATTGGCATCGACCTCTTCAAGGAACGCGTCTATGCAGCGAATCATTAAGAACAACGAGGTGGTCGACGAAACCTGGCACTTGCTGCCCAAGGACGCGACCCTCGACGGTATCTCCAACTGCGACGACCTGATCGTGCCGCTGGCCCTGTGGCGTGATCATGCTCACGCGCTCAAGGCCCGCGACGGCGGGCTGGGTGTGTGGCTGGACGCCGATGAAGAAGCCGAGGAAATCGGTGACGACGTCGCGCAGTTCCAGGTCATCGCGCTGAACTTCCCGGCCTTCACCGATGGCCGCAACTACTCCAACGCCCGCCTGCTGCGCGACCGCTATGGTTTCAAAGGTGAACTGCGGGCGATTGGCGATGTGCTGCGCGATCAGCTGTTCTACATGCACCGTTGCGGCTTCGATGCGTTCGCCCTGCGCGCCGACAAGGACCCGTACGAGGCACTGGAAAGCCTGAAAGACTTCTCGGTGACCTACCAGGCCGCCACTGACGAACCGCTGCCGCTGTTCCGTCGCCGCTGACTCGAATACGCCTTGAGCACCTGCTCAAGGCGTACTTCCCTCCTCTTCTGTATCCGAACTGGCCAGCTCATTGGCCGGATGGCGCGCGAGTGCCTGCTCGGTGAGTTGGCGAATCAGCGCCTGACGCTCATTTCTGAAATTGTCGTGAATCGCATTCATCTGCACCGCTGCCTGATCGCGCGTCAGCTCCGCCTGCTCCTCCAGGCGCGCCAATGCCTGCGAGGTTCGAACATAGACAAGGGCGAAAGCGTCGGGGTAGGCCGATTCGAGAAACTCGACCCAGAATCGCTGGCCGATACACCAGTCGGGAAACGCCGAAGAGCCTTCAATACGCATCACGGCCTGATTGGCCTGATCCAGTTCTACCTGCGAGACCTCGACATTCAACGGGCTGCTCATCGCCCTTGGCTGACCAGGCAAATTCAGACGCTCCGCCAGCCCCACCCGATAGGCCAGACTGAATTCGAGCGCATGCTCGTAGACACTCGGTTGGGCGCGGGCGTTGATCTCTGCCAAGGTGCGCTCTTCCAGCGTTTGCAGGCGAAACAAGCCTCTGAGCAAATGCGTCAATTGCCGCTCCAGCGGCGCGCCATCGATCCCGGCCGCGACCGTGGCTCGGTAACACAGAACCTGGACTTCCATCTCACTGAACACCGCGGAATAACCATCGACACTGGTGGCGACGCGCGCCGTGCGGAACAATTCGCTGCGCAACCGCGTGTCTTCAGCGGCCGCCTCGACCACATTCCACACACGCTGGCTGAAATACGGGTACAACCGGGTGTAATCGGCCGTGTGGATCAATTGTGAAAGTACATTGAAGAAATCCCGCGAGCCGGGCGCTGCCCTTACCGCCTCCCAGGTAACGCTACGCGGTATCGCTTCGACGGCAGGCCTGCCGGTCAGCCAGCGCGCACTCTGACCTTCATACGACACGCTGGGTAGCGGCTGGTGTTGATAGACCCGGGCCATTACACCGAAACTGACGCTGTTCGCCTGCTGATACGTCGCAATCTGTCGCAAAGAGTCAGGCGACAAGGGGTTACCCATCAGGCGAACGGCGCGGGTGACCACCAACGGAGCCCTGAGTACCGCCTCCGGCACCGTGCTTATCTGGTTATCGCGCAGATCGATCAGTTGCGGTCGTTGCAAACCGGTGGTTCCCTCGGGCCAATGATCGATTGCGCAACCGCGCAAGCGCAGTCTTTCCAGATCCGGCAGTGAGCTGACATCCGGGGCATGCGCAAGATCAACATTGAAGTCCAGGCTCAGCACCCGCAGCTTTTTCAATTGCGCCAGTGACGGCACCGATGCAGAAGATAGACGAATACGGTTCTCGCTCAGATCCAGATGCGTCAGCCAGGGCATGCGTTCCAATGTCACCGGTAACTGGGTCAATTGGTTCCCCCTCAGGGAAAGGCTGCGCAAATTTCTGAAATGACGCAAAAATGCCGTCAGCCCCAGCGGCGTAGTGCCGTCCATGATCAGATGCGTGACGTGGCTGAAATCCCCGACCAGCACTGGCAACTCTCCCAACGGCTCCGGGGCGAAAATCAAGGTGTCGGGTGGCGCGTCGCCCGAGGCCCCCGGTTCTCTGCGCCAGCAGCGGATGATCGCGCGCATGGCCCGGGACTTCGCCGACTGTGGAACATCAAGCAATGAGCCATCGATCCCGTTGTACTGCGTTTGCCGCGTCACCCAACGACTCAGGACTTCGCGAATACCGAGAAACTCCAGGCGCAGCAATTCCAGTTTCATCAGCACCAGGATCTCATTGCGGCCCAAGACGTTGAGTAGCGCATGGATCTGTGCAGGGGAATGGGCCGGGTAGAGTTCCTGAATACGGCGCACCATCACTGAAACGCTCACACCTGAGTTCGCCCATGGCCCCGCCGGGGGCCGGTCAGCCAGGGCCATCGGCGAATAGTCGCCGGGACGTTCGCCCATGGTCCTGGCAAACGTTGTTCGCCGCTGCATGGCAAGCTCGGTGATTTTCTCCCGTAGCCCGTTCGCCCCGGCCTCGATCGACAGGCCCAACGCGACCTTGCGTTGCGCCGACAACCCATGCCAGAGGGCCTGGAAATAATGCTCGCGGGTGCGTCCGGAAAATGTTTTCAGCGCAGCATCAGTACCCTGCAGAACGCTGATGCGGTTCGCCAACACATTGATGATCACCCGCTCACTGGATGAGCTTGACGCCGTCGTTGCAACACTGCCGTGACTGCCCGACCACTCCTGTATCTCGATCGCTGAAGCCCCTGACCAGCCCGGCAAATGTTCAAGGGTATCGAGCACCAGGCGATTGGTACTGTGACCACCGCCACTCTCCAGGTACAGGCCTTCATAGGCTCGACACACAGCAATCGCCTGTTGATAGCGGCGCACCTCCTGCGCCAGCCGCAATGGTACGCGGGCAGCGTCCAGCTCCTGCGCTTCGCCATCCAGGGCACTGCCCGCCAACTCCTCGGCAACACTGGCAGGCAGATCGGCAAAGGTCTTCATCAGCAACGCCACCCGACCATTGCTCGGCGCTTCGTGGCGTCGATAAATTCGCTGGAACAACGGCTCCCGTCGCCCTTGTGCCTGTTCGCCGACGATTTGCACCAGTTTGCGCGTCTGAACCGCCGAATCCTGGCTCGTCAAGCCGAGCAAGTTCTTGCGCCGCTGGCTGCCGAGTGCAGCCAGCAGAGAACGGTACAGTTTCCCCCGATGCACATCCTGCTGAGTTATCTTCAGGATCGTGGTGGCGTGGGTTGCGCCATAACGATTGATTGGCGTGCCCGCTGCATCGACGACACTAATGGCGCAGTCTGCCGGCCAACTGGCCGATGTCGTCAGCAGGTGCAATTGCAGGTCAGCATCCGCCATGGGGGCCGACAACGGGATCTGCAGTTGCTCGATAAACTCCGTCACCGCTGCATCGGCGCGAAATCTCCACACCGTGTCGAGCAGCAAGGCCGGCGGATGACCGCGATCTACATGGATCTGACGCAACACGCTGTCTTCGATACCGCAGACAGCCAGAGCCTGCAGCGCACTGGCATCCGACAGCTCCTCGCGGGGATGGCCGAAGCGGCGCAGCAGCTTCAATCGATCCCAGTCCTGAACCAGCTCGCTGTCATGACGCCAGGCACCCCGATCGTTGGTTTCGAGCAGCGGTGCATAGCGGCTCGCCGATTCCGGCGGCGCCTGCACTTCCCACAGCCCGGTCTGAGGTTCGGGGCGCACTGCATAGTGCAGATCATCGAGCGTCAGGTACGCCTGGCCATCGACCCAACGCAAGCCGCGACCATCGCGACGCACTCCGGCAGGCAAGGCCCGACGCTGTTGATACACGTGCAGGTCAGGCTTCCAGAGGCGAGACAGCCCTGAAGCCAGTTTGACCATGCGCAAGCGCTCGATAAAAGCCGATGACCTGACGACTTTGAACGCTGTGCCCACCGCCCTGGTACTCGCAGCGAAAGCCGCCATCAGGATCAGGTTTTCGACGACATCGAAAAAGTAATCCGTTGCCTGTTCCTGCTCGCCTCTGGACCAACTGGCAATCCCTTCATAGACCTGCGAGAGCAACTGCACCGCGGTCACCGCCAACAGAGCCTCTCCGACTACAGGTATGAACGATACAGCGACCAACAGCAGGTCGACCCCGATTGCCTTATAGGTGTCCAGTCGGGCCAGCCGGGTTTTCTCGTCTTCATCGTCGGTTGGGACCACTACGAGCCGAGCGTCGGCCATGGTCTGTTCGACGTGCTGGCGATACATCAGGCTGAACGGGTCACCCGCAAAATCGATGCCGGACAACGTCACGTAGAACGAGGCACGAGGCAGGATTGAATGACTGTGCGGATACAAACGCCCATCGAGTTCGGTCACCCACGCTGCGCGCTCACTGATCTTGATGAAGCGCATGAAGAATTGGCGAAACGCTGCGCCTTTCAACCGCTGGCTCAACTGTTTCTCGAAATCGCTGAAGGATGAATACTCCTTGAGCGGGTGCAACGGATCACCTGGCAGGTAAACAACGCAACGGTAGTCGTCATCGGCGTGCTCACTCACCGGGCCGATAAACAGCACACCGTTAAGTGAGACACCAAGCATCCGCAAGGCCTGATAACCCAGGGTGTTGTTGCCCAGTTTGATCGTGTCCCGGTTATCCTTGACTGCCTGCAACATCTCATGCACTTCGACACTGATGTGTTTCTTCAGCAATGCGACGTGCCGATCCACCTCGAAGCGACACCGCAAGTTCGCAGTAAACTTGCTGCGCAACGGATTGGCCTCGGCATCCACATTGAAGACCGCACGAAGATGAGTCTGATATTGCTGGCCCAAGTCCAGGGTTCGACACAACAGCGCAAATTCATGGGGCTGGATCGATAATATATGCGCTTCTCGACCGGTTACTTTCTCGGGAATATAGATCAAGGAGGTATCGTTATAATTTGTGGCCTGAGTCTCACGGAGTTCGAAGTTTTCGCAGGCGGCCGTGAGCAGATCCCGATCGACTGGCAACACCAGTTTCCTGCGCAAGCCCAACAGACTGGAGGTGGAGCGCACATGCTGAAAAATCACCCCGCTGATATCCAGCGAGTTGCCGAGCTTTTGCGACATGGCGCTGGTCAGTAACGGCGCGCAAAATGCTTCGGGCGACTTGAGCGTCTTCAGAAACGGGTCCATTTCACTCTGGGCGCGATGGCTGGCCATCATGCTTTGATAAAGTGTTTGACGCAGTTCATCCGATGCCGACAGCAGCCAGCCGGGAGCATTGTTCTTGATTAACTCAAAGAACATGCCTTTTTGTTCGGGTGTCAATACAGGCGCGACAGCCTGTACAGGTAAGGAAGACATTCTGAATATCTCGAAAACTGAAAGTAGCAACAGCTTATCGAGCAGGCCTTTTTATAAAAGCGCGAATTGCCGATGAAAAACTTCAAGTTCGAATCAACTATTCAAACTCAAACTATACCTATATACCGCCACCCTAAAAAAACCCCTCTCACCGTTACAGTGAAAGGGGTTTTTTGTTGGCCTTTTCTTACCAGAAGCGTTGCTGGGTCAAGCGGCTCCACCAGCTCAGCAGCACGCGATCCACTGAACCGCTGGCAGCCATGCCGATGCGCTCCTGCAGGCTTTTGCGCTCGGCGTAATGCAGGTGATAAACCTCGGCTTTCTTCGCCCGGTCTGCCAGGTATTCATCGCTGGTCTTGAGTTCGTCGACCAGTTGTTTGTCCAGCGCTGCAACACCAAGCCAGACCTCACCGGTGGCCACTTCGTCGATGGCCAGTTGCGGGCGATAACGGGAAACGAAGTTCTTGAACAGCTGATGGGTGATGTCCAGGTCTTCCTGGAACTTCTCCCGGCCCTTTTCGGTGTTTTCGCCGAACACGGTCAGGGTGCGCTTGTACTCACCGGCGGTCAGCACTTCAAAATCGATGTCGTGCTTTTTCAGCAGACGGTTGACGTTGGGCAACTGCGCCACCACACCAATCGAGCCGAGAATCGCGAACGGCGCGCTGATGATCTTCTCGCCAATGCACGCCATCATGTAACCGCCGCTGGCCGCGACCTTGTCGATACACACGGTCAACGGCACGCCGGCCTCGCGAATACGCGCCAGTTGCGAGGACGCCAGACCGTAGCTGTGCACCATGCCGCCGCCGCTTTCCAGACGCAGTACCACTTCGTCCTTTGGCGTGGCGAGGGTCAGCAGTGCGGTGATTTCGTGACGCAGGCTCTCGGTGGCCGAGGCCTTGATGTCACCGTCGAAATCGAGCACGAACACCCGGGATTTGCTCTCGGGTTTGTTCTTCTGCTTCTTCTCGGATTTTTCCGATTTGGCCTGGCCCTTGCGCAGGGCCTTGAGCTGATCCTTGTCGAGCAGGGTCTGCTCCAGACGTTCACGCAAGCCTTTATAGAAATCGTTGAGCTTGCTGACCTGCAACTGCCCCGCCGACTTGCGCCGGCCCTTGCTGCGCAATGCAGCAAAACTGGCGAGCACCACCAGGATGGCGACCACCAGCGTTACGGTCTTGGCCAGGAAGCTGGCGTATTCGGTGAAAAACTCCACAGAGACTCCTTAAAACAATGCGCGGATGCAAAACACGCGCGGGATGGTTCCAGCATACCCATGCGCCGCCTCGTCGGCCAGCCGTGAAACCTCTGGCAACAGGCCTGTAACGAGCATTTCAAACAAGCGTATGTTTTTTCATTGACAGCACTCTTTCATCCTCATAACCTCGCCAAACCTTCAACGTACCGGGATGACGCGGACGTGGGCAGCATCTATCTGATTCGACATGGCCAGGCCTCCTTTGGTGCAGACGACTATGACGTCCTGTCGCCCATCGGTGTGCGCCAGGCAGAAGTCCTCGGACAGCACCTCGCCGAGCTGGGAATCCGCTTTGATCGCTGCCTGGCCGGCGACCTGCGTCGTCAGCAACACACGGCCAGCAGTGCGCTGGAGCAATTCAGCGCCAAGGGCCTGTCGGTACCGACGCTGGAGACCGACTCCGCGTTCAACGAGTTCGATGCCGACGCGATCATCCGCGCCCTGATCCCGGCCATGCTCGAGGACGAGCCGGAAGCCATCGACATCCTGCGTAACGCGGCGCAAAACCGCGCCGAATTCCAGCGTATCTTCGCCCTGGTCATCGAGCGCTGGCTGGCAGGCACCTACGACACACCCGGGCTGGAAAGCTGGCTGGGGTTTGTCGAGCGAGTACGGGGCGGATTGCACCGGATCCTCGAACAGGCCGACGGCAACCAGAAAATCGCCGTGTTCACCTCCGGCGGCACCATCACCGCCCTGCTCCACCTGATTACCCAAATGCCTGCCCGGCAGGCCTTTGAACTGAATTGGCAAATCGTCAACACCTCGCTCAACCAGCTGAAGTTCCGCGGTCGCGAGGTGGCTTTGGCCTCCTTCAACAGTCACGCACACCTGCAACTGCTGAAGGCTCCGGAACTCATCACTTTCCGCTGAGTCCGGATAATTGTGACCCTTGCTGTAATCAACCAGCGCCTAACCCAAGAAAGGATCGAACCATGACCTCCGTAGCTGATGCCGTACAAGCAATGAAAGCCAAGTTCAACCCAGCCGCTGCTGCCGGTCTGGATCTGGTCTTCGGTTTCCGCATCGACGACACCAAAAACTTCTCGCTGATCGTCAAGGACAGCACCTGCGAGCTGAAAGAAGGCGAGAACCCGGACGCTCAGGTCACTCTGGTGATGGACGGCGAAACCCTGGAAGGCATCGTCGATGGTTCGACCGACGGCATGCAAGCGTTCATGGGTGGCAAACTGCGCGCTGAAGGCGACATGATGCTGGCGATGAAACTGTCCGAGCTGTTCCCGTCGTAAGACGTCGTTCGGTTTGAAGAAAATCCCGCCCTGGTGGCGGGATTTTTGCGTCTGGCTCCCGGGTTTCGTCATAAACAGGCCATAGGTGGGAGGGGGCTTGCTCCCGAAGACGTCGGATCAGCCACAAGTTTTGCCGCCTGTCACGCCGCTTTCGGGAGCAAGCCCCCTCCCACATTGGTCACGTGGCGCACCATAAACCGTGGCATGCACCTTCTACTACGTTGGAGCTGTCATCAACCAGCAAATGATGCCGCCAACAGCTCCTGCGTATACGGATGCTGCGCATCGCTGAATAGCGCACGGGTCTCGCCACGCTCCAACACTTCGCCATCCTTCATCACAATCAGGTCATGGGCCAACGCCCGTACCACCGCCAGGTCATGACTGATGAACAGGTAAGTCAGCCCGTGCTCTTCCTGCAGCCGCCGCAATAAAGCAACGATCTGCTTCTGCACCGTGCGATCCAGTGCCGAGGTCGGCTCATCGAGCAGAATCAAATCAGGCTTGAGCACCAGCGCCCGAGCGATGGCAATCCGTTGCCGCTGGCCACCGGAAAACTCGTGTGGATAGCGATGTCGGGTCGCCGGATCGAGACCGACTTCGCGCAGCACATCGATCACCGCCTGCTCACGCTCGGCAGCATTCAAGTCGCTGTGTACCTGCAAGCCCTCGGCAATGATCTGCTCCACACACAAGCGCGGGCTGAGACTGCCGAACGGGTCCTGAAACACCACTTGCAGGCGTTTGCGTAGCGGCCGCAGTTGCTTGCCACTCAGCTGCTCCAGCGCCTCACCGGCAAAGCGAATGCTGCCCTCGGCGTCGATCAGGCGCAAAATCGCCTGGCCCAAGGTCGACTTGCCCGACCCCGACTCGCCGACAATCCCCAGCGTTTTGCCGCGCTGCAGGTTCAGATCAATGCCCTTGACCGCCTGCAGCCAAGTCTTCGGCCGCAGCCAACCGCCGCCCAGGCGAAAACGCACATGCAGATCGCGCACCTGCAACAAATCCTGCGCCACATCCCGGCACAGCGCTTCGCCCCCCGGCTCGGCGTTGAGCAATTCGATGCTGTACGGATGCTGCGGCGCACGGAACAGCTGCTCGCACGACGCCTGCTCGACGATCCGCCCACTGCGCATCACCGCCACCCGCTGCGCAATGGTGCGCACCAGATTCAGGTCATGACTGATGATCAGCAGCGCCATGCCCAGGCGCTGTTGCAGCTCTTTAAGCAGCAACAGAATCCTGCGCTGCACCGTCACGTCCAGCGCAGTGGTTGGTTCGTCTGCGATCAACAATTGCGGCTCGCAGGCCAGCGCCATGGCGATCATCACCCGCTGGCGTTGACCTCCGGAGAGTTGATGCGGATAGGCCTTGAGCCGTTCGCGGGGCTTTTGAATCCCCACCAGTTCGAGCAATTCGAGAATGCGCTCACGGGCTTGCGCGCCCGCCAGGCCTTTGTGCAGCGCCAGGCTCTCGCCGAGTTGCCGTTCGATGGTGTGCAGCGGATTCAGCGAGCTCATCGGCTCCTGAAAAATCATCGCGATACGGTTGCCCCGTAACTGACGCAGATAGCGCTCATGCACGCCGAGCAGCTCCTCCCCGGCATAACGAATGCTGCCGTCGATCCGCGTGATGTTCGGGTCAAGCAATTGCAGGATGCTGTGGGCGGTCACCGATTTGCCCGAGCCGGACTCGCCGACCAGCGCCAGGCATTCGCCCGGACGAATATCGAGGTCGATGCCATGCACCACTGGCTGGCCGTTGAAGGCCACACGCAGGTCGCGTATTTCGATCAGGTTATCGCTCATCTCAAGCCCTCGGATCATAGGCATCTCGGCAGGCCTCACCGATGAACACCAACAGAGAAAGAATCAGCGCCAGGGCAAAAAATGCCGTCAGGCCCAACCACGGCGCTTGCAGATTGCTCTTGCCCTGGCCGATCAGTTCGCCCAGCGAGGCGCTGCCGGCGGGCATGCCGAAACCGAGAAAATCCAGCGCCGACAGGGTCGCGATCGCCCCGGTAAGAATGAACGGCAGATAGGTCAGGGTCGCGCTCATGGCGTTGGGCAAGATGTGCCGGCTGATCACCTGTGCATCGCCAACCCCCAGCGCCCGTGCGGCCTTCACGTATTCCAGGCCGCGGCTGCGCAGGAACTCGGCGCGCACCACATCGACCAGACTCAGCCAGGAAAACAGCGCCATGATTCCCAGCAACCACCAGAAATTCGGCTCGACAAACCCGGACAGGATGATCAGCAGATACAACACCGGCAGCCCCGACCACACCTCCAGCAGCCGCTGCCCGAGCAGATCGACCCAGCCGCCGTAATAGCCCTGCAAGGCGCCGGCAGCGATGCCGATCAGCGCACTGGCGGCGGTCAGTGCCAGGGCAAACAGCAGCGACACCCGCGTACCGAAGATCACCCGCGCCAGCACATCCCGCGCCTGATCGTCGGTGCCCAGCCAGTTCTCGCCGCTCGGCGGACTCGGCGCCGGTTCAGTCAGGTCGTAATTCACCGTATCGAAACCGAACGGGATCGGCGCAAACCACATCCGCCCGCCCTGCCCCTCGATCAGTTGCCGCACCTGCGCGCTGCGATAGTCCGGCTGGAACGGCAGTTCACCGCCGAAATCCTGCTCGGTGTAGCGCTTGAACGCCGGGAAGTACCACTGGCCCTGATACTCGACCATTAACGGTTTGTCATTGGCGATCAGCTCGCCGCCCAGGCTCAGGCCGAACAACAGTAAAAACAGCCACAACGACCACCAGCCACGTCGATGTGCCTTGAATCGCGCCCAACGGCGCTGTCCTATGGGAGATAAGGTCAGCATCAGGCAGTCCTCGCGGTGAAGTCGATGCGCGGGTCGACCAGCGTGTAGCACAGGTCGCCGAGGAGTTTTATCAGCAGGCCGAACAGGGTGAAGATGAACAGCGAACCGAACACCACCGGGTAATCGCGGGACACCGCCGCTTCGTAACTCAGGCGACCGAGGCCATCCAGCGAGAAGATCACTTCGATCAGCAGCGAGCCGCCGAAAAACACCGTCACCAGTGCCTGAGGCAGGCCGGCCACCACCAGCAGCATCGCGTTGCGAAACACATGGCCGTACAGCACCTGACGTTCACTCAGGCCCTTGGCCCGCGCCGTCACCACATACAGCCGCGAGATCTCGTTGAGAAAGCTGTTTTTGGTGAGGATGGTCAGCGTGGCGAATCCGCCGATGACCAGCGCCGTCACCGGCAGCACCAGATGCCAGAAGTAATCGGCCACTTTGCCCCACGGTGACAGCTCCGCGAAGTTGTCCGAGACCAGCCCGCGCACCGGAAACCAGTCCAGCGCGGTGCCGCCGGCGAACACGATGATCAGCAGCAGTGCGAACAGAAAACCCGGCATCGCGTAGCCGACGATGATCGCCACGCTGCTCCAGACATCGAACGCCGAACCGTTGTGCACGGCCTTGCGGATGCCCAGCGGAATCGACACCAGGTAAGTGATCAACGTGGCCCACAAGCCCAGTGACAAGGTCACCGGCAGCTTCTGCCAGATCAGCTCGGTGACGCTGGCGCCACGGAAAAAGCTCTGGCCGAAATCCAGTTGCGCGTAGCTTTTGAGCATCAGCCACAGGCGCTCACCGGCCGGTTTATCGAAGCCGTACTGACGCTCGATGTCGGCCACCAGTTTCGGGTCGAGACCCCGGGTGGCGCGGGATTCGCCACCGATGGTTTCAACATGACCACCGCCCACCGCCGCGCCGACACCGATGCCCTGCAAGCGCGCGATCGCCTGCTCGACCGGGCCACCCGGCGCGGCCTGCACGATGACGAAATTGACCAGCAGAATCGCCAACAAAGTCGGCACGATCAGCAGCAGACGTCGCAGGCTATAACCCCACATGGGCGTACTCCTTCTGCTGTTGCTGCATCTGCGTGGCAGTCAGAGCAGTCGGACTGATTTCCCACCAGGTATCGAGTCCGGCGTCATACAACGGCGCCGTCGCCGGACGACCAAAACGGTTCCACCACACCGTGGAAATCCCCGGCGGGTAGTAATTGGGAATCCAGTAGTAACCCCACTGCAACACGCGATCCAGGGCATGGGCATGGCGCAACAGGCTTTCGCGGTTGTCGGCCTGCACCAGCCCTTCGAGCAAGGCATCGACCGCAGGATCACGCAGCACCATGTAGTTGTTCGAGCCGGGATCGTCGGCACCGTCGGAACCCAAGTAATTGAACATCTCGCGCCCCGGCGCCTGACTCACCGGGTAGCCGACCACGATCATGTCGTAGTCGCGATTGCGCACGCGGTTGGTGTATTGCGCGGTGTCGACCTGGCGAATATCGAAGCCGATACCGATCTGCGCCAGGTTGCGCTTGAACGGCAGCAGCAGCCGTTCAAAGCCCTTCTGACCGTTGAGAAAAGTGAACTGCAGCGGCTCGCCATTGGCGTTCACCAACTGATCACCACGGGTTTTCCAGCCGGCGGCTTCCAGCAGTTTCAACGCTTGCAACTGCTCGGCGCGGATGTTGCCGCTGCCGTCGGTTTTCGGCGCTTCGAAGACTTGGGTAAACACCTCGTCGGGGATCTTGCCGCGCCACGGTTCGAGGATTTTCAGTTCCTCGGCGTCCGGCAACTCGGTGGCGGCCAATGCGCTGTGCGAAAAATAACTGCGCTGGCGCAGGTACATACTGCGCATCATCTGCCGGTTGCTCCATTCGAAATCCCAGAGCATGGCGATCGCCTGCCGCACCCGACGATCCTGAAACATCGGTTTTTGCAGGTTGAACACGAAACCCTGCGAACCTTGCGCAGCACCCGGCGCCAGATGTTCGCGAAGCAATTTGCCCTGCTCCAGCGCCGCGCCGGCATAGCCGATGGTGTAACTGGTTGCGGAAAACTCGCGGTTGTAATCGAAGCCACCGGCCTTGAGCACTTGCCGGGAAACATCGGTGTCGGCGAAGAACTCCACGCTCAAGTGATCGAAGTTATAGAGGCCGCGAGTGATCGGCAGGTCCTTGGCCCACCAGTCGGCAACGCGCTGAAATTTCACGCTGCGCCCGGCATCCACCGCGCTGATCCGGTACGGGCCGCTGCCCGGCGGGATCTCGAAACCGGCGCCCTCGGCGAAGTTGCGCGTACGCCACCAATGTTCGGGCAGCACCGGCAGCGTCGCCAGATCCAGCGGCAAGGTGCGGCTGTCGTTGTTCTTGAAGTTGAAGCGCACTTGCGTTGGCGACTCCACCACCACGTCGGCGACGTCACGAAACTGCTGGCGATATTTGAGGCTGCCCTGAGTGGTGAACAGCTCGAAGGTGTAACGCACGTCTTCGGCAGTGATTGGCGTGCCGTCGTCGAACCGGGCCTTGGGATTGAGGTAGAAGCGCAGCCAGCGACGATCCGCATCCAGTTCCATCTGCTGCGCCACCAGGCCGTAGACGCTATAGGGTTCGTCCTTGCTGCGATAGGCCAGCGGCGCGTAGAGCCAGCCATCGATGTCGGCGACACCGGTGCCTTTGTCGATGTACGGAATCAGGTGATCGAACGGGCCGCTTTCCAGTGAGGAGCGGCGCAGTGTCCCGCCCTTGGGGGCGTTGGGGTTGGCGTAGGCCAGGTGTTGAAAGTCCGGGGCGTATTTGGGGGCTTCGCCATAGACCGTGAGGGCAGGTTGCGGGACGGCCCAACTGAATGGGCTTAGCAGCGCAAAAGCGCTGAACAGAATGAGCCTGGATAGCATTGGCAGATCCTTTTTGCAGGGTGTTGCTACTGGCCTCTTCGCGAGCAAGCCCGCTCCCACAAGGAAGTTGTGCTCACCGCAGATTCCCCGTGGGAGCGGGCTTGCTCGCGAATAGGCCAGTACAGTCACCAAACATCCTGCCTACCTGTGATGTGCAACAGGCCGGCGATTTTTATAGAGCAGGCTTAGATCAATAAGTGACTAAAACCCGCCGCCTCTGGGCATTCTCAGAACTTGTAATTGACCCGCGTGTACAACGTCCGCCCGAACGGGTCGCCGTATTTCGGGTCGTAGCCGCTCTGGAAGGTGTAGGTCTGGTTGCTGAACGGTGGCTCGCGGTCGAACAGGTTCTTCGCGCCGAGGGTCACGCTCAGGGCTTTGCGCCAGGTGTAGGTACCGGCCAGATCCCAGACGTTGTACGAGCCGACGTAATCGTGGGTCTCGCGGTCGGAGTCGTGGTAGCCGCTGGTGTAGCGGTTGGTCAGCGCCACGCCGTAGGGGCCGTAGTTCCAGCTGCCGGTCAGGCTGTGGCGCCAGCGGGCCACGGCACCGGCCGAGGAAAAGTCGCCCCCACGGAAATCGCCGAGCTTGTCGATGTAGTCGCCCTTGAGCTGCTGCTGGTACTCGTAACGGCTGACATAGGTGCCTTGCAGGCCGATGCCAAAATTGCCGTACGGGGTGCTCGGCAAGCGGTAATCGAAGCTGACATCGACACCATTGGTCTTGATCTTGCCGAGGTTGGCCAGGCCCGTGACGATGTGATCGATGGAACCGTCAGGCTTGCGAATCAGGCGGTCCGGGTACAGCTCCGGGTTCTCGAACACCGCCGATTCCGGGAACTCCGCGATCTGATTGGCGATGTTGATCCACCAGAAATCCAGCCCGGTGGTCAGGCGTTCGAACGGCTGATAGACGAAGCCGAGGGTAACGTTGCGTGCGGTTTCCGGGCTCAGGTCAGTGTTGCCACCGGTTCTGCTGTAGAACTGCTGGGCGCAGTCACGGTTGGCGATCCCGCCGTTGCTCGGGTTGCCGCCTGCGCACAACCGAGGGTCGTTGTAGTTGGCGACCGTGAATGTGGTGAAGTTGGGGTTGTACAACTCGTACAGTGACGGCGCGCGGAAACCTTCACTGTAGGCGCCACGCACCACCAGTTGCTTGAACGGCTGGAAGCGGAACGAGTATTTCGGGTTGGTGGTGCTGCCAAAATCGCTGTACTTGTCGTGGCGCACGGCGGCGGACAATTCGAGGCTGTCGAGCACCGGCACGTTGACCTCGGCGTACTGCGCCGAGACGCTGCGATCCCCGGCGACGCTGGCATTGGGGTCGACACCCAGGCTCTGCACATCAGCGGCGAACTGGGCGAAGTCCTGATGAAAATCTTCCTTGCGGTATTCGCCACCCAGCGCCAGTGCCGAAGGGCCGGCGCCGAACCAGTCACCGATCTCGCGACTGACACGCCCGTCAATCGCCTTCACCCGCCCTACCGCCGTCGAGTAATCGCCGTCCACCGCGTTGGCTGCCAGCAGCGCCTGCCCAGCGGCGGTCTGCGCGCCAAACGGGTTGATGATGCCGTTGGCAATACCGGCGCTGACGGCGCGGTCGTTGACGTAGCCGGCCTCGATGCTATTGACCACTTTGTTCTGGTTGTACGACGCGCCGACGTTGTAGTCCCAACCGACCACGCTGCCGTCGAAGCTCAACAGCAAACGCTGGCCGGTGTTGTCGTCTTCGTGCTGGCGCGCGCCTACGGCGGTTTCGCGCCAGTTCACATCCACCGGTTGCGTCGGGTCGAGGGCGAAACCGTTGGGGCCGGGGGTAATGCCGTTACCGGGATAGAACGTCGTGCCGGGATTGACCTGATTGCCCATCAGCGTACCGGGGCCGATCTGCGTGCGGTTTTCGTTGCGCGCCCAGAAGTATTCGAGGCTGACGTTGTGATCATCCGCGAGCTTGCCGGTGGCTTTGGCGAAGGCCGAGGTTTTCTCGGTTTCCGGCACCAGATCGAGGTAGTTCCACAGGCTCTGGCGGCAGATGCCATTGCGCGCCAGCAGGCCCGGGGCGTTGCAGCCGGAACTGGCCAGCGGGTTGGTGGCGTTGCTGCCCTGACTCCAGTTGGCCGGCGATGCGGTGCCGGAGGTGTAATCGAGGCCGCGTCCCGGCTGATAGTTGTAGGTGTAGCCACGATCCTCGGCAGCCAGTCGTTGCTGCTTGTCATGACTGACCACGCCAAACACGTTGAAACGGTCATCCTGCAAATCGCCAAAACCCCAGCTACCGCTGAAGTTACGACTTTCACCACCGCCGGCATGGGTCGGCGTGTCGTAGTTGGTGCTCAGTTGGCCTTCGGTGAGGCTGGTCTTGGTGATGAAGTTGATCACCCCGCCGATCGCATCGGTGCCGTACAACGCCGAGGCGCCATCACGCAGCACTTCGACACGATCGATGGCGGCGAACGGAATGGTGTTCAGGTCAACCCCGGAGCCATTGATCGCATTGGTCGCGTTGTTGCTCAGCCGCCGGCCATTGAGCAGCACCAGCGTCTTGTTCGGGCCGATACCGCGCAAATCGGCATACGACGCCCCACCGCTGCTCGAACCCACCGAACGACCGGAGCCGACCGAGGACTGGTTGGCGGAAATCCGGCTGACCAGTTCTTCCGTGGTGCTCACCCCCTGCTCGCGCAGTTCTTCAACTCGCAGAATGGTGACCGGCACCGCGGTTTCCGCATCGACCCGGCGAATCGCCGTGCCGGTGACTTCCACCCGTTGCAACTGGGTCGTGGGTTCGTCGCTAGCGACTGCCGGCAAGGTATTGATCGCCAGCAGCAAGGCCAGGCTCAAACGGGATCTAACGGGTGAAAAATGGATCATGAACAGCCATCCCTGCGTTTTGGTTTATGCAGGGATGTGCAATGGACAGCAGGGTTTTATAGAGCTCGATTTAGACCGTTGGGTGATGAGGTTATGCAAAAAAAATGGCAGGTGTGGATCAAGCCAGTTCCATCTCCCTCAGCAACCGGGTATCCAGCCCAAACCGCTCCTGGGAAACCATCCTGAACTGCCCTTCCGCCAATTCGCAGCTCACCAGCAGATTCCACGAGTGCCGGGTTGCCGCCGAGGGGATCAGTACAAACGGATGCTCTGCCAACAACGCATCGGCGAACAATTGTTGATTGGGGGAAGGCTTGGCGGGGCTCAGCCAATAAGGATTCGGCACATCCTCCGGCTGGACGATTTTCACTTTTGCTTCGCTGACGACCTCAAAACACGTGAGCACATAAGGTTCACTGTCCAGCGCATCAAAGCTGTGATTGGCTGCCACCTCCAGAATGGCCGACGACGGATCGACTGATGCATAAACGACTCGCCGCCCGGGTATGTTCCATCGGCCACCATTGAGATTCGAACCCATCCCGCTGTCCCACGTCCCGCCATAAACCTCGGGGTCCAGCCGCCAGGCATACCAGTGCTCGTCCCAGGGCAAGGGATTCATGTGTAAACCCCGTATATCAGTTGCCCCAGATACTGCTCCACCATCTGAAACCCCAGTGAATGCCGAATAAACTCCACCGGTACGCGACCGTTCAGGTAGGTGCTGGGCTTGCGCAGCCACTCCTCGGCCCGTGACTGCCTCCCGAAGGCGCGAGTGGCCTTTTCCAGCACCAAGGCATATTGGTAGGCGACGACGCTCTGCTGCGGGTCAAGCCGTACCGTTTTACCTTCCTTCAGTAGTCGGCGTACGGTGCTGACCGACTTGCCGGTGATGCGTTTGACCATGTCGCCTTGCAGATAAAGCTCAGAGGTTGAAAGCATGTTGACGACATCGTTCAGCTCAAAACCTTCGTCGGTCAGGTCAACGATCAGAAAGGCATCGTCACCTATGTTTCGGCCATTCACGAGCAAGTCGACAGGTCTGCCCTCGGCCCTCTTCACCCCCGTCAGCCGGGGTACCTTGACGCTGGGCATCGTGACCTCCTCCATGGGGCATCTGGCACGATCGGTGCGCCAGTGAAGGCGATGGGAATAAGCAGGCGTTTCGTATTCGAGGTGGGGAGTTCGCATAATCCATCCGTTATCAGAGGCCTGAGCGTCCAAGCCGTTTACGACTTCAATGTCATGTCCGATGCTATAGATCGCGCTTCCGACGACCAACCTGAGAATGTCGTCGGAAATATCCCCGTTTCTGCGAAATCCAGACCTGTTTCCGTAGGACATTACCCACGAATACCGCGCGCTCAACTGCCGAAGTGATAACTCACATCCAGCCACCACTGCCGCCCGTACGGGTCATAGTTACCGGTCGGGTAATACGGCCAGCCAGACGAGTCATCGTGTTTGATCTGGTTGAGCACGTTGTTCACGGTCAGCCCGACGCTGGCGCGGTCATTGAGTTTGTATCGCGCACTGGCGTTGAACACCGTCCACGGCGACAGGCGCCCGTCACCCGCACCGTTGGTCACCGAGCCATAGCGAATGCCCATCAGCGTCGCCGTGGCTTTCTGGTAATCCCAGGTCAGACTGGCGTTGACCTTGCTGCGCCAGTCGTAGTTGGTGCGTGAGGTGCGCCAGTCCTGAGTCGGCGCCTCGTCGGACTCCTTGTAGAAATGCGATAGCACCAGGGTGTAGCCCAGCGCCGAACTGAACGCGCCGTACTGGCCGGCGCCCCAGCGGATGTTGCTCTTGAAGTCCAGACCACTGACCCGCTCGCTGGCGGCGTTGATCGCATTGACCCGCACCCGTTGCAACTGGTTGGGGTCAATCGCCGCATTGCCCGGGTTGCGATCGATGCGCGCCAGGGTCGACTGGCAGTTGGCCGAGTTGATGTCCTGGGTGCCGTTGCGGCATTCGTTCTCTTGCTGCAACAGGCGATTTTCGTCGACGGTGGTCAGCAGGTCGTCGATCTCGACCCGCCAGAAATCGGTGGAGAAATCGAAATTGCGCGACGGCGACCAGACAAACCCATAGGTCCAGGATTTGCCGCGCTCGGACTCAAGATCCGGGGTGCCGCTCTGGGTGTAGTCGACCCGCCCACGATCACACGCGCCCTGCACGCCCTGGCTGCAACCGTAGTAGTCGATCTGCGCCGGGTAGTAACCGTTGCTGTCGGACTGGTAGATGTAGTTCAGGTCCGGCGCGCGGAAACTGGTGCCGTAACTGCCGCGCAGCAAAAGACTGGTGATCGGGCGCCATTCGAGGCCGAGGTTATAGGTTTTCTGCTGCTCGCTGCGGCCGCTGAATTTGTATTGGTCCCAACGCCCGGCGGCGGTGGCCAGCACGGTGTCGGTGACCGGAATACTGAACTCGCCGCCCGCCGCGTAGCGCTTGCGCGAACCGCCGGAGCTTTGCGCCGGGCTCACGCCATAAAAGGTGCCGTTATTCAGAGCGTCATCCGGGTCGACGCGATATTCCTGCTTGCCCGCTTCCAGCACGCCGGCGAATCCGACCGGGCCGGCCGGCAGGTCAAACAAGTCGCCATTGATCGAGGCGTTGTAGCTGGTGGAAACCGACTTGCTGCGCTGGGTCAGGTTGCTGCGAAACTGCTCCCACTCTTGTGGCGTCAGCGGGCGATCGAGGCGCGAGGCGTCCGGGGCGAACACCGGATAACCGCCACTCACGCCCAATTGCGGGCCGAGGTAGAAATCCTGAATCGATGACAGCGGCGTGTAGCGCGTGGTTCGGACGCTGCGGTACTCCGAGCGGTTGGCCGCCAGATCATAGCTCCAGCCGGTGTCGGCGATCTTGTCCGAGAGGCCGAGGGTGCCGGTCCATGAAGTGTCGGTCCACTTGCTGTTGTTGCTGGTGCGACCACCGATTTCCTCTTCACCGTAACGGCGATACCAGCGCTCGAGATTGCCGCTGTTCTGGTTGATGAAGTCCGGCGAAGTAAAAGTCGGGCCACGGGTGTTGTTCTGGATGTGATCGAGGCCATACATCAAGTCGGCAAACACCTGACCGCTGTCGCTGAAGTGCCAGGTGCCGCGGGTGTAGCCGTCGTAGTTTTCCTTTTGCGTCTGGATCGTCCAGTAATCGTTGTACATCTGATCGGTGCGGCAACGACCCGCGTTGTTCAGCAGCTTGTTATCGAAAGTGCCTTGATAGGCGCCGCAACCGGGGCCGAGGTAGCGGTTGTTGCTCAGGTCGCGACGGTAACCGACATCCGCCAGCGGGCCGCTCTGCATGAAGCCGCGATCGTCGGCCCAGATCGGATCGCGGTTGGTCAGCTCCAGGCCGAACAAGCCGTCGAAGTCGCCCCAGCTGCCGCCGCCGCTGATTTGCAGGCGCTGATTGTCGCCACCGCCGCGCTCGCTGGTGCCGCCCTTGAGATTGACGTCGATGCCATTGATCTGCTTCTTGAGGATGATGTTGACCACCCCGGCAATCGCGTCCGAACCGTAGATCGCCGAGGCGCCGCTGCTGAGAATTTCGATACGGTCGATGACTGCCGAGGGAATGTTCGCCAGGTTGGTGAAGTTGACCTTGCCATCGTATGGCGTCGGGTAATCGGCGACGCGCCGGCCGTTGATCAGCACCAGCGTGTGATTGGGGCCGAGGCCACGCAGGTTGATTGCGCTGGCTGCTGGCTGCCAGGTGTTGCCGTAGTCCTCGCCCTGAGTCATGCCGGTGTTTTGCGTCTGCGTCGCCAAGGCGTCGTAGACGTTCTTGTAGCCGCGCGCTTCCATTTCTTCATGGGTGATGACGTTGACCGGGGTCGCGCCATCGCTCTGCGCGCGGGCGATTCGCGAGCCGGTAACGGTGACTTTTTCCATGCGGTAATCGGCGCTGGTGGCTGGGGCCACAGCGCTGACTTTGGCCGCCACCGGCGTACTCGCCTCACCTTCGCGCACGCTCAGGCCCTGGGCACTTTGCTCGACTTGCAGGCCGCTGCCGAGCAAGGCCTTCTCGACGGCCTGACGCCCGCCCAACGCACCGCGTACCGCACGGCTGCGCTTGCCTTGCACCAGATTCTGGCTGAAGGAAATCGGTACGCCGGTCTGGCGTGAGATGTCCAGCAAGACCTCATCCAACGGGCCGCTGGCGATGTCGAAGGTGTAGACCTGGGCCGCAGAATCCTGCGCATACACCGCGATCGGCCCCAGCCCCATCGCCAATGCGGCGGCGAGGGTCAGGCGCGGTAATTGTTGTTTGAATGAATACATCGAGGGGCTTCCCTGTTGAAGGCGTCTGCAGGGAATGAGCAGCGGGCCGGCGCTTTTTATAGGGCGGCGATTAGGCCAAGAAGTTATGACGCTATAACCGCGCGCCGATGCTGACCCAATAGGGGTTGTGCCAGGTGACGCGGATCGGCAGCGAGCGCTCCAGCAGTTGCAGGGTGCGGTCGCTGTCATCGAGCGGATAGAGGCCGCTCAGGCGCAGATCGGCCACCTCGGGACTCAGGTGCAGAATGCCCCGGCGATAGCGGCGCAGGCTTTCGATCACTTCGCTCAGCGGCCGGTCGCGCACTTCCAGGCGACCTTGCACCCAGGCACTTTCCTGGCCGGTGCTGCGCTCCAGTGCGAGAATGTCCTGAGCGTTGAACAGCAGGCTCTCCCCCGCCTCCACCACTTGCCGCGCACCACCGGCGGTGACCACTTCGACCTGCGAATGCAGCATCACCAGCCGCGTAGAATCGTCGCCCTGTTGCACCAGAAATTTCGTCCCTAGCGCCCGCATCCGCCCATGTTCGGTCTCGACCACGAACGGCCGCGCGGGATCCTTGGCGACGTCCACCAGCAACTCACCCGAGCGCAGCGCCAGCAAGCGTTGAGTCGCATCGAATCGCGCCACCACCCGCGTCCGCGCATTCAGGCTCAGCGCACTGCCATCCTCCAGGGTGAAATCGCGCCGCTCGCCGGTGCCGGTCGCCAACTCCCCCACTTCCGGCAGCCAGCCATAGCGGCGCCCGAGCAGACCGGCCAGCACCGCGATGCCGAGCACGCTCAAGCTGCCACTGACAAAGCGCCGCCGGCTCGACGGCGCATTCAGGCTGTGCAGCAGACTGTTGCGCGGCAGCCCGCGCAAGGTCGGGTTGCGCAGCAGGTTCAGGCCACCGCCCATTTGTTCGATGATCCGCTGATGCCGTGGGTCAGCCGCGCGCCACGCTTCGAATGCCGCGCGCTCGCCAGCACTGGCTTCGCCGGACTGCAACAGCGCCATCCACTGCGCCGCCTCGTCGATCACCGCCTCGTCCGGCCTCATGCCTGCATCGCCTGATAGCAGCGTTTGAAGGCTTCGACCATGTACTGCTGCACACGGCTAGTGGAAACCCCGAGCCGTTCGCCGATTTCGCTGTAGGTCAAACCGTCGAGCTGATGGTAGAGAAACGCGGCTTTGGCCTTGGCCGACAAACCATTGAGCAAGCGATCGACCGCCAGTAACGCCTCGATCACCAACGCGCGTTCTTCCGGTGATGGATGCACCGGTTCCGGCGCCAGCGCCAGGCTTTCCAGATAAGCGCGTTCCAGGTCCTGGCGGCGCCAGCCTTCATAGACCAACCGTCGGGCGATGGTGGTCAGCAGCGCCCTGGGTTCGCGAATCGCGCTCGGGTCCGGCAAGGCCAGCACCCGTAAAAAGGTTTCCGAGGCGATGTCCTGTGCGCTGTGCGGGCAACCCAGCGTGCGGCCAACGGCAGCGCACAGCCAGCGATAGTCCTTTTGGAACATTTGCCCAATCATCCGGTAATGCGGGTTTTGAACATCCCCCATGCCTTGCTCCCTGAAACGGGTCCCACCCGCTGCGAAAAACCATCGTTCTGCCGGGATCGTCCGGCTCTTGATCAGGCGCGACTGTGCAATAGCGTTGCGGACATTTGAAGTAATTAAAAATCAGGATAAGCAAACCTTTGAGAATAAGGCGCTCCGTCGCCGCAGAAATATTGACTGACACAACGTTGACCCTGATCAGTTGCCCGCGCGCAGCCACTCTCTAATCTGCGCGCTTCATCGAACGCCAAGGACGGCTCACCGGGAGCCCGCGGCTATCCCTTCAAGGAAGAAAACCATGCGATCACTGAAGATTATTCTGCTGTCATCGGCCTTCAACGGCCTGACTCAACGCGCCTGGCTGGAACTGCGTCAGGCCGGGCACTCGCCCAGCGTCGTGGTGTTCACCGACGAGGCGTCGGTGTGCGAACAGATCGAACACAGCGGCGCCGATCTGGTGATCTGCCCGTTCCTCAAGGACCGCGTACCGCAGGCGCTGTGGAGCAATGCGCGGCGCCCGGTGGTGATTATCCACCCGGGCATCGTCGGTGATCGTGGCGCCAGCGCGCTGGACTGGGCGATCACCAACGAACTCACACGCTGGGGCGTGACCGCGCTGCAAGCGGTGGAAGAAATGGACGCTGGCCCGGTCTGGGCCACCTGCGAATTCAATCTGCCGTCGGGCTTGCGCAAGTCCGAGCTGTACAACGGGCGGGTCAGCGATGCGGCGATTCGCTGCATTCGCGAAGTGGTCGAGAAGTTCATCGACGGCTTCGTTCCGGTCGCACTGGATTACACCGACCCCAACGTCCGCGGCCGCTTGCAGCCGAACATGAAGCAGGCCGATCGCACCTTCAGCTGGCACGACTGCTCACGGTTCATCAAACGCTGCATCGACGCTGCGGACGGCCAGCCCGGGGTCTTGGCAAGCCTGGCCGGCGGGCAGTATTACGTGTACGACGCGCACCTCGATCAGCGCACCGGGATTCCCGGCAAAATCCTCGCGGTGCATGACGACGCGGTGCTGATGGCGACCGGCGATCACAGCCTGTGGATCGGCTCGCTGCGGCGCAAACCACTGCCCGGCGAAGAGACCTTCAAGCAACCGGCGCGGCATGTGCTGGCCGGGCAACTGGAGGGTGTGCCGACCCTCGACTGGTCGATCGCCAGCGAGCCGTTCAACGACGAGGCCTATCAGCCGATCCGCTACCGCGAATCCGGGCATGTCGGCGAGCTGACGTTCGAGTTCTACAACGGTGCGATGAGCACCGAACAGTGCCAGCGCATGGTTGAAGCGCTGCGCTGGGCCAAGTCTCGGGACACTCGCGTGCTGTTGATCAAGGGCGGGCGCGGCAGCTTCTCCAACGGCGTGCACCTGAACGTGATCCAGTCGGCGCAGGACCCCGGCGCTGAAGCGTGGGCGAATATTCAGGCGATCGACGATGTCTGCGCCGAACTGCTCAGCGCGCGGCAACTGGTGGTCAGCGGCGTGACCGGCAATGCCGGGGCCGGCGGCGTGATGCTCGCACTGGCTGCTGACATCGTGTTTGCCCGGGCCGACATCGTGCTCAATCCGCATTACAAAAGCATGGGCCTGTATGGCTCGGAATACTGGACCTACAGCCTGCCCCGCGCCGTCGGCCCGGCGATGGCCGAGCAACTGACCCAGGCCTGCCTGCCGGTCAGTGCCACGCAGGCGCTGCAACTGGGCATGGTCCAGGAAATCGGCCCGCGCTGCCCGGATGAGTTTTCCTTGTGGTTGCTGCAACGGGCCAACGCGGCGCTGACCGACCCGACCTACGCTGCCGTGCGCGAGCGCAAGTTGCGGGTTGATCAGGTGCTGATCAAGCAATGCCGGGAAAACGAACTGCAAGAGATGCAGGAAGACATGCTCTACAACCGCAACCAGTTTGCCGAGAAGTGCAGTAACTTCGTCTACAAGCGCAAGGCCTGCGGCACGCCGGCGCGATTGGTGGAAGACTGGGCGCGGGTGCGTTCGACCGAGTTGGCCAGTTGATTTTGCGGTGACTGCCTTCCCCTCACCCTGGCCCTCTCCCAAGGGAGAGGGAACTGACCAAAGTGTCTGGCGCCCCGCATCGACCTGAAATATCTCGGTCGATTATGGATTCAACGCTGATCGCTCAAGTCGGTGTATTTCTTCAATATCCCCCAATCAGCCCCCTCTCCCAAGGGAGAGGAAACTGACCAAAGTGTCTGGCGCCCCGCATCGACCTGGAATATCTCGGCCGATTATGGATTCAACGCTGATCGTTCAAGTCGGTGTATTTCTTCAATATTCCCCAATCAGCCCCCTCGCCCAAGGGAGAGGGAACTGACCAAAGTATCTGGCGCCCCGCATCGACCTGGAATATCTCGGCCGATTATGGATTCAACGCTGATCGCTCAAGTCGGTGTATTTCTTCAATATCCCCCAATCAGCCCCCTCTCCCAAGGGAGAGGGAACTGACCAGAGTGTCTGGCGCCCCGCATCGACCTGAAATATCTCGGGCGATTATGGATTCAACGCTGATCGCTCGAGTCGGTGTATTTCTTCAATATCCCCCAATCAGCCCCCTCTCCCAAGGGAGAGGGAACTGACCAGAGTGTCTGGCGCCCCGCATCGACCTGGAATATCTCGGCCGATTATGGATTCAACGCTGATCGCTCAAGTCGGTGTATTTCTTCAATATCCCCCAATCAGCCCCCTCTCCCAAGGGAGAGGGAACTGACCAAAGTGTCTGGCGCCCAGTATCGACCTGGAATATCTCGGCCGATTATGGATTCAACGCTGATCGCTCAAGTCGGTGTATTTCTTCAATATTCCCCAATCAGTCCCCTCTCCCTCCGGGAGAGGGTTAGGGTGAGGGGCTTTTGCCTTTACAATGCCCGCACCTCAGACACCGGCCCGCCCATGGACATCGACCTCGCCCGCACCTTTCTGGAAATCGTTCGCCACGGCAGTCTCGCGGCGGCGGCGCAGAAGCTGTTCGTCACGCAGACAGCGATCACCGCCCGGGTGCAGAAACTCGAAAGTCAGCTGGGCAGTACGCTGTTCGTGCGCAACCGCGCCGGGGCGAAACTGACTGCCAACGGCGAGGCCTTCGTGGTCTACGCCAATCAACTGGTGCAGACCTGGGAAGCCGCGCGGCGCGACCTGCCGTTGCTGGACGGCTATCACAACGTGCTGCACATCGGCGGCGAAGTCAGCCTGTGCAACCCGTTGATGCTCAGCTGGGCCGCCGAACTGCGCGATAAGATTCCCGGCCACGCCCTGCGCATGGAAATCCGCGACGGTGAAAACCTGTTGCGCCAACTCGAACTCGGCGTGCTCGATGCCGCGCTGGTCTATCAGCCGGAATACTGGCCCGGCCTGCAAGTCGAGCAGGTGCTGGAAGAGAAACTGATTCTGGTGCGTGCGCCGAACCGCCCGGATCCCTACGTCTACATCGACTGGGGGCCGGATTTCCGTCGCCAGCACGACGCCGCCCTGCCGGACAAGGCCAAAGCCGCACTGAGCTTCAACCTCGGCCCGCTGGCCCTGCAATACATTCTCGAACATGGCGGCAGCGGCTACTTTCGTACCCGCGTGGTGCGTAGCTATCTGGAAACCGGCGCACTGGAAGCGGTCACCAAAGCCCCGGAATTCGGTTACCCGACCTATCTGGTGTATGCCCGCGAGCGCGACTCGGCGACGCTGCAACAGGCGTTCGATCTGCTGCGCCAGGTAATCGCCACCGATGACGACTGGTCGCAACGCTGGAACCCGCTGAGCTGAGTCGGCCGCTTTACACCGGAGCATGGCGCAACTGACCTCAAGGTGCGGCCTGCACAAACGGCCGGATCGGCTAATCTGCCGGGTATAACAACAATACCCACAGGTGAACGCAGTGAGGCAGACCACCGAGGCATTCCGCAGCCGCTATCGTGCGGCCATTCATCCGTTGTACAACCCATGGCTGCACGGCGCCTTCGTGCTGCTGTTTGGCGTGCTGGCAATCGGCGCCTTCTGGAGCAGCGCGCATCAGGTGCAGCCGCTGGAATGGCTGAGCGTGCCGCTGACCCTGCTGCTGTTCAACTTTGGCGTGTACATGGTTCATCGCCATCTCGGTCACCACAAAAAGACTTTGGCCAAGCTGTTCTATGCCCGGCATGCGGGCGACCATCACAGCTTTTTCACCCCCGGCCACATGACGTATGACGGCGCCCGCGACTGGCGGGTGATTCTGTTTCCAGCCTGGCTGATCGTCGTGCATACGCTGGTTTTCACCCTGCCGCTGTGGTGGCTGCTCGCGCAGTTCAACGCCAATGTCGCCGGGCTGTTCGGCGGCTGCATGGTCCTGGGTTATCTGACCTACGAGGTGTTTCACGCCTGCGAGCATCTACCGCCGAATAATCCGCTGACCCGCCTGCCGTGGATCCGCCAGATGCGTCATCTGCACGAATTGCATCACCGCCGCGAGCGCATGCAGGAGCGCAATTTCAATATCGTTTTTCCGCTGATGGATTACCTGTTCGGCACCCTGTACTGGGACCCGCAACCCGCCCCGTTGCGCTATTCGAGATCGCCCATGACCCGCATGCAGCACCAGATCGATATCGCCGGCGAACCGATCGCCGTGCTCCGCTACGCCGCCAGCGTCAACCACTGGCCCGAGTGGCACCCGTCGTCGCTGAAAATCGACGGACCGCAAGGCCCGCTGCATGCCGGCGCGCGTTTCGAAGAAGACATTCATGCCGGCGGGCGCGCCGGCCATTTGCGCTGGGAGGTCACCGAATACCTGCCCGGTCGCCGTTGGTGCGCTCAGGCGCGGGGCGATCATGGCTTGTCGCTGTTGCTGACCTACGAGTGCGCGGCGCAAGGCGACGGCACGCGGTTCGTGCGCACTCTGGATTACCGGTTCGAGGGGCTGGGCATGCGCCTGGCCAATCTGCTGTTGCTCAAGCGCCGCATCGAACGTGAATCGGCGACCTCGATGCAGGCCCTGCGCGACATGGCGCTCAGGCACCTGACGCTGACCGGGCACCTTTCATGAAGCGCCTGCTGTTACTGCTGGTGATCCTCGTCATCGCGTTTCTGCTGCTGATGCCGACCAAGGTGCAGCCGGTGGCGTGGAAACCGCCAGCGGCGCCGTCACTGAACGAAGGGGTCTACGCGGAAAACCAGCGGCTCAAGGCCGCCAAACAGGTTGGCCCGAGCGACATCGACGGCCCCGAAGCACTGCTGCTGGAGGGCGATTACCTGATCACTGGCCTGCATGACGGGCGAATGATCCGCACCAGCCTCGATGGCAAGGAGCGCAAGGTGCTGAGCGACACTGGCGGCCGGCCGCTGGGCCTGGCGCGGCATCCCAACGGTTTGCTGGTGATTGCCGACGGGGTCAAGGGTCTGCTCTCGCTCGACGCCCAGGGTCAGTTGATTCCTCTGACCACCGAGGCCAATGGCCTGCCTTTCGGTTTTACCGACGACGTGGCGATCGACAAGTCCGGGCACTACGCCTATTTCAGCGATGCCAGCAGCCGTTGGGGTTACGGCCATGACGGTGAGGCGATCATTGAACATGGCGGTGACGGGCGCCTGCTGCGCTATGACTTTCAGACCGGCAAGACCAGCGTGCTGCTGGACAAACTGCAGTTTGCCAACGGCGTGACCCTCGGCCCGGATGACGCTTATGTGCTGGTCAACGAAACCGGCGCCTACCGCATCAGTCGTTACTGGCTGACGGGACCCAAGGCCGGTACCCATGACCTGTTCATCGACAACCTGCCCGGCCTGCCGGACAACCTCGCGTTCAATGGCAGCAACCGCTTCTGGGTCGCGCTGTACGCACCGCGCAGTGCCTTGCTCGATCGGACCGCCGGGCATCCGCGGGTGCGCAAGATGATCGTGCGCGCGCTGACGGTGCTGCCAAAACCGGTGGAGAAACGCGGATTTGTCCTGGGGCTGGATCTTGAGGGCAAGGTGATCGCCAATCTGCAGGACGCCAGCAGCGGCAATTACTCTCCGATCACCACAGCGCGCGAGTATGGAGACTGGTTGTATCTGGGGTCGCTGAAGGCTACGCACATGGCGCGGCTGCCGTTGGCTGATGCATTGAAGTGAGCCTGCTGGTTTTATGTTAGATCAACTGACGTCATCGCGAGCAGGCTCACTCCTACAGTTGATAGCATTCCAACTGTAGGAGTGAGCCTGCTCGCGATAGCGGTCTTTCAATTGCCCGATCTGTCGAACTTGTCCGGATCTTCGTCTTCAGGAAGATCTTCGTCCGGCTCTTCGGGAAAAGTGGTGGTGTGTGCCGGGCTGTTGGGCTCAGGGTGAGTGGGAACCGGGTCGAAACCGCCCTGCTCTTCACTGGGGAATCTGGGTGTGTTCATGTGGCACCTCGCAAAGAGTCGCTGAGTGAAGACTCTGTACATTCGAGGTGCCGGTCAGGGGCTGCGTTCAGTCATTTCACCATTTTGAATCGGTGAAGCGACTGACGGTCAGGATCGAGCCTGCAACTGCGCGACGATCTTGTCTTTGACCTGCAAGCGTTTCTCTTTGAGTTTCTTCAGGGTGTCATCGCTGGGTGCATCCGAGGTCGCCGTCTCGGCCTTGACTACTTCGGCGTCCGCCTGGGAATACTTGTTGATCAGTGCATCCAGAAATGGATCCTCGGTGCGTTTTTGCTGGACCTCTTCCTTCGTTAGCTTCAAGTCCTGATACAGGTCATGAGTCACCGGCATGGAACACCTCCGTCAGTTGATCGGCAACCAACGCGACCGATTGCGCTGGCAGTTATCAGAATGGCCTTGGTCGGGCCGTTCTGTCGACCACCTGTCAGACCAGCGGTTGCCGTTCGTCGCCCTGTCGGAAACGCGATCAAACCTTTTTCCGCTGCGCTCCCTCCATTGCATAACGTCAACAAAAACCTGTGTGGAGATACATCAATGGACGGATTCAACCTGCGTCATCTCGTTCTGGCTGTCGCTCTGAGCAGCGGCATGGGCAGTGCCTTCGCCGCCACTTCCAACGACTTCGTCGACAACGCCGCTGCCGGTGGCATCGCGGAGATCGAGACCAGTCGCCTCGCCCTGGAAAAAAGTCAGTCGGCCGACATCAAGGCGTTCGCCAACATGATGATCACCGACCACAGCAAGGCCAACGACGAACTGGCCAGCATTGCCAAGGCCAATGACATCGAAGTCCCGGACACCACGACTCTGGTCAAGCAGGCCAAGGAAAAGATCCTCGACATGCGCGATGAATCCTTCGACGCGGCCTACGCCAACAACCAGGTCAAGGCCCACGAAGAAACCATCGAATTGTTCAAGAAAGAAGCCAACACCGTCACCGACGACAAAGTCAAAGGCGCCCCCGAACTAAAGGCCTTCGCACAGAAAATGTTGCCGGCGCTGGAAAAACACCTGACCGCGGCCAAAGAGCTGCAAGCCAAGCACCCGAGCAAGTAACCCGGGCGCTGTACAGCAAAAGGCCGCATTGATTAATGCGGCCTTTTTTCGTTTCAGCGCGATCAGCCGCCGTCAGTATCGATGTCGGCATCGGTTTCTTCACCGGGCTTCGGACGATCGGGCTCAGGCTCGAAACCGGGACTGAACTCGTTGTCGTTGTCGGTGTGTTTGTTCTTTTGATCCACCGCAGGGTCAGCGCTCTGGACTTGTTCGCCCTCGCCCTTCGGCGGGATTGGCGAGCTCTGCCCCGGCACTTGCGGATCGATGGCCGGGTCGTTGCGATTGATGGGTTCGGCGTCCGGTTTCTGCTGCTGTTGCGATTGCTCGTTCATAGCCACCTCGTTTTTCAATGCTGGCGCGACTCAAACCCGCCAGCCTTGTATATTCGAAGCCGCTACGGTGCCAACGTTCAAAACATCGCTGAGTTCAGGGGCGCCGACTAGAGTTATCGGGGCATTCCTTGCGCCGGATCAAAAATATCCCTGAGCAACCGAACAACTATTTCGAACGGCAAAGGTCACTGACTTCGCACCGGTCACTTTTTACAGAACCGGCCCCAATACGCTACGGAGCAACAGGCACATGGCAGCACTGCAGAACAGCACATTCGATGCGATGAAAAACAAACAACCCCAACTGCTGAGCGAATGGATCAACGGCCTAGAAGCCAGCGGCGCCACCCGCAATCTCAAAGACCATGACCTGCAACAACAGACCAGCGAATTCCTGCAACTGGTGATCAACGGCCTGCAGGATGACAACGGCACCAACATCAATGCGCCGGGTTGGGAAGCCACCCGCCAGTTCCTCGAAAAGCTCTCCCACAGCCGTGCCCAGCTCGGTCAGGATTCGCAACAGACTGCCAGTTTCATCTTCGCCCTGAAGGGCCCGCTGTTTGCCCTGCTGCAAGCGCACTATAAAGAACAGCCAGCGCTGCTCGCCGAACAACTCTGGGAAATTTCCGAACTGTTCGACGCCTTCGGCATGCACACCATCCGTACCTTCCAGAAGTCCCGTGAAGCGGTGATCAAACGCCAACAGGAAGAACTGCTGGAGCTCTCCACGCCGGTGGTCAAACTGTGGGACGGCGTCCTGGCGCTGCCGATGATCGGCACCCTCGATTCGCAACGCACCCAAGTGGTGATGGAGTCCTTGCTACAACGCATCGTCGACACCGGTTCGGAAATCGCCATCATCGACATTACCGGCGTACCGACCGTCGACACGCTGGTTGCGCAGCACCTGCTGAAAACCGTGACCGCGATTCGTCTGATGGGTGCCGATTGCATCATCAGCGGCGTGCGTCCGCAAATCGCCCAGACCATCGTCCACCTGGGCCTCGACCTGCAAGGCGTGGTGACCAAGGCCAATCTTGCCGACGCACTGAAGCTTGCCCTCACCCGCCTGGGCATCAGCCTCGGCAAAGCGGTCTGAGCCGATGGAACGTATCCCGATTCTTCAAATGGGCAAGTTCCTGCTGGTGACCATTCAGGTCGACATGCACGATCAACTCGCCCTCACGTTGCAGGACGACTTGTCCGAGCGCATCAGCAAGACTTCGGCTCGCGGTGTGCTGATCGATATCTCGGCGCTGGACATGGTCGACTCGTTCATTGGCCGGATGATCAGCACCATCTCCGGGCTGTCGAAAATCATGGACGCCGAAACCATGCTGGTCGGCATGCAGCCGGCCGTGGCGATCACCCTGGTCGAACTCGGCCTGACCCTGCCCGGCGTGAGCACCGCACTGAACGTCGAGCGCGGGATGAAACTGCTGCAGGAACGAGTAGACCGGCAATGACCGTACGCAGCAGCGGTACTCAACCCATCCATATCGAGCAGGATGTCGTGCTCGCACGCCAGACCGCCCGCAAACTCGCCACCGAATGCGGGATGCGCCTGATCGACCTGACCAAAATGGTCACGGCGGTCAGCGAGCTGGCCCGCAACACCATGGTGTACGGTGGCGGCGGCGACATGGACTGGCAGATTCTCGATGAAGATCACAAGGTCGGGCTGCGCTTGACGTTCCGCGACGAAGGCCCCGGTATTGCCGATATCAAACTGGCGATGACCGACGGCTGGACCTCCGGCAGCGGCATGGGCCTGGGCCTGACCGGGGCAAAACGCCTGGTCGAGGAGTTCGAACTGGACACCGAGCCGGGCAAGGGCACGCGAATAACGATCACCCGATGGACATGAATATCGCTGGGTCGCTGACCCAGGTGCTGCTGATCGAAGACAGCAGCCAGATCGGCCATGCCCGGCGCACCGCGCAACGGCTCGCCGAGCAACACGGTTTTGATGCAACCGATGCCGGGCGGGTGGCGCTGGTCGCCACCGAACTGGCCAGCAACGTGCTCAAGCACGCCAGCCGCGGCGAAGTTCACCTGCGGCTGTTGCCGCGCCCCGGCGGATTCGGCATCGAGATGCTCGCGGTCGATCGCGCACAGGGCTTTGATCTGGACGCCTGCCTGACCGATGGTTTTTCCACCGGCGGCACACAGGGCATCGGTCTGGGTGCCGTGGCGCGGCAGACCGAGGTCTTCGACGTGCACGCCGATGCCCGTGGCGCGGTGCTGCTGGCGCGTCTATATCCGCGCGGCGACCGCCAACCGGACTTGCGCTACGGCGTCAGCCAGCATTCGCTGCACAACGATCCGGCGTGTGGCGACACCTGGCACCTGGCGTACAACGGCGCGAATGTCAGTGCGCTGATCATCGACGGCCTCGGCCACGGAGAGGATGCCGAACGCGCGGCCAAGGCCGGCGAGCGGGTGTTCGCCGAGACTCCGTTCGCCAGTCCGGTGCTGCTGATGGAGGATATGCACCGCGACATGATCGGCAGCCGTGGCGGCGCCGCAGCGTTCGCCCAGTTCAATGCCGCCCGCGACGGCCTGACCTTTACTGGCGTGGGCAACATCGGCGCCAGCCTGATCACCGCCGACAAGTCGCGGGGCCTGGCCTCGCACCCGGGCATCGTCGGCGGTCAATACCGAAAAGCCCAGCCCTTTGACTATGCTCACGTGACCGGACATCTATTGATCATGTACAGCGACGGCTTGCAGTCCCGTTGGAATCTTCAAGACTACCCCGGCCTGGTGCACCGCCATCCGGCGGTGATAGCCAGCGTCCTGCACCGTGACTTCTGTCGCGGGCGCGACGACGTCACGGTACTGGTCGTTGCCCTGGAGGCCGCCCATGGCTGAGTCGCCAACCCTGAATGCCGCCGAACAGGCTGCGCTGATCGCCCGATTGCAGAGCGAGACCGCCGCCCTGCGCGCAGAACTCGACGAGACCAACCAGGGCGTGCTGGCGCTCTACGCCGAACTCGACACCCAGGCGGAAGAACTGAGGCAGGCTTCGGACTTGAAAAGCCGCTTTCTGTCGTACATGAGCCATGAGTTCCGCACACCGCTCGGCTCGATCCTCAGCATCAACAGCTTGCTGGCCGATGAGCTCGACGGCCCGCTCAGCCCCGAGCAGCACAAACAGGTGGCGTTCGTCAGCAGCGCCGCGCGTGAACTCAGCGACATGGTCGATGACTTGCTCGATCTGGCGAAGATCGAAGCCGGGCGGATCACTATTTCCCCGGCATGGTTCGACATGTTCGACCTGTTCTCCGCCCTGCGCGGGATGTTCCGGCCGATCGTCGATGCGTCGGCGGTGGACCTGATTTTCGAAGAGCCGGTCGGCCTGCCACGCCTGTACACCGACGACAAAAAACTCGGGCAGATTCTGCGCAACTTCATTTCCAACTCGCTGAAATTCACCACCCGCGGTGAAGTGCGGGTTTCGGCGCGCCTGGAAGGCTCGGACAAAGTACGTTTTGCCGTCAGCGACACCGGGATCGGTATCGCGCCGGAGCTGCACGGTGCATTGTTCGAGGACTTCTCCCAGGTCGACTCGCCGCTGCAGAAACGTCTGCGCGGGACCGGCCTCGGCTTGTCCCTGTGCAAGCGCTTCGCTGCCCTGCTCGGCGGCGAGGTCGGGATGGACAGCACACCGGGGGTCGGCTCGACCTTTTTCGTGATCATTCCGCTGGCGCTCGCCTTGGAGAACGTCGATGAAACGTGACATCCGTCTATTGATCGTCGACGACAACGCCGCCACCCGCTACGCCTTGCGCCGGCGCCTGGAGCGCCATGACTACGAGGTGCTGGAGGCCGGCACCGGCAGCGAAGGCCTGGCGCTGATCGCGAGCGAGCCACTCGATGCGCTGATCCTCGACGTCAACCTGCCGGACATGAGCGGCTTCGACATCGTGCGCATCTTGCGTGCTGATGCTCGCACCGCGCTGCTGCCGGTGATCCACGTGTCTGCGGCGTCGATCCAGACCGGCGACATCATCACCGGCCTGAACGCCGGGGCGGATGCTTACCTGATTCACCCGGTAGACCCGGACGTGCTATTGGCGACCCTGCGCACTCTGCTGCGGGTACGTGATACCGAAAACGCGCTGCGCGAGAGCGAGGCCCGGTTTCGCGAGATTTTCGTCAACGTCTCGGCGCCGATTGCCGTGCTCGATGCCAACCTGAAAGTGCATGAGTGCAACCACGCCTTCACGCAGATGATTCAGGACAACCGCAACCCGGAAACTCTCAGCGAGTGCTTTGACCAAGACCAGGGCGCGATCCTCAACGAGTTGCGCCTGCGGCTGGTCGATGGCGAGCGCTGGAAAGGCACGTTGAACATGCGCGTACAGGGCGAGGTCCGCGAAACCGAGTGGCAGATTTCGCCATATCGCACACCGCAACTGAGCCTGGTATTCGTCGAAGACGTCACCGAGCATCGCCACCGTGAACGCTCGCACCTGGCACAGCTGGACGACACCACCACACAACTGGCCAAGGAAGTCGCCGAGCGTGTGCGCGCCGAATCGCAGTTGCTGCAAGTGCAGAAAATGGACGCACTGGGCAAGCTCACCGGGGGCATCGCCCACGACTTCAACAATCTGCTGACCGGGATCATCACCAGCCTCGAACTGATCCAGAAACGCATCGCCGATGCCAGGCCCGACAAAGTGCAGCTCTATGCTGAAGCAGCGCTGAATTCGGCGATGAGTGCGGCTTCGCTCACTCATCGTCTGCTGGCCTTCGCCCGCCAACAGCCACTGGATACCCGGCCGGTAGACATCAATGAGCAGGTGCGCTCGCTGGAAGAATTGCTGGTGCGCACCATCGGCGAACGCATCACCCTCAAACTTGAACTGACCAACAAACCGGCGATTGCCCTGGTCGACCCGGTACAGCTGGAAAGCGCGGTGCTGAATCTGGTCATCAACGCCCGGGATGCGCTGCCCCGAGGCGGCAATATCTGGGTCAACACCTATGCCGCGTATTCCCACGGCGACCCGAACATGGCCGATGGTGCGTATGTCGCGCTGTCGGTGCGCGATGACGGCACCGGTATCGAGCACAGTGTGATCGACAAGGTGTTCGACCCGTTCTTCACCACCAAACCGCTGGGCCAGGGTACGGGTCTGGGGTTGTCGACCATCTACGGTTTCGCCCGCCAGTCCGGTGGCGATGCGCATATCCGCAGCGTGGCACGGCGTGGCACCGAAGTGACCATCATGCTGCCGGCGACGAACGATCCGACCGGCGCCGACATCCCGGCGCCGAAGGTGGATCCGCAGGGTGCCGGCGAGCATGTCCTGATTGTCGAAGACATGCCGGCAGTGCGTATGTTCGTCACCGAAGTGCTGGAAGACGCAGGTTATCGCTGCACGCAGGCGGCGGATATCGAAACCGCGCTGGAGCGCTTGCAGAATGACCCGACGATCGACCTGCTGCTGAGCGACGTCGGCCTGCCGCGCATGAGCGGCCGGGAACTGGCGGACGTGGCGCGGGGCTGGCGTGAAAGCCTGCCGATTCTGTTCATGACCGGTTATGCCGAGACCGCGATCAATCGCCAGGTGTTCCTCGGCAGCGGCATGGAAATGCTGGTCAAACCGTTCCAGATCAGCGAACTGCTGGACAAGGTCCGCCGCACGCTTGATGGCGCCTGACCCGTCGCTTTCGCGAGCAAGCCCGCTCCCACACTGGACTGGTGGTGATCACCAGCCTTTTGTACACCGCAAAACCTGTGGGAGCCGGGCTTGCTCGCGAAGGCGTCGGTATAGCCAGCATCTCTATTGCCTGACACACCGCTTTCGCGAGCAAGCCCGCTCCCACTTTGGGGCTGTGTTGATCGCCAGCCTAGTGCACACCGCAAAACCTGTGGGAGCCGGGCTTGCCCGCGAAGGCGTCGGTATAGCCAGCATCTCGTTGCCTGACACACCGCTTTCGCGAGCAAGCTCGCTCCCACACTGGAGCTGTGTTGATCACCAGCCTTTTGCACACCGCAAAACCTGTGGGAGCCGGGCTTGCCCGCGAAGGCGTCGGTATAGCCAGCATCTCTATTGCCTGACACACCGCTTTCGCGAGCAAGCTCGCTCCCACACTGGAGCTGTGTTGATCGCCAGCCTAGTGCACACCGCAAAACCTGTGGGAGCCGGGCTTGCCCGCGAAGGCGTCGGTATAGCCAGCATCTCTATTGCCTGACACACCGCTTTCGCGAGCAAGCTCGCTCCCACACTGGAGCTGTGTTGATCGCCAGCCTAGTGCACACCGCAAAACCTGTGGGAGCCGGGCTTGCCCGCGAAGGCGTCGGTATAGCCAGCATCTCTATTGCCTGACACACCGCTTTCGCGAGCAAGCTCGCTCCCACACTGGAGCTGTGTTGATCACCAGCCTTGTGCACACCGTAAAACCTGTGGGAGCCGGGCTTGCTCGCGAAAGCGTCGGTATAGCCAGCATCTCGTTGCCTGACACACCGCTTTCGCGAGCAAGCCCGCTCCCACTTTGGGGCTGTGTTGATCGCCAGCCTTGTGCACACCGCAAAACCTGTGGGAGTTAGCTTGCTGGCGATGGGGCCAGTGGGATCGCCGCGGTTATTGGTTCAAGGCCCTGGCCAGAAACGGCGCGGTTCGGCTCTTTTTGCTCGCGGCAACTTTCTGCGGCGTGCCGGCGGCGACGATTTTGCCGCCCTGATCACCAGCCCCCGGGCCGATGTCGATCACCCAGTCACTCTGTGCGACTACGCGCATTTCATGCTCGACGACGATCACTGTGTGCCCTGCCGTGACCAGGTTGTCCAGCTGCTCCAGCAGCCGATCGACATCCCGCGGATGCAGCCCGGTGGTCGGTTCATCCAGCACATACAGGGTCGCGCCGCGCTGATTGCGCTGCAGCTCAGTGGCCAGTTTGATCCGTTGTGCTTCACCACCGGACAACTCGGTGGCCGGTTGGCCGAGCCGCAGATAACCGAGGCCGATGTCACGCAGCACCTCCAGTGAACGACGAATCCCCGGCTGCTCGTTGAACACTTCTACCGCCTCTTCCACGGTCAGTTGCAGCACCTGCGCAATGCTCAAGCCTTGCCACTGAATCGCCAGGGTCTGCGGGTTGTAGCGCGCGCCATGACAGGTCGGGCACGGCGCATACACGCTCGGCATGAACAGCAACTCGACGCTGACAAAACCTTCACCCTCGCAGGTCGGGCAGCGGCCCTTGGCGACGTTGAAGGAAAACTGCCCGGCGTCATACCCCGCCGCCCGTGCCTCGGGCGTGGCGGCGAACAGTTTGCGCACGTTGTCGAACAGCCCGGTGTAGGTCGCCAGATTCGAACGTGGCGTGCGGCCGATGGGCTTTTGATCGACCTGCACCAGGCGTTTGATCGACTCCAGCCCCGCCGTCACCTGACCGCTGCTGGCCTGCGGCGCATCGTCTTCGAGGCTGAGCTCTTCCGGCTCGTCCTCAACCAGCGGCCGCCCGAGTTGCGCGCCGACCAGTTCGAGCAACGCCTGACTGACCAGACTCGACTTGCCCGAACCGGAAACCCCGGTGACCGAGGTGAAGCAGCCCAAGGGAAATTCAGCGCTGAGGTTGTGCAGGTTATTGCGGCTGATGCCATCGAGTTTCAGCCAACCGCTCGGCTTGCGCGCGGTGCGGGTCTGCCGCTGGCTCTCGGCAAACAGATAGGCGCGGGTCTGCGATTCCTCGATCTCGGCCAGCCCGGCCGGAGGGCCGCTGTACAACACCTGCCCACCCTTCTCGCCCGCCGCCGGACCGACGTCGATCAGCCAGTCGGCGCGGCGCATGGTTTCCAGATCGTGCTCGACCACAAACAGCGTATTGCCATCGGCCTTCAAGCGCTGCAAGGCTTCGAACAACGCCTCGCCATCGGCCGGATGCAGACCGGCGGATGGCTCGTCGAGCACGTAGATCACGCCGAACAGTTGCGAGCCCAATTGCGTCGCCAGGCGCAGGCGTTGCAGCTCGCCGGACGACAACGTCGGCGTGCTGCGCTCCAGCGCCAGATAACCGAGGCCCAGATCGGTCAGGGTGCTGACCCGCTCCAGCAAGTCCTCAGCGATCCGCTGCGCTGCCAGGCGTTTTTCCAGCGACAGGTTCGGCGTGTGGCGCACGTCCGGCGCACTGGCGTGGCCGCTGGCACCGTGGGCCACGCGCTGCTGGCGCGCCTCGCGGGTTTGCGCATGGCTGAGGGTTTCGCCGCTTTCTTCGGCCTGCTGCAGATAGGTCGCCGCAGCCACGGGTTTCAATACTTCGGCCACTTGCAGCAACGGCATCTGCGACAGTTCACCGATGTCGTAACCGGCAAAGGTCACCGACAACGCTTCACGCTTCAGGCGTTTGCCGTCGCACAACGGGCACGGGCTGCCGAGCATGAATTGCGAAACGCGCTTCTTCATCAGCGCACTTTGCGAATGAGTGAAGGTGTGCAGGATGTAGCGGCGGGCACCGGTGAAGGTGCCCTGATAACTCGGTTCCATCTTGCGCTTGAGGGCGACCCGGGTTTCCTCCGGGGTCAGCCCGGCGTACACCGGCACGGTTGGGGTTTCTTCGGTGAACAGAATCCAGTCACGCTGCTTTTTCGGCAGTTTCTTCCAGGGGATGTCGACGTCGATGCCCATGGTCACGAGGATGTCGCGCAGGTTCTGCCCCTGCCACGCCAGCGGCCAGGACGCCACGGCGCGTTGGCGGATGGTCAGGTTCGGATCGGGCACCATCAGCGCCTCGGTCACCTCGTAGACCCGGCCCAGACCGTGGCACTCCGGGCACGCGCCTTGCGGGGTGTTCGGCGAGAAATCCTCGGCGTAGAGCATCGGTTGCCCCGGCGGGTAACTGCCGGCGCGGGAATAGAGCATGCGGATCAGGCTCGACAAGGTGGTCACGCTGCCCACCGACGAACGCGTGCTCGGCGTACCGCGCTGCTGTTGCAGGGCCACGGCGGGCGGCAGGCCTTCGATGGAGTCGACATCCGGCACCCCGACCTGATCGATCAGCCGCCGCGCATACGGCGCCACAGATTCGAAATAACGCCGCTGGGCTTCGGCGTACAAGGTCGAAAAGGCCAACGACGACTTGCCCGAACCCGAAACCCCGGTGAACACCACCAGCGCGTCGCGAGGGATATCGACGTCGACATTTTTCAGATTGTGTTCCCGGGCGCCACGCACCCGGACCATGCCGGTGGGTGCTTTGGAGGTGCGTTTGGAAGTCATGGGCTGTCCCTGCAGAAAAATTAGGAGCGAAGTTGAACCCTGTGGTGAGGGGATTTATCCCCGATCGGCGGCGCAGCCGGCGCAGTTACTGCAAATTCCATATAGCTGGGAAAATGCTGGGGAGTGCTGGGGAGTGCTGCGCACTCCATCGGGGATGAATCCCCTCGCCACAGGGAATCAGGCACTGAGCACCGAGCGAATCATCTGCAACAACGCCTCCGGGCCATACGGTTTGCCGAGCAAGTGCGTGTCCGGGCTCAACTGGTGGTTGCGCGAAATGATGTCGCGGGTGTGGCCGGAGGTGAACAGCACCGCCACCGGTGGTGTCTGCACCTTGGCCCACGCCGCCAGATCAGAGCTTTTGATCAGCCCCGGCATCACCACGTCGGTGAAAATCAGATCCACTTGCGCGCCGTCCAGCAGCAACTGCATTGCCACGTCGCCATTGCTCGCAGTCAGTACGCGGTAGCCTTCCTCGCGCAGCAATTCCACTGCCGAGGCGCGCACCGCGTCGTTGTCTTCAACCACCAGAATGGTTTCGTGGCCGCCGCCCTGTTGCAGGTCGACGCTCGGCGTCTCATCGAGAACCGGACGCAGGCTGCGCGGAAAGTACAGTTGCACCCGCGTGCCTTCGCCCACGGTGCTGTCGATCTCGACGTGGCCACCACTCTGTTTGACGAAGCCGAACACCATGCTCAGACCAAGCCCGGTGCCCTGGCCGTCGGCCTTGGTGGTGAAGAATGGCTCGAACACCTGCTCGAGCATTTGCGGCGCGATGCCGACGCCGGTATCGCTGACCACCACCCGCACGAAATCGCCGGCGACGATGCCTTTGCCCGCGCAAAAAGTGCTGTCCAGCCGAGTATTAATGGCACTGAGACCAATCGTGCCCTCGCCTTTCATCGCATCGCGGGCGTTGATCGCCAGATTGAGAATGGCGTTTTCCAGTTGATTGCGGTCGACGTTGATATGCCACGGGTCCTGCGGCAATTGCACGTCGATCTGAATGGTTTCGCCCAACGCGCGCTGTAGCAATTCTCCGACGCCGTCGAAGATCTGCCGCGGATCGCACACCGCCGGTGACAACGGCTGGCGCCGGGCAAAAGCGAGCAGTTGCGACGACAGCTTGGCGCCGCGCTCGACCGCTGCCAGCGAGGCGCTGACCCGGCGTTGCACGTTGGCATTGTCCGGCTCATGCCGCGCCAGCAAATGCAGGTTGCCGGCAATTACCTGCAGCAGGTTGTTGAAGTCGTGGGCCACGCCGCCGGTCAGTCCGCCGATGGCTTCAAGCTTCTGCGACTGGCGCAGTTGCTCTTCCGCCGCCAGCCGGGCATCCACTTCACTGGCCACCCGCTGCTCCAGGTTGCGCGTGAATTTGAGCAGGGATTCTTCGGCGATCTTGCGTTCATGGATGTCGATCAACACCCCGGGGAAACGGAGCGGCGCGCCTTGCTCGTCAAACTCGCAGGCGCCACTGGCAAGCACCCACATATAGCTGCCGTCGGCCCGCAACACGCGGTATTCGGCGTTGTACGGCTCACCGGTCTGCAGCGAATGACTGACCCGATCATGCACCCACGCCAGGTCGTCCGGGTGGATCCGCGACTCATTGACGGATTGCGGCAGGTTGCTCAGGTCCTGATCCGGCGGATAGCAAAAGGTCCGGGCGAAACGCTCGTCGGCCGACAGCACATTGTTCTTCACGTCCCAGACGAACGAGCCAAGCAAGGCCCCGGCATTCAGCGCCAGACGCACCCGTTCGTTGTCGGCCCGATAAGCGTCTTCTGCCGCCTGACGCAGTCGCTCGGAGCGCACCAACTCGGTGGTCTCGACCACCATCGCCATCACTCCGGAAGGCACCCCATCATCGTTGGCCACCGGGCTGTAATACAGATCCATCCAGACATCTTCGGGCACGCCATCGCGCAACAACACCAGCTCCTTGTTGCGGTAGGACAAGGTGCCGCCCGCCAGACAGGTGTCGACCACATGCCGGTTGAACTCGGCGACTTCCGGCCAGCCCAGCTCCACCGGCACCCCCAACAGATAGGGGTGGCGGCCACCGGCAAACTGCGAGTAGGCGTCGTTGTAGATCATGTAGCCGGCATGGCCCCAGAGCATGACCATCGGCAAGGGCGAGGCCAGCATTAATTGCACGGTGCTGCACAAGCTGGCAGGCCAGGTGTCGAGCGGGCCGAGTTCGGTGAGGCGCCAGTCGAACGCGCAAATGCGTTCGGCCATCTCGCCTTTCCAGCCTTCACAACCGTGGCTATCGGATAAAAACTGCATCGATTGACTCGGTGTCCTGTGGTGTTTGCCCGATACATCGCGACGGCAGAACGCCGCGACGCCCGTCTGTTTCGAGCCTCATCGGCCGTAATGGTTTCATTAGAGGTATAGCCGATTTCAGAGCAGGCCCGGATCAGACCCCGATCAGGTGCTTGAGCGGATGGTAGCCAGTTTTCATCTTCGCCGCGACGTCGAGAATCGCCTTCTCGATGCCGTTCAAATGCGTGCAGGTCAGTTCGATGGCGGCGCTCTGGTCGCCCGCCTCGATGTATTCGATCAGGCGCAGATGTTCGTTGTCACGGCAGGCTTCATGGCTGTCGTCATCCAGTGCAGCGACATACAGCGAGGCGCGGGAAATCAGCTTCTGGAACCAGTCGAGCAGCACCGGGTTGTTGAGGCTGCGCGCCAGTTTGAGGTGGAACTCGCCGAGCAGGTAAATCAGTTGCTCGTGATCGCCTGCCGCGTGGGCTGCGTCCTCCAGTAGCAGGTGCTCGCGCAAGACCTGCATGGCGGCGGTGTCCTTGCGCCGACAGAGTTCAGTGACCATGCCGATTTCGATCAGCCGCCGGGTTTCGAACAGCGAGCGGATCTCTTCGTTGCTCGGCAGCGACACCGATGCACCTTTATTCGGCTCGGTGGTGACCAGCCCCTCGGCTTCCAGTTGCTTGAGCGCGGCGCGTACCGACGTGCGGCTGACATTGAACAGTTCGGCCAGGGACGCTTCGCCCAGCTTCATCCCCGGACGCAGCGAACGCTTGCTGATCGCCTGGTAAACCCCTTGGTAGACGCGGTCGACCGTGGTTTCCAGTTTCTTCTCGGTCATTCGAACACTCCTTTAGCCTCGGGCAAACACGGTGTTGCAGCGTTATTCGCCGTTTGCGCAGATAAGTGTGGCGCAGGATATCGCCTTCGGCCTCCTGATGCAGGGTCTGGATACGATTAGGGCGGGATGACTTCGATTTGCCGACCCGCTCATTGCAAACGTGGACGGAAGCAGCGGGCGGTGGCGAGCGGTTTTGGCCGACGCCAAATAAATCGGCTGCGAAACGCCTTCCCCTTGTGGGAGCGGGCTTGCTCGCGAATGCGCCGGGTCAGTAAAACATTTGGCGACTGACCCACCGCATTCGCGAGCAAGCCCGCTCCCACAGGAGATTTCAGGCGTGCCGGTAATTTTTAGTCCGTACCGTATTTCGGCGAACGCGGGCCGTACAACAGGCCTGCGCGCTGACCGGCCGACAACAGGCGATTGCTCGCCACCCCGGCAATCGGGTATCCGGCGTCGGTCGAACTGTTGATCACCTGCTTCACCGCGGCAGTGATCAGCATGCCGACCAGGCCGCCACCACTGTTGTTGCCGCCCTCTTCGCTCGACGCCCGTGCCGAACCGGTCCACAGCGTGGTGCCGGATTTCAGATCGACCAGCTTGGCGGTGGCGGTTACCGCGGTTTCGCTGCTGATCACCATGTAGCGCGTACCGTACTCGGTCACGGTGATGTACAGCGCAGCGTCGGCGCCGAAGATTTCCTTGAGCTTGTTGGCCGGCGCCTGATGAATGTCATCCGGGGTGGTCAGGCCGTTCTGGCGGAAGGTTTCGTCCACCAGGGTGATCGGCAGCACGTAGTAACCGGCCTCGGCCAATGGGAACGTCACCTGCGACAGCAAGCTGTAGGAAGCCTTGACGTCCGGCGAGGTGTTCAGCGGCGGCAGCACCAGAATGGTCTTCGGCCGTGCCTGTTTGTACGCCGAGTAATCCACGGTTTTCGGCGCGACGCAGCCACCGAGCACGGTCAGGGCCAAACCGGCGGCCAGCAGTTTCAGGGTGCGCGAGATCATTTGGCGTCTCCGGTCTTGGCGTTTTTAAGCAGAAAATCCATGTACGGGCCGGACTCGGGGAACAGCGCTTTCTCGGTGCGGAACTGCTGCACCATCTGATCGTCCTTGCCCATGCTCAGGTACAGCAGGCCCAGGTGCGCGTGGTAGCCCGGCGGCACCGCCTTGCCGGTGGAGCGGATCTTCTGCAGGTCGCGCTCCAGCACTTCGGCCTGGGCTTCTTTCGGCTCTTCGCCTTTGAAGTATTCATAGACCTGCGGTTGGTAGTCTTCCCACTGGTACAGGGTTTTCGGGCTGCTGCAACCGGCCAGCAAGGCGCTGGCGGCCAGCGTCAGGGCCAGCAGCGACCGCGACAAAGTCAGATTCATGGGTGTTGCTCCTTGCAATGGGTGTCGATCAGTTACCCGGTTTCCAGGCACCGGCGTTCATGCCATCGACCAGACGATTGATCGCCTCGCGCATGGCCAGATCGAGGACTTTGCCGTTGAGGGTGGAGTCGTACGCAGCAGTGCCGCCAAAGCCGATGATTTCGCGGTTGGACAAGGCGTATTCACCGGCGCCCTGAGTCGAATACACCACTTCGGAGGTGCTGATATTGACGATGTTCAGGTTGACCTTGGCGTAGGCGACCTGGGTCTTGCCACGGCCGAGAATGCCGAACAGCTGGTGGTCGCCGGTTTCCTTGCGGCCGAACTCGGTGACGTCACCGGTGACCACGTAATCGGCACCCTTGAGGCGCTGGGCCTGGCCCTTGATCGCCGCTTCCTGCTGGATCTCGCCCATGTTGTCGCGATCCAGTACCGAGAAGCGGTTGGTCTGCTGCAAGTGAGTGATCAGGATGGTCTTGGCCTGGCCGCCGAGACGATCAACACCATCGGAGAAGATCCCGCGCATGTAGCTGGAGCGGTTATCGAACTTGCCCACCGCCATCGGCACGCGAGCACCGGTCCAGACTTGCGTGGCGCTCTCGACCTTGGCCACCGGCAGTGCGCGGGAGCTTTCGGTGGCGCACCCGGCAAGGGAGCCGGCGAGGGTGCCGAGCACGGCAATCGCAACGCCTGAGACCAACATCCGGGAGATCATTCTCACTGTGCATTCCTTCTGAAAAAAAACGGTGTGTCCCGGCACGGCAAGGCAGTGGGGAGCGGAAAAGGGCCGGCATTATGACAAAGTGCCACCATTGGTGACAGAGATTTTTGACGCCAATGGATTGGCTTGTTTGGACACACACAAATCCCCCCTGTGGGAGCGGGCTTGCTCGCGAAGGCGTTCTGTCAGAGACATCTGTGCTGACTGACACACCGTCTTCGCGAGCAAGCCCGCTCCCACAGGGGGGATATGTGGTGTTCTGGGGTTTAGTGAAAGTCGCGGCTCTGCACGCGGATGCCGTCGAGCAGCGGAGTCAGATCGCTCAATCGCCCGGCGATCAGGTGTCGAACTTCGCCCTCCCGCTCCCAGCGGCCATCGACCTTGAGCAATTGCGAACCGACCAGCACCTGACGCTGACGCTCAGCCAGATCGCGCCAGACCACCACGTTGACGTTGCCGAACTCGTCTTCGAGGGTGACGAAAGTCACGCCGCTGGCAGTGCCCGGTCGCTGCCGCCCGGTGACCAGCCCGGCGATGCTCACCGGCCGGCCGTGCTCGACGTCCAGCAACTCCTGAGAGCTGCGACAACGCCGCGCCTTCAGTTCACCACGCAGCAGCGCCAGCGGATGCGGCCCCAGCGTGGTGCCGATGGTCGCGTAATCGGCCTGCAGGTCCTCACCGACACTCGGTTTGGGCAGCAGCACATCGGCTTCTTCCTGGCTCGGCAAGCCGGCAAACAGGCCCAGCTGTTTCTGCACCCCGGCCACTTCCCAGCGCGCGCGGTGCCGATGCCCGGCCATGCCACGCAACGCCCCGGCATCCGCGAGCAACGCCTGGGCCCGACTGTCGAGCGCGGCCCGTTCGCCCAGATCGGCGACATCGGCAAACGCCCCCCGCGCCCGCGCCGCTTCGATGCGCCGGGCGTCGTCCTCGCGAAAACCCTTGATCATCCGCAGGCCCATGCGAATCGCCGGTTGCGCGCCGCTGATCGGTTCCAGACTGCAATCCCAGTCGCTGGCACGCACGTCCACCGGACGGATCTGCAACTGATGGCGACGGGCGTCCTGAAGGATCTGATCCGGGCTGTAGAAGCCCATCGGCCAACTGTTGATCAACGCGCAAGCGAACGCCGCCGGTTCGTGACACTTGAGCCAGCAACTGGCGTAAGTCAGCAAGGCAAAACTGGCGGCGTGGGACTCGGGAAAACCATAGCTGCCGAAACCCTTGATCTGCTCGAAGATCTGCGCGGCGAATTCCTCGGTGTAGCCGTTTTTCTTCATGCCGGCGGCGAGGCGTTCCTTGTGCGGCTCCAAGCCTCCATGGCGTTTCCACGCGGCCATCGAGCGACGCAACTGATCGGCCTCGCCGGGACTGTAGTCGGCGGCGACGATGGCGATCTGCATCACCTGTTCCTGAAACAGCGGCACGCCGAGGGTGCGTTTGAGCACCACTTCCAGTTCCGGCGAGGGATAGGTTGTCGGCTCTTCCTTGTTGCGTCGGCGCAGGTACGGATGAACCATCCCGCCCTGAATCGGCCCCGGGCGGACGATCGCCACCTCGATCACCAGATCGTAGAACTTCGCCGGTTTCAGGCGCGGCAACATCGACATCTGCGCCCGCGATTCGATCTGAAATACACCGATGGTGTCGGCGCGGCTGATCATCTCGTAGGTCGGTTTGTCTTCAGGCGGAATCGTCGCCAGGCTCAGATCGAGATGGCGATGACGACGCAGCAGATCGAAGCAGCGACGGATGGCACTGAGCATGCCGAGGGCGAGGATATCGACCTTGAGCAGCCCGACCGCATCGAGGTCGTCCTTGTCCCATTGAATGATCGTGCGCTCGGCCATGGCAGCATTCTCCACCGGCACCAGCGTGTCCAACGGCTGTTCGGAAATCACGAAACCGCCGGGATGCTGCGACAGGTGTCGGGGGAAGCCGATCAGTTGCCCGGTCAGGCTCAGCACCCGACGCAGCACCGGGCTGTCGGGGTCGAAACCGCCTTCGAGCAAGCGCGCCAGCGGCGGTGTTTCGTCGCTCCAGTGGCCGCAGCAATCGGCCAGTGCATTGATCTGATCCGGCGGTAGCCCAAGGGCCTTGGCTACGTCGCGCACCGCACCGGCAGCGTGGTAAGTGCTGACCACCGCCGTCAACGCCGCACGCCGCCGGCCATAACGGCGAAACACGTATTGCAGGACTTCTTCGCGACGTTCGTGCTCGAAATCGACGTCGATGTCCGGCGGCTCGTTGCGCTCTTTCGACATGAAACGCTCGAACAGCAGCGTGGTGCGGTCCGGATCGATCTCGGTGATGCCCAGGGCAAAACACACCGCCGAGTTGGCCGCCGAACCCCGGCCCTGACAGAGGATTTTTTGCTTGCGGGCGAAACTTACTACGTCGTGCACGGTGAGGAAGTAGCTTTCGTAGCCGAGTTCGGCGATCAGTCGCAGCTCATCGTCGATTTGCTTGAGCACCTTGGCCTGCGGCCCTTTCGGCCAGCGCCAGGCAATGCCTTTTTCGGTCAGTTGGCGCAACCAGGAACTACCGGAATGCCCCTCCGGTACCAGTTCTTTCGGATACTCATAGCGCAACTCGCCCAGCTCGAAAGTGCAGCGCCGGGCCAGTTGCACCGAGGCGTCGAGCAACGCCGGCGGGTACAGCTCGCGCAACACCTCGAGGCTGCGTAGATGCCGCTCGCCGTTGGGGTGCAGGCGCAATCCGGCCTCGGCCACCGGGACGTGATGGCGGATCGCGGTCATGGTGTCCTGCAGGGCGCGCCGCCCACGGGCGTGCATGTGCACGTCGCCGCTGGCCACGGCGGCGATCTGCAGTTGCTCGGCCAGACTCAGCAGTGCCGCCAGCCGCCGCTGATCGTCCTGCCCGCGATGTAGCTGTACCGCCAGATACAGGCGCTCGCCGAAAGTCTGTTTCAGCCAGCGGCCCTCCTCGACATCATTAACGCTGTCCGGCACCCACACGGTGAACAATCCCGGCAACGGCTCGTTGAAGTCCTCGCGCAGCACCTGGTACTGGCCCTTCTGTGTACGCCGCCGGGCCTGAGTAATCAAGCCGCACAAGGCCTGATAGCCCGCCAGGTTCTCCACCAACAGCAGCAGTTTCGGGCCGTTATCGATGCGGATTTCGCTGCCGATGATCAGCGGCAGCTCCACCGATTTCGCCGCTTGCCAGGCCCGGACGATCCCGGCCAGGGTGCACTCGTCGGTGATCGCCAGCGCCTGATAACCATGTTTTTTCGCCCGCTGAAACAGCTCAAGGGCACTGGAGGCACCGCGCTGGAAACTGAAGTTCGACAGGCAATGCAGTTCGGCATAACCGTGGTTCATGCAAACCAGCCTTGCAGCCACAACGGCCCGCCCTCGCCCACGGCTCGATAGGCCCAGCCCTGCTGACCGGCGCGGTTCTGGATCAGGTAGTAATCGCGGCGCACGTCGTCACCGTCCCACCAGCCGGACTCGATGCGCTCCGGGCCCATGAGAATCCGCGCCGAACCTTCCGGCACACTCTGCGGTTCGCCGAGCAGCCAGCCCGGGCGCTGCACGCTCGGCAAACCGCTGCAAAGCTGCTTGTCGACGCCGTTCTGCCACGCACATTCCGGTCGGTGGTCGGCCTGAAAGCGCAGGCCCTGCACCGCCTCATCACCGAGCCGTGCGCGCAGGCGTTCGCGCAATTGCTCCCAGGGCAAAGTTTGTTGCGGACGATCATCGAACAGTTCCTGAAACTGCGGCACGAAACTCGGCAGGTCTTCGGCGCGCAGGCGAAAGCCGCGCACCGGGGCCTCGACCTGGACTTGTTCCAGTCGCCCACGGGCCAGTTCGAAGAGCATCGCCGGGTCGCGCTCGGCGCTGAGCAGGCCGACCTTGATCAGCGTGTCCGGCAGCCCGGCGTGCTCCAGATGCAGGTCGAAACGTTGCACGCCGCTGTCACGTCCGCAGAGGAATGCCGACAGGTCAGCGGTCAAGCGGCGTAACGGAAACAGCAGCGCCTGATGGGATTGCACGTCGAAATTGAGTTCGATGCGCACATCGAAACGATCCGGCGGCAGATAGAACGCCAAGGCCAGCGGCCGTGCGCCGAACAACGTGTCGAGATGCTTGAGCATCGACGCTTCGAAGCGCCGGGCCAGGGCCTGACGCGGCAGGCTCTGCAGTTGGTTCAGATTGCGCAGACCCATGCGCGTCAGCGCGGTGGCGACCTGCGGCTCCAGCCCGACACGGTCGACGGGCAACTTTCCGAGGTGATGCTGCAGGGCCTCACCGTCCGGTACTACGAGGCCGTCGTAGGCGTTGGCCAGCACCCGCGCCGCCACCGGATTCGGTGCGGCGACGATGCGATGGCGGAAACCCAGCTCGGTCAGCTCCTTGCGCAGCCGCGCTTCGAACTGCGCCCAGGAGCCGAACAGGCCCAGGCTCGACTCGATCTCGAACACCACGGTACGCGGATAATGCACGCTGACCTGCGCGCTGAAACGATAGGCCCACGCGGCGAGAAACTGCTGCCAGTGCTCGACCTCGGCGAGGTCGTAATCGGCGGTGGCAAAGCCTTTGCTTAGGGCCTGCGCGGCGGTCATCGACTGGCCGGCGCGCAAGCCGAGCTGGCGCGCCGCTGCATTCACCGCTTGCAGCACCCGGCGCTGGGCCGGGCCACTGAGCAGCACCAACGGCTCAGCAGGATCGGCACGCTGACGCAGCACGGCGTCGAGGGCCAATTGCGGGAACAGAATACACACCCAGCGCATGACGACCTCAGTGCCCCACGGCAAACGCAATCGGCGCCGTGCGCGCCAGTCCGCCACGGCACTTGAGCACGCGCAACTGGGCCGGTCTTGCGTCGATGGCAATACGCAACGCGGCCGGCGACGGGTTGATCGCCTCGCTCAGCGGGCGCCAGGCAAACGCCAGGGTCTGGCCGGTTTCTGCCGCTACCTGCAAACGCCGCAACGCACGGTCATCGGCCTTGTACGGCCAGCACAGCACCGCGCCGCAACTGCCGGAACGCAGGCATTGTTCCGCCGCCCACAAGGCATCGCGTTCGCTGGCCTGAATCACCGACAACTGGCGCAGATCGACACCGGCGTTCGCCCACGCCTGCGGGTACGGCACGAACGGTGGCGCCACCAGCACGATGCGCTCGCCCGCCGCCGACATCCGCGCCAGCGTCGGCCACACCAGTTGCAACTCGCCAACCCCGGGGCCGGCCAGGAGGATTTCGCTCAGCGCCGCTTCCGGCCAGCCACCGCTGGGCAGTGCTGCATCCAGCGCGGCATGCCCGGTGGGTTGCGGGCTGGCCGCCGGTGGCGCAGGCCGGCCCTTCCAGACCTGGCCGCCATTGAACAGCGTATCGAGTGCAACGACGGCGCCCATCAGCCTTGCCTCACCAGACCGCAGAACACCCCTTCGATGGCCAGGTCCTGATCATCGCGCACGACAATCGGCTGGTACGCCGGGTTGCGCGGCAGCAGGCGCACCGTAGCGCCGACACGCTCGAAGCGTTTGATCGTCACCTCACCATCGAGTCGCGCCACCACGATCTGGCCGTTGAGCGCCTCGGGATTACGCTTCACTCCCACCAGATCACCGTCGAGAATGCAGTCCTCGATCATCGAGTCGCCCTGCACCCGCAACATGTAGTCGGGCGCACGGGAGAACAGCGCGGGATCAAGCATCAAGCGGTTATGGATGTCGGCATCGGCGCCGATCGGTGCACCGGCAGCCACCCGGCCGAGCACCGGAATGTCCAGCAGCTCCGGCCGCGCGGGTTGCCCGAGCAGGCGAATGCCCCGGGCCTGGTGCGGGTTGACCTCGATATACCCGGCTTCGGTGAGCGCCAGCACATGCTTGCGCGCCACGCTGCGCGAGGCAAAACCAAAAGCCTCGCTGATTTCAGCGAGGCTTGGGGACTGACCGTGTTCGGCGATGCGTTCGCGGATAAAGGTCAGGATGGCGGTACGGCGGGGAGTCAGGTTTGTCATGGAGTACATTTGTACTCCTGTGGGATTTTACTGACAAGCACCGCCAGTCGGCCTGCGCTGGCGATCCACAAAAATCACAAGATCGCAGCCTTCGGCAGCTCCTACAGGGAACGGGTGTCAGTTCAATCCGCGCTCGGCCAGAAATGCCGAGATGTAATCTATGAAGGCGACGACCTTGGCCGTGGCCCGTCGATGGCTCGGGTACACCGCGAGAATGTGCGGGCCGAAGCTGTCCGGGTCGATTTCATAGTCAGCCATGACCCGCACCAGACGCCCGTCGGCAATGTACGGTGCGGCGCTCCACAGCGGTGTGTGCAGCAAGCCGCGTCCGGCCAAAGCACTGGCCAGCAACAGGTCGTAATTGTCGCTGCGCAAGCGCGGCGCCGTCGGCTGTGGCAGGCTCAGCCGCTGGCCATCGCGCTCGGCCCACCAGAACTCGCGACTGAGCAACGGGTGCTGATACAGCAGCCATTCATGCTGCTCAAGGGTTTGCGGATTCACCGGCAAACCCTTGCGCGCCAGATAGTCCGGGCTGCCGCACAAGGCCAGGCGATTGCTGCCGACCACCCGGGCGATCAGCCCCGGCAGGTCGTCATGGCCCTCGCGCAAGGCCAGGTCATAGCCGCTTTCCAGCAGATTGACGAACGCGTCGCACAGGTCCACTTGCAGGCTGATCTGCGGGTATTGCTGCAAAAAGCCGTCGCACACCTGATCGAGAAACGCCCGCCCGTACGCCAGCGGTGCGGTGATTTTCAGGCTGCCGCGCAGACCGTGCTGCAACTGCTCGATTTCCTCGCTGGCCTCCTCCAGTCGCTGCAACACCAGTCGCGCGGTTTCCAGATAAACCCGGCCGATTTCGGTGAGCAGAATCCGCCGCGTACTGCGTTCGAACAGCCGCGCGCCAAGTTCCGACTCCAGATGATTGACCGCTTTGGTCAGGGCCGATGGGGTCTTGCCCAGTTGCTCCGCCGCGCGGCTGAAACTGCCGAGTTGCGCGGTAACCACGAACATTTTCAGTGCACCCAGCTTGTCCATGCTTTTTCCATTCAGGCAAAAACGTTTTTCGTGAGGGAGGCGTTCTGTCGGCCAGTGTCAGCCACTAATCTGGCCATCAGACGCAATAACAAGGAAATCTTCAATGAAAAGATTCATCCCGAGTCTGTTGGTGAGCGCTGTAAGTTTTGCCTCGATGGAAGCCATGGCCGCCACCGATCTGGTACTGGTCAACGGCATGATTTTCACCGCCGACCGCTCGCAACCGAAGGTGCAGGCGCTGGCCGTGGAAAACGGCAAGGTGCTGAAAGTCGGCAGCGATGCGCAGATCAAGGCGCTGATCGAACCCGGCACGCAGGTGATCGACCTCGGCGGCAAGACGCTGATGCCAGGCTTGATCGACAGCCATTCCCACGCGATTTTCGGCGGTCTGGAAATGGTCTCGGCCAACATGGAAGACGAAGTCGTCGCCCTCGACGAACTGGAACAGCGCCTGCGCACCTGGCGTGACGACGGCAAGGCCAGACATGGCGATGTGCTGAGCATTGCCGGCATGAGTTCGGCGTACTGGGCGCAGGCCGAAGCGCTGGGCAAGACCTTCAACCACGGCGAATGGGCTGACGTGCCGGTGGTGTTCACCGGCAGCGATCACCACACCGCGTGGGCCAACAACGTGATGCTCAAGCGCGCCGGCATCGACGCGGCGTTGCTCAAGACCCTGCCCGCTGCGGAACAAGACACGATCGGCGCACTGGCCAGCGGCGAGCCCAACGGTTTTCTGGTCGATGCCGGTTGGGACCGGGTGGCCGCGAAAATGCCGGTGCCGAGCCCGGCCGATATGCTCACCGCGGCCAAATCCGCGGTGCGTTTCAACAACAGCCTCGGCATCACCGCGTGGATGGACCCCGCCGCCAACGCCGCACCGGGCGAACCGGTCTTCGCCCTCAAACCCACTGAGAAAACCGTCGGCGTGCTGCCGGCCTACAAAGCGCTGTCGGAAAGCGGCGGCATGAGCGTGCACGTCGCCGCGCTGCTGGTGGCCAACCCGAAAAGCCTGCCCGCCGACCTCGACACGCTGGATAAGGTGCGCCAGCAGTTTCAGGGCATCCCCAACCTGACCCTGCCCGGGGTCAAGATCTTCGCCGACGGCGTGATCGAGTACCCGGCGCAGAGCGCGGCGATGATCGACCCATACAGCAATTCGCACAAACAGGGCGAGCTGCTGATCGATCCAGAGCATTTCGGTGAACTGGTCAGCGCCATCGACCAGCGCGGCTGGCTGGTGCACATCCATGCCATCGGCGACCGCGCGGTGCGTGAATCGCTGAACGGTATCGAGCGCGCGCGCAAGGATCGGCAGAGCGGCATCACTCACTCGATCACGCACCTGCAGATGGTCAACCCGAAAGAGTTCGCCCGCTTCAAGCCGCTGAACGTGATCGCCTCGATGCAATTGCTGTGGGCCAGTGCCGATGACTACACCACCGACATGATCAAGCCCTACGTCAGCGCCCTCGCCTTTCGCTATCAATACCCGGCGCACTCGCTGCTGAAACAGGGCGCGACGATTGCCGGTGCCAGCGACTGGCCGGTGTCGTCGCCCAACCCGTTCAACGCCATGGCCCAGGCCATCACCCGCGTCGGCCCGCTGGGCGTGCTGAATGCCGACGAGCGTCTGGATCGCGAAAGCATGTTTTACGCCTATACCCTCAACGCGGCGCGCACGATTGGCCTGGAGAAGCAGATTGGCTCGCTGACGCCGGGCAAGCAGGCGGACTTCATCATGGTCGATCGCGACGTGTTCAGCGTCGACAACAAGGCGCTGCATGACACCCAGGTGCTGCAAACCTGGTTCGCTGGCCGCCAGGTCTACACCGCCACCCCATAACAACAGGCCCCCCTCGCTTTTGTGGGAGGGGGCTTGCTCCCGAAGGCGTCCGGTCAGCAAACATTTCGATACCTGACCCACCGTCTTCGCGAGCAAGCCCGCTCCCACAGGGACTTTCACCCTACCCAAGCATTTCCACTGCTTTTTCCAGCCCCCATAACAATCACAACACCGGGACTTCACATGAAAGCCTTGCCCCTGTTCGCCCTCGGTTTTTCCAGTTTGCTGCCCCTCAGCAGCTACGCGATCCCCCTGAACGACGATTTCGCCGTGCTGGTCGACCTGACCCTGGCCAGCGACTACCGCACCCGCGGCATCTCGCAAACCCAAAATGACCCGGCCGTGCAGGCCGGTCTGACCCTGGCCCATAGCAGCGGCCTGTACGTGGGTGCCTGGAGTTCCAACGTCGACTTCGGCGGTGGCCTGAAAACCCGGCAGGAAGTCGATTACTACGCCGGCTGGCTGTGGCAGGCCACCGAGGATGTCAGCCTTGATCTGGGTTATCTCAAGTACGCCTATCCCAAGGAAAGCCAGTTCAACCAGAGCGAGGTCTACGGGATTCTCGGTGTCTACGGGGTGAAGCTGGCGGCGTATTACTCCAGCGATGCGCCGGGAATCGACAGCAAGCAGAGCTCGCTCTACACCTATGTCGGTTATGAAACCGAGTTGCCGTTCGATTCCGGGCTGAAACTGCGTTACGGCAACATGGACTTCAAGGACCCGCACCTGTACTCGGCGTCCGGGCATGGCGAGGACAGTTATCGGGAGTGGGAGGTCAAGCTGACCCACAACCTGGCCGGGGTGGTGTTGGGCCTGAGCTATATCGATACCGATCTGTCGCAGAGCCAGTGCCTGAGTAACTGGGGATTCAAGGATGTGTGCACCGCAACGGTGGTCGCCAGCCTGAGCAAATCCTTCTGACCCACCAAAGTACCCATTGTAGGAGTGAGCCTGCTCGCGATGGCGGTGTGGCATTCAACAACGATGTCGGCCGACCCACCGCTATCGCGAGCAGGCTCACTCCTACAGGGTTTTGCGTTGACCTGATTGTTTGTTACGAGATGTTTACAAATTTTTTACCAATGTTCTTCTACAGTTACGCGCGTAACCGCGTGTGTTTTCTATTCTGCTAGAGGAATGTCTGTAATGGCTTTGGGCAAAGGACTGCGTTTACCGTCCATCACTTCCACCCGGCTGGTGTTGCTGTTTTCCCTGGCACTGGTGGCGCTGTACAACCTGGCGACCTGGAAGGCGCTGGGTACGCTGATCACCCTGCAAGGTGCACACAAACTGGCGTTTTTCGCTTCGTTCGGCCTGTTCCTGTGGGCGGCGATCACCCTGCTGCTGACCCTGGTGTCATTTCGCTGGACGCTGAAACCGGCGCTGACTGTGGTGGCCCTGCTCTCGGCCTGCGCTGCGTATTTCATGAACGAATACGGGATCACCATCGACACGGTGATGATCCAGAACGTCTTCGAAACCAACCCGGGCGAAGCCGCTGCGCTGTTCAACGGCAAGCTGCTGGCTTACGTGTTGCTGCTCGGCGTGCTGCCGGCGGTGTTGATCTGGCGCTGGCCGGTGCGTTATCGGCCGTTCTTTCGCGGCCTGCTCAACAAGCTGCTGGTGATTGTCGCTTGCGTGCTGGTGATCGGCGCCTCGGTGGGCGCGTTCTATTCGACCTATGCGCCGATCTTCCGCGAAGAAGACAAGCTCACCCACTTCATCAACCCGACCAACTACATTTACGCCATCAGCAAATACACCAAGCAGCGCCTGGGCATCAAAAAGCACTTTGTGGTGCAGGCTATCGGTGAAGACGCGGTGATGAGCGCCAAAGCCGCCAGCCGCGAGAAGAAATCGCTGATGGTATTTGTGGTCGGCGAAACCGCCCGCGCCGATCACTTTTCGCTGAACGGCTATGCGCGCGAGACCAATCCCGAGCTGAGCAAACTGGACATCCTCAACTTCACCCAGGTGCACTCCTGTGGCACGTCCACGGCAGTTTCGGTGCCGTGCATGTTCTCGATGTTCCCGCGTGAGGACTACAGCGACAAGAAAGGCAAAACCTACGAAGGCCTGCTGGATATCCTGCAACGCGCCGGTGTGCAGGTGCTGTGGCTGGACAACAACAGCGACTGCAAAGGCACCTGCCTGCGCGTGCCGCACCGCGACATCGCGAAGAACCAGCCGGGGCCGTTCTGCGACGGCAACAACTGCCTCGATGAGGCGCTGCTGGCCGACCTGCAAAGCTACATCGACAGCCTCAAGGGCCACGCGATCATCGTGTTGCACGCCGACGGCAGCCATGGCCCGGAATACTACGAGCGTTATCCGCAAGCGCTCGAACGCTTCAAGCCGATCTGCCACACCAACCAGTTGGGCAGTTGCAGCCGTGATGAACTGGTGAACGTGTACGACAACACGATCCTCTACACCGACCACTTCCTCGCCAAGGTCATCGAGTTGCTCAAGCGTAATCAGGACACGCTGGATACCTCGATGCTGTATGTCTCCGACCACGGCGAATCGCTGGGTGAAAACGGCCTGTACCTGCACGCCGCGCCCTATGCGTTGGCGCCGGAAGCGCAGACGCATGTGCCGATGGTGATGTGGTTTGGCAGCAACACTCTGGCGCAACTGGGGATTGATCGCGATTGCCTGCAAGGCAAGACCGGGCAGCCGGACCTGAGCCATGACAACCTGTTCCATTCGGTGCTGGGCTTGTTCGAGGTGAAGACCGCGCTGTATCAGCCGGGGCTGGATGTGTTTCGCGGGTGCCGGCCAGCCATGACGGCTGGGCAGTAACCCGGAGTTGCACCTATACCCTTGTAGGAGTGAGCCTGCTCGCGATAGCGGTGTGTCATTCAACAATGATGTCGGCTGATACACCGCTATCGCGAGCAGGCTCACTCCTACAAGGGGCTGTGGCACATCAAGAATCGAGTTGTGCCAAATAGTCCCACGGGTAGATCCCGCGTTGATGGCCGTCGCTGAACACCAGTTGCACGCCGTAGCCCTGCGGGTTGATCTCAATCAGGCGAACACGCTCATCCACCAGCGGAGTCACACCTTTCAGGCGAAACGCGCGGCACTGCGAGCACGGGCACTGGCGGCGCAGTTCGGCGTGATTGAACAGCGATTCGCGGCCGTCCGGCCAGCTCAGGCGCAGCGTCCGCTGGCTCTGCGAATTGCCGACTGACAGCGGGTTCATTGCAACTGACTCAAGGCAATCCGCACCGCTTTGCGCACTTCCGGATCGCCGTCATCCTGCGCCGCCTGCAACGCCGCCACCGCGCCGCGATCATGCAACTCACCGAGGGCCAGCGCAGCTTCCTTGCGCAGGTTGCTGATGCGATGGCCGAGGGTTTCGATCAAGGCATCCAGCGCCGGTGCAAAACGCAGGCGACCGAGGCTTCGGGTGGCGCGCAGGCGCACTTGCCAATAGTCATCGCCGAGGGCTGCGATCAACGCCGGCCCGGCGTCGCTGTGTCCGACTTTGCCCAGCGTCGTGGCCGCTTCTTCGCGCACTTGCCAGGCATCGTCCTGCAGCGCTTGACGCAAGGCTGGCAGCACGTCGGCGCCGGACGCCAGACCGAGGGCGCCGGTGGCGGCGCGGCGCACTTCGGTGTCCGGGTCGGCGCTGGCCAGACGCGCCAGAGCCGGCAATGCGTCGAGCTGCTTGAGCCAGCCGAGCACACCGACGGCTTCGCGGCGCACATTGGCATCGGCATCGCTCAATGCGGTGATAGCCGCTGGTGCGGCATCGGCAAAACGCAACTCGCGCAGAGCCCGAAACGCGGCGATTCGCACACTGACCTCAGCATGATCGGTCCACGGCAGAATCACCCGGCCTGCCGCCTCACTCTTGAGCAGGCTCAGACTTTGCGCGGCGGCGGCCTGCACTGCCGCAGATGGATCGGTCAGCGCCTGGCACAGCGCAGCAACGACCGGTTCGTCCTCCCACGCTTCCAGCAGCCGCGCAGCTTCGGCGCGGACTTCTTCGGCCGGATCTTCGCTCAGTCTTTCGACCAGCCACAGCAGGCCGTCCGGTTCTTCCAGATCCGCCAAATCAATCAGGGCAATGCGTCGCACACCGGCATCGTCAGCGGTCAGACGCGGTTGCAGGGCGAGGATGTCGTCGTTATCGGTCACAGCAAAAAATGAGGTCATAGGGCAAATCGCGGCAAGGGGTTTTCGGGAGGCAGGCCGAGCGGGTTGAGGCGCGGCAGCGGGCGGGAGTTGTCGTGGCGCAGCAGGTCGAGACAATGGCGCTTGAGGCGGGAGAATTCGGTGCTGGTGACCAGTTCAGAAGTGCGCGGGCGTGGGAAATCCAGGCGCAGGTCTTCGATGATTCGCCCCGGACGCGCGCTCATCACCAGCAAGCGATCAGCGAGGAACAGCGCCTCGTCGATGTCGTGGGTGACGAACACCACGGTGGTGCGAATCCGCGTCCAGATGTCCAGCAGCAGTTCTTGCATGTTCAGGCGGGTCAAGGCATCCAGCGCGCCGAACGGTTCGTCCATCAGCAGCAGACGCGGACGGTTGACCAGCACCCGAGCAATCTCCACCCGTTGCTGCATGCCGCCGGAGAGCTGATCGGGCCAGCGCTCGGCAAAACCGTCGAGGCCCACCAGTTTGAGCATTTCATCAGCGGCGCGATGGCGCTCGGTTTTGCCGATGCCGCGCATCTTCAGGCCGAAAGCGACGTTGTCGCGCACCGTGCGCCACGGAAACAGCGTGTGATGCTGGAACACCATGCCGCGTTGTGGCGACGGCCCGGACACCTCGCCGCCATCGACTTTGAGGCTGCCGGTATGGGCGTTCAAGTGTCCGGCGAGTGCGCCGAGCAAGGTCGACTTGCCGCAACCGGACGGGCCGAGAATGCACACGAACTGGCCCGGTTCGATCTGGCAATCCAGCCCCTGCACGGCCTCGAAAGCGTGTTGGCCTTCGCCGAGAACGATCGACAACTGGCGAATATCGATCCGCCCTTCCGGGGTTTGCATTGCGCTCATCAGGCTTTCCCTCGTGGTCGATGCCAGGGCGTGAACAGCCCGCCCAGGCGCTTGATCAGCAGACTGCTGCCCATGCCCAGCACACCGATCAGCAGCATGCCAACGACAATGTCGGCGTAGTTCTGAATGGTGTAGGACTCCCAGGTGTAGTAACCGATGCCGAACTGGCCGGAGATCATCTCGGCGGTCACCAGACAGAACCACGAGGTGCCCATACCGATGGCGAGGCCGGTGATGATGCTCGGCGCGGCGCCGGGCAAAATCACTTCAAGCAAAATCGCCCGGCGCCCTGCCCCGAGGCTTTTCGCCGAGGCGATCAGCCGTGGATCAACGCCTTCGACGCCGTGCACGGTGTTGAGCAGGATCGGGAACAGCGCACCGGTGAAGGTGATGAAGACCATCGACAGCTCCGACGACGGGAACATCAGGATCGCCAACGGAATCCACGCCACCGCCGGAATCGGCCGCAGCACTTCCAGCGGTGGCAGCAGCAGGTCTTCGGCCCATTTCGAGCGGCCGATGGCCAAGCCCAGAGCGATGCCGATCACCAGTGCCGCGAGGTAACCGGCGAAGACCCGGCTGAGACTGGCGGTCAGGTGTTGCAGCAGCTTGCCGGAATCGCCCAGACCCAACGCCGCTTCGATCACCGCCAACGGGGTGGGCACGTTGGCGAAGGTGACCAGGCCGAGGTTCCAGTGGTGGCTCGCGGCGAGTTGCCAGAACAGCAGGCAGAGCGCTATGGAGGTTGCTCTGGTGATCCAGCGGGGTTTTGGGATTTTCATGAATCGGGTTTCCATGTTTGGAGCGGTGTGATGGCTGAGATCGCCCCCCTCACCCCAGCCCTCTCCCCCAGGGGGGCGAGGGGGAAAGGGAGCAGATCTTCAAGCCTTTCAAAATCTCGGTTCGGCTCGATAGCGAGCAGATATTCATGATTTTCAAAAACTGAGTTCGGCTCGATATTTCAGGTCGGCTTAGCTCCCGCAAACACCTCGTTCGGTCCCCTCTCCCTCCGGGAGAGGGCTAGGGTGAGGGTGAGTTTTTGATCTTCAATTAGCGGGCAGCCACGGCCTGGGTCGTGGCATCGGTAAAGTCGAAGACCTTGCCACCCCGCGCCGCCGCGAACTGCTGCGCCTGGCCCTTGAGCAGGAACGCACTCAACCGCCCCTTGGCGTCACTGGCGAACCACGCCCGATCGGCGAGCAATTTGATCCCGCTGTCACTGGCCTGCGCATACACCGCGCGGATGTTTTTGCCTTCCTGCTTCAGCGCGGCCAACGCGGTGAAGGCCGATTCGGCGGAGGCGTACTGGCGTACTTTGTCTTCGCCGCGCACCCAAATTTCGGCGATGTGGCTGAAGTCGGTGATGGCTTTGCCGCTGGCCGTATCCACGGCTTTCAACGGCGTCTGCGCGTAGTTCGCAAGCTGCGCGCTGTAGTCCAGGTTCGAGGCCTTGAACGCTGCGCGGATGTACTGATCATCGATGAAGGTGTTGAGGTCGAGGCCCCGATCAGCCTTTTTCAACAGCTTCAGGGTGTCGATCGCCGTGCCCACCGCCTGACGGTATTCCGGCTTCCAGCTCAGGTCGCGGGTCTGCACGCCGAGCGGGCCGTGGAACAGGTAGTTGACCTCGGCATCGACGCCGGTGACCTTGGCGATCAGCTCGCTGTACTTCTCAGGCTCAGCAGCCAGCAACTGATTGGCCTCGATGCTCGCCCGCAGGTAAGCGACGACGATTTCCGGGTACTGTTTCGCGTAGGCCTGATCCACCAGTGCACCGTGAAAAGTCGGTGCATTGGCCTGGGCGCCGTCGTAAATCTTGCGGGCGAAACCACGGCTGGGGAACAGTTCGGCGAACGGCACGAAATCGGCGTGAGCGTCGATTTTGCCGGCCTGCAATGCAGAGCCTGCGACTTCCGGTGGCTGGGCGATGATGTTCACATCCTTGAGCGGATCCCATCCCTGCTCCGCCACCGCGCGCAGCAGCATGCCGTGGGCGGTCGAGGCGAATGGCACCGAGATGGTCTTGCCCTTGAGCTCACTCAGCGCCTGCACCCCGGACGCGCTCGGCACCACGATGCCGTTGCCGCTGCCCTTGATGCTGCCCGACAGCACGCTGATGAACAGGCTGTGCTTGCCGGCCGTTTCGAACGCCACCCCGTTGAACGCGCCGGGGAAATCGGCCATGGCGCCGAAGTCGAGTTTGCCGGCGACCATCTCGTTGGTCAGCGGCGCACCGCTGGTGAAGTTCTTCCACTGCACATCGTATTTCGCGTCTTTGTAGGCGCCGTCGTGCGGCAGGTATTTGTCGAGCAGGCCGAGTTCACGAATCAACAGGCCGCCGGCGGCGCAATTGATGGTGGTGTCCTGGGTGCCGATGGCGATGCGGATGGTTTCGGCCGAGGCCGACAGGGTCAATGAAGCCAGTACCAGACCGGCGATTGCTGCACGCAACATGAGTGTTTCCCCTCGAATCATTTATTGGATGTTCGTCTCCGCCGCGATCAGCGCGGTGGGAAACGAGGGGGTCTGTAAATTAGCGTCCGGGGTTTCCGGGTAGCTTTAGGGTGTCGTAGATCTCTGTAGGAGTGAGCCTGCTCGCGATAGCGGTGTATTGGATGTCGATGTGTTGTCTGACACACCGCTATCGCGAGCAGGCTCACTCCTACAGGGGAAAGGGTTCAGCGCAGTAAATAAGGGATGTCGACTTTGACGGCGCCAGTCGGACAATCCTTCTCACACGGCATGCAGTACCAGCATTCATCGAACGCCATGTAGGCCTTCTGTGTGGCCGGGTTGATCGCCAGCAGGTCCATCGGGCAGACGTCGACGCACACGGTGCAGCCCTTCTCGGCGATGCATTTGTCCTCGTCCACAGTGACCGGGGCGTTGGAGCGGAAGAAGATTTCCTGGGCTTGATAGGCCATGGTTCGGACTCTCTCTGGTGATGCATCAAGCGGCAAAAGCGCCCACCCGCAAACGGTCATAGGCCTGCATTTCTTCGGCATCGAGCGGGAGGATGTAAGGCTCGACGGGTTTCTTGAAACTGGTCATCCGGCCGTCTTCGCCCTTCCTCAGGTGGCAATGGCAGAACCATTCAGCGTCGTCACGCTGCGGGTGATCGACGCGGTAGTGGTACAGGCCCCAGCGGCTCTCGGCGCGGAACAGCGAGGCGCGCGCAGCCATTTCCGCGCAATCGCGGATCACGCTGGTTTCCATCGCGCGCATCAGTTCGTGGGCGTTGTTGGCCTTCATCTGATCGAGGTCGCGTTCGATGTCGCTGAAACGCTGCAAGCCGATCTGCATTTTTTTGGTCACTTTCGGCGGTTGCAGGTAGTCGTTGACGAAGCGCCGCAGCTTGTACTCGACCTGTGCCGGCGGCAGACCCTGTTCGCGATCCAGCGGCGCGTAGACCCGCGCTTGTTCTTTCTCGATCTGCGCGGCATCCAGCGTCGAGAACTCGCGCCCGGCGACAAAATCCGCCGCGTTGTGCCCGGCGAACCAGCCGTAGGTGAACGCGCCGAGCATGTAGTTGTGCGGCACAGCGGCCATGTCACCCGCCGAGTACAAGCCTTTCACCGAGGTCTCGGCCCGCTCGTTGACCCACACCCCGGACGCCGAATGGCCGCTGCAAAAGCCGATCTCCGAGATGTGCATCTCGACCATTTGCGTGCGGTAATCAGTGCCGCGATTGGCGTGGAACTGACCACGACTCGGGCGCTCGTTACTGTGCAAGATCTCTTCGATGTTCTGGATGGTTTCCTCGGCCAGGTGATCGAGTTTGAGAAACACCGGGCCATTGCCGCTTTCCAGTTCCTGGTGGAACTCCCACATCATCTGCCCGCTCCAGTAGTCGCACTCGATGAAGCGTTCGCCCTTGTTGTTGGCGGTGTAGCCGCCGAGCGGGCCGGTCACATAGGCGCAGGCCGGGCCGTTGTAGTCCTTGATCAACGGGTTGATCTGGAAGCATTCGAGGTTGGCCAGCTCGGCCCCGGCGTGATAGGCCATGGCGTAGCCGTCGCCGGCGTTGGTCGGATTTTCATAGGTGCCCATCAGGTAACCCGAGGACGGCAGACCGAGGCGACCGGCCGCGCCGCACGCGAGGATCACCGCTTTGGCCTTGATCACATGGAAGTCAGCGCTGCGGCAATCGAAGCCCATCACCCCGTTGACCGCGCCCTCCTCGTCGGTGAGCAAACGGGTGCAGACCAGCCGGTTGGTGATGCTCACCCGCGCGCGTTTCAACTGCCGGTAAAGGACTTTCTTGATGTCGTGCCCTTCCGGCATCGGCAGCACGTAGGCGCCCATGTGGTGGACTTTTTTCACCGCGTAATCGCCGGTCTCGTCCTTCTCGAACTTCACGCCCCAGCGATCCAGTTGCTCGATGGTCTCGAAGCTATGAGTGGCATAGGCGTACACCGCCGCCTGATTGACGATGCCGTCGTTGGCGATGGTGATTTCCTTGGTGTACTGCTCCGGCGTCGAGTGCCCGGGGATGATCGCGTTGTTCAGGCCGTCCATGCCCATGCTGATCGCGCCGCTGCGTTTGACGTTGGCCTTGTCCACCAGCAGCACGCGCAAGTCGCGGTTCTTCTCTTTGGCCTTGATCGCCGCCATCGGGCCGGCAGTGCCGCCGCCGATCACGACGATGTCGTATTCCTGTTCCAAGGTCTTGCGGGTCATGTCACGCCCCTTTTTGCCGGTCGATCCGCAGGCGGTACTGGAACGCATCGCCACGGTAGTAAAGGTGTTCGAAGTCCAGCGGCTGGCCGTGGGCGTCGTGGGTCAGACGCTCGATGCGCATGATCGGCGAGCCGGCCTCGACGTTCAGCGCCTGGGTCAAATCGCTGTCGGCCAGCACCGCGTCAATCGCCAGATCGGCGTGGCCGAGGGCGATGCCGCAGTCGTTTTCCAGAATCAGGAAGATGTCGCGAGTCACCAGATCGGCCTTCTCCAGCCGTTCGCCGACGGCTTTGGGCAGATAGGTGATTTCCAGCGAGATCGGTTCGCGGTTGATCAGGCGTACGCGTTTGATCTGCGCCACGGTCTCGCCTTCGGCCACCTGCAAGCGCTCGGCGACACGTTTGTCGGCGGGGATGAATTTGAAACTGCGCAGGCGGTTGATCACCTCGTAACCGCGCCCGGTCATGGACTCGGCGAGGCCTTGCAGGCTGCTGACGTTTTGAAAGGTCTTCGGCTTGGCGACGAAGGTGCCCTTGCCGTGGATCTTGAAGATCAGCCCTTCTTTCTGCAGATCACCCAGCGCCTGGCGCACGGTGATGCGGCTGACTTTGAACAGCGTGCCGAGCTCACTTTCGGACGGCATCTGGCTGTCTTGCGGGTATTCGCCATCAAGAATGCGTGCGCGCAGGACGTCGCGCAGTTGGGTGTGCAAGGGGACGCTACTGAGGGACAGGACGTTATCGGTCATCAGGGATCACTTGTTATAACGAGTTATGACGTGATCTTAGAGACGTTATGACAAGCTTGAGAAATATTGTTTGGGCATAACCTTAGACACGACGACACACAGACCCTTGTGGGAGGGGGCTTGCTCCCGAAGGCGGTGTGTCAGGCGATGGAAATACCAGCAATGCCGGCCTCTTCGGGAGCAAGCCCCCTCCCACAAGGAAATGGTGTTGTGGTCTGGAGGATCAGTGCCGTTTGAGGATCTGGTCCATCACCCAATCGGTTTTGAGGGCTTGTTCGGCGACGGCCGGATGCTGCGAACCACCACGAATATGCGCATTCATGCCCAGCACGTGATGCCACTGAATGTGCTCGTGATGGGGGATCTCCAGGCTGATCTGCTCATCGGCGAACAGCTGCACCGGATGCTCGTCAAACACGGAGAACGCGATCCGGCCCTGACTGCCGATAATCTGCACCCGATCCTCGCGCCGATCCGCCACAAAGCTCCAGCAACCCATGCCCAGTGCCCCGGAGGCGAAGCGCCAACTGGCGCTGACCGCATCTTCCGCCGCATATAACCCGGCCTGGCGCGCAGTAAAGCCAGCGACCTCGACGATATCGCCGAGCATGTACTGGAACAGGTCGAAACCATGGCTGGCCAGATCGGCAAAATAGCCGCCGCCAGCCACGCTCGGGTCGGTTCGCCAGTTGGCGCTGCCGTCCAGATCCGCCGCCGATGGGGCCTTGGTCAGCGTCCAGCTCAGGTGCCGCACCTCGCCGATGCGGCCCTGCGCCAGCCATTGCCGCACTTGGGCAAAGCGCGGCAACGAACGGCGGTAGTACGACACGAACAAGTGCAGACCGGCGTCGGCAAACGCCTGCTGCATTTCGCGGCTTTGTCCGGCGTTGAGCGCCATCGGTTTCTCGACGCAGCAATGCTTGCCGGCGGCGGCGACTTTCAGGCTGTAGGCGTGGTGGCTGTCGGGGGGCGTGGCGATGTACACCGCGTCCACCTCGGGGTCGTTGATCAGTGCATCGACATCGGTATAAACCCGGGCGATACCGTGGCGCGCGGCGTAATCGGTCACCGCTTCAAGGCGCCGGCCCATCACCGCCACCAGCGCCGAACCGGGCGCCTTGTAGAAGGCCGGCCCGCTCTTGCGTTCAGTGACGCTGCCGCAACCGATCATGCCCCAACGCACCACGTCCATGGTCAACTCCCTGTGTTTGAAACACTCAGCCGATGCGCAACGCGCGCAGATCGAGGTGGCCGTCCTTGATGGGCGGGCACCAGTAGTAGCCGCCGGTGATCGGCCGGCTGATGCGATACAGACCATCAGTGATGCCGTCTTCCAGACCGCTCATGCGCCGCAATTGGGCTTCGAAGGCGTCCAGCGAAACACCGAAGGCGAGGAACATCAGGCCGGCGCGATCACCGTCGATCCACGGCATCGAACGGCGCACGACGAACGCTTCGGGGGCGAAGCTTTCCTGGGCGGTGCGTTTGACGTGGGCGGAGACTGGCGCGTCGTCGATCTCTTCGTTGTCGCTGAGGCGACGGCCCATGATGTTGTCCTTGTCTTCGGCGGACAGCTTATGGAAACCCTTGAGGTCGTGCTGCCACTGCTGGATCGCGGCGAAGCTGCCTCCGACCAGACCATCAGCGCCCTCGCCCAGCAACGCGGCGGTAATCGCGGCGTCATCGTGCGGGTTTTCGGTGCCGTCTTCGTAGCCCGTCAGGTCATGGCCGTCCTTGTGGCGGAAGGCTTCCTGCATGTCTACCAGGCGCAGCGCCGGGGCCAGCGCAGCTTCGAAAGCGTGGCTGCGATTGAGCAGCTCGCCACGGTCGACCCCGTGCAGCCAGACCCACAGCGCGTGCTGGGTCGACGGGTTTTCCACGCCGACGCCGCTCATGGCCGGAAAGCTGCGCAGACCGTCGATTTGCACGTTCAGGGCTTTGGTCAGGGATTCACCGAAACCGATCACAGCCGACTTGCCGTCCACCAGATTCATCAGGTTGTCGATCGCCTGCGGCAGTGCTTCAACCGACGCAAGGGCAAAAAACAGGTGACGTGCTTGCGCAGGAACAGGGGTGGCGAGAATGCCCGGCTGGTAGTAACTCATGTGAACTCCTTGGGAAAGTGCGCGGGAGTTTACCTGTGGCCGGAGGGTTTGTGTGGGTTTGGAGAATGCTAAAACCCCCTCACCCTAACCCTTTCCCAGAGGGAGAGGGAACTGAACGGGGGAAGCTATAGAGATATGCCGACTTGAAAATGATGTACCGAATCCATAATCGACAAAAATCTTTCAGGTCGATGTATGACGCGACACACCTCGGTCGGCCCCCTCTCCCTCCGGGAGAGGGCTGGGGTGAGGGTTTGTGTCATGCCGCCACGCACTCGGGCTCATCCCGGTCCAGCGCTTGAACGCCCGGCGAAAACTGCGCACGTCGCTGTAGCCGACTTCTTCGGTAATCCGCTCGATGGGCATGTCCGGATTGGCCAGCAGACTCATGGTCCGCGCCTGACGTACCTGTTCCAGCAGCGCTTCAAAGGTCAGCGCATGCTCGGTCAAACGGCGGCGCAAGGTGCGACTGCTCATGTTCAGGTCGCCGGCGATTTTTTCGATATGGCTGCCCCGGCTCAGGTCCCGGGCAATCGCCCGCTCCACTGCTTGAATCAGATCGAGTTTCTGATGCACCTGCGCCGCTTCCAGCTCCAGCAACGCAACCGCCTGACGCAACGCCAGCGAATGGTGATTGGGCAGGTTGACGTCCAGCCACCGAGCATCGATCAGCATGCGATTGTGCAGACAGCCGAAGCGCACATCGGGCCCGAGCAAGCGGTGGTATTCGCTCAGATAATCCGGTGCAGCGTGCACAAACTCCACGGCGATCGGCTTGAAATCAACTCCGGCCAAGGCCCGGCCATACACCAGCAGGCTGGCGAAAAACTCTTCGACCGCGAACACCTGCACATCGGCAAACGGCAAGCGACATTCGGCATCGAGGTGCACCTGATCACCCACCACATCGACGCTGGACACCACGATTCCGCCGGAGGTGTGCTGATGGCGAATGCCGAGGGCAAAGGCATCGCGCAAGGTCTTGCACAGCGACAGCACATGCCCGAGCAGCCCCAGCGTACCCAACACATTCTGCGCGCCGACCCACAGCCCCAGGCCCTGATTGGGCAACACTTTGAGCGCCCGTTGAATCATCGCCACGGCCTGGCGGTAGGAAATCCGCTGCGCCGGATCCTGCAGATCTTCGAGGCTGAAGCCCAGGCCACGGCACAGGCTTTCGGGGTCGATGCCTTTGTTGTGCACGACTTCGGCGAGGGTTTGCAGGAGGAACGGCGAGACCAGCGCCAATTCGAAAGTGGGGTCTTGGACTTTTACGTTCATGGGGGCTGACATTCCGGATCACGCTTGATTGTTATTTTTGTAACCGGTTATGTCGAAGGAAGTTAGCACAGGGTTGGCCGACTGTCCGCAGAAGTCCCCCTAACTGTCCGCCAATACCCTGCCCCGGCGGGCGCCAAGCGCTTATTTCTATGGTGCCGGACGTTCTGCGTACCGGCGCCACGTCCCACCACAATAATAATGAGGACAGCCATGAGCCCGAACCGCGCCACTTTCCCCTTGCGTCTGGCACTGACTTTGCTCGGATGCACCGCGTGCCTGCCGGCCCTGGCCACCGAAGCCGGCGTCGACAACATCGGCCCCGGCACCGACGGATTTTTCATGCTGCCGCTGGAAGTCGACAGCCTTCCGCAGAACATGGTCGCGTTCAACCTCTACTACAACCATTACAAGTCGACCAAGCTCAACATCAGCTCGTTGGGCGGCAAGGTGCCGAATGTCGAAATCGAATCCACGGCGGTGATCCCGCGTATTGATTACCTGAGCCCGGTGCGCGTGTTCGGCGGACGCCTGGCCGGCTACATCGCCCAGCCCTGGCTGAAGCAGGAAGTCTCGGTATTCGGTCTCAGCGATACCCGCGAAGGCATGGGCGACACCACCATCGCGCCGATCATCCTGTGGGACATGGGCAAGAACCTGACCCTGGGTGCTGCCGTGGAGATCACGGTGCCCACCGGCGAATACAGCGTCGATCGGCTGGCCAACACCAGCAACAATTTCTACACCTACAAGCCGCTGTTCTCCTTCACCTGGCTGCCGACCGACAAGACCGAAGTGTCGATGAAGACCACTTACAGCTTCAACGAGAAGAACAAGGACACCGACTACAAGTCCGGGCAGATCTTCCACTTCGATTACTCGGCCAGCTACAAGATCACCGACGATGTGATGCTCGGCCTCAACGGCTACTACCTCAAGCAGACCACCGACGACAAACAGTACGGCCACACCGTGCAATTCGCCGGGCAGGATGTGGATGACGGCGTGCGCGGCCAGGTATTCGCGATCGGCCCGGCGTTGGATTTCACCTTTCTCAAATACGCCAGCGCGGAGATTCGCTGGGCCAAGGAGTTTGACGTGGAGAACCGGCCGGAAGGCGACATGCTCTGGGCCAAGGTCAGCATCCCCTACGCCTTCTGACCTGCGCCGCCATGCCATGTGGGAGCGGGCTTGCTCGCGAAAGCGCCGTGTCAGGCAACGTATTGGTTACTGACAGATTGCTTTCGCGAGCAAGCCCGCTCCCACAGGTGTGATGAAGCCTACAGACCCCGTGGAAATGCCCACTTGATCCACGGAAACGTCTGACTGCGTTATCGCTCGCACCAATGGATACTTCGCACTTCGTCTTGCCAGTGACGACAGCGAGCCACATCCCCCTTAGACTGCTTCACATTGATCATGGAGGTCACTATGAGCGCCGAACTTTCCCTTATCGTTTCAGACTTTGAAACCCCAGAGCAGGCCGCCAGCTACGATCGCTGGTTCCGGGCACAGGTACAGGCCTCGATGGATGATCCGCGGCCCAACATCCCCCACGAGCAGGTGATGGCCGAGATGCGCGCCCTCATCGAATCGAAACTCAACAAAAACAGTGCGGGTTGACTGGCGACCTGAAGCTCGCACTCAACTCTGGCAAACCCTGAACTACATCGCTGACCGTAACGCCGTTGCGGCCAGTCAACTGAACGCCGCCATCGAAGCGGCTATCTCCGCCCTCCCACTTCACCCCTACCTTTATCGCTTCGGCAAGGTCGCCGGCACCCGGGAAATCGTTATCCATCCCAACTACGTCGTGGTTTATCGGGTGACCGAGCGGATCGAAATCCTGAACGTATTGCATGCTCGACAAGGGTATCCCTGAACCTTCCCGCCTACACAAAAAAAGGGCGACCAACCGGTCGCCCAAAGTACTACACGAGAGTCTTTTACAACGTCAGCTGCCCGCGTTCCTCCTCAGTCAACTGCTGCTTCGCCTGTTCATCCAGTGCCCCCGCTCCCAGCACCTGCACCGGGCTGTTCGGGTTGTAGCCGGTCGCCGGCGCACGACTGGCACCATCACGGCTCGGCGCCAGTTGTTCGTTGCCGAAGCTCAGCACCTGCACGGTGAACACCGACGCCTGGTTCTGCCGCGCCGCTGCTTGCTGCTGACGCGCCACGTCCTCAGCGGCCTGGGTTGCCGAAGATGCCGCCGAACTGGCCGAGGTGATCGCCCCGGTGTTCACCGCAGCCACCACCGGTACGCCACTGGTCTTGCCTTGCACGGCGATGTTGGCGGCGTTGACCACGGTCAGCGCGGCGATGTTGACGTTGCCCGAGACGCGAATGCCCGCCTCGCCCGCATCGATGGTGCCCAGCGGCGCGATCAGGTCGATGTCGCCGGGGGCGACTTCGGCAATCGGGTTGAGTGTGGCGATACCGGCACCGGTGCTCGGCACCGAAGGCGACAGGGTTACATTGCCCCAAGTGTCGTAAACCCGTTTCGGCGGGGTGTAGACCACAGTGGTTTTCGAGCCGCGACCGGCGTTGATGTCGCCCTCGGCCGACCAGCCGAGGATCGAGCCGCCGAAGGTGGTCATGATCCGGCTCTGCCCCAACAGAATACTGCCCTGCGAGTAGAGCTGAATGTTGCCCGAACCCTGGGTGATGATCCCGGCGGTGGACGGTGGCGCCGCGCCTTCGATGCCGAACACCTGACCACCACCCGGTGTGAGCATCTGGATATCGCCGCCGAACAGCGTCTTGACCCCTGCTCCGCCATACAGCGTGATGTCGCCGTCGTAACGGAGCGGATTGCCCGCCACATCGGTGCTCGGGAACAGTGCGGCGATGGCGTTGCGACCGCGCAGATAACTGCCTTTGCGCGGGCCGTCAGCGTCGTTGTATTCCAGGCCGCCGGCGCGCAGTTCGGCGAAGTACACCTGGCGCGCAAAGATCGCCTGCTCGGCACTTGGCAGCGCGGCATAGAACGCCTGTGCCTGCTCTGCGTTGCCGCTGAAGCCGTAACCGAGGGTCAGCCAGCTCTGCAACTCGTCGAGGTAGGTCTTGACCACTTTGCCCGGCTGGCCGTTGAGAGAGGCATTCGGGTCAGCAAGGTTCTGCGGGTTCAGGTAACGCGCGATGAACCTTGTGTAATTCGGCCCCTGTGCGCCCACGCCCGCCTGCAATACCACGCTGGCGCCAGGCCGCGAATCCCCGGCCACTATCGCGCCGAGACTGGTGATGCTGGCGCGGTTTTCCATCAGGATGTTGCGCCCGGCATTGATATCCAGCGTTCCAGGTCCGGCGATATCGAAGCTGCTGTAGAGAATGTCGCGGCCCGCCGAGACGCGCGATACATCTCGCAGGTCATTGTGGACGAACAGGTTGCCGGTGGAAAAAATGTCCTCCTTGCCGCTACTCATTTCCACTGTCGGCACGGTCGCAGGCTGCCCCAGGGCAGTGCCAGAGGCAACGATGTCGCGTCCGGCGATCATCCACACAGGCCCCGCCGCTTCGTACCAGGTGCGTCTGGAAGTGGAAAAGCTCAACGTTTCGCCACTGCGAATGCCCACCAGGTCCCCCGTCAGCGCATAGAATCGCGCCGGCCCCTGTACGTCGTTCGATCCCGAGTAGGTGTTGGGACCATAGGCAAACAGCGGATATCGCACGTTGCCCTCTGCCGCCACGCCATCGTCGCTGTAGTTGGTGCGCAGCGGTTTTCCGGCGTTGCTGTTGGTGTAAGCATTGAATGCCGGGTTGAACGGGGTAGCCACGGCCATCGGGCTGGCCCCCGACTGGTTGATCGCATAGCCACCGGCGTAGATAGAGTCACCTGCCAGCAGTTCAAGCTGCCCCGACTTCGACGGCGCCAGAAGCAGTGAGTAACCTTGCAGCGGGTAGTTGTTTACGCCAATGAATGTCGCGGATGGCCCTGCATAAACGGACCCTTGGCCCGCCACCGCGCGCAGAATCGATGGGTAGACAAATCGGCCGTCGGTAGGCGAGGTATTGCGGCCCGTGATCAGGCCGTTGCTGGTACTGAACTCGGATATCTGTGTGCCCGGCGTCAAGTTCCCGCCAGCCGAGAACAGATCGATTGCGGTGTGATCCGTCCACAATGAGAAGCCACTCAGGGTGCCGCCCTGCTCAACGCTTGCGTCGGCCGCCATGATCGGGCTGGCGTTCATCAGACTCACTCGCCCAGGATCCGCGGCACCGCCCAACACCAGATCACCGCGGCTGCTCAGGCTCATGCCCGAGTCACCCGGAATCAGCACCACGCCTCCGGAAGCACTACCGGTGGTCGAGGTAAACGGATCAAGTGCGCGGGTTTCCCGAAGATCATTGAACACAGCGCCGGCGCCGTACTGCAGGTTGATGCCGCCGAGTGCTCCACCCGTCATGTGTGCCGCGCCGCGCAGGTTGATCAGCGCGCCCTGCAGATCATGATTCGGTTGGCCGAAGCCGGTTTCTCCGGCCCGCGCTTGCAGCGAAGGGTTGAGCGTGCCGCCGATACGAATGTCCATGTCACCACCACCGGTCATCTGCACGCTGCCATCGCTGGCGACTCGACCGGTGCTGCCTACCGCGACGATCAGCCCCTGACCGCGCGGGTAGTTAACGGCATCGCCTAGCGGTTTGAGCATGCCGGCATCACCACCAGCCCGCAGGCTGATATTGCCACCGCCCAAGGTACCGAAACCGGTGAAACCCACCAGGTAGGGTTCAGTGTTGATCACCCGATCTGAGTTCATTTGGGTGGAATAACTGCCGAAGTTGATCCACCAGGCCGTGGGCACATCCGGGTTTCCCGTGCCTTGACGCCACAGCCAGTTGCCCACTGCCACACTGGCCATCTGCTCGCGGAACCCGCTCGCTGTCGATTGGGCTTTCGTCCCGACCGAATCACCGGAAACCGAGCCACCGGCATTGATTGTCAGGTTGCCGCCCATCTGCGGATACCAGGCCTGATAGAGGCTGTCGCTGCCGCCGTCGACCCATTTTTCATAAGCGGCACCGGCCGTACCCAACACCGAATCGTTATCCGAAAGATGCCCGCGCGGCTGGTTATAGAGCGGGTCGATATTCGCTGATTGGGTGCCGGCGGTGTATACGCCGAACGGTGAATCCATGCTCAGATTGCCGGCGGCGATCAGGTCGAGATCACCCGTGCCGGTGCGCAGAACACTGAACATCTGCATATGGGCCTTGGCCGTTTTCCCGGGATTGTTGCCGATGCACAGTTCCGGCTGCAGATCACAAATGAATTGGGCCTCCTCGGGAACCGGTTCGTAGTCCGGCCCCATTCCACTGCCTGGCGCCCAGACCCAACGGGCCATGGGTACGCACAAGTCGGCAATCTGCTGGCAGTACTCGAGCATGTCATCAGGGACCGGCTCGTAGGGCGTAAAGAAGGGATTATCCGGAGCCCAGACCAGCTTGCCCGCCGCCGTGGTGATGTTGACGCCGTAATGACTGTCCGCCAGCCGCAGATTGCCTTCCGGGGTCAGCGGTTTGACCGCACGACTATCGGCCGCAGCCAGATCTGCACCGGCGACCACGCGCATCGACCACGACGCACTGCCCGACGGCAGCATGCTGGCCACCGCCCAGTTCTTGCCCTGTTGTGTGCCGTTGAACGGCCGCAACTCGATCAGCGAAGTGCCTTCGGCGAGCTTCACATCGGTCATCGACGGAATCAGCGAACCGCGCAGCAAGGCCAGTTCGCCCTTTAATTTCACCCCGGCGAACGTAGTCAGATCTGCATCGTAAACGCTGGGCAACGGCACACCCTTGGGCCAGTTCATCGCTTGCAGGGCGGTGGCCTTGTTCAAACGGATGCCGGCACCCAGGCGTGTGTCGGCAGGCAATGTCACGCTGTCGCTGAGCAGCGTACCGGCGGCGTACAGCAGATGACCGTTGCTGTCGTGGATCGCCCCCGCCAGCACGGTGCCGGCGCTGAAGGTATACACCTCAGCCAACACTGCCTGAGTCGGCAGCAACGTGCCGCTGGCCAACACTGCGCCCTGGAGGGTCACGTCGTAATTGAGCGTGGCGCCTATCGGGAACTGCGTGCCTTCGGCCAGCGAAACACCGCTGCCCGGCACAATCAGGTCGCCACCGAATGGCTGCACACCGGCAATCAGTTTCCAGCCGGCATCGTCCTGGGTTTCCGGCGGCGGCGCGAACCCGTCGTTGATGCTGCCGTAAATATCGAGGTTGCCACCGGCGCGAATCACCAGGCTGCCAGCTTCTCCGGAACCATATACGGAGGGGTTCAGCTGCGTGTGCGGATTGAGACTGGCGTAGCGGTAACCGGACAAATCCAGATCGCCCTCCACCACCAGATCACCGTCGGCAGTCTTGCTGGCGATCTCCACACCGGGCCGCAAATGGAACGCATCGGCATACGTGGCGTTGTTCAACCCGGCGAGTTTGCGTTGCAGCAGATCGTTATTGCCCAGTGCGGCGTTGATAAAGTCGTTGCTGTCGCCATGAATGCGCTCGAGCATGGCCTGATCAATCACCTGATACGGCCGGCCACTGACCGCCGGATCGACACCCTCGCGGGCATCGGTGTAGCGGCGCATACCGTTGAGGCCGATGGAGCGAGCGCCCTGAATGGTCAACACACCATTGGCGTCGATGGCGATGTCATTGCTGCCCAGACGCGGCGCGTTCAGCTCCAGCGTACCGCGCAGCATTCCATCGTGTTGCCCGGCAAGGAAACCGGGCACGGCATCGGTGCCGTGGCGCAGGTCGATGCGCGCGCCGCTGCCCAGCGTGAGCAAGCCATCACCGGAACTCAGTTCGACCGTGGCGCGGTTCGGCGCATCGATGATCTTGCCGTAGCTGTCGACCCGCAGTACGCGACCATGGGCATCAAGCACGCTATTGCCAGCCAGCGTCAGGCCATTTTTCGCCGACAGACGAATGCTGCCGACACGTTCGCCACTGGCGTCGATCAGACCAGCCACCGTCAGGCTGCCATTGTCCACCGACACATTGATCTCACCAGCCTTGAGACCGTCGCCGATCACCAGATTGCCTTGTTTGAGTTGCAGGCTGCGGCTGCCGTAAACCTGCCCGGCATTCAAGCGCTGGTTGAGCGCGGCAAACTGCTCAGTGGCGTCACCGCCCAGGCGTTGCGCGCGAATGTCCACGCCACCGGCCTTGTACGGCACCAACGTGCCCCCGGCGTCGTAGTAACCGCTGCTGCCGCCGACAATCTCGCCTTGCAGATCGACCATCCCGGCCGCATCGGCCAGAGCGACGACGCTGAGGTTACCGACCTGATTGTTCTTCGCCGACAGGTCGATCCGCGAGCCCGCAGCCTGACGGATATTGCCGTTGGCGCTGTACAGCGAGACATCGCCGCCCCAGCTGTATTTGCTGACATCGTTGAACGGCAAGGTCCGTCCGGCCATGTCCAGCACGGCACTAGTGCCCAGCGTCAAATCGCCCTCGGACTTGACGGTCAGCTTGCCGCTGCCCAAGGCGATACGGCTGTCCAGCACGATATTGCGGGCTTCAAGGTTCAACTCCGCCCCCAAGGCATTGGCCACCCCGGCAGCCCCGGCGCCGCTGAGCGTCAGGCTGTTGCCGGCCTTGAGCAGGCTGACCGATGCCGCCTCACCGGTGAGCAACGGCGTGCGCAGGTTCAGATTGCCGCCGCTGTAGCGGTAACCCGTGAGCGGATCGTAGGCGCCCTGCTCCTGATACACCGCCAGGCTGCCCTTGTGATTGGCGGTGATGCGCTCGCTGGCGCTGAGGTTGACGTTGGTGAACCCCAACGCCAATCGATTGTTCTGATCCAGACCGCTGGCCTGAGGCATCGGTCCGTAACCCAGCTCGATCCGCTGGGCCTGAATGTCTAGCGTGCCGCTGCCCGTACCGGCGCCACCGGTAATGACGCTGCCGGCGCTTTGCGTCGCGCCGTTCCAGATCAGGTTGGCCGTGCGGATGCTCGCCACATCGTTGGCATCGCCCAGACCGTAGATCGCCGGGGTAACCAGCACCAAGTTCTGCAGTTTGCTTTGGCCGGTCTGCGGATCGATCGTGTCGAGGCTCACGCTGCCGTAGAAATTGAAGGCGTCGCGAGTGGTCAGGCTCAGGGTTTCCAGGGCCGGCGCGGCAAACTGCGTATCACCGCGCAGCAAGCGGTCGAGTACGTTCTGGTTGAGCGTGAGGCCGGCGGGCACGCGGCTGCCCGCCGCTGCAAGTGCTTCGGCGCTGCCGGTATTGACCGAGCCGACCGACAATGCCAGATGACGGGTGCCGAAACGCACCGCTTCACCGAGTTCGAACTGGTTATCCGTAGCGGCCGTGATACTGCCGTTCGAATACAGCAGGGCCGGATTGTTGCACGCACTCGCTGCGCAAGTGCCGATCCGGATGCTGCCCGCGCCGCTGATTCCACTGGCCCGTTCCGGTGCCAGTACCTGCGCCCAACCGTTGGAAACCAGCAGCAGGCTGGAGCCTTTCGGCTCATAAACGTAACCGGCCAGCGAGTCGTATGCCACGTTGCCACGGCCCAGCGTATTGATCCCGCCCCCCGCCTCGACGGTGATCCCGCCAAGCGTTGACGTGGTGCGCAGCAAGACTTGCGGCGCGGATAGAATCGCCCCTTCACGCAAGACAATACTTTCACTCGCGCCCAGGAAGCCGATGATGTTAGCGGTCGTGTTGTACAAGACATTCGGCATCGCACCGATGGTCAGCCGCCCCGCGTTGAGGCTGTTGAGCGTGTCGGCGTACAGCGACACACCGTTGAAACCCGGTGTCGATGCACGGCCCGCACCCAGTATCTCGAAGCTGCTCCCGACGTTGCCGCCACGTACCACCGCTGTGCCGGCCATGCCGCCCTCGGCAGCCTCGAACAGTGTGCGCCCGTTGAACTGCAAAGCGATGTCTTGCTTGCCGCCGGAGGCCAGGCGCAGATCCAGTGTCTTGCCGTCCATGGGTGCCAGCGCACGCGGCACACCGCGCCGGGCGGCGTCGCTCTGGATGAATTGAGAGAAACCGGTTTCGTTGTACTGCGAGTAACGACGCAACACATCGGCTGACGTGAGAATCAACTGACTGGCCAGGCTGTCACGCAGGCCGGTATTGGCAATCGACATCTGCCCGCTGCTGGTCCATGAACCATTGCGCAGTGGCAACGCCCCCGTTGTCACGCCGGGTGCTGCCTGACCGTTTACCTCAACCCGGAACGCACCAGGCATCAGGGCAAACGTTGACGGCAACAGTGTGTAAGTACCCGCCGCCAACCCCGGCACACCGGCGCCAATAGTGATCTGCTGGCCAATGCGCGGATCGCCCGCACCCGCTTCGGCCAGCATCGGCGCGTAGCTGCTCTGGTTGCCGGGCACGATGGCATACACCGGGTTGCTCGCCAGCCCCGGCAGGCTGAAGGTGCCGTCAGTCGCAGTGCGCACCAGCGGGTTGAAACGTGCATCGGTGGAACCCCCGCGACCGGACACGAAACCGGCGCCACGCAGATCGCCACCGCCGGACAGGTCGATGACCGCACCGCTTTGCACATCGGCGAACTGCGTGCCAATCGACACGCCTGATGTTTCGCCGGAGATGCCGTTGAGCACCACGGATTTGCCGTTATAGCGATAGTCGATACCGTCCGTGGTGCCACCGTACGGCATGACCAGACCGGCACCGCTGACCGAAGTCAGACTGCCCGGCAGAAGACGAACCTCGTGAGTGGTGCTGAGCAAATCGTCACCCAATACGATCTTGCCCAGCGGTGCACGCAAGACACCGCCCTGTTCGATGTACGCGGCGGAAAAAATCAGCTTTCCGAATGCCGAATACGGCACCGCAGTCGGTGCCGCGCCGTGGCCGCTGATCCGCAAGGTGTGTTCGGAAACCGGGACGGCGCCCTGATAACCGGCACGCACCTCAGCCTGAATGCCGGTGGCGGGATAGATCTGCGCCGCACCGAGGTTCAAGTCGCCCGGCGTCCACAGCCTGGTTTTCTCCGCACCATCATTCGGCGCGAGGAAGCGCAGGTCGCCGCTGCTGTCGAGGCTCACCAGACCGAAAGCCCGACGGCTGTATTCAACGGCCGGCGCCTGCCGTTGCAGGATCGAACCCTGAGTCCCGAAGGACAGGCCATTGCCCACGTCCAACAAATTCGCGGAGGCATTGAACGTTGCATCGGACGATCGGGCCGTCGGGCCTGGGAGCAACCGTGGACGCATCATGTTGAAGCCGGCGAAGTAGGTGCCCACCCCTGACAGACGCAGGTATGGAGCACTCAAATCAACCCGTGCCGAGCCTTTGGAATTCTCGGCGAGAGACAGCGCTGCGGCGAACAGACTGAGGCTCTGATTCATGCGCAGATTGACGTCACCGTCAAACGACAACAGACCGTTGCTCAGCAGGCTGAGATTGTCGAAACCGCCCGTCATCAAGCCATCGGCACTCAAGCGGGCCTGACCGTAACGCAAGCCATCGGCGCCTTCGCCGGGTTGCAGGTTCGCGGGCAGCAGCTCGTTTTCTGCCGCTTGACCAATGATCATTTCCCTCGGCGAGCGCACCGCGTTGCTCGCCGAATCGGAATACAACGGCGTCTCCAGCGCCAGTTCCAGACGACCACCGGCCGCCCCGACGCCACCCGCCGCCGCACGCAAGTTGCCTTCAACGAAAAGACCGTTATAAGAACTCAAACTGATGCGCCCGCCGTCCGTTGCGATACGCGTCGGGCCTTGACCGGCGATATCCAGAACAGCCTCGGTGCCCGAGGCATCCAGCCGCGCGCCCGGACGCACAATCACGTAGGCATCGGCAGCCGTGGCGGTTGCCAGCTTCGCATCGATCTCGCCGCCGATGATGAGGCTGCCGCCCTTGCCGACCTGCCCGTAAGTGCGGCCCAGGGTGTCGGTCGCCGTATTCGCACGCCCGGCGACATCCAGCACGGCCTGCTCGCCGATCCAGATCGAGCGGTCATGTGCGCTCGGATCAGCCGTTTGAATCGAAGTGGCCGGCTGGATCGAGCCGAATTGTTGCTGACGAATATCGATCGTGCCGCCCCACGCATTCAGTTCACCATCGACGGTGATCTGCCCGGCACCACGCAGCTTGATGCTCTGCCCCGGGTCGACGCTGATGCGCGAGCCACGGCCCAGGGTCAGCGAGCTGTTGGCCGCGTCTATCAGACCGACCAGCGTCGCGCCACCTTGCAGTGTCAGGCTGGCGCCGGCGCGTTGGGTCAGCACGCCCTTGGTCGGGTTTTCCTGGAACAGCGTCGGTGTCCACAGCTCCAGCGCCGTGCGCGGATCGACGCCACTGACCTGGTTGGGTGCCGCATCACCGAAACGGTACACCGGCAGGGTCACATCAATCGCGGCGCCTTCGGCAACGTCGAGCCCGTTGAGACCGATCAGGTTGTAGGCGGAGAACCCCTTACTGAACAGATCGGTGGACAGTTGCAGGGTGTTGTCTGCCAGGGCTTTATCCGTCTGGCCGACGAGAATCCTGTTGGCCTGCACCGTCAAGGTGCCACCGCCCGTGACGCCATAACCGCGCAGTTCGCCATCGAGGTTCAGATGCGATGTGCCCGGCGCGGAAATAGCGCTCGACTCCAGCGTCAGATCACCACCCTTGCCACCCCGGGTCTTGCCATTGGCGAGTATGGCGCCACCGGAAGAAACGTCGAGCAGGCTGCCGGCAGCGACGTCGATATCACCGCTGCTGCGGATCGATATCAGGCCACCGTTCAGATACGCGAGGCTGGCGTTATCGTCCGGGTTGGTGCGCAGGTTGCTCCACAGCCCTCGGGTGTCGAGATGCACGCCCTCGACGATGCGGGTTTGCGTGGTTTTGTCGGCTTGGGCCGCCAGGCGAGTGTCGGTGTTTGCGCCACCATTGAACTGATTGAGTACGTTGCCCAGACGCAGACTGCCACCGCGAGCAGTCAGGTCGGCGCCGATCTGCACATCCGGGGAATACAGGGTGATGTCGCCACCGCTATCGACCGTCAGCGCGCCGTCAATGGCGATCTGATCCTTGGCCGAAACCTTGAGCGCACCGAGGCGCAACCCGCTGAGCTGATCGTTATCAAGATACAGCTTGCCCTTACGGGTATCGGACACCGCGCCGGTGAGGTCCGGATCATTTCCGGCAACCGGACGCTCGCCACCAATCTGCACCTGATCCAGCGTCGGATTGAGGGTGTAGAGCAGGCCATTCGACGCCGCGACGAAGGTCGGGTCGTAACTGCCGACGATCAACTGCGCACGCCGGGCCAACGCGCTCTGGCTCTGCTGATAGCCGTCGAGCACCGGTTTCGGCGCCTGGTTCTGCCGTTCGCCCTGATACACCTCGCCGATCATTTGCCCGTCGAGAACGGCGTTGGCCGTGGCGATCACCAGTTGTCCGGCGTCACGACCCACGGTGTAACCCGACTCGAAACGTGAACGCGGGGCAATCAGCGGGCTGTAGTAATAACTGGTCTGGCCCCAGCGTTGGCTGCTGTCTTCATAGCCTTTGTACAGGCCGGTGTAGAGCAGGTCCCCCGGAGCACGCGACACTTCATACAACTTACCGTCGGCGCCACGCAGCCAGCTCTGGCGGATCTCGCCGCTCTGCACATCCAGGGTGCCGCCGGACAGGTTAATCAGCGAACCCTTTTCAGTCACCACGTCGTTGCCGGCAAAGCTCACCGTGCCGCCCTGGGCCATCCAGTCGCCGACGCTGTGCCCTTGAGTGCCGAGATAACCGCCGACTTCCAGCAAGCCACCGGCGGTGTACCAGCGATCCGTGGCGTAGCCGTTGGTGCCGGCCGGTACATACACCAGATCGCGCACATCGACCCAGATGTCATTGCTGTTGAGCGCGCCTTTCTCGCGGTTGACCGAGGCATCGCGCTGCTCGTTGCCTTGCACGTTGATCTTGATGCTGTTGTTTTCCATCGCCACTTTGACGCCGAGGGCACCGGATACATCGATCATCGCGCCGTCGCGCACCAGGCTGCGGCGTTGTGCGCTGACCGCGACCTGGCCGCCGGTGGCCAGGGTGATCGAGCCGTTCTGGAACTCGACACTGCCGCCGCTCTGAATCTCGATACGCGACTGGTCGCCACGGATCCGGTTATTGGCCGTGACGCCCGTCAGCGCGGCCTGATGCTGGCTGTCGAGGGCGGTCAGGTCACTGCTGTCGAGCATGATCGCCGTGGCACTGCCCTGTCCCAGCGTCACGCTGCCGTTAGCATCGGTGCTCGGGTTGGAGAGGTGAATCGTGCCCCGCGTCGCCACTGAAGTGCTGGCAAGCAATACGCCGTTTTGCACGACCTCGTGCCCCGTCAGAGTGATGTCGCCAGTGGCAGACTGGATCAGTCCGTTGTTAGTGACTTTGCCCGCAACGGCACCGGCCTTGAAGCCGGGAATGACTTCGTTGCCGAAGGTGGTGGACAGCGCATTACCTTCGGTGCCCGAGCCTTTGCGGATGTAGAAACGGTCGCCGGCCGCCAGCACGGTCTGGCCCTTGATGGTGTTGATGTTGCCGTCGTTCTGTACGTCGCTGCCGAGCAGCAAGGCATAACCACCGGCAGCGGTAGACGATGCCGGCTTGTGGGTGTCGATGGAGGCACCGCGTTCCACCAGCACCTTGCCGGCGGCATCGGTGAACGTCGGCTGAGTGCCGGTGCTGTCGAAATATAGACCCCGATCGCGAAACTGGATATCGGTGATGTTGGCGGCAGCGGCCACCAGGTTGCGCACGTTGACCTGACTGCTGCCGCTGAACACGATGCCGTTGCGGTTGATCAGCATCACCGTGCCGTTGCCCTTGATCTGGCCTTGAATCTGGCTGGCCCGGGCATTCGGATCGTTGACGCGGTTGAGCACCGCCCAGTTCGACTGCTGGGCGAAATCGACCGTGGTATTGCGACCGACGTTGAAGGTTTCCCAGTTGAGAATGGCCTTGTCGGCGGTCTGCTCGATTGTCACTGTGGTTTTGCCATCGACCTGGGTCTGCTGCGGGCCCTTCGCGTTCTGCCAGCCTTGAGTCAGGCTGTTGTCGACCTTCAAGCCACCCTCGCCCAGGCCGTCCGGCACGAACTGCACCGTGCCCAATGCGGCGGCTCTCCCGGCCGCCTGCGCCGCCTGTTGTGCGGCAATCGCGGCGACGGTGTTATTCAAGGTCTGAATCGAGCGCTGCAATTGCTGGTTGGCTTTTTGCTGCTGGGCCAATGGCGGTGTCATCCCCGGCAGCCCCCCCACGCTCGGACGCGCAGCCGCGGCCTGCTGCGCCGCACCCTTGGCGGCAAACCAGCTCGAACTGAACGCCGTTTGCGCCTGCGCACTGCCCGCCACCAGACACAACGCCACCGCGTGCGCCAACGGCTTGAGCAGCCACAGCGTCGGATCCATGACTTCACGTTTGGATGACAGAGCGTTGGTACCACGACGGGATGGGCGAGCGAGCATCACTACGAGATCCTTTTTTGATTGCCACATATGGCCGCAGGCGCGCAAAAACCTGCTGTTACGACATAGGCCGTTGGCGGAGGGCGCGACCGAACGGATGTCACACAAACTTCATGTTCGGCGTGTATTCGAGCCAAAAAAAATGACGGCAACCCGAAGGTTGCCGTCATCGGTGTTACGACCGCGCGAGCTTACAAAGGACGACCGATAGCGTTGCAGACGCTGGCGTTGTTGATGTCCAGGTTGTTGCCCGAAGTGTTGGTGATGAAGTTGGCGGTCACAGCGGTTTTCCAGGCGTTAGGCACAGCGACGAACTTGTGGGCCTGAGTCGCAGTGTTGTTGCCCGGGTTGCTGTAGTGCTGAGTCAGGAAAGCTTTGACGTCCGCGGCCACGGCTGCATCCTTGTAGCACTGACCGAAGATGAAGTTGGTGTAGGCAGCCAGTTTGTAACCCGAAGCCGGGTTAGCAACCACTGGCGACCACTTGGACGGATCGGCAGCATCGATAGCATTCGCCGGAGGATTGACCGACGACAGCGCCAGCGTCACGTTGAGCGCAGTCGGCTGAACACCGTTGACGCGAGCAACAACAGCGTTGCTGGTGGCATCGACGCCGTCCGGACCTACATAACCGATGGAACCGTCAACCGCGTTCACGGCAGTGGCAACTTCGGAAGTGTTGGCGACGCCGACCCAGTTCGAAGGCAGAGCGATGCCGCCGATACGAGCGCTGGTGAAGGTGGAGTTGGTCGCAAACTGAGTCGGGCAGACCGAGTTCAGGTGACGAGTCAGGATTTCCGAAGTGCCGCTGGAAACGTTGCGATAAACAACGCGGATCGTGGTCGCGTCGGAAGTACCCAGCAGAGCACCCCAGGTGGTTTTCTGGCCCGAGAACACTTCGCACAGCTGAGCGCTGGTCAGGTTCAGCGCGGTCTGGCCGGCTTTTTTGTATGGGATGGCAACCGAAGTGGCCACCGACGGCAGTTGAATCAACGGGCCGTACGAAGCGTTGTAAGTGTTCTTGTAGGTGCTGAGTTCCGCAGCGCTGAGGATCGAGTCGCTACCGGCGAAATGCACGGTGCCGGTGGTGCTGAAGCCGGCCGGGTTGTTGGTCAGGAAAGCGGTCTTGCCACCGCCGCTGCCGATGGCCGCGTAGCTGAAGTTGGCAGGCAGGATGCTGTCGGCCGAACCTTTGTACAGAGCGGCTGGCAGAGTTGCACCGCCACCGGTAACGGCCATGGCTTGAGCGGAAGCCAGGGCGGCGACGGTCAGGGAAGCGGCGATCAGAGTGCGCTTGAACATGAAGAATCTCCTTTTCAACGATGGTTGTGAACACAGGTTTTCAGGGGTCTTGCATGACACTGGGAAGACTCACCGCTGACCTTCGCAAGCGGGGTCCGTGGTTAAGTCGCACTGAGAAATTCGCATCTTGCGGTGACAGATAAAGGAAAAAACCTCGGGAGCTGCGCGGGGTTTTTCAGGGAGTTTTCTCGGGTGTTTGCGGGAGATTGAGAGGGGTCTGGATCAGCGGTTTGGCGCAATCAGGCTACAGCCGTTGAAGGCTGGTTGCAGATGACAGAAAGGAGAACCCGAGGATGGTTCTTTTGAGGGTCGGGTGATGCTGAAGTATTGGAAAAAAGTCTGAATTATTTGTTGTTCTGACGGGCGCCTTCGCGAGCAAGCCCGCTCCCACAGGTTCTTGTGGTGTGACATATATTGCATTAACAACTCTGTCCCCTGTGGGAGCGGGCTTGCTCGCGAAGAGGCCAGACCAGACGACCTCGGAATCAGCTACTGCACCAACTGATTGATCTCGATGATCGGCAACAACACCGCCATCACAATCACCAGCACCACCCCTCCCATCACCACGATCATCAGCGGTTCGAGCAACGCGGTCATGCCCATCGCCCGGCGCTCGATATCGCGGGACAGCGTTTGCGCCGCCCGTTCGAGCATCGGCGGCAGTGCACCGGTTTTCTCGCCGCTGGCGATCAGGTGAATCAGCACCGGCGGAAACACGTTCTCCACCCGCAACGCCGCCGCAAGATTCACCCCTTCGCGCACCTTGGCCGTGGCGTCGCTGACACTCAGGCTCAAGCGATCATTGGATAACGTCTGCCGCGCCGCCTCCAGCGCCCGCAACAACGGCACCCCGGCACCGCCGAGAATCGCCAGGGTCGAGGCGAATCGCGCAGTGTTCAGGCCCAACACGAACCGTCCGATCAGCGGCAGTTTCAACACCCGATGATGCCAACTCAAACGTGCCGCCGGATTGCGCAGATACAGGCGCCAGCTCCAGAAAACACCGGCGATCAGCGCCGCACACAACCAACCCCATGCGCGAATGAAATCACTGGCGGTGAGCATCGCCAACGTCAGCCCCGGCAAGTCCTGCCGCGCCTGGGAAAACGCACTGACCACCTGCGGCACCACGTAACTGAGCAGGAAAATTACAATGCCGATCGACACCAGCCCGACCACACCCGGATAGATGAAAGCGGTGAGGATCTTGCCGCGCAGGTTATTGCGCTCCTCGATGTAATCCGCCAGCCGCTCCATCACCTGCGCCAGATCGCCGGACTCCTCCCCCGCAGCGATCAACGCGCGGTAGATCTCCGGAAAGTCCCGTGGTCGCGCCGCCAGCGATTCCGCCAGACGCATGCCGCTGCGCACATCGGCGCGCACCGCACTGAGGGTGTGGGCGATGTGTTTTTTCTCGGCCTGCTCCACCGTCGCGCTGAGCGCCGCTTCCAACGGCAGGCTGGCACCGAGCAGGCTCGCCAGTTGGCGGGTGGCCCAGGCCAGATCGTTGTCCGACATACGCGCACTGAACAGACCTCCGCCGCCATGCTGGGCGACGTTGCTTTCCTTGTGCACCGACAACGCGGTCAAACCACGGCTGCGCAACACGCCGAACGCCGCGCCCTGGCTGTCCGCCTCCAGGTGCCCGGACTCGATCTTGCCGGTAGCGTCGGCGGCTTCAAAACGATAGCGATTCATCAGGCGTCTCGAGTGACACGGAGGATTTCTTCAGGCGCGGTGGCGCCGCTGCGAATCCAGCGCTCGCCGTCCTCGCGCAGGCTGAACATCCCGGCCTTGGACGCTGCCGCACGCAAAGCCTGCTCCCCTGCCCCTTGGTGAATCAGGGTGCGGATGTCGTCGTCGATACAGAACAATTCGTGGATGCCGGTACGGCCGCTGTAACCGGTGTGATTACACGCCACGCAACCCACCGGGCGCCAGGTGCCCGGCGCTGCCGGGTCTTGCTGTTTGCACTGATTGCAAAGGCGCCGCACCAGCCGCTGGGCCAGAACGCCGAGCATCGACGAAGCGAGCAGAAACGGCTCGACACCCATGTCGATCAAGCGGTTGACCGCCGACACCGCGTCGTTGGTGTGCAGCGTCGCCAGCACCAGGTGCCCGGTGAGCGAGGCCTGCACGGCGATTTGAGCGGTTTCCAGATCGCGGATTTCGCCAATCATGATGATGTCCGGGTCTTGCCGCAGGATCGCCCGCAATGCCAGGGCGAAGGTCATGTCGATCTTGGCGTTGACCTGAATCTGGCTGATCCCCGGCAGGTCGTATTCCACCGGGTCTTCGACGGTGAGGATATTGCTGGTGCTGGCATCGAGGCGTCCCAGCGCGGCGTAGAGGCTGGTGGTCTTGCCGCTGCCGGTGGGGCCGGTGACCAGCACGATACCGTGGGGCTGGCGGATCAGGTGATCGAGTCTGGCCAGCACCTGCGCGTCCATGCCGAGGGTTTCCAGGTGCAAACGCCCGGCCTGTTTGTCGAGCAAACGCATCACCACCCGCTCGCCATGCCCGGTGGGCACGGTCGACACGCGAATATCGATCGGTCGCCCAGCCACGCGCAGCGCGATACGACCGTCCTGCGGCAGGCGTTTTTCGGCGATGTCGAGTTGCGCCATGATCTTGATCCGCGACACCAGCGCACCGTGCAGCGCCTTGCGCGGCGAAACCACGTCACGCAGGGTGCCGTCGACCCGGTAGCGCACCACCGAATGGGTTTCGAACGGTTCGATGTGAATGTCGCTGGCCTCATCGCGGGCGGCCTGGGTGAGCAAGGCGTTGATCATGCGGATCACCGGCGCACCGTCCTGAGTGTCGAGCAGGTCGGTGATTTCCGGCATGTCCTGCATCAGCCGGTCGAGATCCACTTCATTTTCTGCTGCGCCAACCACAGCGGCGGCGCTGCCGGTGTCGGCGTAGGCCGTGGCGAGCAGGCCATCGAGTTCGTCGTCGCGCACGCGCTTGAGCGACGTCTCACCGAACTGCCGCCGCACCTCGCTGATCGACCAGCCCGGCGTCGATGGGCACACGGTCAGCACGCCGTCGCACAACAGAATGCGCTGGGCCTTGGCCCAGGCGTAGGGAAGCGAACTCATCTCAAAACCTCCCCAATCTCTCTGCCTGGAGGTGTTCCTGTGGTGAGGGGATTTCTTATGGAGAGCGGATTTCTTGTGGTGAGGGGATTTATCCCCGATGGGCTGCGCAGCAGCCCCGAAACCTGATATCCGAATACATCTGACTGACCGCGTGCATAGGTTTTGGGGCCGCTTCGCTGCCCATCGGGGATAAATCCCCTCACTACAGGGTTACTTCTCAGATTGAGGACTCTGTTCAAAAGCGCGTGCTCCCTTCAATCGGCACAGCCTTGATCGTCGCTCTCGGCCCCGTCCCCGGCACCACCGCCGGCACCCCCTGCGCCGCCGTCGGCAACTGCGGCGCCTGCATGTCCGGCATTGCCCAGCTGCGCTCCGGTTGCAGCCCGCCCTGGGCGCGGCGCATGAAGTCGTAGCGGTTGAGGGTGATGCTGCGCCCCGCTTCGCTGTCGCGGATGATGTACGGGCGCAGGAACACCATCAGGTTGGTCTTGCTGATTGCCCGGCGTTCGTTGCGAAACAGCGCGCCGATCCCCGGCAACGTCCCCAGCCATGGCACCGCTTCGTTGCTCTGGCTGTAGCCGTCCTGCAGCAAGCCGCCGAGGACCATGATCTGGCCATCGTCGAGCAGGATGCTGGTGTCGATCGCGCGCTTGTTGGTGACGATCCCCGCTGACGTCGCGCTGGCCGAAGCGCGTTCGTCGATGCTGCTGACCTCCTGATAGATATCAAGCTTGACCGTGCCGCCCTCGGAAATCTGCGGCCGCACGTTGAGCTTCAACCCCACCTCTTCCCGGGTCACGGTCTGGAACGGGTTGTTGCTGGTGCCACCGCCGCCAGTCACGTAGCTACCGCTGACAAACGGAATGGTCTGGCCGACAAAAATGCTCGCCGCTTCGTTATCGAGGGTCAGCAGGTTCGGCGTCGACAGCACGTTGGTGCCGCCCTTGCTCTTCAGCGCCCGGGCCAAGACTTTCAGGTCGAGGATCTTGCCGATGCCGGGGATGTCGACAGTGCCGTTGACGTAGCCGAGGTTCAAACCCTGCGGCAGCACATCGAGACTGGTCTTGCCGTTGAGGTTGATCCCCGAACCACCAAGATTCGCCCCGCCAATCACACCTTTACCGCCGAGATTACCGGTCTGCCACTGCACACCGAATTCGCTGGCATCGTCCTCGCCGACCTCAACAATCAGGCTCTCGATCACCACTTGCGCGCGGCGCTGGTCGAGCAGATCAATGACCTCGCGCAGGTTGCGATACAACGGCTCCGGCGCGGAAATCAGCAAGGTGTTGGTGGTCGCATCAGCCTGAATCGTCACCCCGCCGGCGCTGAACGCAACGTTCTGCTCACTGGCCTGACTGCCGCCACTGCCAGTCGAACTGCTGCCCTGCGCGTAACTGCCGCCGGTACTGCCAGTGCTCGACGTGGTCGAAGTGTTGCCGCTGGTTTGCGTGCCGCTCTGCGCGCTCGAACCGCCATTGTTGTTGCCATTGCTGCCCATGGCACTGAGCACCGAGCGCGCACTGTCGCTGGTGCCGCTGTCGCTCTCGCCAGTCAGCAGCCCCCGCAGGGCCTGCGCCAGTTTCGCCGCTTGCGCGTTACGCAGATAAACCACGTGCAGGTTGCTTGGATTGCTCTGCGCGTTGTCGAGTTTGTAGATCAGATTGCGCGCCAGCTCGGTGCGCTCGGGGCTGCCGGCACGGATGATGATGGTATTGGAGCGCGGGTCGCCGATCACCGCGATTTTCTGCGTCGGATCGTTGCCCGGCGCGTCGAGCAGATCCGCGACCATCGGCGCGATGTCGGCGGCGATGCCGTTCTGGATCTGCACCACGTCGGTGTCGATCGCACTCGGGGTGTCGATGGTCTGGATCAACTGGGCGACGCGCGTGAGGTTCTCGGCGTAATCGGTGACGACGATGGTGTTGTTGCCGGGGTAGGCATTGATCGGATTGTTCGGCGACACGATCGGGCGCAACACCGGAATCAGGTTCACCGCGTTCTCGTATTGCAGGCGAAAGGTGCGCGTGAGCATGCCATTGCCGGCCGGTTTGTCCGGGCTGTAGATCGGCCCGCCGAGCAGTTTCGCGTCGGCCTCCGGCACCACCTGGGCGACGCCGCCGACATCGACCACGCTGAAACCCTGCATGCGCAACGCCGCGAGCAGCATGTCGTAGGCCTGGCGTGCCGGCACCTGACCTTCCGACACCAGCGTCAGGCTGCCCTTGACCCGAGGGTCGACCAGAAACTGCTGGCCGGTGGAACGCGACAACGCGCGCACCACCGCTTGAATGTCGGCATCGACAAAATTCAGCGTCACCGGCTGATCGCCCAGCGGATTGCTCGGCAGTGTGCTGCCGCGCGGGGCGCCGCCACTGCGCGCGCGTTCGGTGATGTTGTGCATCTGCCGTGGTTGCGGCGCGGTTTGTGCCTGGGCGCGTTGCCGATCGAGCAGCGCATCACCGCTGCGTTGGGTGTTGGCCAGTGGCCGACCGAGTTCGCTGTCCACCAGCAACGGCGGCTGGTTCGGCGGCGTGGTGGTGTTGCTGCACGCGCTCAACGCCATCAGCAGCATCGGCAACGCCATGCGCGCCGGTTTGGATCCTGACCCTTTCATGAAGCTTCCTTAGCGCCCAGCGCCTGATCCATGCGAACGGTGCCTGACAATGTGCCGGCAGTGACTTCGGTCGAAGCGTTGTCGGCGCGTTGCAGACGGGCCTCGACCACTTGCAGATAAAGCTGTGCCGGAGTGCTCAACAGCCAGTCGAGCACTGCATCGGCCGGCGCCGCGTCGAACGTCAACTGCCACGCGCCGGCCTCCCCGGCCTGCAATTGGTAGTGTCCGGCCAAGCCGCTGGCCTGCAGCGTCTGCTCAAGCGACTGCGCCAGACTTTGCCCTTCGGGGCGCACGCTGACCTCGCGCAGCAGCACTTCAAGCGCTTCGGTCTGCGCGCGCAGCTTTGGCGTTTCGACTTGCCAGTAAGTGATTTTTTTCAGCGGTGGCTGGATCAGCGCGCCCCACACCAACAGCGCCAGCAGCACCGCCGCCATGCCGCCGACCATACGTTTTTCGCGCAGGGCCAACGCTTGCCAGCGCACTTGAAGCTGCGTGCTGAAACGCTGCCAGCGAGCGCGGTACACCGCGAGCGATGCCTTATTCATCTTCTGCTCCGCTGTCGTCAGTGCTTTCATCGGGAGTGGAGATTTCGTCGCTCGGGCGCAGCAGCCAGCCTTCATCGTCAGCCGTCGCACTGATCCCGACCTGGGCCAATGCGGCTTGCCAGTCCTTGTCCTTATCATTGGCGCTGCGCCGGGCGTCGGCCAGCAGACTCAACTGCAAGGTGCCGTCGACAAACGTCAGGCGCTCGACCGTGCCGGCCATGAACGGCATGCCACTGCCGGCCTGCAACACCAGCCGATTGAACGGCTGCGCCGGATCCTCCGCCGCGCCCTTCTGCCGCGCCGCCAATTGCTGACGGGCCTGCTGCAGCGGATTGAGGATCACCGGCAACTCGGGAAAGGCCTGCTTCACCCTCTGCGCCATCTGCATCTTGAGCTGCTGACCCTGACTGGCTTCGCGGGCGGCATACAGGTTCAAGCCTATGACCCATACCGCCACCGCCAAGGCGCACAGCCCCAACGCCCGGCCCCAACCGCGATGCTCGCTGCGCTGCTGTTGCACCGCACTCTGCAGGCCCCAACCGGGCAATGGCCCGGTCCAGCGCTGCGCCTCGGCCATCGGCAATTGCGCTTCCGGCGGTGGCGTCGAACCGATCCAGTGCAGCGGCGTGCCGCAGGTCAGCAGCCAATCGCCAATCTCCTCGTCGAACAGCGGCTGCACCCGCGCCACCTGCACGCTTTCGCGCAGCAACAAATGGCCATCCTGCCGACAGGCCACCGTGCCCGGCAGCACCGGCAAGCTGTACGCCGCCGGGTACAAGCCACGTAGATTCAGACCGGCCTGCTTCAGCAATTGCCCCAGATGCTGCAAGCGCTGATGCGGCGCCCAGGCGATCTGCACCTGCCCCGCTTCATCCCGCGAACTATGTGCGATGTGCATGTCGTTGCTGTCGCCGAGCATCAAGGCCTGCGCCGCGCATTGCACCGCCGCTGCGGTCTTGTTGGCCGGCAATGGCGGCAGGTCGATGCTCGCCAGCAGGCTATCCGCCGGATGCAGAAAAACGCTGAGCGGTGGCTGCTTCGGTAGCTGCCCCAGTTGGCTAAAGGTCTGGCGCTGCTCACGAATGACCTGCCCCTGACGGTCCAGCCACGCGCAATCCATTTCACTGTCGAGACTCAACTGCGCCAGTGGCGGCAAACTCACACGCAACTGACTCATACGCCCACCCGCGACCAGATCACTTGCGGCAAACGATCCTCGCTGCGATGCAACAATGCGTCGAGACTGACCCGACGCTGATCACGCCGCGCCTCGCCGCGCAGACGAAACCAGTCGCTGGTGATGCCGACCTTGACGCTGGTCAGCTCCAGGTTCGGCATGCGCAAGCGGTTGACAAAATCGCCACGGTTGATGAACCAGCGCCCGGCATCGCGCTCATTGATCAGCGCCTGCGCGCGCTCCAGCGACAACCCCGGCACATACGCGGCCAACACCGGTGCAGTGGCGGTATTGCCATTGAGCCAAGTGGTCGCCGGAATCACCGTCAGGTACGGCGCCAGTTTGCCGATGACCGCCTCATTCACGCCCTCGACGCTGCGCAGATCATCGACGCTGCGCAGCATCGGCAACTTCGGATTCTGCGGCTTGCGCGACGCATTCGGCGACGTGGCGCGGCCACTGTCAAAGCCGTTTTTGCTCGCGGTGTTTTCGGCAATCTGCGGGTTCAACAGATACGGATAAGAGCCGATCACCCGCTGACTGATGCGCTGACTCAACCCGGTGCTGATGCCGATCAACTCGCACAGCCGCTGAAACGCCTGCACCTGCGCTTCATCGACACGCTCGTTGGCCACCAGATTGCGCAGGTTGAACTTGCCCTGCTCATCCTCCAGCCGCCCGTCGAAACCCTGCGCATTCAAGCGCTGCGCCCACGACTGATCGAGCCGGGTCAACGGATCACGCTGCCGCGCATCCCAGAGCAATTGCCGGCTGATCTCCAGCCCACCGTGCAACACCCAGCGCCCCTGCACCCGCTGCTGATCCGCCTCCAGCGCACGGGTCGAAACGCTCTGCCGGGTCAACATCCCCGCCGCAATCACCGCGACCACCGCCGCAATCAACAGCGCACTGATGATCGCCATCCCCTGCTGGTTCGATTGGCTATTCATCACCGGCCTTACAGCTGCCAGGAACCGATATCGGCATTCACGCCGTCGCCGTCAGGCTGACCGTCGGCACCAAGGGAAAAGATATCGATCTCGCCGTTGGCGCCGGGGTTGAGGTACTGATAAGGCCGCCCCCACGGGTCATTCGGCAAACGCTCCAGGTACGAACGCCAGTTGCTGTTCTTCGCATCCGCCGGCCGCTCCACCAGCACTTTCAGCCCCTGCGTCATGCTCGGGTAAGTGCCGTGATCGAGGCGATACAACTTCAGCGCCTGCATCAAACCGCCAATATCCTGCTTGGCCGCCGTGGCCCGCGCCTGATCCGGCCGATCCAGCACCTTGGGCACCACCATCGCCGCCAGAATCCCGAGAATCACCACCACCACCATGATCTCGATCAGGGTAAAACCCTGCTGCCCACCGGGCATCCGGCTCGGTCGTCCGGGCTGTTTGAACTGCGCGATATCCATCTCGACATTCCCTTGGCTTGATTCGATTCGACGCGCAGTGTTGCAAGAAGATATGTCAGGGATGTTGAAAATCCTCGGGAGTTTTCGTCGTCAAGCCGTCAAGGACGGGGGTTAGGGTCGAGGGCTGTATTCTGGTTCTGGGCCATTTATGCGCGCGTGTTCCCGAGAAGCGGGTTTCACCCTGATTGAAGTGCTGGTGGCGCTGGCGATCATTGCCGTGGCCATGTCGGCGGCCGTGCGCGTGGCCGGGTTGATGACCCAAAGCAGCGGAGTTCTGCGTGATCGTTCGGTGGCGATGATTGCGGCGCAGAGCCGGATGGCCGAGCTGCAACTGGAAGGTCGATTGCCGACTGGCGTGAAAGCTGTTGATTGTGATCAGGGACGCCTGCTATTGCGCTGCGAACAAGCCATCGCCACAGCCGAAAACGGCCGATTGCTCAAGGTCGGCATCCAGGTCTTCAACCGCAACCAGGACACCCCGCCCCTAGCCCGCCTGGAAACCCTGTTGAACCGCCCCCTGTAGGAGCTGCCGAAGGCTGCGATCTTTTGACTTTGATCTTTTAAAACCAAAATCAAAAGATCGTCCGATCGCGGCCCGAGCCTCCGGCAGCTCCTACACAAACATCTCAGGCAACAAAAACAACGCATGCCCCACACGATATCCGCAATCAGCCTGAAACCCTGTGGGAGCGAGCCTGCTCGCGAAGGCGCCAGAATGAACACCCGATCAATAACCAAGTGTCCCCGACACCTACATCACCCCGGCAACTGCAAATTATCCAAAGCCCGATTCACCGCCAACTCCCCGAGCATGATCAACTGCGCAATCCCCGCCAGCGCATGACGCTGCGACACCGGCAACAAGCTGGCAATGTTCTGCGCGAGGGTTTTGGCCGAAGCGAGTGTTTCACTGGCATCGACCAGCAGCTCCTCGGTTTTGTTGTCCGCCGTCACGGCATACATCCCACGGTGTTTACGTGGGGGCGGCGTGGAACCGGGCGGACAGAGGTAATGGTCGAGCGCGCGGTCGGCGGCTTCGTGGAGCTTTTTGGAATCGATAGATTCGTAGGGGGAAACCGAGGCGGTTTCGGGTGGGTTGGGTGTTGGTTTGATCATGGTGAAGCTCCATTTTTATACCTGGTGGAACCACCAAAACCCGTCGCTAAACAAGTAAGGGTGGCAGCTGTACGCGGGTTAGCGAACCGAGAGGTATAAGACCCGGCAGACCCGAAGGTCTCCCACGCACAGCTACCATATCGTCGTCGCAAACGTCTGCGACAAACTGGAGCGTCGTTGCACTTATACCTAGTCGGGTCGCTAAACCCGGTCGCTGGGTTGCCAGCGACACGTAGACAATAAAGACCAGGTACAAAGCGCACAAGCCGGCGGATTCTGGCGTAGCTGTAGGCAAAGGCGCAAGGATATGTAGCCTGAGAGAGTGACTGGAGATGTCTTTTTAAACGCTGACGTTTATTGGGGCCTTGCTGCGCCGCTCCCCCTTTACTGGACCGGGTCCTTTCCCCCAGTACAAAAATGACGAGCACTCATAACCGAGCATAGGCAGCTTCGAAATCACGGAGTGCTTGGTCTACTTTGTATCGAAGCATCAGCGATGCGGAAAGCTTCACCATTGCTTCAAACAGGACATGCCCTGATTGAATCTGGCATTGACCAACACAATGTCCCGCGTACTCGCCAGGCTCATACGCGTAAACAGTGTAAAAAACCCTGCCTGACTGCTCCCGACTCAATCCCGCGGTGAGATGTGTGACAGAGCTATCCGCCACTTGGGGCTCAGGTCGTGAAAACTCCAAGACATCATCGAACGGAATGAACATCGCTGAAGCGGACATCACAAATAGACTCGCGATATCCAATGCCTCCTCAACGTTTTTGAGCTCAGGTGTGGCGTACTCGTGCTCAAGAAAATTTCGCATGTCGACCACTTTACGCAACAGACTGGGAGCCAATAACCCAAGCGCCCTTACTCGCTCGATCTTCTTCGGCACGTTCCACCTAAGTGATTGATAGCCAAAAGAGATCAGCAATTGGTCAAGCTGCCCGACAATGGCGCGTTTCACATTAGTCGTTGCATTGACAAGAGCTGCCAATCCACCCCGTTCAAAATCCTCTTCTGCCAAAGTCAAAAATTCAATTGGCGAAATTTTCAGATCCATCATTCCGAAATCACCGCCGCCCAACGCGACTCCACTTTTGCTCATATCAAATCGATGAGCGGCGCAAAACTCTTTGATATCCATCTCAACTCCTGGCTATTTGGCGGCTCAAAGGTAGATGTCGGGAATCAGGGTATCAGCGACAACAAGGCTTACACGGCCAATTAGACAGTGCTATTTCTTCGAGCATATCTGGACGTCATCCTGGGTTTTCAGTGCCGTGTCGATACCTAACCGGTACCTGCAGTAATCAATAATCCACGCCCGCTCCTCTGGTGTCAGGCGCTCTACCTTCCTGATCTCCCCATCGTTTGCGTGGATGTTGTAAAACTTTATATGGAGCGTGGGGTGCTTCTTGATGAAAACAATGGTCTCGATGTCTCCGTCCTCAAGGGCATCGTAGTAGCCGACATAGAGCATGACCATCACGGCGAGGATCGCCGCGATTAAAAGCTTTTTCATTCCTGCGGCACCGAAGGTTGAAGGTGATGGGTTTTGGCTTTGATGTGTCTGACCGGTTCGGTACTTAATCTGAACGGTGGTAGCTATGTCAGCGTAATGAGCCAACTGGCTGGCCATGTGCTACTTTTTCAATGCTTCTCATCACCGATCTTTACAGGAGTGAGTATGTTTACTGACATCAAGCCAGGTCCTAAGCCAAAACGCGAAGACGGCAAGGAAGATCGCAGACGGCATGTGAACCCACCCAACGATAAAAAACACCCGACGTTGCCTATTCACAAGCATAAGCCTGGAGACTAGCTGCAGATTGGCAGCCTCTGTAATCGAAATTACTCTGGGACGAATCCCTTCTCAAAGAATGGATTCGTCCCCTGTGACCGATCGATCGCTTATTTATCGAGCAACCTTATTATCAGGTCACTTGAGTATTCCTGATTTACCCACTGCAACCAGCACAACCATCGCAGAAAGCAGCGCTATTGCGCTCCATTGCATCCATACAAGTTTCTGCCTGAGTGAGGCCGGAAAGCTCGCTACATCTTCGGTGCTGAGCGTGCCGCGTCTAATGTAGAAATTCGTAAACGTAACGAGACCAGAGGCGCCACCTACCAAAAGCAATCTGCCCCAAGCGCCTCCGTGCTTCAGCGCCGCTAACCTAGTGCCGGCAGAGCTGTTTTTGAGGTGCTCAAGGATCACGTCCATCTTGATGTGGGCAATGTAGAGGGCAATCCCGATCCAGATGATCATCGAGATAATCACTACACCACACAACCCTCCAACTATCAGTTCAGCGGTATTCATTTAGTCACCTCGTAAATCACTTCGCCGAACATTTCACCGCCGGCCCCTCCTACCGCCCCGCCAGCAAATGAGCCTGCCGCTACAACTACCACGCCGCAAGCAAGGGTTCCCAATCCACCGGTAGGCACGCCGAGTCCCACGCAGATTGCACCGACCACAGGAGCAGTTAGCACTGCTCCTGTCATTGCACCACCGGCCACCCCGCCAATGAAGCTACCGCCCTCTGTGTACTTAATCTTTTCACAGGCGTCTTTGTTGCCTGCCGCACAGACTTCTTGAACCTTCATATAAGACGCCCCGCCACCTACGGCTGTACCAATCCAGCCACCGTACTTAACAACCTTGGCTGCTCTGGCGACACTTTCCGTATGAGTGGCGTAGCCAGGAATCTGCCCCGGAGCCCCCGCAAGACTCCAGTGATGCACTAGACTTTTGCTAGAAATCCCGAGGGCTGATTTCAGGCTTGGGTGATCAGGGAATCCGATGCCCTTTCTGGTTAACCCGGTGAGTTGTCTATCGAGCTTGGCAAACAATCGCGCACGTTCAGCGAAGAACTCTGAGCTACGCAAGTGACCGTCACGCTGAAAACTTTTCTGGTGCAACGCTTCGATTTCCTTCAGCGAAGTTTTCACGTCCTCCAGGTTCTTGGCGAAAATCGATTCACCCACACCGATTGATGTTGAACCTTGCGAAAGAATGGATTCAATCTCGCTCCGATAGCGAACCATGAAGCTGGCCTCTTCGTCGCTCATAGGTTTGAGTGCCGCATCCACCTTCTGAGCCGCTTCCATGAGCAACGCTTCTTCACGCGTGCACTGCGGATTGTTCGGATCACTCAACACGATAAGTTGACCGGGCTTGGCATAACCGGTGACGTGAGGGTTGAGGCGCGTGAACTTCTCAAGCGTTGCACCATCCGGCTTATCGAACAGTGCAGCCTCAAGCGCAGAGCGTGGCATGACTTGCTGAACGATGTAGAAACCCGGCTCCGCTGGTGCCTTCGCAGCAGCCGGTTTCTCCGCCGGTTCCTGAGGGTATTCCGCCCAGTACTTGGCGTGCAGGTCGGTCGGTTCTACGCCGCGATAGACCTTTTTTCTTGGTGGGTTAGGTAGCGCGGGCTTTGGTACGTTTCCATATTCACTCATGCATCATCCTTGTCACTTCGGGAGTCCTGACTTGAGGTTCTGACAGCCGAACGCTATCGGAAAGCCCAAGTGCTGGCTGTAGGACAAAGCCTAAATGCTACGTCCTAGCTGCTGATTCCTGTCATTCGTGGGGTGCGCAGGATAACTGGTGAGGAGGAATGGTTGTATGGCAGCAGATGGCCATCTCGTAGCGTTACCAGATGAATTGCGTGCGTTGATCTATTTTTCACACCCGATGGCTGCTTTCGGCCAAGAGCTGCCGCCCACCGATGTCCGCTTTCGGCCAGAAGCGGCCGGTATACTTGATAAATAAATCTGTCCGGAGTCGGCAAATAACCTAAAGCGCTGAGCATATAGCGCAGAGATTAGTTTTTTAAGGCCCCTGCTTGGTGGTAGACCAACGAAAGGCGGCTTCCGACCATTGCGAGCGCTGGCCAGCGCCGAGACCAGCGCAGACCTTAATTTATGGGTTTTTTGAAATGCTAGTACGCGGCAAAACCATAACGCCTCGAATTAAAACATGGCCAACCCAGCCGCAAGGCGCCGAAGCAGTGCTTATATGGCTCGTTAGTTTTATAGCGCTAGTCCAAAATAGACAAACATCTACTTAACACCTGCTTATTGCCTATTATTATTAATTTCAGTCTCTTTCTAGTTCTTGTGATGTTCTGAAATAGCATTTTTACAGAATCGTAATAGGTTCTTGATTGATAAATCAACGAGCCCAAGTCATCATAAGAGAAGTACTGATCCATAACAACGGCGACATTGTCGAACTCCTGCCCGATTACTGCATGCGAATTCTTGCTATAAACATCTGAATACGATTCGTGATGCTCGGGCGAATGTAGCGATGGAGTCAGCCTAAGTACCTCCCACCCATCATTACTTATTAGCTGAATGTAATTCTTGACTGTTGTCAAATCTGTGAAGTAATTAAAGTCAACGTTGCCGCAATTAGAGAAGATAACATCGCTTCGCTGATTATTGAATAACAATTTAATGAAACTGGAAATTTCCTTGTTGGTTCTTATTTTATCTGATAGTTTGAATTTAGATATACCTGCAACAGCATTGATCTTTCCCTCAATATCCGCTCTTGTCTCTGCTGAGGACAAAGTTTGTTGTTTGTCATATGAGAATATACAAACTGCCTTGCTCGCAGCAGCATCAACAATTAATTTATCAAATTGAGCCGCATACATTCTTTGGGCTTCATCAATAACAATCAAATCAAGACTATTCAAGTCATAATTTCTGAAGCTTTTTATAGGTATAACATTCCAGCCCAAGCGCCTTAACTTAACATGTCCTTCGTTCAAATTTCCACAATGCACAATCAGGGTTCGTTTTTGATCTTTGATCCACTTAACTATATCATATATTAATAGTGTTTTTCCGGTTCCTGGCCCACCATTAATTGAAATGAAATCCGACACACCTTTGTTAATGATCTTTAAGGTCTTGTCTTTTATAGTTTCTTGCTGGCCAGTCAAGAAGTATTGATTGTTGATAAATTTTTCCGTGGAATTAAAAGGTGAAACCAAATAGTCCGACGGATTAAATAACTCGTCAGGATTGTCAATCTTCAATAAATTCTGATTTGTTAGCAGCTGTGTTAACAAATCGAAATCAACTACTTCAAGATCATTTTTGCTATTGAGCTTGTAAAGAGTATTGGTGCTTGCGACAAAAGAAAAATTATGAACAACTTTACTTATATGGCTAAGGTAGTACTTGTTTCTAATTAGTTGAGTCTTTATCTTTGCCTCCGTGCTGCTGTTTTTTAGCTCGATATTCAAAATGTAGTTATCGCCGAACCGTAATAAATCAAACTCCTTGCTGATATGCTGAATCTTATAACCTACAAAAAAACGTCAAATATGTTTACAAACGGTAAAACTCTGTACATATTTGATATAAGGCTTTTCAGATCCTCAACTTCGTTGTTATTTATATCAATGCCGTAATGCTTGATATAATCATTGTATTCGGCGGAATCTAGACTTGTATAGGCTTGTGCAAGAGAGATTATATTGATGCTTTTCATTAGCTTTGAGCCTAGTGCTTAACGCAATTGATAACTTGCGAGGAGGGTGGGTGTATTTTTTAGGCGTTTATGCCAAGGCGCTTCTGAAGCTGATCGGTGGTCAAGTTCTGAAATTCTTCCTTGTCGATTATTACGACCAAGTCTTTCCCCCTTCTTCCTAGGCCCTCTTTGGAAATTTTTTCGAGCATAGAAGTATACTTTTCAGAAACGTCACCCTTAAAATCCGTGACGATCAGAAGTAAAGTGTTTGGAATTCGATTGGTCGCTTGTGCGTAAATGTTTTTTGCGTAGATGTTTTTCAGGAAGGACTCACGGAGCCAGCCATAGTTAAAGCCGCGGCGGATACTCTTAATTTCTATGATGTAGTCTTTGGTCAGCCAGTTTCGACCTCGCAGCAATACGTCAACTTCAACGCCGGCCACCATTTTGTTCGATTCTACCTCATACGTTTTTGAATAGACGTGTCGGAGTCGTTTTGCCACTAAGCTTTCTATCTGAGCGTAGCGGGCCTCAAAGGCGCTAAGCGTAAAGTTCGTTGTGTGATTCTCTTCTGAAGCAATTGCGTGCATATCCCGAGCTGCTGAGAGTGCAATCTCGTCTTTTGTTGCATCTCGCAGAGACTGCTTTTTAAGTTCAACTTCAACTTTGGTTTGCTCATCTAGCAACAGTTGGTTTGCGTGCCATTTTTTTAGGCCGACGAAAATAAATATTGACCCGCAAATACATCCGATGGAGGAAAACCATGGAATGAATTTTACGATGAACGCCACAGTTTCTTGCCTGCCAAGGATTGCAGCGTGCGCAACGCTGGTAACGGACTTCAAATCTGCTTCCGATTTGTATAAGTCAAAGGACTCTTTTAAAAAGAGCCAAGGAACCAAAACCGAGATGGAAATTATGACCACCCCCAGAGACACAATGAATTTGTACAGGTCTCCAAACTCGAACTTCACACTCATCTCCCTGTGATTTTTATGCCAAAATATTAGACAAAACGAATGGCGTGACGGTATCCGCCGTTTGTGTCTGATAACGTTCCTCGTCCATGCGTAACTTTTTCACCTGAGTGTAACGCTAGGAACGCGATATGGGTGAGGAGGAAAAGCGACATGAATTGGCGCAAGTTAATAACGTATTAGCAGCGTGTCCATAGCCTGTTTATGGCCGACAGTCTGCGTACACCAATGACAACTAATGGCCGAAATTTCACGTAACCCCAGTCCCTGATCTATTAGGCAAAGGACCGGATAGTACTTTCTTAGGCTTCTTGGTAAAAAGAGATCGTCTCTTTCAACGAGATTGAGAACTCATAGATCTCATCCAGTGAGTTGATAGGGTGGCGAGTTTCAACTTTGTCTTTGTCGAATATTCCAAGATATTTTTGGCTGCGATTAAAGTGAAGTCTCGCGATAGGTTTACGGTTGTTGTCGTCTAGAAGGATGCCGAAGTAGCTCTGGGTATCTCTGCTGGCTATGCGCTTCGCGTCTATGACGGTTCGAACAATCGCTTTGATAATATGAAAACCCTCCAGCTCCTCCATCGTAGTGAGAATACGATCTTCAGGCTCTTCGTGGGCTTCAGCCTGATTTTCAGCGACAACTGATTCAGTGAGCGTGGGAAACGTGGCTTTGCTCATCGCTGACTTCAACCTGTCGTTGATTTGGTCACTAAGAAACTGGGCAGCGGCTTTCCTTGTGAGCAGAGTAAACTGATCTCGAACTTTTTGGGTGATCACCCCTTCGTAGACTCGCGATGCGAAGAAGCGAGCAAAATCATCATCAGGCTGAGTGAACTGCTTAGCCATTTCCTTTTTTATGTTGCCCACGTACTTTAGTTCGCCTGCGGCATTGATGATCGAATCAACGTCGAAAGCGGACTTCGTAAGTTTCTGAAGTTCAGGGATGACGTGCTCATCAATGTTAAGCAGGTCGATTTCTAGAAACGGCCTCTCATCCATTTTGTTTGGTGCATCAAGATCGGTGTAGAACCGATAAAACCTACCATTTGTAAGGATGGAAATTCGTGCAGTGGTGACATGAAAATATCGGAATAGTTGGCTCGCATGGTTAATATTGAGCGGCTCGCCTACTTTTTTAGTTTCAATCAATATCTGGATCTGACCACCTTTCAAGATCGCGTAATCAATCTTTTCCCCTTTTTTCGTGCCGACATCGCACACGTATTCGGGAACGACTTCGGAGGGGTCGAACACATCATAGCCCAGCACGGTATGAATGAACGGCATGACGAAAGCAGTTTTCGTTGCTTCCTCCGTTTGTAACGTCGACGCGAGCTGATTAACTTTCGCTGACATTGCGTTCAAACGTTCTACAAAATCCATTTTCCTGCTCCGTTGCACGTTCACCCGAGGGTTCGTAGAGGCGCAACGCTACTATGCTTAAATCCACATCCGCTACTGGCATTCCATCCACGCTGGATGCTTGGACAGGTGAATGACATCTGGATCAGCGGCTATCGGGCTCGGAAACGCCTCCCTAACACATTCGAACGACTCCTTTTGGCCGATAGCGGACATTTTCGACTACCCACATCAGCCCGGGAGCGACAACATGCACTCGCTTGCGTCTCGGCTACCTGCCTTTGGAGGGCCTTGAACCGGCATCCAACTAAACGGCAAAAATAACGACTTCAACCCTACAGATCAGGGCCTCTTAAGACTCGGCAAAACCACCCCCTCCCCCAACCTCTCCACCCCCAACCTCACCCTCTCCCCCCCCTGCTCAATCACCACCCCATCCCCCTCCACCGCCACCAACTTCACCCCAGGCCCCACCCTCTCCCCCTGCAAAAAACTCCTCGGCGGCCCATCGTTCAAACTCAAAATCGCCACCGCCCCGCGACTCCCCGCCATTACCCCGCTCACCTTGATATCCACCGGCGCCGTCTGGTTGGAAAACCACTGCAACGCCGGGCTGTCACTGCGCGCCGCGAGCATTTGCGGGGGGGCTGGTGGGGTATGCGATTCGGCGGAGGTCAGGAGTAGCGACGACCAGGTCGCGACGCCGATCAGGGCGGCGAGCAGTGCGAGGGCCTGGACGGTTTGCGGGGGGGATATGCGGGTGGTGAGCATCATGGGCTGAATCTCCTTTTAGTCCCTGCTGACAGGCTACGCGGCAATTCTCACGGTTTTATTTCACACGCCTTACATGTTGGCCGTGCAGGATGTTTTTTTGGGACGGGGCAGGACGCAACGGAGCGCGCAACCGATGAATGTGGGCAAGCAACAGGGCTTTACGCTGATCGAGTTGATGGTGGTGCTGGTGATCATCGGGATCGCCAGTGCGGCGATCAGTCTGAGTATCAAGCCGGATCCGCTGCAGTTGCTGCGCAAGGACGCCGAGCGTGTGGCGCAGTTGCTGCAGGTGGCGCAGGCGGAGGCGCGGGCTGATGGCCGGCCGATTGTGTGGGTGAGTGATGGCAAGGGCTTTCGGTTCAGTCGGCGCAGTGACAGTGGTCGGGGGTTTGAGCATTTCAAGGATGATCCGCAGTTGCGGCCGCGCACCTGGCAAAGTCCGAAGCTGGAGGTGCGGGTGGAGCCGAAGCAGAAGGTTGTGCTTAACGCCGAGTGGATCAATCCGCCGCTGCAATTGACCCTGTCTGATGGGCTTAATCGGCTGAGTGTGCTGCGTGATGCCAGTGGAAGGATCAGTGTGCAATGAACGATCAACGGGGCTTTACCCTGATCGAGGTGATGGTCGCGATTCTGCTGATGGCGGTGGTCAGTTTGATTGCGTGGCGCGGGCTGGACAGTGTGACGCGGGCGGATAGTCATTTGCAGGCGAGCAGTGAGCAGAGTGACGGTTTGTTGCGGGCGTTGAATCAGTTGCAGCGTGATGTGGAGATGCGTGCGGGTGTGGAGTTGAGTGAGCCGAAGAAGGTTGGCGTGGATGATGAGCCGCCGAGCGCGCCGCCTGCGCTGACGGTGCGGAGCAGTGACAGCAAGGGGTTTCGGCTGGATATTATTCGTAGTGCGGCGGATCAGCCTGGGGCTTTGCAGCGGGTGCGTTGGTGGGTCAAGGGGGATACGTTGTATCGGGCGGTGGCTGAGGCGCGCAGTCGGTATCCGTTGCCGGCTCCGGGGGCTGGGGTGGCGGTGTTGGAAGGTGTGAATGATGTGCAGGTGCGGGTTTGGGAGGTAGATAAGGGTTGGCGGCAGTTGAGTGGGAATCGGCGGGAGGATCCGTTGGGGTTGGAGGTGCGGTTGACGCGGGAGACGGCGCAGGGGGTGGAGCAGTATCGGCAGGTGATGGGGCCGCTGCAGTAGTCAGCATCACTGCAAAACTCTGTGGGAGCGGGCTTGCTCGCGAAGGCGGTGGGTCAGTTGATGATGATGTGGTTGAACGGGCGCCTTCGCGAGCAAGCCCGCTCCCACAATTGGATTGGGTTTGGTCAGTTGGGGAATGGTTGGTTTGTGAGCTGTCATCGCTGGTAGGTCAGCTCCCATGAAGCTGGTAGATATTGGTCGGCTGTCGGGCCGTCATCGCGAGCAGGCTCACTCCTACAAGTGGATGGTATGCAGTCTGAGAGAGATGAGTTGGCTGGAAGGCCGCCTTCGCGAGCAAGCTCGCTCCCACAGGGGGTGGTGTGGTTTTAGCTGAGGACGACCACGCCGCCCGGCAGTTCGGTGCATTTGACGCCGTAGGCGTCGCGGATCAGCAGGGCGACGCCGGCGAGTTGGTCGAGGTTGAAGCGGGCCTGGACGCGGCGTTGGCCGAGGTCGCGGTTGAGCAGCAGCAACATGCCGGGGCGGTAGCGGTTGATCTCGTCGATCATCTGGCTGAGGGTCGCGCCGTTGAATACCAGCACTTGTTGGCGCCAGTTCATCACTGCGGCGGTGTCGACGCTTTGTACTGCGCCCACCTGTTGCGCGTCGTAGGTCAGTTGCTCACCCGGCTGCAAGCGCAGACTGCGGCCATCGACATTGACGTCCACAGAGCCATCGAGGCAAGTCACACAGACTTGTTGATCGGTGTTACGCAGGTTGAACCGCGCCTGACTCGCCCGCAACCACCCGCCCCCGGCCTGCATCGCCAGTGGCAACCGCGCGGTCTGTACTTCGACTTCGCCGCTGACCAGTTCGAAACCCTGCACGCCGTCATCGCCGGAACGCTGGTTGATGCGGGTTTGTGTATTCAGTTCCAGGCTCACGCCATCGGCCGGTTCGACCCGGCGCTGTTCGCCGACCTCAGTGATGTAATCGGCGCCGAGGCCACCAAAGCCTCCTGGAATCGTTCCGCGCACCAGCAAAAACGCCGCCGACGCCGCGATGGCGCCACCGAGAAACGCCCGTCGACCGAAGCGCCGAGGCGATTGCAGCATTTCAGCGGCAGGCTGCAGGTTGTGCCACAACACCTTGGCCTCTTCGAAAGCGTGGGCATGTTCGGCGCTTTGCGCGCACCAGTCGCGCAACGCCCGGGCGTCGGCCACTGTGGCGCGGCCCGAGGTCAGCAAGATCAACCAGTCGTGGGCTTCGTTGTGCAGATTCTCGGCCGCCGATGGTTTGGCAGGTGTCAGTCGAAAGATGTTCAAACGCGCAGATTCTCAACGAATTGATCGGGCACTATTCAGAAGACGGTTTTCCGGCCCCGCGACCGAACCGCTGAAACACTTTTCTTTCCAGTTTCGCTGCGCAGAAGCCCAATGCAGCTTTGATTTCCTTCTCGACCATGCGTGTGGAAATGCCGAAGCGCTGCGAGATTTCCAGGTGCGGCGCCTCCTCCAGCCGCGCCGCGATGAAGATTCGGCGACGTCGTGCGGGCAGCTCGTAGAGGGCACTGAGCAGCGACTGGATTTCCTTTTGCCCACCGACCACTCGCGCCGGGTCCAGCGCCTCGTCGCCGATTTGCAGCAGCTCTTCGACTTCCTCGCCGGTGAGCAGGCGCGCATCGGCCTGACGGCGGTCGGCGGCGATGTTCAGGGCCATGCGATAGAGGTAGGCGTTGGGCCGCAGCAGGTTCGGCGGCGTCTCCATGCGGTCGACCCGCAGGTAGGTTTCGTGCAGCACGTCGTTGGCCAGATCCTCCGAGCCGAGACGCCTGCGCAAGCGCACCCGAAAGTCCTCGTAGGACGTCAGGAACAGCTGGACCATCGAACCTTGTCCGGTGTCTTTCATCCCCCGGAAACTCCTTCCCATTTGGTGCATTCCATGCGTTTCCCTGACGACTCCGGTAACAACAGCAACGTGACCGGCTGACGCAACGCGCTGGGCGTCGGCCGGTCGATCCTGAGATTGCGAAAGCTCTCCACCAGCGCGGTATCGCGCCGTACATCACCGGTGGTGGTGACCAACCGGTTGTGCTGCACCACGCCGTCGCGCCCGACCCAGACCTGCAACACCGCGCGATAACTGCCCGGACGAGTCAGTGGCGAACGGCACAGGTTGCGCTCGATCGCCGCTTGTACGGCGGTGGCGTAGCTGCGACTCACAGCGGCGCTGGCCGGCGTGGTTTTGTCCGGGGCCGACGGCACGTCCTCGACCTGCGCCACTTGCAAGGTGAACGCGTCGTCGCGGGCATAACGCGCCATCAGGCCACTGCCGCCGAGCAAACGGCGCAAGGCGTCGGCAGCGGTGTATTCGCCATCGACCGCCAACGAGCGCCGGCCACGACTCAACTGACTGTCGACCAGCACCGCCACCCCGGTGGCATGGCTGTACTGATCCAGCGCCCGGGCCAGATCCTGCGCCGGGATGTGCAGCGTCATGCGCATATCGGCCGGCACGGGTTCGGCTGTCGCCGCACCGCTGAACCAGCCAAGCAGCAGCCCCAGACTCACCCGGCGCACGAGAGTCGCTGAACGCTGAAGACCGTCCCTGGAACTGCCTCGCTGCACGGCTGACGTACCCCTGAAAACCGTCATCCTGATGGCTGTTTATGAATCTGGTGTGACGGGCGGTGCAAAAAAACCATCACGGGATTCGCGCGAGGCTTGCACTAGACTGCATTCAGAGAACGGCCGCGTCGGGCCGGCCAGGAGGCTTGCATGAAATCACTGTGGAAAATCGCCCTCGGCGGGCTGCTGCTGAGCGCCTTCGCCAGTGCCCACGCCGAACAGCCGCTGGGCTGTGTGGAGGTGACGGTGGGCGGCTACAAGGCGCCGAATTACGATTGTCTGAGTCAGCAGATGGGCAACAATCCCGAGGGCGCTGCCGCTGCGCAGAAGAATCGGGAAGCAATGAACGTTCCCGTGAACAAACGGCCACCAAATCAGGTTGGCCTCGCAACCCCGGCCGCAACTGGAACACGCATGGGCAACACCTTCGGCACCTCAGTCAAACCACAACGCCCACCCGCCAATAACGGAACCTCCCCATTAACCAATAAATGAGTCAAAACACCTGAGGCTAAGAAACTCACACACCTAAAGGAAGGGGAAACACACCTGTGGCGAGGGGATTTATCCCCGATCGGCTGCGCAGCAGTCGTCAATGTTGGGCCTGCTACGCAGGCCATCGGGGATGAATCCCCTCACCACAAGGAACACCTCAATCACAGGGTATGCACGTCAGTCGCTTGGGGTTTGGCGGAAGCTTACGGCCAGGCGATTCCAGCTGTTGATGGTAGTGACGGCCATGGTCAAATCCACCAGTTCAGCCTCACTGAATTGCGCTTTGGCCATCTGGTAAACATCATCCGGCACATGACTCTCGGCCAACAACGTCACGGCCTCAGCCCAGCCCAGGGCGGCGCGTTCACGCGGATTGAAAAAGCCGCTGTCGCGCCACACCGCGATCGCATACAACCGCCGATCACTCTCCCCGGCCCGCCGCGCGTCCACCGAGTGCATGTCGGTGCAGAACGCGCAGCCGTTGAGCTGCGAGGCGCGGATCCTGATCAGTTGCAACAGCGGCGCCTCGATGCTCAGGTCGCTGGTCAGCGCCTCCATGGCGATCATCGCTTTCATCGCCTTGGGCGATGCGTTGTAGTATTCCAGACGCGGGGACATGGCAGCTCTCGGGAAGCGGAGTGATGAGTTCACGGTAAGCGCAGAACTGCGGGCGTTACAGCCCCAATTCCACGGAATATCGCTACACCACTGTCCCCCGGCCAAACACACAACCTTGTAGGAGTGAGCCTGCTCGCGATAGCGGTCATTCAGTCACCGCCATGTTGGAGGTGCCGACCTCATCGCGAGCAGGCTCACTCCTACAAGTGGGGACGGTGACCAATTTCGGGTTTTTGTGCTGCGCAACTACTGCCAATCACCCAACAGCGTTAATCTGGCCGACACCCCAATCGCCCCCCGGAGCCGCGTCGGTATGGAACTTCACGTCGTGATCAATGGCCGCAAGGACCTCGCCGGCCAGCTGTACAACCAGCTGCGCGGCGCCATCGAGTCCGGGCGTCTGGCCGCCGGTACGCAGTTGCCGCCCAGCCGTCTGCTGGCCGAGCAACTGGGGATCTCGCGCAAGACCATTTCCGACACCTATGCGCAACTGACCTACGAAAACTTCCTCACCGGGGTGATCGGCAAGGGCACCTACGTCAACGCCCGCCCGGCGCAGATTCAGCGCAAGCAAAGCCACACCGAACTGGCCAGCGCCGAGGTGATCGAGCGCTGGCGCAATCTGCCGGTGTTCTTGCGCCACCCGTCGCTGGAAGGCTCGCTGCGCTACGACTTTATCGGCGGCGCCACCAGCAAGGGCCAGTTCCCACATGACGACTGGCGCCGCTGCGTCTCCCACGCGATGCGCCAGATGGCCGGGTCCAAAGGCTTCTACAGCGTGCCCGAAGGTCTGCCGGCGCTGCGCAATGCGATTGCCCGGCACATCGCGTTTTCGCGCGGGATCAACTGTCAGGACGAAGACATCGTGGTGTGCAACGGCGCGCAACAGGCGCTGGACCTGATCACCCGCGTGCTGATCAGCGCCGGCAGCCGGGTGGCAATGGAAGATCCGGGGTATCCGCCCGCGCGCCTGCTGTTCGGCACCCACGGTGCCGAGGTGGTTGGAATCCCGGTGGATGCCGAGGGGATTGTGGTCGAGCAGATTCCCGAGGGCACGCGGATGATTTATGTCACGCCGTCGCACCAGTTCCCGCTGGGCATGCCGATGAGCCAGGCGCGCCGCGAAGCCTTGCTCGCCCGCGCTTATGAGCTGGGCGCGATCATCATCGAGGACGACTACGACAGCGAATTCCGCTACGAAGGGCGGCCTACGGACTCTCTGTTCAGCCTCGATCAGCGCGGCATCGTGGCCTACGTCGGCACCTTCTCCAAGACCCTGCTACCGGAGCTGCGCTTGGGTTACGCGATCCTGCCGCCGGCGATTCTCGAAGCGGTGATCCGCGCCAAACAACTCACCGACCTGCACGCCTCGACCCTGCCGCAATGGGCGCTGGCCAAGTTCATCGCCGAAGGCTGCCTGCTCAAGCACATCCGCCGTTGCCACGGGATTTACGCCCAGCGCCGCGAGCGAATTCTGGCGCGCATGGCCACGGATCTGGCGCCGTGGCTGGAAGCGATACCGCCCAGTGCCGGGTTCCACATGGCGGTGCTGTGCAAGGTGCCGATCGACCTGGCGCTGGTGATCGAACTGGCGAAAAAAGTCGAGGTCGGGCTGTATTCCATCGACATTTTTCATTATCAACAGCCGGTGAAAAGCGGCCTGTACTTCGGCTTCGGCGCCATTGAAACCCTCGATATCGACACCGCTCTGGATCGCCTGCGCGACATTCTGCAACAAGTGGCGTGAATGATTGGTCTGGGCGATTAACCGCCGATTGGTTATTGGTGATCAGCAGGTGCAGGCCTATTCTGCACTGGCGTTATCCCTCAATGAGCAGGATTCGTCCGGCCTGATTCAGGAGTGTGAGCAATGTCCAACGAAGTGATCAACACCGTTCAGGTGCGCGCCGCCGCCGGGCGTTCGGAAGAGCTCGGCCGGCAGTTGCAGAAGATCGTCGACACCCTGCGCCAGACACCGGGCTGCGACGCCTACATGGTCGACCGCTGCCCCGAGGACAGCCAGCGCTGGACGGTAAGCGCACGCTGGCAGTCGGAAGCGGCGATGCAAGCGCACTTCAACCGGCCTGAGGCACAGGGGTTTATTGACCTGATCGATAGCCGCTTGGCCAATAGTGTGGATTTCAACAGTTTCCCCATCGTCTGACCGGACGCCTTCGCGAGCAAGCTCGCTCCCACATTTGGAATGCGTTCAACTGTGGGAGCGAGCTTGCTCGCGAAGACGTATTCAGCTGCACCGCCGAACGACTGATTGGTCACCCGATCTTCCCGAATATTGGCCGTTTGAATACCCCTCCCCGCAGACTACTGTGGTCACCACCCCTCCCCAACTGGTGATCGAACATGAAAGCCCTGCACCTCTTCACCGCCGCTCTCGCCCTGTCCGTGTCTGCCGCCGCCCTGGCTCACGACCCATCCGAGAAAGTCACCGTCCTGCAAGACCAGATGCTGAAGAACGCCCCCGGCAAGAAAGCCATGATGATCGAAGTCGACTACAAACCCGGCCAGTCCTCGATCGCCCACAAACACGACGGCACCGCCATGGCCTACGTGCTCGAAGGTGAAGTGATTTCCCAAGTCAAGGGCGAACAGCCGATCACCTACAAGAAAGGCCAGTTCTGGTACGAACCGGCCGGCTCCGAACATCTGGTGTCAAAAAACGCCAGCAACAGCAAACCGGCGAAGTTGCTGGTGTTCATGGTGTTGGCCCCGGACGAGCAAGTACTGATCCCCTTGAAAAACTGATGGTTGTTGGCACAGCCATAAATAAAAAGGCGCAAAACACTGTTTTGCGCCTTTTTATTTCCCGAGGCAATTAACCGATTCGCCTTAAAGCCAATAAAACTAATGCATCGCCACAACTCGAAAAATTGTCAGCTTATTTACAGGTTGGCGGGTTTAGTCTGAATCAACTGTCGTGCGCCCGTCACCCACAGCCGCGACAACGCTGACTTTCCGACTGAAGTTGCTTCACGGGAGACTCATCATGAAACTTGCTTTTGCCAGTACCCTGGCGATATCGGTTTTAGCCTTGTCCGCCTGTTCAGTACCCACCGCGCCGAAAGCGGTGTCGTCCCTCGATACCCTGTTCACCCAACCGGTTGGCCGCAGCAGCGCCGCCCAGGTGCAAAGCGGTCCCGGCGTGTCACTGGGCGTGGTCTACAGCCCGAGCACCCAGACCAACCGCGAATACCTGCGTGACTATCAGGCCAACGCCGGCACCGGTTTCGGCCAGAGCCTGCTGGTGCAGCCGATCCACGACGCCTACGTCAACACCTCGAAACCGGACATGGCGGTGGACTGGGTCAAGGCCTCGCTGCAACGGCAGTTCGGCTCGGTCACGGTGTACCCGGACATGCAGAGCCTGCGCGCGGCGCATCCCGATGTGGTGGCGATCGTCGATACCCACAGCCAGTTGATCACTTCGCGCAGCTCCGACATTAAGGCCGATGTCAGTGCGGATTTTTATGATGCGAAGTTGAATTACATCGGCACGGCGAAAGGTTCGGAGGCCAAAGAACTGACACCGGTTTGGGCGGACTTCAAACGTTCGGAAGAGATCGTCGCTGATATTAATCAACAGCAGGATGTGCAAGTTCGGGCGCTGCAGAAGTTTGATCAGTCGCTGAGTAATTTGTTGACCAGACCGACAGATAAAGTGTCGATGCTCGATAGTAAACAAGCACATAAGTTGTATTGATATAAAGGGCGCCATCGCGAGCAGGCTCACTCCTACAGTTGGAATGCGTTTCCCTTGTAGGAGTGAGCCTGCTCGCGAAGGGGCCAGCCCGACCACCACAAAACCAACAGACATAAAAAAACCCCTGCATCTCACAATGCAGGGGCTTTTTCATTCAACCACTACTCAGGCCAGTTCAAGCTCGGCATTCGCAGCAGCCGCAGGCACCACCGCCTGACCGCTCAACGCGAGGTCAAGCAGCTCACGGTTGGCCACGGCATACATGGCGTAGTCAGTGCCGCTCGCAGCACGGATTTCCACCAGCATGGCGCGCCAGCGCTCGATCATGCTTTCGTGCTGTGCCATCCACAGCGCCAGGCGTGCTTCCACGTCCTGAGTGCCGTCGCCCTGTTGCAGGACAGAGATGGTGATCGCACGTTGCTGCCAGTCCACATCGTCACGGAACGCTTCACGGGCCAGGGCCTGCCAGTTGTTTTCAACCGGCAGCGCGCTGATCTGTTGCAGGTACCAGGTGATGTCCAGCGCACTGCCCACGGCGAAGTAGGCCTTGGCCACTTCGGCCGGATCCTGGCCAGTGACGTCGGACGCTTCGATGATCGGCAGCAGGGTGTACAGGTGCGAGGTACCCGCGACCATACGCGCCAGCAACTCCGGCACACCGGCCGCGACGTAAGCCTGATAACGCGCCTGCCAGTTTTCACGGATTTCGCCGCTCAGCAGTTCGTCGAGCTTCAGACCCAGCTCCTTCAGGTGCGGACCGAAGTGCGCCACATCACGGGCAGCGTTCTGCTCGTTGCGACGGGCACGCAGGAACCAGCGCGTAGCGCGACGGCCCAGACGCATCAGCTCGTCCATCAGCTCCAGTTGCACGTCAGCGCTGACCTGGTAGTCCAGCGCTTCGATCTGACGGAACCAGTGCGGGAGGTGGAAGATGTCACGCACGATCACGTAAGCGCCAGCCACGTTCGCCGGGCTCATGCCGGTCGACTCTTTGAGTCGCTGAACGAAGGTGATGCCCATGTGGTTGACCAGATCGTTGGCAATCTGGGTGCTGACGATCTCGCGCTTCAGACGGTGACGACGCATGGCTTCGGAGAACTTGCTGACCAGGGTCGGCGGGAACGCCGTTTCCATGTCGCGGGTCAGGTAGTCGTCGTCCGGCACCAGCGAGTTCAGCAGCTGTTCCTTGAGGTCGATCTTGCTGTACGAGATCAGCACCGACAGCTCGGGACGAGTCAGGCCATGGCCTGCCGCAACGCGCTCGTTGATCTGCTCTTCGGTCGGCAGGAACTCGATGGCACGGTCCAGCTTGCCACGGCCTTCCAGATCGCTCATCAGACGCTTGTACTCGGCAATGCGCTCGTAGGCACGACGCGCCGCCAGGGACAGAGCCTGGGTCTGCTTGTAGTTGTTGCCCAGCACCAGACCACCGACTTCGTCGGTCATGCTCGCCAGCAACTGGTTGCGTTGCTTGTCGGTCATGTCGCCGGCCTGAACCACTTCGTTCAGCAGGATCTTGATGTTCACTTCGTGGTCGGAGCAGTCCACGCCACCGGCGTTGTCGATGAAGTCGGTGTTGGAGCCGCCGCCATTCAGACCGAATTCCACACGACCCAGTTGGGTCATGCCGAGGTTACCGCCCTCGCCCACGACTTTGCAGCGCAGCTCGTTGCCGTTCACGCGCAGTGCGTCGTTGGCCTTGTCGCCCACGTCGGCATGGCTTTCGCTGCTGGCCTTGACGTAAGTACCGATACCGCCGTTCCACAGCAGATCCACCGGCGCCTTGAGCAAGGCGTTCAGCAGTTCGGTCGGGGTCAGCTTGTCGGCCTTGATGTCGAAGCGTTCTTTCATCTGCGGCGAGATGGCGATGCTCTTCGCGCTGCGCGAGAAGATGCCGCCGCCTTCGGACATGATGCTGGTGTCGTAGTCGGTCCAGGCCGAACGCGGCAGGTCGAACATGCGCTGACGCTCGACGAAGCTGGTCGCCGGGTTCGGGTTCGGATCGATGAAGATGTGCATGTGGTTGAACGCGGCAACCAGTTGCAGCTTGTCGGACATCAACAGGCCGTTACCGAATACGTCACCGGCCATGTCACCGACGCCGACCACGGTGATGCTGTCTTCCTGAACATTGATGCCGCGCTCGCGGAAGTGGCGCTGTACGCCAACCCACGCGCCTTTGGCGGTGATACCCATTTTCTTGTGGTCGTAACCGGCGGAACCACCGGAAGCGAACGCGTCACCCAGCCAGAAGCCGTAGTCGATGGCGATGCCGTTGGCGATGTCGGAGAAGGTTGCAGTGCCCTTGTCCGCAGCCACAACGAGGTACGGGTCATCGTCGTCATGACGCACGACGTTGGCCGGCGGCACCAGCGCGCCGTCTTTCAGGTTGTCGGTGATGTCCAGCAGACCGGAGATGAAGATGCGGTAGCAGGCGATACCCTCGGCCGCGATCTCGTCACGGCTGCCGCCCAGTGGCAGACGACGCGGCAGGAAGCCGCCCTTCGCACCCACCGGCACGATGACCGAGTTCTTCACTTGCTGGGCTTTCACCAGGCCGAGGACTTCGGTACGGAAGTCTTCTTCACGGTCGGACCAGCGCAGACCACCACGAGCAACGTTGCCGAAGCGCAGGTGCACGCCTTCGACGCGTGGCGAGTAAACGAAGATTTCGAACTTCGGTACTGGCTTCGGCAGCTCTGGAATCGCGTGCGGGTTGAACTTGAAGCTGAAGTACGACTTGTTCTGGCCGTTGGCATCAGTCTGATAGAAGTTGGTGCGCAGGGTGGCTTTGATCAGGTCCAGGTAGCGACGCAGGATGCGGTCTTCGTTGAGCACCTGAACATCGTCCAGTGCGGTCAGAATCGCCTGTTCCAGACGCTGCTGCTTGTCTTCCAGATCATCGCTGCCCAGCTTGCGCGCCAGGTAGAAACGGGTCTTGAACAACCGGGTCAGCTCGCGAGCGATGTCGGTGTGGTTGTTCAGGGTGCTGGCGATGTAACCCAGGTCGAAGCCCAGTCGGATCTGCTTCAGGTAACGGGCGTAGGCACGCAGCAGCGCCACGTCGCGCCAAGGCAGACCGGCGGTCAGCACCAGACGGTTGAACGCATCGTTCTCGGCATCGCCACGGACGATGTGGACGAACGCGTCCTGCAGGGTGTCGTTGAGTTGCTGGATGTCCAGCTCCAGGCCTTCCGCCGCGGTGAACGCGAAGTCGTGGATCCAGAACTCGCGGCCATTGGTGTGACGCAGACGGTACGGGAACTCACCCAGCACGCGCAGGCCGAGGTTTTCCAGAATCGGCAAGACGTCGGACAGCGCCAGCGGCGTGTCGGCGTGGTACAGCTTGCAATGCAGCTCGCGCTGACCGGACACCTGGCCCAGCGGCTGATAGAAGCTCATCACCAGCGGATTTTTTTCGTTCAGGCTCAGCAGGTGCTGCATGTCGACCACGGCCGAATGCGCCGCGAAACGCTCGCGGTAACCCGCCGGGAAGCCTTTCGGGAAATCCGCCAGCACGTTGGTGCCGTGGGCTTCGCCGAAGCTTTCGACGGTCAGTGCGGCGTAGTCGTCCTGCCAGCTGCGGCAGGCCTGTACCACTTCTTTTTCCAGCAGCAGCGGGTCGATGTCGATGCGGTTCTTCGGATCAACACGCAGGATCAACTGCACGCGGGCCAGCACGGATTCGGAGAAGAAGGTCCAGAACTCGCAGTCGGTGGCCTTCAGGCGCTCCATCAGCACCTGCTGGATCTTCTGCCGCACTTCGGTGGAATAGATGTCGCGCGGCACGTAGGCCAGGCAGTAGCAGAAACGACCGTACGGGTCTTTGCGCAGGAACACGCGGATCTTGTTGCGTTCCTGGATCTGCACGATCGACATCACGGTGCTGAACAGTTCGTCGACCGGGGTCTGGAACAGGTCGTCACGCGGCAATACTTCGAGGACCTGCGCCAGTTCCTTGCCCAGGTGAGCCTTGGATTGGAAGCCGGAGCGGCGTTCGATTTCTTCGACCTTGCGACGGATGAACGGAATGACCCGCACGCTCTCGCCATACACCGAGGAGGTGTACAGGCCCATGAAGCGGTGTTCCTTGATGACGTTGCCGTCGGCGTCGATTTCACGGATCGACACGTAGTCCGGGTAGGCCGGACGGTGTACGCGGCTCGGGTGCGCAGCCTTGGCGAACGACAGCAGGGTCGGTTCGCGCAGGTAGTTCACTGCGTAGTCTTCGATGTGCCGGTCTTCGTTGGTCAGACCGGTGCGCAGCAGTTTGGTCAGACCGAGGAAGGAGTTCTGGTCGTATTCGATATGGCCGCCATCGGCCTGATCGACAACGGTGAACTCTTCGTAGCCGAGGAAGGTGAAGTGGTTGCCCACCAGCCATTCCAGGAAGCTTTTGATTTCGGTCTTTTCGTCGGCATCGACGGCGAATGCGCTGTGATCGAGCTTGGTGAGGATCTCCTGCACCTTGGCCTTCATCGGCTCGAAATCAGCGACCGCGACGCGCACTTCACCGAGCACCTGCTCCAGCTCTTTGCTCAGCACATTCAGTTCGGCCGCGTTGGCGCAGCGGTCGATTTCCAGGTACATCAGCGATTCGTGCAGAACGCCTTCGCCGGTGCTGCCCTTGGGCAGGATTTCCAGCAGCTCGCCCTTGCTGCCACGGCGTACGCTGAGCACGGTGGTCTGCAGGGTGTGGATGCTGTAGCCGCGGCGGTTCAGCTCGGTGCGGACCGAGTCGACCAGAAACGGCAGGTCGTGGTGCAGCACTTCGACCGCGGTGTGGGTCGATTGCCAGCCGTGGCGTTCGTAATCAGGGTTGTAGACGCGCACTTGCGGTTGCGCGTGATCGAAGCGCTCAAGCAGGCGCCACGCGGAAAGAGTACAGCCAGCGAGGTCGGAGAGGCGACGTTGAGTCAGCTCGTCCAGGGAAATGATGCCGAAGAATTGTTCAGCGAACAGCGCCACTTGTGGCAGTGCCTGTTCACTGATGTGCTGCGCCAGTGCCGCTTGCAGTTGGTGCTGGAAGTCGGCTTTGCTGGCTGCGGTGAAGAACGCCATCTGTGGTACTCCGCTTAAGCTTGTTATTGATGGAAAGCGTCGCGTGCAACACCCCTTTCGGGGCTTGTGTCGCCCTGTTCCTGATTCTCGGGCAGAGGAAACAGGGGGACAGGTGGGTGAAGCTGGACGAGACACTCAGGTCACATTCACCTTCCATTGAATGGGCATCTGCAAAAACGACTGTCGAGGCCGCCGACAATGCCTTTACGGGTGCTCATCCGTTGCGCAGCTTAATGGGTGCGACAATGTGTCTGCTTGCGGTGCTGCGACATATTCGGTCATTGGCACGTAAACCAAGGCTTTGGCAACGGTAAACACTAGCATTCATGGCGGAAAACGGCGGCTTGAATGCCCGTATTTACGGTACATCTGTGCCAGAAGTGACCATTGACCTGCGTCGCGTTCACGACACATCCTCTGACACTCTCACATGCAGAAATTCCCGAGGGCTGGCAGAATCGCGCCCAATTGCGACCAACACGCCCGCCGAGGCAGGAATTCCCCATGCAAATGACCACCGCCCTACTGATCGTCAACCCGTGCGACGACGAAGAAGACAACATGGCCATGCTCTGCTGCCATAGCGACAAGGGCGACATGTTTCTGATGAGCCGCTATCCGGACGAGGACGAGCTGGAGATCACCCTGGATGGCGAGCCTTCGACGCTGGACGGCGTGAAAGTCACCCTGTCCAAGACTCTGCTGAAGATTGAAATCGCGGCGGCGGATGCCGATGCGCTGAATGGCGATGATGTGCTGGAAATTACCTTCAATCCGGACATGGTTGATCTGGCTGAAGTTGAAGAAACCCTGAAGAATATTCTGGATGGGACTGGCACTTTCATTAGCCAGATTTGATGGCGTCTTGAAGGGCCTCATCGCGAGCAGGCTCACTCCTACAGTACGGTGTACGACGCCCCTATGTAGGAGTGAGCCTGCTCGCGATAGGGCCGGAACAGTCAACCAATCACTTCCCGGCTACAAAATTCCAACAAATCCCCCGGTCATTTCCCGCACTTTGCGCAAAATGCCGTTAGTCGCCACCCCCCTCGATGGATTAAAGTAACGCCCCCAGCCCCGGCGTTATCCGAACGCCTGCGGCCACCCTTTCCAGGAACAGTCACCGATGGAACATCGTGAAGCGCTGCTGGCGCTGCGAACCTTTCTTTCAACGCAGATTCTCGGCCAGGAAAAACTCATCGAGCGTTTGCTCATCGCCCTGCTCGCCGACGGCCACATGCTGGTCGAGGGCGCTCCGGGTCTGGCCAAGACCAAAGCGATCAAAGAACTCGCCGAGGGCATCGAAGCCCAGTTCCATCGCATTCAGTTCACCCCTGACCTGCTGCCGGCCGACATCACCGGCACCGAGATCTATCGCCCGGAAACCGGCAGTTTCGTGTTCCAGCAAGGACCGATCTTCCACAACCTGGTCCTGGCGGACGAAATCAACCGCGCCCCGGCCAAGGTGCAATCGGCGCTGCTCGAAGCCATGGCCGAACGTCAGGTCAGTGTCGGGCGCAGCACGTACGAACTGTCGCCGCTGTTTCTGGTGATGGCCACGCAAAACCCGATCGAGCAGGAAGGCACGTATCCGCTGCCGGAAGCACAACTCGACCGTTTCCTGATGCACGTGAAAATCGGTTTCCCGGACGCCGCCGTCGAACGCCGGATCCTGCAACAGGCCCGTGGCGAAGCGCTCAACGGCGAAACCAAACCGGAACGCCGGGTCAGCCAGCAGGCGATCTTTGCTGCGCGCAAGGAAATCCTCGGTCTGTACATGGCCGACGCCGTGGAGGAATACCTGGTGCAACTGGTCATGGCCACGCGCACCCCGGCCAAATTCGACCCGGAAATGGCCGAGTGGATCGCCTACGGCGCCAGCCCGCGCGGCTCGATCGCCCTTGACCGCTGCGCCCGGGCCCACGCCTGGCTGGCCGGGCGCGACTTCGTCAGCCCGGAAGACATTCAGGCGGTGCTGTTCGACGTGTTGCGTCACCGCATCATTCTGTCGTTTGAAGCCGAAGCCGCCGGCATCGATCAGGATCGGGTGGTGCAGCGGATTCTCGACGTCGTAGCCGTCGCTTGACCCCCATGAACGCCCCCCTGCCGTCCGAACCGGGCATCCGCATCAGCCTCACCGATCTGATCGAGATGCGCCACCGTGTGCGCGAAGTGCAGCTGTTTTCCACACCCAGTCAGCGCAGCCCGCTGATCGGCCTGCATCACTCGAAATTCCGTGGTCGCGGGGTCGACTTCGATCAGGTGCGGGTCTATCAGGCCGGCGACGACGTGCGCACCATCGACTGGCGCGTGACCGCGCGTACCCAGGAGCCGCACACCAAGCTGTTCCATGAAGAACGCGAGCGACCGATTTTCATCATGGTCGAGCAAAGCACGCGGCTGTTTTTCGGTTCCGGGCTGATGTTCAAGTCGGTGCTCGCGGCGCAAGCGGCGGCGCTGATCGGCTGGGCGGCGCTGGGGCACAATGATCGGGTTGGCGGACTGGTGTTCGGCGATAACGAGCATTACGAAATCAAACCGCGCCGCAGCAAGCAGAGCCTGCTGCAATTGCTCAACCGCTTGGTCAAGGTCAATCAGTCGCTGCACAGCGAACGCGAGCCGGACCGCGACGCCCTCGGCGTGGCGCTGCGCCGGGCGCGTGAAGTGTTGCGTCCGGGCAGCCTGGTGATCGTGATCTGCGACGAGCGCGCGCTGTCCGACAGCGCCGAGCAGCAACTGAGCCTGCTGTCGCGGCACTGCGATCTGTTGCTGTTGCCCCTATCCGATCCACTGGATCACGCCCTGCCCGCCGCCGGGCTGCTGAGATTCGCGGAAAGAGGCGCACAGCTGGAACTCGACACGCTGAATTTCGAGCTGCGCCAGACCTATCGCGCTCAGGCCGAAGCACGCATCGCCCGCTGGGAATTGCTCGCGCAAAAACTGCGGGTGTTGTTGATGCCGTTGAGCACGCAAAGCGAAATGGTCGAGCAGATGCGCGAGTTCCTCAATCCGCAGCGCCCGGGGAGCAGTCGATGAACGGCCTCGAACAACTGCAACCGCTGATTTCGCCACCACCGATCGACTTCTGGCCACCGGCACCGGGCTGGTGGCTGCTGCTGTTATTGCTGCCGTTGCTGGGCTTCGCCGTGTGGCGTTTGCGCCGGTTCATTCCGACCAGGAAACGCCCGATCGTGCGTGCAGAACAACCGCTCGACCCCGTGCGCATCGCCGCGCTGGCCGAACTGGCGCAGATGCCCAAACCTTACGACGGCGCACCCGCCGGCGCCTGGCTGCAACAACTCAATGGCCTGCTCAAACGCCTGTGCCGCAACCACTACCCCTACAGCCAGAGCCACACGCTCAACGGCCGCAAATGGCTGGCGTTTCTCGACAACCGCTGCCCGGCCGCCGGCCTGACGCGCTGGATGGTGCTGGTCGAAGGCGCCTATAAACCCGAATGCAAGCTCGACGACAAAGCCATCGCCGGCCTGACCCAAGCCGTCGACACCTGGATTCGCAAGCATGTTTGAATTCGCCTGGCCGTGGATCTTCGTGCTGCTGCCGCTGCCGTGGCTGATGCGTCTGGTGCTGCCGGTGGCCGACAGCGGCGAGCCGGCGCTGCGCGTGAGTTTCCTCTCCGACCTCGAAGGTCTGGCACGGCGCCGGGCCCGCGCCAACCTGCCGGCGTGGCGCCAGCAAGCACCGTTCCTGCTGCTGTGGCTGTTGCTGCTGAGCGCCGCCGCCCGCCCGCAATGGCTCGGCGAACCGTTGCCGATTGCCGCCAGCGGCCGCGATCTGCTGGTGGCGGTGGACGTGTCCGGCTCGATGGACTTTCCCGACATGCAGTGGCAGGACGAAGACGTCAGTCGCTTGTCGCTGGTTCAGCATCTGCTCGGGGATTTCCTTGAAAGCCGTGATGGCGACCGCGTCGGTCTGATCCTGTTCGGCAGTCAGGCCTATCTGCAGGCACCGCTGACGTTTGACCGGCACACCGTGCGCGTCTGGCTCGATGAAGCGCGCATCGGCATCGCCGGCAAGAACACCGCCATCGGCGATGCGATCGGTCTGGCGCTGAAGCGCCTGCGCATGCGTCCGGCACAAAGCCGGGTATTGATTCTGGTCACCGACGGCGCCAACAACGGCGGCGAAATCGATCCGTTGACGGCGGCGAAACTGGCCGCCAGCGAAGGGGTGAAAATCTACCCGATCGGCATCGGTGCCGACCCGCAAGACAGTGGCAGCACCGGCCTGCTCGGGGTCAATCCGAGCCTGGACCTCGACGAGCCGGCCCTCAAGGCCATCGCCAACGCTACCGGCGGCCAGTACTTCCGCGCCCGCGACGGCAAAGAGCTGCAAGCGATCCGCGACACCCTCGATCAACTCGAACCGGTGACCCAGCAACCAACCCAGGCACGCCCGGCGCAAGCCTTGTATCAGTGGCCACTGGCATTGGCCCTGCTGCTTAGCCTGTTGCTGGTCGCCCGCGAATTGTGGCCGGACAACCCGCTGCAACGCCTGTTTACCAAGGAGCTGTATCTGCAAAGTCCGCTGCCTGACTGGCGCGAGCGTCTCAAGCGCCTGCGTCTGCGGAGGCGCCGATGATCGCGCTCTGGCCGCACTGGTTCCGCCCCTGGTGGCTGCTGCTCCTGCCGCTGCTGGGCTGGCTGATCTGGCAACTCTGGCACCGGCAGAAACGCGCCGGACGCTGGCAAATGATTCTGCCGCCGGCGTTCCACGCGACGCTGCTCAGCGGTGGCAATGGCCGCGCCAGCAAGCTGCCGTGGGTCGCCCTTGGCGTGGCGTGGCTGCTGACCATCGTCGCCCTGCTCGGGCCCAGTTGGGAGCGCGTCGAACAGACCAGCCAGAAACCTGCCGACCCGCTGGTCGTCGTTCTGGAGCTGACCCCGGAAATGCTCGCCACCGACTCGCCGCCAACGCGACTGGAACAGGCCCGGCGCAAGCTGTTCGACCTGTTGCAGGCACGCAGCGATGCGCAGACCGCGATCGTCGTTTACGCCGGCAGCGCGCACACGCTGGTGCCGCTGTCGGATGACCTGGCGACCAGCCACAATCTGCTCGACGCCCTCAAGCCCTCGCTGATGCCGGAAAGCGGCCATCGCGCTGATCTCGGCGTGAGCAAAGCATTGGCCTTGCTCAAGCAAGGCGCCCTCGGTCAGGGACGGATTCTGCTGATCGGCTCCTCGCTGACCGAAGAAGAACGCCAAGGCATCCGCCGCGCCCTCGGCCAGCAATCGGCGCAACTGCTGATGCTCGGCATCGGCACCGCTGAAGGCGCGCCAATCGCTCAGGAGGACGGCAGTTTCCTCAAGGACGAACAGGGCGCGATTCGCGTGCCGCAACTCGACAGCCCGGGCCTTGGCGCATTCCTCGCCAGTGTCGGCGGCGAGTACCACAACGCGCGGCTGGACGAGTCCGACTTGCGCGCCCTCGGCCTGCTCGATGGCCCGCGCAGCCTGCGCGACGATGGCCAGACCGTACGCCTCGACACCTGGGCCGATCAGGGTTACTGGCTGTTGTTGCCGCTATTGCTGCTCGCCGCCTGCGCCGGACGACGTGGCTGGTTGTTCTGCCTGCCCTTGCTGTTATGCCTGCCGCAGCCGAGCTACGCTTTCGACTTCGAAGACCTGTGGCTGCGCCCCGACCAACAGGGCCTGCACTTGCTCAAGCAGAAACGCCCGGCCGAGGCTGCCGAACACTTCGAAGATCATCAGTGGCAAGGGGTAGCGTTGTACGAGGCCGGCGATTACAGTGGCGCCGCTCAGCGTTTCGCCGAAGGCAGCGATGCCCGCGCCCACTACAATCGTGGCAACGCCTTGGCGAAAAGTGGTGAGCTGGAAGCGGCCATCGATGCCTATGAGCAAGCGCTGGAACTGCAACCGGATTTGCGCCCGGCACTGACCAACAAGGCCTTGGTGGAAAACCTGCTCAAGCAGAAGAACACCCCGCCACCGGTCGAACCACAGCCACAACCGGCGCAGCCAAATGTGCCCGGCGATGAACCACCGCCAGCGACCGCGCCGCCACCCGCGGTGAAAAGTGACACCCCGAGCGAGGCCCAGCCCGGCGAGTCGGCCAGTGAACCGCCGCCGACCACCCCGCCGCAACCAGGCCCCAACGAAGTGCCAGGCAGCGATGAAGCGGAAGAAACCGACACCGTGCCAACGCTGCGCCCGAGCGAGGACAACCTCGAAGGCGAGCAGCGTCAGGCACTGGAACAATGGCTGGGCAAGATTCCGGACGACCCGGGCGAACTGCTGCGACGCAAATTCTGGTACGAACAGCAACAACATCAGGATCAGGAAAAAACTCGATGACCCGTTTCACCGCTCTCTTGCTGCCCCTGCTGCTCTGCATGGCCAACGCCCAGGCGGCCGAGCTGACGGCCAGCGTGGATCGCAGTCGCCTGAACTCCGGCGAGACGGTCGAACTCACCCTCGAAACGGATGATGTCACGCAGTTCGGCAAACCCGACCTGACGCCGCTGGAACCGCTGTTCGAGGTGCGCGGCACGCGTCAGGTCAACCAGTTGAACACCCTCAATGGCGACAATCGCGCCACCACGCGCTGGATCATCACCCTGCTGCCGAAAGAGAACGGCAGTGTGGTCATTCCGCCGTTGCAACTGGGTGAGGTGCAGAGCCAGCCGATCACCGTGCAAGTAATCGAGAGCGACAGCCGCGAAGAGAAAAACAATCCGGATCCGGTGTTCATCGAGGCCAGCCTCGACCAGTCCAGCGTGTATGTGCAGGCGCAAGCGATCCTGACCCTGCGCATCTATCACTCGGTGTCGCTGTACGACGACAGCAGCCTGACCCCGTTGCAGATTGCCGACGCGCGTATCGAGCAGTTGGGCGACACGCGCACTTACGAGAAAGACATCAACGGCGTGCGCCATGGCGTGATCGAGATGCGCTATGCGATCTACCCGCAGCACAGCGGCTTGCTGACCATCGCCCCGCAGACCTTCAGCGCCACACTGGTCGACACTCAGCCCGCTCAGGACGCGACCGCGCAAGGCCCGAAACCCGGCAAGCTGCTGCGCGTCAGTTCCTCAGAGATTCCGCTGACGGTCAAACCGAAACCGCTGACCTACCCGGCCGATGCGCCGTGGCTGCCCGCGCGCAGCCTGAGCCTGAGCGAAAGCTGGAACCCCGAGCCGGATCACCTTCAGGTGGGCGACTCCCTGACCCGCAGCCTGACGCTGAAGGCCGAAGGCCTGGCCAGTTCGCAGCTACCGGCCCTGCCCGCCACAGAGGCCAACGGCCTGCGCCGTTACCCGGATCAACCGGTGCTGAGCAACCAGAGCGGCGAGCGCGGCCTGATCGGCAGCCGTGAAGAACGCGAAGCGCTGGTGCCCAGCCGTAGCGGCAGCATCGAACTGCCGACCGTCGACGTAATCTGGTGGAACACCTTCGAAGATCATCTGGAGCACACCAGCCTGCCGGCGCGCACCCTGCAAGTGGCGAACAACCCGAGCCTGCAGGTCGACACCCCGACCGGCAACCTGCAACCGGGCACCGTCGATAACGATGTGTTGTGGTGGTGGAAACTCAGCACCCTGATCCTCGCCTGCACCACCCTGCTCGGCTTCGGCCTGTGGTGGCGTGCGCGCTGGCAACCGGCGGTGCATCGCGCCGCCCAAACCGGGCCGAGCCCGCGCACCTTGATGGACGACATCAAGCGGGCGTGCCAGGCGAATGATCCGCAAGCGACGCGGCAGGCACTGGACGCATGGGCGCGGCAGCAGCCGGAAACTTTGGCAGACATGGCGGCGCGCTTCGTACCGCTTTCCGACGCCCTCGACGGCCTCAACGGCGCGCTGTACAGCGAGACGGGGCAGCATTGGCAGGGCGAGGATTTGTGGCGGGCGATCCGTACCATTCCGGCGGCCGAGCGGGTGCAGGATCCGGTGGGTGACAGCGGGTTGCCGCCGCTTTATCCGAAGTAAAAGGCAAAAGATCGCAGCCTGCGGCAGCTCCTACAGGGATCACGTGTAGGAGCTGCCGCAGGTTGCGATCTTTCAGGCATTGAAGGTGTTATGACGTTTGTTGGCTTTCTGCCGCTTCAAGCAGTCGCGTCTCACGCATTCCCAAACCACGGGACAGCGCTGTGGCTTCGTAGAAGATTTTGCCGTTGAGCTGGTCGGCGACGGCATCGCTGTTACCGCCAGCCGGGCCACGGCCCCAGGTCACGACTTCGCCGCTGGAGGTCAGCGCGGCGAAGGCGTGGGTGTTGCCATAAATGGCGCGGACGTTAACCAGTCTGGCCGCAATGGCATTCGGGATTTCACCACCTCGATCAGCAGTCCCCCAGGCTACAACGGTGCCGTTGGCGCGCAATGCGGCAAAAGCAACGTACCCGCAGACCACCTGTACGATGTCAGTCAATGCTGCAACCGGCGCAGGAATAGCCGGGGATCCCCACCCCACTACACGCCCACTGCTCAGCAGTGCGACAAATGATGCATAGTGCCCCGTCACCGTCCGGATATCCGTCAGGGCTGCGATCGGTGCAGGGACGTTTCCGCCATATACCCCGCTCCCCCAGGCAACAACGCTGCCATCGCTGCGGCGCGCGGCAAAGGCGCGCTCGGTTCCGCTCAGTTCCACAATGTCTGTAAGCCCCCCTATCCCGGCGGGCACAACTCCCCCATAACCGGTACTGCCCCATGCTACTACCGCACCATTGGCACGCAGGGCGGCAAAAGCATAAGCGGTAGCTACTAGATCGACGATGTCAGTCAATGCCGCAATGGCCGCAGGCAAATTACCTCCATAGGTTTGGTGCCCCCAAGCCACTACCGAACCATTGGCACGTAGCGCAGCAAAGGCGTAGAGGTTGCCAATCACTCTGACGACATCCCTCAGCGCAGGTATTGGCTGTGGGAGCGTTGCCCCATTACTAGGGCGTCCCCACGCCACCAGGCTCCCGTCGCGACGTAGCGCAACAAACGCGTAACCGTTGCCGCTCACCGCTACGATATTCCGCAGAAGACTGATGGGTTCCGACACGTCTCCTCCGTATCCACTCAGCCCCCAAGCCACTACCGCACCAGTGGCCTGTCGTGCCGCAAAGGCATAACCGCAAGCACTCAGCGATATGGCATCAGAAAGGTCCGGTAACGAATCCCCCAGATCCCCTCCACGGGCAGGCTTGCCCCATGCCACCAGCGCTCCACGCTCTGTCCGCGCCGCAAAGGCTGCGTTATGTAAAGCTACATCGGACATAAAATTCCCGTTCCCGCACAGGTTCTGCGGATTGATCGTCACCTGATCATCACTGATCCGCACATGCAGCAGCCGGTCCGGTCGAGTATCACGGAACGTCGTGCCACTGACCTCGCCCTCCTCGCTGTTATACCGCCACCAGGCCTTGACCGGCTGCCGGGTGGTTGCATCCAGCGCGGTCAACCACGCAGTCCCGCCGCCATACATATGGTAATTACCCCGCGAGCGCGCGCCCATCACCAGCAAGCGTCCTGTCCCCAGCGTTGCACGCACGTCATAAACCGCCACCCGCGAGTACTGGCGACCACCGGCTTGGCGCACCACGGTGCAGTCCAGCGAGATCTCCCGCCCGACGTTGGCCAACACCACCGACTGCGGCACGCTGATCAGTTTGTCGCGCCCCGCTTCTCCGCTCTCCACGCGAAACGGCACGATGGCGGTACCGCCGCCGGCAACGCCGATCCAGCGGATCTCGCCGCTATCGCCCACCCTCAAGCCATACGCCGCAGCCAGACGTACGGTTGCACCTACCGCTGGCACCGCGCTCGCATCGATTTGGTCGCCGCGCGCGTCGTCAATTGAGGGCGGATCGAAATCCAGCAGGGCATTGCCCACCCGCAAGGTCAGTGGAAAGGAGTAACCCAGGGTCTTGCCGTCACGCACGATGAAATAGTCGATGACAATCCGGCGATTGAGGTTGTTGGTCACAAACTGTTTAGGCACCGTGAACGGCACTTCCTTACCCGCAGTTTGCGTTGTAAGACGCAGTGAGCCACTGGTGCTGCCGTTACCGCCCGTACCGCGCCAGCGATAATTCACCAGGTCTTCGGGCAGTGTCTGCAGATACGGCACAATCAATTTACAGCCCAGCGGCGGGACGGCTTCCGGATCGATCAACGACGTGCCAGGCACCGCCTCTTCAACGCGCGGCGTCACGAACAGCGGTTGCACTTCGCCCACCTGCATCTCGAACGGCAACGACTCGCGCACGTTGAGTGTCGCCTCATCATCATTGGCGACGGTATAGAACACCGAGACCTTCAAGCCGTCGAAACGCTGGATCTCCGCGTTCGAGACATTGCGCAACACCGGCTCGTCATCCGGTACATCGCCAACCGGGCGCGGGTCTTCGTAATAGACGATGCCGCCGCCGGGCCGCGTGGCCTCCCAGATCAGCGTCAACAGGTCACTGGCGGCGCGTCCGGCAAACCATGGAATGCGCACGGTGGCCCAGCGTTCGTCCGGGTTCAGCGTACCGGTAGGGGCTTCGTCCACCGTAGGAGACGGCAGTCGGAAGGTCTCCCCCGTCACCGAAATACCGACGGTCTTGGACGGCCGATCGGCCGCACCCGTTCGCTTGAGTATGTAGGAGACACTGGCACGGCCTTTGGCAATGGCTCGTACCTTGTCGTTCGGGACAGTGAACGTCAGCGCAACACCGACCCGTGTCACCGGCTGCTCTACCGGGCCATGGTCGATCGGTGCGCCCTCGGCGTTGATTCCTCGCCAGGTCAATGCGACGACATCCTGCTCCTGGAAGGTGCCAGCGGGGGTATTGACCAGAACTTTCACGTCGTCATCATTCAGTTTGTCGAGGTCGATTTCGTGAGTCTCCGGATCGGCCGCCTGCACGATAGGCGCATCCAGACGATTTCCTTTCAGATCCACCAGGACTCGGGCTGGCGCCGACCACGGTGACCGTGGATCCGGATAGTTGCCACACTCATCGATCACCTGGTACATCACGATCACCCCGGCGCTGTCGCCCGCCTCCTCGATCAGTGCTTGATCGATGGTCACGACCAGCGGGTAGTTGTCAGGGTCGTCAATATGTTTTTGCTCGACAAGGACGTTTTTCTCTACGCTGCCCCACGCCACTTTGACACGGTCGTTGATACGCATGAAGGGGTACGGCAGGATCGTGATCGGCACACCCGCCGCGGCCTCCCCGGGGCCGACGCCGTTGTCGATGATGCTTTGGGGAATGTGGTAGCTCAGGTTCTGGTTGCCGGGCGTTGACTGGTCGTCATCGAAGCCGCCGGGGCGATCCAGTTTGACGAAGAACCTTTGCAGCGGTGTTGACTCAGGTTCCTGAAACGGCTTGGTCACTCGGTAAAAAACCGGATAGGCCTCCCCTCTGCGGATATGCCCCTCATCGATCACCCCTTTGATGAGTTCGTTTTCATCTTCCGGCTCGATGTCTTTGCTCCAGACCGGCGCCTGCAGGTCGCCCCAGAACACCTCAAGCAGATCACCCGCCTCCATGACCAGCCAGGGAGGGACCAGAAAATCGACGCCGCCCTCCACGGCGGCCACCGGCAAACCACCGTCATAGCCCTGCACGGGAGTCTTGAGTTTGGTGATCCTTATGGGCTTGAGCGCGTTCACACCTGGATCAGAAGACGTAGAGGCTGATGGTGATTGCGTTTTCATACAAGCAACTCCTCAAGTGACAGAAAGCCCCGGCCTGACGCCTTGGCGACTGCGGTATCCCATCACCCGAAGCTGCCGGCCCGCTACTGTCAGATCTGACAGTAGCGACGGATGGCATCGGCCACGACCTCCTGATCTTTCAAGCCCTTGGGCAAGCCCGCCCGTTTGCCAGTAAACTCCCCCCTCTTCAGCCGCCCATCATTCCCCCGCGGCCATCACCTGTTTATGTAGCGGAGTCCACCTTGCGTCTGTTCCACACCTCCGACTGGCACCTTGGGCAAAACCTGCACGGCCAGGAGCGCGATTTCGAGCATGCGTGCTTTCTCGAATGGCTGCTGCGCCAACTGCAACTGGCGCAGCCGGATGTGCTGCTGATTGCCGGGGACATCTTTGACACGGTCAATCCGCCGGTGAAAGCCCAGGAACGCCTCTACGACTTCATCGTCAGCGCTCACGAGCAGCAGCCGTTGCTGACCATCGTGATGATTGCCGGCAACCACGATTCCGGCTCGCGCATCGAACTGCCGGCGCCGTTGATGCGCCGCTTGCGCACCCATGCACTGGGGCGGGTGTTGTGGCTGGATGACGGCCAGCTCGACGCCGAACGTCTGCTGCTGCCGCTGCCGAATGCCCAAGGCGAGATCGCCGCGTGGTGCCTGGCGCTGCCGTTCCTGCGTCCGGCGGAGGTGACTGGCGCGCATCTGGGCGACAATTATTTGCGTGGCATCGGTCAGGTGCATGAATGGCTGATCGAAGCGGCGAATGCCAAGCGTCAGCCGGGTCAGGCGCTGGTCGCCATCAGCCACGCGCACATGGCCGGCGGTTCGGTCTCGGAAGACTCCGAGCGCAGCCTGATCATCGGTAACGCCGAAGCGCTGCCCGCTAGCCTGTTTGGGCCGAGCATCAGCTACGTCGCCCTCGGTCATTTGCACAAGCCGCAGAAGGTCAACGGTGAGGAGCGCATTCGCTACAGCGGCTCGCCGATTCCGTTGTCGTTCTCGGAGATCGGTTATCAGCATCAGATTCTCGACATCATCCTCGACGGCGAAACGCTGGTCAGCGTTGAACCGAAACTGATCCCGCGCTCGGTCAACCTGCAACGCATCGGCCCGGCGCCGCTGGCGGAGATCCTGCTGCAACTGGCCGACCTGCCGAACATCGATCTGCTCGCCGAAACCCAGCGCCAGCCATGGCTGGAGGTGCGCGTGACCCTCGACGAGCCGCAGCCGGATCTGCGCCATCAAGTGGAAAACGCCCTGCAAGGCAAGGCCGTGCGCCTGGTGCGGATTGCCGCCGAATACGCCGGCAATCGCGGTGCTGACGGTGCCGAAGAAGGCAGCGCATTGATCGAACTCGATCAACTCACCCCGCAGGAACTGTTCAGTCGCGCCTGGCTCGACAATTACGGCAACGAGGTCGATGAACAGACGCTCAAGGACTTCGCCGAACTGCTGCAAGACGTGCAACTGGAGGGCGAGCAGCCATGAAGATTCTCGCCATTCGCTTGAAGAACCTCGCCTCGCTGGCCGGGCCGTTCGAGATTGATTTCACCGCCGAACCGCTGGCCAGTGCCGGGTTGTTCGCGATCACCGGGCCGACCGGCGCCGGGAAAAGTACCCTGCTCGACGCGCTGTGCCTGGCGCTGTTCGGTGCGGTCCCGCGCCTGAACAACACCGGTCGCGATGCCAAGGTGCCGGACGCTGACGGTGAAATCGCCACCGGTGACCCGCGCACCTTGTTGCGGCGCGGCACCGGCGAAGGGTATGCCGAGGTGGATTTTGTCGGCGTCGACGGTCGCCGTTATCGCGCGCGCTGGGAAGCCAACCGCGCCCGGGAAAAGGCTGGCGGCAAGTTGCAGGCCAGCCGTCAGAGCCTGCGTGACATCGATCAGGATCAACTGCTCGCCAGTCAGAAAGGCGAGTACAAGACCCAGCTCGAAGCCGCACTCGGTCTGAACTTCGAACAGTTCACCCGCGCCGTGCTGCTGGCTCAGAGCGAGTTCAGTGCGTTTCTCAAGGCTGACGACAACGACCGCAGCGAACTGCTGGAAAAACTCACCGACACCGCGCTCTACACCCGCCTCGGCCGCCGCGCCTTCGACAAGACCAAAGAGGCCCGCGAAGCGCACAAGCTGCTGCAGGATCAAGCCACCGGCGTCACCCCGCTCGCCCCCGAAGCCCGGGCCGAACTGGATGAGCGTTTCAACGCTGCCCAGCAACAGCTGAAGTTGCAGCAGGCGCAACTCAAGCAACTGGAACAACAACACAGCTGGCTCAAGGATTTGCGCCAGTTGCAGGACGCGCAGCAAGCGGCTGCCGAACAACTGCACAGTGCGCAGCAACAGTGGGAAAGCCTGGCCGGCGAGCGCCTGAAGCTGACGCGCCTGGAACAACTCGCCCCACAACGGCACCAATTCGCGCGCAAGACTGAACTCGATGCGCATCTGACGCCGCTGGCCGCACAAATTGCCGCGCACACCCGCCAGCATGGCGAACTCAATGAGCGTCAGACGCAACTGGAGCAGGCACTCGATGCGGCAAAAATCGCCCTGACCGAAGCGCAGCAACGGCACAGCGAAAGCGCCCCGCTGCTGCGTCAGGCTTTCGAAGAGCAGAGCACCCTCGCCCGCCTCGCCAAAGACACCGCCCTCAGCGCCGAGGCCCGCCAAGCCGCCGAGCAGGCCTGCACGCAAGGCCAGAGCGCCATTCAAGCCTTGCAGGAAAAACAGGCTGAAGTTGCTGAACGCCTGCAAAAAATGGCCGCCGAGCTCGAACAAAGCGCTCATCTGGCACCGCTTAGCGATGCATGGAATGCCTACCGCGATCGCCTGCAACAGTTGATGCTGATCGGTAATCGACTGAACAAGGGGCAAGCCGAACTGGCGACCCTCGAACAAAATGCAAGCCAAAGCGCCGAAGCGCTGGCCACGCAAAAGCAGCAACTGGAAGTGCTGTTCAAGGAGGCCGGCGCCGAGCCGGATGCGGTCGCCGAACAGATCGGTATCCTCGGCACTCTGTTGCAGGACAATCGCAAACAACTGCGCGCCATCGAAGACCTGACGCGGCTGTGGGCCAGTCAGCAGGAGCTGGAAAAACGCGGCGCCGAGCTGCAACAGCGCTTGCTCGACGCGCAGCAGGAACGCGAACGCCTGACCCAGGATGGGGTGAAAAGCAAAGCCGAACTGAGCGTCGCCGAGCAAACCCTCAACGTCACCCGTGAACTGCTCGAGCGCCAGCGTCTGGCGCGCAGTGCCAGTGTCGAAGAGTTGCGCGCGCAGTTGCAGGACGACCAGCCCTGCCCGGTCTGCGGCAGCAACGAGCATCCGTATCATCAGCCGGAAGCGCTGCTGCAAAGCCTTGGCCGTCACGATGAGTCCGAGCAGGCCAGCGCGCAGCAAGCGGTGGATCAGCTCAAGGAAAAACTCACCGAGCTGCGCGCCGAAGTCGGTGGCGTGATCGCCCGGCAGAAAGAGCTGTTGCAACAGCAGGAGCAATTGACCGCCCAGCTTCAGGCACTGGCGCCGAGTCTGGAGGCGCATCCGCTGGCGCCTCAGTTGCTGAATCAGGACGCCGACAAACGCGACGCCTGGCTGACCCGGCAAAACGATCAACTGAATCAGAGCATCACCCAGGACGAACAACGCCAGAGCGCCCTGCTCACCCTGCAACAGGACGCGGCGCGCTTGACCCAGCAACTGCGCAATGCCGAAACCGCGCATCAGCAAGCGGCGCAGCACCTGAGCAACCAACAACGCGAACTGAGCAGCGACCGTCAGCGTCTCGACGAGGAACTGACTGCGTTCGCCAGCCTGCTGCCGGCCGACACCCTCGAAGCCTTGCGTATCGAGCCGGCGGCGACTTTCATGCAGCTCGATCGGCAGATTGCCGAGCGCCTGGCGCAAGTCGAGCAGCAAAAGGAAGAACTGGCCGAACAGCAGCAACGCCAGCAGACGCTGGAGAAAGAACAGGATCGCCAGCTCAGCCGCGTACAGCAACTGCAAAGCGCCGAGCAGCAATTCAGCGCGCTGGCTGAGCAGCAACAGGCCTGCCAGGCGAAACTCGCGCAACTGCTGGGCGAACACAGCAGCGCCGAGCACTGGCAGCAGCAACTGGAACAGGCTGTGGATCAGGCGCGCAACGCCGAAACCGGCACCGCTGCGGAACTGCAGAACGTGCGCACGCAACGGGTGCAGATTGGCGCCGAACTCAAGGCTCAGCAAGAACGCTTGCAGGCGCTGCAAAGCGAAGACGACGAACTGACGCAGAAGATTGCCGACTGGCGCGCACGCCATCCTGAACTGGATGACGGTGGTCTCGAAGACTTGCTGCGCGTCGATGACACGCAGCTCAGCGAATTGCGCCAGCGCTTGCAGCACAACGAAAAAGCCATCGAACAGGCCAAGGTGCTGCTGCAGGAACGTGATCAGCGTCTGACCGATCATCAGGCGCAGCACAACGGTAATCTCGATGCCGAACAACTCGCCAGCGCCCTCGCCGAGCTGCAGAACCAGTTCAACCTCAGTGAGCAACAGTGCGCCGAACTGCGCGCCGAACAAGCCGAAGATCAGCGCCGGCAAAACGCCAATCAGGCACTCGCGCAGCAGATCGCCGACGCCTATGCCGAGTACCAGCGCTGGGCGCGTCTGAATGCGTTGATCGGCTCGGCCACCGGCGACACCTTCCGCAAGATCGCCCAGGCCTACAACCTCGACCTGCTGGTGCATCACGCCAACGTGCAGTTGCGCCAACTGGTCAAACGCTATCGTTTGAAACGCGGCGGCAGCATGCTCGGCCTCTTGGTGATGGATACCGAGATGGGCGACGAATTGCGCTCGGTGCATTCGCTGTCCGGCGGCGAGACTTTCTTGGTGTCGCTGGCCCTTGCACTGGGGCTGGCATCGATGGCCTCGAGCACGCTGAAAATCGAATCGCTGTTCATCGACGAAGGCTTCGGCAGCCTCGATCCGGAGTCGCTGCAACTGGCCATGGATGCACTCGACGGCTTGCAGGCGCAGGGGCGCAAGGTCGCGGTGATTTCCCACGTACAGGAAATGCACGAACGGATTCCGGTGCAGATTCAGGTACAACGCCAAGGCAACGGTTTGAGCACGCTGGAGGTGAAATGAACACGCTGTATTCGTTCCGCCGCTGCCCTTACGCGATGCGCGCGCGAATGGCTCTGCGTTATTCGGGCGTACCGGTGGAGATCGTCGAAGTCAGCCTCAAGGCCAAACCGGCCGAGATGCTGGCGATCTCGCCCAAAGGCACGGTGCCGGTGCTGGATGCGGAGGGTCGGGTGATCGATGAGAGCCTGGAGATCATGCGCTGGGCGTTGGCGCAGCATGATCCGGACGATTGGCTGCTCGGCGGGGATTCACGGATTGCCGGGTTGATCGAGGCTAATGATCAAGGGTTCAAGGTGCATTTGAACCGCTACAAATACGCCGAGCGCTATCCCGAGCAGCCGATGGAGGTTTATCGGGCTGAGGGGGCGTTGTTTTTGCAGCAGTTGGATGAGTTGCTTGAAGGTCGGGATTATTTGCTGAGTGATCATCCGTGTCTCGCGGATATCGCGTTGCTGCCGTTCGTTCGGCAGTTTGCGCATGTTGATCGCGAGTGGTTTGCGCAGACGCCTTATGTGCGGTTGCAGGCGTGGTTGCAGCGCTTGCTCGAATCCGACCTCTTCACCTCGATCATGAAGAAATAACCCCCTCTTCCTGCTTGCCGAACACCTTGTGGCGAGGGGATTCATCCCCGATGGGCGGCGAAGCTGCCTTGAAATCAGACACCTCGGTGTATCAGAATAATCCGGTTCGCCGGGTCTGGGGCCGCTTCGCGGCCCATCGGGGATGAATCCCCTCGCCACAATGGTTCGCTCAATCTAAGCCAGCACGGCGCACATACCGAGTGCCGAGCAATCCACTTCAAACGGCCCAAGGAAATCGACCTCAGCCTTGATCGGCGGATTGCCGGCCAGCAACCCTTGGGAGTTGGCCCGTTCGATATTGTGCGCAATGCTGTGATTGGCCTCTATGGCCCGCGCTAGCGCACCCACCGAGCCTTGGCCGAAGCCGAGCAACGCCGCACCATTGGTTATCAGTGCCAGCCCGGCGATGACCCAGAGTCTGTAACCTTTCATGCGCCGCCCACTCCTGCGAGTTCAGCACGATCAACCAGCACGTCTGCGCGGTGTTCGAACTGGATGCCGGGGTGTGCGACCTCGATCGGTGCGTCGAAGCTGTGTTGGGTTTGCGCGGCGATGCTGACAAACAGCACCAAGGCCAGGTAAAGACCGATGGCCAGGTAGGCGCCGCGCTTGGCTGAGGTAATGATTGAACTGGCCATGATGTGCTCCGTGGGCATGTTTCAGTGCCGTCAGGATCAATCAAAAAAGCCGAAGCAACCACTCAGGGTTTTCCATAGTGAACATCAGCTTGGTTGATTATTTAGCCGGTCTATCTCAGCTTTGGAGAAAACCTATCGAGCGCAGATTTTTCGATCACGCATACGTGTAGGAGCCGCCGAAGGCTGCGATCTTTTGACTTTCAAGATCAAAAGATCGCAGCCTTCGGCAGCTCCTACAGGGAGTTGTTCGAAGCGGGCATTTCAGTGTTGGGCTTTGTGATCCAGTGCGGCATAGAAGTTGGCGCTCTGTTGCAGGTATTTCTGGGTGTAGCTCTGGGTGTGGGATTTTTTGCTGCTGATTTCAGCGTTGGCACTGGCTGGCAATGCAACGGTGGCGGAAATGGCGGAAGCGGCAATGATGGAGAAGAGATTGAAGTTCATGGCGGTAACCCTCGTGTTCGGTTGGCTTGCTTGCCCGGTTGGGCCGTGGAGCAAACTTAACGCTCGAGGGTTGATCGCTTGAAATGCTTTGTAGCATTACCGGATATCAGCGCGATTAATACAACGAGACAGGCCCCGCAAACCGGGGCCTGTGGCTTATTGTCGCACGAGAAACTTCAGGTCGCTCGGGGCGTCCATCGGCAGTTTTTGCACGGTTTTGCCGAGCAGACCGGTCTTGGCGTCACGCTCGACGACGACAATTTCGTTGCTCTTCTGGTTGGCGATCAGCAGGAACTTGCCACTCGGATCGAGGCTGAACTCACGCGGGTGATCGCCTTCCACCGAACGTTTTTGCAGCTCTTTGAGCTGACCGGTGGCCGGATCGATGCTGAATACCAGCAGTTGATTGGCGGTGCCACGGTTGCTGACGTAGAGGAACTTGCCATCGGCCGACGCATGCAGCGCGGCGGCGGCTTTGTCCGAGGTCGGCTGACCGGCGGCCAGATCGACCATTTGCGTCTGGGTCAGCACGCCGTCGTGGTAGTCGAACACCGCGACCTGCGCGCTCATTTCCATGGTCAGCCAGGCATGCTTGCCGTCGGCACTGAACAGCAGATGACGCGGGCCACTGCCGGCAGGCAGGCTCACCGAAGCGGTTTTCGCCGGGGTCAGCGGCAGGTCCGGGTTGGCCTTCGGGTCAAATTTGTAGATGAAGACCTTGTCCGCCCCGAGGTCGTTGGAGAACACGTAGCGGCCATCCGGTGAGGAAACGGTCGAGTGCACGTGGTTCGAGGCCTGACGCTCGGGGTTGACCCGGCTCGCCGGGTGCGCGCTCATCTGCACCACCGGTTTGAGCTTGCCATCGGCGCCGACCGGCAACACCGCGAGGGTGCCGCCCGGATCTTCCACCACCGAATAGTTGCTGACGAACAGATGGCTGGCATCGCCGCTGAGGCTCGAATGGGTCGGCTCGTTGCCCAGGCTCTGCACTTGATTGATCAGGGTCAGGGCGTGGGTCTTCGGATCGATCAAGTAGCTGCTGACGCGGCCGACCGGGTCTTTCTGGCCGGGGCCGTTTTCGTTGACCACGAACAGCTGCTTCTGGTCTTTGGACAGGGTCAGCCACGACGGGTTTTCGCTCTTGACCACTTGCAGCGGCTTGGCGTCGATCTGCCCGGTGGCGCTATCGAAATTCATTCGATAGATGCCCTGGCTGGTGCCTGCGGTGTAGGAGCCCACCAGCAATTGATAAGTCTCGGCGCTGGCACTGGACAGGCCCATCGCACCGACACTGCCGGCCATCAGCAGCGGCCAGAATTTACGCATGTTCATTGATCATCTTCCTCGTCGTCGCTGCTGCTGACTACATCACCAAGGCAGACCAGACGGTGCTCGCCGGTGGTTTTGGTGTCGCTGGCGTAGCCAATGATCAGCCAGCTCTGCAGGTCTTCGTCAAACGTCGCCGCCGTAACCTGCGCCGGGGTGAACTCCCAATGCTTGGCCGTGCGGCCATCGATGCATTCGATGTGCAGGTTGTCGTCTTCGTCGAGGGCGAATTCGAAGGCATGCAAGCCGTCGATTTCGACCATGCCGCAGTGTTCGAGGGCGTTGAGAAGGGTTTGGGCAGTCATGGCAAACAGTCTTTCTTAGGGGGGAAAGGGCCAATGATAGCTCATTGTCGCTGGAGATCCCTGTGGGAGCGGGCTTGCTCGCGAAAGCGGTGTGTCAGGCAATCAATCACTGACTGAAAGAATGCCTTCGCGAGCAAGCCCGCTCCCACAGGGGGTGTGCGGCGCGATTTACAACGCGTCGCGCGAGGGCTTGCCATCCACCAGCCGCTGGATGCGCAACGGATTGCCATTCTTCAGCGGTTCCGGCAGCAAGCTGTCGGGGTAATTCTGGAAGCACACCGGGCGCAGGAAACGATCAATCGCCAACGTCCCCACCGACGTTCCGCGCGCATCGGATGTCGCCGGATACGGCCCGCCATGCACCATCGAATCACACACTTCCACACCCGTCGGATAGCCATTGAGCAGGATCCGCCCGACTTTCTGTTCGAGCAGCGGTGTCAGCTCCGGGAAGCGTTCGAAGTCGACCAGTTCGCCGATCATCGTCGCCGTCAGCTGTCCATGCAGCCCATGCAGCGCCGCGCTGAGCTCGGCCTTGTCCGCCACTTCGACGATGACTGTGGTCGGGCCAAATACTTCTTCCTGCAGCACTTCATCGCCGTTGATCAACAGGCTGACGTCTGCCTTGAACAGTTGCGGCTGCGCCTGACTGCCCTGCTGCGGATTACCCGCCAGATGCGCGATGCCGGGATGCGCCAGCAACTTTTGCAGACCTTTGCCATAGCTGCCGAGGGTGCCGGCGTTGAGCATGGTCTGCGCCGGTTGGTCGCCAATCAGCCCGGCGACTTGCTGGACGAAGGCGCTGAACTGCGGCGAGCGAATACCAATGACCAAACCCGGATTGGTGCAGAACTGGCCGCAGCCCTGCACCACTGAAGCGGTCAGGTCGCGGGCAATGGTTTCCGAGCGCTCAGCCAAGGCTTGAGGCAGAACGATCACCGGGTTGATGCTCGACATTTCGGCGAACACCGGAATCGGTTGCGGCCGCGCCGCTGCCATGTCGCACAGTGCCCGACCGCCCTTGAGCGAACCGGTGAAACCGACTGCCTGGATCGCCGGATGCTTGACCAGCCATTCGCCAACGCCACCGCCGTAGATCATGTTGAACACGCCTGCCGGCATCGCGGTTTTTTCGGCGGCGCGAATCAGTGCGTCGGCAACAAGTTCAGCGGTTGCCATGTGGCCGCTGTGGGCCTTGAACACCACCGGGCAACCGGCGGCCAGCGCGGCAGCGGTATCACCGCCCGCAGTGGAAAACGCCAACGGAAAGTTGCTCGCACCGAACACGGCCACCGGGCCGAGGCCGATGCGGTACTGGCGCAGATCCGGGCGCGGCAATGGCTGGCGATCCGGCAATGGCAAATCGATTCGCGCGCCGTAGAAATCTCCGCGCCGCAGGACTTTGGCGAACAGGCGCATCTGGCCGCTGGTGCGCCCGCGCTCGCCCTGAATCCGCCCCGCCGGCAGCGCGGTTTCGCGGCAGACCAGCGCGACGAAATCATCACCCAAGGCATCCAGTTCATCGGCAATCGCGTCGAGAAATTGCGCGCGGCGTTCGGCGCTGAGGCTGCGATAAGCCGGGTACGCTGCGGCGGCGGCTTTGGCGGCGGCATCGACTTCGGCTTCAGTCGCTTGAATGAAATCGTACGGCAGGTGTTCGCCGTTGGTCGCGTCGACGCTTTGCAGTTTGACGTTGCCTGCTGCGCTGCGCTGTCCGCCGATGTAGTTGTGGCCGAGAATCTGAGTCATGGGAGCTCCTTAAAGGGTGCCGATGCTGTCCGGTTGAAAAGCCGCTGCTGCCGGGGCGATACCGTTGACCAGCGGTGCGCCGAATTCGGCCTGGCTGATTTCAAACCGGTCGCCTGGTTGGGTGCGAATGCCATCGGCGAACGACAGGGTCGCGGTGCCGAAAAAGTGGATGTGCACGTCGCCAGGACGCAGGAACTGGCGGTATTTGAAGTGGTGGTATTCGAGGTTGGCGAGGCTGTGGCACATGTTGGCCTCGCCGCTGAGAAATTCGTTTTGCCACAGCACTTCGCCGTTACGCAGGATGCGACTGGTGCCGGCCAGATGCTGCGGCAATTCACCGGTGCGCAGTTCCGGGCCGTAGCTGCAACTGCGCAGTTTCGAGTGGGCCAGGTACAGGTAGTTCTTGCGTTCCATGACGTGGTCGGAGAATTCGTTGCCCACTGCGAAACCGAGGCGATACGGTTTGCCGTCGTGGCCGATGACGTAGAGCCCGGCCATTTCCGGTTCCTCGCCGGCATCCTCGGCAAACGGTGGCAACGGAAAGGCCTCGCCCGGACGCACAACGATGCTGCCGTCGCCCTTGTAGAACCATTCTGGCTGCACGCCCGCCTGCCCCGCCGCCGGTTTGCCACCCTCCACGCCCCATTTGAAGATGCGCATGGTGTCGGTCATTTGCGCTTCGTCGCCGGCCTGCTGGTGCATCTTGTCCCGCGCCGAAGCGCTGCCCAGGTGCGTCAGGCCGGTACCGCTGACCAGCAAGTGCGCCGGGTCCGGGTGATCCAGCGGTGGCAGGATGCGCCGGTCTTTGAGCAACTGCGCATAGTCATGACTGATGCCCAGGCCGTGGGTTTGGACTTGCTGCTCCAGAGTGCCGCCGGCCTCGATCGCGGCCAGTGCGAGATCGCGTACGCTGCGGGCGTCCTGCACTTCGCGGATCAGCCCGTTGTCGACCACGCCGACGCGGCGCTCGCCGTTAATCAATTCGAATTGAACCAGATGCATATGTCCTCTCCTGTAAACCAGTCTTGAGTTCGGCGCCGATCCATTGTGGGAGCGGGCTTGCTCGCGAATGCGGTGTTTCATTCAACGAATGATGGTGGCTGACCCACCGCATTCGCGAGCAAGCCCGCTCCCACATGGGTTCCATGTTGTTCTGCAGATTCAGGTTCGGGTAGCACCGCGCGCACTGGCGGCGAACTGCTCGACCGGTAGCACGTGTTTGCGCTCAAGCACGCGGTAGACGATGCCCGTCAGGATCAAACCGAACACCATCACCCCACTGAGGAAATACAGCCCCGAAGCCAGATTCCCGGTGTACTCCTTCAGCGCGCCGATCACGAACGGCCCGATGTAGCCGCCGAGGTTGCCCACCGAGTTGATCAGCGCAATCCCCGCCGCCGCACTCGCCCCAGCGAAGAATCGTCCCGGCAAGGTCCAGAACACCGCCGTGCAGGAAAACAGCGCAAACGCCACCAGGCACAGCGCCGCCAGTTGCGCCACCGGCAGGGTCAGCCACGCGCTGAAGAACAGGCCCAGCGCGCCCAGTACATAGAGCACCGCCAGATGGCCGTAGCGATCATTCATGCGGTCGGAACTGCGCGGCACGATCAGCAGACCGACGATGCCAAAGATGTACGGCACCGCCGAGACAAAACCGGTCACCAGATCGCTGCCGCCGAACTGTTTGATCAGCGTCGGCAGCCACAGGCCGAGGCCATAAATGCTCAGGGTCACCGGCAGGTAAAACAGTGCCAGCAGCAACACGCGTTTGTCTTTGAGCGCATGCAGCGGGTTGCCGTGACGGGTCTGGCCGTATTCCTGAAGATCTTTTTTCAGTTCGCCGGTCAGCCAGTCTTTCTCGGCCTGATCCATCCACTTCACGTTCTGCGGGCCGTCGGGCAGCCAGCGCAATACCGGCCAGGTCAGGAGGATCGCCGGGGTGCCGATGACGATGAACAGCCACTGCCAGCCGTGCAGACCGAGGATGCCGTCCATGCCCAGCAAGCCGCCGGATACCGGGCCGGTGATCATCATCGCGATGGGTTGCGAGAGGATGAACAGGCCGAGGATCTTGCCGCGATGGCGCACCGGAAACCATTGGGTGATGTAGTACAGAACGCCGGGGAAGAACCCCGCCTCCGCCGCGCCGAGCAGAAAGCGCATCACGTAGAAACTGTGCGGGCCCTGGACGAACGCCATACCGATGGTGATCGCGCCCCAGGTGATCATGATCCGCGCAAACCAGCGCCGCGCACCGAAGCGCTCGAGCATCAGGTTGCTGGGGATTTCGAGAAGAAAGTAGCCGATGAAAAACAGTCCGGCACCGAGACCGTAGGCCGCGTCACCGATGCCGATGTCGGCGCCCATGTGCAGCTTGGCGAAGCCGACGGCGGAGCGATCCACATAGGCGATCAGGTACAGCAGGATCAGGAAAGGAATCAGTTTCAGCGTGATGCGCCGGACAAGCCGCAGTTCCTGGCTCATGGGATCGGTCTCCGATTGTTGTTTTTATGGAACCTCGGGGGACGCCTCTCGCGGAAATCCGCCAGGGCCAATCCCTCCGTCGAAAACGACTATATAGTAATACTAATTACCCAACAACACTTCCAAAGCGGCGATTTTGCGCTTATGTTTAGCCGTGACTCGCAAACAATAGTCTTACAATAAGAGAATCGATCATGTCTGAGAAGAAACCCACCCTGCGCTCGGCCCAATGGTTTGGCACTGCCGACAAGAACGGCTTCATGTACCGCAGCTGGATGAAGAATCAGGGCATCGCCGACCACCAGTTTCATGGCAAGCCGATCATCGGCATCTGCAACACCTGGTCGGAACTGACCCCGTGCAACGCGCATTTCCGCCAGATCGCGGAGCACGTCAAACGCGGGGTGATCGAGGCTGGTGGCTTTCCGGTGGAATTCCCGGTGTTCTCCAATGGCGAGTCGAACCTGCGCCCGACCGCCATGCTCACCCGCAACCTGGCGAGCATGGACGTCGAAGAAGCGATTCGCGGCAACCCGATTGACGGCGTGGTGCTGCTGACCGGCTGCGACAAAACCACCCCGGCGCTGCTGATGGGCGCGGCCAGTTGCGACGTGCCGGCGATCGTCGTCACCGGCGGGCCGATGCTCAACGGCAAGCACAAGGGCAAGGACATCGGCTCCGGCACCGTGGTCTGGCAGCTCAGCGAACAGGTCAAGGCCGGCACTATCACCATTGACGACTTCCTCGCGGCCGAGGGCGGCATGTCACGCTCGGCGGGCACCTGTAACACTATGGGCACCGCGTCGACCATGGCTTGCATGGCCGAAGCACTGGGCACGTCCCTGCCGCACAACGCAGCGATTCCGGCGGTGGATGCGCGGCGTTATGTGCTGGCGCACATGTCCGGCATGCGCGCGGTGGAGATGGTGCGCGAAGACTTGCGCCTGTCGAAGATCCTGACCAAGGAAGCCTTTGAAAACGCCATTCGGGTCAACGCGGCTATTGGCGGTTCGACCAACGCGGTGATCCACTTGAAAGCCATCGCCGGGCGCATCGGTGTCGAGCTGGATCTGGACGACTGGACGCGTATCGGGCGCGGCATGCCGACCATTGTCGACCTGCAACCGTCCGGGCGTTTCCTTATGGAAGAGTTTTACTACGCCGGCGGCTTGCCGGCGGTGCTGCGCCGTCTCGGCGAGGCTAATCTGATCCCCAATCCGGATGCCCTCACCGTCAACGGTAAATCGCTGGGCGAAAACACCAAGGACGCGCCGATCTACGGCGAGGACGAAGTGATCCGTACCCTTGACAATCCGATCCGCGCTGACGGCGGTATCTGCGTGCTGCGCGGCAACCTGGCGCCGCTCGGTGCGGTGCTCAAGCCGTCCGCCGCTACGCCTGAGCTGATGCAGCATCGTGGCCGTGCGGTGGTGTTTGAAAACTTCGACATGTACAAGGCGCGGATCAATGATCCGGAACTGGATGTCGATAAAGATTCGATTCTGGTGATGAAGAATTGCGGGCCGAAGGGTTATCCGGGCATGGCCGAGGTGGGCAACATGGGCTTGCCGGCCAAGCTGCTGGCTCAGGGTGTGACCGATATGGTGCGCATTTCTGATGCGCGAATGAGCGGCACCGCGTACGGCACGGTGGTTTTGCACGTTGCCCCGGAAGCGGCGGCCGGCGGGCCGTTGGCGGTGGTGCAGGAAGGCGACTGGATCGAGCTGGATTGCGCCAGCGGGCGTTTGCATCTGGATATTCCGGATGCCGAACTGGCGGCGCGCATGGCAGATCTGCAGCCACCGCAGCAGCTACTGGTCGGCGGCTATCGTCAGCTGTACATCGACCATGTGCTGCAGGCGGATCAGGGCTGTGACTTTGACTTCCTGGTGGGTTGCCGAGGGGCGGAAGTCCCGCGTCATTCTCACTGACACCGCAGATCTACTGTAGGAGTGAGCCTGCTCGCGATAGCGGTCCGCCAGTTGGTATCGATGCTGACTGACACACCGCCATCGCGAGCAGGCTCACTCCTACATTTGCTATGCATCAGCCTCAAGATCGCCGCACGCCTGCTATGATGCGCGGCATCTCCATCGCTCAGGATCGCGCCGTTCCCCATGGATTACCGCAAACCTTCCGACCGTAAAAGCATGCACTCGCGCATTGTCCAGGAACTGGGCATGCAGATCGTCTCCGGACGTTTTTTGCCCGACGACAAACTGCCCGCCGAAGCGCTGTTGTGCGAGGAATACGCGGTGAGCCGGCCGGTGTTGCGCGAAGCCACGCGGGTGCTGGTGGCCAAGGGGCTGGTGTATTCAAAACCGCGCGTCGGTACGGTGGTCAAGGCCCGTCGCGAGTGGCACATGCTCGACCCGGACGTGCTGCACTGGCTGATGCAAAGCAGTCCGCAGAATGAATTCTTCAATGTGCTGACCAGCGTGCGCAGCATCATCGAACCGGCCGCTGCCGCCCTCGCCGCCCAGCACGCGACAGAGGCCGACATCGCCGCCATCGGCGAAGCCTATCAGCGCATGGAATCAGCGCCGACGCCGGAAGCCTTGCTGCAACCGGATCTGGACTTCCACAGCCGCATCGCCGACGCGACCCATAACGATCTGCTGGCGAACCTGTGCAACATGCTTTCGGTGGCGATTGCCGAGGCGTTGAAGCATTCGAATCAACGGCCGAATCTGCATGAACTGGCGCTGCCGCGGCACAAGGCGATTCTTACCGCGATCGAGAACCGTGATGCCCTTGGCGCCCGCCACGCGACGCTGGTTCAGCTGGATGATGCGCGCAGTGCCTTGAGTGTTGTGCTTGGGGCGGATCTTTCGTAAGCCTTGAGACCGCTTGCCCTCACCCTAGCCCTCTCCCCGAGGGAGAGGGGACCGATCCGGGAATATTGACGACCTACACCGACGTGAACGATTTGCTTTGAATCCATAATCGGCTGGTATCTCAAATCTCATGATTTGCTGTGAATCCATAATCGATTCGGTATTTCCAGGTCGATGTATCAAGCCGCACACCTCGGTCAGTCCCCTCTCCCTCTGGGAGAGGGCTAGGGTGAGGGGCTTTTGATCTTGACTCATAAAAAAGCCGCAACCTTAAGGTTGCGGCTTCGTCGTTTCAGGCATCCGGATCAGTGGGCGAACAACGAATTGCCCTTCTGCCCCGCCAGCTTTTCCGGTTTGATCAGGAACTTCGCCAGCGCCGGCAGCAGCCACAGCGCACCGAACATGTTCCACAGCAGCATGAAGGTCAGCATCAGGCCCATGTCGGCCTGGAACTTGATCGCCGAGAAGATCCAGGTGCACACGCCAATCGCCAGGCACAGACCGGTGAACAGCACCGCTTTACCGGTGGATTTCAGGGTCTGGTAATAGGCTTCCTGCAACGGCATCCCGGCGCGCAGGAAACTTTCCAGCCGGCTGTAGATGTAGATGCCGTAGTCCACGCCAATGCCCACGCCCAGCGCCACCACCGGCAGGGTCGCGACTTTGACGCCGATGCCCATGAACGCCATCAGCGCGTTGCCCAGCACCGAGGTCAGCACCAGCGGCAGGACGATGCACAGGGTCGCCGCCCATGAACGGAAGGTGATCATGCACATCACCGCGACGCAGATGTACACCAGGATCAGGATGGTCAGTTCGGCCTGTTTGATCACTTCATTGGTGGCCGCTTCGATCCCGGCGTTACCGGCGGCGAGGATGAATTCAAGACCGTCCTTGTTGTTGGCCTTGGCGAATTCCTGCACCGCGTGTACCGCACGGTCGAGGGTTTCAGCCTTGTGGTCGTTGAGGAAGATCAACACCGGCGCCAGCGAACAGCTGTTGTTGTACAGGCCGTCGGCGCGGGCGATCGAGTTGTTCAGCACATCCGGATTGCGCGACAGGGTTTCCCATTTCAGGTTGCCCTCGTTCATGCCCTTGATCATCTGCTTGGACACGGTCACCAGCGAGATCGCCGACTGCACGCCCTCGGTGTTCTGCATCTTCCACATCAGTTCGTCGATCGGCGCCATGGCTTCGTAGCGCGAGCAGCCTTCGGTGGCGGTCTTGACCATCACCACCAGCACGTCGGAACTGGTGGAGTAGTTGTTGATGATGAAGTTGTTGTCCTTGTTGTAGCGCGAGTCCGGACGCAGCTCTGGCGCGCCCTGGTCGAGGTCGCCGATCTTCAGGTTCTGGCTGTACCAGAGGCCGCCGCCGAAAGCGATCAGCGCCAAAGCGATGGAGACCGGTGCGACTTTCGGGCTGGCGAAGTTCGACAGGAAACGCCAGAACGGATGTTCGCGATTCGCGTCCTTCTTGCTCTTGGCAATCGCGCGCTTGCTGATGCCGACATAGGAAATCGCCACCGGCAGCAGGATCAGGTTGGTGAACACGATCACCGCCACGCCGATGGAGGCGCCGATCGCCAGTTCGCGGATCACCCCGATGTCGATGATCAGCAGCGTGATGAAGCCCACGGCGTCAGCGAGAATCGCGATCATCCCCGGCAGGAACAGTTGCCGGAAGGTACGCCGCGCCGCGGTCAGAGCGTTGTCCGCTTCACTCGATTGCAGGGCGATCCCGTTGATCTTCTGCACGCCGTGGGAAATGCCGATGGCGAAGATCAGGAACGGCACCAGCATCGAATACGGATCGAGTCCGAAACCGAAGAAGTGCATCAGCCCGAGCTGCCAGACCACCGCCACCAGTGTGGTACTCAACACCGCCACGGTACTGCGCAGGCAGTTGGTGAACCACAGCAGCAGGATCAGGGTGATGACGAAGGCGATGCCGAAGAACATCACCACCATCACCAGACCGTCGATCAGGTCACCGACCTTCTTGGCGAAACCGACGATATGGATCTTGACGTTGGGGTTCTGCGCTTCGAACTTGTTGCGGATCTTGTCTTCGAGTTCATGGGAGAACTGGCGGTAGTCCAGCGCCAGCAACTTGCCTTGGTCCTGCGGGTCCGGGTAGGACTCCAGCAGCGGGATGTCGACGATGCTCGACTTGAAGTCATTGGACACCAGACGCCCGACCTGCCCCGACTTGAGGACGTTGTTGCGCAGCATGTCGAGGCTGTCCGGCGAGCCGTCGTAGCTCTGCGGAATCACTTCACCGCCGGCAAAACCTTCCTCGGTCACTTCGGTCCAGCGTACGCTCGGACTCCACAGCGACTTGAGGCCGGAGCGGTCGACGCCGGAGATGTAGAACACCTCGTCGTTGATCTGCCGCAGGGTCTCCATGTACTCCTTGGAGAAGATGTCGCCGTCTTTGGCTTCCACCGAAATCCGTACGGTGTTGCCCAGGTTCGCCAGATCGTTGCGGTGCTCCATCATCTTTTCGATGAACGGATGCTTGAGCGGGATCATTTTTTCGAAACTGGTGGACGGCCGGATCAGCGTGGCCTGCCAGAACAGGAAGATGCTGACCACCAGGCAGATCAGGATCACGGCCGGGCGGTTGTTGAAAATCAGACGTTCGAGGAACGTCGCTTTGTCCTGCTGAGGAGTGATCAAGGAAGTCATAGCCCCGCCTTCTTATTATTGATCTCGGCGCCGTTGGGCTGCGTGGTGTGCACGCCGCCCTGCCCGGTCAGAATCAGATTGCCGTCGCCGGCCGCAGTGACCGAGGACAGCGAGATGCGGTCCGGGCGGTTGAACACGCTGAAGGTTTCGCCGTTGTCGCTGCTGCTGATCACCGAGCCGCCGTTGCCGACGATCACAATCGAGCCATCCGCGAGCAGGGTCGCGCCGGACAGACCGAACTCCAGCGCACCGCGCGCGGCCTTGAGTTCGACCTGCTGCCAGGTGCTGCCGAAATCGCTGGAGCGGTAGAGGTTGCCGCGCAGGCCGTAGGCCAACAGAGTCTGCGCTTGCGCGGTGCCGATCACGCCGAACAGCGAGCCTTGATACGGGCCCTGGAGTTTCTCCCAGGTCTGGCCCCAGTCCGGGGAGCGGAACATGCTGCCCTGCTCGCCGACGATGAACAGCCCGGCGTCCTTGACGGCGGCGATGGCGTTGAGGTGGAACTGATCCTGATTGTCGAGGCGGTCGCTGACGTCTTGCCAGTTCTTGCCGCCGTCGGTGGTTTCCAGCAGCGCACCGTAGGCACCGACCGCAACACCGTGATTAACGTCCCGGAACCAGACGTCGAGCAGCGGTGCTTCGCGCTTGAGGTCTTCGAACTGTTTGCTCCAGGTCAGGCCGCCGTCTTCGCTGGCGAGAATCTGCGCGTCGTGACCGACCGCCCAGCCGTGCTTGTCGTCGACGAAATACACCGCCGTCAGCAGTTGCCGGGTCGGCACCTTGGCCTGGGTCCAGGTCTTGCCCTGGTCATCGGAATAGAGAATGTGCCCGCGATCACCCACCGCCACCAACCGGGTGCCGGCGTGGACAACATCGAGCATCAGGCTTTTGGCGGCTTTGGCCGATTCGGTGGAATACACCCCGTCGGCGGGCGCTTCGGCGGCCAGCACGGGTGCCGACAAGGCAGCACAGCCCAGCAGTGTGAGGGCTGTGGCCAGCAACGCGGTGTTGCGAAACGCCGGCGGGCGGCAACGACTCATAGACCTTCCCCTATTTATTATTGTTAGGCCATTGGGCCTTAGGGCGCCGCAAGGGTGCTCGTGGTAACTGACAGGTCACAAGCATAGCCGTGAAACCCGCAGTCCAGAGCGCCTTGGGAAGCTGGCTCATCCTATCGGGCTTTGGAAACGTCTGACAATCGGCGCCACGTTATCTTTTGTTAACCGGATGGGCCTCCTGTCGGTGGTGATTTCCACTGTGGGAGGGGGCTTGCTCCCGAAGGCGATGTGTCAGGTACCAGAGATGTCGACTGATCCACCGCTTTCGGGAGCAAGCCCCCTCCCACAGGGTGCAATGGTGTTTGTGAGATTGGGGCTGGCGGATGAATACACCGCCATTCGCCGGATGGATGCGGCAAATCTTGCGTGGGGGACTTGCACGATCGGTATTATGGTATACCATCAGACGCACAGACACTCTCAATCCCCCTACGGAGCAGCTCATGAGTTTCGAAATTCGCAAGATCGTCAGCTATGTCGAAGAAACCTTCATCGAAGGCGGCAAGGCCACTGACAAGCCAGTGACCATGGTCGGCCTGGCTGTGGTGATGAAGAACCCGTGGGTCGGCAACGGTTTCGTTGAGGATCTGAAACCGCAGATCCGCGCCAACTGCTCCGACCTCGGCGCCATGATGGTCGAGCGTCTGGTGGGCATCATCGGCGGCGCCGAGAAGATCGAGGCGTACGGCAAAGCGGCAGTGGTCGGCGCCGACGGCGAGATCGAACACGCCTCGGCGGTGATCCACACCCTGCGCTTCGGCAATCACTACCGCGAAGCGGTCAAGGCCAAGAGCTACCTGAGCTTCACCAACAAGCGCGGCGGCCCGGGAACCTCGATCCAGATCCCGATGATGCACAAGGACGACGAAGGGCTGCGTTCGCACTACATCACCCTGGAAATGCAGATCGAAGACGCGCCGCGTGCCGACGAAATCGTCGTGGTGCTCGGTTGCGCCGACGGTGGTCGCCTGCACCCGCGCATCGGCAACCGCTACATCGATCTGGAAGAACTGGCCGCCGAAAAAGCCCAGTAATCACAATAAAAAGGCATTGCAGGAGCGCTCCATGATTCGGCTCACCGCTGAACTCACCCCGGCTGGCACCAGTTACCTGGCGACCGGCCAAGGCCAGCCCGTGGTCTTGATCCACGGCGTGGGCCTGAACAAAGAAATGTGGGGCGGCCAGATCGTTGGCCTGTCTGCCCAATACCGGGTGATCGCCTACGACATGCTCGGCCACGGCGCCAGCCCGCGCCCGGCCAGCGGCACCGGCCTGCTCGGTTATGCCGATCAGTTGCTGGAGCTGCTCGATCACCTGAATCTGCCCCAGGCAGCGGTGATCGGTTTCTCCATGGGCGGACTGGTGGCACGGGCGTTTGCCCTGCACTACCCGGAGCGCCTGCAAAGCCTGGTGGTGCTTAACAGCGTGTTCAACCGCAGTGAAGAACAGCGCGCCGGGGTCATCGCCCGTACCGCGCAGGCCGCTGAGCACGGCCCGGATGCCAACGCCGAAGCGGCGCTGTCGCGCTGGTTCAGCCGTGAATATCAGGCGGCCAACCCGGCGCAGATCGCAGCCATTCGTCAGACCCTGGCCGGCAACGACCCGCAGGGTTACCTGACCACCTACGAATTGTTCGCCACGCAGGACATGTACCGCGCCGACGACCTCGGCAGCATCCAGGCGCCGACGCTGATCGCCACCGGCGAACTCGACCCCGGCTCCACCCCGGAAATGGCCGAGCAACTGGCCCGACGCATCCCCGGCGCGAAGGTTGCGGTGCTGCCCGAGCAACGGCATATGATGCCGGTAGAGTCGCCGCGGCTGGTCAACCAGACGCTGCTGGAATTTCTCGAATTCGCACACTCCCGACAAAACCCTATAAAGGGGATCGTTGCATGACACTCGCACGCTTCCAGATGTGCATCGGCGGAGAATGGGTCGACGCCCTCTCCGGCAAGACTTTCGAAAGCCTCAACCCGGCCAGCGCGCAAGCCTGGGCCGAACTGCCTGACGCCGATGAAGCTGACGTCGAACGCGCGGTGCAAGCGGCGCAGACGGCTTTCAACAGCCCGGCCTGGCGCGGCCTCACCGCCACCGCACGCGGCAAACTGCTGCGCCGTCTCGGTGACCTGATCGCGGAAAACAAGGAACAACTGGCGCAGCTGGAAAGCCGCGACAACGGCAAACTGATCCGCGAAACCCGCGGTCAGGTCGGCTATCTGCCGGAGTTCTTCCATTACACCGCAGGCTTGGCCGACAAGCTCGAAGGCGGCACCCTGCCGCTGGACAAGCCCGACCTGTTTGCCTACACCGTGCACGAAGCGATGGGTGTGGTTGCCGCGATCATTCCGTGGAACAGCCCGCTGTACCTGACCGCGATCAAACTGGCCCCGGCCCTCGCCGCCGGCAACACCATCGTGATCAAGCCGTCCGAGCACGCCTCGGCGACCATCCTTGAGCTGGCACGTCTGGCCCTCGAAGCCGGGATTCCGCCGGGCGTGGTCAACGTTGTCACCGGTTACGGCCCGAGCACCGGCGCCGCCCTCACCCGTCATCCGCTGATCCGCAAGATCGCCTTCACCGGCGGCGCGGCCACCGCCCGGCACGTGGTGCGCAGCAGCGCCGAAAACTTCGCCAAGCTGTCGCTGGAACTCGGCGGCAAATCGCCGAACATCATCTTCGCCGACGCCGATCTGGACAGCGCGATCAACGGCGCGATTGCCGGGATCTATGCGGCCTCGGGCCAGAGCTGCGTGTCCGGCTCACGTTTGTTGGTACAGGACGAAATCTACGACGAGTTCGTCAACCGTCTGGTCGAACGCGCCCAGCGCATCCGCATCGGCAACCCGCAGGAAGACCACAGCGAAATGGGCCCGATGGCCACCGCGCAGCAACTGGCAGTAGTCGAAGGCTTGGTGGCTGATGCCCTTGCTGAAGGCGCGCGGTTGCGCACCGGCGGCAAACGCCCCACCGATCTGGGTGACGGCTGGTTCTACGAGCCGACGCTGTTCGAGTGCGACCGCAACTCGATGAAGATCATGCAGGAAGAAGTCTTCGGCCCGGTGGCTTCAGTGATTCGCTTCAAAGATGAAGCCGAAGCGCTGGCGATTGCCAACGACTCGCAGTTCGGCCTCGCCGCCGGCATCTGGACTCGCGACCTGGGCCGCGCCCATCGTCTGGCGCGGGATGTGCGTTCGGGAATCATCTGGGTCAATACCTACCGTGCGGTGTCGGCGATGGCGCCGATCGGCGGCTTCAAGAACAGTGGCTATGGACGCGAAAGCGGCATCGATTCGGTGCTGGCCTACACCGAACTGAAAACGGTGTGGATCAATCTCTCTCAGGCCCCGATGCCTGATCCGTTTGTGATGCGCTAGGAGTCCTGCGACATGATCGAACCCGGCATTTACAAAGACGTCATGAGCTCATTCCCGTCCGGGGTCACGGTGGTCACCACCCTCGACCCGGAGGGCGGCATCGTCGGCATCACCGCCAGCGCCTTCAGCGCGCTGTCGATTGATCCGGCGCTGGTGCTGTTCTGCCCCAACTATGCCTCCGACACCTACCCGGTGCTGCGCGACAGCAAGAAGTTCGCGATCCATTTGCTGTCCGCCGACCAGACCGCCGAGGCCTACGCTTTCGCCGGTAAAGGCAAGGACAAGGCCAAAAACATCCAGTGGCATTTGAGCGAACTGGGTAACCCGATCCTCGCCAAGGCCACGGCAATCATCGAGTGCGAGTTGTGGCGTGAATACGACGGTGGTGATCACGCGATCATTGTCGGCGCGGTGAAGAACCTGATCCTGCCCGAGCAACCGGTGACGCCGATGATTTATCACAAGGGCAAGCTCGGGCCGTTGCCAACCCTGGCCTGATTAACACACCCAAATCCCAATGTGGAACTGCCCATTGTGGTGAGGGGATTTATCCCCGACCGGCTGCGAAGCAGTCGTAAGATCCTTGCACGCGGTGTGTCTGGCAATTCGCGGTTGCAGGTTTGGGGGCGCTTCGCACCCCGTCGGGGATAAATCCCCTCACCACAGGTTTCATTCCAAAAGGGGGTCTCTGTTGTGAGGAGGAATGATGAGTAACGAAAAGTACGAAAAAGGCCTGAAGATCCGCACCCAGGTGCTGGGCGAAGCCTATGTGCAGCGCTCCATCGACAACGCCGACGACTTTACCCGCCCGTTGCAGGAAATGGTCACCGAATACTGCTGGGGCCATGTCTGGGGGCGTGAGGGTTTGTCGCTCAAGGAGCGCAGCATGATCAACCTGGCGATGATCTCGGCGCTCAACCGCCCGCACGAACTCAAGCTGCATGTGCGCGGCGCCTTGCGTAACGGCCTGAGTCGTGAGCAAATACGCGAAATTCTGCTTCAGGTCGGTATTTATTGCGGCGTCCCGGCAGCCGTGGACAGTTTCCGGCTCGCCCGTGAAGCCTTCGCCGAAGCCGACGCCGAGGCCTCCAGTTAACCCCTCGGCTGTTTTGATGCCCGTCTGGCATGGACAGCCACAGTAAAGAGCGGACCCCATGAAACGCCAGCCACTCGACGACAGCTTCAAGGTCAATCGCAACCCCGTTACCCTGCGCGAAATCGTGCTGGATAAACTGCGTAGCGCGATCATGAATTTTCAGCTCATGCCCGGCGATCGTCTGGTCGAGCGCGATCTGTGCGATCGCCTCGGTGTCAGCCGCACATCGGTGCGCGAAGCCCTGCGTCACCTGGAGTCCGAAGGTCTGGTCGAGTTCGCCGATGCCAAAGGCCCACGGGTGGCGATCATCACCCTCGCCGATGCAGTCGACATCTACGAGCTGCGCTGCGTGCTCGAAGGCCTGATCGTCCAGCTGTTCACCCTGCGCGCCAAAGCCAAGGACATCAAGGCCCTGGAAAAAGCCCTCGACGAGAACCGCAAGGCACTCAAGGACGGCGAACTGCAACAGGTGATCGACTCGGTGCAGGGCTTCTACGACGTACTGCTCGAAGGCTCGGGCAACCACGTTGCGGCCACTCAATTACGCCAGTTGCAAGCGCGCATCAGCTACCTGCGGGCAACTTCGGTGTCCCAGGAAAACCGGCGCGGCGCGAGTAACCACGAGATGGAAAAAATGGTTGAGGCGATCAAGAGCGGCGATCCACTGGCGGCGCATCAGGCCTGTGTCGATCACGTACGCGCCGCTGCGGCCGTGGCCCTCGACTACCTCAAGCGCAAACAGGAAGAGACTGGCGCCACGCCGAACATCACTCTGCCGATCGCGCTGAAAGAACCGCGTATAGGTCACTGACATGTTCAGCCCGAGCTTTTGCCCGAAATGCGGTGGCCCTGACCTTGGTCAGCAGGTACCGCCGGGCGATACGCACGAGCGCCTGATGTGCCGCGGCTGCGGCTATATCCACTACGTCAATCCGAAGATCATCGCCGGCTGCATCATCGAGCAGGACGGCAAATACCTTTTGTGCCAACGGGCGATCCCACCGCGTCCGGGTACCTGGACGCTGCCGGCAGGCTTCATGGAAAGCGGCGAAACCACCGAGCAGGCGGCGCTGCGTGAAGTCTGGGAAGAAAGCGGCGTGCGCGCGGAAATCGTCTCGCCGTATTCGATTTTCAGCGTGCCGAAGATCAGCGAGGTGTACATCATTTTCCGCGCGATCGCGCTGGAGATCACCGGCCAGTTCGGCCCTGAGACCCTCGACTACAAGTTCTTCGCCCCTGAGGACATTCCGTGGGAGCAGATCTATTACCCGGCGATCCGGCAGATTCTCGAGCGTTACATCGAGGAGCGTCAGGCCGGGGTGTATGGGATCTACATGGGCAATGATGACAGCGGCAAGATCCACTTCATCCGCTGAGGATCACCTTCGCCCCTGTGGGAGCGGGCTTGCTCGCGAAGGCGGTGTGTCAGTCGATAGAAATGTTGAATGATTGACCGCCTTCGCGAGCAAGCCCGCTCCCACAGGGGATATTCGGTGTTGCTTAAAGTGGTGCGATGCCTTCTACGATGACGATCTCCGCCCTCGCCCATTCCTCGCGATAACTTTTCGCCTCCTGATACGCCGCCGAGTGGTAGCACGCCACGGCCTTCTCATAGCTCTCGAATTCGATCACCACGCTACGCTGAGGAGTAGCTCTGCCCTCCAGCGCTTCGCTGCGTCCGCCCCGGGCCAGAAATTTCGCGCCGAACGCGGCGAAGGCCGCCGGTGCGCGCTGGGTGTATTGGCTGTAATGCTCGGCATCGTCGACATCCACGTGGGCAATCCAGTACGCCTTCATAGTGACCTCTTTGTTTATTTTGTATTATGGTATACCAATATATTTCCAACAAACCCTGAGAGTCCAGCATGGCCTTCAACAGCATCGAAGAAATCCTCGAAGATTATCGCCTCGGCAAAATGGTCCTGCTGGTCGATGACGAAGATCGAGAAAACGAGGGCGACCTGCTGCTGGCCGCCGACTGCTGCACACCGGAGGCGATCAGCTTCATGGCGCGTGAGGCGCGCGGGCTGATTTGCCTGACGCTGACCGACGACCACTGCCAGCGCCTGGGCCTTGAGCAAATGGTGCCGAGCAACGGCAGCGTGTTCAGCACCGCGTTCACCGTGTCGATCGAAGCGGCGGTCGGGGTCACCACTGGCATTTCTGCAGCTGACCGCGCCCGCACGGTCGCGGCCGCTGTGGCCAAAGACGCCCGCGCCGAAGACCTGGTGCAACCCGGGCACATCTTCCCGCTGCGCGCCAAGGAAGGCGGCGTGCTGACCCGCGCCGGCCACACCGAGGCCGGCTGCGACCTTGCCCGCCTGGCCGGTTTCACCCCGGCCTCGGTGATCGTCGAGGTGATGAACGATGACGGCACCATGGCCCGGCGTCCGGATCTGGAAGTGTTTGCGCGCAAGCACGGGATCAGGATCGGCACCATCGCTGACTTGATCCACTATCGCCTCAGCACCGAGCACACCATCGAACGTATCGGCGAACGCGAACTGCCGACGGTGCATGGCACTTTTCGTCTGATCACTTTCGAAGACCGCATCGAGGGTGGCGTGCACATGGCGATGGTGATGGGCGATCTGCGCCGCGAAGAGCCGACGTTAGTACGCGTGCATGTGATCGATCCGCTGCGTGATCTGGTCGGCGCCGAGTACAGCGGGCCAAGCAACTGGACGCTGTGGGCGGCGTTGCAACGGGTCGCGGCGGAAGGTCATGGCGTTGTGGTGGTGTTGGCCAATCATGAATCGTCGCAGGCGCTTCTCGAGCGCGTGCCGCAACTGACCCAGCCGCCGAGGCAGTTCAGTCGCTCGCAATCGCGGATTTATTCGGAGGTGGGCACCGGGGCGCAGATTCTGCAGAACCTGGGGGTGGGCAAGCTGCGGCATCTGGGGCCGCCGCTGAAGTATGCGGGGCTGACCGGGTATGACCTGGAGGTGGTCGAGAGCATCCCCTTCACCGAATAACACTGCCCTCACCCCAGCCCTCTCCCGGAGGTAGAGGGAGCCGACCGAGTTGTTCTACCGCTATACATCGACCTGAAACTGCGAGTCGAACTCAAGTTTTAAACAGCATGGAAATCGGCTCCCTTTCCCCTCTCCCTTTGGGAGAGGGCTGGGGTGAGGGGCTGGTTCTAAAGTGCGCCCTATGACTCGTGCCGAGCACAGGCAAAAAACCAGAATCAACAGATAACCGGTAAGGCAAAGTGCTTGCACAAAGTTTGGAATACCATAATATGATATTCCATAGACCGGACGACCTGAAAAACCGTCCGGCTACTGCTCCCGACAGGCGGGCAACAACGCAAGCCCGCTCAAAAACACAACAATGAGGGCGTAAAAATGGTGTTGAACAAAGCTGCAACCGCAATCCTTTTTGCGGGACTGCTGAGCGTGACCGGCCAGGCTGCAATGGCCGCCGAAAGCGTGAACTTCGTCAGCTGGGGCGGTAGCACCCAGGATGCGCAGAAACAGGCCTGGGCCGATCCGTTCAGCAAGGCCAGCGGCATCACCGTGGTGCAAGACGGCCCGACCGACTACGGCAAACTCAAGGCCATGGTCGAGAGCGGCAACGTGCAATGGGACGTGGTCGATGTCGAAGCCGATTTCGCCCTGCGCGCCGCTTCCGAAGGCCTGCTCGAACCCCTCGATTTCAAAGTCATCCAGCGCGACAAGATCGACCCGCGTTTCGTCAGCGATTACGGCGTCGGCTCGTTCTTCTTCTCCTTCGTCCTCGGCTACAACGAAGGCAAGCTCGGCGCCGCCAAGCCGCAGGACTGGACCGCGCTGTTCGACACCAAGACCTACCCCGGCAAACGCGCGCTCTATAAATGGCCAAGCCCCGGCGTGCTCGAACTGGCGCTGCTGGCCGACGGCGTAGCGGCTGACAAGCTCTACCCGCTGGATCTGGATCGCGCCTTCAAGAAACTCGACACCATCAAGAAAGACATCGTCTGGTGGGGCGGCGGCGCGCAGTCGCAGCAACTGCTGGCCTCCGGTGAAGCGAGCATGGGTCAGTTCTGGAACGGCCGGATTCACGCTCTGCAGGAAGACGGCGCGCCGGTGGGTGTGAGCTGGAAACAGAACCTGGTCATGGCCGACATTCTGGTAATTCCAAAAGGCTCGAAAAACAAGGACGCGGCGATGAAGTTTCTGGCCAACGCCAGCAGTGCCAAAGGCCAGGCCGACTTCTCCAACCTGACCGCCTACGCCCCGGTCAACGTCGACAGCGTGGCGCGCCTGGACTCGGTGCTGGCCCCGAACCTGCCGACGGCTTACGCCAAGGATCAGATCACTCTTGATTTCGCGTACTGGGCCAAGAACGGTCAAGCCATCGCGACACGGTGGAACGAATGGCTGGTCAAATGAAAATGGCGGCTGCTGCGCCTCGTCCTGCAACGGTGACCGGGAGCGCCACCGGCGTTGCCGGCTCGACCCCCTCTCTCAGACAACGCTGGAAAGGTGCCGGCAATCTCGCCCCGGCACTATTGTTCCTCGGTTTATTCTTCCTGGCGCCGTTGATTGGCCTGCTGTTGCGCGGCGTGCTGGAACCGACCCCGGGCCTTGGCAACTATGAACAACTGTTCGCCAACTCGGCGTATGCACGGGTGCTGCTCAACACCTTTTCGGTGGCCGGACTGGTAACGATTTTCAGCCTGTTGCTGGGCTTTCCGCTGGCCTGGGCGATCACCCTGGTACCGCGCGGCTGGGGCCGCTGGATTCTCAACATCGTGCTGCTGTCGATGTGGACCAGCCTGCTCGCCCGCACCTATTCGTGGCTGGTGTTGCTGCAAGCCTCGGGCGTGATCAACAAGGCGCTGATGGCGCTGGGGATCATCGATCAGCCGCTGGAAATGGTGCACAACCTGACCGGTGTGGTGATCGGCATGAGCTACATCATGATCCCGTTCATCGTCCTGCCGTTGCAGGCGACCATGCAGGCCATCGACCCGATGATCCTGCAGGCCGGTTCGATCTGCGGCGCCAGCCCGTGGACCAACTTCTTCCGGGTGTTCCTGCCGCTGTGCCGGCCGGGTCTGGCATCCGGCGGGTTGATGGTGTTCGTGATGTCGCTCGGTTACTACGTCACCCCGGCGCTGCTCGGCGGGGCGCAGAACATGATGCTGCCGGAGTTCATCATTCAGCAGGTGCAATCGTTCCTCAACTGGGGCCTGGCCAGTGCCGGCGCCGCGTTGCTGATCGCGATCACGCTGGTGCTGTTCTACTTCTACCTGAAGCTTCAGCCGGAATCCCCGGTTGGCGCCAGCAACGCGAGGTAAGCCGAGATGCTCCTGACTCCCAATGCCATGAGCCGCCGGATGCGTTTCGGCTTGTATGCAACCACCGGACTGATCGGTTTGTTCCTGCTGTTGCCGATCGTGTTCATCGTCCTGCTGTCGTTCGGCTCGTCGCAGTGGCTGGTGTTCCCACCGCCGGGCTGGACGCTGAAATGGTACGGTCAGTTCTTCTCCAACGCCGACTGGATGAACGCTGCGGCGGCCAGCCTCAAGGTTGCCGTGCTGACCACGATTTGCGCCGTGGCCCTCGGTCTGCCAACCGCGTTTGCTCTGGTGCGCGGGCGCTTCCCCGGTCGGGAAATGCTCTACGGCCTGTTCACCCTGCCGATGATCGTGCCGCTGGTGATCATCGCGGTGGCGGTGTACGCGCTATTTCTCAAGCTCGGTTACACCGGGACCATGTTTGCCTTCGTGGTCAGCCATGTGATCGTCGCGCTGCCGTTCACCATCATCTCGATCATCAACTCGCTGAAGCTGTTCGATCAGTCGATTGAAGACGCGGCGGTGATCTGCGGCGCCTCACGCCTGCAAGCGGTGTTCAAGGTGACGTTCCCGGCGATCCGTCCGGGCATGGTCGCCGGCGCCCTCTTCGCCTTTCTGGTTTCGTGGGACGAAGTGGTGCTCAGCGTGATGATGGCCAGCCCGACCCTGCAAACCCTTCCCGTAAAAATGTGGACCACTTTGCGCCAGGACCTGACCCCGGTGATCGCCGTCGCTTCGACGCTGCTGATCGGCCTGTCGGTATTGGTCATGGTGATCGCCGCCGCGCTGCGCCGGCGCAACGAAATCAGCGCCTGAGCGCCCAGGAGTACGACATGAGTGCCGTGATCAAAGACGCATCCCAGCAGAACGACAAACCCCTGGTCAGCCTGCGCAATCTGAACAAGCACTACGGCGACTTTGCCGCCGTCGACAACATCTCGCTGGACATCAAGGACGGCGAGTTCCTGACCTTCCTCGGTTCCAGCGGCTCGGGCAAAAGCACCACGCTGTCGATGCTCGCCGGGTTCGAAACCCCGAGCAGCGGCGAGATCCTGGTCAACGGTCAGTCGCTGGTCAACGTGCCGCCGCACAAACGCGACATCGGCATGGTGTTCCAGCGCTATTCGCTGTTCCCGCATCTGTCGGTGCGCGACAACATCGCTTTCCCGTTGGCGATCCGCAAACTCGCCGCCGCCGAACGTGACAAGCGTGTCGATGCGATGTTGAAACTGGTGCAGCTCGAACAATTCGCCCATCGCCGCCCTTCGCAACTCTCTGGCGGCCAGCAGCAACGCGTCGCCATCGCCCGGGCGCTGGTCTACGAGCCACGCATTCTGCTGATGGACGAACCGCTCGGTGCGCTGGACAAAAAACTGCGTGAAGACCTGCAGGATGAACTGCGCCAATTGCATCGGCGCCTAGGCATCACCATCGTCTACGTCACCCACGATCAGGAAGAAGCCATGCGTCTGTCGCAGCGCATCGCGATTTTCAGTCACGGCAAGATTGTTGGTTTGGGCAGCGGTTATGACCTGTATCAGAATCCGCCGAATGCGTTTGTCGCGTCGTTCCTCGGCAACTCGAACTTCCTCAAGCTCAAGGCGCAGGGCAATGCGGCGGCTTCGTTTGAAGGACAGTCATTGTCGATTCGCCTGACTGCCGGCTTGCACACCGAGCAGGATGTGCTGCTGATGGTGCGTCCGGAAAAGGCGGTGGCGCTGAGCGTGCAACAGGCGAGCGAAGAGCCGCTGGCGGCGGGTTGGAATGAGGTGTCGGCGCAAGTGGTGGAAGTGTTGTTTCTTGGCGAAAGCCAGACCTGCAGCGTGGTGACGTCGGGCGGTACTTCGATGACGGTTAAAGCGCTGTCGGCGGCGGGCATGCCGCTCAAGGCTGGCGATCCGGTGCGAGTGCGCTGGGCCACGGCGGATGCCTGCGTCTACACCGAATGGGCTGAAAGCGACCTCAACAAAGCCGCCGGCGCCCACTGAGGATCTCGGTAACCCCGCAAATCCCCTTGTGGGAGCGGGCTTGCTCGCGAAGGCGGTGTGTCAGTCACTGTTTATGTTGAATGACACACCGCCTTCGCGAGCAAGCCCGCTCCCACAGTTTTTTTGTGGCGCTCAGCTAATCGGTGCAAATCCTTCAATCTGATCCGGCCACGCCGTGAGAATTTCGAAACCGGTTTCGGTCACCGCGACCATATGCTCCCACTGCGCCGACAGCGAGCCATCCTTGGTCAGCACCGTCCAGCCGTCCGGCATGTTCTTCACGTGGCGCTTGCCGGCATTGAGCATGGGTTCGACGGTGAAGATCATCCCCGCCTTGAGCTTCATGCCCTGATTGGGAAAACCGTAATGCAGGATCTGCGGTTCATCGTGATACACCTTGCCAATGCCATGCCCGCAGTACTCGCGCACCACGCTGAAACCTTCGCTCTCCGCCAGGCTCTGGATCGCATGACCGATGTCGCCCAGTGTCGCGCCCGGACGCACCATGCGGATGCCCGCGCACATCGCGTCGTAGGTGGTCTTGATCAGGTGTTGTGCTTCAGGCGTCGCCTCGCCGACCACGTACATGCGGCTGGTGTCGCCGAACCAGCCATCCTTGATTACCGCGATGTCGAGGTTGACGATGTCGCCATCCTTCAGCGGCGTGCCCGACGGGATGCCGTGGCACACCACATCGTTGACCGAGGCGCAGACGGTTTTCGGGAAGCCGTGATAACCGACGTTGGCCGGAATGGCTTTCTGCACGTTGACGATGTAGTCGTTGCACAACCGATCCAGCTCATCGGTCGTCACCCCAGCCTTGACGTGCGGCACCAGCATCGCCAGCACTTCGGCGGCGAGTTTGCCCGCCGCGCGCGACTTCGCGATTTCCGCAGGGGTATTGATCTTGATCTGATTTCTCATGCGCTGACGGCTTCCTGAGTCAGTTGATGCAGATCCAGCCCACCGTTCTGTTCGGCGCGGATCAGCAAGCGGCAAATGGCGCTGTGGTCGAGGTTGGGGTGCAGCTCGGCGAGCATGCCGATGCGCATCCAGTGCTCGGCCTGCGCGTTGATCGAGCGGCTGAGCGCGGTGCTGGAGATGCGCAGGTTCTCGTGCATGTCTTCTGAAATCTTTACGATGCCCATATCCGAATCCGATACGAAGTGTATATGGATCGTATACTAGCCAAGGGACGCCCACGATTGCAAACCTTGCGCACGGCTTGCCAAATCGCGGGCAAAAAAAAGCTGCCCAAAGAGGCAGCAAAAACTTTAAGAACACGCGATGTATTGGGGTCAGGATAGACGCCGGATAATGACAGTGTCATGACAGCCAACAATTCACTGAACCGCCCCTGCCCCGTCATCAGGATGTCATCAAGCGCACCGCAGAATCCTCGCAAACCGTCTTGAGCCTTCGACGGATGTTTCGCAGGGATTCCCATGAAAGAAGACGCCTCGCTGTTTGCCGCCATCGACCTGGGTTCGAATGCGTTTCGGATGATGATCGGCCAGTCGGTGCGCAGTCGTAAGGGTTTCATGATTCAGGAAGTCAAAACCCTGCGTGAACCGGTGCGGCTGGCCGAGGGCTTCGACGGCGGTGCGCTGGACGAAATGGCGCTGGATCGTGGCTGGCAGGCGCTGGCGCGGTTCGGCAAGAAACTGCGCGGCTTCGAGGCCGGCAAGGTGCGGGCCGTGGCGACCAGCGCGGTGCGCGAGGCCGACAATGCGCAGTTGTTTCTGCACAGTGCCGAACGCCATCTCGGGTTTCGCATCGACGTCATTTCCGGCCATGAAGAGGCGCAACTGGTGTATGCCGGCGTCGCCCACTCCCTGCCGGGGGCGGAGGACATGCGGCTGGTGGTAGACATTGGCGGTGGTTCCACCGAGCTGATTCTCGGCCAGGGGTCGCAACCGTTGCTCACCGAAAGCATCGCCATTGGCAGCGGCACACTGGGCGCACGCTATTTCCCTGACGGGCGCATCGCGCCCGGTGCGCTGCAGGAAGCCGAGCGCGTGGCGATCCTGCAATTCGAAAAAGTCGCCCGTCGCTATCGCGCGCAGGGCTGGCAGCAAACCATTGGCTCGTCGGGCACGGCGCGGATGCTGGCGAAGGTGCTCAAGGCTAATCGCTTGAATGACTTCGGTCAGGACGGCATTACCTATGGTGGGTTGTTGCGCCTGTCGCTGTTGCTGCTGAAGGTGAAGAACGTGCAGCAGTTGAAACTCGCCGGTCTGCAACCGCATCGCCAGAGCATCCTCCCGGGAGGGCTGGTGCTGATGCTGGCGGCGTTCAAGGTGTTTGGCATTTCGCAGATGGTGCCGTCGGAACCGGGGCTGCGCCTCGGTGTGTTGCACGGCTTGATGAGCCGTCACTGACCAATCACTGAACCCAGTGTGGGAGCGGGCTTGCTCGCGAAGGCGGAGTGTCAGTCGAAAATTATTTAGCTGACACTCCGCTTTCGCGAGCAAGCCCGCTCCCACAGGTTTTGGTGGTTGTCCTCTCAGGCCAGTTCTTTGCGGAGCTGGCGGGCGGCGGCAACCATGTGCACCAGCGCCGCTTCAGTCTCCGGCCAGCCACGGGTTTTCAGACCGCAATCCGGGTTGACCCACAACCGCTCCGCCGGAATCCGCTGCGCCGCCTTGCGCAGCAAATTGGCCATCTCCGAAGCATCGGGAACGCGAGGCGAGTGAATGTCGTAGACGCCCGGCCCGATCTCGTTCGGGTAATCGAATGCTTCAAAGGCATTGAGCAGTTCCATGTCCGAACGCGAGGTTTCGATGGTGATCACGTCGGCGTCCATGGCGGCGATGGACTCGATCACATCATTGAACTCGCTGTAGCACATGTGCGTATGGATCTGCGTTTCGTCGCGTACACCGGAGGCACACAGGCGGAACGCTTCGGTGGCCCAATCCAGATAGTGCTGCCATTGCGCGCGGCGCAGCGGCAGACCTTCGCGGAATGCGGCTTCGTCGATCTGCACGATCCTGATCCCGGCGGCTTCCAGATCCACCACTTCATCACGGATCGCCAGCGCCAGTTGCCGCGCCTGCACTTCACGGGACACGTCTTCGCGGGGGAACGACCACATCAGCATGGTCACCGGGCCGGTCAGCATGCCTTTAATAACCTTGTCGGTCAGGCCCTGGGCGTAGCGAATCCACTCCACGGTCATGGCTTGCGGGCGGCTCAAGTCACCGAAGATCACCGCCGGTTTCACGCAGCGCGAACCGTAGCTCTGCACCCAGCCGAAACGGGTGAACACGTAGCCATCCAACTGCTCGGCGAAGTACTCGACCATGTCGTTGCGTTCGGCTTCACCGTGCACCAGCACATCAAGGCCCAACTGTTCCTGGATTTGCACGGCGTGGCGAATTTCGCTGTACATGGCTTCGGTGTATTCGGCTTCGCTCAGTTTGCCTTGCTTGAACGACTGACGCGCCAGGCGGATCGACGCAGTTTGCGGAAACGAACCGATAGTGGTGGTCGGGAACAGTGGCAAATCGAGGCCGGCGCGCTGCTTGGCGATGCGCTGGGTAAACGGCGATTGGCGCTGGCTGTCCTGCGCGGTAATGGCCGCCACACGGGCCTGCACTGCCGGTTTGTGAATACGTGGCGAGGCGGCGCGGCTGGTCTGTACCGAGCGGCTTTGGGCCAAGGCGCGGAGCACTTTCGGCGCTTCCGGCTCGCTGACCGCCTGCGCCAGCACGGCGACTTCCTCGCACTTCTGCACGGCAAACGCCAGCCAGCTTTTCAGCTCGGCATCGAGCTGGTCTTCGCGGTTCAGATCCACTGGGCTGTGCAGCAAGGAGCACGATGGCGCGACCCACAGGCGATCACCCAAGCGCTCATGTGCATGCTGCAAAGTCGCCAGCGCATGTTCCAGGTCGCAGCGCCAGACGTTGCGGCCGTTGACCACACCCAGCGACAGCACTTTGTAGGCCGGCAGGCGATCAAGGATGGTCGGGTACTGTTCCGCTGCACGTACCAGGTCGATGTGCAAACCGTCGACCGGCAGATTGGCGGCCAGACCGAGGTTCTCTTCCAGACCACCGAAGTAAGTGGCGAGCAGTTTCTTCAGCGGATCACGCTGGATCTGGTTGTACGCACGCTCGAAAGCGTTCTTCCATTCCTGCGGCAGGTCAAGCACCAGAATCGGCTCGTCGATCTGCACCCATTCCACACCGAGTGCGGCCAGCCGGGCGAAGATCTGCCCGTACAGCGGCAGCAAACGATCAAGCAATTCCAGCTTGTCGAACTCGGCGCCTTTGGCCTTGCCCAGCCATAGATAAGTCAGTGGGCCGATGATCACCGGTTTGACGTTATGACCGAGGGCACGGGCCTCTTCGACTTCTTCGAACAACTGTTCCCATCCGAGCTGGAACTGTTGATCAACGCTGAATTCCGGGACCAGATAGTGGTAGTTGGTGTCGAACCACTTGGTCATTTCCTGGGCGTGCGCACCGCCGCAGCAGCTGTCGCTGACGCCACGAGCCATGCCGAACAGGGTCTGCAGCGTGGCTTTGCCGTCGTGCGGTCGGAAGCGCTCGGGAATCACGCCGAACATCAGCGAGTGGGTCAGCACCTGGTCGTACCAGGCGAAATCGCCCACTGGCAGCAGCTCGATGCCGGCGTTCTTCTGCAAGTCCCAGTGGGCCTTGCGTAATTCACGACCCACTTCACGCAGGCCGGCCTCGTTCAGTTCTCCTTTCCAGAACGCCTCTTGCGCTTTTTTCAGTTCGCGGTCGCGACCGATGCGCGGAAATCCGAGGGAATGGGCCAGTGCCATGACAAACAACTCCAATGTCTTGTTGATGGCGGCCATTGTCAGGATCAGCCTCTAGTGAGACAAACTCATTTTAATCTTGATGATCACAAGTTTCCCTCATGATCAGCTGTCGGCCGTATGCCCGCTGAAAACACGATTCGCCCTGCAGGATATTCCTACGCAGATCAAGCTTTGAGGGACGCTCACGACGCCCTTTCAATACTCGATGGCGCCTTGATGTAAACCCTCTGAAACCGGGCGCTTGCAGGCTGCGATTCTGTTCTATGGTTAGATCGAAATGGCTGGCGCAGCGGCGGGTTAAAGGTTGCGACGGATCATGTCTAAGCCTATGTTGCACGCGAGCTTTTCCCCGCGAATGGAACGCGATCAACACCACTACAAGAGGTGAAGAAATGTCAAAGGATTCACGCCCTGCCGTACTTGGGCTGATCGGCAATACGCCGCTGGTACAAGTTACCCGCTTCGATACCGGCCTCTGCACACTGTTTCTCAAACTGGAATCACAAAACCCCGGCGGCTCGATCAAGGACCGCGTCGGTCTGGCGATGATCGATGCCGCTGAACGCGACGGGCGCCTGCAACCGGGTGGCACCATCGTCGAGGCCACCGCCGGCAACACCGGTCTGGGCCTGGCGCTGGTCGGCCGGGCCAAAGGCTACCGCGTGGTGCTGGTAGTCCCGGACAAGATGTCCACCGAGAAAGTCCTGCACTTGAAAGCCATGGGCGCCGAGGTGCACATCACCCGCTCCGACGTCGGCAAGGGCCACCCCGAGTATTACCAGGACGTGGCCGCACGCCTGGCGAAAGACATTCCCGGCGCGTTCTTCGCTGACCAGTTCAACAACCCCGCCAACCCGCTGGCCCACGAATGCAGCACCGCGCCGGAGATCTGGGCGCAGACCGAGCATGATCTGGACGCGATCGTGGTCGGCGTCGGTTCGGCCGGTACCCTGACCGGCCTGAGCCGTTTCTTCAAACGTGTGCAGCCGGATCTGGAAATGGTCCTCGCCGACCCGGTCGGTTCGGTGATGGCTCAGTACAGCCGCGACGGCACCATGCCGACGCCCGGGTCGTGGGCGGTGGAAGGCATCGGCGAAGATTTCATTCCGTCGATCACCGACCTCACCAGTGTGCGTCACGCCTACTCGATCAGCGATGAAGAAAGCTTCGACCACGCCCGCCAGTTGCTGCGCGCCGAAGGCATTCTCGGTGGCTCGTCGACCGGCACCTTGCTCGCCGCCGCGCTGCGTTATTGCCGCGAACAGACCGAGCCGAAACGCGTGGTCAGCTTCGTCTGCGACACCGGCACGCGTTATCTGTCGAAGGTCTACAACGACCAGTGGATGACCGATCAGGGCCTGTTGCAGCGCAAACGCTATGGCGACCTGCGCGATCTGATCGCCCGCCGTTTCGAAGATGGCCGCGTGATCAGCGTCGGCCCCGACGACACCCTGCTGACCGCGTTCCAGCGCATGCGCCTGGCGGATGTCTCGCAGTTGCCGGTGCTGGTTGAAGGTAAACAACTGGTCGGTGTGATCGACGAATCGGACATCCTGCTGCCCGTGCACGAAGACGCTGCGCGCTTCAGTCAATCGGTGTCCAGCGTGATGACCGACAAACTGCAAACCCTCGCCCCCGGTGCCAACCTCGCCGAGCTGGAAGCGGTGCTCAGTCGCGGCCTCGTCGCGATCATTGCCGATGCTTCGGGCTTCCACGGCCTGATTACCCGCACCGACATGCTCAACCAATTACGGAGATCCCTCGCATGAGTCAGCACGACGATAAATCCCAAGGCTTCGCGACCCGGGTGATCCATGCCGGGCAAACGCCTGACCCGACCACCGGCGCGCTGATGCCGCCGATCTACGCCAACTCGACGTACCTGCAAGACAGCCCCGGCGTGCACAAGGGCTTCGACTACGGGCGCTCGCACAACCCGACGCGTTTTGCGCTGGAGCGTTGCGTGGCGGATCTGGAAGGTGGCACCCGCGCGTTCGCGTTCGCTTCCGGGCTGGCGACCATTTCCACCGTGCTCGAACTGATCGATGCCGGTTCGCACGTCATCTCCGGCAATGACCTGTACGGCGGCACGTTCCGCCTGTTCGACAAGGTCCGTCAGCGCAGTGCCGGGCATCGTTTCAGCTATGTCGATCTGACTGACCTGGCGGCGTTCGAAGCGGCGCTGCAGGACGACACCCGCCTGGTGATTGTCGAGTCGCCGACCAACCCGCTGCTGAGCCTGTCGGATCTGGCCGCGATTGCGCGCATCTGCCGCGCACGCGGGATCATCAGCGTTGCCGACAACACCTTCGCCAGCCCCTATATCCAGCGCCCGCTGGAGCTGGGTTTCGACATCGTGCTGCACTCGACCACCAAGTACCTGAACGGTCACTCCGACGTGATCGGTGGTATCGCGGTGGTTGGGCAGAATGCCGAGCTCGCGGACAAACTCGGCTTCCTGCAAAACGCGGTCGGCGCGATTTCCGGGCCGTTCGATGCGTTCCTGACCTTGCGCGGGGTGAAGACCCTGGCGCTGCGCATGGAGCGTCATTGCAGCAACGCGCTGGAACTGGCCAAGTGGCTGGAGCAGCAACCGCAGGTCAAACGTGTCTACTACCCAGGCCTGCCGTCGCACCCGCAGCATGAGTTGGCCAAACGGCAGATGCATGGTTTTGGCGGGATGATCTCGGTGGATCTGAACAGTGATCTGGAGGGTGCACGGCGCTTTCTGGAAAACGTGAAGATCTTTGCCCTGGCAGAGAGTCTGGGCGGTGTTGAAAGCCTGATCGAGCATCCGGCGATCATGACCCACGCGACCATTCCAGCTGAAACCCGCGCCAAACTGGGCATCGGCGATGGCCTGGTGCGTCTGTCGGTGGGGGTCGAAGATCTCGAAGACCTGCGCGCCGATCTGGCGTACGCGCTGACCAAAATCTGACCCTGCAACAACGACAAAGCCCGCAGCAATGCGGGCTTTGGTGTTCGAGTAGGCGGCCAGTGCTGGTCTCTGGCTTACAAGGTTTATCGGGCCTCTCACAGTACAAAAGCAACCATGGAAAAAGAGCGGTGCTTTGCTGCCTCACACGGCATAAGGGCTGGATCTCAGCGCGGAGATCTTTCTAACCGTGTACCCTTCGGAACGCGCCCCACGTCCCCTTGCTATCCGCTTGCGCATCAGTCTGCGTCTTCGCCTACACCTTTGAGGCTAGCAAAAGCCATCGCGTCCCGGGCGGTGTTTTTAGACTGATTTCCTTCAAGCGCCCCTGCGCAAGGAAGTTAACCGACTATCGCTTGCATGTTGTCGCACCTGCGCCTGCATTTTGCCGATCTATACTTTTCAGTTCGCTAACGCGGTTTCATGCAAAAACGTCGACACCCGTGCGCCCATCGAGCGCGCCCGTGCCAATTGCCAACTTGGTCAACCCCGGGCCAACGAATGCTGTGTGGCTGATGGGTCGTGGAGAAAATCATGAAACACACGCTTTTGTCAGGCGCCATTCTTGCGGTCGCGGCGACCGTGATGTTGCCAACGGTTTGGGCTGCGCAGCCGCAGGCGGTGGCCTCTGATGGTTCGGATCATGTCAGAGCCGCTGCAGTGGCTTCCGATGGTTCCGATCACGTCGGCGCTGGTGCAGTCGCCTCGGACGGTTCCGATCACGTCGGCGCTGGTGCTGTCGCCTCGGACGGTTCCGATCATGTCGGCGCTGGTGCTGTCGCCTCGGACGGTTCCGATCACGTCGGCGCTGGTGCAGTCGCCTCGGACGGTTCCGATCACGTCGGCGCTGGCGCAGTCGCCTCGGATGGTTCCGATCATGTCGGCGCTGGCGCAGTCGCCTCGGACGGTTCCGATCATGTCGGCGCTGGAGCAGTCGCCTCGGACGGTTCGGATCATGTCGGAGCAGGCGCAGTGGCGTCCGATGGTTCTGATCATGTCGGCGCTGGCGCAGTGGCGTCCGATGGCTCCGATCACGTCGGCGCAGGCGCACTGGCTTCCGACGGCACCGACAAGGTCGGCGCCAATCGCTATGCCTACTCACGCGTCGGCGTCGGTTCTGATCGCGTCGCTTCGGCGCTGATGACCGGCAGCTATTCCGACCAGTTCAACTCTCCTCAGTAATCGGCGCGAGGCGACCCGTTGGGTCGCCTCTCCCTCTGCCGCACTAGCACATTTGTGCTAATCGACCGCCCCGCCCACCGGCGTTATATTCCCTCGCAACCCCCGATACTCCCCAACATTGCCGCTGTGCAGTGCGCGGGATCGTCGTGCCTGGAAATCAGAACAACACCAAGGAAGAAACACCATGAAACTGCATTCCAACCTTCTCAAAGTGGCGATCGTCAGCGCCCTGCTGCTTGGCGCCAGCGGTTGCCAGACCGCCAAACCCACCGAAGCCAGCATGAAAGAACGCGCCCAGACGGTCATCGGCAAGCCGGTGTCGAAAATCGACAACATCCGCAGCGACAGTACCCTCACCTACTACACCGCGTACACCTCCGCCGGCGAGTACAACTGCGAGTTGCCCAGCGGCGCGATTATCGCGGTGGCGAGCATGGGCATCATGACCCCGCCGCTGTCGTGCCTGCCCAAAGGCGCCTCGCCGATTCCGTTCCAGTAAACCTTCATCCCCGGTAAAGGACTACGTTCCATCATGAAAATCCTGATCGCAACTCTCACTCTCACCGCCCTCGCTCTGACAGGCTGCGCCACGCCCAAACAATGGGAAGCCACCGGTGGCAGCAAGAACGACGGCGTGGTCCAGGTCTCCTATGAATTGGGCCAGTTCGAAAGCGGCCAGACCAACGCCGCGCAAGGCCTGACTGTGGCGATGGAGCGCTGCAAGACCTGGGGTTACAAGAACGCCGAGGTGACCGGTTCCGAGAAGAACATCTGCCGCGCCATGGGCCAGTTCAACTGCCTGCAAACCACCATCACTCAGGACTACCTCTGCAAGCGTTGAGTCAAACCTGCTCGGCCGGCTCGGTTTGCCGGTCGCGCAGGCTGCGCAAGGTCGCGCGCAGCTCGGCCGGGCGTACCGGTTTGGACAGGATGGCAATTTGGCGGTCGTGCAAGGCCGCCTGTATTTTCTCGATGTCATGCCCGGTGATGATCATCGCCGGCACCGCAAAACCACGCTGGCGCCGCACCTCGTCAATGCACTCGATGCCCGTGGAATGTGGACCCAGATCGTAATCGGCGACGATGATGTCGCAATCGGTGACCAGCCCCTGCCCGCTCAATTCGCCTTGCACCACGCAGCCCCAGCGCTCGAGCAGCGCCGAGGTCGCCAGCAAGACGTTGCGATCATCCTCCACCAGACACACCTTCAGCCCGGTCAACAGGCCGGCCTGCCGCACATCGTCACGCATGACCGGCAACTGCGGCGCCACGGCCACCGGCAAGCCATAGAGGGAGACCGCCGTGCCGCGCCCAAGCTGCGAGCGCAAGGCCACATCGACGCCGATCAACTGCCCCAGACGCTTGACGATCGACAGTCCGAGGCCGACGCCTTCTACGTCCTTGTCACGCACCTGACGCACCCGATAAAACTCCTCAAACACTTTCGACAGATGCTCCTCGGCAATGCCGTTGCCGCGGTCATAAATCACGATGGCCAGCCCGTTGCCACGCTTGCGCACGCCGATCAGTACCGGGCGTTGCGCGCCGTATTTGAAGCAATTGGAAAGCACGTTCTGCACCATGGTCGCGAGCAACGCTGGATCGCTCTGCACCCAGTGCTGGCACGGACGCAGGCGCAATTCCACACCGGCCCAGCGTGCCGCCTCGGCGTTCTGGCGGATCAGGTCGGCCAGCCACTCGCCGAGATTGAACACCTGCAGCCTCGGCAGAATGCGCCCGTTGTCGAGGGTGTAGAGGTCAAGAATCGAACGGAACAACTGCGAGACGTTGAGCAGCGAACGGTCGATGTTGTCGACCAGTTGCCGTTCCTGCTCGCCCAGCCGCGATTCACGCAGGCACGCCGTGAACAGCCCGATGGAATGAATCGGCTGGCGCAGATCATGGCTGGCCTGAGCGAGAAACCGGGATTTCTCCAGATTGGCCGCGACCGCCTCTTCGGAGGCCTTGCGCGTGCGCTCCAGCAGCAAGTGCGCGTAGAACGGAATCACGGTGCTGGTGAGCATCAACATCAGCACCATGTACGGCTGCGCCTGCCACACCGGCGTCAACCGATAGACCGCCAGCAACGCCAGCAGCGCCAACCCCGTGGCAATCGCCAGATAGCGCGAGCCATAGCGCATGCCGTTGCCCAGGTTGACCCAGATGATCACCGCGTACAGCGGCAACGCCGCTTCACCGCCGAGCACCAGGCCGAAACAGGTGCCGGTGTAATCGTGGATCATCGCGAATATTCGTCGCGCCGGGTAATGCCCCGGCCAGCGCGCGATGGCCTGGCGCAGGACAATCGACGCCAGCAGAAACAGCGTGATGTAGACCACCACCGGCAGATAGACATCGAAGCGCTGACCCGGCAATACACCGAGCACGCAGATGTAAACCATGGCAATGCTGGCGATGATGATCCGCAGATTGGCCTGATCCAGCTCGGTATTTTTCTCGAACTTCATGGGCAACGTCCTTGTGCGACAGTCGTCAGATTCAGCAGCGGCCGGCAGGCAATCTGCGCTTGCGGTGCTAAGGTGCATGCCGTAAACCACGCTGATCCAGGGAGGGTCACGTCATGACATGCCGCATCATCATAGCCGACGATCACCCATTGTTTCGCGAAGCCATGCGGCGCACCGTGCAGCGCCTGTTGCCCGAGGCGACTATCGAGGAGGCCGGCGACCTCGACGCCGTGCTGGCCTTGCTGCCCGACGGCAGCGAGCCGGACACACTGATTCTCGACCTGCGCTTCCCCGGCCTGACCTGCATCAGCCAACTCGCCGAACTGCGCCGAAAACTGCCGCGCACCACGCTGATTGTGGTGTCGATGGTCGACGACGAGGCGTTGATCGGTGAGGTGATGGCGGCCGGCATCGACGGTTTCATCGGCAAGAACATTGTCCCGGATGAGATCGGCCAGGCGATTCTGGCGATCCGCGAAGGCGAAGTGCTGGTCAGGTTCGCGCCTTCCGGGCTGCTGCCGCTGGAGACCGGCACCGCCCTCACCCCGCGTCAGCAGGATGTGTTGCGGCTGATCGCCCAAGGCAAGACCAACAAGGAGATCGCCCGGGAACTGGATATCTCGCCGTTCACCGTGCGCATCCATGTGTCGTCGTTGCTGCGCACGCTCAATGTGCCGTCGCGGGCAGCCGCTGCGGTGAAGTATTCGGGAGGCAGCGGCGCAATTTAAATGAACCCTGCGCGTTTGGACTCACCTAACTGAAAGACCATCAGGAGGTAGCCCATGCAAATTGAACCCGTCTGGATCGTACTCGCCGTCGTTCTTGTGATCGTTGAATTGTGGGCGATCAACCGCGTGCGCAAGAGCGCAGGCAAAGGCAGCAACAAAGGCGTGTGGATTATCGCCATCGTGTTCGTGCCGTTGTTTGGCCTGATTGCCTGGGCACTGGCCGGCCCGAAACACGTGACTCAGGATTGAGTAAAAGCCCCCTGTAGGAGCTGCCGCAGGCTGCGATCTTTTGACTTTCAAGATCAAAAGATCGCAGCCTGCGGCAGCTCCTACAGGGAATGCAGCGTTTACGGATCAACCTGCGCCATCAACTCCGGCACCGATTCCGGCCGTTTGGCATAGCGCTGCGCCAACACCGCGCAGACCATCAATTGAATCTGATGGAACAGCATCAGCGGCAGAATCAACACACCAATCGTGCTGCCGGCAAACAACACCTGTGCCATCGGCACGCCGGTGGCCAGGCTCTTCTTCGAACCGCAGAACAAAATGGTGATGCGGTCTTCCTGGCTGAAACCGAACGCCTTGCCCAGCAAGGTCGACGCCAACAGCACCAGCGCCAGCAGAATGCAGCAGACCACCACCAGCCCCAGCAGATCGACGACCGGAATCTGATGCCAGATGCCCTCGTTGACCGCCTCGCTGAACGCGCCGTACACCACCAGCAAAATCGACCCCTGATCGACAAACTTCAGCCAGTTCTTGTTGCGCCCGACCCAAGCGCCGATCCAGCGCCGAGCGATCTGCCCGGCAATGAACGGCAGCAGCAATTGCACGCTGATCTTCAGGATCGCATCCAGGGTCGAACCGCCGTCGCCGTGCACGTTCAGCAGCAGCGTCACCAGCAACGGCGTGAGAAAGATCCCGAACAGGCTCGACGCCGCTGCACTGCAGATCGCCGCCGGGATATTGCCTCGGGCCAGCGAGGTGAAGGCAATTGCCGACTGCACGGTGGCGGGCAACGCGCAGAGATACAGCATGCCCATGTACAGCTTGTCGCCGATCAGCGGTGACAGCAGCGGTTTCAACGCCAGCCCGAGCAGCGGGAACAGCACAAAGGTCAGACCGAACACCAACAGGTGCAGGCGCCAGTGGCCGGCCCCGGCGATGATCGACTCACGCGACAGCTTGGCGCCGTGGAGGAAAAACAGCAGCGCAATGGCGATATTGGTCAGCCAGCCGAACCCCACCGCGACCTGCCCGCTGGCCGGCAGAAAACTGGCCAGCAGCACGACGCCGATCAGGGTCAGGGTGAAGTTGTCGGGCAGGAATCTTGGGCGAGTCATGGGCTTGTTCATCCGGGGGTTGCCAGTACGTGACTGCGACTCTAACGTGAGCAGAAATTACCGACTAACGCCGAAGAGCCAACAGATGCCGCCTAAAGGACATGAAAAAAGCTTCAGGCGCAGCATTCCCGGGCTGCCCAGCCTGCCCCGTGCGCTGTACGGACGCACCGAATCGCTGCCCAATCGCGCACTGACCCGGCGTCACAGCCACCCGTGGGTGCAATTGTCGTACGCGATTCAGGGCGTGCTCGAAGTGCAGACCGGCGCCGGGCGTTTCGTCGCGCCACCCGAGCGCGCGGTGTGGATTCCGGCGGGCGTGCCGCACCGAGTGTTCAGCTCGCCGCACACCGAAATGCGCAGCCTGTACATCGACTGCAGCGTGGCCGGCTGGGCGCTGGAGCGCTGTCATGTGTTGGGCGTCAGCGACCTGCTGCGCGAACTGATCCGCGCGTTCAGTCTGGTCCCGGTGGAATACGACGAGAGTGGCGCACATGGTCGGTTGGCCCAGGTGATCCTCGATCAACTGGCTGAGGCGCCGCAGATCGACCTGATGCTGCCACTGCCGCAGGACAGCCGTCTGCGGCAGATCTATCAAAGCCTGGAGCAACATCCGGAGCAGCAGACCACACTGCAGCACTGGAGCGACAAATTCGGCGTCACCGAAAAAACCCTCAGCCGCCTGTTTTTACGCGACACCGGCCTGACCTTCCGCGCCTGGCGCCAGCGCCTGCGTCTGTTGGGCGCGCTGACCCCGCTGGAACGCGGCGAACGGGTCACCGACGTGGCTCTGGCCTGCGGTTATGACTCGACCTCGGCGTTCATCGCAGCCTTCCGCCAACAGTTTGGCGAGACACCGGGGGAATTTTTTCACTGAGTTTTGTCGATATTTATCGAATTAGCACATGCCATTCGGCAAACTTCAGGGTAGAGTTTCGCCCATCGGTAATTCTTCACACGTTTCGACGATAACCATAATGACCCACCCCTTTAGCGAACCTGTCGGCGGTAACAGCATGATCGAAGTCACTGAAGTCTCCATTGCTCAATTACGCGCGGCGCTCGACGCCGGCCAGACCACCGCGGTTGAACTGGTGCAGGCCTATCTGGCCCGGATCGACGCCTATGATGGCCCGAACACGGCCACTGCACTGAATGCCGTGGTCGTACGCAATCCCGAAGCACTGGCAGAGGCCCAGGCGTCCGATGCACGCCGCGCCAAGGGCGAAACCCTCGGCCCGCTCGACGGCATCCCTTACACCGCCAAGGACAGCTATCTGGTAAAGGGTCTGACCGCGGCGTCCGGCAGCCCGGCCTTCGCCGATCTGGTGGCGCATCGCGACGCCTTCACCATCGAACGCTTGCGCGGCGCCGGGGCGATCTGCCTGGGCAAGACCAATATGCCGCCGATGGCCAATGGCGGCATGCAGCGTGGCGTCTATGGTCGCGCCGAAAGCCCTTACAACGCGGCCTACCTGACCGCGCCGTTTGCCTCCGGCTCGTCCAACGGTGCCGGCACCGCCACTGCCGCGAGTTTTTCGGCGTTCGGTCTGGCGGAAGAAACCTGGTCGAGCGGTCGCGGCCCGGCGTCGAACAACGGTTTGTGCGCCTATACGCCGTCGCGCGGCGTGATCTCGGTGCGCGGCAACTGGCCGCTGACGCCGACGATGGACGTGGTGGTGCCATACGCCCGCACCATGGCCGATCTACTCGAAGTGCTCGACGTTGTGGTTGCTGAAGACCCCGACACCCGTGGCGATCTGTGGCGCCTGCAGCCGTGGGTGCCGATCCCGAGCGTTGCTTCGGTGCGCCCGGCGTCCTACGCCGAACTGGCAGTGAAACCCAATGCTCTGGCCGGTAAACGCCTCGGTGTACCGAAGATGTACATCAACGCCGACCCTGAAGCCGGCACCAGTGAAGCACCGGGTATCGGCGGCCCGACCGGGCAGCGCATCAACACCCGCGCTTCGGTGATCGACCTGTGGAACCAGGCCCGCACCGCTCTGGAAGCGGCCGGCGCCGAAGTCATCGAAGTGGATTTTCCGCTGGTTTCCAACTGCGAAGGCGACCGCCCCGGCGCGCCGACCGTGTTCAATCGCGGCATCGTTTCCAAGGAATTCCTGCACCACGAACTGTGGGATCTGTCGGCCTGGGCCTTCGACGATTTCCTGCGCGCCAACGGCGATCCGAAGCTCAATCGCCTGGCCGATGTCGACGGGCCGAAGATCTTCCCGCACGACCCGGGCACCCTGCCCAACCGTGAAGGCGATCTGGCCGCCGGCATGGACGAATACGTGCGCATGGCCCAACGCGGCATCACCCCGTGGGACCAGATCCCGACCCTGCCCGATGGCCTGCGCGGTCTGGAAAAGACCCGCAAGCTCGACCTCGAAGACTGGATGGACACACTGAAACTCGACGCGGTGCTGTTCCCGACCAACGCAGACGTTGGTCCGGCAGATGCCGATATCAATCCGGAATCGGCGGACATCGCCTGGAGCAATGGCGTCTGGGTCGCCAACGGCAACCTGGCGATCCGTCACCTCGGCGTTCCGACCGTCACCGTGCCGATGGGCATCATGGCCGACATCGGCATGCCGGTCGGCCTGACCTTCGCCGGTCGTGCTTACGATGACTCGAATCTGTTGCGTATGGCCTCGGCATTCGAGGCGACTGGCTCGAAGCGTCAGGTGCCGCCGCGTACTCCGGCGTTGACTGCCGGCAAGTAAAAAGCAGGGTTGGATTGAGGCTCGATAGGGCCTCAATCCGCTTTCGATTGCATTGCCCTGTCACTTATCTCTGCATCAATACAACCCTGCCAACACACTCCCCCCTAACTGGCAACTGACAGTTCTGACAGTAGCGATCGAACAGGACGGCGAGTAACGTTCTCGCTCGATAGACTTTCCATTTGGAAAACCCCTGAAACCGTTCAGCATTGAAGGAACGCAACAATGAGCAATGCCATTCTGCTTAAACAACATGGCGTCGATGAAGACTTGAAGCCATTACTCATAGAAGTAGAAGAACAACCCATTGGCAAATACTACAAGGCCGAATTCAATCCTGATTTTCCGCCCATTCCGAGTTTCAGGCCGGAGCTGTTTATTTATGCATCCTTGGTTCCCGGATCAGTCAGCATCATCGGTCGATATCACGAAGCAGACGTTTTTTACCAGATTACTATCATCATTGATCAGAAGCTCGAAAGTGGCACATATCCAATTAAGAAAGGTGACGAAAGCCCTGTGCGTGCCAGCGTCATTGCTTCTGGAGGGATCATTTCGAGTGACAACGGCGAAATCAAACTTAAGCGAGACGACAAAAACAAATCAATATACGCAGACTTTGATTTTCAAATAGAGCCCGATGGAAAGCCGCACAAAGTACAAGGCAGATTAGAACTGCTGGCATCGGGCCCTCTTGACAAACCTGCACAATAAGAAAGTCAGTCGCAATGACATATTAATGCCAAACGGGTATGTGTCCGCCCGCAGTGTTTGGCAGCTCTGCCTTCCAAATCAACTCGCACTGAAATTTCTCTCGTATAAACGCATCAATGCCGCTTGCCATTGCAAAGATGCCTGCCGCAAAAAACGCCAGACACTTCGTTTTTATCGAACTTTGCCTCAGGAATATACGATTTTTCCTTGGCATTCACTCCTCGCTAGCATGTCCCGGTCTGCCTCCAACGACATAAAAGACAGGGAGATTGCCATGCCCACTGACAACATCAATATCGGCGAACCGTGGATGTGGGGCGCGTTTATCGTCTTCGTCCTCGCCATGCTTGCACTGGATTTGTTCGTCTTCGGCGGACGTAAGGCGCACCGCGTTTCAGTGCGGGAAGCATCCTGTTGGGTGATCGCTTGGTGCGCACTGGCCTTGGCCTTCGCCGGGTTGCTCTGGTGGTACTTGAACGGCGAGTTCGGCGCCGAAATTGCCCAGCGCAAGACTCTGGAATTCCTCACTGGTTATCTGATCGAGCAGTCACTGTCGATCGACAACATGTTCGTCTTCGTGATGATCTTCAGCTACTTCGCCGTGCCACCGGAATTGCAGCGCCGGGTGCTGCTGTACGGCGTACTCGGGGCGATCGTGATGCGCGCGGCGATGATCTTCGCCGGGGTGTGGCTGGTGTCGCAGTTCGAGTGGCTGTTGTATGCCTTCGGGGGGTTCCTGATCATCACCGGGATCAAGATGCTGATGTTCGCCGAGCAGCAACCGGACCTCGACAAAAACCCGCTGCTGCGCTGGGTGCGCGGGCACATGCGGATCACCCAAGGCTTTCACGGCGAGCGCTTTTTCGTGCTGCAGAACGGCGTGCGCTGGGCCACGCCGATGTTCCTGGTGCTGGTGCTGATCGAGGCCAGCGACCTGATGTTTGCGGTCGACAGCATCCCGGCGATCTTCGCCGTCACCACCGATCCGTTCATCGTGTTCACCTCGAACATCTTCGCGATCATGGGTCTGCGTGCGTTGTACTTCCTGCTGGCAGACATGGCTGACCGCTTTCATTTGCTCAAGTACGGACTGGCGATTGTGCTGGTGTTCATCGGCGGCAAGATGACGCTGATGCCTTGGTTTCACATGCCGGTGGAATGGTCACTGGCGGTGGTGGGCGGGGTTATTCTGGGGTCGGTGGTGTTGAGTCTGGTGATGAGTAAAAACGCGCCACAAAACCTGTAGGAGTGAGCCTGCTCACAATGCGGTGCGACATTCAATAAAGGTGTCGGCTGACCCGACGCCTTCGCGAGCAAGCCCGCTCCCACAGGTGATAGTCAGTGGATGGAGGATCCGGAGCTGGCCGAGATCAAAGGGTGGGAGTGGGCTTGCTCACGAAGGGGCCGGCACATTCAGCATCCATGTTGCCTGGTCCGGCGCCTTTGCGAGCAGGCTCACTCCTCCAGAGGGTGTGCGGCTACTTGTCGGACTTGATGCTGGTCCACACCCGCGTGCGTACCCGTTCGAGTTTTTGCGGTAGTGGCTGGACTACATAAAGGGTTTTCAGGGCCTCAGGCGTTGGCGTCAGGTTCGGGTTGCCGGTGATGTCTTTATTCACCAGCGGCATCGAGTCCTTGTTCACGTTCGGGTAGCCGAGGAAGTCGCTGATCGGCGCAATGACTTTCGGATCGAGCAAGGTATTGAGGAATTCATGCGCCTCTTCGACGTTCTTCGCGCTCTTCGGAATGGCGAAAGTATCGAACCAGATCGGCGCGCCCTCCTTCGGCAAGCGCCAGTCGACCACCACACCGTTGCCCGCCTCTTTCGCACGGTTGCCGAACTGATAGAAGCTGCCGGAGTAACCGATGGCCACGCAGATGTCGCCATTGGCGATGTCGGTCATGTACTTGGCCGAGTTGAAGTAGGTCACGTAAGGACGAATCTTCAGCATCAGGTCCTTGGCCTTTTCATAGTCGGCCGGGTTCTGGCTGTTCGGGTCGAGGCCGAGGTAATGCAGGGCCAGCGGCAGAATTTCCGAGGGCGAGTCGAGCATCGCCACGCCGCAGGATTTGAGCTTCTCCATGTTCTCCGGCTTGAACACCAGATCCCAGCTGTCCACCGGCGCGTTGTCGCCGAGCGCTGCCTTGACTTTGGCCGGGTTGAAACCGATCAGTACCGTGCCGTACATGTAGGGCACGCCGTACTGGTTGCCAGGGTCATTGGCGTCGAGCAGTTTGAGCAGCGCCGGATCCTGATGACTCCAGTTCGGCAGTTTTGACTTGTCGAGTTTCTGGAATACCCCGGCCTTGATCTGAGTGTCGATGAACTGGTTCGACGGCACCACCAGGTCGTAGCCGGAGTTGCCGGTGAGCAACTTGGCCTCCAGCGATTCGTTGGTGTCGAAGGTGTCCCAGGTCACTTTGATGCCGGTCTTCGCGGCGAAATCCTTGGGCACCGACGGCAGGATGTAATCCGCCCAGTTGTACACCCGCAGCTCGCGCTGTTCGGCGTGTACCGCGCTGGCCAGCAGCGTCAGCCCACACACGGTGGCACCCAGAATGCGTTTCATAGTGACCATGGTTGTTTCCCCGGAATGCGACGTGAGATCGATGGTTTTTATGTTCTGTACACGGCAGCGGCTGTAAAGGTAGCCAAGGGCAAGCAAAGTCCAGCGTTTTGTTGTGGTTTGATTCTTGCCGACCGCGGAGTCGCGGCACAGTGGGGGATGGGCCAAAAGGGGATCGAAATGGCCAATTTGAATGACCGCACGAATGCACAAGGGCTTGGCAAACATCACTTGTGGTGAGGGGATTTATCCCCGATGGGACGCGAAGCGGCCCCCTTTATATCTCAAAGGGGGCCGCACTCGCTGATTTCACGACTGCTTCGCAGTCGATCGGGGATAAATCCCCTCGCCACGTTGCTTCTGGGTCTGCCCACGTGTGGCGAGGCAGTAATACAACGGCACTGTCACCACCAGGCCGAACAGCCACGACAGGTCGGCGCCTTCGACCAGATTGGCGTACGGCCCGACATACAACGAGGTATTGGCGAACGGCAACTGCACAATGATCCCGATGAAATAGGCAATGATCGCATGCAGATTGAAGCGCCCGTAAATGCCGCCGTCCGCGCGAAAAATCGAGGTGATGTCATAGCTGCCGCGCTTGATCAGGTAGAAGTCGATCAGGTTGATCGACGCCCACGGCACCAACACCAGCAGCAACGCCAGAATCAGCCCGATGAACTGCGAAATGAAATTCGCCGAGGCACCCAGCGCCACCACGCAGCAACCCGCCAGCACCACACTCGACAACGCCACGCGCACCTTGATGCTCGGCGTCCACTGACTGGCGAACGTCTGGATCGAGGTGATGATCGACAGCACCGCGCCGTACAGATTCAGCGCGTTGTGGCTGATGATATTGAGCAGAAACAGCACCATCAGAATCGGCCCCAGCCACCCGGTGGACTGCTTGACCGCAGCCATCGCTTCGGTGCCTTCAGGCGTTGCCAGAACCGCTACGGCACCGAAGCTGAATGACAGAATCGTCCCCAGCGTCGCCCCCAGATAAGTGGCCCAGAACGGTTTGGCGATGCCGATATCCGCCGGCAGGTAACGCGAATAATCGGACACGTACGGCGAGAAGCTGATCTGCCAGATGATCCCCAGCGACACCGTCGCCAGCCAGCCCGACAGGTTGAAGCTGCCGCGCGTCAGGAAGTCTGCCGGCAAGTCGTGGGCGAAGATGTAGATGAAACCGGCGAGCAGCGCGCTGCCCATCACCCAGGTGCCGATGCGGTTGAGCGTGTGGATGAAGTTGTAGCCGATCACGCCAATCGCCGTGGCCGCCAGTGCGCCAATCAGAATGCTCAGCGGTGCCGGCACCGATGGCGCAATACCGACAATCGATTTACCTGCGAGCACGATGTTGGAAATGAAAAAGCCGATGTAGATCAGCGCCGCAAAAAACACGATCAGCAGTGCGCCGTAACGCCCGAACTGGCCACGACTCTGGACCATTTGCGGAATGCCCATGCGCGGCCCCTGCGCCGAGGCCAGGGCGATCACCACGCCGCCGATCAGGTGCCCCAGCGCAATCGCCAGCAGCCCCCAAAGCAAGTCGAGATGGAACACCTGAACCACCATGGCGCCGGTGACGATGGGCAGTGGCGCGATGTTGGTGCTGAACCATAAAGTGAAAAGGTCGCGGGCCTTCCCGTGGCGTTCCGCGAGTGGGACGTAGTCGACCGTGTGATTCTCGATCAACGGATCTTGCCGGGACATCTGGGACATATGCATGAACTCGAGTTTGTCTGTTCTTATCTTTGTATGAAGCCAAACCGGGGGAACTCTGGGTCGCCCCTCAGATGCAGACCATATTATGGTATTCCAAACATTTCACAAGACTGATCCGTAGTTTACGGCGCTAGCTGATCCGCCATCCTCACTGATACTGCGGCCTTCAGGCCAGCCAGAAGCCCAATAAATGCTGAGTTTCCGACGAAAGCACCACGTTTATCGGTTCAGCCTAAAAGCCCTTGCAAAGAAAAAATACTGGTATACCATCAGACCAACAAATACATAAAAATCGCGTCACAACACCCGAGGACCGTCCAATGATCGATGCTGCCATCTACAAACAAGTCATGGGCTCGTTTCCGTCCGGCGTCACCGTCATCACCACGCTGGACGATGACGGCCAGATCGTCGGCCTCACCGCCAGCGCCTTCAGTTCACTGTCGATGGACCCGGCGCTGGTGCTGTTCTGCCCCAACTACAGCTCCGACTCCTACCCTGTGCTGATCAAAAACAAGCGCTTCGCGATCCACGTCCTGTCCGGCGGCCAGCAAAGCGAAGCCTATGCCTTCGCCCGTAAAGGCAAGGACAAGGCGCAGGGCATCGAGTGGACGTTGAGCGAGCTGGGCAACCCGATCCTGGCCAACGCGACGGCTATCATCGAATGTGAGTTGTGGCGCGAATACGAAGGTGGTGACCACGCGATCATGGTCGGCGCGGTGAAGAATCTGATCGTCCCGGAGCAACACACCGGGCCGCTGGTTTACTGCCACGGCAAGATGGGCGCCCTGCCCGTTCTGGCCTGAGCAAAACTTCAACCCCACACAAATCCACTGTGGGAGGGGGCTTGCTCCCGAAGGCGATGTGTCAGCCACCAGAGATGTCGATTGATCCAGCGCTTTCGGGAGCAAGCCCCCTCCCACACAGTTTTGTAGCCTCAACAACAAAAGATCCGAGGAAGCGTCATGAAATTTTCCCTGTTCATCCACATGGAACGCTGGGACGAAAGCGTCAGCCACCGCCAACTGTTCGAAGACCTGACCGAACTGACCCTGATGGCCGAGGCCGGCGGTTTCAGCACCGTGTGGATCGGCGAACACCACGCGATGGAATACACCATCTCGCCAAGCCCGATGCCACTGCTGGCCTACCTCGCCGCCAAAACCACCACCATTCACCTCGGAGCCGGCACCATCATCGCGCCGTTCTGGCACCCACTGCGGGTGGCCGGTGAATGCGCGCTGCTCGACGTCATCAGCAACGGACGCATGGAAGTCGGCCTGGCGCGTGGCGCCTATCAGGTCGAATTCGATCGCATGGCCGGCGGCATGCCCGCCTCCAGCGGCGGTCAGGCCCTGCGCGAAATGGTCCCGGTGGTCCGCGCTTTGTGGCAAGGCGACTACGCCCACGAGGGCGACATCTGGAAATTCCCCACGTCCACCAGCGTGCCGAAGCCGATTCAGAAGCCGAATCCACCCATGTGGATCGCCGCCCGCGACCCGGATTCGCACAACTTCGCCGTGGCCAACGGCTGCAACGTGATGGTCACGCCATTGATGAAGGGCGACGAAGAAGTCGTCGACCTGAAAAACAAATTCCAGACTGCGCTGGATAACAATCCAGATGTACCGCGTCCGCAATTGATGGTGCTACGCCACACTCACGTCCACTCGGCTGACGACCCAGAAGGCTGGAAAGTGGGCGCCAAAGCGATCTCACGGTTCTATCGCACCTTCGATGCGTGGTTCGGCAACAAGGAGGTGCCAGTCAACGGCTTCCTCGCCCCAAGCCCTGAAGAGAAGTTTGCCGGGCGTCCGGAGTTTGAACTGGAGAGCCTGCACAAGACGGCGATGATCGGTACGCCGGAAGAGATTATTCCGCGCATCAAGTATTATCAGGAACTTGGGGTGGATGAGTTTAGTTTCTGGTGTGACAACAGTTTGCCGCATGCGGAGAAGAAGAGGTCGTTGGAGTTGTTTATCAAGCATGTAGTGCCGGCGTTTCGTTAAGTCATTGCCGACCGCCAGCCCAAATAAAAAGCCCCGAGCAATTCGGGGCTTTTTATTTTAAATGGGGAAAATGCATAATCGTGCCTGCGAACACAACCACTTTTAAAGCAACATTACACTCGCGCCAATAAACGGCGTGCACGCTCGGACATTTCAGCGTTATCAACCTTGGCCAGCAATTGCAATTTTTCTCTAGCCTTATCGGTACCAATCTCGTGTAAAGCATAAATGCATTTCACACCCAGAGCATGCTCGGAAGCGATATACGGATAGCAGGTCAGCGCCGTCTTGAATAAATAGTCGATCGCCCCAGGGTATCTGAAAACCTTTAATTCCCTTGCAATATTCTCGTGACTGATGTGCCAGTCTTCAACGAGTAAGCGGCATAACACATCCGCACAATCCTGAGTAAAACCGAACACCGCACCGAATATCAGCAAGCATTCCACACTGTCAGCGTCTTTCATCTCAAGCGCGGTTTCCAGTTCAGCACGCAGGTAATCTTCGGGAATTTCCCCACCCTTAAATAGAGACTCAAGAAAACAGTCTTTTGAGATCCGATGCGACATCAGATCAATCATCAAGTCCTGCTGTTGTTGATTCATAGCCCGCCTCCGAAAAACCGCTGTCATCGCCAGATTCATTCATATCCAGGGAAAATCAGGCGTAATTTCACAAACAACCCCAGCCGACACAAGAATATTTCTAGCCTGTAAAACCTCCTGCGCCTGACCGCTGAATACCAGAGCATCGCCTTGCTGGAGTGTAATCCTCGACAGTAAATAGTTTTGACCTGTCACCTCGGAGTCAGCATTCACCTGGGCATGATTCCGATAGTCGCCGCGACAGCGAACTTTATACTTGCATCTATCCAGCTGAATGCCGGAGATATTCGTTGTTATTACCGACCAGTAACACTGATCACAGCGGGCTCCCTGAGTAATACCTTCTTTGAGGACAATAAGATTGCCTCCGCACTGCTCGCACTTCACTCCACAGGATTTACTCATTAGCGGTAACCACAATCAACAACCCCAACACTTGCTTCTTCATGTGGACCTGCAATAGCTATGCACCGTGCACTGGCTTGAAATTTTCAATCGTTTGGTTTTTTTGCTTCAGTACAGCCTCTACAAAATCGGCATCAAACTCTAGCAGAAACACGATAGCGTCGTAAATCTTCCATCGATGCACGTCGAAATGATCGATTATCGAGAGCAGATGCTCTTTTATAAGAGGTAGGTATTCTTGATATCCATTTCTCCTCGCAAGACCAAATGCACCAGTAATTTCAAATGGCCGACTACTCGCTAACACAATTATTTTCGAGATAAGTGGAAACACTTCAACTCTTGCGAGCTCCGCGTGGCCCCGATCGGCCATATTGGCATAATATTGAGTCAGTGCAAAAAGTATATGGCAATAAGTATCGTCATAACCGTGCAATCGATGGCTATACGTCCACTCAATACTTTCAGGCTTTTCCATGCACTTCTCGAGAGCCATCAAACCTCTTGGGTATCCCCAATTGGTCAAAAGCTTCGCAGCAAGAAACCGTTCATTATCGTCCTGAGTGCGACGAAGCAATTCCTCCACTGCGTCAACTCGCTCCTGAGGAATATCCTCTGGATCCAGGTCTCCGGCTTCTACAGCATAATCAGCGTATTCCGGAATATCGTTTAATAGCCTGTATGTTTTTGACTCCATAAAAGCTCCTTTATGACCTTATCTGGTCGCTCCAGATGCGAACCTTGACTGCATCGTCATCCTGCGAATCAACTTCATCACAGATCAAAAAACAAATCCGCTCCATTCCCGCCCCCCTCCTAAACGTGGCCTGTCCCCATTTACTCATACCTGCTTCAGGACTAGACATTTAGAGACATTTATAAGCGTGATCTATTCCCGTCTCCCCTTTCAATCCTCAATCTTTCTCTCACCTAATAACGAATCCACTTTCCGGTGGGGATTAATTCCGCGCCATCAGGATCAATTAAGTAAAGCCACTCTGATTCATGCCCTACCGTGTCGATTAAAACACCTAGCGAATTTGGATGCTCGGGCATCGCACCTGAATGTATGGCACCTATATAACTGCTTCCACCATAAGGATTGTGCAGTTGAAAGCGCAATGCACCATCAACATCGTAGATCGCAGCATTGTGAGGAAACCCAAAGAACCAAGGTGATTCAGCAAAGTCAAACCTAGATGGTTTTTCATTAAACACGACCAGAACTCCGCTCCTATCTGGCAGTATGTATGGGATGCCTGCAGCAGAGAACAAAACTTCCGAGCCGCTATCAGAAACTATGTATTTTCTTATCTCCACAACCTTACTCACGCGCACATATTTAACTTGTGCCATTTCAACTTCAAATTCAGTTCTGCGCCCATGCCAATCGTAAAAACTCTCAAAGATCGTTCCATCAGCATGTACCACCTCATTTCTTATACGCTCAACTAGATCAATCATTTCAACACCCTCAAACTATCAATATCAATAGTATAAAACTCAGGATTTGTACGAGGGGTTTTATCCATAAACGTAACTTGATGGGAGGTTAACGGGGACAGACCACATTTCCCGAGTACTTTCTAAACGTGGTCTGTCCCCATTTACCCAAAAAGCTCTGCATGACGGGGCGTCATCATCAGGCGCAAAGCCTCGGAGCGTGATCGCGGATCGGTAAGGCTTAAACCTTCTCCTTCTTTCGCCTTTTGATCTCCTCCATTTTTGCGAAAAATCCAGATACCGCTTCCACCAAAAAAACCGTAGATAAGCGAAAATCTCAAAGAAACCAACAGGTCCTCACCACTAAAACCCCAAACTCCAAGTTTACAATAGATAATAACCGCGCCTATCAAACTTCCAAGCAATCCGACGAGGTAAAAAAACACCACCGCCTTCAGAACCAGCACTGGGTATAAACGAAACCTGACCTTTATTGGAGTCATTTCTTATTCCAGAAAGCGTTGACCTTGCCGATTACAACCTTCGGTAAAAATAAATCTGTGACAGGTTAACGGGGACAGATGAGGTTTAACGGGGACATTTTCGGAGTGCTTTCTAAACGTGGTCTATCCCCATTTACCTTCCCATTTCACCTTTACAAGGTCTGCCCCATTTAGCTCTCTTTTATTTAAACTAATAGCGAATCCACTTCCCTGTAGAAATTAATTCAGGGCTATCTGGATCAACCAAATAAAGCCACTCTGGGTCATGCCCTACGCTTCCTACCAAAACACCTAACGCATTTGGGTTTGTGGGCGTTGACGTATAGTGCACAGCACCAATATAGCTTCCCACACCATGAGCGCTTTTTAATTGGAAGCGTAAGGAACCATCAGAGTTGTAAATCGCCGCATTATTTGGACAGTTAAAAAACCAAGGAAATACAGACATGCCAAATTTTGATGGTACCTCATTGAAGACGACCAAAAACCCTGTTCTATCAGCAAGAATGTAAGGCATCTCACTGACGGGAATGCGTAGTTCCAGGCCGTTTTCAAAGGCCAAATATCGTTCAAATCGTACGACGGCGTGCTTTTGCGCATACAGCATTATATTTTTAGTATCTTCAAAACTGGTACATGCCCCGTTCCAGCTGACAAACTGCTCAAAAAGCAGTCCATCATCGAATTCCCACTTTGTTCTAATTTCACTAATCAACAGACTCACTGCAACGACCTCACCGACCCCATATTAACCTCGTACAACTCTGGATTAGTTCGGGGAGACTTATCCATAAATTTAACTTGATGTCCACCACCAGGCAAGCGAGCTTCCTTTTTCGCATTCCACATATCACCAACAGTTCCTTCACGAATCCCGACACCTGGCTTCACCGTAAATTCGACTTGGAATAATTGACCCTATTTGAACTCTTCAGAAACTGCAAGTTTATTTCGAACATCCGCCACAGATTTTATAGGAGTTTCTGTGGCCCAACCTCCAAGAAGGGAGGACGGGTTCTTGCCTTGCGAGTTAACGGGGACAGACCACATTTTCGGAGTGCTTTCTAAACGTGGTCTGTCCCCATTTACCCACCTTTTGTGCCGCCACCACTGTCGCCTTTTGCACCAACTAACCTAGATATATTATGTCCATATCTCCTGGCCAGCGGAGGTAAGCCATACTACTCCAACCGGAACGGTAGTTAAAAACCAAAATCCAAAACCATCAAGTTCATCCTCCTCAGGGTGAACAGGCCATGCGAGTGCAATGATACTAATTTGCTCATCAATACTACCAGAGAGATAATTTCCATCTGATGCCAGCTTTAAATGCCCTTCGAGCATTAGACGCTTCAGTAATTCGAGAAAAATTTCCGCTCTTTCTTCATTACTTATTTTCAAGTGCGAAATTTCCACACTTAAGTGCTGCCAAATCGATCCAATTGATAGACCGAAGGAGCTACTTAGAATAGCTGAGTACAAAAAATCTATATTCATTTGAATTTAATCTCGATTCGTTTCCCAGCATTAATAGACGGATTTATTACATCTATGGTCCAAGCTGCGCCTGACTGTTGAGTTGAGTTCGAGAAATTCCTCAACGTAATTTTGCTACCTGCGTTAGCTCCAGAAGTAATCGTTGCAGCATAAACATCCCCTTTCCCGGGAATCGACTTTACGACTGGCATATATTCAGTTCCTGTCAACTGTCTAAAATAGCTCATTACATCTGATGTCGTAGTGCCAGAATAAACAGGCGCACCAACACTGAGATAAGGGTCAGCTTGGAGCGTCTTTCCTCCTATACTCAATTGAAAATCCTTTGGTTGAAGACTTGAATTATTGTACTGCGATGCAAGATCGCTAATTCGGTTATCAGATTGCTGCTGTAGAATTGCCCCGGGCTGCTTACCTGTTAAATCAGGGCCTTTGGGGTTCTGCGCTATTCGGTCTAGTGCATCTTTCTCAGCATCAACTATCGAGCTACCTTTTGGGGGTTAACGGGGACAGACCACATTTTCGGAGTGCTTCTAAACGTGGTCTGTCCCCATTCACCCTCCATTTACCTCGCGTCACAGGCTTAGCCTAATTTTTTAGCAAACTTTCGGCCACAGCTCTATCAACATCTTTGAAGACAACTTCCAACTCGTGTCCATCGTCACCAATCCAATCAAGGACCGAGTCACGCAAAATCTCGAGGTATATCTTTAGGTCGTCTCTTGGCAATTCTGGCAGAGACTCATGCACAATGACGACTTTATGACACGGCATCCAACTGAGATCCCTTAAGCAGTCATACAAGGCATCCCAGTTGTATCCAAAGTACCCCGGTAACCAAAGTAGGTAATACAGCGATCTTATCAATTCCTCCGTAACCTGAATGGAGGGGTCAATCCGCACATAAAACACTTTCGCCGTGTCATATGAAGGCGGGGTTTCCACAAACGTGAATGGCAACATTTTGACAGAGCTCAATTTTTTATTGGGATGAAGGTTTTGTAGTGGTCGGCGGTGTAATACATTTCGCCGCCTTTCCCTACGACTATTCGCTGAGGCCCAAGTCCTGCAATACCCGCCGTTGGATGGACATACTCAGTGTAGTAACCGGCTGGTTTCTGCGGCAAATCCAATGCACGATTCTGGAATACAGAGCCATCGTTTCGATGAGGGAAAGGAGTTTAACGGGGACAGACCACATTTTCTGAGTGCTTTCTAAACGTGGTCTGTCCCCATTTACCCCTAGCTCAGCAGATCGTTCAGTACGCCTTGTTCCCCAACTGACACAAATCCGTTATCAGGATCGTCAAATTCACCAACCCGCATTATCAGCAGTCCTTTTCGCTCACCTACATAAGCACACAGCGTCTGATCTTCAGAGAGTCCGCCGCACCAACCAAGATCCAAGACGCACTCTATGTCAAAATTCTTGGGTAAAATAGCGATATAAGAACATCGTTCAGTTAAAAGAACTTCTATTGATTTACGATCCGAAAAATCGGACAAACACATAGCTCCAAAAAACCTTAACTTCCCATCACGCTCAACGATACGCTCTACCGAACGAGTAACCTGGGGCATTTCGATTCCTCGTGATTTCAAACCACCCCATAGTCCCAGGTACCTAACAAGTCTCGTGTTTGGTTGCCAAGCCGAATTACCTAATAGCAGCCAGAATGCATATTCCGTCATATTTTTAACGGCAGATTTACAAATAAAATCCAATACTACTACCGATGCTTCATAAGATTTTTCTGACACCGTAAGACTAGCCGCCGATAGCTTCAACTCACCATATTCTTTATCTTCATGCAGGTTGAATACCTCATTGGGAAGAGAAATATCAAATGTTCTTATGATTTTAATTTTAGTAGCCATAGTGATTCCCGGCTTCGTCGTTGAAATGAGCCCCCCGATAATGCGTGATGGTTAACGGGGACAGACCACATTTTCGGAGTGTTTTCTAAACGTGGTCTGTCCCCCCACTTACTCCAAATTGATCTGCCGCCTTTGAATTATCATAAAATCAACTATAAAGCCGATTAAAAATTGAATCCACCTCACAACTTCTAACAATCTGATCAGACGTAAAATCCAATACATCCGATACGACCACAACCCCTCTAAGCTCTTCGGGGAAATCATCAATACTCGCATACACAGTTGGCATCAGGTAGCGGAAATAATCACCCATTTCAGTTTTCCCGCTATAACCAACAGGATAATCCTCACCTTGAACACTACCCTCCACTGCATGATAAACGTAAAAACCCTTTATCGAAGGAATCGAGCACTCTGATAACTTTTTATCAAATGCAGACCGCTGCGCAATAACTGATTCGACCTCTTTACGAGACTTATCGCCCCCAAATCTACAGATTGAATACAAATCAAGAATTGCAATTCCTCTTTTGTTTTCTGGATAACTGACAACCCCCGAAGACTCTTCCCACATATATTCATTTAACCGGTCAAGCTTCCCCTCTAACTCCGACACCTGTAGCAAAACCTTGGGAAGCTTTCCAAAACAGTTATTTACCATAATGGCTACCAATCCGTTTTTGTCCATGGCAAACCACGTAATTATTTCGCCAAAACTCGGTTGCCAATCTAAATCTAAAAACATCACTTTCTCTCCGGCCAAACAGGATTAACGAAGGTTAACGGGGACAGACCACATTTTCGGAGTTTTTTCTAAAAGTTGTCTGTCCCCATTTACTCTGAAATAGATTTACACCTGCTTCAGGACTAGACATTTAGAGATATTTATAAGCGTGATCTATTCCCGCCTCCCCTTTCAATCCTCAATCTTTCTCGCACCTAATAACGAATCCACTTTCCGGTGGGGATTAATTCCGGGCCATCAGGATCAAGTAAGTAAAGCCACTCTGGTTCATGCCCTACCGTGCCGATTAAAACACCTAGCGAATCTGGATGCTCAGGCATAGCACCTGAATGTATGGCACCTATATAACTGCTTTCACCATAAGGATTGTGCAGTTGAAAGCGCAATGTACCATCAACATCGTAGATCGCAGCATTGTGAGGAAAGCCAAAGAACCAAGGTGGTTCAGTAAAGCCAAACCTAGATGGTTTTTCATCAAACACGACCAGCACTCCACTCCTATCTGGCAGTATGTATGGGATGAATGCAGCAGAGAACAAAACTTCCGAGCCGCTATCAGAAACTATGTATTTTCTTATCTCCACAACCTTACTCGCGCGCACATATTTAACTTGTGCCATTTCAACTTCAAATTCAGTTCTGCGCCCATGCCAATCGTAAAAACTCTCAAAGATCGTTCCATCAGCATGTACCACCTCATTTCTTATACGCTCAACTAGATCAACCATTTCAACACCCTCAAACTATCAATATCAAGAGTATAAAACTCAGGATTTGTACGAGGGGTTTTATCCATAAAGGTAACTTGATGTGCTCCGCCAAGGAGACGCGTCTCTTGCTTGGCATCCCACATGTCACCCGCAGTACCTTCACGAACGCCTACACCCGGTTTCACCGTGAATTCGACTTTGTACAGATCCGCGGTTTTAAACTCGGTTGAAATAGCCAGTTTATTTCTAACGTCATCTATTGAGTTCACAGGAGAGTCTGTTGCCCATCCGCCTAAAAAGATGCAGGATTTTGGTCCTTTAATTCACTAAACTTTATAGCGTCGTATCGTCTTTGATCTATTACCATGGTCATCGTTCGTGGCTGATCCACAACCTTATCGGTGACGACTGTCCCCTCCTTCCACGCCGGGCGTTGTGTTCCCCAGTATGGAAGATCTATTCCACCTGACTGCTGTTTCAGCAGCAGATCATTCGCGGTCTTCTCACCATCGACACGCGGAAGACCATCACGGTCTGTCACCTGCCCTGCTTTGATATTCTCCGCACGATGCTCCATTCCCGGAACAAAGTCACGCTGCGTAGACAACCCAAAACGCTCCGCATCGCGGGTAGCGGGTTAACGGGTTAACGGGTTAACGGGGACAGACCACATTTTCGGAGTACTTTCTAAACGTGGTCTGTCCCCATTTACCTCCTCCATTTTTGCGAAAATCCAGATACCGCTTCCACCAAAAAAACCGTAGATAAGCGAAAATCTCAAAGAAATCAACAGGTCCTCACCACTAAAACCCCAAGCTCCAAGTTTACAATAGATAATAACCGCGCCTATCAAACTTCCAAGCAATCCGACGAGGTAAAAAAACACCGCCGCCTTCAGAACCAGCGCTGGGTATAAAAGAAACTTGACCTTTATTGGAGTCATTTCTTATTCCAGAAAGCGTTCACCTTGTCGATTACAACCTTCGGTAAAAAAAATCTGTGACAGGTTAACGGGGACATTTTCGGAGTGCTTTCTAAACGTGGTCTATCCCCATTTACCTTTACAAGGTCTGCCCCATTTGCCTCTCTTTTATTTAAGACTAATAGCGAATCCACTTCCCTGTAGAAATTAATTCCGGGCTGTCTGGATCAACCAAATAAAGCCACTCTGGGTCATGCCCTACGCTTCCTACCAAAACACCTAACGCATTTGGGTTTGCCGGCGTTAATGTATAGTGCACAGCACCAATATAGCTTCCCACACCATGAGCGCTTTTTAATTGGAAGCGTAAGGAACCATCAGAGTTGTAAATCGCCGCATTATTTGGACAGTTAAAAAACCAAGGAAATTCAGACATGCCAAATTTTGATGGTACCTCATTGAAGACGACCAAAAACCCTGTTCTATCAGCAAGAATGTAAGGCATCTCACTGACGGGAATGCATAGTTCCACGCCGTTCTCAAAGGCCAAATATCGTTCAAAACGTACGACGGCGTGCTTTTGCGCATACAGCATTATATTTTTAGTATCTTCGAAACTGGTACATGCCCCGTTCCAGCTGACAAACTGCTCAAAAAGCAGTCCATCATCGAATTCCCACTTTGTTCTAATTTCACTAATCAACAGACTCACTGCAACGACCTCACCGACCCCATATTAACCTCGTACAACTCTGGATTAGTTCGGGGAGACTTATCCATAAAATTCACTTGATGTCCACCACCAGGCAAGCGGGCTTCGTTTTTCGCATCCCACATATCACCAACAGTTCCTTCACGAATCCCGACACCTGGTTTCACCGTAAATTCGACTTGGAATAATTGACCCTATTTGAACTCTTCAGAAACTGCAAGTTTATTTCGAACGTCTGCCACAGATATTTATAGGAGTTTCTGTGGCCCAACCTCCAAGAAGGGAGGACGGGTTCTTGCCTTGGGAGTTAACGGGGACAGACCACATTTTCGGAGTGCTTTCTAAACGTGGTCTGTCCCCCATTTACCTCATTGCTTCAGCCAATTGAACTAAAGGTGGTTTATCCCCATTACCCCTTCCCCTCCCGCGATGCTAATAACGAATCCATTTCCCGGTGAAAATTAACTCCGGACTATTCGGATCGACCAAATAAAGCCATTCCGGTTCATGGCCAACTGTACCGACTAACACACCCAACTTATCAGGATGATCGGGAATCGCACCAGAGTGCGTGGCACCTATATAACCATCTTGCCCATAAATATTATGTAACTGAAAACGCAACGAGCCGTCAGAATTATATACTGCAGCATTATCAGGATAGCTGAAAAACCAAGGCGCTACTGGAACACTGAATCTCGAGGGCTCCTTCTCAAAAACCACCAAAAACCCAGTTCTATCCGGCAATATATTCAGAACCTCAAGTATTGGAATATCGACTTCCCCCCCCTCTAAAACCAAAAACTGCCGACGCTTTATTACGCTGCGCTTTTCAGAATAGAGAATATATTTTTTAACATCTTCATAATTAGTGCACCCCCCATCCCAACTTACAAAGCGCTCAAAGACGACCCCATCATCCAACTCTACAACAGTAACAACTTTATTTATTAGCACTGTCATTTTAGCGCCCTTACCGACTCGAAATTTACTTCATACAGCTCCGGATTGGTTCGGGTGTCTTATCCATAAAATTCACCTGATGCCCTCCGCTAGGCAAGCGAACTCCGTTCAGTTTATCCCGCATATCACCAACGGTACCCTCACGAGTGCCGACACCGGGCTTAACCGTAATCTCGATCTGTAGCAATTTACCATTTTTAAACTCTTAAGGTTAACGGGGACAGACCACATTTTCGGAGTGCTTTCTAAACGTGGTCTGTCCCCATTTACCTTTCGAAATGGCAGCAGCAATTGGAGGCCATCGACCAACTACCCAAGAGCCAATAGAAATTCGTTGCGCAGATGCTTGATGCCCTGATCGCTCAGGCCACGACTAAAGCGAGCAGCGAAGGACGGGAGGTTTTGCAGTAAGCAGATAAAACAACACCGGCGCAGGGCCGGTGTCAAATCGAGGCTGGGATCTACAGATAAATAAGCACCCTGGGTTTCCGGAGATACTTATTAACCATTTCGATTTAATGTATCCAGAAGCTTTTCAAATGCTTTAGGGACAAGATCTTTTTCCTCTGGAGAAAGCAAAATATTCATGACCTGCTCATCACAAGCACAGTCATATATATCAATGCCTATCCAGCCTTCCGACCAAAATTCTACGGTCGCCAGCTTATTAAAGCCTTCCAGCTCTATCCGCTCAAGGTTACCAAAATCCCCGTTGGCGAATGTTGAATACTCTACGGAGTAGCCTTTCAATAGAGGCTTAACTTCTTTATTAAACTGAAAAGCATCCATAACCCCTCTCACTTACTATCTAGCACAGTAATATTTTTTACCTCAGGGAGATGTTCTCCACCCTGTTTATTAAGCAAATACTGCTGGGATTTACTTGCGTCCGGACCAATCATTTTATACCAGCCTTCCTTACCACCCTGCAATAATCCACTACTTGGAACATCAAACTCGACATAGACGGAACCTTTAGACGCAGCCCCCTTAAAATCAGCGGCACCGTTAGTTGAGATAAAGGTTTGCCCGCCGCCTCCCTGAACAATTTTGTTACTACTTTGCATCTGTGCCAGCTCATCAGGAGACATCCATCTCCCGACACGAGTCATGCTTACATCATTAATAGTTTGGGTTTCGCCAAGCTTCAATGCGGTATTAGCAGTACCTTTTGCACCAACCCACTTCCCACCAACCCATTCAACGGCTCTACCACCAATATAGGCGGTGACAAGCCCGGTGGCCGCATCAAAAGCCATACCACCCAACTCTTGGGCGGACGCGGTCGCTACTTTATCAAACTGCTTTTCCAACGCATGCGACGGGATCGGGCTAGTAATCCAGTCCTTGAACCCTAGCGCTAACCCACCTATGCCGCCAGCGATTGCACTAATCGTGTCCAAAGGTGATGACACGGCCTTCCAGATCGATTCCGCTGTCTTGACTGCCTCACCTGGCAGAGCAACAGCGTTTTTACCAACGCCAATCCCCGCTTCTCTGGCCAGAAATCCAGGGTCCATCGAAGGAGGATAAACCGTTGTAAGCTCATTGCGGTCAATGCCCGAGAAATAACTCGCGTTGGCTGCATTGAATTGCTCGAGTGTCCAACCTTCTTCTAGTGCCTGTCGTTGAGTCTTACGCCTAAACTCCTCCATATCACGCTGTCTTTCGCCATCCAGTGCGGCTACCGCCCGGGTGATATTGTCCCGACACGCTTGAGCCCCCGGTCCCGAGCCACAAGCTGCACGCGCCTTGTCCGCAGCTACAACTTCTCTATGTAGCAACCAGTTGTACTGGGTGGCGTTCCTCGCAATATCGGCGCCCTGTTGAATATTCCCGTCGACCGCCGCTGCGGCTAGGAGCCCGGTTAGCTGCGACATCATTAAGTGCAACTGGTCGTTACCATCCGCAAACTTAACCAGTTGATTCGTCAGCGCCTCATTAAGCCCCGCCGCTGCCGCACCGGTGGCAAAATCACCGCCAGTAGCCTTTGAAAGCAAGCCCCCCATCAAAGCATGCGCGACGGTTTTTTCAAGACTGCCTTCTGGGAACTTGATGGTGTCGCCAACCCAATTGAACCCAGTTGCCATCGCGACACTGCTCGCCTCCCCCAGCAACGCAGCACCAAAGTTGTCACCAAAACTACCTCCACCAATGGCCGTCGAAACGCCGCTGGAGATAATCGCGCGACCGGTCGTGCGGATAGCGACATCGGTAAAGTTGCTGCTGGTCAGGATATTTGCTGTTTTGCTGGTTCCACCCGCAAACCAATTCGCGTCCGCGTAGTTCAGCACGCCGGCCGTAAAGCCTGCGATGGCCGCACTCTTGAGGCTGTCAGCGCTGAACGTCTCCTTGAAAGCAGCGCCCAGGTTGCCCTTGTTGTTGATCGTGCTGGTCACGGCGGTGGTCGCCAGAGAGGTGGCAATTACACCGCCGGCACCGCCGCTGACCAAGGCCAATCCTCCGGGGCCCATCACGAACGACATCATGATCGCAATTGCGATTTGTGCTGCCGGACCAACTCCCGAGTTCTCGTACTTAAACGACTCGTGAATCTCCTTCACCAGCCGCCAATCAACATCCCCACGCGCCTCGGCATCCTTCAACCACGCCAACTGCGGATCAGCCTTGACCATCGCATCGATGGTCTGGCTGACGGACTGCTGGTTGACATCCTTGATGTCGATCTTCAGACCATCCACGGCCTTGATCACGATGTTGCCCTTGGCAATCATCTGGGTCTGACGCAGGGTTTCATCGGTATTACCGCGACCTTTGGACGACACCCACGCGGCATTGTTGTTGGTCTTGGTGTGGCTTTCGTCATGGAGGTCTTTGACCCCTTCAAACGTAATCGCTCCACCGCTGTCCAGCGTGATGTTGTTACCACTGTCCAGTTTGGCGACCTGATAAAGCTGATCGCCTCCGCTCTTGAGCGTAAGATCGCCGCCCGACTTGATCTCGGAGCCGATGTACTTGTTGTCGGTGACCTCGTCCCGCTTCATTTTGAGCTTGCCGAAGCTGCCCTTTTTCTTCATGTCATACAGCGAGTAGTCCGTGTCCTGCGCTGCAAGAATGTTGAGGTTGTCACCCGCGACCAGATAGGCTTCGTCGCCTGCAGTCACGCGACTGGAGATCACGCTGAGGTCTTTACCGGCATTCAGTTTGACGTCGCCACCCGCGGTGATGCCGGACATGACCTGGCTGACATGATCCTCCTGCATCGTGAGTTTTTTGCTTTTGTACAGCGAGTGCTCCTCATCAGCAGCCGAGCCGATGGTCAGGTTCTCGGTCGCAGACATCGACACGTCACGCTTGGCATCGATCTGACTGGCGATGACCGAAAGGTCCCGTCCGGCCGTGATGTTCAGATCACGCCCGGCATCGACGGTTGAGCCGTACTGGGTAACGTTGTCGTTGGTATGCAGTCCACGCTGAGAACTGAAGGCCTTTTCAGCGGAAACCAGATTCACATCGCGACCGGCATTGATCGTGGTATCTGCGCCGCTCTTCAGAACACCACCCGTGTTGATGACGTCTCGTCCAGCCTTGAGCGTCAGATCGTTGGCCGCTTCGATGCGCGCAGCGTTGTCGATGAAGTCCGAACGCTCGTTCATGTCGCCAACACCACTCTCATGGGTGGTGACGCTGCGTTCATTGATGATGTCGCCACGAGTGGCAGTCAGCGAGACGTCACGCCCGGCGATAATGCCGCCAGCCTTGTTTACAAGGTTATTGCCTGCGAGAAGATCAAGACGATTGCCTGCTTCAATCAGGCCACTGTTGACCAGATTGTTGTCGGCGGTGGCTGAAAGGTTGTTTTTGGTGCGCAATGTTCCGGCGTTTTCCAGATCCTTGCCGGCAATGAGCGTGACATCACTGCCTTGAATCAGCGCGCCGTTAGCTGCGAGGCGATTATTGGCATTGGCCAGGTAGAGTACCGGGACAAGCACTTGCTCGCCGTTTACCACGGCGTTTTCCATCCAGACGATATCGTGAGTCAGTGCCGCGACCTGTTCGGATGTCAGGCTGACTCCCACTGCCAGATTGAGCTGATTTTTGCTGGCGATGGCGTTGTCCATCAGGTACTTGTACAGACCCTCATCGGTGGTCTGACCATCGATGAAGCGCTGGCCGGTACGTGCCACAACCGCCTGCTGGACCAGGCGCTGCTCATAGAGCCCGTCGCCCAATCGCTTGGCGCTCTTGTCAGGATCGTACCCAAGGTTCGACAGCAGATAATCCGAACCCATGAACTGCTTGAGGTCAGTCAATACCGGGTTGGTTTCTATCAGATACTTGTGTGCATTGGATGACTTGCTGGTCACCGGCAAGCCTTGTACGCGATTGATCGTGAAGTCGGTGGAGCGGCCAGGCAATGCCGTGCCACTGGTGTCGGCAGCGGGTGTGCTGACGTCGAGAGCGCTGGCCGTCGCACCCGTTTCGCCTGCCTTGTGATCAGCCGTCTTCAAGTCAACCGTACTGCCTGAAGCCTGAGCATTGTTTGCCAGCTGGATGTTCCTTGGCTGGGTATCGGTCAAGGTTTGCTGGCGATTGGCGGGGCTGATCGCGGCGCCACCCATGGTCCAGCTATCCGGACCGGTGGCGGTCGGCGTGCTGTTGCCTTGTCCGCTCAGACGGAACAAGCCGTTTTGCCCGGTGGGCAGACTGAAACCGGGCAGCGCTAACGGGTTGACTTGCTGTTGAGCCAGATCGGGTGGCAGCTGTGCGTTGATGTAAATCGGTGTCGAATAAGCGCTACCCGCACCTGTTTCGGTTTTGTTGCGGCCGGCTGCGACATAGGCGTAGTAAGGCCGTTCGACGCTGTTGCTGATTTTCTGCGTGGCATTGAGTGTGATGTTGCCGCCCGCCTGAATCACCGCATCGTAGGCGTTGGTCGAGCCTGTTACCGTAATCTCCGGGCCGGTGAGCTCGCCCCCGCCCATCAACTTGATAAAGGCGCTCAGATCCGCTTCGACGTCGGGTGACGGCGTCCCACCGTTTTTCTTGTTGAACGCATCTGCTGCGGCGACTGCCCCGAAGATCTGCTTCACATAGTTCCAGTACGTGCGCTTGGTGACGATCTCCTGCTCTTGCAAACCGGTGTTATTGATAGTGTCGGCATTGGCCACGATGTTGCCGGTGGCGGCAATCGTGCTACTGGTGTTGTTCAGCGTCGACGCATTGATCGAGATGTCGCCGCCGCTGGTCATGCTGGCAGCCGCACTGCTGGCGTTGACTTTCAAACGATCGGTTTCAGCGATTTCCCACAGGCCATTTCGCCGCCCTCCACTACGGAAGTCACAGCCAACGATAGGAACCAGATTGCAATCAAGTTGCGTGATGACAACTGAACTTTTTTCTTGCTTGGTGTATTCCAGGATCGCCCGAACGTTGTTGATGGTCAGGGCATTGATGGTCAGGTTCTGAGCGCTGTAGATGTCACCGGAAGAGTTATCCAGCAGATCGGCTTTGCCAGTTCCGGAATCCCTGCCGATGTAAACGTTGCTCAGCCCGTAGAGTTGGCCATAGGAGTTATTGAGGTTCGCAACCTGCAGGCGCATGTCGCCGCCGCTGGTGATCAACGCATTGGTGTTGAGCAGTGATCCGCTGGTCAGTGTCAGATTTTGTGCCGCAGCCAGCGTGCCGAAGTTGTTGACCGCTCCGGCATTGATGGTCATGTTGGCTGCCGAGGTCAGACGAGCGCCATTGTCCAGGCGGCCACCGACATTAAGCGTGGTGTCCCCGCCGCCGGCGATACTCGATGTCGCGCTGCTGAGACTCACCTGCGCGGCACTCAGATTCAGAGTACCCAGGCTACTGAGCCGCCCCGCGCCCCAATAAGCGCCACCGAGGCCGACATTCATCCGGCCGTCACTGGCAATCAACCCGTCGTTGAGCCAGTTGACGCCATTGCCGGTGAAACTGTCAGACGCCAGCAATTGCCCGGTAGCGGTCTGGGTCAGACTGTTGACATTGACGGTAAGACGCCCGGCCTGGATAACGCTGCTGTTGGTCCAGCTGTCAGCACCGATCGTCAGGCCGCCACGGGTTACCAGCGCCCCCCCTGCATTCATCAGGTTGGCGGTGGATATATCAAACGTGCCGGTGCCGACGTGCAACAGGCTGCCGCCGGTATTGAGGAAGCTGCCGGTGCCGAGCGTCAGGTCGGTGTTGGCGGTTTCCAGCGTGCCGTTGCGGTTGTCGAATAGGCCGCCAATCTGGAAGCTGGTTTTGCCGCCGCTGCCGAGGGCACGCAACTGGCCGGTCTGGTTATCGAGGCTGGCAGCCTTGATGGCAAGGGTGCTGTCGCTTTCGATGATGCCCAGGCGGTTATTCAATGCGCCGGTCAGATTGAGGTCGATCTGCTGGCCGGCAATCTGGCCGTCGTTGTCGCCGCTGTTGTCGAAGTTGTTGCCGGTGACGTTGATTTTGCCTTTGGCGTAGAGGCCGCCATTGCGGTTGTCGAAGTTGCCGGTGGTGATGACTGCATCGCCGCTTTGCGCCGAAATGCGTCCGCCGTAGTTATCGAGTCCACCCGGTGCGACGAGATTCACGCGTTGAGCCTGAATCACACCGCCCTGGCGATTGTTATTCAGGTCGTAGCCATTCTTCAGCGCACCGGTCAGGCGCGCAGAGAACGCAGCTTTCAGGCTGGCGAGGACGCCGCCACGACTATCGAGGTTGCCAGCGTCGAGGGTAAGGTCCCCGGCATCGGCAATGATCCGGCCGCTCTGGTTATCGATGTCGCCGCTGGTGGTCAGGGTCAGTGCGCCCTTGCTTTGCAGAGTGCCCTGGCGTTGGCCAGACTGGCCGCCCGGATCTGTACATCGCCATTCTGGCTGTAGATCAAACCGTCGGCGCTATTCTGGATGACGCCAGGCGTGGTGATCGTCAACACGTCATTGGCCGCGACGGTGCCGCGATTGCGGTTGTCCAGGCCGCCACTGAGCAGGGTCATCAAACCCTGACTGGCCAGTTGGCCGCCCTGATTGTTGATCTGTGTGGCGCGTTGCAGCAGCAGTGCGCCACCGCTGGCGAGCTTGCCGTTGGTGTTGGTCAATGCGCCGAGCAGGTCGAGGGTTACGGCGCCATCGCTGGCCGCCATGCCACCGGTGTTATCCAGTGTGGTGCCGACAAAGCTCAGGTCCTGATTGGCACTGACACTGCCGCCGGCGTTGCCCAGCGTCATCGCCTGCATCGTCAGGGTAGCACCGCTGTAGATCGAACCACCCGCAGCGTTATTCAAAAGACCAGCGACGGTCAGAGCCTGCGCTCCGCCACTGGAAACCACGCCCTTGTCGCTGTTATCCAGGCTCGCGGCGTTGACGTTAAGGGCTTTCTGGCTGACCAGTGCACCGGCACCGCTGTTGAGCAAGTCCCCGCTCAGTGTCACATCGAGGCTGCCGCTTTTGCTGGAGAGCGTGCCGCTGTTGCGGTTGTCGAGGCTCTGGGCATTGACGTCCAGACCTTGCCAACCGGAGATCAGACCGTTCTGGTTGTGCAGTTGGCTGCCCGTGAGGCTCAGCAGGTTGCTGCTGATCAGTTTGCCGCCGCTGTTATCGATGGCCCGGGTTTTAAGGCCGATGCTCTGGCTGCTGGAGATTTCGCCGCTGCGGTTGGTGAGGTCACGCAGGTGCTGAATGCTCAACTGGCCTTCAGTGGTGATCAGGCCGCCGTCGTTGTTCAGATCAGCAGCGGCCGCGCCGAAATCAATGGCGATGGCACTGCCCAGCAGCGAGCCGTTCTGGTTGTTCAAGCCGTTGCTGTTGACAGTCAGGCCAGTGGTGGCATTGATCAGCCCCAAGTTCTGGTTGGTGAGCAGGCCGTCGAGGTTAAGATCCAGATTCGAACGGCTGGTCAGTGTGCCGCCGCTGTTGTCGAGGCTGGCCGCTTTGACATCCAGCGCAGCCGCGGCAATCAGGCCTTTGATGTTGGTCAGCGCCTGGTCGATGCGCAGCGTCACGGCCTGGTTGCTGAGCAATTTGCCGTTGCTGTTGTCGAGGCTGCGCGCCGTCACTGTGAACGCCTGGGTGCTGGAGATCTCACCGCCGTCGTTGTTGACGTCCTCAAGGTTCTTGAGCATCAGCAACGGCGCGCCGATCAGGCCGTTCTGGTTGTTCAGTTGACCGTGATTGAGGTCCAGGTCCAGCGACATGTTGCTGAACAACTGGCCGCCCTGCTGATCGAGACCGGTGACGTTCGCGGTCAGCGCAGCAACGCTGGCAATACGACCGCCATCCTGGTTGGTCAGTTGGGTCGCCTTCAGGTCCAGCGTATCGCCACTGTTCAACTTGCCGTTGTGGCTGTTATCCAGCGTACCGGTGTGCACCACTACCGCGCCTTTGGCGCTGAGGCTACCCCCGTTGCTGTTGTCGAGGCTGGCACTGCTGAGATTGAGGCTGGCGTCGGTGACGATCTGACCACCGCGGTTGAGCACCACGCCGGTGGTGTTCAATGTCAACGGCCCGGCAACCGACAGGCTGCCGAGATTGTTGGTCAGACTCGCCGCTGTCACGCCAAGGCTGCCCTCGGCGCTGATCAGGCCCTGACTGTTTTTCAGGTCACCGCTCAGGTCGAGCTTCAGGTTGCTCTGGCTCAGGAGCGCACCCGCAGTGCTGTCGAGGCTGCGGCCGGTCAGGGTCAGGTCGGTTTTACCCGAAATCAACCCCTTGGCACGGTTGAGCACTTCATCAACGGTCAGGCTCAACGCACCCTGCGCAATCAGCTTGCCGCCGTCGCTGTTGTCCAGACGACTGCCGACCAGCGTTACGTCAGCCTGGCTGGACAGCTCGCCGCCACGGTTGTCGACGGCATCGACCGTCAGTTGCAGCGCCTGATTCGCCCCGACGAGACCGCCGTTACGGTTGTCGAGGCTGTTGCCGGTGAGCTTCAGCCCGGCGGTTGCCATCAGTTCACCGTGCAGGTTATCGAGGGTCGCGACGTTAGCGACAACGTCGGCTTTGCCGGCGATATGCCCTTCGCTGTTGTCGACGCTGTCGGCTTTCAGATTCAGTTCATCATCAGCGATCAGCGTACCGCCTTGGTTGACCAGTTGGCCGTCCACCGTCACCCCGAGGGTGCCACGGCTGGTGATCAGGCCGCCGCTGTTGTCCAGGCGAGCGCTTTTGACATCCACGCTCTGCGCGGAAATCAGGCCCTTGACGCTGGCCAGCAGTTGTTCGATGCGCAGGGTCAGGCCCTGATTGCTGATCAACTTGCCGTTGTTGCTGTTATCGAGGTTTTGCGCGATCAGGGTGAAGGCTTGGGCGCTGGAGATTTCACCGCCCTGGTTGTCGACATCCTTGAGGTTTTTCAGCACCAGCAGCGGCGAATTGATCAGGCCGTTGCGGTTGTTCAATTGGCCGTGGTTGAGGTCAAGGCTCAGGGAGGTTTTGCTGAACAGTTGACCGCCCTGCTGATCGAAGCCGGTGACCGTTGCGGTCAGGGCTTTGTCGCTGGCGATGCGGCTGCCGATGCCGTTGCTCACTGCGCCGGCGTTGAGCGTGAGGGCGTCACCGCTGACCAGGCTGCCGCCGGAGGCGTTGTTGAAGGCACCGGTGGTCAGCGCGGTGGCTTTCTTGGCGCTGATCAAGCCGCCCTGACTGTTGTCCAGACTCTGCGAAGTCAGGATCAGCCCGCTGTCAGTGGCAATTGAGCCCGCCTGATTGTTCAGGCTACCCGTGGTGGTCAGCGCCAGCGCGCCGGCGCTCGACAAGTGACCGCGTGTGTTATCGAGACTGCCCGCGTTTACAGTCAGCTTCCCTTCGCTGCTGATCAGACCCTCGATATTGCTCAAGGCGTTGTCGAGACGAATATCCAGATTGCCCTGTCGGGTAACGAAATTACCGCCGCTGTTGTCCAGACTCTGCCCGATCAGCGTCGAGGTACCCACACTGAACAGTTGTCCGAGGGTCTGATTGATGACCCGGGCCACAGTCAGGCCAAGGGTGGTTCCGGCGAGGACTTTGCCGCTGTCACTGTTGTTCAGGCTTTGACCGATGACGTTCACATCGACGGTGCTGGAGATTTCACCGCCGCGGTTGTCGATCTCGCCGACCGTGAGTTTCAGCGCTTTTGTGGTACCGACCAGACCGGCCTTACGGTTGTCGAGCGACTGGCCACTGAGCAACAACGAACCTTGGGCGACCAATTCACCACCCTGGTTAACCAATTGCGTCACGTTGGCGTTCAGATCGGCTTTGCTTGAGATACGCCCGGCGCTGTTATCGATGCGCGTCACACCGAGAATCATCGGCCCTGCCGCACTGAGCAAACCGCCACGGTTATCCAGTTGCGTGCCGCTGTAGTTGACGGCGGCCTGACCATCGAGCAGACCTTTGTCGCGGTTGTCGAGTGCGCCAACGCTGAGTTGCAGGTCTTTGGTCGCGCGAACTTTACCGCCGCGGTTGTCCACGGAATCGCTGCGCAAGGTCAGGCGATCCTTGCCAACCACGCTGCCGCCACGGTTGTCGAGGCTGCCACTCTGGACATCGACTGCACCTTTGGCGCTCAGCTCACCGTTCTGGTTATCGAACAAGCCAGTGATGCGCGCGGTCAGACTGCCGTCGCTGACGAGGCTACCTTGCTGGCTGTTGTCGAGGCTGGCGGCGGTGATGCTGACATTCACCCCCGAACCCAACAAACCGTTGCGGTTGTTCAGCGCACCGATCAAACCGATGTTCAGCGCTACGTCACCCGTCACCTGGCCGTCGCTGTTGTCCAGCGTGATGGCGTTGATACGGGTGGTGCCGGCGCTGGATATCTCGCCATCGTGATTATTCAGATCGCCGAGATCGGCGCCGAGGCTGCCGTTGCTGCTGATCACGCCCTGGGTGTTGATGACCTTGCTGGCGTTCAACTGCACCGTCGAGTTGCCGAGGACGCTGCCCTTGTTCTGATTGTCCAGGGTGGTGGCCGTGAGGCGCGTATCCTGCTGGGCGCTCAACGTACCGCCCTGGTTGCTCAGGGTTTGCGCGACGGTCGCCGTCAGGTTGCGACTGGCGATCACGCTTTTGCCGCTGTTGTTGAGGTTCTGCGCACTCAGGTTCACGTCGCCAGCGCTGTTACGGCTGTTGTCGGCGTTGACCCCGGCTTCAATGATGCCGTTGTTGCTCAGGGTTCCACCGGCGCTGAGGCTGATGCTGTCGCGTGCAGCGAGGTTTTGCTGGTTGCTCAGATCGCCTTGGGTTTGCACGTTCAGAGCGGTGCCAGCGTAGACCGGACCTTGGGCACTAAGGCTGTTGGCTTTGATGTTCACAGCAGTGGCTGCCGAGGTCTGCGCCAGGGTCAACTGGCCGTTGGCATCGATCTGGATATCGCCACCACTGGCAGCCAGGTTGCCCGCCAGTTTCACCCCGACCCCGGCCTCGGTGCCAACCAGTTTGATCGCCCCGGCATACATCCCGCCCAGCGCCGAGGAGTCAATCGCCAGTTGCGGTTTGGCGCTGCCGTCATCGGCACGGGCCGTGGCATTGAGGGTTTGTGCGTTGACGTCGTTGCGCCCGGCAACAATCGTCAGATTCTGCGCCTGGAGTTCAGCGTTGATCTTCGCGCTGCGGGTGATGATTTCGAAGCGGTCGACGTTGTTGGCGTTGAGGCCTGCGCCTTCGATCGCCACAGAGCCCTGATCAACCTGAAAACGATCCAGTCGCCCCGCACCATCCAGCACCGGTTTGCCGGTGGTCAGCGTCACGCGCGGCGCGTTGATGAAGCCGCAACCATTACAGGTGATGCCATACGGGTTGGCCACGATCACTCGCGCCGACTGCCCCGCCACCTCGGTGTAACCGCGCAACTGGCTCGGGTTGCCGCTGATGACTTCGTTGAGAATGGCTTGCGCCGAGCCGCTGTTTTTCAGGTTCGGGTTGCCGATGATGTGCCCGGCCAACTGCGTGTTCGAGGTTTGCGTCGAGCCGTTGTTGAGGATGACACCCTGCGCGCCGACGTTGTAATCGTGGAACTGGTTATGCGACAGGCCGCTGCCGTTGGGCGCGGTGATGTTGATGATCGGCACCCCGTTACCGGCGCGATCAAGGGTGGTGCCAGGGTTGGCCACCACGATGCCGTCGGCCTGCGCCCACATCGGTTGCCAGAACATGACGTTCGCCAGCAGGAACGCCAGCCCGCGCTTGGGCATGCCCAGAAACGACTCACGGTTTTTTACGGCCGCAGAAGGCTGGCCTGCAAGGAAGGCGAACTGACGAACATCCATGTCGATGGTCTCGAAGAATTTGAATTAGATGAAAAAGTCGAGGCGGAAATAGATCGGCGCTTCGCGCTCGGTCAGCACGTCCGGGCGCTCGAGGGAATGCGCAAAGGTCACGCTGGCAGCCACGTGTTGACCACGGGCGAACAGTTCCAGCGAGTTGCTCGACATGCGTCCGTGCTGATCACCGTTGTAACGATCGCCACGAATCACGCCCTGGTCGTAACCGAGGCTGGTGCCGTATTCAGCGAACACCGGGCGCAGCCATTCGGCCGTGACCGGTCGGCTCCAGCGCAGATCGTTGCGCCAGTAGCCGCCGCTGTCGCCGGACAGCGACTGATCCTTGTAGCCACGGATCGACGACAGCCCGCCGAGGCTGGTGCGTTGTGAACTGAACAGCACGTCTTCGCTGCGCTGGCCAGTCATCAGGCTACTGAAGGTGAAGGATTCGCCCCACACTTTGAACGGTTGCAGGTAGCTCAGGGTCGCGGTGTATTTGCGGTAGCGTGCGTCGGGCTCGCCGGGGCCCGGATCGTGGCTGCCCTGCGCGTCGAACGCGCCGATGCCTTCCTGCATGCCGGCGTCGAAGTTGACGAAGGCGCTGCCGATGCGGCGACCGTGGTTGAAGCCGAACTGCGCTTCGCTGATGCGGTTGCTGCTCAGCTTGAGCTTGCTGTCTTCGATGTAGTTGTTGGTGCGCAGGTAGGACAGCCCGGCGCTGAGCGAAGTCTTGCTCACCGAGTCGCGATGGATCACCCGCTCGGCGCGCAGTTGATGGTTTTCGCTGTCGCCGGTCTGCTTGAAGTTGTAGCCGTTGGCGGCGATCTGCGAGCGGTAGTCGCTCTGGCTGTAGGTGTAGCTGAAGTTCCACCAGCCCCACGGCAGGTTGTAATTGAGCATGGCGTTGCTGGAGGTGTGCTGGTGATCGGTCACTGCGTCGTGACCGCCGCGCAGGCTCAACTGATCGGCCAGGCCCAGCGGGCTGTCCCAATCGAAAGTGGTGCCCCACTGCTGTTCACCGGTGCTGCGTTGGCCGTCGTTGCTGCGCGACAGTCCGGCACGCCATGGCTTCTGCGGCGTATTGGTGACCAGCACCTCACTGCCGCCGACGTTCTTGCCCGGCGCCAGCTCCATCTTGGCCTGATTGGACGGCAGGCGATTGAGCTGATCGACCATCTGCTCGATCTCGCGCAGGTTGACCAGTTCGCCGGACTTGCCGGGAAACGCCATCGCCAGTTCACGCTCCGAAAGCTTGCTGTTCTCGGCGCCTTTCATGCCTTCGAGCTTGCCTTCGACCACCAGCACTTTCAGATGCCCGCCAGACAGATCCTGCTGCGGCAGGTAGGCGCGGCTGGTGACCAAGCCTTTCTCGATGTAATGGTCGGTGATGACTTTCAGCAGCTCGTTGAGCTGCGGTACACCGAGGCACTGGTCGATGTAGGGCTTGAGCAAGCGGGTTTTGTCGCTGTCGGACAGACTGTCGGCGCCCTTGAGCTCGATGTCCTTGATCGGGAAACAGCGGGTGTCGGTGGGCGCTGCCGGTTGCGCAGGCTTGGCATCTTTGCCGGGCAAGTCCTTGAGTTCTTCAAGACGCCGCTGCTGCTCTTCGAGCAAGCGATTCTGGCGATCGCGGATCAGGTCGGTTTCACCGGGAGTGGGTGCAGCGAAGGCAATCTGAAGTGGAGACAGGCACAGCAAAGCTGCGCACAACCTCGCCGCGAGGGCGGGTGGGTACATGTTCGATCCCTCGATACGGAATGACATCAAAATAGTGGCGCGATATTAGATGGCCATCATTTTGACGTCAAACAATCGTTTCAACCTTTTGTCGGGTTTGTATCAAGGAATGAACAAAGGAAGCAGGAGCTGCTAAGCCATGAAAAAAGGGGCGCATCCATTGGCCAGAATGGATGCACCCCTTTCTTGCGCAGACCGACTCAACCGCGAATACGGTGCTCGGTGAACTCGTAGTCTTCCTGGCAATCGCCCGAAGGGTCCTTCGCCACACTGACGTAATGCACCGTGTCGGCATCGATCAGCGTGTAAGTGTAGGTATCAGGCAGGGGCACGCCGGCGGTGCGCAACTCGTTCTTGCCATTGGCCGCCTTCCAGATACCGTGTTCAGTCTGGATCGGCTGGGTCTGCTGAGCATCCCGGAAGAAAGTAATGTTGAAGGTGCCGTCAGGCTTGAAGTTGTTTTTCCAGGACAGGAACTGGCACTTGCCGTTTTCCGACCGCACACCTTTCCATGAACCGATCAGGGATGGATCGTTGCCCGGTTTGTTGGCGGCACAGCCACCCAGTGTTGCAGCCAGGACGATGAGCGCCAGGCAGAGATTGCGTTTCACTTGGTATTTCCTTACTTCAACTGAATTCGATGCATCGCGTATGCAAGGTCAACCTGCTACAGGAATGCGCTGCCGGGGTTGGGTAACGTCGTAGACGTGCTGCTCGCAGAGATCACCGGAGAACTGGAATTCCACCTGGTACACCTTGCCCTGCTGCGGAGTGAAGGTGTTTTTCAGCGGCCCACAGGTATAAATGCCGGCGGTCACCCGGCTGCTCGAATACCCCGAGACCTCAAACGGCTTGCCGGCATCGGCCTGTGCTTCCAGTTGCGGAAAGCGTTTGACCGTCGCGCTGTTGGCCACTTCGTTGAGTTTGGCGATCCAGCCGAACACCTTGCCACGACCGGAATCCACAACGGTGCCGAGCACTTCCATGCGGCGGTCGGGATCATCGGCGCGGCGAATGGAAAACTCCACCGGATAGGTGCCCCCAGATGATTTCATGATGACCTTGGCGTGCTGGGCGTCCACCACCACTTGGTCCTGATGCAACTGGATGCCGTCTTTCAGCAGACTGGGGGAAGAGTTACGCACATTGGAATGGCAGCCTGGCAGCGCGAGCAGCAGGGTCAACATAACGAGCACACGTTTATTCACGCGGAAATCTCTATTGAGCAAGCAGGACGGGGAATGACATCAAAACAACGCCGCGATATTAGATGGCCATCATTTTGACGTCAAACCTATGTTGCGCTCGCCTGTCAGTGTTCAACGCCTGTCTCCGTCGCCACCTCGTGCGGTGCAAGCAAGCGGCCATCAGCCGACATCAATTGCAGTTTGCGAATTGGCTGACGATCCTTTGCATCAACCATCACCGAACCCGGCTCACCCGGCGCATACAGGTGCTCCCCGCCCCACTGCGACAGCGCAACGATCACCGTCTGCAAGGCCTTGCCGCGTTCGGTCAGCACGTATTCCTTATAGGCACCGCCATCGGCGGCCGGCACCGTTTGCAGGATCCCCTGCTCGACCAAGGCCTTGAGCCGGGCGCTGAGCATGTTCTTGGCGATGTCCAGATTCTTCTGAAAATCACTGAAGCGGCGGATGCCCTCCAGCGCATCGCGGATGATCAGCAGCGACCACCAGTCACCGATCAAATCCAGCGTACGGGCGACCGGGCAGGCGTTGCCGTGCAGGCTTTTGCGCTTCACAGGGTGTTTCTCCATCAAATCCAGCGTGTGGTTGCATCTTACAACTGTGGCGCTGGAAAAGAACCACGCCACCCGCCATGGCAATTGAGCACTTGCGTACAAGTGACAGCCGCGATTTGCGCCGATAGTGATGGGCGGCCATTGCGGCATCCGGCCTTCCGAACGATCGCCCACAGCAAGGAGTTCCCATGAGCACATTCACTACCGATGACGGCACACAGATCTATTTCAAGGACTGGGGCAGCGGCAAACCCGTGTTGTTCAGCCATGGCTGGCCGCTGGATGCCGACATGTGGGAATACCAGATGGAATACCTGAGCAGTCGCGGCTACCGCACGATTGCCTTCGACCGCCGTGGTTTCGGGCGCTCCGATCAACCGTGGACCGGCTACGACTACGACACCTTTGCCGATGACATCGCGCAACTGATCAACCACCTCGACCTGCGCGATGTCACGCTGGTGGGCTTCTCCATGGGTGGCGGCGACGTCAGCCGTTACATCGCCCGCCACGGCAGCGAGCGCGTTGCCGGGCTGGTACTGCTCGGTGCGGTGACGCCGCTGTTCGGCAAGAAGGCCGACTACCCGCAGGGCGTCGACACCTCGGTGTTCGACGGGATCAAGGCCGGTCTGCTCAAGGATCGCGCGCAATTCATCGCTGATTTCGCCGCGCCGTTCTACGGCACCAATCAGGGCCAGAAAGTCTCCGACGGCGTGCTCACGCAAACCCTGAACGTCGCCCTGCTCGCCTCGCTGAAAGGCACCGTGGATTGCGTCACCGCATTCTCGCAAACCGACTTCCGTCCGGACATGGCGAAGATCGACGTACCAACCTTGGTGATCCACGGCGACGGCGATCAGATCGTGCCGTTCGAAACCACCGGCAAGCAAGCCGCCGCCCTGATCAAAGGCGCCGAACTGAAAGTCTACGCCGGCGCGCCCCACGGTTTTGCCGTAACGCACACCGAAGCGCTGAATGAAGACCTGCTGGCGTTCCTCAACCGCTAAAAACGCTGCGCTGACCAGGCACCCATCCGGTCAGCGCACGTTGCGGTACAGCATCAAACGTGCGCTTTCGTGCAGGCCCCGCGTCAACTCCAAAAGGCGCTGGAATTCCTCGGGGTTTTGCCCGGCGACGTTATCCAGCGGGGTCTTCGACGCCAGGTCATGCAGGGTCGGTGAGCTGCCGTCATGTTGCATCTGCAGGAGGAAATTCTTGGTCACCCCGCCAATCAACGGGAACGTCCCCTCGCGCAGCACCAGCGGCACTACGCGCTCACCTTCCGGCGCCGGTTGCTGGACATCGCGGCCCATTGCGCCATTGCGGAACGGCACGCCGGCCATCCCGGCCACCGTCGGCAGCAGATCCGTCAGCCCCACCGCCTCCTCGATGACCTTCGGCGCAAGCATGCCCGGGGCGTGAATCAGCATCGGCACATGATTGCTTTCCAACCCCAGTTGCTCGAACGCCGGCGGCATGTGCGGGATCTGGCTGATACGCGTGTTGTGGTCGCCGAAGAACACAAAAATCGTGTTGTCGTAATAGCCGCCAGCCTTGGCCAATTCCATTAGTTTGCCGATATTGAAATCCAGCAGGCGCACCGCGTTGTACTGCTCGACGCTGCGCGAACCGGCGGCCTGCACCTGCTCCAGCGACAGGTTGCTGACCTCGAAACCGTCGTTGTCCTTGGGGATGGTGAATGGCCGATGGTTGCCCGAGGTTTGCACGTAGGCGAAGAACGGTCGGTCCTTCGGCAAGTCGCGCAGGATGCGGTCGCTCTCCTTGAACAGATCCAGATCGGAAATGCCCCACACGTCCACCAGCGGCGAACGCCAGTCACTTTCCTGATACAGGCGCACGCCGTCGATGCTCTGTTGGATCAGCGCATTGATGTTGGCCCAGCCGGCGTTACCGCCGATCATGTAGAGCTTCTGGTAATCGGTGAACGCGTTGATCAGCGTGTGCTGGCGGGTGATCAGCGGATGGCGCGTTGCGGTCTCGCGGCGCGTCACGTCGGGAACACCGGTGATGCTCGCCCACACGGTTTTCGCAGTGCCGGTGACTGGCACATAGAAGTGTTTGAAGAACCAGCTTTGGGCCGCCAATTGATCGAGGTTTGGCGTCGGGTTCAACGGATTGCCGTAGGCGCCGACGGCGCTGGTGCCCAGCGATTCGAGCATGATGAACATCACGTTCGGCGTGCCCGGCAGCCGATACGGTTGCACGCCTTGCTGCCGCTCGAACGTCAGGCTCTGCGGGTCCGGTCGATCCACGCCCAGATAGCGGGCAATCAACGGATAGTGCTCGCGCACCTGCGCCTCATCGAATTGCGCCTGCCCGGTTTTCAGCGTGTCGTACAGGAACAGCACCGGGTTCAGACCGACTGCGGCGATCTGCGCGTTACCGGAAAAGAACGCATCGCTCCAGCGCAGCGGCACCGGGTTTTCCAGGTTGAGATTGTCGACCCGACCGAGCAGCGCCAGCAGCACCACGACCACGCCCAGCCCGGTGCCGAATGCCAGCGACGGACGCCGGATAACCTTGGGTTCACGGGCCAGCGTCAGCCGTTCCAGCTGCAAAAGTCCGTAGAACCAGACGCCCAGCACCGCCAGCCAGCCGAGGGCAATCCACAGCACCGGGTAGGTTTCCCAGACCATCTGCTGCGAAATCTGCGCATCCTCCAGATAACGCAGCACCGTGGCGTTGATCCGCACGCCAAGATAGGCGTAATGACCGAAATCGATGATGTACAGCAGGCCGATAACGCCGAGCGCCAGCAGCCAGTAAATCCGCGCGACCCAGCGCAACCACGGCAACCGCGTGAGGTTCCAGCGCGGCACCCAGGCCAGCAGCGCCAATGGCAGGATCAGCAACACGGCGAGGCGCAGGTCGAAGCGCAAACCGATACCGAGGGTTTCGCGCAGCGCCGGGTTGTCGACGAACTCGCTGGGCGCGATCCCGGAAAACCCCAGCACGAACACCAGCCGGAGCACGGCAAACAACAAAAACGCCAAACCTGCCGCGCCCACGCCATAGCGCAGGCGTCGCGATTGCAACCAGCCCATCATTGACCTCAGTGTCGTTGGTTCAAATAGAAGATGTCGCGCCGGCCGGTGCGGCTCGCAGCAGACGCCAGACCTCACGGATGCACAGCGCTGCAGCGGCGATCAGGCAGTAACCCAGCAGCAGCGGATCGATCAGGTAATCCCAATAGTTTTCCGAGGCCTTGAGACGCAAGGCGAACGCCAGCGTGCCCAGCGCAAGCATCGACACTGCCAGCGTATTGCGCAGCCACAACAGCGCCAGTGCCAGCAGGCCGATACAGACGATCATCGGCCGTGGGTTGAAGCCCCAACGGTACGGATCGAAATACGTCAGGCCCATCGTCGCCGGGTACAGCAGCGCGGCCAGCACGGTAAACAGCACCAGCACCTGCACCCGTGCCGGCAATGTCTGCCGCTCGACCACGCCCAGTCGGACCAGACTGGCCCAGCCGAGCAACACCAGCGTGGTGATCGCCAGATCATCGGTGAAGCTACGCACGTACGCCGCCAAAGGCAGTTCGTTGATTGGCACGAAGCTGACCAGCGCCAGCAGCGGCAACAGCCACGGGCGCCAGCGTCGCGTGCATTGCAACGAGCCGAGCAGGACAAAACCCAGCAGGATGAATGTCAAATGGGCTTGCCAGAGCAACAGCATCACAGGCGCTCCTCGAGCCACGCTTCATTGAAGCTGACATGTTTGATGAAGGTGTTATTCCACGAATACACCAGGTGATAGAGGCCATCGCTGCCGCGACTGAAGTACGGATACTCGTACTCGAAATCACAGCCCTGCGGCTTGCACACCCGGTAATCCAGATTGCTCAGAAAGCGTTGCTCCAGCGGCAAGCGCCGGGCACCACTGGAAGCGCGAAAGCCTTCGCCGATGATCGCCTTGTAGGCTTCGGGGGCGAACGGCTGGCCGAGCGGATCGGGCGACTGATCGAGTTCGATCACGTTGCGCCAGTGGTTCAGATTGGCATCGGTGCCATAGAGGCTGAGCTTGAAGCGCCCGTCCTGCAGATCATTGAGCGCCACCAGCAGACCGTTGTCGCCGGTGCCGACTGCCGCGAGCGATGAATTGGGGTTGGCCGGTTCCAGCGGATACGGCTCGCTCCACGTCTGCCCGGCGTCCTCGGTGCGGCTGGCCAGCACTCGATGATGCGTGTCGCCGGCATAACGCAGCATGGCCACGGCACGTTTTCCGTCCAGCGGCACAATGGTCGGCTGCAACGAATGTTTGCCACGGCTGATGCGGAATTTATCGATCACCGCGCCGTCTGCGCTCAGGTACAGGTACTCGGCGAATTTGCCCATGAACTCGTGATACACCGGCAAACCGATCGAGCCGTCGGCATGGAACACCGGCGCGGCGCGCACCAGCGTACTGATGTTGAAAAACGGTGAAGTGATCAGCTGTCGCGGCGCCGACCAGTTGCGCCCGACATCATCCGAGACCATCACGTTGATCGCACTGGTGGCCCAGCCGCCCACGGATACCGAGACATAAAACATCCACAACCGTTGATCCGGCGCGAGGGCGATCACCGGATTGCCCAGTTTGCGGATGTAGCGGCGGGTGCCGTCGCGGGTCGATTCGCGGGTGGCCAACACCTGCTCGGCGCCCCACTCCGCGCTGTCGGCGTCATAGCGGGCGGTACGGATCTGCACGTCGGCGGCGCCTTCGCGGGAACCGGCGAACCACACCGCCATCAGGTCGCCGCCCGGCAGCGCGGTCACCGACGACGAGTGCACGAAATCATTCAGTTGCGAGGAGACGAAGCGACTGCTGTACAGCGGCTCCGGTGCCTGCAGCGAAGCATCGACGGGCGGCGCGGCCACGGCAAATGGCGCCAGCACATGAGCCGGATGACTGCGCCAGGCACCAAAGAAAACCAGGCTCACGGCCAGTCCGCCGAGGATAAGTTTCAAGCGATCGGGAAGCGCACGCATAGTGGACTCACGGCAAAAACAGGATGGAGGGCAATTGGCAAAACATCCCTGTCAGCGCGGCGGATCGTCCGGCAAGCGCCGTCGGCGTCCGGTGAGCATCGACAACGGCAAGTTGTCGCGCAGCAGAAAACTTTCGAACAGCGCGGCGGCGATGTGCAGGCAGACCAGCACCAGCAAGATGTCGGTAGCGGTTTCGTGCACCTGCAACGGCCAGTCGGCGCCCCACAAGGCATCGACCTCTTCCATGGCCCAGCCGCTCAAACCGGCGATGAACATCGCCAGCAACATCAACAGCATCACCAGCGCCCCCATCGGCGAATGCCCAAGACGATGCTCGGGCCGACCGGCAATCAACGAGCGCGCATGGGCGATCAGCCGCGTCGGCGTCGGCCAGAAATCCGCCCAACGCGCACTGCGCGGCCCGACAAAGCCCCACACCAGCCGCACCAGCAGCCAGCCCATGGCGTAATAGCCGAGCCAGACATGCCAGTCGTCTCCGGCTTCATTGAAGAAGTAATTGGCGACAAAGACGCCCGCGATGGACAGATGAAACAGCCGCACCACGGGGTCCCACAGGCGCACGGACGTGCTCGGCATCAGCCCTTGATCTCGGTTTTCACCGCTTTGCCGCTGACCGGGTCGTGGTAGATCTCGACCTTGCGCTTGTCCTTGTCGAAACCGTAGATCTCGTAGCAGTTGCCGTCGGTGACCTTGAACTTGCTGATCTCGTAGCCCTGAGCCTTGAGCTGCTCCTGAAAGGCTTTCTGGTCTTGCCATTGCGAGCGTTCGGCGGTGGTGCATTGCGGGCCGGCGACGGCCAACGGACTGGCAACGATGAGGGACAACAGCAGAAGTTTGCGCATGGAAACACTCTCGCTCGATGAGGAAGGCCTCACTGTGCAAAAGCAACCTTAGTCGAAGCTTAGTTGGCAACGAGTCGTTACATCTTTCCCGTCGGGTCAGCTGCCACAGCTGGCTGCACAGCGGCATGATGCCGCCGGTCAACCGCCGTGTTTCCTCAAGAGAATCCGTTATGCGCCTACTGCTGGTCGAAGATGATCGCGCCCTCGGTCAAGGCATTCGCGTTGCCCTCGGCAGCGAAGGCTACACCCTCGACTGGTTGCAGGATGGGGTCAGCGCCCTGCACGCCCTGCGCAGTGAGAGCTTCGACTTGCTGCTGCTCGACCTCGGCCTGCCACGGCTCGACGGCCTCGCGCTGTTGCAACGCTTGCGTGGTGAACAACAGGACTTGCCGGTGCTGATCCTCACCGCCCGCGACGGCACTGCCGAACGCATTGCCGGACTGGATGCCGGCGCCGACGACTACCTGATCAAACCGTTCGATGTCGATGAACTGAAAGCGCGGATTCGCGCGTTGCTGCGCCGCAGCCAGGGCCGGGCGCAACCGGTGCTCGAGCATGCGGGAGTGTGTCTGGATCCGGTCACGCAGCAGGTCACCTGGCACGGCACCGACGTGGTGGTGACGCCGATGGAATATCAACTGCTGCATCAACTGATGGCCCGCCCCGGCAAGGTCGTCACCCGCGAACGCCTATCGCGAGCGCTGTATGGCTGGCAGGATCGGGTCGAGAGCAACACCCTCGAAGTGCTGATCCACAACCTGCGCAAAAAACTCTCGAGCGATTTGATCCGCACCGTGCGCGGTGTCGGCTATGTGGTGGAGCTCAAACCATGATTTCCATACGCGCGCGGATTCTGGTGCCGGTGCTGATTCTGGTATTGATCGGCGACCTGCTGATCAGTTGGCTGGTGCTGCGCGACAGTCACCATGAAATCGAAGAGGTCTATGATGCCCAACTGGCACAAAGCGCACGCCTGTTGCAAGGCGTGCTGGCCCAGCGCGCGCCCGGCGACAACGACTGGAGCCGGCTCTATCAGGCCTTCGATGAAGCCATGAGCCGGGTCGGCGACGGCGAGGCCGCGCACCCTTACGAAACCCGTCTGACCTTTCAGGTATGGCGCAGCGACGGGCAGTTGCTGGTGCGCTCGGCCGAAGCGCCGGAGCTTGCCGCACCGCCCACCACCCTCGGCTCCCATGACCTGATGGAGAACGGCCACGACTGGTGTGCGTTCCTGCTCAAGGATTCGCAACAAGGGCTGCTGATCTGGGTCGGCGAGCGCGACGACATCCGCCAGGATCTGATCGAGCGCATCGTCGGCCACACCGTCTGGCCGAGCCTGATTGGCGTACCGCTACTGGCTGCGTTGATCTGGCTGACCATCGGCTGGGGCCTGCAACCGTTGCGCGCCATGGCGCAGAGCATTCGCGGCCGTGACACCGAAACCCTGAAACCGCTGCACCTCAGCCCCCTGCCCCACGATCTGGAACCAATGCAGACCGCGCTCAATCGCCTGTTGCAGCAGATCGACAATCTGCTGGCGCGTGAGCGGCGCTTCATTGCCGACGCCGCGCACGAGTTGCGCACGCCGCTGGCGATCCTGCGGATCCACGCGCAAAACGCGCAACTGGCGGCGAACCCGCAACAACGCGAAGAGGCGCTGGAATATCTGCTCAGCGCGGTGGATCGGGCGACGCGTATCGCCAGTCAATTGTTGACCATGGCGCGCATCGAACCGCACCTGGCCAATCCCGAAACCCGCAGCGTGGAACTGACCGAACTGGTGCGCGAAGAGCTCGCCGAACTGGCACCGCTGGCCCTGGAAAAAGACGTCGAACTGATCCTCGACAGCGACCACCACTGCCCGGTCGACACCGACCCGGTGGCCCTCGCCATCGCCTTGCAGAACCTGGTGACCAACGCCCTGAACTTCGCCCCGCCGGGCAGCGAGGTACGGGTTCAGGTGCAACCGCAGGCGGGCGGCGCGGTGTACATCAGCGTCGAGGACAGCGGGCCCGGGATCAACGAGCAGGAATACGCGCGGCTGTTCGAGCGTTTCTACAGCCACGGCCACGGCAATGGCGCCGGACTGGGGTTGGCGATCGTGCAGATGATCGTCAGCAAGATCGGCAGCACGTTGCAGCTGTACAACCGACCGCAGGGCGGGTTGTGTGCGGAGTTGCGGATCAATGAGCTCTCGAGTCAATAACATCGCCCGAACCCTGCACAAGCATTGTGGCGAGGGAGCTTGCTCCCGCTGGACTGCGCAGCAGGCCTTCTGCTGTTCGGCAAAGAAAGGGCCGCTGCGCGACCCGGCGGGACGGTGCGACGATTCGACAAGTTCCCTCGCCACAGAGTCTGGTGTTGATCGATCGCCTCAATGCTTTTGACAAAATTTTCATGTTTGCCCCCATAAGATCCGCAGCCTCGTTGGGGAGTAGCCTGTTTCCGAGTCCCTCGGAAGCGTTCGTATCAACATTCTCGGCAACCTGCCGTGGTACGAACACCTTTTGGTTGGTGAGACCGACGACACATCCATGCCTGAAGTCGGGCGTGTGGTTGTGTCGTTGACTCATAGCCCGACTGGAAGTGTGCCCCCGTGAATCCTGTTTCCCTCATATTTCTCGCTCTGGCCATGTCCACGGACGCGTTCGCCGCAGCCATCGGCAAAGGCTCCAGCCTGCACAAACCACGTCTGACCGAAGCGCTGCGCACCGGTCTGATCTTCGGCGTGATCGAGGCCATCACCCCGATCATCGGCTGGCTGATCGGCCAGGCTGCCACCCGCTGGGTCGCCGAATGGGACCACTGGATCGCCTTCACCCTGCTGCTGATTCTCGGTCTGCACATGATCTACAACGGCCTGAAACACGAAGACGAGGAAGAAGAAAAACCCGGCCAGCATTCGTTCCTGATTCTCGCGGTTACCGCGTTCGCCACCAGCATTGACGCCCTCGCAGTCGGCGTCGGCCTGGCGTTTGTCGACGTGAATATCTGGGTGGCGGCAGCGGCCATCGGCGTGGCGACCATGACCATGGTGACCATTGGCGTGATGCTTGGTCGGGTGCTCGGTGCGGTCGTCGGCAAGCGTGCGGAAATCGTCGGTGGCGTGGTGCTGATGATCGTCGGCGCGACCATTCTGTACGAGCACTTGTCGGCCTGAGTCAGGTCTGGACAAGCGCCGCCAGTGTCATCGCGTTGCCCAACGCGGCGCCACTGGCGGTGTTGTCGAAGATGCACCAGACGCTGGCGCCTTCAGCAGCGCAGAGCTGCATATTCTGCGCAAGCTGCTGCAGATAAGGCAGCTCATAAGCACTGTGATAAATCCGTGGCGCGCCATGCAGTCGCCAATAGCGCACACCCGCCCAGCCCTGCGCCGAACCGTCGGTACTGATCCGCGACGGATCGACCACGACCTGGGAAATCCGATACGCCTGCAACATCGGCGCCGCCACCACCCACGACTCATGCCGTGGCTCAAGCACCACGTCACCGGCGAAGCGTTGGCACAACGCCACGAAAAACGCCTCTGCGCGTGCCGGCTCAAAGGCCAGCGACGGCGGCAGTTGCACCAGCAAACACCCCAGCCTATCGGCCAGGCCTTCGCACTGCCCGAGAAACTCATCCAGCGCTTGCTCACAGTTTTGCAGACGCAACTCATGAGTAATCTGCTTTGGCACCTTCACCGAAAAACGAAAACCCGGCGGCACCGAATCCGCCCAGCGCGCATAGGTCTGACGCCGATGCGGGCGATAGAACGAGCTGTTGATTTCCACGCAGTCGAACCGCGCGGCATAACGCTGCAGATGCGTGCCCTCGGCCGGAAACTGCGGCCAATACTCACGCCCCAGACTCCAGCCTGCGCAACCGATGAACATCAAAAAAGCCCCTTCGCCGCTTCACGCATGAAAATCTCCACGGTCTCGTTCACAGATTTCAGGCACAACGGAATACCTGTGGGAGCCGGCTTGCCAGCGAAGGCGTCGATACATCCACAATCGCTGTGCCTAACACAACGCTTTCGCGAGCAAGCTCGCTCCCACAGGGTTCAGCGGCGCTCACAGATTTGGAGCGCGACGAAATACCTGTGGGAGCTGGCTTGCCAGCGAAGGCGTCGATACATCCACAAACGCTGTGCCTGACACAACGCTTTCGCGAGCAAGCTCGCTCCCACAGGGTTCAGCGGCGCTCACAGATTTGGAGCGCGACGAAATACCTGTGGGAGCTGGCTTGCCAGCGAAGGCGTCGACACATCCACAATCGCTGTGCCTGACACACCGCTTTCGCGAGCAAGCCCGCTCCCACAGGGTTCTGCGGCGCTCACAGATTTGGAGCGCGACGAAATACCTGTGGGAGCTGGCTTGCCAGCGAAGGTGTCGATACATCCACAAACGCTGTGCCTGACACAACGCTTTCGCGAGCAAGCTCGCTCCCACAGGGTTCTGCGGCGCTCACAGATTTGGAGCACAACGAAATACCTGTGGGAGCTGGCTTGCCAGCGAAGGCGTCGATACATCCACAAACGCTGTGCCTGACACAACGCCTTCGCGAGCAAGCCCGCTCCCACAGGGTTCTGCGGCGCTCACAGATTTGGAGCACGACGAAATACCTGTGGGAGCTGGCTTGCCAGCGAAGGCGTCGATACATCCACAAACGCTGTGCCTGACACAACGCTTTCGCGAGCAAGCCCGCTCCCACAGGGTTCAGCGGCGCTCACAGATTTGGAGCGCGACGAAGCGCCTACACGATTATTTTTTGCCGGGCAGGACGCTGGCCAGCACCTGCTTGGCGGCTTGCACGATCACGCCCGCCTCGTCCGGGTCGCGTTTGAGCAAGGTCGTGGCAAATTTCTTCGCCTGTTCGAGCTTGATGTGCGGCGGCAATGGCGGCACGTTGGGGTCGGTCTTGAACTCGATCAGCACCGGTACGTCCGAGGCCAGTGCCTGCTCCCAGGCGGCGGCGACGTCTTCTTCGCGGTCGACGAAAATTCCTTTCAGGCCGATGGAAATGGCGAACAGGTGATACGGCACGTCGGGAATGCTTTGCGAGGCTTCGAACTTCGGATCGCCCTCCATCACCCGCTGCTCCCAGGTGACCTGATTCAGGTCCTCGTTGTTGAACACCGCACAGATCCACTTCGGGCTGTCCCACTGGCGCCAGTATTTGGCGACGGTGATCAGCTCGGCCATGTTGTTCATCTGCATCGCGCCGTCACCCACCAGCGCAATCACCGCGCGCTCGGGATGGGCGAACTTGGCGGCGATCGCGTACGGCACGGCAGCGCCCATCGAGGCCAGGCCACCGGACAACGAACATTGCATGCCGCGACGAATTTTCAGGTCACGGGCGTACCAGTTGGCACAGGAACCCGAGTCGCTGGTGATGATCGCCTGATCCGGCAGGCGCGGTGACAGCTCATACACCACCCGCTGCGGATTGATCGGATCGGCTTTGGACATCGCGCGTTTTTCCAGGGTCTTCTCCCAGGTACTGCGCCAGCCTTCAATTTTCCTGCGCCATTTGTGCGAAGTTTTCTGTTCGAGCAACGGCAGCAGTGCAGCAAGGGTTTCGGCGGAGTCGCCGACCAGATTGACCTCCATCGGATAACGCAGGCTGAGCATGTCTGGCTGCAGATCGATCTGCACGCCACGCGCCTGACCTTCCTTGGGCAGGAACTCGGCATAGGGGAAACCCGAGCCGATCATCAGCAAGGTGTCGCACTCGTGCATCATCTTGTAGCTCGGTTCGGTGCCCAGCAGGCCGATGCTGCCGGTGACCCACGGCAAATCGTCCGGCAGCGCGGCCTTGCCAAGCAACGCCTTGGCAACCCCGGCACCGAGCTTTTCCGCAATGGCGATCACTTCATCCGTCGCCTGCAACGCGCCGGCGCCCACCAGAATCGCAACCTTTTCACCGCTGTTCAAAACGTCGGCGGCGCGCTGCAGATCCGCCTCATAGGGCAGCACTTTCGGCTTGGTATAACCGACGCCGGAATGCGCGGTGCCGTGTGCCCGCGCCGGTGGCTCATACTCAAGATCCTGCAAATCATTGGGCAGGATGATCGCCGTCACCCGCCGCTCGCCAACCGCCGTACGCACGGCGCGATCGAGCAAATGCCGCACCTGCGACGGCGCCGACGCCTGCTGCACAAACGCCCCGGCCACATCCTTGAACATCGAGACCAGATCCAGCTCCTGCTGGTAATGACTGCCGAGCGCCGTCCGAGCCTGCTGGCCGACAATCGCCAGCACCGGTTGATGATCCATGCGTGCGTCGTATAAGCCGGTGATCAGATGCGAAGCACCCGGTCCCGAAGTGGCAATGCACACGCCCAACTCGCCCGTGAACTTGGCGTGGGCCGATGCCATGAACGCGGCCATTTCTTCGTGCCGCGCCTGAACGAATTCGATCTTGCCATTGGCTCGGGCGAGCGCACCGAACACACCATTGATGCCATCCCCCGGATAACCAAAAATCCGCGTGACACCCCATTGGCTGAGCCGCTCAACCAGAAAATCTCCCACTGTCGTCGTCATCTCGTTCCTCGCCTGTCACCGATGCATGAAGCCTGCCCAGCGAGATATCCGCCGGGCGGTACATGGGTCTGGACAGCTTGGGAGCGCGCGAAGTTTCGATTGTTTTTACCCGACGGCGTTGCCGAGCCGATCCCTGCAGGAGCTGCCGCAGGCTGCGATCTTTTGCTGTTGTTTTTGAAGATCAAAAGATCGGGGCTCATCAACGATGCGGGTGCACCGTCATCGCCACCAGTTTGATCACGATCGGCCGCACCACGAGGATGCAAAGGAAAGCCACCGGCATCGCCAGCTTGTAGGCGTGCAGCGCATTACTCAGGTAGTCGTTATCAATCCCGGAGTTGGCCGCAGTGATCACCAGCGACATCAGGAACGCCATGATCGTCGCCATATACAACGCAAACACATACGGCGTCGCCCGTGCAGAAAGCTTGCGTCGACCGAGATACAAGGCATCGGTAGTGGTTCTTTGATTCATATGGCTTTTCCATCCATTGACAGGGAGCCGGCACCTTAGCAAAGCCCCCTGCCCTCAACTAGACGGCCCGCCACAGGTACTTTATAAAGCAGAACTTACGAATCAAACCCACGCGGCGGGACACGGATGAATCTGTTGGCGGCGATTGCCAGTTTTATCAAAGTGGTCGAAGCAGGCTCCATCGTCGGCGCCGCCAAGACCCTGGGCGTCAGTGCGGCCGCGGTCAGCCAGACCCTCAATCGCCTGGAAACGCACCTCGGCGTTCGCCTGCTGCAACGCACCACCCGCAGCATGGCCCTCACCGAAAATGGTGCGCTGTATTACGAAAAGGTCCGACGCATCGCGGCTGATCTGGAGTCGGCGCAAAGTGCGATCGTCGGCGATGAAAGCGAACTGCAAGGGCGTTTGAGCATCGCCTCCACCAGCGCGTTCGGCCGCCACGTCCTGGCGCCGTTACTCGCCAGTTTCGCCGCGCTGCATCCGCGCCTGCTGGTCGAGCTGTCGACCACCAACGGCAAGATCAATCACATCCAGGACGGCATCGACCTGAGCCTGCGGATCAAGCCGCAACTGGAAGACGGCATCGTCGCGCGCCGGATCGTGTCCCTGCCCTTCGTCTTCTGCGCCGCTCCCGCCTACCTTGCGCGCGCCGGCGTACCGCAAACACCGCAAGACCTGCAGCATCACGCCTGCCTCGCGTTTCGCTATCCACTGGATGGACGCTTTCTGCGCTGGGGCCTCATCCGCGACGGCCAACGCTACGACGCCCCGATCAACGCCACCGCCATCAGCGACGACATCGACGCGCTGGCGCAAATGGCAGTCAACGGCGCAGGTGTCACGCGCCTGGCCGAATTCGTCGCTGCGCCCTATCTCGAGAGCGGTCAACTGGTGCAACTGTTCGAAGATCTTCCGGGTGATACCCACGGGCATGTCGAACCGATGGACATCTATGCATGCGTGCAGGAACGAGCAGCGATGACGCCGAAGGTCAGAGCCTTCATGGATTATTTGACGGAGCACTTGAATAGGCGCTGGCCAGTGCAAGCTGGTTGATCCACAGCAGCTCTTGCACTTTCAAGGCTGCAGATCACCCCCGAGCCATTGGCTGCACGCACTCATCTGCTGGGTAATCCACTCGCGAAAAAGCATGGCATTGGCACTCTGTTCGAAGGGTCGCGGTGACAGCAGGCAATAACTCGAACCGTCGCGAACGAAGCCGAACGGCGCGATCAACTGGCCGGACTTGAGTTCGTCTTGCACCATCAGAAACGACGCCATACCGACGCCCAGCCCGGCCAGCGCGGCCTGAATGCACAGGTAGAAATGCTCGTAATCGACCCGACTGACACCCGACGCATTCATGCCAACCAGTCGCACCCAGTTGTCCCACGCCTGCGGGCGGGTCTTGCTGTGCAGCAGGCAGGCGCCGCGCAAATGATCGCCGTCAGAACGACTGGACGGCACGCAGACCGGGCCGATCCACTCTTCACAAACAGTCACGGCGTGCACGGTCTCGTCCCAATGGAAATCATCGCGGCGGATCGCCAGATCCACGCCTGAACGAGCGAAGTCGATCGGCCCGCCAGCCGTCAGCAATTGCACCTGCAACTGTGGGTGTGCGCTGTGGAAGTCAGGCAAGCGCGGGATCAACCACTTCATGGCGATGGTTGGCTCGCAGGACACCACCAGCACATCGTCGTGGACTTCACGCTGCAGGCGATAAACCGTGTTCTGCAATTGCTCGAACATCGGCGCGGTGACGTTGAACAGCAAGCGTCCCGCGTGATTGAGAAAAATCGCGCGGTTACGCCGCTCGAACAACTCGACCCCGATCGCCTCCTCCAGCAAGCGCACCTGGCGGCTGACCGCGCCGTGGGTGACGTGCAGCAGCTCGGCGGCCTTGACGAAACTCTGGGTCTGGGCGGCGGTGTTGAAGAAGCGAAAGGCAGCCAGCGGAGGCAGGTTCATATAGACGATGATTTCTCACAGATTTTCGCGACTATAAATCGTTTTTTTTGCCAAAGACACTTCTCCATCATGTCGCCGCTCAGGGCCTGTTAATTCCATCCACGCTGTTGGCGGCGATGCTGCAGGCGCTGTATCTGTGAATTCAAGTAGCGCAAATAACGCGATGGAGCGTATGGATGAATGAATTGTTTCTGGTAATCGCCATCACTGTTCTGGCGGTGATCAGCCCCGGCCCGGACTTTGCCATGGTCACTCGCAACAGTTATGCCTACGGGCGGCGCAGTGGTTTGCTGGCTGCGCTGGGCATCGCCTGTGGCGTGCAGGTTCATGTGTTCTACACGGTGTTCGGGGTGGCGCTGATCATCACTCAGTCACCAATGTTGTTCTGGATGATGAAGCTGCTGGGTGCCGGCTACCTGGTCTATCTGGGCATCAAGTCCTTTACCAATAAATCTGTTCTGACATTTGCCGATGCGAGCGCTTCGGCACCCCGTGCCTGGAAGGTGTACTGCTCAGGTTTTCTGACCAATGCACTGAATCCGAAAACCATGTTGTTCGTGGTAGCGGCGTACAGTCAGGTGGTGGAGCCAGGCAGTTCGCTGACGTTGAACTTCGCCTATGGCCTGTTCATGTCGGTCATTCATTGGCTGTGGTTCAGCCTGGTCGCGCTGTTTTTCTCCACAGAACGGTTACGCCGGCGCCTGCTGGAAAAACAGCGGCTCCTCGACAAGCTCATCGGGATCGCGTTGATGGGTCTGGCGGCGTGTTTGATCATTCCGGGGGTTGCGCAGTCTTGAGCTAGAGCGTTTATGCTGTCTGGTCTGATACCCGTCAGGTCATTCTCGGCAAGTTCACCATGAGGCCCATTTCATGAGTAAAGCGCCCTACGTACCGCCCAAAGTCTGGAAACACGAAGCCCCGTCCGGCGGCCATTTCGCCAGCATCAACCGCCCGATTGCCGGGCCGACGCATGAAAAGACCCTGCCCGTGGGCAAACACCCGCTGCAGTTGTATTCACTGGCGACGCCCAATGGCGTCAAGGTGACCATCCTGCTGGAAGAATTGCTCGCACTGGGGCACACCGAGGCCGAGTACGACGCGTGGCTGATCCGCATCAACGAGGGCGATCAGTTCTCCAGCGGTTTTGTCGAGATCAATCCGAACTCGAAGATTCCGGCGCTGCTCGACCACAGCGTACAGCCGCCGATTCGGGTATTCGAATCCGGTTCGATCCTGCTGTATCTGGCAGAGAAATTCGGCGCCTTCCTGCCGAAAGATCCCGCCGGCCGCACGGAAACCCTGAACTGGCTGTTCTGGCAGATGGGCGCCGCACCTTATCTGGGCGGCGGTTTCGGGCACTTCTACGCGTATGCGCCGGAGAAGCTCGAATACCCGATCAACCGCTTCACCATGGAGGCCAAGCGTCAGCTCGACGTGCTCGACCGACGCCTCAAGGAAAGCCGCTACCTGGCCGGCGACAGCTACACCATCGCCGACATCGCGGTCTGGCCGTGGTACGGCCAACTGGTGCGCAACAACGTGTATGCGGCCGCCGAATTTCTAGCGGCCCACGAATACACCCACGTGCAGCGCTGGGCAGAGGACATCGCCCAACGCCCTGCGGTGATTCGTGGCCAGCGGGTCAATCGCACCTGGGGTGACGAGGCGAGCCAGGTTGCGGAGCGACATCAGGCCAGCGATCTGGACTGACGCCACATTCCCACAAAGATTTGTGCTGGACAGGGGCATCCCGGTTCACAGCAACCTTTGTGGGAGCGAGCTTGCTCGCGAAGGCGCCAAGTCAGTCAACACTGACATAACAGACCTACCGCTTTCGCGAGTAAGCTCGCTCCCTCAGGGAATTCGGGTTGGACATGAGGATTTGTGAACCTCAGCAATTACATTGAGACCACACCACCACTGTCGTCAAAGGATCTGCAATGCCCCCTGGAAAACGAGAACTGGCGCAAGTCGAGCGGCGCTTGATTGCCACGCTCACCAACGCGTGTGAAACCGCAAAAGCTGAAATCCAGGGCTTCACCTGGCTGACCCACACCGCTGACCTGAACGCGTTGGCGGCGACCCTGAATGTCACTTGGGTGTTCGACACCGAAGCCGACAAAAACCTCGCCCTGACTGACGCCAAGGCACGCCTCTTCGAACTGACGGCCACTGCGCTGAGGGAAGCCGATATCGACCTGTCCCCTTCAGAGCGCAACGTGCGTTTCGACTCCGAGGAGGCGTGCCAGCGTAATCACGGTGGCAACTGGCGTGAGCGTCTGGCGCAAAATACGCGAGGGCAACGGTGACACCCTGCTTTCGATCAGGTTGGCTATCATCGCTCGCAGCAGGCTTCTCTCAGAGACAGTGAAACCATGGAACAGCCCAGACCAGATCCAGATTCCGATTGGGTAGTGCGCAGCACTCAACCGGGGCGGATAGAACGTATCGAAGCCCGGTTTGGCGGCCATGGCTACCACCCACATCGGCACGATACTTACTCGATCGGTCGCACACTCTCTGGCGTGCAAAGCTTTCACTACAAGGGCAGCCTGCGCCACGGCTTACCGGGAAATACCTTGCTCCTGCATCCTGATGAACTGCACGATGGCATGGCCGGGACCGAAGCGGGGTTTCGCTATCGAATGGCCTATATCGATCCGGCTTTGATTCAGCAGGTGTTGAAGGGTGAACCGCTACCCTTCATCGCCGGCGGTCTGTCCAGCGACCCACGCCTGTATCGCGCCAGCGAAGCGTTCGTCCAGGCGATGGATTACTCACTTGATCCGCTGGAAGAACAGGACGCCCTGTTTGATCTGGCAATGGCCCTGCGCACCGTGGCCGGCAAACCTCGCGGGCGCAAACTGCTCGATTACCCGGCAGCCGAGCGCGCAAGGGAATTCATCATGGCTCACCTGCACCAGAGCATTACGCTGGAAATGCTGGAGCGCGCCAGCGGCCGTGAAAGATGGAGCCTCTCTCGGGACTTCAGAGTGCTGTTTGGCACCAGCCCCTATCGCTTCGTGACCCTGCGTCGCCTGGATATATTGCGCACGTTGCTGCTTGACCGATTCTCGCTGGTGGATGCCGCACTGGCTGCGGGTTTTCACGACCAAAGTCATATGACCCGGCACTTCACCCGCACTTATGGGGTATCTCCGTCGCGTTGGCTGGAACGCGTCCTGGGGCAAAGGCAACTTGCAGGATCGTACAAGCATCGCCAATAGCGCCTTCGCTAGGCTGACGACTTCTATCTGATAGAGGATTTGTCATGCCACATACCAGCAAAGTACCAGCACTGCACGCCATCAATCTGGCGCAGAAATCCGCGCTGATCGATCAGCAGTGGAGCCCCCGTGTGGTCGCCGAAATGAATGACTACCAGTTCAAAGTGGTTCGCATCGAAGGTGAATTCATCTGGCACTCCCACCCGGAAACCGATGAGGCCTTTATTGTGATCGAGGGCACGCTGCGGATCGACCTGCCCCATGGCCGCGTATACGTCGAACCGGGTGAGCTGTACGTCGTGCCGTGCGGGATCGAACATCGGACGGCAGCGGAAGGAGAAGCGCGCCTGATGATGATCGAGCCTCGGGGTGTGCGTAACACCGGGCACGAAGGTGGCGAGCGCACGGCTGACAACGACGTCTGGATCTGAGCAGGAAGCGCCGTCAATCTGCGATTTGACGGCGCCTTTTTTGAGTGGCGGGCCGTTGGTTGGCCGCTGATCGACGGGCGATTTTATACTGGGTTTACTGAGCGAGCACCGCCTCAGACCACCTCTTCGTCAACCGGCAACGAAGCCAGCATTTCAGCGCGGCACACCTCAAGGATCTCGTCAGCCAGCGCGGAATCATCCGGACAGGCGCGCGACAGCACAATCGCGCCGACAGCCCGCGACAGCAGGTCGATCATTTTCTTTCTCCCCTCGCCCACCACGGCGTCCGGCCCGGTTGGATATTTGTCTCCGAGGGTCTGCAGGGTGCGCTCGATCCCTTCGGCAAACGTCGTTTTCACCTCATCCGATTGACGCGCCGCGTCGCCACACAGCGCGGCCATGGTGCAACCGCTGCCACGTCCATCGCGATGTTCTCTCGTCACATAGACATCGATGAAGCCTGGCACGTCGAGCGCTTCGGCACCTGCCAGCGACTTGGCAAGACTGCAGGACGCGGCTTCAGCCATCAGGTCGGCCTTGGAGCCGAAATGCTTGTAAAAACCACCGTGGGTGAAACCGGCAGCCGCCATGAGATCCGCCACACCGACGCCGTCAAAGCCACGCTCACGGAACAGCTCGGAAGCGGTCTCGACGATGTGTTCTCGATTGGCCTGCGCCTGGGCCTTGGTCACTCGCACGTGCAGTACCTCGTGTTCATTGGGAATGATTGTGCCAATCATACATAGATGCTGGTCATAATCAAAACCGTTGACAGTTTAGATTTCGATCATCATCCTAATTGCACGCACACCGATCTCCACCAACGGGCACGGAAGAAATACCAGATGAGCAACCAGACTCTGTTCACCCCTTACACACTTGGCGACCTGACGCTGTCGAACCGCGTGGTCCTCGCACCGCTGACTCGCAACCGTGCAGGCGCAGGCTTTGTACCCAGCGAGTTCGCGGCCACCTATTACAGCCAACGCGCCAGCGCAGGCTTGCTGATCAGTGAAGCCACGCAGATTTCCCGACAAGGTCAGGGCTATCAGGACACCCCGGGAATCTACACGCCGGCGCAGATCGACGGCTGGCGCCAGGTGACCGATGCAGTCCATGCCAAGGGCGGAAAAATCTTTCTGCAACTGTGGCATGTCGGCCGCGTGTCGCACGTTGATCTGCAAGAAAACGGCGCCGCCCCCGTGGCCCCTTCTGCGCTACGCGCCGCCACCAAAGTCTTCGTCAACAATCGCTTTGAAGATGTCTCGGCGCCGCGCGCGCTGGAGACCAGCGAACTGCCGGGCATCGTCAACGGTTTTCGCCAGGCTGCGGCAAACGCGATTACCGCCGGGTTCGATGGCGTGGAAATTCATGGCGCGAACGGCTATTTGCTCGATCAATTCCTCAGGGACAGCGCCAATCTGCGTACCGATGCGTATGGCGGCTCGATTGAAAACCGGGCGCGTCTGTTGCTTGAAGTGACGGCGGCCGTCGTTGATGAAATCGGCGCCAATCGCACCGGTGTGCGCCTGTCTCCGGTGTCGCCGGCCAACGGCGTCTCCAGCAGCGATCCGCAGGCGCAATTCGATTACGTCGCCGAGCAACTCGATGCCCTCGGCGTGGTTTATCTGCACGTGGTCGAAGGCGCGACCGGTGGCCCGCGCGACGTGGCGCCCTTCGACTTCGGCGCACTGCGCCAGCGCTTCAAAAACACCTACATCGCCAACAACGGCTATGACCTGGACCTGGCGACCTCGAAGCTCGCCGATGACCAGGCCGACCTGATCGCCTTCGGTCGCCCGTTCATTGGCAATCCGGATCTGGTGGAGCGCCTCAAGCAGGGCGCGCCGTTGTCCGCGTTCGATCCCGCCACCCTCTATGGCGGCGGTGCGGCGGGCTACATCGACTACCCGACGCTGGCTGAATCAAGCGTCAGCGCCAACTGAGCGCGTTCTGTTTCTCACATCCTGAAAGAGAGATCCCCCATGAGCACTCGCCCTACTGTTCTGATCACTGGCGCCTCCACCGGCATTGGCGCGGTCTACGCCGAGCGCTTCGCGCAACGCGGCCACGATCTGGTACTGGTCGCCCGCGACCAGGCACGCCTGGACGCACTTGCAGCCCGTTTGCGCGGCGAACACGATGTCACCGTCGATGTGATCCCGGCGGACCTGACCCAACTCGCTGATCTGAGCACCGTTGAAAACCGCCTGCGCGAGGACGCCCGTATCGGCATCCTCGTCAATAACGCCGGCGCCGCCCTCTCCGGTAACTTCATCGACCAAAGCACCGACAGCGTTGCGCAACTGGTCGCCCTCAACACCACCGCACTGGTGCGCCTGGCCAGCGCCATCGCTCCACGTCTGGTCAAGGCCGGTGACGGCGCGATCATCAACATCGGTTCGGTGGTGGGTCTGGCACCGGAGTTCGGCATGACCGTCTACGGTGCGACCAAGGCCTTCGTCCTGTTCCTGTCCCAGGGACTGAGCCTGGAACTGTCACCTCAGGGCGTCTACGTGCAAGCCGTACTCCCCGCCGCCACCCGTACGGAGATCTGGGATCGCTCCGGCATCGACATCAACACCTTGAGTGACATCATGGAAGTGGGCGATCTGGTGGATGCCGCTCTGGTCGGTTTCGATCGCCGCGAACCGGTGACCATCCCGCCGCTGCACCAAGCGCAACGCTGGGATGATCTGCAAGGCGCACGTCAGGGCCTGATCGGGCAAATCCGTCAGTCTGCGGTTGCCCAGCGCTACCTCGACCCACAGTGATTGTCTGGTAGCGAACACGCGCGGCGGATTCGATGCAGGCGCAAGTCACTGCATCGAATCCGGCCCGCGATCCGGAGCAGAAATGAATCAAACCCTGGCAAATAACCACACTGGCGCGTCGACGCCATTCAGCAACGCGGCGAACCAGTCGATCGTGGTCAACAGCGTGCGCTTCGCTTACCGCGACATCGGCCCCGCGATCGGCGTGCCGCTGGTGCTGTTCAACCATTGGGGCGCCGTGCTGGACAACTTCGATCCCGCGATCATTGATGGCCTGGCACGAACCCGACGCGTCATTACCACTGACTATCGCGGTATTGGCGGCTCTGGTGGAGCCGCGCCACTGACTGTCGGTGAAATGGCAGACGATGCCATTCAGTTGATCCGGGCGCTGGGCTTGGAAACCGTTGATGTACTGGGATTCTCGCTCGGCGGCTTCGTTGCTCAGGACATCGCCCTGAAGGCGCCTGATCGGGTGCGTCGCTTGATTCTGACCGGTACCGGTCCGGCCGGTGGCGACGGCATCGACAGAGTCGGTGCGGTCACCTGGCCATTGATCCTCAAAGGCTTGCTGACCTTGCGCGATCCCAAGGTCTACCTGTTCTTCACCTCGACAGCCAATGGCCGTCGATCTGCGTCGCAGTATCTGCAACGCCTGAAAGCACGCAAAAACAATCGCGACAAAGGCCCGACACCGAGCGCTTTTCTGCGCCAGTTGAAAGCGATCACCGCGTGGGGCCAACAGCCGCCGCAAGACCTCGGACGCTTGCGCATACCCACGCTTATCGTTAACGGCGACAGCGACATCATGGTGCCCAGCGTCAACTCGATGGCGCTGGCCAAGCGCATTCCCAACGCACAACTGGTGATTTATGAGGATGCCGGCCACGGCGGCATTTTCCAGCACTGCGTTGATTTTGTCGCCAAGGCCCAGGCATTCCTCGACGCCTGACGACACGGCGCAGCAACACCGCAACGCGCCAGCTACCCTCCTTACAACCGCCAAGAGCCGCACTACGATGAAAGCATTTCTGATTGATCGCTATGGAAAGAACACCGGGCGCATTGGCGAAGCGCCTGCCCCTGTGGTGGGCGCCCGTGATGTCTTGATCGAGGTACACGCCAGCAGCGTCAATGTGCTGGATTCGAAGATCAGCAGTGGCGAGTTCAAGCTGATTCTGCCCTATGCATTACCGCTGATACTGGGCAATGATCTGGCGGGTGTGGTGGTTGAGGTTGGCTCACAGGTGACGCAGTTCAAACCGGGAGACGAGGTTTACACTCGCCCGCCGGAAACGCGGATCGGAACGTTCGCCGAATGGATCGCCGTGGACGAAAACGCGGTCGCCCGAAAACCTGCCAATACCAGCATGGCACAAGCCGCGTCCCTGCCTTTGGTCGCGTTGACGGCGTGGCAAGTACTGATCGAAACCGCACAACTGAAAAAGGGTCAGAAAGTACTGATTCACGCGGGATCCGGTGGGGTTGGCAGCATTGCCATCCAGTTGGCCAGACACCTCGGCGCCTTCGTCGCCACGACCACCAGCACCGCGAACGTCGAATGGGTCAAGGCACTGGGGGCCGATCTGGTCATCGACTACAAACAGCAAGACTTCGAAAGCGTCCTGCACGACTACGACGTGGTGTTGAACAGCCTTGGCCCGGACGTTTTGCAAAAATCACTCAAGGTCCTGAAGCCCGGCGGCCAGCTCATTTCCATCTCGGGCCCGCCCACTGCACATTTCGCACAGGAACAAGGCTTGTCCTGGCCATTGCAACAGGTCATGCGCCTGTTGAGCTTCGGTATCCGGCGCAAGGCGCGCAAGCAGGCGGTCAGCTACACGTTCGTCTTCATGCGGGCCAATGGTGCACAACTGCAAAAAATTGCCACGCTGGTCGAGGAGGCAATCATCCGACCGGTGATTGACCGCAGCTTCTCGTTTGCCTCGACGGCAGAGGCGTTGAAGTACGTCGAGCAGGGGCGCGCCAAGGGCAAGGTCGTCGTTACGCTCAAATGACAACGTGTCCCCCGGCGGCCGGCTGAACTCGTCAGCCGGCCGCGTTCGACTCGACCAGATGAACTTCAGTCGCACTGCGACCGGCGCACCAAGCGAGCACCGACGCAATCACCAACACCGCCGCGCTGAGTTCGAAGGTGGCTTTATAACCGCTCAGATCAAACGCCAGGCCACCGACGATGGCCCCTCCGGCGATGGCCAGTTGCACGATGGCCACGAGCAAGCCTCCGCCGGCTTCGGCATCCTCCGGAAGCGTCTGCGCCAGCCATGTCCACCAGCCAACGGGAGCCGCTGTGGCGACCAGTCCCCAGAGTCCGAGCAGCACCGCAGTCAGCAGCGGCGATGCGCCGAAGTTGACCAGCGCCAATGCAATGACCGCCATTATCAGCGGGATAACTGTCAGCGTGCGATACAGGCCAGTGCCGAGGAATCTTTCGATCACAAAGGTCCCGATAAAACCGGCAAGCCCCAGCCCCAGCAGCATCAAGGACAGGGTTGCAACGCTGACCCCGGTGACGACCTCCAGAAAGGGCCGCAGGTAGGTGAACAGCATGAACTGCCCCATGAAAAATACGCTGACGGCGACCATCCCCAAGGCGACCGGCCATTGCTTCATCAACCGCAGGGCATTACCGCTACCGGCCTGACGCTCAAGCTTGAAGGACGGCAGACTGATCAGCAGCCATATGGCCGCCAGCGCGGCGACCGGAACCACACAGAAGAACGCGCCACGCCAGCCTATGAACGCGCCGAGGAAACTCCCCGCCGGAGCGGCGATTACCGTCGCCAGCGCGTTTCCGCCGTTGACGATCGCCAGTGCCCGGGACACTTGGTCAGGCGGCACCAGACGCATCGCGGTTGCCGCCGACAACGACCAGAAACCGCCAATGGCGATGCCGATCAGGGCCCGCCCGAACATGAACGACGGATAGCCCGGCGCGAATGCGACCACCGTCCCCGAGACGATCATCAGCAAGGTCAGACCCAGCAACAGCTTCTTGCGCTCGACGCGAGCAGCGACCGCTGCAATCACCAGGCTGGTCACCAGGGCGAATGCACCGGACACGGAGATCCCCTGCCCGGCCTGGCCCTCGGTGATGTGCAGTTCGGCGGCAATCGGCGTCAGCAGGCTGACCGGCATGAATTCTGAAGCGACCAGCGCGAAGGCGGCCAGCGACATGGCCAGCACGGCGCTCCAGCCGCGTTGTTCTGTAGAAAGGGAAGTCATGGGAACTACCTGTGTTGCGAGAGGCGTCAGGATCGCGTTGTCGAATCGCGGCTCTCCTGTAATGGTTTGACACATTCTCCCGGTCGATTCACCTCTGCCCTAGTGCATTCCTCTTGAATGCTTGCCTGATCCTCTGAGGATGCAGGGTGGTGTATAGGAATCGCCTGTGCAGCGGATTAGAGTTCGTTCAACAGGAGTTGCCCGACATGATCCCTACCCCGCTGCGCCACCAATCACCTCTGGCGTTGAACATTGACTCGCGCGTGAGCGTAGCGGGCGACTTCGCCACGTCGATACCCGGCCTGTCGCTGTTTCGTCGCGATCAGCCGGCGCCACCGGCCGTGTGCATGATCGAGCCGAGCCTGATTTTGGTGGGCCGCGGGGAAAAGCGCTTGTGGGTCGGCGGTGAGGGTTACCGCTACGACCCTTCGCGGTTTCTGGTCACCTCGCTGGATCTGCCCGCCAACTCTGAAGTGATGCTCGCCAGCCCCGAACAGCCCTGTGTCGGGCTGGTGCTGAGACTGGATGTCGGCATGCTCGCCGAGATCCTCAGCAAAGGTGGCTTGCCTGCGAAACGGCAGCCGTCGATGAACACCGGCGCTGGCATTGGCAACCTGTCGTGCGCGCTGGAAGGCGCGCTCGAGCGCCTGCTGGCATTGCTCGACGAGCCTGAGGCGATCCCGGTGTTGGCGCCGCTGGTGCTGCGGGAAATCCACTATCGGCTGCTCCATACCGATCAAGGCGCGCGGCTGCGGCAGATCACGGCCGTCGATGGCCAGGGTTATCGCATCGCCAAAGCCATCGACTGGCTCAAGGTCAACTACACCGAGGCGCTGCGCATCGATGAACTGGCGGCGCGGGTGCAGATGAGCGCACCGACCTTTCACCATCACTTCCGCCAGCTCACCGGTATGAGCCCGCTGCAGTACCAGAAGTGGCTGCGACTGAACGAGGCGCGCCGGCTGATGTTGATGGAGCGTCTGGACGTTTCGCGAGCGGCATTTGCGGTCGGTTATGAAAGTCCCTCGCAGTTCAGCCGCGAATACGCACGCCTGTACGGCACCGCACCCAGTCGGGACATCGCGCTGCTGCGTGGCGACCCCTTCGCCGCAGAAGCACTGGGCAACGCGGCCAGTTGAGCAAAGAACACGCTTTACCGGTGAGGCGCCACGCAGCGTTTCACCGCTTATAAAAATGCACGTCAACCGATGATCGAGCGGGTGAACCATGGAACTACGAATCAACCAGAAAACCTATCAGGTCGATGCCGACGCCGATACGCCCCTGCTGTGGGTGATCCGCGATGATCTGGGCATGACCGGCACCAAATACGGCTGTGGACTGGCGCAGTGCGGCGCCTGTTCCGTGCTGGTGGACGGCAACGTGGTGCGCTCGTGCGTCACGCCGGTGGCCGGCGTGGTCGGCCGCGAGGTCACCACCATTGAGGCGATCGAGGCCGATGATGTCGGTAAACGGGTGGTCTCGACCTGGGTTGATCTGCAGGTCGCCCAGTGTGGCTACTGCCAGTCCGGGCAGGTGATGGCGGCCACGGCGCTGCTCAAGCAAAACCCCAAGCCAAGTGACGCGCAGATCGAGGCGGCGATGGTCAACCTGTGCCGCTGCGGCACGTACAACGCCATTCATGCCGCCGTGCATGAGCTGGCCGGCAAGGGAGATGCCTGATGAACGTGCGTATCGATCCGTCCCAGGAAGCATCAGCACTGGCTCTGCATGAACCGATCAATGTGTCGCGCAGACGTTTTCTGACCGGCACCGCCGTCGGCGCACTGGTGCTCGGTTTCGGCCTGCCGCTGGGCACGACTCGCGTGCAAGCGGCAGTGGCGGCCGCGACTGCCGAGCGTGGCACGCAGGTACCGGCGTTTCTGGAAATTCGCCCGGACAACCGCGTGCGCCTGCTCTGCCCGTTCATGGAAGGCGGACAAGGTACGTTCACCGCGATGGCGCAGATCGTCGGTGAAGAACTGGATGCCGACCCGTCGACATTCCTGGTCGAAGCCGCGCCGCCCGGCGAAGCCTATGTGGTGATGGAAAACGGTATGCGCATCACCGGCGGCAGCATGTCGGTGCGCATGAGTTACCCGGTGATGCGCCGCCTCGGCGCCCTCGCCCGCGCCATGCTGCTGCAGGCCGGTGCGCAGAAACTTGGGGTGCCGGTCAGCGAACTGACTACCGAACCCGGCAAAGTCGTGCACACCAGGTCGGGGCGATCCGTGGCCTACGGCGAACTGGCCGAGCACGCCATGGATCTGCCGGTTCCCGATCCGGCTTCGGTGCAACTGCGTGATCCGAGCCAGTTCCGCTGGATCGGCAAACCGGTGAAGCGCGTCGATGCCTACGACAAGTCCACGGGCAAGGCGCTCTACAGCATCGATCTGAAGGTCGACGACATGCTCCACGCCGCCGTTCAGCATGCCCCGCGTTTGGGCATGACCGTGGGTAACCTGCGCAACGAAGAGCAGGTTAAAGCGATGAAAGGCGTGCATTCCGTGCATCGCCTGCCGGGGGCCGTGGCGGTGGTCGCCGAGCGCTGGTGGCACGCCAAACGTGCAGTGGAAGCGATTCAGGTCGACTGGCAGGAACCCACGGCCGACAGCAAAGTACGGCCGATGCCCGCGGATTTTTCCAGCGACGCCTGGCTCAAGCGCCTGGCTGACGACAAAGGCCCGGCCAGGGATGATGAAAATGAGGGCGACGTGGCTGCAGTTCTGGCCAGCGCCAAAACGCGGATTGACGCCACTTACCACAATCAGTACCTGAACCACGGCCAGTTGGAGCCGCCATCGGCGCTGGCCCGATTCAATCCCGACGGTTCGCTGGAAGTCTGGCTGCCCAATCAGGCGCCGGACATGTTCCGTGCCGACATCGCCAAACGCACCGGGCTGGATCCGTCGCGCATCACCTTGCATTCGCCATTGCTGGGGGGCTTCTTCGGTCGGCATTTCCTCTACGACGCCGCCAGTCCCTACCCGCAGGCAATCGAGTTATCGAAAGCGGTTGGCCGCCCGGTCAAACTGATCTGGAGCCGCGAGGAAGAGTTCCTGCGCGACGTGCTGCGTCCGGTGGCAGCGGTGAATTTCCGTGCGGCGCTGGATAATGACGGCTGGCCGCTGGCGATCGAAGCAATCAGTGCCACCGAAGGCCCGACCGAGGCGCTGGCCGGCAAACAGGGTGAGAAGCTCGACCCGACGGCGCTTGAAGGCTTGTCAGGCAAGTCCTATGCGATCCCCAACAAGCGCATCGCGCAGATCTACGCCAAAGGCCCGGCGATGCTGGGTTACTGGCGTTCGGTGGGCAATTCGCTCAACGACTTCTTCTATGAATCGTTCCTTGACGAACTGGCCGACAAGGGCGGCAAGGACCCGTTCGAATTGCGCCTGCATCTGCTGCGCGACAACCCGCGACTGACCACGCTGCTGCAAGCGGTGGGCGAGCTGTCGGGTGGCTGGAAGCGTGGGCCGTTTACCGCGGCGGACGGCAGCAAACGCGCGCGAGGCGTGGCGATGGCGTCGCCGTTCGGTACCCAGACGGCGGTGATCGCCGAGGTCTCCATCGAGAACGGCCAGGTCAAGGTGCACGACATCTGGCAGGCGATCGACCCCGGTAGCATCGTCAATCCGGCGATTGTCGAAGCACAGGTCAATGGCGCGGTGGCGCTGGGCCTGTCGCAGACCCTGGTGGAGGAAGCCGTGTGGATTGATGGCAAACCGCGCGCGCGCAACTACGACTTGTATCCGATCCTGCCGCCTGCGCGGATGGCCCGGGTCCACGTGCGTGTTGTCGAGAGCGGGGAAAAAATGGGCGGCATCGGCGAACCACCGTTGCCCGCTGTCGCGCCCGCCGTCGCCAATGCGGTGGCAACGCTGACCGGGCAACGGGTGCGCAGCCTGCCCATGAGCCGACACACCTTCACTTGATCAGCGCCGGAGCGTCCATGAATAACAGCCGATTCGCAAGAACCGCTGGCTGGCTGGCAGTGCCGTGCCTGGTCGCGGCAGGCCTGCTGGCCTGGTATGTCACCCGCGAGCCTGTCTCGCGCCTTGAAAACAACCACACCGCCGTGGCCGATATCGACCCGGCGCTGGTCGCTCGTGGCGAATACGTCGCCCGACTCAGCGATTGCGTGGCGTGCCACAGCGTGCCGGGCGGTGCGCCGTTCGCTGGCGGCCTGGAAATGGCCACGCCACTTGGCGCGATCCACGCGACCAACATCACCCCGGAGCCGGAAACCGGCATCGGTCGCTACAGCCTGGCGGACTTCGACCGTGCGGTGCGCCACGGCGTAGCGCCCGACAGCCGTCGTCTGTACCCGGCGATGCCCTACCCGTCCTACGCCAAGCTCAGTGACGACGATGTGCGAGCGCTGTACGCGTTCTTCATGAAAGGCGTGGCACCGGTCAAGCAGGCGAATATCCCGAGTGCGATTCCTTTCCCGTTGAACCTGCGCTGGCCGATTGCGTTGTGGAACGGTGTCTTCGCCGATACCGAACCTTACGTGGCCAAACCCTCGCAGGATGCCGTGTGGAATCGCGGCGCTTATCTCGTTCAAGGCGCCGGGCACTGCGGCAGTTGCCATACGCCGCGCGGTCTGGCGTTCAACGAGAAGGCTCTGGATGAATCCGCCACGCCGTACCTCGCCGGCGCCTTGCTCGATGGCTGGTACGCGCCAAGCCTGCGTGATGATCACAACACCGGTCTGGGCCGCTGGAGTGAGCCGGAGATCGTGCAGTTCCTCAAGACCGGGCGCAACAAACATGCAGTGGTTTATGGCTCAATGACCGAGGCGTTCAACAACTCGACTCAGTTCATGAGCGATGACGATCTGACCGCGATCGCCCGCTATCTCAAGTCATTGCCGGGGGATCCTCAGCGCGACGGCCAGCCATGGCAGTACCAAACGGTTTCGGCGACGGAACGTCTGGACGCGCCCGGTGCTCATACCTACGTCACGCGCTGTGCTTCGTGCCACGGTTTGGACGGCAAGGGCCAGTCGGAATGGATGCCGCCGCTGGCCGGCGCCACGTCGGCACTGGCCAAGGAAAGTGCCTCGGCGATCAACATCACCCTCAACGGTTCGCAACGGGTGGTGGCCGCCGGAGTACCGGACGCCTATCGCATGCCAGCCTTCCGCGAACAGTTGTCGGATCAACAGATCGCCGAAGTGCTGACCTTCATGCGCAGCACCTGGGGCAATCAGGGCGGTGCCATTGAACCCCAGGCCGTCAACAAGCTGCGTGAACGTACGGATCCGGCCAGCAGCAGCCCGATCATCCTGCAAATGCGTTAGAGGAACTTTGATGGAAAGCATCGACTTGCTGGTCCTGCGCACCGCGCGGGACTGGCTCGCCGCCGGCGAGCAAGTGTTGCTCGCCACGGTGGCGCGCACATGGGGCTCTTCGCCGCGCCCGACAGGCTCGATGATGGCCTTGCGTAACGACGGGCGTGTGGTCGGCAGCGTGTCCGGCGGCTGCATCGAGGACGACCTGATCGATCGCTACACCACCGCGCATGGCGGCAGCGGCCTCAAGGACAGTGCGCCCGAGGTGGTGCGCTACGGCGTCAGCGCCGACGAGGCGCATCGTTTCGGTTTGCCCTGTGGCGGCACGCTTGAGCTGATTCTGGAGTTCAATCCCTCATGGCAGGTGCTCGACGAGCTGCTGGTGCAACTGGATGCCGGGCAACTGGTGCGCCGCTGCCTGGCACTGGATAGCGGTCGCGTCACACTGCAAGCCACGGCAACTCCTGAGCAATTCAGTTTCGACGGCCAACAGATGCTCAATACCCTCGGGCCGGGGTATCGGCTGCTGATGATCGGTGCCGGCGCGCTGGCCGAGTATCTGGCGACCATGGCGCTGTTCAACGGCTTCAAGGTCGCGGTGTGCGACCCACGTGCCGAATACATCGACACCTGGGCGGTGAACGGTGTGGAGCGCATCATCGGCATGCCGGATGACGTGGTGCGCGACTTCGCGGTCGATCTGCGCACCTGTATCGTCGCCTTGAGTCATGATCCGCGACTCGACGATCTGGCACTGCTCGAGGCCCTGCACAGCCCGGCGTTTTACATCGGCGCCATCGGTTCGCGGCGCAACAGTCAGCTGCGCCGCGAACGTCTGATCGAGCATTTCGGTGAGACCCAGGCATCACTCGAACGGCTGCACGGGCCAATCGGCATCTACATTGGCAGCAAGACACCGGCGGAAATCGCGGTCAGCGTGATGGCCGAGATCCTGGCCGCGAAGAATGGCGCCAATTTGCCGAAGGCGTTTTCGATTGCCAGAGCCAAGGCGCAACAGGGTCTGGCGCAATCGCATTGAGCCCCGTTGCTTGGCCCTGTGCCTATATCAGGCGACTTTGATCACCACTTTGCCAAACGCGCCCTTCGCCAGATGCTCGTACGCCTCGCGCGCTTTCTCGAACGGATACACCTGATCGATCACCGGGCGAATCTTGTGCTGGTTGAGGAAGACGTTCATTCGGTCGAAGGATGAGCGCGGTGCCACGGCGATACCGCGAATGGTGGTCTGGCGGAAAATCAGCGGCATCAGATTGAGTGCAACGGTCTGCCCGGTCAAAAAGCCGATTTGTGCAATGCGCCCGGAAGCCTTGGTCGCTGCAACCGACTGATTGATGCCGTTGCCACCGGCCACGTCGAGCAGCAGATCCACGCCTTTGCCGTCAGTCAGCCGCAACACTTCATCGGCCCAGTTCGGTGTCGTTCTGTAGTTCACGCCCGCGACCGCTCCCAGTTCCTTCACGGCTTGCAGGTTGTGCTCGCTACTCGATGTGGCGATCACTTTGGCGCCCAGCGCCGTGGCGATCTGCACGGCAAAAATCGACACCCCGCCCGTGCCTTGTACCAGCACGGTCTGACCGGGCTGGATCTGTCCAAAGTCGACCAGTGAGTACCACGCCGTGAGCGCAGCAATCGGCAACGTCGCCGCCTCTTCGTCGCTCATGTTGTCCGGCGCGGCAACGGCGCTGTCTTCGTGGATGATCATGTATTCGGCCAATCCGCCGGGCAACGGCGAACCAAAGCAGTAGTCCGGTTCATTCGGCCCCGGCTCGCCATCCAGCCAGCGGGAATACAGATGCGAGTTGACCCGATCGCCGACCTTGAAGCGGCTGACGCCGTCACCCACCGCGACCACGGTGCCCGCTGCGTCGCTCACCGGAATCAACGGTTTGGGCACCATGTGCGGCTCGTAGATGCCGTCAACGATCGCCTTGTCGCGAAAATTGAGGGACACGGCGCCGACCTTTACCAGCAATTCGCCGGACTGTGGCTGCGGGGTCGCTGTCTCTTCCAGGTGCAGACTGTCGAGGCCGAACTCTTTCAGTAACCAGGCTTTCATTGCGAATCTCCAAAAACGGATCAATGGCTGCAAACCACCAAGGGTTTGCCTGGGCACATCTTTCGCTGTTGGGCTCGCGCAATAAATACGCAAAAAGGCACATGATTATTCTATCCTCAAGCAACAATTGAATTCCGTCAGGTCCCGATCATGGAATTGCTGCAATCGATGCGACTGTTCGCTCGGCTTGCCGAGCTCGGCAGCTTCACTAAAGCCGCCGAATCGCTGGACATCGGGCGCCCCCAGGTCACCCGTTACATCCAGGAGCTGGAAACATCCCTGGGTGTGCGTCTGTTTCAGCGCACCACCAGAAAAGTCGCGCTCACCACCGAAGGCCAACTGTTCTATGAGCGAGTGCAGGAAATTCTCGCGGATATCTCGGCCGCCACTTCGATGTTCGACCGCAGCGGAGCAACGCTCGAAGGCCGGCTTCGGGTCGATATCCCGACCGCGTTCGCGCAACTGGACTTCATCAAAAACCTGAAAACCTTCACCAGCGCCTTCCCCGGGATCGACATGGTGCTGGGCGTGACTGATCGGGCGGTCGACCTGATCGGTGAAGGCATCGACTGCGCGTTACGAATTGGCGAGTTACCGGACTCGACCTTGATCGCTCGCCCGATCGCCATGGCGACCATGGTCACGTGCGCAGCCCCCGAGTATCTGCAGGAACACGGCGAACCGCGGACACTCGACGATCTGAATGCCCATCGCGGGGTGAATTTTCTTTCCGGCCAAAACAACAGGACATTGCCCTGGCACTTCTCGGTCAAAGGCAAAGACCGCGCGTTCATCAGCAACGCCGGCATCACCGTCACCGAGTCGAATGCCTACGTGCAGTGCGGCGTAGCGGGCTTTGGAATCATTCAGGCGCCAGGCATCACCGTGGCCGAATATCTGGCCAGCGGCACCCTGGTGGAAATCCTCAGCGCCTATCGGCCCACCCCGCGCCCGGTATCACTGCTGTACCCCAGCCGCACGCACCTGGCTGCGCAAGTTCAGGTATTTGTCGAATGGCTGCAGCAGCACTTTGTGCAGATCTATCCTGACTGGCTGGAACAATAACGATCAACAGCGCCTTTCGAGGCTTGCGCGTAATCAAGGAGCACCGCACGACATGGAACAAATCACTTACCGCACCGCGACGGGCGCAGACGCGTTGAGCATGTGTGAGCTGGGGCAATTGCTTAACGACGTGCATCACAATGCCCGCCCCGACATCTATGCCCCGCCCACCGCGGACTTTTCCCGCGACCTGCCCCACTGGTCAGGCCTTTTCGAAAAACCCGGTCACGTTGTGTTCATCGCCCATGTCGACGATCAACCTGCGGCGTTTATCACGGCCAGCCTGTCGGCCAGTTCAGGGCCGTTGATGCAACCGCAGAATGTCGTTCGCATCGGCTCGGTGTGTGTCGCCGAACAGTTTTCGGGACAGGGCATCGGCCGTGGGCTGATGAATCTGGTGAAAAACTGGGCGATCGAACAGGATGCCCAGGATCTGCGGTTGACCGTCTGGCCATTCAATCGCCGTGCCGCGCGGATGTATGCGGAGTTCGGCTTTGAGACTCGGGCTGTCGAAATGGGCATGCGTTTGTAGCGGTTTGCCCTCGTCCAGACTTTTCCGGGACTGCGCGCAGCGATCTGGAAATCACGGCTTTCGCCAACCGGCTGGCAAACGTGTTCAGCGCCTGCGTGATGACGCTGAATCAACCTTCAACGTGAGGCGGCTGCACGGGTGAACTGCTGCTCCGTCACCACGCTGCCCCACTGACTGCCCGGCTCTTCCATGGTCAATTCGAACCCGGCCGCTTCGTACAGTCGGCGCGCGGCGTCGAGGCCCTTGAAGGTCCAGAGCTGAATCGCGTCAAACCCCCGCTGATCGCAAAACTCCACCGCCGCGCTCAGCAGTTGCCGGCCGACGCCACTGCCGCGGCAGCCGTCGTCGAGGATGAACCAGCGCAAATGCGCCTGATTGCTGCCCAGATCCTGGCCGTCGATTGCGATCGAGCCAACGATGCGCTCATCAAGCGTCGCCACCCAGATCTGGTTGCAGGGCTGATCGAGGCGCCCGACAAACTCCGCCACTCCACTGGCGACGCGGCTTTCAAAGATCGCGCCGAAACCGGAATGTCGCGAATAATAATCCGCATGCATTTGCGCCACGCGGCCGATCAGGCCGGGGCGATAGCCGGCGCTGATGTGCAGATTCGGCGCGAGCGGCCGGTCAGCACCCAGGCGGATGGTCTTGAGCGCATGCGCGTAGGTTGAAAGGCCCTGCGCCACGCTCTGTTGCTGCGACGGATTGAGCGTGTCCAGTGCCTTGCTGACCTGGGCCTGGCCGTAGGCATGAATGTCGGCGACGGTCTGCCGGCCCTGCGCCGTCAGGTGCAGATGCTTGACCCGGGCGTCCTCGGCGGCGCGCTCTTCGATCTCCCCGGCCTTGATCAGTTTGCCGACCATACGGCTGACACTGGACTTTTCAAGGCCAAGGCTTTGCGCCAGTTGCGCAGCGCTGACGCCGTCCCCGGCTTCGATTTCCAGCAATGCGTGCACGCCGGAGGCGGAATAGTCGGTCGCCGCCAGTGTGGCGCGCATGAAGCCCAACTCCCGCACCATCGTGCGTGACGCCGTGCGGATATCTTCGATCAAGGCTGGAGGAATAGTCATGACAAGCCACCACTGAGAACATAGTTGTACGATACAACCATATTCCGCAATCTCTGTGCAATGCGCCGACTACGCTGGGTAACGGCGAACAGTATCCAGTCGACAAACCTCCCGGCAGGTTCCACCATGGCCCCTTTCCCTGAAATGACAGCGAGGCGTCGTAATGAGCCAATCCACCATCCGCGCGTTGATCCTTGATGACTACGCTGAAAACAGCTTTCGCGAGGCGCAGATCGAACGCCCGGTGCCGCAGGACAACCAGGTTTTGGTGCGCATCATCGCCAGTGGTGTGAACCCCATCGACTACAAGATCCGCACCGGCAACGCGCCCTACGCCATGCCGGAACTGCCGGCGATTCTCGGTACTGACATGGCCGGCGTGATCGAAGCGGTGGGCGCCAACGTTACCCATCTGGCAGTGGGCGATGAGGTGTTTGGCATGGTCGGTGGCGTGCGCGGTTTGCCGGGGTCGCTGGCCGAGTACCTGGCCGTGGATGCGGATCTGGTGGCACGCAAGCCGAAAAATCTCGGCTTCCGTGAAGCTGCTGCGGTGCCGCTGGTGTTCCTGACCGCGTGGGAAGGTCTGGTCGACCGCGCACACGTCAAGGCCGGTCAGAAGGTGCTGGTGCATGGCGGCGCGGGCGGTGTCGGCCACATGGCAGTGCAAATTGCCGCCGCGCTGGGCGCTGAAGTGTTCGCCACGGTCTCGCCGGGCAAACGTTCGATTGTCGAAGGCTACGGCGCCACGGCCATCGACTACCAGAGCGTGCCAGTCGAGCAGTACGTGAATCAGTTCACCGACGGCCAGGGTTTTGACGTGATCTACGATACCGTCGGCGGCAAGAGTCTGGATGATTCGTTCGCGGCAATCCGCCTCTACGGTCACGTCACCAGTTGCGCAGCGTTCGGCACCCACAATCTGGCCACCGGCTCGCTGCGCAGTGCCACGCTGTCGGGGATTTTCGTGTTACTGCCGATGCTCACCGGCGTCGGGCGCAAGCACCACGCAGAAATCCTCGGCTACGCCACGCGGTTGATCGAAGAAGGCAAGGTCAAGCCGTTGATGCATGCTGAACGCTTCAGCCTCAGCCAGGCGCGCGAGGCGCATGACGCGGTGCAACAGGGCAAGGCAATTGGCAAGGTGGTGATCGACGTCGCCTGAACCACACAAACTCCGGCAAAAAAAAACCCCACAACCGAATGAGGTGCGGGGCAAAGTATTGGTTGGTTGCGGCCAACCAAAGGAGCTCGGATAAAACGGTTTGTGCAACCGGATCAGATGCAGTCCTGGGCGGCGCGTTCAAAACTGGAAGGCAGGAAGTTCGAAGCCAGCAAGTGGCGCTCGTAGATGAACACCTTGCCACCGTTGCCGGCCTTATAGGCTTCCAGCACGTTGTCTGCCGACACCTTGCTCGGCACCACAATCCGGTAGCTGCGCTGGGTCTGCGAAACGGTCGGGTTCAGCGCACTGCCCTGCAGCTTCGGCACCACGCAATCGGCGTATTGCGCCGGAGTCTTGTTGGTCTGCAAGGTCAGCGTCGGGTCGTTCGGTGCGGAGGCGCAACCGGCGAGCAGCAAGGAAGCAACGGCCAGGGTCGGGGCAAACAAAGCACGCATCGGGGTCATCCTGAAAATAAAGGTTCGGTTCATCTGGCAGCGATTCAGCGTCACGGCGCCGCCGCTGCCCTTTTGGTTTTGAGTGTTCAGCTGGAAGCCACCAGCGCCTTGAGCGAGGCATCGAACTGCTTCAAGGCATTGAGTTGCAGGTCACGTTGCTGCTCGATCTGCGCGGCAATCTCGTGCGCCGCTTTGTCGTGTACCCAGACCGACGAAATCTGTTTCTCCACCGAGCCCTCGGCTTTGCCGATGTACTGCAGGTCGGCATCGTAGAAACGCGCGATGAAATGCGCCTCGTACAGGCTGTTCTGCTGAGTCAGCAAGCGGTTGAAGGTGTCGAGTTTCACCACTATGTCCGGGTGTGCCTGAATCAGCGCATCAAGGTCGTCGTAAACGGTCACCGACAGAAACTGGCGTTGCAACGAGCTGAGCAACCAGTCGATCGCCAGTTCCGGGTCGGAGCTGCTGACAAAGGCTGCGCGAATTCGCGGATCCAGTGCATCCTTGGCCCCGTGCAGCGCCATATCGTGGTAGCGCGTCAGGTATTGCAGGTTTTCCCGGGTGTTTTCGCTGTACAACACACCCACGGTCTGTGAATGCTGCAAAGTCGCGCTGCTGCCGGCGATTGGCTGAAGATGACACGCACAGGCGTCGTCGGCGTAAGACGGTGCCGTGGCTACCATGCCGCTCATTAGCAGAGCGGTCAGCGCCAGTCGGGTCAGGGTCTTCATCGCGCAATTTCCTTGAGCTGCGTTTTCAATGAGGGCAATTTTCCGCCTATTGCCAGCAAAGCTGAACTTGCGTTTCGTGATGGTCACTATTACTTCTAGCGATAGTTGCGCACGATAAAGACGGGTACACACTCATCCCCAATGACTAAAACAACAGTGAGGAAGCCGATTTGAGAACCTTTGACCTGATCCGCGACGCGGTTCTGCCCGACTTTCGCGAGCGGGTGGCGGAATACCTGGTGCAGTACGAAAACGTGTTGCTGGACAAGGACATCACCGATGCGCAGCTCAAGCGCGATACCGCCAATCAGTTGCGTGGCTATTTGCGCGGGTTGAACACCACCCGGGTGCTGGGCATGGCGTACTGGGAAGAACTGGATCGGCGGGTCGTCGACACTTGGCTCACGCCTCACGAATGAGCGTGGACGCCGGTCGGTGACGATCGTATGCGGCGCCTGCCAAAACGGCCCCGAACGCTTACAATCGGCGGCCTTACCGACCTTCTGACAGGCTCCCCCGGAAATGCCGCTCGACCCACCAACGATGCTGACCATCTCGATCGCTCTCGCAGCCGCTGCCGCGCTGTACCTGGCGGTCGAGTGGCGCAGCATTCGTGAGCCTTCGCTGCTGTTCTGGAGCGCCGGTTTCGCCACCATCACCGTCGGTTCCACCTTGGCCCTGCTGCGCAGCAACGGTTTTCTGCTGATCGGCATCTGGTTCGCCAACGGCTTGCTGGTGACCGCGCATTTTCTGTTTCTGCTGGGAGTGGCGCGCTTTACGCAGATCCGCCTGTCACGCGCCTGGTACCTGATTTTCGTCACCTGGCTGGTTTTGCTGTTGCTGCCGGACGGGCCGTTGTGGTCGAAAGTCATGCTGGCCGCCAACTCGCTGCTGGTCGCCGCCTCGACGCTCAAGGCCAGTCTGTTGTTGCGCCCGCATGGCAAGTCGCTAAGCGTCGGTGCGGTGCAATTGCGCTATGTGCTGCTCGGTCACGGCATCTTCTATGTGGCCAAGGCCCTGACCGTGGTGATCCCCGGCACGCTGATCGACCTGGCTGCATTCCGTGGCGTCATCATCCAGATCTCGCTGGTCGAGGGCGCGATGGCGATCATGCTCATTGCACTGTCGATGACCGGGACCGAACGCTACCGGCGCGAGGAGCAGATCGCCCGACTGGCCGCCCGCGATCCACTGACCGCGCTCTACAACCGCCGCGCCCTCGACATGCGCGCGCCGGGCCTGCTGCGGGGCGTGTCTGCGGCGCATCCCGGCGCCCTGCTATTGATCGATATCGACAACTTCAAATCGGTCAACGATCAGTACGGCCACAGCGCCGGCGACCGTTTGCTGGTGGCGTTGAGCGAAATGATCCGCGCCGAGACCACCGATGAGGCGCTGGCCGCCCGTTTGGGCGGCGACGAGTTCGTGATTTTGCTGAGCAACGCGCCCAGTGATCACATCGTCAGACTGGGCGACGCCCTGCGCGATCAGTTTCAACGCAGCGCCGCCCAGACCTTCCCCACCGCCGAACCGGTGACGCTGAGCATCGGCGCCACCCTGTTCAACCAGCCACCGGCCAGCCTCGCGGCATTGATCGAACAAGGCGACGCCGCGCTCTACGAATCCAAGCGCGGTGGGCGCAACCGCCTGCGCCTGACCGGGCTCACCACTTCAGGATGATCAGACCCATGACCCGCTCCGAAACGCCTCTGCAAGACCTCGCCGCCCCCGAAGGCGTCTGCTACGGCTGCGGCAGCCGCAACCCCCATGGCCTGCACGTCAAAAGCTACTGGCACGAGGACGGCGTGCACGTCATGGCCGAACACCTGCCGGACGACAAATACTGCGGCTGGCCAGACCTGGTATACGGCGGCCTGCTGGCAATGCTGGTCGACTGCCATTCCAACTGGACGGCCATGGCCTACCACTACCGCCACGAACATCGCGAGCCGGGCAGCCTGCCGCGCATCGACTGCGTCACTGGCAACCTCGGCCTCAAGTTCATCAAACCCACACCGATGGGCGTCACCCTGACCTTGCGCGCCAGGGTCGAAGGCGACGTCGGGCGCAAAACTCGGGTGATCTGCGAGGTGTACGCCGGAGAAGTGCTGACGGCGGTGGGCGATTCGGTGTTCGTGCGGGTCGATACCGGGCAACTGGCGGACGCGGCGCACGGCCGCTGACTCCACACGCGCCCCTGTCGGAATGACACTTGAGCAAACTCGGCTAGGCGTGCCGACCCGGAAATCGACGAGGCTATAGCAGACCGCACTTCCAGGAGCTTCCAACCCGTGTCCGACCTGCCGACCCACCGCGCCTATACCCGGCGCTTCAACAGCGTGCTCGCCTACATCGATGCCCATCTCGAAGGTGACCTGTCGGTGAATACGTTGAGTCAGTTGGCGAACTTTTCGGTGTTTCACTTCCATCGGCAATTCAGCGCGTTCGTTGGCGTGCCGGTCTCGCGCTACGTGCAACTGATGCGTTTGCGCCGGGCTGCACATCGGCTGGCCGCGCAGCCGCAACACTCGATACTGGACGCCGCGTCTGACGCCGGTTTCGAGAGTCCGGAAGCATTCAGCCGCGCCTTTCGGCGCGACTTCGGCATGACGCCAAGTGCCTTCAGGAAGCAACCGAACTGGCAGACCTGGAATGCGGTATTCGCCATCCCCCACTTTTCCAGGAGCGTCATCATGCAAACCAGAATCATCAATTTTCCAACCCTACGGGTCGCTGCGTTTGAACATCGCGGCGCGCCGGGGGAGGTGCAGCAAAGCGTGCAGAAATTCATCGCCTGGCGCATGCACAGCGGGCAGTCACCGGTGGCCTCGAGTCGCACCTTCGGCATTCCCTACAGCAACCCCGATACCACGCTGGCAGAGGACTTTCGCTTCGCCATCTGTGGCGAGATCGACGAAGCCGTGGCGCCCAACACCTTCGGCGTGCGCGAAGCGGTCATCCCCGGCGGGCGTTGTGTGGTGGTACGGCATGTCGGTTCACCGGATCACATCGGCGAAACCATCTATCCCGTCTACCGCGACTGGCTGCCGGCCAGCGGTGAGGAATTACGCGATCATCCGCTGTTTTTCCATTACCTGAGCGTCTATCCCGAAACCCCACAGGATCAGTGGCAGACGGACGTGTACGTGCCTTTGCAAGGGTAAAGGTCACCGAGGTGTTTTTTCGCTTGTCGTGTGCAATGCCAAGCCCTTATAAGAGCGCTCTTTCTCTCTCGAAATAAAGGATGCGCACATGAGCAATGCCTGGAACGAAGGGTATTTCACCGACGAGGGTTACACCTATTCGTACAGCCGGGAAATCAACCCGGTGTTCCAGCGTTTTTGTTTGTTGCTGCGTGGCTTTGCCACGCTGGAGAACGCCGGCGGCTACCACTGCGAACTGGGCTTTGGCCAGGGTGTTTCCATCAATATCCACGCCGCCGCCAACCCGGGCAACTACGTTGGCACCGACTTCACGCCATCTCAGGCCGCGCATGCCATCGCATTGGCGAACGACTGGAACAGCCAGGCACGTCTGTATGACGACAGTTTCGAGCAACTGCTGGCCCGCGATGATCTGCCGGCGTTCGACAGCATCAGCCTGCATGGCATCTGGTCCTGGGTCAGCCGCGACAATCAGCAACTGATCGTCGAGTTCGCCCGTCGCCACCTCAAGCCCGGCGGCATGTTGTACGTCAGCTACAACTGCTTCCCGGGCTGGTCACCTTCGGCGCCACTGCGCAATCTGTTCAGCCTGCACAACCGCTTTGCCAGCCAGGCCTCGACCAGCCCGGCCAAGCGCATCGATGCCGCGATGCAGTTTTCCGAAGCGCTGTTGGCGGCCAATCCGAAGTACGCCAGAGCGGCGCCGGCCCTCGGTGCCCAGTTGCAGAGCATCAAGGGCCAGAACCGTCAGTACGTGGCCCATGAGTATTTCAATCGCAACTGGGACTGCATGTATTTCATCGACGTGGTCGATGCCATGACCGCAGCCAAACTCGACTACGCCACCACGGCCGTACCGCTGGACACCGTGGCTGCACTGAATCTGAGTGCAGAAGGCATGGACTTTCTGGAAGGTATCGAGCACCCGATCATGCGCGAACAGGCGCGCGACTACTTCATCAATCAGAACTTCCGCCGGGATCTGTACGTACGTGGCGCAAATCGGCTATCTGCCGCCGAGCAGCGCGACAGCTTGCTGAGAAGCCGGTTTGTCCTGCTGCAAGCGATTGAGAGCATTCCCGGCACGGTCACTGGTCCCGCCGGCGAGGCTGCGCTGCAAACAGAGATTTACAGCCCGGTGCTCGAAGCGCTCGCTGCCAGTGCCTACGCACCGAAAACCCTGCAGCAGTTGTCGATGGCCGTCGGCTCCGTGTCTTACGACGACCTGGTGCAGGCTGTCACCGTGCTGATCGGCATGGGCGTCGCCGCCCCGTGCCAGAGCGAAGCCGCCGAAAGGCAGGTGCAGGAACGTTGCGACACCCTCAACCTGCAACTGTGCAAGCGCGCCCTGTTCAACAGCAACATTCAGGTGCTGGCCAGCCCGGTCACCGGCGGTGGTGTGCCGATCAGCCGCGTGCAGCAGCTGTTCCTGATTTCGATCAAGCAAGGCATGACCGACCCGCAAGACTGGGCGCAGTTGGCGTGGGCCGTCATCGGTGATCAGGGCGAAGTGCTGCACAAGGGTGACCAGCCGCTGCTGACGGCCGAAGAAAACCTTGCCGAGATGACCGAACAGGCCCGGGCATTTGCCCAGACACCGCTGGACATTCTCATGGCGCTGAAAATTGCTTGAACCAGATATACGCCGGACGACTGGCCGCGATAGAGCCCGGCCAGTCGTCTGCGTGTATGGCCCTGACTGCCGCCTCCTGAGCCATCCTGCCCCCACCTGCCACGCAGCGCCCGTTAAAAAAGCAAAATTGCGATGTGTTTCCGTCGTTCCTTCTTGCGTCGCACTGTTCATTGCCCGTTCCTGTCTGCCTGGAGTTTCTTCGATGCCGTCGCCCAAATCCCTGCCCTCTGCCCTGCTGGGCCTGGCCCTCGCCTGCCCGGTCATGGCCGAGGAACCCAAAAGCATGGAGTTGGGACAGGTACTGATTTCGGCTGAAGAACAAAGCGGTGCAGATGCCTCCGTCGCCGAGGCCCAAGCGCGTCTGGCGCAAGTGCCCGGCGGCAGCAATGTGGTCGACATGCGTTCGCCGTTGCAGGGCCGGGTGGCGAGCAATCAGGATGTGCTGGCGTATCAGCCTGGGGTCTACGCGCAATCGGCGGGTAATGAAGGGGTGAAAATCTCGATCCGTGGTTCGGGAATCAACCGCGCACCGGGCGCGCATGCCTCGGGGTTGTACACGATGCTCGACGGCCTGCCGCTGACCGGCCCCGGAGGCACGCCCTACGAATTGCTCGAACCGCTGTGGCTTGATCATGTGGAGGTGCTGCGCGGCGCCAACGGCTTTGATCGCGGTGCACTGGCGCTGGGTGGCGCCATCGATTACGTCAGCCACACCGGCTATGACGCGCCGAAATTGCAGGTGCGCTATGCCACCGGCAGCCATGGTTATCAGCAGCGTCAGGTGAGTTCCGGGCAGGTGCTGGGCGACTTCGATTACTACGTGTCGCTGACCGACTCGAACGCCGACGGCTATCAGGATCACACCGCCAGCGAGAGCAAAGGCGTGATCGCCAACTTCGGCTATCGCTTCAATCCGAACCTGGAAACCCGCTTCTATATCCGCTATCGCGAGACCGACAACGATCTCGCCGGCCGCGTGACCAAACACTCGATCGAGCACACTCCAAGGGCGGCCAACCCGGCTTATGTGTCGCGCGACGACAGCCGCAAACAACCGGGCAGCACCTTCATCGGCAACAAGACCACCTACTACGTCGACGACGATTCGAGCATTCAGACCGGCCTGGTCTATCACGATTACCCGATGGACCTGCGCGAAGGCCCGAACCGTCTGAAAGTGGCCTACACCGATGTCAGCGGCACCTTCGACTACAAGCGCCGCGATACCGTGTTCGGCATGGAAAGCCGCAGCACCGTGGGCCTGCGCACCACCAAACACCTGCCCAACGACGGCGCCAGTGAATTCGTGCGCATCCCGTCCGGCAACACCGCCGCGTATGCGCCGGGCACCCGCATGCGCAACTTCACCTATCAGGGTTCGGACACCGTTCTGCACGTGGGCAACGACCTGGAAATCGCCGACGACCTGTGGCTGACCACCGGCCTCGCCGCCATTTACACCCGCCGCGAAAGCGCCGTCACCTACCCGCAAAGCGGCGGCAAGACCAGCCTGAACGACTGGGATTACGCGCCACGTCTGGGCCTGCGCTATCAGGTCACGCCGGACCTGCAACTGTTCGGCAACCTCAGCCGTTCGGTCGAAGCACCGCACCCGTGGTCGCTGATCTACAGCTCGAACATCCGCTTCCCGGCCGGCAACGGCGCGGCGACCGGCACCCAGAGCGACCCGATCAAACTGCAGAACCAGACCGCGACCACCCTCGAACTCGGCGGTCGCGGCGACAGCGCGCTCGGCCAGTGGAGCCTGGCGTGGTACTACGCCCAGGTGCGCCACGAATTGCTGTCGGTACTGCCGGACGCCAACGCCGTCACCCCGTACGAACTCAACGCCAGCCCCACCGTGCACCAGGGCGTGGAAGCCAGTCTGCAAAGCACATTGTGGTCGGCCCCCGACGGACGTAAATTGAGCCTGCGCCAGGCCTACACCTTCAGCGATTTCCACTACCGCGACGACCAGCGTTTCGGCGACAACCGCCTGCCGGGCCTGCCGATGCACTACTACCAGGGCGAACTGCGCCACGACTGGCCGCAGGGTTTCTTCGCGGCGGTCAACACGCAACTGGTGTCCAAGGTCGCAGTGGATTACGCCAACAGCTACTACGCCGATCCCTACGCATTGTTCGGCGCCACCGTCGGCTACAACGCGCCGAAAAACGACTGGCAAACCTGGCTCGACCTGCGCAACCTGACCAATAAGCACTACGCCGCGACGGTCACGCCGGGGTATGACGACAAGGGCCTGGATGCGGCGCGGTCTACGCCGGGTGAAGGGCTGGGGGTTTATGTCGGGGTATCGTGGAGTTTGCTCTGACGGTTTGCATACTCGGCAACCCGCCGGGTTACTACTCCAACGTAGGCAAATGATTACGCAAAATATTCTCCAGCCCCGGCCGCGTATGTTTCTCCCAAGGGCAAACATCCTGCGCATCGCCTGTGTGCAGATACTCGCCGGCATCAAATGCCTGATAGATGTCAAAGGCTGGCTGGGGCATTTCTGCGTGCATCGACACATCAACGATGGGGTTGATAAGTGCATTCATCACTTCATCGCCAAACTCAAAATCACGCGTGTTTGATAGGAAATCTCTGGCTACGGCGATCGCGACTTGATTAAGCAGATCGCGACGCTCGACCTGCAGCCGCTCACAAAAGGGTTGCAGATCGATGTTCAAGCCTTCTTCAATCGCTTCCAGCATGACCAGATAAAGATCGGCTTCACTCAACGGCCTACTCATCACACATTTTCCTGCTCTGTTCTTGATGCTCGCCCGGTTCACTCATAAAACTTGCCGGCCAGCAAAATGCTCGCACAGCGCTGCCATACGTTGGCCGAAGATTCCTCTGCTGCCACCTGCCTGGAACTGTCGATTGCCCAGGCACCTGCAGCCTCAAGAAACGCATCCACAGATCCATTTTCCCAACCCAAGGCGCCCGGACCATAGGGTGACAGCGGTTCGTTCATTGTCCGCTCACGGGCGAAATCGGCACCCAGTGCCTGAATAAACGTAATGAACGATTGCTCGTCGTTCACGCGTTCCAGCAACTCATCAAGATCATCAGGCGCAGACATCGTGGCAAATTCCTGTTGGTGAATGGGTTTGCCCGGGATGCTGCTATGCATCGACCAGAGGGTCAACCCGTCCGTCAAAACGGCCCCTGCGTCATCACCCGTGTCTCGATGATGCTGCGCAGCGCAACGACCCGCTTCTGATACAGATCGGTCAAACAATCGAGCTTCGCGCCACAGGCCTTACGGCCTTTGAGGAACTCCTGTTGTTCACCGATCAGAGCATCGCGCCCGCCCATCGGCAGCAGGCGTTTATCGAGGCTGAACAGCTCGCCCATGGTGACGTCCAGGTCGTTCAAGGCGCGGTTGGCGCAAACGGCTTTTTCGTCCATGGATTTGGCCTTGTCGCAGTCGAAACTGGCGGCTTGAGTTGAATTTGCAGCGATCAGCAGCGCACAGCCGAGGGCGGCTGCGGTCGCCCGTGAAATTTCTCGAACTCCCGTCATGGCTTCGTATCCAACGTTGTAGGTCAATGGAGGTATGAAAAATGAAAAGCACCGACGATATCAAGCCTGCAACACCTCATAACGCGCCACCGCTCGACTCCTCGGGCAAACCGGTGGATGTGGTGAACCGCGATCTGCAGGACAGCGACGACGACACCCGCGCCGTGGACGAGGTGATTACCCCCACCTCCACCCGCGTCATGGAACAGGACACCGAGGAGCTCAAGCGTAAGACCGATGCGATCGAACGCAAGGTCGCCGACGGTAACTGACGCGACGCTCCCCCTCCTTAAAGTGAATTTTCACCTTCCTGTCCCGGGTTTTCCTGCCCGGGACAACCCTCCCCCTGTCCTGCAAGCCGCGTTTTTACTGGCTTCGCCCCTTCTGCTTCAGCAATTTGTATTCACATCCCAGCTTAATAATATTTTACCGATACCCCCCTCCTGCCTAGTCTGACCGCAAGCAAAACGGACAAGCCTGAAGCGATCCGAATCCACTTGCCTTGCCAGGAAGGATGTAGAAATGACCACTGAAATAATAAAAACAGACACGCTTGTCGTGGGGGCCGGACAGGCCGGTGTGGCGATGAGCGAGCACCTGAGCAAACTCGGCGTGCCGCACCTGGTGCTGGAGCGCAGCCGCATCGCCGAACGCTGGCGCACCGGGCGCTGGGACTCGTTGGTAGCCAACGGTCCGGCGTGGCACGACCGCTTCCCGGGGCTGGAATTCGATGATGTCGATCCCGACGGTTTCGCCCATAAGGAGCGCGTGGCGGACTACTTCGAAGCCTATGCGAAGAAATTCAACGCGCCGATCCGCACCGGGGTCGAGGTCAAAAGCGTGGTGCGCAATGTCGGGCGTCCGGGCTTCACCGTCGAGACCTCCGAAGGCGTGATCGAGGCCAGCCGCGTGGTCGCGGCAACCGGCCCGTTCCAGCGCCCGGTGATCCCGCCGATCGCCCCGCAAGACCCGCGTCTGTTGCAGATCCACTCCGCCGACTATCGCAATCCGCAGCAACTGCCCGCAGGCGCAGTGCTGGTGGTTGGCGCCGGTTCGTCAGGCGTGCAGATCGCTGATGAACTGCAGCGCTCCGGCAAGCAGGTGTACCTGTCGGTAGGTGCGCATGACCGTCCGCCGCGTGCCTATCGCAACCGTGATTTCTGCTGGTGGCTGGGGGTGCTCGGCGAGTGGGATCAGGCGGCGATGAAACCCGGTCGCGAGCACGTGACCATCGCGGTCAGCGGCGCGCATGGCGGGCGCACCATCGATTTTCGTGGTCTGGCCCATCGCGGCATGACTCTCGTCGGTGTGACCGAGTCGTTCAACAACGGCGTGGTGACCTTCAAGCAGGATCTGCGCGACAACCTCAAGCGTGGCGACGAAAACTATCTGGCGCTGCTGGATGCCGCGGATGCCTACATCGAACGTAATGGCCTGGATCTGCCCGAAGAACCCGAGGCGCGCGAAACCTATCCGGATCCCGATTGCGTGAAAAATCCGCTGCTCGATCTCGATCTGGCCAAGGCCGGGATCACTTCGATCATCTGGGCTACCGGGTTCGCCGTGGACTATTCCTGGCTGCAGGTCGCCGCGTTTGACGACAAGGGCAAACCGCAGCATCAGCGTGGCGTGTCCAGCGAGCCGGGTGTGTATTTCCTTGGGCTGCCATGGCAGTCGCGCCGTGGTTCGTCGTTCATCTGGGGCGTGTGGCATGACGCCAAACACGTGGCCGACCACATCGCCACCCAGCGTAAATACCTCGATTACAAGGATGCCGAGCAGCGTGAAGCCGCCCTGCATTCGACCGCCAGCACGAAAGCCGCCGACACCGTCGACGCTTGATTGCCCTCTTTCGCGGCGGTGCCCGGTGCGCCGCTGAACACCTAGTCTGGAGCTGTACATGAGCAAGCCAACCCACACCCGCATCCGTATGTTCAACACCAAGGACACCTACCCGAATCAGACGCTGGATAACGACCTGTGCCAGGCCGTACGCGCCGGCAACACGGTGTACGTCCGAGGTCAGGTCGGCACCGATTTCGACGGTAATCTGGTGGGCCTCGGGGATCCGCGTGCGCAGGCCGAACAGGCAATGCGCAACGTCAAGCAACTGCTGGAAGAAGCCGGCAGCGACATGAGCCATATCGTCAAGACCACCACCTACCTGATCGACCCGCGCTACCGCGAGCCGGTGTATCAGGAAGTCGGCAAGTGGCTCAAAGGCGTGTTCCCGATCTCCACCGGGCTGGTGGTGTCGGCACTGGGGCAGCCGCAGTGGCTGATGGAGATTGATGTGGTGGCGGTGATTCCCGAGTAAGTCGGAAGACCGAGTCGCGGCCTTCGCGAGCAGGCTCACTCCTACAAGGGAACGCATTTCAAGGTAGGAGTGAGCCTGCTCGCGATGAGGCCAGTCAAGACACACAAGGAGTAAACAGATGACCTTTTCAATCGCAGCCCGTTGCCCCGAAACCGGCCAGTTCGGTGTCGCCATCAGTTCCTCCAGCATCGCCGTCGGCGCGCGTTGCCCGTGGCTGCTGCCGGGTGTCGGCGCGGTGTCGAGCCAGAATATCACCCTGCCGTCCCTCGGCCCGGAGGTCCTTGCATTGATGGAGCAAGGCCACGCGCCCGACGCGGCGCTGGACCAGGTGCTGACCCGCAACGGCTACAGCCAATACCGACAGATCACCGCGATCAACCACTTCGGCCAGACCGCGCATTTCAGCGGCGCGCAGACCCTCGGCGTGCACAACGCCGTGTCCGGCGAACAATGCGTGGCCGCTGGCAACATGCTCGCCGGGCGCTCGGTAATCGAAGCGATGGTCAGTGCCTTTGAGGACGGCGAAGGCCAGTTGGCCGACCGCTTGCTCAAGGCCTTGCACGCCGCACAAGCCCTCGGTGGCGAAGCCGGGCCGGTGCATTCGGCAGCCGTGGTGGTGGTCGGCGAACAGACCTGGCCGATCGTCAATTTGCGCGTTGATTGGGCAGACGCAGACCCGATCGGCCAACTGCAAAAACTCTGGGACGCCTATCAGCCGCAGTTGCAGGACTACATCGACCGCGCACTCGACCCGGCCAAGGCGCCGGGTTATGGCGTTGCCGGTGATGATCGATGAGCAGCAGCGTCGCGTTGCTCAAGACGCTGGTGGGCTTCGACACCACCAGCCGCGAATCCAACCTGCAGCTGATCGAGTTCGTGCGTGATTACCTCGCAGGCTTCGATGTGCCGTGCGAGCTGATCTACAACGCCGAGCGCAGCAAGGCCAATCTGTTCGCGACCATTGGCCCGGCCGAGCAACCGGGCATCGTGCTCTCGGGGCACACCGATGTGGTGCCGGTCGATGGTCAACCATGGACAGTAGCGCCGTTCGAACTCAGCGAACACGACGGCAAGCTGTTCGGGCGCGGCACCGCCGACATGAAGGGCTACATCGCTTGCGTGCTGGCGCTGGTGCCGGCGCTGGTCGCTGCAGAGCTGCGCATGCCGGTGCACATCGCCCTGTCCTATGACGAAGAAGTCGGCTGCCTCGGGGTACGCTCGTTGCTCGCCGAGCTGGAGCAGCGGCCGGTCAAACCGCTGCTGTGCATCATCGGTGAACCGACCGAGTTGAAACCGGTGCTCGGCCATAAAGGCAAACTGGCGATGCGCTGCGACGTGCGCGGCCATCCGTGTCATTCGGCCTACGCACCGCTGGGGGTCAACGCCATCGAGTACGCCGCCGAGCTAATCGGTGAGCTGGGGCGCATCGGCCAGCAACTGAAAGCACCCGAGCATCACGACACGCGCTTCGATCCGCCCTACAGCACGGTGCAGACCGGGGTGATCAGCGGCGGCAAGGCCTTGAACATCGTGCCTGCCGATTGCCGCTTCGACTTTGAGATCCGTGCCCTGCCCTCGCAAGATCCAACCCTGGTAGCGCAGCAGTTGCAGGCTTATGCCGAGCAGCAAGTGCTGCCGCGCATGCGTGCGGTCAGCGAGCACAGTGCGATTCGTTTCAGTGAGCTGTCGGCTTATCCCGGCCTGGCTACCGATGCGCAGAGTCAGGCGGCGGAGCTGATTGCGGCGTTTTGCGGTTCACGGGAATTCGGCACCGTGGCGTTCGGCACCGAGGGCGGGCTGTTCGATGCGGCGGGTATTCCCACCGTGGTCTGTGGCCCCGGCAGCATGGATCAGGGGCACAAACCGGATGAGTTTGTCAGTCGTGCGCATCTCGATGCCTGCGATGCGATGCTGCAACGGATGCTGGCCTCGATTCGCGCCTGATCCTTTCGGCCTGACTGCCTGCCTTCAAGCGTGCAGTCGGGCCAATTCCTCGCGGCAATGATCAACGAACAACTGCACCGGTTTGGTCAGTTGCACCCGACGCAGCCAGGCTGCCGACAAACCCGAGCCGGTCACGGTTTCCGCCAGCGGCACGCACACCACTTTCTGCCCGTCGTAGGTGTACTCGCCGAACGGTCGGGTCACCAGAATCGAAAAGCCGAAACCGCGCCCAACCATGCCGCGCACCATCTCGATCGACGGTGAGCTGAAGACGATGTGCGGGGTCAGTCCGCGCTCTTCGAAGATGCTCACGAAGTAGGTGCGGCTGGGCACCACGTCGAGCAGGATCATCGGCTCCAGCACCAGATCGTGCAGCGAGACTTTCGCCTGTTGCGCGAAGCGATGGTCGGCCGGCAGCAAGGCATAAGGCTGCTGCGGCGGCATCAGCGGTGTGGTTTCGATGGTGGTGTCGAGGTCGTGCTCGAACAGCATCGCGACATCGATGCTGCCGGCGGTCAGCGCCTGCACCAGTTCCTGCTGTTCGCCATCGCGAATACGGATTTCCACGCCCGGCCAGCGCTGCTTGAAACCGGCAATCAGGCGCGGCAGGTACAGCGGCGCGACGGTTTCGAAACAGCCGATATCGATCTGCCCGGAGACCACATCGTTATCCGCCAGCGCGTTCTGCTCGAACTCATGCGCCACTCGCAGCAATTCCAGCGCCTTGCGATAGAACCGCGAGCCGCTGGGCGTCAGCGAAACGCCCTGGGCGTGATGGCGGATGAACAGCTGCACACCGAAGCTTTCTTCCAGATGCTTGATCGCGGTAGAGACGGACGGCTGGGCGATATAGAGCTTGCGCGAGGCTTCGGCGACGCTGCCGCAATCGGCGGTGGTGACGAAGTATTTGAGCTGGCGCAGGTTGTAGGCGGCCATATAAAAACCTCTGCAAGTGAGACAACGCTTTTGTGGTGAGGAGATTTATCTGTTGTCAGGACATTTATCTGTAGTTAGGAGGCTCTGTGGTGAGGGGATTTATCCCCGATGGGGCGCGAAGCGGCCCCTGTTTCTAAAGTCAAAAGAGGGGCCGCTTCGCAGCCCATCGGGGATAAATCCCCTCACCACAAAACTGTGTAAATCCAGGACAGAGTGAAGCCTGAACATACCGGAGCTACGCATTACACGCGGCATATATTTTTTAAGGTCTGAAGCAACAAACTTACTAATTTATCTATCCCGGGCCTTTGCACATGATCGCTTCAACAAGAAATGCGCCGTCCGTGTCGGCGCTTACCGAAGTACGTCCACGTACTCATCCTTGCCTTGGAGTTCGTCATGTCCACCTCTGCAACAACATCCGCGCCGCTCATTGAAAAACACACGATAGGATACGTGCCCCCCGAAGATCGCCACGGAAAGGTCAGGGATCTGTTCACGCTGTGGTTCGGCGGCAACATCGCGCCGTTGCCGATCGTCACCGGCGCGCTGGGCGTGCAGTTGTTCCACTTGAATCTGGTCTGGGGCATCGTCGCGATTCTGGTCGGTCATCTGGTCGGCGGCGTGCTGATGGCGCTGCACTCGGCGCAAGGCCCGCAGATGGGCATTCCGCAGATGATCCAGAGCCGCGCGCAGTTCGGCTCGCTCGGTGCTCTGCTGGTGGTGCTGATTGCCGGGGTCATGTACATCGGCTTCTTTGCCTCCAACATCGTGCTGGCCGGCAAGTCGCTGCACGGCGTGGTCGACAGCGTGCCGGTGCCGGTCGGCATCGTCATCGGTGCCCTCGGTTCGGGGATCATCGGCATCATCGGCTACCGCTTCATCCACGTGCTCAACCGCATCGGCACCTGGGTGCTGGGGATCGGCATCGTCGTCGGTTTCGGCTACATCTTCACCCATATTCAAACCGATGACTTCCTCACCCGCGGCAGCTTCAACCTCTCCGGCTGGCTCGCCACCGTGTCGCTCGCCGCGCTGTGGCAGATCGCGTTTGCGCCGTACGTGTCCGACTATTCGCGTTATTTGCCGGCCGATGTAAAAGTCTCGTCGACGTTCTGGACCACGTATCTGGGTTCGGCGCTGGGCTCGAGTCTGGCGTTCATCTTCGGTGCGGTCGCCGTGCTGGCGACCCCGGTGGGCATGGACACCATGGATGCGGTCAAGCTCGCCACTGGCTCGATCGGCCCGCTGATGCTGGTGCTGTTCCTGCTCAGCGTGATCAGCCACAACGCCCTCAACCTGTACGGCGCGGTGCTGTCGCTGATCACTCTGGTGCAGACCTTTGCCTATCGCTGGATTCCGACCGCCAAGAGCCGTGCGGTGATCTCGATCATCGTGCTTCTGGCCTGCTGCTTCGCCGCCGTCGGCGCGTCGAAGGACTTCATCGGCCACTTCGTCGACATGGTGCTGGTGCTGCTGGTGGTGCTGGTGCCGTGGACGGCGATCAACCTGATCGACTTCTACGCCATTCACAAGGGCCAGTACGACATCCAGTCGATCTTCCAGGTCGACGGTGGCATCTACGGACGTTACAACCCGCAGGCGTTGCTGGCCTATGCGATCGGCATTGCGGTGCAGATCCCGTTCATGAACACCCCGCTGTACGTCGGCCCGGTGTCGGCGCACATCAACGGCGCCGACCTGTCGTGGCTGGTGGGGCTGCTGGTGACCTCGCCGCTGTACTTCTGGCTGGCCAGTCGTGACAGCGCCTATCGGCGGCGGATGATGGGCGGGAAACTGGTGGGCAGTCACTGAGATTGATTCGATGTAAAAAGAAGGCCCGCCATGCGCGGGCCTTCTGCGTTGTGGTGTGGTATTTCTTGATGCCCCGACAGGCACCCACGAGACAGGGAAAACTCATGCTGCGAATTCTGGGCAAGGCGTCATCGATCAACGTGCGCAAAGTGCTGTGGACCTGCGCTGAACTGCAGATCCCGTTCGAGCGTGAGGATTGGGGCTCGGGCTTCAAGCAGACTGATACGCCGGAGTTTCTCGCCCTCAACCCCTGCGCCATGGTGCCGGTGATTCAGGACGGCGATTTCACCCTGTGGGAATCGAACACCATCATTCGTTATCTGGCGGGCAACTATGGCGGCGCTGACCTCTACCCCGCCGAGCCGCGAACCCGCGCGCGGGTCGATCAGTGGATCGACTGGCAGGCGTCGGAGCTGAACCGCTCGTGGTCGTATGCGTTCATATCGCTGGTGCGCCAGTCAGCGGATTATCAGGACAGCGCCGCTCTGGCCAAGGGCATCGAGCAATGGTCGAAGACCATGGGCATCCTTGATCAGCAGTTGCAGAAGACTGGCGCGTACGTCAGTGGCGAGCAGTTTTCCCTCGCCGATATTCCTGTCGGGCTGTCGGTGAATCGCTGGTTCGAAACTCCGCTCGCGCATCCGGACTATCCCGCCGTCAGCGCGTATTACCAGCGTCTGAGCCAACGCGAAGGCTTTCGCCTGTACGGCAGAAACGGTACGCCGTGACAATCAGATCAACAGATCTTCATAAAACGCGCCGAACGGTCGCTGCGGGTGGGCGATCTGGATTTCCAGAATCCACACCCCGGCATTTGGCGTCTGGTCGAAATCGCCGAGATTGCCGCCGCGATGGATCGTGTGCGGGAAATCGCTGACGCGGTGGCCCTTGATGTCGAGATTGAGTTTCCAGCCCATGGTTTCAGCCTGATCGCTGGCGTAACGGTACAACTCGACACCGCTCACGCCTTGGCGCCACAGTGCCTCGACACGCTTGAATAGCTCCTTGGACGCCGCCGCGCAGGCGATCATTTCCGGATCGGAGCCGGTGGTGAAGGTTGCGCCGGCATCGCCTTCGTGCCCCTGCCAGACCACGCCCATGTCAATGAAGAAAATATCGTTGTCACCGAGCACCGGATCGCCTTCGGAACGCTCCTTGAACGCCTTCAGCGTATTGGCGCCGAAGCGAATCAGCAGCGGATGCCAGATGCGGTCCATGCCCAGTTCGGCGAGGATCTGCTTGCCCCGCTCCTGGGCTTCGGACTCACGCATGCCGGGCTTGATCACCCTGGCGATGGCATCAACGGCGTTCCAGGTCAGGCCCTGCGCATGACGCATCGTTTCCAGCACAAACCGCTCACCGACCGCTTCTTTACCGCTCAGGGCTGCACTCATTTGCTTGTTCCTCATGGCTACGCTGTGTAGTTTTTTATATTGCGAAACGCCGATCAAGATACAGCCATGACACAACGTGTCAATTACTCTTCCGCACGCACCACACCGCGCTCCTCCAGCAAACGCACGAACATGCTCAAGCTGCGCGACACCGTGCCCCGGCGCCACACCAGCCAGGTGGTCAGATAGCGAAAATCCGCCGCCAGCGGCCACACGCTCACGGTTGCGCTGCCAGGCATGCTCTGCAGCATTTTGCGCGGCATCAGCGCCAGCCCGGCGCCGGCGCTGACGCAAGCGAGCATGCCGTGGTAGGACTCCATCTCGAAAATCTTGCCCGGCACGGCAGCGTCGGTGCTGAACCATTTTTCGAAGTGATGCCGATAAGAACAGTTGGAGCGGAACGCATAGATATTCTCGCCGTTCACATCCGCCGCGCGCTGCACCGAGGGGTGATTGAGTGGCGCGATGATGACCATCTCTTCCTCGAACGCCGGCACGCCTTCCAGCGCCGGGTGCAGCACCGGGCCATCGACGAATGCCGCCGCCAAGCGTCCTGAAAGTACACCGTCGATCATCGTTCCGGATGGCCCGGTCGACAGGTCCAGATCGACCTTGGGATGCAATTGGTTGTACGCCGCGAGCAGTTCGGGGATGCGCACGGCGGCGGTACTTTCCAGCGAACCGAGGGGAAATGCGCCCTGCGGCTCCTCACCGGCGACGGTGGCCCGCGCCTCCTGCACCAGATCGAGAATGCGTCGCGCGTACTCGAGAAAACTCCAGCCAGCCGGTGACAGACGCAAACGGCTTTTCTCGCGAATGAACAGGTCGACGCCCAAGTCCTGCTCCAACTGCTTGATCCGCGTGGTCAGGTTCGACGGCACGCGATGAATCTGCGCCGCCGCAGCGCTGATGCTGCCGTGCTCGGCAACGGCCTTGAAGATTTCCAGCTGCACCAGATCCACAGTCATTCTCCAATCGTGAAAGAAACGATCTTTATTATTCAGTTTCCAGAAAACAAACGCCACCCTACTCTAGGCCCATCCACTGAACTCGCAGGAGCCCGCCATGAGCCAGATTTCCAGCCAGACCCACGCCATCTCGATCAACCCCGCCACCGGCGAGCAGATCGGTCACTACGCCTTTGAATCCGCCGAAGCCCTCGACGCTGCGCTGACCCGCGCCGCGTTCGGTTTCTCGAAATGGAAACGCAAGCCGCTGCAGGATCGCTCCCGCGCCCTGTCCGCCCTCGCCGGCGCCCTGCGTGACAGCGCCGAAGCCATGGCGACCATGATCACCCTGGAAATGGGCAAGCCGATCGCCCAAGCCCGTGGCGAAATTGAAAAATGCGCCAAGCTCTGTGAGTGGTACGCCGAAAACGGTCCGGCCATGCTCGACGCCGAACCGACTCAGGTTGAAGGCGGCAAGGCGCGCATCGAGTACCGACCACTCGGGCCGATCCTCGCGGTGATGCCGTGGAACTTCCCGATCTGGCAAGTGCTGCGCGGTGCCGTTCCGGCGCTTATCGCCGGCAACACTTACGTGCTCAAGCACGCGCCGAACGTGATGGGCAGCGCCTACCTGCTGCGCGACGCCTTCAAGAACGCCGGTTTCGCTGATGGCGTGTTTGAAGTGATCAACGTCACCCCGGAAGGCGTTTCCACCGCCATTGCCGACCCGCGCATCGCCGCTGTCACCCTGACCGGCAGCGTCCGTGCCGGTATGGCCATCGGCGCTCAGGCCGGTGCCGCGCTGAAGAAATGCGTGCTGGAACTGGGTGGTTCCGACCCGTTCATCGTGCTCAATGATGCGGATCTTGATGAGGCCGTGCAGGCTGCCGTCATCGGTCGCTACCAGAACTCCGGCCAGGTCTGCGCCGCGGCCAAGCGCCTGATCATCGAAGAAGGCGTGGTCGAAGAGTTCACCCGCAAATTCGTCGAGGCCACGCGTCAATTGAAAGTCGGCGATCCGCTGTCCGCCGACACCTACATCGGGCCGATGGCGCGTTTCGATCTGCGTGACGAACTCGACCAGCAAGTGCGCGACACCCTCGAAGAAGGCGCCACCCTGTTGCTCGGCGGCGGCAAGGCCCAAGGCCCGGGCAACTACTACGAGCCGACCGTGCTGGCCGATGTCACGGACCGCATGACCTCGTTCAAACAGGAACTGTTCGGCCCGGTGGCATCGATCATCACTGCCCGCGATTGCGCCCACGCCGTGGCCCTGGCCAACGACAGCGACTTCGGCCTGACCGCGACGATCTACACCGCCAACGTCGCACTGGCCCAGCAACTGACCAGCGAACTGGACACTGGCGGCGTGTTCATCAACGGCTACTCCGCCAGCGACCCGCGCGTGACCTTCGGTGGCGTGAAGAAAAGCGGTTTCGGTCGCGAGCTCTCGCACTTCGGCGTGCGCGAGTTCTGCAACGCGCAGACGGTGTGGCTGGATCGTAAATAATCAGGACTCCAACACGCACTGGTGGGAGTGGGCTTGCTCACGAAGGGGCCGGCATGTTCAGCATTGATCGTGACTGACCTGACGCCTTCGCGAGCAAGCCCGCTCCCACACTCGAAAATTCCGCACACACCGCTATAGCAAGTCGGGCGCTGTTTTTTGCGGCTGCGCAACCGCCGGCCCCTTGCTCAACAGCCCAAGCACCACTGCCGCCGAAGCCAGGGTAATCAGCGTAAGGATGTGCAGGAGGTACTGAAACGCCGTGGCATAACCTTGCACCAGACGTTCTTTGGCCAGCCCCGGAACGGTGTCGAGCGCATGCGCCATGTCCCCCGTGGTGACCCGGTGCGCGGTCTCGGCAATCAACGCCGCATCGACACTGCCTGCCACTGCCCCCGTCAGATCGGTATGCAGCAGCGAAGTCAGCACAGCGCCCACCACCGCCAGCGCAATACCCTCACCCGCCACGCGCACGGTATTGAAGATCCCAGCCGCCATCCCCGCGCGCTCCTTCGGTACAACGCTGACCGACAGACCATCCATCAACCCCCACGGCAAACCGGTGCCAATCCCGATCAACAGCATCGCAATGACCAAGGCGGATTTAGGCTCGCCGACGTTGTACAGGCTCAACCCGTGCAAGCCCACCGCAGCGATCAGAAAACCGATCCCCGACAGGATTCCCGCCGAGACAAACCGGGTCAGCGACGCCGCCAGCATCGGTACCACCAGCATGGGCGCCGACAGCGCCAGCAACAGCAGGCCGGCATCGATTTCGCTCAAGCCTTCCACGCCGATAAAGCGCAATGGCAAGATCACCACCAGCACGATGTAGCAAAAACAGGTGCCGATCGGCAGCATCTGCACGCCGATGAAGCGCGGAAAACGCAACAGGGTCAGATCGAGCATCGGATGTTTGACGCGCTTTTCGATCATCACGAACAACCCCAGCAACAATGCCGAAGCACTCAGCAGACCGACCACCAGCGGGCTGCCCCAACCGCTTTCCGGCGCCTGAATCACGCCGAAGGTGAACAGCGCCAGCATCGTGCTGAAGGTGATCGTGCCCGGCCAATCCAGTCCCGTGGCATCCGGGTTGCGGCTTTCGCGCATGCGAGGCAGGCCGAAGACCATGGCGATCACGCCGATCAGCGCGGTGAATACGAAAATCACCCGCCAGTTGAACGCTTCGATCAACGCACCGGCCAGCAGCGGCCCGAAAGCCAGACCAATGCCGAATGTGGTACCGAGTACGCTGTACGCGCGGGTCCGCGCATGGCCTTCGAATTCCTGCGCCAGCGACGCTGAACCGCTGGCCAACGCCGCAGCACCGGCCACGCCCTGCACTGCACGCAGCCCATCCAGCCAGTACACCGACGGTGCCAGGCTCTGCGCAATCGATGCTGCGGTGAACAGCAACATGCCGAAGCTGAACAGGCGTTTACGCCCATAGACGTCGGCCAACGCTCCCGCCGCCATCAGCAAACTGCCGAACGACAACATGAACGCATTGGTGATCCAGGTCAGGGCAACGGGACTTCCGCCCAGATCACGGCCAATGGCGGGCGTCGCCACCGCGCCACCGGTAAAACTCAAGGGCAGTACCAATGCCGACAGGCACACGGCCGCGAGGATCAGCAGCTTGTTACGCGCGCCTGGTTGATGAGAGACCGTTGTCATGCATTCATCCTTTAAAGAAATTGCCAGGCAGCGACTTTAAGGCCGTGAGATTGATGCGATAATCCCAGCAATTTTGCATGACTTTGTGAAAGGCATTCACAGATGAAATCACCCTCAGCGGCAGACCTTTGCGTATTTCTCTGTACGGCGCAGCACTTGAATTTCAGCAAGGCCGCCGTCGAACTCGGGCTCACCCCGTCAGCCCTGAGCCATTCGGTAAAGGCTTTGGAGAATCGCCTCGGTGTGCGTCTGTTCAATCGCACCACCCGCAGCGTGGCGTTGACCGAGGCCGGTGAGCGCTTTTACGCGCGCCTGAAACCGGCGTTCCGCGACATTGACGATGCACTGGAAGACCTCAACCATTTTCGCGACAAACCCACCGGCAACCTGCGTATCACCTGCGGACGCCAGGCGTGCGAACTGGTATTGCTGCCGATTGCCAGCGAGTTCTTGCAGACGTATCCGGACATTCGCATGGAGGTGGTCGAAAGCGAAGCATTGCTCGATATCGTCGCTGGCGGATTTGATGCGGGCGTGCGCTTTGGCGATCGACTGGAGGCCGACATGGTCTCGCTGCCGATTGGCTCGGCGATGCGTTCGGTGGTGGTGGCTTCGCCGGCATTCCTTGAACGCTATCCTGCGCCGCAAAAACCCGAAGATCTGCACGACTTGCCGTGCCTGCGCCACCGCTACCCCAGTGGCGCCCTGTATCGCTGGGAATTCGAACGCGATGGCATTGCCCAGGAAATCGAGGTCAACGGCCCGCTGACCCTGGGCGACGTCAGCTTGATGGTCGGCCCTGCACTGCAAGGCCTGGGATTGGCGTATGTGTTCGATGACATGGTCAGCGAACACCTGGCATCGGGGCGTCTGATTCAGCTGTTGGCCGACTGGTGCCCCTACTATCCGGGCCTGCATCTGTACTACCCGAGCAGGCGCCACGTACCGGCGCCGCTCAAGGCTTTTATCGACTTCGCGCGCGAGCGCAGTGGTCACTAGGGCTTACAGATATTTCAGCCAGGCAATATCGCGGCGCCGCGATTTCAGCGCGGAAAACCAGCGTACCGCCGGGTACAGTGCCAGCGCCAACAGCAGTGACACCAGCCAGATTGCCGCTACTGAATCGAAGCCGAAATAGCTACCGTGGTTAAGGCCGAACAGCGCCACGGCATTCAGATACAGCACCTTCAGGCCGTACAGGTGCAACAGATAAAAGAACATCGGCGCCGAACCGAAGACCGTCAGCCAGCGAATCCAGTGCCGCGTCTGCAGCCGTTCAGCAGCATGAACAGGATGACCAGACCTCTCAGTGCATCAATAGACAGCAAGCGGCCGGTCGGCGGCGGGTTGGAACGGGTACACACAATCGCCATGGAGATTTCGCCAACGAGCAAATGAATCAGGGGATCGCAACCGCACGCCCCGCCAAAAATTGGCGTTACTCTATAACATTAAAAGTCGATTCCCAAGCCAAACGCCATTTGCCCAATCACGTCAGGCTTCTATAGTGATCAGGCGCCCCCTGCGCTTTGCGCCTGCTGTCGAGCGTTGCCCATGACCTCAACCGAACACCTGATCATCTGCGAGCATTGCGACTGCGTGTACGAAAAGGTCGTGCTCGGCAAACACCAGAAAACCCTCTGCGTGCGGTGCGGCGGCGTGCTGCAGCGCTACAACGGCTTGACCGTCGAGCAGCGGCTGGCCCTGAGTTTCACTGCGGCGATGCTGTGGCTGTTCGCCAATTTCTATCCGGTGATGAGCATCAGCATGAAGGGCCTGAAGAACAGCGCGACGCTGTGGGATTCGGTACTGGCGCTGAGTCAGGGGCCGATCACCTTCATGGCGATGGTCGCGGCGATTTCGATCATCATCGCCCCGGCGTTTCAACTGGTGCTGTTGATCTGGGTGCTGAGTTTCGCCTTGTCATCGCGCCGGGCGCCGGGCTTCAAGCTGTGCATGCGCTGGCTGGAAACCCTGCGTCCGTGGAGCATGCTCGAAGTGTGTCTGCTGGGGGCGATGGTGGCGGTATTCAAACTGGCCGGGCTGCTCGATGTGCTGCCGGGTATCGGCCTGTTCGCTTTGGCGGTGCTGAGCCTGATGATGATCCGCATTGCCGGCCGCGACATTCGTGATCTGTGGGACATTCTATGAAGCGACCCGCGACCGCCAGCGAACTGAATCTGTGCCTGTGCCACAGCTGTGGGCTGGCCTGTGACATGACCGACGAGCCGCACGAGTGCCCGCGCTGCGATGCGCCGCTGCATCGGCGCAAGACCAACTCCCTGACGCGCACCTGGGCCTATCTGTTCGCCGCGTTGGCGTTTTACGTGCCGGCCAATCTACTGCCGGTGATGAACACGGTGATGCTCGGCAACGGCGCCGACAGCACGATCATGAGCGGCGTGCTGGAGTTCTGGGAGGGCGGCGCGTGGGACATTGCGCTGATCATTTTCATCGCCAGCATCGCGGTGCCGGGGATTAAATTCGTCGCCCTGTCGCTGCTGCTGATCACCGTGCAGCGGGGCAGCGACTGGGCGCGCCGTGAGCGCTCGAAGCTGTACCGTTTCGTCGAGCTGATCGGCTACTGGTCGATGCTCGACGTGCTGGTGGTCGCACTGGTCGCGGCGCTGGTGAAGTTCCAGGCGCTGGGCGATATCGAACCACGCCCGGGCATCCTGTTTTTCGGCATGGTGGTGGTGTTCACCATGCTCTCGGCGATGAGTTTCGACCCACGGCTGATCTGGGACAATGCCCCGGACGACGAACCGCTCAGCGACGCACCACCTCAAGCAGCACCTGCAACGGATGGCGCAGCGCCCGATCCGACTGGCGCTTGACCTGACTGCGGCAGGAATAACCGGTGGCCAGTGCTTCGCCCTGCTCCGCCGGCGCCTCAACCTGCCGCGCCCACGATTGCTCGTAGATCACCGCCGAGGTTTCGCGGTTGCGCGCTTCATGGCCGTAGGTGCCGGACATGCCGCAGCAACCGGTGGCCTGCGTCGCCAGTTTCAATCCGGCTCGCTCGAACACTTGTTCCCACTGGCGAGTGGCGGCCGGCGCGTTGGTTTTCTCGGTGCAGTGTGCCAGCAGACGGAATGACCGGGCCGGATCGGCAGTAGCCTGCTCCGGCATCACCTTGAGCAGCCATTCCTGCACCAGCGCGACTTCCGGGCAGTGGTCCATGCCGGGCACTTTCAGGTATTCCTGGCGATAGACCAGCGTCATCGCCGGATCCAGTCCCAGCAGCGGTACGCCAACGTCCGCCAGCTCGCGCAGTTGCTGCGCATTGCGCAACGCCGCGCGGTTGAACGCTGACAGGAAACCCTGCACATGCAGCGGCTTGCCATTGGCACTGAACGGTGCCAGATACACCTGATAGCCAAGTCGTGAAATCAACTCCAGCAGATCCGCTAGCAACGGCGCTTCGAAGTAACGGGTGAAGGCATCCTGCACCAACACCACACTGCGCTCGCGCTGGGCCGGGGTCAGCGCCGACAGATTGGCGACCGTCGCCGGCTGCACCTTCCAGCGGCGCAGCGCAGCGTGGAAATCAAAGCGACTGAGCAACGGCACATCGACCATGCCGCCAAGACGCTCCAACTGTTTGCGCACAAAGGTTGCGCCCATCAAACCGTTGTACAGCGCCGGAATCCGCGCCATGTACGGAATGCTGTACTCCAGCGAAGCAATCAGATAATCCCGCGCCGGGCGCAGATAACGGCTGTGATACAGCTCAAGGAAACGCGAACGGAATTCCGGCACGTTGACCTTGACCGGGCACTGTCCCGCGCAGGATTTGCACGCCAGGCAACCGGCCATGGCGTCATACACCTCATGGGAAAAGTCTGCATCCTGCGCGCGGCTGTTGCGCCAGCGTGTCCACAGGTTGCGGAAAAATGCCGGACGACGGATCGCCTCCGACAGCACATCCACCCCTGCCTCGCCCTGCAAACGCAGCCATTCGCGGATCAGCGATGCGCGACCCTTGGGCGATTGCGCACGCTCGCGGGTGGCTTTCCACGATGGGCACATGGCGTCGTCGGGATCGAAGTTGTAGCAGGCGCCGTTGCCGTTGCAATGCATGGCTGCGCCGTAGCTCTGCCAGACCTTTTCGTCGATTTGCCGGTCGAGTTCGCCGCGCAGGGTCACTTCGTCGATTTTCAGCAACGCCGCACCGGTATTGGCCGGGGTGGCGATCTTGCCCGGGTTGAACTGATTGAACGGGTCAAACGCAGCTTTCAGTGCCTGCAACGCCGGATACAGCTCACCGAAAAATGCCGGCGCGTATTCCGAGCGCAGGCCTTTGCCGTGCTCGCCCCACAACAGGCCGCCGTAACGCTGGGTCAGCGCCGCGACGCCGTCGGACACCGGGCGCACCAGCGCCGCTTGCTGCGGATCCTTCATGTCGAGAATCGGCCGTACGTGCAACACACCGGCATCGACGTGGCCGAACATGCCGTACTGCAAACCGTGGCTGTCGAGCAGTTCGCGCAGTTCGGCGATGTACTCGGCCAGGTGCTGCGGCGGCACTGCGGTGTCTTCGACAAACGGCTGCGGCCGCGCTTCGCCGGCAACGTTACCGAGAAGGCCGACTGCGCGTTTGCGCATGCCATAAACCTTGTTCACTGCCGCCTGGCCGACCGCCAGGGTATGGCCGAGGCGTTCGACGGCGGTGTCGCTGCTCAAGTGTTCGAGGAAGGCTTCGACCCGGTGTTGCAGGTCCTCGGGATCATCACCGCAGAACTCCACCAGGTTGATCCCCAGTGTCGGGCGCTCGGCACTTGCCGGGAAGTATTCGGCGACGCCGTGCCAGACGATGTCCTGCATCGCCAGCAACAACACCTTGGAATCCACGGTTTCAATCGACAGCGGCTTGAGCGCCATCAGCGCCCGGGCATCGCGCAACGCATCCATGAACCCGGCGTAGCGAATGTTCACCAGCATCGTGTGTTTGGGGATCGGCAGTACGTTGAGCTTCGCCTCAACCACAAACCCCAGCGAGCCTTCGGCGCCGCACAGCACGCTGTTGAGGTTGAAGCGGTTGTCGGCCTCGCGCAGATGCGCCAGGTCGTAGCCGGTCAGGCAGCGGTTGAGGTCAGGGAACCGTTGTTTGATCAACTCGCCCTGCTCATCAATGATCTGCCGCGCACAGCGATAAACTTCACCCACCCGATCTTCACGGGCGCACAGCGCTGTCAGTTCGTCTTCCGCAAGCGCTGCGCCGTGCAGGCGTTCACCGCCGCGCAGGACCATGTCGAGTTCCAGCACATGGTCGCGGGTCTTGCCGTAGGTGCAACTGCCCTGGCCGCTGGCGTCGGTGTTGATCATGCCGCCGACGGTGGCGCGGTTGGAGGTCGACAGCTCCGGGGCGAAAAACAGCCCGGCTGATTTCAGCGCGGCGTTGAGCTGATCCTTGACCACCCCGGCCTGCACCCGCACCCAGCGCTGCTCGACGTTGATTTCCAGAATACGGTTCATGTGCCGCGACAGGTCGACGACGATGCCATCGGTCAGCGACTGGCCGTTGGTGCCGGTGCCACCGCCACGCGGAGTGATCACCACTTGCTGATAAGCCGGCTCGGCGATCAGCCGTGCGACCCGCGCCACATCCTCCGCATCCATCGGAAACACCGCCGCTTGCGGCAGGCGCTGGTAGATCGAGTTGTCGGTGGCGAGCACCACGCGACTGGCGTAATCGGCACTGATCTCGCCACGAAAACTACTGGCTTTCAGGGCGCTGAGGAACAGTTGGTAATCAGTAGTCAATGCAGCGGCGGGTGACAGCTGGGCAATCATCGGTGAGGAAATCTCGGTCAAAATCGGGCCGTGTGGCGGTGAACAGTTGTGCGCAATGAATGATTGCGTCACGCTCCCGCCATCTCATGGTGCTTATGTTCATTGCTTGGCGCCGTCGGGACAAACGTAAAATCGACCCGCAATCCATGACTAAAACGAATGAATCCGCGAACTCTCACCCCTTCCATGTCGCTGTTGCTGGCCTTCGAGGCCGCCGCACGCCATGAAAGTTACACCCGCGCCGCCCATGAACTGTCGCTGACGCAAAGCGCGGTCAGCCGTCAGGTGCAGATTCTGGAAAAGATGCTCGGCATGCGCCTGTTCAGTCGCGAGGGACGGCAAGTGGTGCTGACCGATGTCGGGCGCATGTATCAGCGCGAACTGGCCGAAGCCCTCGGGCAGATCCGCAGCGCGACGTTGCAGGCCATGGCGTTCGGTTCCGGCATTCATAGTTTGCGTCTGGCGACGCTGCCGACCTTCGGCTCGAAATGGCTGCTGCCGCGACTCAAGGACTTCTACACCGCACACCCCGGCATGACCGTGCACTTGCATTCACGCATCGAAGCGATCGACTTCGACACCAGCGAGATCGATGCGGCGATCTGCGTCGGTGCGGGGGATTGGCCCGGGCTGAGCGCCCTGCCCCTGCACACTGAAGAACTGGTGGTGATTGCCAGTGCGCAGTTGTCGTTGGCCGAACGCGATGATGCGGAACAGCACATCGCCGGGCAGTTACTGCTCAATGTCAGCAGCAATGCCCAGGCCTGGGCGGAATGGTTCACGCATCATGGTTTGCCCCACCGCAGCATGCGCATCGGGCCGAGCTTTGAAATGACTTCGCACCTGATTCAGGCGGTCCGGGCGAATATTGGCGTGGGGCTGGTGCCACGGATTCTGGTGGAGGATGAATTGCTTAACGGCGAGCTGCTGCAACTGGGGGAGCCGATCACCAGCCGGCGCAGCTATTACCTGGTGTATCCGCCGCGTAATGAGGCGTTGCCGTCACTGAAAGCGTTCAGGGATTGGTTGGTACGATCGTTATGACAGATCGTCTCGCCCGAGCAACGTTCACCGCTTGGGAGGTGGTGGAGCGCTAGGACCACGGGCAGTTTGCGGCGAGTTCCTGTCGTTCGAGCCAAGGTAGCGTGCCACATCTGGCGGCATGGGTCTCGGTGCTTCGGCGGTCATGGCTGGCTCTCTTTTATGGTGGTGAATTCAACCCACTGAACTTTCGACGAATCTATCACCAACAGGTCGGCGTCAAAAGGCTGGGCAACGCCATCGTCACCCAACCATTTCGGGCTCTGCATCACAAACTGTCCATTCGCAGGTTCGGCAGGCCATTCACAAGGCCAGCCAAACAGGCGCCTTTCGTCGTTCAAATGCAGCGTAATGAGCCGATCGTGGCGTGCAAAGGTGCTGTACCACTGGCTGGGAAATGACGTTTTTCTGGTTACATTTCGAAACCGTAACCAGGCATGCAACTTGTCATTTGAAGCGAGATTGCAGGAAAGAAATCCGAGTGTCACTGACACAAAGAACGCCCATATTGTCTGCGCCTTGCCATCCCATATTCCTACAGAAAATCCCTTCGTCCCCACCCATAGACAGATTGCACCTATCCCCAATACAGCCCCATGAATCACAAACGTAAAGATCAACGCCTGCACAATCTGCCCAAACGTATCAGGCCGTTTGAACGCGGTGAGCGTGTAGAAAATCCAGGTAGAAACAAATCCGGGAATCAGATACTGCAACAACGGAATAACTTCTTTGACCAGATCATCCATGATCCGTGGCTCCTTGAAAGGCATGCCCCTCCGGTTACCGGGCGGCACTCAGAAGCCTAGCGCACACTGGGATACGCCTCATGCCGATCTGTCACAGCGCATTTCGCAAAGCAAAAAAAAGCAGAAACCATTGATCCGGTTTCTGCTTTTTGTGCGGCTGGTTTTTGCAGCGGAGGCTGGGCTTTACAGGCAGTCACGCACCGATTTGCGCAACGACCCGGACTTGGCCCATGGCGGTCCCTGATACAGGGAAACGCGACTACCGTCCTTGTATTTGATGATGTCGAGAATCTCGTCGGCGGTGACGAGGCTCGGCGCCTTGATCCGGTAGCCGTTGGAAATGGACGTCTGCGTGGTCTTAGGAATGTCCTGCTGCCACAACGGCAACAAGCACGCGGCATAGTCTTTAGGCGCTTTGGTAGTGGTTTTGCTGAGATTTGGCTCGCCCGGCACCAGCGATGCTGGCAATGAGCAACCCGCCAGCAATGCCAACGCCAAACTCCCGATCCATATCCGCATGGTGTTTCCCTGATCTTGAAAAACGCGAATGTAACGTGTAACCGGGTGTACATCCAGCGCGGCACGTCGCCCACAAGGGAGATTGGACAAATATTTACATGCATGCAGCCCGGTGGCAGACGAGCTGCGCATCATCGAAGAAAAATGCGACTACTCTGTTCTACCGAGAATGTTCCGGAGGTGATCATGCGGCTCAATGAATACGAACACGAACTTCAGCGCGACCTGCAAGCCGTTGCATCGGATCTGAGATGGTCGGCGGTCGACCTCAAACGCATCGCCGAACAGCTGCGCAAGAGCGGCAATGAAGCGGATGCCCAGGCGGTACTCAGGTCCTGCGAGGTGCTGCAAAGTGATGAAGAACGCCTGCAGCTGTATGCCAGGGAAGTGAAGACGCGCTCCATCAGCCGGACCAAAGTCCACTGATACCACCCCCTGCCCTCAACAAAAGCCCCGGCAATCACCGGGGCTCTTTCGTTACATTTGCTTCAACTTGCAGTGTGACTTCGCGCTCGCACCGAGCGTTTTCTGTAACCCGGCAACGCAGCGGCATAGGCCAGCGCCTCCTCTCTGCTACCGAACGACGCAAGCCGATCGCCTTGAGTACAAACCCGCCACGGGCCGTTGTTCACGCTGAGTACGTCGTAGCCGTTCATGTGCATTTTGTTCAAGACCGGAATGCTCATGGGTACCTCCTTTTTGCCGACGGTGGAGTCAGCTCTGCCTTTTTAACTTACACCCGGATGCCGCAGTTGTGCCGACCGGATGTCGCCATCGCGAGGCGCCAAGGCTCTGGCACTTTCAGCCACGCCAAACACTCAAAACCCCAAGGGAACCTTTGAATCCGGGCCCGGCTCGAATATTGCAGTTTTATTTCATTTATGTGACACGCAGTAAACAGGTAACAGATGAAAGTACGCGCCACCGTTATTTGCGAGCAGGATCGACACGTTCTCCTGGTGCGCAAACCCCGCTGCCGCTGGACATTGCCCGGCGGCAAGGTCGAGCCTGGGGAAACCAAAGCCGGGGCGGCGATGCGCGAGCTGCAGGAAGAAACAGCACTGGATGCCGAGCAGATGTTGTATCTGATGGAACTGCACAGCGGCAGCACCCAGCATCATGTCTACGAGGCGTCGGTGCTCGATCTTGAGCAGTTGCGCCCGCAAAACGAGATCACCGAATGCATCTGGCATCCGCTGGACGCGGTGCAGAATCTACCCACCAGCGAGGCGACGTTACGCATCGTGCAGGCGTTTCAGCGGCGCTTGTAAGGTATCAGCCGGCGAATGCCCGGCGCCCGGCGCTCATTTCCGTACGCAATTCGCCAATGAAGTTGGAAATGTCGCGGATCGTCACCAGATGTTCCGGTGAGACACCATTGAGCAACAACTCGACTCGCCCGGAGTCAGGCTCATAAACCTTGATCCGCAACAGTCCCTGCTCCACTTGTGTGCATTCGCATTCAAGCGACGGAAAGCCGGATTCGACAATCCGGCAGATGTCGGCAATGGCTAACATGGGCGCACGCCTCGCAGGCGATGAGTCGGTCGACCGATTCAGCATAGATGAGCGATCAATAATCTGCCGCCCAAGCAAGTGCCAACCCGATCACATTTCCAGCGCGGCCTCAGTGCGCGTCATGATCCCAGATCCAGTTCCACATTCCCGGCAACTGCACCGGCTGCGAACTCTGCTGAACCGTACGCGCCAGCGCCGCTTTCTGTAGCGTCGCGTGATCATCGTAGAACGGTTTGTCCGCCAGTCTCACGCCCGTGGCGGCGGCGCTGTCGAGCAGGATCTGCAGGTACTCGCGGGTATGCCGCGCGGTGTAGCGGTTGAGGTCATGAAAGGTCACCACCACTGGAATCACCCCGTCTACGGTCGGAAATTCGCCGAGGGCAATGCGCTCGCGGACTTCCGATAGCTGGCGCAGCATATTCGCCCGACGTCGGGGACTGGCGTTGAAGCCCCAGATCTTGCCGTCATTGGCGCTCAAATCGGTCAACAACACGTGCAAGCCATGCTGCTGATACGCGGCGAAGGTGCGCTTGTCGTAATTCCAGAATGGCGGGCGCAGCAGGATCGGTGCTGCTCCGGTGATCGCGGCGATATCCGCCGTGCCGTTGCGCAACGACTGCTCCAGTTCTTGCGGATCGAGCGAGCGATGATTGGTGTGCCAATGGGTGGCGGTGTGGAATCCGAGGATGTGCCCTTCGGCGTGCTCGCGCCGCATGATGCCGCGACCAATGTCACTGTTACCGGCGCGAGGCGCGCGGGTCTGGACGAAGAACACCGCTTTGATGTCCGGTTGCACCGGGTTGACCTTGAGGCTATCGAGCACGGTCGCCGAAGGGTTCCAGAAACTCGAGGCGCTGGGGCCATCATCGAAGGTCAGCAGAAAACGCACCGGGGCCTGGGCCTTGAGCCGGGTTTCGGTTTGCGCGGTCATCTCGATCGGCGCGGCAATGCAGCCGGCCAGCCCAAGCGCGATGGCCGCTGCACAGAGAAGATTGAACGCGTATTTCATGTTTTGCCTTGCGCCTGGCCGTTGCGGCCCTGTTGTCGACTGGCAAAACTCCCTCGCCCTGATCCATCCCTGCGCCCGGCTTCGCGAGCCAGATTTGGATAGGGTACACAGGCTTTGGTTCCGGCGCTCGCTCAGTCAGCCAGAGCCTGTTGAAACGAGGTATCGATGACCCCGGCGGTGGCCAGCGGCGCCGGCAGTGCCTTGACCTTGAACAGGAAGTCCGCGGTGCCTTGCAGGTCGACCGCCGCCTGCTGATCCACCGGCCCGACAGTCATGTGCGCCTGACGCAACCAGTGCCGTGAAACCTGCTGATCGAGATTGGCTTTCTTCGCCCACAGGTCCGCGTATTCGTCAGTGTGGCTGTCGACCCAGGCCCGCGCCTGTTTCAAACGCCCGAGAAAATCGGCAATCGCGGCACGCTTGCTGTCGATCGACGGCGCCGACGCGGCAATCGCGCTGAGTCCCGGCATCAGGTTTTTCGCGGTGAGAATCGGCCGCGCACCGGAGAACACGATTTGCTGGGAGATGTACGGTTCCCACACCGGGAACGCGTCGATGCTGCCCTGTGGCAATGCCGCTGCCGCATCAATCGGCATCAACTTGACGAAGTCGACGTAATTTTCCGGCAGACCGCCCTGCTCCAGGGCGCGCAAGGTCAGCTGCTGGCTCCAGGCGCCGGGCCAGTAGGCGACTTTCTTGCCCTTCAGATCAGCGATGGTTTTCACCGGCGAATCTTTCGGCACCAGCAAGGCGATAGTGTCCGGGTTCTGCCGCGACACACCGATCAGTTTCACCGGCGCCTGTTTGGCGGCGAGAAACAGAAAACCCGAATCGCCAAGAAATCCCAGATCCAGCGAGCCGGTCTGCAACGCCTCGGCCAGTGGCGCGGCGGCCTGGAAGTGCTTCCAGTCGACGCTGTAAGGCGCGTCTTTCAACACGCCGGAGGCTTCGACCGAAGCGCGGATGTTGTAGTAATTCTGGTCTCCGACGTGCAGGACCAACGGCTCGGCGGCGTGGGCAAGCGGTGCGGTGAATAATGCGGTCATCAGTGTGCTGCGGAGCAAACGAGAGAGCTTCATGGGGAGGTCCTGCGACGGGATTTTACATAGACCATAACGCTGTTGATAAACCGATTTTAAATTCGATTAAGGCATAAGCTCAGCGCTCGGAATGCTCACTGTCCGCTGCGCAACAGTGCCTTGCCACAATGTTTCCCATGCAACAGTTGAAAGGCGCTAAAACCGGGGAAAACCCCGTAAACATGGGTCGAAACGCACATGGCACAGAGCCTGCAATATTCCATTCATGCAGGACGCAGCCGATAAAAATATATTTTTGGACATAACAACCAGTGCCTTTGCCGGAGCGCCCCATGACATCGTTCTTACCGTTTACCCGCCTCAAAACGCTGCTGGTCGCCAGCGCCATGGCATTGAGCCTGCAACCGCTGGCCGAAGCCGCCGAAGCGCCGCCTGCGGAAGTCCATCTGGATTACGCTTACTACTCACCCGTGAGTCTGGTGCTCAAACATTTCGGTTTTCTCGAAAAGGCCCTGCCACAGTCCAAAATCAGTTGGGTGCTGAGCCAGGGCAGTAACCGTTCACTGGAATACCTGAACAGCGGTGGCGTCGATTTCGCCTCCAGCGCCAGCCTTGCCGCTGTGCTGAGCCGGGCCAACGGCAGCCCGATCAAATCGGTATACGTTTACAGCCGTGCCGAATGGACCGCATTGGTGGTGCGCAAGGATTCGCCCTACCAGAGCCTCGCCGACCTCAAGGGCAAGAAAATCGCCGCCACCAAAGGCACCGATCCGTACCTGTTCACCCTGCGCAGCCTGCAACAGGCCGGGTTGAAGAAAGACGACGTGGAACTGGTGCACCTGCAACATCCGGACGGCCGCACCGCGCTGGAAAAAGGCGATGTCGACGCCTGGGCCGGACTCGATCCGCACATGGCCGCCAGCCAGGTGCAGGCCGGTTCGCGTTTGCTGTATCGCAACCCGGCATTCAACAGCTACGGCGTGGTCAGCGTCACCGAGCAGTACGCCAAGGAACATCCGCAAACCATCGACACGGTGATCAAAGCCTACGAGCAGGCGCGCGAATGGGCGCTGAAAAATCCCGAAGAGTTCGCCGCGTTGCTGGCCAAGGAGTCCGGTCTGCCGCTGGACGTGGCCAAACTGCAGCTGTCGCGCACCGATCTGAGCAGCCCGCAACTGACCGCCAACGACGTGCAAGCGTCGAAAGCCGCAGCACCGATTCTGGTCTCCGAGGAACTGGTGCGGCGTGGAGTGAATGTTGATCAAGTCATCGATCAGTTGCTCGACAGCGGAGTGCAGCAAGCCGTCGCCCGCCAGTAATCGACCAGACTCACAGCCCATCCGCGCTCGACGCGGATTCGCTGTGAGCGGAGCCCACGTATGAGCACTCGCAGTAACGAACTGCCCGCGCCGCCTCGCAGCTTGTCGAGGCCGCGCCCTTCCACCCTCACCCCGACATGGCGCCGGCGCCTGAAAGGTCTGGCCCTGCCACTGCTGATCGTGGTCGCCCTGGAGTTCATCGTGCGTCTCGGCTGGCTGCCGTCCTATCAAATGCCGGCGCCCAGCGAGATCGCCCTGACCCTCACCGACCTCGCCGAAGGCGCGCTGTGGAAACACATCGGCGCCAGCCTGCTGCGGGTGTTGCTCGGTTTTGCGATTGGCGCCAGCCTCGCGCTGGTATTCGCCGCCTGGGTCGGTTTGAGCCGCGAGGCCGAGGCTTATCTGGAGCCGACGTTCGCCGCGCTGCGTTCGATTCCGAGTCTGGCCTGGGTGCCGCTGTTGCTGTTGTGGCTGGGCATCGATGAAACCTCGAAGATCGTGCTGATCGCCATCGGTGCGTTCTTTCCGGTGTACGTCAACGTGGTCGCGGCGATTCGCAACATCGATCGCAAACTTGTCGAGGTCGGGCGCATCTATGGCTTCAGCCGCCTGCAACTGGTGCGGCGGATTCTGCTGCCCGCCGCCCTGCCCGGCCTGTTCACCGGGCTGCGCAGCGGCATGAGTCTGGCGTGGATGTTTCTGGTGGCCGCCGAGCTGATCGCCGCGACCAAGGGCCTCGGTTATCTGCTCAGCGACGGCCGCGAAACCTCGCGCCCGGACATCGTGCTGGCGGCGATTATCGTGCTCGCCTTGCTCGGCAAACTCAGCGACGGTTTGCTCGCAGTGCTGGAACGCCGCTGGCTGATGTGGCGCGACACCTTCACCGGTCAGGAGGCGCAGGATTGATTGGCCAGAGCCAACTATGCTGAAAGCGTCCATCCAGAGATTCGGCGCATGTGCGGAAGACTCTCGCAGTACCGCGGCATTCACGACTTTGTCGCGGTGCTGAGCATTCCCGATGCGCTGATCAATCACGTCGGCGACGCCGCGCTGGAGCGCTACAACGCGGCGCCGACCACGTCACTCGCGGTGCTCCATCAACATGATCAACGCCTGTATGCCGACAACCTGCGCTGGGGCTGGCGCCCGCACTGGGCCAAAGACCGCGCGGCGCCAATCAACGCGCGCGTGGAGAAAGTCGCCCACGGGCCGTTCTTCCGGGCGATCTGGCGTCATCGGCTGATCGTGCCCATCGACAACTGGTTCGAATGGGTCGACGGCCCGGATAAAACCCGACAGCCGTGGCTGATCCGTCGTGCCGATCGCGGGCCGGTTTTCTGTGCCGCCATCGGACAGTTTCCAACACCCGGCAGCGATGCTCGGGACGACGATGGATTCGTGATCATCACCGCCGACAGCGTCGGAGGCATGCTCGATATCCATGATCGAAGACCAGTGGTGTTCCGCGCGGAGCTGGCTGCCGAGTGGCTCGACCCGGCAACACCGGCGGAACGTGCCGAACAGATGCTGCTGTTCGAAGGTGAATCCAGCGAGGCATTTGCCTGGCACAAAGTCGGCAAAGCCGTCGGCAATTCTCGTAATCAGGGTGCCGGACTGATTGACGAAGTGGCTTAAAGATCCGTGATCTCACGCGTTTACCCTGTAGGAGCTGCCGCAGGTGATTACAGGTAACACTCGATCTTTACAGCTGGTGTTTCATCGCTGAGACAGCCCGGAAAAAACAGTCGTTTGAGCGAACTAACCGCCTGTCTGACATTTCAACCGTCATACATACATTTACATGCACTACGGATAGCATGCGCGCCGCATTTCCATTTGGCATACCAGTTGACCAAAGAGTCAGCAAAACCAGGAATCCCCTACAACTTTAACAAGCCTTGCAGAGAACTAAGTTGCGCGACGATTTTGCAATCAAACAGGCCAACGGCCTGGAGTGTATTTATCTGTCCATGACAGAACGCTTTCAACTCGACTGTTTTATCGGCCACTACATCAAGACCCGAAACCTGCGTTCAGTGCCGGACATCGAACGCATCCTGCGCACCACGCTCGAAAGCTATCCCGGTCACCCGCCGGTGATGGTCAACGAGCTCAATGCATGGATCGACAAGACTCTGGGCTATCGGGCGTCACACCCGGACTTCCCGCACCTGGAAGACCTCTGAAAAAAAGAAGCCCCGCTGCTGCGGGGCTTCTTGCATGTTGTCAGAGTTTCACGTCAGGCCCGGTGAGTTCCTTGCCATCGTCGTGCTTCCACGTCTGTTCCTTGCGTTTCTCACGCTCGATTTCTTCTTCGCTGGGCTCGTCTACTTCATCGTCTACATGTTCGTCTTCATCCGGACGCTTTTGCTCGGTCGTCATGTGCACCTCGCCTTGTCAAAAATAGTCATCCAACCAGCTTAGAACAGTTTTTTTACCGGTAACTTACAACCACCAGCGCAGCAAAAAGAAAAACGCCATGCTCAAGAGCATGCTGAGCAAGGTATTGCGGGTGTACAGCACCAGCCCGATCGCTACGAGCGAACTCAGCAAATACGGATTATCCCACTGTAAATTCAACTGTTTGTCCGGCATGAACACGATCGGCCCGCAGATCGCCGTGAGCATGCCCGGTACGGCAAACCCGAGAAACTGCCGAGCATTGCTGCTCAAGCGCAGCGGCAGGCGCGGTTCGAGAAACACGTAACGGTTGAGGAACACCAGAATCCCCATGCCGAAAATCACTGCCCAGACCATCATGTGCGCCCCCGATAAAGCTTGTTGCAGACAAATCCTGCGGTCATCCCGGCCAGCCCTGACAACACCAGCGCCGAGCCCCACTGCCAATAGCTGAACAACACCGAGCAGAACAGTGACACCGCCACGCACACCACGGTCGGCACGTTACGCACCACCGGGGTGATCAACGCGATGAAGGTGGCGGCAATCGAGAAGTCCAGCCCCAGGTGCTCGAGCCCCGGAATGCTGCTGCCCAGGACGATGCCGGCCAGGGTGAAGAGGTTCCAGGCGATATAGAACGTCAGGCCGACGCCCAAGGCGTACCAGCGGTTGAACTGCTGGCGGTCATGCTGGCTGGTCAGGGCGAACAGTTCATCGGTGAGCAAAAAGCCCAGGCCGATGCGCCAGCGTCCGGGCAGCGGCGAAATCACCGGGCGCATGCTCATCCCGTACAGCAAGTGCTGCGAGGTCAGCAGCAGCGTGGTCAACAGAATGGAGAAAATACCGGCACCGCCCTTGAGCATGCCGATCGCCACCAGTTGCGCGGCCCCTGCGAACACGATGCTCGACAGGCCCTGCCCCTGTAACGGCGTGAGATTGGCTTCGATCGCCATGGAGCCGGCCAGCAGCCCCCACGGCGCCGTCGCCAGTGATAACGGCATGATCGCCGCAGCGCCGCGAAGAAACGCACGGCGCGGCATAAGTGAGTCAGACATAACGCTCTTCAACCGAGGAAACGGTCGCAGACTCTGCCAGCAAGTGCCCCTTCGTGGCTTGAACAATCTTGCGCACTTGCGCTAAATCGCAGCGCCCCAGCGTCGCTGTCGGCGTACCATGGAGGCCTTCACAACCACGTCAGGGAGACGACATGCTGTACCGAATCGCAGCCGACGGGCTGGTGCTGTTCCATCTGTCATTCATTCTGTTTGTGCTGTTCGGCGGGCTGCTGGTGCTCAAGTGGCCACGCCTGATGTGGCTGCATCTGCCGGCGGCTGCATGGGGCGTGGCGGTCGAGGTGTTGCACCTGACCTGTCCGCTGACCTACTGGGAAAACCTGATGCGCCACGCCGCCGGGCAGACCGAATACGCCGGCGGCTTCATCGAGCACTACATTTGGCCGATCATCTACCCCGCCGGGCTGACGCCGCAGATCCAGTTGGCGCTGGGCAGCGTGGTGCTGGTGATCAACCTGCTGGTCTACGGGCGTCTGGCCCGCGCGTGGAAACTGCGCCGCGCCAGCCGTATTCCGTTTTAACGAGCGGCGGGTTTCAAGGCTTGCAGCCAGGCCGGATCCAGGCGCTTCTGGTCGATCTCCAGACCCAGCGCCTGCATCCGCTCTTTGTGCGCTTCGACTTCCCGGCGCAACTGCGCATGATCGCTGGAGTTACCGTCCAGTTCGTGCATCTGGGTCAGCCCCAGATGATAGAAGCGCAGCACCTTCATCGCGGTCGGATCGTTCTGTTCCACCGCAGCGGTCACCTGATGCATCACGTTGGTCACGCTCATCAGGCTGCGCTTGAGCCGCCAGCTATAGACCGCCGGGGCCATCCACGCCTGCTGCCAGAACTGCCCGCGCATCAGCGCCGCTGTCAGCAGAAACGCCACGAACACCCCACCGACATTGAACCGCAGGTTATCGCCGCCGGGCTCGCCGAACAGCGCCACCGCCGCCGTCGAAAGCACCATCGCCAGCACCAGAAACAGCACCGCGATGATCAGCGTGCTGCGGCGGGTCTGCTGGCGAAACGTTGCTGGGTCCATCGGCTGGATCTCGAACATCAGGCATGACTTCCTTGAGCGATAAAAAGGGCAACGGAAAAAACTCGCTGCGCATTATCGCCTCTCTCGGGGATTTAGCTATGCTGGGGGCCCTTTTCAACTTTTCAGCGTCCAACGGGGACATGGCGGTACAGCGCAGATCGTGCCATCTTCATTCATGGATACACACTATTCGGATGCCATTTGCCTGCCATTGGAATGACATCGTTTTAAGGATCATTGCATGACCCAACGACACGTAATCAACGCCTCGGTCAGCCCGAAAGGCAGCCTGGAAACCCTTTCTCAACGTGAAGTTCAGCAACTGAGCGAAGCCGGCTCCGGCAGCACCTACACCCTCTTCCGCCAGTGCGCCCTGGCCATCCTCAATACCGGAGCGCATGTCGACAACGCCAAGACCATCCTCGAAGCCTACAAGGACTTCGAAATCCGCATTCACCAGCAGGATCGCGGCGTGCGTCTCGAGCTGCTGAACGCCCCGGCCGACGCGTTCGTCGACGGCGAAATGATCGCCAGCACCCGCGAGATGCTGTTCAGCGCCCTGCGTGACATCGTCTACACCGAAAACGAACTCGACAGCCAACGCATCGACCTCAGCACCTCGCAAGGCATCAGCGACTACGTGTTCCACCTGCTGCGCAACGCGCGCACCCTGCGTCCGGGTGTGGAACCGAAAATCGTCGTGTGCTGGGGCGGTCACTCGATCAACACCGAAGAATACAAATACACCAAGAAAGTCGGCCACGAACTGGGCCTGCGCAGCCTCGACATCTGCACCGGTTGCGGCCCCGGCGTGATGAAAGGCCCGATGAAGGGCGCGACCATCGCCCACGCCAAGCAGCGCATCCACGGTGGGCGCTACCTCGGCCTGACCGAGCCGGGGATCATCGCCGCCGAAGCGCCGAACCCGATCGTCAATGAGCTGGTGATCTTGCCGGACATCGAAAAACGTCTGGAAGCGTTCGTGCGTGTTGGCCACGGCATCATCATCTTCCCGGGCGGCGCTGGCACCGCCGAAGAGTTCCTGTACCTGCTGGGTATCCTGATGCACCCGGACAACGCCGGCCTGCCGTTCCCGGTGATCCTGACCGGGCCGAAACATGCCGCGCCGTATCTGGAACAGCTTGATGCCTTCGTCACCGCCACCCTCGGCGATGCGGCGAAGCAGCACTACGAGATCATCATCGACGACCCGGCCGAAGTCGCGCGGCAGATGACCGCCGGCCTCAAAGCGGTGAAGCAGTTCCGCCGCGAGCGCAACGACGCGTTCCACTTCAACTGGCTGCTGAAGATCGACGAAAGCTTCCAGCGTCCGTTCGATCCGACCCACGAGAACATGGCCAACCTCAAGCTGCACCGCGACCAGCCGCCCCACGAACTGGCCGCCAACCTGCGCCGCGCGTTCTCCGGGATCGTCGCCGGCAACGTCAAGGACAAGGGCATCCGTTTGATCGAAGAACACGGGCCGTACCAGATCCGTGGTGACGCGGCGATCATGCAACCGCTCGACGCGCTGCTCAAAGCCTTCGTCGCCCAGCACCGGATGAAACTGCCGGGCGGCGCGGCGTATGTGCCGTGCTATCGCGTGGTGGCGTAACTCTCCCGCCACCGCATCCCCCTGTGCCTGCCCCCCATGCAGGCACAACAAAACCAAAGTGGGAGCGAGCCTGCTCGCGAATAGGCCAGATCAGCCACTTCAGATGTTGACTGATCCACCGTTTTCGCGAGCAGGCTCGCTCCCACAGGTTGTGTGCCAGCCACAAATGCCAGGCACACCACAATGTTTCTGCGTGCGCCGATGCTGCCAATCAGCCTTTGTTTCTGACACAAAAGCCCCGTACATTCCGCACGACAGCCATCCCCGGCCCGTACTAAGCTTCGCGCTCAATTTTTCAGGGACGATTCATGAAACGGATTGCCGCGTGTCTGCTGTCACTCCTGGCCCTGGCAGCCGATGCAGCAGATCTGCAACTGCTCACCGACAACCATCGCCCCCTGCACTTTCAGCAAGGCGATCACCTGGAGGGTTACGGCGTCGACGTGGTGCGCGCGCTGGCAGAGCAAACCGGTGACCGGATCGACCTGCAGCAAGTCCCCTTGCTGCGAGCCTTGCGCACGGCCAGCGAAACACCCAACACCGGCGTCTTCACCGTCCTGCGTACCGACGAGCGCGATGACCGCTATCAATGGGTCGGGCCGCTGATTGAAGTCGAAACCGCGCTGTATGCCCATGCCAACAACCAGCCGCCGGTAAAAACCCTGCAGCAGGCGGATCAGGCCGGGCGCATCAGCGTGCCGCGCAAATGGCTGGTCTACAGCTACCTTAAGCAGCAAAACCTGAAGAACCTCGACGGTGTCGAAACCCCGGAACAGATGATGCGTCTGTTCAGCCTGGGCCGGACCGATTTCGTGGTCTCCGACACCCTGTCCACCGCCGCGCTCGCCCGCACCCAGGGCATGGAACCGGGACGCTTGCAATATCAGATGTCGCTGATGAAACAGGACACCTACATCGCCTTTTCGCTGCAGACCGATCCGGGTCAGGTCAAACGCTGGCAACAGGCGCTGGAAACCTTGCGCGCCGACGGGCGTCTGGAGCAGATTCGCCAGCGCTGGCTGATGAATGCACTTCCGAGATGACTGAGCTGCCCCGTTCAACTGTAGGAGTGAGCCTGCTCGCGATAGCGTCAGCCCCTTCAGCAATGAGGTGAAAGACCCACCGCTATCGCGAGCAGGCTCACTCCTACAGGGATCTGTGCAAGCCGGTCTGCTTTCATTCCACCAGCCGCGCCGCCAGCGCCTTCGCCTGCAACGCCACATCCGTCACCGCAGTGCTCTCCCACCACATCCCGCGCAACGGTGGCCCCATCGCGAACAATCGGCTGCCGGCCTGCCCTTCAGCATCCAGCACCGCCCCGTCCACCGCCGCTGCAATCCCCAACGCCAACGGCCCCGGACGCACCAGCCCACGCGCCAGCAACTGCTGCGGCAGCGGTCGCGCGACGCGGCGCCAGTCGTACTCGATGCCGCTGGAATTGATCAGCGCTGCCCCCTGTACCACACAGGTTTGCGCCTCGCCGCGACGCCGAATTCGAATGCTCACACCCTCGCCCGTCATCGGCTCAAGCCCTTTGAACGACGCCGCCTGAATCCGCAACCGTCCTTCGTTGTGCAAGCGCTCAACCAATGCTGCACTCAGCGGCGGCGACCGGTGATGATGACTCTCCCACCACGGCCGCACATGGCGTACGAATTGTCGACGCTGCACGTCAGTCGCCTGACTCCACAGCCGTCCGATATGGGCCCGCACCGTGTCCAGCGGCGCCTGCCAATCGATGCCCTGAGCGATCGCCTCGCGGCAATGCCTGCGCAGCTCGCGCAACAACTGTCGCGGCGTGCGAATGCTCTGATCTGCGGCAAGAAAATCCACCCACGCCGGCGGTTGCCGCCGCACATGGGGCAACAGTCCGTGACGGGAAAACACTTCGATCGGCCCGCGATGCCCGGCCTGCTCCAGTGAAACCACGGCATCGACCATGGTCAGGCCGGAGCCGATGATCAGCACAGTCGACTGCGGATCGAGCTGACGCATGGCGGCGACATCCCACGGATCAAGCGCTGCGGCGTTCAGGCCGCTGGACTCTTTCTGCGGCGTGCGCGCGGCGGGGAACATGCCCGTAGCGAGCACGGCATAGGCGCCGCGCAGAGTCTGCCCATTGCTCAAGCTCATTTGCACCGAATCCGCATCAGTTTGCAGATCGACGACTTCAGCGCGAACGTGCTCGACGGTCGAACCATGCTGCGCACCAACGACGCGCGCCTCGGCCAGACGCTGCTGCACATACACGCCAAACAGCCCGCGTGGAGGGAACAGCTCACTGATTGGCACATTCTGCTCGGCAGATTCCGGCCAGCCACCGGCAGCGATGTGCGCGGTCAGCCATTGAGTCAGGTCATCGGGCTTATCGGGGTCGACACTCATGCGCGCCGCATTGCCGTTGAGCGTGTGGCCCAGTTCGACGGCGCTGTAAGCTTCACCGCGACCGAGTTCGGCGCGCGGTTCGATGATCAGGATCCGACGCTGGCCGGGCAGTCGCAGCAATTGCACGGCCAGCATCGTGCCGCTGAGGCCACCGCCGATGATCAGGATGTCTGCGTTCTGACTCATTCAAATCACCACATTGCGCACAAAGCGCACCGCCACCGGCCCGTCATTGCGATAGCCATGGGGCTGGTTGCTGGCAAACATGAAAAACTCGCCGCTCGCAATGGTATTGGTCACATCACCCACCGTTAGCGTCAGGCAACCTTCGAACACATAAATCTGCTCGCTCCAGCCATCGGCGTCGGGTTGCGACGGATAGACCTCACCCGGTTGCAGGCACCATTCCCACTGCTCGACTTCACGGGTGGCGGTGGCCTTGGACAGCAGCACCGCCTTACTTCCCGGAATGACTCCGGCCCAGGCCACCTCGTTGATGCGGCTGGTATCGCGTGCGTCGGGGGCCTGGATCAGGTCGCTGAAGGCCACGTCGAGCGCTTCGGCAACGCGATCAAGGGTGGTCAGGCTGACATTCTTTTCCCCGGCCTCGATCGCCACCAGCATGCGCCGACTGACGCCGGACTTTTCCGCCAGCGCGGTCTGGCTCATGTCGGCAGCGTGGCGCAGGCGCCGAACGTTGTGACTGACGTGTTGCAGGACGGACGCCCGTTGGCTGGAATCTTTGTGCACTATATTGCTCACTCGGTGGGGTTGGGCAGTATACTGCGCAACGTTGGGCGCATTGTGCGTCCTGCCTTTTATAGTGCGCAAGGACATGACGTCAGTGAACAGCTCCCCCACGCCGCTTCGCTTCTCCCGTTTCAGCAAGGCCGAGTGCGTGCTGGTGCTGATCACCATGGTCTGGGGCGGCACGTTCCTGCTGGTGCAACACGCCATGACCGTCAGTGGGCCGATGTTCTTTGTCGGCCTGCGCTTTGCGGCGGCGGCTTGCATCGTCGCGCTGTTCTCCTGGCGCCACTTGCGTGAACTGACCCTGTTCGAGCTCAAGGCCGGATCGTTCATCGGCGTGGCGATCATGCTCGGTTACGGCTTGCAGACGGTTGGTCTGCAAACGATCCCGAGCAGTCAGTCGGCATTCATCACCGCGCTGTACGTGCCCTTCGTGCCGTTGTTGCAATGGCTGGTGCTGGGCCGTCGTCCGGGGTTGATGCCAAGCATTGGCATCATGCTGGCGTTTACCGGTCTGATGCTGTTGTCCGGGCCGTCCGGGGCGTCGTTGAATTTCAGCCCCGGCGAAATTGCCACCCTGATCAGTGCCATCGCGATTGCCGCCGAGATCATTCTGATCAGCACCTATGCCGGTCAAGTCGATGTACGCCGGGTGACCGTGGTGCAACTGGCGGCGACCTCGGTGCTGTCGTTTCTGTTGGTGGTGCCAACCGGTGAAGCGCTTCCGGATTTTTCCTGGACCTTGCTGGTGACCGCGCTGGGACTCGGCGCGGCGAGTGCGGCGATTCAGGTGGCGATGAACTGGGCGCAGAAAAGCGTTTCGCCGACCCGGGCAACATTGATCTACGCCGGTGAACCGGTGTGGGCCGGGATCGTCGGGCGAATCGCCGGCGAGCGCTTGCCGGCGATTGCGCTGGTGGGTGCAGGGTTGATTGTGGCGGCGGTGATTGTCAGCGAGCTGAAGACCAAGGGTAAGGTTGTCGAAGAAGACGCGGAGCTGGAGCGGGAGACCCAAGGTTAATCCGCAATATCTTTAGTGCCTGACCCATCGCCTTCGCGAGCAAGCCCGCTCCTACATTGGAATGTATTTCAAATGTGGGAGCGGGCTTGCTCGCGAAAGGGCCATCCGTCACAACATCCCTCCCCCTGAAACAATGCCAAACCAAATTTTTCAGACTACTTTGTAGGATTCTGAGACATCCTGGCGTTTGGTAATCAGGGAGCTGGCACGTATGATGCTTCACAAACTTCCGCAGATTAGAAGCCTATGTCCCTGATAGTTCTACTGCTTCTGCCATTCATTGGCAGCTGTCTGGCAGCGGTGCTGCCACACAACGCGCGTAATACCGAATCCCTGTTGGCAGGTCTGGTCGCTTTGATCGGCACCGTGCAGGTCGCGCTGTTGTACCCGCAAATCGCCCACGGCGGGGTGATCCGCGAAGAATTCATGTGGCTGCCCAGCCTCGGTTTGAATTTCGTCCTGCGCATGGACGGCTTCGCCTGGTTGTTCTCGTTGCTGGTGCTGGGCATCGGCGCTCTGGTCTCTTTATATGCGCGTTATTACATGTCGCCGGACGACCCGGTGCCGCGCTTCTTCGCCTTTTTCCTGGCGTTCATGGGCGCCATGCTCGGGCTGGTGATCTCCGGCAACCTGATCCAGATCGTGTTCTTCTGGGAGCTGACCAGCCTCTTCTCGTTCCTGTTGATCGGCTACTGGCACCACCGCTCCGATGCCCGGCGTGGCGCTTATATGGCGCTGATGGTCACCGGTGCCGGGGGACTATGCCTGCTGGCGGGGGTCATGATCCTCGGCCATGTCGTCGGCAGCTATGACCTGGACAAGGTCTTGGCCGCCGGCGATCAGATTCGCGCACATGCCCTCTACCCTATCCTGCTTCCCCTCATCCTCATTGGCGCCCTAAGCAAAAGCGCCCAGTTCCCCTTCCATTTCTGGCTACCGCACGCCATGGCGGCGCCCACTCCGGTTTCGGCCTATCTGCACTCGGCGACCATGGTCAAGGCCGGGGTGTTCCTGCTTGCGCGCCTGTGGCCGTCGCTGTCCGGCAGTGAAGAATGGTTCTACATCGTCAGCGGCGCCGGTGCGTGTACGTTGTTGCTCGGCGCCTACTGCGCAATGTTCCAGAACGACCTCAAGGGCCTGCTGGCCTACTCGACCATCAGCCATCTGGGCCTGATCACCTTGCTGCTGGGTCTGAACAGCCCACTGGCGGCGGTCGCGGCGGTGTTCCACATCCTCAATCACGCGACCTTCAAGGCGTCGCTGTTCATGGCCGCCGGGATCATCGACCACGAGAGCGGCACCCGTGACATCCGCAAACTCAGCGGCCTGATCAAACTGATTCCGTTCACCGCCACGTTGGCGATGGTTGCCAGCGCGTCGATGGCCGGCGTACCACTGCTCAACGGCTTCCTGTCGAAAGAAATGTTCTTCGCCGAAACCGTGTTCATCAACGCCACCGCGTGGGTCGAAGCAGCGTTGCCGATTGTCGCGACCATTGCCGGGACCTTCAGCGTCGCCTACTCGCTGCGCTTTACCGTCGACGTGTTCTTCGGCCCGACCGCCACCGATCTGCCGCACACCCCGCACGAACCGCCGCGCTGGATGCGTGCGCCGGTCGAGCTGCTGGTGTTCACCTGTCTGGTCGTCGGGATCTTCCCGGCGCAAGTGGTCGGCCCGTTGCTCGCAGCCGCCGCGCTGCCGGTGGTGGGCGGCACGCTGCCGGAATACAGCCTGGCGATCTGGCACGGTCTGAACGCGCCGATGATCATGAGCCTGATCGCCATGTCCGGCGGCATCGTGGTCTATCTGCTGCTGCGCAACCAGCTCAAGCGGGGCCGCTTCAAATACCCGCCGCTGGTGGGTCGCTTCAACGGCAAGCGCCTGTTCGAGCGCAGTCTGGTGCTGATGATGCGCATGGCCCGTCGGGTAGAACGCCGACTCGGCACCCGCCGCCTGCAAATGCAACTGTTCCTGATGGTCCTGGCGGCAGTGCTCGCCGGCCTGATCCCGGTGTTGCACAGCAGCCTGAGCTGGGGCGACCGGCCGAAGATTCCGGGTTCGATCGTGTTCGTCACCCTGTGGCTGCTGGCGATTGCCTGTGCCCTCGGCGCCGCATGGCAGGCCAAGTATCACCGTCTCGCCGCCCTGACCATGGTCAGCGTCTGCGGGTTGATGACCTGCGTGACCTTCGTCTGGTTCTCGGCGCCGGATCTGGCCCTAACGCAACTGGCGGTGGAAGTGGTGACCACGGTGCTGATCCTGCTCGGCCTGCGCTGGCTGCCCCGGCGGATTGAAGAAGTCTCGCCACTGCCTTCGAGCCTGCGCAAGGCCCGCGTGCGGCGCTTGCGCGACTTGCTGCTGTCGATTGCCGTCGGCGCCGGCATGGCGCTGTTGTCCTACGCGATGCTGACCCGGCAGACGCCCAACGACATTTCCTCGTTCTACCTCAGCCGGGCCATGCCCGAGGGCGGTGGCAGCAACGTGGTCAACGTGATGCTGGTGGACTTCCGCGGCTTCGACACCCTCGGTGAAATCACCGTGCTGGTGGCCGTGGCGCTGACCGTGTTCGCCCTGCTGCGCCGCTTCCGCCCGCCGAAAGAAAGCCTGCAGTTGCCGGCCCAGCAACGTCTGCTCGCGCCGGACGTGGTCACCGATCTGGTCAACCCGCGCAGCGCCAGCGACACCGCGCTCGGCTTCATGATGGTGCCGGCGGTGCTGGTGCGCCTGTTGCTGCCGATTGCACTGGTGGTGTCGTGCTACCTGTTCATGCGCGGCCATAACCAGCCGGGCGGTGGTTTTGTCGCAGGCCTGGTGATGTCGGTGGCGTTCATCCTGCAGTACATGGTCGCTGGCACCCAGTGGGTCGAGGCGCAAATGAGCCTGCGACCGCTGCGCTGGATGGGCACCGGCCTGCTGTTTGCCACCGCCACCGGTCTCGGGGCGATGGCGGTCGGCTATCCGTTCCTGACCACCCACACCTGGCATTTCGCATTGCCGCTGCTGGGCGAGATCCATATCGCCAGTGCGCTGTTCTTCGATATCGGCGTGTACGCCGTGGTCGTGGGCTCGACGCTGCTGATCCTCACCGCCCTCGCCCACCAATCGGTGCGTGGTCACAAGACCGCGTCGCTGCCCAAGTCCGTCGCCAGCAAAGGAGCCGTCTGATGGAAGAAGTCATCGCAATCGCCATCGGCGTGCTCGCCGCCTCCGGGGTCTGGCTGGTGCTGCGGCCACGGACATTTCAGGTGGTCATGGGCCTGTGCCTGCTGTCCTACGCGGTCAACCTGTTCATCTTCAGCATGGGCAGCCTGTTCATCGGTAAAGAACCGGTGATCAAGGACGGCGTGACACAGGATTTGCTGCACTACACCGATCCGCTGCCGCAGGCACTGGTGCTGACCGCGATCGTCATCAGCTTCGCCATGACCGCGCTGTTCCTGGTGGTGCTGCTGGCGTCGCGGGGCCTGACCGGCACCGACCACGTCGACGGCCGGGAGCCCAAGGAATGACGGCGATGACTCACCTGATCGCGGCACCGATCCTGCTGCCGCTGCTGACCGCCGCCATCATGTTGATGCTCGGCGAGAAGCATCGGCCGCTGAAGGCGAAAATCAACCTGTTCTCCAGCCTCGTCGGCCTGTTCATTTCGGTGATGCTGCTGCAGTGGACGCAAACCACTGGTGTGCCCGGTTCCATCGGCGTGTACCTGCCGGGCAACTGGCAGGCGCCGTTCGGCATCGTGCTGGTGGTCGATCGCCTCTCGGCATTAATGCTGGTGCTGACCGGGATCATCGGCGTCAGCGCCCTATTGTTCGCCATGGCGCGTTGGGACGGCGCGGGATCGAGCTTCCACGCTTTGTTCCAGATTCAGTTGATGGGCCTGTACGGCGCCTTCCTTACCGCCGACCTGTTCAACCTGTTCGTGTTCTTCGAAGTGCTGCTCGCGGCCTCTTATGGCCTGTTGCTGCACGGTTCGGGTCGGGCGCGGGTGTCGTCGGGCCTGCATTACATCTCGATCAACCTGCTGGCCTCGTCGCTGTTCCTGATTGGCGCGGCGCTGATCTATGGCGTCACCGGCACCCTGAACATGGCCGATCTGGCGCTGAAGATTCCGCTGGTGCCGGAAGCCGACCGCGGCTTGCTGCACGCCGGCGCGGGGATTCTTGCGGTGGCGTTTCTGGCGAAGGCCGGCATGTGGCCGCTGAACTTCTGGCTGGTGCCGGCCTACTCCTCGGCCAGCGCGCCGGTGGCGGCGATGTTCGCGATCATGACCAAGGTCGGCGTCTACACCCTGCTGCGCCTGTGGACGCTGCTGTTTTCCAGTCAGGCCGGGGCCTCGGCCTTCTTCGGTGGCGACTGGCTGATCTACGGCGGCATGGCGACCATCGCCTGCGCGGCGCTGGCGATTCTCGCCGCGCAACGTCTGGAGCGCATGGCCAGCCTGAGCATTCTGGTGTCGGCCGGGATTCTGCTGTCGGCGGTGGGTTTCGCCCAGCCAAACCTGATCGGCGCAGCGCTGTTCTATCTGGTCAGCTCGACCCTGGCCCTGAGTGCGCTGTTCCTGCTGGCGGAGTTGATCGAGCGTTCGCGTTCGGCCAACGAAATCCCGCTGGAGGATGAAAGCGAGTTGCTGCCGCGTCCGCAGGAATCGCTGCAACCGCCCAAGGGCATCAACCTCGATGACGAGCAGAAAGCCGTGGTCGGTCAGGTCATCCCGTGGACCATGGCGTTTCTCGGCTTGAGTTTCATTGCCTGCGCGCTGCTGATCATCGGCATGCCGCCGCTGTCCGGATTCATCGGCAAGCTCAACCTGATCGGTGCGCTGCTCAATCCGCTGGGGCTGGGCGGCGAGGCACCGATCTCGAACGCTGCATGGGCGTTGCTGGCGCTGCTGATCCTCTCCGGACTGGCCTCGTTGATGGCATTCGCGCGCATGGGCATCCAGCGTTTCTGGACGCCCGAGGAGCGCCCGTCGCCGCTGCTGCGCAAGCTTGAATGCGCGCCAATCTTCCTGCTGCTGGGATTGAGCATCGCCCTGACCTTCAAGGCCGAACCGCTGCTGCGTTACACCCAGGCCACCGCCGACGCGCTGAACAACCCGCAGCAATACGTGATGGCGGTGCTCGGCACCCGCGCCGTTCCCAGCCCTGAAGCCAAAGCGGCGATGCTGGAGGTGCAGCCATGAAGCGCGTATTTCCGGCACCGTTGCTGTCACTGGCGTTGTGGGTTTTGTGGCTGACGCTGAACCTCTCCGTCAGCCCGGGCAACCTGCTGCTCGGTGCAATCCTCGGGTTCGCCGCACCATTGATGATGCGCAAGCTGCGCCCGAAACAGGTGCGCATCCGCCGTCCGCTGACGATTTTGCGCCTGTTCGTGATGGTCGGTCGTGACGTGATCCTCTCCAACCTGATCGTCGCCTGGGGCGTGATCAACGCCGGTCGCCGCCCGCCGCGATCGCGCTTCGTCAAAGTCCCGCTGGACCTGCGCGACGCCCACGGTCTGGCCGCTCTGGCGATGATTTGCACCGTGGTGCCCGGCACCGTGTGGTCGGAGCTGGCGCTGGATCGCAGCATTCTGCTGCTGCATGTTTGGGATCTGGATGACGAGGCGCACTTCATCCACCACTTCAAGACTGCCTACGAGCAGCCGTTGATGGAGATTTTCGAATGAGCCCGCTGCTGTCGAACGCGATTCTGCTGACGCTGTTCCTGTTCTCGCTGGCAATGGTCCTGACCTTGATTCGCCTGTTCAAGGGGCCGTCGGCACAGGATCGGGTACTCGCGCTGGATTACCTGTACATCGTCGCCATGCTGATGATGCTGACCCTGGGCATTCGTTATTCCAGTGACACTTATTTCGAGGCGGCGCTGCTGATCGCGCTGTTCGGCTTCGTCGGCTCGTTTGCCCTGGCGAAATTCCTGCTGCGTGGCGAGGTGATCGAATGAATGCTGAATTGTCATTGTGGGTGGAGATTCCGGTGGCGATCCTGCTGGTGCTCAGCGGGGTGTTTGCACTGATTGGCGCGACCGGATTGCTGCGCATGAAGGATTATTTTCAGCGCATGCACCCGCCGGCGCTGGCCTCGACACTGGGCGCGTGGTGCGTGGCGCTGGCTTCGATCATCTGTTTTTCTGCACTCAAGTCCGGGCCGGTGATGCATGCCTGGCTGATTCCGATTCTGCTGGCGATTACCGTGCCGGTGACTACGTTGCTGCTGGCGCGGGCGGCTTTGTTCCGCAAGCGCATGGCCGGGGATGATGTGCCGGCTGAGGTGAGTAGTCGCCGCACCGAGAGTGGTAGTTAGTTTCTACATCTAGGGTGTCTGAACTGGCCTCTTCGCGAGCAAGCCCGCTCCCACATTTGGAATGCATTTCCCCTGTAGGAGCGGGCTTGCTCGCGAAGAGGCCGGTATTGCCAACACATGAACCGGGTCAGACCCAAGCCACCGCCAACAACCCGGCCCCCAACACCAGACAAAGCGGCGAATACACCCAGGTATCCAGCCGCGCAAACCGCGACCCCTTCACTTCCTTGAAAAACCCCACCAGATTCGAATCGCCGATCGCCCGGGCAAACATTAATAACGCAATCGCACTGATCACCCATTGCAACGCTTTGTGATGCACCGCCGGCATGCCCCAGCCGACCCGCATGCACACCAGCGCGGCAATCACCAACAATGCTGCCGCTACCAGCAAGGTAATCCAGCCTGACGGTTTGAACGCCGGTCGCACCGTCGCCACCAGTCCTCGCACCGGCACTTGCGGTACCGCCGCCACCGCCGCCCATTGCCCACCCAGCGCCCAATACACGTGTACCAGAGCGATTGCCGCAAATATCGTCACCAGCCATTGAGCCAACACAAAGGTCATGGTCGAGAATCCTTTCAAGGGATTTGAACAAAACATCCTAGTTGGCATTTTTTGAAGTGCACGACCGATCAGCGGTACGGTAAAGTGCCGCCCCATGAAATTCACCCGTTCCGATCGCTCACTGCTGGCCTGGATGCTTTATTGTTGCGTCCTGTTCAACGTGTTCGCCTGCAGCATCGGTCACGGGCAAATGGTCGGGATGCAGCTCAACGGCATCGGCGGGCAGTTCTGTACGGTCGACCCGGCCACCCAAGCGCCACTGACCAGCAATCCCAGCGAAGAACAATTGCCGACCCTGTCGAAGGCGTTCGGCTGTCCGCTGTGCTCGGTCGGCGGCGGCATGGGCCCGGCGTTCAACTCCAGCCTGACCCTCGCGGTTCTGCCCGAACAGCACAGCCCGCCGCTGGCGCCCATCGTCAGTGCTGACCTCCCTGCCCGCTTCACCTGGCCTTCGGCCAATCCTCGCGCCCCACCGCTCGCCTGAGTGTCTTTGCCTTTTTGATTTTTCAGCCCACTGCGCCAACGCGCGGCGTTCGCCTGTGCGCTGATTCCCAGACAAGCATTCAGGATTCAACGATGAAACATATTCCTCTGCTGGCGAGCCTGTGCGGCTGCCTGTCCCTTAACGCCTGGGCGCAATCCACTGTAGACCTGGCGCCGATCACCATCGACGGCGAATCCACCAGCGAACCAGGCCTGAGCCTCGATCAATCCAGCGGCATGGCCTCGCGCCTCGGTCTCAGCGTGCGCGACACACCTGCGTCAGTGGCCGTCGCCAACCGCAACGACATCGAACGCCACGGCGCGCAAAACTTTCAGGACGCCGCCAACACCCTGCCAGGGGTCAATGCCAGCGCGCCGCCAGGCTTTGGCGGATTCGTCTCCTATCGCGGTTTCACCAGCAGCCAGATCACCCAGATGTTCAATGGCATCAACGTCTCCGGCGGCCTCGCCCGGCCGGTGGATGCGTGGATCTATGATCGAGTCGAACTGGTCGGCGGCCCGTCGTCGCTGATCAACGGCGCAGGCTCGGTGGGAGGTTCGCTGAACTACGTGACCAAACTGGCAACTCGCGACGAACAAGCCGCTGAAGGTCGCGTCAGCTACGGTAGTTACGACACCACCGAAACCGCGTTCGGCCTCAACCATGCCCTGACCGACCCGAGCGCCGACGTGCAGCACTACGCGCGGCTCGATGTCAGCCACAACACCAGCAACGGCTACATCGACCGCCAGCAACGCGATGCCTGGAGCGTGGCGTTCTCGTTGCTCAGCGACCTCACGCCGGATCTGTCGCACACCCTGGCCCTGGAATATCAGGACGAACACGAAGACAGCCCGTACTGGGGCACGCCGGTGCTCAACCCCAAGGCCGGCGAGTTGAAGATCGACAAACACAACCGCTTCAACAACTACAACGTCGAGGACGGACGCTACGAACAGCGCACGATCTGGGTGCGCTCGATCATCGATTACCGGATCAACGACAGCACCACCCTGCGCAACACGCTGTATCACCTCGACAGCCAACGCGATTACCGCAACCTCGAAACCTATCAGTACAACGCCGACAATAGTGCGGTGACCCGCTCCACCGCCTATCAAGTGCGGCATCAGGGCGAGCAGAACGGCAACCAGTTCGAACTGCGCCACGACAACACCCTGTTCGGCCTCGACACCACTTGGTCCGGTGGTTTCGAGTACAAGGTCAACCAGACCACCAACTCGCCGCTGAATATCAAAGGCGCAAGCACGGTCGATCCGAACAACTACCGTCCGGGGCATTTCTACGATATTCCCGGCACCAACCCGACACTGATCAGCGACAAGACCAACGAGGTCACCACCAAGGCGCTGTTCGTGGAAAACCGCCTGGCACTGACCGACAAACTGGCGTTGCTCACCGGCCTGCGTTACGACGACATCGACCTCGACGTGACCAACCATCGCACCGTGACGGCCGCCAATCCGAAGCATCTCAAACGCAGCTGGGAGCCGATCACCGGGCGTGTCGGCCTGACTTACCAGTTCATCCCATCCGCCAGCGTCTACGTGCAATACAGCACTGCCGCCGAGCAACCGAATGGCACGCAGGACTTCGATGTTTCCACCGGCAAGCAATGGGAAGTCGGCAGCAAGTTCGACTACCTGGAAGGCCGTGGCTCGGCGACGGTTGCCGCCTACACCATCGAGCGCAAGGACTTCGCCGTGACTGACCCGCTGGACCCTACCAGCAGCATCCCGGTAGGACAGCAAACTTCGAAAGGCATCGAGATTGCCAGCTCCCTGCGGATCACCGACAAACTGTTGGCCGAAGGCAACTTCGCCTGGGTCGATGCACAATACGATGATTTCACCGAAAAGAACGCCGCCGGCGCGGTGGTTTCACGCAAGGGCAACACGCCGACCAACGTTCCGGACCGGGTCGGCAATCTATGGCTGACTTACGATTTTTCGCCGCAATGGCAAGGTGGGGTCGATGCGCGGTATGTGGCGTCGGTGTATGCGGACACGGCGAACACCATGACCGTGCCGTCGTACACGCTGTTCGGCAGCTTCCTCAGCTACAAGGTCGACTCGCACACCACCGTCACCGGCCGAGTGCGCAACCTGACCAATGAGGTGTATGCCGAGTTTGCGCATGTATCGCCGGCTTACTATCTGGGTACGCCGCGTACCTTTGAATTGGCGGTGCAAACGAAGTTCTAAAAGCATGAAAGCTTCGCGAGCAAGCCCGCTCCCACAGGAGAACGCGTTCCAATTGTGGGAGTGAGACTGCTCCCACAGGACAGAGCGCTCCAATTGTGGGAGCGGGCTTGCTCGCGAAGAGGCCAGCAGTCTCAACTATCTATTTCAGATCAGCCGCCACCTTCTCCGCCACATCCTTCGGCACCCAAGCCTGCCACACCTCCGGATGCGCCTTCATGAAGGCCTCAGCCGCCTGCCGTGGTGCGGTGTGTTTCTCGCTCATCTCGGCCAACGCCTTGTTCAGCGGCTCGATCGGGAAATCCACCTTGCTGAAGAAATCCGCGATCTGCGGATACTGCTTCTGGAACGGCGTAGACACGCCAATCGACAGCTTCGATGCCAGCGAACGGGTCGGTTTCGGATTGGGGTTATCGGCATCGGTCAGGGTCTTCCACGCCTCGGCATCGAACGGTGGCTCTTCCAGCTGCACCAGTTTGAATTTGCCCAGCAATGGCGTCGGCGACCAGTAATAGAACAGCACCGGTTTGCCCCGACGGATCGAAGAGCTGATCTCGGCATCCAGCGCCGCGCCCGAGCCACTGCGGAAATTGGTGTAATCGTCCTGCAGGCCGTAAGCGGTCAGCTTCTGTTTGTTCACCACTTCCGAGGTCCAGCCGATCGGGCTGTTGAGGAACCGACCCTTGCTCGGATTTTCCGGGTCCTTGAACACATCCTTGTATTTCTTCAGATCACTGACACTGCGCAGGTCCGGCGCCAGCGGCTTGATGCCCTTGGCCGGGTCACCCTTGATCACGTATTCCGGCACCCACCAGCCTTCAGTCGCACCCTTGACCGTATCGCCGAGACTGACGACCTTGCCCTCCGCTTCAGCCTTGACCCACACCGGACTGCGCCCGGCCCACTCTTCGCCAATGACCTGAATGTCATTGTTGGCCAGCGCGGTTTCCAGGGTGATGGTGGTGCCGGGCAACGTATCGGTCGGCAGGCCATAGCCCTTCTCGACGATGATCCGCAGGACATCGGTGATCAGGCTGCCGCTTTCCCAGTTCAGGTCGGCAAAATGAATCGGTGCCTGCGCCGCCGCTGCCGGCTGCGCGGCCGTCAGTACACCGAACGAAACCACGCTGGCGGCCAATAGCCGTCGAATTCCTTTCATGCTTTGCACCTCGTGCTGTTCACAGCAATAGCAGGATGGCCTGGCAGAAGACCGCAAGCCTCTGAATACTCAGTCAACTGACTGTAGCCGAGGTTCCTGCTTTTTCCGGGGGCCAATCCCGGCGAGGTTATGTTTCAGACTTTTCCTGCAAGCTTTGCAGCTCGCGTCTGACCATGCTGGCGTATTCCGCAGGCCGCAAGGTGTAGATCTGCGCTGCCACCCAGCTCAGCCACGCGCCGTGCAATTCGGCTTTGGCGTTGAACAGGCGCAATGCCTCCTCACGCGCACGGTCGAGGTTCTGCGAATGGAAGTCGGCGCGGCTCACACCACCGATCACTCGCTGGCCTTGAACGTGATCAGTTCGCCCTTGCGCCACTTCGCCGCTTTACCGGTAACGGCTTTCAGGGTCTTGGTCAGGCCTTCCTGCAGTTGCTGGTGTGCGGCAAACACCGTCACCACGCTGTGGCCTTCCTTGAACAGGATCGCGTGGCCGTCCGCTGTATCGACAAAGGCGTAATCGCCCAGGCCGTACACCGTGAGTTTGATTTCGCGAAAGCGAATGTCCATCTTGCCGCCTTCACGGCTGGGCAGCACGGCCGCGCTGAAATGATCGCCGACCTTGAGCTTGAGCCCCGGTTTGTCATCGACCACCAACGCACTTTCGGTGTCGATCTCGGCCACGTAAATGCCTTCGGCGTTCTGTTCGGTGATGTAAACAAAACGCGACTGGAACAGCTTGACCAGCTTTGCACGCAAATCACCCAACACGAACAAAGCATGCATATCGAGGTTACTGACTGCCAAAGAAACATCCCCACATCTGAAAAAGTACCCGGCGCCAAAACGCGCACGGCAAAAAAACGGCCAGGCCGATGCTGTTACCGAATGACTTCAGTACACCTGAAACAAGCGGAGCGCCCATACATCACAAGTTCGCAAGACTACTGGAAAGTCAGGCGAGAAACTTGCCTCGATGTTCGCCAGGCCTTGAAGGAAAAATCTTCATTGAAGCGCAACGAAGACGGACTACAAACTTTAGGGAAAAAACTGACGAAAAAAAGCCCTTTTCCGACATATCGCCGGTAAAAAATTGCTTTAGATAGGCACCTGTCGCCAGCAGACACTGGCGATTCTAGAGCAGCGATGCTGCTTCCGACTACCCGAACCGACCTGTAACCGTCGGCTATCTCATGAAAAGGACTTCATATGTGCACTCTGACTCACTTTGCCCAGCCCTCCAAACCAGTCATGGATACGCCTTTCGTGCTGCACGGCACTGATTTGCCGGAACTTGCGCAATACGCACAAAGCGTTCAGACCCCACGATTTCAGGTGGTCCCGGCAGGTAACGCGTTCTTTCATATCAAGGAATCTTCCACCGGTCGTGTAAGAGGTTTCCGCGAAGACCATAACGAGGCGTGCGCCCTCGCCCGCTTGCTTGAATCACGGATCGAACTCTTGTCCAACGGCTGCCTCAGATAAAGAGCGAGCGACAGCGCCATTCCGGCACACGCAAAAGGAGTACACGATGGAACTGCCTGCATATGATCTGAAAACCCTGTTCGACCAACTGGGCCTGCCGTCGGAAAACGGGGCAATCGACGACTTCATCGAAGCGCATCCGCTGGACGCTAATACCAAACTGATCGATGCCGACTTCTGGACGCCACAACAGGCGCAACTGCTGAAGGAGTGGCTGCGCGCCGACGGCGAAGAAGCGGTGATGGTCGATGAATTGAACGTACGCCTGCACGACGGACGTTAATAAATGTCAGTGCAGGCTGTCGCCAGGCTCGGCCATCAGTTGCGCGAGCCAGGCAGCCTTGCACTCCTCCGCCTCGTCGCGACTGGCGAACGCGGTGCCACGCCGCTCACCATTGAGCAACACCACCCAGCAGACGCTCTGGCCCATCGCGCGCAATCCGGCGGGCACACCACTGCCAATCATCACCGCGACATCGACTCTGCACATACTGACCTCTCGATTTCATTAGCTACCTAACTAACGGCCATGTTAATGACTTCATCGCAGAGGAAACAGCAACGCCCGTGCACAGATTCATTGCGCGAGCGGTAACAATCGATCAGCGCGGATTCTCCGGCTTGTAACCCAGGCGCAGACCGCCCCAATGCCGGCCCTTGACCATGATCGGCACCGACAAGTCGTGCATCAGCTCCCCGGTGTCACGGGTGTAGGTCTGCAGCAACACCGCCTGTTGATGGCTGCCGCAGCGGATCCCGGTGCGGTCGGCGAACTTGCGCTTGGTGCGGTTACCCACCGCGTCGACCTGCGCGTCACCGGTCAACGGCTGACTGAACGCCAGGTTGTGCGTCGGCACATAACCCTGCTGCGTGCAGGCAATCGCGAACACTAACCCCTCATGACGCGGCAGCAACGGCTCCTGGATCGCCGGCAGCACCTGATCGGTGTAGCGGTCGAAACGTGTCTGAAACTTCGCCGGCTGCGTCCCGGGAATCGGTTGATATTGACGGTCGAACAAATCCTCAAGACTGATCCGCCCCTGCTCGACATCCGCCTCGAACCGGGCCGCAATCTGACTCGCGCCCTCACGCGCCAGGTCATAGACGCGCTGGTGATAGTCATCCAGACCGACTTCGGCCAGACGCTCGCTGATGGTTTCCGCCTGCCCTTCCATCTGCACAGCGGCCTCGGCCAGACGCCGGGTTTGTTGATCGCTGATCGCCAGATCACTGCGCATCTGCTCGATGGCCTTGAACAGACTGTCGAGCTGCTCGCGATTGGTTTCCGCGCCACGGGCGATTTCGCCGACCTGGGTTTCCACCCCGGCCGCCAACCGCGCGATGTTTTCCAGATGCTGGCCGGTGTTCTCGACCTGCTCGACACCGGTCTGCAGATCGCTGGACAGCTCGCGGATCTGCTCCACCACTTGCGCCGTACGCTGCTGAATGTCGGCAACCATCTCCCCGACCTCGCCGGTCGCCGAGGCAGTCCGCGCTGCCAGACCGCGCACCTCATCCGCCACCACCGCAAAACCACGGCCATGCTCGCCAGCCCGCGCCGCTTCAATCGCCGCGTTGAGGGCGAGCAGATTGGTCTGGCTGGCGATGGACTGAATCACCAGCGTCACCCGTTGAATATCATCGCTGCGCAGACTCAGGGCTTCGATCAGCTCACGACTGGCGTTGGCGCGTTGACTGAGTTGGTGCATGCGCGCAATCGAATCCACCAGTTCGGTGCGCCCCGCCGCGCTGCTGTGATGCGCTTCGCTGGCGGCGTCCAGCGCTTCACGACTGAGCTGCGAAGTGGCGTGTTCGGTGGCGATCATCACTTCGGCGTTGCTGACAATCTGCGCCGCCGCATCGAGTTGCGATTCGAGTTTGCTCGCCAGTTGCTTGACGGAAAACGCCACACCGGCGGCTGACAGCGCGTTATGACTGGTGGTGTAGGAAAGATCGCGGGTGAGTTCGGCAATCGCGCTGCCGGCATCGACAGGCGCAGCATCAGGGGTGGCCCGCGAGCGCAGGCGCGGCAGCCAGACAATCAGCACCGCCAGCGGCAGGCCGATGTACAGCGACCCTCCACCCAGCGTCATGCCGGCGAGCAACAGCATCAGGGCGATGCTTTGCAGGGTCGGAGCGATCCAGCGGTTTTTCGGCAACAGCACTGGTGCGGGCAAAGCCCCAACCAGAGATCCATCTCTCGTCATATCAACACCCCACGCTTGTTCTCATTGTTGTGACTGCATTAAACGCCACTAGAACGCCATTATCCATGGTCCGTTAGTCGTGGAGTCTGCAGCAGGTCAATGGAACGGCGCGCAAAATATCGCAGACGAGCAAAAGCAAAGATCGCAGCCCCGTCAGCTCGTGTAGGAGCTGCCGAAGGCTGCGATCTTTTGCAGGCGCCCCCGATTCAGGGGGCAGCCATGGAATCAGGCCTGACGCTGGTGCTTGTCGATCTGCTCGTGACGCTCTTGAGCTTCGATGCAGTACTTGGTGGTCGGGCTGATCAGCAGGCGTTTCAGGCCGATGGCCTCGCCGCTGTCGTCGCACCAGCCAAAACTGTCTTCCTTGATGCGCTCAAGGGCTTGTTCCAGTTGCGGCAGCATGCGCTGGTCGCGATCGATCGCGTTCACCAGCCAGGTGCGCTCTTCTTCAACCGAAGCCGCGTCCGCCGGGTCGGCCGGAGTGTCCAGGCTTTCGATGGCGATACGGTTTTGCTCAATGCGCTCGTGGGTTTCGACTTTCATGTTCTGCAACAGCTCAGTGAAGAAAGCGTGTTGCTCGGCATTCATGTAGTCATCTGCCGGCATGGCCAGCAACTTGTCCTTTGTCATTGATATCTCTATAAAAAAACGTGCATTAAGGCGAAATAGGGAGCGTTCCGGCGAACCGTGTCCGGTCGACGAAAAGGCATCGTTTATTGCAAACGCCACCCGGCACTCAATTTACGAAGGGGCGGCAGTCTAAGGCCCGTTTGAGGCCTCAGCAACTGTAAATACCGGGAATTTGTCCGACAACAGCCGTAAACGGGTCTGACACAGGCTTCGTGGCGGTCATCGGAGTGCGTTTATAGCAAGAAATTCAGTCCAACGGCTGTATATAGAAGACAAACGGCTAACCGCTGGCGTCTCATCGCGAATTTTTCTACTCCCGGTGCATCGTTTCAGCCAAGCAGAACCCCAAAAGCCCTCCTAACATCAGCCACAACCCAGCACTTTGTGTGATTTGATCAGCCTGAAGGAAGACTTATGCCCCGCCCCGATCTGCCGGCCAACGACGAGCGCCCCCTCGCCAGCCCCCCGATCAATGCCGAGCGTCTGCTGCAACTGATCACCGACGAATACGACACCCTGCCGCGCCAACTCAAGCGCATCGCCAGCTACATGAGCCAGCAAAGCGACCGGATCATGGTCGACCGCATCAGCGACATCGCCCGGGAGTGCGAGGTGCATCCGTCCGCCATCGTGCGCTTCTCGCAGCGCTTCGGCTTCAGCGGCTTCAGCGAAATGCAGGCACTGTTCCGCACCGCCTACACCCACAAAGCCTCGCCGGTGCACAACTACCAGCAACGCATCCGCAGCATGATCGCCAACCAGTCGCAGCAAGCCAGCGACGGCGACCTCGCCCGCGAATGCATCGACGCCACCCGCTCCGGCATCGAACGCCTGGGCCGCGAACTCGACGACGTCGCGTTCGAAAAAGCCGTCGACCTGATCGTCAACGCCGACAACATCTATGTCGTCGGCGTGCGCCGCTCCTTCGCCGTCGCCGACTACCTCGTTTACAACTTGCAACATACTCACAAGCGCATTCACCTGGTTTCCGGGCTGGGCGGCAGTTATCGCGAGCAGATGCGCAGCGTGCGTAGCGGCGATTTGGTGATCGCCATCAGCTTCACCCCCTACGCCAAGGAAACCCAGCACTGCCTGCGCTACGCCCGCCAGCAACAGGCCAACACCCTGATCCTCACCGACAGCCACCTCTCGCCATTGGCCAAAAACGCCAACAGCCTGCTGCTGGTGAATGAGGGCAGCGCATTGGCGTTCCGTTCGCTGAGTGCGACCTTGTGTTTGTGTCAGGCGTTATTTGTGGCGGTGGCGTATCGGCTGGAATTGAATGTGGATGAGATTCACGAACAAGCCGGTTTTGACGACTGACATTTACCTCAGGCTCGGCTAGGTTATGCCTTCCCACCGGTTCGACTTGAAGGAACGCGTCATGAAACTGATCGGCATGCTGGACTCCCCTTACGTGCGCCGCGTGGCGATCTCCGCCAAACGCCTCGGCATCGACCTCGAACATGAATCGGTCTCGGTGTTCCGCCACTTCGAGCAATTCCAGCAGATCAACCCGGTGGTCAAGGCGCCCACGCTGATCCTCAACGACGGCGTGGTCCTGATGGACTCCACCCTCATCCTCGACTACCTCGAAGCCGCCAGCGGCAAAAGCCTGCTGCCGACCGACCTCAAACAACGCGCCCACGCCCTGCGCCTGATCGGCCTCAGCCTCGCCGCCTGCGAAAAAGCCGTGCAGCTCTACTACGAACGCAACCTGCGCCCGGCCGACATTCAATACCAACCGTGGGTCGAACGCGTCGAAGGCCAACTCGCCGCCGCGTTCACCGCCCTCGAACAGGAACTGGAAAAAACCGGCCTGCCCACCGACGGCACCCTCACCCAGGCCGGCATCAGCCTCGCCGTCGCCTGGAGCTTCACCGACCTCGTCGTCCCCGACCAGATCGATACCCGCCGCTACCCGCACATCGCCCAATACACCGCGTACGCCGAAACTCTCGAAGCGTTCGTCAGCACCCCGATGACCTGACCATGAGCACCACCGACACCGCCGCCCCGGCGTTAAAGGAAATCTTCAACGCCGAACGCCTGCAACACATCGCCAGCGAAATGAGCGCCGTGTACCCGGCGTTCAAGGCCAAGGCGTTTCTCAAGCACGCCAACCAAGGGCTGGCGGAATTGTCGGTGATGCAACGCATGGCCCGCGTCAGCGAAAGCCTGCACACCGTGCTGCCCCTGGACTACGAGGATTCCCTCGAAGTCCTGCGCGAACTCGCCCCCCGCCTCAACAGCGGATTCGTCAGCATGTGCCTGCCGCACTACGTCGCCAGCTACGGCAGCCACGCTTTCGAGACCTCGATGCAAGCACTCAAATACTTCACCACCTTCGGCTCCTCCGAATTCGCCATCCGCCACTTCCTGCGCAGCGACCTCGAACGCTCGCTGGAACACATGCACGACTGGACCCAAGACCAAAACCACCACGTCCGCCGCCTCGCCAGCGAAGGCACCCGCCCTCGCCTGCCCTGGTCATTTCGCCTGGAAGCCGTGCAAGCCAACCCGCAACTGACCGCCGTAATCCTCGATCGGTTGAAAGCCGATGAGAGTTTGTACGTACGCAAGTCCGTGGCGAACCATTTGAATGACGTCACCAAGGAACATCCGGAATGGGTGCTGGACACGATTGAAAGCTGGCCACTGGAGAACAAACACACGGCGTGGATTGCCAAGCATGCGTTGCGCAGCTTGATCAAACAGGGCGATCTGCGTGCGCTGACGGTGATTGGTGCGGGCGCCAAGGCTGAGGTTGAGTTGCTGGACGTGCGGGTTGAGCCGGCTGTGGTTCGGTTGGGTGAGGCGATTACGTTGTCGTTTACAGTGAAGTCGACGGTGGCGCATGAACAGCGGTTGGTGATTGATTATGCGATTGACTATGTGAAGGCGAATGGCGGGGTGTCGGGGAAGGTTTTCAAGTTGAAGACGGTGGTGTTGGCGGGGTTTGGGGAAGTGGTTGTGGGGAGGCGGCAGGTGATTAGGGATTTTACGACGCGGAGGCATTTTTTGGGGCGGCATGGGGTTAGGGTTTTGGTGAATGGGGAGGTTTTGGTGGGTGGTGCGTTTGAGATCGTTGCTGAGTGATATCGCTATTGGATTCAGTTGATCTGGCAGAACTCGGACTGATGGGAATTACGAAGGGGCTGCTTTCGGCCAAAAGCGGACTATCAGTAGAACCCCTAGCAGATTAATGATATTCCTACTTTCTTGATAATTTTGGTCAGTCTGAACGTAGCGTGGGGTGTGAACGCTTGCATGGTGTTGTCATCGAGGCAGGCCTAGAACGCAGTTGCCCCCTCGATTGGGAAGAGGAAGAAGACATAGGGTGGGCGGTATGGATGGTCAAAACCAGGAGCGAGTTTCAAGTCCAGCTGCCACCGGGAGCGCAGGCGTTTTCTTCGAGCAGCATGTTCAGGCGTATTGGTTGGCGCAATTGCTTGTCCGCAGCATCCCGCCAATACTGACTGATAGAGGTGTTACAGAGGTCCATTTTCAAACAGAGCATCTCGGTTTCAATACCGATGATTTCCTCGTCATCTGCGAGCGGGAAGGTGAAGCACCCGCAAAACTTGTTGGCCAAGTTAAGCGTAGCCTCACGATTAGTGCTGCCGACGATGAGTGCAAGAAAACTGTTGAAGATTTCTGGAAAGACTTCAAGAAAGCCGTCCCTTTCAACCTCCAGTACGATCGCCTTGTCCTCGTTACTCTACGGGGCACGAACACGCTCCTCGAAAATTTCTCTGGGCTACTCGATTGCGCCAGGGGGGCCGCTGATGGCAAAGAATTCCAGCGGCGCCTGTCTCTCAACGGATTCATCTCTAAGAAGTCAGTCTCCCAGTGCAATGAACTATGCACAATTGTAAGCGCACTGGAAGACACGCCCGTCACTGCCGAATATCTGTGGCCCTTCTTGTGCGTATTACACGTACTGAGCCTCGATCTGCACACATCGACCCGTCAGACCGAAGCACATGTCAAAACACTGCTCGCTCTCAAGTCCACTAACTCAGATCCGCTCGCAAGCGCGACTGCGGCCTGGAACAGCCTTTTGTCCTTTACCAGCGACGCTAATCCAGCCGCTCGAAGCCTGAAACGCGCTGACCTTCCAGATTCTCTTATCCTGTCATACGGCGAAGTCGGAACGCACGAGAGACACGTACTGGTAGCCTTGCAAAACCATACCGATTTCGTGCTGAGGAAAATCCGCAAAACGATTGGACCAACCTTACACCTGCAGCGCGCTAGGATTATTCAAAAAGTTATTGAAGCCCTCGAAACGAAGCAAGTTGTCCTGATCACGGGGCCAGCTGGTAGCGGAAAGTCGGTTATTGGCAAAGAAGTAATGTCTTTTCTTTCCCGCGAATTCTTCACCTTTGGCTTCCGGGTTGAGGAGTTCGCTGCCGCCCACATTGATGAAACCCTGCACAACAGTCAGATTCCCGCGCGCGCCACAGAGCTACAGGCCATTCTCGGAGCGCAGGACCGCAAGGTACTCGTCATCGAGAGCGTCGAACGCCTGCTCGAAAAGCCCACACGTGACGCCTTCAGTGATCTGATGACGCTTACCCAGGGAGACAACGGTCTCAGTATCGTCATGACCTGTCGCGACTATTCCGTGGAGCAAGTACAGGCCAGCTTCCTTCTACCTGCAGGAATTGATTACGCTGTTATCGAGGTACCAGAACTCGACGACTCCGAACTAGAAGAGATTCAGACAGCGTTTCCATCAATGGCGATCCCACTGGGCAATCCAGCTCTGCGCAAGATCCTGCGCAACCCGTACTTTATCGACAAAGCACGCCAGATTCCTTGGGATGCAGGACGCCCACTTCCAGAAAGCGAGAGGGATTTTCGGGCTGTTTTTTGGCGGCAGATAGTACGTGCGGATCACAACCCCGCCAGCGGCATGCCGCGTCTGCGCGAAGAGGCTTTGCAGGAGCTGGCTGTACGCAGGGCGCGTGCCCTTTCAGATCATGTATCCGCTTCTGGATTCGACCCTGTAGCCATAACTCTGCTGAAACAGGACTCCCTCGTTGTTTCTCCGGACGGGAAGCCTCTGCTCGTTGCGACGGCGCACGATGTACTCGAAGACTGGGCCATCCTGCAATGGATCGAGGAGCAGCACCTTACGGATGAAATGGCATTCAAGGCGCTCGCCTCCGCGATTGGCCCGCATCCCGCATTGCGCCGCTCTTACCGAAAGTGGGTTGCCGAACTGGTCGATCGCGATGAGCCTGCTGCAGACCGGATCTTCCGAGCAGCCATCACCCAAGCAGATACTCCCGCTCAATTCCGCGACGACACGCTGGTTTCGCTGTTGAAAGCACCATCTGCCCCCGAATTCCTGGCGCGGCACGAGGCTGATTTGCTCGCCAATGACCGAGCCGTACTCAAGCGGGTAATCCACCTACTGCGGGTTGCCTGCATGACATCGCCTACCTGGCTTGACGGCGTGCGCGGCCACAGTTCGATCCTGAGCGTGCCGGACGGCGTGGTCTGGGCGACCGTCGCAGGTCTTGTTCATCGCAACATTGGCAGTTTCGGTTCGGAAGACTCTCCACTGCTACTTGCATTGATCGAGGATGCCGTACGCGGCGTCAATTGGTGGGCACCGGACATCGAAGGAGCCGAACAGATCGCCGGAATTGCTCATTGGCTCCTCCCGACCGTTGACAACTACAGAAGGGGCGATGCACGCAAACGCGTTCTCAAGGTCATTGCCAAGATTCCAAAGGCCAACCCTGTTCGCTTCGAAGCTGTTATGCGCGGACAAATCAGGGACGGCTGGAATCACGACCCCGTCGCCGAAGAGTTTCGCGACATTCTTCTTGCGGGTCTCGACGGTGCACCTACGGCTCGCGACCTGCCGGATCTTTTGATCCGCGTCGCACTCGATAACTTTCTCGCCACGGAGGAGTACCTGCGCGAGGAGTCCTTCGGTCATTCATCCTTCGACATTGAGCTTTACTTCGGTATCAAGGAAGAACTGAGTCGCCATTTTCTCCCTGCCAGTGCGTTCCGAGGACCATGGATCAACCTGCTCACGCGCCATCCAGAAAAGGGCCTCGATTTCCTGGTACAGGTCTTCAATCACAGCGCCGAGTGGTACGCGCATCCACGCCTTGGTGATCGATTGGAACCCGCTTGGGAAGTCGAGCTGAAGCTCGCAGACGGGCTAGTGCGGAAACAATGGGTAAACCCGCGGCTCTGGGGGATGTACCGAGGCCTCGGCGTCAGCCCCTATGTACTTCAGTCGCTGCTAATGGCTCTCGAGAAGTGGCTGCTCGACTATGCTAAATCCCACCCTAAGGGATTGGACACTGTGCTGCTTGCGATCCTGCGCCGCAGCGAATCCGCAGCACTCGCAGCAGTCGTTGCAAGCGTGGCAATTGCCCATCCTCACCTGTCCGGAGAGGCCCTTCTAGTAATGCTTTCAGTGCAGGACTACATCCTTATCGACCGCATTCGCATGGCCAGCGAGCACCAGACTTCCCTGCTTGCGGGAATGTTTCCCACCATGAACGCCGAAAAAAAAATATATGAAGAGGAAAGGAAGCAGTCTAACGAGCTAGCGCATCGTCAACATGACCTCGAAGTTGCTATCGCAAACCTGCAATTCGGCTCTCTTGCCCCAAGGGTTCACGCCATCATCGACAAGCACCTGGCCGAACTACCTGCATTGGGCAAGCGTCAAGAAGATGACTTTGTATGGCAGCTTGCCCTTCATCGGATGGACTTGCGCCAGTATGTGGTAGTTAAAGACCAGCCAGCATTTAGCGCGACATCTCCAGTGGACAACGAAGAGCCAACTAATAGCTACATCAGTCTGGAACCCAAACCAGCGGCCCCAGAAGTGCAGCAATTCATTGAGGAGAGCACAAAGGGCACAGAAGCAACGAAAGCCCGTCTAGACATCTACAACTGGGGACTCCAAATCTTCCAATACAAACTTGGCTCTGCTGAACCCGCACAATGGAGGGAGATGCTCTCAGAGGCGAAGGAGATCGACCGCACCAATGAATACCCGGACAGTAGCCAAAATGCTCCCGGTTTTGTCGCTGCTGTGTGCATCCGCGATCATTGGGAGGATATGTCGCCACAAGAGCAGGACTGGTGCATTGATGTCATCTGCTCCGAAATCTCCAGGCACGGGGACGCATGGGGAAGCGTAAACCGGATGCAGAGGTTCTCAATGCAAGCCGATCGTCCGTGTGCTTCTGTGGCGCCGCTGCTCCTTGCCAAGCCTCTGACTCAAAGCCAAAAGCCGCGCGTGCGTTTGGCTTTTATTACTGCAATAACACACCCAATTGAAGAAGTCCGCTGGTATGCCAGCAATGGCATTGATGGCCACTTCTGGACAGAAAATGCCACGCTTGCCCTCCGCATTGTCAATGCTATTTCTACAGAGGCGTCTAACTCCAATTGTGATTGGGCAGCCGAAAAGAATAAGCGATACGATAAGCGTAAGCCGCTGGAAGCTATCGTCGCCGCGTCAGCCTCAGCGGTTCGCGAGCGTTTCTGGACTGACGGAACGATCGCCGAAGATGCGCACATCCGGCTCGAAATCACCGACTTATTCGGTGCTGAGGCGTTCGAAAAAGTTCTCGCAATACTCGGCCAAGTACCCAGTGATCCTCTCGCTGTGGCTGCGTACAGACGCGCCACTGAATACTTGGTCGACTGTTGGAGCCGCAAGTACGACCGCTCTAATGGGCAGCGTGAGCGAAACTTTGAAAGTGAACAGTCGATCTGCTACTGCGTGCAAGAGTTTGTCATGCGTGTGGCTGATGTCGATGCGGTACACGTCCTGCAGCCCATCTTGGATGCGGTTGAGAGGCACCCACGCGAAATCCATAGCGTCGTCCAAGGATTGACCAGCAGCGAGGATCGCAACCCTAATACCAAGCAGTATTGGTTTTTATGGAACCTGTTTGCCGAGAGGCTCAAGCACGCCAAGTGGCTTGCACAACTGGAAAAGGAGCATCCATACGGCAGTGAGGTACTCTTGACGATCTTCCTGACCGCGTATTGGAAGGACGAAGTCCGGCACTGGAGGAGCCTGGAAGGCCACGCTCATAACGTCGACTCACTGTTTAATGCTCTGCCGCCGGTCTCGATCGTACTGGACAGCTACGCGCGTTTTCTATACCACATAGGCGAGCGTTCCATGCCAGCAGCTTTTGTAAACATTGCAAGTGCGATCAGGCTCGGAAAGAGCGCCGACATGCTGCGCGAGTCCAACACCGTTTTCATACTCGAAAGTTTGCTCCAGAGGCATGTCTACTCACGTCCGTTAGAACTCAAACGCGATCCCATCCTGCGTGAGGCAATTCTGTATCTGCTCGACGCGCTTGTCGAAAGCGGCTCATCTGCAGCGTTCCGAATGCGTGACGACTTCGTAACACCGGCTACCTGACTTCACTACTTTTTGCTAATGAACTTGTTAGCAGGTGAATCGCCGCGGATTCCCTAAACAGTCGATGACCGCTTTTGGCCGAAAGCGCCCCTTCGTTGGACGCAGCAATGACTCGACGTAAGGACAGGCAGGAGATGTCTTCTTGCTGCCTCCTACCAACTCCCGTACGGAATGCCGAATCTCTCGATATACCGCTTGGACTTTTCACTGACAGGATACGCATAGCGCCCTTGGTTCTTACCTTGACTAGGCCCCAGCGGTTCGACCTCTGCCTGTGCTCTGGCGACTTTGACAGGATGGTGGCATGAGTCTCTAACCCAGACTTGCACGCCACCACCGGGAGCCAGGCCCAAGTAGAGAGACGCGTTATAGCGCCCCTTTTGTTCAGGTGTTTTAGCGCAGCGCTGATTGACGGACTCAAGCATGAGTTGTCTGGCTTCCTCTGGGATATCTACCCAGGCCTTGTACGTTTGCGGTTCAACAATGGACTGCCAACGGACATAGATCCTTTTGGGAAGATCAGCACCTACAACAGCTTTTCCGTTGCTTCCCACGCCGTGCCAACCTTGAGCAGATGCTGTTCCATCCTCTGGCTGCCCGCCTGAGGCCGATCCACCTCCGGTATGCATGAATGCTCTGCCTTTAATGTCTTCGACCGAAGTGTCCTCAACCCAGACTTTCATGTAGTTGGGCTCGGTAAAGCCTAGTTCCCACCAAGGAGATTTGGGGTCGTTTTTGGCTGATAGCGGATCACTTGGCTGGCACCCGCTGATCAAGAGAACACAAAGCATCGTTGTAAGTAGTTTCATCAGATGACTGTTACCAACTACCGTACGGAATGCCGTACTTGTCGATATAGCGCTTGGCCTTTTCACTCACAGGGTAGGCATAACGACCCCCATTTTTCCCCCGCTCCGGACCCAGCGGGTCGATTTCGCCTTGCGCTCTAGCAACCTTGATTGGTCGGTGGCATGAATCCCTCACCCACACCTGAACAACACCACCCGGAGCGAGCCCCAAATAAACTGAAGCCATGTAACGCGCTGTTCTTTCGGGCCTTTCCGGGCATCGTTGATTTGTGGAGGTCACCATTATTTGTCTGGCCTCCTCAGGAATATCCACCCACGCTTGCCAAGTTTTCTGCTCGACGATCGATTGCCATCGGACATAAATGCGAATGGGTAGATCGGCACCCACCACTCTTTTTCCGCTGCCTCCCACCCCTGTCCAGCCGCGGGCAGACTCAGTACCGTCTTCAGGTTCTCCGCCAGCAGCAGTCCCCCCGCCGGTTCTGAAGAAGACTCTGCCGGTAATATCCTGCACCGAACTGTCCTCCACCCAAACCTTCATGTAATCGGGTTCAGTGAAAGCCAGTTCCCACCATTCGGATTTAGGATCATTTTTGGCCGAGAGCGGATCAGCAGACTGGCAACCGGTCATGAACAAAGTAAGAAGTAAGGTGACGATTAGTTTCATTACCAGAGAGTCCAGTCAGGTACATGGGGATGTTGCACACGAATCATGTCTTCGGTGGGTGCGTTGATGTAGACGGCTCGGATACCACTGCCATCCCTTCTTCCAAGTGGATGATTCCAGTTAGCGGACATATGAATGTATTTCAACTTCAGCAATTTCTCCTCATCCTGAGTCGTGCTGTAGTCACCCGCCACAAATCGATCACACAGTGCCTGCAGCTCTGAGGGCACCGCCAGAGCCGCCGTTCCGGGAATCTCGTTGAATCGAACGCCCTTTTCCTTTGCGAGGCTATACATCACTCGCAGGTACACCCTCGACAACAGGCCGCTCACAGGACGTTTGAGTTGTACGGCGGCATAAACACGCTTCCTGCGAGGGCTGAGCCGATCTTGTTGATCTACAGGTAGGAGAAGCGCTTCAGGAGTAACAATCTCCAGCATGTCTTCAGACCAGCCTTTGGAGACCCACTGATTTTTCAAAGACACAGCATCCCGATAGATGGACGTGGTAGACACATCGGTAAACTGCGAGACCTCAAGCGTTTGCATCGGACTGACGAGTACACACTCCTCAATCTCATCGCGGTAGCCACCACCAATATCGGAATGCACACCTGGAAGAGTGATTTCCAGGTGATCGGCTTTGACGCGACTCAATGCAAAGTTCGCCCGATACTCATCACGCGCGGACAGCTGAACGACATCAGTAAAAAAACGACGGTCCAGGTAGAGCTTGATGCCCGTGGCGACTGGGCTCTTTACATTCCCCAGATTGGACCAGCCAGCAATCGAAGGCACGGTGTCGAACAGACCAATGAATCCCATATTGATACTGCTTTTGTACTGGTCAATGAAGGTTCGACTGAAGTCACTCGCATTGCTGCGGAATATATTCCCTAAGGGGCCCTGTTTTCCGCGAACGACTTCATTTGCAAAGTGCCGTGCGGCCGCAGCGCCTCGACTGAAGCCGAACGTATCGAAAGTCAGAGACGTGATTTCACTGTTTGGATTGTTATCCAGAACATCTTCAATACGCGATTTGATCTCTTCAAAAGAGTGCTGGACACGTCCCGCAACACCCGTATCACCTCGACCTGTGCCAGCGCCGAATTTACTGTCCTCTTCACCTGACCGGGTACCGATCCCCTCGACGTAAATCATGCGGAATGCTTGCTTGTGCGAACCATCGCCCTCCGCCTTCTGAGGTGCGAAATAGAGCTCACTCAGTTTTTGCACATTGCTGATGTCGTTGGCGTAGCTGCTATCCGGATCACTCATGTACGGCTTGCAACTGGCATCGATATCCTGCGGCGCAATGGGATGATGAGCACCGCAGAGCAACCCCGCAGCGGAGTTATTTGCGTTGTTACCAGTACCATCAAAGAAAACCCCAATCCTCAACGCGATGCCGACTTTCTCAGGCTCGCGCGCAGGTTCTTTCCCATGCTTCTCATACTCCGCCCAACGCTGGGCATGAATATCGACGGGTTTGGCTTCTTCGTAGCGGTAGTTTTTCGGGGGGTTGGGAACGTAGCCACTCAATCCTTGATTCCTTGTTCTGATCCTTGAAGAACGGGCCGAAGGGTGACAGCCGAGGCTTGGGGGCGCAAGGCGTGGCTCTGTGCCAGCTCGGTTGAAATTGCCGGGTGCGACGAGGGTATGGCTCGTCGCACGGGCACGGCTAGTGGGCGATTTCGACGTTGTCGAGGGCCTGGTTTACGGCGAGTTCGCCGAGCATGACGACCTGGGCGATGCCCAGTGCGGTTTTGCGGTGGGAGGTGTCGAGTGTGGCGGCGAAGTTGTTGAGCATTTCGCTGGCGGAGCCGAGGGTTTCGCTGGCGTTGGCGAGCAGGGATTCGGTGTCGCACTTCGGGTTGGCGAGGTACATGGGTTCAGGTTTGTGCGGGCTGGCCATGATTTGGGTGGCCGGGGACAGGTAATGGTCGAGGGCGCGTTCGGCGGCTTCGTGGAGTTTTTTGGAATCGAGGGATTCGTAGGGCGATGCGAGGTCGGTTTCTGGCGGGTTGGGTGTTGGTTTGATCATGGTGAAACTCCTAGTTATTGAAGAGGAGCCTTCACCCTCGCTACCAAACGAAGGGTGGCGGCCACACGCGGGTTGGTAGACCGGTAACTAGGACCCGGCACACCCGAAGGTGTCCTGCGCATGGCCACCATTGAGCAGCGACCTGATGAGGTCTGCGAACGGTGCGCGATGCGACTAGTTATGGCGGGCTACCAAACCCGATCACTGTTTTTCAGCGACCGACAGACGATAGAACCCGCGCCCTAGACGCACAAGCCGGCGGATTCTGGCGTACTCGTAGGCGATGGCGCAAGGCGTTGTAGGGCTTCGGTGGTAACGGCAGGCTTCATATAAACATCCCGATTATTTCCTGTTTATCCGCCGGTTGAACGAGCTACCGATCCAGCACCCAACCGGCAATGATCGGAATGCACTGTTCCGGCCAAAAAAGTCATTTACACACCTACCTCGCCATCGCCCGGCTCGCTAGAGTGCAGCGCTCTTTTCAACTGGCTGACGTACTGATGAATTTGTGGTTTCGACTGCTCTGCATGCTTTTTCGCCGACCGTGGCGCAAGCCTGTCAATGCGCTGGAATCCACCGTTATCCGCATGCGCGTGTGGCCGCTGGATCTTGATTTGAATCGGCACGTCACCAATGGTCGCTACTTCACCATGGCTGATGTCGGGCGCATGGATTTTGTGTTGCGCAGTGGCGCGTTTCGGGTGGCGCTGCGAGCTAAAGCGTTGCCGATCGTTGGCGATACCTGGGGTAAATTTCGGCGTGAGCTGAAGCTGTTCGAAGCGTTTGAAATTCACAGCCGGATGCTTGGCTGGGACGACAAATGGAGCTTCATGGAGCATCGCTTCGTGAGCAAGGGACGGGTGATCGGCGTGGTGGTCATGCGTGGGCTGTTTCGTTCGGCGAAAGGCACGATTGCGCCGGGTGAGTTTGTCAGGGAGTTGGGGTTGCCTGAACAGTCGCCCGAGATGCCGGAGTGGTTGACGTCGTGGTCGGCGAGTTGTGATCTGATGAGCCGTCAGCTTAGGGGTGAGGAGGTTTGAGTCATCGGGTGCCTGGATGATCGTGTTTATGGATGCAGTACGGTGTCGTTTGGGCTGGCGTCTTCGCGAGCAAGCCCGCTCCCACAGGTTCGCGGTCAGGCTCGGGAACTCGTTTTGACTGGGCTGGCGTCTTCGCTAGCAGGCTAGCTCCCACAGGTTCTGCGCAAGGCTCGGGAGCACGTCTGGCCGGGCTGGCGCCATCGCGGGCGAGCCCGGCTCCCACAAGGATTGGGGGATGGCTATTGGCGGTGGCGGGTCATGTTGATCAGGGCTGCGCGTCTGCCGCCCGGTGCCGGGCGTTCTTCGATGGAGAACGGCACGAAGCCGAGTTTCGGGTAGAGCAGCAACCCCGCCGTGTTTTCATTGAAGCAGGACAGCTGCACTTCCCTTGCCCCGTACTTTTCAAAGCCGACCGCAGTCATGGTTTCGACAATGTAGCGAGCGACACCCTGGCCCCGGGCGTAAGGCGCGACGATGACGTTGCCGATGCAGCAGACGCCGTCGTGCTCGGCACGGTAGAAGTTGGCGAAGCCGACGAACTCGCCGTTGGCCAAGAACGCCGTGGAGTCGAAGCGCTGGCTGATCGCGGTGTGCATCTGCTCTTCCGTCAGCGGGAAGCTCGCTTTCGGGAACATGAAGAACAGCTCTTGTTCGCCTTGCGGAAAGCTGCAGAGGGTGTTGACGTCGTCGGCCGTCACTGGCCGGTGGGAGAAAATCATCGCTGCCCTGCCCTCACTTTTTAACCGTCAGATGATGCGCAACCAAGGCGTTGGCATGACCGTGGCCCATGCCGTGTTCCTCCTTGAGCCACGCCACCAGCTCCATGTGCTTCTTGTCGGTGATGCCGGCGAGCAGGTTCAGCCAGTGCTCGATAGGCTGGCCATATTTTTTTTCGATAGCGGGAAAGTACGACGCCGGGCCTATTACCTTGTTGTCTTCGCTCATGCTGCCAGCTCCCTTGGGTCACGACGGAGGGTCGGCGGACGCTCCTTGTCGGCAGGTCATAGAGTGGACGCGGGACGCTGTTCCGGCAAGTGGCCCGGCCAGCCCGATCAGTTCACGCCGACCTTCACCGGGAATTCGGATGACCACGATTCCTGCCCTGCTTTGAGGATCGGCAGCGCGGGGTAGCGGTATTCGCTGAGTGCCTTCAGTACGGCCTGGTCCACGTCGTGATTGCCAGAACTTTCGACCAAGGTGAGTTGCGGCACCAGCGAACCGGGTTTGCCTTTCGCCTCCAACGTGACCGGTTTATTCGCGGTGCCGGGTTTGATCTGTCTGTTCAACAGCAACTCGGTGTCGTACACCGTACTTGCGAGACTGGTGCTAACAGCGTCGTACCATTTTTCGTTGTAACGCTGTGTCTGTTCGGCAGTCAGGGTCAACCCCTGGGCACGGACCCGCTGCACACTGGCCCAAGCCTGGTCATCGATTTGCTGGGTGGCATTAAGGTAATGCGTCAGCGCCCCGGACAAGTCTTGCGGGCCACCTCGGCCTTCTTCCATCAACCGGGCCAGCGCGAACTCACTGTTGAAGCTTTCTCGGTGTGCGAGCGCCAACTGATAAAGCCGTCGCGCCTCGACAGCGTCGGGCGTCTGCCCGCGGCCCTCCTCGGCCATGCGCGCCAGTTGCTCATAACCGGCGCCGTCCACCGTAGCGACAGACTCATACAGGGAGCGCGCCTTGCGCAAATCCGCCGATAAACCGCCACGACCAAACTCATACAAAGCGCCGAGCGCAAGCTTGCAGTTGAGGTTGCCGTTGTTGCTGGCGTCGCGGATGTAGTCGACGCGATCGGCGGAAAGGTCACTCACCTTGGCGAACAGCAGGCAGCGAGTGCCGGTGAGACTTGCTTCCTGAGGAGTGGGTGGAGTGGTTTTGCAGCCTGCAACGAGGATCGTGAGGGCCAGAATAGCAACTGCCTTGTTCATGAGGGTCATCCGTTCATATCGCTTTAAGGTGCCACGGTTGGAGCTGATTCAATCGAGGGAAGACTCAGTTCTTTCTGCTCTCGTCAAATCTCTGCCGCGGACTCTTGCCGTCCGTCCTGACGATCGGGATCGCCTGATAGCTCTTCTGGCCCGGTGGCATGATCGGGTCACCGGGAAAGCGATAATCGCTGAAGGCTTGCATGACTCTTTGATCAAGGGCGCTATCGCCCGAGCTTTGCCGTATCGAAACCACCGAGGCCAATGCGCCGGGGGTGTGCTCCAGCTGTACTTGCACCGGTTTGGTGGCAGACGTCGAATTGACGTTGTTCTCCAGAGACTTCTCTATGGCGGCGACCCGTTTCTTGAGGCCGCTTTGCACGCTGCTGACAAAGAGATTGTTATAGCGCTGTTGCTGCTCGATCGTCAGAGGCAAGCCTTTGGCGCGCAGGCGTTCGATGCCTTGCCACGCGTCATCACCGAGATACTGCGTGGCGTTGAAGTAATGCGTCAGCGCGCCTTGCAGGTCCTGCGGGCCACCGCGCCCGTCCTCCATGTATTTGGCCAGTTTGGCTTCACTGCGCTGCTGCTCGGGCTTGCTCACGGCACGCTGATAAAACTGCCGCGCATCGGTGTCATTGACCGGCCCGCCGATGCCTTCTTCGGCCATGCGCCCAAGTTGGCCATAGGCGCTGGCGTCTTTATCGGCCACGGCTTGATAGAGGGCCTTGGCTTTGGAAATGTCCTGGGGCACACCGCGCCCCTTCTCGTACAGGTTGCCCAGCATGATCGTGCACGGCAGGTTACCGCTCTGACTCAGGTCGCGGATGTAGCTGACTTCCAGCGAGGTGATGGCTTTATCATCCCAGTAGGCGAAGCAACGCAGAGCGGGAAAATCTGCGACCTGGGTATAAGCGCTGTTGGTTTTGCAGCCTGCGATGAGGGCGGTGAGTGCCAGTAGAGCAACAACCTTGTTCATGAATGGCATCCGTTGAAATCGTGCAGATTTCATCGGCAGGCAGGTGCAAAACCTGAAGTCCAAGCACTCGAACACGCCACAAAAACTGTGGGAGCGGGCTTGCTCGCGAAGGCGTCGTGTCAGCCGAAATCATCAGTGGCTGATACTCCGCCTTCGCGAGCAAGCCCGCTCCCACAGGGATTGGGGGTTGAAGGGGCTCAGGGTTATTCGGTGCGGCCCGGCAACATCCGCACCAGCGTGTTATCCCGCACCCAGTAGTGGTGAAACAGCCCCGCCGCCGCGTGCAAGCCGATCAGCCAGTAGCCGGCGCTGCCCAGCGTTTCATGCCAGTACTTGAGCTGTTTGGCGAAGTCCGGGTCGATGGCGACTGGTGCCGGGACGTGGAAGCCGAAGTACGGGAAGGGTTTGTCGGCCGCGGCGAGCATCAGCCAGGCGAGGATCGGCGTGGCGATCATCAGCACGTACAACGCCAGGTGCATCAGGTGCGAGATGCCGGTCTGCCAGGCTGGCGGCTTCGGAGTGATCGGCGGGCGTGGGCTCAAGCGGCCGAGGAGACGCACCCACACCAGCACGAAAATGCTCGCGCCGAACAGGCCGTGGAAGCCCATCAGCAGGCCGCGCGCTTCGCTGCCCTTGGGCATGAAGCCCTTGATTTCGACACAGGCATAGACGCCGACGAACAGCGCCAGCATCAGCCAGTGCAACGTAATTGACAGTTTTCCATAACGGGTTACGGCGGTGTCGCGGGTCATAAGTAGCGCCTCGTGATTGTCGTGAGTGACGGTCGATTCGTTCGACAGTCTCGATCCGGTTGCAGGGCGAACCGACGGGGCCACCCTGCCCTTGCAGTCTTAAGACAATCTGAAGATTGCCCGTTGATTAACCTTTTTTCACCTTCAGACTTCGTTAAGAAACGCCTCCGATACTGCGCTCAAATCATTGAGGGAGGCGTTCTGCCCATGCCCGATTTCGACTGGAACATTCCCCTGCCCCTGCGCTTCGGTCAAGCCGAAACGCCGCAGATGACGTTGACCGGCGCCTTGCCCGACGACGCGCTGCGAGAGACTTTCGAAGCTTTCATCCAGCAGCGTTTTCGCAAAGCCCACGGCGCCGACATTCGGCACTTTATGCCCGAGCTGTTCGGCATGCACAACGGCGACGGTGAGCTGTGTGCGGTGGCCGGTGTACGTCGTGCACATCAAGAGCCGCTGTTTCTCGAGCGCTATCTGGATGAACCGATCGAACCGTTGATCAGCGCTGCGGCGGATCGTCCGGTGGATCGCACCGGCATCGTCGAAGTCGGCAACCTCGCCGCCAGCGACACCGGCAGCGCACGCATGAGCATCATCGCCATCACCTACCTGCTGGCCATGGGCGGCCTGGAATGGGTGACGTTCACCGGCAACATCGGGCTGGTCAACAGCTTCCATCGGCTCGGTCTGAAGCCAGTGACATTATGCGCCGCCGACCCGGATCGCCTGGGTGACGAGCGTCAACACTGGGGCAGTTATTACGAAAGCAAGCCGTGGGTGCACGTCGGCAACATCCGCGCCGGCTTCATCCATTTGCGCAATATCGGCCTGTTCACTCGATTGGGCCTGCCGACCTCGATTGAAGGAGCCTGCCATGTCGCTTGAACTGCAACGCTTCCAGGAAACCCTGCGCGACCATGCCCGGCGCAATGACAACAGCACCGCGCTGTGGGGCGATACGCTGAAACTCGATTACGCCACTGTTTACGCCGAGGTGCTGTATCGCCAGGAGCGCCTGCGCGATGAACAGGCGCAGGTGATCGCCTTGGCACTGGATAACGGCGTCGATGCGATGCTGTGGGATCTGGCCGTGTTGTTCGAGGGCTTGACCTGCGTGACGCTGCCGGCGTTTTTCAGCCCCGCGCAACGGGCCCATTGTCTGGAACAGAGCCAGGCCGAACGGGTGATTGCCGAACCGGAGCTGGACGCCGAACTGCTCGCCGCCGGTTACGAGAAGCATGGTGAGTTCTGGTGCCGCACGTTCGATGGCCCGAATCGCCTGCCAGCCGGCACCGCCAAACTGACCTTCACCTCCGGCACCACCGGCACACCGAAAGGCGTGTGCCTGAGCGCCAACAGTTTGCTGCGTGTGGCGCGTGAGCTGGATCAAGCGAGCAAATCCACCGATCCGCAGCATCATCTGGCGTTGCTGCCACTGGCGATTCTGCTGGAAAACCTCGGCTGCTACGCCGCGCTGTACGCCGGTGCGACGCTGAGTCTGCCGAGCCAGAAAACCTTGGGCATACAGGGCGCCAGCGGCGTCGATGTACCGCACCTGCTGGGTTATCTGGCCGGACGTGCGCCGGAGAGTCTGATTCTGGTGCCGCAACTGTTGCTGATGTTGGTCAGCGCTGCCGAACAGAAAGCCTTCGATCCACAAAAACTGCGTTTCGCCGCCGTCGGTGGTGCGCGGGTCTCGGAGGACTTGCTGCACCGAGCGCAGCGTGTCGGCCTGCCGGTTTTCGAAGGTTATGGCTTGTCCGAATGCGCCTCGGTGGTGTGCCTCAATCGCCCCGGCGCACGGCGTCCGGGCAGCGTCGGCCAGCCGCTGCCGCACGTTGAAGTGCGCCTGGCCGAAGACGGCGAAGTACTGATCAAGGGCTCGGCGCTGCTCGGTTATCTGGGGGACGCGCCATACGCTGATGAATGGTGGCCGAGCGGCGATCTGGGCGAGTTCGACCCCGAAGGTTTCCTCTACCTCAAGGGCCGCAAGAAGCACCAGTTCGTCACCAGTTTCGGGCGCAACGTCAACCCGGAATGGGTCGAGTCGGAACTGACCCAGCGCCGCCATATCGCCCAGGCTTTCGTCTACGGCGAGGCCCTGCCGCACAACCACGCCTTGCTCTGGCCGCACCGTGCCGATTGCAGCGACGCGGAGCTGGCGGCAGCGGTCGCCGAAGCCAACGAAGCCCTGCCCGATTACGCCCAGGTGCACCGCTGGACGCGCCTGCCGCAACCGTTCACCGCCACCAATGGTTTGCTCACCGCCAATGGTCGCCCGCGCCGCGAGGCGATTGTCGCGCTGTACCACGCCCAATTGACTGAATCCGCTGTTTCCGAGGAGTCCGCATCATGAGTTTTTTCGACACCCTGCAAGAAGCCACGCAGCAGGAACGTCACGAGCTGTTCAACCTGCCGATCATCCTCGATGCCCTGCAAGGCAAGGTCAGCCTGGAAAGCTATCGGGCATTTCTGGCTCAGGCGTATTACCACGTGCGCCACACCGTGCCGTTGATGATGGCCTGCGGCGCGCGCCTGCCGACACGGCTGGAGTGGCTGCGCAAGGCCGTCTGCGAATACATCGAAGACGAATACGGCCATGAACAGTGGGTGCTCAACGACATCGCCGCGTGTGGCGGTGATCGCAACGCGGTGCGCGACGGGCAGCCATCGCTGCCGATCGAATTGATGGTCAGTTTCCTCTACGACTTGATCGCCCGAGGCAATCCGGTGGGCCTGTTCGGCATGGTCAATGTGCTTGAAGGCACCAGCATCGCCCTGGCCACACATGCGGCGGGGAGCATTCGCGAGCGTCTGGCGCTGCCGGACACCGCGTTCAGCTACCTCAGCTCGCACGGTTCTCTGGACATCGAGCACATGCAAACCTATCGCCACTTGATGAATCAGCTGGAAGATCCAGAGGATCAGGCAGCGGTGATCCACGCCTCGAAAGTCGTCTATCGCCTGTACTCCGACATGTTCCGTGGCCTGCCACGTGACGCGGAGGCTCAACATGCAGCTGCGTGATGCGCGGGTGGTGTTGACCGGCGCCAGTGGCGGCATCGGCATGGCCATCACCGAGGCCTTGTGCGCCGCCGGCGCCCAGGTATTGGCGGTGGCGCGGCATGAGCAGGCGCTGGCGCCGTTGCTTGAGCGCTACCCGAATTCGCTGTGCTGGGTCGCCGCCGACCTGACCTTCCTCAGCGACCGGCGCAAAGTGCTGGCCGCCGCCGAAGCCATTGGCGGCATCAACCTGCTGATCAACGCGGCCGGGGTCAATCATTTCGCCATGCTTGAACAGCTGGATGACAGCGACATCAACGCAATGCTCGCGGTGAACATCAGCGCACCGATGTGCCTGACCAAACTGCTGCTGCCACTGCTCAAACAGGCCGACAGCGCGATGGTGGTCAACGTCGGTTCCACTTACGGCTCGATCGGCTACCCCGGTTACGCCAGTTATTGCGCGACCAAGTTCGCCCTGCGCGGATTCTCCGAAGCGCTGCGCCGCGAACTGGCCGACACCCGGGTCAACGTGCTTTACGTCGCGCCCCGGGCCACGCGCACTTCGATGAACAGTGCGGCGGCGCAAGCCTTGAACGATGCGCTCAAGGCCAACGTCGATGACCCGCAAACCGTCGCCTCGGCGGTGATCCACGCGATCGCCGGCGACCGCCGCGACCTGTATCTGGGCTGGCCGGAGCGCTTCTTCGTACGCCTGAACAATCTGCTGCCACATCTGGTGGATCGAGGCCTGCGCAAGCAGTTGCCGCTGATTCGCCGCCTCAGTGAGAAACCTGACAACGAGCCGCCAAAATCATGAAAAGACTTTCCGCATGCCTGTTGCTCGCCGCCCTCAGCCAAAGCGTCTGGGCGCTGGAACCTGCCGATCAGCAACGCCTCAACGGCATCCAGCAGAGCTGGGCGCACATCCAATATGAAGTGGCAGAAAAACAGCGCGCCGCCGCGTTCGAGCAGTTGTCGTCCGAAGCCACTGCCTTTACCACCCAGCGTCCGGCAGTGGCCGAAGCGTGGATCTGGAAAGGCATCGTCACCAGCAGCTGGGCCGGCGCTCAGGGCGGACTCGGTGCCTTGGGCAAGGCCAAGGACGCCAAGGCCGATCTGGAAAAAGCCCTGACACTCGACCCCAAAGCCTTGCAAGGCTCGGCCTACACCAGCCTCGCCGCGCTGTATGATCGCGTCCCGGGCTGGCCGATCGGTTTCGGCGACAGCGACAAGGCCGAGCAACTGCTCAAGCAAGCGCTGCAACTGAATCCGGAGGGCATCGACAGTCTGTACTTCTGGGGCGATCACCTCTACCGTCAGAAGCGCTACGCTGAAGCCAGGGTCGCGCTGCTCAAGGCTCAGCAGGCTGCACCGCGCCCGGGCCGGGAAACCGCTGACGCCGGGCGCCGCAAAGAGATCGCCGCCCTGCTGGTGGATGTGAACAAGAAACTCGACTGACAGGAGTCCGCGTGCGTTTATTACTGATTGAGGATGACGTAGCCCTCGGTGAAGGCATTCATCAGGCATTGGGGCGCGAGGGCTACACCGTCGATTGGTTGAAGGATGGCAGCAGCGCGTTGCATGCGCTGCTCAGTGAAACCTTTGACGTTGCCGTACTCGATCTGGGCCTGCCGCGCATGGACGGCCTCGAAGTGCTGCGCCGTCTGCGCGACAGCGGTTCGAACCTGCCGGTGCTGATCCTCACCGCGCGCGATGCCACCGAAGACCGCATCGCCGGGCTGGACGCCGGCGCCGACGACTATCTGGTCAAACCCTTCGACCTCAATGAGTTCAAGGCACGCCTGCGCGCCTTGTTGCGTCGCAGTGCCGGGCGCGCCCAGGCGCTGATCGAACACGCCGGGATCAGCCTCAACCCCGGCACCCAGCAGGTCAGCTATCAGGGTCAACCTGTCGCGCTGACGCCCAAGGAATATCAGTTGCTGCATGAATTGCTCTCGCCGCCGGGCCGGGTGATGACCCGCGACCAACTGATCCAGTTGCTTTACGGCTGGAACGAAGAAGCCGAGAGCAACACCCTGGAAGTGCACATCCATCACCTGCGCAAAAAATTCTCCACCGACCTGATCCGCACCATTCGCGGTGTGGGTTATCTGGTGGAGGAGCGTCGATGACCTCGATTCGTCGCCGTACGCTGACGCCGATCATCGGGCTGTTGCTCGCCGGTCTTGCGGTGCTCAGCGTGTTCAACCTGCACGACAGCAACCACGAAATCGCCGAAGTCTACGACGCGCAACTGGCGCAAAACGCTCGCCTGCTGCAAGGCGTGATGCGCATGCCGATGGCGAGCAAGGATCACTCGCAGTTGTATCAGGCGTTCAATCAGGCGCTCGGCGAAGCCAAGCCACGCGTCGACGGCCATCCTTACGAAAGCAAGATCGCCTTCCAGGTGTGGAACCCGAAAAACGAGGTGCTGGTGCACACCGCCAGTGCCCCGTCGTTCACCGCCCCGCCGACGAAGCCGGGCTTCAGCGATGTGGTCGACTTGAACAACCGTCACTGGCGCGCCTTCATGCTCGAAGACCCGCAGAACGGTCTGCGCATCTGGGTCGGCGAACGCGATGATGTGCGCGCCGATCTGGTTGATCGCATCGTGCGCCACACGCTGTGGCCGAACGTGCTCGGCAGCCTGATACTCGCGGCGATGGTCTGGCTGGCGATCGGCTGGGGACTCAGGCCCTTGGCGAACATGGCGCAAACCTTGCGCGCCCGACACAGCGGCTCGCTGGAGCCGCTGCAACTGACGCCGCTGCCCAGCGAACTGGAACCGATGCAGGCGGCGCTCAACCGCATGCTCGCGCAGATTCAAGAAGTGCTTGGCCGCGAACGACGGTTTATCGCCGACGCCGCCCACGAGATGCGCACGCCACTGGCGGTGCTGCGGGTGCATGCGCAAAACCTGCTGGAGGCCGGTACCGAACAGGAGCGCCGCGAGTCGTTGCAGTTTCTGATTTCCGGCGTCGACCGCACCAGCCGTCTGGTCAACCAGTTGCTGACCATGGCCCGCCTCGAACCGAAATCCAACCCGCCGCCGCTGCAACGCATCGACCTCAGCGAAACCGTGCGCAACAGCCTCGTGCAACTGACGCCGTGGCTGTTGAGCAAACACCTGGAACTGGCCTTCGAGGACGGCGAACAACCGTTCCACGTCATGGCCAGTACCGCTGCGATCGACATTGCCCTGGGCAACCTGATCACCAACGCCGCCAACTTCTCGCCGGAGCACGGCGTGATCACGGTCAAACTGAGCCAGGCCGAGGGCTGGTGCCTGCTGAGCGTGGAGGATCAGGGCCCGGGAATAGACGAAGCGGATCGGGCGCGTCTGTTCGAACGCTTTTACAGCCGCGGCAACACACAAGGTGCGGGCTTGGGGCTGACCATCGTCAACACCATCGCATTGCGTCTGGGCGGGCGGATTACCTTGGTCAACCGGCCTGAGGGCGGCTTGCGCGCCACCTTGTCGATGCCTCTTGGCTCAGTTGTGCAGCAACGCAGCGGCGGATGACACCACCAGCAACACCGCCAGAATCCGGTTCAGCCACTGCAACTGCGCCGGATTGCTCAACCAGCGCGCCGCACCGCGACCGAGCAACGCCCACAGCGCCAGACACGGCAACGACACCAGAAAGAACGCCAGGCACAACGCGTTCAAGCCCTGCCCTTGCGCGGTAAATACGCTGATCACCGCAATCGACATCATCCACGACTTGGGGTTGACCCATTGCAACAGCGCGGCGCCGAGCAAGCTCAGTTCGGCTTTTTCCTCGCCGGCAGTGGGATCGATGGCGGTGGCCGGCGCGGTGAAAATCTGCCACGCCAGCCACAGCATCCAGCACATCCCCAGCGCACTGATCACCGGGCGCACGCCGGGCAGCATCAGCGTGCTGGCGCCTGCGCCGGCCACCCAAACCAATGACGCAGCGCCCGCCCCCGCGCCGAGAATGATCGGCAGGCACGGCCGCCAGCCGCGTCGGGCGCTGGTGCTGAGCACGATGAGGTTGGTCGGCCCCGGGGTGATCGAGGCAACGAAGGCAAAGAGGATGAACGCAAGCATGGCACGGCCCTGTAGAAAGTCAGGGCTAAGTGTGATGGTCGAGCAAGGTGACGGTCTTGAACGTTTGTTCAGCGTCGAAAGGTGCCAATGGCGCGTTGCTGATAGGCGCCCGGCGTGATGCCGTAGGCACGCACGAACCAGCGGCCGAGATGGCTTTGATCGGCGAAGCCGAGGCGGCCGGCGACTTCCACTGGCTGCATGCCGGCGGCAAGCATCTGCCGGCCACGGCTCAGACGTAGCTGGATCAGCCACGCGTGTGGCGCCAGACCATAGGCAGCCTTGAACGCGCGCGTCAGACGAAAGCGGTCGGTGCCGCAGACGTCGGCCAGGGTTTGCAGGCTGATGTCCTGTTCGTGGTAGGTCACCAGGTAATCGCGTGCCTGCCGGGCGAGCAATGGCGCGTGGTTGGCAGCGGTCGGTTGCGGTCGCCGGTACAGATGAATCGCCAGTCGTTCGAGCAAGGCATCCAGCGCCACATCGCGCACCATGCGCACGTCCTGCTGATGCAGCGCATTGAAGGCAAACAAGGTGGCGCGAGCCAGTTCGGGATCATCGTTGAGCACACTGCCGATCCCCGGCAAGCCGCTGCCGTAACTGCCCAGATGCAAACCGTCCAGCGCTTGCTCCAGCCATGCCGGTTGCAGATAGAGCATGCGATAGGTGAAACCGTCCGGGCTCGGCGCATCGCCGTCATGGATGTCGCCGGGCTCAAGCATGAACACCTTGCCCGGCGTGCTGTCATGCCGCGCCCGACGGCTGTTGAAACGCTGCACACCTTGCTCGGTGAAGCCGATCAGGTAGGTTTCGTGCCAGTGCGGATCGTAGGCGTGCGCATGCCCGGCGAAATGCGCGTGCAGGGTTTCGATGCCGGTCTCCCGGTCGCGGGCAAGGTCGATCCAGTTGCTCATGGCGTGCGTACAGTGGTGGGCTGGGGCCAGTAATCCACAATTGGCGGGTTGAGGCTAGAAGGTTTGTGCATTTCAGATCGAGCGCTGATTGACCCGCGCCATCAGTTGCTCGGCACTTTCCTTGCGCTCGGAATAGCGATCCACCAGAAAATCCTGGCGCTCGCGCAGCAGCACGGTGAACTTCACCAGCTCTTCCATTACATCGACCACGCGATCATAGAACGGCGAAGGTTTCATGCGCCCCGCCTCATCGAATTCCGTGAACGCCTTGGGCACCGAAGACTGATTGGGGATGGTGAACATGCGCATCCAGCGCCCCAGCACGCGCAGTTGATTGACCACGTTGAACGACTGCGAACCGCCGCAGACCTGCATCACCGCGAGGGTTTTGCCCTGGGTCGGACGCACCGCGCCGAGCTCCAGCGGAATCCAGTCGATCTGTGCCTTGAACACCGCCGACATCGCGCCGTGGCGTTCCGGCGAACACCAGACCTGACCTTCCGACCACAGCACCAGCTCGCGCAGTTCCTGGACTTTCGGATGGTCGACCGGGGCGTCGTCAGGCAACGGCAGACCGGACGGATTGAAGATGCGCGTCTCGGCACCGAAGTGCTCCAGCAAGCGTGCGGCCTCCTCCACCAGTAGACGGCTGAAGGAGCGTTCGCGGGTCGAACCGTAGAGCAGCAGGATGCGTGGTTTGTGTTCGTGCGAAGGTGATGTGATCCGGCCTTCGAACAGGCTGTGATCAAGATTGGGCAGGAGCTCTGACATACGTCCTCCGGCTCAGAGGGAGCCGATGCGATCCAGTTCGCGCTGAAGCTCAACGCGGCTGAGTGATTTGAAAGGAAGACCGAGGAAGGTTGCGCAGCGGCGCTCGATGATCGCCAGCGTGGCACGGAACGCCGCATCCACTGCGGCCTCGTCACCGCTCACATCAGAGGGATCTTCCAGCCCCCAATGACATTTGATCGCCGGGCCGAAGTACACCGGGCAGGTTTCGCCCGCTGCCTTGTCGCAGACGGTGATGACGATGTCCGGCGGGTTGCCTTCAAAGGCGTCGTTGCCTTTGCTGTACAAACCGTCGATAGCGATACCGGTCTGTTGCAGCGTCGTCAGGCTGCGCGGCAACACCTGGCCTTTTGGGAAACTGCCGGCGCTCACCGCCTCGAAACCCTCGCGTGCCAGATGATTGAACATGGCTTCGGAAAGGATGCTGCGGCAACTGTTGGCCGTGCACATGAACAGGACACGCATGGATAGCTCCGGGGATATTAGAAGTTCAGCAGCACGCGGTTTCGCGGGCAGGACGGCCGTCCATGTTGTGCAGGCGACAGGCATTGTCCTTGAGCCAATCGGCGTTGGCCGTCGCGGTAATCTTGAGGATCTGGTGAACCCAATCCGGCAGCTCCGGGTTGAGCCGGTAATAGACCCACTGACCCTGACGGCGATCGAGCAACAACCCATTGCTGCGCAGTTGCGCGAGGTGGCGGCTGATTTTCGGCTGGCTGTCGTCGAGGGCGCACATCAGCTCGCAGACACACAGCTCACCCTGCTCGGCAATCAGCAAGGTGGCGCGGGCACGGGTTTCATCGGCCAGGCTTTTGAACAGTTCAGTGGGGGTGAGCATGGGGGGGCGGGCTCGAACATATGGAAAACCGAATATACGGATATCCATATATTATTCAACCCCAGATGCGATCCCTTGTAGGAGTGAGCCTGCTCGCGATAGCGGCATGACTGTGAAGCAGAAGTCGCCTGATACACCGCTATCGCGAGCAGGCTCACTCCTACAAGGGAATTGTGTGGGCAGGATCAGCCGCGCAACAGGCCTTGCTCCGCCTCGCAAAGACCGACGACATAATCCCAGACCACCCGCACCTTACTGACTTGTGCAGCTCGCGCCGGGTACTGATCCAGTAACTGCGCTCGATGCTGTCATCCGGCAGCAACCGCAGAACCCTGTGGGAGCGAGCTTGCTCGCGAAGGCGTAGCGTCAGTCGATATCTACGTCACAGACATACCGCTTTCGCGAGCAAGCCCGCTCCCACAGGGGGATTTGTGCGGGGCAGGACTAGCCGCGCAACAGGCCCTGCTCCGCCTCGCAAAGGCCGACGACATAATCCCAGACCACCCGCAACCTTACTGACTTGTGCAGCTCGCGCCGGGTACTGATCCAGTAACTGCGCTCGATGCTGTCATCCGGCAGCAACGCCACCAGATCCGGGTCCGACGCGGCCATGTAGCAAGGCAACACCGCAATGCCCAATCCCGAGCGCGCCGCTTCCTGCTGGGCGATCACGCTGGTGCTATGGAACACCACGCGCGGGCTGCGGCAGAAGCTGTTGAGGAACATCAGTTCCTGACTGAACAGCAGATCATCGACATAACCGATCCACGCATGCCGCGCGAGGTCTTCGCGGCTGCGCAACAGCGGTGCGTTGTCGAGGTAGCGTTGGCTGGCGTAGAGCGCCAATCGATAGTCGGTGAGCTTGCGCGTGACCAGCATGTCCGCTGCCGGGCGCTCCAGATGAATGCTGATTTCCGCCTCGCGGTTGAGGATGCTGACGAAGCGCGGCACGGCGACCAGTTCCACTTCCAGCCCCGGATAACGTTCGAACAGGCCGATCATCCGGCTGGCGAGAAACTTGATGCCCAGCCCTTCGGTGACGCCGACACGGATCTTGCCCAGCGGTGCGGTTGACTGGGTGATTTCTTCCTGGGCCAGCAGCGCGACGTTCTCCATGGCTTCGGCGTGCTTGAGCAGCGCCTCGCCTGCCGGGGTCATTTCATAGCCCTGGGCGTGCTGGACGAACAGCGCGGTGCCGAGGCTTTTCTCGATGGCCTCGATGTGTCGGGCCACGGTGGCGTGAGTAGTGTTCAAGCGCCGGGCAGCGGTGAGCAGGCGGCCGCTGCGTTGCAACTCCAGAAAGAACCGCAGGTCGTTCCAGTCGAACATGGGGTGTCCTTGTCAGCTATGGTCAATCCTGGCTGTTTGAAAACGCACAGCGGCTGCGCAAAAACTAACATTCTTTTAACGAAAGCTAACAACTAGAGTGTCCGACAATAAAAACAAAAAGCGAGGTCAGGGAATGCAGACTTCCCTTGAAGAATACGACTACATCGTGGTCGGCGCCGGCCCCGCCGGGTGCCTGCTGGCCAATCGACTGTCGGCAGACAAACAGCAGCGGGTGTTGCTGCTCGAAGCCGGCGGACGCGACAACTACGCATGGATTCACATCCCCGTGGGTTACCTGTTCTGCATCGGCAACCCGCGCACCGACTGGTGCTTCAAGACCGAAGCGCAACCCGGCCTGCAAGGTCGCAGCCTGAGCTACCCACGCGGCAAAGTGCTCGGTGGCTGCTCCTCGATCAACGGCATGATCTACATGCGCGGCCAGGCCGGTGACTACGACGGCTGGGCGGCCGAAGGCAATTCGGGCTGGGCCTGGAACGACGTGCTGCCGCTGTTCAAACAGAGCGAAAACCATTTTGCCGGCGCCGCGGAATTTCACGGTGCCCAGGGTGAATGGCGGGTCGAGCAACAGCGGCTGTCATGGCCGATTCTCGACGCCTTTCGCAGCGCCGCCGAGCAGAGCGGCATCGCCAGCATCGACGATTTCAATCAGGGCGACAACGAGGGTTGCGGCTACTTTCAGGTCAACCAGAAGGCCGGGGTGCGCTGGAACGCGGCCAAGGCTTTTCTCAAACCTGTTCGCGAGCGGACCAATCTGACGGTGCTGACCGGGGTTGAAGTGGATCGGGTGCTGCTGGAAAACGGCCGTGCTTCAAAAGTCAGCGCGCGTCACGAAGGCCAGGTGAAAAGCTTCAAGGCGCGCAAGGAAATCGTCCTCTGCGCTGGCGCCGTGGGTTCGCCGAGCATTCTGCAACGCTCCGGGATCGGCCCGCGTCCGTTACTGGAACGCCTCGGCATCGGGGTGATTCATGAGCTGCCGGGGGTCGGCGGCAATCTGCAGGATCACCTGCAACTGCGCCTGATCTACAAACTGCAGAACGCTCGAACCCTGAATCAGATCGCCGGCAGCGTCTGGGGCAAGATGGGCATGGGCCTGCGTTATCTGTATGACCGCAGCGGGCCGCTGTCGATGGCGCCGAGTCAGCTCGGAGCGTTTGCCCGATCCGGGCCGGAGCAGACCTCGGCGAACCTTGAATACCACGTGCAGCCGCTCTCGCTGGAGCGCTTTGGCGAGCCGTTACACAGCTTTCCGGCGTTCACCGCGTCGGTGTGTGATCTGCGTCCGCAGAGCCGTGGGCGCATCGACATCCGTTCGGCAGACCCGCAGGAAGCACCGCTGATTCAACCCAATTACCTCAGCCATCCTGAAGACCTGCGCGTGGCCGCCGACGCGATCCGCCTGACCCGACGCATCGTCAGCGCCCCGGCCCTGCAAGCGTTCAAACCGGTCGAGTATCTGCCCGGCGACAGCCTGCAAAGCGAGGAGCAATTGCACGAAGCGGCGGCGCGCATCGGTACGACGATTTTCCATCCGGTCGGCACCTGTCGCATGGGCAGTGACGCTGACGCGGTGGTCGACGCGCAATTGCGCGTGCATGGCGTGCCCGGCCTGCGCATCGCCGACGCCTCGATCATGCCGCGCATCACCTCAGGCAACACCTGTTCGCCTACGCTGATGATTGCCGAGAAGGCGGCACAGTTGATCCTTTCAGGACCTGTTCACAGCCCCAGTGTGGGAGCGGGCTTGCTCGCGAAAGCGGAGTGTCATTCACCCATGATTTGACTGACACAGCCCCTTCGGGAGCAAGCCCCCTCCCACAGGAATCAACAGCATTCAAGGCAACGCGCAACACCCGGACACGCAACACCAGTGGAACAACAAAAACAATCACTGTGAGGGATACCGACATGTCAGAACACGCTCAGCCGCTGGACGCCGCGAGCGGCGCCAGCACCAGCAATGCCACGCAGAAAGTCATCTTCGCCTCGTCTCTGGGGACGGTGTTCGAGTGGTATGACTTTTTTCTCTACGGCGCCCTCGCGGCGGTGATCAGCAAGCAGTTTTTCGCCGGGGTCAACGACACCACCGCGTTCATCTTCGCGCTGATGGCCTTCGCCGCCGGGTTTATCGTGCGGCCGTTCGGGGCGCTGGTGTTCGGTCGGTTGGGGGACATGATCGGGCGCAAATACACCTTCCTCGCCACGATCATCCTGATGGGTATCGCCACGTTCTGCGTCGGCCTGTTGCCGACCTACGCCAGCATCGGCATTGCCGCGCCGATCATTCTGGTGGTGCTGCGCATGCTTCAGGGCCTGGCGCTGGGCGGCGAATACGGCGGCGCTGCGACCTATGTGGCGGAACACGCGCCAATCGGCAAACGCGGTTTCCACACCAGCTGGATTCAGTCCACCGCGACCCTCGGCCTGCTGCTGTCGTTGCTGGTGGTGCTCGGTTGCCGCTACTTCACTGGCGATCAGTTTGAAGTCTGGGGCTGGCGCATTCCGTTCCTGCTGTCGATCGTGCTGCTGGGCATTTCCACCTGGATCCGCCTGAGCCTGCACGAATCGCCGGCGTACCTGAAAATGAAAGAAGAAGGCAAAGCCTCGAAAGCGCCGATCCGCGAATCCTTCGGCAAATGGGAGAACCTCAAGGTTGTGCTGATCGCGCTGTTCAGCATCAACGCCGGGCAAGCGGTGACCTTTTACGCTGCGCAGTTCTACGTGCTGTTCTTCCTCACCCAGTTCCTGAAAATGGACCCGGCGGTGGCCAACAGCCTGCTGATCATCAGTGTGGTGATCGGTGCGCCGTTCTTCATCATTTTCGGCTGGCTGTCGGACAAGGTTGGACGCAAACCAGTGCTGATGCTCGGGCTGCTGCTGGCCACTGCGCTGTACTTCCCGATCTTCAAATCCCTGGCGCATTACGCCAACCCGGCTATCGATCAGGCCAGCCGTCAGGCGCCGATCACCGTGCTGGCCGATCCGGCCACCTGCACCTTCCAGTTCGACCCGGTGGGCAAGGCCAAATTCGACAGCCCGTGCGACAAGGTCAAGACCTTCCTGGTCAAGCAGGGCCTGCCCTACTCCAGCGTCGCCGCCCCGGCGGGCAGCGGCGTGCAGGTGAGCGTCGGCGACGTGAAAATCGACGGCTACGACGAATCGGCCCTGCGCGGCGCGGTGACCCTCGCCGGCTACCCGCAACAGGCCGACCTGCAACAGATCAACAAACCGATGATCGTGGCGCTGATCGTCGCACTGATCATCATCTCGGCCATGTGCTACGGCCCGCTCGCGGCGCTGATGGTCGAACTGTTCCCGACCCGCATCCGCTACACCTCGATGTCCCTGCCGTATCACATCGGCAATGGCTGGTTTGGTGGATTCCTGCCCACCGTGTCGTTCGCGCTGGTGGTGTACACCGGGGATATTTTCTATGGGTTGTGGTACCCGGTGCTGATCACCGGGGTGAGCTTAGTGGTGGGGATGATTTGTTTGCGGGAGACGAAGAATATCGATCTCGATAAGAACTGAATCTGAAACATGATCCTTTGGTAAAAAAACCTGTGGCGAGGGGATTTATCCCCGATGGGGTGCGTAGCGCCCCCGTGAAAAAGGGGACTACTACGTAGTCCATCGGGGATGAATCCCCTCGCCACAATTAGATCTCTTCCTCCAGTAACTAAGCGTCAGCCTTGATCACCTCAAACTTCACCTGATCCGGATAAAACGCCACATAGTTCTTGATCGCATCGACCGAGATCTTCGGTTTCTCGTACGTCCACACCGCATTCGCCCCCTCATGCCCCGGCACTTGCAGGCTGAAGTAATTGGCATCGCCCTTGTACGGGCAATAACTGGTGTGGTCGGTGCGGGCGAAGTATTTCTCGTCGATGTCCTCGCGGGGCACGTAGTACACCGGCGGGTAGTTGGCCTCATGGAGCACCAGCACATGCGAGGACGCCGCGACCTGGATGCCGTGGAACTTCACCAGCAGGCAACCGGGGAGTTCTTCGAGGGTGATGACGGGATTGAGGCCGGTGGTGCTCATTGGGGTTTCTCCAGGGACAAATGAACTGTGGCGAGGGAGCTTGCTCCCGCTGGGCTGCATAGCAGACCCAAATCCGGAAATCGCGCTGCATCAGGTATAACGCGATTTCAGGTTTTGCGACGGCTTCGCCGCCGAGCGGGAGCAAGCTCCCTCGCCACAAGCGTCAGGTTGGCCCTGTCATTTCACATCAAACCACGATATCAGTCGCCACCGCCTGCCCCACCACACCCACGGCAAAGTCAACCTGCCCCTGCCCGGTCAGATCGACCAGCAGCCCGGTCTGACCGTTCTGCGCGTAGTAAGTCAGGATCGCATCGCCCGCGTGGCCGGTGAAACTGCTGACGAAGTTCAGTGACGCCGCCCCCGTGGCAAACGCGGCGATGCCCGAGAGGTCGATCTTGTCCACGCCGCTCTTGAAATCCATGATCCAGTCCGGCTGGTTGTTGGTCGAGTCGCTGGCCGCGCCGAACACGAAGGTGTCTGCGCCCTCGCCGCCCCACAGCACATCCGCGCCGCCACCGCCGTAAAGGATGTCGTTGCCGGCTCCGCCGAACAGATGGTTGACGGCCGAGTTGCCGATCAGCAGGTCATTGCCCGAACCGCCAACCGCATTCTCCACGGTCACGCCATAGGCAATCGATACGTTGCCGACCAGCCCGCCAACGTCAGAGAACGAACCCTCATTGAGGTTGATCTTCTGGTTCTGGGTGAAGCCGGAGAAGTTCAGCGTATCGTTACCGCCACCGTCCCACACTGAGAACACAACTTTCGACGCCGCCGATGTCGCGCTGTAGAAATCGCGGCCGGCGTTGGAGCCGAAACCGTAGGTGGTGTCATCGGCGCGGGTTGCATAGTTGGCGCCATAGAGTTTCTGCACCGCCACGATATCGTCCAGCAACGGCGCGGAGGCGTAGGCGCCGCTGCCGTCCTTGCTGAAGTTCTGGTCGGTGTTGGCTTCGCTCCAGTAGCTCATCAGGCTGTAGCCACGGGTGTCTTCGGCGTACTTGGCGTCGTTGTAGGTCGGGTTGCCGTTGCCGGCGTTGTAGGCGCCCGGGTGCGACAGGCCAAGGGTGTGGCCGATTTCGTGGGTCAGGGTCTGACGCCCGTAGTTGTTGGTGTCCGGAGTCTTGTTGACCTGATATTGATTGTTGATCAGGTACCACGACTGACCGTCATAGCTGCCGCCGCTCGGCAGGTAGGCGAACGCCGCGCCGCCGGTGCTGACGTCGTAGTTGCCGAAGGTCATGTGGCCGTCGCCGCCCTTGCCTTCAGTGAACGTGACCTTGGCCACGTCGGCCCAGGATTGCATGGCCAGTATGGCTTGAGCCTTTTGCTGAGCGCTGAACTGGCTGAAGTTGCCGAGGTTCGGGTTGTAGTTTGCCGGTTTCTCGGTAAGGAAGGTGTAGGTCAGCGAGATTTTGCCGTCACCGTTCTTGTCGTGCCACGATAGGTTTTTGCGCAGGATTTCGTCGGCTGCCTGATCGGCGGTAAACGACGGTTTGCCGTTCACCAGGCCGACGCCACGGTCGTACAGGTGGCTGAAGGCGTTCACTTCGTCATAGGCGCTGCTGGATTTTGCTTTGGCTTGAGCCATGGTGGGACTTCCTTGTTTCAGAGTGGTCAGTGCGTTCGGACCGTGGCGATCTTCTGGCGAGATCGTCCTGTCGCTCGCGTTTCTTAAAGGCCCGACGAACCTGCCATGCCCGGCAAGCGCGGTGCCATTCGATTTCTCGATAGTCGCCCGCGCCGTCCCGGTAATACCGGTCATTCCCGGCAACGTTTTTATCTGTATATCCATACAGATAAAAGTTGCCCCAAGCGCGAACTCCGGCCATTCTGTGCACCTCCAGTGAACTGAACGACGACGGTGGTTATGCGGCTGTACCTCTGTGAAAAACCTTCCCAGGCCAAGGACATTGCGGCCGTGCTCGGCGCAAAGCGTCGGGGCGACGGCTGCTGGCTGGGAACGGACGTCACAGTGACCTGGTGCATCGGCCATCTGCTGGAAACCGCGCCGCCGGATGCCTACGACGCGCGCTACAAGCGCTGGGTGCTGGCGGATCTGCCGATCATTCCCGACAAGTGGAAAATGACCGTGAAGCCGCGCACCGCCAGCCAGTACAAAGCGGTCAAGCGCCTGCTGGGCGAGGCCAGCGAACTGATCATCGCCACCGACGCCGACCGTGAGGGCGAAATGATCGCCCGGGAACTGGTCGAGCACTGCCGCTATCGCGGGCCGATCCGTCGCCTGTGGCTGTCGGCGCTGGATGAAGCGTCGATTCGCAAGGCTTTGGCCGCGCTGAAGCCAGGAGCGGAAACCTTCAGCCTGTATCACTCGGCGCTGGGGCGCTCGCGGGCGGACTGGCTGATCGGTATGAACATGAGTCGCCTGTTCACGTTATTGGGCCGTCAGTCCGGCTATCAGGGTGTGCTGCCGGTCGGCCGGGTGCAGACGCCGACACTGCGGCTGGTGGTGGATCGCGACCGCAGCATCGCCGATTTCGTGCCGGTGCCATATTGGGCGATCAATGTGCAACTGCTGCACGACGGCACGCCGTTCACCGCGCAATGGCGTGCGCCCTCCGACGCTTGCGACGATCAGGATCGCTGCCTGAATCAGGCACTGGCCCAGCAGGCAGCCGCCGCTCTGGACAGCGCCGCCAGTGCGCGGGTGGTCAAACTGCGCACCGAACGCATGCGTGAAGTGGCACCGCTGCCATTCGATCTGGGCACCCTGCAGGAGGTCTGCTCGAAGAAACTCGGTCTCGGCGCCCAGGAAACTCTCGACATCGCCCAGGCCCTCTACGAAACCTACAAGGTCATCACCTACCCGCGCAGCGATTGCGGCTTTCTGCCGCTGAGCCAGCACAGCGAGGCGCCGGGGATACTGGCGGCACTGCGTCAGGCCGACTCAAGCCTCGATGCGCTGAACGGTCACCTCGACCCGCAACGCCGCTCACGGGCGTGGAACGACGCCAAGGTCAGCGCCCACCACGGCATCATCCCCACAGCGGCGGCGAAAAATCTCGAGCGTTTGAGCGGTAAGCACCGGGCGGTCTATACCCTGATTCGCGCGCGCTATCTGGCGCAATTTCTGCCCAACCACGAATACGATCGCACCCAGGCCGATTTCGATTGCGCCGGTGAAGCATTGCGTGCCGTCGGCAAGCAGATCATCGAACCGGGCTGGAAGCGCGCCTTGCCCGAAGCCCTCGCTACGGCCAAGGGCCGTGAAGCGCCAGCCCCGCAAACCCTGCCGGCGCTGAGCCAGGGTATCGATTGCGCCGTGGCCGGCGTGAACCTCAAGGATCTGTGGACCCAGCCGCCGAAGCCCTACACCGAGGGCGACCTGATCAAGGCGATGAAGAACGTCGCCAAACTGGTGGAAGATCCGTTGCTCAAACAGAAACTCAAGGACACCACCGGCATCGGCACCGAAGCGACACGCGCCTCAATCATTCAGGGCCTGCTGGATCGCGGTTATCTGGTGAAGAACGGCAAGGCGCTGGCAGCGACTGCGGCGGCCTTCAGCCTGATCGACGCCGTGCCCCGGGCGATTGCCGATCCCGGCACCACCGCCATCTGGGAACAGGCGCTGGACATGGTGCAGAGTGGCGAAATGAGCCTGGAGGAGTTCGTCACCAAACAGGCGGCGTGGATGAGCAAGCAGGTCAGCCGCTGTTCGGCGCTGAGCCTGACCATCAGCGGCCCGCCACCGGCCGGCAAGGCTGCGGCGCCGTGGAAGAAAAAGCGTAAATCGACCCGAAGCAAAACTGCCAGCGCAGCCAAACGCACAGCGAAGTAATGATCAGTCCTGTGGTGGGGGACTCTGTGGTGAAAGACTCTGTGGTGAGGGACTCTGTGGTGAGGGACTCTGTGGTGAGGGGATTTATCCCCGATGGGCTGCGAAGCGGCCCCAGCTTTTACTTAAACAAGAGGACTGCTGCGCAATCCATCGGGGATAAATCCCCTCACCACAAGGTATGAGTCGACAATACTGAAGTCGCAATCTTCAGGAATTCCCCCCAATGCCCACTATCGAACTGCACCCCGCCCACCGCGACGAACTGCAAACCATCGAAAACCTCATGCAGTTCTACATGTACGACTTCAGCCAATGGCTACCACTGAAGCTCGGCGAACATGGCTTCTTCAGCATTCAGCCGAAAGACGACTACTGGCGCAATCCAGCTACCCAACCGTTCCTGATCTGCGTCGACGGTGAACTGGCCGGCTTCGTGACCGTGGATGACGAAACCCACATCGACGGCGCCGAACACAACATCGGCTACTTTTTCCTCTCCCGACGCTATCGTGGCCAAGGCGTCGCGCAGTTTGTCGTCTCTGCCCTCTTGAGCCGTCTGCCCGGTCAATGGCAGATTTTCCACATCGACGCCAACCTGCCTGCGCAGCGCTTCTGGGCCAGGTTGATCCCCGAATTGACTGGCGGCACATTCACCCGCCAACAGCGCGCCGTGGACGGTTACCCCTGCACCTTCTACGTCCTGCGCGCCCCCGCATCCGTTGCCTGAACGGAACTTTTCTCATTCCAAAACCGCTTTGTCCGACAATATGTAGTGCGCAAAAATAATCACTACAAAACCGTTGACGGCACCGTTTTGCTTTTGCATGATGAAGACGTTCCCCGATCGGGAACATCGGTAACACGCTTGAGCAAACTCGTCTGACCGCCGAGTTGTTTTTTCCGGATACACGCTGCCCACAAGGCAGATTGAAGAAGCTGACCTGGCCTGAACGTCCAGTACAAGGACGAGAAGCGCTGGCGAAAATTCTCAAGACGCTTGTGGCCGACCCTGAAAACGTCGTCAAGGAGCCTCCCGGTTTTCGCTGCTTCTCCTCGTTGTGACGCTATTGCGTAGCAGTTATTCAACACGACTACATGCAACAGATGCATGACCCCGTATTTCACACGGGCGACCGCTGACGTCCTGGTTTCGGTGCCAGGGATCAACTAACCGATGGGCTACCTGTATTAGCGAATCAACTTTGAAAGATCACCAGACTGGTCAAGGGGCAAACACCATGAATCTGAACAATCAACCTACTATCGAAGAACTGGCTCGTATGTTCGCTGCGCAAAAAGACAGCCACGACAGCCACATTCTCTGGATCAGCAAGTCGGGTCAGGTGCATATCGACTGCCTGTCGCCCCACGCTGGTGAAGAAGAATTCGACCGCAGCAACCAGAACCTGCTGGCCCGCCTGAAGATGTACCGCCGCGGCCACGGTTATGTTGGCAAGAAAGCTGCGGCCGACAAGGACTTCATCGGCAATGTGCTGCAGACGCTGAAACAGGCGTGGGATTCGATGCAGAACAAGAATGAAGTTCGGGTGATTGACCGGTTCTACTGAGTTACAACTTCAATAAATAAAAGGGCCTGCTTCCAACAGAAGCAGGCCCTTTTTATATCCGCAATTCACACACAATCCTGTGGGAGCGGGCTTGCTCGCGAATGGGCCGGGTCAGTCACCATCACCTCAACTGAGACACCGCATTCGCGAGCAAGCCCGCTCCCACAGGGGGCTGTGTTGTTGGTCAGATTTTCGTTTGCAGCACCAGATTCACAAACGCCAGCGCCGCCGCACTGTGGTAATTATTCTGCCGCCGCAACAACGCCGCCCCACGCTGCGGCGCTTCGTTCTCGACGCTCAAGCGACGCAACGCCCGGTCTTCGCTGGCAATCGCTTCGGGCAACATCGTCGCCATCGGCGAATGCCGCACCACTTCCAGCAACGTACTTACCGAGTTCACCTCGATCCGCACCTGCGGCGTGATCCCCTGCTGACGGAAATACTCATCGATCGATAACCGGGTGATGAAATCTGGCGCCAGCAAGGCGAAATCCAGTTGCGCAAGATCACGCGATGTCAGCACCGCACTGCTGTCGTACAGCGGATGCTCGCGCCCGACCATGATCCCCAGGGTTTCAGTAAACGCCGGAATATACTCGATGTCCGGGTGGCGCACCGGGGTAAAGGCAATCGCGATGTCCAGCGAATCGTCCGCCAGCCCCGCCTCGATGTCGTCCATCGACAGCTCGAAAATCTGCAGATGGATACCCGGATAGCGTGCGGCGAAATCACGTACCAACGGCCCGACCAGATAGGCCATGAACGTCGGGGTCATGGCCAGCCGCAAGCGCCCACGCGACAGATCCTTAACGTCATGCAACGCCCGCTTGCCCGCCTCCAGTTCCACCAGCACGCGCCGCGCACACTCAATGTAAGCCTCACCGGCATCGGTGGGTTTAACGGTGCGCGAGGTGCGGTCGAACAGGTTCACGCCAAGGGATTCTTCCAGTTGGCGGATCTGTTGCGACAGAGTCGGCTGCGACACATGCAACGCCTCCGCCGCCCGGGTGAAGCCGCCGTGATCGGCCACGGCCAGCAGATAACGTAAATGTCGCAACAACATGGGATCACCATCTATAGGTAGAGCTTATGCGAAGCATTGTATATCGGTCTTGGACGCTATGGATCAATCGGCAGAAGATTGCTCCCACACAGCAAGCCAACCCTGAAAGGAGTGACACCATGCAACAGTCCCACGCCTACAACGATGCCAGCCTGGCCCTGACCACGCGCATTCTCGACATCAAGGCCCGCAAGAATTTGTCATGGCAGGATCTTGCCGATGGCACCGGCCTGAGCCTGGCCTACGTCACTGCTGCCCTGCTCGGCCAGCACCCGCTGCCACAAGACGCCGCGCAAGTGGTTGGCGACAAACTCGAACTGGACGCCGACGCCGTTGCCGCCCTGCAGATCATCCCGCTGCGCGGCAGCCTCAGCGGCGTGCCGACCGACCCGACCATCTACCGCTTCCACGAGATGATCCAGATCTACGGCACCACCCTCAAAGCCCTGGTGCACGAGCAGTTCGGCGACGGCATCATCAGCGCCATCAACTTCAAGCTCGACATCAAGAAAGTCGAAGACCCGGAAGGCGGCTCCCGCGCCGTGGTCACCCTCGACGGCAAGTTCCTGCCGCTGCGTCCGTTCTGATCCACCCCGGCCCGCACCCCGTGTGCGGGCCCATCCAAACCTCAATTGCCAAGTCGTCACCCCATCTGCCTGGAGGCTGCCCCATGCACAAAATTCTGTTGACCCTGACCCTGACCCTGCTCGCCGGCCTTGCCGCCCAGGCCCAGGCTGATGAAGAGGCGATTGCCTACCGCTACGGCATGACTCTGGATATTGCTGAAATCGTGAACATCACCCCGGTCGCCGACGTCTGCGGCGTTGTACCGGTCGAGATGACCTACCTCGACAGCCACGGCGCAAAACACATTCTTCAATACAGCGAATTCGGCACCGGCTGTTCGAACTGAGAGGACAACACTATGAAAAACCTGATCGAAGGCTTCCTGAAGTTCCAGAACGAGGCGTTTCCGCAACGCACCGAGCTGTTCAAGCACTTGGCAACCACTCAAACCCCGGGCACCTTGTTCATCACCTGTTCCGACAGCCGCGTGGTGCCGGAACTGCTGACCCAGCAAGAACCCGGCGAGCTGTTCGTGATCCGCAACGCAGGCAATATCGTGCCGTCCTACAGCCCGCATCCGGGCGGGGTTTCGGCAACGGTGGAGTACGCGGTGGCGGTGCTTGGGGTGACGGACATCGTGATCTGCGGCCACTCCGATTGCGGCGCGATGACCGCGATTGCCCAATGCAAATGCATGGATCACCTGCCCGCCGTCAGCGGCTGGCTGCAACATGCCGAGTCGGCGAAAGTGGTGAACGAGGCGCGGCCGCATGCCAATGACGCGGCGAAATTGAGTTCGATGGTGCGGGAAAATGTGATCGCGCAACTGGCGAATATTCAGACCCACCCGAGCGTGCGCCTGGCGCAGGAGAAAGGCCTGCTGAACCTGCATGGCTGGGTGTATGACATCGAGACCGGCTCGATCGATGCGCTGGCGGCGGACCGCCGCACGTTTGTGCCGTTGGCTGAGCAGCCAGCGACTTGCGCCATTCAGGCAAACACCAGCGCAGCCGCCTGATACAAATCCGCTGAGGTGAAGAGGAACTTGTGGCGAGGGGATTTATCCCCGATGGACTGCGCAGCAGGCCCGATCTCTTGGGGCCGCTTCGCGCCCCATCGGGGATAAATCCCCTCGCCACAGGGCCGGTGTGCATCAATCGGGATAAGGCGTTTTCAGCGTTTTACGCTGAGGTCGATCTGGGTCATACGGCTACGCACCGTGAACACCCCATCCCCCGAAAGAATCGCACTGCGCGCAAACAAGCGCCCGCTCTCCCAGTTCGAAAGCCCCAGTTCCGGCTTGTTCAGCGCGTACTGGCCATCGACCCAACGGGTAATCCCGTTACCCACAAACGGCGCGTTCACCGCGTTGTAAAAACGCTCTTGCGCAGCAGCATCCTCGCTGATCAACGACACCGTGAACTGCGGGCTGTAGCGGTTGAACAGCGCGATCGCCTGATCCAGATCGTCGACGATCATCAGGCTGACTTCCGGGGTTTCTTCCCACTCCCACTCGCGGCCCAATTCGGATTCCGCCAGCACTTCGGCCAGGGCTTCGGTCTGATAACCCTCGGCGCGATAGACCTCGACCGTTGCGTTGTGCCACTCGGCCGGCAGGTAACTTTCGCTGCCTGCGACGATGTGCAATTTGCAGCCCTGACCGCGTGCGGTACCGGCCTGCTGCAGCGCATTGAGGAACAGCGGGATCAGCTCGACGGCACGATCACGTTGAATCAGGCAGACGTTCAGCGTGTTGCAGACTTTGCGATCCAGCGAATTACGCACCACGGCGGCGAAGCGCGTGGCGTCGGCGTCACGATCGGCAATCAGCCACGCGCCACCAGTGCCGTGCAGGCTGACCGCCGTGCCCGCCTGCTGGGCGATGCTGCCCAACTGGCTGACCGCGCGCCCCGAACCCCGGGCCACCGCCAGCGACAAACGCCGGTCGGCGAACATCGCCCAACCGGCGGCGTGATTGACGCTTTCCACCAGCGACACCGCACCCGCCGGCAGACCGGCATCGGCCAGCGCCGGGTTCAGCGCGTGAGTGACGATTGCTTGCGCGGTGCCCAATGCATCGCTGCCGATGCGCAGCACCGCGGTGTTGCCGGTGCGCAGTACACCGGCGGCATCGGCGAACACGTTCGGCCGTCCTTCAAACACGAACGCCACGATGCCCAGCGGCGATACCACTTGCTCGACCTTCCAGCCGTCGTGTTCGACGCAGCTGATGACCTTGCCGCGCGTGGCCGGCGCATCCCGCCAGGCGCGCAGACCGGCGATCATGTCGCGGCGCATGCGTTCGTCGGCGAGCAGTCGGGTGGTCGAGCGGCCACGGGCCTTGGCGCGTTCGATGTCGGCCAGGTTCGCGGTTTCGATCAAGGTCCAGCATTCCGGGGTTTCCAGGCGTTGCGCGAACAGGTCGAAGAAGCGACTGATGGCTTCGTCGGACACTGCCGACAATGCAGTGAATGCCGCTTCAGCACGCTCGATCGCCACCGAAGCCGCTTGTTGATCGATCACCGGAATCAGCAACAGCTCGCCACTCACCTGCTCGACCAGCAGGTGGTCACCGGGCTGAAACCGCGCCGCCAGTTCGGGGCTGACCACGGTCACGCGGTTACCAGCGAAAGGGATCGGCGTGCCAGCGACTAGACGTTCGAGCGCAAGAGACATGAAGCGGATTCACCATATGAGGGGCGGCCGGAAAATGTAGCGGATTCTGCGCTGAAACACACCTTCTACAAACACCACCGAACCTGTGGGAGCTGGCTTGCTCGCGAAGGCGTCGGCACCATCAACATGGATATTGAATGTGCTGGCCTCTTCGCGAGCAAGCCCGCTCCCACAGGTTTCGTGGTGTTTAAAAGATTGGGTCAGAACACCGACCAGCCAATCCGCGAACTGAGCATCTCCAGCGCCGCCATCCCCGCCAGCGAGTTGCCGGCAGCGTTGAGTTCCGGCGACCACACGCACACCGTGAACTGCCCCGGCACCACCGCGACAATGCCGCCGCCAACCCCGCTCTTGCCCGGCAAGCCGACGCGATAAGCGAAGTTGCCGGCCTCGTCGTACAGACCACTGGTGGCCATGATCGAGTTGACCTGCTGGGTCTGGCGCCGAGTGAGGATCTGTTCGCCGCTGTGCTTGCAGAAACCGTCGTTGGCGAGGAAGCAGAATGCGCGGGCCAGATCGATGCAGTTCATGCGCAGCGCGCAGTGGCTGAAGTAGCTGCGCAGCACCGCTTCGACGTCGTTGTGGAAGTTGCCGAACGATTGCATCAGGTACGCCATGGCCGCGTTGCGGGCGCGATGCTGGTACTCGGATTCGGCGACCTTGCCATCGACGATCACCTGCGGATTGCCCGACAGGCGCCGCACGAAGTCACGCATCGACAGGGCTGGCGCGGCGAAACGCGACTGGTTGATGTCGCAGATCACCAGCGCCCCAGCGTTGATGAACGGATTGCGCGGACGCCCGCGTTCGAACTCCAGTTGCACCAGCGAGTTGAACGGCTGGCCGGACGGCTCGTGCCCCAGGCGCTCCCAGATCGCTTCGCCGGAATGCTCGATCGCCTGCACCAGACTGAACACCTTGGAAATACTCTGCACCGAGAACGGCGTCTCGGCGTCGCCGGCGCAATACATTTCGCCGTCGTTGCCATACACGGCGATGCCCAGCTGATTGGCCGGCACGGTGCCGAGGGCGGGAATGTAATCAGCCACTTTGCCCTGCCCGATCAGGGGCCGGACAGCGTCAAGAATCTCGTTCAACAGCGCTTGCATGCCGGGTTCCGAAGTCTCGCCCCATGGGATTGCGGGGACACTGGGGCTAGACGCTGCGCAACTGCCACGAATCACACTGGCTATCACAGGGGACTGTGGTAGATGAAAGATTCAGGGCTGGCCACGATCAAGGGTGGGAGTGGGCTTGCTCACGAAGGGGTCGGCACAGTCAGCATTGATGTTGGCTGACCTGACGCTTTCGCGAGCAAGCCCGCTCCCACTGGGGCTGTGGTGGATGAAGGATTCAGGGCTGGCCACGATCAAGTGTGGGAGTGAGCTTGCTCACGAAGGGGTCGGTACAGTCAGCATTGATGTTGACTGAACTGACGCTTTCGCGAGCAAGCCCGCTCCCACTGGGGCTGTGGTGGATGAAGGATTCAGGGCTGGCCACGATCAAGTGTGGGAGTGAGCTTGCTCACGAAGGGGTCGGTACAGTCAGCATTGATGTTGACTGAACTGACGCTTTCGCGAGCAAGCCCGCTCCCACAGGGGGGGGCTGCTGCAAATCCGGAACTCAGTGTGCGCCGTCGAGACCGGCGAGCAGCGCACTGTCGCGGCTATAGATATCCGGCGAATAACGCACCTGCCCATCCTTGCCGACCTGTGCCGTCCAGTAGGTCATGAGGATCGGCACCGGTGCCGACAGGCGGAATTCGTGGGTGCTGCCGGTGGCGAGTAAAGTGTCGGTGCGCGTACGTTCCGCCGGGGTCAGCAACAGGTCGCGCAGTTGCATCGGGTGCTCGACCCGCACACAGCCGGAGCTGAATGCGCGCGGCCCCTTGTCAAACAGCGCCTTGCTCGGTGTGTCGTGCAGGTACACCGCGAACGGGTTGGGGAAGCGGATCACCAGTTGCCCCAGCGGATTACGCGGCCCGGCCTCCTGGCGCAGCATGATGTTGCCGGGGTTGTCCCAGTCGATATCCGCTGCGGCCAACGGCTGGCCATGGGCGTCGAGCACCTGCAGATTCTGCCGGCTGAGGAAGGTCTGATCCTTGCGGATCGCCGGCAGCTTGTCTTCTTTCCAGATGGTCGGCGGCACGGTCCAGGTCGGGTTCAACGTCAGGCGCGTGACCCGGGATTTGAGCAGCGGGGTCTGCCGTTCGGCGCGACCGACCTGGGTACGGGTCTGCCAGACCGGCACGCCGGCCTGATATAGGGTCAACTCGGCGGCAGCGACGTTGACCAGCAAACCGTCGGGCTCCATGTCCTGCGCCAGCCAGCGGAAACGTTCAAGGTTGACGCGCAATTGTTCGCGGCGCGTCAGCGGGCTGATGTTGAGCTCGGCAATCGTCCCCGGCCCGACTACCCCGTCGGCCTGCAACGAATGGTTGGCCTGAAAGCTCTTCACCGCTTCCACCAGCACGCCCTCATAGGCATTGCCGGGCGTGCCGATGGCGTGGGTCAGATAGCCCTCGTTGTACAGGCGCTGGGCCAAGTCCGGCACGCGTTTGTCCTCCATCGCCGGGCGCAGCAGCGGGCCGTTGCCCACCGACTGCCAGTGCGGCAAGGCTTGCAGCCGCTGGCTGGCGTAGAGGTGGCGCAGGCTCTGGTATTGCGCCAGACGCGGGCGCGCCAGATCGAACGCGGTCTTGATGTCGTGCAGACCGGGCACGGCGATCGCCAGCAATTCCGCCTGACGATCACGCGGGGTGTCATCGGAATGCCACAGCGGCTCGAAATGCGATTGCAGCAGACGACCGTAATGCAGATCCTGCAGGGCTTGCAGATAAGAGCGGCTGATGTCGATATCGGCGCACAATTCGCCGTCCTGCGGCGGATTGGCGGCCACCGGGTAGCGCTTGGGATTGAGGCCATCATCGGCCAACAGCTGCAACTGCGCGCGCAAGGCCGGCAAACGCCCGGACTCGCTGGCCCACACCGGCAGCCAGTCCTGCTGCTGATAAAACGCCTGCAATTGCGTCAGCGCCGAGCCGCTCAGGTGCGCGGCAATCGCCGGGCACGCCTGGGGCAAACCGATCAGCACCGCTTGCAGCGGACTTTGCGGCTCGAGCGGCATTTCCGCCGGCGGCGTCGGCAGGGTCTGCAACGGCGGCAGCGGCTCATCGGCGCAAGCGACAAACGGCGCAGCGAGCAAACAAATGCTCAAGTAGCATGCGTACTTTTTGAACAACTGCTTTACTCCAATCCGTGGCCGTCTGAATGACGGTCAACCTTACATCAGGTGCGCTGAACAGTCAGGCTCGAAACAGGGGTCTGTCGGGTATGACTGGGAGTCAGGAGCCAAAGTGCCAAATAAGTAGCAAGTGAGGACACTTTATAAATGTTGACGTATTTGCGCCGACTTCTGCTGACCACCGCGACCCTCGTCGTCGTGAGCAGCCCAGCTTTCGCCGCCGGCAAACCATCGCCGGTTCTCTTCACCAGCCTCGCCCACGCCGCGCCGGAACTCAATCCCCAAGCGCTGAAAGGTGCCTTGAGCGCCATGCAATGCGCAGTGAACAATGGCGCGAGACCCTCACGCCACCTGGCGATCATCGACTATTCGCAGCCCTCCACCGCCCGCCGGCTGTGGATCTTCGATCTGAACAGAAAGAAACTGGTGCTGCGCGATTTGGTCGCCCACGGTTCAAATTCCGGGGAAAATTTCGCGACCCAGTTCTCCAACCGCGAAGGCAGTTACCAGTCAAGCCTCGGGCTGTTCCGCACCCAAGAAAGTTACGAGGGGACCCATGGTTATTCGCTGCGCATGGACGGTCTGGAGCCGGGCTTCAATGATCTGGCCCGCGACCGCGCCATCGTGATCCACGCCGCCGACTACGTGAATCCGTTGTGGAGCAAGCGTCAGGGCCGTATCGGTCGCAGCCAGGGTTGCCCGGCGGTGCGCCCACAAGTGGCGAAGCAGGTGATCGATAAACTCAAGGACGGCCAGTTCATGTTCTCCTGGTACCCGGACCAGCGCTGGCTGAAGTCCTCGCCGTACCTCAACTGCCAGCCGCAGCAAGTGGCGAGCATCTTGAGTACCCACGCCAGCTGACGATCAGGGCCACGACCATCAGCGCCGCCGCAACCCCGAACGTGTAGTGCAAGCCACTGCCGATGACCTCGGCCGGGGCTTGCGTCGGGTCACCCGTAGCGAAGGCGAACACCGCGCCCATGACCGCCGCGCCGGTGATCAGTCCGAGATTGCGTGACAGCCCGAGCAGGGCCGACACCACGCCGCGCTGATCCTGACTGACCATGGCCATCAACCCGCTATTGTTGGCCGCCTGAAACAACGCGTAATTGCTGGCAATGACCGCCATCGGCAGCAGATACGCCGGCAGACCGAGACTTATCGGCAACAACGCCAACAAACTGCAACCACCGGCCAACCCGAACAACGCCCCGGCACCACCCGCCGCGCACCGAAGCGATCCACCAGACGCCCCGCCGGCACCCCACCGCACGCCGCCAGCAGCGGCCCGACCGACAATGCCAGGCCGACCACGGTGCTGCCCAGTCCCAGGCCCCGGCTCAGGTAAAACGGCCCGACCACCAGCGTGGTCATCATCACCGTCGTTACCAGCAACGTCAGCGCCAGGCTGCTGCTCAGACGCGCGTCGGCAAACAATGACAGGCGAATCAGCGGCGCCCTGGCGTTCATCTCGACCGCAACAAACACCCCTGCCCCGCACAGGCTGACCAGCAGCAACATCAGCGTGTAGCCATCGAGCGTCATCGCCAGCGCGTAGGCGGCCAGCGTCAATACCAGCACCACGGTGCCGAGGTAATCAAACGCGACTGCCGATTTGGCCGGGCGATCCGCCGGCAGATATCGATAAACCAGCCACGCATTGAGCAGGCCCAACGGCACGTTGAGGACAAAGATCGACGGCCAGCCGACATGCGCGATCAGCAGACCACCCAGCGATGGCCCGAGGCTGGTGCCGGTGGCCGACATGGTTGCCAGCAGACCCATCGCGCTGCCCGCTCGCGCCTTGGGCACCGCATCCGCCACCAGCGCCACCGTCAAGGCGAACATGATCGCCGCGCCAAGGCCCTGCACGGCCCGCGCGCCGATCAACCAGCCCAGCCCCGGCGCCAGCGCACAGCACAGCGAAGCACTGGTAAAAATGCCGATGCCGATCAGCAGCAGTCGCCGCCGCCCGAACACATCGCCCAGACGCCCGACGCTGACAATCAACGTGGTGACCGCCAGCAGGTAGGCCAGCACGATCCACTGCACCTGTTGAAACGTCGCATCGAACGCTGCAGCCAAGGTCGGTAATCCGGCATTGGCGATGCTGGTGTCCAGCGACGGCATCAACATCGACAGCGCCAGACTGGTCAGCGCCCAGCGGGCTTGAGGGGGCAAGGGGGATCCGGGCATCGGGCGCTCCTGGTGCAAAGGTCAGACGGCATAGCCTGCTTCTCGACAAGGCAAGGCGCAAGACGCATGCTTTGCACTTGATACCTGCATGGAACGCCATGTCATGAGCACACCGGATCTGAACCTGTTGATCACCCTCGACGTGTTGTTGCGCGAAGGCAGCGTCGCCCGCGCCGCGCACATTCTGCGGCTGAGCCCGTCGGCCATGAGTCGTGCCCTGGCCCGGCTGCGCGAAACCACTGGCGATCCGTTGCTGGTGCGCGCCGGCCGAGGTCTGGTGCCGACCCCGCGTGCGCTGGAATTGCGTGAGCGGGTCAGCGCTCTGGTGCAGGAAGCCGAGGCGGTGTTGCGCCCCGCCGAAGTGCTCGATCCCGGCCAGTTGCAGCGCACCTTCACCCTGCGCAACACCGACGGATTTGTCGAAACCTTCGCCGCCGCGCTGCTCGCGCGCATCGCTGAAGAAGCACCCGGCGTGCGCCTGCGCTTTGTGCAGAAAGCCGACAAGGACAGCACGCCGCTGCGCGAAGGCCGGGTCGATCTGGAGACCGGCGTGGTCGACGACAGCACCGACCCGACGCTGCACAGCCGCATTCTGTTTGAGGATCACTGGATCGGTGTGGTGCGCGAAGGCCATCCGTTGAGCTCGGGCAAGATCAGCAGCAAACGCTTTGCCGGCGGCCAGCACATTCTGATCTCACGGCGCGGGCGCAGCAGCGGCCCGGTCGACGAAGCGTTGCTCGCCGCAGGTCTGACGCGGGATATCGTCACGTCATTCGGCGGCTTTTCGGCGGCGCTGACGCTGGTGCGCGAATCGGACCTGATCGCCACGGTTCCGGAGCGTCACACCAGCAAGCTGCGCATGGGCCTGCACAGCTTCGCCCTGCCCTTCAGGATGCCGCCGATCAGCGTGTCGATGCTCTGGCACCCACGGATGGACGCCGACCCGGCGCACCGCTGGCTGCGCAACTGTGTGCGGGAAGTCTGCGTTTAACGCGCGTCGCCCCCAGCCGGTTTGTAGAACAGGAATTTTCCGACCGCGGCGGTCTTTTTGTACTCCCTGGCCCAGCTCGGATGCACCTGGCGATCATGGAAATACAGTGCGCCATGGGTGCGATCCGGCAACTGGCGGTTGAGTGCCTTGCCGGCGATGTCCTTGGCCAGGGTGTATTCGGCGTCTTCCTTGACCTGATCGGCCTTGCCATCGCACCACCAGGAAAACTGGCAGCTCTTGGTTTCCGAACCTTGCTTGACCACTTCGCACACTGTGCCGGGAAAGCCGTCGTGCCCCAGGCGATTCATCACCACATTGGCCACCGCCTCCATTTCCGGGGTGTCGCGACCCTTGGCTTCCCAGTAGATACTGCGCGCCAGGCAGGTGATCGGATCGTCCAGCGGCGCGGTGCCGGCGGGGTCAACCGCCTGCACTTCAGTGGGGGTGATCGCTTCGGATTTGGGTGCTGGCGCCGCGCTGACTTTGTCGGCGGCCTTCTCTTCCAGCACCTGGGCTTTCTCTTCGGCCTTGGCCTTGATCGGGGTCTGATCGGTGGCGTTCACAACGCCGGCCATAAGGGTTAATGCGAAACAGCCAGCCAACCATTTCAATCCCATGTCAGTTCTTCCGGCAACGCCCGTTCCGGGCAAGGTGTTTCGTGGGGGAGACGCCCGGTTCCCGGGGCCTTCGGAGAGTGTAGACGGCAAATACCGACGTAACGTTCCGCAGAAAAAACCGCTCGATGAAGAAAAAGACATTGCACTGACCGGGGGCCTTTCGCGCATCATGAGCGCACTCAGCTCAAGGGAGATTTCCATGCGCTTCATGCCATCCGTCTTGCGTTTTGCCGCGCTGTCCGTGGGCCTGGCCGTGGCCGCCTCGGCCATGGCTGCCGACGAGTCGCAACTGATCGAGTCGATCAATGCCTACCGCAGCCAACCGCAGCGCTGCGGCAGCCAGGCGTCCAGTGAACTGCCACCGCTGTCGGCCGATCCACGGCTGAGACTGCCGGCCGCCGGTGCGGTCGATCTGCAACAGGCCATGGCCAGCGCCAGTTACCCGATGGTCAATGTGCAGGCGATCACCCTCAACGGCCCACGGGATGCGGCATCGGCGATGAAGGCGATTGAGGAAAGTTTCTGTCAGGTGGTGCTGGACCCGCAGTTCGTCGATGTCGGTGTCAGCCGTGCTGATCGTGACTGGCGTATTGTGCTGGCGCGACCTCTACTGTCGGCGAAGCTCGGCGATGCGCAAAGCGAAGGCCAGAAGTTGCTCGAACAACTCAACGCCGCTCGCGCCCAACCGCGTCAATGCGGCGGCCAGGCCTTTGCCGCGGCCGGGCCACTGGCCTGGAACGCGAGCCTGGGCACGATCGCCCAGGATCATAGCCGCGACATGGCCAACAACAACTACTTTGATCACAAGGACCGCGACGGCCGCACCCCGGGCGACCGCGCCGAACTGGCCGGCTACAGCGGGCAACTGGTCGGCGAGAACATCGCTGCCGGCCAAGACACCGTGCGCAAGGTCGTCGACGGCTGGCTCGCCAGCCCCGGCCACTGCGCCAACCTGATGAACCCGCAATACAAAGAACTCGGCGCCGCCTACGCGACCGACCCAAAGAGCAGCGCCGGGATTTACTGGACCGCGATGTTTGGGGCGCAATAGCCCGCCTTCAGAAAACACCGAAGACCCAAGGTGGGAGTGGGCTTGCTCACGAAGGGATCAGCACATTCAGCATCAATATCGACTGACCTGACGTCTTCGCGAGCAAGCCCGCTCCCACTGGGGATCGTCGGTGAATGAAGGATTTGCGGCTGGCCGCGATCAAGGGTGGGAGTGGGCTTGCTCACGAAGGGGCCGGCGCATTCAGCATCAATGTCGACTGACCTGACGCTTTCGCGAGCAAGCCCGCTCCCACTGGGGATCGTCGGTGAATGAAGGATTTGCGGCTGGCCGCGATCAAGGGTGGGAGTGGGCTTGCTCACGAAGAGGCCGGCGCATTCGGCATCAATGTCGGCTGACCTGACGCCTTCGCGAGCAAGCCCGCTCCCACTGGGGATCGTCGGTGAATGAAGGATTTGCGGCTGGCCGCGATCAAGGGTGGGAGTGGGCTTGCTCACGAAGGGGCCGGCGCATTCAGCATCAATGTTGGCTGACCTGACGTCTTCGCGAGCAAGCCCGCTCCCACAGGGATCGCATTTATTCTGAAGTAATGCGGTGAATGCGCATCCTGAGTTCAAACCCAGATCGCATCCCATAACGGATAGTCACCGAGTTTTTTTACCAGTCCGGCCCGCAGTGGATTAGCCACTACATAGCGGGCCAGTTTCACCAGGTCCTCCTCTCGACGTAATGCATGATCATGAAAACCGTGTTGCCAAAGGCTCCCGGTTCTACCGACCGCTGTGTTGACTGAACGAGTACTCAGGGATTTGACCTGGCACATCAATTGGCCAAGTGTTCCTTTTTGCAATTGGATCAGCCAATGAAAATGATCGGGCATAACCACCCATGCCAATGTGTCGGCAAACCCCTCCTCCTGCGCCTGCCTGAACTGATGCACAACCAACCGGCCGAGCCTGTAATCCGTGAACACTGGCTCACGCCCCAAGGTATTGGCGGTTAATAGGTAGATCTGATTTTCTTCGCAATGACGGCCGGTTCGCAGGCGATGTGATGAGTAACGCTTGGGCATTCCTTTGCCTTGTCCATGGTTGAATTCAGAAAAAGGCTAGATCAGCCATCACAGTGCGCCGAACATGTTTGTTGGCAGGATGTGTCTGCGCACCGGATCAACTGTGGGAGTGGGCTTGCTCACGAAGAGGTCGGCACACTCAGCATCAATGTCGGCTGACCTGACACTTTCGCGAGCAAGCCCGCTCCCACTGGGGGATCGTCGGTGAATGAAGGGTTTGGGGCTGGCCGCGATCAAGGGTGGGAGTGGGCTTGCTCACGAAGAGGCCGGCACATTCAGCATCATTGTCGACTGACCTGACGCCTTCGCGAGCAAGCCCGCTCCCACTGGGGGATCGTCGGTGATGAAGGATTTGCGGCTGGCCGCGATCAAGGGTGGGAGTGGGCTTGCTCACGAAGAGGTCGGCACACTCAGCATCAATGTCGGCTGACCTGACGCCTTCGCGAGCAAGCCCGCTCCCACAAGGGATCGTCGGTGATGAAGGATTTGCGGCTGGCCGCGATCAAGGGTGGGAGTGGGCTTGCTCACGAAAGGGCCGGCACATTCAGCATCAATGTCGACTGACCTGATGCCTTCGCGAGCGAGCCCGCTCCCACTGGGGGCATCAGTGATGTTCAGAATTGCGGGCACAAATAAACCGGAGTCATGACTCCGGTTTTTTATTGTCAGTGGGTCCTCATTCCCGCTGCATACATCGCCAGTTTCAGCACACTCGCCACCACGGCGAGTAACACGACGCTGCCGAACCAGATCAGCAACAACCAGCCCAGACGCTGGTACCAGCGGCTGGTTTTGACCTCGCGCGAATCAATGGTAGCCATCGCCAATCCTCACTTTGCCGCGGAATACGTAGTAGCTCCAGAAGGTGTACATCAGGATCACCGGCAGGATGAACAGTGCGCCGATCAAGGCGAACAATTGGCTCGAAGGCGGAGACGCCGCCGCCCACAGGCTCACCGATGGCGGGATGATGTTTGGCCAGATGCTCAGCGCCAGGCCGATGTAACCGAGCAGCATCAACACCAGAGTGAACACGAACGGCCAGTGGGTGTGACGCTGACGCAAGGTACGCAGCAGCCCGAACAACGCCAGCAGCGCCAGCACCACCAACCCGGCGAACACCATCAAGTGCCCGCTGGTCGACCAGCGAGTGGCCAGCTCCGGGTGCAACTTCAGTGTCCACGCACCAATCACCACCACCATCGCCGTCAGCAACCACGCCAGCGGCCGGGTGAACAGACGCATCCGCGACTCGAGCATGCCTTCGGTCTTGACCAACAACCAGGTGCTGCCCAGCAGCGCATAAGCCACCACCAGACCGACGCCGCACACCAGCGGAAACGGCGCCAGCCAGTCCAGGCCGCCACCGGCAAACTGCCGATTCACCACGGGAATTCCTGACACATACGCGCCAATCACCACACCCTGGGAGAACGTTGCCAGCAGCGAACCGCCGATAAACGCCTTGTCCCACCAGTGACGCTTGTGCGGTGACGACTTGAAGCGAAACTCGAACGCCACGCCACGGAAAATCAGCCCGCAGAGCATCAGGATCAGCGGCAGGTACAGCGCCTCCAGAATCACCCCGTAGGCCAGCGGAAACGCGCCATACAACGCCGCACCACCGAGCACCAGCCAGGTTTCGTTGCCGTCCCACACCGGGGCGACAGTGTTCATCATCACGTCGCGCTCCTGCTCATCCGGGATCAGCGGAAACAGGATGCCCAGGCCCAGATCGAAGCCGTCCATGATCACGTACATCATCACCCCGAAGGCGATGATCACACCCCAGATCAACGAGAGATCGATACCTTGAATACCCATGACTCAATGCTCCTTCATCGGGGCGGTAGCCGCCGAAATAGGCCGGCGCGGGGTCTGCAACTGATCGCCCTCCGGCGGATGTTCGTGATGCGGCTGCGGGCCCTTGCGCACCAGTTTCATCATGTAGCCGATGCCCACGGTGAACACCGAGCAGTAGATCACCACGAACAGCAACAGCGAGGTGCTCATCTGCGCCACCGAGTGGTGCGACGCGGCGTCATGGGTGCGCATCAGGCCGTAAACCACCCACGGCTGACGCCCGACTTCGGTGGTGATCCAGCCGGCCAGCAACGCGATCAACCCGCTCGGCCCCATCAGCAACACCAGACGCTGGAAGCCGCGATGCTGATAGAGCTTGCCGCCACGGCGCAGCGCCAGCCCCAGCAGACCGACGAGGATCATCAACATGCCCAGCCCGGCCATGACGCGGAAGCTCCAGAAGATGATGGTCGAGTTCGGCCGATCCTCTTTCGGGAAGCTCTTGAGCGCCGGGATCTGCTTGTCGAGGCTGTGGGTCAGGATCAGGCTGCCGAGGTACGGGATTTCCAGCGCATATTTTGTCTTCTCCGCCTGCATGTCGGGGATGCCGAACAGCACCAGCGGCGTCGGGCCGTTGTCGGCGTTTTCCCAGTGGCCTTCGATGGCGGCGATTTTTGCCGGTTGATGCTCCAGGGTGTTCAAGCCATGGGCGTCACCGACCACCGCCTGAATCGGTGCCACGATCAGCGCCATCCACAACGCCATGGAAAACATCCTGCGCACCGGCGCGGTATCGTTGCCGCGCAGCAAATGCCAGGCCGCCGACGAGCCCACGAAGAAGGCCGTGGCGACGAATGCGGCGATCGCCATGTGCGCCAGACGGAACGGGAACGACGGGTTGAACACGATCGCCAGCCAGTCCAGCGGCATCACCCGACCGTCGACAATTTCAAAGCCTTGCGGCGTCTGCATCCAGCTGTTGGACGCGAGAATCCAGAAGGTTGAAATCAGCGTGCCGATAGCGACCATCACCGTGGCGAAGAAGTGCAAGCCACGACCGACGCGGTTCCAGCCGAACAGCATGACCCCGAGGAAACCGGCCTCAAGGAAGAACGCCGTCAGCACCTCATAGGTCAGCAACGGCCCGGTGATGCTCCCGGCGAAGTCGGAAAAGCCGCTCCAGTTGGTGCCGAACTGGTACGCCATGACCAGCCCCGAGACCACGCCCATGCCGAAGTTGACGGCAAAGATCTTCGACCAGAAGTGGTAGAGATCGCGGTAGGTGTCGTCACGGGTTTTCAGCCACAGGCCTTCGAGTACCGCGAGGAAACTCGCCAGGCCGATGGTGATCGCCGGGAAGATAATGTGGAACGAAACCGTGAACGCGAATTGAATTCGCGCCAGGTCCAGTGCCTCCATGTTGAGCATGATGATGTCCTCATCCAGGCTGAAAAGCGGCAGCACGTCGCCGGGCCACCGCCAGGCGCGAACGCCTGCAGCCAGTGAAATTGCCAGTGTTTTTATAAGTTGCGGGTCAGGCCAGCGATGACGGGATCAGGTTGCTGACCTTGGCCGCTTCGAGGCGAATCGCGACGAATTTCGAGGTCGGCGTGTAGGTCCGGTCGCCATAGCTTTCCAGCGGCACCAGCGGGTTGGTTTCCGGGTAGTACGCCGCCGCCTGACCGGGCGGAATGTCGTAGGCGATCAGGGTGAACCCGCTGACCCGGCGCTCGCGCTCGTCATCCCACAGCGCCACCAGATCGACCTTCTGCCCCGGTTCGAAACCGAGACGCTGGATGTCCTGTTCGTTGGCGAAGATCACGTCGCGCATGCCGTAGACCCCGCGATAACGGTCGTCGAGGCCGTACAGCGTGGTGTTGTACTGATCGTGGGAACGCATGGTCTGCAGGATCAGATCCGGCTTGACCGGCAGGTTACGCACGCCTTCGCTGATCAGATGTTCCGGCAGCACGCACGGGGTGAACTGGGCTTTGCCGGACTCGGTGTTCCAGACCCGATCCGAGGCATCGTTGCCGAGGTGAAAGCCACCCGGGGTCAGCAGTTTTTCGTTGAAGTTCTCGAAGCCCGGAATCACGTCGCCGATCAGGTTGCGGATGCGTCCGTAATCGCCCACCGCCCACTCCCAGTCGATTGGATGCTTGCCCAAGGTCGCGGCGGCAATCCCGGCAATGATCGCCGGCTCGGACTTCAAGTGCGCCGACTTCGGTTTCAACTGACCGAACGACAAGTGCACCATGCTGAAGGTGTCTTCCACGGTCACGCCTTGCGGGCCTTCGGCCTGGATGTCGATGTCGGTGCGGCCGAGGCACGGCAGGATCAACGCGTCGCGCCCGGTGACCAGATGGCTGCGGTTGAGCTTGGTTGAAATGTGCACGGTCAGGTCGAGTTTGCGCATTGCTTCGTGGGTGCGCGGGGTGTCCGGCGTGGCTTGGGCAAAATTGCCGCCCAGACCGATAAACACTTTGGCTTCGCCACGCTCCATCGCACCGATCGCCATCACCGTGTTGTGGCCGTGCATGCGCGGCACTTTGAAGTTGAAGCGTTTTTCCAGGGCGTCCATCAACTCCTTCGGCGCCAGTTCATTGATGCCCATGGTGCGGTCGCCCTGCACGTTACTGTGACCACGCACCGGCGACAGACCGGCGCCCGGACGGCCAACGTTGCCGCGCAGCAGTTGCAGGTTGATGACTTCCTGCAGGGTCGGCACCGAGTGCACATGTTGGGTCAGGCCCATGGCCCAGCACATGATCACGCTCTTGGCGCGGCCATACATGCGCGCGGCCAGTTCGATGTCGTGCAGCGGCACGCCGGATTGCTCGAGGATGTGCTCCCAAGTCGTGGCGTCGACTTCTGCCAGGTAGCTGTCCAGACCCGAAGTGTGCTCCGCGATAAACGCATGGTCGAACACCGGTTCGCCACCGCTAGCCTGGGCTTCACGCTCCCACTGCAGAAGGAATTTGACCATGCCGCGAATCATCGCCATGTCGCCACCCAGCGCCGGGCGGAAGTACGCGGTGTTGGTCGCTTCCCAACCGTTGCTGAGCATCTCGATCGGGTTCTGCGGGTTCTGGAAACGTTCCAGGCCACGCTCTTTCAGCGGGTTGATGCACACCACTTGCGCGCCACGTTTCACCGCTTCACGCAGCGGTTCGAGCATGCGTGGGTGGTTGGTGCCGGGGTTCTGGCCGATGACGAAAATCGCGTCGGCATGATGCAGATCCTCGTAGACCACGGTGCCCTTGCCCACGCCCAGCGTCTCGCCCATGCTCACCGCACTGGCTTCGTGGCACATGTTCGAGCAGTCGGGAAAGTTGTTGGTGCCGTAGGCGCGGACGAACAACTGATAGAGAAACGCCGCTTCGTTGCTGGCCCGGCCCGAGGTATAGAACTCGGCCTCGTGCGGCGATTTCAGACCCTTGAGGTGTTCGGCGATCAGCGCGAACGCATCTTCCCAGGTGGTTTCCACATAGCGGTCGACCCGCGCGTCGTAACGCATCGGGTGGGTCAGACGGCCCTGATATTCCAGCCAGTAGTCGCTCTGCTCGGCCAGGCTCGATACCGTGTACTTGTTGAAGAACGCCGGGTCGACCAAACGCCCGGTGGCCTCCCAGTTCACCGCTTTGGCGCCGTTCTCGCAGAACTTGAGCATGCTCGCACCGGGTGCTTCACCCCAGGCACAGCCCGGGCAGTCGAAGCCGCCGTTCTGATTGGTCTTGAGCATGGCGCGGATGTTTTTCAGGGCGTTTTCACTGCCCAGCCAGCTTTTGGTCAGGCTGATCACAGCCCCCCAACCGGCAGCGGCACCCTTGTAAGGTTTGTAACGGTCGACTTGTGACATGGGACATCTCCATGACGATGCACACAGGCATGAACCTGATCTTGGTTAAACAGCGACGGCCGACTTTGCACAGCAATAAAGTGGTCGTTTCAGTTGCCGGAGCAAGGATATGAACCGTTACAAAACATTGTCTAATCGCTATTTATGACCGCATTATCGAAACCCTCTATCACGGCGAAAAACCTTTTACTTACGGGACGTTGCGAAACTAAAGCGGTAACTTTCCAGAGAAAATAATTGATCATCGACGCGCTCAATCAAGCAGTCATAAACAGTGATTGGACGAGATCTGAAGTTGCCCATAGTCTGCGCTAACCGGTTCCGTCCATGCGGACTTCCCACTTCTGCGAGGCTGTCATGTCAGAGCGTGTCTTGATCGATGGTTACAACCGCCGCGTCGACTATCTGCGCATGTCGGTCACCGACCGCTGCGACTTCCGCTGCGTGTATTGCATGGCCGAGGACATGCAGTTTCTGCCACGCCAGCAAGTGCTGACGCTGGAGGAGATCTATCAACTGGCGCAGAGCTTCGTGGCGCTGGGCACGCGCAAGATTCGCCTGACCGGCGGCGAGCCGCTGATTCGTCCGGGCGTGGTCAAGCTGTGCGAGCAGATCGCCGCCCTGCCCGGCCTGCGTGAACTGTGCATGACCACCAATGGCTCGCAGCTGGGCAAACTCGCCGCGCCGTTGTTCGACGCCGGGGTCAAGCGGCTGAACATCAGCCTCGACAGCCTCGACCCGGATCGTTTCAAGCAAATGACCCGCACCGGTGATCTGGCGCAGGTGATCAGCGGCATCGATGCGGCACGCAAGGCCGGTTTCACCCGCACCAAACTCAACGTGGTGGTGATGCAGGGGCGCAACGATCAGGAGATCAACGATCTGGTGAGCTTTGCCATCGACCGCCAGCTCGACGTCTCCTTCATCGAGGAAATGCCGCTGGGGATCATCAGCGAACACAGCCGCGCCGAGTCGTTTTTCTCCAGCGCCCAGGTGCGCGAAAAAATCGCCGAGCGCTACACCCTGATCGACTCCGCCGAGTCGACCCAGGGCCCGTCGCGCTACTGGCGGCTGGCCGAAGCACCGGACATTCGTCTGGGTTTCATCTCGCCGCACAGCCACAATTTTTGCGGCACCTGCAACCGGGTGCGGCTGACCGTCGAAGGGCGCCTGCTACTGTGTCTGGGTAACGAGCATTCGGTGGATCTCAAAGCCGTGCTGCGCGCTCATCCGGGGCAACCAGAGCGGCTGGAGAAGGCCATAATCGAAGCGATGAAACTCAAGCCGTATCGGCACAATTTCGAAGTGAACGACGACGTTCAGGTCGTGCGCTTCATGAACATGACCGGCGGCTGAGCCGCCCTCACCCTGCGTAACCGGGATCGCCCAGCATGATCATCAGACCCAAGGTCAACCAATTCGCCATCCTCTTCACCCTCAAGGGTTCGATCGCCAAACGTATCGCCCTGCGCACTCTGATGGTCACCCTGCTGGCTTCTGCCATCGTGCTGATTGAAATGCTCCATCCGAGCAACTTCACCAAGGTCAACGCCACGCCGTTCACCCTGCTCGGGCTGTCACTGTCGATCTTCATGAATTTTCGCAACAACGCCTGCTACGACCGCTGGTATGAAGCGCGCAAGGCCTGGGGCGATGTGCTGGTGCACATCCGTTCGGTGATTCGCGAAACCCATGTCATCCGCGAATCGGCGCAGCGCAAGCCGTTGCTGCTCAACCTCTGCGGGTTTGCTCATGCGCTGAATGCGCGATTGCGCCGGGAAAGCGAAGCGGCGGCCAGCAGCAAGTGGATCACCCCGCAACACAATGCGCAGGTGCCGGACTACAGTGGACGGATTCTGCAGCAGGTCGGCCAGCAATGTTCGGATATGCATCAAAGCGGTGAACTGAGCGAGTGGCGCTACATGCTGCTGGCCAATCACCTGACCAGCCTGACTCAGGCACAAGCGGTGTGCGAGCGGATCAAGAACACCCCGCTGCCCTTCCCCTACACCTTGCTGCTGCACCGCACGATTTACCTGTTCTGCATCCTGCTGCCGTTCGCCATGGCCGAACCGCTGGGCTGGCTGACCCCGCTGTTCACGGCGATTGTCAGCTACACGTTCTTTGGTCTGGATGCGATTGCCGATGAACTGGAAGACCCGTTCGGCCGCGACGAAAACGATTTGGCGACTGACTCGCTGGTGCGCACTATCGAGCGTGACATTCTCAGCGAACTGGGCGAAACCGACCTGCCGCCGATGTTGCTGCCGGTGGACTATGTGCTGAGCTGAGCTCGTTCCCTCTGTAGGAGTGAGCCTGCTCGCGATAGCGGTCGACCAGTCAGTGAAGATATTGACTGTGCCGCCGCCTTCGCGAGCAGGCTCGCTCCTACAGGTTCCAGGTACACCCCGCAGAATGGCTGATCATCCCACATTCGGATGTGTGTCGGGGTCAGAACAGTTCGCTGAAGGGAATGAAACGCAGAGGATCGCCAATGCCGTGGGTGCTGTTTTCCGGCACCTCCACCAGCCCATCGGCCCAGGTCGCTCCGAGCAAAACGCCGGAACTCTGGTTCGGATACAACACCGCGCGCCCCGCCTCCAGCCGCACCCGCAGATACTCTCGACGGCTGCCCGCCTTGTTCCAGGCGAACCCGGCATTCACCGTGAAGCTCAACGGCATGACCTCTTCCACGCCCTGAATGCGCAGCAGGTACGGCCGCGCCAGCAGGCCGAAGGTCACCAGCGCCGAGGTCGGATTGCCCGGCAGGCCAATCACCGGCACCGTGCCGAAATGGCCCACGGTCAGCGGTTTGCCAGGCTTGATCGCCAACTTCCACAGCAGCGGTTTGCCGTCCTCGCGCAGCACCTGCCCAAGGCAATCGGCATCGCCGGCAGACACACCACCGGTGGTCAGGATCAGGTCAGCCGCCACTTGCAGTTGCTCAAGTTTGAGCCGCGTCTGCGCCGGACGATCCGGGAGGATCCCGGCGTCGATCACCTCGCAGCCCAGTTCCTTCAGCCAGTGGCCGAGCAGCACACGATTGCTGTTGTAGATGCTGCCGGGACGCAGCGGCAGGCCCGGCTCGACCAGTTCGTCACCGGTGGACAGCAGCGCCACGCGCGGGCGCCGCACCACGTGCAACTGTGCCAGCCCCTGCCCGGCGGCGACCGCCAGTTCGAACGGCCCGAGGCGTTTGCCGGCACGCAGCAGGATGTCGCCGACGCGGTTTTCCTGACCCTGCGCGCGAATGTTCTGCCCCGCTTTCAGCGGCTGCAAAAAGCGTACGCGGCCGTCCTCGAGTACTTCGACGTTCTCCTGCATCTCGACGCAGGTAGCGCCAGGTGGCAACGGTGCGCCGGTAAAGATCCGCGCGCAGGTGCCGGGCAATAGCGCGTCCGGTGCCAGACCGGCGTAGACCTTCTGCGACACCTTCAGCGGCTGACGATGCAGATCGGCCAGGTTCAAGGCATAACCGTCCATGGCGCTATTCGGCCACGGCGGCAAGTCGAGCGAGGCGACCAGATCACTGGCCAGCACCCGCCCACGTGCCTCGTCGAGCGGCAGAATTTCGCTATCGGCCAGACGTTGCTCATTGGCCATGCCGAGCAACTGGTCGAGGGCGTCCTCGACCGGCATCAACCCTGCCTTGCTCATCCGCGCGGCCCACAGGCAGCGACTGATTTGAGGTGCGGCACAAAGTTGCACGGGCGATGGCGGTTATCCAGTTGCTCGGCGAGGATACCTTCCCACGCTGTGCGACAGGCACCGGTCGAACCCGGCAGGCAGCACACCAGCGTGCCGTTGGACAGCCCGGCCAGCGCGCGGCTTTGCACGGTCGAGGTGCCGATGTCGAGAATCGAAATGGCGCGGAACAACTCGCCAAACCCGTCGATCTGCTTGTCGAGCAGACAGGCCACCGCTTCCGGCGTGCTGTCGCGCCCGGTGAAACCAGTGCCGCCGGTGATCAGCACCACCTGAATGCTGTCGTCGGCAATCCAGTGCGCGACCTGGGCGCGGATCTTGTACAGGTCATCCTTGAGCAGGTTGCGTTCGCTCAAGGTATGACCGGCCTCCAGCAAGCGGCTGACCAGCAATTGGCCCGACGTGTCGCTCGCATAATCGCGAGTATCGCTGACGGTCAGTACGGCTATGTTCAGGGGAACAAACAGGGCATCCGCTTTCGCACTCATGGGAATCTCCGGCAGTAGTCAATCAGATTGCCAAGCAGCCTAAGTGCCACTTATGAGTACTGTCTAATCACTCTGGCCAACCACATTATCGAGCTGCTCTATCGGCGCCGTTGACCTCGGCCAACGCCTTTGAAACCATGGGCGATAGAGCTGATCGATAGGCTTTTCAATTCTTCCGATTGGACGCAGATACAGGCAGGTGAGATCGTCACACCTCGCGTTTTCCGTGCGCTGCGCGCATCTGCGTCAATACTCAATCCAATTTCTCAACGAGCAGGTGCCTTCGTGGACATCAAACAACTCAAGTTCCTGATCGCACTGGACGAAACCCGACACTTCGGCCAGGCCGCCGCCCGCTGCCACATCACCCAGCCGACCCTGTCGATGCGTCTGCGCAATCTGGAAGATGAGCTGGATCTGGTGCTGGTCAATCGCGGTCAGCGCTTCGAGGGTTTCACCCAGGCCGGCGAACGGGTGCTGGCTTGGGCGCGCACACTGCTGGCAGCGCATGACGGCCTGTTCGCCGAAGCTGCGGCGTGCCGCGGGCAACTGGTCGGCAGCTTGCGCCTGGGTCTGGTGCCGCTCAGCAATTTCAACCCGGTCAATTACATTCAGAGTTTGTCCGGGACCTATCCGGAGCTGAAATTCAGCCTGTCGTCGGGGAGTTCCGACGAGATCATCGCCGGTTTGGGCAACAATCAACTGGACCTTGGCGTGTGTTATCTGGACCACGTCAACCCGAACTATTTCGACTTTTTCGAAATCGGCGAAACCCGCGTCGGTCTGCTTTACGACAACCGTCACTACCATTTCGAAGGCTCGGAAATGAGCTGGGAAGACGCCGCCGAACTGCCGCTGGGGATGATCACCACCGGCATGCATTACCGCAAATCCATCGACCTGAGCTTCCGCAGTCGCGGGCTGAATCCGCAGCCGATCCTGGAAAGCGATTCGACGTATCAATTGCTGCAGGCGATTCACCAGGGCTTCTGCTGCTCGATCATGCCGCTGGACAGCGGGCTGGAAGAGCCGATCGAACACCTGTCGTTCATGCAACTGCCGGATGCCAGCGTGCTGGCGCCGCTGGGGCTGGTAATGCGCAAGACCGAGCCGCGTTCGGCGATAGCCGAGAAGTGTTTTGCCGAGGCGCGGAAAATGTTTGGGGGTGAGGTGCCGGTTGTTTGAGTGACTATCCAGACATTGCTGTTGGACGCTTGGCCGCCTTCGCGAGCAAGCCCGCTCCCACAGGTTGAATGCATTTCAAATGTGGGAGCGGGCTTGCTCGCGAAGAGGCCCGCCCAGCGAATACACATTCGGATATGACAGCGGTGATCGACCCACCCAATCACCAGATCAGAACAAGCGATTGGACGCACTTTTGACTCCCCCGTAGCCTGAATTCACTTCAGCGCTTCGGAACTCTCAAGATGCTCTGCCACGTCGAATCCAACACCGAACCAAACACCGAACCCAACGCCCCCGCCCCGCAACCCTCACAGGTGGCGTTTCGCGAATACCTGCCGTACGCCCCGCTCTCGCACGTCGCCCTGGCCGCGGAGATCGCCCTGGCGATCACCTTCAACGGCCTGAGCCAGGCGGTGATGATGGTCTCGCCCGGCAACCTTGAAGATTTCATCCGGGGCTTCAGCCTGAGCAACGCGATCATCGACAGCGTCGACGAGATCTACGATATCCATCTGACGCATTTCGATCAGGCCTGCCAGGCCGACATGCAGATTTCCAGTCGGGCCTTCTGGGCGCTGAAAGATCATCGTCGGCAGATGGCCGGCACCAGCGGCTGCGGCATCTGTGGCGTCGAGGCGCTGGAGCAGGCGTTGCCGCAACTGCAGATTCTGCAACCCTGCGCCCTGCCGCCGGCCGCGCATTTCGATGGCATCCGCCAGCGTATTGAACAGGCTCAGCAACTGGCCCGCAGCAGCGGCGCCCTGCACGCGGCGCTGTACTTCGATGCCAGCGGTGAGGCGCTGTTGTGCCGCGAAGACATTGGCCGGCACAACGCCCTCGACAAGCTGATCGGCGCGATGCAAATCGCTGACGTCGATGCGCGCCAGGGCTTCGTGGTGGTCACCAGCCGTTGCAGCCTGGAGCTGATCCACAAAGCCGTGCGCGCCCGCCTCGGCACCCTTGTCAGCCTGTCCGCCCCCACCGCGTTGACCGTGCGCTGGGCGCTCAAGCATCGGCTCAATCTGATCCATGTGCCGCACCGCAACGCCCCCCGAATCTACAGCCCGATCCAGGAGCTTTCGCCATGAGCAACACCCTCACCCACCTCGACGATCAGGGCCGCGCCAACATGGTCGATGTCAGCGACAAAGCCGCGACTCGCCGCGAAGCGACGGCGCAAGCCTGGGTGCAGATGCGCCCGGAAACGCTGCAGATGATCCAGGCCAACGGTCACCCCAAGGGCGACGTTTTCGCCGTGGCGCGCATCGCCGGAATCCAGGCGGCCAAACGCACCCACGAACTGATCCCGCTATGCCATGCGCTGCTGCTCAGCTCGATTCACGTTGAACTCAAGGCCTGCGAACCGGACCGCGTGCAGATCACCAGCACCTGCCGCCTCACCGGCCAGACCGGCGTCGAACTTGAAGCCCTGACCGCCGCCAGCGTCGCGGCGCTGACCATTTACGACATGTGCAAAGCGGTGGACCGGGCCATGGTCATCGGCGACATCCGCCTGCTGAGCAAACAGGGCGGACGCTCCGGGCATTTTCAATGGGAGAACGCGCAATGATCCTGATCAACTACTTCGCCAGCTACCGTGATCGCCTCAATCTGGGCGGGGAAAAAATCCCCCTGAGCGACGACCTGAACTGCATCGAGGACGTGCGGCAGATGCTCATGGCCCGTGGTGAGGAATGGCGCGAAGTGCTTGGCGCCGGCAACCTGATGTGTGCGTTGAACCAAGAGCTGTGCCAACCGAGCGCGGCGATCGAAGACTTCGACGAGATCGCGTTTTTCCCACCGGTCACCGGGGGCTGAGCATGACGGTTCGAGTCCAGTACAAAAGCTTCGACGTCGGCCAGTTGACCGCCGACCTGCATGCGCGCAATCCACGGGTCGGCGCGGTGGTGAATTTCATCGGCTATGTGCGTGATCTGAACATTGGCCAGAGCGTGAACGAGCTGTTTCTCGAGCACTATCCGGGCATGACCGAAAAAGCCCTCGAACAGATCGCCGACGAGGCGCGCGAGCGCTGGCCGCTGCTGGGTGTGGAGATTGTGCATCGGGTCGGCGCGCTGGCGGTCAGCGAGCCGATCGTGTTTGTTGGCGTCAGCAGCAAGCACCGGCACATGGCGTTCGAAGCCTGCGCGTTCATCATGGATGTGCTCAAGACCCGCGCGCCGTTCTGGAAGCGCGAGAGCACGGCGCAGGGTTCGCATTGGGTCGAGGCGCGGGAGAGTGATCAGAATGCGGCGCTGCGCTGGAGTCTGGCGCATGCCTGAAGATCAAGAGCCCCTCACCCTAGCCCTCTCCCCGAGGGAGAGGGGACTGATTGGGGAATATTGAAGAAATTCACCGAATTGAAAGATTGGCTCTGAATCCATAATCGACTCGATCTCTCAGGTCGATGGATGACGCCAGACACCTCGGTCGGCCCCCTCTCCCTCTGGGAGAGGGCTGGGGTGAGGGTTGAAAGTCTGATTAGATAGCCACTCCGCCAGGATTAAACTCCGGAGTTTCGTTTGAGCACAGCGCCCAACAACCTGCCCCGCCCCGCTCCCGTCACCCTGCGCCAGGCCTGGCGCTTCTGGCTCAAGCTCGGCTGCATCGGTTTCGGCGGCCCGGCCGGGCAGATCGCGATCATGCATCAGGAACTGGTCGAGCGCAGGCGCTGGATCTCCGAGCGGCGCTTTCTGCATGCACTCAACTACTGCATGTTGCTGCCCGGCCCCGAAGCCCAGCAACTGGCGACCTATATTGGCTGGCTGTTGCATCGCACCTGGGGCGGGGTGATCGCCGGGGCGCTGTTCGTGCTGCCGTCGTTGTTCATCCTGATTGCGCTGTCGTGGCTGTACATCGCGTTCGGTGATGTGCCGGTGGTGGCCGGGATCTTCTACGGAATCAAACCGGCGGTGACCGCGATCGTCTTGCACGCCGCGCACCGTATCGGCTCGCGGGCGCTGAAAAACAGTTGGCTGTGGGCGATCGCCGGGGCGTCATTCGTGGCGATCTTTGCCTTCAATCTGCCGTTCCCGCTGATCGTCCTCGGTGCAGCGTTGCTCGGCTATTTTGGCGGACGCCTGGCGCCACAGCGCTTCAACAATGGCGGGCAGCGCAGCAGTGCCGAATCCTTCGGCCCGGCGCTGATCGATGACGACACGCCGACACCTGAGCATGCGCGATTCAGCCTGCCGAAACTGTGGCGTCTGCTGCTGGTTGGCGCAGCGCTGTGGTGTTTACCGATGGGCCTGCTGACCGCGCTGTTCGGCTGGGATGGCACCTTCACGCAAATGGGCTGGTTCTTCACCAAGGCCGCGTTGCTGACGTTTGGTGGCGCTTACGCGGTGTTGCCCTACGTCTATCAGGGCGCGGTCGGGCACTACGGCTGGCTGACGCCGACGCAGATGATCGACGGCCTCGCCCTCGGCGAAACCACGCCCGGGCCGTTGATCATGGTGGTGGCGTTTGTCGGTTTCATCGGCGGTTACGTGCAACCGGCGTTCGGCGCGGAACATGCGTTCGCCGCGGGCGCACTGGCGGCGACGCTGGTGACCTGGTTCACCTTCCTGCCCTCGTTCCTGTTCATCCTCGCTGGCGGGCCGTTGGTGGAATCAACGCACAACGAACTGAAGTTCACCGCACCGCTGACCGCGATCACTGCGGCAGTGGTCGGAGTGATTCTGAACCTGGCGTGTTTCTTCGCCTATCACGTGTTCTGGCCCAACGGATTTGCCGGGCACGCGGATCTGTTTTCGATCGGGCTGGCGCTGCTGGCGGCGTTGGCGCTGTTCATTTTCAAACGCGGGGTGATCGAAGTGTTGATCGTTTGCGCCCTTGCCGGGCTGGGCTTTCATCTGATGCGCTGAATCCTGGCCTGCGAATCTCCCGTTTACACGCCCGCGAATTCCCCCTTACTATCCGGGCACACCGGTCGGCGGGCCTGCCCCGCCACCGACGTTTTCCGCCAACGGAAACACGCGTTATGAGCACGTCACCACAACAACCAGAAAGGTTGAACGTCTCCGCTGTGTGCGCCCTCTGTCACAGGGGCCGCGCATGAATCGCATCGTCAATCTCCCCATGGCCCTGCGCCGTTCCAAGCTGCGTCACTCCGCACGCCCGCCGGATATCGCCTGCTGACTCTCTCAGTCAACAAAAACGATGGATGCATGACTGTAGTGAGGGGATTTATCCCCGATGGACTGCGCAGCAGTCCTCACAGGTTCTGTGTCACGCCTGACTGATCTCCATTTGATATCCCTGCCGGGACGCTCTTAACGCGTCCGGCCCGATCCTGCGCGCCCATGCGGCGCCATCGTGAGTGATTGACCATGAAATTCGCAGCCATCGAAGACGCACGCCTGTTCCTGGAACAGAACCCCGATATCGACATGATCGAGCTGTTCATCCTCGACGCCAACGGCGTGCCACGGGGAAAGCTGTTGCACCGCGAGGAACTGCTCGCCGTATACGAAAGCGGTCGCCCGCTGCCCAGCACCATTCTCGGCCTGACCGTGCAGGGCGAAGACGTGGAAAACTCCGGGCTGGTGTGGGACGTCGGCGACATCGACTGCCGCGCCTACCCGCTCGAAGGCAGTCTGGTGCGCCTGCCGTGGCGGCAGATTCCGACCGCAGCGGTGCAGGTCAGCATGCACCCGAGCGAGGGAATGCCGGCGAGCATCGCCGACCCGCGGCATCTGCTGATCAAGGTGATCGACGGCCTCAAGGCCGAGGGTTTTCACCCGGTGATGGCCTGCGAGCTGGAGTTTTATCTGCTCGACGCCAAACGCGATCACAACGGTCGCCCGCAACCGGCGCTGGACGCCGACGGTGGCCGACCGCGACACACCCAGGTCTACGGTTTGCGTGAACTGGAGCAGATCGAACCGTTCCTCGCCGACCTCTACGGCGCCTGCAAACTGCACGGCATTCCGGCGCGCACGGCGATCTCGGAATACGCCCCGGGCCAGGTGGAAATCACCCTCGAACACGGCGACGCGTTGCTCGCGATGGATCAGGCGGTGCGCTACAAACGTCTGGTCAAAGCGGTGGCGCACAAGCACGGCATGCAAGCGACGTTCATGGCCAAGCCGTTCGATGATCTGGCTGGCACCGGGATGCACATGCACGTCAGCCTCGCCGATGCCGAAGGGCGCAATCTATTTGCTTCCGAAGACCCGGCCGGTACGCCGCTGCTGCGCACCGCGATTGGCGGCATGCTCGCCTCGCTGCTCGATTCGCTGCTGCTGTTCTGCCCCAACGCCAACTCCTACCGCCGCTTCCAGGCCAACAGCTATGCGCCTTTGGCGCCGACCTGGGGCGTCGACAACCGCACCGTCAGCCTGCGCGTACCGGGCGGCCCGGCCAACACCCGGCACATCGAACACCGCATCTGCGGCGCCGACGCCAACCCGTATCTGGCGGCGGCAGCGATCCTTGCCGGGATCCATCGTGGCATCCGCGAGGATCTGGATCCGGGCGCACCGGTCGAGGGCAACGGCTATGCACAAGCCAAGGAATTGCTGCCGACCGACTGGCTGACGTCGCTGCAGGCGCTGGAAAATTCGGTGTGGGCACGGGATGCCCTGGGCCAGGAATTTCTCGGGGTGTATCTGGCGGTGAAGCGTGCCGAGTACCGGCAGTTCATGGCCGAGGTAGGTGAACAGGATTGGCGCTGGTATCTGACCGAAGCCTGAAGCCTCACACCATCCCCCCTGTGGGAGCGGGCTTGCTCGCGAAGGCGTCGGCACAGTCAATATTTCAGTGACTGACCCACCGCATTCGCGAGCAAGCCCGCTCCCACAGGGGATTGCACCCTGACTCCCGAATTTTGTGTGGACACCGACATGAGCCAACGCTGCAATTCCTACTACACCGCCACCCTCAACCAGGACACCGACTACCCGACCCTGCAGGGCCGGCACCAGGTTGATGTGGTGATCATCGGCGGCGGTTTCACTGGCGTTGCCACCGCCGTCGAACTCGCCGAAAAAGGCCTGAAAGTCGCCATCGTCGAAAGCCACAAGATCGGCTGGGGCGCCACCGGACGCAATGGCGGACAAGTCACCGGCAGCCTCTCCGGCGACGGTGCAATGCGCAAACAGATGCGCCCGAAACTCGGTGATGAAGTCGACGATTTCATCTGGCACCTGCGCTGGCGCGGTCATCAAATCATCCGGCAGCGGGTCGAGAAGTACGGCATCCAGTGCGACCTCAAACACGGCCATCTGCACGCCGCCTACAAGCCAAGTCACATGGACGGTTTGCGCCAGGATTACGACGAAGCCGTGCGCCGCGGCCTGGGTGATGAAGTCAGTCTGCTCGACCGCAGCCAAGTGCGCGACCTGCTGCAAAGCGACCTCTACCACGGCGCAATCAAGAACACCCGCAATATGCACCTGCACCCGCTCAACCTGTGCATCGGCGAAGCGCGGGCGGCGGAAAGTCTTGGTGCCTTGATCTTCGAGAACAGTGAGGTGCTGGAGATCATTCACGGCAAGACGCCAGGGGTGCGCACCGCCCACGGCCAGATCGACGCCAATCAGGTGATGCTCGCCGGCGACGTTTATCACAAGCTCGAACCGGGCCAGCTCAAGGGCAAGATTTTCCCGGCCATGGGCGGCATCGTCACCACCGCGCCGCTGGGCGATCTGGCGCGGCAGATCAACCCCGAAGACCTCGCGGTGTACGACTGCCGTTTCGTCCTCGACTACTACCGCCTCACGGCCGACGGGCGCCTGCTGTTCGGCGGCGGCGCCAACTACAGCGGCAAGGATTCACGGGACATCGCCGCCGAACTGCGCCCGTGCATCGAGCAGACCTTCCCGGCGCTCAAAGGGGTGCAGATCGACTACCAGTGGAGCTGCGCGATGGGCATCGTGATCAACCGCATCCCGCAACTGGGCAAGCTCTCGGACAACGTCTGGTATTGCCAGGGTTATTCCGGACACGGCATCGCCACCACCCACATCATGGGCGAAATCATGAGCCGCGCGATCACCGGGCAGATGGAACAGTTCGACACCTTTGCGCAGTGCCAGCATATTCGGGTGCCGATGGGGGATTTGCTGGGCAATCCGCTGCTGGCGGCGGGGATGTGGTATTACCAGATGCTTGAAAAGTTGCGTTGACCGCACCGGCCCCATCGCGAGCAGGCTCACTCCTACAAGGGAAACGCGTTCCAAATGTGAGAGCGAGGCTGCTCGCGAAGAGGCCAGCAGCCTCACTACAAATCTCACTCCGGCAACTGCTCCACCATTGAAATGCATTCCAAATGTGGGAGCGGGCTTGCTCGCGAAGGCGCCAGCAGCCTCACTACAAATCTCAATCAGGCAACTGCCCCCCCATTGAAATGCATTCCAAATGTGGGAGCGGGCTTGCTCGCGAAGGCTCCAGCCGCCTCACTATACAAATCTCAGTCCGGCAACTGCCCCCCCCCCATTGAAATGCATTCCAAATGTGGGAGCGGGCTTGCTCGCGAAGGCGCCAGCAGCCTCACTACAAATCTCAATCAGGCAACTGCTCCACCACAATCCCCAACCGCCGATAATCCTCGACACTCCCCGACGCCAGGTGCCGCTCGGTTATCAGCGTATGCAGGCGCGTACACGCGGCCACCACAAACGGCTCCACCGCGCCGAGCTTGTCCGCCGTGGTCACCGCAATCACCCGCGCTGCGCTGTCGAGCAGCGCCTGTTTCACCGGCACTTCATCGAAATGCAGCGAGGTGACGCCCACCTCCGGGTGAATCGCACAGACGCCGGTAAACGCCAGATCCGCCTTGATCCCGGCCAGCATGCGCACCGCCTCGTGCCCGCTGGCCGACATCGTGCGCGGGTTCAGTTGTCCCCCGGCCAGAATCACTTTCACCCCCTTGTATTCCGACAAGGCAATCGCTGTCATCGGCGCGGCGGTCACCGCAGTGATCTGGATATCCGGGCGCAACGAGCGCGCCACCTGCAACGCGGTCGAACCGGAATCGAACAGCACAATCTGCCCGTCCTCGACCTTTTGCGCTGCCAACTGCGCCAGCCGCACTTTCACCTCATCGCTCTCCTCCAGACGGGTGAAGTAATCCTTGCCGCTGTCCTTGGGCCTCGGCAACGCCCCGCCATGCACGCGCTGCACCAGTCCGGCGTGGTCCAGTTCGGCCAAGTCGCGGCGGATGGTGTCTTCAGACACAGCGAAGTGCTGGCTCAACTCGGAGGCCATGACCTTGCCGTCGCGTTCGAGGATCAGGAGGATTTTCTGCCGGCGCAGGGATGGCAGTTCGGTGACCGAATGATCGTGCATGGTTTTGCCTGTTTATGCTTGTAGTTGCAGGTTTTGCCGAGACTAGCGAAAGCTTTGGGCAAACACAAATCGGCGGGTATCAATTGTTTCGATCATTGGAATCAACATGCCGAATTTTTTCTTTGCATTCAGCCTGTTCAGAATGGCCTCACTTTAAAAAGGCTCAGGATGAACAGCTGATGAATCTCAATTTTGCGTTTGCGTGCATGATCGTGGTGTCTTTTGCGATTGCGCTGGGCCACGCCTGATCCGTCACACCGACGCCGCCAGATGCTCACGCAACCATTTGTGTGCCGGATCGCGATGCGCGCGCTCGCCCCAGAACATCGCCATTTCGTAGCCCGGCACCGGCAACGGCGCATCGACTACCTGCAACGCCGGGTTGTCGCGAACCAAGCGTGACGGCAGCATCGCCACCAGATCGGTACTCGCCAGCACCGACATCACCATCAGAAAATGCGGCACCGACAGCACCACTTTGCGCGCCAGGCCGACCTCGGCCAGCGCCTTGTCGGTCACCCCGAAAAAGCCCCCGCCCTCGCGCGACACCATCACGTGTTCCAGCGCACAGAACTGTTCGCGAGTCGGCTTACGCTTCAACCCCGGATGCCCGACACGCCCGGCCAACACGTAATGCTCGGTGAACAGCACCCGTTGATGCAGATCCAGCGGCGCCTCTTCGGTGATGTGCAGCGCCAGGTCAAACACGCCCTGCTCCGCTTGCCTGGCCAACTGCGCCGGCATCAGATCGAGCACTGCCAACCGCGTGCCCGGAGCCTGAAGGCGCAAACCGCTGAGCGCTGGCAGCACCACTGTCGATTCGCCGTAATCCGTCGCCGCGACTTTCCAGACATGCCTGGCCTGCGCCGGATCGAACGCGCTGGCCGGCGCCACCGCGCGCTCCAGTGCTTCCAGCGCCTCGCGCAACGGCTCGCGCAATTCATCGGCCCGCGCCGTCGGCCGCATGCCCCGTGGCCCGGGCAGCAACAGCGGATCGCCGAAGATTTCGCGCAGCTTGGCCAGATGCACGCTCACCGACGGCTGCGACAGGCTCAAGCGCTCTGCGGCGCGGGTTACGTTGTGTTCTGCCAACAACACGTCTAGGGTCAACAGCAAGTTGATATCCAGACGTCGTAAATTATTCATGGCTATACCTGACATATCAGACATTCATTTCCAATATACCGATCAAGGATTGATCCTGCCTGCATTCAACCAAGGAGTTGCAACATGAATGTGCTACTGGTCTACGCCCACCCCGAACCCACTTCGCTCAACGGCTCGCTCAGGGACTTCACCGTCCAGCGTCTGCAAGCCGCCGGCCACACCGTGCAGGTCTCCGACCTGTATGCGATGAACTGGAAGACCACGATCGACGCCGATGACGCGCCCGATCGCGATGAAAGCCGGCCATTCCACGCCTCGATCGATTCGAAACTGGCTTACCAACAGGGCCGGCAGTCCGCCGACATCGCCCGCGAGCAGGAAAAACTGCTATGGGCCGACGCGCTGATCCTGCAGTTCCCGCTGTGGTGGTTCACCATGCCGGCGATCCTCAAAGGCTGGGTCGAGCGCGTGTATGCCTACGGGTTTGCCTACGGTGTCGGCGAACACTCCGATGCGCGCTGGGGCGAGCGCTACGGCGAAGGCAAGATGAAAGGCAAACGCGCGATGCTGCTGGTCACCACCGGAGGCTGGGATTCGCATTACAGCCCACGCGGGATCAACGGGCCGATTGATGATTTGCTGTTTCCGATTCAGCACGGCGTGCTGTTCTACCCCGGTTTCGACGTGGTGCCGCCCTTCCTGGTGTACCGCGCCAGCCGCATGGATCAAGCGCGGTTTGCCGAGACCTGCGAGGCACTGGGCACGCGTCTGGATGAGTTGTGGAGCACGCGGCCGATAGCGTATCGGCAGCAGAATGCCGGGGATTACGAGATCCCGGCGTTGACGCTCAAGGATGATATTGCTCCGGGTGAGCAAGGGTTCGCCGCCCACACTTTGTAAAGATCACTGAACCTTTGTGGCGAGGGAGCTTGCTCCCGCTCGGCGACGCAGTCGTCGCAAAACCTGCGATTTTGGTACACCTGAAACACCGTGGCATCGGGGTTTGGGGCCGCTGCGCAGCCCAGCGGGAGCAAGCTCCGTCGCCACAGGGGGATGTGCTTCAGACTTCCTCCCGCGCCCGCCGCACCTGCACCAACAACGCCGGCGCAAAGTGCAGCACGACCATCCGCGCCAGGTGGTGAGTCAGGATGAACACCACATTCAGACCACCGGCGAAGGCGACAATCGCAATCGTCTCGATCGCCCCCGGCATGTACGCCAGCCACAGCGACAGCGGATCACTGCCCAGCCAGCGCGCCGCCACTTCGGCAAACGCCGCCGCGACCACGATCATCAAGCCGACCGACACCAGCGCCGTCCGCCCGTGCCGCCCCAATTCCGCAAGACCGAGTCCCTGAAAGCGCGAGCCAATCCGCACGCCAAGAATCAGCGCCGCCAGATTCAGGCTCCAGTCCGGCATGTGAAAGCCGTGCAGCCATCCCGATTTCACAAACACCGCCGTCAGCAGAATCGCCGTCAACATGAACGGCGCCGGCACGCCGATCACCAACAGCAGTCGCCCGATGACGATGCTCAAGCCGATCAGCGCCAGCACGGTCAACGCCATGCCCGTGCTCAACGGAGCGCTTTCAACCACCGCCACCGAGGCCTGCCCGGGAATCAAAAAGCTCACCAGCAGCGTGATCAGCAACAAGCGCATCAAGTGCACGATGATGACTTTGCTCGAAGCCTTTTCCGACTCCAGCAAATCGAACACCGCCGCCAATGCACCGGGGTACACCGCCAACAGCGCATCGGTGCGATTCCAGCCAGCGCCGCGGGTCAGCCACCATCCGGCGAGGGCAATCTGCACGGTCAGGCATATCAGCAGAACGCCGAGGCTTGGCAACATCGCCGACGCCGTCACACTGTCCCACGCCTCGAACATCAGCCCGGTGGCGATGCCCAGCGTGACCTGGATGTAGCCCAAACCATAAGGCGTCGCGGGGGCAAACCCGAACTTGGTGGCGACCAATGCGGTGACAAGAATCGCCCCCAGCAACAAGCCATGAGGGACACCGCTGACCTGCAACGCAGCGCCGACAGCGGCAGCGATCAACAAACACAGAATCGATTTCATATTCTTCGCCTTCCTGGCTATTTCCCTGAGGTATTCCACTCCCCTGTAGGAGCTGCCGAAGGCTGCGATCTTTTGACTTTGATTTTTAGAAGCAAGATCAAAAGATCGCAGCCTTCGGCAGCTCCTACAGGGGGGATTCGTTTTTACGTGCGCAACCGCCCGATCGCCCGCCGATACTTTTCGACCCGTTCCAGATCCTCCCAACTTGGCGAGGCAATGCGCGACAGGTCGCTGTTCTCCTCCAGATCCGCCAGTTTCACCACCCGGCCAATCGGGTTCTGCGCCGCGCGCTCGACGAAATCCTCGTAGGATTCGCCCGGCACTTTGGTCACCGACTCAATCGCCGTCAGCACCTCTTCGCTGAAGCCTTCCTTACGCAAATCATTGAGGCTGATACCGCAATCCTCGACCACATCGTGCAGCACGGCGACGATGCTTTCTTCCAGCGTGCTCATGCGCAACATGACTTTCAGCGGATGCAGAATATACGGCGCACCGCCCTTGTCGACCTGCCCGGCATGGGCGGTGGCAGCGATGGCGATAGCGCGTTCGAGGGTCTGGGTCATGGGAGTCTCTGTGGGTTAAACGCCGTATCGGCCGCCGACGTGGATGTTGCGTTTGAGCCAGTTGCGGATCGCTTCAAGCCGTCCGGTTGGCTTCGCAGGCCCGGAATGACGTTGAAGAATCAGCGAGACCACGGTGGACTGATCGGCATTTGGATGGGCATCGATCAACTCGGCAACCCACGCGCAGTCAGCCTTCCTCAGGTGTTCACGCCACTCGCCCGGCCAAGCATCCAGCTCATCCAGCGCCAACCACCGCGCACCGCCATGCTCCATATGCCCGCCAGACATCGACTGCTCCAAACAGAAAGGCGAGTCTGGCTTTGCAGGGTCAATGTGAAACAGATAGATGTCGTGAAAGGGATGCTGCGAGGGGAGCGCGTTATTGCGGCTGCCGATTTCGATCATGGGCAATGTTCCAATCCTTGGGCGCTTAATGTTTCCGATTGTTTCGCAGTGTACGCCACACGAGCAAATCAAAAACCCGATGGAACCTCCCTCCGTCTGGTCGCCTCGAAACTTTAAAGCGCCAAAAGCTTCGATCAGACTCGGCGCCCCTGAAGAGGAAACCCCGATGAACATTCGCTTCCTGCTTCTGATCGCCACGTTCGCCGTCATCCCCACCTGCGTCATGGCCGAGGGCTGCGACGTCCAGACCCAATCCTCCAGCGCTTCGGTGCCAGCGGTGGAAACCCACAGCTGCTACGAATACGAAGGCATGCCCGTCAGTTCCATCGACTGGTCGTGCAGCAATGAAAGCAAAGACATGCTCAACAGTAAGAAAACCAAGGTCGACCACTGTGCCGACCACTATCAGGCCACGTGTATCGCCACGATCACCCAGGAATCCCTGGCCAACCCGCACTCCACCAGCAAAGACAAAAACGCCAAGGCGCTGAACATCCCCGATAACGCCCAAGTGACCACGTATTACTACGACGTGGATCATCTGGCCCAGGCGCGAATTGATTGTGAGAATGGTGGGGGCCAATGGAAGGCAAAGTAAGCGTTTGATATCTGTGTTAGCGACAGGCAAAGAAAAGCCCGGCTCTAAAGACCGGGCTTTTTAGTACGCAATATCCGTTAACCACCGCCGTTACCCCCACTGCTGCTACCGAACAGTTGACCCGCGGAGCTGGGCTTGGAGGCAGAAGGCACCGGCCCATTGTCGGTCTTGCCACCATCCCCACCTTTAGGCAGCGAATTGGCATCCGGATCGGCATGGGTGGCAGGGGACGCCGGGTCGCGAGTCTGGCTGTTGCCGTCGTTTACCGTTGGGGTGGGCGTATCGCCGGCCGCGATCGCATACAGCGAACTGCCGGACAGCAACGCCGCGAGGGTCAACACCGTGATTTTATGGTTCAACATGGTGGCTCTTCCTCTGCGTGGGGAGTTACAGCATTGGAAGAAGGTGTGTGGCGAAGGTGCGGTGTGTCGGACGAATGGTTATCGCCCAGTCATTTCGCGCAGTTTCGAAATCTGAAAACTTCGTAGGAAAACGCTTCATGTGGCGAGGGAGCTTGCTCCCGCTGGGCTGCGAAGCGGCCCCAAAACCCGATAGTCCGTTTTACCCATATACATCGGACGCCCCAAATTACGCCGACTGCGTCGCCGAGCGAGAGCAAGCTGCCTCGCCACAGGTACGCGTTTCACGTCCTACAGGTCGGTTGTCGCAGTTGGAATTGCTGCCTAGAGTGGGTTTGTCGCTAACAAAACTGGCGATAGGGTTTCGCAGCCCTTAAGATTCATACCCTGTTCCGTCTGGCTCGGCCGATTCCCGGCTGCCTAGGTTTTTATGGCGGTTGTGCGTGGGAGACCTTCAGGTCTGCCGGTTCATGGTGTTAATCCTCCGGTCTGCGAACCTGCGCATAGCTGCCACCCTTCTGTTTCGCAGCTCAATGGTGGCAATTCTTCTTCACTCAGGATTATCACCATGACGACGCAAAAGCCTCTTCTCCCTTACACAAAAATGTCCCACCCCGCCACCGACCATCCCGTACTCCTCATCGACGCCAACGCCCCATTACAGGATCTCCATGCGTGCGTCGCCGAACGCCTCAACGCTGTCCTCAAATATCTCGACCTCATCGCATGCACCCGCCTGCTCGACCACGCCGAGCATGACATTAACACCGTAACTAACATCGCTAGGATCATGGTGCAGGACGTGAGTGACGTGTTTCGGGTGATTGAGCAGCGAGGTTTGATATGACCTCGAAATTCCCGAATCGATTATGTGCTTTAAGAATGAGCCTTCAGTCCTAAATACGCGTTTACCACGTGTATGGATGCTTAGGATGGCAATCAAATCTGCTCAGCGTTTTTGATCCCCCAAACACAGGAAACGACGAAATACGCTTGGTTAGTTAAGCTGAAGACGATAGATTGGCTCGGGCAAAAAGCCATCATCCACACCAAAAAGCTATTCAACCACACACAAGGACCTCGTATGGGACGTTTGTTAGTCGTAAAGGATTCAAGCAATTTCAATCCAGATCTCGGCAGTGTAATTCCCGTAGCTCTGGAGCATGAAGACGGTAGTTTCAGAAACGTGGAAATTTCGGAGTTCCCAAACTCGGGGATTTTTATATCAAAAGAATACATGAAAATTGACGAGCTTTTTAAGGATGACGAGCTTTTCATAATCAAAGAATGGCATGAAACAGATAACGAATGGCAGGAAGACAAGCGAAAGCAAAAGTACTACTCGAAAGGTGAATGGGCTGAACGGCTAGAACATAACGCCTTAATTCCAGTTATAAAAATGCCGATGCCAGATATAGACACTGGAAAAGTAAGCTTAGGTTACGATCTGCCTAGAAACATCCTGTTCTTTATAGAAAATGAGGGCAGTGTAAATGGCCCATTTTTAGCTACAAAAGACGAAGATGATTGGTTTTTAACGCCATCAACTGGATTGACACCTTTAAATCTTCCTACCGATCATATCGCTAAATTTGACAAAAGCACCTTGGAGCACAGCGGTGAACTACTTCGATTTGAAGTAAGGGGCGGACCAAGAAGCTTTATTACCTCACTCAAAAAGCTAGAGAAATTAGAATTCGATAAAATAGATTACATCTCAGCATCTCGACTTATTAAATACTACGCAAAATCTGGTTTCGGGAAGGGCAACCCTACACTGGGAAAGAACGAAGCAACCAAGCTAACCCAAATAATAGACTCATATAAAAAGAAAAACAAAGCAATGGACAACGATCAGCGCTTAAAGCGACTGGAGCTTGTACTTGCGGACTTTTTGGATGACGAAGGTTACGGAAAAGGAATAATTGAAGAATTTTTACTAGACAATATTGAAGGAAAAAAATACTTAGATAGCTACTTCGAAAAAAATAAAGATATCCTTATAAAAGAAAAAATACAGGAAATTGATGAACAAACCATAGAAAAAAAGGAAAAAATACAAAGAGAAATAAATGATATGTCTCGGGTTGCTGACCAAAAAAGAAAGGAACTCGAAACAATAGATCAAGATGTTGAGAGGGCGCGAACAGAAGCGGAACTGGAGTTAAAACGAATTCAAGAACAGTCCGCGGAGCAAGCCCACCAAAGCCTGCTTGAGAAACAAACCTTACTGACCAACACGAACACTGAACTAGAACAAAAAATAAAAGAAAACCAAAAAGCACTGGAAGAAATACTAGAGAAAAATCAAGACCTAAGACATGTAACCAGTCTAAAGGAAGAAATCCAGTTCCAACAAAGAACAAACCAAGATCGACAAAAAGAAATTATAGACTTGGAAAGAACTCTAGAAAGTCAAAAAACCCTCATTGCATCTCCTCAGCTAGGGGAGAAATTAACAGAATTAAAAACGTTAATTCAAATGCTGAATGGAAAGCCGGACTACGAAACAAAAACAGACACAAAGACTGTGCACCTGAAAGCTTCAGAAATTGAATTAACAAAAGAGAACCGATCCGACTACATACACCATTTACTTAATACGTTTCATGCTGATGAGGGCCGGCCATTTACTTATGACGAAATGGCAAACTTGGTAATTAGCACTACTCAATCTTTCCTCACGTTCCTATCAGGGCCACCAGGCACCGGTAAAACCTCCACAGCTCTACGACTGGCACATGCGCTGAAGCTAAATGGAGCAGATGATGATCATGGGGCCGGCAATTTCCTTAACGTAGCAGTCGGTCGTGGCTGGGTGGCCGGGCGAGATATTCTGGGGTTTTATAACTCATTGAAAGATGTCTACCAACCTTCGCGCAGTGGTCTTTATCAATTCCTAAAAAACAAAGAAACATCAGCGGAAAAATTCACGAAAATAGTATTGTTGGATGAGGCTAATCTTTCTAGCGTTGAACACTACTGGTCTGACTTTTTAGGCATGTGTGATACAGAGGGAACCAAGCGCCGAATTGACCTAGGTATACCCGATGCTACTCAGCGGTACCTTGAAATTGGCGGCAATCTCAGATTCATTGCAACTATAAACAACGATGCGACAACTGAAAAACTTTCCCCGCGATTAATTGATCGCGCACCAATTATTTCTCTCGGGGAAGATGTTAACCTGGAAGATATATCCTCACTAATAAGCTCTCACAGATTCAACGGGGCAGTTCCACACGAGCAAATTAACCAAGCCTTCAATATTTCTTCCAGCGAAGCTGACCTCCTTCCAGACGAGCAAGCTTCGCTTGAACAAATACTTTCTATCCTGACCTCTCAAGTAGCAAAAACCAGCGCAATCCATATTAGCAAACGCAAAACCAATGCAATAAAAAGATATTGCTACATCGCTAATGAGCTCGGAGGAATGCGTAACCGCCCTCTAGACTATGCTGTAGCCCAGCATATCCTCCCCGCAATTGAAGGATATGGTGCCGCCTTTCGAGATAGGTTATTAAAATTAGAACAAAAACTAAGCGACTTCGATTTGAATATTTCCAAACGTGCCCTGCGAAACATCATCGAGGAAGGAGACAATTACGCCGATACCTATTCTTACTTCTAGAGAGGGGCATCAAATGCGATTTATAGCACGTATAATTAGCGGAAAACGAAAAGATCAAATATTTGAACTTTCCTCTATCGAAGCTCATATCGGCGAGAATATTTATTTTCTCGAGGATGAGGCAATTGAATTCAGACTTGAGCTAGAAAGACCAGTTGATGACATTACTTTATGCCTCCATGAAAATGAAATTTCCGCCACAAATAATTTTAAAGAAGGTGAAAAATGGATATACGAATGGAAACCCAAATCACTGGCAAAGTGGGGCTACGAATGCTTTTTTCATAACTACTACGGAATGGCTGAACTAGTACTAGCAACAAAGATAGACAATTACAACGAAAGGATAATTATTGAGCAATTTTCGCCAATTGAAGTATTGGCAAAAAAAATAAACGCTGAACGTGCAGAAAAAATGCTTTCTTTCCTAGCGGCTCATGACAACGAAGCGCTGGCTGCTTTTTTTCGAGTAACTCGATTAAAGGCCGGATTCAAAGAGGGAGATAAGTCCGTAAGTTTTCTTATCGACCAACTCGAAAGAAACGTACTACTACTGAGCGCAGAACTGCCAAAGATATACTCCAAGCCTATAGCTAAACTCATCCCTGTAACAAAGGTAGTTGCATTCTCTGAGAACTCGATAATAGACGATACCACTTTAGCGTGGATAGCTGAAAACTGTGACGGTTTATTCTCTGTTGACGATATCGAACGAGCACTGCTTGAGTTCGATAGCGAACTATACTCTTCAGAAAAAATCCTAGAGAATCATTTAAAGGAAGAGCTAAGCATATACGAGAACCAAGTAGTACATGGATTCATTATTTCACTTATGAGGGCAGCATCAGAGCTGCTTCGGCGATTAGAAGATTACCCAGCTTCTAAAATCCGTACACAACAGGATCTCTCCGGCTACCTTTCGTTTTTTTCTCAACTCAGCAAATACGCCAAAATTATTAATCGAAAAAAAGCGGAAAGATGCAGAGAACTAATAGAAGCGCTTCAGGGTTTAAAACGCAAATTTGATGACAAGGTGCCAGTTACCACCCCTATTATAGGAACTCCTCAATTCACAAGAAAAGCTCGCTATAACCTTCACTATCAAAAAATATTTCATAAAATTATCGCATGGCACCGATTCGGCTCACCAGACTGGAGTGTTCAAGAGGAACTCTTCTCAATTCAAAGCATCCCTAAATTATTCGAGTACTATTTATTATTCTTAGTAAAAAATCACTTGGACACCGAAACAGTTCTAGGTGAAAAGCTTGAACTCCTGCAAAACCCTTCACTGAGCAAAAATGACTTCGAGTACCAATGGGGCGAGTACAACATAAAGATAATGTACGAACCCAAGGCGTGGACTCATGAGCACTTACAATCAAGCGCATCACAAATAATCAACTCCGAAGGCTGGACTTTCAACCACCACAATGGTGACTTAAAACCCAGAGGTCAAACGGGCGCAAACGCCAATCGCTGCCCAGACATACTGTTAGCAATCACGTCATCTGATGGAGAAACCCGACAGCTGATCATTGATGCGAAATACACGAACAGCAAGAAGGCTTTTACTCACTACCTCCCAGAACTTACGATGAAATATTTACATGGACTTCATGAGAAGGAAACTGGACTTAACCCATCGATTGGCCTAATGATTGTTAATCCAAGCGAGCAGTGTACAACACGACACTTCCATCACCAGCGCTATAGCATTTATGGTGCGACCCCGGTCACACCAGCCTTACTAGTGAGTTCCATCACACCAGGCGAAACAGAGGAAAAAAACTCAGACCTAAAAAATAACATTTCTCAATTTCTATATTTAATGAGATCCAGCTTTAAAAAAGAAGACAGAAAAACTTACCTAGAAATAGTTGCATAACATCAGCACCAATCACAAAGGCGGCTCTATCAAATAGAGCTGCCTTTGTGAGAGTAAATCCTCGTCAAAAATTCGCCGGCGTATTCGCACTAATAATTTCCGCCTCATCCGCCCCAATATTCCGAAACTTATGCGGCAGCGTAGTCGGAAAATAATACCCATCCCCCGCGTTCAACACACTCACCGACCCATCCACGGTCAACTCAACCGTGCCACGCGTCACCAGCCCGCACTCCTCACCTTCCGCATGCACAATCGGCTCTTCCCCCGAACTCGCGCCCGGGGCGTATTGCTCGCGCAGCAAGCGCATCTGGCGGCTAGGCACCGAGGCGCCAATGAGCAGCAGGCGCAGGCCGTGGCGGCCCAGGTCGGGTTGTTCGTTGGCGCGGAAGACGTATTGGTGTTCGCGCGGGGGCTGGTCGAAGGTGAAGAAATCGGCCAGGGACATGGGGATGCCTTCGAGCAGCTTTTTCAGGGAGCTGACGGAGGGGCTGACGCGATTCTGTTCGATCAGGGAGATGGTGGCATTGGTCACGCCGCTACGCCGGGCCAGCTCGCGCTGGGAGAGTTTGTAGCTTTCGCGTACTAGTTTGAGTCGAGAACCCGTATCCATGACAGCCTTATGTGAGTAGTACTTAAGGGCAATGGGGGTGGGTGGCGGGTGCCGCGCAAGGCGCGCGGATCACGTTGCTCCCGTGTCCCGGAACCGTGAAAGGCGGCTATTAAATCACGTTTGCCGGTGTTGCTCAGCAGGTTCGATGGACGGTGGGTGAAATGAGCCTGCTGGGGGTAATTGCGGGTCAGGCACAAGACCTGTGGGAGCGAGCTTGCTCGCGAATGGGCGGCACATTCAACATCTTTTTTGCTGATAGGCCGCTTTCGCGAGCAAGCTCGCTCCCACAGGGTTTGTGGTGTTGCCGGTCATGTGAAAAAACCGGCGGCGCCTGTGCGGGACCGCCGCCGGGGAGGTAACTTAGATGCCGAAGCGGTCGCGCAGCGAGTAGTAGACGGCGCCGAGGGCGGTCAATGGGGCGGAGAAGGTGCGGCCGCCGATCATTGGCATGTGCGGCAGCGAGGCGAAGGCGTCGAAGCGTTCGGCGTCGCCGCGGATCATTTCCGAAATCAGTTTGCCGGCCAGGTGCGAGCAGGTGACGCCGTGGCCGCTGTAGCCTTGCATGTAGTAGGCGTTTTTCTCGATGCGGCCGAATTGCGGCATGCGTGACATGGTCAGCAGGAAGTTGCCGGTCCAGCGGTAGTCGATTTTCACATCCTTGAGCTGCGGGAACGTCTTGAGGATCTTCGGCCGGATCAGTTGTTCGATGTCGTCCGGTTCCCGCGCGCCGTAGACCACGCCGCCACCGTACAGCAGACGGTTATCGGCCGTCAGGCGGTAGTAATCCAGCAGGTAGTTGCAGTCTTCGACGCAGTAGTTGTTGGTGATCAAGCTGCGTGCCTGCTTCTCGGTCAGCGGTTCGGTGACGACGATCTGCGAGCCGCACGGCATGCTTTTCGCGGTCACGCGGTTGTCCAGACCTTGCGGCAGGTAGGCGTTGCCGGCGATCAGCAGGTACTTGGCGCGCACCTGGCCTTTGGCGGTGCGCACGACATTCGGCTCGCCGTACTTGATTTCCACGGCAGCCGACTGCTCGTAGATTTTGCCGCCCAGACGCACGATGGCCGCGGCTTCACCGAGAGCGAGGTTCAGCGGATGCACGTGGCCGCCCTGCATGTCCAGCAGGCCGCCAACGTAGGCGTCGGAGCCGATTTCGCGACGGATGTCAGCGGCATCGAGCATCTTCAGGTTCTTGTTGCCGTAACGTTCCCAACTGCGCTTCTGCTCGGCCAGGCCGTTGAGTTGTTTCTTGTTCATCGCCGCGAAGATACCGCCCGGGCGGTAGTCGCATTTGATGTCGTATTCCTTGATCCGCGAACGGATGATGTCGGCGCCTTCGAAGATCATGCTGCCGAGGATTTCCGCCGTCTTGTCGCCGTAGCGTTCTTCGATCACATCGACGTCGCGGCTGTAGGAGTTGACCAGTTGCCCGCCGTTGCGACCGCTGGCGCCATAGCCGACTTTCGCCGCTTCCAGCACCGTCACTTTGTAGCCGGCCTCGGTGAGGAACAGTGCCGAGGACAGGCCGGTGTAGCCGGCGCCGATGATGCAGACATCGCACTCGACCGACTCTTCAAGGGTCGGGAAGTCGATGACTTCGTTGCGAGTGGCGGCGTAGTAGCTGTTGACGTGTTGTTGTTTCATTTTATTGTTCTCCGAGGGTCGCCCTTAGGAGCGACCACCGTTGTAAAAGAGTTAGAGCTTGATCCAGGTCGCTTTCAGCTCGGTGTACTTGTCGAACGCGTGCAGCGATTTGTCGCGACCGTTGCCCGACTGTTTGAAACCACCGAACGGCGCGGTCATGTCGCCGCCGTCGTACTGGTTGACCCAGACGCTGCCGGCCCGCAGGCCACGAGCGAAGGTGTGCGCCTTGCTCAGGTTGCTGGTCCAGACACCGGCAGCGAGGCCGAAGATGCTGTCGTTGGCGATCTGCAGCGCTTCTTCAACGGTGTCGAAGGTGATCAGCGACAGCACCGGGCCGAAGATTTCTTCGCGGGCGATGGTCATGGCGTTGGTCACGCCGTCGAAGATCGCCGGTTGCACGTAGAGGCCACCGGTTTCTTCGAGGGCGCGCTGGCCGCCGGCGATCAACTCGGCGCCCTGCTCGCGACCGATGCTGATGTAGCGCAGCACGTTGTCCAGTTGACGCTGATCAACCACCGCGCCGACGGTGGTCGCAGGATCCAGTGCGTGCCCCGGTTTCCACGCTTGCAGCGCTTCCACCAGCAGCGGGATGAATTGCTCGCGGATCGAACGCTCGACCAACAGGCGCGAACCGGCAGTGCACACTTCGCCCTGGTTGAAGGCGATCGCACCGGCCGCAGCCTGGGCGGCCGCGCGCAAGTCCGGAGCGTCGGCAAACACCACGTTCGGGCTCTTGCCACCGGCTTCGAGCCAGACGCGTTTCATGTTGCTCTGGCCGGCATAAATCATCAGTTGTTTGGCAATCGCCGTGGAGCCGGTGAAGGCCAGCACGTCGACGTCCATGTGCAGCGCCAGCGCCTTGCCGACGGTGTGGCCGAAGCCCGGCAACACGTTAAACACGCCTTTCGGGATGCCCGCGTCCAGTGCCAGTTGCGCGATGCGGATCGCGGTCAGTGGCGACTTTTCCGAAGGCTTGAGAATGAACGAGTTGCCCGCGGCCAGGGCCGGGGCGAATTTCCAGCTGGCCATGATCAGCGGGAAGTTCCACGGCACGATCGCGGCGACTACGCCGGATGGCTCGCGGGTCACCAGACCCAGTTGATCGTGCGGCGTGGCGGCAACTTCATCGTAGATCTTGTCGATGGCCTCGGCGCTCCAGCGGATCGCATTGGCGGTCGCCGGGATGTCGATGCTCATCGAGTCGCTGATCGGTTTACCCATGTCGAGGGTTTCCAGCAGCGCAAGTTCTTCCTGGTGTTGCAGGATCAGATCGGCGAAGCGGATCAGGATGCGTTTGCGCTCGGCCGGGGCTTTGTTGGCCCACACGCCGGAGTTGAACGATTGGCGCGCGACTTCGACGGCGAGGTTGGCGTCGGCTTCATCGGTGCTGGCCACGGAGGCGAGAAAACGGCCGTCGACGGGGCTCAGGCATTCAAAGGTGGCGCCGCTGATCGCCGGGCGATATTCACCGTTGATGAACGCGCGGGATTCGATGCTCAGGGACTGGAAGCGTTGTTCCCAGTCGTTGCGTGTGGTTGTCATTGTTGTGGCTCGACAAGGGGGAATTGGGGGTGTCGTGTCTGGCTTGAGATAGCTGCCCTCTCCCTAGCCCTCTCCCTGAGGTAGAGGGGACCGACCGAGTTGTCTCGGGAGTTGCGCCGACCTGAATGACCGAGTCGATTATGGATTCGGTAAAGCAGGTTCAGGTCGCAGGATTTCCCAAGCATCCCCGGGTCAGTCCCCTCTCCCTCCGGGAGAGGGTTAGGGTGAGGAGCTCTTGGCTTTTGAGGGCCGAAACCATCACACCGTATGCAGATACCAGTTGTACTCAAGGTCGGAAATCGAGTTCTCGAACTCGGCCAGCTCGCTTTCCTTGCACGCGACGAACACGTCGATGTACATCGGGTCGATGTACTTGGCCATGACTTCGCTGTCGTCCAGCTCGCGCAGTGCGTCGCGCAGGTTGTTCGGCAGGCTCTGTTCGTTCTGCTCGTAGCTGTTGCCTTCAACCGGCGCGCCCGGCTCGATCTGGTTGGTCAGGCCGTGGTGAATACCGGCCAGTACGGAAGCCATCAGCAGGTACGGGTTGGCGTCGGCACCGGCCACGCGATGCTCGATGCGCACGGCGTCGGCCGAACCGGTTGGCACACGGACTGCAACAGTGCGGTTGTCGATGCCCCAGCTCGGCGAGTTCGGCACGTAGAACTGCGCACCAAAACGGCGGTAAGAGTTGACGTTCGGGCAGAGGAAGGCCATTTGCGCAGGCAGGGTCTCCAGCACACCGCCGATCGCGTGTCGCAGCGCGGCGTTCTGCTCGGGATCCTCGCTGGCGAAGATGTTGTTGCCTTCTTTGTCCAGGATCGAAATGTGCACGTGCAGACCATTGCCCGCCTGGCCCGGATACGGCTTGGCCATGAAGGTGGTGTCCATCTCGTGGTCATAGGCGATGTTCTTCACCAGACGCTTGAGCAACACCGCGTAGTCGCAGGCCTTGATCGGGTCGGAGACGTGATGCAGGTTGACTTCGAATTGCGCCGGGGCGCTTTCCTTGACGATGGCGTCAGCCGGAATGCCCTGCTCTTTCGCGCCTTCCAGAATGTCCTGGAGGCAGTCGACGTATTCGTCGAGATCGTCGATCAGATACACCTGAGTCGACACCGGGCGCTTGCCGGAGACCGGCGAACGTGGCGACTGCGGACGGCCGTTCACGTTGTCCTGGTCGATCAGGTAGAACTCCAGTTCGAACGCGGCGCAGATGGTCAGGCCCAGTTCATCGAACTTGCGCACCACGTTGGCCAGCACTTCACGCGGATCGGCGAAGAACGGCTCGCCCTCGATCTCGTGCATGGTCATCAGCAACTGTGCGGTTGGGCGCTTCTGCCACGGCTCGATGCTCAGGGTGCCCGGGATCGGGTAGCAGATGCGGTCAGCGTCGCCGATGTCCAGGCCCAGACCGGTGCTTTCCACCGTGGAGCCATTGATGTCGAGGGCGAAGAGCGAGGCCGGCAGGTTGATGCCTTTCTCGTAAACCTTGTGAAGACTGGTGCGCTCGATGCGCTTGCCGCGCACCACACCGTTCATGTCTGCAATCAGAAGGTCGACGTACAAAACCTCAGGATGTTTCTTAAGGAATGCGTTTGCTTCGTTGAGTTGAACGGCACGCAGAGGGACCGACATGATGCACCTATTTAGCTGTTAATTATTATGTTCACCGCTGTTTCGCCGAGCCAGTCAATCCGAAAGGCAAAGTGAAGTCAATAGCGAACACCTGGCCGCTCAGCGTTTATTTTTCGGGCTTTTTTTAACACTCACGTGCCAATGCAGGCGCCGCAAGGCCTGGAATCATGAAGATTGGATGAACGGCGTTTAGAATTTTTTACATGGCAGTTGTTAATTAAAATCAACGAGGCTAAGCTCCGGAAAAGCTCGTTCAAGTGTCAAACTTCGAGGTGAATAAAAATGGCATTCAAGCCATTGATCGGCGTTACTGCGTGCGTCAAACAGATTGGCCTGCACCCCTATCACATCAGCGGCGACAAGTACGTACGTGCTGTCAGCGTTGGCGCTCAGGGTCTTCCAGTGGTCATTCCTTCCCTTGGCAAACTGACTGAAATCGAAGACCTGCTCGGTCAGCTCGACGGTCTGTTGCTGACCGGCTCACCCTCGAACGTGGAGCCCTTCCACTATCAAGGCCCGGCCAGCGAACCCGGTACGGATCACGATCCGGCGCGGGACGCCACCACCCTTCCTTTATTGCGTGCAGCCATTGCGGCGGGCGTTCCGGTGCTCGGCATTTGCCGTGGCTTCCAGGAAATGAACGTGGCGTTCGGCGGCAGCCTGCACCAGAAAGTGCATGAGCTGCCGGGCATGCTCGATCACCGTGAAGCCGACAGCCCGGACGTGGCCGTGCAATACGCACCGGCGCATGCCGTGAGCGTGCTGGCGGGCGGTGTGTTCGAAGCGCTGGCGTTGCCGGGCGAGTTCCAGGTCAACTCGATTCACAGTCAGGGCATCGACCGCCTCGCGCCCGGCCTGCGTGCCGAAGCGGTGGCGCCGGATGGCCTGATCGAGGCGATCTCGGTCGAGCACAGCCCGACCTTCGCCCTCGGCGTGCAATGGCACCCGGAATGGCAGGTACTGGACAACCCGAACTACCTGAAGATTTTCCAGGCGTTCGGTGAGGCTTGCCGGCAACGGGCGACGCGTCGCAGCCAGCGCTGACACCACCCAGGATTTCAAAACTGTTTACTGCCCCCACGGGGTCGGCGGTTGCGCGTGTGCGCATCCGTCATCCGTGAAAACAACAAACCGTAATAACAACAAGTACGACCCAGGCAGCCAGGAAGGCGGCGCCGAACAAGCCCTCGGCAGCGCAAGGTCAGTTAAGCATGCGCAATTCCCCCTGTAGGAGTGAGCCTGCTCGCGATAGCAATAGACCAGTCAACAGAGATGTCGACTGACATGGCCTCATCGCGAGCAGGCTCACTCCTACAGGGGATATGTAATGACTGAAATTGCGCTTACAGGCTTGCAATCCACTTAAGCCCGGCCACGTTGGCCGAGCGAACGAAACCTGTTGGGAGTTTCACATGGCAAACGCCTCCAGCACTTACCGGAAGGCACTTGAAGGCCACCAGCAACCGAAAAAGGTTCTGGTGAAAGTCGATCGTGTCACCAAGAAGTTCGACGAAACCACGGCAGTGGACGATGTGTCCCTGGAGATCCATCAGGGCGAAATCTTCGCCCTGCTCGGCGGCTCCGGTTCGGGCAAATCGACCCTGCTGCGCATGCTCGCCGGTTTCGAGCGGCCGACTGAAGGGCGGATTCTGCTCGACGGTGTGGACATCACCGACATGCCGCCGTACGAGCGGCCGATCAACATGATGTTCCAGTCCTACGCGCTGTTCCCGCACATGACTGTGGCGCAGAACATCGCCTTCGGCCTCAAGCAGGACCGTTTGCCGGCCAGCGAAATCGATGCCCGTGTCGAAGAGATGCTGCGCCTGGTGCACATGACCCAATACGCCAAACGCAAACCCCATCAGTTGTCCGGCGGTCAGCGCCAGCGCGTCGCCCTTGCCCGCTCCCTCGCTAAACGTCCAAAGCTGTTGCTGCTCGACGAGCCGATGGGCGCGCTGGATAAAAAGCTGCGCTCTCAGATGCAACTGGAACTGGTCGAGATCATCGAGCGCGTCGGCGTGACCTGCGTGATGGTGACCCACGACCAGGAAGAAGCCATGACCATGGCCGAGCGCATCGCGATCATGCACCTCGGCTGGATCGCCCAGATCGGCAGCCCGGTCGACATCTATGAAGCACCGGTCAGCCGCATGGTCTGCGAATTCATCGGCAACGTGAACGCCTTCGACGGCACCGTGGTGGAAGACCTTGAAGGTCACGCGATCATCCACAGCCCGGACCTGCAGCAGAAGATCTACGTCGGCCACGGCGTCAGCACTTCGGTGCAAGACAAGTCGATCACCTACGCGATCCGCCCGGAAAAAATGCTCGTCAGCACGCTCAAGCCAGAGACCCGCTACAACTGGTCCGAAGGCAAGGTGCATGACATCGCCTACCTCGGCGGCCACTCGGTGTTCTACGTCGAACTGCCCGGCGGCAAGATCGTCCAGTCGTTCATGGCCAACGCCGAACGCCGTGGCGCGCGTCCGACCTGGGACGACAAGGTCTACGTGTGGTGGGAAGACGACAGCGGCGTGGTACTGCGCTCATGAGAACCTTCAATCAGCAATTCCTGCGCCTGGTGCCCAGCGGGCGAAAGTTCGTCATCGGCATCCCGTTCATCTGGCTGTTCCTGTTCTTCATGCTGCCGTTCTTCCTGGTGATGAAGATCAGCTTCTCGGAGGCTGCGCTGTCGATCCCGCCGTACTCGGAGATCTACACCTACGCCGAACAGAAATTCCAGCTGATGCTCAACATCGGCAACTACACCATGCTCGGCGAAGACGAGCTGTACCTGTCGGCCTACCTCGGTTCGCTGAAGGTCGCGGCGCTGAGCACGATGATGTGCCTGGTGATCGGTTTCCCGATGGCCTACGCAATCACCAAGGCGAGCAAGGAAGCGCAAAACGTCCTGCTGCTGTTGATCATGATGCCGACCTGGACCGCGATCCTGATCCGCGTGTATGCGTGGATGGGCATCCTCAGCAACAACGGTCTGCTCAATGCATTTCTGATGTGGACCGGGCTCACCGATCACCCGATCGAGATCCTCAACACCAACACCGCGGTGTATATCGGCGTGGTCTATGCGTACCTGCCATTCATGGTGTTGCCGCTGTACGCCAACCTGGTGAAACACGACGGCAGCCTGCTGGAAGCCGCGTCGGATCTAGGTTCGAGCAACTTCAACAACTTCTGGAAAATCACCGTGCCGCTGGCCAAGAACGGCATCATCGCCGGTTGCATGCTGGTGTTCATTCCAGTGGTCGGCGAGTTCGTGATTCCGGAACTGCTGGGTGGCCCGGAGACGCTGATGATCGGTCGCGTGCTGTGGCAAGAGTTCTTCAATAACCGCGACTGGCCGGTGGCTTCTGCCCTGGCGGTGGTGATGCTGTTGATCCTGATTGTGCCGATTCTGCTGTTCAACCGCAGCCAGGCCAAAGAGATGGAGGCACGGGGATGAAACGCTTCGGTTTTTCCAAGTTCATGTTGATCTTCGGCCTGATGTTCATTTATCTGCCGATGCTGATTCTGGTGATCTACTCGTTCAACGCCTCGAAACTGGTGACGGTGTGGGGCGGCTGGTCGGTGAAGTGGTACGTCGGCCTGCTCGACAACACGCAACTGATGGGCTCGGTGGTGCGCTCGCTGGAAATCGCCTGCTACACCGCGATTGCCGCCGTCGCACTGGGCACCCTCGCCGCCTTCGTCCTGACGCGAGTGACGCGCTTCAAGGGTCGCACGCTGTTTGGCGGTCTGGTGACGGCGCCACTGGTAATGCCTGAGGTGATCACCGGTCTGTCGCTGTTGCTGCTGTTCGTGGCGATGGCGCAACTGATCGGCTGGCCACAGGAGCGTGGCATCGTCACCATCTGGATCGCCCACACCACGTTTTGTGCCGCCTATGTGGCGGTGGTAGTCTCCGCCCGCCTGCGGGAGCTGGATCTGTCGATCGAAGAAGCCGCGATGGATCTGGGGGCCAAGCCGTTCAAGGTGTTTTTCCTGATCACCATTCCAATGATCGCGCCGTCGCTGGCAGCGGGCGGGATGATGTCGTTCGCCCTGTCGCTGGATGACCTGGTGCTGGCGAGCTTCGTCTCCGGCCCGGGTTCGACCACACTGCCGATGGAAGTGTTCTCGGCGGTGCGTCTGGGCGTGAAGCCTGAGATCAACGCCGTGGCCAGCCTGATTCTGCTCGCGGTGTCGCTGGTGACCTTCCTGGTCTGGTACTTCGGCCGCAAGGCAGAAGCCAACCGCAAGAAGGCGATTCAGGAAGCGATGGATCAGACGGCGAATGAGGCGTGGCAGCAACCGCAACGCGCCGCCACTGCTTAAGCAACACCGATGAACACTGTGGCGAGGGGATTCATCCCCGATGGGTCGCGAAGCGGCCCCAAGCCAAGCACTTGCGGTGTAACAGGAACACCGCATGCAATGGTTTGGCGACTGCTTCGCAGCCGATCAGGGATAAATCCCCTCACCACAGCAAGCTCCCTCGCCACAGGTTTTACGTACACCCGGTTTGGGTTTTTGAATAAAAAGAATGGAGTTTCACCGATGAAAATGTTTGGCAGGACTCTGCTGACACTGTCCTTAATGGGCGCAATCGCCACGGGCGTCCAGGCCAACGACAAGGTGCTGCGTGTTTACAACTGGTCCGATTACATCGCGCCGGACACCGTCAAGAAGTTCGAAGACGAGACCGGCATCCAGGTGACCTACGACGTGTTCGACAGCAACGAGACCCTCGAGGCGCGTTTGCTGGCGGGCAAATCCGGTTACGACATCGTCGTGCCGTCCAACAGTTTCCTGGCCAAGCAGATCAAGGCCGGGGTCTATCAGCCACTGGACAAATCGAAGCTGTCGAACTGGAAAAATCTCAACCCGGTGCTGCTGAAAAACGCCTCCGCCAGTGATCCGGACAACGCTCACGCGTTCCCGTACATGTGGGGCTCGATCGGCATCGGCTACAACCCGGACAAGGTCAAGGAAGTGCTCGGCGCCAAGGCCCCGACCAACTCCTGGGACTTGCTGTTCAAGCCGGAAAACGCCGAGAAGCTGAAAGCCTGCGGCATCAGCTTCCTCGACTCGCCGACCGAAATGATCCCGGCCGCCCTGCACTATCTGGGCTACCCGGTGAACGACAAGGACAAGGCGCACATCCTCGAAGCCGAAGCACTGTTCATGAAGATCCGCCCGTACGTGGCGTACTTCCATTCCTCGAAGTACATCTCGGACCTGGCCAACGGCAATATCTGCGTGGCGGTCGGTTACTCCGGTGACGTGCTGCAGGCCAAGGCCCGTGCGGTGGAAGCCGGCAACAAAGTGCAGATCGATTACAGCATTCCGAAGGAAGGCGCCGGCAGTTTCTACGACATGGTCGCGATCCCGCGCGATGCGGCGAACGTCGAGAACGCCTACCTGTTCATGAACTTCCTGATGCGCCCGGATATCATCGCCGAGATCACCAACAGCAACGGCTACAGCAACGCCAACTCGGCGGCGACGCCACTGGTGGACGAAGCGATCCGCAACGATCCGGGTTCGTATCCATCGCAGGCGGTAATGGCGACGTTGTATGCGGTGCCGGATCAGCCGATTGCCACCCAGCGGATCATGACTCGCGGCTGGACCCGGGTGAAGCTCGGTAAATAACCGAATAACCCTGTAGGAGTGAGCCTGCTCGCGATGGCGGTATGTCAGGCAGCAATGATGCTGAATGTGCCGACGTCATCGCGAGCAGGCTCACTCCTACAGTGGGTCTGTGTTGTGACACAAAGAACTGATAGTTTTCCGTTCACGCAGCGCCTTACCACCGCTGCACCCTGCAATGAACGGCCTCACCTGGCTCCCTCGGCTCAGGTGAATTTCAGGCGCCCTCGGGCGCCTTTTTTTCTGCGCTCAATTCAATGGCCAATCCTGCAGGATTCGATAGCGACCCTTGTGCGATTCGAACAAGGCAAAGCGCTCGGCGCGCAGGAAAAACTCCGGCGGCGTAGTGGCCTCCGGCGCCTCTGTTCGATAGTCACGGGCCAGGGTCAGGTGCGGGCGAAACTCGCGAGGTGATTCTTCAAAGCCGAACGGCAGCATCGCCTGCTCCAGCGCATACACCAGGCGCAACAAACCCGGCGGGGCCTGCTCCGGCGCCAAAGACAGAATTCCGGCCCGATGCCAGACCTGCAGACGATCCAGCGCAATCCGTAACGGCTCACCCGGCGTGCGCACCTTGCCAGCGGCTTCGCAGACTTCATGGATCTGCGCCAGCGGTACGGCACCGAGAAACAGCAGCGTCAGGTGAAAGTTATCCGCCGGCACCGCTTTGCCGGTGCGCAACCCCAGCTCGCCGCGCCACTGGGCAATGGCCTTGCGTTGCGGTGGCGGGCAGTCGAGGGCAAAAAACAGTCGCTTGAACGGTTCATCCCTGCGCGCATCATCGGTCATGGCCCTGCTCCTTCGCTCGTCGATCAGCCGATTCTACACAGGCTCCTCTGACGACTGGCGACACCCGGCTATAGTTCAAGGATTGCCATCGAACCGGAGGTCGCCATGCGCGAGATCCTCAGCAAAGAACCGTGGTGGGCCCAGCCACCCAGCCCAGGGCAGGATGAAACCGAGCTGGAATGGGGCTGGCTAGTGCATTACAGCGAAGGTGAACCGCGTTTCGAATTCGTCCGCGAACGGCCAACGGAAGAGCAAATCCGCAACCGCAAAAGCTGCCGGATAACCCCCTCCCCAGAGTGATCACCCTCCCACACTGGATTTGTGGCGTGCCCATGATCGTCGCCATCCGCAAAACCCTGTGGGAGCGTGGCTTGCCCGCGAAGAGGCCGGCACATTTTGCAAACCCGCTGACTGACACACCGCCATCGCGAGCAGGCTCACTCCTACACGGAATCTGGTGAGTTTCAGGCTTCAAGAATGTTCTTGAAGCCCCCAAAGATCATCCGCTGCCCATCAAACCCCATTGGGTTGACGTCCGGTTGCATGCGCGGGTCGTCCATCATCTTTGCCATGCCGGCATCGCGGGTGGCTTTGTCGGGCCAGATCAGCCAGCCGGACGACACCGTCTCGCCGTCCTTGAGTTTTACCGCCATCGGGAATGACGTGACTTTGCCGTCCGGCACGTCATCGCCCCAGCACTGAACCACCTCCTTCGCTCCGTATTCCTTGAACAGTTTCGCGGCGATCTCACAGTGTTTTTTGTACTGTTCGCGATTGGCATTCGGCACGGGTGCTACAAAAATATCGATGTAAGCCATGATCACTCTCCTTGCACGTTGGGTTCGATCTGCCGGGTAGTCGATTGCGGCGGCCGCCATTCGACACGATTCACGCCCTGCCCGACCGACGGTTGTTCGCCCCCGCCAAGGCTGCCCTCGACCTGCCCGGCGATATGCAGGGTTCCGGCCATGACCCCGGTGGTCGGGTTCTGCAGCAATTTCGCCCAGGCCTTGTCGAACGTGCTGCCCAGGCTGCTGCGAATCAGCGCTTCGCTGTCGGGCCGGTCGTTGGCCTGGATGATCGCGCGGATGCCCGCCACACCGATCGAGATCACCCCGCCGACCAACTTGCCCGCCGCAGCCGCCACGGCACTGGCCGCCCCGCGCGGAGCCATTTCCGCCTCCATCCGCTGGCTGGCGCGTTTGGCCACGGGGGCCATGCCGGCGTCGGTCGAAGCGATGCCTTTGCTGCCGCCTTCGGTGTGGATCTTGTCGATCAACGCGGCATACGCCGGCAAGGTGTTCAGCGGCTCAGTGCTGATGACCTGATAGAGCGACGCATCCCGCGCCGGCGGCGGGCCGAGGGCAATCGCCGGGACCTTTTGCAGACGCCCGTTGAGCTGGGCCACCGGCACACCATAACGCTGGGCGATGAGCGGCATCTGCTGGGCCATCAGTTGCGCGTAGAACGCCGTGGCCTGACCGAGGATCGCGTCCGGATCGATCTCCACCGCCACCGGTTCCAGCACTCTTTCCTGATATTGCTCAAGCAGATAGCTCGCCAGGCGCTTGGCCGACGCATCCTGCTCGCCGCCGGCACTGATGGTGTACCAACTGACCTTCATCGACAGCCATTCCTGGGTCCAGTAGCTGCTGAACCACGGAATGAAATTTTCTTCAGTTTGCTGATAGACGCGAGTGCGCCAATGTTCCATCGAGCCACGGGCAAATACTTTGACTTGCTCGGTGGATTGCTGCGAGGCGCTGACGATGTCGCGGTCGATCTGCTGCCAGGTCGCCTGCGATACCACCACCGCTCGCGGCGCCACCGGGGCCCGCGCCGAGGAGGCACAGCCAGCCAGCAGACACAGTGCGGCGAGGCTCAGCGCACGCAGGTTCACGGTGGTGGAGTCCTTGAATGGAGGAAAACAGATTTGAGTATAGGTGCGGGTATTGGGCCATTTGTCGTTTGTGGCCGGACGGGCGCTCTCACTTTGAAATGCGTTCCCCCTGTGGGAGCGGGCTTGCTCGCGAAAGCGGTGGGTCAGCCATGAAGATGTTGGCTGTGCCGGCCCCTTCGCGAGCAAGCCCGCTCCCACAGGGGGAAGCATCAACCATCAACGCCGTCGATATTCACCATCGCCACGATTGCCTTCCGCCCGCCGCCCGGCGAAGGCACGATTCACCCATCCGAGACGCAACGAGGAGTACCCATCATGATTCGCACCATCACCCTCTCCGTGAGCTTCCCGGTGTTCGGCAGCAACTACTACGACCAGCAAGTCGTCTCGCGCAAGACCCAGGCGCTGCTGTTCAACGAAGATTTCGACGATGTGCTGATGCCCGCCGCGAGCAATCATTTCAGCAATGAAGTGGTCGGCATCAACGATCAGTTCCGCTTTCTGAGCGACATACTCGCCACCCATTTGCTGGATCTCGAGGCCACCGCGCCTGCGCACTCCAGCGTCCGGGCGAGCGCTCATTTTTAATCGACGAGGGCGTTCCCGTTGCGGGAACGCCCTTTTGATTTCTACTCAGTCATCGTCGCGATCACGATAGTAACGACGCCCGTCGCGACGACCATCGTCGCGGTCATCCCAACGCCGGTCATGGTCGTAATAGCGACCGTGATCACGGTCGTAATGTCGTCCGTGGCGATGATCATCATCAAAGTCCGCCACACAGCCAGCCAGCAAAAAAGCGGCGGATATCGTCAACAGCAAGGTTGTTGCACGCTTCATTCAAACTTCCCTAACACCAAGGTCTTGACCACGGAACGGCTGTCTCTGCCCGCGCCTTCAGGACGCAGTGCGCGCAGCCGCTGATACGACCGGACAAAAGGACTTTGATTCACTGCCCGACCACGACCGTTGATCGGCCCGCCGCCAGCATCCGGGCAGCGGCGAAATGCCACCTATACTGCTGCTTACCGACACCCACGCAACGGATCTGCGCCTCGATAACAACAAGCAGAGGTGGACCATGGTCTGGCAGCAAATCTACGACCCGTTCGGCAACCCGTTGATCTCCACGCTCATGGCTGCAGTGCCGGTGGTGGTGATGCTCGCGGCGCTGGCGTTCTTTCACGTCAAGGCGCATCTGGCCGCCCTGTTGGCGTTGGCGTCGGCCCTGCTCATCTCGATCTTCGCCTTCGGCATGCCAGCGAGCATGGCCGGCTCTGCGGCGCTTTTCGGTGCGGCCAACGGCTTGCTGCCGATCGGCTGGATCGTGCTCAACATCATCTTTCTGCATCGCCTGACCACCGAGAATGGCTCGTTCAAAGTGCTGCAGGACTCCCTCGCGCGGATCACCGATGACCGGCGTTTGCAGTTGCTGCTGATCGCCTTCTGCTTCGGCGCGTTTTTCGAAGGCGCGGCCGGGTTCGGCACACCGGTTGCGGTGACCGGGGCGATTCTGATCGGCCTCGGTTTTTCGCCGTTGGCCGCCTCGGGGCTGGCGTTGATTGCCAACACCGCCCCGGTGGCGTTCGGCGCCCTCGGCACGCCGATCATCACCCTGGCCAAGGTCACCGGGCTGGACGAGATGGAGCTGTCGATGATGGTCGGTCGGCAGCTGCCGTTTTTCTCGGTGCTGGTGCCGTTCTGGCTGATCTGGGCGTTTGCCGGGTGGCGCAAGATGCTGGAGATCTGGCCGGCGATTCTGGTGGCCGGGGTCAGCTTCGCGGTGCCGCAATTCCTCGTGTCGAACTTCCACGGGCCGATGCTGGTGGACGTGATCGCCGCGCTGATTTCCATGGCCTGCCTGACGTTGTTTCTGCGGGTCTGGAAACCGGCGACGGTGTACACCTCAGCCGCCCTGTCCGGGCGGGTCGACAACTCCAGGGTCGAGGAAGAAACAGTCACCGCCAGCGCCGCATTCCGCGATCAGGCGCGCCCGGCGGTGATGCGTGCGTGGATGCCGTGGATCATCCTCACGGTGTTCGTGTTTGCCTGGGGCACCCAGGGCTTCAAGAACGTCTTCGACGTGCGCCCGGCGCTGGATCCGGTAACCCATTCGGTGAAACTTGATGCGCAAGGCAAACCGCTAAATGAGGCCAACCCGATTTTCTCGCCGGCGCTGACCTTCACCACCCTGCACCTGCAAGTGCAGAAAGTCCCGCCGGTGGTGCCGGCGCCGAAAGCCGAAGAGGCGATCTACAAGTTCACCTGGTTCACTGCCACCGGCAGCGGCATCCTGCTGGCGGCGGTTGTCGGCGGACTGCTGATGGGCTATTCGATCCCGCAACTGATCAAGCAATACCTGCGCACGTTGTGGGTGGTGCGCTTTTCGCTGATCACCATTGCGGCGATGCTGGCGCTGGGGTTCCTCACGCGTTATTCCGGACTGGACGCCACCATGGGTCTGGCGTTTGCCGCGACGGGGGTGTTCTACCCGATGTTCGGCACCCTGCTCGGCTGGCTCGGCGTCGCGTTGACCGGTTCGGATACGGCCTCGAACGTGCTGTTCGGCGGACTGCAACGAGTGACCTCGGAACAACTGGGCATCAGCCCGGTGCTGATGGCAGCGGCCAACAGTTCCGGCGGGGTGATGGGCAAGATGGTCGATGCGCAATCGATCGTGGTCGCCTCCACCGCCACCCGCTGGTATGGGCATGAGGGCGAGATTCTGCGCTACGTGTTCTTTCACTCGATCGTGCTGGCCATCCTGGTGGGCGGGCTGGTGACATTGCAGGCGTATGTGGCGCCGTTTACGCACATGGTGGTTGGCGGGCATTGATGTCGCTTGTAGGGGCCTCTTCGCGAGCAAGCCCGCTCCCACATTTGGACTGCATTGCCCTTTGGGAACAAGCTATTTCCCCACCAGGATTGCATTCTCCGTGGGAACAAACCCATTCCCACATTGGAATGCATTCCCAATGTGGGAGCGGGCTTGCTCGCGAAAGCGGTGTGTCATTCAACTCATAGACGAACTGTTCCGACGCCTTCGGGAGCAAGCTCCCCTTCCACATTGATAGGCATGCCCCCCAAATTTGGCTATGTCGATCAGAAGATTGATGAGCCATGCGCATAACTCTATAGCGCAAATCCGCAAAAACCTTTTCCCCTCCGCGCAGGTCATTCCAAGAACGAGACCGGTAAACATGCCGGCGCGCCCGTTTGGGCCCTTCAATCCCTGCCGTCCTGATTAAGCCAGAGAGGAATCGAAGCATGACGATTTCCCGACGAAGATTCCTGATCCTCGGCGCGGTGACCGCCACCGCGTTTGCAATGCCCCCCTTCATTAGCCTCAAGGCCTACGCGGCCAGTCTGGAGCAACCCGCCATGGCCAAACTGACGATCAACGTCAACGGTAAACCCCAAGCCCTTGAGGTGGACAACCGCACCACCCTGCTCGATGCCCTGCGCGAACACCTGCACCTGACCGGCAGCAAAAAAGGCTGCGACCACGGCCAGTGCGGTGCCTGCACCGTCATCGCCGACGGCCGCCGGATCAACTCCTGCCTGACGCTTGCGGTGATGCATGAAGGCAGCGAGATCACCACCATCGAAGGCCTGGGCATGCCCGACAACCTGCACCCGATGCAGGCCGCGTTCATCAAGCATGACGGCTACCAGTGCGGCTATTGCACGCCGGGGCAGATCTGTTCGGCGGTGGCGGTGCTCAAGGAAATCCGCGAGGGCATTCCCAGCCACGTCAGCCCGAGCCTGACCGAAGCCCCGCAACTGATCGCCAGCGAATTCCAGGAACGCATGAGCGGCAACATCTGCCGCTGCGGCGCCTACTCGAACATCATCGAAGCCATCACTGAAGTCGCGCAGGTGCCAGCATGAGAGCGTTCAATTACAGCCGCGCCGATTCCCCCGCCGCAGCAGCAGCGCTGGCGGCGCAGGTCGAAGGCGCGAAATTCATCGCCGGCGGCACCAACCTGCTGGACCTGATGAAACTCGACATCGAAACCCCGTTGCACCTGATCGACGTCAACCACCTGGGCCTCGATCAAATCGAAGCCACGCCTGAAGGCGGATTGCGCATCGGCGCGCTGGTGCGCAACACCGATCTGGCCGCTGACAGCCGCGTGCGCAAGGATTACGCGTTGCTCTCCCGCGCTCTGCTCGCCGGGGCCTCGGGCCAGTTGCGCAACATGGCGAGCACCGCCGGCAACCTGCTGCAACGCACCCGCTGCCCGTACTTCTACGACGTCAATCAGGCCTGCAACAAACGCCAGCCCGGCAGTGGCTGCGCGGCGATTGGCGGGGTCAGTCGTCAATTGGGGCTGATCGGCGTCAGCGACGCCTGCATCGCGACCCACCCGAGTGACATGGCGATTGCCATGCGCGCCCTCGATGCGCAGGTTGAAACGGTGAAGCCGGACGGCAGCACACGCAGCATCGCCATCGCCGATTTCCATCAACTGCCAGGCAATACGCCGAACATCGAAACCAGCCTCACGCCCGGCGAGTTCATCACTTCGGTAACCTTGCCGGCCCCGGTTGGCGGCACGCACATTTATCACAAGGTGCGCGATCGCTCGTCGTACGCCTTCGCGCTGGTGTCGGTCGGTCTGATCCTGCAAAAGGACGGCAGTGGCCGTGTGGCGGTCGGCGGTATTGCGCCGAAACCGTGGCGGGTGGAAGACGCCGACACGTTGCTGCCCAAAGGCGCAAAAGCCGTCAGCGAACGCTTGCTCGACGGTGCCACGCCAACCCACGACAACCAATTCAAACTGACCCTGGTCGAGCGCACGCTCGGCTCGGTGTTGGCGCAAGCGAGGGATGAAGCATGAAGTTCGACACGCCCGCCACCACCAACCCGATTGACCAGCTCAAGGTCGTCGGCAAACCCACCGACCGCATCGAAGGCCCGCTGAAAACCAGCGGTCAGGCGCCATATGCCTACGAGCAGCACGAGGCCGTGGCGAATCAGGCTTACGGTTTCATGGTCGGCTCGGCCATCGCCAAGGGCCGCATCAGCCACATCGATCTCGACGCCGCCGAAGCCGCGCCCGGCGTGCTGGCCATCGTCACCGCCGCCAATGCCGGCAAGCTCGGCAAAGGCCAATACAACTCGGCGCCGCTGCTCGCTGGGCCCGAGGTGCAGCACTATCACCAGGCCGTGGCGCTGGTGGTCGCCGAGACCTTCGAACAGGCCCGCGCCGCAGCGCAACTGGTCAAGGTCGATTACGTCGCGGCCAAAGGCGAGTTCGAGCTGGCCAACGTGCTTGACCAAGGCGTCGAAGACGACGAGTTGCCCGACGTCACCCACGGCGATTTCGACAAAGCCTTCGCCGCTGCGCCGGTGCAGTTCGACCAGACCTACACCACTCCCGATCAGTCCCACGCGATGATGGAGCCGCACGCGACCCTGGCCGCGTGGAAAGGTGATCATCTGACCTTGTGGACCTCCAACCAGATGATCGCCTGGAGCGTCGGCGACGTCGCCACGACCCTTGGCCTGCCCAAGGAAAACGTGCGCCTGATCTCGCCGTATATTGGCGGCGGCTTCGGCGGCAAACTGTTCATTCGTGCGGACGCAATCCTCGCCGCCCTCGGTGCGCGTCTGGCCAACCGCCCGGTGAAAGTCGCCCTCGCCCGCCCGCAAATGGCCAACAACACCACCCATCGCCCGGCCACGATCCAGCGCATTCGGATGGGCGCCACGGCGGACGGCAAGCTCAGCGCCATCGCCCACGAAGGCTGGTCGGGCAACCTCAAGGACGGCAAGGTCGAAGTCGCCGCGCAACCGAGCCAGTTGCTTTATGCCGGGGAAAATCGCCGGGTGACCATGCGCCGGGCGCCGCTGGATCTGCCCGAAGGCAATTCCATGCGCGCGCCGGGTGAAGCACCGGGGCTGATGGCGCTGGAGATCGCCATGGACGAAATGGCCGAGCAGCTCAAGCTCGATCCGGTGCAGTTCCGCATCCTCAATGACACCCAGGTTGATCCGGTGAAGACCGAGCGTCCGTTCTCCCAGCGGCGCCTGATCGAATGCTTGCAGACCGGTGCCGAGAAATTCGGCTGGAACCAGCGCAATGCTACTCCCGGCAGCCGTCGCGAAGGTCGCTGGCTGATCGGCATGGGCGTCGCCGCCGCGTTTCGCAACAACCTGCTGCTGAAGTCCGGCGCCCGGGTGCGGCTGGAGCGCGACGGCAAGGTCACGGTGGAAACCGACATGACCGATATCGGCACCGGCAGCTACACGATCATTGCGCAGACCGCGGCCGAGATGATGGGCGTGGACCTGGCGGACGTCAGCGTGCATCTGGGGGATTCGACCTTCCCGGTATCGTCCGGCTCCGGTGGCCAGTTCGGCGGCAACTGCTCGACTGCCGGGGTGTATGCCGCGTGCATGAAACTGCGTGAAGCGGTGGCGACGAAGCTGGGCATGAGCGGTAGTGATGTCGAGTTCGCCGACGGTCAGGTGCGCGCCGGCGGCAAGACCCTGCCGCTGCGTGATGCGGCAAAAGATGGCGTGGTCGAGGCCGAGGACAGCATCGAGTTCGCCGACCTCGCCAAGCAGTATCAGCAATCGACTTTCGGCGCGCATTTCGTGGAGGTTGCGGTGGATGCAGCGACCGGCGAAGTCCGCGTGCGGCGCATGCTCGCGGTGTGCGCGGCGGGACGGATTCTCAACCCGAAAGCCGCACGCAGCCAGGTGATCGGCGCGATGACCATGGGCGTCGGCGCGGCGTTGATGGAAGAGCTGGCGGTGGACAAGCGGCTGGGCTTTTTCGTCAATCACGATCTGGCCGGATACGAGGTGCCGGTGCATGCCGACATCCCGCATCAGGAGGTGATTTTCCTCGATGAGACCGATCCGATTTCATCGCCGATGAAAGCCAAGGGTGTGGGGGAACTGGGGATTTGCGGCGTGAGCGCGGCGGTAGCGAATGCGATCTACAACGCCACCGGGGCGCGGGTGCGTGAGTATCCGATTACGCTGGACAAGATCCTCGATTCGTTGCCGGAGATGACCTGAGCAACCTGGAAAAGCCCCTCACCCTAACCCTCTCCCAGAGGGAGAGGGGACTGACCGAGTTGTCTTATGGGATGCGCCGACATGAGAGGTCGTGTCAATTATGGACTCAGCGTAGTGCTCACAGACATCCCCCAATCGGCCCCCTCTCCCTCCGGGAGTGTATGTACCGGAGACATGGTGGACAGGTGTTCGGAGACATGGTGGACACTTTTTAATAGACACATTGCTCATCGCCAAGGAGATGACCTGTGTCTTGGGAAGAGGTGTCCACCGTGCAACTTCGCTCGGAATTCGTGTTTTTGGCTCGGCAAGAGGGGGCCAATATTCGGCTGCTTTGCCGTCGATTCAATATCAGTCCAAGCACTGCTTACAAATGGCTAAACAGGTTTGAAGCCTCAGGTGTTGAGGGATTGATCAACCAGTCTCGGCGACCGAAAACGTCACCCAAACGCTGTGTTGATGAGGTTGAGCAGCAGATTCTGACCGTGAGTCAGGAGTACGCGGCTTGGGGCGCTCGCAAGCTCAAGCGCGTGTTGGAAGACAACGGCGCAGTGATGCCTTCTGTCAGCACCGTGCATGCGGTTTTAAAGCGTCACTCGCGCGTTGATCCAAAGGCCGCTGAGATCAAGCCATTTATCCGGTTCGAGCATGAAGCTCCCAATGATCTTTGGCAGATGGACTTCAAGGGCCATATCAGCTTGGGCCAGGGCCGTTGCCATCCGTTGACGATACTGGACGATCATTCACGGTTTTCGCTGTGCATCGCTGCGTGCGCGAACGAGCAGCGCCAAACCGTTCAGGAGCATCTAATCCGGACCTTTCGGCGCTACGGCCTGCCTTTGCGCATGACGATGGACAACGGTTCGCCTTGGGGTGACCAGACAGGTGTTTATACCGCACTGGAGATCTGGCTGATGAGCCAAGGCATCAAGGTCGGCCACTCCCGACCTTATCATCCGCAGACCCAAGGAAAGCTGGAGCGCTTTCACCGCAGCCTTAAAAGCGAAGTTCTGCAAGGCCAGTTGTTCATCGATCTCGATGGCGCGCAACGAGCGTTTGATAGCTGGCGTGATATTTACAACCAGAAGCGCCCGCATCAGGCGCTGGACATGCAGGTTCCTGCGGCCCGCTACAGCAGTAGTCCACGGGAATATCAGGAGCAACCCGCGGCGCCGGAGTACAACGATGGCGATGTGATCAGGAAGGTTCAGGTGAAGGGCGAGATCTACTGGGGAAACCGTGAATACACAGTCGGAAAGGCTTTTCACGGGAGGTCAGTAGCTATCCGGGAAACGACGGAGGATGGCATCCACGATGTCTACTGGGGTAAACATCGTATAGCCAAAATCGACTTGAACTTGCAGATTGTCACAGCAGGTAAGAAGATCTAAAACCGTCCACCATGTCTCCGAACATGTGTCCACCATGTCTCCGGTACATACAGGGAGAGGGCTGGGGTGAGGGAACCGCGTCACTCGGATCGCAAATACTGCTCAGCACTCACCTGCTCCATCCACTCCACCACTTCACCGTCCAGCACTTCGGCAATCGCAATGTGCGTCATCGCCGTGGTCGGCGCGGCGCCATGCCAGTGCTTCACCTGCGGCGCGATCCACACCGTATCGCCGGGACGGATCTGTCGAACCGGCTGACCCCACTCTTGAACAAAACCTGAACCGGCGGTGACGATCAGCGTCTGACCCAACGGATGGCTGTGCCACGCCGTGCGTGCGCCGGGTTCGAAGGTCACCGTGGCGCCGCTGACACGCGCGGCATCGCTGCCCTTGAACGGCGCGTCAACACGCACAGTGCCGGTGAACCAGTCTGCCGGGCCTTGGGCCGAGGGTTGCGAGCCGTTGGGAGTGACAATGACGCGCGGGGATTCGTTGGCCTGGGCCTCACCCGCCAGTAAGGACAGGGTCAGTGCAGAAGCGGCAATCGGGTTCATGGCGATGGTCTCCGGTGATCAATAGCCGCACTTTACCGAGCCGTACTCTTCAGATAATCGACTAGAATTCGAAAAAACTTATGCAGGACACTCATCAATGCTTCGAGAAAACGCCAGTGACCTGCTCGCCTTCCTCGCCGTGGCCCGCGAGCGCAGCTTCACCAAAGCCGCGGCCAGACTCGGCGTCTCGCAATCGGCGCTCAGCCATACCATCCGCGCCCTTGAGGCGCGTCTGGGCCTGCGCCTGCTGACCCGCACCACGCGCAGCGTCTCACCCACCGAGGCTGGCGAACATTTACTGCAGACCATCGGCCCGCGCTTCGAAGAGATCGAACAGGAACTGGCGGCCCTGAGCAACCTGCGCGAAACCCCGGCCGGCCGGATCCGCATCAGCGCCACCGACCATTCGCTGAACTGGCTGCTGCGCCCGGTGCTCAAGGAATTCCTGCCCCAGTACCCGGACATCGCCGTCGAGGTGATCTGCGATTACGGTTTCGTCGACATCGCCGGACAAGGCTTCGACGCCGGCATTCGGCTGGGCGAAGACGTGGCCCAAGGCATGATCGCCACCCGCATCGGCCCGGACATGCGCATGGCGGTGGTCGGCTCGCCGGCCTATTTCGCCAACCGTACACACCCGCAAACGCCAAGAGATTTGACTGACCACGCCTGCAACAACCTGCGTCTGCCCACCAACGGCGGGCTGTACACCTGGGAATTCGAAAAGGGTGACGAAAGCCTCAAGGTACGAGTGTCCGGGCAAGTCACGCTGAATGGCGTCTACCCGCTACTCGACGCCGCAGTCGACGGTTTCGGCCTCAGCTACATTCCGGAAAACATCGTCGCGCCGTATCTGGCCGACGGGCGTCTGGTGCAAGTGCTGGCAGACTGGTGCCCGACGTTTGCCGGTTACCACCTGTACTACCCGAGCCGACGGCAGGCGGCGCCGGCGTTCGCGTTGTTGGTGGAGGCGTTGCGGTATCGCGGTTGACCGCCTACCCCAGCAGCGCAATCAACTGATGCCGCTGCGCATCGGTGAGCATCGGCCCGAATCCGGCGCCAGCGTTGTCGGCCATGTAGCGCGGATTGCCGGTGCCGGGAATCACGCAAGTCACCGCCGGGTGCGACAGCAAAAATTTCAGCACCAGTTGTGCCCAGCTGTTGACCTGCACGTCCGAGACCCAGGCCGGCAACGGCTTGACCTTGAGACGGGCGAGCAACCCGCCGCCGCCAAAAGGCCGATTGCAGATCACCGCCACCCCGCGTTCACGGCACAGCGGCAGAATGCGTTTCTCCACGCCACGGTCATCGAGGGCGTAGTTGATTTGCAAAAAATCCAGTTGCTCGGCCTTGAGCACTGCTTCGACTTCATCGTAGGCCGACGGCGTGTAATGGGTGATGCCGATGTAGCGAATGCGCCCCTGTTCTTTCCATTCGCGCAGGATTGGCAGATGGCTCTGCCAGTCCAGCAGATTGTGGATCTGCATCAGGTCGATGCGTTCGGTGCGCAGCAGACGGAAGGACTGCTCCATCTGCGCGATGCCCTCCTTGCGCCCGCGGGTCCAGACCTTGGTCGCCAGAATTGCCGGCGAGCGCGGTTCGTGGATCGATAGCAGCTCGCCAGTGGTTTGCTCGGCGCGGCCATACATCGGCGAGCTGTCGATCAACGTGCCACCCTTTTTGAACAGCTCGTCGAGCACTGCTGGCAATAGCTTATAAGCCGGATCGCCGGGAGCAACGTCAAAGCCGCGATAAGTGCCCACGCCCACCATGGGCAACAGCTCGGAGCTGGAAGGGATGGCGCGGGTCTGCATGGTCTGGTCTCCTGCCTGGCTCGGCGAAGTGGCAGTCGGCGTGATGGCAGTGGCCAACGCCCGGTCAAAGGTCAGGACCGCCGAAACCCCGGCAGCCAGCGTGAGCAAGCGGCGACGGGAGCAACCCTCAGTGTGGCTCATGCGGGTTCCCCTGCTGCGTGAATCTGTTGCACGTTATGTGCGACGGCTGCCGGCCCGATTCGCTGGACTACACTGCGACTGCGAACACCCGCGCCCCGTTAAAGTTAGTCGAATGTCCAGAAAACTGATGTCACTCGTCGCCTTGCTCATCGCCCTCTACCTGTTGCTGTGCGGGGCGCTGTTCATTTTTCAGCGCTCGCTGATCTATTTCCCCCAGCCTGACAACGCCGTGACTACGGAAGATTCGCGGCTGAAACTGGCGATGCCGGAGGCCGATGTCTGGGTGACCACGCGCGCGCATGCCGGGCCAAAAGCGCTGATCTACTTTGGCGGCAATGCCGAGGATGTGTCGCGCAATCTGCCGTCGTTCAGTGAGGCTTTTCCCGACTACGCGGTGTTTTTGCTGAACTACCGGGGCTTCGGTGGCAGCGGCGGCTCACCTTCGGAAGAAGCGATTGCCGAAGATGCGTTGGCGCTGTTCGATCAGGTGTACGCCAGCCATCCAAAGATTGCCGTGATCGGGCGCAGCCTGGGTTCCGGGGTGGCGGCGCGGCTGGCGAGTCAGCGTCCGGCGGAGATATTGATTCTGGTGACGCCGTACAACAGCCTCGAAGACATCGCCGTCCGCCAATATCCGTGGCTGCCGGTGAAATGGCTGCTGAAGGATCGCTTCGAGTCGGGCCGCTATGCCGCGCACATTCGCGTGCCGACGTTGCTGTTGGCGGCCAGCGATGACGAAGTGATTCCACGAGACAGTACGCAACGGCTGCTGACGCATTTCCCCAAAGGCGTGGCGACGCTGCGGGTGGTGCCGGATTCGGGGCACAACTCGATTTCCGAGCGGGTGCAGTATCTGCAGTGGATGCAGGAAGTGCTTGATCGCTGATAGCCGATTATTGCGTTGGCTGAACTGGCCCCTTCGCGAGCAGGCTCGCTCCCACAGAGGTACGCATTGCCAAGGTGGGAGCGAGCTTGCTCGCGAAGACGCCAGTGCAGACAGCACAAAGTCCGGCTCGCCCCCCCCCTGAATCACCCCACAAAAAAGCCAGGTGGCCAGCATGAACCAAGTGCAAAAAGCCCAGTCCTAGTGGCGCCGTATTCCGCGGCTGCCCACTTCAGCACTGTCCTTTTCCCTGAGTCTGCCGTCCCATGCGCCATGTCGTTCGCTCATCACGCTTCGTTTCGCTGTGCCTGCTGATCCTTGCCCCACTGTTCACCGAGACCTCCCACGCCAGCGAGGAGCGGCAACTCGTGGCCGCGATCAACGACTATCGCGCCCATCCGCAACGCTGCGACCGCCGCCCGGCCCAGCGCCTGGCGCCACTGTCGCTGAAATCGAATCTGGCGCTACCGATCGGCTATGGCTACGGCGGTGGCTTGCGCGAAAGATTGAAGTCTTCGGGGTATTCGGCGGTGGCGGTACGCAGTATCCGCATCATTGGGGCCGGGGATGCCGAGGAAGCCTTTGAGCAGTTACAAGACAGCCACTGCAGCGCGCTGCTTGACGCCCAGTACGCCGACATCGGCGTCAGCCGCTCCCGTGGTGAATGGCAAGTGGTGCTGGCGCAACCGGTGCTCGACAGTCGCGTCGGCGACAACCGCAGCGTCGGCAAGGCCCTGCTCGCCGAAGTCAACGCCGCCCGGGCACGCCCCCGGATGTGCGGGCGCCAACGCTTTGCCGCCGCCCGCCCCCTGAGCTGGAACCCGGCGCTGGGCGCCGCCGCACAAGGCCACAGCAAAGCCATGGCCTACGGCAACTACTTCGCCCATCGCGACCCGGACGGCGACCTGCCGGCGGATCGCGCCCGGGCGGCGGGTTATCGGGGACGGCAGATCGGCGAAAACATCGCCGCCGGGCAGAGCTCACCGGGCAAGGCGATGGCCGGATGGCTGGCCAGCCCCGGGCACTGTGCCAACCTGATGAACCCGATGTTCACTCAGGTCGGTGCCGGGTTCGCCAGTGAGGCGCGCAGTGATGAGGGGGTTTACTGGACGATGGTGTTTGGTGCGCCTTGATTCGCTTGAGAGCTTTTCAGTGACGCTACTGGCCCCTTCGCGAGCAAGCCCGCTCCCACACTGGATCTGTGTTGTTCACAAATCCATGTGGAAGCGGGCTTGCTCGCGAAGAGGCCGGGACACCTCAATCGCTTGCGCCGCCTCCCGGTTCAGTCCAGTTCGGTGGGATGCGAGAAGTTACAGCGCAATAGAAACAGTTGCGCCTTTCGACAAAAAGGGCGCTGGAGTCTGGTGTAAAACGACCGGGGTTCAGACCGGAGAAATCGTCGCAAGCATTCCGATCAGAATGGTCAACGTCAGAAACCCACCCAGGAAAATCGCCATCTTGTTCATGCTGCTCTCCTTAATGTTGAGCTCGCGGTGCACCGGGCGCTTCGGGATGAAGGGCTGCCGCGGGTGACCGAATTGCCGGGCTATTCTGAGCGCCTGACTGAGCCGGTTACAGAGGCAGATCCAACAGAAAAATACGGATCAGATGCCCATCTGATCCGCTCCGGACATGATCTGGTATTCAGATCGGCACACAACGGTTCGTGATCCGCCGCTTTGAACTAGAGTGATTGCCGTCGCGCGCAGAACAATAAAAATCCCAGGAGTGGTCAATGTCCGAACTGAACCTGCACCCCAACGCCGCCGAATCCCTGAAACGCTGGCACGAGATGATCCGCACCGGCAACCTCAAGGCCTTGCCCGAACTGCTCGATGCCAATGCCGTGTTCCGCTCGCCCATGGCCCACTCGCCTTACCCCGGCGCGCCAGTGGTGACGATGATCCTCAACACCGTGTTCGACGTGTTTGAAGATTTCAAATACCACCGCGAACTGGTGACTGCCGATGGTTTGAATGTGGTTTTGGAGTTCAGCGCCAAGGTGGGGACGAAAGAACTGAAGGGGATCGACATGATTCGCTTCGATGAGAGCGGGAAAATTGTAGAGTTCGAGGTGATGGTGCGGCCGTTGAGCGGGTTGCAGGCCCTCGGCGAAGAGATGGGGCGGCGGCTTGGTGCGTATCTGGCAAGCGCGAAACCAAAGTAGGATCAGGCGCCACAAAAAAGCCCACTGACCGTTACCGGTTCAGTGGGCTTTTGCGTATCTGGCGTCTAGTTACAGCGCCATGTCACGTGCAGCATTTTCCTTCGGTGCGTCAGCTTTTTCAGCTGCAGGTGCAGCCGGGGCAGCAGCCTGACCGATCACCGGTGGAGTTGGCAGTTCGAGGATCTTGGCGGTGTACGCCCACTCTTGTGCCACTTTGGCCGGATCGCTGTTCAGCTGAGTGCCGTAGCTTGGAACGATCTGGTGCAGCTTGGCCTGCCACTCAGGGGTGGCGACTTTGTCTTTGAAGACTTTCTGCAGCACGCTCAGCATGATCGGTGCAGCGGTCGACGCGCCTGGCGATGCGCCCAGCAGGCCGGCGATGGAGCCGTCTTGTGCAGCAACGATTTCGGTGCCCAGTTTCAGCACGCCGCCAGCGGCTTCATCACGCTTGATGATTTGCACGCGCTGGCCGGCTTGCCACAGGCGCCAGTCTTCGGCTTTGGCGTTCGGGAAGTATTCCTTCAGCGCGTTCAGACGGTCTTCATCCGACAGCATCAGTTGACCGGCCAGGTACTCGACCAGCGGGTATTCCTTGATGCCGACCTTGGTCATCGGCCAGATGTTGTGGGTGGTGGTGCTGGTCAGCAGGTCCAGGTACGAGCCTTCTTTGAGGAACTTGGTGCTGAAGGTCGCGAATGGGCCAAACAGGATGACGCGCTTGCCGTCCAGAACACGGGTGTCCAGGTGCGGAACCGACATCGGCGGTGCGCCAACCGAAGCTTTACCGTAGGCCTTGGCCAGGTGCTGCTCGGCGATGGCCGGGTTATCGGTCACCAGGAACGAGCCGCCGACCGGGAAGCCAGCGTATTCCTTGGCTTCAGGAATGCCCGACTTCTGCAGCAGGTGCAGAGCGCCGCCACCAGCGCCGATGAACACGAACTTGGCGTCGGTTTCGGTCTTGGTGCCGTCTTTCAGGTTTTTGTAGCTGACGCGCCAGGTGCCGTCGGCGTTCTTGGTGATGTCTTCGACTTCACTCGACAGCTTCAGGTCGAAGTTAGGCTTGGTCTGCAGGTAACCGGCGAACTGGCGGGTGATTTCGCCGAAGTTCATATCGGTACCCAGCGGGCTCCAGGTGGCCGCGATTTTCTGGTTCGGGTCACGCCCTTCCATCATCAGCGGGACCCATTTCTTGATCACAGCCGGGTCTTCGGAGTACTGCATGCCGGCGAACAGCGGGCTCGCTTGCAGGGCTTCGTAGCGCTTTTTCAGGAACTTGATGTTGTCATCGCCCCACACGAAGCTCATGTGCGGCGTGGTGTTGATGAACGAGCGAGGGTTCTTCAGAACGCCTTGCTGAACCTGCCAGGCCCAGAACTGACGGGACACCTGGAACGCTTCGTTGATCTCGACCGCTTTCGGGATCGTCACGTTGCCTTTGTCGTCTTCCGGGGTGTAGTTCAGCTCAGCCAGGGCGGAGTGACCAGTACCGGCGTTGTTCCAGCCGTTGGAGCTTTCCAGGGCGACGCCATCGAGGCGCTCGACCATTTCCATCGACCAGCTTGGCTCCAGCTCATTGATCCACACACCCAGGGTGGTGCTCATGATGCCGCCGCCGATCAGCAGAACGTCGACTTTCTTTGCTTCTGCAGCATTGGCGGACGACATCCCCATCGCCAAAGCCAGCCCGAGCAAGGCTGTGTTCACTTTCTTAAACATCCGTTGCACCTATGATAAAACGCCTTCCGCCCGCCGCTGTTATCTGTATGCGATCCGCTTTGATGACGCTCAGGCTCGCGTCGCAGATTCCGGCACACTTCAATTTTGACGGGTGGGCACACAAGGCCGACGTACCACATCGACCTCAGTTAATGTCCCTTCTGAACTGACTTCTTATCATTATTGGCTTCAGCTACTTGAGCGACAGGGATTCCGTCAGCCCGCCCCAAAGGCAGGCAAACCGAATAAGGTCAAACCAAGTTGGCGCGAAGAATATCACGTCAGGGCAAACCCGCGCGTCTGTTCCCGACTTGAGAGTCTTTTTCCGCTCTGGGCGTTATCGGCCGGTTTGGGCTGAACATGATTCAGAAACCTGTGGTGGCTGGGCTGGCTCCATCGCGAGCAGGCTCACTCCTACAGGGAATGGGCTGCTCTCGCGATGGCGGCGCTACAACCGAAACCGATCCACCGACAACGCCAACGCCCCCGCCAGACTCGACAGCTCGTCCGTGGTATTGGCCGTCTGCCCGATCACTTTACTGTTGCCCTCGGACATCCCGGCGATCATTTCCACCTGATGGGCGATTTCGTTGCTGGCATGACTTTGCTCGCCGATGGTGCGAGTGATGTCGTTGACCAGTTGCGTGGTGCTGAGGGTGGCGTCGAGGATTTCGCGAATCGCCCGTTCGACTTCAGCCGTGACCGCCATGCCCTTGTCGACCTGGGCCACGCCGGCCTCCATGCTGCTGACCGCCTCGCGGGTGCTGTTTTGGATCCGTGCAACCATCGCGGCGATTTCCTGGGTTGAGGCGCTGGTGCGTGCCGCCAGGCTGCGCACTTCGTCGGCAACTACCGCGAAGCCACGGCCCTGCTCGCCGGCCCGCGCTGCCTCGATGGCGGCGTTGAGTGCCAGCAGGTTGGTCTGGTCGGCGATGCTCTTGATCACCTGAATGATGTTGAAGATGCCTTCGGATTCCTGATCCAGCGTACGGATCACCTGCGCCGACTGTTGCGCCGAGCGGGCGATGTCGTCCATGTCGCTGACCACCTGATGGATCACCTGTCCGCCGCTCTTGGCCAGCGACTCGGCCTGATTGGCCATGCCCAGCGCGCGTTCGGCATGACGGGTGATTTCCTCGATGCTGGCGGTCATCTGGCTCGCGGCGGCGGCCATGGTGCCGGCCGCGGCGCTTTGCTGCTGACTGCTGTCAGCGACCTGATGGCAGCCGTGGCTCAGTTGCTCGCTCATGCCGCTGACCCCATGGGCGTTGCGCCGAACGACATCGATCATGTTGCGCAGGTCACGCTGCATGGTCGCCAGACTGCGGATCAGCGTACTGGCCTCGTCCTTGCCGGTGGGCTCGCTGATCGGTTCGCTGAGGTTGCCGTGGGCAATGCTTTGCGCGATCTGGTTGGCGGATTTCAGCGGCCCCATGATGCTGCGGGTCACCCAACGCCCTTGCGCCAATAACAGCAGCAGACTGGCGAGCAATACTGCGCCGAGGGCGATGTTGGCGTTGCGAATGGCGCTTTCGGTGGCCTGGCTGGTGTCACGGGTGTTGCTTTCGATCAGTTCGCTGAGGGCCGCCATCTGCTCTTCGAGCTGACTGAAGGCCGCATTGAACGTGCCCAGCTCCCGTTGCGCGCTGTCCGGGTTGTCCAGTGCCAGGCCGACAATGCGCTCGGCCGCCGCAATGTAGGTATCCAGGCTGGGCTTGACGTGTTCCAGAGCGGCCCTGATCGTGGGATTGACCGGCAATTTGAGGTTTTCATCCAGCACTTCGCGAAAATGCGTGGCGTGCTCGTTGATCGAGTCCCGCACCTCTGCGGCTGTGCCGGTACTTTTGCCCAAGCCGACCAGCATTGCCGAATACACGTCGGCTCGCAGCGCATCGTGCATCATGTCGGCTTCCATGTGATTGCGCAGCGCGGTCATGCTCACCGCGTTGTCGTTCACCGCTGCGGACATGCGCGTATTCCCCACATAGCTGACCAGACTCACGATCAGCGCCGTCAACAGACTGGTGGCAATCAGCAGCAGCAAACGCAATTTGATCGACACGGTGGGTTCCTCCCCTGAGGCGCGCCGGAATGCGCCTTTCAGGATTTCAGTTAAGCTTATTTGTGCAGATGTGCCGCTTCAGAGCGTTTCAGCAAGTATCCGTGTGTTCGAACGGAACTCCGGCAAAGGTCGCACCTCTGAGATTATGTAGTCCTTCCTTTTTGCTTCGCGCTTGTGGAGGAACATCGTCATGCGCAAGTTAGTGCTCATTTCTTCTCTCCTGCTCTGCCTCCCTGTCGGCTCGGCGCTGGCCCGTGTCGACGCCGGCGATGTCGCCACCTCAGCGGGCGTTTCCGCGTCGCTGTACTCGACCTTCAAGGATCACAAAATGGTGATCCCGGCGCGCGACGACCTGTCAGCGTTCGTCGCCAGCGGCGGGGCCATCCGTGGGGTTTATCTTGAGTCGGTACTGCAACAGGTGCGGCACGACAACCCCGGCCTCAATGCCAGCGATGAAGACCTTGCCAACGCGATTCTGGTGCATTACGAAGGCCTGAATCAGTAGTTGCCAGGGACGCAGCGGCCGATGGACGGCAGCTGAGGGCGCATAGGCAAAACCGTCTGACGGCCTCTATGATGGAGGCCATGACGACTCTTGCGCCTCCTGCGCCTTTGCGCTCACCCTGCCCGCCCGGCGCCTGCGATTGCGGGCGCGACGCGTTGCTGGAAACGCCGGGCACGGATCTGCGCATTCTGCGCCTGACCCGCGAGCAGGAAAAAATCCTCCTCGCACGGCTGGAACAACTCAAGGACCTCGCGGATTTGCGGCATCTGCAACAGCGCATGCACGAGCAGTTGGGCCTGCGCGTGGAAGTCGCTCCGGGGTTTCATGAGGTACGCAGCATGCTCGGCATCGAGATTCAGATCGAGGCGCTGCCGGGACTGTGCCGCAAGACCCGCAAGTCAATCCCGGCCGCGATTCGTCGGGGCTTGAACAACCACCCCGAAATCGCCTTCGAGCTGCTCAACGCCCACGACTTGCTGCGCGATACCTGATCATTTTTTCATGCCAACCCGCTTGCGCATTTCTGCGGTGATGCTCTGGCGGGTTTTCTTCAGGTCGGCCCACGGCTCATCGCCGACTTCGTTCAGACGCTCATGGACATTGCTGATGTTCCACTGATTGCCACCCTTGATCTCCCCCACTTCTTCGCGAAACAGCGGTACCGACACCGACAGTCCCTCACGGGTGCGCGCCGCGTAGGCACAAATGGTGGTGGCGCCCAGGCCGTTACGCAGGTAGTCGATGAAGATCCGACCGACACGATTTTTCGGCCCGGACACCGCGGAAAAGCGTTCCGGCAACAGCTTGGCCATGTGACTGACGATCGCATGGCTGAAATCCTTGACCTCGTCCCAGCCATGCTTGCGGGTCAACGGCACCACCAGGTGAATGCCTTTGCCGCCGCTGGTCTTGAGAAACGCCCTGAGCCCCAGTTCATCCAGCACGGTGAGGGTCAGCGCAGTGGCTTCGACCATGCTTTTCCACGGCAGCGCAGGGTCTGGGTCGAGGTCGAGAACAAACCGGTCAGGCTTTTCCAGATCGACGGTGGTGGCGTTCCAGGTGTGCAACTCGACCGTGCTCATCTGCACTGCGCCGATCAAGGCTTCGGCGTTGTTGATCAACATCACTGGTTGCCCGGTAACGTCCTTGTCCAGCGTGGTGATGCCGGGAATCGCCAGACGCTCGGCGTTTTTCTGGAAAAACAGTTCGCCGGCAATGCCGTCCGGCGCCCGCACCAGCGCAACCGGGCGATCCTTGAGCTGCGGCAGAATCCACTCGGCGACGCTGGCGTAATACTCGGCCAGTTGCATCTTGGTGGTGCCGCTGACCGCATCGATCACCCGATCCGGGTGGGTGATGCGCACTTTGCCGCTGGCCAGCCCCAACTGGGACGGCGCTGGTTCGGCTTTCTTCGGCTCGGTGGCTTTCTTTGATTCTGCAGTTTTCTTCGACGAGGCAGCTTTTTTCGACGGGGTGGCTTTCGCTGAAGTCTTCACGGGTTTCGCGCGCTCCTCGGTAATCGACCTGGCCGGTTTGTCATTGCGCAGACCATGGAACACGGCGTGACGTACCGAACCGTCCTTGGTCATTTCGGCGAACGCCACTTCTGCCAACAGATTCGGTTTGAGCCAGTGCACGCCTTTGGCCTCGAAGCCGCTCGGCGGATTGACCACCGCACCCTTCTTCACCTGCAACGGCTTGAGCTGGGCGAGGATGCTCTTCAATGTAATTTCATTGAAGCCGGTGCCGACCTTGCCGGCATAGCGCAACTCGCCACTGTCGCGATCATGCAGGCCCAGCAGCAAGGCGCCGAAGGCACTGCGCGCGCCTTTCGGATCGGTATAGCCGACGACCACGAATTCCTGCCGATGCTTGCACTTGAGCTTGATCCAGTCACTGCTGCGCCGCGACACGTAGGGCGAGCCGAGACGTTTGCCGATCAGCCCCTCCATCTGCATCTGGCAGGCACTGTTGAGCAGTGCGTCCGCCGTTTCATCGAAGGCTTCGGAGAAGCGCAGCAACGGCTGCTCATGCCCACCGAGTACCGTGGACAGCGCAGCGCGGCGCTCCTCGACCGGCACTTCGCGCAGGTCAACACCGTTGAGGTACGGCATGTCGAACAGGTAGTACATGATGCTGCCGCTGCGCCCGGCTTCGAAGGCGTTTTGCAACGCCTGAAAATCCGGCACACCCTGCTCGTTGGTGACCACCACTTCGCCGTCCAGCCATGCCGATTCAAGCCCCAGCTCAGCCAGTGCTTGCGCCTGTTGCGGCAGTTTGTGCGTCCAGTCGTGACCGTTGCGGGTGAACAGTTGCACCTGATCGTGATCGATGCGCGCCATGATCCGGTAGCCGTCGAACTTGATCTCGTAGCTCCACTGCCCTTCTGGTGCGCTGTCGACCAGGGTCGCCAGTTCCGGTTTGAGCTGCGCCGGCAGTTTGGCCTTGCGCGCTCCGGTGAGCGTCCCGGATGCCGCTTTGCGCGGTTTCGCCGGGGCCTTTTTCACGGGCCTGGCTTGCTCGGCGGCGAGCTTGGGTTTGCTGATCAGGGTGCGCTCGCTGAGCACGCTGTCCGGCTCGGCGCTGAGCACATCGTAGTCGTCCTGCGGGCGCGCCGCACTGTCCTGATGTTTGATCAGAAACCAGTTTTCCTTCTTGCCCGGCATGTGCGTGCGCACCAGATTCCAGATCCCGGAGAGCTTTTCGCCCTGCAGCTCGAACTTGAGTTTGCCCTTGGCGTAGGCCTTGGCTGGATCCTCCTGCGGAATCCACACACCACGATCCCAGACAATTACATCGCCTGCACCGTAATGCCCCTCGGGAATGCTGCCCTCGAACGTCGCATAATCCAGCGGATGGTCTTCGACGTGTACCGCCAGACGCTTGACCTTGGGATCGAGCGACGGGCCCTTGGGCACCGCCCAGCTCTTCAGTGCGCCATCGAGTTCGAGGCGAAAGTCGTAATGCAGGTGCGAAGCGTCGTGCTTCTGGATGCAGAACTGCAGCGCATGCTCAGTGGCCTTGCTGCGGCCACGACGCTTGACGGCAGCGGGCTCCGAGGTCGCCGAGAAATCGCGCTTGCGGTTGTAGTCGTCGAGGTTCCTGGTCATGGCGCACCTGCCTTGTGTCAGCCAATGCGGGTCACGGTCAGCGCGACCACGGCGATCCGGTCTACGCGCTGGTAACCGGGGTTCAACAACTCTTCACCGAACACGTCGGGATCCAGCTCGCGATAGGTCCAGCCGAATCGCGTCGAGTCCAGGCGTGGCACCACGGTGTCGAAAAACGGATCGCGGCCATCGACCATCGCTACCCCTGTGTACAACAGCAACGAGCCACCGGGCGCCAGTCGATTGAGCGCCTGCTCGACGATGCGCAGCGACAACCCCGCACCGAGCGAGCCACCGCCATGCCGATAAGCACGCCCCGCCGGGTCAGCCATGTACGGCGGGTTGGCGACAATCAGGTCGAAGTTGCCTTCGGTGCCCTGCAGTACATCACTGGCCTGCACCTCGACATTCGCGACCTCGGCCAATGCTGCGTTGATCGCGGTCAGGCGCAGCGCGGCGGGATTGATGTCGACCGCCAGCACCTGCGATTCTCGCCGTGCGCGGGCAATCAGGATGGCGCCGACGCCGGCGCCGCAGCCAATGTCCACCGCACGCTGAATCGGCGCGAAGCTCTGTTGCAGATGCGCGTGAATCAGCTGTGCAAACCGGTAAGTGTCCGGGCCGAAAAATACCGAGTCGGCGGCATCGGTGGGAAAGCCGGAATGCACGAACAACAAGTCATCAAGACTCGACCAGCGCACCCGGCTTTTCAAGCGGCCGTCGTAGACGTCAATCACTTGTGCCTCCTGCAATTGCCGCTGTTCGTCAGCGGACAACAGCCCCGGTTCGAACGGGCGCGACCAGCCGAAGACGTCGCGCAGGGTATCGGCCACCTGCCCTTCGTCACGCTGGTTGACCCGCTGATGGGTCAATGGCGTTGGCGTGATGAAACGGTAGCCGTCGGCCTGCAAGCGCCGGCCGAGTTGCAGCAGCGTGAGATCATTGGCGGACAGTTGTTCTTCCTGATTCATGGAGATTTCCTTAGCGCAGACTGGATTTGAGTTCGATGAAGCGACGTGTCGCCAGCAGCCCCGCCGGATGGGCATGGCGGGCCGGTGCCAACCATGGGATCAGCGTGGCCATTTGCGCGTGTCCGTCCTGACCTTGCAGGGCAGACATCAGGCGCTGCACATCGGGATCGTGTTCGGGCACGGCGGCGTCCGGGGTGGCGACCTGACGGCTGCGTCTTGGCACCGTTTTTTTCTCCGACGACGTCCAGTCGCCGGCAATCCAGTCGTGCAGCAGTTGCTTTTCATACGGACTGAACACGCCGAACATCGCCGCACCGTCGCCATCGATCAACTGCCAGAAACGGCTGGCTTGCGGATCTTCATTGCGTTTGATCCAGCCTTTGTCCTGCATTGCCTGCAGGAAACCCGGTAGCTGTTCGGGAGTGGCCAGCCACTGATTGACGGTTTTGCCTTCGAAACGGCAGTAATCGGAATGCATGTGCTGACCGAACGGGCGTTTGCGCTCTAGCATCGCCAGCACTTCCTGCTCCAGGTCAAAACCTTCGATGATCGCGCGGCTACCCTGCCCCAGGTCGTTGAGTCGATAGCCTAGCGATACCCGGCGCAGGAATTCGCCGCGATCGGCTTCCAGTGGTAGCAGGTCGAGCACCGACTGCACGGCTTTTTGCGCGTGGCCGGTGCTGGCGTTATCGATGGTCACGTGGAGGGTGAAGTAGTACGGATCGAGGCCCAACTCGCTTAGTTCATAGGCACTGATCAGCAAATGCAGCGGTAGTTGTTCGTAGCCGAGGTTGTAGCCGATCACCTCCGGCAGCAAGCTTTCGCCACAGGCGCCAAGTGCCAGTTGCAGTGCACCTTGCAGGTAGCGTTCATCGGCGATGGCGCTGGCGTCCTGCAAGCCGTGCTCAGCGAGCAGTTTGCGGTAGATCACTACGTGGTTTTGCGCCGGATTGCCGTCGCCCAATTCTTCCAGATAGGTACACAGCAACCCGTCGAAACGCGGGTCGCGCCACTGCGACAACAAACCGTACAGCCACGCGCCATCCACCAGTTTGGTCGGTGCCACGGCTTGCAGAAAGTACAACGCGTGAGCCTTGTTGCTGAAGAACTGGCGCGGTCCGCCGGCCTGGCGTTGTTGCAGGTAATCGGCGTACTGCCGGGCAACTTCTGTGCAGTGCTCGGCGACCCAGCCTTGCCACGCCGACGGATCCTGCGGAAGTTCTTCGGGCAACAGCGTGGCGCGCTGCAACTGCTCGGCGAGAAAATCCTGCGCGAGGGTTTCAGGCGCATCCTCAAGCAGCAGTGCCTCATAAATACGCCGCAAATCGCCGTCGGGAGTGATGGGCTGTTGCTGCGCGCTCGGCGCCTGCAAAGGGGTCAGGGCAGTCATGTCAGTGTTCTCGTTCGGTTGGCCGGTCAGGGCGTTGTTTCACGCCTCTACATCAGCAGAGCAACCGCTACGGAGAAAAATTCAATCGACATGAAAATTGCCCTGACGGACGGAGCATCGTGGTCCCGGCAAGGGCTGCCCGAGACCGCGATTTTTGACGGTGCTTCAGGCCCGACCTTTGGCCTGAGCCTCCAGATGCACCTGCAACTGCGGGGCGATCTGCAGCGCGGCAGCCAGTTCATCCAGGTAGTTGCGTTCGGCGTCTTGCTGGTCGTCCACCAGGATCACGCTGACCAGATACATCTCGGCGGCCATGGCCTGGTCGCCGTTTGCAGCCGTGGCGACTTCGTTGGCGTCCAGCGATTTGGCGACTTCGCTTTCGAACCACTGCTGCAATTGCGGATCGTCGGTGTGCTTGCTGATTTCACTGTTGATCATCTGTTGTTCCCGGGGGTCGATCTCGCCGTCAGCCTTGGCTGCCGCGATCAGCGCCCGCAGCACCGCGTGGCTGTGTTCCTCGATCTCGGGGCCGGCCAGCAGATTGGCCATTTGCGGGATCTGTTGTGGCGCCGCCGACGCCTGACTGCGCTGCCAGGCCTGATATGCCTGGAACGCCATCATTCCCAATGAGGCCAGCGCCGCATAATTGGTGCCGCCGGAACGACTTTGTGTACCGCCGCCACCGAGTGCCCCGCCCAATCCACCGCCGCCACCGCCGCCAAGCAAACCACCCAGCAATCCACCCAAACCGCCCAGCCCACCGGACTGCGCGCCACTGGCGCCTGTACTCGCGCCGCCGCCCAACAGACCGCCAAGCAAACCGCCCAACCCACCCAGCCCACCGCCGGCCGAACCAGCACCTTGTTGTCCCGCCGAGGCCTGGCCCCGCAGCAGTTGTTCGAGCAAATCGCTGGTGTTCATGATCTCGTCCTCAGCCATTGGCAATAAATGCGTCAGGCAACAATAGACCGCCGACGCCGGCGCGCCAGCACCGTCTGGCTGACGCTGGCAGATTTCGCCGAGGTATTTTTTGTGCGGGCAGCTAAGATTCAAAGGTGGTGAACCTTATCCCGGCCAAACCGGTCGATAGCTGCAACCCCGACCCGGTTTGCCGGCGCCCTTTGCCCAAGGGTGATACCCGGCATGCTTCATTTTTCTGGAGAACGCCCCTGTGATATCGACCGTACACATCGCCAGGCTCAAAGCATGGGGCGCCCATGGTTTTACCGCGACCGGCGTGGTCACAGCCTTTCTGGCGACCCTCGCCCTGCTGGAAAACCAGCCTACTCACTGCCTGATGTGGCTGGGCGTGGCATTGATCGTCGACGGTCTCGACGGGGCGTTGGCACGTAAGGTCAATGTGCAGTCGGTGCTGCCGAGTTTCGACGGCTCGATCCTCGATCTGGTGATCGACTACCTGACCTACGTGTTCATTCCGGCGCTGTTCATCTATCGCTACATTCCCCTGCCCGACTACACCCTGCTGCTGAGCGTGTCGCTGATTCTGGTGTCGTCGCTGTTCTGTTTCTGCAACGTCAACATGAAGAGCAAGGACAACTATTTCGTCGGTTTCCCCGCCGCGTGGAACGTGGTTGCCCTGTGCCTGTACATCATCGACCCGGGGCCGTGGATCACCTTTCTGACCATCATCGGTCTGGCGCTGCTGACCGTGACCCGCATGAAGTTCCTGCACCCGTTCCGGGTACGCCGGTTCATGCCGATCAACATCGCGGTGACGGCAATCTGGCTGCTGTGCAGCCTGTCGCTGGTGCTCAATCACCCGGTGATCAATCCGCTGGTGATGGGTTTGTGGTTGCTGGCGTCGGCGTACTTTCTGGGGATCTGCATCTGGCGTACGGCGCTGGAGTGGGTTGATCGGCCGCACCTGAAATAGGCCTGATCGCCACACCTAAAACCTGTGGGAGCGGGCTTGCTCGCGAATGCGTATGTCCAGTCAATAATTCTGTCTACTGATCCACCGCATTCGCGAGCAAGCCCGCTCCCACAGGGGTTTTGCATGGTTCTGAACATTCAGCGCTTGGTAATGACCACCTCCAGATACTCGCTCGGCACCACCAGCGACTTCTCTCCCACCCGGTTCGAGCGGTTCAGCAGATCCGCCAGATCACTCTCCAGCGCCTGCCCGCTTTCCGGCGGCAATGCCGCAAAGGCCTTGTGTACCGGCCCGTACCAGTGACGGAAAATGTCGATGAAATGCGCCGCCGAGCGATAGCGGAAATTGAAGGTGCGGCGGGTGACCTGCAGCAGAAATTCGCGCTCATTGAAGTGGCTGTGCAACCACGCTTCAGTGCCCCAGTTCGACGGCGGCTGGGCCACGGCGGGGGGTGGCACGTGGCGACCAAGCACCTTGAACATCTGGCCGACGAAACCTTCCGGCGTCCAGTTCGCCAAACCAATGCGCCCGCCCCTTCGGCAGACCCGCGCCAGTTCCGCTGCGGCAGTCGCCTGATCCGGGGCAAACATCACGCCAAAGGTCGACAGCACCGCGTCGTAACTCTCGTCGGCGAACGGCAACGATTCGGCATCGGCGACCTGAAAAATCACATCAAGATGCTCGGCCCGCGCCCGATCCTGCCCGCGCTCCAGCAGCGCCGCGACATAGTCGGTCGAGGTCACCTGACAACCACGTCGCGCCGCCGCCAGAGTCGCATTACCGTTACCGGCGGCGACATCCAGCACTTCCTCATCGCAGTGCAGGTCGCAGGCCTCGGCGAGGTTTTCGCCGACGATCTGCAAGGTGGTGCCGATCACCGCGTAATCGCCGCTGGCCCAGGCGACTTTCTGGCGCTCTTTCAGACCCGTCAGATCAATGGGAGTACTCATCAATCGTGCTCCGCAGCAGGTAGAAGGACTTCATTCGGCCGTGGTCGGGTCGATGACCGTCATCACCCGCGCCACGCTGTTGGCCGGGAATCCACCCAGCCTGGCGTGCTCGCGCACCTGCTCTTCGTCAGGGGCGATGTAGACGCAATAGATTTTGTCGGCGGTGACGTAACTCTGCAGCCACTGCACCTGTGGCCCGAGTTCACGCAACACCTGGCAGGAGGTTTGCGACACGGCTTGGAGTTCTTGCGGCGACAGCTTTCCGGCCCCTGGAATCTCGCGTTCAATCACGAATTTCGGCATGGCAACCTCGCGTTCTTTTTATCAGTGACAGGGTCGGCAGTGGCCCTGCTCATCCACTATCGCGCCGAGGGTCGATGGCGTCCCTGCCAATCGTCCGAAGAGCCGGCAAAACAACGGCCGGGCCGATGAGTGGCGGTTTTTTGTAAAGGCCTCGAGACACTCCGAGATTGCCATTGCGTGGGGCAATCGGCTTTTATGCCTTCCCGTCTTCCGTGAATGGATTCCATCATGTCCCTGCGTCTTGAATGGCTCGTCGATCACCCGCAGCACAGCGACACTTACGCCGCGTGGATTCACCGCCAGTTCGCCTACGAATATGCCGAGCAACCCTTGACCGAATGGCAACGCGAGTTCGCTGCCGGCCAGGACAATGGCGACTGGTCATGCCTGATTGCGCTGGACGGCGAGCGTCTGCTCGGCGGTGCGGCGCTGGCCCGGGCGGATCTGGCCCTGCGTCCGGATCTCGGCCCTTGGCTGGCGTGCGTGTTTGTCAGCCCGCAAGCTCGTGGCCAGGGGCTGGCAGAGCGGTTGATCGATGGCATCAGCCAGGCGGCGAAACAGCGCGGCTTCGCGCGTTTCTATCTACACACGCAGAGCAAGCAGGACTACTACGCCAAACGCGGCTGGACAGTGCTGGAGCGCTTTCGCGCGTGGGACAACGAGCAATGGCTCATGGTGCGCGACCTGTGAGCCATTGATGTGCGCGGCGGTGACTGTCGATGCATCTGAGCACTCAGTTCTGGTTGTTGCAGCCATCGGCGAATTTGCGGTAATCCAGCACCTGGGTTTTTCCGGCCGAATCCAGGTACGTCATGCGCGCATCGATAATGCCGCAGGTCACCGCGTTGTCCTCGGTCATCGACAGCACTTTCTGGATGTCCAGGTGCGTGCCGTAGGTGTAGGTGTGCGGGCTGCCATCGGCTTCGGCCCGGGCCGACAGGGTGCAGATGTTCAGGGCGGCGAACAGGCAGGCGGCGACAACGGTTTTGTGCGTCATGATGGTTTCCTCAAGGCTTGTATGGGTTGAGCCGAGGCAAGTTGTGTGGGCCTCGATGGAGCCTATTTGAGGCGCGTGAGGTATCGCGTCTGTGTCAGGAAACGGCCGCTATCAATCACTGTGTATCCCCACCGCCCGGAGATACACAGCGATACAAAACCCTGAAAAAATCGCGTTTTTGCATGTGTGTGTATCCGCCATTACGCCAGATACACTGCAATACAAACCCGGGCAGGCAAGCCGGCGCAGGCTCGATAGACTGCATGGCATTGCCCTTTGATAGAGGTTCTGCACCGATGGAACATGTCGATCACATCCTTATCGTCGACGACGACCGCGAGATCCGCGAGCTGGTCGGCAATTACCTGAAGAAGAACGGACTGCGCACCACCGTGGTCGCCGATGGTCGGCAGATGCGCAGTTTTCTCGAAGCCAACACCGTTGACCTGATCGTGCTCGACATCATGATGCCCGGCGACGATGGCCTGCAGCTGTGCCGCGAATTGCGCGTGGGCAAACACAGGGCCACACCGGTGCTGATGCTCACGGCGCGCAACGATGAAACCGACCGCATCATCGGCCTGGAAATGGGCGCCGACGATTACCTGACCAAGCCGTTCGCCGCCCGCGAACTGCTGGCGCGGATCAACGCGGTGCTGCGGCGCACACGCATGCTGCCGCCGAATCTGGTGGTCACCGAAAGCGGTCGCCTGCTGGCCTTCGGCCGTTGGCAACTGGACACCTCGGCCCGGCATCTGCTGGACAATGACGGCACACTGGTAGCCCTCAGTGGTGCCGAATACCGCTTGCTGCGGGTGTTCCTCGATCATCCACAACGGGTGCTCAGCCGTGATCAGTTACTCAACCTGACCCAGGGCCGCGAAGCCGATCTGTTTGATCGCTCGATTGATCTGCTGGTCAGCCGTTTGCGCCAGCGCCTGCTTGATGATGCGCGTGATCCGGCCTACATCAAGACCGTGCGCAGCGAGGGTTATGTTTTTTCGCTACCGGTGGAAATCCTCGGGGCCTCGGCATGAGCCTCAAGCTGCATTGGCCACGCACCCTGGCTTCGCGGTTGTCGCTGATCTTTCTGGTCGGGCTGATCCTGGCCCAGGCCCTGTCGTTTGGCGCGCAGTATTACGAGCGTTTCCAAAGCGCCAGAAGCACCATGCTCAGCAATATGCAAAACGACGTTTCGACGTCGGTTGCAATCCTCGACCGCTTGCCCGCGCAGGAACGCCCTGCCTGGCTGCCACGACTGGCTCGCATCAACTACGATTATCGGTTGAACGACGGCGATCCCGGCGCCCCGCTCGACGCCGAGGAGGTACCGGTGGCCGCGACCTCGATCAGCAGTGCGATCGGCGGCGCCCGTCCGCTGTCCTTCAGCCGTTTTCCCGCGGAGAAAAAACACTTCCAGGCCCATTTGCGCCTCAGCGACGGCAGCCCGTTGACCATCGATGTGCGTCCGGCCATGCCGCCGCTGTCGCCGTGGCTGCCGGGGGTATTGCTCGGGCAACTGGCGCTGCTGATCGCCTGCACCTGGCTGGCGGTGCGCATTGCCATACGCCCCCTCGCCCGCCTCGCCAATGCCGTGGAATCCCTCGACCCCAACGCGCACCCGGTGATGCTCGACGAACACGGCCCGACCGAAGTGGCCTACGCCGCACGGGCCTTCAACGCGATGCAGGCGCGGATCGCCGCGTATCTGAAGGAGCGCATGCAACTGCTGGCAGCGATTTCCCATGACCTGCAAACCCCGATCACCCGCATGAAATTGCGCGCAGAGTTCATGGACGACTCGGTCGAGAAAGACAAACTGTGGAACGACCTCGGCGAGATGGAACATCTGGTGCGCGAGGGCGTGGCGTATGCCCGCAGCATCCACGGCTCGACCGAGGAAAACCGGCGCACCGATCTCGACTCGTTCCTCGACAGCCTGGTGTTCGACTATCAGGACATGGGCCAGGACGTGCAACTGAGCGGCAAGAGCGCGGCGGTGATCGATACCCGTCCCCAGGCTCTGCGTCGGGTGCTGGTGAACCTGACCGACAACGCACTGAAATTTGCCGGTGCCGCGCAGTTGCAGGTCGATATCGACGACGGTCTTTGCATCAAAATCCTCGATCGCGGGCCAGGCATTGCCGAAGCCGAGTTGCAACAGGTCATGCAGCCGTTCTACCGGGTGGAAAACTCGCGCAACCGCAGCACCGGCGGCACCGGCCTGGGCCTGGCCATCGCCCAGCAACTGGCCATGGCCCTCGGCGGATCACTGACCCTGAGCAACCGCGAGGGCGGAGGCCTGTGCGCGGAGTTGAAATTGCCCCTGCGCTGATCCCCACACCAATCACCTGTGGGAGCGGGCTTGCTCGCGAAAGCGGCGTATCAGCCCCTGATGCATCGACTGACACACCGCGTTCGCGAGCAAGTCGAATCTTCGTACCGCCGCTCCCACATTGGAATTTGCATGGAGCACAAACACTGCATCTTGCCCCAGCCCGGCTAGACTGATTCATTACCCAGTCGAGGGGGATTGCAGGACGACGTCAGCTGTGCCCTGCCCACTTCTGTGACCACCGCCCAGCGGCCCATGCCTCGACAACGTTTTGCCACCGGACGGTGATCCTGTATCAGGAGCACTCGTGATGGACGAAACACGACTCAACGCCTTCATGGGCAAACTGGTCAACGACATGGGCGGCGCCGCGATGCTGGCGAACGTCATCGTTGGCGAAGAACTCGGGCTGTACCGGGCGATGGCCGACAGTCAGCCGGTCACCCCGCAAGCCCTCGCCGAAAAAACCACCTGCAACCCGCGTCTGGTACGCGAATGGCTCAGCGCGCATGTCGCGTCCGGCTATATGGAGCATCACGATGGCCAGTTTCGGTTGCCGGAAGAGCAGGCGCTGGCACTGGCCGTGGAAGACTCGCCGGTGTACGTCGCCGGCGGACTCGGTGTGGTGGCCTCGTTTTTCCACGACAAGGACAAACTGGTCAAAGCCATGCGCGGCAATGGCGCCCTGCCCTGGGGCGATCACCATCCGTGCATGTTCAGCGGCACCGAACGCTTCTTTCGCCCCGGCTACAAAGGTCACTTGATCGCTGAATGGCTGCCGGCGCTGGACGGCGTGGTCGCCAAACTCGAAGCAGGCGCCAAAGTCGCCGACATCGGCTGCGGCCACGGCGCCTCGACGGTGATCATGGCCCAGGCGTTTCCCAACTCGCGCTTCGTCGGTTTCGATTATCACGCGCCGTCGATCACGGTTGCCACGCAGCGCGCCGAAGAAGGCGGCGTCAGCAGCCGGGCAAAATTCTTCCAGAACACCGCCAAAAGCTACCCCGGCGACGACTACGACCTGATCTGCTATTTCGACTGTCTGCACGACATGGGCGACCCGGTCGGCGCCGCACGGCATGCGTTCGAATCATTGAAGAAGGACGGCACGGTGCTGCTGGTCGAGCCGTTTGCCAACGACGCGCTGGACGACAACATCAACCCGGTCGGACGCCTGTTTTACGCGGCCTCGACCTTTATCTGCACGCCGAATTCGCTGTCCCAGGAAGTTGGCCTGGGGCTGGGTGCGCAGGCCGGTGAAATGCGCTTGCGCAAGGTGTTTACCGAGGCCGGGTTCAAGCATTTTCGCCGGGCGACGCAGACGCCGTTCAATCTGATTCTGGAGGCGCGCAAATAAATCACCGCTATCACCTGTGGCTAGGGAGCTTGCTCCCGTCGGATTGCAAAGCAAGCCCAAAACAGGCCTGCTGCGCAGTCCAGCGGGAGCAAGCTCCCTCGCCACACGGTTAATGCTAACCTGCGGGCATCGTCCTCCCCGGAGTGCTGACCATGCTCGACAGCCCGACCCGCGAACACCTCGACACCCTGCACCAGGCCATGGCCGATGGCGGCTTTGTGGTGCTGACCGGCGCGGGCATCAGCACGCCGTCGGGCATCCCGGATTACCGCGACAGTGAGGGTGTACGCCGGGGCCGGCAGCCGATGATGTATCAGGAATTTCTCGCCGCTCCGGAATCCCGTCGCCGCTACTGGGCGCGGGCCATGCTTGGCTGGCCGCGGGTGCGTCAGGCGCGGCCCAATGCCGCGCATCAGGCGCTGGCCGATTTGCAGCGCCGGGGTCTGATCAGCGCCTTGATCACGCAGAACGTCGACACCCTGCACGATCAGGCTGGAAGTCAGGACGTGATCGAACTGCATGGCAGCCTGCACCGGGTGTTGTGCCTGGATTGCGGCCAGCGCAGCGCGCGTGACGACATTCAGCAGCGGATGGTCGAGCAGAATCCGTATCTGGCCGGGGTCGACGCGGTGCAGGCGCCGGACGGCGATACCCTGCTCGATCCGGCCTTCGAAGCACGTTTTCAGACGCCACAATGCCCGTATTGCGCCGGTGAACGGATGAAGCCGGACGTGGTGTTTTTCGGTGAAAACGTGGCGCAGCCGACGGCGGCGCGGGCCATGGCAGCGGCAGAAAATGCCGCGGGATTGCTGGTGGTGGGTTCGTCGCTGATGGCCTATTCGGCGTTTCGTCTGTGCCGGGTGATTGCTGATCGGGGCAAGCCGTTGCTGGCGATCAATCTGGGCAAGACCCGCGCCGATGATCTGCTGGATCTGAAGATCGAGGCGTCATGCGAACAACTGCTGCCGTTGCTGGTGCAACGCTTGACTTCCTGACTCGCGAAATCCCCTGTAGGAGGACGTGATCGAACTGCATGGCAGCCTGCACCGGGTGTTGTGCCTGGATTGCGGCCAGCGCAGCGCGCGTGACGACATTCAGCAGCGGATGGTCGAGCAGAATCCGTATCTGGCCGGGGTCGACGCGGTGCAGGCGCCGGACGGCGATACCCTGCTCGATCCGGCCTTCGAAGCACGTTTTCAGACGCCACAATGCCCGTATTGCGCCGGTGAACGGATGAAGCCGGACGTGGTGTTTTTCGGTGAAAACGTGGCGCAGCCGACGGCGGCGCGGGCCATGGCAGCGGCAGAAAATGCCGCGGGATTGCTGGTGGTGGGTTCGTCGCTGATGGCCTATTCGGCGTTTCGTCTGTGCCGGGTGATTGCTGATCGGGGCAAGCCGTTGCTGGCGATCAATCTGGGCAAGACCCGCGCCGATGATCTGCTGGATCTGAAGATCGAGGCGTCATGCGAACAACTGCTGCCGTTGCTGGTGCAACGCTTGACTTCCTGACTCGCGAAATCCCCTGTAGGAGATTCTATGTTGCTCAGCAACCCTAGAATCTCAAACTGATCGGTATTCGCCCTGATTCTTCATCAGGGTGAATGCCACTCGGCAGAGCTTGCGAGCAAGAGCTACCAATGCCTGTGTTTTCGAGAAGCCTCTGGCCAGGTAAGACTCGTAAAAAGGCTTCCACTTGGTTGAGCGACACGCCGCCATTGCGGCGTTGTAGGCTAGTCGACGGATCTCCGGATCTCCTTTTTTGCTCAGGAACCTCGGGCCGTTCTTTTTCCCCGAATCGTCCACCGTCAGATCCATACCCAAAAACGCGATGAACGCGTCGCTGTTGGCAAAGTCACCGCGCATATAGGTCGTTGCCAACCCCGTTGCAGTCAGCTCTCCCACGCCCTCGATTGCTTTGCAGCGGCCAATATTGTCATCAATACCGGCCTCTTTGCTGACTTTGCGCAGCAGGTTTTGAATGACCTTGTCGGATCGCTCGAATGCCTTTTGCTGAGCCGTACGTTCTTTCTTCAGCAAGGGTTCGTCGGCCCAGCTCAACATCAGACCCGTATGGTTCTGAATCAGCGTCGCGCGTCTGTGCAGCAAGCTTTTCAGTACGGTGTAGGCTTTAGGAGGCGGGTTCCAAAGCCGCAGTTTGCTTTGTTCATTCGTCAGATAGCGTGCGAGCACGCGTGCATCGCAGGGATCATTTTTGGCTCGCTGACCGACACCGCGACGATAGTGGCTGACTCGATAAGCATCCACCACATAGACCTGATGTCCCATCGCATGAGCCAGATCAACAGTCTCCAAATGGTAGATATTGGTGGCTTCGACAGCGATAGCGCTTTGCGCGGGCAGAGTTTTGAGCCAACGTTTGAGGGCGGCACGATCATTCTTGACCGCTTCAATGGTTTCCAGGTCGGCGCGATAGACAACGATTTCGGCCTTGGCGATATCGATACCAACAACCGTCTGCGAAGTAAGGATTGTCATGACGAATCCTCGGAGCTAGGGTTTAAGAGCTTGTTGGGGTCTACCGTTGCGCTGGCTTGTCTCTGTCGTCGGTTTACCGATGAATTCCTTATTGGCGCTTTGGGTAGAAGGGGCGGGACGAGAAGTCTCCCACGGTCTGTACTGGTCAGAGTCAGAATCGAGTCTGTAGTCCCGCCCACCCCTTCAAGTCTAAACATACAAGCGAGCCTGCTCGCGATAGCGTCCTTTCAGCCAAGACTTTCCTCGACTGATACCCCGCCTTCGCGAGCAAGCCCGCTCCCACAGGATCAATGTTCGGCTTTGAGAATATCGAACAGTGCCTGCGCCGCTGCCGACAGCTCATTGCCCGGCTCCGTCAGCACACCAATCGCCCGCTCCACTGAATCATTCAACGTCAGGCAATGCGCGCCCAGTTCGAGCATCTGCTCGGCGCACAACGCCGGCACCGCACTCACCCCCAATCCGCTAGCGACCATGCGCCCGACGGTTGCCAGTTGATGACTCTCGAATTCCACCGGCAGTTTCATGCCCCGGGCCTGCAAGTGCTCTTCGAGCATCACCCGCACCGTCGACGGCCGTTGCAGGGTGATGAACGGTTCCTGCAGCAGGGTCTGCCAGTCGATCTCTGTGCGCCCGGCCAGCGCGGAATCCTGCGGCACCACTGCGACGAAGCGATCGATGTACAGCGGGGTGAACGTCAGCGAGGTGTTCTGCATCGGCTCGAACGCCACGCCCAGCTCCACCTGCCGGTCGCGGACCATTTCCAGCACTTGCTCGTTGATCACGTCGTTGACCGTGACGTTGACGTTCGGATAGCGCGCGCGAAAGGTCTTGAGGATCGGCGGCAGCAGGTTGCCGGCAAACGACGGCATGGCCGCCAGCGTCACCCGCCCGCGTTGCAGGCTGAAGCGCTGGCGCATTTCGTCTTCGGCGTTGTCCCAGTCGGCAATCAGGCGCCGGGCCAGCGGCAGCAGCGATTCGCCCTCGGCGGTCAGCGCCACATTGCGCGTGTTGCGGCTGAACAGCCGCCCGCCCAGCCCCTCTTCCAGCGCCTTGATGGTCAGGCTCAGAGCCGATTGCGACAGGTGCAAGCGCTCACAGGCCACGGCGAAGCTCAGGCTCTGAGCCACGGCGAGAAAGGCGCGGATCTGTTTGATGGTCATGAGCGCTATGCTTCCGTATCTGCAATCAGTCAATTGTTTAACTTTATCAATCAATCAACCTTAAAAATCAACTTAACAAATATATCTCTCAGCGAGACACTCCAGTCATTCGGCTAGCCAGCCGCCCGACAAACAATAAAAGAGGTGCATATGGCAGGTTTCGACAAGCGCGTGAGTTCCTACGAGGAAGCTCTGGCCGGTCTTGAAGACGGCATGACCGTGATCGCCGGCGGCTTCGGCCTGTGCGGCATCCCGGAAAACCTGATCGCCGAGATCAAGCGCAAGGGCACCCGCGACCTCACCGTGGTTTCCAATAACTGTGGCGTCGACGGTTTCGGCCTCGGTGTGCTGCTGACCGACCGCCAGATCAGCAAGGTGATTGCCTCCTACGTCGGCGAAAACAAACTGTTCGAAGAGCAACTGCTCAAGGGCGACATCGAAGTCATCCTGACCCCGCAAGGCACCCTCGCCGAGAAAATGCGCGCAGGCGGCGCCGGCATCCCGGCCTTCTTCACCGCCACCGGCGTCGGCACCCCGGTCGCCGAAGGCAAGGAAGTGCGCGAATTCAACGGGCGCAAGTACCTGATGGAAGAGTCCATCACCGGCGACTTCGCCATCGTCAAAGGCTGGAAAGCCGACCATTTCGGTAACGTCGTCTACCGTCACACCGCGCAGAACTTCAACCCGCTGGCGGCCACCGCCGGCAAGATCACCGTGGTCGAAGTCGAAGAAATCGTCGAGCCCGGCGAGCTGGATCCGTCGCAGATCCATACCCCCGGCATCTACGTCGACCGGGTCATTTGCGGCACGTTCGAAAAGCGCATCGAACAGCGCACCATCCGCAAATAATTCAGGCTGACGGAGAATAAAAACATGGCACTTACCCGCGAACAAATGGCTCAGCGCGTCGCCCGCGAAATGCAGGACGGCTACTACGTGAACCTCGGCATCGGCATTCCGACCCTGGTCGCCAACTACATTCCCGACGGCATGGAAGTCATGCTGCAATCGGAAAACGGCCTGCTCGGCATGGGCCCGTTTCCGACGGAAGACACCATTGATGCCGACATGATCAACGCCGGCAAACAGACCGTGACCGCGCGCATCGGCGCATCGATTTTCAACTCCGCCGAATCCTTCGCGATGATCCGCGGCGGGCATGTCGACCTGACCGTACTCGGCGCGTTCGAAGTCGACGTCGAAGGCAACATCGCCTCGTGGATGATTCCCGGCAAACTGGTCAAGGGCATGGGCGGCGCGATGGATCTGGTGGCCGGTGCCGACAACATCATCGTGATCATGACCCACGCCTCCAAGGACGGTGAGTCCAAACTGTTGGCCAGGTGCAGCCTGCCGCTGACCGGCGCCGGCTGCATCAAGCGCGTACTGACCGACCTCGCCTATCTGGAAATCGAAAATGGCGCTTTTGTCCTCAAGGAACGCGCACCTGGCGTCAGCGTCGAGGAAATCGTCGCCAAAACCGCTGGTAAACTGATCGTCCCGGATCACGTACCGGAAATGCAGTTCGCTGCCCAGTGAGGAATTCGAAAATGCAAGACGTCGTAATTGTTGCCGCCACCCGCACCGCGATCGGCAGTTTCCAGGGTTCGCTGGCCTCGGTGTCCGCCGTTGATCTGGGCGCTGCGGTGATTCGCCAGTTGCTCGAGCAGACCGGCCTGGACGGTGCACAGGTCGATGAAGTGATCATGGGCCAAGTGCTGACGGCCGGCGCCGGCCAGAACCCGGCGCGTCAGGCCGCGATCAAGGCCGGCCTGCCCCACGCCGTGCCGGCCATGACCCTGAACAAGGTTTGCGGCTCGGGACTGAAAGCCCTGCACCTGGGCGCACAAGCGATCCGTTGCGGCGATGCCGAGGTGATCATCGCCGGCGGTCAGGAGAACATGAGCCTGTCCAACTATGTGATGCCGGGCGCACGCACCGGCCTGCGCATGGGTCACGCGCAAATCGTCGACACCATGATCAGCGATGGCCTGTGGGATGCGTTCAACGATTACCACATGGGCATCACTGCCGAGAATCTGGTCGATAAATATGAGATCAGCCGCGAACAGCAGGACGCCTTCGCCGCCGCCTCGCAGAGCAAAGCCGCTGCGGCCATTGAGGCCGGACGCTTTGTCGATGAGATCACCCCGATCCTGATCCCGCAGCGCAAAGGTGACCCGGTCGCGTTCAAGGTCGACGAACAACCACGTGGCGACACCACCGCCGAATCGCTGGCGAAACTGCGTCCGGCGTTCAAGAAGGACGGCAGTGTCACCGCCGGCAACGCTTCGTCGCTGAACGATGGCGCCGCCGCAGTCATCCTGATGAGCGCCGAGAAAGCCAACGCCCTGGGCCTGCCGGTACTGGCAAAAATCGCCGCGTATGCCAACGCCGGTGTTGACCCGGCGATCATGGGCATCGGCCCGGTCTCGGCCACCCGTCGCTGCCTGGACAAGGCGGGCTGGAACATCGGCCAACTGGACCTGATCGAGGCCAACGAAGCTTTCGCTGCGCAATCGCTGGCAGTGGCCAAGGATCTGCAATGGGATCTGGACAAGGTCAACGTCAACGGCGGCGCCATCGCCCTCGGTCACCCGATCGGTGCGTCGGGCTGCCGCGTGCTGGTGACCCTGCTGCACGAAATGATCAAGCGTGATGCGAAAAAAGGTCTGGCGACCCTGTGCATCGGCGGCGGTCAGGGTGTGGCGCTGGCGCTGGAACGCGGTTAACCCAAAGGAGCAATACAGGCGGCGGACGGATCCACGACATCCGCTCGCTGTCTGGTTTCACCGCTTTTGTGGCGAGGGGATTTATCCCCGATGGGATGCGCAGCAGCCCCAGAATTTTTCGCCTCGACACACATCTTTGCCAGCGCTTCGCACTGGATCGGGGATAAATCCCCTCGCCACAGGGTGCTTTGAAAGTCACACCACCATCTGCAGAATCAACCAGGCATTCGCGCCACTGATCACCACAAACAATCCCCACGCCAGCACCCGGGTCGGCAGCCGGTTCACAAACGGCCCCATCAGTTGCTTGTCGCTGGTCATGCGAATCAGCGGGTACAGCGCAAACGGCAGCTGCAGGCTCAACACCACCTGACTCAGCACCAGCAACTTGCCCACCGCGTTATCCCCCATCAGCCACACGCCGATGAACGCCGGGATCAGCGCCAGCCCACGGGTGATCAAACGCCGCTGCCAGCAGGGAATCCGCAGGTTCAGATAACCCTCCATGATCACCTGTCCGGCGATGGTCCCGGTGAACGTCGAGCTCTGCCCCGACGCCAGCAACGCCACGCCGAACAACACACTGGCCAGTGCGCCGCCGACCAGCGGGTCGAGCAGGTGGTAGGCGTCCTGAATGTCGACCACGTCGGTATGCCCGGACTGGTGAAACGCAGCCGCCGCCAGAATCAGGATCGCCGCGTTGACCAGCAGCGCCAGCGCCAGCGAGCCGATAGTGTCGATGCGCGCCAGGTTGACCGCGTCCTGCTTGCTGGCCAGGTCCTTGCCGATCATCCGCGTCTGCACGATCGAACTGTGCAGGTAGAGGTTATGCGGCATCACCGTCGCGCCGAGAATACCGATCGCCAGATACAGCGGTGCGGCATCGCTGATCGCCGAGAGCGACGGTTTGAAACCGGCGAACACATCCGGCCAGTAGGGTTTGATCAGCACCAGTTCAACGAAGAAACACACGCCGATGGTCGCCACCAGCACCAGCATGATCGCCTCCAGCCGACGGAAGCCACGGTTCTGCAAGGCCAGCACCAGCAGCGTGTCGAAGGCGGTCAGGGCAATGCCGAAGGTCAGCGAACAGCCAAGCAACAAGTGAAACGCCAGGGCGCAGCCGAGCACTTCGGCCAGATCAGTGGCGATGATCGAGATTTCCGCCAGCACCCATTGCAGGCGCGCGGTCGGGGTGCTGTAGCGCTCGCGGGACAATTGCGCCAGATCGCGACCGGTGGCGATGCCCAGACGCGAGCACAGGCACTGCACGACCATTCCCGCCAGACTTGCGAGCAACACCACGAACAGCAGGCTGTAACCAAAACGCGAACCGGCCTCGATGGCGGTCGCCCAGTTGCCCGGGTCCATGTAGCCGATCGACACCAGCAAGCCAGGCCCGGCAAAACGCAGCACGCGTTTGAAGAACGAAGCGCTCGGATCCACCGCGACGCTGCCGGCCACTTCCGGCGGGCAGAACGGCGCGGTGGCGATTTTGGGTAAGCTGAATTTCACGCACACATCCAGAAACAAGTTCGAAAGACGCAGCTTAGAGGTTTCAGTCAGCGCCTTGAAGAACAAAAACTCTATCGGCTCATGCCCAACAGTTGCTCACGCAGTTCGGGATTGCGCGTACGCGGATCCAGCCAGATATCGAAAAATGCCCGGGCAAATTGCGGATCATCGATTTCATGCTGCAACTGCTGACCGACAAAAAACCGCGCACCCTGCCCCGGCAGATACACGCCCGTGATCCGCGTGCCGGCCTGCACATCGACGAACGATTGCTGCATTTGTCCTTGCCACCTGGCCAGTTGCGCGGGACTGACGCCCGCGCCAGCCAGGCGTTTGATTTCATCGACGCTGGCCTGCACCAGATCATCGCGGGAGATCTTGCGCCGATAGATCAGCTCCAGAGCGAAGGGCTGTTCGGTGGACAACGGGCGTGCCGCGCTCCACAACCGGGCGTTGTAGACGTCGAAGCCGAACACACTGAAATCACCGGTGCCGATGATTTGCGCGCCGGGCACGGCGTCCTGCCAATTGGCCCAGGTCGGCGTGAGTAACAGCGCCCACAAGCCAATGCCACAGCACCCACGCAGCAACTTCGATGGTTTGCACATCGCGGCATCGACTCCGTTAAACCCTGATCTTCAGAGCATAGCGGATATCACTCACAGACTTTGTATACAAAAATTGTCGATCAATGCAGCAATCGGTTACCTTGGCCGTTCCATCCCCGGAGGCCTCCCGCGTGCTGATCCTCAAATTACTGCTGATCCCCGCTTTTCTGCTGCTGATTTCTCTCGCCGGCAAGCGCTGGGGACCAAGCGTCGCCGGTTGGCTGTCGGGGTTGCCGGTGGTGGTCGGGCCGATTCTGTTTTTCCTCGCCATCGAACAAGGGCCGCAGTTTGCTGCGCAATCGGCGGTGGCGGCGCTGTCGGCGATGTTCGCCATGATCGCCTTCTGCATTACCTACGCGCAGGTGGCACAGCGGGCGAACTGGCCGTTGGCGCTGACGATTTCCCTGACGGTGTGGGCGGTGCTGGCGCTAATGTTGTCGCTGATTCCGTCGTCACTGACGTTCTCGGTCGCTGCGGCGGCGATTGCCCTGCTCGCCGCGCCGTACCTGTTTCCCGACGTGCAGCCGGTGCTGAACGGCCCGGCACCGAAGTCGGACAAACTGCTCTGGCGGATGATTGCCGGCGCGGCGCTGACGCTGCTGGTGACCATGCTCGCGAGTACTGTGGGCGAGCGCTGGAGCGGCTTGCTCGCGGTGTTCCCGGTGCTCGGCAGTGTAATGGCGGTGTTTTCTCAGCAGACTCGTGGCCCGGCGTTTACCGCGGCATTGCTGCGGGCGACGGCGACCGGCATGTACTCGTTCTCGGCATTTTGCCTGGTGACGGCGCTGGCCCTGCCGAGTCTCGGCCTCAGCGGATTCATCGCCGGTGTCGCGGTGTCGGTGGCGATGCTCGGGGTCACCCGCAAGTTGCTGGCCCGACCGACTCCCGCCAAAAGCCCACAACCTCAAGGCTGAGGCAGCCTGACAAACCGCGCTGGAATGCCAGGCATGCTCCGTGGGATCATCGCCGCCCTGGCGCGACCATCCCTCGGAGATTCACATGTCATTGCTCAGCAAGAAAGCCGTCGTCCTGTTGCTGGCGGCGGTCGCCGGCCTCGGCGCCCTCAACGCCCAGGCAGCCAAGCCCAAGGAAAAGGCCTCGACCAACAACGTGTCGATGCTCGACGGCAAGTTCACCTTCGTCCTGCCCAAAGGCTTCACCGCCGACCCGCTGCCGGCCGGGCCAACCGGTGCCAAGGGCACGATGTACACCAATCAGGCGACCAAGACCGTGGTCATCGCCGCGGAAAACCAGATCGCCGGCGGCGCCAGCGTCAAGGACAACGACAACGAATTTCTCGATGGCAGCCTGGCGAGTTTCATCGATGACCAGCGCAAGGCCCTGCCGGACTTCAACAAGCTCAGCGAAAAAAGCCTGACCCAGAAAAGCAGCGGCCTCGGCGTGCGTCAGGTCGACAGCACCGCCACTCAGGGCGGCGGCCAGACCCTCAATACCACCCTGCTCGCCGCCTCCGGCAAGCGCATGGCGCTGGTTCAGGTGATTTCCCGGGCTAGCGACAAGAGCGGTCACGATGCGCTGGTGAAAACCATCCTCAAGGACAAGTGATCCTTACGGATTGAGCTGCTGCAGCCAGGCGTTCAAGTCCCGCAGCTCGGCAGAACTGATGCTGTGGCCGACACCGGGATAAGCGTGAAACTCGGGTTTGTAGGCAAGTTTTTGCAGCAGCGCATTGGCTTCGGTGCCGTCGCGGTACGGCACCCGATCATCGGCGGTGCCGTGGCCGATGAAGATGTGCAGCGGCAACGGTGGCTGCTCGGTCCTTAGCTCAGTTTTCAACACCGGCAACAGGCGTCCGCTCAACGCTGCAATGCCGCCGACCGCCACGGGCGGACGCAGGCCCACCTCGTAGCTCATCATCGCGCCCTGGCTGAAGCCGATCAGGTACACCTTGTCCGGGCTGGCGTGATATTTCTTCGCCGCCTGGGCGACAAACTCCCGCAGTTTCTGACCGCTGGCCTTCAGATCATCGGTCTCACCGTTGTAGGCCCCTTCGCCTTTCTTGCGAAACCACTGGAAACGCCCTTCGCCCAACGCCAGCGGCGCCTGCACCGAAAGGTAGTTGTACTGCGCCGGCAGCTGAAATTTCATGCCTATCAGATCGGCTTCGTTACTGCCGTAACCGTGCAGAAAAATCACCAGCGGCCGGGTGTTCGCGTCTGGGTGGACCTGTTCGATGTATTTCAGTGGCAAGTCGCTTTGCAGCGTGGTTTGCGCGTGGACGGCGCTGGACGCCAGCAGGGTTAACAGGGCAAACGCCTTCAACATAGAGCCTTCCTTCACAGAGTGTCGGGTTCGTCGGTGAGCCTAACACTCTCTGAAGATTGTGGTGCTGGCGAGACCGCTATCGCGAGCAGGCTCACTCCTACAGGGACAACGCATGCCAAATGTAGGAGTGAGCCTGCTCGCGATGAGGCCGGAAAATCCAAGGAAATCTGTCAGTCGTTGATCAGCTTGCCCACCCGAATCGGCTCACGCCCCGCCACCTTGGCCTGCCAGATCCCCGGCTGGGTGTAGCGCCCACGATCAATCGCAAACAGCACGCCGCTGGTGCCGGCGCGGACGGTGGTGAGGCGGTCATTCAACGGATCCACCACTTCGAACAGCGCATCGCCCTGCTCGACCCACTCCCCGGCATTGCGCAGGAAACTGACCACGCCATGGTGCGGCGCGAACAGGTATTCGGTGCCTTCGAACGGCATGCCTTCGCAGCATTCGCTCGGCGCCGCCGGCCATTCGCCGCTGATGAAACCCTGCTCGGCGAGAAAGCCGAGAATCGCTTCACAATTGGCCTGCGCCTGATCGACCCGCGTGTCGCCCATGCTGCCCAGTTCAAGGGTGGTGGCGAGGTTCGCCGGGGGAATCGCCGCACTCGGAAACGCTCGGGCCAGACGCAGCCACGGCGATGAGCACGACTCATCGAACGAACTGCCACCGGAGTCTTCGCACAACAAGGCCACGCCGGCCTTCAGTCGCGCCGCCAGCGATTGCCAGCGCGGCCAGTGTTGCGGCAATGCGTAAATGTGAATCGCCGCGTCGAAATCGCAATGCAGATCGAGGGTGATGTCGGCGTCGCAGGCATGGCGCAGCAGCAAGCGGTGCAGCGCTTCCAGTTGCGAGGCCGGGGCTGGCAACTCATCGAGCACCTGGCCCATGGTCTGGCGGATCAGCGCGATGTTGGCCTCGGCGTCGCTGCCCAGTTGCTCACCGATTCGCGCCGCCACCGGCGCACTGAGTTCAACAAACGCGCGGTTGAAATTCTTCCCGCTGCCCAACTCGAAGCGCCCCATGTGGCTGCCTTGCAGATGCTGGTCGAGGCCAATCGGGTTGGCCACCGGTACCAGCTCGATCACGCCTTGCAGACGGCCCTGCTGTTCCAGCGCGTTGAGGCGTTGCTTGAGTTCCCACGCGGTGCGCATCCCCGGCAGTTCGTCGGCGTGCAGGCTGGCCTGGATGTAGACCTTGCGGCTGCCCGCGCCGTAACGGAAGACGCTGAGGGAACGTTCGCTGCCCAGATGGCTCCAGGGCAGGACATGGTCGATGCGTTGCATGGGAAAACTCCTGAATGGCTGGATCACGCAGATCCCCTGTAGGAGTGAGCCTGCTCGCGATAGCGGTGTGTCAGGCACTAAAGCGGCTGAATGTTAAACCGCTATCGCGAGCAGGCTCACTCCTACAGGGTTCTCCTATGAATCAGAGCACAAAAAAAGTGGCCACCGCGCAAACGGGACCACTTTTTTCTACAGCGTATTAATGACCGTACACGTCAAAGTCGAAGTACTTGTCCTGGACTTTCTTGTACTCGCCATTGGCGCGGATTTCGGTGATGGCCTTGTTGAATTTCTCGGCCAGCTCGGTATCGCCCTTGCGTACGGCAATCCCGGCACCGCCGCCGAAGTACTTGGCGTCTTCGTAAGTCGGGCCGACGAATTCGAAACCTTTGCCGGCGTCGGTCTTCAGGAAACCGTCGCTGAGGTTGACCGAGTCGGCCAGCATCGCGTCAAGACGACCAGATTTCATATCCAGGTTGGCTTCCTGTTGCGAGCCATAGCGCACCACTTCAAACCCGGCGTCCTTGGCCATGTCGGTGGCATAGCGGTCGTGGGTACTGGCGCGCAGCACGCCGACTTTCTTGCCCTTGAGCTCGGTCAGCGGGTCTTTGACACCGGAGCCTTCCTTCATCACGAAGCGCGCCGGGGTGTGGTAGTACTTGATGGTGAAATCGACGTTTTTCTTGCGGTCGTCAGTGATGGTCATCGAGGACAGGATCGCGTCGATCTTCTTCACTTTGAGTGCCGGGATCAGGCCGTCGAACTCCTGCTCGACCCACACGCATTTGACGTCCATCTGTTTGCACAGGGCATCGCCGATCTCGACGTCGAACCCGGTGAGTTGGCCATCAGCGGTTTTCATCGAGAATGGCGGGTAAGCGGCTTCGATCCCCAGACGAATCGGTTTGGCGTCTTCGGCCACAGCGGTCAGGGACAACATCGACAGTGCCAGGGCACCGAACATCACTAGCTTCTTCATTTATTACTCCTGTGTGCGGAGGCTTTTATTGGCAGCTTTCGATTGGCGTTCGGTCATGGCCATTGAGCAGCAAAAACCGACGTGGCCGGCAGTCTATGGCGGCGCGCACAGGGCAAATTGTGTTTAGGCGACAAATACTTACAGAAAATCGGCGCACGCGTTGACCGGGATCAACGGTGCGCCGACATGGTGCAAAGGCTGTAGGACAAACTCCGATTCTGCTCAGGAAATGGCTGAAAAACCTGTCAGCATTCGCAGGCAATGACAACTCGGGCAGGCTGTTCGACACTCAGCGAAAATCCCTCATCCAGCCAGCCGGTCACGCCGCCAATCATCTCCTTGACCGGGTAACCCAACGCCGCCAGTTTCACCGCAGCCTTGTTGGCGCCGTTGCAGTGCGGGCCGGCGCAATAGACCACGAACAACGTGCTCGTCGAATACTCCACCAGGCCTTCGGCGGTCAGCAAGCGGGTCGGAATGTTGATCGCGCCCGGCACGTGACCGCGCTCGAACGCCAAAGGCCCGCGCACATCGACCAGGACAAAATCGACTTCACCGGCCTCCTGGCTGCCGTACACGTCAGAACAATCGGTTTCAAAGGTCAGACGGTTGCTGAAGTGCATCAGGGCAATCGCCGACGGTGCGGCAGGAATGTCGCGAACCAAGCTGGTCATGTTGTGTGGCTCCTTCATCTGTTGGGGTGTGAGCAGACTTTATCGGGCCGGCACTTGGCGCTACAGTGGCGCGCAAGACACTCACCGGGAATTTTCCGCCAAATGCCTGACTCACCTGGATTGGTCGCGATTCTGGCCTACGATGGCCTCTGTACCTTCGAGTTCGGCATTGCCGTGGAGATTTTCGGCCTGCCCCGGCCGGAATTCGATTTCCCGTGGTACGAGCACTGCATCGTCGCCGTCGATCAAGGGCCGATGCGCGCCATGGGCGGGATTCACGTATTGGCCGACGGCGGCCTGGAGCTGCTGACGCAGGCGCGCACCATCATCATTCCCGGTTGGCGCGACCGCGAGGCCCCGGTGCCGCCGGCGCTGATCGACGCCTTGCGACAGGCCCACGCCCAGGGTGCGCGGTTGCTGTCAATTTGCTCAGGGGTGTTTGTGCTGGCCGCCAGTGGCTTGCTCGACGGCCACGGTGCGACCACCCACTGGCGCTACACCGATGAACTGGCGCGACGCTACCCGGCGATCGCGGTCAATCCGGATGTGCTTTACGTCGATTCCGGACAGTTGATCACCTCGGCGGGCAGCGCCGCCGGGATCGATGCCTGCCTGCATCTGCTGGCACGGGACTTCGGCACCCAGGTCGCCAATTCAGTGGCCCGGCGTCTGGTGATGTCGCCGCAACGCACTGGCGGTCAGGCACAGTTCATCCCCACGCCGGTCAGCGCGACGCCGCGAAACGACTTGTCGCGGGTGATGCAGTGGGCCCGCGAGCGCTTGCACCAACCGCTGGAAGTGCGCGATCTGGCCAGCGAAGCGGCGATGAGCGAGCGCACCTTTTTGCGCCGTTTCACCGAAGCCAGCGGACAATCGCCCAAAGCGTGGCTACAACACGAGCGACTGGCCCGGGCGCGGGAATTACTGGAGAGCAGCGTGCACAACACCGAGCAAATTGCCCTGCACTGCGGTTATCGCTCGGTGGAAAGTTTTCGCGTGGCGTTTCGCAGCGTGGTCGGGGTGCCGCCGTCGGTGTATCGGGAGCGGTTTGGGCGTGGGGTCAAGGCCATTTCTTGAGTTGACTGTGATGACCCCTTCGCGAGCAAGCTCGCTCCCACATTTGAAATGGGCCCCCCTGTGGGAGCGAGCTTGCTCGCGAAGAGGCCAGTCCAGCCACAATAAACCTACGGCTTACGCAACAGATAGGTATCCATGATCCAACCATGCTCGGCCCGCGCCGCCTTGCGCACCCGCTCGATCTCGGCCGCCACATCCTTGAGCTTGCCACTGATCAGAATTTCATCCGGTGTGCCCAGGTAGGCTCCCCAATAAATCTCTGTCTGCTGATCCGCCACATGGTGGTAGGAATCTTCCGCATCGAGCATCACCACCAGGCTGTCCGTGTCACTCACCTGCCCCGCCGCCAGACGCCGGCCAGTGGTGATTTCAATTGACCGGCCAATGCTGTTCAACGGCACTTTATGCTGCGCCGCCAACGCCTGAACGCTGGTTATCCCGGGGATCACTTCAAACTCGAAAGCACAGCGACCTGACACCAGAATCGCCTGCAGGATACGAATCGTGCTGTCGTACAACGCCGGGTCGCCCCACACGAGGAATCCGCCGCACTGCTCGTCAGCCAATTCTTCATTGATCAGTTGTTCGAAGGTTTCTTGCTTGGCGCGATTCAGATCATCGACCGCGCGGGTGTAGTCCACGTCGCCGCGCGCGCGCTCGGGGCTGTGGGATTCGACGAAGCGATACGCAGGATCGGTGATGTAGCGCGCACAGATGTCGCGCCGCAGATCGATCAGTTTGTCCTTGCTCGGGCCTTTGTCCATCAGAAAGAACACGTCGACTTGATTCAGCGCCTTTACCGCCTGCATCGTGATGTAGTCGGGATTTCCGGCGCCGATGCCAATTACCAGCAGTCGTTTCATTACAGTGCTCCCGCAAGATCGATACCCGGCAAGCGTAGCCGCCAGATGCCGTTGAACCGCAGTTCAACCATGGACAACGGTTCAACATCAATGGCGTTGAACGCCGCGCCCTGTAACACCTGCATCAGTGCCGCACGCACCACAAACGGATGGGTGACAGCGACGATGTGCCCCGATACGCCTTGCAGACTGGTCAGCCATGCCGCCACGCGTTCGCTCAACTGCATTACCGACTCGCCACCATGCGGTGCCGCCTGCGGATCATTGATCCACGCCTGCAAGGCCTCGGCCTCGTGCACTTGCAGATCCTTGATCGCTTGCCCGTGCCAGCGCCCCCAATCGCAATCGCGCAGCGCTTCGTCCACTTGCGGCGCCACACCGAACCACTCGGCAGTCTGGCGCGTACGCAATTCCGGCCCGCACAACAAACGACTGGCGCCGGTGAACTTCGCGGCCAACGCGCCGATCGCGAATGGCGAATTTTCAACAGGCTCGTTCGTAGGAAAACGCGACAATTTCTGTGCGACGGTTCGCGCGTGGCAAATCAAAGTCAAACGGGTGGACTGCACAGGATTTCACTCGATAAGCATCAGCTGAATCGGCGGCAAATCGCCGGTCTTGTGGCAATTGTGCCGTAACCCGGTCGCTTCAGGGGATCTCGTGAACCTCCAGCCCAGTACTCTGAAGTAGAAAAAGCGGCAATGTCTGACACGCCTGGAGGCAATGGACTACAAGAGGCACAGACTTAGGTGTAGCCCTTGTTACTCAGGGTTGTGAGCTTATTTAAACGTCGAATCGCCAACGCTAAAAATTCACTAGACATGTAACCTGAGTTACATAAATACTGTTTTAACGGATTGTGAAACGAATTCAACACCCCCCCCCTCATCCAGCAGGAGCCCGGATGCCCCCTCTCAGAGACTTGATCACCGACCCCGGCCTGGAACTGACGCCGTCGGAGCGCAAAGTGATTCGCGCCCTGCTCGACCAGTATCCACGCAACGGCTTGGGTCCGATGGCGCGTCTGGCCGAACACGCCGGCGTCAGCGATCCGACCATCGTGCGGCTGGTGAAGAAGCTCGGATTTGGCGGTTATGCCGAATTTCAGGACGCCCTGCTCAGCGACATGGACCACCGCCTGCGTTCGCCGCGCACCCTGTTGCAGCCACGCTCGCACCTCAATAAAGACGATGCCTGGGGCCATTATCTGGCTGACAGCCAACGCCTGCTGGTGGAAACCCAGGTTCTGACGCAACCCGAAGACGTGCGCATTCTGCTCGACTGGCTGCTCGATACCCGGCACCAGATCTACTGCTTCGGCGGGCGCTTCAGCAGCCTGATGGCCAACTACCTGCTCAACCACCTGCGCTTGCTGCGGCCCGGCTGCTTTGCCCTGGAGGACAACGCGCAACTGCCCGACCGCCTGTTCGATCTGCAACGCCAGGACGTGGTGCTGCTGTTCGACTATCGGCGCTACCAGTCCCAGGCCCTGCGGGTGGCCTCGGCGGCGAAGAACAACAACGCGCGGGTGGTGCTGTTCACCGACATCTATGCCTCGCCGCTGCGTGAACTGGCTGACCTGATCATCAGCGCCCCGGTGGAATCGGCCTCGCCGTTCGACACCATGGTGCCGGCGCTGGCCCAGGTCGAGGCGCTGATTGCCTGCCTGACCCTGCGCAGCCCCGATCTGGCCGATCGCCTGGAAGGCATCGACGCCCTGCGCAACGACTTCAACACCCATCTGCTGGAGGATAAATAAGGATGTTCAGTCTTCCCCACCGCTCGCCGCGCGATTTGCCGTTCGTCACCGACCACACCGCATTGCTGCTTGTGGACATGCAGCGTGCCTGGCTCGAACCGCAGTTCGACCCGCACCTGAACGGCCCGGACGCCGAGTATTTCCTGACCCGCGCGCACATGCAGGTGGTGCCCAACCAGCGCCGTTTGCTCAGTGCCTTTCGCGAAGCGCGGCAGAACGTGCTGCACACGATTATCGAAAGCCTGACCGCCGACGGTCGCGACCGCTCGCTGGATCACAAACTGTCGGACATGCACCTGCCCAAGGGCAGCACCCAGGCGCGGATCATCGACGACCTGACCCCGGTGGAAAACGAGATCGTGTTGCCGAAAACCTCATCCGGGGTGTTCAACTCGACCAACATCGATTACGTGCTGCGCAACCTCGAAACCCGTCACCTGATCATCGCTGGCATCGTCACCGACCAGTGCGTCGACATGGCCGTGCGGGATGCCGCCGACCGTGGCTATCTGGTGACGCTGGTCGAAGACGCCTGCGCCACCTACACCCCGGCGCGGCATGACGCCTGCCTGAACGCGATCAAGGGTTACTGCTGGATCACTGACACACAAACCGTGCTCGGCCGCTTGCAGGAGATGCGTCCATGAGCGAGCGCCTGACGCCGTTGCCGATGACCACCATCGTCACCACCGACCTGATCGGCATCACCCGTGGCCGCTCGTTTCCCACCGATCAGCTGGAGCATTATCAAGCCGCCGGTTGCGGCTGGGTGCCGGCCAACAGTGCATTGACGCCCCAGGACATCATCGCCTCGACCAACCCATGGGGCGCTTATGGTGATTTGCGGTTGATTCCCGATTTGAGCAGCCGCGTGACGGTCGGTAATGGCCCGGACGCCGCAGCACCGGCGCTGGACTTCATCCACGGCGACATCCGCGAGACCGATGGCCAGCCGTGGAGCACCTGCCCGCGCACGCTGCTGCGCGATGAAATCGAGCGCTATCGCGACGACCTCGGTTTGCAGGTCAACGCGGCGTTCGAACACGAATTCAACCTGCATGCCGGCTTCGCCGAACACCTGGCGTTTTCCCTTGAAGCCCAGCGTCAGGGTGCCGAATTCGGCGGCTGGCTGCTGAGCGCCCTGCGCGCCGGCGGTGTCGAGCCGGAAATGTTCCTGCCCGAATACGGCAAGCACCAATACGAAATCACCTGCCGGCCAACCCTCGGCGTGGCGGCGGCGGATCGTGCGGTCAACGTGCGCGAGATCACCCGCGAAATCGCCCGACAAATGGGCGTCGACGTCAGTTTCGCGCCGAAAACCAAGGCCGACGCGGTGTGCAACGGTGTGCACCTGCACGTCAGCCTGCTCGACCTGCAAGGTCTGCCACTGCTCTACGACGCCGGCACCAGCAACGGTCTGTCGACCCTCGGCCAGCATTGGGCCGCCGGGATCCTGCATTACTTGCCGGCGCTGTGTGCGTTCACCGCGCCGACACCGGTGTCGTATGAGCGTTTGCAGCCGCACCACTGGAGCGCGTCCTATGCGTGTCTGGGGCAGCAGAACCGTGAAGCGGCGCTGCGCATTTGTCCGACCGTGAGCCTGGGCGGCAAATCCGTGGCGGCGCAGTACAACCTGGAATTCCGCGCGATGGACGCCACCGCCTCGCCGCATCTGGCGATGGCCGCACTGCTGATTGCCGGACGGCTGGGCATCGAACAGCGTCTGGCGCTGAACGCGATCACCGACGACATTCCCGATTCACTCAACGACGAGCAACGCAAGGCCCGGGGCATCGTCGCCCTGCCCGCCTCGCTGGCCCAGGCGCTGGATTGCCTGCGTGACAGTGCAGCCTTCAATCAATGGCTGCCCAAGCCGTTGCTCGACACTTACCACGCCCTTAAAACCGAGGAACTGGCGCTGACGGAACAGCTCTCGCCCGCTGACCTGTGTGAGCACTATGCACGCCTGTACTGAATCCGCCGAGCTGGGGTTGTACACCCGCCCGGTCTACAACCTGAGCCGCGAAGATTCATCGCATCCGTTGATTCTGGTGTGCGAGCACGCCAGCCGCTACATCCCCGAGGCCCTGAACAATCTGGGCCTGGACGATGCAGCCGCGCGCGAACACATCGCCTGGGACATCGGCGCACTGCAACTGGCCGAAAAGCTCTCGGAGACACTCGGCGCGACGCTGTTGAGCGCCAACTATTCACGGCTGCTGATCGACCTCAATCGGCCCCGGCATGCGCCCGACAGCATTCCGGCGCAGAGCGAGATTTATCAGGTGCCGGGTAACCGAGAGCTGGACGAAGCCACTCGCGAATACCGGCGCCAGACCCTGTTCAAACCGTTTCACGCCCGGCTGCAGACCCTGATCGACCAGCGTGTTGCACAAGGCCAGGCGGTGCGGGTAGTGGGGATTCACAGTTTTACCCCGGTGTATTACGGCCAGCCGCGCCCGCTGGAAGTCGGCGTGCTGTTCGGTCAGGCCGGCGCCTATGCGCAACGGGTGATCGATGGCCTCGGTCAGCACCCGCTGAACGTCGCGGGCAACCAGCCGTACCGGGTTGATCCGCTGGGCGACATGACCGTTCCGGTGCACGGCGATGCCCGGGGGCTGGAATCGGTGTTGATCGAAGTGCGCAACGATCTGCTGCGCAGCCCTGAAGCGGTATCGTTGTGGGCCGAGCGTCTGGCGCCACTGCTGTAAAGAATGCTGCAAGACTGCTGACGCTGTAACGATGGATCGACATAACAACTAAAAACGCTGGATAGGCTGACAAGGAGTTGCGCTTCATGGAAATAGAAGAGTTCGGCTACAAACAGGAGTTGAAACGTAGCCTGACACTGACCGACCTGGTGGTGTACGGGATGATCTTCATGATCCCCATCGCCCCCTTCGGCGTGTATGGCTACGTGAATGCCGAGGCGCCCGGGATGGTGCCGCTGGCCTATATCATCGGCATGGTCGCGATGCTGTTCACCGCGCTGAGCTACGGCAGCATGGCCAAGGCGTTTCCGGTCGCAGGCTCGGTTTACTCCTATGCGCAACGCGGCCTCAATCAACACGTCGGCTTCATCGCCGGCTGGCTGATGCTGCTCGACTACCTGCTGATTCCACCGCTGCTGTACGTCTACGCGGCGATGGCTCTGAACCATTTGTACCCGGACATTCCGAAGGTCGGTTTCATTCTGGCGTTCCTGGTCAGTGCAACCTTCGTCAACCTGCGCGGCATCACCTTCACCGCACGGATGAACATCATCTTTCTGCTGGCACAGCTGGTGGTGTTGGGGATTTTCCTGTTCTACGCCTGGAACGCTTTGCACAACGGAGGCGGCAACGGCGAGCTGACCCTGGCGCCGCTGTATCACCCGGAAACGTTCAATTTCGCCCTGCTGATGCAAGCGGTGTCGATTGCCGTGCTGTCGTTCCTTGGCTTCGATGCAATCTCGACCCTCGCCGAAGAAATCAAAGGCGATCCGGGCAAAAGCGTCGGCCGCGCGGCGCTGATCACTCTGTTGGTGATGGGCGTGATTTTCGTCGTACAGACCTGGATCGCCACCGATCTGGCCGCCGGCATTGGCTTCAAGTCCGCCGACACCGCGTTCTATGAAATTGCCGAAATCGCGGCTGGCAGCTGGCTGGCGACCCTGACCGGTGTCGCCACGGCGCTGGCCTGGGGCGTCGCCGTGGCGATCACCTCGCAAGCCGCCGTGTCGCGTCTGCTGTTCGGCATGGCCCGCGATGGCAAGTTGCCAAAAGTGCTGGCCAAGGTGCACCCGAAGCACAACACCCCGTACCTGAGCATTTATCTGGTGGCGGTGCTGTCGCTGGTGATCTGCTACCTGTTCATCAATTCGGTCGACACCCTGACTTCGCTGGTCAACTTCGGTGCCCTCAGCGGTTTCATGCTGCTGCACCTGACAGTGATCAACTACTACTGGCGTCGGCAGAAGTCCGGTCAGGTCGTACGCCATCTGATCTGCCCGGTGATCGGCTTCATCATCGTCGCCGCCATCATGTACAACATGGGCGTCGATGCGCAGAAACTCGGCCTGATCTGGATTGCGCTGGGTCTGGTGTACCTGTTCTTCCTGAACAAGCTCGGCGCCAGCACCGCGCTGCCTGACCCGAGCAATGGCTGACAAGAAAAAGAGCGGCGTCTGACATCAAATCAGGCGACCGCCGCTTTAAAGCGTGGCAACCGACAGTGATAGTCAGGTTCGGTGGGGATCACCGGACCCTTTGATACAGGAGTGCATCCATGCTGGTCTTACGCCCAGTCGAGACAACCGACCTGCCGCAATTGCAACAGCTGGCCCGCGACAGCCTGGTCGGCGTCACGTCGCTGCCGGACGACAGCGAACGCCTGCGCGAAAAAATCGCCGGCTCCTGTGCCTCGTTCGACAACGACATTCAGGCGCAAGGCCCGGAGAACTACTTCTTCGTGCTGGAAGACCTCGACACTCAACGGCTGGTCGGTTGCTCGGAGATCCTCGCCACGGCCGGTTTCAACGAACCGTTCTACAGCTTGCGCAATCGCCACTTCACCAGTGCTTCGCGGGAACTGAACATCGAGCACGGGGTGCCGGCGTTGTCACTGTGTCACGACCTCAGCGGACACACGCTGTTGCGCGGGTTTCACATCGACAACGCACTGGTACGCAGCGCCTTTTCCGAATTGCTGTCGCGGGCACGGCTGCTGTTCATCGCCGCTCACGCACAACGCTTTGCCGATGCGGTGATCACCGAGATCGTCGGCTATAGCGATGAGAACGGTCATTCGCCGTTCTGGGACGCACTGGGCAAACACTTCTTCGACCTGCCCTACGTCGAGGCCGAGCGCCTGTGCGGTCTGCAAAGCCGCACGTTTCTCGCCGAACTGATGCCGCAATACCCGATTTACGTACCGATGCTGCCTCCGGCAGCACAGGAGTGCATCGGCCGGATTCACCCGGACGGCCAGGAAGCGTTCGACATCCTCGAACGCGAAGGCTTTGAAACCAACAGCTACATCGACCTGTTCGACGCCGGCCCGACCCTGTATGCGCGCACCGCGAACATCCGTTCGATAGCCCACAGCAAGACAGCCAGCGTGCGCGAGCAGGCGCAGATCGACGCCCGCGGCCATTACCTGCTGAGCAACGACGCGCTGCATGGCTTCCGGGCCATCGTCGCCGAACTGGATTACCAGCCTGAGCAACCGCTGTCGCTGACGCCGGATCTGTGTGCCGCACTGAAGGTCACCGATGGCAGCACGATCAGGGTGATAGCCCTGTGAACCGCCACCGGCTGCACACCCAACGACAGTGCCCGAACCGGCGCGTACAAGGAGTTACCGCATGATCGTCCGTCCGGTCAAAGTCAGCGACCTGCCAGCACTGATGACCCTGGTGCAACAGGCCGGCCCGGGGTTCACCACCCTCCCGGCCAATGAGGATCGCCTCGCCCACCGGGTGCGTTGGGCCCAGCGCGCGTTTTCCGGACAAGTGGAACGGGCCGACGCCGATTATCTGTTCGTGCTTGAAGATGACGACCTGCGGGTGATCGGCGTCAGCGCCCTGACCGGCGCGGTAGGCTTGCGCGAGCCGTGGTACAACTACCGAGTCGGCCTGACCGTGAGTTCGGCACCGGATCTGGGCATTTCGCGGCAGATCCCCACGCTGTTTCTCAATAACGAGCTGACCGGCCAGTCGGAACTGTGTTCGCTGTTCCTTCAGCATGAGCAACGCCATGGCAACAATGGACGGCTGCTGTCGCTCGGGCGGCTGCTGTTCGTGGCCGAGTTTCCGCAACTGTTTGGCGAGAAGATGATCGCCGAACTGCGCGGCAGTGCCGATGAACTCGGTTGCTCGCCGTTCTGGGACAGTCTGGGCCGGCATTTCTTCCAGATGGACTTCAGCCATGCTGACCACTTGTCGGGTCTGGGCAACAAGTCGTTCATCGCCGAACTGATGCCGCGCCAGCCGTTGTACACCTGCATGCTCACCGAACAGGCACAGGCGGCCATCGGCCAGGCGCATCCCAATACCGAGCCCGCGCTGAAGATACTGCGCGAAGAAGGATTTGTGCATAAGGGCTACATCGACATCTTCGACGGTGGCCCGGTGATCGAAGCACCGATCGGCAACATTCGTACCGTGCGCGACAGCCTGGCGCTGACCCTGAGTCTCGGCACGCCGGACGATCAGGCACCGTTGTGGCTGATCCACAACCGGCGCTTGGAGAACTGCCGCATCACCGTGGCCCCCGGTCGTCTGGTCGGCAATACCCTGGTGGTCGATCGCCTCACCGCCAAGCGCCTGCAACTGCAACCGGGCAATTCGGTGCGCGCCGTGCTGCTGCCCAGGCAACAGCAACAGGCGGTAGCGGCCTGATCCGCGGTTTAGCCAGTGAAAATCCGCTGACTGCCGATGAAACCTTTCAGCCGCTGGATCCTTCATCGACGCCTCACTCGCAAATTCGTCATGAACCTTGACCCATTCGCGTGATAGCCTTTTCATTCTTCGGCGTTGACACCTTTGCTCAAGCCGTTCCATTCCTTTGTATTGGTGGAACTCGTATGACCAGGCTTTCCCATCAAGATTTGCGCCGTAACTTCCGTCAATTGCTGGCTTCCGACACCTGCTACCACACCGCCTCGGTGTTCGACCCGATGTCCGCGCGCATTGCCGCAGACCTGGGTTTTGAAGTGGGGATCCTCGGCGGCTCCGTGGCCTCGCTGCAGGTGCTGGGCGCCCCCGACTTTGCCCTGATCACCCTCAGCGAATTCGCCGAACAGGCCACCCGCATCGGCCGCGTTGCCCAGTTGCCAGTGATCGCCGACGCCGACCACGGTTACGGCAACGCCCTCAACGTGATGCGCACCATCGTCGAACTGGAGCGCGCCGGCGTCGCCGCCCTGACCATCGAAGACACCCTGCTGCCGGCGCAATTCGGCCGTAAGTCCACCGACCTGATCTCGGTCGCCGAAGGCGTCGGCAAGATCCGCGCGGCGCTGGAAGCCCGGGTCGATTCGGAAATGGCAATCATCGCCCGCACCAATGCCGGCATTCTGCCGAATCAGGAAATCATCAGCCGCACCAAGCAGTATCAGGCCGCCGGTGCCGACGGCATCTGCATGGTCGGGGTGCAGGACTTCGATCAGCTCGAGCAAATCGCCGAACACCTGACGGTCCCGCTGATGCTGGTGACCTACGGCAACCCGGCGCTGCGCGACGACAAGCGCCTGGCCGAACTCGGGGTGCGCGTGACCATCGACGGCCACGGCGCCTACTTCGCCGCGATCAAGGCGACCTACGACAGCCTGCGCGAACAACGCCAGATCTTCACCCAGGCCTCGGACCTGAGCGCCACCGAGCTGACGCACACCTATACCCAGCCTGAGGATTACATTCTGTGGGCGAAGGAATACATGAGCGTCAAGGAATAAGCTGCGGCCAGGTCTGGCCCCTTCGCGAGCAAGCCCGCTCCCACAGTGGATTTTCAGTGAACACAGCATGGGTGTTGAACACAGATCCCATGCAGGAGTGAGCCTGCTCGCGATGACGTCAGCACATTCAACACCCATTTAGCCTGACCCGCCGCCTTCGCGAGCAAGCCCGCTCCCACAGTGGATCTTCAGTGAACACAGCAGTGGTGTTGAACACAGATCCCATGTAGGAGTGAGCCTGCTCGCGAGGACGTCGGCACATTCAACACCCATTTAGCCTGACCCGCCGCCTTCGCGAGCAAGCCCGCTCCCACAGTGGATCTTCAGTGAACACAGCAGTGGTGTTCGGCGCAGATCCATTGTGGGAGCGAGCTTGCTCGCGAAGGCGTCAGTTGCAGCACCGCCAATCCGAGGGAGTCAGCGCTTGGCCAGTTCCATGATCATCCGCGACAACAGATAAATCCGCGGCGCCACGCTCGCCACTTCGGCGTATTCCTCAGGCGTGTGGATATTGCCGCCGACAATCCCGAAACCGTCCAGCGTCGGCGTACCCACCCCGGCGGACAGGCTGGCATCCGCCGCGCCACCACTGCCCTCTTCGGTCAGCTTGCGGCCGATCTCGCCGTAAATCCCTTGGGCCATGGCCATCAAGCGATCCGACTCCGCCGTTTGCGGCATCGGTGGCAGGCCGCGTTTGAGGCTGGTGGTGACTTCGGTTTCAGCGATCAGCTTATCCTGCGACACTCGCGCCAGGTCTTTCTCGATCCGGTCGAACTCTTCCGGCACCGCCGCACGCACGTCAGCCTTGGCGGTGGCGTGATCCGGGATCACGTTGGTGCGATCACCGGCCTGAAGCACGGTGAAGTTGATCGTGGTTTTCTTCGCTTCGTCGCCGAGTTTGCCCAGTTGCAGAATCTGGTGCGCCGCTTCCATCGCCGCGTTCCGCCCCAGTTCCGGCGCGACTCCGGCGTGCGCCGCCTTGCCTTTGACCTCGACCAGCGCCGTCGCGCTGCCTTTGCGCCATACCACCAACCCATCGGCCGGACGCCCAGGTTCAAGGTTGAGGGTCACGTCATGCGCCTTGGCGGTTTTCTTGATCAGGTCGGTGGCGACGTCGGAGCCGGTTTCCTCGCTGGCGTCAAGCAGGAAGGTGATTTGCGCGTAATCCTTGAAGTCGAGGTTCTTCAGAATTTTCAGCGCGTAGATCCCGGCGACGATGCCGCCCTTGTCGTCCATCACCCCGGGCCCGTAGGCGCGGCCGTCCTTGATGTGGAACGGGCGCTCGGCCGCGGAGCCTTCCTTGAACACCGTGTCCATGTGCGCCATCAAAAGGATTTTTGCCTTGCCGGTGCCTTTGAAGGTGGCCAGCACATGATTGGATTTTTCCGGGGTATTGGGCACCAGTTCGATGGTGGCGCCGAGCTTCTTCAGCTCATCGATGGCGATCTCGCTGACTTGTTTCAGGCCCGGTTCATAACCGGAACCGGAGTCGATGTTGACCAGCCGTTCCAGCAGTTTCAGGGCTTCGGGCTGATACTGCTCGGCATCCGCCAGCACATGCTTGTGCGGTTCGGCGAAGGCGCTGGCGGAGCTGAGGACGAGGGACAGGCCGAGGCTGGCGGCCAGCAGCGAGCGGGAAAATGAGAACGTCATGAATCGATCCTTGTTTCGCGTCGGGGGGACTCAAACCGTACCTGACATCGACGCAAGGCTCTATACCGGATGCGACATCTCTGCGGCCGACACCGAACACTTGTAGGCCTTCGCCTGCTCGCGACAGCGGAGTGTCAGCCGACATCAATGCCGCTAACAGAACGCCTTCGCGAGCAAGCCCGCTCCCACAGGGGACGGCGGTGATAGATCAGACCGAATCGAGCAGTTCCTGCTTCGGCAGATCATCACTGTTGCAGATCACCCGATTGCGCCCGCTCGCCTTGGCCTCGTACAGCGCCTGATCCGCATCATTGAGCCAACGGGTCGCGTCGCCGTGTGCCGGTTCGTAAGCCGCCAGACCAATGCTCAGACTGACCTTGAGCGCCGGGTTCTGCTCGTAACCCAGGGTGGCGAAACGCTCGCGCAAGGCTTCCATGGCCTGCGCGGCATTGAACAGCGGCAGGTCAGGCAGGATCACGCAAAACTCGTCGCCGCCATAGCGCCCGGCGACGTCCGCAGCGCGCAGGTTCTGCTTGAGCATTTTGCTCAACTGGCGCAGCACGATGTCACCCGCCACATGCCCGTAGGTGTCGTTGATCGCCTTGAAGTGATCGATGTCGATCAACGCGATCGCTGCGCCCTGCTGCTGCCGACGGCAACGTTGAAAGGCGATTTCCAGTTGATCCTTCCACGCGCCGTGATTGAGCAGTCCGGTGAGGCTGTCGGTGCGGCTCAGGGCCAGCAGCTCACGCTTGTGCAGGCCCAGCGTGTAGGCCTGGCGAAAGCAGATCCAGCCCAGCGCCAACGGGTACAGCATCAGCAACGGCAGACACGCGTACAGCTGCGGAGGCGAAGTTTGCGGGATGAACGCCGGGGCGAAAACCACCAGGCCGACGCCGATACCGAGGATCTGCGCCGCCAGGCCTGCGGCGAGAAAACGTAATCCGCCGATGGCGACGTTATTCATCGCCATCATCGAAATGGTCGTGGCACTGGGCAGCGGATTGAACTGCATGGCGGCGACCCAGAAGCCGCCCATAAAGGCATCAACCAACAGATTGCGGTGTTCCGCATGGTAAGGAACGCTGGCACGACGGGCCCATTGAAACGCCAGGTGCGGCCAGAGCAGGCCATTGCACAGCATCAACGCCCAGACCCACAGCGGCGGGTCTAGCGGGTACATCGCCGCGCTCACGCACAACAGCCCCAGCACCAGCCCGAGGGTTCGCGATGTATAAAGCCTCCTGGCCAATGAAAGTCCCTTTCCCCCCTTGTTTCGCATAAGGGCCTCGACCACTCAACGGAACCTGCGAACACCGTCAGACGGATGTGCTGGAAGTCTAACAGGCAGCCGTTAAATAGCTATCACCGGCCAGCCGCTGAATACCGCGCCATCGCCGTCGCGCACAGGGCAAATTTTTAGCTATACCTGAAAGGACGAAAACGGAAAAACGACTATAAGAAGGAGGCCCATGCAGACCTACCGAGTGTTGATCATCGGCAGCGGATTTGGCGGCCAATGTGCGGCGGTCAACTTGCTCAAGGCCGGAATCGACGATTTTCGCTTGCTGGAAAGAAGGGACTTTTTCGGCGGCACCTGGTGCCAGAACACCTACCCCGGCGCGGCGGTGGATGTGCCGTCGCCGCTGTACTCGTTGTCGTTTGCGCCATTTCCCTGGACGCAGATGTTCGCCGCCCAGGCCGAATTGCATCGCTACACCGAACACGTCATCGAGCGCTTCGGCCTGCGCGAGCGCGTGGCGCTGCAAACCAACGTCGAACGCATCGAATGGGACGACGCCGAAAAGCGCTGGGCGGTGCATACCAGCAAGGGGATTTTTTACGCGCAGTTCGTGATCAACGCCTCCGGGCCGTTGAGCCAACCGGTAATCCCACCCTTTCCCGGCCTGGATCGCTTTCAGGGCAAGACTTTTCATACCAACAATTGGGATCACAGCTACGACTACCGCGGTAAACGCGTGGCCATCGTCGGCAGCGGCGCCAGTGCCGCCCAGGTGATTCCGGCGATTGCTGCCGAAGTCGAGCAATTGCACGTGTTCCAGCGCACGCCACATTGGGTGCTGCCGCGCGCCGATCGCACGTTCGGGCCTTTCCAGCGCTGGCTGCTGGGTGTCAAACCGGCGTACAAGCTGCTGCGCTGGCTGCTCTACTGGCAATTCGAAACCCGGGTTATCGCCTTCAAATATTCGAAACCGGCGATTCACCTGGTCCAGCGCCAGGCCCTGCGCTTTCTCAAGCAACAGGTGCCGGACCCGGTATTGCGCGCAAAACTCACCCCGGACTTCACCATCGGCTGCAAGCGCATTCTGCTGTCCAGCACCTATTACCCGGCGCTGACCCGGCCCAACGTCACGTTGCACAGCCGCGAACAAGGCATCGCCGCGCTCGATGAAACCGGGATCACCACCACCGACGGCCAGCACATCGACGTCGATCTGATCGTCTGGTCGACCGGCTACGACGCCACCGACGGCGTGGTCTCCTACCCGGTGACCGGCAGGCACGGCGTGCAACTCAAGGATGTCTGGGCGCAGTACCCGCGCGCCTACCTGGGCACCAGCCTGCCGGACTTTCCCAACCTGTTTATCGTCACCGGGCCCAACACCGGCATCGGGCATACCTCGGCGCTGTTCATCATCGAAGCGCAGATGAATTACATCCTCGACTGCATCCACACCCTGCAGTCAAAAGGCCTGCGCAGCATCGAAGTGCGCCCCGCAGCGGAACGTACCTACACTGCAATGATCCACCGTGAGATGGAACGCACGGTGTGGAAGTCCGGCGGCTGTCACAGTTGGTATCAGAGCAAGAGCGGTCATGTGATCGCGATATTTCCGGGCTTCAGTTTCAGCTACTACCGGTTGACCCGGACGCTGAAACCGGCTGACCACATTCTGTCCTGAACACGTAAAAGGAAGACGTCGATGCTTGTGCTGTTTGTCGCTCTCGCGGTTTTCGTGGCCTGGAGCTGGTTGAGTTATCCAGCGATCGGCCATTGGTTGTACGACCTGAGCACGGCGCTCGAGGCCAAGTTGTACAAGTTGCACAAAATCGAGGTGCCGATTGCCGAAATGACCGTCTCGACCTGGCAGGGTGGTCCCTATGAAGCGGCCAGCGCGATCCTGATGCTGCACGGCTACAGCGCCGAGAAGAATCTGTGGCTGCGCTTCGCCAGGCATTTTGTCCGCCAGTACCGGGTGATCATTCCGGACATCGCCGGTCATGGGGAAACCGGGTTCAAGGCCGGTGGCGGCTACGACATTGCGCTGCAGGCCAAGCGCATGATCCAGCTGCTGGACGTGTGCGGCGTGGAGAAAGTCCACGTGATCGGCAACTCCATGGGTGGCTACATCGCGGCATGGCTGGCAGCAACTTACCCGGAGCGGATCGCCTCGGTGGCGCTGATCGACCCGGCCGGCGTCACTGCACCGCAGGCCAGCGACATGGAGCGCCACCTCGCCCGTGGGCATAACCCGTTCCTGATCAACTCCCGGGAAGAGTTCCGCCAGTTTTATGCGATGACCATGGCCTCGCCGCCGTGGGTGCCCGGGCTGGTGCTGGACGCCATCGCCCAGCGATACGAACGCCAGCGTGATGAACTGGAAGAGATCTTCCGCGACTTCCGCGCCAGCCCGCCGATGGAGCCGAAACTGGCCGATATCAAATGCCCGGCGCTGCTGCTGTGGGGGCGCAAGGACCGCTTGATCGACGTCAGCAGCGTGCCGGTGTGGAGCAAGGGCATCGCCAATCTGCGGGTCGAAGTGTGGGATGGTGTCGGACACATGCCGATGGTCGAACAACCGGGGAACACCGCACGGTTGTATCGGGAGTTTCTGGGCAATCAGCGATGAGTCCCAACACTATCCTTGTGGAGAGGGGATTTATCCCCGATGGGTTGCGCAGCAGCCCCAGTTCCAGCACTAAGCTGAATCAGACACACCGCATTCTCTGGGTTGGGGCTGCTGCGCAGCCATCGGGGATAAATCCCCTCACCACAGGTAATCACGTCCGCCGATGGGGTCGAAATGAACATTCTCTACGACGAACGCCTCGATGGCCCGCTACCGGAGGTGAACAAGGCCGAGTTGCTGAAAACCCTGCAGCGCGCCCTCCCGGATCTCGACCTGCTCTGGCGTGAAGACGAACTCAAGCCGTACGAGTGCGACGGCCTCTCGGCCTACCGCACCACGCCAATGCTGGTGGCCCTGCCCCGGCGACTCGATCAGGTGCAGGCCCTGCTCAAGCTCTGTCATCAACACAACGTGCCGGTGGTTGCCCGTGGCGCCGGCACCGGGTTGTCGGGCGGCGCGCTGCCGCTGGAAAAAGGCCTGCTGCTGGTGATGGCGCGCTTCAACAACATCCTGCACATCGACCCGGCGGCCCGTACCGCGCGGGTTCAGCCCGGGGTGCGCAATCTGGCAATTTCCCAGGCGGCCGCGCCATTCGGCCTGTATTACGCGCCGGATCCGTCGTCGCAGATTGCCTGCTCGATCGGCGGCAATGTCGCGGAAAACGCCGGTGGCGTGCATTGCCTCAAGTACGGCCTGACCGTGCACAACCTGCTGAAAATCGAAGTGCTGACCATCGAGGGTGAACGTCTGACGCTGGGCAGCGACGCCCTCGATGCGCCGGGTTTCGATTTGCTGGCGCTGTTTACCGGCTCCGAAGGATTGCTCGGGATCATCACCGAAGTCACGGTCAAACTGCTGCCCAAACCGCAGGTCGCCAAAGTCTTGCTGGCCAGTTTCGACTCGGTGGAAAAGGCTGGCCGCGCCGTGGCCGACATCATCGCTGCGGGGATCATTCCCGGCGGCCTGGAGATGATGGACAACCTGGCGATCCGCGCCGCCGAAGACTTCATTCACGCCGGTTACCCGGTTGATGCCGAGGCGATTCTGTTGTGCGAACTCGATGGCGTCGAAGCCGATGTCCACGACGATTGCCTGCGGGTGCGCGAGGTCATGCTCCAGGCCGGCGCCAGCGAAGTGCGGCAGGCCCGCGATGAAGCCGAGCGCGTGCGCTTCTGGGCCGGGCGCAAAAACGCCTTTCCGGCGATTGGCCGCTTGTCGCCGGACTACTACTGCATGGACGGCACCATCCCGCGCCGCGAATTGTCCGGCGTGTTGCACGGCATCGCCCGCCTCGGCGCCGAATACGGCTTGCGCGTGGCCAACGTGTTTCATGCCGGCGACGGCAACATGCACCCGCTGATTCTCTTCGACGCCAACCAGCCCGGCGAACTGCATCGCGCCGAAGCGTTAGGCGGGAAGATTCTCGAACTGTGCGTGCAGGTTGGCGGCAGCATCACCGGTGAACACGGGGTCGGCCGCGAGAAAATCAATCAGATGTGCGCGCAGTTCAACAGCGCTGAGCTGAGCCTGTTCCACGCGGTCAAAGCCGCGTTCGACCCGCAAGGCCTGCTCAACCCCGGCAAGAACATCCCCACCCTGCACCGCTGCGCCGAATTCGGCGCGATGCACATTCATGCCGGACAACTGCCATTCCCCGAACTGGAGCGTTTCTGATGGCTGATTTCGACGCCAGCAGCGCGCTGCTCGATCAGGTCAACCAGGCCCGGGCCAACGCCACGCCGCTGAAGATTCAGGGCGGCAACAGCAAGGCGTTTCTCGGCCGCGAAGTGGCCGGTGAAGTGCTCGACGTCCGCGCACATCGCGGCATCGTGCGCTATGAACCGACCGAGCTGGTAGTCAGCGTGCGCGCCGGTACGCCGTTGCGCGAGCTGCTCGCGGCGCTCGACGCGGCCGGGCAGATGTTGCCCTGCGAGCCGCCGGCCTTCGGCGACAGCGCCACGGTGGGCGGGATGATCGCCAGCGGACTGTCCGGGCCACGGCGGCCATGGTCAGGTTCGGTGCGCGATTTTGTCCTCGGCACTCGGGTCATCACCGGGCTCGGCCAACACCTGCGCTTCGGTGGCGAGGTGATGAAAAACGTTGCCGGCTACGACCTCTCGCGCCTGTTGACCGGCAGTTTTGGTTGTCTCGGGGTGCTGACCGAAGTGTCGCTGAAAGTCCTGCCGAAACCGCGTCAATGCCTGAGCATCCGCCTCGACCTCGATTGCGCCCGGGCGCTGGCGCGGCTTGCCGAATGGGGCCAGCAACCGTTGCCGATCAGCGGCGCCTGCCATGATGGGCAAAGCCTGTATCTGCGCCTTGAGGGCGGCGAAGGCTCGGTCACCGCCGCGCATCAACGGCTCGGCGGCGAGCCGCTGGATTCGACGTTCTGGCGCGACCTGAACGAGCAACGCCTGAGCTTTTTCGACGAAGGCCTGCCGCTGTGGCGCCTGTCACTGCCGAACAATCTCGGGCCGCAGGACTTGCCCGGCCAGCAGTTGCTCGACTGGGCCGGCGCGCAACGCTGGCTGAAATCCGATCACGAGCACATTCAGATCCTCGCCCAGGAACTCGGCGGCCACGCCACCAGCTTTACCCATGGTGCCAGCGACACACCGTTCCAGCCGCTAGCCCCGGCGCTCATGCGTTATCACCGGCAACTCAAGGCGCAACTCGACCCGCAAGGGCTGTTCAACCCCGGCCGGATGTACGCGGAGTTCTAGCCATGCAAACCACCCTCAGCGAAGAGTCCCGACAACTGCCGCGCGCGGCCGAGGCGGAAAAAATCCTCCGTACCTGCGTGCATTGCGGTTTTTGCAACGCCACCTGCCCGACCTATCAGTTACTCGGCGATGAACTTGACGGGCCGCGCGGGCGCATCTATCTGATCAAGCAAGTGCTTGAAGGCGCTCCCGCTACCGAGCAGACACAACTGCATCTGGATCGCTGCCTGTCCTGCCGCAACTGCGAAACCACCTGCCCTTCCGGTGTCGACTATCACAACCTGCTGGATATCGGGCGGGCGGTGGTCGATCAGGCGGTGCCGCGCCCCGCTGCCCAGCGCTTGTTACGCGAGGGCTTGCGTGCACTGGCGCCGAATCCCGGGATGTTCAAGGGTTTGCTGCGCGTTGGTACAACCTTCAGGCCCCTGCTGCCACGAATGTTCGAAAGTAAATTGCCGCAGCGCTCGTCAGCATCCGGTTCACGCCCTGCTCCGCGACATGCGCGGCGGGTGTTGTTGCTCGAAGGCTGTGTGCAACCGGGCCTGTCGCCAAACACCAATGATGCGACGGCGCGGGTGCTCGATCGGTTGGGGATCAGCGTGACGCCGGTGGCCGAGGCCGGTTGCTGCGGCGCGCTGGACTATCACCTTGACGCCCAGGCCAAGGGCCTCGACCGCGCGCGGCAGAACATCGACGCGTGGTGGCCGCACCTGGAAAACGGCGCGGAAGCCATCGTGCAGACGGCCAGCGGTTGCGGCGCGTTCATCAAGGATTACGGGCATTTGCTGGCACAGGATCCGCGCTACGCCGACAAGGCGTGGCAGATCAGCGAACGGACGCTGGATCTGGTACAGATCCTGGCCCGGGAGCCCCTGGAGAAACTGTGCGCCGCCAGCCAACGCCGGATCGCCGTGCATTGCCCCTGCACCTTGCAACATGCGCTGAAACTCGGCGGCGCGGTGGAGACACTGTTGACCCGGCTGGGCTTCAACCTCACGGCGGTGCCGGACGGGCATTTGTGCTGTGGTTCGGCCGGCACCTATTCGCTGACCCAACCGACCCTTGCCCGGCAACTGCGCGACAACCGCCTCAATGCCTTGGAGAGCGATCGCCCGGACCTGATCGTCACCTCCAACATCGGTTGCCAGAATCATCTGGCCGGCGCCGGGCGCACCCAGGTTTTGCACTGGATCGAACTGGTGGATCAGTCGTTGGCAGAATGAAGTTCGTAGGATTCTTCGTTTGCCGCCGTCGGCGAAGGCTGCGATCTTTTCCTCCATCCATTACGTGACCGTGGCAGGAATTTTTTTCATGACCGTGCAGCCTTTCGTCAGCCCCGACCTGATCCGCCAACGCTTCTCCAAAGCGATGTCCGACATGTACCGCGAAGAAGTGCCGTTGTACGGCGCGCTGATGGAGCTGGTGGAACAGACCAACCGCGAAGTGCTGGCGGCTCAGCCGGACATCGCACGGCAGCTCGACAGTACCGGTGAAATCCAACGGCTGGACATGGAGCGCCACGGCGCCATCCGCGTCGGCACGGCTACAGAGCTGGCGACCCTCGCCCGGCTGTTCGCGGTGATGGGCATGCAACCGGTGGGTTATTACGACCTGACTCCGGCGGGTGTGCCGGTGCACTCCACGGCGTTTCGCGCGGTGCATGAAGCGGCGCTGCAGGTCAGTCCGTTTCGGGTGTTCACTTCGTTGCTGCGTCTGGAACTGATCGAAGATCCCGAGCTGCGCGCGTTTGCCGAATCGGTACTGAATCAGCGTTCGATCTTTACCCCTACTGTCTTGCACCTGATCGAGCAGGCTGAGTCAGCGGGTGGTCTGAATGAGCCTGAAGCGGAGGAATTTGTCCTGCAGGCCCTGGAGACCTTTCGCTGGCACCACAGCGCAACCGTCACCGCCGCGCAGTACCAGACCCTCAGCGCTCAGCACCGTCTGATCGCCGATGTGGTGGCGTTCAAAGGCCCGCACATCAATCACCTGACCCCGCGCACGCTAGACATCGACAAGGTTCAGGCGCAAATGCCGGTGCATGGCATCACCCCGAAAGCGGTAATCGAAGGGCCGCCGCGTCGGCACTGCCCGATCCTGCTGCGCCAGACCAGTTTCAAAGCGCTGGATGAGCCGATCACTTTCACCGACCAGCACAACACCCGTGGCAGCCACAGCGCGCGCTTCGGCGAGATCGAACAACGCGGCGCGGCGCTGACTCCCAAGGGCCGGGCGCTGTATGACCGCCTGTTGAATGCCGCGCGCGATGAACTCGGTGACTTCCCCAACGAAGGCAACGCCGCACGTTACAACGCGCTGATGACTCAGCACTTTGGCGAATTTCCTGACAGCGTCGAAGGCATGCGCGAACAGGAGCTGGCGTATTTTCGCTACTTTCCTACGGAAAAAGGCCTGGCAGCGGGTAGCCTAACGTCCGCATCGCTGGAGGATTTGCTCCGCGAGGGCCACGTGAAAGCTGGACCGTTGGTGTACGAAGATTTCCTGCCGGTGAGTGCGGCGGGGATTTTTCAGTCGAACCTTGGGGACGCGGCGCAGACGCACTATGGCGAACACTCCAACCGCCAGGCGTTCGAACAGGCGCTGGGGCGTGCGACCATTGATGAGTTGAGGTTGTATGCCGAGACGCAGCGGCGTTCGATTGAGGAGTGTGCTCAGGTTTTGGGCGTGAAACTGTTCTGACTGTGGCGAGGGAGCTTGCTCCCGCTGGGCTGCGAAGCGGCCCTCGTTTTGGGAGCGCTGCGCACTCCAGCGGGAGCAAGCTCCCTCGCCACAGAATCAAATGTTGCCTCTAGCGCAGTCGCGACAACAAGGCGAAACGCTCGACGCTGGCCCTTGGCCTTACTGCGCAACTTCTTGCGCACTCGCTCGGCGAAAAAGACTGATCATCGCGCTGTAGGCCTTGAGGCACGTGGCCCGCAGCCGAGTGCGCAACTTCTTGCGCAGTACTGCGCAAGAAGTTGCGCACTTTCCCTCTCGATTCAGCAAAAAACATCGGCCAAACCGCACGCCAGAGCCACTCCACCCCCGGTTGCCGGGACCTTCGACAAACCTGGCACGCTCCTTGATAACAGTCAGGCACCCACCGGGCGATTTCGCCTCCCGGGCACCCTAAATTTATCCGCAAGGAGAGCACCCCATGGCAACACCAGCGTACATGTCGGTTACCGGCGAAAAACAAGGCCTGATCACTGCCGGCGCCTTCACCGCCGACTCCGTTGGCAACACCTACCAGGAAGGCCACGAAGACCAGGTCATGGTTCAGGCTTTCAGCCACGACGTGATCATCCCGCGTGACCCACAATCCGGTCAGCCAACCGGTCAGCGCGTGCACAAGCCAGTGATCATCACCAAGGTCTACGACAAGGCTTCGCCTCTACTGCAAGCTGCTCTGACCTCCGGCGAGCGCATGAGCGAAATCGTTATCCAGTGGTACCGTACTTCGGCTCAAGGTACTCAAGAGCACTACTACACCACCAAACTGGAAGACGCGATCATCGTCGCCATCAACAACAAAATGCACAACTGCCAGGATCCAGGCAACTCGCACTTCACCCACCTGGAAGAAGTGCAGTTCACCTACCGCAAAATCACCTGGACCCACGAAGTATCCGGTACTTCGGGTTCCGATGACTGGCGTGCTCCAGTCGTTTAATTACGGCTGATCGTTACAAGCATCGACCAGCCCTGCTGGTCGATGTTGTTTACGCCCCTCCAGAATTTCGCGTGCGTTGAACCGCCTTGCGGTTGTCGACGAACGCCGCTGTACAGCACGAGGAACAAGGGATGTTCGCGCCGGCCAATGAAACCCACTTTGCCCTGACCATCGAAGGGCTCTCCGCCGATTTTCAGGTGTTTACCCTGACCGGCCGGGAAGCCATCAGCCAGCCTTTTGTCTTTGAGGTGGAGCTGGTCAGTGAGCAGCCGTCGCTGGACCTCGAAACCCTGCTGCACAAACCGGCCTTCCTGCAGCTGTCGCCCGATGGCAGCGGCATCCATGGCCAGATCTACCGCGCCGCGCAAGGTGACTCGGGCAAACGCCTGACCCGTTATTCGGTGACCCTGCGCCCGCAATTGTCGTACCTGGCGCACCGCGTCAACCAACGGATCTTCCAGAACCTCACGGTGCCGAAAATCATCGGCATGGTTCTCGAAGAGCACGGCATTCAAAGCAACGCCTACGAATTCAAGACCGGTTCGATCTATCCCGAGCGCATCTACTGCGTGCAATACGATGAATCGGACCTGCATTTCATCCAGCGTCTGTGCGAGGAAGAAGGTATTCACTACCACTTCCAGCACAGCGCCACGGCGCACAAGCTGGTGTTCGGCGATGACCAGACGGTGTTCCCGAAACTCAAGCCTGTGGCCTACCAGCAAGACTCCGGCATGGTCGCCAGTAACCCGGTGATCAAGCGTTTCGACCTGCGCCTGGAAACCCGTACCAGCCGCACCACGCGCCGCGATTACGACTTCGAAAAACCGCGCCTGACCCTGGAAAGCGAAAACCGCGGCGACGCCCTTCCCGACCTCGAAGACTACGATTACCCGGGCCGGTTCATCGACCGCGAGCGCGGCAAACACCTGGCCAAACGCGCCCTCGAACGCCACCGCAGCGACTTCCAGCTCGCCGAAGGCAAGAGCGATCAGCCGCTGCTGGTCAGCGGCCACTTCCTCGCCCTGACCGAGCACCCGAAGGCCAAGTGGAACGACCTGTGGCTGCTCACCGAAGTCCTCCACGAAGGCAAGCAGCCGCAAGTGCTGGAAGAGTCGGTGACCAGCGACACCACCGCCCTCAAAGATGATTTCCATCAGGGCTATCGCAACCGCTTCCAGGCAACGCCGTGGGACGTACCCAACCGACCACCGTTGCGCCACCCGAAACCGCGCATCCTCGGCAGCCAGAGCGCCGTGGTCACCGGCCCCAAAGGTGAAGAGATTCACTGCGACCAGTACGGTCGGGTCAAAGTGCAATTCCACTGGGACCGCGAAGGCCAGGCCGACGACAAAACCAGTTGCTGGCTGCGCGTCTCCAGCGCCTGGGCCGGCGCCCAGTACGGCGGCATCGCCATCCCGCGCATCGGCATGGAAGTGCTGGTCACCTTCCTTGAGGGCGACCCCGATCAACCGCTGATCAGCGGCTGCCTGTACCACAAGGAAAACACCGTCCCGTATGAGCTGCCGGCAAACAAGACCCGTAGCACCTTCAAGACCCTGAGCTCGATGGGGGGCGGCGGTTACAACGAACTGCGCATCGAAGACAAGAAAGGTCAGGAGCAGATCTTCCTCCACGCCCAGCGCGACTGGGACGAGAACATCGAGCACGATCAGAAGATCCGCGTCGGCAACGAACGCCACGACACCGTCGAGCAGAACAGCTACACGGAATTCAAAGCCGAAGAACATCACACCGTCTACGAAGACCGCAAAGTCGAAGCCCGCGCCAACGACCACCTGACCGTGGGCGTGAACCAGCACATCAAGATCGGCACCGGCCAATTCATCGACGCCGGCCAGGAAATCCACCTGAGCAGCGGCATGAAAGTCGTGCTCGAAGCCGGCGCCGAGTTGACCCTGATCGGCGGCGGCAGCTTCATCAAGATCGACGCCGGCGGCGTGACCATGAGCGGCCCGGTGATCAACATGAACTCCGGCGGCAGCCCAGGCAGCGGCACCGGCGCCGCCCCGCTGATGCCCGGCATCCTGAAACAGGCCGACACTGACAAGGCCGGCCAGGTCCTGACCCCGGCCCAGATCAATACCCTCAAACGCAACGCGCCGTTCTGCGAAGAATGCGAAAAATGCAAGGCAGGTGCCTGTGCCATCTGATCGACTGACACCCAAGGATTGGCTGGCACAACAGCCGCTGCAGACTGGCGAGCGCCTGTACCTGATCGTCAGCGCAGCAAGCGATGCCGACGCGCTGAAAACCCTGTACCTGACCGAACCCACCGCCCAGCTCCTGCCGATCTGGGGCGGCACGCCCTACTCCACCTGGCAACCGGTGATGCCCTACGTCACCGAACTCAAACCGAACTCGGCATTCCTGCCCTGGATCGCCGAAACCGACGCCCTCGATTGGGGCTGGCTGGCGGTCTCACGCGCCGAACCGAACGAGGTGTTCGAACACCTGCGCAGCCTGACCCAGGTGAAGATGCCGGACGGGACCGAGGTGTTTTTCCGCTTCTGGGATGGGCGGCATATCTACCCGATTCTGAAGGGGATTGGGGAGAAGGCTGGGGAAGTAATGCCGGTGTTTGAGCGGTATTTGATTAATGGGCAGACGCTGGAGGTTGGGACACGGGTGTTGCCGAAGGTGAAGGATTGGCCGTGGTGGGAGGTGCCGAAGGATTTGCTGGATGGCTTAGCCAAGGACAACCCGACGACACTGATCAGCAACCTTATGCAGTGGCTGGAAGAAGACCGCCCGGACATTTACAACGCTTGGCCTGAGAACAACCTGAAGCTGAAAGTCAGCCGTTTCGTGCGCCGCCCGGATGCGCCGAAAAACCTTAAAGAAGCACTGTTAAACCACCTGATTCTGGAGCAAGGCTGATGGATCGCGTTGCCTTTGTTGATAAACAACTCTCTACCTTCCCGGACAGTTTGAAGGACTACCGAGAACTGACTGAAAGCAAATATGCGGAATGGCTGGACAAGGGGCCTCAATTTCTCGATAGACCAGCATTTTTTGGGTTGAGCAGATCCATCAAGCTCGGGAGCGCGAACGCTACTGTCAGTGTGAAAGACGATGAGTTCGAATCCACGGTTGCACAGTGCCCCAAGGATGGCAGACTGCTGATCGAAAGTAAGTTTGTCTCCGTCAACGACATTCCCGTTGGCAATATAACGGTCGAGGTCACTCCCAAAGAAGGCGGCACAGCAACTTCTATCACTCTCGATGCTGATGGAAAAGGTGTTTACAAGGGCGTACCAGGAAAAAAATACTTCGTTCGGGTACAAAGCTCAGTAACAAAAAATCAGCTAAATCAGCTATTTAGCTCCTACGACGGGTTCACCGCACAGTTAAAAGACTGGCTCGACTTAGAATGGAGAAAATACAGACCACTTTGGCCGAAGGAAACACTTGCCTCCCCCTACCTCGCCCAGATGAAGGGAACGCTCATTGGAAGTTGGGAGGCGATCAAGGCAGCATTTGACGGCATTAAGCGAATCTTTGAGATCCTGAAGGATCCGAAACAATTCGCAAAGGAATTGGGAGAAAGCGCGAGCGATTTGTTGAGACTAGCGAAAGAAACACCAGCGATGATGGAAAAGCTGATGTTGCTAGCCAGCGACCAAGCGGCACTTTTTCTTATTCTGAAGGCGTCAGGAATCTGGCTACTACAACTCCCTCCCAGCGTAATATCCGGAAAAACCGCAGAACAAATATCCAGCGCCATCGTAACTATTTTAATAGATATTCTTCTGGCGATCGTTCTCACGTTCGCTGCAGAGGGCTCAGGTATTGCCTACCTCGGCGTGCGCTTGGTTAACTACGGTGCAAGAGTTATCGAAGCTGTCTCTGGGTTTGTAAAATCCATATTCAGTATTGTTAAAAAGTTCATGGAAGCGATCGAGCACTACAAAAAACTCGCTACAAGGGCGATCGCTGGGACTTTTGAAAAGGGCAAGGTCAAACTTGGCTGGGACCGACAAGACCATGCAAAAGTTGGCAGTTCAGAGCATGTTGATGACAAATCAAAACAGTCAACCAACCACGACGATAAAAACGTCGCCTGCACCAGGGAAACTTGTGTTAACGGCTGCCCAGTATCGATGGTTACAGGGGAGGAACTGCTAACGCTTACTGACGGCCAGTTAAATGGACTGTTTCCATTCGAATGGACCCGCCTATATCGTACTAGCGCAGCAGAAGTAGACTGTGGACTAGGCTACGGGTGGAGTCACGCTCTTGCGCAGCGAGTCCAAGTGAATGACGACGGGATTGTCTGGACAGATCATGAAAATCGCATCACCAACTTTCCGCTTCCTAGCGAACAACGGTCAGCAATAACCAATAGCCTAGCAAAAGCGGCTATCTTTATTGGTGATGATCCATCTGAACTCATTCTGACCCAGGCAGGCGAGCGCCCGCTGTTCTATCACTTCAGGTACAACAGCGAAGGCGCAACACTTATTGCAATTACTGACCGGTATCGTAATCGGCTTCATATTACTCGCGATATTCATGGACGAATCAAACGTGTAGATAACGGTGCGGGACGAGCATTATTAATTCGCTATAATCGCAAGCATATTGTATCTGTCGATTATCAGCAGTTCATCCCTGCAGACAACCTGGAAGATGCTTGGGCCACCATTCAAACACTTGTCACTTATCGATACGACGAGCACAGTCGCCTCGTGGAAGCGAAAAACGCCGCGGGTGAAAGTGAGCTTTATTCCTATAACCACCAAAACGTAATTCTCGAAAGGCAACTAGCTGGTGGTGCGAGCTTCTTCTGGGAATGGGAGAACGAAGGAAAATCCTCTCGATGCATCCATCATTGGGCAAACTTTACACAGATGGATGCCCGCTATACTTGGGACGATAATGGAAGCGTCACTGTTACTAACGCTGATGGCAGTGAGGAAATCTACACTCATGACGATCACGCCAGACTCATCAGCAAAGTCGAACCGGGTGGAGCGGAACACAGCAACATCTACGACGAAAAGGGCCGTCTTGTTGCCGAAAAGAATCCATTAGGCGCAATCACGGAATACCAGTACAACGACGCGGGTCGATTGGAAGCAGTAATTCCGCCAGAGGACACACCTACACTTTACGACTACAAATTCGGCTTTGTGTCCGAAGTTCGTCGTGGCGATGCGATCTGGAAATATATACGAAACAAACAAGGTGATATCACTCAACAAATTGATCCCGACGGTAATTCAACGTATTACTCTTACGATGATCAAGGTCGTCTTTTAGAGATTCTAAACCAGGATGGCAGCCGCCATAGGTTAGGTTGGAACAACCTCGGCGAATTGCTTGAAGAGCAGTTACCGGATGGTGGGAAACGTAAATACCGTTACGATGCACTTGGGCGGCAAATCACTCGCCAAGATGAAACGGGCGCCATTACTCAATACCAATGGGATGCCGTTGACCGTCTGATTCAGGTGATCCTACCCGGTGGCGCCAGCCGTGCCTTCACCTATAACCCGTATGGTCGCGTCACCGCCGAGCGAGACGAACTTGGGCGCATTACCCAGTACGAATATGCTGACAACCTGCATCTTGTCAGTCGTCGCATCAATCCGGACGGCAGCCAACTGCGCTACCGCTACGACAATGCGGGACTGCTGCTTACCGAAATAGAGAACGAGCGCGGCGAGCAATATCACCTCGACTACTACGCCAACGGCCTGATCCAACAGGAAACCGGCTTCGACGGTCGTCGCACTGCCTACGAGTACGACCTCAACAGCCAGTTGGTCAAGAAAACCGAATTCGGCGATGACGGCAGCGAACTCGTTACCGAATACCAGCGCGATGCTTCTGGCCGCCTGTTGGTAAAAATCCTCGCCGATGGCGAAGAGATTCACTACAGCTACGACGGACTGGGTCGTCTGGTAAATGTCGACGACGGCAATTGGCCACTCGCCTACGAATACGATGTGCAAGATCGCCTGATCACTGAACACCAAGGCTGGGGCACCACACGTTACGAATATGACAGCGTCGGCCAACTGAACCACTGCCGCCTGCCCGATGGCAGCAAACTTGACTACCGTCACCTGCCCGGCGGACGTCTGAGCAGCATCGACCTCAATGGCTCTCGCCTGACCGCTCACCAGTTCAGCGCCGGACGCGAACAGCAACGCCAACAAGGTCTGCTGCTCAGCCAATACCAGTACGATGAGCAGGGTCGCTTGCAAGCCCACACAGTCGGCCAGCGAGACAAGAACCTGTTTCAGCGTCGATACAACTACGACGCCAACGGCAATCTCGCCGGTATCGATGACAGCCGCAAAGGCAAGCGCAGCTACCACTACGACCCGCTCGACCGACTCATCAGCGTGCGCGGCGCCACACCGGAAAGCTTCGCCCATGATCCGGCCGGTAACCTGCTGGGTCAAAACAACGAAGGCACAGCGAACCTGGCCAACGTCAAAGGCAACCGCCTGCTGATGCAGGGCGACCGCCATTACGACTACGATGCCTACGGCAACCTGATCCGCGAACGCCGTGGTGCCGGCCAGAAACTCGTCACCGAATACCGCTACGACTGCCAGCACCGCCTCATCGGCGTCAGCCTGCCGGGCGGCAGTACCGCATCCTACAAATACGACGCCTTTGGTCGCCGTATCGAAAAAACCGTCGACGGCCACACTACCGAGTTTCTGTGGCAAGGCGAACGATTGATCGCTGAAAGCGCGGAAAACCGCTACCGCAGCTACATTTACGAACCTGGCAGCTTCCGCCCTCTGGCAATGCTCGACGGCGAAGGTCCACGCAAAGCTACGCCGTTCTACTATCAGCTTGATCACCTCGGCACGCCGCAAGAACTCACAGATTACAGCGGCGAGATCATGTGGTCGGCGAAGTACCGCGCCTACGGTAACCTCGCCGCGCTGGACGTCAGCGAGATTGATAATCCGCTGCGCTTCCAAGGTCAGTACTTCGATGCCGAGACGGGGTTACATTACAACCGGCACCGCTACTACAATCCGGGCACTGGGCGGTTTTTGACGCCGGATCCGATCAAGCTCGCGGGTGGGTTGAACAACTATCAGTACGTGCCTAATCCTACGGGTTGGGTAGATCCGCTTGGTCTGAACACTTGTCCTGGCGGAGATAAATGCATCCCTGGCCAAGGCGCTGAGGCGCCTGAGGACAAAGCCAGAGTAAATCAAGGAGATGCGCAGGTTCCAACGGCGGCCGCATCTGTCAATTGGAAGGGATTTTCTTCTGGGAAGTTGCAACCTCATTATCAAAAGCATGTAATTGATCAAAAAGAATTCGGAAACATAAGCCAAACTGAATACTTAAAACAGGCGAAAGAATTCTCGAAAGAATCAGGAAGCTTTAACGAAACGAATGTCGGAAATTTTGTAATCAAACATGACCCAGCAACTGGAAGAATATTTGTTGGACACTTGAAATCCAGAGAAATTAGAACATTTTATAGAGATGATGGTAGAAGCGCCGACGCCTTCCAATCCGCCATTGAATTGGCTAAGGGTTTATAAAATGACCAAAATTGATCGACACGATGCTATAAAAAAAATCTCAAAGGCAATTTTGATTTTGCTTGACCATGACGAGCGAGAATCTCATCTCCTCGATTGGTGGAGTATTGATGAGAGCAATCCTGAATTCTTCACACTATCAGAGCAACTGCAGAGCCTTATTGCTAGCGGGGACGATCTACCTAGCGACATCGATGATAAAAAATATGACGAACTTATCTTGCTTGCCCTAACATCAAGCTATAAAGGCGTAACAAACGTATTCTTATCAAAAAAATTAAAACAATTGAATATTGGAGAGTACGAGGTATCTGGAGAAATTGAAACTCTGATGCCTTGCCCGTGCTGTAAATACCGCACGCTTTCAGTGCTTGGTAATTATGAAATTTGCGACCTATGCAAATGGGAAGACAATGGAACTAGCAACCTTGACACTTATAGCGGCCCAAACCACATGACTCTTCGGGAAGCAAAAGAATTGTTTGCAAAAAAAACTGAGAAACTTCCTTTGGATAAATGGGTGAAAGAATAACGTTGAGATGAGTCATTCGCGTGTGTGGATAGTCGAAATTGCGACTATGGCGAAGTAATCAGGTCACCGACCTTACAGACGAGACTAAGGGGGACTAAGGGGACAGGTTTATTTTCCGGCTTGCCCCCCTTTTTTGATTCAAAAGGGAGTGAAAATCCCCCTGTTCTAGCCGCTTTTTCAGAAACAGATCCGTCCCCTTTTTCCGGAAGAGCGTCTGCCGGACGGAGGTCAACGGAAGTATCGCTACGACGCACTGGGTCGTCAGATCACTCGTAAGGAAGAATCCGCGCCATCACCCAATACCAACGGAATGCGGCCAACCGCCTAGCACAGCGCAACACGTGCCTTCACCTACAACGCCTATGGCAACGTCACCGCCGAACGTGACGAACTCGGCCGCATCACTCGCTACGAATACGCCGACAACCTGCACCTTGTCAGCCGCCGCATCAATCCGGACGGCAGCCAACTGCGCTATCGCTACGACAACTCGCAACTCAACCTCACCGAGATCGAGAACGAGCGCGGTGAACGCTATCAACTCGACTATTACTCGAACGGCCTGATCCAGCAGGAGACCGGTTTCGACGGTCGCCGCACGGCTTACGAATACGATCTTAATGGCCAGTTGCTGAAGAAAACCGAGTACGGTGATGACGGCAGCGAACTCGTTACCGAATACCAACGCGATGCCGCTGGCCGTTTGCTGGTCAAGACACTTCCCCATAGCGAAGAGATTCACTACAGCTACGACGCACTGGGCCGCCTGATAAACGTCGACGACGGCCATTGGCCGCTCGCCTACGAATACGACGTGCAGGACCGCCTGATCACCGAGCACCAGGGCTGGGGCACGACGCGATATGAGTACGACAGCGTCGGCCAATTGAGCCACTGCCGCCTGCCAGATGGCAGTACGCTCGATTACCGTCACCTGCCCGGCGGGCGTCTGAGCAGCATCGACCTCAACGGCTCACGTCTGACCGCTCACCAGTTCAGCGCCGGCCGCGAACAGCAACGCCAACAAGGTCTGCTGCTCAGCCAATACCAGTACGATGAGCAGGGTCGCTTGCAAGCCCACACAGTCGGCCAGCGAGACAAGAACCTGTTTCAGCGTCGCTACAACTACGACGCCAACGGCAATCTCGCCGGTATCGATGACAGCCGCAAAGGCAAGCGCAGCTACCACTACGACCCGCTCGACCGACTCATCAGCGTGCGCGGCGCCACACCGGAAAGCTTCGCCCATGATCCGGCCGGTAACCTGCTGGGTCAAAACAACGAAGGCACAGCGAACTTGGCCAACGTCAAAGGCAACCGCCTGCTGATGCAGGGCGACCGCCATTACGACTACGATGCCTACGGCAACCTGATCCGCGAACGCCGTGGTGCCGGCCAGAAACTCGTCACCGAATACCGCTACGACTGCCAGCACCGCCTCATCGGCGTCAGCCTGCCGGGCGGCAGTACCGCATCCTACAAATACGACGCCTTTGGTCGCCGTATCGAAAAAACCGTCGACGGCCAGACAACCGAATTCCTGTGGCAAGGTGAACGACTGATCGCCGAAAGCGCCGAAAACCGCTACCGCAGCTACATCTATGAGCCCGGTAGCTTCCGTCCATTGGCGATGCTCGACGGCGAAGGCCCGCGCAAAGCCACGCCGTTTTACTATCAACTCGATCATCTGGGCACACCGCAGGAACTCACCGACTACAGTGGCGAGATCATGTGGTCGGCGAAGTACCGCGCCTACGGTAACCTCGCTGCGCTGGACGTCAGCGAGATTGATAACCCGCTGCGCTTCCAGGGTCAGTATTTCGATGCCGAGACGGGGTTACATTACAACCGGCACCGCTACTACAATCCGGGGACTGGGCGGTTTTTGACACCGGATCCGATCAAGCTTGCGGGTGGGTTGAACAACTATCAGTACGTGCCTAACCCTACTGGATGGATCGACCCACTGGGATTGAGTTCCGATTGCCCCGGAGGACCAAACTGCAAGCCCGGAAAAATAGAAGATCCCTCACGTAAAGCAAACGTGGATGACGGAGCACCAAAATCTCCAGATGTTCAATGGACCAACCACGGAAATAAGCACGTAGCACCCAAGGCTCCTTGGCCATCTGTTGTAAAGTCAACAGCAAATGGCGGAGCAGCCAAGTATGCACCAGGCACAGACATTGAAGCTTTAGAACGACATGCTTTTGAGCATGGCCAAGAGGTTAACAACGGGAAACCTTGGAAAGTGATCGACATGGGACGAACAATCGGCGCAAACGATGGAAAAGAAACTCGATTCATGAGGGTTGAGCTCAGTGCAAATACAATTCATGGACATCCAATTTCCGAAGATGCATTTAAAAAACTCACGAAAAAGAAGAAATAAAACATGCTTATTACAGAAATAGAAAAACTAGGCGGAACTGTAACATTCGATGATATTTCTCAGCTGGATCAGTCCGCTGATATATCCATCATATTGGATGAACTCAAAGAAGATCTATTTCAAGCCATTCTTCCCTTCCAGCAAATAATTGATATTGGTTGGTATCCGGAGTTTAGTGAACACGGCGCATTCAAAGTATCATTAATCTCAAATTACAACTGGGAAGCGCCCATCCATAGCGAAAAAGCAAAAGACTGGACCGAGCTGAAAAATGCAATCAAAAATACTTTGAAAAAAGTACAAACAGAATAACGAATAGAAATTAACTATTCAAAAACTTAAAAACCCCTTAGAAAAATCACAAAAACGAAAATGGGACAACGAAAATGGTGGCGGATTTATTTCGAGCTTGCCACTTTTTGATCAAAAGAGACTGAAGCTCTCCTTTGGCCCCTTTTCAGAAAATAAATCCGCCCCCTTTTTCTAAAGCAAATTTAAATAATGCTGCGGAAAAATTCGCCGGCAACAACCTTATAATTAGCAAACTATTTAGAGTAAGAAAATATACAAAAACCCTCAAGACGGAGTAGAAGTAGTAGAAGACATGAATGGAAACTATTTTAGAGTTTACGACCCCTCACTTCACGGAAAACGTAAATATCTGAACCTTGACTTAATTGTACCTAGCAACAAAACGCTTCCGAACGGAAAGCAAACAGGCAGATCGCGAAGCGAATACAACGAAGTTACGCACTTTAACAAGGAACCATAGAAGTGAAAACAATTTCAGTGCCAGTAACCGTGGAAGCAATGAATCGATTAGACTTTGATGCATGTTTACCGGGAGATCTGGAAGAAATTTTTCTTTCCGAAGATGAATTCTCAATCCTTGTAAAGACCGGAGCAATTGAAAAAATTTACTCAACACTAGGAATACTTATAGACGAGTACGAAGACGAAAAAATACAAGGAACCTCAGAATTACAAACATCCCTCAACATATTCCAAGAAGCATTAAAAACCACCAACACTGAAATAATAAACAAAATCTTAAAGCTTAATGAATCAGCAATAAAACATGATACTGGATTGTTTTTTTACTTCTGAATTTTTTCCAGAAATATATAAATTGATAAAAACTACAAATCCATATTTAATACTCAACTCAAAGAATATCGAAAAAAACCACTCTTTATTCGATAAAAATGGCAACTCAACATAACTGAATGACATAAACACATAAACGCTTTCAATTTATAAAAAATAATGGATTTCTATTTCTGGTGAAATCACTCACCAAAAAACTGAGCATACCTATACTGCTTCAGCTTGCCACTTTTTGATCAAAAGGGATTGAACGCCCTCCCTTTGGCCTTCTTTTCAGAAAATAAATCCGGCCCCTTTTTCATTGCAAAAATTCGATGACTGGGAAAAGCTTCAATGAAGACCACTTTTGAAACTGCTTTAGACCTTCACGAGACATCTGATTTCTTTAAAGGAAATGGACAATATTTTGCTCGAGACTCAGACTGGGGAGACCATCTTTCTATTAGTAACTGGCAGGAAATATGCAGCGTTTTAAAGAACCAGAAAGCCGCACAAAACTTACTTACATCGATATTTGAAGATTATGCAGAATACTTAAAGGAAGATTATTCAGATGCCGAAGGATTATTCTCCAACATAAGCGCCTACTACACACTTAAAAACAAAATAGCCTTTTTATCGAGCAATAGTTACGACCTAATCGAAAGTCTTGACGAGAGAAGCAAGAAAAATATAGGAAAACTATTTCGTCTGCTTAGGCAGCAATATGATTTAAAAAACAAGGATCTGCCAAAGTACACATTTGATGAGGAAATTAAACGATTAAGACTCAAGGGATGCACTCTTAATCTTGAACAACTTTGAGAAACCTGCAGATCACGACTTCGGCATAGCTGAGGATAGATATTTAAAACAATTCAAAATCTAAAATTCTTCTATCTCCATAAATACCGCATTAAATTAGTGGGTTAAGGGGACAGATTTATTTAACGGTTCGCTTTCCTCTCGATTTAAAAGGGATTAAAAATCGATCCGTCGCCCTCTTACCACTTCAATCAACGACCAATTAAAAACTCTAGAACAGGCAAAGCACCTGGTAAAGCCCACTACATATTTCGAGCAATTTAGAATGTGGATATCATCAATATCGAACAAAAAGCAGTGGACGTCGATTTTCGGAGAAACATATTCCCCCTCAAGCATGCGTACGTCATACGTAATGCTGGACGGAAACTCTATATGCATAAAATTATCCAGCAAAATAGAGCAAGCAGCCCCTAAAAAGTGGCTGACAAAGAATTACAACGAGTATGAGTTTCAGCTCTACATAGTAGACATAGAAAATTTTAATGTAGAGAATTTCAACTTCAGCGGCACCACCACCTTAACAATCGAGGGAAAATCCTCAGACTACAAAGTCACAATTAAATTTGAAAATAACTGTGCAGTCACATGCCAAGCAAAAAATATTAGTATAGCCAATATTAGGGCATACAATAATGACGGCGCAGTATAGTGCAATGCGCTCACTGACACTTTTATAGACAGTATTGCATTCAGGCATTACCGACAATGTCGGGTACAGATCACAGTTTCTTTTTACATAGACGCGATCATCTTACAATCTAATCGCCTTCATAAACATGACTCTTGGGCTCTCTAGTTTTAGGCAGAAACTATACCCATTACTTTGCGGCCCTTCGGTTTACATGAGCACCCATGAATAAACATCAAATCACACTCGCCAATAACTGGATCGCCACCTTCGAAAACAACGGTGAATTCCGCATGGGAGCCGAAGGCTGGAGCTTGCTCCTGCAAGGGCCTGACGGCAGAAATATCAATTACTTCGCGGACAAGATCATTTTGGTCAACGATGACGACGGCACCCAGGCTAATTCATGCATTCGTCTATCCAGCGACGGTGTCTACGGTTATTTGAGCACAGCCGTTGACAGCTGCTGGGTCATCGATTTTTCGCGGTGCATGATCGCCCCGCACCGAGTTAGCATCCATCACTACCATGACGCCTACGACGTAAGCGTGGCAGCTTACGAACAACCGGCCTTCAAGCGTGCGAGGCAATATATCAGTGTGGTTGGAAGATACATCTATCTGACCTTCCCGCTGACCAAAGATGAAGACTTCCCCAAGGTATGGGAAGAGTATCTGTCCATACGCAAACGCCAACTGGATGAGCTCTATTTCAGAAACTGACCAGTGGGCGCCAATATCATGTTGCGATTGGCGCGCCCTACCCGATCAACTCGTCCGCCACCTCATACTTAACCACCACCCGATTTCGATACAACCTCACCCTCTCCACCAATTCCCCCACCTGCCCCTTCTCCCGCACCTCCCGCCAGATCTCATTCTCCCGATACACCCGCTCCCCCTCCCGCACAAACCGGTGCTTTTCCTGAAACACGTGATACCGATACGCCCGCACCTGATCGCACAGCAACTCACCCTCCAACTGCGTTTCCCCCACGTTCAACTTCAACTGAAAAGTCCGATCCGTCGGGTTATGCAGCACCAGATCAACATAGTTGTAGAAAATCGCCGCGCCCGAACCGAATGGCAGCACCCGCCCTTCGTCCGGGAATGGGTCGAAGCTGTGGTTGGAGCGTTCAACGACTATCAGCGGTGAGTGGATCGCCATCCAGTGGATCAGGTTGCTCAGTTGGCAGATTCCGCCGCCGATACCGCGTCGCGCTTCGCCGAAGGACAGTTCCATGCCTTCGACGTAGCCGCGTTTGCGGGTTGGGCGGCCGACGAGGCGGCAGAAGGAGAAGTGTTCGCCGGGGGCGATGATGAGGCCGTCGATGGCGGCGACGGCGAGTTTGAGGTTGATGACTTTGTTGTGTTGCAGGGCGAGGTCGGAGTTGCCCAATTTGCGGATGAGTTTCGAGGTGTGTTTCAGGTAGCGGAATGGCAGACGGTCAGCGCCGGCCACAAGGCGTGCGTAGCGTTTGCTGGAGCAGTGCCAGGCGATCTGGCGGAATAGTCTTTTTTGCCACACGCGCAGCCAGTACAGGGCCGGGTGGTAGAGGGAAAGTGGTTTCATCCGTGAGGCGACGGCAGGTGCCGTTTTGTCCTTGAAGCATCTGAGGGGCGCGCAGTTTAGCCTGTGGGCCGGCTTGCGTCGTGCGCGAGATGTCGTGGCTCGACACACTTCGAATGGCTTGCTGAACGGCAAATTAAGCTTCAACTAAGCTTGCGTCGCTAGCATCCCGGCCCGAGAGACACCTGTCGCCGATCAACCGCGGATGAGCTTCCCGAATGAGCCAGTTTGATTTACCAGCCGTTACGCAGCCGAATTTCAGTCTTGTATTGGTAAATTACAAAACCCCGGACATCACCCGGATGTGCCTGGAGTTATTGCGCCAGCATGTTCAAGCGCAGCGCATTCCGGTTTGGGTGGTGGACAATGATTCGGCGGATGCCAGTCTGGATTACTTGCGTTCGCTGGACTGGATCAACCTGATCGAACGTCCCTCCCCCGGCAAAGAAGCGGGACATATTGCGCATGGCAAGGCGCTGGATCTGGCGCTGGAAAAAGTTGAAACCGACTATCTATTTCTGCTGCACACCGACACCTTTGTCTACGACAAGGAAGTCTTCGCGATGATGCTGCGTGAGTGTACAAAGTCTGCGGACATCGCCGCAGTCGGGTGTGTCGAGCAAATCAATCGAGGGATTCTGAGAGACACCTGGCGACTAACTTCGCGGTTTTGCAAACACTATATTCGCCGGGCGAAAACTGCATTGGGTTTGCGCAGTAAAGAGCCGAAACCTTATCGGGAAACTCACCTCAAGAGTTTCTGCACTTTGTGGAACGCCAAGTTGATGAAGTCCCATGGACTGCACTTTTGCATGGATGACCGAGTGCCCGGTTATACCCTGCAAGATCGAATGGTCGGTCTGGGCTATGGCATCAAGCTGCTGTCACCACGCAAGATTTTCCGCTATCTGGATCACATCCAGGCAGGAACCGTCGCCGCCGCCGGCACGTACGGCAAAAACCACCGCCGCACCAAGATGTATGAAGCCACCCTCAAACGATTTGAGGGGCAGGCATCGGCATAATCGCGAACACAAAAAAGGGGCGACTGCAAAGTCGCCCTTTTTTATCTGAAATTGTATACATCCGCTCCGAAGAGGTGTTCGCCCAGTGTAATGGCCTGGCAATCCATGCACCGGTAAAGAGCCCTGACACTGGGCGAACGGGAAGGATTTTAATAGAAGTTGGCAGATATGTCGTCATACACAAAGGTAAATTTTATGTACGAAAAAGTTAATAGATATTTATCGACGAAATCCTTTCGTGAAACTTTCAAAGCACGGCTCAGCCCATTTCAGATGATTGTTCTCATACAATAATTTGTACAAGAACAATCATCTTGTAGAGTTAATACTCAGCTTTCATGCTGACTGGTCACTTTTAATACATCGGTATAAGTGACAACTACGCTCTGCCCGACTTTCAGATCTTTCAGCTTGGCCTGAATTTCAGGCTTTTTGACGTCGAGGATTTTCGACTGACCTTGAGGGTTTTCCAGGGTCACCTGATTATTCTTCAAATCAATTTTGGTGATTTTCAGTTGCACCTGAATCTGGCGATAAGCCTCGCCGCCCGGGTTTTCGCTGCCCGGCGCCTTGCGCAGCTCGCCGCTACGCTCGACGGTGCCAGGCAGACCTTTATCTACATCGGTATCGAGGTAAGCCGCCACCGAGCGTTGTACTTCGACTTTTACCAGATCGCCGACCTGAAGATTGGCGAGGTTTTTCGCCTTGTCGCTGAGCTGAACGTGAACTTGACGACCTTCGGCGCCTTCGAGCACCACCTGATGGTTGGCTGCATCGACGGCCAGCACTTTGGTGGTGACCTGATCGCCCTCGACGGTGGCGGACAGCGGAATATCGGCCGCCATGGCGCCGAAGCTGGTGGCGGACAGGACGGTTGCGAGGGTGATGGCCTTGGCCAGAGCGTGGAGCTTCATAAGCGGTACTTTCCCTGTAATGAATGGCAGCAACCGGCGCCAACGTCTGTTTGGCGCCGAATGTGCCACTGAGCATAGACGCTGTTCAGGGCTTGGCTTTCGTTTCTGACGCGGCGGTCTCCTGCGCGGTGGACTCGCCACTGGCGGTGCCCTTGCCGCTGTCCTCGCGCTGTTTGGGGTCGGTCGGGCGCAGGGCGTCGTTGTCGCGCTCGGTTTCTCCCGTTGGCCGGGGTTCGTCGGGGTGTTCGCTGGGGGATACGGGTTTCATGGTGGTTCTCCTCAGGCGTCAGGGTCATCCAGTTCATTGGTAACGTTCACGGCAGGCGAATCCTTGTGCAGGTCATCGGCCTTGGCGCGCAGGATCTGCCACTGCTCCAGATCGATCGCGCCCTGGCCGAGCAGGTCGTCGGTGATGCGTTGCAGGTCGAAGTAGTGAGCGTCGGGGGATTGCTGCCAGTAGGTCTGATCGTCGAACAGACGCTGCCACGTGGTGAGGTCGGGAGGTTGCAGGTCGTCGCTCATGGGGGGAGTCCTCGCCGGGGCCTCGAAATGGGCCGGGATTGATCGGTAGAGGATGGTAGACGGGGCGGAGTTCCAGGCAATTGCTCTGTGGGTGACTGTACCGGCGCCTTCGCGGGCAAGCCCGCTCCCACAGGGGTTTGTGTACGAAACTCAGTACCCGGTCATTTCCAGATAGCCGCGCCCGCCATGGCTGCCGCTGATCCGCACCGGCCCTTCCCAGTAAGGGATGCGCAGGTTCATCCAGGCGTCGGGATTGAGCGCGTCGAGGCTGATGTCGAGGTGTTTGTCGGGAATGCTGATCGACCAGCGCACCGGCATCTTACGTCCGGCGACTTTGGCGGTGTCCTGAGGCGTGAGTTTGATCTGCGCGCCGTGCAGGGTTTCGGTCTGGCCGTCGGCGTTGATCCAGGTGCCGGTCAGATACGGCGCGCCGTCGGTTTGCCGGGTGCGAAACAGCATCAGCGACTCACCACTGTCCAGGTGCAGGGAAAACCAGTCCCACCCGGTCTGATTGGCTGCCAGCGGCTGACTGCTCCATTCACGATCCAGCCACGCCGGGCCGCTGACGGTGTAGGTCTGGCCGTCGATTTGCAGGGTGCCGCTGGCCTGAAAAAACGGCTGACTGTAGTAGTACGAAGCCTGACCCTGTTCGGATTTTCGGCTGAAACCGTTGTCACCTTGCAACACCAGTGGACGACTGGAGGTGAGGTGCAATTGATAGCTGAAAGCTTTGTCGCTGGCACTGAGTTGCAGATCGGTCAGCGGATCCTGCGCCTGACTGGCGAAGCGCCAATCATCGATCCACGCCTCGAACGGCGCGACGTTCACCCCGGCCTGCCCTACTCCGCCCCGGGCATAGCGCTCGGCGGCATGGTGCACGGTGGCCGACGTCACGGCGGCATGGCCGAGCCAGATTGTCTGGTTGGCCCAGCCCGGTTGCTCTGCCGCAGGCTTTAACGCACTGCGAAACAGCGTCCATTGCACACCGAAATCGTGACCCTGCCGGTCCTTGAGATTGGCGGTGACATACCACCACTCGATACGAAAACCATCATGTGCGCCGTGATCTGCCGGGAAGCTGAACACACGCCCCGGCACCACGGCGGTGAACTGCGCAGCCTGATCGCCAAGCCCGGCGAAGCCCTTCTGCTCAGGCGCAGGCTGATCGCAGCCGCCCAACAGCAGCAGCGCGAACAGTAGCGCAACCCGGTTAATCCTCATGGGCAAACGTCCTCAGCAGATCCGCCGGTTGCGTGCGGTACAACGAATACAGCGGCCACGCCGAGGCCAACAGCGTCGCCAGCAACGCCAGCCCGAGCAACTGCAGCAGTTGCAGCGGAAAGATCCGCAACGGCAAGCGCCAGCCGAATGCCTGCACGTTGATCACCGCATCCAGACACCACGCCAACGCGATCCCCAATGGCAACGCCAGCACCAGCGTCAACACCGCCAGCAGCCAGGTCTGGCCGAGGTTGAGCAGCATCAACTGGCGGCGCGTCACGCCCAAGGCCCACAGCGGCGCCAGTTGCCCTAGGCGGCTCTGGCTCTGAGTCAGCAGGCTGATGAACAGCGCGACACCGGCCACCGCCAAAGTCAGGCTGTTGAGCGCGGCGGTGGCGGCGAAAGTGCGTTCGAAAACCTGCACCGACCACCCCTTGAGCCGCGCCTGATCGACGATGCGGCTGTCATCGAGCTGAAAGCGCGTTTGCAGCGCAGACAAAAACGGCGGGATATCGGGCGGCGCGATGCGCAGGTTGAAACGGTTCGGCGTCAGTGACGGCCACAGCCGCAGCAGATGATTGCTGTTGACCAGCACGTGCCCCTTGGGATTGCCGTAGTCGGCGTAGATCCCGACGATCCGCGGTGACCACGCCCCGCCCGGTGTCGGCACGTTCAAATGATTCCCCGCCCGCACCTTCAGCCGTCGTGCCAGTTGTTCGCTGAGCATCACTGAATCGTCGTTCGCCAGATGCGCCCACGGATCTCCGGCAATCGCCTCGAGCAACGGCCAGTGCTGGCGATAATAAGGATGATCGATCACCCCGAAGACATCCGCCGGCCAGCCTTGCAGGGTCACCGCGACTTGCCAGTTGGGCAGCACCGCGCTGACGTTCGGCTGTTGCTTGAGCCAGGCGTACATCTCGCGCGATTGCGCCGGATTGACCGGGTTGAGGTACAGCTCGGCACTGAGGCGCTGTTCGAGCCAGTCGTCGAAGGTCTGGCGAAAACCGGCGGTCATGCTGCCGGCGCCGATATTGGCCGACAGCGCCAGCAGCAGCGCCATCAGCGCCAGACTGAGTGCCGGCAGTTGCTGGCGGCAATCGGCGAGAAACCACTGACCGAGTACCGAGCGACTAAGCCCGAGCAACGGATTGAGCACCGCGCTGAGCACCACCGGCAACGCCAGCGCAGCGCCGAGCAGCAACCCGGCCATCAACACAAATCCACTGCCAAGGCTGTCACCGAATAGCAACGCCAGCAGCGCGATCAGTCCCAGCACCGCCGCCAGCCAACCCTGACGGCGCAACCAGCGCGCATGTTGCTGATGCCAGGCCTGCGGATCCGCCACCGCCAACAGCGGCAAGCGTGCCGCACGCAGCAGACTGTTGGCACCGGCCAGCAACGCGCCGAACAGGCTCAAACCAATACCGCTGAACCACCACCACGGACTCAGGCGCAACTGCCCCGCCACTTCCGCGCCATAAAGGCCGCGCAGGCTGGCGGCGACATCCGGCAGCAACACGCTCGCCAGCCAGTAACCGCTGATGACTCCGAACACCCCGCCAGCCAACGCCAACACACCGAGCTCGACGACCAGACAGCCGATCAACATCCGCGCACTGACCCCGCAGGCGCGCAACGTACGCAGCAGGCCGCGACGTTGTTCCAGTGCCAGACCGATCGCCGCGTGCACGATGAACAGTCCGACCAGAAACGAGAGAAAGCCCAAGGCATCCAGGTTGAGGTGAAAGCTCTCGGTCAGGCGCGAAAGATTGTTTTCCTCGGCGCTGCTTTTGAGCTGCAGCCGGCCATTGAACGCGGCCGGCAGCTCGCCATGAAAATCCTTGGGCAGTAACAAGCGTGACAGTTGCCCGGGCTGTTCGAGCACGGTTTGCGCGACGCCGATGTCGACCAGCAACATGCCCGGTGCCATGTCCTTTTGCGCGTGCAGCGGCGGCAGCGTCTGGCCGCTGGCGGTTTGCGGCGTGGCGCCTTCGGTCAGGCCCAAGGCGTGCAGGGTTTCCGGTGAAATCCACGTGCTGCCCGGCGGCGAGAAGAACGCGACGATGCGCTCGATCGGCATCGCCTGCCCGGCCACCGCAGCGTCCGTCGGCAGCGACACCGGTTCGATGCCCATCAGTTGCAGCCGCTGATCCGGATGATCCTTGAGCATCAGCCGGCCTTGCAGCAGCGGCGACACCGGCCAGCCTGCGCGGCGCAGATCGATGAACCACTGCTGGGTGAACGTCGCACCGCTCGGTGTGGCCAGACTGGCCTGAGGTTCGCCGCCGATCATCTGGCTGGCCCGGGCGTAACTGTCGCGGGCCTGACTGTTCAGCGCCTCGACCCCGGTCAGCAGGCTGGTCGCCAGCCACAACCCGGTCAGCACACTGAAGAACTGCACCGGATGCCGCCGCCAATGGCTGAGTAGCGCGCGCAGGGTTTGCCAGAAAACGTTCACGTCAGCCGGCCACTGGACAACACCACCCGCTGCGCCAACCGCGCCGCCACGCGTGGGCTGTGGGTGACCATCAACAGCGTGGTCGGCGTGTCGTCGAGCAGCTCGAGCAACAGGCGCAGCACTTCATCGCTGGTGGCTTCGTCGAGGCTGCCGGTGGGTTCGTCGGCCAGCAACAGTTTTGGCCGCGACGCCAAGGCTCGGGCCAAAGCCACCCGCTGCTGCTGGCCGCCAGAAAGCTGTTCGGGGTAACGCTTGAGCAACTCGCCCAACCCCAGACGCTGCACCAGATGCGCCTGCCAGCGCGGCTCATGGCGCCCGGCCAGACGCGCCTGAAACGCCAGATTGTCCTCGACCCGCAGGCTGCCGATCAGGTTGAACTGCTGGAACACCAGACCGATTTCAGTGCGCCGCCAGTCGGCCAATTGCGCTTCGTTCATGCTTTCCAGCCGATGCTCGCCGCTGCGGATGCTGCCGCGATCAACCTTGTCGAGGCCGGCGATCAGGTGCAGCAAGGTGCTTTTGCCGCTGCCGGATTCGCCCATCAGCGCCAGACTGCTGCCGGGCTCGAGGGTCAGGTCGATGCCTTGCAGCACCGGTAACGGGCCTTGGGGGGTGAGGTAACTTTTGAACACGCCTTGAACCTGAAGCATGCCGCCATCCGTTGGGTCAGTGTGGGGCAAGGATAGCGGATTGCGGTCTCTTCAGATCAGTGGTGTTTGCACTGGCCTCATCGCTGGCAAGCCAGCTCCCACAGTGTTTTTGGGTGTATTCAGTATTTGTGAACAACCTCAATCCCTGTGGGAGCTGGCTTGCCAGCGATGAGGCCCGTTGGCCCGACACAAATCTCAATCCCCGGTCGCCACACTGGTCGCCGCCGCACCCGGCGTGACGATGGTCTTCAGATCAATATGCTTCCACTCAGGCTTGGCCCCCAGCCGCGCATTGAAGCGGTAGTTGAAGGTGAAGTCGTCCGCCGTCGGCAGCGTCAACGGTTTGCCGTACAGCGCCTCGACTCCCGCCAGGTCATACCCCATCAACTGCAGCAGCGTCGGAAAAATGTTGTAGTGGCTGGAGCGGTCCTTGTTCGCCGGCAACGCTTGCGCCCAGTCTGGCCCGTGCAGTTGATCGCCCTGAATCACCACCAGTGGCACCAGCCCTTCTTCCTCCACCGGATCGCCACCGCAGTGGGTATTGAGCCCGGGGTTGCCGCGTTCATGCAGGTCCTGGCCGTGATCGGAGGTGTAGATCAGCAGCGCATTGTGCAAATTGGCCTGGGCAAATACCCGGGCGAAGAACTCGCCGACATTCCACAGCACGGTGTTCTTGTAGGCGTTGCGGTACAGCACCCAGTCATCCGGCTGGCCGTTGAAACCGTCGCGCTTACCGGTATCCGCCACTTCGGTGAATTGCCCGCGCGGCAAGGTCGGACGGTAGGCCATGAAGGCGTCGGGGTATTTGTCGTGCACCGGGAAATGCGCGCCGACCTTGTTGATCACCACCAACTCCGGCTGATCATCGTTGAGCAATTCGATCAGCTTGGCGGCGGCAGCCATGTCGCGGTCGCGCACGCTGGTCTGGTCAAACTGGACGAATTCATCGATGTCTTTTTTCTCGGTGTCGGTCATCAGGTTCTGCAGATTGCCGGCAGTGCGCTGAGCGTCGATGTACACCGTGCGCAACCCGGCCTTTTTCGCGTACTGCCAGATCGACGGCAGCGTGCTGTTGATGCGCATGTAATCGGCGCGGGTGCCGCCGTAGCGCAACGTGACGTTGGTGTCGGCGCTGCAATTGGCGATGGATGCGGCGTAGCCGTAGTTGAAAATGTCGACGCCCGGATGCGCCTGATTAAGGTTGCTGTGCACTCCGAACGGCGCGTTGATGTCCAGATAATTGCCGGAAATGCTTTCGTCGATGATCAGCACGATGTCGTGATTGATCGCCACTGCGTTGCGCGCCAGCGTCACCGGCTCGCGCGGGCCGACCGTGTTGTGCAGCGCTTCATAAGCGAACAGGTTCAGATAGGCCAGCGGCGTGTACATGATCGGCAAACCGCGCGCGCCCTCGCCCGCCCGCAGGAACAACACTGCGCTCAACAGCAGCACACCACACACCGGCGCCGCCACACGCAACGCGTTGGGCACCACCAGTGCATGGCGCGGTTTCAGACCGATGCCGAACAGCAACAGCAGACCACTGAGCGCGCCATGAATGATCGCGTCGCGATACTGATAGGCGGCCTCCTGAATGAAGCCGCCGGAGTACACCAGCGAGACAAAACTGCTGTAGCTCAGGTAATCCGCGGCGACCCGGGTATAGACATCGAAAAACACCGCCGAGACAAACAGTGTTATTGCGAACAAGTGGCGAATGAGAGCCTGACAAATATAAGCCGTTAGATATAACGCTAAAGTAAGCGCCAAAAACATCGCGCCAAAAAGAAGTACAGCAAAACCGACGCCGATAGCATTTAACCGATCAACGTAATATTCGGAATAAAGCAGCAAATAAACAATTAAAAGTACTTCTTTGGCATATCTGAACATGGCGATACCGCTCGTGCAAAACGGCATGGAGTCAAAGGTTTGTCGGTCAGAACCTGACACTAGCACCCAGCCATCAAAGCGCAAGAATTGACTGTTTTCTTTAGAAAGCGTCAAAAAACCGGTGACTCAAATCTGACACACACAAAACGCTAGAAGCCTTTAAATTAAAGACTTACAACCGTTTATCGCTTATTTGAAATCTGAACAAATCTGCAAAAAAACAACAAATCCAATCGCAGCAATGACTTGATGGCCAATCGCCAAAAAGCGCTCAAGTGTTATACAGGTGCAACATGTCATTTTGCTGACACGCTTTCCAAACCCTGCGCTATACCCCTTTTACAGTCTTCTTCCGAACTTCTTCTTTTCGCTCTATCGAGGGTGCGCAGATGGACGTGAGCGTATTTGGCACCGGCTATGTCGGATTAATTCAAGCCGCCGCACTTGCAGATGTAGGGCATCGGGTTTTATGTGTCGATATTGACCCCAACAAGATCAAGCAACTGCAACAAGCTGTGCCACCTATTAGTGAGCCAGGTCTTTCCAGCACCCTCGAAGAAAACATCAAGGCCGGCCGCTTGCTCTTTAGCACCCAGGCCAGCGACGCGGTGGAGCATGCCGAGCTGATTTTCATCGCCGTGGGCACGCCGGCCGATGAAGACGGTTCCGCCGACCTGACCCACGTGCTCAACGTCGCCCGGGAGATCGCCTCGCACATGGAGGCCGATCGCACCCTGATCATCAAGTCCACGGTGCCGGTCGGCACGGCGGACCAGGTCGCCGCCAAGGCCAGCGAAGAGTTGCAGCGCCGTGGCCGCAGCAGCCTCAAAGTGCGGGTGGTGTCCAACCCCGAATTCCTCAAGGAAGGCAGCGCCCTCGCCGATTGCATGCGCCCGGACCGGATCATCGTCGGCACCCGCGATGACGAAGCCCGCGAGCAGATGAGCGAGCTGTACGCGCCGTTCTGCCGTAACCACGAAAAGCTGATGTTCATGGACAACCGCAGCGCCGAGCTGACGAAGTACGCGGCCAACGCGATGCTCGCCACGCGCATCAGCTTCATGAACGAACTGGCCAACCTCACCGAACTGCTCGGCGCCGACATCGAAGCGGTGCGCAAAGGCATCGGCTCCGACCCGCGCATCGGCTACCACTTCATTTACCCCGGTTGCGGCTTCGGCGGTTCATGCTTCCCCAAGGATCTGCGCGCCCTGCTGCACACCGCCGAACACAACGGCATGCCGCTGAAATTGCTGCGCAGCGTCACCGACGTCAACGACAGCCAGCGGCACATCCTCTTCGGCAAACTCAAGGCGCAGTTTCCGCAGGGTCTGGCCGGCAAGTCGATTGCGATTTGGGGCCTGGCGTTCAAACCCAATACCGATGACATGCGCGAAGCCCCCAGCCGCTACCTGATGGACGCGCTGTGGGCCGAAGGCGCCAGCGTGCAGGCCTACGATCCGGAAGCCATGTCCGAATGCCGGCGCCTGTACGGCTATCGCAACGACCTGCACCTGTGCGCCACCCGCGACGACACCCTGGAAGATGCCGATGCGCTGGTGATCTGCACCGAGTGGAAGAATTTTCGCGTAGTGGATTTCGAGCTGCTGGCGAGCAAGCTGCGCTCGAAAGTGATTGTCGACGGTCGCAACCTCTACAACCCGGAACACGTGGCCGCCGCCGGTCTGCATTACAGCGGCATCGGCCTGCGCCACATCGCTCCGGAAGGACTGCGCCCATGAAAATCCTGGTCACCGGCGCAGCCGGCTTCATTGGCGCCCATTGCGTGTTGCGGCTGATGCGCGACGGGCATGCGGTGGTCGGCCTGGATAACTTCAACGGCTATTACGACCCGCAACTGAAACACGATCGGGTGCAATGGGTGCGCGATCAGGTCGGGCATTTCCCGCTGGCGCGGATCGATCTGGCCGATGCCGCCGCGATTGAAGCGCTGTTTGTCCGCGAGCAACCGCAAGTGGTGATCCACCTCGCGGCGCAGGCCGGGGTGCGCTACTCGCTGGAAAATCCGAAGGCCTACCTCGACAGTAACCTCTGCGGTTTCCTGAATATTCTCGAAGGCTGCCGGCACCATCCGGTGGAGCACTTGATCTACGCCTCGTCGAGCTCGGTGTATGGCGCCAACCAGCACACGCCGTACTCGGTGCATGACGGGGTGAATCACCCGCTGTCGCTGTACGCCGCGACCAAAAAAGCCAACGAGCTGATGGCCCACAGTTACAGCCATCTGTTCGGCATTCCCTGCACCGGTCTGCGCTTTTTCACCGTGTACGGGCCATGGGGTCGGCCCGACATGTCGCCGATCCAGTTCGCTCGGGCGATCACCGAAGGCACGCCGCTGAAGCTGTTCAACTACGGCGAGCACCAGCGCGATTTCACTTATATAGACGACATCGTCGAAAGCATCGCGCGCCTCACCGACCATCCGCCGCACAACCACCCGGAGTGGGATCGTGAACATCCCGACGCGGGCAGCAGCATGGCGCCGTGGTGTCTGTTCAACATCGGCGGCCACCACCCGGTGGAGCTGAAAACCTATCTGGCACTGATGGAAAAACACCTCGGCCAGAAAGCCATTGTCGAGCTCTTGCCCCTGCAACCGGGCGATGTGCTCAACACCTGTGCCGAGACCGATGATCTGGCCCAGGCCACCGGGTTCCAGCCCCGGATCGAGCTGGATGAAGGACTGGGGCGTTTCATCGCCTGGTTTCGCGACTACTACCCCACTGCCTATCGCCCACGCGCCGCTCGCGGCTGAACATCAGCGGAGGACCCCATGACTGGACATGAACAAGGTGTACCGATCAATCAGATGCGCCGTGACAAGCGCATGGATCCCGAGCACCGAATGCGCCTCGATTCCGCCATCCACATGCAGGGCCGTGGCTGGTTGACCGGCCGCGATGGTGGCCGGCCATGGACGCTGTCACGCACCAACCGGGTATTGGCCTGCTTCGGTGCGCTGCTGATTCTGGTGGTGTTTTCGCCGCTGCTGCTGGGCCTGGCGCTGGCCATCAAATTCACCAGCCCGGGACCGGTGATGTTCGTGCAGAAACGCACCGGTTATCGCGGCCGCACCTTCGGCATGTACAAGTTCCGCACCATGGTCTGCAACGCCGAAGAACTCAAGGAATCGCTACGCCACCTCAACAAGCACGGGGTCGACGCCATCGACTTCAAGATCGACAAGGATCCACGCATCACCGGCATCGGCGGTTTCCTGCGGCGTACCAGCCTCGATGAACTGCCCAACCTGTTCAACGTGGTCAGCGGTGACATGCGCCTGGTCGGCCCGCGGCCGACTTCGTTCAACGCCTACCGCTACAAGGACAACCACCTTGCGCGCCTGAGCATCTACCCCGGCATGACCGGCCTGTGGCAGATCTCCGGGCGCAGCAACATCGACTTCGACCAGCGCGTTGAGTTGGACCTCAGCTATATCGCCGAGCAAAGCCTTTTGCTTGATCTGAAGATCTTGTTGAAAACCCCCTTCAAAGTATTCAGCGGCCACGGAGCAAGCTAATGGACGGTTCAACCAACAAAAGCCTGAGCATTGCCAACCCCAGCGAATCGAACCTGATTTCGACCGTGCTGGATCTGGATCTGCGGATCCTGTTCCTGACCGCCGCCAACCCCGGCGCGGGCACCACCACCAGTGCCCTCGCACTGGCCAGCCAACTGGCGCAGATGAGCAGCGGCCAGGTGTTGCTGGTCGATGCCAGTCAGTCGGCAGGCAACCTCACGCAGCAATTGAACCTGGGCAAAGAGCGCGGCCTGCGCGACCTGCTGTTCAACCCGGACAACCCGCCGCTGTTGCAGGACTGCGTGGTGCAGGTCTCGAGCCTGCCTTTCCATGTGCTGCCCAATGGCCGGCCGATCCGCACCCTCGAACACCTGACCGCCGAGCGCCTGAGCCCGCTGCTCGACCGCCTGGGCACCCAGTACCGCTTCGTGGTGATCGACGGCGACGCGGTGTATTCCGCCGCCGACACGCTGGTGCTCGCCACTCAGGTCGATGGCGTGGTGTTCGTGGTCCGCGCTGAGGACACCCGCTGGGAAGTCGCCCAGGCCGCCGTGCAACGTCTGACCCAGGCCGGGGCAAAAGTGGTCGGCAGCGTGTTCAACCGGCGCAAGTACTACATGCCCAAGTGGCTCTACAAAAACCTGTAAGCAAACGCGAAGGATGACGCCATGAACGCCAAGATACTTGTTCTGCTGATGCTGCCGCTTGCAGGCTGCTCCAGCACTTCCGAAACCCAGAACATGCCGGTGAACATTCTCACCGCCACCCCGGCCAATGCCCAGGCCACCGATATGCCCAAGGTCGAACAGACCCTGCGCCCGCAAGACGTGCTGGATGTGATCTTCCACATCAGCACCAGCGGTTCGGACGCTTACCGCGTGCAGTCGGGTGACCAGATCGGCCTGAACTTCACCGCCGCCAGCCAGCTCAATGGCAACCAGTTGGTGCTGCCCGACGGCACCATCAACCTGCCCGGCGCCAACACCTCGGTGAAAATCGCCGGCCTGACCGCCGACGAGGCTCGCGATGAAATCCAGCGTGCTTACCAGCGCAAACAGCTGTTCCAGCCCAACCGCAATCAGCTGACCGTGCAGGTCATCAGCCCGCTGACCAATGAGCAGAACCTGAAAAGCGCACTGAATCACCCGGCCACCGGCATGAGCCGCGAGATCACCGTGGGCAATGACGGTTATGCAAGCTTTCCGGAAATCGGCGCCGTGCCGCTGCAAGGCATGACCATCAACCAACTGGAAACCTTCCTTAACCAGAAATACGCGCAATTGCCGGGGCGGATGAGCGTCGATGTGATGCTCAAGTCCACCGCCGGCAACGAGATCTACGTGCTCGGCGAAGTCGGCCAACCGGGTTCCTACCCGATCCGCCGTCCAGTGTCGGTGCTTGAAGCGCTGACCCTGGCGCGCGGCACCAACGTCAAGGCGCGCCTCGACTCGGTGGTGATCATGCGGCGCAACGGCAACCAGGTGCAGGCCGTGCACTACGACGTGGAAAAAGCCCTGTCGGGCGATGCGTCGCAGATCGCCTACCTGCAACCGGACGACATGCTGTTCGTACCAAAAACCAAACTGGCGAGTGCCGGCGATCTCGCCCGGCAACTGGCCGACGTGGTGTTGTTCCAGGGCGTGGGCTTCAGCTTCGGCTACCGCGTCGACAACAAAAGCAGCAGCAGTAACTGACTCTCAGGTGACCGATCATGAATCCAAAGGAAAACTACCTGCATGAGTTCTTCAGGATCTTCTTCGCCAACAAGCAACTGGTGAAACGGGTCTTCCTGATCTTTGCAGTCATCGCGTTGGTACTGCCGCTGGTGCTCAAACAGAGCTTCGATATCACCGCTCAGGTGATCGTGCAGTCGAAAAAACTCTCCCAGGGTGACGCCACCACGTCACTGACGGTCGATAACGCCACCTTCATTCCGCCGTCGCTGGCGGACATGGAAACCGAAAGCAACATCCTGCGGTCCCCGGCGCTGATCCGCCAGACCATCAGCGAGCTGCGCGACAAGGGCGAGTACAACCCGCCGGTGGGCATCTTCGCCAAACTGGTGAGCGACCCGTTCCGCCGCTATGTCTCTTCGCCGCTGCGTGAGTACGTGATCAATCCGCTGCGCAACATGCTCGGGCTGCAAACCGATCCGGTGCGTGACACCGTGCTCGACGGCCTGACGCAAGATGCGATCAACAGCCTGAAAATCGAGACCCTGCCCGGCTCCAACGTGATCTCGATCGTCTACAGCTTCCCCGATCCGCATCAGGGCACGACGTTCGTCGCCACTCTGCTGCAGAACTATCTGGGCAGCCGTCAGGCGCTGCAATCGATCGACCTGCCGCAATCCTTCTACGAAACCAAGAAGCACCTGTATCAGGTGCGTCTCGACGGGCTGGAAGGTAATCGGCAGGCGCTGCTGGAAAGTGTTGCATCGTCCGATCCGAAGGAAGAAATCACCTTCCGCCTGAACGCGATCAACACCGAAGAGCAAGCCCTGAACCTGTACCAGGATCGTCTGCTACAGAGCCAGCGCTGGCTCGAATACCTGAAAACCGCGCTGACGGCCGCCAGCAGCAACAAGCTCAACGACTACACGTTCCCCTTCACCTTCACCACCACCGTCGATAACGTGGCGTTCGAGGATCGGGAAATCAAACAGTTGGGCGAGCAACTGACCACTCAGGTCAGCCGCTACATGAATGACCTCGCGGTGTTCCAGCCCGGCAGCGAGCCGATGCTGCTGACCCGCGAGCAGATCGCCCGCACCCGCCAGCAGTTCCTCAAAGTGGTGAGCAACCGCATTCAGGAGCGCACCAACGATCTGGCCGTGGTGCAACAGGTGATCGATCAGAAAACCGCGCGCATCGCCGAGTTCAAGAACCGCATCCACACCTTGCAGCAGACCCAGAGCAAGCTGCGGCAGATGGACACGGAAATCGACGCGCTGCACACGGCGTTCTCGACCTACGCGCAACGCTTTGCCGAAAGCAGCACCGCCGGTTCGCTCAACGACGACCTGTCGAACGCCAAGGTGCTCAGCCCGCCGTTCGAGCCGACCGAGCCAGCGTTCCCCAAACCGCTGCTGATCATTCCGTTCGGGCTGTTCACCGGTCTGCTGCTGGCGATAGCCCTGGTCTATGTGCGTGAGTTCTTCGATCACCGTTTCAAACACCCTGCGCAAATCACCCACGAACTGGGCCTGCCGGTGTTGCTGGTGATCAACGACGAGAACGTGCTGCCGAGCAATCCGCACAAGAACTGGACCGTGCCAAGCTTCGTGCACTGGGTGCGCAATTGAACACGCTGTCCACCCCGAACGCCGCGCTGCCGATCATTCATTTGCTCAGCAGCGGCGGCTTCTATGGGGCCGAGCGCATGCTGCTCGATCACTGCCTGGCGACACCGGGGCAGCACCAGGTGCTGTTCCTCGATGCGCCGCCGGCGTTGATCGCGCGCTTTCGCGAGGCCGGGGTGGACTGCCGTGGCTGTGCCGGGCTGGGTGAGCTGTTGCGCCACCTGCGGGCCCGGCGCAGCGAACGGCCGCTGATCAATACGCACAACTTCAAAGGGCTGCTGTTCGGCTGGGTCGGCGCGACGCTGTTGCGTTTGCCGCTGGTCATCACCCAACACGGCTTCACCCCGCGCAGCCGCAAGCAGAAGTTTTACACCTGGCTGAGTCTGCAGTTGTGCCGCACCGCGTCGGTGGATCGGGTGGTGTGCGTGGCCGAGAGCATCGCCGTGCTGCATCGTCAGGCCAGCGTGCAGGCGGACAAACTGCAGGTGATCCCCAATGGATTGCCCGCCGCCGACGCGCTGGTCAGCACCGTTGACCGCCAGCGCTGGCTGGCCGGTTACGTCGGGCGCCTGAGCAGCGAGAAAGGCCCGGATCTGTTTCTCGATGCGCTGATTCCGCTGTGTCACCAGCATCCGCAACTGGACGCGGTGATGCTCGGCGACGGCCCGGAACGCGAGGCGCTGCAGGAGCGGATCGACGCCGCAGGTTTGCAGCAACGGATTCGTCTGCCCGGCTACCAGACCGCCATGCAACCGTGGTGGCAGCGCCTGGATGCGCTGGTGATCAGCTCGCGCACCGAAGGCACGCCGATGATTCTGCTCGAAGCGATGCAGAGCGGCGTGCCGGTGGTGGCGTTCGCCGTCGGTGGCATTCCCGATGTGCTCGAGCACCGGCACAACGGTCTGCTGGCGACACCTGCCGACAGCGCCGACCTCGCCCGTCAGCTCGACAACCTGTTGAGCGAGCCGAAGCTGGCCCGGCATTTGTGCGACAACGCAAAGCGTACGCAACAGGATCGCTACGACCTCAAGGCCCTCGCCGAACGCTGGTCGCAGCTGTACATCCGCACGGCACGGGAGGCACGCGCATGATTTTCCCGCTCTCGATCGTCACGCTGCTCGGCATGGTGTGCATCGGTCTGCTCGCCAGCCCTTATCCGTTTCTCGCACCCGGCGCGGTCATTGGCCTGGTGGGTTTCACAGTGTTGTATCGCAAGCCGGCCTGGGGCCTGCTGGGCATTGCCGCGCTGGTGCCGTTCGAAGGTTTCTTCAAGGACAGCGCATTGTCCGGAAGCAAACTGATCGGCGCTTCGCTGGCGGTGATCCTGATGCTGCAACTGGCCATGCACCAGATTCCTTCCGAGCGCCTGCGCAGCAATATCTGGCGGTTTCTGCTGTGGTTTCTGGCGCTGTATTTCCTCAGCCTGTTCAACACCGATGACCTGGGCATGTCGCTGGGGCATCTGCGCGAACTCAGCGTCGGGCTGATCCTGTTTGTCATCACCCTGCTGATCGGCCGTGAACTGAACCTCGACCTGTTCGCCCGACTGGTGACCCTGAGTGTCAGCGCCACCTGTGCCATGGCGATGTTTTCAGTCAAATTCCAGGATCAGGGCCGCGCTGCCGGTCTGCTGGAAGACCCCAACGCCTTCGCCTTGCTGATCGCCTTCGCCATTCCGCTGGCGCTGCTGCTGGTGATTCGCGGGCCGAATCTGTTGCATCGGTTGTTCTGGGGCGCTTGCTGCCTGTTGCTGCTCGGCGGCATGACCAAGACCGAATCGCGCTCCGGGCTGGTGGTGGTGGCGTTGAGTCTGTTGATCGGCTGCTGGCACTACCGCGCGCAACTGACCCGCATTCGCCCACGGCACTTGGGATTCGCCATGCTCGGCGCAGCCATCGTGATTCCGCTGGCGATCTACGCGATGCCCGCCGGTTACCTCGCGCGCATTCAGTCCCTGAGCGTGTTGAGCGCCGGGGCCAAGGGGCACGACGACGAATCCCTCGGCCGGCGCGCCTCGTACATCGTGGTCGGCGGGCAGATGATCCGCGAGAACCCGCTGCTCGGCTCCGGCCCCGGCACCTTTCCGCTGCACTACGCGACCACCGGCTACGCCAAGGCGTTTTCCGCCAACCGCAAGATCGGCGACCTGTACCGCCGCGCCCACAACACTTATCTGGAAATTTTCAGTGAGCTGGGGATCCCCGCCGGCCTGCTGTTTGTCGGCATGCTCGGCCTGGGCCTGTACAACCTGATCCGCGCGCGCGCCGCGTGGATGCTGCGGCGCGATTGGCAGCAGGCGGACCTGATGACTCACCTCGGGGTGAGCTTTCTGTCGCTGACCCTGTTCCTGATGTTCCTCAGCGCACCGAACCAGAAATACCTGTGGATCATGCTCGCGCTGACCAGCGTCCTGCGCCTCAAGGCCGAACAGGCGCCACTGACCGAGGCCAGGACATGAGCCGGATCAGCATCATCATCCCGATGTACAACGAGGCCCGGCACATCGGCCGCACGCTGCTGGCAGCGCAAAAAGCCGCACATGCGGCCGATGTCGAGTGCGAGTTGATTGTGGTCGACAACGGTTCGAGCGACGACGGCCCGCACATCGCCCGTCAGTTCGGTGCACAGGTGCTGGTGCTGCCGGGCCTGCTGATCGGTGCGCTGCGCAATCGCGGTGCGCTGCTGGCAAGCGGCGAGTGGATCGCGTTCATTGATGCCGACGTCGAAATGCCCGAAGACTGGCTCAAGCCCTTGTTCGAGCTGCAAGCCGAGGGTCAGGCCGACGTCTTCGGTCTCGACCTGCACACCCCCGCCACTGCGCCGTGGTACGCCGCCGCCTGGCAACGGCGCACGCTGCGCCCGTCGAGTCAGGCATCGCACCCGGTGGACTGGCTGCCCAGTTCCAACCTGCTGATGCGCCGGCGCTGGTTCGACAAGGTCGGCGGCTTCAACGAACACCTGCGTACCGGCGAAGACAAGGAATTTACCCTGCGCCTGCACGAACAGGGCGCGCGGCTGCTGTCGGTGAACAGCAGCGTGGCCCTGCATTGGGGCTACGAGATGAACTGGCGCGAGTGGATGGGCAAGGAAATGTGGCGTCAGGGCAGTCATCTGCAACTGCTGCGCACTCACGGTTTCAGCCTGCGCCTGCTGCGCTTTCCGCTGCTCTCGCTTGGCGCGTGGCTGCTCGACTTGCTGGCGATTTCCGCACTGCTCAACGGTTTTCCGCACCACGCGGCCGTCATGGTGATGCTGACCACGATACCGGCGCTGGTGCTGAGCATTCGCCAGAGTTCACGCCATCATGATGTGGGCCTGACCCTGCAACTGTGGGGCCTGCACTGGGTGCGGCTGCACCTGGCCGGGGCGGCGTTGATTCTCAGTCTGTGTCATTGGAACGCCAGGAGGCCTGCCCGTGGCTGAATTCATTTTCTGGATGTGCCTGCTGCTGCCGGTATACGCCTACCTTGGCTACCCGCTGCTGCTGACTGTGCTGGCGCCGCTGTTCCCGGCCTGGCGCCACAGCCCGGCGCCGCCGCTGAACATCAGCATCGTGATTGCCGCGCACAATGAGGCGCGGCACATCGAGCACAAGTTGCGCACGCTGCTGGCGCAGGACTACCAGCCGGCCACGCTGCAGATCATTCTCGCCAGCGATGGCTCGACCGACGACACCGTGGCTTGCGCGCACAAAGTGGTTGATTCGCGAATCACTGTCCTCGACCTGCCGCGCCAGGGTAAAGCCGCGACGCTGAATGCCGGCGTAGCCCTGGCGACTGGCGATATTCTAGTGTTCACCGACGCCGACAACCAATGGTCGCGGGAAACCCTTGGCTACCTGCTCGCGCCACTCAGCGACCCGAATGTCGGCGCCTGCGCCGGGCACATGGTGATTCCAGTGACCGGCGGCGGCCTCAGCGTCGGCGACAGTCTGTACCGGCATTACGAGGGCTGGCTGCGTCGGGTGGAGAATCGCACCGGCTGCATGGTCTCGGCCGACGGCGCCCTGCTCGCCCTGCGCCGCGAGCTGTTCCAGAGCGTGCCGGCGGAGGTCAACGACGACTTCTTTCTCAGCACCTGTGCACCGGTGGCCTTCAAGCGCATTGTGTACGTGCCAGAGGCGCAAGTGATCGACCACGGTGTCGACGAAGCGGACAAACAGTTCCGCCGCCGTCAACGCGTCACCGTCGGTGGCCTGCAAAGCCTCGCCCAGCGCAGTGAGCTGCTCAACCCACTCAAACATGGCCTGTATTCGCTGGCGCTGATCAGCCACAAACTGATCCGGCGCCTGGCACCGATCCTCCTGCTGCCGTTGCTGCTGAGCAACTTCTGGCTGTGGGACGACCACGGTTTCTATCGACTGGCCCTGATCGCCCAACTGTTCGGCTACGCCATTGCGCTGGCCGGACTGCTGGACTCGCAACATCGCTTGCCCAAACCGTTTCGTCTGGCCGCGTTCCTGCTGGTCACCCTCGCCGGGATGAGTCTCGGCCTGTGGCAGTTCCTGCGCGGCCACCGATATGCCCAGTGGAACCCTGAACAAAACCGTTGAGAGGACCGAAGCCATGGCGATCAAACAATTAATAAAACGCACCAGTGGCTGGCTTTACCTCAACTCGCCCGTGGGACGAAACCAGTTGCACGGCGCCGGGGTGATTCTGATGCTGCATCGGGTGCTGGCCAACGACCGCGCCGCCGACTTGCCGCACCGCAATGAGCTGTGTGTCGGGCCCAAGGCGTTCGAGCACCTGCTGGTGTGGCTGCGCCGGCACTTCGATTGCGTGCCGCTGATGGACATCCTCACGCCCACCGCATTGCGCAGCGAACGCCCACGGGTGGCGCTGACCTTCGACGATGGCTGGCGCGACAACGCGGTCAATGCGTTCCCGTTGCTGCAAAAACATCAGGTGCCAGCGAGCATTTTTCTCTCCACCGATTTCATCGGCAGCCGTCAGCGCTTCTGGTGGGAAAGCCTTGGCGAAACCCTGTGGGGCAGCCACGGCGAAAAGGCCCGCATGCATCTGATCGAATGCCTGCACGTAATCCACCACCCGGTGCCGGTGCTGGTGGATGACATCGACGTCGATCGCCGCAGCCTGTCGCTGCTGCATTACCTGCAAAGCCTGAAAACCCTTGAACCGGCGATGCTCGAACGCCTGACCGACGAATGCCCGCCCGAAGCGCAGCCGCAAGCGCTGGACTGGCATCAGGTACGCGCGCTGGAGGCTTCGGGGCTGGTGCGTTTCGGCCCGCACGGCGCCAGCCACGCGATCCTCACTGAACTGGACGATGTGCGCCTGAGCGAAGAAATCAGCCGCAGCCGCGACGCCCTGAACAATGGCTGCAACCGGCCGTTGCCGGTGTATTGCTACCCCAACGGCAACAACGACGATCGCGTGCGCAAGCAGATTGCTGCGCACGATTATCCGTTCGCCCTGGGCACCGGCACCGGCATCTATCGCGGTGAAGGCGATCCGCTGAACCTGCCGCGTTTCGGTGTCAGCCAGCGTACTGCGCGCAATCCTGAGCTGCTTTCGTGGCGCATCTTTCGTGGCAACCGGCCATGAGCCGCAGCCATTACCTCAAGCATCTGGCGCTGAGCATGGGCACCAAACTGGCGATGATCGCCTTGCGCCTGCTGCGTAACGTGTTGCTGGCGCGGATCCTAGGGCCGAGTGAGCGCGGGTTGTTCGCGCTGCTCAGCACTTTGCCCGACCTGATCAGCGCCGCCACCAGTGGCGGGCTGAATTCAGCCGTCGGTTATCAAGCCGCCAAACAACGACCGATGGGCCTGCTGCTGAGTCAGGTGCTGGTGTTCGGTTGCTTGCTCGCGGGTCTGCTGACCCTGCTGGTGGTGGCGCTGGTCCGTGAGTTCGGCAGTGAACTGGATGTCACCGTGCAGCTTGGTCTGCTGGCCTGGCTGTTGCTGCTGGCGGTGCCGCTGACCGTGCTGAAAAGTGGCCTGCTGACCCTGCACAACGCCTCCGGCGGCGTGGTCGCGTTCAACGCCTTGCGCCTGACCGAATCGCTGGCGCCGCTGCTGCTGTTTCTCGCGCTGTTCTGGATGTGGAAAAGCGCGGCACTGGAAGCGGCGCTAATCAGTTGGCTGGCCGGGATCAGCCTGGTGGTGCTGGCCGGTTGGGTCTGGCTCAAACGCGCGCAACCGCTGCAGTTGCAATGGGATCGCGCCAGCCAGAACGAACTGCTGCGCTACAGCGCGCGCAGCCATCCGGACCTGCTGTTCCAGCAAGTGATTCTGCGCTCGGACTACCTGTTCATCGGCGCCCTGCTCGGCAGCACCGCGCTGGGTCATTACGCGATGGCCAGCGCCGCCGCCGAACTGCTGCTGATCGTTCCGGAAGCGGTGACCACGCCGCTGATGAAACGCCTGCTACAACAGGACGAAGGCATGGACAAGGTCACTCCGCTGGCCCTGCGCCTGACCGCCACGGTGATGCTCGGCGCGTGCCTGAGCATGGCAGTGATCGGCAACTGGCTGATCGTCACCCTGTTCGGCATCGCCTACCAACCGGCGTATCCGGCGCTGCTCGCCTTGCTGCCGGGGCTGCTCGGCCTATGCTACGCGAGCATCCTGCGTCTGGACCTGCTGGGGAAAAACCGCCCAGGCACGGTGTCGCTGCTGATGGGCCTCGGCGCCCTGCTCAATCTGGCGCTGAACCTGGTGTTGATTCCGGCCTACGGCATCGTTGGCGCAGCGGCGGCTTCATCGATTGCCTATCTGGCCGTCACCGTGGCGATGCTGGTGTTGTACTGCCGTTTGAGCGGCGTGGCGTTCTGGCAAACTTTGATCATCCTGCCCAGTGACATCGCGCCGATGTGGCAGATGTTGCACCGGAAGGCCGCATGAAAGGCCTGGTCCTGCTGCTCGGTCTCGGCCTGTCGCTGGACGCCTTTGCCGCGTCGATGCGCTGGGGCGAGATCCGCGACGGCAGCCTGTACCTGCAAACCGACCGTCCGGACACCGTGACCGTGCGCTGGACACCCGCGTGGCAGGCCGAGGCCAACGAAGAGCATCTGTACCTGCTCGACGGCCAGGGCAAATTGCAGGGCGAGCGCGTGATCAAGGCCAGCGAAACCCGCGGCACCCAGAACTGGGCGTTGCTGCCGGGTGCCGCCAGTTATCGCCTGGAAATTCCCGGCTACAGCTTCCGCAATTACCGGGTCGAACACGACGAGCACACCGTGGCGCTGTTCGAACCGGCCAAGGTGCATTTCAGCGCGCAGACGCAGAACGGCGACGAGTTGTATTTCAAGGTCGCGCCGGGGGAACACGCGGTGCTCGCCGGCAAGTTCCATGGCGGGGTCAATGCGTTGCAGACGCAGCGGGTGGGCGATGATCAGTCACTGACGCTGACACTGACACTGACACTGACACTGAAACCCTATCGCGCCTATTGGCAGTTCGATCAACTGGCGTTGCCGGTCAGCGAGCGCGAACAGGTCTGGCGCCTGCGCCTGCAAGGCAGCGGCAAAGCGGCGTTCTGGCTCGACGGCACGGCCAATCGGTTTGCGCAGACTCCGCAGCAACTCAAACCCGTGCGCGAAGAGACCGGCCAGATCCACCTGACCCTGCACGACAAAATCCTCGGGCGCACGCCGGATCTGGGCATCGCCCTGCCCTACGTAATGCCACCCGCCAGTAGTCACGCGGTGCTGGATGCGCTGAAACCGACCGCTGCCAGTTACTACAGTTTTGTCGATGTCACGGCGAAGAATCCGCACTTCGAAGACGCGTTCCGCCAGGCTTATCAGGAGCGCTTCGGCATCCGTCAGGACATCACCCTGCTCGCCGGCAGCCAGCGTCAGGCCGATCTGCGCGCCGACGTGCAAAGCAATGGCGGCCTCGATGCATGGCTGGCCGGCACCCGCGCCTTGGGCGGCAAAGGCACGCACTACATCGGTTTTGCCGATGAGCCGAACCTCAACTATTCGAGCTTCGAGCAATACCGGGCGATTTTCACCAGCATGGCCAGACAGGTGCGCAGCGATCCGGCGAATGCCAAGGCTGGCGTGCGCATCGCCATGCCGGCCAGCTCACGGCTGGTCAACGGGCCGTTCGCCGATAACGCGGCAGACAAGCGCGGCATCGACTGGGCGCGACGTTTGCTCGGTGAGTCCGCCGAGCAGATCGACGCACTGGCGTGGCACGAGTGGATGATCCGCGACCTGCTCGCCACCCGGGTCTACCGCGACAGCGTGCACCGCGCCGCCGAACTGGTCGGCCTCGACGCTCGCGGCCAACCGCGCAAGGCCTTGCTGCTGGATCAGACCAATATGTCCAGCGGTTCCAGCCTCAGCCCCTACGATCAGGAGACGCACTACGCCTCGCTGTGGTGGGCGTCGGTGGTGATCAACGCTTCGCAGGACGGTTTGCTGAGCATGCTCAACTGGTTTCAGGCCGCCGATGAACCGCAGTATCCCAAGGGCATGATCCGGGTTTTGGGCGCTGAGCGTTTTGAGCTGAAACCGGTGGGTCTGGCCCAGCAGTTCATCGCGCAGCATTGGCTGCACCAGGTGCTGTGGCTGGAGAACGATGGCTTTGAAGTCGATGTGCTGGCGATGGCCGGCGACGAGCAGCGGGGTCTGCTCGGTGTGAACAAGGGCACGCGTTTGCAGCGTGTTGACCTGAGTGGCGCCAAGTGCCCGCTGAACAACGGTGCGTTGCGTTACTTCGGCGCGGACAACCGCAGCCGCGACGCGCCATTCGCCTGCCGCGACGGACGCGTCAGCTTCGACTTGCCAGGGGAAACCCTGTTCGCCCTGAGCTGGAGCGCGTCATGAACCCAATTCCGAATATCAGAAAAGGTAAAGCGAACAAAGATTTGTGGGTAGGGAGTTTTTGTGGCGAGGGGATTTATCCCCGATCGGCTGCGCAGCAGTCGTCGCTTTTAGCCTGTAAATGCGGGGCCGCTTCGCAGCCCATCGGGGATAAATCCCCTCGCCACAGAGCCCCTCGCCACAGTTGTTCGCCCTGCCGGAACGCCGGAGTACAGAACATGGGTACCGTCAGCAAACTCAGCCAGCACATCAAACAAAAAGGCCTGCGCGCCACCCTCGCCAAGGCGTGGAAGCACTACGTGTTTTTCCATCAGGAGCTGCTGTGGATGGAGCGCGATCTGGTCAGTCCGGTGCCACCGCACAGCCTCAAACCGTATCCGCCGCTGCGGGTGGTGAAGATCACCGCCGACAACGCCAGCGCCTTCGCCCGCTACTTCGGCGACCGCGTCGGGACCATGGCCGAGCTGGCCAACGAAGGCCACACCGGGCACATGCACCTGGACGATCAGGGCGATGCCGTGGCGTTCATCTGGGGCAGCGCACGGGACTACTTCGACCGGCATTACTACGGCTGCCTGTTCCCGGTGAAACCCGGCGAGTTCTTCGAATTCGGTGGCGAGCTGACCCGTGCCTACTGGGGCAGCGAACTCTCGGTGGACCTGCAACTGGAACTGTGGAAAGCCATGGCGGCCCAGGGCTGCGACAAGGTGGTGGACGTCTGCGAATTCCACAACGTCCCGGCGCTGAAACTGCATCTGCGCATGGGTTACACCGAGCAAGGCCGGATCATGAACGTCTACACCCTGTTCGGTCGCTGGCACTTCTACCGCGAAACCCGCTACAGCGGTTCGCGACTGGATGCGCTGCGCAAACCGTCCCGCCCACCTGTCACAGCCACGGCGGTCTGAGCCTATGACGGCGCGATTCGAATGGCGCACTTCACTGTGCGCCGCCGACTTCCCGGCAGCCGCCTATGAAGCGCTGCGCCTGCAGGTGACGGATCACACGCCGTTCAACCACCTGGGCTGGTTGTGCGCGGCGGAGCAGGCACTGGGCGCGGGTGAGCGCCTGCACATCCTGCTCGGTTGGGAAGCGGACGAATTGCGCCTGTGCCTGCCGCTGGTAGCGGGCCGTGAGCGCTTTGCCGGCGTGCCGTTTCGTGTACTGCACCACTTGGGATATCCGCTGGCGGACCGGCTGGCGCTGCTGTCATTGCTCAAGGGCGAAGACATGCGCGAAGCCTTGCACCTGATCCGCCGACAGCTGCCGCACGCCCTGCTGCAACTCAACGAATTGTCCGAGCCGGCGGGTGAGGAAAGCGCCCTGACCGAATGGATGGCCCACAGTTCTGCGGGCGAACGCCGCCTCAGTTGCCGGGTGCCGGTGCATCTGATCAGCGACGCGGATCACCAGGAGGTCTCCGGCGACCCGCGCTACAAGCTGCGGCGGGCGCGCAAACGGATTGCCGCGTGTGGCGCCCAGGTGCGACGCATCTGCCCCGACGCGCTGAGCATGGGTCCGCTGTTGCGGGCGATCAGCGAAGTCGAAGCGGTGAGCTGGAAAGGCGACGAAGGCGTGGGCATCTTTGCCAGCGAGCGCAGTCGGCAATGGATCGAACGCGCCTTCACCGCCCTCGCCGGCCAGGGCCTGGTACGGGTGGTGACGCTGGAACTCAACGGGCGTTGCATCAGCTATCGCCTCGGCTTGCTGGAGCAGGGCCGACTCTTCGATTACAACCTCGCGTTCCTGCCGCAATACGCCGATCTGGGCAGCGGCCGGGTGCTGCTGGAGGAATGGATTCGCTGGGGGCTGGACGAGCATTGGCGCTGGATCGATGCCTCGCGGGTCAGTCTGGAAAACTCCAGCCACCAACTGCACGAACGCATGACTGGACAACTGGAACACTGGCGCTGGAGTTTCTATTCCTGGCGCCCCAGCGGGATGTTGCTGGGGCTGGGATTGCGGCTCTGGCAGCGCTTGAAACCGACGGTGCAGCAATGGCGCGCGCGACGTGCGGCCAGACCGGCATCGGCGCCCACACCTGTCGTCATCACCACGGAGGGCGATCATGCCTCGCCAAGTCATAGTCAACGCTGACGATTTCGGGTTGAGCCCGAACGAAAACGCGACGATCTTCGCCGCGTTTCAGGCCGGGGTCATCAGCTCGGCCACGGCCATGGCCAACATGCCGGCCTTCGAAGCGGCCTGCGCAATGGCCCGGCATCCGTCGCTGCAAGGTCGGGTCGGATTGCATTTCAACCTGACCTACGGGCGGCCGCTGAGTACCTCAATCCTGCGCAGTCGCACCTTCTGCGACGGCCACGGCGTGTTCAACCTGAGCCTGCCACGGCACAGCTTTTGGCTCAGTCGCGAAGATCGCGACGCGGTGCGGGAAGAGTTGCAGGCGCAGTGGCAGCGCTGCGTCGAACACGGCGTACGGCCGAGCCATATCGACTCGCATCAGCACGTGCACAACATCTGGCCGATCGGCGAAATCGTCGCGCGCTTTGCTGCCCATCAAGGCGTGCCGATTCGCCTGGCGCGCAACCTGGGGCAGAACCTCAGTCTGCCGAAACGCATATTCAAAGGTTTGCTCAACTGGCGCTTGCAGAGTCTGGCCGGAGCCACGGCGGACTATGTGTGCACGCCGGTGGATCTGCGTAACGACCCCGCGCCGAGCGACGGCGTGCTGGAAGTCGTTGCCCACCCGAATCAGCTTGGCAGCGATTTCGGTGATGCCTACCTCAATCCCGGAGAATCCCTGAGCCACGTGCTGGAGCAGCGGCTGCCGGGTGTGCCACGGGTGTCCTATGCCGATCTGCACAAGGATTTTTTACGCGGTGCCGCGGCACTCGATTGATTCATCCCCACAACAGCAACATCCACCACACCGGGCTTCGGCCACGGAGGGCAACATGAACTTCATCGGAAAACTGCGTGACCGGATTCGTCAAAAAGGCTTTCGTAACTTCTTCGCCAGTCTGTGGAAGCGCTACGTGTTCTTCCACTGGGAACTGCTGTGGATGGAGCGCGATCTGGTGACCCCGGTGCCGCCACACAAGCTGCGGCCATACGAGGGAGTGCGCAAAATCGATATCACACCGCACAACACCGGGGCGTTCGCCAAGCATTTCGGTGACCGCGTGGAAACCATGGCCGAACTCGCCGCTGAAGGTCACACCGGGCACATGTACCTCGATGCCGACGGCCACGCGGTGGCATTCATCTGGGGCAGCATTCGCGATTACCACGACCGCCACTATTACGGCTGCTGGTTCCCGGTCAAACCCGGCGAGTTCTTCGAATTCGGCGGCGAAATGGCCCGCCCGTATTTCGGCACCAGCCTGTCGGTAGACGTGCAAGTCGCCCTCTGGGAAGCCATGGCCGCCCAGGGCTGTCATACCGTCGTGGACACCTGCGAAACGCGCAACATTCCGGCAATGAAACTGCACATCCGCATGGGCTACCACGAACAAGGGCGCATCACCCACGTTTACGGCCTGTTCGGCCGCTGGCGCTTCTACCGCGAAAGCCGCTATCAAGGCTCACGCCTGGAACCCCTGCGCAAACCGGAGCGGCCGGCGGTGAGTGCGGCGGCGCAGGCTTGATTCGGTTGTAAAAGGCATGGCGGCCATTCGGCCGCCATCGCGAGCAGGCTCGCTCCTACAGTGGATTTGTGTACGACACCGATCACGTGTAGGAGTAAGCCTGCTCACGATGAGGCCAGATGGAGCAACAAATTCTCAGGTTTTGCGAGCGACCAAGGTGAAGCACAACGGCATCTGCGCCTCGCAATTCAGATACTGGTCATACACCTCCTCCCGATTCGAGTGCGCATACTCCTTGAAATGCGCGATGTTCAGCCCGGCCGCGATGGCGCCGCTGAAGATCGCGCCGAGGGTGTGCACGAACCAGTATGACTTGGCAGCCTGCTGTTCGACCTTGCCGACGTAGACGATCGGTTCTTCCTGCACGAATGGCTCGGCGCGAAAGTAGGAGCTGGCGAGGCGGTACGGGTCTTCGGCGTCGGGGTCGACCATTTCCAGAAACGGATGGGTTTCGTAGATCACCAGTTTGCCGCCCGGCTTCAGGGTCAACGCCACGTGGCGAAAGAACTCGCCGATGTCGGGCATCCAGTTCAGCACGCCGATGGTGATCAGCGCCACGTCGAAGCGGCTGTGCAGCGCGGCCGGCAGGTGATGGATATCGCTTTCGATGAATTCGGCATTGTACGGCGAGCGCTGATTCAGCTCGCGGGCCTGTTCGAGAAACGCCTCCGATTGATCGACGCCGACCACACTGCGCGCGCCGAGGGCAAACAGCGACAGGCTTTCGCGGCCGTTGTTGCAACCGAGTTGAATCAGCGCTTTGCCATCGACGCCGACCTGTTCCAGCACGCCACGCAAGGTGTCGTCGAGGCAAGAAAAATCAGCCTTTGACACCTCGTTCAACAGCGCTTGCCATTCCGCCGACTCACGGTGATGACGAGCAGAATCGTTCCACGCCTGTCGATTGCTGTCGATGGCGGTTTTATTGTTGGGCACTTCCATGGCGCACTCCGGGCGATGCTCGTGATTGAGCGGACCCGAGTCTAGAACAGCCCGATCAATACGGTTGTTGCGACTTTGTAAGCCACACCGCCGTTCCACTGTGGGAGCGAGCTTGCTCGCGAAGGCGTCGGCCCAGCCAACATCTTCATTGCCTGAACCACCGCTTTCGCGAGCAAGCCCGCTCCCACAGGGGTAATGCGGCGGCTTCGTAGAGATTTTTGCGACCGGACCTCATCGCTGCAAAAAGCTCCCACAAGATTTCAGATAGAACGCAAGATTTGCACACGTCACAAAACCTGTGGGAGCGGGCTTGCTCGCGAAGACGTCGGTCCGGCCAACATCTTCATCGACTGACACGACCTCTTCGCGAGCAAGCCCGCTCCCACACTTTTGGCGTGGTCACATCTGGTTGAGGCGTTCGCGCAGGAATTCGACCAGTGCCTGCACCGGGCGCGAAGCCTGGCGGTGCTGCGGATACACCGCCGACAGGGTCAGCGGTTCGGGGCGGTAGTCGTCGAGCACTGGCATCAGCCGCCCGTCCTTCAGCGCCGCGCCGACGATGAACGTCGGCAGATAAGTAATCCCCATCCCCTGCACCGCCGCGTCCCTCAGCAGCTCGCCATTGTTCACCCGCATGCGTCCGGTGACGTTGACCAGCAGCGGCTTGCCCTGCCCCGCGTTGAAGCGCCACTGCACCGAACGACCGTGGCCGTACGGCAGGCAGTCGTGGCTGTGCAGGTCTTCGGGATTGAGCGGCGTGCCACGTTCGGCCAGATATGCCGGGCTGGCGCAGTACACCCGTTCGATGGCGGCGATGCGCCGCGCAATCAACGTCGAGTCTTCCAGCACACCAATGCGCAGCGCCAGGTCATAACCTTCGCCAAGCAGGTCCACCGGGCGGTCGCTCAAATCCACCTCCACGGTGACATCGCGATAGCGCTGAAGAAACAGTGGCAGCAGACAGCCCAGATGCGCCACGGCAAACGACAGCGGTGCACTGACGCGAATGGTCCCGCGCGGCTCGGCAGTCTGCCCGGCGATGCCCTGCTCGACCTGTTCCACTTCGCCCAGCAGACGCAGCGCCGATTCGTAGTAGCTCTGGCCCAGTGGCGTGACGTCGAGGCGTCGGGTGGAACGGTTCAACAGCCGCACACCGAGGCGCTCTTCGAGCTGCATCAAACGGCGGCTGACGAACTGCTTGGACAGGCCCAACTGATCGGCCGCAGCAGTGAAACTGCCGGAGTCCATGACCTGGCAAAAAATACGCATGTCTTCGAACGGGTTCATTGTCACTCTCTGGTAGACAGTCAAACGCTTTATAGCCGCTTTTTCACTTTTCGACAGCTCATTAATCTGTGCTCACGGTTTGAAAACAGCCCGACACAACACCAATAACTTTCGAAAATGGAATTGAGCATGAACATCAAAAAAACCCTGACCGCATCCCTCCTCGCCCTGTCCATCGGCAACGCGTTCGCTGCCGGTAGCCCGGGTGTCGAACACAACACCCAGGCGTTTCTCGAAGCCCTCGCCGCCGGCGGCGGCAAACCGCTGGAGCAACTCAGCCCGAAGGATGCCCGTGCAGTGCTGACCGGCGCTCAGGCCTCGGTGAAGGTTGATCTGTCCGGAGTTGAAGTCAGTGACAAGGCAATCAAGGTCGATGGCCAGACGATCAACCTCAAAGTGGTGCGGCCGGCCAAGGTCAAAGGTGAATTGCCGGTGTTCATGTTCTTCCACGGCGGCGGTTGGGTGTTGGGCGATTACCCGACGCACCAACGCTTGATTCGCGATCTGGTGGTCGGCTCTGGAGCGGTCGCGGTCTACGTCGATTACACGCCGTCGCCGGAAGCGCAGTACCCGACAGCGATCAACCAGGCCTATGCGGCGACCAAATGGGTGGCTGAGCATGGCAAGGACATTGGCGTCGACGGCAAGCGTCTGGCGGTGGCCGGCAACAGCGTCGGCGGCAACATGGCGGCGGTCGTGGCGCTGATGGCCAAGGAACAGCAAACCCCGGCCCTGCGCTTCCAGCTGCTGATGTGGCCGGTGACCAACGCGCAGTTCGACGACGGTTCGTACCAGCAATTCGCCGAGGGCCACTTCCTCACCAAGGGCATGATGCAATGGTTCTGGGACAACTACACCACCAACCCGGCCGAGCGCGCACAGATCCACGCCTCGCCACTGAACGCCAGCGCCGAACAGCTCAAGGGCCTGCCCGCCGCGCTGGTGCAGACCGCCGAATTCGACGTGTTGCGTGATGAAGGCGAAGGCTACGCGCGGCATCTGGATGCGGCCGGTGTGCCGGTGACGTCGGTGCGTTACAACGGGATGATTCATGACTTTGGCTTGCTCAATCCGCTGAGTCAGATTCCCGAAGTGAAAGCGGCCGTGCGGCAGGCCGCGGCTGAGCTGAAAACACATCTGAACTGAGCCCCCCTCACTCGCCACACCTGACGGTGTGGCGAGTTTTTTGTCTGCAGGAACCCTTGTGGTGAGGGGATTCATCCCCGATGGGTTGCGAAGCGACCCCGCCGCTAACCAGAAAGGCAGGGGACTGCTGCGCAGTCCATCGGGGATGAATCCCCTCACCACAAAAGCTTCTTCTACACCAACGTTCATGCAGTTCCGGAGATCGCCATGTCCATCCTCCTCACTCACCCACTGTCCTGGAGCGCCGCCCTGCTGCTCCTCGACACGTTGCTCTGGCACCTCGCGCCGTTTCAGCATCGGGCACCGAGAGTCGGCATTCGCCTGGCGCTGTTTCTGGCGTTCAGCGCACTGATCATCAACGCCGAGATCAGCCCGTTGCAGGCGCCGCTGTTCGCCGATGACCGGGTGATGCAACTGGGCGCAACGGCGTTGGGGATTGTCTGGTGGCTGTACGCCGCGCGGGTGCTCACCGAGGTGATCGGTCTGGCGCTGATGCGGCGCATCGGCCACAGCGGTCGGCTGTTGCAGGACGTGATCGGTGCGCTGGTGTTTCTGGCAGCGATCGTCGCGGCCGCCGGCTATGTGCTGGAACTGCCAGTCAAGGGCTTGCTGGCGACCTCCGGCGTAGTGGCGATCGTCGTCGGTCTGGCGTTGCAAAGCACCTTGAGCGACGTGTTCTCGGGGATCGTGCTCAACACCACCAAGCCGTATCAGGTCGACGATTTCGTGGTGATCGACGGTGTCGAGGGCAAGGTCATCGACATCGACTGGCGCGCCACGCATCTGTTGACCAGCAGCGGCACCCTGGCGGTGGTGCCGAACTCGGTGGCGGCCAAGGCGAAGATCGTCAATCTCAGTCGCCCGACCAACCTGCACGGGGTGTCGATCAGCATCAAGGTGCCGAATCACATTCGCCCGCGGCGGGTGCTCGACGCCCTCGACCGCACGCTGCAGGGCAGCAGCAGTCTGCTGCTCAATCCGCCACCCAAAGCCGTGTTGAAAGAGGCCGGCGAGGAGATGTCGGAGTACGTCGCCAGCGGCTTCATCAGTGAACTGAGCAAGAAAGGCGAAGTGCGCAATCAACTGTTCGACCTCGCCCATCGACATCTCGAAGCCGCAGGAATTTCCCGCCATCCCGATGGCGTGATCGAGCCCTCGACCCGCGCCCGGGCGTTGCTCGATGAAGTGAAAGTTTTCCGCTCGCTGAGCCATGAGGAACGTGATCGCCTCGCCGAATCGATGGTCGCGCAGCAATACGCGGCCGGTCAGGTGGTGCTGGGGCTGGATGAAGTGCCCGACAGTCTGTTTGTCATCGCCACTGGTGTGGTCAGTGCAACCGTGCCCGATGGCAACGGCCAGACCGAGGCTGGACGCATGGGGCCGAGTGAGGTCATGGGCGAACAGAGCATCCTCGCCGATACCCCGTCGCAAGCCACGTTCACCGCGCTGACGTCGAGCATCATCTATCGCCTCGACAAAGCGCTGACCCGCCAATGCATGGAGCAGCGCAGCGAAGTCGGCCAGGCGCTGAACAAATTGCAGGCGGTGCGACAGCAGAACAGCCGGCTGGCGTTGATGGCCAAACCGGTGGCGGTGCGCAAGGGTGGTTTTTTAGGTTGGCTGCAAAAGCGCTGATGCGAGAGCAAGATCAAGAGCCCCCCTCACCCCAACCCTCTCCCCCAAGGGGGCGAGGGGGAAAGGGAGCCGATCTCCGTGTACTTCAATTTCGGAGATCGGCTCGGTATTGCAGGTCGGCGTATCGCGAACAAACCCCTCGGTCAGTCCCCTCTCCCCCAAACGAGGGGAAAGGGAGCCGATCTCCGTGTACTTCAATTTCGGAGATCGGCTCGGTATTGCAGGTCGGCGTATCGCGAACAAACCCCTCGGTCAGTCCCCTCTCCCTCTGGGAGAGGGCTAGGGTGAGGGGCTTCAGGCATCACTTGGCCGTGAACTTGGTGTAGCTGTTGATCAGGTTGCGATAGTTCGGCAGGCGTTCGGACAGCAGATGCGCCAGGCCTTCCATGTCGTTGCGCCAGTCACCTTGCAGCTCGCACGCTACCGAGAACCAGTTCAGCAGGTGTGCACCGGCGGCCGACATGCGCGCCCACGCGGCTTGTTGCACGGTGGTGTTGAAGGTGCCGGAAGAATCGGTGACCACGAACACTTCGAAACCTTCAGCAATGGCCGACAGGGTCGGGAATGCTACGCAGACGTCCGTCACCACACCGGCGATGATCAGTTGCTTGCGGCCGGTGGCCTTGATCGCTTTGACGAAGTCTTCGTTGTCCCAGGCATTGATCTGGCCAGGGCGCTGAATGAACGGTGCATCGGGGAATTGCTCGCGCAACTCAGGCACGATCGGGCCGTTCGGGCCGGCATCGAAACTGGTGGTGAGGATGGTCGGCAGCTTGAAGAACTTGGCGATGTCGCCCAGTGCCAGCACGTTGTTCTTGAACTCGTTGGGGGTGAAATCCTGTACCAGCGAGATCAGACCGGTCTGGTGGTCGACCAGCAGCACGACCGCATCATCTTTGTTCAGACGCTTGTAGGGAACGCTCATGGGAAACTCCTCGGTGGATGGTTGTTGCGTGAGGCGCCGACCGGATGGCCGGCGCTTTTTTGTAGTGATCAGAAAGCGAAACAGGAACAGCCGAACGCGCCCCAGAAACCGGCGAAGTCGCTGACCGGTGCGTTCGACAGTCGGGCTTTTTCATGGCTGTGCGCGTGCACTGCGCAAGCACCGACGCACTGGTGCACTTGCGCCTGCAAAGGCGAGTTCGGGCGCCAGTGGCCCGGCACCTTGACCACCGGCGACCAGTCCGGCAGCACGGGGATCGAGCGTGGGCCGAGGTCTTCGAAATCGCCGGCGGCGTAAACGATCTTTCCGCCGACCACGGTCAATACCGACTCGATCCACTTGATCGCTTCTTCCTCGACGTGGAAGAAGTCCGCGCTCAGCGCCGCCAGATCCGCCAGTTGCCCGACCTTGATCTGGCCCTTCTTGCCCTGTTCCGACGAGAACCAGGCGCTGCCGTGGGTGAACAGTTCCAGTGCGGTAGTGCGTGGCAGACCTTCTTCGTACAAGGCCAGACCGCCGACGGTGCGACCGCTGACCATCCAGTACAGCGAGGTCCACGGGTTGTAGCTGGATACCCGGGTGGCATCGGTGCCGGCGCCGACCGGTATGCCTTCGGCGAGCATGCGTTTGATCGGCGGCGTGGCTTCGGCGGCTTTCGCGCCGTAACGGTCGACGAAGTATTCACCCTGGAACGCCATGCGATCCTGAATCGCGATGCCGCCGCCCAGCGCCCGCACCCGCTCGATGTTCTGCGGGGTGATGGTTTCCGCGTGGTCGAAGAACCACGGCAGACCGTTGAACGGAATGTCACGATTGACCTTCTCGAACACGTCGAGCATGCGGCTGATTGATTCGTTGTACGTGGCGTGCAAGCGGAACGGCCAGCGCTGCTCGACCAGATGGCGCACCACCGGTTCCAGCTCCTGTTCCATGGTCTGCGGTAGGTCCGGACGCGGTTCGAGGAAGTCTTCGAAGTCGGCCGCGGAGAACACCAGCATCTCGCCGGCGCCGTTGTGCCGCAGGTAATCGTCGCCCTGGTGCAACTTGACGCTGCCGGTCCAGTTCTGGAAATCGGTCAGCTCTTCTTTGGGCTTCTGGGTGAACAGGTTGTAGGCGATGCGCACGGTCAACTGATCATCCTTGGCCAGTTGCTCAATCACCTGATAGTCATCTGGATAGTTCTGGAAACCACCGCCGGCATCGATCGCGCTGGTCAGGCCGAGGCGATTGAGTTCGCGCATGAACTGCCGGGTCGAGTTGACCTGATATTCCAGCGGCAGCTTCGGCCCCTTGGCCAGCGTCGAGTACAGAATCATCGCGTTGGGTTTTGCCACCAGCATCCCGGTCGGATTGCCATTGGCATCGCGGACGATCTCGCCACCCGGTGGGTTCGGCGTGTCGCGGGTGTAACCGGCAACCCGCAGTGCGGCACGGTTGAGCAGCGCGCGGTCGTACAGGTGCAGAACGAATACCGGGGTGTCCGGTGCCGCCTGGTTGAGTTCTTCGAGGGTCGGCATGCGTTTTTCGGCGAACTGGAATTCGTTCCAGCCACCCACCACGCGCACCCATTGCGGGGTCGGCGTACGGTCGGCCTGCTCCTTGAGCATGCGCAGCGCATCGGCCAGCGACGGCACGCCTTCCCAACGCAGTTCGAGGTTGTAGTTGAGGCCGCCACGGATCAGGTGCAGGTGCGAGTCGTTGAGACCGGGGATCACGCAGCGCCCGTGCATGTCGATCACTTGCGTGGCCGAACCACGCAGGGCCATGGCCTGGGTGTCGTTGCCAACGACGACAAAGCGGCCGTCCTTGATCGCCACGGCACTGGCCAGCGGCTTGCTGCGGTCTACGGTATGAAATTGGCCATTGAACAGAATCAGATCGGCGTTCATCGCAGTTCCTTTCGAGTAGATGAATGGGTGTCAGCGTGACGGCTGTTTCGCCGGCTCGACGTGAGCATGGGCCTGACCGGCTTCCAGCCACGGCGCGAACAACCGGGTCACGCGGGGCATGAACACGTACACCACCGACAGGACGATGGTCAGGGTGATCAGGAACGTGGCGACCACGTAGTTGGAAAGCAGCGGATGCAGCTTGAGCAGCGGCCCCCAGATCAGCGGCACCAGCAGCGTGTGCGGCAGAATCACCAGCAGGGTGATCACCGCTTGCTTCCAGCGCGGCGGCGGCTTCGCGGCATCGGCCAGCGGCGCGAACCAGAATTCGTTGACCGGTGCGACTTCAGTCTGGTCGCCATCGGCGAGCATCGGCGCCGCCTCATCCACCAGCGCCTGACGCTGCGGCGATTCCAGCCACATCTGCATGGCCTCGGTGGAGGAAAAGCGCAGGACGCAGGTGTAGGTGTCGAGACCGGCCAGTTTGCCGCGCACCACGTCGACCCCGAGGTGACCGTCGCGCTGCCCGGCGACCCGGACGATGTTGCGCAACCACGCCTCGTAAGGCTGTTCAAAACCGGCCTTGACCCGGTGCTTGACGATCAGGGTCACCGTTTCACCGACCCCCGGTGCTTTTGGACTCAGGGCTTCAGGCATAACGCAGCACTCCGGGCAGACGAACATTGAGCGCCAGGCGTCCCGGCCCGGCGATAAACACAGTGGCGAACAGGATCAACAGCAACCAGCCGAATTGCCCCTCGGCCACACTCCATTGCGGATGCACGACCAGCAGCGCCACCAGCAGAACAAAAAGAATAGGCAAGCAGGCCAATCGCGCCAGCACCCCGGCGACGATCAGTAGCGGGCAGAGGACTTCAGCGAAAATCGCCAGGCAGAGTGTGAGGTGCGCACCGAGGTGGAACGGGTCTTCGATCTGCTGCAATTGCGCGTTGAAGTCCAGCAGCTTGGGCAAACCGTGGACCCACAGCAGGAACAGCCCGCCGCTGACCCGCAGAAACAGCAGACCGACATCCTGTGCCTGTTCATCGTGTTGTGATGCGCTCATGACCCTACCCTTTAATCCTTATCGGGTTGAATCATGCTCGGTGCGGGCGAGGGAAAATTGAATGGATGTGCTCTCTTTCAGGCGAGTCGGATTCCTGTGCGAGCGAGCCTGGTGCGGGCGGCGATCCGACAGTGGCGTCCGGTCAGCCAGCATCATTGTTGAATGACACACCGCTTTCGCGAGCAAGCCCGCTCCCACAGGGAAATTTGGCGCGTCAGGAATGCGGGATATCCAGCGGCGCCGCCATGAACTGGCTGATCCGCGAACGCAGCCAGCGCTCGGCCGGGTCGTTGTCGTGCACCCCGCTCCAGGCCATCGAGAGCTGTGCGGCGTCGATCGGGAACGGTGGATCTTCGGCGCGCAAGGCGCAGCCTTCGACCAGCGCGCACGCGGCATAGTCCGGCACGGTAGCAATCATTTCAGTGCCGGCGAGCAACGCACGCAAACCGCTGAACTGCGGCACGCCGAGCACCACGCGCCGACGCCGGCCAACCTTGGCCAGGTCCAGGTCAATGTTGCCGCTCAGGTCGCCGGAGAACGACACCATTGCGTGCGGGCGCTCGCAGTATTCGTCCAGCGTCAGCGGCCCCGGGCGATCATCGCCGCGTAGCACTTTGCAGGGAATGTCGCGCAGTTTCTTGCGCTTGGCGTTGGCCGGCAGATCGGTGGTGTAACTGACGCCGACCGAGATTTCCCCGGACGCCAGCAGCGCCGGCATCAACAGATAATTGGCACGGCGCACCACCACGACAATCCCCGGTGCTTCCTGCTGAAGCTGTCGCAGCAGCGGCGGAAACAGACCGAACTCGGCGTCGTCCGACAGGCCGATGCGGAACACGTCGCAACTGCTCGCCGGGTCGAATTCCTTGGCCCGGCTGACCGCGCCGGAGATCACATCCATCGCCGGTTGCAGCTCCTGCAGAATCGCCAGCGCGCGGGCGGTCGGCTCCATGCTGCGACCGTTGCGCAGCAGCAAAGGATCATCGAACAGGTCGCGCAAACGACCCAGCGCCGCACTGACCGCCGGTTGGCCCATGAACAGTTTTTCAGCGACGCGGGTCAGGTTCTTTTCGAACATCAGCGCTTCGAAAATCACCAACAGGTTCATGTCGACGCGACGCAGATCGTTACGGTTCATGGGCTCGAGTTCCTTGCTTGAGAAGTCGTGTTCAGTCGGGTGCGATAGCGCCGTACTTTACTTGATCAACGGTACGCTGGCCGCACGTTTGTATGGGCCGTATTTCACCGGCACCCATTGGAAGTGTTTGTCGATGGCGACGACTTGCAGCGAGGTGCTGAGTTCAACGTTTTGCGGCGCAATTAACAACGTTTAACTCGTCAGTCTTCCGGCCCCGTCCAACAATGAAACCCTCTGCGAAACATTGTTTTTTTGACCAGAGGGAAACGTGCCGAGCGTGCGTTGCCCCCCGACACGGACATTGGCCATGGCTCACTTACAACAAACAGTCGCCCTCGCCCCCTCCAGCGAATCTTGCACACCGCGCATCGGCGGCCTCAGTCCGCAACGCGAACGGCGGGCCAAACAGTTGATCCTCGATCGCCTGGGTGAAAGCCTGGAAGTCACCGAACTGGCAGAGGCCTGTTCGTTGTCACGCAGTCATTTTTCCCGGGCGTTCAAATGCAGTACCGGACTCTCGCCACAGGACTGGATCCGCACCCAGCGCATCGCTCGCGCCAAGCAGTTGATCCGGCTCACCCACTTGAGCCTGACGCAGATCAGCCTGGAATGTGGCTTCTGCGATCAGGCACATTTCTGCCATATCTTCACCCGCAGCGAAGGGATCAGCCCTTTCGCCTGGCGGTGTCGTGAGGTGCCGGGCATGAAGCCCGAAAAGCCACCAGCGTCGGCCGCGCCTGTCGGCATACGCCTGGCGGTCTAGACGCTGCCGCGCGCCAAGCTCATTTCCCTGCGCTTCATTGCTGCCTCAACCGCTGCGCTACTTGCGCCACCCGCTCGCCCAGGTGTGCCGCCGTACGCCGGTCTTCGAGCGGCGGCGCCTGCTCGGGGGGCTGTTCGACATTGGATTGGGACATGGCCCCGAGCGCGCTGCCCAGACGATTCAACTGTCCATCGAAGCAGCCCGCCACCGAGCGCGCCGGGAGCAGGTCGAGACCCACCCAGATCATCGAATGCTGCGCGGCGAACACCGCCATTTGCAGCAATGTATTGAGCTTGTCGCCGCACAGGCTTCCGGAATTGGTGAACCCGGCGGCAACCTTGTTGCGCCATGGTTTTGCCAGATAGAACGCCGCGCTGGCCTCCATGAAATGCTTGAAGCCCGCCGACGCGCTGCCCATGTAAGTCGGCGCACCGAAAATGATCGCGTCGGCGCGGTGCAACTCATCCCAATAGAACTCGACTTCTTCTACCGCCACCAACCGACAGGTACTGCCCAAGTGCCGTTCGACGCCCTGCGCCACGGCTTCTGCCATGACGCGAGTGTGGCCATAGCCGCTGTGATAGACCACCACCACGTTGCTCATTGCGCCGCCCTCCGCTCAGGTGCACTCCATTGCAGCCATCAGGTCCTGGCCTGAGGCCAGGCTTGATTCAGCGGATTTTTGGGGTTGAAGCGAACACAGACGAGTTAATCGTTGTTAATTGTCCGCGAGACAAAGCGCTGGTCTGAACATTGCAGCGAGCAAAAATGCCGATCGCTGCATCACTTTCGAGCATTGCCGGCAATCTGCACGTTGCACTGACGCCAGAACCTGCGGAATATGTCCGCAAAACTGCGGATTAGAAGGCTTGCGTGCCGCTGACGCTGATCCGCGCTGCCCTTCACGGAGGCTTCACACGCCGTGGGCAGGATTATAAAAATTTCGCAGGAGTGAGCTGTTGAGTCTTCCCCCGAATCAGGCCCTCGGTTTCGGCCCCTATCGGATTCAGCCCGGCAAACGGCTGCTGCTTGAAGGCGAGCAGCCGTTACGCCTGGGCCGACGTGCCATGGATATTCTGCTGATCCTGCTGGCGCATGCCGGCGATGTCGTGAGCAAGCAGCAACTGATTGCCGGCGTGTGGCCGGACAGCGTCGTCGAAGACATCAATCTGCGGGTGCACATGGCGGCGTTGCGCAAAGCCCTGGGCGATGGTCAGGGCGGGCAGAGATACATCGTCACGGTGGCGCAGCGCGGCTACAGCTTTGTCGCACCGATCAGGCTGCAATCGATCGAACAGCACACCTGCGCAGAGACCGGCACCCGGCATAACCTGCCACTGCGCCGCACGCGAATGATCGGCCGCCAGCCGCTGGTCGACAGCCTGATCAGACAGTTGCCACGCCAGCGCTGCATCACGCTGGTCGGCCCCGGCGGCATCGGCAAAACCACCGTGGCCCTGCGCGTTGCCGAGCAGATGATCGGCCACTATCGGGACGGTATCCGGCTGCTGGATCTGTCGCCGATCAACGACGCACGAATGATCTGCTCGCACCTGGCGGCCCTGCTGGATGTGGTGCCGCATGACAACGATCCGCTGACCCACCTCGTCAATGCGCTGCGCGAGCGCCAGATGCTGCTGGTAATCGACAATTGCGAACACCTGATCGACGCCATGGCACTGCTCAGCGAGAGCATTTTGCGCGGTGCGCCGCAGGTTCACATTCTGGCCACCAGCCGCGAGAGCCTGCGTGCCGAAGGCGAGTATGTGCAACGTCTCGAATCCCTCGATTACCCGCCGCCTATTGCCGTGCTTGATCGTGCGCAGGCGTTGAGTTTTTCGGCACTGCAACTGTTTGCCGAACGCGCCCTGGCCGCGCACGAGGGCTTTGAATTGAGCGACGCCGAGTTGCCCGATGCGCTTGAAATCTGTCGGCGTCTGGACGGCATTCCGCTGGCGCTGGAGCTGGCGGCGGCGCAGGTTGGAGAACTCGGCCTGCAGGGTTTGCTCAGCCAGCTGCAAGGGCGTCTGCCGGTAGTGGCGGCCGGCAACCAGAGCAGCGTGGAGCGCCATCAGACGCTGCGTGCCACGCTGGACTGGAGCTTCAACCTGCTCACCGATTGCGAACAGACCTGCCTGCGCCGGCTCGGCGTGTTTCGGGGTGGCTTCACGCTGGAGTCCGCCGCTGCGGTGATCGGTGGACAGCAGATCCAGCCCGGCGAGGTGTTCGGTTCGATCACACAACTGGTCGCCAAATCGTTGCTCAACGTCGAAGTCGGTGACGAGGAAGTGTTCTATCGGTTGCTCGACACCACGCGCCGCTATGCCCTGGAAAAACTCGAGCAAGGCGCCGAACTCGCCGAAACCCGCGAACGCCACGCTGAACGTTGTCTGGCGCTGATGTATCAGGCGCAGACCGATTGGGAAACGACCTCAACCGCCCTGTGGATCGAACGCTACGCACGCGGTCTGGAAGACCTGCGCGCGGCGCTCGACTGGAGTCTGAACGGTGCAGGCCCCGATGATGTGGGGATTTATCTGGCCGCGACCTCGGCGCCCCTGTGGCAAGAGTTGTCGCTGCTCAAGGAATACGGCGGTTACGTGCGTCAGGCGCTGGCCCTGCTGGAAAACGCTGCCGAACCTTGCCCTCGGGTGAAGATCGCGCTGAAACTGGCGCTCGGCAGCGCCTGCTACCACACCTGGGGTGGTACCCCGGAAACCATCGCCGCATTCGTCGATGCCCATGCGCTGGCGCAAGCGTACGACGACGTGGCTGGCCAACTGCGTGCGGTGTCCGGGCACATGGCGGTCAACCTCAGCTGTGGCCACTATCGGTCGGCGCTGGAACAGAGCGAACAGTTCGATCGACTCGGCCTGCACGGCGACCCGCAGCTGTCGCTGAGCACACATCGCCTGCGGGTGTTGGCGCTGCATTACGCCGGCGACCAGCAGCAGGCACGCCTGCATGCCGAGCAAGTGATTCAGCGCATGGCGCAAAACGGCAACCCCAACCGCTTCACCCATGGCTTCGGCGTGCAGTACGACCAGAGCGTCGCCTCGCTGACGGTGCTGGCCCGGGTGTTGTGGCTGCAAGGTTTCCCTGAACAGGCCTGGCGTACGGCCAGGCAGGCACTGGACATCGCCGTGCAAATCAACCACGGCACCTCGATCTGCTACACCCTGGCGCTGGCCAGTTGCCTGATTGCTCATTACAACGGTGACCCGCAAAACGCCCGTGCTTTGCTGCAGCTGTTGCTGGAGCAGGCGCAGAAGCATTCCGTATTGCTGTTCTATCGCTGGGCACGGCAATACGCGCAGGTCCTCGACGCCGATGCCGCCGTGCCGATAGCGACCGATGACAGCGGTCTGATCAGAGAAATCATGGTGACCCTGGACAGCCGCTTTGTTGATGATGCGTTGCTTGAGCGGGCACACAGCGGAGCTGCAGGCTGGAGCACGGCGGAGATTCTGCGGGCTCGGGCCGATCGCATGTTGATTGAACAATCGGCTTGCCCCGACAGCAGCACCCGGCAAGCCGAAACGGTCTTGCTCCAGGCACTGTCGATCGCGCAAACCCAGGGCGCCCTGGCCTGGGAACTGCGCAGTGCTACTTCGCTGGCGCAGTTGTGGCAACGGCAGAACCGCTACCGCGAAGCACTGGAGTTATTGAACCCGATCTATCAACGCTTCACCGAGGGCTACGCCACCCCGGACCTGCGCAAGGTGCGCTGGTTACTCGACGAGTTGAGCCGCCAACTGCGAGCCTGACACCCAACGACTGCGGCTGACGAAGCGCGCATGCCGACGCTCGTACTCGTTGGATTCACCGCTGCGTTCCAGTTGTTCGCGGGCGTATCGACGAGTGGTGTTGAGCATGCGATAGCGCAACCCGGCACTGCCCCGCTCCACCGCCAGCAAAGACTTCTGCGCCAACCGATCAATCATCAGGGCCAACGTCGACGGGGGTAATAGCGCGCAACTGATGACGCCCATCGCCGCATCAATGGCAAACGCCGTTTTGAAGACCGACAGGCGTTGCAGCACCCGCTGTTCCTGCTCACTCAGGTGCTGATAGCTCCAGTCCAGCGCGGCTTTCAGGGTTTGATGGCGTGGCACGGCAGTACGCCGACCATGGCTGAGCAGCTGTAAACAATTGTCGAGTTGAGACTGCAAGCCGACCAACGCCAGCGCATCAATGTGCGCCGCCGCCAGTTCAATCGCCAGTGGCAGCCCATCGAGCCGCCGACAGATGTCGCGCACAGCATTGAGATCCTGTTCACGCAGGGTAAAACCCTGCTGCCGGGCTCGGGCACGACTGACAAACAATTGCACGGCCGAATAGCTCATGGTCTCTTCGACACTGCCCAACGCTGAGGACTTGGGAATGGCCAGTGGCGGCAGGGTTTGCACGGTCTCCAGACTGGCCTGCAATGCTTCGCGACTGGTCGCAAGAATCGACAACCGTGGCGCGGCCTCCAGTAAACGTTCAACCAGAGCCTTGCAGGCTTCACGCAGATGCTCGCAGTTATCCAGCACCAGCAAGCTGTGACGCGCTGCCAGCGTGACGAGATCGGTTTCAAGGGTGTGCAACAGATAATCGAGCAGTGGCGTGGCGTCGTTGACTACCGCCAGGTCCACCAGCCAGACCCCGTCGCGAAAATGCTGTAACAGCAACTCTGCAGCACGCAACGCCACCGTGGTTTTGCCGACACCCGCAGGCCCCGTCACGGTCATCAATCGGCACAGTGGCAATTGCCGCACCATCGAGCCCACCACTGAATCGCGACCGGTCACCGGCGTCAGCCGCACAGGCAAGTTGTGTTGTGGCGCTTGCAGGTGTTCCAGGGCCACGTGCTCGAAATTGTCGCCGTGCACCGGAGCAACGAAGCTGTAGCCACATTGCGGCACATTGACGATGTAGCGCTGGCCGTTCTCACCGTCACCGAGCGCCCGGCGCAGGGCGGCAATGTGGACGCGAAGATTGATCTCTTCGACCACCGAAGTGGGCCAGACCCGTGCAATCAACTCTTCCTTTCTGACCACTCGGCCTGCACGCTCGACCAGCACCTGCAGAATGTCCAGCGCCCGCCCGCCCATGCGCAGTTGCCGATCCCCGTCGAGGATCAGCCGTTGGCGCAAATGAAAGGCGTAAGGGCCGAAATACAGGACTGACGCCGAGTGCAAATCGTTGAGGCTGTTCATGCCAACTATCTTGGCAGCCTGCGATGACGGCACAACCTTCACACAGGGCGCAGCACGGACATCCGGGTGCGCACAACGGACAGAATCGCTCTAGCTGAACTGTTCGCGGTATTGCACAGGCGTAAGGCCAAGTTTTTCCGCGAACAACAGACGCATGTGCCGAACACTGCCAAAACCACTCTTGTAGGCCACGGTTTTCAAAGGCAGGTCAGTGGTTTCCAAAAGATTTCGTGCGCAGTCGATACGCGCACTTTGCAGGAACTCCATCGGCGTCATATTGATGTCGCGGACAAACGTCCGCGCGAAGTGCCGTGCACTCATGTTGGCCAATCCTGCCATGCGCTCGACACTGAACACTTCGTCGAGATGGTCCAGGACGTAATTCTGTACTCGGGTGATCGGTGTTTCCTGAGGCGCCACCGCCGCCATCAAGGGGCTGAACTGCGCCTGTCCGCCTTGACGTTTCATCACCACCAGCAGCACTTTGGCGACGTCCTGGGCCAACTTCTTGCCGTGATCCTGCGCCACCAGCGCCAGCGCCAGATCGATGCCGGCCGTGACCCCGCCAGAGGTGATCAGATTGCGATCCTCAATGAAAATCTGGTCGGTGGCGACGCTCGCCCTTGGAAATGCCTTGATCAGGCGTTCGGTGTAGTTCCAGTGAGTGGTCACCCGATAGCCGTCGAGCAACCCGGCATGGCCGAGCACGAAGGCACCGGTGCAGATCGAACCATATCGCTCGGCACAGGGCACCGCCGCTTTCAGCCAGGCCAGCAACGCCGGGTGTTTTTCGTTGTAAGCCCCCGGCCCTCCTGGCACCAGCAGCAAATCGTAGCGCTCAAGGGCTTGTTCGATATGCCGGTCGGTGTGTACCAGCACACCGTTGGACGCACGCAACGGCCCGCGCTCGGTGCCAAGGGTCGTCAGCTGATAGTGCGACTCCGGTTTCAAATAGCGATTGGCCACCGAAAACACTTCCAGCGGCCCGGCCATGTCGAGCAGCAGAAAGTCGGGGAACAACACCATGGCCACGGTTTTCATGGGGTACACATCACTGATAATGAAAAATGGACGGACAAGACTGGCTGAGCATTATGGCCAACTGCGACACAATCGTCGGAAAAAAATACGTGATCAAGCGCACACAACTGTCAACCAGAAAGGGACAGTATTTCAATTTCCATCTACTTATTACCCCGAAGAGTAAACAGTAACCTTCTCCTCACTCGGACGAATTCACGTCCCCCCAGGAGATTTCATCATGCTGACTCTTCGCAAAGCCTCCGATCGTGGCCTCGCCAATCATGGCTGGTTGAAGTCGTTCCACACCTTTTCCTTTGCCAGCTACCGCGACCCGCGTGAACAGGGTTTTTCCGACCTGCTGGTGATCAACGATGACCGCGTTGCCGCCGGAAAAGGTTTCGGCCAGCACCCGCATCGCGACATGGAGATCTTTTCCTACGTGCTCGAAGGTGCGCTGGAACATAAAGACACGTTGGGCACCGGCTCGGTGATCCGCCCTGGCGACGTACAACTGATGAGCGCCGGCAGCGGCGTGGCGCACAGCGAGTTCAACCATTCGGCCACCAAGCCCGTGCACTTTTTGCAGATCTGGATTGTGCCGGAGATCAGCGGCGCCAAACCGCGCTATCAACAGGAGCACTTCAGTGCGCAAAAAAAACGTGGTCGCCTGCAACTGATCATCTCGCCGGACGGCAGCGATGGTTCGCTGACAGTACGCCAGGATGCGCGGGTTTACGCCGGGTTGTTCGACGGCAAGGAAAGCGCCACCCTGAAACTGTCGGCCAACCGTTACGCCTACGTGCATGTCGCTCGCGGCAGTGTTGAACTCAATGGCCAGTTGCTGCAGGAAGGTGATGGCGTGCGGGTTCGCGAGGAACAGGCATTGACCCTGAGCAATGGCGTGGATGCCGAAGTCCTGGTGTTTGACCTGCGTCCGCAAGAGCTGCCGCAAATGCCATGAGGCATGGGTTTCCAAAGCCAACAAAAACGGCCTTCGATTGAAGGCCGTTTTTTTTATTTTGGCAACACCGATGATGGCAACTCGGCAGGCTTGGCAGCACCGACATCTTTGCCCGCCTGAACCGCCGCCAAGGTTGTTTGTATCGCTGCATACAGGTTGGCCTGACTGGCGAAATAGCCACCCACGACAATGCTGACCACACCAAACAGATGCACAGCCGTTGCCATCCAGACGTTGGCATTCACGGAACCCGCCTTTTTGAGCGCCTCTCTGGACTCGATGGCAATGCCTTGAATCATCGAGTCGTAGCGTTTATCCCGTTCGACCTGAATGCGCTCATTCGCCTTGTCTCGCTCTGCCTGGGAGCAAAGGAACTCTCGGATATCTGCATGCACTCGCTCTACCCGAGCATCCATCCTTGCCTCGATGGTCTCGATCCTGGCGTTGAATTCTTCACGGCTGATAGCGTTCATGGCTTGTGTGTTACGACCTTTGCTCAATGTGTCGAAGCTTTGATATTGCTCGAATTCCCTGGCTTTCAATCCGATCCCCTTCCCTGGGTTAGCGATACCTTCTCTGGCGCACCGATTTCCTGGCGCTGCGAGTTGCATCAACCTTAGGACTGGCGCTCCAAGCCCACAAGCCGGCAGATTCTGCTGTGGATGTAGGGCGTTTCATCAGACGATGTAGCTTCTCCAAAGCGCTTTGAGCCGTCACTCATTCTCCAGTGCAAACGCCTCGACAATCTGCTCAATCACCGCCCTGACCCGTGCGGTGTGGCGCAAGTCCGCGTGGGTCACCAGCCAGACCTCATACGGTTGCGGGCGATTGCGCTCCGGCCAAAGCCTGATCAGGCCATCGCGCTCGCCCATGTATACCGGAATTTCTCCTACGCCCAGGCCAGCCGCAATCGAGCGGCGTACCAGCAGACTGGAGCTCAGACTGGCGACAATCCGCCCGCGATGCAGCGGTTCGCAAACCAGCGTCATGTCCTTGTGCGTCTGCAAATACGGTTGGTAGACCACCAGATCATGGCCTTCGAACGCGGTACCCTGAGGCGGGATGCCATGGGCGTCGATATACGCCTGTGATGCGAACAATCCCACGGGCCAGCGCGCAATCCGCCGCGCGATCAGATCGGGATTGTCAGGCCGGGTATTGCGCACAGCGATGTCGGCCTCGCGCTTGGCCAGGCTGAGGATCTGCGTGGAGGCGTCCAGTTGCACACGCACGTCCGGGTGCTGCGCGTGCAGGCGGCTAATGGCCGGGATCAGGAAGTCGATGGCCAGCGAGTCGGTGGTGCTGACGCGAACGGTGCCGGTCAGACGATCATCCAGGCCCTGAATCTGCCGCTCAAGTTCCAGCGCCGAATGCTCCATTTTTTCCACGCTTTTGAGCGCGGCCTCGCCGACCGCGGTCAATGCGTAGCCGTCGGAGGTGCGCAGGAACAAGGTCGCGCTCAGGGACTTTTCCAACGCCGTGATCCGTCGCCCGACGGTCGCCTGATCCACCCCCAGAACCCGCGCTGCGCCGCGTAAGGTCGACTCTCTGCATACTGCGAGAAATACCCGCGCATCATCCCAGTTCATGCTGCCCCCAACCGATGCGAATTTGCATCACTATAAAGCCAAATCGCTGCATTACCGCAGCAAAGATAGCCGATATCCTGAGCGCCATAGACCTTCCTCAGGAATGCTGTCATGCGTACATCCACCTCAGCGTTACCGATTTTCTCGGGACTCTGCGCCAGCCTGGTCGGCATTGGTCTGGCGCGTTTTGCCTACACACCGCTTATTCCCTCGCTGATTCAGGCGCAGTGGTTTTCTGCCAACGATGTGGTCTACCTCGGTGCAGCCAATCTGGTCGGCTATCTGATCGGCGCCCTGCTCGGCCGGCCGATAGCGCGGCAACTAAGCAATAAAAACGCCCTGCGACTGATGATGCTGCTGGTCACCGCAGCGTTTTTTGCCTGTGCATTTCCATTGTCGGTGAGCTGGTTCTTTGGCTGGCGGTTGTTGTCGGGGATTACCGGCGGCGCAATTATGGTGCTGGTGGCGGCGACTGTTCTGCCCCACGTGCCGGCATCCCGCAAAGGGCTGGCCAGCGGTGCGATTTTTCTCGGTATCGGCCTGGGCATCGCCGCCTCCGGAACCCTTGTCCCGCCCTTGTTGAATATGGGCCTGCCCGCCACCTGGTTGGGACTGGGCGGATTGTCGTTGTTGCTGACCGCGATCAGCTGGTTTGGCTGGCCTGCTGATCTACCGCACCCGATCGCCATTCACGCAGGCGCGACGGTTGAGCCAACGCCCTCCGCCGTCTATTTGCTGTTCGGCCAATACGCATTCATGGCCGCAGGTCTGGTGCCGGCCATGGTGTTTCTGGTGGATTACGTGGCTCGCGGGCTCGGTGCCGGGGCGCAGATTGGTGCACTGGTTTGGGTGATGTATGGCCTGGGCGCAATTGTCGGCCCGGTAAGTTACGGCTTTCTCGCGGACAGGCTTGGCGCGCGGATGGGCATCCGGCTGGTATTGGTGGTGCAGGCGATTGCGCTGGGACTGCTGGCGGTTTCCCACTCTTTCATCGCGTTAGCCGTGCTGGCAGTGATCATCGGTTCATTCCCGCCCGGCATCGTCCCGCTGGCCTTGGCCCGCGTGCATGAGCTGGTGCCGGATCACCATCGCCAGCAAATCGCCTGGAGCCGCGCCACCGTATCGTTTGCCACATTTCAGGCGCTGGCCGGATTTGCCTATTCGGCACTGTTCAATGCCACGGGCGGTCAGCACGCAATGCTCTTCGTGATCGCCGCAGGGGCGATTGCCGTGGCGATCCTGTTAGAGCACGCCCTGAAATGGCTACCCTCAGTGACTGAACCACGCGTCTGTGAAAATTGAAGGGAATCATTGCCCGCGGGCTGCGCTCCCATCTTCAGAACCTCAAGCAACAGGAATCGACATGACTTTGCCCAACGAAATGACCCGGATCGAAATCACTCAACCCGGTGGCCCGGAAGTCTTGCAAGCCAAACGTGTGTCCCTGCCCGTCGCGGCAGCCGGTGAAGTACTGATCCGCGTGCATGCCGCCGGGATCAACCGCCCCGACGCCCTGCAACGCGCCGGCAAATACCCGATGAAGCCGGGCATGAACCCGATCCCCGGTCTGGAAGTGGCCGGCGAAGTGGTGGCGCTGGGTGCCGGTGTCAGTCAGTTTGCCGTCGGGGACAAGGTCTGCGCGCTGACCAACGGTGGCGGTTACGCCGAATACTGCAACGTCCCGGCCGGGCAAACCCTGCCGATCCCCGATGGACTGGATTGGGTGCAGGCCGCCGCTATCCCGGAAACCTTCTTTACCGTGTGGGCCAATCTGTTCGGCCTCGGCGACGCCCAGCGGGGTCAGCGTGTGCTGATTCACGGCGGCACCAGCGGCATCGGTACCACCGCGCTGATGCTCTGCCGCGAGTTCGGCATCGAAGCCTTCGCCACCGCCGGCAGTGCCGATAAATGCGCGGCAATCAGCAAACTGGGTGGGCAGCCGATCAATTATCGCGAGCAGGATTTCGCCACAGTCATCGCCGAAAAAACTGCAGGCCAGGGGGTGAACGCGATTCTCGACATCATGGGCGCCTCGTACCTCAACGGAAATGTCAGCGCGCTGGCGATGGATGGCCGGCTGGTGATGCTGGGCTTTCTTGGTGGCGGCAAGGCCAACGACATCGACCTGTTGGCGATCATGGCCAAGCGTGCGGTGATCACTGGCTCCTTGCTGCGAGCGCGCACCGCAGAGGAAAAAGCCGAAATTGCCGAGCAACTGCGCGAACACGTGTGGCCGGCGCTTAACGCCGGACGCTGCCTGCCGATCATCGATAAGGTTTATTCGCTGAACGATGCCGCCCAGGCGCATGCGCGCATGGAAGGTGGCGACCACATCGGCAAAATCGTCCTGCGCGTGGGCTGAGCTGCAGCATTTTGTAATCGTTGCGAGTAGACGGTGGTCGAAAAAGTCACGCGCAGACCGAGCCTTCTGGTAAAAAGCCTTCTTTGTCTGCGCTGTGGTGAACCGTTTAATGTTCCTGTCCTTCATGACCCGTTTGCGTCGCCGCCGTCTGGCGTTCGCCTGCATGGCTGCACTGATCATTGGCGTGCCGACGAGTTGTGCGGTGCTCGAACACACCGAGCGCAAACTGCTGTTTCGCATCGAACCGGGCACGGCCGGCTGGTATCACGGCTTGCCGGGCAGCGTGCAGGAACTCGACTTGCAGCCCAAGAGCTTCAAGGCCGGGCAGAATATTCATGCCTGGTGGTGGCCGGCGGAAAAAGCCAATGCACCGGCAATTCTCTATCTGCATGGTGTGCGCTGGAACCTTACCGGGCAGTTGTTTCGTATCGAACAACTGCGCGCGGCCGGCTACTCGGTACTGGCGATCGACTACCGTGGTTTCGGCCAGAGCAAGGGCGATCTGCCTTCGGAAAGCAGCGTGTACGAAGATGCCCGTGTGGCGTGGGAGCGCTTCAAACTGCTGCAGCCCGACCCGAGCAAGCGCCTGATCTACGGTCACTCCCTGGGCGGTGCCGTGGCGATTGATCTGGCGGCCGAACTCGGCCAGGACGCGGCTCGGGACCATACCCCGCTGCCGGTCAAAGGCCTGGTGATCGAGTCGACTTTCACCTCTCTCGCCGATGTGGCGGCGGCGGTGGCCAACACCTCGCTGCCGGTACGCTGGCTGCTGTCGCAGAAATTCGACTCCATCGACAAGATCGCCGAAATTCACATGCCGCTGCTGGTGGTGCACGGCATGGCCGACGCGTTCGTGCCGCCGCGCTTCAGCGAGCAGCTGTTCAACGCCGCCCGACAACCGAAACGATTGCTTCTGGTGCCGGGTGCCACCCACAACAACAGCATGGCGCTGGGCGGGCAGAATTATCGCAAGGCGATCGATGCGCTGATGCAGTCCAAACCCGCGCCGCGCGTGGCCGGCCCAGCATTGGTGCGCAGCGCGCAGGATTCCTAGCGATAGCCGCGAGCCTGCAGATCGAACAGCTTGGCGTAGTGCCCGTTTGCAGCGATCAGGCTGTTGTGATCGCCCTTCTCCAGTATCCGTCCACCCTCCAGCACCATGATCTGATCGGCATTGCGCACACTGGAAAAGCGATGGGAAATCAACAAGGTCATGCGCCCTTCGGTGTGTTGGCTGAAATGCTCGAACACTGCCGCTTCCGCTGCCGGATCCAGCGCCGAGGTCGGTTCGTCGAGAATCAGGATGTCGGCATCGCGGCGCATGTACGCCCGGGATAAGGCAATCTTCTGCCATTGCCCGCCCGATAACTCCTGACCGCCAGCAAACCAGCGGCCCAACTGCGTGGCATAGCCACGGTCGAGGCCTTCAATGAACGGCGCGGCCATGCCTTCGGCCGCTGCGGCCTGCCAGCGCGATTCATCGTTGAACGCCGAGGTATCCCCCACGCCAATGTTTTCGCCCACGGTGAACTGGTAGCGAATGTAGTCCTGAAAAATCACGCCGATACGCCGCCGCAAGGTGTTCTCTTCCCAATCCTGCAAATCGCTGCCATCAAGCAGAATCCGACCCTGATCGGGCCGATAAAGGCGCGTCAGCAATTTGATCAGCGTGGTTTTGCCTGAGCCGTTCTCCCCCACCAGCGCCACACTCTTGCCCGGCACCAGGTGCAGATCGATGCCTTCCAGTGCGGCACGGCTGGCCCCCGGATAGCGGAAACCGACGTTCTCAAAACGCAGGCCATCACCCGGATACGCGCCAACGGTGAGATAACCGCAATCAGCCAACACCGGTTCGGCCAGATACTCATACAGGCTCGACAGGTACAGACCGTCCTCATACAAACCGCTGATCGCACTCAGGCTGCTGCTGACCGCACTCTGCCCCTGCTTGAACAACACCAGGTACATGGTCATCTGACCGAGACTGATATTGCCGTGCACCGCATCGATCACCACCCAGGCATAAGCCAGATAGAACGCCCCTGTACCGAGCAAGCCGAGACCGAAACCCCAGCCATCACGACGCAATGTCAGGCGCCGATCCTCGGCGTAGAGCTTGGCAAAAGTGTCCCGATAACGCTGCAACAACAACGGCGCGAAGCCGAACAGCTTGACCTCTTTGATGTAGGCCTCATGGGACAGCAAGGTTTCGATGTAATTTTGCTGCCGACTCTCCGGGGCACGGCGGGTGAACAAGCGGAAAGCGTCGCCGGAAAAATGCGCCTCGGCAAAGAACACTGGCAACGCGCCGATCACCAGTAATACCAGCGCCCACGGCGAAAAATGCACCAGCAGCACACCGAAGCTGATCAGCATGATCAGGTTCTGGATCAACCCCAGCGACTTCATCACCAACGCCAGCGGCCGGGTCGAGGCTTCGCGGCGCACGCGCACCAGCTTGTCGTAGAACTCGGAGTTCTCGAACTGCACCAGCGACAGGGTCTGCGCCTTTTCCAGAATCAGCGTGTTGACCTTCTGCCCCAACTGCACCCGCAACAACGACTGCTGCACCGAGAGCGCCCGTTGTGTACCGGACAACAACGCCAGCACGCCCGCCTCCATCAGCACATAACGCAACACCGGCCACAGCGGTGCATCGCCCTGCTGCGCGTGCAACTGCATCGCCGTCACCACCGCATCGACAATGCGCTGACCCAGCCATGCGGCCAGCGCCGGCAGAACGCCGGCAATCAGGGTCGCCAGCACCAGGCCCAGAAACAAACCGCGGGATGTCGCCCAAACCAGTAGCAAGGCGCGCCGGGCCTGATCGAACAAAGCGTGGAAGCGGGAAATCAAAGGCATGGAACACAGAGCTCGACGGCGGATGGAGCGTGCCATGGTACTCCGCAGGTTTGATCCGTGCTGAAACTGCGCTTTTTCATGAGAAAAACATCTGGAAAAACACTGGCCTTTGCAGCGTCCAAAGCTCTTCTATGTTTTAGCCGCCCTTCGCGGAACCTGGCGAAAATCGCCTCTCTCCGCGCCTACTGTCAGGAACCCCGCCATGCGGATCAATCCCTGCCTGATCTTCAACGGCAACTGCCGTGAGGCTTTCAATTGCGAGACTGACAAGTGACGCTGACTTTTCGTCAGGCATGAAAAAGCCCAACCTCTTCAGGTTGGGCTTTTTGGTTTATCGCTGGGCCAGCTCATGCCGCACGCACTGTTCGTAATAGGTCTGCTTGACCGCCGCCGGCTTGAGCTTCGACGTGCTGTTGTAGGTCTGCTCGGTAATCCCCATCGCCGTCATGCGCATCCACGGTTGCTGGAACTTGCGCACCTGCAACTGCTTGCGCGCGCCATACAACGAGATCCCCGAGAGCTTCGACTGTTGTGCGCCGGCGGCGATGTCCGAGCCCCACGTACAGGCAAACCGGTGACTCTTGCTCAACTCCCTCGCTTCAATGGCCGAAGCGAAGGCAGCCAGGGAAAGCGTTGCAACGGTTATGACAATCGTCCGCATATAGCCAACCTAACCTTTTGAAAAAAGGCGAGTTTGCCGGGGAAGCCCAAGCCTGGGGGCCAGCAAATTGCCGCATTTGCGAGATTGATCCGGGCCTGCGACGCGATCAGCGACAGCTGCGGACCTCAACCCGCAGACGCTCGGCGCCCTCTTCCGAGCATTCGATAGTGACCGGCAAGAAGCGCTCGATCACCGCGATGTTGCTGTGCAGATGCTCGGTCATCCTTGGGGTGGTAAATGATCCACCGCCGGCCAGCGCCATCGGCAGCAGCAACTGATCGGCGAGGTGTTCCGCCATCGCAGCGTCACTGCGTAACCAGTCTGTCGCCTGATTGATTGCGGTATCAGCGACCTTCTCCGCCCGTAACAACACCTGGCCAAAGGCACTGAAGACTTCGGTGACCTGCTCGAACACGTACTCCAGTAACAGCACGTTACCGGGGCCACGCGCCGGGTCGAGCGTGATCGGATGCAAAGTTTCCGCTGCCCAGCGCAAGCGTTTCGCCACCTGATTCAGTTCACGCTCGGCGACGCTCGGTGCGAGACCGGCCGTCAGCGCCAAGGCTTGCTGCGACAGCAGCGCCCCACGCTCACACAGGTCCAGCGGCGTCAGTTGCGACGGCTGCACCGTGACGTCGATCTCACCGCCACCGGCCGGGACAAAGCCGTGACGCAGCAGATCCAGCTCAATGCCGGCACCCATGCGCCGCATCAACGGCAACCAGCTGCGCGTAAGGAAATCGACAGGCGGCGCCAACGGATTATGCGTACCGCCGCTGATCCGTACGCGACTTGTGCCCGGCGCCTGCAACAGCGCCGGCAGCAATGTCTGCAACACCAACGTGCAACTACCGGCCGTGCCGATCGCAAACCGGTAATCACCCGAACGAATCGCTCCCGGCTCGAAGCGCAACTCCTGCGAGCCCAGTTCCGCTCCCGCGATCCGTGCGCCGCAGACTTCGGCGGCCGCCATCACTGCCGTCAAATGCTGGCGTAACAATCCCGGCCGACTGCGGCGGGCACGAATCTGTTTAATGCGAAACGCCTGGCCCGTCACCATCGACAGGCTCAGCGCGCTGCGCAACACCTGACCGCCGCCAATCGCGCCGTCCAGTTCAATCACTTGCTGTTCCATTTCAATCCTTACGCGTACAACCCGACGGTCTCCCTGAGGTAATCATCCAGTCGTCGCGAGTCTTCCTGAGTTCTGAGTAATGTGGGCACATCGCGCTCGAGTTCGGCAGTGATGAACCTGTGCAGCGCCGGACGACGCGGGCCGTAGGCGCGCTCGTCGGCATTGCGTTTAAGTGCCAGCAGTTCGTCGACTTCAGCCAGCAGTGCGCGGTCGTCGACCGTGGTCAGCAGGTCGGCGAAGGTCATCGGTGGACGCCCACGCCCCTGATCGATCCAGCGCACCGCCAGCAACGGCCGCAGCACGTAGAAGTACTTCTTGAACCGTACGCTGTCGCCTTGCAGGTACTGGCGAAAGTTGTTTTTCGCCATCGACAGATAGTGGTTGCGGGCTGCCGGCGGGCTGTAGAACGCTTCGGCCAGCTCCCGCAGTTGCGTAACCTGCGCGCTTTCGCTGCGGTACACCAATGGCGAGTCGAGCCACTCCAGCAACGTCGGGTTGGACTTGCGCAACAACCCGAGGGTCTTGCGCAGTTCCCAGCCGCTGACGTCCAGCTCGTCGTCCAATGGCCGCTCGATCACAGCGCGCGGCGTGTCGACCTGAACGAACCACTGCGGTTTTTCCACGTACACGAACCGGACGTCGTAGTCGCTGTCGGTCGAGGCAAAGCCCCAGGCCCGACTGCCGGACTCACAGGCGTACAACACCGTGACATTGCGCTCGCGCTCTATACGCGCCAACTCTTCCAGTACCCGCGCACGCATCGTGGCACACAGCGGGTGGCGTTCTGCAAATTCCATGACTGCTGATCCTTTTATCCTTTGACGCACACCACTTGCCGCAGGGTGTGCAGCACTTCCACCAACTCGCGCTGGGCGTGCATGACTTTGTCGATGTCCTTGTAGGCCATCGGAATTTCGTCGATCACCGCTTCGTCCTTGCGGCACTCGACATGCGCCGTGGCGCGGATCTGGTCTTCGACGGTGAACGTATTCTTTGCCTTCGTTCGGCTCATGGTGCGGCCGGCGCCGTGGCTGCAGGAGCTGAACGACTCTTCGTTGCCCAGGCCGCGCACAATGAAACTCTTGGCGCCCATCGAACCCGGAATGATCCCGAGTTCACCTTTCTTCGCCGACACCGCGCCTTTGCGGGTGACCAGGATTTCTTCGCCGAAATGCCGCTCTTTCTGCACGTAGTTGTGGTGGCAGTTGACCGCTTCCAGCGCCACCTCGAACGGTTTGCGAATGATCTGGCGCGTGGCCTGAATCACCGCGCGCATCATCAATTCGCGGTTCTGTCTGGCGAAGTCCTGCGCCCAGCTCACCGCTTCCACGTAATCATCGAAGTGCTGGCTGCCTTCTTCGAAGTACGCCAGGTCACGATCCGGCAAGTTGGCGATGTGTTGCCGCATATCCGCCTGAGCCATCTGAATGAACAGGTTGCCAATGGCGTTGCCGACACCGCGAGAACCACTGTGCAACATGAACCAGACCCGGTTGGCTTCATCCAGGCACACTTCGATGAAGTGGTTGCCGCTGCCTAGCGTGCCCAGATGCCCACGGTTGTTGGTGTTGGTCAGTTTCGGGTACTTGTCGGTGATCAGTTTGAAACGTGGCTGAAGCCCCGCCCAGGCCAGATCGGCTTGCTGCGGAATCTCGTCCCACGCGCCCTTGTCGCGCCGAGAACGGTTCGAACTGCGGCCATGGGGCACCGCTTGCTCGATGGCGCTGCGCAGACCTTGCAGGTTGTCCGGCAAGTCGGCTGCGGTCAACGACGTGCGTGCGGCGATCATGCCGCAACCGATGTCCACGCCGACGGCCGCAGGGATGATCGCGCCCACCGTCGGAATCACGCTGCCAATAGTCGAGCCCTTGCCCAGATGCACATCCGGCATCACCGCCAGATGCTTGAAGATGAATGGCATCTTTGCCGTGTTCATCAGCTGCTCGCGGGCCTCGTTTTCCACCGGGACGCCTTCGGTCCAGAGTTTGATCGGCTTGCCGTTGGCGACTTCGAGCAGTTGGTAAGTGTGTGCTTTCATTTCTCTATTCTTTATTCGTTGGCCGATGATTCGGCGTTGTTCCGTCATGTGCAGCGACAAAAAAACAGACACTGTGGCTCTGCCAGTCGAGCCCCCGTTGCCGGGGCGGGATTCGAACCCGCGTTCCGATGGAGTACCTGTTGCATTCGCTGCTTTCTTTTCCAATAAGGTGGCACGACAAAAGTTGATGACTGTTGCGCGTCGCCGCGCACCGGGGTTAACCGGCCTCAGATGTACAGCCATCAGGCATTCGTGCCGTCACACACGCTGACAAGGGTTTGATGAGACGTCTTGGATGTAGTCCCACCGGCATTCAGCGCCTGTGACAAATCAATTCATTGCATCTTCTCGATCGCTTCGACCCAGTGCTGGGCACCGTAACGACCGCTGGTGAACTGCTCGACCACATCGAACACCGCATCGCTGAAACCGCCGACATTCAGGATGTCATCGCGGTCGGCTGCCTGCGTTGCATAACCCGGCTGGATATCGATGCACACCAGCCGTGCCTGCGGGTTGATCCGCTTGATGCGCTCCCACTGGAGCATGGTCTCACTGGCACCACGGCGCCGCGTGTCGATCCAGGACTCGTTGTCCGATACCAGAATCAGCGTATCGACCCTGGCCTTGCTGTCCGCCAGTTTCTTCAATGGCGCCGAGCAGTTGGTGCCGCCGCCAAAGGCCGCGGCCAGTTTCTCCGCATTGCTGATCACGCTGTCCCGTGGATTGAGCTTGATATCCACCACCTTCACTTCGAACGGCATCACCCGCGCCGCCGGCTGTTTGCGCAACACCGCCGCCGCGACCAGTGCCGCCACATCAATGCAACGCACTGCGGTGGTTGCACCCTGACGATAACCGGTCGCTGGGCTGCCCATTGAACCCGATACGTCCGGGCATACCACCACCGCGCCTTCCAGCTTCGGCACGTTGGCCAGCGATAACTCAAGTGCGTCCTGCAATGCCTCGCGGATCTGCAGCGGAACGTTATCGCCAACCATCCGGTAGGCCGCCAGCAACTGGTACGGATAAACCCGCGCCTTGGCCACTTCTTGCGGATCTGCAAGTCGCGCGGCCACGTACTCGACGCAACCCGGAACCTCGAACGCGCCATGCCGCGCCAGGGTGTTGAGGTTGATGCGCAACCCCTGCCAGCCCATGTTGCAGGCCTGCGCCGCCCATTGCTCTTTGCTCAGAATTTCGTTGCCGAGCAGTTGAAACGGTACTGCGGGGACTTCGCGACTCGCACCGCTGCGAAATGCCAGCAAATCACGGGTCAACTCGGGCAATGCCTGCACATCCACCGGTTTGCCGATCAGCCAGGCGAAGAACGCTTCGCGCCAGGCCTCAGCCGGCTTTGGGTGAACCATCTTCACCACGTCCGCCAGCGATGGCTGGTTGCCAATCGACGCTTGCAGCAGTTGACGTTCGGTCGCGCGGTTCAGCCAGTTCTGCACCAGACGCTTGGGTTGCGAACCGAGGGATTTGCGCCCGGTGGCGCCACTGCGCAGGATCTGCACGTAGTTGCGCAACATCTTGCCGCTGTCGATCACTTGTTCAAACACCTCAGGCACCAGCGTCGAACGGTTCGCCGTTAACGCCGCGAGCAGCAATGCCGGCATGTCTTTCATGTGGCCCTTTTGGCGAGCGTAGACAGCAGCCTTCGCCACGAAACGGCTGTCGAGTTCAGCCACCAGCTTCAACACTTGATCCAGCTGGCTTTCAGCGCTGGCGTAAAACGTCTGGTTCAGGCAACCGGTGACCGCCAGTTGAGCCAGTTGATGCTTCGGCGTGTAGGCATATGCCGAGGCGCCGGAGGCATTCAAAGTGTCGCAGGCTGGCAGCTGTTTCGATTGCGTGTTGAAGAGTTTGAAGTTGGCCATCGTGGCGTCTCGCTGTGTTGTCCTGTTCGTTGCGATAGGTATTGCAGCGGCTGTGCCAGTTTTTGAGAGGCGCAAAATTTATTTTTTATCTTATTGATTTATATAGTTTTTTTATTTTTTATCGATTTCTTTGAGCTGAACCAAAGACAAACCCAGTGTGAGAAACCTATCATCTGATATCGTCATTTATCTTTTGAGATAGCCATGCCCAACAAACGCACCGTCGCCATCGGTTTTATCGGCGCCACCCTGGACCGCGTTGGCAAAGGCGCCAATCGCTGGAGCCACTGGCGACCGAGCGTTGGCCTGTGCCAGCAACCGGACGTGCTGATCCATCGTCTGGAACTGATTCACGGTATCGACGCGCGCGACATCAGCCTCGCTGAACGGGTTCGCGCCGATATCCAGCAGGTCTCGCCGGAAACCGAGGTACACCTGCACCCCATGGCACTGCGCAATCCGTGGGATTTCGAAGAGGTCTACGGCGCACTACATGACTTCACGACGGCCTACAGCTTCGATACCGAGCACGAGGACTATCTGGTTCACATCACCACCGGCACCCACGTCGCGCAGATTTGCTGGTTCCTGCTGACCGAAGCACGCTATCTGCCGGCGCGCCTGATCCAGACCTCCCCCGCCCGACGCAAAAGCGAAGATGAACAAGCCACCGGCACTCACGCGCTGATCGACCTCGACCTGTCGCGTTATGACCGCATTGCCTCGCGTTTCGCCAACAAACGCCTCGAAGGCCTGGAGTTCTTGAAGTCCGGCATCGCCACCCGTAACGCGGCGTTCAACCGCTCCATCGAACAGATTGAACGCGTGGCCGTGCGCTCCAAGGCGCCCATGCTGCTGATCGGCCCGACCGGCGCCGGCAAATCGTTTCTTGCCCGACGCATCTACGAACTCAAACGCAATCGCCATCAAGTGCAGGGCCGGTTTGTTGAGGTGAACTGCGCCACCCTGCGGGGCGACGGTGCGATGTCGGCTTTGTTTGGTCACGTCAAAGGCGCTTTCACCGGCGCGCAAAACGCCCGCGACGGCCTGCTGCGCGCTGCGGACGGCGGCATGTTGTTTCTCGATGAAATCGGTGAGCTGGGCGCGGACGAACAGGCGATGCTGCTCAAGGCTATCGAAGAAAAGCGCTTCTTTCCGCTTGGCTCCGACAAGGAGGTCGACAGCGACTTCCTGATCATCGCCGGCACTCACCGCGATCTGCGCAGCCGCTTCGCCGAAGGCCTGTTCCGCGAGGATCTGTACGCACGCATCAACCTCTGGACATTTGATTTGCCCGGCCTGGCCGGCCGCCGCGAAGACATCGAGCCCAACATCGATTTCGAGCTCGAACGTCACGCTCGCGATCACGGCCAACTGGTGCGCTTCAACCTCGAAGCGCGCCGACGCTACCTCTCCTTCGCCAGCTCTCGGGAAGCAGCATGGCTGGGCAACTTTCGCGAACTGTCAGCGTCGATTACCCGGATGGCCACGCTGGCGGACAGCGGGCGGATTGATGAGGCGCAAGTGCAGGAAGAAATTGATCGGCTGCGTTATGCGTGGGGGCTGGCGCAAGCGGACGGCGTGTCGGATGACCTCCCGGGAGACGCCGATAGCCTCGACCTGTTTGATCGATTGCAATTGAAAGCGGTAATTGAAGTATGTCGGCAAGCGGACAGTCTGTCGGATGCCGGACGCAGACTGTTCGGCGTATCGCGCCAGGCCAAGGCGCAGCCGAATGATGCAGATCGCTTGAGAAAATACCTGAGCCGCTTCGGGATTGAATGGGCCGACTTGCAAGGCCGCAAAATATAGCGCGGTGTTTTCGCGGCGCTTTGTCGCGGTCATGTTTGTGGTCGGCTTGGTAGAAATCCTTCTACTTTCACATTGGGCCGGGTATCTGTGACTTTACCGCTCGTCCAACGGCCAGCACCTTAGGCCTGTTCATGCCTCCAAAGAGTTACCCACATCTCGCGGAAGACTCAGATCATGAACAAGTCGATTGCAACCCTGACGCTTGCAAGCCTGCTGTTGACTGGCTCGCTCTTCACGCAGACCAGTTCGGCAGCAACACCGACGGCCTCCTCCGGCACAAATCAGGCGCAAAGCTCAGAGTCCAACGAGGAAAAAGCCAATAAAAAAGGCGAAGAAGCGTCAGGCTCAAACTCCGGCGCCGAACCGCAAGAAACGCAGAAGGACGCCGCAACCTCCAGTGACTCGGAGGACATTCAGCAAGATTCGAAACCTTAACACTTGGGCGACTGCCGTCGCCCCACTTGACTCACCTGACACGAATCACAATTGTTGACGCAAGCATGTCGCCCAGGCGTTTGCGCGAGCCAAAGAAGATGAAAATCCAGTCGAGGATGTTCAGAAACGGCGTTGTGATATTGCGTATGAACGATTGATACAGATTGCAGTTCAAGTAGCTACGCTCATCAATCACCGACATCCCCAGCAGCTTTTTACCCAGGCTTTGCCCGTTGGGCATTGCGTCGGAAAACAGGTAATACGCCACACCCGTACCAAGAGCCAGGACAGCCACCACATTTGGCGGCAAACCAATAAACTCCGCCAGCCGTCCTACGAAGAGGATCAAAAAGTAGGTGATCAACGTATCGATGATCTGCCCACCCCAGCGACGGCCCAGCCCTGCGAGATTTTTCGGCTTTTGATATTCACTGCTGGTATTGCTGATGTCCATGCGCCTTCGCTCGATCGGAATTTAGATACCGGAGTATCGGCAACCGATCGCCAATATTTAATGGCGCATCAGAGGCGAGCGCACTGACAGTACGGTCTATCAAACCCCGCAACACTGCTGCGCATGGCTCGGCTCGCTGAAGGTAAAGAAGTAGAAGGAAATTTTTTCGTCCTCTACGTCTCTTAATTCATATCTGATTCTGTCGAGCCCACGATCGATTCGGGTAACGACGAGCTCCATGAATTGAGTCAATCCGCCGCCAAAGCCACTTAGATCAAGCGCACTGACATCCTGAAAATTTATAGTGATAGCGCTTTCTGCTGCGTCATCGAGCGACGACATCGTCAAGGCCAGATTGTACTTGAAGTCTTGAATTTCGATATTCAGCGAAACGACTGCATTGTGCTGAATCAAAAGCGAGTTCAAGCGAGATAACTTATCCATTTTCTTATGAACCAATGACGGAAAAGATGTGGCCTGCAACATTCGTGTATTTGAGCGAGCATCTTCAGCCCTGGCAGGCAGAGTATCAACCCGACATCAGAGTAACTGCGCAGAACCTTTGCCGAGCTTGCGTGCCAACTCGACATTCATTTCGAACTGTTCGCTGACATCAATCGCCGTACGGCGACTCTTTTCGACTGAGCCTTCCCGAGTCCAGAGAAACGGGAAAAACGAAAAGCACTGATCCGCTTCCAGCGCCTGCAGGTCGTGAATCCAGCCGTTCCAGCGCAAACCGTCGTAGAAGGTCGCGAGCCGATCACTCAACGCCCAACCCAGAAAGTCGGTGTAAGTAATGTGCAATGGCTCCCACAACAGCGTGTCAGGCGCCCAGTAATACATCGCCCCAACCTCTTCACCCAAACCACCGCCATTGAGAGCAAAAAAACCTCCAGCAGCATCGTCGGCGACCAACATATAAGCATCAGCACGGCCGCCATTCCAATCCAGAAGATTTCGCGGTAATTGCGGATGCCCGGAGCCGAGCACACGTAACCAGCCGTGATCAATCAACAGCCCACCCGTTTCGAAGGCGATCGCACCCAACGTCGATTTAGTCGTGAGCTGAAGACCTGAAAGAACTCTGCCATTTTCGGTGGAGGGAGGGAGTAACTGATAGTTGAGTACGGCTTCCCCCAGCATTTTTTCAATGATGGGCAGCGCCGGATCCCGCTTGTCTATCAAGTGATCCAAATTTTTCATCCAGCGACCTTTTTTTGCGCGAGCTTTGCGCAGGCACAAAAAAGCCGATCTAGATGATCGGCTTAAGTGTCTGATTTTACTCAGGAATAATGGTCGGGACGGAGTGATTCGAACACTCGACCCCTAGCACCCCATCTCTTTTTTCATATTTCTTGAAAGCTTCCAAAATTTCACTCTGGATTTTTCCAAGCGAGTATTTACTTGAGCTCCAGCGGTGTTCTGCTCTACGAGTGTCCAAGAACGTCCATCAAGAGCCGACGTTTTTGTGGGGGTAAAAGTAGGGGGAACCCATTTCATGGCCAAAATCACCATCAAAGAGTTCGAGTCGCTGACCGCTGAAGATGCCGGCCGCATCCTCAGGGAAGATGGCAATCTCTCCGGTCGAATCTCAGTGCGTAAGGACGGTGTATCAGTCAGCTTTTTCTATCGGTATCGCTGGGGCGACCAAAACAAAGAGTACGCCTGTGGCTCCTGGCCGCGCAAATCCCTGACAGACATCCACAAGGCACGCAACCAGGCCCAGGCGCTCATTGATGAGCAGATCAATCCTAACGAGCAAAAGAAAATCTCGATCATTATGTCGATTTGGCTCGCGTGATTTTGACGATGCACAAGAAAAGGTCGACCGGAATCTTCAAAGCTGCAGAGTTGTCTGCCAGGGACTTTATCAGCGCAGTGGGAACTCTCGATCTGCCTATGGCACCTAGGGCGGCTTGAGAGAGTCAACCCGTGGCTTATTGGTTTGAAATACTGGCATGAACTAGATCAGCAGAGGCCTTGTTGAGTGACTGAGCAAAATCATTTGCTTTGGATTCTGCGGCATAATTAGCGCCAAAGCTGTCACTCCAGGCTTTGATCTCAGCGTTTTTCATCGCCGTTTCGTAGTTTTGTTTGGCAATAGTACGCCGAGCATCTCCCCACACGTTCTCCCAACCGCCATAATCCTTCTCAGCTTTCGCCACTTCTTCAGCCTTCCGACGCTTGAAACCTTCAAGCGCTCCACGATGCTCAGCGATAATATCCTTAGGCTCAACTTTTGGCCTCCAAGGGTTCTTGGTAGCACGCTCGCTGATGTTCTGTAGAAGGACCTTCTCCGCCGCAGCGATTAAAATCTTGTGGGCTGGGTCATCTGCATACTTCCTGGAATAACTTGCACTTTGCGCTTTAACACAACTTAAAGCTCTATCGACAACTAGCTTAGCGCCGACGCTACTCCAAATAGCCATCTCCTTTTTGGTGAACGGGTAGAATTCGTCCTTAGGCATGTCTTTTGAACTGCGAAAACTTCCGAATTCTTCAGTCCTTATACCGACAAGCCCGCAAAACATTTTTATGCTTGATAGATAGGAAGCCTCTATTCCGCGACCTTGAGCATCAGCCACCTGCTTATCCGTTACGGCCGGCATCCCCTCCGCCGTGTAGTACTTGTACTCCATGTAGCGCGTTTGATTCTGGAGCTGCTTCTTATCCTGGCGAGCAGCGTTGAGACTGCGCTCTAAGCCCTCCAGCTCACCCTTGGCGAAGTCTCGCTCAGCCGCCAGGGACTTGAGTTGGGTTTCCAGCGCGGCAACCTTGGGTCGTTGCTCTTTCAGGATGCCCTCGTACTCAGCAACCTGCTCTTCCAGCCGATCCTTTTGGTAGATGGGTTTCACGGTGTAGAAATAGCCGAAAACTGCTACTACCACGAGAACGATCTGCGAGAGCTTTTCTACGAAAGAAAGCCAATCCGCTTTCTCACGAACAGATTCAGTGCCAACCCGATCACCGCTGGTGGTGGGGCTGCTCGTCTCCACTCGCTCCTGCTGCCTTCTCAAAAATGCGTTGCGCCTTGTCATGCAATCCCTTCATCGAACCAACAAAATGCCTGCCGGCAAGCCGGCGGGCATTGAGGAGTTGCCGAGTAGGTTACCAGCCCAACGCTTTTTTAACCTTTGCGTTCAGGTCATCACGCATTACTACGGCACTCAGCTCTTTTGCATGGAGCGCGTTCTCGGCATTATGAACATCCCCCAGCGTTTTCTTGCTGTGCTTGTTCATCAGGTTCTCGATGAATTCCAGAACCTCGTAGCCCTCGTCTTTGTCGACACGCGACCGATCTTTAGGGCCTGCGTATCTACCATCACCGTTGTCGCGTTTCCAAGTGTAGGTATATTTAGCAGTTTGCAGGTGTTCTTTCTTGAGCTGAACAGTCATAACTCTTCTCCCGGCTTAAGCAAGCGCTCATTCTAGAGCACCAAAATTGGCTTTGTGATGACGGTCGGGAGCCAGTGAGAAAAATCAGGCTTAAGCGTTGACTCTCAATCTTGAGTTTTCTCTAATGCGCATCCCGCCGGTGGGCGATGCAATACCTTGAAACCGCGTCAATGTGACTTGGATTGAACCTTGCCATCCACCAAGGTCACCACCATATATACGTACACCTCCGTCCCCCACGTATAGACCTGCACGTTGCCGCCACTGGCAGCCTCCTTACCGGGAATCTTGACGATGTCCAGCACCTGTTCATAAGTCATGCCGGGTTTAATTGCAGCGTATTGTTGATCACTAATATTGGGACGCTGGGCTCTTATCGTTTCAAGATCGGGAAAGCCGGATTGATAGTTGACGTTATTGCCATTGCCAGAAATGACCGGACTGTTGTTGCCGCTGGAGCTGTGCGAAACCGCCGGGGTTGGCAGGACGAGCGCCGCCACTGATGCCAAAGCCCCCAATATGCCTGTGTACAAGCCAATTTTTTTTATGTTTGCCATGTCATTCTCTGGATTCTCAGATGATTCAGTTATACGACTACGGCGAAGCGCTGAGCATCAAGGGCGGCAACAGCCGAGAATCCAGCGCCCTTTTTGAAACTCATGTTATGGACAAAACTCTTCATCGCATCAGACGGATCGATGGTTTCGAGGTTAAGTCCGTCAACAGTTGGTCTAGAGAACGCAGCACTCAGAATCGGCTGCTCCTCCATATGACCTGTCGAGCTGTTGAGCACATTGTCCAGAGCGGTGACGATGACCAGGTCATCCGGCAGGATTGCCAACAACTCTCGACCTACTCGCAGGGCGCAACTGCACACGTAGTCCTGATGAAGTTCGTTGAACCGCCCAGCAGGCATAGCTTTGGTCGACAGTTTGCCGCTTTTGAGTAGAGATTTTATTTCGGTCGGAATCACGTCGGAGCCATGAATAGCGACTTTCGCTTCTAAGACACCACCTTCATGAACAATCATCTGAATAGCTGAGCCGAGGTGTGATATTTCTGCAAACGACTCGAAAGCTTCGATGGCATCTAGCTTGGCCTGACGGTCACCATCAAGGATACGGATCGCAATGTCCCTCTCCTCCGCCCACTCGGTATGGGCAGTTTTCCATTCATCAAGCTGAGCCTGATATTGCCTTTCGTCTTCCGCCTGCGCGGTGCCAATTTTTCCTTCCAGGGCCATGCGCTGACGAGCCTCTAGCTTGAAAAGCCGAGCCCAGAAATTGGGGTGATATGTAGCGGCCGCATGCGTAGCTTCTTGCTCAAGAGCACCGCTCTTGAGAGGCTGTTTAGGTTCAGGATTGGAGAGAATTCGCTTCCATTTCACAGGCTCGGCACACTCCTTGTGCATCGAAAGGAGGATATCTACGTGATTTTCGTACACCTCAACTTCATACGCTGCTTGTTCCAGCGCTTCCATCTTTGCGTACTCTTTCTGTCGCTTTTCAAGCTCACGCTGACGGCGATGAGCGTTGCGCTCTGATCGCCGCGCAGACGCTTGCAGCGAACGTACAGTCCCTTTCCAACCCATCACGACTCTCCATACCGTTCACATGATGGCACATTAACATAACTCGTGGCATTGCCTGAATCACCTGAGTATTTGGAAACCGAAATATCAGTTAACCCAGAAATAGCGCATTTGTACTCCACGCTTCTCAGAGCAAAGGCACGACCAGTTACCCAGAAGCAAGGGGACCTTCATGACCCCCTTGTTTCTCGTTTACTCCGCCGTTTGGCGTATGGCCTTCTCAATTCGCTGACGTCCCGCATGAGCAAGCTTGCTTACACCAGCTTCCTTCGCAACAGCGTATATCAATGACTCCCCTTCGTGGCCCCGCTGCACCATTTCGTCAACCAAAGCACGCAGTTCTGGCAGACAGATTTCAGATAGCCCTCTCGTGGAATCTTCGTCGCCGGGCCTACGGAAAACGACACAGGTATCCGACTCTATATGAGTAGGCCAGAAAAAAACTCCTGCCTGCTCCTCTTCATGTAAGCGGAATCGAGCACGGGCAATTTGGTCAACGCGATCACGTATCCGTGAGCCGGTTCGTACCCAGCCATGAGCACGGGCAATGCGCCTTGCGAGCACCGTGTCCAGAACCGGTCCCTCTTCCGCTACCACATGAGCAATCATCTGCTCCAACGTTTCTGTGTAACTCGCGTCAAAGAACTGATCTGGATCGACCAACCCTACCGCCTGACGAGGGTCGGTTTCTTTATAAATCAAATGTTCAAGGGGGCGAACAAAAGCCAGGACATCCTCGACTGGCGTGAGAGATGCCGCCTTGGCGTACTTCAACTCAGGCAAAGCGCCTGAGGGATCATTGGCTTCGGCCAAACCATCCGCTGCGGCGACCACAGCCACCTGATCCACTACCTCAATGACCTCAGCCATAGCCGCGTCGATTTTCAGTCGCTCTGCCTCCAGAGCTGCATCAATGACAGTTTGCTTGGCTCGAGACTCAGCGAGGAGCTCATTCAGACGCTGATGCACCTTCTCAGCAGTTCCAATTGCATCTACCCACCAGTCCGTCGACCATATCCTAACGATCTCCCAGCCAAGTCCACGCAGCACAAACTCACGGAGCTTGTCGCGATCTCGAGCAGTCGCGCTGCGGTGATAGGTAGCACCGTCGCATTCAATACCGGCAAGGAATCGCCCGGGAGCATCAGGGTGAACAACCCCAAGGTCTACACGAAAGGAAGAAACGCCAATCTGGGTATGTATCTGCCACCCCTTTTTGGCCAAGGCTGCTGCAACCGCCTCTTCGAATGGGCTGTCGAAACCACCCACGCTGCCAGAGTTAGCTTCTGCGAGAGCCCGCGGGCCACGCTCTGCAAACTCTAGGAAGTGCTTGAGATCCCGCACCCCAATCGCTTGCGTACGAGCCAAATCAATGTGCTCTGGTCGCAAGGTCGAGAACACCAAAAGCTCCTGGCGAGCGCGGGTGATAGCCACATTCAGTCGACGCTCACCACCAGGGCGGTTCATCGGACCGAAGTTCATCGACAGCACGCCAGCAGCATCTTTCCCGTACGTGGTTGAGAAGTAGATGATGTCTCGCTCATCACCTTGAACGCTCTCAAGGTTCTTGACGAAAACTGGCTCCAGCTCGGACTCAGCGAAATACACGTCGAGTGATGGGTCTTTCCGGCAAGCCTCGTCCAGCATGTCCATGATGAGCTTCTGCTGCTCACCGTTGAAGGTTACGACCCCCACGGTTCTCCTGCTTTCACGGAAAACCGGAGACTGTAGGCGAGCTACCAGATCGGCAACCAACGATCTTGCTTCGATCAAGTTGGTTCTTGACCCTCCCTTGTCATATACACCAGGGATAGGGCACAGCCGTACTGCCTTGTCGGCCGTAAACGGTGATGGGAAGGTCACCAGCTTCGACTGGTAGTAACGCTGATTCGAGAAGGCGATCAGACTCTCGTGGCGGCTGCGGTAGTGCCAGTTCAGATTACGCATCGGCAGGTTGGCGCTGATGCACTCGTCCAGAATACTCTCGAGATCAGCCTCTACATCCTCATCTTCAGCGGTCGACTCAGCTCGGTCAAAGAAGGAAGTTGGAGGGAGCTGTTTGGGGTCGCCCACCATCACTACCTGCTTCCCTCGGGCCATGGCCCCGATGGCATCCCAGACAGGTATTTGAGATGCCTCATCGAAGATTACGAGATCGAACGGTGTTGAGGCAGGCGGCAGATACTGAGCAATGGAGAGAGGGCTCATGAGCAAGCATGGAGTGAGTTTGGTTAGCGCTTCTGGCGCACGACTCATCAGCTCCCGCAATGGAATATGCTTGGTCTTCTTGCCCATCTCATGGCGCAGGACTCCCCATTCTGAAGAGCGACTTACGCTGTCTTGGCTTGGTAGGTCGGAACACAGCCGAGCTCGGAGCCAGTCCTTGGTCAGCTCGGTGAACTTGTCATCCAAAGCCCGGAAATCACGAATGCGCTGTTCGTGCTCAACGCTGACGAACGTCCGGATCACCTCCTCGTTGTCCACCGTCGTGTTCAGCCACCAGCGGGCATAATTCACTTCCAATACACGACGGACATTTCCAGAGGTAATGGCTCCTGTTTCCATCGCTTGAACAATCGGAGCCAGTCCGACAGCGTAGGCTTCATCGCGAACCTTCCGCCAAGCGCACCATGCCTTGAGGCGCGATTCAGACGAGACAACCGTTTCGCAGTTTTTCTTGATATCGATTAGTGCAAGATGGGCAATTTCGATGACGCCCATTTCGGTAAAATGACCGACGGCAGTCAGGTGCGCTGCTCGCTCCTGGAGCAATTCGAGCTTTTCGCGAAGGGTAACTCCGGCAATAGCTATAGCAGCTTCCGGCTCAAGCAGTGCGTTACCATCCCCCAGCAAAGTTTGAAGTGGTGCTTTATAGGCCGCGACCTGCTCAGGATTAAGTGCTAGCTTCGCCACTGCGGTAGCCATCTCCCCCTGGAATGCTACCGCCCTACGTGCAACATCAACCTTCGTTTTCAAGTTATTCCAGGCAGGGGCAATTTCTCGCAGATCAGCCAGATCCACCAACTCTCGTTCAATTGCTGCTCTTTTCTTGAGCAGCTCAAAATCAGCTTTGAACAACGAGCCACAACGCCCCTCCTCTACATGAGGATGGTCGTCGACAAGCCGGCCGCATTCTTCGATATCACGTCGTTCAGCCTGGAAGCACAGCGCTGCTGTCAGCACATCAATATCAGTGTTCAAACCGCTCCAGAGAGAGCTAGTTGCTGAGCCGAGCTCAACCAGCTCATCTAACCCAGCATCGAGACGAGTAAGCGCACGCAGCCGGCGGAGTTCCTCCTTCAACTCATCACCAAGCTGGCCCTGCTCAACCAACTGGAAGCCATCATCGATCCAGACGGAGTTATTTTTCTGAAGCCTAATGACCTCTTGCAGTTTGATTGCTGTCGCGAGATGCGTTGCTTCGGATTTAGCACCTTGCCAAACAGCGACACACTCATGACCTGGCTCCAGCTCATCGACTGCTCGACGCACCGACCGAATCTCTACCCAAGTAGCGAGATCCTTACCATTGTCGACTTCACCTGTTGAAGTCTGCATCGGAGCCAGTAGCCCAGCGATTCGGCGTTTTCCAAGCCAAGACTTAGGCCAGAAAGACTCCTCCGCATCTTTCCACTCGCGCAGCAGGAGCTCGGTATCAAGCGCTTCAATGGCGTCACTGTAGGACGCGGTTAGCTGCTGCTTAAGGTCGTCTATCTGATCCAGTAATGTGACAGCTTGCCCAAGGACGTCGCAGACACTTTGTGGCCAGGCTTGGCCCAGTTCTGCGAAAGTTGCGCGGCGTTGCTGCAGCAGATCAATGCCTTGTTTAGCATCAGCAACAACACGAGACGGCCAGAAAGTTGAGAGCCTAGAGTTGATGTCACGGTGCTGCTCGATCCCGGTACAACCGTCACTCAGACGCTGAGCAATTGAGCGAGCATCAGGTCGCAATGCGAAACGCCAATCATGCCCAGCGGCAGCCGGAAGTGCTTGAGAAAGGATCGATAGCCCTTCAAGCGCTGTAGGGGTGTACTGCGTAACAGGAAGCCCGGACAGCTCAACAAAGCGATCAGCAGCTCGCTGGACCTCAAGCACTGCGGGAAGCACGTCACGAGCAGCCTGCACGAGTTGTTGTTGCCAATGAGGCGACCACTCTGCTTGGCCTACCGCGGACAAAGCGTTGCCTGCCAACTGACTGTAGCCCACAGCTTGTGCGTTCACTTCAAGGCGGTCGCCCAGCTCTCGAAGCTCAAGCATGGCCTTCTGATCATGCGTTTCCGGAGATGGCCAACCAAGTGAAGCTACTGCCTCATCAACACCAGATGTCACCGTCCCGATGGCATCGTAGATGGTGTAGCCGTTGCGGTGCCGGCGATGCAGACGCTCGACATAAATATTGAGGCTGTCACGCAGGGAAGCGAGCCGCTGCGCTTCCACCTCCCATGCGGCAGCGTCTACCTGCCCTTTCGCCTCCCAAGCCGACTGCAACTGAGCAAGGACATCCGTTTTCCGAGCTTTGCTGGAGTGAAGTTCAAGGCAGAACTCACCCAGACCGATTTCACGCAAGCGCCGGTACACGACGTCCAGGGCAGCAATTTTCTCAGATACGAACAGAACCCGGCGCCCTTGAGCGATCGACTGGGCAATCATGTTGGAAATCGTTTGGCTTTTACCCGTGCCGGGTGGGCCGATGAGAACGAAGTCTTTGCCCTTGGCTGCTGCCATCACAGCCGCAAGCTGAGATGAATCAGATGGCAGTGGGCAGAACACATCAGTTGGGCCGTAATCACGGTCCAGAGACTCAGCCTCCGGAAACGGGGTATCGGAGATGAACGAATCGCGTGGCGTATCCAGAAGGTGCTGGACTACTGGACTCTGTCGAAGGTGCTCTGCATTCTCGGCAAGATCCTTCCACATGAGATACTTAGCAAACGAGAACATCGAGAGTACAACGTCCTCGTTCAGCTCCCAACCAGCGATGTCCTTGATCGCATGACCAACCTTGTTCCAAATACCTGCGATATCCAGACCGGAGTCGTCCCGAGGCAGCTCCTGCTCCAGCGAACCCAAGCCCAACTCAAAGTCTTGACGCAGCATCTCGATCAGAGTCGGGTTAAAACGAGGCTCATCATCGTGCAGCACCATGGTGAATCCGGAGCGGGCGCTCTTACGTTCCAACGTAACTGGTACCAACACCAGCGGCGCTTTGTACTTCTGCCCCGCCCTATCCTCACGCGTCCAGCTAAGAAAACCGATGGCCAGGAACAGAGTGTTGGAACCACCTTCCTGCAAAGCAGTACGAGCGCTTCGATACAACTCAGTTAACCGGACATCCATTTCGGCGGACGTCAGCGCAACGAATATTTCCCTGCGCTTAAGAGCATCTTCAGCATGACGACGGCGAACATCTTCTCGCTCACGCTGCTCATAGAGTGCGCGCTCACGCGGATCTGCACCATCCATCAGGTCAGGCCTGGTAAGCAACTTCAGAGACTGTCCACTTGCAAGAATGTCCTCGAGCGCACCAGGATCAGGAGATTCAAGCTTCAGCGCACGCTTACCCATTTTGAAATTGAGTAAGTTATTTCGAAGCGACAGATCCAAAAGCTTACGCTGCCAACGGCCGAGGCGATCTGCTGGATCGAGCTTGGAGAGATCCTCAACCTGCACCTCAATGTTGTCATCGGCGATGCCGATCCCCTCCTCCACCAGAAGCGATGGGGCTTCGTCAGATTCAGTAACGGCAACACGCGCGATCTGAGCCTCTGAGCTGGCGAGTGGCTTGATACGTTGCAGACGGGCGCGGCGGATATCCAGCAGCATCTCGAAAACACTTTCAGCGTCTTCGGCGACCTGTTTCGTGCCCATCTCTACCGCATAAGAGAATGGCGGTATTGAGTTGTGAGTAATGAGGGTAGTCTCGAACAGCACGAGTTCCTGAAGCTTCACCCGCTTACGTACTGCTGTGACATCATCCACCAGGGCAGTCGTAAACTCTTCGGGCTTAAGCCACAAACCAGCAAAAGCATGACCATGGGTGAATACGATCACAGGGTTAAGACCGATCTGCTCCAATGCCGCGCAGAAAAGCAGAGTCAGGTCGAGACAAGTAGCCAACCCGGAGTCCGCAATCTGACTGGGGCTACGAATCTTCTGTCCGGATTGTTCGAAGCTTGCCGGTGGCAACGCATAGTCGAGCTTCATGCGCGCCACCGCACCCCACACTGCCGACGCCAACTGCCAAGCTCTTTTGGGGCCACCCTCATATCCATCAAGTGCGGATGGCTTATCGCTAAGACGAAGCAACTCGGCCGCCTGTTTGAGCAACCGCTCAACCGCCGCATCATTCGGCTGAACAAAAGCCGCAGTCATATCTGGTATATGCCGCAATCCGCCCCACTGGTTTCTGGGCAAAAGGTCTACGACCTGTTCAAGCCGAGCAACTTCCTTGCGACCGCTTTCCGCCTCCTTGTCATCGGCTTCAAGAACGAAGGTAAAGGTCGACATCTCCGCTTCTGTCAAGCGATTCAACAACGGGCCATCCAGAACAAGATCAAGCCCAGGTATGACCCGGAAGCTATCTGCAGCGATCTCGTCAATCCGCCAGATCTTGGACTTAAATACCTCGGGCGCCGAGCGAAGGGTAAGAGTCGCATTGACGAAACGATCACTCGTCTCGTTCGAGATGCCAAGCTCGCGTATCACAGGGATGGCGTTCTGGAAATCTGCAAGGTTCAGCTTCGCCACCAAGGTGGCAAGGATTTTTACTTCTTTAGGCTGGACTTCTTCTTGGGGCGTGAGGGGCTGAACGATGTCGTCCATGCGCAACCATCCTTGTCGTTATGCCCAAGGGAGTGCCGGAATTGGCCGGCCAGGGAGCCCCTCTTGAGCTGATGGCGGGATGATAGCTCTTCTAGTGAGAGCCGTAATGTGCCTTTGGTCGTTACTGATTTCTCATCCCATCATCGAATGGCCGCTAGGTAGACCAGAGCAATCCGCCTGCCAAAAGCCCCTAGGACAAAATCCGATATTGGTAACACATCCGAAAAATCCACTCAGAGCCAGCCTTTTTGTGGGGGTAAAAACGCGGACAAATAAAAAAGGGTCGCGAGATAAAATCTCGCAACCCCTTGAATAATATGGTCGGGACGGAGTGATTCGAACACTCGACCCCTAGCACCCCATGCTAGTGCGCTACCGGACTGCGCTACGCCCCGACTGCTTTGAAACCCGCCCCTCGTCTCGAAGAGCGCTCAAGAATATATCGCAAGCTTTTGAAAACTGGAAGTATTCAAACGCAGCTTTTTATTTCTTGAGCACCACCAGTACATCTTCAAGCTCAGCGATCATCTGGCGGATCATTTGCTTGTATTGGGTGGTGTCGTCTTTGGCTTCATCACCGGACAAGCGCAGACGCGCGCCGCCGATGGTGAATCCCTGATCGTAAAGGAGCGCGCGGATTTGCCGGATCATCAGCACATCCTGGCGCTGATAATACCGGCGGTTTCCGCGGCGTTTGACGGGGTTGAGTTGAGGAAACTCCTGCTCCCAGTAGCGCAGCACGTGTGGTTTTACCGCACACAGCTCGCTGACTTCACCAATGGTGAAGTAGCGTTTGCCCGGGATGACGGGTAGTTCGTCGTTATGACTTGGTTCCAGCATAAGCCTCAACTCGGGCCTTCAACTTCTGCCCTGGACGAAAGGTGACCACACGGCGAGCCGTGATCGGGATTTCTTCCCCCGTTTTCGGGTTGCGGCCAGGCCGCTGGCGTTTGTCCCGAAGGTCGAAATTGCCGAAACCGGACAATTTGACCTGCTCGTTGTCTTCAAGAGCGTGCCTGATTTCCTCGAAAAACAGTTCAACCAACTCCTTGGCTTCCCGCTTGTTCAGGCCCAGCTCTTCATACAGACGTTCCGCCATCTCAGCTTTCGTCAAAGCCCCCATACGTCACTTCCTTAACGTGGCGTTCAACCTTTGTTCGAGCGAGGTGAGGATATTTTGCGTCGTCGAATTCACCTCATCGTCATTAAGAGTGCGCGATGGATGCTGCCAGGTCAAGCCAACTGCAAGGCTTTTTCTATCAGGATCAATGCCTTTACCCTGATACACGTCAAACAGCCTGAGATCCGTGAGCCATTCGCCTGCATTTTCACGGATTACGTCCAGTACAGCCGAGGCCGCGACGTCTTTGTGCGCGATCAGCGCAAGGTCACGACGCACTTCAGGAAAACGCGACAACTCATGGAATTGCGGCATTTTTCCGGAAGCGACTTCAGCCAGAACCAGCTCGAAGACGAAGACCGGACGATCCAGACCCAGGGCCTTGGACAGCTCCGGGTGAATCGCACCGATAAAGCCGACTTCACGCCCATCACGTTCGATGCGCGCGGTTTGCCCCGGGTGCAGCGCCGGGTGTTTACCCGGAGTGAAAGTGAAGGTATCCAGTGCACCGGCAAAGCCCAACACCGCTTCAACATCAGCCTTCACGTCGAAGAAATCGACGGTGTCGCGACCCTGCGCCCAACCTTCCGGCAGACGGCTGCCGCAAACAACACCCGACAGCATCGGTTCTTGCTTCAGACCTTCCAGCTGACCGACGAAGCGCAGACCGCTTTCGAACAGACGCACGCGATCCTGCTGGCGGTTCAGGTTGTGCTGCAACGCCTTGACCAGGCCCGGCCACAGCGAGGAACGCATGGCAGCCATATCATTGGAAATCGGGTTGGCCAGCAACAGCGGCTCAACGCCCGGGTTGAACAGTTCGAACTGTTTCGGATCGATGAAGCTGTAAGTGATCGCTTCCTGATAACCACGGGCTACCAGCAGACGACGCAGCTCAGGCAATTCGCTGCGTGCTTCAGCCTTCGCTTGCGGCGCCAGACGCGCTTGCGGGTAACGAACCGGCAGACGGTTGTAGCCATACAGGCGAGCCAGTTCTTCGATCAGATCGACTTCCAGGCTGATGTCGAAGCGATGGCTTGGCACTTCTACGCGCCACTGCCCTGCTCCGTGAGCGGAAATATTCAGACCCAAGGCGCTGAGCAGACGCTCGACCTGAGCCGAATCCATTTCCATCCCCAGCATCTGGGTGATGCGCTGCGCACGCAGGGTGATCGGCGCGATCGATGGCAGGTGCTGTTCGCTGACGGTCTCGATGATCGGGCCGGCTTCACCACCGGTAATTTCCAGCAGCAGGCCAGTGGCGCGCTCCATGGCTTCACGGGCCAGTTGCCAGTCCACGCCACGCTCGTAACGGTGCGAGGCGTCGGTGTGCAGGCCGTAGGAACGAGCCTTGCCCGCCACAGCGATCTGATCGAAGAAGGCACTTTCCAGGAAAACGTCGCGAGTGGTTGCGGACACACCACTGTGCTCGCCACCCATTACGCCGGCAATCGCCAGAGCGCGGGTGTGGTCGGCAATCACCAGGGTATCGCTACGCAGGCTGACTTCCTGACCGTCGAGCAAAACCAGCTTCTCACCCTCTTCCGCCATACGCACGCGGATGCCGCCATTGATTTCGGCGAGATCGAAAGCGTGCAGTGGCTGACCCAGCTCAAGCATCACGTAGTTGGTGATGTCGACGGCAGCGTCGATGCTGCGCACATCGGCGCGGCGCAGGCGTTCAACCATCCACAGCGGGGTTGGTTTGGACAGATCAACGTTACGGATGACACGACCCAGGTAACGCGGGCAGGCGGCAGGCGCCAGCACTTCTACCGGACGCACTTCGTCGTGCACAGCCGGAATGGTCATGACCACCGGGCGAGTGACCGGCGTGTCGTACAGCGCACCCACTTCACGGGCCAGACCGGCCAGCGACAGGCAGTCGCCACGGTTCGGGGTCAGGTCGACCTCGATGCTGGCATCTTCCAGATCCAGGTACACACGGAAATCTTCGCCCACCGGCGCATCGGCCGGCAGTTCCATCAGACCGTCGTTGCCTTCACCGACCTGCAGCTCGGCTTGCGAGCACAGCATGCCGTTGGACTCGACGCCACGCAGCTTGGCCTTCTTGATCTTGAAGTCGCCCGGCAGTTCGGCACCGATCATGGCGAACGGAATCTTCAGGCCCGGACGCACGTTTGGCGCACCGCACACGACCTGGAAGGTTTCCGCGCCATTGCTGACCTGGCATACACGCAGCTTGTCGGCATCAGGGTGCTGCTCGGTGCTCAGCACCTCGCCCACGACCACGCCGCTGAATACACCGGCGGCCGGGGTCACGCTATCGACCTCCAGACCCGCCATCGACAGACGAGCAACCAGCTCGTCGCGACTTACCTGCGGGCTAACCCAGCCACGCAGCCATTGTTCACTGAATTTCATCCTGCTCTCCTAAGAATTCGTTACGACTAGCGAAATTGCGCGAGGAACCGCAAGTCGTTGTCGAAGAACAGACGCAAGTCGTTCACGCCGTAACGGAGCATTGCCAGACGCTCGACACCCATGCCGAAGGCAAAACCGGAGAACTCTTCCGGATCGATGCCGGACATGCGCAGCACGTTCGGGTGCACCATGCCGCAGCCCATGACTTCCAGCCAGCCGGTCTGCTTGCAGACGCGGCAGCCTTTACCGCTGCACATCACGCATTCCATGTCGACTTCAGCGGATGGCTCGGTGAACGGGAAGTACGAAGGACGGAAACGGACGGCCAGCTCTTTTTCGAAGAACACCCGCAGGAATTCCTCGATGGTGCCTTTGAGGTCGGCGAAATTGATGTCGCGATCGACCAGCAGGCCTTCGACCTGGTGGAACATCGGCGAGTGGGTGATATCGGAGTCGCTGCGATACACACGGCCTGGGCAGACGATGCGGATCGGCGGCTGCTTGGACTCCATGGTGCGGACCTGTACCGGCGAGGTATGGGTGCGCAGCAACATGTTCGCATTGAAATAGAAGGTGTCATGCATCGACCGGGCCGGGTGGTGGCCTGGGATGTTGAGCGCTTCGAAGTTGTGATAGTCGTCTTCGACCTCAGGGCCTTCGGCGATGCCGTAGCCGATGCGGGTGAAGAACTGCTCGACTCGTTCCAGAGTCCGGGTCACAGGATGCAGACCACCGGAGGTCTGGCCACGGCCCGGCAACGTCACGTCAATGGATTCGGCAGACAGTTTGGCAGCCAGTTCGGCTTCTTCAAACAGAGCCATGCGCGCATTGAGAACGCCTGTAACACGCTCCTTGGCAACGTTGATCAGGGCGCCGACTTGCGGACGCTCTTCTGCCGGCAAATTCCCCAGGGTCTTCATCACCTGAGTCAATTCACCCTTTTTGCCAAGGTATTGAACCCGGATTTGCTCCAGGGCATTGATATCTTCAGCGCTTTGCACAGCCTCTAGTGCTTGAGAGACCAGCGCATCCAGGTTTTCCATGTACAGACTCCAGATACAAAATAGGGGAAGAGCTTGAAGGCTCTTCCCCTATTTATGACGTTTAACACCTGGCCCCACAGAGGTGAGGCCGGGTGACTGTCGGGGGTACTTAAGCCAAGGTGGCTTTAGCTTTCTCGACAATCGCAGCAAACGCCGCTTTTTCGTTCACTGCCAGATCAGCCAGAACCTTACGGTCGATCTCGATGGACGCTTTTTTCAGGCCAGCGATGAAACGGCTGTAGGACAGACCGTTAACACGAGCACCAGCGTTGATACGAGCGATCCACAGAGCGCGGAACTGACGTTTTTTCTGACGACGGTCACGGTAGGCGTATTGGCCTGCCTTGATTACCGCTTGCTTGGCAACACGGAATACGCGGGAGCGTGCGCCGTAGTAGCCTTTAGCAAGTTTCAGAATTTTTTTGTGACGCTTACGGGCAATGACGCCACGCTTTACACGAGCCATGAGTTACTTCCTCTATTCTTGACTAAAATTAACGAAGGCGCAGCATGCGCTCGACTTTTGCCACGTCAGACGGATGCAGCAAGCTGCTACCGCGCAGTTGACGCTTACGCTTGGTCGACATTTTGGTCAGGATGTGGCTCTTGAAAGCGTGCTTGTGCTTGATACCGTTAGCAGTTTTCAGAAACCGCTTAGCAGCACCACTTTTGGTTTTCATTTTTGGCATGTTCGGATACTCCGCATTCAGTTGATAAACATAATCAGAAGGCCTGCCGTGCCCTGTTGATTACTTCTTCTTTTTCGGGGCGATGACCATGATCAGCTGGCGTCCTTCCATCTTAGGATGCTGTTCGACCGAACCGTACTCGAGCAGGTCAGCTTCAACCCGCTTGAGGAGTTCCATCCCCAGCTCCTGGTGGGCCATCTCACGGCCGCGGAATCGCAAGGATACCTTGGCCCTGTCCCCGTCACTCAGGAAACGTACCAGGTTGCGCAGTTTTACCTGGTAATCCCCTTCCTCCGTCCCTGGACGAAACTTGATTTCTTTTACCTGAATCTGCTTCTGGTTTTTCTTCGCTGCTGCAATCTGCTTCTTCTTCTCGAAGATCGATTTGCCGTAGTCCATCACCCGGCAAACCGGTGGGACTGCGTCAGCAGAGATTTCTACCAGATCAAGCTTTGCTTCTTCAGCAATACGAAGCGCTTCATCAATCGAGACGATGCCAATCTGCTCGCCATCAGCGCCAATTAACCGAACCTCGCGTGCCGAGATATTCTCGTTGATCGGGGCTTTCGGTGCAGCTCGTTTATCTTGTCTCATTTCACGCTTAATAATAATTACTCCGAATCTGGGCGACCACGCCGGGAAACCGCTTGCGCGAGAAACTCAGCGAACTGGGCGACGGGCATCGAGCCCAGGTCAGCACCTTCACGAGTACGCACAGCGACAGTCTGCATCTCGACTTCCTTATCTCCGATAACCAAAAGATAGGGAACCTTGAGCAAAGTATGCTCGCGGATTTTAAAGCCGATCTTTTCATTTCTCAAGTCGGACTTGGCACGAAATCCGCTTTCGTTGAGAGTTTTTTCTACTTCTGCAACAAAATCTGCCTGTTTATCAGTGATATTCATGATCACTGCCTGGGTTGGCGCCAGCCACGCAGGGAATGCACCTTCGTAATGCTCGATCAGAATCCCGACGAAACGCTCGAACGAACCGAGGATCGCCCGGTGCAGCATCACTGGGTGTTTGCGGCTGTTGTCTTCGGAGACGTATTCGGCGCCGAGACGGACAGGCAGGTTGAAATCGAGCTGCAAGGTACCACACTGCCAGACGCGACCGAGGCAATCTTTCAGCGAGAACTCGATTTTCGGACCGTAGAACGCACCTTCACCCGGCTGCAGATCATACGGCAGACCCGCAGAATCAAGGGCTGCAGCCAGTGCCGCTTCGGCGCGATCCCACAGCTCGTCGGAACCCACGCGTTTTTCCGGACGAGTGGACAGTTTCATCTCGACATCGGTGAAGCCGAAGTCGCGGTAAACGTCCATGGTCAGCTTGATGAACGCTGCGGATTCGGCCTGCATCTGCTCTTCAGTGCAGAAGATGTGGGCGTCATCCTGGGTGAACGCACGCACACGCATGATGCCGTGCAGCGCGCCCGATGGCTCATTACGGTGGCAGGCACCGAATTCGGCCAGACGCATCGGCAGCTCGCGGTAGCTCTTCAGGCCCTGGTTGAAGACCTGCACGTGGCACGGGCAGTTCATCGGCTTGATGGCGTAGTCGCGGCTTTCCGACTCGGTGGTGAACATGTTGTCGGCGTAGTTGGCCCAGTGCCCGGATTTCTCCCACAGGCTGCGATCGACCACTTGAGGGGTCTTGATCTCGAGGTAGCCGTTGTCACGCTGCACCTTGCGCATGTACTGCTCGAGCACCTGGTACAGAGTCCAGCCATTCGGGTGCCAGAACACCATGCCCGGCGCTTCTTCCTGGGTGTGGAACAGGCCCAGGCGCTTGCCGATCTTGCGGTGATCGCGCTTTTCCGCTTCTTCGATGCGCTGGATGTAAGCCGCCAGCTGCTTCTTGTCAGCCCAGGCGGTGCCGTAGACGCGCTGCAGCTGCTCGTTCTTGGCATCACCGCGCCAGTAGGCACCGGACAACTTGGTCAGCTTGAAGGATTTCAGGAAGCGAGTGTTCGGCACGTGCGGACCGCGGCACATGTCGACGTATTCTTCGTGGTAGTACAGACCCATGGCCTGTTCGTTCGGCATGTCCTCGACCAGACGCAGCTTGTAGTCTTCGCCGCGAGCCTTGAACACTTCGATCACTTCGGCGCGCGGAGTGACTTTCTTGATCACGTCGTAATCTTTATCGATCAGCTGATGCATGCGCTGTTCGATGGCGGCCATGTCGTCCGGAGTAAAAGGACGCTCGAAGGCGATGTCGTAATAGAAGCCTTCATCGATGACCGGACCGATGACCATTTTGGCCGTCGGGTACAGCTGCTTGACCGCATGGCCAACCAGGTGCGCGCAAGAGTGGCGAATGATCTCCAGCCCCTCTTCATCCTTTGGAGTGATGATTTGCAGCGTCGCGTCGCTGTCGATGATGTCGCAGGCGTCGACCAGCTTGCCGTTGACCTTGCCGGCCACGGTGGCCTTGGCCAGACCTGCACCAATGGATGCGGCGACCTCGGCTACGGAAACCGGGTGATCGAATGAACGTTGACTGCCGTCGGGAAGAGTAATAGTTGGCATGGCGCCTCCTCTCCTAGTGGTGACCCCTACCAAAGGTCACGTGGGTTGGGATGAGCCAGTACAAGATCCGATCCAGGCCATTCAATGACGAACGCCTGCCTTACAGCGGCAGGAGCCTTGCGGCCAACCGGAAAACCGAACCAGAGTGACTGGGATTCAAATCAGAATTTTTCGCACGCTGACCGCTGCCGGGGCTGAAGGCCATCCGGAGCCTGAGAACGCTTGAGCCGGGCATGCTAGCACAGATGAGCGACCATCGACGTCATCGAATTGATGTGCCGGTGATTCGCGCATTTTTGCGGTGCAAAGTGAACTTGGGATATACGCTTTGCCTCAAATAAGCTGAGAATCGTCGCCGATATCAAATCAGGAGTTTCAGACATGCGCCTTATCCGACTTTTTGCTTTCGCGGCCCCGCTGGCCCTGCTGCTGCCGCTGAGCGCCAACGCTGCGTGGCCTGCCGGCGTCAAAGCCAAATACATGAGCGACTGCACCAGCGCAGCCAGCAAAAGCGTCAATCCAGCCGAAGCGAACAAGCACTGCGCTTGCGGCGCAGATGTTTTGGAGAAGAAATTCACCACTCAAGAAATTTCGCAACTTATGGACCCAAAAACGCCGCCAACTGCCGAACTGGGTCAGCGCGCCCTGAAAGAAATCTCGGTTTGCCGCGTGCAGAAATAAGCGCTGACGAATGTTTTTTCGGGCGTCCAGCAGGCTGAAAACCGCCAAAAAGACCCCGAAATCGATAATTTACGCAGGTTTTATAGCTTTTTTTACACCCTCTTCACTCGGCTGAAAGCCACTGAAACCGGGGCTTGCAGACATTTGAGAGGTTGAAATCAATGCAATATGAAAGCAAACAGCACGTCCGGGGGGCTACCAAAGCGAACATTTCGACTATGATACTCCGGTGTGCCCAGTTGGCCTGAGCAGCACAGTACTACTGAAAATATATGTTTCTTGGAGATACACCATGTCTAATCGCCAAACCGGCACCGTTAAATGGTTCAACGATGAAAAAGGCTTCGGCTTCATCACTCCTCAAGGTGGCGGTGACGACCTGTTCGTACACTTCAAAGCTATCGAATCCGACGGTTTCAAAAGCCTGAAAGAAGGCCAGACCGTCTCTTTCGTGGCTGAGAAAGGCCAAAAGGGTATGCAAGCTGCACAAGTTCGCCCAGAGTAATTTCCTGGCGCACTAAAAAAACCCCGTCCATGTGACGGGGTTTTTTATGCCTGCAACAAAAGCGATCTGCGATCAGCCGCAGTTGACGCGAGTGACCACCAGGTTGTTGTCGGTGTTCAGATTCAGGCGATCGGAACGGTACTCCAGAGTGATCATGTCAGTTGGCTTGAGGAAGCGGGCGTTTTGCGCGCCAGCCTTGACGCGAGCCTGATCGAGCAGTTCCGGCGAAGCCTTTTTACCGATGGCAAACTCCGCTGCCTTTGCTTCACAGCGGCTATGACCGGCATCGGTCGCCACAGGATCCTTTGCCGACTCGCTGGAGGTTGTGCTGCAACCGGCCAACATGGCAACGGCCATTAGTGCACCCAGAGACGCGAACTTCAAAGGCATGAAGCCTCCTTTTTTCAAATGGTTAAGCTGAGATCGTGCGACCGCCAATTCGGCGTTTGGTTTCACAGCCGGTGCCATCACCCTGCCCCACGACCCGGAAAAACGCTGAGTCTGCCTGAAGTGCGCGCACCGCATCCTCACGCAATCGTCACCGAATATTAATGAAGCTCAATAGACGTCGATGTAATCGTGCGGCGGATTCGGCCAGTTGTCTTTCAGCGCATTGAAAATCTGCATCACCCAGACTTCATCACTGGCCGCGACCTTGCCGACATACCCCGACCCCTTGGCCCAGGTCTCCAGGCGAAACAGCAGGCCATCAATATCCTGCCCGCCGGTCACACCGGAAGAAATATAGGCAATTCCACTCTTGGTCACGCGCAGCTGCGTGTGCACATCATCGCTGGCCGACGCCAGCAACTGGCGCACAGCGTCGAGTGTGAGGCCGTCGGGGGTGTTCAAATCGATCTGCACAGCACATTCCTTGGATCAGCCGGAAAAGACCAAGTGTCGCATAGCGCCGCGCTCATGCCTAAGTCGCAGTGCCAAACGCCCGACAAAGTGGTTAACTCGGACGCAGACATTCCTGACTTTTCGAGCACATCCATGAGCACTGTAAGCATCACCGCCGACATCAAGGTTCTTTGGCCTAAAGGGCACAGTTCGTATAGCCCTGGCAGTTCGGAGGAGCTGGCGTTGATCAGCATCGATCTGCTGGTCAAGACCATGGGCACACAAGGTGCGCAGACGTTTATCGCCCAGGTTTTCGAACGCTATCAACACGAGAACAAGGGCGCGCAGGACGCTGAGAGGGAGTAGCGACCCGCAGGCTGGCACCTGCGGGTCACAGCCTTACTTCAAGCGCTTCAGACGCTCGGTCAGCAGATCGAAGAAGCCTTGAGCATCCCCATTTTCCACCCAGAAGGCGTTCTTCGGCGCCTTCAGACCGTCATACCAGTCAACGATGGTCTGGCCAAAAGTCGGACCTTCGCGACTATCCACCACAACGTTCACCGAACGACCGGTGAACAGCTCAGGCTTGAGCAGGTAAGCGATGACGGTAGCGTCATGCACCGGGCCGCCCGGGATGCCGTAGTGCTCCATGTCACCCTTGATGTACTCGTTGAGGATGTCGCCAACAATCTTGCTTGCGTTGTTGTTCAGTGCAGCGATCTGTTTCAGGCGTGCGTCGCTGGTGAGGATCTTGTGGGTCACGTCCAGCGGCAGGTAGGTCAGTTTCACGCCGCTCTTGAGTACCACTTCCGCCGCTTGCGGGTCGGCGAACAGGTTGAATTCGGCCACCGGGGTGATGTTGCCGCCATTGAAGTGCGCACCGCCCATGATCACCACTTCCTTGATGCCATTGACGATCTCCGGCTCCTGGATCAGCGCCAGCGCCAGATTGGTCTGCGGGCCAAGCATGGCGATGGTGATGCTGTGCGGCTTGGCTTTTTTCAGGGTGTCGATCAGGTAGTTGACCGCATTGCCTTCGGCCAGGCCTTTTTTCGGCTCATGCACGGTGACACCCGACAGGCCTTCCTTGCCATGGATGTTCTCGGCGTAGATCGGCGTACGCATCAGCGGTTTCGGCGCACCGGCATACACCGGAACGTCTTCGCGCCCTGCCCATTCGCGAGCCAGGCGCGCGTTGCGCGATGTCTTGTCGAGGCGCACGTTGCCAGCCACGGTGGTCAGTGCACGAATGTTCAGTTCATCCGGCGAAGCCAGGGCGAACAGCAAAGCGACCACGTCGTCGGCACCCGGGTCGGTGTCGATGATCAGGTCGATCTTTTCAGCAGCCTGAGCGCCGGTGGCGGTAATAAAAGACAAAAGCAGCAGACTCCGAAGCAATTGGTGGAGTTTTTGAGCATAGCGGTGCATGGCGCATTCCTTGTGCTGATGAAAATGAAAGGGTCGGAAACCCGATTAGAACGTTACCCCGGCCACCAGCACGATGTTGCAGTACGGCTGGCATTCGCCTGTACGAACAATCGCCCGCGCCTGTCGGCTGAGAACCTTGAATTGCTCATGCGTCAGCAGATCGCGCCGACCGAGGGCACCCTCTTCTTGCAACTCGTCCAGCGCGACCAGGGCGGTCGGCTGCTTGTCGAGAATTTCGTTGGCCAGCACATGGCTTTCCACCTGCATCTCGCTGAGCACGACTTTCAGGGTACTGACAAAATCCGGAACGCCGTGGGTCAGCGCCAGATCAATCAATTCAACACCCGGTGGCACCGGCAGTCCGGCGTCACCGATGACCACCATGTCACCATGGCCCAGGGAGGCGATCAGCCGCGACAACGCGACGTTGAGCAGAGGAGTCTTTTTCATGCGGGTTTGAACGCCTGTACGTCGGACATGGTTGGAATGGAAGGTTGTGCGCCGGCCCGGGTCACAGACAGCGCTGCCGCGACTTGCCCGTACCGGATCGCCTCGGCCTCGGATTTGCCACTGGCGAGCGCCGCAGCAAAACCGCCGACGAAGGTATCGCCCGCGGCGGTGGTATCGACCGCCTGCACCTTTGGCGCCGGGAAGTGCTCGAAACCTTTGCCATTGGCAAACAGTGAACCTTGCGCACCGAGGGTAATGATGACCTTGCCCGCGCCCATTGCGATCAACTGGCTGGCAGCGCTTTCTGCGCTTTGCAGCGAATCGACCGGCAACCCGCTCAACGCGGATGCTTCACTTTCGTTGGGGATCAGGTAGTCGATGGCGGCAAACCAGTCTGCCGGTAGCGGACGACTGGCCGGCGCCGGATTGAGGATCACCGTCTTGCCCAACGCACGTGCACGCTTGAGCGCATGCCCTACCGTTGCATCCGGGATCTCGAGCTGGCAGATAATCACGTCGGCCGCTTGCAGCACCGCATCAAAACGGTCGATCACTGCCGGGGTCATTGCACCGTTGGCGCCAGCAACGATCACGATGGCGTTCTGACTGTTGTCATCGACCACGATCAGCGCCACGCCACTGGAATCTTCGACCGTGCTCACCGCCTGACAATCGATCTGCTCGGCCAGCAATGCCTCACGCAATTGCACGCCGTAGTCATCGTTGCCAACACAGCCGACCATTGCCACCCGCGCACCCAGGCGCGCAGCAGCGACTGCCTGATTGGCGCCCTTGCCGCCGGACACGGTGGCAAAGGAATGACCGATCAGCGTTTCACCGCCCTTGGGCAGCCGTGGTGCCCGGGTGACCAGATCCATGTTCAGGCTGCCTATTACCACTACATTTGCTGGCATACATCACTACTCGTCAATTCGGTTTCAGCGGTACTCGGTGAATACGCCGGACAGCGGCGCAGTCGATTCGCGCAAGACAATACTCGGGGTCACGATCCGTTGATCGGTGACCAGACTCGGGGTAGCAATCCTTCGCAGCAACACTTCCGCAGCCATCTCGCCCAACTGCAGGATCGACTGGCCAACGGTGGTCAGCGCCGGGTACACGTAGCGACTCATCTGGATATCGTCGAAGCCGATCACCGACAGCTCGCTCGGTACGCGGACATTGCGCTCGGCCGCCGCGCGCAGCACACCGATCCCGATCATGTCGTTACCGGCGAAGATCGCACTCGGCGGATTGCTTTCAAGCAGGATCGCCGCCGCGTTGTAACCGCCAGTGCTGGTGAAATCGCTTTCCAGCATGCGCTCGGCCCGCACCTTGATGCCCGCCTCCTGCAGCGCCCGACAAAAACCGGCCTGACGCATTTGCGCCACGCTGGTGCTCGACGGACCACCGATGGTGGCGATGTCACGATGGCCCAGCTCCAGCAGATGCCGCGTCGCCAGATAAGCGCCATATTCATGGTCGATACGCACCAGGTCGGCGTCGACGCCATCCAGCCCGCGGTCGACGATGACCATCGGCGTCTTCACCCCGGCCAGCCCTTGCGCGAGCCCGATGTCGCCACCGGCGGAGGCGACGATCAGGCCGTCAATACGCTTCTCCAGCAGCACGCGCAAATAGCTGCGCTGTTTTTCCGGGTTGTCGTCAGAATTGCACAGGATCACGCAGTAGCCGTTACGCTCGCAGTAATCCTCGATGCCCCGTGCCAACTCGGCAAAATACGGGTTGAGGCTGTTCGGCACCAATAAGCCAATGGTCGCAGTGGTCTTGGCTTTCAGCGAACGCGCCACCGCACTCGGCACATAGTCGAGGCTTTTGATGGCCGCCTCGACCTTCAACCGCACTTCCTGGCTGACCGGGCGCGTCTTGTTCACCACGTGAGAAACCGTGGTGTAGGAAATCCCCGCGAGCGCCGCCACATCCTTGATCGTTGCCATCTGTTAGCCCCGTCGACTGGCGCGCTGGCTGCGATAGGTATCGAGCACTACCGCGATGACAATCACCGCGCCGGTGATGATGCGTTTGGTTGGCTCGGTCGCGCCGATCTGCGCCAGACCGGCGGCCAGTACCGAAATGATCAACACACCGAAAAAGGTGCTGATCACCGAACCACGGCCACCCATCAGACTGGTGCCACCGATCACCACGGCGGCGATCACTTGCAACTCAAGGCCAGAACCGGCATTCGGGTCCGCCGCTTCCAGACGGGAAATCTGGAACAGCGCGGCGATACCCGCGAGCAGCCCCATCAGGCTGAACACCAGAATCTTGTACGGTTTTGGATTGATCCCGGCCAGCCGCACCGCTTCCTCATTGGTGCCGATACCGATCAGGTAACGACCAAACACGGTGCGGGTCAGCACAGCTTGCGCAATGAATATCACCAGCAAGGCAATGATGAACGACGGCGAAATGCCGAACGCGATCGGGTTCGACAGCCAGGCAAACGAATCACCGATGTAGGCGGTGCGCGAACCGGTCATCTGATACGCCAGGCCACGGGCCATTTCCAGCACACCGAGCGAAACGATGAACGACGGAATGCGCCACGCCACGGTGATCGAACCGGTCACCGTACCCGCCAGTGCCGCCACCGCCATACCGAGCAACGCGGCCGGCAACACGCTCCAGCCCCAGCCGAGAATCGCCACGCTGACTGTCGAAGCGGCAAGTGCCAGCACCGAACCGACCGACAGGTCGATGCCGCCGATGATCAGTACAAAGGTCATGCCCACCGCCAGCACCATCAGATCGGGAATCTGGTTGGCCAGCGTGCTGAAAGTGTCATAAGACAGAAAGTGGCTGCTCATCATCGAGAACAGCGCCACCATCGCCAACAGGGCCCCGGCCAGGCCCAGATAGGTGCCCAGACCGTAGAAATTGCCACTACGTTTGCCGGCGGAAGATGCAGTTTTCATGGGAGATCCCTAGGCGCCGCTTCATTGAGCAACGCATCACGTTTTTGGTAGCCGGCGAACGCGGCGGCAAGCAAATCATCCTGGGTCCAGCTGTCGCGCTCGAAGGTATCGATCAAACGCCCTGCCGACAGCACACCAATCCGGTCGCAGATCAGCATCAGCTCGCGCAGGTCACTGGACACCACCACCAGCGCCTTGCCCTGACGCGTCAACTCGCCCAGCAAGGCGTAGATATCGAACTTGGCACCGACATCGATGCCGCGGGTCGGCTCGTCGAACAACAGCACCGAGCAATCGCGCTCCAGCCAGCGGCCGATCACCACTTTTTGCTGATTGCCGCCGGACAGTTCCGACACCAATTGTGTCGGGCTCGAACTGCGGATGCGCATGGCGTTGATCTGACGCTGCGCCAGGGAAATTTCGGCGCTGGCATTGACGATTCCTGCCCTGGAAATCTCCGGCATGTTGCCCAGCGCGATGTTGGCGCTGATCGATTGACTGAGCAGCAGGCCTTCGCCCTTTCGGTCTTCGGTGATCAAGGCAATGCCATGCTTCACCGCATCAACCGGCGAACGCACATTGACTACCTGCGCCGGCGAACCCAGCGCAATCGTGCCGCTGTCGGCCAGATCGGCGCCGAAGATCAGTCGCAGCAATTCGGTGCGCCCTGCCCCGATCAGCCCGGAAATCCCGAAGATCTCGCCGGCACGCACTTCGAAGGATACATCGCGCACCTTGTCGGAGCGGGTCAGGCGCTTGACCGTCAGGGCCGGGGCGCCGATCTTGCGCGGGCCCATGTCGATGTGTTCGCCCAGTTCGCGGCCAACCATCAAGGTGACCAGTTGCTCACTGTTGTAGTTGGCCATCGGTTCGACGCAGACCAGATTGCCGTCACGCAGCACGGCAATGCGTTGTGCGACGCGCGCCAGTTCTTCGAGACGGTGGGAGATATAGATGATGGAGACGCCACGCGCCTGCAAACGAGTGATCTGCTCGAAGAGCATTTCCACCTCGCGGGCAGTGAGCATCGCGGTCGGCTCATCAAGGATCAGCACATGGCAATCGCCGATCAGGTTGCGTGCGATTTCGACCATCTGCTGGTGCCCGATCCCCAGCTCACCCACCAGGGTGTCCGGATCAATGGCGTCGAGACCGACCTGCGCCATGGCTTCGATCGCGGCTTTGCGCAATTGCTTGCGACTGATCCAGCCCCCGTTGCTCGGCAGGTTGTCGAGAAACAGGTTTTCCGCCACCGACAGGGTCGGCAGCAGATTAAGTTCTTGCATGACCATGCGCACGCCAAGCTCTTCGGCCTGGGTGCGACTGCCCGGACGGTAGTCCTTGCCCTGGAATTGCATCTGACCGGTGGTGGGCGTAACCAGCCCCCCAATGATCTTCGACAGCGTGCTTTTACCGGCGCCATTCTCACCGGTCAGCGCCAGCACTTCACCGCGCATCAGCGTCAAGTCGATGCCCGTGAGCACCGGTTGCGCATAGGTCTTACCGATACCGCTGACCGAGAGGACAGCGTTCGGGGCGGAAACTGACATAAAAAACTCTCCATGCGCTCGTCCGGACGGACGAGCGCCGTTGTGTCGCCGGAAGACTTACTTAGTGACCAACTCGACTGGCGTTTCGATCACGCCATTGACGCCGCTGTCGACTTTTTCGCCCTTGAGGATTTTCAGCGCAGTCTCGATACCGAACACGGCCTGCTTGGCAGCGAACTGATCGGCCGTCGCCAGTACGCGACCATCCTTGAGCATCGGCTTGATCGCATTGATGTTGTCGTAACCGACCACTTGGACCTTGCCCGCCTTGCCGGCAGCACGCACAGCGGAAACAGCGCCAACGGCCATGCTGTCGTTACCCGCCAGCAGCGCTTTCACATCCGGGTATTCGCTGAGAATCGAAGCCGCAACCTTGTTGCCCTTGTCGATCTCCCAGTCACCGGATTGCAAGGAGACAACCTTGATCTGCGCCGCCTCCATCGCATCCTTGAAGCCTGCGGTGCGTTGTTGGGCGTTGGTGGTGGTGGACACGCCTTCGATGATGCCGACCTCGTCACCGGCCTTCAGTTGCTTGGCCAGGTATTCGCCGACCAGACGCGCACCTTTGCGGTTGTCCGGGCCTACGAATGGCACGCTGATGTTTTTGCTTTTGACGATCTGCGGATCGAGCTGGTTGTCGATGTTGATCACAGTGATGCCGGCATCGACGGCTTTCTTGATCACCGGCACCATGGCTTTGGAATCGGACGGTGCGATGACCAGCGCGTTGACCTTGGCCAGAATCATCTGCTCGACGATGCGGGTCTGGCCGGCGGTATCGGTCTCGTCCTTGATGCCGTTGGAGATCAGGTCGAAGTCGGCGGAGTGTTCTTTCTGGTAGGCCTTGGCGCCATCTTCCATGGTCAGGAAGAATTCGTTGGCCAGGGATTTCATGACCAGTGCGACTTTAGGTTTTTCCGGGGACTCGGCGAAAGCCGAAGAGACAGGTAGTGCGGCGGCTGCGGCAGCCAGCATAGCGACAGCAAGAAGACGTCCAGCGAATGGCAGCTTCATGGGTTCACTCCGATCTTATGATTATTGTGAGCAACGCTCGCGCTGGCGTAAGCTTCAGCGCTCTCTTCCGGATAATAGTGCACCGGGGAAGCCGCGCAAACGTTTGCGTAGACCGAACTATGCGAATCCCGCCGACATTTGTCAACAATCAGAAATCGTCGTTGTATTGCGGGGCGCAATCGTCTGATTCGCCCCTACCCGCTCAGGCCGTGGTGCTGACCAGGTTGCCGCTGGTGGAATCCTTGGACATTTCCTTGACCAGTGCCGCGGCGACTTCCATCAACGCACCGCTGGTTTGCGCGATCTGCCCCTGAACGGACATCACCGCCTGTGACTTGGCCTCGGGCGTCGGATAGCTCGCCGCCTGAGCCGCAGCCAACTGCTGTTGCTGCTCCTGCAGTTGCTTCTGCAATTCCTGCATGCGCTTGAGCAACATTTTTACGGTGACGCTCAGACTGTCGCCGCTGTCAGCGCTATCCGCCTTGCTGGCTTCTTGCGCGGGACCACCGGTGCGAACTTGATTGCTCGGTTCTTTTTCAACGCCAAGCGCCTCGTCGGCCGCATCTGCTTCCGCCTGGTTCATTGCATTGATTGTCGCTGCGGTTTTACCGCCAATGGTGACTGAGCCGGGATTTGAAAAACCGATCGTCAGTGACATGTGCACTCCCTAAATAAACGTTTCCTTCCACAGCCATCGGCCTGCTGACGGGTTTCTTTAGCGGAAAACCTGAACCGGCAAGCCGTTGCGGTCGCCAGGAGGCGTAGTCCCTTTCGGTGAACCGAACATGAAAGCTTCCTTTGTTCGGAAACCCGGATAAGCCATTCACTCAAGAATCCGCCAACTTACAAAATATTGATATAAATCATCAGGTTAAACATTTTTCTAAAGCAAAGTAGCACTGGTACAGATCCTGCTCCCTAGCCTGCACCCCGGGCATTCAGATCGGCACGGGGCGCATCTAGATGAACCTGCATCAGCACCGTCTCACTACTAGAGAGAAAAATAATGAAATCTGCTTTCAACACCTTGGTTCCGGGCGCTTTGGCCCTCCTCCTGCTCCTGCCCACTGCCCTTCAGGCAAAAGAAGTCGAAACCCAGACCAAACTCGCCAACGTCGTGGTGCTTGCCACGGGCGGCACCATTGCCGGTGCCGGCGCCAGCGCAGCCAACAGCGCCACCTATCAAGCGGCCAAAGTCGGGATTGAACAACTGATCGCCGGCATCCCCGAACTGAGCAAACTGGCGAACGTGCGTGGCGAACAAGTCATGCAGATCGCTTCGGAAAGCATCACCAACGACAACCTGCTGCAACTGGGTCGCCGCGTATCCGAGCTGGCCGACAGCAAAGACGTCGATGGCATCGTCATCACCCACGGCACCGACACCCTGGAAGAAACCGCGTACTTCCTGAATCTGGTGGAAAAAACCGACAAGCCGATCATCGTGGTCGGCTCGATGCGTCCGGGCACCGCCATGTCGGCGGACGGCATGCTCAACCTGTACAACGCCGTCGCCGTCGCCAGCAGCAAAGAAGCGCACGGCAAAGGCGTGCTGGTAACCATGAACGACGAGATCCAGTCCGGTCGCGACGTCAGCAAAATGATCAACATCAAGACCGAGGCGTTCAAAAGCCCTTGGGGTCCGCTGGGCATGGTGGTTGAAGGCAAATCCTACTGGTTCCGCTTGCCGGCCAAGCGTCACACCATGGATTCGGAATTCGACATCAAGAACATCAAGAGCCTGCCTGACGTAGAAATCGCCTACTCCTACGGCAACGTCGACGACACCGCCTATAAGGCTCTGGCCCAGGCCGGCGCCAAAGCGATCATCCATGCCGGTACCGGTAATGGTTCGGTGTCCTCCCGCGTTGTGCCATCCCTGCAAGCCCTGCGTAAAGACGGCGTGCAGATCATCCGTTCTTCCCACGTCAACGCCGGTGGTTTCGTTCTGCGTAACGCCGAACAACCTGACGACAAGTACGACTGGGTGGTCGCTCACGACCTGAACCCGCAAAAGGCCCGCATTCTGGCCATGGTCGCCCTGACCAAAACCAACGACAGCAAAGAGCTGCAACGGATGTTCTGGGAATATTGATTGCCCCTCGCCTGACCCATTCGAGTCGGGCAACCTGCTCACCACTCGCCCGCGCGGCGGGTGGTGCTGCCACTTACGCTGAGCGCGACTTTTTCATACAAAATAATCGACCCGACCTACACCAAAATCGGAAAAGCGCTGTCAGAGGATTTTCTTGAATTTTAAGCAGTTGCGAAAATGCTTACAGTTAAATACTGTATGCACGTACAGCTTAATAAGGATAACCTCGTGGCCACCTCTCCTGATACTCCTGACGCTTACGAACGCATGGGCATGCGCGTTCAGAAAATCATCAATTCTCCTACCGCACAAAAAGCCAAAGCCGCACTGATCTTCCGCCTGCCGGACGAGCCTGTGGATGCATGGGAGCAACTGCTCGAGGAAATCGACGAGAACGACAACGTCACACTCGCCTATCGCGACGATGGCGGCGTGCAGATTTTTTGGGTTGTGCCGAAGGAAGATTGATTCAATGAGTGTCCGCTGTTTTGCTTTGCTGCTGCTGTTCATCGCTTTTGGCGCCCAGGCTGGCGCGCCCCGCACTTTTACCGAGGCCAAAAAGGCCGCCTGGAAACTGTATGCACCGCAGTCCACCGAGTTTTACTGCGGGTGCAAGTACACCGGCAACAAGGTGGACTTGAAGGCTTGCGGCTACGTACCACGTAAAAATGCCAAGCGTGCTTCACGCATCGAATGGGAACACATCGTCCCGGCGTGGGAGTTCGGTCACCAGCGTCAATGCTGGCAGTCGGGCGGGCGCAAGAACTGCACCCGCTATGACCCAAGCTACCAGAAAGCCGAAGCCGACCTGCACAACCTGGTGCCGAGCATTGGTGAGGTCAACGGTGACCGCAGCAACTTCAGTTATGGCTGGCTGCCGGTGCAATCCGGGCAGTACGGCTCGTGCCTGACCCAGGTCGACTTCAAGGCCAAGAAGGTCATGCCGCGCCCGTCGATTCGCGGCATGATCGCGCGCACCTATTTCTACATGAGCAAGCAGTACGGCTTGCGCCTGTCGAAACAGGATCGGCAACTGTACGAAGCGTGGGACAAAACTTATCCAGTGCAGGACTGGGAACGTCAACGCAATCAGAGCGTGGCGTGCGTGATGGGACGTGGCAATGAATTTGTCGGCCCGGTAAACCTGAAAGCCTGCGGCTGATTCTTCAGCGCAAAAGAAAAGGCCTCGAACGTGATGTTCGAGGCCTTTTTTGTTTTTAGCTGCCAGCCTTGTTGTAGCGCCAGTAGCCCATCAGATTGAGTGACTCGCGGGGGATACCGCACTCCTTGATCAGGTATTTGCGCAGACGCATGACCGCCGCGCTTTCTCCGGCAATCCAGCCATAAAATCCTTCAGGGGCCGTGTTGGCGATCTCCCAGAGTATGTCTTTGTCGATATCGACTTCGACGAGTTCGGCAGCTTGCCCGACCGATGAATCCTCTGCCGGCAGGAACGCCTGCTGCACTGCCTCTACCATCAGCGCCCCAGCCACTACTTCTGGCGCCTGATCGCGGACCAGCCACTGCACCGACAGCCCGGGCCAATCCGGCACCGGGAGCATGTCTGGTGCGCTGTCCACTTCAAAGTAAGCCTGAGTCTGAGGCGGTTCAGCCATGGCAGCCAACTCGTCAAGAATGCCCATGGCGGCCGGCAATGCCGTGGCATCCGCCACCAGCAAAACCTCCTTGAGCAGCTGCGGCGGTTTCCATTCAAACCCGCCGGCGTCCTGCGCGGAAAAACCGCTGTCAGGAGCGAGAATCTGCATAGACGCTCCTGGCTGCGCACGCAGCGCCCAGCGCGACGCGGGCCCGGTTTCGCCATGCAGAACAAAATCGATATCGACCTCGCCTTGCTCGGCGCGCAAATGACGAATGGTGTAGGTGCGCATTGCTGGCCGCCGGCTCGCCAGCATCGAACGAAAACGCGCGTACCAGCCCTCCTCCTGCGCAAGACTTGCAGGCGATCCATCTTCAGCAGGGAAGAACAATTTGACCCGCTGATCCGGCGCCCAAGTGGCCATGCCACCTATCGAAGGGTCGGCGAGCGTGATCCGCATCATGTGCGGACTCACCAGCGTCTTGCGGTGCAAAACCGCATTGAAGAGTTTGTAGGGAGCGGTGGAGGCCATGCGGAGCTCCTTCGGGAAATCGTGATTGACTCGTATAAGACGAATCGCCCGCGATGTCCTTTAGGCCGCTCCGCTGAAAGTGCTGCTTACGGCGCGAGCGGATGCTCGACGATCACCGACTCGACGTTCTGCTTCTTGGCCTTCACCAATGCCGCATCCACCTCTACCTTGCGCGCTTGCGCGTCGGCCTGGGAGTTGAACGGACCAATCAGGATCCGCGTCTTGCCGCTGCTGTCCTTGATCACGGTCGGCACGAACGCATGCTCGATCAACCAGCCACTCAGGTCACTGACAGCCTGAGGCGTTTCGCCGCGTACTTCGAGGTCCCATTGCGGGGCGGACGCCGCCGCAGGTGCGGCCGCGACTGCCGTTTTCGGCTTCTGCACGTCTACACTCTTGCCTTCACCACATCCCGCCAATGCCAGTGCCGCGACCATCCAGACCAGTTTGCGCACAACGCTTTCCTCGAAAATCACAAAGCGCCGATCTTAACATTCATAAATACTTCGCGAGGCCCGCAAAATGGGCACAAAACAACGAGATTGATGATTGCAGCCTCTGTATAGTTACGCCCTGGGAATTAATGCCGCATCTGCGCGTCAGAAAGAGGCACCCAAACCGTGAGACTTCGCACTAATCTATACGTACCACCGACCTCTGCACTGTCTGAATCAGGTGCCCTACAAAGCAATCAAGGAGAAGACCATGCTGATACTCACCCGCAAAGTCGGTGAAAGCATAAATATTGGTGATGACATTACGATCACCATCCTCGGCGTAAGCGGTCAGCAAGTCCGTATCGGCATCAACGCCCCGAAAAACGTTGCCGTGCACCGTGAAGAGATCTATCAGCGCATTCAGGCTGGCCTGACCGCCCCGGACAAGCCACAAACGCCCTGAGCCACCCCGCAGTCAGTAGCCAGTCCATTTGCCTTCGCGTAAGACTGGCTAAAGATTCACGCGCCGTATTGCCATCCGCTCCCCAGTCCACTGGGCACGGCGCCTGACACATCCCTTCTCCGCTTCATTCGCTCCCCTCCCTTTCTCCAGCAGCGCGATACTACCTGCGACTGCCAAGCCTGGCTGTCAGACATTTCCGAGAGGACACAGGGAATTGCTCCCTGCTAGCCGAACGTCACGCCGCGCGCCATGCCGGTAGCTGCAATCATCATCAGTACCAACAGCAGCGCCTCGACATGGCTGATCCGCGCGAACAGCTTTGCACGTCCGGTATCGAGCGCCTTGCCCCGCGCCAATGCGATCCGCCATTTGACCAGCGTGATCATCGGCGCCAGCTCTGTCAGCAGAATCAGCACGAACAACGTCATCTTCAAATGAAACAGCGGCTGGTGCAGATAGTAGTCAGTGCCCTTTTCAAAGCCACCGAAGGCGCGCATGCCACCGGTCACCAGTAGCACCAGCGCAGCAATCCCCCACAGATTATCAGCGAGCAAAACCCGCTTGGCCTCACCGACGCCAGCGGCCAGACGACTGAACGCCGTGCCACGGGTCAACACGGCCCAGAAGCCCAGTGCAAAAGCCAAGAGATGAATTGCGGCGAGAAGCCAGTGAACCAGCATCGACGAACTCCTTTGAGAAAGCCCTGGAAAACGCCAGTCAGTAGTAGTCGAAAAAAGCCGGTTGCGCCCGCACACAGCAATGGGGCTGGAAAGCTTCGCGCAGGAAACAGAGAGACAGAAACGGATTCGCCAAATCGCAGGCAAAAAAAATCCCAAGCAGCTGATGGAAGCTTGGGATTTAAAAATGCATAAACCGTGGTGGTGAACGCGGGGCAGATGTTACTGAACTTCACGACCAGCAACAACATTTTTTTGATAACCGGTCGGTTAAAAATACCGGTAACCCCTTCAATATCCACACTTTTTAGACGGATCCAAAAAAAGAACAGAACGCCATATCAGCAGGTCGTGTTATTTCGAAACACGCTAAGCGCTTGGGTAACGGAAGAGATGCAGTGTCGAGAGGTGCGCTGAGGTGGGGGTTTTGAAAAAGCTTTGCAAAAGTTTTGCAAATCGCAGACAACAAAAAAGGGCCCACCTTTCGGTGAGCCCTTCTAGACCGCCCAGCAGAGCGGATTTTGTTTGGTAGGCGCGATTGGACTCGAACCAACGACCCCCACCATGTCAAGGTGGTGCTCTAACCAACTGAGCTACGTGCCTGCTGTGAGGCGGCATTCTACGGAATTCCGGAGGGGTGTCAACACCTTTTTTTCACCTAACCCTATGAATATGCAAAATATTTAATTTCGGGCCAGTAGAGAAGATTTTTCCGGTGGCTGGCGGAGGTTTTTCAACTCGGGTAGGATCGACGCACTCGTAAAATATATTAAACAGAGGCGCAGGATGGCGAACACCCCTTACCCAGAGTCTTATTACGCTGCGTCGGCCAATGCCGTACCGCCACGTCCGGCCTTGCAGGATGATGTGGAGACGGATGTCTGTGTGATCGGCGCCGGGTATACCGGGCTGTCCTCGGCGTTGTTTCTGTTGGAGAACGGTTTTCGCGTGACGGTGCTGGAAGCAGCCAAGGTCGGCTTCGGTGCATCGGGGCGTAATGGCGGGCAGATCGTCAACAGCTATAGCCGTGACATCGACGTCATCGAGCGCACCGTTGGCCCGAAGCAGGCGCAACTGCTCGGGCAGATGGCCTTCGAAGGCGGACGGATCATTCGGGAGCGCGTGGCCAAGTACAACATCCAGTGCGACCTGAAGGACGGCGGCGTGTTCGCCGCCCTCTCCGCCAAGCAGATGGGTCACCTGGAGTCGCAGAAGCGCCTGTGGGAGCGCTTTGGCCACACGCAACTGGAACTGCTCGATCAGCGCCGCATTCGCGAAGTAGTGGCGTGCGATCAATACGTCGGCGGCATGCTCGACATGAGCGGCGGCCACATTCATCCGCTGAACCTGGCGCTCGGTGAAGCTGCTGCGGTCGAGTCCCTCGGCGGCACCATCTATGAGCAATCGCCAGCCGTGCGCATCGAGCGTGGTGCCAACCCGGTGGTGCACACGCCGCAAGGCAAGGTCAGGGCCAAGTTCATCATCGTTGCCGGCAACGCCTATCTCGGCAATCTGGTACCGGAACTGGCGGCGAAATCGATGCCGTGCGGCACCCAGGTAATCACCACCGAACCGCTGGGCGATGAGCTGGCGAAATCTCTTCTGCCACAGGATTACTGCGTCGAAGACTGCAACTATCTGCTCGACTACTACCGACTGACCGGCGACAAGCGTCTGATCTTCGGCGGCGGCGTGGTTTACGGTGCGCGGGATCCGGCGAACATCGAAGCGATCATCCGCCCGAAAATGCTCAAGGCGTTCCCGCAACTGAAGGACGTGAAGATCGACTACGCGTGGACGGGCAACTTCCTGCTGACCCTGTCGCGCCTGCCGCAGGTTGGGCGCCTGGGCGACAACATCTACTATTCGCAAGGCTGCAGCGGCCACGGCGTGACGTACACGCATCTGGCCGGCAAGGTACTGGCCGAGGCGTTGCGCGGTCAGGCCGAGCGTTTTGATGCGTTTGCCGATCTGCCGCATTACCCGTTCCCCGGCGGGCAGTTGCTGCGCACGCCGTTTGCGGCATTGGGTGCGTGGTATTACGGGTTGCGTGACAAGCTGGGCTTCTGATCAGTTTTCTTGACTGGCAAACAACTGTGGCGAGGGAGCTTGCTCCCGCCGGGTCGCGCAGCGGACTCTCTTTTATCTAAAAAGAAGGCCTGCTGCGCAGTCCAGCGGGAGCAAGCTCCCTCGCCACAAATTTGCAGAATCCAGATCAGAGCTGGTCTCGGGCAATTCCGCTACGAATCCGCAAGATATCCGCCAGCACCGCCAAAGCGATCTCCGCCGGTGTTTTGCTGCCCAGGTTAAGCCCGATTGGCGCATGAATCCGCGCCAGCTCGACCTCCCCCAGCCCACCAATCCTGCGCAGGCGCTCGAAGCGTTTCTGCGAAGTCTGCTGCGAGCCCATGACGCCGATGTAAAACGCCTCGGTTCGCACCGCCTCCATCATCGCCAGATCGTCGATGCGCGGATCATGGGTCAGCGCCACTACCGCGGTATCGCGATGACAGCCGCCATCGGCGATGAACACCGAAGGCAGTTGCCGACGAATCTCCACGCCATTCAGCACCACGCCTTCGAGCACTTCATCACGTGGATCGCAGAGAATCACTTCGAAACCCAGACCCACCGCGAACTCGGCACAGGCCTGCGCCACGCTGGAGTAACCCGCCAGCAGCAAGCGCTGGGCGGCACCGACGCGAATCCGCACCCGATCAATCTCGCGCTCGATGCGCGCACCCTGCTCGCGATCAGTGAACAGACTGCGCGCACCGCTGGCCAGATCGACCTCGCGAATCAAACGGCGCTGGCCGAGCAATGCCGATTCGAGTTCACGCAGATGCGCCTGCACCTCGCAGTCGGCGTCAAATTTCTCTACCAGTACGTCGAGAATGCCGCCACAGGGCAGGCTGACCCGCGAGCGCGGATCATCACCTTCGCCGTAACGCACCACGTTGACCGCATCGAGAAACGCACCTTCAGCGACGCGCTCGAGAAAGTCTTCCTCAACACAGCCACCGGACAGCGAGCCGATCCACTGGCCTCTATCGTTCACCGCCAGCAGCGAACCCGGTGCACGCGGCGCCGAGCCGTAAGTGGTCAGCACGGTGCAGAGCCAAATGCGCTGCCCCGCTACCGACCACTCCAGTGCCCGCCGCACAACCTGTAGATCGAGATGCTGCATGTCAGTGCGCCTTGTGCTCGACGGCCGGAGCGTCAGCCTGCAGTTTCTGCACGTCGCTCACCGCCAGTTCAGCCGATTGACCGCCCCAGCCTTGACGCAGGTAGTTCAGCAGATCAGTCAGTTGCTCAGGTTTGAGCTTGTCGGCGAAACCCGGCATCGGTTGCATGTGTTCGAATCCAGCGAATTTCTGCTCACCGATACCGTCCTCGATCACCCGCACCAGGTTGCGCGGATCTTCCAGGCGCAGCGTGGTATTGCCGCGCATGGCCACGGCGATGTGCGGCTTGCCTTCACCACCGGCGGCATGACAACCGGCGCAGACGTTCAAATATTCCTGACGGCCGCGCTGGGCGCTCGGGCTGAGCTTGTCCAGCGACACTTCAGTCAGCTCTTTTGCCGCTGGCGGCTTGTCGCCAAGCAGGAACGTCGCCATCGCCGCCAGATCCTGATCGTTCAGACCCTGAGTGCTGTTGTGGAACACCGGGAACATCTCGTTGAACATCGTGCCCTGGGCGCTCATGCCGTGCTTGAGGAACGTGCTCAGATCCTGCTGATTCCAGCCGCGCGCCGCCAGATCGGTGGCGAGCAGGCTCGGTGCCAGATAACCGTTGAGGATGCCGCCGGTCAGGCGCTTGTCCAATTGCATCGCGCCCGGCAGGCCGCGTGGCGTGTGGCATTCGCCGCAGTGACCGAGCACTTCGACCATGTACTGGCCGCGCTTCCAGGCTTCGCTTTTGCCTTCGCCAGACTCCAGCTTCAAGGCCTTGCCGTACAGCATGTTCCAGCCGATCAGGCCCGGACGCACGTTGAACGGAAAGCTCAAACTGGTGACCGGCGCGGCGCGCTCGATCGGCTCGATGGTTTTCAAGTACGCGTGGATTGCATCCGAGTCTTCCCGCGGGACCAGGTGATACGAGGTGTACGGCATCGCCGGATACAGATTGGCGCCGTCGCGACGCTTGCCTTCGGTCAGCGCAGCGAAGAATTCGTCATCGCTGTACAGGCCGATGCCGTGCGCTTTGCTCGGGGTGATGTTGGTGCCGTAGATCGTGCCGAACGGCGAAACGATCGGCAGCCCGCCGGCAAACGGCGCGCCGCCCGGCGCGGTGTGGCACGCCATGCAGTCGGCGGCGCGGGCGAGGTATTCGCCGCGCTTGACCTGATCATCAGCGTGAGCAAACAACACCGGCGCAGCCAGCCCGACCGCCAGGGTCAGGCGGGTCAATAGATGCTTCATGCTCAACCCTCCTTGACCAGGCCGAGATCGGTCAGCACGTTGCGCGTGGCGTTGTAGTAACGCACGTACCCGGTGCAACGGCAGATGTGGTGGCCGAGGCTGTCCTCGATGACTTTTTCCAGTTGGCTTTTGACGATCGGCTGGCGCTGCAGCTTCTCCACCAGCACCGTCGCGGCGTTGACGAAGCCCGGCGCGCAGTAGCTGCACTGGAAGGCGAATTCGTCGACGAAACGCTGCTGGACCGGGTTCAGCTCAGTGACCTGGCCACTCTCATCACGCTTGGCGTGACTTTCGATGGTGCGGACTTTCTTGCCTTCGAAGTAATGCGCGCCGGTGATGCAGGTGCGCACTTCTTCACTGGTGCCGTCCGGGTTGTCGACGATCACCACGCAGGCGTGGCAAATGCCCTGGCCGCAGCCCAGGCGCGAGCCGGTGAGGTTCTTGTATTCGTGCAGATAGTCGATCATCGGCAGGTCATCAGGGATGTCCACCGGGCCGACGGATTGACCATTGAGGGTCAGTTGAAGCGGACGGTTAGCCATTGAGGGCCTCCTTGATGCGCGCAGCAGTGATTGGCAGATCGCGAACACGTTTACCGATGGCGTGCGCCACGGCGTTACCGATGGCACCGACCACCGGGATCATCACCACTTCGGCGATGCCTTTGGACGGATCGCTTGGCGACAGCGGCGGCAGAATCTCCGCAGTCTGCTTCCACACCGCCACGTGACGGGCCATCGGCAGGCGATAACGGTTGAAGTTCCAGTCACCCTCCCCCGGTCCGCCTTCGTACAGCGGCATCTCTTCCATCAATGCATGACCGATGCCCATGGCGATCCCGCCTTCGAGCTGGCCCTTGACCAGTTCTTCGACCAGCACCCGACCGCACTCGACCCACGAATGGTGGTTGAGCACCTCGACTTCCGCCGAGCCTTTATTGACCTTCAGCTCGACCAACGTGGCCACCGGGCTGTAGTAAGTCACCGCAGCGTTGTTCAACTGGACCACCGGGTAGTTGATGTTCTGGCGATCCAGCAGGTGGAAACCCGCCGTGCTCATCAACGCTTTCTTCGCCTTCGGCGCGCCATCACCGTACTTCACTGCGAGACCGTCGAGCGGCAGACGCTCGCGCACGCCGTCGATGCTGTATTCGGCCTCGGCCCAGCTCCAGCGGTTGAACGCGTGAACGGTGGCACCGGTGACCAGACCACGTTCGTGAGCGCGTTTGGCCAGCTCTTCGAAGCTCAATGGCTGCATGCCATTGGCAGTGAGCTTGCCATCGACCCAATGCGCATCTTCACGACGCACCACGTAAGGGTTGGCTTGACCGCCGTAAGGGCCCTGACGCCAGATTTCCATGGCCGCCGGCCACAAACCGTTGTTGAACAGCACGCGCGCCGCTTCACGGGTGGCGTGACTGAAGTAGTAGGCCGAGTTGGTCGCGGACGACGCCGAGGCCAGCTTGCCAACCCAGCGCGGGTTGCGCAGCAGGTTGTCCTGTTCGGCCTGGCTCATGATGTAAGGGTTGCCGCTGGTGATCAGCTGCATTTCCTTCCATTCGGTTTCGCCGGTCTTCACGTCGTGCGCCGGGCTGCCAAGGAAATCGGCCACCACCAGCGCCTGCGAAGTGGACATGCCAGTGCCGATTTCAATACCGATGTGACGCAGGGTGATGCGACCTTCAGCAGTGAATTCGATGCTGGCCATCGGCGCTTCGGAGCCAGTGCCGAAGTCTTTCTGGCAAATGGCAAAACCCACGCCGTACCAGTTGTCCGGGTCGGCAGCTTCGCGCTGTTTCTTGATCGCGTCGCGGTTTTTCCAGACTTCGTGCACCGAGGCCTTGTCGAGAATCTCGTGCAGGCGCAGGGCACCGGCCGGAATCGCGCCCTGGGTGTTTTTCATGCCCGAACGCAAGGCGTTCTTGCGACGCAGATCAATCGCGTCAACGCCGAGGCGGTTGGCGATTTCGTCGACCATCATTTCGGTCGAGGCCATGCTTTGCAGGGTGCCGTAACCGCGCATCGAACCCGCTTCAACACCACGCGAGTGATAAGCGGTGACCTGCAGATCGTTCTGCGGCATGTAATAGATCGACTGCGCTGCCGTGGCACCGACTGCCGCTACCGACGGGCTGTAGTTGATACGGCCACCACCGTCGACGCTCATCTCGGCACGGAAAATCTTGAAGCTGTAGTCGTTCTTGTCCACTGCGAGCTGATAGCGGATGTCGAACGGGTGACGCTTGATGCCGCTCTGGAACTGCTCATAGCGGTCGTTGGCCAGACGGATCGGTACACCGGCGCCGTACAGCGCAGCGAGGGCCGCGTAGTAGACGAAGATGTTGTGGTCTTTGGAACCGTAGCCCACGGTGTAACCCGGGTGCATGTTCAGGTTTGCCAGGCCGAAGCGCGATGGCGCGATCATTTTCGCGGTCTCGGTCGCCGCTTCCAGCGGGCACTGAGTGGCGACCACGAAGTGCAGGGTCTTGGTTTTCGGGTCGTACCAGCCGTTGCCGTTGTCCGGCTCCATGGCGGCCGGTTCGATCGACGGAGTCTTGTAGCGCTCGTCGAACACCAGCCAGTTGTCCGGCGGCGTATCGATCTCTTTTTTCATGCGGTCGGCGTAGAACAGACCGCGCTCGGTCAGGTTGCCGTGCAGGTTCGGCTGGGAATTCCACACCGGACGCCGGTTTTTCAGCATCGGGAACAGAATCGAGTCTTTCAGGCTGGCGAATTCGTCTTCGTCGGCCGATGTCGCGCCGCCCACGCGCACGTAGCGGAAGCTGCCATAAGGGTCGCCTTCGTAGTACGGCACTTGTGCACCGTAACGAATCGCCTTGTCATTGAATTTGAGTTTGTTCTTGGCCTGACGAAAACGCTCGAAATCGTTCCAGATCAGGATCGCCACCGGGTGGCCGATGAACATCGGCACTTTGCCTTCCGGCAGCAATGGATCCGGCGCGTGTTCTTCAGGGAACACGATGCCGTCCTTGTCCAGATCGGCCGCTGTGACAATGCGGTCAGGTTGCAGGTCGGCGCCCAGCCACGACAGGTCGTAGCCTTCGTAGATTCGGTCAGCCTTGATGGTTTTCAGCAGCATGGCGTGGCCTTGCTGCTCAGGCCAGCCCGGCATGTCCTTGGAACGAATGTCGCGGGCAAATACTTTGCTGCCGCAGACCTTGGACAGGGCGTCGTTACGTTGGCGTGCCTTGCCGTTGTTGCCGAGCCACTTCTCGGACGGCACGGTGACGCTGTTTTCCATCAAGGCAGCCAACGCCTGACTGCTGAGCGGCGTGAGCGTGACGCTCACACCCGCCACCAGCCCGCCCTGGAGGAACGAGCGCCGGGATATATCACGGTTGGACATGGATCATCCTCTGGGCGGTTATGTGTCCGCCCTTCTGGTTATCTACTGGGAATCTCGAGTCTTGCAGAAGCCCTTCTTGGCTAAACAAAGGGCGTGTTGACAGTGCAAAGCTGACCGAAAGGTTAACTTTAAAGGTTTCTGAGCGTCCGGCAAACAACCAGTTACAAAAATTTGACTAAAGAATCAAAAAATCAATGCGACGTGGCACCGCAGCAGATCGCCGGGCACACCGCCCCCCCCCCCCTGTGGGAGCGGGCTTGCTCGCGAAGGCATGGTGTCAGGCAGACCATTTTCAACTGATACACCGCTTTCGCGAGCAAGCCCGCTCCCACAGGGGGATTTGTGTTGGATTCAGGGTGGAGGCACGAGCCTAAGGAAGGAAATACCAAATTTCAGACACAAAAAACCCCGGTCTTTCGACCAGGGTCTTTGCTATCGATTCCGAAACAACCAACGGTTGCTTTCGGTGTTTCAAGGCGTTCAGTGGTCCTTGAAACAGATATGGCGCAGCGGACGGGACTCGAACCCGCGACCCCCGGCGTGACAGGCCGGTATTCTAACCGACTGAACTACCGCTGCGTATCGCTTTGAGCTTGCGCTCAAGTAACTCGTTTTGACTGAAAGCTTCGGTGCTTTGCAATCGCGAACCAGACAATGTCTGACTCGTAAAATATGGCGCAGCGGACGGGACTCGAACCCGCGACCCCCGGCGTGACAGGCCGGTATTCTAACCGACTGAACTACCGCTGCGCGTCGGTGGAGGCACTTTCAGCCTACCTCTTGCTTTCGCAAGTTTCTCGGGGAGTGGTGGGTGATGACGGGATCGAACCGCCGACATTCTGCTTGTAAGGCAGACGCTCTCCCAGCTGAGCTAATCACCCGTTTGCATCTCCGAGGCCGCGAAATTTACGCAGGTAGCGAACCTAAGTCAATAGCAGGATTGAAGTTTTTCTGAAAAAGACGAAATTGTTTCCATCCTGCAAGACTGCATTCGCGAGCAAGCTCGCTCCCACAGGGGGATTGCATTCCAAATGTGGGAGCGAGCTTGCTCGCGAAGACGGCAGCCCATTTGAAGCAAATTCAGGAGAAGAGCGCGATCTACTCGGTGTAAATCATCTTCTTGGTCATGCCGCCATCCACGACGAATTCCTGCCCGGTGACAAACCCGGCATTGCGCGACAACAGCCACGCGACCATCGCCGCCACATCCTCGACCGTCCCTACCCTGCCCGCCGGATGCTGAGCATGATCGGCATCGGCCAAAGGCTCTGCTCGCCGCGCAGAAGGATCCCGAGCATCAATCCAGCCAGGGCTGACCGCATTGACGCGAATTTCCGGCCCGAGACTGATCGCCAACGCATGGGTCAGCGCCAACAACCCGCCCTTGCTCGCCGCATACGCCTCGGAATCAGCCTCCGACTGCCGCGCACGGGTCGAGGCCAGATTGACGATCGAGCCGTTGTGCGCGCGCAGATACGGCGCACAGTGCTTGGCCAGCAGCATCGGCCCACTGAGGTTTACCGCCAGCACTCGATTCCAGTACGCCAGATCAAGACTTTCCAGGGTGATGTTGTGCGGGTCAGCGACTGCCGCGTTGCACACCAGCGCATCGAGACGACCAAATTGGCCGAGCACCTCGGCAACGCCGAGCGCGACCTGACTTTCATCCGCCACGTCCATGGCGATGAACCAGGCATTCTCGCCCAGTACCTTCGCCACTTTCGAGCCGCGCACCCGATCGAGATCGGTCAGCACCACTTGCCAGCCTTCGCTGATCAACCAGGCCGCGATACCCAAACCGATGCCGCGCGCAGCACCGGTAACCAGCGCCACGCGGCCATGGGTGCCCGCCTTCGGAGTAGACAACTCGATCACAACGCCGCCAGACCGCGCGACAGATCAGCCTGCAGGTCCGCCACGTCTTCCAGACCGACCGCGATGCGGATCAGGCTGTCACGAATCCCTGCTGCTTCACGCTCCTGTGGCGCCAGACGGCCATGGGAGGTGGTGCTCGGATGAGTGATGGTGGTTTTGCTGTCACCAAGGTTGGCGGTGATCGAGATCAACCGGGTGGCATCGATAAAGCGCCACGCGCCCTCTTTGCCGCCCTTGACCTCGAAACTCACCACCGCACCGAAGCCCTTCTGTTGACGCTGGGCCAGTTCGTGCTGCGGATGACTCTTGAGACCGGCGTAATGGACTTTCTCGATACCGTCCTGCTGCTCCAGCCATTCGGCCAGTTGCTGGGCGTTGGCGCAGTGCGCCTTCATCCGCAGATTCAGGGTTTCCAGGCCCTTGAGGAAGATCCACGCGTTGAACGGGCTCAGTGTCGGCCCGGCGGTGCGCAGGAAACCGACAACTTCTTTCATCTGCTCGCTGCGACCAGCCACCACACCGCCCATGCAACGGCCTTGGCCGTCAATGAACTTGGTCGCCGAGTGCACGACAATGTCCGCACCGAGTTTCAGCGGCTGCTGCAAGGCAGGCGTGCAGAAGCAGTTGTCGACCACCAGCATCGCGCCTTTGGCGTGAGCGATTTCCGCCAGCGCGGTGATATCCACCAGCTCTGCCAACGGATTGGACGGCGACTCGACGAACAGCAGCTTGGTGTTCGGCTTGATCGCCGCATCCCACGCCGAGAGATCGGCCAGCGGCACGTAGTCAACTTGCACACCGAAACGCTTGAAGTACTTCTCGAACAGGCTGATGGTCGAACCGAACACGCTGCGCGACACCAGCACGTGATCGCCGGCACTGCACAGGCTCATCACCACCGCCATGATCGCGGCCATGCCCGTAGCGGTGGCGACCGCTTGCTCAGCGCCTTCCAGCGCAGCGATACGCTCTTCGAACGCGCGCACGGTCGGGTTGGTGTAGCGCGAGTACACGTTGCCCGGCACTTCCCCGGCAAACCGCGCAGCCGCGTCGGCAGCGGTGCGGAACACGTAGCTGGAAGTGAAGAACATCGGATCACCGTGTTCGCCTTCCGGCGTCCGGTGCTGACCGGCACGTACGGCCAGGGTATCGAACGCTACGCCTTCGAGGTCGCTGTCCAGCCGACCGGCATCCCATTCCTGACTCATGCTGTCACTCCTTGCCCTGTTCTGAATAAATGAAAGTCTTTTGCCAGATACAAAACCGGCCCCTCAGGGCCGGTAGAAACTCAGTTGTTGTACAGATCGATGATCGCACTGACCGCCTGGGTCTTGACCTTGGAGGCATCGTTGCGTGCCTGCTCGATCTTGTCCAGGTAAGCCTCGTCGACGTCGCCGGTGACGTACTTGCCGTCGAACACCGCGCAATCGAAGTTTTCGATCTTGATCTTGCCGCCACCGACTGCTTCGATCAAGTCAGGCAGATCCTGATAGATCAGCCAGTCTGCACCGATCAGATCCGCCACATCCTGAGTCGAACGATTGTGTGCGATCAGTTCGTGAGCGCTCGGCATGTCGATGCCGTAAACGTTCGGGAAGCGTACGGCCGGGGCCGCCGAGCAGAAGTAGACGTTTTTCGCGCCGGCTTCGCGGGCCATCTGGATGATCTGCTTACAGGTGGTGCCGCGTACGATCGAGTCGTCGACCAGCATCACGTTCTTGCCGCGGAATTCCAGCTCGATCGCGTTGAGCTTCTGACGAACCGACTTCTTGCGGGCAGCCTGGCCCGGCATGATGAAGGTCCGGCCGATGTAGCGGTTCTTGACGAAGCCTTCGCGGAATTTCACGCCCAGGTGGTTCGCCAGCTCCAGCGCGGCGGTGCGGCTGGTGTCCGGGATCGGGATGACCACGTCGATGTCGTGCTCTGGACGCTCGCGCAGGATCTTCTCGGCGAGTTTCTCGCCCATGCGCAGACGCGCCTTGTACACCGACACACCGTCGATGATCGAATCCGGACGCGCCAGGTAGACGTGTTCGAAGATGCACGGGGTCAGGGACGGGTTGGTCGCGCACTGACGAGTGTGCAGCTTGCCGTCTTCAGTGATGTAGACCGCTTCGCCCGGGGCCAGGTCGCGGATCAGGGTGAAACCGAGCACGTCCAGGGAAACGCTTTCGGAAGCGATCATGTACTCGACGCCTTCGTCGGTGTGACGCTGGCCGAACACGATCGGACGAATGCCGTGCGGGTCACGGAAACCGACGATGCCGTAACCGGTGATCATCGCCACCACCGCGTAACCGCCGACGCAACGGTTGTGCACGTCGGTCACGGCGGCAAACACGTCTTCTTCGGTCGGTTGCAGCTTGCCGCGCTGGGCCAGCTCGTGGGCGAACACGTTAAGCAGCACTTCCGAGTCGGAACTGGTGTTGACGTGACGCAGGTCGGATTCGTAGATCTCCTTGGCCAACTGTTCAACGTTGGTCAGGTTGCCGTTGTGCGCCAGGGTGATGCCGTAAGGCGAGTTGACGTAAAACGGCTGCGCTTCGGCCGAGGTCGAGCTGCCGGCAGTCGGGTAACGGACGTGACCGATACCCATGTGGCCGACCAGGCGCTGCATGTGACGCTGCTGAAACACGTCACGCACCAGACCATTGTCCTTGCGCAAGAACAACCGGCCATCATGGCTGGTCACGATACCGGCAGCGTCCTGGCCGCGGTGCTGGAGCACGGTTAGCGCGTCATACAGCGCCTGATTGACGTTCGACTTACCGACGATACCGACGATGCCACACATGCGACGCAACCCCTACTTAATGGATCTGAACTGAACAACACTCACTGAGGCGTTTTGGCCGACGGCAAGAGTTGCTCCTTGAACGGAATATCAGCGGGTACGCTGATTCCGCTGGCAAGCCACTGACTGCTCCACCCGAGAATCAGGTTTTTGGACCAGTCGGCGACCAATAGAAACTTTGGCACGAGCTGTGATTCTTTCCACCACCCGTCCTGCTGTACCGGCCCCAGGCTCAACAGCCCGACTGCCACGACCACCAGCAACACGCCACGCGCCGCGCCGAAGGCCATGCCCAGGAATCGATCGGTGCCGGACAATCCGGTCACGCGCACCAACTCGCCGATAAGATAATTGATCATTGCGCCCACGATCAGTGTGGCGACAAACATGATGGCACAGCCCGCGATCACGCGAGCCGATGGGGTTTCGATGTATCCGGCGAGGTACTCGGACAGTGAGCCACCGAACATCCAGGCAACCGCTCCTGCGATGATCCAGGTCACCAGCGATAATGCTTCCTTGACGAAGCCGCGGCTCAAACTGATCAAAGCGGAGATGGCGATGATTGCAACGATCGCCCAGTCAACCAGGGTAAATGGCACAGTGCAGCCTACAGACGGATAAGGCGGCGCATTTTAGCAGAGCGCACCGCTGTCGGTAAGCTGCGATTTTCAGTGCATTTCAATCGAATCGATAGATCCTAGCCGCGCTCGGGCTGGAAGCGCACAACAAACCCCTTGAGGTTCTGCTGGCGACTCAACAGATCACGCAGACGATCGGCCTCGGCACGCTCGATCAGCGGACCCACGAACACCCGGTTCTTGCCGTCGGCGGAACGGATATAAGCGTTGTAGCCCTGACTGCGCAGGGTTTTCTGCAGGCTTTCGGCGCTGGCGCGACTCGACAGACTGGCCAGTTGCACCGACCAGCTGACCGACAGACCGTTGGCATCGACGCGACTTTGCGTGGTGTCAGGTTTCGACGCAGCAGCAATAGGCTGAGCAGGTGCCGGAATCGGTTTGGCCACCGCAGGCGGCGCAGTCGGCTTGGCGATTGCTATGGGCGCCGTCGGCGCCGGGGCTGCCGCGATTGGTGCAGCAGGCGCAGTGTCTTCTGCGACTTCTTCATCCGCTGGCACCGGTTCTTGCGGCAAAGCCTGCGGCTCAGGCACGGCCACCGATTCCATTTGCACCTGCGGCATCGAAGGGGCTTGCGGCGCGGCAGGCGCCTCTACCGTCACTTGACGTTGCTCGTCCTGGCGGGAAAACAGCATCGGCAGGAAAATCACCGCCAGTGCCACCAGCACCAGGGCGCCAACCATGCGCTGCTTGTACGCTTTATCCAGCAAAGCCATTTGCCGCTTCCTCCGTGGAGCGCCGGGCCAACCATTCAAGGGCCTCGGCGACACAATAAAATGATCCGAACAACAGAATCTCGTCGTCGCTGGTTGCGATCGCACACTGCCCTTCCAGCGCAGCCGCGACACTGTCATAGGACGTGACGGACGCGCCAAGGTTCTGCAACCCGGCGTGCAATTCACTGACCGGACGCGAACGCGGCGAATCCAGCGGCGCTACTGCCCAGTGCTGGACACTAGCATTCAATTCGCCGACAACACCATCCAGATCCTTGTCCGCCAGCAAGCCGAACACCGCCAGACGCTTGCCTACCGGCGGCCGAGTGGCCAGGCGCCGCGCCAGATACTCCGCCGCGTGCGGGTTATGCCCCACGTCCAGCAGCAGGTTCAGGCGCTTGCCATCGAATTCGAACGAGCGGCGATCCAGCCGGCCGACCACGCGAGTGGCCTGCAACGCAGCAACAATTTGCGACGGATTCCACGGCAAACCGAGCATCAGATACGCCTGCAAGGCCAGCGCTGCGTTTTCCATCGGCAGATCGAGCAGCGGCAAGTCGCGCAGTTCGACCGGCTGGCCTTGCGCATCGGTACCGCGCCACTGCCAGTGCTGGTCTGTGATGCCGAGGTCGAAATCACGCCCACGCAGGAAAAACGGACATGCCAGCTCCCGCGCCTTGTCGAGCAACGGCTGCGGAGGATTCAGGTCGCCGCACAAGGCTGGTTTGCCCTGACGGAAAATCCCGGCCTTCTCGAAGGCCACGGATTCGCGGGTATTGCCCAGGTATTCGGCATGATCGACGCCAATGCTGGTGACCAGCGCGATATCGGCGTCCACCACATTGACCGTGTCCAGACGCCCGCCCAGCCCGACTTCCAGCACCACAGCGTCAAGTTTTGCCTGTTGAAACAACCAGAACGCCGCCAGGGTGCCCATTTCGAAGTAAGTCAGGGAAGTGTCGCCACGCCCGGCCTCGACTGCAGCGAAGGCCTCGCACAGCTGAGTGTCAGTGGCTTCGACGCCATTGAGCTGCACCCGCTCGTTGTAACGCAGCAGGTGCGGAGAATTGTAGACACCCACGCTCAGGCCCTGCGCCCGTAGCAAGGAAGCCACGAAAGCGCAGGTCGAACCCTTGCCGTTGGTGCCGGTGACCGTAATCACCCGAGGCGCCGGCTGGCCCAGTCCCATGCGGGACGCTACCTGTTGCGAACGCTCCAGCCCCATGTCGATGGCCGATGGATGCAACTGCTCAAGGTAGGCGAGCCACTCGCCAAGGGTACGCTCGGTCATACGTTGGCAGGCACCGGTGGAACGACGATTGGCTCGACAGGAGCGGCGACGTAGGTCGGAGTCGGCTGGCCGGTCAGTTGCGCCAGCAGATTGCCCAGGCGCGGACGCAGTTCACGACGATCGATGATCAGATCGATCGCGCCATGCTCCAGCAGGAACTCGCTGCGCTGGAAGCCTTCCGGCAGTTTTTCACGCACGGTCTGCTCGATCACGCGTGGACCGGCGAAGCCGATCAGTGCCTTTGGCTCACCGACGATCACGTCGCCGAGCATCGCCAGACTGGCGGAAACGCCGCCGTAGACCGGATCGGTCAGCACCGAGATGAACGGAATGCCTTCTTCACGCAGACGCGCGAGCACGGCCGAGGTCTTGGCCATCTGCATCAGCGAGATCAGCGCTTCCTGCATGCGCGCACCACCGGAGGCGGCGAAGCAGATCATCGGGCAACGGTTTTCCAGGGCGTAGTTGGCGGCGCGCACGAAGCGTTCACCGACGATGGCGCCCATGGAACCGCCCATGAAGCTGAATTCGAACGCCGACACCACCACCGGCATACCCAACAGGGTGCCACTGACGGAGATCAGCGCGTCCTTTTCGCCGGTCTGCTTCTGTGCAGCGACCAGACGGTCCTTGTACTTCTTGCCGTCGCGGAATTTCAGACGGTCAACCGGCTCCAGGTCTGCACCCAGCTCGTTGCGGCCTTCGGCATCCAGGAAGATGTCGATACGCGCCCGTGCGCCGATGCGCATGTGGTGGTTGCACTTGGGGCAAACGTCCAGGGTCTTTTCCAGCTCAGGGCGATACAGCACAGCCTCGCAGGACGGGCATTTGTGCCACAGACCTTCAGGCACCGAGCTCTTCTTGACCTCCGAACGCATGATCGAAGGGATCAGTTTGTCTACCAACCAGTTGCTCATGCTTTCTTTCTCCAGTACCGGCGGCCCGAACGCTCTGGTTCGCAGCCCCGCGTATGCCCTTCAGCTAAATTCATGTGTGTGGCGATGATTGATGGAACGCCGCGGTCAGCGCGGAACATGACCTGCGTGCAACTCCAGAAACCCTCAGCCTCGCCTGCTTTGTGCAAGTGCATTGATGGACGGCGGCAGTTCGCCAGCCGTCACATCGAAGTAGACGCTCCCTGCGAGCTTCTACGTACGGCATTGATGAACGCGCGGATCTTCGCATGATCCTTGATGCCCTTGCTCGCTTCTACCCCGCCGCTGACATCGACCGCGTACGGTTTGACCCGGGCCACAGCGTCGGCGACGTTTTCCGGGGTGAGGCCACCGGCCAGGATCAGCGGCTTGCTCAAAGCTTGCGGAATCAAAGACCAGTCGAACGCCTCGCCGGTTCCGCCCGGCACGCCTTCGACGTAAGTGTCGAGCAGCACGCCACTGGCACTCGGATAGGCATCGACGGCAGCCGCGATGTCATCGCCAGCCTTGACCCGCAATGCCTTGATGTACGGACGATGCCAACCTTCGCACTGTTCAGCGGTCTCGTCGCCATGGAACTGCAACAGGTCCAGCGGCACGGCATCGAGGATTTCCCCCAACTCGCAGCGGCTGGCATTGACGAACAGGCCCACCGTCGTCACGAACGGCGGCAAGGCCTGGATGATCGCCCTTGCCTGCTGCACGCCCACTGCACGCGGGCTCTTGGCGTAGAACACGAACCCGATCGCATCCGCCCCGGCCTCGACCGCTGCCAACGCATCTTCTATGCGGGTAATCCCGCAGATCTTGCTGCGAACGGCTGACATATCGAGAAAAACTCCGCGTCAAATTCGGGAAAGTCCCGGATGGTAACAAATGCGTTCGAGGGCGTCAGCCGTCAAGTTCCGAGAAACCCGTAAGGAAATGTGGCCCGATAAAACGCTCGGGCAACGGAAATTCATCGTGATATTCGACCTGCACCAGATACAACCCGTACGGATGCGCTGTCACGCCACCGGAACGGCGCTCGCGGCTTTCCAGCACTTCCTTCATCCACTCGACCGGGCGCTCGCCAGCACCGATGGTCATCAGCACACCGGCAATGTTGCGCACCATGTGGTGCAAAAAGGCGTTGGCGCGGATATCGAGCACGATCATCTTGCCGTGACGGGTCACGCGCACATGATGCATCTTCTTGATCGGCGACTTGGCCTGACACTGGCCGGCGCGGAACGCACTGAAATCATGAGTACCGATCAGGTATTGCGCCGCTTCAGCCATGCGCTCGACGTCGAGCGGGCGGTGGTTCCAGGTGATTTCTTCGTTGAGATGCGCCGGACGAATCTGATCGTTGTAGATCACATAGCGATAACGCCGGGCGATGGCTTTGAACCGCGCATGGAAATGCGCCGGCATCACCCGCGCCCAGCTGACACTGATGTCGTGGGGCAGATTGATATTGGCGCCCATCACCCAGGCTTTCAGCGAACGATCGACTGGCGTGTCGAAATGAACCACTTGTCCGCAAGCATGCACCCCGGCATCGGTACGCCCGGCGCACTGCAGCGAAACCGGCGAATTGGCGACTTTCGACAAGGCTTTTTCGAGTTCTTCCTGCACCGTGGCCACGCCGGTCAACTGACGCTGCCAGCCGCTGTAGCGCGAGCCTTTGTACTCGACGCCCAGTGCCACACGGTAAAAGCCTTCGGGTGCCATTTCGGCGACCGGGTTATCTATGTTTGCCAAGGTGGGACAGCCTGCTGAGGTACAAAGGCGGGCATTATAAGGCTGTGGGTCGGGGATGCCAGTCAGTTCTGTGTTGACCGATCCGACCTCTTCGCGAGCAAGCCCGCTCCCACAGGAGGAATGTATTCCAAATGTGGGAGCGGGCTTGCTCGCGAAGGCGGTCGATCAGGCACCACAGAAATCCAGCCCAAAAAAAAACGGCAGCCTCGATGGGCTGCCGTTCCGTTTACTGCTGACGCTGGCTCATGCCAGGTGCGAAAGCATTTCCTTGGCTTCGCCACGCTGCTTTTCGTCACCCTCGGTCAACACTTCGTTGAGGATGTCGCGTGCGCCGTCGCTGTCGCCCATATCGATGTAAGCCTGGGCCAGATCGAGTTTGGTCGCGGCTTCGTCGGTGCCGGCGAGGAAGTCGAAATCGTCCTCGCCCAGATCATCGCCCATGGCCGCATCGGCTTCGGTGAAGGTCGGCTCGGCGATGCTCTGCGACAGGCGATCCAGCTCGGCGTTGACGTCATTCAGTTCCGCTGCGAATGCGTCAGGCTCGGCCGCCGGGTTGCTGTCCATTTCATCAGCCAGCGACAGATCGAAATCCGCCGGCAGCTCCAGATCGTCCTGTGGCACTTCGTTGGCGACCACAGGTTCGGCCGGCGACAGATCTTTCACGCCTTCGTCCAGATCCAGCAGGAAGTCATCATCCGCCAGATCCGCCGCCGGAGCTGGCGCAGGCTCGGCACCCAGATCCAGATCGAGGTCGAAGTCCGACAGGTCGTCGAGGTTCTCTTTGATCTCGGTCTGCTGTTGCAGCACCGATTCAAAGCTCAGATCGTCGTCGGCCGGGAACTCGTCCAGCTCCACCGGAGCTTCAGGCTCAACAACAGGTGCAGGCTCAACCGGAGTGATGTTGTCGAGATCGTCCAGGCTCAGGTCGAACGCGCTGTCCAGGTCGTCCGCCGCAGGCTCAGGCGCAGGCGCCTCTGGCTCGTCGAGCAGCAGCTCCTTGACGTATTGCGCATCGAGTTCGGCGGCGGCTGCCGCTGCAGCCAGACCCGCGACAGCGACGACCGCCATGGCCGGGAAGCGTTTTTTCAGCTCTTCGACCTTGGCGAAGTTATCACCGTTGGCCACCAACTGACGCTCCTGACCCACGAACGCATCGCGATCACCCTGCTGACCGTAGACTTCCATCAGCTTCAGACGCAGATCACTGCGTTGCGGCTCGAGGCTGACGCCCTCTTCCAGCAACGCTGCGGCCTGATTCAGGCGACCGGCATTGATGTGCGACTGAGCCTTGTCCAGCACGTCATCGGAACGCTCGGCGGACGGTGCGACCAATGGCGCGGCAATCGGCTCAGCCATCACCACCGGAGCCACTACCGCAGCAGGCGCTGGCGCAGGTGCCGGGGTGTTGAGCTTGACGCTGGCAGCAGGTGTTTCCAGGCCTTCGAAGCTGCTTTCCGGCAGATCCTGCTCGGCGGAGAACTCTTGCTCTTCCGCCAGAGCGCGAGCCATGCGCAGGTGTTTCTCGGCTTCCTGCTGGGCTTTGCGGCGACGGGCCAGCAGCAACAGCAGAAGCAGCAACACCACCGCACCGCCACCGATCAGACCCAGCAGGATCGGATTGGTCAGCAGTTCATTGAAGGTTTTATCCTCGTCAACAACCGGTTTCGGCGCGACCACCGGCGTTTCAGCAGGCGTGTCGACCGGTGGCGCAATCGCCGATTCAGGTGTTGGCGCCGCTTCTGCCGGGGTGGCTGGAGGGGTTGCAGCCAGTTCGGCGGTGATCGCCGGTACGGCAGCAGTGGCGGCTGGCGCAGCGCCCGGGCCTTCGGCCTGCATCTTCGCCAGTTGATTGTTCTTCAGCTCGATCAGGCGTTGCAGCTTGTCCAGCTGACTTTGCAGATCGGCCATGCGGCTTTTCAGTTCCTCGTTGTCACGACGGGTCGTGTCGAGGCTTTCCTGAGTCACCGCCAGCTTGTTGCTCAACGCCTTGGCATCGCCGGCCGGGCCTTTGCCACGCCCTTTGGCGTTTTCGGCAGAGACCAGACTCAGGTTGTCCTTGGCATTCTGGCCGGCGCCGACATTGCTGCGACCACGCTTGGTGGCATCGAGCTGCTGCTGGCCGGTACCCGGCTTGGCCACATAGCGACGACCCTGACGCCAGGCTTCGTTCTGCGCGGCGACTTCGGCAATCGCTTTCGATTGCGGCAGCGCGGTGCTTTCCACCGAGTCCGGCAGGCGCAGCACCTGACCGGTTTTCAGCCGGTTGATGTTGCCGTCGATGAACGCATCCGGGTTGAGCGCCTGAATCGCCAGCATGGTCTGCTGCACCGAACCGCCGGTGCGCGCCTTCGCGGCAATTTCCCACAGGGTGTCGCGCGGCGTGGTGGTGTATTGCGACGGGTGCGTGGCGCCAGTGGTCGGTGCGGTGATGGTCTGCGACGGTGCCGGTTGCGCGGCGGCGTCAGCGGTCTGTGGCGAGAATTTCGACGGATCCAGCAGCACACTGTAATCGCGCAGCAGACGGCCATTCGGCCACATCACCTGCACGAGGAATTTCACCATCGGTTCCGACAGCGGCTTGCTCGACGTTACGCGCAGCACGCTTTTGCCGCTGGCGTTGAGCACCGGAGTGAACGTCAGGTCGTTGAGGAAGGCCTGGCGATCGACACCGGCCTTGGCGAAATCTTCGGGTGAAGCCAGGCTCGGCACCACTTCGGCAGCGGTGAGATCCTTGACGTCGAGCAGCTCGATCTCGGCCACCAGCGGCTGGTTCAGGGTCGACTTCAGGGTCAGCTCCCCGAGCCCGAGGGCATGCGCCATACCGGAGGACAGCGCCGAGGCGGCCGCTATTGCTAACACCAGTTTGCGAACTTGAACCATAGCCTCATCCTTTGTTTGAACGTTCCTCGGCCAGCGAGAAGATGTTGATTGCCGCTGCCGTAAGGCATTGCGCGCGACGACGACAGACTGCCGCGCGCGATCATTTCTTTGATGCCCCGGAAAGTCCCGGAGGGTGACACGTTATCAAGTGCTCCGGGCAAGCATAGCGCTCACCTAGAATCAGTCGACAAATTGTTGCCAAGTATCTTTTACGGCAGGTCTTTTATCAACAATTCAGCGACCTGCACAGCATTCAGGGCCGCGCCTTTGCGTACGTTATCTGACGTCAGCCACAGATTAAGTTCCGCCGGGTCGTCGACACCGCTGCGCACCCGACCGACATAGACAACGTCCTGCCCCACCGCGTCACCCACCGCAGTCGGATAATCGCCGGCCTCAACCAGCTCGATGCCGGGCGCATCCTCAAGCGCAGCGTTGACCTTTGCCAGGTCAACCGCACTCGCTGACTGCAAGGTCACGCTATAGCTATCGCCAAAAAACACCGGGGCTTGAACGCAAGTGGCGGAAATCTTTAATAAAGGCTGCTTCAGCACCTGACGCAACTCGCGCACCAGCCGCTTTTCCAGCAGCGTGTGGCCTTGAGCGTCGGGCGTGCCGACCTGGGCCAACAGGTTGAAGGCCATCTGCCGATCAAAGAAAGTCGGCTCCAGCGGACGCATGTTCAGCAACTCAGCGGTCTGCCGCGCCAGCTCGGTCACAGCTTCGCGACCTTGGGCGGACACGGCCAGATTGGCGGTGACGTTGACGTATTGCAGTTCGAGCAAATCGAGCAGCGGCGCCAGCACCACGGCCAGCGTCGTCGCCGAAGGGCTTGGGCTGCTGACCTGGAACGGTGCTTTCAGACCGGCAATGACCTCGGCGTTGGCCTCCGGCACCACTTGCGGCGCCTGCTCGGCCGGCAATGCGCCGGACAGATCGATCAGCGAGCAACCGGCCGCGTGGGCACGCGCCGCGTAACTCAGGGAAACGGCAGCGCCAGCGGCGAAGAACACCAGTTTGACCTTGCTGAAATCGAACTCGTCGACTTCACGCACGCGCACGTTCTTGTTGCGGAACAGCACCGAGCTGCCGGCGGATTCGCTGCTGGCCAGGAGGTGCAGGTTGCCGACCGGAAAGTCGCGTTCTTCGAGAATCTGTACGAGGGTTTCGCCGACAGTACCGGTGGCGCCGACGACGGCAATATCAAGGGTCTGGGTCATGGTTCTACCTCTGGCGAAACGGGGGGAGCGGCACTTTACCGGGTGACTGCCATGCAGGCAATTTCTGCGGGACTTGCAGTGTCTGTTCTGACCTCTTCGCGAGCAAGCCCGCTCCCACAGGGGGAACGCATTTCAAGGGTGGGAGCGGGCTTGCTCGCGAAGGCGCCAGACCTGACACCGGAAAACCTCAGGCATAAAAAAACCCGCACCTATCACAAGGCACGGGTTCTTTCATTGCATCAAGCGATCAACGCTCCAGCAGGATCCGCAGCATGCGACGCAGCGGTTCGGCCGCGCCCCACAGCAGTTGGTCGCCGACGGTGAACGCACCGACGAATTGCGAGCCCATGTTCAGCTTGCGCAGACGACCCACCGGTACGTTCAGGGTGCCGGTGACCTTGGTCGGGCTCAGCTCCTGCATGCTGATGTCGCGGTTGTTCGGCACCAGTTTGACCCAAGGGTTGTGCTGGCTGATCAGCCCTTCGATATCAGCGATCGGCACGTCTTTGTTCAGCTTGATGGTCAGCGCCTGGCTGTGGCAACGCATGGCGCCGATGCGCACGCAGATGCCGTCGACCGGGATCGGGCTCTTGAAGCGGCCGAGGATCTTGTTGGTCTCGGCCTGGGCCTTCCACTCTTCACGGCTCTGGCCGTTCGGCAGTTCCTTGTCGATCCACGGGATCAGGCTGCCGGCCAGCGGCACGCCGAAGTTTTCGGTCGGGTACGCGTCGCTGCGCATGGCTTCGGCCACGCGACGGTCGATGTCGAGGATCGCGCTGGCCGGATCGGCCAGTTGATCGGCCACCGCAGCGTGGGTCGCGCCCATCTGCTTGATCAGTTCACGCATGTTCTGCGCGCCGGCACCGGAGGCCGCCTGATAAGTCATGGCGCTCATCCACTCGACCAGACCGGCCTCGAACAGACCACCCAGGCCCATCAGCATCAGGCTGACGGTGCAGTTGCCGCCGATGTAGTTCTTGGTGCCCGCGTCCAGTTGCTGGTCGATGACCTTGCGGTTGACCGGGTCGAGAATGATGACGGCGTCATCGTTCATGCGCAGGCTGGAAGCCGCGTCGATCCAGTAACCCTGCCAGCCGGCTTCGCGCAGCTTCGGGAACACTTCGCTGGTGTAGTCGCCGCCCTGGCAGGTCAGAATCACGTCGAGGGTTTTCAGCTCTTCAATGCTGTAAGCGTCCTTGAGCGGAGCAATGTCCTTGCCCACGGACGGGCCTTGGCCACCGACATTGGAAGTGGTGAAAAACACCGGCTCGATAAGATCGAAATCCTGCTCTTCCAGCATCCGCTGCATGAGCACGGAACCGACCATGCCGCGCCAACCGATCAGACCTACACGTTTCATCGCAACTACACCTTCTTGAAAAGTGGGCCGCTGCTTTGTATTGAATTTCGCAGCGGGCCCGAGAGATTACAGATTCCGCAGCGCGGCGACTACTGCGTCACCCATTTCCTGCGTTCCGACTTTAGTGCAACCGGCCGAATAAATGTCACCGGTACGCAAGCCTTGATCCAGCACCACGCTGACGGCTTTCTCGATGGCATCGGCCGCATCGTGCAGATTGAAGCTGTAACGCAGCATCATCGACACCGACAGAATGGTCGCCAGCGGGTTGGCAATGCCTTTGCCCGCGATGTCCGGGGCCGAACCGTGGCAAGGCTCGTACATGCCCTTGTTGTTCGAATCCAGCGAGGCCGACGGCAGCATGCCGATGGAGCCGGTAAGCATCGAGGCTTCGTCGGACAGGATGTCGCCGAACATGTTGTCGGTGACGATCACGTCGAACTGCTTCGGTGCGCGCACCAGTTGCATGGCGGCGTTGTCGACGTACATGTGGCTCAGTTCGACGTCCGGATAATCCTTGGCGACCTGCTCGACCACTTCACGCCACAATTGGCTGGACGCCAGCACGTTGGCCTTGTCCACCGAACACAGCTTCTTGCCACGGACCATGGCCATGTCGAAACCGACGCGGGCGATACGGCGGATTTCACTTTCGCTGTACGGCAGGGTGTCGTAGGACTGACGCTCACCGTTTTCCAGGGTACGGGTGCCGCGTGGCGCGCCGAAGTAGATGCCGCCGGTCAGCTCACGGACGATCAGGATGTCCAGACCAGCAACGATTTCCGGCTTCAGGCTCGAAGCGTCGGCCAGTTGCGGGTAGAGGATCGCCGGACGCAGGTTGCCGAACAGGCCCAGCTGCGCACGAATTTTCAGCAGACCGCGCTCAGGGCGGATGTCACGCTCGATGGTGTCCCATTTCGGGCCGCCCACGGCGCCCAACAGGACTGCATCGGCTGCACGGGCACGCTCGAGGGTTTCGTCGGCCAACGGCACGCCATGCTTGTCGATGGCCGCGCCACCGATCACGTCATGGCTCAGCTCGAAGCCCAGGCTGTACTTGTCGTTGGCCAGCTCCAGCACCTTGACCGCTTCGGCCATAATTTCCGGACCAATACCGTCACCTGGGAGAATCAGAATCTGCTTGCTCATGCTTTCCTCGTGTCTTCAATCGGTGCGCCACTCAGGGCGCGCCCGGAAAAATTCTTAGCGTTCAGCCATCAGTACGATTACATCTGTACTGAACGAGCCGTCGGCATCAATCTCAAAATATTCGCGCACTTCATTGCCCATCGACTGCTGCAACTGGCGGATCGCCGCGCGCATCACTTCGGGCGTGCGCATACGCTCCACCCAACTGCTGTACTCCAGACGCAGGCGCTGACGGCTGGTGCTGCGGGTATGCAGCCCGGCCTCGCCGACCTGACGCAGCCACTCACCGGCGGAATAGTCGCGCACATGGCTGGTGTCGCGCAGCACTTCGACGCTTTGCAGGTAAGTGTCAAACAGCGGACTGCCCGGTGACAACACGTCGATGAACGCTGCCACACCGCCCGGTTTCAGCACCCGACGCACTTCGCGCAGGGCCACCCCGAGGTCGCTCCAATGGTGCGCCGAATAACGGCTGAACACGTAATCGAATTCACCATCGGCAAACGGCAGGCGCTCGGCGGCGCCGTTGACCGTGGCAATGTTGTTCATGCCGCGATCAACCGCCGCAGCGGCCACCACATCGAGCATTTGCTGCGACAGGTCGTAGGCCACCACTTCCTTGACCAGCGGCGCCACATGAAAACTCACATGACCGGCACCGCACCCCAGGTCCAGCACCCGGGCGTCGCCCTGCCCGGCCAGTTCAGCCTGTAGCAGCGCGAACTCGGTGCCTTGAGCGTGAACAGCGCTGCTCAGGTAGGCGGCGGCCTGTTCACCGAATTGCTTTTGTACAACCTGACTGTGCTGGGCGGTGCTGGTCATGGTCACTTCCTGGTATTTGTGTTGTTTGGGCCGGCCTCTTCGCGAGCAAGCCCGCTCCCACAGGGGAATGCATTTCAAATGTGGGAGCGAGCTTGCTCGCGAAGGGGCCAGCCCTGACTACATCAATCTTATGCGTCGCGGAACAACCACGGCTGGCTCACACGATGCTTGGCCTCGAACGCGGCAATCGCATCACCGTCCTGCAAGGTCAGGCCGATATCGTCCAGCCCATTCAACAAGCAATGCTTGCGGAACGCGTCGATCTCGAAGCGGTACACCTTGCCGTTCGGGCTGGTCACGGTCTGTTCGTGCAGATCGATCTGCAATTGATAGCCCGGCTCGGCCTCGACCTGCTTGAACAACTCATCGACTTCAGCGTCGCTCAGGATGATCGGCAGCAAGCCGTTCTTGAAGCTGTTGTTGAAGAAGATGTCGGCGTAGCTCGGCGCGATGATGCTGCGGAAACCGTATTCTTCCAGCGCCCACGGCGCGTGTTCACGGCTGGAGCCGCAACCGAAGTTCTCGCGGGCCAGCAACACGCTGGCACCTTGATAACGCTCGGCGTTGAGCACGAAGTCCTTGTTCAACGGACGCTTGGAGTTGTCCTGATACGGCTGGCCGACATCCAGGTAACGCCACTCATCGAACAGGTTCGGGCCGAAACCGGTGCGCCTGATCGACTTCAAGAACTGCTTGGGAATGATCTGGTCGGTGTCGACGTTGGCACGATCCAGAGGCGCGACGAGACCAGTGTGCTGGGTAAAGGCTTTCATGCTGCGCTTCCTTTTAGATCAATTCACGAACGTCGATGAAACGACCGTTTACCGCCGCCGCAGCGGCCATGGCCGGACTCACGAGGTGGGTACGGCCACCGGCACCCTGACGGCCTTCGAAGTTACGGTTGGAGGTCGAGGCGCAATGCTCGCCGGACTCCAGACGGTCCGGGTTCATCGCCAGGCACATCGAGCAACCCGGCTCACGCCATTCGAAACCGGCTTCGAGGAAAATCTTGTCCAGACCTTCGGCTTCCGCCTGCGCCTTCACCAGACCCGAGCCCGGTACGACGATTGCCTGCTTGATCGTCGAAGCGACTTTGCGACCCTTGGCGATCACGGCTGCAGCGCGCAAGTCTTCGATGCGCGAGTTGGTGCAAGAGCCGATGAACACGCGATCCAGCTGAATGTCGGTGATCGCCTGATTGGCGGTCAAACCCATGTATTTCAAGGCGCGGACGATCGAATCGCGCTTGACCAGATCCATCTCTTTGGCCGGATCCGGCACGTTCTGATCAACGGCCAGCACCATTTCAGGCGAAGTGCCCCAGCTGACTTGCGGCTTGATCTGCGCCGCGTCGAGTTCAACTACGGTGTCGAACTTGGCATCAGCGTCGGAGACCAGGTCTTTCCAGGCTTCAACCGCCTGATCCCACTGCGCGCCTTTCGGCGCGAACGGACGGCCCTTGACGTACTCGACGGTTTTTTCATCCGCAGCCACCAGACCCACACGGGCGCCGGCTTCGATGGACATGTTGCAGATGGTCATGCGGCCTTCGACGGACAGGTCGCGGATCGCGCTGCCGGCGAATTCGATGGCATGGCCGTTACCGCCGGCGGTGCCGATCTTGCCGATCACCGCGAGGACGATGTCCTTGGCGGTCACACCGAATGGCAACTGACCTTCGACGCGCACCAGCATGTTCTTCATTTTCTTCGCGACCAGGCACTGGGTGGCGAGCACGTGCTCGACCTCGGAAGTGCCGATCCCGTGCGCCAAGGCACCGAACGCGCCGTGGGTCGAGGTGTGCGAGTCGCCGCAGACCACGGTCATGCCCGGCAAGGTTGCGCCCTGCTCCGGGCTGATCACGTGGACGATGCCCTGACGGATGTCGTTCATCTTGAACTCGACAATGCCGTATTCATCACAGTTGTCATCGAGGGTCTGCACCTGCAAACGCGAGACCTGGTCGGCAATCGCGGCGATGCCGCCCTTGCGCTCCGGTGTGGTCGGTACGTTGTGGTCCGGGGTCGCGATGTTGGCATCGATGCGCCACGGCTTGCGCCCGGCCAGACGCAGGCCTTCGAAGGCTTGCGGCGAGGTCACTTCGTGGATGATGTGACGATCGATATAGATCAGCGCCGAGCCATCGTCGCGCTGTTTGACCAAATGCGAATCCCAGAGCTTGTCGTAGAGCGTTTTGCCGGCCATCAGACGGTTCCTCATCAGCTTGTTTCTATGCCCTGGGCTTATCAATAACCCTTTGGCTTGTGAGGCCGATCCTATGGGGTTACATTAAATAACTCAAATTCATATTTTTTATGCTTTGGATAACCAACTGGAATACGAACCATGGATCTGGCCAACCTCAATGCTTTTATCGCCATCGCCGAGACCGGCAGCTTCTCCGGCGCCGGGGAACGCCTGCATCTGACGCAACCGGCGATCAGCAAACGCATCGCCGGACTGGAGCAGCAATTGAAGGTGCGGCTATTCGACCGACTCGGTCGTGAAGTGGGCCTGACCGAGGCCGGCCGCGCCCTGTTGCCCCGGGCTTATCAGATTCTCAACGTGCTGGACGACACCCGCCGTGCCCTGACCAACCTGACCGGCGAAGTCAGCGGTCGGCTGACCCTGGCCACCAGTCACCACATCGGCCTGCACCGCTTGCCGCCCCTGTTAAGGGAATTCACCCGCCGCTACCCACAGGTGGCGCTGGATATTCAGTTCCTTGATTCGGAAGTGGCCTACGAAGAGATTCTCCATGGCCGTGCGGAACTGGCGGTGATCACCCTGGCGCCAGAGCCGCACACACTGGTCAAAGCCGCGCCGGTGTGGGACGACCCGCTGGATTTCGTGGTGGCGCCGGAACATTCGCTGATCAGCAACGGCGCGGTGAGTCTGGCGGACATTGCCGGTCATCCGGCCGTTTTTCCCGGAGGCAACACCTTTACTCATCACATTGTCCAACGCTTGTTCGAAGCCCAAGGGCTGACGCCGAACATCGCCATGAGCACCAACTACCTGGAAACCATCAAGATGATGGTCTCCATTGGTCTGGCCTGGAGTGTTCTGCCCCGCACCATGCTTGATGAACAGGTGGCGCGCATACCTTTGCCGGGCATACAGCTCAGTCGCCAGCTAGGCTATATCGTGCACACCGAACGGACGCTGTCGAATGCGGCAAGGGCTTTCATGGCCTTGCTGGATGCGCAAATCGATCTGCCAGGGACTCCAGGCTAACTTGTGCTACTCCTATAGAGCCGCTGTCCCTGTACCTAACGCCACCATCAGCTCAAGGCCCGTTAACAATGCCGAAATCTGTTGACCGAATTCCGCCGATGCCGCGTATTCAGGCCATTGATCCGCGACGTTCCGAGCAGAGCTGGGAGAGTGCGCCGCAATTGCTCGCCGCGCTCAACGGCGCCCGGCTCGGTGCCTGGTATTGGGACATCGAGCGCGGGCAGATCAGCTGGTCACGGGGTACCCAGGCGCTGTTCGGCTTCGATCCACGTCAACCGTTGCCCCAGGACCTGGAATATCTCGACCTGCTGCCGCCCGAAGACCGGGCGAAAACCGTGCGCGCCTTCCACGCGGTGATTGCCGGCGCCCCGCTGGAACAGGCGATGCACCACCGCATCCGCTGGCCCGACGGCAGCCTGCATTGGCTGGAAATCAGCGGCAGCCTGCTGCCGGACAAAAACGGCCGGCCCCGAATGATCGGGGTGATTCGCGAAATCACCCACCAGCGCCAGCGCGAACAGGCTCTGAGCAGCTCGGAGAAACGTTTCGCCACACTTTTTCACCTGTGCCCGAACATGGTGCTGCTGACGCGCCAGGAAGACGGCCTGATCACTGAAGCCAACCAGTATTTCGAAAGTCTGTTCGGCTGGCCGGTCCAGGACGCCATCGGTCGCACCACACTGGAACTGGGCCTGTGGGTGCACCCCGAACAACGCGCAGAGCTGGTGAAAAAGACCAAGGCCAAAGGTGAATTGATCAGCATGGAAGTGCAGTTCCGCGCCAGCAACGGGCAGATTCATGACGGTATCCTCAGTGCGCAAAAGGTCGAACTCGAAGGCCAGCCGTATCTGCTCAGCACGTTTCTCGACACCACCGAACGCAAAGCCGCCGAACACGCCTTGAAAGACAGTCAGGAACGCCTTGATCTGGCGCTGGACTCGGCGCAACTCGGCACCTGGGACTGGCACATTCCCAGCGGCATGCTCTACGGCTCGGCGCGGGCCGCGCAACTGCACGGGCTGGAGCCGATCCCGTTTCACGAGTCGTTCGAGGAGTTTTTCGAAGGCGTGCCCGGTGAGGAGCGCGACAGCATGCGCGACGCCTACCGCAGCCTGCGTGAAGGCCCGGCCGGCAACTATCAACTGACCTATCGCGTGCAACTGGCGGATGGCAGCTCACGTTATCTGGAAAGCCGCGCCCGCCTCTACCGCGACGAAAATGGCGCGCCACTGCGTATGGCCGGGACCTTGCTGGACATCACCGATCAGGTCGAGCGCGAGCAACGCCTGGTCGCCTCCGAAGAGAAATTTGCCACGCTGTTCCAGGTCAGCCCCGACCCGATCTGCGTCACCCGCCAGGACAGCGGCGAGTTCATCGAGATCAACAACAGCTTCACCCAGACCTTCGGCTGGAGCGCCGCCGACGTGATCGGGCGCACCGCCGAGGACATCGGCCTGTGGGACGCCTCGGCGAAAAGCCTGCAACGTATCGAGCGGGTGATCCGCGAACAGGGCCTGAGCAATGTCGCAATCATCGTCCAGCACAAGGACGGCCAGTCGCTGACGTGCGTGATTTCCAGCCGGCAGATCAGCGTCGGCAATCAGCCGTGCATCGTCACTACCCTGCGCGACATCACTCAACAGCAGCGCTCCGAGGCCGCACTCAAGGCCAGCGAAGAGAAATTCGCCAAGGCGTTTCACTCCAGCCCCGACGCGATCACCATCACCGAACGTGACACCGGGCGCTATCTGGAGGTCAACGACGGTTTCTGCCGCCTCACCGGTTATCGTGCTGAAGAAGTGGTGGGCAAGACCGTGTACCAGATCGGCATCTGGGCCGAAGAGAAACAACGCTCGGCTCTGCTTGCCGAACTGCAGATCAAGGGCCGCGTGCACCATCAGGAAATGCTCGGGCGCAACAAGCGCGGTGAGTTGCTGACCGTTGAAGTGTCGATCGAACCGATCACCCTCAACGAAACGGCGTGCCTGCTGCTGACCGCCCGGGACGTCAGCCTGTTGAAAAACGCTGAAGCACAGATCCGCCATCTGGCCTATCACGATCCGCTGACCAATCTGCCCAACCGCGCCTTGCTGATGGATCGCCTGAGCCAGCAGATTGCCCTGCTCAAGCGCCACAACCTGCGCGGTGCGCTGCTGTTCCTCGACCTCGATCACTTCAAGCACATCAACGACTCGCTGGGTCATCCGGTCGGCGATACGGTGCTGAAAATCATCACCGCGCGGCTTGAAGCCAGCGTGCGCATGGAGGACACGGTGGCGCGTCTCGGCGGCGATGAATTCGTGGTGCTGCTCAGTGGCCTCGAAGGCACGCGCAACGAGGTCAGTGCACAAGTGCGGGAACTGGCCGACACCATTCGCGAACTGCTCTCGGAGCCGATGTTCCTCGACGGCCAGCGCCTGCAAGTGACACCGAGCATCGGCGTGGCACTGATTCCCGATCACGGCTCGACCCCGACCGACCTGCTCAAACGCGCCGACATTGCGCTGTACCGGGCCAAGGATTCCGGGCGCAACACCACGCAGATGTACCACAACACCATGCAAAAGGCGGCCAGCGAACGGCTGCGCATGGAGACTGACTTACGTCTGGCGTTGTCGCGCGGTGAATTCAACGTGCACTACCAGCCGCAGGTCGATGCGCGGGACAACCGCATCATTGGCGCCGAGGCGCTGGTGCGCTGGAATCACCCGGAACTCGGCGCGCAATCGCCCACTGAATTCATCAAGGTGCTGGAAGACAGCGGGCTGATTCTGGAGGTCGGTACCTGGATCCTCGATGAGGCCTGTGAGGCGTTCAAACAATTGATCGCGCTGAAACTGGTCGACCCGCTCAACTTCAGCCTGTGCGTAAACATCAGCCCACGGCAGTTCCGCCAGAACGACTTCGTCGAACGCATCGAACACAGCATGAGCAGCCACGGCCTGCCCTGCTCGCTGCTGAAACTGGAGATCACCGAAGGCATCGTCATCCAGAACCTGGAGGACACCATCAGCAAGATGCGCCGCCTGAAAAAACTCGGTGTGAGCTTCGCCATGGACGATTTCGGCACCGGCTATTCATCGCTGACCTACCTCAAGCGCCTGCCGGTGGACACCCTGAAAATCGACCAGTCGTTCATCCGCGACGCAACCACCGACCCCAACGACGCCGAGATCATCCGCGCCATCGTCGCCATGGCCCGCAGCCTGGAACTGGAGGTGATTGCCGAAGGCGTGGAGACGCCGGAGCAACTGGCGTTCCTTCAGGGGCTGGGCTGCCATTTGTATCAGGGCTATCTGCACAGTCGGCCGGTGGCGTTGGAGGCGTTGAAAAAGATGCTGTCGTGAGGCGGGCAGTTTGCAACAGATCAATAATTGTCAGGATTTGCGACAACCTGTAGGGTCGCGTTTTTTGCGCTGTTTCGAGATCGATCATGCAGGATGCAACCCTTCCCCGCCCAGCCCTGCTGGGCATTGACCTTGGCACCACCAACAGCCTGATCGCCGTCTGGCAGGACGGTCAGGCCCGATTGATCCCCAACGCCCTCGGCGAGGTACTCACCCCGTCAGTGGTCAGCCTCGATGAAGATGACACGATTCTGGTCGGCAAAGCCGCTCGCGCTCGCCTGACCACGCATCCCGATCGCACAGCCGCTGCCTTCAAGCGCTTCATGGGCAGCGACAAGCGAATCGAACTCGGGAATCGCCACTTCAGCCCGGAAGAATTGTCGGCGCTGGTGCTCGGCTCGCTCAAACAGGACGCCGAAGCATTTCTCGGCTACCCGGTATCGGAAGCTGTAATTTCGGTGCCGGCGTATTTCAGTGACGAGCAACGCAAGCGCACCCTGTTCGCCGCCGAACTGGCCGGCCTCACCGTCACCCGCCTGATCAATGAACCGACCGCTGCCGCGATGGCCTATGGGCTGCACGAGCAAAAGTTCGAGCGCACATTGATCTTCGATCTGGGTGGCGGCACGTTCGACGTCACGGTGCTGGAATACGCACTGCCGTTGATCGAAGTGCATGCCTCCACCGGCGACAACTTCCTTGGTGGCGAGGACTTCACCGCTGCGCTGTTGCAAGCCTGCCTGAAAAACTGGCAACTGACCCCGTCAACGATCGATGCTCAAGGCATGGCCAGCCTTGGCGACGCGCTGGAGCAGCTCAAGTGCAAACTCGGCGAAGGCACTCAGTCATTGCGCTGGCAGCATGTCGACCGGTCATTTGAATGGTCGCTGGACGAAACCGCCGCCGTGAAGATCTGGGAGCCATTGCTCGCACGATTGCGCGCACCGATCGAACAGGCTCTGCGCGATGCACGCCTGAAGCCCAGGGATCTCGACAGCCTGGTGCTGGTCGGTGGCGCCACGCGGATGCCGGCGGTGCAGCAGATGGTCGCCACGCTATTTGGACGCTTGCCGTATCGGCATCTCGACCCGGACACCATCGTTGCACTCGGCGCGGCCACGCAAGCTGCGTGCAAGGCGCGTGATGGTGCGGTGGAAGAGTTGATCCTGACCGATGTCTGCCCTTACACGCTGGGTATTGCGACCATGCGCGGCAACGGTATCGACGGTGCCTTTTCGCCGATCATCGAACGTAACACCATCATCCCGACGTCACGGGTGGAGCGCTATCACACCACCCATCCCGGTCAGGCACAGATCCGCATTGCGGTCTATCAGGGCGAACGGCCGTGGGTACGCGACAACATCCTGATTGACGCTTTCGATGTCGACTTGACGCCCTGCGATCACATTCAGGAACTGGATGTGCGCTTCAGTTACGACATCAACGGGCTGCTCGAAGTCGACGTCACGCTGCTCGAAACCGGTGATCGCCACAGCCACAGTATTGACCGCAGCCCTACGGGGCTGGATGAACAGGCGCGAAGGGAAAGCCACAACCGCCTGTCCACACTGAAGGTCCATCCACGTGATGCATTACCCAACCGCACATTGCTGGCCCGCCTGGAACGCGCGTGGATGCAGAGCCTCGGCACACAACGCGAACGCATTGCCGAATGGCTGCACAGTTTCACTACGGTACTCGGCGGCCAGCAACCGTCAGAGATTGCCAGCCACCGCTCGGAGCTCAACAAGGCGCTGGATCAACTGCGCCTTTAGCCGTTGAGCCGACGCAAAGCAGCCTGCAGGCCGCCGGACAGCATGTCGCTACCACCGCTGTCCGGCGGCACGCCGTAGCGGTTGGGTAATTTATCTCCCGGAAAACCGAACAGCACCAATGGCAAAAATGGCAGGACCGGTGACAGCGCCATGAATATCAGCAACGTTGGTATGCCCCGGCCCATGTCGTGCAACCGGCGCAGAATGGCGCCGAGCAGCAGCAGGACACCGAGTAACAGGATGAGAATGCCAGAGGCCGTGGTGCCACTGATCAGACCTGCCACCGGTGTAATCACCACAACCCCCAGAACCTGAGCGATAAAAGCCTTGCGCCCCAGCCGAGACCCCAGGCGCCAGATCGCACCCGCCGGTACCGGCTGAATATCACTGTTGGCCAGCAGTAACCGTTCCGACCAGGACAGCAAGGCACACAATGCCAGCCGTAACCCGATACTGTTCTGCACGTCATCCTTGCCCTGCTGCAATTGGCGCAGTACGCGCGTTTTCGGCACACCGGCAGCGCCATAACGAATCAGGGACTTGAGTGCGTCCAGTGCCTCATACGCCAGCAGTTTGTCGACACCAAAATCCGTCAACACCTTGCGCGGCGGCCACACCGGCTCGCCCTTGATCAAGCCGTCGCGAAAACCTTCGAACCAGTCGTCCTCACAACTGACCGCCGCGATCGACTGCAACAAGGCACGATGCTGTTCGGCGCCCAGGCTCGGGTCGTGATAGAGCACGCCCCAGAACATCAACAAACCCAGCAGATCGTCACCGCAGGCTTCCCGGTCGCTTTCGACGCAGGTGTAAAGCAAGGTATTGGCAGGCAGTCTGGCGCTGTCGAGAGCCTGTTGCACGCTGAACAATTGCTGCACCAACAAACCATGAACCGGATCATCGCCTTGCAGCCATCCCAGTAAACCGTCGCAACTGCCTTGCTCACGCCGCAAGCGCTGCAACAGTGGCTGCAACCGAGCCAAAGGATGAGCAGGATTGAATGCCAGGCGCTCCAGGCACTGTGCATCAATCAACTGCAGCCAACGCCCGGGCTGCTCCAGCAACGCCAGTAAAAACAGGGTCTGGGCATTCCATTCCCATGTAGCCTGCCCCAAGCCAACCGGCGGCAATTCAATACCGCGAAGGCTCAACTGCAGCAGCAGATCGAGTTCGGACAAGTCGCAGTCGTCTTTGACGGCGCTCAGGCTGAACGCTTCGGCCATTCGCTCCAGCGCCGCGGCGCTGTAGGGCCGCAAGCGTCGCAGCCACAAACGACAGACCTTGTGCGTTTCGCCTTTTGTCAGCACCTCGGGCAAGCTGCGCGAAATCGCGTCCGCCTCGCAGAAAGCGTCCATCGCCTGCGCAATCGGGGCACTGCTCAACCAGCGCAGATGCTGCCCGGCCTGATATTTGAAACCGCCCATCACCAGGCTTTCGAGCGCATCGACCGGCAGCGGCGCATCCAGAATCTGCTGCAGCAACGCCGAATCCCCCCGATGCAACGCCCAGGCCTGGCGGTACAGCTGCAGCAATCGGCTGTCGGCATTTTCGCCCAACAGCTGTGCTAACAATGGGAGTTCATCGCCCGTCATGCGCCAGTCGACAAAGCTCTGCGCCAGACTATCAAGCTGCAACTGCCCGACATCCAGCCAACGATTCAGCGTCTCCGGGCGCTGTGACGGACTGCCATAGACCTGGCACTCATCCCCGAGATCCTCTGACCAGTCAGCGCAGTCCTGCAGACGATCGAATGCCTGAATCAGCAGCGGTAGAAAGGTCGGCTGTCGCTTGGCACACAGCTCCAGCAGACGGCTTTCAGCCATCGGATGACGATGTTCGCTCCACAGCCGGATCCAGCAAGGCAATGCATGATCGTCCCGGCCCAACAAGCTGTTCTGACACGCCAGCAAGTACAGCCAGTCCACATCATCCGGAGCTGCAAGTTGCTGCTCGACACAGCACTGCAAAAATGTCGACGCACCGATTCCCGCTTGAGTGAACTGCACCAGCAAGCGCTTGATGAACACAGCATCATCCGGCAACGGCAGGCACGTGTGCTGACTGGCGAAGTCGGCGAACTCATGGAGGGGGCGCTGAGAGAAGATGAAGTCGAGACTACGGGCGTACCACAGCGATTCAGTCTGCGCAGACTCTGACCAGGAGCTCATCAGATCCGTGTTGAATGGGTCGGGCGTTTCGATTCGCTGCAGAAAGGCTTCCACCCGGTGTGCATCATCGAACTCCAGATCGAGCAACTGTTGATCCCAGGCCATTCGCCTGGCCAACAGGTTCGCGCAACGGTAGGACAACGGACCGGCACCCGCCATCCGGTGGTAGAGCCCCCAACTGAGCTCATCCAGCTCATCCAGTGACAATTCATCCAGTGCCTGAACAAATGCCTGCCATGCCGCGAAATTGAACCGCCGCGCGGGATCATCAAGCAGCTCGCAGAAATTCACGAACACCTGAGGGATCGCGACGATCTCCTGCTCTGCCTCTTCGGACTGTTCTTCGGACTCGTCCTCCTCTTCCTCACGCGCCAGACGCATCGCGTTTTCGTAAGCCATGCGCAACGCCTGAAAGCCCTCCGGATCGGTCTCTGGATGATGCGCCGGCAGGCGTGCGCGGTAGGCATTGCGAATCAGGTTTTCGTCAGTAGTAGGCTCGATGCCCAGTCGGATCCAGCAACTCATGACCAGTCGAACTCCTTGAGCGATGCCGGCCGTGGCGGCAGCTCAATTTCCATGTGCCAAGGCAAATCAGCCAGAAAGTGCGGAATGTTCTGCGCAAGGCCACGAGTAATCCGCAGGTTGTGGGCGCTGTTACCCTGTCGGTCCAGCTCGCAAGCCAGCTCGTCATCGCTGGTGCTCAGGCAGCTCCAAAAGGTCCGACCCACCACAAAACCATTGAAATAAGCCATCCAGCTGCCGTAGTGAAATTGCGCCCTGATGGCCAAGCGACTGTGCAGCCAGTTGCTCTCGACCAAATCGATCCACTGATTGCGTACCGCACACCGCAGGAGAAACCCCATCCGCCCGTAATCCCAGGACAAAATCCCCCCGGGGCCGCAACTGCCGAACGTACGGCTGGCGAATTCATGCAGGACACGCTCGCGGGGGCTCAATTCTTCGAGCAACGCCTGCCATTGACTCGGCAGACAACGCTGCCAAGCCAGATAGGCACCGCTGAGATGCTTGGCATGGCCGTCATCGGTCATCCATTCGAGCATGTCGAACAATTGCCGCCGATCATCGATCCCCCAGCTGTCTTTCAGATCGATGTAGTGGTCATCGCAGAACGCGGGGTCGTCGTACCCGGCGCCGGTATTGAGCGCAGCCATTGGTGCAGAAAGGGCGCACAGCCAGCGCTGTTGAATCTCGTCCATGAAAAAAGACTCCAGGCCGACCGCCAAGGAGTGGGGCCGGCAAAATTGCGGAGAATTGTAGAGAAACCGCTGTCAGGGGCAAAGTCGAACAGCGCTTTTCTTGCGGCCACAAAAAAGGCCCCGACGGATCGGGGCCTTCATTCAGCGGCTCAGCGCCTGTTCAGGCATTTTGTATCTGCACGTGAATCAGTGCTGCAGAACCGGCTTCTGCGCTCCGTTGATCGGGATGCGCTTGGCTTTCGCTTCTTCCGGGATCACCCGCAACAGGTCGATGCTCAACAGACCGTTGCTCAGATCGGCGGCCTTGATCTCGATGTGATCGGCCAGGCGGAAGGACAGCTTGAAAGCACGCTGGGCAATGCCTTGATGCAGGAAGGTCACGCCTTCGTTGGCATCACGCTTGCCACCACTGATGGTCAGCACACCCTTCTCGACTTGCAGCTCCAGGTCTTCTTCCTGGAAACCGGCTGCCGCTACGACGATGCGGTATTGATCGTCACCGTGTTTTTCCACGTTGTAGGGTGGGTAGGTGCTGCCTGGCTCGTTGCGTAGCGCGGTTTCGAACAGGTCGTTGAAACGGTCGAAACCCACCGAGGAACGGAACAGTGGTGCCAGGGAAAATGCAGTACTCATGGTTCAAATCTCCTGAAAACAATCAGCAAGGTTTTTTGACTCCGCGACCCGAATTCGGCATCGCGTACCCCTTAGATAGGGACCGCCAAAATGTTTTCAAGAGAGTATTTGCAGATTTTTTTTCAGGCTGCGGCGGCGACCGGCAAACCGAGCAAGCGCGAGACCTGGTCCGGCTCGGTCTCGCGGCGCAGCACGGTAAACAGCTCCGTCGCCTCGGGATAATTGCGCGTCAGCATCGCCAGCCATTGCTTCAAGCGACCCGGCGATTGCCGTGCGGTCATCTGCGCCTTGGCTTGCAGCCAGAAGTCCTGAATCAGCGGCAGCAGCTCGGCCCAGGTCATCTCGACCACTTCTTCACCGGCGCGCGCGGCAGCGATCTGCCGGGCCAGATCCGGGCGCGACACCAGACCGCGTCCGAGCATGATGTCTTCGACGCCGCTGATCTCGCGGCAACGACGCCAGTCCTCGACGCTCCAGATATCACCGTTGGCGAACACCGGCACCTTGACCACGTCCTGCACCCGCGGAATCCACTCCCAATGCGCCGGCGGCTTGTAGCCATCAACCTTGGTCCGGGCATGCACCACGATGTGCTCGGCGCCGCCCTCGGCCAGCGCCGTGGCGCAGACCAGCGAGCCGTCCGGGCTGTCGAAACCCAGGCGCATTTTCGCGGTGACCGGGATGTGCGCCGGCACGGCGCGACGCACGTGTTCGACGATGCTGTTGAGCAGTTCTGGCTCCTTGAGCAGCACTGCCCCGCCCCGGGATTTGTTGACGGTCTTGGCCGGGCAGCCGAAGTTAAGGTCGATCACTTCCGAGCCGAGCTCGCAGGCCAGCGCCGCGTTTTCCGCCAGGCACACCGGATCGGAGCCCAACAATTGCACGCGCAACGGCACACCGGAACGGGTGCGGGCGCCGTTGAGCAGCTCCGGGCCGAACTTGTGGAAGTAGGCCGGGGTGAGCAACTGATCGTTGATCCGAATGAATTCGGTCACGCACCAGTCGATGCCGCCAACGCGGGTCAGCACGTCGCGCAGGATGTCGTCGACCAACCCCTCCATGGGCGCCAGGGCAATTTGCATGGGGAAAACACTACTCAGGAAGAAAAAACGTGCGGCAGTTTACTGGATATCGCAAGAAACCGCAGATCCCTTGTAGGAGTGAGCCTGCTCGCGATAGCGGTGGGTCAGATAGAGGAATGCCGACTGACACTCCGCTATCGCGAGCAGGCTCACTCCTACAGTTTAGATTTGGGCTGTTTCTGGATTTTGGATCGCCGGGCCATAACCCTCGATGAACTCCGCCGGCATGCGCTTGGGCTTGCCGCTGGACAGTTCGATGCAGACGAATGTGGTCTGGGCACGCAGCAGGGTGGCGTTGTCGCTGGGGCGGATCAGCTGGAAGTGCCGGGTCATTTTCAGGCGCTGATCCCAATCGACGATCCAGGTCGCCAGTTGCAGCTCGTCGCCTTCGTAGGCAGCCGCCAGGTAATCGATTTCGTGACGCACCACGGCCATCGCCCGATCCAGGCGCCGGTACTCGACCAGGTCCAGCCCCAGACGCTGCGAGTGGCGCCAGGCGCAGCGTTCGAGCCAGGTCACGTACACCGCGTTGTTCGCGTGGCCCAGCCCGTCGATGTCCTCGGCGCCTACTTGCAGATCAATGGTGAACGGCGTTGCCCGATCCCAGCCCATGCCCCACTCCCGGTCAGATGATTCAACCGGGGCAGTGTAACGGATGTCAGGCCGATTGCCGCGCTTGAAGGCTGCGCCCCGCCAACAGTGATAACACACCATCAACCACCCGAGGGTCGGCCAGCACCCGCTGGTGGCCGCCGCTTTCCAGGCGCAGCAGGCGACTGTCGAACCAGGATTCGTGGATCAATTGCGATTCCTTGACCGAGACAAAGGTGTCGTCCTCGGCATGCACGATCAGGCCCGGCATATCCAGTTGATAGTGCGCGACATCAAGGGTCGCGGCGCGCATGCCAACGTCCTGCTCGACCTGGCGGATGAACGCCGATCGGGCCCGCGGTGGCATGCCGACATAGCGGGCAAAACCGCGCAGCACGCCGAGGATCCGTGCGGGGGCTGCGATGCTGACCAGGGTTTCGGTGCGCAGGCCCAGTTGCACCGCGAGCATGGCACTGGCGCCGCCCATGGAGTGGCCGATGACGGCTTGCAACGGTGGCAGTTCGGCGGCCGCTTCGAGCATGGCGCGGGCGAACAGTACGACGTTGGCTTCACGCCCCGGTGAGCGACCATGGGCCGGGCCATCGAGGGCAACGACGGTGTAACCGGCCTCAACCAGCGCCGTGATCAATGCCGCAAACTGGGTGGGCCGCCCTTCCCAACCGTGCATCAACAGCACCGCCGGCCCCTGCCCCCAACGCAGCGCCGACAGGCCGAAGCGCAGCGTGATGCGTTCGGCACTCGCCAGCAGCGGCAGCTCCCAATCGCGCAGTGGCAACGTGCGCGGCGTCATGAACGCCTGACGCATTTTGCTTGCTACTCGTTGCGGTGCAATCCAGCCCAAGGTGCCATTAACGCCACGAACCCACTTCAACGTGTTCATCGCTTTCTCCTCAGGCGTGTTGCCTTCAGGTCAACGCACCGCCGACTTGGCAGCGCGCAGCAATCGATCGGATAAATCGCCCGGGCCCAGCGCACGTGCCAGCGCCAGACCACCCACCATCAACGCCACATCAGCCAACGCCTTGTCGGTGTCCTCGGGGCTGGACGCCAACTGCGCAATCATCAGTTCCAGGTGCTCGTTCAGTGCGATGCGGAAGGATTCCGGCAGACGCCCCAGTTCGCCGATGGAAGCCGGAATCGGGCACGCGGCATCGCTGGAATCGCGATGCTTGCGCGACAGGTAGAACGCAGCGACCAAGGCGCGACGCTCTTCGCCGGTCAGCTCGGAATCCATGTCGGCAATCAGGTCGCGTCGACGGCTGAGCAGTTGCTTGAACGCCTCGAGCATCATCGCGTCCTTGCTTTCGAAGTGCGCGTAGAAACCACCGACGGTCAGGCCGGCGGCGCCCATCACTTCGCCCACGCTGGGATCCGCCGGGCCACGCTGCATCAGTGCGGCGCTGGCCGCCTTGAGGATGCGTTCGCGGGTTTGAGCTTTTTTATCGTTCATCGTTGCCTCCGAATATTACGACTAGAATATTATTCGCATAATAATATTCCGCAAGTCGAGGATATGACCGCTGGTCTGAAGCACAGTGTAAGGAAAAAGGAGAGTTGGCCAAACGCCAGACAAACAAAAGGGCCATTCAATAATTGAATGACCCTTATAAATCCCGCAGAGCGGGTAATCGTGGCGTCCCCTAGGGGACTCGAACCCCTGTTACCGCCGTGAAAGGGCGGTGTCCTAGGCCACTAGACGAAGGGGACACAAACCCTTCTATACAGCTGATCAGTGCTGAGATCTGATCTGATTCAAGGCCGGTGTGGCCAGACCTTGAACTGTAAAATTGGTGGAGCTAAGCGGGATCGAACCGCTGACCTCCTGCATGCCATGCAGGCGCTCTCCCAGCTGAGCTATAGCCCCGGATTTTTCGCCTCGCGGCGGAGCGACATCTTGCAACATCGCTTCTGTAAAACTGGCGTCCCCTAGGGGACTCGAACCCCTGTTACCGCCGTGAAAGGGCGGTGTCCTAGGCCACTAGACGAAGGGGACGCAAACCCTTCTATACAACTGATCAACGCTGAGTGCTGATCGCTTCGGAGCCGGTGTGGCCAGGCTTCGAAGTGTAAATTGGTGGAGCTAGACGGGATCGAACCGTCGACCTCTTGCATGCCATGCAAGCGCTCTCCCAGCTGAGCTATAGCCCCTCATCGTTGATGTCATCGCTGAGGACGGGGCGAATCTTAAGGGCGTATCGAAAGCCTGTCAAACTTATTTTTGAAAAATTTAAAAGTTTTTTGTCGGCATAACAATCACTTACCGCCCTCCCCCCGAAAATCCGGGGGAAAAACGCCGAAGGCCGGAATCAAACGATCCCGGCCTTCGGCGGTAACCGCAGAGTCAGACGTGCTTAAGCAATCGCGCCCAGCAGCTTTTCCCACTCTTTGTTTTCTTTCTTCGACACGCCACCCAGCAAGTCAATCGCCTGGCGCAGACGGAAACGGGTCAGATCCGGGCCGAGGATTTCCATCGCATCGAGCACCGATACCGAACTCGCCTGCCCGGTAATCGCGGCAAACATCAGCGGCATCGCATCGCGCAGCTTCAGCTCGAGGGATTCGACCACCGCCTGAATCGTCGCGGTGATGCTGTCCTTCTCCCACTGACGCAGGCTTTCCAGCTTCCACAGGATCAACTGCATCAGCTGACGCACCTGATCACCGGAAAGCTTTTTCGATTCGAACAGCTTGGCATCCGGGTTCACGCCACCGGCAAAGAAGAAGCCGCCCAGCGGTGCAACCTGGCTGAAGGTTTCCACGCGCCCCTGCACCAGCGGTGCGATCTTCATCATGTACTCGGAATTGAACGCCCACTTCTGCACGCGTGCGGCGAACTCTTCCACCGGCAGGTCACGCAGCCACTGGCCGTTGAGCCACGACAGTTTCTCGATGTCGAAGATCGGCCCGCCGAGGGACACGCGCTTTAGGTCGAAGTTGTCGACCATTTCCTGCAGCGAGAACTTCTCGCGCTCGTCCGGCATCGACCAGCCCATGCGACCGAGGTAGTTGAGCATCGCCTCCGGCATGAAGCCCATGCGCTCGTAGAACGTCACCGAGGTCGGGTTCTTGCGCTTGGACAGCTTGCTCTTGTCCGGGTTACGCAGCAGCGGCATGTAGCACAGCTCCGGCTGCTCCCAGCCGAAGTATTCGTACAGCAGAATCAGTTTCGGCGCCGATGGCAGCCATTCTTCGCCGCGCAGCACGTGGGTGATGCCCATCAGGTGGTCGTCGACCACGTTGGCGAGGAAGTACGTCGGCAAGCCGTCGGTCTTCATCAGCACTTGCATGTCCATGCGATCCCACGGGATCTCGACATCGCCACGCAGCATGTCCGGCACCACGCAGACGCCTTCGGTCGGCACTTTCATGCGGATCACGTGCGGTTCGCCGGCGGCCAGACGGGCGGCGACTTCTTCCTTCGACAGCAGCAGCGCGCGGCCGTCGTAGCGCGGGGTCTCGCCGCGCGCCATTTGTTCGGCGCGCATCTGGTCCAGCTCTTCAGCGGTGCAGAAGCACGGGAACGCGTGGCCCATGTCGACCAGTTGCTGGCAATACTTCTGATAGATATCGCCACGCTCGCTCTGCCGGTACGGGCCGTGCGGGCCGCCAACGTCCGGGCCTTCGCTCCAGTCGATCCCCAGCCAGCGCAGGGCGTCGAAGATCTGCTGTTCGGACTCGCGGGTCGAACGCAACTGGTCGGTGTCTTCGATGCGCAGGATGAACTCACCGCCATGCTGCTTGGCAAAGCAGTAGTTGAACAATGCGATGTAAGCGGTACCTACGTGGGGGTCCCCGGTAGGCGATGGCGCGATGCGAGTGCGGACGGTGGTCATGGCATGTCTCGAAAAGAATGAAAAGCAAAACAATCAAGCGGCGAATGGTAACAGGCGACACCCGCCCCGCTCCAGCGGGCAGGGCATTTAAGCCAAGTTTGCGTCTGTAACGCCCATAGACCGTGGTGACGGCCCGAATATCAGCCATTGGCATTTACCGTTTATCGGCGGTATGCCAGATTCAGCCGCAGATAACTTTCCTTACAATTCCTCGACTACAGTTTGCCTCATGCCTGCCCAACTCAAGCGTCGTCTGTTTATTTTCCTGCTCCTGGTGCTGTTGATTGCCGGGGGCTTCTTCGCCCATTGGTTTTTCAAGGGCCGTTTTTATGAAAGCACCGATAACGCCTATGTCCAGGGCGAGATCACCCGCGTCTCCAGCCAGTTGAGTGCGCGCATCGACGAAGTGCTGGTGCAGGACAACCAGCACGTGGAAAAAGGCCAGTTGCTGGTGCGCCTTGAACCCAATGATTTCCGCCTCGCGGTCGACCGCGCCAATGCCGCCCTCGCCACCCGCGAAGCCGAGCGTTTGCAGGCACAAAGCAAATTGACGCAGCAATCGAGCCTGATCGCCGCCAGCGACGCGCAGGTAGCGACCACCCAAGCCACCCTTGGCCGCTCGCAGATGGATTTATCGCGTGCTGAAACCCTGCGCAAACCCGGCTACGTTTCCGAAGAACGAGTGACCACCCTCTCCGCTGACGCCCATATCGCCCGCTCGCAAGTGGCCAAGGCCCAGGCCGATGCGCAGAGCCAGCGCCAGCAAGTCAATGCACTGACGGCCGAGATCAAACGCCTCGACGCACAGATTGCCAACGCCCGCGCCGATCTGGCGCAAGCCGAGCTCAACCTGACCCGCAGCGAAATCCACGCGCCGATCAGCGGCATGGTCGGCCAGCGTGCCGCACGCAATGGCCAGGTGGTGCAGGCCGGCGCCTATCTGCTGTCGATCGTTCCCGATGAAGACATCTGGGTGCAGGCCAACTTCAAGGAAACCCAGATCGGCCACATGCAGCCCGGACAGAAAGCTGAGCTGACCTTCGATGCCTACAGCGACACGCCGATCGAAGCGCGAGTCGACAGCCTGTTCGCCGCCTCCGGTGCGCAGTTCAGCCTGTTGCCGCCAGACAACGCCACCGGCAACTTCACCAAAGTCGTGCAGCGGATTCCGGTAAAGCTGACCTTCAAGGCCGATAACCCGTTGCATGGCAAGATCCGCCCGGGCATGTCGGTCACCGCCACCGTGAATATCAAAGACGCTCCAGACAATGGCCGGTGATTCGCTGATCCGCCCCGTTGGCGAACCGACCCGGCGGGACTGGATTGCGGTGATGAGCGTGATGCTTGGCGCGTTCATGGCGGTGCTCGATATTCAGATCACCAACTCTTCGCTCAAGGATATTCAGGGCGCACTGTCGGCGACGCTGGAAGAAGGCTCGTGGATTTCCACCTCGTATCTGGTCGCGGAAATCATCATGATCCCGCTGACCGCGTGGCTGGTGCAGTTGCTCTCGGCACGGCGCCTGGCGGTATGGGTGTCGCTGGGTTTCCTGGTGTCATCGCTGCTGTGCTCGATGGCCTGGAGCCTCGAAAGCATGATCGTCTTTCGCGCCATGCAGGGCTTCACCGGCGGCGCGCTGATCCCGCTGGCGTTCACCCTGACCCTGATCAAACTCCCCGAACACCACCGCGCCAAAGGCATGGCGATGTTCGCCATGACCGCGACCTTCGCCCCGTCCATCGGCCCGACACTGGGCGGCTGGCTCACGGAAAACTGGGGCTGGGAATACATTTTCTACATCAACATCCCGCCGGGGCTGATCATGATCGCCGGGCTGATGTACGGGCTGGAAAAGAAGGAAGCGCACTGGGAACTGCTGAAAAGCACCGACTACACCGGAATTCTCACGCTGGGTGTCGGCCTCGGTTGTCTGCAGGTTTTTCTTGAAGAGGGCCATCGCAAGGACTGGCTCGAATCGAACCTGATCGTGACCTTGGGCAGCATTGCCCTGCTGAGCCTGATCACCTTCGTCATCGTGCAGATTTCCAAACCCAATCCGCTGATCAACCTCGGCATCCTGCGCAATCGCAACTTCGGCCTGTCGAGCATTTCCAGCCTGGGCATGGGCGTCGGCTTGTATGGCTCGATTTATCTGCTGCCGCTGTACCTGGCGCAGATCCAGAATTACAACGCCCTGCAAATCGGCGAAGTGATCATGTGGATGGGCGTGCCGCAGCTGTTCCTGATTCCGCTGGTGCCGAAGCTGATGAAGTTCGTTTCGCCGAAATGGCTGTGCACCCTGGGCTTCGGGTTGTTCGGGCTGGCGAGTTTTTCTTCGGGGGTGCTCAACCCGGATTTCGCCGGGCCGCAGTTCAATCAGATCCAGATCATCCGGGCGCTGGGTCAGCCGCTGATCATGGTGACCATTTCGCTGATCGCCACGGCGTACATCCTGCCGCAGGACGCAGGGTCGGCATCGAGTCTGTTCAACATCCTGCGCAACCTCGGCGGTGCGATCGGCATCGCCCTGCTCGCTACGCTATTGGATGCACGCACCAAGACCTACTTCGATTATTTGCGTGAGTCGATTGTGCCGACCAACCCGCAAGTGGCCGAACGTATGGCCTCAATGACCGACCGGTTTGGCAGCGACACCGCGGCGCTGGGCAAGATGAGCGAGATCGTGCATCAGCAGGCGCTGATCATGGCCTACAACGACGCGTTTCACTTTGTCGGGATTGCGTTGGGGATCAGCATGCTGGCGATTTTGCTGACCAGGAAATTGCCGGCGGGGTTGAAGGCTGGGGAAGCTCACTGATTTTTGTGGTGTCTGCACTGGCCTCTTCGCGAGCAAGCCCGCTCCCACAAGTTTCTTTGGTGATCACACATTTTGTGTACACCATCAATCCTTGTGGGAGCTGGCTTGCCAGCGATGGGGCCAAGTCAGCTATCACAGGCTTCTTTGGTGATCACACATTTTGTGTACACCATCAATCCCTGTGGGAGCGAGCTTGCTCGCGAAGAGGCCCGACCAAACACTGCAAATCTTCAGACAGCCAAAAGCCGCTCACGCAGTTTGGCAATCTCATCGCGCATCTGCGCCGCCGCTTCGAACTCCAGATCCCGCGCCAACTGGTACATCTTCTCTTCCAGCGCGCGAATACGTTTGGTGATTTCGCTCGGTGAGCGCAGTTCGGCTTCGTACTTGGCGTTTTCTTCGGCAGCCTTGGCCATGCCCTTGCGCTTCTTGCTGCGCGAACCGGGCACGGTGGCGCCTTCCATGATGTCGGCGACGTCCTTGAACACACCCTTCGGCGTGATGCCGTTTTCCAGGTTGAAGGCGATCTGCTTGTCGCGACGACGCTCGGTCTCGCCAATCGCCCGCTCCATCGAGCCAGTGATGCGATCAGCGTAGAGAATCGCCCGGCCATTGAGGTTACGCGCGGCCCGGCCGATGGTCTGGATCAGCGAGCGCTCGGAACGCAGGAAGCCTTCCTTGTCCGCGTCGAGAATCGCCACCAGCGACACCTCCGGCATGTCCAGACCCTCGCGCAGCAGGTTGATCCCCACCAGTACGTCGAAGGTGCCCAGACGCAGGTCGCGGATAATCTCGACCCGCTCGACGGTGTCGATGTCCGAGTGCAGATAACGCACGCGCACGCCGTGGTCGGCGAGGTAATCGGTGAGGTCTTCGGCCATGCGTTTGGTCAGCGTGGTGACCAGCACCCGCTCCTCGACCGCCACCCGTTTGGTGATTTCCGAGAGCAGGTCATCAACCTGGGTCAGCGCCGGACGCACTTCAACCTGCGGGTCGACCAGACCGGTCGGACGCACCACTTGCTCAACCACGCGCCCGGCATGCTCGGCCTCGTAGTTGCCCGGCGTCGCCGAGACGAAAATGGTCTGCGGGCTGACCCCTTCCCACTCGTCAAAACGCATCGGCCGGTTGTCCAGCGCCGACGGCAGGCGGAAGCCGTATTCGACCAGGGTTTCTTTACGCGAACGGTCACCCTTATACATCGCGCCGACTTGCGGCACGCTGACGTGAGACTCGTCGATCACCAGCAAGGCGTCGGCCGGCAGATAGTCATACAGCGTCGGCGGCGCGGCACCGGCCGGACGTCCGGACAGGTAGCGCGAGTAGTTTTCGATGCCGTTGCAGTAACCCAGTTCGAGGATCATTTCCAGGTCGAAACGGGTGCGCTGTTCGAGGCGCTGGGCCTCGACCAGTTTGTTGTTGCTGCGCAGGTATTCGAGGCGTTCCTGCAATTCGACTTTGATGTGTTCGATGGCGTCGAGCAGGGTCTCGCGCGGCGTCACGTAGTGACTCTTCGGGTAGAAGGTGAAGCGCGGCATCTTGCGGATGACTTCGCCGGTGAGCGGGTCGAACGCGGAGATGCTCTCGACCTCGTCATCGAACAGTTCGATGCGGATCGCTTCCAGATCGGACTCCGCCGGATAGATGTCGATCACGTCGCCGCGCACGCGGAAAGTCGCGCGGGCAAAATCCATGTCATTGCGGGTGTACTGCAGATCGGCCAGACGCCGCAGCAAGGCGCGCTGATCGAGTTTGTCGCCGCGATCGACGTGCAGCACCATCTTCAAATAGGTTTCCGGGCTACCCAGACCGTAGATGCACGACACCGTGGTGACGATGATCGCGTCCTTGCGCTCGAGCAACGCCTTGGTCGCGGACAGGCGCATCTGCTCGATGTGGTCGTTGATCGACGCGTCCTTCTCGATGAAGGTGTCGGACGACGGCACATAGGCTTCGGGCTGGTAGTAGTCGTAGTAGGAAACGAAATACTCGACCGCGTTGTTCGGGAAGAACGCCTTGAACTCACCATACAGCTGCGCGGCGAGGGTCTTGTTCGGCGCCAGCACCAGCGTCGGGCGCTGTACCTGCGAGATGACATTGGCGATGCTGAAGGTCTTGCCCGAGCCGGTCACACCGAGCAGCGTCTGGTGCGCCAGCCCAGCCTCGATGCCCTCGACCAATTGGCGGATCGCTTCAGGCTGATCGCCGGCGGGCTCGAAGCGGGTGACTAGCTGGAATTCGGACATACACACCTCTGGGATCGCGGCTCGCGCAGAAAACAGCCGAGCCGCGGGGATGACCGCAAACGACCGTTGTCGCCCAAGGAAAAACGAAGATTGTGCTCAATGTGGAGCCGATTGCCTCGCCTTTCAAGGCAAACGTCCTACATCCGGTAAAGTCTCTGACAGAGTCAATCGACTAACGGTCAAGAAATAATCGGAAAAACTTGCCGGAAAAGCTGAATCGCCTGTCGCCATTGCTCAGTGATGGCCTCTATACTAGCTCCCCGTTTGTGCACCGCTCTAGTGCATTCGGCTGGAGCGCGACACGTCCCTCCACTCTCCATTCAGAGCCGCCGTAATAATGAGCCTGTTCTCCGCTGTCGAAATGGCACCCCGCGATCCAATCCTGGGCCTCAACGAAGCATTCAACGCCGATACCCGGACCACCAAGGTCAACCTGGGTGTAGGTGTTTACTGCAACGAAGAGGGGCGAATTCCCCTGCTGCGCGCGGTGATCGAAGCCGAAACCATTCGCGCTGCCCAGCACGCCTCCCGTGGCTACCTGCCGATCGACGGCATCGCCGCCTATGACCAGGCCGTGCAAAAGCTGCTGTTCGGTAACGACTCGCCGCTGATCGCTGCCGGTCGCATCGTCACCACTCAGGCGGTCGGCGGTACCGGCGCGCTGAAAATCGGTGCCGACTTCCTCAAGCAACTGCTGCCGAACGCCGTCGTGGCGATCAGCGACCCGAGCTGGGAAAACCACCGCGCGCTGTTCGAAACCGCTGGCTTCCCGGTGCAGAACTACCGTTACTACGACGCCGCCACCCACGACGTGAACCGTGCCGGCATGCTCGACGACTTCAACGCCCTGCCGAACGGCTCGATCGTTGTGTTGCACGCCTGCTGCCACAACCCGACCGGCGTCGATCTGACCCCGGCCGACTGGAAAAACGTGCTGGACGTGGTCAAGGCCAAAGGTCACGTACCGTTCCTCGACATGGCTTACCAGGGTTTCGGCGACGGCATCGACGAAGACGCCGCGGCTGTGCGTCTGTTCGCTGAATCGGGCCTGACTTTCTTCGTTTCGAGCTCGTTCTCCAAGTCGTTCTCGCTGTACGGCGAGCGCGTTGGTGCCCTGTCGATCGTCAGCGAATCGAAAGAAGAAAGCGCGCGCGTGCTGTCGCAGGTCAAGCGTGTGATCCGCACCAACTACTCCAACCCGCCGACCCACGGTGCAAGCATCGTCGCCGCTGTGTTGAACAGCCCGGAACTGCGCGCCCAGTGGGAAGCGGAACTGGCAGAAATGCGCCTGCGCATTCGCGGCATGCGCGAGCAGATGGTCGCCCTGCTGGCGGAAAAAGCCCCGCAGCGTGACTTCAGCTTCGTCGGCCGTCAGCGCGGCATGTTCTCCTACTCCGGCCTGACCACCGAACAGGTGCACCGCCTGCGCAACGAGTTCGGCATCTACGCCCTGGACACCGGCCGCATCTGCGTCGCGGCACTGAACCAGAGCAACATCAAAGCGGTCACGGATGCGATCGTTCAGGTCATCTGATTTCGCTTTGCCATGAAAAACGGGAAGCCTTGGGGCTTCCCGTTTTTTATTTGTCCCGGAAAACTATCCGAACCCTCTAGACTGCACACAGGTTCCATTGTGGGAGCGGGCTTGCTCGCGAAAGCGGTGCATCAGGCGACAACAATAATGGCTGGGCCGACGCCTTCGCGAGCAAGCCCGCTCCCACAGGTTTTGTGTACACCTCAGAGTTTTGCGAGAACACCTATGAAAAACGACAACCTGCGCGCCGACCGAGACGACCTGGATGACTTCATCCCCCGCACCACGGCCAAACGCGACAAAAGCCTGGTGCTGCAAGTCGCAGCGGGCGTCTTCCTCGGCGGCCTGGCCCTGTGGCTGGTGCAACTGGCCGCCACCGCGGCTTATGCCAAACTGATGCTCGGCACCATCACTTTCGGCGGTTAAGCCAGTTCCGTCGCACGTTGACTGGCCGCATCGTCATAGGCGACGTACAGCGATTCGGCGATCTGACTTTTGATTGCCTTGGTGCTTTCCAGGCCGAGCACGAACCCTTCGGCCTTGCCGCCAGCACGGTTCAACTCCTCAGCGGTGCTGGCCTGGGTAATCGCATCGAAGAGTTTCTCGGCGTGCGGGCCGACGCCTTTAGGCAGGCTGATCTGCGTGACGCTCATACGAACACCTCGCGTGAAAGGGAAACAACAACGGTTCGAGTCATGGCGCGTACCTTTTCGGCAAATGGCCGGCAGCGCGTGTCACCACTTCCGGGCAACCATGGTAGACCTGTGAGGCGGTTCTGGTAACCGCCAATCGCTGACAAAACACCGCCCGTCCTGCCGAACGCAGAAAATTTACGCCCGACGCTTGACTTCTCTTTTTGAATCAGTAACATACGCACCAATTCCGCAATAGCTCAGTTGGTAGAGCAAATGACTGTTAATCATTGGGTCCCTGGTTCGAGTCCAGGTTGTGGAGCCAAATAGCAAAGCCCCTGAATCGAAAGATTCAGGGGCTTTTTTGTGGACGCTCGAAAAGTCAAAAGATCGCAACCTGCGGTAGCTCCGATCCCCTGTAGGAGCTGCCGCAGGCTGCGATCTTTTGCTCTTCAAACCAAAAAGGCCGATCTGTCTCACAACAGATCGGCCTTTTTTCATCCATTTAGCGCTCAAACATGCTCGCTGCTCTTCATCTGGGTCTTCGGCGCGCCATGCCCATGATCGTGTTCATCAGGCTCGATCACCGGCACTTCCTTGCCATCGCAATCGCGCAGCTTGCCGTCGCTGAAGTAATCGCCTTCCCGCAGCGCCGCCAGGTCGCGATAACGCAGGGTGCGCTCTTCCGCTGCGGCGAAAACCGACTGCTGGTCCGAGTTGCCGGCGGTGAAGTGGTTGAAGGTCAGGTTGAGCACGATCGCCATGATCGCCGAGGAGCTGATGCCCGAATGGAAAATGGTCGCGAACCAGCTCGGGAAATGATCGTAGAAGTTCGGCGCGGCAATCGGGATCATGCCGAAGCCGATCGAGGTGGCGACGATGATCAGGTTGACGTTGTTGCGGTAATCGACCTTCGACAACGTGCGAATCCCGCTCGCCGCCACCGTCCCGAACAGCACGATACCGGCGCCGCCCAGCACCGACGTCGGCACTGCTGCGATCACCCGGCCCATGAACGGCAGCAGACCGAGAATCACCAGGAAGATACCGCCTGTGGCCACCACGAAACGGCTCTTGATCCCGGTCACCGCCACCAGCCCGACGTTCTGCGCGAAGGCGCTCTGGGTGAACGAACCGAAGATAGGGGCAAACATGCTCGACAGCATGTCCGCGCGCAGACCGTTGCCCAGGCGTTTGGAGTCGACCTTGGTGCCGATGATCTCACCGACCGCCAGAATGTCCGCCGAGGTTTCCACCAGGGTCACCATGACCACGATGCACATCGACAGGATCGCGGCGAAGTGGAAGGTCGGCATGCCAAAGTGGAACGGCGTCGGGAAGCCGAACATCGGCCCTTGGGTGACACTGGAGAAATCGGCCATGCCGAGGAACACCGCCAGAATCGTGCCGATCACCATGGCCAACAGGATCGACAGGCGCGAGATGGTCGAACTGCCGACCTTGCTCAGCAGCAACACCAGCACCAGCGTCACCGCCGCCAGACCGATGTTCTGCATGCTGCCGAAGTCCGGCGCGTGGCTGTTGCCACCCATGGCCCAGCGCGCAGCCACCGGCATCAGCGTCAGGCCGATGGTAGTGATCACGATGCCGGTGACCAGTGGAGGGAAAAACTTGGTGATTCGCGAGAACACCGGGGTGATCAGCAAGCCGATCAACGATGCGGCAATCACCGCGCCCAGCACCGACTGGAAGCCGCCCTCCCCGCCACTGCTGACAATCGCGACCATGGTCGCCACACCGGAGAACGACACGCCCTGCACCAGCGGCAACTGACAGCCAAAAAACGGTAGACCCAGGGTTTGCAGCAGTGTCGCCAGCCCCCCCGCAAACAATGAAGCAGCAATCAACAGACCAATGTCCGCCGGCGACAGCCCGGCCGCCTGGCCGATGATCAGTGGCACCGCAACGATACCGCCGTACATGGTCAGAACATGTTGCAGGCCGTAAGCCATATTCGCGCCGACCCCGAGATTTTCGTCCTCGGGCCGTTGGTGTGAAACATGGGGCGTTTTCATGTGGGGGGTTCCCTGTTTTTTGTTATGCGCACACTGTATTCAATACTCGGGACAAATGTCCATAGAGTTGTATACAACTTGTCAGTCACATAATGGATAGGTAGCCACCCAAGCTTCTATCTCGCCACCTCCATCTCCCACAAATCCGGCAACACATCCCCTCCTGCCCCCGGTTTTTATCGCACTAGGCTGAAGTGTTCATGGCGACCAGCGGTGCACCGGCGCTCTTTTTTATACATATAAAGTATGCATAATGAAGTCATTCGAAACTCAGTACGACAAAAGCAAGAACGCAGCCAACAAACTCAAGCACAGGGGCGTCAGCCTTGCCGAGACCGAGCCGGTCTTTCACGACGAACGCGCGCTGACGATCGAGGACAACGACCATGACGAACAGCGCTGGATCACCCTCGGCCTCGACGGCAAAGGGCGCTTGCTGGTGGTTGCGTACAGTTATCGCGAGGCCAACGTCGTACGAATCATTTCTGCACGTGTCGCCACACCGAGCGAACGTCGCGCATATTTTCTGGAGGCTTGATCAATGAAAGACGAATACGATTTCTCGCACGGCAAGCGCGGTGCCTTGGCGCCCGCCAAGGGCAAGACCCGCATCACCATCATGCTCGATGACGCCGTCATCGAAGCCGCCCGCAGCGTGGCGGAAAACGAAGGGTTCGGTTATCAGACGGTGATCAACAACACTCTGCGCCATACCCTGCTGGAGGCTGGCAGCAAAACGCAGGACGTCGAGCCGCACCACTCCGGGCAATTCAAGAAAGGCATCACCGCCGCCGACCTCAAGAGTCTGGAAAAAAAGCTGTCGGCGGCGGTCGGGGAAATCCGCCGGGTACTGGAACCGGAGGCCAAGCCCTGAGATCAGGCCGGTACAAGCATCCGCGCCAGCGACTGGCGCACATGCGGCTGGTCAGGCACGCGCAGGCCGAATTCCTGCTCCAGCACTTCAAGCAGTTCATCGACATCCGCCACCTCGCGCCGCTCGCTGTCGGCGCCCATGTGATGAATCGCGAAGCTGCCGTTGTTCAGGGTCCGCCGCCAACCATCGCCGGTGCGCGCAACCATCAACCGCTGAGCAAACGGTGACTCGGGATGGGTCGAGACGTACCAGTTGCCGAGCGTGTAATCGATGTCTTCCTGGCGTTGCAGATCAAACAGGTACATCGCGCGCCATTCGCCGGCGACATTGGCGCGCAGCATGTAACCATCGGCCTGTTTCTCGATGCGATAGGACTCGTGCGGCGTCGCCTGTTCAGCCTCGGTATCGAGCAGCAGCGGCGCGGTCGGCACCATACCGCCAAAGCCGACGTCGGTGATGTAGCGCTCGCCATCGATGATTACCAGGCTCAAGCGGTGGGTACGCGCCGTCCACGTGCCTTCGGGTTGCGCCAGCACCACACGCCCGGAGATGCCACGGGCGTCGAAGCCCAGCTCCAGCAATAACGCCAGAAACAGATTGTTCAGTTCGTAGCAGTAACCACCCCGGCCACCGTGGAGAACCTTTTGTTCGACCGAGGCCAGATCGATCAGCACCGGCGCGCCAGTGATCGTCGACAGGTTCTCGAAGGGAAAGACGCCGGTGTGGCGCAACTGCAACTGCCGCAGGGTTGTCAGTGTGGGGGGCGGTGGGATGTCGAACCCCAGGTGTTGCAGGTACAACGTCGGATTCGCCAGACGTGGCTCGCTCATTGCTCAGTCCTTTTGCATGTGGCCGCGGATCGTTGCGCCGCTGGCCGACATGTATACGGGATCGAGCCCCGACTCCGACAATTGATTTCGCCAATCAGCGCTACCGACGCTTGCGCGAACCGATGCGAATCCAGGTCGGCGCATGATCGCTGGCGTGCTGTTCGTTGCGCACCCAGGCGTCGACCCCGGCTTCGTGCAGATACGGACTGAGTGCCGGGTTGAGCAGCAGATGATCGATGCGCAGACCGGAGTTGGTTTGCCAATGCTGGCGAAAGTAATCCCAGAAGGTGTAGAGGCGATCGTCGGGATACAGATGGCGCAGCGAATCAGTCCAGCCTTGATCAAGCAGTCGTTGATAACACTCGCGGCTTTCGGGTTGCAGCAGCGCATCCTTGAGCCAGGAACGGGTGTTGTAGATGTCCATGTCAGTGGGCACCACGTTGTAATCGCCGGCCAGCACCACCGGATGATCACTGCTTTGCAAATCCTTGGCGTAGCGGATCAAGCGTTCGAACCAGGCCAGTTTGTAGTCGAACTTCGGCCCCGGTTGCGGGTTGCCATTGGGCAGGTACAGGCAGCCGACCAACACACCGTGCACCGCCGCCTCCAGATAACGGCTGTGCTTGTCCTCGGGATCGCCCGGCAGACCGCGGCGACTCTCCAGCGGCTGCGCATCGCGAGCGAGAATCGCCACGCCGTTCCACGACGCCTGCCCGTGCCAGATTGCGCCGTAGCCGGCGGCTTCCAGTTCGGCGGCCGGGAATGCACTGTCGACTGACTTGAGCTCTTGCAGGCAAGCGATGTCCGGTTGCTCGCGCTTGAGCCACTGCAGCAGGTTCGGCAAGCGTGCGCGCAGGCCGTTGACGTTGAATGTGGCGATCCGCAGGTTTTTCATCGTCCAGGCTCCGGCGAACAAGGTGTGAAATTTGTGACCCTGTGCTAACGGCGGTGGTTGCATCGGATCAACCGGCTGCGGCGTAATAGGCGCTCGTCACTGCCCCGAACTGCCGAGACTCGCCTCCATGCTCACCACGCTGCAAGGCCCGCGCATCCTCCTGCGTCCACTTCAGTACAGCGACGCCGACGCCCTGCTCCGCGCTGCCGCCGACGGCGAACTGTGGAACCTCACCGTCACTGTGGTGCCGTCGGCGAGCACCATCGACAGCTATCTGAAAAAAGCCCTCGACGGCCGTGATGCCGGCACGGTCATGCCGTTTGTGATCGTGTTGAAGGATAGCGGCGAAGTGATCGGCTCGACCCGGTTCTGGAAGATCGATCCGCTCAATCGCAAGCTGGAAATCGGCAGCAGCTGGATCTCCGCGCGCTGGCAGAAATCCTTCGTCAACACCGAAGCCAAATACCTGATGTTGCGTCACGCCTTCGAGGTGCTCGACTGCGTGCGAGTGCAGTTCACCACCGACGAGAACAACCAGAAGTCGCGCAACGCGATTCTGCGCCTCGGAGCGCAACAGGAAGGCATCGTGCGCCACGAGCGGATCATGCCCGACGGCCGCAAGCGTAACTCGGTGCGTTTCAGCATCATCGATGACGAATGGCCGCAGGTGCGGCAGGCGCTGGAGCAGAGGCTGGCTGAGGATCGAGGCTGAGGTTCGACAACCGCTCGTCAGCCAATCGGCACCAACGGGTGAAAGCGTCAGACCAAAGTCAGGTAACCGAGCCTTTCTGGAGACGTACCATGAAAACGCGCAAACTGACTTCCCTGTTGCTCGCCGGGCTGCTGACCACCGCCTCGGTCGGCGCCTTTGCCGCCAATGACGGGGCGGATGCCTCCGGCACCAAATCCGGTGCTACAAGCGGCACCAACATGCCACCCAACAGCACCCCCGGTGCTCCGAAAAACGGTGACAGTACCGATGGCGCCGGCAAGGGTACCGGCACCAACAGTGGCACCATGGGTTCTGGATCGGGAGCGGGGGGCGGCACCGGTTCGGCCGGCGGCGGAACCGGCGGTGCCGGTGGTGGCACAGGCAGCTGAACGAATAAGCGTGACCGCTGGTGATCCGGCATGAAGGCATGAATCTGTGGCGCTGGAATCCGATTCCTCGCCACAGATCAAGCGCGGAGGCTTTAGCGATCCGACCGCATCAACTCGGCAACACCCTCCTCCAGCGACAACACCGCCGCGCGATTGCGTCCGGCATTTTTTGCCTGATACAGCGCCGCATCAGCACGCTGGATAAACACTTCGAGGCTGTCATTGCCGCTCGGAATAAATGAGTAGCAGCCCAGACTCACCGTCAGGTAACCGGTGGGCGAACCGCTGTGAGTAATGCGTTTATCCATCACGCTGCGGCGAATCTGCCCGGCAATCGCCAGCACGCCGTTGATGTCGGTATCCGGCAGCAACACCGCGAACTCTTCGCCACCGTAACGCACCGCCAGGTCAGACTTGCGTTGAGAGCAATTCTTCAACACCTGCGCCACCTGAGTCAGGCAGTGATCCCCTGCCACGTGCCCGTAGGCATCGTTGTAGCGCTTGAAGAAATCGATATCGAGCATGATCAGGCCGACCGGACTCGACTGTCGGGCACCGCGGGCAAACTCAATCTCCAGCGAACGCTCGAACAGGCGCCGATTCGCCAGCCCCGTCAGGCTGTCGTGGGTCGCGATCTGCTCCAGTGTGCGCTGTGCCTTGCGCAGGTTTCTCTCGATTCGCTCGCCGTCACGCACCTGATGAATGAACACCCAGCCGAACAGGCCGACGCCAAGAATCACCAGCGCCACAATCACGCTGGACTGAAAGGCCCGCTCATACCAACCCTTGAGAATCGTGTCGCGCGAAGAGGCGGACGCTACCACCAGCGGGTAAGCCGCCAACTGGCGGTAGCCGTACAAGCGCACCACGCCGTCGACCACCGACTTGATCATCGCAGTGCCGGCCGGGGCTTCGGGCAGCAGCTTCTGGTAGATCCTGCCTTGCGCCAGCGACGAACCGATCAGGCCTTCGTCGAACGGTCGCCGCGCCAGCAACGTGCCGTCCTTGAGTCCGAGAAACATGATGCCGTTGTCATCGAGGCTGAAGCTTTTGAAGAACCGGTCGAAGTACGCCATCTTGATCCCGGCCATCAGCACGCCCTGGAAATTGCCGGCGCGGTCGTTGATGCGTTTCGAGATCGGGATGATCCACTCGCCATTCTCGCGGCTGCGAATCGCCGGGCCGATGTGCGCCACGGTAGAAGCGTTCTGCTGGTGAAACCTGAAGTACTCGCGGTCGGCGACGCCATTGCCACGGGGCAGGTCCGGGAACGAGGTGATCACCCACTGGCCCTCGCGATCGAAGAGGAACATGCCGTGCAACTGCTCCAGTTGCTGCACCCGACGCGCGAAGGTTTTTTGCAGACGTGGTCGCTGCGCGGCGCCATAACCATCGTCCTCAACCCAATCGGCAAGACTGGTGAGCACAAGGTCGGCGGCCAGAAACGTGTCTTCCGCCTGCTGCGCCATGGCTCGGGTCAGGTTGGTGGAAGCGATCTGCGCGTTCGCCAGGTCCTGACGCCGTGTCTGCTCCAGTTGCAGATAGAGCAAGCCAGACAGGCACAGACACACCGCAACGATGAACAGCGCTGCCGCCTTGCGCAGCGGCAGGCGTTTAAGCGTGCCGGGAGTCTGATGCGGGTCGTGAATGGGGATTGGCAAAAACGTGTCCTGGGCAGGTACGACAGGGGCCGCAGCCCGAAACCCTTACTTTTCATGAGCGTAGCCCAGCGGGGTGCGCACAGCAAACCCGCCCCGCCAACACACGCCTGCCCCGCTGTATCGGCGCGCAAGGGATTTGGATGACCTCCGCACGTCGATTTATTTTCAGTGGTGGTTTTGCGGGTGATCGCCCTCGCGTATCTGCGCAGGGCGATCGCGTGGGGCACCGATTACGCCTATCGGGGTTTGTTGATTTCGCGCAGCAGATCCGCGACTGGCAGGTTCATGGTGTTTGAGTAGTAGGGTTTATAGCCGTACGCGGTGACGACGACTTTGCAGGGGATTTGTTGTTTGTTCGCGAGGAGTTGATTCAGTTCTGTTACTGAAAGATTTCTCTCAGAACTTCGGTTGCTGGAAGTTTCACTGAGGAATGCGCGAGTAAGGTAGGAAAACTTTCCCTTGTTGTTTTCATTTTTTTCCGATCGTATCAAACCGGATGCGGAGAACTGTATGGCTTTGCCTACTGAGAAATCATGATCATCCGCCAATGCGCAATGAAGCATGCCCGAAATCATCCCAACTCGCTCCCCGCGATCAAAAAGATCCAACACATCAACGTCCGACTGATACCGGATGATGTATAGCAGCGACTTTTCTCTTTCCACAGATTCGAAGTTCAGGTTTGCGGGAGGCTTTGTGTGGTCTTTCGCACAACCTGAGCAAATAGCGAGCAAGCAACAAATGAGCACCCTGTACATCATGGAAAATCCTTCATGATTGAGTCAAAAAGCATATCGGCTGCCGATTTGCTCCCCGCGATACGGGCAGTAAACAACCCCAATGCATTTGCATGATTAGTGTCTATATTGACGTTCAATGAAGGGCCACAGGAGATAAGCCACTTTTCACCAAAATCAGCGACCCCATCTGACGAATCTCTTTTAGTTGGCATCGCTTTGATGTTGATCCAGTCGGCAGCAATTGGATCGGGGCGTTCGCGATAAATATCCGACCCCAACCAGACCAAGGCCCCTTCACCCACGGGATCAAGGGTAATCAGCATCTGAATCCGGTAACCCCATTCCGACATGATCTTTGTCAGATGCGCACCGTTCCACCCACCGAGGCTATGACCCACGATATAGACAGGACAGCTCTTGTAGGGGATCAGACTCAAGACATGTCGCTGAATATCCTGTTTTCCTCTGACTTCGTTATAGCCCAGCCACTCAGACTTATATTTACCCTCCTTTGCCAAGCTTGTCGTGCGCTCATCAAAGTCCTTCCGTGCCTCTTGGATGTTTCCATAAGGCCCCGAAAAATAATAACGTTCCTTATCCCCAGCGCCTCCGACGAAAACAACAATCGCCTTGGTACTCTCCACCGGCACAGGCTTGTCACTGACATCCTTCTTGTCCGTCAGCGCATGTTCCTTGTGCAGCTTGTAATTGTTGCCTTTCGCGCACGTTACTGTTTCAGCGGCCATGCCTCACTCCTCCAAAAACAGCTTGATGGTTTCAGGCAGGTGCGAGCTAACTTCGTGGGTGAACCCGTTAGCGTCAGACACCCCGTGCTCCAGACGCCCGTCTGCGCGCTGGATCACGTAGGGATGATTGGTCATGGGCTCACCGGTCACGTCATTGACCAGTTTCAATTTGTCCGTGAAATGCACCGGCATCGGCAGCAATCCACTGAAAGGTGCCGCTGTTACCGTGTCACCAATGATGACCGTGCCCGACCCGCCAATGACCACATTGCCGTGCCCACCGGTGCTGTCCAGGGTCGCGGCGTTTAAGCCATTGATAAACACCGTCGAGGAAACGCCGCCAGTAATCGGGCTGCCGCACGCTGATTTATCGGTCATTCGGGCAGCCGCCAATCCGTCGAAATTCACATTCGGCGAGCCACTGGCAATCGGATTGGTGCCATGTCCCGGGAGTGGGCAGGCGGTTGGATCGGTGACGCGGGCGGCGGGTTTTCCGCTCATGAACAGCTCCTTGCAGTGTTGCGGGTCATCCTTTTTGGGGGCGCAAGCATGCGTGAATTTTCCGGTTGCTTCAAACCTCCAGGCAAAAAAAGGCGCCCGATCGAGGCGCCTTTTTCATTCGTGCAACCACTCACATCAACGCGACGGCGGCACCCGAATATCCCCCGCCCGGCACTGCGTCTTCACGCCCTTGCCGCACGCGCCGAACTGCAGATCCTTGCCCATGCACACCCGCACTTCCGAAAGCTCCGGGCCGCTGCAGATCACCGCGATGCCATTGGCCGGGATCCCCGGGTTGGCCTTGCGGAACAGGTCGGCGATTTCCTGGGCTTCGAAGTAATACGAGCTGCTGAACGGTTGCAGCTCCTGCGGGATTTTCACCGCGCCAACTGCTTTGTCCGCTTCGTCCAGATAACCCATCGCGCCCAGGCCGCTGCAGGTGCCGTGCTTGGACCATTCGTGGTCAAGCAGTTTCTTGGTCGGGAACAGTGTCAGGCCCTTGGTGGTTTCCGCGGCCGACAACGTGGTCAGCGGTGGGCAGGATTCCGGCCAGCCGCCGTTGGCGTATTGCGGCCACAAGCCGTGCAGCACGAAGCCGTAGCCCTTGCCGGAGCATTGCACGTCATCTTTGTGGGTGAGGCAGAACGTTGGCGACCAGGACAGCGTCAGCAGGTAGTAATCGAACTGCCCCGCTACCGCTTCCGTTTGTACCTTGCTGGCGTTCGACTGACGCGCCGAACTCAGGCCGATGCTACCGGCCGTCAGCGCGATCAGCGCCAGAATTGTAAACAGCTTTTTCATGTACCCGCTCCTTGGGACGCCTGCGTCCGTGGTTTTTGATGCTGACCAGACTTGGCCAGCGCTGATTTCGCCATGCTTGTGTTGCAAGCGCATGACGCAAGGCAACGCCACACCCCGTTGAACGGTCTACGATTAACAGGCAGACATCAAACCAAGGGATCCGAAATGAGTAAAGCAGACGAACTCGCCGCCAAACTCAAGCAAACCCGGCACACCCATGCGGATGCCGCGCTGGAGATCGATTGCTGGCCGGCGCAGGTCTACGATCTGTACCACCGCATCGAGGCCTGGCTGCAGCCAGTCACTGAAGTGGGCCTGAAAATCCGCCGCAATCCAACTCACGTTTGCGAAAGCTCACCGGATGGCGAAAGTCACGATTACGCGATCGACCAACTGGTGATCGAAGCCAATCAACAAACCCTGACATTTGATCCCATCGCCCGGTTTACCGAAGACGGCGCCGGCCGCGTGCAGATCACCCTGCCCGAGCGCAACACCTATCTGTTGCGCACCGTCGATGAACATCACGAAAGCCATTGGTGGCTGCAAACGGTGGAAACCGGGCAAGAACTGGATGCGATTGCGCTGACCGAGAACAATCTGTTGCAGGTGGTGCAGGAAGGGCTCGGCCTCTGACAGCGAACTGACCATAGGGATCAGCGCCTAGAACGTGGTTAACTTCTCGCTCCGATCCCTTTGAAGCCCGACAGACATGCCCATCAATAAAAAACTGCTCTTGCTCGGTTCATTGCTCGCGCTGAATTTAAGCGCTCAGGCCGCCGAGCAACCGTCGCACCTCGACACCATCCAGCAACAAGGCCAGTTGCGCGTCTGCACCACTGGCGACTACAAGCCCTACACCTTCAAACGCAGCGACGGCGACTTCGAGGGTATCGACATCGCCATGGCGCGCTCGCTGGCCGACAGCCTCGGCGTGAAAGTCGAGTGGGTGCAAACCACCTGGAAAACCCTGATGCCGGACATGCAGGCCGGCAAGTGCGACATCGGCATGGGTGGCATTTCGGTGACGCTGGAGCGGCAGAAGAAAGCCTACTTCAGCAACACCCTCGACAGCGACGGCAAGATCCCGCTGGTGCGCTGCGCCGATCAGTCCAAGTACCAGACCGTCGAGCAGATCAACCAGCCCAACGTACGGCTGGTTGAACCGGCAGGCGGCACCAACGAAGCCTTCGTCCACGCCTTCCTGCCCAAGGCGCAACTGGCCCTGCACGACAACGTGACGATCTTCCAGCAACTGCTCGATAACAAGGCCGACGTGATGATCACCGACGCCTCGGAAGCGCTGTATCAGCAGAAACTCAAACCGGGTTTGTGCGCGGTGAATCCGCACCAGTACATGCAGTATGGGGAGAAAGCCTATCTGCTGCCGCGCGATGACATCAGCTGGAAACTGTACGTTGATCAGTGGCTGCATCTGAGCAAAGTCACTGGCAGTTATCAGAAGGTCATTGGTGAGTGGCTGGCGCTGCCGCAGTAATCTTCCAGGCACAAACATTTGTGGCGAGGGAGCTTGCTCCCGCTGGGCTGCGCAGCAGTCCGCTGTTTTAAAAGCGGGGGTTGCTTCGCAACCCATCGGGGATAAATCCCCTCGCCACAGGTTCAGGTTCTATTTCTATCAATCGTTGTGCAACATCCCGGAGCTGTACTGGTTCAAGCTGCTACCAATACTGTTACCGCCGAATTTGAGGGTCGTTGCATTTGTGCGACCCTCCGGCGATTGGCAATCCGAGGAGAAACAACTGGTGGTGGTCAGCCCACCGGAGCCCGAACAGGCACTCAATACCGAGACAGCTGCAGCGATCAACAGCACTTTGACGACATTGGTGCGCATCATACGGCTCCCCTTGGGATGATCTTGTGCAAGCATCCTAGGCCTAAGTCGCGCCCGGCAAGATGAAATTTTGCTGATCGACAGCGCGGGTTCAGAATCCAGGGCTGCGGCAATCGGCTGGTCTGCCGACAACGCCGCAAAAGATTCTGTCACCCCATTGGAAAAACGCCCCCGGCCCGCTCATTCCCTTCCCGGTCTGGGTATCGCAATACGGCTACTGGTCTTGACCTCACGCAACGCCAGGCTGGACTGGATGGACGCAATCCCGACTTGGCGCCTGAGCACCTGCTCGATGAAATCGCTGTAGCTATCCAGATCCTCGGCCAGCACCTGCAACACATAATCGGCATCGCCGGTGATCTTGTGACAGGACAGCACCTGGGGCAGTTGCGCAATCACCGACTCGAAGGCGTCCGGCGCGTGATCGGCGTGGGTGGAAAAACGGATGTGCACGAACGCCATGATGTCCAGCCCGAGCATTCGCCGATCAAGGTTGGCCTGATAGCCCTTGATCACCCCGGCCTCCTCCATTCTTTTGCGCCGCCGCCAGCAAGGCGTAAGGCTCAACGACAGCCGCTCACTGAGTTCAGCGTTGGAAATACTGGCGTCTTCCTGCAACAACTCAAGAATCGCCAGGTCGGTCTCGTCGAGACTGATGCGTTTGGATGATTTTTTCTGCATGACGCCAATCCTGAGTAAGAACGCCCGATTAATCTACTGAATCAAGAAAACAAAGCAAAGAAAGCGCAGGTCAGCCGGAACAGAATATTTGCACTGGCTCACATTAACGGATGCGCAGAATGTTTACAGTTTTCAGTGATTCCCACCGTTTGCACCATGGCACCGAATTGAAGGACGGCGTGCTCAAGCCGTCATTCGAACAACCGAGTCGGGCCGATACGGTGCACAACCGCGTCAAACAGGTCGGCCTTGGGCAAATCGTCGAACCGCGTGCGTTTGACCGCTCGTGCTACGTCAACGCCCACAGTGAGCGCTACGTCAGTTTTCTGGAAAGTGCCTGGACCGAATGGTGCGCAACCGGACGCACGCACGATGCCTTGCCCCTGGTCTGGCCGGTACGCGATCTGGGCAACGAGCAAGTGCCGACGTTCATCGACGGCAAGCTCGGCTTCTATGCCATGGATGCCGGTTCGCCCATCACCGCCACGACCTGGCAAGCGGTGAAAACCAGCGCGGATATCGCCCTCACCGGACTCGCACTGATCGATGAAGGCCACGACAGCGCCTTTGCCCTGTGCCGCCCGCCCGGCCATCACGCTGCGCGCGAATACATGGGCGGTTATTGCTACCTCAATAACGCCGCGATTGCCGCGCAGCAGGCCATCACCCAAGGCGCCAAACGTGTCGCGGTGCTCGACGTCGACTTCCACCACGGCAACGGCACCCAGAACATTTTCTACCAGCGCAGCGACGTCATGTTCGTCTCGCTGCACGGTGAACCTGCGGTGTCCTACCCGTACTTTTCAGGTTACAGCCACGAAGTCGGCGCGGGTGTCGGCGAGGGTTACAACCTCAACTACCCGCTGCCGAAAAACACCACGTGGGAGAGCTACCGCAACGCCCTGCTCCACGCCTGCAAAAAGCTCCAGCAGTTCGCACCTGAAGTGCTGGTGATATCCCTGGGTGTCGACACGTTCAAGGATGACCCCATCAGCCACTTCCTGCTGGAAAGCGAGGACTTCATCGGCATCGGAACGCTGATCGCCAGTGTCGGCTGCCCCACCCTGTTCGTGATGGAAGGCGGCTACATGGTCGATGAAATCGGCATCAATGCGGTGAACGTGCTGCATGGTTTCGAGAGTAAACGCAGCTGAACCATCCCCGCTCTGCGGCCTTTGAATGACTGAATCGGAGAACAACAACATGACGCTTTTTATTGATGTCGATGATGCTGCACGCCTGTTCACCCAGGTCGGCATCCGCCGGGCCATCCGCGACATGGCGGGCTACATCGAAGCGGACTACGCACGCTGGGCGCAATTTGATAAATCGCCGCGCACGGCCAACCACTCGGCAGACGGCGTGATCGAGCTGATGCCCACCGACGATGGCCAGCAGTACTCGTTCAAATACGTCAACGGCCATCCGGACAACGGTCAGCAGAATTTACTGACGGTCATGGCCTTCGGGCTGCTGGCCGATGTGCAGAGTGGCTACCCGACCCTGCTCAGCGAACTGACCCTGACCACCGCTGTGCGCACCGCTGCCACCTCGGCACTGGTTGCGCAGTCGCTGGCTCGCCCGGGTGCGACCTCGATGGCGATCATCGGCAACGGTGCGCAGAGTGAGTTTCAGGCGCTCGCCTTTCATGAAATGTTGGGCATCAGCGAAATCCGCATCTTCGATATTGATCGCGACGCTTCGCTCAAGTTGAAGCACAACCTGGCGGCGTTTCCGCAGATCGAAGTGATTCTGGCCGACTCGGTAAAGGACGCGGTCAAGGGTGCGCATATCGTCACCACAGTCACCGCCGACAAAGCCTACGCAACGATTCTCACGCCCGAAATGATCGAACCCGGCATGCATATCAATGCGGTCGGCGGCGACTGCCCGGGTAAAACCGAACTGCACGCCGACATCCTGCGCAACGCCCGGGTCATCGTCGAATTCGAGCCGCAAACACGCATTGAAGGCGACATTCAGCAATTGGAGGCCGACTCTCCAGTGGTCGAGTTTTTCCGGATTGTGCAGGGCGAAGTGCCCGGCCGCGAGAGCGATACGCAGGTGACGGTCTTTGATTCGGTGGGCTTTGCTCTGGAAGATTTTTCGTCACTGCGCTACCTCAACGACCTGGCTCAGCAACAGCAAATCGGCCAGCGCATCCACCTGGTACCGACGCCGGCCAACATCAAAAATCTCTTCCAGTTGCTGGAGCCGCAACCGGCAACAGCCTCACGTCTGCGCACCGCCAGTTAATCAGTAAGGACCGCCCCCACGCGATTTTGCGAGGGGGCCATTCACTCTCCAGGCATCGCTGTGATTAGCCGCTGTCTCTCTAACAAGAACGCTCGACACCTACTTTCTGCCAAAACTCAAAAACATAAAATCAAGAGGTTTTGCAATGAATTCGAATCCTTCCGGGCCGCTTGAACAGCCCGCGCTGCAGCGCACGCTCAGCAATCGTCACATCCAGTTAATGGCCATGGGCGGTGCCATCGGTACGGGACTGTTCATGGGCTCCGGGAAGATCATCGCCCTCTCCGGGACGTCGATCATCCTCATCTACATGATCATCGGCCTGTTCGTTTTTTTCGTCATGCGCGCCATGGGCGAAATGCTCCTGTCCAACCTGAACTTCAAAACCTTTGCCGATTTTGCCGGCGCCTACCTCGGCCCGCGCGCGGCGTTTTTTCTCGGCTGGTCGTATTGGTTGAGCTGGAGCGTGGCGGTGATCGGCGATGCCGTTGTGGTCGGCGGATTCTTCCAGTACTGGTTCCCCGAGGTACCGGCGTGGATACCCGCCGTCGGCATGCTGGCGACGTTGTTTGCGCTGAACGTGCTGACGGTCAGGCTGTTCGGTGAGGTGGAGTTCTGGTTTGCGATCATCAAAATCATTGCCGTCGTGACCTTGATCGGCGTCAGCACCGTGCTGATTGCCACGTCCTTCGTGTCCCCGAGTGGCGTCACCGCATCCCTGAGTCACCTGGTGGATAAACAGGCGGCCTTCCCTAACGGCTTGTTCGGCTTCTTCGCCGGATTTCAGATGGCAATTTTCTCCTTCGCCGGCACCGAGTTGATCGGCACCGCCGCCGCTGAAACCCGATCTCCAGAGAAGACCTTGCCCAAGGCCATCAACTCGATTCCGCTGCGGATCATCCTGTTCTACGTGCTGGCACTGACTTGCATTGTTGCCGTGACCTCGTGGCAGCAGGTGTCTCCGGTCAAGAGCCCCTTTGTCGAACTGTTTCTCGTGGCTGGGTTTCCCGCGGCCGCCGGTATCGTCAACTTCGTGGTCCTGACATCGGCGGCATCATCGGCCAACAGTGGCGTGTTTTCATCGAGCCGCATGCTGTTCGGCCTGGCCAACCAGCAAAACGCTCCGGGCATCTTCCGGCGACTGTCAGGTAACAGCGTGCCGCTGCTGAGTCTGGCGTTCACCACACTGCTGATGCTGATTGGGGTGCTAGTGCTGTTCATCGTGCCGGAAGTGATGACCGCCTTCACCATCGTCTCCACCGTGTCGGCGATTCTGGTGATTTTCACCTGGTCGACCATCCTCGCGTCGTACATTGCCTATCGCAAAAAACGCCCGGACCTGCATGCGAAGTCGGCTTACAAGATGCCCGGCGGCGTACCGATGGCCTGGTTTTCCCTGGCATTTCTAGGCTTTGTGCTGTGTCTGCTGGCATTGCGACCTGACACGCGGATCGCCTTGATGGTCATGCCGGGTTGGTTCGTTTGGTTGGCGATTGCTTACCAGTTGACCTGCTCAAGGCAGACGAAATCGGCAGTTGAGTCGGCGAGCCAGTTTGGCTGAATCTGCACGCCTGAGCCGTCACCTCAACGTGATGGCTCAGGCTCAAAGACCAGCCGCCGTCAAATCGGCTGCCACGCCTCCACCGGAATCTGCGCCATCGCCTCAAACGCCGGTTTGGCGAACCAGAATCCCTGCATCAGATAAATCCCGCAATCAGCGAGAAAATCCCGCTCCTCGGGGTGCTCGATGCCCTCGGCAATCACCTCGACGCCCAACTCGGCACACATGCCCACCACGCCACGCACAATCGCCTGGCGTACGCGGTCGCGATGGATATCGCGAATCAGCGCCATGTCCAGTTTGATCAGATCCGGCTGAAAGTCCGCCAGCAGATTCAACCCGGAATACCCCGCACCGAAGTCATCAATGGCGGTCTTGAACCCGAACTCGCGGTACTCGCGCAAGATGTTCATCAAGTGCTTGTTGCTTTCGACGTGCTCGCCTTCGACCGCTTCGAAGATCAACCGCTCAAGCGGAAACGCATGCGCGCGCGCCGCCTCCAGCGTGCTGCGAATGCACAGGTCCGGACGATAAACGGCGTTCGGCAGGAAGTTGATCGAAAGAAACCCGGTGAGCCCCAACTGCGCGGCCGTGGAGATTGCCCGCACGCGGCACAGTTGATCGAAGCGATAGCGGTTCTGGTCATCGACCTGCTGCAGAACCGACAGTGCACCTTCGCCCTGCACGCCCCGGACCAGCGCCTCGTGGGCGAAGGTCGATTGATCACGCACATCGACAATCGGCTGGAACGCGAAGGAGAACGCCATATCGGCCTCGCCTTTTTGCCGGCATCCTTGGCACCCCCCGCTGGGCTGGGGGAAAATTGGTGTATTGGTCATGACGCCCCCTGAGAGCGGGTTGCAACCATCCATGGCCCAGAAAAAAATCACTGCACGGACCGGGTGGCGCCGCTTGGCGGCCCCCGCTTATACAGGCTGACCGGTCAATTCCGGCCAAGTTCATTGCGAAATGCCATCAGGTGCGGAAATGCGCCGTCATGCGTTGCAGGTCCTGCCCCAGCGACGCCAGTTCAATGGTCGCGGCAGCGCTTTCTTCGCTGGCGACGGCCGACTGATCGGCCACATCGCGCACACTGACGATGCTGCGATTGATCTCATCGGCCACCGCACTTTGCTGCTCCGCGGCGGCGGAAATCTGCAGGCTCATTTGCTGGATCGTGCCGATCGAATGGTTGATCTCGGTGATCGCCTGCTCGGCCTTCTGCGCCAGCACCACGGTGTCCAGGGTGCGCTCGCGGCTGGAGGTCATCAGTGTAGATGCCGCTTGCGTGCCCTGTTGCAAAGTGACAATCAGCGCTTCGATTTCCTTGGTCGAATCCTGGGTGCGCTGCGCCAGCGAGCGCACTTCATCGGCAACCACCGCGAAACCACGGCCCTGCTCACCCGCCCGCGCCGCTTCAATCGCCGCGTTCAGCGCCAGCAAGTTGGTCTGCTCGGCGACTGCCTTGATCACATCGATGACCTTGCCGATCTGCTCACTGTCCTGGGACAGTACGTTCATCGCTCCGCCCAACTCTTCGATCGCCACCGACAATTCGCTGATCTGCACGGTCGCCTGCTTGACCACTGCACTGCCGTGACGCGCCTGCTGATCGGCCAGGGTCGCAGCGGCAGATGCGTCGGTGGTGTTGCGCGCCACCTCCTGCACGGTCGAGGCCATTTCGTGCATCGCCGTGGCGACCTGATCCACCTCGACTTTCTGCTGGCGCACGCCGGCGCTGGTCTGCTCGCTCATCGCCGAGAGCTTCTCGGCCGATGTCGAAATATGCGTCACGCCGTTACCGATCCCCTGCACCAGCGTGTTCAGGCTTTGCGCCATGTCCTGCATCGCGTTTTGCAGATCGCCCAACTCATCCTTGCGGCTGGATTTGGCTTGCACCGTCAGATCGCCTTTGGCAATCCGTCGCGCCAGCTCCACCGTCAGCGCCAACGGCCCGGTGATCTGCCGCGAGATCAGCACCGCAGCCAACAGACCGACCACCAGCGCCAGCACCGTCAGCACGGCAATCTGGATAAACGCACGCTGTTGATCGTCCCGCGCCAGACGCTGCTGAGTGTCCATCAGGCCGGTCATGATGCTGTCCATCGCCTGGCTCTGCTGATCCACCTGCTGACGCAGACTCTGCTTCTGCTCGAACAGAGCCGCCACCTGCACCAGCACCTCGCGATAACGGCGCATCCCGGCCTGCGCCTCTTCAAGCTGACTCGACAGAGCCGCCGGCAAACCGCTGCGCGCCTTGCTCATATCGGCCAGAAACGCATCGGTGGTGTCCAGCAGCACCTTCTTGTTGGCCTCGCTCGGCACCGCGATATAACGCCGCAACATCAGACGAAACATCGTCATGCCATTGCGCAGATCTGCCACCGTGCGCAAGTCCGCCACCCGCGCACTGTCGGCAGACGCCAACGCGCTGGCCGTGGTGCTCTCGAACATGCTGTTGAAGGTCTCGGCGTACTTGTCCGACATCGCTCCCAACGGTTTCAGCGCATCGCTGGTCGCCTTGTCCGCCTCGACCAAACGCTTGACCTGCTGATCGTAAGCCAGCGTGGTGTCCTGCAAACGCTTCAAGGCTTGCTGGTTTTCCGCCCGCGTCAGGGTCTGCAACGCCTTGGCGATCAGCCCTTGCAACACATTCAACTGCGACTGATAAGCCTCGGCATAAGCGACATCCGCCGCCGCTTCGTACTGCTTCTCCGACAGACGCATGTCCTGCGTCGCATCGTTGAGCGTGCCGATCAGACGCGTGGTACCCAGGCGATCAACCAGCACATTGCTGCTGTTATAGCCAATGAAGGCAACCGCTCCCACCGCCAGCAAAAGAACGCCAAACCCGGCCCCCAACTTTCGGGAAACCTTGATGTTGCCCAGGAAATTCGATGCTTCTGCCATGTTCAGCCTCTAACGCCCTGACGCGATTCAACGCCAGGCACAAAAAGTAGATCTCTGATAACCGGAGTTACCGCTCATATTCGGGGTCGTCGTCCTGGGCGAAATACGGGCAGCTTCCACTGACCCGGCTGCAACAACCTGACGCGAAAAGCCGTACCGACGGCCCACGCACCAGCAGACAAATCCAGGACTGACGCTGGATTTATCGTTTCAGCAAAGGTGTTGGAACGGATGCTATAAATTTTGGGAAAAGTTGTACAACTTTATATTTTTGTATAATCGTTGAACTTTTTTGAGCGCGTGATGACGCATTGCCATCATTTTTTGTGGCACATCGCTATTGCTGCGAAAACAGGCTGAAACCCGCCATTTTGAGCGGTTGTTTTGCGCATCGACAGAACGCCCTCCGCGACCACAACCTCGCCGCTTGCCACGGAGGGCAGCGCTCTACGCCTTGAGCTCGACGTTATCCAACGCCTGATTCACCGCCAACTCCCCCAACATCACCACCTGCGCAATGCCGAGCAGCGTCTTGCGGTGCGAGACCTCCAGCAACGCGGCGAAATCGTTGAGCATGGTCGTGGCGGAACCCAATGATTCACTGGCGTTGGCGAGCAGGGATTCGGTGTCGTAGGCCGGGTTGGCAAAGAACATTGGTTTGGATTGATCACCGCTGGCCATGATCTGGCTGGTTGGGGTGAGGTAGTGATCGAGGGCGCGCTCGGCGGCTTCGTGGAGTTTGCGGGAATCGAGGGATTCGTAGGGGGATGCGGGGTTGGTTTCGGGTGGGTTGGGTGTTGGTTTGATCATGGATGAAACTCCTAACACTTTTAGTGAAGGCTTCACCCTTTCGCTACCAAACGAAGGGTGGCGGCCATGAACAGGTTGGTAGACCGGGTGTTAGGAGCCGGCGCGCCCGAAGGCGCCCTGTACATGACCACCATAAACCCCGATCGCAAATACGATCGGTGATGGTGACGCTGTACATCTAACACGCGGGCTACCAAACCCGGTCACTGGTTTTCAGTGACCCGAGAACGATAGAACCCACGGTCTAGACGTACAAGCCGGCGGATTCTGTCTTAGGTGTAGGGGGAGGCGCAAGGTGGTGTAGGGCTGAGGTAGTACGGACAACCTCATCTTAAACAGACTGAATCTCAACCGTTTAAATTGAAGACGCTGTACCAAGGCACGAGTCCAAACAAGTCTGATAGAGTCGGCACCGGTTCATTCGTTGACAGGGAGTCAAACATGGCAAAGCCAGCCGCACGCATCACCGATCCCACCAGTTGCCCAATGCCTGGGCACGGCCCCAAAGCAATCGCTTCCGGTTCCCCCGACGTATTCTTCGACGGACTGGCGGCTGCTCGAAAAGGCGATACTTGCACTTGTGGTAGTGCGTTGGCTTCAGCGGTTTCCGGGACAGTTTTCATAAACGGCAAAAACGCCGCGCTTGTCGGCACCACGGGTACGCATGGAGACGTTGTGACTGGTGGATCGGGAACAGTGATCATCGGTGACTCCCATACACCAGCTCCTTTTACAGCCCCTACCCCGATCATCGTTCACCCTGGTTGGATCAGCTTCAATATTCCAGGGGAGGAGTCATATCAGGGCATGAGTTGCTCCGCACACTTTGACGACGGATCTACCCTATCAGGCGTTTTTGATAACACCAACACAGTGAAATTTCTCAATATCCCCGGGAAAATCTGTCACAAGCTTGAATTCGGTACACAAGAGGAATCGGCCGCTGGTTCGATCTTCGATACGTTATTCAACGCTTCTTTGAAATAAGGATTTTTTCATGACTGAACCATTGCTCGTCACGGGAAGCTACGTTGTCCAGAAAGCACACGCGCTCGAAAATTCGCCCTTGGATATGGCCATTGCGGGAATGGAAGGTGCTGCTACAAGATTTTCTGTAGACGCTATATCGGATGCAAAAGTACGCACCAACTACATGAACAACATCAAACGTATGTCAGTGGAAACAAAAGCCGAAGTTGCTGCAGGAAGGCTTAGTGCTAAAGAAGGAGCAGCGTTCTGCCAAGAGATGCGAAACAGAATTTTGCTGGAGCACCGAAAATACACTTCGGCACAAGGCGTGGCCTTTGCCGAGAGAAAAAAGAGACTTCCTCCAACGCTTCAGGAAACGCTAGATAAATACGCATTAAAAACCGCAAAAGTGGAATACAGCAAACTTACTCCGGAACAAAAAAGCAAAGTTTACTATGAGATTCTTGACTCAGCAGGGCGGGACAATGCACCGGTAAGTAGGGGAACCAAGAAATTAAGAATTATGGGGAAAGTCGGTTTATTGGTCACCGCCACCTTCGCCGTTTATGAAATTATGAATGCTGACAACAAAGTGAAGGAAACAGCCAGACAAGGAATCATCATCGGCGGTGGGGCTGCGGGTGGTGGGGTGGCGGGCTTGGGCGTTTCCGCATTTTGCGGGCCTGGTGCCATTGCATGTGCTGTAGCAATCGTCTTGGCAGGCAGTATCGCAGGAGGCATTGCTGGTAGCGTTGTTGCTGATACCTTTGATGAAGAGTTGGAGGAATTTTCCAAATGGGACGCGCTATGACAAAGCAACAAAGAGCGGATATTCGCTGGGCATTGTCAGACGCATTCGTTGATAACGAAGTCGACTATGCTGCGATTGCGCGGCAGACAGAAGAATTTGATAGAGACGAAATCAAGCGAATTTTGTTTGAAGAGGTAGCGCCTGTTTGTCACTCCAACCTTGAAAGTACACTTCCGACTATCTGGCTTTGTTTCAATAGAGAAGAGCTGGAAAACGACATTGAAGAAATGCTTAATGCAAAGAAACATAACTGGATGAAGAATCAGCTAAACTCTCTATTGGTAAAATGGCTAAAACACAGATACAAATATATTTGGCACAATATAGAAACTCATTATTAACAACCCGAAAGGAATGCAGTACCAAAAAGCACACCAACTTATCATCTGCAACAAACAATCAAATTTCGCTAGAGGCCCTTAGCGAAGATCCGTTCAAAAACGGCAAGGACGATCAGAACGTCTAGACAGGAACGCTCACAAAAGCGGACTTCACTTGGAGAATATATAAATCATCGTCCCACCACCGTCACGAACGAAAGCTTGGCACTCAATTGCAACTCCTCTCTGCTCAACCGTAGCGATCTCTCCGCTATCATTAAGCGCCCGCGCCCTACACTGCTTCGAATATTTCATAATATCGGCGGCTGATCGTGTCGAAACCAAACTACCTGCCCTTCCTACTAGATCATAGAATTGCTGAACCGGGGTCGGACCTTCCCATGAGATCGCAACATTCGGTAGGCCGGTTGCGCAGCTAAGAGACAAAGTCATGTATCGCCCATCACGAAAGTGCGTTGTCTGTTTGCCTTCGGTTTGCCTATCCAGTGTTAAGTGACGCTCCGCATAAAGTTTCGAAAGAATTGACTCGCAATTATCAGCAAGCGCGCTGTTAGAAAGCGTCAAAAGAGCAATGATGGTACCAACGCTGATCCGAAATTTACCGCTCATGAGCGTCCTTTTGTGATCGTTTTCGATCAGTTCTTCAATTAAAAGGGGGTAGATTTATTACTGCCAAGCATTCCCCCAATGCTTGGCTAATTTTTGAGCATAGACCTCCGCCAGCTACCAAACCCGTCCGTCCCCCATTCCTGATAAACTCCCCACCTCCCAGCCCCACCCAATCCAGAACCGCCAATGTCCCCTATCTCCGCCACACCCGCCCCACTCTCCCGCCGCTTCTCCGTCGCCCCGATGATGGACTGGACTGACCGCCACTGCCGTTTCTTCCTACGCCTCCTGTCGAAGAACGCCCTGCTCTACACCGAAATGGTCACCACCGGCGCCCTCCTCAACGGCGATCACGAACGCTTCCTCCGTCACAACGAAGCCGAGCATCCGCTGGCACTGCAGCTCGGCGGTAGCGTTCCGCTGGATCTGGCCGCTTGCGCGCGCATGGCGCAGGAGCATGGTTACGACGAAGTGAATCTGAATGTTGGCTGCCCAAGTGATCGGGTGCAGAACAATATGATCGGTGCGTGCCTGATGGGGCATCCGCAGTTGGTGGCGGATTGTGTGAAGGCGATGCGCGATGCGGTGTCGATTCCGGTGACGGTGAAGCATCGGATCGGGATCAATGGGCGGGACAGTTACGCCGAGTTGTGTGATTTCGTCGGTACGGTGCGGGATGCCGGGTGTACCAGTTTTACCGTGCATGCGCGGATTGCGATTCTGGAGGGCTTGTCGCCGAAGGAGAATCGCGACATTCCGCCGTTGCGGTATGACGTGGCGGCGCAGTTGAAGGCGGATTTCCCAGAGCTGGAGATTGTGCTGAACGGCGGGATCAAGACGATGGAGGCCTGCCATGAACATTTGCAGACCTTCGACGGTGTGATGCTCGGGCGTGAGGCTTATCACAATCCGTATTTGCTGGCGGAGGTGGATCAGCAGTTGTTCGGCAGCAGCGCGCCGGTGATCAGCCGGGCCGAGGCGCTGGCGCAGTTGCGGCCTTATATTGCCGAGCATCTGCAAGCGGGCGGTGCGATGCATCACATCACGCGGCACGTGCTGGGGCTGGGCACCGGGTTCCCGGGGGCGCGTAAATTCCGTCAGTTGTTGTCGGTGGATATTCACAAGGCCAAAGATCCGTTGGCGTTGCTGGATCAGGCTGGCGAGTTGCTGCAAGGGCGTTGATGCCCTCCCTCCGTAACACGCGCCAGGCGGGGTGATCCGCCTGGCGTGCGCATCACCCCGCCGCCGCTTCCGTCCAGTTCACCCAGCCAAACACCCACGTCGCCAGAATCAACAAGCCAAACGCGATCCGATACCAGGCGAACGCGGCGTAGCTGTGGTTGGCGATGAATTTGAGCAGGCCGCGCACGGCGATCATGGCGAAGATGAAGGCGATGACAAAACCGAGGGCGAACACTGGCAGGTCGCTGGCCTGGAACAGGTCACGGTATTTGTAGCCGGAGTACACCGCGGCGCCGACCATGGTCGGCATGGCGAGGAAAAACGAGAACTCTGTGGCGGCTTTCCGGGACAAGCCGAACAATAAACCGCCGATGATGGTCGAGCCCGAGCGCGACGTGCCGGGAATCATCGCCAGGCATTGCACGAAACCGATTTTCAACGCGTCTGACCAGCGCATGTCGTCGACGTGATCGACGCTCACCACATGATTGCGCTGTTCGGCCCACAACATGACGATGCCGCCCACCACCAAGGCCATGGCTACGGTGATCGGGTTAAACAGGTATTGATGGATTTTGTCAGCGAACAGTACGCCGAGGACCACCGCCGGGAGGAAGGCGATCAGCAGGTTGAGGGTGAAACGCTGCGCATTGCGTTGGGTGGGCAGGCCTTTGACGATGTCGAAGATCTTCGGGCGAAACTCCCAGACCACGGCCAGGATCGCGCCCAGCTGAATAATGATGTTGAACGCCATCGCGCGTTCGCCGCCGAAGTCCAGCAGGTCGGCGACGATGATCTGGTGGCCGGTACTGGAGATCGGCAAGAACTCGGTCAGGCCTTCTACCGCGCCCAATATCAACACCTGGATAAAGGTCCAGAAATCCATTAATCCTCCGTCAGAGCGCTCTTGATGAGCGACCGGTCAACTGTATTCAGGAATTGAGTATCTGAAGTTAAACAATCGGTATAACGCGACACCCATTGCCTGATCAGGCGACGGAGAATATGTCTTATCAAAAGACACACTCAAGCCATGTTAATAAACGTCCGCCTACGAACTGCTCAAAAAATATTTAGGGCTATAGTAGAAAAAAGTTCGATTGGCCAATAAAGTGTGACCCAGCTCACATTGTCTCAGGATCGTCGACAGTGGCAATTGGACATGAATAAAGCCATCGCCATAGATTCAAAATAGTGGCACAATTCCACATTGCCACCATGTAACGACTAGTTCACAGCCCCGAGAAAATCAACTAAAAGCTTGAAATGCTTAATTATTGTTAGAAAACTCGGGAGCCACGTCTAAAAATCGCGTGAATGTTACCAATTGTCAGTCACAGATGAGAACCGGTGCTTTAACATCCCGATGTCAGCACCTAATTCGAGTCAAAGCATGATGCTCTCAGGGAACTTGGCGACTAGAAGTCCGCGCCCGACAAACGACGTACCCGGTGTTCTCACACTGGGCCGTACCCGTGGCGTGGCCGAACATTTTAGTGCGCTGATCGCAAAGCACGTACGCACTGATATGGCACTTGAGGCCAGTTCGTACACTAGTTCCTATAACAATGAACTTTCTGGTTCGTATCGAGCCATCTTCATCGTTATCGACACTCCGCAAGCGCTGGAAGACAATCTTGCGCTGATCGAGAACCTGCGTTCCGACAACTTGAAACCGATCATTTGCGCAGTCATTACCGGTCGCGGCGCCTTCAACAAGATCAAGTACTTCCTGGCCGGTGCCGACTTCTGTATCAAACTCAATACCCTTTCCGACGAGGGCGACGAGTTGCTCGGTGAATTCTTCAACAGTGAAGAATGGCAGCGAGATATCAATCTGACGCTCGACCCGACGCGCATCTGCCTGCTCGGCGGCGCCAGCCAGAAACTCGACATCTCGTTTGCCGAGATGAAGATCCTGGAAGCCTTTGCGCAGACCAGCAATCACATTCTCAGCCATGATGAAATCGCCAGCATCATGGGGCTCAATACCAATTTCTACGATCCGAGAGCGCTGGAAAAATCCATCAGCCGCTTGCGTGGAAAAATCAAGGACATGTATGGTACCAATGCGATTCAGAGCATCCGCGGCTACGGCTATCGCCTGATGCGGGGTCTGATATCGACTGCCTGACTCTCGGGCAGCCATTCTCTTTGCATAATCACGAAGGATCGTCATATGCAACCATACAGCTCAAGTTGTACTTCAAATCTACTAATAATCAAGCCATTGAATGAGCACGGCTACACCGAACCATAACAATAAACTTAACAACATAGCAGCAGAACGAGTGGAATTTATCGAGGCCATTTTGGGCCCAGACCCTGCCTGTCGGTTACTTCCAAGGAAGTTATTGCTCGCCTGCCGATTTACCTTTTCGCCCATTTTGGTGCACATTTTAGGAGAGAGACATGGAAACTAGTACAACCCTCCCAAGAAAATATTTTGTCGTCGTGACCAACAGTACAACGTCGCAGCGTGAACTTGAGAGCATTCTGTCCAGCGAGCGCTTCAATTCGTTTGGCACGTCTCAGGCACAAATGTTTATTGAAGGTGCTACTTCGCCCTCTTCCGCTCCCATGCTGATGGAGTTCACTTACCCAAGGGGCACCCGGAAAAACGTTGCCCGCACGATTGAACACGACACCCAGCGCATATTGGCCACCCTCGAATCGGAATGGTTGTCCGCACAATCGGCGAAGCCGTTTCAAAGTGCAGAGAGCGACAACCGCACTGCTGCCATCGAAGACGCCGCCACTTGCAACGAAACCTGGCATCTGGACAACGATCAAGGCGCACTGGTCAAGGAAGGCGTCGAGATCAGCCTTACCGGACTGGAAACCGCGCTGGTGCGCAAAATGCTCCATCACGAAGAGCGTGTAGTCAGTCGTGATGACCTGATCCTCAGCATCGGCCGCGAGCCGGAGCAATATCGCGGCCTGGAAATGTGCCTGAGTCGCCTGCAGGACAAGTTCAAAAACGCGAGTAATGGTGAGCGATTGTTCCGTGCCGTAAGAAACCGCGGTTATTGCCTCATTCAGGAAATCGTTGCGTAAATACCGCCGATATCCGCGAACAAAACAAACAGAAAACAGTGCGATTACAAAAACAACAAGAGCACTCTGTTTGGCTTCACCTCCCCTGGTAATAATAGCTCCCTGCCTCCACCCCTCCTACAGTAACAAACACAACATAATTTATTCACCCCCCGCTCTGCGACCTTTTCTAACACCCTTGTATTTGATTATTAAAAAGTTGGCACTGTGCCATCTTGTTAGAACTCGTCAGACACCCTCTCCGGCAATAACTTAGTCTATTGATTGACGACAGTTCGGCCTATCGACGTTGTTACCTCAGGACACTCGTCCAATAACAACAACAAGCCTATCTAGCAACTCGGACTTCAACTGTCGAAACCTGAATGGACGTATTTCTGGGGATATCTCATGGAACTTTCTCTACGGATCAATCGAAATAACGGCCTCAAGGGACTTACCTTCTGGGGCCAATGGGCATTGGCGCAGGCTTTCATTGTTGCGTTGTTATTCATACTGGCTGAACGGCACACAGGCACCGTCGAGTTCTATTACCGCATGTGCGCAACACTGGCGGTATTGGCCTCGGTGCCGGCATATACGTTCAGCGGCGTGTACCGCAAGCAGGACAATTACCTGAGCGGGCTTGGACGCTTGTTCATGGGCTGGTCGATGACCATGGTGGCGCTGGCCGGCATCGCGTTCGTGTGCAAGGCCGACGAAGTGTTCTCCCGCGAGGTGACGCTGAGCTGGGCGGTCTACGGCTTCCTCGGTCAGGCGTTGATGTACGCGCCGCTGCATGCCTTTTCCAAGTACTACCAGCGTTCCCGCACCAGCGCGCAGAAGACCCTGATCGTCGGCACTGGCGAGCTGGCTCTGGGTCTGGCGAAGAAGATCAGTCAGGTGGAAAACCTGCCGTTGGTAGGTTTGGTCAGCAATGGCGCGACACCGAATCTGGATTCGGATGCACCGCGTGTGGTCGGTGATCAGGAAGATTTGCTCAAGCTGATCACAGACCATGACATCCGCCGGTTGTACATCACCCTGCCGCTGGCTGAGGCTGCGAAAATCGAAGCGATGTACGTCGATTTGCTCGGCGCCAACGTCGATGTGGTCTGGGTGCCGGACTTGAACAGCCTGACCCTGCTCAACCACTCGGTGAAGGTCGTGGATGGTCTGCCGGCGATCTGCCTCAACGAAAGTCCGCTGACCAGCCGCCCTACCGCTGCGCTGAGCAAGAGTCTGGTGGAAAAAGGCGTGGCGCTGTTGGCGATCATCCTGCTGAGCCCGGTGCTGCTGTTCATCGCGTTGGCGGTGAAGATCAACTCGCCGGGGCCGGTGTTCTTCAAGCAGGATCGCCACGGCTGGAACGGCAAGGTGATTCAGGTCTGGAAATTCCGCTCGATGCGCGTGCACGATGATCGTGAAGTGGTTCAGGCCAGCCGTAATGACTCGCGTATTACTGCGGTCGGGCGCTTCATACGCCGCACCTCGCTGGATGAGCTGCCGCAGTTGTTCAACGTGCTGCAGGGGCAAATGGCCTTGGTCGGCCCGCGCCCGCACGCGGTGGCGCACAACCACTACTACTCGGGGAAAATCCTCGCGTACATGGCTCGTCATCGAATCAAACCGGGTATTACCGGGCTGGCACAGATCAGCGGCTGCCGTGGCGAGACCGACACCATCGACAAGATGCAGCGTCGGGTGGAGATGGACCTGCATTACATCAACAACTGGTCGTTGTGGCTGGATCTGAAGATCCTGGTGAAGACGCCGTTTACGTTGTTGTCGAAAGATATTTATTGATGGACGGGTGACAAGCCAGGCAATACCGCAAGGGGACGAAAGTCCCCTTTTTTGTGGGCGGGATTTGGGCAGTGGGTCAGGCTGTTGCGAGGGTGGCAGTGCCGACGCCTTCGCGGGCAAGCCCGCTCCCACACGGGATCTCGGTATGGATCGGGATATGCGCTTCACCCCGTTCCACTGTGGGAGCGTGGCTTGCCCGCGAAAGCGGTGGATCAGGCAGCACAGATATTGAATGTGCCGGCGCCTTCGCGAGCAAGCCCGCTCCCACAGGGTCCGGCGGCGTTCACTCAAATCGGGCATACCACAAAATCACTGTGGGAGCTTGCCTGCAAGCGATAGCGGTGGGTCAGGCAGCACAGATGTTGAATGTGCCAACGCCTTCGCGGGCAAGCCCGCTCCCACAGGTCTCAAGGGGGTTCTCGGGTTTACTCGGTAATCTTCGAGAAGTTGCGGTAGAACATGTCACCCTCACGGCTATCGGTCATCGAGTGCAGCTGGAAGCTGCGATTGAGCCTGGCGCCGCCGTCACGGGTCAGGGGGGCCCAGACGAGGTTGGCGCGGCGCATGGTCGACATGCTCATCATTTCGTCGAACGGGATCGACAGGTAGATGCCCTTGTCGAAACTACCCTCCCCGTACTCGGCGCTGCCAGCAGTGGTGATCGTGGCCCAGGCACCGAAGCGCACGCCGTTGAAGAACTCGCGGGAGATATCGAGCGTACCGCCCCAATCGCCGGCCAGATAGCGACCGACGCTGACCGCGGCCAACGTGTCATACGGCAAATCGGTGTAACCGGTGATGTGCCCGGTCCAGACCGAGTAGTCGCGCAGGCCGAAACCCTGGTCGAACTCGCGCTGACGCACATAGTTCAGATCCGCTCCCACCGACCAGCGCTCACCGGTCGGCCGGAACAGCACCTCACCGCCGACACCGGCAAACATCGACTCCAGATAGCCGCCGTAGACCATGCCATACAGGTCCTTGTCCAACTGCTCGGCATGGCTGACCTGGAACAACGGCATGGTCACTTCCGAGGTGGTCAGGTACTGACGCAAATCGGTACGCACCCGCGGCAGGCCGCTCGGCGCATCGTAGGTGAACTTGTCGAAGTTGTTCACCAGGTTGGCACTGAGCAGACCGTTCCACCAGGTGTTGCGGTTGAAGCGGTACTCGGCGTCCGCGTCGGCACTGAATTGATAGAGCAAACCATCCGGGCCGCCAACGTTCTGCTTGAAGCCCAGTCCAACGCCATAATTGAAGTGCTGCGGCGCTTCGCTGTAGAGGGTTTTCTCGTTGTGCGGCATTGCCGGGTTGATCTCGGTGGTGCGGTGCAACGACTCCAGCGATTCCTCGTTGTTGATCACTTCGCGGAAGGTCTGACGCGGCACACTGGTCTCTTCCAGCGGCAGGTCGTAACGCTTGTTGACCACGGTGAACCAGTTGATGTCGTCGTTCACACTGTTGTCGAGAATCCGGCTCGCGCGGCCGACAGCCTTCGACGAATGGAAGTAGCGCTGCTGCTCGCCGTAGACGATCAGCTCGGAATCACGCTGACTGATGCGCTCGACCTTGTACCCGGCATTCTGCTGCAGGCGTTGCGACACGTCGGCCCAGTTGACCTGTTCCATCGGCGTAGTCGGCATCTTCGCCGGTAGCGGTTCCGGCGTCGGGTCGTAGGTCTTGGCCGGCGCCTTGCGGCTGACGAAATTGGTGTGGAAGGTGATGCCGAACATCGCCGTGTTGCCCCGCTCCCACGCCGCGCTGACGTCCACCGAATCGGCCACCTTGAACACCGCGCCGAAGTTGATCGGCGAGTCTTGCTTGATCACGTTGTCCTTCGGCTCGTGCTTGTAGTCGTTGCCTTCGTATTCGAGTTTCAGGCTGAGTCGGTCCCACGGTGTCTGATAGCTCACACCACCAAAGAACGAAGGCTTGCCGCGAAAGTACGAACCGGCGTTGACGTCACCGGTGCCTTCCAGGGCCGGACGGGTCTTGAAGCGATCGTCGAGGTAGCCCAGCGGGTTGTCGAGGTCGCCGCGATTACCGAGATAACCCCAGGCAATGCCGGCGCTGAAATCGAAATTATCAAAGCGCTTGTTGGCGACGAAATATTCGCTGGCGAACAAGCCGGTACCGCCAATGTCTCGGAAGCCCAGAGCGACATCGGGGGCCCAATGAGTTTCCTGCCACAGCCGGACTTTGGCATCGACCGCCTTGTCCTTATAGCTCTGGCTGCCGCTCATCGACTCCGGCCCGTACGGCCGGTTGGTGATCGCGGTGTAGCGGAACGAACCTTCGAGCCAGTCCAGTGGCTGCAACGACACGCTGTAGCGGCTGTAAGGCTCGGTGCGGTTGGCGTTGACGCTCAGCTCTCCGGCCGGGGCCATGCGCGCGGTCGGGGTCTGCAACAGACCGGTGCCGCCGAAATCATTTTGGGTAATACGCGGCTCGGCATGCACCAGACCGCACGGCAATAACAACACAGCTGCAAAACGTAACTTCAACGAACCACCTCAGCCAGCTGCGTGGCAATCAATTCGGCCAACTGCTGATTCAGTTCAGGAACAGGCGGATCCAGATCATCGTTTTTCACCGGCACCAGAATCTTGCTGCCGGCCACGGGGAACTGCCCGCTCTCGCGATTCCAGTGCGCGATACCCACGCGCCGCACCGCACCATTGGGCTGGATCAGCCACAGGTAATCGGCCTCGGCATCGTCCAGTGGCGTGCAGCTTTCCAGGTACTCACGCGCCTCCAGCAAGGGCTGATAAGGCAGGTGGCAGGTCTCGGCAACCGCGCCCAGCACTTGCACCTCGTCGACCCGTTTCGGGTAGATCAGCCGATCGCCGTCGTCCAAACGAATGTTGCGCGCGAAACCGACTTCCACCGCGACCGGATCGAGGTCCGCCACCTGTCGCCCGGTGACCGGCATTTGCCGCACCTGCTGAGCCAGGCGCAGCGCCAGCGCCGCGCGGCTCGGGCGGTCAAACAACGAAGCCATGCGCTGCAACACATCCAGATCAAACAACACCCCGGCCTTGAGCCGCGCCTGCTGTTCCAGCAACGACTGGCGCAGCAACACGCCGGCCAGCCAGTAACCTTCGGCATTCGGCACCGCCACGCTGATCACGTCGAGCAAGCGCCCGCCCGGCGGCAACTCCACCGGCCCTGGGTTGGCGACATCGCCGCTGACGGTGACCGCTGCCTGACTGATGCCGCTGAGCAACAGCAAACCTGCCGATAACATCCGTAAGCGCTTCACGGCAGATGCCTGCGATCAGGGGTCAGTTGCACGATGCGCACACGCATTTGCGCGGTCAGTTGCTGCTCGCTCTGCAGGATGAAACCGTCCAGCGGATCGACCCAGTAATGGTTGGTCGCGCGCAGCCCGATCGCCGGGACGTCGATACGTTCGTCGACACGCAGCACGGTGTATTCCTTGTCGAGAATTTGCAGGGTTTGCGTGGATCGACGGGAGAACCGGCTGTTGACGATCAAACCGACTTCCTGGCCCTTGTACAGGTCGATCCAGCGCTGACTGGTGAAGCCATCGGCGACTTGATGCAGGCCGCGCTTGAACGGCGCGTTGTCGGCCAGCCGCGTACCGTCCAGGTCGCCCTCGACGCCGAGGCCGATGGTGCGCACGGCGAGGCCATCACGCAGCAGCAACACCTGTTTGCCGGAAGCCACCCAGAACTGCAGGTCTTCCCGCTCGCGCACCAGCGCCAGCACCCCGGAGCCGGACGGTGTGGTCAGTTTGACTTGCGGGTACTTGACCTCGGCCACCTGCGCCGCACTCACGTCCAGCTCATCCGGCCCGATCACCGCCGACTTTAGGTTGCGCACCGAGGCGGTCATCAGCGGGTTACAGCCACACAACATCAAGGCCGCCATCAGGCAGACGCCAACTTTCAAGGTTTTCACGGTCGGCCTTATTTGCTGTTGTTACTGAATTCGCTCCAGTTCTTCGCAGCGGAAGCCCCGGTCCCGACAATCGATGCCGACGGCACCAGTTGGCTGATGAAGCGGTTCCAGCGCGTGACGTTGGCCGGGCCGACGTAAACCACATCCTGGGGGCGCACTTCAAAGTGCGAAGCGAGTGCCATGGCGGTCGGCGACTGGGCTTCCAGTTGATAGATCTTCGCCGGCTCGACATCGAGGTTTTCCACCCCGCGAATCACGTACACCGCATTGCCGTTGGAGGTGGTCTGGCTCAAGCCGCCGACTGAACCGAGCACGTCGGAGAGGTTCATCGTCGCAGTCTTGAAACTCAGCGCACGGGGCTGATTGACTTCGCCCATGACGTAGATGCGCTTGTTGTCGTTGTACGGCAGGTACAGCTGATCGCCGCCCTTGAGGAAGACGTGCTGCAACTCGGAATCCTGCTGGTTGAGCGAGTCGAGATTGAGCGGATACACCCGGCCATTGCGCGTCAGCAACAAGCCAGACAAATCAGCATTGTTGGTGTCGATGCCGGCCGTACCGAGGGCTTCGACCACGCTCAGCGGGTTGGTGGAAATCGGTTGTGGCCCGGCCTTGGCCACGGCACCGGAAACCACCACTTTCTGACTGGCGAAACGCAGCACCGCGACATCCACTTGCGGTTCGGCGATGAACGCCGACAGCCGGGTTTCGATGTCCGAGCGCAGCTGTTGAATAGTCTTGCCGGCCGCCTGCACTTCCTTGATGAACGGGTAGTACAGCGTGCCATCGGAGCGCACCAGTCGACCGTTGGCGTCGATCTGCTGTTGTGCCCCCGATGGCGCGGTCAGCTCCGGGTGATCCCAGACCGTGATGTACAGCACATCGTTGCTGCCGATGCGGTATTCCGCAGGCGTTGCCAACAGTTCCGACGGTACCGTCTCACGCTTCTGCGTGGCACGGGTCATCGAGATCAGCTTGGGCGTGATCGGAATCAGCTCGACCCGACTGCTTTCGCTGGCGCCCTGGCGCGTGATGTCGCCAGTGCTCAGGTATTGGCCGGGGGAAAACATGCAACCTTGCAAAGCGATACTTGCCAACAGCAAAAGAGAAAAACTACGAGTCATAATGGCACTACGCTATTCAAGGGCGAATCTAAAAATAAAGTCACCCGACTTGCGTCGGGCGACCCTGTACTGCACTAACAAATGTTCCTGTTAGTTGTGCGTGCCGGTGGTGCCGGTAGTACCGGTGGTGCCAGTGGTACCGCCGTTGGCACTTCCGCCGCTGTTGGACGCTGCGACTGCACTGGCAACCATTGCAGTACTGGCAGCAGGCGCTGTAGAAGCCGCAACGCTGCCAGATACATTGGTCACCGCAGTTAGCGGCGCTTCAGCAGCGGACGCCCAGTTGCTCAACATCGTCAACAGGGCAATCGCCATCACTTTTTTCATATCAACTCCTTTCTAACATTCGACCTGTTAAAAACCGGTCTTTGTTAGCGGTGGTAGCGTTCAAGTCCGCGAAAAGCGCGAACAAGATCCGTCGTTCTTTCACAGTCTTACCCAACTGATAAAAGTCGAACGGCAGGTTTATATCTACGGACTTGCAAAAGGCATTTCCAGCGTATTTTCCCGACGATATCTAACAGCTGACCGAAACTAACATTCAGTATTAGAACGACATCATTCGAGATAACCGCGCGGATGATTCGATTGCCAGCGCCAGGTATCGGTGACCATGTCCTGCAAACTGCGCGTGGCTTTCCAGCCGAGTTCTTTTTGCGCTTTCGAGGCGTCGGCCCAGCTCTCGGCGATGTCCCCGCTGCGCCGTGGCATCACCCGGTACGGCACCGGACGTCCACTGGCTTGTTCGAAGGCATGCAGCACTTGCATCACGCTGTAGCCGTCGCCGGTGCCAAGGTTCCAGGTATGAATGCCCGGACGGTCGGCAATCGATTGCAAGGCTTTGAGATGGCCATCGGCGAGGTCGACGACGTGGATGTAATCGCGAACCCCCGTGCCGTCGATGGTCGGGTAATCGTCGCCGAAGATCGATAACTCCTGCAGGCTGCCGACCGCGACCTGGCTGATGTAAGGCAGCAGGTTGTTGGGGATGCCGCTGGGGTCTTCGCCCATATGCCCGCTGTGATGCGCGCCGATCGGGTTGAAGTAACGCAGCAAGGCGATGCTCCAGCGCGGCTCGGCCTGGCTCAGGTCGCGCAGCACGTTCTCGACGATCAGCTTGGATTGACCGTAAGGATTGGTCGGAATGCCGGTGGGGAAATCCTCGCGGATCGGCATCTGCTCAGGCTCGCCATACACCGTGGCCGAAGAGCTGAACACCAGCCGGAACACCCCCGCTGCGGCCATCGACTGACACAAGGTGATGCTGCCGCCGACGTTGTTCTCGTAGTAATCCAGCGGCTTGCGCACGCTCTCGCCGACGGCTTTGAGCCCGGCAAAATGCAGCACCGCGTCGATCGCATGCTCTTGGAAAATCCGGTCGAGCAACGCCCGGTCGCAGACATCGCCGCGAATCATCAACGCGCTTTTGCCGCAGATACCTTCTATCGCGTGCAATGCCGCATCGCTGCTGTTGCAAAGATTATCCAGTACAACAACTTCATAACCTGCTTCAAGCAGCGCAAGTGTGGTGTGCGAGCCGATATAGCCGGCGCCACCCGTTACCAGAATCTTCATAGCGCGGTCCGTCATTGGATAAGTGACAAGTAGCCTGTCAAGTCCCTTTCATTGAATCTGTGGCGCACCACACAAATAAGGACGACAACAGCCTTAAACAAAATTAGTTCAACCACTGGCAATAAATATTTTGGCAGGTCAAACTGTATTGCCCGGTACTTATTAGCACCCCAAGTACACTCATCACTATCAACAGATACCGACTAAAAATAACTAATAACGCCTTAACCGACATCTCATAACATTGTCATGTTTTACCCCCTGCGCTAATTGCCATTAACAACCTGACTCAGGTATTAAAGTACTCGTTCAATAATCATTGAAACTTGTGCGCCTTGATAAGTGCGCGCATCCGTTGCCTGTGTTCCATGACTGTCCAGGATACTTTTATGATTCGTAAATGTTTGTTCCCCGCTGCCGGTTACGGCACGCGTTTCTTGCCGGCGACCAAAGCCATGCCCAAAGAAATGCTGCCGATCGTCAACAAGCCGTTGATCGAATACGCCGTTGAAGAAGCACGGGACGCCGGCCTGCAACACATGGCCATCGTCACCGGTCGGGGCAAGCGTGCGCTGGAAGACCACTTCGACATCAGCTACGAACTCGAACACCAGATCCGCGGCACCGAGAAAGAGAAGTTCCTCGCCGGCACCCGCGAGCTGATCGACACCTGCACCTTCTCCTACACCCGTCAGGTGGAAATGAAGGGCCTCGGTCACGCGATTCTCAGCGGCCGCCCGTTGATCGGCGATGAACCCTTTGCCGTGGTGCTGGCCGACGACTTGTGCCTGAACCTGGAAGGTGACGGCGTGCTGTCGCAGATGATCCAGCTGTACAAGAAATTCCGCTGCTCGATCGTCGCCATCCAGGAAGTCCCGGCCGACCAGACCCACAAATACGGGGTGATCGCCGGCGAGCTGATTTCCGAGGGCATCTACCGGGTCAATAACATGGTGGAAAAACCGGCGCCGCAGGATGCCCCGTCGAACCTGGCGATCATCGGCCGCTACATCCTCACCCCGGACATCTTCGACCTGATCGCCGACACGCAACCGGGCAAGGGCGGCGAAATCCAGATCACCGACGCGCTGATGAAACAGGCGCAGAACGGTTGCGTGCTGGCTTACAAGTTCAAGGGCCTGCGCTTTGACTGCGGCGACGCCGAGGGTTACCTGCAAGCGACCAACTTCTGCTACGACAACGTCTACCTCAAGGGCCGCTGAGACGGTCCCCGCCCACTTCTCTTTTCAGGAGGCAACCCATGAACATGGCACAGCATGCAGCAGAGATTGAACGGGAGGTGGGCAACCTCGGCACGGTGAGCTGGCTGTCACACCATCAGCCGTTGCCCAGCGCCAACGAGTCGTGGCTGGGCAGTATTTTGCAGGGGGAACGCATCGGCATGTTTCCCTCGTCCGGCGACATTCGCCGCACGCTGGCGGATCCCTACCCCCTGCTCGCCCATCTGAAACAACGGTATGCCGAGCAGGCGCTGGAAATGGACGATCGTGATGGCCTGAAGGTGATCTTCAGCGACTGGCGCTTCCGCGTACGCCTGTGCTGCAACGAGCCGGCGATCATCATCAATGTCGAGACGCGGTGTGCCACGCAACTGATGCCGCAGAAAACGGCTGAGCTCCTGAGCCAGATAGATAACTTCAAATAAAACACGCCCCTGTAGGAGCTGCGGCACGCTGCGATCTTTTGATTTTGTTTTCAAGAGCAAGATCAAAAGATCGCAGCGTGCCGCAGCTCCTACAAGTCGCAACTGTCCGCGTTGATGCCACTGACGATCCAGCGATAGAAGTAATCGGCAATCACCTTCCCGCCCGTGGCCGGCTGCGGATGAATCTTGTCCGGGCCGATCATCGCCGCCGCGTAGCGTTTGACGTCCGGGCCGAACGCGCATTGCAGATTGGCAAAACCCAACTGCTGCTCATGCGCCCACGGCTGCAAGACCTGTGCATACGCCGACATCGGATAGGCACTTGAGCGCGTGGTGTCCTGACGCATGATCAGGTTGATGCTCGCCGCCGGCTGGATCTCGCGGATCATCGCCACCAGGCCCTGAACGTTGTGCAGGTACTGTTCGGGTTTGACCCCTAAGCCCTGATCGTTGCCGCCGAGCATGATCAGGTAAACGTCGGCGGGGATCTTCGACACGGCGGCTTTCCACTGCACCTGCCATTGCGGGTTCTGGTGATAGAAATCCGCGGATGCCGCGCCCGAGGCCGCCAGTTTTGAAACCCGCACGCCGTGCTGATCGTTGCTCAGCCACAGGCCAAACAAGGTCGGTGCGCCCTTCACCACTTCCAGTTTGAATGACCAGTCTGGCGCTGAAGAGAGACCTGCAAGCGGTACTTCCTGAACGCCCGAACCCTTGAGCGTCAATGGCTGCCAGTCTTCCGAGGGTGTCCAACGGTAGCGCAGCTCACTGGCTTCGCCGTTGCCCAGATAGAGCAATTTCGCCTGGGTGACTTGGGTGTCGATGGCCGGTGTCGGGCTGGCATCGATTTGCAGCCAGGCACCGGGCTTGCCGGTCACCGTGCGGCTGTCGGGGCTGGCTTGGCCGAGGCCGGACACTTGCCAGCCACCACCGAAGTATTTTTCGCTGCTGCGGGTGTATTTGAAATGCGTGCCCCCCAGCGCGGCGCCGTGGTTGAAACCGACGTAACCGGGGCCGGCAAAACCCACTTCGCCGGCCACGCGCTGCACCAGTTTGTTCAGGTAGAAATCCTGCCCGGCGCTGTAGCTGTCGCCGATCACCGAGACCGACAAGACCTTCCCGGCCTTGCCTTCGCGCCACTGGGCAAAACGCTCGCGGGCATCGCCTACTTCCACCACCGACGCCGCGACGGGCTGAGCGTCATTTACTGCCAACATGCATTATTTCCTTCAGTCTGGAATGGCCCCTTCGCGAGCAAGCCCGCTCCCACATTGGATCTCGGCAACTCACACAACCCCTGTGGGAGCGGGCTTGCTCGCGAAGCCTTTCAGCTATTGGCCGGCACCACCGGAGCAATGCCCGCCACCGGTTTTTTCTTCGCCGCGCGCTCCCCGAGAAACAGCACCGAAGTGACATTGAAGCGGCTGAAAATCATCGACAGCACCACCGGCCCCAACAGACCAAACAGCAGCCCACTGAGCACCAGAATGCTTTCGTCTTTCACACCCAGCCGCCCCATGACAAACCGCGAAGTCGCCGCGAACAGCACATGGAACAGAAAGATCGCGTAAGAGTAGCCGCCCAGCCAGGTCAGCCACTTCGAGCGCATGTCACTCGACAGCAAAGCAATGCAGGACACACACCCCACGGTCAGACCGATCAGGCTGCGGCGGTCGACGATCAACTCACGATCAATCGCCGCCACGTACAGCAGCGTCAACGAAATCAACACAAACACCAGCGGCCCGATCACCTTGAACCGTTGCTTCAACGCCTCGACATTTTCCTGACCGATCATCCCCGCCACAAAAAACGGCAGCAGGTAAATCGCGCCATTGATGCCGAACGCATCGAGCTTGAACGGTGGCAGCAGAAACACCGCCGCAGCGAACCCGAACAGCAGGTACACGCGCGTCATCGAGCGCAGCAGCCCGCGCCATTCCAGCAGGCCGACGAACATGAAAATGATGAACACCGCCTGCAGGAACCAGAAGTGATTGACCGGTACCCAGAACGACAACAAGGCATCGATCACGCCGACATCCTTGTTCACCCCCGGCCCCACCGCCTGCAACACCGAGAACGGCACGCCGACGCAAAACAGCGGCACGATCAGCCGTCGCACTTTGCCACTGAAGAACGCGGAAAAGTCATTGCCGCGAATTTTGTAGATCGAATAGATGTAGCCGGAAATGAAGGTGAACAGCGGCATGCGCACGTACACCATCGAGTCGGCGATCACCCGAAACGGCGAGCCGAGATCGATCTTCAGGCCTCCGCCCAACGGGCCAATGACGTGATAGAGCACCAGCAGCAGGCACGCCAGGCCACGCAGGGTTTCGATCTCCAGCGATTTTTTCTTGCTCGACATAAACACCTGCCTCAATTCAGAACTCGTGATTCAACCCGCACCGGCTTGTTCGCGCGCAACATCAAGCCGAGGCCAACAAACAGCACCGGCACCACCATGGAAAAGTGCCGGGCGAAGGAGCCGAAGTCCGGCTCGAACAAACCTTGCACCAGCAAAAACGCCAGCGGAATCGCGATCAGTTCCTTGGGTTTGGTTTCGATCGGTGCGCCTTTGTAGTCGGTGGAGGTGATGACTTTGAACAGCAGCAGCGCGGTCATGATCATCAGCGCCACAAAGATCACCTGGCCCGGCCCGGACAACAGAATCAGCTCCACCGGGAATGACAGCCGGAAGAAAATGATCATCGAGTCCAGCGCCTGCGAGACGAAGTCACTGCCGCTGAGCCACGAGACGATCAGCGATTTCGAACCCTCCTCCCCGGCCGTACGCAACTCGTTGTTGCTGGCGCGAATCGACGACACCGGAAACCCCAACGCCAGCTGGATCGCCATGGCCACCGCCAGGTAAAACAGGAACAGCATCAGGAAGAAGGTGAAGCGCGACACATACTTCTTCATCACGCAGACGCCGACCCACGACAACGAAAACAGAATCCAGTAAGGCCGGATCAGCACGCCGTAGATCACCGCCGACAGAAAAAATCCGCCGCGGTATTTGCGCGTCAGCGAGCTGAACAAAATGCTCAGCACCGCCACCGAAACGATGATTTCCTTGGTCAGGTTTTCCAGAAAGAACGAACGCACAATTCCCCACAGGCACAGGGTGCCGAAGATCGCCAGCGGCATGCGCCGGAACACCACTACCGGAATCGCCGTGAGGAAGAAATTGCAGAACATCCCGTAGGCCCAGGCGTTGGTGAGATTGATCCCGGTGGGCCGCAGCAGGAACGCCGAACACTCATAGGAGGAGCGATCAGGCGAGAACGGGTTCCAGAAATTGCAGTTGTCGGCGCGGGCGTAGGACGACCACAAGGTCATGGCATCCGGGCCCGGAGCGCGCGGGATCAGCAGCGGCATCGCCACCGACAGAAACAGCCCGGTGAACAGAATCAGGAACGACAGCGAAGAATCGAGTTTGCGGCCGCGAAACTCGATGCACGGCAACTTCAACCCCATGCCAGCGCCCCTTTGGCACGGGTCGCCCGAGTCAATACGGCGATCACCCCGAGCTGCACGATGATCGCGAAGACATTGCCCCACGCCGCGCCATAAATCGAATAATGCTTGATCAGCAGATAGCTGACCGGCACCGACACCAGCAAGCAAATCGCCGCGCTGGCGAATGACACTCGACTGTTTTTCGAAGCGATCAGACCGCCCCAGACGATGTCGCCGATGGCCCGCAGGGCAAAGGAAAAAATCAGTACACCGAGGATCGCGTTATCCGGACGCGGCACGCTGCTGGCGACGTAATCGAGCACCACGTTGAAGAACAGATAGATCAGCACCGCCACCGCCGCCGACACCAGCAGCGAGCGCATCACCCATTTGTTGACGAACAAATGGGTGACCGTGAACGCCTGCTGATCCGCCTGAAACCGCTTGGCCAGCACCGGAATCCCCACCACCGCCACCACCGCGTAGGACAGCGCCTGCAAAGTGTTCGCCGCAGACCACGCGTACACATATTTACCCAAGCTGGCGTAGGGCTCGAGATCGGCAATCAGGAAGCGCTCGACGGACTGACTCAAGGCGATCAACCCCGTGCCGAAATAAAACGGCAACCCGGCTTTCCACACGGTCGCGGTTGTCAGTGCTTCGCTGACCCGGCCCTTGTGCACGTTCACCACGATCAGGTAACCAGCGACGATCACCAACACGTTGGCGGCCACCCACAGCCACAGCACACTGGCAATGCCGGAGACCCAGTCGAGCATCATCCCGCCCACCGCCAGCAACGCCCAGAGACCGGTCTTGATGAAGAACAGCAGCGCGCCCGCGGTAGCTTTCTGCGCAGAAAACACGAACGAGTTGATCTCGAACGACAGGTGTTCGGTGAGCAGCACCAGCGTCACGCAAAGAATCAACGCGGTGCTCGCCTCGACCTGCTGGAACAGCGAGTAAATCCCCACCGTCAGCAGCGACAGCAGCAGCCCCACTGCCAGGTACAGCAACAGGACTTTGTCGACCACCCGCCGCGAGCTGCCGCCAACGCTGATCAACCGATTGATCTCGGAACTGAAACCAACGCTGTAGAACTTCGAAGCGATCAGCGACGCCGCGACCACCACGCCATAAAACCCCAGCGCTTCGTAGCCCAGGTAATGGGTGATGGCCAACACCAGCAGAAACTTCGCGCCCAAGGCTCCGCCGCGCAGCAGCAAGCGAAATATCATCGAACGACGCCTTTGATGATCTCGTCCATCATCACCGTCTTGGCTTCGATTTCGCGGCAAGTGTCGGTCAGGCGCTTGCCGAAGTTCGACAGGGCATTCGGCGCATACACGGTGTCGATGATCTGGTCGACATTGATGTCGCCACCGTTGATCACCCAGTCTTCCACGCCCATGTCCTGATAGGCGCCAAAGCCTTTGCGCTCATAGCTGATGTGGTACGCCGGGACACCGGACAGCAGCGACTCGATGGCGCCGTGCAGACGCACCGAGATCACCAGGTCCGGCTGATATTTGGCAATCGTCGCCTTCAACGACAGCAGGTCCTCGGTGATGCCCAGTTCGCGATAGAACGCACCGTCATCGTTGCCGCGAACGGCGCTCTGCACCGCGCAGACCACTTTGCTTTTGTTCTTCAGGCGCTGCAGCAGCAACTTCAGGTTGGCGACGTAGGCGACCTTCTTGTCCTTGCTCCACTCCGGCGGCTTGCGCAGCACCACGCACACAGTGGCCGGCGACGCGGCACAGCGGGTGAACTTCGGCTGCTGAAGAATCTTGCTGGCCAACGACTGCACCGCCAGATCCGGCGCGCGGTAGACGTTTTCACAGGCATCGAACATTGCCGAGGAGCGGTTATCGCGCACGAACACCGCGTCAGCGCTGGCGTAGTGATCGACGATCTGGCGGCTCTCGCCATGGAACGGACCGATGCTTTGCGGCAGGTACACCGACGGCACTTTGCTGAGGATCGCCGTTTCCAGTTGCTTGGCGTGGCCGAGTTTCAGCTTGATGTGTTCGAAGGCGCTTTTGGAGCGCATGTAGCCGCCACCGACGCCGACGATCAGATCGGTCTTGCGCAGCAGATCCGCCAGCCCGGCATACGACTGATTGAGAAACACCGCCTGCTTGACCCGCCCCAGGCCCTTGGCCGCCATCACCGGCGCATCGAAACGCGGGTGCGGCAGGTAGGCGAAAGACTGCGGGTCGGAGGCCACGACATTGATCGCGGTGTCTTCGCCAAAGTTGCGCTGCACCAACGCGATGGCCAGATCGACGAGCAGGCCGTCACCGGAGTTGGAGGCACTGTAGCCATGCAAAATCGTTACGTTCATAAGCTTGAGTTCTACTTAATAAGTGGGAGCGCAATACACGTCGTAGGTCTGGCGGATCATCAGCGCGGCACTGAAGCGCTCGCGCACGATGTTCCGGCCTTCGCTGCCGAGGTCGAGCAACCGCGGCTTCTGGATTCGCGCCAGCACGTCGGCCAGCGCCTGATGATCACCGGTGGGAAAGACGTAGCCGGACACTTCATGGGTGACCAGTTCGGGCAGTGACGTGCAGTTGCTGGCGATCACCGGCAAGCCCATGGCCATGCCTTCCAGCGGCACCATGGCAAAACCTTCCCAGCGGCTCGGAACGATCAGCGCGTCGGCCTGTTGATACAGCGCCTGCACTTCGGCCGGCGTGACCCACGGCAGGTACTCGACCGCGTCCATCTCGGGGCACTCGACCGTGTCCTCGTTGACCGCACTGCCGACCACCGTCAGTTTCAGATCACTTCGCTGCACCTTGGCGAAGGCCTTGAGCAGCACGTCGAAACCTTTCTGGTAATCGAGACGACCGACGAACAGCAGATGAATCGGCGCGGGGCTCTCGGCCTTCGGCGCCTCGTCGCGCTGGTGGATGCCGTTGTAGATCAGCTTCATGCGCGAGCGCTGAATGCCGAACCGCGCAGCCTTGTCCATCTCGTAGCGGCTGACGCAGATAATCACGTCGGTGACTCTCTGCAGGACCCGCTCGATCCATGCGTAGATCTTCTGCTTGGTCGGCGAGCTTTCCATCAGGAACGAAAAGGCGTGCGGGCAGTAGACGATTTTCGGCTTGCGCCACGGTCGCAGAAGCACACAGACCACGCGGCCGATCACCCCGGAAAAGGTGCTGTGCAAATGCACCACATCGGGTTTTTCCTTGAGCATCACCCGGGTCAGTTGCCAGGCAAAACGCAGCAGCGAACGCACATCACGCCCGCTGCGTTCGAACGTGCGAATCTGCTGTGCATCAATGCCGTGCAGCTCTTGTTTCTGGTCGAGCGGCACCAGATAGACCAGCTCGTAATTCGAATCCTGGCCTTCGGGCGACGCCGAGATGGTGCGGATAACGGTGGCGACCCCACCTTTTATCGTTTCAGCCACGTGCAGTATTTTCTTCACAACCCACCCACTTTCATGCCTGTTGGAACGCCCCTGATTTCAGGATTTGTCCGACGCGTATTCGTAGTTGTAATAGCCATAGCTGCCATTGCCGTAGTAGCTGGCAGCGCGCTTCTCGACGCCGTTGAACACCGCGCCCTTGAGCTCGATGCCGTTCTGCGCGAAGCGGCGAATGGTCGCTTCAATTTCCTTGGCCGGGTTTACCGCAAACCGCGTGACGATCAGGCTGATCCCGGCTTCACGCCCGACAATCGCCGCGTCGGTAACCGCGAGCAGTGGCGGCGTATCGATGATCACCACGTCGTAGCGCTGACTCAGCTCGGCGAGCAAATCGCGGAAGTTGGCGTGCATCAACAACTCGGAAGGATTCGGTGGAACCTGACCACGGCTGATGAAGTGCAGGTTGTCGATTTCCACCGTGTTGATCGCCTGCTCGATGCTGCAGCGCTTGACCAGCAGATCCGACAGGCCATTAGCGATCGGCACATTCAGCGTCTTGTGCAGGTGGCCCTTGCGCATATCAGCGTCGATCAGCAGCACGCGCTGACCGCTCTGCGCCATGACCGCGGCGAGGTTGGAGGAGACGAAGGTCTTGCCGACCTGCGGGCTGGGGCCGGAGATCATGATGCGGTTGTTGGTCGAATCCAGCGCGGCGAAATGCAGGCAGGTGCGCAGGCTGCGGATCGACTCGATGGACAGGTCGGTCGGGTTGCGCAGGGCCAGCAGATAGGCCGGCGTCTCGGCGGTGATTTTGGCTCGGCCTTTTTTCGTGTCCTCGTCACGCTGCAAGGCGCTGTAGGGAATCGACGCGTACACCGGCAGCCCGAGCTGTTCGATGGCTTCCGGCCCTTCCAGACCCTTGCTCAACGATTTGCGCAACAGCACCAGGGCTACGCCGAGAAAGGCGCCGAGGAACGTTGCGATCAGCACGATCAGGGCTTTTTTCGGTTTGACCGGGCTGCTCAGGTCAACATCCGCCGGATCGATCAGGCGCACATTGCCCACCGCCCCGGCGCGGACGATGTCCAATTCCTGGGATTTGTTCAGCAACTGCGTGTAGATCTGCGAAGCCACTTCCACATCGCGGGTCAGGTTGAGCAGCTCCTGCTGCGTGGCCGGCAGATCACCGACCTTGCCTTCCAGCGATTTCTGCTGCTGGGTCAATTCGCCGATCTGCGACATCAGCGCGCGATACGCCGGATGCTGCTTGGTGAACTTGCGATCCATTTCCGCCTGCTGCATTTTCAGCTCGGAAATCCGCGTTTCCAGCGCCACGGACTGACCAAGCACCGATTGCGTTTCCAGGGAAATATTCACGGTCTTGCCGTGGGTCTGATACGCGTTGAGCGCATCGCTGGCCTTGGCCAGATCACGCTTGACCTGCGGCAACTGGCTTTGCAGGAACGCCAGGCTCTGCGCCGCTTCCGCCGAGGTGCGGCGCACGTTCTGGTCCACGTAGAGCGCGGCGATCTTGTTGAGGATCTTCACCGCCTCGGCCGCATCGGCGCTGGCCAGCGCCAGACGGATAATCCCCGACTCTTTACCTTGCTCGGAGATATCCAGCGCATCCTGGTAACCCTGAATGGTCACGATCCGTGGATTGCGCACCACTTCAAAGCGAGTACCCGGGTTGGCTTGCAGGCGCTCGATCAAACCCTCGACGCCGTCCTGGGCGAAGGCTTCGCCGGCGACGCCCTCGACCAACAGGTTGTCGTTGTCATCGAGCAACTGAAAGTGCTGTTGTTCGCCAGCCACCAGGGTGAGCTTCTTGCCCAACAACTCTTTGGGCAGATTGAGCCGGGTAAACTCCAGACGCTCGCCGCCCCAGGCGTAGCTGTTGAAGCCAAAACGCGGCGGCGCCACGCTGAACTCGGTTTCGCCGCGATAACGCCGGGCGAGAAAACCGCCGACCACCGGGAAGGTGTTGGGGGTGACGTCGATGTCCAGGCGCAGGTCGTCGACAGTTTTGCCGATCACCGCGCGGGACTTGATGATGCCGATTTCGGTCACCGACGGCGATTGCCCGCCGAGCATGCTGCTGAGGTCGGAAAAACCGAGCATGTCGTTCTTTTTCGGTTCGACCTGAACCAGTGCGTTCGCCAGGTACACCGGCGTCGCCAATACCGCGTAGGCAACGCCAGCGGCCATGAATGCACCGGTGAATGCACCGATCAACCATTTCTGGTCGATCAAACTGCCGAATATGCCGAGAAGATCAATACTGTCTTGATCGTTATCACGGTTGGCGATTACTGACGGTAACTGCATAAGTCTTTCTTACCATTCACTGATCTGAAGAATATTCATCAATGTCCGAGGCGCTGCGCCCACGAGCTAACAGCATCTTCAATCAATGCATGGGCATGAATAAAAGCGGCCTTACCTTGACGATACGGATCCTGTATTTCTCGTTCGCTCTGCCACTTGCCGAGAAGAAATACTTTGCCTCGGGCGTGCGAGGCAATCTTCAGCACCTGATTCACATGTTGTTTTTCCATGACCAGAATCAGGTCTGATTCATTGACGATATCGGCGGTCAATTGCCGGGCCCGGAAACCCTCGGCGCTGTGCCCGTGGTCTTCCAGCACCTGGCGCGCCGAGGCTTCCATGCCTTCGCCGACCCGCGCAGAGAGACCTGCGGACGTCACCGAAATGGTTGAGGGGGTCAGCGCGTTACGCAGCAGAAGTTCTGCTGTCGGACTTCGGCAAATATTGCCAACGCACACGACGAGGATCTTTTTGAACAAGGTTTACATTCCTGTGTAATATCATTCTGCCAACATCTAGAGCGGATCTTAATGAACCCACTAGATCATTCTGCACTCAGAAATAGATTCGCCCTGTTAGTACCAGCGTATTAAGTACCACAGGGTCAAAAGCCGCCAAAACACAATTAACGGACTAAAAATAACTGTGATTTTCAGGTCTGGTTTTCCTGACAAAAAATAACATTGGCGCACTTAGTGCCATTGTTAGTTTCGAAACAGTTATCTCGAGATATCTTTTCGCCGTTGTCACTTCTCACCCGGAGAACCGACATGAAATCAGCCCATCTCAACCCCCTGAGCGCCCTGACCCTGTTACTGCTGGCGGCAACCGGCCAGAGCCAGGCCAATGAACTGTTCCCGGCATTGCCCGCCAATAAAACCATCGGGGTTCAGGTCAAAGTCCAGACCTTTTCCGCTGCCGACGCCGAGCGCGTCAAAGCCACCGGCTTCAGTTTCGTGCGTTTTGGCGTATGGACTGACAGCCTGCCCAGCGCGGCCTACCAGAAGCAGATCAGCGATGCCTTCGCCGTGGCCCGCGCAGCCGGACTGCCGGTGCTGATGACCCTGCGCGCGACCAAGCCGTTACCGGCCAATGATCTGGCGAACGCGGGGGTCGCGTATGCCAACGCGCTGACCAGCCTGGCAGCGACCTATGGCTCACAACTGGTGGCGATCGAGCTATGGAATGAGCCGGACCTCGGCACTTACTGGCCGACCGGCAATTTCGACACGACGTTCGTGCCGTTCATGAGCGCAGCGTGCAAGACCCTGCAAGACAAACCCCAGACTGTCCCGGTGATCGGTTTTGGCTTCGCCCGGCCGCCGACTGCCGGCTCGGCGTCCACCGTGGCACTCAACCGAATCGTCAGCGAATACCCCAAATGCCTCAACGCGGTCTCCTACCATCCCTACGGCATGAGCGGCACGCAGATCAGCAACGCCCAGGCGTTTATCCAGCAGAACTTCCATCTGCCGGGGGTGATCAGCGAATGGGGCATCTCGGCGCTTCCCTCCAACGGCGGAACTGAAGGCCAAGCCAGTAAAATCAGTGCATTCGTGGCCGATATCAAAACCCGCAACATTGCCCTGACCTCGATTTACGAGTGGAAAAACAGCGACACCGGCAGCAATGACCGCGAGAAGAATTTCGGTCTGTTGACGTCCGATGGCCAGCCGAAACCGGCCGAAACTGCGGTCAAAACCCAGCTGAGCCAGCAATAACCTCCATCAATGTGCTCAAGGGGCGCTGGCCGTCAGTTGCTTTGAACCTGCGGCCGATTTTGGCATCGTATTCATCGATACCGCGCCCCACCGTTCAAACAGCCGTTCTCAGGTTGTTGCCCCCGGGGAACCCGTTGCGCCTTGATGCCCTTGAGTGGCTGTCAACGCTCGGGTAATGTCGTCAAACCCACAGGACAGAGCACACCCATGACTTCCAAGCTGGAACAACTCAAACAGATGACCACCGTAGTTGCCGACACCGGCGACTTCGAAGCGATCGCCCGGGTCAAGCCGGTCGACGCCACCACCAACCCTTCCCTGCTGCTCAAGGCAGCCGCCATCCCCGCCTACGCCGAGCTGCTGAACGCCTGCGTCAGCGACTGCAAGGGCGACGTGGGTCTGGCCAGCGACCGTTTCGGCGTCGCCGTGGGCCAGGAAATCCTCAAAGTGATTCCGGGCCGCATTTCTACCGAAGTGGATGCGCGCCTGTCGTTCGACCAGGACGCCGTGCTCAAGCGTGCGCATCGCCTGATCGAGCTGTACGACAAGGCCGGCATCGGCCGCGACCGCGTGCTGATCAAGATCGCTTCGACCTGGGAAGGCATCCGCGCTGCCGAGATCCTCGAGAAGGAAGGCATCCAGACCAACCTGACCCTGCTGTTCTCCTTCGCTCAGGCTGCCGCTTGCGCTGACGCCGGGGTGTTCCTGATCTCGCCGTTCGTGGGCCGCATCTACGACTGGTACAAGAAGGCTAACGGCAACGACTACACCGGCGCCGATGATCCGGGCGTGCAGTCGGTCACCCGCATCTACAACTACTACAAGGCCAATGACTACAAGACCGTGGTCATGGGTGCCAGCTTCCGCAACCTGAGCCAGATCGAGCAACTGGCCGGCTGCGATCGCCTGACCATCAGCCCGGACCTGATCGACAAGCTCGCGGCAGACACTGGCAAACTGGAGCGCAAACTCGCCCCGGGCCACGCCGGCGAAGCGCGCCTGAGCCTCAACGAAGCACAATTCCGCTGGCTGTCCAACGAAGACGCGATGGCTACCGAGAAACTGGCTGAGGGCATCCGTCAGTTTGCCCGTGACCAGGAGAAGCTCGAGGCGCTGCTGCAGGCCAAGCTGTGATCTGAGCGGTTGAAATGCAAAAAGGGCGAACCCGGTTGGGTTCGCCCTTTTTTGTGCCTGCTGGATTATTAGTGTTTTGGCGAGAGCTATCGCGAGCAGGCTCACTCCTACAGTGGATCTGTGGATTACTCAAGATTATGCGTCGAATGAGAAACCCTGTAGGAGTGAGCCTGCTCGCGATAGGGCCAGCAGGCCCTACCCACATTTCAGGCCATCAATGCCGTTCGAGGGCATTCACCAGATCATGGAAGGCTTCACGATTGGAGTCGTTCAGGCCCATGAGGATCTTGTGCGCTTCGAGCACCTTGATCCGCACCACTTCTTCGGACTGGTCCTGATCCGGCAGGTCATCCAGGCACTCGGGGCACGGCACCGGGTGGTTGACGATGTTGAACACCTGCTCGAAGCCCATCGACTGCAGCAGACGGGTGATGTCTTCGTGGGTGGTGACGACGGTCGGCAGCAGGCCGACCTTTTGCCGCGACAGGATCGACAGTTTGGCCAGCAGGCCGAGGGTGGTGCTGTCGATGCTGCGGGTTTCGGTCAAATCGATCACGATCGCGTTGAAATTCAACGCGGTGAAGATTTTCTCAATAGTCGCATCCAACGCCGAACACAGGGTCAGGCGAACTTCACCGACGAACTTCAGGACGAAGGTGCCGTCCTGCTCGGCGAACTGGATTCTACCGGTACTCATTGAAGGTTCCTGCTCAACACCAACAGGGCGATATCATCCGGCATCTCCCCTAGCGTGGCCAATCCAAACACTTGCCGCAGACCATCCAGGCTGCCGCCCGCCGACTTCACCCGTTGGGGCAAAGCGGCTTCTTTTTCCTTGAGCGTCGGTTCTGGCAACAGATCCAGAATGCCGTCGGACATCAGCGTCAGGCTGAACGTCGGAGGCAGCTCAAGCACGTGATCTTCGTAGGTGGCCTCATTGAACAGGCCCACCGGCAAACCGCGGCCTTCGAGGTAACGAACACTGTCAGGCGTGTACAACACAGGCAACGGCAGATGGCCGCCGATGCTATAGGTCAACAAACCGGTCTCCTCGTCGATGACTCCACCGACCATTGTGACGTGTTTGCCCAGCTTACAACTGATCAGCCCCCGGTTGATATGACCAAGGACTTCCGAAGGCTTGAATTCCGGCAACGTGCCGTTGCGCTTGGACTCGAACAGCAGGCGCGTGGTCATGAACTTCAGCAGCACCGTGACGAACGCTGACGAGGCGCCATGGCCCGATACGTCGGCCAGGTAGAACGCCACCCGACGCTCGTCGACACGGAAGTAGTCGACAAAATCACCCGACAGGTACAGCGACGGGATGATCTGGTGGGCAAACTGGAACTCGTCGATGCGCCACGGGCTTTCCGGCAGCATGTTCATCTGCACCTGACGACCGGCGTTCTGGTCTTCCTGGAGCAGGTTCAGGCTGGCTTCGAGCTCGCGGTTGGCCTTCTCCAGCTTCTCGCGGTAGCGCTGGTTCTCCAGCAGCAGGCGCGCACGATCCAGCGCGCGGCGCACCGAATGCTCGAGCACGGCCAGGTCTTCGAGAGGCTTGATCAGGTAGTCCGCCGCACCCAGGCGCAGCGCCTCGACCGCGTCGTTCATCACGCCGGCACCCGAAACGACGATCATCGGCGTTTGCGGTGAGCGCTCGGTGACCTGACGGATAAGTTCGAGACCACCCATCTGCGGCATGCGCAGATCGCAGATGACCAAGTCGGGCTTGTCTTGCTCGAATACCTGAAGACCCTGTTGGCCGTTGCTGGCCTGCAGGACGCTGAAACCACTGTCTTCCAAATAGGCCGCGAGGCTCGCGCGCACTACTTCGTCATCATCGATTATCAGCAGCGTGGCACTGGTTTTTGGCATGTGGGCAAACGGCGCCAGAATTAGGTTGGCGTAGCAGGCGGGGCATCGGCCCGGCTCAGACTACTGGATTCGCTTTCTAGCCTCTCTGCTGCACCGCTTTCGAGCACTGAGCCGGAACGCGATTGCACCAGAGGTGCCCTTCTAAGGCGCAGACGGTACTCCCATCCGCGGGGCGTTTCAAGCATGCGCCGATGGTCGCTTGACGACTTTACTTGTCAAATCACCGAGAGTTATAAGAACAGCTCAAACCGTAACCCAATGGAAGGTCGAAGCCATGAGTCAAACCGGTCGGGACTACAGCGAAAAGCGCGATTTCATCCGCATGCGGGTCGATGCCGATGTGGTGTTGATTCATGAAGGGGATCAGGTGTCGGGCGTGTGCATCGACCTCTCGAGCAGTGGCATGCAGGTCGAAGCGCCGCGCCAGTTCGCGGTTGGTGACCGTTTGAGCGTGCGCATCGATTCCGAGCATGCGGCGCTGAGCGGGCTGGAAGCGGAGACCGAAGTGGTCTGGGTCAAGGCTCAGGACGGCGATGGCCAGAAGCTCGGCCTGAGCATTCTGAAGATGAAATAAGCGCACACAAAAAAGGCGGCCTCGCGGGCCGCCTTCCTGTCATCGGTCGAGATTAAAAATCGTCTTCGACGTGACCATCCTTGACCTTGAACTCGCGGTTCTGCAGGTAGGCGTTGCGGATGAAGGTGTATTTGTCGCCGCTGATCAGCTTCTCGCTCGACAGCAGGCTGGCGCGGGTGTCGACGATGTTCAGGCCGAACACCGAGTTACGGACAGGCACGTCGTTGATGTAGCGGTACGGACCGGTGTAGCTGTCGACGTACTTGGACGGTGCATCACGCAGGGTGCTCGGGCCGAGCAACGGCAGCATCACGTAAGGGCCGCTGCTGACGCCCCAGTAACCGAGGGTCTGACCGAAGTCTTCGTCACTGCGATTCAGGCCCATTTTGGTGCCGACATCGAAGAAGCCCAGCAGGCCGAAGGTGGTGTTGAAGATGATACGCGCGGTATCGACACCGGCTGCTGCCGGTTTGGCCTGCAGAATGTTGTTCGCCAGGTTGGTGACGTCACCGACGTTGCGGAACATGTTGTGGATGCCGTCTTCGAGGAACTGCGGCGTCACGAACTCATAACCCTGCGCCAGCGGCTTGAGCGCGTAGGTGTCAACGAAGTCGTTGAACTGGAAGATCGGGCGGTTGACGCTTTCCCAAGGGTCTTCTTCCGTTGCAGCGTTGGCGGCGAACGGAACCAGCAGGACGCTGGCACATACACATAGCTGAGCGAGAGGATTGCTCCAGCGCATAGAAAAACTCCTTGGATTTTTACTGGCGCGGGCACCCGGGCCCAGGCGTTAAGAGCGCTAGTATAAGCGCAAAAGCCGTTTTGGGCAGTCCACCCGTGAAGAGTAATGCAGGACGTTTCCAGGGAGCGCCTTCACACACCTGTCATCCAACTGTCACCGGCGTCGCCTAGCCTCATGCCTATTTCAGGGACGTTGCCATGACCCATGCTGAAGTCTTGCCTGTCGCCGCGCCCGGCCTGACCGCCGTGCTGTTCGGACTCAGTGGCTGTCTGGTGGATTTCGGCGCCCGTGCCCATCAACACGCCAGCGTACTGCCCGAGCACGCCCACGCCACACCCGGCGCTCTCGACAGCCTGCTCAGCCTGCAGCGCCAGCAGATTCCCTGTGCGTGGATCGACGAGCTGCCCCCTGCCCTCGCGCAACCCCTGGCGGCCTCTCTGCCGGCGTGGATCAAACCGACGCAATATTCAGCAACAATCAATCCATGGCCCGCACCGAACGCCTGCTGGCAAGCGCTGATGGTTTTGAACGTCAGCTGCCTGGATGGCTGCGTGCTGGTGAGCGGCGAGCCCCGGTTGCTGCAAGCGGGCCTCAACGCCGGGCTGTGGACCATTGGCCTGGCGTCCTGCGGCTCACTGTGCGGCCTGTCGCCGAGCGAGTGGCAAGCGCTGAGCCAGAACGAACGCGACCAACGACGCGGTAAGGCAACCCTGCAGTTGTTCGGGCTGGGCGTGCATTCGGTGATCGATCATCTGGGCGAGCTCGGCACCTGCCTGGCCGACATCAACCTGCGCCGCCTCAAGGGCGAAAAGCCCTGACCGGGATCATGCAGGTTGCAGCAGAGTGGATTAATCTAAAGGTCAGCCATAGACCTTTGGCGCGCGGCTGCGGTCAATGCCAGTGCCTCTTGATAAAAGGAACCCCACCATGCCCGCCCAAGAACTGCAAAAACAACTCGACACCCTGCGCGAGCAACTGGAGCAGAATCCTCCGCTGTCCGAAGCCGAACGTGAAGATCTGCATGCGCTGATGGCGCAGATCGAATCGGAAATCAAACTGGAGAACGCCACTCAGGATGCCAGCATCGCCGATGGCGTGAACCTGGCGGTGGACCGCTTTGAACTCGAACACCCAGCCATTGCCGGCACCCTGCGCAATATCGTCAATGCGTTGGGTAGCATGGGGATCTGATTTCCCTCCCCCTGAAATGCAAAAAGCCCTGCCAGCGCTGGCAGGGCTTTTTCATTTCCACAATTTGAAACACATTCCAATGTGGGAGCGGGCTTGCTCGCGAAAGCGGTCTGTCAGTTGATGATGCATTGGCTGACAGACCGCTTTCGCGAGCAAGCCCGCTCCCACAATTCAGATGTTTATTGACGGACCAGGCGGTGATTCGGCAGTTGTACCGCTTCGGTGCTGCGATACGGGTTGATATCCAGCCCGCCGCGACGCACATAGCGCGCAAACACCGTGAGCTTCTCCGGCTTCAGCAAACGCTGCAGGTCGAGGAAAATCCGCTCCACACACTGCTCGTGGAAGTCCGAGTGCTGGCGGAAACTGACGATGTATTCCAGCAGACTCGCGTGATCCAGCGCCGCGCCACGATATTCCACCACCACGCTGCCCCAGTCCGGCTGACTGGTCACCGGGCAGTTCGATTTGAGCAGATGGCTATGCACGCTCTCTTCGACAATCTTCGAATCATCGCAACGCAGCAGTTCCGGACGCGGATGCTCATAGTTGCTGACGCTGATGTCCAGATCGTCGATGCACACGCCCGGCAACGCCACGACGCCTTCGGCCTCGACGTCCTTCAGGCTGCGTACCCGTACGCCGACCGGTTTGCCGGCAGCGGCCGACAGGTCCTTGACCAGCGTCGCTTCCAGGCTGGCGATGTCGGTAAACGGCGTCTGATTCAGCGAGTTCAGGTACAGCTTGAACGACTTCGATTCGATGATGTTCGGCGAATCCGCCGGAATGCTGAATTCACCGATTGCCACCACCGGCTTGCCCGATGGCAACAACCACGACAGTTCGAAGCAATTCCAGAAATCCACGCCTTTATACGGCAGGGTTTCGGCGGTCAGGCCCAGCTCGGCCCATTTCGCGGTGCGCGGAATCGGGAACAGCAGGGACGGCGTGTACGTGGCGATGTATTCGCTGGATTTGCCCAGCGGCGAATGTTCGGCTGCGGGATGCATGGCGGAAACCTGACTGAAGAATCAGCGGATTCTATCAGCCTTTGCGCCCGCCTTTGAGTGCTTACTGACTGACAGTCAGTTTGCCGACCATGCCCGCCTGGTAGTGACCGGGAATATTGCAGGCGAACTCCAGGCTGGTGGCCTTGCTGAAGGTCCAGGTCAGCTCGGCGGTCTTGCCCGGCTCGACCAGCACGCTATTGGGGTCGTCGTGCTTCATGCCGTGGCCCATGCTGCCGTGATCCATACCCGCCATGTCGTGGGACATTTCTTTCATGCCGGTAGGCGTGAGCATGCCGCTTTGCTGCATCTGCAACATTTCCTGCTGGTGTTGGGCATGCATCGCGGCGTCACCGAGGTTGAATTCGTGCAGCAACTGGCCTTTATTCACCAGCACAAAGCGAACCGTCTCACCGGCCTTGACCTGAATCGCCTTGGGATCGAACGACATGTCGTTCAGTACAACTTCAATGCTGCGAGTAGCCTTGGCTGCTGGTGCCGGTTGGCCAAAATCATAAGTGTGCGCGGGAGCGGCCCAGACAGGTGAACTCAGCGCTAGCAAGCAGGCGGCGACGGCCAGAGGGTTGCGCAAAAACATAGTCATACTCCAACAAGATAAGGTTCAGCCTGTGGGAAACTCTAGCCCGCCTGCGCTGGCAGCTACCTGACAGGCAGATTACAACTTTGTCAGGTTGGCGCGTGTCGCCTGCTCCCACGGTATAACGCTTTTGTTCCTACAACCCGAGTCGCCCATGAAACTGCTGATCGTCGAAGACCAACCGAAAACCGGCCACTACCTGCGCCAGGGCCTGACCGAGGCCGGCTTCAACACAGAACTGGTGGCCGACGGCGTCAGCGGTCAGCAACTGGCGTTGAACGGGGATTATGCGCTGTTGATTCTCGACGTGATGCTGCCCGGGCGCAGTGGCTGGCAGATTCTGCAGGCGGTGCGCAACGCCGGCCTCGACACGCCGGTACTGTTTCTCACCGCCAAGGACGCCGTGGAAGACCGGGTGCACGGCCTCGAACTCGGCGCCGACGATTATCTGGTCAAACCCTTCGCCTTCTCCGAACTGCTGGCCCGGGTGCGCAGCCTGCTGCGCCGGGGCAGCGCCCTGCCCCAGGAAACCAGTCTGCAACTGGCCGACCTGCGTCTGGACCTGATTCGCCGTCGGGTCGAACGCAGTGGTCAGCGCATCGACCTGACCGCCAAGGAATTCGCCCTGCTGGAAATGCTCCTGCGCCGCCAGGGTGAAGTGTTGCCGAAATCGCTGATTGCCTCGCAAGTCTGGGACATGAACTTCGACAGCGACACCAACGTGATCGAAGTGGCGATCCGGCGCCTGCGCCTGAAGATCGACGATGACTTTCCCAACAAACTGATCCACACCGTGCGCGGCATGGGTTACGTGCTTGAAGAGCGTTCGGCCTGATGCGTCGCCTGTCGCTGAGTTCTCGTCTGGCTCTGCTGTTTGCCGCGTGCACCGCCGTGGTCTCGCTGTTCGCCGGGGTGCTGTTCAGCCGCGCCAGCGAGGCGCACTTCATTGAGCTCGACCAGCAATTGCTCGACGGCAAGCTGATCGGTTTGCGCCGTGCCTTGCAGGATGTGCAACCGGCTCAGCGTGAGGCGCGGCTGGCGGATGAGCTGAGCCGTCAGGCCGATCTGGCGCTGCGTATTACCGGCAGTGACGGCCAGCGCTGGTACGACAGCTCGATCAATTTACCGCAGGACTTGCCGCAACAGCCGGGCCTGTCGACCATCAGCCATGACGGCGCCGACTACCGCGTGCTCAACGCCCCGCTCTACCCTGACAAAACCGACTCGCCACAGCTCACTCTGCTGCTGGACATCACCCATCACCAGCACTTCCTGCAACGCATGCAGCATCTGATCTGGCTGACCGTCGGCTTGTCGGCCCTGGCCACTGCGCTGCTCGGCGCCTGGGCTGCACGCAGCGGCTTGCGTCCGCTGCGGCGCATGAGTGCAGTGGCGCGTGGGATTTCCGCACATTCGCTCAACGCCCGACTGCCGGAAGCGCAAATGCCGCCAGAACTTGCGGAAATGGCCCACAGCTTCAACGCCATGCTCGGACGCCTCGACGACTCGTTTCAACGGTTGTCGGCGTTCTCTGCCGACATCGCCCATGAACTGCGCACACCGCTGTCGAATCTGCTGACCCACACCCAGGTCACCCTCACCCGCCCGCGACCGATCGAGGATTACCGCGAAGCCCTGCACAGCAATCTCGAAGAACTGCAATGGATGGCGCAACTGGTCAACGACATGCTTTATCTGGCCAAGGCTGATCACGGTTTGCTGATGCCCAAGCGTGAGGCACTGGAGCTGGCGGATGAGAGCGATGTGTTGCTGGAGTTTTTCGCGCCACTGGCCGAGGACGCCGGGGTGACGCTGAGCCGCGAAGGTCACGCGCGCATGGAAGGTGATCGCAATATGTTGCGCCGGGCCTTGTCGAATCTGCTGGATAACGCGCTGCGCTTCACTCCGGCGGCGGGCAGCGTGAGGCTGTCCATTGTCGATCAACTGGATGCCGTGCAGGTGTCGGTGGAGAACAGTGGCGAGGGCATTTCAGCAGAATTGTTGCCGCGGCTGTTTGACCGGTTTTATCGGGCGGATCCGGCTCGGCAGGAAGGCAGCAGTGAGCATGCGGGGTTGGGGCTGGCGATTACCCAATCGATCGTCCGCGCGCATGGTGGGCAGATTCATTGCGAATCGGCTGCGGGGTGGACGCGGTTTGTGATCGAGTTGCCCAAGGGGAATTGAGGCCAGCAGGCCCGGCCCCTTCGCGAGCAAGCCCGCTCCCACATTGGATCTGCGTTAACCCTGAATTTGTATCACTGTGGGGGTTAGCTAGCCACACAGGGGATCTGTGTCATACACAAATTCCCTGTGGGAGCGGGCTTGCTCGCGAAGGCGATATTGAAGCTTACGAATATCTCAGCGCATGCGCCGGCTCGATCTTCGCCGCCCGCAACGCCGGGTACACCGTCGCCAGGAAGCTCAGAATAAAGCCCGCCGAGCAGATCAACAGCACATCCCCGCCCTGCAATTCCGAAGGCAGGTTGCTGACGAAGTACACGTCGGAACTGAAGATGTGCTGCCCGGTAACGCGCTCAACCCAGCCGACCATCTCGCTGACATTCAGTGCCGCGATCACGCCGAGCACGCCGCCAATCAGTGTGCCGACAATGCCGATCACCGTACCCTGCACCATGAAGATCGCCATGATCTGCCGTGGCGTGGCGCCGATGGTACGCAGGATCGCGATGTCTGCGCCTTTGTCGTTCACCACCATGATCAGCGTGGCGATGATGTTGAACGCCGCCACAGCGACGATCATCAGCAACAGCAGGCCGATCATGGTTTTTTCCATTTTCATCGCGCTGAACAGGCTACCCTGGGTGTGAGTCCAGTCGTCAGCCTTGAACTCGGCACCGAGGCCTGCGGCGATGTCCGAGGAGACTTTCGGCGCGGCGTACAGATCCTTCACCGCCAGGCGCACGCTCTGCACCTGATTCGGCTGCCAGTGCTGCATGGTCGCGGCATCGGCCACGTGGATCAGCCCCATCGAACCGTCCAGTTCGGCGCCGACCTTGAACACACCGACCACGTTCAGGCGCTGCATGCGCGGGGTAATGCCCCCCGGTGCGGTGCTGACCTCCGGGACGATCAAGGTGATCTTGTCGCCGACGTTGAGGCGGAAGCGGCGCGCGGTGATTTCACCGATCACTACACCGAACTCGCCCGGTTTCAGGTCATCGAGACGTCCCTGCACAATGTGCTGGGCCACGATCGACACCTTGCCTTCCTGGGCCGGATCAACACCGCTGATCTGGATCGGCTGCATCAGGCCCTTGTAGGACAGCATGCCTTCCATCTCGGTGAACGGCACGGCGGCGGTCACTTCAGGATTTTTCAGCGCGGCGGCGGCGACCGGCTGCCAGTCATCGATCGGCTTGACGCCAACGATGGTCGCGTGCGGCACCATGCCGAGGATGCGCGAGCTCATTTCACGCTGGAAGCCGTTCATCACCGACAGCACCACGATCATCGCCAGCACGCCGAGGGCGAGCCCGATCATCGAAGTCATCGAGATGAACGAAACAAAGCGATTGCGGCGCTTGGCGCGGGTATAGCGCGTGCCGATAAAGATCGATAACGGTCTGAACATTCGCTGGGGCACCGTATAAAAAATCAAGCTTAAAAAAGCGGCCAATCGCTTGAGAGCGTAGCGAGCGAAGGAAAGACAAGGCAAAAACAGGCGAGGAAGCGGAGTCTACTGGCTGTAAATGAGCATTCCGAGCCTGTTTTTAACGCAGTATTTCCGAGCGCAGTAGCTCTCAAGGGATTGGAGTCAGGCAGCCTTCCTGCAATTGAAGGACGCGGTCCATCTGGCGGGCCAGGTTCATGTCGTGAGTCACCACCAGGAACGCCGTGCGCATCGAAGTGCTGAGTTCCAGCATCAAGTCCTGGATGCCTTCGGCGGTGTGCGAATCAAGGTTGCCGGTTGGCTCGTCGAGCATCACCAGGCCTGGATTGTTCACCAGCGCACGGGCGATAGCCACACGCTGGCGTTCACCACCGGACAGCTCGGCCGGTTTGTGCTCCAGACGATGGCCCAGCCCCACCCGCTCCAGCAACGCGGTAGCGCGCTGACGTGCTTGCGGGATCGCGGTCTTGCCGATCAGCAGCGGCATGCAGACGTTTTCCAGCGCGGTGAATTCCGGCAGCAAGTGGTGGAACTGGTACACGAACCCCAAGGCACGGTTACGCAGCAGGCCACGCTTCTTCTCGCTCAGCGCCGACAGTTCTTCGCCGTCGAGCCAGACGCTGCCTTCAGTCGGCGTGTCGAGACCGCCGAGCAGGTTGAGCAAGGTACTTTTGCCGGAACCGGACTTGCCGACGATCGCCACACGCTCGCCCGGGTGCAACTCCAGTTGCAGACCGGCCAACACTTGCACCGACTCCGGGCCTTCCTCGTAGGATTTGCCCAGGTTGCGGCAGCTCAAAATTGCTTTATCACTCATGCCCGACTCACTCATAACGTAGCGCCTCCGCCGGCTGGGTGCGCGCAGCACGCCAGGCGGGATACAGGGTGGCGAGGAAACTCAGGACCAACGCAGCAGCGCAGACCATGACCACGTCCTGGCTCTGCACCTGCGACGGCAGGTAATCAATGAAATACACATCGGCGTTGAGGAACTTGTGGCCGATCAGCCCTTCGAGGGCGGAAATCGCCGCACTGACGTTGAGCGCAGCGAGAATACCGAGCACCGCACCAATCGCCGTACCGACCACGCCGATCACGGTGCCCTGCACCATGAACGTGCGCATGATCGTCCCCGGCGTGGCGCCGAGGGTACGCAGAATGGCGATGTCGCTCTTCTTGTCATTTACCACCATCACCAGCGTGGAAATGATGTTGAACGCAGCCACCGCGACGATCAGCAGCAACAGCAGACCGATCATGGCTTTTTCCATGCGGATCGCCTGATACAGGTTGCCGTGGGTGCGGGTCCAGTCGCGGGCGTAGTAATGGTCTTCGCCCAGTTGCTGGGCGATGGTCCAGGCCACGCGCGGCGCCTGGAACAGATCATCGAACTTCAACCGGATGCCCTGCACCTGATCAGGCTTCCAGCGGTGCATTTTCGCCAGATCCTGCAGGTTGGTGACGCCCAGATAGCCGTCCAGCTCACCGGCGCCGACATGGAAGATGCCGACCACGGTAAAGCGCTTCATGCGCGGGAACATCCCGGCGGGGGTCACGCTGACCTCCGGCGCGACGAAGGTGACCTTGTCACCGAGGCCCACGCCGAGCTTGGTCGCAGCCTTGTCGCCGATGACGATGCCGAAGCTGCCCGGCGTCAGGTCGTCGAGTTTGCCCTGCTTCATGAAGTTGTCGATGATCGACACATTGCGCTCGAGCGCGGGGTCGATGGCGTTGAGCAACACCTTGGACACCTGGCCGTTGTTGGTCAGCAAACCCTGCATCTGAGTAAACGGCGCAACGGCCGTCACCTCAGGGTTGCGCTTGACCTTGGCGGCCAGGCTCTGCCAATCGTTGATCGGTTCGCCGGTTTCAAGAGTCGCGTGGGGCACCATGCCCAACACGCGGGTGCGCATCTCATGATCGAAGCCGTTCATCACCGAAAGCACCACGATCATCACGATCACGCCGAGGGCGAGCCCGATCATCGAAGTCAGGGAAATGAATGACACAAAATGATTGCGACGCTTTGCACGGGTATAACGCGTGCCGATAAATACGAAGAGAGGTCTGAACATGTCGGGGCTTGTTCGGAGGGAAAAGGAACGTCCTTGTGGCGGGGGTCGATAACCAGCTTTACACTCAGACCACCGCCGCTACCATGGGTTCGCCATGTCGACATTAGATGAAGAAGATCGCCGCGAATACTACCGTATCGAGGACATGATCGCACTGGAAATTCGGCCCCTGTCCGCTCCCGAAGCCGCAGGCCAGGAAGTGTTGCAGGATGCTTCCCCGCTGTTCAACCTGCTCAGCGAACTGCACCTGAGCGAATTCGAGTCGCAGCACCTGTTACGCCAGATCAGCGAGCGCGACCGGGCGATCGCCGCGTTTCTCAAATCCCAGAACAAACGCATCGACCTGCTCAGCCAGGTGGTCGCCCTGACCGTGCTCGGCCATATCGGCGAGCCGCAACCGGTGATCATCTCCGAAGGCGGGATCGACTTTCAGCACCCGACCCCGATTGCCACTGGCGCGCACCTTTCGGTGAAACTGGTGCTGATGCCGCAGGCACTGGGCCTGCTGCTGCGCGCCCGCGTCACCCATTGCGACCGCAAGGGCGACGGCTACGACGTCGGCACCGAGTTCGAACACTTGACCGACGCCCAGCGCCAGTTGCTCGCCCGCTATATCTTGCAGAAACAGGCCCAGGAACGACGCCTGGCCCGTGAACAGAACGAATCAGGCATTTAAATTAAGGAAGCACCGTGACCCTCATCTACGGCCACCGCGGCGCCAAGGGCGAAGCACCGGAAAATACCCTGACCAGTTTTCAGGAATGTCTCAAGCACGGCGTGCGCCGTTGCGAACTGGATCTGCACCTGTCCAAGGACGGCGAGCTGATGGTGATCCACGACCCGACCCTCAAGCGCACCACCGACCGGCGCGGCAAGGTGGTCGAGCACACCGCCGCCGAACTGGTGACCTACGACGCGCGCAAGGGCGGCCCGGGCTGGATCAAGCCGTGCCCGATTCCGACACTGGAAGAGCTGTTCGAAAAATGTGATTTCGAGCACTGGCAGCTGGAAGTCAAAAGTGCATCGCGCACCCGCGCCGCGACTACCGTACTGGCGATTCGCGAAATGGCCCAGCGTCATGGCCTGCTGGACAAGGTCACCATCACTTCGAGCTCGCGGGAAGTGCTGAAAGCGGCGCTGGACCTGGTACCGGACGTGTCGCGTGGACTGGTGGCCGAATACGCCTGGCTCGACCCGCTAAAGGTCGCGGCCAGCTATGGCTGTGAGATTCTGGCTCTGAACTGGACGCTGTGTACGCCGGAACGCCTGCAGAAGGCGCAGCGTCAGGGGCTGCATGTCTCGGTGTGGACCGTCAACGAGCCTGCGCTGATGCGCAGACTCGCCGACTTCGGCGTTGACAGCCTGATTACAGACTTTCCCGGTTTGGCCACTGCCACCCTCGAGAATTGCTGAAATCGGTCTCCCCGGCCGGCTCAGGCCACCGGCCGGAGCCCGTCAAAAAAGCCGGTTGAGGCCGTCGTACGCCGCTACCCGATAGGCTTCGGCCATTGTCGGGTAGTTGAACGTGGTGTTGACGAAGTACTTCAGCGTATTCAACTCGCCCGGCTGGCTCATGATCGCCTGACCGATGTGCACGATCTCCGACGCCTGATAACCGAAGCAGTGGACGCCCAGCACTTCCAGGGTTTCACGGTGGAACAGGATCTTCAGCATGCCTTGCGGCTCGCCGGCGATCTGCGCACGCGCCATGCTCTTGAAGAACGCCTTGCCGACTTCGTACGGCACCTTGGCCTGGGTCAGCTCCTGCTCGTTCTTGCCGATCGAACTGATCTCCGGAATGGTGTAGATACCGGTCGGCACGTCATTCACAAAGCGCCAGCTGCCGTTATCGACGATGCTGCCGGCAGCCGAACGACCTTGGTCGTGGGCGGCACTGGCCAGGCTCGGCCAGCCGATCACGTCGCCAGCGCCATAGATGTTCGGCACGCAGGTGCGGTAGGCCTCGTCGACTTCGATCTGGCCACGGCTGTTGACCTTGACCCCGATGTTTTCCAGACCGAGCTGGTCGGTGTTACCGGTACGGCCGTTGCACCAGAGCAAGGCATCGGCCTTGATCTTCTTGCCGGACTTCAGGTGCAGGATAACCCCGTTATCGACGCCCTCAACGCGATCGTAGTCCTCGTTGTGGCGCACGGTGATGTTGTTGTTGCTGAAGTGATAGCTCAACGCCTGGGAGATTTCCGAGTCGAGGAAGCTCAACAACTGACCACGGTTGTCCACCAGCTCAACCAATACACCCAGACCGCTGAAGATCGAGGCGTATTCGCAACCGATCACACCGGCGCCGTAAACGATGAGTTTGCGCGGGGTGTGGCCGAGGCTGAGGATGGTGTCGCTATCGTAGATACGCGGGTGATTGAAATCGATGTCCGCCGGGCGATAAGGGCGCGAACCGGTGGCGATGATGATGTGCTTGGCCACCAGCTTCTCGACCACGCCGTTGGCGCAGACCACTTCGATGGTTTGCTCGTCGGCGAAGCTGCCGGTGCCGAAGAACACGTCGACGCGGTTACGGGCGTAGTAGCCAGTGCGCGAAGCGACTTGTTTGGAGATAACCTTTTCAGCGCTTTTCAACACGTCCGGGAAGGAGAACCAGCGCGGTTCGCCGATCGCCCGGAACATCGGGTTGGTGTTGAACTGCATGATCTGCCGCACCGAGTGACGCAGGGCCTTGGACGGGATGGTTCCCAGGTGGGTGCAGTTACCGCCGACCTGGCGACGGCTGTCGACCATCGCCACCTTGCGCCCTGCTTTGGCGGCGTTCATTGCCGCGCCTTCTCCCGCCGGGCCGGAACCCAACACCACCACGTCGTAGTTGTAGACAGCCATGCGTACTCCTCAGAACAGGCCGCGGTGCCAGCAGCACCGGCGGCTAAATCACGCCGAATCGCGGCGCGAAGGAACAATTGGGGGTCAGTAAAGAACCCGGACACAGTCTATAGAAGCGTCAACGCCGCGCACATTAACCCTTGGTCGCGTCGTAGGCTACTTTTGCCTGCACTACAACGCCAGCTTTCGTACTGTTTTCAGTCAACTTTTGCGCCACTGAGGCGTTCGAAAGCCGCACTGGTGCGGATTACAAAACCTGTATCGGCACGAATCACGAAGAATGCACCAATGTCATGTTTTTCGGCATAGTCCCAAGCCCGTTCAGGCCCGAGAATCAGCAACAGCGTCGATAGTCCATCGGCCATCAACGCTGAAGGATGAATTACCGTGACTGACGCCAGGTTATGTAGGACCGGTGCCCCGCTCCGTGCATCGAAGGTGTGGGAATAGCGCCGGCCGTTCTGCAGGAAATAGTTGCGGTAATCACCGGAGGTGGAAACCCCGTAGCCGTCGACCTGAATGATCCGTTCGGCCACCTGTTGATCGTCTCGCGGCTCTTCCAGCGCAATACGCCAGGATGAGCCATCAAGCTTCTTGCCCTTGGCCTTTAGCTCACCGGTGGCTTCGGCGAGATAGTCATGGATGCCCATCGACTCGAGCCTGGCGGCGATGGTGTCGACCGCGTAACCGGCGGCGATGCTGTTGAAGTCGACTTCGACAGCGGCGTCCTTGCACAAGCGGTCGCCGTCGATATGCAAATGGCGGTAGCCGACTCGCTGCAGGGTTTCGGCCAGCGCGGCGGAGTCGGGGACTTTCTCTTCACGCCCTTGCGGGCCGAACCCCCACAGGTTCATCAGCGGTTCGACAGTCAGGTCGTAGGAACCTTCGCTCTGCTCCGACAGCTGCTCGCCGACACGGACCAATTCGAGCACGGCAGCCGGCAGGGTCTGACAGCTGTTCGCCGGCAAGGCATTGAAACGTTCGATGTCGGAGTCACTGCGATAGGTCGACATCTGCCGATCCACTTCCGCGAGGATACCTTCCACTTCCCGGCGAACTTGCGCCGGCTCGGCAATACCCGCGTGTCGCACGTACTTGATCGAATACGTACTGCCCATGGTCGCCCCCCCAAAGCTTTCCATGGACTCACCGCTGCCGCAGGCAGCGAGAAAAACCGCGACACTCACAAGCCAAACCCACCGTCCAGTGAACAATTCTTCATCTCCCCATAAAAGCGCGCCAGCCATTATGGATCAAAGGCCCGCACGCTCCCCAACGGATGCAACGCGTCATAAGAAACCAATAATGAGTAACTGAAAATGTCCTCGACCACGGGCAAAGGCAAAGCGATTTTTCGCGTTGTCAGCGGCAATTTTCTCGAGATGTTCGACTTTATGGTCTATGGCTTCTACGCCACGGCCATCGCCAAAACCTTCTTCCCGGCCGACAGCGCCTTCGCTTCCCTGATGCTGTCCCTGGCCACCTTCGGTGCCGGTTTCCTGATGCGTCCGCTGGGCGCGATCTTCCTTGGTGCCTACATTGACCGTCACGGTCGTCGCCAGGGCCTGATCATTACCCTTGCGTTGATGGCCGCCGGTACGATCCTGATCGCCTGCGTGCCGGGCTATGCCACTCTGGGTGTCGCAGCGCCGTTGATCGTGCTGTTCGGTCGCTTGCTGCAAGGCTTCTCGGCCGGCGTCGAGCTGGGCGGTGTTTCGGTGTATCTGGCGGAAATCGCCACGCCGGGCCGCAAAGGCTTTTTCGTCAGTTGGCAGTCCGCCAGCCAGCAGGCGGCGGTGGTGTTTGCCGGCCTGCTCGGAGTGGGTCTCAACCACTGGCTGAGCCCGGAACAGATGGGTGACTGGGGCTGGCGCGTGCCGTTCCTGATCGGCTGCATGATCGTTCCGGTGATCTTCGTCATTCGTCGTTCGCTGGAGGAAACCCCGGAATTCCAGGCGCGTAAACATCGCCCTACGCTGCGGGAAATCGTCCGCTCAATCGGTCAGAACTTTGGCATCGTCATCGCCGGCATGGCGCTGGTGGTGATGACCACGGTTTCGTTCTACCTGATCACCGCCTACACCCCGACCTTCGGCAAGGCTGAACTGCATCTGTCGGATTTCGACGCGCTGCTGGTGACCGTGTGCATCGGTCTGTCGAACTTCTTCTGGCTGCCGGTGATGGGCGCGGTGTCCGACAAGATCGGGCGCAAACCCCTACTGCTGGCGGCGACGATTCTGGCGATCCTGACCGCCTATCCGGCGCTGTCGTGGCTGGTGGCGAACCCGAGTTTCAGTCATCTGCTGATCGTCGAACTGTGGCTGTCGTTCCTGTACGGTTCGTACAACGGCGCGATGGTCGTGGCTCTGACCGAAATCATGCCGGTGGAAGTGCGCACCACCGGATTCTCGCTGGCCTATAGCCTGGCGACGGCGACCTTTGGTGGCTTCACGCCAGCAGCCTGTACTTATCTGATCCATGTGCTGGACAACAAGGCTGCGCCGGGTATCTGGCTCAGCGGTGCGGCGGTGCTGGGACTGATTGCGACGCTGGTGCTGTTCCGTGGCAATAAGCATGAGCTGCGGACTGCGCAAGCGGCCGTGGCAGGTGGCGCCCGATAAAACGCCTTAGGGAGCAAGCCCCCTCCCACAAGGTCCGGTGGTGCCAACATGATTGTGTGAACACCGCCAAACCTGTGGGAGGGGGCTTGCTCCCGAAGAGGCCGGTACAGGCAATAAAGATTCAGCAGGCATAAAAAAACGCCCCGACCTAAGTCGGGGCGTTTTCATTTGCAGCGAAGGCTTAGCGCGGGAACGCTGGCGGGTTTACACCGGCCATGTCTTCCATCACGCGAACCACCTGGCAGCTGTAGCCGAACTCGTTGTCGTACCAGACGTACAGAACAACGCGGTTGTCCTGAACGATGGTCGCTTCAGCGTCGACCACACCGGCGTGACGCGAACCCACGAAGTCAGTGGACACCACTTCCTGCGAGTTGACGAAGTCGATTTGCTTGTGCAGATCGGAGTGCAGCGCCATGTAGCGCAGGTACTCGTTCATCTCTTCACGGCTGGCGGCTTTCTCAAGGTTCAGGTTGAGAATGGCCATCGACACGTTTGGCGTCGGAACGCGGATCGCGTTACCGGTCAGCTTGCCGGCCAGCTCAGGCAGGGCCTTGGCAGCGGCGGTGGCAGCACCGGTCTCGGTGATGACCATGTTCAGCGCGGCGGAACGGCCACGGCGATCGCCCTTGTGGAAGTTGTCGATCAGGTTCTGGTCGTTGGTGTACGAGTGAACGGTTTCGACGTGACCGTTGATGATGCCGAACTTGTCATTCACAGCCTTCAGCACCGGCACGATGGCGTTGGTGGTGCAGGAAGCGGCGGACACGATCTTGTCGTCAGCGGTGATTTCGTTGTGGTTGATACCGTGAACGATGTTCTTCAGCTTGCCTTTGCCAGGCGCGGTCAGAACAACGCGAGCGACACCCGGGCATTGCAGGTGCTGACCCAGGCCATCGGCGTCACGCCATACACCGGTGTTGTCCACCAGCAGCGCGTCTTTGATGCCGTACTGGGTGTAATCCACCTCGGTCGGGTTCTTCGCGTAGATCACCTGGATCAGGTTACCGTTGGCGGTGATGGTGTTGTTTTCTTCGTCGATGACGATGGTGCCGTTGAACGGACCGTGTACCGAATCGCGACGCAGCAGGCTGGCGCGCTTGGTCAGGTCGTTTTCGGCGCCTTTGCGCACGACGATGGCACGCAGACGCAGACCGTCGCCACCACCGGTTTTCTCGATCAGGATGCGCGCCAGCAGACGACCGATACGACCGAAGCCGTACAGCACAACGTCAGTGCCTTTGCGGGCCGAAGCGTTTTGCTGACCAACCACGTCAGCCAGTTCTTCACGCACGAACTGCTCGGCGCTGCGGCCATTGCCTTCGCTGCGGAATTTGAACGCCAACTTGCCCAGGTCTACCGAAGCCGCGCCGAGCTTGAGCTCGCTCATGGCTTTCAGCAGAGGGAATGTTTCGTGGACGGAGAGTTCGCTATCGTCGGAGGAACGGTGGCGAGCAAAGCGGTGAGCTTTGAGAATCGCGATGACAGACTGGTTGATCAGGCTGCGGCCATAGATCGAGCTCACCACGTTGTTATTGCGGTAGAGCTGACCGATAAGCGGAATCATCGCTTCTGCGAGTGCTTCACGGTCGATCCATTCACCAAGACACTGGTCGGGCTTCTGAGTCACGGGAACCTTCCACATGTAGGGGCAGAAAAAAGGGGCTACATTATGCCGCCGAGAACCTCTTGTAGCAATGCGCGCTTGTCGCGCAATCGGTAACAAAATTCCGTTCAAAAAAATTACGCCCCGCGCCAGCCCAGTAAAACCGGGGCTTCCAGCGCAGTCAATTTTTCGACGACTGTTAGACGATGTCTGTAACCCTCCGTAACACCAGTCGATTTCGGCACTACATAACCACTAAAAAAGTGCTCGTTTTTATGGTTACCACTACATTTTGCGCAAACCGCGAAGATAGACGCAGTCTGCAACTGACAGCCGGCACCTGACGCCGCTACAATTACCGACTTTGTCGCAAAGCCTGGAGCTCAACCTTCCGTGCCCGTTCTGCGTCTACCGCTTCTCCCTGCCGCGGCAGGTAAACAGCATTGGGGCAACCTGCCCGGTGCTGCCCTCAGCCTCGCGATTGCCGAGGCTGCCAGCGCTGCCAAGCGCTTCACCCTGCTACTGACCGCCGACAGCCAGAGTGCCGAACGGCTGGAACAGGAGCTGAGTTTCTTCGCCCCGGATTTGCCCGTGCTGCATTTCCCCGACTGGGAAACCCTGCCGTACGATCTGTTCTCGCCGCACCAGGACATCATCTCCCAGCGTATCGCCAGCCTTTATAGACTGCCGGAACTGGCGCACGGCGTGCTGGTGGTGCCGATTACCACCGCCCTGCATCGCCTGGCGCCGACCAAATTCCTGCTCGGCAGCAGTCTGGTGCTGGATGTCGGGCAGAAGCTCGATGTCGAACAGATGCGCGCGCGGCTTGAGGCCAGCGGCTATCGCTACGTCGATACGGTCTACGAGCACGGCGAGTTCACCGTGCGCGGCGCGCTGATCGACCTGTTCCCGATGGGCAGCAAACTGCCCTATCGCATCGACCTGTTCGATGACGAAATCGAAACCCTGCGCACCTTCGACCCGGAAAACCAACGTTCCATCGACAAGGTCGATTCGGTCAAGCTGCTGCCGGCCCGAGAGTTCCCGCTGCAGAAAGATGCGGTCACCCGCTTCAAGGCGCGCTTTCGCGAGCGTTTCGATGTCGACTTCCGACGCTGCCCGATCTTCCAGGACTTGAGCAGCGGCATCACCCCGGCCGGTATCGAGTACTACCTGCCGCTGTTCTTCGACGAAACCTCGACACTGTTCGATTACCTGCCGCAGGACACTCAAGTGTTCTCGCTGCCGGGTATCGAACAAGCGGCAGAAAATTTCTGGAACGACGTGCGCAATCGCTACGAAGAGCGCCGCGTCGATCCATCGCGCCCTCTATTGCCGCCTGCGGAATTGTTCCTGCCGGTGGAAGACTGCTTCGCCCGCCTCAAGAGCTGGCCACGGGTCGTCGCCAGCCAGCAGGACGTCGAATCCGGTGCCGGCCGCGAGCGCTTCCCGGCGCAGGCACTGCCAAACCTGGCGATCGAAGCCAAGGCCACACAACCACTGGCGGCGCTCTCGACATTCCTCGACGAATTCCCCGGACGCGTGCTGTTCACCGCCGAATCCGCGGGCCGGCGTGAAGTCCTGCTGGAGCTGCTGGAACGGCTGAAGCTGCGGCCGAAAACCGTCGACAGCTGGCCGGACTTCGTTTCGAGCAAGGATCGCCTGGCGATCACCATCGCGCCGCTCGACGAAGGCTTGATGCTCGATGACCCGGCGCTGGCGCTGGTGGCGGAGAGCCCGTTGTTCGGTCAGCGCGTCATGCAGCGTCGTCGCCGGGAAAAACGCGCCGACGCCAACAACGATGCAGTGATCAAAAACCTTACCGAACTGCGCGAAGGCGCGCCGGTGGTGCACATCGATCACGGTGTCGGGCGTTATCTGGGCCTGACGATTCTGGAGATCGACAACCAGGCGGCCGAATTCCTCACTCTGGAATATGCGGAGAACGCGAAGCTCTACGTGCCGGTGGCCAACCTGCACCTGATCGCCCGTTACACCGGCAGCGATGACTCACTGGCGCCGCTGCACCGCCTCGGCTCCGAGACCTGGCAGAAAGCCAAGCGCAAAGCCGCCGAACAGGTGCGCGATGTCGCCGCTGAGCTGCTCGACATCTATGCCCGTCGTGCCGCCCGCGAAGGCTACGCGTTTGCCGACCCGAAAGCCGATTACGCGACCTTCAGCGCCGGTTTCCCGTTCGAAGAAACGCCGGACCAGCAAGCGACCATCGAAGCGGTGCGCGAAGACATGCTCGCGCCAAAGCCGATGGATCGTCTGGTCTGCGGCGACGTCGGTTTCGGCAAGACCGAAGTGGCGATGCGCGCCGCGTTCATCGCCGTGCACGGCGGGCGTCAGGTCGCGATTCTGGTGCCGACCACCCTGCTCGCCCAGCAGCACTACAACAGCTTCCGCGACCGCTTCGCCGACTGGCCAGTGACCGTGGAAGTGATGAGCCGCTTCAAATCGGCCAAGGAAGTCAACGCGGCGATCGCCGATCTGGCGGAAGGCAAGATCGACATCGTCATCGGCACGCACAAGCTGCTGTCCGACGACGTGAAGATCAAAAACCTGGGTCTGGTGATCATCGACGAAGAACACCGTTTCGGTGTCCGGCAGAAAGAACAGCTCAAGGCCCTGCGCAGCGAAGTCGACATTCTCACGCTGACCGCCACGCCGATTCCGCGCACGCTGAACATGGCGGTGTCGGGCATGCGCGATCTGTCGATCATCGCCACGCCGCCGGCGCGACGCCTGTCGGTGCGCACCTTCGTCATGGAGCAGAACAAGAGCACGGTCAAAGAGGCCCTGCTGCGTGAACTGCTGCGCGGTGGGCAGGTTTACTACCTGCACAACGACGTGAAGACCATCGAGAAGTGCGCTGCCGATCTCGCCGAACTGGTGCCGGAAGCACGGATCGGCATCGGTCACGGACAGATGCGCGAACGCGAACTCGAACAGGTGATGAGCGACTTCTATCACAAGCGCTTCAACGTGCTGATTGCCTCGACCATCATCGAGACCGGCATCGACGTGCCGAGCGCCAACACCATCATCATCGAGCGCGCCGACAAGTTCGGTCTGGCGCAATTGCACCAGTTGCGCGGACGTGTCGGCCGCAGTCACCACCAGGCTTACGCGTACCTGCTAACCCCGCCGCGCCAGCAAATCACTTCGGACGCGGAAAAACGTCTGGAAGCGATTGCCAACACCCAGGATCTGGGCGCCGGTTTCGTGCTGGCGACCAACGACTTGGAAATCCGTGGTGCCGGCGAACTGCTGGGCGACGGCCAGAGTGGGCAGATTCAGGCCGTGGGCTTCACGCTGTACATGGAAATGCTCGAACGCGCGGTGAAGTCGATCCGCAAGGGCGAACAGCCGAACCTCGATCAACCGCTCGGCGGAGGCCCGGAGGTCAACCTGCGTGTGCCGGCGCTGATTCCGGAAGACTATCTGCCGGACGTTCACGCCCGCCTGATTCTGTACAAGCGCATCGCTTCGGCCACCGACGAGGAAGGCCTGAAGGATCTGCAAGTGGAGATGATCGATCGTTTCGGCCTGCTGCCGGAGCCGACCAAGAATCTGGTGCGCATCACCGCGCTGAAGTTGCAGGCCGAACAACTGGGCATCAAGAAAGTCGACGGTGGCCCGCAGGGTGGACGCATCGAGTTCGCCGCGCAGACGCCGGTCGACCCGATGACCTTGATCAAACTGATCCAGACTCAGCCAAAACGCTACAAATTCGAAGGCGCCACGATGTTCAAGTTCCAGGTGCCGATGGAACGCCCGGAAGAGCGCTTTAATACTGTAGAGGCGCTGTTCGAGCGCCTCCTCCCGAAAACTGTTTGAAGGACGCCGCATGCGCCTGTTTCGCTCACTGACTTTGCTACTTGCCTTGGTAGCCCCTTCGGTTTTCGCCGATGACCTGTATCAGGTCGAAATGATTCTGGTGCGCCAGAACGCCGTGCCGGCTATCGTCAGCCGCGCCGCCCCGGAAGACTGGGCCACCGGCGCTCAACGCCTGGGTGATGACAGCCTGCGCACACCTGCGCTCGGCGACGTTGCCAGCAAACTCAGCGCCAGCGGTGATTACAGTGTGCTGATGCACAAGGCCTGGCAGCAGACCCTCGGCGAAGCGCCGACCAAGGTGGCCGTCAGCGACGGCAAGGAACAGTTCGGCCAGTTCCCGATCGAGGGCACGCTGGAAATGAAACTCGGGCGCTTTACCGACGTGAACGCCGACTTCTGGGTCAACCAGATCGACGCCAACGGCATGGTCACTGCCAGCGAACACCTGAAACAGGACAGCCACACCAAAAACGGCCAGCTCAACTATCTCGACAACGGCCACCTGGCGCTGCTGATCAAGATCACCTCCCTGACGGCGCCCGCCCCTCGGCAAGCCCCTGAAGCGATTCCGGACTGATCGAAGTCCTTATGTCCCCGCCCCTGAGTAAACCGTTGGCACCCTCCTGGGTCAGCCGATTCAAGGAACAGAGCCTGGAGCGTGGCCGCCGCTACGCCCTGGAGAACCGGGTACGCATCGCGCAGGTGGGCGATGCGACCATCACCGCCAGTTGCGAAGGCTCCGGCGGTAACGTCTACCGTCAGACCATTCACTTGCGCGAGTCAGCCAAAGACACCCTGTTGCTGGTTGACGCCACCTGCACCTGCCCGGTGCGCAATAACTGCAAACACTGCGCCGCAGTACTCCTGCAAGTGCAGGAAACCCTCGAATACCCTGCCGCTGCGAAAGACGCCGAGCTGCTGGAAAAGCTCCAGGCAGTTTTGGAAAACCGCAGCCCTAAGGCGCCGCCGCAAGTGCTGGTGGACAACGTGCAACCGCTGCCGCGCCTGTGGCTGGCCAGCGTCGAATTCAGCGCGTTCGAGCCGCGCAACGGCAAGATGCAGCGCTATATTCAGCATCGGGCGGCGCTGTCGTTCAGCTATCTGGATGAATACGTCAGCGGACAGAAAAACAGCGACATTCTGATTCGTCAGGAAACCCAGACCCTGCGGATAAAACGCCATCCGGAAGTGGAACAGTCCTACCGCGAACAGTTAAGAATCCTCGGCTTCCGTATCGCCACGCGCCAGAGCAAAGCGCTGCCGGAAAGCGCCGGTGAGCTGTACGAGATGGTCAACGACAGCGCCTGGCTGACGTTTACCCTCAACGAACTGCCGAAGCTGCGCACCCAAGGCTGGGAATTGCAGATCGACGAGGAGTTCGGTTTCGACCTGACCGCCGTCGACGACTGGTACGCCACCGTCGAACAGGCGCCGGAGCGCGACTGGTTCGATCTGGAACTGGGGATCATCGTCAATGGTGAACGCCTGAGCCTGCTGCCGATCCTGCTCAACCTGATGCGTTCGCACACGGAAATCCTCAACCCGGAACGCCTCGCGCGGCGCCGCGATGACGAGCTGATTCTGGTCAATGTGCCGCAACGCAACAGTGAGCACGGGCCGCTGCAAGTGGCGCTGCCCCTTGGCCGACTAAAACCGGTACTGGCAACGCTGGGCGAGTTCTACTTGCAGGAACCGGGCGAAACCACCCTGCGCCTGAGCAAGGCCGACGCCACGCGCCTTAATTCGCTGGAAGGCATTCCCCTGCTGTGGGAAGGCGGCGAGCAGATCCGCAGTTTCGCCCAACGTCTGCGCGATATTCGCGATTACAGCGCGAAAGCGCCGGAAGGCTTGAACGCGACGTTGCGTCCCTATCAGCTCGAAGGCTTGAGCTGGATGCAGTCGCTGCGTCAGCTTGAGGTCGGCGGGATTCTGGCGGACGACATGGGTCTGGGTAAAACCTTACAGACCCTGGCGCATATTCTCAGTGAGAAAAACGCCGGGCGTCTGGATCGACCGTGCATGGTGGTGATGCCCACCAGCCTGATCCCGAACTGGCTCGACGAAGCCGCGCACTTCACGCCGCAACTGAAAGTGGTCGCGCTGTACGGTGCCGGCCGCAAAAAGCATTTCGAGCATCTGGCCGACTTCGACCTGATCCTGACCACCTATGCACTGCTGCCCAAGGACGTCGAACGGCTGGCACAACAGCCGCTGCACGTTCTGGTGCTCGACGAAGCGCAGTACATCAAGAACCCTAACAGCAAGGCCGCGCAGGCCGCTCGCGAACTCAACGCGCGCCAGCGCCTGTGCCTGAGTGGCACACCGCTGGAAAACCACCTCGGCGAGTTGTGGTCGTTGTTCCACTTTCTGCTGCCGGGCTGGTTGGGCGATGTCAAAAGCTTCAATGCCGACTACCGCGTGCCGATCGAAAAGCGCGCCAGCGAAGTCAGGCTGCAGCACCTCAATGGGCGGATAAAACCGTTTCTGCTGCGCCGCACCAAGGAACAGGTGGCCACCGAACTGCCGCCCAAAACCGAGATCATCCACTGGGTCGATCTCAATGAGGCGCAGCGCGACGTGTACGAAACCATGCGCCTGGCGATGGACAAGAAAGTCCGCGACGAGATCACTCGCAAAGGCGTGGCGCGCAGCCAGATCATCATTCTTGAAGCCCTGCTCAAGCTGCGTCAGGTCTGCTGCGATCTGCGCCTGGTCAACGACGCCACCCTGCCCGCCCGTGGCAGCAGCTCGGGCAAACTCGACAGCCTGATGGAAATGCTCGAAGAGTTGTTCGAAGAAGGTCGGCGGATTCTGCTGTTCTCGCAGTTCACCTCGATGCTGTCACTGATCGAAGACGAACTGAAGAAACGCAACGTGGCCTACGCCTTGCTGACCGGCCAGACCCGCGATCGGCGCACGCCGGTGAAGGAATTCCAGAGCGGCAAGCGTCAGATTTTTCTGATCAGCCTGAAGGCCGGCGGCGTCGGCTTGAACCTGACCGAAGCGGATACGGTGATCCATTACGATCCGTGGTGGAACCCGGCGACCGAGAACCAGGCAACCGACCGCGCCTATCGAATCGGCCAGGAGAAGCCGGTGTTCGTCTACAAGATGATTGCCCGCGGCACGGTGGAAGAGAAGATTCAGCACCTGCAGAAGGAAAAGTCTGACTTGGCGGCAGGCGTACTGGATGGGCGCAAGGCCGGGGACTGGAAACTGCAGAGCGATGATATTGAAGCGCTGTTTGCGCCGTTGCCGGATAAGCTCGACAAGCGTTGAGATGTGCAGTGTTTGCTAGATAGCTTTCGCGAGCAAGCCCGCTCCCACAGTTGGATCGCATTTCCCCTTGTGGGAGCGAGCCTGCTCGCGAACGGATCACCTCAGTTGAAGGTTCAAACTGAAGCTTACTGCCTGGAAGCGGGCAACGGCGCAAACAGCGCTTCGATATCACTCTGTTCCAGTTTGAATCCAACCGTCGTACCACCTTCAAGCACCGCCCCGGCCAGCGCTGCTTTCTCCTGCTGCAGCGCCTGGATTTTTTCCTCCACGGTACCTTTGGCAATCAACTTGTAAACAAACACCGGATTGTTCTGCCCGATACGATAAGCGCGATCGGTTGCCTGATTCTCCACTGCCGGATTCCACCAAGGGTCGAAGTGGATCACCGTGTCCGCAGCCGTCAGGTTCAGACCGGTACCGCCAGCCTTGAGGCTGATGAGGAACAACGGCACCTTGCCGCCCTGGAAATTCTTGACTGGCGTGCGCCGGTCGGTGGTGTCGCCAGTCAGCAACGAATAACCGATAGCGCGCTGCTGCAACTCCTGCTCGATCAGCGCCAGCATCGAGGTGAACTGGGAGAACAGCAGGATGCGCCGACCTTCGCCGAGCAACTCTTCGAGCATCTCCATCAGGCTGATCAGCTTGCCGCTGCCCGAGCGCAATGCCTTCGCCGTGAGAGGCATGTTGATCAAGCGCAGATCGCAGCAGACCTGACGCAGCTTGAGCAAGGCATCAAGAATGATGATTTGACTGCGCGCCACACCACTGCGGGCAATTTCGTCGCGCACTTTTTTGTCCATCGCCACGCGCACCGTTTCATAGACGTCGCGCTGGCCGTCGCTGAGTTCAACCCAATGGATGATTTCGGTTTTCGGCGGCAGCTCAGTGGCGACCTGATCTTTCTTGCGACGCAGCAAAAACGGCTTGATGCGCGCCGTCAGGTGCTGCATGCGCTGGACATTGCCATGTTTCTCGATCGGTGTGCGGTAATCGCGGTTGAAGGATTTGCTGTCGCCCAGCCAGCCAGGCATGAGGAAATGAAACTGCGACCACAGCTCGCCGAGATGGTTTTCCAGCGGCGTGCCGCTCAGACACAAGCGCTGACGGGCCTGCAAGTCACGTGCGGCCTGCGCCGCTTTGCTCAGCGGGTTCTTGATGTTCTGCGCTTCGTCGAGAATCAGCACGCTCCACGACTGCGGCCGCAGCGTTTCAAGATCCCTGGGCAGCAAGGCGTAAGTGGTCAGCACCAAGTCGTATTCGGCGAGATTGGCGAAGTCTTTTTGCCGCCCGGCCCCATGCAGCGCCAGGACCTTCAACTGAGGCGTGAAGCGCTGGGCCTCGTCGAGCCAGTTGGGAATCAGGCTGGTCGGCATCACCGCCAGTGCCGGGCAATCGAGGCGACCGGCGTGCTTTTCCGTGAGCAGATGCGCCAGGGTCTGCAGGGTTTTGCCCAAGCCCATGTCATCGCCAAGAATGCCGCCGACCTCCAGCTCCCGCAGAGTCTGCATCCAGCCAAGGCCTTCGAGCTGATATGGGCGCAGTTGCGCATTAAGGCCGGCCGGCGCAGCAATATGGGTGTGACTGGAATTGTGCAGCCGCTTGGCAAAAGTGCGCAGGCGTTCGCCGCCCTGCCATTCCAGTGGCATGCCATCGAGCATACTCAGGCGCGCGGCGTCTGGAGCAGTCAAGCGCAGCGCATCGCCCTGATGTCCGCCCAGGTACAGCTCGCCCAGCGTCGCCATCAGCGGTTTGACCCGACTCAGCGGCAACGCCACCTTGGCGCCTGCCGGGTCGCCAAAACCGCTGGGCTTGAGTTCGATCAGGAGTTTTTCGTCGTCGCTGCGTTGCGCCAGATTCACCGGGTCGAGCAAACGTGGCTGGGTGCGCAACAGATGCAGAAGGATCGGCAACAAGCTGTAGCGCTCGCCATTGACGACGATGCCCAGTTGCAGATCAAACCATTGATGCCCGGCCTCTTCTTCGACCTCCGCGTACCAGTGTTCGACCGGCTGCACATCGAAATGGAAGCCGGGACTGATTTCGATTTCCCAGTCCGCGGCGCGCAGTGTGGCAAGCCCTTCATGCATGAATCCGAGCCAGGCGGAATCATCCGGCAAAGTGAACATCTCGCCGGGACGATCCATAGCGCTCTTGCGCGTGGCTTTTTTGAAGCCGAGCTTTTGCAGGCTCTGGCGCAACTTCTTTTCCATCGCAGGCTGGCGTCGAATGCGCTGGGTTTCAGTGCCATTGAGGATCATCACTTCCGGATTACGATCCACCGCCGGATGACCATTGTAGGTAAACACCAGAGCGGCGCGGTGCTCCAGAACGTATTCCCAGCGCGAACGCTCCCGGCCGCTGACCAAGGTCAGTTGCGGCTGCGGAAGCACGTCATCGATGATTCGTTCGGTGAGCTTATGCGGCGGCGGGATTTTGGTCATCGCGCTCATGCGATGGCTGAACTGCATCGCCTGACGCGCCGGGATGTCTGGGGCGAGGGTCAAATGGCAGGCCAGTTTTTCTTCCAACTCACTGAATAGAGGGCCAACCTGTCGCTGCTCACGATCGAGGTAATAAAGCGGCTCCAGCGCCAGCACGGTTTCCTGCGCAGCCTCGGCACTGCTCCACTGGGCGCGGAACCCACCGTCGGCCTGCTCGGCCCAAGAGAACAGACCCATGCGTTTCGCGCCCGGCGTCAGTGCCTGCAAGTTTTCGAAGTCGAGGAACAGGCGGGAGGTGCACAGGAGCATTTCCAGCAGTTCGGCGCCACTGCTGCCTTCCAGCGGATAGCCGCTGTAATAGGCGTGATGGGAATGCATGGCGACCAACAGCCTGGCAACGCGCAGATCCAGTTCGGACAGATAACCGGGCTGACGCATGAGCATGTCCGCCAGCGAATACATCGGTTTTACTTCGCGTAACTCGCTGTTCTTGAGCTGGGAGACCTTGAAAATATCGAGCAGCCACTTGCCGCTCACTGACGTTGGCTTGAGCTTGTAAAACAGGCGCGTGCCTGCGGTTTGCGCGCCTTCTCCGATGGGCTTGGCCGGCACGGGAATGGTCGAAAGCCAATGTTCCAGCGCCCGCCCCAACTGGGCCTGAGCGTCACTTTCGGACGCTTCATGATCACGGCCCTGCAGGTGATAGAGCACCGCAGCGCAGTGTTTGCAGTCGATTGAGACAGGACAGGTGCACAGGCAACGCAAGGTGACGGAACCCAGCCGATCTTCGGACAGGTAAATGGTTTGTTCATACGCCTGATCTTCCGAACCGACGCAGAACGCCTCGATCTTTCTGTCATCGATCTCGATGATCTCTACCCGATCATCGACAGCATAAGCACGGGCCTTGGCCAACGCCTTGCTACTGAATGCGTGAGTCCATGCCAGCCCTTTAAGCCGCTCGATGAAACTGCTCATGGACAGTCCTTAGCTGGCCAACACCCGCGCCAACGTCGATTTCACCTTGCCCATCCCGTCATGCAGCGCCTGCTCGATCTCGGCCATGGTGATCACCGCCGTGGTCTTGCCTGCTGCCGGATTCACCACAAGCGACAGGCAGGCGTAATCCAGATCCAGCTCACGGGCCAGTGCCGCTTCCGGCATGCCGGTCATGCCGACGATGTCGCAGCCATCGCGCTCCAGACGCACGATCTCCGCCACGGTTTCCAGACGCGGGCCCTGGGTGCAGGCGTACACGCCCTGATCGCTGTATTCGCAGCCTTCGGCAGCCAGCGCGGCGATCAGTTGCTGACGCAGCGACTCGCTGTAAGGGAAGCTGAAATCGATGTGGGTGACGTGCTCCAGATCATCGGCGAAAAACGTGTGTTCGCGACCGCTGGTGTAATCGACGATCTGGTGTGGCACACAGAAATGCCCGGTGCCCATGGCCGGATGGATCCCGCCCACCGCGTTGACCGCGATGATCGCCTCGGCGCCGGCCTGCTTCAGCGCCCACAGGTTGGCACGGTAGTTGACCTTGTGCGGCGGGAAACGATGGGGATGGCCGTGACGGGCGAGGAACAGAACTTCCTTGCCGGCATATTCCCCGATCTGCACTTCAGCCGACGGCGAACCGTAAGGCGTATCCACCGCCAACGACTGACGAATGCTCAGGCCTTCGAGCTGGGTCAGGCCGGTGCCACCGATGATTGCGTAAACCGTCATAGCAAAAATCCTTAATCGATCAGTTGAGCGTCTTTGAGCGCGCCGATGGCGGTGAGCCAGCGCGGATCCTGACGGTAGTCGGTGCTGGCGAACGCCTGCCCGCGCATTCGCGCAATGCGTGCGGACGGCTTGACCTTCATCCGTTGCGCAGCACTCAGGGCCAGTTCGGCCGCAGCGCGGTCATTGCACACCAGGCCCATGTCGCAACCGGCAGTCAACGCGGCTTCGATCCGGCTGGCAGCGTCGCCGACCACGTGGGCGCCGGCCATCGACAGGTCGTCGCTGAAGATCACGCCGTCAAACTGCAACTCGCCGCGCAGGATGTCCTGCAACCAGCGACGGGAGAACCCGGCCGGCTGCGAATCGACTTGCGGATAGATGACGTGCGCCGGCATGACCGCAGCGAGTTGCTTGCTGAGTCTGGCGAACGGTACGAGGTCGTTGGCGCGGATCTCGTCGAGACTGCGCTCGTCATTCGGGATCGCGACGTGGGAGTCGGCTTCGGCCCAACCGTGACCGGGGAAATGCTTGCCGGTAGCGGCCATGCCCGCGCTGTTCATGCCGCGGATGAAGGCGCCGGCGAGCAATGCGGCGCGCTCGGGATCCCCTTCGAACGAACGAGTGCCGACCACGGTGCTGCGCTGGTAATCCAGATCCAGCACCGGGGCGAAACTCAGGTCGAGGCCGACCGCCAACACTTCGGTGGCCATGACCCAGCCGCATTGTTCGGCGAGGTATTCGGCGTTCGGGTTGTCGGCGATGGCACGCATCGCCGGCAGGCGCACGAAGCCCTGACGCAGACGCTGCACGCGACCGCCCTCCTGGTCGACCGCCAGCAGCAGATCCGGGCGAATGGCGCGGATCGCAGCACTCAGCTCGCGCACTTGGCGCGGGTGCTCGATGTTGCGCGCGAAAATGATCAGGCCGCCCACTTCGGGCTGGCGCAACAATTGGCGATCTTCGGCCGTCAGCCAAGTACCGGCGACGTCCACCATCAACGAGCCTTGCAGGCCAGCAGTCATAGAGATTCCTTGAAAACGAAAAACCCGATCCGCCAGAAATCGCTACCGTGAGCAGGGCTCGGCAGGCCAATAATTTCTATGGAGATCGGGTTCAGAACGAAAGTCGGCATGGGCGGCTAGCTTAGCGGATACAAGCAGCCGCGCCCACCCGTGTGCGGTTAAACCTTGGCGGCCACCGGAGTCGATTTGCTGCGCGGGCGAAGCTGCGCAGTCGCCATCGCGGGGTCGGTGACACCGGTTTCGGCACGCATGCCGGCGGCAAGGAACGGCACCATCAGACGCATCACCTGTTCGATCGAGGTGTTGACGCCGAAATCGGTCTCGGCAATCGCGCGCAAGGCCTTGATCCCGGACATGCTGAACGCCGCAGCGCCGAGCATGAAGTGCACGCGCCAGAACAGTTCGATAGGTGGAATGCGTGGAGCGGCTTCATTGACCAGCAGCATGTAGCGGCGGAACACCTTACCGTACATGTCTTCCAGATAACGACGCAGGTGACCCTGGCTCTGGCTGAACGCCAAACCGAGCAAACGCATGAAGATCGACAGGTCGTTACCGCTGCGTGGCTGCACCACGAGCGCTTGCTCGACGAGGATTTCCAGCAACTCTTCAAGGGTCGGCTTGTTTTCAGGCTTGGCCTGGCGACGCTCCAGCTCTTTATCGAGGCTGATGCAGAACGGCCCGAGGAAGCGCGAGAAAACCGCCTGGATCAGCGCTTTCTTGGAGCCGAAATGATAGTTCACCGCCGCCAGGTTTACCCCGGCCTTGCTGGTGATCAAACGCAATGAGGTTTCAGCGAAACCTTTCTCCGCGAACAACTGCTCGGCAGCATCAAGAATGCGTTCAACGGTTTCCGACTGGGCCATGGCTACTCCGCCTGACAAACACTTGTTTGAAACATACGTTTCAGCCCAAGCCTTGTCAAGCCTGCCAGTTCGTTTTGGGAATGGTCGGTCAGCTATTTAACCACACTCGACCGGCGCATTAATAAGCACGGGAACCGACCGTCCGGCGGGCTGCAAAAAAACGGGCATTGCCAAGACCGCTTCACTGTATATAATCCCAGTCACTGTATAAAAAGACAGAGCGATCAATATGCTAAAGCTGACGCCACGCCAAGCCGAGATTCTGGCCTTTATCAAACGCTGCCTCGAAGACAACGGCTACCCGCCAACCCGCGCGGAAATCGCTCAGGAGCTCGGTTTCAAGTCGCCCAACGCGGCGGAAGAACACCTCAAGGCCCTCGCCCGCAAAGGTGCAATCGAAATGACCCCGGGCGCCTCCCGCGGTATTCGTATCCCCGGCTTCGAAGCCAAGGCTGACGACTCTACCCTGCCGATCATTGGCCGGGTGGCTGCCGGCGCACCGATCCTCGCCCAGCAGCACATCGAAGAGTCCTGCAATATCAACCCTGCGTTCTTCCACCCTCGTGCTGATTACCTGCTGCGCGTACACGGCATGAGCATGAAGGACATCGGTATTTTCGACGGTGACCTGCTGGCGGTTCACACCACCCGCGAAGCACGCAATGGTCAGGTCGTGGTTGCGCGAATCGGCGACGAAGTCACCGTCAAACGCTTCAAGCGCGAAGGCAGCAAAGTCTGGTTGATTGCCGAAAACCCTGAGTTCGCCCCTATCGAAGTCGACCTGAAAGATCAGGAACTGGTGATCGAAGGCTTGAGTGTCGGCGTAATCCGCCGCTAAAGGAGGCTTTATGCAGTTCCCACACACACCCCAGCAAACACAACTGCCTCTATTCGAAGCGTTTCTGGCACAACCGATGGCACCGATCCTGAAAGATGTGGTCGAGCGCCCATGGATTGCCGAACCGGAAGTATTCAGTGAGCTGTCACTGCGCGGTGCGGCCGGGAACTGCCTGAACCTGCTTGCCCCGATTCTTCGCGAACTGAGCGAGGATCAGGATGCACGCTGGCTGACGCTGATCGCCCCTCCAGCCAGCCTGACCCAGATCTGGCTGCGAGAGGCCGGCCTGAACCGTGAACGCATTCTGCTACTGCAACCTCGTGGTGCGCAAAGCGCTCAGCAACTGGCCTGCGAAGCACTGCGCCTGGGTCGTAGCCATACGGTGGTAACCTGGCTCAATCCGCTGAACACAAGTTCACGGCAACAACTGATCAGCGCAGCCCGCACGGGCGACGCTCAGAGCCTGAACATTCGATTGGGTTGATTCACTTGTAACGCGCGCTGTGTGAAGCGCAGGGCTTCTCCAGGGACAGAGAAGCCGATCTGATGTTGCAGCGGCAAGCGCCGACAGGCGGATCTCAGTGAAGAACCCGCGGCCCTTCTTCCTTATCAAATTCGCCTTCGACCATACGGCCGGCCATCTGTACGCCGACGCTCAACATCGCTTTCGCGATTTCCACATGCTGGCCTTGCAGGAATGCTTTAGCATCCTCGGAGAAATCCAGCGTCACCAGAGAACCCTCGTCCTCAGCCCTGCGCAGTTCGATTCGGCCGTCTGGTAACTCGACAATTTCTAGAAAGGACGTTGGCATATAGGTCTGTTCTCCACGAAAGGCAGGGATTATATAGACATCATTCGGGCTTCGCTCGGGATCTTGACCAGCAGCATGTTTCAGATTGCCACCGTGTCAATTGTCCTCAGCATTCGTTCAAGCCTTCGCGAAAGCGGATTGCCAGGCCCTTGAGATTCTGCCGCCAGCTCTCCAGCTCTTCCCGACTCAACTCCTGCGGCGCCTCTTCTTCATCGAGATTAATGGCCTGAATCAATGGCTGTGTCACATCGCCCTTGGGCTTGTGTGGCACCCGTGGCGGCTGGAACAACGCTGAGTGCGCCGCCAGCAATTTCGCCAGCCAGGTTTCAGGGTTACCAGCCAGCTCAACCATCTCGGCCAGTTCCGGGATCGCAATCGATTCCAGGACTTCGCGAGTCAGCAACGCTTCTGCTCGCGATGCATTGGCCTGAGGCAGACGATAAAAACCGGCGATCTCGTGACACAGTCCCAGAAGCGCGCCGTAGAGGTGAAACAACGCCGACTCACGTCCAGCCTGAATCAGCGCCAACGAATTCATCGCCCGCCCCTCTTCGGCGCGAGCCAGAGCCTCCAGTGACAGGCCGGCGAAATAGATCTTCTGATTGGTGCGGGTATAGAGTTCGTGCGCCATGCCGGCAGTCTCCACAGCGAAATAATTGCGTCACACAGACCCGACAGTGTCGTGGATCAGCGGATCCGACCGCAAGCACAAAACAAAAAGGCCGCATGAAAACCCGAGGGTCATCATGCGGCCTTTTGTGGATCAGGCTAACGCTTACTCAGCCTTGGCTTTTGTACGCTTGTCTTCAACAGTCCACTTGCCACCGTCGTAGAACGCTTTCCAGCCGGTAGGCTTGCCGTCGACCTCGGTCTGCACATATTGCTCCTTGGTCTTGCGGCTGTAACGGATTACTGCCGGCAGACCATCAGGATCCTTCTGCGGTGCTTCGCAGAGGAAGTGGTACTTCGGATCGATCTCATCCTTGTGCGGCAGAATCTCGATCACCAGCGGAGCACGGGTCTCGCGGTTTTTCGGGAACTGGCTGGCCGCCAGGAACAGACCGGAAGCACCGTCGCGCAGAATGTAGGTGTCGTTGACCTTCTCGCATTTCAGCTCAGGCATCTTCACCGGATCCATCTTCGGCGGCGCTGCGTCACCACTCTTCAGCAGTTTGCGGGTGTTCTTGCAGGTCGGGTTGGTGCAACCGAAGAACTTGCCGAAACGGCCGGTCTTGAGCTGCATCTCGCTGCCGCACTTGTCGCATTCCAGGCTCGGACCTTCGTAGCCCTTGATGCGGTAGTTGCCCTCTTCGATTTCATAGCCGGCACAATCCGGGTTGTTACCGCAGATGTGCAGTTTGCGCTTCTCGTCGAGCAGGTAGGCGTCCATCGCGGTGCTGCAGATCGGGCAGCGATGCTTGCCGCGCAGCACCAGCGACTCCGACTCGCCCTCGTCGTCCGCAGCGATCTCGTCGCCCGGCACCAGGTTGACGGTGGCCTTGCAGCGCTCTTTTGGTGGCAGGCTGTAACCCGAGCAGCCGAGGAACACGCCGGTCGATGCCGTACGGATCTGCATCGGACGACCGCACGTGGTGCACGGAATATCAGTCATGACCGGCTGGTTGGCACGCATGCCGCTTTCCGGGTTCTCGGCCACTTCGAGCTTCTTCTTGAAGTCGCCGTAGAACTCGTCCAGCACGTTTTTCCAGTCGCGCTCGCCCTGAGCCACATCATCGAGGTTCTCTTCCATGCCGGCGGTGAAGCCGTAGTCCATGAGGTTCGAGAAGCTCTCCGACAGACGCTCGGTGACGATATCGCCCATCTTTTCCGAGTAGAAACGACGGTTGTGCAGGGTCACGTAGCCGCGATCCTGAATAGTCGAAATGATCGCTGCGTAAGTCGAAGGACGACCGATGCCGCGTTTTTCCATTTCCTTGACCAGGCTGGCTTCCGAGTAACGGGCCGGCGGCTTGGTGAAATGCTGCGACGGATCGAGCTTGATCAGCTTCATTGCATCGCCCTGCGCCATGTCCGGCAGAACATCGTCATCGCCAGGCTTGGTGATTTGCGGCAGAACGCGGGTGTAACCGTCGAACTTGAGGATGCGGCCTTTGGCACGCAGCTCGAAGTCGCCAGCGGCAACGCTGACGGTGGTCGACAGATATTGCGCCGGCAGCATCTGGCAAGCGAGGAACTGGCGCCAGATCAACTCGTAGAGGCGCTCAGCATCACGCTCCATGCCTGCAAGCTTGCTTGGCGTGGTGTTGGCATCGGAAGGACGAATCGCTTCGTGAGCCTCTTGTGCGCCTTCCTTGCTGCTGTAGACGTTCGGCGTTTCCGGCAGGTACTTCTTGCCGAACTCGTCCTCGATATAGGTACGCGCCATCGCCACGGCATCAGCCGAGAGGTTGGTCGAGTCGGTACGCATATAAGTGATGTAGCCGGCTTCGTACAGACGCTGGGCCATCATCATGGTTTTCTTCACGCCGAAGCCCAGGCGGTTGCTCGCGGCCTGCTGCAGGGTGGACGTGATGAACGGCGCCGACGGCTTGCTGCTGGTCGGCTTGTCTTCGCGCTTGACGATGCTGTAGCTGGAGGACTTGAGCTTCTCCAGCGCGGCTGTGGCCTGAGCTTCGTTTAGCGGTTTGAAGGCTTCACCCTTCTCGCGCGCCACTTCGAAACGTACGGTCGAACCCTTGGCGGTGCCAAGATCAGCGTGCACTTCCCAGTACTCTTCCGGGTTGAATGCACGAATCTCGCGCTCACGCTCGACCACCAGCTTCACGGCAACCGATTGCACGCGACCGGCCGACAGGCCACGGGCGATCTTGGCCCACAGCAGCGGCGAGACCATGTAACCCACAACGCGGTCGAGGAAACGACGCGCCTGCTGGGCATTTACACGATCAATGTCCAGCTCGCCCGGCTCGGAGAAAGCTTCCTGAATCGCCTTCTTGGTGATTTCGTTGAACACCACGCGCTTGTAGCGGCTGTCGTCACCACCGATGGCTTCGCGCAGGTGCCAGGCAATGGCTTCCCCCTCGCGATCCAAGTCGGTTGCGAGATAGATGGTGTCAGCATCCTTGGCGAGCCGGCGCAGCTCTTCGATGACCTTCTCTTTGCCCGGGAGGATCTCGTACTGGGCTTTCCAGCCATGCTCCGGATCGACACCCATGCGCGAGACCAATTGCTTGCGCGCTTTCTCTTTCGGCGTGAGCACCGGCCCCTCGCCCGCGGCAGCCTTGCCGCGCTTGGCGGCTGGCTCTTTGCTGGCGCTAGCCGAACCGCTGGTGGGCAGGTCTCGGATATGGCCGATACTCGACTTCACCACGTATTGGTTGCCCAGATACTTGTTGATGGTCTTGGCCTTAGCCGGGGATTCCACAATGACCAGCGATTTGCCCATGGATCAGAAAATTCCTGAATTCTAGAAGTGAAAGGCGGTTGGCGCCTGACGCGGCACCGCTATATATAGTGGCTACAAGGTGAGGTCAAGCACAGGGTTCTGTGCGCACTCGCCTTATGCCTTGGAAAAAAGGCTCGGTTCGGCGTGCACCAAAGCAAAGCGTGGCACCTGCTCGCCGTCAACCTCGACCGACTCGACGAACATGCTCAAAGGGCGTACCCAAAAGCCGTAATCGCCATACAGGGCTTGGTAAAACACCACTTCTTCTTCGGTCTCGGAATGCCGCGCAACATTGAATACACGGTACTGCTGACCTTTGTAATGTTTGTAGAGCCCAGGTTGTATCGGCATGCTTCGGCCCTCACTCAAATTTTTTCAAAATAAATACAAAAATAAATCCGCAAAAAACAAAAACCGGGGCACTTGGCCCCGGCTTCCATCGACGAGACGCTTAAACGCGTTCGAAGACGGTGGAGATGCCTTGGCCAAGACCAATGCACATAGTGGCCACCCCAAAGGTGCCGCCATTCTGCTTCATCACGTTCAGCAAGGTGCCGGAAATACGGGCACCGGAGCAACCGAACGGGTGACCCAGGGCGATCGCGCCGCCGTGCAGGTTAACCTTCTCGTTCATCTTGTCGAGCACTTTCAGATCTTTCAGCACTGGCAGGGCCTGTGCAGCGAAAGCTTCGTTGAGCTCGAAGAAGTCGATATCGTTGATGCCGAGGCCCGCACGCTTCAGGGCTTTTTGTGTCGCCGGCACTGGACCATAGCCCATGATCGCCGGATCCACACCCGCCACTGCCATCGAACGGATCACGGCCATCGGCTGGATCCCCAGATCCTGTGCACGCTGCGCCGACATCACGATCATGCACGAAGCACCATCGGTGATCTGCGACGAAGTACCGGCTGTCACGGTGCCGCCTTTTGGATTGAAGGCAGGTTTGAGGGCCGCCAGACTTTCCAGGGTGGTTTCCGGACGAATGGTTTCGTCGTAGTCGAACAGCTTCAGGAAGCCGTTTTCGTCGTAGCCCTGCATCTGGATGATTTCGTCTTTGAACTTGCCTTCCACCGTCGCTTTATGGGCGAGCTGGTGGGAGCGCACGCCAAAGGCATCCTGCTGCTCACGAGTGATGCCATGCATCTTGCCGAGCATTTCAGCGGTCAGACCCATCATGCCCGAGGCTTTCGCCGCGTACAGCGACATGTGCGGGTTCGGATCGACACCGTGCATCATGCTCACGTGGCCCATATGCTCGACGCCGCCAACCACGAATACGTCACCGTTGCCGGTCATGATCGCTTGCGCTGCAGTGTGCAGGGCACTCATCGACGAGCCGCACAGACGGCTGACGGTCTGGCCGGCCGAGGTGTGCGGAATCTGGGTCATCAGCGACGCCATGCGCGCGATGTTCCAGCCCTGCTCCAGGGTCTGGTTCACACAGCCCCAGATCACGTCCTCGACTTCAGCAGGATCGACCTTGGCGTTGCGTTCCAGCAGTTTGCTGATCAGGTGCGCCGACATGTCTTCGGCGCGGGTGTTGCGGTGCATGCCGCCCTTGGAGCGGCCCATCGGAGTACGACCGAAGTCGACAATCACGACGTCTCTAGGATTCAAGCTCATAAGTTCACTCTCACTCTAGTTGGGGGCGCTTAACCGAAGAAGCTCTGGCCGTTTTTGGCCATTTCGCGCAGCTTCGCGGTCGGGTGGTACAGCGCGCCCAAATCAGCGTACTGGTCAGCCAGGGCAACGAACTCGGCCACACCGATCGAATCGATGTAGCGCAGCGCACCGCCACGGAATGGAGGGAAACCGATACCGTAGACCAGACCCATGTCGGCTTCGGCGGCGGTTTCAACGATGCCGTCTTCCAGGCAGCGCACGGTTTCCAGGCACAGCGGGATCATCATCCAGTTGATGATGTCTTCGTCAGTGACTTCGCGCTGCTCGTAAACGATCGGCTTGAGCACTTCCAGCACCGACGGATCGGCAACCTTCTTCTGCTTGCCTTTCTTGTCGGCTTCGTAGGCGTAGAAGCCCTTGCCGTTCTTCTGGCCCAGACGCTTGGCCTCGTACAGCACGTCGATGGCCGAGCGACGGTCATCCTTCATGCGATCCGGGAAGCCTTCAGCCATCACGTCACGACCGTGGTGACCGGTGTCGATGCCGACCACGTCCATCAGGTACGCCGGGCCCATCGGCCAGCCGAATTTTTCCATGACCTTGTCGATGCGGACGAAGTCCACACCAGCGCTGACCAGTTTGGCGAAACCGCCGAAGTACGGGAACAGAACGCGGTTGACCAGGAAACCCGGGCAGTCGTTGACGACGATCGGGTTCTTGCCCATTTTCTTGGCGTAGGCAACGGTGGTGGCAATGGCCAGCTCGCTGGACTTCTCGCCACGGATCACTTCCACCAGCGGCATCATGTGCACCGGGTTGAAGAAGTGCATGCCGACGAAGTTTTCCGGGCGCTTGAGGGCCTTGGCCAGCAAGCTGATGGAAATCGTCGAGGTGTTGGACGCGAGGATGGTGTCCTCTTTGACCTTGTCTTCGACTTCAGCCAGCACAGCTTGCTTGACCTTCGGGTTCTCGACCACGGCTTCAACAACCAGATCGACGTGACCGAAGTCACCGTAGGACAGGGTCGGACGAATACCGTTGAGCACTTCAGCCATTTTCGCGGCGGTCATGCGGCCTTTGTCAACGCGGCCAACCAGCAGTTTGGCGGCTTCGGCCAGACCCTGCTCGATACCGTGTTCGTTGATGTCCTTCATCAGGATCGGCGTGCCTTTGGAGGCCGACTGATAGGCGATACCGCCGCCCATGATGCCGGCGCCCAGTACGGCAGCCTGCTTCACGTCCTTGGCGATTTCGTCGTAGGCCTTGGCCTTTTTCTTCAGCTCCTGATCGTTCAGGAACAGACCGATCAAGCTCTGCGCGGCAGAGGTCTTGGCCAGTTTGACGAAACCGGCGGCTTCGACTTCCAGCGCCTTGTCACGACCGAAGTTCGCGGCTTTCTGGATGGTCTTGATCGCTTCGACCGGCGCCGGGTAATTCGGGCCTGCCTGCCCTGCCACGAAACCTTTGGCGGTTTCGAAAGCCATCATTTGTTCAATGGCGTTCAACTTGAGTTTTTCAAGTTTTGGCTGACGCTTGGCCTTGTAGTCGAACTCGCCGGAGATGGCGCGTTTGATCAGCTCAAGGGCAGCTTCCTGCAGCTTCTCCGGAGCAACCACGGCGTCGACGGCGCTGACTTTCAGCGCGTCCTCAGGACGGTTTTCCTTACCGGCGGCAATCCACTCGATGGCGTTATCGACGCCAATCAGGCGCGGCAGACGCACGGTGCCGCCGAAGCCTGGGTAGATGCCCAGTTTGACTTCCGGCAGACCGATCTTGGCCTTGGTCGACATGACGCGGTAGTCCGCCGCCAGGCACATTTCCAGACCGCCACCCAGGGCGATGCCGTTGATCGCGGCCACGGTCGGAACGTTGAGGTCTTCGAAATCGCTGAAGATCTTGTTGGCTTCGAGATTGCCAGCAACCAGCTCGGCATCCGGCAGCTTGAAGTTGTCGACAAATTCGGTGATGTCGGCGCCGACGATGAACACGTCCTTGCCACTGCTGACGATCACGCCCTTGATCGAAGCATCTGCCTTGATGGTGTCCACGGCCTGACGCAGTTCGTTCAGGGTAAGACGGTTGAACTTGTTGACGGACTCACCCTTGAGGTCGAATTTCAATTCGACGATGCCACTTTCAAGAGCTTTAACCGTGATGGCTTTACCTTCGTAAATCATCAACTGATCTCCACGATATGGAAGCTGAACAGTACACGTCGGACGCAGGTAAATGGCTCGGCAGGACGCTTTTTCGTCGATGCTGACGCCAATCCACCCGGCACACCCGCCAACGCGATAGTCGGGATTCTGTAGGAGCAGTCTGTAAGACAAACGCTCAATTCATACGCCCGTTTGATTTGGGTACGTCACCTTCACGGAATTTCCAACAATTGTCAATCGCCCAAAATACGGGTTGAAATGCGACTTTGTGGTCATTTCCGTTGCACACAGATCCGCAACACGCAGCTGCATGCAAAGCCATTCATAGAATCAATAGTTAGAAAAGTCGCCCTAATTCCCGGCGAGCCTTGTTTAACAGGCTACGCTGGCTGGACTACAGGGAGATTCGCTGCCACTAAAAAACGAGTCAGCGATAAAAAACAGTTACCGGCCTGCCTGGCCACCCAGCCCGATGAATCATGTCGGGCTTTTTATTGCTCGTCTGCCGGACGCTCCCCACCCTTGCAGTGGGAAAAGTCCGCGAGTCAGGCCAGCGCTTTCAGAGTCGCGTCGATATCCTGCAAAACCGTAGCTTCGCCCTTCTCGCCCCAGTACAGCGCGATCATCTGCTTGTCGGCCTCGACCTTGAACACGTTGCCCGGCAACTTTTCGAAATGATCGAGCAGCAACTGGTCCTCGCAGACTTCCTGCCACTGATTGACCCATACCCCCGGCGATTTCTGCCAGTAGGTCCAGCACGCCGGCTGAGTGCCACGCCGCGGCCGATGATATTGCGCGCACGGGCTGGGCGGCTCCTGAGACAGCCAGTGCGGCCACTCCTGAGGCGCCAGCTGCATGGCCAGCCCGATGCGTCGCGCCTCCATGCGCAGGGCCATGCGGCCGCTCTGCACGCGCGACGGGCGCAACCACGCCAGTGGACTCAAAACCACCAGCAGGATTGACACCACCAACCAGACCGTCATATCTCTACTCCCGACTTAAGGTGAGCGCATTGTGTCACTTTGGAACCAATGCGCTTGAAACCAGCCATACTTAACAATATTGAACCGTCACGAGGAGCACCTCATGCCCTACAACCATATCCTGGTCGCCGTAGACCTGACCGAAGAGTGCGACCCTGTGATTCACCGCGCCCGAGAGCTGTCGGCGAGCAATAGCGCCAAGCTGTCGCTGGTGCATATCGTCGAACCGATGGCGATGGCGTTTGGCGGCGACGTGCCGATGGATCTGTCACAACTGCAACAGCAGCAGTTCGATCAGGCCAAGGAGCGACTTGAACGCCTGAAAGCCAAATACGCCGAACTTGAGGGCGCCAATTGCCACCTGACCTATGGCCAACCACGCCAGGAAATCCATCATTTCGCCAAGGAAAACCATTGCGACCTGATCGTAGTCGGCAGCCACGGCCGTCATGGTTTGGCGCTATTGCTGGGCTCCACAGCCAACGACGTGTTGCATGGCGCACCTTGCGATGTGCTCGCGGTGCACCTGATCAAACGCTGAAACACAAAACCCTGTGGGAGCGAGCTTGCTCGCGAAGGCGTCGGCACATTCAACATTGATGCTACCTGACATACCGCTTTCGCGAGCAAGCTCGCTCCCACATTGGAATCTTCACCTATATCCGTATATGAAAAGCCCGGCGCTCATCACTGAACGCCGGGCTTTTTCATGGCCGGATCAATCAGGCATCCAGCTCGGCCCAACGCTCCACCAGTGCATCCAGCTCAGCCTGCAACTGCTCCAGCGAAGCAATCACTTTGGCCGTTTCTGCCGGCGGACGCTGATAAAAACCGGCTTCAGCCATCTCAGCCTCGACCGCAGCGATCTGCTGCTCCTTGGCATCGATGTCGCCCGGCAATGCTTCCAGCTCGCGCTGCAGCTTGTAGCTCAGCTTCTTCTTGGCTGCCGGCGCGGCAGCGGCAGGTGCGGCAGCCACGACAGGTTCAGCGGTGACCACAGCCGAATTCAGATCAGCCTTGCCCGACTTGCTCTCGGTCACGCCCAGCAGGCGCGGCGAACCGCCCTGACGGATCCAGTCCTGATAGCCACCGACGTATTCACGGACCTTACCTTCACCTTCGAAGACCAGGGTGCTGGTGACCACGTTGTCGAGGAACGCCCGGTCGTGACTGACCATCAGCACAGTGCCGTTGAAGGTCAGCAGCACTTCTTCGAGCAGCTCGAGGGTTTCCACGTCGAGGTCGTTGGTCGGTTCGTCGAGGACCAGCAGGTTCGCCGGTTTGCTGAACAGTTTGGCCAGCAGCAAACGCGCACGCTCGCCACCGGACAGCGCCTTGACCGGCGTGCGCGCACGCTGCGGGCTGAACAGGAAGTCACCGAGGTAGCTCAGGACGTGGCGGCTCTGGCCGTCGATATCGATGAAGTCGCGACCTTCGGCGACGTTGTCGATCACGGTCTTTTCCAGATCCAGCTGATGGCGCAACTGGTCGAAGTAGGCCACATCGATGCGCGTGCCCTCTTCCACCTTGCCACTGGTCGGTTGCAGACCGTTGAGCATCAGCTTCAGCAGGGTGGTCTTGCCGGTACCGTTGGCGCCGAGCAGACCGATACGGTCGCCGCGCTGCAGGACCATCGAGAAGTCCTTGATCAGGTACGGGCCATCCGGGTGATGGAAGCTGACATTCTCCAACACCATCACTTGCTTGCCGGACTTGTCGGCGGTTTCCAGCTGGATGTTCGCCTTGCCGGTACGCTCGCGACGCTCGCTGCGCTCAACACGCAGGGCTTTCAGGGCGCGAACGCGACCTTCGTTACGGGTACGACGGGCCTTGATGCCCTGACGGATCCACACTTCTTCCTGAGCCAGACGCTTGTCGAACAGCGCGTTGGCAGTTTCTTCCGCGGCCAGCGCAGCTTCTTTGTGCACCAGGAAGCTGGCGTAGTCGCCGTTCCAGTCGATCAGGCCGCCGCGATCCAGTTCGAGGATGCGCGTGGCGAGGTTCTGCAGGAAAGAACGGTCGTGCGTGATGAACAGCACGGCGCCCTGGAAATCCTTCAGGGCTTCTTCAAGCCAGGCAATCGCACCGATGTCCAGGTGGTTGGTCGGTTCGTCGAGCAGCAGCAGATCCGGTTCCGAGACCAGCGCCTGCGCCAGCAGCACGCGACGACGCCAGCCGCCGGACAACTCGGCGAGGGTCTTGTCGGCCGGCAGTTGCAGGCGGCTCAGGGTGCTGTCGACCAGGGTCTGCAAGCGCCAGCCGTCACGGGCTTCGAGGTCGTGCTGAACGTGCATCAGCTTGTCCAGATCGGCGTCGGTGACGATGTTCTGGCTCAGGTGATGGTATTCGGCGAGCAAGGCGCCAACGCCGTCGAGGCCTTCGGCAACCACGTCGAATACGGTCCGCCCGTCGGCCACCGGCAATTCTTGCGGCAATTCACCGATTTTCAGACCGGGGGCACGCCACACCGAGCCGTCATCGGGCTTCTGGTCGCCCTTGACCAGTTTCATCATGCTGGATTTGCCAGTGCCGTTGCGGCCGATGATGCACACCCGCTCACCACGGGCGATCTGCCAGGACACCTTGTCCAACAACGGCATCGCGCCGAATGCAAGGGACACATCGCTGAATTTGAGCAGGGTCATGAGCTTCTCCAAAAACCGGGCGCGCATTCTACCTGAGTTAGGCTCTCAGCAGGCCGGCAATTTGTCTGCCGAAGCACTCTGCACAACATTTGTTGCGAACTTGTGCTGCAAGACCGGCAAAGCTTTCGCCCGTTGCTGGCAAAAGGCTAAGCTACAGACAATTCAGTGCTGGCCGCGGCCGGTGCTTGTCATGATTTCTCTGCCCGGATGTCTCATGCGCAGTCGCCTTTTCAGTGTCTTGTCCTGTTTGCTACTTACCGCCGCTGCCGCTCAATCCGCTCAGGCGGTGGACCTGTCCACCCAACGCCAGTATTACGATGAAGCCAAGCGTGCCTTGGCCAAGGGCGATACCGGCCCGTACTTCCGTTATAGCCAGGCCCTCGCCGATTACCCGCTGGAACCGTACCTGGCCTACGACGAACTGACCGCGCGTCTGAAAACCGCGAGCAACGCCGAAATCGAGAAGTTCCTCGCCGAGCACGGCGACCTGCCCCAGGCCAACTGGATGAAGCTGCGCTGGTTGCGCTGGCTCGCCGACCGTGGCGATTGGGCGACCTTCACCAAGTATTACGATCCGAAACTCAACTTCACCGAACTGGACTGCCTCAATGCGCAGTTCCAGATCAGCAGCGGCCATAAGGCCGAGGGCTATGCCAACGCCGACAAACTGTGGCTGACCGGTAAATCGCAACCGGCTGCCTGTGACGGGCTGTTCGGCATCTGGGCCGCCGACGGTCAGTTGACCGAACAGAAACGCTGGGAACGCACCAAACTCGCCGCCCAGGCGCGCAACTATCCACTGGCTAACAGTCTGGTCAACGGCCTGACCACCCTCGCCCCGCGCGGTCGGCTGCTGGTAGACGTGGCGCAGAAACCCGAGCTGCTCAATCAGCCGTCGCGCTTCACCCCGGCCGACGAGCCGATGTCCGACGTGGTCAGCCTCGGCCTGCGCCGCCTCGCCCGTCAGGATCCGGACAAGGCCATGGCCCTGCTCGACGGATACGCCAGCAGCATGCATTTCTCCCGTGACGAGAAAGTCGCGATTGCCCGGGAAATCGGCCTGACCCTGGCCCGGCGCTTCGACAGCCGCGCGCTGGACGTGATGACCAAATACGATCCGGAACTGCGTGACAACACCGTGTCCGAATGGCGCCTGCGTTTGCTGCTGCGACTGGCACGCTGGGACGATGCGTATCAGTTGACTCGTCGTCTGCCACAGGATCTGGCGACCACCAACCGCTGGCGTTACTGGCAGGCCCGCAGCCTGGAACTGGCGCAACCGCAGAACCCGGAAGCGCAGACCCTGTACAAGAATCTGGCGAAGGAACGCGACTTCTACGGTTTCCTCGCTGCCGACCGCTCGCAACTGCCTTACTCGCTGATGAACAAGCCGCTGGTACTCAGTCAGGCCACCATCAACAAGGTGCGCAACACTCCCGGCGTGCGGCGCGCGCTGGAATTCCATGCGCGTGGGCAGATCGTTGACGGTCGCCGCGAGTGGTATCACGTCAGTCGCCATTTCAATCGTGACGAAATGGTCGCTCAGGCCAAACTGGCCTACGACCTGAAATGGTATTTCCCGGCCATCCGCACCATCAGTCAGGCGCAATACTGGGACGACCTGGATATCCGCTTCCCGATGGCCCACCGCGACACCCTGGTGCGTGAAGCCAAGACGCGCGGCCTGCACTCAAGCTGGGTGTTCGCCATCACCCGCCAGGAAAGTGCCTTCATGGACGACGCCCGCTCCGGCGTTGGTGCCAGCGGTCTGATGCAGTTGATGCCCGGCACTGCCAAGGAAACCGCACGCAAGTTCAGCATCCCGCTGGCCTCGCCGCAACAAGTGCTCGATCCGGACAAGAACATCCAGCTCGGCGCCGCTTACCTGAGCCAGGTGCACAGCCAGTTCAACGGCAACCGCGTCCTCGCCTCCGCCGCCTACAATGCCGGCCCCGGCCGCGTGCGCCAGTGGCTGCGCGGTGCCGATCACCTGAGCTTCGACGTGTGGGTGGAAAGCATCCCGTTCGACGAAACCCGCCAGTACGTGCAAAACGTGCTGTCATACTCGGTGATCTACGGGCAGAAGCTCAATTCGCCGCAGCCGCTGGTGGACTGGCATGAGCGGTATTTCGACGATCAATGACAGGTGCTGAATACCTGAAATGAAAATTGCCCGCATCAATCGATGCGGGCATTTTTTTTGCCGTCAGCAAAGATCTGCGGCAGTTCTACACCGCCACCGCATGCCCGTCGTTGAACTGCAGCGCTGCCAACCGCGCATACAGCGGATTGCTTACGATCAGTTCCTGATGGGTACCGATGGCCACCAGGCTACCCTGATCCATCACCGCGATCCGGTCGGCGTTTTTCACTGTGGCCAGGCGATGCGCGATTACCAATGTGGTGCGATTTTGCATCAGGCTTGGCAACGCTTCCTGAATCAAGTGCTCGCTCTGCGCATCGAGGGCGCTGGTGGCTTCGTCCAGCAGCAGAATCGGCGCATCCACCAGCAACGCGCGGGCAATCGCCAGGCGTTGACGCTGGCCGCCGGAAAGTCCGAGGCCGGCGTCTCCCAAGTGGGTCTGATAGCCATTGGGCATCTTCTCGATGAAGTCATGGGCGTGGGCAATTCTTGCCGCTTCCTTGACCTGTTCCAGCGTCGCATCTGCATTGCCGTAACGAATATTCTCTTCGACGCTGCCGAAAAACAGCGCAGGCGATTGCGAGACCAGGGCGAAATTGCGGCGCAGATCCAGCGGGTCGAGGCTGGTCAGCGGCACACCATCTATCAGGATCCGGCCTTCAAGCGGGTCGTAGAAGCGCAACAGCAAGTCATACACCGTGGACTTGCCGGCACCGGATGGCCCGACAAGGGCCAGGGTCTCGCCGGCCCTGATGGTCAGGCTCAAGCCGTTGACGGCGTAGCTGTCCGGACGCGACGGGTAGGAAAAGCGCACATTCTGCAATTGCAGTTCGCCCTTGATCCGTTCTGGCAACGTCACCAGCCCGAGGGTCGGTGGCTGGATGATGTTCTGCGAACTGAGCAGTTCCGCGATGCGCTCAGCGGCACCCGCCGCACGCTGCAACTCGCCGATGACTTCACTCAACGTGCCGATCGCACTGCCGACGATCAGGCTGTAGAAAACGAAAGCCGCCAGTTCGCCACCGGTGATGCGCCCGGCAATCACGTCCATGCCGCCGACCCACAACATCACCGCCACCGCGCCGAGCACCAGCACGATCACCACGGTGATCATCCACGAGCGTTGAAAGATGCGCTTGCGTGCGGTGTCGAACGCGTCCTCGACCGTCGTGGCGAAACGCCGCTCGTCCTGCACCTGATGGTTGTAGGCTTGCACGGTCTTGATCTGGCCCAGGGTTTCGGAGACATAGCTGCCAATGTCGGCCACCCGGTCCTGACTCAGCCGCGATAGATTGCGCACGCGCCGACCGAAAATCAGAATCGGCGCGACCACGAACGGCAAGGCAATCACCACGATGCTGGTGAGTTTCGGGTTGGTGATAAACAGCAGAACCACCCCGCCGATCACCATCAACAGGTTGCGCAAAAACATCGACAGTGACGAGCCGATCACCGATTGCAGCAACGTGGTGTCGGCAGTCAGCCGGGACTGAATCTCCGAACTGCGGTTGTTTTCGTAAAACCCGGGATGCAGGTACACCAGATGGTTGAACACCTCACGCCGGATATCCGCCACACAGCGCTCACCGATCCACGACACCCAGTAAAAACGCGCGAACGTGCCGACTGCCAGGCCCAGCACCATCAGCATGAAGATACCGATGCTCTGGTTCAGTTGATGCGGCGACTGCGTCATGAAGCCCCGATCGACCAGCAATTTGATCCCCTGCCCCATCGACAAAGTGACGGCCGCGGTGACGATCAACGCCAGCAGCGCAGCGCCGACTTGCCAACGATAAGGCGCCAGAAACCGGCTGGTCAGACTCAGCGCTCGACGGTGCCGGGAAGAAAGCTTCGAGATCATTCAGGTACACATCCGTGTTGGTGAAAGGGCTAGCCTAAACCTTCTATGGGGCGGAACTCTGTAAATCACAATGAGTCAGGTTAAATATGCCCCCAAAGACTAGGCCATAGTTGCTATTGGTCTAATGTCCCGGTTGAGACGAGCGGTCATTTCTGTTGGACTGGAGGTGCCGCTTTTGACAGACCCAAGGGTGTTGTCACAGCCTGGTCACGTGGCGGTTTTAATCTACGTGCACAACCTGATGAGGAGACAGGCCATGTCCTTGCAACACAGCAGCGATGACAAGATTCAAGTGATCCGCACCAAGCCCGGCCAACCTCTGGGTTGCTCGATTATCGACAAGGATGGGCGTGAAGTACCGATCACTGAAGACATGATCCAGGACGCGTGCCGCGAACTGGAGAAGCGATTGGTCAAGCCTGCCGAACAAAAGTGATATAGCCACCGTCTTCCTGACCCGGCCCCTGTTTGGCCGGGTTTTTTCTGCCTGCCGTTTTGTTCTGCGCAGGGATTTTCAGACAGCCACCGCCCCCAGCGCCGCCACAATCTGTTGCAACTGCGGCGAATCACCGTCGATCCGCACCTTCAGCCCCTCGATCTCGCGCCGCACCGGATACTGCTTGCGCAACACATCGAAGGCCGCACGCTGTTCACCGACATTGCCTACAAGACTCCGGCGAAAATCCGCGTCATCGCGGCGTGGGTCGTACACCCCGCGGCACAGCATCGCCAGCGCCCAGGCCGGATCGCTGTCGGCGTGCAGGGTCACTTCTGACAGCCACGGTGCCGGCAACAGGTCACTGAGCTGGATGCTCGGCGGCTGAACGATAAATTCGCAATAAGCCTGATAGATCTGCGCCGTCCCGCGCTGCTTGCCATCGAGGCTGTAGCCGGCAATGTGCGGCGTGGCCAACACGCAGAGTTCGGCAAGGGCGACATCGACCTCAGGCTCGGCTTCCCAGACGTCGAGCACCGCTTGCAGGTCCTCGCGCTCCAGCAGCACGTTACGCAACGCAGCGTTATCCACCACCGGCCCACGGGCGGCGTTGATCAGCCAGGTGCCGGGTTTGAGCTGTTGCAAACGCTGTTCGTCAAACAGATGCCAGGTCGCGCCTTCGCCGGTACGGGTCAGCGGCGTGTGCAGGCTGATCACGTCGCACTGCTCGATGATCTGCTCGAGACTGACGTAATCGCCGCCCTCGGCTGCCTGACGCGGCGGATCGCAAACTTTGACATTCCAGCCCAGGCCCTTGAGGACCTTGATCAACCGGCCGCCGACTTCACCGGCACCGATGACGCCGTAAGTACGTTGTGGCAGATCTACGCCTTCAATTTCCGCCAAAGTCATCAGGCTGCCCAGCACGTAATCGACCACGCCCCGCGCATTGCAACCAGGCGCGCTGGACCAGCTGATGCCGGCCTCGTTGAAATAATCGAGATCCAGATGATCGGTACCAATGGTGCAGGTGCCGACGAAACGCACTTTGCTGCCTTCGAGCAACGCGCGGTTGACGTTGGTCACCGAGCGCACCAGCAACACATCGGCCTGCTCGACCGTTGCACGATCGATGGAACGGCCCGGCACCCGGCGGATCTCGCCGAAACCGGCAAAAAAGGCATCGAGCAGCGGAATATTTTCGTCGGCAACAATCAGCATGGCGGGCTCCTTGAGGGGATCGGCAGTTTAGGTGCAGATCCACCGTTGGGCCAGCGCCACAGTGGATGGCATCGATGATTACAAATCCGCAACAGAGGATTTTTCCTGACTGTCACGTCAGCGGCGTAGAATGCGGCGCCTTGCGCATCAACACCTGTGGACGCTTTGCCTGTGAATTCTGTTACTGATCAACCTCTCGCTGCCTCACTCACCCGCCCCGCGCGAATTCGCCTGGAGTTCAGGAACCTGCTCGCCCTGGCCTTGCCGATCATCATCGCGCAACTGGCGACTACCGCGATGGGCTTCGTCGATGCGGTGATGGCCGGCCGCGTCGGGCCGAAAGATCTGGCGGCGGTAGCGCTGGGCAACTCGATCTGGGTCCCGGTGTTTCTGCTGATGACCGGCACCCTGCTGGCCACCACGCCGAAAGTCGCTCAGCGTTTCGGCGCCGGCACCCACAGCGAGATCGGCCCGATCGTGCGTCAGGCACTGTGGCTGGCGCTGGTGGTGGGCCTGATCGCGACAGCGATGCTGGTCGCCGCCGAACCGGTGCTGCACCTGATGAAGGTCGATCCCGAGCTGATCGGCCCGTGCATGCAATACCTGCACGGCATTGCCAGCGGCCTGCCAGCGGTGGCGTTCTATCACGTGTTGCGCTGCACCAGTGACGGCATCGGCCGTACCCGCCCGGCGATGGTGCTGGGGCTGTGCGGTCTGGCGCTGAACATTCCGCTGAACTACATCTTCATCTATGGTCACTTCGGCGTGCCGGCCATGGGCGGCGTGGGTTGCGGCTGGGCCACGGCCATCGTGATGTGGGTCATGGCGCTGGGGCTGGCCGGTTACGAGCGCTGGGCGCCGGCCTATCGTTCAAGTGAAATCTTCAGCCGCTTCGACTGGCCACAATGGGCGGTGATCAAGCGTCTGCTGGCGATAGGTCTGCCGATTGGCATCGCGGTGTTTGCCGAGTCGAGCATCTTTGCGGTGATCGCCCTGCTGATCGGCAGTCTCGGCGCCACCGTGGTGGCCGGGCATCAGATCGCGCTTAACGTCAGCTCGCTGGTGTTCATGATTCCGTATTCGCTGGGCATGGCGGTGACCGTACGCGTCGGCCAGGCACTGGGCCGTGAAGAGCCGCGTGAAGCACGCTTTGCAGCCGGCGTCGGCATGGGCACTGCACTGGCTTACGCCTGTATTTCGGCGAGCATGATGCTGTTGCTGCGCGAGCCGATTGCGTCGATCTACACGGCTGATCCGACGGTGATCCACATCGCGGCGATGCTGATTGTGTACTCGGCGCTGTTCCAGTTTTCCGACGCAATCCAGGTCACCGCCGCTGGCGCTCTGCGCGGTTATCAGGACACCCGGGTGACGATGATCCTGACCCTGTTCGCCTACTGGGGCATCGGCCTGCCGGTAGGTTACGCCCTTGGCCTGACCGACTGGCTCGGCGAACCGCGTGGCCCGAGCGGCTTGTGGCAGGGTTTGATCGTCGGTTTGAGCTGCGCGGCACTCATGCTGTCGATCCGCCTGACCCGCAGTGCGCGCAAGCGTATTCGGATCAGTCGCAGCGCCGGCTGAAGCCCTTACGCAGGATAAAAAATGTGGGAGCGGGCTTGCTCGCGAAAACGGTGTTTCAGTCGACATTTACAGTGACTGACACACCGTTTTCGCGAACAAGCCCGCTCCCACATTGGGTTTTGCGTTTGCCTGAGGGTCAGGCTTGTTTCTTGCGGATCCAGTACAGATAAGTACCGGCCTCTTCGTGTTGCCCCACCAGTTCGTGGTCGAGAAACACGCAGAACTTGGGAATGTCGCGACGGGTCGAGGGATCGGTGGCGATCACCTTCAGTAGACCGCCAGGCACCAGGTCGCGGATGTGCTGATGCAGCATCATCACCGGCTCCGGGCAATTGAGACCGGTGGCGTCGAGGGTGCCGTCGACCGGGGTATCGATCATTTCACTCATGATTCACTCCTGAAACTGGCCGGCATTGTCGCGCATTGCCGGGTGCTCAGTCATCTGTAGCGAGGGGATTTATCCCCGATGGCTTGCGGGGCGGCCGCAAAGACTGGGGATGCGCTACATCCCATCGGGGATAAATCCCCTCACCACAGAGATCATTCCCACAGGGTTTAGTGGTGACTTAGCGGGATTTGGCTTTCTTGATGTCATGCCGACGCAAATGGCAGGTCACTTCCTCGCGGTCGTGATACAGCTGCTTGCAACCAATATCGACCTTGATCCCGCGCGCCTTGAAGCCATCGGCGATGCGTTCGAGCAAGCGCTTCACTTCGGCATAACGCTGCTTCATCGGCAACTTGAGATTGACTACCGCTTCGCGGCAATGGCCCTCGCCGATCCACTCTTCAAGCATCGCCGCGTTACGCGCCGGCTTCTCGACGATGTCGCAGACCATCCAGTCCACCGGCTGCTTGGGCTTGAAGGTGAAGCCGTCGGCCATCAAGTGCTGCACCAGCCCGGTGTCCATCAGACTTTCAGCCATCGGGCCGTTGTCGATGGCGGTCACCAGCATGCCGCGGTTAACCAATTGCCAGGTCCAGCCGCCCGGTGCTGCGCCGAGATCGACGCCGGTCATGTCGCTGTGCAGGCGCTCGTCCCACTGATCACGCGGGATGAAGTGGTGCCAGGCCTCCTCCAACTTCAAGGTCGAACGGCTTGGCGCCTCGCGCGGAAACTTCAGGCGCGGAATGCCCATCGGCCACATCGCCGAGTTGCCGGCGTCGGCCATGCCGAGAAACACTTCGCGACCACTCTTGAAGGTCAGCAGCAGGCGCGGTTTGTTCGCGTCGTCCACCAGTTTGCCGGCGCCGGTCAGTGCCTTGCGCAGCGGGCCTTCGAATTTCTTGCAGAAGTTCGACAGCTCTTTACCGTCGTTGGTGTCGACCACTTCCAGCCACAGGCTGCCGCAGACCGGGAAGTCCGCCATGTGCTCGAGGATCACGCTGATACGGTCGGTTTCCGGCAGATTGATGAAGACGCCACGCGCCCATTGCCGCGGGAAAATCAGCTCGGCAAAACGCTGACCGCGCATCAGGCGCTCGGCGCCGTCTGCTTCGGTGCAGACAAACTCGGCGTACGCGGTGGCCGGCTTGGCCTTGGCGTAACCGGCGACGTTGAGTTGGGCGGCGAGGTCGGAAATCTCCGAACAGACTTCGCCTTCGAAGCCTGGCCGGCAATGCATGAATAGGGTGTTCATTCTTACTCCTGGGCAGAGGGCGGACATTCGGCCCCTGCACGCTGCTCAAGCCTTGCGGTGAAGCAAAGCCTGTCACGAAAACCGGCGCATGATAGCCGATGTCGGAACCTTGGACTTGCCCATAGAGTCCAGTTATTAGCCAGCTACTGAAAACAGGGCTACGTTGATAGCTCTGCCCGTCCCCTCCGTCCGTAGCCGTGCGGACTCAAAGGAGTGATCGTAATGCCGTCCCTCGATAGTCTGAAGACCCTTAAAACTCTACAAATCGACGATAAGACCTACCACTATTTCAGCCTGCCCGATGCCGCCAAGAGCCTTGGCAATATCGACCAGCTACCGATGTCGCTGAAAGTCCTGCTGGAAAACCTGCTGCGCTGGGAAGATGAAAAAACTGTCACTGGCGCCGACCTCAAGGCCATCGCTGCCTGGCTCAAGGAGCGCCGCTCCGACCGGGAAATCCAGTACCGCCCGGCTCGGGTATTGATGCAAGATTTTACCGGTGTACCTGCGGTGGTGGATCTCGCCGCGATGCGCGCCGCCATGGCCAAGGCCGGCGGTGATCCGCAGCGAATCAACCCGCTGTCGCCGGTGGATCTGGTGATCGACCACTCGGTGATGGTCGACAAATTCGCCACCCCGAGCGCCTTCGAACAGAACGTCGACATAGAAATGCAGCGCAACGGCGAGCGTTATGCGTTCCTGCGCTGGGGCCAGAGCGCCTTCGATAACTTCAGCGTGGTGCCACCAGGCACCGGGATCTGCCACCAGGTCAACCTCGAATACCTCGGGCGCACGGTGTGGACCAAGGATGAGGACGGCCGCACCTACGCCTTCCCCGACACCCTGGTCGGCACCGACTCCCACACCACCATGATCAACGGCCTCGGCGTACTCGGCTGGGGCGTCGGCGGGATCGAGGCGGAAGCGGCGATGCTCGGCCAACCGGTGTCGATGCTGATTCCGGAAGTGATCGGTTTCAAACTCACCGGCAAACTCAAGGAAGGCATCACCGCCACCGACCTGGTGCTGACCGTCACGCAGATGCTGCGCAAGAAAGGTGTGGTTGGCAAATTCGTCGAATTCTACGGTGACGGTCTCGCCGACCTGCCACTGGCCGACCGCGCGACCATCGCCAACATGGCCCCGGAATACGGCGCGACCTGCGGCTTCTTCCCGGTCGATGAAGTTACCCTCGAATACCTGCGCCTGTCTGGTCGCCCGGCCGAAGTGGTGAAACTGGTCGAGGCCTACACCAAGGCCCAGGGCCTGTGGCGCCTGCCCGGTCAGGAACCGGTGTTTACCGACAGCCTGGCGCTGGACATGGGCAGCGTCGAAGCCAGCCTGGCCGGGCCAAAGCGTCCGCAGGATCGGGTCTCGCTGCCGAACGTCGCGCAGGCCTTCAGTGACTTCATGGACCTGCAATTCAAGCCCACCAGCAAAGAAGAAGGCCGTCTGGAAAGCGAGGGCGGCGGTGGCGTGGCCGTGGGTAACGCCGATCTGGTCGGCGAAACCGAGTACGAATACGAAGGCCACACCTATCGCCTGAAAAACGGCGCGGTGGTGATTGCCGCGATCACCTCCTGCACCAACACCTCAAACCCGAGCGTGATGATGGCGGCCGGTCTGCTGGCGAAAAAAGCCGTGGAGAAAGGCCTGACCCGCAAGCCGTGGGTGAAGAGTTCGCTGGCACCCGGCTCGAAAGTGGTCACCGACTACTACAAGGCGGCGGGGCTGACGCAATACCTCGATCAACTGGGCTTTTCGCTGGTCGGTTATGGCTGCACCACGTGCATCGGCAACTCCGGGCCACTGCCGGAACCGATCGAGAAAGCCATTCAGAAAGCCGACCTCACCGTGGCGTCGGTGCTCTCCGGCAACCGCAACTTCGAAGGCCGGGTGCATCCGCTGGTCAAGACCAACTGGCTGGCCTCGCCACCGCTGGTGGTCGCCTACGCCTTGGCCGGCAGCGTGCGCACCGACATCAGCACTGAACCGCTGGGTAACGACCAGCAGGGCAATCCGGTGTACCTGCGCGACATCTGGCCGAGCAGCAAGGAAATCGCCGAGGCGGTGAATCAGGTGAACACCGCGATGTTCCACAAGGAATACGCCGAAGTGTTTGCCGGCGACGAGCAATGGCAAGCGATCCAGGTGCCGCAGGCCGCCACCTATGTGTGGCAGGACGATTCGACCTACATCCAGCATCCACCGTTCTTCGACGACATTTCCGGACCGTTGCCGGTGATCACCGACGTCAAGGGCGCGCGGGTTCTGGCGCTGTTGGGCGATTCGGTAACCACTGACCACATCTCCCCTGCCGGCAACATCAAAGCTGACAGTCCGGCCGGGCGCTATCTGCGCGAAAAAGGCGTGGAGCCGCGGGACTTCAACTCCTATGGCTCACGGCGTGGCAACCACGAAGTGATGATGCGCGGCACATTCGCCAACATCCGCATTCGTAACGAGATGCTCGGCGGCGAAGAAGGTGGCAACACAATCTACATCCCGAGCGGCGAGAAAATGCCGATTTATGATGCCGCCATGCTGTATCAGGCCTCGGGCACGCCGCTGGTGGTGATCGCCGGTCAGGAATACGGTACCGGCTCCAGCCGTGACTGGGCGGCCAAAGGCACCAACCTGCTGGGCGTCAAAGCGGTGATCGCTGAAAGCTTCGAGCGTATCCACCGTTCCAACCTGGTGGGCATGGGCGTGTTGCCGCTGCAGTTCAAGCTCGATCAGAACCGCAAGAGCCTGAACCTCACCGGCAAGGAAACCCTGGATATTCAGGGCCTGACCGGTGTCGAGCTGACGCCGCGCATGAACCTGACTCTGGTGATCACCCGTGAAGACGGGCGCCAGGAGAAAATCGAGGTGCTGTGCCGCATTGATACGTTGAATGAGGTGGAGTACTTCAAGTCCGGCGGGATTCTGCACTACGTGTTGCGGCAGCTGATCGCCTCTTGATTGCTTGATTCCTGTGGTGAGGGGATTCATCCCCGATGGACTGCGCAGCAGGCCCTTTTTTGGGGTCGCTTCGCTACCCATCGGGGATAAATCCTCTCGCTACAGGTGCTCGACACAAGCCTTCAGCGCTTTTGTACAGGCGAAAAAAAACCCGCCGAAGCGGGTTTTTCCCAAGACCATTATCGACTCCCTGTCGGCAGCGATCCTTGCTATGGTCGATCATCCGTGATCCTGAAACACTCCCTGTGTCTCAGTTGATGGGTGTAGATTACGCCGTGGATCCAATCGGCAATAGTCGCAAAAGCTACCACCGCGTGTAAGACATTCGCTATAGAAGCCCTTCCGAAAACCCTTAGTCCTCCCAGTCATCCAGCAGGCAAGCGGCGATTTGCGCGACCTGCAGCTGTTCGGCAGCCTGTTGCTGCGCATCGTCCTCCAGGAACCAGGCGGCCGACAACCCGGCAAATGCCAGCACCCATTGCAGCAAGCGTCGGCGATCAAGCCCGGACGCCTCGACGATCACCTCGACCTGCCGGCGCAATCGCTGTGAATCGCCAGCCGTCGGCAAGTCCGGGTTGCAGATCAGGTTGGCGTAGTCATAACCGCGCTCGCCGCGTACTCGTTTGGGATCAATAGCGAGCCAGCCGTGTGCAGCGAAATCGAGAACATTGTCGTGGTGCATGTCACCGTGCAGCACCACCACGTCCTGCGGATCTGCGAGCAAGGCTTCAGCCGTTTGCAGGCTCAGGGCATAGGTCCCGCCATGTTCGGCCGCGGCCACGCGCAGCGAGGCGAACCACGGTGCCAGCTCCACCAGCGGCGGTGGCGGCGTCGGGCGCGGCGCATGCAAGCGCGATAGTGTCGTGCACATGATCTGCGTGGCTTCGTCGTCCTCACCGTTGAGCGCCATGTGCATCAACGAACGCCGGCCCATAGCCCGTTCCAGCAACAAACCTTCCTCGTGATGGGCCAGCACCCGCGCTGCGCCCTCACCGTCCCACCAAGTCATCAGTCGATTGCCGAATTGCTCGTCGGTATCGAGCGCAACCTTGAGCATGGCCGGCGTGTCGCCAAAACGCACCGGCAACAGACGGCTGCCGGGGGTGATGACCGGCTCACCGTCCGGTACCAGCGCCCAGCGTTGCAACCAGGGTTCGAAGATTGCGCAGTCAGTCACCATCACGCTCGCGGGTCTTGGCGCTTTCGGCGAGAAACTGTTCAAGTCGACTCAGCTGTTCCTCCCAGCCACGGCTGTCCATGTAATACGCCTCCTTCTGCCGCACGTCGGGAATGTGCGCGAAGCCGGACTCGGACACTTTGAGCAAAGTGCCGCCCTCGTAATCCTGCAGCTCGAACTTGACCAGCGTCGTCGGCTCCTGTGAATAGTCGATCTTTGGATTGACCGCGTACGGGTGCCAGCGAAACGAAAACAACTGCTGTGGCTCGACCCGCTCGACGAGCACGTTCCACAACACGTGTTCATAACCAGGATACGTGACCTGCCCTTGCGTCCATTCCCCGGCAATGAACCGCCTGCCCTCCAGCGCCACACCAAACCACTGGCCAAAAGCCTCGGCATCGACCAATGCGCGCCAGACATAAGAACGCGGCGCCTTCAGCGTGATTTTGCGTTCGAAACTATTGGGTACCGGTTTCATAAGTCACCTCCTGTTTTGAACAGTAGGCTTGTATGACCACATGTCCAACCTGAAGTTGTATCAAAGGGCTGCACCTGTTCAGTCCAAAGGAAACATTCGGCGGCATTTCCGATCGTTGAATGAGTGAATGACTGACGCAACCCTCTCGCTGAACCTGTTACCTTTTCCAGCGAAATGGAAACAAACAAGGACGAAGCATGCAGCCATCTCTATCCGAACGTTATCGCGGCGCTCTGCTCGGTCTCGCTTGCGGCGACGCCGTCGGCACCACGGTGGAGTTCAAGCCACGAGGCTCATTCCAGCCGCTGACGGACATGGTCGGCGGTGGCCCCTTTCACTTGAAGCCCGGACAATGGACGGATGACACCTCGATGGCGCTTTGCCTGGCGGAGAGTCTTCTGAGCAAAAACACATTCGATGCGGCGGACCAGATGGGACGCTATCTGAACTGGTGGCGGTGGGGATATCTGAGCTCGACGGGGGATTGTTTCGATATTGGCATGACCGTCAGTCAGGCACTGTCGCAGTATCAGCAAACCGGTCAGGCCTTTGCCGGGTCAACCGACCCGTTTACCGCCGGCAACGGCTCGCTCATGCGTTTGGCGCCGGTGGTGCTGTTTTTCTTCCCTGACGTCCAGCAGATCCGCAACTTCGCCAGCGACAGTTCGCGGACAACCCACGCGGCCCCTGAAGCCATCGAATGCTGTCAATTGTTTGCCGAACTGATCGCCAACGCGCTGTTCGGTATCTGCAAAAGCGAACTGTGCAGGCTGCCGCGCTCAGCTTTCACTGAGCCTAAAGTTGCCGCGATTGCTCGAGGAGATTATCTGGCCAAATCAGTCAATGATATCCGTGGCAGCGGCTACAGCGTTGAGTCGTTGGAAGCCGCGCTGTGGTGTTTTCATCACACCGACAGTTTTACAGCGGCGATTCTGCAAGCCGCCAACCTCGGCGATGACGCTGACACCACTGCCGCGATCGTCGGTCAATTGGCCGGGGCCTATTATGGCGTTCGGGCGATTCCTGCTCACTGGCTGGAAATACTTCATGACGGCGAGGAGATTGCAGCCACAGCGGATCGCCTGCTCGAAGCCTCCCGACTGCGCGTTCCTGAATAGAAGCACCATAGCCGCTAAACTGCTCTGCACTTTCATCCGACACAGTGAGATTAACCATGCTCCCACGCCTGCTCCTGGCCCTGACACCCGTCCTGTTCACGCCTCTCGCCCACGCCGCCGTCGACTGCGCCAACACCAGCAATCAGGTCACCATGAACCAGTGCGCCGGGCAGGAATTCAAGGCAGCGGACAAGGAGCTGAACGCGGTGTATCAGCAGATCACTAATCGTTTGAAGGACAACGCCGACAGCAAAAAGCTTCTGGTGAGCGCGCAGCGGGCGTGGATCGGCTTTCGTGATGCCGAATGCAAGTTTTCCGCGTCCGGTGTGGACGGCGGGAGTGTTTATCCATTGATTTACAGCAATTGCCTGACCGAGGTGACAAAGGTGAGGGTCGGGGCGCTGAAGCAGTATTTGAAGTGTCAGGAAGGTGACATGAGTTGCCCGGTGCCAGGGGCCTGATGTTGCAGAGGGTTTCAGTCTTGCCAACAGGTTTGTTGATTCCACACTTGGAGCACCTGTCGCACGCTGACCAGCCTACCGACTCCCCGCACCCTGCGAGCAACCATGCGGCGCCGGATTAGAAGAGGATGCTCAAGCATCAAAATCAAAAATTAATTATTGTAATTAGATAATTTATCATCGAGAATTCGCTACCAAATTGTAGCAACCAGGAATTTTCATGAGTACTCACATCAACGGATTGGCGCTGCAGCGCATGCATTGGATCGGGCTGCTGGCAGCAATTCTCGTCTGGGTTCTGGGGGTAACGGAGGTCGGCGGCAACGCAACGATCTGGTTCTTCAAAAAGGATGAAATGCTGGCCGGCCTGCTCTATGCCTTTGCTGAGGGCTCGCCGCAATTGCTTGACCCGTTTGTCGAAGGGGCATTGCTTGATCCCGACACCTGGCTGTCATCAACGGTCACGGCGCTGATCGTCTTTCTGGATTTCCTGCCCGTGGTCCTGTCGGCTTACGCGTTATGGCTGACCGGTTTGTTCTTTTTGCGCTTGTCGCGCGGCGAAACCTGGACCGACCGCAACATCAGGGTCCTCTGGCGAGTAGGCGTGCTCTGCATCGTTTCTCCGGCAACCTACCCGCTAATAGAGACCTTGCAAGGTCTGGCGTTGTCGATAGATCTGCCGCCGGGGGATCGGATTTTCCAGTTCTCGATCGGCATGTCTTCCGCTTCTGCCTACGAAATAATCAAAGGCGTATTACTCTGTATTTTTTCAATTATCATGCGTGACGCAAAAGTACTCAGCGATGAGCAAAGCCAATACATATAGAACAATATAATGACCATTATTGTCCGCCTTGACGTAGTCATGGCCACGCAAAAAATTCGTTCAAAAGAGTTAGCCGCCCTGCTCGGGATCACCGAGGCGAATCTGTCATTGCTCAAAAACGGCAAAGTCAAAGGCGTGAAGATGGCAACTCTGGACAAGCTCTGCGCTGCGCTCGATTGCCAGCCTGGCGATCTGCTGGAATACCAGAAAGACTAGCCCGCTGGCGGCGGTTTATTTATCGCCCCCTCATCCGTTTAACTTTTATTCAATCCTTAGTTGCAAGGCGTCTTTGTCATGTCCCGTTATTTGTTCTGCGTCCTATTAATGCTGACCGCGTTGCTTGGCGGCTGCGCCACGCAAATAGACGTAGCACTCAACGCAATACCTGATCCGGACTATCCGTTCGATCGAAAGGCAACCGTGCTGGTGACCTCGACCAACAGCGCCGATGAGAACGCACTGAATGCCCGCTACTATCTTCGCAACATGGTCAACGCACTGAAAGACAGAGGCTTTCAGGAGGTTTATACCGACGCCAGCCTGCCCAGGAATCACGCGCCGATCAAAATGACCGTCACTCTCGATATCGGCAGCCGGCAAGTGTCTTATCGCTATACCGCCACCGACTATGGGCAAGTTCCAACCAGCACTACGACCGTGTGCAAGAACGCCAAGAAGAAAGATGACCGACTGACCTGTACCAGTAAGCCCAATACGACCTATGGCCCGGTGGGAACGTCAGAGCGTATCGGCTACACCACCCTCAGTACCTTCACTGTCACCGCCCGGGATGAGGCGAGTAAGCGCACGGTGTATCTGCTGCGGGCGTCGTCTTATAACGAGGACTGTCAGGCCGCCAAGGTCGAAGCGTTTCTGGTCGAGCAGGGCCTGCAGAATTTGAACTTCCAGGATCGCATGCAACGCAACTACAGCGTCACGATGCCCGAGGGTTACAGCTGCAAGTAGTCAGTTGCTAAAACGTGAGAGCTTCACAGCTCAGCCAGCGTGAGGCGGTGCTGTGAAGCTGACTCGGGTTAGACGTGGGGATCACCCGGCGGCTTGGCCGGCGCCGCGTATTGCGGCTTGAGGTGGCCGTCCTGGTCCAGCAACCAGGCGTCCATGATCTGCCGCACCACAGGGCCGGCCACTCGACCACCGGCCTCACCGTTTTCGATCATCACCGAGATGGCGATCTTCGGGTGCTCCGCCGGAGCGAAACCAACGAACAAGGCGTTGTCGCGATGACGTTCGAGGGTTTTCTCCCGGTTGTAGCGCTCGCCTTGCTTGATCGCTACCACTTGTGCGGTACCACTCTTACCGGCAATGCGATACTGCGCACCTGCCGCTGCGGCGCGCGCGATACCCCGGGCATCGTGCATCACCATCTGCATCCCGTGGTTGACCTGATCCCAGTCACGCGGGTTTTTAAGCAGGATATTCGGCATCGGATGCTCGTCGACCGGCGCCACACCATCGACCGTCTTCGCCAAGTGCGGACGATTCCATACGCCCTTGTTGGCAATCAGTGCGGTAGCCTGAGCCAGTTGTAGCGGCGTAACCTGCATGTAACCCTGGCCGATACCCAGGATCACCGTTTCCCCCGGGAACCAGGCCTGACGGCGCGTGGCACGCTTCCAGGCCTGAGACGGCATCAAACCGGGTGACTCTTCGAACATGTCCAGCGAGACCTTTTCGCCAAGGCCGAACATCGCCATGTAGTCGTGCAGGCGATCGATGCCGAGCTTGTGTGCCAGATCGTAGAAGTAGGTGTCGTTGGAGCGCATGATTGCCGCGTCCATGTCCACCCAGCCATCGCCACTGTGGTTCCAGTTGCGGTACTTGTGATCGAAATCCGGGAGTTGGTAGTAGCCTGGGTCAAAGACGCGGGTCTGCGGCGTCACGACACCGGCATCGAGGCCGGCGATTGCCACTTCCGGCTTGATGGTCGAGCCCGGCGCATAGAGGCCGCGCAACACACGGTTGAACAGCGGGCGGTCGATGGAATCGCGTAGCGCCGAGTATTCCTTGGAGCTGATGCCAGTGACGAACAGGTTCGGGTCGAAACTCGGATTGCTGACCATGGCCAGCACTTCACCGGTGGACGGGTCGAGAGCCACCACCGAGCCACGACGGTCGCCCAGTGCGGCTTCCGCAGCCTCCTGCAGTTTGACGTCGAGACTTAGAACGATGTTTTTGCCAGGGACCGGATCGGTGTGCTTGAGCACCCGTAGCACCCGGCCTTGGGCGTTGGTCTCAACCTCTTCATATCCGACGTGGCCATGCAGCTGCGCTTCATAGAAACGTTCAATGCCGGTTTTACCGATGGATTGTGTGCCGCGGTACTCTACCGAATCGAGGGTCTTGGATTCTTTTTCGTTGATCCGGCCAACGTAGCCAATCGAATGCGCGAAGTGCGCCCCCAACGGGTAATGCCGAACGAACTGCGGCTCGACATCAAGGCCCGGCAGACGGAACTCGTTAACCGCCAACACGGCGATTTGTTCCTCCGTCAGCTCGTAGAACAGTGTCACCGGGGTGAATGGGTGACGGGACTGCTTCATGGCCTTATCGAAAATCGTACGATCTTCGGCGGGTAAATGCAGCAGATTAATTACCTCGTCCAGCTCCTGATTAACATCAGTGGCGCGTTCGCGGGTAATGATCAGGTTGTAACTGGGACGGTTATCAGCGAGCAGCACACCATTGCGATCGTAGATCAGGCCTCTTGTCGGCGGAATCGGCAAGACGTGCACGCGGTTGTTTTCAGAGATGGTCGAGTGGTAGTCGTATTCAACCACTTGCAGGATGTACAGGCGTACCACCAGCGCGCAACTGATGGCAAAGACGAACAGAGCGCAGGCGATCAACCGCTTGTTGACCAGACGCGTCTCTTTTTCGTGATCCTTGATCGGGATGGGTTCAGGCATTTCTACAGCAACTCTTTGACATAAATTGAGTGCCGATCCGTGGGCATGACATCAGTCCGTTAAAAAACGAGCTGCACCATACCAAAAACCGAGTGGTCACTTCAGAAGGATTTTCCCTAATGGCAGTCCCGGCGACGGTTGGAACTCTCGTGCCGTCTGACTCTGACAAGAGAAGCACTTTCCTGCGGGCAAAACAAAACCCCAACTGCTTTCGCAATTGGGGTTTCGGAATTTAATCTTGACGATGACCTACTCTCACATGGGGAAACCCCACACTACCATCGGCGATGCATCGTTTCACTTCTGAGTTCGGGATGGGATCAGGTGGTTCCAACGCTCTATGGTCGTCAAGAAATTCGGGTACTGACTCGTGACCGGTTGGCCTCGCTTCAGCAAATCGGGTATGTGATACAGGTGTTTGTGAGCATCGCGAACTTTCGGTTCATTGCGTCTTCACACACCGCAATCTGGTCTCTTTCGAGCATGCAGATTGCTTGGGTGTTATATGGTCAAGCCTCACGGGCAATTAGTATTGGTTAGCTCAACGCCTCACAGCGCTTACACACCCAACCTATCAACGTCGTAGTCTTCGACGGCCCTTCAGGGAACTCAAGGTTCCAGTGAGATCTCATCTTGAGGCAAGTTTCCCGCTTAGATGCTTTCAGCGGTTATCTTTCCCGAACATAGCTACCCGGCAATGCCACTGGCGTGACAACCGGAACACCAGAGGTTCGTCCACTCCGGTCCTCTCGTACTAGGAGCAGCCCCTCTCAAATCTCAAACGTCCACGGCAGATAGGGACCGAACTGTCTCACGACGTTCTAAACCCAGCTCGCGTACCACTTTAAATGGCGAACAGCCATACCCTTGGGACCGGCTTCAGCCCCAGGATGTGATGAGCCGACATCGAGGTGCCAAACACCGCCGTCGATATGAACTCTTGGGCGGTATCAGCCTGTTATCCCCGGAGTACCTTTTATCCGTTGAGCGATGGCCCTTCCATACAGAACCACCGGATCACTAAGACCTACTTTCGTACCTGCTCGACGTGTCTGTCTCGCAGTCAAGCGCGCTTTTGCCTTTATACTCTACGACCGATTTCCGACCGGTCTGAGCGCACCTTCGTACTCCTCCGTTACTCTTTAGGAGGAGACCGCCCCAGTCAAACTACCCACCATACACTGTCCTCGATCCGGATAACGGACCTGAGTTAGAACCTCAAAGTTGCCAGGGTGGTATTTCAAGGATGGCTCCACGCGAACTGGCGTCCACGCTTCAAAGCCTCCCACCTATCCTACACAAGCAAATTCAAAGTCCAGTGCAAAGCTATAGTAAAGGTTCACGGGGTCTTTCCGTCTAGCCGCGGATACACTGCATCTTCACAGCGATTTCAATTTCACTGAGTCTCGGGTGGAGACAGCGCCGCCATCGTTACGCCATTCGTGCAGGTCGGAACTTACCCGACAAGGAATTTCGCTACCTTAGGACCGTTATAGTTACGGCCGCCGTTTACCGGGGCTTCGATCAAGAGCTTCGCGTTAGCTAACCCCATCAATTAACCTTCCGGCACCGGGCAGGCGTCACACCCTATACGTCCACTTTCGTGTTTGCAGAGTGCTGTGTTTTTAATAAACAGTCGCAGCGGCCTGGTATCTTCGACCGGCATGAGCTTACGGAGCAAGTCCTTCACCCTCACCGGCGCACCTTCTCCCGAAGTTACGGTGCCATTTTGCCTAGTTCCTTCACCCGAGTTCTCTCAAGCGCCTTGGTATTCTCTACCCAACCACCTGTGTCGGTTTGGGGTACGGTTCCTGGTTATCTGAAGCTTAGAAGCTTTTCTTGGAAGCATGGCATCAACCACTTCGTCACCTAAAAGGTAACTCGTCATCAGCTCTCGGCCTTAAGATCCCGGATTTACCTAAGATCTCAGCCTACCACCTTAAACTTGGACAACCAACGCCAAGCTGGCCTAGCCTTCTCCGTCCCTCCATCGCAATAACCAGAAGTACAGGAATATTAACCTGTTTTCCATCGACTACGCTTTTCAGCCTCGCCTTAGGGACCGACTAACCCTGCGTCGATTAACGTTGCGCAGGAAACCTTGGTCTTTCGGCGTGGGTGTTTTTCACACCCATTGTCGTTACTCATGTCAGCATTCGCACTTCTGATACCTCCAGCAAGCTTCTCAACTCACCTTCACAGGCTTACAGAACGCTCCTCTACCGCATCACTTGCGTGATACCCGTAGCTTCGGTGTATGGTTTGAGCCCCGTTACATCTTCCGCGCAGGCCGACTCGACTAGTGAGCTATTACGCTTTCTTTAAAGGGTGGCTGCTTCTAAGCCAACCTCCTAGCTGTCTAAGCCTTCCCACATCGTTTCCCACTTAACCATAACTTTGGGACCTTAGCTGACGGTCTGGGTTGTTTCCCTTTTCACGACGGACGTTAGCACCCGCCGTGTGTCTCCCATGCTCGGCACTTGTAGGTATTCGGAGTTTGCATCGGTTTGGTAAGTCGGGATGACCCCCTAGCCGAAACAGTGCTCTACCCCCTACAGTGATACATGAGGCGCTACCTAAATAGCTTTCGAGGAGAACCAGCTATCTCCGAGCTTGATTAGCCTTTCACTCCGATCCACAGGTCATCCGCTAACTTTTCAACGGTAGTCGGTTCGGTCCTCCAGTCAGTGTTACCTAACCTTCAACCTGCCCATGGATAGATCGCCCGGTTTCGGGTCTATTCCCAGCGACTAGACGCCCTATTAAGACTCGCTTTCGCTACGCCTCCCCTATTCGGTTAAGCTCGCCACTGAAAATAAGTCGCTGACCCATTATACAAAAGGTACGCAGTCACCCAACAAAGTGGGCTCCCACTGCTTGTACGCATACGGTTTCAGGATCTATTTCACTCCCCTCTCCGGGGTTCTTTTCGCCTTTCCCTCACGGTACTAGTTCACTATCGGTCAGTCAGTAGTATTTAGCCTTGGAGGATGGTCCCCCCATATTCAGACAAAGTTTCTCGTGCTCCGTCCTACTCGATTTCATGACTAAGAGACTTTCGCGTACAGGGCTATCACCCACTATGGCCGCACTTTCCAGAGCGTTCCGCTAATCTCAAAGCCACTTAAGGGCTAGTCCCCGTTCGCTCGCCACTACTAAGGGAATCTCGGTTGATTTCTTTTCCTCAGGGTACTTAGATGTTTCAGTTCCCCTGGTTCGCCTCTTGCACCTATGTATTCAGTACAAGATAACCATCTTATGATGGCTGGGTTCCCCCATTCAGACATCTCCGGATCAAAGTCTGTTTGCCGACTCCCCGAAGCTTTTCGCAGGCTACCACGTCTTTCATCGCCTCTGACTGCCAAGGCATCCACCGTATGCGCTTCTTCACTTGACCATATAACCCCAAGCAATCTGGTTATACTGTGAAGACGACATTCGCCGAAAATTCGCAAAACTCTTAAGAGTCACTCACAAATTTTACCTTAGCCTGATCCGTTACCAGTGAAAGTAACGTTCAGTCTATCTTTCTATCACATACCCAAATTTTTAAAGAACGATCTAATCAAAAGACTAGAAATCAGCATTCACCATCACAGCGATGGAATGCTCATTTCTAAGCTTTCAAACTTCAGAAGCAGTGGTGGTGGAGCCAAGCGGGATCGAACCGCTGACCTCCTGCGTGCAAGGCAGGCGCTCTCCCAGCTGAGCTATGGCCCCGTATTTCTACAGGTTTCCCACACAAAAATTGGTGGGTCTGGGCAGATTCGAACTGCCGACCTCACCCTTATCAGGGGTGCGCTCTAACCAACTGAGCTACAGACCCAATTTCGGGCTGCTTCTATCGTCTTCTTCAATGAATCAAGCAATTCGTGTGGGAACTTATGGAGCAGCTGATGTCGTCGATTAAGGAGGTGATCCAGCCGCAGGTTCCCCTACGGCTACCTTGTTACGACTTCACCCCAGTCATGAATCACACCGTGGTAACCGTCCTCCCGAAGGTTAGACTAGCTACTTCTGGTGCAACCCACTCCCATGGTGTGACGGGCGGTGTGTACAAGGCCCGGGAACGTATTCACCGCGACATTCTGATTCGCGATTACTAGCGATTCCGACTTCACGCAGTCGAGTTGCAGACTGCGATCCGGACTACGATCGGTTTTATGGGATTAGCTCCACCTCGCGGCTTGGCAACCCTCTGTACCGACCATTGTAGCACGTGTGTAGCCCAGGCCGTAAGGGCCATGATGACTTGACGTCATCCCCACCTTCCTCCGGTTTGTCACCGGCAGTCTCCTTAGAGTGCCCACCATTACGTGCTGGTAACTAAGGACAAGGGTTGCGCTCGTTACGGGACTTAACCCAACATCTCACGACACGAGCTGACGACAGCCATGCAGCACCTGTCTCAATGTTCCCGAAGGCACCAATCCATCTCTGGAAAGTTCATTGGATGTCAAGGCCTGGTAAGGTTCTTCGCGTTGCTTCGAATTAAACCACATGCTCCACCGCTTGTGCGGGCCCCCGTCAATTCATTTGAGTTTTAACCTTGCGGCCGTACTCCCCAGGCGGTCAACTTAATGCGTTAGCTGCGCCACTAAGAGCTCAAGGCTCCCAACGGCTAGTTGACATCGTTTACGGCGTGGACTACCAGGGTATCTAATCCTGTTTGCTCCCCACGCTTTCGCACCTCAGTGTCAGTATCAGTCCAGGTGGTCGCCTTCGCCACTGGTGTTCCTTCCTATATCTACGCATTTCACCGCTACACAGGAAATTCCACCACCCTCTACCATACTCTAGCTTGCCAGTTTTGGATGCAGTTCCCAGGTTGAGCCCGGGGATTTCACATCCAACTTAACAAACCACCTACGCGCGCTTTACGCCCAGTAATTCCGATTAACGCTTGCACCCTCTGTATTACCGCGGCTGCTGGCACAGAGTTAGCCGGTGCTTATTCTGTCGGTAACGTCAAAATTGCAGAGTATTAATCTACAACCCTTCCTCCCAACTTAAAGTGCTTTACAATCCGAAGACCTTCTTCACACACGCGGCATGGCTGGATCAGGCTTTCGCCCATTGTCCAATATTCCCCACTGCTGCCTCCCGTAGGAGTCTGGACCGTGTCTCAGTTCCAGTGTGACTGATCATCCTCTCAGACCAGTTACGGATCGTCGCCTTGGTGAGCCATTACCTCACCAACTAGCTAATCCGACCTAGGCTCATCTGATAGCGCAAGGCCCGAAGGTCCCCTGCTTTCTCCCGTAGGACGTATGCGGTATTAGCGTTCCTTTCGAAACGTTGTCCCCCACTACCAGGCAGATTCCTAGGCATTACTCACCCGTCCGCCGCTGAATCCAGGAGCAAGCTCCTTTCATCCGCTCGACTTGCATGTGTTAGGCCTGCCGCCAGCGTTCAATCTGAGCCATGATCAAACTCTTCAGTTCAAACATCTTTGGGTTTTTAAGAAACCCTAAACTTGGCTCAGCAATCGTTGGTTACATCTTTGATTTCTCGCGGAGTAACTTGTGATGCTGATAATCTTGTTGACTATCAGTCTGACTCCACAAGCACCCACACGAATTGCTTGATTCAGTTGTTAAAGAGCGGTTGGTTAAGATCTTTCGTCTCAACCGAGGCGCGCATTCTACAGCAGCCTCATTTGCTGTCAAGTGATTATTTTCAGAAGTTTTCGAAGATTTCTTCAACAACTTCAACCACTTGCGCTTCCGATCTCTCGTTAGCGGGAGGCGAATTCTACAGCGTTACACGCTGCTGTCAACACCTCTTTTTCTCCGCTTTCGACCGAGAAGATCGAACCGTCAAAAGAGCCAAACATCACCGCTCTTTCAACTCCTTCCAGGCTTCGATGAACTGAAGCAAGTCGCTGTCGAAAACCGCGTAACTCGTTGAATCTCAAGGAGTTTTCCGTTTCGACTGCGCCGGAAGTGGGGCGAATTATAGACTTCCTGAATCTGCCGTCAACCGTTAATTTCAGTTTTCTATCAATGCACCGAAAAAGCCTGCTTATATATAGATGCAACGTCAGCGAATGCGCAGTATATTGCCCAACACTTAAAACAACACCCTGCTCTCAACCCTGCTCTCACCTTCGGATGATGCCTCGCAATGACTGACCAACCTCGCTCTCTGGCCTCAATGCTGTTCCCGGTTGGCCTCTTATTAATAGCCATGGCATCCATTCAGTCTGGCGCCTCTCTGGCCAAGAGCATGTTCCCGGTGGTTGGCGCTCAGGGGACGACCACCCTGCGCCTGGTCTTTGCCAGCGTAATCATGCTGTTACTACTGCGTCCGTGGCGCGCCAGGCTGACAGCTCAGTCCCTGCGCACGGTGATCGTTTACGGAATGGCACTGGGCGGGATGAACTTCCTCTTCTATATGTCATTGCGCACCGTGCCACTTGGCATCGCAGTCGCGCTTGAATTCACGGGTCCGCTGGCCGTCGCCATCTACGCCTCTCGCCGTGCGATCGACTTCCTCTGGATTGCTCTGGCGGCAGCTGGCCTGCTCCTGTTGATCCCCACCGGAGCGACCTCCACGGGAATTGATCTGGTCGGCGCCGGTTACGCCTTGGGGGCCGGCGTGTGCTGGGCGCTGTACATTCTGTTCGGCCAAAAGGCTGGCGCCGACAACGGCGTGACGACCGCGGCGCTGGGCGTGATGATTGCCGCACTGTTTGTCGCCCCGATCGGCATCGTGCATGCCGGCGCGGCATTGCTCACCCCGTCGCTGATCCCGGTGGCCATCGGCGTCGCCATCCTCTCGACTGCTTTGCCCTACACGCTGGAGATGGTCGCCCTCACCCGCATACCAGCCCGCACCTTTGGGACTTTGATGAGCATCGAACCGGCCTTTGGCGCGTTGTCCGGGCTGCTATTCCTGCAGGAGTACCTCACGCTGTCACAATGGATGGCGATCCTGTGCATTATTCTGGCTTCCGTCGGGGCAACCATGACCATGGGCAGTAGCGCCAAACCCGTTGTAGCGTCAGATTGAAACAGGATTTGACGAAGGTCTGGCAATTGGCGTTCATTTAGGCCATGTTTAGACCCCTTAACTCAGTGCCAGGCATGGATTTTTTCGGACAGGGATATCGAACCGCTTAAAGCGCAGGCGAATACAGGCAGACCCGAGCGCCAGACTCGTGGCTACCATAAGGACGGTAATGAAACGAATTTTGATACTGATCGCTGTATTGGCAGTAGCGGGGTGCGCAGCCACCGCCAAGACCCAAGTGAAGCACGGTAAAAAAGGGCTGCACATCAACTGTTCCGGGCTGTCGTCCTCTTGGGACAAGTGCTACACCAGCGCCGCCAATGCCTGCGCCCCAAAGGGCTACAAAGTCATCGCCAAATCAGGGGACGCCGTGGAAGAACCCGGCGACTACCCGTTCGGTCTTAATCCGGCCGGTTATACCAGCCGCAGCATGATCGTCATCTGCAAATGAATCATGCTGGCTGCTCGCCTTGTCGAGCAGCCAGCTGACGCCCGATTTCCTCATGACTGGATTTCAAAACCGTCCGTTGAATCTCCGGCGTCACCAGCATCCGCGCCACTACCAACGCTCCGACGCATTGCGACAGAACCGCCCACGCCAGGCTGTCGCTTTCCAGGATCTGCGCCCAACTGGCGTGCAACCGACTAATCCACAACTCTGCCTGCTCGCGAACCTGATCATCTGAACGGGCAATTTCCGCACCCAGTGTCGGCAAGGCGCAGCCCGATTCAGGCTGCTCCACGTGAGCCATGCTCAGGTACTGTTTCAGACAGCGTTCCAGCCGCTCACGATCCTGCGCCCCCTGCCCTCCCAGTCGCTCCAGGCTCTGACACAGTTCACGCTCGACGATCGCCGTGAACAGCTCGTTTTTCGACGAGAAGTGGCTATAAAACGCTGCGCCACTCAGGCCGATAGCCTTCATCAAACCATCGACACCGACCGTGGAAAAGCCTGAACGCTTGGCTGACAGCGCGCTGCTGTTCAGCAGTTTTTCTCGGGTTTCCAGCTTGTGACCGGCGGAATACCGCATGTGCTTGCCCTCTTGATCGACCGCCTTGACGTTGCCCGGATCCTAGCATAACGTTCGTTCACTTAACGATCGTTTACTAAAGGGATCTACCCATGAATAACAAGAAGGTCGTGTTGGTGGTGGGTGCTGGCGATGCCACCGGCGGAGCGATTGCCAAGCGCTTTGCCAGAGAAGGTTTTATCGCTTGCGTCACCCGGCGCAGCGCCGACAAATTGCAGCCGCTGGTCGAGGCGATTCAGGCCGAGGGTGGCGAAGCTCACGGCTTTGCCTGCGATGCGCGCAAGGAAGAAGACGTCATTGCGTTGATTGAAGAGATTGAAACCCACCTCGGCCCGATCGAAGCGTTTGTCTTCAACATTGGTGCCAACGTGCCTTGCAGCATTCTCGAAGAAACTGCGCGCAAGTATTTCAAGATCTGGGAAATGGCCTGTTTCTCGGGCTTTCTCAATGCCCGCGAAGTGGCCAAGCGCATGGTCACCCGCCAACGCGGCACCATTCTGTTCACTGGCGCCACCGCCGGGCTGCGCGGTGCTTCCGGATTTGCCGCGTTTGCCGGCGCCAAACACGGTATCCGTGCACTGGCACAAAGCATGGCTCGCGAGTTGGGCCCGATGAATATCCACGTCGCCCATATAGTGGTCGATGGCGCGATCGATACCGACTTCATACGCAACAGTTTCCCGGAGAAGTACGCGACCAAGGATCAGGACGGTATTCTCAATCCCGAACACATCGCCGAAAACTACTGGTCTCTGCACAGTCAGCCACGGGATGCCTGGACCTTCGAGCTGGATCTGCGCCCGTGGAACGAACGCTGGTAAGCCCCGCCTCCTCCATAACAATAATCAGAGAGCAGCGAACATGACGAAAACCGTGGAGTTCTATTTCGACCTCGGCAGCCCTGCCACCTACCTGGCTTACACCCAATTACCGAAAATATGTGCCGCAACTCAAAGCGAGCTGATCTATATCCCGATGCTGCTGGGCGGCGTGTTCAAGGCGACTGGCAACGCGTCGCCGGCGATGATTCCGGCGAAGGGCCGCTACATGTTTCAGGATCTGGATCGCTACGCCAAACGTTATGGCGTGCCGCTGAAATTCAATCCGCATTTCCCGATCAACACGCTGATGCTGATGCGCGCGGTCACCGGCATCCAACTGCGCCAGCCGGAACGCTTTCACGCATTTATCGATTGTCTGTTCAAGGCATTGTGGGTGGAGGGACGCCCTCTCGATGAGCCGGAGACTGTCGCTGCGGTTTTGAGCGGACAGGGCTTCGATCCCAATGAAGTTCTGGCCCTGACCAGCGACGAGACAGTCAAGGCAGCCCTGAAGGACAACACCGAAACAGCCATTAAACGCGGGGTGTTTGGCGCGCCGAGCATGTTTATCGGCAACCAGATGTTCTTTGGACAGGACCGCCTCGACTTCGTCGAAGAGGCCCTGCGTCAGGCTTAGAAAAACCTCAGAACCCGGACGCTGCCAACAGCGCCCGGGTTTCAGCCATTCAAATCGCCGCTGTGCGCGTGTTCAGCCACTCCAGCGCGGCCCCCTCCAGCAACGGACTCAGACGCTCACGCACTTCAGCATGGTAGGCGTTGAACCACTGCTTCTCTTCCTGCGTCAGCAAGGATGGCTCCAGACAGCGCGTGTCGATCGGACACAGGGTCAAGGTTTCAAACTTGAGGAACTCGCCAAACTCGCTGCTCCCCGCCTCGCGGCTCATCGCCAGGTTCTCGATGCGCACGCCCCAACGACCCGGACGATAGGTGCCCGGTTCAATCGAGGTGATCATCCCCGCTTGCATCGCCGTTTGCGGTGCCGCTGCAGCCTGATAGGCGATCACCTGCGGGCCTTCGTGCACGTTGAGGAAATAGCCGACCCCATGACCTGTGCCGTGACCGTAATCCACGTTTTCAGCCCAAATCGGCGCACGCGCGATGGCATCGAGCAACGGCGAGAGAATGCCTTTCGGGAACTGCGCCCGCGACAGGGCAATCACGCCTTTGAGCACACGCGTGCAGTCACGCTTCTGCTCAGCCGTCGGCGTACCGACCGGCACCATTCGGGTGATGTCGGTGGTGCCACCCAGGTACTGGCCGCCCGAGTCGATCAGCAGCAAGCCGTCACCCTCGATCACCGCGTGTTCTTCTTCGGTGGCGTGATAGTGCGGCATCGCGCCATTGGCGTTAAACGCGGCAATCGTGTTGAAGCTCAGCGACACGTAATCCGGACGGCGCTCACGGGCAGCGGTGAGTTTTTCGTCGATGGTCAGTTCGGTGATGCGTTCACGCCCCCAGGCCGATTCCAGCCAGGCGAAGAATTCGCACAACGCCGCGCCATCCTGCTCCATGGCCTTGCGGATATGCTGCGCATCAGCCTCGCTTTTTTGCGATTTGGCGAGGGTGGTCGGGTTCAAGCCTTCGACCAGTTTCACCGCGCTGTCGAGGTTATCCAGCAAACCGCTGGTCACCCGCGCCGGATCCACCAGCAGGCTGGCGCCGCCTGGTACAGCGCGCAAGGCGTCGGCGACCTCGCGGTAATCGCGCAGAGTCACGCCGTCCTGTTCCAGCACTGCACGCAGCTCGGCATCGACTTTGCTCAAGGCCACAAACAGCGTGGCCTGCTGTTGATTGATCAACGCAAAAGAAACAAACACCGGGTTGAACGACACGTCGCCGCCGCGCAGGTTGAACAGCCAGGCGATGTCATCGAGGGTGGCGATGAAGTGCCAATCGGCGCCACGTTCCTGCAGGGTCTCGCGCAGTTTGGCGAGTTTTTCGCCACGGCTGACCGTCGCTTGCGGTGGCAGATGCTGATAGATCGGCGCGTTCGGCAGGCTCGGGCGATCCGCCCAGACTTCATTCAACAGGTCGATGTCAGTGCGCAGACGCGCGCCGCGGGCTTCGAGCTTGCTACTCAGGGTGCGCGCCGAAGCCACGGCCATCACCGCACCGTCGACCGCGACTACGCCACCTTCCGGGGTCTGCTCGGCCAGCCAGTCCAGCGAGCTGGGCTGCCCCGGTTGCAGCTTGACCAGCTCGATGCCACTGCCCTTGAGTTCCTTGGTCGCCTGTTCCCAATAGCGACTGTCGGCCCAGACCCCGGCGAAATCAGCGGTAACGATCAAAGTGCCGACCGAACCATGGAAGCCCGACAGCCATTGCCGCCCCTGCCAGTAGCCCGGCAGGTACTCCGACAGATGCGGGTCGGCCGATGGCACCAGCAACGCATGAATGCCTTCGCGGCGCATCAGTTCACGGGTGTGCGCCAGGCGCTGGGGAACCGTTCCTTCGGTCAAAGTCTGGGTACTCATCATGTCTCCTGCCAATCACTTCATCGTTATTGTTCGTAGCCGTGAAAACCGGCTGGTTAAAGCCCTGTCGCCCAGAATGCCGGGGCACTGGCGCAGGCGCCTTTGATCAGTGCTGCCGCCTGATCGACATCATCGGCGGTGGTGAAACGGCCGAGGCTCAGGCGAATGGTGCGACCGGCCAGCCGGGCGTCGTGCCCCAGTGCCAGCAGCACGTGAGAAGGCGTGTTGCTCGCCGAGTTGCAGGCCGAGGTCGCGGAAAAGGCGATCGACTGGCTCAAGGCCGCACTGTTGAATTCAACTTCGCTGAAAGTCAGGCTCAACGTGTGCGCAATACGCTGGCTGGCGCTGCCGTTGAGGCGTACGCCCGGCAGACTCAGCAACTGTTCGAGCAGCCGTTCACGCAGCGCCACGATGGACTTTTTCTCGGCATCGAATTCGGCTGCCGCCAAGGCGAATGCCGCGCCCATGCCGGCGATCTGATGCGTCGCCAGGGTCCCGGAGCGCAGCCCGCCTTCGTGGCCGCCGCCATGAATCTGCGCCTGCAAACGCTGCTGCGCCCGTGGGCCGACATACAACGCGCCGATCCCCTTGGGGCCGTAGAGCTTGTGCGCCGAAAACGACATCAGGTCCACCGGCCACTGCTGCAGATCGATCGCCACTTTGCCGGCGCCCTGCGCGGCATCGACATGGAACAACGCGCCACGGCCACGCACGACTTCACCGATGGCCGGGATGTCATTAAGGGTGCCGAGTTCGTTGTTGACCAGCATCAGCGACACCAGAAAGGTGTCGTCGCGCATGGCTTCGCTGACCGCCTGCGGGGTGATCAGGCCTTCGGCGTCCGGCACCAGATAGGTCACCGCGACGCCGGCATCCTGCAATTGCCGGGCAGTATCGAGAATGGCTTTGTGTTCGATCTGGCTGGTAATGATGTGGCCGCCGGCAACGCCGCGCGCCTGGGCCACGCCCTTGAGGGCGAGGTTGTTGGACTCGGTGGCGCCGGAAGTCCAGACGATCTGCGTGGCCTCGGCGCCGACCAGTTCGGCGACTTGCCGACGGGCCTGCTCGACCGTGTGCCGGGCCTGCTGGCCGAAGGCATGGGAGCTGGACGCCGGGTTGCCGAAGTTACCGTGAAACCCCAGACAATCGATCATCACCTGGATGACCCGCTCGTCCACCGGGGTGGTGGCGGCGTAATCGAAATACAACGGACGTTTATTCATAAAAGACTCGCAGAGCGTGTTCCGGGATCAGGAGGCTCGTGTCTGCAAACGGCACAGCGCAGCCTTGTGAGCTGCGCCTGGGTTCGAGACCGTCATCAATACCTGATCGGATGCCGTTAAAGAAGAACAACTTCATTTAAAAGTGCGTAGGAACGCTCCTGAAGCCGAGCTTAACAGGCATCGGGCCGGCGGTTGAAGCAATGCGTCAGTGAAAGCTTTCGAGAAGTAACGGGTACAGCGAAATCACCAACAGCGCCGCCATGCCCCAGTTGAACACCCGCAACCAGCGCGGGTCCTTCAGCACGTTACGCAGCAGCGTGCCGCACGCTGCCCAGACGCCGACGCTGGGCAGGTTGATGATGGCGAACACCGCAGCGATCACCACCACGTTGGTGAAGTAACCCTGCATCGGCGTGTAGGTGCTGATGGCGCCGATGGCCATGATCCAGGCCTTGGGATTGACCCACTGAAACGCCGCGGCACCCAGATAGCTGATCGGTTTGGCCTCGCCTTCCACGCCTTCACCCACCGGCCCCGAATGGGCGATTTTCCACGCCAGGTACAACAGATATGCAGCGCCGAGATAGCGCAGCACGGTGTAGAGAATCGGGTAAGTCTGGAACACCGCGCCCAGGCCAAAGCCCACGGCGACCACCAATACGAAGAAACCGCAGGTAATGCCGAGCATGTGAGGAATGGTGCGGTTGAAGCCAAAGTTCACGCCCGACGCCAGCAACATGGTGTTGTTCGGCCCCGGTGTAATCGAGGTGACAAGGGCAAACAGGGCAAAGCCCAACAGTAGATCAAGCGAGAGGGTCATGGGGTAATCCGTCAGGGGTCATTCTGGTGTTGACCCTATCGCACGGCGGCCCACGAACCCACGGACAGTTACGTGAAAATTCGAGCAGTACAGTTTTCGATTAACTTGGACGACCGTGCAGCTGTATCGCACGCCCGGCGCTCATTTCAGCTTTCTTGTCGAATTGCGACTCGCCCAGCAGTGCGGCTTTCTTCGCGTGATATTCGTCGAAAGACAAGCCGCTGCGGTTCAGCGCCTCCATCGCCAGTTCGCGGGATTCTTCGGCGGTGTACGGCCGTTGTTCGGGGGAAACGTGGCTCGCGCAACCGGCGAGTACGGAGACAGCGAGCAGCAGCGAAACAGTCAGTAAACGATTCATGGGGAGCGTCCTGGCGAGCGGTGGTAGTCGATGGACAAAGGCTACGCCCGCGCCTCTCCGGGCAAAAATCAACGCTCTCAATAGTGGCTATCAGGATTTCAGCTTTAACGCCTTCATATCTCTTAACGATCTATAAATATCGATTAACGTTCTTTTACGGAATAACCAGCAGCCGCTATAAATCCCTGCACACGGCGAACAACTGTTGCTCCAGCAACTGTTGCCCAGGCAACAGCAGATCAGCAAACCCGCCTGATATCTGCACAACCGACTCACGCCAGAGCGCTAAGGCCCAAGTAAACCGGGCCTCTCAGGAATTGGTACAGCGCTTGCTCAAGCCATGGCACTTACTCACTGCTCGCTGAGCAACTGTTGATAAAAAGGAACTGATCATGTCGCGTCCCCTGAAAGTCGTCGCCCTCTCCGGCGGCACCTGGCGTCCATCGCGCACGCTGGTGCTGACCCAAGCGCTGTTGGCCGAACTGGCCGGACACTTACCGGTCGAGAGTCATCTGATCGAACTCGGTGACATCGCCCGCCCGTTGGGTGGTGCCCTGTCGCGTCAGGAGCTGAGCGCCGAGGTCGAGGCCGAACTGCAAGCCATCGAACAGGCGGATCTGCTGATCGTCGCCGCGCCGGTGTATCGCGGTTCCTACCCGGGCCTGCTCAAGCATCTGTTCGACCTGATCGACCTCAACGCACTGATCGACACCCCGGTGCTGCTCGCCGCCACCGGTGGCAGTGAGCGCCATGCACTGGTGCTCGATCACCAGTTGCGGCCACTGCTCAGTTTCTTCCAGGCCGTGACCCTGCCCATTGGCGTGTACGCCACCGAGGCCGACTTCGCCGATTACCAGATCACCAGCGAACCGCTGAAAGCGCGGATCCGCCTGGCCGCCGAACGCGCCGCGCCGCTGTTCGGCACGCAAATCAAACCGTTGCTGAAAATCGCTTAAGGAGCTGCTCATGGATGTTTTCTGGTTCCTGCCGACCCACGGCGACGGCCATTACCTGGGCACCACCCAAGGCGCGCGCCCGGTCACCCTGAATTATCTGAAACAAGTGGCGCAAGCCGCCGACAGCCTCGGCTATCACGGCGTGCTGATTCCCACCGGGCGCTCCTGCGAAGACTCGTGGGTGATCGCCTCGGCGCTGGTGCCGTTGACCGAACGCCTGCGTTATCTGGTAGCGATCCGCCCGGGGATCATTTCGCCCACCGTTTCGGCGCGCATGGCGGCGACGCTCGATCGACTGTCCAACGGTCGTCTGCTGATCAACGTGGTGACCGGCGGCGACCCCGACGAAAACCGTGGCGACGGCAGCTTCCTGAGCCACAGCGAACGCTACGAAGTCACCAACGAATTCCTCAGGATCTGGCGCCGGGTGTTGCAAGGCGAATCGGTGGATTTCGAGGGCAAGCACCTGAAAGTGCAGAACGCCAAAGCCTTGTATCCGCCGGTGCAGAAACCGTATCCACCGTTGTATTTCGGCGGCTCGTCCGACGCGGCGCATGACCTCGCTGCCGAGCAAGTCGACGTGTACCTGACCTGGGGCGAACCGCCCGCCGCCGTTGCCGAAAAACTCGCCGATGTACGTGAACGTGCCGCTCGCCATGGACGCAAGGTGAAGTTCGGTATTCGCCTGCACGTCATCGTTCGCGAGACCGCCGAAGAGGCGTGGAAGGCTGCGGACAAACTGATCGAGCACATCAGCGACGAGACCATCGAAGCCGCGCAGAAATCCTTCTCGCGCTTCGACTCCGAAGGCCAGCGGCGCATGGCGGCGTTGCACGACGGGCGTCGCGACAACCTGGAAATCGCCCCCAACCTGTGGGCCGGCGTCGGTCTGGTACGCGGCGGTGCCGGTACCGCGCTGGTGGGCGATCCGCAGCAAGTGGCCGCGCGGATCAAGGAGTACGCCGACCTCGGTATCGAGAGCTTCATCTTTTCCGGTTATCCGCACCTGGAAGAAGCGTACCGCTTTGCCGAACTGGTGTTCCCGCTGCTGCCCGAACCGTATGCAAGCCTGGCCGGACGCGGCGTCACCAACCTCACCGGGCCGTTTGGCGAAATGATTGCCAACGATGTGTTGCCCGGCCAAGCCAAGGCCTAAAAACGCCCATTGTAGGAGTGAGCCTGCTCGCGAAAGCGGTGTATCTGAGACGGTGATGTCGACTGTGCTGACCACATCGCGAGCAGGCTCACTCCTACAGGGATTGCATCGATTTTGAGGAACACCGCGTGACCGCCAAACCACAAAGCACCCTGCTCTCCCCGCTGCAGACCGCGCGCCAACTGGCCGCCGAATTCGCCTTGACCGCCGTCGAACGTGACGAGCGCGGCGGTACGCCGAAGGCCGAACGCGATGCCCTGCGCGACAGCGGCCTGCTGGCCCTGAGCATTCCCACCCGCTACGGCGGCCTCGGCGCGACATGGAGCGAAACCCTGCAGATCGTGCGCGAGTTCGCCAAGGTCGACAGTTCCATCGCCCACGTCTTCGGTTTTCATCACCTGATGCTCGCCACCGTGCGCCTGTTCTCGCGGCCCGAACAATGGCAGCCGTGGTTCGAACAGACCGCGCGGCAGAACTGGTTCTGGGGCAACGCCCTCAACCCGCTCGACACCCGCACCGTGGTCAAGGACTTCGGCGGTTGGCGCGAGTTTTCCGGGAAGAAAAGCTTCTGCTCCGGCGCCAGCGATTCGCAGATGCTGATCGCTTCGGCCGTCGACGAAAGTGCCGGCGGCAAGTTGCTGATCGCGGCGATCCCCAGCGGTCGCAGCGGCATCACTCTGCACGACGACTGGAACAACATCGGCCAGCGCCAGACCGACAGTGGCAGCGCCACGTTCGAACGGGTGCGGGTCGAAGAATCCGAGCTGCTGCTTGACCCCGGTCCGTTGAGCACACCGTTCGCCTGCCTGCGTCCGCTGATCGCGCAACTGACCTTCACCCACATGTTCCTCGGGATCGCCGAAGGTGCCTTTGAGGAAGCCCGGCAATACACCCTGAGCGAAACCCGGCTCTGGCACAAATCCGCCGCCCGCAATGTTCGTGAAGACCCGTACGTGCTCGCGCATTACGGCGAGTTCTGGGTCGCGCTGGAAGGCATTCGCCTGCTGGTCGAACGGGCCGCCGCGCTGCTCGATGAGGCCTGGGCCAAAGGCCCGAACCTGACCGCTGAGGAACGTGGACATCTGGCCACGGCGATTGCCACCGCCAAGGTCGCCGCCAGTCGTCAGGGGCTGGAGATTTGCAGCCGCTTGTTCGAAGTCACAGGCGCGCGTTCGACCCACGCTTCGCTGCGTCTCGATCGGCACTGGCGCAACCTGCGCACGCAGACCCTGCACGACCCGCTCGATTACAAACTTCATGAGCTGGGCGACTGGGCGCTGAATCAGGCGCTGCCGGTGCCGACGTTCTATTCCTGATCTTGCCTTTAATGGAGCGAGCCCCATGCAACTGCTGACCCTTCCGCCCTCACCCGCTCTGGCGACGTCGATCCGCGCCACCGCGCAGGTCTTCGAAGACCCCAAGTCCCAGGCCCTGCTCGCGCATCTGCAACAAGTCGCGCCGAGCGAAGCCAGCGTACTGATCATCGGCGAGACCGGCACCGGCAAGGAGCTGGTGGCGCGGCACATCCATAACCTGAGCCACCGCCGGCATCGGCCGTTTGTCGCGGTCAACTGCGGCGCGTTCTCCGAATCGCTGGTGGAAGCCGAACTGTTCGGCCATGAAAAAGGGGCTTTCACCGGCGCGCTCAGCGCCAAGGCCGGGTGGTTCGAAGAGGCAGATGGCGGCACCTTGTTCCTCGACGAAATCGGCGATTTGCCGATGGCGATTCAGGTCAAGTTGCTGCGGGTGTTGCAGGAGCGCGAAGTGGTGCGCCTCGGCTCGCGCAAAAGCATTCCGATCGATGTGCGCGTGCTGGCCGCGACCAACGTGCAACTGGAGAAAGCGATCAATGCCGGAAACTTCCGCGAAGACCTGTTCTACCGGTTGAACGTGGTCAATCTGGAACTCAGTCCGCTGCGCGAACGACCCGGCGATATCCTGCCGCTGACCCGGCATTTCATCGAGGCCTACAGCCAGCGCCTGGGTTACGGACGGGTCAGCATCAGCCCCGGTGCCGAACAGAAACTGCGCAGCTACAGTTGGCCGGGCAATATTCGCGAACTGGAAAACGTCATCCACCACACCCTGTTGATCTGCCGCAACGGCGTGATCGAACGCGATGATCTGCGCCTGTCGAACCTGCGCATCGAGCGCCCGGACGATCAGCAGTCGAACACCGACGATTCACCGGAAGCGCTGCTGGAGCGAGCCTTCCAGAAGCTCTTCGAACAACAGGCCGGCGCCCTCCACGAAAAGGTCGAAGACGCCCTGCTGCGCGCCGCCTATCGCTTCTGCCATTACAACCAGGTGCACACCGCCGCGCTGCTCGGTCTGAGCCGCAATGTCACCCGCACGCGGCTGATCAAGATCGGCGAACTGGCGGTGAACAAGCGGCGACTCACGGAGAACCTGCACGGTGAACGCCTGATCCAGTTGTCGATCTAGCCGACCAGATTGCAGTGCAGCGCATCGTCATGACTGCGGGCGATGCTGCTCAACACCTGAAATGAATTGAAGGTCACGGTCTTCGCCTGATGGGCGCGGATCAGCTGCCAGAAATCCTGCTCGCCGCTTTCATAGCGACAGAACGCCGCCTCCCCGGCTTCGCGGCTCTGCCACTGGAGCAAGCTCAGCACCCGCCGACCGTCGTCGCTGACCTGGACGCTGGCGCTGACAAAGCCTGCGTAGCGCTGCGCCAGATGTTCACTCTGCTGCGCCAGCGCACTGACCAATGCCGGTTGCTGGCGCGGCTCGATCTCGAATTCGATCAATTGGGTAAAACTGCGATTTTTCGTCGAGGTTTGCATGAGAAGTCCCCATTCATCGTAAGACGAGTCTTGCGACTCGAAGGCCTGCAGGGTAAAACCTCTAGTTAAGTCAAGGTCAAGAGCCCTATTGCAAAATGATCACCCCGGAAAACCTGCACAAACAGCTCACCGTGGGCGAAGTCGCCGCGCGCAGCGGAGTCGCGGTCACTGCCCTGCACTTTTATGAAGCCAAAGGCCTGATCACCAGCCAGCGCAATGCCGGCAATCAGCGCCGTTATCCACGGGCAGTCTTGCGCCGGGTGGCGTTGATCAAGGTCGCGCAGCGTCTGGGCATTCCGCTGGCGGAGATTGGCGAGGCGCTGAAGAGACTCCCCGACGACCGCGCTCCGACAGCAGCAGACTGGAAAGTCCTGTCCGAACAATGGCGCCGCGAACTGGACGAGCGGATCAATCAGCTGACCTTGTTGCGTGACCGGCTCACCGGTTGCATCGGTTGCGGGTGTCTGTCGATGGAGGCCTGCCCGTTACGCAATCAGGGCGATGTGCTCGGTGATCAGGGGCCGGGGGCGCACTTTCTGGACTGACTGCTCGTCGGGGAAAAATCCTGGCCGCGCAGACAGTTCTATAGTGAATCTTCCACAAATCCGGTGGAGCCATACCTCGCAAAACAAAAACAGGGAGAACGTCATGAGCGTCAAACCCATTCCCGAGGGGTATCACAGCATTACCCCGTACCTCGGCATCCTCAAGGCTGCCGAAGCCATCGAGTTCTACAAGAAAGCCTTTGGCGCGACCCAGGTCATGCGCCTGGACATGCCCGACGGGCGCGTCGGCCACGCCGAACTGCGCATTGGCGACAGCGCGATCATGCTCGGCACGCCGTGCGATCAAGGGCCGTTGAGTGGTCCGGACAATGCCGTGTCGGTCGGTCTGCATCTGTATGTCACTGATGTCGACAAGTCCTTTCAACGGGCGCTGGATGCCGGGGCGAGTGCGGTGTCGGAGGTCAAGGATCAATTTTATGGTGATCGCAGCGGGACGCTGAAGGATCCCTATGGGCACCTGTGGTTTCTGGCGACGCGCAAGGAGGATCTGACGGAAGAGCAGATCAAGCAGCGGGCGATGGAGATGTTCAGTCAGGGTTGAGATTTTCAGGGTTTGGGCTGGCCTCTTCGCGGGCAAGCCCGCTCCCACAGGGATCTCCGGTGTTTATACGATGGGTGTCACACAGAAAAACACTGTGGGAGCGGGCTTGCCCGCGAAGGGGCCAGCCCTGGCGACACACATCACACTTCATGAACCACCACACCACGCTTCAACCCTTGCCCCGAATGCCGAACACTTTCAGGATGCATCCCACCCGCACCTGAACAAGGATCAGCCCGATGTTTGCCGGATTCGTCAAAGACCAGCGCCACGTCAACGGCGTCGACATCGCCTATCGCCTTGGCGGCAGCGGCCCGGGGCTGTTGCTGTTGCACGGACACCCGCAGACCCACGTGATCTGGCACAAGATTGCCGAGCAGTTGGCGGAGCATTTCACCGTGGTCGCCGCCGACCTGCGCGGCTATGGCGACAGCGCCCGACCGGTTGCCGATGAACAACACCGCCGTTACTCAAAACGCGAAATGGCCAGGGACAACCTCGAGTTGATGCAGGCGCTGGGCTTCGAACAATTTTCGATTCTGGCCCACGACCGTGGCGCCCGGGTCGGCCATCGCCTGGCCCTCGACCACCGCGCTGCGGTGCAACGGATGATGCTGCTGGACATCGCCCCGACCCTGGCAATGTACACGCAGACCAACGAAGCGTTCGCCCGCGCCTATTGGCACTGGTTCTTCCTGATCCGCCCGGCGCCGTTGCCGGAAACCCTGATCGAAGCCGATCCCGCAGCCTATCTGCGCAGCGTGATGGGCAGCCGCAGCGCCGGACTCGCGCCGTTCACCGAGCCAGCGTTCGGCGAATACCTGCGTTGCCTGCAACGTCCCGGCAGCGCCCGAGGCATTTGCGAGGACTACCGCGCCAGCGCCAGCATCGACCTGGAACATGACCGGGCCGACATCGCTGCCGGCCATCATCTTGACCTGCCGCTGCGGGTGCTGTGGGGTGCGCAAGGCACAGTCGGGCGCTGCTTTGACCCGCTCAAGGAATGGCAGCATGTGGCGACCAACGTCAGTGGCAAGGCGCTGCCGGCCGGGCATTATCTGGCCGAAGAAGTGCCCGAACTGTTGCTCGCCGAAGCGCTGGATTTCCTGCGCTGAATCGAGCCCTGCACGGCCGGTGCTATGCTGGCGGCTTGTGCCGCCAGTGCTCGTTCCCACATGTCCCAGAACCAAGACCCCGTGCCCCTGCCCGAAGACCTGCGCGTGCTGCTGACCGTGATCCGCAAGAACGGTTTCGCCGCTGCCGCCGATGAACTGGGCCTGTCCCCGGCCTACGTCAGCAAACGCATCCAGATTCTCGAATCGACCCTCGGCACTCGCCTCCTGCACCGCACCAGTCGCCGGGTGTCGCTGACCGAGGACGGCGAGCGGGTGCAGCGCTGGGCCTTGCGCATCCTCGATGATTTTCAACAACTGCATGACGATCTCGCCGACGCTCACGACAGCCCACGCGGGCGCTTGCACATCTGCAGCAGTTTCGGTTTCGGCCGCAACCATGTGGCGCCTGCGGTTTCGCGGCTGGCCGAGCTTCACCCGCAGTTGCAGATCCGCCTGGACCTGTTCGACCGCGCAGTGGACATCGTCAACGAGGGTTTCGATCTGGAAATCCGCGTCGGCGACGACCTGCCCGGCCAGCACATCGGCCGGCAACTGGTGAGTAACCGCCGGGTGCTGTGCGCTGCGCCCGCATACCTTGAGCGCCGCGGCACACCGCAGACTCTGGACGATCTGCAACAACATGACTGCCTGGTGATCAAGGAGCGCGACAACGCTTTCGGCGTCTGGCATCTGGATCGTGACGGCACACAGGAAAGCGTGCGGGTCAGTGGGCCGCTGTCTTCCAACAACGGCGAGATTGTCCTGCAATGGGCGCTCGACGGACGCGGCGTGTTGCTGCGTTCATTGTGGGATGTGAAACCATTGCTGGAACAGGGCCGACTGCTGCCGGTGCTGGCCGCTTACAGCCAGAGCGCCAATGTCTGGGCGGTGTACCCGACGCGGCTGGCCAACTCCGGAAAGCTGCGGGCGTGTGTGGAGTTTTTGCAGGGGCATTTCAAGGATTTGTCGCTATAGCGGGTGCAACACCAAACCCTTGTAGGAGTGAGCCTGCTCGCGATGGCGGTCATTCAGCCAATGATTATTTCGACTGACACGACGCCATCGCGAGCAGGCGAAGGCCTACAGAGGGCTAGTTGGGTGTCAGGTCAGCCATGGGTTGGCGGCCAGATGTTCGCGCTCGAACGCCTCGATCTGCTCACGCCGCTGCAAGGTACTGCCAATCGCATCCAGCCCCAGCAACAGCGCGGTCTTGCGCAAGTCATCAATCTGGAAATCGATGACTTCACCGTCCGCCAGACGTATCTGCTGCGCCTCCAGATCCACATTGATCAGTACCGTTTCAGGCTGACTCACCAACCGGCCAATGCGCTGCACCTGTGCCTCGTCCAGGGTAATCAGCAACACCCCGTTGCGCTGGCAGTTGTCGTAAAAGATCCCGGCAAAACTGCTGCCGATCAGCGCGCGAATGCCCATTTGCTGCAACCCCCACACCGCGTGTTCGCGGCTGGAACCGCAGCCGAAATTCGCCCCGACTACCAGAAAACTCGCGCCCTGCCAGGCTGGCTGGTTCAACACGAATTCCGGGTTGGGCGTGCCGTCGGCAAGAAAGCGCAGATCGAAAAACAGCCCACGATCCAGTCCCTGACGGTCGATACCCTTGAGAAACTGCTTGGGCATGATCACGTCGGTGTCGACGTTGGCCGCGAGCAGCGGCGCGGCCTGGCCGCTGACTTGCGTGAAGGGTTGCAGGCTCATGGGCGTTCTCCAAAGTGGCGGATGTCGGTGAGGTGGCCGCTGATGGCGGCAGCGGCAACCATCGCCGGACTCATCAGATGGGTGCGCGCCCCGGCACCCTGGCGGCCTTCGAAATTGCGGTTGGTGCTGGAGGCGCAACGGTCGCCGGGCGCGAGCACGTCATCGTTCATCGCCAGGCACATCGAGCAGCCGGACTGGCGCCATTCAAACCCGGCGTCGATGAAGATCTGCGCCAGCCCTTCGGCTTCAGCCTGAGCGCGGACCTCACTGGAGCCGGGCACGATCATCGCCCGCACATGCCCGGCCACCCGCCGACCGCGCACCACGCTGGCGGCGTCACGCAGATCCTCGATCCGCGCGTTGGTGCAGGAGCCGATAAAAGCGTGGCTGATGACGATATCGCGCAGCGCCATCCCCGCCTCCAGGCCCATGTATTGGAGGGCGCGGCGCATGTCCTGACGCAGGATCGGATCGTCGATGCGTTGCGGGTCCGGCACCTGCGCACCGATCGGCGCGGCCTGATCGGGGCTGGTTCCCCAGGTGACCATCGGCTCCAGCAGGCTGGCGTCGAGATGGATTTCGCGGTCGAACACGGCACCGGGATCGCTGCGCAGTTCACGCCACTTTTCCACGCCGCGCGCCCACAGTACGCCTTGTGGTGCGCGGGGTTTGCCGTTGAGATAAGCAAAGACTTTTTCGTCCGGCGCCATGAACGCACCGCGTGCACCGGCTTCGACCGCCATGTTGCAAATGGTCATCCGCGCTTCGACGCTCAGCTCATCGATGGTCGATCCGCAGAACTCGATCGCATAGCCAGTGGCGCCCGACGCACCGATGCGGCCGATCAGCGCCATGATCACGTCCTTCGACGTCAGCCCCGGCACCAGTTCGCCATCCACCGTCACGCGCATGCTTTTCAGACGTTTGTAGACCAGCGTCTGCGAGGCCAGCAGGTGCTCGATTTCCGAGGTGCCAATGCCAAATCCGAACGCCCCCAGCGCACCGTACGTGGTGGTGTGGCTGTCACCGGCAGCGATGACCATGCCCGGCAGAATGAAGCCCTGCTCCGGGGCGATCACATGCTCGATGCCCTGACGTTTATCGAGGATATCCAGCAGTTCGATGCCGAAATCCCGGCAGTTCTCCGCCAGATACGACACCTGCCGCGCACCGCCGGCATCGGGCATTGCCGCCACCCGTTGCGGCGTGGTCGGGTTGACGTGATCGACCACCGCCAACGCCGTACCCGGCCGCCAGACCTTGCGCCCGGCAGCACGCAGACCGCTGAACGCCTGAGGGCTGGTGTATTCGTTGATCACCTGGCGATCGATATACAACAGCACATGACCCTGATCGTCGAGGCGGCACACGGTGTGCGAATCGATGTGTTTGTCGTAGAGGGTTCTGGGGTTCATCAGGGCGCTCGCTCAAGGGAATGCGGTGCTTTCCATCATAGGGAGCGCTTTGATGGCATCAATTGGCAGGCAGTGAGAGCGGCGTTCATGAATCGTGTTTGATCGGCTGATCAATGACTGCCCCTGTGGGAGCGGGCTTGCTCGCGAAGGCGTCGCGTCAGTCGACATCAAAGTTGAATGATCTACCGCATTCGCGAGCAAGCTCGCTCCCACAGGGGTTGGTGGTGACTGGGGGAATTGCGAAACATTTGCTTTCATATCACCTTTCGGGATTTCTCCGGCTCATCCGTCCTATAGAGATGCAGGCCGTTCGCACAGGCAACAGCCACGACCGCGCCTTTTGCGGACACCCGCGCTGCGAAGCCCGTAGCCGCGTGCCCTTTCATCGAAATCAAGACGCGCAATCATGTCGAAGAAATCCCGTTCCAAACTGTGGTTCCTGGTGCATAGCTGGCTCGCGCTGCCGATCTGGTGTTTTGTCCTGATCGTCTGTGTCACCGGCACGCTGGCGGTGGTCAGTCAGGAAATCGTCTGGCTGGCCAACCCGCAAATGCGCGCCAGCCAGCCATCGGATGACGCACCGCGGCTCAGTTACGATCAAGTGCTGGCCGCGATCAAACAGGCCGAACCGCAGACGCTGGTGGAAAGCATCAGCCGCCCCGACGAATCGCACTTCGCCCTCGACGTCGAGGTCAGCTACCCCGACGGCCGCTCGCAGACGGTCTACGTCAACCCGTACACCGGGGTGATCCAGGGCGCGGCGCCGGACTTCAACTTCAAGGCGTTCACCCGCGCCCTGCACGGCTGGTGGCTGGTGCCGTTCACCAACGGTTTCAGCTGGGGCTGGTACCTGGTGTCGTTCCTCGGCCTGCCGATGCTCGCTTCGCTGATCACCGGGCTGGTGGTGTACAAGCGCTTCTGGAAAGGTTTCTTCAAACCCACCCTGCGTTTTCGCCACGGCGCGCGGATTTTCTGGGGCGACTTCCATCGACTGAGCGGCATCTGGTCGATCTGGTTCATCGCGGTGATCTCGATCACGGGCACCTGGTTTCTGATCCAGGCCATTCTGGCCGACAACCAGGTGTCCATCAGCAGCGAACCGATCATTCCCGCCATGTCCCGGGAAAGCGTACCGATGTCGAGCGACGCCAGTCCTCCCCCACGAATCAGCCTCGATCGCGCGGTACAGATCGCCGAACAGCACATCCCCGGGCTGGAAGTCAGCTTCGTCAGCCTGCCGGGCAATGCCTACAGCCACTTGAGCCTTGGCGGGCGCGGCTGGTATCCGCTGATGTTCCAGACCGCCACGCTCAACCCGTACCACGGTGAGATGGCCGCCACGCGACTGCTGACTGACCGCTCCTCGCTGGAGTTCGTCACCGAGTCGATGCGCCCGCTGCACACCGGTGATTTCGGCGGTCTGTGGATCAAACTGATCTGGTTCTTCTTCGGTCTGCTGCTGAGCATGATGGTCCTCAGCGGCCTGTTGATCTGGACCAAGCGCACCGCGCTGGCCACCGCCAACGCGCTCAAGCGCGAAAATAAAAAGGCCCGCAGCCCCCGCGTCAGCCGTGAACCGGCGGAGGTCAGCCTGTGAGTCCGTCCAATCGCACTGCCCAACCGTCCGCCCTGCGCCGCTTCTGGCACAAATGGCGCTTTCATCTGAACGCCCTGCTACTGCTGATTCCGTTGGGCTTCATGCCCAAGTATTTCGCCGATGCCGCGCTGTTTCGCGGTGACGTCGGCCTCGGTGAGCATGAGGTCGGCGAAATTCAGGTCGGCCCGTGGAGCCTGCGCCTGGCCGAACTGCGTAACGAAGCACCGCGCCTTAGCGGCCCCGCCGGCTACATGAAGGACTTCAATGCCGCCCTGTGCGATGCCTGTGTCGAACAGGTCAAGGCCACCTACCTGCGCATCGGCAAACCGCGCAGCCTGCGCGCCGCCGGGGTGATTTTCTTTGGCACGCCGTATCGCATGGGCGCGCAATTGCCGGTGGCGGAAAAGACCAAAGCCGATGCCGAACTGTGGATCACCATGGAAGGCTGGGACGGCAGCATGCATCAGGCCTCGATTCCCCTGAGCCAGGCCTCCCCCGCCACCCTCGCCTGGCTGAACCAACAAGGAGCCAAACCATGAACCGCGTTCAACGCCCTTCCCGCCTGCAGTTGCGCGCCGCGTTGCTGATGCTGTGCGCAGGTTTCAGCGCCGGCGCCCTGGCCCATAACCCGATGTGCGAATGCAAAGCCGTCGATGCCGAGCAGATCAAATGCACCGGCGGCTTCTCCGACGGCAGCGGCGCACCGGGGGTGACCCTCGATGTGATCGGTTACGACGAAACCATTCTGCTGCCGGGCAAGCTCGGCGCCGACTCGACCGTGACGTTCAAGAAACCGGCGGCCGAGTTTTATGTGCTGTTCGACGCCGGCCCCGGCCACGTTGTGGAAATCGACCAAGCCGACATCGAGGCCCCATGAGCACGCCCACCACCCAAGTCGTCCGCCCGGCCGGTGCCGGGCATGAAACCCTCAATGTTCTGCTGTTGTGTTTACTGATCCTTGCCGTCGCCGGCTCGGTGGTGGCGTGGCGCGGGGTGTCCCATGAGCCGGAGCCGGTCGCCAGCCATCAGCTCGATGCGCGGCGCGATCTCAGCGCCGCCGAGCAAGGCATCTACGCCGACCTGCGGGTGACCCTCGATGAAATTCGCCTGCTGCATGAAGAACAGCAGAGCCTGCCGACGCCACAGACCCTGGCTGAAGAAGGTTTCGCCCCGTTCGCCCAGGACGCCAGTTCGGTCAGCCGTGGCGGGCATGCCTGGCAATTGCTGGCGGACACGGCCTATTTCGGCCACAGCCAGGCGCCCGCCGTCGCCGGTTCGTTCGTGATGCTATTGAGCGCCGACGCCACTGCCGCGCCGGACATCTGGCTCAACCGCGCCGCAGAGCTGCAGACGCCCACCGAACTGACTGACGCCGCGCTGTCCGCCGCCGGCTGGAAACAGATCGTCGCGCAGTTCGATGCCGGTGTGACCCGCGAGCATCGCCACTGAACCTTCGCCTTCACCCGAGAGAAGACCGCTTGCCCATGCTTATTTCCCTGACTCGCCGTCCCCTCCTGCGCACCCTGCTGTTAGGCCTGTGCGCGTGCCTGCTGAGCCCGCTGGCCAGCGCCGATCCGGGCAAACGCCTGCGCATCGGCATCACCCTGCACCCGTATTACAGCTATGTGGCGAATATCGTCGGCGACAAGGCCGAGGTGGTGCCGCTGATTCCCGCCGGCTTCAACCCGCACGCCTACGAGCCACGCGCCGAAGACATCAAGCGCATCAGCGGGCTGGATGTGATCGTGCTCAACGGGGTCGGTCATGACGACTTCGCCGACCGCATGATCGCCGCCAGCGAAACGCCGAACATCAAGACCATCGAAGCCAACGAAAACGTGCCGCTGCTGGCGGCCACCGGTACCGCTGCGCGCGGCGCCGGCAAAGTGGTCAACCCCCACACCTTCCTGTCGATCAGCGCCTCGATTGCCCAGGTCAACAACATCGCCCGCGAGCTGGGCAAACTCGAACCGGATAACGCCAAGAACTATACCCAGAACGCCCGCGCCTACGGCAAACGCCTGCGGCAGATGCGCGCCGATGCGCTGGCCAAACTGACCCAGGCACCGAACGCCGAACTGCGCGTGGCCACGGTGCATGCGGCTTATGACTATCTGCTGCGCGAATTCGGCCTGGAAGTGACGGCCGTGGTCGAACCGGCCCACGGCATCGAACCGAGCCCGAGCCAGTTGAAAAAGACCATCGACCAACTGCGCGAACTCGACGTGAAGGTGATTTTCTCGGAGATGGATTTCCCCTCGACCTACGTCGAAACCATCCAGCGTGAGTCCGGGGTGAAGCTGTACCCGCTGTCGCACATTTCCTATGGCGAATACACCGCCGACAAGTACGAAAAGGAAATGACCGGCAACCTCGACACCGTGGTGCGGGCGATTCAGGAGTCCGGGGCATGACAGCAAAAGAATCCCTCTCTGACACCCCGCCATCCCCTGTGGGAGCGGGCTTGCTCGCGAAAGCGCCGGATCAGCCAACATCTTTATCGAATGACACACCGCATTCGCGAGCAAGCCCGCTCCCACAAGATGACCGGCAACCTCGACACCGTGGTGCGGGCGATTCAGGAGTCCGGGGCATGACAGCAAAAGAAACCCTCTCTGACACCCCGCCATCCCCTGTGGGAGCGGGCTTGCTCGCGAAGGCGTCCGGTCAGTCAGCATCATTATTGAATGAACCACCGCATTCGCGAGCAAGCCCGCTCCCACAAGGGGTAAGTGGGCCGACTCTGGATTTTGCGGGAGTCTCTCTGACCCTCGGGCGCACCACGATCCTCGACAACGTGACCTTCCAGGTTCAGCCCGGTCACGTCCACGCCCTGGTCGGCCCCAACGGCGGTGGCAAGAGTTCGCTGATCAAGACCTTGCTCGGGCAGATGCCGCATCAAGGCCAGTTGAGCCTGCACTGGCCCGGCCAACCCGGCACCATCGGCTACGTGCCGCAGGCGCTGGAGTTCGATCGCGGCCTGCCGATGACCGTCGACGATTTCATGGCCGCCATGTGCCAGCGCCGCCCGGCGTTTCTCGGCCTGAGCAAGCACTACGCCAAGGCCATCGGCGAGGCGCTGGAACGGGTCGGTATGCAGGACAAACGCAAGCGGCGCATGGGCGCGTTATCCGGTGGCGAACGGCAGCGCGTATTGCTCGCTCAAGGCCTGATCCCGGCCCCGCAATTGCTGGTGCTGGATGAGCCGATGTCAGCCCTCGACGAAGCCGGGATCCAGGTCTTCGAACGCCTGCTCGGCGACTGGCGCGCCGCCGGCATCACCGTGCTGTGGATCGAGCACGATCTGGAAGCGGTCAAGCGTCTGGCCGACCGGGTCACCGGTCTCAACCGCCGCGTGCTGTTCGACGCCACGCCGCAACAGGCGCTGACTCCGGAACGGCTGCTGAGTCTGTTTTCCACCCATCCACGGAGCGCGGTCTAATGAGTTACGAAGCCTTTCGTTTGATGGTCCAGGGCTGGGCGTCGTCCGGTTACCTGCCGGAAGCGCTGGCCTACGGCTTTGTGGTCAACGCACTGCTCGCCGGCCTGTTGATCGGCCCGGTGCTCGGCGGCCTCGGCACGCTGGTGGTGGTCAAGCGCTTCGCGTTTTTCTCCGAAGCGGTCGGGCACGCGGCGCTGACCGGCGTGGCCATCGGCATTCTGCTCGGTGAACCCTATACCGGGCCGTACGGCAGTCTGTTCGGCTACTGCCTGCTGTTCGGCATCCTGCTCAATTACCTGCGCAACCGCACCGGCCTGGCGCCGGATACCCTGATCGGCGTGTTCCTCTCGGTGTCGCTGGCGCTCGGCGCGAGCCTGCTGCTGATTCTCGCCGGCAAGATCAATGTGCACATTCTGGAGAACGTGCTGTTCGGTTCGGTGCTCACCGTCAATGGCAATGACCTGCTGGTGCTGGCCATCGTCGGTTCGCTGGTCATGGCCCTGGCACTGCCTTTGTACAACCGGATCATGCTCGCCAGTTTCAACCCGCAACTGGCGTCGGTGCGCGGCGTCGCGGTGAAGACTCTGGATTACCTGTTCGTGATTCTGGTGACGCTGATCACCGTCGCGGCGGTGAAGGTCATCGGCGCGATTCTGGTCGGCGCGTTGCTGGTGATTCCGGCGGCGGCCGCGCGTTTGCTCAGCCAGTCGCTCAAGGGCTTCTTCTGGTGTTCGGTGCTGATTGCTACCGTCAGCACGCTGTGCGGGATTCTCGCGCCGATCGTCTTCGATCTGCCGATCCCGTCCGGCGCCGCGATCATTCTGGTCGCCGGCATCGCCTTCGCCCTCGCCGCCATCGCGCGCGGGGTTGTCCCGAGTCTGAAAGGGAACCTTGGATAAATGACTTTCTCACTGCGAAAACTGACCCTGGCCATGGCCCTGTGCGGCGTGGTTGGCAGCCCGTTGCTGGCGGCTGAAAACACCAAACCATTGCGCGTACTGGCCTCGTTGCCCATCACCTACGGCCTCGGCGAAGTGCTGCTCAAAGGCACCGACGTCAGCCTGGAGCGCGCAGCTCCGGCGAATCTGCCGGGCAGCCGTCAGACCGCATACTTCACCGGTCGCGGCGCTCCGGCGCTGGGCAAACTGGCGAGCAATGCCGACGCGGTGATCGGCGTGCGCTCGCTGTGGGCCGATGATCCGCTGTACCCGGTCGCGCGGCGCAGCAACATTCGCATTGTCGAAGTCGACGCGGCGCGCCCGGTGGATGGCGCCCTGCCGGGGATCGCCGTGCAGCCGGGGCTGAAGGTCGATGGCTTGAACAGTCAGCCATGGCTGGCGAGCAACAACATGGGACGGATGGCCGACGTGATCGCGGCGGATCTGGTGCGTCTGGCGCCGTCCGCCAAGCCGAAGATCGAGGCTAATCTGGCGGCACTGAAACAGCGCCTGCTCAAGCTCAGCGCCGACAGCGAAGCGCGCCTGGCCGAGGCTGAAAACCTGAGCGTGATGAGCCTCAGCGATCACTTCGGTTACCTGATCGGCAGCCTGAATCTGGAGCTGATCGGCCAGGACGCGCGAGCAGATGCCGAGTGGACAGCCGAAGATCTGAAGAAGCTCACGGCGACGCTGAAGGACAACGACGTGGCGATGGTGCTGCATCATCGCCAGCCGTCGGAAGCGGTGAAAGCGGCGATTGCCGAATCGGGGTGTCATCTGCTGGTGTTGAGTACCGATGCAGCGGATCCGGTGGCGGAGCTGGAAGGGAATGTGGATTTGCTGCTCAAGGGGTTGAGTGGGGCGTAGTTTCAGTAATACCGCGTTATCGTTCTTCGCGAGCAAGCCCGCTCCCACAGGGGAGTTGTGCGCACCACAGATCCAATGTGGGAGCGGGCTTGCTCGCGAAGAGGCCCGCTAGAACAACACCATTGCGAGCAATGAAAAAACCCGCTGCCTGTCACCAGTCCAGCGGGTTTGTTTTTGGCGGATAAATTACTGAGCCGCCGCCTGCCCTTCCATCTTCTGCCGCAGGCTCAACGGACGCATGTCGGTCCAGACTTCTTCAATGTAGGCCAGGCATTCCTTCTTCAGGCCGCTCTTGCCCACGGTGCGCCAGCCCTCCGGCACGGCTTTGTAATCCGGCCAGATCGAGTATTGCTCTTCGTGGTTGACCACGACCTGAAAGAGGATGTCCTCGCGGTCGAATACTGACGTCATGCTGGTTCTCCATCGTTGTAAGGGTGGGCTGCACCGGGGGTGCAGCCGGGTATGTAGTAAGAACGTTCGGCGCTGCGAAAAATTTACTCGGCGGCGGCGGTGGCGGCGGCCAAGGCCCGGCCGAAGATCTCGGCGACGCGGTCGATTTCGGCGGCGGTGATCACCAACGGCGGCAGGAAGCGCACCACCGCGCCATGCCGGCCGCCCAGTTCGAGAATCAGCCCACGCTTGAGGCATTCGCGCTGCACCAGCGGTGCCAGACGCGCGAACGCGGGTGGGTGACCGAGCGCATCCGGCGCGCCGTTCGGATCAACCAGTTCGACGCCGAGCATCAAGCCACGACCACGAATGTCGCCCAGTTGCGGGAAGTCGCGTTGCAGGATGCGCAGGTGTTCGCTCAGGCGTTCGCCCATGGCGGCGGCGTGTTCGCAGACCTTGTGTTCAAGCAGATAACGCATCACCGCGGAACCGGCGGCCATCGCCATCTGATTGCCACGGAACGTGCCCGCATGGGCACCCGGTTGCCAGGTGTCGAGCCAGTCGCGATAGACCACCACCGCCAGCGGCAGGCTGCCGCCGATGGCTTTGGACAACACCACCACGTCGGGGACGATGTCGGCGTGTTCGAAGGCAAACATCTTGCCGGTACGCGCGAAACCGCTTTGGATCTCGTCGACGATCAGCGCCACACCGGCCTTTTCGGTGATTCGACGCAAGCCGCGCAGCCACTCGATGTCGGCCGGGATCACCCCGCCCTCGCCCTGCACCGCTTCGACAATCACCGCTGCCGGCAACTGCACACCGGCCTCAGGATCATTAAGCAGGTTTTCCAGATAACTCAGGTTGGCTTTGACCCCGGCCGCGCCGCCGAGACCGAACGGGCAACGATAGTCATAAGGGAACGGCATGAATTGCACACCGTTGCTGAGCAAGGCGCCCAGCGGCTTTTTTGGCCCCAGACTGCCCATCAGGCTCAATGCGCCTTGGCTCATGCCGTGATAACCGCCGGAGAACGACAACACCGTGCTGCGCCCGGTGGCGGTGCGCACCAGTTTCAACGCGGCTTCCACCGCATCGGTACCGGTCGGGCCGCAGAACTGGATTTTCGCTTCGGCCGCCAGTAATGGCGGCAGCAAACCGAACAGGTCCTGGACGAACTGATCCTTCACTGGCGTGGTCAGGTCGAGGGTGTGCAGCGGCAGCTCATCGGCCAGCACTTGCTGGATCGCCTCGATTACCACCGGGTGGTTGTGCCCCAAGGCCAGAGTCCCGGCACCGGCCAGGCAATCGATGAAGGTCCGGCCTTCGACATCTTCGACGTACAGGCCCTTGGCGCGCTTGAGTGCCAGCGGAATGCGTCGCGGATAGCTGCGGGCATTGGATTCCTGCTGGCTCTGCCGGGCCAGTAGTGGTGATTCGTTGAACTGATACAGGGTTTCCGCCGGCGCGGAGCTGATCCGGGCCGACGACTCTTCGATAAGGCTGGTGGCGACTGACATCTCTCGACCCCTCAATACGCTATGGATAGTGACCAAAACAGCACACCGCACAGGTGCGCGTTCCGGTCGCGGGGCGCACATGCAGGTTTTCCTGTTCTGGAAACGCTTAAGCGGGGCGAGGATTTAGACCCTTGATCGAGATGTCAGTCGGACAATGGCAACAGCTTGTGCAGCGTAACGCGGTGCAAGCCCTGATCGCTGGCGCGTGGCACTGCATCGCAGTAGCCCAGATGCCGATAAAAAGCCGCGCCGCTACGTGTGCTGGCGATGCGCGCCTGCGGCACACCACGAATCCGCAGCCAGCCTTCAAGGTCGGTCATCAGGGCGCGCCCTGCGCCACGGCGAAACCATTCCGGCTGCACATGACAAAAACCTATCTCACCGCTGGCCGTGGCCATGCCGACACCCACCGGTTTGTCCTGCAACAAGGCGATATTCAGGTAGCAATGCGCGTCGGCAAGGTGCGCGCTGATGACGTCGGCAGATTGTCGGCCGATCCAGCGGCTGACCAGTTGCGGATCGTTGCGGTGTTCGAGCGCACAACCGACGCGAATCGATCGCTCGATGATGCGACTGATGATGCCGGCGTCGGCAGGTTTCGCCGGGCAGATGCAGATCGATGCTTCCATGGCGCGTTCCCTCAATCCATTGAGTCACAGCAGCCCCGAGCTTAGCGCCGAGGCTGGCGAATCACCAACGCAGAGACGTTACATTTGATGTGCCACACCACGGATCCCCTAATGTGAGAGCGGGCTTGCTCGCGAAGGCGGCGTGCCAGTCAGCAACCTGTCGACTGACCGGACGCCTTCGCGAGCAAGCCCGCTCCCACAGGGGATTTTTGCTGGTTCAGACAGGTTGCAGCGGCATGGTCAACTCGACGCGCAAGCCATCCGGCCGGCTGTCGAAATGCAGGGTGCAGGCGCAGCGCTGGACGATGGCTTGCACGATGGCCAGGCCGAGACCGCAGCCGGTGCTCTGGCCGTTGCGCCAGAAGCGTTGGGTCAGATGCTGCAGATCTTGCGCCGCAATCCCCGGGCCGTGGTCGCGCACCACAAAACGGGCGCGCTGGCCGACCGTTTCCAGGCTCAGCTCCACCTCAGCATCCGCCGGGGTATGGCGCAGGGCGTTGTCGAGCAGATTGCGCAACGCGGCAATCGACAGCACCGCCGGCATTTGCACCGGCGCACTGGAGAGCTGCTTGGGCAATTGCAGCTTGATGCGCTGACGCTCGCCACCAGCCGCATCCTGCATCGCCAGTTTCGCCACCTGTTCGGCGCTGCACTGCACGCCGTCATCGAACGACAGACTGCCCTCGACCCGCGCCAGCAACAGCAGTTGCTCAAGGGTGCGGTGCATGCGGTCGGCGCCCTCTTCGGCCCTTGCCAGCGACTGATCGCGGGCACTGCCTTCGGTCATGCGTGCCACTTGCAGGTGGGTCTTGATCGCCGTCAGCGGGCTGCGCAGTTCGTGGGCGGCATCACCGGTCAGGCGGCGTTCGCGCTCGATGGTCTTGCCGATGCGCTGGAACAGCTGGTTCTGCGTATCGAGCAACGGTTTCAGTTCGCTGGGAAACGATTGCAATTGCAGCGGCTCAAGCGAGTCGGCATTACGTCGCATCAGTGCTTCGCGCAGCCGATTGAGCGGCGCCAGCCCCTGGCCGATGCCCAGCCACAACAGGCACAGGCAACCGAGCAACGCCACGCCCACCGGCACCGAGGCCGCCAGCAGGATCGACATGTTCAGCGCTTCGCGTTCGATCTGCCGATCGGCCGTGGTGATCCGCACATCCCCCCGCGCGAGAGTGAAACTGCGCCACGGCGCGCCATCGATCATCTGATCGTGGAAGCCCATTTTTTCCGCTTCCAGGGTTTGCTCGGGACTGCTGTGACTACGGGCCAGAATTTCCCCGCGCAACGAACTGACCTGACAGGCCATGCCGCCGGGAATGTTCAGTTGTTCGGCACTGAAATGGGTGCCCTCGCCCTTGCTCGGCAGCGCCGGCAATTGCTCCAGCAGCCCGGCGACCATGCGCGCCGAGGCTACCAGCCGCTGGTCGAGGGAAAACATCATCTGATTGCGCAAGTCGCTGAGCATCCAGGCCGCAGCCAGTGCCCAGATCAGGGCGAACGCGGCGCCGAGGGTCAGACTCAGGCGCAGACGCAGACTCATCACTTCTGCTGCTCTCCACCATCGGCCGGCCCAAGGCGATAGCCCAGACCGCGCACGGTTTCGACGATGCCCTTGCCGAGTTTGCTGCGCAGGTGATGGATATGCACGTTCAGCGCGTTGCTCTCCAGCTCGTCATTGAAGCCGTAGACGCTGTCCTTCAACTGCTCGGTGGACAGCACTCGGCCACGGTTGTGCAGCAGCGCCTGCAACAGCGATTGCTCGCGGCGCGACAAGTCCACCGGTTGCCCGGCCAACATGGTTTCGCGGCTGCTTGGATCGTAGGTCAGTGCGCCGTGTTCGATCAGGTTGACGCTGCGCCCGGCGACCCGGCGCAGGAGGGTTTGCAGACGGGCGAACAATTCCCGCAGATCGAAGGGTTTGAGCAGGTAATCGTCAGCCCCGGCCTGCAAGCCATCGACCCGGTCGGTCACCGAGTCGCGTGCGGTCAGGATCAGCACCGGAATTTCCAGGCCCTGCTGACGCAGTTGTTGCAGCAACTTGAGGCCATCTTCGTCGGGCAGGCCGAGATCGAGCACCATCACGTCGAATTCGGCAACTTTGAGCATCGCCCGTGCTTTCGAGGCGGTGTTGACGTGCTCGACCGTCAGGCCCTGCGCCGTGAGACCGGCAACGATACCGCTGGCGATCAGTTCATCGTCTTCGCAAACCAGTACGTGCATGATCCGTCCCGTAGAAAAAAGCCGATTAGGCCGTTGGCCGATTAAGCTGACATTATGGCGCCCAACGCCACAGCGACAAGGGCGTGACGGTTAATCATCGGTTAATCGCCATCCACCATTGTGCCCACACTTGCACAGGGACAAGGCTCCTCCATGCGTCATTTTTTTCTTTTGTTTGCACTGCTGATCTCCGGCCTGGCCCAGGCGGGAAACAACCCATTCGAGACCAAACCGGAGTTTCTGCCGGTCGACAAAGCCTTCGTGCTCACCTCCGAACGCCTTGAGTCCGGGGAAACCCAGCTGTTCTGGCAAATCACCGACGGCTATTACCTGTACCAGAAACGCCTGAAATTCGACGGTTTGGCGGCCGAGCAGCAGCCGGCGCTGCCCGAGGGCGAGTCGCACAGTGACGAGTTCTTCGGTGAACAACCGGTGTATCGCCAGGGCTTGGAGGTAAAAATTCCGGCCTCGGCCAGCGGTCAGATCAAGGTCAGTTATCAGGGCTGCGCCGATGCCGGCCTGTGTTATCCGCCGCAGACCCGGGTCATCGATCTGGGCGGCAAAGCGACGCCAACGGCCAGTGCCGAAGCACCGGATCAGGCCCTGGCCAGCAGCCTGCAACAACGGGCGCTGGGCTGGAGCCTGCTGGTGTTCTTCGGCCTCGGCCTGTTGCTGGCGTTTACCCCGTGTTCGTTGCCGATGCTGCCGATTCTGGCGGGCATGATTGTCGGCAGCGGTGCAACCCCACGCCGTGGTTTCGCCCTGGCCAGCAGCTATGTGATCTGCATGGCGCTGGTGTATGCAGCGATGGGGGTGATCGCTGCGCTGCTCGGCGCCAACCTGCAGGCGTGGCTGCAAAATCCATGGCTGCTCGGTGCATTTGCAGCAGTGTTCGTGGTGCTGGCGCTACCGATGTTTGGCTTTTTCGAATTGCAATTGCCGGTGGCCCTGCGTGACCGCCTCGAACACGCTTCGCGCAGTCGCAATGGCGGCAGTCTGATCGGTGCCGGGGTGCTCGGCGCATTGTCCGGTCTGCTGGTCGGCCCGTGCATGACCGCGCCACTGGCCGGCGCTTTGCTGTACATCGCGCAGAGCGGCAATGCGCTGCACGGTGGCTTGATTCTGTTCGCGTTGGGCATCGGTATCGGGGTGCCGCTGTTGCTGTTGGTGACCGTCGGCAATCGCTTCCTGCCAAAGCCTGGCGCGTGGATGAACCTGCTCAAGGGCATCTTCGGTTTCCTGTTCCTCGCGACCGCGCTGCTGATGCTGCGCCCAGTGCTGGACTCGTCGCTGTGGCTGGGCCTGTGTGGCGCGCTGCTGCTGATCGCCGCGTTCTGTGCCTGGAAGCAATCGGACGGCTTCGGCCGGGTTGCCCAGGTGTTCGGCGCCAGTTCGTTGCTGCTCGGTCTGTGGGGCAGCCTGTTGCTGATCGGCGCTGCCGGTGGCAGTGACGACCCGTATCAGCCATTGCAGGTGTACAGCGCCGGCCGGGCCGCCAGCGCTACGCCGAGCGGGCATGACGCGTTCACCACGATCAAGGATCCGGCCGCCCTGCAGCGCGAACTGGATAGCGCCAAGGCTCAAGGCCAGTGGGTGCTGCTCGATTACTACGCCGACTGGTGCGTGTCGTGCAAAGTCATGGAAAAACAGGTGTTCGGCAAGGACAAGGTCATGCAGGCACTCAGCGATGTGCGCCTGCTGCGCCTCGACGTCACTGCCGACAATGCCGCCAGCCGCGAGCTGCTCGGCCGCTACAAAGTCCCGGGGCCACCGAGTTTTGTCTGGATCGGCACCGACGGCGAAGAACGACGTAGCCAGCGCATCACCGGTGAGGTGGATGCCGAGACGTTCCTGCAACGCTGGACCACCACCCGAGACGCCAATTAAATGCTGACGTTCACCCTCGGCACCTTTGCCATCGCGCTTAACCACCTGCTGCTGATCAGTGCCCTGGCGCTGGCGACCTTTGTCGGCTGGCGGGTGGCCAAGCGTGGCGGCGATAACCCCGAGTCGGCGCTGTTCAGCCTGTTTCTGCTGGGCATGCTCGCGGCACGCGTGGCGTTTGTCGCCCTGTACTGGGGCCACTATCGCAACGATCCGTGGCAGATCATCGACCTGCGCGATGGTGGATTCCTCGCCTGGCCGGGGGTGATCGTGCTGCTGCTCACCGCTCTCTATCGCGGCTGGCGCCGCCCGGGCCTGCGTCGGCCATTGGGTTTTGGCGTGGCCAGCGGCGTGCTGTTCTGGTTGTTGGCGACCCTGTCACTGAACATCTACGAACAAGGCACGCGCCTGCCGGAAATCACCCTGCGCAACGCCGCAGGCGAGACCATCCAGCTCAGCGACTATCAGGGCGGTCCATTGGTGATCAACCTCTGGGCAACCTGGTGCCCGCCCTGCCGGCGCGAGATGCCGGTGCTGGAAAACGCTCAACAACAACGCCCGGACCTGACCTTTCTGTTCGTCAATCAGGCCGAAAGCATGCAAAGCGTTGCCACCTTCCTGGAAACCCAGGGCCTGAGCCTGAACAACGTGCTGTTCGACCGCAGCGGTCGACTGGGTCAGGCCGTGGGCTCCATGGCGTTGCCGACTACGCTGTTCTATAGCCCTGACGGTCGCTTGCTGAGCAGTCATCTGGGCGAACTGTCGAACGCCAGCCTGGCCCGCGCCCTGGAAAATTTCGACATCCCGAATCCAACCGCCGCACCGGCCACCTCTGCAAGGAAACTGCCATGCCCCGCCTCCGCCACCTGCTGACGCTGACTCTGGGCACTGCCCTGCTGCACCTGCCGTCGGTGCAGGCCGCCGAAGAATTGCCCGCCGCGATCAAGCAGATCGAAGCCAAGGGCGCAAAAATCGTCGGCCAGTTCGACGCCCCGGACGGCTTGCGTGGTTATGCGGCGCAGTACCAGAACCGTGGCATGGCGCTGTACCTGACGCCAGACGGGAAACACGTGTTGCTCGGCAATCTGTACGACGCCGACGGCAAGGATCTGAGCAGCGAGCCGTTGCAGAAACTGGTCTATGCGCCGATGGCCAAGGAAATCTGGGGCAAGTTCGAAGCCAGCAACTGGATTCAGGACGGCAACAAGGACGCGCCGCGCACCGTGTATCTGTTCAGCGATCCCAACTGTCCGTACTGCAACATGTTCTGGGAACAGGCGCGACCATGGGTCAAGGCCGGCAAGGTGCAGCTGCGGCACATCATGGTCGGGATCATCCGCGAAGACAGCCCGGCGAAATCCGCCGCGCTGCTGGCGGCGAAAGATCCGGCCAAGGCCCTGGAAGATCACGAAAAGGCCGGCAAGGCCAGCACCCTCAAACCATTGAAAGACATTCCAAAAGCGGTGCAGACCAAACTGGCCGCCAACATGCAGTTGATGGAAGACCTGGAACTGCAGGCGACACCGGCGATTTTCTACATGGATGACAAGGGCGAGCTGCAACAGCAGCAAGGCGCGCCTTCGCCGGAGAAACTGGCGAAAATTCTCGGGCCAAAGTGAGTCCGGCTTCTTTATTGCCTGATCGGGCCTCTTCGCGAGCAAGCCCGCTCCCACAGGGATCACCGCGGTCACTGTGGGAGCGGGCTTGCTCGCGAAAAGAACGATGACACGGTTTAGCGGTTGCGCTCAGCCAAAAAAGTAAACAACACCTCGCTCACAAACTGCGGATTCTCCAGACTGGAGATATGCCCCGCTTCCGGCACCAGTACCCACGGGCAACCGATCAATTCAGCCATTTCCTGTGCCTCCGACGGCGGTCGCGGTTTGTCCTGATCGCCGCACAGCACCAGGGTGGTCGCGGCATTCAGTTCGCCCAGGCGCGGCAACAGATCATCACGACTGAAGGTGATACGCCCCATCGGCACGATGCTTTCGCGCAGGCGATCCGCGGTGTAGGCCGCCAGTTTGGCGCGGAAGTCCTGATACAGCGCCGACTGCGGATCGATGCCCGGGCGGAAGAAGATCGGCACCACGATGTCGAGCAACTGAGGCGCAATCTCGCCGCTTTCCTCGATCTGCTTGAACAGCGAGAAATAGTACTGACGGGTTGGCTCAGGCTCGACGCCGACGTAGGTGTCGAGCAGTACCAGACCGTTGATCCGCTGCGGTGCCGACAACGCCAGCCGCACGCCCCACATGCCGCCGACCGATAGCCCCGCCAGCGTGACCCGTTCGATCTGCAGGTGATCGAGCAAGGCCTCGACCTGCCGCGCGATGTCATCCAGTGAGGTGGTGCCTGGCGGCAAGCGCCCGGATTCGCCGTGGCCCCACAGGTCCAGGGCAATCACCCGATAGTGCGGCGACAATGCAGCGATCTGCGGCGCCCACATGGCCGTGTCCCACAGATAACTGCCCGCCAGCAACACGGCCGGGCCGGTGCCTTGATCAATGTAGTGCAGCGCTTGTCCGTCAACCGTGAAGAAAGGCATCGACCACCCCCGAGACAAAAAAGAGAACCGGCAGACTGAGCTGCCGGTTGTCGATCGTCAACCTGGGAAATGATGCGGTGTGTGTTGATGCTACTGACGCCTTCGCGAGCAAGCTCGCTCCCACATTGGTTCTGCGTACACAGTACTAAATGTGGGAGCGAGCTTGCTCGCGAAAGGGCCAGTGCCGGCACTAGAGAATCAAAGCCCTTCCAGCTCCGCCATCAGATCATTCAAGCGATCCACCTTGTCCTCGGTCATGTCACTCGCCGCCAGGCCTTCGATGTACTCGGCCAGTTCCTGCACCGTGCTGCACTCGAACATCGCCCGCAGCGGCACATCGCGTTGCAGGGTTTTCTGCACCCGCGAGGCGATCTGCGTGGCCAGCAACGAATGCCCGCCCAGCTCGAAGAAGTTGTCGCGCACCCCGACCTTGTCGACCTTGAGCACTTCGGCCCAGATGTCGGCCAGGGTCTGCTCCAGCTCGTTGCGCGGGGCCAGGTAATCCTGACTCTGCAACTGGCCGATTTCCAGGGCCGGCAAGGCCTTGCGGTCGAGTTTACCGTTGGCGTTGTGCGGCAGCTGATCGAGCCACAACCAGTGCAGCGGCACCATGTATTCCGGCAGTTCGCTACGCAGGCGTTGCTTGATCCGCTCCAGACGTTCGCTCGGGTTGAGCGCCGAATCCGCCGCGACCAGATAACCGACCAAGTGCTTGCCATTCACGCCTTCCTGCACGCCGACCGCCGCATCGCGGACTTCCGGCTGTTCGTGCAGACGCGCTTCGATTTCACCCAGTTCGATCCGGTAACCGCGAATCTTCACCTGATGGTCGACCCGGCCAACGTACTCCAGCACCCCGTCACTGCGCCGCCGCGCGAGGTCACCGGTGCGATACAGACGCTCGCCCGGCGCGCCGAACGGGTTCGGCACAAATACCGGCGCGGTGCGCAGCGGATCGCTGACGTAACCGCGACCGACACCGGTCCCGGCCACGCACAACTCACCCACCGCGCCCAGCGGCACCAGTTCCAGCGCGCCATCGACCAGATACAGCAAGTTGTTGTCGGTCGGCGTACCGATCGGCAAATAGCTGCCGTGAGTCGAAGCCATGTCCACACGGAAGAACGCCACGTCATCGGAGCATTCCGCCGGGCCATAAGCATTGACCAGACCGATCTGCGGATAACGCAGCAGCCACTGGTGCGCGAGTTCCGGCGGCATGGCTTCACCGGTCGGCAGCATCCAGCGCAGACCGTCGAGGCTCAGGCGCTCGGAGGCGAGCATGCCCTGAATCAACGACGGCACGCTCTCGAGCACGGTGATCCCCTGCGCCTGCACATGCATCAGCAACCCCTGCGGATCGTGAGCGATAGTGTTCGGCACAATGTCCACCCGCGCCCCGAACAGCGGCGCGGCGAGGAACTGCCAGACCGAAATGTCGAAGCTTTGCGATGCGGTCTGCGCGATCACGTCGGCGTCCGTCAGTTGCAGGTACGGCACTTTGCTCAATTGGTTGTTGAGCATGCCGCGCTGCTCGATCATCACGCCTTTCGGCAGACCGGTCGAACCCGAGGTGTAGATCACGTAGGCCAGGTTGTCCGGACCGCTGTGGATACCGAGGTTTTCGGCGCTAGTCGCAGCAGCCTGAATCTCCTCCCAGACCAACAGCCGTGGACGGTTGGCGCAGCTGAACTCATCGAGCAAAGTCTGCGCCTGTTCGCGGCAGGCTTCGCTGCACACCAGCACTGGCGTGCGGCTCAGTTCGATGATGCGTTGCAGACGCTGGCTCGGCAGGCCCGGATCCAGCGGCAGGTAACCGGCACCGGCCTTGAAGCTGCCGATGATCATCCCCAAAAGATCCAGATTACGTTCGGCCAGCAACGCTACCGGTTGATCCAACTGCACCCCGGCGGCGACCAGTGCATGGCCGAGGCGGTTGGCGTTGAGGTTGAGCTCGGCATAGCTCAGTTGCTGATCGAGGCAAGTGGCGGCGATGCGCTGCGGATGCGCCGCGACCTGCGCTTCTAACAGTGCCACGTAGCTGTGCTCCAGCGGATAATCGTGCGCGCTCTGGTTGCAGCCGTGCAGCAGAAAGTCCTGCTCCTCGGCCCCCAGCAGCGGCAGATCAGCCATATCACCGTGGAAACCATCGACCAGTGCCAGCAGCAGGCGCTTGAACTCACCGAGCATGCGCTCGATGGTCGACTCGTCGAAGTAACGCTGGTCATACGACAGATGCAGGCCGAGGTCATCGCCCGGGTAGCACACCGCCGTCAGCGGGAAGTTGGTGTGGGTTCGACCGGAGTCAGAAGTCGCGTTGAGGCTCTGCGCACGGTCCAGCACCGAGACTTCCACCGGCGCGTTCTCGAACACGAACAGACTGTCAAACAGCGGCTGGCCTTTCGGCAATTCGCTCTGTTCCTGGATGTTCACCAGCGGCAGGTATTCGTACTCGCGCAGTTGCATGTTGCTGTCGAGCAGCCCGCTCAACCACTGCCGCACGCTGCTGCGCTGATCGTCCTCAGGCATTTTCACCCGCAGCGCGATGCTGTTGATGAACAGGCCGACGGTGCGCTGCATTTCCGGCATTTCCACCGGGCGCCCGGCCACGGTTACGCCGAACAGCACGTCGCGATCACCGCTCAGGCGGCGCAGCACCAAGGCCCATGCCGCTTGAGCGAAGGTGTTGATGGTCAGTTGATGAGCCTGGGCCAGCTCGCGCAGCCGGACGCCATCTTCAACGTTGAGACGGGTGTAGCGGTCACCGACGATCATGCCGCCGCTTTCGCCGGCGTGTTCGCGTAGGAACGGTCGGTCGCTCGGGATCGGCGTGGTGCGTTCGAAACCTTGCAGGTTCTGCTGCCACCACTGACGTGCCTCGGCCAGGCTCTGGCGTTGCAGCCAGCCGATGTAGTCGCGGTAACGCGGCGGCACCGACAACTGTGCTTCGCGACCTTCACCGAGGGCGGTGTAGATCTCGAAGAAATCGTTCATCAGCAACGAACGGCACCAGGCATCGATGAGGATGTGGTGGTTACTCATCATGAACCAGTAACGCGCCGCACCGACCTTGATCAGGCGCAGGTGGAACGGTGCCTGATTGAGCAGATCGAATCCGGCCTCGCGCTCGCTTTTCAGCAGCGCTTGCAGCTTCGGTTCTTGCTCGTCCTCGGCGATGGCGCTCCAGTCCAGGTACTCGATCGGCGTACGACCCGGGGTGTGGATCACTTGCAGCATGTCCTCGCCGACGTTCCAGCAGAACGACGCACGCAGCGCTTCATGACGAGCGACCACCGCTTGCCAGGCCTGGGCGAAACGCTCGGGATCGAGCTCGCTGTTGATCCGGTAGCGATCCTGCATGTAGTACAGACCGGTGCCCGGTTCGAGCAAGGTGTGCAGCAGCATGCCTTCCTGCATCGGCGTCAGCGGGTAGACGTCTTCGATGTGCGCCGCCGGCACCGGCAGTGCATCGAGTTGCGCCTGGGTCAGTTTCGCCAGCGGGAAGTCCGACGGCGTCAGGCCACCGGCCGTGTCTTGCAGGCAATGTTCGATCAGGCTTTGCAGCTCGCCGAGGTAAGCGTCGGCCAGATCGTTGATGGTTTGCCTCTCATGGCGCTCGGCGCTGAAAGTCCAGCGCAGCAGCAGTTCGCCGCCATACACCTGACTGTCGATGCTCAACTCGTTGGGCAACGGCGCCTGCGGATCGTGGGCCGCACCGACCGGCTCGTCCAACGGACGGAACAGCGCATCGCTGGCGAAACTCTGGTCGAACTGGCCGAGGTAGTTGAAGGTCACCGGAGCATTCGGCAACGCCGCCATGCTGCGCTGACTGAGGTCATCGGCCAGATAACGCAACACGCCATAACCGAGGCCTTTGTGCGGCACGGCGCGCAGTTGCTCCTTGATCGCCTTGATCGAAGCGCCCTGTCCGGCGGCCTCTTCGATGTTGTGCGGGGTCAGGCGTAATGGATAGGCGCTGGTGAACCAGCCGACGGTGCGGGTCAGGTCGATCTCGTCGAACAGGGTTTCGCGGCCGTGGCCCTCCAGTTGAATCAGTGCCGACGGCTGCCCGCTCCAGCGGCACAGCACGCGGGCCAGCGCCGTCAACAACAGGTCATTGACCTGCGTGCGGTAGGCCCGCGGTGCCTGTTGCAGCAGTTGTTGGGTACGCTCGGCATCAAGGCGCACGCTGACGGTTTGCGCGTGACGATTCTGTTGTCCGCCCTGCGGGTTTTCGCACGGCAGATCGGCGTTCGATCCGGCCAGTTGGGTTTGCCACCAGTTCAGTTCTTCACGCAACGATTCGCTGCCGGCATAGGCCTGCAAACGTGCCGCCCAGTCTTTGAAGGCACTGGTTTTCGCCGGCAGTTTCACCGACTGTTCGGCTTCGAGCTGGCGATACACGGTTTGCAGATCGTCGAGCAAAACGCGCCACGACACACCGTCGACCACCAGGTGATGAATCGCAATGAACAGCCGTTGCTGCCCTTCGCGACCATCGACCAGCAAGGCGCGCAGCAGCGGGCCGTTTTGCAGATCGAGACTGCGCTGGGCATCGGCGAACAGCGCTGCGCACTGGTCCATCGCCGCCACCCGCACCTGCCACAACACCTCGACGTCGGATACCGGTTGATGCGTGACCTGCCATTGATCGTTGACCTGAGTGAAGCGCAGACGCAAAGCATCGTGCTGCTCGATCACCGCCAGTAGCGCCTGCTCAAGACGATGCGGTTCCAGCGCCACGCTCGGCTCCAGCAGCAGCGCCTGGTTCCAGTGCTGACGCTCAGGAATATCAGTGTCGAAGAACCAGTGTTGAATCGGCGTCATGGCCGACTCACCGAGCACCAGTCCCTGCTCGGCAGTCACCTGCTCGCTACGGCTGGCGACCGCAGCCAGAGTCTGCACCGTCTGATGCTGGAACAGATCACGTGGACTGAAATGAATGCCCTGCTGTCGCGCACGACTGACCACCTGAATCGACAGGATCGAGTCGCCGCCGAGTTCGAAGAAGTTATCGTTGAGCCCGACCTGCTCGACGTTGAGCACCTCGCACCAGATCTGCGCCAGGGTCTGCTCCAGCTCATTGCTCGGGGCGACGTAGTGCTGACGGTTCAACTCAGGATCCGGCGCCGGCAAGGCGCGGCGGTCGAGTTTGCCGTTGGCGGTCAGCGGCATGCTCGCCAGCAGGATCAGATGCGTTGGCACCATGTAATCCGGCAGTTGCGCCTTGAGGTGTGACTTCAGTGCTTCACGCAGTTCGGCCTGTTGCGCTTCGCCTTGCTCGGCAACTTCGCTGACCAGGTAGCCCACCAGTTGCTTGCCGCTCGGCGCATCCAGCGCCAGCACCACCGCTTCGCGGATCGAGTGGTGATCGAGCAGACGGGTTTCGATTTCGCCCAGCTCGATACGGAAACCACGGATTTTCACCTGATGGTCGATCCGGCCCAGGTATTCCACCAGACCATCGGCGCGCTGGCGCACCAGATCGCCGGTGCGGTACATGCGCCCGCCATCGGCGGCAAACGGGTCGGCCACGAAACGCTCGGCGCTGATGCCCGGACGGTCGTGATAACCCTGGGCCAGACCGGCGCCGCCGACGAACAATTCACCGGTCGCGCCTTGCGGCACCAACGCCAGATCGGCATCGAGAATGTACGCCACGCGGTCACCGATCACGCTGCCGATCGGCACGCTGCCGGCGCCCTCTTCCAGCACTTCCGGGGCGAGACTGGCGAGCGGCATGACCACCGTTTCAGTCGGGCCATAGGCGTTGAAGAACAGGCTCGGTTTGAACGCGGCGCGAATCCGTTGCAGGTGCTCGCCAGTCAGCGCTTCGCCGCCGGTGATGATCATCCGCACCGGCAGAGTTTCATTCTGCGTGGCGAGGAACTGCGCCAGCTGGCTGCCGTAGCTCGGGGTGAAGCCGAGCACATTGATCCGATGGGTGCGGATCAACCCGCAGATTTCTTCCGCATCCCACTGCCCTTGCGCTCGCAGCACCACGTGCGCGCCGCTGAGCAACGGCACCAGCAGACGCTCGGTGGCGGCGTCGAAGTTGATCGAATAGAAGTGCAGTTCGCAGTCGTCCGGACGCATGCCGAAACGTTCGATCACGGCCTGGCAATGCATGGCGATTTCACCGTGGGACACCACCACGCCTTTCGGCTTGCCGGTCGAACCCGAGGTGTAGATCAGGTACGCCTGATGCTGCGGCAGGCTGATAAAGGGCAGCTCAGTGGCCGGGTAATCCGCCAGCGCCGCGCAGTCGTCTTCCAGGCACCAGCGCGCCACGTTCGACGGCAGAGCGCCAAGCGCTTTGAACATCGCGCGGTCGCTGAGCAGCAGACCGATGCGGCTGTCTTCGATCATGTAGTGCAGGCGATCGAGCGGGTATTCCGGGTCCAGCGGCACATAGGCGCCACCGGCCTTGAGAATCGCCAGCAGGCCGACGACCATTTCCAGCGAGCGCTCCAGCGCCAGACCGACCCGCACCTGCGGGCCGACCCCACGCTCGCGCAGGGCCCAGGCCAGGCGATTGGCGCGAGCGTCGAGTTCGGCGTAGCTCAGGGTCTGCCCGGCGAAGGTCAGGGCCGGGGCATCTTTGCGCGCCAGCGCCTGCTCGGCGAACAGATGATGGATGCACTGATCGAGACGACGTTCGCCCGGTTCAACACCGAGGCTTTCGAGCAGCTGCTGTTGTTCAGTCGGGTCGAGCAGCGGCAACTGGCTCAAACGCTGTTGCGGGTCGGCGATCAGCGCTTCCAGCAGGTTGCGCCAATGCTGGGCCATGCGTGCAATGGTCGGTTCGTCGAACAGATCGGTGCTGTAGGTCAGGCAGCAACCGAGGCGATGGTCGAGGTCGGTGACTTCCAGGTTGAGGTCGAACTTGGTCGCCCGCGCATCGTTGGCCAGGTACTCGACGGTCATCCCAGCGAGCATGCGGCTCTGCTGGAATTCCCAGCGCTGCACGTTGCACATCACCTGGAACAACGGGTTGTACGCCGCGCTGCGTGGAGGTTGCAGCGCTTCAACCAGATGATCGAACGGCAGATCCTGATGGGACTGGCCTTCGATCACCGTGTGGCGCACTTGCTCGAACAATTCGCCGACCGACATCTGGCCGTCGAGCTGGCAACGCAGCACCTGGGTGTTGAGGAAGGCGCCGATCAGCCCTTCGCTTTCCGGGCGGATACGGTTGGCCACCGGTGCGCCGATGCGCAGGTCGGTCTGGCCGCTGTAGCGGTAGAGCAAGGTGGCGAGCGCAGCGGTCATGGTCATGAACAGGGTCAGACCGTTTTGCGCATTGAACGCGCGGACGCGAGCGGCGAGATCGTCGCTCAGATCGAAACGGAACAGTTCGCCCTGATGGCTTTGCACCGGTGGCCGCGGACGGTCGCCGGGCAGTTCCAGCAACGGATGTTCGCGACCGAGTTGCGCGGTCCAGTAGTCGAGCTGGCGCTGACGTTCACCGGACTCCAGCCACTGCCGCTGCCAGACGCTGTAATCGAGGTACTGCACCGGCAACGCTTCGAGCGGCGAATCGCGCTCATCGACAAAGGCTTCGTACAGCGCGCTGAGCTCGCGGGCAAAAATATCCATCGCCCAGCCTTCGGTGACGATGTGGTGCAGGGTCAGCACGAAGTAGTGTTCGTGCTCGGCGGTCTTCACCAGACAGGCGCGCAGCAGCGGACCGCTTTCCAGATCGAACGGCAGATGCGCCTCGTCATCGGCCAGTTGCTGGACCTGCTGCTCACGCTGGTCAGCCGGCAGTTTCGAGAAATCCTTCCAGCCCATGCGCACGCTGGTCTCGGCATGCACCTGTTGACGGGCCACGCCATCGACGCTCGGGAACGTAGTGCGCAGGGTTTCGTGGCGCAGGATCAGCGCCTGCAAGGCCGCCTCGAAATGCTCGACGTGCAACACGCCGCGCAGGCGCGCCATGCCGCCGACGTTGTACGCCGGGCTGTCCGGCTCCATCTGCCAGAGGAACCACATGCGTTGTTGCGAGTACGACAGCGGCACGACTTGGCGGCGATCGACTTTGGCAATCGGCGGCTGCTGGTTGGTCTGGCCGCTGGCCTGGATCAGGCGGATCTGCTCGGCGAAGTCACCGAGTTCGCTGTGCTCGAACAACGCGCGTAACGGCAACTCGACGTCACAGGCCTGCCGGCTGCGCGAGATGATTTGCGTGGCCAGCAACGAGTGCCCGCCGAGGGCGAAGAAGTCGTCGCGCAGACCGATCCGTGGCAGACCCAGCACTTCGCGCCAGATCGCGGCGATCTGTTGTTCCAGCTCGGTGACCGGTTCGATATGCTCACGCACTTGCCACTGCGGCTCGGGCAAGGCGCGACGGTCGAGCTTGCCGCTCGGGCTCAGGGGCATTGCGTCCAGGCGCATCAGTTGCGCCGGGACCATGTATTCCGGCAGTTCGCCGGCCAGCGCGGTTTTCAGGCGGGCGATCTGCACGTGCTGATCTTCGCTGGCATCGACAGCGGTGAAGTAGCCGATGAGTTGCGCGCCGGCTGCGGTGTCGCGCACCAGCACCACGGCTTGAGCGACGCCGTCCTGGGCCAGCAGCCGCGCCTCGATTTCTTCCGGTTCAACGCGGAAGCCACGCAGTTTGACCTGCTGATCGAGACGCCCGAGGTATTCGATCACGCCGTCCGAGGTCCAACGTGCACGGTCGCCGGTGCGGTACAAACGTGCGCCCTGCTCGCCCAACGGGTCGACTACAAAGCGCTCGGCCGTCAGCGCCGGGCGACCGAGGTAACCCCGGGCCAGACCGATGCCGCTGATGCACAGTTCACCCGGCACACCGGCCGGCACGGGATTGAGATCGGCGTCGAGCACGCGGCAGATCACATTGCCCAGCGGCCGGCCAATCGGCGAACGCTCGCCGTCGGCCGTGGTGCAGTGCCAGTGGGTGACGTTGATCGCGGTTTCGGTCGGGCCGTAACGGTTGTGCAGTTGCACCGCCGGCAGCTGCGCCAGCACGCGGTTGCGCAGTTCCGCCGGCAGCGCTTCACCGCCGGAGAATAACCGGCGCAGGCTGGTGCATTCGGCGCTCAGCGGCTCATCGATGAACAGCGCGAGCAGCGGCGGCACGAAGTGCAGCGTAGTCACGCCGTACTGCTGAACCAACTGCGCGATGCGATGCGGATCGCGGTGTTCACCGGGGCCGGCGATCAACAGACGCGCGCCAGTGATCAGCGGCCAGAAGCACTCCCACACCGACACGTCGAAACTGATCGGCGCCTTTTGCATCAACACGTCGCTGTCGTTCAGGCGATAGCTGTTCTGCATCCACTGCAGCCGTTCGGCCAATGCGGCGTGGGTGTTACCGACGCCTTTCGGTTGACCAGTGGAGCCGGAGGTGTAAATCACGTAGGCGAGATTGTCGCCGTGCAGGTGCAGACCCGGTGCCTGGCTCGGCCAGTTCTCCAGATGCAGCGCGTCCATGGCGATCACGCTGACGCCGTCACTGGCCGGCAAGCGATCGAGCAATGCGGTCTGGGTCAGTAGCAGTTCGACGCCGCTGTCGCTGAGCATGTAAGCCAAGCGCTCGGCCGGATAATCCGGATCCAGCGGCACATAAGCGCCACCGGCCTTGATGATCGCCAGCAGGCCGATCAGCAGTTGCGACGAACGCTCGGCGGCAATCGCCACGCACACATCCGGGCCGACACCTTTGTCGCGCAGATAATGCGCGAGACGGTTGGCCTGGGCGTGCAATTCGGCAAAATCGAGACTGCCGCCGTCCCACACCAGCGCGGTGCGTTCCGGAGTTTGCCGCGCCTGTTCGTTGAGCAGTTCCGGCAGCCAGTGTTGCGCCGGGGTGCACGGGGCGATGCTCCATGCTTGTTGCTGTTCGTGCTCGCATGGAGTCAGCAATTGCAGGTCGCCAATCGCCTGCTGTGGTTGCTCGCAGACGGCGCGCAGCAGATTGCTGAAGTGTTCGGCCAGACGCTCGATGGTCGCCGCGTCGAACAGTTCATCGGCGTAGTCGAAGGACAAGGTCAGGCGCCCGTTGCGATCTTCTTCGCTGTGCAGTTGCAGGTCGAACTTGGCTTCGCGGCTGTGCCACGGCAGTTCTTCGGCGAGCAGGCCCGGCAGGCGCTTGAGCGCACTCAAGTCGCGTTGCTGGTGGTTGAACATGACCTGGAACAGACCCTGTTCACGGGCCTGCGGGAACGCTTCGAGCAGTTGCTCGAACGGCAGATCCTGATGGGCCTGAGCACCCAGTGCAGCCTCGCGGGTCTGCGCCAGCAACTCGACAAACGACAGCCGCGAATCAACCTCGGCACGCAGCACCTGGGTGTTGATGAAGAACCCGATCAAGCCCTGGGTTTCCAGGCGCGGACGGTTGGCGTTGGGGATGCCGATGCGGATATCGCGCTGACCACTGTAACGGTGCAGCAGGCTCTGGAAGGCCGAGAGCAACAGCATGAACGGCGTCGATTGATGCGCCTGCGCAGTCTGCTTGATCGCATCACTGAGGCTGACGCCAAGGCGCACACTGTGGCGCGCGGCGCTGTGCAATTGTCTGGCTGAACGCGGGTGGTCGGTGGCCAGTTCCAGCACCGGATGTTCGTCGCCCAGCCGGGCTTTCCAGTACGCCAGTTGCCGCTCGCCCTCGCCTTGCGCCAGCCACTGGCGCTGCCAACTGCCGTAGTCGGCGTATTGGGTGGGCAGCGGCGCGAGTTCGGCGCGCTGGCCTTGGAATGCCGCAGCGTACAGGCGCGAGAATTCGTCGATCAGCACGTTCAGCGACCAGCCGTCGGCGATGATGTGGTGCAGCGTCACCAGCAACTGGTGATCTTCGTCGTCGAGACGCACCAGCGTCACCCACAGCAGCGGGCCTTTTTCCAGGTCGAACTGGGTGCGAGCTTCGTCCTCGCGGATCTGTTGCGCGCGGGCTTCACGCTCGTGCGCCGGCAGGTCGCTGATGTCGATCAGTTGCAGGTTGAATTCAGGTGCGGCGTCGACTTGTTGCAGCGCCACACCGTCGCGTTCGAAGAAACGCGTGCGCAGCGATTCGTGGCGTTCGATCAGTTGCTGGAAGCTGGTGCGCAGCGCATCCTCGTCCAGTTCGCCACGCAGACGCAGGGCGCCGGGGATGTTGTAGGCGCTGCTGTGCGGGTCGAGTTGCCAGGTGATCCAAAGTCGGTTTTGCGCCAGCGATTGCGGCAGTGCTTCGCTGCGCGACAAGGCGTTGATTGCGTCTTGGGCGTTACCGCCATCCTGTTGCTGCTGCGCCACGGCAGCGGCGAATGCCGACAGGGTCGGTGCTTCGAACAACAGGCGCAGGTTCAGCTCCAGGCCCAGTTCTTCGCGCACCTTGGCGATCACCTGAGTTGCCGCAATCGAGTTGCCGCCGAGCAGGAAGAAGTGGTCGTCGGCGTTGACCTGTTTGAGGTTGAGTTGCTCGGCCCAGATCTTGCCGATCAGGGCTTCCAGCTCGGAAGCCGCCAGGGTCGACTCGGTACTTTGCACCTCGACAGACGGAAACACCGCGTAGCTGTCGAGGCTGCCGTCGGCCAGACGATTGCGGCATGCCGAGCGTTGCAGCTTGCCGCTGGACGTCTTCGGCAACGCGCCCGGATTGAGCAGCACCACCACGCCTGGCGCTTCCTGATAGGCCTCGGCCACCGCTTGGCGAATGGCTTTGATCAGTGCTTCGGGCGGCAGGATTTTTTGCACGCTGCGGCTGATTTCTGCGGCGATGCCAATGCCTTCTTCACCGTCCTGAGTGACCGCAAATGCCGCGACGCGACCTTTGCGCACCACTTCCACTTCACGCTCGACGGTTTGCTCGATGTCCTGCGGATAGAGGTTGTGACCGCGCACGATCAGCATGTCTTTCAGGCGCCCGGTGATGAACAGTTCACCGTCGCGGATGAAGCCCAGGTCGCCCGTACGCAGCCAGGTGCGGCCGGCGTGCTGAACGAAGGTTTTGGCGCTGGCCTCGGGGTTGCGCCAGTAGCCGTGAGCGATGCTCGGGCCGGCGGCCCAGACTTCACCGACCGCATTGTCATTGAGTTCTTGCAGGCTGCCCGGATCGACGATCAGCACCGCATGTTCAGGCTGGCTGATGCCGCAACTCATGATCGGGCTGCCGTTGCCCGGTTCAGCGCGATTTTGCGCCAGTGCCTGATCATCGACACGCAGAGCAGGAATACCGGTGCCACGCGGTGTGCCGGCGACGAACAGGGTCGCCTCGGCCAGACCATAGGAGGCCATGAAGCTGTCTTCGCTGAAGCCGCACGGGGTGAACTTCTCGGCGAAGCGCTCAAGGGTATCGAGACGGATCGGTTCGGAGCCGGAATAGGCCACGCGCCAGCGGCTCAGGTCGAGGCGCTCCAGCGCCGATTCGCTGACCCGCTCGCTGCACAAACGATAGGCGAAATCCGGCCCGCCGCTGATGGTGCCGCCGTATTGGCTGATCGCTTCAAGCCAGCGCAACGGGCGACCGAGGAAGTACGCCGGCGACATCAGGATGCACGGCACACCGCTGAAAATCGGCTGCAGCAATCCGCCGATCAGGCCCATGTCGTGGTACAGCGGCAGCCAGCTGACGATCACATCGTCGGGGTTCACGTCGATGCCGAAACCGTGGCGGATCAGCAGCTCGTTGGCCACCAGATTACCGTGGCTGACCTGCACGCCTTTGGGCAGCGCGGTGGAGCCGGAGGTGTATTGCAGGAAGGCGATGTGGTCTGCGGGCAAAGTCGGTTCGACCCAGCGCTCGGCCTGGGCGTTGTCGAGGGTATCGACGCACAGCAACGGCGGCGCGCCATCGATTTGCTGCAAGGCATCGCGCAGGTCGGCGCTGGTCAGCAGCAGACGCGGTTCGGCGTCGGCAATGATAGACAGCAGGCGTTCCTGGTGATGCCGACGTGCGGATTCCGGCGGATAGGCCGGCACCGCGATCACCCCGGCGTACAGACAACCGAAAAACGCCGCGACGTAATCCGCGCCGCTGGGAAACAGCAGCACCGCGCGATCACCGAATTCAGCCTGGGCCTGCAACGCGGCAGCAATGGTCCGCGCGCGTTGATCCAGTTCGCGGTAACTGAGCACCACGCCCTGCTCCTCGGTTTCGGCGAGAAAGCGCAGGGCCAGGCGATCCGGCGTCTGTGCCGCACGGCGCTGGAGGGCTTGGACCAGAGTGCTGGGGAGTTCGAACGCGTCGGTCATGAGGTTTCCTGCCTGAATTCGGCTTGCTAAGTGGAATCGAGTTGCTGCGTCACGCCGGTCGAGGGCGTGCAGGGCGCGGTCTGTGCCGACCGCGCAAGGCATCGGAATGCTGTCTGGCCGGGGCTCGGTACCCGGAACCATTCACCAATGAGAACGGATGACGTCTTGAAATAATTAGTCGGCAGGCTGGATCGCCAACGGGGGCTGGGGTGTGGCGGTGTGTCGCAGTTCTCGATTCGCACCTTTAAGGAGCATTAGTTCTCTTTCTCAATTGACAATCATTATCATTCAACATAATTTGTCGCTCGATGTGTAGGACGGCCCCGTCCCCCGGCGTCCCACTAACCTATTGGCAGCAAGGTGATTTCCATGACGGAACAAGTATCCACAAGCAGGTGCGATTCACCGCTACTTCAGGCCTTCGTCGACAATCGACTGATTCTGGTGAAGATCGCAGCGCGCATTACCGGCTGCCGTTCGCGCGCCGAAGACGTGGTGCAGGATGCGTTCTTCCGCTTGCAGTCGGCCCCGCCGATCACGTCGTCGATCAAGGCGCAATTGAGTTATCTGTTCCAGATCGTGCGCAACCTCGCCATCGATCACTACCGCAAACAGGCGCTGGAACAGAAGTACTCAGGCCCGGAAGAGGAAGGGTTGAATGTGGTCATTCAGGGCGCTTCGCCGGAAACCTCGCATATCAACTTCTCGACGCTGGAACACATCGCCGACGCGCTGACCGAACTGCCCAGCCGCACCCGCTACGCCTTCGAGATGTACCGTCTGCACGGCGTGCCGCAAAAGGACATCGCCAAGGAACTCGGCGTCTCGCCAACCCTGGTCAATTTCATGATTCGCGATGCGCTGGTGCACTGCCGCAAGGTGTCGGGCAGTCGTGGGGGTGCGGCTTCGATGGGTCGTCGCTAAGCCCTGAATTCGGCGTCAAGCCATTCGCGAGCAAGCCCGCACCCACATTTGACCGGCGTACACAGGTCGATGTGGGAGCGGGCTTGCTCGCGAAGGCAGACTTGAAACCGCAATAGATCCCAGGCCTTGTCACTTCAGGCCAGCTTGCACCGATCAAAAAACCGCTCACGCCCCAGAATCATCAACGCCGCGCGCTTGTGCGGAAAGTCGAATTCCTTCTCGCAGTGGAAGCACTGATTCTGCATGTGGCCGATCATCTTCGCGTTGTCGGCACGCGGTTCGGCGACCACGCGCTGGGTACGCGGATCATCCAGAAACAGATAGTGCACCAGCGCCGACAACCAGCTCGCGACCTTGTGCGGGCCACGGTGATTCTCTTCCCCCACCAGCATGTGAATGCCACGGTCGTAATTGTCGACATCATAGAACGGCGCGATACGGTCTTCCTTGGCCCAGTAGGCTTCGAAATAGGCAAACGGCTGATCGTCGAAACAGCCGATCAACGTCAGCGTGTGCGGATCGGCGTCGAGCTTGCTCAGGTATTCGCGATGCTGCTCAAGACTGCCCTCCTCCTGCCAGAAGCTGGCGACTCGCGGACTGTTCTGCCAGCGATTGAACCGCGCCAGATCCTGCTCGATCTCCAGCGTGCGCAGGGAAATCCACGCCCCGAGGCGTGCATCGAAACGTCGATAGACTTCACCGCGCGGCTTGACCGGGCGCTGCGGATGGCGCTTGCCCTGGCTGATCACCATTTGTTGCGGGTAGCTGCCGCTCAGCGATGTACCGAGCCATGGCTGCGGCAATTGCCAGAACAGGGTGCGCTCGCAACGGTATTCGCCGGCCACTTCGGTGTTGACCAGCAAGCCGCTGAGCAAGGCTTCGGTGGGTGGCTGATCCAGCTGCCAGAGCAATTGCTGGCGCTCCGGCTCACGGGCGAACAACCAGTAACAGGCAGCCCACAACGCCAGGCCGGGCGGCAGGGCAAAACGCTCATCGAGCTGAATCGGGCCGGTGCCGTCACGATTCAGACGCAAGCGAACCAGCGGTTGCCCGTCCAGGCTCAGGCTCAGACGGCTTTCAGTAGCATCGGCTACCAGTTCACTGCCCGAAGGCAAGGCCAGGGCAGTCAGGTCATTCAGATTGGACATGGGTCGGGCTCACGATAATCGTCGACAGTTCAACGATGGGACGTGAGCCGCACGGGAAAATTTAGCCGGCGGGGTCAAATCAGTGTTGCGGTACCGGTACCAGAGCGATCTTGTATGGCTCGAAAATCTTCAGCATCTGCCCGTTGTCCCGCAGCTCCTGCAACAATTTGCCAAACGCCTCGCCGGTGATCGGCGCGGCCGGGCGCAGAATGGAGTAATGGTGATAAACCTGATCGATGCGCTGCGACACCAGCAACTTGTCGGCCACCTTTTCGTTGCGTTTCAGGTAGTCGAACAGGTAAGAGCGCGTGACCAAGGCGATGTCGGCGCGCCCGCGCAGCACCATCAACAGGTTGCTGTCATGGGAATAGGTCAACGTGGCCTTGAACGTATCCGCGAGAAATTTGGGGTCGGCGTTGAAATTGGCGAACTCGTAGTGATAACCGCTGTACAGCGCCAGCCGCTTGCCCTTGAGGTCCGAGAAGTAATCCTGCTGCCGACCCTCTTCGCGTTGCGCGACGAAAATCTCGGCATCTTCCAGACCCATATCGACCGTGGTGTGTGGAATGTCCTTCCAGCCCCACTCCGGGTTTTCGAAAATCGCCATGTCGGTGCGCCCTTCCTTCAAGTCACCGAAACGCCGGGGAATCGAGGTCGGTACCAGGACAAACTGATACTCCTTCTGCAACGCATTCAGCGCTTCGACCAATTCCGGCAGCAGACCGGTGTCGGCACCGTTTTCCGGGCGGATGGTGTAAGGCGGAAAGTGCGCGGCGCCCACTCGAACCAGTTGCGCCGCCTGCGCAGGCAGCCCTGAAAATGCCGTCAGCGCGACGAGTACCAGCCCCGTGGCCGTCCGAATTGGCGAAGACTTCAAAACACCCCACTCCCCGAAAAAATACCGATCAATGCATTCAAGCTAGGCGGTTTCGCCCAGTTAGCCAGTTTCCTGACCTGTTGAAACGTGGGTTAACGCTCTTCGAGCACCAGAATCAGCGCTTCATCGGCCAACTGATCGAGGCTCAGGCTGCCGCCGGCACGAAACCAGGTGGTGGTCCAGGACAGCGCGCCAGTGAGAAAACGTCGGGTAATGAATACATCGCCACGGATAAACCCCGCCTCCTTGGCTTCGCCCAGCACCTGCAACCAGAGGTCTTCATAGACATCGCGCAGGGCCAGCACCCGGGCCTGACCTTCTTCGGACAGCGAACGCCATTCATAGACCAGCACCGCCATGGCTTCGCCGCTGCCGCCCATGATCGACTGCAACTCGCAGCGAATCAGCGCCAGCACCCGCTCGCGCACGTTACTGGCTTCGGCCAACGCGGCGCGCATCAGCGCGGTGTTGTAGCGGATGGTTTCTTCCATCACCGCCCGGAGGATTTCATCCTTGCTCTTGAAGTGATGAAAAATGCTCCCGGACTGGATCCCCACCGCCCCCGCCAGGTCACGCACCGTGGTGCGCTCGTAGCCTTTGTTGCGGAACAGGTGAGCGGCCACTTGCAGCAGTTTGCCGCGGGCGCTGTCGGGGTCAGTCAACTGGCCCTGGTCGACCAGTTCGCGCATGACCCTCAGGGCTTTTTGCTCGTCCACCCGTTCTCTCCTACAGTCGATCAGTCTGTTGCCCCCTGAACACGCAGGGTTGCGCGCAATTTAAGCCGCGGGCCGCAACCAAGCAAGCGCTTGGGCAGAAGATATTTCAGTGGTTTACAAACCAAGCGCTTGCTTGGTAGCCTCCAGACACTTCTGTCGCAGGTTCCTGAGTCGGAGATAAAAATGCCCACCACCGTTCGGATCGGATGCGCCAGCGCATTCTGGGGTGACACCAGTACCGCCGCCGCACAACTTGTGGCCGGCGGGCAGCTGGATTATCTGGTGTTCGATTACTTGGCCGAAATCACCCTGTCGATCATGGCCGGCGCGCGCATGAAGGACCCGCAGGCAGGGTTCGCCGGGGACTTCGTTGAGGTGCTCGCGCCGCTGCTGCCGCAACTGGCTGAACAGAAAATTCGCGTGATCAGCAACGCCGGCGGGATCAATCCGAAAGCCTGTGCCGCCGCCCTGCAGGCTGCCTGCGACAAGGCCGGGGTCAGTCTGAAAATCGCCGTGCTGCTCGGCGATGACCTGCAACCGCAATTCAAGCAACTTGCCGCCCAAGGCATCCACGAAATGTTCAACGGCACGCCGCTGCCGCCGATGTGCGTATCGACCAACGCCTACCTCGGCGCACCGGGCATCGTCGAAGCCCTGCGCCTGGGCGCCGACATCGTCATCACCGGGCGTGTGGTCGACAGCGCGGTGGTCAGTGCGGCGCTGGTGCATGAGTTCGGCTGGGCGTGGCACGACTACGACAAACTGGCCCAGGCCGCGCTCGCCGGGCACATCATCGAATGCGGCGCGCAATGCACCGGGGGCAATTTCACCGACTGGCGCGACGTGCCGGACTACGAACACATCGGTTTTCCCATCGTTGAAGTCAGTGCCGACGGCCAGTTCATCGTGAGCAAACCCGAAGGCTCCGGCGGATTGGTGACGCCGCTGACCGTTGGCGAGCAGATGCTCTATGAAATCGGTGATCCGCAGGCCTATCTGTTGCCGGATGTAGTCTGCGATTTCACTCAAGTGAAACTGCAGCAACAGGGCAAAAACGCCGTGCACGTCCACGGAGCCAAAGGCCTGCCGCCCAGCGATAAATACAAGGTCAGCGCGACCTGGCCGGACGGATTCCGCTGCACAGCCAGTTGCCTGATCGCCGGCATCGATGCGGTGGACAAGGCGCGCCGCGTCAGTCAGGCAATCATCGACAAGACTGCAGAAATGTTCAGCCAGCGCGGCTGGCCACCCTACAGCGAAGTCAACATTGAACTGCTCGGCAGCGAAGCCACATACGGCCCTCACGGCCAGCGTCGTGACAGCCGCGAGGTGGTGATCAAACTTGCGGTGCGCCATCCACTGAAACCGGCGCTGATCCTGTTCTCCCGGGAAATCGCCCAGGCTGCCACCGGCATGGCACCGGGACTGACCGGCATCGTCGGCGGACGGCCGACGGTGTATCCGCTGATCCGTCTGTTCTCGTTCCTGATCGATAAAACCGCCTGCAGCCTGCACATCGACATGGCCGGTGAACAGCATCCCTGCGCCCTCCCCGCGCAAATGCCGCTCGACAGCCATGACCTGCCAACCCCCGACCAGCCACCCAAACCCCAAGGCCGCGCCGACGCCAGTGTGCCGTTGGTGAAACTGGCGGTGGCGCGCTCCGGTGACAAGGGCAACCACAGCAACATCGGTGTCCTGCCGCGTCGACCGGAATACCTGCCATGGATCGCCGAAGCGCTGACGCCAGCGGTGATCGTCGACTGGATGCGCCATGTGCTCGACCCGATTCACGGCCGGGTCGAACGCTGGTACCTGCCCGGCACCCACAGCCTGAATTTTCTGCTGGAGAACGCGCTTGGCGGCGGTGGCGTGGCGAGTCTGCGCATCGATCCCCAGGGCAAGGCCTTCGCTCAGCAACTGCTGGAAATCCAGATCCCGGTGCCGCAGAGCATCGCCGAACAACTCGACTAGAGGTTGGGCTTCATGGCTTACGCATCGATTTTCAAAGCCGATCTGTTCAGCGGCCAGACCATCATCGTCACCGGTGGCGGCAGTGGCATCGGCCGTTGCACCGCGCATGAACTGGCGGCGCTCGGCGCCACTGTGCTGCTGGTCGGGCGCAAACCGGAGAAGCTGCAAAAGGTCGCCGCCGAAATCAGCGAAGACGGCGGCCGCGCCCATTGGCAGGCCTGCGATATCCGTGACGAAGACGCGGTGAAACAACTGGTCGCCGGGCTGATCGCCGAACACGGGCCGATCCACGGTCTGGTCAACAATGCCGGCGGCCAGTACCCGTCGCCACTGGCCGCGATCAATCAGAAAGGCTTTGAAACCGTATTGCGCACCAACCTGGTCGGCGGCTTCCTGATGGCCCGGGAAGTGTTCAACCAGTCGATGAGCAAACACGGCGGCAACATCGTCAACATGCTTGCCGACATGTGGGGCGGCATGCCCGGCATGGGCCACTCGGGCGCGGCACGTTCGGGGATGGACAACTTCACCAAAACCGCCGCGTTCGAGTGGGGGTACGCCGGGGTGCGGGTCAATGCGGTGGCGCCGGGCTGGATCGCGTCCAGCGGCATGGACACTTATGAAGGCGCTTTCAAAGCCGTGATCCCGACCCTGCGCGAACACGTGCCACTCAAACGCATCGGTACCGAATCGGAGGTCAGTGCGGCGATCGTTTTTCTGCTCAGCCCGGCGGCGGCGTTCATCAGCGGCAGCACCTTGAAAATCGATGGTGCGGCCAGTCTCGGCAGCCGCGCATGGCCGTTGCACAAGGCAAGCCACAGCGAGTCGTTCAACGGTTTCCATCGGGCGTACCTGCCCGACGTGCTCAAGGACAAGGAGTAAGCCATGCCGCAGATCCAGTCCCAACTCGATCCGCACAGTGAAGCTTTCGCGCGCAACTGCGCGGCGATGCTCACGGCCATCGAGCAAGTCCAGCAACTGGAACAGAACCTGCTGAACAAGGCTGCCGAAGCCAAGGGCAAATTCGACAAGCGCGGGCAACTGCTGCCCCGCGAACGCCTGAACCTGCTGCTCGACCCCGGCGCGCCGTTCCTCGAACTGGCGAGCCTGGCCGGCTACAAGCTGCACGACGACAAGGACGGCAGCGCTGCCGGTGGCGGCCTGATCGCCGGCATCGGTTACGTGTCCGGCATACGGGCGATGGTGGTGGCCAACAACAGCGCGATCAAGGGCGGCACGATCTCCCCCACCGGCCTGAAAAAATCCCTGCGGCTGCAACAGATCGCCCTGGAAAACAAACTGCCGGTGATCACTCTGGCAGAGAGCGGCGGCGCCAACCTCAATTATGCGGCGGAGATATTCGTCGAAGGCGCACGCAGTTTTGCCAATCAGGCGCGGATGTCGGCCATGGGGTTGCCGCAAATTACCGTGGTGCACGGCTCGGCGACGGCCGGTGGCGCCTATCAACCGGGGCTGTCGGATTACGTGGTGGTGGTGCGCGGCAAGGCCAAGCTGTTTCTCGCCGGACCGCCACTGCTCAAGGCCGCGACTGGCGAGGTCGCCACCGATGAAGAGCTGGGCGGCGCCGAGATGCACGCGCAGGTCGCCGGCACCGCCGAGTATCTGGCCGAGAACGATGCCGATGGCGTGCGCCTGGTCCGCGAGATCTTGCGCATGCTGCCGTGGAACGAGCAACTGCCGTGGCTGCCCGAGCCGCAATACAAGGCGCCGCTGTACCCGATCGACGAGCTGCTCGGGCTGATTCCCGACGACCCGAAGAAGCCCTACGACGTGCGCGAAATCGTTGCGCGGATTGCCGATGAATCGGAGTTTCTCGAATTCAAGGGCGAGTTCGATCAGCAAACCATCTGCGGCCAGTTGAAAATCCACGGCCGCGCCTGCGGCTTGATCGGCAACAACGGCCCGATCACCCCCGCCGGCGCGAGCAAGGCCGCGCAGTTCATTCAGCTGTGCGACCAGAGCCAGACGCCGCTGCTGTTTTTCCACAACACCACCGGTTTCATGGTCGGCACCGAGTCCGAGCAGCAAGGCGTGATCAAACACGGCTCGAAACTGATTCAAGCGGTGGCCAATGCGCGAGTGCCTAAACTGACGATTGTCGTCGGTGGCTCCTACGGTGCCGGCAACTATGCGATGTGCGGACGCGGTCTCGATCCACGTTTCATCTTCGCCTGGCCCAACAGCCGCACCGCGGTAATGGGCGGCGCGCAGGCCGGCAAGGTGTTGCGCATCGTCACCGAGGCCAAACAGCTCAAGGAAGGCCTGGTGCCGGATCCGAAAATGCTCGACATGCTCGAACAGGTCACCGCGCAGAAACTCGACAGCCAGTCCACCGCGCTCTACGGCAGCGCCAACCTGTGGGATGACGGCCTGATCGATCCGCGCGATACGCGCACCCTGCTCGGTTACCTGCTGGATATCTGCCACGAAGCCGACATCCGCACGTTGCAACCCAACAGCTTCGGCGTCAGCCGCTTCTGACTGCCACGGATCCCAAGGAGAACAATAAAAATGATCTTCACCCCGGAACACGAAGCACTGCGCCGCACCGTCCGCCAATTCGTCGAGCACGAAATCAACCCGCACGTCGATGAATGGGAAAAGGCCGGACGCTTTCCAATCCACGAGATTTTCCGCAAGGCCGGCGACCTCGGCCTGCTGGGGATTTCCAAGCCGGAAAAATTCGGCGGCATGGGCCTCGACTACAGCTATTCGATTGTCGCCGCCGAAGAGTTCGGCACTATCCACTGCGGCGGCATTCCGATGTCGATCGGCGTGCAGACCGACATGTGCACCCCGGCGCTGGCCCGTTTCGGCTCCGATGAATTACGCGACGAATTCCTCCGTCCGGCGATCACCGGCGAGCAGGTCGGTTGCATCGGCGTCTCGGAAGTCGGTGCCGGCTCCGACGTCGCCGGACTCAAGACCAGCGCGCGCAAGGACGGCGACGACTACGTGATCAACGGCAGCAAGATGTGGATCACCAACTCGCCCAGCGCCGACTTCATCTGCCTGCTGGCCAATACCTCGGACGACAAGCCGCACATCAACAAGTCGCTGATCATGGTGCCGATGAACACCCCGGGCATCAGCCTCAGCTCGCACCTGGACAAGCTCGGCATGCGCAGCTCGGAAACTGCCCAGGTGTTTTTCGATAACGTGCGTGTGCCGCAGCGCAACCGCATCGGCCACGAAGGCGCCGGGTTCATGATGCAGATGCTGCAGTTCCAGGAAGAACGCCTGTTCGGCGCGGCGAACATGATCAAGGGTCTGGAATATTGCGTCGACAGCACCATCGAGTACTGCAAGGAGCGCAAGACGTTCGGCAACGCGCTGATCGACAATCAGGTGATCCACTTCCGCCTCGCCGAACTGCAGACCGAAATCGAATGCCTGCGAGCGCTGGTCTATCAGGCCACCGAGCAATATGTGAAAGGTCAGGACGTCACGCGTCTGGCGTCGATGGCCAAGCTCAAGGCCGGCCGTCTCGGTCGTGAAGTCAGCGACAGTTGCCTGCAATATTGGGGCGGCATGGGCTTCATGTGGGACAACCCGGTGGCCCGCGCCTATCGCGACGTGCGGCTGGTTTCGATCGGCGGCGGCGCCGACGAAATCATGCTGGGGATCATCTGCAAACTCATGGGCATCCTGCCGGGGAAAAAGAAATGAGCCCCCTGCCCGATTGCCAGACTCTGTTGCTGGAACTGCACGGCGGCGTGCTGCACATCACCCTCAATCGCCCGGACAGCCGCAATGCGATGAGCCTGCAAATGGTCGCCGAACTGCGCGCGGTATTGGCGGCGGTGCGCGATGACCGCGGGGTTCGCGCTCTGGTCCTCAGCGGTGCCGGTGGGCATTTCTGTGCGGGGGGCGACATCAAGGACATGGCCAATGCCCGTGCCCAAGGCACCGACGCTTACCGCGAGTTGAACCGCGCCTTTGGAGCCCTGCTGCAAGAGGCTCAGGACGCACCACAAGTGCTGATCACCGTTTTACAGGGCGCAGTGCTCGGTGGTGGTTTCGGGCTGGCATGTGTCAGCGATATCGCCATGGCCGATCATCAGGCGCAGTTCGGCCTGCCGGAAACCAGCCTCGGTCTGCTGCCGGCGCAGATCGCGCCATTCGTGGTGCAGCGCATCGGCCTGACCGAGACCCGCCGCCTGGCACTGACCGCCGCACGTTTCGACGGTCATCAGGCGCGGCGGCTGGGGCTGGTGCATTTCGTCGAGCAGGATCCGCAGGCACTGGCAGAACGACTCGACGAAGTGCTCGACCATGTTTTGTGCTGCGCACCCGAAGCGAATGCGGCGACGAAAAAACTGCTGCTCGCCAGTGCCGGGCAGCCTTCGAGTGAATTGCTGGATGAAGCGGCGCGGTGGTTCAGCGAAGCGGTGACCGGGGCCGAAGGGATCGAGGGCACCCTGGCTTTTGTGCAAAAACGTAAACCTGGGTGGGCCCCTTAAAAGCTTCGCGAGCAAGCCCGCTCCCAAAGTTTTTGTGAACGATGCAAATTCCTTGTGGGAGCGGGCTTGCTCGCGAAGAGGCCAGCACCAACACCGCAAATTCCGAGGGAACAGCCATGCCCGTCATCCACAAAATCCTGATCGCCAACCGCGGTGAAATCGCCTGCCGCATCCAGCGCACCGCCCAGGCCCTCGGCTATCGCACCGTCGCCGTATTCAGCGATGCCGACGCCGATGCCCTGCACGTGCAGATGGCCGATCAAGCGGTGAACATCGGCGCCGCATCGGTGCAACAGTCCTATCTGAACATCCCGGCGATCCTTGACGCCGCACGCCGCAGCGGTGCCGACGCGATCCACCCAGGCTACGGCTTTCTCTCGGAAAACGCCGAATTCGCCCGCGCCTGCGCAGCGGCCAACCTGACCTTCATCGGCCCCAGCGCCGAGGCCATCGAGCTGATGGGCAGCAAGCGCCTGTCGAAAATCGCCATGCTCGACGCCAGTGTTCCTTGCATCGCCGGCTATCAAGGCGCCGCGCAGGACGACGCCACTCTGCTGCGTGAAGCCGAGCGCATCGGCTACCCGCTGATGATCAAGGCCAGTGCTGGCGGCGGTGGACGCGGCATGCGTCTGGTGCACAGCAGCGAGGAATTGCCGGCGCAATTGCGCACCGCCCGCTCCGAAGCGCTGAACGGTTTCGGCAGCGACGAACTGATCCTCGAACAGGCACTGATCGAACCACGGCACGTCGAGGTACAACTGTTCGGCGATAGCCATGGCAACCTGATCTACCTCGGCGAGCGCGATTGCTCGGTGCAGCGCCGCCATCAGAAAGTCGTCGAGGAAGCACCCTGCCCGGTGATGACCCGCGAGTTGCGCCAGGCCATGGGCGAAGCGGCATTGAAGGCTGGCCGCGCGGTGAATTACCTCGGTGCGGGCACCGTCGAGTTTCTGCTCGATGCCCGTGGGCAGTTCTACTTTCTGGAAATGAACACGCGTCTGCAGGTCGAGCATCCGGTGACCGAACTGATCACCGGGCAGGATCTGGTCGCCTGGCAATTGGCCGTCGCCGAGGGGCAGCCGCTGCCGTTGACTCAGGATCAGCTCGCGCTGAACGGCCACGCCATGGAAGTGCGTCTGTATGCCGAAGATCCGACGCAGAATTTCCTGCCGCAGACCGGTCGTGTACAGGCCTGGGAACCGGCGTTGGGTCCGGGGGCGCGGATCGATCATGGCGTGCTCGAAGGTCAGTCGATCAGCCCGTTTTATGATCCGATGCTCGGCAAACTGATCGCCCACGGCGCCACCCGCGAAGAGGCACGGCGCAAGCTGCTGCGCGCGGTGCAGGACAGCGTGCTGCTCGGCGTTCAGAGCAACCAGCGTTTGCTGGTCAGCCTGCTGCAGCATCCGCAGTTCATCAGCGGTGAATTCAGCACCGCGTTCATCGCGCAGCATTTCACTGACCACCCATGCCTGCACACTTACGCCCCCACCGCCGAGGAGCTGGCCATCGCCGCCGTGCTGTTTTATCAGGCTGGCGCGCAGGTGCATCGTGCGCCGCTCAAAGGTTGGCGCAACAATGTCGGCGCGCCGCTCAATTACCGCCTCGGGCTTGAACAGCAGGACTGGACCGTGCAACTGCTTGCGCACGGCGATGACCGCTTCACCGTGAACGTGATGCAGCGCGCACTGGCGCTGACCGTCATCAATTGCGACGAGCGCGCGGTGACACTGGAAGTCGACGGCCTGCGCCAGCGTCACGCCTACCGGATCGATGGCGAAGAACTCTGGCTGTTCACCCACCCCGGCAACCTGCGCCTGGAGGATCGAACTCATGCGCTGATCAGCAGTCAGAGCAGCGTCAGCTCCGGCACACTGAAAGCGCCGATGGACGGTGCCATCGTCGACGTGCTGGTCAGCGAAGGCAGTCCGGTCAGCAAGGGTCAGTTGCTGGTGGTGCTGGAGGCAATGAAAATGGAGCATCCGCTCAAGGCCGGCATCGATGGCGTGCTCAAGCGGGTGCAGGTCAAGGTCGGCGATCAGGTAAAAAATCGTCAGGTTCTGTTGCAGGTCGAGTGAGTCGCCAGGCGCAAACGCAAGGTTTGACTACGCTCTGATCTATCAGGACGCGTAAATCAGGAAACCTGCGATGCCCCATTGGCTGGTCATTGATCTGGAAGCCACCACAGATGAAGGTGGCTGGCCGGTTACGGAAATGGAAATCATCGAAATCGGCGCGACGCTGGTCGACCGTGCCGGTCGCGAGCAGGATCACTTTCAGCGGTTCGTCAAACCGACCCGGCGGCCGTTGCTGACGCCGTTCTGCCGTGAGCTCACGCACATCACCCAGGCCAACATCGACACCGCACAGCCGCTGAGCGAGGTCTGGCCGGCCTTCGAACGCTGGCTCGGGCAACACCAGACGCGCCTCGAAGGCTGGGCCAGTTGGGGCGATTACGACCGCAAGCAGTTGCTCCAGGAATGGCAGCGCCTGCAACTCGACAGCCTGCTGAGCCGGGTGCCACACATGAACCTCAAGCAGCGCTTCGCCAAGGCCCGGCGCCTGGAACGACCGCTGGGCTTGAACGGTGCGCTGCAACTGGCCGGCATGCAGTTCAGCGGTCAACAGCACCGAGCCCTGGAAGATGCGCGCAATACCGCGCGGTTGCTGCCGTTGGTCTTGCCACTCTGAAGTCAGGGCGAGAACTCGCCGGACACGCCCCGGGCAGGTGACGGCGCCGGGAGCCTTGTGCATACTGGCCAGCCTTTTTTAACCCTTTTTTGCCCTTTTCGAGAGGAATCGCCCATGTTCAAAGTCAACGAGTACTTCGACGGCACCGTCAAGTCGATCGCTTTTGGCACCGCTGAAGGTCCGGCGACCATCGGCGTCATGGCCCCGGGCGAATACGAATTCGGCACCGCTCAGCGCGAGATCATGCACGTGGTCTCCGGTGCGCTGACCGTCAAACTGCCGGACAGCAGCGACTGGGAAACCTTCGCCGCCGGCAGCCAGTTCAACGTTCCGGCCAACAGCAAGTTCCAGCTGAAAGTCGCCGTTGATACCGCTTACCTGTGCGAATACCGCGGCTAAGCCCACGGTTTTTCCCGGTGCAAAAAAATGCCCGTGTCCATGGACACGGGCATTTTCATTTCTGGCCTCGGTTACTCGAGGATTTCCACCGGCATTCCGACTTCCAGTTGACCATTGCTGTCGTTGACCAGGTTCTGCCCGAACATCGCGCCATCGGCCTGCGCACGGTATTTCTGCAAGGTTGCCAGCGGTTCGCGATCAGCACTGCGTTCGCCGGTTTGCGGATCGATGGTGGTCAGAATGCAGCGCGAGCAAGGCTTCACCACGCGGAACTCGACGTCACCGATACGAATGCGCTTCCAGCCGTCCTCGGCGAACGCCGCGCTGCCTTCGATCACCAGATTCGGCCGAAAGCGCAGCATCTCCAGCGGTCGTCCGACCTTTTGCACCAGATCCTCAAGTGACGCTTCGCCAATCAGCAACAGCGGGAAACCGTCGGCGAACGCGACCTGATCGTCCTCGCGGCCATAACCGGCCTGCGTCATGCGCGCGCGATCAAGCGGCACCTGCACCAGACGGGTCGGTTTGCCGATGAACTCGCTGACCCAGCGGGCCGCTGCATCACCGGCATCCGGCACGCGCAGGGTGTCACGCCAGATGGTCACACCGCGCAAGTCGGAATCGGCCTCGGGCAATGGCACGTCCAGCGCGGCAAGCCCGGGGGCACTCAGGGTCAGACCGCCCTGCGCATTCCACAGCGCCGACAACTGGCTCATTTTCGCCTCGGCCCGCTGGGTCAGAAAGCGGCCGCTGGCTTCATCCACGAGCATCCAGCGTCGGTCCCCTGCAAGGCCCAGTTTGTCCAGGCCAATCGATTGCAGAATCTCGGGTTTGCCGGATTTCAACGGATAACGATAAAGCGCGCTCAGACGCAGCATGGCCAGCTCCCTGGTGGGCAAAAAAGCCACCCTATACGAGCTTTATCGGCGAATCAAAGACAGATGCGCGCCCCCCTGAAAAGATAACTTTGTGGCGAGGGGATTTATCCCCGATGGGGCGCGAAGCGGCCCCACCTGAATCAAGAAGCGGGACCGCTGCGCAGTCCATCGGGGATAAATCCCCTCGCTACAGGGTTTCGTCAGGCTGGCACTTCATCGAGCATCAGACGCTGACGCACCACATCGACCAGTTTGTCCGGCTGGAATTTGGAGAGGAAGTTGTCGCAACCGACCTTCTTCACCATCGAGTCGTTGAAGCTGCCGGACAGCGAAGTGTGCAACACCACGTACAGACCGCGCAGACGCGGATCGTTGCGGATCTCGGTGGTCAGGCGATAGCCGTCCATTTCCGGCATCTCCGCGTCGGTGAACACCATCAACAGCTTGTCGGTCATGTTCACGCCGGTATCGGCCCAGGCCTTGAGCATGTTCAGCGCCTTCAGACCGTCACTGGCGATGTGCATTTTCACCCCGAGCTGGCCAAGGGTGTCGCGCAGTTGCGAAAGCGCCACGTTGGAGTCGTCCACCAGCAGCACTTCGCGGCCACGGGCACGCTCCAGCACCGGATCATCGAGCTTGTCACGCGAGACCTTGGCGTTGTACGGGACGATTTCGGCGAGGACTTTCTCGACGTCGATGATTTCCACCAATTGATCGTCAACCTTGCTGATTGCAGTCAGGTAGTGCTGGCGGCCAGCACTGGTCGGCGGCGGCAGAATGGCTTCCCAGTTCATGTTGACGATGCGATCCACGCCACCGACGAGGAAAGCCTGCACCGAACGGTTGTACTCGGTGACGATGATGGTGCTGTTCGGGCCCGGCACCAGCGGGCGCATGCCGATCGCCTGAGACAGATCGATCACCGGCAGCGTCTGCCCACGCAGGTTGACCACGCCGCAGACAAACGGGTGACGCTGTGGCATCAGGGTCAACTTCGGCAGTTGGAGAACTTCCTGAACCTTGAACACGTTGATCGCGAACAATTGGCGTCCGGCCAGTCGAAACATGAGAATTTCCAGGCGATTCTCACCCACCAGTTGCGTGCGTTGGTCTACCGTGTCGAGAATGCCGGCCATCAATGACTCCTGGGCTTGTTCTGATGAATTCACTACTAAGTGGGGTTATCGGCTGTTTATGGCGATTCTTGATCCCCACAAAATTCACCATCAAAATGCCACACATGGGCATTGATGTCACATTAACATCATGGTTTACTGACCCGGTGTTTTCATCTGCTACATTCTCTTCTGGCGCGACCACAGTTTGCGCCACAGGTTCCCGCGCGTAAGGGAATCCCCTAGGAACAATCAGGCCCAACCTGATGTTCGCAATATCCAATAGCCATTAATGTGACGCCATTCTCATTGCATGAACGGAGTCAGGCTATTGTGTGCGATCGCAGGTCAGTGGAACCCCACCCTCTGGAAAACCTCAGCCAGTGCAATTGCACGGTGGGGCGCGATCTCCCGACGATCCACGAACGTCGACACACACGGCATTCCCTCATCAGACATGACGCTGTGGAGATAAGCATGCCAATCGACCGTAAAGACTGGGCGCAACGCTTTCCCGAATTCCTCGTCGAAGCTGAAACACTCCTGGCCAAGTCCGAAGAGTGCCTGAGCCACCTGCAATTGATCAGCAACGACAAAGACGCCATCGACTGCATGCGCAACACCCTGCTCAAACTGGCGAGTCGGGCTGAAGCGTTGGCACTGGAGGCGATCTCCGAGTTTTCCCTGCATATCCACAGCCTGCTCGACCACGCGCCGGATCATATCGATCTGCACGCACAGGCGCTGAATGCGCTGCAGGACTGTTTCACCCTGATGGCCTGGCAGATTGAACTGGTCGATCACAATACCGGCCAATTGAGCCTGGATGGCAGCGAACAAACCTCACTGATCGAAGCTTTCGCGTTTCAGGTCGGTCAAAACCAGTTCAAGCCACCGCTCCGGCCCCAGCCGGTTTCGCTGTTGTCTTATTCCGAGCGTCAGGCGTGATCCGCCGCATTCAAAGCGTAAATCCAGGCTGAAGACGGGAATCGCTGAATGTCGCAATTGAATAGTTCATACCTGCCAGCGACAATTCGAATTAAATAATCACACCTGACACCAGCGGATATTCTGCCGCGGCCTCAGGGTTTGCCTGTATCTGTGTAACGATCAACTTCGAACCACACGGATCTCTACCAAGCACAATAAAACGACATTTTCCATAATGGAACTCACGTCCAACATGACGTATTTCCTGACTCATTGGACATATATGGCAAACGCGACCAACGGTATCTTAAGTGGTATTATGCCGACCGTTAGTTGCTTTCAACTACTGGCACAGTGATTCAGCGACTGTCATCCAACGAACTTGATGGTCGAATATCGTTCACTGTACTTCGTTAAAATCAATAACATAATTGACAGCATTTTCAGACAGAGATCCGCCAGCCACCGGCCGGTCTGCCCGTAGCGAACATCCATTGGCTCCATCCGTTATGTACGCCAGCCTCAAGTCAATCATCAAATGGCCACCGTCCCGGGAAAATGCACGCCGGTTCACTCTCATATTGAGTGTCATCGCCGCCGCTGGCAGCCTGCTGACCTACGGATTGTCTGCTCCGCTCTCACTGGGTCTGCTGCTGTTGAATATTGCCGCCACTGCTTGTGTCTGGGTGCAATATCGACTGTCGCGCAAATCGATCAAGTTTCAGCCTCAGGAACTCGCCGACCGTTTGCTGGAAGTCCAGGAAAACGAACGCCACCGTCTCAGCCGTGAACTGCACGACGATATCGGCCAGTTACTGACAGCGGCCAAGCTGCAAAGTGAATGGCTGAAAAAACGCCTGCCAGCCGACTTGCAAGCGCAATGCTCGACACTCTGCGACACCCTTGATGAAACCCTCAACAAGGTGCGCGATGTTTCCGCCATTCTCAATCCGCGCCAACTGACCAGCCTCGGGCTGGAGGCCAGTCTGCGCGCGCACCTGCTCAAGACCCTGGCGAACACCTCGGTGCACTGGAGCCTCGATTGCCAGCAACGGCTCAATGGCATTCCGGAAGAAATGGCGGTCGCTGCCTTTCGCATTGCCCAGGAAGCGGTCACCAACATTCTGCGTCACGCGCAGGCCAGCAATCTGCTGATCCGCGTGCAACGCTTGCCAAAAGGCCTGACGCTGTTGATCAGCGACGACGGCCAAGGCTTTGCGCCTGCCGCGGATCCGGGCCGGGAAGGACAGCGCGGAATGGCCGGGATGGCCGAAAGGATCGAACAGTTGGGCGGCACGCTGAACGTCATCAGCGAGCCGGGCAAAGGCACTCAAATCGAAGCACTATTCCCCTGGGCGCCCCGTGCACTCGAGCGGGCCAGTACGAATAAGGTTATGCGTTGACTTGTAACTTACTTCTGGTGGATGACCACTCGCTGATCAGGGCCGGCGTGCGCGCTCTGGTGCTCGATATTCCCGGTTACGCGGTCGTTGGCGAAGCCAGCGACGGCTCGCAGTTGCTCGAAATGGTCGAGCAACTGGCGCCCGACATCGTGTTGCTGGATATCTCGATGAAGGAAACCGGTGGCCTGGAAGCCTTGCAACGGCTCAAGCGGGTGCGCCCGCAAAGCAAGGTGCTGATTCTCTCGATGCACACCGATCCGGCGCTGATCATGCAGGCGCTGGAGTCCGGCGCGCACGGTTACCTGCTCAAGGACACCACGGCCACCGAGCTTGAACACGCCCTCGAAGCCTTGCGTAATAACGAGCGCTACTTGAGCCCGGCCATCGCCCACACCGTGATCAACCAGGCGCTGACGCGCACGCAGAAAAACCAGCCGGAAGTCGCCGACTCGCACAATCTGACGGCACGCCAGCTGGAAATCCTGCGGTTGATCGTACGCGGCAAATCCACTCGGGAGATCGCCAACGGCCTGGGCCTGAGCATCAAGACCGTCGAAACCCACCGCTCGCAGATCATGAAACGCCTGCAGATCTACGACGTGGCGGGTCTGGTGCTGTTCGCGGTGCGCGAACAGATCATCAGTCTGGACGACTGATCGAACCCGCGCCGCCCAACAGCGGCGAATGCTCCGGCAAATGCACCTGCAAGGCGGCGGGGCGCGCCTCGAAACGCAGGCTGTCGCCATCCAGCGGCTCGCCGTCAAGGTTGATGCTCAGCCCCTCGGCGACCTTGATTTCGACCCAGGGCAAACGGGCCCGGACAAACATATTGTCGAGGCCGAAGCCGTCGCTGAGCAGGTTCTTCAGCGTGCCCACCAACTCCTGTGGCGCCGGCAGAATACTGATGTCCAATAGACCATCGTCCGCCAGTGCCTGCGGGCACAAGACGTGTCCGCCGCCTGCCTGACGACCGTTGCCGATGCCCAATGCGAGCAGCTCGCCGCTCCAGTGAAAGTCCGGCCCTTGCAGTTCACCGTAAGCCGCGTGCAGCTCACTGAAGCGCGACAAACCGGTGAACAGATAGGCGGCCCCGCCGAGCACTTTTTTCAGATCTTCAGAGGTATTGGCCGTGACCTGGCTGCCGAAACCACCCGTCGCCATGTTCAGGAAAATCTGCCCACCGACTTCGCCCAGGTCAATCTTGCGCGGTGGCACGTCCAGCATTTCCAGTGCTTCGGCCGGCTCCAGCGGGATCCCCGCCGCGCGGGAAAAATCGTTAGCCGTTCCTAGCGGCAACAGCACCAGACTGGCCTCGTCCGGATGCGCGGCAAGCGCTTCAGCGATATCGCGCAACGTGCCATCTCCGCCTCCGGCGATGATCTTCCGATAGCCACTCGCCAGTGCTTCTTCCACCAGACGCTGAGCGTCACCGGCCTCCCAGGTCAGCCTTACGGCCAATTCCCAGCCCTGCTTGCGTTTGCCTTCGACGGCGGCGCGAACCGCCTCATTGAGTGCCTGCTTGCCATGCAGAATCAACAGCGCCCTGCGTTCACTCATTACGGTCACTCCCCAAGATTGAATCGGTATGAAACATCTTGACCACTGGTGCAGGCAAAAAAGCCATGGGAACACCATTTAATTCAAGCGACTGACCTGTTGCGTCCTACGCGACGGTATTTTTTCTTACAACATGTGAGGAATCGGCTCAATTGACCGGACACGATCCTTGATTCACCTTGTGCAGGTGGTATCAATTTTCGATTCAACAACACAAGGATGTGCAGGTAATGATTGGATACACCCTCGGAGCTGTTGGCAGTCTGGATGACGGGAAGGCCGGTGCGCTTACATTTGAAACAGCCGATGGACATTTCCATGCCAAGCCATGAAGCCAGAATTGCAAATAGTCCAGTTGCCCCTCTGGACGAAAGTCGCGCCAGTCACAAATCCGATTTCAGAAAGAACGCCAGAACCGCTGGAGAAGTTGATATGGAACCGCGCGTGACCGAACTGGAAACCCACCTCAAATACATTCGTCGGGATATGGACGAAGTTCGCGGGGATGTAAAGACCATCAAGCACCGTCTCGCCTATTCGGCGGGTGCGACGGCGGTGGTCCTGGGACTGCTGGGATGGGTTGCCAACAGCCGGTTCGATCAGTTGGTCACACTGATGAGCCATTGACAGAGGAATGCAGGCATCGACGCGGTATCGGTCGAGCCTGCAATTACCGGAAGCGGATCAGCCGAGCAGGTCGCTCAGGGGAATGAACCCGACCTCATCGCCTTCTACCAGCGTGCGGCCTTCCAGCACCTCTACCAGACCATCCGCCCAGGCCGCGCTGCGCAGCACACCGGAGCTTTGATTGCGGTAGATGATCGCCCGCCCCTGCTCGAGACGACCGCGCAGGTATTCGCGCCGATTGCCGGCCACAGGCCAGACAAAACCTGCCGGAACCGTAAACTTCAGGGGTTCGACATCCTGTACGCCCTGACGCCGCAACAAGTAGGGCCGCGTGAGCAGAGCAAAGGTCACCAGCGTCGAAGCGGGGTTGCCCGGCAGGCCGATGACCGGCACCTTGCGAAAATGACCGAATGTCAGCGGCTTGCCCGGTTTGATGGCCAGTTTCCACAGCGCCAGCTCGCCCTCTTCCCGCAATGCGATGCCAAGAAAATCCGCTTCACCGACCGACACGCCTCCGGTCGAGAGAATCAGGTCGACACCCTGCAAGTCGCCAAGGCACGCCCGCGTGGTCGCCAGATCGTCCGGAAGAATACCGGCATCAATCACTTCACAACCCAGGCGCTGCAGCCAACTGCACAACACCACCCGATTACTGTTGTAGATCTGCCCCGGCCCCAGCGGCCGGCCCGGCTCGACCAGCTCATCGCCGGTGGACAGCACCGCCACTCGGACCTTGCGTACCACATTCAGCCCGGCACACCCCTGCGACGCCGCCAGACCTTGTTCGATCGGTCCCAGCCGGATACCTGCAGCCAGAATCAACTCACCCACCGTGGTTTCCTGGCCTTGCGGGCGAATGTTCTGGCCGACGCTCATGGTTTCGATGAAACGCACGCTGCCATCGTCCTGAACTTCGGCGTTCTCCTGCATTTCCACGCAATCGGCCCCGTCAGGCACTGGCGCACCGGTGAAGATCCGCGCGCAGGTACCGGGCTTCAACGGCTCAGGCGCCTGCCCGGCAAAGACTTTCTGGCTGACCGGCAGCGGTGCGCCGGTCCAGTCGGCCAGATTCAGGGCATAACCATCCATGGCGCTATTTGGCCAGGGTGGTAGGTCCAGGGTCGAAACCAGGTCCTCGGCGAGCACCCGCCCCTCGACTTCGGCCAAGGGCAGAAACTCGCGTTCGACAATCGGCGAGGCTTCAGCCATCTCCAGCAGGCGGGCCAACGCTTGCTCGACAGGCATCAGGCTGCCGGTCTTGCCCGGCTTACCCACGGGATTCACAGGGCGCCGCCTGTTTCAGGTGAGGGACGAAGTTGCACGGACGGTGCCGCGAATCCAGCTGTTCGGCGAGAATGCCGTCCCAACCGGTGCGCACCGCATTGGTCGAACCTGGCAGGCAGCACACCAGTGTGCCATTGGCCAGGCCGGCCAGTGCCCGCGACTGCACGGTCGAAGTACCGATATCGGCCACCGAGATCTGGCGGAACAGTTCACCGAAGCCGTCAACCTGCTTGTCGAGCAGACAAGCCACGGCTTCAGGCGTGCTGTCACGCCCGGTGAAACCAGTGCCGCCGGTAATCAACACGACCTGCACGACGTCCTCGGCAATCCAGTGGGCAACTTGCGCGCGGATCTTGTACAGGTCATCTTTGAGCAGGACCCGTTCGGCCAAGCGGTGACCGGCAGCAGTCAGGCGGTCGACGAAGACCTGGCCTGAGGTGTCGGTTTCCAGGGTTCGGGTATCGCTGACAGTCAGCACCGCAATGTTCAGCGGCGCAAAAGGTACATCGGCCTTGGCTTTCATTAGGCTCGTCCAGTTGTAGGAGAAACAGCCCGGTGTTATATCACAGCGCCTGAATTTTTCGCCGCCCCGCTGGAGAGCTGCCATGACCTCGAATACGCCATTGCCCCCCTGCTCCATTCTGCTCCTGGCAGGCGGACGCGGCCAGCGCATGGGCGGCCAGGACAAAGGGCTGGTTGAATGGCAGGGTGAGCCGCTGATTGCGCATTTGCAGCGCAAGGTCCGACCGCTGACTGACGATCTGATCATCTCCTGCAATCGCAATCACGAGCGTTATGCAGCCTACGCTGATCAATTGGTCAGCGATGAGCAAGGCGATTTTCCCGGTCCCCTGGCCGGCATCCTCGCCGGACTCAAGGCAGCCCGCCAGCCACACCTGCTGGTCTTGCCCTGCGATGTGCCGCGAATCGACGCCGCGCTGTTGCAGGACATGCGTGAAACCGCCGGCCTGTTTCCTGAAAAACCTTTAATGTTGCGTCACGACGACCACTGGGAACCCCTGCTGTGTGTAATTCCCGTCGCCCTGTTGCCCGCCTTCGAAACCGCGTGGAACGCCGGCGAACGCAGCCCCGGCCGAATCATGCGCAATCTCGGCGCGACTGCCCTGCAATGCCCCGACAATGACCCGCGCCTGGCCAACCTGAACACCCCCGAACTGTTAAATGCGCATAACACTGTGTCAGACTGACAGCATTCAAGGAACTCTCACGCCTTGTACACGTCTCAAGCTCAGTAACCAAAGTATTCCCATTCGGAGACACACCCATGACTCAACGGACCCTCGCCACTTTCATGCTCGCACTGGGCCTGGCAACTCTCGCTGGTTGCTCGTCGCCAACAGTGATCACCTTGAATGACGGTCGCGAAATCCAGGCCGTCGACACCCCGAAATACGATGAAGATTCGGGCTTCTACGAGTTCAAACAACTCGACGGCAAAGAGACCCGCATCAACAAGGATCAGGTTCGTACCGTTAAAGAGCTGTAAGCTTTACGTCGACACCAGATACAGAAAAGCCCGCATTAATGCGGGCTTTTTCATGGGTGCGGGGAAGTGAATGGCGTCACCACTGCAGGGTGATCTGACTTTCGAACTCGCGTTCTTCGCCGGTCACCGGGTCGACAAACCGCAGCCCCTGTGCCAACAGCTTCAACGGATTGGCATAGTCATCCTCAACGTCTTTCAACACATCCGGGTAGAACGGATCGTTACAGATACTCGCCCCTAGCGCGGTCATATGCACCCTTAGCTGATGCTTCTTGCCGGTCACCGGGTACAGGCCGTAGCGCCACAGATCACCATTCTTTTCCCGGACTTCCACCGCCGTTTCAGTATTGGCGACACCTGGGCCTTCCTGCATGCGGAAGAACGGTTCGCCGTCGATCAGGCGACTTTTATGCACCAGGGGAAATTCCAGTTCCGGCAGCGCACGGGCGATCGCTTCATAACGTTTATCGATCTGCCGGGTCGGGAACAACGACTGATAAGCCGAGCGGGTTTGCGGGTTGGCGGAAAAGATCACCAGCCCTGCCGTGTGCCGGTCAATGCGGTGCAGTGGCACCAGATGCGGATTATCGAGGCGACGGATCAGACGGCGCAGCAACGTCTGTTCGACGTACTCGCCGGCCGGTGTCACCGGCAGGAAGTGCGGCTTGTCCGCCACCACCAGATGTTCGTCCGCATACAGGATCGACTCGACCACCGGGATCGGTTTTTCATCCGGCACTTCACGGAAGTAGTGAATACGCAGGCCTTCCTTGTACGGCAGATCCAGCGCAATCGGCTGTCCCTGCCCATCCAGTACCCGGCCCCGGGCGATCCGGTCCAGCCATTGCTCGCGACTGATCGCACTGAAATGCTCACACAGGCAATCAAGGACGGTAGGCCAACTGCCCGGAGGAAGGTAAAGGGTGCTGGCCTGATTCTGCGCAGCGGAAAACGTTGGTGTGGACATACGGAAATTCGAACCCTCAATGCAGGTCGGCATTATCCAACACTGAGCGATACGAACCTAGCGCCGATTCCTCCGCCCGCTTCAGGCCGGGATCGACTTGAGCGCGGCGGCTTCGGTGAATTCCTTGAGCCAGCGCAGCACATCGACGGCCTCCCAGCGCCCCGGGTCATACAAGGCATAGAGCAGGCCCTGATAACCGACCACATCCAGTTGCTTGTGATAACCGGCACGCTGGAACAGCGCCTCGATCTCGGCAAAACAGGTGTTGAAATGCAATTTGTTGAAAGGCGTCTTGCCCTCCGTGACCAGCCCGTCCAGGCGCAACTCGAGGACGGCCTCGCGCACCACGTCAACCGACATCCGGTTCACGCTGTTCTTCAACTGTTCGACATTGACCACGGTTCGTCCCTCTGACTGCCGGATTCACCTGCTCAAGTCATGCAAAGCAGCAGGCCAACCCAATTACTGTATGCACATACAGTAACCGAATAAACCACAGAGTGCCAAGGGAAGGATGCACGGTCACGACCGGCGGAAAGCCATGTCGCGTCACCGAAGAAAAGGCTCAGCGCAGGAATGCCACGACCTGATCGGCATTGAACGGCCAGCTCAGCTCCGCACCATTATCAACACGGCGCAGCACCGGAATCCGCAGGCTGTAAGCCTCGAACCAGGATTCATCGTCGGCAATATCCACCAGTTCGACCAGCAGACCGTGCTCGACAAAAGGCATCAACTCGGCTTCTGCCAACTCACACAAATGGCATCCCAAGGTGCCGAACAACTGACATTCAGGAGGCATGATCGCTCAACCGGAAAAATGAGCATTCATTTTAGGCCTGCCTCGAAAACCCGTCGAGCCGCTGCCGCCCAAAGGCCCGAGCACGGCAACCAGTACGCAAAACCCTGACGCAAATCAGTCCAGAGAAAAGCCAATCAGGCCATGCTCCCGGGCTTTTTGCCTCTACGCTTGAGAAGCCTGAGCCTGACATCGGAGTGCCTTGTGTTTGCCAACCTGCTGATCATCCTCGCCTCATCCCTGGTGATGATTGCCCTGTTTCGCCGCCTGCGCTTGCCGCCGGTGCTGGGCTATCTGTGCGTGGGCCTGATGGTGGGCCCGACCGCGTTCAACTGGGTCAACGAGAGCGAGCACCTGCCGGACGTGGCCGAGTTGGGCGTGGTGTTTCTGCTGTTTTCGCTGGGCCTGGAGTTTTCCCTGTCGAAAATGATCGCGCTGCGCCAGGTGGTGTTTCGCCTGGGCAGTCAGCAGGTATTGCTCAGCACCGGGGTGCTCGGGCTGGTGCTGATCCTGCTGGGCATGCCGCTGGCCCCGGCAATGTTGCTCGGGGCCGGGCTGTCGTTGTCGTCGACGGCGATTGTCACCAAGGAGTTGAGCAGCCTGGGCGAAGTGTTCAGCAGCCACGGGCAGAACGCGGTCGGGGTCTTGCTGTTTCAGGACGTGGTCGCGGTGTTGTTGCTGACCCTGGTGCCAGTGTTCGCCGGGAGCAGCACGCAAGCCTGGTACTGGGCCTTGCCATTGACGCTGGTGAAGACCGTGGTGCTGTTTTTCGGTCTGCTGCTGGCCAGCCGCTGGTTGCTGCCACGGCTGTTCCACGAAGTGGCCGCGTCGCGCTCGGCGGAATTGTTCGTCCTGCTGGCGCTGGTGATTGTGCTGCTGACCGCCTGGCTGACACACCTGCTGGGCCTGTCCCCTGCCCTTGGCGCATTTCTCGCCGGCATGCTGTTGGGCGAGAGCCACTATCGCCATCAGATCGAGGCCGACATCCGGCCGTTTCGCGACATCCTGCTCGGGGTGTTTTTCGTCAGCATCGGCATGCTGATCGACCTGCAACTGTTCGTCAGTCACAGCCTGCTGATTCTCGGCCTGACCCTCGGTCTGATGCTGATCAAAGGCACGGTCGTCGCGCTTTTGGTGAAGTGGCGCGGCAGCGATCACGAAACTGCCTGGCGCAGCGGCCTGGCGTTGGCGCAGGGCGGGGAATTCTGCTTCGCATTGATGGCGCAGATGCAGCAAAACCGCATGCTGCCTGACGAACTCGGCGGCCTGCTGCTGGCGGCGACGTTCTGCTCGATGTTGCTGACCCCGCTATTGTTGCGCGGGGCACCGAAAATTGCCCTGCGCCTGCATCGCAAGCCGAATCAGGAGGCGCAAATCGAGGAAATCAGCGCCCTCAATGCCGGTCTGGATCAACATGTGGTGATTTGCGGCTACGGGCGCGTTGGCCAGTCCATCGGCCGCTTCATGCGCAATGCCAATCAACCTTACATCGCGTTGGACAACGATCCGGTGCGCGTGCAGGAAGCCGCGTCCGAGGAAAGTGATGTGCATTATGGCGACTCATCGCGCGGTGACTTGCTAACGGCCATCGGATTGTTGCGCGCGAAACTGCTGGTGATCGCCGTGGATCAGAGCGATGTCAGTCTGCGAATTCTCAAGGAAGCGCGCCGGCTCAATGCGCGGATACCGATTCTGGTGCGCACCCGCGATGACAGCCAATGGGCTGAACTCAAAGCGGCCGGCGCCACCGAAGTGGTGCCGGAGTTATTGGAGTCGAGCCTGATGCTCGCCTCCCACGCCTTGATCATGCTCGGTCTGCCAGCTCATCAGGTACAGGAGAAAGTCGACCAGGTGCGCATCAATCGCTATCGCCTGTTGCATGGCTTTTACCCCGGCACCGACGACAAGGAAACTTAGTCCTGACTGACCGCGCCGATCTTGTGCAGCGACAGATCGGCGCCGTAATACTCTTGTTCCTGACTCAGGCGCAGGCCGTGCAAGGCCTTGATCACGCCGTAAACGGCGAATCCGCCGAGCAATGCGACCACCACACCGAGCGCAGTGCCGATCAACTGACTGATCAGGCTGACGCCACCGAGGCCACCCAGCGCAGTCTGGCCGAAGATGCCGCAGGCGATCCCGCCCCACACCCCGCACAAACCGTGCAATGGCCACACGCCGAGCACATCGTCGATGCGCCATTTGACTTGCGCGGCGGTAAAACACCAGACAAACAACGCACCGGCAATCGCGCCAGTCACCAGCGCACCGACCGGATGCATCAGGTCGGAACCGGCGCAGATCGCCACCAGCCCGGCCAACGGGCCGTTGTGCAGAAAGCCCGGGTCATTGCGCCCGACAATCAACGCCGCCACCGTGCCGCCGACCATGGCCATCAACGAGTTGACTGCAACCAGACCGCTGACGCCTTGCAACGTCTGTGCGCTCATCACGTTGAAGCCGAACCAGCCGACAATCAGAATCCACGAACCCAGCGCCAGAAACGGAATGCTCGACGGCGCGAACGCCACCAGCCGCCCTTCGCGATAACGGCCGTTACGCGGGCCGAGCAGCAAAACCGCCGCCAGTGCCAGCCAGCCGCCCATGGCGTGCACCACCACCGATCCGGCGAAATCATGGAACGCCGCGCCAAAGCGCGCCGTCAGCCAGGCCTGCAGACCGAAGTTGCCGTTCCAGACCATGCCCTCGAAAAACGGGTAGATGAACGCCACGATCAGCGCCGTTGCACACAACTGCGGAACGAAGCGCGCACGCTCGGCAATCCCGCCGGAGATGATCGCCGGAATTGCCGCTGCAAACGTCAGCAGGAAGAAAAACTTCACCAGCCCATATCCGTGATCGGCACTCAGCACCGCCGCCGGTTGCATGAAGGTGACCCCATAGGAGATCCAATAGCCTATAAAGAAATAGGCCAGGGTCGAAACGGCAAAGTCGCTGAGGATCTTCGACAGTGCGTTGACCTGGTTTTTCTGGCGCACCGTGCCGACTTCAAGGAAGGCGAAACCGGCGTGCATCGCCAGCACCATCACCGCACCGATCAGAATGAACAACGTGTTGGAGCTGTGAACCAGCGTGTCCACAGCGCTTTGCAGATTTTCCATAAAGAGGCAGACCTGAAGGCTAAAAAGGCACCAAAGCGGTTCGCGCGGACAATTCATGCACCAAGTTGCGACCGGTCGGTCTGCGCAATGAAGCTGCGATGAACCGGTTTGGCGCACAAGGTCGATGTCCTGACACGAACCAGGATTATTTGAGTTAAGGTTTTGCTGCATGTACGCCCGCCAACAGCGCACGGCGGCAGCAGAACGCACCACGACATAGCAAAAGCTGTACCAGTCATTTGTACTGAACCTTCGCGCAAGGCTCATACTCGAACGCTTCAGACGTCACTTACGGAGATCCACCCATGGCCAGCATCAAGGCAAAGACTGCTCAAGAAATCCTGATGAACGACTTCCAGACTCTGGTCGCCGACACCGAGCGGCTGCTCGAACACACCGCGTCCCTGGCGGGCGATCAGGCCGATGAGCTGCGTGATCAGATCCACGACAGCCTGCTGCGCGCCCGGGAAACCCTGAAGCTGACCGAAGACACCCTGCGTGATCGCGGCCAGGCAGCGGTCACCGCCACCGAAGATTATGTGTCGGCCAACCCTTGGCAATCAGTGGGTATCGCCGCCGGGGTGGGCTTTCTGATTGGCCTGCTGGCCACTCGGCGCTGATCATGTCGATCGGCGAATCCGGCCTGGGGTCGGGCACCTCCTCTTCCACGCGGCGTCTGGGCGCCGCTGTTCTCGGCTTGCTGCACAGCCATGTCGAACTGTTCGGCATCGAATTGCAGGAGCAGAAATCACGCACCGTCAGCCTGTTGCTGTTCGCAGGGCTGGCGCTGGTGTTTGCCCTGCTGTTGCTGGTGGGTCTGTCGACGCTGGTGCTGATCGTGTTCTGGGATACCTATCGTCTGGCAGCGATCATCGGCCTGTGCGTGTTCTACACCCTGGCGGCCGCTTTCTGCGGGCTGCGTCTCAAGGCAGCAGTCTTCGATGAATCCTCGCCCTTCCACGGCACGCTGGAAGAATTGGCCAATGATCGGGAGCGCCTGCTGCCATGAGCCTGCCTGAACTGCCACACAACAGCTCGCGCCGGGAAATGCGCAAGGCGCTGATCCGCCTGCGCATGGAAATGCATCGTCAGGAAATCCGCCACGAAGCCGGGCAAGTGCTGCAGCCCTTGCAGCGCATGCGCGGCATGACGCAAAACCTGCAAGGCGGCTTCGGCATCAAGCACGCGCCGCTTTGGGGCGTGGCCGCCGTCACCCTGCTGGGCTTCATCACCGGCAAAGGCGCAAAAAGCGGCGGTGTTGGCGGGCTGACCCGGCTGATACGGCTGGGCACCAGCCTCGGGCCACTGATCAAACTGGTCATGCAGAGTTCGGGCAAACGCTAAGCCGACGCATCTGGCTACATTCTTGCAATATCCGCGGGATGAACCTCTTTACCCGGAGGTTCAATCCCGCGCGCCTACCCGGTCGGCGGGGTTCATCCAGAACAAGAACGACTAAGGAGGCCCCGTGATCGACGGGCAACCGCTCGCCTGCTTTCAACCTTTCATCGATACCGCCACCGGACGTATTGCAGGCGTCGAAGCATTGGGTCGCCTGCGCCAGCCTGACGGCCAACTGGCCTCGGTCGGGCCGTTGTTTGCCGACCCACGCACACCCGCCATCGCCCTGCGCCGGCTCGACCGGCAGATCCGCGACAACGCCCTGAGCCGACTGCATGAAGCCCCCGCCGAGTGGTTTCTCAGCCTGAACATGTCGCCGCGCTGGATCAGTCGCCTGCGCGCCGATCAACCGCTGCCCAGCCTCAAGCAGATGCTGCGCCACGGCGTCGATCCGCAACGCATCGTGTTCGAGATCACTGAACTGGGCGGCAATGGTCAGCGTCTGGCCGAAGTGGTGGCACGCTACCGCGAGGCAGGAGCGCGGATCGCCATCGATGACTTCGGCGCCGGTTACTCGCAGCTCGATCGGGTGCTGGCGTTGCAGCCGGACATTCTCAAACTCGACATGCGCCTGTTTCAGGCTGCCGCACTGGGCGGGCCGAGCAGTGACGTGGTCAAGGCTCTGGCGCAAATGGCCGAAAAAACCGGCTGCTGGATCATCGCCGAAGGCGTGGAAACCGAGGCCCAGCTCAATTTCGCCCTGGAATGCGGTTCGCGCTACGTTCAGGGTTTCCTGTTCGCCCGGGCGCAGGAGGCGTTTTATCCGACCGACGCCTTCGTGCAGCGCTTTGCCGAACTGCGCCAGCGTTACGTGCGGCAGAAACTGGCCGAACGCGGGCGCCTGATGCAGATGCGCCAGCAACTCGGCGAACTGATGGCGATCCTCCAGAGCTGGGCTCAGGCCCACGCGCCGCTGAGTGCGCTGCCGCAACTCGAAGCCTTCCCGTGGTTGCTGCGGTTTTACCAATGCGACCGTCACGGCACCCAACTCACGCCCAACCTCGAATGGCGCAACAACGGCTGGGTCGCCGATAACCGCTATCTGGGCCACAACTGGTCATGGCGTCCGTACTTCTATCATTTGCTCGCCGAAGGCTGGGAAGAGCGGCGCCTGACCCTGTCCAGCACCTACCGCGATGCCACCAGCAACCAGTATTGCCTGACCGCCGGGCAGTTCTTCGATAACGGCGAGCGCCTGCTGCTGATCGATATTGATGCCGCGGGCTTGTAGTTCCGCTTGCAGGTGTGTGGCTGAACCGGGAAGCTAGGGCAACAGTCATCCCAGTCACCGACGGAGAGAACCAGCCTTGGATTGGCAGACCCTGCTCAACCGCGAACGCCTTGGAAAACCGCTGCACAGCCCGCAAGAGCTTGGCCGCAGCCCGTTCCACAAAGACCACGACCGCATCATCTTCTCCGGTGCCTTCCGCCGTCTGGGCCGCAAGACCCAGGTGCATCCGGTGTCGAGTAACGACCACATCCACACCCGGCTGACCCACTCGCTGGAAGTCAGCTGCGTCGGGCGCTCGCTGGGCATGCGCGTCGGTGAAACCTTGCGCAGCGCCCTGCCCGACTGGTGCGACCCGAGCGACCTGGGCATGGTCGTGCAATCGGCCTGCCTGGCCCATGACATCGGCAATCCGCCGTTCGGCCACTCCGGTGAAGACGCGATTCGGCACTGGTTCCAGCAGGCCGCCGGGCGCGGCTGGCTCGACGGCATGAGCGAAGCCGAGCGCGGTGACTTCCTCAATTTCGAAGGCAATGCGCAAGGCTTCCGGGTGCTGACTCAGCTGGAGTATCACCAGTTCGACGGCGGTACCCGCCTCACCTACGCCACCCTCGGCACCTATCTGAAGTATCCGTGGACCGCCCGTCACGCCGACTCGCTGGGCTACAAGAAACACAAGTTCGGCTGCTATCAGAGCGAACTGCCGCTGCTGGAGCAGATCGCCCACAAGCTCGGCCTGCCACAACTGGAAGACCAGCGCTGGGCGCGCCACCCATTGGTGTACCTGATGGAGGCTGCCGACGACATCTGCTACGCGCTGATCGACCTCGAAGACGGCCTGGAAATGGAGCTGCTGGAGTACGCGGAAGTCGAATCGCTGCTGCTCGGTCTGGTGGGAGACGATCTGCCGGAAACCTATCGCCAGCTCGGCCCGCAGGATTCGCGTCGACGCAAACTGGCGATCCTGCGCGGCAAGGCCATCGAGCACCTGACCAACGCCGCTGCCCGGGCATTCGTCGAGCAACAGGATGCGCTGCTGGCCGGCACCCTGCACGGCGACCTGGTGGAACACATGCACGGCCCGGCCAAACGCTGCGTACTCAACGCCAAGGACATCGCCCGCAAGAAAATCTTCCAGGACAAACGCAAGACGCTGCATGAAATCGGCGCCTACACCACCCTGGAAATCCTCCTCAACGCGTTCTGCGGCGCGGCCCTGGAGCAACATGGCGGCCGCACGCCGTCGTTCAAGAGCCGCCGGATCCTCGATCTGCTGGGCAACAATGCGCCGGATCCCCATGGCCCGCTGCACACCTCGTTCCTGCGCATGATCGACTTCATCGCCGGGATGACCGACAGCTACGCCAGTGACATGGCGCTGGAAATGACCGGGCGTTCCAGCCACTGACAGAAAAAAAGTTGCTCAACCGGGTCAGGCAACTGCCCGGATGAGCGATGCCTCGATTGAACCGGTTCTGTGGTCTCAGGCAAACGGATCGACTGAAAGGTAAATCCGTTTAACAGCCAACTACGCAAACAAAACCTTGTTTATTCAAGGTTCGACAAGCAACTTAAAACATTCAGATAAACAAATCAGCACAACACTTCCTTACGCGACACAGAGTTTGGTCGTAGTCGGTTTCCTTTTAGTGCGTAGGACTTATCCTATATTGCCGCAACAGCCCCGGGAGTTCATGCGGCAGCTCATTTATCTGAGCTAAGGTGCGCCCTTTATTCGCGCACGTATGGGATTTGATTATGAACTCCGTTTTTATTGTCGATGATCACCCCGTCATCCGACTTGCCGTTCGAATGCTGCTCGAGCATGAAGGTTACAAGGTCGTCGGCGAAACCGATAACGGGGTCGATGCCATGCAAATGGTCCGCGAATGCATGCCCGACCTGATCATCCTTGATATCAGCATACCCAAACTCGACGGCCTGGAAGTTCTCGCCCGGTTCAACGCCATGGGCACCCCGCTCAAAACCCTGGTACTGACGGCGCAATGCCCGACGCTGTTCGGCATTCGCTGCATGCAGTCCGGTGCATCCGGTTATGTCTGCAAAGTGGAAGACTTGAGTGAACTGGTCAGTGCGATCAAGGCGGTACTTTCCGGTTACAACTATTTCCCCAGCCAGGCATTGAATCCGGTACGCCTCGACGACGTGCGTTATGCCGAACTGGAGTTATTCAAATCCGTCAACGACCGCGAGCTGATGGTCCTGCAATTATTTGCCCAAGGGCGCACCAACAAGGAAATAGCCAAGGGCATGTTTCTCAGTAACAAGACAGTCAGTACCTACAAAAAACGCCTGATGCAAAAACTCAAGGCCAGATCTCTGGTGGAACTGATCGAGATGGCCAAACGCAACGCGCTAGTGTGAGAGCCTGAATGCCCAGTCGTTTAAAGATCTGTCTCGCCCTATGTTGCGTCAGCCTGTGCCTGACGACTCAGGTGCATGCCAGCTTCGTCACCGCGCAAGATTATGTGCTGCGCAGCCGCTCGGGCCACGAAGCGCCATCCGTGTCCCTTGAACCCGCGCAACGGCAATGGCTGGAGAGTCGCCGCGAACTGGTACTGGGCACTTCCGCGCCGGACTATCCGCCGTTCGACATGACCGCCAGCGGTCGTGATTACGAAGGTTTTACCGCCGACTACGCCGGTCTGCTCGAACAGGCTGTCGGGTTGCCAATCCGGGTCCAGCGCTTTGCCTCACGGGAAGCCGCCTTGCAGGCGTTGATTGCAGGTCAGGTCGACATGCTCGGTACGGCCAACGGTTTCGAGGCCAGTAACGCAAATATCCTGCTTTCAACGCCCTACGCCATCGATCAGCCGGTTCTGGTTACCCGCGAAGGCGAGACCCGCTCGTTGACTGAAGGCCTGGCCGGTCTGCGGCTGAGCATGGTCTATCACTATCTGCCCCAGGATGAGGTCAAGGCGCAGTATCCCAAAGCCATCCTGACGTCCTATCCCTCCTATCAAAACGCAATCAACGCGGTGGCTTTCGATCAGGCTGACGTGTTTCTGGGTGACACCATTTCCACCCACTACATGATCAACAAGGGTTATCTGAACAACATTCGCATGGCCAATTTCGGCAAACAGGAAGCCCACGGTTTCAGCTTTGCCGTTCACGCCGACAACCCGCAACTGCTGGCGATCATCAACACCGTGCTGCAAGCCATACCGGCCAGCGAACGGGACAACATCGCCAAGCGCTGGAGCGCCGGCAGCGACATTCTGCTGACCGACCAGAAGCTGCAATTGACCCACCACGAAGAACAGTGGCTCAAACAGCACCCGGTGCTGCGCGTCGTCGTCAACGAGGCGTTCGCGCCGCTGACATTCTTCGACAGCGACGGCAACCTGCGGGGCATCACTGCCGACCTGCTCGAACTGCTGCGCCTGCGTACCGGCCTGCGCTTCGAACTGGTCCGCAGCCGCAGTGACGGAGAAATGATCGAGCAGATCAATCAACATCGGGCGGATCTGATCGCCGCGTTGCTACCCAGCCCCCAACGGGAAAAGACCCTGCAATTCAGCCGTCCCTATCTGGAAAACTCCTTCGTCCTGCTGACGCGCAAATCCGCTGACAGCCCGACACATCCCACCCAGCTCAAGAACCGATACCTGGCGATTGCCCAAGGCAGTCCCATGGCTGATTACCTGCGCCGCGAATTCCCCAACATCCACCTGATCGAAACCTCCGACACTTTCGGTGCCGCAACCTTGCTTGCCGAAGGCAAGGCCGATGGCGCCGTCGCCTCGCTGGTGATTGCCAATTATCTGATTTCATCGCGGATCTTCGAACATCAATTACAGATCACCACCACCCTGGGCACACGTCAGGCGGCCTTCTCGCTGGCCAGCGCCCGTGACAATGCCGAACTGGGCTCGATCCTCGACAAGGCGCTGCTGAGCATCACACCGGAGGAACTGGGGGTCATCAACAGTCGCTGGCGCGGTTTCTCCAATGCGGCTCAAAGCAACTGGCATCACTACAAACGCCTGTTTTACCAATTGATCGGCGCGGCCTGCCTGCTGCTGTTGCTGTCGCTGTTGTGGAACGCCTACATGCGTCGCCAGATCAAGCAACGCCAGGCCGCCGAACGGGCACTCAACGATCAGTTCGAATTCATGCGTTCACTGGTCAATGGCACCCCTCACCCGATCTACGTGCGCGACCGCCAGGGTCTGCTGCAAAGCTGCAACGACAGCTACCTCGAAGCCTTCAACGCCAAACGCGAAGACGTGATCGGCAAAAGTGTCATGCAGGGCACCCTGAGCAACGCCTTCGAAGCCCAGGCATACCAGGCGGATTACCAGCGGGTGGTGGCCGAAGGCACGCCTCTGCTGCTCGATCGACCGCTGCACATCGGTGGCCGGCGTTTGACGATCTACCACTGGATCCTGCCGTACCGCGACTCCAGTGGCGATGTGCAAGGGATCATCGGCGGCTGGATCGACATCAGTGAACGTCGCCAGTTGTTCGATGAACTGCGCCGGGCCAAGGAACAGGCGGACAACGCCAACCGCGCCAAAAGTACCTTTCTGGCCACCATGAGCCACGAAATCCGCACACCCATGAATGCCATTATCGGCATGCTCGAACTGACGCTCAAACGCATGAATGATCAGGCTCCGGATCGCTCCTCCATCGAAACCGCCTACTGCTCGGCCAAGGATCTGCTGGGCCTGATCGGCGACATTCTCGATATCGCGCGGATCGAATCCGGGCACCTGAGCCTGAGCCCGGAACGGGTCAATCTGGTCGAAACAGTGGCGTCGGTGGTCAGGATCTTCGACGGCCTCGCCCGCCAGAAAAACCTCCTCCTGCCGCTGATCATCAATCCGCCCGGGCTGCAGGTCGACGTGGAGCTGGATCCGTTGCGCTTCAAGCAGATCCTGTCGAACCTGATCAGCAATGCCATCAAATTCACTGAGTCCGGGCAGGTGCGGATCAATCTGGATGTGCTGCCCAACGGGCCGGGCCAATGCTCGCTCGTTCAGTTGACGATCCAGGACACCGGGGTCGGCATCAGCATCGAAGATCAACAACGCCTGTTCGAGCCGTTCGCCCAGACCGAGAGTGGCCGGCAGCAAGCTCGCAGCGGCGCAGGCCTGGGGCTGGTGATCTGTCGCAACCTGTGTGAAATGATGGGTGGGCAGCTGCAGTTGAGCAGCCAGCCGGGGATCGGCACCCAGGTCTGCCTGTCACTGCCGCTGCAAACGCTACCGTGCCAGGTGACCACGGCAAAAACCGAGCCTGTGCTGCAAACCTCTGCACCACTGAACATTCTGGTGGTCGACGATCATCCGGCCAATCGCCTGCTGATGTGCCAGCAACTGGAGTTCCTCGGGCACCGATTCACCCTCGCCGAAGAGGGTCGGAGTGGATTCGAGAAATGGCAGACCGGTGCATTCGACCTGGTTATCGCTGACTGCAACATGCCGTTGATGAACGGCTACGAACTGACCGAGGCGATCCGCCAGCAGGAACAACGCACTGGCCGCCCTCCGTGTACCGTGCTGGGTTTCACGGCCAACGCGCAGCCTGAAGAAGTACAGCGCTGCAAACAGGCCGGCATGAATGACTGCCTGTTCAAGCCGTTGAGCCTCAGCGCACTGAGCCACTGGATCAATGGTCTGCAGCCCGCGACGCTTGAACCGGCGTTCAATCTTGACGGGTTGAGTCAGTTGACTGGCGGCAACCCGCTGCAAGTCCGGCGTCTGCTCACGCAATTGCTCAAGAGCAGCCGTCTCGATCGCGAGGAATTATTAGCCCTGGCCCCCTGCAATGATCGTCAGGCAGTGGCGCTGGTCGCCCACAAGATCAAAGGCGCCGCCCGGATCGCCCAGGCCTCGCGCCTGATCGCCTGTTGCGATGCGCTGGAACAGGCCTGCATGCAGACAACGCCCGCACCGACCATCGTGCGCTGCGTCGAGGCCACCGACGCAGCCATGCTCGAACTGGAGCAGGCGTTGCGGCAACAACTGGAACCGTTCGAAGAAAGCACAATGACCGAGCCTTAACTATGCTTGGACGCTGAGCAGTGTGTTTACTTCAATGGAGAGTCAGCAATGCCCAGCCCACTGCGCCCGGATCAACGCCGGTTCCCGTTGCACGTGCACATCAGCGTCATGTTCACCTTTCTGCTGTTGCTCACAGGCGTGGTGCTGGGGCTGTTCAATTATCGCCAGACCACCCGGATCATCCTGTCGAGCAGTGAAAACCTGTTCAATCGCATCGAACAGGATGTGCGCCTGGACCTGCATTCAACCTACGAACCGATCCGGCACCTGCTGAGCCTGCTGGCCGACAATCAGGCGGCCGAGGCGCCGAACCTGCAACAGCGTCTGGCGCTGCTCAAGCCGTTCAGTCAGTCGCTCAAGGACAACACCGACCTCGCCTCGCTGTATCTGGGGTACGGCAACGGCGATTTCTTCATGGTCCGGCCCTTGCGCACCAGCGCGCTGAAAACCCTGCTCAAGGCACCACCAACAGCGGTCTATCAGGTCTGGAGCATCGAGCACGACGCCAGCGGCACCGTATTGTCGCAGTCACTGTTCTTCGACCAGACGCTGACGCCTGTCGGACGCGACACCAATCCCGACGACCGCTACGACCCGCGTACCCGCAACTGGTACAGCAACGCCCTGCAACAGGGCGATCAGATCACCACCGAACCCTATGTATTTTTCTCCACGCACAACGTGGGCACCACCCTGGCCCGGCGCAGCAGCGCAACCAGTGTGATCGGTGCCGATCTGACTTTGGAGGCACTCTCGGCCACCTTGACCAAGCATGTGGTCACCCCCTCGACCGAAATCGTGTTGTTCGATGCCGATGGCAATGCCGTGGCCTATCCGGACAGCAGCCGGCTGATCGTCGACGGCAGCAGCGCACGCCTGGCCAAAGCGGCCGACCTCAGTCCGAATCTGCACGCGTTGCTGTCCACCGCCCATCCGGGCAAACGGCTCGACGTCAATGGCCGCCACTGGATCGTCGCCCGCAGCACCCTGCAGGAAGGCGGGCCGAAAGGTTTGCAGATGGCCCTGCTGGTGCCCGAGGACGAACTGCTTGCCGATGCCTACCGCATGCGCTGGCAAGGCGCGCTGATCACCTTGGCGATCTTGCTGCTGTGCCTGCCGCTGGGCTGGCTGATCTCGCGGATTCTGGTCAAACCGTTGCACGCGTTGGTCAAGGAAGCCGACGCGATCCGCAGTTTCGATTTCAACTTTCCGGTCACCCGCCGCTCGCCGGTGCTGGAGGTTGACCAGTTGAGCCTGTCGATGGCGCGCATGAAGGACACGCTCGCCAGTTTCTTCCGCATCACCGACAGCCTCTGCGCCGAAACCCGCTTCGCCCCGCTGCTGCAAAGGGTGCTGTTCGAAACGGCGCAGATCGCCCAGGCCCAGGCAGGCTTGATCTATCTGCGCGAAAGCGATGGCAACCGGATGGAGCCTTACGGACTGGTTATTGATGGCGCCTCGCACGAGCCGGGCGAGTTCGCTGTGCTGGGCCGGGATCTCCTGGCCGATCAAGGGCCGGCGTGGTTCCAGCAACTGATCAACGCTGACAACGTGGTCAGCAGCCTTGGCTTCGAGCAGGCCGGGGACTTGCAGAAAGTCCTGTTGGCCATGCAGTCGCCGCGCATCCACCTGATCGGCATCCGCCTGCGTAATCGGCACAACGAAACCATCGGCCTGTTGCTTCTGCTGATCAACGACAGCGGCAGCGCTCAGGACCTGGAAAAACTGCGCCCGGACCGCATCGGCTTCCTGCAAGCCGTGTCTGGTGCGGCGGCGGTGAGTATCGAAAGTCAGCGCCTGCAAGCGAAGCAGAAACAGTTGCTCGATGCGTTCATCCAGTTACTGGCCGGCGCCATCGACGCCAAGAGCCCGTACACCGGTGGCCACTGCCAGCGCGTGCCGGAACTGACCCTGATGCTCGCGCAGGCCGCGGCCGCCAGCCAGGCGCCGGCGTTCCAGAGCTACCAACCGAGCGAAGACGAATGGGAAGCCCTGCACATTGCGGCCTGGCTGCACGATTGCGGCAAAGTCACGACGCCGGAGTATGTCGTCGACAAGGCGACCAAACTGGAAACCCTCAACGATCGCATCCACGAAATCCGCACCCGTTTCGAAGTGCTCAAGCGCGATGCCTGGATCGGCTACTGGCAGGCACTGGCGCTGGGCGGCGACGCGGCACAACTGAGCGAACTGCGTGACGCCACGTTGACGCAACTGGACGATGACTTTGCCTTCGTTGCCCGTTGCAATCTGGGCGGTGAGGCCATGGCGCCCGCCGATCTGCAACGTCTTGAACGCATTGCCGAGCGGCGCTGGATGCGCACCCTCGATGATCGCCTGGGGGTGTCATGGGAGGAAAACCGCCGCCAGGCGCAAACGCCGGCGGCGAATCTGCCAGTCAGCGAGCCACTGCTGGCGGACAAGCCCGAACACCTGATCGAACGCGCCGACAGCGAACTGATTCCGGAAGACAATCCGTGGGGGTTCAAACTGGATGTGCCGCGTTACAAATACAATCGCGGCGAACTGTACAACCTGAGCATTGCCCGGGGCACGCTGACCCGCGAAGAGCGCTACATCATCAATCACCACATGGTGCAGACGATCCTGATGCTCAGCCACCTGCCCTTCCCCGGGCACCTGGACAGCGTTGCGGAAATCGCCGGTGGGCATCACGAAAAGATGGACGGCAGCGGTTATCCCAAACGCCTGAAGCGCGAGGACATGAGCCTGCCGGCACGGATGATGGCGATTGCCGATATTTTCGAGGCACTGACAGCGGCGGATCGACCGTACAAGAAGGCCAAATCCTTGAACGAGGCGCTGGGGATCATGGCCACCATGTCCCGCGAGGCGCACATCGACCCCGAGCTGTTTGCGCTGTTCATCAACGATGGGGTGTACATGCAGTACGCCGCACGGTTTCTCGATCCGCGCCAGATCGATGTGGTGGATCCGGCCAGCCTGCTGCGCAAGGCTGGCCTGAGTGCCTGATCAGCAGTCGGTCAGACGCAGGAAAATCGCCGCCAGTTGCTCGATTCCGGACTGATCGGCGGTGCCGAAACGTGCAAGTTTCGGGCTGTCGAGATCAAGTACGCCGATCAACCGACCGTCCTTGACCAGCGGCACTACCAGCTCGCTGTTGGAGGCGCTGTCGCAAGCGATATGACCGGGGAACGCATGCACGTCTTCAACGCGCTGGGTCTGTCGACTGGCCGCTGCCGCGCCACACACACCGCGACCGAACGGAATGCGCACGCAGGCGATCTGCCCCTGAAACGGGCCAAGCACCAGTTCTTCGTTGCGATTGAGGTAGAAACCGGCCCAGTTCAAATCGTCGAGCTGGTTGAACAGGAACGCCGAAAACTGCGCGGCATTGGCGATGAAATCGCGCTCGTCCGCCAGCAGCGATTCCAGTTGTGCGGCCAACATGCCATAGCCTTCGAGGCCCTGGCCGCTTTGTTGCAAATCAATCATGCCTTGTGCTCCAGCAATTTCAGTCCCACCCAGTAACGGGCGAATTGGTACGCGCAACGTCCGTTGCGATTGCCGCGCCCGGTTGCCCAGCGCACGGCGAGGATGTCGAGCTCTTCGTCGCGCTGCCAGCTCAAGCCGGCCTTGGCGGCCAACTGGCCGATCCAGTGCTCGACGACGTTGAGGAAGTGTTCCTGGGTAAACGGATAAAACGACAACCACAGGCCGAAACGGTCGGACAAGGCGATCTTGTCTTCCACCGCCTCACTCGGATGCAGCTCGCCGTCGACGCGTTTCCAGTTTTCGTTGTCGCTTTCCTTTTCCGGCACCAGATGGCGGCGGTTGGAAGTGGCGTACAGCAGAACGTTGTCCGGGGCCTGTTCGAGCGAGCCGTCGAGCACGCTTTTCAGCACGCGGTAATCGCCTTCGCCGGACTCGAACGACAGGTCATCGCAGAACAGCACGAAGCGTTGCGGCAGTTTGCCGATCTGCTCGACCACGCGCGGCAGGTCGGCCAGATGGTCGCGCTCGATTTCGATCAAACGCAGGCCGGCCTTGGCGTGTTCGGCCAGCAACGCGCGCACCAGCGACGATTTACCGGTGCCGCGCGAGCCCCAGAGCAGCGCATGGTTCGCCGGCATGCCGTCGAGAAACTGCTGAGTGTTGCGGCCCAGTTGTTCTAACTGACGGTCGACACCAATCAAGTCGGACAGGCGCATGTCGAGGCTGACTTCCAGTGGCAGCAAATAGCCGCTGCGCCCGTCACGCTGCCAGCGCGCGGCCAGGCAGGTTTCCCAGTCGATCAGCGGACGCGGCGCCGGCAGCAAGGGTTCGATCCGCGCCAGAACCGACTCGGCGCGTTCAAGAAAAGCATTCAATCGGGAATCCACGTCTTCTCCTCGGGCACGTTCACAGTGATGATGTCGATCCAGCGACGACAGACAGATCTCAATCCCCGTTCAAGCCTTGTTACAAGGCGCTTCGGGAACCTCGGTATCCATACATGATCGACTATGCTTGAGCAGCGAAGGGAAACGGAAGTGGTTCAACACCCCATGGATATCAAATTCACCCACCGGCTGTCATACAAGCAAGCCAGATTCACGGTGCTGGTCGGGTTCGTTCTGGGCACGCTGCTCAGCCTGCTGCAAATCGGCATCGATTATGCCAGTGAAGACGCCTCCATCAACCGTGAAATCCTGTCTTTGCTGGAAATCAGCCACAATCCGGCGTCGCGAATCGCCTACAACATCGATGCGGAACTGGCGCAGGAACTGACCCTGGGCCTGTTGCGTTCGCCGGCGATCATCTCGGCGCAACTGACCGACAACAACGGCAACGTCCTGGCCAACGTCAAGCGCCCGGAGCTGCAAAGCGGTTACCGGGTGATCAGCGACTTCCTGTTCGGTGCCAAGCGCCAGTTCGAAGACCGCCTGTACCTCGATCACCTGCCCGAGGAATCACTGGGCACGCTGAGTCTGGAGGTCGATACCTACGCGTTCGGCAGCCGGTTTCTGCGCCGCGCCGAAGTCACCCTGCTCAACGGCTTTGCCCGCAGCCTGATTCTCACTGGCATCCTGTTGGCGCTGTTCTACGTGATGCTGACCAAGCCACTGGTGCGCCTGATCCGGGAACTCAGCGCGCGTGACGCACGCAGTGCAGAACCGACGACCCTGGAATGTCCGGCCGGCCACGCCAATGACGAGATCGGCGTACTGGTCAAAGTCGCCAACCAGCAGTTCGACAATATCGCCACGGAGATCCAGCAACGGCGCAACGCGGAAAACCGCCTCACCGATTACCTCGGGCAACTGGAGCACATCGTCTCGGCCCGCACTGCCGAGCTCAAGGCCATCAACACCCGGCTCAGCCAGTCCAACGAAGAACTGGAAGTCGCTCGCAGCACCGCACTGGACATGGCCGAAGCGCGCTCGGCATTCCTCGCCAACATGAGCCACGAGATCCGCACCCCGCTCAACGGCCTGCTGGGAATGATCGCCTTGTCCCTCGATGGGCCGCTGAATGCCGAGCAGCAACAGCAACTGTCGATTGCCCATGACTCGGGCAAGGTGCTGGTCGAGCTGCTTAACGATATTCTCGACCTGTCCAAGTTCGATGCGGGGCAACTGGAGCTCGAACACATCCCGTTCGACCTCGGCTCGCTGATCGAGGACACCGCCAACCTGCTGTCGCAGAACGCTGCGCCGAGCGTCGAGCTGACCTGCCTGATCGACCCGCACTTCCCCGCGCTGGTGCTGGGGGATCCGACCCGGGTACGGCAGATCGTCAGCAACCTGCTGTCCAATGCCCTGAAGTTCACCCGCTTCGGCCGGGTCGATGTGCGCCTGTCCGCCCACAAGGACGGGGTGCGCATCGAAGTCTGCGACACCGGCATTGGCATCGCTCAGGATGCCCAGGTGAAAATCTTCCAGCCGTTCACCCAGGCCGGTGCCGGCATCACCCGGCAGTACGGCGGCACCGGTCTCGGTCTGGCGTTGACCTACAACCTGTGCGAGGCCATGCAAGGCCGATTGACCATCAGTTCCGAGGCCGGTTTCGGCAGTCAGTTCTGTGCCGACCTGCCACTGCCGTGTCACACCCGGGCGGTCATGCCGCCGCCACTGCACGGCAAGGTGCTGGCGATCACCGCGGCCAGCAGCGGCTTGGCAGAACTGCTCAAGACATTGTTGCCAGTGTGGGGCGTGAGCTATGAACAGCGCACCATGGATGACCCGTTGCTGGGCCTGTCACCCGATCTGCTGATCACCGATTGCCCGGAATGCCTGTTCAGTCTGCGCCCGACCATCAGCGCACCGATCCTCGTCGTAACCGCTTATGGCAGTTTCATGCCCGGCGAAGAAGCCGCCGCGCTGGCGCCATTGCAGCAACAAGCCCGACCGCTGGCACGCAACGCGCTGTACCAGATCCTGCGGCGCATTCTGCTGGCCGATGTCACCACGAGCAACGATGCGCGCCTCGAGAGCCAGCCGGTCCGGCGGCGCGGAAAGGTGCTGCTGGTGGAGGACAATCCGGTCAATCAACTGGTGGCCAAAGGCATGCTCGGCAAGCTCGGTTGCGACGTGGTGGTCGCCGCCCACGGTGCCGAGGCACTGGATCAACTGGAGCACGATGAGTTCGATCTGGTGCTGATGGACTGCAACATGCCAGTGATGGACGGCTACGAAGCGAGCCGGCAGATCCGCCAGAGCGGGCGCTGGCCGCATTTGCCGATCGTCGCGCTGACCGCCAACGCCATGTCCGAGGAACGCGAGCGCTGCCGTGCGGCCGGCATGAGCGATTACCTGGCCAAGCCGTTCCGCCGCGAAGAGCTGGCGGCCCTGCTCGACCAGTGGATGCCGGCTACGTCAGCGCTTTGATCTGCCCCAGCAGGTGATCGAGACCGTTACGCAAATCGTTGAGCCGATCAAGGTCCACTCCGCTGTCGCACAACAACCGCGCCTTGAGCGGCCCGACCTGCTCGCGCAGCGCTTGGCCTTGCGCGGTCAGGCTCAGATGCACTTCACGCTCGTCGCGCGCCGAACGCTGGCGCTGCACCCACTGCAATTGTTCAAGACGCTTGAGCAACGGCGTCAGGGTGCCGGAGTCCAGCGCCAGGCGCTCGCCCAACGCCTTGACCGTCGGTTGCTCCGGTGCACTGTCCTGCCACTCCCACAGCACCAGCATCGCCAGGTACTGCGGGTAGGTCAGGCCGAGTTGATCGAGCATCGGCTTGTAAGCGCGAATCACCGCCCGGGACGCGGCGTACAACTTGAAGCACAACTGACTGTCGAGCTTCAGCGAATCGTCGGGCAGGCTGTTCATTTGAGCAGGGCTTCGATCTCGCCGCTGATGTCCTGCGGCTTGGTGGTCGGGGCGAAACGCTTGACCAGTTGCCCATCCTTGCCGATCAGGAACTTGGTGAAGTTCCACTTGATGCCCTCGGAGCCGAGCAAACCCGGAGCGCGCTTTTTCAACTGCACGAACAGCGGATGCGCGTCAGAACCGTTGACGTCGATCTTCTTGAACAGCGGGAAGCTCACGCCGTAATTCAGCTCACAGAACTCGCTGATCGCCCCCTCGTTACCCGGCTCCTGCTTGCCGAACTGATTGCACGGGAATCCCAATACCACCAGGCCCTGATCCTTGTAGGTCTGCCACAGCTCTTCCAGGCCTTTGTATTGCGGGGTGAAGCCGCATTTGCTGGCGGTGTTGACCACCAACACCGCTTTGCCGGCAAAATCGGCCAGGGTCTTTTGCTCACCCTTGATGGTGGTGACAGGGATATTCAGCAGGTTGTCGCTCATGAGACGGCTCCACGGGTTATCGGGAAAGGCCAAACATAGCGAGCAATTAAATTGTGTGCAATTTAATTATCCGAAAGGCGACCCGCAGGTCGCCGGTCCGCTTACTCGCGCGGCTCGAGATTCAGGCACACCGAGTTGATGCAATAACGCAGGCCGGTCGGTGGCGGGCCATCGGGGAACACGTGACCCAGATGCGCGTCGCAGCGGGCGCATTTGACCTCGGTGCGGATCATGCCGTGGCTGGTATCGCGAATCTCGGTCATGGCGCTTTCGCCGATCGGCGCGTAAAAGCTTGGCCAGCCGCAGCCGGAATCGAATTTGGTCGTGGAGTCGAACAGCGGCTCATTGCAGCAGACGCAGTGATAGACACCGTCGGTTTTGGTGTCGTTGTATTTGCCGGAAAACGGCCGTTCGGTCGCACTGAGACGGCACACGTTGTACTGCTCGGGGTCGAGCATCGCCCGCCATTCTTCCAGGGTTTTTTCCAACTTTTCCATCATCACACCTCAGCGGCTGAAAAAGCCCGATCTGTACCTTTTCCACGGATCGGGTGGCACGTATGATTGCGCCTCGTCACACGCCAGTCTGGCAGCCAGACCGGGCGCATTCAAACGGATTCTCGGCGCCATGGCGCAAGACTCCGCCTGTGCGAAGACGCAGGAATCCCAGTACGGTTGGCCATCCGCCGTCTGGATCGTTCATTTTCGGGATCACATCGCCATGCAGTTCAGCAAATCGAACAAGCTCGCCAACGTCTGCTACGACATTCGCGGCCCGGTGCTCAAGCACGCCAAACGTCTGGAGGAGGAAGGCCAGCGCATCCTCAAGCTGAACATCGGCAACCCGGCGCCGTTTGGTTTCGAAGCGCCGGACGAAATTCTTCAGGATGTGATCCGCAACCTGCCGACCGCCCAAGGCTACAGCGACTCAAAAGGCCTGTTCAGCGCCCGTAAGGCGGTGATGCAGTACTACCAGCAAAAAAATGTCGAAGGCGTCGGCATCGAAGACATCTATCTGGGCAATGGGGTGTCCGAGCTGATCGTGATGTCGTTGCAGGCGCTGCTCAACAACGGTGATGAAGTCCTGGTGCCGGCACCGGACTACCCGCTGTGGACCGCCGCCGTGAGCCTGGCCGGCGGTAACGCCGTGCACTACCTGTGCGACGAGGGCGCCGACTGGTTCCCTGATCTGGCCGACATCAAGGCCAAAATCACCCCGAACACCAAAGCCATGGTGATCATCAACCCGAACAACCCGACTGGCGCGGTGTATTCGAAGGAAGTGCTGCTGGGCATGCTGGAAATCGCCCGTGCGCACAATCTGGTGGTGTTCTCCGACGAAATTTACGACAAGATCCTTTACGACGACGCCGTGCATATCTGCACCGCTTCGCTGGCGCCGGACCTGCTGTGCCTGACCTTCAACGGTCTGTCGAAGTCCTATCGCGTGGCGGGTTTCCGCTCCGGCTGGATCGCCATCTCCGGGCCGAAACACAATGCCCAGAGCTACATCGAAGGCATCGACATGCTGGCTAACATGCGCCTGTGTGCCAACGTCCCGAGTCAGCATGCGATTCAGACCGCCCTCGGCGGCTATCAGAGCATCAATGACCTGGTACTGCCGCAGGGCCGCCTGCTGGAGCAGCGCAACCGTACCTGGGAGCTGCTCAACGACATTCCGGGCGTCAGCTGCGTCAAGCCGATGGGCGCGCTGTATGCGTTCCCGCGGATCGACCCGAAAGTCTGCCCGATCCACAACGACGAAAAATTCGTCCTCGACCTGCTGCTCTCCGAGAAGCTGCTGGTGGTGCAAGGCACGGCCTTCAACTGGCCGTGGCCGGATCACTTCCGCGTGGTGACCCTGCCCCGCGTCGACGATCTGGAAATGGCCATCGGCCGCATCGGCAACTTCCTCAAGTCCTACCGCCAGTAACCGGTCTACAGTGTGCAACGGCCCGAACGTTGCGCACTGTCTGATTCAGCAACACTTCTGCTCTCCCCGCCTCGCTGCGCCTTCTACACTTGCGATTCATACGGGCCACCCGCCTCTGGCGCAGTGGCGGCGGGTAGCGGCTGGCTGTCATCCCTTTCGGTTTTGGCCGTGGGCAATGACCTGCAGACTCGGGAATCCGCTGTAGGACACAGTTTGAAATAGTCACTCGGTTGAATCACCCGGTGCCGCACCTTATATACCCCGCAGTACGCTACATCTTTAGCTTGAGGAGATTTCTACAACCATGATGCGCATCCTGCTGTTTTTGGCCACTAACCTGGCGGTCGTGCTGATAGCCAGCATCACCCTGAGCCTGTTCGGCTTCAACGGGTTCATGGCGGCCAACGGGGTTGATCTCAACCTCAGTCAGCTGCTGGTTTTCTGTGCGGTCTTTGGTTTCGCCGGTTCACTGTTCTCGCTGTTCATCTCCAAGTGGATGGCGAAGATGAGCACCAGCACCCAGATCATCAGCCAGCCACGTACCCGGCATGAGCAATGGCTGCTGCAAACCGTCGAGCAACTGTCCCGCGAAGCCGGGATCAAGATGCCCGAAGTCGGTATTTTCCCGGCCTACGAAGCAAACGCCTTCGCCACCGGCTGGAACAAGAACGACGCGCTGGTCGCGGTCAGTCAGGGCCTGCTCGAACGTTTTTCGCCAGATGAAGTGAAAGCCGTTCTGGCCCACGAAATCGGTCACGTGGCCAACGGTGACATGGTCACCCTGGCACTGATCCAGGGCGTGGTGAACACCTTCGTGATGTTTTTCGCGCGGATCATCGGCAACTTCGTCGACAAGGTGATCTTCAAGAACGAAGAAGGCCAGGGCATCGCCTATTACGTGGCAACGATCTTCGCCGAACTGGTACTGGGCATTCTCGCCAGCGCCATCGTCATGTGGTTCTCGCGCAAACGCGAATTCCGTGCCGATGAAGCCGGCGCACGTCTGGCCGGTACCAATGCGATGATCGGTGCATTGCAACGCCTGCGCGCCGAACAGGGCCTGCCGGTGCACATGCCGGACACCCTGAACGCATTCGGCATCAACGGTGGCATCAAACAAGGCTTTGCCCGCATGTTCATGAGCCACCCGCCGCTGGAAGAGCGTATCGACGCGTTGCGTCGTCGCGGTTGATCGGTTTGGCGCAGTAACGAAAAGGCCCGCAGCGATGCGGGCCTTTTTTTGTGCGCGGGATTATGGGTTGCCTGTTCTGGCCTCTTCGGGAGCAAGCCCCCTCCCACAGTGTTTTCTGGTGTATTCGAGATTGCTATAACACCGACGCTCCCTGTGGGAGCGGGCTTGCTCGCGAAGAGGCCGTTAATGCCGATACAAAACTATCGGCCAGAAACCCGATACACCCGCTCCTCCAGCCGCGTTACCCCCGCCTGCAGGAACCTGACACTCTCCGCCAGCACATCCTGCTCCTCAAGCACCTGCACCTGCCAGACTTCGCCCAGCAAGCGCTGCACCTCATCATCGCTCACCGCAAACGGTGGCCCGGACATCTGCGCTTGATCGTAATCCAGGGTGATCAACAACCCTTGCACACTTTGCGGCAGGATCTGCTGCAAATGCGCCGCATAGCGCTCACGCATCGGAGCCGGCAAGGCAATCAGCGCTGCCCGGTCGTACAACGCCGCGCAATCCGCTACATCGTCGGCTGTCAGCGCAAAGAAATCACCGCACCACAACTCGATGGAATCGGCGCTATAGACCTTGAACGGCCCCTTGGCACTGACCTGCGGCTTTACCTGATGCTCACTGAAAAAATCCTCGACGGCCTTCAGCGACAGCTCGACTCCGAGCACCAGATGCCCGCGCCCGGCCAGCCACAGCAGATCCAGGCTTTTCCCGCACAGCGGCACCAGCACCCGGGTCTGGGCCGGGATCGCCAGTTGCGGCCAGTGCCGCTGCAGATACGGGTTCACCTCAGGCAAATGAAAGCCGATCTGATTGGATTCCCACTTCTTGTGCCAAAACTCAGGCTGCATGCATCACCCCAAAAAATTCGATCAAAAGGCGTTAAAACTTATATTAGATTTAGATCAATGATCTGACTGAAGATGAGGCCATCTTACCGCTCAGGAACCTTTCCATGTTTCCCAGCCTGTTTATCTCCCACGGCTCACCGATGCTGGCCCTGGAACCCGGTGCCAGTGGCCCGGCTCTGGCGCGTCTGGCGGCCGAACTGCCCCGCCCCAAAGCCATCGTCATCGTTTCTGCGCACTGGGAAAGTCAGGAACTGCTGGTCAGCAGTAATCCGCAACCAGAGACCTGGCATGACTTCGGCGGTTTTCCCCGTGCCTTGTTTGAAGTGCAATATCCGGCACCGGGCAATCCGCAACTGGCAGGCGAAATTGCCGAACTGCTGAACGCTGCCCATCTGCCGGCACGCCTTGATCCGCAACGACCGTTCGATCATGGCGTGTGGGTGCCGCTGTCGCTGATGTACCCGCAGGCGGATATCCCGGTGGTACAGGTGTCGCTGCCGAGCCGCAGCGGCCCGGCGCTGCAAACCCGTGTCGGACGTGCGTTGGCAAGCCTGCGCGATCAGGGCATTTTGCTGATCGGTTCCGGCAGCATCACCCACAACCTGCGCGAACTGGACTGGCATGCCGGGCCGGAAAGCGTCGAGCCATGGGCACGGGACTTCCGTGACTGGATGATCGACAAGCTGGCGGCGAACGATGAGGCGGCGCTGCACGATTACCGTCAGCAGGCACCGAACGCCGTACGCAGCCACCCAAGCGATGAGCATTTGCTGCCGTTGTATTTCGCCCGCGGTGCGGGGGGCGAGTTCAGCGTGGCGCACAGGGGATTCACGATGGGTGCGTTAGGCATGGATATATATCGCTTCGGATAAACGCAGAATCAAAAGATCGCAGCCTTCGGCAGCTCCTACAGTGGGGAATGAGTACACCCTGTGTAGGAGCTGTCGCAGGCAGCGATCTTTTGATCTTCGATCTTTGCTCTTTCAGACAGGCAAAAAAAATCCCCGAACCAGTCGGGGATTTTTCATGTTCGATCAATCAGCCCAAGGGCGGATCAATCTTCGCGGTAGCGACGCAGTTTCAGCTGCTTGCCAGCGACGCGAGTGTCCTTCAGCTTGGTGAGGAGTTTGTCCAGACCATCTTCCGGCAGCTCGACGAGGCTGAAGCTGTCACGCACCTGGATGCGACCGATCGCTTCGCGGGCTAGACCACCTTCGTTGAGGATGGCGCCCAGCAGGTTCTTGGCGGCGATACCGTCACGCGCACCCAGCGCGGTACGGCAACGGGCACGACCTTCGCCCAGAGGCATTGGCGCGCGACGCTCGCGGTCACCACGCTCAGGACGATCACCGGAACGCTCAGGACGGTCGCCACGCGGTGCGTTGTTCGGCACCAGTGGGCGTTCCTTCTCGATCGCCGCCAGGTTCAGCGCTTGACCGTTGGTCGCCTTGCGCAGCAGAGCTGCAGCCAGGGCACGCGGGGTGCAACCGATGTCAGCGGTCAGGCGATCCAGCAGTTCGCCGTGAGTCGACTCAGCATCAGCGACCAGCGGCGACAGGCTGTTGGTCAGTTTCTTGATGCGTGCATCGAGAACAGCCTGAGCGTCCGGCAGACGCACTTCGGCAACCTTCTGACCGGTGACACGCTCGATCACTTGCAGCATGCGGCGCTCACGTGGAGTCACCAGCAGCAGTGCGCGACCTTCGCGACCGGCACGGCCGGTACGGCCGATACGGTGCACGTAGGATTCCGGGTCGTACGGCATGTCCACGTTGAATACGTGGGTGATGCGCGGAACGTCCAGACCACGGGCAGCCACGTCGGTCGCGACAACGATGTCCAAGCGGCCATCTTTCAGCGAGTCGATGACGCGTTCACGCTGGTTCTGGGCGATGTCACCGTTCAGCGCAGCGGCCTTGTAGCCTTTGGCGTCGAGGGCACTGGCCAGATCCAGGGTCGCTTGCTTGGTGCGCACGAACATGATCAGCGCGTCGAAGTCTTCCACTTCCAGCAAGCTGAGAACGGCGGAGGTCTTCTGGTCAGCGTGAACCAACAGGTGAGCCTGTTCGATCGCGGTAACGGTCTGGGTCTTGCTCTGGATCTTCACGTGCTTCGGATCGCGCAGGTGGCGCTCGGCGATGGCACGGATCGACTGCGGCAGGGTTGCCGAGAACAATACGGTCTGACGGGTTTCCGGCATGGCCTTGAAGATCACTTCCAGGTCGTCCATGAAACCGAGTTTGAGCATTTCGTCTGCTTCGTCCAGAACCAGGTGGTTCACGGTAGCGAGGACTTTTTCGTCGCGACGCAGGTGGTCGCACAGACGGCCCGGAGTGGCGACAACGATCTGTGCGCCATTACGGATTGCTTTCAATTGTGGGCCCATCGGCGCGCCGCCGTAGACAGCCACAACAGTTACGCCCGGCATTTGCTTGGCGTAAGTTTCGAAAGCGGTTGCAACTTGTAGCGCCAACTCACGAGTTGGGGCCAGGATCAGAGCTTGCGGCTCGCGCTTGGACGGATCAATGCGGTGCAGGATAGGCAGGGCAAAGGCAGCGGTTTTACCGGTACCGGTTTGCGCCTGACCAATCATATCGTGACCGGCGAGGATGATCGGGATCGACTGCTGCTGAATGGCCGAAGGCTCTTCATAGCCGGTAGCGACTACTGCAGCGACAATATTGGGATGAAGTTCAAGAGCGGCGAAGCCGCCGATTTCCTGGGTCATGGGTCTGCCTCTAAGTGCATCCGCAAAGACCCATGCTCCAAAGCTGCACATGCCGTGTTGAGACTCAAGAGTCGCCCTGGCAGCTTTGTCGGCGGGGATTTGCGAAAACGTATGAATGAAAAAGAATCGTCAAGGAAGAGCCCGCAGTGCGGACATGCAGCCGAAGCTGACTTCGGGGAATTGCGCTACCTAAACGCGGCCCGGTTAAAGGCCGGCGCGCACTATACCGGAATTTGCCCAAAAAGGGAGCTTTTTTTATCGCCTGAATCGGTGTGTCACCGCTGTGTAACGGGGTTTTGCGGATAATCGTGCAAAGGTCTATTTTGCAAAGGCCCGGCCCTGCGGGTGATGACGCTTAAACGATTCACCGATATGCGGCATACCGTCGCTGCACCCGCCCTTCCCGCCCGAGGATTTCTCCATGAATCAGCCCTGCCCCGGCCGCGTCAGCCGTGAACGCCGTGGTCATGTCCACCTGATCGGCCTTGACCGGGCCGCCAAACGCAACGCCTTCGACCTCGATCTGCTCAATGACTTGAGCCTGGCCTACGGCGAGTTCGAGGCCGACAGCGAGGCGCGGGTGGCGGTGGTGTTCGGGCATGGCGAACACTTTACCGCCGGTCTGGATCTGCTCAACGCCAGCGCCGCCCTCGCCGAAGGCTGGCAGGTTCCGACCGGTGGTTGCGACCCATGGGGTGTTTTCGTTGGTCCACGGGTCAGCAAACCGGTCATTGTCGCCGCGCAGGGCTACTGCCTGACCATCGGTATCGAGTTGATGCTGGCCGCGGATATCAACCTGTGCGCGAGCAATACCCGCTTCGCGCAAATGGAAGTGCAGCGGGGGATTTTTCCGTTTGGGGGCGCGACATTGCGCTTTCACCAGGTGGCCGGTTGGGGCAACGCGATGCGCTGGTTGCTGACCGGCGATGAGTTTGATGCCCACGATGCGTTGCGTCTGGGTTTGGTGCAGGAAGTGATGGCCAGTGAGGATCTGTTGCCGCGGGCGATCGAACTGGCCGAACGGATTGCCCGGCAGGCACCGTTGGGGGTGCAGGCAACGCTGATGTCGGCGCGCCAGGCGCGGTATGAAGGCGAGACGGCGGCGGCGCAGGGATTGCCGGCGCTGGTGAAGAAGTTGCTGGGGAGTGAGGATGCCAAGGAGGGGGTGAGGTCGCTGGTTGAGCGGCGCCCGGGCATCTTCAAAGGGATCTGAGAAAAAGGGTGTTCTTCAGGCCCTCTTCGCGAGCAAGCTCGCTCCCACATTTGGAATGCATTTCAAGTGTGGGAGCGGGCTTGCTCGCGAAGGGGCCATCACTGACCACTCAAGTCGCCGGGCGAATCGCCTTGATCAACGACTGCAGCGAATAACCCAGCCGTGGCGCCAGCACTTCGGCGCGGGCGGTCAGCGCCTGCATGTCCAGCTCCTGATCGAGATCCGCCGGCACAATCAGAATCACATTGCCCTCCTTCACCGGCAGCTCCCAGTAATGCCGGTGATAGAGCCCGCGCAACAACGCCGCGCCCAACGGTTTGCCGTCATCGGTGGCCCACTGGTTGATCACCAGCCAGCCGCCCGGGTTCAGACGCTTCTGACAGTCGCCGAGAAAACTCCAGGCCAGGTGCCCGACACCCGGGCCGACATCGGTGTACAGATCGACAAAGATCAGATCCGCAGGCTCGGCCGTCGGCAGCAACTCCAGCGCATCGCCGACCCGAATGTACAAGCGCGGATCGTCATCCAGCCCCAGGTACTCGATCGCCAGACGCGGCACGTCCGGGCGCAGTTCGATGGCTTCGACGTCTTCCAGCGGCAGGAACTTGAGGCAGGCCTGGGTCAGCGTGCCGGCACCGAGGCCGAGAAACAGCGCGCTCTCCGGTTGCTCATGGCACAACGCGCCAATCAGCATCGCCCGGGTGTAGTCATATTCGAGCCAGCTCGGATCGGCGGTGAACACGCAGCTCTGTTCGATGGCATCGCCAAATTCCAGAAAGCGGTAATCGGCCACTTCCAGCACGCGAATCACGCCGAACTCATCCTGTACCTCGGCGAGCAACAGCTCGACGCGCTCCTCAGTCATTTCGTCTCCTGATGGTCACCGGGCGCGGTGACGCGATGGCACCGCTGCGGCGCCGTGGCAAAGCGGCGATTGTCGGTGATGGGGCGGGAGCAGGTCACGCACTAATTGCTGCTACCATGGGCTTCCCGTGCGTAGAACCAATTAGAGACCGTGATGAGCCAACCGTGGAGCCCTGACAGCTGGCGCGCCCTGCCGATCCAGCAACAACCCCAATACCCCGACGCCGCGCACCTGCGCCAGGTCGAGCAGACCCTGGCCAGTTATCCGCCGCTGGTGTTTGCCGGCGAAGCGCGCGAGCTGCGCCGTCAGTTTGCCGAAGTGACTCAGGGTCGGGCGTTCCTGCTGCAGGGCGGCGATTGCGCGGAAAGCTTTGCCGAGTTCTCGGCGGCGAAGATTCGCGACACTTTTAAAGTGCTGCTGCAAATGGCGATCGTCATGACCTTCGCCGCCGGTTGCCCGGTGGTCAAGGTCGGGCGCATGGCCGGCCAGTTCGCCAAACCGCGCTCGGCCAACGATGAAACCATCGACGGCGTGACCCTGCCCGCCTACCGGGGCGACATCGTCAACGGTATCGGCTTCGACGAAAAAAGCCGCGTGCCGGATCCGGAGCGCCTGCTGCAGTCGTACCACCAGTCCACCGCCACCTTGAACCTGTTGCGCGCCTTCGCCCAGGGCGGTTTTGCCGACCTGCATCAGGTGCACAAGTGGAACCTGGACTTCATCGCCAACTCGGCACTGGCCGAAAAATACAGCCACCTCGCCGATCGCATCGATGAAACCCTGGCGTTCATGCGCGCCTGCGGCATGGACAGCTCGCCGCAACTGCGCGAAACCAGTTTCTTCACTGCCCACGAAGCGCTGCTGCTGAACTACGAAGAAGCCTTCGTGCGTCGCGACAGCCTGACCAACGATTACTACGATTGCTCGGCGCACATGCTGTGGATCGGTGACCGTACCCGTCAGCTCGACGGTGCTCACGTCGAATTCCTGCGCGGGGTGAACAACCCGATCGGGGTGAAAGTCGGCCCGAGCATGAACCCGGATGATCTGATTCGCCTGATCGACGTGCTCAACCCGGACAACGATCCGGGGCGCCTGAACCTGATTGCGCGGATGGGTGCGAACAAGGTCGGTGATCACCTGCCGGCGCTGATCCGTGCGGTGCAGCGTGAGGGCAAACAGGTGCTGTGGAGCTCCGACCCGATGCATGGCAACACCATCAAGGCCAGCAGCGGCTACAAGACCCGCGACTTCGCGCAGATCCTGGGTGAGGTGAAGCAGTTCTTCCAGGTGCACGAAGCCGAGGGCACTTATGCCGGCGGGATTCATATCGAGATGACCGGGCAGAATGTCACCGAGTGCATCGGTGGTGCGCGGCCGATCACTGAAGACGGGTTGTCGGATCGTTATCACACCCACTGTGACCCGCGGATGAATGCCGATCAGTCGCTGGAACTGGCGTTTTTGATTGCTGAAACCCTGAAACAGGTTCGCCGCTGAATCAGTCAGATTTTTAGCGTCGGGCAGGCCGCCTTCGCGAGCAAGCCCGCTCCCACACTGGATCTGTGTCGTACACAAAACCCATGTGGGAGCGGGCTTGCTCGCGAAGAGGCCCGCTCAGTCACAGCCGATCTGCGCCAATGCCACCCGCAACCGCCCCGCACTCTCACGCTGACAATTAAGCTGTACTCGCTCCAGCCCCAGCCAATCGGCCATCTGCCGCAAATTCAACGCCAGCGCCAGCATCCCCTCTTCGTCCAGCCCCGGCTTTTCCTCGTGCACTGCATGCACCGCCAATCGTCCCGACGCCCGCTCGGCGCGCAGATCGACCCGCGCGGCAATCCGCTCGTTGTGCAGAAACGGCAACACGTAATAGCCGTAGACCCGCTTGTCCTGCGGCGTATAGATCTCCAGCCGATAGCGAAAATCGAACAGCCGCTCGGTACGACTGCGCTCCCAGATCAGCGAATCGAACGGTGACAACAGCGCACTGGCGACGACTTTTCGCGGGACTTTCGGCTGCGGCAGGCAGTAGGCGATCTGTCGCCAGCCAGCGACTTCGCAGGTCTGCAATTGCCCGTCCTCGACCAGCTCCGCCAGACGCGGGCGCGCATCGCCAGGGTTCAAGCGGAAATAATCGCGCAGATCCTTTTCCGTGCCGACGCCCAGTGCCTGGGCCGCGTGCAGCAGCAGACCACGCTGCGCTTCGGCTTCATCCGGCAACGGCTGCTGCAGAATCGATGTCGGGATCACCCGCTCCGGCAAATCATACAAACGCTCAAAACCGCGGCGGCCGGCGACGGTCACTTCACCGGCGGCGAACAACCATTCCAGCGCATGCTTTTCCGCGCTCCAGTCCCACCATTGCCCGGCCTTGTCCTCGCGGGTCGACAGACTGCCGGCGCCCAATGCACCGCGCGCCTCAACCGCGCTTAAAACCCGGCGCACGACGTCCTGCTGCTCAAGACCAAACTTCGCCAGTTGCTGATAGATGTCTCTGCCAGTTCTGGCCCGCTGCATCCGCCACCCCATCAACGGATACATCGCCAGCGGCAGCAACGACGCTTCGTGGCCCCAGTATTCGAACAGCGTGCGCCGACGGCCCGAACTCCAGGCAGCCTGGTCGAGCAGATCGGAAGAATAGGAACCCAGACGTGAAAACAGCGGCAGATAGTGCGAGCGCACCACGGCGTTGACGGAGTCGATCTGCAACAGCCCCAGCCGTTCGATCAGCCGGTTGAGTTGCGGCGCCTTGACGGTCGGCGGCTGGCGCCCATTGAACCCTTGGGCAGCCAGCGCCAGTCGTCGCGCCTGTTTGAGAGAAAAGGCCAGAGTCGCGGGCATGAACATCTCCTTGTCTGCTCGCAACCTACCTCACCTGAAAGTGGTTTGTGTAGTAAGGCCTTGATCATTTATGCATCGGATCATCCCAGAACGGCCGGATGGCCTCGTGTTCGACGTCGGCACGGCTGACCCCGATGTCCTTCAGCGCTTCGTCGCTCAGGCTGGCAAGCAACTCACGCTCACGGTGCAGTTCGTACCAGCGGCTAAACTTGTGCAGCAGGTCGGAAACGATATGGCCGTGGCCGGAAAATTTTGCGTCGTCTACATACTCTCTTTGACCTTTCATCGTGTTGCCCTCCTTGTGGATGGCTCAAGTCTCGCGCTGGCGCTAAGATCAATCCAACGAATGTTTCTGATGGAATTCATCACGGAGATTCATCAATTGTCGGCCTACCCCAGTATCGATACCGATGTCCTGCGCACTTTCGTTGCGATTGCCGATCAGGGCGGTTTTACCCGCGCCGGCGAGATGGTCAACCGCACGCAATCGGCCGTGAGCATGCAGATGAAGCGCCTCGAAGAAGACGTGCTGCAGCGACAGTTGTTCGAGCGTGACGGCCGCCAGGTGCGCCTGACCGCCGAGGGCCAGGTGCTGCTGGGTTATGCGCGGCGCATCCTGAAATTGCACAGCGAAGTGTTCAACACGCTGCGCGAGCCGCACATGGTTGGCACTGTGCGCATTGGCACGCCGGATGATTACGTGATGCGGTTTCTGCCGGGGATCCTCTCGCGGTTCGCTCAGTTCTACCCGCTGATCCAGATCGAAGTGCATTGCGAATCCAGCAAACAGCTGTTGCAGCGCACCGATCTGGACTTGTCGATTGTCACCCGGGAGCCGGGCAACGAGATCGGTCAGTTGCTGCGCAAGGAGCGTTTCGTCTGGGCCGAGGCGCAGAATTTCAGCGCCCACGAGCAGACGCCGTTGCCGCTGGCGATGTTCAACAGTGATTGTTTCTGCCGTTTGTGGGCGTGCAATGCGCTGGACGCGATGGGCCGTGACTACCGCATCGCCTACAACAGCACCAGCCTGTCGGCGCTGATGGCGGTGGTGAGCGCGGGTCTGGCGATCACCGCGCAACTGGAAAGCCTGATCACCCCGGACATGCGCATTCTCGGCGCCGCCGAGGATCTGCCGCTGTTGCCCGAGGCCAGTATCATGTTGATCCGCAACCTGAACAATCCGTCGCCGATCACCGAATGCCTGGCCGAACACATCGTCGAAGGCTTCAAACTTTAAACGCGAGCATCACCGCGCACAGCACCAGAAAACCGCAGAACAGCCCGCGCAGGAGCCTTTCCGGCATGGCGTGGGCGACTTTCACCCCCCAACTGATGCTGGCCAGACCGCCGATGGCCAGCGGCAAGCCGATCATCCAGTCCACTTCGTGATGCACCGCGTACGTCACCAGGGTCACGCCGGTGCTTGGCAACGCCAGAGCCAGCGACAGGCCTTGAGCAACCACTTGGCTGGTGCCGAACAGACTGGTCAGCACTGGCGTTGCCACCACGGCCCCGCCGACACCGAACAAACCACCCATGGTCCCGGACGCTGCGCCGAGAACACCGAGCCATGGCCATGAGTAACGCATTTCGGAGGTCACGGCGGTTTTCTTGCCGAACATCTTCAGCAGGTTGTACGCCGAGAGCACCACGAGGAACGCGACAAAACCGATGCGCATGGTTTGCGCATCAATGCCCACCGCCCAGATCGAACCGATCCACGCAAAGCAAAAACCCATGACCGCCAACGGCAGCGCATGACGCAGCTCGATGCGATTGCGCTGATGATAGCGCCACAGCGCCAGCATCACGTTGGGCACCACCATCACCAGCGCCGTGCCTTGGGCGATCTGCTGATCAAGGCCAAACCATACGCCCAGCAGCGGGATGGCGATCAAACCACCGCCGATGCCGAAGATCCCGCCCAATGTGCCAAGGGCGGCGCCAAACAGCAGGTACAACAAAAACTCGATCACAGCGATTTCCTCATCCGTCAGGCGATTCATCCTACGCAGTCGAGGCTGGCGGGGAAACGCACAGCAACGCACAATGGCTATGCCAATTTCGCACAAACACCGAAGCACCTATGAATCCCAATCAGTTGACCGAACAGCTCGGGCTGTTTCTCGATGTGCTGGAAAGCGGCAGTTTTTCTGCAGCTTCCCGTCGTCATCCGCTGACGCCTTCCGCCGTCGCGCGGCGCATCGACAGCCTGGAAAGCGCGGTCGGCAGCCAGTTGTTCATTCGCAGCACCCACGTCGTAAGGGCAACCCCGGCGGGTCTGGCGTTTGCCGAGCGGGCGCGGCGCATCGTCAGCGAGCTGCAACTGGCCCGCGCCGAAGCGGTGTCGTTGAGCAGTGCGCCGGAAGGCTTGATCCGAATCGATGCCCCGGCCGCTTTTGGTCGCCGCCATCTCGCGCCGGTCATCGCTGACTTTCTGGTGCTGTACCCGGGCCTCGACGTGCAGTTGCACCTGATCGACAGCTTCATCGATATGCACGGCTCGAACCTGGGCAAAGTCGATCTGGTGCTGCGTGCCGGGCAAATGGCCGATACGCGCTTGGTCGCCACGCCGCTGGCGAGCATGGTGCGCATTGCCTGCGCCAGCCCCGACTACCTCAAACGCCGTGGCGCACCGCGCCATCCCGCGCAGTTGAGTGAACATGACGGGCTGGATTGGGAAGGTCTCGCCCCGCCCTTCGCCTGGCGCTTCGAACTGGACGGGCAAATGCAACTGCATCGCCCCGCGCGCATCCGCATGAGCGCCAACAATGCCGAAGCGCTGGTGTGCGGTGCTCTGGCCGGGCTGGGCATCGCGCATTTGCCGACCTGGCTGGCCAGTGAGTACCTGCTGCGCGGCGAACTGCTGCCGCTGTTCTGCGAGAACGGCCTGCCGCAACCGGAAAGCACCGGCATCTATGCGCTGCGCATGGAACAACAGACCCACTCGCGCAGCCGTCTGCTTTTGGAATACCTCAAGACCCGCTTCAGCCCGGTGCCACCGTGGGATCTGGCGCTGCAACGCGAGCTGGGCCGACACTAGATCCTGGATAATTATCTGGCGCATTAAACATTCGGGCGCTAGATTCAAGCCCATCACCGAACAAGGCTTTGCCATGACCACCGAACGCGACACCTGCGACGACCTGCTGCTCGACAATCAGGCGTGCTTCGCCCTGCATTCCACTTCACTGATGATGACCAAGGTCTACAAGCCGCTGCTGCAAGCGCTGGGCCTGACCTATCCGCAGTATCTGGCAATGATGGTGCTGTGGGAAAAGGATGGTTTGACCGTGGGCGAAATCAGCACGCGGTTGCTGACCGATCCAGGCTCGCTGACACCGTTGCTCAAACGGCTAGAAGGTGAAGGTCTGCTCAGCAGAACCCGCAGCCGTGAAGACGAACGGGTGGTGATCGTCGAACTGACCGCGCAGGGACGGGCTCTTCGTGAGCAGGCCAAAAGCGTTCCGCAATGCATCTTGGGCGCCAGTGGTTTCACCCTCGAACGCCTGCAGAATCTTCAATCTGAGCTGCAAGCCCTGCGCAGCCATCTGCAAGAAAGCCTGACCGGATAACAGCGCTGCCCTCTTGTAGGAGTGAGCCTGCTCGCGATAGCGGTGGTTCAGTCGGCCCCCTTATTGCCTGCTCCACCGCTATCGCGAGCAGGCTCAATCCTACAAAGGATCGGTTCATCAGGAAAAATATTCTTCAGCCCGCGCCCCCACCATCCGCTCTAAATCTTCACTTTCAAGCTGATCGACAGTGCCTTTAAAGGACCGAGATTCAGCTTTCTCAAAAAATTATCTTGCGCACTAAACATTAGCGAGCTACATTCACCTCGCAGCTACTTAGCGCGCAAACAATTAGCGCAACAACAGACACTCAATGAGGCCCACACCATGCAAACTCTCTACACTGCAATCGCAACCTCCACTGGCGGCCGTGATGGTCGTGCGATCTCCAGCGACAACATCCTCGACGTCAAACTCGCTACCCCGAAAGAACTCGGCGGTGCCGGCGGCGCAGCGACCAACCCTGAGCAACTGTTCGCTGCCGGTTACTCGGCCTGCTTCATCGGCGCGCTGAAATTCGTCGCCAGCCAGACCAAACGCAAGATCCCGGACGACGCCTCGATCACCGCGCACGTCGGCATCGGTCAGATCCCTGGCGGTTTCGGTCTGGACATCGACCTGCACATCAGCCTGCCGGGCCTGGAACAGGCGGATGCACAGAGCCTGGTCGAAGCGGCGCACCAGGTCTGCCCGTACTCCAATGCCACCCGCGGCAACGTTGACGTACGCCTGCACACCACCGTTTGAGAACAACACCAATCCACTGTGGGAGCGGGCTTGCTCGCGAATGCTTTGTGTCATTCAACACACAGGTTGTCTGACCGGGCCTATTCGCGAGCAAGCTCGCTCCCACAGGGTTCGGTGGTAGACGTGGAATCGCAGGCACAAAAAAGCCCGACTCAATGGTCGGGCTTTTTCTTTCCGTAAAAAGCAGTGCTTATTTGGCACGGCCTTTGTAGGAACCGCCTTCGCGGGTATCGATCTCGATCATGTCGCCGATTTCGATGAAGTCAGCAACCGACAGCTCGGTACCGTTCTTCAGTTTGGCAGGCTTCATCACCTTGCCGGAAGTGTCACCGCGAGCGGAACCTTCGGTGTAGTCAACCTGACGCACGATGGTGGTCGGCAGTTCTACGGAAACCAGACGCTCTTCGAAGAACACGGCTTCGCAAACGTCGGTCATGCCTTCTTCAACGAAAGGCAGAACGCTTTCGATGTCTTCGGCGTTCAGTTCGTACATGGTGTAGTCAGTGGTGTCCATGAACGTGTAGGTGTCGCCGCTGATGAAGGACAGGGTCGCTTCTTTGCGGTCGAGGATCACGTCGTCCAGCTTGTCGTCCGCACCGTAAACGGTTTCGGTCTTGTAACCGGTCAGCAGGTTCTTCAGCTTGGTCTTCATGATCGCGCTGTTACGGCCCGACTTGGTGAATTCAGCTTTCTGAACCAGCCAAGGATCGTTGTCGATACGGATCACGGTACCGGGTTTGAGTTCTTTACCAGTTTTCATTGCGAATATCCGAATTTGGATGGGATTTACAAAAATCTAGGCCGCGTATCATATCCAATTTAGGTAAAACTGTACCAGCGCCGTGGCAAGATCCGCCTGCAAGCCTTGTTCCAGACACCACGCCTCGGCGTTTTCCTGCAGTTCTGGCCAGTGTTTACGGGCCTGGAGCCAGTGCTCGCCGATCGGTTTCCCGGCACTCCAGGCCCGCCACAGACTGCTCATCGCCTCGGCAGCGGCCGGTGAAAGCCCTTTGGTGTAGAGCGCGAGAAAGGCATCGAGCTTGTCGAGGTGGATGTCTTCGTCCTGCTGATAGATATGCCAGAGCATCGGTCGCCCGGCCCACTGTGCACGGACGAACGAGTCTTCACCGCGCACCGCGTTGAAGTCGCAGCACCACAGCAACTGATCGTATTGATCCTGACGGACGAACGGCAGCACCTGCACCGTCAGCGCCTGACGCACGTCCAGATCGCCGACAGCCAACGCGTCGACCCCGAGCCAGCGCGCAACGTCACCGAGAATCCGCCCTTCCGGCACCAGCAGATGGGTCGGCGCGCTATCGGCCGCCAACGCATCCAGCCAACTGGCCAGCCCGGCATTTTCGTAGGCAAACAACGAGATCAGCTGTGCGTCAGCTGCGCGATCTACGCCCAGGCCGTGCAGGAATTGTCGCTGCGCAGCCGCGTCCTGCTGAAATCGCCGACGCCGCTCAAACAGACCGTTTTCACGCAGCAAGCCGCCCGTCCCCGGTTGAAATCCGGGAAAGAAAAAGAATTTCTGTACCGACTTGTACTTCACCGACGGCAAACCGTGACAACCGGTGACCCAGTCTTCGGCGCTGAGGTAATCGAGGTTCATCCACAGCGGTGGCTGTTGCCGCTCGGCCATGGCGTCCATGTACGCCGATGGCAGCTGACAGGCAAATGCGGCGATCACCACGTCCGCCGCCTCCGTCTGCGGCCAGTCGCTCGGCCAATGCCGCACCTCGACGCCCTGCTGCGATTGCTGCGCCAGGTGGATGTCGATCTCGGGGCAGATACGTTCAAAGGCGCGCAGGTCATCGACCCACAGGCGCACCGCCAGCCCATGCTCGGCTATCAGTTGCCGGGCCAGACGCCAGGTCACGCCGATGTCGCCATAGTTGTCGACCACGGTGCAAAAAATATCCCAGCGGGTTTTCGGTATCGGCATGCAAGACTCCCGTTGGCAAAAGCGCTGATTGTCCGCATAAATGACCTCGCGCAGAAGAGCCGACGGCGATTAATCTTCGTGCGACAATCGCCACTTGCCCGCAATCATCCGCCAGGAGGCAGCCATGCCCTATCGTCCCAATCCGCGTCGCCCGTTGCCCGTTCAGCTTAGCGCGCTGCAACTGACCGGCAGCATTGCCTTGGGCATGTGGCTGGGTTTTCTCGCCATTGCCCTGACTTGCTGGCTGATTTCGCGTTTTGTGTTGACCGAGCAACTGGCACCGGTTGCTCAGGCGGTGCAGCAACTGGCCAAGCCGCCAGCGGCCGTTCAGGTACAACCGGACATTCCGCCACAGAGTCCGCTGTTCGAACAGTACGAAGAAAACCTGCGCAAGAACGAGCAGCAGGCGCGCCTGGATCAGGCTCGCGGCAGCAGTCGCAACCAGTCAAATCCGAAATGCCAGTTCTGGCTGCAACAGGACCAGACCGCGCCGAGCGAAAAGAGCCGCGCCAACGTTTTGCAATTCTGCGATTGATCATGAACAAACACACCGTCCACCAACTGATCCTCGACAAACTGCGCGTCGACCTCGACATCGCCGAACGCGCCGCGCAGACCGCTTACGAAACCGCGACCCACGAAGAGAACATCGCCGAGAACAAATACGACACGCTCGGGCTTGAGGCTTCCTATCTGGCGGCTGGTCAGGCGAAACGGGTCGAGGAAATCCGCCAGTCACTGGCGCTGTGCCAGAACCTGACGCTGCGTGCCTACGACGAAAATCGCGGCATCGAGATCGGCGCCCTGCTCGGTCTGGAGGACGAAAAGGGTCGCGAGCAATGGCTGTTTCTGGCCCCGGATGCGGCAGGCCTGAAAGTCGATGTGGTGGGTCAGCCGATTACCGTCATCACCCCGCGCTCGCCGCTGGGCAAAAGCCTGCTGGGCAAGTTCGAGGGCGATGAAGTGGAGATTCTGGTGGCGGGCACCCGGCAACAGTTTGCTGTCACCGAGGTGCTTTGAGGCAGGGTCTTAGTGGACCGGCAGTTCGACGCCGTCGAACAGCTCTTCCAGTTCCTGCTTGTTGTGGCACTGGATGGCTTTGGCCATCACTTCGCGGGTCAGGTGTGGAGCGAACTTCTCGATGAAGTCGCACATGAAACCTCGCAGGAAAGTACCGCGACGGAAACCGATCTTGGTGATGCTCGACTCGAACAGTTCGCTGGCATCCAGCACCACCAGGTCGTTATCGAGCTTGGTGTCGACCGCCATTTTGGCAACGATGCCCACACCCAGGCCCAGACGCACGTAGGTTTTGATCACGTCGGCGTCGGCCGCGGTGAACACCACTTTCGGCGTCAGGCCACGATGACTGAAGGCTTCGTCGAGTTTCGAACGGCCGGTGAAACCGAACACGTAAGTCACGATCGGGTATTCGGCCAGCGCTTCGAGGGTCAGCTTCGGCAGCTTGGTCAGCGGGTGGCCCTGCGGCACGACCACGCAGCGGTTCCAGCGATAGCACGGCATCATCACCAGATCACCGAACAGCTCCAGCGCTTCGGTGGCGATGGCGAAATCGACGGTGCCGTCAGCGGCCATCTCGGCGATCTGCATTGGCGAACCCTGGTGCATGTGCAGCGCCACGTCCGGGTATTGTTTGATGAAATTGCTGATCACCGGCGGCAATGCATAACGCGCCTGGGTGTGGGTGGTGGCGATCGACAGGGTGCCTTTTTTCTCGTTGGAGAATTCCTGGGCGATCTGCTTGATACTTTCGACCTTGCGCAGGATTTCGCCTGCGGTGGTGATGATGCGCTCGCCGGCCGGGGTGACGCGGGTCAGGTGCTTGCCACTGCGGGCAAACACTTCAACGCCAAGTTCGTCTTCCAGCAGGCGGATCTGTTTACTGATACCCGGTTGCGAGGTGTAAAGGCTTTGGGCGGTAGCGGAAACGTTGAGGTCGTGGTGCGCCACTTCCCAGATGTAGCGCAATTGTTGAAGCTTCATATGTATCCCTCAAAGCAGGTAGACGCCACGGGCATCAGCGACGGTATATAACTATATTAATGGTTTGATGAATAAATCTAGAACTTTTTTATCAAAAGGCCATTATTCCCGCTTCAGCGATCCCCCCGGCGCCGGCGCTCCACCAATGGCACCAGATAAACCGGCACCTTGGCCAATTGCAGGACCCGAGTCGCCGTGCGCCCCAAAGGCGTTTCCGCCCCTACGCCGTGGCTGTGAGTGCCTACGATCAGCAAATCCACAGAGAGTTTCTGCACCTGGTCGAGAATCACCTGCGCCGGATCGCCCTGCACCACACGAACCGCGCAAATCCGCTGCAGATCCTGCTCGCCCTCGTCGCCCAGCTCTTCGCGAAAACTGTCCAGCACCCGTTGCTCGATATTGGCGATGACAGTTTTCAGACCCTGACTGTGAAATTCGTTCAATGCCTGTTCGTCGAGATAACTCTGCAACACCGACTCGGCAAACAGCCCCATGGGTTCCACTGCATGCACCACATACAAGTCGGCATTGAATGTCCGCGCCAGCGCCAGGGCATGCTGCATCACTAAAGGTGCGTACAGACCGAGGTCAGTGGCATACAGCATCGAACGAATCATATGACCTCCTCGCGTGCCAACATGGCGGAGATTTGATTCAGCTTAGCAGTGCCTTGGCGAGTACGACGTGCGACGCAACGTCTTGAAGCACTGGGGCTTTAGATCGACGGTTCGTTACTGATGCCATGCGGTACGTGACCGGTGGCGACCACTTCGCGGGCGGCCTCGCAGTGGCCGGTCTGATCGTCGAAGAACACATCGGCAGCGAAGGCTTCGAGAAACGCCGATTTGGTCAGCCCGCCGAGAAACAGCGACTCGTCGAGGCGGATGTCCCACTCGCGCAAGGTGCGGATCACCCGCTCATGCGCCGGTGCCGAACGCGCGGTGACCAACGCCGTGCGGATCGGGCAGTCGTCTTCGGGGAACTCGCGTTGCAGCGCATTGAGCGCCGCCAGAAAGCCCTTGAACGGCCCACCGCGCAATGGCTCGCGCGCCGACTCGCGCTCCTTGGCCTGAAACGCCAGCAGCCCGCCGGCCTGATAAACGCGCTCGGATTCGTCGGAGAACAACACCGCGTCGCCGTCGAAGGCGATGCGCAACTCATCACTGGCCGCGCGACTGGCGCCGCCGGAGAGAATCGTCGCCGCGGCAAACCCGGCGTCCAGCGCGGCGCGCACATCCTCGGCGTGGGTGGACAGAAACAAGTCACAGCCAAACGCTTTGAGATAGGGATACGGACTGCGCCCGCCGACGAAGGCCGCCCGCGAGATGTCCAGCCCATAATGATCGATCGAGTTGAACGCGCGCAGGCCGGTGTCGGCACTGTTGCGCGAAACCAGAATCACCTCGACCCGGGCGCGGTCGAGGCGACTGTTGAGGCTCAGGAGTTTTTCCACCAGCGGGAACGCATCGCCGGGCGCGAGAATTTCGTCTTCGTGTTCGATCTGGTATTGCCGATAGGCTTCGACGCCGCTCGCCAGATAGACCTTATGACTCTCGCTCAGGTCGAACAAGGCGCGAGACGAAATCGCCAGCACCAGTTTGTCATCGATGTTCTTGGCCATGCCTTCCCCCACTCCCCCGAAAACCGACTCAAGTGTTGCGTCGGTCGATAAAACTCAATGTGCGATACAGCGCTTCGATCCGTGGCAACTCACAGCCTGCCGCTTTGGCTGCGGCCAATGGCCGGGCGTAAATCGCCTCCAGTTCCAGCGGCCGCTTGTGCAGGAAATCGTGGTACATGCTCGGCCAATAGTCGGGCATTTTCTCGGTCATCATGAACAGGTAATCGGCGTAACCGGGCGGAACGTCGTGACCGCAGGCCCTGGCGCCCTGCACCACTTCGGCCATCAACGCCTGGATCAGCGCGCGACTGTCCGCGTCGGCCATCAGCGGCGTGGTGCCGGCGCCGAGCAACACCGAGAGACCGTTGTAGGGAATATTCCACACCAGTTTCTGCCAGCGCGCCTGTTGCAGATTGGGCATCGCCTGCGAATCGATGCCAGCGGCGCGGAACAGACCGGCACCCTCCTCGACCAGCGCCATGCGCGCCGCTTCATCCGCCGCCGGGCCACTGTGATAGCCGACATTCACCGCACCCAAGGCCTGATGGGTGATGTGTCCCGGCCCTTCGCGATGCACGCAGATCAGGCACAGACCACCGAGCAGATGCAGGGAATCGGGCAGCAACTCGCGCAAGCTGTCTTCGACGTCCAGACCGTTCTGCAGCACCAGCACTTTCGCGCCGGGCCTGGCCGCAGCAATGATCGCCGGGGCCAGACCCGCGCTGCTGGTGGTCTTGGCGCCGACCAGCAACCAGTCGCAAGCCGGCATGTCCTCGGCCTTCGCATACGCCTGCATCGGGTTCAGCGTCAGGGTGCCATGCACGGCACTGTCCACCTGCAAACCACGTTCGGCCACCGCCGAGAATTCACTGCGCAGTAAAAAGTGCACATCGAAACCGGCCCGCGCCAGCATCACACCGTAAAACCCGCCAATGGCCCCGGTGCCGATAATCCCGATCACCGGTTTGCTGTCTGCTCCCGCCATCTATGGCAACTCCTCTGCAATTCGACCCAGTGCCTGCGCCACTGCTGCGTTCAGCGCATCGGCGGTCAGGCGCGTGTGCAATGCCCCAAAGAACTCGCCGTCGCGCACCACAAACAGCGCCGGCAAATGAAAGACCTGATAACGCTCCACCAACCCGCCGTTGTTGCCGGCATCGATCCAGCACAGGCGATCCACCGCCAGCTCGAACCCGGGCAACACCTCTCTGGCATAGCGGCAGCTGGAACAGCCGACGCTGGTGAAAATCACCAGCGAAACGCCGCTCATCGCCAGCAGCCGCTGGTCGGCGTCGAAATCGGTCAGCTCGGATTCGACCACTATACTGGGGGAAACAATGTCAAATGGCCGACACAGGGAGTCTGTGCTCATGGGACGTTTCATTCCTCATCCGGACGATGTGCCGGTTGAATTAACCTTGCTCAAGCCCGAGTGTATTTCCAGGCAACAGCTGCACACTATCAGCCTCGGCGGGATCGCTTGCAATTATCACCGCGCGTGGCGACACGGCACGGCGCTGCAAGTGCGCATGCCGACACTCAACGCCGAGATCTGTTATCCGGGCTATGTCGCATGGTGTCTGCGGCGCAAAAAGGGCTATCTGGTGGGGATCGCATTCACCGATGAGCAGACGCTGTTCAGTGCCCGGATGGGCGAACAGGTGTGCCAGATCGAACGTTATTGCCGCATGAACGAGGCCCACGACGATCTGCAGGATATTCAGGCGCTGGCCCTGCAATGGGTCGAACAACACGCCGACGAGTTCTCCCACGACAGCGTGCGCAAGGCTTTTGCCCAGCCAGTGCTGGATTAAAGCGGCGTTTGCCCATTGTCGAGCCGCGTCTGACGCGCTAAGGTTCGGCTCCCCGACGCGCTTAAATCTGCTGTGCTCCGCCGCGCGGGGATCGCTGGCGGCCGGCACCCGTGACCTGACGAGTAAACGATGGCTGATTTACCGATCAACGACCTAAACGTCGCCTCTAACGAGACCCTGATCACTCCCGATCAGCTCAAGCGTGATATCCCTCTGAGCGATGCTGCGCTGCGCACCGTCACCAAGGGCCGCGAAGTCATTCGCAACATTCTTGATGGCACCGACCACCGTCTGTTCGTAGTGATCGGCCCGTGCTCGATCCACGATATCAAGGCTGCCCACGAATACGCCGATCGCCTCAAGGTGCTGGCGGAGGAAGTCTCCGACACCCTGTATCTGGTCATGCGCGTGTATTTCGAGAAGCCACGAACCACCGTTGGCTGGAAAGGCCTGATCAACGATCCGTACCTGGATGACTCGTTCAAGATTCAGGACGGTCTGCATATCGGTCGCCAGTTGCTGCTGGACCTGGCCGAGAAAGGCCTGCCGACCGCCACCGAAGCCCTCGACCCGATCTCCCCGCAGTATCTGCAGGACCTGATCAGCTGGTCGGCCATCGGCGCACGCACTACCGAATCCCAGACCCACCGTGAAATGGCTTCCGGCCTGTCCTCGGCTGTCGGCTTCAAGAACGGCACTGACGGCGGCCTGACCGTGGCGATCAACGCCCTGCAGTCGGTGTCCAGCCCGCACCGTTTCCTCGGTATCAACCAGGAAGGTGGCGTGTCGATCGTCACCACCAAGGGCAACGCCTACGGTCATGTGGTGCTGCGTGGCGGCAACGGCAAGCCGAACTACGATTCGGTCAGCGTCGCCCTGTGCGAGCAGGCGCTGAACAAGGCGAAGATCAAACCGAACATCATGGTCGATTGCAGCCACGCCAACTCCAACAAGGACCCGGCCCTGCAACCGCTGGTGATGGAGAACGTCGCCAACCAGATCCTCGAAGGCAACCAGTCGATCATCGGCCTGATGGTCGAGAGTCATCTGAACTGGGGCTGCCAGGCCATCCCGAAAGACCTCGCCGACCTGCAATACGGCGTGTCGATCACCGATGCCTGCATCGACTGGTCCGCCACCGAGAACACCCTGCGCAGCATGCACGCCAAGCTCAAGGATGTTCTGCCGAAACGTCAGCGCAGCTGATCAACGTTTCACGGGCATAAAAAAACGCCGGGCATTGCCCGGCGTTTTCGTGTGTGCGATTCAGATCTTGGCGGCGCGGCGCTGATGACGCTCCATGTAGCGCTCGACGTAGGAGCACGACGGGATCACCGTGTAGCCCATTTCTTCGGCGTACTGCAGCGCGCTTTCGGTCAGCGCGGCGGCAATGCCACGGCCGCGCAAGGCGTTGGGCACGAAGGTGCGATAGATATCCAGGGTCTGTTTCCCCAGATCCATATAGGTCAGGTAGGCACGATGACCGTCCACATTGGTCTCGAACTGATGACCAGCCTGGTCATGGTGGATGGACAACGCCTCGCTCATCACTACTCCTCGCGGGTCTTGAATTCTGACCCCTACCTTACCGATGTTTTTCCGGCGAAGGAACATCTACGCCACCCCGTGCCTGATGGACACCGAGAAAAACCACACCGATCTCGCGCAACCGAGCACGTGATAAATAGTAGGCACCATTGGCGAAAATGCTCAAGGTGCGCTCGTCATCGTGCTCGTTGACCGGGTGACTCCGATGGACGCAGCGGCAGGCGCAGGGAAGATCTTCCCGAAGCGCTCACCGGAACATTGCCGAATGTCGAGACTTAAGACGCAGCCTCTTCTTTAAAGTCACCTCAAGAGCGACAAAGATATGTGAGGCGTCATGCAAAATCGGAACAAAAGTGTAGACGAATTCATCTAGGCACACTTGGTGCAAGACGCAGAAACTGCATCAGGCAACGGGAACTTTTTCTCATTAACACGCTCAAGCCGGGGCTTGCAGCTGGATACTTTTTATACAGGCCGGTTAAAAGTTGCTCGAAAAAGAATCAACGCCTACAATTTTTTTTGCTTCTTGCGCTCCGTCAGTTTACTTACTACAAGTAATGGGTAGTATGTACGCCGGCTATTTCCTCAATCGGAGGAGAAAGCCACTTAATTGAAAGTCCTTGAAGGGGAACACGATGAACAACGTTCTGAAATTCTCTGCTCTGGCTCTGGCCGCAGTTCTGGCTACCGGTTGCAGCAGCGCATCGAAAGAAACCGAAGCACGTCTGACCGCTACTGAAGACGCAGCTGCTCGCGCTCAAGCTCGTGCAGACGAAGCATACCGTAAAGCTGATGAAGCTCTGGCTGCTGCTCAAAAAGCACAACAGACTGCTGACGAAGCTAACGAGCGTGCTCTGCGTATGCTGGACAAAGCTAGCCGCAAGTAATAATCCCTCGGGATTGTTATCAAGCCGACCCATTTTTTGGGTCGGCTTTTTTATTGCCGGTACTTTCCCCCGGGCAATAAAAAACCCGCCGACGCTGCACGCGCCTGCGGGTTTTGATCGACTTACTGCTGCAGGTCGATCGGGGTGTTCGAGACCATCGGCGCCGAGGTATTCGGTGTGCCGATTTCAGTTGGCAGGCCATCTTCGGCCGCTACCACATCACGCACGACATCCCAGTTCACGCGCAGGTTGTTGGTGACATCTTCGCGCTTGAGCATCGCATTGATCACTGCAGTGTGCTTGTCGACCACCGACGGGTTGCCCTTGTCATCGATGGGTGTGTGCGCTTCCAGATAGACCTTGCCGCCACTGCTGCCGAACTTGTACGCATCGTTGAGAATGCGCACCGAAGTGCCGACCGGCACCATGGCCGCCATTTCCAGCACGTTGTTGTTGAACATGCGGAAGCAGCCGTGGCTGGTGCGCATGCCGATGCCGAACTTCTTGTTCGAACCGTGGATCAGGTAGCCCGGTGTACCCAGGGTGAACTTGAACGGCCCCAGCGGGTTGTCCGGGCCGGCCGGTACCACGTTCGGCAGCGGATCACCGTCGGCGGCGTGCTCTGCCTTGATCGACGCCGGAGGGGTCCAGGTCGGGTTCGGCGTCTTGGCTGTGATCGAGGTGTGGGCGATTGGCGAGCCCCAACCTTCACGCCCGATCCCCAGCGGGAAGGTGTACACCACGTTCCGGCCTTTCGGGTAGTAGTAGAGGCGGTACTCGGCGAGGTTGATCACGATGCCTTCGCGTGGACCCGGCGGCAGAATGAACCGGGTCGGCAGGACGATTTCAGTACCGGCGCCCGGCAGCCAGGCATCGACGCCCGGGTTGGCCGCGACCATTTCCGAATAGCCCAGGTCGTACTTGGTGCCCAGGTCAGCGAAGGTGTCTTCGTATTTGGCCTTGATCACCTGCACCTGGCCGATGATGTCCTCACCGGGTGGTGGCAGGGGAAACTCCAATGCAGCAACGGGACCGGCCACACACAGGGCGGCAAGTGACAGGCAGCGGGTGACGGCAGGAAAGCGCGGCAACATCCGGAAAATCCTTCGCATGATCAACAAGGGTATAAGAGCGCGATTGTACACCGCACCTCGGGAATTCGGGGAGATGCGCCGATGGCCAGCCAGAAGTCTTCATGTAGGAGCTGTCGCAGGCTGCGATTTATTGATCCTAGAGTTCGAAACGCAACTCGGGCCAGATCGGCGAGGTGCCGCGCTTCTGCGACTCGAGAATCGCCCGGCACAACGAACACAGACGCTGATCCTGAAACACCCGACGATCCACACTCGACCAACGCGGTTGTGCTGGAAGCAGACTGCCACACAACGTGCGGTCTGCCGAGCCACCGAGTTCGAGCTGACGGGTCACCAGATGCACCCGCACTTCCTGGCAGGCGAACAGATCCAGCTGTTCGTCAGGCTCGATCAGTTGGTAGGCAAACAGGGACCAGGCAGGACGCGGCATCGGGGGCTCCAAATAAGGGGGCGCCACATTAGCCGAAAGCCTGCCACTAGAAAAGCCTCATAACAGCGGTTTTAGCGTCGGCCAGACATTTTCCAGCAACTTGCCCTGAGCCCCGGCGGCCGGGTGCAGACCATCGGCCTGCATCAGCTCGGGATGTCCACCCACGCCGTCGAGGAAAAACGGCACCAGCGGGATTTTTTTATCGTCCGCAAGTTTGCCGTAGACCTCGGCAAAGGCATCGGTGTAACGCTTGCCGTAGTTGGGCGGCAATTGCATGCCCAGCAGCAACACCTTGGCGCCACTCTGGCGCGAGCTGTCGATCATCGCCGCAAGGTTTTGTTGCAATTGCGTTGGCGGCATTCCGCGCAGGCCGTCGTTGCCCCCCAATTCGAGGATCACCAGTTCCGGCTTGTGCTCTGCAAGCAGCGCCGGCAGGCGTGCCTGGCCTCCGGCACTGGTGTCGCCGCTGATGGAAGCATTGACTACTTTGTCGTCAAAACCCTCCTGCTTGAGCCGTTGCTCGAGCAGCGATACCCACCCCAGGCGGGTATCCAGTCCGAAACCGGCGCTGATACTATCGCCAACGATCAGGACAGTACCCGCCGCTGCGTTCTGGGCCATGCACATCAAGGCCAGGCCAGCACTCAAAAACCACACACGCATCGGATTCTCCATGGGCGCAAGCATTCTCACCGCGAAGAACCTCAGCAAAGTGGTTCCCAGCGCGGAAGGTGAACTGACTATCCTGCACGAACTCAGCCTGGAACTGAACCAGGGCGACAGCCTGGCCATCGTCGGCGCGTCCGGTTCCGGCAAATCCACCCTGCTCGGCCTGCTCGCCGGCCTCGACCTGCCAAGCAGCGGCGAAGTCATCCTCGCGGGGCAAGGCCTGAGCAATCTCGACGAAGACCAGCGCGCGCGCATCCGTGCCGAACACGTGGGTTTCGTCTTTCAATCCTTCCAGTTGCTCGACAGCCTCAACGCCCTGGAAAACGTCATGCTGCCGCTGGAACTCGATGGCCGCAAAGACGCCCGCGAACGCGCCACCCAACTGCTGCAACGAGTCGGTCTCGGCCAGCGCCTGACACACTCGCCGCGCCAGCTCTCCGGCGGCGAACAACAGCGCGTGGCGATTGCCCGGGCCTTCGCTGCCGAGCCGGACGTGCTGTTCGCCGACGAACCCACCGGCAACCTCGACAGCCACACCGGCGAGCGCATCAGCGACTTGCTGTTCGAACTGAACAAGGAACGCGGCACCACCCTCGTGCTGGTGACCCACGACGAACGCCTGGCCCATCGCTGCCGGCGCCTGATCCGACTTGAAGCCGGGCTGCTGGTTGCCCCTCTGGAGCCTTGATGGCACGTCTGCCGCTGTTGCGTCTGTTCAGTCTCGCCCTACGTCAACTCATGCGCGATGCCCGCGCCGGGGAATTGCGCGTGCTGTTCTTTGCCCTGATCGTCGCAGTGGCGGCGAGCACCGCCATCGGCTACTTCGGTGCCCGCCTCAACGGTGCAATGACGCTGCGCGCCACCGAGTTCCTTGGCGCCGATCTGGTGCTTGAGGGCAGCTCGCCGGCCCGCGACGAACAGATCCGCAGCGGCACCGAGCTGCGCTTGAATCATGCGCAGGTGGTGGAGTTTTCCAGCGTCATTGCCACCGACAATGGCATTCAGTTATCGAGCATCAAAGCCGTCGACCGCGCCTACCCGCTGCGCGGCGAGCTGAAAAGTGCCCCGGCCCCGTTTGCCGCTGAAACCTCGGGCGGCGAGCCGCAACCCGGTGAAGCGTGGGTTGAAGCTCGTCTGCTGACTGCGCTGGATCTGAAGATCGGCGACAGCATCGACGTCGGCATGAAAACCTTGAAGCTGACCCGCGTGCTGACTTACGAGCCGGATCGCGCCGGCAACTTCTACAGCCTCACACCTCGGGTGATGATCAACCTCGATGACCTCGCCGCCACCGGCGTAGTGCAACCCGGCAGCCGCGTGAGTTATCGCGAACTGTGGCGCGGCGAACCGCAGGCGCTGGAAACCTATCGACAACTGATCAAACCCGGCCTGGCCGCCAATCAGCGCATTCAGGATGCGCGCGACGGTAACCGGCAGATCGGCGGCGCGCTGGGCAAGGCCGAGCGCTACCTGAACATGGCCAGTCTGGTCGCGGTGCTGTTGGCCGGCGTGGCCGTGGCCTTATCGGCCAACCGCTTTGCCAGTCGCCGCTTCGATGCCAGTGCCTTGCTGCGCTGCCTCGGTTTGTCGCGTCGGGAAACCATGTTGCTGTTCAGTATTCAGCTGACCGTGCTGGGCCTGTTCGCCGCCCTCAGCGGTGCCGTGCTCGGCTGGCTGGCGCAACTGGGACTGTTCGCCCTGTTGCATGATCTGCTACCCGCCGATGTGCCACCGGGCGGCCTGTTTCCGGCGCTCGCCGGGATCGGCACCGGGCTGGTGGCACTGGCCGGTTTCGCCCTGCCACCGCTTGCCGCGCTGGGTCGGGTGCCACCGTTGCGGGTGCTGCGCCGCGACATGCTGCCGATTCCTTCGAGCACCTGGATGGTTTATGGCGCGGCGCTGGGCGCACTCGGGCTGATCATGTGGCGCCTGAGTCTGGATCTGCTGCTGACCTTCGCGCTGCTGGGCGGTGGCGTGGTCGCTGCGCTGGTGCTGGGTGGCTTGCTGCTGTTGTTGCTCAACAGCTTGCGCCGAATGCTCGCCCGTGCGCCGCTGCCGTGGCGTCTCGGCCTGGGTCAACTGCTGCGTCATCCACTGGCGGCGGCCGGGCAGGCGCTGGCGTTCGGCTTGATCCTGCTGTCGATGGCGCTGATCGCCCTGCTGCGTGGCGAGCTGCTCGACACCTGGCAAAACCAGTTACCGAAAAACGCCCCCAACTACTTCGCCCTGAACATCCTGCCGGCGGACAAACAGGCCTTCACCGATCACTTGATCAAGGTGTCCGCGCAGGCGGCGCCGCTGTACCCGGTGGTGCCGGGACGGCTGATCAGCATCAACGGCGAACCGGTGCAGCAGATCGTCAGCAAGGATTCGGCCGGCGACCGTGCCGTGCAACGTGACTTGAGCCTGACCTGGGCCGCCGACCTGCCGGCCGGTAACAAGCTCACCGCCGGTACGTGGTGGACCGGGCAACCCTCGGACGACGTACCGGGCGTGTCGGTTGAAGGTAAAGTCGCCGAAAGCCTCAAGCTCAAACTCGGCGATCACATGGTGTTCAGCGTCGGCGGGGTCAATCGTGAAGCGAAAGTCACCAGCCTGCGCGAGATCAACTGGGACAACTTCCAGCCGAACTTCTTCATGATCTTCCAGCCCGGCACCCTCAAGGATCTGCCGGCGACTTACCTGACCAGTTTCTATCTTGCACCCGGTCACGATCAGCAGATCGTCGAGCTGTCACGGGCATTCCCGGCGGTGACCATCCTTCAGGTCGAAGCTCTGCTGGAACAACTGCGCAGCATCCTCGCCCAGGTCACCCTGGCGGTGGAATACGTGTTGTTGTTCGTGTTGGCGGCGGGGATGGCGGTGCTGTTCTCCGGCCTGCAGGCGACCCTGGATGAACGCATTCGCCAAGGCGCGCTGTTACGTGCGCTGGGGGCGCAGCGGCAATTGCTGGTCAAGGCCCGCCGCATCGAGTTCGGCTTGCTCGGTGCGGTCAGCGGCTTGCTGGCAGCCATCGGTTCGGAAGTGGTGAGTCTGGTGTTGTATCGCTATGCATTCGATCTGCCATGGCATCCGCATCCATGGTTGCTGATGCTGCCGTTGATTGGCGCCGCGCTGATTGGCGGTGCCGGCGTGTTCGGTACGCGTCGGGCGTTGAATGCGAGCCCGCTGACAGTCTTGCGCGAGGGTTGATAGACTCCAGCCTTCGTCACCACAAGAAGTTGCCATGAGCCGTTATCGCCCTCCCCGCACCGCCGGCACCGCGCTGATCACCCCTGAAGGTGAAGCGCGGATGCGCGCCGAATTCCATGAGCTGTGGCATGTGCGCCGCCCGCAGGTGACGCAAGCGGTCAGCGAAGCAGCGGCGCAGGGTGATCGTTCGGAAAACGCCGAGTACACCTACGGCAAGAAAATGCTGCGCGAGATCGACAGCCGCGTGCGATTTCTCACCAAGCGTCTCGAAGCACTGAAGGTCGTCAGCGAAAAACCCAGCGATCCGAACAAGGTCTACTTCGGCGCCTGGGTCACCATCGAGGACGAAGACGGCAAGCAGTCGCGCTACCGCATCGTCGGTCCGGATGAACTGGATCTGAAACTCGGTCTGATCAGCATCGACTCACCACTGGCCCGCGCCTTGATCGGCAAGGCGCTGGACGCCGAAGTCCGGGTACAGACGCCAACCGGTGAGCAGTTTGTCTATATCGTGGCGATCGAATATCCCTGAGCGTTTCAGCGGCGGGTGATCAAACCCTGCCGCGCAACGCGGGTCAGTTGCTTGATCATTTCCGGAGCGTCTTCAGCGCTCGGTGCCTGAATCACCGCCAGGTCAAAACTGTCACTGGCGAACCGCGCCAGCGACTCGCCGTCTTCAACAAACTGGATCAGGAACGCGGCAGGACCGCCGCTGCGACGTGGCCAGCCATCGAGATAACGCAACAGCGTCGGCTGATGTTTGCCGCCAAGCAGGATTTTCGGGTTGCGCTGGGTGATATGTGCCGTGATCGGCGCGGGACGTGCTGGAGGGCGTAGTGCATTCATCGTGTCGTGTCTCTGCCTCAAAAGTCTGCATGGCAGGTGAGAGGCAACACCGAACCAGCGCTTTAGCGGTATTTCGAAGCCCTGTTCCGGCTTCTGACGGCAACTGTCTGAGTCACCTGGCGCCCCGCAAGTAGCTGTTTAAATCGGCGCATGAGCAACATCCTAGATAACGTGACCGATGAGTGTCAAGAATCGGCCGCAACAAAAAAGGCCCGCACAATGCGGGCCTTTTGCTTGAGCCAGAGCGCTCAACCGGCGATGGCGCGATCCACCGACAGCTTGCCGGCGCCTTCGATCATCACCGCGAGGCTGCCACCGAGCAGCGCCAGGGCGAACTCGTAACCGTTGTTGGCCATGAACAGACCGTTGCTGATGTGTACGGTGAAGATCGCCACCAGCGACAGGAAGGTCAGACCCAGCGCCGCCGGGCGCGCCAGCAGGCCGATGATCAGCGCCAGACCGGCGAAGAACTCGGTACCGCCAGCCAGCGTGGCCATCAGGTAACCCGGGTGCAGACCGATGCTGTCCATGTATTGCGCGGTGCCCGCCAGACCGTAACCACCGAACAGACCAAACAGTTTTTGCGAACCGTGGGCGGCGAAGATCACGCCGACCGCGATACGCAGAATGGTCAGGCCGTAACCGGCGCGAGTGAACAGAACCTTGTTGATCAGAGAGCTCATGGGGCATTCCTTGTTTTGCGAGAAGTGTGTTGGGATTGGCCGCTATATTAATCAGTTAAATTCATGTTAAAAGCGCAATTATTCCGCCATAACAATCAAATTATTAGATTATTTCCGTGAAGCGACTTTCTGTCCCCGGGGCTCCAGCGACTCCCGCTCCCGGTCGAACGCCAGGTAATACTTGTTCACGCTATTAACATAGCTGACGGGGCCCATGCCCACCTGCTCCATGGCGATGCGCTCGACCTGAAAGAACCACTGGTTCGGATTCAGCCCGCGCCGCCGTGCCTCGGCGCGCATGCCCTGCACCCGCTCCGGGCCGATATTGTAGGCCGCCAGGGTGAACGCCATGCGCTCGCGCTCATTGAGTTTCGGACTGTTGAAAAACTTGCGGCGAATCATCGCCAGGTACTTGGCCCCGGCCTGCACATTCGCATCGAGATTCTGGATGTTGCTCACACCGACTCGCTGCGCCGCGGACGGGGTAATCTGCATCAACCCGGTCGGACCACTGCCGCTGCGGGCGCTGGGTTGCAGGGCTGACTCCTTGAAGGCCAGCGCCGCCAGGTTCAGCCAGTCCATGCTTTGCGCGTCGGCGTGTTTTTGCAGGGTCGGGCGCAGCTTCTCCAGACGCTGGCGGTCAGCCTTGGCCAACGGATAGTGCACTTGATAGAGCCGTCGATAAATCCGCAGAAACTCTGCATCCTCGTTCGCCGGCTTCCTGTAGCCGACCAGGAAACGATCGATGCTCGCCCGCAGCATCGAGGCATCACGGCGCACGAACCAGTATTCCTCACCCGGCTCGCTGATCATCAATTGCCGGTCGAAACGCAGCTTGGGCAGGATCTTGCCCCAACGCTCGGCGATCGGTTGCTCGACGATGGTCAGGTGGAAAATCCCGCCCTGCACCATCTCCAGCACGTCCTCGACCGCCAACGTAGGGTCAACCCATTCGATCTTGATCGGCGCCAGTTTGTGCAACGCCAGTTTCTGATTGAGCTGGCTGACCGCCTCCCCCGCCGCACTGCCGGTCGGCAAGGCCAGGATCTTGCCGGAAAGCTGCTCGACCTTGGTGTAACGGCGCTCGCCTTTGATGCCGACCAGCACCAGCGGCACGTTGCTGGCAATCGGCTCACTGCTGGCCACCGCGTAGCCGGGTTGCAGATCGAGCAGCTCACCGGGCGCGACCAGATCACCTTCGCCGCGCTGCAACGCGCCAAGCAGTTGATCCTTGGCTTTGGGAATGATCTTGAGGGTAATTTCCTGACCATCGCGGGCGTGGCCATTGAGGTATTGCTCGAAGGCACGCAGGCGATGGTATTCGACGCCGATGGCCTGACCCTGGACTTCACCGGAACTGTTGCGACTCTGATTGACCAGCACGCGCAACACTCGACTGCTACGGATCTCCGCCAGGTCACGAACCTTGGCGGCCGGCACGGCTTGCTGTGGCCCGGGCAAGCGCGCAACCGCCGTTATCGGCAGCAGCAGCAGTGACGCGCACAACAGGAGCAAAACCGAGGGACGATGCATCCACTCTCCGGAAAGAATACGGGGTGATTTCACCGCTGAACGGTCGAAATCACCGACGAAAACAGAGCGCCTGGAGCGCTGGCAAAGTGCGAGAGACTGGCACAGTGATGGCTTTTCTGCCAACCCGGGCTACGTCACGGCATCAAAAGACAGCTATAACTCGTTGTAGTTCTTGGCTTTTCTTATAAATCTACAGCTCTGGTATGCTTTCCGGCCTTCGGCCCGAGGTAGAACCATGCAACTCATCGATATCGGCGTCAACCTGACCAACCCCAGTTTCGCCGAAAAACATCAGGCCGTGCTCGACCGCGCCTATGCTGCCGGGGTCTGCCAACTGGTGCTGACCGGCACCAGCGTCGAGAGTAGCGAGCAGGCGCTGGAGCTCTGCCGGCAACTGGATCAAAGCGGCCAGCGGCTGTTTGCCACCGCTGGCATTCACCCGCATTCGGCCAGTGACTGGAACGCTGACAGCGCGCGTCGTTTGCGCAGTCTGCTGCAAGAGCAAAACGTGGTCGCCGTGGGCGAATGCGGGCTGGATTTCAACCGTGATTTCTCGCCGCGCCCGCAACAGGAAAAAGTCCTCGAAGAACATCTGGCGCTGGCGGTAGAACTGCAGTTGCCGGTGTTCCTGCATGAGCGGGATGCCAGTCAGCGTCTGCTGGAAATCCTCAGGGACTTCCGCGATCAACTGCCCGCCGCCGTGGTGCACTGCTTTACCGGCGAGCAAAAAGCCCTGTTCAGTTACCTCGATCTGGACCTGCACATCGGCATCACCGGCTGGATCTGCGACGAGCGCCGGGGCACGCATTTGCATCCGCTGGTCAAAGAGATCAAGCGCGGACGGCTGATGCTCGAAAGCGACGCGCCGTACCTGCTACCTCGCACCTTGCGCCCAAAGCCGAAGAACGGCCGTAATGAACCGGCATATCTGACCGAGGTGCTGCGCGAAGTGGCGCTGCATCGGGGCGAGACCGAGGAAGATCTGGCAGCACATACCACAGCGTGCGCCCGCGCATTCTTCAACCTGCCCACCCTGCCCTGATACACCTCAAATCCCATTGTGGGAGCGGGCTTGCTCGCGAAGGCGGTGTGTCAGTCATTGTTAATTAACTGAACCACCGCATTCGCGAGCAAGCCCGCTCCCACAAAGGGGGCTCAGCGTAGAACCTGTTGACCTGTATCAAGATCTTCAGATCCGCATAGCGGCACAATGCTGGCACCTTGCCAAAACTGTTTCCGCTATCAGAGAAGACCTCCATGGGTGCCTGGCTTAGCAATATCTCGCTGAAATACAAATTCTGGGCGGTCAATGCGGTCGCTTTCGTCACCACCCTGCTGCTGGTGCTGTATGCCGTGCAGCTTGAGCAGCAGGCACGCAGCCACGCCTCACAGGCTTCCGCTCAGGCCCAGGCACAATTGCTCAAGGCGTGGCCGGCTGGGCAGGCGCTGCCCAAGGCCGATCAGGTGCTGACCTTCAAACGCGGGGAAGCGCCGCGCCTCAATGATCAACCGCTGCTGGAGATCAGCGATAGCAACGGCTGGAACGAGATCAATCATCTGCCGCTGTTCGGCAACAACCCGCTGCTGGGCGCTGAAGTGTTCAGCCGTGCCGACGGCGAGCAAGTCGCGGTCATCGCCTATGGCCCAAGTCTGGCGCAAGTGTTCAGTGATCGTTTCGCCAACTACGCCGTGGCGGTGTTCATCCTGATGCTGGCCATGCTCGGCGCTTCGCAACTGCTGATCCGCTTCCTGCTCAGTCAGCTCAACACCTTGAAAGACGTGATGCTACATGTAGAGAAGAGTGGTGACCTCTCGGCCCGCGTGCCGCTGGCCTGCAAGGACGAAGTCGGGCAAATGGCCAATGCGTTCAACGCGATGCAGGCCGGTTATCAGCGCGTGGTCACCACGGTCGCCAACACCGCGCGGCAACTCGACGTCGGCGCTGCGCGTCTGGCGGCGAGCATGAACGAAGTGCGCCACGGCATGCTCGGTCAACAGAGCGAGACCGATCAGGCCGCCACCGCAATTAATGAAATGACCGCCACGGTTTATCACATCGCCCAGCACGCCGGCGCCACCCGTGACCTGTCGCAGACCGCCGATGGTCTGGCGGGCAGCGGCCAGCAAGTGGTCAGCCGCGTGCAACAGTCGATTGCCGGACTCTCCAGCGGTGTGCAGCAGACCGCCGAGATGATTCAGCGCCTGGCCGAAGACAGCCAGAAGATCAACGGCGTAGTCAGTGTGATTCACAGCATCGCCGAGCAAACCAATCTGCTGGCCCTCAACGCCGCCATCGAAGCGGCCCGTGCCGGCGAGATGGGCCGCGGTTTTGCGGTGGTCGCTGATGAGGTGCGCAACCTCGCCAAGCGCGTGCAGACCTCCACCGATGAAATCACCACCATGGTCTCAGCGCTGCAGGCCGGCACCCGCGATGCGGTGGACTTCATGCAGGAGAGTTCGTACAAGGCCGACGACTGCGTGCAGCAGGCGCAGGAAGCCGGTGAAGCGCTGGCGGAAATCACTGGCGCCGTGGCGCAGATGCGCGAGAGCAACACGCAGATTGCGGTGGCGGCGGAGCAGCAGAGTCAGGTCGCGGAAGAGATGAATCGGGCGGTGGTGAGCATTCGTGATGTGACCGAAAACACCGTGCAACAGACCGTGGATTCGGCGACTACCAGCAATGAGTTGGCGACATTGGCCGGGGAGTTGAGCAAGGCCATCGGTCAACTCAAACTTTAAGGGACTCATCGCGAGCAGGCTCACTCCTACAGGGGATTTGTGTGCGCAGCAGATCCTTTGTAGGAGTGAGCCTGCTCGCGATGGCGTCAATTGCAACACCATCGAATCCAGCCATTGCGCCTATCACCGCCATAGCCAACCTTGATTCGCCGCCCCACCCGCCCCGGCCTATTCTTCAAGCATGTGTTCAACATGGATCGAGGAGTAGTCAACATGGGCAAACGTCACCCCAATCTTCCCGCGTGGCAATGGCGCGCGTACCCGAACAATCACCAGCACCCGACCAATCTGGTGCTGCACCTGATTGCCGTGCCGCTGTTTATCGTTGCATTTCTGTTGATCGTGTCCGGCGTGTTCAGCTTGAGTCTGGCCAGTATCGCCATCGGCGTAATCGGTATCGTCGCGGCGCTGGGTCTGCAGCGCCACGGCCACAGCCTGGAGGCGCAAGCCTCCGAGCCGTTCAGTGATCGCAAAGATGCCGTGTCACGCTTGCTGGTCGAGCAGTTTCTGACCTTTCCGCGGTTCTTCCTCAGTGGCGGCTGGTGGCGCGCCTGGCGTGAGCGCCACCGTCGGCATTGATTCAGGCAAAAATCGTTACGGTCTGACGACTCATGGCGATCAACTCCCCGTCCGCACTCCACAGCTTGGCGGCGACATGGCCGTAACCGTCGGCGGCGTATTCGATGTCTGCCAAGTATTTGCACCAGTCCAGCGTGCTCAACTCGCGTAACGGCTGCACGAATTCAATAGTCCAGGTCAGCGTGCTGCCCGGTGCCGGTTTCTTCAGGTACGGCAACAAGGCCGGTGGCCACGCATCCACCAGCGCCAGCAGATGCGCCTCATTGACCGGCTCTTCCTTCACATCGCCACGCAAACGCACCCAGCCGCCCATCTGTCGCGACTTGTTGCCGGTGAACGGCATGCCGCCAACGCTCCAGCGCATCGCCAGATGGCGCATGAACTCCGGGGTCACGCCCTTGATGTACGGCAGCTCCTGGCATTCTTCCCAGTGTTTCATTTCAGCTGCCGGATAGGCCTCGACTGCGACTTCCGAAGGTCGCGAAGCACCAAAGCTGCCCTGCACGATCGTCACTACCTGACCGTTCTGCACAGCCCGGCCCAGCACTTGGCTGACCGCTTTGCCTTCGCGCAACACATCGACTTCGAAGCTCACCGGGACTTCCGGTTCGACCGGGCCGACAAAGGTGATCGCCAACGAACGCACCGGACGCTCCGCCGGCACTTTCGCGCGCATGGTTTCGTATTGCAGCGCCGCCACCAGGCCACCAAAACTGGCCCGACCCTGACCCCACTCGGCAGGAATGGTCACTTCTGGCTGGCGACGAACCGCCTCGATCAGATCGGAAAAGCGCATGACAACCTCGGCAAGCGAAAAAGGAATGCAGCGATCTTAACCAGCATGGCAGAGCGCCGCAGCGTCTATTCCGGTCAAATGGACTGACAGAAAGGCCTTAAGGTCAGGAAGATAATCGAATGTGGGAGCGGGCTTGCTCGCGAAAGCGGTGTATCAGTAGACACATCTGTGACTGACACACCGCTTTCGCGAGCAAGCCCGCTCCCACAGGGATCTGAGTAGATTCAGGATTTGAAGCAGCTTGAACTGAGTTTTTCCAGCACCCGATCGGCCTTGGCTTCGGACTTGATCAGGCCCGCCTGCCAGGTCGCGACGCACGGTTGCAGATCGCTTTCCAGTTCGGCCCGCGCCAGCCACTGCCAGCAATCGTGCCAGTCACCCAGCGCGCCCTGCGCCGACTTCAGCCGCTCCAGCGCCGGCTCAGGCAGGCGATCCAGTTCCGGATAGGCTTCGATGCCATACCGCACGCGCTTGATCAGCAAGCGCAGACGATGGCGGTCGTGGGCGGGATCGTGCAGCGCCTCGTCGAGTTTCTTCCATTGTTTGTGCAGGCGTTTTTCGATGCGTTTGCCCAGGCCCTTGAGCAGGCCCTGACGCTCGGAGGCACGCAGGAATCGTGGGAAAGCGTCGAGAATGATCAGCAGCGAAGCCACTTCGGCGCTCGCTGCCAATGCTGGATAGGCTTCGTCCATTTGCGCCATGCGTCGCTGTGCGGCTTGCGGTTGATCATGCTTGAGCAGGTACGCCGCCAGTACCTCGCGATCGCGCCACGGGGTGGTCAACTGACCGACCGCCGAGGCGGCACCTTCCAGTTGCTCGACTCCGGGCAAACCACGCAAGGGTCGCAACAGGCTGCGCAAGCGCCGCACCGTGGTGCGCAAGTCGTGCAGCGCCTCGGGGTCGGTACGCGCAGTCAGGCGCGCCTGACAGGCCAGCAATCGCACTTCCAGGCTCAGGACATGAGCCACTAACCGATCCACCAACGCAGACATCGCTTGCTCCTGATTCACATGGCTTGAAGGATGAGTCTGCCGTGAGAAGGCAGGCGCATCCTTGCGTCAAGTCAGCAGCTTAGCGTCCGGCGCGGGATTCGCGAATATAGAAACGGGCTTTCTCGGCCTTGTTGCTGCAGCCTTCAAAGCCTTCGAATTGCTGCTGAGTCTTGGCCGCCGTCAGCAGCGACAGCGCCTTGGAGTAGCTGACCGTGCCGGCGAAACCTTCGGCCTTGGCCAGGTCCAGCTCATGCCACGCCGCATCCAGCTGACTGCCACAGCTGTCGCGATAAGCAGTCTTGCCCGCGCAACCGGCCAATGCCAGCGCAATCAACGGCACACAGATCCAGGCTTTCATCACTCACACCTCAAAATAGGTCAACAGTCGTGCAGGTAAGACGTTGCGGCGCGAAAAAAGTGCCTTGGCGCCCGGTGAATCTGCGGTAACGAAAAGATAACCCCGACGGGTCACACAGTATCGGAAAACGACTCTGCTGCCGCCCCGAACGACCCTGGCGATTGTCGCCCGCCCCCGGATGGGTGCATTGTGGAGCCTTGTCGGGAGGAAGTTTGATGAAAAAGCGTGTCGCACTGGTGCTGGGTTCCGGTGGCGCCCGGGGCTATGCCCATATCGGGGTCATTGAGGAAATCGAAAGACGCGGTTACGACATTGCCTGCATTGCCGGTTGTTCGATGGGCGCGGTGGTCGGCGGGATCTATGCCGCAGGCAAACTCGACGAGTACCGCACCTGGATCGAAACCCTCGATTATCTGGACGTGCTGCGGCTGGTAGACGTGAGTTTTCGCCTCGGGGCGATACGTGGCGAAAAGGTCTTCGGGCAGATCCGCAAGATCGTCGGCGAGATCAATATCGAAGACCTGCGCATTCCCTACACCGCCGTCGCCGCCGACCTGACCAACCAGCAGGAAATCTGGTTTCAGGAAGGCTGTCTGCATCAGGCGATGCGCGCCTCGGCGGCGATTCCCAGCCTGTTCACCCCGGTGATGCAGGGCAACCGGATGCTGGTGGACGGCGGCATTCTCAACCCGTTGCCGATCGTTCCGGTGGTCTCCAGCCACTGCGACCTGATCATCGCGGTCAACCTCAACGCGACCAACCAGCGCCACTACAAATTGCCGGTGATTCAGCGCCCGCCAGCGTTTCGTTCGCGCTTTGACAGTTTGCTCAGTTCGCTGGGTTCGAAGATGCCGTTCCGGCGCAAACAGGCCGAGCAATTGCTGTTGCTTGAGCAGGAAGCGCTGCGCGCGGAGGCGGCGGACATCAACCCATGGCTGGAAGGCAGCGAACCGGAAAGTCAGCAACCGGCAGCGGCACCCGAGCGCGAAGGCGCGCCGAAGTCCGCCACCGGCTCGTTCATCATCGACAACGTCGGGCCGGCGTCACTGCTGGACCTGATCAACCAGAGTTTCGAGGTGATGCAGACCTCGTTGGCGCAATACAAGATCGCCGGCTATCCGCCGGACATCCTGATCAACGTGCCAAAGCGCGTGTGCCGGTTTTTCGAGTTCTACAAGGCGCCGGAACTGATCGCGCTGGGGCGGGAGATTGCGCGGGATACGCTGGATCGGTATGAGAGTGAGCAGAGTTGAGTATCTGAAAGGTCTCCGCTGGATGTAAGGCCCTCATCGCGAGCAGGCTCACTCCTACATTGGATCTGCGCCGTTCACAAAAACCTTGTAGGAGTGAGCCTGCTCGCGATGAGGCCAGACCAGGCGACACAAAACCTACAGATTGTTGTCACTCAACAACCGATACCCAACCCCCGCCTCCGTCACAATAAACCGCGGCCGCGTCGGATCATCCGCCAGCTTCTGACGCAAATGCCCGACCACAATCCGCAGGTAATGACTGTCCTCGGTATGCGTCGGCCCCCAGATGTCCTTGAGCAATTGCTGCTGGGTGATCACCCGCCCCGGGTGCCGCGCCAGTTGCGCCAGCACCGCATATTCCTTGCGGGTCAGCGCCACTTCGGCACCGTCGAGCAGCACTCGTCGATAGGCCAGGTCCACGGTCAACGGGCCGAACGTCAGCGCCGCTTGCTGGGCCTCGCCGGCCGGTGCCTGACGCAACAACGCACGGACCCGGGCGAGAAATTCCTGAATGCCGAACGGCTTGGTCACGTAATCATTGGCGCCGCCATCCAGCGCCTGGACTTTCTGCCCTTCGCTGGCCCGCACCGAAAGCACCAGCACCGGCGCGGTGGCCCACTCGCGAAACTCGCGTAGCACCTGCTGGCCGTCCATGTCCGGCAGGCCGAGGTCGAGCACCAGCAAGTCGGGCTTGTTCAGCGCCGCCTGGGCCAGGCCTTCGGCACCGGTGCCGGCCTCGAGCACTTTGTAGCCTTGTGAGGCGAGGCTGATGCGCAGGAATTTACGGATCTGCGGTTCGTCATCGATGACCAAAATGGTCGCGGTCTGGCTCATGAATTCACATCAACACAAAAGATTGGCAAGAGAGTAGCGCAGTCGCGATCAGGCTTCATTGTCCATCCCCGGTTGCGTCTGCAACGGCAGGTGCAGGGTGATGCTGGTGCCGCGCCCGTCGATGCCGTCGGCGACGCTGATCCGGCCGCCATGCGCGCCGACCATGCCCTGACAGATCGCCAGCCCCAGACCGGTGCCCTGCCCGCCGCGATCGCCGCGCGCGGCGGTGTAGAACATGTCGAAAATTTTCGCTCGCTCGTCCTCGGGAATCCCCGGGCCTTCGTCGCTGACCGTGAAGAAGATCTCTTCGTTATTGGCACCAGCACTCAATTGCAAACGCCCGTGTGGCGGCGAGAAGCGTGCAGCGTTTTCCAGCACATTGACCAGCGCCTGCTCGATCAGCGCCGCATGCACGAACAGCAGCGGCAACTCGGACGGCACATCGGTGCTGACCTGCAACGGCGCGAGCACCGCACGCAGGCGATTGAGCGAACTGCCGACGATGTCCGCCGGCGCTACCCAGTCGCGCGCGAGCTTCAATGCACCATGGCCGAGGCGGGTCATGTCCAGCAGGTTCTGAATGTAGCGATCGAGGCGTTCGGCTTCGTCGCGGGTGCCTTCGAGCAACTCGCGGCGATCCTCCAGCGGAATGGCTTCGCCGAGGGCCAGCAGGCTGTCGATGCTGCCGCGCATGGCGGTCAGCGGTGTGCGCAGATCATGCGATACCGAGGCCAGCAGCGCACTGCGCAACTGCTCGGTTTCACCGTGCAGGCGCGCGGCTTCCAGATCGTCCGCCAGTTGCGCCCGCGCCAGCGCCTGCGCCAGTGGCTGACTCAACGCGGTGAGCAGGCGTCGACGCTGGCCGCTCAAGGTCTGGCCCTCTTTGGCGCAGACCCCGAGCAGCGCCAGCGGCCCGTCCTCCACCGACAGCGGCCACCACCACCAGCGACCGAAAGGCAGCGTGCCGGTGCCCATGCCGGCCGGTTGATCGTGTTGCCAGGCCCAGTCGGCGGCGGCGCGCTCCGATTCGCTGAATTCCAGAGGCCCGCCGGTCTCGACTTTCCAGCCGCCCTGCCCGTCGCGGTTGAGCAGGCACAATTGCAGATCGCTCCAGCCGTTGAGGTGCTGCGCCGCAGCGCTGACTACCGCCTGACGATCCGTTGCCGCAGTCAGTTTGCGCGACAGATCGAGCAGCTCCGTGGTCTCTTCCTGCGTATCGCGCAACGCCTGCAACTGCCGCCGCTGACGCGCCGCGAGATTGCCGGTGAGCGCCGCCATCAGCAGGAAGAACAGCAAGGTCAGAACATCTTCTTCGCGCTGGATGGCGAAGGAAAAATTCGGCGGAATAAACAGAAAATCGTAAGTCAGAAACGACAAAGCCGCGCAGGCCAGCGCCGGGCCCAGACTGCTGCGCACCGCCACCAGCAACACCGCCGCGAGGAACACCAGCGAGATGTTCGGCAGCGGCAAAATACTCGATACCGCCCAGGCCAGGGCACTGGCCAACAGCGTGGCAACCAGCGCTAACAGATAGTCGAACCAGACCAGCGTCGGCGTCGTTCGCAGGCGCTGTTGCGGGTGCTCATGGTCGTTGTCGAGGACGTTGATTTCCAGGCCGTGGGCCTGGCGCAGCAAACGCGCGGCGAGCCCGCCACCGAACAGGCGACGGCGCAGACTCGGCCGCGACTGGCCGACCAGCAGCAGACTCGCCCGGCGTTCGGCAGCATGCTGAATCAGGGTTTTCGCCACTTCACCGGCGCGTAACAACACCACTTCGCCGCCGAGGCGTTCGGCCAGTTGCTGGGCATTTTGCAGGCGCAGGCGCGATTGCTCGTCGCGCACTGTGCCGTTGTCGACATGCACCAGACTCCACGGCAAATGCCGGCGCTGGGCCACGCGGCTGGCGTGACGCACCAGGCGTTCGGCATGCGCATCGCCATCGACGCCGACCAGCAAACGCCCGCGCACCGCCGGAGCTGCCTGACCGAGTTGGCGATAGCCTTGAGCGAGATCGTTATCAACCTGCGCGGCCGCCGTTTGCATCGCCAGTTCGCGCAACGCGGTAAGGTTGGTCTGGGTGAAAAACGCGTCGATCGCCGCCCGCGCCTGTTCCGGCACGTAGACCTTGCCTTCGCGCAGACGCTCCAGCAATTCACGCGGCGGCAGGTCGATCAGCAGCAGTTCGTAGGCTTCCTGCAGCACCCAGTCCGGCAGGGTTTCACGCACCTGCACGCCGGTGATGCCGCGCACCTGATCGTTGAGACTTTCCAGGTGCTGGACGTTGACCGTGGTGTAGACGTCAATGCCGGCGGCAAGCAGTTCCTGAATATCCTGCCAGCGCTTGGCGTGACGACTGCCGGGGGCGTTGGTGTGGGCCAGTTCGTCCACCAGCACCAGCTTGGGTTTGGCCGCGAGCAGGCCGTCGAGGTCCATTTCTTCGAGCATCACGCCACGGTATTCCGAGCGTACCAGCGGCTGCTGCGGCAAACCGCCGAGCAGCGCTTCGGTTTCTGCACGGCCATGGGTTTCGACGACACCGGCGATGATTTTCACGCCCTGGCGCAATTGCGTGTGCGCGGCCTGGAGCATGGCGTAGGTCTTGCCGACCCCGGGGGCGGCGCCGAGGAAAATCTTCAGCCGGCCACGGCCGTCGCGGGGCAGGTCTGCTAACAGCGCGTCGGCGCGGCCGGAGTCGCTCATGCTTGATCTCTTCAGTCAGATGTTTATGCGTTGCCAGTTATGGCCTCTTCGCGAGCAAGCTCGCTCCCACAGGTTCAGTGTTGCTCTTGTGGGAGCGAGCTTGCTCGCGAATGGCCGCGCCGCAGAATTACAGTTTTTCCAGCGCCATGTTCAGCTCCAGCACGTTCACCACCGGCGGCCCCACCAGCGGCTGTTCGATGTGCGCATCGAGCAGTTGCTGCAAAGTCGACATAGGCAGGTTGCGCGCTTGCGCGACACGCGCCAGTTGATAGGCAATTGCCGCCGGTGGCAAGTGCGGATCGAGGCCGCTGCCGGAGGTGGTCAGCAGCGCCAATGGCACCGGCCCCTGGCCGGGCACCTGCAACTTGTTGGCGTCGTCGATCACCCGCGTGGCCAGCGCCGGATTGCTCGGCGCGAGGTTGCTGGCGCTGCTGGACACGGTGGCAAAGGCGCCCGCCGAAGGGCGCGGATGGAACCACGCATCACCGACGAAATCCTGGGCGATCAACGACGAGCCGCGCACCTTGCCATCGGCGTCGTGCACCAGGCTGCCGTTGGCCTGTTCAGGGAAAGCGACCTGCGCAACGCCGGTCACCACCAGTGGATAGGCCACGCCGGTGATCAGGGTCATCAGCACCAGCAGGCTCAGGGCCGGACGTATCATTGTGGACATTGCAAAATCCTCGAATTCGTTGGGCAAACTTTTGCGGGGTACCAGGGAGATCTTTTCCCCCTCACCCCAGCCCTCTCCCCCAAGGGGGCGAGGGGAAAGGGAGCCGATCTCTGCGCTTTTCCAGACCTGAGTTTGGCTCGCTATCCCAGGTCGGTACGCCTCTTACAAACACCTCGATCAGTCCCCTCTCCCTCCGGGAGAGGGTTAGGGTGAGGGGCTCTTCCAACCTCAAACCAAATGCAAAGCCGTGAGCAGCATGTCGATCGCCTTGATCCCCACGAACGGCACCAGAATCCCGCCCAGTCCGTAGATCAGCAGATTGCGCCGCAGCAGTGCCGCGGCACTCGCTGCCTGTACGCGCACGCCACGCAGTGCCAGTGGAATCAGCACGACGATGATCAAGGCGTTGAAGACGATCGCCGAGAGGATCGCGCTCTGCGGACTGGTCAAGTGCATGATGTTCAGCACGCCCAGTTGCGGATAGATCGCGGCGAACAGCGCCGGCAGAATCGCGAAATATTTGGCGACGTCGTTGGCGATGGAGAAAGTCGTCAGCGCGCCACGGGTCACCAGCAATTCCTTGCCGATCTGCACCACGTCCAGCAGCTTGGTCGGGTCGCTGTCGAGGTCGACCATGTTGGCTGCTTCGCGTGCGGCTTGTGTGCCGTCGTTCATCGCCATGCCGACGTCAGCCTGGGCCAGCGCCGGGGCGTCGTTGGCGCCGTCGCCGCACATGGCGACCAGACGACCGTCGTTCTGCTCAAGGCGGATACGCGCCAGTTTTTTCTCCGGAGTCGCTTCGGCGAGCACGTCATCGACGCCCGCTTCTGCCGCGATGGCCGCAGCGGTCAGCGGGTTGTCGCCGGTGACCATCACCGTGCGAATCCCCAGTTTGCGCAGCTCGGCGAAACGTTCGCGAATGCCTGGCTTGACCACGTCCTTGAGATGGATCGCACCCAGTAGCTTGCCGTCGGCGCAGACCAGCAACGGCGTACCGCCGCTCTGCGCGATCTTGTCGATTTCCCGCGACAGCGCCGGGGCCAGATCGGAGCGTTGTTGACCGAGGAAGGCCAGCAGCGAATCGACTGCGCCCTTGCGGTACACGCGGCCCTGATAGTCGACACCGGACAAGCGGGTTTCCGCACTGAACGGCACAGCAGTCAAGGTATCCAGTGCCGGCTCGGTTTGCGGATGCAGACCGCGCAGGTACTCGACGATGGATTTGCCTTCGGCGGTTTCGTCCGCCAGCGAGGCAAACAACGCGCCTTCGGCCAGTTCGCGACCATTCACACCCGGCGCCGCATACACCGCGCTGCAACGGCGGTTACCGAAAGTGATGGTGCCGGTCTTGTCCAGCAGCAGCACGTGCACGTCACCGGCCGCCTCCACGGCGCGACCGGACTTGGCGATCACGTTCAGGCGTACCAGTCGATCCATCCCGGCAATACCGATGGCGGACAACAGGCCACCGATGGTGGTCGGAATCAGCGTGACCAGCAGCGCCACCAGGAACACCAGCGGCAGGCTGCCGTTGGCGAAGTGGGCGAACGGCTGCAGGGTCACCACCACCAGCAGGAAGATCAGGGTCAGGCCGATCAGCAGGATATCCAGCGCGACTTCGTTCGGGGTCTTCTGGCGCTTGGCGCCTTCGACCAGGGCGATCATGCGATCGAGGGTCGATTCACCGGGGTTGGCGGTGATCTTCACCAACAACCAGTCGGACACCAGGCGCGTGTTGCCAGTGACCGCCGAGCGATCGCCACCGGACTCGCGAATCACCGGCGCCGATTCACCGGTGATCGCCGCTTCGTTGACCGCGGCAATACCTTCGATGACTTCGCCGTCACCGGGGATCATTTCCCCGGCTTCGACGCGCACCACGTCACCTTTGCGCAGGCTGGCGGCAGGCACCACCTGGAAGCTGCCGTTGGCCAGTTTGCGCCGCGCGCTGAGGCCTTCGCTGCCAGCCTTGAGGCTGTCGGCGCGGGCCTTGCCGCGACCTTCGGCCAAGGCTTCGGCGAAGTTGGCGAACAGCACGGTGAACCACAGCCACAGGGCAATCTGCGCGGCGACGAAAGTCGGCACGACGTTGTCCGGGATGAAGCACAGCACGGTGGTGAAAATCGCCGTCAGTTCGACCACCAGCATCACCGGCGAACGCACCAGTTGGCGCGGGTCGAGCTTGACGAAAGCTTGCACCAGCGCCGGACGCCACAGGGCCGAGATCGCGGTTTTCGCTTGTTCCGGCGCCTTCACGGCGGCGGGTTTGATTGCGGGCATATTCATCATTGACTCCTTAGAAGCCCATGCTCAGATGTTCGGCGATTGGGCCCAATGCGAGGGTCGGCAAGAACGTCAGGCCACCCACCAGCAAAATGGTCACGGTCAGCAGCGTCACAAACAGTGGCCCGTGGGTCGGGAAGCTGTTCTGGCCGATCGGTGCGGTTTTCTTCATCGCCAGGCTGCCGGCCAGTGCCAGTACCGGCAGGATGTAGCCGAAGCGACCGATCAACATGCCCAGACCGAGCATCAGGTTGTGGAACGGGGTGTTGGCGCTCAGGCCACCGAACGCCGAACCGTTGTTCGCGCTGGCCGAGGTGTAGGCATAGAGCAACTGGCTGAAACCGTGCGGGCCGGGGTTGCTGATGGTCGCCGCCGGGCCAGGCAGAGCCGCCGCGATGGCGCCGAGTACCAGCACGCCCACCGGCATCACCAGCAAGGTCACCACCAGCAATTGCACTTCCCGCGCCTGCAATTTCTTGCCCAGGTATTCCGGTGTGCGGCCAATCATCAGGCCGGCGAGGAACACCGCGATCAGCACGTTGAGCAACATGCCGTAGAGCCCGGCACCGACGCCGCCGAAGATCACTTCGCCGACCATCATGTTCACCAGCGCGACCATGCCGCTGAGGGGGTTGAGGCTGTCGTGCATGCCGTTGACCGAACCGTTCGACGCCGCCGTGGTGGTCACCGACCACAGCACGGTGGCGGTGGTGCCGAAGCGTGCTTCCTTGCCTTCCAGCGGCGCGGTCTGTTCGACAGCAACGTTGTTCAGCGCCGGGTTGGGCTGATATTCGGCCCACAGCGAGGTCGCACCGCCGATCAGGAACAGCGCCAGCATGCAGGCGATGATCGCGCGGCTCTGACGCTGGTCTTTCACGTAATGACCGAAGGTGAACACCAGCGCCACCGGAATCAGAATGATCGACGCGAGCTCGAACAGGTTGCTCCACGCGGTCGGGTTCTCGAACGGATGCGCCGAGTTCACACCGAAGAAGCCACCGCCGTTGGTGCCCAGTTGCTTGATCGCAATCTGGCTGGCGGCCGGGCCAAGGGGGATCACTTGATCGACGCCCTGCATGGTTACGGCATTGACGTATTGCGCGAAGGTCTGCGGCACGCCCTGCCAGACGAGGTACAGCGCCAGCAGCAGGCACAGCGGAAGCAGGCCGTAGAGGGTGGCGCGGGTCATGTCGACCCAGAAGTTGCCCAGGGTCTTGGTCGACTTGCGACCGATGCCACGGCACAGCGCAACCAGCACCGCCAGGCCGGTGGCGGCACTGACAAAGTTCTGCACGGTGAGGCCGACCATCTGGCTCAGATAGCTGAGGGTCGCTTCACCACTGTAGGACTGCCAGTTGGTGTTGGTCATGAAACTGACCGCGGTGTTGAACGCCTGGGTCCATTCCTGGCCCGGCAGGTTTTGCGGGTTCAGCGGCAGGTGATCCTGAAACAACAGGATCGCGAACAGCAGCAGGAAACCGGCGAGGTTAAACGCGAGCAAGGCCAGCGTGTACTTCTGCCAGCTTTGTTCAGCCTGCGGATCCACCCCGGCAATTCGATAACAGCCGCGCTCGACCGGGCCGAGAACCGGCGTCAGCCAGGTGCGCTGACCTTCCATCACCTTGTAGTAAAAGCGCCCGAGGAACGGCGCCGGCAGCAAGACCACCGCAAAAAACGCGAGGATCAGCCAATAGTCATAACTGTGCATAGCCGCTCCTAGTTCCGATCCGCGCGCAACAGCGCAACCAACAGATAAATGAACAGCCCGGCTGCCAACAGCAGGGACACCCCGTCCAGAACGCTCATGGAAGATCTCCGTTTTACGGCGTATTGCCGCGTGTGGAGGCATTGTCGGAAAGGAGGCTGTAAAGGAACGAGACCGAGGGGGTTAGCTGGGCATAAAGAAAGCGTAAAGAGTGGGTTTATGCGTTCGTTACAGGTGGGTTTTGCGTCGTGTTGGCGGGCTTCTTCGCGAGCAAGCTCGCTGCCACAGGGGATTTGTGAACGCCCCAGATCCAATGTGGGAGCGGGCTTGCTCGCGAAGACGGCATAACCGACAACATCGCACCCAACTGGCGCACAAAAAACACTCATCCAGCCGCGAACATCCCCGATACGACAGCTTTCAGCGCATTACGACCTGACTCCCAGCAATGGCACGCCCACTGCACACGCCCTCCCCCGGAGCTTTCCAAACCGTTCCGGGAGCATGCGCATGAACACACAACTAAAACCCACGCTGGGCACCTTGCACCTGTGGGGCATCGCCGTCGGGCTGGTGATTTCCGGCGAGTACTTCGGCTGGAGTTACGGCTGGGGCGTGGCTGGCACGCTGGGTTTTCTAGTGACCTCGTTCATGGTCGCCACGATGTACACCTGTTTCATCTTCAGCTTCACTGAACTGACTACGGCGATTCCGCATGCCGGCGGGCCGTTCGCTTACAGCCGTCGTGCGTTCGGTGAGAAAGGCGGGCTGATCGCCGGGCTGGCCACGCTGATCGAATTCGTCTTCGCACCTCCGGCGATTGCGCTGGCGATCGGCGCCTACCTGAACGTGCAATTTCCGGCGCTTGACCCGAAACATGCGGCAGTCGGCGCCTATATCGTGTTCATGACCTTGAACATCCTCGGGGTCAAACTGGCCGCGACGTTCGAACTGATCGTCTGCGTGCTGGCGGTGATCGAATTGCTGGTGTTCATGGGTGTGGTCGCACCGGCGTTCAGCTTCAGTAGCTTTGCCCTGAATGGCTGGGCCGGTTCCGATGTGTTCGGGCCGCCAGCGATTGCCGGGATGTTCGCCGCGATTCCGTTTGCGATCTGGTTTTTCCTCGCCATCGAAGGCGCGGCGATGGCCGCCGAAGAAGCCAAGGATCCCAAACGCACGATCCCCAAGGCCTATATCAGCGGGATCCTGACCCTGGTGTTGCTGGCGATGGGCGTGATGTTCTTCGCAGGCGGCGTCGGTGACTGGCGCACCCTGGCGAACATCAACGACCCTCTGCCGCAAGCGATGAAGACCGTGGTCGGCGACAACTCCGGCTGGTTGCACATGCTGGTGTGGATCGGCCTGTTCGGTCTGGTGGCGAGCTTCCACGGGATCATCCTCGGCTACTCGCGGCAGTTCTTCGCCCTCGCCCGCGCCGGTTACCTGCCGGCGTCGCTGGCGAAACTCTCGCGCTTCCAGACCCCGCACCGCGCGATCATCGCCGGCGGCATCATCGGCATCGCCGCGATCTACAGCGATGGCCTGATCAACCTCGGCGGCATGACCCTCACCGCGGCGATGATCACCATGGCGGTGTTCGGCGCGATCGTGATGTACATCATGAGCATGCTCAGCCTGTTCAAGCTGCGCAAAACCGAACCGAATCTCGAGCGGACTTTCCGTGCGCCTTGTTATCCGCTGATTCCGCTGATCGCACTGGTGCTGGCGGTGGTGTGTCTGATCGCCATGGCCTGGTTCAATGCACTGATCGGGCTGATTTTCCTTGGCTTCATGGCGGTCGGCTTCGGCTACTTCCTGCTCACCGGGCAACTGCGCGCTGACGCTCCGGCCGATGCGATGCTGACCGGCCGCTGAGGGATTTCGGGTACACCGGGCTTAACCGGCCTAGAATGGAACCACTGCGAACTCACTTCGCTCAAAGTGGTATGCAGCGTCGCTGGCGAAACCCTCGCCCGCCGAGCTGCCATTAAGGAGAGCCGTTATGCCCTGGTATGCCTGGTTGATTCTGGTCGTTGCAATCGGCTCGATCGTTGGCGGATTGATGATGCTGCGCGACACCGCCAACAAGGTTGAACTGACCGATGAAGAACGCAAACGCGTTGCACAGCGCAACGCCGAAGCGGACATCAAAGACGCGCAGGATCGCTGAACGAAGAACCCCGCCTGAATCGGCGGGGTTTGTTTTTTGTGCGGAGTATTAACTCCAAGGATCGTGTTGGACTCAGCGGCGCGCTTTTAAGAAGTAGAAGTACAGTCACCATGTCATTTACCTTGGTTAAGATGGTGGTCTTGTTGCGGAGAGTTCCACATGCGTTACTCGCAAGATCATAAAGCTCAAACCCATCAGCGGATCATCAAGGAAGCCTCGGCGCGATTTCGCAAAGACGGCATTGGTGCTACCGGTCTGCAACCGCTGATGAAAGCGCTGGGGCTGACCCACGGCGGCTTTTACTCACACTTCAAATCCAAGGACGAACTGGTCGAGAAAGCCTTGCAGGAGGCAAGCAATCAAGTCGATGGTCTGTGCGCCGAGATCTTTGCCAAGGAACAGCCGCTGCAGGCGTTTATCGACACCTACCTGTCCGAATGGCATCAGACCTCCCCCCACGAAGGCTGTCCGCTGCTGACCATTTCCTCAGAGCTGGGTCTGCGCGGCCAGCCGAGCCCGACCAGTGATGCGGTACTCAATGCCCGACTGAGTCAAATCGAAGGCACCCTCGAGGGCGACAACAACGCCGACCGGGCCATTGTCATCATGTCGACGCTGGTCGGCGCGCTCTTGCTGTCACGCAGTGTCGCTGACGCCGAGTTTGCCCAACGCATCCTCGACGTCACGCGCGATCACCTCAAGCAATCGCAGGACTAAGCCTGCCAGCGCTTGAACAGCACACTGGCATTCACTCCGCCAAAACCGAAACCGTTGGACAGGGCATACTCGATTGGCATCGACCGCGCCTGACCGTGAACGATATCTACACCCGCACTCGCCGGATCGGGATTGTCGAAGTTGAGCGTCGGCGGGACGACCTGATCCCGGATGGCCAACAAGGTGAAGATCGCTTCCAACCCGCCGGCAGCGCCGAGCAAATGCCCGGTGGCGGATTTGGTCGAAGTCACGGCGATTTTATTCTCCGTACCGAACAGCGCCTTGATCGCTGCCAACTCACCAAGATCGCCCACCGGTGTCGAGGTCGCATGCGCATTGAGATGCTGCACCTGATCTGGCGCAACACCCGCCTGAGCCAGCGCCAACTGCATCGCGCGTCGTGCACCGCTGCCGTCCTCCGGCCCGGCGGTGAGGTGATAGGCATCGGCAGTGGTGCCGTAACCGACCAGCTCAGCCAAAGGCTGCGCGCCACGTGCCAGCGCGTGCTCCAGCGATTCGATCACCAGCAGACCGGCGCCCTCGCCCATCACGAAACCATCGCGACCACTATCAAAGGGTCGTGAGGCACGTTCGGGGGTGTCGTTGTAACCGCTGGACAACGCTCGCGCCGCGGCAAAACCGGCCAGGCTGACCCGATCGATGCAGGCTTCCGCGCCGCCGCAAACCGCGATATCCGCTTCACCGGCACGAATCATCCGCGCAGCATCGCCAATCGCCTGGACCCCGGCCGCACAAGCAGTCACCGGTGCGCCGAGCGGGCCCTTCAAAGCGTGCTGGATCGACACATGTCCGGCCGCCAGATTGACCAGAAACGATGGGATGGTGAACGGCGACAGACGACGCGGGCCACGACTGTCGGTGGTGCGTACGGCGTCGGCGATGGCGCCGAACCCGCCAACACCGGAGCCGATGATGGTCGCGGTGCGCTCCTGATCCTTGGCCTCGGACGGCTGCCATCCGGCTTGCGCCAACGCTTGGCGCGCCGCTTCCATGGCGAACAGGATGAAGCGATCCATCTTCTTCTGCTCTTTGGGCGGCGTGGCAAGATCCGGATCGAAACCGGCCTCGACGTCCTCCACCGCCGTTGGCACCATCCCGGCGACCCGGGTCGGCAGATCTGCGCTCACCGCCTCCGGCAAATTGCGCAAGCCCGAGCGCCCGGCGAGCAAACGCTGCCAGACAATCTCGAGATCACTCCCCAAAGGCGAAACCAGACCCATACCGGTGACAACAATTCGACGCTGACTCATACCGCAGTTACCTCTGATCAATTTTTGTAGCGTTCAGCCGCCGAACTGCGCGACAGATTCGGTGCCATGACATGTCGTGCACGCACAAAGGCCTGCCATTCACCCGCGTCAGGCAGCGACGGGATGGTAATCAACTCGCCCTGATCCAGACCGGCGAGCGCCGCATCGACCATCTCGCCGGCCTCCATCACCATCTCCGCCGGAATGCCGCTGGCGTCGATGCCGGAACGCTCCCAGATTTCAGTGCGGGTAACCCCGGGCAGCACCGCTTGCACCTTCACGCCAGTGCCTTCGAGCTCGGCGTTGAGCGACTGAGTCAGGCTCAACACGTAGGCTTTACTCGCGCTGTAGGTGGCATTGAAACGTTCTGGAAACAGCGCCACCACCGAGGCGATATTGATGATCGTGCCGCGTCCAGCCTTGGCGAAACTGGCGGCGGCTGCAGAGGCCAGCAACGTCACGGCGGTGACGTTCAATTGGATCAGACGCTCCAGTTGCTCGGCGTCGGAATTGGCCAGCAAACCATCGGCTGCGACCCCTGCGTTATTCACCAACAGGGTGATGCTTGAATCACTGCGCAGGCGTTGCTGGAGTTTGAGGACATCGTCCTTTTGCGTCAGGTCGGCTTTGAGCACTTCGACCTGAACGCCATGGGCGTCTCGCAACTGGCTCGCAGCACTTTCCAGGCGGTCTTTGTCACGCGCAACCAACAGCAGATCAAAACCACGCGCCGCCAGTCGCTGCGCGTAGATGGCACCGATACCGGACGATGCGCCGGTCACCAGAGCAGTACCTTGGGATTGTGCGGAATTCATGAGAGCGCTCCTGAAACATATTGGGAGATAGGCCTCCAACGCTCGCTTGCCTGGAGGTGACGGAAATTATTATAGGCATAATCCAAAGACAATATGATACCCATAATTTTCAGCTCACCGACAAACGCGACGCCACTCCCTCTGTCGCATCTCTGCCACCAGAAAGCAGAAAGGCCGGTCAATGACCGGCCCCTTGGCGTTGAATAATCAGCTTAGTTCACTTCCAGCTTATCGCGGTTGCGATCCAGGATCGCTTTGCCGATGCCCTTCACTTCAAGCAGTTCATCCACCGAGGCGAATGGCCCGTTAGCATCACGATACGCAACAATCGCTTTGGCTTTCGCCTCGCCGACTCCGGACAATTGCTTCTGCAAAGTCGCGGCATCGGCACCGTTCAGATCAACCTTCTCACTTGGGGATGCCGTCATCCCCTCCGTAACCATCGTTGCCTTTTCCGCTTGAGGGGCGACGGCTGGTGCGGCGATTGCAGCGATTGAAGCGCTGGTGAGGAAGGCAAAAACCAGAGAATAGAAAAAACCGTTACGCATAAATGACGCTCCATCATCGTTTTAGAAAGCAGCTTTTCCGAAGCTGCTCTCCAAACTTAGGCGATGGTTGGCGGTTGTCAAAAATGCGTCTATTACAGGATGTGAAACAATCAGGGTTCCAGGCGGCGCTGCTGGTAGATCCAGTCGACGATTTCGCCATCCGGGGTATAGCCGCTCACGGTTTCGCGCAGCAATTGACGCACTCGTGAGTAATCATCATTTTCGACTGCGACGAGCAGTTCGTGTAGACGAGCCTTGAGTACATCCCAAGGAAGGTGATCCTCGTTGGCGGTCATGATCATCGGGTGTGGCGTTGCTGCTACGTTGTCGCCGATCAACAGCTCCTCGTAGAGCTTTTCACCTGGCCGCAAACCCGTGAACTCAATGGAAATATCGCCTTGCGGGTTGCGCTCGGAACGAATGCTCAAGCCGGACAGGTGGATCATTTTTTCTGCCAGTTCGACAATTTTCACGGGTTCCCCCATGTCGAGCACGAAGACATCACCACCCTGCCCCATGGATCCGGCTTGAATCACCAGCTGCGCAGCTTCCGGAATCGTCATGAAGTAGCGGGTGATCTTGGGGTGGGTGACCGTCAGTGGGCCGCCTGATTTGATCTGGCTGTGAAACAGCGGGATTACCGAACCCGACGAACCCAGCACATTGCCGAAACGGACCATGGTGAAGCGGGTTTTGTTGACTCTGGAAACGTTGACCTTGTCACCGAACAACACAGGAGCGATCTCACGGCTTAAAGCCTGAAGTGTCAGTTCCGCCAAGCGCTTTGTGCTGCCCATGACATTAGTTGGACGGACGGCTTTGTCAGTGGAGATCAACACAAAGTTAGCCACACCGCACTGTAATGCCGCTTGAGCAGTATTGAGCGTTCCAATCACGTTGTTCAAAACACCTTCGGCAATGTTGTGCTCAACCATAGGCACATGCTTGTAGGCAGCCGCGTGGTAAACCGTCTCAACGTCCCAGGTTCTCATGACATCCAGCAGTTTGTGTTGGTGGCGGATAGAACCCAATATCGGTAAAAGCCTGATGGATAATGACTCGCGAGCTCCTCTCTGTTCAAGTTCCGACAAGATGCTGTATAGGTTGAATTCGCTGTGCTCGAACAAAATCAGTGTTTTAGGCTCGAGGGAGAATATTTGCCGACAAAGCTCTGACCCGATGGATCCGCCCGCGCCGGTCACCATGACCGTCTTCCCCTTGATACAGCGCTCCAGCAAGTCACTCTGCGGCGGCACTGAATCCCGACCGAGCAAATCAGCGATGTCGACTTCCTGAATGTCTTCCACCTTGACACGACCACTAGCGAGATCGGTGAAGTTTGGAACACTTCGAACATGCAGTGGAAAACCTTCCAACAGGTTGAGAATTTCTCGTCGTCTGGCGCGAGTAGATGATGGAAGCGCTAGAAGGATCTCCTGCGCGCCAGTTACATCGATCATTTGTTGAATGTGCTTGGGCTTGTATACCTGCAATCCTGAAATTGACCGATCCGCGATGCTTGCGTCATCGTCGATAAACGCTACCGGACGCATGACGCGTCCCATACGTAACGCAGCAACCAGCTGATTACCCGCTACGCCAGCACCGTAAATCGCGACTTTGGTAAGACCGTCATCGCGATTTGCAAATGGCACGTGTTGGGCCGCGTTGAACCAGTCGCCCATGAAATACTGGCGCATACACAGTCGTAGACCGCCAATGATGACGAGGCTAAGCCACCAGTAATTAAAAATGATGGAGCGAGGTACAACGGTTTCATGGTTGCTGTACCAGTAGACGACGACCGCGAGAATCAGAGAAGAAAGACTGACCGCTTTGATTATCGCAATAAGTGCATCATTGCCGAAGTAACGCATGACAGCACGGTACATTCCAAAACGGATAAACAAAGGGATCGCGACGACAGGAGCGCAGCCGAAAAGCCACAAATGGACACGCAACGGATTGTACATATCGTCGATGCCAAGCCGAACGATAAATGCCAGCCAGAGGGCTAACCACACCAGGAAGACATCAGTGGTGACTTGAATCAGCCGTTTTTGCCGACGAGGCAAACTCACCAAATAGCGTCGGACCCCATCTGTAACATCATCGAACACTATTTACGCTCCTTTTCCCGAATACCGACTGTTGCACCGCTGGCGAGTCCTTTCAGGTGCTCAGCTCTGTAAGCGTCCGCAATCACTTCAATTTAGCCGGTACAAATGCGATGCAAAAGCTCCTATTGACACTATCGCGTCATTTGCTACGGCGTTCCCTTGCACCGGCGCAGCCACTGTACGTGACCACTCGAAAAAGCCACGAAAATTGGGCCGTTGCAGAACCTTTCGATTGCGCAGATCTCTTAAAGTGCGGCCGAGACAGACATTTCACCTGAACCCTTTTAAAATGGCTACCAAGGCATACCCTTTCAGCTCCGTTCCGCCAAGACAGCCTGAATCGCCACTCCTTCAGCTGCACGCTACCAGCTCAGCCTAAGGTCAAATGCATCTTGAGATTTACGTGATTCGGAACGTTTGAGACAAAAATGACTACGCAGCCACAGGGTTTGAACTTGCACTCTACGACGAAGGAAATGTCTGAAATCAATACATTAAATCCAAAGATCGCCATCTTACTCTGCACTTTCAACGGCGCAAATTTTCTCAAAGAGCAATTGGAGTCGTTCATCAGTCAGACCCACGAAAATTGGGTAATCTACGCCTCGGACGATGGTTCCACAGACGACACGCTCAAGCTTCTGACTCGGTATCAACAAATATTGGGCAACGACCGACTGGTCATATTCCATGGCCCTCGAAATGGCTTCGCCAAAAACTTCCTATCCTTGGTTAAAAATCAGTCAATTATTGCAGACTACTTTGCATTCAGTGATCAAGACGACATTTGGTTTGCCGACAAACTGGAAAGAAGCCTGGCAAAGATTCGAGCCGTTTCTGCTGCCCCTGCGCTTTACTGCTCAAGAACCCGCCTAATTTCCGCTGACAAAAAAATTCAGGGGTTTTCACCTTTATTCTCGGCGTCACCCACATTCGCCAACGCGTTGGTTCAGAGCATCGCTGGCGCAAATACTATGCTCATCAACTCTCAAGCGCGGGATCTACTAGCGCAGACGCCTGATGACGCGGTCATCGTCGCCCATGACTGGCTGACCTACTTAATCATAACCGGCTGCGGTGGAGTGGTCATCTATGATCATCGCCCCTCGCTGGATTACCGACAACACGGCGAAAACCTAATTGGCGCAAATAATAGCGCACGCGAACGCTTGGTTCGTATTGGACGGATGTGGTCGGGCCGCTTCGGTGAATGGAGTACCCACAACCTGCTGATCCTGCGTTGCTTTCGTCATCACCTGACCGCCCAAAACCAGCGAGCCATGGATCTTTTCGAACAAGCGCGTAAAAGCCCTTTATTCAAGCGCCTTTATCTGATGAAAAAGTCGGGGATTCATCGTCAAACGCTGCCAGGAAACATCAGCCTCTTCGTAGCAGCATGCCTGAACAAAATTTGAGCAGTGAACTTTATTTCGCCGAAAGAGCGTACAGCACTGGTGACGTCTGAACGTGGGGGCATGGATGCCTCTGCGGCTCACATATGGTAATGTGCCGCCCGCCTCCGGCGAGGCTCGCTGAGCATTGGCATTTCTGGAAATCCTACTTTTTAGACTGCGCCAGGAGACATGAGAAAAGGGTCTCAACCTCCCGTGAAGCGTTATACCTCCCAGCCGGTATCGTTACACGCCAGTTGTTGACTGGACTTTGGTCACCACGTCAAGGATGAATGAAGGTTCACGAAATGACGTCCACGGCATTGGTATCACTTTTCCCTAAGCTGAGAACGCATGACGAAAACGACTACATTCATGGCTATTCCAGAGGAACCGGATGAATGCACTCATGGCCTGAATATTGGCTCGCCTGACGCTGCCCCCCTTCCCCCGTGTACGTGACCAATAAATTCAACCAATTGTCGACGAGCGTAGTCTGGCCGGGAACGAGCGAGCCAGCGTCTTCGACTGAACCCCTTGAGGAGGCAACTACCTTGTCCGCTACAGATCAGGCAGCTAACCTGCTCCAAGACACAGAGGTGTCCGCTTAGTGAACCCACATCTTTCACCTGCAAGCAGCCCTGTCAGTCTTGTCAAAAGCTTGTGGCACAACCGCCAACTGATTGCCCAGATGACGACTCGAGAGGTCGTAGGGCGTTATCGGGGCTCAGTGATGGGTCTCGCATGGTCCTTTTTTAACCCGATATTGATGCTCGCGGTTTATACCTTCGTGTTCTCCGAAATATTCAAGGCTCGCTGGGTCGGCATGGATCCCAGCAAAGGAGGCTTCGCGATCCTTCTCTTTGTCGGGATGATTATTCACGGACTGTTCGCCGAATGTGCAAACCGAGCGCCTTCGCTGATTCTGACAAATGGCAACTATGTGAAGAAGGTGGTTTTTCCTCTGGAAATACTTCCCGTCATCACGTTGGGCTCAGCCATGTTCCATAGCGCTATCAGTCTGGTTGTCCTGCTGATCGCTCAAGTGATTCTCACGCACACCATGCAATGGACAGCGCTGTTATTTCCGCTGCTTTTGGTGCCGCTGCTACTGGCCACACTGGGCGTTAGCTGGTTTCTGGCATCCCTCGGTGTATTCCTGCGGGATGTCGGGCACGTAATCGCGGTGCTGACTACCGTGCTGTTATTTTTGTCGCCGGTGTTATACCCGGTAGCAGCGCTTCCCGAAGTCTACAGGCCTTGGCTGCAACTGAATCCGCTGACCTACATAATCGAAGAAAGCCGCAACGTCCTGCTCTTTGGGCAGTTACCAGACTGGGGTAGCCTGTGCCTCGCAGTGGTGATTGGGGCAATTATCGCCGCTGCCGGATATTGGTTTTTTCAGAAAACACGAAAAGGATTCGCTGATGTCCTCTGATAACGTCGCAATCAGCGTACAAAACATCTCGAAGTGCTTTTATACCTATGACAAACCTCGGGATCGTTTGAAGCAGGCCATCATGCCGCGTCTTCAACGCTGGGCAGGTGACGAAATCACCTCTTATGGCAAAGAATTCTGGGCTCTTCGCGACATCAGCTTCGATGTCAAAAAAGGTGAAACCGTTGGCATTGTGGGTCGCAACGGCTCCGGAAAATCCACCCTGCTGCAAATTATCAGCGGCACACTGACCCCCACTACGGGCACGATCGAGACCCGAGGGCGTATCGCCGCGCTATTGGAGCTTGGTTCGGGCTTCAACCCGGAGTTTACCGGCCGGGAGAACATCTACCTCAATGCTGCGGTCCTTGGACTGACACGTGACGAAGTCAATGACAGGTTCGATGCCATCGCCGGTTTCGCTGACATTGGCGAGTTCATTGATCAACCTGTCAAAGCTTATTCGAGCGGTATGGCTGTGCGCCTGGCTTTCGCCGTCCAGGCTCAGGTAGATCCAGACATTCTGATTGTCGATGAAGCACTGTCAGTCGGTGATGCACGGTTTCAGGCCAAGTGTTTCGAACGCTTGCGGCAGTTAAAAGATAACGGCACCAGTATTCTGCTCGTTACCCACTCCAGTGAGCAGGTGGTGACCCATTGCTCTCGAGCGGTTTTGATTAACGACAGTCGTGTCGAGCTGATCGGCGAGTCTCGACCAGTGGTCAATCGTTACATGGACATCCTCTTCGGCCGTGAAAAACGGGTAGAAAAAGACGATGCACCGAAAACAGTGGCGGCACCCAAGATCTTGTCCGTCGATGCAGTGAAGATGAATTTCGAATCTGGCGCCTACGAGAGTCGTCCCGGCTACAACTCCCATGAATACCGCTGGGGTGATGGGGCTGCTTCGCTGCTGGACTTCCATCTGAGCGCCAGCGGACGCGAGTATCCGAACACGATTGAATCGGGTGAGGAAATCGTGATTAATCTCGCGATACAATTTAGCCACATGGTTGTCAGCCCAATTCTGGGCTTCACCATCAAGACCAAAGAAGGCGTAACGGTATACGGTACCAATTCGTACCTGCTCGATTGCGAATCGATGCAAACAATCGGCTCTGCCGGTACACAAGCAACAGCTTGTGTGAAATTTATCAATAGGCTTGCAACAGGTGATTACTTTATTTCCGTCGGAGTCGCATCAAGATCCGGTGAAGATGTCTTGCCCCACGACCGCCGTTACGACTCGATTCATTTTGTCGTCGCGCCCACGCCGGAAGTGCTTGGCTTGATTGATTTAGGTGCCTCCATGGAAATTAAATTGGTAAATGACAATGTTTGAACTTGAACGCTACGGATACAGCCGCGATGAACAGACCGGGGTATGGGTTCGTGCCGACTACAAAGGAATCGCTTACAGCGATGGCGATGCATCCGAAAACAAACTGGCTGCGATCATACGTGAAGCTGCGGATGTATCTGTTCTGTCCGAGGAACTGCCTCAACATTGCACCGACTGGGCAACGCTGTATCACTTGAGTTCCATACGCGGAAATATCCTGCGTCCGTTCGAACATCTGCTCAAGGGGCGAGTTCTTGAAATCGGCGCAGGTTGCGGCGCCATCAGTCGATTCCTGGGCGAGTGCGGCGCGCAACTGCTCAGCCTTGAAGGTAGCCCACGCCGTGCGGCCATTGCTGCAAGCCGCACTCGCGGTCTTGCCAATGTGACCGTACTGGCGGAACGCTTCGACGACTTCAAAAGTGACGAGCAATTCGATGCAATCACGCTCATTGGTGTTTTGGAATACGCCAGCATGTTTAGCGCTGACGCTGATCCTGCGTATGCAATGCTCAAGCGTATTCGGAGCATGCTCAAACCTGACGGGCATCTTTTCATCGCGATAGAGAATCAGCTGGGGCTGAAATATTTCGCAGGCGCCCCGGAAGACCACGTCAGTATTCCAATGTATGGAATTGAAGGACGATATGCTGATGGACAACCGAAAACATTCGGTCGTTCTGAACTGCAACGATTGATTGAGCGTGCAGGCTTCAAGTCTTCGACGTTTTTGTCGCCGAGTCCGGATTACAAGCTTCCAAATTCGATCATCACCGAAGCAGGATTTGCGACCCAGGAATTTGACGCTGCCGCACTCGCTTGGCAGAACGTAAAAAAAGATCCGCAGTTGCCGGGAACCACCCACTTCAATCTTGAGAAAGCCTGGCCGGTCGTCATCGACAATGACCTCGGTATGGACCTGGCGAACTCCTTTTTGATTGCAGCGTCTTGTGATGGAGCGCCGACCATTGCAAAGACCATCCTCGCTTATCATTACAGCACCGGGCGACGGGCCCCATATTGTAAAGAATCGAAATTCGTCAAGACAGAGCAAGGCATTGAGGTTCGGTATCGCCGACTGGCTCAGAAAGCAGTCCATGAAGAAAACAAGCTCTTTAATTATGTGCTTCCTGATACAGACGCTTATGCAGCCGGCCACGTTCTAAGCCAACAGTTTTTGGAGAAGGCTTCGGGTGTTGATTGGACGCCCGCAAGTTTTACTCCCTTTTTGCAAGCTTATCTTCAAAAGCTCAGAGTTTTACTGCTCGACGACGGCGTGAATGTTGATCTGAAGAATATTAAAGATCTCTTGCCCGGCAAGTATATCGACGCCGTGCCTCACAACATTGTGATCAAGGAGGACGGCTCCCCTTGTTTGATCGATATCGAATGGGAATTGGCCGAGGGCGTGGAGCTCGGCCACTTACTAATGCGCTCGTTGCTTCTGTTGCTAGCTAGCGCTACTCCGACATACTCCGGTCATTCAACCCCGAGTCGACAAGAATTCATTATTGAGCTCCTGGGGAACGTCGGCCTGCAAATCACCCCTGTCGACCTCGATCGCTATATCGGCGAAGAAGCTCGTTTCCAGCAGAACGTGACAGGCCGAAACATTTCAAGCTTCTTGGATTGGTCGCCCCACAAAAGCGTTCAGGCTAGAGGGGTCACGGAAGCCAAGGGTGCCACTGCAACGCTGTATTATGGGAACACTGCGGATTCCTTTTCCGAAGCTCAAACAATAAATCAAGAACTTACAACGGGTGCGCAAACGATCGTCTTCTGTCTGAAAGACATCCCCGCTGAATGCAATAAGTTGCGATTGGATCCAGTAAATACCCGACAGCCTTACTTCATTAGCCGAATGCAGCTCTCTCGTAACGGCCAATCTGTTTGGCTATGGCAGGGAAATGGCGAAATCAATTCGGGTGCAGTGAAACTCAGCCGATTAGACAATGCCGCACTTTTTATTCCTGTCAATAATGATCCACACCTGATACTGCCTCTTGAACTAATTTCTCTCGGCGATCTTGGTCAGTTATCATTGGAAATAGACTTGACATTACTTACGGATGAGCAGTTGGCTCAAGAGATTACTGTGATAAACGAAACGACGTCGACTGAAAAACTTTTAGCTTTGCAGAAAAAACTAGAGCAACAGCTTTTAGTTGAAACCACGAAGCATGCTGAACTGCATAATGCCACTCAAGAGAAAATGCAGACTTTATTTACAGAAATAAGAAATAAAGATGTAAAAATCGAACAGCTTGAAAGCCAGCTCACCCTGCAACAAATTCAAAAAGATACGCATATTCATAATCTGAACCTACAGATTATTGGCATGCAAAGCTCTACCAGTTGGAAGATAACTGCACCGATGCGCAAATCTGTACGGCTGATACGTCGTTTGCAGAAGATTCTCCGAATTTTGCCATCCGCAATTCGTCGCGGTGGCGGCATAAAAAATACCGCCAACAAAGCACTGAGCGTCTGGAAACAACAAGGCGCGGCTGGAATCATCGCGCGGATTCGCTACCTTAACGGCGCTAGCGAATTCGCATTCGTCGGGCAGGAGACTCGCGAAGTCCCGGATCGTCACGATTACGCACGATGGGTTGATTACTACGACACGATCGATGATAACGGTCGCTGGCGCATGAGCGAGGAAATCAGGAAATGGGCAAGCAAGCCGATGATTTCTATTATCATGCCTGTTTACAACCCTCCTATCGACCTACTGCGCGAAGCCGTAGAGAGCATTCGTTCACAACTGTATCCAAACTGGCAGCTATGTATTGCTGACGATGCTTCAACGCAACCCGCGGTACAGGAATATCTTAGAACGCTCAGCAATGAAGATAAGCGTATTCAAGTAGTGTTCCGTACCGAGAACGGACATATTTCCAAGGCCAGCAATTCGGCACTGGAATTGGCTCAGGGTGAATTCATTGCTTTGATGGATAACGACGACCTGCTGCCAGAGCATGCTCTTTACTGGGTTGCTCGTACCATTATTGAAAATCCAGGTGTTGGCCTGATTTATTCCGACGAAGACAAAATCGGCACTGATGGTAAGAGAAGCTCACCTTATTTCAAATCTGACTGGAACGAATATCTATTTCGATCCCAGAACATGATCTGCCATTTGGGCGTCTATCGCAGAGACTTGGTGACAAAGGTTGGGCAATTCCGTGCAGGCTTTGAAGGAGCCCAGGACTACGATTTGGCTTTACGTTGTGTAGAACATCTCGAACGCGAACAAATCATCCATATTCCGCGCGTTCTATACCACTGGCGTATTCACTCCGGTAGCACTGCTATGGCTGGCGACGAGAAGCCCTACGCAGCCCTTGCTGGCGTTAAGGCCCTAGACGAGCATCTGCAGCGAAAGGGCGAGATTGGTAATACTGAGCTCCTACCGATGGGTATGTACCGCGCCCACTATAAGCTGCCCGAGCAGTTGCCTCTGGTGAGTCTCATCATCCCTACCAGAAACGCCCATGGGTTGGTTAAACAATGTATTGACAGTATCAAGCAGCTGACAACTTACCCGAATTACGAAATTATCCTTATAGACAACGGATCAGATGACGCCGAGGCACTGAAGTATTTTTCCGAGATTGATCAAGAACCGAATATCCGTGTATTGCGAGACGACGGCCCGTTCAATTACTCAGCACTGAATAATGGTGCAGCGCGCATAGCCAATGGCTCAGTGATCGGGCTGATCAACAATGATATCGAAATCATTACGCCAGACTGGCTGGAGGAAATGGTTTCCATTGCTATGCAACCGGGTGTTGGAGCAGTAGGCGCGCGTCTGTGGTATCCAGATGATCGCCTACAACATGGCGGAGTCGTCGTTGGCGTAGGTGGTGTCGCTGGTCATTCGCACAAATATCTTCCTAAAGGCGACTATGGATATTTCTGCAGGGCTGGTTTGATTCAGGAATTTTCCGCAGTGACGGCGGCATGTCTGATCATCAAAAAGTCGATATTCGATGAAGTAGACGGTCTAGATGAAAAGCACTTGAAAATTGCCTTCAATGATGTGGATTTCTGCCTACGTGTCAAAGAGGCAGGCTACTTCAACGTCTGGACGCCATTTGCTGAAATGTATCACCACGAATCGGCTACCCGAGGATTGGAAGACACGCCGGAGAAGCAGCAACGATTCATGAAAGAGATCACGTACGTTCAGGCTCGATGGCCAGATATTCAAAAAGATTACGCCTACAGCCCAAATTTAACTCTCGACCATGAGGATTTTGGCCTGGCTTGGCCGCCACGGGTGAAGTTATAAATATCGTTACCTTGAACGTTAAAATCTTTTTCATATGGACGTTAAAATGATCTCCAATCAAAATATCGCAGTAGTGATTCCTTGTTTCAAAGTAAAAAAACACATACTTGAAGTCATCAGTGAGATGATTCCAGAAGTCGATAAAATATATGTTGTAGACGATTGCTGCCCAGAAGGTACCGGGGATTACGTTATAGCGAACAATAGGGATTCCCGCGTCTCTGTAATCAAGTGTACAGAAAACCAAGGCGTTGGCGGTGCGGTGATGACAGGGTATGCTGAAGCAATTACAGATAACATGGACATTATCGTCAAAGTCGATGGCGATGGACAAATGGATCCAAATCTAATTCCTGCTTTCGTTGCGCCTATCGTTTCTGGGGAGGCCGATTACACTAAGGGCAATCGTTTTTTTGATTTGGAAGAAATCCGCCAAATGCCAAAAATTCGTCTTTTCGGCAACGCAACTCTTTCTTTCATGACAAAACTATCTTCGGGCTATTGGGACTTGTTTGACCCCACAAATGGCTTCACAGCAATACATCGGGACGTAGCAAAACATTTGCCAACGAAAAAGATCAGTCGCAGATATTTTTTTGAGACCGACATGCTATTTCGCCTCAATACTTTGCGCGCTGTAGTCGTTGATATTCCAATGGACGCGAAATATGCTGACGAAGTGAGCAACCTCAAAATATCCAAAGTGGTTGGTGAGTTTTTCTTCAAACACATGAGAAACATGGGCAAGAGAATTTTTTATAATTATTATCTAAGAGATATGTCGTTGGCGTCGATCGAGTTACCTTTAGGAATTCTAATGGTTACCTTAGGAGGGGCATTCGGGATTTCCCACTGGATCAGTTCGCTCCATTCTGGCATTCCAACATCGGCGGGTACGGTTATGCTTTCTGCCCTACCATTGATTTTAGGAACACAATTCATTCTCGCTTTTATCGGTCATGATGTGCAATCGATTCCTAAAAGACCCTTCCATCTGATTAATAAAAAACCCACTCAGACCAAGGGCTGATTACGTGACCTACTTTATCGCTTTAATCTGCGTACTTGGTATAGCTGCCGGCCAGATACTATTCAAACTAAGCGCAACTTCGCTTCAGAAAAGTGGTAGCTTTTTTGACCTGAACACTATTCTTACACTATTCAGTGCATTTGCGCTTTACGGAATTACCACTATCGCCTGGGTTTGGGTATTGCAAAAAATCGAATTAGGCAAAGTTTATCCACTTATGGCACTTGCTTTTGTCCTCGTCCCTATTGGCAGCCATTTCTTCTTTGGGGAACGGTTCCAGCCCCAATATTTTTTGGGCGTCACCATAATAATCACAGGCATCATAATTGCTGTAAAAGCATAAACTTATAATCGCCAGAGATAAATCATGGGCTTTTTCAAATCATTTATAAGATTCTTATCTTTCAGAACCTTGAAAGCAATCAGCTTATTAATTTTTTTAACGCTGCCATTCTACTCAAATATGAGCGCCGCAAACCAGATAGCTGATCGATTCGGCGAAGGCGCTGTTGATGTAATAAAACAGGAAGGAAACAAAGTAATCGCCCAAGGCTGGGCGGGACCAGCAAAACCATCAGAGCAAATCGCGTCGATATCTGTATGGCTATCTGGACAAAAGGTATATGACAGCCAATTCGAGCGTTATGAACGTCCAGACGTACAAAAAGTAACCAATAGAAGTGATTGGCTTAGATCTGGATGGCGCTTAAACTTTTCTCTTCCTGAAGAAATGAAAACCGGGGATTACACGGTTGAAATCGTCGCAAAAATTGATACAGGAAAAGAAATTTCACTTTCCGCAAACAGTAACTCCAAAATTTTAAAAATCGACGGCAGCTTCAACGAAAAAAAGAAACAAATTCGAACTATAAAAATTATTATCGCCACGACACTCATCATTTTAATTCTAATGTTTTTTTATGCGGAATCCTTTGTACGCATAATTAAAGAAAAAATAGACCTGCAAATCTCTGAAGCCATCTTCTTCAGTACCGGTTTGATAGCCAGTTTCATTTTGTTTCTAGCGATAGGTATCACTGGTTCATCGTTCAGCATTGGGCTTTCACAAGCCCCGTTCGTGAAGGGCGATGGTATTAACGTCTCAGGACTAGATCAAGGTATCAGGAGCGACGAATGGCTAGTGTTGACTCCGCTGGCCGTAGCACAGTTCAATCACGTCCCCCCCAATCCAGTGGTAAATACTAACCATGGGGAAGACGGGCAAAATATGCTAATTGTGGGAATGACTGGAGTACCAGTGGCCCATATTTCAGAAATTTCAAAACCCGCTACATGGGGATATTTTCTTTTCGATCTAAAGAGGGCCCTATCCTGGAATTGGCTGTTTCCAATATTCGGTTGTTTATTAGCGCTGTGGGCAGTCATTTGCATAATACTTCCAAATAATTGGAAAGCCTCTTTCCTTTTATCGCTTCTATTCAGTTCCGCACCGTATGTTGTAGCATGGTCAAACTGGCCAGCGTACGCGGTATTTTTCCCCAGTCTGATTTTTATCTGCTTAAATTCGATTCTGCGCACAGAAAAAACATTGACCAAACTATGTCTTGGTGTGCTAGCGGGTATAACGTTTGCGGGCTTCGTATTCGTACTTTACCCGCCTTGGCAGGTATCATTAGCGTATATCTTCATTGCATTGACAGTCGGCGTAGCATTAAGAGATAAGCTCTTACACCGTTTTAACGCAGCAACCGCCATTTCGCTAATTATTGCTACTTTAATTGCTGGTTCGATATTACTGTCGTGGTGGACGGATGCAAAAACGGCTATCGAAGCGATGGAAAACACTGTATATCCTGGTCAGCGAACCACCGTTGTTGGTGGTACTATGTCTCTACCGATGCTTTTACGTGGCTTTACAAATGTTATCACTCTATATGAATTGCAAAGCCCCTACAGCAACAAAAGCGAAATCGCGTCTTTCAACTACCTTCTATTACCCTTAGCGCTTTTATTCCTTCTAAAGGCGCGCCAGAAGTCTTTGACCGCGGTAGAAATATCACTTGCTGTAGCGATATTATTCATCATTGTATTTATGTTTGTTGGCATCCCAACAAGTATCGCAAAGTTTTCTCTTTGGGGAAGAGTACCCGCTAACAGAGCGGATTTGGCGTTAGGACTAGCCACACTATTACTATCAGGCCTGCTCATGCAAGCCAAAATCAAAACCGCTGGAAATCAGAACCTAACAAAAATTGTAGCGGTTATTGTGACTTTAACGTGGGCCATAATTTCCTACAAAGCGATCGGCGGTCTCGACGACACGATTATACGCGACCTAAACATTAACATAATGATAGCGCTATTCATTACGATCATGACATTAGGATATTTTTTATCCACGTCAAACTTCAAAGGTTTTGTTTACCTTAGCCTAGCAGTTTCCACCGCCACTACGCTTACATTCAACCCTATCAACATTGCTCCGAATGATATCAAAACAACAACCTCGCTTATAACAAGCAAGCAAAGCCGGGTATTAGTTTTGGATAACATGACTCCCGCCATGTATCTTGTAGCAAGCGGCACCCCCGTCGCAAATGGTATATTTTACTATCCACAACAATCGATTTGGCACCGACTAGATCCGAATGGTAGCAACTCAGACACTTACAACCGATACCAACATCTTATATACTCAGTCGATAACACTGCGCCGACTCTTAGCTATCGACTGGAGTCTCCTCGACCCGACGTAGTAAAAATTTACATAAATGCAGCCACATTTGACTTCAATTTAAGCGGTGCTGACTTAGTAACAGCCCCTGTTGCCAACCGATTCGAGCTTGAAAAAAACCCCAAGCTAAGATTCATTAACGACAGTGACGGGTGGACTTGGTTTAGAATTTCCAAACAGTAGCAACAAGCGTGAAGCCTCCGATGGAGGCTTCACGCTTAAAACAATAAACAACAAATAAGCAGCGCTTCATGTAGAGAAGTATCATAAATGACGAATAACTTGTCACAACGCATTGCTTCGCTCGATGCCATCAAATCTATCGCGATCGTGCTTGTCATCATGATTCACACTAGCGCACCAGGATATGTTTCTTTTGGTGGGCAATGGCATGCAGCATTATTTTACGAAGCTTTTTCCAGGATCAGCGTACCTTTGTTTTTTATGGTTACAGGTGCGCTTCTCCTCCCCCGCGAACATTCAATACACTCCATTACAAAAAGAATGCAACGCGTACTAATACCCTTGGTAGTTTGGTCGTTTATATACTTAATCTTTAATAAATACTACTTTTGAACATCTACATCAGGGTGGCTAAAACATATAATTCGCGGCCCTATACTCCACCTTTGGTTTATCTATACCTTGCTGGGACTTTATATATTCCTCCCTCTACTCAGTCGTTTTTTTACTTCTGCGACTCTAAAGGAAAAGCTCTGGATCTTATCTGCATGGTCGATTGGAGCTTCAATAATGCCGGCTTTTAAAGGCTTTTTTGGATTCCCGCTTATTGGGATCGATATGCTTTACGTGCCTATTTATGCCGGCTACATGTTAGCAGGCGCGGTATTGCATGAGACATTACAGAAATTCGTTGGTAAAAAAGCATCATTATTACTGGCAACAGTGGTTTGGCTAATAGGTTTATCAATGACTATTTTTCTATCATGGTGGAAGTCTATCGCGGACTCCAAATATTCCATGTTATTTATGGACTACAACTCACCCACTGTCCTTATCTCCACGCTAGGAGCCTTTGCTGCAATTTATTTGCTCCCCTTAAATCGCAACAACAATATTTTTTCGAAAGCACCCAATTACATTGGAAAACAAACGTTGGGGATATATCTTTTTCACATGATCCCATTGAATATCATTGCAGCTATAGTTAGGGATAACTTCCTATCGATAAATCCTTGGCTCTATTTTTTGGTGGTTACCTTCCTGACTTTTATAACGTCAGTTCTCATCGTTTCGATAATTCAGCGGATCCCATACCTTCGAGCAATCTGCCCTTAGCGAGCCTCCCGTCATCGCCCCTGAGAGTGCCTTCACTACTTATCCAGGTGCGATGACCCACCTTTAAAGCCATCCCTTTCAAGGTCTTTTCGTTTTGGCGACCTTGATTACCCTGTCCGTTGAAACATGAGCATGCACCGCTGTGTCTTGGACCCACGTCTTAGGCTTGGGCACCTTGGGGCTTCGAGGGCTTTTCGCAACTTGTTTTGGCTGGATGTTTCTGGCCAGTTCCAATAAGCGCTGAGCCAGTTTTTCCGCAGGGATAACGGGAAGGTACTCCGAGGGCAGCGCAATCTGCAGTCCCTCATAACCATTCCTGACCTGGACCGCCAAGTGGTAGGTCGAGGCTTCCCAGCCTTCAGGCTGGGTGTCCCGATGGGCTTGTTCGACACTTCGTTTGAGTACGGCCAGGACGTTGTATGCCAATACCGCAGTAGCGAACCCGAGCAAGGCAGCCTTTAGGCTGCCAAGGGTTTCGATTTCAATTTCTAGGATCGCTTCTAGTCGCTGGAACATGCCCTCAATACTCCAGCGGCGGCGATAGAGTTCTGCGATCTGCTGTGCACTGACGCTCTCAGGTAGATTGCTCCAGAACATCAAGCTGCTGTCACCCGAGTCCGTTGGCGAATAAAGCGGCAGTTCCACGCGCCGCCATTGGTAACCACCTCTGACGTGGATGATCTGCTCGCGCACAGTGCCTGTTTCCACAACTACGGGTTCTTACCACTCACCCTCTTGAATCAGGCGTGGGTGCTTGGCTTGCTGACGAATGACAAAGGATGTCTGGACCTGCTCACAAGCTTCCATAACCGGGAGCGTGCAGTAGAGTCGATCAGCCAGCCACACCTGGCCCGGCTCGGCATCAGCCAATAGAGGCTGCACACAAATACGCTCGCTTGCGCAAGCATCCTCACACGCCTGAAGGTCGATGACCTGATCGAGATCGGGGTCGTAGACAACCACCGAAAAGCCAGGAGGAGCGGCACCTCGCTCGTGGCGTAGAGCGCCCAGACGTTTCTCAGTGGATGCCAATTGGTTGTCGTCCACCACCCGAACCTGCCAGCCCGGCAGCATCGTGGTGCAACCCAGCTCTTTGATGGTTGGGGTCAGGCGTTGCGCGCAGCCTGTGATCAACGCGCGCAACAGAGCAGGTTCGGTACGACTGATCTTGTCGTAGAGGGCTGCTAAGCTGACAGGAAGATCTTCCAGTTGCCGAGCGGCGGCGTGCAGGGATGGCTTCAAACCCAATGAAACAAGGGACATCAGCTTGATGATGGTCGAGAAAAGTAGCTCACGAGAATACTGCCGTTGCCGATGTTCTTCGAAGACCTGATCGACCCACTCAGGAGCAATAGCCTGCTCCAACGCCAACTTGGCCATGACGCTGGCAGGTGCTTTTTTTCGAATCGAGCTAGAACATCGGTCCACATCTTCGGGGATCCCAGAGTGAGATTTCAGGGGATTTTACCTAAGACCTTGAAAGGGATGACCTTTAAAGCGCAGCTGCGCCTGCTTAATACACACTTCAGTCGGGCTGGCCCGCTTTAAACTTCCATGCCAGACCACACAATGGCGTGTAAGCGGCTATCACGCCGAGGACGCCAGAACCGCCAATCGCTACCCACATAGCTATTGGCAGCAACCAGACAAGATTGATAGAAAGTACCGCCAAGGAAACAGTTTTATGGCTATTAAAAGAGCGCGAGGCTTTCTGATAAGCGTGACTTCGATGGGCCTCGTATATTTTGTTACCATTGAAAAACCGTGTAACAAGTGTCCATGTAGCATCGACGATAAACACACCTAGCAGAATAAGCCAACTCCATAGCAATTCAGGCGCCGTCCATGCAGCGTTCAGCGAAAAGGCTCCCAGCACAATCCCGAGGAAACCGCTACCAGCATCCCCCATAAAAATTCCAGCGGGAGGGAAATTCCAAAAAAGAAAACCAACTACGGCTCCGGTCAACAGCAGCGGGCCCCACATAAGCCCATTGAAGCCTGTAATCCAATAAATCAAACACATGCCGACACAGACGCTGATCGCTTCAATGCTGGCCAATCCGTCAATTCCATCCATGAAATTGTACAAATTGAGCATCCAAACCAGATATACCAGCGCTAGAATGTCACCTAGCCAACCTACATCAAATGTGACATTAAACAGCAGGATGGGAGAAAGGCCCCTCGTCCAGTACAACACCCATGCCGAGGCAATGAAATGCCCAAGCAATCGCCAACGTGCCGCAATATGCCCATGGTCATCTGCAAAACCGATTGCAGCGATGATTAGTGCTGAACCAAACACGCCGTAGAGAGTTTCCGCATTCATCAAGCCTATACTGCCCAGTAAGGGCAAAGCCAATAGAAAGGATGCAACAATAGCGACTCCCCCGCCGCGTGGAGTGGGTTCCTTATGAGAACTGCGATCGTTGGGAATGTCGATCAACCTCTTTGCTAAAGCATAACGCCGCAAAACATACGTCAGCGCCCACGAACCAACAACTACAGCAAGAAGTAGCCAGCAAGCACTCATTTCGATCGTTGTTCCTGAAAATAACGAGCAGTTTTTAGAAGCGCGATGTCCATGCTCATGGAAGGCGTCCAGCCTAGCAATTCACGATTCTTATCGATATCGACCTGAAGCGATCCACAAATACGATTAACGAAGGTTCGCTTACCCAAGAGCACGGCTGCCCACCCGAGAAGCTTATTGGGGACCGACAAAAGCCGAACAGGTTTGTCCAGTGCAATAGCCAAGCGTTGCAGCAATTCGGTCGTTGAGATGTCTTCACCATCACTCACCAGAAAGGTCTGATTGGGGGCAGCGGGATGGTTGATGCAAGTAACGATCAGGCTGACAAGGTTTGTAATAGCTACCAAACTGCGTTGATTCCGAATGGCCCCCAACGGTAATGGAACACCTTTGTTCAGCCAACTCAGCATAGTTAGGAAATTAGCTTTCACACCTGGCCCATAGACTAACGGCGGCCTAATTATTACTACCTCCATTCCGGTCTTCCGGCTCAGTTCAGTTAGCTTTTCTTCGGCTTCGTATTTAGACGCTCCATACGCATCGGACGGATTTGGCTGATCTTCAGCTGTGAATGGCCTACCCGGCTGTGTACTTTCGCCATTCACCTTAATCGAGCTTATGAAGATGAAGCGTGTAACTCCTGATTCGGCGGCTCGTTGTGCCAAACGAAGAGTGCCATCCACATTTACCTTGCGAAACTCAGCCAGCGGATCTAGAGCGTTGTCATCCATAATATGCACTCGGGCAGCACAATGAACGATGACTTGCACCGAACGCAAGCAAGGCAGGTGAAGCGATTGAGTCAGATCGAAGGGAACAACAGGACAGAGTCCATGTAAACGGGTTGCACCTCGAGCAGCGGCGATGACAGGAAAGGACTTGTCTACCAAAAGCTTGAACACCACCGCCTCACCCACTAACCCGGTTACGCCTGTGACCAGTACCGTTGGGGTAGTCATGATGCTTTCTTACCAATCAAAGCTGTGGCCCAGCAAATAAAGAAGAAGAACATCTTATCGCGTGCTCGTCGTCTGCACTTGAAAGCACTGAATGACAACCTCATTAATTGACGACGACCCAATGACAACCAAGTTCGAACGAAGGGGTCATTTTCCTGGCCAATTAGACGCGCTATTAGTCGAACTTGGTCAAACCACCAGCCATCATGAATGGATTTGTATCGGGATATCAATGAACCAAGGCCTGTATTCGCACCAACCTGATTGCCCCCGTGTTGACGGTAATCCATCGAAGGTTTTGGATCGATATACCACCTATAACCATGCGTGCGGGCGAAAGCGTAACAATACCAATCATGCAAACTAACTTCTTGGAGACATCGCCAGTTGAGAAGCATATCGGCCTTCATCGCTGCGACGAGGCTCTTGGTCATTACGTAGGTACAACCAGGACCTGCCGCTTCGAAATAGAAATCCCAAGCCACTTGTTGCTGTGCTTTGTCCAGTAAGCAGGTTTTCCCGTCAGGCCAGAAAGCCCTAACGTTGCTTGAATATGCATCGACTTCATGATGAGAAAGGACTTGGACTGCTCTATGCAACTTATCGGGATACCAGACATCGTCCTGATCGCATAGCGCGATGAAATCATAGCGAGAAAAATCAACGTCGCGGATCAATCGAAAGAAGTTACGAGATGCACCGCCGAAACTTCCAGCAGCCGGCATTACAACCACGCCAGGATGTTTCGCAGCGTATGCATTACACCAATCCTCAGTGCCATCAGTAGAGGGGTCAATACTTATGAAAACGGTAACGTCAACTGCTCGCTGGCCGAGGACAGAAGCCACTTGTTGCTCGATCCACTGCATACCATTAAAGGCTGCCAGCAAAACCGCAATCTGGGGATGTTTTACTGGCATGCCATTCCTACTACGCGGGACGAACTCTGATGCTCAATAGCCGCGAACGTCTTCAGTGCGACGGCGAATCCAGCAATTTTTGCAGATACTGACCATAGCCGGTTTTTTTCAACGCATCTGCTTGAGCGCCAAGTTGCTCGGCATTAATCCAGCCATTATGAAAGGCAATCTCTTCGAGACAGGCAACTTTCAGGCCTTGGCGCTGCTCAATCGTATGTACGAAGTGACTGGCTTCAAGTAGCGAATCATGAGTACCGGTATCGAGCCACGCAAAGCCCCGGCCAAGCATTTCGACCTTGAGCGTTTTACGCTCAAGATAGGCACGATTGACATCAGTGATCTCCAGTTCTCCGCGCTCAGACGGTTTGATATTCTTGGCGATATCGACGACGTCGTTGTCATAGAAATACAGTCCAGTTACAGCGTAATTGGACTTTGGCTTTAGCGGTTTCTCTTCAATACTCAGCGCTTTACCTGCCGCATCAAACTCAACGACACCGAAACGCTCAGGATCAGAAACATGGTAGCCAAATACGGTGGCGCCAAGCTCTTGAGTGCTCGCCGAGCGCAAGTTATCCGAGAAATGCTGACCGTAGAAAATATTGTCGCCCAGAATCAGGCAGCAAGGGTCTTTGCCAATGAACTCTTCGCCAATGATAAAGGCTTGTGCCAAGCCGTCCGGGCTAGGTTGCTCGGCGTACGTCAGCTTGATGCCGTACAGACTGCCATCGCCCAGCAGCTTGCGGAAGCACGGCAAATCATCAGGCGTAGAAATAATCAAAATTTCCCGCATACCCGCGAGCATCAATACCGACAGCGGATAAAAAATCATTGGCTTGTCGTAGATCGGCAGCATCTGCTTGGACACACCAAGAGTAAGCGGGTGCAAGCGCGTGCCCGAACCACCAGCGAGGATAATGCCTTTACGATTTGTCGTGGTCATTTGTTGAGAACTTCCCTAAGCATTCGGGTTACACCACTTTGCCAATCCGGCAAGTGTAGAGAAAAATTGTCGCGCAGCTTCTGAGTGTTCAAGCGTGAGTTCAGAGGGCGACGTGCAGGTGTCGGGTAGGCAGTCGTTTCGATTGGGTCGACCGTTGTCACAGCCAACTCCTCGCCTTGGGCTTTAGCGAAGTCGATTACGAGACTGGCATAGCCATGCCAGGACACTTCGCCAGCAGCGGCCAAATGATAGAGGCCAGCCAACTCTGGACGCTTGTTAACTTGCTGAATAGCCAACGCCGTTACATCAGCGATCAGATCCGCCCCGGTAGGTGCTCCGATCTGATCCGCAATCACGCTCAACGTTTCGCGATCTTTGGCCAAACGCAGCATGGTCTTGGCGAAGTTATTGCCGCGAGCGCCGTACACCCAACTGGTGCGGAAGATCAGATGGTTGCAACCCGACGCGATAATCGCCTGCTCACCGGCGAGCTTGCTGGCGCCATAATGGTTTACCGGCGCGACAGGGTCTGTCTCCTGCCATGGCGTGACGCCTTGCCCACTGAAAACATAATCCGTTGAGTAGTGAACCAGCCATGCGCCCAGCGATGCGGCTTCTTCCGCCATCACGCCACTCGCAAGGCCGTTTACACGATCCGCCAACTCGGTTTCCGACTCAGCTTTGTCGACCGCCGTATAAGCGGCAGCATTAACAATAACGTCGGGCTTTATCTGACGAATCGTTGCACGCAAGCATTCAAGATTCGACAGATCACCGCTGAGGCCATCGACAACGTGACGATCAAGAGCGACGAGTTCGCCAAGCGGAGCCAGGGAACGTTGCAGCTCCCAGCCCACCTGACCGTTCTTTCCTAAAAGCAGGATCTTCATGCTTTGCTCGAACGATCCGCATAGTTTTGGTCAATCCACTGCTGGTAGCTACCGCTCTTCACGTGCTCAACCCACTCAGTGTTGTTCAGATACCACTCAACAGTCTTGCGAATGCCGGTTTCGAATGTCTCTTCCGGAGTCCAGCCCAATTCGCGCTGAATTTTGCTCGCATCGATTGCATAACGCACATCATGCCCAGGACGATCCTGAACATAGGTAATCAGGCTGGCATGAGGACGATGGGCCGAATCAGGACGCAATTCATCAAGCAGCGCACAGAGGGTGTGCACCACTTCAATGTTTTGTTTTTCGTTATGACCGCCGATGTTGTAAGTCTCACCGATTACACCTTCAGTGACGACTTTGTACAACGCACGAGCGTGATCTTCGACATACAACCAGTCACGAACCTGGTTACCTTTGCCATACACGGGCAGCGGTTTGCCTTCCAGTGCATTGAGAATAATCAGAGGGATCAGCTTCTCAGGGAAGTGGCAAGGGCCATAGTTGTTCGAGCAGTTGGTAACCAGTGTCGGCAGGCCATAGGTGCGTGCCCAAGCACGAACCAGATGATCCGAGCTTGCCTTACTCGCCGAATAAGGCGAGCTAGGCTGGTAAGGCGTGGTCTCGGTGAAGAGGTCTTCCGGACCTTCGAGGTCTCCGTAAACTTCGTCAGTCGAAATATGATGAAAGCGGAAACTGGCTTTACGCGCATCATCCAGCGCTGCCCAGTAGTGGCGGGCAGCTTCGAGCAGCGTGTAAGTACCGATGATGTTGGTCTGGATGAATTCGGACGGGCCGGAGATCGAACGATCGACGTGAGATTCTGCGGCCAGGTGCATGATTGCATCCGGTTGGTGCTCACGCAGGACACGGTCAACCTGATCACGATCGCAGATATCGACGCGCTCGAAAGCGTAACGGGAGTTCTGGCTGACTTCTGCCAATGACTCCAGATTGCCAGCGTAAGTCAGCTTATCGACATTGACGACAGAATCAGAAGTATTGGAGATGATGTGACGGATGACTGCCGAGCCAATGAAGCCGGCGCCGCCGGTAACTAGAATTTTCACGCGAAACGATACCCTTGAGCTGCGGACAGCGCTGCCTGCGAGCGCGGTCTAATCCATGAATGCAGAAGCCACCATCAGTTGGCATCCGTCAGAGTCAGTCTGAAATCGACATGCATTTAGGCACGATCGAACAAGGGTGCATTTTACAGCTTAATGATGGTTTTACTAATGGATAAAGACAGACCAAGGCGCAAATTCGACAGATGCCGTGCGCCTGTCGCTTTCAGACCAGTCGTTTGCGCGCTGCCCTGGACGAACGCCCCAGAAACCAGCCCAATACAGGACCAATCATCATGCCGATCAGCAATGCCAACACAGCAACAACCGACACGGGCAACTGCGGGCCCGAAAAGCCCATAAACAAAAGCGAAACCGACTGCTGGTTCTCAAGCACAAACGCCAGAATCACCAACACCAGCAGCAGAATAAAAACACCAAGAAGTATGCGCTTGAGGTTACGCATGGGTTACTCCCTGTGTAGAGATAGCGACTGTCAAACCCCCTCCTCCTCTTCCTCGTTCACCCGGTCACGCAATTCCTTGCCCGGCTTGAAATGCGGAACAAACTTGCCGTCAAGGCTGACCGACTGACCGGTCTTCGGATTGCGACCGACGCGCGGCGCACGATAGTGCAGGGAGAAGCTGCCAAACCCACGGATCTCGATGCGATCACCGGTGGCCAGACACTGGGACATTTGTTCAAGCATGGTCTTGATGGCCAGCTCCACATCTTTGGATGAGAGTAGCCCTTGATGGGTGACAATTCGTTCGATCAACTCCGACTTCGTCATATTTTTCCCTTCTTTTTCAAGCAGCTAGATCAGCGCTTGAAAGGTTTTAGCACGCCCGGAAGATTTTGAACAGCCCAGGGATTGACATATCTTCCTTGGCGCCGAAACGCCTGTTTTCAGTGCACACAAGCACAAGCCGAAGCAGTGAACACTCAACGGCACATGACCAGCATGGTTCGAGTGACGTAGCCTGCAGGATTGAAGCCAAACGGATATTCATCTTCATCCTTGGCCTGATCAGATCGGGTGATTACCCTGTAACCCGCGCCCTTGCACTCCTTCGCTGCGCGCTTTTGGCATTTCTCCCACCCCGAACCCAGACCAGAGCAGTCGATCTCGATACCGCTGACGCCACGCACAGCATGCGTTTTGGCACTTGTGGTGCAGCCAGCCAGTACCAACACCGCAACCAAGACAATAAATCTGTTCATCCACTTCCTTATGCCAGGCAACGCCCGACTACTGCACGACTAATACCCAGCTTAGTCGCGAATAGGCGATTGATCCGATTAAAGAAACAGACAACCCGTTGAAGTGATTGGTTTCACCGTAGCCTCGATCCACGCAAACCGCGGCGCGCACCGCCACCAAATCGCAGGCACAAAAAAGGGCGACCGAAGTCGCCCTTTTTCATGATCAAGCAGAACTTAGTTCTGTTTGGCCATTGCTTGACGCAGCAGTGCCGCCATAGTGGTGTCAGCTGCTTCACCTTCCGGAGCTGCTTTCAGGCTCTGGATGGCTTCTTTCTCTTCAGCATCGTCTTTCGACTTGATCGAGAGCTGGATTACGCGGCTCTTGCGGTCAACGCTGATGATCTTGGCTTCAACTTCCTGGCCTTCTTTCAGAACGTTGCGCGCGTCTTCAACGCGGTCACGGCTGATTTCAGAGGCTTTCAGGGTTGCTTCGATGTCGTCGGCCAGAACGATGATGGCGCCTTTGGCGTCAACTTCTTTCACGGTACCGGTCACGATAGCGCCCTTGTCGTTAACCGAGACGTACTCGGAGAACGGATCGCTTTCCAGTTGCTTGATGCCCAGGGAGATGCGCTCGCGCTCTGGGTCAACCGACAGGATGACGGTGTCCAGCTCGTCGCCCTTCTTGAAACGACGTACGGCTTCTTCGCCCACTTCGTTCCAGGAGATGTCGGACAGGTGAACCAGACCGTCGATGCCGCCGTCCAGACCAATGAAGATACCGAAATCGGTGATCGACTTGATGGTGCCGGAGATCTTGTCGCCCTTGTTGAACTGGCCAGAGAAGTCTTCCCATGGGTTCGACTTGCACTGCTTGATGCCCAGGGAGATACGACGACGCTCTTCGTCGATGTCCAGAACCATGACTTCCACTTCGTCGCCGACTTGTACGACTTTCGAAGGGTGGATGTTCTTGTTGGTCCAGTCCATTTCCGAAACGTGTACCAGACCTTCAACGCCTTCTTCCAGCTCAGCGAAGCAGCCGTAGTCGGTCAGGTTGGTTACACGAGCGGTAACGCGAGTGCCTTCTGGGTAACGGGCTTTGATAGCAACCCATGGATCTTCGCCCAGTTGCTTCAGGCCCAGGGAAACACGGTTGCGTTCGCGATCGTATTTCAGAACCTTGACGTCGATTTCGTCACCAACGTTGACGATTTCGGAAGGATGCTTGATACGCTTCCACGCCATGTCGGTGATGTGCAGCAGGCCGTCCACGCCACCCAGATCGACGAATGCGCCGTAATCGGTGAGGTTTTTGACGATACCTTTGACTTGCTGGCCTTCCTGCAGGGATTCCAGCAGAGCTTCACGCTCGGCGGAGTTCTCGGCTTCCAGGACGCTGCGACGGGAAACGACAACGTTGTTGCGCTTCTGGTCCAGCTTGATGACCTTGAATTCCAGCTCTTTGCCTTCCAGGTGCGTGGTGTCGCGCACTGGACGGACGTCAACCAGGGAACCTGGCAGGAACGCACGGATGCCGTTAACGTCGACAGTGAAGCCGCCTTTAACCTTACCGTTGATAACGCCCTTGACCACTTCCTCAGCTGCGAAGGCTGCTTCCAGAACGATCCAGCATTCAGCGCGCTTGGCTTTTTCACGGGACAGCTTGGTTTCACCGAAACCGTCTTCAACCGAATCCAGAGCAACGTGAACTTCGTCACCGACATTGATAGTCAGGTCACCAGCATCGTTGTAGAACTGTTCCAGCGGGATGAGTGCTTCAGACTTCAGGCCAGCGTGAACGGTTACCCAGCGAGCCTGGTAATCGATATCAACGATAACACCGGTGATGATGGAGCCTGCCTGAAGGTTCAGGGTCTTTAGGCTTTCTTCAAAGAGTTCCGCAAAGCTTTCGCTCATTTTAATTCCTGTAGATGAGGGCGAAGAATACGCCCATCTCCACACCCCAGACGGTGTGGGTTAGTTTCATTTAAAAGAAGCGCCGCAGGACTATGACTGGTCCCCTGCGGCCTTCTTGGTCACCCGGCGATATCGCGAATGGCGATCTCACTCATGATGCGTTCAAGCACCTGATCGATGGACAACTCCGTGGAATCCAGCTGTATCGCATCAGCCGCCGGCTTGAGCGGGGCTACTGCGCGCTGGGTATCACGCTCGTCGCGTGCACGGATCTCATCTAGCAGACTCGACAGACTAACACCCTCGACTTTGCCCTTCAACTGCAAATATCGGCGGCGCGCCCGTTCCTCGGCACTGGCAGTGAGGAAAATCTTCAGCGGCGCATCCGGAAAAACCACTGTGCCCATGTCGCGGCCATCCGCCACCAGGCCCGGCGCTTCCTGGAAAGCACGCTGGCGCTGCAGCAGCGCCTCGCGTACCGCCGGCAATGCGGCCACCTGAGAAGCGCCGGAGCCGACGCTTTCAGTACGGATGACGTCGCTGACTTCATCGCCTTCCAGAATGATGCGCTGCAGCTGACCGTCGGTCGCCGCGATGAACTGCACATCCAGATGAGCGGCCAGTTTCTTCAGCAGCTCTTCATTGGTCAGGTCGACACCATGGTTGTGCGCAGCGAACGCCAGCAGGCGATACAGCGCACCGGAGTCCAGCAGATTCCAGCCCAGACGCTTGGCCAGGATCCCGGCGACCGTGCCCTTGCCCGAACCGCTTGGCCCATCGATGGTGATGACCGGTGCAATGTTTTTCACGACTGAGCCTCTTGAGCCACGCGAATGCCGACCTGCGCGCACAGCGCGAGGAAGTTCGGGAACGACGTCGCGACGTTGGCGCAATCATGGATGCGGATCGGTGCAGTGGCGCGCAGCGAAGCGACGCTGAAAGCCATCGCGATACGGTGATCACCGTGACCATGCACTTCGCCGCCACCGATCTGGCCGCCATCAATGATGATGCCGTCGGGAGTCGGCTGGCATTTGACGCCCAGCGCCAGCAAGCCGTCCGCCATGACTTGAATGCGATCCGATTCCTTGACGCGCAGCTCTTCGGCACCGGTCAGCACGGTACGACCTTCGGCACACGCCGCCGCCACGAACAGCACCGGGAATTCGTCGATGGCCAGTGGCACCAACGCTTCCGGAATCTCGATACCCTTGAGTTTAGCAGCGCGCACACGCAGGTCAGCCACTGGCTCGCCGCCAACTTCACGCTGGTTTTCCAGGGTGATGTCTGCGCCCATCAGACGCAGGATGTCGATGACGCCGGTACGGGTCGGGTTGATGCCAACGTGCTCCAGCACCAGCTCGGAACCTTCGGCGATCGACGCGGCCACCAGGAAGAACGCCGACGACGAGATGTCGCCCGGCACTTCGATATGGGTCGCAGTCAGCTTGCCGCCGGACTCGACCGACGCCGTGGCGCCATCGACGCTTACCGGGTAGCCAAAACCGCGCAGCATGCGCTCGGTATGGTCACGGGTCGGCGCCGGCTCGGTCACGGTGGTCTTGCCTTCGGCGTACAGACCCGCCAGCAGCAGGCAGGACTTCACCTGAGCACTGGCCATCGGCATGGTGTAGGTCAGCCCCTTGAGTTTGTGCCCGCCACGAATGGTCATCGGCGGACGACCTTCGGCAGCGGTTTCGATCACAGCGCCCATTTCACGCAGCGGATTGGCCACACGATTCATCGGACGCTTGGACAGCGACGCATCGCCGGTCAGGGTGCTGTCGAAGTTCTGCGCCGCCAGCAGGCCGGACAACAGACGCATCGAGGTGCCGGAGTTGCCCAGATAGATCGGACCCGGCGCAGGCTTCAGACCGTGCAGGCCGACGCCGTGAATGGTCACACGACCGTGGTGCGGGCCTTCGATGACCACGCCCATGTCGCGAAATGCCTGCAAGGTCGCCAGGGCATCTTCGCCCTCGAGGAAACCTTCAACCTCGGTCACGCCTTCGGCCAGCGAGCCGAGCATGATCGAGCGGTGGGAAATCGATTTGTCACCTGGTACGCGAATCCGACCGGACAGGCGGCCACCAGGTTGAGCCAGGAAAATCAGATCGTTGGAATTCATAGCGTCCACATAGGCCCTGCGGGCCAGGATTTTACTGAAATGCTCGCGGGCAACCCGGGCGCGCGTGAAGACGCCCAACAATTGGTGCCCATCCCCTGCATCGACCGCGTCGCGCAAGGCGTCGAGGTCGCTGCGAAATGTATCGAGTGTGCGCAGGACAGCCTCGCGGTTGGCGAGGAAGATGTCGTGCCACATCACCGGGTCGCTTCCGGCGATTCTTGTGAAATCGCGGAAACCGCCCGCAGCGTAACGGAAGATCTCAAGGTTTTCATTGCGTTTGGCCAACGAGTCGACCAGACCGAAGGCCAGCAGGTGCGGCAGATGACTGGTCGCGGCCAAAACTTCGTCGTGACGCTCGACCTGCATGTGCTCGACGTCGGCACCCAGTTCGCGCCACAAGCGATCAACCACCGCCAGTGCGGCCGGGTCGGTCTGCTCGAGCGGCGTCAAAATCACCTTGTGCCGACGGAACAGCTCAGAGTTGGAAGCTTCCACCCCGCTCTGCTCGGAGCCGGCAATTGGATGGCCCGGCACGAAGCGCGCTGGCATACCGCCAAACGCCTCGGTCGCCGCGCGCACCACATTGCCCTTGGCGCTGCCGACATCGGTCAGAATCGCCTGCCCCAGATCAACGCTCGCCAGACGAGCCAGGACTTTCTCCATGGCCAGAATCGGCACCGCCAGCTGAATCACGTCGGCGCCCTGACACGCAGCGATCAGGTCTTCTTCACAACGGTCCACCACACCCAACTCGACCGCCAGCTTGCGCGATTGCGGGTCGAGATCGACCCCGACCACTTCGCGGCAGATACCGCTTTCACGCAAGCCTTTGGCAAACGAACCACCGATCAACCCCAGACCGACCACCACCAGGCGACCGATCATAGGTGCAGCAGATTGCAGAGCAGTGACATCACCCACGAGCCAGAACCTTACGCAGCGCTTCGAGGAAGCGGCTGTTTTCCGCCGGCAGACCGATAGTCACCCGCAGGTGGTTCGGCATGCCGTAATTGGCCACCGGACGCACAATCACGCCTTCACGCAGCAGCCCCTGGAAAATCGGCGCAGCGACCTGACCAAGATCGACGCAGATGAAGTTGCCTTTGGACTCGATCCAACTCAGACCCAACTCACGGAACCCCGCCTGCAGTTGCTGCATGCCGGATTCGTTGAGCTGACGGCTTTGCGCCAGATACTCTTCGTCTTTCAGCGCCGCACAGGCCGCGGCCAGGGCCAGGCTGTTGACGTTGAACGGCTGGCGCACGCGGTTCAGCACGTCCGCTACTACCGCAGTGGACAGGCCATAACCGACGCGCAGCGCCGCCAGACCGTAGGCCTTGGAGAACGTGCGCGATACCAGCAGATTCGGGTACGCCGCGAGGAAATCCAGACCGTCCGGCAGATCACTGCCTTCGGCGTATTCGATGTACGCCTCGTCCAGCACCACCAGGACGTGCTCCGGCACGTCCTGCAGAAACTCGTCCAGCGCTTCGGCGCCGAACCAGGTACCGGTCGGGTTGTTCGGATTGGCGATGAACACCACGCGGGTGTTGGCGTCGATGGCCGCAAGCATCGCAGGCAGGTCATGCCCCCAGTCTTTGGCCGGAACCACTTTGGCCTGCGCACCGACAGCCTGGGTGGCGATCGGGTAGACAGCGAACGCGTGCTCACTGAACACGGCGTTCAGGCCCGGCGCCAGATAGGCGCGCGCCACCAGCTCAAGAATATCGTTGGAGCCGTTGCCTAGGGTCACCTGGTTCAGCTCGACGCGGCACTGCTCGGCCAACAGCGATTTCAGCGCGAAGCCGTTGCCGTCCGGATAGCGGGTCAGCTCGGCCAGTTCTTCGCGGATCGCCGCCAAGGCTTTCGGACTGGCGCCCAGCGGATTTTCGTTGCTTGCCAGTTTGACGATTTTCGCCGGATCCAGATCCAGCTCGCGCGCCAGTTCGTCCACAGGCTTGCCCGGAACGTACGGCGAAAGTTGTTGCACGCCCGGCTGTGCCAGAGCGAGGAAGTTGCCACTCATTTGCTACCGCCCCTTAGAGAACTGCTTTCGGGTAGGAACCCAGCACTTTGAGTGCTACTGCTTCCTGACTGATCTTTTCCAGCACACCTTTGATCAGCGGATCACGGTGATGGCCGACAAAGTCGATGAAGAACACGTAGGTCCATTTGCCGCTGCGCGACGGACGGGTTTCGATCCGGGTCAGGTCGATCCCGTTGTCATGGAACGGCACCAGCAGCTCGTGAAGCGCGCCAGGCTTGTTGCTCATCGAGACGATGATCGAAGTCTTGTCGTCGCCGGTCGGCGGCACTTCCTGGTTACCGATCATCAGGAAGCGCGTCGAGTTGTCCGGACGGTCTTCGATCTTCTCGGCCAGACGCGTCAGGCCGTACAAACCTGCGGCCATGTCACCGGCAATCGCCGCCGAATTCCACTCACCTTTGACCCGCTTGGCCGCTTCGGCATTGCTCGACACCGCCACGCGCTCGACATTCGGGTAATGCGCGTCCAGCCACTTGCGGCACTGGGCCAGCGACTGCGCGTGGGAGTAGATGCGGCTGATGCTGTCGGTCTTGGTGTTTTCGCCGACCAACAGGTGGTGGTGGATGCGCAGCTCGACTTCACCGCAGATCACCATGTCGTGTTCGAGGAAGCTGTCGAGGGTGTGGTTGACCGCACCTTCGGTGGAGTTCTCCACCGGCACCACGCCGAAGTTCACCGCACCCGCAGCCACTTCACGGAACACTTCGTCGATCGCCGCCATCGGCTTGCTGATCACCGCGTGGCCGAAGTGCTTCATGGCCGCCGCCTGGGTGAAGGTGCCCTCAGGGCCGAGGTAAGCCACTTTTAGCGGCTGCTCGAGCGCCAGGCACGAGGACATGATTTCGCGGAACAACCGCGCCATCTCTTCGTTCCCCAGCGGCCCCTGATTGCGCTCCATCACCCGCTTGAGCACCTGAGCTTCACGCTCGGGACGATAGAACACCGGCACTTCGCCTTCGGCCAGCGAGGCCATCTTTACTCGCGCAACTTCCTGGGCGCAGCGGGCGCGTTCGCTGATCAGCTCGAGGACCTTGCTGTCCAGAGCGTCGATGCGAACGCGCAGTGCCTTGAGTTCTTGCTCGGACATCAGCCGTGTTCCTTCTCGAATTCAGCCATGTACGCCACCAGCGCGTTGACGGCGTTGATGTCGACGGCGTTGTAGATGGAGGCGCGCATGCCGCCCACGGAGCGGTGGCCCTTGAGGTTGAGCAGACCGCGCTCGTCGGCACCGGCGAGGAACGGCTTGTCCAGGCGATCGTCAGCCAGACGGAATGGCACGTTCATCCACGAGCGGTCCGACTTGTTGATCGGGTTGCTGTAGAGACCGCTGGCATCGATGAAGTCATACAGCGTGCGCTGCTTGACATCATTCAGTTTAGCGATCGCTTCAACGCCGCCCTGCTCTTTCAGCCACTGGAACACCAGACCTGACAAGTACCAGGCCAGGGTCGGCGGCGTGTTGTACATCGAACCGTTGTCGGCCGCGACCTTGTAGTCGAGCATGGTCGGGCACAGCGACCGAGCCCTGCCCAGCAGGTCTTCGCGAATGATGTTGACGACAATACCGCTCGGGCCGATGTTCTTCTGTGCGCCGGCGTAGATCATGCCGAAACGCGAGATGTCGACCGGACGCGAGAGGATGTCCGAAGACATGTCGGCGACCAACGGCACATCACCGGTTTCCGGGATCCACTGGAATTCCAGACCGCCGATGGTTTCGTTCGGCGCGTAGTGAACGTAAGCGGCGTCTTTCGACAGATTCCACTCATTCTGGCCCGGAATGGCGAAATAGTCGTAAGGCTTGGCGGTGGCGGCAACGTTGACGTGGCCGTAGCGCGAGGCTTCTTCGATGGCTTTCTGCGACCAGATACCGGTGTCGATATAGTCGGCGCTGCCGCCTTCAGGCAGCAGGTTCAGCGGAATCTGCGCAAACTGCTGGCTGGCGCCGCCTTGCAGAAACAGCACTTTATAGTTCGACGGGATATTCAGCAGGTCACGCAGGTCCTGCTCGGCCTGAGTAGCAATGGACACGAACTCATCACTGCGATGGCTCATTTCCATGACCGACAGACCCTTGCCATGCCAATCAAGGAGTTCACCCTGGGCACGTTGCAGGACAGCTTCAGGAAGCGCCGCAGGACCGGCACAGAAGTTATAGGCTCGCTTGCTCACATCCAATCTCGCTCTGATTTGGTGGTATCACGCATTACATCATCAGCCGACACAAATCGAATGTGGGAGCGGGCTTGCTCGCGAAAGCGGTTGGACTGGCGACATCGTCATTGAATGTCAGTCCCTCTTCGCGAGCAAGCCCGCTCCCACACTGGATCTTCATGGGTGTCGAAATTTCATACCGGACAAATAACAAGGGGGCGAATTTTCATCCGCCCCCTCGCTTGTCCGCTTATTCCTGCGGCTCTTCGTCAGCTGCGGCGTCGAGTTGCTGGTCCTCGGCAACGTCGTCGATCACGACATCCCCCTCGAACCCGGCACCCTCTTCACCTTCAAGCTCTTCGCCTTCGACTTCCGACGGCTCCTGAACCCGCTCCAGACCGACCAGGGTTTCGTCCTTGGCCAGTTTGATCAAGGTCACGCCCTGGGTGTTACGGCCCAGGCTCGACACTTCGTCGACACGGGTGCGCACCAGAGTGCCCTGATCGGAGATCAGCATGATTTCTTCGCCGTCGAGCACCTGCACCGCACCGACCAGACGGCCGTTACGCTCGTTGCTAACCATGGCGATCACGCCCTGGCCGCCACGTTTGTACTCAGGGAACTCGGTGATCGCGGTACGCTTGCCATAACCACGCTCGGAAGCGGTGAGAATCTGGCTGCCTTCTTCCGGGATCAGCATCGAAATCAGCTTCTGCCCTTCCGGCAGACGCATGCCGCGTACACCACGGGCGGTACGGCCCATGGCACGCACGTCGGACTCTTTGAAGCGCGTTACCTTGCCGCCATCGGAGAACAGCATCACTTCGCGCTCGCCATCGGTGATGGCCGCAGAGATCAGCACGTCGCCTTCGTCCAGCTCCAGCGCGATCAGACCGACGCTGCGCTGACGGCTGAAGGATTCCAGCGGGGTCTTCTTCACGGTGCCGTTGGCGGTCGCCATGAAGATGTAGTGACCTTCGGTGTATTCCTCGACCGGCAGCATGGTGGTGATGTATTCACCGTCATCCAGCGGCAGCAGGTTGACCAGCGGGCGACCACGGGCGGCGCGGGACGCTTCCGGAATTTCGTAAGTCTTCAGCCAGTACACCTTGCCCTTGCTGGAGAACAGCAGGAGGGTGGTGTGACTGTTGGCCACCAGCAGGTGAGCGATGTAGTCCTCATCCTTGACGCCGGTCGCCGATTTGCCTTTGCCGCCACGACGCTGAGCCTGGTACGCAGCCAGCGGCTGAGTCTTGGCGTAGCCACCGTGGGAGATGGTCACGACGCGCTCTTCTTCCGGGATCATGTCGCCCAGGGTCAGGTCGAGACGCGCATCGAGAATCTCGGTGCGACGCACGTCGCCGTATTCGGCGCGGATCACTTCCAGCTCTTCGCGGATCACTTCCATCAGGCGCACGGCGCTGTTGAGGATGCGGATCAGCTCGCCGATCTGGTTGAGAATCTCTTGATACTCGGCCAGCAGCTTCTCGTGTTCCAGACCGGTCAGACGGTGCAGACGCAGTTCCAGAATGGCTTGCGCCTGCTCTGGCGACAGGAAGTACTTGCCTTCACGCAGACCGTATTGCGGATCGAGGTTCTCCGGACGGCACGAATCGGCGCCGGCACGTTCCACCATCGCCACCACCGCCGAGGATTCCCAAGGGGTGCTGACCAGCGCTTCCTTGGCTTCCGACGGGGTCGGCGAGGCCTTGATCAGGGCGATCACCGGGTCGATGTTCGACAGGGCAACGGCCTGACCTTCAAGGATGTGACCACGCTCGCGGGCCTTGCGCAGTTCGAATACGGTACGACGGGTGACCACTTCGCGACGGTGACGGACGAAGGCTTCCAGCAGATCCTTGAGGTTCAGGATGCGCGGACGGCCGTCGATCAGCGCGACGATGTTGATGCCGAATACCGATTGCAGCTGGGTCTGGGCGTAGAGGTTATTGAGGATCACCTCAGGCACTTCGCCGCGACGCAGTTCGATCACGACGCGCATACCGTCCTTGTCGGACTCGTCGCGCAGCTCGGTGATGCCTTCGAGTTTCTTCTCTTTGACCAGCTCGGCGATCTTCTCGATCAGACGCGCCTTGTTCAGCTGGTAAGGGAGTTCGGTGATGACGATCTGCTGACGACCACCGACCTTGTCGATGTCTTCGATGATCGAACGGGCACGCATGTAAATGCGGCCGCGACCGGTACGGTAGGCTTCGATGATGCCGGCACGACCGTTGATGATCGCGGCCGTCGGGAAGTCCGGACCGGGGATGTATTGCATCAGCTCATCGACGGTCAGCTCTGGGTTGTCGATGAGGGCCAGGCAACCGTCGATGACTTCACCGAGGTTGTGCGGCGGAATATTGGTCGCCATGCCCACGGCGATACCGCTGGAACCGTTGACCAGCAGGTTCGGGATGCGCGTCGGCATCACCGCCGGGATCATTTCGGTGCCGTCGTAGTTCGGCACCCAGTCCACGGTTTCTTTATGCAGGTCGGCCAGCAGCTCGTGCGCCAGCTTGGTCATGCGCACTTCGGTGTATCGCATGGCCGCGGCGTTGTCGCCGTCGACCGAACCGAAGTTGCCCTGACCGTCAACCAGCAGGTAGCGCAGGGAGAAAGGCTGAGCCATGCGGACGATGGTGTCGTACACCGCGGTATCACCGTGCGGGTGATACTTACCGATCACGTCACCGACAACACGGGCAGATTTCTTGTACGGCTTGTTGAAGTCGTTGCCCAGCTCGCTCATCGCGAACAGTACGCGACGGTGCACGGGCTTGAGGCCATCGCGCGCATCCGGCAGTGCACGGCCGACGATTACGCTCATCGCGTAGTCGAGGTAGGACTGTTTCAGCTCGTCTTCGATATTGACCGGGAGGATTTCTTTGGCCAGTTCGCCCATGAGAAGCCTGATTCCTTTTTCTGGTGAAACTTCGTCATATCCATATGGGATGTACGAAGCTCGTCGGGGCAGGCTGAGTGCCATGCGCCGACTTACGACAAATCAACAATTCGGACCGTGGATTTGCGCAGTAAAGACAGCTCCGTGAAGCTGCCTCGGAAAACGCCGGATGTTATCACAAGAGCCGCCACGCACCTATCCCCCAGATGCGCATGGAGCATAGTTAGTTGACCGATGACAGGCGTAAAGGGGACGAGAGAGGCTCAGAGCTTCTTTGAATGCAGATTTGGGGCTTGGTTTGGAGATGTTTATTGACTTTGACGGCCCCATCGCGAGCAGGCTCACTCCTACAGGGTTTGCGTTCGACACCAATCAATGTAGGAGCCAGCCTGCTGGCGATGGCGTCCTTTCAGACGCCACAGCCCATCAATGCAGGCGCTTGCGGCACATCAGCTGAGCCATTTTCGCCGTATCCGGCCGCTCGACGATGCCCTTTTCAGTGACGATCGCATCGATCAGATCCGCCGGCGTCACGTCAAACACCGGGTTGAACGCCTCGACGTCCGCCCCCACGCGCTTGCCACCGACCTCCAGCAGCTCGGCGCCGTCACGCTCCTCGATCGGGATGTCGTCGCCACTGGCCAGATGCATGTCGATGGTCGAACTCGGCGCCACCACCATGAAACGCACGCCGTGGTGCATGGCGTTGACCGCCAGTTGATAGGTGCCGATCTTGTTCGCCACGTCGCCATTGGCAGTGATGCGGTCAGCCCCGACGATCACCCAAGTCACGCCCTTGGTTTTCATGATGTGCGCAGCAGCCGAATCGGCATTGAGCGTCACCGGGATGCCTTCGTTCGCCAGCTCCCACGCGGTCAGGCGCGAACCCTGCAGCCATGGCCGGGTTTCATCGGCATACACCCGCTCGACCATGCCTTCCAGATACGCCGCACGAATCACCCCCAGCGCGGTACCGAAACCGCCGGTCGCAAGGGCGCCGGTATTGCAGTGGGTCAGGATCGCCTGGGCATTGCCCTGATGCTTGCGGATCAGATCGACGCCGAGCTGGGCCATGGTCAGGTTGGCTTCGCGGTCGCTTTCATGAATGGCAATGGCTTCGGCTTCCAGCGCCACCAGCGGATCGGCATTGTCCTTCAGACGATCGAGCCGATCGTGCATGCGATTCAACGCCCAGAACAGGTTGACCGCCGTCGGGCGGGAATCCGCCAGCAGGGCGAAATCCTCTTCCAGCGCCGCGTACCAGTCGCCGCCTTCAGCCACGCGAGCGCGGGCCGCCAGCACAATGCCATAGGCCGCGCTGATGCCGATGGCCGGTGCGCCACGCACCACCATCGAACGAATCGCCTCAGCCACACCGGCAGCGCTGGTGTAGGCAATCCAGGTTTCCTCGAACGGCAAAATACGCTGATCCAGCAGGTGGAGCGCGCCATCTCGCCAATCGATGGCCTTTACTTTCTCCGCAGCCAACAGTCGATCGCGCATCCCTCACCCCGCACTCATGAACAAAAGCCGCCGATTATAGCGATCCCCCCGCGAAGACGCTCGGGTATACTTCGCCATCCTTTACAAAAGCACTGGAACCGACCCTCGATGCCGAAACCTGCCATTGCGCTCGACTTATTATTGCTGCCGACCTGGCTGGTACCCGTCGAACCCGCAGGCGTTGTGCTCAAGGAGCATGGCCTGGGCATTCGCGACGGTCGCATCGTGTTTATCGGCCCGCGCGCCGAAGCATTGAAGTGTAACGCCACTGAAGTCCGCGAATTGCCGGACGTGCTGCTCGCCCCAGGCCTGATCAACGCTCACGGGCATGCGGCGATGACCCTGTTCCGCGGTCTGGCCGACGATCTGCCGCTGATGACCTGGCTGGAAAACCACATCTGGCCGGCCGAGGCCAAATGGGTCGATGAAGAGTTCGTCCGTGATGGCACTGACTTGGCGATTGCCGAGCAGATCAAGGGCGGCATCAGCTGTTTCTCGGATATGTATTTCTTCCCGAAAGTCGCCAGTGAGCGCGTGCACAACAGCGGCATTCGCGCGCAGATCGCGATTCCGATCCTCGATTTCCCGATCCCCGGCGCCAGCAGCGCCGATGAGGCCATTCGTCAGGGCGTCGAGCTGTTCGGCGACCTGAAGCATCACGAACGGATCAAGATCACTTTCGGCCCTCATGCACCCTACACCGTGGGCGACGAGAACCTGGAAAAAATCCGCGTGATCGCCGAAGAGCTGGACGCGTCGATCCACATGCACGTCCACGAGACCGCCTTCGAAGTCCAGCAATCGCTGGAGCATCGCGGCGAGCGGCCACTGGCCCGCCTCGGTCGTCTCGGCCTGCTGGGCCCGCGCTTCCAGGCGGTGCACATGACCCAGATCAGCGATGACGATCTGGCATTGCTGGTAGAAAGCAACACCAGCGTGATCCATTGCCCGGAATCGAATCTGAAGCTGGCCAGCGGGTTCTGCCCGGTGGAGCGCCTGTGGCAGGCTGGCGTGAACGTCGCCGTCGGCACCGATGGCGCGGCGAGCAACAACGACCTCGACCTGCTCGGCGAAACCCGCACCGCCGCGCTGCTGGCCAAAGCCGTCGCCGGCTCGGCCACCGCGCTGGACGCCCATCGTGCGCTGCGCATGGCCACGCTCAACGGCGCACGGGCCTTGGGCATCGAGGCGCAGGTCGGTTCGCTGGAGATCGGCAAGGCTGCGGACATCGTCGCTTTCGACCTGTCCGGCCTGGCTCAGCAACCGGTCTATGACCCGGTGTCGCAGCTTATTTATGCCACCGGCCGCGACTGCGTGAAACACCTGTGGGTCGCCGGCAAACAGTTACTCGACGACCGGCGCCTGACCCGTCTGGACGAACAACAGCTGGGCGCCACCGCCCGGGCCTGGGGCCAGCGCATCAGCGGCCACACCGAATCGTAAACACCGCGGAGCAGACTCCGCGGCTACAGCCCCTTTCAAGTTTTTCGAGGAATACATCATGAGCAACGTCGACCACGCCGAAATCGCCAAATTCGAAGCCCTGGCCCATCGCTGGTGGGACCGTGAAAGCGAGTTCAAACCGCTGCACGACATCAACCCGCTGCGCGTCAACTGGATTGACGAGCGAGTCAATCTGGCCGGCAAGAAAGTCCTCGACGTCGGTTGCGGCGGCGGCATCCTCAGCGAAGCCATGGCCCAGCGCGGCGCCACTGTCATGGGCATCGACATGGGCGAAGCGCCACTGGCGGTTGCGCAACTGCATCAGCTGGAGTCCGGGGTCAGCGTCGAATACCGGCAGATCACCGCCGAAGCCCTGGCTGAAGAAATGCCCGAGCAGTTCGACGTGGTCACTTGCCTGGAAATGCTGGAGCACGTACCGGACCCGTCCTCAGTGATCCGCGCCTGCTACCGCATGGTCAAGCCCGGCGGCCAGGTGTTCTTTTCGACCATCAACCGCAACCCGAAGGCGTACCTGTTCGCCATCATCGGCGCCGAATACATCATGAAGCTGCTGCCGCGCGGCACCCACGACTTCAAGAAATTCATCCGCCCGTCCGAGCTGGGCGCCTGGAGCCGCATCGCCGGCCTGACCGTCAAGGACATCATCGGCCTGACCTACAACCCGCTGACCAAGCACTACAAGCTGGCCAGCGACGTTGACGTCAACTACATGATCCAGACCCTGCGCGAGGAATAAGCCGATGGCCATCAGAGCAGTCCTTTTCGATATGGACGGCACCCTGCTCGACACCGCGCCGGACTTCATCGCCATCTGTCAGGCGATGCGCGCGGATCGCGGCTTGCCGCCGATGAACGACAAGCACATCCGCGACGAAATCTCCGGCGGCGCCAAAGCCATGGTCGCGGTGACGTTCTCGATGGACCCGGAATCGCCGGGCTTCGAGGAACTGCGTCAGGAATTCCTCGAGCGTTATCTGGCCGGTTGCGCGGTACACAGCAAGCTGTTCGACGGCATGGGCGAGCTGCTGGCCGACATCGAGCGGGCCAACCTGATCTGGGGCGTGGTCACCAACAAACCGGTGCGGTTCGCCGAGCCGATCATGCAACAGCTGGGGCTGGCCGAGCGCTCGGCGCTGCTGATCTGCCCGGATCACGTGAAGAACAGCAAGCCGGACCCGGAGCCGCTGATCCTCGCGTGCAAAATGCTTGATCTGGATCCGTCGACGGTTTTGTTTGTGGGCGATGATCTGCGCGATATCGAGTCGGGCCGTGATGCCGGCACCAAGACCTGCGCCGTGACCTACGGCTATATCCACCCGGACGACAACCCGCGGCACTGGGGCGCGGATGTGGTGGTGGATCATCCGCTGGAGTTGCGCAAGGTGCTCGACAGCGCGCTGTGCAGCTGCTGAAAACGGCCTTTGTGGCGAGGGGATTTATCCCCGATGGGTTGCGAAGCAGCCCCCGCAATCTTTCAGGTCGATTCGATATGCAGGTTTACGACTGCTTCGCAGCCGGTCGGGGATAAATTCCCTCACCACAAGGAAGCAGGTCTTCATGAATGGATTGTGAGGTTTTTATGTTCGATTACACCGCCCGTCCCGAATTGCTCAAGGATCGGGTCATTCTGGTCACCGGTGCCGGCCGTGGCATCGGTGCGGCTGCCGCGAAAACCTACGCCGCTCACGGCGCCACCGTGCTGCTGCTGGGCAAGACCGAAGCCAATCTGACTCAGGTCTACGACGAGATTGAAGCGGCGGGGCATCCACAACCGGCAGTGATCCCGTTCAACCTCGAGACCGCCCTGCCCCATCAATACGATGAGCTGGCGGCGATGATCGAAACCGAGTTCGGCCACCTCGACGGCCTGCTGCACAACGCCTCGATCATCGGCCCGCGCACGCCGATCGAGCAGCTGTCGGGCGAAAACTTCATGCGTGTCATGCAAGTCAACGTCAACGCCATGTTCATGCTGACCAGCACCCTGCTGCCGCTGCTCAAGCTGTCGCAGGATGCCTCGGTGGTGTTCACCTCCAGCAGCGTCGGACGCAAGGGCCGGGCCTACTGGGGCGCTTACGGAGTATCGAAGTTCGCTACCGAAGGCTTGATGCAAACCCTGGCCGATGAAGTCGATGGCGTGGCACCCGTGCGCTCCAACAGCATCAACCCGGGCGGCACGCGTACCAGCATGCGTGCACAGGCCTATCCGGGAGAAAACCCGCTGAACAATCCGACCCCGGAAGAGATCATGCCGGTGTACCTGTACCTGATGGGCCCGGACAGCGCAGGCATCAATGGCCAGGCATTCAACGCGCAATAACTGCCATACGTCGCTTTTGTTGCCGTGGCGGATTACCGTCGCGGCACGCAATTGCCGCTTCCCACCGTCACACTTCAGTCAAATATCCGCCACCCGCCCTCAAAGCACAAAGCCATCCTGTTGATTCATAAAGGTTTTAATAAACCTGAACCGAATGGCACGACTTTCGCTCTAATTTTCCTCAAAGCATGCCGTGTGAAGGCACTGGGGCAAGGCCGATTTCGATAGCTGACTAATCGTCATCAGGAAGACTAAACTTACGCCAAATGTCCTACGGGACTGATGGATCAGTATGACGCGCAGCCCATAGCCGCTCTCACCCAGCCTGTAAGACAGACTTACTGCTTAGGGGCTCACGCCATATGAAATCACCTTCCCAGACCAATGCAATTGACTTTGACAGTGCCAAATTGCAACGCCTGGGCTTTGGTCAGCTGCCTCCGCTTCTGGAACGCCCGGCCAGCCTGGCGCAATTGCGCCAGCAAATGAGCCTGCAACTGCAAACCAGTCTTGAGCCGCAACGAATCCTCGGTCTGTTTTTCCGCGAAGTTCAGCGTCTTGTGCCGCTGGATGCCTTGAGCTACGTGCATTCGGGCAGCGACTTGCGCCTGGAGTTCGGTGCCCGCGGTCACCATTCGGTCAGCTACAGCCTCAGCCACGAAGGCGAGCATTTGGGCGAACTGGTGTTTCGTCGTAACCAGCGCTTCAGCGAGCAGGATCAGGGCAACCTCGAATCGCTGTTGTCGTCGCTGTTGTTCCCGATGCGCAATGCCCTGCTCTACCGCGCGGCAACACAAAGTGCGCTGCGCGACCCGTTGACCGGAACCGGCAACCGGATCGCCATGGAGCAGACCCTGCAACGCGAGATCGACATGTCCCGCCGGCACCTGCAACCGCTGTCGGTGCTGATGCTCGACATCGACCACTTCAAGCGGGTCAACGACAGTCACGGCCACAGTGCCGGGGATGACGTGCTCAAAGCGGTGGCAGCTTCGATCAAGGGCCAGCTACGCAACGTTGACATGGTGTTTCGCTATGGCGGGGAAGAATTTCTGATCTTGCTGTGCAACACCGGCCGGGAAGCGGCAGCGATGGTCGGCGAGCGTCTGCGCCACGCCGCGCAGACTGCAGAATATTTCGCGGACGGCAAACTGATCGACCTGACCGTGAGCCTTGGCTGCTCGACTCTGTTGCCGGGAGAGTCAGCTGACAGCCTGCTGCGCCGGGCCGACAGTGCGCTGTACGTGGCCAAGCGCGAGGGGCGTAATCGGTTGGCGATGGCGGGTTGAGTCCTTGCAGATACCCAAAAACCACTGTGGGAGCGGGCTTGCTCGCGAAAGCGGTGTGCCAGTCAAACAATTGCTGACTGAAACACCGCTTTCGCGAGCAAGCCCGCTCCCACATTTGCTTTGGCGTTTTGCCGAAAATCAGCTCTCTACAAGTGCCCGGCGTTCACGCCCGTGCAACGCCCGCTCGGCGGTTTCCAGTTGCATGCAACGCTCCAGAAACAGGTACATGTAGTCGTAGCTCTTGCACACCGCTTGGCGCAACTCGGTCTGCAGCGCCTTGCTCGGGTTCATGCCCGCCAGCGTGCAGATGATTTCCAGCGCCTCCCAGGGGTGCGCGTCGTCGTACTGGGCATGCATCTTCAGCCACTTCATTGCACGCTTGCGCTCTTCTTCCGGGAACGCTGCCGCGTACACGCCAGTTGAGCAGACCAGCGCCGACCACTCCCCGGTCGCGCCCTCGATGGCGTAGTTGGTCGCAGCGATGGCGACGATCAGCGAATCCGCCGAACTCGTATGCCAGCACCAGTGACTCAGCGCATGCAGTTCCGGCGGTACTTGCTGGGCCTGCAGATCCTCCAGGCTGACGCCATGCGCGCGACTCCAGTTCAGCCAGTAGTCGGCATGATTGAGTTCGACGCGGATGTTGCGCATCAGCCAGCGGCGCGCCATGTCCTCCCCAGGATGGCGGGCAAACTTGGTTTTGGTCAGGTTCTGCGCCATATACAACGCAAACTGTTCAACTACTGGCCAGCCCCCGATCAAGTACTGGCGCATGGTTTTGGCGCTGAGCTTGTTATCGCGCATGCGCAGGTACAGTTCATGTTCGACAACCCGGCGCTTGCTCTCGCTGCAATCTGCAATGAGCTGTTGTGCCCAGGCAGGATAACTTGCAGCTTCCATGAGTGGTCCGGTTCGGTTGAATGTGTCGATCACTGTTCGGCTCCTTTTGATTTGTGATTGTAAGGATCGGCAAGATATTTCAACGGAACGTGCCAGGCGCCTTGAACAACAGCGGCTGCGGTCTGGCGGGCCGACTTTGCAAACTGTCGCAGGTAAACAACTGCGGGCGTTCGATGACATAACCCTGAGCGTAATCCACCCCGATTTCAAGCAATGCCTGCTCGATCTGGGTTGTTTCAACAAACTCGGCAATTGTCTGCTTACCCATGACATGCCCGATGTGATTGATCACCTCGACCATAGCGCGGTTAATCGGGTCGTCCAGCATATCCTTTACGAAACTCCCGTCGATCTTCAGGAAGTCTACAGGCAAATGTTTCAGATAAGCGAATGAAGACATTCCGGCACAAAAATCATCAAGTGAGAAGTAACAACCTAAGCCTTTGAGTTCATTAATAAATCTAATTGCGCTGCCGAGATTGGCAATGGCGCTGGTTTCAGTAATTTCAAAACAAATCATTTCAGGGGGTATAGCGTAATTAACAAACTGTTCACGCAGAAAGTGCAAGAACGCGTCATCTCCGATAGTAATGCCTGAAAGATTAATCGCACACATTGCCAACGGACCTTCATGTTGTTCGGTAATACATTGGGCAATCACTTTAAAAACATTCTCGACGACCCAACGATCCAGTTGACTCATCAGACCATAACGTTCGGCCGCCGGAATGAAACTGTCCGGCAGGATCATCCGTCCGGCTTCGTCATGCAGACGCAAGAGTATTTCGATGTGCCCCCCGCCATGGGCTGTAGCGCCCAGCGGAGCAATTTCCTGGGCATAAAGGCAGAAGCGGTTTTCCTCTAGCGCCATGTGCAGGCGCTGCACCCAGGCCATTTCGCCGAAGCGCAGCGACAGTTCGGAGTCGTCGGCATGATAGACCTGCACCCGGTTGCGGCCCTTTTCCTTGGCCATGTAGCAAGCCATGTCGGCGGCGCGCAATGACGCCTCGAGGGTGGTCGGGGTCTGGGCGATGTGCACCAGGCCAATGCTCACAGTGGTCAAAAACGGCCGCCCCTTCCACACGAAGTGCAGGTTCTGCACGGTCTGGCGCAGGCTCTCGGCGATTTTCTCGGCGGCATCCGGGGCGCAGTTCTCCAGCAGAATTCCGAACTCGTCGCCGCCCAGCCGCGCGAGGGTGTCGCTCTCGCGCAAGCCCGATTGCAGCAGCGTGCAAATGTGCCGCAGCAACTCATCGCCGGCGGCGTGACCGCAGGTGTCGTTGACCAGTTTGAACTGGTCCAGATCGAGAAACATCAGCGCATGCCGACCGGGCTGGCGCGTCAGGTTGTGCAGGGCCTGTTCCAGGCGATATTCGAACTCGCGGCGGTTGGCCAGACCGGTCAGGGCATCGTGGGTCGCCTGCCACGACAGGTTGGCGATGTATTGCCGTTCCTGAGTCATGTCATGCAGCACCAGCACCGTACCGATAACCTTCTCGGCGTTGCGGATCGGCGCGCCCACCAGCGTCACCGAGACCGTGCTGCCATCCAGGCGCTGAATCAGTTTGGAGTGCTCGCTGCCACCGATCAGTTGCCCGCTGAGAATGTGCTCGATCAGCGTCAGCCCTTCGGTCTGCGCATTGTCATCGAGCAGATTGAACAGCGCTGCCAATGGCAACCCCGCCGCGTGCTCGGACTTCCAGTGCGTCATCGCCTCCGCCGCCGGGTTCATGTAATCGATCGCGCCGTTGACGTCGGTGGTGATCACCCCGTCGCCAATCGATTGCAGGGTGATGTGTGCCCGATCCTTCTCCAGTTGCAGCGCCTGGGCGAAGGCATGCCGCTGCTTGAGCAGTTTGTGGGTGCGCAACAATGCCAGCACGATCAACCCCAGCGCTGTGGCCAGGTTGGTGAACAACAGCAGGCGCAGGATCATCCGCGAGCCTTCACCCAAGGCATCGCTGAATGCCTTGGCCGCCGGCGTCACACCGTCGTTGATGGCAAAGATCTGCGCTTTCCAGTGCTGGATATCAGCCGGTGTCGCGATGTTTCCACTGATGCCCTGATGCATCTCGCGCGCGACATTGTCCAGTTGCACCAGATAGGCGTCGCCGATGGTCCAGCGGTCGATCGCGGTTTCCAGATAGCTGAAATGACGGAAATTGAGGTACAGCCAGATCAGGCTCGACACATCATCGGGATGGTTGCCGCCCTTGAGGATCCCCTCCCGTGCCGCCTGCAGATCCGGTGGATGACGATCCAGCGCCAGACGCAACTGGTGACCGCCCTGAGGCACGGCAATCGCTTCCTTGTATTTGAGAAAGATCGCCTCGTCGCGGCTGTCGGCATACAGGTTCAGGTAATAGATGGCGTCTTTCTGGCCCTTGGACCAGAGACTCTCGCCGGCGACATAGCCGCGAACGGCCGACAGGACGTAAAGACTCACGCCCCCCAATAACGCCTGAAATAACACGACGGCGATAAATGGCCAGACGATGCCCAACAACCGTGGCGTTCCGAGAGTCCTTTTATGCTTCATGAGGTCCTTTGCGCACGCACTGTCATCTTCAAGGGGAGATCGCCAGAGCCAGACAAGGGAGCGACCCCTTCCAGCAAACCAGGACATTTTCAACCGGCGATACGTATGTACCGCACCCGCTGTTCGCCATGCTTCGACACTGACGGCTTTCAATCATTCCAGAGCCGTTTTCCATGCAGTCACCTTCCGCCACGCTGCAACGCCATACTGCCCAACAGAGCGAATACCGCGCAATGATCTCTGCCCTGCGCGCCGTGCTCGACGCATCGACCTCACTGCAGACCTACTACCTCACACCCCAGACACATTCACGCCTGGGTGCAGCCCACGACCAGGCGCAAAACCTTCTGCAAGCACTGTTCGATGACAGCGGCGAACCACAATTGGCGGCCTACCTGCAAACGTCCAGAGGATCATTGCTGCAAGTCGACGCCGCAGCCGGTCACTGCAGCTTTTCCTTCAATCGTCCCGATGGCAGCTGCGCCCGCTTCACCATCGAGGATGTCACCCGGGCCTCCAGCACAATTCAAGAATTTCAGCGAGCGTTGCTGAGTATAGGCGCACACCTGCGTTCCGACAGGCTGCTGCCGTTGTCACAATTGCTGCGTGAGTCCGGGTTCACATTTACGGATGCACAGGACGCCACGGCACTGGCCCGGTTGATCGGCAAGGTCGAAGAACAACGCGCCTGCCACCGACTGAATCTGCGACACCAGCCGGCGCTGACGGGACTGATGAGCGACGATGACAAAGCCGCGATTCACGACCTGATTGGCGACTGGCTTACCGGCAAAACCCTGTCGGCCATCGACAGCCTGGCCAGCGAAGTAACGCCTGCCTTCACCCGCCAGCAACTGGAACAGCAGCCTGCCGCCTGCCTGGATCGCCTGCTCGACACCCCCAAGGCGCGTGACCTGGGCCAGCGCCTGCTGCAGAAACTGCAATGGTATGGCGCGCGACCCGATGAACTGACCGTGCCCGATATCGGCCTGCGTTTACTGCTCGAAGCGTTGTGCCTGTGGTACGAACTGCCCGGCGAAGGCAGCTCGACCGAAGTGGCCGGTTTTGCGCTGGAACAACGCGCTCACTACGGCGCCAGCTACGCCAGCATTCGCCGGGATTTTTTACAGCACCTGGAGGATTCTCACCGAACCTCGTCCCCGACCGAAAAACATCTGCTGGGATGGGTATGCCTGACGCAGTTCGGGCCGGAATTTCAAGTGCGCGACATTCCTGACGACCTGCCGTACGCCAGCTCGGTGGTCTGGGTCAATTTCGTGCATGGCGTGCACCTCGCCCATGCCCTCGATCCACAGTTGCTGGAACATCTGAGCTTTCAGCAACTGGTCGATCTGCCGCTGCACAAAAGCGAAAACGCCAGCACCGACCTGCAAACCCTGATCGCCATGACCCGAGTGGCTGCCGCGCAGACCTGGACACTGGCCACCGGAGCGCCGGCTGCAGCGAACGAGACATCCGGCGATGACGCTGCCCTGCAAGCGCTGGAAGACCACAAGAAGCAAATGAACGCAGCGATCCTGCAACTGGACATCGAGCCGCCACGGCGACTCGCATTGGCAAAACAGCAACTGGACAAGGCGCTGGCCAACGAGCTGTACGATCACACGACGATTCGCCTCAAACGCCACCATCCTTCAACGCCCAACCGTAGCCGACGCAGCATTATCGACACCCCGGATGTGGCATTGCCGACCTGGCCGTTGCTGGAGGTCTATGCCGCTGGCGGGTTGAGCCCCGACACGCGCTGGTACGTCAGCAACGATGGCCGCAGTGCCAGCGAATGGATCAGCCTCAACGCAGCAGGCAAACTGCAAAGCGGTTTTTTCGACACCGGACATCCAGGCCGACGCCTTTCACGGTTTCCGAGCAACTGCACCTTGCCCGAGATCAGGCCCTTGTTCGAGCAGCAGTTCGATGACTATCTGAGCGAGACCCGCGAAGCCTATGAATACCTGATCAAGTCGCTGCTGGTCACACTGCCGTGGCCCGACCGCCGGGCACTGGAGCACGGCGAAGTGCGGATTCACAGCCTCAGGGATCCGACACGGCATATCGAAGCTCACCTGGAGACAGCGGAAAACATCCTGCCGCACCGGGCCCGCATGGGCTTCGTGTTGCAGGCGACGTATCAGGGCCCGCCACAATTCTACGAATGCCTGCCTCGTGCCGGCATCATTCGTAAACGCCCGGATCTGGATGGCACACATGTTGGCGGTCTGTTATTGCCACCCCTGCCGCCCAAACGTGGACGGACCAAGGGCCAGAGCATCAGCCGCATCGTCGCCCGCCGCCTGCCGTTCGATCGAAAAGCACACTGGGACGGTTCGACACCCGCCCCCGACGCCAAATGCGTCGCGATCCTCGAACCGCTGGGCGACTCCCTCCCGGTTTCGATGATCCCGGCGGCCCATCACGACAGTTCGCCGAACCTGACCTTCAGCTCACCGCGCACGGCGCACATCGCCTCGTTCATCGCGACCCGGTTGTTCTATGCCGATGAGCAGGCGCTGCGCAGTGAGGCCTGGGGTGATACCCGTTTCGAGCGCGACAGCCGCAAAAAGCACTGGACTCATGCCCTCAAGGGCTTTATCCCGTTCTGGGGCAGTCTCGAAGACCTGCAGTCGGACAGTCCGGGCAAACGCGCAATGGGCGTACTCGGCCTGCTCCTCGATATCGTCTCGTTCGCGATTCCCTTGGGCAAATTCGTCGCCGGCAGCATTCGCCTCGCGGCCGTGGCCGGGAAAATGGCGATTCGCGTCGCCCTGCCACGCATGGCGCAATTGTCAAAAAACCTGCTGGTTTCGAGCTTGAGAAACCTCAATCCGATGGACGCTTCGCCTGCTTTGCTCAAGCTCGGCGGCCGAGGTGCGATCGGCGCAGTGCGGGCCGTGGCGCATCTGGAACACCGCGCGGTTGCACGTCTGAAAAGGCTGGCCGGCAGAAGCGCTGACTATGACCTGCTGCACAGTCTGCCCCAGGCACTGGATGCCGGGCGCTGGAAAGCGCTGAACCCTGCCGATCATCTGGCCGTGGTCAGAGGCATTGACGATGTGTCGGTGCGCAACGTCGGCGGCTCGCGGCATCACTTGCTCGATCCGCTGTCCGACCGCCCTTATGGGCCGCAGTTGCTCGCACACGAGCATGATTTTTCGCTGGGGCGTTCGCACTACCGCACCGTGAAAAAAACCGACGATCAGATCGATATCGAAGTAGCGCCGAACACCCGCGTCGAGCTTGTCCCCGAGGCTGGCGGACGCACCACGGTCTTGATCGATGATGTGCCCTATCGACTCGACGGCGATGAACTGCGCCGGGTCGAGCTGCTCGATGACAGTCAGCACTGGACGCTGCTGCCGTGCCGGATCCGTCGCGCACCGGGCGCGGGCGACTGCCGCGTCAGCTACATCACCGCAGAACCCGCCCCGACGCCCGCCGTCGGCACCATCGACAAGGAAAAGGGTTACGCGCCATGGTTCGGCGAGCGGGTTTCGGAGCCGGCCACCCTGCCCCGGCGTGACGGAACGTTCCTGGCGGTCGAAGCCAGGCTTTATCAGATCATCGATAACCGCCCGAGGCTGTTCAACGGCGACCTGCGTCGCCTGGGCTTCAATCAAGGCAGGCTGGTACCAAGACAGCAGATTCAAGCCACGCTGCAGTTTCGCAAAGGCATTTATGCGCGGATAAAAACCGGCGGCACCTACGACGACATCAACGATTCACATCAGGTCGGCGCCGTGCTGATGCCGGCCATCGACGACTCGGCCACCCATGTGTTTTTCCGGGTCAACCACCACGAGTACTACCTGGCAACCTTCGCCAAAGGCGAAATCCCCGGCAAGCAGCTGACGTTCAAGCGCCTGGCACCTGCCGAACTGGCCGACGGCACCCTCGGCGCTGAACTGCTGACCGTCTACACCGGCTCGCTGCATGCCAACAACATGGTGCGCATCCATGGTCTGGAATCGGTGCAGCGCGCGATGCAGACCATGGAACAGATCGCGATCCCCATCGGCACCACGGCCATGCCTGCAAACAACATGAAATGGCTGAAGGTCGACACCAGCCCGGGCGAAGCACTGATGTTCGATCACTCGACACGGATGATCGTCACCCGCCTGCCCGAAGGCGCCGTCACCTGGGCGCGCAGCAAGGAAGCGCCGGAAGCCTTTCGGCAGAAAACCGCAGAGATTTTCGACACGTTGTTTCTGTCGCCAACAATCAACCCGGCCAACAGCAACGCGGCCCTGCGCATCGACAGTGCCATGCAGAAACTGCACAACCTGTTGCCTGTGCGTGAGCGGCCGGTCAACGCACGTAACATCGCCTATGCCGAAGTCACCACGACCAGTGGCAAACGGGAGATCTACGTCAGCGTGTCCGGCGCGCAAGGCAGCACCCAGCGCCTGCCGCTGTTTCGCCACATGGGTGCCAATCACGTGCGGATCGGCGACACCACTTACGTCAACATCGACTACAACCCAAGCTTCCCGCGCACCTCGCTGGAGGTCACCGAGCAAGGGCAACTGCTGGCCGTGCCGCTGACCATCAAGGAGCTGAAAACCTATCAGCCGACGCAAACCAGCCGGCCGACCTCGCTGGACAGCGAAAGCAAACTGATCAGCGTGCTGCGCGAGAAATATCCCGACCCGACAGAGATCCGCGCGGTCGACATCGCAACAACGATGCGCCCGTGCGAATCCTGTTCGGTGGTGATGAAGCAGTTCGGCCATGACGGCGGCGAGGCGGTGTTACAAGTGCTGTGGGGCTGATTACAGGCGCTGCAGATGGCCGTAGAGTTTGGCGTAGAGGCCGCCATCGGCGATCAGTTGCTGGTGGTCGCCATCCTCGGCCACTTGCCCGCCATCGAACACCAGCACCCGATCCGCCTGGTTCACCGCCGACAGGCGATGGGCAATGATCAGCGTGGTGCGGCCATTGAGGAAGCGCGCCATGGCCTGATGCAGGTTGTATTCGGTGGCAGCGTCGAGGGCTGAAGTGGCTTCGTCGAGAATCACCACTTTCGGCTCGGCGAGGATCATCCGCGCAATCGCCAGACGCTGACGCTGACCACCGGACAGACGCACGCCGGAACGTCCGACGATGCTGTCGAGACCGTCCGGCAGCGCCCGGATGGTCGCCTCCAACTGAGCGATTTCCAGCGCCTGCCAGCAGGCTTCGTCACTGCGGGTGCGGCCCATGGTCAGATTGGCGCGGACGGTGTCGTTGAACAGCGCCGGATGCTGCAGCACCACCGCGACGTTTTCACGAATCAGCTCCAGACCGATTTCCTGTTGGGTCGAACCGCCGAAACGGATAGTCCCGGACAACGGCGTGTACAGCCCTAACAACAGTTGCACCAAAGTGCTTTTGCCGCCGCCGCTGGCGCCGACAATCGCGACTTTCTCACCGGGGGCAATGGACAGGTTCATCTGATCCACCACCAGCTCATCGCCGTAACCGAAGCTCAGCCCCTGCACCTCGATACCCACGGTTTCGCGACCCTTGAACGGATCGACGCCGCCCGGGTATTGCGGCTCGTCGGCCCGCGCCAGCAGTTCGTTGATCCGCGCCAGTGCGCCACCCGCCGCGTAGTAGGCGTATTGCAGATTGAGCAGTTGTTCGACCGGGCCGATCATGAACCACAGGTAGCTGAACACCGCGAGCATCTGGCCGATCGACAGGTCGGAGAACAGCACCGTGAGCATCGCCGCCGCGCGGAAGATGTCGATGCCGAACTGGAACAGCAGACCACTGGCGCGGTTCGACGCATCGGTCTTCCACTGCGAGTTGACCGCATAGTTACGCACTTCCTGCGCGCGCAAGCCGAGTCGCCCGAGGAAGAAACCCTGACGGTTGCCGGCGCGCACTTCCTGGATCGCATCGAGGGTTTCGCTCAAGGCCTGAGTGAAACGCGAGGTGCTGTCGTTCTCCAGTTTCTTCAGGTGCTTGACCCGTTTGCCCAATTGCACCGTGGCGTAGATCACCAATGGATTGAACAGCAGGATCAGCAGCGCCAGTTTCCAGTGCATCCACATCAGGATGCTCGCGGTGCCGACCAGGGTCAGCATCGCCACCAGAAAACGACTGAGGGTTTCGCCGACAAATTTGTCGAGGGTGTCGAGGTCAGTGACCAGATGGGTGGTCACGGTGCCGCTGCCGAGGCTTTCGTATTCGCCGAGGGAAATCCTTTTCAGGCGCTCGATCAGCCGCACGCGAATGCGGTAGACGATGTCCTTGGCCAGCCGCGCAAACAGCCGCGCCTGCAACACGCCAAAGCACAGGGCACTGCAACGCAGGGTCAGAGTGACCACCAGCATCAGGCCGATATAGCCCGCCGCCTGTTGCCACATCGACGGCAACACATGGTTCATGACTTTCAACGCAGCGTCGCCATGCCCGAGCAGGACTTCGTCCACCAGCAATGGCAGCAGCAACGGAATCGGCACGCTGCACAGCGTCGCCAGCACGGCCACGCCGTTGGCGATCCACAGGGATTTCTTGTGATGTAGCGCCAGACGCCGGACTTCTGCCCAGCTCAGCCGGTCGACACGCTTTACGGCTGGCGTGTCATCGGCCAGGTCAGGCACAGGCGGCGCGCTCCAGCCAGCGACCAAGCAGCGGCGAGAGTTCGCTGAGCGGTTGATAGCCGTTGGTCAACAGCGCCAGTTGGCCGTTGCGCTCGGCGAGCAGGGTCGGGAACCCGGCGATGCCCAGATCCTGCACCCAGCTGAAATCAGCCTGAGTCGCCTTGTGCTGATCGGCATGATCGAACAGCGCGGCAAACTCGATACGCGGCACGCCGGCCTGTTCGGCCAGTTCGACCAACACACTGGCCTGGGTGACATCGCGGCCTTCAGCGTAAAACGCCTGCTGGATCAGGCCGACCAGCGTCCACGCGCAATCCGGCGCCAGGCTGCGCGCGGTGACGATTGCCCGACAGGCCGGCTCGGTGTCGTAGACAAAACCGTCGGGCAACGCCCCGTCGAACTTGAACGGCTGACCGGTAGCCTCGTTGACCGCTTGCCAGTGCTCGAGGATGTAGCGCCGCGTAGTCGGTTCCAGCGCCGCACCGCTACCGGTGCGCAACCCGCCGACCACCAGGTGCAACTCCACCCCGGCTGCCTGCGCCTGCTCGACCAATGCCTTGGCAACCGGGGCGAACCCCCAGCACCAGGAACACATCGGATCCATCACATAGAGCAGGCGCGCAGTCATGATCAGGCCTCGGTGGATGCTTGTTTATAGTTGTAGCCGATCGGGTGCGGCATGTTGCGCGCCTTGGCCAGTTCGATCTGCTTCTGCCGATCGATGGCGCTGCGGCGGGTTTTCTCGCTCAGTTTGTCCCAGCAATGCGGGCAGCTGATGCCGGCCACGTAGTGCTCGGAGGCGCGATCTTCAACACTGACCGGTGTGCGGCAGGCATGACATTGATCGTAGTCGCCTTCGCTGAGGTCGTGACGCACGGTCACCCGGTTGTCGAACACGAAGCAGTCACCCTGCCACTTGGTTTCTTCCTGCGGCACCTCTTCGAGGTACTTCAGGATGCCGCCCTTGAGGTGGTAAACCTCTTCGAACCCCTCACCCAGCATGTAGCTGGAGGCTTTCTCGCAGCGAATGCCGCCGGTGCAGAACATCGCGACCTTCTTGTGCACGGCCGGGTCGAAGTGTTCTTTGATGTAGTCGGGGAATTCGCGAAAACTGGTGGTTTTCGGATCGATGGCGCCTTCGAAGGTGCCGATCGCCACTTCGTAGTCGTTGCGGGTGTCGATCAGCAGCACTTCCGGGTCGCTGATCAGCGCGTTCCAGTCCTGCGGCTCAACGTAGGTGCCGACCTTTTTGTTCGGGTCCACGCCTTCGACGCCAAGGGTGACGATCTCTTTCTTCAACTTGACCTTGGTGCGGTAGAACGGCTGCTCGTCGCAGTACGACTCTTTGTGGTCGATGTCGATCATGCGCGGGTCGTTCTTCAGCCAGGCGAGCAGGCCGTCGATGCCTTCGCGGCTGCCGGACACGGTGCCGTTGATGCCTTCTTCGGCGATCAGCAGAGTGCCTTTGATGCCATTGTCGACCATCGCTTGCAGCAGGGGCTCGCGCAGGTCAACGTAATCTTCGAGGGTGACGAACTTATACAGTGCCGCCACGACAATCGGTTGTGTCATGGGTATTTCTCCAGGTGGCTACCCTCGCAAAGGGTGAACCGGATTCAAAAAAAACGCGCCGGGTGAGCGGCGCGTCGCGGATTCTAGCAAAAACAGGATCGTTATAGGATGTGCCGAGAACTCTGTGGCGAGGGGATTTATCCCCGATGGGCTGCGAAGCGGCCCCAAAACCCGCGAATGCAGTCTCTCAGGGATACCGCATTCTGTGGGTTTACGACTGCTGCGCAGCCGATCGAGGCGGTGCGACGTTTCGCTAAATCACCTCGCCACAAAAGCTCCCACACCACAAAAAGCCCGTTACATCCAAAGTCAGTGTTTGCTACCGCCGGCACAGGTCGGCGACGCCGGAGCGGCGCCCACTTCTGCCCATTCCTGCGGGGTGTAGGTGTGCAGCGCCAACGCATGGAACTCGCCCATCAGCTCGCCAAGCGTGCCGTAGACTTTCTGGTGGCGCTTGACCCGGTTCAGGCCTTCGAACTGCGCGCTGACCACCACTGCCTTGAAGTGCGTCTGTAACCCGCGACTGTGCATGTGGCTTTCGTCCAGCACTTGCAGATGCTCAGGCTGCAGCAGGCCCAGCGTCGATTCGATGCGTTGTTGCATGGTCATCACGAACTCCGCTTACTTCTTCTTGGCCGGCGCAGCGCCTTTCGGTGCCAGCTCGTTGGTCATGTCGTCGAGCAGCTTGTTGACGACAGGCACGGCGCTTTCCAGCTTGGCCTGAGTCATCTGGGCCGATTGCTGGGTCAGCTGCGGCATTTTCTCCAGGACTTTCTTGCCCAGTGGCGACTGGTAAAACGCGACCAGGTCTTTGAGCTCCGATTCGCTGAAGTTGCTGGTGTAGAGCTTGACCATGTCAGGCTTGAGCTTGTTCCAGCCGATGGCCTGGTCCAGGGCGGCATTGGCCTTGGCCTGGTAGGTTTCCAGTACGGCTTTCTTGGATTCCGGGGCTTTGGTCTGTTCAAAACGCTGAGCGAACATTTGCTGCACTTGCATGTACACCGGAGTGCCCAGCTTGTCAGCGTGCGCCAGGGTCAGGAAAGCTTCAGCACTGGCGTTGTGGCTGGCGGTATCGGCAAGCACCTGGCCGCTGGCGCAAACCAGTGCAACCGCGGTGCAGATGGCACGAAGACGAGTCATCGAGTTTCCTTTTCAGCTAGGCGAGGTAAAACCCCAAGGGCGACCATTCTGCGCCTAAAAAACCTCGTGGCTCAACCCCCGAGCCTTGCCGCGCTTGATTGCCCGGGTTTTACCGGTCAACAATCGGTTCGAGGGAACCACCTGGGCCTGACCGGGCCTAAACTGCGCAAACGAACCAACAGGAGTGTGCACGATGAGCCGTATCGAAACCGACAGCCTGGGCCAGATCGAAGTCCCGGACGACGCCTACTGGGGTGCTCAGACGCAACGCTCGCTGATCAACTTCGCTATTGGTCAGGAACGCATGCCGCTGCCGGTACTGCACGCCCTGGCCCTGATCAAGAAAGCCGCTGCCCGGGTCAACGACCGCAACGGCGACCTGCCCGCCGACATTGCCCGCCTGATCGAACAAACCGCCGACGAAGTGCTCGACGGTCAGCATGACGACCAGTTTCCGCTGGTGGTCTGGCAGACCGGCAGCGGCACCCAGAGCAACATGAACGTCAACGAAGTGATCGCCGGCCGTGCCAACGAACTGGCCGGCAATCCGCGCGGCGGCAAAACGCCGGTGCACCCCAACGATCACGTCAATCGCTCGCAAAGCTCCAACGACTGCTTCCCCACCGCCATGAGCATCGCCACTGCCAAAGCCGTGCAGGAGCAATTGCTGCCGGCGATCGCCGAGCTGTCCGGCGGCCTGGCCGAATTGGCCGCACGGCACATGAAACTGGTGAAGACCGGCCGCACGCACATGATGGACGCGACGCCGATCACCTTCGGTCAGGAGCTATCGGGGTTTATAGCGCAGCTGGATTACGCCGAACGGGCGATCCGCGCGGCACTGCCGGCGGTGTGTGAACTGGCGCAGGGCGGCACTGCCGTCGGCACCGGCCTGAATTCGCCGCACGGCTTTGGCGAAGCGATTGCCGCGGAACTCGCCGCGCTGTCCGGTCTGCCGTTCGTCACCGCGCCGAACAAGTTTGCCGCGCTGGCCGGGCATGAGCCGCTGACCAGCCTGTCCGGCGCCCTGAAGACCCTCGCCGTGGCGCTGATGAAAATCGCCAACGACCTCCGTCTACTCGGCTCCGGCCCTCGCGCAGGCTTGGCCGAAGTCAAGCTGCCGGCCAACGAGCCGGGCAGTTCGATCATGCCCGGCAAGGTCAACCCTACCCAGTGCGAAGCGCTGTCGATGCTGGCCTGCCAGGTGTTGGGCAACGACGTCACCATCGGCATTGCGGCGAGTCAGGGTCACCTGCAACTGAACGTGTACAAACCGGTGATCATCCACAATGTGCTGCAATCGATCCGCCTGCTCGCCGACGGTTGTAGCAACTTCCAGCAGCACTGCATCGCCGGTCTTGAACCGGACGCGCAGGTCATGGCCCAGCACCTGGAACGCGGTCTGATGCTGGTGACCGCGCTGAATCCGCACATCGGTTACGACAAGTCGGCGGAAATCGCCAAGAAGGCTTACGGTGAGGGCTTGACCTTGCGCGAGGCGGCGCTGCAGCTGGGGTATCTGACCGATGAAGAGTTCGATGCCTGGGTGCGGCCGGAGAACATGATTGAGGCTGGCGCCAAGGGCTGAGATTTGTAGCGCCTGACAGGCCGCCTTCGCGAGCAAGCTCGCTCCCACATTTTGATCGGTGTACGCCGCACCAATGTGGGAGCGAGCTTGCTCGCGAATGGGAGCAGCGCGGTCTAACTGGCTGCAATGCGCATCCGCCGCGCCTTCAACCCGGCAATCAGCGACGGCCCCAACGCCACCAGCGCCGACCCCAGCACCACCAGCACCGCCCCGCCATAACCCAGCCCATTGATCTGCTCGGCATGCACATATTCCGGCCACACCCCGGCGACAATCGCCACCGCGCCAAAGGTCACCAACGGCGTGATCGCCAGCGTCGCACTGACCCGTGACGCTTCCCAATGCGCCAGCGCCTCGGCAAATGCACCGTAGGCAATCAGCGTGTTCATGCAGCACACCAGCAACAGCCAACCCTGCACCGGGCTCAGTTCCAGTGCTTCGAGCGGATGCACCCACGGCGTCAGCAACAGCGCGCAGAACAGGTAGATCACCATCATCACCTGCAGCGAATTCCACACCGTGAGCAATTGCTTCTGTCCCAGTGCGTAGAAGGTCCAGACTGTCGAGGCCAACAGCACCAGCAACACGCCGGCGGTGTAGTCCGACAATGAGGTGAGCAGTTCAGCCAGACGCTGATTGAAGAACAGCACAAAGCCGATCAGCAGCACCGCCAGGCCAATGCCCTGACCGATACTGAAGCGCTCCTTGAACACAAACAGGCTGGCGATCAGCAACATGATCGGCCCCATCTGCACCACCAACTGCGCGGTGCCGGGGCTGAGCAGGTTAAGGCCCATCAGGTACAGCACGTAGTTGCCCACCAGCCCGAGCACCGCCATCAGCACCAGCCAGCCACCCCGGGGGCCGAGCACCTTGCGGCTCGGCAGGCGGCGCGTGGCCGCCAGGTAGATGAACAGGCAGCCGCCGGAGACCAACAGGCGAAACCAGGTCACCGTGATCGGGTCCATCACCAGCAGCACCTGCTTGAGTTTGATCGGCAGGATGCCCCACAAAAACGCCGTCAGCAGCGCCAGGAACAGACCGTAGACCCAGCGACCGGATGAAATGTGCATGCGAACCCCAATGCCTGCTGACGAGAGCGATCATTCTAGGCCCGCCGACAGACGCAACACAGGGACAGTTCGGGCCAGGCCGCGAATGAAACTGTGCAGGTCGCAGCATTAAATTGACGCTTTGCCGTTGATCGGCTGACGAAGCGCGCCAAGTGCTTCAGGCATAAGCTGATTGGATCCCTGCAACGGATCAATCAAGGAGCCGGATCATGTACGGAATGCGCGCCGATGACAGCGCCCCCGCCACGCACTTTCGCAGCGACCGGTTGTGCCGGGTCAATGGCGAACTGTTTTTCAGCACGCGGGAGAACACCCTTGAGGGGCCGTTCGATTCCCCGGATAAGGCTGAGCAGGAAATTCAGGCGTATATCGCGCGGATGCAGCTTCTGGATTCCAACCGATGAACCGAGTTGATGCCTTCGCGAGCAAGCTCGCTCCCACATTCTGATCGGTGTACGCCGTACCAATGTGGGAGCGAGCTTGCTCGCGAAGGCGTCCTGACAGTCAATACAAATCTGCAGGTTTAACGAACAGCCTCAAACAACCCCGTCGCCCCCATCCCGCCCCCCACGCACATGGTCACGATGCCGTAACGCAAATTACGCCGCTGCAACTCACGCACCAGATGCCCGACCTGCCGCGAACCGGTCATGCCGAACGGGTGGCCGATGGAAATCGAGCCGCCGTTGACGTTGTATTTGTCGTTGTCGATCTCCAGCCGATCGCGGGCATACAGGCATTGCGAAGCAAACGCCTCGTTCAGCTCCCACAGATCGATATCCGCCACCTGCAAGCCTTTGGCCTTGAGCAGTTTCGGCACCGAGAACACCGGGCCGATGCCCATTTCGTCCGGCTCGCAACCGGCGACGGTGAAACCACGGAAAAACGCCTTCGGCTTGAGCCCCAGTTGCAGGGCTTTTTCCAGGCTCATCACCAGGGTCATCGACGCGCCGTCGGACAACTGCGATGAGTTACCGGCCGTCACTGAACCGTCCTCGGCAAACACCGGTTTCAGTCCGGCGAGACTTTCGTAAGTGGTGTCCGGGCGGTTGCAATCGTCGTGATCGACGATGCCATCGAGGGTCTGCACCTCACCACTGTTCTTGTCCTCGACCCGGTACTTGACCGCCATCGGCACAATTTCATCATTGAACAGCCCGGCCGCCTGCGCCTGGGCAGTGCGCAGCTGGCTTTGCAGCGCGTAACGATCCTGGGCCTCGCGGCTGACGTCGTAACGGCGCGCAACCACTTCGGCGGTCTGGCCCATGGTGTAGTAGATGCCCGGCACCTGCTGCTTGAGCAACGGGTTGATCAGGTGGTCGATGTTGACGCTTTTCAGGGTCAGACTGATTGATTCGACGCCGCCGGCGACAATGATGTCGCTGCAACCGGAGGCGATCTGGTTGGCGGCAATCGCAATCGCCTGCAACCCCGAAGAACAGAAACGGTTGAGGGTCATGCCGGCCACGCCGGTGCCCAGCCGCGACAGCACCGCCACGTTGCGGCCGATGTTGTAACCCTGCGCGCCCTCGTTGGAGCCGGCGCCGACAATGCAGTCCTCGACGCTGGCCGGGTCGATGTCATTGCGCGACAGCAGCGCGTTGACGCAATGGGCCGCCATGTCGTCGGGGCGGGTCTGGTTGAACTTGCCGCGAAAGGACTTGGCCAGGCCGGTCCGCACGCTGTCGACGATCACCACTTCACGCATGGCATACCTCAATTGTTGTTGTCGGAGGAGAGTGGACCGAGCATAAATCCACCCTGCCGCCGACCGCGACAATCATTCACCTCGCGTATGCGGGTCCATCGGCTCAGTCCTTGTGTTTTTTCGCGCGTTTGTCGGACTTCGCGAATGCTTCCTCAAGCGCTCGGTTGATCGTGCGCAGGACCTTGACCCGGGCCCAGCGTTTGTCATTGGCCTCGACCAGCGTCCACGGCGAAATCTCGGTGCTGGTGCGGTCGACCATGTCGCCCACGGCGGCGCGGTAGGCGTCCCACTTGTCGCGGTTGCGCCAGTCGTCCTCAGTGATCTTGAAGCGCTTGAACGGAATCTGCTCGCGGGCCTGGAAGCGCTCCATCTGCGTGTCCTTGTCGATCGCCAGCCAGAACTTGACGACGATGACCCCGGCGTCGGCGATCTGCTCTTCGAAATCGTTGATCTCGCTGTAAGCCCGCAGCCAGTCGGCCGGGCTGCAGAAGCCCTCGACCCGCTCCACCAGCACCCGGCCATACCAGGAGCGGTCGAACACGGTGAACTTGCCCCGCGCCGGCAAATGCCGCCAGAAGCGCCACAGATACGGCTGCGCGCGCTCCTCTTCAGTGGGCGCGGCAATCGGCACGATGCTGTACTGACGCGGATCGAGCGCCGCCGCGACCCGACGAATCGCCCCGCCCTTGCCCGCCGCATCGTTGCCTTCGAACACCGCCACCAGTGCGTGGCGGCGCATGCGCTTGTCACGCATCAGCCCGGACAGCCGCGCCTGCTCGGTGATCAGTTGTTCTTCGTAGTCCTTCTTTTCCAGTCGCTGGTTCAGGTCGAGGCTGTCGAGCAAGTTGAGTTGATCGACCGCCGTGCCCAACGGGGCGGCGTTAACCTCTTCGGTATGCACCTCTGGACGCTTGAGCGCATTCTGCAGGCCTTCCAGCAGGATTTTGCCGACGGCAAGACTGCGATAATTGGCGTCCATGCCTTCGATGATGTGCCATGGCGCGTAGTCGCGGCTGGTGCGGCGCAACACGCGCTCGCCGTATTTGACGAACTTGTCGTAGGTCTGCGATTGCTGCCAGTCCAGCGGGCTGATGCGCCAGCTGTGCAGCGGGTCGTCGGCCAGCGCCTTGAGTCGCGCTTTCATCTGCTTCTTGGACAGGTGGAACCAGAACTTGAAGATCAGCGCGCCTTCATCGCAGAGCATTTTTTCCAGACGCTCGGCGGCGTTGATCGCCTGGTCCAGACGCGGATCCTTGAACAGACCGTGGACCCGGCCCTGAAGCATCTGGCTGTACCAGTTACCGAAGAACACGCCCATCCGTCCCTTGGCCGGGAGCATCCGCCAGTAACGCCACGCCGGTGGCCGCGCCAGCTCTTCATCGGTCTGCTGATCGAAAGTACGCACCTCGATCAGGCGCGGGTCCATCCACTCGTTGAGCAACTTGACGGTCTCGCCCTTGCCGGCGCCTTCGATGCCGTTGATCAAAATGATCACCGGAAAACGCTTCTGCTGCTGCAACTCGAACTGCGCTTCCAGCAGTGCTTCACGCAAGGCAGGTACAGCCGCGTCGTAAGTCTCTTTGTCGATGGCATGGCCGATTTCGGCGGATTCAAACATGGGGACGGCTCCTTCCAGGATTCAGCAAGACTAGCGGATTGGGCATGGGCGCGGCGGAGAAATTCCGCTCCTTTTGGCTTCAAGAAAAACTCTGTGGTGAGGGGATTTATCCCCGATGGGCAGCGCAGCGGCCCCAAAGCCATTCAACGCCAGATGCACGCTGGTAGCGGGATTGCGACTGCTACGCAGTCGATCGGGGATAAATCCCCTCGCCACAGGTTGCTCTGATCCGCGCCCAAATCGTTAATTGTCTTCGAGGCTGCACAGCCAGGCCTTGCCATGGATCAAGCACCCTGCGCCCGATCGGCTAGAATGGCCGCCTTGTCGTTGCCGAGCCTGCCATGAAACCTGTATTGCCCCACGCCCAACTCGACTGGGATGACCAGGGACGTCCGCGCTCGCGGGTGTTCGATGATGTGTATTTTTCCGACCAGTCGGGGCTGGATGAAACCCGTTACGTGTTCCTCGAACAGAACCGTCTGGCCGAGCGCTTTGCCGCGCTGCCGGCGCACGGGCGGCTGGTGATCGGCGAAACCGGCTTCGGCACCGGGCTGAATTTCCTTTGCGCCTGGCAGTTGTTCGAACAGCACGCGGTGGCCGGTGCGCGGCTGCATTTCGTCAGCGTCGAAAAATACCCGTTGAGCCCGGCCGATCTGCAACGGGCGCTGGCCTTGTGGCCGCAGCTCAAGCCGCTGGCCGATCAGTTGCTGACGCAGTACGTGGCGATCCATCAGGGCTTTCAGCGGATCATTCTCGGCAATGGCCGCGTGACGCTGACGCTGCTGATCGGCGATGCGCTGGAGCAACTGCCGCAACTCGATGCGCAGATTGATGCGTGGTTTCTCGACGGTTTCGCCCCGGCGAAAAACCCCGACATGTGGACCGCTGAACTGTTCGTCGAACTGGCTCGACTGGCCGCGCCGGGTTCGACCATCAGCACCTTCACCAGCACCGGTTGGGTGCGGCGTCTGCTCAACGCGGCCGGGTTCAAGATGAAACGCACGCCGGGCATCGGCCACAAGTGGGAGATCCTGCGCGGCGAGTTTCTCGGCTGGCCGCAGGACGTCGCGCCGCCGCTGCCGGACAAACCGTGGTTCGCCCGCCCTGCCCCGCTGACCGACGAGCGGCGCGCGCTGGTGATCGGCGCCGGGCTGGCCGGTTGTGCGACCGCTGCCAGCCTCGCCGCGCGCGGCTGGCACGTCAGTCTGCTGGAGCGTCACGAGGCCGTGGCGCAGGAGGCGTCGGGCAATCCGCAGGGCGTGCTGTATCTGAAGTTATCAGCCCACGGCACCGCGTTGTCGCAACTGATCGTCAGCGGCTTCGGCTACACCCGCCGCCTGCTGGAAACCCTGCAACGCGGCACCGACTGGGACGATTGCGGCGTGCTGCAATTGGCTTTCAACACCAAGGAAGCCGAGCGTCAGGCGCAACTGGCCGCGGCATTCCCGGAAGATCTGGTGCACTGGCTTGATCAGCCGCAAGCCGAAATTCAAGCCGGGATTGCTGTGGCGCACGGCGGCTTGTTCTACCCCGAAGGCGGCTGGGTGCATCCACCCGCGCTGTGCCAGGCGCAAGCCGCGCAAGCGAACATCGAACTGCTCAAGCATCACGAAGTGCTGGAACTGCGCAAGGTCGAAGGTCAGTGGCAAGCCCTCGACGGCGAGCGCGTGCTCGCCAGCGCGCCGGTGGTGATATTGGCCGGCGCGGCGGAGATCAAACGCTTTGCGCAAAGTGCCGAGTTGCCGCTCAAGCGCATTCGCGGGCAAATCACGCGCCTGCCGCAAACCGCTGAAAGCCAGGCGCTGCGCACCGTGGTCTGCGCCGAAGGTTATGTCGCCCCGGCACGTCTGGGTGAACACACGCTGGGTGCGAGTTTTGACTTCAACAGCGATGACCTGACACCGACCACCGCCGAACACCTGGGCAATCTGGCGATGCTCGAAGAGATCTCCGGCGATCTGGTGGCGCGCCTGCACATCAATCAACTGCCCCCGGAAACTCTGGAGGGACGCGCCGCATTCCGCTGCACCAGTCCCGACTATCTGCCGATCGTCGGCCCCCTCGCCGACCGCGAAGCCTTCACTCAGGCCTACGCCGCGTTGAGCAAGGACGCGCGACAAGTGCCGGACATCGCCTGCCCGTGGCTCGATGGCCTGTACGTCAACAGCGGCCACGGTTCACGCGGGCTGATCACCGCGCCGCTGTCGGGCGAACTGCTCGCGGCGTGGCTGGACAACGAGCCGCTGCCGCTGCCCCGAAGCGTCGCCGAGGCCTGCCATCCCAATCGTTTTGCACTGCGCACGTTGATTCGCGGCAAATGAAAAATCGCGACTGGCCGCTGGTCAGTCGCCCCCTCTTATAACTCATCGTTCTAAAACTCCCACATCTGCAGCGGGTCAGTTTCTGAGTACCGGCCATTTTGGCCTGACTTGAATCACCCCTCCCCAACGGAAAAACCGGTAAGGACTTTATGTGCGGATTAGCTGGCGAGTTACGTTTTGATCATCAACCTGCAGACCTTGCAGCGGTAGAGCGAATCACCCATCACCTAGCCCCTCGCGGCCCCGATGCGTGGGGCTTCCATGCCCAAGGGCCGATTGCCCTGGGCCATCGTCGCCTGAAAATCATGGACCTGTCGGACGGCTCGGCGCAGCCGATGATCGACAGCCAACTCGGTTTGTCCCTGGCCTTCAATGGCGCGATCTACAACTTCCCGGAACTGCGCGCCGAACTCGAAGCGCTGGGCTACGCCTTCTATTCCGGTGGCGACACCGAAGTGCTGCTCAAGGGCTACCACGCCTGGGGCGAAGCGCTGCTGCCGAAACTCAACGGCATGTTCGCGTTCGCCATCTGGGAGCGTGATGCCCAGCGCCTGTTCATCGCTCGCGACCGTCTCGGCGTGAAGCCTTTGTACCTGTCGCGCACCGGCCAGCGTTTGCGCTTTGCCTCGGCCCTGCCGGCGCTGCTCAAGGGCGGCGACATCAACCCGATCCTCGATCCGGTGGCGCTCAACCACTATCTGAATTTCCACGCGGTGGTGCCCGCTCCACGCACCTTGCTCGCGGGCATCGAAAAGCTGCCGCCAGCGACCTGGATGCGCGTCGAAGCCGATGGCCGCACCGAGCAGAAAACCTGGTGGACCCTGCCCTACGGCCCACATGACGACGAGAAAAACCTGACCCTCGAAGACTGGCGCGACCGCGTGCTCGACAGCACCCGCGAGGCCGTGGCAATCCGTCAACGCGCAGCGGTGGATGTCGGCGTGCTGCTTTCCGGCGGTGTCGATTCGAGCATGCTCGTCGGCCTGCTGCGAGAAGTCGGGGTGGAGAACCTGTCGACCTTTTCCATCGGTTTTCAGGATGCCGGCGGCGAGCGTGGCGATGAGTTCCAGTATTCCGATCTGATCGCCAAGCACTACGGCACTCAACATCATCAATTGCGCATCGACGAAAAAGAGATCATCGAGCAACTGCCCGCTGCGTTCCGTGCGATGAGCGAGCCGATGGTCAGCCACGACTGCATCGCCTTCTACCTGTTGTCGCGCGAAGTGGCCAAGCATTGCAAAGTGGTGCAGAGCGGCCAGGGCGCGGATGAGCTGTTCGCCGGTTATCACTGGTATCCGCAAGTCGACGGCGCAGCGGATCCGTATGCAGCCTATCGCGCGGCGTTTTTCGACCGCAGCTACGAAGACTACGCGGCCACCGTACAGCCGAAATGGCTGACCGCGAATGACGCGGCCGGCGACTTCGTGAAGGAGCATTTCGCTCAACCCGGAGCTGATGCGGCAGTGGATAAAGCCCTACGTCTGGACAGCACGGTGATGCTGGTGGACGACCCGGTCAAACGCGTCGACAACATGACCATGGCCTGGGGCCTGGAAGCGCGCACGCCGTTTCTCGACTATCGACTGGTGGAACTCTCGGCGCGGATTCCCGGCCAGTTCAAGCTGCCGGACGGCGGCAAACAGGTGCTCAAAGAAGCTGCACGTCTGGTGATTCCAAGCGAAGTGATCGACCGCAAGAAAGGCTATTTCCCGGTGCCGGGCCTCAAGCACTTGCAAGGCGACACCCTGAACTGGGTGCGTGAACTGCTGCTGGATCCGAGCCAGGATCGTGGCCTGTTCAACCCGGCCATGCTCGACAAATTGCTGACTGACCCGCAGGGCCAACTGACGCCGTTGCGCGGCTCGAAACTGTGGCAACTGGCGGCTCTGAACCTGTGGCTCAGTGAACAAGGAATCTGATTGATGAAACCTCACGCCACAGCGATCAATCAGCGCCTGTTACGCGGTCAGACACCGTCGTATGAACGCTTGCAGGCGCGTCTGGCCGAAGACGGCAGCGAACTCGGCGCCGACCCCATCGCCGTACATTGCGGTTGGGGTCGGCTGCTGATCGGCCACACTTTCCCTGACCCGGCGACGCTGGCGCAGGAACTGCTCAACGAGCAGCCCGGCGAACGCGATATCGCCCTTTATGTCGCCGCACCGCAGCAGATTCTCGGGCTGGAACCGACGCAACTGTTTCTCGACCCATCCGATACTCTGCGCCTGTGGTTCAGCGATTACCGCCAGGCCACCCGCGTGTTTCGCGGCTTCCGCATTCGCCGCGCGCAAAGCGAAGCGGACTGGCAAGCGATCAATCTGCTGTATCAGGCACGCGGCATGTTGCCGATCGATGCCACGCGCCTGACCCCGCATCATCAGGGCGGCCCGGTGTACTGGCTGGCCGAAGATGAAGACAGTGGCGCGGTAATCGGCAGCGTCATGGGCCTCAATCACCAGAAAGCCTTCAACGATCCGGAACATGGCAGCAGCCTGTGGTGCCTGGCGGTGGATCCGCAGTGCTCGCGGCCCGGTGTCGGTGAAGTGCTGGTGCGGCATTTGATCGAGCACTTCATGAGTCGCGGCCTGAGTTATCTGGATCTGTCGGTGCTGCATGACAACCGTCAGGCCAAAAATCTTTACGCCAAGCTCGGTTTTCGCAACCTCTCGACCTTCGCCATCAAGCGCAAGAACGGCATCAATCAGACGCTGTTCCTCGGGCCCGGGCCGGAAGCCAACTTCAACCCTTATGCGCGGATCATCGTCGAGGAAGCGCACCGGCGCGGCATCGACGTGCAGGTGGACGATGCCGAAGCCGGGCTGTTCACCCTCAGCCATGGCGGGCGCCGGGTACGTTGCCGCGAATCGTTGAGCGACCTGACCAGCGCGATCAGCATGAGTCTGTGTCAGGACAAAAGCCTGACCCACAAAGTGTTGAAAGGCGCCGGCCTGAAGCTGCCTTCGCAGCAACTGGCGGGCAACGCCGACGACAACCTGGCGTTTCTTGACGAGCATCAGCGTGTGGTGGTCAAGCCGCTCGACGGTGAACAAGGCCAGGGCGTGGCGGTGGATCTACAGAGCATCGAAGAGGTGCAGCAGGCCATCGAAGCCGCCAAGCGTTTCGACAGCCGCGTACTGCTGGAAAGCTTCCACGAAGGCCTCGACCTGCGGATTCTGGTGATCGGTTTTGAAGTGGTGGCCGCAGCAATTCGCCGTCCCGCGGAAGTGGTCGGTGACGGCCATCATTCGATCGGTGCATTGATCGAGGCGCAGAGCCGCCGTCGGCAAGCCGCTACCAGTGGCGAGAGCAAGATCCCGCTGGATCACGAAACCCAGCGCACCCTGCACGCGGCCGGGTATGACTACAGCAGCATCCTGCCGGCGGGCGAGCACCTGTTCGTGCGTCGCACGGCCAATCTGCACACCGGTGGCACGCTGGAGGATGTCACGGCAATTCTGCACCCGACCCTGGTCGATGCCGCCGTCCGTGCGGCGCGAGCGCTGGACATTCCGATGGTCGGCCTCGACCTGATGGTGCCGGCGGCGGATCAACCGGAGTACGTGTTTATCGAAGCCAATGAACGCGCCGGCCTGGCCAATCACGAGCCGCAGCCGACGGCAGAGCGATTTGTCGATCTGTTGTTTCCGCACAGTCAGCCGGCTGTTTCTTGATTCCGAGGTGTCAGGACTGACGCCTTCGCGAGCAAGCCCGCTCCCACAGGTTCAACGCATTCCAAATGTGGGAGCGGGCTTGCTCGCGAAGGGGCCGGATCAGGCACTACAAATCTTTCCCCTCATCGAAACCATCGATGCGCCTCAACTCATCAGGAGTTTCCATGACCACTCAAATCCCCGAACCGGATCTGAACTACCTGCAAAAAGTCCTGCTGGAAATGCTCGCCATTCCCAGCCCTACCGGGTTCACCGACACCATCGTGCGCTACGTCGCCGAGCGTCTGGAAGAACTTGGCATCCCTTTCGAAATGACCCGTCGCGGCACCATTCGCGCCACCCTCAAGGGCAAGAAAAACAGCCCCGACCGCGCCGTCTCCGCGCACCTCGACACCATCGGCGCCGCAGTGCGTGCAGTGAAAGACAACGGTCGTCTGACCCTGGCCCCGGTCGGTTGCTGGTCGAGCCGCTTTGCCGAGGGCAGCAGGGTCAGCCTGTTCACCGACAACGGCGTGATTCGTGGCAGCGTGCTGCCGCTGATGGCCTCCGGGCACGCGTTCAACACCGCGGTGGACGAGATGCCGATCAGTTGGGATCACGTCGAACTGCGTCTGGATGCCTACTGCGCGACCAAGGCCGATTGCGACTCGCTGGGCATCAGCGTCGGCGACGTGGTGGCGTTCGACCCGCTGCCGGAGTTCACCGACAGCGGTCACATCAGCGCCCGTCACCTCGACGACAAGGCCGGGGTTGCGGCATTGCTCGCTGCGCTCAAAGCCATCGTCGAGAGCGGTCAGGAGTTGATGATCGACTGTCACCCACTGTTCACCATCACTGAAGAAACCGGTAGCGGTGCGGCGGCGGCATTGCCATGGGACGTCAGCGAATTCGTCGGTATCGACATCGCGCCGGTCGCGCCCGGCCAGCACTCCAGCGAACACGCGGTGAGCGTGGCGATGCAGGACTCCGGTGGCCCTTACGACTATCACCTGTCGCGGCATTTGCTGCGTCTGGCCGGTGAAAACGAACTGCCGGTACGGCGCGACCTGTTCCGCTATTACTTCAGCGACGCGCATTCGGCGGTGACTGCCGGGCACGATATCCGCACCGCCCTGCTCGCCTTTGGCTGCGACGCGACCCATGGTTATGAACGTACGCACATCGACAGTCTGGCGGCGCTCAGTCGTTTGCTCGGGGCGTACATTTTGAGTCCGCCGGTATTTGCCAGCGATGCGGCGCCGGCCAATGCTTCGCTGGATCGCTTCAGTCACCAGATCGAACATGAGACACAGATGGAGAGCGATACGCGAGTGCCGTCGGTGGACAGTCTGGTGGGGCAGCGCTCCGACAGTTGAATCCTTGTTATCTGAACTATGGCTATCGCGAGCAGGCTCACTCCTACAGTTGGAATGCATTTCCTTGTAGGAGTGAGCCTGCTCGCGATGAGGCCGGTACAAACCACACAAAACTGGCAGCCAGCCACCAATCGCCGTAGCATCCCGTCATTGATTTAGCCGAGGTGCCCATGCTGATTCCCTACGACGCTCTTGAAGTCGACACCCTCACCCGCCTGATCGAGGACTTCGTCACCCGCGACGGCACCGACAACGGTGATGACACACCGCTGGAAACCCGCGTGCTGCGCGTGCGCCAGGCGCTGACCAAAGGCCAGGCGCTGATTGTTTTCGACCCGGAAAGCGAGCAATGCCAGTTGATGCTCAAACACGACGTGCCCAAGCACCTGTTCGACTAGCGGACCTTTTCGGTGACCTGTTTGCGCTGGATCCGCTGATAGACTTCAGAACGGTGCACATTGACCTTCTGCGGCGCCTCGACACCAAAGCGCACGCTGGAACCGTTGACTGACAGTACGCGCACGGAAATGTCGTCACCGATGGAAATCAACTCGCCCACAACACGGCTGAGTACAAGCATGGAGTTCGTCCTTCAGGGTTAGCCAGCCCTGAAGATGCGCGGTGGGCACGCGCTCCACAATGGGTCGCGAGCAATTCAGTCTTGCCCTACACCCACAGGCGCTGCGCCCGTCAGACGTTTCCTGCAAATCGCTAAACAGCCTCGCCTCACGCAGCGGAAAAGCGCGGACCGAACAGAATCACGCTCGCGCCGATCACGCACAGCGCCACGCCGATCCAGTCCGAACTCAAAGGGCGAACGCGCTCGACCACCGCCAGCCAGCCGATCGACGCGACGATGTAGATTCCGCCATACGCGGCATAGGCGCGCCCGGCGTAAGCCGCTTCGACGCGGGTCAATAACAGGGCGAACAGGGTCAGGCTGAGCAGCGCCGGGATCACCCACAAGGCACTTTTGCCCTGACGCAGCCACATGAAAAAGGCGAAACAACCGGCGATTTCAAACAGCGCCGCGAGGAAGAACCACAGGTAATTGAGCATTGATGCGTCTCGACAGGGTGACCATTGCGGCCACCCTAACGACGCAACATCCTCGGGGCAAGTTCAGCCGTTGGTTTGTCTGGCCTTGGCGCGCATTTTATCGGCCATGGTGGTCATTTCGTTGTAGATCAGTTGCGGGTTCTTCTGTTTGATCGCCCAGGCCATGCGCCCCTGCTCGTGCGGCAGGATCATGAATTCGCCGGCAGCCACTTGCTGGTAGATATAGTCTGCAATGTCGGCAGCCGTGATCGGCGAACTTTCCAGCAACTTGCCGACTTGGGCTTTCATGGCCGGGGTCGGGCCACGGAACGAGTCGAGCAAGTTGGTCTGGAAGAACGACGGGCAGACCACATGCACGCTGACTTCCTGCTGCGCCAGTTCGATCAGCAAACTTTCCGACAGCGCCACTACACCGGCCTTGGCCACGTTGTAGTTGCTCATCGCCGGGCCTTGCATCAGTGCAGCCATCGAAGCGATGTTGATGATCTTGCCTTTGCTCTGTTCGAGCAGCGGCAGGAACGCCTTGCAGCCCTTGACCACCCCCATCAGGTTGATCGCGATCTGCCAGTCCCAATCCTCCAGCGACAGTTCGCTGAAGAATCCGCCGGACGCCACACCGGCGTTGTTGACGATGACATCGATACCGCCGAGCTTCACCTCGCAAGCCTGGGCAAACGCGGTGAGCTGGCTGTAGTCACGCACATCGCAACGTTGGGTGAAACCGTCACCACCGGCCTCGCGCACCAGCTTCAGGGTTTCCTGCAGGCCAGCTTCGCTGACGTCGGACAAGGCCAGCTGCCAGCCTTCACGCGCCCAGCGCAGCGCGATTTCGCGACCCAAACCTGAGCCCGCACCCGTGATCATCATGCGATTTTGCATAGCAGACAGCCTTGTTGTTCCGTAGGAGATGCACGGAGTGTAGCGAAGGAACACTGGCCACCCACGCTCCATCAGATTGCTGAATACAGGATCAAAAGATCGCAGCCTGCGGCAGCGCCTACATGAATTCCCTGTAGGAGCTGCCGAAGGCTGCGATCTTTTGATCTCGCGCTTTAAAGGAAATAAACGAGTAATCCAAATACATTAAAAAAACATTGAATTTTCTTTCATCCGCACCGGTCGGAATTTGTAAGCCGTCTGGAATTAGTTAGCCTCCAGTCGCCCTTGAACACCAAGTCTTCTCGAACGCTATAAACAAGGAAATCGACATGGGCACAATTCTTATCATTATCCTGATCCTGTTGCTGATCGGTGGTCTGCCGGTCTTCCCGCACTCCAGAAGTTGGGGTTATGGTCCTTCGGGCATTATCGGCGTGGTGTTGGTGGTGCTGTTGGTCTTGCTGTTACTTGGCAGGATATAAAACCCCAAGACAAAAAAAAGAGGCCCTCAGGGGCCTCTTTTTTATGCAGCGGTTTTATCAGTCCGGCTTGCCGTTGATCACACCGGCGGTGTTGTCCATCAGGCTCTTGGTCGCCGTTTGCAAGAACGCTTCCAGCTTGAGCTTCAGTTCGGCGGTACGCGGTGCGTCCGGAATGATCTCGGCAGAAGGGTTCGCGCCCAGTTGGTACTGGTAGATTTTCGGCGCCATTTCCTTCTCTTTCGGCAGCACCAGGATCTGGTCGGCGGTGACGATGGCAGTGGTCTGCTCGCTACCCGACGGCTTGATCACACCGAAACCGGTGTCGCCGGCCGGCAGGTTGAGCAGGTCGCGGCCCCAGCACTGGTGACGCACTTCGCCACCCAGACGGCCCATGATGGTCGGCACGATGTCGATCTGCGTACCCACGGTGTGGTCACGGGTGCCGAATTTTTCCTGAATGCCCGGGGCGATCATCAGCATCGGCACGTTGAAGCGGCCCAGGTCCATTTCGGTGATCTGGCGTTCGTTGCCGAAACCGTGGTCACCGACGATGACGAACAGGGTTTCCTTGAAGTACGGCTCTTTACGCGCCTTCTCGAAGAACTGACCCAGTGCCCAGTCGGCGTAACGCATGGCAGTCAGGTGTTCGTTGAGGCTGCCACGATCAGTCACGCGCTCGACCGGCAATGGCGTCGGCAAGGCGTACGGCGTGTGGTTGGACAGGGTTTGCAGCAGCGCGTAGAACGGCTTGCCGTTTTCCCGTGCCTTCAGCTCCTGCAGACCACGGTCGAACATGTCCTGGTCGGACACGCCCCAGGTCGGATCGGAGAACACCGGATTGACGAAGTCGTTACGACCCACGAAGTTGGTCATGCCCTGGTTGCTGAAGAAGCCCGACTGGTTGTCCCAGGCGAAGTCGCCGTTGTAGACATACACGTCGTCATACTTGCGCGCGCTGAGCAGCTGCGGCAGACCGGACAGCTTGTGGCTGCCTTCCGGGGTCTGCATCAGGTATTCGAAACCTGGCAGGTTCGGGAAGCACGCCATGGTCGCAAACATGCCCTGGTGGGTATGGGTGCCGTTGGAGAAGAAGCGGTCGAACAGCAGGCCTTCCTTCGACAGTTTGTCGAGGTAAGGTGTGATGTTGCCCGGTGCGCCCAGGGCGCCGACCGAGTGACCGGCCATGCTTTCCATCAGGATCACGACAACGTTCTTGATCGGCAGGGTCTTGTCGGCCGGCGGCGTGTAGTCACGACGCACGGCAGCGATGTCGGCATCGACCAGTTTGTCGTCCGGCATCACCAGCATCTCGCGCACCACTTTCTGCGCCTGTTCCTGCGGCAGCGTGGCTTTCCAGATGTTGTTGCGATCCTCGCCCATGCGGTCCTTGGCGGCGGCGATCAGCGACAGCGTGCCGTTGAGACCCAACTGGTTGGCGAAGTTCGATTCGGTGGTGTACACGTCCCCCCAACGCAGCGGCGGGCCCTGACGCAGGGTGCCACGTGCGGCTACGACGCAGATCAGCAGGCAGACCACGAACACTGCCAGGCGGGTGTACCACGGCGCCACCTGACGGGTGCCGACGTTGCCACCGCTGAACGGGCCGCGTGGACGGGTCGCACGGTCGGCGCCCTTGAAGGCCAGGGTCAGGATCACGGTGCCGATGACCCACGCCAGCAGGTAACGCACTACCGGGAAACCGTACCAGAGCATGCTCATCACGGTTTTCGGGTCTTCCTTCACGTACTGGAACACCAGGCCGTTGAGGCGCTGGTGGAACTCGCGGTAGAAATCCATTTCCATCAGGCCGAGGAACAGCGCGATGCTCGACGCCACGGTCAGCCACAGACGGAAGAAGCCACGCGCAGCCATCGCCCGCGCACTGAACAGTGCCAGCAGCAGCGGAACGCAGACGTAGACCACCAGGCGCAGGTCGAAACGCAGGCCGTTGGCGAAGGCTTCGAGGAAGGTCGAAGCCGGGGTATCGAGGATCATCTCGCGGTTGTAGACCAGCAGCGCGAGGCGCAGCACGGAAAACATCACCATCATGACCAGGGCACACAGCAGCGTGTAGGCCAGATGCGATTTGACGGTCGGTTGCAGCAGGCGAGTGGAAGATCGCTGCTGATTCAGGGCGTCCGGGTTTGCCATGTCGTTTTAGGACCCATTGGAAGTTGAAGTTGCAAAATACAGCGGCGCCATGCCCTCTTTTGGCCATTCCAGGCCCCGGGGCGTGCGCGGTGCGCAAATGTTGCACGATCAACGGCAGCATTGCCATTGATTACTGCCCCATTGCCCGACTCTTTCATACAAGCATTCGGACGGGGGACAAACCGAGTTGCGCGGGCGAATTGTCTGGAACACTTTGTGAAAATTTCGTCCAACGCATATCTGGAAACACAATATAACGACAAAACAAAACGCCCCGATTCGGTCGGGGCGTTTTGCTGTCAGCGCGAAGAATTACTTCTCGGCGCGTTCTTTCAGGGACTTCAGCGTATTGAACGGCGCATCGACCACGAACTTGTTGGCGATCACGCTCGGCACGCTGCCGCCGGGCTCAGTGTGCACCTGATAGGTCACTTCGACTTGATCACCTTTGGGTACGAACTTCCAGAACCCTTTGACCTGAGCGACACGGACAAAGCCTTTCTCTTCGGGAAGGTACTTCGGCACGCCTTCGAGGTTGCGGGTCAGGCTGCCATCGGCGCCCTCAACGGTGGTGATGTGCAACACCGAATCACGTGGGGTCACTGGCCACGGCGTATTGAACTGGGTATAGGTCCAGCTCTGATCGCCCTCGTGCTTGAGCAGTTTCTGGGTTTTGCATTCGTGAATCCAGGCGCAGGCTCCGGCCACGTCTTCCTGCAAGGCACGCAGTTTGGCAACGGTGGTCTTCATCAGGGCAACCCCCTGATAGGACTTGTAATCGGAACCCGGCACTTCGGCCAGCGAGACCTTGATCCCGTCCTGTTCCTTGGCGACCTTCCAGTCTTCGGCCTGAGCCATCGAAGTAGCCAGCACAGCGGTCAAACCACACAACACAGCGATACGATGCAGCGAACCCATAGTCTTATTCCTTATTGTTGAAGTTCCGTTCGTTTGACACATCACGCCGCCGTCATCTGCTCCCACCAGCCGATCAGTTTGATCGCTTCCTCGGAGCTGCTGCCACAGACTTCGACATCGGCGGCAAATCCTGAACAGACCGCCGGACGCTCCGGCTGACCGAAAATGCTGCACAGGTTTTCGACCGAGAGTTGCACGCAACGTTCGCCGGCAGGTTTGCCGTTGGGCATGCCCGGAATGGCAGAGCTGATGGAAGGGGCAATGCAGCAAGCGCCACAGCCTTCACGGCATTTCATGACGAGCAAGTCCTCGTGACGGGCAATGTGTTAAAGAGACACGGACAGAGTAACCGCTAAAACGGTTGTTTCAAATTCCCTGGACCGGGGTTTTTACCGATAACTGAATGTGACTGACCAGTCTCCGACAAAGCGTCTGGTTCGCGGGTCACGGCTCGATTGAATTTATTGCTTGAACTCGAAATCCAGCGCAGCGCCTTCAATATCGCGGCGCTCTTCGTTGCGCAGTTGCAACTGCATTTCGTTGCTGAGCAGGCGGCCGTTGAGCTGGAAGCCGCTGTTCTTCTCGCCGAACATCTGCGGCAGGATCGCCTCGTGTTTGGGCATCGACACAGTACCGGCAGGTTTGAGTTGCTGAACCATGTCTTTGGGCAGGCTCAGATCCAGTTTGGCCGGCGGCAGTCTGGTTTTAGCCACCTCACTGGCCGATTTCGACTTGGAAGCGACCGGGGGACGCTTCTTCACCGGGGCGGCTTTCTTCTGTGAGGCTTTCTTAGCCGGTGCTTTTTTATCCGCAACGGCTTTTTTGCTCGCGGCCGATTTGCTTGCCGGAGTGGACGTTGCGGGCTTTTCCTGAACGGCAGCTGCCATGACACCGGGCGCATGGCCCATCGTCAACACACCAAGCAAAATCCAGACAGCAGGCAAAATCGCTTTCATGAGCCCCACAACACTAACGGCAGAGGGCCATATGCTCGCCTGTTGAGTGTCACAAGACAAGCACGGTGCGCCACTCGTTCAGAAACCGCCTGCGGTTTCCTGACACAGTTGAGTCGCCAGCAAACCGAGGGTCATCAGCGCCCTTTCCGCCTCGCGATTCCACGGCGTGCCGCAGTTCAGGCGGATGCAGTGGTTGAACTGCTCGGTATTACTGAAGATCAGCCCCGGCGCAATACTGATGCCCTGCTGCAAGGCGCGGACGTGCAATTCCTGGGTATTGACCCTGCCCGGCAGACTCACCCAGAGGATGAAACCGCCCGTGGGCCGGGTCATTTGCGTGCCTTCGGGGAAGTACTGCTGCACCGCCAGCTGAAATGCGCTGAGGTTTTTTCGGTATTCCTGGCGGATGTACCGTAAATGCCGGTCATAACCGCCATTTTCCAGATAAGCGGCAATCGCCATTTGCGTGACGCTGCACGCCGAATGCGTGGTGAAGGTCTGCAGACGCTGGATTTCCTGCTGATACTTGCCGGCGATCATCCAGCCGACCCGCACGCCCGGCGACAAGGTCTTGGAAAAACTCGAGCAGTAAATCACCCGGTCCAGCCGATCGTAGGCCTTGAGGGCTTTGGTGCGGCCCTGTTCGAACATCAACTCGCCATAGATGTCGTCTTCGACGATCTGGATATCGAAGTCCGAGGCCAGACGCAGCAATTGTTTCTGCCGTTCTTCCGGCATGGTGCCACCCAGCGGATTGCTCAGCCGGGTGGTCAGCACCAGCGCCTTGATTGACCATTGGTTCGCCGCCAGTTGCAAGGCTTCCAGGCTCATGCCGGTGGCCGGGTCGCTGGGAATCTCGATCACTTTCAGGCCCAGCAGGTCGGCCAGTTGCAGCAGGCCGTAATAGGTTGGCGATTCGGCGGCGATCAGATCACCCGGACGGGTCAGCACCCGCAGCGACATCTGCAAAGCATCGACGCAACCGTGGGTGATCACCACTTCCGACGGATCGACGACGACCCCGGCATCGCGCATGCGGATCGCCACTTGCCGACGCAGCGGTTCGAAACCCGGGCTGAACATGTAACTGAACGCGCGCGGACTATGGAAACGGGTGACCTTGGCCAGTTGTTGATGCAGCGCGCGCACCGGGAGGTAATCGACACTCGGCACCGCAGCGCCCAACGGGAACACCCCTTCGCGCCGCGATTCGACCAACACTTGCTGAATGATGCTGGCGCGGGTGACCAGGCCTGGCCGCTCGACCCGGGCGATGTCCGGGGTCGGCGCCGTCAGTGCCGGGGTCTGGTGCACGTAGTAACCGGACTGCGGCCGTGCACGGATCAGGCCCTGATCTTCGAGGTTGGCGTAAGCCTGCAACACCGTTGCATGGCTGACATTGAGCTGCGAACTCATCTTGCGCACCGACGGCACGCGTTCTCCGGGCTGATAGACACCGCGCCGGATGTCTTCCGCCAGCTGTTGAGCAATACGTTGGTAGAGCAAGAGGTTGGTCATGACGCAGCACTCGATTTCACGGGCATTTTATTCTTGTGTGAAACAATACCGGAACAGTTTAGAAGTGTACTGGGACAGTTGCCACCATAGTCGACCGTACAGTGCAGTGTCAGCTACAACTGTACGGATTTGCGCGCTATTCGACAGACGTAAAAAAGCCCGGCGCTGCATGACAGGCCGGGCTTTCCAGAGACGCAGCCCTCAGCGGGCGGCGCCGAGCTGGCCTTTTTCGTCGGAAAACACAATTTCCACCCGACGGTTCTGTGCCCGCCCGCGCTCGGAAGCGTTGGCGTCCACCGGGTACTCGTCGCCGTAACCTTCGACCTGAATGCGCTTGTCCTCAATTCCGAGGTCCATCAACACATCGGCCACCGCTTGCGCGCGATCACGCGACAGCTTGAGGTTTTCCTGTTTGCCACCGGTGCTGTCGGTGTAGCCCTCGATACGCACCACGCGTTTCGGGTTGAGCTGCAGGAACTGCACGATCTTCAACACCACGCGATTGGCCGAGTTCTTCAGCTCCGCCTCGCCAGTATCGAACAGCACGTCACCGAGGGTCATCACCAGACCGCGATCGGTTTGCGTGGTGGCCAGCGCGACGATCTGCTCTTCGAGCCACTTGCCCTGCTGCTGCACGCTCAGCAGTTTGGACTCGCGCAGGGCCAGTTGCAGGCGTTGACGCTCCAGCTCAAGCTTCGCCGCACGCTCTTCGTTGAGCACCAGATTGGTGTGTTCGCGGGCGATTTCGCTGTAACGCTGACTCAGGTAGGCGTAATGCGCGACATCCCAGCCGCTGCCCCAATAGGTCGACAGGCGATCGGCACGGGCCAGCGATTCACCGGCGCGGATCACGTCCTTGGGCGCGATACGCAGCACATTGGAATCTTCCTTGACCTTCTGGAAGTCGCTGCTGGCCTGCTGCAAGGCGGCTTCGCTGTGTTGACCGGCGCAACCGTAGAGGCTTGCACAACCGGCCAGAATCAACCCGCCGAGGGCTTTGGACTTGAGGCTCATTGGGCATCTCCCAGTTGCTTGCGCAGACGGATGATGCGGGTGTTGAGCACGTTCAGTTGCTCTTCGCTCTTTTGCGTCAACACCTTGGCTTCTGCCAGACGTGCGTCCAGCTCGGCCTGTTCGGCGCGCATGCGGGCGTTCTTGAAAGACTCGTCGGTCATGTTGCCCTTGGCCCGGTTGAACTTGTCTTCGGCCAGTTTCATTTCCGGCAGTTCATCGGCGGTCGCACCGACAGCTTTGGCCTGGGTGATGGCCTGCTCGGTCAAACGCATTTGCTCATTGGGCGCAGGATCGTTGGCGCAGCCGGCCAGGGCCAGAACGGCCATGGCCGCGAAAAGAGGTCGAATACTCACTAAGAATCCCTACTGTTTTGGGGCACTGACAGGTGGCTGCGGCTGTTGCTGCTGAGCCTTCCAGCGCTCGATGTTGCGTTGCAGCGCGGCTTCGGTCAGTCCGGACGCGGGCAATTCTGTCATCTTTTTAGCGAGCTGTCCGCGCAACCACGGATCGTTGCAGGCCGAGTTGTGCGAAACCGCGAGGAACAGTCCCGGTCGGTCGATCGGTTGCTCGAACGCCAGCAGATCATTAGCCATGCCCAATGCCTGCGCGGCGGCCATGCCCGAGTAGCGACCGGCGAGTACATATTCCACCTCACCCAGCAGAAGTTTCTGAAAGGCCTGGGTGATGTTTGCCGTCCGGGTCAGGGTCAGATTCTGCTCGGCAAAAGTGCCGAATGCCTGGGTCATTCGAGACTTTTCCGACAGCCCGCCGGTGTGCCCGTGCAGGTCCCTGGCTTCGCTGTAGACCAGCGTCGAGCCTTTGCGCGTCCACACCAGATAGTCGTTTTCCAGCAACGGCGGATAGATGTAGTCGAGGTTTTCCAGCTCGTTGAACATCAGAGGCGTGTCGGCCAGCATGTCCATGCGCCCGCTGCGTACTTCATCAAGGGCCTGCGCGCGTTTGCCGGCGTAGAGCAGCTCGACCTTGATCCCCAGATCCTTGGCCACTTGCTGCAACAGGTCGGCACTGGCACCGATCAAGTGCTTGGGATTCTGCGGGTCCTGCCACAGGTACGGCGGCGCATCCGGGCTGCCGGTGACGACAAGGCGCTCGCATTTGCCGGCGGCCGCAGCCATCCCCGGTAACAGGATCAATCCCAATAACAACCCGCGGCGCAGATCCATGGCAAAACACTCCCACGCAAATTCGAGACAAAAAAAAGCCCGACCATAAGGCCGGGCTCTTTATAAGTGAAGCTGCCGGATTAGACCAGCTTCTCCAGCTCAGGTACCGCTTCGAACAGATCCGCCACCAGACCGTAATCGGCCACCTGGAAGATCGGCGCTTCTTCGTCCTTGTTGATCGCAACGATCACTTTGGAGTCTTTCATGCCGGCCAAGTGCTGGATCGCGCCGGAGATACCGACGGCGATGTACAGCTGTGGCGCAACGATCTTGCCGGTCTGACCGACCTGCATGTCGTTCGGGACGAAACCTGCGTCGACTGCGGCGCGCGAAGCACCGACGGCGGCGCCCAGCTTGTCGGCCAGAGCGTACAGGTGTTTGAAGTTGTCACCGTTCTGCATGCCGCGGCCGCCGGAAACGACGATCTTGGCAGCGGTCAGCTCTGGACGATCGGACTTGGCCAGTTCTTCGCTGACGAAGCTGGAAGTGCCGGCGTCGTGCGCAGCAGCAACCGCTTCAACAGCCGCCGAACCACCTTCAGCGGCAACCGGGTCGAAACCGGTGGCACGCACGGTGATCACTTTGATCGCAGCGGTCGATTGCACGGTAGCGATAGCGTTACCGGCGTAGATCGGACGCTTGAAAGTATCGGCGCTTTCTACCGAGATGATCTCGGAGATCTGGTCAACGTCCAGCGCAGCAGCAACGCGCGGCAGGATGTTTTTGCCGTTGGACGTGGCGGCAGCCAGGATGTGGCTGTAGCCCTTACCCAGCTCTGCAACCAGCGGCGCAACGTTTTCCGGCAACTGATGCGCGTAAGCGGCATTGTCAGCGTTCAGGACTTTGCTTACGCCAGCGATTTTCGCAGCGGCTTCAGCCACAGCGCCAGCGCCCTGGCCTGCAACCAGCACGTGAATGTCGCCGCCGATTTTGGCAGCAGCAGCCACGGTGTTCAGAGTGGCCGGGGCCAGCACTTTGTTGTCGTGTTCAGCAATAACCAAGATAGTCATTTAGATTACCTTCGCTTCGTTTTTCAGTTTCTCGACCAGTTCAGCCACCGACTTGACCTTGATGCCCGCGCTGCGTGCAGCCGGCGCTTCGACTTTCAGGGTCTTGTTGGTGGAGGCGGTGGAAACGCCCAAAGCGTCCGGAGTCAGCACTTCGAGAGGCTTCTTCTTGGCTTTCATGATGTTTGGCAGAGACGCGTAGCGCGGCTCGTTCAAACGCAGGTCGGTGGTGACGATCGCTGGCAGTTTCAGCGAAACGGTCTGCGCGCCGCCGTCGATTTCGCGGGTCACGGCAACGCTGTCGCCAGAGACTTCGACTTTCGAGGCGAAAGTGCCCTGACCGTAGCCGCTCAGTGCAGCGAGCATCTGGCCGGTCTGGTTGTTGTCGCTGTCGATCGCCTGTTTGCCCAGGATCACCAGCTGAGGCTGTTCCTTGTCGACCACAGCCTTGAGCAGCTTGGCCACGGCCAGCGAAGTCAGGTCTTCAGCGGATTCGACGAGGATGGCGCGGTCGGCACCCAGAGCCAGTGCGGTACGCAGCTGTTCCTGAGCGGTGGTCGGGCCGATGGAGACGACGACGATCTCAGTCGCAACACCTTTCTCTTTCAGGCGTACGGCTTCTTCCACTGCGATTTCGCAGAACGGGTTCATCGACATCTTGACGTTGGCGAGGTCTACGCCGGAATTGTCCGCCTTGACGCGGACCTTGACGTTGTAATCCACAACGCGTTTGACAGCTACAAGAACCTTCATGGATTCCTCGTTACTCTCCGGTGAAAAGAAAGTCGCCTAGGCGAACCTGGCGGATGATGCTCATCGGGCACAAGGGCACCTCTAAAAACGCCGGCTGGGGGCGATGACCGTTCGTCAGTGGTGACCAACAAGTCATTGAATCGCACGGTGTGTAAACTGCGCGCCGGACTTGCGCTGCGCATCACCTTGTACTGCCTGTGCCCTGTCTTTAGAGGTGCTCTTGAAACCGCCAGTCTGCCTACGGCGAGCGCAAAACCGCCCGTATCTTGACCGGAACGCCTATTCCGGTCAATACGGCAAAATGGCCGTTCATAAGCCGCGCTTCTTTGATTTCTCTGGGCTGGAGCCGATTCAAACAAACGTTTGTATTGGACGCTCGGAGTGGTGTAGATATAATGCGCCGCCTAGAGAGAAAGGTGGTTTGCCCATTATTACCCTTGACGTTAACGTAAAGGCAATAACGGATACGACACCGAACCTCCAAATTAGAAAAAAAACTGTTGAGCCTTGAGTAGGAGATAGCCTGTGGAACGCGAATACATGGAATTCGACGTGGTCATCGTCGGTGCCGGCCCCGCTGGCCTGTCCGCCGCCTGCCGTCTGAAGCAGAAGGCCGCCGAAGCCGGTAAGGAAATCAGCGTCTGCGTGGTCGAAAAAGGCTCCGAAGTCGGCGCACACATCCTTTCCGGTGCCGTGTTCGAACCACGCGCTCTGAACGAACTGTTCCCGGACTGGAAAGAACTCGGCGCCCCGCTGAACACGCCGGTCACCCGCGATGACATTTTCGTGCTGAAAAACGCCGAAAGCGCGCAGAAAATTCCTGACTTCTTTGTGCCCAAGACCATGCACAACGAAGGCAACTACATTATTTCCCTCGGCAACCTGTGCCGCTGGCTGGCCCAGCAGGCCGAGAACCTCGGCGTGGAAATCTACCCGGGCTTCGCCGCTCAGGAAGCGCTGATCGACGAAAACGGCATCGTGCGCGGGATCATCACCGGTGATCTGGGCGTCGACCGCGAAGGCAACCCGAAAGAAGGCCTGTACACCCCGGGCATGGAACTGCGTGGCAAGTACACGCTGTTCGCCGAGGGCTGCCGTGGCCACATCGGCAAGCAACTGATCAAGCGTTACAACCTCGACAGCGATGCCGACGCCCAGCACTACGGCATCGGCCTGAAGGAAATCTGGGAAATCGACCCGGCCAAACACCAGCCAGGTCTGGTGGTGCACACCGCCGGTTGGCCGCTGGACATCATGGGCACCGAAAACACCGGCGGCTCGTTCCTCTATCACCTGGAAAACAACCAGGTAGTGGTCGGTCTGATCGTTGATCTGTCTTACAGCAACACTTACCTGTCGCCGTTCGACGAGTTCCAGCGCCTCAAGCATCACCCGGTGCTGGCCCAGTACCTGGAAGGCGGCAAGCGCGTCAGCTACGGCGCCCGTGCGATCTGCAAAGGTGGCCTGAACTCGCTGCCGAAAATGGTCTTCAAGGGCGGCGCGCTGATCGGCTGCGACCTCGGCACCCTGAACTTCGCCAAGATCAAGGGCAGCCACACCGCGATGAAGTCCGGCATGCTCGCCGCTGAGTCGGTGGCCGACGCGCTGTTCGCCGAGAAGGATGGCACTGAAGAGCTGACCTCCTACGTCGACGCGTTCAAGAAGAGCTGGCTCTACGATGAATTGTTCGCCAGCCGCAACTTCGGCCCGGCGATCCACAAGTTCGGCGCGATCGTCGGCGGTGGTTTCAACTGGCTGGACCAGAACATCTTCGGCGGCAAACTGCCGTTCACCCTGCACGACACCAAGCCGGACTACGCTTGCCTGAAACTGGCGGCCGACTGCAAGAAGATCGACTATCCGAAGCCGGACGGCAAACTCAGCTTCGACAAACTGAGCTCGGTGTTCATCTCCGGTACCAACCACGAAGAAGAACAGCCGTGCCACCTGAAGCTGACCGACCCGAGCATCCCGATCAGCAAGAACCTGCCGCTGTACGACGAACCGGCGCAGCGCTACTGCCCGGCCGGCGTCTACGAAGTGATCACCAAGGAAGACGGCGAAAAACGCTTCCAGATCAACGCCCAGAACTGCGTGCACTGCAAGACCTGTGACATCAAGGACCCTTCGCAGAACATCACCTGGGTCACGCCGGAAGGCGCTGGCGGCCCGACTTACCCGAACATGTAAGCCGTATCGCTGAACAACGAGGCTCCCGAAATGGGGGCCTTTTTGTTGCCCAGTTTTTTTCCACAGCGCATGACTCATGTGGGAGCGGGCTTGCTCGCGAAGGCTGCGTGTCAGGCAACCTATCCGTCAACTGACACACCGCATTCGCGAGCAAGCCCGCTCCCACAGGGAATCATCGTCGAATCAGGCTACGCGTTCGTCGCCAGGGCTACGCTCGAAGTAGCGCTTGTACTCGCGACTGAACTGCGACGTACTCTGATAGCCCACCCGATGCGCCACCTGCGCCACGCCCAGCCCTTCGGCGACCAGCAAGGTCTGCGCCTTTAGCAGGCGTAAACGCTTCAGATACTGCACCGGCGACAACAGCGTGCTGCGCTTGAAGTGCTCGTGGAAGGACGACACGCTCATGTTCGCGCAACTGGCCAGAGTCTCGACGTTCAGCGGCTCGGTGTAATGCGCATGCAGATGACTGATTGACGCCGCCACCCGGGCGAACTGTCCCTGCTGTTCGACCAGCGCGCGCAACACATCGGCCTGTGGCCCGCGCAGCGCGGTGAACAGCAATTCACGCACCCGCGCCGGCCCGAGAATCTGCCGCTCCAGCGGATCGTGCAGGCAGCGTAACAAGCGTTCGACGCAGCCACGCATGTCATCGTCGAGCACCACCGAGGTCATCGACTCCGGCGTTTGCGCCGGGATATGCCGCCCGGGCGCCAGCCCCATGGCCAGCACCAGCTCGCCGAGCAGCACCCGGTCGATGGCCACCGACACCCCCAGCAACGGCGCATCCGGCAAGGCAAAGGTTTCGCACTCGAACGGCACCGGCAGCGCCTGAATCAGGTAATGCCCGGCGCCATATTCCATGGTGCGCGGGCCGAGGAACGCCAGTTTGCTGCCCTGGGCGATGATCATCAGGCTCGGCTCATAAATGTGCGGGCCACGCGCCACGTCGCAACTGGCGCGCAACACCTGCACGCCGGGCAGCCCGGTCTGGCTGTAACCATCGCAAAGCGCCAGCGGCTCGATCAGCGAAACCAGCGTGGCATTGGCATCAAGGTGACGGGTCAACTGCATCGGAGGGGTCTTCAAAAAAGTCACGGAAAAAGGCATGCAAGCATCATCGCAGATCCTTTTGCCAATGCGCTTGCCCAGACCTGCATGCCGGAGGATTAGGCATGAGACCCGGAGGAATCGTCATGGCCGCAGCGGCAGACGGCGCCCAAAATGCGCCACCTCACCTGTCACTGCTTCTGCGAGGTTTCTCATGTACACCGCTATCGGTTATGCCGCCCAATCGGCCACCACTCCCCTCGCCCCGATGAAATTCGAACGCCGCAGCCCACGCGCTGACGACGTGGCGATCGAGATCCTGTATTGCGGCGTCTGCCACTCCGACATCCACCAGGCGCGCAACGAATGGGGCATCGCGGTTTATCCGTTGATGCCCGGCCACGAGATCGTCGGCAAAGTCACCGCCGTTGGTGCGAACGTCACTCAACATAAAGTCGGCGATCTGGTCGGTGTCGGCTGCATGGTCGACTCCTGCCGCACCTGCGCTGCCTGCCAGCAGAACCTCGAGCAATACTGCCTCGAAGGCCCGACCATGACCTACGCCACCCCGGACCGGGTCGATGGCAGCAACACCATGGGCGGCTATTCGGACAGCATCGTGGTCAGCGAGCACTTCGTCGTGCGCATCCCGGAGAAACTCGACCTGGCCAGCGCCGCGCCGATCCTCTGCGCCGGCATCACCACCTATTCGCCGCTCAAGCACTACGGGGTCAAGGCCGGCGACAAGGTCGGAATTCTCGGCATGGGCGGCCTCGGCCACATGGGCATCAAGTTCGCCAAGGCGATGGGCGCGGAAGTCACGCTGTTCACCCGTTCGGCGAGCAAGGCCGAGGAAGGTCGTCGTCAGGGCGCCGATCATGTGATCGTCTCCACCGATGCCGAGCAGATGGCCGCCGCCGCAGGCCGTTTCGATTTCCTGCTGGACACCATTCCGGTGCAGCATGATCTCAACCCGTACCTGCAAACCCTGCGTTTTGATGGCGTGCACATTCTGGTCGGCCTGATCGAACCGATCGATCCGCCCGTGCACGCCGCCAACCTGGTGCTGGGGCGCCGCGTACTGGCCGGTTCGTTGATCGGCGGCATCGCTGAAACCCAGGAAGTGCTGGATTTCTGCGCCGAGCACGACATCACCTGCGACATTGAAATGCTCGACATCCGCCAGATCAACGAGGCTTACGCGCGGATGATCGCCGGTGACGTGAAGTACCGCTTCGTGATCGACATGGCGACGCTGAAGCTTTAAACCTTCAGACCGAGTTCTGCCGAGAGCCGGGCTGTGACCCCTTTGATCAGGGGAATCAGCTCGGCCATTTTTTCCAGCGGCATGTACGGCACGGTGCTGGCGATGCTGATCGCCGCCACAATGCGCTTGCTCGCATCGCGAATCGGCGCCGCCACGCAGCGGATCGACGGTTCGTTGTCTTCCAGATCGAAAGCGTAGCCGCCGGCCACGTACTCGGTCATGCGTTGTTCTAGCTGTTCCCACGATTGCTGCGGATGCTGCGGCCAGAACTGACTTTTCCCACCCGCCGGCAGGCTGATGTCGTACAGCCGCTGCCAATCCTGCGGTGCATCGTCGAGCATCAAGGCCTTGCCGATCCCGGTGCGTGCCAACGGCATGCGATGGCCGACCCGCGAGCGCATTTCCGGGCCGTTACGCCCCGGATTCTTCAGCAGATACAAGACCTCGTCGCCCTCACGAATGCCCAGGTGCACGGTGTCGCCGGTCAGCGCCGACAACTCGTCCAGATACGGCCCGGCCAGACTCACCAGCGGCAACTCTTCGCGCGCCTGAAACCCCAGCTCGATCAGCTTCGGCCCCAGCAGATAGCCGATTTGTGGCACCACGCGCAGGTAGCGCTCGTCGACCAGGCAACTGGCCAGACGATGGGTGGTGCTGCGCGTGGTGCCGATCAGCCGGGCGATCTCTTTCAAATCGCGGGCGCCACTGGCCACCGCCTGCACCACACCCAGTCCGCGAAGCAGGGTCTGGGTGCCGGTGGGCGCGGCGTCCTTGGTTTTTTCCGGGGCGTCTTCCTGCATATCCAGCCTTTACCGTTGAGCGAGGGAACGGGCGGCATTATGGTCGCCCGACGCAGACGACTACAACTCGATACGCTCGACCTTGCCTACCAGCAGCACGTAGGACAATGCACCGATCAGCGCCAGCACCGCGATGTAGGTGATCGCCGGGGCGAACGAATCACCGCTGGCGAGGAAACCGATGACAATCGGCGTGGCAATCGCCGACAGGTTGCCGATGAAGTTGAACACCCCGCCGGTCAGCCCCAGCAACCGCGCCGGAGCGAGGGTCGAGACCAGCGACCAGGTGATCGAGGCCAGACCGTTGCCAAAAAACGCCAACGCCAGGAAGGCAATCACCAGCGGTGTCGATTCAACAAAATTGGCGCCGATGATCGAGGTGGAAATCAGCAGCCCGCCAATGATCGGCAACTTGCGCGCGAAGCCCACGCTGCAGCCACGCCGGATCAGCAAGTCGGAAAAGAACCCCGAACACAGCACGCCAATGAACGCGGCCAGAAACGGCAACGATGCCAACAGGCCGGACTTGATGAAGTCCATGCCGCGATATTTCACCAGGTAGGTCGGGAACCACGTCAGGAAGAACCACAGCGTCGAGTTCAGGCAGAACTGGCCGAGGTAGATGCCCCACAATTTGCGTTTGCTCAGGACGATACCGAGGTCGGTCCAACTGAACGAGGCCTTGGCCGTTTGCGCTTGAATATCCACCAGTCCGCCACCCTCGCGGATCAGGTCGATCTCCGCGTCGTTGGCGCCTTTGAAGTCTCGCGGTTCGCGATACACCGCGTACCAGATCGCTGCCCAGATGATGCCAGCCGCACCGGTTGCGACGAACACCATGTGCCAGCCGAATTCATGTTGCAGCCAGGCCAGCACCGGGGTCAGAAACGCCAGGCCGACAAACTGCCCGGAGGTGTAAAAACCAATCGCCGTGGCCCGCTCGCGCTCGGGAAACCAGGTGGTCACCACGCGGCTGTTGATCGGATAGGCCGGTGCTTCCAGCGCGCCGACCGCCATGCGCAAGACGAACAGCGCAATGAAACTCGCGGCAAAACCGAGCAGCACCGTGGCCAGCGACCACAACAGCAGCGCGACGCTGTAGAGGATGCGCGGCGGCACCCGATCCACCAGCCAGCCGCCGGGAATCTGCATCGCGGCGTAGGTCCAGCCGAATGCGGAGAAAATCAGCCCGACGTGAACCGGGTCGATGCCCAGTTCGCTGGTCAGCGCGGGCGCGGCAATCGACAGGTTGCTGCGGTCGAGGTAGTTGATGACCACGGTGATGAACAGCAACACCATGATGAAAAACCGCTTGCGGCTAGGCGTGACTAAAGACGCCTGCCCGGTGAGGGTTTGCGTTGGCATGGGGGGTGCCTCTTCTTATGATTATTTGAGGTCATTGACGCCATCTCCCATCCATGGAGATCAATTGTGGGAGGGGGCTTGCTCCCGAATGCGGAGTGTCAGTCGACATCTCTTTAGCTGACATGCCGCATTCGGGAGCAAGCCCCCTCCCACAAGGATTTGTGGTGGGTCAGAAGGCACTCACCACTCGGCAAAACTGCCATCGGCATGGCGCCAGATCGGGTTGCGCCAGCGGTGGCCGACCGCCGCGCGTTCGATCACGTATTCCTCGTTGATCTCGATGCCCAGCCCTGGCCCGTTCGGAATCTTCACGAAGCCCTGGTCGTAGTCGAACACTCGCGGATCCTTCACGTAGTCGAGCAGATCATTGCTCTCGTTGTAATGGATACCCAGACTCTGCTCCTGGATAAACGCGTTGTAACAAGCCGCGTCCAGTTGCAGGCACGCCGCCAGCGCAATCGGCCCCAGCGGGCAATGCAGCGCCAGCGCCACGTCGTAGGCTTCGGCCATGTTGGCGATCTTGCGGGTCTCGGTGATACCGCCGGCATGCGAGGCATCCGGCTGGATGATGTCGACGTAGCCTTCGCTCAGCACCCGCTTGAAATCCCAGCGCGAGAACAGCCGCTCGCCAAGGGCGATCGGCGTGCTGGTCAACGGTGCCAGCTCTTTCAGCGCTTCGTAGTTTTCACTGAGCACCGGCTCTTCGATGAACATCAGTTTGTACGGGTCGAGCTCCTTCATCAGCACCTTGGCCATCGGCTTGTGCACCCGACCGTGGAAGTCGACGCCGATACCGACGTTCGGCCCGACGGCATCGCGCACGGCGGCAACGTTGGCCAGGGCCAGATCGACTTTCTCGAAGGAGTCGAGGAACTGCAGCTCTTCAGTGCCATTCATTTTCACCGCAGTAAAACCCCGGCTCACCGCCTCTTTCGCGGCACGCGCGGTGTCGGCCGGACGATCGCCACCGATCCACGAATACACACGAATCTTGTCGCGCACCTGACCGCCGAGCAGATCGCTGACCGACACGCCGAGGGCTTTGCCCTTGATGTCCCACAGCGCCTGATCGATACCGGCCAGCGCACTCATGTGGATCGCGCCGCCGCGGTAGAAGCCACCGCGATAGAGCACGGTCCAGATGTCCTCGATGTTGCGTGAGTCTTTGCCGATCAGGTAGTCGGACAATTCCTCAACGGCGGCGGCGACGGTGTGGGCGCGGCCTTCGACCACAGGCTCGCCCCAACCGGTCACGCCCTCATCGGTTTCGACCTTGAGGAAGCACCAGCGCGGCGGGACGATGAAGGTGGTGAGTTTGGTGATTTTCATCTGTTTGTCTCTCTTGTTAGATGCAGCGCACGCAGCGCCGGATAAATCTCAGCGAAGGGCCTTCCAGGCAGCCACGTAGGCCTTGGCATTGGCCGCCACTTGCTCAACCGTCATGCCTGGCTTGAACAGGCCGGAACCGAGGCCGAAACCTTTCACACCAGCGTCGATGAACGCTTGCATGTTGTCCGGGGTGATCCCGCCGACCGGCGCCAGCACCGTCCCGGAGGGCAACACCGCGAGCCACGCCTTGACCACCGCCGGGCCCATCTGCTCGGCCGGGAACAGCTTGAGAATGTCCGCGCCCTCCTCCAGCGCCGCGAACGCTTCGGTCGGCGTCGCTACTCCCGGCGACAGGTACAGCCCCGCCGCTTTCGCTGCGCGCAGCACCTTGGCGTCGCTGTGTGGCATCACGATCACCTGGCCGCCGGCCTCTTTCACCAGCTCGACCTGCTCCGGGGTCAACACCGTGCCGGCACCGATCAGGCAATCGGCGGGCAAGGTCTGACGCAGGATGCGGATACTTTCGTACGGCGACGGGGAATTGAGCGGTACTTCGATGACGCGAAATCCGGCGGCATACAGGACTTCTCCGACAGCAGCGGCTTCCTGCGGATGCAGGCCACGCAGGATTGCGATCAGACCGTTTTGTGCCAATGCTTGCTTGAGCATGTCAGGCCTCCAGTCAGGGTTAACGGGATAAGGAATCGAGCAGCCCGGCGGCCAGCGCCAGTTGCCACAGGCCACGCTCGGTGGCCTGCTCGGCCAGCGTGACGCGCGCGAAACCGCAGGCATCGAGGGCACGGCCGTAACGGGCGCAGAGTTGCGCGTTGCCGATGAGGATGATCGACGGCAGATGCGCACTATTGCGTCGGTGCCGCTGGGCTGCGGCAAGCGCCACCAGTTCATGGCCAATCATCAGGCCAGAGAGGTAATCCGCTTGCGCCGTCGGCGCCAGTTCACCGGTCAGGCCCAGGGTGCGGGCACTGAATAATGTGGAGAGCACGCCCAGTTCGCCGTCCGCCGACAGCGCCACTTGCACGCCACGGTCGAACGCCAACCCGTCGAACGCCGCACCCTGTTGCTGGGTACGCCCGAGAATGCTGTGCTCACTGAGCACAGCGAACACTTCGCCGGTCATGAAGGTGTCGAAATGAGTGATGCGGCCCTCGACCACCTCCACCCACTTGGAGTGGCTACCTGGCAGACCGATCAACAGATCGCCGCCCGCCTCGGCCGGCAGATTCTGCAGTACGCCGAGGACCTGAGTTTCTTCGCCGCGCATCACATTGGGCAGACGCGAACGCTGGATCACCCCCGGCACGATATGTACCCGCGTGCCGCGCAGACTGACCAGTGTTTGTAAGGAATTTCCGAGATTGGCGACGTTCGCCGGCGTCTCGCAGTAGGCCGCTTCGCGCCAGCCCTGGGCGCTGCCGACCATCCCGCAGGCGATCACTGGCAGATCCGGCTGCGCATCGAGCCAGTCGCCGCATGCCTCTTCGAAGGCCAGTTCAAAACCGTCGGCGCATTCATCACCGTGGATGACTCGCGGCGTCTTCGGTAACTGCATGATCCCGGACGACAGCGCACGCTGCTCCAGCACCACCCCGCCCGCCGCGAGTTTGTAAGCACGTAATGAGGTCGTCCCCCAGTCGAGCGCGATCAATTGCGCCTGCATCGCTTCACCTGTTTTGTTTTTGGCAGTGAGTGCGACGGACTATAGACCTTTCAAGCGCGAAATCTCAATATGTAATTTTACATCCCATATTTTGGGATTAAATCAGTCCATTTTGTCTAACGCTGAACGACGTCCGTTCAGGTGCAGGCAGGACGACACGTTAAAAAACCAGCAATCAGTAGCAGCCGGAATCCTCTCAGCCCCATCAATCGCGCTTCTCTTGAATCGCACGCACGATGTCAGTTGCTGGGATGAGCATTGACTTCGAATAATATCCACCGAATGAATAAGCAGAAGTGAACACCTTACAAGAGATGACATTACGCTGACCTAATACCTGCAATAATTCACTGGCAGGCATAAAAATATTTGATACGCCCTCATCCTCTTTTTTAAACGAGGACAATTTGGCCATATAAATATGCTCCGCTTTAGATCCAGAACTATCAAGCTCAACAAAATCCCCCACCAAATACTGAGTCAACTTGTCAAAATCCTTAAACTCGACATCCTTATCCAGCGAGCAGAACAAAGACTCGCCCAACTGACTTTCCCCGGTCACATCCTGAAAAAAATTCAACAGATCGGTTTTCGAACCAAACTTAATACCTAAAGATGAGTGATCATCTCCACCACTGACAGAAATCAAGTCAATATCAATGACCGGAAGAACCGGTTGCTTAGTGCAAGAACTGCACAGTAGCAGTGTCAGAAAAACAAACAACGACTTCATTTCGAAGATTCCAAATATTGACTCAAACGTTCATACACAATATCGCATGCCGATTTACCACCCTGTAGCGTAGCGCCAAACATGACCCCTGCCTGACGATGGTTGGCGTCTACCGCTTCGTTGATAGCTGGCCCAGATGTCATAACCCAACGCTCGCCCATGCTGGCAACGTTATCAGATGAATCCGTCACTTTGGGCGAAGCCAATACATTGACCCAATAATCTGCCGAGGGCTTCGGTGTCGTGAAATATATATCAGACACCATCCAGACACCTGTGCCACCGCCAACAGGATCAAGCGTTACCAATACCTTTACGGTGTAACCGCGCTCTTTCAAAATCGAAGTCAGATGTGCACCATTCCAACCACCCAAACTATGACCTACAACGACAATATAGACCGACTTATCACCTTTCAAAGGACGCTCGACGTACTTTTTAATATCTTTTTCACCGCGAACGTCTTTGTAACTTATGTATGGCAGATTCACCTCAACTTTCTGCTCATTAGTAAGACGCTTCTCTAACTGCTTCCATGCATTCATCACATTATGATGCGGCGGCTCATTTTGATAGTACTCTTCCTTATCCCCAGCACCGCCAATAAAAAACACTGCAACTTTTTTTACTTTAACCGCAGCCTGTTTTACGCTCTGATCAGTCTTGCAGGTCAACTCATGACCAGCCACTTCAGTTTTACAATCGTTGAGTGCGGGATTTTCGACTTCCATTTCGATCACTCTACGAACAGTTTAATAGTTTCGGCCAAATGCGAACTGACCATATGGGTAAAGCCCTGTTCATCGGTGATGCCATGCTCAACACGCCCATCGCCTCGCTGAATCGCATAAGGGTGGTCGGGAATAGGTTCGCCCGTGGCTTCATTAACGACCTGCATCCGATCATTGAAATGCACCGGCATCGGCAACAACCCACTAAACGCTGCCCCTCCGCCACTTTGTCCAATCATCACCGTGCCCGAACCACCGACCACGACATTGCCGTGGCCACCGGTGCTGTCGAGGGTTGCGGCGTTCAGGCCGTTGATGAATACGGTGCCGGAAACAGCGCCGGTGATCGGGCTGCCACAGGCTGATTTGTCGGTCATGCGCGCAGCGGCGAGGCCGTCGAAGAAGACGTCGGGCGAGCCGGAAACGATCGGGTTGGTGCCATGGCCTGGCAATGGGCAGGCGGTCGGGTCGGTGACGCGGGCGGCGGGTTTACCACTCAATTCAAAGCTCCTTGCTTCAGAGGTTCCGGGTGCGGCTGATGGATGTCGATGTCGGTCGCGGCGAAGCGCCAGCGGTTGTCGACAGGGTCGAACAGTGCGTGGCAGTGCTCACGGCTGTCGGGTGATGTGGCAGTTTGCAGATGTCGCCAGGCGCGGTCGGTTTGCCAGGCCAGTTCGGCCGGCGCGGCGTCGTCGAGTTCGTTGAGCCAGGCGTTGTAATTGCGCAGTTGATTACGCTCGTAAGCCGTTTGCAGCAGATCGGCCATTTGCACGCCGAGGTCCAGATGATGTTCGGCGGTCCACTGGCCGATCTCGGAATAGACGTACCAGCCCATCGGCATCAACGCGCCGTCCTTGAGCAACGAATGGCTGGCGGGGGCGACGAAACCGCAACAGATGTGCAGCGTCAGCCAGCCCTGATGCGCGTCGATAAACGCATTCGGCTCGAAGTGGCGTAACGCGATCACACGGTAGTCACCCAGGCCGGCGCTGCGTGTCATGAGTTCGGCGTCGAGCCGCGACACAAACGCACGAATGGCTTTGCCGCCCGTGCGATTGACGATGCACAGGATGTCTACCGGTTGACGCTGAGGGTTGTCAGAGCAGCCTGAGTTTTTCACCAGGCCATACAGGCGCATTGACGCCCGCAATCCGCTCATCGCCGGTCACTCAGAGACACAGCGAAGGCCCCACGGGCGTGGAGAAGTTTTGCCAGAAGCATTGCAGGTGTCGTCCGTGAGCGCGCAAAAATGGCGCGTAGAATGCCGGACTAGAGCGGTGGCGGCAATCACTTCAACATCGGATTGCCATCATCTCCTCAGCCTTCGGCAAACTCACGCAACACCTTGCCATCCATGCGATAGCGCACCCACTCTTCCTGCGGCTGCGCACCGAGGGATTTGTAGAATTCGATGGCCGGGGTGTTCCAGTCCAGCACGCTCCATTCGAAGCGCCCGCAGTCATTGGCACAGGCAATTTTCGCCAGATGCCGCAACAGGGTTTTGCCGGCGCCGCCGCCGCGTTGTTCGGGGGTGATGTAGAGGTCTTCGAGGTACAGGCAATTGCTGCCGAGCCACGTCGAATAGCTGAAGAAGAACACCGCAAAACCGATCGGCACACCGTCACGCAGGCAGATCAGGCCGTGGGCGGTGGCGCCTTCGCTGAACAGGCTGCGCTCGATGTCGGTGACGCTGGCGATCACTTCGTGGCGAGCCTTTTCGAAATCTGCCAGTTCGGTGATGAAGGCGAGGATTTGCGGTGCATCGCTGGGGGTCGCCGGGCGGATTTCGATCGTCATGAACGGGCCTTGTCGGAAAAGGGAAAGCGCCATACTAAGGCCGGATGCGGCGCTCGTCACATGGCAACACAGAGAATATCCTGCGCCGATATTGCAATGTGGGAGCGGGCTTGCTCGCGAAAGCGGTCTGACAGACAACAATGATGGTGACTGGATTGACGCCTTCGCGAGCAAGCCCGCTCCCACAGGAACTTCGCCAGTCTGAAAGGATGCTCATGAACACTGAGATTTTTATGCCCGTGGAGGCGCTTGCAGCAGCACTGCTGCCCCACGCCCTCGAACCCGGCGACGACGGTGCCCACGACCTCGCCCACCTGCAACGGGTCTGGCACAACGCGCGCACCTTGCAGGCCGAGGAAGGTGGCGACCTGGAAGTGTTGCTCGCTGCCGTGCTGCTGCACGATTGCGTGTCCGTGGAAAAAAACTCGCCGCTGCGCTCGCAGGCTTCGCGCCTCGCCGCAGAAAAAGCCGCCAACGTGCTGGCCGATCTGGACTGGCCCGAAAGCAAAATCAGTGGCGCCACCCACGCCATCGAAGCCCACAGTTTTTCCGCCAACATCACCCCGCTGACCCTCGAAGCGAAACTGGTCCAGGACGCCGACCGGCTCGACTCGCTGGGCATGCTCGGCGTTGCCCGCACCTTCTACGTCGCCGGGCGCATGGGCAGTGCGTTGTACGACCCGCTCGACCCTGAAGCCAAGGAGCGCGACTACGACGACACCCGCTTCTGCCTCGATCACTTTCAGACCAAGCTGCTGCACCTGGCCGATGGTTTCCAGACTGGCGCCGGTCAGCGTCTGGCGCAGATCCGCCATCAACGCCTGAAGGGTTTCATGGAGCAGTTCAAGGAAGAAATCGGCCTCGACTGATAATCCTGTGTCTCGACCGTTCGTCGCTCATCAGGCACCAATCCGATTCAAGGGCAGACCAAACACAGGTAAGGAATTCAATCACTGGAGAAGCCCTATGATCCCGTCAAGGTTGACTGCCCTCGTATTCAGTGCCCTGCTCTGCCCAGCGGTCTTCGCCGCGTCCACCACCGCAGCGGGCACAGGCCCCACCGATCCGGTTCCATCACCGCGCGCCCCGGCCATCAACAGTGCCCCAGGCATGAACACCGATGGCTCCGGGGTTCCATTGATCAACCAGCCACCTGCCACTGGCACCGACCCACGCACCCAAGGCAGCGACCCCGGCCGCCAGGGTGGCATGAACACCCCTGACTCCCCCGCCACACCCGATAACGCCGGCCCCGGCATCGGCTCGAAAACCACCACCGGTGGCTCGGGCTCCGAGGGCGGCAGCCAGTAGTTCGCCGACGCGAGCGTCCTATTCACATCCATGAAGAGGTAACCATGAACGTCGATAAAAACCTGGAAAAAGAAGTCCTCACCCGCCTGCTGCATGCCCATCCGAGCGGACTGGGCAAAGAGGTGCTGGACAATTATCGCGGCGAGAAAGTGGTGGCCAGCGCCCTCGCCTCTCTGCAGGATCGCGGACTGATCCACCACGGTCATGTGACCTGCAACGAGGCCGGCGAACACTCGTTGAATCTGCCGATCAAGCTCAGTGCGGCTGGCGTCGAAGCGGCGCGCAAGCTGGATCTGCAGTAGACCTCAGGCCGCTCGCTGCCGGTGCGGCGAGCGGCCGAATCTGCACACAAGAGGAGAAATCCCATGCCTCGTGGAAGCAAAGACAAATACACCGCCGAACAGAAGCGCAAGGCCGAACACATCGAAGACAGCTATGAGAAAAAAGGCTTGTCGAAGGATGCAGCCGAGGCGCGTGCCTGGGCGACGGTCAACAAACAGTCGGGCGGCGGCGAAAAGGCTGGCGGTTCCGGACGCAAGAAACCGGCGAGTGCCAAGTCCGAAGACCGCAAAGAATCATCGCGGCGAGCGGTGGCCAGTCGCGGGGGACATGCGCGCGACAGCAAGGCCTCGCGCGAGACGCAGACTCTCGACAGTCTGCGCAAAGAGGCGCGGGCGAAGAACATTGCCGGGCGTTCTTCGATGCGCAAGGATGAGTTGATTGCGGCGTTGCGCAAGGCCGGCTGATCCATATTTTGTGCTGAGCCGTATGGCCTCTTCGCGAGCAAGCCCGCTCCCATATTGGAGTTGTGAAAGACGCAAATCCCCCCTGTGGGAGCGGGCTTGCTCGCGAAGGCGGTTGATCAATCGCCGCAGGACTCGTGGATAAACGCATCCACCTCAGCAACTCCCGGCGCAGTCGCCGGCCCCCATCGTGTCACTGCCAAAGCCGCCGCCGCATTCGCCCGCCGCGCCGCCTCATGGGCGGGCAAACCCTGCGCCAACCCGGCGACGAACACCCCGGCATGGGCATCACCCGCCCCGTTGCTGTCCACGGCTTTTACCGCAAACCCCGGCACATGCCGACGCTCGCCACGCTGCTGAATCCAGCAACCCTGTGGTCCATCGCGCACCACCATCAGCACATCCTTGGGCAGATGATCCGCCAGCCGATCCAGCGCTTGAGCAATGTCTGCAGCCTCGGTAAAGCGCAACGCCTCGACGCTGTTGCTGGTCCACACATCAATGCGCGGCAGCAGCGCCCGCATCAACGGCGAGTCCGGCGACTCCACCAACGGCCCCGGATCGAACACCACGTTGATCACCTCCGGCAGCGCCAGCGTCCAGTCCAGCAGCGCCTGCGCCTTGCCTGCGTGCAGCAGGCTGTAACCGCTTACATAAACGTAGTCGCCCGCCTCGGCCGCCACGCTGTTCAAGTCCTCTCCGGTCACCTCACCTTCAGCGCCGATGTAGGAAATGAAACTGCGCTCGGCCGACGCATCGGTCAGCGCCACGCATATCCCGGTATCGCGTTGTGCAGGCATCTGGATGCCGATGTGAATGCCTTCATCCTTCATCGCCTGACGCGCCAAGTCACCAAAACGTCCGGAGCCATGGCGACCGAGATAAACCACCGGCAAACCATTGCGTACGGCTGCGGCCATCACGTTGAAGCCGCCGCCAGCCTCGAAAGCGGCAGACTGCGCCAGCACATCGCCGCCGACTTGCGGCAACTGATCCACGGCCATGACCAAGTCGATAATGACCTGGCCGGTGTGCAACATCTTAGGCATGAGCATTCTCGACTTGCGCGGCGCGACGATCTTTCGCCCCGCCGAGAACCAGGTAAATGCCACCGGCCACCACGAAGGTCACGATCCAGCCCAGACCGTTGTGGCCCAGCCACGAGTCGGACAAAAAGCCCTTGAACCAGACGTTCTCGGCCGTGGTGCCGATGGTGGTGAAACTGAAGCCGAGCACGATGGCAATCGCCCACGCGCCGAACGCGCGCCACTCGATGCCGCCGCGATACCAATAGGCGCTGCTCGGGCTGACATCGAGCAGGTCTTTGGGGCTGTAGTAGTGACGGTGAATCAGGTCGACGACGAAGATCCCCACCCACGCGGTGATCGGCACCGCCAGCAGCGAAATGAAGGTGATAAACGGGCCGTAGAAGCTGTCGGCAATCAGCATGAAGTAGATCGAGCCGGCGAAGATCGCCACGATGTCGACCACCACCGCGTAGACGCGTTTGACCTTCAGACCGAGGGTCAGCGTGGTCAGACCGGCGGAGTACACCGACAGGTTGTTCGACAGCAGCAAGCCACCGAACGCGGTGATCAGGTACGGCACGGCCATCCAGGTCGGCAGCATGTCGCGGATGGCCACGATCGGGTCAGTCGCCGATGCCAGATCGTTGTTGCCCACCGACAGCAGGCCGCCGAGGGTGATCAGCAGCACCAGCGGAATCCCCGCACCGAACGCCGCCGAGGCGACCAGCCGTACAGCCTTGACGCTGCGGTGCTGATAGCGCGACATGTCCGCACCGGCGTTAGCCCAGCCGATCCCGGTGCCGGCGGCCATGGTGCCGATGCCGATGATCATCGCGCTCAGCGGCGCTGGCGTGGCGTTGAACACCGCGCTCCAGTCGATGGTCGCGCAGAGGAAGCCGCCGACCAGAATGTTCAGCGCGCCGAACACGTAGGTCGCCCACTTCTGGATCACCAGCAAGGTGGCGTGACCGAGGCCGGAAACCGACAGAGTCAGCAGGACGAAAATCGCGATGAAGATCAGCGTCAGCACTGGCGCACTTTTCGCTTCAACCGGCGAGCCGAACAGGATCGAACACAACGACAGCAACACGAACGCGGCGGTGGTGGTGTTGACGGTTTCCCAGCCCAGCCGCGACATCAGCGAGACCAGCGTCGGGCCGATATTGCCACGCACGCCGAAGATCGCCCGCGACAAGGTCAAACTCGGCGCGCGGCCACGGCGGCCGGCAATCGAGATGATCCCGACCACGGCGAATGAACCGGCGGCGCCGACGATGGCAACGATGATCGCCTGCCAGATCGCCAGCCCGCGAAACGCCACCAGCGTGGCGCCCAATGGCAGGCCGAGAATGGAAATGTTGGCGGCGAACCAGACCCAGAACAGTTGCAGCGGATGGCCGTTGCACTCAGCTTCCGGCACCGGCTCAATGCCGCGGGTTTCCAGTTGCCCGGCGCTTGGCCCGGCGTTTGTTGAACTCATGAACAGTGCTCCTGTTTGCCTTTATTGTGGTTGTGGCAATGACTCAAAACGACAAGACATCCCGGCCATCCTCGGCCTGTCTGTGCGATCCATTGCGGGGTAAAAATCCGTAATCCGCAGCGCGCCATTCGCGAGCAAGCCCGCTCCCACAGGAGATTTGTGAACGGCTCAAATCCCCTGTGGGAGCGGGCTTGCTCGCGAAGGCGTCAGCTCAGTCAACGCAGGGTCAACAGCCCCTGCACCAACGGTTCAAGCTCCAGATGATTGACCGCTTTGACCGTGGCAATCATCGGCGCCGGCCAACTCTCAAGACCCAGGCAGGCCCCGAGCATGGCGCCGAGAATCGCCGCGATGGTGTCAGTGTCACCGCCAAGGCTGGCGGCCATGCACAACGCATCGAATGCGCTCATCTCGCCAACGGCCACTTGCTGCGCCAGGGCGAACGACACCACCACCGATTCCTGCGAGGCCACCGAAGTGCCGATCACGTCGTACAGCAGATCCGCCAGTAGCGCCTTGTCACTGTCGACGCTGATGGTTCGCGCCCAACTGATGCGCGAAGCGATGCGCCCGCCGGCCACCCAGTGCCCATGTGCCTCGGCCTGTTGCGCAATCTGCTGGCCAAGGTTCAATGCCTCGCCCAGATCCATGCCGTTGATCCCGGCCGAGACCACCGCCGCCACCGCCGCCGCACTGGAAATCCCCAGCGTGGTGTTGTGGGTGACCTGACAGGCCTGCACCACGGCCGTAATGAAACGCTCGGGATCGGCGACGTCTGCCGCAATGCCCACCGGAGTGATGCGCATCGCCGCGCCATTGGTAGTGCCGTAACGCCCGGCCTCCTCCGGCGAATGCCCGGCGAGGATCATTTCAATGGCGCGTTTGGTCGATGGCCCGAGCAGGTCCTGCGAACCCTTGGCCTGCATCTCGGCTTCCCACTCGATCAGCCGCTGGGCGAGGACTGCCGGTTCGATCCGGCCCTTGCCTTCAATCAGCAACTCGCCGACCAGAATCGCCTGTTCGGTGTCATCGGTGATCGAACCCTTGGGCATGTTGGCCGCGATCGGTTGCAGGGGACCGGCGTCCTGCAGATCAGTGATTTTGCCAAAGCGGGTCTTGATCGTTTCGCGGTTCAACGATTGCGTCGGCATGCCCAGCGCATCACCCAGGGCCAGGCCATAAAACGCACCGAGGGCACGGTTGAGCGCGGTCATTTCGATTCTCCAAATTGCAGGTGCAGGCGGAAATGCACCGGGTCGAGCAGGCTTTCGACCTGCTCCATGAAACGGTTCTGCCGGTCGTAGGTGGTACGCAGGGCCTTGAGGAACACGGTGCCGACCGGGCGCCCGAGCAGTTCGGCGTCTTCGGCATTGAGTGGTTCGGCGCCGATCCACTGATCACCGCGCTCGCCGATGTAGCCGTAAGCGGCCAGGGTGATGGTCAGCGAGTTGTCGATCAGACCGACGCGCGGCAGGCTTTCCAGGCCGCCGGTGGCCGGCATCAAAGAACGTTCAAGGGACACCAGCGTGCCGTCGTTGGAACGACGACGGCGATCGAGGGTGATGAATTGGTCGGTGCCGAAGCGCGAAAGCAGATCAGGCCGCGTCACCGCTTCCAGGCGCAGCACTTCGGTGTTGATCAGCGCCCCGCTGTCGGCCAACGCCTGCGCCCAGCCGCTGCGCTGATCGAGCACTACACCGTCGAAGGTGACGATCGAGCCGACTCCGCTCTGCGTAGCGATGTAATTGCGCCGCTTCAGTTCGGCCAGCGCTTCGCGCAACGTGCCACGGCTGACATTGAATTCCTGAGCCAACTGATGCTCGCCGGGCAACAGAAAGCCGTCCTCCATGAGGCCGCTTTCAATGCGCCGGACGAGTTCGTCGACCACCCGTTGTTTCTTATCAAATCGTACCTGTCTAATCATGTACAAAGTGATACCCGAAACGGGTGCGGGCGGGCAAGGGAAATTTAGGGAAGGTGACAGAAGGCGGGAGAATCAAAAGCCCCTCACCCTAGCCCTCTCCCGGAGGGAGAGGGGACTGACCGAGCAGTTTCACGCTCTGCATCGACCTGAAAAATCCAGTCGATTATGGATTCAGCAAAGCACTTTCAGGTCGATGTATCTCTGAAAGATCCCCCAATCAGTCCCCTCTCCCTCTGGGAGAGGGCCAGGGTGAGGGGGAGCTTTTGATCTCAGCGTTGTTTCAGGCGGTCGATGACCACGGCCAGCAACAGAATCGAACCACGAATCACATACTGATAAAACGTATCGATGTTCTTCAGGTTCATCGCGTTCTCGATGATCGCCAGAATCAGCACCCCGGCAATCACGTGGCGGATCATGCCGATCCCGCCGCTCAGCGACACGCCGCCGAGCACGCATGCCGAAATCACCGTCAGCTCGAAACCCTGGCCAATCATCGGCTGCCCGGAGGTCATGCGCGAAGCGAGAATCACCCCGGCCAGCGCACCAATCACGCCGTGCACGGCGAAAATGATGATCTTGGTCCGGTCAACGTTGACCCCGGCGAGCAATGCCGCCTCCTGGTTGCCACCGATGGCCATGGTGTTGCGCCCGTAGGTGGTGTAGTTCAGCAGCCAGCCGAAGAACAGGAAGCAGACGATGGTGATCAGAATCGGCACCGGCACGCCGAACAACTGGCCGTTGCCGAAGACGAAGAACGATTCCTGCGACACGCCCACCGCTTTGCCGTTGGCAAAAATGTAGGCCAGGCCGCGAACGATCTGCATGGTCGCCAGCGTGGTGATCAACGCGTTGACCCGCAACTTGGCGATCACGATGCCGTTGATCAGCCCGACAATCAGGCCCATCACCAGCGCTGCGCTGACGCCGAGGAACACGCTGTTGGTGTCGCGCATCACCACCGCCGCAACGACCCCCGCGCAGGCGATCACCGAGCCCACCGACAAGTCGAAGTGACCTGACGCCAGGCAATACAGCATGGTGCACGCGGCAATGCCGGTGGTGGAAATCGCCAGACCCAGCCCGCGCATGTTCAGCGGCGAGAGGAAGTTATCGATCAGCAGCGTGCAGGCGACGAAGATACCGATCGCCGCCAGCAGCATGACCCAGTCGTCGAGGAAGCGCCGCAGGTCCAGCGGTTTGCGGGGAGTCGGCAGCGCCTTGTTTTGGATGGTCATCATAGTCACCTCTCAGTTCGCCACGCCGTCAGCGCGATGGCGCGGCAAAGCCAGTTGCAGCAGGTTGGATTCATTGGCCTGGTCGCGGCTGACTTCGCCGCGCAGCGCGCCTTCGCAGAGCACCAGAATGCGGTCGGAAATGCCCATCACCTCCATGAGGTCGCTGGACACCACGATCACCGAAATACCGTCGGCGGCCAGGTTATGGATGATCTGGTAGATCTCGGCCTTGGCGCCGATGTCGATGCCGCGAGTCGGCTCGTCGAGCAGCAGCACCTTCATCGGCATCGACAGCCAGCGGCCGAGAATCGCCTTCTGCTGATTGCCGCCGGACAGGAATTTGATCTGCTGACCGGCGTGCGGGGTTTTGACTTTCAGCGCCTTGATCTGCTTGTCGGCGTTGCCCTTCTCCCACAGCCCGCGCAGCAGGCAGCCGAGGCTGGCATTGGCACCGCGCGCGCTGATGTTGATGTTCTCGGCAACGCTGGCCAGCGGGATGATCCCCTCTTTTTTCCGGTCCTCGGGGCACAGCAGGATCCCGGCGGCAATCGCGTCGCGCGGCGAGCGCAACTTCAATTCATGCCCGCGCAGTTCGAGGCGTCCGGCGGTGTTGCGTTCAAGCCCGCTGAGCAAGCGGAACAGCTCGGTGCGCCCGGCCCCGACCAGGCCGAACAGCCCGAGAATCTCGCCCTTGTGCGCCTCGAAACTCACCGGCTCACGCAGCCCCGGGCCGAGCAAACCGTCGACCTTCAACGCCACCGCGCCGCGTGGACGGCTGCGGTAATCGTAGATGTCCTGAATGTCGCGGCCGACCATGCAGGTCACCAGTTGATCGTGGGTCAACTGGCTCATGTCATCGAAGGTGCGCACGTAACGGCCGTCCTTGAACACCGTCACCGCATCGCAAATGCGGAACACTTCTTCCATGCGATGCGAGACGTAGAGCACCACTTTGCCCTCATCGCGCAGGCGGCTGATGATCGCCATCAAACGGTCGATTTCGCGCGCCGAGAGGCTGCTGGTCGGCTCATCGAAGGCGATCACATGCGCGCCACGGGACAGCGCCTTGGCGATTTCCACCAATTGCCGCTGACCGAGCGACAGGCGCCCGACCTTGGTCTGCGGATCGATTTCATCGGCCAGGCCCTTGAGGCAGGCCAAGGCATTCTGGCGCAGCAGGCCGCGATTGATCAGGCCGAAACTGGCCGGCAGATGACCGAGAAACAGGTTCTCGGCCACGCTCATTTCCGGCACCAGATGCAGCTCCTGGTGAATCACCGCGACGCCGCTGCCGATGCTGTCGGCCGTCGACTTGAACGCCATGGTCTGCTCGCCGATCTGCAACTCGCCGCTGCTCGGAATGTAGGCGCCACCGAGGATTTTCAGCAGGGTCGATTTGCCAGCGCCGTTCTCGCCCATCAAGGCGTGCACCTGCCCTGGATGGGCGACGAAGCTGATGGCGTCCAGCGCCTTGACCCCGGGGAAGGTCTTGCCGATCCCGTTGAAGCGCAGGCTGCCGCCGGCGCTGCTTGCATGTGTCTGTACTTGCGCGTGCATCTGAGTCACCTCTTCACACCGATCGAGCAGCCATCAATTCCACAGGCCGATTTTTTCCAGCTCTTGCTTGAAGTTCTCACGGGTGATCAGGGTGACGTCGTCCATCGCTGTGTACTTCGGCGGTTCTTTGCCGGTGGTGACCCACTCGTACATCATCTCGGCAGTCTTGTAGCCTTCGATGTGCGGGCTAGGCAGCATCGAGCCGAAGAAACCGCTGTTGGGCTTTTTCAGCTCGCCGATGGCGTCGGTGCCGTTGATGCCGATGCCAATCACATTGGCCGCAGCGAACCCGGCGGCTTCGGTGGCGCGGACGCCGCCGAGTACGGTGTTGTCGTTCATGCCGCCAATGATCAGGTTCTTCGCCGCGCTGGGCAGCTTGACCAGCGCCGAGTTGGTGGCGTCCATGCTGCCCGGCACGTCGAGGGTTTTCAGCGCAGCGGTCAGGATGTGGTCTTTCGGCAGGCCGGCGTCTTCGAGCGCCTTCATCGAACCGTCGGTGCGCTTCTTGCCGGTGTCGAGTTCGTTGTAGGTGTTGACCACCGCGTAGGTGTCTTTCCAGTCCCAGTTGCGTTTCTTCGCCTCGGCGACCATCGCGTTGCCCTGCTTCTGGCCGACTTCGAACGCGGCCATGCCGAGGTACGGCACGTCCTCCATGAACTTGCCGCTGGCGTCGACGAAACGATCGTCCACGGCAATCACTTTCAGGTCATTGAGTTTGGCTTTGGCCATGATCGCCGGGCCGAGCGAGACGTCCGGCGGGCAGATCACGAAGCCTTTGGCACCGTTGGCGGCGAGGCTATCGATGGCCGAGAGGGTTTTCTCGCCGTCCGGCACGGCGATCTTGATCAGTTCGAAGCCTTTATCCTTGGCGGCTTTTTCAGCAAAAGCCCACTCGGTCTGGAACCATGGCTCTTCAGCCTGTTTGACCAGGAAACCGATTTTCACGGCATCGGCAGCGAGCAGCGTACTGCTCAGACTGAACGCGGTGACCGCCAGGGCGGCACTGCACAGGGTACGAATCCCGAAACGACGTTTCATAAGCTGACTCCTTGTTATTTTTTTTGAGCAAATTAAACAGCTTGTGGCGAGGGAGCTTGCTCCCGCTGGGCTGCGAAGCGGCCCTAAAACCGGTTACCTCGGTCAATCAAACACACCGCGCAGCCCGAATTTACGACTGCTGCGCAGCCGAGCGGGAGCAAGCTCCCTCGCCACAGGTGTGGTGGCGTGACACGTACTGCTGCAAAGCCTGTTGAAAATAGTCATATCGTATGATGATTGGATTTCACGCGGAGTTCACCGCCTGAAACACGATCCACTCAGTCGTGGTACATCACCGAGCGCCCACCATCGATGGTGATGCAAGAGGCGTTGATGAACGGCGCTTCATCACTGGCCAGAAACACGGCGGTCATCGCCACTTCGAGCGGCTGGCCGATGCGTTTCGGCGGGTGCAGATCGAATGCTCGCTGACGCTCGGCGCGCGGATCGGCGAAACCGTTCCAGTAATCGACGTTGAGTTGCGTCTCGATGTACCCCGGGGCGATGGCGTTGACCCGAACGCCCTTCGCCGCATATTCGATGCCCAGCGCCCGGGTCAGCCCAAGCAGGCCGTGCTTGGCCACCGGATACGGGAAGCAGCCGGGAATGATGTGGCTGGAATGGGTCGAGGCGATGTTGATGATGCTGCCGACACCCTGCTCGATCATCTGCGGCAGCACGGCTTTGCAACCGTACCAGGCGCCGTCCAGATCGATGGCGAAGCAACGACGCCAGTCTTCTTCGGTCATTTGCAGCGGGTCGCGGAACACGTTGACCCCGGCGCAGTTGACCAGCACGTCGATGCGCCCGTGCAGCTCGATGGCCCGTCTGGCCATGGCATGCAGGTCTTGCTGGCGCGAGACGTCAGCCTTGATCGCCTGCACGTCGTAGCCCTTGTCGCGCCACTGAGCGGCAACCTTCTCGACCTTCTCTGCCTGAATATCGCTGATCACCAGTCTGGCCTGCTGCGAGGCGAACGCGGCAACGATGGCTTCGCCGATGCCTTGAGCGGCACCGGTCAGCAGCACCACTTTGTTTTTCAAACGCTCACCCTTCGGCGGCGCGGGCACCGGCGGCAAGGAAAGAGGTTCAGCCATGGATCAGGACTCCTGTTCGTCAGCACAAAAAAACCGGGCATCTGTCGATGTCCGGTCTGGAAGACTGTGAAAACGAAACAGGCAGGCGCGGCGAGCGACGCCGGGCCGTTGCGAGACGCGGACTCCGCTGAGGAGTGCGATAGAGGTTCGCTGCATCACTTCACCTGTTTTGTTCTTTTTAAGTGTGAGTGCGTGTTACTGCTGGAGCCGACTATAAACCCGACTGCCAAATAATCTCAATATATAATTTTGCATCCCATATTTTGGGATTCAGCCTGCAAACCGCGTGCAGAGTTTGCCCGGCACATCGACCCTCATCGACAGGACTGCGCCATCCAGTGGATGGTTGCGCGGACTCTGGGCGCTGGTGATGTACAGGGTTTTCAGGTCTTCGCCGCCGAATACGCAACTGGTTGGCCGGCTGACAGGCAGATCGATTTTGCGGTCGACCTTGCCGTCCGGCGTAAGGCGCAGCAGGCAGCTGCCGTCCCAACGGGCGTTCCAGACATAGCCCTCGGCGTCGACTGCCGATCCGTCCGGGCCACCATTCTGGTCAGGGCCATACCAGATCTCGGCGTTATCCAGATTGCCGTCGGTGTGAATGAAATAGCGATTGAGCGCCCCGTCGAGGCTGTCGCCGAACAGCAGCGTGGTGCCGTCGTCGCTCCACAGCAGCGTGTTGGGAATGCCGAGACCCAGCAGCAATGGCGTGACACGCTGGTCGGGGTCAATGCGGAATAAGCCACCGGAACGACGCTCGATCGGCAGGTCTTCGCCGTTGTCACCGATGTTGTTCTGCATGGTGCCGAGCCACAGTCGGCCTTGGGCGTCGCAGCGTGCTTCGTTGGGCCGATTGCCGGGTTGCGGGTCGGCGATGCAGAACAAAGTCAGGCGTGGTTCGAGGCCCGGGGAATCGAGATCCAGACGATAGACGCCGCTGCTCAGGGTCACCAGCGCATCGCCGCTGGCACAGGGGATGAACGCGGAAACGTGCTCGGGCATCTGCCAGATCTGCACGTTGTTGCCGATCAGCCGCAGCGCCTGCTTGCCAGCGATATCGACCCAGTACAGCGCCTGGGTCGGGGCGTCCCAGAATGGCCCTTCACCGAGCCTGGCGCGGTGTTGGGTTACGGCGGTCAACGGCATATTGAATCCTTCATGTTGTTGTTCTAACTGTAGGAGTGAGCCTGCTCGCGATAGCGGTGGGTCAGTGACGACGATTGTGACTGACCCACCGCTATCGCGAGCAGGCTCACTCCTACAGGGGGATTTGTGTTCTCAGCTGGCTTTTTTGTCGGCCATCACCTGCGGGTAAAAGCGTTTGATCGCCAGGTCGGCGTTGTCGATCAAGGTCATGCAGGCCCAGACCCCGCGCGCTGAGTCACGGGCAGCAATGGCATCGGCCATGTCTTTGTGGATCGGCAATGTGCGCCGTAGTTCATCGGGGTCGGCAGCGGAGACTTCAAACGACACGGCGAGCAAGGCGCCGAGGGCCGGGACCATTTGCTCGATGAACTGGTTGTGGCTGGCGGCCAGAATGCATTCGTGGAAGGCCTGGTCGGCACGGTTGTAATCAATGCCGCTGTCGACCGCCCGTTCCAGCGCGTTGTAGGCCAGTTGCACCGCGTGAATCTGCTCCAGGCTGGCGCGCTCGCAGGCCCAGCGCACGGCCATCGGTTCGATGGTGCGGCGCAGGTCGAGCAGGTCATCAACAAAGTTTTCCGGCAGGCCGTTGCGTGAGAGCCAGCCGACGACTTGCGGATCGAACAGGTTCCAGCGCCGTACCGGTAACACGCGAGTGCCAACCTTAGGCCCGACTTCGAGCATGCCTTTGGCGACGAGGGTCTTGATCGCTTCGCGAATCACCGTGCGGCTGACACCTAACTGCTCGCCCAGATCCGCCTCGACCTTGATCGCCTGCCCCGGTTTGACCTGGCCAGCGGCAATCCAACTGCCCAGCCAATCGACCGTTGACGCATGAAAGCTGCTGGACATGGAGACCTCAAAGCAGTTGGCGATGGGTGTCCACGCTAATGATCATATGATTGGGTGTCAAATCAGATTTTCAGGTTGTCCATCAATCAATGTGGGAGGGGGCTTGCTCCCGAAGGCAGTGCAGCAGTCAATACATAGGGTGACTGTCACACCGCCTTCGGGAGCAAGCCCCCTCCCACATTTGATTCATTGTCAGGGCTCGAGGCCGATCCGGAAAAACTCGCCGCCACTCCATACGCCCAACCAGCGCTGCCCATCGATCTCACGACTGACCGCCAGTTCCACCAGTTGGTAAAACACATTGCGGTGAATCAACGCTTCGAGGTTGGTGCGCACGTGCACGTAAGGCGCGGGTTCCTGAGTCACCGGGTCGATCTCGACGCGGATCGGATGTTCCGGCCCGGCCTCAGCAGTCTCTTCAACGTTGGTAGTGAAACGCAAGACCTGCGCTTCGCCCTCGCCTTCGGCTTCCACGGCAATCGCCACGAACGGCGCATCGTCGACTTTGATCCCGACCTTCTCGACCGGGGTAATCAGGAAATAATCATCGCCGTCGCGGCGGATGATGGTGGAGAACAGCTTGACCATCGGCTTGCGCCCGATCGGCGTACCCAGGTAATACCAGGTGCCGTCGCGGGCGATGCGCATATCGATGTCGCCGCAGAAGTCCGGGTTCCACAAGTGCACCGGCGGCAGGCCTTTGGTTTTGGGGATCTGTCCCAACAGGTCATTGGCTTTTTGCGGTCCACTCATGGCGTACTCCTTGGTTTATTGGTCGCCGACTCCCAGCAGGCTGCGCGCGTATTGCGCCAGCGGCGGGCCGATCAGGTCTTCCGGCTTGTTATCGTGGAACGTCAGTAAACCGCCACGACTCTTGATGCGTGCAGTATCAATCAAATACTGGGTGCTGGTCTCGATCAACATGATCTGAATCACCCCGCCATCGATGCCGAGGCGATCCACGGCTTCCTGATCGAGCCATTCGTCAGAGTTGCCGATACGGTCGTCAGCCTTGGCGAAACGGGTGTACAGCAGGTAGTGGGCGCCGGCATCGCGGGCTTCGCCCATCGCTTGATCGAGGCCTTCCGGGGCACGGGCGCGGCGGACCATCGGGAAGTATTCGACAAAACCCTTGAACGCTTCTTCGGCCACCACGTTCGGGCGCGGATAGGAGCCACCCGGCGGTGCAAATGCGCCCTGAGCGATGTAGATGAACGAATCCGGCTGAATGCGGAAGTTGTTCACCCGACGGCTGTCGCTGTGATCCAGCAGCCCCGCGTCGCTCATCTGATAGCGAGTGCCTTCGGCCATATCGCTGACAGTCATACAGCCGCCAAGCGCCAAAACGGCCAGCAGCAAAACCAGGCTACGCATCCTCATCCTCCAGAAGCCGGTGACGGAAAACCGGCGAATGGCCGTTGGATGCAGCTTTTGCGCCAGCTCAGGAAATTCGTTGATTGTAAGATCGTATTCGCGAGCAAGCTCGCTCCCACAGGAGAATGCATTCGAAATGTGGGAGCGAGCTTGCTCGCGAAAGCGGTTGTTCAGCCGCCGATAATCTTCATGACGGTCGCACCACCGGAGAACGCCACTTCCTGCTTGTCGCCCAGCGCCTTGACCAGAAGACGCTGCAGCGCCGGCAATGCCTGATGACGCGGCTTGTCGAGCAGATCACCGACATAGTGGCGGTTGCTCGACGACAGGCAGCCATGCAGCCAACCGGTCGACGACAGACGCAAGCGCGAACAGGTTCGGCAGAACGGCACGCTTTCGTTGGCGATCACGCCGAAATGGCCGCGGCCCGGGATCGCATAGCGCACGGCCGTGGCATCCACCGGCGCATCGGCCTGGGCGTACTCGTAGCGCTCGCCGATCAGGCTCAGCAGTTGCTGCAGGCTGACGAACTGTTGCAGGAAGGCGTTGGAGTCGGTGGCGAGGTGGCCCATGCGCATCAACTCGATGAAACGCAATTCATAGCCCCGTTCCAGGCAGTAATCGAGCAGCGGCATCACCTGATCCAGGTTCTGCCCACGCAACGGCACCATGTTGACCTTGATCTTCAGTCCCGCCGCTTTCGCTTGGTCCATGCCATCGAGCACGGTCGCCAGATCGCCGCCACGGGCAATGCTGCGGAACGCGCCGGCATCCAGGGTATCGAGGGATACGTTGATCCGGCGCAGACCGGCATCCACCAGTAGCGGAAGTTTTTTCGCCAGGAGTTGACCGTTGGTGGTCAGGCTGATGTCTTCCAGCCCCATCTTGCCGACAGCGCTCATGAAAGATTCGAGTTTGGGGCTGACCAGCGGCTCGCCACCGGTGATGCGCAAGCGCTCGATGCCGGCGGCTTCGATCAGATAAGCCACGCCGCGGGCCATGGCCTCGGCCGACAGTTCATCCTGCGCAGCCACCAGCCGCTTGCCGTTGGGCACGCAGTAGGTACAGGCGTAATTGCAGGCTGAAGTCAGGCTGATGCGCAAATTGCGAAAACGCCTGCCTTGACGGTCAACGATCATGATCACTCCGGCGATAGAATTTCGAGCCGCTAAAACTTGACTCACAAATCAAGTTTTAGCAAGCCCTATGCCTGAGTATATTCCTGCGGTACTGCGTCATGTAGCGAAATCATGGCGCAATAAGGCCGCTGAATGATTCAGCTGCTCGGTGTTTCCGGGTCGCGCTTGCGCTTGTTGCCCATGCGCACGCCGATGTCCATCAGGAACTGGAAGAAACCTTCCTGATCTTCCAGCACATTGCTCCAGAACGGCGAGTGATACAGCGCCACCGCGCCGTGCACCAGCGCCCAGGACGCGCAGTAGTGGAAATACGGCGGCACGTCTTCGAGCTTGCCTTCGCTGATCCGGCCCTTGATGAGCAGGGTCAGGCGTTCGAAGTTCGAGGCACGGATCTTGTGCAGCTCCTCGACCATTTCCGGCACCTGATTGCCTTTTACCACCTTCTCTTCGAGACGGTCGAACAGGCGGTAGCGCTGCGGGTCGCGCATGCGGAATTCGAAGTAGGCACGGGACAGCGCTTCCTTGTCCTTGTCGACATCGGCCGAATGCAGCAGCTCGTTCAAATCACGCTCGTAATCGAGCATCAGGCGCAGATAGATCTCGGCCTTGGATTTGAAATGCTTGTAGATCGTGCCTTTGCCGATACCCACGGCATCAGCAATCATCTCGACGGTGACGCTGTCTTCACCTTGTTCGAGGAACAGCTTGAGCGCGGTATCGAGAATTTCTTGCTCGCGGCGACGAAACTCACGGACCTTACGAGGTTCTTTGTGCATAAGAAAAGGTCTGTAGGGGTCAAAATTCGAAGCCGCGTATTATGCCTAACTTGCACAAAAATGCACGGATCATCCGACCATATCTGCGTTTCTTGTTCATTTTGCGAACGCCAGGGGTGCAATGAGAACTCAACTGAAGCGCACGTATTCCAAATTTGTTTAAAAACCCCGACCGGCTAACTGGACTGAACGCCAGACTGATCAATACTTGAACTGTCGGGCGGCATCTCCCCCAAGTGCCGTGCCGGTAAAGGTACCAAGGGACCGCGTGCCTTTGTTTTACTCCTAATGGTCTTAACCCGGATTCACCCCCCAGAACCCGGGTTTTTTTTGCCTGCGATTTGGCGATGACCTACATGGCAGATTTGACAGAGGCCAGCGGAAACAGGCGCTTGAAGTTCTCGGTGGTCTGCTCGGCAAACCGCTCGTAGCTCTCCCCACGCAGCATCGCCAGAAACTCAGCCACCTCACGCACGTACTGCGGCAGATTCGGTTTGCCACGATAAGGGATCGGCGCCAGATACGGCGAGTCGGTCTCCACCAGCAAGCGATCGGCCGGCACCTTGCTCGCCACGTCGCGTAGGGCGTCGGCGTTGCGGAAGGTGACGATGCCCGACAGGGAAATGTAATAGCCCATGTCCAGCGCGGCTTTGGCCATGTCCCAGTCTTCGGTGAAGCAATGCAGCACACCGGCCTGGAGCAACGCCGCTTCACGCAGTAGCTCGAGGGTATCGGCGCGGGCGCCACGGGTGTGGATGATCACCGGTTTGCCGGTCTGCTGTGCGGCTTGCAGATGCAGGCGGAAAGATTCCTGCTGCAGCTCGGCGGCTTCCGGTTCGTAGTGATAATCCAGACCGGTTTCACCGATCGCCACCACTTTCGGGTGATTGAGCTCGTGCAGCAGCCAGTCCAGCGCCGGCGCCGCGCCCGGTTGCACATCCAATGGGTGCACACCAACCGAGCAATCGACGTCGTCGTAGCGCTCGGCGAGGGCTTTGACGTCGGAGGCGTTATCGGCACTCACGCCGATACACAGGAAGTGCCCTACCCCGCGCTGGCGAGCCGCATCGAGTGCAGCATCCAGCGAACCGTCATGGGCGGCGAGGTCGAGGCGATCAAGGTGACAATGGGAATCTACGAGCATAAAAAAGACGGCTACTTACATCGTATGAGTGGGACGGTCGGATTTCAGTGCTCCGGCCAGATGGGTTTCGATGCGACTGCGGGCGGTGTTGTCGCCTTCATTGAATTGCACGCCGACGCCGGCTGCGCGGTTACCCTGAGCGCCTTTGGGGGTGATCCAGGCGACCTTGCCGGCCACCGGAATCTTCTCCGCCTCGTCCATCAAGTTCAGCAGCATGAACACCTCGTCGCCCAACTTGTAACTCTTGTTGGTCGGGATGAACAGGCCACCGTTCTTGATGAACGGCATGTAGGCGGCGTAAAGCACCGATTTGTCCTTGATGGTCAGGGACAGGATGCCGTTGCGCGGCCCGGGGCTGATGGCTTCATTCATGTTGACCTCCACTGCTGATGTTCAGAGTCTAGGTACACATTCTTATCTTTGACCAGGCAATCCCGCCCATTGCACCAACAACGCTTCCAGCAGCAGTGCCGGGTTGAGGTTGGCTTTGCTCAGGACTTTCTGCCGCTGGGCGAGAATCCAGTCCTGTATATCGAGGACTTTGCCTTGGGCGCTTTTTTGCGCCAGGTACTGCACGACTTTGCGCATATCGGTCAGACCGAGACCGGCTTCATCCTGGGTCAGTTGGTAGCGCAGGATCAGGCTCGACCAGTCGCAGAACCAGTCGAACAGGCGCAGCATCGGAATGCTTTTCCACTCTTCGGCCAGTTGCGTCGGCGATTGCTGCTGCTTGAGCAGCTTCTTCACCCCTTCGACCACCTGTGCCCGCTGTTCACGCACGCCCTGGGATTGCAGGCTGACTGCCGCCAACGGCGAACCAGCCGCTAGCGTCAGCAATTCGACGCGTTCCTCTTCGGAACACTCCGGCAGCGCTTGCGCCAGCCACTGCAGGCTCATGGCCTCGCCCGGCAGCGGACATGCCTGCTGCACGCAGCGGCTCTTGATTGTCGGCAGCAAACGGCTCGGCTGGTGGCTGACCAGCAACAACACGGTATCGCCGGACGGCTCTTCGAGGCTCTTGAGCAAGGCGTTGGCGGCGTTGATGTTCATCGACTCCACCGGCTCGATCAGCACCACCTTGCGCCCGCCCAGTTGTGCAGTCTGCACCACGAAACTGACTAGATCGCGGACCTGGTCGACCTTGATCGCCTTGTCGGCTTCTTCCGGCTCAAGGATGTAATTGTCCGGATGGCTGCCGGCCTTGAGCAACAGGCAGGATTTGCACTCACCGCACGCTTCCGGCGTAGGACGCTGACAGAGCAGGCTGGCCATCAGGCGCTCGGCCAACGCGCGCTTGCCGATCCCGGCCGGGCCGTGCAGCAAGTACGCGTGGGCGTGCTGGCTACGTCCGGCCAGTTGCTGCCAGAGGCTGTCCTGCCATGGATAGGCCTCAGCCACGAATCAGCTCCAGCAAGTTCGGTATCAGGGTATCCAGCGCTTGCTGAACCTTGACCAATGACTGACCGGCATCGATGCGCACATAGCGCGCCGGATCAGCCTCGGCGCGTTGCAGAAACGCATTGCGTACCGCTTCGAAAAACGCCCGTCCTTCCAGTTCAAATCGATCCAGACGACCACGGGCAGTGGCGCGGGCCAGGCCGATTTCCACCGGCAGATCGAAAATCAGCGTCAGATCCGGACGCAGGTCGCCCTGAACGAACGTCTCCAGCGCAGCAATGCGTTCCATTGACAAACCACGACCGCCGCCCTGATAGGCGTAAGTCGAGTCGGTGAAACGATCGCACAGCACCACCGCGCCGCGAGCCAGCGCCGGACGGATCACTTCGGCCAGATGCTGGGCGCGCGCGGCGAACACCAGCAACAGCTCGGTATCGGGGTTCATGACTTCATCGGCCGGGGCCAGCAGCACATCGCGAATGCGCTCGGCGAGTGGCGTACCCCCGGGTTCGCGGGTCAGCACTACTTCGACACCTTCGGCGCGCAGGCGCTCGGCGAGGTATTCGCGGTTGGTGCTCTTGCCGGCGCCTTCCGGGCCTTCCAGGGTAATAAACAAGCCAGTCACAGGCAGTCCTTAATCAAAGTCATTGCGCGTTCTGCGGTGCGGTCGTCGCGGGTTCGGCAGCAGGAGCCGGCGTCGGCGCGGGTTCCTGAGCGGGAACCTGTGGCAGCGCTTCAGGCGCGGTATCAGGAGATGCCGCAGGAGTCGCCTCCTCGGTCGCAGTAGCCGGAGCGGTCGGCGTATTTGCCGGGGCCGGGCTGGAGCGGTAATCGGCGCGGCGCTTGAGCTGGAACTCGCGCACCGCGCTGTTGTGCGCATCCAGATCATCGGAGAACACATGGCTACCATCGCCACGGGCGACAAAATACAGACTGTTACCTTCCACCGGATTGAGCGCGGCATGAATCGCCTCGCGACCGACCATGGCAATCGGCGTCGGCGGCAATCCGGGAATCACATAGGTGTTGTAGGGCGTCGGCTCCTTGAGATGAGCACGGGTCAACTTGCCGGTGTAGCGATCGCCCAGGCCGTAGATCACGGTCGGGTCGGTCTGCAACTGCATGCCCAGCGCCATGCGACGCACGAACACGCCGGCAATCTGCCCACGCTCCTGCGGCACACCGGTTTCCTTCTCTACCAGCGAGGCCATGATCAGCGCCTGATATGGCTCGCTGTACGGCGCATCAGCGGAGCGGTTCTCCCACTCCTTGGCCAACACCTCGTCGAGGCGGTCGAAGGCTTTCTTCAGCAATTCGACGTCGGAAACACCGCGCACAAAGCGGTAGGTATCCGGGAAGAATCGCCCTTCCGGGAACAGCCCGCGATGGCCGATTTTCTCCATCACTTCGCTGTCGCTCAAGCCCTTGAGGGTCTGCTCGATCTTTTCGTCTTTTGCCAGCGCGGCACGGACCTGGTGGAAATTCCAGCCCTCGACCAGCGTCAGGCTGTACTGCACCACTTCGCCACGCTTCCACAAGTCGATCAGACCGTTGACAGTCATGCCCGGCTGCATGCGATATTCGCCGGTATGGATCGGTGTGCCGGCCAGATTGAAGCGCCAGTAGATGCGCAACCAGAAGGCGTCCTTGATGACCCCATCGGTTTCAAGTTCAAGAAAGGTACGGGTCGGCGTCGAGCCCTTCGGCACATCCAGCAGTTCTTCCTGCGTGATATTCAGGGGCTGTTCCAGCGCCGAATGAATTTTCCAGGCGCTGGCGCCCATCAGCAGCCCTGCCAGAACCAGTCCGGTTTCCAGCAGCAGCAAGAGTTTACGTCTCACGAATCAGGCATCCAGTAGCGCACGGGCAATGGTTTGCAGTTTACGGGTGAGCGGGCCAACCGGCCAGCTCAGTGCAGCGTAGGCCCGTACCGGCCAGACGCCATACACGCTGTTGCAGATAAAGACTTCATCAGCCCATTGCAGCTGTTCGAGGCTGATGTCGGTGATTTGGATGGGGATGGCCAATGACTCGGCCTGAAACAATATTTCAGCACGCATCACACCGGCCACGCCACAGCGCTTCAGATCCGGGGTGATCAGTACGCCGTCGCGCACCAGAAACAGGTTGCTGAACACGCCTTCGATGACGCGCCCGGCCTGATCGAGCATCAAGCCTTCGGCGTGTTCGCTGTCGCGCCATTCGGCACGGGCGAGCACTTGCTCCAGACGATTCAGATGCTTGAGACCGGCCAGCAACGGCTGGTTGGATAACCGCGTGACGCAGGGAAACAGGCGCACGCCCTGCTCGCCATGCACGGCAGGATAAGCCGCAGGCGGATTGCCTTGCAGAATGCGTCGACCCTGTGCCGCAGGATCGGGTGCGTAGCCACGCAAGCCGTCACCACGGGTGAGAATGAGCTTGAGCACGCCCTCGCCCATTGCCGCGGCATAAGCCAGTAGCTCGCTGCGAACCCGCTCGATATCCGCGGCGATGGCCAGACGCGAGCAGCCCTCGGCCAAACGCGTCAGGTGACGATCCAGCAATACCGGCTGGCCGCCGTGCACGGCAATGGTCTCGAACAGACCATCACCGTAAGCCAGGCCGCGATCTTTCAGCGACAGAGCGTCAGCCGGTTGACCGTCGACCCAGCTGTCCATCAACCGGCGAACCGGCGGAATGCCAACGTGCCGTTGGTGCCGCCAAACCCGAAGGAGTTGGACAGTACGACGTCGATGTCCATGTTGCGCGCAGTGTGCGGCACGAAATCGAGATCGCAGCCTTCATCCGGCTCATCGAGGTTGATGGTCGGCGGTGCCACCTGGCTGTTGATCGCCAGCACACTGAAGATCGCCTCGACCGCGCCCGCCGCACCCAGCAGGTGACCGGTCATGGACTTGGTGGAGCTGACCGCCAGGTTGTAGGCGTGATCACCGAACACGGTCTTGATCGCGTTGGCTTCGGCAAGGTCGCCGGCCGGGGTCGAAGTACCGTGGGCGTTGATGTACTGCACCTGGTCGATGTTGATCTTCGCATCGCGCAGCGCATTGGTGATGCAGCGCGCTGCACCAGCGCCATCAGCGGGTGGCGACGTCATGTGGAACGCATCGCCACTGGTGCCGAAGCCGATCAGCTCGGCGTAGATCGTGGCGCCACGGGCCTTGGCGTGCTCGAGTTCTTCGAGTACCAGCGCACCGGCACCGTCAGACAGCACGAAGCCATCACGGCCCTTGTCCCATGGACGACTGGCGCGAGTCGGCTCGTCGTTGCGGGTCGACAGCGCACGGGACGCGCCGAAGCCGCCCATGCCCAGACCGCACGCGGCCATCTCGGCACCACCGGCGATCATTACGTCGGCTTCGTCGTACATGATGTTGCGCGCGGCCATGCCAATGCAGTGCGTACCGGTGGTACAGGCAGTGGAAATGGCGTAGTTCGGCCCCTGTGCACCCAGGTGGATGGACAGAAAACCGGAAATCATATTGATGATCGAGCCTGGCACGAAGAATGGCGAAATTCGACGCGGGCCCGTCTCATGCAGGGTACGGCTGGTTTCTTCGATGTTGGTCAGACCGCCGATGCCCGAGCCCATGGCCACGCCAATGCGCTCACGGTTGGCGTCGGTGACTTCCAGACCGGCGTTGCGAACAGCCTGAAAACCCGCGGCCAGACCGTACTGAATGAACAGGTCGAGCTTGCGTGCTTCCTTGACCGACAGGTATTCCTCGACATTGAAGCCCTTTACCGAGCCGCCAAAACGGGTGGAATAGGCAGAAAGGTCGGTGTGTTCGATCAGACCAATGCCACTGCGGCCAGCCAGAATGCCCTGCCAACTGCTCGGCACATCCGTGCCCAGTGGCGACAACATACCCATACCGGTGACTACGACGCGTCTACGCGACACAGCACTCTCCTTTTTCAAATGACGACTTTGCATCAGGCCTAAAGAAAAAACCGCACGCCATGATGGCAGTGCGGTTTTTCCATGACAGCAGACAACGATTACAAACTATTACGCCTGGTGGCTAGTAACGTAGTCGATTGCAGCTTGTACAGTAGTGATCTTCTCAGCTTCTTCGTCAGGGATTTCGGTCTCGAATTCCTCTTCCAGAGCCATCACCAGCTCAACGGTGTCAAGGGAGTCGGCACCCAGGTCTTCAACGAAGGAAGCAGTGTTGACCACTTCTTCTTCTTTAACGCCCAGTTGCTCGGCAACGATTTTCTTGACGCGCTCTTCGATGGTGCTCATACCTTGTTTTCACTCCTAATGGACAAATTCAGGCAGCTGGCCAGTGGGTAAGTGTATAGAAAGGCTTTTCAGCTTTTCAACTGAAAGCTTCACTCCTCAAACCCTGCGGCCCTCTGCCTATAAATAGATTGCAGCTTTATAACGGATTTTAGACAGCTCGTATGACATTTTTTTGAAGCAATCCGTCACATTTTACTTACATGTACATCCCACCGTTCACCGGGATTGTAGCCCCAGTGACGTATGCCGCACCGTCGGATGCAAGAAAAGCGACCACCGAGGCGATCTCTTGAGCTTGTCCCAGACGGCCCAGCGGAATCTGCGTCTGCAAGGCTTCACGCTGTGCTTCCGGCAGTTCGCGGGTCATATCGGTGTCGATGAACCCTGGGGTTACCGAGTTGACCGTAATCGAACGCGAACCGACTTCACGCGCCATCGCACGGCTGAAACCTTCCAGACCGGCCTTGGCGGCTGCATAGTTTACTTGGCCTGCGTTGCCCATGGCACCCACCACCGAGCCAATACTGATAATTCGGCCCCAGCGCGCCTTGGTCATGCCACGCAAAACGCCCTTGGACAGGCGATACAGACTGTTCAGGTTGGTATCGATCACGTCGTACCATTCATCGTCTTTCATGCGCATCATCAGGTTATCGCGGGTGATGCCGGCATTATTGACCAGAATCGCCGGCGCGCCGAACTGCTCCTGAATGCTCGCGATCACGGCGGCAACGGATTCGTCGCTGGTGACGTTCAGCTCCAGGCCGGTACCTTGAATGCCGTGCTCCTTGAGCGTGGCAGCGATCGCCTCGGCACCCTTTGCGGAGGTCGCGGTGCCAACGACGATGGCGCCCTGACGACCCAGTTCCAGTGCGATAGCCTGGCCGATACCGCGGCTTGCACCGGTGACCAGTGCAACTTTACCTTGCAGACTCATGCAAGTTTCTCCTGATTCAGGCCTGCGCTGCACGGGCGGCAACGAAAGCGTCTGGGGTGTTGAGATTGGAGGTCGAAACGCCTTCGGCGCAACGTTTGTTCAGACCGGCCAGCACTTTGCCCGGGCCGCATTCGATCAGATTGGTCGCGCCTTTGGCAGCCAGGGTCTGAACCGATTCAACCCAACGAACGGGCTTGTACAGCTGTTCAAGCAGATCACGCTTGAGGGTTTCCAGATCGGCCGGCACTTGCGCGCTGACGTTCTGTACGACCGGGATCTGCGGCGCCTGCCAGTCGATGGCGGCGATGGATTCGGCAAAGCGCTCGGCAGCCGGACGCATCAGTTCGCAATGCGACGGCACGCTCACCGGCAACGGCATGGCACGCTTGGCGCCACGGGCCTTGCAGCCCTCGATGGCACGCTCAACCGCAGCCTTGGCGCCGGCAATCACTACCTGACCCGGCGAGTTGAAGTTCACCGCGCTGACCACTTCGCCCTGCGCCGCTTCGGCACAGGCTGCCAGCACGTCGGCATCTTCCAGACCGAGAATGGCCGCCATGCCGCCCTGCCCGGCCGGAACGGCTTCCTGCATCAGCTGGCCACGGCGCTCGACGAGCTTCACCGCGTCAGCCAGGCTCAGGCTGCCGGCAGCAACCAGTGCGCTGTATTCACCCAGGCTGTGACCGGCAACAAATGCCGGACGCGCGCCACCTTCAGCCAGCCACAGACGCCACAGGGCGATCGAAGCGGTCAGAATGGCCGGTTGGGTTTTGTCGGTTTGATTGAGCAGCTCTTCCGGGCCCTGCTGGGTCAGTGCCCACAGGTCATAGCCCAGAGCAGCGGAGGCTTCTTTGAAGGTTTCGAGGATCAACGGATATTCCGCGCCCAGCTCGGCCAGCATGCCGAGGGACTGCGAACCCTGTCCTGGAAAGACGAATGCGAGGGAAGCAGACATGTAACAAGCCCCTAATGATCTTGTCGTCGAAAATGACGCCCCACTGGGGGACGCAAGAAACTGACAGTTGGATGGCCCTTTGAACCGGGCGGTCACATTTAAGCATTGTCCGACGAAAACGCCTAAGACAACAGATCCTCCAAACGACCGTGGAGGCGTTCGGGCAGGTTCTCCTGAATCTCGATCAGCGCGCGCTGAATTGCACTCTGAAAACCCTGAACCCCGGCCGAACCGTGACTTTTCACCACGATACCCTGCAAGCCGAGGAAGCTTGCGCCGTTATGTCGCGCCGGTGCGAGATCCGCCTGCAGGCGCTTCATCAATGGCAGGGCCAAAGCACCTACCACGCGGGAAGCAAAGTTTTTCCTGAACAAGGCCTCGATGCGCGCAGCGATCATCGTCGCCAGGCCCTCGCTGGACTTGAGCAGGATATTGCCGACAAACCCGTCGCAGACCACCACATCTGCCTCGCCGCGATAAAGACCATCGCCCTCGACAAAACCGATGTAGTTAATGCCGCGCGCCGCCTGCAACAAGGTCGCCGCCAGCTTGACCTGCTGATTGCCCTTGATGTCCTCGGTGCCGATATTCAGCAACGCGACACGCGGCCGGGCGATGCCCAGCGTCTGCGCCGCCACCGAGCCCATTACCGCGAACTGCAATAGATGCTCGGCGCTGCAATCGACGTTGGCGCCCAGGTCGAGCAACTGGCAATAACCCTTCTGCGTCGGAATCGCCGCCACCATCGCCGGCCGATCAATCCCCGGCAAGGTCTTGAGCACAAATCGCGACAGCGCCATCAACGCCCCGGTATTGCCGGCACTGACACAGGCCTGAGCCTTGCCATCACGCACCAGTTCAAGGGCGACACGCATCGACGAGTCCGGCTTGCCACGCAAGGCCTGGGTCGGCTTTTCGTCCATGGTGATGACTTCAGACGCCGGGACAATCGTCAGGCGCGCGCGATCGGCAGCCGATTGGCCGTTGATCAGTTCTTCAAGTAGGGAGGGTTGACCGACGAGGGTCAGGTGCAGCGAGGGCGTAGCAGAAAGGCAAGCAAGGCTGGCCTGAACAATGCTGCGGGGACCGAAGTCCCCGCCCATTGCGTCAATCGCGATGACTTGAGCGGACAAGTGATTACTCGTCAGCGCCCTTGTCGATCACTTTACGGCCACGGTATACGCCTTCTGGCGATACGTGGTGACGCAGGTGAACTTCACCAGTGGTTTTTTCTACAGACAGGGTGCTAGCCTCGAGAGCGTCGTGCGAACGGCGCATGTCACGGGCAGAGCGGGATTTTTTGTTCTGCTGAACAGCCATAATTGATTAACTCCTAAACGTTTGGGTCACGCTTTAACTGCGCCAATACACTGAACGGGTTGGACCGCGTTACCTCGTCCTCGCTCGGTTCGGGTTCATCTGCTCCCGCCGGCTGCTGGCATTCTTCCGGATGATGAGCAGGCACAATGGGCAAGGCGAGCAGAAGCTCCTCCTCGATCAGTGACTGCAGATCCAATGGATCTTCGCCCAGTTCCAGCACGTCATAACCTTTCGGTAACGACTGGGTATTCGCACCCTCCTTCACTACAGCGTAACTGCATTCGCTGTGGATCGGCAGGGTGACCAGCTCAAGACAACGCTGGCAAACCATTTTGACTTCGGTGTCGATAAAGCTGTGGATCACCACAGATTTACGTTCATCTCGTTCAAAAACGAATTTGGCCTGCACCGTACCGACATCGTCGGAAAGCGGGTCGCAGAGTCTCTTCAAATCGGCCAGCAGCAGTTCACCTTGAAGGGTGGTGCCACGGTCAGCCAATTTGCGCGGGTCAACGTGAGGTGGAATCGGGTCATTCAACATAGGCGCAGCATTATAGGGATGCACCCACCCATGTCAAAGGAAATTGTGCCCTGTCCGTCACTTGCGTGCCTCCGCTAGAATTCGCACCTGCCTCAGGAGACGCCAATGCTGCCTTTATTACTCGCCTCAAGCTCGACTTATCGCCGGGAATTACTCGCCCGCCTGCACCTGCCGTTCGTCTGCAGCTCGCCGGATATCGACGAAAGCCACCAGCCGGGCGAATCCGCCATCGAACTGGTCAAGCGCCTCGCCGAACAGAAAGCCCGCGCACTCGCCGCGAGCCATCCCGCTCATCTGATTATTGGCTCGGACCAGGTCGCAGTGCTCGGTGATCGGATCATCGGCAAGCCACACACCTTCGACAAGGCTCGCGAGCAACTACTCGCCGCCAGCGGCGCCAGCGTGACCTTCCTCACCGGCCTGGCCCTGCTCAACAGCCAGACAGGCCACTGCCAGGTCGACTGCGTGCCATTTACCGTGCACATGCGTCAGCTCGACGAGGCGCGAATTGAACGCTACCTGCGCCTGGAGCAGCCCTACGACTGCGCCGGCAGCTTCAAGGCCGAAGGTTTGGGCGTGAGCCTGTTCCAATCCACCGAAGGGCCTGACGCCACCAGCCTCATCGGCCTGCCGCTGATTCGCCTGATCGACATGCTGCTGGCCGAGGGCGTGCAAATCCCTTAACGCACAAAAAACCGGCCATTGAGGCCGGCTTCTTTTCAACACTGCACCAGGCTTAACGCAACGAAGGCCCGTGGAACCCCATCCACATCGCCAACTGCTCAGCCACGCTGGCACCGAGCTTCTTCGAGAAGCGGTCGAACGGCGATTCCTGCACAGTGAAATCCACCAGCTCTTTCTCGCCGATCACATCCCGCGCCACGGAACTGGCATTGCCCAGGCCATCGATCAAGCCCAATGGCAGCGCCTGCTCGCCGGACCAGACCAGCCCGGAGAACAGTTCCGGATGCTCCTTGTCCTTCAGGCGATCGCCACGACCCTGTTTGACACTGTTGATGAACTGCTTGTGCGTGGTATCCAGCACGGTCTGCCAGAATGCGGTTTCGTCAGGCTTCTGCGGCTGGAACGGATCCAGAAACGATTTGTGCTCGCCCGAGGTATAAGTGCGACGCTCGACGCCGAGCTTGTCCATGGTGCCGACAAACCCATAACCGGCCGCCGTTACACCAATGGAGCCGACCAGACTGGCCTTGTCGGCATAGATCTGATCCGCAGCACTGGCGATGTAATAGGCACCGGACGCACCGAGATCGGAAATCACCGCGTACACCTTGGTATCCGGGTGCAGACCGCGCAGACGCTTGATCTCGTCATACACATAACCCGACTGCACCGGACTGCCGCCAGGACTGTTGATCCGCAGGATCACACCCTTGACCTTCTTGTCCTCGAAGGCCGCACGCAGGCTGCCGACGATGTTGTCAGCGCTCGCAGGCTCCTTGTCGGCAATCATGCCGGTGACATCGATCAGCGCGGTGTAGTTCGGGCCACGGGTGGCGCTCTTTTCCATGTCCATCAGCGGCGTGAACAGGATCAGCGCGACAAACAGATAAACAAACGTCAGCAGCTTGAAGAAAATCCCCCAACGCCGCGAGCGACGCTGCTCCTGCACACTGGCCAGCAAAGTCTTTTCCAGCAGCTTCCAGCTTTTCTCGTCACCGTCGTCGGCACTTGCCTTGGCCGGTGCTTTCCATTCGTCGGTCATGCGCTGTACCCCAGCAAAAACGTATTAAGCCTGCTGCCCCAGCCAGGCGTGCAATTCACTAAAACGGTCGATCGACAGGCGCGGTTCGAACTGCTGCAGCGACTCGATCGACTGCGCGCCGTAGCTGACCGCCACCGACGCCATGCCCGCATTACGCGCCATCAGCAGATCGAAGGACGAATCGCCGACCATCAGCGCCTGCTCGGGCCGCACGCGACAATGCGCGAGAATCTGCTCGAGCATCAGCGGATGCGGCTTGCTCGCAGTCTCGTCGGCGGCGCGGGTGATATCGAAATAATCTTCCCAGCCATTGGCCTTGAGCACCCGATCCAGTCCACGACGATTCTTGCCGGTCGCGACCGCCAGGTGGTAGCCCTGCTCGCGAAACGACGCCATCGACTCCACTACGCCTTCGAACAGCGGCGAAGGCACGGCTTCTGCCGCGATGTAGTGGTCGGCGTAATACTCGCGAAACAGTGTCATCTCGGCATCGCTGATGTCCGGGTACAAGGTGCGGATCGCCTCGGGCAAGCCCAGACCGATGATGCCCTTGACGGCAAAATCATCACGCAACTCGAAACCGGAACGCGCGGACGCAGAATGCATCGCTTCGACAATCCGACCAATGGAATCAGCGAGGGTGCCGTCCCAATCGAAAATCAGCAGTTTGTAATCAGATGGGCGCACTCAATCGCTCCACGGTCTTGGCCCACATTTCATCCACTGGCGCCTGCAACTTGAGCTCGCCGCCATCGGGCAGCGGCACGGTCAGCATGTAGGCGTGCAGGAACAGACGCTTGCCGCCCAGATCACGGATCTCCTTGCTGAAACCGTCATCGCCGTACTTGGTGTCGCCGGCAATGCAGTGCCCGGCGTGCAACGTATGGACGCGGATCTGATGCGTGCGACCGGTGATCGGCTTGGCTTCGATCAGAGTGGCAAAGTCGCCGAAACGACGCAGGACCTTGAACACGGTCACCGACTCCTTGCCCTCCTCCTCGTCGACCTCGACCATGCGCTCGCCGGAGCGCAGATTGCTCTTGCCCAGCGCCGCACGGACTTGTTTGATCGAGGTCGCCCAATTGCCGCGAACCAGCGCCATGTAACGCTTGTCGACACCGTCACCGCGCAAGGCGGCGTGCAAGTGGCGCAACATGCTGCGCTTCTTGGCGATCATCAGCAGGCCGGAAGTGTCACGGTCGAGACGGTGAACCAGCTCCAGTTCCTTGGCATCGGGGCGCAACTGACGAAAGGCTTCGATCACCCCGTAATTCAAGCCGCTGCCGCCGTGAACCGCAATGCCGGCGGGCTTGTTGATCACGATCAGGGCTTTGTCTTCGTAGACAATCGAGGCTTCCAGGCGCTGTAACAGGCCTTGAGCCAATGGCACCGGTTCGTCGCGCTCAGGCACGCGAACCGGCGGCACGCGCACGATATCGCCGGCCTGCAGCTTGTATTCGGGCTTGATCCGCCCCTTGTTCACGCGCACTTCGCCTTTACGCAAAATGCGGTAAATCAAGGTCTTGGGCACGCCTTTGAGCCGGGCAAGGAGGAAATTGTCGATTCGTTGGCCGGCATACTCCGGCGAGACTTCAAGCAGTTGAACGCCTGGAGTCGAAGGGGCAGTAGTTGTCATGCCGCGGATGATAACAATTTTTATGGAATTGAAGCACTTAATCATTGCTGCTATAGTCGCGAACGCCGCCAAAAGCGGCCTGGACAGCGGAACCACGGTCAAAAACCGGCCCTGACCAACGCAATTCACCAGGACGCGAGGCCGTCCTACGGGGCTTTCGCTACGTAACGGTGGAGTTTGCAGTTGTAACAAGCGCAGGTGACATGAGGCCTGAATTACACCGTCGAGCAGAGTTTTCACTCGCCTGACAGGCAAATATTCGAGGCCAGTTCACAAAGTGCAGTCAGCTGCAGATGACCCCGAGCGAAGGCTTCGGAAACATCGCCTGAATTAGCCATGATGCGTGACCTCCCCTTTCGGAGCTCACGGTAAATGCCAACCCGCTGCGGATTCTGCGCGCGGCAGCACCCGAATTATCAGGGATACGTGTAGGGTGGAGATGCACAACCGCCGGACTGTGTAGCAATAGGCTTTATCAAGACGCTTCATCTCGTCCACAGCCGCTGGTTGATTCCTCCTCCTGACTGAGTGCTTAAGTAGCCACAGCAAGCAGGACGCGTACGTCGCGATATCGGCCCAATTGGCCTGACATCGCTGGACACGGGAATGGCCAACCACTCCCGACGCACCTGACACCGACCGTGAGAAGTCGTGTGTGCCGAACGCCGTTTCCGGCAGCCCGGAAACCGACGGTACTACATGAAAAGAATGCTGATTAACGCAACTCAACCCGAAGAGTTGCGTGTTGCACTGGTAGATGGCCAACGCCTCTACGACCTGGACATCGAATCCGGTGCACGCGAGCAGAAGAAGGCCAACATCTACAAAGGCCGTATCACTCGCATCGAACCAAGCCTTGAGGCTGCCTTTGTCGATTTCGGCTCCGAGCGCCACGGCTTCCTGCCCCTCAAAGAAATCTCCCGCGAATACTTCAAGAAAGCCCCTGAAGGCCGCGTCAACATCAAGGACGTCCTGAGCGAAGGCCAGGAAGTCATCGTTCAGGTCGAAAAAGAAGAACGTGGCAACAAGGGCGCCGCCCTGACCACCTTCATCAGCCTGGCCGGTCGTTACCTCGTGCTGATGCCGAACAACCCGCGTGCCGGCGGCATCTCCCGTCGCATCGAAGGCGAAGAGCGCAACGAACTGCGTGAAGCGCTGAACGGTCTGGTTGCTCCAGCCGACATGGGTCTGATCGTGCGCACTGCCGGCCTGGGCCGCAGCAGCGAAGAAATGCAGTGGGACCTCGACTACCTGCTGCAACTGTGGACTGCCATCAAAGAAGCCTCGCTGGATCGCTCCGCGCCATTCCTGATCTATCAGGAAAGCAACGTGATCATCCGCGCCATCCGCGATTACCTGCGCCAGGACATCGGCGAAGTGCTGATCGACAGCGTTGAAGCCCAGGACGAAGCCCTGACCTTCATCCGCCAGGTGATGCCGCAGTACGCCAGCAAGATCAAGCTGTACGAAGACAGCGTTCCGCTGTTCAACCGTTTCCAGATCGAAAGCCAGATCGAGACCGCTTTCCAGCGCGTCGTCGAACTGCCTTCCGGCGGCTCCATCGTCATCGATCCGACCGAAGCCCTGGTGTCCATCGACATCAACTCGGCGCGCGCCACCAAAGGCAGCGACATCGAAGAAACCGCGCTGCAGACCAACCTTGAAGCCGCCGAAGAAATCGCCCGTCAGTTGCGCCTGCGCGACATCGGCGGCCTGATCGTCATCGACTTCATCGACATGACCCCTGCCAAGAACCAGCGCGCCGTGGAAGAGAAAGTCCGCGAATGCCTGGAAGCCGACCGCGCTCGCGTGCAGATCGGCCGCATCTCGCGCTTCGGCCTGCTGGAAATGTCCCGTCAGCGCCTGCGTCCATCGCTGGGCGAAAGCAGCGGCATCGTCTGCCCGCGCTGCAACGGCACCGGCATCATCCGTGACGTCGAATCGCTGTCGCTGGCGATCCTGCGCCTGATCGAAGAAGAAGCCCTGAAAGACCGCACTGCCGAAGTGCGCGCCCAGGTGCCGATCCCGGTCGCCGCGTTCCTGCTCAACGAAAAACGCAACTCGATCACCAAGATCGAACTGCGCACCCGTGCCCGTATCGTCATTCTGCCGAACGATCACCTCGAAACCCCGCACTTCGAAGTTCAGCGTCTGCGTGACGACAGCCCGGAAGCTGCGACCAACCAGTCCAGCTACGAAATCGCTGCTGCCGCTGCCGAAGTCGAAGAAGTCCAGCCAGCCGCTGCGACCCGCACCCTGGTTCGCCAGGAAGCTGCGGTCAAGACTGCGCCGGCCCGTGCCAATGCGCCGGTGCCGACCGAAGTCGCCGCGCCTGCCGCTGCTGCACCGGCTCCGGTTGCCGCGCCAGAGCCAAGCCTGTTCAAGGGCCTGGTGAAATCGCTGGTCAGCCTGTTCGCGACCAAAGAAGAGCCAGCCGCTCCGGTCGTCGTTGAAAAACCGGCCACCGAGCGTCCGGCCCGCAACGAAGAGCGTCGCAACGGTCGTCAGCAGAGCCGCAACCGTAACGGTCGCCGTGATGAAGAGCGCAAGCCGCGCGAAGAACGTGCACCGCGTGAAGAACGCGCCCCACGCGAGCCGCGTGAAGAGCGTCAGCCACGTGAAGCCCGTGAAGTCCGCGAGCCGCGTGAAGCCCGCAGCGAAGCACCGGCCGCCCGCGAAGAACGCGCACCCCGCGCTCCGCGTGAAGAACGTGCACCACGTGCGCCGCGCGAAGATCGCAAGCCACGTGGCGAGCGTGAAGAGCGTGTACGTGAACTGCGCGAGCCACTGGACGCCGCTCCGGCTGCACCCGTAGCAGCTGCCGCTGCCGCTGTGGTCGCAGAAGAGCGTCCGGCCCGTCAGCCTCGCGAAGAGCGCGCTCCACGCCCACCGCGTGAAGAGCGTCAACCGCGTGCCGAGCAGGCTGCTGCCGTTGCTGAAGAAGAAGTGAACAGCAACGAAGAGCAACTGCCGGAAGACGGTCAGGACAACGCCGAAGGCGATCGTCCACGTCGTCGCTCCCGTGGTCAGCGTCGTCGCAGCAACCGTCGCGAGCGTCAGCGTGATGCCAACGGCAACGTGATCGAAGGTTCGGAAGAGTCCGAGTCCGGCGAAAACGCTGAACCAGCACCAAGCGCTGCCGATCTGGCTGCCGGCCTGGCCGTCACTGCCGCTGTTGCCAGCAGCGTGATCAGCGCTCCGGCCGAAGCACAGGCTCACGAGCAAGCCGAACGCGCTACCGCCGCTGTTCAGGAAACCGCTCCAGTGGAAGCGCCGGTCGTTGAGGCCACCACCCCAGTGGAAGTGGTTGCTGCTCCGGAAGTCGAAGTGGCACCGGTTCAAGAAACACTGCCTCAGGTTGAAGCTGCTGCAGAACCTGCTATTGAAGCGCCAGTTGTGGCTGCTGAGCCGGTTGCTGAAACCGTCGCTGAAACCGTGACCGAAACCGTGCGTGAAGTTCGTGAAGAACAGACCGCGTTCAACTGGGTTGCCGAGCCTGCCGTCGCTGAAACTCCAGCGCCAGTCGTTGAAGCCCCAGTGGTTGAAGAAGCCAAGGCTGCCGCGCCAGTGGTCGAAGCCGCTGAACCTGCTCCAGCGCCAGTGGTTGAAGCACCGGTGGTCGAAGCGCCAGTGGCTGCCGAAGCCCCTGCTCCAGTAGTTGAAGCCGCTCCGGTCAGCGCCCTGACGCCAAACGGCCGTGCGCCAAACGACCCACGTGAAGTGCGTCGCCGCAAGCGTGAAGCCGAGCGTCTGCAGAAGGAAGCCGAACTGGCTGCCGCTGCTGCTCCGGCGGCTGAAGTGGTCGAGGTTGCTACCGTGACTGAAGAAGCGGTGGTTGAATCGGTGATCGCCGAAGCACCACGCTCCGTTCAGGACGCGGTCGAGCATCACCAAGCGGCCGAGGAAAAAGAACACGAGCCTAAACCGCTCGTCTGATTCCGCAAGCCAATAAAAAGCCCCGTCTGAGCAATCAGGCGGGGCTTTTTATTGCCTCCAGCTCAAGCATCACCACCCTTCAATGTGGGAGCGGGCTTGCTCGCGAATGCGGTGTGTCAGCCACCCTGGAAGTCACTGACGCTCCGCATTCGCGAGCAAGCCCGCTCCCACAAAAGCTCTGCAGGAGGCTCAGGATTGGGGGAATACCAGAGACTCAGGCACATCGATATCCCACAACACCCCGGGATCATCCACCGCTATCTCAATCACCCTGCCCTGCTTGAACAAAGGCCTGGCGCCGCGATCACCACTCAATGCCTGCAAGCCCGGCCCGAACGAACGCCCGAACCCCACCGGATGCCCAAATTCGCCCTCCTGCACCGGCACACTAACCGCGTCATCGGTCATTGCCGCCACCACCCGCTCGATACTCGACGGCAGGATAAACGGCATGTCCCCCAACACGATCAGCCAGCCATCTGCATCCGGACAAACCGCAACGCCAGCCGCAATACTGTCACCCATCCCGGTCGATTCAATCGAGACCACGTCACAGCCATAAGCCTGAGCCATGCGCATCGCCTGCGGCCGCGCTTCAGTGGTCACCAGCACCCGCTTGTCGAGGTTGGCCGGCAGATTCAGCAACACTTGCTCGATCACCGAGCGCACCGCGCCATCACGCCCGGTGCAATCGGCCAGCAACTTGTCCTTGTCGGCACCGGCAACCTGGCGAAAGCGACTGCCCTCGCCCGCCGCCAGCACAATCACTGCGATAGATCGACTCATGCGCCCTCCACGACTTTCTTCTGTTTCAACTCGACGCCGTTCTTGATCGCCACAATCTCCGCCAACAACGACAGGGCAATCTCCGCTGGCGAATGACTGCCGATGTGCAGACCGATCGGCCCGTGCAATCGCGCAATGGCGGCTTCTGACAAGCCTAGCTGAGCCAGATTGTCCCGGCGCTTCTGGCTGTTGACCCGCGACCCCAGTGCACCGACATAGAAGGCCGGCGAATCGAGCGCGGTGAGCAACGCCATATCATCCAGACGGGGATCGTGAGTCAGCGCGACGATGGCTGTGCGTTCGTCCGTCTGAATGCTCAACACCGCATCATCCGGCATACCCGGGACGAACCGTCCGTGGTGCTCTTCCCAGCCATAAACGAACTCGGTACGCGGATCGCAGATCAGCACTTCGAAATCCAGCAGCCGCGCCATGTCCGCCACGTAACGCGACAGCTGCCCGGCGCCGATCAACAACAGACGCCAGCGCGGACCATAAATGGCGCGCAGGGTCTTGCCGTCGAATTCGAGCACATCGGATTTGCTCGCCGCCGACAGCACAACCTCACCGGTTTCGATGTTCAGCTCACGGGCGACAATCTCATGGTTTTCACAACGCGCCAGCAACTCGGCGACCCACGCCGGATCAGCGACCCGCTCCTCGGTCAGGCGCAGCGTGCCGCCACAGGGCAAGCCGAAACGCGCCGCCTCCTCGCGGGTGACGCCATAGGTAATCAGTTGCACTGGCGGGCCGTCGCTGGCGATGCGCCCGTCGTGCAGACGGGCGATCAAGTCATCCTCGACACAACCGCCGGACACCGAGCCGATCACCACGCCGTCCTCGCGCAACGCGAGCATCGCGCCGAGTGCCCGGGGCGCAGTGCCCCAGGTCTGCACCACACTGAACAGCACCACCCGCTGCCCGGCGCGGCGCCATTCAAGCACGCTGCGCAGGACGTTGAGATCGGCGCTGTCCATTACGCCTGCGCCTTCTGCCAGCCCTGCAGCTGATAACGCACCGGCAAGTTGCGGATGCGCTGGCCGGTGGCGGCGAAGATCGCATTGCACAGTGCCGGCGCAATCGGCGGCACGCCCGGCTCACCGACTCCGCCCAACGGCACGTCACCCGGCGGCGTCACCAGATGCACCGCAACTTCCTTCGGCGCCAGCGACATGCGCGCCACTTCGTACATATGGAAGTTGTCCTGCTGGACCTTGCCATCCTTGAAGCTGATTTCACCCAGCACCGCGTTGCCCAGACCCATCACGCACGCGCCCTCGAACTGCGAGCGAATGCGCTCAGGGTTGATCTGCGGTCCGCAATCAACAGCGATGTCAGCCTTGTGCACGATCAGCGTACCGTCGTCCTTGACCTCGACTTCGATCACCGCCGCCACATAGGTGACGAAGCTGTAATGCACCGCCAGACCGAGGCCTCGGCCCTTGGGCAATTGGCGCCCCCAGCCGGCAGCCTTGGCCGCGGTTTCCAATACCGTGCGCATGCGCCCGGTGTCGATCGGGTAGCGCTCGAGGGATTCGCCGTAGTTCCACTCCTCACTCAGGGTACGCGGATCGATCTGCCGATCCGGGCCGAGCAACTTGATCTGGTACTTGAGCGGATCGACGCCAGCCTTGTGCGCCAGTTCGTCGACGAAACTCTGAATCGCAAAACCGTGAGGAATGTTCGACACCGAGCGATACCAGCCGACGCGGGTATGCACCGTGGCTTCGGGGTTTTCCAGGCGCACGCTGGGAATCGCGTAAGCCATATTGGTGAAACCCATGCCCAGTTCGAACGCCGCTTCATGGTTCATGCCCGGGGCGAACAGCGCCGTAATGCTCGGCGCCACTGTGCGATGCAGCCAGCCGGAGGGCATGCCGTCCTTGCCGACAGCGGCTTTCAAATACTCGGCGGACACCGTGTGGAAATACGAGTTGTGGATGTCATCCTCGCGGGTCCATTGCACCCGCACCGCTTTGCCTGGGAACTCTTTGGCGAGGATCGCCGCTTCGACGACGAAATCCGGCTTCGATTTACGGCCGAAACCGCCACCGAGCAGCGTGACGTTGAAGGTGACATTGTCGAACGGCAGCCCGAGGCGCTCGGCGATGCGTTCGCGAGTCACCTGCGGCGCCTGACTCGGCGCCCACGCTTCACACACACCTTTGTCGTAGCGCGCGATGGCGACCATCGGCTCCATCGGTGCCTGCGCCAGATGCGGCAGATAGTAAGACGCTTCGAGACTGCTCGCTGCGCCGCTCAGGGCTTTGTCGATATCGCCAGTGTTGCGTACCACTTTGCCGGGTTTGCGCGACGCCGCTTCCAGTTCCTTGCGATAAGCGATCGAGTCATAACTGGCATTGGGGCCGTCGTCCCATTCGATCTTCAGCGCCTCGCGGCCCTTGATCGCCGCCCAGGTATTGCTGGCAATCACCGCTACGCCGCCCAGCGGCTGGAATTCCGAAGGCAGCGGACGGCTCTCGATCTGCATGATCTTCAGCACACCCGGAACCTTCAGCGCGGCGCTGTCATCCAGCGACTTGACCTTGCCGCCGTACACCGCCGGACGGGCGATGGTGGCGTAGAGCATGCCGTCGAAATGCACGTCCGCGCCGTACACCGCGCGCCCGTTGACGATATCGGCACCGTCGATGGCTTTGGTGCCTTCCTTGCCGATGTAGCGGAACTCCGACGGCTGCTTGAGGCGCAGGCTGTCACGGGCCGGCACTGCCAGTGCACTGGCTGCAGCGGCAAGTTCGCCGTAACCCAGCTCGCGACCGGATGGTTTGTGAATGACTTTGTGCAGCTGCGCATGGCACTCGCCCACCGGCACCTGCCACTGCGCGGCGGCGGCTTGTTCCAGCATGGTCCGGGCCGCCGCGCCGCAGCGGCGCATCGGTTCATACCAGTGACGCATGCTGCGCGAACCGTCAGTGTCCTGGTTGCCGAAACGTACTTCGTCACCCGGCGCTTGCCGGACTTTGACCTTGGCCCAATCGGCGTCCAGTTCGTCGGCAACTACCATGGTCAGGCTGGTGCGCACGCCCTGGCCCATTTCCGAGCGGTTGCAGACCACGGTGACCGTGCCGTCTGCGGCGATGCTGACGTAGACCTTGGGATCGTCGATCCAGCCATTGGGCATGCCGTCGGCACCGAACTTCTTCGGCGCGTCTTCAGCCAGTGCATCCTGCCAGCCCCAGCTCGCGGCCAGCACCAATGCGCCCGTGGCGCCGACGCCCTTGAGAAAGCCACGGCGGCTGAGATTGCTCAGGGCGAAATCATTCGGCAAGCGGCTCATGCCTTGGCCTCCTTCAAGTGAGTCGAGGCCTGGCGGATCGCGGTCTTGATCCGGTTGTAGGTGCCGCACCGGCAAATGTTGCCGACCATTGCCTCTTCGATCTGCTCGTCGCTCGGATCGGGGTTGGTCTTGAGCAACGCGGTGGCGGACATGATCTGCCCGCCCTGACAAAAACCACACTGCGCCACGGCGCTATCGAGCCAGGCTTGCTGCACCACCTGCCCGACCGGATCGGCGTGCAGATTGTCGATGGTGGTGACGTTTTGCCCGACCACCGAGCCGATCGGCGTGATGCAACTGCGCGCCGGCAAGCCGTCGATATGAATGGTGCAGGCACCGCACAGGCCCATGCCGCAGCCGAATTTGGTGCCGTTGTAACCGGCGACATCACGGATTGCCCACAGCAGCGGCATGTCTTCGGTGACATCCAGTGGGTGATCCTGGCCATTGAGTTTCAGGGTAATCATGGGCACGCCCGCATATTCTTGGTGGTTATGGGGTCGAGCAGAACTGGCGGTGGTTCACGCAGATCGACTCAGGCTAATGGGCCAATACACATCAGTGAAGCCGAACACTGAGCCTGTGGCGAGGGTGCTTGCTCCCGCTGGACTGCGGAGCAGGCCCTTCTTGAAAGCGGGGCCGCTACGCGCCCCAGCGGGAGCAAGCTCCCTCGCCACAGGGTCATCGCTGACTGATATGTGGTTGGCACAGGCTCTCTTGTGCCGACGCGAACGTCTGCACCGGGCCTTTGGTGGAGCAAATGACGGTTATCGTTAGCTGGCTAAGTTAACCCACCGTTAACAAAAAAGCCCTGCACTTTTTGTTCAGTGCAGGGCTTTGGATACCGACCTGAAGCGTAGCCTCAATAGCGGTTCGGCTCCATTTCCAGTTCGACATTGAAACGTTCGGCAATATCTTTCTGGATGCGTTGCGCCAGCTCCAGCAATTGCAGACCGGTCGCGGTGCCGTAGTTGACCAGCACCAGCGCCTGCAATTTATGCACGCCGGCATCGGCCTCGCGGAAACCTTTCCAGCCAGCGCGCTCGATCAACCAGCCGGCGGCCAGTTTCATCTGCCCGTCCGCTTGCGCATAGGCCACCAGATCCGGGTGCTGCGCCTTGATCTGCTCGACCAGCGCGGCCGACACCAGCGGATTCTTGAAGAAACTGCCGGCATTGCCGAGCACCGCCGGATCCGGCAATTTTTCGCTGCGGATACTGCAGATCGCGCGACTGACGTCGCTGGGTGTCGGTTGCTCGATGCCTTGCTCGGTCAGGCGCTGACGCACCGGGCCGTATTCCAGATGCAGATGCGCAACACGATCGAGCTTGAAGCGCACCCGCAGGATCAGCCAACGCCCCGGCTGCTGCTTGAACAGGCTGTCGCGGTAGGCGAAGTTGCATTCTTCCAGGCTGAAGTCGCGCAGCTCGCCGGTCTGGCGATCCAGCGCGGTCAGCCCGGCGAACACATCCTTGATCTCGACGCCGTAGGCACCGATGTTCTGCATCGGTGCCGCGCCCACGGTGCCGGGGATCAGGCTGAGGTTTTCCAGACCGGAAAAACCCAGCGCCAGCGTGTGCTGCACGAACGGATGCCACGGCTCACCGGCTTCAGCCTCGATCACCACGTGGTTGCCGTCATCGCTGATCAGCCGAATGCCATGGCTGGCCATGCGCAGCACCAGCGCCGGAATATCTGCAGTCAGCAGCAGGTTGCTGCCGCCGCCGATCACCAGCAACGGCAGATCATGGGCAGTCGCATAGGCAAGGGCTTCGCGCACGTCGGCGTCGCTGTGGGCCTCGGCGAACAACTGCGCGCGAACGTCGACGCCAAAACTGTTGAACGGTTTCAGCGAAACCTGTGATTGAAGCTGCAAACTCATAACCGGCCCTTCACTTCGATCAACAGTTGGTCACAGGCTGCTTCGATCAGGTCCAGCACCTGCTCGAAGCCCTGATCGCCGTCGTAGTACGGATCCGGCACTTCATCGACCACACCGGCATAACGGCGCAGGAACAGATCCAGCTCGGCCTTGCCGGTGGACGGTTGCAGTGCCTTGAGGTTACGCAGGTTGCTGTTGTCCATGGCCAGAATCAGGTCGTAACTGGCGAAATCGGCGCGGCTGACCTGCTGCGCGCGTTGCGCCGACAGGTCATAACCACGCACTTTGGCTGCAGCCTGGCTGCGCTTGTCCGGCGGATTGCCGACGTGCCAGTCACCGGTGCCGGCGGAGGCCACTTCGACCTGATCCGCCAGCCCGGCTGTGCGCAATTTGTGGCGCAGCACGCCTTCAGCGGTGGGCGAGCGGCAAATGTTGCCCAGGCACACGAACAGAACGCGCATCAGGCCTCCAGCAGGCGACGAACGCGCTCGAGGTCTTCAACGGTGTCGACACCGGTCGGCGGCGCGATCAATGCATCGGCCACATGAATCCGCACGCCATGCCACAGGGCACGCAGTTGTTCGAGGGATTCAGTGTTTTCCAGCCAGCATGGGCCCCAGTTCACGAAGTCCTGGAGGAACCCGGCACGGTAGGCATAAATGCCGATGTGGCGACGGTACGGCACGCTTTCCGGCAACTGCTCGCGGCTCTTGGCGAAGGCATCGCGGGCCCACGGCAAAGTAGCGCGACTGAAGGTCAGCGCCAGACCATTGAGGTCGCTGACGACCTTGACCACGTTCGGGTTGAACAGGGTTTCGACGTCTTCGATCGGCTCGGCCAGCGTGGCCATGCGCGCTTCGGTGTGGGCGGCGAGGTTGGCGGCAACCTGATCGATCACGCTTGGCGGGATCAGCGGCTCGTCACCCTGCACGTTGACCACGATCGCGTCAGGCTCGAGGCCCAGTTTGGCGGCGACCTCAGCTAGACGATCGGTGCCGGAATTGTGATCTTCACGGGTCAGCACCACTTCCGCGCCGAACGCCTTGCAGGCTTCGACGATGCGCGCATCGTCAGTCGCGACGACCACACGGCTGGCGCTGCTTTTGCTCGCCTGCTCCCAGACATGCTGGATCATCGGCTTGCCGGCGATATCCAGCAGCGGTTTGCCCGGCAGGCGGGTCGAGGCGTAACGCGACGGGATGACAACGGTGAAAGCAGTGGTCATTTATCCAGACGCTCGTCAGTGGTCAGGGTGCGCGCTTCGCTTTCGAGCATCACCGGGATGCCGTCGCGGATCGGATAGGCCAGACCGGCGCCCTTGCTGATCAGTTCGGTCTTGTCGGCGCTGAGCTTGAGCGGGCCTTTGCAGATCGGGCACGCGAGGATGTCGAGCAATTTGGTGTCCATGAACATTCCCTGGATAAAGAGTTAAGGCAAAAGACGATCGGGCAACAGGCGCATCAACTGGGTGTCGAACCAGGCCACGAAGGCCGGTGACGGCACGGCATCGACCGCCAGATACCACCAGTCGTCTGCTGCGAAGGCACGGCACTTCACCGCGTCCTTTTCGGTCATCACCAACGGCAATGACGGTGTGAAATTCAAGGCCTGCACGCTGTATTCGGCGTGGTCGGCAAACGCATGGGGGACTGCTCGCCAGTCTAGCGCTTCGAGGGTATTGAAGAAACGTTGCGGATTGCCGATTCCGGCCACCGCGTGCACCGATTGACCGGGCGCAAAATGCGCCAGCGGCTTGCGCGCGCCACTGCGCAGATTGACCAGTGCGGTCGGTTGCAGGTGAAAGGCAAAACCGTCTTCACGATCCGCAGTGGCACCGTTGAACAGCACGCCATCGACGCTTTGCAGGCGCTCGATCGGCTCGCGCAACGGACCGGCCGGCAGGCAGCGCTTGTTGCCCAAACCACGGGCGGCGTCGATCAGCACCAGCTCCAGATCTCGCGCCAAGCGGTAATGCTGCATGCCATCATCGGAGAGGATCAGGTCCAGCGGCTCACTGGCGAGCAAGGCTTTGACCGCTGCGCTGCGATCAGGGTCGATCATCAGCGGCACGCCGGTGCGCTGCACGATCAACAGCGGTTCATCGCCGGCGACGTCGGCGCTCTGCTCGGCGGTGACCCGCCACGGCAGTTGCGGCGGTTTGGCGCCATATCCACGACTGACCACACCAACCCGCAGACCGGCGCGTCGGCAATGCTCGATCAGCCACAGGATCATCGGTGTCTTGCCGGTGCCGCCGACGGTGATATTGCCGACCACGATCAACGGCACCGGTGGCTGATAGATCTGGCCTTCACCGTCGAGAAAGCGCTGACGCTTGTTGACCACCACGCGGCGGTAGAGCATTTCCAGCGGCCGCAGCAGCGTCAGGGCCGGATGCCCCTGATACCACGCGGCGAGCAAACGATCGGACAGGCTCATCAGGATTTGGGCGCCGCCTCGACCGTGGTCATGCGCAAATGGCTGAAACCGAGCTTGCCGGCCGCGTCCATGGCGGTGATCACCGATTGGTGTTGGGTCTTGCCGTCAGCGCTGATCGACAACGGCATGTTGGTGTCACCGTTGGCTTCTTTCTGCATGGCTTCCATCAGCGTCGCCAGGTCGTTTTTCGGCAGAATCTTGTTGTTCACCGAGAACACGCCTTCAGCGCTGATCGCGACATCCAGTTGCTTGAGCTGCTGGTCTTCGGCGGGCGATCCGCTGACCGATTCCGGCAGATCGACGCGCAACTGTGTCTCGCGGGTGAAGGTGGTGGTCACGACGAAAAACAGCAACAGGATGAACACCACGTCGATCAGCGACGCGAGGTTGATGTCGATCGTTTCCCGGGGTTTGCGACGGAATTTCACGCTTTGTCCCCGGCCAGATCGACGTCACGGTCGCCCTGCACCACTTCGACCAGTTTGATCGCTTCCTGCTCCATGCCCACCACCAGCTCATCGATGCGGCGTTGCAGGAAACGGTGGAAGAACACCGACGGAATACCGACCATCAGGCCCGCCGCAGTGGTGATCAGTGCCTTGGAAATACCGCCGGCCAGGACCGAGGCGTTGGTGGTCATGCCGGAACCGGTGAAGGCGCTGAAAATGTCGATCATGCCCAGCACCGTGCCCAACAGGCCCAGCAACGGCGACATGGCAGCGATGGTGCCCAGCGCGTTGACGTAGCGTTCGAGCTCGTGAATCACCCGCGCGGCGGCTTCTTCGATGCATTCCTTCATGATCTCGCGACCATGCTTGGAGTTGGCCAGGCCCGCGGCGAGGATTTCACCCAGCGGCGAATTGGCGCGCAATTCCTTGAGTTTTTCTTTATTGAGCTGCTTGTCCTTGATCCAGACCCAGACCTGACCCAGCAGATGCTCGGGGGTGACGCGGCTGGCGCGCAGGGTCCACAGACGCTCGGCGACAATCGCCATGGCCGCGATGGAACTCAGAATGATCGGCAACATCATCCAGCCGCCGGATTTGACCAATTCCCACACAGTGACAGTCCCCTCGAAAAAGTGCGCCACTTTACCATACCGGTTCGCGATTAAGACCCGCTGCCCCGACGACCTGATGCCGCATTCGGCGATCCTGCGATCAATGGTGTTTCAGCGCCAGAAACGCCGTTGTTGACGCATCAGCCACGGCGCCTGAAAGCTGCCCAGGCGCAGCTGGATGGCGCCGTGCTGCGCGCTGTCGTAGATGCGCAGCCCTTGCTGGCGATAACGCGCGAGCACCAGCGGGTGCGGATGACCGAACGAATTGCCCTGCCCCCGGGAGATCAGCACCGAATGCGGCTTCAATGCCCGAAGCAGCACCATCGAGGAGGAACTGCGACTGCCATGGTGCGGTGCCTGCAGCCAGTGCGTCGGCACGGCCAGCGGACTGTCGAGCAGAACCCGTTCGGCGGCGATGTCGATATCGCCGGTCAGCAGCAGACGCTCGCCATTGGCCTCGATCTGCAACACGCAGGAGCGCTGATTGCTGTCATTGGCGGCCGACCATTGCCACAGCTGAAAACGGACCCCGTCCCACTGCCATTGGCGCCCGCTTTCACAGGCCTCGGCCCGCAGGATGGCGGGCAGCCCCGGCGGATCGCCGCTGATCACCCGCGTCACTTTCAAGCCCCGCGATACTGCCAGCGCACCACCGGCATGGTCGGCATCGGCATGACTGAGCAGCATCAGATCGATGCGGTTGACCCCCAGTTTGTGCAGCGCCGGCAGCACCACCCGCTCGCCCAGATCGAAATCGCCGAAGCGTGGACCGGCGTCGTAGAGCAACGCGTGATGACGCGTGCGGATCAGGATCGCCAGGCCCTGACCGACATCGAGCTGCCAGACATCGGCCTGGCCCTCGGCCACTCGCTCGCGCGGCGGCGCCAGCAGAATCAACAGCAACGGCCAGCCCAACGGTCGCAACGGCACCCCACGCGGCAACAGCAACAGCAAGGCGCCGAGACTGCCGAGCAGCAAAACCCACCACGGCAGCGACGGCGAGATCCACGCCGGCCAAGCCCCGGCGATCAGCGACAAGCCGCGAAACAGCCAGTCGATCAAACCACCGGCCAGCCACAACAAGCCTGCACCGACGTAAGGCACCGGCAACAACAGCGTGCCGAGCAGTGCCGGTGGCAGCACCAGCAGACTGACCCATGGCACCGCGAGCAGATTTGCCAATGGCCCGCTGACGCTGATCGGCAGGCTCAGCGCCAGCAACACCGGGCACAGACCCAGCGCAATCAGCCATTGCGCGCGGGTCCAGGTCTGCCACCATTTCCACGCGCCGAGTCGCCCGCCGAAGGTGAAAATCAAAATCCCCACCGCGGCGAACGACAGCCACAAACCCGGACGCAAACTGGCTAACGGGTCGAGCAACAGCAACGCATCGAATGCCAGCAACAGCGGCCACCACGCGCCGAGATGGCGAAAGCGCAGGCGCCACAACAACATCAGCCCAACCATCACGCAGGCCCGTTGCACCGGCACATCAAACCCGGCGAGCAAGCCGTAACCGAGCGCCGCGGCAAACGCCAGCCCACAGGCCCATGGCAGCCATGGCCAGCGCAGCGGCCACCAGCCGTAGCGCGCCAGCCCGGCGACCAACAGATAGATGACCGCCGCCAACATCCCGATGTGTTGACCGGAAATCACCAGCAGATGCACGGTGCCGGTTTCCTGCAGGATCTGCCAATCCTCGCGGCTGAGCCCGGAGCCGTCGCCGAGCACCAGTGCCGCCAATGCACCGCCCCGGCCTTGGGCATCGACTGCCAGCAAGCGCTGACGAATGCTGTCGCGCCATGCCCAGTTTGCCTCGGCCAGGCGCTGACCATCCTTGATCGTGCCGGTCGCGCCGATGCGTTGCGCCAACAGCCAGGCTTCGTAATCGAAGGCGTCGGGATTGAGCAAACCACCGGGGCGCCTGAGCTTCACCGCCAGCCGCCAGCGCTCACCGCTGTTGAGCGGCGGCCCGGCGTACCACGCCAGACGCATCAACGACGGCAATTTTTCGTGTCGCGAGCGGGCATCGGCCAACTCGAACCGCACCACGCCCTCGCTGGTTTGCGGCAAACCGACCACCCGCCCTTCGACCCAACGGGTTTCGCCGTCAAGCGCTTCCGGCAGGCGATCATTCAACGCCCATTGCGCACTGACGCACGCCCAGGTGAAACCGAATAGCAGAAACGCCAGGGGATAGCTGCGAAACGGCAACAACATCAGTCCCACCAACGGCAACAACATCATCAACCCGACCGGCGGTAAAACCGGCAAAAAAACCGGAACCAGCAGACCGACTGCCAGCGCCATCATCCCTGTGCGCATAAGCCCGTCCTTGAGAGTTCGTGCATTAGGGGTAGCTGGTATGAGGGCGGGTCGTCGTCAACAATTGTCACAAAGTCTGAATGGGCGCTTCGTAGAATCCAGACATACTTGCCGCCTTAACCGACCGAGAAGCCTTATGCCCCGGCGCTTATTCAAACGTTACATGCCCGACCCGACGAGCATCAGGGAACACAAATCCTTACGCTTTCTCGGCAAGTTGCTGCATGACCCGAACCTCTGGCACCTCAATCGGCATTCGGTGGCCCGGGCGATGGCCGTCGGCCTGTTCGCCGCGTTCCTGCCGATTCCGGCGCAGATGCTGGTGGCGGCGGCACTGGCGATCACCGTGCGCGGCAACATGCCGATTGCCGTCAGCCTCGTGTGGCTGACCAACCCGATCACCATGCCGGCGGTGTTTTTCTGTACTTATCAGGCCGGAGCCTGGTTGATGAATGTGCCCGCCCGCACCCTGCCCGATTCGTTGACCTGGGAATGGATCAGCGGAGAGTTGTCGACCATGTGGCAACCGTTTTTGCTGGGGTCGGTAGTGTGTGGATTGATACTTGGCATCCTCGCTTACTTCACGGTGATGCTGTATTGGCGTTGGTGGGTGGCGCGGCAATGGGCGCGGCGCAAGAAAAGCCGCAAATCTTGAATGCAAAACGGCCTCCGCAGTGGGAGGCCGTTTTTTTGTAGCGTCTGAATAGGCCCCATCGCGAGCAGGCTCACTCCTACATTGGAACGCGCCCTTCTGTAGGAGTGAGCCTGCTCGCGATGGCAGCGACGCGTTTTCGGATCAGGTCCGCATCCCGCGCCCACTCACCAGCAACCGCGCACAACCGAGGTACAACACCACCGTCGCCACCAGCATGAAGGTGATCGCGATGCCGATGCGGATATCCGACACCCCGAGAATGCCGTAACGGAAGGCATTGACCATATGCAGCACCGGGTTGGCCAGCGACACGGTCTGCCAGAACGGCGGCAGCAAGGTGATCGAGTAAAACACGCCACCGAGGTAAGTCAGCGGCGTCAGCACAAACGTCGGGATGATCGAAATGTCATCGAAGTTGCGCGCAAACACCGCGTTGATGAAGCCCAGCAGCGAGAAGATCGTCGCGGTCAAGATCACCACCAGCAAGGTCACGCCGAGGTGATGCACCTGCAGATGGGTGAAGAACAGCGACAGAATGGTCACGATCACCCCGACCATCAAGCCACGCAGCACGCCGCCAATGGTGAAGCCGATCAGAATCGTGTGCGGCGACACCGGCGAGACCATTAGTTCCTCGATGGAACGCTGAAACTTGCTGCCGAAGAAACTCGAGACCACGTTGCCGTAGGAGTTGGTGATCACCGACATCATGATCAGCCCCGGCACGATGTACTCCATGTAACTGAAGCCACCCATGCCGCCAATCTGCTTGCCGATCAGGTTACCGAAGATCACGAAGTACAGAACCATGGTGATCGCCGGCGGCAGCAGGGTCTGCGGCCAGATCCGCGTGAAGCGTTTGACCTCGCGATAAACGATGGTCTGGAGGGCGACGAGGTTGGGGCGGAACTCGGAACTCATACCGCCACCTTCGACAGATTCTTCTCTACCAGAGACACGAACAGCTCCTCGAGGCGATTGGTTTTGTTACGCAGGCTCAGCACTTCAATATTCTGCTGCGCCAATTGAGTGAACAGCGCGGTGATGCCCATGGATTTGTCGACCTGGACTTCCAGGGTATGGCCGTCGAGCAACCGAGCGGGATAGCCGATCAGTTGCGGCGCGGCGTGCAAGTCGTTTTTCAGGTCGAGCAGGAAGGTTTCGACGTGCAGCTGGCCCAGCAGCTGTTTCATGCTGGTGTTCTCGACAATGGTGCCGTGGTCGATGATGCCGATGTTGCGGCACAGCTGCTCAGCCTCTTCCAGATAGTGCGTGGTGAGGATGATGGTGATGCCTTTCTGGTTCAGCTCGGTGAGGAACGTCCACATCGAGCGACGCAGTTCGATGTCGACGCCTGCGGTCGGCTCATCGAGGATCAGCAGGCGCGGCTCATGCACCAGGGCGCGGGCAATCATCAGTCGGCGTTTCATGCCGCCGGACAGCGAACGCGACGGCACATCGCGCTTGTCCCACAGGCCGAGCTGGGTCAGGTACTGCTCGGCGCGTTCCTTGGCGATCTTCGCCGGGATGCCGTAGTAACCGGCCTGGGTCACGACGATGTCGAAAGTCTTTTCGAACTGGTTGAAGTTGAATTCCTGGGGCACCACACCGATCGAGCGCTTGAGCGCGGCGGGGTTCTTGTCCAGGTCATGACCGAAGATATTCACCGTGCCGCTGGTCTTGTTGACCAGGGTCGAGAGAATGCCGATGGTCGTGGATTTGCCGGCGCCGTTGGGGCCGAGCAAGGCGAAAAAGTCACCTTCGGCGACGTCCAGATCGATACCACTCAAGGCCTGGAACCCGTTGCCGTAGGTTTTGGTTAGCTGCCGGATGGACAGAGCGGAACTCATATCGGATTTACGCACCAAGAAGGGAAGAAAAGGAAAGATTGGGCCGGGCGGCGAACAAAACAACCACGGCGCATGAGCGCAATGGTGCTTGCCGCCGCCACACAAGTACAGTCAAGAGTGTCGATAGTTATTATCAAGTCAACGCGGTCATGACTGCTTTCTGATAGGCCGGACGCTGCTTCAGCCGTGCGTACCAAGCCTGCAGATGCGGCTGCGCGGCACGTTCGATGGGCATCTCGAACCAGGCATAAATGAAACTGCCCAGCGGAATATCGCCCATGCCGATTTCGCTGCCGGACAGATATGGCTGGCTGGCGAGGGCCTGATCGGCCATGGCCAGCAGCGCGGTGCATTCCTTGATTGCGGCGTTGATCGCCGGCCAGTCCTGCTGGTCCGCTGGCGTACGCAACACGCCCCAGAACACGGTGCGGAACGGCCCGGCAAAACTCGAGATGGTCCAGTCCATCCACTTGTCAGCGACGGCCCGGGCTTGTAGGTCTGCCGGATACCAGGCGCTGTTCGGTGCATGCTTGGCCAGCAGGTATCGCACGATGGCATTCGATTCCCATAGCACGAAGCCGTCATCCTCGATCACCGGTACCCGGCCGTTCGGGTTCATCGCGCGGTATTCAGGCGTGTCGACCACACCGAACGCGCCACCGGCGTCAATCGCCTCGTAGGCCAGGCCCAGCTCCTCGGCGGCCCACAGTGGCTTCCTGACATTCGATGAGTTTTTACGTCCCCAGATCTTCAGCATGACCGCCTCTTTTCCAATGCGTGGGCAGGCAGCATACGCCGGATCAGACCCGACTCAAATCACTCTGCATATCACCCAAGACCTTCGCCTGATGTTCGCCGAACAGATGCGGGTAGCACTTTTTCAAGTGCTCGAAGAAGAACCGCTCCGGCACATCGACGAACTGACCATGATCGACCAGATACTCCATCAACAGCGCGCCGTCACGGTTGTATGGGTGGAAAACGCTGTCACTGATGCCGTCAAATTCCAACGGTGCGACGTTGAACAGCTCGCAAAGTTGCTGATTGAAGGCCGGCGTGGCCTTGACCCAACGGTCATTGAGGAACAGCTCGGTGTAGCCGTGCATGGCAAACACATCGCTGCGCAGCAGTTCCAGCAGACGCGGGGTCGACAGGTGATTCTTTACGTCGGCCAGACCGATGCGTGCGGGAATGCCGCAATGCCGTGCGCACCCGGCCAGCAATGTGGCCTTGGGCACGCAATAGCTTTCCCCGGTGGCCAGCGCATAGCTGCCGCACAGGGTTTGCGGGTCGAGGCTGAAGGTATACGGGTTGTAGCGCACCGCATCGCGCACGGCGTGATAGAGACTGATCGCCTGCGCGAGCGGGTCGCGGCTGGCACCGCGGTGTTGTTCGGCGAACTCCACCACCGCCGGGTGGTCACTATCGATGAAGCGGCCGGGGCTCAGATACTCGCGCATGACGATGTTCTCCTGGGTGAGCCCCGAGTCTAGCGACAGCTCAAGCACAGAGATAACGACGTTTCGGCCAAACATGGACGCAAAGACGCGGGAACGGCGAACGATTTCCCACGGATGTTGCCCACCGAACCTACGAAAACCATCCGGGGTTTCCCACGAGTTCAATCACCATGTTCTGACCACCCCGTTTTACAGATGCCGTCTAAGCTCTGGAGGGTCGGTTTGCCTTGGTTCACGGAGGATTACATATGCTGTTGTTGTGGATACTGGTTCTGATCGTCGGTGTGGCGTATCTCGCCCACCGCCGCATCGCCCCCTTGCCCGCGTTGGGTATCGTCGCCATTTACCTGCTGGCGATGGGCATTTTCAGCCATGCCCCGGGCTGGTTGCTGCTGCTGTTCTGGATCGTGCTTGCTGTGGTGGCCGCGCCGTTGATGCTGCCTGACCTGCGCCGCAAACACTTCACCGCGCCGCTGTTCAACTGGTTCCAGAAAACCCTGCCGCCGATGTCGCAGACCGAACGCGACGCGATCGATGCCGGTACCGTGTGGTGGGACGGTGAACTGTTCAGCGGGCGTCCGGACTGGGACAAACTGCTGTCCTATCCAAAAGCGCAACTGAGCGAAGAGGAACAAGCCTTCATCGACGGTCCGACCGAAGAACTCTGCGCAATGGTCACTGACTGGCAGATCGGCCAGTCGATGGATCTGCCACCCGAAGCCTGGAGCCACATCAAGGAGCACGGTTTCTTCGCCCTGATCATTCCCAAGGAGTTCGGCGGCAAGGGCTTTTCCGCCTACGCCCACTCGCAAGTGGCGATGAAACTCGCGACCCGCAGCGGCGACCTCGCCTCCACGGTGATGGTGCCCAACTCCCTCGGCCCGGCCGAACTGCTGCTGCATTACGGCACCGACGAACAACGCAATCACTATCTGCCGCGGCTGGCCCGTGGCGACGACATTCCGTGCTTCGCCCTCACCGGCCCGCTGGCCGGTTCCGATGCCGGCGCCATGCCGGACACCGGGATCATCTGCAAAGGTGAATGGGAAGGCCAGGAAGTCATCGGCCTGCGTCTGAACTGGGAAAAACGCTACATCACCCTCGGTCCGGTGGCGACCCTGCTCGGTCTGGCCTTCAAGGCCTATGACCCGGAGCATCTGCTGGGCGACAAGGAAGATCTCGGCATCAGTCTGGCGCTGATTCCTACCGATACACCGGGTGTGGAAATCGGCCGTCGTCACCTGCCACTGGGTGCAGCGTTCATGAACGGCCCGAACTCGGGCAAAGACGTGTTCATCCCGCTGGACTACCTCATCGGTGGCCAGGAAATGCTCGGCAAGGGCTGGATGATGCTGATGAACTGCCTGTCGGTCGGGCGTTCGATCTCACTGCCGGCAGTCGGCACTGGCGCGGCCAAATTCACCAGCCTGGTGACCGGTCAATACGCGCAGATTCGTGAGCAGTTCAACGTCCCGTTGTCGGCCTTCGAAGGCATTCAGGAAGCCATGGCGCGCATCGGCGGCAACGCCTGGATGATGGACGCCGCGCGCATGCTCACCGCCAACGCGGTGGATCTGGGCGAGAAACCATCGGTACTGTCGGCGATCCTCAAGTATCACCTGACCGAACGCGGCCGCGAGTGCATCACCCACGCCATGGACGTGCACGGCGGCAAGGCGATCATCATGGGTCCGAACAACTACCTCGGACGCAGCTGGAACGGCGCACCGATCTTCATCACCGTGGAAGGCGCGAACATCCTCTCGCGCAACCTGATGATCTTCGGTCAGGGCGCCATTCGTTGCCATCCGTTCGTGCTCAAGGAAATGGCCCTCGCTGGCCGCGAAGACAAAGAACAGGCACTGAAAGAATTCGATGGCCTGCTGCTCAAGCACATCGGTTTTGCCGTCGGCAACGCCGCCAGCACCCTGGTGCTGAACCTGGGCTTCGGCCACTTCGAACATGCACCCGGGGACAGGATCAGTCAGGGCTACTTCCGTGCACTCAACCGTCAGGCAGCGGCTTTCGCCATGCTGGCGGACTTCAGCATGATGTTGCTGGGTGGCGAACTGAAGCGCCGGGAACGCCTGTCCGCACGTCTTGGCGATGTGTTGAGCAACCTGTATCTGGCCTCCGCTGCGCTCAAGCGTTATCACGACCTGGATTCGCCGGCGCATATGGAGCCGCTGTTCCGTTGGGCCATGGAAGAAAGCCTCGGCCAGTCGGAACGGGCACTGGATGAGCTGCTGAGCAACTTCCCGAACAAAGTGTTTGGCTGCCTGCTGCGGGTGATCGTGTTCCCGTTCGGCCGTCGCCATAAAGGCCCGTCGGACAAGCTCGGCGCCGAAGTGGCAGCGGTGATCGGTCGTGCCAAAGGCGATCCGACCCTCGAAGAACTGCTCGCCGGTTGCTATCGCCCGCAGTCCGTCGACGATGCCGTCGGTGCCCTGCAACACGCCAGCGATCTGCTGAATGCCGCCCAACCGCTGCACAAAAAACTGCACACCTCGCTCAAGAGCGGTCAGGTCAAACCGGTGGCTGGCGAACACGCCATCGACGCCGCACTGGAGGCCGGGGTGTTGCAACCGCAGGAAGCACAGACCCTGCGCGATGCCGAAGCAGCACGGCGCAAGGTGATCGACGTCGATGATTTCGACAAGGAAGAGCTGAAACAGGCAGAAGGCAAAGTCCGCTGATGCCGACGACCGTGTAGCTGTTTATTTGTGAAAAACGGGCACGAGAGCTTTATACTCCCGCGCCCGTTTTGCTCTTGAGGACTTATCTCGTGTCCAACGTCGTTGCCGATCATCTGGTTTTGCTCGACCATCTGCGCAGTATCCTGGTCGCCGTAGGTGAGGCCGAACAGGTTCCCGAAGAAAGCCATGCCTTGTTCCTGGAGCGCTTTGACGAACTGCTGGCGTCCCTGCCGATCGATCCGATCGAAAGCCAGTACCTGGGCCAGGACATCCTGACCCAAGTGATTACCCGTTATCCGCAAATAGCCCACCTGATCCCGCGGGATCTGCTGTGGTTCTTCGCTGGTGACTGCCTGCACTACCTGTCCGATGAAGAAATCGATCTGTATCAGGCACTGGAAGAACGTCGCTACGAAGCCGAACAGAACGATGAACCGTTCGACTGGAATCAGGAAAAACAGTTGCTGGCGATGTCTGCTCAGGACAGCAAGCACTGATTTTCTGCCCGGTTAAGAAAAGGCCCGCATGGTGATTCATGCGGGCCTTTTTATTGTTCGGCGTTTACAACAATCCTTCGCTTTCGGGCAGCTCGTAGGCCATCGCCAGATTATTCGGCGCCCCCGCCTTGCCCGGCTTGCTCAACGTCGGCTCCTTCTCCAGGCACTCCACCAGATAATCGATGAATACCCGCAGCTTCGGCGGCAGGTAGCGCGTGGGCGAATGCAGCAACCACAGACCACCGTGGTAAGAAGCGAGGAACGTCCACTCCGGCAACACCTGCACAATCAACTTCTGCTCAAGCGCATAGCGCGCGGTGAAGTACGGCAGGCTGCCAATACCAATGTGCTGCAACACTGCCCCGAGCCGCACGCCGGTATGGTTGGCGGCATAGCGGCCACGTACGCCGACGGTCACCGCTTTACTGCCCTTCTTGAATTTCCAGCGCGCATCGCTCGGGGTTTCCCCCAGATAGATGCAACTGTGATTGAGCAGATCGTGAGGGTGAGTCGGCGTGCCATGTTCGGCCAGGTATTGCGGGGTGGCGCAGAGCAAATGGTCGATGGTCAGCAACTGCCGTCCGACCAGCCCGGCCGGCGGTCGATCAGTTATACGAATCGCCAGGTCGACATGATCGTCAATCAAATCAACCTGGCGGTCTTCCAGCAGCAACTCGACATCGACTTTCGGATAACGCCGCAGAAACTCAGGCATGTGCGGATGAATCACGAAACGCCCGACCGCTTTCGGCACACTGACCCGCACCAGCCCTTCCGCCTCGTGGGTGAACTGCCCACTGATCTCCATCACCGATTTGGCGGCGCTGACCATCTCCTGACAGCGCTTGAACACTTCCTCGCCACCATCACTCAAGCGCAGTTTGCGCGTGGTGCGCTGCAGCAAACGCGTAGCCAGGGCCTTTTCCAGGCGGGAAATGCTGCGACTGATCGCCGACGGCGACGAGCCCAACTGGCGGGCCGCCTCGGAAAAACTGCCGGTCTCCACGACCTTGACGAAGATCGCCATTTCACCGAGCAGTGGCAGCGGAAGATTGATGCTCACAGCGCACAAGTCCTTTGATGTTTGAACGGATTATCACGTTATTGCACGATTCATATAATAAAAACAGACACTTTAATAAGGGCATGGAATATGACGCTTCGCCTCTTTTTCCATAGTGATGACCTCAAGGCTAATGTGGAAGTCCTCGACTGCACGCCCCACGAGAACGAATTTGCCGTGGTGCTGCGCGCCACGTTGTTTCATCCGCAAGGCGGTGGTCAGCCTTGTGACACCGGCATGATCGGCGAAAGCCAGGTGCTGCGCGTGGTGCAGGAACCTGACCGGATAGTGCATTACGTCGATCGTCCGGTAAAACCCGGCATGACCTGTATTCATGTGGATGAACAACGTCGCCGCTACAACACCCGCATGCATTCGGCCGGGCACCTGATCGGGCATTTCGTGCAGGCCATGGGCTGGACGCCGATCAAGGCACACCACTGGCCAGACGAAGGCCGGGTGCAGTTCAAACCGGGTGATGCCGCGCAGGAAGTCGACGCACCTACCGTTCAATACGGTATCCGTCAGTGGATCGAACACGATCTGCCGCGCCTGACCTCACTGCGCGAAGGCGCGCGGGAAATCGGTTTTGGCGAGCTGCCGGCCTATGGCTGCGGTGGCACCCATGTACGCAGCCTGAAGGATTTGGGCACAGTCACGATCGCCTCGCTTTCGCAGAAGAAAGGCACGTTATCCGTCCACTACAGCGTGGATTAAGCTTCTCGGGCGCTGCTCCGCGCAGCGTCCGACGCCGGGGGAACCGCACACGCCGGTTCCGTTGACTATCGATAGATGGACCTAAAAACAATGATGCTAGACGTCGAGCGTCTCGATGAGACGTGCATAAAAAAACTGGCCAACGAAGAAGTCCTCGCCATCCGCGTCAAAGGCTTCTTGCCCGAGCCGCTGGCGATCGAAATTGGCGACAAGATTCTTGCACCGGGCTTTGAGGGCTACATCAACGCGCCGAGCATCGGCCGGATCGGCATGGCGTTTTACGAGGCGGAAAACCAGCCGCTGCTGATCGAGGACTACTTCGAGCGCGCCACCCGCAACATCGCCGAACTGCGCGAGCGCTGTGCGCCCTATTCCTCGCCGGTCGACACCCTGCGCTGCATGCTCGACGAGTCGTGGCCGGCCGGCGCGCATCTGGAAAACCTCTATGGCCGCAAGATGTATGTCGGCCTGTCGCGGGTGGTCAAACCCGGCGTGTGCTTCCTCGCCCACCACGACATTTTCGCCAAGGACGCCCCGGACAGCTTTCAGGCCCGCAGCCTGGAGGCGCAGTTCGCCTGTAACGTCTACTTGAACATGCCGACCGAGGGCGGCGCACTGCAGATGTGGGACGACGACATCACCCCGGATCAGTTCGACCAGATGCGTGGCGACAGTTACGGCATCGACCCGGCGCTGCTCGGCCCTCCGACCCTGGAAGTGCGGCCGGAGCCGGGCGATTTCATCATGTTCAATTCGCGCTGCATGCACTCGGTGACCCCGGGCGTGGCGGATCCGCGTCTGAGCCTTTCGTTCTTTGTCGGCTATCGCGGCAATGCTTCACCCCTGACCTTCTGGAGCTGAGATGTTATCGAACTACCTGGGCGAGTTTCTGGCGCTGGCCACCATTCACTTTCTGGCCGTGGTCGCTCCCGGCCCGGACTTCGCTGTCACCATCCGCCAGAGCGTGCGCTTCGGCCGACTGGTGGGGATCTGCACCGCACTGGGGATCGGCGCCGGCATTTCCGTGCACGTTCTCTACACGTTGCTCGGCGTTGGCGCTCTGATGCACACCACACCGTGGTTGCTGACGGTGGCCAAGGTGATCGGTGGGGCGTACATCTTTTACCTCGGCATCAGCCTGATTCGCAGTAAACCGAAAACCACGCTTGAGGGCGAGAAAAGCACGGACGAACCACTGGTTGCGCAATCGCTGTTCAAGGCGTTCAGCACCGGTTTTCTGACCAATGCCACCAACCCCAAGGCCACGCTGTTCTTCCTGGCGATTTTCACCACGATCATCAGCGCCAGCACCCCGCTGAATATTCAGGCGCTGTACGGGGTGTGGATGTGCTTCGTCAATGCGCTGTGGTTCGTGATCGTCGCGCTGTTTTTCTCCAGCAGCCGGGTACGCACCCTGTTCATGCGCATGGGCCATTGGTTCGAGCGCAGCATGGGCGTGATCCTGATTCTGTTCGCCGGCAGGCTGGTGCTGTCGATGTAAAAACGACACCCAAAGACAAGGCCCGGTCAGTTGCACACTGCTCGGGCCTTTTTCGTTTGTGCGCCGCTTTTGCATTTCTGTGCGACGGATCCCACTTCAGGGGCTCCCCTTCAACACCTTCGCGGTGTTAGTTTGGAAAAGATTTGTTTCAACTTTCAAACACTTCCACTCAACTGCCTGCAAAGGAATGCCCACCGCAATGAACTTTTCTCTCAAGCGCCTGGCTGCTGCCAGCCTGATCCTGGCCAGCTTTTCTGCGTTCACCCTGCCCGCGCAGGCCAACATCACTCCGCAACAGAGCGCAGCCATTCTCAAGAGTTTCGATGAGGCGAGCCTCACCGACTTCCGCCAGTTTCTGGGTGCCGTAGGCAAGAGCGACCTGGGTAAAACCGACAACCTCGGCCCGGCGATCAACGCCTTTCTCGACAACAAGACCCCGAGCGCGGAACAGCAGAACGAGATCTACCGCCTGCTGGGCATTTACACCCGCGCCAAGTACGGCAAAGCCGCCCTGGAAACCCTGCGCGAACTGGTGGAAATCCCGACCTTCCAGAAAGAAGGCGTGGCCCAGCACGACAATCCGGAGTTCATCAAGATCGCCGAAAAGATCAAGAACCTCGCCGAATCGTTCAACCTGAAGTTCCGCAACGTCGACAACCGCGTCTATGAAATCTCCCTCGACGGCAGCGGCGACGAAGTCGTGGGCATTCACGCGCATGCCGACGTGGTGCCGGTCACCCCGGAAAACTGGGTGCTGAAGGACGGCACCAAACTCGACCCGTTCAAAGTCACGCTGATCGGCGACCGCATGTACGGTCGCGGCACCGAGGACGACAAGAACGGCATCGTCGTCGCGATGTACGCGATGAAAGTGATCAAGGAAGAAAAGCTGCCGCTGGCACGCAACTTCAAACTGCTGGTGGACACCACCGAAGAAACCACCGGCGACGCGATCCCGTATTACTTCGAACACAACCCGACGCCGAACTACAACATGGCGCTGGACGGTGGCTACCCGGTGGTCATTGCCGAGAAAGGCTACGGCACGGTCATGGCCAATTTCCCGCTGCGCAAGGCTGAAGGCAGCGGCGCAGAAATCATCTCGATGACCGGCGGCCTGGCAACCAACCAGATTCCATCGGTTTCGGTGGCGACACTCGTCACCGACAAGCCTGAGCAACTGGCTGCGAGTCTGCAGAAAGCCGGCAGCGAATACGCGAAAAAACACGGTGGTGACTTCGAAGTCGCGGCCAAGGTTGACGGCAAAGACGTCAAGCTGAGCGTCACCGGTGTGTCCGCGCACTCCTCCGAGCCCGAGTCTGGCGTCAACCCGGTCGCACGGATGCTCGACTTCATCAACAGCCTCGACGGCAAGGTGGCGCTCAAGCACAACCAGATCACCGACGCTGCACGCTATGCGTCCACCAACTGGGGCTTGGATTATCTGGGTAAAAAACTCGGCGTGGGCTTCTCCGATTCGTTCATGGGTCCGCTGACCACCTCGCTGACCTACGTCGGCGTGGACGACAAAGCCTTCAAACTGGCAGTCAACCTGCGCGTGCCGAAGGGTAAATCGCCAGAAGTGCTGAAGAAGCAAATCGCTGACAAACTGGCGGCCTGGAGCAAGAAATCCCACGTTGCCGTGGACTTCACTTACTCGATCGCCGAACCGATGTACCGCAATCCGGAAGGCGAATGGGTCAAGGCACTGCTGGCGGTTGCCACTGAAAACCTCGGCATGAAGCACGAGTTCGGCACGTCTGCCGGCGCGACCTCGGTGCATGAATTGCCGAACGGCGTGCAATTCGGCCTGGCCCGGCCTGAAGTCAAATACACCGGGCATACCGATGGCGAGTTCAAGACGGTTGACCAGTTCCTGCTCGACCTGCAGATCGTCACTGAGATGATGGGCCGTGTCGGCCAGCTACCGAAGCTCTGATAAGGCATGGGCCCGTGATTCAGCGGGCCTGACGTGAAAACAAAAAAGGACCCGAAGGTCCTTTTTTGTTGCGTACAAAACGCTGCACAAACAAAAACGCCGATCATCACTGATCGGCGTTTTTGTGAAATTGGAGCGGGAAACGAGACTCGAACTCGCGACCCCGACCTTGGCAAGGTCGTGCTCTACCAACTGAGCTATTCCCGCAATGGCGTCCCCTAGGGGACTCGAACCCCTGTTACCGCCGTGAAAGGGCGGTGTCCTAGGCCACTAGACGAAGGGGACAGGCTACAACTTTCACTAATAAAAACGCCGCTCACTGAGCGGCGCTTTTAGAATTTGGAGCGGGAAACGAGACTCGAACTCGCGACCCCGACCTTGGCAAGGTCGTGCTCTACCAACTGAGCTATTCCCGCAAATGGCGTCCCCTAGGGGACTCGAACCCCTGTTACCGCCGTGAAAGGGCGGTGTCCTAGGCCACTAGACGAAGGGGACACGCTACCCGGAACACATGGTGTGTGTTTCGGTGTCCAGACCCGCATCCGAAGACTTGGTTCTGGTTTCACTCAGCCCCGCCCAAAAGCAGTGCTGTTTAAAATTGGAGCGGGAAACGAGACTCGAACTCGCGACCCCGACCTTGGCAAGGTCGTGCTCTACCAACTGAGCTATTCCCGCATTGGCGTCCCCTAGGGGACTCGAACCCCTGTTACCGCCGTGAAAGGGCGGTGTCCTAGGCCACTAGACGAAGGGGACACGCTACAACATTCACTCCCTGCCGCGTTTCGCTGTGTGCTTTACGCTGCAAGTGGCGCGCATTCTATGGATGGTTTGAGAGGTCGTCAACCCCCGAATATAAATTTATTTAAATCAATGACTTCGACCTGCTTTACGGGAGCATTCGGGCTTTTCCGTCGCCCGACGATTGACGCCTATATTCCGCCACTCGCCAAGGCGTTATAGTCCGCAACACAATGATGGCAATCTGCGCACCTTGCGCCAGCATTCATATAAGCAGTGTGCAGCCGATATAGACAGAAGCTGCTGAATCAACTCGTCGAGCGGCGCTGGGCGCCTGAATGTCCAGCCACTACACTCGCATGCGAACCCTATAAAGAGGTCTTACCGGTGACACCACTCATGATCACCCTGCTAGTCATAGCCGGGATCGCAATTCTGATCGCCATTGGCTACATGAACCATGTGGTGGAAAACAACAAACTGGAGAAGGCCCGCACCAAAGTCGAACTCAACGACCGCCTGCGCCGCTGCGGCGAACTGACCGAAACCTTCCCCGGCCAGTTCATGACCCCGGCACTCAAGCTGCTGCTGACCCGACTGGAACTGAACGTCTGCCAACGTCTGCTGAACCTGGAAAAAACCAGCGCCACGACCAAAGCACGAATCACCGAACTGAGCGCACTGGTGGCCCAGGGCGAATCGATCCCGGTCAATAACCCGCCGGCACCGATCCTGACCGAAGCCAAAGCCAAGGACGTCCGCTTCCTGCTCGAAGCCCTGCACGGCCAGATCACCCGCGCCGCCCACGACGGCTTCCTGCCACCGAACGAAGCCAAACACTGGATCAAGGAAGTCCGCCACATCCTGGTCCTGCTGCACATCGAATTCTTCAACAACCTCGGCCAACAATCCCTGCAACAAAACCAACCCGGCCAGGCCCGCCTCGCCTTCGAACGCGGCGTGCAATACCTGCGCAAACAGCAAGACCCGCAGATGTACTCGGAACAACTGCAATACCTGGAAAAACTCCTGGCCCGCGCCAATGCCCAGGTCATGGACAAGATTGCCCCGGTTGAAGGCGAAGTGAACCAGTTGACCGAAGGCCTCAAAGAAGTCGAAGCCGATGCGGACTGGAAGAAGAAAGTGATTTACGACTGATGGTCGAGAGTTGAGAGAAGCCACCGGGAGGTGGCTTTTTTGTGGGGGTTGGGCTGACTGCCATTGCGAACATTCAGTTAGAGATTGGTCGGCTGTCAGGCCTCTTCGCGAGCAAGCCCGCTCCCACAGTGGGCATGAGTTTATTCAGTTGGAGACTGGTCGGCTGTCAGGCCGCCATCGCTGGCAAGCCAGCTCCCACAGTGGGATAGGGTGAGTGAGTTAGAAAACTGGTCGGCTGTCAGGCCGCCTTCGCGAGCAGGCTCACTCCTACAGAAGAGCGAGATAGTGCACCGCCTCGCTCTTCACCACTCAAATGGCCGAGTGTCAGCTCGCCGAAAGCTCTTGATCTTGCCGTGCCGGCCCCTTCGGCAGGCTGAGTGGAGGGGTTTATCCGGGGGTGGGAGCGCAGCGACCGTTTGGCGCAGCCAAACACATCGAGAGGAGGTGCAGCGAAGCAAACCGGAGGCGATGCGCCCGGATGAATCCCGGAGCGAAGGAACCCGAGCCTAAGCGAGGGCCGAACGCCGGGGCCAAGCCTTTTGCTTACTTTTCGGCGTCTGGAAAAGTGAGCCGCTGTAAGAGCGGAACCATAAGAAGCCGTTACCGCAGCAACGGATATTCACCCAAAACCCCAAGAACCTGGTCGGCCCAGAGGCCGCCAAGTCAAAGCCGAAAATGCCCAACCATCCCCTTGAGCTCCCCCCCCAACCGCGCCAGCTCAACACTCGAAACCGCATTCCCCCGCATCGCCATCGAAGACTGATCCGCACTCGCACGAATACTCGTCACACTGCGATTGATCTCCTCAGCCACCGAACTCTGCTCCTCCGCCGCCGCCGCAATCTGCTGATTCATCTGCTGAATCAACGAAACCGCCGCCGCAATACTGCCCAGCGCACTCTCGGTCTGCAGCGCATCACTGACCGCCAGCTTCACCAAGTCACCACTGCTCTGAATCTGCTGCACCGACGAATGCGCCGCCGAGCGCAACGCACTGACCAGACGCTCGATCTCCTCGGTGGATTGTTGTGTACGCCGCGCCAACGCGCGAACCTCATCAGCCACCACCGCAAAGCCCCTGCCCTGCTCCCCGGCCCGCGCCGCCTCGATTGCGGCGTTGAGCGCCAGCAGATTGGTCTGCTCGGCAACGCTCTTGATCACATCCAGCACCGTACCGATGTTCTGGATCTGCGCACTGAGGCTTTCGATGCTCGAACTGGCCGACGTCGCCGAATCCGCCAGTTGCTCGATCCGCACCATGCTCTGGCGCACCACCTGCTGCCCGCTCTCGACCTTGGCATCCGCCGTTTGTGCGGCCAGCGCCGCCTCCTCGGCATTGCGCGCCACGTCATGAACGGTGGCGGTCATCTGGTTCATGGCCGTGGCCACTTGCTCGGTCTCTTCCTTCTGGCTGTTGACCTCAAGGTTGGTCTGCTCGGTTACCGCCGACAGCGATTGCGCGGAACTGGCCAACTGCTCGATGCCCGCCTGCAAACCGCTGACGATCGTGCTCAGCCCGGTGCCCATCTGCTGCATCGCCAGCATCAGTTGCCCGATCTCATCACGCCGGGTGACCTCCACCCTCGCACTCAAATCCCCGGCCGCAATCTGCTGTGCCACCCGCATCACACTGCGCAGCGGCGCGACGATCAACCGGGTGATGAGCCACGCGGCAATCAGCCCCACCAGCAACGCCAGCGCCGAAGAACCGATGATCAACACCGAGTTCTTCTTCAATTCCGCCTGCATCGCGCCATCCTCGGCGCCATACGCCTGATCCACGCGCGCCATCACCTGCGCTGCACGCTGGTGCAACTGTTCGTAGACGGTTTTTTCCTGGGCCAGCAGGCCGGTGTACTCGGCGAGCTTGTCGTTGAAACCGGCGATGTGCCCGGACACTTCATTGAGTACCGTCAGGTAGCCCTCATCCTTGACCGTGGTCTTCAACTGCTCGGCCTGAGCCTGCGCCTGAGCGGCCTGCTCGATGTTGCCCTTGCCGGCGCTGTCGGCATCGCCCTTGCGGCTCTGGTCCAGACGAACCCGCGCCTCGTTCATCGCCTGCAACATCAGCCGCGACACCTGGCTGACCTGGCTGGCCTGTTCGATGAACTGTGCGCCGTCCTTGCCTTCGGTGTCCTTCAAGGTATACGCGCCATCATCGGCCAGACCGGCCTGCAGTACGTCCAGGTTATTGGCCACGCTGGACACCGACCAACTGGCCATTTCCAGCGCCAGATCCTTGGCCTGGGTCAGCGAGACAAACTCATCGAAAGCCTTGCGATAAGCGCCCAATGCCTGTTCGACATCGCTCATCACCGCCACGTTGGCCGGGGACTGCGCCTTGAGTTGCGCGGCCTGGGCCAGCAAACCGTCTACGCCTTCGTGCAAGGCATCGACGGTTTTCGGATTGCTGTGCAGCGCATAGTCCTGCTCCAGCAGCCGCACCTTGAGCAAGGCACTGTTGAGCGACGACATCTGCTTCAGCCCATCGAAGCGCTGACTGATGGTCTGCAGGGACCAGACACCAATGGCAGCCACCAGCGCAGTCAACAGCAGCACCAGCACGAACCCGATACCCAGTTTCTTCGCCATACCGAGGTTGGCAAAACGTCCTTGCACGGCGGAAATCATTGCGCGTAGTCCCCTGCCAAAGTCTGTTGCCGAAGATTCGCAACGGCCATGGAGCAGCACAAGTCTCTGGCGTCGGAATAATGGCAAAAAGCTACGCACGCGTCGTTTTCAGAACGCTTGAGGTCGATTCACACCGGTACTGCGAAAAAACTGCCGGGCCCTCGGATCACAGGCATAGGCCACGTTGATCCGCTGCCACTCACTGGGTTCGCCACTCGGACTGAAGGCCCCCGGGTCGCAAAGGCTGACACCATTGCACTGCGCCTGACTGTGCAAGCGGCCAGTATCGCCCAGCGGGGCACGGGCCCAGATGAACAGGCCGCCACACGGCTTACCGAAGACCTCCCAGTCGGCGTCTTCCAGCGCCTGCAACGCGGCGACCCGATCGGTATTCAACCGTTGACGCTGGCGCTGGACCATTTTGCGATAGGCGCCATTGGCCAGAAGACTGGTCAGCACCGCCTCATTGAAACTCGAAGCGCCCATGCTACTGATCATCTTGATTCGCCCCAGCCGCGCTATCAGCGCTGGCTCGGCGTACACAAACCCGACGCGCAGCGAGCTGCTCAGTGTCTTGGAAAAGCTGCCGACATAGATCACTCGCTCATCGAGTGCCGCCAGGCGTGTGCCATTGCCATTGTGCAGGTCGGCGTAGACATCGTCCTCGATCACTCGCACATCGTGAGCGTTGCACAACCGCAGGATCTGTTGGGCAACGCCAAGGGTCAGGCAAGAGCCGGTGGGATTGTGGTGGTGACTGTTGATGAACATCGCGACCGGCCGGAACTGCCGCAACAGTGCTTCCAGCGCCTGGGGATCAGGCCCGCTCGGCGTGCGGCGCACTTCCAGCAACTGCACGCCGTACAGGCGCAACAGCTCGAACAGCGGCGCATAGCCCGGGGTTTCGACGACAACGCAGTCACCGGCCTTCAACAATGTGCGCGCGAGCAGATCAAGCGCCTGGCTCGCACCGGAGGTCGTCAGCACCTGTTCATCCAGAGCCTCGACGCCGATCAGCCTGAGGCGTTTGACGATCTGCTCGCGTAACGCCGGCAGCCCCAGCGGGCTGCTGTAATTGAACAGACTCGCCATGTCGGTACGGGCCACCTGACGGATCGCATAACTCAGGTCGTCGGATTCACGCCAGCTCTGCGGCAAGCCTCCCTCGCCGAGTTTCAACCCGCTGTGTGCCTGCCCGCAGTCAATCCCGATCACCCCACGGCCCTGCGCGGCCACCATGAACCCGGCGCCCTGACGCGGGGCCAGAACGCCTTGCGCCACCAGCCGTTCGCAGGCCTCGGCCACACACGACTGACTCAGCAGATTGGAGCGCGCAATCTGCCTGACGGAGGGCAAGCGCGTGCTCGGCGCCACACCGCTTCGCGAGATCCACTCAGTCATGCCATCAACAATCTGCTGTACGACCGGCACCATTGCCTGTCGGTCAATTCTCAATTCCATGAGCACGCAAACTCCTGTCCATTTTGCTGGCGGCAGTAAATCACAGCCGCGTCGCTCAGGCTGTGCGACAACGCCGTCAAAAGCAGCCGTTCTAACCGTTTGATACACATTGTTTAGCGGTTTAACGGAACTGGCGCCCAGCAACAGGAAAACCCGCACTGAGGCGGGCTCCAGAGTCTTGCCACTCAGCGTCAGAAAGCCGTGACGCCGCCATCCACGGCCAAGGAATGACCGGTGGTAAACGCCGCGCCATCGCTGCACAGATACAGCACGGCGCTGGCGATTTCCTCGACCTTGCCGATGCGCCCCACTGGGTGCATCGCGTTGGCGAATTCGCCTTTCTTCGGGTCAGCCTCGTAAGCGCGACGGAACATGTCGGTATCGATCACCGCCGGGCACACGGCGTTGACGCGGATTTTCTTCTTCGCGTATTCGATCGCCGCCGACTTGGTCAGACCGATCACCGCGTGTTTCGACGCCGCATAAATGCTCATCTTCGGCGCCGCACCAAGCCCCGCCACCGACGCGGTGTTGACGATCGCCCCGCCGCCCTGAGCGAGCAACAACGGCAACTGGTACTTCATGCACAACCACACACCTTTGACGTTGACGCCCATGATCGCGTCGAACTCGTCCATCGAGCCGTCGGCCAGTTTGCCTTGCTCGATTTCGATCCCGGCATTGTTGAAGGCGTAGTCCAGGCGACCGTAGGTATTGATCACCTCGTCCATCAGATTCTTCACTTCGCTTTCGACGGTAACGTTGCAGCGTACGAAGGTCGCTTCGCCGCCGGCTGTACGAATCAGCGCCACGGTGCCTTCGCCCCCTGCCGTGTCCAGGTCGGCCACCACCACTTTCAAACCTTCGGCGGCGAACGCCTGGGCGGTCGCCCGGCCGATACCGTTGGCCGCTCCGGTGACTACGACCACTTGGCCGGAAAACGTCATGCTCATTGTTATGTCCTCGAAGGGAGAGATGCAGGAGGGATTTGCAGACTCGCAGCATAGTCACCGGGGCCCGTCCCGAGTCAGCACTATCAGAAGGCTGTTTATGCCTTCATCCGTCGCAGTGATAAAAGCCTGTGGGCCACTATCACTGCACTGGATCATTGCGCATTCGCCACATCAGCCGACCTTGCAGCATTGGCCTCGAGGGTCTATCAACAAGGCTTCATTCAGTTCGAGTGCCTGCCATGACCAGTCAGACCAATCGCCAGTTCCTCCTCGCCAAACGCCCGGTGGGGGCTGCGACCCGTGAGACCTTCACCTACCAGGAAGTCCCGGTCGGCGAACCGGGCGCTGGTCAGATACTGGTGAAAAACCAATACCTGTCCCTCGACCCGGCCATGCGCGGCTGGATGAACGAGGGCAAGTCCTATATCCCGCCGGTAGAAATCGGTGAAGTCATGCGCGCCTTGGGCGTGGGCCAGGTCATCGCTTCGAACAACCCGGGCTTTGCCGTCGGCGACTACGTCAACGGCGCTCTCGGCGTGCAGGATTATTTCCTTGGCGAACCCAGAGGTTTCTACAAAGTCGATCCGAAACTGGCGCCGCTGCCGGTGTATCTGTCCGCCCTTGGCATGACCGGCATGACCGCCTACTTCGCCCTGCTCGACGTGGGCGCACCGAAGGCTGGCGACACCGTGGTGTTGTCGGGAGCTGCCGGGGCAGTGGGCAGCATTGCCGGACAGATCGCCAAGATCAAAGGCTGCCGGGTCGTCGGCATCGCTGGTGGTGCCGACAAGTGCAAATACCTGATCGATGAACTGGGCTTCGACGGCGCTATCGATTACAAGCACGAAGACGTGCTGGCCGGACTCAAGCGTGAGTGCCCGAAAGGCGTTGATGTGTATTTCGATAACGTCGGCGGCGAGATCCTCGACGCTGTGCTCAGCCGTCTGGCGCCGAAAGCCCGGGTGGTGATCTGCGGCGCCATCAGCCAGTACAACAACAAGGAAGCGGTCAAAGGCCCGGCCAACTACCTGTCACTGCTGGTCAACCGTGCGCGCATGGAAGGCTTTGTGGTGATGGACTATGCCGCGCAGTACGCCGGTGCCGCGCAGGAAATGGCCGGCTGGATGGCCAAAGGGCAGCTCAAGAGCAAGGAAGACATCGTTGAAGGTCTGCAGACCTTTCCGGAGACGCTGATGAAATTGTTCAGCGGGGAGAATTTCGGCAAGTTGGTGCTGAAGGTCTGAAACTTAACGCGACAACACACCAAAAGCACTGTGGGAGCGGGCTTGCTCGCGAATGCGGTGGATCAGTCGATATCAATTTCGACTGATCCACCGCATTCGCGAGCAAGCCCGCTCCCACATTATTGGATCTTGCGTGTTTGATCAGGCCAGTTCGGCCACGACCGACGCCAGTGCCTTGGCCGGATCCGCCGCCTGGCTGATCGGACGGCCGATCACCAGATAATCGGAACCGGCATCCAGCGCCTGACGCGGGGTCAGGATACGGCGCTGGTCATCTTGCGCACTGCCCGCCGGGCGAATCCCCGGGGTCACCAGTTGCAGCGACGGGTGCGCCGACTTCAGTGCAGTGGCTTCCAGCGCCGAGCACACCAGACCGTCCATCCCGGCCTTCTCGGCCAGCGCGGCAAGACGCAGCACTTGCTCCTGCGGTTCGATATCCAGACCGATACCGGCCAGATCCTCACGCTCCATGCTGGTCAGCACGGTCACACCGATCAGCAACGGCTGCGGGCCGCTGCGCTTGGAAAGCTCTTCACGGCAGGCGGCCATCATGCGCAGACCACCGGAGCAATGCACGTTGACCATCCATACGCCCATCTCGGCAGCGGCTTTCACCGCCATCGCGGTGGTGTTGGGAATGTCGTGGAATTTCAGGTCGAGGAACACCTCGAAGCCTTTGTCACGCAAGGTGCCGACGATTTCCGCGGCGCAACTGGTGAACAGTTCCTTGCCCACTTTGACCCGGCACAGTTTCGGGTCCAACTGGTCGGCCAGCTTCAGTGCGGCGTCACGGGTGGGGAAATCCAGGGCGACGATGATAGGAGTCTGGCAGGCGGACATGGATGGGCTCTCAGGCAAGTCGAAATCGGCGCGCATTGTAGCGGAAGCGGCGGCGGCGCGGCACCCGATGATCGGTAAATCGTCGCCGCAAACGTGATCAGCATAGCGCTCGCTGCAATTGTGTCGAACTCGATACACAACCGACACGCCGCCAACAAGCGCCCGCGCTAGCCTCGCCAGCCGCAACACGTCCTTACATCAGCACTTCCCGCCTCACGGCAGGACGCCTATGCTGAAACCACCACCTCGCAGCCCATCTTTGTGGTTGGCGGCCTACTGGCAGATGAACAGCCCCATGCACAACACCCAGATCACCGTGACTGATGAGCAGAAAGACGACAAGCGCTGGAGCATCCGTGCGCTGATCGTCGATGACGATGTGCCGATCCGCGAGCTGATGATCGACTACCTGGCGCGTTTCAACATCCACGCCAGCGGCGTCACCGACGGCGCGGCCATGCGTCAGGCGATGCAGGCCGAGCATTTCGACGTGGTGGTGCTCGACCTGATGCTGCCCGGCGAAGACGGCCTGTCGCTGTGCCGCTGGCTGCGCGCCGAATCGGACATCCCGATCCTGATGCTCACCGCCCGCTGCGAACCCACCGACCGCATCATCGGCCTGGAACTGGGCGCCGACGACTACATGGCCAAACCGTTCGAGCCACGGGAGCTGGTGGCGCGGATCCAGACCATCCTGCGCCGTGTGCGCGATGACCGCACGGAACAGCGCGCCAACATCCGCTTCGACAACTGGCGCTTGAACAGCGTGCTGCGCCAGTTGATCGCCGACGATGGCCTGGTGGTGCCGCTGTCCAACGCCGAATTCCGCCTGCTCTGGGTCTTCATCGAACGCCCGCGCCGCGTACTCAGCCGCGAACAACTGCTGGATGCCGCCCGTGGCCGCTCGATCGAGGCGTTCGACCGCAGCATCGATTTGCTGGTGTCGCGCCTGCGGCAAAAACTCGGCGACGACCCGAAAGCCCCGCAGTTGATCAAAACCGTGCGCGGTGAAGGTTACCTGTTCGACGCGCGAGACATCGGCTGATGCGAGCGCGCTTCGACACGCTGTTCGGCCGCCTGTTTGGCATGCTGTTCGTGGCGATCGTCCTGGCGCACCTGCTGGCCTTTGCCTGGTTTCATCACTATGGGCCACCCCCACCGCCGCCCCCGCCGGAGTTTGCCGAGGGCGTCGACGGCCAACGGCCACCGCCGGATCCGCGTTTCGCCCATCGCCCGCCGCGCCCCTGGTTCGGCGGGCCGTTGGTGCCGCTGACCTTCCAGTTCATCTCGCTGATGATCGCTGCGTGGTACGGCGCCAAACTGCTCAGCCGGCCGATCCAGCGCCTGAGCGATGCCGCCGAGCGCCTCAGCGAAAACCTCGACAGCCCGCCGCTGGACGAGTCCGGCCCGCGTGAGGCCCGACAAGCGGCGCACACCTTCAACCTGATGCAACAACGCATTCGTGAACAGGTGCAGCAGCGAGCACGCATGCTCGGCGCCGTCTCCCACGACCTGCGCACGCCGCTGTCGCGGTTGAAGCTGCGCCTGGAACAGATCGACGACGAAAAACTGCAAGGCCAGATGCGCCAAGACCTTAACGACATGATCGGCATGCTCGACGCCACTCTCACCTACCTGCACGAACAGCGCACCAGCGAAGCGTTGCAGTTGATGGATGTGCAGGCGCTGGTCGAATCGTTGTGCGAGAACGCTCAGGATCAAGGTGCAGACGTTGAAGTCAGCGGCCATTGCGCACCGCTGCAGGTGCAGCCGATGGCGCTGCGCTCGTGCATCAACAACCTGATGGACAACGCCCTGCGCTACGCCGGACAGGCACGCATCGAACTGCAGGATCAACGCGAGCAACTGCTGATCCGCGTGATCGACCACGGCCCGGGGATTGCCGAAGACAAGCGCGAGGCGGTGTTCGAACCGTTCTTTCGCCTGGAAGGCTCGCGCAACCGCAACTCCGGCGGCGTCGGCCTGGGCATGACCATCGCCCGTGAAGCGGCGCAGCGTCTGGGTGGTCAGTTGAATCTGGAAGAAACCCCGGGCGGCGGCCTGACCGCAATCATCCGCCTACCGCGCACTTAAGAAACACACCTATCCACCGTGGGAGCGGGCTTGCTCGCGAAAGCGGTGTGTCAGTCGACTTCTGTGTTGAATGATCGGCCGCCTTCGCGAGCAAGCCCGCTCCCACAGGTTTCAGTGGTGTTCACTCCGTCGTGTATACCCACCGGTACAAAGCCAAAACACCCAGGACATCTTGCCCCTTGAGTCTGCACAAGCCGGTACACCCACCGGTTTTACAGTCCAAGGAGTGAGCCCATGATCGGTAGCGTCAGCAACTACACGAGCTATACCAGCACCAGCAGCACCACCCAGAACGCCCGCAGCCAACAACTGCAAAAGCAACTGTTCGCCAAACTCGACAGCAACGGCGACGGCGCGGTGGATCAGGACGAACTGAAAAGTGCTCTGTCGCAGAAATCCGACGATGGCCTGCTGGTCAACCTGAGCAAGCAATTCGGTGATCTGGACAGCGACGCCAGCGGCAGCCTCAGCGCCGAAGAAATGACCGCGATGGCGCCTCCGCCGCCACCTCAGGATCAAGCACCGAACACCGACCTCGCCGACGCCCTGATCAGCGCCCTCGACGCCGATGGTGATGGCGCCATCAGCAGCGACGAACTGAGCACCGGCCTGACCAGCGCCGGCAGCAGCGCCGACAGCAACCAAATATTCTCGGCCCTGGACAAGAACAAGGACGGCACCGTCAGCCAGGACGAACTCACCGCCAGCCTCACCCCACCACCGCCACCTCCGCCGCAACAAGCCTCCAGCAACGAACTGTTCAGCCAACTGGATGCCGATGGTGACGGCAGCATCAGCGAGACCGAACTGAGCAGCGCGTTGCAAAGCAGCGACAGCGCCTCGACGATTAGCACTGATACCAGCGCTGCATTGCTCAAGGTACTGGACAGCGACAGCAGTGGCGGCGTGAGCAGCGACGAACTGAAAGCGGCGCTACAGGCAGGTCGGGAACGCCCGCCCGAAGAACAGACCGCCAGCACCCAGACCACCAGCGAAGCGCTGAACCGGATGATTGCCAACTTGAGCAAGCAGTACTCGCTGGACAATGCTGCGCCGGTGGGCAAATACCTGAATGTGGCGACTTGAGTTGATGGGGTGATGAGTGATCGTTTCCATGCAGTGGTGTGGGAACGGTCATTTGGGTGTGGCCGTGAGAAGCTGGTTGCCTGATATGCCTCTTCGCGAGCAGGCTCACTCCTACAATTGGATGGAGTGCATTCAGTTGGAGATTGTTCGGCTATAAGGCCGCCTTCGCGAGCAAGCCCGCTCCCACAGTTGGATTGGGGGTGGTCAGTTGGAAATTGGTCGGCTGTCAGGCCGCCATCGCCAGCAGGCTGGCTCCCACAATTTTTAACTGTATGCACCGCACGCGGCGAAGCCGCCCCACTCAATGGCCGAGTGTCAGCTCGCCGAAAGCTCTTGATCTTGACCTACGGGCGACATCGGAAGGCTGAGTGGAGGGATTGATCCGGGGGTGGGAGCGCAGCGACCGTTTGGCGAAGCCAAACACAGCGAGAGGAGGTGCAGCGAAGCAAACCGGAGGCGATGCCCCCGGATGAATCCCGGAGCGAAGGGACCCCGAGCCCCAGCGAGCGGGCCGAACGTAGGAGCAAGCGTTTTGGGTTACTTTTTAGGCGTTTGTAAAAAGTGACTCGCCGTAAGGGCGAAACCGCCAGCCGCCACACCCAAACCAACGGATATGCCCACAACCCCAAAAAAGCCAAGGCGCCTAAACCCGAGCCTGACTCTTACTCCAATCTGTCAACAAACTATAGGCCACCGCCAACAACGTAGGCCCGATAAACAACCCGATAAACCCAAACGCAATCAACCCGCCAAACACCCCAAGCAACACAATCACCAACGGCAGATTCCCCCCGCGGCTGATCAGATAAGGCTTCAACACGTTATCCACGCCACTGATGATGAACGTCCCCCAGATCCCGAGAAACACCGCCATCCCGTACTCGCCCTTCCACGCCAGCCAGGCCGTAGCCGGAATCCACACCAACGGTGGCCCCATCGGAATCAGACTCAACAGGAAGGTCACGATCCCCAGCACCAACGCCCCCGGAACCCCGGCAATCAGGAACCCGACCAACGCCAGAACCGCCTGCGCCGCCGCCGTACCGATCACCCCGTTGACCACCCGCTGCACGGTGCCGGCCACCAGCTCGATGTAATACCCGGCACGCTCACCAATCAGGCGCTGCAGCAGACCGTGAACAAACGCCGCCAAGCGCGGCCCGTCGCGATAGAAAAAGAACACGAAGACAATGCTCAAGGTCAGCTCGAGAATCCCGCCGCCAATCTGCGCACTGCGCGCCAGCAACCAGTTACCGACCTGCCCCAGATACGGTTTGATCGACACCATCAGCGCTGCGCCCTGCTGATCAATGCTGTTCCAGATCCCCACCAGCCGCTCGCCCACCAATGGCACGCTGCCGAGCCAGACCGGCGCCTCCGGCAGACCATCGACCTGCACATCCTTGATGAACGCCGTGGCGTCGCGCACATGATCGGCCAGGTTGAACCCGAGCCACACCAGTGGCGCCGCCACCAGCAACATCCAGCCCAGGGTCAAAATAGCTGCGGCAAGTGATTCGCGGCCATTGAGCCAACGGGTCAGCAGACGCATCAGCGGCCAACTGGCAAACGCCAGCACCGCGCCCCAGAACAGCGCCGACCAGAACGGCGCCATCACCCACAGGCTGGCACCGAACAGCACCAGCAGGAGGATTTGCACCAACAGCCGATCGTTATTGAGCATGTACAGTCTCGAAGAAGTCAGTCGGTCAAAGAGTAGGCGAACACGCCGCGCGTGCACGCCCGATGCAGCTTACCGCAACAGATCGATGCGCAGGCCAGAGCCGTCGGCGCTCCCCGCCTCCATCCGTGCCGCCCGTACCCCCTGACCGATCAGCGCCTGACGCCAGGCCTCGGCCTTGGGTCCGGCAATCGTCACGCGTTGGGTGGTGTCGAGGTTCAAGCCACGGGAAATCAGTCGTAACCAGGTGTCATCCGGATCGCCGGTCAGCTTGGGGAAGTCCAGTTCACCGGTACTTTTGAGCTGTCGCAACAGCGTGGCCGAGGTCGGCAGCAACACGCCCAGCGGCGCGCCCGCTTCGAACTGTTCGACATGCAGGTAGGCTTTGCGATTGCCGCGGGTGATGCTGTAGAGCGCGACCAGGGTGTTGTCCTTCGGTGCGGCCAGACGCAACAGCAGATAGGCCTGTTGCTCATCGGCACCGTACAGCTTGGAGTTGCCGAACACTTCATTGGCCCACAGGCTGCTTTCGCCACAATCACGGGCCTGACACCAGAACAGCAACTCGGCGTCCTGCTTTTGCAGGGCTTCGCGGGCGGCGGTGAAGGCTTCGGTGGCGGAATGCTCAGGCGGCAACTCGTAGGTGACCGAAGTGGTCTGGCCGCGCGCCGTGACCTGGCCGTCAAAGCGCAACTGGCCGCTGATCTTGCGGATCGAGCCCAGCGGATAGATCCGCTCAAGCTCCACAGGAGGGCGATAGTCGACGATCTGCGCATCGGCCAGACGCGGCACGATCTGCAAATCCTGGCTGCCGGGCACGTCGGCGGCGAACGAAACGGAACTGAAACAGCACAGCGCCAACAGACTGAGTGACCGCATAGTCAGGCTCATCGGATCGGCATGGCTTGGCGGGTCGGGGGCGCAGCGGTATAGAAATCCATCGTGTTTGTCTCCCATTTCAACCCGCCCAGCCTCGACAGTTGCCCGGTGCAAGTCAAGGAATGGCGAAGAAGCGATTGAAACAGTCTGCGACAAGGTCGGCACCGGACTCATCGTTCAGGTGCAAATGATGCCCGCCCGCCAGCTGTTCCTGGCTAAAGGGTAGCCGCTCCAGCAACTCCGGATGTTTGGCCAGCATGCCGTCGGCGGCCACCACCAGTTGCGCCGGACAGGTGATGCGCTGGACGAAAGCCATCGCCTGCTCCTGCGTCAGGCGCAACGGCGACGGCAGGGTCAGGCGATTGTCGGTGCGCCAGGTATAACCGCCGGGCACCGGCATCAGGCCGCGTTGCGCCAGCAGTTCGGCGGCTTCGCGACTGACCGCCACCAAGCCCTTCATCCGTGCTTCGATAGCGCGGTCGAGGGTGTTGTAGACCGGCTTGCGCTTTTCGCGCAGATCCAGTTGCGCCTGCAGGGCCATGCCCATGCGCTCGGCAGCATTTTCGCCTTTGTCCGTAGGAGGAATCACCCCGTCGATCAATGCCAGATGAGTGATGCGCTCTGGCAACGAGCCGGCCAGCACCAGCGAAACGATCGCGCCCATCGAATGCCCGAGCAGACCGAAGCGTTTCCAGCCCAGTTGCTCGGCGACCTGCAATACGTCATGGGCGTAGTCCCACAGCGCATAACCGGCGCCATTCGGTCGATGCCCGGAATGCCCATGCCCGGCCATGTCCAGGGCGATGATGCGCAAACCTTTGAGCTTGGGTGCCAGGCGCGCAAAGCTGTTGGCGTTGTCGAGCCAGCCATGCAGGGCAATCACCGGCAGACCGTCCTCGGGACCGAACAAGTGCGCCGCCAGTTCGATATGCGGCAGGCTCAGGCGCACTTCTTCGAAGGTCGGGTTCATGCGCAATCCTTCTGTTGGCGGCGCTCCCAGCGCGTAAACAGCTCTTTGAGCAGGCGCGCCGTGTCTTGCGGACGCTCGAGCGGGAACATGTGCCCGCCGGGCATGCTCAGCGCTTCACCCTGCGGCAGGCGCCCGACGAATCGGCTGTGATGACGCATGACCACGCGGCTCTTGTGGCCACGCACCACGGCCAGCGGCACCTGCAATTGGCGCGTGCGGCCCGGACTGGTGTGCGGCACGCCGCGATAGATACTGATTTCGGTGGCGGGGTCGAAGCGCAGACGCAGCTTGTCGCCGACCGCATGCAGCCCGTGTTGCAGGTAGGCATCGAAACATTCCGGATCGAAACCGCGAAACAGGGTCTTGCCGGCAAAATAGCTGCGCGCCGTGTCGAGATCGGCGAACTCTTCGCGCCGCCCCAACGTACGTCCGGCCGGGGTCAGTTTGTCGATAAAGCCGAAGCGCTTGGCCGCGCGGATCACCCACTGGTCTGTGCGAGTCAGCACCGGCGAGTCGAGCATGACCACGCCGCGATACAGCTCAGGGCAACGCAACGCCGCGTGCAGGTGCAACACACCGCCAAACGAATGGCCGACGCCCCACACCGGTTGATCCTGCTGCTGTAAATGGTGGATCAGTTCGTCGACCAGGTTGTACCAGTTGTCGTCCGCCGGGAAACGCGGGTCATGGGCATGCTGCTCCAGATGCGCGACCCGATACTCGGGCGCCAGCGCCGCGAACAACTTGCCATAGGTGCCCGAAGGAAACCCGTTGGCGTGGGCGAAAAAGATCGGTTGCGACATGCAGGTTTATCCATGAGCGGAAACATGCCGCTGATTGTCCGCAAGACCGCGCCCCGCAGCAATGACCGTAACTGCCAGGAATGATGACAGTCCGGACAGCATGATGGTGTTTCAGGGAGATCGCTTCCCCCTCACCCCAACCCTCTCCCCCAAGGGGGCGAGGGGGAAAGGGAGCTGATCTGCATGAATTTCAAAACCTGAACTCGGCTCGATAGCTCAGGTCGGCGCAACTCGAACATCCAGCCCGATCAGTCCCCTCTCCCTCCGGGAGAGGGTTAGGGTGAGGGCGGCTGCTCGCCCAATGGCACCACCGCCATGGTCAAACGCGACACACAACTGGCCTTGCCTTCATCGCTGGTCAGGCGGATGTCCCAGACATGCGTGGTGCGACCGATGTGAATCGGTTTGGCCACCGCGGTCACCCGCCCGCTGCGCAAACCGCGCAAATGGTTGGCATTGATCTCCAGCCCCACGCAGTAGAACTTGCTGGCATCGATGCACAGATAACTGGCCATCGAACCGACGGTTTCCGCCAGCACCACCGAGGCGCCGCCGTGCAGCAGACCGTAAGGCTGGTGGGTGCGGTGGTCGATGACCATGCTCGCCGTCAGCGATTCCTCGTCGAAGGACTCGAAACGGATATCCAGCACTTCGCCGATGGTGTTTTTCTGGATTGCGTTCAACTGCTCGATGTTCGGAGTGGTGCGCCACAAGCTCATCGCTGGCTTCCTTTGTTGTTTTGGTGGTCACTCAATCCTGCCACAGCACCGCCTCGCTGCGCGCGCTCCATTCTTCAAACCGCGCGCCGTAGGTGTCTTCAATGACGTTGCGCTTGATCTTCAAGGTCGGCGTGAGAAAACCGTTTTCCACCGCCCAGCTGTCCTTGACCACCACCAGCCGGCGCAGGCGCTCGTGTTTGTCGAGCACGGCGTTGACCTCTTCGAGCAGTTTTTCCAGGCTCGAATGCAGACTGGCCCGCCCTTCGTCCTGATTGACCGTCGAGAGCACGCACAAGCCCAGCGGCGCACTCAGGCCATCGCCGACAACACAGACCTGTTCGATCCGCGAGTGCACCGCCAGCCGGTTTTCAATCGGCGCCGGGGCGACGTATTTGCCTTTACTGGTCTTGAAGATTTCCTTGAGCCGGCCGGTCAGGCGCAAGCGCCCCTCGGCATCCTGCTCGCCCTTGTCGCCGGTACGCAGGAAGCCGTCCTCGGTGAGGGTCTCGGCGGTTTTCTGCGGCTCCTTGAAATAGCCGAGCATGTTCGCCTGACTGCGCACCTGCACCTCGCCGGACTCGTCGATCCGCACCTCGACCTCCGGGCACGGTTTGCCGATCCAGCCCTGTTTGTACTGACCCGGCAGACAGATGTGCGAGTAGCCGCAACTCTCGGTCATGCCATAGACCTCCAGCACATCGAGGCCGAGCTTCTGATACCAACTGAGCAAGGTCTGCGGCACCGGTGCCGCACCGGACAGCGCCACGCGCAAGGCATCAAGGCCCAGGCCGGCCAGCACCTTGTGCCCGACCCGCTTGCCAAGGAACGGCAGGCCGAGCAGGAAATCCAGGCGCTTGGCCGGGATCTTGCCGTACACGCCCATCTGGAATTTGGTCCAGATCCGCGGCACGCCGAACATCGCCGTGGGCCGCGCCCGCTGCAGGTCGGTAATGAAGGTGTCGAGGCTTTCGGCAAAGAACACGGTTTGCCCGGTGTAGATCGAGGCCAGCTCAACGAACATGCGTTCGGCGACATGGCACAGCGGCAGGTACGACAGCAGCCGGTCTTGCTCGTTAAGCCCGAACAGTTGCGTGCCGCGAGTCGTGGCGAACCCCAGATTGGCAAAGCTGTGCATCACCCCCTTGGGCAATCCGGTGGTGCCGGAGGTATAGATGATGGTTGCCAGTTGCTCGCCTGCCGGGCGCGGATCGTCCTGGATCGGCGAGCTCTTCTGCAGGTCGTCCCAGGTGAAATCGAACTCACCGGGCGGGTGCAGCGGCAGGCTGATGGTCGGCAAATCCGCCGGCACACCGACGGACATGCCCGGCCAATCATCGAGCTTGCCGATGAACGCCAGCACACTTTCCGAATGCGTGAGCACCTGATTCACCGAGTCGGCGGTGAGGTTGGGATACAGTGGTACCGAGACGTGCCCGGCCATCCAGATCGCCAGATCGGCGATGATCCAGTGCGCGCAGTTTTTCGAGATCAGCGCGATATGGCTGCCCTGCGGTAAATCCCGGGCGCGCAGCCAGTGCGCGGCGCAACGCGCTTGATGACCGACGTCGGCCCAGGTCAGGGTCTCGACCTGCCCGCCACCGATGGGCTGCACCAGAAAACGCTGGCGCGGGTGCCGGGCCTCACGCTCGTAGAACACGTCCAGCGGCAAACGGAAGGCGGCAGACATGCGACTCGCTCCTGTTTTTTGGGTCTGGAGCAAGCGTAGTCAACCAAGCAAGTGCTTGGTTGGAAAATTCAAACAAATAATTTCAACTGAAAATGAGGCCCCTGTGGGAGCGGGCTTGCTCGCGAATGCGGTCTATCAGTGACATTTACAGTGACTGACACAGCGCATTCGCGAGCAAGCCCGCTCCCACAAGGAATCAGCGTCAGGGGTGCTTGAGGCTGTTGAGGGTCATCGAGCCGATCAGCAGCTCAGGGCTTTCCAGCTCAGCCAGACCGGCAGTGCCGACCTTCTCCGGCGGATATCCGGCGCCGTGCTGCAGATAGCTCAGCAGGTTGCCCACCAACGGGTTATGGCTGACCAGCAGCACATTGCTCACCGACACCAGTTGATCGGTGACCTTGTCCGGATCGGTCTCCGGGGTCAGCCATTCGACGGTACGAATCTCCGGCTCGAACCCCAGCGCCTCGCGGACAATCTGCGCGGTCTGTTGCGCACGCAGATAAGGGCTGGCATAGATCGCCGTCAGTGGCTGACCGATCAATCGGGCTGCACTGTTCAAGGCCTCTTTACGACCCTGCTCGGTCAACGCCCGCTCAGAATCTGGGCACGAGCCGTAAGGCACCGCCTCGCCGTGACGCAACACCCAGAGTTTCATAGCTTGGGTTCCTCATCGCGGGCTGGATGCGGCGCTGGCGGCACGGCGTGCGGTGCTTCGCCTTCCGGGGCACGCGGGGTTGGCCAGTCGGCAAACGGCCAGGGTTTCTGGTCGCTGTGAAAGCTGCCGAAGCGGCCGATCTGCGCGAGGAACTGGCTCAGGCTGTCGCCGAAATTCATCAGGCTGGCGCTCGGCGCGCCGTAAATCAAACGATAGATCAGTTGCACCAGCACCACGGCGCCGAGGATGAACTGCGCCACTTGCCAGACCAGCACGTAGACGATCATCCACAGCACCCGCAGGAGAATGGATTCGTACTTGGCTTCGGTTTTCGGATCGTTCATGGCTCGCTTCCTGTTGAATCAGTTGAAACCGCTGGTGGAAATAAAGTCGACGTCGGTTTTCGGTTCGGCACGCATCAGTAGACCGATCACCTGCTCCAGCGTGCGTCCTTCAAACAGAATCGCATGCAGCCCGGCGACCAGCGGCATGTACACGCCAACCTCCTGGGACTTGGCCTTGAGCACCTTCAGGGTGTTCACGCCTTCGGCGACTTCGCCCAGACGCGACACCGCTTCATCAAGGCTCAAGCCCTGACCGAGAGCAAACCCGACCTGGTAGTTGCGGCTCTTCGGCGACGAGCAGGTCACGATCAAATCCCCTACCCCGGCCAGACCGAGGAAGGTCATCGGGTTCGCGCCCTGATTCACCGCGAACCGGGTCATCTCGGCCAGTGCGCGGGTGATCAGCATGCTCTTGGTGTTCTCGCCCATCTCCAGCGCCACTGCCATGCCGGCGATGATCGCGTAAACGTTTTTCAACGCCCCACCCAGCTCGACACCGAAACGGTCAGCACTGGCGTAAACGCGGAAGGTGCGACCATGCAACGCAGCCTGTACCGCTTTGCAGAGTTCTTCGTCTTCGCTGGCGACCACGGTGGCGGTCAACGCGTGTTCAGCGATCTCCCGCGCCAGGTTCGGCCCGGACAGCACACCAATACGTGCCTGCGGGGCGATTTCTTCGAGGATCTGGCTCATCAGTTTGAAGGTGTGGGCTTCGATGCCCTTGGTCAGGCTGACCAGCATCTTGCCGCTCAGGCGCTCGGCGTGGGCGGCCAGCACCGTGCGCAATGCGCTCGAGGGCAGCGCGACGAAGCACAGCTCGCAGGCGTCGAGGGTGGCCTGCAGGTCAGTGACCGCAGTCACTCCCGGCAGAATCTTGATGCCTTTGAGGTAACGCGGATTCTCGCGGTTGACCCGGATGGCCTCGGCCTGCTCGGGGTCACGCATCCACTGCCGGACTTGATGGCCGTTCTCGGCCAATAGATTGGCCACGGCGGTACCAAAACTTCCGCCTCCCAGGACCGCAATCGGGCGCTGTTCAGTCATATGCAATCCGTTAATCCATACCAGTGGCGATGCCGGCATTATACGGGGCGACCGGAGCGCGGCCAGCCCCTGCGTCAATTACCGACACTTGTAGGAAGAAGACCAATAAAGCCGAGGAAAATGCCCGCATCGTGACTGGAAAAGTCACTGTCCTCGGTTAACATGCGCGCCAATTCTTTGCGATCAAGGCCGTGCCGTGTCTTTTGGCTCTCCCCCCTCGCGTTCGTCACTGCTGCTGGCGCTGCTGTTCAGCCCGGTGTTGCAGGCGGACGACCTGTTTGTCGACAGCGAAACGCTGCCGCAGGTGCTGACGGCCACGCGCCTGAAACAGACGCCGGCGGAAGTGCCGGGGAGCATGACCGTGATCGACAGTGAGCTGATCAGTGCCAGTGGCGCGCGGGACATCAGCGAGTTGCTGCGACTGGTGCCGGGGATGATGGTCGGCAACATCAGCGGCAATCAGGCGGCGGTCAACTATCACGGAACCAACGCCAGCGAAGCGCGGCGCATGCAGGTGCTGATCGATGGCCGCTCGGTGTACCGCGCAGGCCTGGCCACGGTGGACTGGAGTGACATTCCGGTGGCCATGGAAGACATCGAGCGCATCGAGGTTTTCCGTGGGCCGAACACCGTCAGCTACGGCGCCAACGCGCTGATGGCGGTGGTCAACATCATCACCCGCAACCCGGCGGACAGCCACGGCACGCGCCTGAAGGTCACCCGAGGCCAGCGCGGCATCAACGATTTCTATGCCAGCCAGGGCACGGGGTGGAATGGCGGCGACCTGCGTTTGTCGCTGTCCGGGCAGGAAGACGATGGCTTCGACAGCGACCGTACCGGCGCCGATTACCGTGACAGCCGCCGCTTGAACCGCTTCAGCCTCGCCGTCAGCCAGACCCTGAGCGACAACCAGAGCCTCGACTGGCAGATCAACGCGAAGGACGGCAGCAACCAGCGTCCCTACACCTACCGCCCGGTGTTCTCGGGGATTACCGCTGCCGGGAATAATTCCGACGTGGTTGCCAAGGATTACGCCGGCTCGGTGCGCTGGAATCTCGACATCAATCCCGAACACAGCCTTTATATACAAGGTTCGGCCCAGCACTGGGATCGCCAGCAAGTGTGGCGCGCCTGCGATGCCGAAGTGTCGTTCAGCCCGCAACTGACCCAACTGTGGCAACTCAACCCGAACTACACCGAACGCCTGGCGCGCAACATCACCCGCTTCACCGGCCCCGGTCCGGAAGCCGGAACCCCGCAGGAAATGGCCCTCGCCAATCAGGTGCTGAATCAGTGGCGCAACGGTGCCAGCCAGACCTTGTGTGGCGACATCGATCAAAGCGCCCGCGAATCACGCTACGATCTCGAATTGCAGGACACCCTCAGCCTGTCCGACAGTCTGCGGCTGGTCAGCGGCCTGAACTATCGTTACGACCGGGCCGACTCCGAGACCTACTTCAACGGCACGCTGGACGACACCACCTGGCGCGCGTTCGGCCAACTGGAGTGGCGCGCCAGTGAACACTGGCTGTTGCAGGGTGGCGCCATGTTCGAAAACACCCAATTGATCGGCAGTTCGCTGACGCCGCGATTCGCCGTCAACTACCTGATCAACCCACGCCATGGCCTGCGCGCGGTGTACTCCGAGGCGATCCGTTCGCCGGACATGTTCGAGAACAACGTCAACTGGAGCTATCAGGTGAGCAACCTGCGACCGTCCGCCTATGGCCAGTCTTCGGCGCGCTACTTCGTCAAGACCCGTGGCCCGGGCAATCTCGATCAGGAACACATGCGCTCGCGCGAACTGGGCTACAACGGCTATTTCGCCGAACTCGGGCTGGCCGTGGATGTGAAGCTGTTCTACGACGAAATCACTGGGATGATCAGCGAGCCGCTGCGCAACAACCAGTACATCGCCAGCAACGCCAACAGCTCACGTTTTCGCGGCAGCGAAACCCAGCTCGACTGGCGCCTGAGCATGATCGATCGCCTGCGCTTCACTTACGCTTTCGTCGACGCCGAAGCGAGCAATCCGCTGGATCAGCAATTCACCTCGCGCAACAGCGGTTCTGCCGGCTGGCTGCGTGATTGGGGCCACGGCTGGAACAGCGCGCTGTTCTATTACGGCGACAACGCGCTCAACGGCTACCGCTTCGAGCGCGTCGACACGCGCATCGCCAAACGCATCCCGCTGGGCAAGGCACAACTGCAACTGGCCGGCGTGCTGCAGCAGCGGCTCGACAATGAACCGACCACTTTCGTCGACAACAATTACGACGAACGCCGGGTGCTGTACTTCAGCGCCGAGCTGGAGTTCTAGGGTGCGCTTCGGCACGGCAAACAAGACGCCAACCCTTGGCCACTGGCTGGCGGGTGTCTGTCTGTTTTTGACCGCGTGGCTGCACGGCGTGGCGGTGCAAGCCGCAGACATTCTGTTGACCGGCGCCGAAGAAAGCCCCGGGGTGCAAGCCTTCGTCCAGGCCCTGAGCGAGCTGCGTCCCACCGACAACGTGCGGTTCCAGCCGCTGGCCAGCCTGCCGGCGCCGGGCAAGTTGCCGGCCAATCTGCGGATGATTCTGCTCGACCTGCCCAGCCTCGACTGGCGCCTGCAGGAGCCCCAGGGCCCGGCGACGCTGGTGTTGCGCATCAGCCGACTGCAAGCGCGGCAACGCCTGGGTGGCGCACAACCGCCGCACTTGAGTCTGCTATGGAGCGATCCACCGCTGGGGCGGCAACTGCAACTGATTCGACGGATTCTGCCGCAGGTGCGGCGGGTCGGCGTGCTGTTCGACCAGCACAGCGAATTCCTGCTCAAGGAGCTGCACCAGGCCGCAGCGCCGCTGAATCTGCAAATCGTCAGCCAGCGTTGGGACAACACCCAGGACAGTCGCCCGTTGCAAAGCGTGCTGAGAAACAGTGACGTGTTGCTGGGCCTCGACGATCCCGATCTGTACAACCCGAAAACCGCAAAAAACCTGCTGCTCAGCAGTTACTCCCGGCAAGTGGCGCTGGTCGGGCCGAACGCGGCGTTCGTGCGGGCCGGCAGCCTCGCCAGCACTTACAGCGATCAGCCCGACTGGCTGGCGATCCTTGACCGGTTGCTCGATCGCCCGCCGGCGACGTGGCCGCGCACGCTCTACCCCGATCGTTTCAAGGTCTCAAGTAATGTGCAGGTCGCTCGTTCCCTCGGTATCGAGCCAATCGATGAAGCGTCTGTTGCCCGCCAGTTGGCTGAAGGAGAAAGCCACCCATGAATCTGCGTCGCCGCTGGGACATCAACACCCGCACGCAATTGATCAGCCTCGGCCCGGCCCTGCTGCTCACGCTGCTGCTGATCAGTTTCTTTACCTTCGTGCGGATTCAGGATTTACGGCAGGAGCTCAATCACACCGGGCAACTGATCGCCAACCAACTGGCGCCCGCCACCGAGTACGGGGTGATTTCCGGCAACAACGAAGTGCTGGAAAGCCTGCTCAAAGCGACCCTGGCCACACCGAACGTACGCTTTCTGGAAGTGCAGGACAGCGCCAACCGTATTCTCGCCTACGTTGAGCAAGCCGCCGACGCGCACAACCGCCCGCATCAGGTCGAGGTGTTCCAGGCCCCGGTGCGCCTGCAACGGATCGCCCTCAACAGCGATTTTTTCCACGACGCCAAAGCCAGCAACAACGTGACCAGCGAGGACTATCTGGGCCGGGTGATCGTCGGTCTGTCCAACGATGCCTTCAGTCAGCGCCAGCAGGAAATTCTGCTCAAGGCCGGGATTCTGGCGTTGTTCGCCCTGCTCTTCACCTTTGTTCTGGCGCGGCGTCTGGCCGGCAGTCTGTCGGCGCCGATCCGCGATATCGGCAACGCGGTCAAGGCGATTCAGCAAGGCGATTACAAGACCCCACTGCCGATCGTCGATGACACCGAGTTGGGCGCCCTGTCGCAGCACATCAACAACCTCGCCCAGGCACTGGAGCAGGCCAGCCGCGAACAGCATCAAGCGATGGCGGAACTGATCCAGACCCGTGAAGAAGCGGAAAAGGCCAACAACGCCAAATCCGATTTTCTGGCGATGATGAGCCATGAATTGCGCACCCCGATGAACGGAGTGCTGGGCATGTTGCAGTTGCTGGAAACCACCGACATGACCGAGGAGCAGATCGAGTACGCGGCGCTGGCTTCCGAGTCCACCGAACACCTGCTGAAAGTCATCAACGACATTCTCGACTTCTCGCGGATCGAACGCTCGGAACTGGAGCTTGAGCACATTCCATTCAACCTCGCCGACCTGATCGGCGCTTGCGCCCAGTCGTTCCAGCACAGCGCGGTGCAGCGTGGCCTGGACCTGAATCTGCGGATCCCCGAGGACATGCGCGCCTTGCAGGTGCAGGGCGACCCGACGCGGATCCGGCAGATTCTGGTCAATCTGGTGGGCAACGCGTTGAAGTTCACCGAGCGTGGCCGGGTCAGCATCGAGGCACAGTGGCAGTCGCTGGATCACGAGTTGCTGTGGTTCACCTGTTCGGTGCGCGACAGTGGCATCGGTATCTCCTCGGAAAGCCTGGAGTTGATGTTCAATGCGTTCCAGCAGGCCGACAGTTCGATTTCCCGGCGCTATGGCGGCACCGGCCTCGGCTTGCCGATCGCCCGCACCCTGGCCGAACGCATGGGCGGGACGTTGCGCGCCAAAAGCGAAGAAGGCCTGGGGTCGGTGTTCACCCTGGAAATCCCGCTGGCCTTATATAAGCAGACGTTGCCGCAACTGGCGGCACCGCGTGCAGCCAATGGCAACGGGCATGGTGAGGGGCGCAATGTGTTGCTGGTGGAGGACAACCCGGTCAACCAGACGGTCATCGAAGCCATGCTGCGCAGCCTCGGCTTTACTGTCAGCGTCGCTACCGATGGCGCGCAAGCGGTGCGCAGCGCCGAAGGCAATGATTTCGAAGTGATTCTGATGGACTGCCGCCTGCCGATCATCGACGGCTACGAGGCGACCCGGCAGATCCGCCAACTGCCCGGACGCCGCGAGGTACCGATCATCGCGCTGACCGCCAACGCGTTGCAGGGCGACCGCGAAACTTGCCTTTCGGCGGGCATGAACGATTATCTGGCCAAGCCGTTCAAACGCAATGACCTACAACAGATTCTGCAGCGCTGGGTGCAGTAGTGACGGTTTTTCGACCATCTGCGACTGGCGTGAAAAGCGAAAGTGCGGCAGTCTTAGGCACCCGAACGAGCCTCAAAAGAGGCTTGAATAAAAATTTCAGTGCACAAGTGTACATTCATGTCCTTGGTGCTGTGACTTTCACCACAACGCAATAGTCTATGAGTAGGCTGCCGGTACGAGGCATGAACGCGTCGATCGGCCGGGAAGATTTGCCCCACCTGCCGCATGGGATTATTGAGGAGCTCGCATGACCAAACAAAACGCCTTTACTCGGGAAGACCTGCTGCGCTGCAGTCGCGGTGAGCTGTTCGGCCCAGGTAACGCGCAACTGCCCGCCCCGAACATGCTGATGGTGGATCGCATCACCCTGATCAGCGAAGAAGGCGGCAAGTACGGCAAAGGTGAATTGGTCGCCGAGCTGGATATCAACCCTGACCTGTGGTTCTTCGCGTGCCACTTCGAGGGCGATCCGGTGATGCCGGGCTGCCTGGGTCTGGACGCCATGTGGCAACTGGTCGGCTTCTTCCTGGGCTGGCAAGGCCTGCCGGGCCGTGGCCGTGCGCTGGGTTCGGGCGAAGTGAAATTCTTCGGCCAGGTCCTGCCGACCGCCAAGAAAGTCACCTACAACATTCATATCAAACGCGTCCTCAAGGGCAAGCTGAACCTGGCCATCGCCGACGGTTCGGTGACTGTCGACGGTCGCGAAATCTACACCGCCGAAGGCCTTCGCGTCGGCGTGTTCACCTCCACTGACAACTTCTAAGGGTTATTCGCATGCGCCGCGTCGTTATCACTGGTCTGGGCATTGTTTCGTGCCTGGGCAATGACAAAGAGACCGTCTCCGCTAACCTGCGTGCAAGCCGCCCTGGCATCCGGTTCAACCCGGAATATGCTGAAATGGGTCTGCGTAGCCAGGTTTCCGGCTCCATCGACCTCAACCTTGAAGAACTGATCGATCGCAAGATCTATCGTTTCGTCGGCCACGCAGCGGCTTACGCCTACCTGGCCATGAAAGACGCGATCACTGACTCCGGCCTGACCGAAGAGCAAGTGTCCAACCCGCGTACCGGCCTGATCGCCGGCTCGGGCGGCGCGTCGACCCTGAACCAGATGGAAGCGCTGGACATCCTGCGCGAGAAAGGCGTGAAACGCGTTGGCCCATACCGTGTAACGCGGACCATGAGCAGCACCGTTTCCGCGTGCCTGGCCACGCCGTTCAAGATCAAGGGCCTGAACTACTCCATCGCTTCTGCCTGCGCCACCAGTGCTCACTGCATCGGTACCGCCATGGAACAGATCCAGATGGGCAAGCAGGACATCGTCTTCGCCGGTGGCGGTGAAGAAGAGCACTGGAGCCAGTCGTTCCTGTTCGACGCGATGGGCGCCCTGTCCAGCAAGCGTAACGACACCCCGGAACAAGCCTCCCGCGCCTACGACGCCGACCGTGACGGTTTCGTCATCGCTGGCGGTGGCGGCATGGTCGTGGTTGAAGAGCTGGAACACGCTCTGGCCCGTGGCGCCAAGATCTACGCCGAAATCGTTGGCTACGGCGCAACGTCCGACGGCTACGACATGGTTGCCCCAAGTGGCGAAGGCGCGATCCGCTGCATGCAGATGGCAATGTCCACCGTCGACACCCCGATCGACTACCTGAACACCCACGGCACCTCGACGCCGGTCGGCGACGTCGCGGAAATGAAAGGTGTGCGTGAAGTGTTCGGCGACAAGGCTCCTGCGATCAGCTCGACCAAGAGCCTGTCCGGTCACTCCCTGGGCGCCGCCGGCGTTCACGAAGCGATCTACTGCATGCTGATGATGGAAGGCAACTTCATCGCCGGTTCCGCCAACATCGACGAACTGGACCCTGAAGTGGCCGATCTGCCGGTGCTGACCAAGACCCGCGAAAACGCCACCATCAACACCGTGATGAGCAACAGCTTCGGCTTCGGCGGCACCAACGCCACGCTGGTGCTGAAGCGCTGGGAAGGCAAGTAAGTCCCCGCTGCAGAGCCACACATGAAAACGCCCCGACTGGTTCGGGGCGTTTTTTTTCGTCTGGAGAAAGTCGCCAGGCACTCCGCTTTCCCTTGTGGGAGCGGGCTTGCTCGCGAAAGCGCTGGCTCAGGTATGAAGGTGGCGACTGACACTCCGCTTTCGCGAGCAAGCCCGCTCCCACAGGGGATATCAGTGCGCCTGAAAATGAAACTTCTGTCATGAAACCTTGCACCCTGCGACCGAATGTCGCGGATTACGCGGGCTGCAGCACTGTTGCAAAAACCGCAACAACACCTTGCGCAAATCAAGCGTTTACTTAGCAAGCTAACAAATCATATAAAAGAGTCCTGCACACGCCTTGCTGCAGATAACTTGAGATTTGGAGCTAGCAGATGACTGTAAAAGTAACTGAACGCGACGATTCACACATGTCCCATGAAGGCGTAGCCGCCGGTATCCGCATCTGGGATGTGCATCAACAAGACTTGCTGGTCGGCATGTTCCACAACGAGATCGACGCCCACAACTACAAGGCCGAACTCGAACTGCAAGAACAGCAACGGGATCTGAAATCCGCTTAGGCGAATATTGAACCTGTGGCGAGGGAGCTTGCTCCCGCTGGGGCGCGAAGCGGCCCTGCTCTTCAACTCAAGAGCAGAGGCCTGCTACGCAGTCCAGCGGGAGCAAGCTCCCTCGCCACAGTTTGGGTTGTTACAGCTTTATCGGTTTACCACATCAGGTCATCAGGGATCTGATAGGCCGCGTACGGATCGTCCTCGGCATTGACCTCTTCGGTCTGCACGTTGAGCTGCACGATACGTTGCGGGTCGCGCTCCTGGATCTTCAGGGCCGCTTCACGAGGGATCACTTCGTAGCCGCCGGCATGGTGCACGATCGCCAGCGAGCCGCTGCTGAGCTTGTTGCGCATCAGCGTATTGACCGAGATGCGCTTGACCTTCTTGTCGTCGACGAAGTTGTAGTAGTCCTCGGTGGTCAGCTTCGGCAGACGCGAGACTTCGATCAACTGCTTGACCTGTGCGGCACGGGCCTTGGCCTCGGCTTTCTCCTGCTGCTGGCGGTTCAGCTCCTGGTCGCGCTTGACCTTCTCGGCCATGGCTTCCTGAGCGGCGCGCTGCTGCGAATCATCCAGCTCGGCCTGCCCTTTGTGGGCCAGACGCTGTTGCTTCTGCTTGTCTTTGCTGACCTGCTTGGCCTGCTTTTGGTTGACCAGACCTGCTTTGAGCAACTGGTCGCGAAGGGAAAGGCTCATTAATGCTTACTCACTTGGGCAACGGCTCAGCCGCAGCTGGGCAAATTCTTTTCCTGACGTTTGGCTTCACCCCACAGGGCGTCCAACTCTTCGAGGGTGCAATCTTCCATGGGACGACGGGTGTCGCGCAATGCCTGTTCGATAAAACGGAAACGTCTTTCAAACTTGGCGTTGGCGCCACGCAGCGCGGTTTCCGGATCGACCTTCAGGTGCCGGGCCAGATTGACCACGGAAAACAGCAGATCGCCGATCTCGTCGGCCACCGCTTGCGGATCGTTTTCGGACATGGCTTCGAGCACTTCATCGAGCTCTTCGCGCACTTTGTCCAGCACCGGCAACGCATCCGGCCAGTCGAAACCGACCTGCCCGGCACGCTTTTGCAACTTGGCCGAACGCGACAGTGCCGGCAGCGCGGCCGGTACGTCATCGAGCAGTGACAGCTGCTCGGGCGCGGCGGATTTCTCGGCGCGTTCTTCGGCCTTGATCTCTTCCCAGCGCTGCTTGACCTGCTCTTCGCTCAAGCGTGGTACGTCCAGCGGCGCATACAGATCGCCGGTGGGGAACACGTGCGGATGGCGGCGGATCAGCTTGCGGGTGATGCTGTCGATCACCCCGGCGAATTCGAAGCGCCCCTCTTCCTTGGCCAACTGGCTGTAATAAACCACCTGAAACAGCAGATCACCCAGCTCGCCCTGCAAGTGATCGAAGTCACCACGCTCAATGGCGTCGGCCACTTCGTAGGCTTCTTCGAGGGTGTGCGGGACGATGGTCGCGTAGGTTTGCTTGATGTCCCACGGGCAACCGTACTGCGGATCGCGCAGACGGTTCATCAGGTGGAGCAGGTCTTCAAGTGAATACATCTGTCATGCCTCTACACAAAACCAATGTGGGAGCGGGCTTGCTCGCGAATGCGGTGTGTCATTCAGCGCAAATATCGACTGACACGCCCTCTTCGCGAGCAAGCCCGCTCCCACCTTCGAACGAAGCCATCTTCACGGAGTACGGTTACGCCGCGTCTCGATGATGTTCGGCAACTGCGAAATCCGCCCCAGCAAGCGCCCCAGCGCATCCAGCCCGGGAATCTCGATGGTCAGCGACATCAGCGCGGTGTTGTCTTCCTTGTTCGAGCGGGTATTGACCGCCAGCACGTTGATCCGCTCATTGAGCAGCACCTGCGAGACGTCACGCAGCAGACCGGAACGGTCGTAGGCGCGGATGACGATGTCCACCGGATAGGTGAGCACCGGCACCGGGCCCCAACTGACCTGGATGATCCGCTCCGGCTCGCGCCCGGCCAGTTGCAGCACCGAGGCGCAGTCCTGCCGGTGAATGCTCACGCCGCGGCCCTGAGTGATGTAGCCGACGATCGCGTCGCCCGGCAGCGGCTGGCAGCAGCCGGCCATCTGCGTCATCAGGTTGCCGACACCCTGGATCTGAATGTCGCCGCGCTTGCCCGGCTTGTAGCCAGTGGCCTTGCGCGGAATCAGCTCCAGCTGTTCGTTGCCACGCTCCGGCTCGACCAATTGCTGCGCCAGGTTGACCAGTTGCGCCAGACGCAGGTCGCCGGCACCGAGGGCGGCGAACATGTCTTCGGCGGTTTTCATGTTGGCCTTTTCGGCCAGCTTGTCGAAATCCACCGCCGGCAGACCGAGGCGATTGAGTTCGCGCTCGATCAGGGTTTTACCGGCCGCGACGTTCTGGTCACGGGCCTGCAACTTGAACCAGTGAACGATCTTCGCCCGCGCCCGCGAGGTGGTGACGTAACCCAGGTTCGGGTTCAGCCAGTCACGGCTCGGCGTACCGTGCTTGCTGGTGATGATCTCGACCTGCTCACCGGTCTGCAGGCTGTAGTTGAGCGGCACGATCCGCCCGTTGATCTTCGCGCCACGGCAGTTGTGCCCGATTTCGGTGTGCACGCGGTAGGCGAAGTCCAGCGGCGTCGCCCCCTTCGGCAAATCGATGGCGTGGCCGTCGGGGGTGAAGATGTACACCCGGTCCGGTTCGATATCGACCCGCAGCTGTTCGGCCAGACCACCGATGTCGCCCAGCTCTTCGTGCCATTCGAGCACCTGCCGCAGCCAGGAGATTTTCTCTTCGTAGTGGTTCGAGCCGGATTTGACGTCGGTGCCCTTGTAGCGCCAGTGCGCGCAGACGCCGAGCTCGGCCTCTTCGTGCATCGAGTGCGTACGGATCTGCACTTCCAGCACCTTGCCTTCCGGACCGATTACCGCGGTGTGCAGCGAGCGGTAGCCGTTCTCTTTCGGGTTGGCGATGTAGTCGTCGAATTCCTTCGGGATGTGCCGCCACAGGGTGTGGACGATGCCGAGCGCGGTGTAGCAGTCGCGCATTTCCGGCACCAGCACGCGCACCGCACGCACGTCGTAGATCTGGCTGAATTCCAGACCCTTGCGCTGCATTTTGCGCCAGATCGAATAGATGTGTTTCGCCCGGCCGCTGATGTCGGCGTCGACGCCGGTGGCCTGCAATTCGTCCTTGAGCTGGGTCATCACATCGCTGATGAACCGCTCACGGTCCAGCCGCCGCTCATGGAGCAGCTTGGCGATCTGTTTGTATTGATCGGGTTCCAGGTAACGGAAGGACAAGTCCTCCAGCTCCCACTTGATATGACCGATGCCGAGCCGGTGCGCGAGCGGCGCATAGATGTCGAAGACTTCCCGGGCGACGCGGTTGCGCTTCTCGTCGTCAGCGGTTTTCACCGCGCGAATGGCGCAGGTACGTTCGGCCAGTTTGATCAGCGCGACACGAACGTCGTCGACCATCGCCACCAGCATCTTGCGCAGGTTTTCCACCTGGCCCTGAGTGCCCATCACCATCGACTGGCGCGGGCTGAGGCTGGCACTGATTGCCGCCATGCGCTGCACGCCGTCGATCAGTTTGGCCACGACGGGACCGAAGCGCTGGCTGACCGCCGCGAGTTCGATCTGACCTTCGCGGACGCCGCGATACAGCACCGCCGCGACCAGCGAATCCTGATCGAGTTTGAGGTCGGCGAGGATCTCGGCGATCTCCAGTCCCGTGCTGAAACTGCCGGAGCCTTCGGCCCACAGATTCTTCTTGGCATTGGACTGCTGTTCGGCCTCGCGAGCGAACTCGCAGGCTTCTTTCAAGGCTTCGCGATCCAGTGCCATGTCGACACTGACCGCGTGATCGAGCCAAGCCTCGAGATTGATACTGCCGTCAGTGTTGATCGGCTGGTGTGCTCTCACCTGTACCATGCTGCTTTACCTTCCCTACGACGCAGATTCAATGCGTCAAATCGCTGACCCTCAACGCCCGTATGCGCTCGCAGGGCTAAAGCGAGCGCCGCCCGGACAGGTCAGACGGATTCAGACGAGCCATCCTGGCTCGCTTCAAATAACGCCATGGCCTCGACATGTGCCGTCTGAGGAAACATATCGAGAATCCCGGCACGTTTTAACCGGTAGCCCTGCTTGATCAATTCGACCGTATCGCGCGCCAGAGTTGCAGGGTTGCACGATACATACACCAACCGTTTGGCACCCAGGGTCGCGAGCTTGCGCACCACCTCGAAAGCACCGTCACGCGGTGGGTCCAAGAGTACCGCAGAAAAGCCGTTTCCGATCCACTGAGCATCGGTCAAAGGCTGGGATAAATCGGCTTGAAAAAACTTTGTGTTATGCAAATTGTTGCTAGCGGCATTTGCAGCGGCACGGTCGACCATGGTCTGCACGCCCTCTACCGCCACCACTTCACGCACGCTTTTGGCCAGCGGCAAGGCGAAGTTGCCCAGACCGCAGAAAAGGTCGAGCACGCGCTCGTCACCGGTCGGCTTCAGCCAGTCCAGCGCCTGCGCGACCATGGCCTCATTGACCCCGGCGTTGACCTGAATGAAATCCCCCGGGCGCCAGGCCAGATCCAGATCCCACTGCTCCAGGCGATAACCCAGCGACTGCGTGGCATCTACCGGTTGCGGCTGGCCGTCGCCATGCAGCCACAGTTGCGCTTCATGGAACTGGCAGAAATCCTTGAGGATCGTCAGGTCGGCTTCGGACAGCGGCGCCATGTGTCGCAACAACACCGCCAGCGATGAACCACTGAACAACTCGACATGCCCCAACGCCTGCGGTTTGCTCAAACGACGGAGCATCTCCGGCAAGCGGGTCATGATCGGCTGCAAGGGCTGTACCAGCACCGGGCATTCGTTGATGGCGACGATGTCCTGGCTGCCGGCAGCGCGGAAACCGACTTCAAGCTGCTTGGCTTTCATGTCCCAGCGCACGGCGATCCGCGCGCGGCGGCGATAGCCGAATTCCGGGCCAGTCAACGGCGCAGCCCATTCGTCAGGCGCGACCCCGGCGACCTTCGACAGCTGCTCGGCGAGCATGCGCTGTTTCAGGGCAAGCTGCTCGGCGTGGGGCAAGTGTTGCACGCTGCACCCGCCGCAGCGGCCGGCATGCTGACAGGCTGCCGGGCGACGCAACTCGCTGGCCTTGAACACGCGCTCGGTGCGCGCCTCGACCACTTTGCCGCGGGCGCCAAGCACCCGCGCCTCGACCTCTTCACCGGCGAGGGCGCCGAGGACGAACCAGGTTTTGCCTTCGAAAAACGCGATGCCGCGACCGTCATTGGCCAGGCGCTCGATGTTCAAGCGCTGTTTTTTGCCAGTCGGAATGTGCGCGGCCTTGCTGCCGCCAGTGGGCTGGAAGCGCAGGCCTCTCTCGTGCTTGGCCATCAGTTGGGCGCGTCGAAAATGCCGGTCGACAGATAACGGTCGCCACGGTCGCAGATGATCGCGACGATCACCGCGTTTTCAACTTCTTTGGACAGGCGCAGCATCGCTGCCACCGCACCGCCCGAGGACACGCCACAGAAGATGCCTTCTTCGCGGGCCAGACGCCGGGTGACGTCCTCGGCTTCGCTTTGCGCCATGTCGACAATGCGGTCGACGCGGTCGGCCTGATAGATCTTCGGCAGGTATTCCTGCGGCCAGCGACGGATACCGGGAATGGCCGAGCCTTCCATCGGTTGCAGCCCGATGATCTGCACGCTGTCGCTCTGCTCTTTCAAGTAGCGCGAGACGCCCATGATGGTGCCGGTGGTGCCCATCGAACTGACGAAATGGGTGATGGTGCCCTGGGTCTGACGCCAGATTTCCGGGCCGGTGGTGGTGTAGTGCGCTTCAGGGTTGTCGCCATTGGCGAACTGATCAAGCACCTTGCCACGACCTTCGGCTTCCATCCGCTGGGCGAGATCGCGAGCGCCTTCCATGCCCTCTTCCTGGCTGACCAGAATCAGCTCGGCACCGTAAGCGGTCATCGCCGCTTTACGTTCGGCACTGGAGTTGTCCGGCATGATCAGGATCATCTTGTAACCCTTGATCGCGGCGGCCATGGCCAGCGCAATCCCGGTGTTGCCCGAGGTCGCTTCGATCAGCGTGTCGCCGGCGTGGATCTGCCCGCGCAGTTCGGCACGGGTGATCATCGACAGCGCCGGACGGTCCTTGACCGAGCCCGCCGGGTTGTTCCCTTCGAGCTTGAGCAATAGGGTGTTGCTGGTGGCACCGGGCAGGCGCTGCAAACGCACCAGCGGAGTGTTGCCGACGCAATCGGCGATGGTTGGGTACTGCAGGGTCATGGCGTATTCGCAATCCAGACGTGCGGGGGCGCCTATCATACCGGCAAACGTTCGCAGGCCATATCACGCAAAGTGCGGTGCTTATGGTTTCTGGGAATAAGCAGATGAATGTCGCACCGGTGGTGCGACTTTTGAGTTCAGCGGTGAATCGAAGGGCCCCTTCGCGAGCAAGCCCGCTCCCACAGGAGGGTGGCGGTGTTGGTTATACAATCTGCGGACGCCCCACATCCACTGTGGGAGCGGGCTTGCTCGCGAAGGCGTCAGCCGTCACGCCGCCGTCATCGGCAATCAGCCGAAAATTCAAGCGCAACCCCGCCCCACCATTCTCCGCCCACACCATCCCACCCTGACGCTGCACCGCATTCCTCGCAATGCTCAACCCCAGTCCAAAACCACCATCCCCCGGACGCGAGCCGTCGAGGCGGGTGAAGGGTGAGAAGATCCGTTGCAGATCGCCCTCGGCCACCCCGCCGCCCTGATCCTCCAGCCATAAATGCCAGTAATCGCCGTCACGCCGTCCATCGAGGCGCACGATGCCGCCCTCGGGCGAATGCCGAATGGCGTTGCGCAGGATGTTCTCCAGCGCCTGCGCCAAAGTATTGAGGTTGCCGCGCACCCAGCACGACGCCGGCACCGCGCACTGCAATTGCAGGCTCGGCCAGCCGCTTTCATAACAGGCATTGTCGGTGAGCATTTCCCACAAGGCCTGAATCTGGATCGCCTCGTCCGGCAGCGGCGCACGCTCGGTGTCGAGCCACGCCAGTTGCAGGGTGTCTTCGACCAGTCGTTGCATGCCGTCGACTTCACGGCTGATGCGCTCGCGCAGTTGCCGTAGATCCTGTTCGCTTTCACTGGCCACCCGCAGCCGGCTCAGCGGCGTGCGCAGTTCATGGGACAGGTCGCGCAGCAATTGCTGTTGCAGGGCGACGGTGGATTGCAGGCGTTCGGACATTGAATCGAAGGCCCGCGCCAGTTCACCGAGTTCGTCCGGGCGCTGGGTAATGCCGCTCGACAGACGCACATTCAATTGGTCGGCACGCCACGCATTGGCCTGCTTGCGTAGATTGTTCAGCGGCACCACCAGCAAGCGATACAGGCCGACACACAGCAACAGAGTGAACAGCCCCGGAATCACCCCGTTGGTGATCACCCGCCAAAACACCCGGTATTTCCCCGGCAGGAAGCGCTCGGGCAACTCGATCACCAGACTGCCGGCAGACGGATTCTGCGGAAACGGTACGCGCAGCCATGGCCGGCCTTGCTTGTGGATCGGCCAGTCGAGGCCGCGCAAAAAGGTCAGGTGCTGGATTTCCTGTTCATCCAGCGGATCGCTGCTCAACGACTGCAGATTGCGGTCGATCACCCCGACCCAGGCGGCTTCGCGCAGCTCCATGCTCTGCAACCAGTTATCGACCCCGTCACGCTCACCGCGCTGCCACGCGCGCTCGGCTTCGCCGGCATAGCGGCTGAGGGTGCCGCGCGCCTCGTCGGAGAGATACTGGTTGCGCTCTTCCATGTAGCGGCCCCAGGACCAGCTCAGCCAGATCATCAACAGACAGAACGCTACCAGCAGACACGCCAGTTTCCAGAACAGCGAATGCCGCCCCGGCAGGTCAGAGACTTTCATCGGTGGCACTCAGCACATAACCCTTGCCCCACACCGTGCGCACTTCCCGTTCGGCGTAACCGATGGCCTTGAGTTTGCGGCGGATCTGGCTGATGTGCATGTCAAGGCTGCGGTCGTGGGCCGCGTAGCCGCGTTGCAGCACATGCTGATAAAGGAAGGCCTTGCTCAGCACTTCTTCGTCGTTGCGATTGAGGGTTTCCAGCAGACGGTATTCGCTGCGGGTCAGGCCGGCGGCTTGTGCGTTATAGAAGACTTCGCACTGTTCGTCGTCGAAACGCAGCGCGCCGTGGATCGTAGCCGGGGCAATCGCTGCCGGGCGCCGATCCAGCGCCACCCGGCGCAGGATCGCCTCGATCCGTACATGCAGCTCGGCCATGCTGAACGGCTTGGGCAGGTAATCATCGGCGCCCAGGCGAAAACCGCTGATGCGATCGGCCTCGGCGCCCAGCGCCGACATCAGCAGCACCGGCGTCGAATGGCTCTGGCGCAATTGCGTCAGCACCTTCAGGCCGTCGAGCCCCGGCAGCAGAATGTCCATCAGCACCACGTCGAACGGCTGGTGACGCGCAATGTTCAGCCCTTCCTGACCGTTCTGGCACCAGGTCACCGCAAATCCGCTGCGGCCCAGATGCTCGTGAACATAGGCGCCCAGCACCGGGTCGTCCTCAATGGCGAGAATGCGTGGCAGGTCGGTGGAAACAGGAGTCATGAGTATCTGCTAATAATTCTCAGTTGGCCGATTATTCAAGATTGCCCGCCATCGGGCAACCCAAGCTTGACCGGCCGGACAAACGCGCCAGGCCGCGCCGACCAATGGCGACATGATTTTTCCGAAGATTGCCCGCCTGCAAATCGCTACACTGCGCCAATGTCGCGTGCCGGACGCACGTGCGAGTCAACAGTTCAGCGGGATGCAGGAGATGGGTGTGCTCAAGAAACTGGGAATCAAAGGTCGCGTGTTGTTGCTGACCCTGTTGCCCACCAGCCTGATGGCGTTGGTGCTCGGTGGCTATTTCACCTGGATGCAACAGTCCGATTTGCAGACCCAATTGATGCAGCGCGGTGAAATGATCGCCGAACAACTGGCGCCGCTGGTGGCGCCCGCCATGGGCCATGGCAACACCGATCTGCTCGAACGCATCGCCACCCAGTCCCTCGAACAGCCTGACGTGCGCGCCGTCACCTTCCTCGCCCCCGACCGCACACCGCTGGCGCACGCCGGCCCGACCATGCTCAATCAGGCGCCCAGCGGTGACAGTGCACAACTGCAACGGCGCAGCGGCAATGACGCCACCCGTTACCTGATGCCGGTGTTCGGCAAGCATCGCAACCTCGCTGGTGATCTGATCCCCGAAGAATCCGACCGTCTGCTCGGCTGGGTCGAACTGGAGCTGTCGCACAACGGCATGCTGCTGCGCGGTTATCGCAGCCTGTTTGCCAGCCTGCTGCTGATCGCCGCCGGTCTGGCGGGCGCGGCCCTGCTCGCGTTGCGCATGGGCCGCACCATCAACCGCCCGCTGAGCCAGATCAAACAGGCGGTTGCCCAGCTCAAGGACGGTCATCTGGAAACCCGCCTGCCACCGCTCGGCAGTCAGGAACTGGACGAGCTCGCCTCGGGCATCAACCGCATGGCCGGCACCCTGCAGAACGCTCGCGAAGAACTGCAGCACAGCGTCGATCAGGCCACCGAAGACGTGCGGCAGAATCTGGAAACCATCGAAATCCAGAACATCGAACTGGATCTGGCACGCAAAGAGGCGCTGGAGGCGAGCCGGATCAAATCCGAGTTCCTCGCCAACATGAGCCATGAGATCCGCACGCCGCTCAACGGCATTCTCGGTTTCACGCATCTGTTGCAGAAAAGCGAACTGACGCCGCGCCAGCTCGACTATCTGGGCACCATCGAAAAGTCCGCCGACAGCCTGCTGGGGATCATCAACGAGATTCTCGATTTCTCGAAGATCGAGGCCGGCAAACTGGTGCTCGACCACATCCCGTTCAACCTGCGCGATCTGCTGCAGGACACCCTGACCATCCTGGCCCCGGCCGCCCACGCAAAGCAGTTGGAGCTGGTGAGTCTGGTTTATCGCGACACGCCGCTGTCACTGGTCGGCGACCCGCTGCGCCTCAAGCAGATCCTCACCAACCTGGTCAGCAACGCGATCAAGTTCACCCGCGAAGGCACCATCGTCGCCCGCGCCATGCTTGAAGAAGAACACGAAGACAGCGTGCAGTTGCGCATCAGCATTCAGGACACCGGCATCGGCCTGTCGAGTCAGGACGTGCGCGCGTTGTTCCAGGCATTCAGTCAGGCCGACAACTCGCTGTCGCGCCAACCCGGCGGTACCGGTCTGGGTCTGGTGATCTCCAAGCGTCTGATCGAACAGATGGGTGGCGAAATCGGCGTCGACAGCACCCCGGGCGAAGGCTCGGAATTTTGGATCAGCCTGAGCCTGCCGAAAACCCGCGACGACAGCGAAGACCTGCCGGGCCCGCCGCTGCTCGGGCGTCGCGTGGCGGTGCTGGAAAATCACGAACTGGCACGTCAGGCGCTGCAGCATCAACTGGAAGACTGCGGCCTCGACGTCACGCCGTTCAATACGCTGGAGAGCCTGACCAACGGCGTCACTGGCGCGCATCAGACCGATCAGGCGATCGACCTTGCGGTGCTCGGCATCACCAGCAACGACATGCTCCCGGAGCGCCTGAACCAGCACATCTGGGATCTCGAACACCTCGGTTGCAAAGTGTTGGTGCTGTGCCCGACCACCGAACAGACGCTGTTCCATCTCTCGGTGCCCAACCCGCACAGCCAGCTCCAGGCGAAACCGGCCTGCACGCGCAAACTGCGTCGGGCGTTGGCCGATCTGGCCAATCCACGCCAGCCGCGCAACGAGCCGGGTGAACCGCTGTCGAGCCGTGCACCGAAAGTGCTGTGCGTCGACGACAACCCGGCCAACCTGTTGCTGGTGCAGACTCTGCTCGAAGACATGGGCGCCAAGGTTCTGGCCGTGGAAAGCGGCTACGCAGCAGTCAAAGCGGTGCAGAGCGAATCCTTCGATCTGGTGCTGATGGACGTACAGATGCCGGGCATGGACGGACGCCAGACCACCGAAACTATCCGCCAGTGGGAAAGCGAACGGCATAGCACACCGCTGCCGATCGTCGCCCTCACCGCCCACGCCATGGCCAACGAAAAACGCGCCTTGCTGCAAAGCGGCATGGATGACTATCTGACCAAGCCGATCAGCGAGCGGCAACTGGCGCAAGTGGTGCTGAAGTGGACCGGTCTGGCCTTGCGCAATCAAGGAACGGAACGGGCCAGCGACAGCGCGGCGGGTGGCAGTGAGTTGCCGGTGCTCGACCACGAAGAAGGCCTGCGCCTGGCCGCCGGCAAGGCCGATCTGGCAGCCGACATGCTGGCCATGTTGCTCGCCTCGCTGGAGGCCGACCGCGAAGCCATTCGTGCCGCCAGTGAAGCTCGCGATCAGAACGCGCTGATCGAGCGCGTGCATCGTTTGCACGGTGCGACCCGATATTGTGGCGTGCCGCAGTTACGCGCGGCCTGTCAGCGCAGTGAAACCCTGCTCAAACAGGGCGATCCGAAGGCAGTGGTGGCGCTGGAAGAACTGGAGCGGGCGATCAATCGACTCGCGACGCAAGCCAGGATCAGCGCCTGATCCACGGCAATGCCGGCAGCGGCATCCGCCGTTAAAGTGGTGGCCGTCAACGCTGACTCGCCACCCCGTTCCAGGAGGAATTCATGCGCACGCTCGTTTTCAGCAGCCAGACCTATGACCGCGACAGCTTCCTCGGCGCCGAATGCCCGACCGGGATAGAACTGCACTTTCAACCGGCCCGGCTCAGTCTCGACACCGCCGCCCTGGCCGAGCAGCACGAGGTGGTCTGCGCCTTCATCAATGACGACCTCAGTGCGCCGGTGCTGGAGCGCCTCGCCGCCGGTGGCACACGGCTGATCGCCCTGCGCTCGGCGGGCTACAACCATGTTGATCTGCTCGCGGCAAAACGCCTCGGGCTGGCCGTGGTGCGGGTACCGGCCTACTCGCCACATGCGGTGGCCGAACACGCGGTGGCGCTGATTCTGGCACTCAACCGACGCCTGCACCGCGCCTACAACCGCACCCGCGAAGGCGATTTCACGCTGCACGGCCTGACGGGTTTCGATCTGGTGGGCAAGACCGTGGGCATCGTCGGCACCGGGCAGATCGGCGCGACGTTCGCGAAAATCATGCACGGTTTCGGTTGCCAATTGCTGGCCTACGACCCGTACCCAAACCCTGAGATCGTGGCGCTGGGCGCCCGTTACCTGAGTCTGCCGGAGCTGCTCGCGCAGTCACGGATCATCAGCCTGCACTGCCCGCTCAACGCCCAGAGCAAACACTTGATCAACCGCGAGTCACTGGCACACCTGCAACCGGGGGCGATGTTGATCAACACCGGACGCGGCGGCCTGGTCGACACGCCGGCGCTGATCGACGCCTTGAAAGACGGCCAACTGGGCTATCTGGGACTGGATGTGTATGAAGAAGAGGCGCAGCTGTTTTTCGAGGATCGCAGCGACTTGCCGTTGCAGGACGACGTATTGGCGCGGCTGCTGACTTTCCCGAACGTGATCATCACCGCGCATCAGGCGTTTCTGACCCATGAAGCGCTGGGCGCGATTGCCGCGACCACCCTGCACAACATCGCGACCTGGGCTGCAGGTGCACCGCAGAACCAGGTCGAGGGTTGAAGGCTTGCCGGTTTACTTCGGCGACAGCGACGAGGCCAGGATCAGCAACGCCAGCCAGCCAAAACCGAAAAAGCGCTGCTTCATCGAATGACCGTTACGCAGCAGGAACCAGACAAAGACCATCGGCAGCAGGAACACCATGATCTTCAACCAGCCTTCCACCGGACGCGAACCGTCGGCGTTGGGCTGAAGTTGAGGTGCGGGTTCCGGTTGCCGGCGGCGGCGACCGACCGCCGCCGGTGAAACGCGCGGCGCGGGCTCAGGGGCTGGTGGCGGGATAAACGCCTCGGGCACGGATTTATTGCGCGGCAGGCTGCCAAATGAAATCGTCGCGGCGGCGGCTTGCGCCGGTGTGTGCTCATGCTGCTGCGCCATCGGAGCACCACAATGAATGCACGCCTTTGCTTCCGAGCTGATGCTCCGCTTGCATTCATAACATTCGATCAGCGCCATGTTCCGTTCCCTCAGAGTGAAGGGCGGCAGTTTGCCATGAGCGCCGGACGATTTGAACCGGATCGAAGGTCGCACGTGTACGCCATCCTGCAATCCAGCCCGTGCTAGCATGTCGCGCAGATTTGGAGGACCCATGGTCGAACACGATTTCCGCTACACCCTGATGAACCCGCAACACACCCTCACCGAATGCCGCGCCCTCGTACCGGGCCGCTATCAGGTCACCGGCAACGGTGGCTCGATCCGCAACGGTGACGTCCTGTTGGTCACCCTCAAAGGCAGCAAGGACTTGTCCATGCGCCTGACCGTCGACACCGTGCGCCACCTGATCAATCCGCCGGGCCAATGGACCGCGATGACCACCGGTCCGGTCTTCGGCGAACTGGCGATCCACACCTGGCAGGTCAACTGCGACAGCTGCGCCAAAGAGCTGAACTTCGAGTTCGCGGTGGACGCCAAGCTGGGCAAGACCGCCGAGAAACCGGCCGCCACGGCGCGCATCGCCGAGCTGGGCTGGAAAGCCGTCGGCGACAAGCACCTGTGCCCGAAATGCCAGGAGCCTGCGTGATGAAACGCCTTGCCCTGCCGCTGCTGGTCGGTGCCGCTCTGGTGGGCTGCGCCGCAGAGCCTGTGCAATTGCAGCAAAATCGCAGCTACATTCTGGAGTGGATCGGCGAGCGGCCATTGATGGATTACAGCCATCTGACCGTGACCCTCGGTGACGATGGCCGCGCATACGGCAATGGCGGCTGCAACCACTGGTTCGCACCGTACACCCTCGAGGGTGACAAGCTGAGCTTCGGCCCGATCGGCAAGACCCGCAAACTCTGCGCCCCGGCGCTGATGGAGCAGGAACAACGCTTCCTGCAGGCGCTGCAAGGCGTTGAGCGCTGGGATATCTCGCCGATCGAGCAGATGCGCTTCTGGCCGGCCGAAGGCAAGCCGTTGCGTTGGTGGCTGGAAGAGGGTTAACCCTCAAGAACGCCAAACCCTCACCCTAACCCTCTCCCAAAGGGAGAGGGAACTGATTGGGGGGTTCTGAAAGTGTGCGCCGACTTGAAGGATCTTCGCTGAATCCATAATCGACACGATCTTCCAGGTCGATGGAAGCGCCTGACACCTCGGTCAGCTCCCTCTCCTTCTGGGAGAGGGCTGGGGTGAGGGTTGCTCTTTAGAGGCAGCTCACTTTGTCGCCTGCAACGCCTCCAGCTTGGCCATCACCCCCGCCGCCGTCTGCTCGCCCATCAACTGCTCACGCACCTTGCCCTTGTTGTCGATGATGTAAGTCACCGGCAAGGCCTCACTGCGCGGCAGGTCGAACAGGTCGGCCGGATCCTGCGCCAGCACGGTGAACTTGATGCCCAGCTTCTCGCTGGCGCTCTTCAGGTCTTCACCCTGCACGTTGTCGAAGTTGACCCCGAACACGCCGATGTTCTTGCTCTTGAGTTCGTCAGCCAAATGATTGAGCTCAGGAATTTCCGTGCGGCACGGGCCACACCATTCGGCCCAGTAATTGATGACTACCCATTGTTTGTCCAGACGCTCGGACGCAACCTTCTGACCATTCTGGTCAATGCCGTAGTCATTGCCGCAGCCCCCCAGCATCAACGCCCCGATTATCGTCAATGCCGCTGCCAATCGCCGTGTCATGTCATGTTCCCTGGTCAAAAATTGAATGCGCCTGCGACCCATCGCCTCTGAAGGTTCTGGATTGCGCGCTGCACAGTTAGAATAGCCGCCACTTTACGCCAGAAGCGACCCGCCATGACCGATCTGACGCTTTATCACAATCCGCGCTGCTCGAAATCCCGCGGCGCGCTGGAACTTCTCGAGGCCCGTGGCCTGACCCCGAACGTGGTGCGTTACCTCGAAACCCCGCTGAATGCGGTGCAAATCAAGGCACTGCTCGGCAAGCTCGGGATCAGCGCGCGTCAGTTGCTGCGCAACGGAGAAGATGAATACAAAATGCTTCAGCTGGCTGACGAAAGCCTCAGCGAAGCGCAATTGATCGACGCCATCGCCCAGCATCCAAAACTGATGGAACGACCGATTCTCGAAGTCGGCGACAAGGCTGTGATCGGTCGTCCGCCGGAAAATGTGCTGGAGCTGCTGCCGTGAGCGCGCCGTACATTCTGGTTCTGTATTACAGCCGCAACGGCTCGACCAACGAGATGGCCCGGCAGATCGCCCGCGGTGTCGAACAGGCCGGTCTCGAAGCGCGCCTGCGTACCGTACCGGCGATTTCCAGCGAGTGTGAGGCGGTCGCCCCGGACATCCCGGAAGACGGTGCGCTCTACGCCACCCTCGATGACCTGAAGAACTGCGCCGGCCTCGCCCTTGGCAGCCCGACGCGTTTCGGCAACATGGCCGCGCCGCTCAAGTACTTCCTCGACGGCACCAGCAACCTGTGGCTGACCGGCGCTCTGGTGGGTAAACCGGCCGGCGTCTTCACCTCCACCGCCAGCCTGCACGGTGGCCAGGAAACCACCCTGCTGTCGATGATGCTGCCGCTGTTGCACCACGGCATGCTGATCACCGGCCTGCCGTACAGCGAGTCGGCGCTGCTGGAAACCCAGGGCGGCGGTACGCCGTATGGCGCCAGTCATCACGCCGGGGCCGATGGCAAAAAAGGTCTCGATCAGCACGAGATGGCGCTGTGTCGCGCACTCGGCGCACGCCTGGCCAAGACCGCGCAAAAACTGGAGGGCTAAGGGTGGCGAAGAAGCCGAAAGTCCTGCCCTCCGTCGAGTGGCTCGAACCCCGCGTCAAGGCGATGCGGATCGTCAGCCTGTTGTGCTTCTTCGGCCTCGCCGGGCTGCTTGCCGCTTACTACCTGGTGTTCGCCGACCTGCACGGCGCCCGACCGTGGGTGATCCTGCTGGTCGAGCTGATCCCGTGGCTGATCCTCGCGCCGGGCATGCTGATGGGCAACGCGCGTGCGCACTCGTGGATGTGCTTTGTGGTGAATCTGTATTTCATCAAGGGCGCACTGGCAGCGTATGACCCGAACCGGCAACTGTTTGGCGTGCTGGAGATGGCCGCGAGCCTGGCGCTGTTCTGCTCGGCGCTGCTGTATGTGCGGTGGCGGTATCAGTTGAATCGCAAGCTGGCGGGTGAAGGCGAGATTTCCGTCGCCTGAGCTGACGCCTTCGCGAGCAAGCTCGCTCCCACAGTTTTTGTGTCGATCACAATATTGTGTTTCAACAAGAATCCTGTGGGAGCGGGCTTGCTCGCGAATGGGGCGATGCGGTCTTAATGGTTGACGGTGTACGCCAGCATCATCGAAATCTGGCTCATCGGCCGCCCGCCACTCTGTTCATGCCACTGATTGAACGCGTTCTGCACAATCGCCAGATCGCGCAGGCTGGTCGGCGCCTTGTCGACGATCTTCTGTGCATTCAGCGCCGCGACCACGTCGTAGCTCGGCACGAACGTGTCCTTGCCGACCATGCGCAGGAAGCGCGGCGCCGACAGCCCGCCCAACTGACTCCCGTGCTTTTTCAGGTAGGTCCACAGACCGACGATATCGGTCACCGGCCAGTCGGCGATCAGCGCGCCGAAACTGCCCTTGTCCTTTTCCACATCGAGGATGAACTGGGCATTGCGCGGCACGCTCTTGAGCTTGCCCAGGTGGCGAATGATTCGCGCGTCCTGCATCAGGCGTTCGAGGTGTTCGGCGCTCATCAGCACGACTTTTTCCGGGTCGAACCTGAAGAACACTTCTTCGAAGGCCGGCCACTTGGCGTCCACCAGGCTGTGCTTCAGACCAGCGCGAAACACGCGCAGGGCCATGGTCGAGAGGTAACGATCGTCGCTGATCTTGCGCAATTGCGCGGGAGTCTTGGGAACGGGCAGATGGGCTTCCAGTTCAGCCGCCGAACCGAAGCGGTTCAGACAGTATTCGTGCAGCCACTTGTAATCGCGCATGCCCTCTCCTATTGAATGAAACAAAAAACCAATGTGGGAGCGGGCTTGCTCGCGAAGACTGAGTGTCAGTCGGCGCATATAGCGACTGATACACCGCCTTCGCGAGCAAGCCCGCTCCCACAGGGACAGTGTTTACAGATTGACCACGTTGACGAAGCGCGAAGCCGCGGTCTCGTCGATCTTCAGGCTGGTGAAGTCGAACAGGTTGCGGTCGGCCAGTTGCGACGGCACCACGTTCTGCAGACTGCGGAAGATGCTTTCAGTTCGGCCCGGAGTCTTGCGCTCCCAGTCCTGAAGCATTTCCTTGACCACCTGACGCTGCAGGTTTTCCTGCGAACCGCAGAGGTTGCACGGGATGATCGGAAATTCCTTGAAGTCCGAGTAAGCCTGAATGTCTTTCTCGTTGCAGTAGGCCAGCGGGCGGATCACCACGTTACGCCCGTCGTCGGCGCGCAGCTTCGGCGGCATCGCCTTGAGGGTGCCGTTGAAGAACATGTTGAGGAAGAACGTCTCGACGATGTCGTCACGGTGGTGACCGAGGGCCATCTTGGTCGCGCCGATTTCGTCGGCGAAGGTGTACAGCGTGCCGCGACGCAGGCGCGAGCACAGCGAGCAGGTGGTCTTGCCTTCCGGCACCAGCTCCTTGACCACCGAGTAGGTGTCCTTCTCGACGATGTGGTACTCGACGCCCAGCTCTTTCAGGTAGGCCGGCAGTACGTGCTCGGGGAAACCCGGCTGCTTCTGGTCCATGTTCACTGCGACGATCTCGAACTTGATCGGTGCAACCTTCTGCAGGTGCAGCAGCACGTCGAGCATGGTGTAGCTGTCTTTGCCCCCGGACAGGCAGACCATGACCTTGTCGCCGTCTTCGATCATGTTGAAATCGGCGACCGCTTCGCCGGCCAGGCGGCGCAGGCGCTTTTGCAGTTTGTTCTGGTTGACCGTAAGAGTGCCCATGACGCGAAATCCGTGAGGTGTGACGAAAGGCGGGCATTTTACGCAAAAACCCGGGGAGCGCGAAGGGCCGTGGGTCTGTCACTTTCAACCGATCCCCTGTGGCGAGCGAGCTTGCTCCCGCTGGGGTGCGAAGCGCCCCCAAACCTGCAGCCGCTATTTTCCTGACGCACCGAACCGCAAGGATTGGCGACTGCTGCGCAGCCGAGCGGGAGCAAGCTCCCTCGCCACAGAGTCGATCCGGCCTCGAATGTGCAAGACCCTGCCGCGATTACACCCCGTGTTTACAGCGCAATTTGCTCTAAGCCCCTAGTCCCTGTGCGGTTAAGACCTTTCTATACTGCGACATAAGGTCGCACACATCTGAAGACCTGAATTTGCTCGGCCACCTTTGGCCCGTAGGCGCTCCGCTGGGGGGCGATGGCAATAACAAGAGGAGTGACTGGCATGATCCATCACGTAGTGGGACTTTTTACCCACCCCGATCAGGAATGGAAGGAAATCCGTGGCGACCAAGAGGAAAGCATCAGCCACATGTACCTGACACACACGCTGATCCTGGCGGCGATTCCGGCGGTTTCGGCGTTTATCGGCACCACTCAGGTCGGCTGGGTGATCGGCAATCGCGCACCGGTGATGCTCACCGTCGAAAGTGCGATCTGGATGACCGTGATGTCGTACCTGGCGATGCTCGGCGGGGTCGCGGTGATGGGCGCGTTCGTGCACTGGATGGCCCGCACCTATGACGCCAACCCGAGTCTGGCCCGTTGCGTGGCATTCGCCACCTACACCGCGACACCGTTGTTCGTCGGCGGATTGGCGGCGCTGTATCCGCACATGTGGCTGGGAATGATCGTCGGCACGGCGGCCATCTGCTACACGGTGTATCTGCTGTACGTGGGGCTGCCAACGTTCATGAACATTCCGTCGGACGAAGGCTTCCTGTTTTCCAGCTCAGTGCTGGCGGTGGGTCTGGTGGTGCTGGTGGCCATCATGGCGTTCACCGTGATTGTCTGGGGCCTCGGCGTGGGGCCGGTGTATACCAACTGACAAGCTTCACCCCCGAGAAAAACAAGATCTGCCAATACAGGCCGCCGCAAGGCGGCCTTCTCGTTTGGCGGATGACCATTCGGCAGGTCAGCGATTCGCAAGTCAGGAACGTTGCGGCATACTCGACGCCTCTGGAGATCCATCAAGCATGCCCGAGCAACTCAATACCCGCGTCGAAGACTGTTACCAACTCGCTGAAGCCTTTTTCAAACGTCATTTCCAACGCCCCGTCGTCAGCCTCAAGCTGCGCGGGCAAAAAGCCGGTGTCGCGCATCTGCACGAGAACCTGCTGCGCTTCAACCCGCAGCTGTACCGGGAAAACACCGAACACTTCCTCAAGCAGACCGTGGCCCACGAAGTCGCGCACCTGATCGCCCATCAACTGTTCGGCGACCGCATCCAGCCGCACGGCGAGGAGTGGCAACTGATCATGCGCGGGGTTTACGAGCTGCCGCCGGATCGCTGCCACACCTACGCAATCAAACGCCGCAGCGTGACCCGCTACATTTACAAATGCCCGTGCGCCGACAGTGATTTTCCGTTTTCGGCGCAGCGTCATAGCCTGGTGCGCCAGGGGCGACGGTATTTATGCCGTAGATGCCGCAACACTTTGGTGTTCAGTGGTGAGATGCGGGTGGAATAGCCGGTTTGGTGTTGTCGCCGCCGACGCCTTCGCGAGCAAGCCCGCTCCCACATTTTGAAATGCATTCCCCTGTGGGAGCGGGCTTGCTCGCGAAAGGGCCGGCACAGACGCTAGAGAATCACCTTGGCACGCCGCAACTCGGCAATCCGCTCAGCATCAAACCCCAACTCCCCCAACACCTGCTCAGTATGCTGTCCCAACCCTGCGCCGACATGCCGCGGCGCCGGCAGCGCTTCGGAGAACTTCAGCGGACAGGCGATCTGCGCCTGGGTCGTGCCATCGCCACGCGGCACCTGGGTCACCAGTTCACGCGCCTGCAACTGCGGATGCTGCACCGCCTCGCTCAGGTTCAAGACCGGTTCGACACAGGCATCGACCTCGGCAAACAACGCGCGCAGCTCGGCAAAGTCGTGCTTCTCGAATTCGACTTTCAACGCATCCTTCAATAACCGTTGCTGCTCGGGTTTCGGCGACAAGCCATGCGCCGCCAGCTCCGGCCGGCTCAACGCCGTACACAGCTGCTGCATGAACCCCGGTTCCAGACTGCCTACTGACAACCAGCGCCCGTCGCGCGAGCGGTAGTAGTCGTAGAAGCTGCCGCCATTGAGCATCTGCTCTTCCCAATGCGGTTCGTCGCCACAGGCCAGATAGCCGGCACCGGCCATGGCATTCAGGCTGAAGGCGCAATCGGTCATGCTCACGTCCAGATGCGTGCCCTGCCCGGTCTGCTGCCGGGCGATGACCGCCGCCAGCAGGCCGATCACCCCGTGCAACGATCCGCCCGCCACATCCGCCACCTGCATGCCCAGCGGCAACGGCCCGCTGTCGGCGCGGCCGGTGTAACTGGACAGACCGGCCAGGGCGAGGTAGTTGATGTCATGTCCGGCGCGATCCTTGTACGGCCCGGTCTGGCCGTAGCCGGTGATCGACACGTAAATCAGCTTCGGGTTGATCGCCTTCAGCGCCTCATAACCCAGGCCCAGACGCTCCATTACACCGGGGCGGAACTGCTCGAGGACAATGTCGTAGTCGGCCAGCAACTGCCTGACCACCTCCAGCGCCTCAGGCTGTTTGAGATCCAGCGCCAGACTGCGCTTGTTGCGGTTGAGGTAAGCGTGGCTGGCGGACACACCTTGATCATGCGGCGGCAGCATCCGCAGCAGGTCCATGCGCGTCGGTGATTCAATGCGCAGCACCTCGGCGCCCATGTCCGCCAGCAACAGCGAGGCGAACGGCCCTGGCAGCAGGGTCGAGAAATCCAGAATCTTCAGTGAGGCCAGCGGCGCGGACATGGGCGATCTCCTTGGGCGATGCACCCAGCCTAGGCAGCGCTGCCGCGCACGGCAATCACCGGATGCATCAGCGGCAGTGACCGTAATGCTCAAATCGCAGGCAATAAAAAACCCCTGTAGCGAGGGGATTCATCCCCGATGGACTGCGCAGCAGTCCCCTTCTACGTAAGAAGGGGCCGCTTCGCGACACATCGGGGATGAATCCCCTCACCACAAGGGCTCTCAGACTCCAGCATTACACTGGAGCCAATTCAGATTACTTGACGTTGCTCGGAGTAGCACCTTCAGCCACACCCAGGTCATCTTCCGGACGGGTATCGGCGATACCGCGACCGCCCGAAGCCAGCTCGGATTGCAGCACGTTGGTGTCCAGCTCTTTCACCCACTTGGCAACCACGATGGTCGCCACGGCGTTGCCGACCAGATTGGTCAGGGCGCGGGCTTCGGACATGAAGCGGTCGATACCGAGGATCAGCGCCAGACCGGCCACCGGCAGGTGACCGACCGCCGACAGAGTGGCGGCCAGCACGATGAAGCCCGAACCGGTCACACCGGCGGCACCTTTGGAAGACAGCAGCAACACCACCAGCAGAGTGATCTGATGGGTGATGTCCATGTGCGTGTCGGTGGCCTGAGCAATGAACACTGCAGCCATGGTCAGGTAGATCGCGGTACCGTCGAGGTTGAACGAGTAACCGGTCGGGATCACCAGACCCACGACAGATTTCTTCGCGCCCAGACGCTCCATCTTGATCAGCATGCGTGGCAGTACCGATTCCGAAGACGAGGTACCCAGTACGATCAGCAGCTCTTCACGGATGTAGCGGATCATCTTCAGCACGCTGAAGCCGTGCATGCGGGCGATGGCACCCAGCACGATCAGGATGAAGGCCAGGCAGGTGATGTAGAAGCAGGCCATCAGTTGACCCAACTGCACCAGCGAACCGACACCGTAAGCACCGATGGTGAACGCCATCGCGCCGAAGGCACCGATTGGTGCGAGCTTCATGATCATGTTGATGATGTTGAACATCACGTGGGCGAAGCGATCGATGAAATCGAGGATCGGACGGCCATAGTCACCCAGGCGATGCAGGGCGAAACCGAAGATCACCGAGAACATCAGCACTTGCAGGATGTCACCAGTGGCGAACGCGCCGACGATGGTGGTCGGGATCACGTTGAGCAGGAAGCCGACAACGCTCTGGTCTGCACCTTGCTGCACGTAGGTCGCGACTTTCGAGGCGTCGAGGGTGCTGACGTCGATGTGCATGCCGTTGCCCGGCTGCACGATGTTGACCACGATCAGGCCGACCAGCAGGGCGATGGTCGAAACGATTTCGAAGTACAGGAGTGCATAACCGCCGGTCTTGCCGACCGACTTCATGCTTTGCATGCCAGCGATGCCGCTGACCACGGTGCAGAAGATGATCGGGGCGATGATCATTTTGATCAGCTTGATGAACCCGTCACCCAGTGGCTTTACCGCCACACCGAACTGCGGGTAGTAGTGACCAAGGGCAATACCGATGATGATCGCGACGATCACCTGGAAATACAGGGATTTGTACAGTGGCTGACGAGTCGTCATTGCAAGTGTCCTCAAGCGTCCCGCGGGCAACATCCATCTGTTGGGCGCAGAACCTGAATTGCGAACCCTCCTGCACTGGAGGGATTTGTTGTTCGAGCGGCGTTTTTCCCGCGGGATAGACGCACACTTCTGTCGCTCTTATCGCAAACGCCGTGCCACTTTGGTGCAATTCGCTGCAAGCCTTTTGATATCAGGGGATGCAGAGTATTTTTTGTCACTGCCCGGTGACGCCAGTGTGGCGGATTTCCGCCAAGTCAGCGGCTCTCGTCCTACAATTTGGCGGAAATCCGCCTTGTTGCCCTGCGCATGCCCCGGCTACCATCCGGCGCTTGAGGAAGGATCTGCCGCTTATGCGCGAACGTACCATCGCCAGTCATTTCGCCCGCGCCGCCCTCGGTGGCGCGCGCCGTTCGGGGTTCGACTATGCGCCGCTGCTGCAGCAACTGGGCATCAGTCCCGAGTTGCTCGATGAACCTCGGGCGCGAATTGCACCGGAGCAATTCACCCAACTGATCCAGAGCCTGTGGCTGGCGCTGGATGATGAGTACCTGGGCTTCGGCAACGTACCGAGCAAACCCGGCAGCTTCGCGATGATGTGCCACGCCCTGATCCACTGCCGCAACCTGGAGAAGGCACTGCAACGCGGTTTACTGTTTTATAGCCTATTCCCGGGAGCCCCGCGCCTGGACCTGAGCCGCGAAGACGAATGGGTGCGCCTGAGCCTCGATGATTCGCAGTTATGGGACCCGGATCACTTTCTCAGCGAGAGCCTGCTGGTGATCTGGCATCGCCTCGGCAGCTGGCTGATCGGCCAGCGGATTCGTCTGGAGCAGGCCACCTTCAGTTATCCGAAACCGGCGCACGGTGCCGAGTACGACCTGCTGTTCCCTTGCCCGCTGGTGTTTTGCGCCCAGCAAAGCAGCCTGTTGTTCCACAGTCGCTATCTGTCGATGCCGCTGTTGCAGGACGAACGCACCCTCAAGCACTTTCTCGAACGCTCACCCGCCGACCTGCTATCGCGCCCGGACGACGGCGACAGCCTCAGCAGTCGCCTGCGCCGCTTGCTCAGCCGCGACAGTGCGCAGTGGCCGGACCTCGAAGCGGTGGCCGCGCAGCTGCACATCAGCCCGCAAACCCTGCGTCGGCATTTGCGTGAGGAAGGCAGCAGTTTTCAGGAATTGAAGGATCAGTTGCGCCGCGACATCGCGATCTATCATCTGGGACGGGCGGATCTGTCGTTGCAACAGATTGCCGAGCAGTTGGGATTTTCCGAGCCCTCGGCGTTTCATCGGGCGTTCAAGAAATGGACCGGGCTGACGCCGGGGGCGTATCGGGCGCAGGAGCAGTGAGGCTTTAACGTCAAAAGCCCCTCACCCTAACCCTCTCCCGGAGGGAGAGGGGACTGGATGGGGGAAGCTCGATAAATACGCCGACCTGAATGCTCTCTGCTGAATCCATATTCGAGGCAAATCACTCAGGTCGATCATTTTCTGGAGACACTTAGGTCAGTTCCCTCTACCTCTGGGAGAGGGCTAGGGTGAGGGCAACTTCCAATTAAACCGCAGGAAACTGAATCCTGAACGCCGCCCCGCCCATCGGCGAATCCCCGAGCATCAGCTTGGCGTTGTAGCTTTCGATGATGTCCTTGACCACCGCCAGCCCGATGCCCTGCCCCGGGTGCTGACGATCCAGACGCTCACCACGCTCGAGGATCCGCGCGCGCTGATTCGGCGGCACACCGGGGCCGTCGTCCTCAATGCACAGCTCGATGCCGGTGAGGCTCTCGCGCACGCTGATGCGCACTTCACCCAGGCACAGGCGATAGGCGTTTTCCAGCAGGTTGCCCATCATCTCCAGCAGCGCGCCCTGCTCGATCGGCACGTAACAGTGCTCCGGCAGATCGAAGGCCACCCGCACGTGTTTGTCGCGGTAGACCTTGTCGAGGGTGTCGCACAGGCTTTTGAGCACCGGTTGCAGCCGCACCTGGTGGCGCACCAGACCACTTTTGCGCAAGCTGGCGCGTTGCAGTTGATAGCTGATCTGCTGACTCATGCGCTCGATCTGGGTTTGCAGCACCCAGGCTTGATCGCGATCTTCCGGGCGTTGGGCCATGTCTTCACTGACGCCTTGCAGTACCGCCAACGGGGTTTTCAGGCTGTGCGCCAGATCATCGAGGGAGTCACGGTAGCGGCTGCGCTGCTGGCGCTCACTGTGCAGCAAACGGTTGAGCGAGCCGGTCAGGCGCAGCAGTTCGCGCGGGTGTTGTTCGCTGAGGCTTTCGCGAGTGCCGCTTTCGATTTCGTCGAGCTCCTGACTCAACCGGCGCAAGGCTTTCAAACTCCAGGTCAGGCCAATCCACAACAGCGCAAGCAAGACAAACAGTGCAGCACCAAAGCCCAGATAAAGGTTGTCGCGCAGGCCTTCGAGCGTCGATTCGTACTCGTGCACCGGTTGCAGGGTCACAAAGCTGAATGCCGCACTCTTGCCCCCGAGCAACTTGACTTCGACGTCGTAGACAAAAAATTCCTGACCGCTGGCCTGGCGAATCCGCGCGAACTCATTGCCCATGCCGTCGTAACGCGGCTTGTAGTTGATCTGCCCTTCTTCTGTGCCCTTGGAGCGCCAGACCAGATGCCCCTCGCGATCATAGATGTAGCCCAGCAGACGCCCGTCAGTAAGGTTGAATCGCTCGTCAGGCAACTGCGCCGGCATCTGCAGGCGACCGTTCTCGATACGTGCCGCCGAAATCAGCGTGGTCACATCCGAGGCCAGGCGCTGCTCGATCGAGTCCTGCAATGCCAGGCTGAACGCGCCTTGCATGGCCGGCAGCAAGCCAAGCATGAACAACACCGCCAACGTGGTGGCGGCGAGCATCAAGCGAACGCGTAGAGAACGAATCAAGTGCAGCGCTCATTGAACAGGTAGCCAAGACCGCGCACGGTGTCGATCGGCTTGAACCCGCCCGGTCCTTCGAGCTTGCGGCGCAGACGGCCGACCAGCACTTCGATCACGTTCGGATCACGCTCGTCGTCATCCGGATAGAGCTGCTCCATCAGGCGATCCTTGGGCACCACTTGCTGGTGGTGGCGCATCAGGTATTCGAGGATGCGGTATTCGTAGGCAGTCAGCGCCAGCGGCTCTTCATCCAGCGATGCCTGCTTGCGATTGAGGTCCAGCAACAGCGGTCCGGCGACGATGGTGGACTGGGTGAAGCCGCTGGAGCGACGCAGCAAGGCGTTGAGTCGCGCCTCGAGTTCTTCGAACTGGAACGGCTTGACCACGTAGTCGTCGGCACCGGCAGCGAGGCCTTCGACCTTGTCTTGCCAGTTGCCGCGCGCGGTGAGGATCAGGATCGGAAACGTCTTGCCGCTGGAACGCAACTGGCGGATCAGGTCCAGACCGCCCATGCCCGGCAGACCGAGGTCAATCACCGCCAGATCGAAGTTGAACTGCCCGGTCTGGTACAGCGCCTCTTCGGCATTGGCCACGGACTCGACCACGTGACCGCTCTCCGTGAGGCGGGTTTGCAGGTGATGGCGCAACAGCGCTTCATCTTCGACGACCAACAGTTTCATAAAGCTCTCCCGGGCAAATCAAAAAGCTCCAACGTCAACAGCATACTTGTGAGGGCGAGTCTGCTCGCGAAGGCGACGGCACAGGCGACAACTTTCTCATTGCTGTTCGATAGGCTGCAAGGTTAGCAAGCCGCCCCTGTACCTGCCCTGAACACTCGGTGAACCTGCACTGAATCAAATCGACTAGGCTGTCCTGACCACTTTCGATAAGGAGACCGACCATGCGCCTGTTCCTCGCCCTCGCCTTGCTCACCGCCAGCAGTCTGGCCAACGCCGCGATCAAGACTCAGGAGATTCCCTACCAGAGTGCCGACGGCACCAAGCTGATCGGCTACTACGCCTATGACGACGCGATCAAGGGCAAACGCCCTGGAGTCGTCGTGGTGCATGAATGGTGGGGCCTTAACGATTACGCCAAACGTCGCGCCCGCGATCTCGCCGAACTGGGCTACAGCGCGCTGGCGATCGACATGTACGGCGAAGGCAAGAACACTGAGCACCCGAAAGATGCGATGGCGTTCATGCAAGCCGCGACCCAGGATGCCGCGGCCTCCAGCAAACGTTTCGAGGCCGGGTTGAACCTGCTGAAAAAGCAGCCGCAGACCGACGTCAATAAAATCGGCGCCATCGGTTACTGCTTCGGCGGTGGCGTGGTGCTCAACGCCGCGCGTCAGGGCGAGCCGCTGGCGGGCGTGGTGAGTTTCCACGGTGCGCTGGCGACCACCACCCCGGCGACGCCCGGCAGTGTGAAGGCAAAGGTTCTGGTCGAGCACGGTGCGCTGGACAGCATGGTCACCCCGGACAACGTCACCGCATTCAAATCCGAGATGGACAAGGCCGGCGCCGACTACACATTCGTCAGCCTCGACGGCGCCAAGCATGGTTTCACCAATCCGGATGCCGATCGTTTGAGCCACGGCGATCATGGTGGCCCGGATATCGGTTACAACAAGGCGGCCGATGAAAAATCCTGGGCGGACATGAAGGCGTTCTTCCAGAAAATCTTTGGCTGACATTGCCCCTGTGGCGAGGGAGCTTGCTCCCGCTCGGCGGCGAAGCCGTCGCAAAAACATGCCGACGCGGTTTACCTGACAGACCTCGTCCACAGATTTGGGGGGCTTTGCCCCCAACGGGAGCAAGCTCCCTCGCCACAAAAGTGTGCAGCCTCTACCCAGTCGTGGCTTCAACCGGCAAAATGCCCGCCATGAATTCCAGCCCGCCCCTCCCCACCTGCTGCACCGCGCTCGACGCTCACTGGCCGTTGCCCAGCGTGCTGCCCGAGACCGTCCTACTGAGCACCCGTTTCGACCCGAAACAATTGCTCGGCGACGACTTCCAGCGCAGCGCCATCGAGCCGCCGCCGAGCATTCAGCGCTCGGTGGCCAAACGGCAGGCCGAGTTTCTTGCCGGGCGAATCTGCGCCCGGGCTGCGCTGCAGCAACTGGAAGGCTCAAGCGTGATTCCGGCGATTGGCGAAGACCGCGCACCGGTGTGGCCGGCGCACATCTGCGGCTCGATCACTCACAGCACCGGACACGCGGCGGCGATTGTCGCCAACAAGCGGCACTGGCGCGGCTTGGGCATGGATCTGGAAAACCTGCTCGAGACCGAGCGCGCCGAACGCCTGGCCGGGGAGATTCTGACGCCGCCGGAGCTGCAACGCATGGCCGCCGGTGCGCGGGAACAACTGGCGTTGTGCGTGACCCTGACGTTTTCGGTGAAAGAGAGCCTGTTCAAGGCGCTGTACCCGATTGTGCAGAAGCGTTTCTACTTCGAGCACGCCGAGGTGCTGGAGTGGACGGAGCAGGGTCAGGTCCGGTTGCGTTTGCTGACTGACTTGTCTGGCGAATGGCGTCATGGCACCGAGCTGGAAGCGCAATTTGGGGTGCAGGATGGGCAGTTGTTGAGTCTGGTCAGCATTCCGGCCTGAGGATTTTTCAGCGACTGTTGCACCGCCTTCGCGAGCAAGCCCGCTCCCACAGGGGAATGCATTTCAAGGGTGGGAGCGGGCTTGCTCGCGAAGGCGCCATTTCTGCTGACACAAAACTCAGCGGCGCTCCTGATTCCTCGGCCAACTCAGACTGAAGCAAGCCCCACCCAGACTTTTGCTCTTGTTGATCAGCGCCCGACCGTCATGCCAGTGGATGATCCGCCGCACAATCGACAGCCCCAGCCCGTGCCCACCAGAGGCCCGCGTGCGGCTGTCATCCAGACGCAGGAACGGCGTGAAGATCCGCTCCCACGCCGACTCCGGCACACCCGGCCCGTCATCCTCGACATCGACCCGGCAGCGCAACTGCCCGACCTGATAACTCACCGTGACATTCGAGCGCGCATGGCGCATCGCGTTGCTCACCAGATTCTGCAACGCGCGGTGCAGGAAGCGCGGCTCGGCTTCGACCCAGGCGCCATCGTTGTCCGCCGCTGACAGGCACAACCCGCGCTGCACCGTGACCTCGGCACGCAACGGCGCCAGTTCTGCGATCACCTGATTGACCAGCGCATCGAGGTCGATGCGTTGAAAGGTCAGTGCCGGCGAGCCTTGCTCCAGCCGCGCGTAAGTGAGCATTTCATCCACCAGCTTATCGAGATCCTCAATGTCGTGATCCATGCCCTCGCGGTACTTTTCCAGCGCCTGCGGGGTGGTGGCCGAGCCGATCATCTCCAGACCGAAGCGCAGGCGCGCCACCGGTGTGCGCAGTTCGTGGGACACCGCACGCACCAGCTCGCGCTGGATCGCCAGCAACTGCTGCAGATGCTCGGCCATGCCGTTGAACGCCGCCGCCAGCCGCCCGACCGAGTCAGCACCGCGGGCCGGCACGCGGGTTTCCAGGCTGCCCTTGGCGATGCGTGTGGCCGCGGCTTCGAGTCCGCGCAGACGTCTTTCGAGCTGACGCACCAGCAGATATACGATCAGACCGATCAAGGTCAGGCCCAGGGCAGCGATCAACACCAGCCATTGCGGCGGATACGGATTCATCTGATACAGCGGGCCGATCTCCAGCACCCACGGCGTACCGACCATGCCGGCAAACACCCTGATCGAATCCCCGCCCTTGCCCAGCGCCATCACCGTATCGCCCTCGGACACTCGGCGGCTCTGGTCTTCGTCCATGTCGGCCTCGTTGACCGTGACCAGCCGCAGATCAAAACCGAAGCCCTTCTCTTCTTTTAACTGCGCCAGCCGCTTGGGCTGTTCGCCGACCGGCACCCGCACCAGTTCATCGGCCAACAGATAAATAGTCGCGCGGGCCAATTGTTCGCTGATCTGTTGCACGTCACCGGTCAGCAGCAGCTGTTCCTTGTCGCTGACCAGTCGATAGACCCGCGCCGCATGCGGGCCGGTCTGCTCTACCAAGGCCTGACCGCGCTGCACCCGGGCGCGCTGAGAGAGATCCAGATCGGTCTCGGAAAACTTCTTCAGCGCCAGCGGAATCCCCAGCAGACGCTCCCAGACCAACAACGCCCGGTGGCGCTCGGTTTCGTTCATCGGTTGCAGGTTGTCGGCCATCAGCGAGAACGTGCCGTGGGCCAGGCGCTCGCGGTATTGCTCGCTTCGCACCTGATTGAGCAGGTGCAGCGCCAGCACACCAAGCACCGCCACCAGAATCAGCGCCGCGCACATGCCGCCATAGATGCGCAGGAAGATCGAGTTCACAGCGCCAGATCCACACAGGCTTCAGGGACGAACAGGTAGCCTTTGCTACGGATGGTCTTGATCAGGCGCGGATGGTCGGGGTCATCGCCAATCTTCGGGCGAATGCGCGAGATGCGCACATCGATCGAGCGGTCCTGACCGTCATAGCCGATGCCGCGCAACGCAGTGAAGATTTCTTCGCGAGAGAGGATTCGCCCGGCGTTCGACACCAACAGCCAGAGCAGGTCGAATTCGGCACTGGTCAGTTCGATGCCGCTGTCGCTGAGCCAGGCTTCGCGCAAGGCGTTGTCCACCACCAGCGGGCCGAATTGCAGGCGACGGCTTTTTTCCGCGATCGGTTCGGCGCTGTCACTGCGTCGCAGCAAGGCCTGAATGCGCGCGAGCAACAGCCGTGGACGCACCGGTTTGCACACGTAATCGTCAGCGCCGAGGTCGAGACCCTGAATCTGGTCAGCATCGTCGGTGCGCGCGGTGAGCATCAGGATCGGCCCGTCGTAACGATCGCGCACCTTGCGGCAAATGCTCAGGCCGTCTTCACCGGGCAGCATCAGGTCGAGGATCACCAGGTCCGGCTGCTCCTTGATGATCCGCGCCGCCGCCAGCGCGCCGTTGCCTTCGATCTCCACGCGCAATCCATTGGCTTGCAGGTATTCGCGGGTGAGTTCGGCCAGACGCTGGTCGTCCTCGACTATCAATACCTGCCAGGCTTCTTGCTCCACCGGTGACCTCTGCTTGCTGTTTTTATTAATAAGGAAGAATGCTCGGCCTGACTCAATTCCCCTGTGGGAGCGGGCTTGCTCGCGAAGACGGCGGCATGGTCAACATGGAAATTGCCTGACCCGCCGCTTTCGCGAGCAAGCCCGCTCCCACATTTTTCCCGTCTTTTTGTCATCTTTCGGGAAGATAAGAATGGGTAAACACTGCCCGATTGTATAAACGGCGTACAGCCAGAACACAAGTCGGCAAATGCGTTCGGACAAGGCGGTTTTTTGTGGTAGGGTTCGCGCCCTTAAAAATCCGCTGAAGCGTTTTTCCCGAGTGAAAAACAGTGACAAACGGTCTAACTCAGCAGGTTCGCGGCCTACACGCGAATCAGCCCTTTCGCACACAATTTACGCACAGGTTTATCCACAGGCTATACGTTGCAATACTCCCCCAAAACGCATTATCTTGTAGCCCGTGCGTAAAAAAACCCTACATGTAGGGGTTTTCGCAAAAAACCAAACACAAACCGGACAGTGAATTCAAGGCTTTTTATTGCCATTGTCGGGTTGAACCAAACGTATTTTCGAAAGCCCAAACCGCGCCTGCGGATGGCTACCGTTTTTCAGTCGACCACGACGATAACGGTACGGGTGTTGCAGTGACGAATCTGCTCCCCGAAAGGAATGCGGTCTCACGCGTATCGCGCGAACCGAAGACTTCGGCATGGAAGCGGCGCTCACAAGGCCCCCTTCCTGAACTGTCCCGAAGTCGTTATGCCCGGCGCGTGCCGGTTGTAGTGCTTCAGGACGGAACGGTGGGCACCTTGATGGTGCCCAAACAAACATAGAGAACGTGGAGACACCCATGCAAACCGACACAACTCGCGAGAACCCGCAGGGCACCTTGCCGCAGGCCGCCGATTCGAATTCGGATCTGGCCGCCACCGCGCCTGGTCAACTGCGCGTGATCAAGCGTAATGGCACTGTCGTTCCTTACACCGATGACAAGATCACCGTCGCTATCACCAAAGCGTTTCTCGCAGTTGAGGGCGGCACCGCTGCCGCTTCGTCGCGAATCCACGACACCGTTGCGCGCCTGACCGAACAGGTCACCGCGACCTTCAAGCGTCGCATGCCGTCGGGCGGCACCATCCACATCGAAGAGATCCAGGACCAGGTCGAACTGGCCCTGATGCGTGCCGGCGAGCAGAAAGTCGCTCGTGACTACGTGATCTACCGTGACGGCCGCTCGAAAGAACGCGCAGCCCATGCGCCGGTAGAAGCTGCGGTCGACGCGCACCCGTCGATCCGCATCACCCGTGCCGATGGCAGCCTCGCGCCGCTGGACATGGGCCGCCTGAACACCATCGTCACCGAAGCCTGCGAAGGCCTGGCTGAAGTCGACGGCGACCTGATCCAGCGCGAAACCCTGAAGAACCTGTACGACGGCGTGGCCCTGAACGACGTCAACACCGCACTGGTAATGACCGCGCGTACCCTGGTCGAGCGCGAGCCGAACTACTCGTTCGTCACCGCCCGCCTGCTGATGGACACCCTGCGTGCCGAAGGCCTGGGCTTCCTGGGTGTGGCCGAGAGCGCCACTCACCACGAGATGGCCGACCTGTACGCCAAGGCACTGCCGGCTTACATCGCCAAAGGTATCGAGTTCGAACTGCTGAACCCTGTGCTGGCCACCTTCGACCTGGAAAAACTGGGCAAGGCGATCAACCACGAGCGCGATCAGCAATTCACCTACCTGGGCCTGCAGACCCTGTACGACCGTTACTTCATCCACAAGGATGGCGTGCGTTTCGAACTGCCGCAGATCTTCTTCATGCGCGTGGCCATGGGCCTGGCGATCGAAGAGAAGCAGAAAGAAGACCGTGCGATCGAGTTCTACAACCTGCTGTCGTCCTTTGACTACATGGCTTCGACTCCGACCCTGTTCAACGCCGGTACCCTGCGTCCACAGCTGTCGAGCTGCTACCTGACCACCGTTCCGGACGACCTGTCGGGCATCTACCACGCGATTCACGACAACGCCATGTTGTCGAAATTCGCTGGCGGCCTGGGCAACGACTGGACCCCTGTGCGTGCACTGGGTTCGTACATCAAAGGCACCAACGGCAAGTCGCAAGGCGTGGTTCCGTTCCTGAAAGTAGTGAACGACACCGCCGTAGCCGTTAACCAGGGTGGCAAGCGCAAAGGCGCTGTGTGTGCCTACCTGGAAACCTGGCACATGGACATCGAAGAGTTCATCGAACTGCGCAAGAACACCGGTGATGATCGTCGTCGTACCCACGACATGAACACCGCCAACTGGATCCCTGACCTGTTCATGAAGCGTGTCTTCGATGACGGCAAGTGGACCCTGTTCTCGCCATCCGAAGTACCGGACCTGCACGACCTGACCGGCAAAGCCTTCGAAGAGCGCTACGAGTACTACGAAGCCCTGACCGAGTACCCGGGCAAGGTCAAGCTGTTCAAGACCATCCAGGCCAAAGACCTGTGGCGCAAAATGCTCTCCATGCTGTTCGAAACCGGCCACCCATGGCTGACTTTCAAGGATCCGTGCAACCTGCGTAGCCCGCAGCAGCACGTCGGCGTGGTTCACAGCTCGAACCTGTGCACCGAGATCACCTTGAACACCAACAAGGACGAGATCGCCGTTTGCAACCTGGGCTCGATCAACCTGCCGAACCACATCGTCGACGGCAAGCTGGACACCGCCAAGCTGCAACGCACCGTGAACACCGCCGTGCGCATGCTCGACAACGTGATCGACATCAACTACTACTCGGTGCCGCAAGCGAAGAACTCCAACTTCCGCCACCGTCCGGTCGGTCTGGGCATCATGGGCTTCCAGGACGCGCTGTACCTGCAGCACATCCCTTACGGTTCCGACGCTGCCGTCGAGTTCGCCGACAAGTCGATGGAAGCGGTCAGCTACTACGCGATCCAGGCGTCCTGCGACCTGGCCGACGAGCGTGGTGCTTACGAGACCTTCAACGGTTCGCTGTGGTCCAAAGGCATCCTGCCACTGGATTCGCAACAGATCCTGATCGAGCAACGTGGCCAGAAGTACATCGACGTTGACCTGAACGAAACCCTGGACTGGGCACCGGTTCGCGCCCGTGTACAGAAAGGCATTCGTAACTCCAACATCATGGCCATCGCACCGACCGCAACCATCGCCAACATCACCGGCGTATCGCAGTCGATCGAACCGACCTACCAGAACCTGTATGTGAAATCGAACCTGTCGGGCGAATTCACCGTGATCAACCCGTACCTGGTTCGCGACCTCAAGGCTCGCGGTCTGTGGGACTCGGTCATGATCAACGACCTGAAGTACTACGACGGTTCGGTTCAGCAGATCGAGCGCATCCCGCAAGAACTCAAAGAGCTCTACGCGACCGCGTTCGAAGTGGACACCAAGTGGATCGTTGACGCCGCCAGCCGTCGTCAGAAGTGGATCGACCAGGCCCAGTCGCTGAACCTGTACATCGCCGGCGCCTCGGGCAAGAAGCTCGACGTGACCTACCGCATGGCCTGGTACCGTGGTCTGAAAACCACTTACTACCTCCGTGCCCTGGCTGCGACCAGCACCGAGAAGTCGACCATCAACACCGGCAAGCTGAACGCTGTTTCCAGCGGCGGCAACCACGGCGACGATTCGGTTCTGGCAGCTCCGGCCGGCCCAGCGCCAGTGCCAAAGGCTTGCGCGATCGACGAGCCGGATTGCGAAGCTTGCCAATAAGCTGAGCCGGGTCAGGCGTCGCGAGACGCCTGATGCTTCCAGGCAAAAGAAAACCCCCGACAGACTTCTGGTTTGTCGGGGGTTTTCTTTTGTCTGCCATTTAACTGTAGGAGCTGTCGAGTGCAACGAGGCTGCGATCTTTTGATCTTTAGTGCTGCTGCCACAGATCAAAAGATCGCAGCCTTCGGCAGCTCCAGAGGATGAGTACATCTGGCAGGCCGCCATCGCTGGCAAGCCAGCTCCCACAGGGACTGGATGCATTCGGATAGAGAGTGGTTGGCTGGCAGGCCGCCATCGCCAGCAGGCTGGCTTCCACAGAAGAGCAAAAGCCAAGCGCATGCTTTTCACCACTCAATGGCCGAGTGTCAGCTCGCCGAAAGCTTTTGATTTTGCCGTACCGGCCCCGTCGGCAGGCTGAGTGGAGGGGTTTATTCGGGGGTGGGAGCGCAGCGACCGTTTGGCGCAGCCAAACACATCGAGAGAAGGTGCAGCGAAGCAAACCGTAGGCGATGCCCCCGGATGAATCCCGTAGCGAAGGAACCCGAGCCTAAGCGAGGGCCGAACGTTGGGGCCAAGCGTTTTGGTTACTTTTGGGCGTCTGCAAAAGTGACTCGCCGTAAGGGCGAAACCCTAAGTAGCCGTTACCGCAGCAACGGATAAGCCCACAAAACAATAGCCCACAAAAAAGCCCCTCAAAAAGAGGGGCTCCCTTGCACAACCAGAAACCGCAATCAGGTCATCTGAATGATGGTCTGCATAATGGTGCTCTGCGTCGAAATGGTCTTCGCATTCGCCTGATAGTTGCTCTGGCCCTTGATCAGGTCTACCAGCTCGTTGGTCAGGTTAACGTTCGACTCTTCCAGCGAGTTGGATACCACCTCACCCAAGGTCCCGGTTTTCGGCGCGTCGTAGCCCGGAATACCGGAAGCGAAGGTCTCTTTCCAGCTGGTACCACCGATAGCCTGCAGGCCCTGTTCGTTGGTGAAGCTGGCCAGCGCAACCTGGCCGATGGCCTTGCTCTGGTTGTTGCTGAAGTTGGCGAACAGGGTACCGGTGCCATCAATGGTCAGGTTGGTGATCTGGCCAGTGGCGTAACCATCCTGAGTCGGGATCGAACGGGCGGTATCGGCGTTGTACTGGGTGGTCTGAGCCATCGAAATGGTGATGCCTGCCGGGTTCGCGGCTGCACCATTAGGCTTGAATGTACCGTTGATCACATTACCCGGGACCCAGCCACTGAGCTTGAGGTCACTGCTGATCACCGGACCCGGCAGAGTGCTGACCTGAGTCAGCTTGCCAGCGGAGTCAAACGTCATGGTCGAAGGTGTCGGCGCGGTGACCTTCGGATCGCTACCGGTAGCGTCCGGATTACGACCGTCTACCAGGGTGTAGACCTTCCAGGTGTTGGCACCGGTCTTGACCACGTACTGATCCATCGGGTGCATGTTGCCCTGACTGTCATAGATCGGCGTGCTGAACGATTTGGTGTAGGTCGCGAGGTTGTTCGGATCGAACTTGCCGGCGGGCACTGTGTCGTCGATTACTGGAGCGGTCGAGTCCAGGTTGATGGTCGAGGTCACCAGCGAGGTGGACTTCGGCGCCAGGTTGGAAGTGTCGATCTTCAGGTCAGTCAGCACACCATTGATGATCTTGCCGTTGGCATCCACACCGTAACCCTGCAGGCGCGAGGTGTAGTCGGTGTTGGTGATGTAACCAGCGTTGTCGACCTTGAAGGTACCGGCACGGGTATAGGAAACCGAACCGTTGTTGCTCATGGTGAAGAAACCGGAACCGTTGATACCCATGTCCAGCACGTTACCGGTGTTGTTGATGTCACCCTGGGTGAACTGCTGAGAAACGTTGGCCAGGCGTACACCGTTACCGATGACCTTGCTGCCACTGCCCAGACGGGTCGACGAGTAAACGTCTTCGAATTCTGCACGGGACGATTTGAAACCGGCGGTCGCGACGTTGGCGATGTTGTTGCCGGTCACGTCCAGTTGTTTGTTGGCTGCATAGAGACCGCTAAGGCCGATATTGAAAGACATATTCCACTCCTTTGTGCCGGTTAGTCGGCTCTATATACCAATGGTTTGTACTTTGGACAGGGCGACGGTGCCCTTGCCGGACAGGTTGAGCATCAGCTCGCCACCGGTCTGGCTGATGGTCACGCTGTTGACCGTGGCTGGCAGGTAGGTCGCCATATCGGTCGCGGTGCCATTGATCGAGGCGTTGGCTTTGACGGTATAGGTACCGGTCTTCACCAGATTGCCGTCCTTGTCCTTGCCGTCCCAGGTGAAGCTCGCGCTGCCTGCGGCGCGACTGCCCAGATCGATGGTGCGAACCACCGTGCCGCTGCTGTCGGTAATGCTGACGGTGCCACCGGCAATCGACGACGGCACGGTGACCGAACCGGTCATGCCTTTGCTTGGGTCGTCCAATTGCACGGTGTTGGTCTGCACGATCACGTTACGGCCAACCAGCGACGACGCCTGCAGGGCTTGCGAGGAGCTGTAGTTGCCGGCCAGCGAACTGACGGTGCTGTTGAGGGTGGTGATGCCCTCAAGGCTGCTGAACTGCGCCAACTGCGCTACGAAAGCGCTGTTGTCCTGCGGATCAAGCGGGTTCTGGTTTTTCAGCTGGGTGACCAGCAGTTGCAGGAACGCATCCTTGCCCAGGGCTTTGCCGCCAGTGGCGCTGTTGGTGGCCGAAGCAATGCCACCGGTGGTCGAACTGCTCGTTTTCTTCGAGGAGTTCGCCAGGATGTCATTCATGCTCAGGCTGCTGGTGGTATCGGAAACACTCATGGCCGTCGCCCCTTATTACTGACCGAGGGTCAGTACCTTCTGCATCATGGTTTTGGCGGTGTTCATCATTTCGGCGTTGGTCTGGAACGAACGGCTCGCGGAAATCATGTCAGCCATTTCTTCCACCACGTTGACGTTCGGGTAGTAGACGTAGCCCTTGGCGTCAGCGGCCGGATGGTTCGGCTCGTAACGCGCTTCGAGATTGCTCTGGTCTTCGACCACGCCAAGTACCTGCACGCCCTGCCCTGCGGCGTCCTGGCTCTGGAACAGCGAGTTGCTGCCACTGTTCTGGCCGCCCTGGAACATGGTGGCGAACACCGGGTGACGGGCGCGGTAGGTCTGGTCAATGCTCGACGAAACGGTTTCGGCGTTGGCGATGTTCGAAGCCACGGTGTTCAGACGCGTGGTTTGTGCGCTCATGCCGCTGCCGGCAATGTTGAAAACGCTGGACAGGGACATGGATTACTCTCCGCGCAGGGCTGACACCAGCCCTTTGAATTTGCTGTTGAGCAGGGTGAAGCTGGCCTGGAAGCCGACCGCGTTTTCCGCGTAGTTCGACTGCTCAAGCTGAGCGTCCACGGTGTTCTGGTCGATCGAAGGCTGCATCGGCGTGCGATACATCAGCGATTCGTCGCCATTGCCCAGGCCTTCAGCTTCGATGTGACGGCTGTTGGTCATGTTCAGGGCGATGGTGCCGTTGGCGTTCTTCTGGGTCTGTGCTTCGAGCACTTTGGAGAAGTCCAGATCCCGAGCCTTGTAGTTCGGGGTATCGGCGTTGGCGATGTTGTTGGCCAGCACTTCGGCACGCTGGGCGCGGAAGCCCAATGCCTTTTCGTGAATGCCGAGCGCTTTATCGAAGCTGATGCTCATGTCGGGAACCTTCGGGTGACCGGTTTTTCGTACCTGAGCTTTAGCAAGCGCCGTGCCAAACAGAACAACCCCCCATAAACCGGGGCTTTGCGAGGAGCCGGCAAAGCGGCAATGCCAGAAAAGCGGCAACCGGTTTCCGCTGGCTGCCGCTTTTCTGCCGCTTGCGTGCTCTCGCCGACACCGGACAACTGTGGGAGCGGGCTTGCTCGCGAAAGCGTCATCTAAGTCAGTATTTGTTTTCCTGACACACCGCCTTCGCGAGCAAGCCCGCTCCCACAGGGGATTTGTGGTGTGTGAGGGAGATAATTCAGGCACAAAAAAACGGGAGCCCCCAAGGACTCCCGTTTCTCGTGTTGCCGATGCAATCACTTCGCCTGGTAAATGATCCCCGGGCTGCACTGGACCATCTGGTAATGATCCGGCAGACCGTTCAGCGCTTCGGAAGCGCCAAGGAACAGATAGCCGCCCGGCTTCAGCGTGCTGTGAATGCGCAACAGGATGTCTTTCTTCACCTCGGCGGAGAAGTAGATCAGCACGTTGCGGCAGAACACGATGTCGAACTTGCCCAGACTCGCGTAGCTGTCGAGCAGGTTGAACGAACGGAATTCCACCCGGTTCTTGATCGGCGCCTTGATCACCCAGCGCCCCGGCCCTTTCGGGTCGAAGTAGCGCTGCAGACGATCGGCGGACAAACCGCGACCGATCGCCAGGCTGTCGTACTCGCCGGTCTTGCAGTTGGTCAGCATGCTGCCGGACAAGTCCGTGGCAACAATCTGCACGCCCATCTTCAACTGACCGAGGTTGCTGCGCTCGAACTCATCGATCGACATCGACAGCGAATACGGTTCCTGACCCGACGAGCACGCCGCCGACCAGATCCGCAGACGCTGGTTGGGACTGGCCTTGATCGCCTCGGGCAGCACCTTGTTCTTCAAGACTTCAAACGGATAGGTGTCCCGAAACCACAGGGTTTCGTTGGTCGTCATGGCATCGACCACCTGCTCGCGCAAACCGCTGCGCGGCTGGGTCTGGATGCGCTGTACCAGCTCACCCAGGGACTTGATGCCTTGCTGCTCCATCAGTTTGTTGAGACGGCTCGAGACCAGGTACTGCTTGTTTTCACCGAGCAAAATGCCACAGGCTTTTTCCAGGAAGACCCGGAATTGTTCGAAATCCAAATTACCCGTAGACAATGATGCCGCCTCTTAAATCGTGTTGACCGCCAGGGACAAAAGGTCCCTAGCTGATATCTGCTGCTTTGATCCGGTCGACTACCCGGGATGCCAGGTCATCAGGACGGAATTTGGCCAGGAAGTCATCGGCACCGACTTTCTTGACCATCGCCTGATTGAATACCCCCGACAACGAAGTATGCAGGATGATATGAAGCTTTTGCATGCGCGGGTCGCTGCGGATCTCCGCCGTCAGGGTGTACCCGTCCATCTCCGGCATCTCGATGTCGGAAATCATCATCAGGAACTCTTCTTCCGGCTTCTTGCCCTCTTCGACCAGCTTGCGCAGGTAATCCAGCGCCTGCTTGCCGTCGTTCAGCGCCACCACTTCGACGCCGATCGTCTGCAGGCAACGCGTGACCTGCTTGCGCGCCACCGACGAGTCATCGACCGTCAGCACCCGCAGCGACAACGCCTTGCTCTGGGTTTCGACATCGACCACACCGACCGAAATCGCCTCGGGCGTCGGCGCCACTTCCGCCAGCACCTTCTCGACATCGATGATTTCGACTAACTGATTGTCGACCCGAGTCACAGCCGTCAGGTAGTGATCGCGCCCGGTGCCCTTGGGCGGCGGATGGATCTCCTCCCAGTTCATGTTGACGATGCGCTCCACCGAGCGAACCAGGAAACCCTGGGTCTTGGTGTTGTACTCCGTGATGATCACGAACGGACTGTTCTTGTCTTTCAACGCCCCGGAACCGGTCGCCATTGCCAGATCAAGGATCGGAATGGTCGCCCCCCGGATATTCGCCACCCCGCACACGACAGGACTGGACTTGGGCATCAACGTCAGCGACGGGCATTGCAGCACTTCCCGCACCTTGAACACGTTGATGCCGTAGAGCTGCTGACCGTCAAGACGGAACAACAACAGCTCCAGGCGATTCTGCCCTACCAGTTGCGTGCGCTGGTTCACCGAATCCATTACACCAGCCATGCCCAGACTCCTACACCAACGCCAAGTGTTGTTGCGACGCACATTCATTGCTAAACGGCACGGCGCTTGCTTTTTAACTCGTATGAACGCTCAAACGACATTTTTCCGACGCCTGACCTCCCGCACCCGCAAAGCGCTGTGCGCGGTATCTGCCGTCTGCTTCTTCTTCGCTGGCAGCCCTGCCGGTGCTGATACGGTTACCTTGCCTGACATGCTTATCGGCGTCACCCAAGGCTTTCTTGAGTTCACCGTAGAAGACTATCTGGCTACCAGTCAAACGGAAGGCCGCTACGAAATCGAGGTCAACCAGCTCGACCCGCGTATGCGCATGCCTATGTGCGACAAGGAATTGACAGCGTCACTGGAGAGTCCGGCACGTCCGCTGGGCCGGGTTACGGTCAAGGTCCGGTGCGAGGGAAGCTCGCCGTGGACGGTGTTCGTGCCCGCTCAAGTCCGCCTGTTTCGCGAGATTGTCACCACCACTCGCCCGCTAAAACGCGCCGGAATTATCGAGCCGCAGGATGTGACCTTGCGTGAACGCGACATCAGCCAGATCAATCAGGGTTTCCTGACGTCGGTGGATGAAGCCATCGGGCAGAAATTGACCCGACCAACGGTCGCCGATCAGGTGATTACCCTGGTGCATCTGGAACAGGCTGAAGTGGTGCGCAAGGGTGATCAGGTGGTCATCATCGCCCGCAGCGGTACGCTCGCTGTGCGCATGCCCGGCGAAGCCCTGGCCAATGGCGGTTTGAAAGAACAGATCCGGGTGAAAAACCTCAATTCCAACCGGGTGATCAAGGCGCAAGTCATCGCGCCGGGCCAGGTGGAAGTGGCCATGTAAAACGCTCAGGCAGAAAACTGGCGCCGGCCTCGATGCTTCCCTAAACTGTGCCGCAGCAGAACACGCTTCGGCACATGCAGCTCATTACAAAGTGAGCCTAAAGTTTTCCAGGGAATGGCCGAGAACATGGCAAGCGTCCAAATTCCCAGAGGTTTTTAACATGGTCATCGATTTCAGCCGTTTGAACAGCTCCTCGTCACTTACGGGCAGTACACGTACCAGCAACGCCAAGGAAACCGCCGAATCCGGCACCTCCGCGCCGCTGAATACCCAGGCCGAAACGGCCAGTACCGCAAAAAGCGGGGAATCGGTACACCTCAGCAATGAGGCTCAACAGTTGCAGAAGGTCACTGACAAGCTGCGCGATCAGCCTGCCGTCGACAAAGCCCGGGTGGCCGAGTTGAAAGCAGCGATTGCCGATGGCAGCTATAAAGTCGACAGCAACCGTGTAGCCAGCAAACTGCTCAACTTCGAAGCCCAGCGCTAGGCTTTTGCCGGCGCCAGGCTTTTGGACGCTTAAAACCCAAGGCCAGCCATGCACGACACTAATTTATTGCAACTGATCACCGACGACTTTGCTCCAGCTCAACAATTGCTGGAGTTGCTGCAAACCGAGTCCCTCGCTTTGCACGGTCGCGACATGCCTTTGCTCGAAGACATTCTGGCGCGCAAACAGGCATTGATCATTTTGCTTGAACAGCATGGCCGCAAGCGCAGCGAAATCCTCGCCAGCCTCAACCTGCCGCTCGACCGTCAGGGCCTGGAGCAACTGGCCAGCCACTCGAGCATTGGCGACCAGTTGCTGGCCCAGAGCGACGTGTTGACCGACCTGATTGCCCAGTGCCAGGCGGCGAACGTCAAGAACGGCCAGTCGATCCAGATTCAGCAGGCCGCCACGGCCAATCAGCTGAAAATCCTCACCGGGGGCGAGCCGCCAGCGTTGTATGACGCCTCGGGCACTTTCGCCAAACCCACCAAGCCGCGTACGCTCAGCCAGGCGTGAGCCATTCGATGTGCCTGCACTATCAACCCGCGAAACATGCTGGCAAAATGCTGGCTAGTCGTAGTCAAATTTTGTCTGGAGATTGAGAAAACGTGCCAAACGCCCTAAGCGCGGATGATAGTCCGCAGCCACCAAAGGTGCTGACCACGCCCCTGGAAATCTCCAGCAACCTGCGCCAGCTGCAAGAAAGCCACGATCCGCTGATCATCACGTTCCACGAGCGCAGCCAGCGCTTTCAGAGCTACCTGATCAAGGTCGACCGCGATACCGCGACGATTGCCCTGGACGAGATGATCCCGCGCGATGGCGAGCGCTTTCTGCAGGCGGGCGAACCGTTCAAGGTCGAAGGCTTCCACGAGGGCGTGCGCATCGCCTGGGAATGCACCGGTACGCTGAACATTGAAGAGTCCGAGGGCGATCGCTTCTACACCGGTGACCTGCCGACCGAGGTGGTTTACCACCAGCGCCGCAACGCCTTTCGTGCAGCCCTGAAGCTGACTGACCTGGTCAGCGTCGAACTCGGCGGCGAAAAGCTCAAAGCGCCGATCAACGGCAAACTGCTGGATATTTCCGCCACCGGTTGCAAGCTGCGCTTTGAAGGCGACATCACCGACCGCCTGCAACTGGGCCAGGTCTATGACCGCATGATCGCCACCCCGCTGTTTGGCAATCAACCGATCTCGGTCGAACTGCGTTATCTGCACTTCGAAGAAAAGCTCAACATCACCTTCGCTGGTCTGCGTTTCCACAACATCAGCGGCCAGGCGGCGCGCAACGTCGAACGCTTCGTCTATCAGTTGCAGCGTGAAGCACGCCGGTTCGATAAAGACGATCTGTGATTCGTACAGGCAAATAGAAAGGGCAGCCCCTCGCGGGACTGCCCTTTTCTATTTCCATTGTCCCGTCCTGGCCTGGAGATCCCTGTGGCGAGGGGATTTATCCCCGATGGGTCGCGTAGCGCCCCCAAAACCTGCCGATGCGCAGTATCAGATACTTCGCATGCGTTGATTTTGCGACTGCTTCGCAGCCGGTCGGGGATAAATCCCCTCACCACAGTTAAAGCATCATTCTTTGAACAGCCTTACCCTCACCCGATTCAGGGTCTGGCACCACTGATGTCCGGCGTCGGTTTATCCCCCTCATCAGCCGGATCAGCTTCCACCGCCGCTTCAGACTGCACTTCGGGTTCCGGCTCCGGTTCTGGCGTAACCGTGGTCTGCATCTGCTCCTGCACCACCTGCTCATCCACTCGCGGATCGAGTGCTGCCACCAACGGCGAGCTGGACATGCTGTCAGGCATCGCCACGTGGTGCAGCGGCGCGTCGTCGACCTGATGCAGATTGGTCACCGCTTTCGGGCGAATGCGCCACACCAGCACCAGCGCGAAGAAACTGAAAAACGCGTACAGACTCTGACTGCCAAACAGCTTCATCAGCACACCTGCCAGCAGCGGGCCGATGCTCGCACCGACACCGTAGGTCACCAGCAGCATCGCCGTCAGCGACACCCGGCGATCGCCCTCGACGTGGTCGTTGGAAAACGCCACCGCCAGCGGGTACAGGCAGAACTGCACCAGCGAACACATGAACCCGACGACAAACAGAACTTCCAGCGGCACCTGCGGCAGGATCGCCAACGGCAACGCCGCCACCGCGAGGAACCCGGCGAAGCAGCGGATCAGCAGCGCCCGGTCATAACGGTCGGACAACCAGCCCAACGGCCACTGCACCAGCAGCCCGGCAAAAATGCAGCTACCCATGAACAGACCGACCTGCTCGGTCGACAGCCCCTGCTGCGAGGCATACAGCGGTGCCAGACCGTAGAACGAGCCGATGATCAGACCGGCCCCCAGCACCGTGCTCAACGACTGCGGCACGCGCTTGATAAAGAAGCGCGGCTCCATCGGTGCCGGATGCAGTGGCGCCGGGTGAATTCGCCGGGTCAGCGCCACCGGCACCAGACACAGGGCAAAACACAGCGCGACCAGCATCAGCAGCTCCAGGCCGAGGCCCGGATGCATGACCAGAATCAACTGACCGAGCACCAGCCCCAGATACGAAGCGATCATGTAGCCGCTGAACACCAGCCCGCGCTGGTTGGCGTCGGCCTGCTCGTTGAGCCAGCTCTCGATCACCATGTATTGGCACATCATGCCCAGACCGACGATGGTCCGCAGCACCAGCCACGCCGGCAGCCAGTCGACCAGGCCATGCCCGAGCACCGCCGCGCCGACGATCCCGGCACACGCCGAATAAGCGCGAATGTGGCCGACCCGGGCAATCAAGCGGTGACCGATCTTGCCGCCCAGTACCAGGCCGAAATAGTTGGCCGCCATCAGCGCACCGACCCACAGCCCATCGACATGGTCAGCGGCCAGGCGCAATGCCAGGTAAGTAGATAGAAGGCCCGAGCCGATCAACATCATCAGCGAGGCGAAATACAGCGCTCGAAAGGATTTCCAGATTTGGCGCATCGGCGTTCCGAGCGGCTCCTTGCAGTGAGTATCGGACTATCAAGACGATAGCCCGACGGCGACAGTTAGTCAGGCCTGGGCTGCTAGAACACGCCGTTCCCAGGGAGTGATTTCATCAAAGAAGCTGGTCAACTCCATGGTCTTCGAAGCGATGTAGCCTTCGATGAACTCCTGTCCGAACAGTTCCCTGGCCAATTGGCTACGTTTCAGACGCTCGAGCGCGGCATGCAAGGTACACGGCAACGAAAGATTGTCCGGCACTTCGAATTCGCCCTGAATCGCCGCACTCGGCTCCAGCGCATGCTCGATCCCATGCAAGCCGGCGGCCAGGCTCGCGGCAATCGCCAGATACGGGTTGGCATCGGCGCCAGGCAAACGGTTTTCCACGCGTCGAGCCACCGGCGAACTGGCCGGAATCCGCAGCCCTGCAGCGCGGTTGTCATGGGACCAGCAGGCATTGTTCGGCGACGCATACGGGTGACACAGACGCTGATAGGAGTTTACGTTCGGCGCAAACAGCGCTGTGAAATCAGCCATGCCCGCCTGCTGCCCGCCGATGAAATGGCGGAACATTGCGGTCGGCTGGCCGCTCTCGTCGCTGAACACATTCTTGCCGGTGGCGATCTCGACCAGGCTCTGGTGAATGTGCATCGAACTGCCCGGCGTGTGCGCCAGCGGCTTGGCCATGCACACTACGCTCAGACCATGCTTGAGCGCGACTTCCTTGAGCAGGTGTTTGAACAGGAAGGTCTGATCGGCGAGCAACAGCGGATCACCGTGCAGCAAGTTGATCTCGAACTGGCTGACGCCCATTTCATGCATGAAGGTATCGCGCGGCAGACCGAGGGCGGCCATGCATTTATAGACTTCGCTGAAGAATGGCCGCAGGCCATTGTTGGAACTGACACTGAACGCCGACTGCCCATCCTCGCGACGCCCGTCGAGGCCGACTGGCGGACGGAACGGCTGAGTCGGATCGGTGTTCGGTGCGAAGACGAAGAATTCCAGCTCGGTCGCCACTACCGGCGCCAGACCGCGTGCGGCGTAACGGGCGATGACTTTCTTGAGTTGGCCACGGGTCGACAGGTTGGAGCTTTCGCCGCTCAGTTCGTCGGCATCGCAGATGGCCAGGGCACGTGGCTCGTCGCTCCATGGCAGGGGATGGATCATGCTTGGCTCGGCCACCAGCGCGAGGTCGCCGTCATCGCTGCCGTAAAACCGCGCCGGCGGATAACCGCCCATGATGCATTGCAGCAGCACACCCCGCGCCATCTGCAAACGCCGCCCTTCGAGAAAACCCTCGGCGGTCATCACCTTGCCGCGCGGCACGCCGTTCAAATCCGGCGTGACACATTCAATCTCATCAATGCCGGTCAGTCGCTGCGCGAGTGAACGCTGGCCATCGGTTGTCATGACGCAATCCTTGTTATTGTGCGAGCCGCAAGCGGCGACCCGTACAAAATAGGCTCCGGCTGTTCGGAATATCAAGCAGCGTCAAACAAAAACCCGGGTCACGGCAGATAAAGGCTGAACACCCCGCCACCCAACGGTCCGCCATTGCGAATCTCGGTGTGCCCGACCACGCCATTGCGCTGATGCAACGCAGCAATCCGGTTGGCGAAATACAGGCCCAGGCCGGTGCTGCCGCTGCCGTGATTGATGCCCTGCACGTAATCAGCCTGCCGCTCGAGCATCTCGGCCGGGTAACCGTCGCCGTCATCGTTGATGCTCAACACCAGTTGCCCAGCCTCGTCGCTGACGGTAATCAGCAGCGACTCGCGGGCATAACGAATCGCGTTGTTGATGCAGTTGCCCAATACCGACGCAACCAATTCGCGATCGAAGAAACCCAGCGGGCTCAGCGGATCAACTTCGTAGGTAGCAATGATCCCGCGACTGGCGAACACCTCTTGATGCGCGGCCAGTTGCGCCTCGATGAAATCATCCAGCTCGTGATACGCCGGTTGCAGCGGCAACTGGTTGACGCCGAGCTTGTACAGTCCAAGCAGTTGCACCAGCATGCCGTTGAGGTGGGCGAACTCGAAGTCGATCACACCCTGCTCCGCCCCACCGCGTTGCGCTTCGGGCAAGCGCGCCAGCCACTGGCTGTGGGCTTGCATCAGCATCGCCAGCGAGTTCTTCATGTCGTGAACGGTGGAGGCGATCACCGTGGAGAAATCCAGCGCCTGCTCGTCTTGGTTCATTCGCCAAACGCCTTGCTTTTCAGCTTCTGATAACGCGCATAACGCGCGTCGGTGTCGGGCATCAGGCCGACCATTTTCAGGCAGGCCCGACATTCTTCCAGCTCCGCCGACGGCACACTGGTGTCGGTGCCGTGCAGCAGCGACTGGGCCATGTTCAGCGCGATACTGATGTTCTTCGGTTGCATCTTCAGCGCCTTGCGGAACACCTCGCGGGCCTCCACCAGATTGCCGGTCTTGTACACGCGCACGCCCTGACGGTTGAGGTCGGCGGCGGCGTTGCTCGAACTGAGGATAGTCGGGTCGTCGGTGAGCTTGGCGATGTCTTTCATCACCGCCGGATCGTCACCGTAGATCTCCGCACAGCTCTTGAGCATCGAAGTGCCCGCCTCGGCCTGACCGAGCATCTGCAATTGCTTGGCGACCAGCAGCGCCGCTTCAGGGCTCATGAACTGTTCCATGCCGTCGAGGCGCATCAGTGCTTGCTCGGTGAGCTTGTCGGCGGTCTCGGCATCGTTGAGCAGCAGACTGGTGGCCTTCATCAGCCGCGCACGAATCTGCAGGCCGGGGTCAGACGGGTTCTCTTTGGCGACGGCGCTGAGCGTGGTGTTGATCTCCAGCCGCGTGCGCGTGTCGAGCCCGCGCTCACTGCCCTTGCTGATCAAGGCATGAGCCAGACCGAGGTTGCTTTCCGGGTCCTTGAACCGCGACTGCGCGCCCTGCGCCACCGCCTGACGATAGGCCCGGGACGCGGTGTCGAAGTCTTCGTTGGCCATCGCCAGTTTGCCGAGCAACGCCTGCCGGCGCACCGCCAGCGGCGACAAACGAATCGCCTCCTCCAGCACCCGCTGCGCGCCTTTGGTATCGCCCTCGGCGACCAGCACATCGGCCATGCCGTCGTACAGCGCCGGCATCATCGGGAACACTTTCAGCGCCTTTTCGTAAACATCCTTGGCCTGCGCCACTTGCCCACGCTTGAACAACAACTTGCCCAGCCCGGCAAACGCCCACGGCAACGGCCGATCAGCAATGATGCTGTCGTAGAGGCGTTCAAGCGCTTCGTTCTGGTTCATATCGCGCAGCGCATCGGCGCGATAACGCAGGCACAGCGGCGAATAACGGATGTCCTGCTTGCACAGCGCAATACAGGCATTGAGCACCTCGACCGGTTTACCGCGATCAAGGGCTTGCAGAATCGGTTTGAGCAACGTCTTGCGCTGCTCCAGACGCTCCAGACGCTGCGCCAGGCCGGAGCGGTTGAACGGCTTGGTCAGGTAGGCATCCGGCTCATGCTCCAGGGCGCTGAGCACCATCGCCTGACTGGTCTCGGCCGTGACCATGACAAACACCGCTTCATGGCTGATGAGCTTTTCCGACATCAAGTCTTCCAGCACCTGCTGGCCGTTCTTCTTGCCGTCGCCGAGGTGGAAATCCTGCAGAATGAAATCGTAGGACTTCTGCGCACACATCTTCAGCGCTTGCTCGCCGGTATCGGCGGTATCCACATCCTTGACCCCCAGTTCGCGCAGCATCGAGCGGACGGAACTGCGGAAATCCGAGAAATCATCGACGATCAGAAAACTCTTTTGGTGATACGACAGCATCGAAGATTTCCAGGCAATTGAAGTAGGTGAACCGGGGGCGTTTTCACAGGCGCGCAGATGATAGCTGGAGGCCAAATGCTATCAAGCGATTTCGCGCGAGTCTGAGGTCGCCGAAGGAGTTATCGGCAAGGAGTGGGGTTCTCTGAAGTGGAGGGGTTCAAGATTCCTTGGGCAGCGATTACCCTGCGCGCCGGGTCATCTTTTCACTACAGGGTTTATCTCGTGTACATCAAAGGACGTTGCATCGTGTCCGCCTGTGCGCTGCTGTTTTTCCAGCAGGCGATGGCGGGCGGAATGGATTGTGCGAAAGCGGCGAGTGCCGTGGAGAAGGCTGTTTGTGCGGATAAAGGGTTGTATGAGCTGGATGCGCAGATGGGTGCTGCATACAGCAAACTCATGAAGTCAGCGCCAGATAAAACGGCCGAGCTTAAAGGCGCTCAGCGCCTTTGGCTAAAGACCCGCAATCAATGCGTTGAAAATGTCAGTTGCCTTAATCAGCGCTATCGCGAACGGCTCGAATCATTGCAAACGCAATGGATCGATACGCTGGCGTACTTGCCCGACGAGATAGACAGACAGGCGATGGTCGAGCTGCAGCAACGTATCGAGGCGGCGAGCAAGGTTGATCCCGAGTTTGCTCTGGAAAAGACTCTAGGTGCATTCACGGTAAGCCTTGATAAAACTTCGTTTGCCGGTGTTCCCGATGATGATGAGCAAACGCATTTTCCCGAAACGATCCCGAAAGGAGTGAGCCTGGATGAATGGAAGGCATTAAATGCGTCCAACATCACAGGTGCCTCTGAAATGGGTCAAACGACTTACACCCTTACCGATCTGGATGGCGATGGATTGCGCGACCTGATCGTTGAAACCTACTCAGGCGGCACCGGGTTGTTCTGGTACACCGAAACCTGGCGCGGCACAGGAAGCAGGTTCACCAGACGAGGTGCCGAAGCTGCTACCGAACCCAACGCCGAGACCACCCTTTTCTACACCAATGATCGCGGCGCCAACCAAGCGGTCAACTGGGTCAAGGTGCATGACAGAATTTACGCCGCCTATCGAGATGGCGCTTACGGTGTTGATAAGGTCTATCTGCTCAACCCCCTGCGGATCAATCATCAGGTCCCCACGATAACGGTGCAGTATGGTTATGAACTGAACGTGCCTCGCACTCAGGCGAATCAGGACAATCCGACAGCCTATGAACTGACCCCCACCGTACAAAAGGCACTCATTCTAGGTTTATCCAAGATAAGAAATACGGAGTCGAAGAACTCGGCCCCCATCTGCCCAATCCCCTCATCAGGCCCGGGGGACGATGACTATTACAGCTACGGCGCAAGTTATTACGCGATTGAACCCGTCGCCGATTTCCCGGTGATCATCGGCGACGACTGCTTTATCGCCAGACTGATCAATTGGTTTGGTAGCTACGATGAAAAAGTCGGGCTGTTTGCGCAACTGGCGTTGCGAAAGCCGGGATCAGAAGAGCAGGCACAAAGCTATACGGTCAACGGGCGCCGCCACATAACTCAAGTAAGCATCTCAATAGGCAAAGCCGAGGGTGGCGCGGCAAACTAGACAGCAGCAATGAAAACGAAAAAGCCCCGCCAGATCATCCTGTGCGGGGCTTTTTTGCGAGCCTTGGCGAGGCTCTGAATGATGGTGTCCCAGGGCAGGTTCGAACTGCCAACCTTCCCCTTAGGAGGGGGATGCTCTATCCAATTGAGCTACTGAGACACTGAGTTATCGCGGCCGGACGCGGCGCGACGGACGGCGTGCATGTTAACGGCCAGCCCCTGATTTGTCATGTCGTCCGTGGGCTTTTTAAGTGTAGGCAGGCGCCTTGCAATACTGCGGGAACATTTACCGTGCAATTTGCACTACCTCAAAAAGCCATCATTGCAGATTGCAACCCTCTCCCTATGAAAAACCCTTGCAAATCCTTGTTTTTAAAGGACTTCACAGCGGTTAGACTGTTGGCACGACGGCTGCTTTGTCTGTTCTCACAACAGCACAAACGGAGTCCGCCCCATGAACAGCACTCTCCTGCTCGCAAACGCTATCGCACTGGCGGTTTTGGTTGGCTTTCATTTTGTTCCAGAGAGTGCTGAACCGGTGGCTCAGCGTATGCCGCATTATTTGCAGGTGCAGAAAGCGCCGCAGTTGGCGGTGCTGAGCGATCAGAGCGACTTCGCGGCGCAGCCAGTCAATGAGCCTGAGCAAGCACTGCCGACGCGCGACACCGAACGTCTGGTTTTTTGAAATATCTTCAGGAGTACAGCATGTCCAGATCAGCCGCAGGATTTCTGATCCTCGCCTTATTGAGTGGCGTTGTGCATTTTTCGCTGTTCGAGGAAACCTCACTCACCCTGCCCCTGATTGGCTGCGGCGTGTTTGCGGTGTTGTTTGTGCTGGCCCTGGTGGCCGGGCGCAGGATCAAGTTTGATCCGGTGCTGCGTTAAGACGGATCAAGCCCAGCAGTTGCTTGACGGCGTCCGCCAGGTCGCCCGAGTTGTCGATCAGATGCACGGGCAAGTCAGTTGCCCTTCTGTCCTTGAACAGCGCATTGCGCGCCAGTCTCGCATCGATCTGCTCAGGCGTCTCCCGCCCTCGTCTGAGCAGGCGTTCACGCAAGACCTCATCCTTGACCGTCAGCAGCACCGGCAGCAGCGTCGGATAGCGCTCAAGCGCCTGACGCAGGTTGGCGCGTGAGCCGTTCACCAGCACAGATCGTCCAGCGCGCAACCATTCGTCGATTTCTGCCGGGATACCATAAGCCAGCCCATTGGCCTGCCAGGACAGCGAGAAATCCCCGGCTTGCTGGCGTCGCTCGAACTCTTCGGGCGTCACGCCGATGGCATCCTCACCCACCGATTCCGCTGATCGGGTAATCACTCTGCGGATGATTTCGCATTTCAACTCACGCAAAGGCTCACGCGCGGCCTCGATCAGGCTGTCCTTGCCTGAACCGGAGGGTCCCATCAGATAAATAAGCCTGCCATCCATCCTGAAAACGCCCTCCAACGGGTGTTTGCCCTAGTAAATCGGCAAATTGCCACTATCCTGTACAGGTAAGGAACAAGGATTGAAAGCCGCATAGCATGCACGTTCTGACGTCTTCGGACATCAACAGATGTGCACCCGGAAGCGGTCATTGATGCGGACCAAGGCAAAGTTTTCAAACCAGTCCGCATTTCTGATAATTGGTGCTGGCATTACGCCTTTACCCAGCTCAATATTTGTCACAGAATTGACGCCAATGATCTGGCAATTTTGAGGCATGATGCGGGCCTCTTAACAATTCAGGTTGAACCATTTGGCGCGGATGCTTGTCCTACCACACATCCTGCGGCCAATCCCGAGAACCGCTCCCCTGAACTAACCGGTTAAATATATGCGCCCATTGAAACAGGCAATTTATTCCAGCCGTACGGCTGACAAGTTCGTCGTACGTCTGCCAGACGGGATGCGTGAACGCATTGCCGAGGTGGCTCGCAATCATCATCGCAGCATGAACTCCGAAATCATTGCGCGCCTTGAGCAGAGTCTTATTCAGGAAGGCGCACTGGGCGAAGAGTTGAGCATGCGCCTGGACAGCCCGGAGCTTTCGCTGCATGAGCGTGAGCTGCTGCAACGCTTCCGTCAGCTGTCGCACCGTCAACAGAACGCACTGGTGTCGCTGATCGCTCACGACGCCGAGATGGCCGCAGACGCGTCCTGAGTTGCGCCGAACATCTCAAGCCAGCTTAAGTGCTGGCTTTTTTTTACCCGGATTTTAATCACGACAATCCAAGGCAGACTTTGTGGTGAGGGGATTTATCCCCGACGGACTGCGCAGCAGGCCCTCTTCCGGGGTCGCTGCGCAACCCATCGGGGATAAATCCCCTCACTACAGATAACTACACAGGCACAAAAAAGCCCGCCATTTCGGCGGGCTTTTGTATGGCAGCGAATCAGAGCAGGAAGATCGTCGCCAACCCCAGAAAGATGAAGAAGCCACCACTGTCGGTCATGGCCGTGATCATCACACTGGCGCCCATCGCCGGGTCGCGGCCCATCTTGGCCAGCGTCATCGGGATCAACACCCCCATCAGCGCCGCTAGTAGCAGGTTGAGGGTCATCGCCGCCGTCATCACCACTCCCAGCGACCAACTGCCGTAAAGCAGGTAGGCGACCACACCGATCACCCCACCCCAGACCAGACCGTTGATCAACGCCACCGCCAGCTCCTTGCGCATCAGACGCGAGGTGTTGCCGGTGCTGACCTGGTCGAGCGCCATGGCACGCACGATCATGGTGATCGTCTGGTTACCGGAGTTACCGCCGATACCCGCCACGATCGGCATCAGCGCCGCCAGCGCCACCAGCTTCTCGATCGAGCCCTCGAACAGACCGATCACCCGCGACGCGACAAAGGCAGTGATGAGATTGATCGCCAGCCACGCCCAACGGTTGCGCAGGGATTTCCAGACGGAGGCGAAGATGTCTTCCTCTTCGCGCAGACCGGCCATGTTGAGCACTTCGCTTTCACTCTCTTCACGAATCAGGTCGACCATTTCGTCGATGGTCAGACGGCCGATCAGCTTGCCGTTCTTGTCGACCACCGGGGCCGAGATCAAGTCGTAACGCTCGAACGCCTGAGCCGCGTCATAGGCGTCCTCGTCCGGATGAAAACTCACCGGATCGCTGGCCATGACTTCAGAAACCTGTTTCTCCGGATCGTTGACCAGCAGACGCTTGATCGGCAGCACGCCCTTGAGCACGCCGTCGTAATCGACCACGAACAGTTTGTCGGTGTGGCCCGGCAGCTCTTTGAGCCGACGCAGGTAACGCAGAACCACTTCGAGGCTGACATCCTCGCGGATGGTCACCATCTCGAAGTCCATCAGCGCACCGACCTGCTCCTCGTCATAGGACAGGGCCGAACGCACGCGCTCGCGTTGTTGCTGGTCGAGCGTCTCCATCAGCTCATGGACGACGTCTCGCGGCAGCTCGGAGGCCAGGTCAGCAAGTTCGTCGGCGTCCATGTCCTTGGCCGCAGCCAGGAGCTCGTGATCGTCCATGTCGGCGATCAGCGTTTCACGAACGGAATCGGATACTTCGAGAAGAATGTCGCCGTCGCGATCAGCCTTGACCAGTTGCCAGAGCGTCAGACGGTCGTCCAGCGGCAAGGCTTCAAGGATGTAGGCAACGTCGGCGGAGTGCAGATCATCGAGTTTGCGTTGCAGCTCGACGAGGTTCTGCCGGTGAACCAGGTTCTCGACCCGGTCGTGGTGCGCGCCTTCCTGGCGATGAGTCAGGTCTTCGACGACCTTCTGGCGCTGCAGCAGCTCAACGACCTGAGCCAGGCGATCCTGCAGGCTTTCCTGGGTTTTCTTTACTTCGATTTCGGACATAGGCGAACTCCACTCCCAGCAGCGGGGCACGCCGGAAGGATCAATCAGTCAATTCATGATTGGTGAAACGGGCTACTGAGTAACTACTGGGTAAGTCCATGGAGGTTTTCCATAAGCCCCGGCGGGGCTGACGGGCGCAATGATACACCGCCTGACGGTTTTAAACGTTAAAAAATCGCGGTCGAAACAAGTGCTTGCGCGACAAAGTTGAGCGCTGTCCTGACCCGTGCAGATGCGACGACTCATCTTGAAAAGAAAACACACCGGCGTTGAAAAATGTAGCGACTACCCTTGAGCGTAGACCGTCATGGAGGACGTCGAATGCTATCCAGAACATGCCTTTTTGTGGTCGCCAGCCTGCTCTGCCTGCCACTCGCCGGAGCCGCCACCACCCTTCACCGCTGCGAGGCTGCCAACCGCGGCATCACCTTCACGACCCTGAGCTGTGCGAGCGACGAGCAGCTTTCAGAGCAACAGGTTCACCCTTACTCGCCCGGATCCGTCGTACCGATCATGCCGGAACACAACCATGAGGAAATATCCGGTATGACAATCAGGGGACGTGAACCGGGCATCGTTGGCCGCTTGGCGGACAAATGCGGCAACCTGATCGATGCCAGGCAGCGCCGCGCAGCAATCATCAATCAACGAGTGATTGCCGGCATGAGCCAACAGGATGTCGAGAGCGCGCTCGGCAAACCGGACAAGGTGAATATTCGAACGTCGACGACGAGCTATCGCTATGACCTGAAAAGAGGCCGAAGTGCTCAAGTCGATTTTGACGAGAAGGGATGCGTGAAAGGAAAAGCCAAATCGCAGGCAACAAAAAGCCCGCGTTAAACGCGGGCTTCTTGAATATGGTGCACTCGACAGGATTCGAACCTGTGACCGCTCGGTTCGTAGCCGAGTACTCTATCCAGCTGAGCTACGAGTGCATTTTGTGTTTTTAGACCAGATCACAACTGGTTGAAGCCGAGTTGCCTGTATTGCTACAAACGACTCTTAAATGGTGCACTCGACAGGATTCGAACCTGTGACCGCTCGGTTCGTAGCCGAGTACTCTATCCAGCTGAGCTACGAGTGCATTTGTGTTTTTAAACCAGACCACAACTGGCTGAAGCCGAGTTCTTTATATCGCTATAAACAACTCTTAAATGGTGCACTCGACAGGATTCGAACCTGTGACCGCTCGGTTCGTAGCCGAGTACTCTATCCAGCTGAGCTACGAGTGCATTTGTTGCGCCGCATTATAGCCCGTCTAATCTCTATTCCAACCACTTTTTCTAATAAATTCAAGAACTTACAGAAAAAGCCAGATTACAACGTACTAAGCAAATAATGGCGGAGAACGGGGGATTCGAACCCCCGACACCCTTTTGAGGTGTACTCCCTTAGCAGGGGAGCGCCTTCGGCCACTCGGCCAGCTCTCCGCAACACGGGGCGTATATTAACCACCTTCTTCCCCGTTTGCAAACATAAAAATCGATAAAAATTAATGGCTTGGTTCTTCGTCCTTCTCTTTCTTTATACGCAGGTAAATTTCCTCACGGTGCACGGCAACCTCTTTCGGGGCGTTGACGCCGATGCGCACTTGATTTCCTTTGACGCCGAGCACGGTCACGGTGATTTCGCCATCACCGATAATCAGGCTTTCTGCGCACCGACGAGTCAGAATCAGCATACCTTTCTCCTCACGCATTTCATTTCAGGGACAACAGTCTGCAAAAAAAAGGCACCCGACCTACAACCGGAGCGATCGTAGCCCTACATGCCTGAGTATTGACCAGCGCGAGCAAAAGAACAGTTCAGGGCTCGCGCCATTCAAAAAATAAAGGGCGCGGTCAGACCGCGCCCTTCAGGTGAACGGATTACTCGCCCTGACGGGCCGGCGCGTCCAGTTCGAAAGCCGTGTGCAGGGCGCGCACGGCCAGTTCCAGGTACTTCTCTTCGATCACCACGGAAACCTTGATTTCCGACGTCGAGATCATCTGGATGTTGATGCTTTCCTTGGCCAGGGATTCGAACATGCGGCTGGCCACGCCTGCGTGGGAACGCATGCCGACGCCGACGATCGAGACCTTGGCAATCTTGGTGTCGCCCACCACTTCCCGGGCACCGATCTCGCGAGCGGTGTTTTCCAGCACGGTCTGTGCGGCCTGGTAGTCGTTGCGGTGCACGGTGAAGGTGAAGTCGGTGGTGTTATCGTGCGCAACGTTCTGCACGATCATGTCGACTTCGATGTTCGCGGCACTGATCGGGCCGAGAATCTTGAACGCCACGCCCGGGGTGTCTGGCACGCCACGGATGGTCAGCTTGGCTTCATCGCGGTTGAAAGCGATGCCGGAAATGATCGGCTGTTCCATGGTTTCCTCTTCATCAATAGTAATGAGGGTGCCCGGACCCTCCTTGAAGCTGTGCAGTACGCGCAGCGGAACGTTGTACTTGCCGGCGAATTCCACCGCACGGATCTGCAGCACCTTGGAACCGAGGCTGGCCATTTCCAGCATCTCTTCGAAGGTGATCTTGTCCAGACGCTGAGCGACCGGCACCACACGCGGGTCAGTGGTGTAGACACCATCGACGTCGGTGTAGATCTGGCACTCGTCAGCCTTCAAGGCAGCCGCCAGTGCCACGCCTGTGGTGTCGGAACCGCCACGGCCGAGGGTGGTAATGTTGCCGTGCTCGTCGACGCCCTGGAAACCGGCGACAACCACCACGCGACCTGCTTTCAGATCACCGCGAATCTTCTGGTCATCAATCTGCAAGATACGCGCTTTATTGTGCGCACTGTCCGTCAGGATCCGCACCTGATTACCGGTGTACGACACCGCCGGCACACCGCGCTTGATCAGCGCCATGGCCAACAGGGCAATCGTCACCTGCTCACCGGTGGAAACGATCACGTCCAGTTCACGCGGAACCGGTTGCACGTCGCCACTGATTTGCTTGGCCAGATCGATCAGACGGTTGGTTTCGCCGCTCATTGCAGACAGCACAACCACCAGGTCATCGCCGGCATCGCGGAATTTCTTAACCTTGTCGGCGACCTGCTCGATTCTCTCGACAGTGCCGACCGAGGTGCCTCCAAATTTCTGTACGATCAAAGCCATTTCAAAGCCGCCTCTGCCCATGAAGGGCGCCCAATAATCACTCGAACAGCCGCCGGACCCGCCACTAGACTGCGGGCCCGACGGGCCGTCTTATAAACCCTGCTCGACGAATGGAACGGTCAGCGCCAGCGCGCCATCCAGTGCGCCGGCGTCAACACCGCCGCCCTGCGCCATGTCCGGACGACCACCGCCCTTCCCGCCCACTGCCACAGCAGCCTGTTTCATCAAATCACCGGCTTTGAGTTGGCCAGTCAGGTCCTTGGTTACACCTGCAACCAGTACGACCTTTTCCTCATGGACACTGCCGAGCAGGATCACTGCGCGGCCGAGTTTGTTTTTCAGCTGATCGACCAGCGCCAGCAGCGCCTTGCCATCCTGACCATCCAGACGTGCGGCCAGAACCTTCACGCCCTTGACGTCGACTGCCGAGTTCGACAGATCGTCGCCCGCGGCGCTGGCAGCCTTGGCCTGCAACTGCTCGAGTTGCTTTTCCAGCGCGCGGTTGCGCTCCAGCACGGCCGACAGCTTGTCGATCAGATTGTCGCGGCTGCCCTTGACCAGGTTGGCCGCTTCCTTGAGTTGTTCTTCTGCAGCGTTCAAGTAGGCCAGTGCCGCAGCACCGGTGACTGCCTCGATACGACGCACACCCGATGCCACACCGCCCTCGCTGATGATCTTCAGCAGGCCGATGTCGCCGGTACGGTTGGCGTGGATACCGCCACACAGCTCGACGGAGAAATCGCCGCCCATGCTCAGCACGCGCACGTTGTCGCCGTACTTCTCGCCGAACAGCGCCATCGCGCCTTTCTGCTTGGCGGTTTCGATGTCGGTTTCTTCAGTTTCAACTGCGGAGTTCTTGCGGATCTCGGCGTTGACGATGTCTTCCAGCGCTTTGATCTGCTCCGGCTTGATCGCTTCAAAGTGGCTGAAGTCGAAGCGCAGACGCTGGCTATCCACCAACGAACCCTTCTGCTGAACGTGCTCGCCCAGTACCTGACGCAGCGCAGCGTGCAGCAAGTGGGTGGCCGAGTGGTTCAGCGAAGTCGCGTGACGCACCTCGGCATCGACATGGGTTTCCACTGGCGCGCCGATGGTCAGACTGCCGGAATCCAGAACACCGTGGTGCAAGAATGCGCCGCCGGTCTTGGTGGTATCACGGACGTCGAAACGCGCGTTGCCCGCCTGGAGGAAACCGCAGTCGCCAATCTGGCCGCCGGACTCAGCGTAGAACGGCGTCTGGTTCAGCACGATCACCGCCTCTTCGCCTTCACTCAAGACGTCGACCGACTGGCCATCTTTATAGATAGCGACGATTTTTGCCGAACCGCTGGTGTCTTTGTAACCGGTGAACTCGGTGGCCACATCAACCTTGACCAGGGTGTTGTAGTCCAGACCGAACGAGCTGGCGGAACGCGCACGAACACGCTGGGCTTCCATTTCACGCTCGAAGCCGACTTCGTCGACGGTCAGGCCGCGCTCGCGAGCGATGTCGGCCGTCAGGTCCATCGGGAAACCGTAGGTGTCGTAGAGTTTGAACACCACGTCGCCCGGCACCACGGTGCCTTTGAGTTCCAGCAGATCCTGTTCGAGAATCTTCAAGCCGTGCTCCAGGGTCTTGGAGAACTGCTCTTCTTCGGCCTTCAGTACGCGCTCGATGTTGCTCTGCTGCTTCTTCAGTTCCGGGAAGGCTTCGCCCATCTCGGCGACCAGCGCAGCGACGATCTTGTAGAAGAAGCTGCCGGTAGCGCCCAGCTTGTTGCCGTGACGGCAGGCGCGACGAATGATCCGGCGCAGCACGTAGCCGCGGCCTTCGTTGGACGGCAGCACGCCGTCGGCGATCAGGAAACCGCACGAACGAATGTGGTCGGACACCACTTTCAGCGACGACTGATCGCCATTTTCGCAGCCGATCGCTTCGGCCGAGGCTTTGAGCAGGTTCTTGAACAGGTCGATGTCGTAGTTGGAATTGACGTGCTGCATCACCGCACTGATCCGCTCCAGGCCCATGCCGGTATCGACCGACGGTGCTGGCAACGGATGCAACACGCCATCGGCGGTGCGGTTGAACTGCATGAACACGTTGTTCCAGATCTCGATGTAACGGTCGCCGTCTTCTTCCGGCGAACCCGGTGGGCCGCCCCAGATGTGGTCGCCGTGATCGTAGAAAATCTCGGTGCACGGGCCGCACGGGCCGGTATCGCCCATGGTCCAGAAGTTGTCGGACGCGTACGGCGCACCTTTGTTGTCGCCGATGCGGATCATGCGCTCGACCGGCACACCGATCTCTTTGGTCCAGATGTCATACGCTTCGTCGTCGGAGGCGTAGACGGTGACCCAGAGCTTTTCCTTCGGCAGTTTTAGAACGCCGGTCAGGAAGGTCCAGGCGAAGGTAATCGCGTCGTGCTTGAAATAGTCACCGAAGCTGAAGTTACCGAGCATTTCGAAGAAGGTGTGGTGACGAGCGGTATAACCGACGTTTTCCAGGTCGCTGTTCTTGCCACCGGCACGCACGCACTTCTGGCTGCTGGTTGCGCGGGTGTACGCGCGCTTTTCCTGGCCCAGGAAGCAGTCCTTGAACTGGTTCATCCCCGCGTTGGTGAACAGCAGGGTTGGGTCGTTGCCCGGAATCAAAGAGCTGGAGGCTACACGGGTGTGGCCTTGCTCTTCGAAGAAGCGAAGGAAGGCTTCACGGATTTCTGCGCTTTTCATTAGGTTCTTCCACGGAGGCTGCGGCCAAAGGCCTGTACGAAACGTCAACAGACGAAACGACGGCAAAGGGCCGCATTATATCGGCCCTTCGCGCGGGGTACAGCGTGTTTATACGATAGTAACGGTCAATTGGACGGCTAACGCTGTCACTTGCGCGAAAACTCGACGAATGTCGCGATCACTTGCTCGATTTGCGAGCGACTGACGTCCATGTGCGTGACCATGCGCAAGCGCGCGGCGGCGCTCAACTTGATCCCGCGTTCGGCGGCAAACGCCTTGAGCGCTTCGGCCTGATCGCCCATTTGCACGTAGACCATGTTGGTCTGCACCGGCTCTACGCTGAACCCGGCCTCGCGCAAGCCTTCGGCCAAGAACTGCGCGTTGGCATGGTCATCCACCAGGCGCTCGATATTGTGATCCAGCGCATACAGCCCCGCTGCCGCCAGCAACCCGGCCTGACGCATGCCACCGCCGACCATTTTGCGCAGGCGGCGGGCCTTGCCGATCAGCTGCTCAGTGCCACACAGCACCGAACCGACCGGCGCGCCGAGGCCTTTGGACAGGCACACCGACACCGAATCGAAATGTTGCGTGATCTCGCGGGCATCCACCCCAAGCTTGACTGCCGCGTTGTACAGCCGCGCGCCGTCCAGATGCAGGGCCAGACCGTGCTCCTGGGTGAATTGGCGCGCGCGGGCCAGATACTCCAGCGGTAACACTTTGCCCTGCATGGTGTTTTCCAGCGCCAGCAGCCGGGTACGGGCGAAGTGGAAGTCATCCGGCTTGATCGCTGCCGCTACGTGAGCCAGATCCAGCGAACCGTCGGCCTGCACTTCCAGCGGCTGTGGCTGGATCGAACCGAGCACCGCCGCGCCACCGCCCTCGTACTTATAGGTGTGCGCCTGCTGGCCGACGACGTATTCGTCGCCACGTTCGCAATGCGCCATCAGGCCCAGCAGATTGCTCATGGTGCCGGTCGGCACGAACAGCGCGGCGGCGAACCCCAGGCGACTTGCCAGTTCCGCCTCCAGACGATTGACCGTCGGATCTTCGCCGTACACATCGTCACCGGTAGCCGCCGCCGTCATCGCGTCGAGCATGGCAGGAGTCGGTTGGGTGACGGTGTCGCTGCGAAGATCGATAACGCTCATGAACCTGGCCTCTGGTCAGCAGGGGAAATCCCTTTTCGAAGGTGAATTACTGCGGTCATGGCGCCGATTAATCAACCCTTGAGTGAGAAAAAGCACATTACTTATTGAAAGGACGCAACCCAATGTGGGAGCGGGCTTGCTCGCGAAAGCGGTGTGTCAACCAATCAATTTGCTGACTGACACACCGCCTTCGTCGGAACGCCGCCCGGAGCAAGCCCGCTCCCACAGGTTCTGTGCAAGGCCTGAAATAATGTGATAAAAACGCTGCGCCGCCCGAGAAAGGGCGGCAAAAACGTTCTCAGGGCGGGGTGCAATTCCCCACCGGCGGTAATTGCGCGCAATGCGCATAGCCCGCGAGCGCTTGGCGACGAACACGGCTTTTGCTGTGATCGGCGGCAAGGTCAGCAGACCCGGTGTGATTCCGGGGCCGACGGTCATAGTCCGGATGAAGAGAGAACGGGATTGACACCAAAGGGCCGCCCGCGCGCTTGTGTGCTCGTGCGTACCCTTGAATCCCTTTCGATTCATAACGCCCTGTTTTTCACACAAACAGGAGTCAGAACATGCAACCCACCGCTATCGACAGCAAAAGCAAACACCCTCACGGCGAGCGCGTTGCGTTCATCCAGGCCTGCTGGCACAAGGAAATCGTCGACCAGAGCCGTAAAGGCTTCGTCGCCGAAATGCTGGTTCAGGGTTATCAGGAATCGGACATCGATTTCTTCGAAGTCGGCGGCGCCTTTGAAATGCCCCTGCACGCCAAGTTGCTGGCCAAGACCGGTCGTTATGCCGGCATCGTCGCGGCGGCTCTGGTCGTGGACGGCGGCATCTACCGTCACGAGTTCGTTGCCCAGTCAGTGGTCAGCGGCCTGATGCAGGTGCAACTGGAAACCGAAGTACCGGTGTTCTCGGTGTCCCTGACCCCGCACCACTTCCATGCCGGTGAAGAACATCAGAAATTCTTCTTCGAGCACTTTGTACACAAGGGTCAGGAAGCGGCGCGGACTTGCGCGGATACGCTGCAGAAGGTTCGTGCGCTGCGTCGCAGTGAGCCGCGTGCGGTCGCCGTCTGATCACGAAACCAAACCTGTAGGAGTGAGCCTGCTCGCGATAGCGGAGTATCAGTCGACCACGATGGCGACTGACACATTGCGATCGCGAGCAGGCTCACTCCTACATTGGATAGGTGTTGAACTCAGGCGAGATGTTCGTCGGTGGCCGGCACGATCAGGATGCCCGCACGCAAGCCGTTCTTGACCTTGGGATTAGGGAAGATGATCCGCGCGCCCTCTTCCTCGATGACCCAGCGGGTATTGGCCAGATCTTCGGCCAGCACATAACCCACATCCAATTCAGAAAAGTTCTCGATGTCCGCTGGCAGGTTCAGGCGGAATGCATCGCTGTGCTTGATGATTTCCCGGGCGACGCTGAACAGCTGCAAACCATCCAATCCCTCTGCGGCCAGGTCCGGCTCATTGCCTTCGATGATCTGCTTCAGACGCGTTTCCAGACGTGAAACATCCACCCCTTCGTTCTGCCCGAACGGCCGCGCCTTGCCCAGTTCCAGGGTGAAAGCCTCGGCACCGAGCTTGTCGTAGGTGTAGGAACTGAACACGATCGACGGCTTGTTCTGCAGCAGTACCGCTTCCATCCCGGCGGCGCGCAGACGCGCCAGTTCGCGGCGCGAATGCTGGCGACCTTCTTTCCACGGGTACAGCGCGAACTGCTCGATCTTCGAACCACGAATCGCGGTGTGCAGGTCGTAGTGCAGGCGCTGCCGATCCGGCAGGCTGAAGAAGCTCGCCGCCAGCCGTTCCAGCTCGCAGGCGCGGATGGCTTCGGAACCGCTGGTTTGTTCATGCCGGCCGTTGAACAGCCGATTGACGTCCTGCTCGACGAAGCGCTCGCCCTTGCGGATCGCTTCGGGGTTGCCGAACAGGAACAGAATGCGTGCACGCGGCTTCAGATCGCCGCGAGCGATGTCATGCAGCAGCCGATCGAGCAACTCGATCGGCGCTGTTTCATTGCCGTGGATACCTGCCGACAGCAGCAGGTCCAGGCCATTGTCACGCGCTTCGGGTGGCCGGACTTCCAGCGCACCCTCGCTCAACCAGCGCATGCGCACGCCTTCGACAGTCAGTTGAGTCTTCTCCGCCGGTTCGCGGCCGGCGAGGGTCAGTTCAAGCAGTTTGCCGAGGGCGAGCATAGAGCGGTTTCCTTAGTGATCGTGGTTGCAATCCGGGCCGTGCACGTGGTCTTCGTCGTCGCCGACTTCAGCCGGTTCCATTTCCAGTTGCAGACTTACCAGATTAGTTGCCAATGGGCGCAGCAGCAGGTTGGCGTACTCTTCGTCACCTTCCTCGACGTCCACGCCGATCAGCAGTTGGCCACGGCCGTCCTGCTGGATCCACAGCTCTTTGCCTTGCCACATGACCGCGACGCGGGTGCACGAGGTTTGCAGTTGCGTGCCGTCGGTGTCTTCAAGGATCAGCTGCAGGGAATCGCTCATGTTTTTACTCTCTTGGGGAGACAAGCCGCGCGCCGTGTTCAGGCAACGCGCCGGCCATCAATTGATCTGGAATGGATAAACCGCGCCCAGTTTAAGGATTTGCGTCAGTTCATCCAGTGCCGTCCGGCATTCAAGCAGCAACTGCGGGTCCGCCAGATCGGTTTCGCTCAGGCGGTCGCGGTAGTGCTTTTCAACCCATGCGGTCAACGAACCGTACAACGGGGCCGTCATGATAACCCCTGGGTTGACGGCCGCCAGCTCGGTTTCGTTGAGCGCGACGCGCAGTCGCAGGCACGCCGGGCCACCGCCGTTCTGCATGCTCTGCTTGAGGTCGAAGACTTTGACTTCGCGGATCAGCCCGCCGGAGCTGGTCAGACCTTGCAGGTAGTTCCACACGCGCTCGTTGCCACGGCATTCTTCCGGCACGATCAGCAGCATCGAGCCGTCAGGACGCGACAGCAACTGGCTGTTGAACAGGTAGGAGCGCACCGCATCGTCCACGGTGACCGCCGAACGCGGCACGCAGACCGACTGGAACTTGCCGCCGACCTTGGCCAGTTTGCCCTGCAACTCGGCCAGCATCTGTTCGGTGTCGAGGAACGCGTCCTCGTGATAGAACAGCACCTCGCCGTTACCCACCGCGATCACGTCGTTGTGGAATACGCCCTGGTCGATCACCGCCGGGTTCTGCTGCGCGTAAACCACGCCTTCGTCACGCAGACCGTGCAGACGCGCTACCGCTTGCGAGGCTTCCAGAGTCTGGCGCGCCGGGTACTTCTGAGGCGCCGGGTAACGGGTGTCGAACGCACTGCGACCGAACACGAAGAACTCGACACCGGCCTCGCCGTACTCACGGCAGAAACGCGTGTGGTTGGCCGCGCCTTCGTCACCGAACTGCGCCACCGCCGGCAACGCGGCGTGATGGGCGAAGTGCTGCTGATCGGCGAACATCGCACCGAGCACGCGGCTGGTGGTCGGGTGTTCGATGCTGCGGTGGTATTTGCAGTTGAGGTTGGCGGCGGTGAAATGCACGCGACCGTCAGCGGTGTCGGCACTCGGGCTGACAGTGGCGGCATTGGCCACCCACATGCTCGATGCCGAGCAACTGGCAACCAGCAACGGCATGGCTTCCTTCGCGGCGCGCTCGATCACTTGCGCGTCGGTGCCGCTGAAGCCCAAACGGCGCAGAGCGGCCACGTCCGGACGCTCCTGCGGCGCCAGCACGCCTTGCTGAAAGCCCATTTCCATCAGCGCTTTCATTTTCGCCAGACCTTGCAGCGCCGCTTCCTTCGGGTTCGAAGACTGCTGGCTGTTGCTCTGGGACGCGACGTTGCCGTAGGACAGACCACCGTAGTTATGGGTCGGCCCCACTAGACCGTCAAAATTGACTTCATAGGATTTCATCAGCGAGGCTCCACGAGAATCTGTTGTTATAGGCTTCAAGTAACAATTCAGTCAGACCGCGTCGCGGCTATCGCGAGCAGGCTCACTCCTACAGGTTTGGCGGTGTTCACACATGCTATGTTCGACACAAATCCTGTAGGAGTGAGCCTGCTCGCGATGGCCGTTACGCCATCTTCACGCCAGGCGTCAGGGCCGCAGGCAACACCAGGCTCGGTGTTTCCAGCGACGCCACCGGGTACGCGCAGTAATCCGCCGCGTAGTAGGCGCTGGCGCGATGGTTGCCCGAAGCCCCGACACCGCCGAACGGCGCGCTGCTCGCCGCACCGGTCAGCTGTTTGTTCCAGTTGACGATACCGGCGCGGCTTTCCAGCCAGAACTGCTGATAACGATCTTCGGAATCCGACAGCAAACCAGCCGCCAAGCCATAAGCGGTGTCGTTGGCCTCAGCGATCGCCGCAGCGAAATCGGCGTAGCGAATCACCTGCAGCAACGGGCCGAACAGTTCTTCGTCCGGGCGCTTGGCCACGGCGGTCACATCCAGAATGCCCGGAGTCAGCAACGCCGATTGCGCTTGCGGCTGAGTCATCGCCAGCAGCGACACCGCGCCATTGGCCAGCAGGTGTTGCTGGGCATCCATCAGCGCTTTCGCCGCGCCAAGGGAAATCACCGAGCCCATGAACGGCGCGGGTTGCTGATCGAACGCACCGACCTCGATGGTCGCGCTGACTTCCACCAGACGCTTGAGCAGGCTGTCGCCCCACGCGCCTTGCGGCACCAGCAGACGACGGGCGCAGGTGCAACGCTGACCGGCGGAGATGAACGCCGACTGAATGATCGTGTACACCGCCGCGTCCAGATCAGCCACCTGATCGACCACCAGCGGGTTGTTGCCACCCATTTCCAAAGCAAGAATCTTGTCCGGACGCCCGGCGAACTGCTGGTGCAGGTGATTGCCGGTGCGGCTCGAACCGGTGAAGAACAGTCCGTCGATGCCCGGGTTCGCCGCCAGCGCGATACCGGTTTCGCGAGCACCTTGCAGCAGGTTCAACACGCCGGCCGGAAGACCGGCTTCGATCCAGCACTTGACCGTCAGCTCGGCGACTTTCGGCGTCAGCTCACTTGGCTTGAACAGCACGCTGTTACCGGCCAGCAGCGCCGGCACGATGTGCCCGTTCGGCAAATGACCCGGGAAGTTGTAAGGGCCGAACACCGCCACCACACCGTGTGGCTTGTGGCGTAGCACGGCAGTGGCGTCGCCCAGCGGGCCGCTCTTCTCGCCGGTACGTTCGCGGTAGCTCTGCACCGAGATCGCGATCTTGTTGACCATGCTGGTGACTTCAGTCGCGGCTTCCCACAGAGGCTTGCCGGTTTCCTCGCCGATGGTGCGGGCCAGTTCGTCGCTGTGGTTTTTCAGGGCGGCGGCGAAGGCTTCGAGCACGCTGATGCGCTCGTCCAGCGAACGCCGCGCCCAACCCGGAAAGGCCTGACGCGCTGCCTGCACGGCGGACTCGACCTGAGCGGCGGTAGCGCCCTCCCCCGACCAAAGCACCTGCTGGGTCACCGGGTTCAGCGACTGAAAGGCTTCGCCCTGACCGGCGAGCCATTCACCTGCGATGTATAGCGAATTCATTATTTCGACTCCCGAGCAGCAGACAACGCCACGGCGCGCACTTGATCGCCGGCGTTGAGTTGAAGACGTTTGGCGGTCAGCGGATCGACCACCAGCGTGCCAGCGGCCAGACGGGCCGGGGCAGCGGTGATGCGGCAGTCTTCGCGCTTGCGGTTATGGATGATGAACGGCGTGGCGTCATCGCCCGGCGTACCGATCGCCAACACCAGCGCTTCGCTGTCGCGGACTGCGCGGATCTTGCTGGTTTCGCACTCGATGGCCGGGCCGGCGTCGAAGATATCGACGTAACCCTGATAGCTGAAACCTTCGCTCTTGAGCATCGCCAGCGCTGGCTCGGTGTCGGGGTGTACCTGACCGATGACGTTGCGCGCATCCGGCGACAGGAAGCAGGTGTACAGCGGGAATTTCGGCATCAGTTCGGCGATGAACGCCTTGTTGCCAACGCCGGTCAGGTAATCGGCCTGACTGAATTCCATCTTGAAGAAGTGCCGACCGAGGCTCTCCCAGAACGGCGAGCGTCCGGCTTCATCGGAGACGCCGCGCATCTCGGCGATGATCTTGTTGCCGAACAGCTCAGGGAACTCGGCGATGAACAGCATGCGCGCCTTGGACAGCATGCGGCCGTTCAGACCGGTGCGGTAATCGGCATGCAGGAACAGCGAGCACAGCTCGGAGTTGCCGGTCAGGTCGTTGGCGAGGAACAGCGTCGGAATCTCGCGATAGATGTTCAGCTCTTGCGAGGCGCTGACGGTCAGGCCGACGCGGAAGTTGTACCACGGCTCACGCAGACCGACCGCGCCGGCGATGGCGGAAATCCCCACCACGCGACCGTTGTCGTCTTCGAGCACGAACAGGTAGTCCGCATCGCCACGGCCGGCTTCGCCGCGAAAGGTCTTCTCGGCCCAGCCGACCCGGTGAGTCAGGCGTTCTTCGTTGGCCGGCAACGTGGTCAGGCCGGTGCCGGTGCTGCGGGCCAGGTCGATCAGCGCGGATAAATCGCTGCTGCGTACGGGACGAACAATCATGCTATCTCCTCAAACGGGCCGCCTTCGCCACCCGTGAAACTCGCTAAGGCGTTAAACCGCCACCAGGCGCACGCTGGCACCTTCACCGACGCCCAGGGCTTCGGCTGCTTCCAGATCCAGGGTCACCGGTTTGCCCGGCGCGTAATCGAGTTCCAGCAGCACCGCGCGGTAATCCTGCAACTGCGCGTTGGCCACCAGATACTGGCGCCCGGCGCCTTTGACCGGCTCGCCGATCTTCACCGGCACTACACGGCTCTGGGCGATCGAACGGATCCCCGAAACACGCGCATGCAGGGTCGGGCCACCGTCGAAAATGTCGATGTAGTGATCGGTTTCGAAGCCTTCGCGCATCAGGATGTCGAAAGTGATCTGCGCACGCGGGTGCACCTGGCCCATCGCTTCTTGAGCGGAATCCGGCAGCAGCGGCACGTAGATCGGGTAATGCGGCATCAGTTCGGCGAGGAACGTGCGGCTCTTCAGGCCACACAGGCGTTCGGCCTCGGCGTAGTTGAGGTCGAAGAAGTTGCGCCCGATCGCGTCCCAGAATGGCGAGTCACCGTTTTCGTCGCTGTAACCGACGATCTCGGTCACCACCGAATCAGCAAAACGCTCCGGGTGGCTGGCGACGAACAGCAGGCGGCCACGGGAGTTGAGCTCGGCCCACGGCGACCCCACCAGCTCACGCTGCACGTAGAAACTGGTCAGCAAGCTGTTGCCTGTCAGGTCGTGGCATTGCGAGAGCACGTGGATCTTGTTGTGGATCTTCAGCTCGCGGGAGGCGTGGACGAAGGTCTCGTTGCGGAAGCTGTAGAACGGCTCGGAGTAACCGGCCGAGGCAACGATCGCCGAGCAGCCGACCAGTTTGCCGGTGGCGGTGTCTTCGAGGACGAAAAAGTAGCTCTCCTCGCCGTTGAAACTCACTTCGGCAGCGAACGAGGCTTCGCTCGCGGCGATCTTGTCGCTCAGACGTTCCACGTCATCCGGCAAGGAAGTGACACCAATCGGACTGTCCGCAGCCAGACGCTGTACCTCGCCCAGATCAGCCATTTGCGCAGGGCGCATCACCAGCATGGTGTCACTCCTTTCTCTTATAAAAATTTACTGAAAAAAACACCGGATACTGTGGGAGCGAGCTTTTGTGGTGAGGGGATTTATCCCCGATGGGGCGCGTAGCGGCCCTCAAAAAGCTTGGGGCTGCTGCGCAGCCCATCGGGGATAAATCCCCTCACCACAAGCCCGCTCCCACATTTGATATTGCCCGGTATCAAAATTGGGTTCGACGCCCGAATCCTCGGGCGCCGAAGGGTCTATCAGGCTTGCGTCAGTGCTGCTGCCGCGTGTTCGAAGCGGTCCAGACCGGCATCGATATCGGCGTCTTCCACCACCAGGCTCGGGGCGAAACGGATCACGTCCGGGCCGGCCTGCAGAATCATCAGGCCTTCTTTTTCAGCGGCGTTGAAGATGTCCTTGGCCTTGCCTTTCCAGGCGTCGCTCAGCACACAACCGATCAACAGACCGAGGCCACGCACCTGAGTGAACAGGCCGTACTTCTCGCCGATCTGCTGCAGACGGGTCTTGAATTTGTCGTGCTTGGCGTTGACGCCGCTCAGCACCTCAGGGGTGTTGATCACGTCGATCACTGCCTCGGCAACGGCGCACGCCAGCGGGTTGCCGCCGTAGGTGGTGCCGTGGGTGCCGACGACCAGATGTTTGGCCAGCGCTTCAGTGGTCAGCATCGCGGCGATCGGGAAACCACCGCCCAGGCTCTTGGCGCTGGTCAGGATGTCCGGAGTCACGCCGTAATGCTGGTAGGCGAACAGGTGGCCGGTACGGCCCATGCCGGTCTGCACTTCGTCGAACACCAGCAGCGCGTTGTTCGCGTCGCACAGTTCGCGGGCACCTTGCAGGTAAGCCAGTTCGGCCGGCAGTACACCGCCCTCGCCCTGGATAGGTTCGAGCACGACCGCACAGGTCTTGTCGGAAACCGCCGCTTTCAGCGCGGCCAGATCGTTGTAAGGAACGTGGGTGATGCCGGTGATTTTCGGACCGAAACCGTCGGAGTACTTCGACTGGCCACCGACGTTAACGGTGAACAGGGTACGACCGTGGAAGCTGTTGAGCGCGGCGATGATCTCGTACTTCTCGCTGCCGAAACGGTCGAACGCCACGCGACGGGCCAGCTTGAACGCGGCCTCGTTGGCTTCGGCGCCCGAGTTGCAGAAGAACACGCGCTCAGCGAACGTGGCGTCGATCAGCTTGTGCGCCAGGCGCAGGGCCGGCTCGTTGGTGAACACGTTGGACACGTGCCACAGCTTGTTCGCTTGCTCGGTCAAGGCACCGACCAGCGCCGGATGCGCGTGGCCCAATACGTTTACGGCAATCCCGCCGGCGAAGTCGATCAGCTCGCGACCGCTCTGGTCCCAGACGCGGGAACCGGCGCCACGCACCGGAATGAAAGCGGCAGGCGCGTAGTTGGGAACCATTACCTGGTCGAAATCGGCGCGTTGTACCGCAGCGTGCTCAACGGACATCGGAGTCTCCTGAAGAGGAACACCCGCCTGAAACTGGCGAGCGATGGGGGGATTGTAAGGACAGTTTTCAGCCCGGCCTTGCCGCCAAGCGACAACTTCTTATAGCGCAAACCCCGGATTTTCCCGGGTTTACGGCAATGCGACATATAGCGTCGCAAAGGCGCAGTTTAAACTGCGCGCCGCCGTTTGCGCAGACGTACCGGGGATCTTAATCAAGAGAGTTTTGTGGTGTGCGGTATATATGTACCGCACATCGAATCAATGGCCGGTGTTTGCTAGGGACCTTTCTCCAGGCAAACGGCCTCACCCCATGATTCAAGAAACCACACCCGCCCTCGCGACACTGCCCGACCCGCTGCTGCTACCCCGGCAGGACGCACACTATCAACCGCTGCTCCAGGCCATCCCGACATGGCTGATTCAGGCTGCGGCACACAAACGCGCGGCATTGAAACGGGCCAGTCCGCTACTGCCCGCCAACCTCAAACAGGCATCACGCACCGAGCATGCAAAACTGCGCGCACTGAATGCCGCGCACTGGACCGCACACAACCGCGTCGAACGAAGCCTTGCCCGGTTGCAGGACGCCAAAGCGTTCGCCGAACCGCTGCTGCGCGCCGAACTGGCAAAGCGCTTTGGCTTGAATCTGGATGTCCGGCAGACTTTCCTGCGCCTGTACCTGCCCGACCATGTTCCGTGGCTGCGCATCAAATCCGGCGCCGCACGCACCTGGACTGTCTCGCTGCTGGACGCCGCGCTGCACAATTTTGAAAGCAGCGAGACCAGCGCTGACGCCTTTGAGTCCGCCTCGGGTTATGTCAGTCAGCCCTCACCTGACGGCCAGTTCAGCGTGTTGCCGAACATCCCCAAGGCGATGCCGATCCCAGCCTTCACCCGCCTGTGTCGCGAGCTGGATATCGGCCGCCGCTACAACACTTATCTGCAAGACAATTTGGGCGTCAGCAATCCGCTGGTCGCAGCCGTGCTGCAACCGCAGGTTTGCACGAGTGACAAAGCCGCACTGGTCGCCGCCCTGCAAATGGCCTACATGCAAAAGCTGCTGGGGGCCGATATCCATCGCCTGATTCTCGGGCTGCTCGATGGCTTGCAGCATTTGCGCCTCAATCGTCAGGCGTGGCATTGCCATGCGCTGACGATGATGAAAGTCAGCCTCACCGGCATCGTACTGTTCGCGCCGAATCTTGAAGCTGCAAACGCAACAGCGAGAGTCGTGGTTTACATTCCCGATGACCCGCAACACCCAGTCAAGGAATACGCCAGTTCCGCTGCCTTCGCTGAGGAGCTGGCGCAACGCCTGCGCGATCCGGACTATCAGGTCTTCTTCAGCCGTTTTATCGACCACGCCGAGCGCGGCGCTTTCTTCGGTCAGTTGCGGGCCTTGCTCAGCCCCGTCACCTGGCAACCCGTACCGGCCGGCGATCCACGCCCCAGCTGGCGCGAGCATCCGGCCGTGCGGCCTTTTATGCAGATCGTCGCGACCCCGATCCGGGGTGAGCTGTGGGTTTACCTCTACCAGCGCAAGCTCGACAAGATGCTCAACGATGCCCGCGTCATCGCCGTCTCGACGGCCATGGTCGATCGCAAGGCGCGCTGGGCACTCTGGGATTCCTTCACGGACATCGCACAGTCGTTGATCAACCTCGTCGCGTTTGTCGCCTTGCCATTCGTGCCATTTCTCGGCGAGCTGATGCTTGCCTACACGGCCTACCAACTGCTCGACGAGACGTTCGAAAGCATCGTCGACTGGGCCGAAGGACAACCCCGCGAAGCGTTCGCGCATTTGATCGGCGTCGTGGAGTCCATGGTGCAGGTCGGCACTTTCGCCGCCGGCGGCGCTATCGCCGTCAGCGAGTTTCGCGCGCTGTTGCCTGCCGATGTCGTCCAGTTCATCGACCGCTTCATTCCGGTGAAAACGGCCAATGGCAAGACCCGCTACTGGAAACCCGACCTGCGCCCTTACGAGTGGCCCGGCACGCTGCCCAAAGACATCCGAACCGATGCACTGGGCTTGCAAACCCACCAGGGCAAGAGCCTGCTGGCTCTGGAAGACAAGTTGTATGCCGTCAGCCTTGACCCCGAAACGGGCGCCCATCGCATCGATCATCCGACGCGCGCCGAGGCTTACAAACCCGCACTCAGGCACAACACCGCAGGCGCCTGGCAAACCGAAATTGACCAGCCACTGGCTTGGGATCGCGCCACCGTGCTGAGCCGCAGCAGTGCGCAGATGCAGCGCCTTCCCGCCGCTCTGCGGGAGCGCCTGCTGAATATCAGTGGCTGCGAGGAAAACACCCTGCGCCAGATGCACGTCGAGCGCGATCAATTGCCACCCTTACTCAGTGACACGCTGCAGCGCTGGCAGATCGATCAGGACATTCAATTGTTCATCGAGCAGATCGGCAGCCCGCATGCCGAGGATTACCTCAAGGCTGACCCGGCCACCCAACTGCAACTGCTTTTCGACAACGGCGACTGGCCTGCCGACCGAGGCCTGCAACTGATCGACCGTCAGGGCAGAACCCTGTGGCGCAGCCCCGTCGCCGATGTGCCATTCATACAAATCGAGGGCTCACGACTGGACGATGGCGACCTGCTCAAGACCTGCCTGCAACGCCTGACAGAATCGCAACGAAGGCGGCTATTGAGCGAAGCCCTGCATACGCCCGCACCCTCGGCCGAGGCCCGCGCAACTAGCCTGCGGCGCAGCGTCGCCGAGCTGGCACAGCGCAAACGCCAAAGCCTGTTCGAGGATCGATATCGTCAGTTACAGCGCGGCGCCAGCCCGCTGGTACAGGTACTGATGGATGCCGAACCCGGCCTGCCGAAGGCGTTGGCGCAATCGATACTGGAAACGGCAAGTGATGCTGAATACCTGCAATTACAGCGTGGAACACTCTCCGCAAGACTGGTGGTTCTGACCCAGGAAACGGGTCTGCAAGTGCGCGCAACCCGAGCCTTTGAAGGGCTGGAGCTGCAAGCGACAGTCAATAATCTGGATACGGATCGGCTGGCCCTCCACTCGCTGCCACGCTTGCCGGGCTGGTCGCCGTCGATACGAATGGAGCTCAGGCACTACAGCCATAGCGGGCAACTGATCGACAGCCTCGGCGCGCAGGACGCGCTCATTCGCAAGGTGCTGGTACTGACCGAACAGGGCGACTATCAGCCGTTCGACGCTACCGGTGAGTCACTCAGCGCGCCGGGTTCACTGTATTCAAGCCTGCTGCATGCCCTGCCCGACGCAGAACGTTCGGCGCTGACCATCCACATCACGCAAGACCTGCAGCTCAAGCAGCTGATTCGTGACGACGCGCTCGACCGTCAAGCGTTGCTGAACCTGCTGTCGCAAAATCCGATTCGCAAACCCGCTTACGACCCCACCGTGATGCGCCTGCGTGGCGGTACCAGTGGCTATCGGCGCATGCCTACCAATACGCCGACGCTGCACGCCCATGCCCACTGGCTGCTGCCGCACTTGCTGCCCGAGGAACTCGATGCATTCGTCGAGCGCCTGCAACGCCATCCGAACGGCCCGCGAGCGGAGCTGAGCCGCTTGATCACTGAACGCAACCGCCTCGACGCGGTGCTGAGTCCGTGGACTGAGGGTATTCCCCTCGTTCATCCGCAGTCCGGCGCCCGCCTCACCACCGAGCAATATGCGATCCAGCGTCATCGCCGACGGCAGATGCGGGTCGACATCCTGGACTGCTGGAAGCAGCAGGTTTCCTTGCCGGAGAACACCGAGCAGACCATCGATCTGCGGCTGTCACAGTCAATCATCGGAGAGCTGCCACAACTTGAGGTGAACTTCAGTCACGTGGACTACCTGACCATCGAGGGGATCGGCAGCACTCAGGGTATACACGGTTTTCTAAACTGCTTCTCCGGCTTGCGTCGCCTGGCGCTGCGCAATTTCCAGCTGGGCAACCTGCCGGAATCGATCAGCCGGTCACCGCAACTGCGCGAGCTGATTCTCAGCGACTGCAGCATCACCCTGACAGCCGAGAGCCAAACCACACTGGCGGCGTTGACTCAGCTGAGAACCCTGGACCTGTTCAGGAACCCGCTCGGACTCACCCCCAATGTCGAAAAAATGCCCCGACTCAATTACATCGATGTGTCGGAGACCGGCATTTCCGAACTGCCACCCGGCCTGCTCACGCGCCCGCTATTGCGCACCGCGCTGCTCAACGACAACCAGATCCGGTCGTTGTCTCCCGCCCTTTTCGAGCTGCCCAACAACGTTCCGGAAGGCTTCGATCTGAGCGGCAATCCGATTGCCAGCGCAGACCGGGAGCGCATCAAACGCCATTTCAACGACACCCGCCAGGACTTCGGCGTAATGGCCGAACAGGCTGATCTGCTGCGCGTACAGGCGCTGTACACACACATGGATCTGGAACAGGCCAGTGAATTTTTCTATCTGCTACCCGGCACCCTGGTCGAGGGTCGAATCGAACTTGCACGGCTTGAGCGTGAATACAGCGACTTGAGTAGCAACCTCGCCAACTGGGCGACCGACCATCCTGCCTTGCACCCGATCAGTGGCGAGCCCTTCACGATTGAGCAAGTGCTGAACGAGCACGCCGCACGTCACGAATTCAAATCGCTCATTGAACAGTGCTGGCGCCGGGAAACCGAGCAAGACGAACCGGATGAGAACCTCCAGCCACTACATGACTTGAACCTGGCGACGATCATCCGCGGCGACTTGCCTGTACTCAATGCCGATTTCAGCCATGTCACGCATCTGTACCTCAGAAGCCTGCCGGGCCAGACGTTTGGAATCGACAGGTTTGTCGAGACGTTTGCCAGCCTCAGAGGGCTGACGATTTATCAATATCGGCTTGAACACATTCCGCCGGCGGTGTTTCGCATGGCTGAGCTGACCTATTTGTCGCTTTCACACTGCGAGTTGACGCTCACGCCGCAAAACGCCCTTGAGCTTGCGCAAATGGAGCGCCTCGATCACCTGGACTTGAGTGACAACCCGTTGGGCGAGACCCCGGATGTCAGCCAGATGACTAATCTGCAAACGCTGATGCTGGACAACAGCGGCATCACCAGCCTGCCGCCGGGCTTGCTGCAACTCGAACACCTGGAAATCGCCGACCTGAGCGACAACGCGATCACCCAGGTTCCCAGCGATATCCTGGAGTTGCCAGAAGAGCGTGCGGACAAATTCAGCCTGCGGAGCAATCCGCTCTCTGAGCTGAGCCTGCAACGGCTGATCGCCTACTTCAAAAAGCACCGCATCGATTTTGGCGTGGAAGCCGTCATCGAACGGGCGGAAATGGAGGTGTCCACGTCTGAAGATTCAGGGGTCGATGAGTGACGCTCCGCGGGTTCTGCCGGGGTGCGTCAACCGCGCTCCGGCGGCACTGACGACAGTTCGAACGGACTGCTGCTGCGCCGCTGGTTGCGATCTTCGCGCGGCGTGGCGCCGAAGAAGTTGCGGTAGGCGCTGGAGAAATGCGGCCCGGAGGAGAAACCGCAGGACAGGCCGATCTGGATGATCGACTTGCTGGTTTGCATCAACATCTGCCGGGCCTTGTTCAGGCGCAACTCCAGGTAGTACTGGCTCGGCACGCGGTTGAGGTATTGCTTGAAGATCCGCTCCAGCTGTCGACGGGACACGCACACGTGCTGGGCGATTTCGTCGGTGGTCAGCGGCTCTTCGATGTTGGCTTCCATCAGCAACACCGCTTGGGTGAGCTTCGGATGGCTGGAACCGAGACGGTTCTGCAGTGGAATGCGCTGGCGTTCACCGCCCTCGCGGATGCGCTCGACCACCAGTTCTTCGGACACCGCACCGGCCAGTTCTGCCCCATGATCACGGGCCAGCACCGCCAGCAACAGGTCGAGTACCGACATGCCGCCACACGCGGTCAGGCGATCACGATCCCAGTCGAACAGGTGACTGGTGGCGATGACTTTCGGGAAACGCTCGGCGAAATCGTCCTGCCAGCGCCAGTGCACGGCCGCGCGATAACCGTCGAGCAGACCGAGCTGCGCCAGCGGATACACGCCCGCCGACAGACCACCGATCACGCAACCGGCCCGCACCAGTTGCTTGAGCGCGCTGCTGAGGGCCGGGGCCAGAGTGGTCGGTGGCTCGTCGGCGAGCAGGAACAGTTTCTGGAAGTTTTCCAGCTTGCCGGTCCACGCCTCGCCCGGCAGTTGCCACGCCCCCTCGGCCGCAACGTCTGTCACGGTTTCGGCCTGGAGGAACGACAATTCGTAAACCACCTCCGGATGCACCCGCTGAGCAACACGCAAGGCCTCCTCCGCCAGCGCCAGCGTCAAAGCTTTAGTGCTGGGCCAAATCAGGAAACCAATTCGATGGGCAGTCATGGGCGGGCAATCCGAAACGAAGAACGGTGATGAAGGCATGGGCCAATGCTAGCCCGTAATCGAAGCTGTCGCAGGTCCATTGTGGGAGCGGGCTTGCTCGCGAAGGCGGTGGTTCAGGCAGCAATGATGTTGACTGATCGACCGTTTTCGCGAGCAAGCCCGCTCCCACAGGGGGACCGAGCCAGTCTTCAGGTCGCGAAGCATGACCTAATCTGGTGCATAACGGCAGCGATTACTTGAGGCTGCCCGACAGGAATTGTTGCAAGCGCTCGGATTGCGGATTGACCAGCACTTCGCGCGGGTTGCCGCTCTCTTCCACGACACCTTTGTGCAGGAACACCAACTGGTTCGACACTTCACGGGCGAAGCCCATTTCGTGCGTGACCACGACCATGGTGCGGCCTTCCTGAGCGAGGGCCTGCATGACTTTCAGCACGTCACCGACCAGCTCCGGGTCAAGCGCCGAAGTCGGTTCGTCGAACAGCATCACTTCCGGCTCCATCGCCAGCGCACGGGCAATTGCCACACGCTGCTGCTCGCCACCGGACATGTGCCCCGGGAACGCGTCTTTACGATGGGCCACGCCAACCTTGTTCAGGTAGTGCTCGGCTTTCTCGCGGGCTTCAGCCTTGGACACGCCCAGTACGTGGACCGGCGCTTCCATGATGTTTTCCAGCGCGGTCATGTGCGACCACAGGTTGAAATGCTGGAACACCATCGACAGGCGCGAACGCATGCGCTGCAGCTGTTTCGGATCAGCGGCTTTCAGCGCGCCGTCCTTGTTCGCTACCAGTTTCAGCTCTTCGTTGTTGAGCAGGATCTTGCCCGCGTGCGGCTGCTCAAGCAGGTTGATGCAGCGCAGGAAAGTACTTTTGCCGGAGCCACTGGAGCCGATGATGCTGATCACATCGCCGGCTGCCGCTTTCAGGGACACGCCCTTGAGCACTTCGTGACTGCCATAGCGTTTATGCAGGTCTTGGACTTCAAGTTTGTACATGCGGTCGGTTCTCACAAAAACAGTCAGTCAGTCGTTGAGCAAGCGCCCGTGACGCAGCGCTTCGCGCCCCGCCACCTTGGCCAGCCAGAAACCGGGTTGGGCATAGCGCAGCCGTTCAATGGCAAACAGCACCCCGGACGTACCAGCACACACCGTGCTGACCCGATCGGACACAGGGTCGATCACTTCGAAAATCTCATCCCCGGCTTCAACCCACTCGCCGGGTTTACGCAGAAAACTCACCACACCGGGGTGCGGCGCCAACAGTAATTCAGTGCCTTCGAACGGCATGCCTTCGCACGGCTCGCTGGCCGGCTTCGGCCACTCGCCAGTGATCAGGCCTTGCTCGGCGAGGAACGCCAGAATGCCTTCAGCCCAGGCTTGCGCATCAACGCGGTCGGTATTGGCCTGACCGCCGAGCTCGACGGTGGTCGCCAGGCACGCCAGTGGAATCTGCGCGTCCGGGAACTGCCGCGACAGACGCAGCCACGGCAACGAGCACGCCTCATCGAAGGAGCTGCCGCCGGAATCTTCCGCCAGCAGACCGACCTTCACATTCAGGTGCGCCGCCAGCGAACGCCACTGCGGCCAATGCTGCGGCAGCGCATACATGTGCAGCGCGGCTTCAGCGTCGCAATGCAAGTCGAGCACCACATCGGCAGTGCAGGCGTGGCTGAGCAAAACGCGCTGCATGCCTTGCAACTGGCTGCTCGCCTCGGGCAATGCCGCCAGATGATCAGCCATGGCCTGACGGATCAGGCGAATGTTGGCGTGCGGATCGTCACCGAGACGCTCGGCCAGCGCCGCCGCCACCGGTGCGCTCAGCTCGACGAAATCACGGTTGAAATTCTTGCCGCTGCCCGCCTCGAAACGCCCCTGATGATTGCCTTGCAGCAATTGGCCGAGGCCCAGCGGGTTGGCGACCGGCACCAGTTCGATCACACCGTTGAGCAAGCCTTGGGCTTCGAGCTCGCCGAGGCGCTTTTTCAGCTCCCAGGCGGTGCGCATGCCCGGCAGTTCGTCGGCGTGCAGGCTGGCCTGGATGTAAGCCTTGCGCTCGCCGCTGCCGAAGCGGAAGACCGAGATCTTGCGCTCGCTGCCCAAGTGGCTCCACGGCAATACGTGGTCGATGCGTTCCATATCAGTGCTTCCGCGGGGCGAGGTAGCTCAACCAGCGGCGCTCGGCCAGCTTGAACAGCTTCACCAGAATGAAGGTCAGGCACAGGTAGAACACGCCGGCGGTGATGTACGCCTCGAACGGCAGGTAGTACTGCGCGTTGACAGTACGGGCCGCGCCGGTGATGTCGATCAGGGTCACGATGGACGCCAGACTGGTGGTCTGCAGCATCATGATCACTTCGTTGCTGTACTGCGGCAGCGCCCGGCGCAGGGCCGATGGCAACAGGATGCGCTTGTACAGTTTGAAGCGCGACATGCCCATGGCCTTGGCGGCTTCGATCTCGCCGTTCGGCGTGGCCTTGAGGCTGCCGGCAATGATCTCGGCGGTGTAGGCGCTGGTGTTGATCGCGAACGCCAGGCACGCACAGAACGTTGCGCTGGACAGCCACGGCCACATGAAGCTTTCACGTACTGCTTCGAACTGCGCCAGACCGTAGTAGATCAGGAACAGCTGCACCAGCATCGGCGTGCCGCGGATCACGTAGGTGTAGAGCCACGCGGCGCCGTTGACGATCGGGTTCTTGGAGACGCGCATCAGGCCCAGCGGCAGTGCCGCCAACAGACCGAACAACAGCGACAGCGCGAGCAGTTTGAGGGTGGTCAGCAGGCCGCCGAGGTACAGCGGCATGGCCTCCCAAATGACGTTGTAGTCGAAGATCATAGATCAGCCGCCCTTACGCCTACCGAGTAGCGCTTCTCAAGGTGACGCAGCGCCAGCAACGAGACACTGGTAATCACCAGGTACATCGCCGCCACTGCGAGGAAGAAGGTGAAAGGCTCGCGGGTGGCATCCGCCGCCTGCTTGGCCTTGAACATCATGTCTTGCAGACCGACCACCGAAATCAGCGCGGTGGCCTTGGTCAGAACCAGCCAGTTGTTGGTGAAGCCAGGAATCGCCAGGCGAATCATCTGCGGCACCATCACCCGGAAGAACACCTGAAAACTGCTCATGCCGTACGCCATGCCCGCTTCGGCCTGGCCTTTTGGGATCGCCATGAACGCGCCACGGAAGGTTTCCGAAAGGTACGCACCGAAGATGAAACCGAGGGTGCCGATACCGGCGGCCAGCGGATTCAGGTCGATGTAGTCGTCATAGCCGAGCATCGGCGCGACGCGGTTGAGCAGGTCCTGACCGCCGTAGAAGATCAGCAGGATCAGCACCAGGTCGGGAATCCCGCGGATCACCGTGGAATACAGATCGCCCAGCCACGCCAGCCAGCGAATCGGCGACAGGCGCAACGCGACCCCGATCAGCCCGAGAACGATGGCCAGGGCCATGGACGACAAGGCGAGCTGAAGCGTCAGCCATGCGCCATCGAGGATGACAGCCCCGTAGCCTTTCAACATGATTCAGGTCCTCGAAAGTTGGGATGAAAAAATGGCGCAAACCGCAGAGATCCTGTTGCTTGCGCCATTTCTGACTTGTCGCAGAGACGTGTTACTTGCCGTAGATATCGAAGGCGAAGTACTTGTCCTGGATAGCTTTGTATTTACCGTTTTCACGGATAGCCGCGATGGCAGCGTTGATCTTGTCTTTCAGCGCGTCACCCTTGCGCACCGCGATGCCTACGCCGTCGCCGAAGTATTTGACGTCGGTGAACTGCGGGCCAACGAAGGCGAAGCCTTTGCCGGAATCAGTGTTCAGGAAGCCGTCCTGCAGCAGGGTGGCATCAGCCACGGTACCGTCGAGGCGACCAGCAGCCACGTCGAGGTAGATTTCGTTCTGCGAGCCGTATGGCTTGATCTCGGCACCCAGCGGGGCCAGGACTTCGCGGGCGAAACGCTCGTGGATCGAACCACGTTGTACACCGATGTTTTTGCCCTTGAGCTCAGACAGGTTGTCGCTGACAACGGTGCCCTGCTTCATGACCAGACGGGCCGGGGTGTTGTAGTACTTGTTGGTGAAGTCCACGGACTTCTTGCGGTCTTCGGTGATCGACATGGACGACAGGATCGCGTCGATCTTGCGCACTTTCAGTGCCGGGATCAGACCGTCGAACTCTTGCTCGACCCACTGGCACTTGACCTTCATTTCTTCACACAGGGCATTGCCGATGTCGTAGTCGAAACCAACGATGCTGCCATCCGGCGCTTTGGAAGCGAACGGAGGGTACGCCGCTTCGATACCGATCTTCAGAGGTTTTTCATCAGCGAAGGAATTCAGCGACAGCACGGACAGTGCCAGGGCGCCAAGCAGCACAAGTTTCTTCATCTTGGGACTCCATCGGTAAAGGGCAAAAACGGCAGAGTGAGCGACAGCCCAATATGCGAATGGGTGAATCGGGAAAGCGGCGCAGCATCGGTGGGAAATTTCCCATTGAAACCCTCGGAGGTTTCAACGTCAGCCACGATGAGCGAGTGATCGGCATTCTAACGACAGGCCCGAAGCCGATATTTCTTCAATGCGACAACTAATTACAGATGCACAGAGAAACCCGCTTGAGCGCATTGACAGCCTTGCAAATTCATGCAAGAGCGAAAGACAGTGAACCGATCTATGCTGCAAATTGCGGGCCTATTATTCGCAAACCCTTCTAATCCGGCAAGCGCAGCGTTGTGTCTTATTTTTCACCGGGGGTTTTAAGGCTCTAAAACGGGGCATTGCGTTTCCCTTCGCCCCGCGGCGGGGCGGGCGGTTACACATTTGGTTACTCAGGTAGGCATGGGTAACAGCGGGAAGGGGCTTACGCGGGAAATCGATAATTATTGGTTGGGTGGGTTTTCATTCCGACAGCGAAGTACACCGGTGTCTGACAGATGGCTATCGCGAGCAGGCTCACTCCTACAGTGATCGCGCTCCAATCAACTGTAGGAGTGAGCCTGCTCGCGATGAGGCCAGCAAAACCACCCCAAAACCTCCAGACACAAAAAAGCCCCACCCGGCAAACACCGGACAGGGCTTTTCAATGCATCAGACAGACTTAAGCCACATTCATCGTCTTGTGCGTATCAATCAAATGCTGCACCACACCCGGATCCGCCAGGGTCGAGATATCCCCCAACCCATCGTACTCAGCCGTAGCAATCTTGCGCAGAATCCGCCGCATGATCTTGCCCGAACGCGTCTTCGGCAGCCCCGGCGCCCACTGGATCACGTCCGGCGAAGCAATCGGGCCGATCTCTTTGCGCACCCAGTTCTTCAGTTCCAGACGCAGTTGCTCGCTCGGCTCTTCGCCATTTTTCAGGGTGACGTAGACATAAATGCCCTGCCCCTTGATGTCGTGCGGCACACCAACCACCGCCGCTTCGGCGACTTTCGGGTGGGCGACCATCGCGCTTTCGATCTCGGCGGTGCCCATGCGGTGGCCGGAGACGTTGAGCACGTCGTCGACACGCCCGGTGATCCAGTAGTAACCATCAGCGTCACGCCGCGCACCGTCACCGGTGAAGTACATGCCACGAAAGGTCTTGAAGTAGGTGTCGACGAAGCGGTCGTGATCGCCATACAACGTGCGCGCCTGACCCGGCCACGAATCGAGAATCACCAGATTGCCCTCGGCCTCGCCCTCGATGATGTTGCCGAGGTTGTCGACCAGCGCCGGCACCACACCGAAGAACGGACGTGCCGCCGACCCCGGTTTCAGTGCATGCGCCCCCGGCAGCGGGCTCATCATGTTGCCGCCGGTTTCGGTCTGCCACCAGGTATCGACGATCGGGCAACGGGACTTGCCGACATTCTTGTAGTACCAGTCCCACGCTTCCGGGTTGATCGGCTCGCCCACCGAACCGAGCAGACGCAGGCTGCTGCCGTCAGCGCCTTCAACGGCGGCGGTGCCGGACGCCATCATCGCGCGGATCGCGGTCGGCGCGGTGTAGAGGATGTTGACCTTGTGCTTGTCGACGATCTTCGCCACCCGGGTGATGTCCGGGTAGTTCGGCACGCCTTCGAACAGCAGCGTGGTCGCGCCATTGGCCAGCGGGCCGTAGACGATGTAGCTGTGGCCGGTGACCCAGCCGACGTCGGCGGTGCACCAGTAGATTTCGCCTGGACGGTAGTCGAACACGCGCTCGTGGGTCATCGCCGCATACAGCAGATAACCGCCGGTGGTGTGCTGCACGCCCTTCGGCTTGCCGGTCGAGCCGGAGGTATAAAGGATGAACAGCGCTTCTTCGGCGCCCATCTCTTTCGGCGCGCAGACAGTGCCCGCCACTTTCATCAGGTCTTCGTACCAGATGTCGCGATGCTGGTTCCACTTGATGTCGCCACCGGTGCGCTTACACACGATGACTTTCTGGATGCTGCTGGTTTCCGGGTTGGTCAGCGCGTCGTCGACGTTGGCCTTCAGCGAGATCTTCTTGCCGGCACGGATGCCTTCGTCAGCTGTGATCACCACTTTCGATTTGCAGTCGATGATCCGCCCCGCCAGGGCCTCCGGCGAGAAACCACCGAACACCACCGAATGAATCGCGCCGATCCGGGTACAGGCCAGCATGGCGACCACGGCTTCGGGGATCATCGGCATATAGATAGTCACCACATCGCCGCGGTGTACGTCCTGACCACGCAGGGCGTTGGCCAGTTTGCACACTTGTTCGTGCAGTTCGCGATAGGTGATGTTGCGGCTTTCGGAAGGATCGTCGCCTTCCCAGATGATTGCAACTTGGTCGCCGCGCTCGGCCAGATGACGGTCGAGGCAGTTGTAGGAAACGTTCAGGGTGCCGTCGGCGAACCATTTGATGTCGACATGGTGATCGTCGAAGGAAGTCTGCTTCACCGTGGTGAAAGGCTTGATCCAGTCGAGGCGCTTGGCTTGCTCGCGCCAGAAACCGTCAGGGTTGACGACCGACTGCTGGTACATGGCTTTGTAGGTCGCCTCGTCAGTCAGCGTATTGGCCAGAACCTCGGGACGAACGGGATACAGAGAAGCCGCACTCATCTTTCTTACCTCGGTGGAATAGTTGTTTTTGTATGACCCCGTTGTAGCCGGGCCGGGCCCATAGAACCATTCGACGATGGTAGTAACAAGCCCCTACAAAACATGGCGATACCCAGACAGCAAGCCCGACGCACTACCCCCAAACACCCCAAACCCCTTGTAGGAGCTTGCCTGCAAGCGATCCAGACAACTCGGTTCCCCAGACAAATTGCATCGCCAGAAAACGCTCTCCTCACCCTAACGACCGATTGTTACCAAAACCGCGAAAAGTGTTTATCAAAACTCCACCTGTTTACCCCCACCCCACCCCCCTAAAATCCGCATCGCCGACAAGGCAAACCGATTAACAACGTTACAGCCCCCACGAAGGCCGTTAATCAACTTATCCAAGTGATGAAGTTCCACACGCAACCCTAAAAAGGTTGCGTGACCCCACTCGACCTCAAAAAGGTAAATCTGAAATGAAAGCTTTATTGGTTCTGGCCCTCAGCAGCCTGTGCGCAACCGCCATGGCAGACGAGGTCCCGACTGATGTCGCACAGCAACAACCGGTGATCGAGGAATACACTTACTCCACTCACCTGGACATCGCCAAAGTTGTATCGATGAGCGAAGTGCCGAATGTCTGCGAAGTGGTACCGGCCAAAATGGAGTACGACGACTCCAAGGGTCAGCGCCACATCCTGCGTTACAGCGTCATGGGCAACGGCTGCACCAATTGATGATTGAGACTGCACCGAATCGGACCGCTCAGCGCCTCATTTGAGGGTCGATTCCAGCCCGGCTTCGGTCGGGCTCAGTTGTGTCTGGAGTCGTCAAAAATGCTTGCAAAACACTAGATGTAGTGAAAAACCGGTTTTTTTGTTCGTTTTTTGAGCAAATCCACAATCGCGAGATTTTTGCGAAAAAAAATCTATCCCCGGCAAAGCCCTGTAAACCCGCACTCTCATCGAAAAACCAGCCTCCTCGACCGCTCCATGCGCGGATTCGCCTCAGCACAGCCGTGTTTTTTTCCCTATAATGCCGCCCTAATCGGGTCAGCAATATTCCCTTACAGGGAGCAAAAGCCATTCTGAAGCCCCGCAGCAGCGTCAACGCTGATCTGCGCCCGTCAGAGGCTCTCGGAAACCCGTACAAAATTCTGTTTTATTGCCTGCCTTGGCTGCCGCAAAAAACGATTCCTTAAGATCCAACGCGGTCTGTACGACCGTGTGAAAAACCAACCAATCAGGTTTCACACGGGGCGACAGGCCCTCACGCAGGAGACGACACGTCATGCTGAGCTGGGACGAATTCGACAAAGAAGACAGTGAAGTAGCAGCAGTGAAAGGCGCCAACGCCGGCCACGCTACTGAAGCCAACATGGACCGCCTCGACAGCGCCGGCGGTGCCGCAGCGCTGGAAGCCCGCGCCGTGACCGCCGACGACTCGGCCGCCGTGGCCCGCGCCAAGGCTGCACTGGATTCCCTCGACGTCGCCGAAGGCCTCGCCGAACTCGAAGGCGCCTCCGCCCGTGTCGCCGTTGACGAAAAGCGCATGATCAACTGCCGCGCCGACCTCAACCAACTCGTGCCATTCAAGTACGACTGGGCTTGGCAGAAGTACCTGGACGGCTGCGCAAACCACTGGATGCCGCAAGAAGTCAACATGACCGCCGACATCGCCCTCTGGAAAAACCCGGAAGGCCTGACCGACGACGAGCGCCGCATCGTGATGCGCAACCTCGGCTTCTTCTCCACCGCCGACTCCCTGGTTGCCAACAACCTGGTCCTGGCCGTGTACCGCCTGATCACCAACCCGGAATGCCGCCAGTACATCCTGCGCCAGGCCTTCGAAGAGGCGATCCACACCCACGCCTACCAGTACTGCATCGAATCGCTGGCCATGGATGAAGGCGAGATCTTCAACATGTACCACGAGATCCCATCGGTCGCCAAAAAGGCAGCCTGGGGCCTGAAATACACCCGTTCGATCTCCGATCCGAAGTTCGAAACCGGCACCCCGGACACCGACAAAGAACTGCTGCGCAACCTGATCGCCTACTACTGCGTTCTGGAAGGCATCTTCTTCTACTGCGGCTTCACCCAGATCCTCTCCATGGGCCGCCGCAACAAAATGACCGGCGTCGCCGAGCAGTTCCAGTACATCCTGCGCGACGAATCCATGCACCTGAACTTCGGCATCGACGTGATCAACCAGATCAAAATCGAAAACCCACACCTGTGGGATGCCGAGATGAAGGAAGAAGCGACCCAAATGATCCTGCAGGGTACGCAGCTGGAAATCGAATACGCCCGCGACACCATGCCTCGCGGCGTACTGGGCATGAACGCGGCGATGATGGAGGACTACCTGAAGTTCATCGCTAACCGTCGTTTGTCGCAGATCGGTTTGAAAGAAGAGTACCCAGGGACCACTAACCCGTTCCCTTGGATGAGCGAGATTATGGACTTGAAGAAAGAGAAGAATTTCTTTGAGACTCGCGTGATCGAATACCAAACTGGTGGTGCGTTGAGCTGGGACTAATGGTCTCGCTCGCCACGATTTGACGATTGCTGCTTGAGTCGCCAAGTCGAGAAAGCAAAAGCCCCGATCTGATCGGGGCTTTTTTATGGACGATTGGTAATCGTTTTTTACGCCTACGTCACAGCGCTCAATCTCCTACAGCACTTACAGCCGCGTCCCATTGAAGGCCGCTACAAGCACTACTAAGCTCTATCGCAGGTGCCTAAGAAACGCCCAACGTAGAAAGCTTGGTCAGTGACACAGACGTGTGATTCGTCGGTGACAACTGCTCTGCTCGTTGGGATTTCTTAAGTCCGCTCTACGTTGGGGTCAGGCCCTCCCAAAATCTAACGTAGAGGTCATAGATATGTCTGATCCGCTCCCGGTAATAGTGTTCTCTCGCCACAACCTTTCTCTCCATGCCCTTTTATTAGAAAACCAGCCTTGGTTCTCCGCTCGCGATGTCGGCCGCTTGATGGGTTTCCATCTGAATGATCGGGTGGTCAACAAGCTAGATAGCGATCAGCGCCGCGTCATGTGGATTGAGTACTTTCGAGAACCAGAACAGCATCTGATGCTCAGTGAGTCCGGGGTGTACGCGCTGCTGGTCTATCACTACGTTCCGGGTAATCGGTTGTTGCGGGAATGGCTGACCAATGAGGTGGTGCCGACATTGCGCGATGCTGCGGATTCAGGAGATTCGAATCGGCCAATGTTGAGCTTGTTGGATTGGCCGGAGATGTCTTTGCGTTTGCTGCATTGGCAGGATGAGGGCTGGATTCGGCTTCGGGATATGCCTTACCTGTTAAATGATCAAAATCTACGACGAGCTTCTCTAGAGAAACCCTGGTGGCGGAGGGTTACGCAGGTGTTTCAGTCCTCGAAGCACTCGATGGGCTAGGGAGAGGTTTGTAGGATTGCGCGGGATCCGTCGCTGTTTTCTGTAGGAATTTTCGTAGACAGCAGTAATGGCCACTCAGTATCGTCCGAGGGTTTTCAACCCTCGGCGACTGTATGGATACGAAAAAGGAACAAAAAGGCTGGACCGATGAAGAATTGGAAGCCTCTGTCGATGCCTATCTCTCGATTCAAGTGAGATATCCAAACGATGAAAAATTCAACAAGTCTGCGGAGCACAAGCATCTGCAGGACGGTGTACTTGCTAATCGCAATACCAAGTCGATCGACTATCGCCTGCAGAACATCTCGGCATTGTTTGATGAGCTGGGGCTGAAGACGATTGTTCACTACAAACCAAAAGTTAACCTTGGTTCAGGTATCACTGCGCGCCTAACCAAAATTTTAGAGTCAAAAGGTATTCTGACTCGGAGTATCGGCTCTCCTTCTGACGAGGCTGCAATTCGCAATCGCCACATAAAGCCCACTAGAACACCGAACTTCGTAAGCGAACCGGAAAATGATGCACCGCCTCAACAAGGGGTGACCATAACCAAATACTTTGTTCGAAACTCCAAAATCAAAGGTTGGATTCTCGATAACGCTAAGGGTATCTGCGAAGGCTGCGGGCAACCGGCTCCGTTCGAAATGGATGGAGAGCCATATCTTGAAGTTCATCACGTTAAGCATTTGGCACAGCAGGGTAGAGATCGCAAAAGCAACACAGTTGCACTGTGTCCGAATTGCCATAGACGCTGCCACCATTCTAGCGATCGGAAGGAATTCACAGATTCGCTTTATCAAAAAGTGAAGCGACTGAAGCGCGAGTAACTGGTTTATATGGAACCTGTAGCGAGGGGATTCATCCCCGATCGACTGCAAAGCGATCGCCAAACTAACACTTCCTGACGATCGCTTTTTAATGGCTTGGGTCAGCTCCGCTGCCCATCGGGGATAAATCCCCTCACCACAATTGAGATGTGTTGCTGCAAAGTGGGTATCTGGCAGCAGGACTGAGTTGATGCCCGGGATCGCCAGCAGGCTGGCTCCCACAGATTCCGCATCATCTTGAAAACAATCAGTGCAACCCGCCGCGCCTCCCGCTATTAATACCCCTCCCCCACTCAAGGATCCGAGCCCCGCCATGAAATTCGATCTCGCCTACTGCCTCAGCCTCGACGACAAGTTGTCGATCTATGACGTTCGCGATCTCAATTTCGATGAGACGGTGGCGTTCGATTCTGCGAAGGAACACTTCCAGTGCCCCAACGATGCCTGTCGTTTGGCGTTTGATGCCTCCAACGAGTTGGGCACGTTCAACGCCAAGAACGTGAATTACGTGCGCACGCCGCACTTCAAGAACTTGCCCGGTACGCAGCATGTAGCGGGTTGTCCGTATGTGAGTTTGAAGGCGTCGGCATCTGGCGTTGAGTCGGCGGATGGCGAGGTGGATGACGGGCGGGAGGAGCATTTTCCGTCGGAGTTGTTGCTGACGCGGCGTGAGTATGTGCGCAAGCCTGCTGCGCCTGCGGGGGCGGCGGATGTGTTGCGGGATGATCCGGTGCGGGTGGCGCAGGTGAGTTCCAGGGAGTCGCCGGGGCGTGAGACGGCGCCGGACAAGACCAGTGTGTTTGCGCATCCGGTGGAGTGTTTTGTGTCGAACTTCGCCGACAAGGAGTTGCTTAAGCGCATGCCGTTGAAGATCGGTGAGCACACGGCGCCTTATGGCTCGTTCTTCAAGAAGATCGAGTATCTGACGGACAACAAGGGGCTGATCTACTGGGGCAAGATCAAGGAGATCAAGGATTACACCCAGAGTTTTCGCATCGATTTCGAGCAGAAGGTCTGGTTCAAGCAGGCGGATGAGGCGAAGAAGAAGCCGTATTCGGTGAACGTTTACTTGAGCAAGAAGTTGATCGACAACTACCGCAAGCGCAAGGCGTTTCTGGAAGAGATCAAGCATGCGATCGACAGCGACAAGGAGTTGTTCTGTTTCTTCTATGGCGTGACGCCGGAGTTGAAGCAGGTGCCTAGCAAGAAGAACCCCGAACAGACGTTCGGGGTGTTCAGTGCCAACATCGAGAACCTGGATCACTTCATTGTGCGGGAAGCGCCGGGACTGGCGTGACGGTCAGCCTTTGGGCAATTGCAGTTTGGCTTCGCCACGGTGCTGGTTGACCAGCGAGTAAGGCAGCACCGACCAGTCGGGGTTATCGCAATTACGTTGGTAACGGGCGAAGTAAGCACCCAGGTAAATCCCCTTCGGCGTGAAGTGCCAGTTGGAATAACCCCAGACACTTTCATCGGTGTAATCGCAACTGTCGTCGTCTTCGGCAGGCTTCTTCATTTCTTCGGGGTACAGCGTGGTGAACTGTTTGACCAGCCACGGCGCCATGACTTTCATCTGATCGTATTCGGTGGCTGCGCTATTCGGTTCACCGATCCACAGCACATCTTTTAGTTTCAACAATTCGCCGGTGTGGACGTCCAGGTTGATCGGCGAACTACCGAAGTCCGGGTGGGCGCCGCCGCAGCTGTAACCAGTGGAGATGTCCAGGCTGACCACGTCGGGCGAGAGAAACTCCGGGGCAGCTCCTTGATCAAACTCGGCGTATTCCCCGCCATCCATCATGCAACGGTGATAGTCGATAACTTCAGTCCATAGCCGTCCGAGCAAGTGGTTGTTAATCCGCTCCTGCTCTTCTTTCGTATAGCCAGATTCAACACTGAACAACGAAACCTTCGACTCAGGCTCCGTCCACCACTGCAGCTCGTAGCCCATGAAGTTTTCTTTCTTCTCCGGCTTGAGCTTGAGCCCCTGTAAGCGCAAATACTCGTAAGGATCGTCCTTCGGCAACGTGGCAATAAAGGGCAGCGTGGTAGCAGTTGGCGCAGGAAGCTTGGCTTCGGTCAGTTGCACCGGGAGCTTCTTGCCCTTGGGGTTTTGCCATTCGCCCTGCCAACCGTTGGCGGTGGTTTTCAGCTTCAGGGTTGGCAGCGGTTTGTCGTCGCCATAGCGGTTGTTGCCTTCAATTAGGTTCAACGTGCTGCCCTGCAGCGAGCCGCTGAGTTCCAGGTCGCGGTGATACTTCTCATAGAAGTAGCGACCGGTGACTTCGTCCTGCTGCGTGGTGTTGAGCTCCAGCACAATCGGCATCTTGCCCAGCGTACCGGTGAACACGCGCCGGCCATCTTCGGCATGGGCAGTGGAAATCAGTGTGAACAGCGCCGCAGCGTATGGCGCCAGGCGCAGCAGTCCCTTGAGCATGGATCGATCCCTGAATGAATGAGGCTGCGGAGTATGCAGAGGATGCGCGCAGGAATCGAGGCTCTACTTGAGCAGCATGCCCAGCATGACGACGATCAGCAGTGCGATGTACACCCACGCATGCACCCGGTCCGGTATCCGCCCGATCCACGGCGTGGCCATTCGAATCCCGACCAACGAGCCCAGTGTCAGCACCACAAACGCCAGCAAATCCACATACCCGACAAACCACGCGCCCAGATCCGTCGCGCTGAATCCGGCCAGTGCCATGTAGGTCAGCGTCCCGGCCACTGCCACCGGCACGCTCAACGGATTGGCCATGGACGTGGCCTGGGACATGCTCAACCCGCAGCGGCGCAGCAGCGGCACGGTCATGACGCTTCCTCCTACACCGAGGAACGTGGCGATGGCGCCGATGCCTACACCGCCGGCGGATATTTCCTTGCGATCCAATCGGCGTGGAATGACACCTTCGCTGCGGGTGAGGAAGCCGCGTCTGAGCAGGCAGTCGATGATGGTCACGCCGAGGTAGGCGATGAAGGCGTAGCGGATGACCTCGCCGCTGACCCACACCGCGGCGATCGCGCCGATGATTGCGCCCAGGGCGATGAAGCCGCCGAGGGGCCACAGGTAATGGCGGATCAGATTGCCGGCGCGGCGGTGTTTGTCGGTGGCGATCAGGGCGTTGACGATCATCACGCAGGTCGAGGTGGCGACGGCGATGTGCATGGCCGATTGGCTGATGGGGTCGTCGGCGCCATGGCTGGCGCTGAGCAAGCGATAGAGCAGCGGCACGACGACGAAGCCGCCGCCGAAACCGAACAGGACGGCGGTGATGCCGGTCAGGCAGCCGAAGAGAGTCAGCAGTAGGTAGAACATGGCGCGTCTTCCGGTGATGGCGAGCTGTCGACGATAGAGCGAAGCGGCTTGGCCTGCTTCAGCAACTCAGCCAATAATGTTTGCGTTTACGCCAACTTCCGGGAAACGCTCGATGCGCAATGTTTCGATCAATCTGCTGGATCACACACCGCGCCCGGTGGTGGCGATCGGTACAGATTATTCCCACGGCCATCTGTTGCCGTTTCATACGCATCGACGGGCGCAGTTGTTGTACGGCGCGACCGGGGTAATGCAGGTCCGTACCCATGACGGCAACTGGGTGGTGCCGCCGCAACGGGCGGTGTGGATTCCGCCGGGGGTGGCGCATGAGGTGCTGATGCTCGGCGTGAGTACGCGCAGTTTGTACATCGAGCCGGGGGCGGTGGACTTGGGTGGGCGCTGCCAGGTGATCAGCGTTTCACCGTTGATGCGGCACTTGTTGATGGAAGCCGTGGAAGTGCCGCTGACTTATGACCTCGAAGGACGCGACGGCGTATTGATCGACCTGCTGCTGCATGAACTGGCGCGCAGTGCGCCCCTGCCCTTGCACATTCCGCTGCCGACTGACGGAAAGCTCCTCGCTCTATGTCAGACCTTTCTGCTTCAGCCGAACGCCCATCAGTCGCCGCAACACTGGGCCGAGCAGTTGCACATAAGCTTGCGCACCTTCAACAGACTGTTTCGGCAGCAGACCGGGTTGAGCTTCAGTCAATGGCGGCAACAGGCCTGCGTGGTGCTGGCGCTGGCGCGGCTGGCGGCCGGTGAAGCGGTGACGCGGATCGCCCTGGACTTCGGTTATGAGAGCCCGGCGGCGTTCTCGACGATGTTCCGGCGCATCCTCGGACAGGCACCGTCCGTCTGGTTGGAGGCGGCGAACTAGGGCAAATCAAAAAATGCGTTTGATCCCGGCCGAAAACAACTGTACAAAAACACAGTACATTTTCAATCAGCACTCTTGAGCCCGGAGCACACCATGGCCTCTCTTGCGATGAACCACATCCTCGAACGCATTGCCCTTTTCCAGTTCACCCCGACGCACTGCGTCCAGGCCCGAGCGATGCTGGGCTGGAGCGTGGAACAACTGTCGCGCGAGGCGGAGGTTGCGGTGGATGATATCCAGCGGTTTGAAGCGCAGCAGGACGTGGCGGATGCGACGCGGCTGGCGTTGGCTTATCGGTTTGAGGCACAGGGGCTGGTGTTTTTTCCCGGGTTTGCGCCGGGTCGCAAATTGAATCCCCAGGCCATGCAGCAGAACGTTGCAGAGCGTGGGGATTTTGCTTAGGTGGAATGATTACTTGAACGCAGGGTGCCGCAGCTCGGCCGAGGCTTGTTCATAGCTGTAGGCCATGGCGAACAATTGCGGCTCGCTCCATGCTTTGCCGAAAAAGAACACGGACGTGGGTATACCGTTAGCGCTCATGCCCGATGGCAGGGTTACCGCCGGATAACCAGCCACTGCGGCAGAAAATTGCGAGTAACCATCCGCTTCGGCAACCATTGCGTCGAGGTTGTGTTCGCGCAGTTGCTCGTCAATGGCGTCCTTGAAGTTTTTGCTGATGCTCAAGATCAATCCGCTGGCCTGTTCGTGAGTCATGTCCAGCGCATTCATCGCTTCGAGCGTGGCCTGCCCATAGCCCTCCTTGCCGGGATTGAGCTGATTGAAGTCGATCAGGTCCTGCAACGACTGGATCGGCAGAGCGGAACGGCTGACGAGATATTCAGGCAATTCGTATTTCATCGCGCCCATCAGACCGGGTACGAAATTATCGATATCAGGTAAACGAATGGTCACTGGCACGAGCGTCGCACCTTGTTTCTCGAGTGTGATCATTGCCTTCTGAAACTCCACTCCGGGAGTCAGAACCACGCCGTCCGTTCCCTCGTAAGCAGCGGGATAACCGATACGCTTGCCTTGCAGGGCATCGTTTGCCAGCAGCGCCGTGTAGTCGATTCCTGTCGGGGCGATCGATGTCGCGGAGTCCGCAGCATCCATGCCTTGCAACACGTTGAACATCATTGCCGCATCGCGGACAGTACGTGTCAAAGTGCCTGGGGTGTCTTGCAGACGGGTGATTGGCACCACCCCGGTGCGACTGAACAGACCCAAGGTGGGTTTGACGCCGATTACGCCATTGGCCGATGCCGGGCAAGTGATCGAACCGTTGGTTTCCGTGCCCAAGGAGATCGGCGCGAAACCGGCAGCCACGGCAGCGGCCGATCCAGAACTGGAACCGCAGATTTCCTCGCTCAGTGCATGTGGGTTTTTCCCTTGCCCACCACGTCCGCTCCAACCATGGGGCAAACCCATTTCCCGCACATAAGCCCATTCACTCATGTTGGCTTTACCCAGAATAATCGCGCCGGCATCCCGCAGCTGTTTAACCACAAAGGCATCGTTGGCTGCCGGCTGGCCGACCATGGCCAAGGAGCCGGCGCCGGTTTGCAGGCTGTCGGCAGTATCAAAATTGTCTTTGAGCAGTACCGGAATACCATGCAACGGACCACGCGACAGCCCCTCGTTACGCTCGTTATCCAGCGCGGTAGCTATTTCGATGGCTTGTGAATTCAGTTCGACGATGGCGTGGATAGCAGGGCCTTGCTTGTCCAGCTCGGCAATTCGCTGTTGAAAGTGTTCAACCAGTTCAACAGCAGTGAGCTCATTGTCGGCCATCATTTTGCTGAGTTCACTGACGCTGGCGTAATGAAGATCGGCAGCCGAATGGGCACTGGCAGCGACTCCTGTCGCTGCCAGTGCGACCAATATGGATTTCGTCAGCGTATTCACGCGACGTTTGAAGAAATGCGTCATGTCTATCGTCCTTGTTTAGGCTAATCACGAGTGATTCATTCACTCGCGACCAAGCCTACCGAGGACATAGGAAAGAGCTGTCAGCCAGCTGGACTATCGACAGTAGGAAAAGTCATCCCGACTTGTAGCCGCTACCAGCAATTGGGGCGTTTTCCGACACATCCTGCTCCATATTCAGCCACCACGTGTGCCCCCGCTGCGGCTGCATCAAATTAAACGCCTCGCCCATTCGCGGCGTGGTAATCGAAACACTACGCTCCCAGGCCAGCGCCAGAATCCGGTCAAACGGTTCATGCCAGGCGTGCATCGCCAGGTCGAAGGTGCCGTTGTGGATCGGAAACAGCCAGCGGCCCTTGAGGTCGAGGTGCGCCTGCAGGGTTTCTTCGGGCTGCATGTGCACGTGTGGCCATTCGACGTTGTAGGCGCCGGTTTCCATCAGGGTCAGGTCGAACGGGCCGTACTGTTCGCCGATGCGTTTGAAGCCGTCGAAATAGCCGCTGTCGCCGCTGAAGAAGATTCGCGTGTCGCCGTCGATCATCACCCACGATGCCCACAGGGTGCTGTTGCTGTCGAACAGGCTGCGGCCGGAGAAGTGCTGCGAGGGAGTGGCAACGAAGCGGATGCCGGCGATTTCGGTGCCCTGCCACCAGTCGTACTGGCGAACTTTACTGGCGTCGATGCCCCATTTGATCAGGGTGTCGCCGACGCCCAGCGGGGTCAGGAAATAGTTGGTTTTGGCCGCCAGTTGCAGTACTGCCTGATAATCGAGGTGGTCGTAATGGTTGTGCGACAGGATCACCGCTTCGATCGGCGGCAACTGGTCGATGCTGATCGGCGGTTGGTGAAAACGTTTCGGGCCGGCCCATTGCACGGGCGAGGCACGCTCGGCGAAGACCGGGTCAGTGATCCAGAATTTGTCGCGCATTTTCAGCAGCAGGGTCGAGTGGCCGAGGCGGTAAACGCTGTGATTCGGTGCTGCCAGCAGGTCTTCACGGGTCAGCGGTTGCACCGGGATCGCGGCGGCGGGACGGGTATTGCGGGGCTTGTTGAAAATCATGTTCCACATGATCCGCAGCATCTTGCGCCCACCTTCGCGTTGCACCGGCGCATGGTTACGGAACAGCCCTTGATCCTGGCGAGAGGCTTCAGGCGTGGAAGTTTGATCCGCAGAAAAATCTGGATTGGCCATGACTGAGAGACTCCAGAAAAACCGCGCAATTCACGGTTTTTCACGGTGGGACGATAAATGGCCAAGGCACGCACGCATCAGCCGAACTGTCTGTTTTTTAGGTTGCGCGGATTAACGCAACATTACACTGATCGGTGTAGTTTCTAGGTTGCATCAAACCGGATGACAAGTAAACTGCCAAGTGTAATTCCACCCCTTCTCTGCCGAAGCGTACTTATGACAGCTCCACAACGCCTCACCGACCGCAAACGCGAAGCCATCATCCAGGCGGCAATTGCCGAATTCCGTGCCAACGGGTTCGAGGTCACCAGCATGGACAAGATCGCGGCCACCGCCGGGGTGTCGAAGCGCACGGTGTACAACCACTTTCCCAGCAAGGAAGAGCTGTTCGCCGAAATTCTCAACCAACTCTGGGCACGCATCACCGACGAGCAAGCCGTGACCTATCGCGCGGATCAGCCGCTGCGCGAGCAACTGCTGCCCATGTTGCTGGCTAAGCTGCAGATGATGGCCGATGACAATTTTCTCGGACTGGCACGGGTGGCGATCGCTGCCACCATCCATTCCCCGGAGCGCGCGCAGGACATGGTGGCGCGCATGGGCGAGCGCGAAGAAGGCCTGACGGTGTGGATTCGCGCTGCGCTGGCGGATGGTCGGCTGAAAACCGTGAACGCAGAATTCGCCGCGCAGCAGGTGCAAGGGCTGTTGAAGTCGTTCGGTTTCTGGCCGCAGATTTCCATGGGCCTGCCGCCGCTGGATGCAGACACGCAAAAAGCCGTGGCCGAGTCGGCCATGGAGATGTTTCTGGCCAGATACCAGCTCTAAACCGGCCCTCTCCTGCGCCCCGCCACGATTAAATGGCTCGGAAGGACACTGATTATTCCCGTTGGAATAAATGACAATGTCCGACAATTGACCGACGAACGGTCAACCTGAAAAAGCACTTCAAAGTATTTCAGGATGAATCTGGCGCAGGACATCATGGAAAATCAACGCGGCAAAGGCTTGTCATTCGCCAGACGCATTTATCTGCCCAGGATCATCGGTCTGGGTGTCGGCTTTTTCAGCGTCGCGGCCGCGCTGTATCCGTTGCACATGCCGAACTGGCTCTGGGCGCTGCTGGTGTTTAACGGTTTTATCTGGCCGCATCTGGCCTACCAGATTTCGACCCGCTCGACCTTCCCCTACCATGCCGAACGCCGCAACCTGTTGTACGACTCGTTGTGCGGGGGCTTCTGGACCGCGTGCTTTCAGTTCAATCCGCTGACCACCGTGACCATCCTGTCGATGATGACCATGAACAATGTCGCCGCCGGTGGACGACGTCTGTTCCTGCTCGGTGCCCTGGCCCAAGTGGCCGGCGTACTGCTGGGCTGTTTACTGTTCGGCTTCAAGTTCAGCCTGACGATGACGCAAATCGAGGTTTGGGCCTGCCTGCCGATGCTGACCTTGTACCCCTTGGCCCTGGGCATGGTCAGTTACCAACTGGCGATCAAACTTGCACAACACAAACGTGCACTCAGAGACCTGAGCCGCACCGACAGCCTCACCGGGCTGCTCAATCACGGCGCCTGGAAGGATCTGCTCCATACGCGTTTCACCCGGTGCCGAGATAACAACACCCAGGACATTCTGGCGCTGATCGACATCGATCATTTCAAGACCATCAACGACAACTATGGGCACATCGTTGGCGACGCCGTGCTGCGCGAGTTGAGCCAGGCACTCAAAGGGCTGCTGGCCGAAGGTGAACGGGCCGGTCGTTATGGCGGCGACGAGTTTTGCCTGATCCTGCCCGACCAGCCACTCAATAAAGCCGAGGCGCAAATGGAACGATTGCGTCAGGCGATGGATCAATATCGGCACCCGGATGTGCCAGAGCTACGCGTCAGCCTGAGTATCGGTCTGGCCCGGTTTCAGCCGTCGTACAGCGACGCGGTTGCCTGGCTGGATGACGCCGACAAAGCGCTGTACACCGCCAAACACACGGGGCGCAACACCATCAGCGTGGCGCTGAGCAGTCCGGGCTAAGAAGACGCCCGCGCCCTCAGCCTTGAAAAAACTGATTCGCAATTTCTTGTACAACTCAAAGCAGTTTGTATAAGATCGGCTCGTCAGCCTGGATGCTGGCACTTTGCAGTCAATGGCAAATGCTCATCCAGCATTTGCTCTGCCAGCGCGGAAACAGGGACACAAACCTCGTCTTTCCCTACTTCCAGGTACTGCCCCTATGTTTTTCAAACGCCACCAGTCCGAACTCAACGACCTTCAACACACCATCACCGAACAGAACGGCCTGCTTGAAGCGATCAATCGCTCCATGGCGGTGATCGAGTTCGACCTTGAAGGCGTAGTGCTAAAGGCCAATGACAACTTCCTCAAAACCATGGGTTACCGCGCCGAACAGGTGATCGGCCAGCCGCATCGCTTGTTCTGCACCGCAGAGTTTGGCCGCAGCGCGCAATACACCGAACTGTGGTCGCGCCTGAAAAACGGCCAGTTCCAGTCCGGCACCTTCGAGCGGATCAACAGCCAGGGCCAGCCGGTCTGGCTGGAAGCCAACTACAACCCGATCAAGGATGCGTCGGGGCGCGTGGTCAAAGTGGTCAAGTTCGCCATGGACGTGACGACCAAAGTCCAGCAGGAAAGCGAGGCCAACGCCAAGCTGCAGGCGATCGACCGGGCAATGGCGGTGATCGAATTCGACCTCAACGGCGGCATTCTCACCGCCAACCAGAATTTTCTGACGCGCATGGGTTACACGCTCGCTGAACTGAAGGGTAAACATCACCGTTTGTTCTGCCGGGCGGAGCTGGTCAACAGCAGCGCCTATGAGGATTTCTGGCGGCGGTTGAATCAGGGTGAGCTGTTTCAGGGTCAGTTCGAACGCGTCGACAAGCGCGGCCAGAGTGTGTGGCTGGAGGCCAACTACAACCCGGTATACGACGCTGCCGGGCGGTTGTGCAAAGTGGTGAAATTCGCCACGGACGTCACCGCCCGCGTCGAGCAGCACGAGCACGATGCGCGCAGCGCCAGCGCTGCTTATCACATCTCGGTGGAAACCCGGAAAGTCGCCGAGCAAGGCACTCAGGTGATCCAGCAGGCGGCCAGTGAGATGCGCGAAATCGCTGACGATATCGCGCAGTCATCAACGCTGATCGCGCAACTTGGCGAACGCTCGGAGCAGATCACGGCGATCGTCAACACTATCCGCGCGATTGCCGACCAGACCAATCTACTGGCGCTCAACGCGGCGATTGAAGCGGCGCGCGCCGGGGACCAGGGGCGCGGGTTCGCGGTGGTGGCGGACGAAGTGCGGCAACTGGCGGCGCGTACCAGCGGCTCGACGGCGGAGATTTCCAACATGATCGGCCTGATCCAAAGCGAAACCCGTCAGGCGATCAAGAGCATGGAAGGCACTCGCGGGCGGGCGGCGCAAGGCGTTGAACTGGCGGATCAGGCCGGCAGCGTGATTCTGCAGATCCGCGATGGCGCCAGTGAAGCGGTGCAGGCGGTGAGCATGTTTGCCAATGAGCGGGCGCCGGGCTGAGAGACTTGCCAGGGTGAAAGACCGCGTCGTCTCTTTCGCGAGCAAGCTCGCTCCCACAGGTTCTGGGTTGATCACAAGTTAAGTGATCGACTCAATCCCTGTGGAGCGGGCTTGCTCGCGAAAGGGCTATAAGCCTCGATGCAGGACTATAGTGACCTTCAGTCCCAAGTCCTGCCGAGCCCATCATGACCACAGAAAAACCCGAAACGCCCACCACCGCCCCCGTCGACCACCTGCGCTTCCACCGCCCCCACGCCCACCTCAACACCACCTTCGGCAACGACACGTTCGCCTTGCGCGCTGAGGCCTTCGCGCGATTCTTCGGCACGCCGCTGTTCCTCGGTGCGCAAACCGTGATCGTCGCGGTGTGGATCGGTCTCAACGTGTTGGGCGTGACGCAGTTCGACGTCTACCCGTTCATCCTGCTCAACCTGGCGTTCAGCCTGCAAGCCGCCTACGCCGCGCCGTTGATCCTGCTGGCACAAACCCGGCAAGCCGCGCGGGACAAGGCGCAATCGGACGCCGACGCGCAACACCGTGAAGCGCTGGCCGTGGCCAACAGTGAGCGCCAGGCTCAGGCTGCGCAGACCACCGCGCAACTGCTCGAACTGCTGGAGCAGAACACCCGCCTCACCGAAATGACCAAGAGTCTGACCGAGCGCATCGAAGGCCTGACCCGCGAACTGCATGCGCACATCTGCCAGAACCCGCAACGCTGATCACGGCAACCGCAGTGCCCGCCCCAGTTCATCGAACAGCGTGACCACCGAGCGCAACGCCCGGCAGTCCGGGCGGGTCAGCAGCCACAGCGCGGTGTCGTAACCGTGCAACGGTTCGCTGAGAGCCTGTAAACCTTCGGTAATGAGAAAGTCCGGCAACGCCGCCACACCGAGTCCGCCGCGCACCAGTTCAGTCACCGACAGCATGCTGTTGCAGCGATAAGCCGGGGTCACGCCGGGCAACTGCTGACGGCGCCAGGCGACGGTCGGGTGATCCGGCAGAAACTCGTCCGGGGCGATCCATGTCAGCGCCGCCAGATCCGTCGCATCGACGTTTTGCAGATAACGCGCACTGGCGCAGACCCGGTAGGAAATCTTCGCCAGTTGCCGTCCGACCAGATGCTCTGGCGGCGTACGCGTCAGGCGCAGGGCGATGTCGGCATCGCGGCGGTTGAGGTTGGCGAAATCGTTGGAGGTGCTCAGCTCGAGAGTCAACGCCGGATAGTTCGGCATGAACTGCGCCAGCGCCGGCAACAGCAGGCCTTGCAGCACCGAGTCGGTGCAGGTCAGGCGCACCGTGCCGCTGACCACTTCGCCGCCCTGCTCGACACCGATCCGCGCCGCTTCCAGTGCCTGCTCGGCGCGTTCGGCTTGCTCGGCGAGAGTCTGCGCGAGGGTGGTTGGCAGGTACCCGGCGCGGCTCTTTTCGAACAATTGCTGACCCAGCGCTGACTCCAGACGACGCACCGCGCGAAACACCGTCGACACGTCTACTTTGAGCAGCTGCGAAGCCCGGGCCAGAGAGCCGCCGCGCACCAACGCAAGGATCAGCGCCAGATCCGGGTAATCGAGTCGATAGTGCGTCGCTGCATTGATCACTTGGGGAAACGCCAATATTGAGTGCGTGAACGCCAATCTATAGTGAGCCCCGGTGATCGACAACTGCACACCCTCACCACAGAGGTTCATCACTCACTCAAATCAAGGAAATCCCATGGACGCCATTTCCATCGCCCTGATCGGCGATCACGATCCGCAAGTCACCGCTCACAAGGCGATCCCCGTTGCCCTCGGCATGATCGCCGAGCAGTCCGGCCACAATGTGCAATTCGAATGGCTGCCCACCGAGCAGATCCACGCCGACACTGCGCTGGATCACTTTGACGGCTTCTGGTGCGTCCCGGGCAGCCCCTACAAAAGTGAGGCCGGTGCACTCAGGACCATCCGTTTTGCCCGCGAACAACAGTGCCCTTTCCTCGGCACCTGCGGTGGTTTTCAGCATGCGCTGCTGGAGTTTTCCCGCAATGTGCTGGGCTGGGCCGATGCCGAGCATGGCGAAACATCGCCGGATTCACCGCGAGCCGTGCTCACACCGCTGACCTGTTCGTTGGTGGAGGCGGTGGACAGCATTCATCTGGTCGCCGGTTCGTTGATCGCCAAGGCGTACGAAACGTCCGAAATTCTTGAAGGCTATCGCTGCCGCTTCGGGGTGAATCCGCAGTTCCAACGAGAATTGCTGAGCCATCAGCTACGCGCCGTGGGGCATGATTCGGCAGGTGACTTGCGCGCGATCGAATTGACTGACCATGTGTTTTTTGTCGCCACGCTGTTTCAACCGGAACGCGCAGCGCTCAAGGGCAACATCCCGCCACTGGTGCGGGCGTTTGTCGAAGCGTGTACGGAGCGACGTCCATGAAGCCGAACGAGCCTTGCTTTGCGGTGATTTTCACCTCGACCCGCACCGAGGGTGACAACGGTTATGCGGCGGCGTCGGAACGGATGATGGAACTGGTCAGCCGGCAACCGGGGTTTCTCGGCATTGATTCGATTCGTGGGGAAGACGGGGTCGGGATCACCATTTCGTACTGGCAGAGCGAGGCGGCGATTCTGGCCTGGCGCGAGCATCCCGAACACCGGGTGATTCAGGCGCGCGGCCGGGGGCAGTGGTATTCGAAGTTTCAGACCCGGGTGTGTCGGGTGGAGCGCGAGTATCGGTTTGGGCAGTGACTTTGACGGCGCGCTGACTGGCCTCTTCGCGAGCAAGCTCGCTCCCACAGGTACCGCGTTTGGGCTTTGAATTGGGTGGTGTTCTCACCGGCCTCATCGCTGGCAAGCCAGCTCCCACAGGTACAGCGTGATCTTCAGAACAACTCAAAACCTGTGGGAGCGTGGCTTGCCCGCGAAGAGGCCAGTACCGTCAATACAAAAACTTCAACCCTTCACCAGACTGCGCACCGCCACAATCTCCGGCACCTCAACCTTGCTCATGTACACCCGCAACGGCTCACTGATGTTGATCCGGTCATCGATGTTCTGGTCCAGCAACAACTGAATCAGCTCTCGCTTCAAGGTCATGGTCGTCTCAGAGGCCGGCGCCCAGACGAATTCATTCACAGGAATGATGCCGTCATCGGCGACGTCCATGCCGAACGAATCTTCGCTGAAACGCACGATGTACTGGCCGGTCTTGCGGTTGAGACCGACGAAACCTTTGAGGTCATCGGCGGCCTGACAGATGAGTTGGGAAGTGATGCGCATGGTAAACCTCACGAAAAATCATCGATGGTTTACACGCAGGGCAACGAAATCGGCGCGCCCTCTGCCGGGGCGTCTGCCGAGGGCAAGCGTACTGCAAACCGCGCCACAAAAGTGCAGGAAAAATCGCTTTTAATACGTTTATGTCGGTCTGGCGATAGCACCCAATCGATTCAGTTGTTAAAAGGTACGTCTTTGAAAATGCCCTGCGAAAGGAACTCGAACATGCCCGCCACTTTCACCAAAAGCGCCCTCATGCTGAGCCTGATGCTCGGTCTCGGCCAGGCCCACGCCGCCCAGACTGACGTCAACGCGCTTGCCGCCGCCCATGGCATCCCGCATCCAGCCGTGATCGCTCACCGTGGCGCGTCCTTTGATGCACCGGAGTCCACCGCCGCCTCCTACAAACTGGCCCGCGACCTCGGTGCCGACTACCTGGAAATGGATTTGCAGCGCAGCAAGGACGGCGTGCTGTTCGCCCTGCACGACAACAACCTGCAACGCACCACCGACGTCGCGACCAAATTCCCGGAGCGTAAAGACGGCCCGGCCACCGCCTTCACCATGGCCGAACTGAAAACCCTCGACGCCGGCAGCTGGTACAACAAGGCTTACCCGGATCGCGCGCGTCCGTCCTACGCCGGGCTGAAAATCCTCACCCTCGATGAAATCATCGACATCGCCCAGGCCAACCCGAAACACAAGCCGGGTCTTTACATTGAAACCAAGGAGCCGCAGCTGTTTCCGGGCATCGAGCATGACCTCAAAGAGAAGCTGCAAGATCGCGGCTGGCTGAGCCCGGCCGGTTCGAAACTGGCGAAAAGCGAGTTGGCCGTCGGCCAGGGCAAAGGCAAGGTGATCCTGCAGACTTTCGAGAAGAACAGCCTCGAACTGCTGCAAAAGGAAATGCCGCAAGTGCCGAAAATCCTGCTGCTGTGGGTCGGCGAAGGCAGCATCGAGCCGAAATCGAAGGTGACCTTTGCCGAGTCCGGCGAGAAGGACAAGAACGTGTTCTACGGCAAGCAGGAGCCGAAATCCGAAGCCGAATTCAAGCAATGGGTGGATTTCGCCAAGGCTCACGGCGCCATCGGCACCGGCCCTTCGGCCAAGCTGACCAAGGGCGGCGACCAGAGCTATTCGGATCTGGTGCAACCGTGGATGAACCAGTACACCCACGATCAGGGCATGCTGGTGCACGTCTACACCGTCGATGAGCCGGTGGATTTCGAGAAAGTCATGGCGGCCGGCGTTGATGGCATCTTCACCAACCGCGCCAGCGAACTGTTGAAGTTCTACAAGCGCCCGGCCAGTGCCAGTGTTGATCAGGTGTTGAAGAACAACGGGTTCTGATCAGCAGACCGGGTTGTCCGCATCGCGAGCAGGCTCACTCCTACAAGAGCGCTGCACGCGATGTGGGGTTTTAAGGGTGAGTTAAGTTGCGGTGGTTAACCTGAGCCCACTTCAACGAACAACCCAAGGAATGACCCGATGAAAACTTTGACTGCCCTGTTTACCGCCGCAGCCCTGACCCTGACTGCTGGCCTGGCCCAAGCCGATGTGCGTGTCGACCAGATCCCTGAGTTGGTCAAATCCGGCAAGATCAAGTCGCTGGAGTCGATGAACGCCGAAGCGCTGAAACTGCACCCGGGTGCGACCATCACCGACACCGATCTGGATAACCACTTCAACGGTTACGAGTACGAAGTCGAGCTGAAAACCGCCGACGGCAAAGAGTTCGACGTCGATTTCGATGCCACCACCGGCAAAGTGCTGAGCAACAAGCAAGACACCTGATACACCGCCAAAGCAAAGCCGCACGATCAGCGATCGTGCGGCTTTTTTGCGTCCGTTGCCCGGCGAATCACGCGGATGCAGCCTGAAGGGATGCCAAAACCGCCATCAGACCGCTAGTATGGCGAGCATCAGATAAACGATTGCAGCCGAGAGCGATGGGCATGGGGCAGACAGCGGCAGCAGACATCGCGACAATCGGACGGATCAGCGCGGTTCCGGCGATCCTTCAGGTGATCCGCGAACTGACCGGCCTGCGCTTTGCCGCCGTAGCGCGGGTTACCGAAGATTCGTGGACAGCCTGCGCCGTCCTCGATCAGCTGGATTTCGGCCTGCAGGTTGGTGGCGAGCTGGATGTGGTCACCACGCTGTGCCACGAAATCCGTGCTGCGCACACCTCGGTGGTGATCGACAAGGCCAGCGAAGACCCGCTCTACCGCGATCATCACACCCCGCGCCTGTACAAATTCGAGAGCTATATCTCGGTGCCGGTGTTCCGCACTGACGGACGGTTTTTCGGCACCATCTGCGCCCTCGATCCGAACCCGGCACAACTCAAGTCGAGCAGCATCCAGAGCACCATGGAGTCGTTCGCACGGATGCTCGCGTTGCAGATCGAAGCCGAGGAAAACGCGCAGCGCACCGAAACCGCGTTGTTGCAGGAGCGCGAAACCGCCGAGTTGCGCGAACAGTTCATCGCCGTTCTCGGCCACGACTTGCGCAACCCGTTGTTCGCCATCAGCGCTGGCGCCGAAATGCTTCTGCGCAAGCATCCGGATCCGGCCATCGAAGTGCGGGTACGCAATATCCTTGGCAGTGCGCAAAGGGCAACGCGGTTGGTGGATGATGTGCTCGACTTTGCACGCGGACGGTTGGGCAGGGGTATTCCGGTGGATATCCAGCCCTGCGCGGATTTGACCGAAGCCGTGCAACAGGTGGTGACGGAGATTCGCAATGTGCATCCGCAGCGCACGATTCGTGCGTCCATCGGCGACTTGCAGGGCTTGCCCTGTGACCGCGCGCGGATCGCTCAACTGCTGTCGAACCTGTTGGCCAATGCCGTGGCCCATGGCGACCCGGAGGGCGACATTGAGGTCATCGCGCAAGTCGAGCACGGTGCGCTGATGCTGGGGGTGAAGAATCAGGGGCATATTCCCGAGGCGATCCTGCCGCACCTGTTCCAGCCTTACTCGCGCCCGACCGGCAGCGCGCCCCAGGCCGGGCTCGGTCTGGGGCTGTATATCGCCAGCCAGATCGCCCAGTCCCATGGCGGGCATTTGCATGTGGCGTCCACCGCACAGAGCGGCACGCTGTTCACCTTCAGCCTGCCCACAATCTGAGACACACCACAAATCCCCTGTGGGAGCGGGCTTGCTCGCGAAGGCGTCGTGTCAGTCAATATTTTCGGTGACTGAAACACCGCATTCGCGAGCAAGCCCGCTCCCACAAAAGTATTGCGGTGATGCTTAAGCCGAAGTGCTGACCAACGACCCCGAGCTGCTCGACCCGGAATCCTGCAACGCCTGCAACAACGCCGCCGTCGCCGTCTGCAACGAAGCCGAAGTGCTGGAGATTTGCGACTCGGCGGACGCCACGTCGGCAGCCTTGGCATCCGCGTCTTCCTGCTTGGCCTGAGCCGCTTGCAGCGCTTGCTGTTGCTCCTGCAATTGCTTTTGCAGCTCGGCGATCTGCTTGCGCAATTCTTTCACCGAATCCGACTCACCGCTGCTGTCGGAACTGCTGTCGCCCGCCGGAGCCGCGCCCCCGCCAGCCGCCACTTTGCTGGTATCGGCGCTGACGCCCGCGCTGCTGGTTGCAGGGGTCGAGGTGTCGTCACTCGCGTCGCTGATCCTGGTCTTGCTGGTGGCGGTGCTGACGGTCTGATTGATCGAAACAGAGGTGATGCTGACCATGGGAGGGCTCCAATGCCGGTTATAGATAACCGGCCATCGGCGGCACTCGCACGGATTTGAGATCGACTGTGTACCGACTCGGTAACCGAACCGGTACACGTCGGCGGACGTCAGGCGCTCAGGCGCGCGGTGACTTCATTGAGTTGCCCGGACAGGCCATGCAGGTTCTGGCTGGCGCTTTCGGTGCGCTGCACGCTGTTGAGGTTGGTGCTGGCGATGGACGTGATCTCGGTCAGGTTGCGCGAGATGTCTTCGGCCACCGAGGTCTGCTCTTCGGCGGCGGTGGCGATCTGGCGGTTCATGTCGCGGATCGCTTCCACGGCGTGGGTGATGCGCTCCAGCATCGCACCGGCCTGAGTCACTTGCTCGACGCTTTCGTCGCTGCGCGCCTGACCGCTTTCGATCGCTTGCGCAGCGTCCACGGCACCGGTCTGCACGTTTTGAATGATCTGGTTGATCTCGATGATCGACTCGGCCGTACGCTGCGCCAGATTGCGCACCTCGTCAGCGACCACCGCAAAACCGCGTCCGGCTTCACCGGCCCGCGCCGCTTCAATCGCCGCGTTAAGCGCCAGCAGGTTGGTCTGCTCGGCGATGCCGCGAATCACTTCCAGCACCTTGCCGATGCGGCCGCTGTCGCTTTCCAGACGACGAATCACTTCAGCGGTGTTGGCAATTTCGCCACGCATCTTAGTGATGGTGTGGATGGTGCCCTGCATGACCTTTTCACCCTGCTGGGCAGACTGGTCGGCATCGTCGGCGGCGCGCGCCGCATCCGCCGCGTGACGGGCGACTTCCTGGGCAGTGGCAGACATTTCGTTCATCGCCGTGGCCACCTGATCGGTGCGGTTGAACTGCTCGTTGGTGCCGCCGGCCATGGTCGTGGCGATCGCATTCAGTTCGCCGCTGGCGCTGTCCAGATCACTGGCGCTGCGTTGCAGATGAGTGAAGGTTTCGGCGAGGAAATCACGCAGGGTATTGGCCGCGGCGGCGAGGTTGCCCAACTCGTCCTGACGGTCGTTGGCAACGCGTTCGGCTAGGCGCCCACGGCTCAACTGGGTGACGTAGTCGATCAGCTTGCGGATCGGCTCGATCAGGTTGCGGTTGACCAGCCACAGGCTCAGCAAGCCGATCAGCAGACCCGAGCCGAGCATCACCAGTATCCCCAGCAGCACGGTGCTGTCGGCACTGGCGCTGATTTGCGCCGACTGTTCGGTGCCCTGCTTGCGCAGCTCGGCGACCAGTTCGCTCATCTGATCGCTGGTGGCGCGGTCCACGCCTTTGACGGCGCTGTCGCCAGCCGTTGGATCGGCACCCGCAGCGACATAGGCATCGCGGCCCTTCTGGTAGGCGCTGCCGAGTTGGCGGTGCTCATCACGCAAGCGTTCGATGCGGGATTTCAGCGCCGGCTCAAGGCCTTTCTGACCGGCCAGTTCACCGAGAATGTTCTGCACATCGCGCTGACGATCTTCGAACTGGCTCCAGTACTTGGCCAGGTCCGCCGGTTGCTTGCCGCGCAGCAAGACGTTTTTCCACTCCTGCACCTGCACCTTGAATTGCAGGTTGGCCTCGTCAATCAATTGTGAGGTGTGCAAGGGGCCGGCGATCAACTGGCTGTAGTTCTGCACGCCGTTGGACAGGAAATGAAAGCAGGCCAGTGCGATCAACAGCATCGCCAGCAGGCTGCCGCCCAGCAGGGCGAGAATTTGTGCTCTCAAGGATTTTTGCAGCATCGCGAGATACTCAGGACAGGGATGAGGCACGCCCGGTAAGGCGTGGAATTTTGCCGGACATCCGTGTCGGCGAGCCTTGGCTCATGGCCAAGCGCGCGCAACGTAACCCAAGCGTGATCGGCGTACCAGAGCGCTTCTTGAAGAAAATCCGACCATTGGTAGGTGAATTAAGAGACTGTGATCGACCATGGCCCAGGGGTGGGAGCGGGCTTGCTCGCGAAAGCGGCGTGTCATCCACATCATCACTCAATGATCATCCGCATTCGGGAGCAAGCCCCCTCCCACAGGATTGCCGGTAATGATCACGATCACTGTCATTTTGCAGTCACACAAGCGTCATGTGTGATTGCGATGATGCGGCTCAGTGAACCTGCCATTCCGCGACCGACGCGCCCTCCTCGCAGCGAGCCTCCATGAACCACAGCCTTGATCTCAGTCATCGCGATCCTGATTTGTTCGGTTTGCTTTACGGCTTCCGTTTTCGTCCCGGTGAACGTGGCCGCGAAGTCGATTCGGCGACCGCCCTGCGTTGTCTGCAAGACGACAGCGACAGTGATGAATTCCTCTGGCTGCACCTGAACCTGGCGCACGCCGCGTGCGAGCGCTGGATGAAGAGTCATCTGCAATTGCCCGAAGAGTTTTTCGAGGCGCTGCACGAAGGTTCGCGCTCGACGCGCATCGAACACGTTGATTCGGCGTTGCTGGCAGTGGTCAACGACGTGGTGTTCAACCTCAGCAGCATGGTTTCCTCAGACGTGTCGACGCTGTGGGTCTGCGTGCGCAGCAAACTGATCGTCAGCGCACGCCTGCAGCCGCTGCACTCGGTGGACAAATTGCGTTCGTCGGTGAAGGCCGGCGAATGCTTTCGCTCGCCGTCGGAACTGCTGGTGCACTTGCTGCGTGATCAGGGTGAAGTGCTGACGCAGATCGTGCGCAAGACCAGCATGAGCGTCGATCTAGTCGAGGACGAATTGCTCTCCTCACGCCTGTCGACCAACCGCGCCGAACTCGGCGCCAACCGCCGGGTGCTGGTACGCCTGCAACGGCTGTTGGCGCTGGAGCCGGGATCCTTGCTGCGCCTGCTCAATCGTCCGCCGCCGTGGCTGCAGAAGGAGGACGTCAAGGAGCTGCGCAAATCCACCGAGGAGTTCGCGCTGATCATCAACGACCTCACCGCCCTCGGCGAGCGGATCAAACTGCTCCAGGAAGAAATCGCCGCCAACCTCAACGAACAGAGCAACCGCACCCTGTTCACCTTGACCGTGGTCACGGTGCTGGCGCTGCCGATCAACATCATCGCCGGTTTCTTCGGCATGAACGTGGGGGGTGTACCGCTGGCGACGGATCCCGAGGGGTTCTGGATTCTGGTGGCGCTGGTCGCGACGTTTACCGTGATTGCCGGGCGCTGGGCGTTTCGTAAACGTGGGGATTACTGACCCTTGCCCACCACAGATCCATTGTGGTGACAGAGGTCCTGTGGCGAGGGGATTTATCCCCGATCGGCTGCGTAGCAGTCGTATATCCGGTGGACGCGTTTTAGCTGATAAACCGAGATGAATGGTTTTTGGGGCTGCTTCGCAACCCATCGGGGATAAATCCCCTCACCACAAACAGCTCACCTTAAATCAACTTCCCCTCCTGCACTCAGGAATGGGCTCAACAGATCAGCGGTGAGGCTAATCCGCCAAACACTGACCTGCCGCAGTCTCTCTGTAATATTTAGCAACGATCATGACCGACACTCCTTCCCTCGCTCAGGATTGTCCGCTCATGGCTACTCCCTCCCTGACCGCCGCCCGCCCCACGTCCGCCCACGGCGGCCGGCCGGCACTTGATAAAAAACCCGGGCCGTTCACTTACGTGGTGTTCTTCGCGGTGCTCGCCATGGGGATGCTGTTCACCGCTTACAGCCTGATGCACGACATGCATGAACTGGGCACCACCGTCACCACCTGGACCCCGTTTTTGCTGCTCGGCGTGGCGCTGCTGATTGCGCTGGGCTTTGAGTTCGTCAACGGTTTCCACGACACCGCCAACGCGGTCGCGACAGTGATTTACACCCACTCGCTGCCGCCGAATGTGGCGGTGGTCTGGTCGGGCTTCTTCAACTTCCTCGGGGTGTTGCTGTCCAGTGGCGCGGTGGCGTTCGGCATCATCGCCCTGCTGCCGGTGGAGCTGATTCTGCAGGTCGGTTCGTCCGCCGGGTTCGCGATGATCTTCGCCCTGCTGATCGCAGCGATCCTCTGGAACCTCGGTACCTGGTGGCTGGGCCTGCCGGCCTCGTCGTCGCACACCTTGATCGGTTCGATCATCGGCGTCGGCGTGGCCAATGCCTTGATGCACGGGCGCGACGGCACCAGCGGCGTGGACTGGGCGCAGGCGACCAAGATCGGTTACGCCCTGCTGCTGTCGCCGCTGGTGGGCTTCGGCTGCGCGGCGCTGTTGCTGCTGGCCATGCGCGCCTTCATCAAGAATCGCGCGCTGTACAAGGCGCCGGAAGGCAACAACCCGCCACCGTGGTGGATTCGCGGTTTGCTGATCGCCACCTGCACTGGTGTGTCTTTCGCCCACGGCTCCAACGACGGGCAGAAAGGCATGGGTCTGATCATGCTGATTCTGGTTGGCACCTTGCCGATGGCTTACGCGTTGAACCGCACCATGCCCGCCGATCAGGCGCTGCAGTTCGCTGCCGTCGCCGAAGTCACCCAGCAAGCGCTGGTGAAAAACACTCCGCTGCCGGCCCCGGTGGATCCGCGTCCGGTGCTGTCCGATTACGTGCGCAGCAAGCAAGCCACGCCGCAACTGATCCCCGCCCTCGCCGCTCTCACCGGGCATATTGGCGAGGAGGTGAAAGGCTATGGCTCGCTGTCGAAAGTCCCGGCCGAGGCCATGGGCAACGTGCGTAACGACATGTACCTGGCCAGCGAAAGCATTCGCCTGATGGACAAAAACAAGGTCGGCAATTTCGACGCCGACACCACTGACAAACTGCAACTGTTCAAGCAGCAGATCGACAACGCCACGCGCTTTATCCCGCTGTGGGTGAAGATCGCCGTGGCCATCGCTCTGGGCCTCGGCACCATGGTTGGCTGGAAACGAATTGTGGTGACGGTCGGCGAAAAGATCGGCAAGACCCACCTGACCTACGCCCAGGGCGCCTCAGCGGAAACCGTGGCGATGCTGACCATCGGCGCGGCGGACATGTTCGGTTTGCCGGTGTCGACCACCCACGTGCTGTCATCGGGTGTGGCCGGGACCATGGTCGCCAATGGCGGTGGTTTGCAGATGAAGACCATCCGCAATCTGCTGATGGCGTGGGTGCTGACCTTGCCGGCGGCGATTCTGCTGTCGGGCAGCCTGTACTGGCTGTTCACCCAGATCTTCTGATCGACTTAGATCCCTGTGGGAGCTGGCTTGCTCGCGAAAGCGTCAGGTCAGTCAACAATGATGCTGAATGGGCCGGCCTCTTCGTGAGCAAGCCCACTCCCACCCTGGATCGCGACCAGCCCCGAATACTTCACCCACCGCCCACCCCTGTGGGAGCGGGCTTGCTCGCGAAGGCGTCAGATCAGTCAACATCGATGCTGAATGGGCCGGCCTCTTCGTGGGCAAGCCCACTCCCACCCTGGATCGCGACCAGCCCCGAATACTTCACCCACCGCCCACCCCTGTGGGAGCGGGCTTGCTCGCGAAGGCGTCAGATCAGTCAACATCGATGCTGAATGGGCCGGCCTCTTCGTGGGCAAGCCCACTCCCACCCTGGATCGCGACCAGCCCCGAATACTTCACCCACCGCCCACCCCTGTGGGAGCGGGCTTGCTCGCGAAGGCGTCAGATCAGTCAACATCGATGCTGAATGGGCCGGCCTCTTCGTGAGCAAGCCCACTCCCACCCTGGATCGCGACCAGCCCCGAATACTTCACCCACCGCCCACCCCTGTGGGAGCGGGCTTGCTCGCGAAGGCGTCAGATCAGTCAACATCGATGCTGAATGGGCCGGCCTCTTCGTGGGCAAGCCCACTCCCACAGTTTGATTTGTGTCAGGCATTAGAGAGTGGAACGGATGACATCGCCCAACCACTCCATGAACACCCGCACCCGCAGCGGCAAATGCCGTTGCCGCGCGTACAGGATTGAAATCGCCATCGCCGGCGCGGTGAACTTCGGCAGCACAGTCAGCAGCTCACCGGTGTCCAGATGGGGCTGCATGCCGGTGCGCGGCACCTGGATCAGGCCGAAGCCGCCCAGGCACGCCGACTCATAGGCATCGGTGCTGTTGACCGTGACGCTGCCAGCCATCGGCAGGCGCCGCACCTGTCCGTCCTGTTCATACACAAACCCTTCCGAGCGCGAACCGAGCACACCGACGTAATGCACCAGTCGATGCTGCGCCAGATCCTCCAACGTCTGCGGCACGCCGTAGCGTTCGAGGTACGCGGGGCTGGCGCAGTTGATCATCGGGAAGTCGCCCAAGTGCCGCGCCACCACCGACTGATCCGGCTGCGCACCGATGCGCACCACGCAATCGAAACCCTCGCTGAGCAGATCGACGCGGCGGTCGGTGCTGCTGATTTCCAGTTCCAGATTCGGGTGCCGCGCCATGAACTCAGGCAGCAGCGGCATGATCAGGCGCCGCGCGAGGATGTTCGGCATGTCGACACGAATCCGCCCGCTCAGCGACGCCGGATCCTGCCGAAACAGCCCCTCGATCTCGTCCATGTGCGACAGCAGATCCTTGCTGCGCTGGTACAACACCAGACCGTCCTGAGTCGCCTGCACCTTGCGCGTGGTGCGTTGCAGAAGGCGGGTGCCGAGCAGGGTTTCCAAGGCCTGGACGTGTTCGGAAACCGTTGAGCGCGGCAACCCGAGACTCTCGCCAGCCAGGGTGAAACTCGACAGTTCGCTGACCCGGACGAAGGTGCGCAGCAGTTCCAGTTTGTTCATGAGGACACCCGTTGATTGTTCGACTGAGTCGATCAGTGATTCCGGTTTCAGTCTGTTTATCACCCCATGGCGGATAAATAAACTTTGCTCATCACCACTCAACGCAATCGAGGATTTCACATGAGCCGCAAAATCGCATTGATCACCGGTGCCAGCCGTGGCCTGGGCAAGAACGCCGCCCTGCACCTCGCCGCCGAAGGCGTGGACATCATCGGCACCTACAACAGCCGAGCCGATGAAGCCCAGGCGCTGGTGGCTGAACTGGAACAACGCGGCGCCAAAGCCGTGATGCTGCAACTGGATGTCGGCCGCAGCGAAACCTTTGCCGATTTCGCCTCGCGGGTTGCGCAAGCGCTGCAGCAACTGGAGCGTCCGCGTTTCGACTTCCTGATCAACAACGCCGGGATCGGTGTGCACGCGGCGTTCGCCGAGACCACCCCGGAACAGTTCGACCTGCTGATGAATATCCAGCTCAAAGGGCCGTTCTTCCTGACTCAGCAACTGCTGCCGCTGATCAATGACGGCGGCCGGATCATCAACATCTCCAGCGGCCTGACCCGCTTCAGCCTGCCGGGTTATGCCGCCTACGCGGCGATGAAAGGCGCGATGGAAGTGCTGACCCGCTATCAGGCCAAGGAGCTGGGTGCGCGGCAGATCGGCGTGAACATCCTGGCGCCGGGCGCTATCGAGACCGATTTTGGCGGCGGTGCGGTGCGCGACAACGCGGCGTTGAACGCGATGGTCGCGAGCAATACCGCACTGGGTCGCGCCGGGCAGCCGGATGATATTGGTGGCGCGCTGTCGATGCTGCTGGCGCCGGGCGCGCAGTGGATCAACGGGCAGCGGGTCGAGGCATCGGGAGGAATGTTCCTCTAAACCCCCGATTCACTAAAAACTTTCTTGGTGAGAGCCTCTGTGGCGAGGGGATTTATCCCCGATGGACTGCGCAGCAGGCCCTTCTTTTCTGGATAAAAAGAGGGGCCGCTACGCGCCCCATCGGGGATAAATCCCCTCGCCACAGGTTTTATATTCGCCATAGGTTGTGCTTATCCCGCGCATACCCGGCGGGTCACGAGGCGCTCGCGCACCACGTCATACCCCCAGTGATACACATAGGTGTACGGCAGGAAAAACAGCAGCACGCCGATGTCGAGCAAGAACGCCTGCCACAGGCTGACCGACAACCACCAGGCGATCAGCGGCACGCCCATCACGATCAATCCGCCCTCAAACAGCAGCGCATGGACCACCCGGGTCCAGGCGTTGTGGCCGACATTCAGGCGCTTGAGCATGCGGTCGAAAAAGCCGTTGAACAGCACGTTCCACGCCAGCGCCAGCAGAGCGATCAGCACGGTCACCGCGCCCATGTCCAGCAGCGGTTTGTCCATGATCCACGCCAGTAACGGGGTACAGATCAGGATCGCCAGACACTCGAAACCGATGGCCTGGAAGATACGTTCAGTGATGGATTTGTTGGCAGTCATGGCCTGACTCCTTGAGTGAAGAGGGTTGCCATGATCTGCCCTCATACCGATACTTCATAACCAATAACCATCGATCAAGGCGATAGTTCATGGCTTCGCAAGAAGTGCTGTTGGCGTTTGTGCAAGCGGCCACTCAGGGTTCGTTTTCGGCAGCGGCGCGCAAGCTGGGGCGCAGTCAGTCAACCATCAGTGCCGCAGTGGCGAGTCTTGAGATCGATCTGGATCTGGTGCTGTTCGACCGCAGCAGCCGCAAACCGACGCTGACCCCGGCCGGTCATGTGATGCTGCAACGGGCCGAGGCGATTCTGGCGGCCACCAGTCGTATGGAAATGAGCGCCCGGCAACTGGCACAAGGCGTCGAGCCGAAGCTGACCGTGGCGATTTCCGACACCTACCAGTCAGCGCGATTTGAAGCGGCACTGGTCGGCTTCGAGCAGCGTTATCCGGACCTGGAACTGGAATGCTTGATCGCCGAGTGTGACGACCTGATCGAGTTGGTCCAGCGTGGCCGCGCACACTTGGCGTTTGCCGAAATGCAGGACACCTATCCACCGGATCTGGTGACCTCGACCGTCGCCGAGCGCACTGACCTGGCGCTGTTCGTCAAAGATGATCATGTGCTGACCCGTGTCGAACGGGTCGACCAGCAGGTGCTGGAGCAGCATCGCGAGTTGCGCCTGGCGACCATCGTCAATCCCTACGACAGCCGGGCAAAGGGCCGGGTGTGGTCGGCGCCGAGTTACCTGATGCTGATGGAAATGGCGGAGATGGGCTTTGGCTGGGCGGCGCTGCCGCGCTGGCTGGTGGCGCGTTTCGGTAATGGCTCGCTGGTGGAACTGACGGTGCGCGGCTGGCCGCGGCCGGTGTATGTCGATGCGTTGTGGTCGCGGCTGTATCCGCCGGGGCCGGCGGGGAGCTGGTTGCTGAGCAAGATGCTGGAATAGCGGCGCGCCCATTCGCGAGCAAGCTCGCTCCCACAGTTGGAATGCGATCGCCTGTGGGAGCGGGCTTGCTCGCGAAGGGGCCGGCACTGCCAATGAATTCCTGGGATCAATCCAGTTCGCTCAGCCGCCCCTCGATAAACCGCCGCTCCGGCTCTTGCCGGGTCAGTTCCAGTGCTCGCCGATACGCCGCCCGCGCCTGCTGCACCCGGCCCAACTGCCGACAAAACTCCGCCCGCGCCGAATGCGCCAGGTGGTAATCCTGCAACTCACCGCGATCCAGAATCCCCTCGATCAGCGTCAGCCCCGCCAACGCACCATCGCGCTTGGCCACTGCCACCGCGCGGTTCAACTCGATCACCGGCGACGGCACCGCCCGCAACAGCACGTCATACAGCCCGACGATCTGCTGCCAGTCGGTTTCTGCCGCTGACGGCGCTTCGGCATGCACCGCGGCAATCGCCGCTTGCAGGCAATACGGCCCGAACCTTCGGGTGGTCAGCGCCCGCTCCACCAGCGCACAACCTTCAGCAATCAACCCGGCATCCCAGCGCGAGCGATCCTGGTCATCCAGCAGCACCAGTTCACCACTGGGCGAAGTGCGCGCCGGCCGACGTGATTCGTGCAACAGCATCAACGCCAGCAGGCCCATGACCTCCGGTTCCGGCAGCAGCTCCATCAGCAACCGCCCAAGCCGAATCGCCTCGCGGGTCAGATCTTCGCGGGTCAGTTCGGCGCCCATCGACGCCGAATAGCCTTCGTTGAACACCAGATAAATCACCCGCAACACGCTGTCGAGGCGCTCGGGCAGTTCGCTCAGGCTCGGCACTTGGTAAGGGATTTTTGCATCGCGAATCTTCGCCTTGGCACGGACGATGCGCTGGGCAATCGCCGCCGGTGCCGAGAGAAACGCGCGGGCGATTTCCTCGGTGGTCAGGTCGCAGACTTCCCGCAGGGTCAGCGGCACTTGCGCATCCGCCGCCAGCGCCGGGTGACAGCAGGTGAAGATCAGCCGCAGGCGGTCGTCTTCCACGTCTTCGCCACTCCAGTCGGCCTGTTCCAATTCTTCGAGCTGCGCCAGCAACAGCGGCTGCGAGGCCTTGAAGCGGGCGCGGCGGCGCAACACATCGATGGCCTTGAAGCGCCCGGTGGACACCAGCCAGGTGCGCGGATTGTCCGGCACACCGTCGCGCTGCCAGCGCTCGACCGCCACGAAGAACGCCTCGTGCAAGGCTTCTTCGGCGAGGTCGAAATCCCCGAGCAGACGAATCAGGGTCGCCAGAATCCGCCGCGAGTCTTCGCGATAGACCTGCTCGACCCGCGCCCGGACTTCAGACATTCAACTGCCGCACCGGACGCACTTCAACGCTGCCGACCCGGGCCGCCGGAATATTGCCGGCGACCTGAATCGCTTCGTTGAGATCCTTGGCATCGATCAGGTAGAAACCGGCCAGTTGCTCCTTGGTTTCAGCGAACGGGCCATCGGTGATCGACAGCTTGCCGTTGCGCATCCGGACGGTGGTTGCGGTCTGCACCGACTCCAGCGCTTCGGCCGCGACCATCCGCCCGCTGCCCTGAATCGACTCGGCGTAGGCCCAGCACTCGGCGTCTTCCGGGCTGTCGGGCGAGTTGTGCAGCAGGCGCTCATCGCTGTAGACCAGGCATAAATACTTCATGGTTTTCTCCTGATTCGAACGGATCAACTATGGCTGAAGATCAGGGTTGTACATCGAACAGCGTGCTGCCGCTCATCGGATCGAACGGTGCCGACCAGTGCTCGTGAGCGATTTTCCACGTCCCGCCGACCTGCCGATAGCACGCGGTGGCGCGCATCCAGCAGCTCTGGGTTTCGCCCTTGTCGTTGGTGCCGCCGCAATGCGTTACCCAATGGGCGAAGGCGAGGTTGTCGGCGGTCTCGATGGCGATCTCGTGAAACTCGAAAACGTGCGGGCCGGAACACATCTCCATGCAGGCTTCCCAGTGGGCACGGTAGGCCGCTTTGCCCTTGAATTGCAGGGCCTTGATCGCATCGAAGGAGACGATGTCGTCGGTGTACAACGTCATGACCTTGTCGACGTTCTTGGTCATTACCGCGTCGCGGTAGGTATTGATCAGGGTCTGGATTTCAGTCTGTGCGCTCATGGTGTTCTCCGTGGTTTTTGTGCTGAAGACACCCTTAGTCGTTCGACCATCGTACGGATCGACAGACGAAACAAAAAATTTCCGCCGAACACAAAATCGCTAGAATCCGAGGCTCATCTTTGTAGGAAAAAGGAAATTCCCGTGTCAGCCCAACTCGTGCCGTACGACAGCCTGAACGCGTTGCAGCGTCAGCAGGTCGAGGCGATTGAAATCCATCCCGAGCAGATCAAATTTTCCGGCGACATTCACGGCGCGTTGCACACGCTGCTGTCCAGACCCGGCCCCGGCGTCAAAGGTTTCGCGCTGCTGGCCGATCAGGTGCCGGTGGCTTTTCTGCTGCTCAAGCGCCCACCGGTGTTGCCGGACTGGGCCGATGAACACAGCGCCACCCTGCACGCCTTGCAGGTCGATCACCGGGCACAGGGCAAAGGTTACGGCAAGGCTTGCCTGCAGGCGCTGCCCGAGGTGGCGCGTGAAGCATGGCCGGAGATCAAGGGTCTGGAACTGTCGGTGGATGCCGATAACGATGCCGCCATCGCGCTGTACGCCAAACACGGTTTCGTCGACAGCGGCGAAGCGTACAAGGGCCGGGTCGGTTACGAACGGCGTATGGGACTGTTTTTCTAAATCATCGAGGGATGCACGATGATCGATTCAATCGAAGCACTGGAAGCTATTTACGGCCTGCCCCACGACCGCGCGGTGCGCAAGCAGATCGGTTTTCTCAACGAGGATTATCAGGCGATGGTGCGCCTGTCGCCGCTGGTGATCGTCAGCTCGGTGGGCGCCGACGGTCTCGACAATTCGCCACGCGGTGACAAAGCCGGGTTCGTGCGGATCATTGACCAAAACACCCTGGCCCTGCCGGACCGCCCGGGCAACAACCGCATCGATACCCTGCGCAATGTGCTGCACGATCCACGGGTGTCGTTGCTGTTCATCATTCCGGGCATTGGCGAGACCTTGCGGGTCAATGGCACCGCGACCATCAGCGCCGATCCTGAGCTGCTGGAAAGCTTTGCGGTGAACGGCAAACCGGCGAAAACCGTGTTGCTGGTGACGGTAGAGGCAGCGTTTTTCCACTGCTCGAAAGCCTTTGTGCGCTCTGACGCCTGGAACCCGGAAACCCACCTGCCGCGCTCGGCCCTGCCCTCTGCGGGCGCGTTTCACAAGCGCCTGAATGACGGGCAGTTTGACGCCGAGACCTACGACCGCGAAGCACCGAAAAGAGTAAGCGACACCCTTTACTGAAAAAATATCTCATATTCTCTTACAGGACTAAATAATCATCCTGTAAGAGTTATCCCACGAGCAATCCCAAATCATTTAAAACCAATAAAACCCTGTAAGTAAATTCTGATTTTCACCTTGGATATTGACGTCGTACTGTCAAACACTCTAGGTTCTAGCCATGAGTAAATTCATTAATTACTCAATAGATTTGCCATTGTTGAAAACGGACTCTGACATGGAGACTGACACTTAAAGCACAGCAGCACTCGACACCCCCGAGGAGCATCGCGTGACAAAAATTCTAATTAAGACGTCAAAATCAAAAATCACCAGCAATGAAATAACTATATTGGATGGAAGAATTTCTATACCAAAAAATTATCTTTTAGAGAAAGCTTTTTTAGAATCGACAAGCATTCTAATTATTTCTGGCTCTCTAATAGATGGCATAGGAACAATTCACTCCGACATCGACTGCATCATTCTATGCGAACAACGCCCTACAGCAAAAAGCATTAAGGATATCGAACACGCGTTTGTCACAAATGAAAATTATCGCCATATCACGAAAAACGAAGAAGTCCACAACACAACCGACTTCTATGGAGACTCCAGCATCCACATTGACGCTGACTACATCACCTTCTCGGAAATTGAAGACATATATAAAAAAATCAACAAAGCGTTTACTGAGGTAATTTCTGACCAGCGCTTCCTATATGACCCAATACTAACAAACACAGAAAACAACATCATTCATCGTTCTATCATCGGACATGCCATTACAAACGAAGAAAGATTCAAATCTATAAAATCAAGAATTCCTTTGGACAAGCATATCTACATTGCACATCGTGAGAAACTTCCCGTCTTTTATGCGTTTCAGGATATTCAAGGGTGTTGGCAGTCAGGAAATCTCTGGATGGGCTGTGAGATAGCCAGAGACATGATGCTAAAAACATCCATGAGTTTTACATACCTCACTGGCACTTCGAACAAGCACTATAAGTGGATATACTCAAACATGTATCGAGTTGAAGGATACGAAACCATCAAAAACAAGTTCTTTGCTTTGGCCAGGCAAGGAGCAACTACAGAAACGGAATGCAGATCCTATATCCAAGAGATACTGGACTACATGGACTTGGTATTCCTAGCAATTGAGGACCTGCTAAAAACAAAAGACATCTACCCAACGACAAAAACTTCTCTTGCCGCACTAGATAATGAGTTCAACGAGCGCAAACAAACCAAACATAAAATTTCAATGTGCGAGTACTATTTCAGAAAAAAATACTTTGCTGCTTCCCAGACCCCACGCCTAACAACCTTACTTAAAGAATGGGATTGAACATTTACAGTTAGCCCTCTTGGAATGACACAAACGGTCCATTGTATGGAAATCCTAAGACTATCTGTACCGCTAATATTTTCCAGATTGGGAGATATGATTGGATCACTGATTTTCTTCTCCTTTATCGGCCATTACATTGTCGACTCGCTGAGTGCCGCATCATTCGCCTTAGCGTCATTATCTTTTATGACAGTTGTCGGCATCGGATTTTTTTCCAACATGCTAATAACCATAGCAGGAGCGACCGATTTAAACACAGACAAAATCAAGTCAGAAATAGCCGCATCCTTCAATCTCGCAATTTTTCTTGGATTGATAATTTTATGCATAATATTTTTAATAGGTAAATTCTCATCAAAAATAGAAACAAAACCCAGCAGCCCTGACGACTTTAAAGCCCTTTTAACACTTTCAATCTCAATACCTGCCGTATACCTCCAGATTACCATTTTTAACTTCTATAACGGCATTAGAAAAACGCAATACGAACTCACGTTCACATGGCTACTGAACAGTGCTCTCGCATTAACATGTATCGTATACACAAATATAGACACAGATATAAATTTATCCGATTTCATTATCACGTACGTTTGCCTGCGTTATTTATTCTCATTCGCGGCGCTAGCATTTTTCAGAATCACAATACAAAAACACTTAAATAATTTTTCAGCACGCAAAAAATTATCAAAAGATGACTATATAAAGTACATGATTTGTGGACTCCCTATGGCCCTGTGCTTTGGTAGTGAAAGCCTCCTATTCCTTTTGCTCTCCCTGATATCGAAACATATAAATGACATTAGCCTTTCTGCGTACCAAGCTTCTATTCATGCAGCCAGTATCATCTATATGATTTCTATCGGAATAGGAAATGCGGCAGGAATAATGACTGCACGCCACTACAAAACAAAGGACTTCGAAGCAATTTCAAAAACTCACAGCCAGGCAATCCGGCTTGGACTATTCATACTAACTCCAATCCTAACGGCGTGTTTTTTGTTAAATGAAAATATTTCTCTAATCTACACATCTGATACAGCAACAAGGATACTTATAGAAAAAAACATTATCATCTCAATACCTTTCTTGATGTTTGAGTTCATTTATGTTGTCACAAGATTGACTTTGAGAGGCATGAATGATCTTTGGACCCCCACTGTAATGACAATACTGACACTGAACGTTTTTGGTGTGTTTTCTTCAGTAACCCTATTATCGCTGTACGAACACACCGTTCACTCCGTATTTATAGCTTTAGTAGCATGTTCATTTATTCTGATGTTGCTTCTATCCTGGAGATTAAGGCATACCCTACATCATGCAAAAACCAACACTAAAGAAAACCTATGTCGCCCAAAATTGCCATGACCTTTACTAACTTAGTTTTTCGAGGTTCGAACAATGACACAGACCTCCTCACTAACCGATACGAAAAATCAAAATTTAACATTAACGACGATAATTAGCGAACATCATGCCTGGCGAACATTGAGCGGATTACAAACGAACAACTATTACGTTTACCGTAATGCGATACACAGTGGCTGCCATCTTCAACGAACCTTGTTCGAACTACGCCACCCTGAAGTGATGATTTGCGACTTAAGCAATCTTGAACCTGCCTTTAATTGCATGTCTGATTCACAGATAGTTAAAACCTGGCACCAAATAAACTCCGCCATTGATCAATCAAAACTTAAAGACATACGAAAAATACTAGGCGATGGCCTGACGCCGGAAATAGCCATTTCTGGCCCATGCAAGCAGAAGCTGTTTGAGTTTAAAACTCAGTTAATTAATAAAATCCTGCCTACATCAGCCAAACAAAAACATCCAGCAACCACACACCCAACAATACGTGGCATCTCGAAAAACAGATTACTCATAAACACTAACGATAGCACCATTAACTTTCACAACCGATTCTGCGCATTCTACAGCGCTTACATATCGCATGAGCACTGGGACAATTGCCTTACCTTGAATACCAGATACATTTACGAAGACCACCCAATTTGGCATAAAATAAAAACACTATCAAAGAACAAACTGTTTTTGTTATCAGCCGGTCTACCTCTTGCTCTTGGTTATCTCGCGGCAACTGGAGACGAAAAAATATTCTTTTCTGAAATTCATCGACAAAACGATGCAAGCCTATTGACTCGCGATAGTGAGTTTCTGGATATATTCCCTCATAGTGAAATTACGAATGAGCCATGGTTGATTATAGATAAGTCATATACAGGAGGAAGCCTTAGACAAGCGGCTAACATGATTAGAAAAAAACTAGGTTATGACGCTGACATTAAAACCCTCGCGCTTTTCCCAAAAACCTTTAGCGCATTCATGAGCGCGGACTATGCAGTTTATGGAGGAAAATTATTTGAAGTAAGACTCTACGCATCACGTCTCAATAGAGAAACCTGGCATACACAACTTATAGCTGAGAATTCGATATGAGACCTTTATTCAAGGACGAACACGTTTCCGAACTGGAAGAATGCCTCTACGAAGCCAGAAAGCAACTACGTCGCTATTGGGCCGGGACGCTCGCATGCTTACCTGACTACGACACATCACAAAATCAATGGAACAACGCTCAAACACAATCAGATTTAGATTGCCAAAACATATTAGCTGAGTGCCTATCAACTATCAGTTTTAAAATCGCAATATACTCGGAGGAAAGCGCCAGCTTTAATGCCCTCGAAAAAAAAGAGGAATACTCACTTCTTATAGACCCATTAGACGGTACGCACAATGCAACTCTAGGCTTCCCTGGCTACACATCGAGTGTGGCGCTTTATTACAATGGTGCATATATATTTGGCTGGGTGTATGACATATCAAGAGATCTGGTGTACACGGCAGCATTAAACGAGGGAGCGTATCTGCAATCCTCAATAATCGTGAAAAGGCTTAGGACACGCACCACCCACTCTTTAGAAGAAATGAGGGTTTCTTTCCATCGCCCCCGAGACGCTCAGGAAAGATCCAGAATTGAAAACATCATATGGTCAGCGGCGAAAGTCCGAATTTATTCCTGTTCTTCATTGGAAATCTGTCTTATTGCTGCCGGGGTTCTTGATGCTTTTATTGATGTAGGCCCACCTGGACACGAACGAAGTTGTGATATTGCCGCAGCAGAGTTGGTACTCAGAGAAGCGGGTGGTGCGTTATTCGACGACAAAGGCGGTATCAGAACTAGCTCCCCACCTTCAGCAACATCCGTATCAGACAATGGAACATTAATAGCATTATCCACAAAAGAACTTATACGATTACTCCTATAACTCATGGAACTGGAGGCAAATCATGTTATTCGAAACAGTCAACCTAAAACTTAAACTATTATCCAATGGCATTAATTTCTCCAAAGAATTCCTGGAGTATTTTCAGAACCAAACGAAGCATATTGAGAAAAGACGAGCATATGGCACAGGTGACAGTGCAATACTTGAATCAAGCATCCACACGCCCCAGGAAATGATTCTCGACGGACAAATTATCACGGCCGCTAATTACAACCCTAGCTCACCATATCAAATCGTTTTAGCACAAGGACATCCAGCATTAAAGCATGGAAGCAAAACCATAAAAATTACATTTCCTTCCAGACCGATATCCTATGGAACCCAATTAAGCAACGGTGAATTATTCGAAACGCATTTAACCGTATATGGAAACTCCACCCTTGGGATATTTTCACCAGGTCATTGCTATTACTTCAACAATGGTCGCGAGTGTAAATTTTGCTCTCTTGGTGCAGCCAGAGAAAATTTTTCCGACCACAAAATGCGTATCAAAGGTGATTTAGCAGGAGAAGCCGTAGAGATAGCTACCAAGGTGGAGAGTGGACGTTACAAGAGAGTTTTGTTTAACGGCGGCACGATCCCAAATTATGATAAAGGTTACTTAATGCATTTAGACCTAATGAAACGAGTAAAAGAAAGAAACACTGCGAGCAATCTGGATTACCACTTAATTTCGATGCCACCCAAGGATTTCCGGCTTTTTGAGCGTTTCAAAGGACTGGGCCACAAACTATCCATGAGCTTGGAAGTATTCAACGCAGATCTGTTTTCTGAAGTTTGCCCTGGAAAGTCACAGAATTATACAAGACCACGCTTCCTTTCTGCGTTTGAAGCTGCTGTCGAGGTTTTAGGTCGTGGAAACGTCTACGCGGGTTTTGTTGCTGGCATGGAACCTTTAGAGTCAATCATTGAAGGCATCGAGTATTTCGGAAATATGGGAGTGGTGCCTGCGGTTGCAGTATTCCACCCCGACGCCGGCTCACACTACTCCACGAAAGCGCGTCCTTCCGTCGACTTTCTAAATACACTCGGAAAAAAAATGTCAGAAATTTATCAACGAGAGGGCTTTAGACCGTTAATAGAAGGAAGTGGAAGAAACTCTTTGGATACTGAAGCTTACCTAGGAGGTTTTGCATGAATTATTCTTTGGATAAAGGAGTATTTATCGCATTCGAAGGTACCGATGGCGCAGGAAAATCAACGGTTGCGCGAGCAACATATGACAGAATTCTTGAGTCCCATTCTGCATTGCACTTTATAGACAAAAATCGTCCTCCTGTGCCTACAGGCTATACAGAGTTTCATATGTCTCGGCTACGTGAAGTTTTATGGGATTATCCGGACAACGCTCCACTTGAACAATTAGGTGACAAACACTGGATGAGTTTGATAACTGCATGGTTTCAAGCCACGGATCATGCAGCTGTAACACCCTTGACGAACTCTGGCATAAGTTGTATCGCTGACGGTTGGCACCACAAATATTTAGCGCGCTTCTTGCTTAAAAATGATGATTTGGCGGACCAGGCATTGGCGCTATTCTCAACGATTAGAAAGCCCGATCACGTGATTTTTTTAGATGTTGATCCGATTCTGGCAGCAAAGAGAAAGGTAACGTTTCGGCTGAGCGAAAGCGGTGCCTATGACGGCGCTAATGAAGATCGCCGGAAGGGCTTTATTGAGTACCAGAATCGAGTTCGATCCAGTTATGAGCGATGTGGTCTGGTGAACTGGACAAGGATCGATACAACCGACCTGAGTGAGGAGGCCGTACTCGATAAGGCAGTCACTGCAGTCCAGAGAATTCTTTGTAAGAAATAGAAATTAACGAATCTAAGATGACCAGTTTTATACCGACAAGACTGACCCACCCCCTAACCCTTTGTAGGAGCTGCCGAAGGCTGCGATCTTTTGATCTTGCTGTTGAGAAGATCAAGATCAAAAGATCGCAGCCTTCGGCAGCTCCTACAGGGTTTGATGGTTGATGACTTAGAGGGTCAGGATCATCTCGTGCCACGCCATCCCGCCATGGTCGGACTCCGACGGCTTGATGTAGGCAAAGCCGAACCCGGCGTACAGCGGAATATGCTTCTCCTTGCACATCAGATGAATCGTCGCCTTGTCCATCCCGCGCATGCGCTTGATGAACTCGGCCATCAGTCGCTTGGCCAAACCCTGGCCCTGATAGTCCGGGTGCACCACCACCGACATGATCACCACGTTCGGCCCTTGCGGATCGTGACCGATCAGCTCCTTGAACGACTCGTCGGACATCTGCACATCAAACGCCGCGCCCGAGTTGATGAACCCGGCGACTACGCCGTCTACTTCGGCGACGATGAAACCCTCAGGCCAGGTGGCGATGCGCGTGGCGATCTTCTCGCGAGTGGCGGCTTCATCGCCTTCGTAGGCAACGGTTTCGATGGCGTAGCAGCGATCCAGGTCGGCGGCGGTGACGTTGCGGATGACGGTGTTCATGGCAGCTCGAAAATCAGCGGAGAAAAGTGCGCAAAGCATAAAGGAATAAGGTGTTCATATCGATCCGCGCGGGGGGCGTAAAGCCTGCGTATAAGCGCTTTTCTTCGTGCCGCTGACGGGCTATTCCTGCGCTGTGTCTCTGATCACCCTTGGGGGTAACCGCTTATGAGCAGCGTTGAAATCGGCCTGTTGATGGTGTTGGGCATCAGTACGTTCGGCTTTATCACCTTGGGCATCGACCTGTTGCGGGCGCGACGGCTGGGCAAGGGCAAGCGCGGTTGAACAACATGAGGCGGATCAGTGATCCGCCTCATCGTCATGGACTCAGGTTTTGCTGTCGACCGGCACGCAGATTTCCAGTTTGCCGGTGTGCAGTCGCGGATTGAAATCGGCGCTGTAGCGTTCCAGTTCCGGGGCATTCAGTTCCACGTAGTGAGAGGTCGGTAGCCAGGTCTTGTAGATGTATTGCAGGGTTTGCGGCAACTGGTCGAGCGGGCCCTTGTGCTCGAACACCGCGTACTGCCGGGGCAGCACTTCGACCCACTGATAGACCTTCTGGTCGAGGTCATCGAGCTTGCTGATTTCTACCCCGGCGATGTAGTCGAAGCCACCCTTGTCGTCGAAATTGCTACAGACGCCGTAGGTCACTTCGTTTTTTTGTCCCTGTATCTTTCCCAGGTGCGGCAAGAACTTTTCCCACAGCGCGGGGATGTCCTTGGCCGTGTCCTGGGTAAATCGACCACGAAATCCCGCGATCAGCAGGAAGTGTCCATGTTCGAAGCGAGGTTCCGCCACTTCGACGCGTTTTTGCTCATCCATGACTCGACTCCTGGAACAAAATTAGGGGTTCGGCTGCTGAGTATAGAAGCCAAACCCGATTCGCAATGTCACAAGGCGTGCAACTGGTCGGCAGCGCCGGAGCCAACGAACTCGTTATAACCGGATACGATCACGTAAACCGCGAAATAGCAGAAGATCGCCGCCGATGCCATGTAGGAGTAGCGCAACAGCTTGTCGCCGAGCAACTTGCCGCCGTGGCTCGCGGCAAAGCACAGACCGGCCGACCACAGCAGGCCGGCGCAGAGAAAACCGCCGAGAAACAGCGCCGAGCTGAGCGGGCCGCCGCCACCGGAGCGGGCGATCAGGGTGCCGCCAACCGCGGCGAACCACAGGATCGCGCTGGGCGAGGACATGGCGAGGAAGATCCCTCGGAAGAATTCCTTGCGATGGGAGTTCTGCCCCACCTCCGCCGTCGCCGCCAACTGCGCCTCATGGTGAATCGCCGAATAGATCATCTTCGCCGCAAAGTAGATCAGCAGCGCCGACCCGCCGATCCACAGCACCCAGCGCACGCTTTCGTACTGCAGCAGCACGGTCATCCCGGCCAGCGCCAGCACTGCGTAGATCAGGTCGCCGACGCAAGTGCCGAGGCCCAGCGCGAAGCCCTGAAAGTAACCGCGCTGCATCGCCAGGGTGATCATTGCGATGTTGGCTACGCCGATGTCCAGGCACAGCGAAAGGCTCAGCAAGAAGCCGCTGGTGAATTCCATTAAGCATTTCCTTGGAAAAAATTATTGTCGTGCACGCTGGACAGTCTGCCATCGCTGCCCTTATCTTCCGCCACAGGTCACCGCAGTGACCAGCGTCGCTCGGACGGTTCCGGGCGCTTACGTTATCCGAGGCAACAATGGCTGAACAAGGTTCGCCGCGCCGCTTTGCGCGCATTGATCGACTCCCCCCTTACGTTTTCAACATCACCGCCGAGCTGAAGATGGCCGCGCGGCGTCGTGGTGAAGACATCATCGACTTGAGCATGGGCAATCCCGACGGGGCCACACCGCCGCACATTGTTGAAAAACTGGTGCAGGTTGCCCAGCGCGAAGACACCCACGGTTACTCCACGTCCAAGGGCATTCCGCGCCTGCGCCGGGCGATTTCCAACTGGTACAAGGAACGCTACGCGGTCGATATCGACCCGGAAAGCGAAGCCATTGTCACCATCGGTTCCAAGGAAGGCCTGGCGCACTTGATGCTGGCGACCCTGGATCAGGGCGACACGGTGCTGGTGCCGAACCCGAGTTACCCGATTCACATCTACGGCGCGGTGATTGCCGGCGCTCAGGTGCGTTCGGTACCGCTGGTGCCCGGCGTGGACTTCTTCGCCGAGCTGGAACGGGCCATCCGTGGCTCGATCCCGAAACCGAAGATGATGATCCTCGGTTTCCCGTCCAACCCCACCGCGCAGTGCGTGGAGCTGGATTTCTTCGAACGGGTGATCGCCCTCGCCAAGCAGTACGACGTACTGGTGATTCACGACCTGGCTTACGCCGATATCGTCTACGACGGCTGGAAAGCCCCGTCGATCATGCAGGTGCCCGGCGCCAAGGACATTGCGGTGGAGTTTTTCACCTTGTCCAAGAGCTACAACATGGCCGGCTGGCGCATCGGTTTCATGGTCGGCAACCCGGAGCTGGTCAACGCCCTGGCACGGATCAAGAGCTACCACGACTACGGCACCTTCACCCCGCTGCAAGTGGCGGCGATTGCCGCGCTGGAAGGCGATCAGCAATGCGTGCGCGACATCGCCGAGCAGTATCGCCAGCGCCGCAACGTGCTGGTCAAAGGCCTGCATGAACTGGGCTGGATGGTCGAGAATCCGAAAGCGTCGATGTACGTCTGGGCGAAGATTCCCGAGGCGTACGCGCATCTGGGTTCGCTGGAATTCGCCAAGAAGCTGCTGGCCGAGGCCAAGGTCTGCGTCTCGCCGGGGGTTGGCTTTGGTGAGTATGGCGATGATCACGTGCGCTTCGCGCTGATCGAAAACCAGGACCGGATTCGTCAGGCGGTGCGCGGGATTCGCGGGATGTTCCGGGCGGATGGCCTGGCCCCGAAAACCACTGCCTGACACCTCCCCCCCCTGTGGGAGCGGGCTTGCTCGCGAAGGCGTCGTGTCAGTCAACATTTTCAGCGACTGATACACCGCTTTCGCGAGCAAGCCCGCTCCCACAGGGGTAATGCATTCAGCCTGATATCGTCGGGCACAAAAAAACCGCATCGCTGCGGTTTTTTTGTGTCTGTGTGATCGCTTACACGAACAGCGACAACAGCAGGATAAAGCCCAGGCCCACCACCGACAGGATGGTTTCCATCGCGGTCCAGGTCTTGAAGGTTTCGGCCACGGTCATGTTGAAGTACTGCTTCACCAGCCAGAAGCCGGCGTCGTTCACATGAGACAGGATCAACGAACCGGCACCGGTGGCCAGCACCAGCAGCTCACGGTTGACGCCCGGAATCATTCCCACCACCGGCACCACGATGCCCGCGCCCGTGATAGTCGCCACGGTGGCCGAACCGGTAGCAATACGAATCACCGCCGCCACCAGCCACGCCAGCAGGATCGGCGAAATCTGCGCGCTGACCGCCATGTGGCCGATCACGTCGCCCACACCACTGGTCACCAGCATCTGCTTGAAGCCACCACCGGCACCGATGATCAGGATGATCGCGGCGGTCGGCGCCAGGCTCGCGTCCAGCCACTTGAGCATCTGCTGCGAACCGATGCCCTGCTTGTGACCGAAGGTGTACAGCGACAGCAGCAAGGCCAGCAGCAGGGCCGAGATCGGGTGACCGATCATGTCCATCCAGGTGCGGAAGAAGTGACCGTCCGGCAGCGCCACGTCAGCGAAGGTTTTCAGCAGCATCAGGAACACCGGCAGCAGCACGGTGATCAGGGTGATGCTGAAGCTCGGCAACTTGGTTGAGTCGTCGCTTTCACGGGCCAGTTGATCGACCAACTCCTGATTCGGCGTGCCGGGAATGTGCTTGGCGATGAAGGTACCGAAGATCGGACCGGCAATGATGGCGGTCGGCAGCGCAACGATCAGACCGTAGAGGATGGTCTTGCCGATGTCGGCGCCGAACACCCCGATCGCCAGCAGCGGGCCCGGGTGCGGCGGCACCAGACCGTGTACCGCGGACAGGCCGGCGAGCAGCGGGATACCGATCTTGATGATCGACACACCGGTGCGGCGGGCAACGATGAACACCAGCGGAATCAGCAGCACGAAGCCGATTTCGAAGAACAGCGGGATACCGACGAGGAACGCGGCGAACATCATTGCCCACTGCACTTTGTCCTTGCCGAAGGCGCGGATCAGTGTCTGCGCGATCTGATCGGCACCACCGGATTCGGCCATCATTTTGCCGAGCATGGTGCCCAGCGCGAGGATGATGCCCACGAAACCGAGCACGCCACCGAAGCCGTCCTGGAACGCCTTGATGATGGTGCCGATCGGCATGCCGGACGTCAGGCCGAGGAACGCGGCCGCGATGGTCAGCGAGATAAAGGGGTGAATCTTGAATTTGGTGATCAGGATAATCAGGCCGATTACCGTGACCACTGCATCGAGCAGCAGGTAGGCGTCGTGGGACATGCCAAACATTGGGGGTGTCTCCTGGCTTGTTGTTGTTATTAAAGCGGGTTAAACAGAATTCGTGAGGACAGCGCTAGCTCTTTCAACACACTCATACCGCCTGTTTCAGACCGTGGGCCTGCCACCAGACGTGAGCCTGGGACGCCAGTTCTTCAACGCTGTGGATCGAAGCATTCAGGGCCAGGGTCAACGGCTCGCCGACCGGCGATTCGAGGGTGGCGAACTGGCTTTCGATCAACGTTGCCGGCATAAAGTGGCCCGGACGATGCGATACGCGGTCTGCGGCGACTTCCGGGGTCAGCTCAAGGAACACGAAGCCCAGGCCCGGCAAGGCACTGCGTAGCACTTCGCGATAACTGTGTTTAAGGGCCGAGCAGGTCAGCACCGGGCGTTTACCCGATGCATCGACGCGACGCAGTTCATCGCACAGGCTGTCGAGCCAGCCGGCACGGTCGTCGTCGTTCAGGGGGATCCCCGCGCTCATCTTTTCGATGTTGGCGGCCGGATGAAAAGTATCGCCTTCAATGGCAGTGGCGCCGCTCAATTGGCACAGGGCCTCGCTGACGCACGTCTTGCCGCAACCGGCAACGCCCATGATGACCAGGGCGGTGATGGGATGACTCATATAACACCTCAGCGCGCAGACAGCGCTACCTTTGCTAGCTATGACTCTAGTGCACAGGCAGAAGTTGCCGACGCCTTCTTGTCGTTTTTTTGGGTTGCAGCAGGTTTGTTCCCAACGCCGAAAAGCGAGGATCAGGCAGGACCTCGCTTACGCATTTGCAGCTGCATCAGGACAGCGCTACCTTAGTGCCTTGATTTTTGTTTGGCAAGCCGCCCGATGACCACCCCTAAAAACGATAAAAACACTCGCACCACCGGCCGTCCCACCCTTAATGAAGTTGCCCGCCTCGCCGGCGTGAGCCCGATTACCGCCTCCCGTGCCCTGCGCGGGGTCAGCACCGTGGCCACCGAACTGGTGGAAAAAGTGCAGAAAGCCGCGCTCGAACTCAACTACGTGGTCAACCCTGCCGCCCGCGCATTGGCCTCGGCGCAGAGCCATTCAGTGGTGGTTCTGGTGCCATCGCTGTCCAACCTGTTGTTCATCGATACGCTGGAAGCCATTCATCGGGTGCTGACACCCAAGGGCTTCGAAGTGCTGATCGGCAACTTCCACTATTCGCGCGATGAAGAAGAAAACCTGTTGCGCAACTACATGGCTTATCAGCCACGCGGTTTGCTGCTGACCGGATTTGATCGCACGGAAAGTTCGCGGCGGATGATCGAGGCCAGCAATATTCCCTGCGTGTACATGATGGAACTGGACAGCGCCGCCGGCGTGAATTGTGTGGGTTTCTCGCAGCTCAGTGCCGGCGAAACTGCTGCCGAACATTTGCTCTCGCGCGGTCGCAAGCGTCTGGCCTACATCGGTGCGCAACTGGATCAGCGCACCTTGTTGCGCGGTGAAGGTTTCCGCAAAGCCCTACAAAAGGCCGGTCGCTACGACCCGGATCTGGAAGTGCTGACCCCGCGCTCCTCGTCCGTGGGCCTGGGCGGTGAACTGTTCCTGCAACTGCTGGCGGCGCATCCGGATGTGGATGCGATCTTCTTTGGTAACGACGACCTGGCGCAGGGTGCGCTGCTGGAGGCGCTGCGCAACGGGATCAAGATCCCCGAGCAGGTGGCGATTCTCGGCTTCAACGATTTGCCGATGTCCGAACACATGGTGCCGCGCCTGAGCAGCATCAACACCCCACGCGAGGCGATCGGCCGGCGTGCGGCGGAGCAAATGTTGACGTTGATGGCGGGCAACAGCGTGGCGCGGCCCGTTGAGGATATGGGTTTTGAATTGAAGATTCGCGAGAGTACCTGATCCTTCCCAAATCCTGAGTTGAAACACACCCCCTGTAGGAGTGAGCCTGCTCGCGATAGCGGTGTGTCATTCAACATATGCATCGCCTGACACAACGCTATCGCGAGCAGGCTCACTCCTACAGGGGGTTTGTGTTGGGCTCAGTGGCCGAGCAATTCGACGAGGGCCAACGCGCCCTTTTGCAACGGCTGGCTCTTGAGCCACACCGCGTGCACCGGCAGTACCAGGCCGTTTTCGATGTTGCGAAAATTCAGTCGCTTCAAGCGCCCGCTGTCCAGCCACGGCTGCACCACCGACAACGGGAAATTGCCCCAGCCCAGCCCCGCCTCGACCATCTCCAGCGCAGTCTCCAGGGTGTCGGTGCGCCAATGCGATTCGGCCACCAGCGGCCGGGTTTCGCTGATCGGCAAGTCGCGACTGGCGACGAAGATCTGCCGCACATGCACCAGGTCTTCGAGAAACAGATCCTGCCCCTGCAACAACGGACTGTCCGCCGCGAGCGTGGCGATCATCCGTTCGCTGCCGACAAACTGAAAACGCTCCAGCACGTTCATGCTCAACCCGGCAAACGCCAGACACACGCTGACGCGGCCACTGTGCAGCATCGCCAGCACATCGTCCTGCGGCGCGGTCAGTACCTCAATGTCGAGCAACGGATGACGCTCGGCAATCACCTTGATCGCGGCGAGCAAGCGGCGCCGGTCGATGTCCGCCACCACGCCAATCGACAGCTTGCTCTCCAGACCCAGCGACAACTCCACCGCGTGCACCTGCAGTTGCTTGAGCTGCTCGGCGATCAGCCGTGCATGGGGCACCAGTGACAGCGCCATGGCCGTCGGCTGCGGTTCGCGGTGGCTGCGATCGAACAAGGCATAGCCAAGCTCCGCCTCCAGATTGCCGATAGCCATGCTCACCACCGACGGCACCCGCCCCAAAGCGCGGGCAGCAGCGGAAAACGAGCCACGCTCGATCACTGCGAGGAACAGTTCGATGCTGTCGCTGTTAAAATTCACTTCATCTACCTATCACCAAAACTGAAAGCTACTGACTTTTTCTGTCACGCCCATTGAAGCTATCTTTTGCCGTCTCCGCCAGTCTCGCTGGCCAACACGTTGCAAGAAAGAGGCAAAACCCATGCAAGGCGTCAAACGCAAACTGGTCTACGTGTCGCTCTACGAAGTGATCGGCATGACCTTCTCCGCCCTAGGCCTGGCACTGTTGTCCGGCACGTCGCCCGGCAGCACCGGCCCACTGGCGGTGATCATCACCACCATCGCGGTGACCTGGAATTTCATCTACACCTCGCTGTTCGAGCACTGGGAAAGCCGCCAGAAATCGCGCACCCGCACGGTCAAACGGCGCGTCGCTCATGCAGTCGGTTTTCAGCTGACACTGATCGTGTTCCTGATTCCGCTGATCGCCTGGTGGATGAATATCAGTCTGGTGCAGGCGTTCCTGTTGGATCTGGCGCTGATCATCTTCATCCCGTGCTACACGTTCGCCTTCAACTGGCTGTTCGATCGCATTTTCGGCTTGCCGACGTCGGCGCTGCCCGATTCGATCGCTGCGGCATAAATCGTTAATTGGTAAGCAGTTATTGCAAGAAATCGGCGGTTCTCCGGGGCTAACCGCCGAAATTCACAATCCATCAACTCCGATAGCAGGCTAAGCTTTTCCATCAATAAAAAATGGATCCGCAGATGACTGCTCACGCCCCCGCCGCCGCGCAAAGCGACGGCATCGACCCGATACGCGCCGCCGAGATTTCCGCCCGCATCGACCGCCTGCCCGCCGTCGCCACCATCTGGCGACTGGTGGCGCTGTTGTCGATTGGTGGTTTCTTCGAACTCTACGATTTGTTCCAGACCGCCTACATCAGTCCGGGGCTGATCCGTGACGGGATATTCGCCACCGGCAATCAGGGCGTGTTCGGCTTCTCCGATCAGGCAGCGTTCGCGTCGGCGACCTTCCTCGGCCTGTTCCTCGGCGCCAGCCTGCTCAGCCCGTTGGCCGATCGATTCGGCCGTCGCGCGATCTTCACCTTTGCGCTGGTCTGGTACACCGTGGCCACGGTGCTGATGGGCATTCAAAGCTCGGCGTTGGGCATCATCTGCATGCGCTTTCTGGTGGGCATCGGCCTCGGTATCGAGCTGGTGACCATCGACGCCTACCTCTCGGAACTGGTGCCCAAACGCATGCGCAGTTCAGCGTTCGCCTTCGCGTTTTTCGTACAGTTTCTCTCGGTGCCGGCAGTGGCACTCATGTCCTGGTGGCTGGTGCCGCAGGCGCCGTTCGGTGTGTCCGGCTGGCGCTGGGTGGTGCTGGCGAGTGCGGTGTTTGCACTGTTCATCTGGTGGCTGCGCAAGCGTCTGCCGGAGTCACCGCGCTGGCTGGCGCAGCATGGGCGTTTCGATGAAGCGAACAGGATTCTCGACGACATCGAAGCCCGCTGCGAGAAGGATCACCGCCAACCGCTGGATGCCCCCGAAGCCGTCCCGGTGGATGTCGAAGGCAAGGGTCGCTTCGCCGACATCTGGCAGCCGCCATATCGGCGCCGGGCATTGATGCTGATCGTGTTTCACGTGTTCCAGGCGATCGGTTTCTTCGGTTTCGGCAACTGGCTGCCAGCGCTGCTGTCCGGCCAGGGCGTGAGCGTCACCCACAGCCTGATGTACGCGTTCATCATTACCCTCGCCTACCCGCTCGGGCCATTGCTGTTCGTCAAGTTCGCCAACCGTTTCGAGAACAAATGGCAGATCGTCGGCTCAGCCCTCGGCGCGATGACCTTCGGCACTCTGTTCGCGTTGCAGACCAGCGCCTTCGGCCTGATCGTCTGCGGAGTGATGATCACCTTTTGCAATGCGTGGCTGAGCTTCAGTTATCACTCGTACCAGAGCGAACTGTTCCCGACCAACATCCGCGCCCGGGCAGTGGGCTTCTGTTATTCGTTCAGCCGTTTGTCGACGGTGTTCAGCAGCCTGTTGATCGGGCTGTTCCTCGACAACTTCGGCACGTCCGGGGTGCTCGCGTTCATTGTCAGCAGCATGCTGATCGTGATGCTGACCATCGGCTGGTTCGGCCCGCGCACGCGCAATCTGGCGCTGGAAAACATTGCCCACCGCTGAGGCTACACGGTCATCCTCTGCCGCCCGACGGCAAGGGATGACCGCTTTGTTGCACATGCCAGATCACTAACACGTTGAAATAAAAGAACTTTCTTTAAAGGCACGGTAATTGCTCGGATATGCCCGTCAGCAATTATCCAAAGGTCTCCATCATGATGTTGGTCAGTGCCAAACAGCAGCAGCTCATCCACCTGCCCAAGCGGCTGGCGGATGACGCGACCACGACCGCCGCTGCCGGTCTGCAAAGCGGCCTGCACGGCGCCATGCTGCAATCGCTGCAGAACCAGGCCCCGTCGCAAGCGACCGACGCGACCTCCAAGGTTGAGGATTCGGCCACGCAGATCGCCACCCAGCAAGTGGCCGCCGCCACGCGCATCAGCGATAACGTCGACGAAGCCTTCGCCAAGACCCGTGTCGGCCTGCAAACCACCGACGCCACGGCGGCCGGCACCACCACCGGGACCTCGGCCACTGACGCGTTCAAGGACTACATGAGCAAGTCGCCGGAACAGCGCCTGCGCGACAGTATCCTTCAGAGCATGGGCATCACCGAAGACGACATCAAAGCCATGCCGCCGGAGAAACAACTGGCCATCGGCAAAGAGATCGCCGAGCGTCTGCAGGACAAGATGAAGCTGGCGCAAGCGGAAAAAGACAACGTCAATGACGTCAAAGACAGCGACAAACTGGCGGACAAGTTTCTCGCGGCGCTGTGATCTGAAAGTTGCTTAGGCACCAATGTAGGAGTGAGCCTGCTCGCGATAGCGATACATCAGTTACTTATCCAGTGACTGACGCACCGCAATCGCGAGCAGGCTCACTCCTACCGTTGTTGATGGGTGTCAGTTTAGTTGCAACGTCGCATTGAACTGCCCGATCGCATCCACCACATGCCGTGATCCCTGCTGAATCTCCAGAATCACCTCCCCCGCCTCGTTCGCCAGTTCCACACCCAGCCCGGTGCGGCTTAGGCTCGACTGCATGCTCGACACCGCGCTCAGTGACAGGTCATGGTTTTTGCGTACCACTTCGACAATCTCCAGGGTCGCCTGACTGGTGCGCGCCGCGAGGCTGCGCACCTCATCCGCGACCACGGCAAATCCGCGTCCGTGTTCACCGGCTCGCGCCGCTTCGATGGCCGCGTTGAGCGCCAGCAGGTTGGTCTGGTCGGCGATGCCGCGGATGGTCTGGACGATGGTGCCGATGATGTCCGACTGCTTGCTGACCGCATCGATGCTCAGCGCCGCTTCGTTGAGGTCGCGGGAAATGTCCTGAATGATCTGCACGGTTTGCTGCACCACCTGTGAGCCTTTTTGCGCACAGGCGTCGTTTTGTACCGAGGTGCTGTGGGCCGATTCCGCGGCGTTCTGCAAGGTAGTCATCTGCTGGGTGATGTCGCTGGCGAACTTCACCACTTTGTACAAACGGCCCTTGGTGTCGAACAGCGGGTTGTACGAGGCTTCGAGATAAACCATCTGTCCGGACTTGTTCTTGCGCTCGAAACGGTGCGAGTGATATTCGCCGCGATTGAGCGATGCCCAGAATGCCTTGTATTGCGCCGACTCGGATTCGGAACGGTGACAGAACATGCTGTGGTGATGGCCAACGATTTCGTTGAGCGAGTACTGCATGGTTTTCAGAAAGTTGTCGTTGGCGGTAATCACGTTGCCGTCCGGGGTGAACTCGATCACCGCCATCGAACGGCTGATCGCCGCCAGCATGCTTTCTTCTTCGTGCTCTTTGTTGACCCGGGCGGTGATATCCGACGCGACCTTGATGACACTTTTGACTTGTTTGTCCGGGCCGTACACCGGCATGTAACTGGCTTCGAGCCAGATCTCCTTGCCGGACTTGTTCAAGCGCAGAAACGTGCCACTGATCGGCTCACCCCGGGCCAGGTCGCGCCACAATCTGGCGTACTCCTCGCTGCGGTAAAACGCTTCTTCGCAAAACACCCGGTGATGTTTTCCCCGCACTTCCTCAGCGCTGTAACCCATGGTCTTGCAGAAGTTTTCGTTGGCATCCAGAACAATGCCTTCGGGGGTAAATTCGATCATCGCCATCGAACGGCTGATCGCTTCGAGCTTGGCGTTGGCTTCGGTCAAGGCGCAGCTGAAACGCTCGATTTCCTGCAGGTCAGCCTTGTGATGTAGGTTGAACATGGTTGTATCACCTTCCGCGCGGTCTTTTGATTTGATGAAAGTCAGGTCTTTCAGCATCCACCACTACGTTCCACAGAACAGGCACACGCATTCCTCCACGGGAGGAAGTTGTCAGGTGATAAATGATGTTTTAATCCGAGGGTCCATGCAGCGACGCTCTAATCAAGACATCCTTCTCTTGATAGCCCAGCAGCGGGCCAGCCCTAACGTGCAGAAAACTTCCATGTACAACTTGCTCCTTGTTGGTTCAGTGTCCGGTGCCTTGGGTTGCGCACTCTGGCAGCGTTGAAATCACGGCTAACAGATGACGGTCGACATAGTTAGTTACAGCTAGCATAGCCAGCGCCATGCCGTGCGCAAGGCCACTAGTCGGCCAGTATCTGGCACTTTTTGCACAAGAAACGGTTCAGCGAGCTGTCGCGACTGCCGTCTCCGCCACCAGATCCAGCAACGCCTGCACCGTCGCTGACGGCGTCTGCCCCGCAGGCAGCACCAGCGAAAACACCCGTTCGATACGTGGCTGCAAGGCAATCACGCGCAAGCCCTGACGCTCGGCCGGCAAGGTCATTTCCGGCACCAGCGTCACGCCGAGATTTTCCCGCACCAACGTGAAGGCGCTGCTCCATTCGCGCACCTCGACCCGCACGTCCTGCAACTGCAACCCGGCTTCAGCGGCGAGGCTGCGGGCGTTGGTCGAGCAACCGCCGGTGGCCAGCACAAAGGGCAGCGCCGTCAGTTCTTGCAGGCTGACGCCCTGCTCGATCCCCCGCAGCGCCAAAGGGTGCCCTGCCGGCACGACCGCCACCCATTCATCACGGCCCAACGGCCCGGCATTGCGCTCGGGCGCCGGGTTGAGCACCACACCAACATCCACCAGACCGGCCGCCAGCAAGGTTTCCACCTCGTCGTCGCTGACCTCCAGCGCCACCACTTCGATCCCCGGATACAGCCGATTGAACTGGCGCAACAGCGGCGGCAGAAAACTCGCCAGCACCATGGGAAAACTCGCCAGACGAATTGTCCCGCGCAGCATCGGGCGCACGCTGTCGACGGTCTGGCGAATGGTCTCTAGGGCGCCGAGCATCAGCCGCGCCTGCTCGATCACCGGCAGGCCGATGGCGGTGGGCAAGGTCTGTCGGCTTTCGCGGCTGAACAGTTGCACGCCGAGGGTTTCCTCCATCAACGCCAAAGCCTGGCTCGCGCCGGACTGGGTCATGCCGACCCGCTCGGCCGCGCGGGTGATGTTGCCGTGATCGGCGACGGCGACCACCAGCCGCCAATGCATCAGGTTCATCATGGCAGTAGCTGTCCTTATGGCTGCTTTCTGAAAGATTAATTTTACCGAAGGTGCGGCGCACTATGACACTGGCGCCAAATCCCCACCAGAGAGCTGCCGATGAAGCTGTATTACGCCCCGCAAGCCTGTTCACTGGCGCCGCACATTGTGCTGCGCGAACTGAAACTGCCCTTCGTGCTGATCCGCGTCGACAATCGCAGCAAGCGCACGGCCAGCGGCGAAGACTTTCTCGCGATCAATCCCAAGGGCTACGTCGCGGCCCTGCAACTGGACGACGGCGCGGTGCTGACCGAAGGCCCGGTGATCCTGCAATATCTGGCGGATCTTCAACCACAGTCAGGGCTGGCGCCGGCGCCCGGCAGTTTCGAACGGCTGCGTTTGCAGGAGTGGCTGAATTTCATTTCGAGCGAGATTCACGGCAGCCTCGGCGCGCTGTTCGATGAGCGGTTGCCGGCCGAGGTGATCAAGGAGAAGTTGTTCAAGCGTTTTGCGGTGTTGGTCAGGGTGCTGGAGCAGCAGGAGTATCTGTTGCCGAGCGGCTTCAGCGTCGCGGATGCTTTGTTGTTTGTGGTGCTGCGCTGGGCCGGGTTGTTCGGGATCGAACTGGCGCAGTGGCCGGCACTGGCGCGGTTTCAGGCGCGCGTCGAGCAGCGGCCGACCGTGATCGCGGCGTTGGCGGCGGAAGCGGCGTAAGTCTTTAGATCATTCGCGAGCAAGCCCGCTCCCACACTGGATTTGTGGCGTGCACGATCCCCCTGTGGGAGCGGGCTTGCTCGCGAAGGCGTCCGTTCAAACAACGCAGATCAACCGGGAGAAACTCAAAGCCCCGCCGTCACCTTGCTCGCCACCTCACCCGGCACCCACGCCCTCCACACCTGCGGCTGATCGCGTAAAAATGCTTCGGCTACCTGCCGTGGTGGCTGGCGTTTTTCGCTCATCCCGGCCAGCGTCTGGTTCAGCAGATCAATCGGCAAATCGACTTTCTCGAAGAACGACACCAGCTCCGGGTATTGCGCCTTGAACGGCGCCGACACGCCAATCGCCAGGCTGGCCGGCATCGAGCGGGTGCCCTTGGGATTCGGGTTGTTGGCATCGGCCAGGGTTTTCCAGGCTTCAGCATCGAACGGTGGCTCTTCGAGCTTCACCAGTTTGAAGCGACCGAGCAGCGGCGTCGGCGACCAGTAATAGAACAGCACCGGTTTGCCGCGTTTGATCGACGACGCCACCTCGGCATCCAGCGCCGCGCCGGAGCCGGTGCGGAAGTTGACGTAGCTGTCGGTCAGCGCATAGGCCTTGAGCTTCTGGCTGTTGACGATCTCCGAAGTCCAGCCGGTCGGGCTGTTGAGGAAGCGTCCACGGCGCGGGTCTTCCGGGTCGCGGAACACGTCCTTGTAGCGCGGCAGGTCGGCCACCGATTTCAGCTCCGGTGCCAATGGTTTGATCCCGCGCTCGGGGTCGCCCTTGATCACGTATTCCGGCACCCACCAGCCCTCGGTCGCGCCCTTGACCGTGTCGCCAAGGCCGAACACCTTGCCTTCATTGGCGGCCTTGACCCACGCCGGACTGCGCCCGGCCCATTCCTCGCCGATCACCTGAATGTCGTTTTTCGCCAGCGCCGCTTCCAGGCTGACGGTGCTGCCCGGCAGCGTGTCGGTCGGGTAGCCATAACCTTTCTCGACGATCAGGCGCAGCACTTCGGTGATGAAACTGCCGCTTTCCCAGGTGATGTCACCGAAGTGGATCGGTGCGGTTTTTTCCGCCGCCGAAACAGCGCCGACGCTCAGGCTCAGCGCCAGTAACGAATGGCCGAGCAGGGTTTTGATTGATCTCATGCGGACCTCTTGTCTGTCAGGATTTGGTTGGCGCTGTGGCGGTCGCACAGGGCTTGGGAGCGGCTCATGTAAACGCTGACCGAACGCTGAGAGATGCCCAGTTCGGCGGCGATTTGCGGGTAGGTCAGGCCATCGATCCGCGCCAGCAGAAAGGTCGAGCGGACTTTGCCCGGCAGGCGTTGCAGGCTTTGATCGAGGCGCTTGAGGGTCTGGCTCAGTTGCGCGAGGTCTTCAGGCGAAGTGGCAGCATCGACGTCGATCTGCTGCGCATGCCGGCGCTCCAGATCCGCCCGGCGCCAGCGCTGATAGAGCAGGCGTTGGGCAATCGTGGTGAGCATGGCGCGCGGTTCGCGAATCGCCGTGATACTGGGCGCCTGAAGCAATTGCGCGAAGGTTTCGGCAGCGATGTCTTCCGCGCCTGCGGAGTCGTGCAGATGTCGGCTCAGGTAAGTGCACAGCCAGCGGTAGTGGGCGCGGAACAGAGCGTCGAGATGATTGCGGTGAGCGGTGTCGGCGCCGGACATAAGGGCTCCTGGGTAAGGGTCGCTGAATGTCCGGTGATCCGGTGGCGCGATCGTAGCAAGGCGCCTTATGCATTAATAATATTTATATTTCATTTTTATATTCTTTTTGGAGATATGCGATCTTTCAACGCAAGCGGCCATAGCCCAACTGTTCAGCCTCACGCTGATAGTCGAGCACGACCTGATAATCGCTTTCGCTGGCCGCCAGCACCTCAGGCAATCCCAACGTCTGTGCAACATCCGGCAGCTCACGCAACGCCCGATTCATCACCCGGCGCAACTGTTCGATCTGCTCATCCGTAGCAGTCGCGGCGGTGATAAAAGGCAAGGTCGGGCTGAGCGCAGTGCGTGCCACAACTCGCAATCCAGTGACGTCTTCAGGCGCATGCCGAGCGAGGTACGCATAGGTCACGCTGTCGATCGCCGCCAGATCAGCGCGCCCCTCACGCACCCAACGCAGACTCTCGCGGTGCGCGCCACTGATGCCGAGCGCGCCGAAGAACTGCCCGTCGCGGTGCAGCGGCGCCAGACAATGGCGCAACAGGTTCATGCCGCTGTTGGAGTCGTCACTGTTGATCACCCCGCGACTGCCGCGAAAGTCCGCCAGGGTTTCGCGCGAATCGTCAGCACGGCTGAGGATCAGGCTGCAGTGATTGCCGGCAGTGGCGTCGGGCAATTCGTAGCGCGGGCGACCGACGATGCGTACTTGACCGCGCAGCAGGGTCATCAAGGGATAGCCGCAGGTCTGGGTCAGCAGCAGATCCGGCGATAACCAAAGCTCGGGGAGCGACAGGCTTGCGGCGTTCAGGCGGGAGTGGCCGAGATGTTCGAGAATGCGTGAGATCCAGCGTTCGTTGGCCAAGCGGATGGGCTCGGGGGCGGTGTACATCAGCAGTTCGAGATGGTGTTGGGTCATACACGTTATTTCCCTGCAAATACTTACCCCTGTGGGAGCGGCGGTGCGACGATTCGACTTGCTCGCGAAAGCGGTGTGTCAGACACCAGACATGTCACTGTTCTACCGCATTCGCGAGCAAGCTCGCTCCCACAGGGGTTTTGTGGTGTTTTTGAAGTCAGTGGAAAGGATGCTGCGGACTGTCGATCGGCCTGAATCCATGCTGCCGCCACAATTGCCCATAACCCTGCACCAGAAACCCGCCACTGCGCGCCACCCACTGCTCGCGGCGCATCCGGTAGGCCGCCGGCAAGTCGTACCACGCCAGCCCCGGCAGGTCGTGATGCACCAGATGGAAGTTCAGATTCAGAAACAGCCAGCGCCACGGCCAACCGGCCTCGTTGAGCACGGTGCGCTGCTCCGGCTGAACGTGCGGGCGGTGTTCATAGTAGGAGCGGATCATCGCGATCGACAGTGCCGGCACACTGATCAGCAGCAGGTAATGCCAGACCGGCAACACGCTGAAGCGCGCGATAAACCACAGCATCAACACGCTGAACGCACCGTGGGTCAGCCACATCAACCAGGCCTGACGCTCGCGTTTTTTCAGGCGTTGCAGTTCTTCGGCGGCCAACGCCAGTAAGGCCAGCGGCGCACCAAGCGCAAAACGCCCGAGTACGGTTTTGTTCAGCCAGTGCAGGCTGCGTTCGAATAGCGAACTGCCCTGCCAACGCGACGCTGTCAGGTAACGGCTTTCCGGGTCAACGCCGGGCACGGTCAGATGTTCATCGCGGTGATGCAGCAGATGGCTGTCGCGATACAAGGTGTACGGGTACCACACCGCAAAGGGTGCATAGCCGAGGATTTTATTGAAAAGCACCGAGCGGGTCGGATGCCCATGCAGCAATTCATGCTGAACCGACAGCCACAGCACCAACAGCGGAATCAGCAGCAATGTGCTCAAGCCGCGACCGAGCCACTGACTGTTGAGGATGATCGCGAACCAGCCGCCATACACGCCGATCAGCAGCAGCCGCGTCGGCCACTCGGTGCGGGCGGTGAAGCGCTGGCGCAGGTTTTCGATCTGCTGGCGATGGTCGGCGTCGAAGTAATTCGGCATGGCGTGGCTCGGAACAGGAATCTTCCCCTTCTGTGCAACGAAGCCGAGCAATCTTGCAGATTATTTTTGCGCTGAAGCGGGAGCCCGGGGGACGGGCTCCCGAAGGACGTGATCAATGACCGAAAATATCGACCTTCTTGGCTTTCTTCTCTGCACGCTTTTCAATCGCCGTCTTCACCGGTTTCTTCTTCGCGGCTTTCTTTGAATCCATACCTTTGGACATGATGCGTACTCCACTCACAGGGATGTAGGCTCAGGTATACACCTATCGCGCGGCGCGCGTTCTTTTATAATCGGCGCTTTGCCCGCCGCCAGTCCGATCCCATGCCCGATACCCGATACGTCCTGCTCGACGAGCCTTTGTGGCCGTTGATGAACAAGTTTTACCGCCGCCACCAATCGTCGATGAAGGCGGTGCGCGATGCGCAGTTATGGGTGGCCCGTCGAGAGGACATCGTTGCCGCATTGTGCTTGCGGCCGGTGGCGGGCGGGTACTGGTTGACCGGATTGTTTGTTGATCCGGGTTGCCGTGAGCAAGGGATCGCCGGAGAGTTGATCACGGCGGCGGTGAAGTATTTGCAGGAGCCGGTGTGGCTGTTCTGTCATCCGGACTTGCGCGGGTTTTACGAGCGGCGCGGTTTCAGTTTCGATCCCGCCCTGCCCTACGCGCTGGCCGAGCGGTTGAGCCGGTATGCGCGGAGCAAGCCGATGATTGCGATGGGGCTGACACCTTCGATCTGATGCGAATCCCAATGTGGGAGCGAGCTTGCTCGCGAAAGCGGCGTGTCATTCGATGCATTTTTTGCCTGACAAGACGCATTCGCGAGCAAGCTCGCTCCCACAGGGTTTTTGGGGTGTTAGCGAGATCAATCGTCAGCCGTTGGATCGAGATCCGGGAACATCACTTCGGTAAAGCCGAACTTGCTGAAATCGGTAATCCGCGACGGATACAAGCGGCCGATCAGATGATCGCACTCGTGCTGCACTACCCGCGCATGGAAGCCTGACGCCACGCGTACGATCGGCTCGCCCTTGGGATCAAAGCCTTCGTAGCGAATCTGCTGATAACGATCCACCGCACCGCGCAGGCCGGGCACCGACAGACAGCCCTCAAAGCCCTCCTCGGTCAGCGGACTCAGCGGCGTGATCAGCGGATTGATCAGGATCGTCTGCGGCACCGCTTCGGCGTCCGGATAACGTTCGCTGTGCTCGAAACCGAAGATCACCAATTGCAGGTCGACGCCGATCTGCGGCGCGGCGAGGCCGACGCCACCGACACTTTCCATGGTCTGGAACATGTCATCGATCAGTTGCCACAGCTCGGGGCTGTCGAACATTTCCGGCGGCACCGGTGGAGCAATGCGCAGCAGGCGTTCGTCGCCCATTTTGAGGATTTCACGGATCATGGTCAGGCTTCGTCAGTGTCCGGCTTGAGCGAGTGGTCGCGCCCCAGGCCAGAGACATGTTGTTTGGGATGTTCATCGAGTTCGCCGGGGACTTTCTCGCCCTCGTCCTTGCCCTCGCTGGACATGTGTTCGATCACCGCATTCATCTCGGCGCCGAGCAGCAGCACCGCCGAGGAAATGTAGAAATACAGCAACAGCACGATGATCGCCCCGATGCTGCCATACATCGCGTTGTAGTTGGCGAAGGTTTTGACGTAGAACGCAAAGCCCAGTGAGGCGATGATCCACACCACCACGGCAAGTACCGAGCCGGGGGTGATGAAACGGAATTCCTGTTTGACGTCGGGCATCACGTAATAGATCAGCGCCACGGCGACCATCATCAGGATCACGATCACCGGCCAGCGCGCAATCGTCCACACAGTGACGATGAAATCTTCCAACCCTACCTGCGCGGCAATCCAGCCCATCACTTGCGGCCCGAGCACCATCAGTGCGGCCGCCACCAGCAACATGCCGGCAATGCCGACGGTGTAGAACACCGACAGCGGAAAACGCTTCCAGATCGGCCGGCCCTCGACCACGTCGTAAGCGGCGTTCATCGCACTCATCATCAGCCGCACACCGGCAGACGCGGTGTACAGGGCGATGACGATACCGACCGAAAGCAAGCCGCCCTTGGACTGCTGCAATTGATCGATCACCGGGTTGACCTGTTCCAGCGCCTGCGGTGGCAGCACCAGTTCCGATTGCAGGCGCAGCCAGGTGAAGAAGTCCGGCAGATGCAGGAAACCGATCAGGGCAATCAGGAACAGAATGAACGGGAACAGCGAGAACAGCATCTGGTAGGCCAGTGCCGAGGCGTAGGTCGACATCTCGTCGTCGACGAATTCAGTGACCGTGCGCACCATCACCCGGTGCAGTGGCAGACCTTTCATGTCTGGAAAAATCATTCGCGTCTCCTTTCGCCGCATTACAGGTTGAAGTCGTGGCGACTCAGGGGCCGTTTTCTACATCACGGTAGCCTACTTGGCGACCTTCGTGGATGGCTGTCGGGTTTTGACACAAAAACGGCCATCCTTGGATGGCCGCTCGTGTGTTTCGTTCAAGGCGGAATTACGCCTTGTCGACACCTTTCTTGATGGCGTCTTTGGCTTTGCCGACAGCTTGCTGGGCTTCACCTTTTTTCTCTTGCAGTTTGCCTTCGGCTTGCAGCTTGGTGTTGTCGGTTGCTTTGCCGACGCCTTGCTTGACGTTGCCGACTGCTTCGTTAGCCATGCCTTTTACTTTATCGCCAGTGCTACTCATGGTGTTTCTCCTTGGTGCATTGAAGGGGAAAAGTCAGTACGTAATGATTGACTGGCCGGGTTTGCCACGAGTTTCATTTATTTTTGCCCTTCATTTCGTCGTGCCATGCAGGTTGGGCTTTATGTTTGCCCCGCAAGCCCCGAGAATGCGCACCTATGGGCGCCGTGCGCCAACGATCAGATCCCGCAGGAATGTTATGAAACTCGATAAAAAGCAGGCCATTGCCCGTCGCAACCAGGAACTGGGCGGCGCTGTGCTCGGCACCAACAACTGCCACTTCGCCGAATTGAACCGCAACCGCAACATCTGGTGGTTCGACCTGCCGGTGACGCGCCTCGCCGTCGGTCAGTACGAGTGGATTCACCTGCTGATGCACACCCCGGCCACCGACGAACTGCTGCACCTGAAAGTGCCGACGGTGTTCCTGCGCGAAAAGCTCGAAGGCCTGGTGATTCGCAACGAGGGCAAGCGCAAGGCGGCGTTGAGCCTGGAATTGAGTGCAGACAAGGATTCGTATCTGCAGGACATGCGTCCGGCGGGAACCAATGTGAATTTCGCGCCGTTCCGGCAGTAACCGAAAAGCTTCGCGAGCAAGCCCGCTCCCACATTTGACTGTATTCCAACTGGAGGAACGCGGCTGAATGTGGGAGCGGGCTTGCTCGCGAAGGCGCCATCACAGTCACTACAGATCCACCACCTACTCCAACAAAAAGCCCCGCATCTGCGGGGCTTTTTGCTTCAGGCGGCGGACTTGGCCTTGATCTTCTTCAGCTCTTCATCACGCAACTCACGACGCAGGATCTTGCCGACGTTGGTCGTCGGCAGCGCATCGCGGAATTCCACCGAACGCGGCACCTTGTAACCGGTGACGTTGGCGCGCATGTGCTCCATCACGGTTTCCTTGGTCAGGGTCACGCCCGGCTTGGCCACGATGAAAATCTTGATCGCCTCGCCCGACTTCTCGTCCGGCACGCCGATGGCCGCGCACTGCAGCACGCCCGGCAGGGTCGCCAGCACGTCTTCCAGTTCGTTCGGGTAAACGTTGAAACCGGAGACCAGGATCATGTCTTTCTTACGATCAACGATGCGCATGTAGCCATCGGGCTGGATCAGCGCGATGTCACCGGTCTTCAGCCAGCCTTCGCTGTCGAGGATCTCGTCGGTGGCTTCCTGACGCTGCCAGTAGCCCTTCATCACTTGCGGGCCCTTGACGCACAGCTCGCCGATTTCGCCCATAGGCTGCTCGACACCGGCATCATCGATGACTTTGCACAGGGTCGACGGCACCGGAATGCCGATGGTGCCGATCTGGATGTTCTGGATCGGGTTGACCGTGGCCACCGGGCTGGTTTCGGTCATGCCGTAACCTTCGCAGATCGAGCAACCGGTCACCGCTTTCCAGCGCTCGGCCGCGGCCAGTTGCAGGGCCATGCCGCCGGACAGGGTGACTTTCAGGTTGGAGAAATCCAGCTTGCGGAAACCTTCGTTGTTGCACAGCGCGACGAACAGCGTGTTGAGGCCAACGAAGCCGCTGAACTTCCACTTCGACAGTTCCTTGACCATCGCCGGCAGGTCGCGCGGGTTGCTGATCAGGATGTTGTGGTTGCCGATCAGCATCATCGCCATGCAATGAAAGGTGAACGCATAGATGTGGTACAGCGGCAGCGGGGTGATCAGGATCTCGCAACCTTCATTGAGGTTGGAGCCCATCAGCGCCTTGCACTGCAGCATGTTGGCGACGAGGTTGCGATGGGTCAGCATCGCGCCCTTGGCCACGCCAGTGGTGCCGCCGGTGTACTGCAACACCGCGACATCGCTGCTGTGCGGATTGGCTTCGGCCACAGGCTGGCCCTGGCCCTTGCTCAGCACGTCGTTGAACTTGACGGCTTTGGGCAGGTGATAAGCCGGGACCATCTTCTTCACGTACTTGATCACGCTGTTGATCAGCAGGCGCTTGACCGGCGGCAGCAGGTCGGCGACTTCGGTGACGATGACGTGCTTGACCCCGGTTTTTGGCACCACGGCTTCCGCCAGTTGCGCCATGTTGGCCAGGCAGACCAGGGCTTTGGCGCCGGAGTCGTTGAATTGGTGTTCCATTTCCCGCGCGGTGTACAGCGGGTTGGTGTTGACCACGATCAGCCCGGCGCGGATCGCACCGAAGACGGCCACCGGGTACTGCAGAACGTTGGGCAGTTGCACGGCGATTCGATCACCGGGCTGCAAGTCGGTATGCTGTTGCAGATACGCGGCAAACGCACCGGACAATTCGTACAGTTCACCGTAGGTGATTGTCTTGCCCAGGTTGCTGAAAGCCGGCTTGTTGGCGAAGCGTTGGCAGGATTGCTTCAACACTGCCTGAATATTCGGGTACTCGTCTGGATTGATGTCGGCAGCAATTCCAGCCGGGTATTTATCCTTCCAAAAGTCTTCGATCATGGAAGCCCACTCCTCAGCAACGCGAATTCTTCACCGCATTTGATGCGATTATTATTGGTGTGTGTTTTGTATTGGTGAATCTGGCTTTTCTACAGGCCGAGAAGTCACAAAGCGCGCCGAGAGTAGCAGCTTTGCCGAGGGCCGACTAGAGCCAAAAGCGGCCTCCATGGTCACTTTAGTGACTCAAGACTTTCCAGCAGTCATTTTAGAGCAAAAATCCTATACACCCCTGAAAGCCCCGGTTTTCCGGGCCTTCCCCCCCAAAAAGCATCGCGGGCAAGCCCGCTCTCACAAGGTTGATGGAGATCCCTGTGGGAGCGTGGCTTGCCCGCGATCCGCGCAACGCGCGGCCATTCACCGATCAGGCGATATCGCGCAACTCCCGCCGCAGAATCTTGCCGACCGGCGTCATCGGCAACGACTCACGCAGTACGATGTGTTTCGGCACTTTGTAAGCGGTGAAATTCTCTTTGCAGTACGCCTTCAGTTCCTCGAGGCTGATCCCGGTTTCCCGCGCCACCACAAACAGTTTCACCGCCTCGCCCGAACGCTCGTCCGGCACGCCGATCACCGCGCAGTTGGCGACTTTCGGGTGGGCCATGACCACATCTTCGATCTCGTTGGGGTACACGTTGAAACCGGAGACGATGATCATGTCCTTCTTGCGGTCGACGATGCGTACGAAGCCGTCCGGGTCGATCACCGCGATATCACCGGACTTGAACCAGCCCTCGGCATCCAGCACTTCGGCGGTGGCTTCGGGTTTGTGCCAGTAGCCTTTCATGATCTGCGGGCCTTTGATGCACAGCTCGCCACGCTCGCCCATCGGCTGCTCGACACCCTCGTCATCGATGACTTTCAGCAGCGTACCCGGCACCGGCAGACCGACCGTGCCCAGGCGCGACTTGTCGCCATACGGGTTGGTGCAGGCCACCGGCGACGTTTCCGTGAGGCCGTAACCTTCGGTGATGCGGCAACCGGTGATCTGCTCCCAGCGCTCGGCGGTGGCCTTGACCAGCGCGGTACCGCCGGAGTTGGTCAGCTTGAGGCTGGAGAAATCCAGGGTCTTGAAGTCCGGGTGCTCCATCAGCGCGACGAACAACGTATTCAGTCCGAGCAACGCCGAGAAGCGCCAGTTCTTCAGCTCCTTGATGAAGCCTGCGATGTCGCGCGGATTGGTGATCAGCACGTTGTGGTTGCCCGATACCATCATGCACATGCAATTCGCGGTGAAGGCATAGATGTGGTACAGCGGCAGTGGCGCCACCATCACCTCCTGCCCTTCGCGCAGCAGCGGCTGACCGTCAGGCCCCAATTGCGCAAGACACGCGCGCACCTGCTGCATGTTCGCCACAAGGTTGCCGTGGGTCAGCATCGCGCCCTTGGCCAGGCCGGTGGTGCCGCCGGTGTATTGCAACACGGCGATGTCGTCGAGACCGACTTTCAACGGCTTGATCCCCAGACCACGGCCCAGGCGCAGCGCACTCTTGAACGAAATCGCCTGCGGCAGCGAATAGTCCGGGACCATTTTCTTCACTTTGCTGACCACGGTGTTGATCAGCCAGCCCTTGGCGGTGGGCATCATGTCGCCCATCTTCGCTTCGATCAGGTATTGGATGTCAGTGTCCGGCAGCACTTCCTGAACCTTCTGCCCGAACATGTTCAGGTACACCAACGCGCGGGCACCGGAATCCTTGAACTGGTGGCGCATCTCGCGCGCGGTGTACAGCGGGTTGGTGTTGACCACGATCAGCCCGGCGCGCAAGGCACCGAACACGGCAATCGGATATTGCAGCACGTTGGGCATCTGCACCGCGATGCGATCCCCCGGCACCAGATCGGTGTGGGCTTGCAGGTAACCGGCGAACGCCGCGCTGTAGCGCTCGAGTTCAGCGTAGGTCAGGGTCACGCCCATATTGCTGAAGGCCGGACGGTCCGCGAATTTCTTGCAGGAACGCTCAAACACCTCGATCACCGACTTGAACTCGCCCATGTCGATGTCCAGTGGTACGCCGGCGGGGCGTTTGTCATTCCAGAAATCAGGTTGCATTGTTCTTGTCCTCTTTACCTGAATCGATCCGGGAGCCGCTTTTCTGTGGTTTCGCGCTGATCCCTGAGGGCACAAAGCAAAAAGCGGAGCTTCACGGACACTAGCAGTTATGGCCATTGAGGCAAATATGGGCGATGGCGACATTGATCGTATGAATCTTCCTGCCGTGGCGTGAGCTGATCGGACGCGCTATACAATGCTACGACTGCGGGCCGATACCGCTCGATAAAAAAGGAATTGCCATGATCCACCGAGGCTTTTGGCTGGACGCGAGTGACCGCAGCCGCCTGTTCGTCAACCAGTGGTTGCCTGCCGCGCCCTTGAAAGCGCTGATCCTGCTGGCCCACGGCATGGCCGAACACAGCGCCCGCTACGAGCGGCTGGCGAATGCGTTCTGTGCTCAAGGCTATGGTGTGTACGCCCCGGATCTGCGCGGCCATGGCAAAACCGCCGAACACGGGACGCTCGGGCATTTCGCCGATGACGACGGCTGGTGCAAGGTGATCGGCGATCTGGCCAGCCTCAATCAGCACATCGGCCAGCAGCATCCCGACGTGCCAATCATCCTGCTCGGGCACAGCATGGGCAGCTACCTCGCTCAGGGTTACCTGCTGCATCACAGCGCCAGCCTGCATGGGGCGATTCTCAGCGGTTCGAACTTCCAGCCGGTGGCGCTTTACGGCGCGGCGCGACAAATCGCCCGTTTCGAAAAACTGCGCCAGGGCGGCAAGGGCCGCAGTGCGCTGATCGAGTGGTTGTCGTTCGGCTCGTTCAACAAAAAATTCAAACCGGCGCGCACGCCGTTCGACTGGCTGAGCCGCGACCCGGTCGAGGTCGATCTGTATGCCAACGACCCGTTGTGTGGCTTCCGCTGCACCAATCAATTGTGGATCGACTTGCTCGGCGGCTTGCAGCAGATCAGCAAAGCGTCCAATCTCGCCCAGATCGACCCGGGCCTGCCGCTGCTGGTGATCGGCGGTGAATGTGATCCGGTGAGCGAAGGCAAGCGTCTGACAGATCTGGCCGAAGCGTTGCGCTCGGCCGGCAGCCAGAACCTGCAACTGAAGATCTACCCGCAGGCGCGGCACGAATTGTTCAACGAAACCAATCGCGACGAAGTGATTGCCGATGTGCTGACCTGGATCGACCAGGCGCTGAGCCATCGCCGCCCCCATCGCAGCGAATAATTTTTTGTGGATTCACTTTAATCCGTCACAGGAATCAAGACCGATGACCCAGGTTACCAACATCCCTTACGAAGCCCTCGAAGTCGGCCAGACCGCCAGCTACAGCAAGACTGTCGAAGAGCGCGACATTCAGCTGTTCGCCGCGATGTCGGGCGACCACAACCCGGTGCACCTGGATGCCGAGTTCGCCGCCGCCAGCATGTTCAAGGAACGCATCGCCCACGGCATGTTCAGCGGTGCACTGATCAGCGCGGCCGTAGCGTGCGAGCTGCCTGGGCCGGGCACTATCTACATCGGTCAGCAGATGAGTTTTCAGAAGCCGGTGAAGATCGGCGATACCCTGACCGTGCGCCTGGAAATCCTTGAGAAGCTGCCGAAGTTTCGCGTGCGCATCGCCACTCGCGTGTTCAACCAACGTGATGAGCTGGTGGTGGATGGCGAGGCCGAAATTCTGGCGCCGCGCAAGCAGCAGACCGTGACCTTGCCGACGTTGCCGGCGATCAGCATCGGCTGATCATCAGGTACACAAAAAACAAAAGTGGGAGCGGGCTTGCTCGCGAAGGGGTCGTGTCAGCAACAGCATCGTTGCATGACACACCGCTTCGCGAGCAAGCCCGCTCCCACAGTTTTTTAGCGTGGCTTACGAACGAGCGCGAGCCTGGTTACGCAGGGCTTTCACCTGGTCGTGATTGCGTTGTACGCCGTGGTACTGACGCTCAACCAGGTCACGAATGCCGACCAGGCCGTGCTTGTTGATTTTCTCGATGGCTTCACGGTAAGCCTTCAGGGCGTGGTCTTCACCGCGCTCGGCCTCGTTCAGCACAGCCTCTTCGTCCTTGCCGGTGAACATGGCTTTGACGTCAACCCAACGACGGTGCAGGTCACCGCTGACGCTGGTAGAGGTTTCCGGATCACCGCCCAGTTTACGCACTTCAGCCTGCAGTTCAGCGGCGGCAGTCGCGCAATCGGCAGAACGGGTCACGAACAGGGTTTTGAGTTCTGGATGCTTGATGTCTTCAGCGCAAGTCTTGAACCCTTCCTGTCCGTCCTTGCAGGTTTCGATCAGGTCGTTGAGTACAGAGATCGCTTCTTTATTCATGTCAGTCATTTTTCAATTCCTTGCGGTTGGTTGAAGATGCAAGGGTTATTGCAGTGTGCGTGCCAGTTTTTCATTCAAAAATAAATCGTTATTTTTCAATAAGTTAAAGATATTTGAACTATCTGTATCACGGTTATTTGCATGATCTGTCATTTGGCCTGCATGCAGAATGCCTGTATTTTCCTGACTGATTGAATCCAGATGATCGCCACTGATGAATCCTGAAAAACTTGAACTGCTGATCACCCGTGAAATGCCCTTCGGCAAGTACAAGGGCCGGATCATTGCCGACCTGCCGGGGCCTTACCTCAACTGGTTCGCCCGCGAGGGTTTTCCTCACGGCGAACTCGGCGGACTGCTGGCGCTGATGCAGGAAATCGACCATAACGGCCTGTCGGATCTGCTCGAACCACTACGCGCCAAACACGGCAAACCTGCCCCGCGCCACTGAAGCGCCCTCCTCCCTAGAGCCTCGACCATGCCTGACAACACCCGCCGCGCCCGTGACGAAGCATTCTGGCAAACCTTCGCCGATCGTTACGAAGCGCAAACCGGCCCGCTGAACCTGGAGAACGGTTACTTCGGGCGCATGTCGCGCACAGTGATCGAGGACTATCAGCGCAATATCGAGCTGATCAACACCAGCAACTCGGTGTACGTGCGCCAGCGTTTCGAACAGCACGACAGCCTGGAGATCCGTGCGCAACTGGCCGAGACCATCGGTGTGCGCGCGCAGAGCGTGGCTTTCACGCGCAACGCCAGTGATGCGCTGCAATCGCTGATCCGCAATTACAATCGCCTGCTTCCGGGCGATCAGGTGCTGATCAGCGACCTGGAATACGACACGGTCAAAGGTGCCATGCGCTGGCTGTCACGCCATCGCGGCGTCGACGTGATCGAGATCAACCACACTCACCCGGCCAGTTTCGACAGCCTGCTGGACAGTTACCGCGAAGCCTTCATCCGCTATCCGAAACTCAAACTGATGGCCCTGACCCATGTTACCCACCGCACCGGTCTGGTGATGCCGGTGCAGGCCATCGCCGAACTGGCGAAACAGCATGGCGTGGACATCATCCTCGACGGCGCTCACGCCCTTGGCCAGATCGAGTTCAATCTGGAAGCGATGGGCATCGCCTTCGCCGGTTTTAACCTGCACAAGTGGATTGGCGCGCCATTGACCCTGGGCTTTCTGTACATCGCCCCGCAGCGCCTGGCCGACATCGATCCGGACATGGGCGAAATGCACTTTCCGGCCACCGACATACGCGCCCGCACGCCGTACAGCACGCCGAACATTCCGGCGCTGATGTCACTGCCGTTGGCACTCGAGGAGCACCGTTCGCTCGGCGGCGCTGCGGCCAAAAGCGCCCGGCTCAATTACCTGCGCAACCTGTGGGTGAGTGCCGTGCGGCACCTGCCGGGGATCGAGGTGATGACCCCGGACGATCCGCGCCTGTATTGCGGAATCACCTCGATGCGTTTCACTCGCCACGCCGATCAACAGGCAATGGTCGAGCGCCTGCTCAACGAGTACAACCTGTTCACCGTGGTACGCAACGGCGCAGCGAGCGGGCCGAGCATTCGCATCACGCCGGGGCTGACCACCACGGCGGCTGACATGCAGTTGTTGACCCGTGCACTCAACGAACTGCGTTGATCGGTTCACACGGTGTACTTGTCGAAGTCCTCGGGTTTGATCTGCGACGAGGCGGCAAAGGTGTCGATGCCGATGGTCAGGTGGCCGAAAAAGCCGTCCTCGTGAGAGTCGCGGCCGATCGGCCACACGGTCAGGGTCGAATCTTCGCCGCGCATGTTGCTGTAGTAGCTGTCATCGGCATTGTTCAAGGGTGTCGAGGCTCGCCCGCGATAGTCACGGGCATTGAGCACCGCGCGTGACACCACTTCGGGGAAATACAGCTGACCGACCCAGGCCACGTTGCGCTCCTCCAGATATTCACTGCCGCTGACCATGCGCACCGCCACATGAATGTGCAGCGCCCGACCGGCATAGAACCCCGGATAGATGGTGGTGAAGCGCACCCGCCCCTGCTGATCGCAGAACTGGCTGCCACGCAGATAGGTGTCATCGTCGGTGCGCGGCACCGAGCCGATGGCATCGGAGTCGACCTCCAGATCCGGATTGATCCGGCTCCACCCCGAATAGGCGCCTCGTGCATTGCAGTGCCAGATGTCCACCAGTGCCCCGCTTACCGGCTGGCCGGTCATCGCGTCGACGATGCTCAGGCGCAGCAGCAAGGGTAGCCCTTCGGCGCCTTCGCTGATGTTGCGCCGCAGCAATTTGGGATTGCGAAAGTACGGCCCGGCGATCTGCTCGGGGGCCAACTGATAGATCGATGGTGACGGTGCTGTTGAAGTGTCTCGTTCCATGACGCGTTCTCTTTTCCATAAGATGAACGCAGATTAACGGCGCACGAGCCCCGCGGTGCGGTAACTATGTGTCGCGCCGTTTCCATGAGTATTTTTGCCGGGCAAAAAAAAACGGTGCACCGACCAAGCGCACCGTAAAGCCGTAGAACACACAACGAAGTGTCAGGTAAAACGTTTAGTCCAGCAGCGCCAGGGCCTCGGCGGTGCATTCCTGAATGCGCGCCCAGTCGCCGTTCTTGATCCATTCGGGATCGAGCATCCAGCTACCGCCCACGCACATGACGTTTTTCAGCGCCATGTAGCTCTTGATGTTGGCCGGGCCGACGCCACCGGTCGGGCAGAATTTCACTTCGCCGAACGGGCCGCCGAGGGCCTTGATCGCTGCCACGCCACCGCTGACTTCCGCCGGGAACAGCTTGAAGCGGCGATAGCCCAGGCCATAGCCTTCCATGATGCCGGAGGCATTGCTGATGCCCGGCAGCAGCGGAATCGGGCTGTCGACGCTGGCTTCGAGCAGGTCACGGGTGATGCCCGGGGTGACGATGAATTGCGAACCCGCCGCTTCCGCCGCCGCGAGCATGTTGCGATCGAGCACGGTGCCGGCACCGGTCACCAGTTCCGGACGCTGCTCACGCAGGATCTGGATCGCCTTGAGACCGAACTGCGAACGTAGGGTCACTTCCAGCGCGGTCAGGCCACCGGCGGCCAGAGCGTCGGCCAGTGGCAGCACGTCCTGTTCACGGGCGATGGTGATCACTGGCAGGATCCGCGCCTTGGCGCAGAGGCTGTCGATCAGGGCAACTTTGTCCGCCATGGAAACGGTCGGGGATGGATTTTTCATAGCGGCTGATCCTTGGCTCATGGGCACCAGTAAATCTCTAACGTAGGTTGCAGAAACGCGCGCACCGGCATGGCCGCGACGTCGTCGGATGCCAGTGCGGCATTCAGAGTGGTCAGTTTCGACTGACCGGAAATCGACAGAATCTTGTGCTTCGCCGAAGCCAGCAGCGCGCGGCTCATGGTCAGGCGTTGACGCGGCACACTCGGCGCCAGCATCGGCCAGCAGCGACGGCTGCCGTCAGTCTGCAAGGCTTCAGTCAGGTTCGGGCTGTCGGGGAACAGCGACGCGGTGTGACCGTCATCGCCCATGCCCAGCACCAGCACGTCGATCGGCGGCAATTCCGCGAGCAGACGGTCGGCCTGTTCCGCAGCCTGCTCGACGTTGGCCGCCGCGCTGTAGAGGCTGAGGAACTGCGCCTTGGCGGCCGGGCCTTTGAGCAGATACTGCTTGAGCAGGCCGGCGTTGCTGTCGGCGTGTTCGACCGGTACCCAGCGTTCGTCGGCGAGGGTCACGACGACCTTCGACCATTCCAGCTCCTGCTTGGCCAGGTGCTGAAAAAACGCCACCGGGCTGCGACCGCCTGAGACCACCAGCACCGCGTTGCCGCGTGCAGCGATGGCATCGCTCAACTGCTTGGCGACGTTCAGCGCCAGACCTTCGGCCAACAGCACCGGGCTCTTGAATTCGTGGGCATTCACGCCCGCGGGCAGTTTCACATCAGATATCGCCATACCACGACCTCCCGTCCCGCGTGATCAGTGCAATCGAGCTCATCGGCCCCCACGACCCGGCCGCATACGGCTTGGGCGCGTCACCGGACTTCTTCCAGCCGGCGATCAACTGGTCACACCACTTCCACGCGGCTTCGATTTCATCTTTACGGACAAACAGGTTCTGATTGCCGTTCATCACTTCCAGCAACAACCGCTCGTAGGCATCGGGGATCCGCGCGCTGCGCCAGGTGTCGGAGAAATTCAGTTGCAGCGGCCCGCTGCGCAGTTGCATGCCCTTGTCCAGACCCTGCTCCTTGGTCATCACCCGCAAGGAAATGCCTTCGTCCGGTTGCAGACGGATGATCAGTTTGTTGCTGATCTGCAGGCGCTGTTCCGGCGCGAAAATGTAGTGCGACGGTTCCTTGAAGTGGATGACGATCTGCGACAGTTTCTGCGGCATGCGCTTGCCGGTGCGCAGGTAGAACGGCACACCGGCCCAACGCCAGTTGCGGATGTCGGCACGCAGGGCGACGAAGGTTTCGGTGTCGCTCTGGGTGTTGGAATTCGGCTCTTCGAGGTAGCCCGGCACGGACTTGCCTTCGCTGTGCCCGGCGATGTACTGGCCGCGCACCACCTGAGTGGTCAGGCCTTCCGGGCTGATCGGTGCCAGCGCCTTGAGCACTTTTACCTTTTCGTCACGGATGCTGTCGGCGGACAGGTCGGCCGGCGGGTCCATGGCGATCAGGCACAGCAGCTGCAGCAGATGGTTCTGGATCATGTCGCGCAGCTGGCCGGCCTTGTCGAAGTAGCCCCAACGGCCCTCGATACCGACCTTCTCGGCCACGGTGATTTCCACGTGGGAGATGTAATTCTGGTTCCACTGGGTTTCGAACAGACTGTTGGCGAAACGCAGGGCGATCAGGTTCTGGACGGTCTCTTTGCCCAGGTAGTGGTCGATGCGGTAGGTGCGGTTCTCCGGGAAGAACTGGGCCACGGCGTCATTCACCTTGCGCGAGGATTCCAGATCGGAGCCGATCGGCTTTTCCAGGACCACACGGGTGTTTTCTGCCAGACCGACTTTCGCCAGGTTCTCGCAGATCGCGCCGTACACCGCTGCCGGTGTGGCGAAGTAGGCAATCATGCGTTGCGCGCTGCCGGTCGCTTCGGCCAGCGCCACATAGTCTTCAGCCTTGAGGAAGTCGACGTGCAGGTAGCTCAGGCGCGCCAGAAAGCGCTCGGCCACGGCCTCGTCCAGCTCTTTGCCGACGTAACGGCGCAATTCGGCGGCGATGAACGCCAGGTGCTGCTGCTCGGAACCGGGTTCACGGGCCAGCGCGATGATGCGCGTGTCTTCGTGCAACAGGTCGGCGCCATCGAGGTGATAAAGGGCAGGAAACAGCTTGCGCAGGGCCAGATCGCCCAGAGCGCCGAACAAGGCAAAGGTGCACGGTTCAACCGTAATCGAAGGCATGATGTTTGTTCTTTTATCAAGTTAAGCTACAAATACCTTTTTTCAAGGCATCACTCAAGGGAAAATGTAGTAATAACCACAACATTTTCGCAAAATACAGATTCCGAGTGGTGGTCGGTCGGAGCCACCAGTAGGATAGGCCACCGTTACGGGCCATATCAAAGGCCCAATTTGCATAGCCCGGCGCACCTTTGCGCAGGTGAATTAGGAATTCCATATGGACCGCGTGCGAAATTTACTGGAACAGATCCAGAGTCGCCTTGAAGAGCTGAACAAGGCCGAACGCAAAGTCGCCGAGGTGATCCTGCTCAACCCGCAGCAGGCCACCCGCTTCAGCATCGCCGCCCTCGCCCAGGCCGCATCGGTGAGCGAGCCGACGGTCAACCGCTTCTGCCGTTCGTTCGGTGTCAGCGGCTACCCTGAACTCAAGCTGCAACTGGCGCAAAGCCTGGCCAGTGGCGCGGCGTATGTCAGCCGCGCGGTGGAGGCCGATGACAATCCCGAGGCGTACACGCAGAAGATTTTCGGCAGCGCCATCGCCTCGCTGGACAGCGCTTGCCAGGCGCTCGATCCGAACCTGATCAGCCGCGCCGTCGACCTGTTGATTCAGGCCCGGCAGATCCACTTCTTCGGTCTCGGTGCTTCGGCCCCGGTGGCGCTGGATGCGCAACACAAATTCTTCCGTTTCAACCTCGCCGTCACCGCCCATGCCGATGTGCTGATGCAGCGAATGATTGCCTCGGTGGCGCACACCGGTGAGCTGTTCGTGATCATTTCCTACACCGGCCGCACCCGCGAACTGGTGGAAGTGGCGCGCATCGCCCGGGAGAACGGCGCTTCGGTGCTGGGTCTGACCGCCGAGAATTCACCGCTGGCCAAGGCCAGCACCCTGAGCCTGAACATTCCGCTGCCGGAAGACACCGACATCTATATGCCGATGACTTCGCGGATCATTCAGTTGACGGTGCTGGATGTGCTGGCGACCGGCATGACGCTGCGTCGCGGGGTGGACTTCCAGCCGCATCTGCGCAAGATCAAAGAGAGCTTGAATGCGAGCCGGTATCCGGTGGGTGACGAGTTCAACTGAGTCATTGAAAGCTTAAAAGCCAACCCTCACCCCAGCCCTCTCCCCGAGGGACAGGGAGCTGACCGAGGTGTCTTGCGCTATACATCGACCTGAAATATCCAGTCGATTATGGATTCAGCACCGCTCTTTCATTTCGGCGTAATTCTTCAGCATCCCCCGATCGGTCCCCTCTCCCTCCGGGAGAGGGCTAGGGTGAGGGTAGCGGTGAACTTGACGCACTCAAGCCGCCGCCCACGCCTGCAAACTCAAATGCGCCTTCTCCCCCGGCGCCAGATGCAGGCTGTCGGTACCGCCCGCCGCCGCTTCGACACAGACAAACTCCGTCACTTCATCCCAGCTCACGCCCAACAGGGGGCGCGAGCCAGGATGCCAGACCACGGTATCGCCGCTATCACCGGTATCGATGCACAACTCGCGCTGCCAAGCGTGATCCTTGAGCTGTAATTCGCCGTCGTGCTGGAACACCCGCTGACAACCGCCATCGACGCGCAACTCGCCTTCCTGCTGACAGGACTGGCGGCTCAACTGGTCATAACCCTGCACGCCTTCGAGCCCAGACAGCGCTATCTCACCGACATCGCCAATACGCCAGTAAGCGTGCAAAGCCTGGCTCAACTGGCACGGCATGTCGTCCTGATGCTCGGTGCTCAGGCGTAATTCCATGCGTTCACCGAGGTGCGCATGCAGGTCAACCTGCCAATCGCACAACTGCAATTGCCAATGCAGTCGCACGCCATCTTCGGCGCTGCTGCTGTCGAGCAACTTCCAGTCGAGCAGTCGTGCCCAGCCATGGGATGGCCAGGCATTTTCGCTCGGATGGCGGCCATACCACGGCCAGCACACCGGCACGCCGCCACGAATGGCGCCAACGTGCGGCCACTTCGCCGCACACCACAACCACGGTTTCTGCCCGCGCGGCTGAAAGTGCAGCAACTGCGCGCCCTGCCGACTGAACACCGCCTGACACAGCGGATGGTCGATCACCAGCACATCGCGCATCTGATAGCGCTCCCAGGCAAACACCGGTCGTTCGCGCAGGGATTTGAAGAAGCGTTGCAGCGGATGCTCATGCATTGGCCACGGTCCTGAAAATCATGGGGGTACTCAATTACCTTTGTGCCCAGTGAGAGTGAACACTGTGGCGAGGGGATTTATCCCCGATGGGTTGCGAAGCAAACCCAAACCTGCAACCGTTTTCCCACTGACATATCGTATGCAATGGGTTCAGGGCCGCTTCGCGCCCCATCGGGGATAAATCCCCTCGCCACAGGTATAACATCGGACGTCTATCGCAAAAAAAAAACGGACAGCCTTGGCTGTCCGCAAATATGCGCACATAGAGAGGAGCTTATCGCAACAGCGTTAGAACGTAGACTGAATTTTCAGACCGGCGACCAATGCGTTGTCCACTTCATCCACACCACCCGGGTGAGTGATGTACTGCAGGTTAGGACGCACCGTCAGCCAGTTGGTGACGTGGAAGCCGTAGTTGATCTCGTAGTTGTATTCGGTTTCACGAATCGGCGAGAACACCGGATTGTCGTAGTCCGAAACACCGTTGGACGCATTCAGGAACTCGGCGTTTTTCTTCACGTCATCGTTGACATGAATACGCGCCGCACCGATACCCACGTCATCTTTAGGACGCGCGTCGAACGGGCCCTTGTAGACAAACATCACCGACTGGTAGTTGTCGATGAAGTTGGTGTCCTTGTCGTGGAAGGTCGCGTTGGCGGCGATGTTCAGACCGCGAGTAGCATCACCGTTGTGGCTGGTGAGTTGCTGCTGCGCGACGAACCAGTAGCCGTGTTTGCTGCTGTGGGTCTTGTACGCGTCGCCAGTGGTTGCAGCGTCGAAGCCGTTGACGTCTTCACGGACGTCATTGGCGTCAGCCGTGCTCTTGTAGTAACCGACGCGGTATTCGCCCGGCAGGCTGTTGACCTTCGGCGACCAGACCAGTTCGACTGGCAGAACAGTCCCTTTGGTGCCGCTGCCGCTGAGCTTGAAGCCGTTGCCGTGTTCCAGTTGCGACGGGTTCTGGTTGTAAGCACCGATCTGCGCGTAGAGCTCGTCGTTGATGTTGTACTTCACGCGAATCGCGGCCTGGCTGACCGGCCAGTTGTACCAGATGTTGGTCGCCCAGTTACCCACTTGCGAACCGCAGAACGCCAGGTTCTGGAAGTCGCACGGGAAGGTGTTGAAGTCTTCGCCTTCACCGAAGTAACCGGCCTTGACGTCCAGCTTGTTGTCGAAGAACTGGTGCTGAATCCACAACTGGGTCAGACGCACCATGTGGCCACGACCGTAGACTTCCTGCGAAGACGACAGAGTGCCGGCACGCGGATCGCCAACGCGGTCGTTGGAGATGTTTTGCCCGTTACGGTTGGTCAGCTGGATCTTGGCCTGAGTGTTGTCCCAGCCCCAGAGTTTTTGCAGATCCAGCGCCACGCCCAGACCGAACTGATCGCTGTAGCGACCGGTTTTGTCGTCGTTGTAGCCGCCATGCAGGTTGGCGCCCATTTCCCCAACGTAGTCAGCCTTGATGTCGATACCTTGCTCGATCAGCTTGGTCCGCTCGCCACCCCAGTCACCGGTCATCCATTTCGAGTCGGAGCTGAAGGCATCCGCCGCCATGGCGTTACCGGCCAGCACCAATGCCGCCGCAGCTGACACTTGGCAGATCAACCGGGCATTGACGTGTTTCTTTTTCATCCCTACATCCTCGTCTTTATTGTTATTAACTGTTTTTTTCCAACGCGGTTTACATAAATTGCGATGCTCGACAGGCCGAACACCACTTTTCCCCTGTGGGAGCGGGCTTGCTCGCGAAGGCGTCATGTCAGTCGCCATGTGTGCTGCCTGACACTCCGTTTTCGCGAGCAAGCCCGCTCCCACATTTTTGATCTTCAGCGCCCCTTGAACTGGGCGACGTTGGCGCCGTGCGCTTCGGTCTTCGGTTGCCCCGCAGTCCCCAGACGCTCGCCAGTCTTGGCATCGAACAACAACACTTTCGACGGATCGAATTGCAGGGTCAGGGTCTCGCCCACCTGCGGTGCCACGTCCGGCGCCAGGCGGCAGCAGACCTTGGTCTCATTCAGGTTGACGAACACCAGCGTGTCCGGACCGGTCGGCTCGGTGACCTGCACTTCCGCCTTGATGCTCGGCAGACCATTGCCCTCGCCGTTCGCCAGAACAATCTGTTCCGGGCGCAGGCCGAGGATCACTTCGCGATCTTCCAGCCCTGCATCCTGCATGCTCATCGGCAACTCGCAACGCGCCTGACCGCTGTCGAGCAGCGCCAGCAGACGACCGTCCTTGCGTTGCAGACGCAGCGGAATGAAGTTCATCGGCGGCGAACCGATGAAGCTTGCGACAAACAGGTTGGCCGGATCGTTGTAGATCTCTTTCGGCGTGCCGAACTGCTGAATGATCCCGTCCTTCATCACCGCCACTTTGTCGCCCAGGGTCATCGCTTCGATCTGGTCGTGGGTCACGTAGACCGTGGTGGTTTTCAGGCGCTGGTGCATCAGTTTCATTTCGGTACGCATCTCGACGCGCAGCTTGGCGTCGAGGTTGGACAGCGGTTCGTCGAACAGATAGATCTTCGGCCGACGCGCCAGTGCACGGCCCATCGCCACACGCTGTTGCTGACCACCGGAGAGCTGACCCGGCTTGCGGTTGAGCAAGTGTTCGATCTGCAGCAGCTTGGCCACGCGCGCGACTTCTTCGTCGATCGCCGACTGGCTCATCTTGCGGATCTTCAGACCGAACTCGATGTTCTCGCGCACGCTCATGGTCGGGTACAGCGCGTAGGACTGGAACACCATGGCGATGTCGCGATCCTTCGGGCTCATGCCGCTGACGTCCTGATCGCCGATCATGATCGCGCCACCGGTGATGGTCTCGAGGCCGGCGATGCAGTTCATCAGGGTCGATTTGCCGCAGCCCGACGGGCCGACCAGGATCAGGAACTCACCGTCCTTGATCGACAGATCGATGTTCTTCAGGGTGTCCGGCAGGCCGGCACCGTAGGTCTTGTTGACGTTGCGAAGTTCGAGCGTTGCCATGATTACCCCTTGACTGCGCCGGCCGTCAGCCCGCGCACGAAATACTTGCCTGCGACCACATAGACCAGCAGGGTCGGCAGGCCGGCGATCATCGCCGCTGCCATATCAACGTTGTATTCCTTGGCGCCGGTGCTGGTGTTGACCAGGTTGTTCAACGCCACCGTGATCGGTTGCGAATCACCGCTGGAGAACACCACACCGAACAGGAAGTCGTTCCAGATCTGGGTGAACTGCCAGATCAGGCAAACCATGATGATCGGGGTCGACATCGGCAGAATGATCTGCCGGAAGATCGTGAAGAAACCCGCGCCATCCAGCCGTGCAGCCTTGATCAGCGCATCGGGAATGCTCACGTAGTAGTTACGGAAAAACAGCGTGGTAAACGCCAGACCATAGACCACGTGCACGAATACCAGTCCGGTGGTGGTGCTCGCCAGGCCCATCTTGCCGAGGGTGAACGAGGCCGGCAGCAGTACGGTCTGGAACGGCAGGAAGCAGCCGAACAGCAGCAGGCCGAAGAACAGCTGCGAACCACGGAAACGCCAGAACGACAGCACGTAACCGTTCAGCGCGCCGATGGCGGTGGAAATGACCACGGCCGGCACGGTGATCTTGATCGAGTTCCAGAAGTAACCGTCAACCGTGGCCCAGGCCTTGACCCAGCCGATGCCGCTGACCACGGTCGGCCAACTGAGCAGGTTGCCGGTGCTGATGTCTTCCGGGGTCTTGAAACTGGTCAGCAGCATCACCACCAGCGGAATCAGGTACAGCAGGACCGCGAGGATCAGCACCGCGTAGATCGCGACGCGACTCAGGCTGAAAGCGGGTTTGGCAGCGAGACTAGTCATTACGCTTGGTCCTCAGCTCGGAGTACAGGTAAGGCACGATGATCGCGAGAATCGCACCGAGCATCAGAATCGCACTGGCCGAGCCCATGCCCATCTGGCCGCGACTGAAGGTGAAGGAGTACATGAACATCGCCGGCAGGTCGGAGGAATAACCCGGGCCACCCGCCGTCATCGCCGCGACCAGGTCGAAGCTCTTGATCGCGATGTGCGCCAGAATCATCACCGCACTGAAGAACACCGGACGCAGGCTTGGCAGCACGACTTTCCAGTAGATGGTCGGCATGCTCGCGCCATCGATCTGCGCGGCACGAATGATCGACTGATCGACCCCACGCAGGCCGGCAAGGAACATTGCCATGATGAAGCCCGAGGCTTGCCACACAGCAGCGATCACCAGGCAGTACACCACGCGATCCGGGTCGATCAGCCAGTCCAGACGGAAGCCTTCCCAGCCCCAGTCACGCAATAATTTGTCCAGGCCCATGCCCGGGTTGAGCAGCCATTTCCACGCGGTACCGGTGACGATCATCGAGAGTGCCATCGGGTACAGGTAAATGGTGCGGATAAAGCCTTCGCGACGGATGCGCTGGTCGAGGAACACTGCCAGCAGCACACCGATCACCAGGGTGATGCCGATGAACATGCCACCGAACACTGCAAGGTTCTTGCTCGCCACCCACCAGCGATCGTTGTCGAACAGCCGCGCGTATTGCGCCAGGCCGGCCCACTTGTAGTTGGGCAGGAACGTCGAGGTGGTGAACGACAGCACGAACGTCCACAGGATGTAGCCATAGAAGCCCACCAGCACGATGAACATGCTCGGCGCCAGCACCAGTTTCGGTAGCCAGCGCTGCAGTGCATCGAACGGCGAGGCTTTGCTGAACACAGCAACAGAACTCATGGGGAAATCCAGTACGAGGGTAGAAAATTCACACGCTTTCCCCTTGTGGGAGCGAGCTCTGTGGCGAGGGGATTTATCCCCGATCGGCTGCGAAGCAGTCGCAAAACCTTTGCACGCGGTCTTTCTGGTACTCCACCGCTGCAACTTTCTGGGGCCGCTGCGCGACCCATCGGGGCGGTGCGACGTTTCGCTAAATCCCCTCACCACAAAGCCCGCTCCCACAAAGAGGGGCCTACGCTACTGAGGGTTATTTGGCCGACTGAACCGCCGCGCCCAGTTTCTTGGCCGCATCGGCCGGGTCGGCTTTCGGGTCGTTGATGTAGTTGGTCACGACATCAAAGAACGCGCCCTGCACCGCCAGCGTGGTCGCCATGTTGTGCGCCATGCTCGGCTGCAGGCCACCGGACTTGGCGTCTGCCAGGAAGTCCTTGGCAGCGGTCTGCGCGCAAGAGTCGAAACCGAGTTTGTCCATGTTGTTCAACATGTCGTTACGTACCGGGATCGAGCCTTTGTTGATGCTGAAGACTTTCTGGAAGTTTTCACCCAGCACGACTTTGGCGATGTCCTGCTGACCGGCCGCAGTGCCTTTGTCTTTCTGCTTGAACACCGCGAGGGAGTCGATGTTGTAGGTGAATGCCTTGTCGGTGCCAGGGAACGCTACGCACTCGTAGTCCTTGCCGGCGACTTTCTTGGCGGCGGTCCATTCGGACTTGGCCCAGTCACCCATGATCTGCATGCCGGCCTTGCCGTTGATGACCTTGGCCGCTTCCAGGTTCCAGTCCTGACCCTTGCCGTCCTGGTCCATGTAGGTCGCGACTTTCTTCAGCTCGGTCAGCGCCTTGACCATTTCCGGACCGGTCAGCGCTTTGTTGTCCAGATCGACCAGGGCTTTTTTGTAGCCATCAACGCCCATGACCGAGAGCACCACGGCTTCGAACACGGTGCTGTCCTGCCAAGGCTGACCGCCGTGGGCCAGCGGGATGAAGCCCGCAGCCTTGAGCTTGTCGCCGGCGGCGTAGAATTCTTCGAGGGTGGTCGGGTTCTTGGTGATGCCGGCCTTTTTGAAGACTTCCGGGTTGATCCACAGCCAGTTCACCCGGTGAATGTTCACCGGTACGGCCACGTAATCACCGTCGTACTTCACGGTATCGGAGACTTTCTTGTCGAGCAGGCTGTCCCACTTCTCTTCTTTGGCCACGTCCTTCAGGACGTCGGTGTCGAGCAGACCGGTGGAAGCCCACTCCTGGATGTCCGGGCCCTTGATCTGGGCGACACCCGGCGGGTTACCGGCAACGGCGCGGCTTTTCAGCACGGTCATGGCCGTGGCACCGCCACCGCCGGCGACAGCGCCGTCTTTCCAGGTGAAACCGTCTTTTTCAATTTGCGCCTTGAGCACATCGACAGCGGCTTTTTCGCCACCGGACGTCCACCAGTGCACGACTTCGACCGAACCTTTGGATTCGGCAGCGGAAACACTGAGAGGCAGAATTGCGAGCGGGAACAGGGAGGCGACAGAAATGACAGTAGCGAGGCGAGAAATCGCATTCATCTGAGATGTACCTTTCTTGTTGTTATGCATGCAAGTCTGGTGCTTGCGCTGCACAGGAGTTTAAACAGGGCGATTCCCTTCGCAGGTAACGAAGGGACGCGCAAATGTCACCACATGGTTACACAGGAACAGGCCGGGATATTTGCGCCAGAGCTGTCGCCATACTCGGTGACAAGGGTAGACGAGGGATCAATACCGCCTGCCAGGCATGATACAGATCGGGTTTGCCCGGCCAGATATCGGCGCTCGGACGGTTTTGCGGATCGAGTTCGTGATGCCAGCTGCCGTCGCAGCGATCGATGAAATGGCCTTCACAGAATTCCCAGAACAGCCGGTACCAGGTTTCGTATTGCGCATCACCGGTGCGTTTGAGCAAGGCGCTGGCCGCCGCGCTGGCTTCGGCATGGGTCCAATGCAAGCGATGACGCACCACGGCTTTGTTGTCCCAGTCGAGGGTATAAACGATCCCCGGCGCGCCATCGACGTCCCAGCCGTTTCGGCAATTCTGCTCGAAGAGTTTTTGCGCGTCGGTCGCCAGCCAGCCGGGCGTGAGCATCCCGGCCTGGACCCGCGCCGCTTCCAGATGCAACAGCAGCCGCGCCCACTCGAAACCGTGACCCGGCGTGGTGCCGTAAGGGCGGAAGCCATCGGCGGGATTGTCGTGGTTGTACTCGCGCAGCGGTTGCCAGTCGCGGTCGAAATGCTCAATGACCATGTAGCCGTTGGCGGCGGCGTGACCGTGGATCACCCGCTCGACGATGCGCTGCGCACGTACCAGCCAGCGCGGATCTTCAGTGACATCGGCCAGCGCGAGGAACGCTTCGGTGGCGTGCATGTTGCTGTTGGCGCCGCGATAGGCCTCTTCTTCGCGCCAGTCGCGATTGAAGAATTCGCGCATGGCGCCCTCTTCTTCGCTCCAGAAATAGGTGTCGATGATGTCGATCGCGTCATCCAGCAGCGCCTGGGCGCCGGGACGCTGCGCGACCACCGCCGAGCTGGCCGCGAGCGCGACAAAGGCATGCAGATAGGCGTTCTTGCCGGTGTTGCCATCGCGGTGTTCAGCGACCGCAAACCAGCCGCCGTGCAGCGCATCCCGCAACGGGCCGCGCAGGGCCGCGATGCCGTGATCGACCAGTTCGGCAAACCCCGGCAGCCCCTGAATATGGGCCATGGCGAAACTATGGGTCATGCGCGCGGTGTTCATGGTTTCGGCTTGCGCATGCGCCGGCAGATGGCCGCGTTCGTCGAGGTTGCCGAAACCTTCGGGCAGTTTTGCCGCTCTGGCGAATGCCAGCAGGCGCAGACCTTCGTCGGCGAGCCATTGCTGGTGGGCAGGGGCATTCAGCCAACTGCTGAAGCCGGGTTGGAAGAGATCCATGGGGGGCCTTTTTTGTTGTTATGACTGCGGGGAGTCTAAACAACGGGTCGGGGTGGGCTTGTAACGAAGGGGGCGGGGTTTGTCACCAGGCTGTGACAAAGAGCAACCCCTCACCCCAGCCCTCTCCCAGAGGTAGAGGGGGCCGACCGAGGGGTATTGAAGAGTTACGCCGACCTGAAAGTTTTTCAGCGAATCCATAATCGACACGGTGTTTCAGGTCGATGTATGACGCAAGACAACTCGGTCAGTCCCCTCTCCCTCCGGGAGAGGGCTAGGGTGAGGGGCTCTTTTGATCTAATCCGCCGAACGCGGCAACTGCAGGGTCACGCGCAACCCGCCCTCACGCAAATTCTGCAACGTCACCTCACCGCCATGGCTGTGAGCAATGTTGCGCGCAATGCCCAAACCGAGACCATAACCCTGCTGCTGGCCGGCCAAGCGAAAGTGCGGCTCGAACACCTGCTCCAGCCGCTGCTCCGGTACGCCCGGGCCTTCGTCGTCGACGTGCAGGACGAACGCGCGCTCATCGTCGTCGATGTGCAGATGCGCGTTCTGCCCATACTTCAGCGCATTGTCGATCAGGTTGCCGATGCAGCGTTTCAACGCCAGAGGTTTGCCTGGATACGCCGCCAGCGCCTTGCCCTGCTGGGTCACGCGGCCATTGCCGTTGGGCGCCAGGTAAGGCTCCACCAGACAATCGAGCACATGATTGAGGTCGACCGGTTCGATGTTCTCGTGGATGTCGGTGTCTTTCACGCACTGCAGCGCGCCTTTGACCAACAACTCCAGTTCATCCAGATCGCGACCGAACTTGGCTTGCAGCTGCTCGTCTTCAAGCAGTTCGACGCGCAAGCGCAGACGGGTGATCGGCGTGCGCAGGTCATGGGAAATCGCGCTGAACAACTGGCTGCGTTCGGTCAGGTAGCGGCTGATACGCTCGCGCATGGTATTGAACGCACGGCCCACTTCCACCACTTCGCTGCCGCCGCCCTCGGCCACCGGCTCGACATCGGCACCCAGCGACAGATCCCGCGCCGCCCGCGCCAGACGCTTGAGCGGCCGGCTCTGCCAGTGCACCAGCAGGCCGATGAACAGCAGCAAAAAGCCGCTGGTAAGGACGATGAACCACACCTGCTGTGCCGGCAGGCCTTGCTCTTCGAGACTGGTGTAGGGTTCGGGCAGCAACGAGGCGATGTACAGCCATTCGCCCGGCGCCATTTGAATCTGCGTGACCAGCACCGGCGGATTCACCGGTTCCAGCGTCAGTGCGTAATGCGCCCACGAGCGCGGCAGCTCATCGAGTTTCAGCCCGGCATTGAAGATCCGCAGATCCTCGGGGCTGACGAAGGTTACCGAGATATCGGTATCGTGGCCCAGCGACTGGCGCAACACTTCGTCCACCGCTTGAATCACCGCAGCCTTGCGCGGGGTGATCGGCAGCACGTCCATACCCAGCGGCTTGTCGTTGAGCGTCACCACAAAACGGGTGCCGCCCATGCTGCGCAACTGGTCGAGTACCAGCGGCCGGTACGCCACCGGCAACGAGCGGAAATAGCTGACGCTGGCGGTCATCGAATGGGCCAGGCTGCGGGCGCTGGTGACCAGGCCTTCGAGCTGGGTGGCGCGCAGTTGCGAGACCCAGATCACGCTCGACAACGTCTGCGCAAACAACACCGCCAACAAGGTCAGCAGCAGCATCCGCCCAAGCAGCGAACGCGGCACCGGCACCTTGCTGGCGAGCCGGCGCAGCGACTCAGTGAGCATTGCCGGCAACCACATTGGCTGCCAGTTGGTAGCCGCTGCCGCGCACGGTGCGGATCAGTCGTGGCGGTTTTTCTGTATCGCGCAGACGTTGGCGCAAGCGGCTGACGGCCATGTCGACAATCCGGTCGAGCGGCATCAGGTCACGGCCACGGGTGGCGTTGCCGATGGTGTCGCGGTCGAGAATTTCCTGCGGATGATCGAGAAACAACTTCAGCAGCGCAAAGTCGGCACCGGAGAGAATCACCTCTTCGCCGTCGGTGTGGAACAGCCGATGACTGACCATGTCCAGCCGCCACTCGTCGAAAGCCAGCACATCGCTGCCGCTGCGTTCCTGACCGAACTGCGCGCGACGCAGCAGCGCCTTGATTCGGGCTTGCAGCTCGCGGGGGCTGAAAGGTTTGCCGAGGTAGTCATCAGCGCCGAGCTCCAGCCCGATCACGCGGTCGGCTTCGTCGGAACTGGCGGTCAGCATGATGATCGGCACCTGCGCCTGGCGCGGATGCTGGCGCACCCAGCGGCACAGGCTGAAACCGTCTTCATCGGGCAGCATCACATCGAGGATCACCAGATCGCTCGGCGCCTCGTTGAGTGCCTGGCGGAAACTGGCGCCATCGGCGGTGGCCCGCACCTGAAACCCGGCGCGGGTCAGGTAGGTTTCCAGCAACTCGCGTATTTCCTGGTCGTCATCGACCAACAATATCGACTTGTTGACTGAGCTCACTTCGAAGGCATCCTTGTTGTTGGAATTGGGGCGGATTATGCCTTAAGCATCGAACTTGCAAACACCACAGAACCACTGTGGGAACAAACCTGTGGTGAGGGGATTTATCCCCGATGGGTTGCGCAGCGACCCTGGAAAAGCAGGGCCTGCTTCGCAGGCCATCGGGGATGAATCCCCTCGCCACAAAGGCTCACTCCTACAGTTTGATCGCATTTCAGGCCGGTATTGCTTGTTCGAGTGCCACACCAGCGCCGACAAGCCCGGAATACGGCGCCGTCACCAGCCACACCGGAATGCCCTTGAAGTAATCGCTCATGCAGCCCTTGTCGGCAAAGCTGCGGGCGAAGCCGCTTTCGACGAAGAAATCGGCAAAGCGCGGAATCACCCCGCCAACAATGAACACGCCGCCACGACCACCGGTGGTCAGCACGTTGTTGCCGGCCACGCGGCCGAGCCAGCAGCAGAACTGCTCCAGTACTTCCAGCGCGATCGGATCGCCAGCCAGACCGGCTGCGGTAATCGCTTCCGGCGTATCAAGCTTTGGTTCATGTCCGTCCACTGCGCAAATCGCGCGGTAGACTCGCGGCAAACCACCTCCGCTCAGCGCAGTTTCCGCACTGACGTGGCCAATCTCGTTGTGGATGTGCTGCCAGAGCTGGGTTTCACGCGGGCTGCTCAGCGGCAGATCAACGTGACCGCCCTCCCCCGGCAAGGCGGCAAACCGCCCTTCGCCCAGATCGAGCAAGGTGCCGACGCCCAGGCCAGTGCCCGGGCCGATCACCACCGCCGGGCGCAACGGCTCCGGCGTGCCTTCGCAGACCACGCGGAATTCACCGGGCTGCAAACGGGTCATGCCCAGCGCCATCGCCGAGAAGTCGTTGATCAGCAGCAGTTGCTCGACCTGCAAGGTCTGGCAGAACGCCGTGCGGCTCAGGCGCCAGTGGTTGTTGGTGAATTTGAATTCATCACCACTCACCGGCCCCGCCACCGACAGGCACACCGAACCGATCGAACCCGGCGCCAGACCGAGGCCGCTCAGGAACAGGCTGATCGCCTGTTCCGGGCTGGCGTGGTCGGCTGTCGCCAGCACCTGAACCGATTGCAGTTGCTGGTTTTTCCACAACGCGAACCGCGCGTTGGTGCCTCCGATATCACCGACCAAAGCCAGTTTCAATTAAGCGTCTCCAGGGCAGAAGTGAAGGCGCTGGCGCCCTGCTCCGCCGAGCTGAAGGCCAAACGCATGAAGCCAAACAGTTCGCGACCGCTGCCGATGTTGTTGCCCAACAGGCCTTTGGCAGGTTCGCGCGCTGCAAATTCGGCGGCGTCGACCTTGAGTTCCAAAGTGCCTTTGACGCCATCGACGCGGATGATATCGCCCTCTTGCACCCGCGCCAAAGCACCACCGACATAAGCTTCAGGACTGACGTGAATCGCCGCCGGGATTTTCCCCGACGCGCCGGACATGCGCCCGTCGGTGACCAGCGCGACTTTGAAGCCGCGATCCTGCAGCACGCCGAGGAACGGCGTCATCTTGTGCAGCTCGGGCATGCCATTGGAGCGCGGGCCCTGGAAGCGCATCACCGCGACAAAATCCTTCTCCAGCAGACCGGCCTTGAACGCATCGGCCAGATCCTGCTGATCCTGGAACACCATGGCCGGTGCTTCGACGATCTGGTTTTCCAATGCCACCGCAGAAACCTTCATCACACCGCGACCGAGGTTGCCTTCCATCACCCGCAAGCCACCCTCGGCGGAGAATGCACGGGCGACCGGGCGCAGGATGTTTTCGTCGAGGCTTTCGATCGGGCCTTCGCGCCACACCAGTTCACCGTTATCGAGGAACGGCTCTTTGGTGTAGCGGCTCAGACCGTGGCCAAGCACGGTGTTGACGTCTTCGTGCAGCAGGCCGGCTTCGAGCAGTTCGCGGATCAGGAACGACATACCGCCAGCGGCCTGGAAGTGGTTGATGTCGGCTTTACCGTTCGGGTAGACGTGGCTCAGGGTCGGCACGACTTCGGAGAGGTCGGCCATATCCTGCCAGGTCAGCTGGATGCCAGCGGCCATGGCGATCGCCGGCATGTGCAGAGTGTGGTTGGTCGAGCCGCCGGTGGCGTGCAGCGCGACGATCGAGTTGACCAGCGCTTTCTCGTCGACGATTTCGCCGATCGGCATGAAGTTGCCATTCTGCTTGGTCAGGCGCGTGACCTGATGCGCGGCTTCGCGGGTCAGGGCATCACGCAGCGGGGTGTTCGGGTTGACGAACGAGGCGCCCGGCAAGTGCAGGCCCATGACTTCCATCAGCAATTGGTTGGTGTTGGCGGTGCCGTAGAAGGTGCAGGTACCCGGGCTGTGGTAGGACTTCATCTCCGATTCCAGCAGCTCTTCGCGGGTCGCCTTGCCTTCGGCGTACTTCTGCCGCACGTCGGCTTTTTCCTTGTTGGAAATCCCCGAGACCATCGGCCCGCCCGGGACGAAGATCGTCGGCAGATGGCCGAAGCGCAGCGAACCCATCATCAGCCCCGGCACGATCTTGTCGCAGATGCCGAGCATCAGCGCGCCGTCGAACATGTTGTGCGACAGCGCCACCGCCGTGGACATGGCGATCACTTCGCGGCTCGGCAGGCTCAGCTCCATGCCCGGCTCGCCCTGGGTCACGCCATCACACATCGCCGGCGTACCGCCGGCGAACTGGCCGACCGAGCCGATTTCGCGTAGGGCGTTTTTGATCTGCTGGGGAAAGACTTCGTACGGCTGGTGCGCCGAGAGCATGTCGTTATACGAAGAAACAATGGCGATGTTCGCCGAGTTCATCATCCGCAAGCTGTGCTTGTCTTCGCTGCCGCACCCGGCCACGCCGTGGGCGAAGTTGGCGCATTGCAGCTTGCCGCGCATCGGCCCGTCGGTAGCGGCACCGCGAATCAGTGCAAGGTAAGCCTGACGCGTGGCGCGGCTGCGGGCGATAAGCCGTTCGGTGACCTCAAGGACGCGGGGATGCATGTGTAGAACTCCAGGCTAACGGATGTGGCGACCTGATTGTCTATGCTGATCAAACGCCGTTGTTGTTGGAATGACAGACGGCTTTTTTGACCATTCGGACCAGTTGATTCAGGTCACTCGTTGTAGATAAAACAAAATATTGCCACTAAAAAGGCTTGTTTTCTATTTTTATGCGAATAATCTTGTAATTCCAACAACAAAACGACGGCGGCGCTGTTCAATGACTCTTCGAATCGCAATCAATGGTTTTGGCCGCATCGGCCGTAATGTCCTGCGCGCACTGTATACCCAAGGCTATCGACAGGATTTGCAGATCGTCGCCATCAACGATCTGGGCGACAGCGCCATCAATGCCCATCTGCTCAAATATGACACCGTTCACGGCACATTCGACGCTGAAGTGGCCCATGACAATGAGAGCCTTACGGTCAATGGCGACCGCATTTCGGTCAGCGCGATTCGCAACCCGGCCGACCTGCCGTGGGCCGCGGAAAAAATTGATGTGGTGTTCGAATGCACCGGTCTGTTCACCGACCGCGCCAAAGCGGCTGCGCATCTTACTGCCGGCGCGCGCAAAGTCATCATCTCGGCCCCGGCCAAAGGCGCCGACGCTACGGTGGTTTATGGTGTGAACCACGACATTCTGCGCCAGTCGCACCAGATCATCTCCAACGCTTCGTGCACCACCAACTGCCTGGCGCCAGTGGCGCAGGTGCTGCACCGCGAGCTGGGGATCGAAAGCGGCCTGATGACCACGATTCATGCCTACACCAACGACCAGAACCTGACCGACGTTTACCACACCGACCCGTACCGCGCGCGTTCGGCCACGCAGAACATGATCCCGAGCAAGACCGGCGCCGCTGAAGCGGTAGGCCTGGTGCTGCCGGAACTGGCGGGCAAACTGACCGGCATGGCGGTGCGCGTGCCGGTGATCAATGTGTCGCTGGTGGACCTGACCGTGCAGTTGAAGAAGGAAGCCACGGCCGACGAGGTCAACGCGCTGATGAAAGCCGCCAGCCAGCATTCGAAAATTTTGGGTTACAACACGTTGCCGCTGGTTTCCAGCGACTTCAACCACAACCCGCTGTCGTCGATCTTCGACGCCAATCACACCAAAGCCAGCGGCAAACTGCTGAAGGTGCTGGCCTGGTACGACAACGAATGGGGCTTTTCCAACCGCATGCTGGATAACTGCCTGGCGCTCTGCAACGCGGAATAATCCCCTCCTCCCATGTGGGAGCGGGCTTGCTCGCGAAGGCGTCGTGTCAGGCAATTGATGTATCGACTGACTCACCGCATTCGCGAGCAAGCCCGCTCCCACAGGTTTTTGATTTCAGTCTGAAATCAACACTTGACCACTCGAGTGGATGATAAGCATTATCATTCGCTCGAAATGGATCAGGTTTCCCCGTGAGTCAATCGCGCTTCAATCATGTCTTTCTCTCTCAGCGCACGTCCCTGCTGCGCACGATCGAGCGCATGGTCAACAACCACAGCACCGCCGAAGACCTGTTGCAGGAAACCTACCTGCGCGTGACGCGGGCGTTGAGCGAGCGCGCCATCGATCACCTTGAACCCTTCGTGTTCCAGACCGCGCGCAATCTGGCGCTGGATCACCTGCGTGCGCGCAAGATCCATTCGCGGACCATGGTCGATGACGTTCCGCAGGACGTGGTGCACAGCGTCGCCGCCCCCGCCAGCAGCGCCGAAGACGCCGCCCACGCCGAACAATTGCTGGAGCGCCTGAACGTGAGCCTCAGTCAACTCAGCCCCCGCCAGCAGCAGATTTTCATCCTCAGCCGCCTGCACGGGCACAGCTACCAGGAAATCGCCGACGAGTTGAATGTGTCCCTCAGCACCGTGCAGAAGGAACTCAAGCTGATCATGTCGATCTGCATCGGTGTCGCCGAGCGCTTGAATGGCGACTGAGGCCAAAGGCGTTTGCTGTCATCCACAGGATCGACTGCACTGATCATTGGGCTTTGTTACCCTTGGCCGACTTTTACGCTTCACTTAAAAAACAGCCGTGCACAGACACTGCCGAGGAAACACCGTGACGGACACCCACCGCTCGCCTTCGCCCGCAACGGCGCAGGACGCCGCCCGTGCAATGGACCAGGCTCTGGACTGGCTCATCGTGCTCGGCAGTGCGGACGAAGAGCAGACCCGGCAATTTCACGCATGGCTGGCGGCCGATCCGTTGAATGCCGAGGCGTTCGCCAAGGCTCAGGCGATCTGGGACGGGCCGCAAGTCGCCCTATGCGCGCAAAGCCTCGCGGCCAAACCGGCGAAAGTCACCGTCCTCAAGCGGTTGCGTCCGCACTGGAAACCGTTGGCCACCGCTGCGGTGCTGATTCTGGGCCTGTTCAGTTTCAGCAATCTGCCGATGCGCCTGCAGGCCGATCACCTGACCGTGGTCGGCGAGCGTCAGCGCCTGCAACTGGAGGATGGCTCCAAAGTGTTGCTCAACACCAACTCGGCATTCTCCAGCACCATCAATGACCGGCAGCGCGTGGCGCGGCTGTATCAGGGCGAAGCGTTTTTCGAAGTGGCTGCCAACCGTGGCCAGCCGCTGCAAATCGATGCCGGCCCGGTGCAGGCCAGCGTGCGCGACACCGCGTTCGCCGTGCGCTATCTGGACGGCGTCGCGCAGGTCAATGTGCAACGCGGTGATGTCGATCTGCGCGCCACGCACAACGACGCACGAGTGCGTTTGAGCGCCGGCGAAAGCATTCGCATCGGCCCCAACGGTTTCGATCGTCCGGCCAAGCTCGATGCCGCCACCGATCTGGCCTGGGTTCAGGGCCGACTGGTGTTCGAGAACTGCCCGTTGAATCAGGTACTGGCCGAATTGCGCCGCTACTACCCGGGCTGGATCATCAACACCAACGAGCAGTTGGCCGACGTCAACGTCACCGGCAACTACCGCCTCGACCAGCCGCTGGACGTGGTGCGCTCCCTCGCCCACATCACCTCGGCGCGCCTGCAGGAATTCCCCGCGCTGGTGATCCTGAACTAAATGAGAATTATTTTTACTCGATAGCCAAAGCCCGTTCGTCTCGTTATAGCCAATGCAATTGATTCGCATCTTCGGAGGCGGATCAGCACCTATAAAGATTCGTGCGACACGGAGCGCTATCGATGTCCTCTCGCCTTACCCGCCAGACTGCTTCCCCTTCCCGCGTATTGTCGCTGCTGACGGCCGCCATCCTCATGGCCGGCACCGCACCGCTGATGGCTGCCAGCGAACAGCCGGCGCGCAACATGGGTGATTATTCGTTCTCCATCGGCCAGCAACCGCTGGTGTCGGCGCTCAATGCCTTCACCAGTGTGACCGGCTGGCAGGTCGGCTTGCCGGCAGAACTGGGTCAAGGCGTGTCGTCGCCGGGCGTGCGCGGTTCGCTGCCGCCGGAAAAAGCCCTGGAGCGCCTGTTGGTGGGGACCAACCTGAGCTTCCGCAAGCTGAGCAACAACAACGTGGTGCTGGAGAAGCGCAGCTCCAGCGGCGCACTCAATCTGGATCAGGTGACCATCAGCGCCACCCGCCAGGAACAGTCGGTCAATAGCGTGCCGGCCACCGTCACCGTGCAGACCCGCCAGGATCTGGATCGCAACAACGTCAACACCATCAAGGATCTGGTGCGCTACGAGCCGGGCGTGTCCGTCGGCGGCGCCGGCCAGCGTGGCGGTATCAGCGGCTATAACATCCGCGGCATCGACGGCGACCGCATCCTGACGCAGGTTGACGGCGTCGAAGTGCCGGACGGTTTCTTCAATGGCCCGTACGCCAAGACCCAGCGCAATTACGTCGACCCGGAAATCGTCAAACGCGTGGAAATCCTCCGTGGCCCGGCCTCGGTGCTGTACGGCAGCAACGCCATTGGCGGCGCCGTCAGCTACTACACCCTCGACCCGGACGACATCATCAAGCCCGGCAAAGACGTCGGCGCTCGCTTCAAAACCGGTTACAGCTCCGCCGATGAGAGCTGGCTGAAATCCGCCACCGTCGCCGGGCGTGCCGAGCAGTTCGACGGCTTGCTGCACTTCAGCCAGCGCGACGGTCACGAAACCGATTCCTACGGCAGCAACAACGGCACGGGCCTGGCGCGCACCGCTGCCAACCCGGAAGACGTCAAGGCCACCAACGTCCTGGCGAAGATCGGCTGGAACTACAACGAAGATTCCCGTCTGGGCCTGACCTACGAGAAGTACAAGGACGATCGCGACACCGATCAGAAAAGTGCCTACGGCGGCCCGTACTTCAACGGCGCGCCGACCATCCCCAACAGCATGCTGCCCGGCGGCATGTACCAGTGGCGCACCGGCAATGACACCATCACCCGCGAGCGTTTCGGCCTCGAGCACAGCTTTGCCCTCGACAGCCTGCTGGCCGATAACGTGAAGTGGAGCCTCAATCACCAGATCGCCAAAACCGATCAGAGCACCGAAGAGTTCTACTATCCGATGACCCGTAAAGTGCTGCGCACCCGCGACACGGTCTACGAGGAAAAACAGTGGGTATTCGATGCGCAACTGGACAAGGCCTTCGCCATCGGTGACACCGATCACGTGCTGACCTACGGCACCACGATCAAGCAACAGAAGGTCACCGGCTCGCGCAGCGGCGACGGCAAGTGCCTCGCGGTCGGCCGTGGCTGCACCGCCATCGGCGCCACCAGCGCGGCGGATGTGCTGAAAAAATCCAGCGACTTCCCGGACCCGACCATCAACACCTACAGCTTGTTCGCTCAGGATCAGATCAGCTGGAACCAGTGGACCTTCCTGCCGGGCCTGCGCTACGACCACACCCAGCTAAAGCCGCACATCACCCAGGAATTCCTCAACACCGTGGCCGCCGACGGCAACGGCACGGTCAGCGACGCGAACAAGAGCTGGCACAAAGTCTCGCCCAAATTCGGCCTGACCTACGCCCTGACCGACAATTACACCTGGTACGGCCAGTACGCCGAAGGTTTCCGCACGCCGACCGCGAAAGCGCTGTACGGACGCTTTGAAAACAGCACCACCGGCTACAACGTGGCGCCCAACCCGAACCTGGAACCGGAGAAAAGCAAAAGCTATGAAACCGGTCTGCGCGGCAACTTCGAACAAGGCTCGTTCGACGTGGCGGTGTTCTATAACAAGTACCGCGATTTCATCAACGAAGACGCCGTCACCCCCGGCTACGACGAGCTGACCTTCCAGTCGAGCAACATCAAGCACGCGACCATCAAGGGCGCCGAAGTCAAAGGTCGTCTGAACCTCGATGCGTTCGGTGCGCCGCAAGGCCTCTACACCCAGGGCTCGATCGCTTACGCCTACGGTCGCAACAACGACAACGGCGAACCGCTCAACAGCGTCAATCCGCTGACCGGCGTGTTCGGCCTGGGTTACGACCAGGACAACTACGGCGGCCTGCTGAGCTGGACCGTGGTGAAGAAAAAGGATCGCGTCGACGACAGCAACTTCAAGTCGCCGGATGGCGTCAGCAGCCAGTTCAAGACCCCGGGCTTCGGCATTCTCGATCTGGCCGGCTACTACAAAGTCACCGACGACGTCACCGTCAGCGGCGGCATCTACAACCTGACCGACAAGAAATACTGGCTGTGGGATGACGTGCGCGGTTACGACAGCGTCGGCGAAGCCTCGGTGACGCAACCGGCCAACCTCGATCGTCTGACCCAACCGGGCCGCAACTTCGCGATCAATCTGGTCTGGGACATCTGATCCGGACGGCCCTGCGACGCACATTGTTCAGCGCGTCGCAGGGCTTTTTTTTACGGTTTGGCACCTGCCCGTTCGTCTCGTTATCAAGCGCCTCTTTTATCAAGGACACCCCATGACCACATCGGAAAAAGCCCTGCGTTCACAACGCCTGAACCAGATCACCCACGAGCCGCACAGCAAGCTCGACGCCCTGGTCAAGGCCCACGCGCCGTTCGAGACCCGCGCCAACTTCGCGCGTTTCGTGGTCGCGCAGTACCTGTTCCAGTCGGAACTGGTCGATCTCTATAACAATGCCGAACTGACTGCCATCGTCCCGGATCTGCCGGCCCGTTGCCGCGCGGATGCGGCCAAGGCTGACCTGGCGGATCTCGACACCGACATCCCGGCACCGGTGGCCGGTGCGCTGAAAAACCCGAGCAAGGCCCGTGCATTGGGCTGGATTTTCGTCTCCGAAGGTTCGAAGCTCGGCGCTGCGTTCCTGATCAAACGTGCGGTGGCGCTGGAGCTGAGCGAAACCTTTGGTGCCCGTCACCTGGGTGAACCGGAAGGCGGCCGTGCCGAAGGCTGGAAAAGCTTCGTGCGCACCCTCGATTCCCTGCCGTTCACCGCCGAAGAGGAAGCCGAAGTCGAGCAAGGCGCAATCGACGCGTTCAACCGCTTCACCGTGCTGCTGGAACAGGCTTACGCCACAGAAGCCGAACCGGCCTGACACAACACAAATCCCTACTGTGGGAGCGGGCTTGCTCGCGAAAGCGCTGTGTCAGCCACCTCATATGTCACTGACACACCGCTTTCGCGAGCAAGCCCGCTCCCACATGGGAACAGCGCGAGCCTGTAGAATCCCCGATTCGTCTCACTGTACTCCCCGAGCCCATGCCGCAACCCGCCACCTCAAAACTCGCCCGTCTGCTGTTCGGCCTGCTGGCCTACGTCAGCCTCGGCATTGGCCTGATCGCCATCGTCGTGCCCGGCCTGCCGACCACCGAGTTCATCCTGCTCGCCGCCTGGGCCGCGACTCGCAGCTCGCCGCGCCTGAGCGCCTGGCTGGAAAACCATCGGCTGTTCGGGCCGATCCTGAGCAACTGGCGCAACGGCAAGATCATCGCGCGCAAAGCCAAGGTCAGCGCCACGATCAGCATGCTGCTGTGCGCGACGTTGATGCTGGTAATGCTCGATCACGGCTGGCCGGTGTATCTGGCGATTGCCGGGATGAGTCTGGGCAATCTGTGGATCTGGTCGCGCCCGGAAGCGCTCCCCTCCTCTTCCTGACCTCCCACTATGCTTTGTGGATGTGACTTTTGTGGTGAGGGGATTTATCCCCGATTGGCTGCGCAGCAGCCACTAAATCAGGCATCCGCAGAGTTTCAGTTAAAACTGGTTGTCAGGTTTTGGGCCTGCTGCGCAGTCCATCGGGGCGGTGCGACGTTTCGCTAAATCCCCTCACCACAAAGCCTCATCACCAGCAGTGCCTCGGGGTTCATGGGACTGAAACTTCCCTGTAATTAATCGCCTTTTCAGCACAATCCCCTGCGCAAACGTTTAGCGCTGACCGTTCGTCGGCAAGCGCCTCATGCACCTTCGCCGCGCGCCGATGAGCAATGCATGGCGCTGAATGGATTTGGCGAACCGGGTAGTTCATCCCGTGGCCACCTGCTCATTCATTCACGAGATCGCCCCATGTTCGACTCTCTCTCCATTCGCCTGAAAATTGTCCTGCTCTCCGGTCTGTGCCTGCTGGGTGTGGTTGCGCTGATCGTCGGCATGAACATTTACCAGACCAACCAGAACGACGATCTGGTCAGTGACTCCAGCAGCAAGATGCTCACCGCCAGTGTGCAGAACCTGTTGCAGGCCAAGGCGGCCGAACAAGCAGTGCGGGTGCAGAAGACCTTTGGCGAAAGCCTGACGGTGATCACCGCGCTGGCCGATCAGATCAAGGACATGCGCGCACTGGCCGCCAAGCGTTCGCTGGACGCCGGGGCCCTGCGTGAAGAGTTGAATCAGAGCCTGAAAACCGCGTTCGAGCGCAACGACAAGGTGCTCGGCATCTGGCTCGCCTTCGAACCCAACGGCCTCGACGGCAAGGACAGCGAGTTCGTCAACGATGCCGCGCGTCAGTCCAATGAAGCCGGGCGTTTTGCAACTTACTGGAGCCGCGCTGCCGGCTCGGCGCTGAACACGATCATGGTCGAAGAAGACATGACCAAGACCACCCTCAGCGTCAGCGGCACGCCGTACAACAGCTGGTACACCTGCCCTCGTGACAACAAGCGTACTTGCCTGCTCGACCCGTATGCCGACACCGTGGGCGGCAAGGAAATGTTGATGACCACCATTTCCGTGCCGTTGATCGTCGACGGCAAGGCCATCGGCGTGGTCGGTGTCGACATCGCCCTCGATGCCCTGCAAGCGGCGGCGGTGGAGTCCCAACGCAACCTGTTCAACAACGCCGGACACATGCTGATCGTTTCGGGCAGCGGCGTGCTCGCTGCCGACAGTTCCGATGCGACCAAGGTCGGTAAAAAGATCAGCGATACCCTCGGTGCCGATGGCAAGGATCTGCTGCAACTGGTCAGCAGCGGCACGCCGAAGATTCTCGAACAGGGCGAGCTGATTCGCGCGGTGTACCCGGTCGATCCGATTGGCAACTCGCGGGCTTGGGGTGTGGTCATCGACCTGCCGAAGCAGGTTCTGCTGGCCGATTCGGTCAAGCTGCAGGCAGTGCTCGACGATGCGCAGAAAACCGGGGTGATCACCGCGTTGCTGGTGGCGGTAGTCGCCGGTCTGATTGGCCTGCTGCTGATCTGGCTCACCGCGTCGGGCGTGACCCGGCCGATCAACAGCGTCGCCGAGATGCTGAAGAACATCGCCAGCGGTGAAGGCGATCTGACCCAGCGCCTGAACTACAGCAAGAAGGATGAACTGGGCGAACTGGTGAACTGGTTCAACCGCTTCCTCGACAAGCTGCAACCGACCATCGCCCAGATCAAGCAGAGCATCACCGAAGCGCGTGGCACTGCCGATCAGTCTTCGGAAATCGCCCGCCAGACCAGCGAAGGCATGCAGGTGCAGTTCCGCGAAATCGATCAGGTCGCCACCGCGTCCAACGAAATGAGCGCCACCGCCCACGACGTCGCCAACAGCGCGTCGAACGCGGCCAACGCCGCCAAGGGCGCCGATCAGTCGGCCAGGGACGGCATGTCGATCATCGAGCGCAGCACCCGCGACATCAATCAACTGGCCGATGAAGTCAGCAAAGCGGTGACCGAAGTCGAAGCGCTGGCGGTCAACAGCGAGCAGATCGGTTCGGTGCTGGAAGTGATCCGCAGCATCGCCGAACAGACCAACCTGCTGGCGCTCAACGCCGCCATCGAAGCGGCCCGCGCCGGGGAAAGCGGTCGTGGTTTCGCGGTGGTGGCCGACGAGGTGCGCAACCTCGCCAAGCGCACTCAGGATTCGGTGGAAGAAATCCGCATCGTCATCGAACGCATCCAGACCGGCACCCGTGGCGTGGTCGCGACCATGCATTCGAGCCAGACCCAGGCGCACAACAACGCCGGGCAGATCCGGCAGGCGGTGGACGCGCTGGGCAAGATCAGCGATGCGGTGACGGTGATCAGCGACATGAACCTGCAGATCGCCAGCGCCGCCGAACAGCAGAGCGCCGTGGCCGAAGAGGTCAACCGCAACGTCTCGGCGATTCGTACCGTGACCGAAACCCTGACTGAACAGGCCACTGAATCGGCGGCGATCAGCAGCCAGCTCAATGCCCTGGCCAGTCAGCAGATGAAGCTGATGGATCAGTTCCGCGTCTGAAATCCACCACAGTCCCCTTGTGGGAGCGGGCTTGCTCGCGAATACGGTGTGTCAGTCACTTTATATGGCGCTGATACACCGCATTCGCGAGCAAGCCCGCTCCCACAGGGATTTGTGTTGACTCAGGAGATGAGGGTTTTCATCTAAGCCGAGATTTTTTTGCACTATCATCGCCCTCTCTCCCGGAGGGCCTTCGATGACTGATTTACTCACGTCCATTCAAGCCGCACTCGGCTTGCCCCACACGCCGATTCCGTTCACCGCCAGTGGCGCCCTGCCCTCGGCGTTCGCCGTCAGCGACCTGGCCTGCGCCAGCATCGGCGCTGCCGGTCAGGCCGTCAGCGAACTGCTCCGGCAACAGACCGGGCACTTGCCCGCCGTGGAAGTTGATCGGCGTCTGGCGTCGTTCTGGTTTGCCACCTCGTTGCGGCCGATCGGCTGGGAGATCCCGCCGCTGTGGGATCCGATTGCTGGCGACTACGCAACCGAAGACGGCTGGATCCGCCTGCACACCAACGCCCCACATCACCGTGCTGCGGCTGAAAGCGTGCTCGGTGCCTGCGCCGATCGCGCTGCCATGGCGGCGAAAGTCGCGCAATGGCGCAGCGCCGATCTGGAACAAGCGGTGGTCGATGCCAAGGGCTGCGCCGCCGAAATGCGCAGTTGGGCGCAGTGGCAGCAGCATCCGCAAGGGATGGCAGTGAATGCCGAGCCGCTGGTGCATTTCATCGATTCGCAGGATGAAATCACCCACCCGTGGCAAAGCTCGGTGGCGCAACCGCTGGCCGGGCTCAAGGTGCTCGACCTGACCCGCGTGCTCGCCGGCCCCACCGCCAGCCGTTTTCTCGCCGGTCTCGGCGCTAATGTGCTGCGCATCGACCCGCCGACCTGGAATGAGCCGGGTGTTGTGCCGGAAGTCACCTTGGGCAAACGCTGCGCACGGCTGAATCTGCAGCAACCGGACGATCGTGCAGTGTTCGAAAACCTGTTGAAGGACGCCGATATCCTCATACATGGCTACCGTGCCGATGCCCTGGAACACCTCGGTTTCGGCGCCGAACGCCGCCGACACCTGGCGCCGGGGCTGATCGATGTCAGTCTCAATGCCTACGGCTGGAGCGGCCCATGGCAGAACCGTCGTGGTTTCGACAGCCTGGTGCAGATGAGCAGCGGCATCGCCGAGGCCGGGCAGCGCTGGAAACAGGCTGACAAACCGACGCCGCTGCCGGTGCAGGCGCTGGATCATGCAACCGGTTATCTGATGGCGGCGAGTGCGATCACATTGCTCACTGAACGTTTGCGCAGCGGTCGCGGCGGTTCTGCACGCTTGTCACTGGCGCGCACCGCCAAACTGTTGATCGAACATGGGCCTGGGACGAGCGAAGCGTTGCGCGCCGAGGCTAAACAGGATCAAGACTCACGGGTGGAGCAGACCCCGTGGGGGCCGGCGCACCGCTTGCTGGCACCGGTGACGATCAGCGGGACGCCGCTGCAGTGGGCGTTGCCGGCTACTGAATTGGGTTCGCATCGCGCGCAGTGGTGATGACCATTCGGGCCTCTTCGCGAGCAAGCCCGCTCCCACAGGGGAATGCATTTCAAATGTGGGAGCGGGCTTGCTCGCGAAGAGGCCCGCACTGACACCACCGATGCACAATCAATCCACCTACAGCGACAACACCCCGCTGTACAAACCATACGCCGCCAGCCCCGCGCCGATCAGCACGCAGGCGAAAATGCCTTTCTCGACAGGGGTGAACAGCGGCTCGCCCTGCTCATGCTTGGCCTTGGCAAACAGCACCACCCCCGGTGCATACAGCAGCGCCGACAGCAGCAGGTATTTCACCCCGCCGGCATACAACAGCCACACCGCGTAGCACAGGGCGATGCCGCCAATCAGCAAGTCCTTGGTGCGTTCGGCCGAGGCATGTTCATAGGTTTCGCCGCGCCCGCTGAGCAACACCGCATACGCCGCCGACCACAGATACGGCACCAGTATCATCGACGAAGCGAGGTAGATCAGGCTGGTGTAGGTGCCGGCAGAAAACAGTGTGATCAGCAGGAATAGCTGAATCATCACGTTGGTCAGCCACAACGCATTGACCGGCACATGGTTGGCGTTTTCCTTTTTCAGGAACGCCGGCATGGTCTTGTCCCGGGCCGTGGCGAACAGGATTTCGGCGCAGAGCAGCGCCCATGACAGCAATGCGCCGAGCAGCGACACCGCCAGACCGAGGCTGATCAGCAGCGCGCCCCACGGCCCGACGATGTGTTCCAGCACCGCCGCCAGCGACGGGTTTTGCAACCTGGCCAATTCGGGCTGGCTCATGATCCCCAGCGACAGCACGTTGACCAGCACCAGCAGCGCCAGCACCCCGAGGAAACCGATCACCGTGGCGCGCCCGACATCGGTGCGTTTCTCCGCCCGCGCCGAATAGACGCTGGCGCCCTCGATGCCGATGAACACGAACACCGTGACCAGCATCATGTTGCGCACCTGATCCATCACCCCGCCGAAGCTCGGGTTGCTGCGGCCCCAGATGTCGCGGGTGAAAATGTCGGCCTTGAACGCCACGGCGGCAATCACGATGAACATGATCAGCGGCACGATCTTGGCGACCGTGGTCACCTGATTGATGAACGCCGCCTCCTTGATCCCGCGCATCACCAGAAAATGCACGGCCCACAACAGCACCGACGCGCAGCCGATGGCGATTGGCGTGTTGCCCTGGCCGAACACCGGGAAGAAGTAACCGAGGGTGCTGAACAGCAACACGAAATAACCGACGTTGCCCAGCCACGCGCTGATCCAGTAGCCCCAGGCGGACGAGAAACCCATGTAGTCGCCAAACCCGGCCTTGGCGTAGGCATAGACCCCCGAGTCCAGCTCGGGCTTGCGGTTGGCCAGGGTCTGGAACACGAAGGCCAAGGTTAGCATGCCGATGGCGGTGATCCCCCAGCCGATCAGGATTGCCCCGGCATCGGCGCGGGCCGCCATGTTCTGCGGCAGGGAAAAAATCCCCCCGCCAATCATCGAACCCACCACCAGGGCGATCAACGCACCCAGTCGCAGCTTTTGCGTCGGTTGCGACATTCCAGTCTCCCTTTTCCTGACAACGGTTCTCGAAACCTGTTTATACCTGTGGCGAGGGGATTTATCCCCGATGGGCGGCATAGCCGCCCCAAAACCTGAGAACTCGTTCTGCCTGACACCGCGCCGAATGGATCTGGGGCGGCTACGCCACCCATCGGGGATAAATCCCCTCGCCACAAGGTGTGTCTATTTCTGGGTATTAACTAAACGGATAAAGCGTAAGTACGTTTTTTGAATAACGCCAATACCCCTCTTATATATAGCCAACAACGCTAACGCATAGCACGACTAATCGCTTTTGTGCGCGAATCCTGATTATTCGATTCTGTACTGAAAACAGATGTGAAAAATTTGCCAAAAGCTGAAAACCAACTAGCGTGATAATTCCAAAGTAATAAGAGAAATTCCCAACCACATCTGCCAAAAGCCTCTGGAATGGGCCTTTTCGGGCAGCAGCTTTATGCCATCAGCTCTTTCATAAGTCATTCATTAACAATGGAATGTGGCCATGCACTGATCTATGTCAGCTGATTGAACAGACAACAGATCTACGCTGTGAACTCTTCTCTCCTGCAATGGAGTCATGCAATGTCTGAAGCTCCCGGAAAACTACGACTCGGTGCATTGGTTGCCTTGGTAGTCGGCTCAATGATTGGTGGCGGGATATTCTCTTTGCCACAAAACATGGCCGCGAGCGCCGACGTCGGCGCGGTACTGATTGGCTGGGCCATCACCGCTGTCGGCATGCTCACCCTCGCTTTTGTCTTTCAAACCCTCGCCAATCGCAAGCCTGACCTGGACGGCGGTGTCTACGCCTACGCCAAGGCCGGATTCGGCGATTACATGGGTTTCTCGTCCGCCTGGGGTTACTGGATCAGTGCCTGGCTGGGCAACGTTGGCTACTTTGTTCTGTTGTTCAGCACCCTCGGGTATTTCTTTCCGATTTTCGGCGAAGGCAACACGGTAGCGGCGGTGATCGGCGCCTCGGTGCTGCTGTGGGCCGTGCACTTTCTGGTACTGCGCGGGATAAAGGAAGCGGCGTTCATCAACCTGGTGACCACCGTCGCCAAGGTCGTGCCGCTGCTGCTGTTCGTGCTGATCGCGGTATTCGCCTTCAAACTGGACATCTTCACCGCCGACATCTGGGGTGTGAAAAACCCGGATCTGGGCAGCGTGATGAACCAGGTGCGCAACATGATGCTGGTCACCGTGTGGGTGTTCATCGGCATTGAAGGCGCGAGCATCTTCTCGGCCCGGGCGGAAAAACGCTCCGACGTCGGCAAGGCCACCGTGATCGGTTTCATCACCGTGCTGCTGTTCCTGGTGCTGGTCAACGTGCTGTCGCTGGGCATCATGACCCAACCGGAACTGGCCAAACTGCAGAACCCGTCGATGGCTGCCGTGCTTGAGCACGTGGTCGGTCACTGGGGCGCGGTGCTGATCAGCGTCGGTCTGATCATCTCGCTGCTGGGCGCGCTGCTGTCGTGGGTGCTGCTGTGTGCGGAGATCATGTTCGCCGCCGCCAAAGACCACACCATGCCGGAGTTCCTGCGCAAGGAGAACGCCAACCACGTACCGGTCAATGCGTTGTGGCTGACCAACGCGATGGTTCAGTTGTTCCTGATCATCACCCTGTTTTCGGCCAGCACTTACCTGTCGCTGATCTACCTCGCCACTTCGATGATTCTGGTGCCGTACCTGTGGTCGGCGGCCTACGCCCTGTTGCTCGCCGTACGCGGCGAAACCTACGAAGGCTTCGCCGCCGAGCGCCGCAAGGACCTGATCATCGGTGGTATCGCCCTGATCTACGCGGTCTGGCTGCTGTATGCCGGTGGGGTCAAGTACCTGCTGCTCTCGGCCCTGCTGTATGCCCCCGGCGCGATCCTGTTCGCCAAGGCCAAGCTCGAACTCAAACAAGCGGTTTTCACCAACGTCGAGAAGCTGATTTTCGCCGCGGTGGTCGTCGGTGCCCTGGTGGCAGCCTACGGTCTCTACGACGGCTTCCTGACCCTGTAATTGCCCAAGTTTTTACCTCTGGAGGATCACTGCAATGACCACGGAAAAAGTTAAGTACGGCGTCCATTCCGAAGCCGGCAAACTGCGCAAAGTCATGGTTTGCTCCCCAGGTCTGGCCCACCAGCGGCTGACCCCGAACAACTGCGACGAACTGCTGTTTGACGACGTGCTGTGGGTCGCCCAGGCCAAGCGCGACCACTTCGACTTCGTGACCAAAATGCGTGAACGCGGGATCGACGTGCTGGAAATGCACAACCTGCTGACCGACATCGTCGCCATCCCGGAAGCGCTGGACTGGATCCTCGAGCGCAAGGTCACTGCCGATTCGGTGGGCCTGGGCCTGATCAGCGAAGTCAAATCCTGGCTGAAAAGCCTTGAGCCACGGCACATCGCCGAATTCCTGATCGGTGGCGTGTCCGCCGACGATCTGCCGGACAGCTTTGGTGGCAAGACCATCCAGATGTTCCGCGACTTCCTCGGCCACTCCAGCTTTATCCTGCCGCCGCTGCCGAACACCCAGTTCACCCGCGACACCACTTGCTGGATCTACGGTGGCGTGACGCTGAACCCGATGTACTGGCCGGCGCGCCGTCAGGAAACCCTGCTGACCACTGCCATCTACAAATTCCATCCGCAATTCACCAACGCCGATTTCGAGATCTGGTACGGCGATCCGGACAAGGACCACGGCAGCTCGACGCTGGAAGGCGGCGACGTGATGCCGATCGGCAACGGCGTGGTGTTGATCGGCATGGGCGAACGCTCATCCCGACAGGCCATCGGCCAACTGGCGCTGAACCTGTTCAAGAACAAAGCCGTGGAGAAAGTCATCGTCGCCGGCCTGCCGAAGTCCCGCGCCGCGATGCACCTGGACACCGTGTTCAGTTTCTGCGACCGCGACCTGGTGACGATTTTCCCGGAAGTGGTGAACCAGATCGTCGCGTTCACCCTGCGCCCTGACGAAAGCAAACAGGGCGGCATCGACATCCGCCGCGAAGAAGGCAGCTTCCTCGACACCGTGGCCAAAGCCCTCAACCTGTCGAAGCTGCGCGTGGTGGAAACCGGCGGCAACAGCTTCGCCGCCGAACGCGAGCAATGGGACGACGGCAACAACGTGGTGGCCGTGGAACCGGGCGTGGTCATCGGCTACGACCGCAACACCTACACCAACACCCTGCTGCGCAAGGCGGGCGTGGAGGTCATCACCATCAGCGCCGGCGAACTCGGTCGTGGTCGCGGCGGCGGCCACTGCATGACCTGCCCGATCATCCGCGACCCGATCGATTACTAAACGACCATCTCCCCGGCCGCACTCACCCTGTAGCGGCCGGGCCGATTACCGAATCCAAGGAGAATCATCATGGCGTTCAACATCCACAACCGTAACCTGCTCAGCCTGGAACACCACACCCCACGTGAGCTGCGTTATCTGCTCGACCTGTCCCGCGATCTGAAACGCGCGAAATACACCGGCACCGAACAGCAACACCTCAAGGGCAACAACATCGCCCTGATCTTCGAAAAAACCTCGACCCGCACCCGTTGCGCGTTCGAAGTGGCGGCGTACGACCAAGGCGCCAACGTCACCTACATCGACCCGAACTCGTCGCAGATCGGCCACAAGGAAAGCATGAAAGACACGGCCCGCGTGCTGGGTCGCATGTACGACGCCATCGAATACCGTGGTTTCAAACAAGAAATCGTCGAAGAGCTGGCGAAGTTCGCCGGGGTGCCGGTGTTCAACGGCCTGACCGACGAATATCACCCAACGCAAATGATCGCCGACGTGCTGACCATGCGTGAACACGCCGACAAGCCGATCCACGAAATCAGCTACGCCTACCTCGGCGACGCGCGCAACAACATGGGCAACTCGCTGCTGCTGGTCGGCGCCAAGCTCGGCATGGACGTGCGCATCTGCGCGCCGAAAGCCCTGTGGCCGCATGACGATCTGGTCGATCGCTGCAAGAAATACGCGGAAGAATCCGGCGCGCGCATCACCCTGACCGAAGACCCGAAAGCCGCAGTCAAAGGCGTCGATTTCATCCACACCGACGTCTGGGTGTCGATGGGCGAGCCGGTTGAGGCATGGGCCGAACGTATCCAGCAACTGCTGCCGTACCAGGTCAACAAAGAGCTGATGAAAGCCACCGGCAACCCGCGCACCAAGTTCATGCACTGCCTGCCGGCGTTTCACAACAGCGATACCAAGGTCGGCAAACAGATCGCCGAACAGTATCCGCACCTGGCCAACGGCATCGAAGTCACCGACGACGTGTTCGAGTCGCCCGCCTGCATCGCCTTCGAGCAAGCGGAAAACCGCATGCACACGATCAAGGCGATCCTGGTCTCGACCCTGGCTGATCTGTAACCGGAATAGCTCCCACTGAAGGAACCGGCTCCAAATGTGGGAGCGGGCTTGCTCGCGAAAGCGGTGTGTCATTCAACAGAGATGTCGACTGATCCGCCGCCTTCGGGAGCAAGCCCCCTCCCACCAAGGCCCCCGGTTCCGGCAGTGCGACCGAGTCGTTTGCCATTCCTCTGTTTTAGAAGGACATGCACCATGCGTATCGTCGTAGCTCTGGGCGGTAACGCCCTGCTCCGTCGTGGCGAGCCGATGACCGCTGACAACCAGCGCGCCAACATCCGCATCGCCACCGAGCAAATCGCCAAGATCCATCCCGGCAACCAACTGGTCATCGCCCACGGCAATGGCCCGCAAGTCGGCCTGCTGTCGTTGCAGGCAGCGGCCTACACCTCCGTCACCCCTTACCCGCTGGACGTGCTCGGTGCCGAAACCGAAGGCATGATCGGCTACATCATCGAACAGGAACTGGGCAACCTGCTGGACTTCGAAGTGCCGTTCGCCACCCTGCTGACCCAGGTTGAAGTCGACGCCAAGGACCCGGCCTTCCAGAACCCGAGCAAACCGATCGGCCCGGTCTACGACAAAGCCGAAGCGGAAAAACTCGCCGCCGAGAAAGGTTGGGCCATCGCTCCGGACGGCGACAAGTTCCGTCGTGTGGTGGCCAGCCCACGGCCAAAACGCATCTTCGAGATCCGTCCGATCAAGTGGCTGCTGGACAAGGGCAGCATCGTCATCTGCGCCGGTGGCGGCGGGATTCCGACCATGTACGACGAGCACCGCAACCTCAAGGGCATCGAGGCGGTGATCGACAAAGACCTGTGCTCGTCGCTGCTCGCCGAGCAACTGGAAGCCGACTTGCTGGTGATCGCCACCGACGTCAACGCGGCGTTCATCGACTACGGCAAGCCGTCGCAGAAAGCCATCGCCGAAGCCCACCCGGATGAACTGGAACGCCTCGGTTTCGCCGCTGGCTCCATGGGGCCGAAGGTGCAGGCAGCCTGCGAATTCGCGCGTCATACTGGCAAGGTCGCGGTGATCGGTTCGCTCGCGGACATCGAAGCGATCGTCCAGGGCACTGCCGGCACACGCGTCAGCACGGCGAAGCCGGGCATCAGCTATCGATAATTAGAAACTCAAGGGCAGGCCCAGGGGGCTGCCCTTCTCCCATGCCTTGATCAGGAGAAACCCATGGCCATATTCAACCCCGGTCATTTGCACATCGAGCGACATGCGTTGACGCCAGATGACGTCAGTTACGACCTGTGCCTCGACTATGAAGTGTTCACCGATCCGCAAAAAGGCAAAGGGATACAGTTCACCCTGCACGGCAATATGCAGGGCAAGGACATGAAGGAAGCGTTTTTCCTGCCCAAGGAAGAGGCTTACAACTTCGCCCGCGACGTGACCCGGATTGCCGAGAAATACGGGATTCCAAAGGCTCACAGCCAGATCGGTTCGGTGCACAAACATTACGATCTGATGTTTGAGGACATCCGGCAGAAGTTGAATATGCAATCCGGGGATCCGGTTAATCCCGAGCATTTCGAGTAACCCCAAAAGCCCCCTCACCCTAACCCTCTCCCAGAGGGAGAGAGGACTGACCGAGTTGCTCGCTCAAGGTACACCGACCTGAAATAGCGAGCCGAACTCAAGTTTTGAAAAGCCCCCAATCTGCTCCCTTTCCCCCTCGCCCCTCTGGGGAGAGGGCTGGGGTGAGGGGTAGATCTCCAGCACGACAACAATCTCAAGATTTCACCCCAGTCCCCCATCAAGGCATACTTGCCCCCCTCCGCATTCCAGAACACTGAACCGCCCCATGCGTATCCACGTCAGCTTCATCGACCGCGTCGGCATCACCCAGGAAGTCCTGGCTATCCTCGGTGGGCGCAATCTCAATCTGGATGCGGTGGAGATGATTCCGCCCAACGTCTACATCGATGCACCGACCTTGAGCCCGCAAGTGCTCGAAGAGCTCAAAGATGCGTTGTTCCGGGTGCGCGGCGTGGAGGCCGTGGTGGTGGTCGACATCCTCCCTGGTCAGCGTCGGCACTTGCAGCTCGATGCGCTGCTCGCGGCGATGACCGATCCGGTACTTGCCCTCGATAGCGCCGGCAAGGTGCTGCTGGCCAACCCGGCACTGATTGCGCTGTACGGGCGTGAACCGGCGGGGGAAAGTGTCTCTGAGCTGTTCAACGATCCCGGCCTGCTGGAAACCCTGCTCGAACAAGGCTTCCGCCTGCCGCTGCGTGAGATCACCGTCAATGGCCAGACCCTGCTGCTCGACGCCACACCGATCACCGACGCCGGCGCGCTGCTGACCCTTTATCAGCCAAACCGCATCGGTGAACAGCTCTCGGCATTGCACCATGACCACGCCGAAGGCTTCGATGCGCTGCTCGGCGAATCCCCGGCGATCCGCACGCTGAAGGCCCGCGCGCAACGAGTCGCAGCCCTCGACGCACCGCTGCTGATTCAAGGCGAAACCGGCACCGGTAAAGAACTGGTGGCCCGCGCTTGCCACGCGATCAGTGCGCGGCACAGTGCGCCGTTTCTCGCGCTGAACTGCGCGGCGCTGCCGGAAAACCTCGCCGAGAGCGAACTGTTCGGCTACGCCCCCGGTGCCTTTACCGGCGCGCAACGTGGCGGCAAACCGGGGCTGATGGAACTGGCCAACCAGGGCACGGTGTTTCTCGACGAGATCGGCGAGATGTCGCCGTACTTGCAGGCCAAGTTATTGCGCTTTCTGAATGACGGCAGCTTCCGTCGGGTCGGCGGTGATCGCGAGGTGAAGGTCAACGTGCGGATCCTCAGCGCCACGCACCGCGACCTGGAAAAAATGGTCAGCGAAGGCCTGTTCCGCGAAGACCTGTTCTACCGCCTCAACGTGCTCAACGTTGAAGTGCCGCCGCTGCGTGAACGCGGTCAGGACATCCTGCTGCTGGCGCGTTACTTCATGCAGCAGGCCTGTGCGCAGATTCAGCGCCCGGTCTGCCGCCTCGCGCCCGGCACCTATCCGGCGCTGCTCGGCAACCGCTGGCCGGGCAACGTGCGGCAGTTGCAGAACGTGATCTTCCGCGCCGCGGCGATCTGCGAAAGCAGCCTGGTCGATATTGGTGATCTCGACATCGCCGGCACCTCGGTGGCGCGGCAGACCGACAGCGACGTCGACAGCCTTGAACAAGCCGTCGAATCCTTCGAAAAATCGCTGCTGGAAAAACTCTACGTCAGCTACCCCTCAACCCGCCAACTGGCCAGCCGCCTGCAGACTTCGCACACGGCAATCGCCCATCGCCTGCGCAAGTACGGCATCCCCAATAAACCGTAAGCCGCACGCGGTCAAAAATGTGGGAGCGGGCTTGCTCGCGAATGCGGTGGGCCATTCAACAGTGATGTCGACTGACCTGACGCTTTCGCGAGCAAGCCCGCTCCCACAGGGGGTTCATGTGACGGATTCGAAATCCGTTCAAAACCGACCTCCATCTGTACTGAAAGCGCTACAGCGGAACGATATCGATACACCATCCTCCGACCGCCGCTGCGCAAGGCTTTGATCCGCTTCAGCTTTTCTCCCCGCCCCAAGCTGTAGCGATTTCGCTACAGAAGCCCCATGCCCATCACAACCAGAAACATATAACTATTTGATTTATATAGACAAATACAATCTGGCCGCGTTCTTGCTAAGTAACCGCTCATAAAATCAGGGCTTTCATGCCCAAGCCTTCCACCGCGTCCACCAGACGAGTCTGGCCCCCTTAGGAGTTTCCATGAGCGAGTTGCGTTTTACTGAAGATCACGAATGGCTGCGCACCGAAGCTGACGGCAGCGTTACTGTCGGCATCACCGCTTTCGCGCAGAACGCTTTGGGCGACGTGGTGTTCGTGCAACTGCCTGAGCTGCAGGCTTACGAAAAAGGCGCCGAAGCCGCCACCGTGGAATCGGTGAAAGCCGCCAGCGGCGTGTACATGCCGCTCGACGGTGAAGTTGTGGAAGTGAACCCGGCACTGGACGGCAGCCCGGAACTGGTCAACGAAGATCCGCTGGGCGAAGGCTGGTTCTTCCGCTTCCAGCCAAGCGACGCCGCCGCTGTCGGCAAACTGCTCGATCAAGACGCCTACGACCGCCTGATCAAAGCCCAAGCCGAAGCCTGAGGAGTAACGACATGACCCAAGTAAACCTCAGCACTGCCAACGAATTCATCGCCCGTCACATCGGCCCGCGCGCCGGTGACGAGCAAGCCATGCTCAACAGCCTCGGCTTCGACTCGCTCGAAGCGCTGAGCGCCAGCGTCATCCCGGAAAGCATCAAGGGCACCAGCGTGCTCGGCCTGGACGACGGCCTGAGCGAAGCCGATGCACTGGCGATGATCAAATCGATCGCCGGCAAAAACCAACTGTTCAAGACCTACATCGGCCAGGGCTACTACAACTGCCACACGCCGTCACCGATCCTGCGCAACCTGTTGGAAAACCCGGCCTGGTACACCGCTTACACCCCGTACCAGCCGGAAATTTCCCAGGGCCGTCTCGAAGCGCTGCTGAACTTCCAGACCCTGATCAGCGATCTCACCGGCCTGCCGATCGCCAACGCTTCCCTGCTCGACGAAGCCACCGCCGCTGCCGAAGCCATGACCTTCTGCAAACGCCTGAGCAAGAACAAGGGCAGCCATCAGTTCTTCGCCTCGATCCACAGCCACCCGCAAACCCTCGACGTGCTGCGCACCCGTGCCGAGCCGCTGGGCATCGAAGTGGTGGTTGGCGATGAGCGTGAACTGAGCGACGTCACGCCGTTCTTCGGCGCGCTGCTGCAATACCCGGCGAGCAACGGTGATGTGTTCGACTACCGCGAACTGACCGAGCGCTTCCACGCCGCCAACGCGCTGGTGGCCGTGGCTGCTGATCTGCTGGCCCTGACTTTGCTGACCGCTCCGGGCGAGTTCGGCGCCGACGTCGCCATCGGTTCCGCGCAACGCTTCGGCGTGCCGCTGGGCTTCGGTGGCCCGCACGCGGCTTACTTCTCCACCAAGGATGCGTTCAAGCGTGACATGCCGGGCCGTCTGGTCGGCGTTTCGGTTGACCGCTTCGGCAAACCGGCCCTGCGTCTGGCGATGCAGACCCGCGAGCAACACATCCGCCGCGAGAAGGCCACCTCGAACATCTGCACCGCACAAGTGCTGCTGGCCAACATCGCCAGCATGTACGCCGTGTACCACGGCCCGAAAGGCCTGACCCAGATCGCCAACCGCGTGCATCACCTGACCGCGATTCTGGCCAAGGGCCTGAGCGCACTGGGCGCTCAAGTCGAGCAGACAAGCTTCTTCGACACCCTGACCATCGCCACCGGCGCACACACCGCCGCGCTGCACGACAAGGCGCATGCCGCGCAGATCAACCTGCGGGTGATCGACGCCCAGCGTCTGGGCCTGTCGGTGGACGAAACCACCACTCAGACTGATATCGAAACCCTGTGGGGTCTGTTCGCCAACGGCAAGGCCCTGCCGGACTTCACTGCACTGGCTACTTCGGTGCAAAGCACCATCCCGTCCACGCTGGTACGCCAATCACCGATCCTCAGCCACCCGGTATTCAACCGTTATCACTCGGAAACCGAGCTGATGCGCTACCTGCGCAAACTGGCGGACAAGGACCTGGCACTGGATCGCACCATGATCCCGTTGGGCTCGTGCACCATGAAACTCAACGCCGCCAGCGAAATGATCCCGGTGACCTGGGCCGAATTCGGCGCCCTGCACCCGTTCGCCCCAGCAGCGCAGAGCGCCGGCTACCAGCAACTGACCGACGAACTGGAAGCGATGCTCTGCGCCGCCACCGGTTACGACGCGATCTCGCTGCAACCGAACGCCGGTTCGCAAGGTGAGTACGCAGGCCTGCTGGCGATTCGCGCGTACCACCAGAGCCGTGGCGACGAGCGCCGCGACATCTGCCTGATCCCGTCGTCGGCCCACGGCACCAACCCGGCCACCGCCAACATGGCCGGCATGCGCGTGGTGGTGACCGCGTGCGATGCGCGCGGCAACGTCGATATCGAAGACCTGCGCGCCAAAGCCATCGAGCACCGCGAACACCTCGCGGCGCTGATGATCACCTACCCGTCGACTCACGGCGTGTTCGAAGAAGGCATCCGCGAAATCTGCGGAATCATTCACGACAACGGCGGCCAGGTGTACATCGACGGCGCCAACATGAACGCGATGGTCGGCCTCTGCGCGCCGGGCAAATTCGGCGGCGACGTCTCGCACCTGAATCTGCACAAAACCTTCTGCATTCCGCACGGCGGTGGCGGCCCGGGCGTCGGCCCGATCGGCGTCAAGTCGCACCTGACCCCGTTCCTGCCGGGTCACGGCCAGATGGCACGCAAGGAAGGCGCGGTCTGTGCGGCGCCGTTCGGCAGCGCGAGCATTCTGCCGATCACCTGGATGTACATTCGCATGATGGGCGGCGCCGGTCTGAAGCGTGCTTCGCAACTGGCGATCCTCAATGCCAACTACATTTCCCGTCGCCTCGAAGAGCACTATCCAGTGCTGTACACCGGCAGCAACGGGCTGGTGGCGCACGAATGCATCCTCGACCTGCGTCCACTGAAAGACAGCAGCGGCATCAGCGTCGATGACGTTGCCAAGCGCCTGATCGACTTCGGTTTCCATGCCCCGACCATGTCGTTCCCGGTCGCCGGCACGCTGATGATCGAGCCGACCGAAAGTGAATCCAAGGAAGAACTGGACCGCTTCTGCGACGCCATGATCCGCATCCGCGAAGAAATCCGCGCGGTGGAAAACGGCACGCTGGACAAGGACGACAACCCGTTGAAAAACGCCCCGCACACTGCTGCGGAACTGGTCGGCGAGTGGACCCACCCGTACAGCCGTGAGCAGGCCGTTTATCCGGTAACGTCGTTGATCGAAGGCAAATACTGGCCGCCGGTCGGTCGTGTCGACAACGTGTTCGGCGACCGCAACCTGGTCTGCGCCTGCCCGTCGATCGAAAGCTACGCTTAACCGAAGGAGGGGCAGGTTTACCTGCCCCGATTTTCAGCAACACCATAGATCCCAATGTGGGAGCGGGCTTGCTCGCGAATGCGGTGTATCAATCGCCATCAATGTTGCCTGACACACCGCATTCGCGAGCAAGCCCGCTCCCACAGGGGATTTGTGTCCAGCCTCGAGCTTGCGCCAATTCCTATAACAAGAAACCGGAGAACCACTCATGTCGTTAAGCGTGTTCGACCTGTTCAAGATTGGCATCGGCCCTTCCAGCTCCCACACCGTCGGCCCGATGCGTGCCGCTGCGCGCTTCGCCGAAGGCCTGCGCCGCGATGACCTGCTGTCGGCCACCAGCACCGTCAAAGTCGAGCTGTACGGCTCGCTCGGTGCTACCGGCAAGGGACACGGCAGCGACAAAGCCGTGCTGCTTGGCCTTGAAGGTGAACACCCGGACACCGTCGATACCGAAACCGTCGCCGCACGCCTGCAGGATATTCGCGGCAATGGCCGGCTGAATCTGCTCGGAGAACACAGCATTGCGTTCAACGAGAAAGAACACCTGGCGATGATTCGCAAGCCGCTGGCCTATCACCCCAACGGCATGATCTTTCGTGCCTTCGATGCGGCAGGTATTCAGATCCGCAGCCGCGAGTACTACTCGGTGGGCGGTGGTTTTGTGGTCGATGAAGACGCGGCCGGGGCCGACCGCATCGTTGAAGACGCCACCCCACTGACCTTCCCGTTCAAAAGTGCCAAGGATTTGCTCGGTCACTGCGCCACCTACGGGCTGTCGATCAGCCAGGTGATGCTGACCAATGAAAGTGCCTGGCGCCCTGAAGCGGAAACCCGCGCCGGTCTGCTGAAAATCTGGCAAGTGATGCAGGACTGCGTCGCCGCTGGCTGTCGCAACGAAGGCATTCTGCCGGGCGGGCTGAAGGTCAAACGCCGGGCGGCGGCATTGCATCGGCAACTGTGCAAGAACCCGGAATCGGCGTTGCGTGATCCGCTGTCGGTGCTCGACTGGGTCAACCTGTACGCCCTGGCGGTCAACGAAGAAAACGCCAACGGTGGTCGTGTAGTCACCGCGCCGACCAACGGCGCGGCGGGCATCATCCCGGCGGTGCTGCATTACTACATGCGCTTTATCCCGGGTGCGAACGATGACGGCGTGGTGCGCTTTCTGCTGACCGCCGCCGCCATCGGCATTCTGTACAAGGAAAACGCCTCGATCTCCGGCGCCGAAGTCGGCTGTCAGGGCGAGGTCGGTGTGGCCTGCTCGATGGCCGCCGGCGCGTTGTGTGAAGTGCTCGGCGGCAGCGTGCAGCAAGTCGAGAACGCGGCGGAAATCGGCATGGAACACAACCTCGGCCTGACCTGCGACCCGATTGGCGGGCTGGTGCAGGTGCCGTGCATCGAGCGCAACGCCATGGGCTCGGTGAAGGCCATCAACGCGGTGCGCATGGCCATGCGCGGTGACGGGCAACACTTCGTCTCCCTCGACAAGGTCATCCGCACCATGCGCCAGACCGGCGCCGACATGAAAAGCAAATACAAAGAGACCGCCCGCGGCGGTCTGGCAGTCAACATCATCGAATGCTGATTTATGTCCTCTCTTTGGGAGAGGACCGCACTTAGCCCCCTCTCCCTCGGGAGAGGGCTGGGGTGAGGGGCTTTTGATCTTGATCTAAATCTAGCCCCATGCCCCCAAACTCAAACTTTCAAGGAGCCACGCATGTCCACCGAACAACTGTCGAAAACCCCGCTGCACGCTCTGCATATCGAACTCGGCGCCCGCATGGTGCCGTTCGCCGGCTACGACATGCCGGTGCAATACCCGCTGGGCGTGATGAAAGAACACCAGCACACCCGTGAGCAGGCCGGGCTGTTCGATGTCTCGCACATGGGCCAGATCCGCCTGACCGGCGCCAATGCCGCCAAGGCTCTGGAAACCCTGGTGCCGGTGGATATCATCGACCTGCCGGTGGGCATGCAGCGCTACGCAATGTTCACCAACGACAACGGCGGCATCCTCGACGACCTGATGGTCGCCAATCTCGGTAACGACGAGCTGTTCCTGGTGGTCAACGCCGCGTGCAAGGATCAGGATCTGGCGCATCTGCAAAAACACATTGGCGATCAGTGCACCATTACGGAGCTGTTCGAAGCGCGCGCGCTGCTGGCGTTGCAAGGCCCGGCTGCGGTCACCGTGCTGGCGCGTCTTGCGCCAGAGGTGGCTAAGATGACGTTCATGCAGTTCAATCGCGTGCAACTGCTGGGCGTGGATTGCTTCGTCAGCCGTTCGGGCTACACCGGTGAAGACGGTTTCGAAATCTCGGTGCCCGCCGCCGATGCAGAAAAACTCGCCCGCGCCCTGCTGGCCGAACCGGAAGTTCAGGCCATCGGCCTCGGCGCCCGCGACTCACTGCGCCTGGAAGCCGGCCTGTGCCTGTACGGGCACGACATGAACACCGAGACCACGCCGATCGAAGCCAGCCTGTTGTGGGCAATCTCCAAGCCACGTCGTGCCGATGGCGCGCGGGCCGGTGGTTTCCCGGGGGCGGAAAGAGTTTTTGCTCAGCAGCAGAATGGCGTCGCGCGCAAACGCGTCGGTCTGCTGCCACAGGAACGTACGCCGGTACGTGAAGGCGCAGAAATCGTCAACGAAGCGGGCGAAATCATCGGCAGCGTGTGCAGCGGCGGCTTCGGCCCGACCCTGGGCGGGCCGTTGGCGATGGGTTACCTCGACAGCGCTTATGTCACCCTAAATACGCCAGTCTGGGCCATCGTTCGTGGGAAAAAGGTGCAAATGCTTGTAAGCAAAATGCCATTTGTTCCACAACGCTACTATCGTGGTTGATTGACTGTTTCTATAAGTAACGCGATTGCGTTATGCGTGCACTAATGTGTAACGCAATCGCCACAAAAAAGTGCATTTTCTAACATTTGATTCGATTATGAACTTTACTTATAACGTTCGAAAACTTTTGAACAAGCTAATCGTCTAAGCCGCACTAGCAGACTGACTAACTGCCAGCAGGGACAGTAAAACCGGGGCCTTCGCGGGGCTTGTTTTTTCTCACGTAGTTGGCGTAGAGTTTGTCCACTGTGTTTGCATGGGTCAGCTTGGAATCGTGACCTGGGCAGTAGCCTACAAGTTAGCTACATCCCGCTCGACGTCTTCTTACTCTCCTGCAACCAGCCCCAGTACTCTTTCATGAGAAAGAGGCTGTCATCAATTTATGCGTCAAAGGAAATAAGAAATGTCCCAACGTCAGAGCGGTACCGTCAAGTGGTTTAACGACGAGAAAGGTTTTGGTTTTATCACTCCAGAAAGCGGTCCGGATCTGTTCGTGCATTTCCGCGCTATTCAGGGCAACGGCTTCAAGAGCCTGAAAGAAGGCCAGAAAGTGACCTTCGTTGCTGTGCAAGGCCAGAAAGGCATGCAGGCTGATGAAGTACAAGCAGAAGGTTAATCTTCTGTAACGAAAAAGCCCCTGATATTGATATCAGGGGCTTTTTTGTGCGCGCGAATCCGTAAAATGGCGCTTCATTTTGCGTCCAGAGGCTGCCATGTCGAAGAACCTGCTCACTCCCCAGGGCGACTTTCCTGCTGTTGGCCTCGGCCGGCGCCTGGCCGCGATGTTCTATGACTTCCTGTTGTGCACTGCCCTGCTGATCGTCACCGGATTCGTCTACAAGTTGATCCAGGCAGCGATCATCGGTGAAGAACGCCTGCGCGTGCTGACCGACGCCGGAAAAATGGATGGCGATCCGCTGTATTCCACAGTGTTGCTGTTGGTGCTGTTTGCGTTCTTCGCCAAGTTCTGGACCCACGGCGGGCAGACACTGGGCATGCAGGTATGGGGCATCCGCGTACAGAACGCCGATGGCAGCGCGATCAGCCTGTGGCAGGCGCTGCTGCGCTTCATGGTATCGATCGCTTCGTGGCTGTGCGCAGGGCTTGGATTCTTCTGGTCGCTGTACGACAAGCAGAAGCGCACCTGGCACGACATCTATTCCGATACCCGCGTGGTGCGGATTCCGAAGAAGACCAAATAGTTTCCAGACACCAGATACCAATGTGGGAGCGGGCTTGCTCGCGAAGGCGGTGTATCAGTCACCTTTTGCATCGACTGATACACCGCCTTCGCGAGCAAGCCCGCTCCCACAGGTTTTGCGTGTTGCCTCAACGAGCTTAAGCGTTACCCGCCAGCTTCATCCGCGCCGCCTGGGTGAAATCCAGCATGCGCTTCAACGGACGGATCGCCTGCGGAATCAGCGCCGGATCGACAAAGATCTCGTTCGTCCCTTCCTTCAGGCTCTTGAGCGTGCGCTCAAGGGTGTTCATGGCCATCCACGGGCAATGTGCGCAACTGCGGCACGCCGCGCCGTTACCGGCGGTTGGCGCCTCGATGAAGACCTTGTCCGGGCACAGCTGCTGCATCTTGTAGAAGATGCCACGGTCGGTGGCGACGATCAGAGTCTTGTTCGGCAGGCTTTGCGCGGCAGCGATCAACTGACTGGTGGAACCTACTGCATCCGCCAGTTCGATCACCGAGGTCGGCGACTCCGGATGCACCAGAATCGCGGCGTCCGGGTACAGCGCCTTCAAGTCTTCGAGCTGCTTGGACTTGAACTCTTCGTGGACGATGCAGGCACCGTCCCACAGCAGCATGTCAGCGCCGGTCTTGCGCTGGATGTAGGTGCCCAGGTGCTTGTCCGGGCCCCAGATGATGGTCTCGCCGTTGTCCATCAGGCTTTCGACGATCTCCAGTGCGCAGCTCGACGTTACCACCCAGTCAGCACGGGCTTTGACCGCGGCCGAGGTATTGGCATACACCACCACCGTACGCTCCGGGTGCTGATCGCAGAACGCCGAGAACTCGTCCACTGGGCAACCGAGGTCCAGCGAGCAGGTCGCGTCCAGGGTGGGCATCAGCACGCGTTTTTCCGGGTTGAGGATCTTCGCGGTCTCGCCCATGAACTTCACGCCGGCGACCACCACGGTCTTGGCCGGGTGAGCGTTGCCGAAGCGCGCCATTTCGAGGGAGTCAGACACACAGCCGCCGGTTTCTTCGGCCAGGGCCTGAATCACCGGATCGCAATAGAAGTGGGCCACCAGCACCGCGTCCTGAGCCTTGAGCTCGGCGGCGATGGCGGAACGGTAGTAGGCCTCTTCCTCGGCAGTCAGCGGTTTGGGCTGTTTGGCATCGAGGTGGGCTTGAACCAGAAGGCGTTCGGAAATCTGTGTCATGTTCGCAAGACCTGCAGGCGCTTTCGCGCGAAAGTCGAGTATACACCCGGCTCCGGACCACTTGAGGGTACCGCCGGGAGAGTGAGTATTATCAGGCACGGACAGCGTTGAAGCTGCGCAAGGCTACAGAATATCCCGTTGATACAAAAGATGATTCTGACCTGTGTCAGCGCAGGCAACGATCAAGGGAGAGGTGCCTGAATCGCAGGCAAAAAAAAACCCGGAAATCCTCACTTTCGTGGGCCTTCCGGATTTTCTAAACCGCCAAATATGGTGGGTCGTGTGGGATTCGAACCTACGACCAATTGGTTAAAAGCCAACTGCTCTACCAACTGAGCTAACGACCCGCTGTGTGGTGGCGCGTATAATACTGATTTTTAAGGACTATTCAACACCTTTTTGAAAAAAATCAAAAATAAGGTGTTGGATCGCTTACACCGGCCGCTGCGAAGCCTTCTGCACGCAGGCGGCAGCTGTCGCATTTGCCGCACGCGCGGCCGTCATCGTCCGCCTGATAGCAGGAAACAGTCAGGCCGTAATTCACGCCCAGCTTCACGCCCGCCTGGACGATCTGCGCCTTGCTCAGGTTCTGCAGCGGTGCCTGGATGCGGAAACCGTTGCCTTCCACGCCCGCTTTGGTCGCCAGGTTGGCCATGCGCTCGAACGACTCGATGAACTCCGGACGGCAATCCGGGTAACCGGAATAGTCCACCGCGTTGACCCCGATAAAGATGTCACGCGCGCCAAGCACTTCAGCCCAGCCCAGTGCCAGCGACAGGAACACCGTGTTGCGCGCCGGTACGTAGGTCACCGGGATGCCCTCGCCCAGCTCTTCCGGGATGTCGATGCTGGTGTCGGTCAGTGCCGAGCCGCCCATGCCATTCAGGTTCAGGCCGATCACTTTGTGCTCGACCACACCCAGATCGCGAGCGACGCGCGCGGCGGCATGCAGCTCTGCATGGGAGCGCTGGCCGTAATCGAAACTCATGGTGTAACAGGCGAAACCTTCGGCTCGGGCCATTGCCACGACCGTGGCCGAATCCAGACCGCCCGACAGTAAAATCACTGCACGCTGTTCGGTGGTGTTCAGTTGTTCAGTCATCTCAGCGCCCCGGCTCGTCATTCCAAAGATACTTGTGCAGCTGTAATTGCAGACGCACCGGCAGGTTGTCTGCCACCACCCAGTCCGCCAGATCCCTGGCATTGAGGTCATGATGACTTGGGGAAAACAGCACTTCACCCGCACGTTGATCGAGACCGTACTGGATCAGTTTGGAAACCGCCCAGTCATAGTCGTCCCGCGAACAGATGACAAACTTCACCTGATCGTTGGGCGTCAACAGTTCGATGTTTTCGTAGCGGTTGCGGTGCGCCTCTTTGGAGTCCGGTGTCTTCAAGTCGACCACGCGACTGACGCGCGAATCTACCGCCGAGATATCGAGTGCACCACTGGTTTCCAGTGACACTTCGTAACCGGCATCACACAATTGCTTGAGCAACGGGATGGCATTGGGCTGCGCCAGCGGTTCACCGCCGGTCACACAGACGTAGCGCGGGCGAAACCCGGCCACTTGTTCGAGGATATCGTCGAGGGTGCGGATCGTACCGCCGCTGAACGCATAGGCGCTGTCGCAGTATTGGCAACGCAATGGGCAACCGGTCAGGCGCACAAAAACCGTGGGCAGCCCGGCAGTCCGCGTTTCCCCCTGCAACGAGTAGAAAACTTCGGTAATTCTCAATGTGTCTTGCATAGTCGCCACGGGCGTAACAGCTAAACAGGCTGTCCGCCTCCGTCAGGCACTTCAGACAACCCCGCCAACGCGTAGATCACCAGAAGCGTGTTTCAGAAAAAGGGCGTGAATTCTAACGAAAAAACCCGCGACAAGCGCGGGTTTCTTCCAAACGGGTCAAACACACTTACATGCGTTGCAGATCGCGTTGGGCCAACTGAGCAGCGGAGGTCCCCGGGTATTGGGAAACCACCTGTTGCAGAATGCCTTTGACCTTGTCGGTGTGACCGAGGCGGCGCTCTACATCAGCCAGCTTGTACAGCGAATCCGGCACTTTGGCGTGCTTGGGATAGAGCTGAGAAACTTTGGCAAAAGCCTGACCTGCACCTTGCAGATCGCCCTTGGCCAGATTCACTTCGCCCAACCAGTACTGGGCATTGCCCGCGTATTGGCTGTTCGGGTATTTACGCAGGAATGCCGAGAAAGCCTGGCTGGCCTTGTCGAAATCCTTGGCTTTGATCAGGTCGAAAGCGGCATCGTAATACAGCTTTTCCTTGGCCGGATCACCCGGTTCGCTACTTGCAGCAGGTGCCTGGGCAGCAGCCCCGGCGCCAGCGGCAGCACCGGCAGCAGCACTTGCATCGCCACCGGCAGAAGAATTCTCAGGAGTCGCGGCAGGTGCAACACCGGATCCTATGCGCCGATCAAGATCCTGGTATCGCTCCAGGGATTCCTGTTTCATGCGCGCAACCTGATTCTGCAGTTCTTCGATCACACCTTGTTGGCGGGATATCTGATCCTGCATCTGTTGCAGTTGGTTGAACAGCATGCCCTGTGCCGAGGCAGGGGCCGAAGCCGCTCCCCCGGCATAGGCGCCGTTCGTACCGTAACCCGCAGGCGGATAGCTGCTCCCGCTATTGTTATAACCGGAGTTGTCATCGACCACAGGAACCGCAGCCCACACCGCAAGCGGTGCGAGACTGAGAGCCAGAACAGTTACAGCACGACGGCACGTTCGCATATCGAATTACTTACGCAGTTCGACGCGACGGTTTTGAGCCCAGGACTGCTCGTCGTTGCCGGTAGCAACTGGACGCTCTTCGCCGTAGGAAACCAGTTCCAGCTGAGCTGGGGAAACACCTTGCAGTACCAGGTAGCGCTGAACGGCTTTCGCACGACGCTCGCCCAGTGCCATGTTGTACTCACGAGTACCACGTTCGTCGGTGTTGCCTTCCAGAACAACGCGAGCGCCGTTTGCTTTCAGGTCTTTGGCGTGAACGTCCAGAGCGCGCATGGCTTCTGGCTTCAGGTCCGAGCTGTCGTATTCGAAGTAGAAGGTGGTGATTGCGCGCAGAGCAGCTTCTTCGCTCAGGGAACCGTCAACGGCACCAGTGTTTGCGCCGTAACCAGCGTTTGGATCAACAGCGCCTTCACCGGCGTTGTCGCCGCCTTTGGACGAGCAACCTACAGCTACAGCCATGGCCAGAGCCAGCGCAGCAAATTTACCAAACTTCAGCATTTCCATCGTGAAACTCCTAATGAACCCCAGTGTGTTAAGTAAAACGTAAAGCGCCGCGTCAGTTCAGGTAAGGGGACCAGGACGGTTCTCTGACTTCGCCTTGTGCGGTAGGAAGCGGGAGCCTCACGCGTCCATTAATGGACACGAGCATCAAGACTCCCCGGCCCTGCTGGCGGGTGGCGTAGATTACCATGGTGCCGTTGGGCGCAACAGTAGGTGACTCGTCCAGAGTGCTATCAGTGAGGATCTTTACACTACCTCGCTGCAAATCCTGGGCCGCCACCTTGAAATTGGTGAAACCATCCTGGCGATGGATCATCACCAGCGTCTTTTCATCAGCCGACAGCTTCGGGTTGGCGTTGTAGTTGCCAATGAACGTCACACGCTCGGCACCGCCGCCGCTGGCGCTGGTTTTGTAGATCTGCGGCTTGCCACCACGGTCCGAGGTGAAGTAGATGGTCGAACCATCCTTGCCCCAGTACGGTTCGGTGTTGATGCCAGGACCTGCCGTCACACGAGTGATCTGACGCGAACCCAGGTTCATCACATAGATGTCAGGGTTGCCGTCTTTCGACAGTACGAAAGCCAGGCGATTGCCATCCGGCGACCAGGCTGGAGCGCCGTTCAGGCCTTCGAAGTTGGTGATCTGCTCACGGCGACCGGTGTCGATGTTCTGCATGAAGATCCGTGGACGCTTCTGCTCGAACGACACGTAGGCGATGCGCTTGCCATCCGGTGCGAAACGCGGCGACAGGATCGGCTCGCGCGATTGCAGCAGAGTTACCGCACGGGCACCGTCGTAGTCCGAACGCTGCAGGGTGTAGCGAGTGTTCTTCTCGGAGAAACGCTCGGCTGTCACGTACAGCAGACGGGTCGAAAACGCACCTTTGATACCGGTGAGTTTTTCGAACGACTGGTCAGAGATGAAGTGCGCCATGTCACGCAGTTGCTCGGTGGTACCAGAGACACTGCCGTCAGCCACTTTCTGCTCGGTGGCCACGTTGAACAGTGCCCACTGCACCTGCAGACGACCGCCTGCTGGAGCAATGCTGCCGACCATCATGTATTGAGCACCCACCGCCTTCCAGTCACGGAAGATGATTTCGCTCGGCTGGCTTGGCTGGCTGATCATGTTTTGCTTTGGAATCGGCGAGTAGTAGCCCGAGTTCCGCAAATCGTTACCAATGATTTCGGCCATGTCGTCCGGCAGCACGGCACCGCCCTGCATGCCGAACGGTACGACGGCGATCGGGGTGGCCCGATCGCTGCCGCTGGTGACCAGAATGTTCTTTTCATCAGCCATCGCGATCCCTGCCATGCAGCAGATCACGACCAGCATTCCTCGAAGAAGGTTTCTCACAAGGCTAGATCCTCAGGTGTGAATGTCATCTTGAATGAACGATACGGAGCGAAATCGCTCGGCTTCATTCCCTGCATTTCTGTCAAACGTCCAATATTCTTCACTGCCGCGACTGCCGACGCATCGAACGGACCATCGCCACTGGACTTGGCCACGCTGACCGAAGTCACCGTACCGTCCGGCAACATGCCGATTTGCAGCACGACCGTCATGCCTTTGCGTGCCGAAGGAGGACGCGCCCACCCTTCCGCTGCTCGCGCACGAATCAGGTCATCGAAACTGCCCGCGACTTCGTCACCCTGTTCATCGGCCAAGGCCTGCTGACGCTGTGGCGTGTCGGAAAGCAAATCTGCCAGGGCCTGAGCCTTTTTCTCTTCAGCGGATTTACGTGCCGCTTCCTGCGATTTCTTCTTCGCAGCATCGGCAGCAGCTTTCTTCTTCGCTTCGTCGGCGACTTTCTTCTTCGCCTCTTCAGCTTCAGCTTTTTTCTTGGCGTCTTCGGCGGCTTTCTTCTTCGCGTCTTCGACAATCTTCTTCTTGGCTTCTTCAGCGGCCGCTTTCTTGGCCTCTTCTTCAGCCGCCTTCTTGGCTTCTTCTTCGGCTTTCTTCTTGGCTATATCAGCCAATTGTTTCTCTTCTGCCTTCTTGGCCTCGGCTTTCTTCGCATCGTCGGCTTTCTTGGCTTCATCAGCCTTTTTCGCCTCGTCCGCTTTCTTCGCCTGATCGGCCTTCTTGGCTTCCTCGGCCTTTTGAGCCGCTTCTTCTTTCTTTTGTTCCGCAGCCTTCACCGCTTCCTGCTCGACCTTTTTCTGTTCCATCTGCTCGACTTCGGTCTGGCGCGCGGCGGATTTCTTCGCCTCACCCGCAATCTTCTGATTGGTCTGGGTGGTTGCCTGACTTTTCGATTTCAGTTGGTACAGGGTCGCCTGGACAATCGGCTTGGCCGGCGGCAACTCGGGTGTAAAGGCGAAACTGACGAACAGCATGCCGAACACCAGCACGTGCAGGACAATCGCCAGAACACTAGGCCAGAAGTAGCTTTCCGAGGCGGACGGCTCTCGCTGTTGCTGCATCAGGGGGCCTCGGTAATCAAACCAACATTACCGACCCCGGCTTTCTGCAACCCGCCCATGGCACCCATCACGGCGCCGTAGTCGACCGACTTGTCGCCTCGGATAAAGACCTGGGTACGCTTGCCGCCTTCGGTGCCGGCGCGAATGATCTTGGTCACCGCGTCAGTCATCTGCGGCAGGGTCATTGCCCTGTCCTGCTGCTTTTCAGTATCGACTTCACTGCCAAGGTTCCAGTAGTAGGTCTTGTCAGCCTTGATCGAAATGGTCAGCACCTGAGTGTTGTTGTCCTGCGGCAAGGCTTCGCTGGAAACCTTGGGCAGATCCACTTTCACGCCCTGATTGAGCATCGGCGCGGTCACCATGAAGATAACCAGCAGCACCAGCATCACGTCGATGTATGGCACCACGTTCATCTCGGCGACCGGCTTGCGCTTGTTTCGGGCTCGAGCGATTAAAGCCATCGGGAAATACCTGCTTATTCTTCGCTGGTGTGCACTTTGCGGTGCAGGATCGCCTGGAACTCATCGGCGAAGGTGTAGTAGCGGCTCAGCAAGGTTTCGCTGCGGGCAGAGAAACGGTTGTAAGCGATAACGGCCGGGATCGCGGCGAACAGGCCGATCGCGGTGGCGATCAGGGCTTCGGCGATGCCCGGGGCCACGGTGGCCAGGGTCGCCTGCTGGGCGCTGGCCAGACCGCGGAAGGAGTTCATGATGCCCCACACGGTACCGAACAGACCGATGTACGGACTGACCGAACCAACGGTGGCGAGAAACGGCAGGCTCTGCTCCAGCTTCTCTTCCTCGCGGGAGATGGCAACGCGCATGGCACGGGCCACACCTTCCATCACCGCTTCGGGATCGACGCCTGGCTGCTGACGCAGACGGGAGAACTCCTTGAAACCGGCACGGAAGATCTGCTCCACGCCCGAATCCGGATCCGGGTTGCTGCCGGCCTGACGGTACAGCTTGGACAGATCGATACCCGACCAGAAGCGCTCTTCGAAGCTCTCCAGGGCGCGTCGACCGGCACGCAGCAGATTGCTGCGCTGAAAGATCATGATCCATGAGGTCACCGATGCGGCCACCAGGGTCAACATTACCAACTGCACCACGATGCTGGCATTGCTGACCAGGCTCCACATGGAGGAATGGTCGACGACGTTAGCTTCCACGCTTTATCTCCTGCTTTGAGTGTGTACCCGTGCCGCCCGCGTCGGCAAAGGCCGCACGCAAGGATTCGGGCATGGCCCGGGGTTTCAAACTGTCGGTGCGCACGCAGGCCACCAGAAACTGCCCTTCACAGAGCAGCGCATTATCCGTGGCCCGCCTGACCTGCTGTTTAAAGCGCAGGCTGGCACGGTTCAATTCGATTACATCAGCGCTTACCAGCAGTTCATCGTCCAGTCGCGCCGGCGCGTGGTAGCGCGCTTCGCTGGAATGCACGACAAACAACAGGTCCTCCCCGGCCAGTTCCGACTGGGCAAAGCCCAGCGTCCGGAGCCGCTCGGTTCGAGCCCGTTCCATAAACTTGAGGTAATTAACGTAATACACGATGCCGCCCGCATCGGTGTCCTCGTAATAAACGCGACAACGATGTGCGAACGGCTCAAGCCCGTTTTGCGCGCGCATACTCTAGTGCTTACTCCTCGGGTTGCCAATCCGGCCAGGCAACTGTTTTTTCAGTGTTTAAGGCTTTACCGCAAAAGTACCGTCCTGTGACAGTACAAACGCTGAATAAATCGCCAAAAAATGTGTATCAATCGTCCACGGCATCGAGAAACTCGTCTGCCACGGGCATTTCACCCATTCGTGACGGAATGTTTAAACCGAAATGCAGGTACGCATGCCGTGTCACCACCCTGCCCCGTGGCGTACGCATGATGTAACCCTGTTGAATCAGGTACGGCTCCAGCACATCTTCGATGGTATGGCGCTCTTCACTGATCGCCGCCGCCAGACTGTCGATACCCACCGGGCCGCCATCGAACTTCTCGATCATGGTCAGCAGCAGGCGCCGGTCCTGATGGTCGAAACCGTGTTCATCGACATCCAGCAGGTTCAACGCCAGATCGGCCACCGACTTGGTGATATGGCCCTTGGCGCGCACTTCGGCAAAATCGCGCACCCGACGCAGCAGGCGGTTGGCGATTCGCGGCGTACCACGGGCACGACGAGCGATTTCGAAAGAACCCTCCGGATCCAGTGGCAGACCGAGAATAGCCGCAGACCGACTGACAATCGTCGCCAGATCCGCCGTGCTGTAGAACTCCAGACGCTGGACGATACCGAAGCGGTCACGCAATGGGTTGGTCAGCATGCCGGCACGGGTCGTGGCGCCAACGAGAGTGAACGGTGGCAGATCAAGCTTGATCGAGCGCGCCGCCGGCCCTTCGCCGATCATGATATCGAGCTGGAAATCTTCCATGGCCGGGTACAGCACTTCTTCGACAATTGGCGACAGGCGATGGATTTCGTCGATGAACAACACGTCGTGCGGTTCCAGATTGGTCAGCAGTGCCGCCAGATCTCCCGGACGCTCAAGCACCGGGCCGGACGTGCTCTTGATCGACACGCCCATTTCCTGGGCAATGATGTTGGCCAGCGTGGTTTTACCCAGACCCGGCGGGCCGAAGATCAGCGTGTGATCCAGCGATTCACTGCGACCACGCGCCGCTTGGATGAACAGTTCCATCTGCTCGCGCACGGCCGGCTGGCCAATATAGTCGGCCAGACTGACCGGGCGAATGGCCCGATCCTGGACTTCTTCGCGCTCGCGCGGGCTGTGCGCGGCGGCGATCAGACGATCAGCTTCAATCACTTAAATCATTCCCTTCAGGGCGCGGCGGATCAGGTCTTCACTGCTCAAATTCTTGTCCTTGATGGCGGTAATCGCCTTGCTCGCTTCCTGCGGCTTGTAGCCCAGGGAAATCAGCGCGCTGACCGCATCGTTTTCAGCGGTGTTGACCGGCGCCGGGCCGTCCGGCTGATTCGGCACCAGGGCGAACATGGCCGGCGAGGTTTCCCAGGCCTTGAAGCGATCCTTCAGTTCAACCAGCAGGCGCTCAGCGGTTTTCTTGCCGACCCCCGGGACCTTGGTCAGCGCCGAGGTGTCCTGGGATTGCACGCAGCGAATCAGTTCATCGACTTCCAGGCTCGACATCAAGGCCAAGGCCAGTTTCGGCCCGACACCATTGAGACGGATCAACTCGCGAAAAAAGTCTCGCTCACGCTTGCCGGCGAAACCATAGAGTAACTGCGCGTCTTCGCGTACGACCAAATGGGTGTGCAGCGTCAGCGGTTCACCGACCGACGGCAGACGATAAAGGGTGGTCATGGGCACTTCCAGCTCATACCCGAGGCCGTTTACATCCAGAATCAGGTGCGGCGGCTGTTTCTCAGCCAGGGTGCCGCGCAAGCGTCCAATCACGTTTCAGATCCTTGAGCGTTGGCCAGCCGTGGGCTGGCGACAGATGGAAGGCGGGAATCGGGCCGACGACCCAGGCGCGAAATCCGCATTCCGCAAAAATGATTGCTGATGCTATCAGAGACGCAGGCGCCCGCCACGACTGCGTGCGGTACCCAGGCCATGCGGCAGCAGACTGGAACGGGTGTGCGCGTGACAAATGGCGATAGCCAGGGCATCCGAGGCATCGATCTGCGGTTTGCTGGTCAGCTTGAGCATGTGCATGACCATCATCTGCACCTGTTCTTTATTGGCGGCGCCGGTGCCGACCACAGCTTGCTTGACCTGGGTGGCGGTGTATTCGGCAATCTCCAGGCACTCTTCAGCGCCAGCCACAATCGCCGCGCCGCGAGCTTGCCCAAGTTTGAGCGCCGAGTCGGCGTTTTTCGCCATGAACACTTTTTCGATGCCCATGGTCACCGGGCCATAGGTCTGAATGATTTCACGCACGCCGCGATAAACGATCTGCAGCCGCTCATGCAACTCACCGGCGCCGGTACGGATGCAGCCCGAGGCCACATAGATGCAGCCGCCGCGGCCGGTATCGCGAACAATCCCGTAACCGGTGATGCGCGAGCCGGGGTCGATACCCAGAATTAAAGTCATAACGCCTGCGGAGTCGGTAAAAACAAGAAATTCAAAACAGCGAATAACCAATGTGGGAGCGGGCTTGCTCGCGAAGGCGGTGTGTCATTCAGCATTGATGCTTGCTGATACGCCGCCTTCGCGAGCAAGCCCGCTCCCACATTGAAGCCTAGTCGCTCTTAACCGAGCTGAGCGGCCACATCTTCCGGAATGTCCGCGTTGGAGTAGACGTTCTGCACGTCATCCAGATCCTCGAGCATGTCGATCAGCTTGAGCACCTTCTCCGCGCCTTCCAGATCCAGTTCGGCGCTGGTGGTCGGCTGCATGACGATTTCTGCGTCGTCACCCTTGAACCCGGCCGCTTCCAACGCGTTACGCACCGCGTAGAAGCTGGTGAACGAAGTGAACACATCGATCGAGCCGTCTTCATGGCTGACCACGTCGTCGGCATCCGCTTCCAGCGCCGCCTCGGTCAGGGCGTCTTCGTCGACACCCGGGGCGAAGCTGATCTGCCCTTTGCGTTCGAACAGGTACGCAACCGAACCGTCGGTGCCGAGGTTGCCGCCACATTTGCTGAACGCATGGCGCACGGCAGCTGCGGTACGGTTGCGGTTGTCGGTCATGCACTCGACCATCACCGCCACGCCGCCCGGGCCGTAACCTTCATAGGTCAGCTCTTCAACGTTGTCCGCTTCGGTCGCACCGGCGCCACGCGCAACGGCGCGGTCGATGATATCGCGGCTCATGTTCGCACTGAGGGCCTTGTCCAGGGCCAGGCGCAGACGCGGGTTGGAACCCGGGTCGCCGCCGCCCTGACGGGCCGCAACGGTCAGCTCACGGATCCACTTGGTGAAGATCTTGCCTCTCTTGGCATCCTGACGTTCTTTGCGGTGCTTGATGTTCGCCCACTTGGAATGACCTGCCATAACTCGCTCCGAATTCTCTTGAAACGTTGCCCGCCCTGCTCACGCAGCGGCCAGCAAACAAAAAATCTCGACCTGCTCTCTATAGAAAGAAAAAAGGCGCATCCGAAGATGCGCCTTCAGGCCCGTCTTACTCAGCCTTTGGCGTTTCGCGCAAACGAATGTGCAGCTCGCGCAGTGCCTTGGCATCTACCACACCCGGGGCTTGCGTCATGACGTCCGCAGCGCTCTGGGTTTTCGGGAAGGCGATCACTTCACGGATCGACTGGGCGCCGGTCATCAGCATCACCAGACGGTCCAGACCGAAAGCCAGACCACCGTGCGGCGGTGCACCGTACTTCAGCGCGTCAAGCAGGAAGCCGAATTTCTCTTCCTGTTCCGCCTCATTGATACCCAGCAGACGGAACACCGCTTGTTGCATTTCCTTGCGATGGATACGGATCGAACCGCCACCCAGCTCGGTGCCGTTGAGCACCATGTCGTAGGCGCGGGACAGAGCGCCGGCCGGATTGGCTTCCAGCTCTTCTGGGGAGCACTTCGGCGCGGTGAACGGGTGGTGCAGCGCCGAGAAGCTGCCGTCGTCGTTTTCTTCGAACATCGGGAAGTCGACGACCCACATTGGCGCCCACTTGCAGGTCAGCAGGTCGAGGTCGTGACCGAGCTTGATACGCAGCGCGCCCAGGGCTTCGCTGACGATCTTGGCCTTGTCGGCACCGAAGAACACGATGTCGCCGTCAACCGCACCGACGCGATCGAGGATCACGTTCAGGTTGGCTTCAGGGATGTTTTTCACGATCGGCGATTGCAGACCTTCAACACCGGCAGCGCGCTCGTTGACCTTGATGTACGCCAGGCCCTTGGCACCGTAGATGCCGACGAACTTGGTGTAGTCGTCGATCTGCTTGCGCGGCATGCTCGCCCCGCCTGGAACGCGCAGTGCAGCGATACGGCATTTCGGATCGTTGGCCGGGCCGCTGAACACCTTGAATTCGACTTCTTTGAGTTGATCGGCAACGTCGACCAGTTCCAGCGGGTTACGCAGGTCCGGCTTGTCGGAACCGTAACGGCGCATGGCTTCTTCAAAGGTCATGTGCGGGAATTCGCCGAATTCCAGATCCAGCACTTCCTTGAACAGGTTGCGGATCATGCCTTCGGTCAGGCCCATGATGTCTTTTTCGTCGAGGAAGCTGGTCTCGATGTCGATCTGAGTGAACTCAGGCTGACGGTCGGCACGCAGGTCTTCGTCGCGGAAGCATTTGGCGATCTGGTAGTAACGGTCGAAACCGGCAACCATCAGCAGTTGCTTGAACAGCTGAGGCGATTGCGGCAGCGCGAAGAACGAACCGGCGTGAGTACGGCTCGGCACCAGGTAGTCGCGGGCGCCTTCCGGGGTAGCACGGGTCAGAATCGGCGTTTCGACGTCGAGGAAGCCGTTCTCGTCGAGGAAGCGACGGATGCTGGTGGTCATGCGCGAACGCAGACGCAGCTTCTCGGCCATTTCCGGACGACGCAGGTCCAGGAAGCGGTAGCGCAGGCGGGTTTCTTCGCCGACGTCGGAGTATTCGTTGAGCGGGAACGGCGGGGTTTCCGACTCGTTCAGCACTTCCAGCTCGTAGCCCAACACTTCGATCATGCCCGACGCCATGTTGGCGTTGGTCGCACCGGCCGGACGCAGACGCACCTTACCGGTGATCTTCACGACGTATTCGCTGCGCACGCGATCGGCGGCGGCGAAGCTCTCGGCGCGATCCGGATCGAACACCACCTGAGCCAGACCATCACGATCACGGATATCGAGGAAAATCACCCCGCCGTGGTCGCGACGACGGTGAACCCATCCGCAAAGGGTAATTTCCTGGCCTTCCAGGCTTTCGTTCAGTTGGCCGCAATAATGGCTGCGCATCATGGTAGTGGTTTCGCTTCTCGTAATTCGAAATTCGGTGGAGATCCCGTCGCACTCAAGCACTGCAGAATCTCACGCGTGTCGTTCGACCTGGGCCTGAACCCTAGTCAGATTTGTCGCCACCGGCCAGATTCTTCTTGGCTCCGGTCTTGAAATCGGTTTCGTACCAACCGCTGCCGCTGAGGCGAAAACCCGGCATGGACAGCTGTTTCTTGAGCTCTGGCGCCTGACAGGCAGGGCAGTCGACCAGCGGTGCCTCGCTGATCTTTTGAATGGCTTCCAACTGATGACCACAGGAAGCACATTGATAATCGTACATCGGCATGGGGGTGTCTCGGCGATCAGATTGCCACCGCGCGCAGGGCTTTGCGGCGAAAGAGCGGGATTATATCCATTAAATGCGGGCTGTGCAGCCGTAAGACTGCACAGCCCGCCACGTCATTTCAAGTATTGCCCGTTCAGGGCATGACGGCCGCCGGGGTATCGCGCAGGCCATTCATCACGCACACCACCCGTACCAGACCACTGAAGTTTTTCACCCCGCCGTGGCGCAGGTGCACTTCGCGGTCCACATGTGACAGCAGCGTGCTGACCGAACAGCCGTTGTGCCCGGCCATGTCACCAAGAATGTTCCAGTAAACCTGCTCGAGCCTCAAGCAAGTGGCAAAGCCGTTCAAACGCACTGATCTGGCCAGCGGCCGGATCAACTCAAAATCGAAATCGCTGACAAACGGATCGACCTTCATTTCCCGTTGCGAACCGACGTGCTCGCATCGCCTGTCTCCACCTACCATATCGCTGACACTCCTTTGTCATCGCTGCTTTTATAAAGACAACATCCTGTGCCTTCATAAAAACGCAGACGCAAAGTCAGCGCCAGACGACTAGTTGCCCAGCAGCGTAGGATAAGCCGACATGTTCAGTAAGATTTGAAACAGTATGCGGACATCCACACCTGCGGACGTCCGCGCACCGGACTATCAGGCCTCGAGCAACGCGCGCAACATCCACGCGGTTTTCTCATGCACCTGCATGCGCTGGGTCAGCAAGTCGGCCGTCGGCTCGTCACTGACCTTGTCCAACAGCGGGAAGATGCCGCGAGCGGTGCGAGTGACCGCTTCCTGGCCGTCGACCAACTGCTTGATCATGTCCTCGGCACTTGGCACCCCGACTTCTTCTTTAATAGAGGAGAGACGCGCGTAAGTCGCGTAGGCACCCGGCGCAGGAAAACCCAGAGCGCGGATACGCTCGGCGATCAGATCCACCGCCAGCGCCAGCTCGTTGTATTGCTCTTCGAACATCAGATGCAGGGTCCTGAACATGGGACCTGTGACGTTCCAGTGGAAGTTATGGGTTTTCAGATACAGCACGTAGGTGTCCGACAGCAGCCGCGACAGCCCCTCGACGATGGACTTGCGGTCTTCTTCACTGATACCGATATCGATTGCCATGTTTACCCCCTAAGGCGATTGAATTCATCCAACAGGTGCAGACCCACTCTAGCAAGGCAGCCGCCACCTCGCAGCCAACAATCTTCACTCGCCATGCGACAAATCGACCGGGCAGGTGCCGCTGGCCGGGGTAATTTGAGTAGCTGCAGGCTTTGCTGTTAAATAGGCAGTGTGTCGCTACGCCCCATTTTTCGGGGGTGTCGCGCATAGGCTGATGCCGGGCACGTGTCCAACGCCTCTTTATTGTTCCGAAGCGAACCGTGCGCCTTCAGCTCTTCCTTGTGAGCCGTCATAACGTGAGCCAATCAAAATGTTGAAAATCGTCCACCTGCTAATGGGCGCAGCGGCCTTGCTGCTGTCGTTCATACCTAGCTTGAAATCCGAAGCCGTTCCTTACCTGCAACAACCCGATGCACTTTACCTGGCCTTTTTCGGCCTGCTGAATCTGGTCATCGCTCCAGTGATTCCTTACTGGAACAAAGGCCCGCGCCAGCATCTGCAAAATCTGGTCAGCGCTCTTCTCGTGCTGACTGTCGTCCTGCAAACCCTGACCCTGATCGCACCGATGCCAGTCATCGCCGGTCAACCGGCGGTGTTGTTCAGCCTGGTGATCGCTCTGGTTGCCGTGGTCCTGCATCTGGCCATCAGCTTCTACAAGTCTTCACCGGCCGCCGCACCAACTACCTATGACATGAGCAACCGCGATACCGGTACCGTCAAGTGGTTCAACACCTCCAAAGGCTTCGGCTTTATCTCCCGGGATTCCGGCGATGATATTTTCGTGCACTTTCGTGCAATCCGTGGCGAAGGCCACCGCGTACTGGTCGAAGGCCAGCGCGTGGAGTTCTCGGTGATGAATCGGGACAAAGGCCTGCAAGCCGAGGACGTGATCGCCGCCCTGCCGCGTCGCTGATCCAAGGCAATAAAAAACCGCGAACAGCCAGGCTGCTCGCGGTTTTTTTACGCCTGCATAAAGGTGTTGGCATCAGTAATGCGGTGGTGGCGCCTCTTCCTCGAAAGAATCGAACTGCCCGACCATCTCCTCCTGACGCTTGAGCAACGCCGCCATTTGCAGTTGCAAGCGCTCGATCACCCGCTGCTGCGCCACCAGTTCGTCGTTCAACGCCTGAATGGTGTCATCCTGAAAAGCCAGACGGCTTTCCAGATCGGTGACGCGTTCTTCAAGGTTCATGGTTCAACCCTCCAGAAACGTGAAGTGTTCGGTCAGCACCAGACGCAGCCGCTCACGAATGCTCGCGACCTGCTCGGCGCTGTAGGGTTTGGCCGGGTGTTTGCCCCAGACCGGCGCCGGCCATGCCGCATCGTCACGCTTGCGCACGATCACATGCATATGCAACTGGCTGACAACGTTGCCCAGCGTCGCGACGTTCAGCTTGTCGGCATCGAACAAGTCCTTGAGCAACTCGGCCAGCGCCGTGGTTTCCTGCCACAACTGCTGCTGGTCGGCGACATCCAACTGAAACAACTCGCTGATATCGTCGCGACGAGGCACCAGGATGAACCACGGGTAATTGGCATCGTTGGACAGCAGCAGCCGGCAGAGCGGGAAATCGCCGATGGTCAGGGTGTCCTGTTGAAGTCGTGAATCTAAAGCAAACACTGCGTGCACTCCCGGCTGATCTACACAATTCAGCTTAGCGGCCATCCAGACAGGCATGACGCCAAGCGACAGGCAGGCAGCATACCTGCGAATGCGCCGGGCTTCACGATGAGCGTGCCAGGACAGACATTGCTCAACGCTCCTGCATGCGACATTTTCGGGCGGCACGCACCATGACGGAACCGACTGCGCGGTGCAGCACAATGAAATGACCAGAAAAGCCCAAAGCGTTCATCCCCTGCTCCCGCTCAAACTGTATGAATCCGGAACAACTGGAAAAATTTTTGCACCAAAAACGCACAGCGCGTCTACGCTCAGTGCGTCGGGCATCCGCCGAATACTCACCGGCGGGGTGAACCGGTAACGTTTTTCGTTGTCCCGCGCACGAACCTGCTCGACAACACCAAGCAAGGGATGGCGTCAAGCCCTGATAAAGAAGGGCTTGAGGCCCTGTATTTATGAGGTTTTTACAGCGAGTGACGAGTGTTCAGAAAAATAACCGCATAGAGAAAGCGGTTTGTGCACGCTTGTTGCATTCGTACCCATATGGACTATAAGCGCACCACGGGAAGTGGGAGCCTTAGGCCCAACAAAAACAGTGGCAGGGTTGCCCGATGGAGATTCAAGTGTTTTGCCAGGGACTCTTTTTTAGCGATGCAAAAGGCTAGAAAAACAGCGAGAAAGTTGTCGATCCGATTGCATCGGTACTGTGAATTTGCGACATCTACAAAGCCATCTGCGACAGCGTCGTAAAGAAGGTGAAAGGTTGGATTAGCAAGTATCGCCAACATTGTCGGCGTGATATAAGTTTGCGCCGACACAAAAAGAAAGAGCCGCCCAGATAATAAAACAGGTGGGACGGCAGTACTCTTCTAAAAACCAAAGGAGCAAATCACGATGCGCGTGATGAAGTGGAGCATGATCGCCCTGGCTGTTGCAGCAGGCACCTCGCAGTTCGCAATGGCATCTTCGCAGGATGACGCCAAAGGGTTCCTGGAAGACCAGAGTCTGAAACTGAAGACTCGTATGGAATACATGAACCGCGATTACAAAAATGGTGCCGGTAACGTTGCAAAGAAAGACGGCACCCCGGGTTTTGAAAGCGGCTATCGCCAGGACACCGGTGTCAGCCAACTGCTGACCTACGAATCGGGCTTCACTCAAGGCACCGTAGGTTTCGGTCTCGACGCCATGGCCATGGGTTCGGTCAAGCTGGACGGTGGCTCGGGTCGTCGTGGTAACGGCCTGTTCGCGATTGATAGCGACGGCAACGAAGAGAAATCCCAAGGCAAGATCGGCGGCGCTGTCAAATTCCGCGTTTCCGACACTGTGCTGAAATACGGTCAGCAATTCGTTGCCAGCCCGGTCTTCGCCACTGACGACAGCCGTCTGTTGCCAGAAGTGGCTACCGGTACCTTGATCACTTCCAAAGAGATCAAAGGCCTGGAACTGAGCGCAGGTCGCTTCACCGCCCTGAGCAAGCAAACCGGCATGGGCCGCGACAGCATCGGCGGCCTGCCTGATGAGAACGGCAACGGTGGCAAGGGCCTGACCAGCATCAACATCTTCGGCGCCAGCTATGCCTTCACCGACAATTTCACCGGTGCATTGGCCGCTTCGGATGCCGACCAGTACTTCAAGAAGCAATACATCAATCTGAACTACACCCTGCCTATCGCCGAAGACCAGTCGCTGAACTTCGACTTCAACGGTTATAAAACCGAAGGCGAGAAGCGTGGCAACCTGGTCAGCGCCATTGGCGACGAAACCCCTGACAACGACACCCGTGGCGTAGACAACAAACTGTGGTCCCTGGCAGCAGCCTACAGCCTCGGCGCGCACAAGTTCACCATCGCTCACCAGCGCTCCAGCGGCGACAATGCCTACTACTATGGCGTTGACGGCAATAGCACCATCTTCGTTGCCAACTCCATTCAGATCTCCGACTTCGTGGGCCGTGAAGAACGCTCCTGGCAAGCTCGTTACGACCTGAACATGAAGACTTATGGCGTTCCTGGCCTGAGCTTCATGACCCGCTACGTGAAGGGTGACAACATCAAGACCAACGGTCTGGGTGAAGGTAAAGAAAACGAGTGGAACGCCGAGTCCAAGTACGTGATCCAGGAAGGTCCAGCCAAGGATCTGTCGTTCCGTCTGCGTTACGCCATGTACCGTTCGAACGGCGCGTACAGCGGCTACGCGTCTGACAACAACGACACCCGTCTGATCGTCGAGTACCCACTGAACATCCTCTAATCGGGATATGCAGCTGACGTACTGTAGAGCTTTGCTCTAACAAGAACCGCTCACCTGACTCAGGTGAGCGGTTTTTTTATGAATCAAGTTTGCCCTGCCTTCCTGTTTCTGACCGTACAAACAATAGTAGCTAGCTACTTATTAGCCAACGAACATCTAGATCAGACATAAAAAACCCAAGAGTGCGGACAGCTCTTGGGTTAGTCCACTCATTAACTGACCGCGAGGCCAAGTATCAGTGGTATTACTGAACAGCCGATTCCTGAACTACTCGAATAACCCGCTGTGGAAACGGAATATCAATACCGGCAGTTTTCAAACGGTCACGCGACTGTTCGTTAAACATGAACATCACGTCCCAATAGTCTGCAGTTTTAACCCACACACGCAGGGAAACAGTGATCGAACTGTCACCCAACGTCGAAATGACCGCTTGTGGCGCAGGGTCCTGCAATACGCGCTCATCCTTGGCCAGATCCAGCAGCACCTGACGGGCCTTTTGCAGATCTGCTTCGTAATCCACACCCACGTCGAACACCACTTTGCGGGTTGGCTGACGGTTGGTATTGGTGATGATGCCGTTCGACAGATTGCCGTTCGGGACGATGATGGTCTTGTTGTCACCGGTACGCAGCACGGTGTGGAAAATCTGGATGCTGTCGACCGTACCCGCCACACCTTGCGCTTCGATCCAGTCACCGATGCGGAATGGACGGAACAACAGAATCAACACGCCGCCGGCGAAATTCGCCAGGCTACCTTGCAATGCCAGACCGATCGCCAGACCGGCCGCACCGATCGCGGCCACGAACGAGGTGGTTTCCACGCCGATCATCGAAGCGACGCTGACAATCAGCAGCACCTTGAGGATGATGTTCGCCAGACTGCTGATGAAGCCTTGCAGCGCCAGGTCGGCATTGCGCAGGGCCAGCAGACCGCCGAGTTTTTGCGTGACCTTGTTGATCAGCCACCAGCCGATGGCCAGGGTAATCACTGCCAGCAGCACGCGACTGCCGTATTCCATGATCATCGGAATCCACGCCTGGGACGCCTTGACCAGGTTGTCTACCTCAGCATTCAAATCCATCTTCCATCTCCTGATTTCCGGCTACCCGGGCTGTACACATATAAAAAGTGGGAGCGGGCTTGCTCGCGAAAGCGCTGTGTCATTCAACAATGAGTTGCCTGACACACCGCTTTCGCGAGCAAGCCCGCTCCCACAGCCATCTGACCGGACTTAGTCGCGGAAGTTGTTGAACTGCAGTGGCATGCCGAATTCCTTGGCGCGCAGGGCCGCGATGGCTTCCTGCAGGTCATCACGCTTCTTGCCGGTCACACGCACCTGCTCGCCCTGAATGGCGGCCTGCACCTTGAGCTTGGCGTCCTTAATGTGAGCGACGATTTTCTTCGCCAGCTCCTTGTCGATGCCTTCTTTGAGAATGGCGTCCTGCTTCATCAACTTGCCCGAGGCGTAAGCATCTTTGACTTCAAGGCACTGCACATCGATCTTGCGCTTGGTCAGGGCCAGCTTCAGGATCTCGATCATCGCTTCCAGCTGGAACCCGGCTTCAGCGGTCAGGTTGACGGTCAGGTCCTTTTCCTTGAACTCGAAGCTGCCCTTGCCTTTCAGGTCATAGCGACGATCGAGTTCCTTCACGGCGTTCTCGACCGCGTTGGTCAGCTCGTGTTTGTCCAGTTCGGATACCACGTCGAACGACGGCATGTAGTCTCTCCAATAAAAAGGCGCGCTCGATGAGGATGGAGCGCGCTTGGCTTGCGGTTAAAATCCGGCTCATTATAACGGGTCTTTTCCCACCGATACGGCGAGCCTTGCATGCCAGTACCTTACCGAGTGAAAAACTGATGTCCACCCCCTGGCACGTTCTCGGCGCCGGCAGCCTCGGCACCCTGTGGGCCACGCGTCTGGCGCGGGCCGGGCTGCCGGTGCGGCTGATCGTGCGGGATGCCGAGCGCTTGCGCAGCTATCAGGCGGCCGGTGGTCTGACGCTGGTCGAACACGGCGCAGCCACGACCTATGCCGTCCCCGCGCAAACGGCGGACGACCCGGAGCCGATCCGCCGCCTGCTGGTCGCCTGCAAAGCCTATGACGCCGAAAGCGCCGTCGCCCGCCTCGCCCCGCGCCTGAGCGCAGATGCCGAGCTGATCCTGCTGCAGAACGGTCTCGGCAGTCAGGACGCCGTCGCAGCGCAGGTACCGCAGGCACGCTGCATCAGCGCCTCCAGCACCGAAGGCGCGTTCCGCGATGGCGACTGGCGCGTGGTGTTTGCCGGCCACGGTTTCACCTGGCTGGGTGATGCCGGCCATCCGGTGGCGCCGATCTGGCTGGACGATCTTGATGCGGCGAAAATCCCCCACGAGTGGAGCACCGACATCCTCACCCGGCTGTGGCGCAAACTGGCGCTCAATTGCGCGATCAATCCGCTGACCGTGCTCCATGATTGCCGTAACGGCGGGCTGGAGCAGCATCAATGCGAAGTCGCCACGCTGTGCAGCGAGCTGGCCGAATTGCTGGAGCGTTGCGGTCAACCGGCAGCCGCGGTCAATCTGCAACAGGAAGTCGAGCGGGTGATTCACGCCACCGCAGCCAATTACTCGTCGATGTATCAGGACGTGACCAACCAGCGCCGCACCGAAATCAGTTACCTGCTGGGCCACGCCTGCAAAGTCGCCACCCGTCACCAGTTGAACCTGCCACACCTCAATCAATTGCAGCAACGTCTGGTCGGCCATCTGCGCAGCCTTGGATTGCCCAGCGACTGAGCAGCGGCTACGCTGGCCACTTGTTCCTTTGCTGCGATAAACCTGATGCCATTGCGCCAGCGCCTTGAAAACCTGCCGGTCGGCCAGAAACTGCTGGCCGCCCTGCTGGTGTTGCTGACCACCGTCCTGCTGGTCGCCAACCTGACCTTTATCAGCGCCGCCTATTACATCTCCCAGGAAAGCATGGCGCCGCAAGCTTTGCAGACCATCGGCCGGCTGATCTCCAACCCGAGCCTGGTCGCACAAGCCCTCGAGTCGCCGAAAAGCGCCGAACGCCTGCTCAAGGAACTCGACAGCTATTCGCCGCTGCGCGCCGCCGCGTTGTATGACGGCAAGGGTGACCGCATCGCCCAGGTGCAGCGTGGCGACAAGCTCAATCTGCCGGAACGCTATCGACACGTCGAAGCCTGGCAGCTCACCGAGTTTCGCAGCAATCAGTTGATCACCCTGCCCCGTCCCGGCACCGCGCCCGGGCACTTGCTGCTGGTCGCCAGCAGTGAACTGCCGATGGCGTTCTACACCGGCACCCTGACTGCCAGTCTCGGCATCCTGATTTTCAGTGTGCTGCTGTGGCTGGTGATTGCCCGGCAGATCAAACGCCTGATCACCCGCCCGATCCATGAGCTGGAAGAGCTCTCGCGTCAGGTCACTCGCGAAGAGAACTATGCCCTGCGCGCCTCACGCGGCAACCACGATGAAATCGGCAGCCTCGCCGAGGCGTTCAACACCATGCTCTCGCGCATCGAGGCTCGCGAACAGCAGCTCAAGCGCGCCCGCGATGACTCGCAGGCCGCCTACGATCAGGCCCAGGGCCTGGCCGAAGAAACCCGCCACACCAACCGAAAACTGGAGCTGGAAGTCCAGGTTCGGAGCAAGATCGAGAAGAAGCTCACCGGCTTCCAGAACTACCTCAACAGCATCATCGACTCCATGCCCTCGGCGCTGATCGCCCTCGACGAGCAGCTCTACGTGACCCAGTGGAACCAGGAAGCCAGCGCCCTCTCCGGCACGCGCCTGGATGAAGCGCTGAACCAGCCGATCTTCCTCGCCTTCGAACCGCTCAAGCCGTTTCTGCCGCAACTCAAGCAGACCGTGGAAGAGCACACCGTGGCGAAGATCGAACGGGTGACCTGGTTCAAGGATGACGAACCCAAGCACTACGCCCTGACCTTTTATCCGCTGATGGGCGGCGCCGGGCGCGGTGTGGTGATCCGTATCGACGACATCACCCAGCGCCTGTCGCTGGAAGAAATGATGGTGCAGTCGGAAAAAATGCTTTCGGTCGGTGGCCTCGCCGCCGGCATGGCCCATGAGATCAACAACCCGCTCGGCGCGATCCTGCACAACGTGCAGAACATTCGCCGGCGGCTGTCGGCGGATCTGCCGAAGAACCTCGAAACCGCTGAACAACTCGGCATCGAACTGGACACGGTCAACCGTTACCTGCAAAGCCGCGAAGTACCGAAATTGCTCGACGGCATCCAGCAGGCCGGCGCCCGCGCGGCAAAAATCGTCACGCACATGCTCAGTTTCAGCCGCCGCAGCACCCGGCAAATGGCCCCGTGCGATCTGCCCGCACTGATCGATCAAGCGGTGGAAATTGCCGGCAACGACTTCGATCTGGCGATCGGTTTCGACTTCAAGGGCCAGGCGATCATCCGCCAGTTCGACCCGGCGCTCGGCCCGGTGCCGGGCACTGCCAACGAACTGGAACAAGTGTTGCTCAACCTGCTGAAAAACGCTGCACAAGCCATTCATCAGCGCGAAGACGACAGCGAGCCGGGGCGGATCATCCTGCGCACCAAACTCAATCCGCCATGGGCCGAGATTCAGGTCGAGGACAACGGCATCGGCATGAGCGAAAACGTGCGCAAACGCACCTTCGAGCCGTTCTTCACCACCAAGGAAATCGGCCAGGGCACAGGGCTGGGGCTGTCGGTGTCGTACTTCATCATCACCAACAACCACAAAGGCCAGATGGAAGTGCAATCGGCGCCGGGCCAGGGCACCTGCTTCACCTTGCGCCTGCCACTGACCCAACCGGCGACCATCGCCGCCGAAACCAATCAACTACCGAGGTAACCCATGGGCTTTCGCTTGTCGAAGATCTACACCCGCACCGGCGACACCGGCGAAACCGGCCTGGGCGATGGCCGCCGCGTCCCCAAGGATCACCCGCGGATCGAAGCGATTGGCGAAGTCGATACGCTGAACAGTCAGGTCGGCGTGCTGCTGGCCGGGCTGATCGCCGAGCGCGAGGCGTTCCCGGGGCTGAATGAGCTGATCGACGTGCTCGCGCCTTGCCAGCATCGTCTGTTTGACCTCGGCGGAGAGCTGGCGATGCCGGAATATCAGGCGCTGAACACGGCAGAAATCGAGCGCCTGGAAGCGGCGATCGATGTGTGGAACGAGGAATTGGGGCCGCTGGAGAATTTCATTCTGCCCGGTGGGTCGATGCTGATTGCCCAGGCCCACGTGTGCCGCAGTCTGGCGCGCAGTGCCGAGCGCCGTTGTCAGCATTTGAATGCAATTGAGCCATTGGCCGGGGTTGGTTTGGCGTATATCAATCGGTTGTCGGATCTGTTGTTCGTCGCCGCAAGGTTGATTGCGCGGCGGCAGGGGATTGCGGAGATTTTGTGGCAGCCTGCTGCGAAGCCTTCAGAAATCTAGCGCCTGTAAGGACGCCTTCGCGAGCAAGCCCGCTCCCACAGTTGATTGCATTCATCCAGTTGGAATGCAGTCAAATGTGGGAGCGGGCTTGCTCGCGAAGAGGCCATCAGCCTCACAACATAATCAAGCTTCCGGCCAGAACGCCCGAATCCCCGCCACACCCTGCGCGCCAACACCCCAAGCCTTCTCGCGCTCCGCCGGGCCAACCCCGCCGAGCAAGAACACTGGCTTGCCAAAGCCCTCGATCAACGCCGCAGCCTGCTCCCAGCCCAACGGCTGCGCATCCGGATGGGTCAAGGTTGGTTGAACCGGCGACAGGGTGACGAAATCCACGCCCATCTGCTCGGCCAGCGCCAGTTCTTCAGCGTTATGGCAGGACGCCGCCAACCAGCGCTCGGCCGGCAACGGTCGCCCTGCTGCGGCGTATTTGCGCAGTTGCGCGGCGGTGATGTGCCAACCGGCCGACGGGAAATCGCCGAGCCATTCGAACGGCCCCTTGATCATCAACTGCGCCTTGCCGGCACACAGACCGGCTGCATCCACCGCCAGATCGCGGTATTTGGGGTCATAGCCGTTCGGCGCGCGCAACTGGATCAGTTTGATCCCGCCGGCAATCGCCTTCTGAATGCCGCGCAGCAAGGCCGGGGCTTCCAGATCGTCCGGGGTGATCAGGTATTCGCCGGGCAGACGCGCCGCGGCCACGATCGGCTGATTGGCCGCCGGGAACTCGTAGTTCAGCAGATCCTTGGCGGTCACCCAGGCCAGTGGCTGACCTTCGGCACCGTGCGGCTCACCGGTGAACTGAGACACTTCCCAGACATCCAGCAGTACCTGCTTGTCCGGGTAATCGTGGCGCACCTTGATCAGTGGACGAGCGGCGCCAACGACAATGCCCAGCTCTTCCTGCAGCTCGCGCGCCAAGGCGCTTTCGACCGATTCGTCAGCCTCGACCTTGCCGCCGGGAAATTCCCACAAGCCGCCCTGATGCTGGGTGTCGGCACGACGGGCGATGAGGATTTTGCCGCTGTCGTCACGAATGACGGCAGCCGCGACGTGTACACGTTTCACGGATTCAACTCCTCCAGTCCAGCCTTTTGCCACGCCTTGAAGGCGGGCCATTGGTAGACGGTTTCAACATAGGCTTCATCAACCGCCGGCAACTGCACCTGGTAAGTCCGCAGGCGCACGGCAATCGGGGCGAAGAACGCGTCAGCCAGGCTCACCCGGCCAAACAGATACGGCCCAGGCTCCGTGGCGGCAGCACGGCATTCAGCCCACAGCGCGAGCATGCGTTCGATATCGACCTTCACCTCTGGCGGCACCGGGTTGAGCGGTGCGTCGTGGCTCAGGTTGAACGGCATGTGATTGCGCATGGCGAAAAAGCCACTGTGCATCTGCGCGCAGGCGGACCGCGCCTGGGCACGGGCGAACAGGTCGGTTGGCCAGAGCTGTTCGGACGGGAACTGCTCGGCCAGGTATTCGGCGATCGCCAGAGAGTCGGCGATGGTGCCGCGAGAAGTTTGCAGCAGCGGCACCTTGGCGGTCGGCGAATGCTTGAGCAGCTTCTCGCGGGTGTCGGGCTTGCCGAGTTTGATCAGTTCTTCGCTGTAGGGTGCGCCGGTCAGCTCCAGCGCCAGAGCGGCGCGCAGGGACCAGGAGGACAGCAGTTTGTCGCCGATGATCAGGTGCAGGGACATGGTGTGGCGCCTTTTCGTCAGTGGAAAGCTTCAAGACTTGTAGTGACTGGGCCGACGCTTTCGCGGGCAAGCCCGCTCCCACAGTAGTTTCGGTCGTGCACAAATCTCGTGTACACCACAGAACCCTGTGGGAGCGGGCTTGCCCGCGAAGAGGTCGGCAGCCCACCCTCACCCTTTGGATCAGGTGCGGTATTCGGCGTTGATCTTCACGTACTCATGCGACAGGTCGGTGGTCCAGATGGTTTCGCTGCAATCACCGCGACCCAGTTCGATACGGATGGTGATCTCTTCCTGCTGCATCACCGCCGAACCCTGTGCCTCAGTGTAGGTCGCTGCGCGTGCGCCACGGCTGGCGATGCACACGTCGCCGAGGAACACGTCGATCTTGCTCACATCCAGATCCGGCACGCCGGCACGGCCGACGGCGGCGAGAATGCGGCCCCAGTTCGGATCGGAGGCGAACAGCGCAGTCTTGATCAGCGGCGAGTGGGCCACGGTGTAACCGACGTCCAGGCATTCCTGATGATTGCCGCCACCGTTGACTTCAACGGTGACGAACTTGGTCGCGCCTTCGCCGTCACGCACGATGGCCTGGGCCACGTCCATGCACACTTCGAACACCGCCTGTTTCAGCTTGTTGAACAGCTCGCCTTCGGCACGGGTGATTTCCGGCAGTGCAGCCTTGCCGGTGGCAATCAGCATGCAGCAGTCGTTGGTCGAGGTATCGCCGTCGATGGTGATGCGGTTGAACGACTTGTTCGCGCCGTCGAGCATCAGGTTGTGCAGTACGTCGCGGGAAACTTTGGCATCGGTGGCGATGTAGCCGAGCATGGTCGCCATGTTCGGGCGAATCATGCCTGCACCTTTGCTGATGCCGGTGACGGTAATGGTCACGCCATCATGCTCGAACTGGCGGCTGGCACCCTTGGGCAGGGTGTCGGTGGTCATGATGCCGGTGGCGGCGGCTTCCCAGTTGTTTTCCGACAGATCGTCCAGCGCCGCTTGCAGCGCGCCTTCGATCTTCTCGACCGGCAGCGGCTCACCGATCACGCCGGTGGAGTACGGCAGGATCTGGCTGGCATCGACACCGGTCAGCTCGGCCAGTTTCGCCGTGGTGCGCTCGGCAGCCGCCAGGCCCGGCTCACCGGTACCGGCGTTGGCATTGCCGGTGTTGGTCAGCAGGTAACGCACGTCGTTGTGCACGCGTTTTTTCGCCAGGATCACCGGCGCGGCGCAAAAGGCGTTCAACGTGAACACACCGGCCACGGTCGAACCTTCGGCGCAGCGCATCACTACCACATCCTTGCGCCCAGGGCGCTTGATGCCGGCCGAGGCAATACCGAGTTCAAAACCGGCAACCGGGTGCAACGTTGGCAAAGGACCAAGACCAACAGCCATGAATGCGCTCCTTACTCAATGATGTCAGCACCGCTCACAGGGATGGCGGTGGTGTAAATGGCAAAACGCCGCGACGGCAGGAGCCGGTCGCGGCGCGGGTATTTCAGCGATTGAAACGGGGGTTACTGGATCTGCCCGTGGCAATGCTTGAATTTCTTGCCCGAACCGCAGTAGCACAGTTCGTTGCGACCCAGCTTCTGCTCGTTGCGCACCGGCGCGGTGGCGAGGGCGACATCGACCTCTTCACCCAATACTTCCGGCTGCTCCAGACCAGGGGCCTCGGCGTGTTCGAACTGCATGCGCGCGGCCAGTGCTTCGGCTTCCTCACGCAGGCGTTGCTCTTCGGCTTCCGGATCTTCGCGGCGCACCTGAACGTGCGACAGCACACGGATCGAGTCGCGCTTGATCGAATCCAGCAGCTCGGAGAACAGCGTGAACGACTCGCGCTTGTATTCCTGCTTCGGGTTCTTCTGAGCGTAGCCACGCAGGTGGATGCCGTGACGCAGGTGATCCATGGTCGACAGGTGGTCTTTCCACAGATCGTCGAGCACGCGCAGAACGATTTGTTTCTCGAACGAGCGCAGTGCTTCGGCACCGGCCTGATCTTCTTTCTCGTTGTACGCTGCCATCAGCTCGACCATCAGCTTCTCGCGCAGGGTCTCTTCGTACAGGTGATCGTCTTCGTCGAGCCATTGCTGGATCGGCAGTTTCACCCCGAAGTCGCTGGCAATCGACGCTTCCAGACCGGCCACGTCCCACTGCTCTGGCAGCGATTGCGGCGGAATGTGCGCGCTGACGGTGGCGTTGAGCACATCCTGACGGAAATCGGCGATGGTTTCACCGATGTTGTCGGCGGCCAGCAACGTGTTACGCATGTGATAGATCACTTTACGCTGTTCGTTGTTGACGTCGTCGAACTCGAGCAGTTGTTTACGGATATCGAAGTTGCGACCTTCCACCTTGCGCTGCGCCTTCTCGATCGCGTTGGTCACCATGCGGTGCTCGATCGCTTCGCCCGGCTGCATGCCCAGGGCTTTCATGAAGTTCTTCACCCGGTCAGAGGCGAAGATGCGCATCAGGCTGTCTTCCAGCGACAGGTAGAAGCGGCTGGAACCGGCATCACCCTGACGACCGGCACGGCCACGCAACTGGTTGTCGATACGACGGGATTCGTGACGCTCGGAGGCGATCACCTGCAGACCGCCGGACTCCAGCACCTGCTGGTGACGCTTCTGCCAGTCGGCCTTGATCTGGGCGATCTGCTCGGGGCTCGGGTTTTCCAGCGCCGCGACTTCCACTTCCCAGTTACCGCCCAACAGGATGTCGGTACCACGACCGGCCATGTTGGTGGCGATGGTCAGGGCGCCCGGACGACCGGCTTGCGCGATGATCTCGGCTTCTTTTTCGTGGAACTTGGCGTTCAGCACCTTGTGTTCGATGCCTTCCTTGTTGAGCAGGTTGGACACATGCTCGGAAGTTTCGATGGTCGCGGTGCCCACCAGGATCGGACGGCCCTGGGCCATACCTTCCTTGATGTCGTTGATGATCGCCGCGTATTTCTCTTCGGCGGTCAGGAACACCAGGTCGTTGAAATCTTTACGCGCCAACGGCTTGTTCGGCGGAATCACCATGACCTGCAGGCCATAGATCTGGTGGAATTCGAACGCTTCGGTGTCGGCGGTACCGGTCATGCCGGACAGCTTGGTGTACAGACGGAAGTAGTTCTGGAACGTGGTCGAGGCCAGGGTCTGGCTCTCGGCCTGAATGTTCAGACCTTCCTTGGCTTCGATGGCCTGGTGCAGGCCTTCGGACAGACGACGACCCGGCATGGTACGACCGGTGTGTTCGTCGACCAGTACGACCTGACCGTCCTGCACGATGTATTCGACGTTGCGGTGGAACAGCTTGTGCGCACGCAGACCCGAATAGACGTGGGTCAGCAGGCCCAGGTTATGCGCCGAGTACAGGCTCTCGCCTTCAGCCAGCAGGCCGACGCCGGTGAGCATTTCTTCGATGTACTGGTGACCGGCTTCGTTGAGTTCGACCTGACGGGTCTTCTCGTCGATGGTGTAGTGACCGGCCTTGGTGACCTGGCCTTCGACTTCTTCGACGTGCAGTTCCAGCTGCGGGATCAGTTTGTTGATCTCCATGTACAGCTTGGAACTGTCCTCGGCCTGACCGGAAATGATCAGCGGGGTACGGGCTTCGTCGATGAGGATGGAGTCGACTTCGTCGATCACGGCAAAATTGAGTTCGCGCTGGAATTTCTCTTCCATGCTGAACGCCATGTTGTCGCGCAGGTAGTCGAACCCGAATTCGTTGTTGGTACCGTAGGTGATGTCGGCAGCGTAGGCGGCGCGCTTCTCTTCCGGCGGCTGGAACGGCGTCACGACGCCGACGGTCAGGCCGAGGAATTCATACAGCGGGCGCATCCAGTTGGCGTCACGGCGGGCCAGGTAGTCGTTCACGGTTACAACGTGCACGCCCTTGCCGGACAGCGCGTTGAGGTAAACGCCCAGGGTCGCTACGAGGGTTTTACCCTCACCGGTACGCATTTCGGCAATCATGCCTTCATGCAAGGTCATGCCGCCGATCAACTGGACGTCGAAGTGGCGCATGCCCATGACGCGCTTGCCGGCTTCACGGGCGACCGCAAAGGCTTCAGGCAACAGCTTGTCGAGGGATTCCCCTTTGGCGATACGGGCCTTGAACTCATTGGTCTTGGCGCGCAATTGATCGTCCGAAAGGGCCACCATTTGCTCTTCGAAGGCATTGACGAGCTGCACCGTCTTGAGCATGCGTTTGACTTCACGCTCGTTCTTGCTTCCAAAAAGTTTCTTTAACAAAGGCGCAAACATATCGGCAGGATCTTCCACACTAAAGGGATGGAGGGCGGCCCCGTGAGTCGCCCGTGCAGCCCTCATGGCCGCATGCGAACGAGCATTCTACCCGGAAACGGTGGTGAGGAAAGTGGCGATATTCCACGATGCTGGCACTGCGCTTTGACGGGGCTCACTTAAAATAAGGGCGTTTTGCTCAACTTCAACCCATCAAGGCAAGAAGTTAGTTGTTGATTTAATGGGTAAAGCAGGGACAAAAGCAATGGGCGAGTGGTTCCGTTGCTTTCTGCTAACATGGCGCTTCTGTTACTTCAGGTGTTCGATCATGGCATTTCGCCCCCTTACAGCCAGAGCGCCCGCCGTTCTGCTACGCGAAGCCAAGCCGCTCAAAGCCATTCTTGGTCATGCCCAACGCCTCGCTCATCTGCAACGCCTGCTTGAAAGCCAGCTGCAACCTGCCGCCCGCGCACATTGTCATGTGGCCAAGTGGCGTGAAGGCGAACTGTCGCTGGTGGTCACCGACGGCCATTGGGCGACACGCCTGCGCTACCAGCAAAAACGCCTGCAACGGCAATTGCAGCTGTTCGAAGAGTTCGCCAACCTGACGCGAATCAAATTCAGTGTGCGACCACCGATCGTCCAGCCTGGGGCTGTCGGGCACACGATGGACCTGTCGAGCAATGCGGCGGCGACCATTCAGTCCACGGCGGACGGGATCAGCGATCCCGCTTTGCGTGCGGCACTTGAGCGCCTGGCGGCACACGCCAAAGACAAAACCTGATCTCAATCCAGAAAACTGACACTTATCCGATGTGAGAGCGGGCTTGCTCGCGAAGGCGTCCTTTCAGTCAACATTATTGTTGACTGGCAGACCGCTTTCGCGAGCAAGCCCGCTCCCACAGTTTGGATCAACGCCGTTTGCTGCCACCGAGCAACGACCCCATCAAGCCGCGCACCAGTTGTTTACCCAGATTATTGGCCGCCTGACGCATGGCTGACTTCAACGCCTGCCCCGCCGCCGTGCCCAGAAACTCTCCGGCACGATCAGCCAGGCTCGGCTCTTCGGCTGCCGGCTTACCCGCTGGCGCATCCGCCTCCGGCGCCAGATCCTTGCGGCCCATCAGGATTTCATATGCCGACTCACGATCGATCGGTTTGTCATATCGGCCCTTGAACGGCGACCCGGCGATCAGCATCGTGCGTTCGGTTTCGCTCAACGGCCCGATCCGCGACTGTGGCGGCGCCACCAGCACCCGCTGGACCATCTCCGGCGTGCCTTTTTCCTGCAGCGTCCCGACCAGTGCTTCACCGATGCCCAGCTCGGTCAGTACCGACAAGGTATCGAACGCCGGATTCGGCCGGAAGCCATCGGCTACCGCTCGCAGGGATTTCTGTTCCTTGGCAGTGAACGCACGCAAGCCGTGCTGAATCCGCAGGCCAAGTTGCGCGAGCACGTCATCCGGCAGGTCGCCCGGCGACTGGGTGACGAAATACACGCCGACACCTTTCGAGCGAATCAGCCGCACCACCTGTTCCAGACGCTCCTGCAACGCCTTGGGCGTATCGCCGAACAACAAATGCGCTTCATCGAAGAACAGCGCCAGCAGCGGTTTGTCGGCATCGCCGCGCTCCGGCAACTGCTCGAACAGCTCGGCCAGCAGCCACAGCAGGAACGTCGCGTAGACCTTCGGTGCCTCATGCACCAGACGGCTGGCATCGAGCAAATGAATCCGCCCACGACCATCGGCGGCCGGTTGCAGAATGTCTTCCAGTTGCAGCGCCGGTTCGCCGAACAACGCTTCAGCGCCCTGCTGCTCCAGAGTCGCCAGCCGGCGCAATAGTGCCTGACTGGAACCGGTGGTCATCAGCGCCGCGTCTTCGCCGAGCAGCTGCGGGTTGTCCTTGAGGTGATTGAGCAGCGCCTTGAGGTCTTTCAGGTCGAGCAGCAACAGGCCTTCGCGGTCGGCCACTTTAAACGCCGCGTACAGCGCCGACTGCTGGCTGTCGGTCAGCTCCAGCAGGCTGCCGATCAGCAGCGGGCCCATTTCACTCAAAGTCGTGCGCAACGGATGACCGGACTCCCCGTGAATATCCCACAGCGTCACCGGATAAGCCTGCGGTTTGTGGTCGAGCCAGGGCATCCCGGCGATGCGCTCGGCGACCTTGCCCTGCGGATTGCCGGCGGCGCCCAGGCCGCACAGGTCGCCTTTGATGTCGGCGGCGAATACCGCGACCCCGGCGTCACTGAATGCTTCGGCAAGGCGTTGCAAAGTCACGGTCTTGCCGGTCCCGGTCGCACCGGCAATCAGTCCGTGGCGGTTGGCCAGGCGCATGGCCTGAGCAATCGGTTGCCCCGCCAGATCGGCGCCGATAACGACTTGCGATGTGTCAGGCATTTTGTCACCTATGGTTAATCTTTAATCCGCTGTGGCCGATAGATAAGGGCGAGAACCTGACTGAAAAGTCGGTCGGACATTTCCCTAAGGAGAGTCGGAAATATCAGTTTGTTTCACCCTTGCCCATATTGCGCGTCTTTATAAAAGCACGCCCAGGACATTAAGACCTTAGCGGAACCCCAAGCCATGAACAAAAACCTGCGCTTCAGCCATAAAATTTTGCTTGCCGCCGCCCTCATCGTCATCGCCGCTTTCGCCTCGTTCACGCTGTACAACGACTGGCTGCAACGCAACGCGATCCGCGATGACCTGAACAACTATCTCAACGAGATGGGCGAAGTCACCGCCGATAACATCCAGACCTGGCTCAACGGGCGCATTCTGCTGGTCGAGAACGCCGCCCAGAATATTGCCATCAATCCGGACCCGGCCAACGTCGCCAGCCTGCTGGAACAGAAATCCCTGACCTCGACGTTCATGGCCACTTACCTCGGCGATGCCACCGGTCACTTCACCATCCGTCCGGACGTGAAGATGCCGGACGGTTTCGATCCTCGGGTGCGCCCTTGGTATAAAGGGGCCGAGAGCAGCAGCGCGTCGACCCTGACCGAACCGTACATCGACGCCGCCACCGGCCAGTTGATCATCTCCATCGCCACCGCCTCGAAAAAGGCCGGTCAGAGCGTCGGCGTGGTGGGCGGCGACCTGAGCCTGCAAACCCTGGTCGACACCCTCACCGCCCGGGACTTCTCCGGCATGGGCTACGCGTTCCTGGTCAGCGCCGACGGCAAGATCCTTGTGCACCCGGACAAGGCACTGGTGATGAAATCACTCAAAGAAGCCTATCCGCAGGACACCCCGCGCATCAGCAGCGACTTCAGTGAAATCACCGTCGATGGCAAGACCCGCATCGTCAGCTTCGCGCCGATCAAAGGCCTGCCGTCGGTCAACTGGTACATCGGGCTGTCGGTGGACAAGGACAAAGCCTTCTCGATGCTCAGTGAGTTCCGCACCTCGGCGGTGATTGCCACGGTGATTGCGGTGGTGATCATCATCGCGTTGCTGGGCATGCTGATTCGCCTGCTGATCCAGCCACTGCACGTCATGACCCGCGCCATGGAAGACATCGCCGACGGCGAAGGCGACCTGACCAAGCGCCTGACCATCGTCAATAACGATGAGTTTGGCGTGCTGGGTACCGCATTCAACCGTTTCGTCGAGCGTATTCACGGATCAATCCGCGAAGTGTCGTCGGCCACCGGGCAGGTCAACGAGGTCGCGCTGCGCGTGGTCGCGGCGTCCAACTCGTCGATGTACAACTCCGACCAGCAGGCCTCGCGCACCAGCAGCGTCGCCGCCGCGATCAATCAACTGGGCGCCGCCGCCCAGGAAATCGCCCGCAACGCCGCGCAAGCCTCGAACCAGGCCAGTGATGCCCGCGGCCTCGCCGAAGACGGCCAGCAAGTGGTGGATCGCAGCATCAAGGCGATGAATCAACTGTCGAGCATGCTCAGCGCCTCCAGCAGCAACATCGAGTCGCTGAACAGCAAAACCGTGAACATCGGGCAGATCCTCGAAGTGATCACCAGCATCTCCCAGCAGACCAATCTGCTGGCGCTCAATGCCGCCATCGAAGCGGCGCGTGCGGGTGAGGCCGGACGCGGTTTTGCCGTGGTCGCCGACGAAGTGCGCAACCTGGCGCACCGCACTCAGGAATCGGCGCAGCAGGTGCAAACCATGATCGAGGAGCTGCAAGTCGGCGCCCGTGAATCGGTGAGCACCATGAGCGACAGCCAGCGCCACAGCCAGGACAGCGTGGAAATCGCCAACCTCGCCGGCGAACGCCTCAACAGCGTGACCCAGCGTATCGGCGAAATCGACGGGATGAACCAGTCGGTGGCAACAGCGACCGAGGAGCAGACGGCGGTAGTCGAGTCGATCAACGTCGACATCACCGAGATCAATACGCTGAACCAGGAAGGCGTCGAGAACCTGCAGGCGACGTTGCGCGCCTGTTCGGATCTGGAGCAGCAGGCTTCGCGCCTGAAGCAGCTGGTCGGTAGCTTCCGCATCTAAGATCAAAAGCCTCCCCCCTCACCCCAACCCTCTCCCCCCTGTATGTACCGGAGACATGGTGGACAGGTGTTCGGAGACATGGTGGACACTTTTTAATAGACACATTGCTCATCGCCAAGGAGATGACCTGTGTCTTGGGAAGAGGTGTCCACCGTGCAACTTCGCTCGGAATTCGTGTTTTTGGCTCGGCAAGAGGGGGCCAATATTCGGCTGCTTTGCCGTCGATTCAATATCAGTCCAAGCACTGCTTACAAATGGCTAAACAGGTTTGAAGCCTCAGGTGTTGAGGGATTGATCAACCAGTCTCGGCGACCGAAAACGTCACCCAAACGCTGTGTTGATGAGGTTGAGCAGCAGATTCTGACCGTGAGTCAGGAGTACGCGGCTTGGGGCGCTCGCAAGCTCAAGCGCGTGTTGGAAGACAACGGCGCAGTGATGCCTTCTGTCAGCACCGTGCATGCGGTTTTAAAGCGTCACTCGCGCGTTGATCCAAAGGCCGCTGAGATCAAGCCATTTATCCGGTTCGAGCATGAAGCTCCCAATGATCTTTGGCAGATGGACTTCAAGGGCCATATCAGCTTGGGCCAGGGCCGTTGCCATCCGTTGACGATACTGGACGATCATTCACGGTTTTCGCTGTGCATCGCTGCGTGCGCGAACGAGCAGCGCCAAACCGTTCAGGAGCATCTAATCCGGACCTTTCGGCGCTACGGCCTGCCTTTGCGCATGACGATGGACAACGGTTCGCCTTGGGGTGACCAGACAGGTGTTTATACCGCACTGGAGATCTGGCTGATGAGCCAAGGCATCAAGGTCGGCCACTCCCGACCTTATCATCCGCAGACCCAAGGAAAGCTGGAGCGCTTTCACCGCAGCCTTAAAAGCGAAGTTCTGCAAGGCCAGTTGTTCATCGATCTCGATGGCGCGCAACGAGCGTTTGATAGCTGGCGTGATATTTACAACCAGAAGCGCCCGCATCAGGCGCTGGACATGCAGGTTCCTGCGGCCCGCTACAGCAGTAGTCCACGGGAATATCAGGAGCAACCCGCGGCGCCGGAGTACAACGATGGCGATGTGATCAGGAAGGTTCAGGTGAAGGGCGAGATCTACTGGGGAAACCGTGAATACACAGTCGGAAAGGCTTTTCACGGGAGGTCAGTAGCTATCCGGGAAACGACGGAGGATGGCATCCACGATGTCTACTGGGGTAAACATCGTATAGCCAAAATCGACTTGAACTTGCAGATTGTCACAGCAGGTAAGAAGATCTAAAACCGTCCACCATGTCTCCGAACATGTGTCCACCATGTCTCCGGTACATACACCCCCAAGGGGCGAGGGGAAAGGGAGCCGATCTTCAAGCTTTTCAAGACCTGAGTTCGACTCCGACTTTCAGGTCGATGTATCAAGCCAAAACACCACGGTCAGTCCCCTCTCCCTCAGGGAGAGGGTTAGGGTGAGGGCCGTTTCAGCTCTACCGCGTATTCCCGACCGAACATCTATTCTGGATGGAGGTCAACCAAGGGAGTGGAACGCAGCGGAGGGTTGATCACTGTGCATATCGCCGACATCACCATGTTCTACGCCCCGGCCAGCGGCGGCGTACGCACCTATCTGGACGCCAAGCATCGCCGGTTGGGGGGCAAAACGGGCATTCGTCATAGCCTGCTGATTCCCGGCGCGCATTTCGGTGAAAACGACGGTATCTACACCGTGCCCGCACCCGCCCTACCCTTCGGCAAAGGCTATCGCTTCCCGCTGCGCCTCGCGCCATGGCGCAATGTCCTGCAGGGTTTGCAGCCGGATCTGATCGAAGTCGGCGACCCGTACCTCACCGCGTGGGCGGCGCTGGATGCACGGCGCCAGCTGGATGTACCGGTGATCGGCTTTTATCACTCGGACCTGCCGCTACTGGTCGGCAATCGCATGGGCCATTGGGTCACGCCGAACGTCGAGGCGTACGTCACCAAGCTCTATGGCAACTTCGATCGAGTGCTGGCGCCCAGCCAGGTGATGGCCGACAAGCTCACTGGTCTGGGAGTGCGCAATGTATTCGTGCAGCCATTGGGCGTGGATCTGCAAACCTTTCACCCTGACGCCCGCGACAACGGCCTGCGCGCCGAACTGGGAATTGCCGAAGACACGCGCCTGCTGATCTTTGCCGGGCGCGGTTCCAAAGAGAAGAACCTGCCGGTGCTGCTCAAATGCATGCAGCGCCTCGGCCCACGCTATCACCTGCTGCTGGTTGGCTCGTCGATGCCGGCCGTGGTCCCGGACAATGTCAGCGTGATCGACGGGTTCTGTCCCGCCGCCACCGTGGCCCGGTTGATGGCCAGCGCCGACGCCCTGATCCATGCCGGTGACCAGGAAACCTTCGGCCTGGTGATCCTCGAAGCCATGGCCTGCGGGATTCCGGTAGTCGCCGTGGCGGCCGGGGCGTTTGAAGAGATCGTCACCGAAGACTGCGGCTTGCTTTGTGCGCCGAACAACCCGCAAGCCATGGCCAATGCCGTGCGCGAGCTGTTCAGTCGCGGCTGTGTGAAACTCGGCCAACAGGCGCGGCAACACGTCGAACGGCGTTATTCCTGGGACAGTGTGGTCGACAGCCTGCTCGGCCATTACCACGCGGTGCTCGGTCACTCGCTGCCCAGGGTGGCCAATGGCTGATTCCTTGAATGACCGCGCAGTGCTGCTGGTGCTGCACGACGTGGCACCGTCGACGTGGGCGGATTATCGGCCATTTGTCGAGGCGGTCGACGCAATGGGCGGCGTGCCGATGACCTGGCTGGTCGTTCCGGATTTCCATGGCCACGACGCGCTTGAGGATCATCCCGCGTTTTGCCGAATGCTCGGCGAGCGGCTGGCCCGTGGCGATGAACTGGCCTTGCACGGCTATTACCATGACGACCGCGAGCCAGCGCCAGCCACACCCCGCGACTGGTTCATGCGCCGAATCTACACCCACGAAGGGGAGTTTTATCGCCTGTCCCGCGAAGCCGCCCTGGCGCGACTGCGCGACGGCATCGAACTGTTCCGGCGCAATGGCTGGCCGTTGCACGGCTTCGTCGCCCCGGCCTGGTTGATGAGCGAGGGCACGCGCCAGGCCCTTCGCGAAACACCATTGAGCTACACCAGCGACCCGCAACATCTTTATCAATTACCGGATTTCACCGCCATCAACGCCCCGGGTCTGGTGTGGAGTGCGCGCAGCGCCTGGCGCCGGGGCCTGTCAAAAATCGTCAGCGAGCAACGCGAACAGCAGTGGCGCGACGCCGCGGTGATTCGTCTAGGCTTGCACCCGGTAGACATGCGCCACGCCTTCGCGCGTGATTACTGGCTACGAACCCTTGAACGGCTGCTGGCAGAAGGACGCACGCCCATGACCAAAATCGCCTGGCTCACTGAGCAACGCGAGCGAATGGAGCGCGCTGCATGAGTCGCGGCATTGTGTTGTTGATCGGCCTGCTCGCTGCTGTACTGATCCCGGTGTTGCTCGGCGGCGGCGAGATCGGTGCGCGCCTGCAAAATTTCCCCCTGCAATGGCTGCTGATCATGTTCGGCATGATTCTGCTCTGCTGGGGCATCAACACCCTGCGTCTGCGCCTGCTGCTGGGTGATCAGCGCGATCAGGTAACGCCGCTGAAAAGTCTCGGCGTGGTCATGGCCGCCGAGTTCGCCTACTGCGCCACCCCCGGCGGCAGTGGCGGACCGCTGACGATCATGGCGTTGCTGGCGCGCTGCGGCGTACGCCCGGCCCGTGGCAGCGCAGTGTTTGCCATGGATCAGTTGAGCGATCTGCTGTTCTTTCTCTGCGCCCTGAGCGGCATCCTGATTTACGCGTTGTTTCAGCATCTCAGTGACCGCTTGGAGTGGTTGCTGATGGTCAGCGCCGTGTCGCTGTTCGGTGGGCTGTTCAGTTGCGTGCTGCTGGCGCGCTACCACCGCCGCCTGATCCTTCTGAGCGGACGCCTGCTTGCCCGCCTCAACGTGCAACCGGCCACGCGTCGGCGCTGGGCGCGCAAGCTGCTGCATTTTCTCGACGCGTTTATCGACACCCTCAAGTTGCCGTGGCAAACCCTGGTCAAGGTGTTCGCCCTGACCTGCATGCACTGGCTGCTACGCTACAGCGTGTTGTATCTGGCCCTGCGCGGACTGGGCGCGGATCTGCAGTGGGCCTGGAGTTTTCTGGTGCAGATGCTATCGCTGGGGGCTGGTCAAATGAGCCTGTTGCCCGGTGGTGCGGGCGCCGCAGAGCTGACCTCGGCGGCGCTGCTGGCGCCGATGGTCGGCAAATCCACTGCGGCGGCAGCGATTCTGATCTGGCGGGTGGTGACGTTCTATTTCTATCTGGTGGTGGGCGGCCCGGTGTTTCTATTGATGCTGGGGCGGCCGCTGCTCAAGAAGCTGTTGAAGATCAGGCAGGCTTCTCAGGTTCGTCCGCCTGCTCCTTGAGCTGCTCCCACAGCTCGGCGGCGCCGGGAAACTCGGTGCCGTCTTCCGGGCTCAGGTCATCCGGGTCGTAGCGGCTCAAACAGCCCTCCCCCAGGGTGGCCGGCGCTTTCGAAGTGGCTTTGTCCAATGGGTCGCTCACGGGCAGTTCCTCAAGGGCTGAAACGAAAAAAGGGCCTGGGACGATTGAACGCCCAGGCCCTTCTTTATTCAAGTACGCGCAGGTTCGATCAGAACACCACGGTCTTGTTGCCGTGCACCAGCACACGGTCTTCGAGGTGATAACGCAAGCCTCGGGCCAACACCATCTTCTCGACGTCACGGCCGAAACGCACCATGTCTTCGATGCTGTCGCTGTGGCTGACACGCACCACGTCCTGCTCGATGATCGGACCGGCGTCCAGCTCTTCGGTCACGTAGTGGCAAGTCGCGCCGATCAGCTTCACGCCGCGCAGCGACGCCTGATGGTACGGCTTGGCGCCGACGAACGACGGCAGGAAGCTGTGGTGAATGTTGATCACCTTGTGCGCGTATTCGCGGCACAGGGCCGGCGGCAGGATCTGCATGTAGCGCGCCAGCACCACCACTTCGGCATCGTGCTGTTTGACCAGACGCGAGACTTCGGCGAACGCCGGCTCCTTGTCCTGCGGATTGACCGGGACATGGTAATAAGGAATGCCGTGCCACTCGACCATGCTGCGCAGGTCATTGTGGTTGGAAATCACGCAGGAGATTTCGCAATCGAGCTCGTCGCTGTGCCAGCGGTGCAGCAAGTCGGCCAGGCAGTGGGATTCGCGGCTGGCCATCAGCACCACGCGTTTCTTCTGCTCGGTGTCGGTGATGCGCCAGTCCATCGAGAACTCTTCGGCGATCGGCGCAAACTTCTCGCGCAGCACTTCAATACCGAACGGCAGCGAATCGGCGCGGATCTCGTGACGCATGAAGAACCAGCCGTTCTGATTATCCGAGTGGTGGCTCGCTTCGGTGATCCAGCCGTTGTGGGATGCCAGAAAGTTACTGACTTTGGCAACGATGCCAACGCGGTCAGGGCAGGAAATCACCAACCGAAAGGTGCGCATGGGGGGAAAACTCCAGAACTTCGCAAAGGCGGCCATTCTAGCGACTGTGCGCGGAAACTGCAGTATTGATGACCACATGTCCGCAGGCAGGCCCGATTCGCGGCGTCTGAAGCCACGCGCGGCGAAACCATAGTCCTGCAGTGAAGCTGTTCGGCCAGATAATTGTGAATATTCGTGATGACTGCATCACATTATTTAAATGACCATTCAATTTACCGGTTATTCCTTGCAACTAATTCAAATAAAAAAACCGGTTAAATGTTTACTTGATGAAACAGCCTGACTATTATTGCGGCACTGTCCCCTGCCATTCAACACATCTGCATAAGGTAGTTACCATGTCCTTGATCAACGAATATCGCGCCACCGAAGAAGCAATCAAAGAGCTGCAAGCGCGTTTGAAGAACCTGTCGCAAGACGACAAACTGCAAGCCGAGCTGGAATTCGAAGGCAAACTGCGTACCCTGATGGGCGAATACTCCAAGTCCCTGCGCGACATCATCGCCCTGCTGGATCCGGAATCGAAAACCAAAGGCACCCGTGGCGCCGCAGTAAAAACTACCGGCACCAAGCGCGCGCGCAAAGTTAAACAATACAAAAACCCGCATAACGGCGAAGTCATCGAAACCAAAGGTGGCAACCACAAGACTCTGAAAGAGTGGAAAGCCAAGTGGGGCGGTGACGTGGTTGAAGGCTGGGCTACCCTGCTGGGCTAAGCCGCAACGCCTGTCGCAGACTGATTCTGCGGCCCATGAAAAACGCCAGCATACGCTGGCGTTTTTTTATGCCCGGCATTTCATGGGCACACTATGTTCGATTTCAAAGATTCAAACGTTTGCGCAATGCCTGGACATAATTCTGCCACTCATTGAGCACTTGATTCTGTATCGGCGTAGCACTAAGCGCCCATTGCTGCGCGGCCTCGGCAAAAGATTGCAGGGTATTAGGCGCGCCCATTTGCGGCTCGGACAAACGCTGCTGACAGAATATTCTCCAGCGTTCTTGCTCCTCGAAATTCAACGTGTCGGGAAAGTTGCGTGCGCGATATCGAAAGAGTAATTCCGGCAGACGTTCATCATCGAACGGCCAGTGCTCTTGCGCTAATTGCGCCGGATCCGCCGTTCTCACTTGCTCGCATAGACGCCGATCGCGATCACCGATAAATCCATCGTACAACTGCTGTTCCGGATCTTCGCTGGGCGTGAAGTCTTCGCTGGCGTAAATCGCCGCGACTTTATCTTTCCAAACTTGTTGTGCGTCACTTAGCCGCAGTGCACGTGCCTGATACAGCGCCATGTCCAGGCCCAGACGCTGCTGATCGTCGGCACGCAACACCGACAACGGCGCCACCACCGGGCAGCGATTGATGTGAATCAGTTTCAGCGGCACCGGCAGTTCACCCTCGGCGAGGTCGTCGCGGCGGGTGTACAGGCGCCGGCGCAGGGTTTCGGCGTCCAGGTCCAGCAAGCCTTGCGGATCAAGGTGCAGGTCACAGACGATCAGCGCATTGCGATTACGCGGATGCCAGGCCAATGGCAGCACCACACCGACATAGTGCCGCGCCGCCGAGAAGCGTCCGGAGATATGCACCAGCGGTTGCAGCAGGCGAATCTGATCCATGACCTTCTGTTTGCTGCGCAATTGAAACAGCCAGTCATACAACTTCGGCTGTTTCTCGCGGATCAACCGCGCCAGCGCAATGGTGGCGCGCACGTCCGAGAGCGCTTCGTGCGCATGCCCATGGTCGATGTGGTTGGCCGCCGTCAGGCGTTCGAGCTTGAGGGTGACCTTGCCTTCGTCGTCGGTCGGCCAGACCAGGCCATCCGGGCGCAACGCATACGCGGCGCGCACCACATCGATCAGGTCCCAGCGACTGTTGCCGCCCTGCCACTCGCGGGCATACGGGTCGAAGAAGTTGCGGTACAGGCTGTAGCGGGTCATCTCGTCGTCGAAACGCAAGGTGTTGTAACCCGCACCGCAAGTGCCGGGCGCCGCCAGTTGCGCGTGTACGCGGGTCATGAAGTCGGCTTCGCTCAAACCCTGTTCGGCGAGACAGCTCGGGGTGATACCGGTAATGGCGCACGCCGCCGGGTGCGGCAGGATGTCGTCGCTGGGCTGGCAGTAGAGGTTGACCGGTTCGTCGATTTCATTGAGGTCGTGGTCGGTGCGAATCCCGGCGACCTGCAGCGGACGGTCGTTGCGCGGATTGATGCCGGTGGTCTCGTAGTCGTACCAGAAGATTGAAGTCACGGGCGGTTCCTGAACTGAAGATCGGCAAAGTCTAGGCGTTGAACCGCGGTCGCGGCCAGCGCTGTGTCATTCAACCACCGCGCATCACACGATGTGCAATACATAGTTATGTCGTTTTCCCCCAAGAGGCTGCTAGCATCGGACCGACTTCGCATCCCGATCCGGCCCCATCAGGTAGCCCATGCTCGAGAACACAGCACTGCCACGGAAAGCACCGCTGAACCCGCCACTCGATACCCGCTATCAAGTGGAAACCCCGGAGGGCATCGACCTGCCGTTGCGCCCGGCCGGTCTGATGGTGCGCAGCCTCGCCTTCGGTATCGACCTGGGCATTCGCGGGGCCATCCTCGGCGTGCTGTTTCTGCTGCTGGCGTTTCTCGGCCAGCTCGGCATGGGTCTGGGTTCGCTGCTGCTGTTTGCCGTCAGCTGGTGGTACATGGTGCTGTTCGAAGTGTTGCGTCAGGGCCGTTCGCCGGGCAAGCAATGGATGGGCCTGCGGGTGATCCACGATGACGGCACACCGATCGGCTGGTCGGCCTCGCTGCTGCGCAACCTGCTGCGTTTTGTCGACCTGCTGCCGTTCGGTTATTTCCTCGGCGCCATCAGTTGCCTGCAACACCCGACCTTCAAGCGCCTGGGCGACATCGCAGCCGGCACCCTGGTGGTCTACAGCGAACGCGCCCTGCTCCGCCCGCAGTTACCTGACGCCCAGCCACGCAGCTCGCCCGTGCCGCTCAACCTCGGCGAACAACGCGCCTTGCTCGCCTTCGCCGAACGTCAGGCTGAACTGTCGCCGGCGCGGGTCAATGAGCTGGCCGCGCTGCTCGCCCAACCGCTGCACATCTCGGCGCCCAAAGCGGTCAGCGAACTCAACGGTATCGCCTGCGGCTTGTTGGGGCCGACATGAAGCAGAGTCTTTTCGAAACTCGCCACAAGGCCGAATGGGAGCGCTTCACCCTGGCCCTCGAACGCCTCGAACATGGCAAGGACACCTCGCAGGCAGCCAGTTTCCCCAAGGCTTATCGACGCCTCTGCCAGCATCTGGCGCTGGCACAGGCGCGTGGCTACAGCAGTTTTCTGATCGACTCGCTGCAACAACTGGTGTTGCGCGGCCACCAGCAGCTGTATCGGCACCGCCGTCGATTCGGCGCCAACCTCCTGGGTTTCATCCTCGCTGACTTTCCTCGACTGGTGCGTGCCGAATGGCCGTTTGTGCTGGCCGCTGGTCTGGTGTTTTTCGGCAGCCTGATCGGCTTTGCCTTGCTGGTGTATGCCTTTCCCGAACTGATCTACAACCTGATCCCCGCCGAACAGGTGCGCGACATGCAGAGCATGTACGACCCGGTGGCCGGGCACCTCGGGCGCTCGGCCGAACGGGCGGCCAGCGAAGACTGGGTGATGTTCGGCTATTACGTGATGCACAACATTGGCATCGCCTTTCAGACTTTCGCCAGCGGTTTGCTGCTGGGCGTCGGTAGCGCGTTCTTCCTGTTCTATAACGGCTTGATCATCGGCGCGGTGGCCGGGCACCTGACCGAAATCGGTTTTGGCCAGACGTTCTGGTCGTTCGTGATCGGCCACGGCGCCTTCGAGCTGAGCGCCATTGCCCTGGCGGGCGCGGCGGGGCTAAAGCTCGGCTGGGCAGTGATCGCACCGGGGCGGCTGACCCGTGGTGAAGCGCTGGTGCAGGCGGCGCGCAAAAGCGTGCTGCTGGTGTGTGGGGTCATGCTGTTCCTACTGATCGCAGCGTTCATCGAAGCGTATTGGTCGTCGAAGACCGGGGTCACACCGCCGATCAAATATGCGGTCGGTGCCGCATTGTGGCTCGCAGTAGCGGCCTATCTGCTGTTCGCCGGAAGGACACGCCATGCGCCTGAGTGACGCCACCGTGGCGATCCGCCCGCGCAGCACTTGGGAAGCCATGGACCTGGGCGTGCTCATGAGCCAGCAGCATCGACGCCTGCTGATGACCAGTTGGGCCATCGTCACCCTGCCGCTGTTCGCGGTGCTGACGTTGTTGCTATGGGATTCGCCGTCGCTGGCGGTATTCATTTTCTGGTGGCTGAAACCAGCCTACGAACGCCTGCCGCTGTACATCCTGTCCAAAGCCCTGTTCGGCGAAACACCGACACTGAAACAGGCCCTGCGCGAATTTCCACGGTTGCTCAAGCCGCAACTGCTGGCCAGCCTGACCTGGCGCCGGCTGAGCCTGAGTCGCAGCTTCCTGCTGCCGGTGGTGCAACTCGAAGGTCTCGACGGCACGGCCCGTCAGCAACGCTTGCAGGTGTTGCTGCAACGCAATGCCGGCGCCGCGCAATGGCTGACGATCATCGGCATGCATCTGGAGACCGCACTGTGGATCGGTCTGATGGTGCTGTTCTATATGCTGCTGCCACAGCAGATCGAAACCGACTGGGACTGGCAATCGCTGATCCTCGACGCCGATCACCACTGGCGTTGGCTGGAGCACCTGACCAACGCTTTCTACGCGCTGGTGCTGGTGGTCTGGGAACCGATTTATGTCGCCTGCGGTTTCAGCCTGTATTTGAACCGGCGCACCGCACTGGAAGCGTGGGACATCGAGCTGGTGTTCCGCCGTTTGCGCCAGCGCCTGAACAGCAGCGCTCTGGGTTTGCTGTTGACGGTCTGTCTTTTGCTGCCGGCGGTGCCACCCGTATGGGCTGCAGCCGATCCCGCCAGCGCACCGGAGGCACCCCGCCTGTTGCACCAACCGCTGACCAGTCAGGCTGCGCACGACAGCATCAAGGCGCTGCTCGAACAACCACCGTTCAAGAACAAGGAAAGCGTGACCCGCTATCGCTTTGGCGACGATCCGGCAGCCCCGGCCGAAGCCAAACCCGGTGAGGCGCCGCAATGGCTGAAAACCCTGCTCGGCTGGCTGGACAGTCAGCGCTTCAATGCGCTGGCCGGCCTGATTGAAGTGTTGTTGTGGGGAGCGTTGATCGCCGCTGTGGGCTGGCTGATCTGGCGCTATCGCGAGTTCCTGCGCACCTTCGTCAGCCGTCGGCCGAAGCTGCGCGCCCGCATCAGGCCACCTGCACCGCAGCAAGCGTTTGGCCTGGACCTGAGCCCGCAAACCCTGCCCGACGACATCGCCGCCAGCGCCGAACAACTCTGGCAGACCCAGCCGCGCGCGGCGCTGGGCTTGCTGTATCGCGGCTTGCTCAGCCGTCTGCTGCACGATTTTGCCCTGACCTTGAAACCTGCCGACACCGAGCATCAGGTGCTGCTGCGGGTCGAGCAATTGCAGCGCCCGGAACTGCTGGCGTTCAGTCGCACCCTGACGCTGCACTGGCAGAACATGGCCTACGGGCACCGCGTGCCGGCGGCACATCTGCAACAGGAACTGTGTGACGGCTGGCGTGCCTTGTTCGAGCATGGAGCGCGCGCTTGAACCGGCGCAACGCGTGGCTGCTCGGCGGGCTGATGGTCGCCCTGCTCGCGGCGTTGAGCGTTTATCTGTACCTCAAGGCGCGGCCCTATCAGGAAGTGATCGATCACGGCCCCTCGCCCCAGGCGCAGGCCAATCCTTATCTGGCGGCAGAACTGTTTTTGCGCGAGCGCGGCCTCAACGTCAGCCACGCCGAAACGCTGGCGGTGCTGCCCGACATCGATCCGCGTCGGCACACCCTGCTGTTGTTCGGCGAACGTTCGCGCATGACCCCGCGGCAGGTCGATCAGGTGTTGAAATGGGCCCGCGCCGGTGGGCGCCTGGTGTTCGTGGCCGAAGCGCTGTGGGACAAGCAGGCCAGACAAAGCGATGATCTGTTGCTGGATCGGGTGCAGTTGCACCAGTCCCTGAGCAAGGACCTCAAGGAGCCGCCGGCGGAGCTGGCCGATGATCCGTACCCGAATCTGACCAAGCTCTACCTGGAAGATGAGGACGCGCCGGCCTACGCCGGTTTCGACACCGCGTTCCATCTGGACGATCCGAAAAATCTCGCCCAGGCCTGGGCCAACAGCGCCAAGGCCACGCACATGATGCAACTGCCGTACGGCCTCGGCTCGATCACCGTGGTCACCGATGCCGAACTGTGGAAAACCCCGGCCATCAGCAAGCACGACAACGCCTGGCTGCTCTGGTACCTGAGCGCCGACACCGACGTCACGCTGATTTTCAACACCGCACACGACGGTCTGCTGACCTTGCTCTGGCGTTACTTCCCGCAAGCCATCGTCGCTCTGCTGGCACTGATCGGCCTCGGCCTGTGGCACGTTGCTGTGCGCCATGGACCACTGCAGGCACCCGCCCCGAGTGGCCGCCGGCAGTTGCAGGAACACCTGCGCGCCAGTGCCGATTTCATCCTGCGCCACAACGGTCAGCACACGCTGTTGCAAGCTTTGCAACAGGACGTGCTGCGCCGCGCCCGCCGCCGCTATCCCGGCTTCGACCAATTGAACGTGGCCGAGCAATGGCTGGTGCTGTCGCGCCTGACCCGTCAGCCGACCCGCGCCATCAGTCAGGCCCTGAGCCCGGTGCCGAAACAGCGCATGAGCAGCGCTGATTTCAGCCGCCAGGTGGCCCACCTGCAAACCTTGAGGAACACGCTATGAGTGAACAGATCGAGCCCGGCAGCGCCAGCCACGCCGCCCAGCAACGCCAGCGTGCCAGCCAGTTGGCGCAAGCGCTGCGCGGTGAATTGCAGAAGGCCCTGATCGGCCAGAACAGCGTGATCGACGATGTGCTGACCGCGTTGATCGCCGGCGGCCACGTGCTGCTCGAGGGCGTTCCGGGGTTGGGCAAGACCTTGCTGGTGCGGGCGCTGGCGCGTTGTTTCGGCGGCGAATTCGCGCGCATCCAGTTCACTCCGGATCTGATGCCCAGCGATGTGACCGGCCATGCGGTGTACGACTTGCACACCGAACAGTTCAAGCTGCGCAAGGGGCCGTTGTTCACCAACCTGTTGCTGGCCGACGAGATCAATCGGGCACCGGCGAAAACCCAGGCGGCGTTACTCGAAGCGATGCAGGAACGGCAAGTCACTCTCGAAGGCCGGGCGCTGCCGATCGCCCAGCCGTTCATGGTGCTCGCCACCCAGAATCCGATCGAGCAGGAAGGCACTTATCCACTGCCGGAGGCCGAACTTGACCGCTTCATGCTCAAAGTGCGCATGGATTACCCGGAGGCCGAGCAAGAGCTGAACATGGTGCGTCAGGTCAGCCGCTCGACCCGCGCCGACATGCTCGACGTGCAGCCGTTGCGCACGGTCCTGCAAGCCAAGGACGTGCAGGCCTTGCAACGCATCGCCAGCGACTTGCCGATTGACGATCAAGTGCTGGATTACGCGGTGCGGCTGGCGCGCAGCACCCGCTCCTGGCCCGGCCTGACCCTCGGCGCCGGACCGCGTGCCTCGATTGCGCTGGTGCGTTGCGCTCGCGCCCGCGCGTTGCTGCGCGGCGGCGAGTTCGTGATTCCCGATGACATCAAGGGTTGCGCGCTCTCGGTGCTGCGCCATCGGGTGCGAGTGGCGCCGGAGCTGGACATCGAAGGTCTGCAGGTCGATCAGGTGCTGCAGCAACTGCTCGACCAAGTGCCGGCGCCGCGCTTGTGAAACCGTCACGCCTGCTGCTGATCTGGCTCGCGATTCTGCTGGCCGTCGGCACGCTGCTGGGCACGCTACAAGCCCTCGACATCGACGTACCCGCCACGCTGTTGTCGATCAACTGGGGCTTGCTCCTGGCCCTGCTGGTGCTGGCGATCATCGATGCGCTGCGCCTGAACAACCTGCCCTCGCCGCGCATCCAGCGGCAGATGCCCGGCAGCCTGGCACTCGGCCGTTGGAGCGAGGTGCGGCTGCAGCTCAGCCATGACTTCATCGAGCCGGTCGCGGTGGAGATTTTCGACCACGTGCCACAGGGCCTGAGCTTCGAAAACCTGCCGCTGGCGATTGAACTGCAACCCGGGCAATTCAGCGCGGTCGGCTACCGTCTGCGCCCGCTCAAGCGCGGGCACTTCAGCTTCGAGCATTGCGAAATCAACCTGCCCAGCCCGTTCGGTCTGTGGACAGGCAAACGCCTGCTCGCCGTGAGCGGCGAGATCCGCGTCTACCCGGACTTCGCAAAGCTCTACGGTGGGCAGTTGTTGGCGGTGGACAACTGGCTCAGCCAGCTCGGTGTGCGCCAGCGCCAGCGTCGCGGGCAGGGTCAGGAATTTCATCAGTTGCGCGAATTTCGCGAAGGCGACAGCCTGCGCCAGATCGACTGGAAAGCCACAGCCCGCCAGCGCACGCCGATTGCCCGCGAGTATGAAGACGAGCGTGATCAACAGATCATGTTCATGCTCGATTGCGGGCGGCAAATGCGCAGCCAGGATGGCGAGCTGTCGCATTTCGACCATGCGCTGAATGCGTGTCTGCTGCTGAGCCATGTCGCGCTGCGTCAGGGCGATGCCGTGGGGCTGAGCACCTTCGCCGTCGCGCAACCGCGTTTTCTCGCGCCGATCAAGGGTTCCAGTCAGCTCAAGGTCCTGCTCAACGCCGTTTATGATCTGGACAGCAGTCAGCGTCCTGCCGACTATTCAACCGCGACCAGCCAGCTGTTGGCCCGGCAGAAACGCCGGGCGCTGATCGTGCTGCTGACCAACCTGCGTGACGAGGACACCGAAGACCTGCTCGCCAGCGTCAAACGTCTGAGCCTGCAACATCAAGTGCTGGTGGTCAGCCTGCGCGAGGAAGCACTCGACCGCCTGCGCAATGCCCCGGTACAAACGCTGCCCGAAGCACTGGCCTATTGCGGCACGGTGGATTACCTCAATGCCCGGGCCGAGCTGCATGAGCAGTTGAATGCTCATGCAGTTCAGGTGCTGGATGTGCGCCCTGACGAATTGAGCATAAGGCTGGTCAATCGTTACCTGGAATGGAAGCGCGCAGGGGTTATTTAGGGTTGCCGGATTACCAGTACAGATGCAGAGGCCTTTTCAGGTTGACCAACGGGGTTTCGAACTTCCACTTTAAAGCTGACCACACCCGGCTCATGAGCCCAGTACTCCGCGATGATCTCTCCGTTGGCTCTTGTGTAGCTTAGCTTGAAGGCTTCGCCGTTCATGCTGAAATAGAACTCTCGCCCGGACAATGGCTGGCCGGAAACACTTGAAACCACGGTGCCTCTGAACTGCGCAACCGAGCCCGCGTCAATCGGATTTTTCAATTCGCGCAAATCCCTGATCGTGGCATGGTCAGGATGCGAAGCAGGATCCAACACTTTGATGTTCAGATTCAGGCTGCTTTCGACTTCCGCCAGGATGCTGGCCGTAAGCGTTATGTCACCGATTACCATGGGTACAGCCATCAGATACGCTTTGCCATCCACCTGCGTCACGGAAGGTGCAATGATCTGTGAACCAAGGCTCCAGGAAACGGACGCTTGCTCAAACGCCCCCCCGGAATGTCGACCTTTGACAAGGGCCCATATTGGTAAGGTTTCTCCCTGATAGACGCTCAATGCATCCGAGTGTAACTCCACCAGTACCGGCTCATCTTCCATGACTTCGACCCACGACTGAGCAGAATCCCAGCCGCCCAAACCACCACGCACCATGACCTCCAGAACACCACTACGCGATGGCAATTTAAACGTTGTCCGTGCTCTGCCTTGGGCGTCGCTCTGAGCACTGGCAATCGTTGCTCCCGGCAGATTCCACATGACTTCAATGCCTGCGAGAGGCAGGCCGGTCAATGCCGAAATCACTGTAGCCATCGCCTCGACTTCCTCAGTGGGGTATCCCTGCGCAGGCACCACCACGACGTCGACAATTTCGCGGGGGACACTCAGCGAATACGAGATCGAGATGGACTCCGAATAAACCGCATCCCCCACCGTAGCCGTCAATACCGCCACGCCCGGCGTCTGCGGTTTGAAGCGCACAATGGCGACACCATAAAAGTCGGTCAGACTGGTGACCGTCCCCAGATCCTCGTTGCGCCAGGTCACCAATACCCCGGCGATACCTTGACCGGAAACGGACGACACCACTTTTACCTGCTCGACCAGTTCCTGCTCCCATTCCACCACTTGCTGAACGCTACTACTGGTGAGGAGTTTCCACACCTGTGCCCCCGCCCCCAGCGACATCGCATTGGCCGGTGACAGGCTGGCGAGGCGCTCCGCTCCCAGGCGCAGCGCGAAGCCACCGTCCTTGAGGTCGGCGCAACGCAGGGAATAACGCAAACCGATTGCCGAGGGCAGGCGTGATGCGCCGAGCGCAGGTTCGAAACTCAGACCCAGTTCCGCAGGGCCGGTGCCGGTCAAGCCCAAGGTCAGTTCCTGGTCGAACAACGGGCTGCCATCCGGAAGCAGTACTTCGATGGCATGTGAGCCATTGCGGCGCGGAAAGTACGTGTGACTGCCCCATGGATGTTCATCATGCCCATCGAAACGCACCCGTACATCCTCCCAAGGGTTACGGGCAAGCGCCGTAAAGGACAGGGCACGTTGCTCTTCATAGCCATCGAACGGGCTGTGCACATTGGCCACGACGTTCTGCTGACCGTGACTGCTCGGCACCAGGCCAAACCCGGACCAGCCCAGTTCGTCGCTGACGACGCTGTCTGAACTGTCAGCGGATTTCCACTGCACCGCCACCTGCGCCACCGCTTGCCCGGTGAATGCCGAAACCACCCTGACCCAGCTCCAGGCTTTATCCTTGCCGATGACGGCGTCAACCGCTGACTCACGCCAGTCTTCGATTCGCAGCTTGTTGTGAGCGAGCTGCATCGGATTGGTGCTCATGGAGCGATCCAGGGCAGACAAGAAAAGCCCCACACTAAAGGCGCCGGAGACCTTGCTCGAGGTGAAATCCAGACTCCAGCCAACACCACCGTCACTGATTTTTTGAGCTTGATCGAGTGGCGGTTCAATGCTCGCTTCCAGGTCATCAGCCGGGGTGCCTTGCCACACCAGCGTTGCCTGCAAACCCACCAGCGGGCTCAAGGCATTGGGCAGATAGCGCAAGGTGTGCGTGGCCCCGATGCAAGGAAACATTCTCTGACTGGCGTTTGTCGCAGTCACCTGATCCAGCATCAACGTCAGTTCATCCATAAGCTCTGTGGAGATCAGCCGACCGAACAACTCCCGGGGCGCGGTAAGTCCGGGGCTGCTCAAGGTCAGGCTGAACAGGCTGCTGGTACTCGACGCGACCTGCGAACTGAAGCGCCATTCCAGCCCCAATGGCCCAAGCCTCAACGGCTTGTCGATATCCGAGACGATCAAGCCGTTCCCCGGCGGCTCACCACGCCATTGCAGCGTGACCATCTCTCCATTCAGCGGACTGCCGGGCGTGATTTCTATCCGCAAGGTGTGCGGCTCACCGCGCCAGCACAGCAAGCCCAATTCGGTCAGGTCAACCTCATTGCCGTCAAACAGGATCTTGATCTTGCCTTTCCAGGGGCTGCTCTGCAGCGCCTTCACTGCAAACGGTCGCTCCACCGGCACCGCTTCGTCATGCGCCCGCACGCGAGCGGTCACCACCAGCTCACCGTCGCGGCTCGGTTGATACAACACGCTGGCCCAGCCACCGATCCCCGATCGGGTGGCAATCGTGCCTTCGGGAGTCTGCCAGTCCACCCGTGCATTGTTGACCGGATCGCCGTTGCCGCCGGTGACCACATGCACCACCTGCACCCGCAACAGAACACTTTCGCCTTCGTCCACCACGGGAAATTTGTTGGCCTCCTGAACGTCGCCAATGCGCACCAGATTGCGGGCCAGTGACATCGGTTTTCTGTTGGAAGGCAACAGCAGCTTCGAACACAGCAACTGCAAGTGGAAGCGACCGTCGAGTTTGTCCTGGCAGATCAACTCCCAGTTCAGGTCTGTTGTGCCTACAGGTATCGAGGCTTCCAGCTCCGGGCGCAGTTGCACGCCCAACTGTGCGGCGCTGTCGCCATCCCAACGCAGTGCCATCGTGGAACCACGTAACACTTCAGGCACCCGAACGCTCAGTTGATAGGTCGAGCCACGGTTGGGATAGCCGGTCTTCTGCGCCCAGGGCAAGGCGTTGCTGTCTACCACCGCCAGAACGTCCTTCCATGGATCGGTCGCCAGCACCTGAACGTCCAGCGTCGCGGTTTCCACCCCACTGGCATAGTAGGGGCTTGCCACCGAAGCCTGGATAGCACGTTTTCCAGCAGCCGTTGGCAGATACTCGAAATACGCCCAGCCCTCGGCGTCGGTCGGTGTCGTGCTCAGCACCCCCAGCCCTTCGGTGGTCCAGGTCACCGTGCGCCCGGCCAGAAACTGACCGGTGTACCAGGAGGCCACTCGTACCCCCAGACGCACCGATTGCGTCAACTCCAGCACCGGGAAATACGCGGCCTCCAGCACCTCACGGAACACCAGCCGGTGATGCCCCAGCGAGACCTGCATCGAATACGGCTCGGCGGTGTACTGGTTCACCAGTTGCACCGTGAACAGGTAAGGATCCTGAGCACCGATCAGCGGGCACTGCAGCATCCACGGTGAGTCCAGCGGTTGATCGACGCCCCAGTCAGGCGTTGCGAAAACCGCGCCTTGTGGATTGTCATCGCTCACCAATGCAGCTTTGGTGTGCAGCCAGGGGCTGTCGGGGTCGGGTACGAACGCAAGCTGGTGCTGGAAGCTGCCGTCCGCGCCCAGGCAGAGGTGAACCAGCTTGCCAGATGACGATTGCTCCGCGTCCACCTTCACCGTCTGCATCCGCGCGGGCTCAAGTTCCACGCCCAGGCGAATGCGGGTAACCAAAACCAGAGAGTTATAGTCCTCGGGATCAGCATTACCCGGAGCGACCACTGTGACGCGAATCTTGTCCTGGCGCTGCAACGGCAGATCGAGCTCGGCGTTGTACTTGAGCGGTCTGAATTCCAGCGGCAACCCTTGAGTGATCCGTGCCTGGTCCTCTTCAAGGTTACGAGGGCTGCCGGGCGGCAACGGGATTTCTCTAAGGGTGGCTCCACTGTCATCAGTGAATATCATGCGGCCCGCTTCGGTATGCCGCGTTTCATACAGGAAACTCAGCACATACCTGGCTCCGGCGCTCGGCGTTACAGGTACGGTCATTTCCTGAAAGGCAGAGGCAAGGTTTGCTACTGAAAGCATCCTGATCTGTGTGCCTTCGTACGGCTCGCCCACGACCGTAACCCAGCGGCTGTTAACCGGCCCCTTTTCCCAATGGCTCAAGGCCTCACGGAAATCACCATTGAGCACCAGACTGTCATTAGCCTGAATGACGGGTTCAACCATGATGGCCTGCTCCTTTGATATTGCCTGACTGGCGGGACGTGATCGCCCGGGTGACCAGATCTTTGACAGCGAGGGTAAACGTCGGCTCACCGGCCTTGGCCGTGTAGCGGACGCGCAGAATGATGTCGGTGAGTGATTTGAGCATCGGCGCCTGCCGCTCGCTCTGCGGCCAGGGAAAGTGCAATTGCCAGCGCGAGATCGCGCCGGTGTTCTCGAAAGGGTTGAGCAAGCCTTCGTCCGGTTTGCCGGCGTTCATGCCGGTGTCGGCGATCCCCACGGACAAACCGATCTGCTGGCCACTGCGCAGATTGAACAGCACCTCGACCGGCGCCACCTTGCCCGCCGGCTGATGCAGGTACTCGACCGAGCGCGCCGAGCCCTGGGTAGCGGTCATGCTGCCGACCTGCAGCAGCGTCGCCTGTACATCCTGATAAGGTCCGAGCAGTACGGGCAGGTCGACCTCGACCAGATTGAGCAGCCGGCAATACTCGCCCGGGTGATCGCGATCGAATGACAACTGCGTCAGCTGGAACTCCAGCACGCCCTTTTTGATCAACTCGGCCAGCGCCTGGGTCCAGTCGGAGAATCCCGTCTGCGGATCCACCTTGTCATCGAACAGTCGTCGCAGCGAAATGGTCTTGACCCGCTCCAGACGGCGCTCATGGCTTTGCAGGTACAGACGATCCATGCGCAACAGGTACTCGCGCAAGTGTTCACCGGCAGTCAGTCCATGACGGTTGTCCAGCCAGACCTGCGGCAAGGCCTCAGCGGTTTCGTAATCGCCGGTTTCCGCACTCAATGACGACCGGGCACTCAGGCACAGACTGACCACCGCATCGTAAGCCTGATAGTGCAAGGCCTTGAGCTGGCCCAGCAGCCAGCCGAACAATTCTGCGTTGGTCGCGCGTTTCTTCAGGTAGTTGTAGAGCGCCAGTGCCTGACCGTTGGCCCGCAGGGTTTGCTCCAGACTCGTTCTGGCGGCATCGAGGGCGAATGTCTGCGCAGTGATCTGCTCGGCGATTGCCCCGACCTCGGCCAGTGCCTGATCTCGTTGCAACTCCCACTCTCTGCGGCGCAGGCGGTAGCTTTCGGTGATGGCTTGTTTATCCGCGTCGATCTGCAACAGCATCGCGCTGATTTCCAGACCAAAGACCACAGCATCCGCAGCTTTTTCCAAACGATGCCCACCGACAGCCGTGCCGCCAATGTTCGGCGGAGCCGCCAATGCCGCGCCTACAGACTTGATCGCGTGCAGCCCGGTGTTGATCCCTTTGACCATCGCCAGTTTGTCCATGATCTGGTATTCGGCATCGCTGATGTGTTCGTCGTACCAGGCTTTGTATCGATCGGCCCGTTGCTGGGCCATGGCCTGACTCTGACCGAGGGCCGTGAGGCTGGCTTCAAGCTGGGCAATGGATTGCTCTTGAACCGCGCGGGCGTAGTCGCCCAGTTCCTTGAGGTGTTCTTGCTGCAGTTCTTCCTGTTCCGCCCGATCGCGCTGTTCCAGCAGACGCAATACCTGGCTGCCGTACTCCTGCAGTGTCTGCACGGCGCGCAGCGCCGCCTCGTAGCTGACGCGCCAGCGAAAGGCCCCCACCACCAGACGTCCGCCCATCGGCCGTGGCATGCCCACCCCGCCAGCGGCCAGATCGCGCAACAATTGATTGGGATCGGTGGGCGGGCTGAACAGCGGAACGTCCAGTGGCTTGCCGTCCAGGGTCAGGTTGTTGCGCAAGTTGCTCAGGCGCTGCCCCGGCAAGTCGAACAGCTCAAGCAACTGCTCATTGATCGGCAGTTTGAACGACTCGTTCGCCAGCAGGCCCATCAACGGTGACGCTTCGGCGGCTGGAGGAATGTCAGCCAGGGAAAACTGCAGCTCCTGCTCGAACTGCTCAAGCGCCGGGCGGCTCGTGCTCTGGTTAAGCAAGGCCTCTACCGTCTGCGCTTGCCAACGGGTTACTGCCCGGGCGGAAGGCGGCTTGCCCATCAGAAACTGCGCCTGCACGTAACACAGTTTCGCCGCCACCAAGGCATCCCGAGTGAGCTGGCGGTAGTACCAGTCGCCCCACGCCACAAGGTTCTTCACATACTCGGTGAACACCAGAATCTGGTAGTGCTGGGGTGCGGCATAGGCAATCGCGTCCGGATCGGTCGGCAGCAAGGCTTCGACGCCCACATTCCCCACAGCGGCCAAAGGCCGGCAACGCCAGTATTCAGGCCTCGGTGGCGCATTCCCTGGTTTTTCCGGGTCTCGCGAATCTTGCGGATCGAACACGTAATGGGACCAGCTTTGCGCTTCCAGGTAGCGATCCTCGGCCCGCAGTCGAGCCGCCACCAGATGCGGCAGATGAAAAAACAGCTCCCAGAAATACAGACCGTTGGCCCCGTCGAACGCCCCGTTCGGCTCGGCGATCGGGCCCGCGGCTGGAGGCGGCTCCGTCAGGAACTGGGTCTCCCAGTCGAGTACGGCATCCACGGAAATATTGCTCAGTTGCACCAGCTCCGGGCCGAACAGCGAGTTCAAGCGCGCGCGCTGCAACATTCCGGGCTGCCTGAAACCGATGAACTGCGCCGCATCCAACGCGTTCTTTTCCAGAGTCGGTGGTACGAAACGGGTGATCTTGGTGAGTGAGACTGTAAAGGTCTTGCTGCCTTGGCCTGTGCCGCTCAAGGTAAATTCGGCCAGCCCGGTAAATCCGCCTTTCGCGCGTTGCAGTTTCATCCACTCAGTAGCCCAACCACCCGCGACGGGCTGCTGGGCTTTGGTTTCTGTCGGGTCATCCCCGGCCGGATTGTTCAGCTTCAAGGTAAAATCGACCTTCTCATCTCCAACCGGAGACCGCGCCCGGCACAGGCCTCTAACCCACAGAAAGTCGTCTGTTCCTACCTCCGAAAACACCGCCTGCAGCCCGTAATAAGCCGTCAGATCCCCCGATGTCTCACTCTTGATCTCGACCACCGGCTGATTTTTCGGCGTCAGTGCATGCTGCAAGGTCAGGACATCTGTGAAGCGATGACTGGCCAGATATACAAGCCAGCTGCCGTCGTCTTCAGGCAACGGACGAAAGAACACATCACGGGTGGTGCTCACCCTCAGACCCGCCGGGCTGATAAGCAATACGGCCAGGCGACCCTTGGGGTGAATTGCATCGGAAAACGTTGTTGCAATCAGCCGGGAATCAAGGCTCCTGTCGCTGTTGTTGGTGTCCTGATCAGCGCTATACAAGCTCAGCGGTGCCGACCATTCTGCGTTCTGGCTCATGAACGCCAGGTTGATATCCAGTCTGGGGGCCAAGTAGCCCTCGCTCCCCTTGATACCCACCGGGTCGCGCCACTCAGCCCACACCAGACACAAGCGCCCGCCCCAAAACAGCGGCCGCATATCCAGAACCCTGTTCCCCACCGGAATGTCGGCAGGTTGCCATTCACTCCATGCCGCCGGGTTGACCGGATTGCCGGAAGCGGTGAGCTCGATGTCGGCCTTGCGCCAGAAATACTGAAACGGCTGCACCCGCTGCCGGCCGACGAAATAGTAAGTGGCATCGCTTGCCGAGTCGCCATCCAGACAGGCGCTGATGACATCCAGGTTGCAGGTCTGCTCGAATGCCTTGAGGTATTGCTGCGAGGCACGCTGCACCGAATCGCCGGTCAGCCGCGCCTGATTCAAGTCATTTTCCAGTTCCTTGAACAGGCGGGTCTTGCGCTGCCGCACAAAGGGGTTGATGAAGTTTTCCGGGTAGACCGAAATCAAGGACAGCGCCGCCCAGTCGGGGTAATTGCTGTACAGCTCCCAGAGTTTCAGGTCCTGCGCCGGAAAAGCCTTGTTTTTGTAGCCCGGCTCAAGCTTGCGATACGCTGCATGAATGAATTGCTGCGCGCAACTGGTCGCCTCGGCGACCCACGAACTTTGCACCGGGTAGTTGTCCAGCGGGTCCATGCGCAACAGCTCGAACAGATCCTGCGGCGTTTTCACGAAGGCGTAGCGGGTCCTGGCAGCCTGACCGATGCAGTAATCGACCAGTGCTGCGCGGCGTTTTTCCAACAATGGAGCCAGATTGCGTTGAGTCATGGTCTTGTCCTGCATCCTGAGGTGAACGCTGCGTCAACCAACACGGTCATTGGTGAGTCAGTGCTTCGGTGAAGGTGATAGGGTCAAAAAATGTTTCTCTTTCGCTGGCATCGCAATGCGCGCTGAAAATGAACTTGCCGCCGGAGGAACTCGACACGTAAACCCGTGTAACACCCTCGAAGTCGGCGTAATTCTGCCCGGGGCGAATCACCACCGAGCCGCTACTGCCGCTCGCAGGTTCGGCGGACCAGCGCACCAGACGGTTGCGCCCGGGGTTTTGATAGGCGTCGCGCAGCGTGGCGTACAGCTCGACTTCCTGCCCCGCCGGAATCGGCTGCTGCGGCACCTGGGCAGTTAATGGTGCGGGGAAGGACAGCGTCACGGCGTCATCGGAGATATTGATAGTCGGAGCCTGTTGCGCGTCGATCAGGTCAAGCCAGAACAGTGGCGTTTCCTGCCCCATGACCTCGCCCGGCAGATACTCGACCGTCACCGTTCCATTGACTTCAGTGGGCTTGGCCACAATCGTGCCGAGGCTCACTTGCCAGTACACATTGACGCCACTCAGTGGCTTGTCATCGGCGTCCGTCAACGTCACGGTCAACAGGACTTTCTCGCCGGGTTTACCGGCCACCACCTCGGTCTTGTCCACAACACAGGTCATGGTGACCAGTGGTTGCGCCACCTCATCGGCAAAGGCAACCACCGACTCGCGGTTATCTGAAAGGCTCAGCAGCGCGCGCTCTGCGGCAATTCGATAAGCGTCCTTGTCTACGTCCTCCGGCAGATTTCCCACGAGAAAAATCGTCAGGGCGTCCATGCCGCTGTGCCGGGCCAACACGCGGATGCGCATCAGCAAATCGAGCTGGGGCAAAGTCTTGAGGATCTTCAGCGCAGGGTCGATGCGGCTGACGCACTCACGCACTTCTTGCACGCTCCAGTCGAAAAACGCCGCCAGCCGCAACGCTGCCGCTTCCTGTGCCAGCCGCAGCGCATGGCCTGTCAGGGGCGTGGGCAATGCGTTGACCTGACGCAGGTAGTCGAGCAGTTTGCCGGCCGGTTGCTCGCTCAACTCGAAGGCCCGTCCCAGCGCGGTCAGGTAATACAGGGTGCGGATCGACAGCTGGTACCGATCGTCCTGAGCCATCCAGGCCTTGTGGCCGTATTGCAGAAAGTCTTCGAGCAACACCGCAGACAGTTCCAGCTTGCTCGCCACAGCACTGCGACGTCGCACATCCGCCAGCAAGCTCAGCAGCGGGTCGGGTTGCTCTGCGGTGCGTGCAGCGGGACTGAGTGCCTCAGTTGCATCGGCACGCGCGCTGACCTGCGACAACAACTGATAAACCGTGGACTGCGCCCAGGTCAGCATCAGCAACCCGCGTTCGGTATCAAGGCCGGTGTACACCGCCAGACACTCCCGGGCGACCGAGACCTGCGCCTCCCGCGCCTTCAACAGCACGCCGAGCATTCGCTCGACGAGAATGCCCCGCACACTGGCGTCGTTTTCGCCCAGCCCCTCCCTGATTGCCTGGTCGAACTTTAGCCGGGCAAGGCTCAGGTAGTCGGTCTCGGGTATTTGCAGGTCGATGACCAGACCCGTCGGGTCGACCAGTTCGGTCAACAACCGCAGCCAGTCCAGCCCCTCCAGCGAGGGAACGCCAGCCATCGACAGCCCGGCATTGTTGAACAGCGCGGCAGGCAGCAGGTTGCGGATCTGCTCGAACAACTGCTGCTCGGCCTGTGTGGCAACCGCCAGGGCCTGCAGCGGTGCCACTTGCTGCAGCATCCACAGCACAGGGAGTTCGCGATCCTTGCACCAGGACACGCAGGAGTGCAGGGCATACATCAGATTGAGTACGTCCGGTGTGGTTTCGCTATTGAGCCGTGCGTGCACCCGCGGCAAACCTGCCAGCCCGTCGACCCAGCTCTCGCCGCCCAACAGCGTCAGCATCAGCACGCCTTCGACCGGGGTGATCCCCAGCAACCGTGGCAACTTCACCAACCGGTAGAAACTCGATATGACTGCCGTGGTGCGCCTCAGCGTGCCGCTGAACCCGTGCGCCCGTTCGATCGCTACTGCCAGGTAGGCATAAGTCTGCAGATCGATGCCCAATCCGCTGCACAACTGGCTGATTGTCAGCTCCGCGACACCCTGCGCCGGCAGCGTCGCAAACGTTGCGCCGTCCAGCACCAGGGGCTGGCGATAATTGCCCTGGCCGTTGAAGGTGCGATCGAACAGTGACAGGGCATTGGCACGCCCGTAAATCGAGATTTCATCGATAAATGCCGCGAAATCCTCTGCCGAACAGCCATAGCGTTCACGCAGCGACTGAAACAGGCCCAGCGCATGCACCTGATGGGTAGAAATCCACCACGGATTTGCCGGTGTCGCATGACGGGCCTCTGCCCTGATCGCCGCCGTCAACAACGCATCCACCTGCTCGCTGGGCAGCTCCAGCCATCGATCCAGGCGCAACTTGCGATTCATTCGTTCGTAGCGGTCAATGATGGTCGGGTCTTGTGTCAAACGATGCAGAAAGGCTTCGCTGTCTTCCCTGTAATCAATGTCGAGCGCCGGAATGGTCGCGGCGTTTAGATAGACCGAGCCGGATCGCTGGCTCTCGTCAGCACCCGGTTGCTCGCTGTCATACACGCTGACGTTGGCCGAACGCGTCGGGGCGAATTCGCGAATCGACAGCAACGCCTCGATATCCCGGGTGTCCAGCCCCGTCCGCTCGCCAAAGAATTTCACCTGATTGAGATTTAGCCAATCGGTCCCAGGTGCTCCAAAGTTGTATTGGTAATAATCGTCCCTTGCGTCGGTATCGCCAGTTTTTATCGGAGCCTCTGTCAGCAATTCACGCTGATAAGGCCCCAGCCGCGACGCATGGGTAAAGGCGCGCCCGGCATCGTTGTCCCATGCCTCAGGCTGCAGGAAATAGGGATAGGCCAGATCCACCATGTGGGCGATATTACCCACCGACAGGCCATGTTCACGGGCGACAAAATCAAGCGTGACCCAATGCTGGTAGTACGGCAGGCCGTTGGGGTAACGGGTCTGGATCAGTGCCTCTTCGAGGTCTTGCTCACTATCGTTTTCTTCGATAAACGTTTCGAGCACCGGGACGATGATGTCCAGCGCCGACACTGCCTGATGCACGGCATTGAAGTCGACCAGCAGCTTTTTCAGATCCCGACGGCGCTCATGCAAATCGAGTTTTTCGTCGCCGCCAATGGCGTGGATTTTGTCCTGGATCCAGCGCAACAACTCGATCAGGTAAGCCACCGGAGATGCGATTGACTCCAGGGCCTGCGGTGGGCACAACCCATCGAAATTGGTCGAGAACAAACTCTCGTAGCTCGGCCCCGCGACCATCGACAACAGACCGCTGTCGGGGTGCGTGACCGGGGCCTGCGGACCGCGCAACGAATGTTCGATGAACTGGCGCCGGACAAACACCGCCAGACTGTTGGCCCTGCGTAAAAAGGCCCGCGCGTCGTCGGGATTCATCCGGTAGTGGCTGACCAGTCCCCGAACGCCTTGCTCAACCAGCGGAAAAATCGAACCACCATTTTCGAGGTAATTGCAAAAATCGGTATAGGTTTCGCGCTGTTCATCGCTGAACACTTGTCTCAGCAACTGCTGCACTGGACGGATCACAGGCTCGGTCATGGTCTTGCTCCCGGTGGAATCGAAATCACCTCGAAACGCTTGCTTTCGACCCAGTCGGACTTGGTCGAGCCATCCGCAGCGTCGGTGATGGTCTGTTGGAATCGGCACCAGTGGCCGCCTGGACGCAAGGCGTGCGATGCCTCGCCGCGCCAGCCTTGATCGGTGACGGCAATGTCTTCGCTCAAGACTTGATCAGGGTCGTACCAGGTCACCACGCGCCCCACGCCCGTGCGGCCTTTACCGAGGAAGCGAAGCGGATTTTCTTTCCAGCTTCCCGGCGTCGGCTCATCGATAGCGGGCAGGTAAGTGCCGAGCTCCACTGGATGTGCAGCCGAGGGGGCAGACTCGAAGCCATCACACGACGACACCGCCACCAGTTGCGCAGTGCCGTCGGACTGCTCCGTTTCAAGCGTCAGCGACCAGGTACGATCCTCGAGCACCGGAGCGCTTACGCGTACCGAACCCTTGCTGCCCGTCAGCGTCACCAGCACTGTGTCACCGGGGTAGCCGAAGCCGGACACAACAACCCGACGACCGACGTGCACACCTCGCCCGGGGCTTTCGATAACCGGCGCGGCGGGCACCACCTTGAAACTGCGCGCAAGGCTTTCCTTCGACTCATGATCGTCGAAGAATTGCCGGGCCTTCACCTTGTAGTTGCCGACCGGCAACGTTACGTCGGCAAACCAATCGCCCTTGGCGCCTATCGAGATTTTATCGAGCAGGATTTCGCTCGGACTTTCACGCCAGATCGTCACGTGGCCAAGGGGTTCGCCGGTGCCACGAAGCGTCGAGGTGCGCGCCAGCGATTGATGCTCCTGCGGCACCGTGATGACCGGCGGCACCAGCACGACAAAAAAACTGCGCACAGCGCTGGGCAGAGAGGGTCTGCCGGCGATGGTTTGCACGGCATCGATCTGGTATTTGCGGAACTCGAGTTTTTTCAGCTCGATGAACCAGTCGCCATGAGCGGTCAGCCGTTTCGGCTCACCCAGATTCCGCCCGAATTGCGCGTCCCGCAGTTGCAATATGGCATCGTTATAACCGTCGATGCCGTGCACGGTCATGTCGTAGTGGGTGTCTGCGTTTTGCTCCGGCGCGGTGATGACCGGTTTCTCCGGGCTGACCGAGAACGTTTGCGAGGCTGGCGGCGACGGACGCCCGGCGACGGTCTGGATCACCGTCACGGTGTGCTGCTCGTCCGGAGCAAACCCGGCGTCGCGCTTGAAGGTCCATGTGCCACTGCTTCCATCAGGTTTGTGCTCGGTCGCACTGTCGCTGTACTTCAGGCTCAGTGTCGCGCCGGGCCAGCAGGTGCCGGAGATTTTCGGCGAGAGTCCATCGTCTTCGACGGCAGTGATGATGGGTGCCAGCAGCGGCACAGAGATGGTTATTTCCACCGGATCGGAGGCGAAAGCGTCTCTGGACTGCACCACCAGGACGATTCTGCTGGTATTCGGCTGCCAGGGTGTCGATGCCTCTGCCGTCCAGCCCTGGCCCGTCACGGGCGCGGGTGGTGCAATGGCGGCGCCGCTCTGCTTGTCCGTCACTTGCACTGTGGCGCCGGCTATCCCTCTGCCAGTGATACGCGGCTTGTAGTCGACAACGGTAAAAGCCAGCTCGGTCGGCGGTGGGAAACGGTCTATATTGATGACCAGCTCAACAGCGTCCGACACCGCCGCACCGAGCTTCTGCACCACACGCACGGTGCGGGTCGAACCCGGTGCCCACGCCTCGAAGGCACGGGTCAACCAGCCCTGATTCGTGACCTGCGTCGATGGAGCGAGCGCAGCGCCGGTCGCCTTGTCGGTGACCTCGACAGATGCCCCTGCAATACCTTCGCCGATGAATGTCGGAGTGTAGAGGTCATTGGTGTATCTCACAGCAGAGGGCGGTGGAAGTTTCGATGAAGCCTTGAAATGGTATTCCTGCGAGGGAATCGAGCCACCAGCAATGTCGTCAACCTTCTGCACGACCTTCAGATCGTAGTCGCCGATGGGCCAGTACTGTGAAGTCGTTCTCCAACTGCCTGCGGTCACGACAACGGCAGGTGGCGGCGTAGCTCCTGTCGGACCTCGGACAATCGTGATCTCGACCGTGGCGCCGGTAAAACCTGCGCCGGAAAACTCGATGGTGGTGAGGGTTGGATAGGTGACGCTGACGGACGTCAATGTTGGAGGGCGGATTTTGAACGTTCGCGCCAGGCTGCGTCCGGATGGCCGACCTTGAAACGTTTGTTCCGCGGCGATCGTACAACTGCCCGGGAGCAACTGCCGCGACGCGTACGTGAGCCACTTTCGATTAGTACCTACCGTTGCCCTGCCAACGACTTCCGTTGTCCTGTCCAGATAAACGACCACGGCAGCCCCAGCTGTCCCGTCTCCTTCGAATAAAGGTGTACGTGTCTCATAATCGCCTGTAGCAGGAGCCAGAATTATCGGAATACCAAACTCTACAACGGTGATCGGCACCTCATTCGACCATTGCAATGGTTGATTGTAAGCCCTTGACTCGGCTACCAGAACAATTCTGCGAAGCGGAAGTTCTACGTTCAGTTTCACATTGAATCGATTGTTTTCAACAGTGGTGCTGCCGTATAGAATCACCCCGCTGCCGGCTTCGTAAATCCGTATTTCCGTGCCACTGTGCCCCTCTCCAGAAATAATCGGCAGACGTTCATTGACCAGCACATCATCGCTGGCTGGCGAAGTGATTTTCACGGTTTTTGCTACGGTGACGGGTACCAGCGCCGACTCATCCGACCGCAATAAATTGACAATCTGCAGAGCGCCAAACTGATGTAACCCTTCCTCAAGATGATCGACTTGAACCGACCAACTACCGTCCCCCGAAGCAGTTCCTCTCCAGGTTCTATTGTTAGGTACCCGGTATACTTCGATGCTGGCGTCAGAATAGGCACCCCACCCGGAAATAACGGGGTTGGGGCCCACCAGTGCCGGAGGGGCATTGACAGTTATGGGCTTGATAACGCGAAACTTCCCGGAAAAACCCCAATCAGACCACACACCCTGTGCATCGAATTGGGTATGTATTTCGCAGTCCGGCCCTTGTTCGAAATCATCAAGGGTGAACTCATAGTAGTAACCGTTGTGCGTACCCGTGATTTCCCGTTTATAGCCCGGGTTGTAAATATGGACTTTCCATTTGCCATTGCGATTGAATCCGAAATCGCAACGAACTCGTAATGGCATTTTTTGCATGGTTCCAGATAGCGGGACGGAAAACGTTGGGGCAGCCCATCCGGTTACAACGGGATCATCTGGTTCGTCGCTCATGACATGTGAACTCCTGGACTGTTTGACGGGCTGGTCTTGCTCCGTTTTGTATCCCCATTGAGGAGTAAGCCACACCTGTAAAATCTGACAGTCCCGACGAACGGTAGCCTTCCACCACCGTGTATTTCTTGGTGTGTCTCCTGCGTGTCGAGAGGCTACAACGCCTTGCGCCTTTGCCTACAGATCCGCCAGAATCCGCCGGCTTGTGCGCTTTGCCGATGCCCCGTAACGTGGTCCGTGCCGCTGCCAATCAGTGGTCGGGTTTAGTCGCCCGGGGGTTTCACCAATGTGCATAAGCGTCATCAAGTCGGGTATTCCCTATCCCCGCACTCGATGGTGGCTGTTCGCAGGGCGCCTTCGGGCGCGCCGGTTTTTGGTGATGGTTTCCCCCGGTCGACTAACCTGCGTTCAGCCGCCACCCTCTCGTTTAGTCGCGAGATCGTGCTGGCATCACTTAAGGGAAAATCACCATGTTCAAAGCAACCCCTAATCCGCCCGAAACAAATCCTGCCGATACCTCGCCCTACGAATCCCCCGATTCACGAAAGCTCCACGAAGCCGCCGAGCGCGCCCTCGACCACTACCTCAAACCCGAACCGCCCTCGCGCAATTCAGTGGATCGTGGCATGCAGATGTTCCGGGTCGCGCCTGACATCAACCCCGAAGCCATCGCCATCCAGACCTACGAAACCTTCTCGTCGGTGAGCATTCTGCTGCTGGATCTGGCGGACAGCCTGGAAGACAAACCACGGCATCTGGCGATGGCGATCTATCAGTTGAGCGAGATGGGGTTATTGCTGGCGGAGAAGACGCTGGACAGTGAGCGGGCGATTGCTGTGGGTTAGCCTTTGGAGAAGCGTTGTCCGGGCTGATGCCTTCGCGGGCAAGCCCGCTCCCACAGGGATTTGTGGTGTGCACAAATGCTTTGATCAACCCCGGACACTGTGGGAGCGGGCTTGCCCGCGATAGCAATTATGCGAGCGTCGCCGAAGTCAGGCTGAGGCCGGCAATGGCTGGAAGCTGAAGTACTGACGCAGCGCCTCGACCAGTTGCGCATATTCCGGGGGCGGGCGCTGCAGGCTGAACCCGGCGTCGTAATGCAGGGGCGTCGCGTCTTCGTGGCACCACAGGCAGCACGCCGTGAGGTCGATGACCTGCTGGCAGCCGTCGCTGAATGGCAGTTTGAGACGCAGACTGAAATCGACGCCGATCATCATCGGCAACTGGCTGATGAGCATCAGCCCGTCCTCGGACACGTTGCCCAGAAAACCGATGGGTTTGTCGGTGACGCTGTTGTACACCCGCAGGAAGTACGGCAACTGGTGCCGTTCAATTCGACGATCGGTAAACATGCGCAGTACGCCATGCAAGGCTCCATCACAGAGCCGCACCTTTGCTTCGGAACGTGCCTGCCCTGCAGACGCGCTCTCCCCGCTTCCGGTGTGACGGTCGCCAATACGCCATCACCTCAACCTCTACCAGTCGCAGGTGTTGCCCCGGCCCAAAATCAGGCTCTGAACCGGATCACTGGACTATAGCTCAGCTTGTACAGTCGGCCAGCGTTTGTATGACAACCAGCATCAGAAACGTTGCGGACTTGGTACTGCCGCTGCGCTGCGAGTCGGGTAATGTCCCAGGCTCTGCAGGGTTTCCAGGCGGGCGCGCGCGCGGAAGGCGTATTCGCTGTTGGGGTACGAGGCGATGATGAACTGGTAGGTCTGCGCCGCGTCGATGTACATTTTTTGCCGTTCCAGGCACTGGCCGCGCATCATCGACACTTCCGGCCACACATACGGACGGGCCCGGCTGGCGCGTTCGACCTTGGACAGTTCGAGCATCACCTGCTCGCAATTGCCCCGGTCGTAGGCGCTGTAGGCGTTGTTCAAATGATGGTTCATCGACCAACGGGTGCAGCCCGTGACGGCGAGGACGCTGAGGGCAAGGGCGGCAATGGGCAACAATCGCATGGGGAGGTTCTCCTGTCTTGAGGTCTGTATCGACCTTGCGCGAAAAATCTTCAATGCCGCCCTCGACAGCGTGGTATCAGTGCGGGGCGTCCTCGGGAGAGTTGGCATCGCCCTTCGGTGCAGATGGGGTTGACTCCAGATGGATGGTCACTACCGGTGACCTTGGCGAAACCGTGCCGTCCGGGCTTCTTTCAACGACATAAAAACCGAATTTGCTCAGATCCAGGAACGTATTCCATCTCCCGTTGCTACTGATCAATTGGCCAAACAGCGGATTCAAGGGATCCCTGGTGCTGTAGGCGATCGAGAAATTTCCGGGTGTTCCTGTTCCCTCCACTCGAAAACGGACACCTGGCTTGTCGCCATCTTTTGGGCTTTCAATCACTGGCGGTTCCAGCGCCTGGTGTGTTTCTTTTTCAGCTGTCATGTCGTTAGCCTCGCAGCCCCGCCACCATTGGCGGGATTCAATCTGTATATCGATCGAAAAACCGCGTGCCACCTGTTAGAAATACCAGTACCGACCAGCGGTAGCGGTTGCCGGTCACAGTCGTTGAAAAAAAACCACGTTCAATAAAGAAAACAATAAGTAGTGCAAACGAACAATGACTACACCCCAAGAGCATAGTAGCCTCTGCTAGCGCTTGAACTCAGGAGTCTTTGCATGTCCGTCCGTCGTACCAAAATCGTCGCTACCCTTGGCCCGGCCAGTAACTCGCCGGAAGTTCTCGAACAGCTGATTCTGGCTGGTCTGGACGTCGCCCGTCTGAACTTCTCCCACGGCACCCCCGACGAGCACAAGGCTCGCGCGAAGCTGGTGCGTGACCTCGCCGCCAAGCACGGCCGTTTCGTCGCCCTGCTGGGTGACCTGCAAGGCCCGAAAATCCGTATCGCCAAATTCGCCAACAAGCGCATTGAGCTGAAGATCGGTGACAAGTTCACCTTTTCCACCAGCCATCCGCTGACCGAAGGCAACCAGCAAGTGGTCGGCATCGACTACCCGGATCTGGTGAAAGACTGCGGCGTGGGCGACGAGCTGCTGCTCGACGACGGCCGCGTGGTGATGCGCGTCGAAACCGCCACCGCTACCGAGCTGCACTGCGTGGTGACCATCGGCGGTCCGCTGTCCGACCACAAAGGCATCAACCGTCGCGGTGGCGGCCTGACCGCGCCGGCCCTGACCGAAAAAGACAAGGCCGACATCAAGCTCGCCGCCGAAATGGAAGTCGACTACCTCGCCGTGTCCTTCCCGCGTGACGCCGCCGACATGAACTACGCCCGTCAACTGCGTGACGAAGCCGGCGGCACTGCCTGGCTGGTGGCGAAGATCGAACGCGCCGAAGCCGTGGCCGACGATGAAACCCTCGACGGCCTGATCAAGGCTTCCGACGCAGTGATGGTTGCTCGTGGTGACCTCGGTGTGGAAATCGGCGACGCCGAGCTGGTGGGCATTCAGAAGAAGATCATTCTGCACGCACGCCGCCACAACAAAGCGGTGATCGTTGCGACCCAGATGATGGAGTCGATGATCCAGAACCCGATGCCGACCCGCGCCGAAGTGTCCGACGTGGCCAACGCCGTGCTCGACTACACCGACGCCGTGATGCTCTCGGCCGAATCCGCTGCCGGCCTCTACCCGCTGGAAGCCGTTCAGGCGATGGCGCGCATCTGCGTCGGCGCTGAAAAGCACCCGACCAGCAAGACTTCCAGCCACCGTATCGGCAAGGAATTCGAGCGCTGCGACGAAAGTATCGCCCTGGCAACCATGTACACCGCCAACCACTTCCCGGGCGTGAAAGCGATCATCGCACTGACTGAAAGCGGCTACACCCCGCTGATCATGTCGCGTATCCGTTCCTCGGTGCCGATCTACGCGTTCACCCCGCACCGCGAAGCCCAGGCCCGCGCGGCGATGTTCCGTGGCGTGTACACCGTTCCGTTCGACCCGGCTTCGCTGGCCCCGAACGAAGTCAGCCAGAAAGCGATCGACGAGCTGGTCAAGCGCGGCGTTGTGGAAAAAGGCGACTGGGTCATCCTGACCAAGGGCGACAGCTACCACACCACCGGTGGCACCAACGGCATGAAGATCCTGCACGTTGGCGACCCGCAGGTCTGAGTGATTCGCTGAAAACCAAAAGCCCCGGCATGCGAATGCCGGGGCTTTTTTATTACCGTTAACACCTGTCGGGCGAATCTACAACTGTCAGACCTGACAGTTGTGCCACTGACGCTGGAAGCTTTTAATCGAAACTCGTCCGATCATTAATCTTCAGAGTTTTTACGCTTTTCTATCGTGCAATGAACTGACGACCTGTTTTTCCGCAATTGCACGAGGTCGAAAAAATGACGAGTCAAAAAACTTACGGCGGGATGCTCGATACCAATTTCGGCGACAAAGGAATTGTGACGATAGTCAACGGAAATCCGGACTACGGAACTATCCATATCAAACAACTGCTGGTAAAGGATTCCTGGATCTATTTCGGCGGGCATTCCTCCAAAGGCAATTTCAGCTACTTCACCCTGGGCCGCCTGGATCTAAATGGCGATCCTGATCTTGATTATGGCGAGAACGGTTTATTCCAACACCCGCTTCCCGAGTTTTCCGGCCTTTCCTCGTTTGCTTTGCAAGATGGCAGGATTATCGTTAACGCCGAATCCAAATCGTCTATTTCTACCAACTTTTCGTATTTTTACCGATTGGAAGCAAATGGATCACTGGATAAAACCTTTGGCGAAGATGGCCAGGTTTGTCTGGAACTCGGTTCGCTATCCACGCAACCAATTGAAGTTCTGAAAAACTCCGCCGCTGACCAGACGGGTATGGTGATCTTGCGTGACGGCAAGATTCTCACTATTCATTACTATGGATGGATCATACGCCTGACGCCGCAGGGAGCTCCGGACACAACTTTCTCCCTTACAGGCTTCATCCATATCAAAAACCCTCATAATCCAACGAGTCTGTTGCAGAGCTTGCTGGTTGACGATACGCAAGAGAAATATGTGGTTGGAGGCTTGACGCTCGCCGCATCAAGTCACCATGCCATGCTTGCATGCTTGCCTGCTTGCATGATAATGGTAAGCCCGATGAATCGTTTGGCTGGATGAAAAATGGTTTCGTGGTGTTCGATATACGTGCATCAGAATTCAAACAACTTGTGCGACAGCACAATGGAGGGATTCTTGGGGTTGGTGAAGCGGGAACATCTTCAGATATCAAAGCGTTGCTGATCAGCTCCGAGCCCAATGGTGAACCGAACATTCAATTCAATCAGGGTCGACCGTTGCTGACGGCCCTGGCCAAGGAAACACAGTGGGAGGCCGGTGCATTTCAAGAGGACGGCCGGTCTGTTGTCGTGGGGTCGACAGGCACTTTCACGCCCATGACTCACCAGCTTGTCGTGGCCCGCTTTAACAGCAACGGGACACTGGATGCCAACTTTGGTAATGGAGAGGGTTACGTCAAACAAACTCTGCCAACCGATGGAAAAGGAACGTATATGGCCAGCATTGCCTTTCAGTCCGATGAAAAAATCCTCGTGAGCGCCATTCCCTTTGTGTTGAGAGACGAGGAGCCTGGATATCCAATGATCTTGCGGTACTTGCCTAACTGAAGGGCAATGCCCTGAGTAATTCCGGTAAACATTGTTGCTCCTCATCTCAAGGAAATGGCCATGACTTCCCAACAGTCGAGTTCCTCACTTATGTCCGGCAAGCTTGATCCTGAATTTGGTAAAGACGGATTTAAGTATCTGACTTCACCGCTTCCTGACTATCCGAAATACCATTCAACCGTGGTCGCGGTAGGGCCTGATGACATGATTTACGTCGCTGGCGAGGCGTACGGCGACCATGGCGCGTTCCACACGGTCACCCGTCTTGATCAGCGTGGCGCTATCGACGAGAGCTTCGGCAACAACGGGTTTTTCTATAGCGAAACTATTGGCACTCATCGAGCCGACTTTCCCGCTGAGCAAATTGTTTTCTCAGAAGGAAAAATCCTGGTGAGCGGAGAAATGGGTTACTACAACGAAGGTCCAAGATACGACAAAGCCATAATCCGTTTTAATTTGAACGGCACAATTGATGAGACATTTGGCGACAAAGGAGCGTTCATTTTCTATACCCCTGACGTAAGTGAGGCTTCATCAAACAAAGACGCTTACAATGAAAAACGTCAGAAAATCGCCGACTCGAGACTACTCAAACATTCCAAATCGAATACAACTACACCTTCCACTTCCAATTTAATGATGCTTGCCGATGGACGTCTTTTGTTACTCCATGAGTCTGGCTCTTTCTTTGAAAGTTGCAGCTTTATAATCCGTGTTACCCAAGATGGAAAACTTGACACAACATTTAATAAAACCGGCTTCATCAAAGTCGCTCATGACAAGTTTAATTTTACTCTGCTTAGAAGCCTCACGGTCACCAGTACAGGCGACTACATTAGTGCCGGCATCGTCAGGCACGAGTACGGGGGCATCCCTGAAGCCGTTGTTCTGGTAAAACATGATGAAGAGGGGCAACTGATCACTGACTTTCAAACGGACGGATTCAAGTTAATAAAACCCAGTAATACAAACAGCTACTTCACTCTTTCAAGCACGAAAAATCAAACTAACAATCGCATCCTCTGCCTGGGTGCGAAAGTTGAAAGAGGCTCGACCAGCCATGAGGGCTTATTAATCAGCCTCGAAGAAAATGGCCACACCAATATTCAATTCAACGGCGGAGAGCCCGTTTTTTTCCGGCTCAATTCAAAAGACACTTACTTCTCCAAAGCGGACTTTCTTTCTAGTGGAAAGTTTCTGGTTACGGGAATTACAAGAAAAGGCGACCTGAACCATTATGCGGTTACTCGTTTTTTAGCCAACGGCGCTCACGATGAAGAATATGGCAATGGGGGCTGGTTTGAATACAGACAAACAATAGTTCCTTCCTACTACAGCTCAGTTATTGCTCATGAAAAAATCATAATGTCGTCATTCCCCGATGATGGTGATTTAGGCAGACGTCCTATTGCACGCGGATTAATGTCTTGACTCATCAAAGCCCCGGCATGTGAATGCCGGGTCTTTTTGCATTCTGAGCTAAAAGATGCGGCGTCTATTCTGCCCTCATCGCTGACAAGCCAGCTCCCACAAGGCTCGGCGGCGATCACGGATTTTGCATCCACCACAAAAACTGTGAGAGCTGGCTTGCCAGCGATGAGGCCGTCCAGATCAGCGAAGATCTCAGTGCCGCTTGATAAACCCGGTCAACGCCGCTAATGCCTCCGGTGAGCGCAAGCGCTGGGTGAACAGTGCGCCCTCCTCCTCGATCACCTTACGGATCAATTCGCGATCCGGCGCTCGCATCAATTGCTTGCTGATACGCACCGCTTCGGCCGGTAGCTCGTCGAAACGCAACGCCATCTCCCGCGCCTTGTTCAGTGCCGCTTCGCCGCTGCCCAACGCCTCGCTGGCAATGCCCCACTGCGCCGCCTGTTCACCGCTGAATCCTTCGCCGAGCAGCAACAGCTCCGCCGCTTTCGCGTGTCCGAGCAAACGCGGCAGGATCAGGCTGGAACCGAACTCCGGGCACAGCCCGAGGTTGACGAATGGCATGCGCAACCGCGCATCGCGGCTGACGTAGACCAGATCGCAATGCAGCAACAACGTGGTACCGATGCCCACCGCCGCGCCGGCCACGGCGGCGATCACCGGTTTGCGGCATTCAAGCAGGTTGAGCATGAAGTGGAACACCGGGCTGTCGAGGTCGCTCGGCGGTTGCTGGATGAAGTCGGCGATGTCGTTGCCGGCGGTGAAGCACTCGGCACCGCCGGTGATCAGCACGGCGTTGATTTCAGGATCGTTGTCGGCCTGCTTCAGGGCCTCGGCGAGGCGACTGTACATCGCGCGGGTCAGGGCGTTTTTCTTGTCCGGACGGTTGAGCCGCAGGGTGAGCAAACCGCGTTCGCGTTCCAGCAGGATGGCTTCGGTCATGGCGTGTCTCAACATGGCTGGTTTAAGAGGTTCTCTGTGGCGAGGGGATTCATCCCCGATTGAGTGCGCAGCGCTCACAATTTTTTGGGGCCGCTACGCAGCCCATCGGGGATAAATCCCCTCGCCACAGAAGTTCACCTTCACACGAGATTCAGCGCTCAACCGCGGGACAAAAACACATCGGCCAGCAGTTGATTGCGCGGCAGTCCGGCCAGGTACAGACGCTTGGCAAACGCATCGACGCTGGCAGTCGAGCCGCAGACTAAGGCCAGGGTTTGCCGGGAAACAAGGCGCAGTTGCGCCAAAGCGGCGGCTGAGTCGGCCGCCGTCCACAGCTCGACGCTGAGGTTTTCGCGCTGCGCAGCAAGCGCCGCCAGGGGTTTGGCCAGATAGTGCTCGCGCTCGTCATGGGCCAGGTGAATGACGCGGATGGCGCCCTGATGATCCTGGCGCAAGGCTTCGCGCAGCACGCCGAACAATGGCCCCAGCCCGGTACCGGCCGCCAGCAGCCACAGCGGGCGCGAGTGCCAGTCCGGGTCGTAATGCAGCGCGCCGCCACGCAGTTCGCCGAGGCGGATCGGGTCGCCGATCTGCAGGCGCCGCGCCGCATCGCTGAATTCGCCGGGCTGGCGACAGTCGAGGTGAAATTCGAGAAAACGGTCTTCCTGCGGCAGGCTCGCCAGCGAATACGGCCGGGCGATATGGTTGATCCACAGCACCAGATGCTGCCCGGCGCTGTAGCGCAGTGGTCGCTGCGGGGTCAGGCGCAAACGCAGGACGTTATCGCTGAGCCAGTCCAGCGCCTCGACCACCGCCGGGCGCCCGTCGGTGACGGGGTCGAAGGTGTGTACCTGCAAATCTTCCGTGACCTGACACTGACAAGCCAGCCGCCAGCCTTGCTGGCGCTGTTCGGCGCTCAAGGCATCCGGGCGACTGTCGGCGGGCAAGCCGCTCACGCACTGCACCAGACAGGCATGGCAACTGCCGGCGCGGCAGCTGTAAGGCACCGCGACGCCGTGCTGATTCAGCGCGTCGAGCAAATTGCTGCCCGCCGCCACCGGCCATTGCCGATCACCGACGCGAAGTTCAGGCATCCACATTCTCCCATGCCGCTGCACAACGATTGCGCCCGTCGCGCTTGGCCCGGTACAGCGCCTGATCGGCACGCTGCAAGGCGTCGTCCAGATCATCGCCCAGCCCCAGCAAGGTCATGCCTGCCGACAGACTCAGGCTGCGCACATTCAGGCCCACCAGTTCGACGTCGGTGAAGGCGATGCGCAGACGTTCACAACAGGCCGTCAGGCGTTCGGCATCGCAGTCGGGCAGCAACACCACGAACTCCTCGCCACCGTAACGCGCCAGCACGTCGCCGTCACGCAGGCAGGCACCCGCCACGCCAGCGAACGCCTGCAACACCTGATCGCCCGCGGCATGGCCGTGCAGGTCGTTGATGCGTTTGAAGTGATCGAGGTCGATCAGCGCCAGACCATGCACCACGCCTGGCTCCATCTCCGCCAGTTCCCGTGAGGCCAGGCGCAGAAAATGCCGGCGATTGAACAGCCCGGTCAGCTCATCGGTGGCCACCAGATCTTCGAGCTGGCGCATCATCCCGCGCAGGGTGTCCTGATGCGCCTGCAAGGCAAACCGGCGCTGGCGCATGCGTTGCCGTGAAACCTGGACGAAGCGTGCATAAATCACCAGCCACGCCAGCACCATCGCCAGAATGCACACCTGCAACGCCGCCAGCGCCGGATCCGGCAGACGGAAGTGGTAGCCGTCCCAGAGGGTGATCGCACAGAAACTGAAGAACACCAGCAGCGCGCAACGAATGAAGGCGCGCCGGGTTAAATGAAACAGGCCGAACAGCAGGATCAGCACGTAGAACACCAGAAACGCGCCGCGTGCTTCATCCAGATGGGCGATCAGCCAGGTCTGCCAGCCGAGCCCGAGCAGCACTTGCGCTTCGGTCAGGCTGGGGTCGGCAAAGCGCTGGTTGCGCCCGGACCAGAACAGCGTAAACAACGTCGCCTGGCAGATCACCACCAGCGCGCTGCCGATGGCCACGCTGTTCAATGATTGCGGGTAATGCCCGGTGAAAAACGCCAGCCACAGCAGCAGCAAAGCCAATCCATAGGTGGCTGCGGCGAGGGCAAAGCGCTTGAGCAAAAGACGTTGAATGGCGTTATGGGTCAATCGTTGACTCACCGTGCGATAGGAGGCTGACCGAGTGTCCTACTCTACAGACCGGATGCCACTTTAGAGGGGCGGTCGATAAATGACCACCGATTTTCGGGCTCGAAAATTGACGTCAAAAGTGTGGCCTCAAAAGCCCCTCACCCTAGCCCTCTCCCCGAGGGAGAGGGAACTGACCGCATTGTTTATTTGAGATACGCCGACCTGATACATCATGCCGAACTCAGGTTTTGAATTCGCCACAAATCGGCTCCCTTCCCCCCTCGCCCCCTTGGGGGAGAGGGCTGGGGTGAGGGGGTGGGTATTGAAGTGCAAACCCGATGTTCGATATTCGCCCAACCATGCGACCAACGAATGACTGCCGACGCGTGTATGCCCGGAAGAGGCGCGGTATACTGCCGCGCCTTTTTAGCGTCGCGCCAGCAGCCCCGGCGTGCCTTGAAAGGTGCTTGCGACCGACCGATGCACCCAAGCTGCAAGCACCTTATTGAATGTTCCCGTCTTTTAGAGGAGCGCGACTCATGACCGTGATCAAGCAAGATGACCTGATTCAGAGCGTTGCCGACGCCCTGCAATTCATTTCCTACTACCACCCCGTGGACTTCATCCAGGCGATGCACGAAGCCTACCTGCGCGAAGAATCGCCAGCGGCCCGTGATTCGATCGCGCAGATCCTGATCAACTCGCGCATGTGCGCCACCGGCCACCGGCCGATCTGCCAGGACACCGGCATCGTCACCGTGTTCGTGCGTGTGGGCATGGACGTACGTTGGGATGGCGCGACCATGAGCCTGGACGACATGATCAACGAAGGCGTGCGCCGCGCCTACAACCTGCCGGAAAACGTCCTGCGTGCCTCGATCCTCGCCGACCCGGCGGGCGCTCGCAAAAACACCAAGGACAACACCCCGGCAGTCATCCACTACTCCATCGTCCCGGGCAACACCGTGGAAGTGGACGTGGCGGCCAAGGGCGGCGGTTCCGAGAACAAGTCGAAAATGGCCATGCTCAATCCGTCCGACTCGATCGTTGACTGGGTGCTCAAGACCGTTCCGACCATGGGCGCTGGCTGGTGCCCACCGGGCATGCTGGGCATCGGCATCGGCGGCACCGCCGAGAAAGCCGCAGTGATGGCCAAGGAAGTGTTGATGGAATCCATCGACATTCACGAACTGAAAGCCCGTGGCCCACAGAACCGTATCGAAGAGATCCGTCTGGAGCTGTTCGAGAAGGTCAACCAACTGGGCATCGGCGCCCAGGGCCTCGGTGGCCTGACCACCGTGCTCGACGTGAAGATCATGGACTACCCGACCCACGCCGCCTCGCTGCCGGTGTGCATGATCCCGAACTGCGCCGCCACCCGTCACGCGCACTTCGTGCTCGACGGTTCCGGCCCGGCCTCGCTGGAAGCGCCATCGCTGGACGCCTACCCGGAAATCGTCTGGGAAGCCGGCCCGTCGGCCCGTCGCGTCAACCTCGACACCCTGACCCCGGAAGAAGTGCAGAGCTGGAAGCCGGGCGAAACCGTCCTGCTCAACGGCAAGATGCTCACCGGTCGCGACGCGGCGCACAAGCGCATGGTCGAGATGCTGAACAAGGGTGAAACCCTGCCGGTGGATCTGAAAGGCCGCTTTATCTACTACGTCGGCCCGGTTGATCCGGTCGGTGACGAAGTGGTTGGCCCGGCTGGCCCGACCACCGCGACGCGGATGGACAAGTTCACCCGTCAGATCCTTGAGCAGACCGGCCTGCTGGGCATGATCGGCAAGTCCGAACGTGGCCCGACCGCGATCGAAGCGATCAAGGACAACAAGGCCGTGTACCTGATGGCCGTGGGCGGCGCCGCTTATCTGGTGGCCCAGGCCATCAAGAAGTCCAAGGTGCTGGCCTTCGCCGAGCTGGGCATGGAAGCGATCTACGAGTTCGAGGTCAAGGACATGCCGGTCACCGTCGCGGTGGACAGCAACGGTGAGTCGGTACACATCACCGGCCCGGCGATCTGGCAACAGAAGATCGCCGAAAGCCTGGCGGTAGAAGTGCAGTAAGCGTTTCGCAGCTGTAAAAAGGCCGGCCCGTCATATGACGGGCCGGCTTTTTTTGTGCCCGCCTGTCCGTGCGGGGCACCCTGCACATTAATGGCTCTTTGGCACCTGTCAGATCTGACAGGTTACGAGATCTCCACTTGTTGGTAGCGTCTGTCCACGCACGTGCTTCGCGTGTGAAATGGATCCGACCATGGCTGATCAAGAGCTGAGCATCATCACCCCGTCCATCGCCAGCAGCGCCTCGATCACCACGATCGGCAAAAGCTGGGGGGCGGTTGGCGCCACTGGCGCGGCTTCATTTGAACTGCCACTGCCCCTGTCCGCCGGACGTGGCTGGGATCCGCAACTGTCGCTGACCTACAGCAGTCAGGCCGGCAACGGGCCGTTTGGCGTCGGCTGGAACCTGGGTATTGGACAGATCAGCCGTCGTACCCAAAAAGGCGTGCCGCGGTATAGCGATCTCGATGAAATCATCGGTGATGACGGTGAAGTGTGGCATCCCGAACTGAACAGTGATGGCACACCGAAGTCGCGTCCCGAAGACAGCTACAACGCAATTTCCGTCGGCGCTCATCACGTGGTGCGCTTCTGGCCCCGGGTAGAGAGCGACTTTACCCTGCGCGAACGCTGGCAGCCCGTCACTGCAGACGGTAAACCTGAGGGGCCGCCCTTCTGGCTGATCCACGGCGCAGACGGCTCCTTGCAGGTATACGGCAAGACCAGCGCCTCGCGCCGCGCCGATCCGGACAATCCACTGCGCGTCGGCAGCTGGCTGCTGTGCGAAAGCATGAACCCGCAGGGCGAGCACATCGGCTTCGACTATCTGGCCGATGATCAGGACCCCGACCCGACTCACGACTACCGCGCCCAGCGCTACGTGCACGCGGTGTTCTACGGCAACGTCACAGCCAGCCAGCATTTGTATAGCTGGACCGTGGAGGATCCGGCCGAACTGGATTGGCATTTCCATCTGCTGTTCGATTACGGCGAGCGCACCCGTTCACTGACAGAGGCCCCGGTGTACGGCGGCGACAGCCTGGCAGTCTGGGATAAACGCCGGGATCCGTTTTCCACCTTCGGTCAGGGTTTCGAACTGGGCACGCGGCGGCTGTGCCGGCAAATCCTGATGTTCCATAACTTCTCGCGGCCTGCCGGTGAGGATCCGCTGCTGGTGCGGCGGCTGCTGCTGGAATACCCGTCGCCCTCTGATCCGTGGACTTACAACCGGATCACCGCCGCCCACTATCAGGCCTTTGATGCCAGCGGCGCGCTGGAGACGACGCCGCCGGTGGAGTTTGATTACTCACCCTTCGAGATCAATAAAACCTCGTCACGGATGTTCGCCGAAGACACCATGCCGGGCCTTGAGGATGGACAGTTTTACCAGTGCGTCGATCTGTACGGCGAAGGTGTACCGGGATTTCTCTGCCGCTACGATCAGTGTTGGTATTACCGCGAACCGCTGCGCGCAACGTCGGGGTCAGACGCCATCACCTACGCTTCCTGGACCGAGCTTGAGCAGATCCCGGTGGCCAGGCACGACGCCGCCCAGCAGTTCTTACTCGACCTGACCGGTAACGGGCGGCTGGACTGGATCGCGGCCTTACCGGGCAGCAGCGGGTATCGCACGTTGAATGCTGACCGCAGCTGGGCGCCGTTCATCGCGTTTACCGGCATGCCGCTGGAGTTTTTTCACACCCTTTCGCAGCTCGGCGACCTGGGAGGCAACGGCCTCAACTCGCTGGCAATGATCGGTCCGCGCGCGGTGCGCTTGTATGCCAACCAACGGGAACAGGGTTTTTCCGGCGCCGAAGACGTGCCTCGCAAAGACGATGAGGACAGTTTGCCGCTGTTCGGCAACGCCCCCACAGAACTCGTATTTCTGGGCAACATGCTCGGCAGTGACATGAGCGAGCTGTGCCGGATCCGGTACAACGAAATCAAATGCTGGCCCAATCTGGGGCATGGCAAATTCGGCGAAGGCCGGGTCATCAGTGCCCTGCCCTTCCGGTATGACCAATTCAACGCAGAGCACATCCGGATCGCCGATATCGACGGCTCCGGCGCGCCGGCCTTGCTGTGCCTGAAACCTTCAGGCTTCGAGATCTACCTCAATCGTGGGGGCAATGGCCTGGAACAGACGCCTGTCTTCGTGCCGTGGCCGGAAGGCGTGAGCTACGACCGCCTGTGCCAGGTCAGTTTCGCCGACCTGCAAGGCCTGGGTTGTGCCAGCCTGATCCTGACGGTACCGCACATGACCCCCGAGCACTGGCGCTACGACTTTGTCGCGGCCAAGCCTTACTTGCTGACCGCTACCAATAACAACATGGGCTGCGCCACGCAGGTGGTCTATCGTAGCTCTGCACAGGAATGGCTGGATGAAAAACAGCAGTGGCTTACCGATCATCCCGACGAAACGCCGGTGTGCCATCTACCGTTCGCGGTTCAAGTCGTCGCCCGGCAACGTCAGCTGGATGAAATAACCGGCAATTGCCTGACGCAATCATGCTTCTATCGCGAAGGCGTCTACGACAGCATCGATCGTGAGTTTCGGGGTTTCGGTTACCGGGAACAGACCGACAGCGAACGGGCCACAGGCGATGAAGAACTCGGGTTCACAGCACCGGTGCGCATCTGTACCTGGTACCTGACCGGGCAGGCGATGGATCGGCCAAGACATGGCTACTTCGACGGTGACAGTGAGGCCGTTGACTTGCGACCAACCGTCTTCAGCCGCTATCACGACAGTGATGAATGCGATGAACCGGTCACGCCAGACAACGAAGACGTACGCTATAAAATCGCACGCGCGCTGGTCGGCGCCGTCGCCCGCATCGAAACCTGGACCGGCACTGACGAGCCAGCCAATGCACGGCTCTACGCCGTAGAAGAATTTCGTTACCTGGTGCGTGATGTCCGGCCCGCCAACTTGCGAGAGCCGGCGAGCGTGCTGCTGGTACAGACCCTGGAAAAAATCAGCTATCAGTACGATGGTTTCATTGACGACCCGTTGTGCCGTCATGAAGTCTTGCTCGCCAGCAGCGAATACGGCCACGCCACTCACAGCCTGACCATCAGTTACGCGCGACGGCGCCTGCCCGGCGACCCTCCGCCTTTCAGCGACCCCGACGAACAACAGTGGTGGCGGGACGCGCATGACATGGCGCAGCGGTTTTTTTATCTCAACGAAACGCGCGCGCGCTCGATTGATCTGGACGAGAAGCTCTATGAATGGCGACTGGGCCTGCCTTGGCAGCAACGCAGCAATGCCCTGGTACTGCCCAAAGGTGATCTGCCATCGGGCCTCAACCCGCAACAGCTGACATGGGAATTACTTAACGAGCATGTAAGCTCGCCCGAGTGGAATGCCCTGCGGGTGCTGACCGGGCAAACCATGCAGCGCTATATCAACAAAGAGGACGGCAGTCTGCTGCCCGACGGCTCGGCGCAATTCGAAGCACTGAAAGGGCCGCTGGAAATGGCAAGCTTCGACAAGACGGCCCTCGCCGCCTACGACATTCTGCCGCCACCGTTCGATATCCTTCAGGAGCTGGCGAAAATCGGTTACACACTGATGCCGCTACTGTTCGATGACACGGCGGTAAACGCGGACGCAGAAAGCCTCTGGTCCGCGCATTACACCTACGCGAAGTACGCCGATGCCAAGGATTTCTTCCGGGTACTTGAATACCGCGAAACCCTGAGCCACGGCTGGACCAAGGCGCGGTACGACGAGTATTGGCTGCTGGTCATCAGCGTCGAACTGCCGGATGGCTGCATCACCCGCTGCGAATACGATTACCACGCCCTGCAACCGGTGCGCATCATCGATGCCAACGAGAATATTCAGGAAGCGCTTTACGAGCCTTCCGGCCAACCCTTGGCGACCAGTTTTCACGGCACCGAAAACGCTGTCGCCGCCGGTTTCCGCCCGCTCAGCGAATACGTGCGCCCGGTAGATCCAAGTCCGGACGCTGCCATTGCCGACCCGCAAGCGGCCGTGCAAAAAGCCGCCAGCACCTTGCGCAAGGATTTGTTCAGTTGGATGGGACAGTTGCCTGCGGCGGTCGATGCAACGCCGCAGCTGCTTGAGCAATGGCTGGCCAGCGGTGATGTGTTGCCGAGCCTGCACATTCGCGCCAGCGCGCGACGGCGGCTGGCGCAATTGACGTCGCCGACTCCCGCCGAACAGGCCCTGCGCGAACTCATCAGCACGGTTGCACGCAAACCGGTGCACAGCGTGGCGCTGAGTGCCGACCGTTACCCGACTGATCCGATTGCGGCATTGGTGCAGATCATCATCAGCTACGTGGACGGCTTTGGCCGCGCGTTGCAAACCCTGCAACGGGTCGAGCCCGGAATCGCCTGTGCGGTCGCTGCCGATGGGTCGCTGATCGTCGATCGCGGGCAGCTGCGCGAGGAGCACGCCGATCCACGCTGGCGGGTCAGCGCGCGGGTCGAGTACAACAACAAAGGGCTCGCGGTGCGACAATTCCGGCCGTTTTTTGCCGACACCCATGGCTACGTCAATGATCAATCCCTGCGGCGGTACGGCTACTTCGATCAACTGTTCTATGACCCGCTCGGGCGTCTGGTCAAGCTGATCAACGCCAAGGGCTATTTTTCCCGCGAGACCTATCATCCGTGGTATCAGGCCAGCGAAGACTTCAACGACACCGATGAATCCGCTGTGCCGGAATCGACATCACCATGGACGCTGCACTGATGAGCGCCAACCTCCATCGGCGTACACCGTCGCTCGTCGTGATCGACAGTCGCGGCTTGCCACTGCGTCAGATTGCCTATCTGCGCGTATTGGCCGAAGACCCTGCCGAAGCCTTGGTGACTCGCCAACAGCACGACATTGCCGGGCGTCTGGTGGCGCAGTTCGATCCACGCCTGAGCGCTCCGAGCGTTACCAGCATTCATGATCTCAACGGCCAGCCACTCAAGATCAACAGCGTCGATGCCGGCTGGCGCCTGAGCCTGCCCGGGCTGGCCGGACAAGCCTTGCAGCGCTGGGACGCGGGCGGCGTGCACTGGAGCAGCCGCTACGATGAGTTGCTGCGCCTGCTGGCGATCAGCAACAGCGTCGACCCGCTCAGCGACACCTTCACCTATGCCGATGCCAGTGCCCCGGCCGATCACAACCAGCGCGGCCGATTACTGGAACAGTTCGACCCGTCCGGCAGCCTGCACCTGGACAGCTACAGCCTGGCCGGACAGCCACTGCGCGAAAGCCGCACCTTTGCCGACGCCCGGGTGTTTGTCAGCCAGCGCATTTTCAACCCGTTGGGCGCGATGCTGGAGCAGACTGACGCCGGCGGCCACCGCCAGCAATCGCGCTACGACGTCGCCGGTCAGCTCAAGCAGTTGCAACTGCTGCTGGCCGGCGACCACGACTGGCAGGACGTGTTGCTCGACTCGCACTTCAACGCCGTCGGACAAATCATCGAACAACTGACCGGCAATGGCATTGCCTGCTACTGGGACTACGAACCAACCACTGGGCGCCTGCAGCGGCAATGGGCGCAAAAGGGTGCGCAGCCGCCCCTGCAGGACATGAGCTATGAGTACGATCCGGTCGGCAACCCGACACGCATCCTCGACCACGTGTTCACGCCCAGCCACTTCGCCAACCAGCGGGTCGACGGCGAACGTGCGTTCCGTTACGACTCGCTGTATCGGCTGACCAGCGCCAGCGGTTACGACGACGCGGCCCCCAGCGACCTCCCCGGCCGACCGCAACCGAGCGACCCCAACGACCGGCGCAATTACCTGCAGACCTACCGCTACGATAACGGCGGCAACCTGACGCAACTGTGCCATGTGCGCGACGGTGCCTGTCAGACCCGTCAGATGTGTATCGACCCTGCAAGCAATCGCGGTGTGCGCTGGAAACAAGGTGATCCCGCACCGGATTTCGATCAGCTATTCGACCGCCACGGCAACCTGATGGCCCTGCAACCGGGACAGGCACTGCGCTGGGACGCCCGCGATCAACTGGCCTCGGTGACTCTGGTTCAACGCGAAAACGGCCTGGATGACGCCGAGTTCTATCACTACAGCCAGGGCGCGCGCGTCTACAAACGCCATGACACCTACAGCGGTTCCAACCGGCATTTTCACGAAGTGCGCTACCTGCCCGGACTGGAGATCCGCAGCAAGGACAACGGTGAGGAGCTGCACGTCATCAGCCTCGCCGCCGGCGCAGGCCATGTCAGTTGCCTGCATTGGCTGAGCGGCAAACCGCCGGGCATTGCCGACAACCAGCTGCGTTACACCCTCGATGATCACCTGGGCTCATGCGTGATGGAACTGGACCAGCAGGCACGCCTGATCAGTCACGAAGGCTATTACCCATTCGGCGCGACCGCGTGGATGAGCGCCGACTCGGCTGTCGAGGTTGACTACAAGACACTGCGTTATTCAGGCAAGGAAATGGATGTCAGCGGTTTGTATTACTACGGTGCGCGGTATTACGCGCCGTGGTTGCAACGCTGGGTCAGTGCGGATCCGGCGGGAGATGTGGACGGGCTGAACCGGTATGCGTACGTCGGCAACAATCCGCTGCGCTATGTGGATCCTGACGGAAACAACAGAGCGGAAAGTGTGATCATGCTGTATTCAGCATTTCTTTCGAGCGTCCAGGGCCACTCCACGCAGGTTGTGGGGCAAATTCACAACATTCTCCATGAGGAAGGTGTGGCAATGAATCTGGCACTGAACATGGTAGGCGAAGTCGTGAGAGGGGTCGTCGGCTATGAGGGCGGTGCCGCAGGCGGCGATCTGCTTGACCTGGTCATTCCCAATATGCCTGACACCACACCCTACACCACGACCGGAGGGGTGATCGGCGGCAATATTGGCGGCGACTCCGCCACGGCCATGATTGATCCGATAGCCAACAGCGCCGGCATCGGAATGGGTCCACTGATTCCGCAGACCTCGCGGATCTCGGTCAACGCGATTGATCATGGGCTGGGCATCAGAGATGCCGTCAAGGAAATCAGCTCCTGGCGAGACGTGAAGGATGAGCTGATTCATCCAGGCCTTGATGCGGTACTCAACCCCTCCTTCATGATGGGCCGGCTCATGGCTTCGTGGATATCGATCATTCCCGCAGCACTGAATATGTTTGCCCGGGCAATAGAGGCAGAAGACATCAAAAACCGCCTTGATCCGGTAAAGATCCAGAAAATAGACAAAATGCTCGAGGACTGGAAATCGGCGGTAGAACAACGTGCCGGCTGGGCTGAAAATGCATTCGATGCACTGGGCACGGACATTGTGTACCCGGCCGACTCGCTGCCAAATATCAACCATATGACATCGGCAGAGACCCTGGCCCCCATCTCTCGCTCAGACTTGCGCCGGTTGACCAATTTTACTCTTTCCAACATCAAGCGCTCTCAAGACATGATGACGTCGTACAAAGAGATGGGGACTACCGACAATCAGTTCTTGCTGGCGCAGCGCCGAACCCGGAAAAAGGCAGCCTGAATGATCCGCTTCACGGAAGTGCGGGCATGAATCCTTCAGTGCATTGGCGTACTCCTGCTCTGTCGGCTCACGATCCCAGAGGGCTGCCGGTCAGAAACGTGGCTTATCTGCGGGCGGTGGTAGGCGCCGAAGTCGAATGCCAGATCAACCGTCAACGCCACGACTCCAACGGCCGCCTGATCGAACAATGGGACCCGCGCCTCCCCGTGCCCTGCCTGACCACGGCTTACCGTCTGGACGGCGACCCACTGAAAATCGACAGCGTCGATTCCGGCTGGCGCGTAAACCTGCCCGGTCTGGCCGGTGAGGTGTTGCAACGCCACGACCAGCGCGGCAAGCAATGGCGCAATCGCTACGATCCGATGATGCGGTTGATCGCCGTCGATGAAAATGCGCAAGTCGATGTCGAGCGCTACACCTATGCCGACCACAATGCCGACCCCGGGCATAACCTGCGCGGTGAACTGAGCGAAAGCGCCGACCCGGGCGCCACAGTGGTGGTCGACGGCTACAGCCTGCAGGGCAAGGCAGTGAGTGAAACCCGTACGCTGTCTGGCGAGACGGCGGCTTTCATCACTCGTACGGATTTCGACGCGCACGGCAATGTGGTGCAAGTCACCGACGCCGGTGGTCACCGGCAACGCTCGAGCTACGATGTCGCCGGCCAGTTACATCAGGTATCGCTGTGGATAGCCGGGGCTGACGCGGCACAACCGGTGGTCGACGCTGCCACGTACAACGCCTCCGGCCAACTGCTCGAACAACGGGCCGGCAATGGTGTGCGCAGCCGCCGCGTGTACGATCCCGCTGACGGTCGCCTGCTGAATCAGCTGGCCTGCAAGGATCAGGAAAAACCGCTGCAGGACTTGCACTACACCTATGACCCGGTCGGCAATGTCCTGCGTATCGAGGATCGCACCCTGGCCACGGTGTATTTCGCCAATCAGCGCGTCGATGGTGATCGTCATTTTGTCTACGACTCGCTGTATCGGCTGAGCGAAAGTCGCGGCTTCGAAGGCCAGATCCCGCAACAGTCGCCAGGTTTGCCGCAACCGATTGAGCCCATCGACCCGGGGCGGCGTTTCAACTACAGCGAGCAATATCACTACGACGCGGGAAATAACCTGGTTGAACTGGTGCATGTGCGCAAGGGCCACAACTTCACGCAACAGATGAAAATCGCCGCCAACAGCAATCGGGGGCTGCGCTGCCAACCCGCTGATCCCGAACCGGTGTTCGGCGACTACTTTGACCGCCACGGCAACCAGCTGAAACTGCAGCACGGCGGCCTGCCACTGGAGTGGGACAGCTACGATCAACTGGCCCGCGTCACCCTGCTGCAACACAGCAACGGCCCGCCCGACGACGATGAAATCTATCGCTACAGCCAGGGTCAGCGCGTTTACAAATGCACGCTGAGGCATACGCCGTCGATCACCGATCGCCGCGAGGTACGTTACCTGCCAGGGCTGGAAATCCACAGCCGCAGCGACGGCCAGCAACTGCATGTCATCGTGCTGCCCGGCGCGCGTTGCCTGCATTGGCTCAGCGGTCAACCGGCGGATATCGAAGCCGATCAACTGCGCTTCAGCCTCGACGATCACCTCGGATCCTGCTCGCTGGAACTGGACCGCCACGCTGGCGTGATCAGCCTGGAGCATTATTACGCCTTCGGCGGCACGGCCTGGTGGGCAGCCCGCTCAGCCGTGGAAGCGGATTACAAAACGATCCGTTACTCGGGCAAGGAAATGGATGCCAGCGGTTTGTACTACTACGGCGCGCGGTATTACGCGCCATGGCTGCAACGCTGGATCAGTGCTGATCCGGCCCGGGACGTGGACGGACTGAACCTGTACGCTTTTGTCGGCAACAACCCGGCGATCCATGTCGACCGGACGGGCACCTACAAGGTTATTTTCGATCTGGCCAAACGAGCGGTCGGCCTGCTCGACAAAGCCGAAACAGCGGCCGATCAATTACACAACCTGAGTCGCGAGTTCGACGACTTGATCCCCGAAGGCGCAGACATCGAAGACCTGCGCAAAACCATGACGTTCGGCAAATTTCTCAAGTCCCGGCAGGGCATCAAATCGGTTCTTTACGGTGCGGGGAAAGGGCTCGCCATCGGTGGACTTATAGGCACGGCACTACCAGGAGTTGGCAATGCCATCGGCAGTGGTGTGGGGACGCTGGCGGGCATGGTCGTTTTCCCGTTGCTGCGCTATTACTTTTTCAAGAAAGGCTTGAAACTCGCGCAAACGCTGCGCACCCAGGAACTCAAGAATGGCCTGCAAACCCTCGGTGATACCGTCACCCGCGTGGTTGATGGCACCACTGATCTGCTCAATGGCGGCACGGAGGTGCTGGAACGCATCAAAAACATGACCAATACCCTCAACGCATATCCCGAGCGGACTCAGGCGCTGTTCCACGACCAGTTGCAGACCCTTGCCGGTGACAAACAACGCGAGGTCATCAAGCTCCTGAGAAGCGGACTCGACCCGTTCGACGCCATCGGCAAGGTGCTGGAGACGGCCCAAACGGTCATGGATGACGCCCCCGACATCGGCGCAGACGTGAACAATCGCCTGCAACAACTGCAGAGCAAAGTCACTGAGAATTCAAGGCTTAAACCCATCCCCAAGCCGCGGACGAAATACATCCAGCGGGTCTCTGCCGGCGAAACGTACGTGTGACGTCGAAGGCCGTTCGAACAGTGCGCCGAGCCACTTCGGCCCATGCTATCGTGCCCGCCCGTCCCTTTATCCATTAGCCCAGCATGCTGCCGACTTCCCGTACTTTGCGCCTGTCGTTGTATACCCTGCTGATCATCGCCGGTGCCGTGCTTGCGGCCACCCTTGCCATCCGCCACGCCGAACGCCAGGCGATGGAGGAAGACGCGACCCGTGCCAGCCAGCAATTGGCGCTGTATGCCAACTCGTTGCACACCCTGATCGACCGCTATCGCGCCCTGCCCGCCGTGCTGGCGCTGGACCCGCAATTGCGCAGCGCGCTGGCCGGGCCGGTGGGTGCGGAACAACAGAATGTGCTGAATCTGAAGCTGGAGCAGATCAACGGCGCGGCGCAGTCCTCGACCCTCGAGCTGCTTGATCACAGCGGCCTCGCGGTGGCGGCCAGCAACTGGCGCCTGCCGAGCAGTTACGTCGGCCACAACTACGGTTTTCGTCCGTACTTCAGCCAGACCCGCACTCAGGGCAGCGGGCGCTTTTATGCGGTGGGCGTGACCAGCGGCATCCCCGGCTATTTTCTGTCCAGCGCGGTGCTCGGCGACAATGCCGAGTTCCTTGGCGCGATGGTGGTCAAGCTGGAGTTCCCCGAGCTTGAGCGTGAATGGAGCCAAGGCAGCGACACGCTGCTGGTCAGCGATGCACGCGGGATCATCTTCATCGCCAACCAGCCCGGCTGGCGCTATCGCTCGTTGCGGCCGCTGGACAGCCGCGACATGGACGAGATCAAGCGCACGCGGCAGTACGACAAACAATCGCTGATCCCGCTGACGCATTTGTCGCTGCGTCACTTCGACGACAACAGTGACCTGCGCCGGGTCGAAGGCCCGGACGGAACGGCGGACTACTTGTGGGAATCGCTGCCGCTGGCCACCGAAGGCTGGACCCTGCACTTGCTGCGCCGCCCGCAAGTGGCTTTCGAAGACTTACGCAACGCCGGGCTGGCCGCCGCAGGTGTATGGCTGGCGCTGGTGTTTTTGCTGCTGTTCCTCAATCAGCGCTGGCGCCTGTCGAAAGTCCGTCAACGCAACCGCGAAGAACTCGAACAACTGGTCGAAGAACGCACCCGCGATCTGCGCACCGCGCAGGACGGTCTGGTGCAATCGGCCAAGCTCGCGGCGCTGGGGCAGATGTCCGCCGCACTGGCCCACGAAATCAATCAACCGCTGACCGCGCAACGGATGCAATTGGCGACGCTGCGCCTGCTGCTCGAACATGGCCGCGTCGATGATGCGTACAAGGCGCTCAAACCGGTGGACGACATGCTCACGCGCATGGCATCGCTCACCGGCCATCTGAAAACCTTCGCCCGCAAGAGCCCCAGCGGCCTGCGCGAACGGCTGGATCTGGCGACCGTGGTCGATCAGTCGCTGCAACTGCTCGATGCGCGCCTACGCGACGAACAGGTCAGTCTGGTGCTGCACCTGACGCGTCCGGCCTGGGTGCGTGGTGATGCAATACGCCTCGAACAGGTGCTGATCAATCTGCTGCGCAATGCCCTCGATGCAATGCAGGGCAAACCGTGCAAGCGCTTGGAAATTCGCCTGGAAGTGGACGAACAACTGTGGCGCCTGAGCGTGATCGACAATGGCGGCGGGATTGCCGAACAGCACCTGAATCAGGTGTTCGACCCGTTCTTCACCACCAAACCGGTGGGTGACGGACTCGGCCTCGGGCTGGCGGTATCCTTTGCCATCGTGCATGAATCCGGCGGGCGTCTGAGCGTAGAAAATGGCGAGGCCGGCGCTGTGTTCAGCCTGACCCTGCCGATCGATCTGGAGGCACACATCTGATGCTCAACTCGGTGATGGTGGTCGATGACGAAAGCAGCATTCGCAGCGCTGTCGAGCAATGGCTGAGCCTGTCGGGGTTCGCGGTACAGCTGTTCAGCCGCGCCGAAGATTGCCTCGCCGCGCTGCCGGCGCACTTTCCCGGGGTGATCCTCAGCGATGTGCGCATGCCCGGGCTCAGTGGTCTGCAGTTGCTCGCCGAAGTGCAGAAACGTGATGCCGATCTGCCGGTGATTCTACTGACCGGTCACGGCGATGTGCCGATGGCGGTCGAAGCCATGCGTGACGGCGCCTACGATTTTCTGGAAAAACCGTTCAGCCCGGAAACCCTGCTCGGCAGCCTGCGCCGGGCACTCGACAAGCGGCGACTGGTATTGGAAAACCGCGCCCTGCACGAGCAGGCCGACCACCGCGCCAGACTCGATGCGACGCTGCTCGGCGTGTCCCGTGGCATGCAGACTTTGCGTCGACAGGTGCTGGATCTGGCGGCGCTGCCGGTCAACGTGTTGATCCGTGGCGAAACCGGCAGCGGCAAGGAACTGATCGCCCGCTGCCTGCATGATTTCGGCCCGCGCGCCGCCAAGCCCTTCGTGGCGCTGAACTGCGCGGCGATCCCCGAGCAGTTGTTCGAAGCCGAGTTGTTCGGCCATGAAAGTGGCGCGTTCACCGGCGCGTCCGGCAAGCGCATCGGCAAACTGGAATATGCCGATGGCGGCACGTTGTTCCTCGATGAAATCGAAAGCATGCCGCTGGCTCAGCAAGTGAAATTGCTGCGGGTGTTGCAGGAGCAGAAGCTGGAGCGCCTCGGCTCGAACCAGAGCATTCGTGTCGATCTGCGGATCGTCGCCGCGACCAAGCCTGATCTGCTGGATGAGGCCCGGGCCGGACGTTTTCGCGAAGACCTGGCGTATCGCCTGAACGTCGCCGAGCTGCGCCTGCCGCCGTTGCGCGATCGTCGCGAAGACATTCCGCTGCTGTTCGAGTCGTTCGCCTTCAGCGCCGCCCAGCGTCTGGGCCGCACTTTCCCGCCGTTGAGCGGGGCGCAATTGAGTCACCTGCTCAGCCACGACTGGCCGGGCAACGTGCGGGAACTGGCGAATGTCGCCGAGCGCCAGGTGCTGGGGCTGGATGAGCCGGTGCAGGGCATCGATCCGGGCCAGTCTCTCGCCGCGCAGCAGGAAGCCTTTGAAGCGCAATGCCTGCGCGCGGCGCTGACCCGGCACAAGGGCGATGTGAAAGCGGTGCTGGAAGAGTTGCAACTGCCGCGCCGGACCTTCAATGAAAAGCTGCAGCGGCATGGGTTGAGCCGGGAGATGTTTGTTCCGGGCAGCTGAGTTTTGCAGTGTCTGATCGGGCCTCTTCGCGAGCAAGCCCGCTCCCACAGGGTTTTGTGCTGAACACAGAATGTGTGAACACCACCGACCACTGTGGGAGCGGGCTAGCCCGCGAAGAGGCCCGCAAAGGCAACATTTATCCATCCGCCTGAATGAGCAATTTTCCGCTCACCACAATCCAGCCATAAGCGGATTTCCGCTCATAAAATCCTGCCGCCCCCTCTAAACCGGCCCTCCCCCCGTTGGCACAGCTCCTGCTATAGCCCAGACAGGCTGCGTTCCAACGCGCTCCACAAAAACAATTAAACGAAGGATCCTTCAATGGATAACTCCAACGCCCTGCCCCTTGGGTCGGCTGCCGCGCCCGCCAAACAAAGAACCACCGCCAGCCGGATCAAATCGATCTTCAGCGGCTCGGTCGGCAACATGGTCGAGTGGTACGACTGGTACGTCTACGCCGCTTTCTCGCTGTACTTCGCCAAGACCTTCTTCCCCGCCGGTTCCACCACCGCGCAACTGATGAACACCGCCGCGATCTTCGCCGTGGGCTTCCTGATGCGTCCGATTGGTGGCTGGCTGATGGGCCTGTACGCCGACAAGGTCGGTCGCAAGAAAGCCTTGATGGCCTCGGTCTACCTGATGTGCTTCGGCTCCTTGCTGATCGCCCTCAGCCCGAACTACGAAACTATCGGCATCGGCGCGCCGATCCTGCTGGTCTTCGCGCGCTTGCTGCAAGGCCTGTCAGTCGGCGGCGAGTACGGCACCTCGGCCACTTACCTGTCAGAGATGGCGACCAAGGAACGTCGCGGCTTCTTCTCCAGCTTCCAGTACGTGACCCTGATCTCCGGCCAGCTCATCGCGCTGGGCGTGCTGATCGTGCTGCAGAACATGCTGACCACTGAACAGCTGTACGCGTGGGGCTGGCGTATTCCGTTCGCCATCGGCGCACTGTGCGCGATCGTCGCGCTGTACCTGCGTCGCGGCATGGAAGAGACCGAGTCGTTCACCAAGAAAGAGAAGTCCAAGGAAAGCGCGATGCGCACCTTGATGCGTCACCCGAAAGAATTGCTGACCGTGGTCGGCCTGACCATGGGCGGCACGCTGGCGTTCTACACCTACACCACCTACATGCAGAAATACCTGGTGAATACCGTCGGCATGAGCATCTCCGACTCGACCACCATTTCCGCCGCCACGCTGTTCCTGTTCATGTGCCTGCAACCGATCATCGGTGGCCTGTCGGACAAGATCGGTCGGCGCCCGATCCTGATCGCCTTCGGCGTACTCGGGACGATCTTCACCGTGCCGATCCTGATGACCCTGCACACCATCCAGACCTGGTGGGGCGCGTTCTTCCTGATCATGGCGGCACTGATCATTGTCAGCGGCTACACCTCGATCAACGCCGTGGTGAAAGCCGAACTGTTCCCGACCGAAATCCGCGCGCTGGGCGTCGGCCTGCCGTACGCACTGACCGTTTCGATCTTCGGCGGTACCGCCGAATACATCGCGCTGTGGTTCAAGAGCATCGGCATGGAAACCGGTTACTACTGGTACGTGACTGCGTGCATCGCGGTGTCGCTGCTGGTGTACATCACCATGAAAGACACGCAGAAACACTCGCGGATCGTGACTGACTGAGGAATGAGTCAGTTCAGCCATTGTGATGGTGGCTGTTATGGCCTCATCGCGAGCAGGCTCACTCCTACATTGATTGGTGTACGCCGCCCTTTGTAGGAGTGAGCCTGCTCGCGATTGGGGCGACTCGGTATCAGGACAATTCAGCAACTACCGTTGGCTTGCCATAACGCTTCTGCGCATACGACGCGCCGACAATCATCACCAGCAGAATCCCCGCCAGCACCGCCGACGAGCCGATGGTGCCGAAGTCCAGGCCGCCCTTTTCATGGGACTTGGTCATCAGGTCACCCAGGGTCGCACCGAACGGCCGGGTCAGCACGAACGCCACCCAGAACAACAGCACCGACGAAATCTTCGTGAAGTATTTGAGCGCCACGACCACGGCAATGGTCGAGCCGATCAGCAGCGCGCCACCGGCAAAACCCAGGCCCGAATCATCGGCCAGGTAATCGCCGAGCGCAGTGCCCAGGGTGTTGGAAAACAGAATCGCCATCCAGTAGAACATCTCGCCACGGAAGGTCTGCACCTTGCTGACGTTCAACGAGTCGCCGCTCAGGCGCCAGGCCGTGAAGATCGCCAACAGAATCGCAATCAGGATCATCGACCCGGTGGCGTAGCCCAGTTCAAGGGTGCGGTCCATGAAGTCGGACATGGTGGTGCCGGCGGTGCTGGTCGACAGAATCACGATCCAGTACAGCAGCGGCTTGTAGGTCTTGGCCATCAGTTGGCTGATCAGCGTCAGCACGAACACGCTGATCAGGATCAGCGAGCTGAGGGCGTACCCGACGTTGAGGGTCATCGACAGCAAGTCCCCCGCGGTTTCCCCCAGGGTCGTCGCGCAGATTTTCATGACCCAGAACGCCAGGGTGATTTGAGGCAGTTTGTTCATCGCAAGCAAAGCTCCAGTGTGGGACGGCCGGTTCTTGGTTTTCTGGCCGTGGGCAGACTGGCGTCGCACCGGTGAAAAACCGGTCGGCAACAGATGAAAAATCCGTCATATCGCGAAAAACAGCGATTAATCCCCCATTAATGCTGCCCCGGCATCCTGCCACTACCTGATCGATGACCCGCGCGGCGTTCGCTCCCGACAGTGGAAGCCCATTCAATGCGTCGTCCTTAATATCAAGTTAATCGATTGTTTTTAGCATTTATTTGCGCTTTTTTATCAATTTAGTTGGCGTAGCATTAAACCCATGCAAGACACACCCGCCAACGAATCTGGAGTCACTCACATGAAAACCAAACTGATCCTCGCTTTCGCCTTGTCCGTAATGGCCGCCAACACCTTTGCTGCCGACGGTTTTGATCGCACTGGCTCGGCCGTCGCTGCCGATGGTTACGACCGCACTGGCTCGGCCGTCGCTGCCGATGGTTACGACCGCACTGGCTCGGCCGTCGCTGCCGATGGTTACGACCGCACTGGCTCGGCTGTCGCTGCCGATGGTTATGACCGCACTGGCTCGGCCGTCGCTGCCGATGGTTACGACCGCACTGGCTCGGCTGTCGCTGCCGATGGTTATGACCGCACTGGCTCGGCCGTCGCTGCCGATGGTTACGACCGCACTGGCTCGGCAACTGTCGCCGAGGATGGCTACGACCGCACCGGTTCGGCGACCTTTGCTGAAGACGGTTACGACCGCACCCAATCCGCTTCGATCAGCTGATTGCAGTCGTAAAGCGCACAGCCCGGCTTCGGCCGGGCTTAGTCATTTCTGGGGCACGGCAAATATCCCCTGTGGGAGCGGGCTTGCTCGCGAAAGCGCCGGGTCAGTCAACCACTGTGGCAACTGAAAGATTGCATTCGCGAGCAACCCCGCTGCCACAAAGGGGATTGCATCAACTGGAATATCTTTGTGTGACTGGAAAATGCTGTTTCAGACTTGCACTATTGCCTTCTACAAACGCCCTCCAGGAACCTCCAGCCATGTCCGATGACATCCACTTCTACGAACCCGCCAACGGCCACGGCCTGCCTCACGATCCGTTCAACGCCATCGTCGGCCCGCGCCCCATCGGCTGGATTTCTTCGCAGGATGCCCACGGCCGGCTGAACCTTGCGCCTTACAGCTTCTTCAACGCGTTCAACTACATTCCGCCGATCATTGGTTTTTCCAGCGTCGGACGCAAAGACAGCCTGAACAACATCGAGCAGACCGGCGAGTTCGTCTGGAACCTCGCCACCCGGCCGCTGGCCGAGCAGATGAACCAGAGCTGCGCAATGGTCGCGCCTGAAGTCAACGAGTTTGAACTGGCGGGGCTGACGCCCGTGGCGTCGAAGGTGATTGCGGTACCACGGGTGGCCGAAAGCCCGGTGTCCTTCGAGTGCAAGGTCACGCAGATCATTCAGTTGCAGCGCGCCGATGGCGAAACCGTGCCGAGCTGGCTGATTCTCGGCGAAGTGGTCGCTGTGCATATCGCCAAGTGGCTGTTGAAGGACGGGATCTACGACACCGCCGCGGCAGAACCGATTCTGCGCGGCGGCGGGCCGGCGGATTATTTCCAGTTGGGGCCAGAGGCCTTGTTCAAGATGTGGCGCCCGGGTGCGGGCAAGTAAGCACAGTTACCAGATCAGCTCGGCGTCATCAGTGACGCCCTGCAGACGTTCCAGCTCCTGGGTCGCCGCGTCGTCGGCCGCGATGGCGCCGGGGAAAACCTGATCACCCAGCAGTTTGTGGAAGCGTGGCGCACCGCCATCGACCAGGGCCTTGACCGCGATTGCCGCGTGGTAACCCTTGTTGCCGCCCAACTCGACGGGGACGACTGCGGAGACTGCTTCGAAGTGTTCAAACTCTTTACGTGCCATGGCACACATCCTGGCTCAGATGAATAAGCCGGACATTAAACCCTCAACCGGCGAGTTTGTGTATCGGTGCCGGGCATTGTCCGAGCGCCTGCGCCGCCGACACCTCTTTGAAGGTGTGGAAATCCAGGCTGTTGACCACCAGATCCTGAACCAACTCGGCAAAGATCTGCATCGACGGGCTGTTGAAATACGCGGTCATTGCCTGTTGATGGCTCCAGAAACCGGAGACCAGCCACAGGTCCGGATCGCATTGCGAATGCTGCAAGGCGAAGTTCAGGCAACCGGGGGCGTTGCGTGACGGTTCGATCAAGGCACTGAGGCGTACACCCAGTTCGGCGGAGCGTCCGGCGCGCGCTCGAACGAAGGCCATATGACTGACGGGAATCTGCTTGGACATGTTCAACCCTCCCAGGGAGTCGCGTGGCAGCCGGGGACGGGCTGCGACAGGATCAAAGGTTAAGGGCCGGGCGCAAGATGCCGTTAGTCGATTCCTGCCGCTGCGTTGCACAATCCTGCGAGACTGCACAAACGCCCCGCATCGATGGGTAGAAACCTGTCACACCGCTGTCACAACGCTTTTGTGTAGGAGCTGCCGAAGGCTGCGATCTTTTGACTTTTGTTTTTAAAATCAAAAGATCGCAGCCTTCGGCAGCTCCTACAGGGGTCTTCGACCCAAGGGGTAAGGTGGCGGTCGCAGGCTGATGGCCGGCACGCAAAAGCAGCCCATGCAGAATCAGGCAAGCATTTGACAGGATGTGTCTACCGCTGACGCTTGCACAAACATATGCTCTGCCCCATTCCAGATTCCTTGCCGAGGATGCCGTGCATGACGTCATTCGATCGTTTCCAGTCTCCGCCCGATGCCGACATGGAAAAACAGCGTGCAGAACTCGCGGCGATCATCCGCCGCAACACCACGGACGACGGCAGTTACCAGACCGCCATCGGCTCGCTGTTCATGTCGCGCCATACCCAGTCCCATGACTTCGCCCCGGTACTTGCGCAACCGGCGCTGTGCATCATGGCCCAGGGCCGCAAAGAGGTGCGCCTGGCGGATGAGTTCTTCAATTACGACCCGCTGAATTATCTGGTGGTCTCGGTCTCGATGCCGCTCAGCGGACGGGTGGTGAATGTCTCGCCGGAGGATCCGATTCTCGCCGTGCGCCTGGACATCGACCCCGCGGAAATCACTGCACTGATCGCCGACGCTGGGCCGATGGGCGTGCCGACCCGACCGACCGGGCGCGGCCTGTATGTGGAAAAGATCGACAGCGCGATGCTCGACGCGGTGTTGCGTCTGGCGCGACTGCTGGATGCGCCGAAAGACATCGCCATGCTCGCGCCGCTGATTCGCCGGGAGATTCTTTATCGCCTGCTGCGCAGTCCGCAGGGCCATCGCTTGTATGAAATCGCGATTGCCAACAGCCAGAGCCACCGCATCAGCCAGGCGATCAAATGGCTCAACGGCAACTTCGAACAGCCGCTGCGCATCGATGATCTGGCGAAAGAAGTCAACCTCAGCGTTTCAACCCTGCATCACCGCTTCAAGGCAATGACCGCGATGAGTCCGTTGCAGTACCAGAAGCAATTGCGCCTGCAGGAAGCGCGGCGCCTGATGCTGGCCGAAGGGCTGGAAGCGTCGGCGGCGGGCTATCGCGTGGGCTATGAAAGCCCGTCGCAGTTCAGCCGCGAGTACAGCCGCTTGTTTGGTGCACCGCCGTTAAGGGATCTGGCGCGGTTGCGGCAGTCGGTCTGATCCGGCATCTGCGGTGAGGCTTATGGCCCTATCGCGAGCAGGCTCACTCCTACAGTTGGAATGCGTTCCCCTGTAGGAGTGAGCCTGCTCGCGATGGCATCGGCAAGATCACCATCAAATCCTGATCAAGCCCCCAACACTCGACACGCCTCGCTCGGCAACGTCACCGACACCGGATGCCCGATCCCCAAACCGATCCCCTGACACGGCGTACTCAACGCGGTGAACGTCACCCCGGAACACTCCACCGTGGTCTCGATGGTCGCGCCGATATCGCGCACGAACGTCACCTTGCCGAGCAAGCGATTACCCGCCGTGGCTTGTGGCGCGGACAGTTGCAGATCCTCCGGACGAATCAGCATCTTCACCTTCTGCCCCACTTCGATGCTGCTGCAGATCGGCACTTGCAGCGCATCACCGCCCGGCAAACTGACCTTGCCGTCACCCAGCGCCGTGGCCGGAAAAATGTTGCCCGAACCGATGAAGTCGGCAACGAACTCGTTGGCCGGATGCCGATAGATTTCGATCGGTGTGCCCACCTGCTGCACCTTGTGCTCGCCCAGCACCACGACGATGTCGGCCATGGTCATGGCTTCGCGCTGATCGTGGGTGACCATGATCGTGGTGATGTTCAAACGCTGCTGCAACTGGCGGATTTCCACCTGCATCGACTCGCGCAGCTTGGCGTCCAGCGCCGACAACGGTTCGTCGAGCAGGAGGATTTTCGGCCGCGAGGCGATGGCCCGGGCAATCGCCACCCGCTGCCGTTGCCCGCCGGAGAGTTTCGCCACCGGCCGGTCGATCATCGCCTGCAACTGGATCAACTCCAGCAATTCCACCACCCGCGCCTGCTGCTCGGCCTTGCTCACGCCGCGCAGTTTCAGCGGGTAGGCGATGTTCTCGCCGACGGTCATGTGCGGGAACAGCGCCAGCGACTGGAACACCATGCCGAAGTTGCGCAGGTGCGCGGGGGTGTGGCCGATGTTCTCGCCATCCAGGCGAATCTCGCCGCCGGTGAGGGTTTCCAGCCCGGCGATCATCCGCAGCAAGGTGGTTTTGCCGCAGCCCGAGGGGCCGAGAAAACACACCAGTTGGCCTTCCGGCAAATGCAGATTGACGTCCTGTACCGCGCAAGCCGAGCCGTAGAATTTCTCGACGTTTTCCAGAATCAGACCAGTCATGTTGCACCTCAAATCAAAAGGAAACGCCGCCCTCGCCCACCAGTTTCTCCAGCGCCCAGATCAGGACGAAGTCGATCAGCACGATCAGCACGGCAAACGAGAACACGGTAGGGTCGAGCGATGACACGGTGCGGCTGTACATCCAGATCGGCACGGTCATGACGTCGATGGTGTAGAGGAAATAGGTGACGGTGAATTCGTTGAACGAGACGATGAACGCCAGCAGCATCCCCGCCAGAATCCCCGACTTCATCAACGGCACCACCACGTCGACAATCGCCCGCAGCGGTGAGGCGCCGAGCATCCGCGCGGCTTCCTCGACTTCACTGCCGATGGAGAGCATGGCGGCGGTGCAGTTTTTCACCACGAACGGCAGCGCCAGAATCACGTGGGCAATCACCAGTCGCGAGGTGGTCAGGTGAAACGGCAGGCTGTCGAACACCAGCAGCAACGCCAGTCCCAACACCACCATCGGAAACACCAGCGGCAGCGACATCAGTTGCAGCGCCACGGCTTTGCCACGGAACTCGCAACGGGTCAGCGCATAGGCGGCAGGCACCGCGATCAGCGTGGCGAAAACCATGGTCAGGCACGACACCAGCAGGCTGGTAGCCATGGCCTGACCGAGACTCAGCACGTCGCTGGCGTCTGGCGAGACGAAGGTGTGCCAGGCCGCCTTGTACCATTGCAGGCTGTAGCTGCTCGGCGGGAAGTCGAGGTTCGACGCACCGCTGAACGACATGACGATCATGGTCAGGATCGGCAACACCGCCAGCAGCAGAATGAACCCGGAGAGGATTCCGGCGAGCTTGCCGGTGTCGCCGGGCAGCAGCGCCATGCGCTTGTTGGTCAGGGTACTCATTGCGAAGCCTCCAGCAGACGCCGACGACGGCCGGTGATGTATTCAGACAGGGTCATGATCGCCAGCGTGGTGACGATCAGCACCACCCCGGCCGCCGATGCCGCGGGCCAGTTCATCAGCGGCGCGATCTGGTCATGCACCATCACCGCGAGCATCGGCACACGGCGGCCACCGAGCAGCAACGGCACGACAAAACTGCTGGCGTTGTAGGCGAACACCAGCGTCGCCCCGGTGATGATCCCCGGCAGACTCATCGGCAACACCACCTGACGGAACACCTGAAAACGACTGGCGCCCAGTGTCGCCGCCGCCTCTTCGTAGGTACGCGCAACACCACGCATGGCGCTGGCAATCGGCAGCACGGCCAATGGGAACGCGGTCTGCACCAGGCCCATCAGCACGCCGTTCTGGTTGTACAGCAGCATGATCGGGCGCTTGATCAGGCCCAGGCCCATCAGCGTCTGGTTGAGCATCCCGCCCGGGCCGAGAATCACCAGCCAGCCGTAGCTTTGCAGCAGCAGGTTGACCAGCAGCGGCAGCAACACTGCGGCAAGGAAGATCCGCCGCACGAACGGCGAGGTCAGCCGTGACATGGTGTACGCCACCGGGATCGCCAGCAGCACCGCGATCACTGCACTGATCAGCGCCAGACGCAGGGTCAGCAGCAGGGATTTCAGATAGTAGGGTTCGAGCAATTGCGCGTAGCTGGCGAGGCTGAACCCGCTCCATTCCGCGCCTTTAGTGCCGACGCTCATGCGCAGCACCAGCAGGCTGGCCGCGATCAGCACACCGAGAAACAGCATCGACGGCGTGAGGAAAAACCACGCCCGGGCGGTCGGCGAAATACCGCGCGCCGGGCGCACGTCAGCGGCGCCAACCGGTTGGGTCAGGGATTGATGTTCCATAGCAATGATCTCGTCAATGGAAAGCTAATCTCGCAAACACCTCAATCTCCTGTGGAGTCATTTTTTGTGGTGAGGGGATTTATCCCCGACCGGCTGCGAAGCAGTCGCAAAACCATCGTGCGCGGTACATTTGATGCACCGTATTTGCTGATCTTGGGGCAGCTACGCTGCCCATCGGGGATAAATCCCCTCACCACAGGACTCGCTCCCACAGGGGGCCCGTGGTGTTCGGGAGGCCGGCGTCAGGAAGAAAAAATTTCCGTATAGCGACGAATCCATTGGTCATGCACGGTCGCCAGGAAGGCGTTGTCGTGCATGATCGCCTTCTCGGCAATCTGCTCCGGCGTGAGGATGTACGGGCTCTTGCGCGCTTCCGCGGAGATGATCGCCTTGGCGTTGACCGGGCCGTTGAAGATGTCTTCGGCCATCTTGCCCTGCACCAGCGGGTCGAGAGAGTGGTCGATGAAGGCGTAGGCCAGGTCGATGTCGCCCGGCCGGTTCTTCGGCATCACCGAGAGCATCAGGTCGGTGTAGAAACCTTCCTTCATGCCGAATGTGGCACCGAGGCCGTAGTTCGGATCGCGGATCTGCTTGGGGAAGAATGCCGGGGCGTACAGCCCACCCATGTCCAACGACCCGGTGCGGAACAGTTCGGCGATCTGGTTCGGGTTCTCGCCGAGGGTGACCACGCGATCTTTCAGCTCTGCGAGTTTCTTGAAGCCCGGCTCGATGTTGTGTTCGTCACCGCCGGCCAGTTTCGCGGCGATGATGATCAGGTCCATCGCCTCGGTCCAGTTCGGCGGCGGCAGGAAAATGTTCGGCGCCAGATCGGCATCCCACAGCGCGGCATAACTGTCCGGTGCCTGTTTGAGGGTGCGAGTGCTGTAGACCAGACTGTTGCACCACAGCAGGTAACCGATGCCGTGCCCGTTGGCGCCGGTGCGGTATTTTTCCGGTACGTCGATCAGGTTGGGAATCCGGTTGAGGTCGGGTTTCTCCAGCAGCCCCGCAGCGGCCAGACCTTCGGCGCCGACCCCAGCCAGGGTGATGATGTCGTACTGCGGACGATCACCGCCGGCCTTGAGTTTGGCGACCATTTCCGAGGTGCTGCCGGTGCGGTCGGCGATGACCTTGGCGCCGGTCTTGGCCTCGAAGGTGGCGGCAATGTTGCGCAGTGCGGCGAGGCCGGTGTCATCCGACCAGGTCAGCAAACGCAAGGTCTTGCCGGCGAACCGCGTGTCGCTGGCGCTGGCGCTGGCCCGGATGAAGGGCATGCTCAGGGCCGCCGCCGCTACCGAGGCGACGCCCACGGTTTTAATGAATTGACGCCTGTTCAGATCGTGCTCGCCCATGACGGACTCCCTTTGTTCTTTTAAGTATGAGGTTGGTCGCAACCGTTGCATCCGCGCGGCCGGATCCGCTGCAGGCCTTGTATTAAAAGGCCTGCAGCGCTGCCGACGGGTTCATCCTGAGGTCGTGCAATACACCTGACTATCGATAAAAACTCATCGAAGCCATGACACCGACGCATGCCTCGTTGCGAGGCATGCACTCACCGTTTTCGGGCGTTCAGAGCGCCCGGATCACGTGTTTGATTTCCTGAAACGCGGCCAGGCCCCACGGCCCCAATTCACGGCCGATGCTGCTCTGCTTGTAGCCGCCCCACGCCGTCTGCGGGAAGATCACTTGCGGCGCGTTGAGCCATACAAGCCCCGCCTGCAGGGCGTTGGCGACGCGGTCGGCAGTCTCGGCGTTACGCGTCACCACACTGGCGACCAGCCCGAACTGGCTGTCGTTGGCCAGGGCAATCGCCTCGGCTTCGCTGCTGAAACTGCGCACGCAGAGCACCGGGCCGAAAATCTCTTCACACCACAACGCACTGTCGAGGGGCACATCGGTGAACACCGTCGGCTGCAAAAAATAGCCGCGCGGCAGATGCGCCGGACGATTGCCGCCGCACACCAGCTTCGCCCCGGCACTCAAACCGCGGTCGATGTGGCCGAGCACGCGCTGGTATTGCGCCTGATTGACCAGCGCGCCCATCTCCACGTCCGGGTCGAACGGATCGGCCACGCGAATCGCTTGTGCGCGCTTTTGCAGACGCTCAAGAAACTCATCGGCCAGCTCATCGGCGACCAGCACCCGGCTGGTGGCCGAACACATTTGCCCGGCGTTGAAGAAACCGCCGCCGCAGGCCAGTTCCACCGCCAGTTCCAAATCGGCATCTTCAAGCACCAGCAGCGAAGATTTGCCGCCCAGTTCCAGGCTCACGCCCTTCACCGTTTCGGCGGCGCGCTGCATCACCTGCACGCCGACGGCATTGCTGCCGGTGAAGGAAATCTTGGCGATGCGCGGGTCCGCCGACAGCGGTGCACCGACCGCCAGACCGGTGCCGCAAACCAGGTTGAACACACCGTCGGGCAAGCCGGACTCGGCAATGATCGCCGCCAGTTCCAGCTCCGGCAGCGGCGTGACTTCCGACGGTTTGAGCACCACGCAGCAACCGGCGGCCAAGGCCGGGGCGAGCTTCCACGCGGTGGTGACCATCGGGAAATTCCACGGCACGATCAGCCCGACCACACCGCACGGTTCACGACGCAGACGCGCGCTGAAGTCATCGCTGGGCAGCGCCACGTTGCTGTCGAGTTGTGCGTCGAGGCCTTCGGCCAATTCGGCGTAATACTCGAACGTGGCGATCACATCATCGACGTCGATCGCCGCTTCGAATTGCGGTTTGCCGTTGTTGCTCGACTGCAACTTCATCAGGTGGTCGCGACCGTTGCGCACGCCGTTGGCGATGTTGCGCAGGATCGCACCGCGCTCGGCACCGCTGGTTTTCGACCAGTGCTTGAACGCTTCAGTGGCCGCGCTGACGGCCAGATCGACCGCGCTTTCATCGCCGCCATTGACCGTGGTCAGCAGCGCTTCGGTCGCCGGATTGATCACCCGCAAATGCTCGCGACCGGCCGACCATTGGCCATTGATGTACAGGCCATCGAGTGTGGTTGGGAAATTGATCATCGGGCCACCGCCTGCATCCATTGGTTCTGGTCGATTTCGATCAGGGTCGGGCCCTGACGATCAGTGGCGGCACGCAGCGCGCCGCGCAGTTGTTCGACCGAGCTGATCGCTTCGGCGGCGCACCCCAACGCGTTGGCAACGCCGATGAAGTCCGGGGTGTAGATGTCGACGCCGACCGGTTCGATGGCGCGGTTGACCATGTATTTTTTGATCTCTTCGTAGCCCTGGTTATTCCACAGCAGGATGATCACCGGCGTGCGCGCTTCAACCGCGCTGGCCAGTTCCGGCAGGGTGAACTGCAAGCCACCGTCGCCGATCAGGCACACCACGGGTGGACGAGCGCCGCCCTCGACGCTGCCGCCAAGCCACGCGCCAATCGCCGCCGGCAAGGCGTAACCGAGGGTGCCGTAACCGGTGGACGAGTTGAACCAGCGCCGTGGTCGCTCCGGGTTGAAGGTGAGGTTACCGGTGTACACCGGTTGTGTGGAGTCGCCGACGAATACTGCGTCCGGCAATTCGTGCAGCACGGTTTCCAGAAAACGGGTCTGGGCCAGGGTTGGCGCATCCCAGGTCGCGGCCAGTTCATCGCGCAGACGCGCTGCCCGCACCTGACCCCAATCATTGCGCCGCTCGGCCAGCGCCTGCTGCGACAGTGCGCCGAGCAGCGCTTGTGCAGCGTTGCGCGAGTCGGCGACCAAGGCCACGTGCGGCGGATAGTTGCGCACGGTCTGATCGGCGTCGATGTCGATGCGCAGCAACTTGCCGGGGATTTCAAAGCCGCCGGCGAAGGTCACGTCGTAATCGGTTTCGGCCAGTTCGGTACCGATCGCCAGCACCACGTCGGCATCGGCCACCAGTGCGCGAGTGGCGACCAGGCTTTGTGTCGAGCCGATCAGCAGCGGATGGCTGGAGGGCAACATGCCTTTGGCGTTGATGGTCAGCGCCACCGGGGCGTCGAGCAACTCGGCCAGTTCGGTGAGTTCGGCGGCGGCATCGATGGCGCCGCCACCGGCGAGGATCAACGGACGCCGAGCGCCGGCCAGCAACTCGCTCATGCGCCGTACGGCTGCTGGTGCAGCCCCGGCGCGGTCGATGTGCACCGGAACGCTGGCGAGCAGCTCATCAGCCTCTTCTACCAAAACATCCAGCGGAATCTCGATGTGCACCGGACGCGGACGCCCGGCCTGAAACAGTGCGAAAGCACGGGCCAGCACGCCGGGCAATTCCGCCGCCGACATCAGGGTGTGGGAGAACGCCGCGACGCCGCCGACCAGCGCGCTCTGGTTCGGCAACTCGTGGAGCTTGCCGCGACCGCCACCCAACTGGCTGCGGGTCTGCACGCTGGAGATCACCAGCATCGGGATCGAGTCGGCGTAGGCCTGGCCCATCGCGGTGGTGATGTTGGTCATGCCCGGGCCGGTGATGATAAAGCACACACCCGGTTTGCCGCTGGTGCGCGCATAGCCGTCAGCCATGAATCCGGCGCCCTGCTCGTGCCGTGGAGTGACGTGGTTGATGCTCGAACGGGCCAGCCCGCGATACAGTTCCACGGTGTGCACCCCGGGAATACCGAACACCTGCTCGACCCCGTAATCCTCGAGTAACTTGACCAGTACTTCGCCACACGTCGCCATGTCGATTGCCCTTCTTGTTCGTTTGAGACACAAGGCCTTTGTGTAGGAGTGAGCCTGCTCGCGATGGCGTCTTCACATTCAACATTACGGTGACTGACACACCGCTATCGCGAGCAGGCTCACTCCTACAAAGGGCCCTTCGATGAGCTCATTGAACGGGCGGCAGGTAGCGGCAACAATCGATTAAAAGTCATACTAGCCATGTCCTCACGTCATACCTTGGATCCACATGAAACGACTGCCTCCCCTGCCCGCCCTGCACACGTTTCTGATTACTGCGCAGTGCTGCAACTTCACCCGGGCGGCCGAGCAGTTGCACATCACTCAGGGCGCGGTGAGCCGGCAGATTGCCGGGCTGGAAGCTCATCTGGGGTATGAGTTGTTCATCCGTCTGGCCCGAGGCCTGGAGCTGACCGCCGAAGGACGCGAATGGCTGCCACGGGTGGAAAAGATCTTCGGCCTGATCAGCGAGGCCACCGAGCAGATCGGTCGCAAGCGGCAAACCCTGCAACTCAAGGCGCCCAGCTGCGTGATGCGCTGGCTGGTGCCGCGCCTGCTGCAATGGCAAAAGGAACGCCCGGACGTGCCGGTCAAACTGACCACCACGCTGGCCCATGGCGTCGACTTCCAGCGCGAGCAATTCGATGCGGCGGTGATCTACGGCACGCCGCCGGACAACTCCTCGACCGCGCTGCATCTGTTCGATGAGCAACTGACACCGGTCTGCTCGCCAGCATTATTGAAAGGCCCACCGGCGCTGAGCGAACCGGCCGATCTGCAACAGCATCTGCTGCTGCATCCGACCCGCGACACCCAGGACTGGACGGTGTGGCTGACCGCCGCCGAATTGCAGTTGAGCAACGTCAACATGGGGCAACATTTCGAGACGCTGGATCAGGCGATGTCGATGGCGTCGCATGGGACGGGTGTGGCGATTGGCGACTGGTCGCTGATCGGCGATGACCTGCGCGCCGGACGGCTGGTGATGCCGTTTGATCTGAAGGTGAAGACGGGGCTGGGCTACTACGTGGTGATGCCACAAGGCGGCGAGGCGTCGCCGCAATTGGAGGAATTGATGATCTGGCTGGTGGAACAGGCGCATACCCGCTGAAGTACACAGATCCCTCCTGTGGGAGCGGGCTTGCTCGCGAATGCAGTGTGTCAATCACTTCAAATGTCGCTGACACACCGCCTTCGCGAGCAAGCCCGCTCCCACATTTGGTCTGCGTCGTTGCTTAATACCCGACCGTAAACCGCTGACGCGAATGCTTCGGCGTTTCCACTTCGTCAATCAGCGCAATCGCGTAATCGGCGAAGGTGATCCAGCTGCGACCTTCAGCACTGAACAGCAAATGGTCCTTGCCAACGCGGAAGGTACCGGTGCGCTCACCTTCGACGAACTCTGCCGATGGCGAGAGGAAAGTCCAGTCCAGATCCTTCTCCTGACGCAAGGCATCAAGAAACGCCGCGCCAGCGCTGGCCTCGGTTTTGTACTCAGCGGGGAAACCGGCGCTGTCGATCACTCGGGTGTCGTCCGGCAGCAACAGCGAACCGGCACCGCCAACCACCAGCAGACGCTTCACACCCGCCTGCTTCACCGGGCCGACCAGAGCACTGGCCGGTACCGTGGCGAAGTGCGCGGCGCTGATCACCACGTCGTGACCGGCGACTGCGGCTTGCAGCGCCGCCGAATCCAGCACATCGACATTCTTGCTGACCACACCGGCACGCGAGCCGATCTTCGAGGTGTCGCGGGCGATGGCAGTGACGCTATGCCCGCGACGCAGGGCTTCTTCCAGCAGTTGGCTACCGGCACGGCCGGTGGCACCAATGATTGCGATCTTGCTCATGACATTCTCCAGTTGGCTTGAGAGTTTCAACGACGGCATAAATCTAATCTTGAAGCGGTATTCCCTGTGGCGAGGGAGCTTGCTCCCGCTGGAGGGCGAAACACTCCCCGCCTGTTTCAGATACAACGTATTGGCAGGTTTTGCGCCTGCTGCGCAGGCGGGCGGGAGCAAGCTCCCTCGCCACAAAAGTCCTCTCGACCTCTGTTTCAGATCAATCGGGTTACCACTTCATCTCGCCCTTGGCGACTTTGGCGCTCAGTTCCAGCGAACTTTCTTCGCCGAGTTTCGGGTAGCGCTTCTGCATGGCCTTGATCAGTGCGGCGGAATCCTTGGCCTTGGCGGTTTCTTCATCGAAAGCCTTAATGTAGTCGGCGGTGAATTTCACGCTGGCCAAAGAGCGGCTGCTCTCGCCCAGGTAGTGACCCGGCACCACGGTTTTCGGCTTCAGGGTTTCGATCGAGTGCAGGGTTTGCAGCCAGTCGGCGTGGGATTGCGCGGTCTGGGTATCGGCCATCCACACATGAATGTTCTCGGCGACCACGACGCCACCGACCACAGCCTTGAGCGACGGAATCCACACGAAGCTGCGATCCGGTTGTTTGCCTTCAAGACCGACCACCTGCAACTTCTGCCCTTCGAGCATCAGGCTGTCGCCCTTGAGCACGCCCGGCACGATGGTTTTGGCCGGTACGTCGGCGCCCATTTTCGGGCCCCAGAAGGCGAGTTTGCCGGCGACGGTTTTGTTGATGTGGTCCACGGTCGGCTGCGAGGCCAGCACTTCGGCGTCGGGGAAGGCCTGGGTCAGGGTGTCGAGGCCGAAGTAGTAATCCGGGTCACCGTGGCTGATGTAAATGGTGGTCAGGTGCTTGCCGCTGGCGCGGATCTTCTCCACCACCTGCTCGGCCTGGGCCTTGCCGAATTGTGCATCGACCAGAATCGCGTCTTTCTCGCCGCTGACCAGCACCGAAGTCACCGGGAAGATCGCATTGGTGCCCGGGTTGTAGACATCCAGGGTCAGATTGGCGGCAGCGGCGTGGGCCGCGAAACCGAGGGTGGCGGTGGCCAGTAAAACGCGCTTGAGGGTAGTGAAGCCGATCATCTGTTGCTCCGTGGTCCGAATGCCGTGTTTGGCGATGGGACAGAGCTTAGTTGCCTGACTCGGTACAAAAAATGCGATGCTTGGACATAGTTTGTTTCTGAAAGCGGGCAAATCATGGATCGTCTTCAAGCAATGCGGGTGTTTGTCACAGTGGTCGATCTGGGCAGCCAGTCGGCGGCAGCCGATCATCTGGACCTGTCACGGCCAGTGGTGTCGCGCTATCTGGCGGAGCTGGAAGACTGGGTCGGCGCGCGCCTGATGCACCGCACCACGCGCAAGTTGAGCCTGACTGCCGCCGGCAGCGAAATCCTGCCGCGCTGTCGGCAGATGCTCGAACTCTCGACCGACATGCAGGCCGCCGTCAGCGAACCCGACGAGGCACCGCGCGGACTGCTGCGCATCAGTGTCAGTACGTCGTTCGGTCAGGCGCAACTGGCCGATGCCATGGCGGCGTACGTCAAACGTTACCCCGGGGTCAGCATCGACCTGCAGATGCTCGACCGCACGGTGAATCTGGTGGATGAACGCATCGATCTGGCGATCCGCACCAGCAATGACCTCGATCCGAACCTGATCGCCCGGCGCCTGACCGTGTGCCGCTCGGTGGTCTGCGCCGCACCGGCTTATTTGCGCGACAACCCGCCACCGCAACGGGTCGAGGACCTGAGCCGACACAACTGCCTCACCCACTCCTACTTCGGCAAGAGCCTGTGGCATTTCGAGGAGGACGGCGAGCCCGTGTCGGTGCCGGTGCAGGGCAACATCAGCGCCAACGAGGCCAGCACTCTATTGCGCGCAACCCTGGCCGGTGCGGGCGTGGCGATGCTGCCGACCTATCAGGCCGGGGTGCATGTGCATGCCGGGGAACTGGTGCGCCTGCTGCCGGGTGCCGAGCCACGGCAGATGAACATCTACGCGGTGTATGCGTCACGCAAGCATATGCCGGCGGCGTTGCGCAGCATGCTGGATTTTCTCGTCGAACGATTCCCGGAAAATCCCGAATGGGATATGGGCCTGTAAATCCGATGCCCCTGTGGGAGCGGGCTTGCTCGCGAAGGCGGTGTATCAGTCTGGATTCTCATCGACTGACACCACGCCTTCGCGAGCAAGCCCGCTCCCACAGGGGGATGTCACATAGGCCGAATCCGTGGCTGGCAACTCTATGCCGCTGACCTATGCTGAAAGTAATACCGCAGGGTATGCGTTCAGAGGTCTACGCCATGAACATCAGAACAAGAAGGTACTTCGCGATTTTCATCACCTGCGCTGCCACGCTGGCGCTGTACGGCACCGCGGCCTGGCGGGTCGAGCAACTGCGACAACTGCCGCGCGAATACGCCAGCTGCAATTTCGAGCGCTGTATTCCGCACAATGCGACGCTTAATGCGCTGCGCTGAATGATCTGAGCTGGCATGCAATCCTGTGGGAGGGGGCTTGCTCCCGAATGCGGTGTGCCATTCAGCATTGATGCACACTGATACACCGCTTTCGGGAGCAAGCCCCCTCCCACAGGATATCGCCAGGTTTACAGGATCACTGCTCGGCCTTCAGCCGGTCACGAAACGCCTTTGGCGAAATGCCCACCCTGCGCCGGAACAAGCGCGTGAAGTTGGTCGGATCGGAAAATCCCAACAACTCCGACATCTCGTAAATGGTCATGCTGGTGTAGGTCAGCAAACGTTTGGCTTCCAGCAACTGGCGTTCGTGCATGATCTGCAGCGCCGGCTGCCCTGCCAGTTCGCGGCAGGTGCCATTGAGGTGTGACACCGAAATCCCCAGGCGATGGGCGAGGTCTTCGACCTTCACATGCTGGCGGTAAGTCTCCTCCACCAATTGAATGAACCCGTTGAGGTATTCGCGCTGGCGTTGCGGCCGCTGGCTGGCGTTATGGCGCACGAGCGCCTGACGGCTGACCCAGACCATGATCACGCTGACCAGCGAATGCATGAGCATTTCCCGCGCGGGTTGATGGCCGTTGTACTCGGCCTGCAACGCTGAAAACAGACTGTTCAGGTACTCCGCGTCCTTGCCCGCCGGGTAGTGCTCGGCCTGGGCCAGTGCGTGCACCGAACTGCCCAGTTGCGCCTGCAGGTGATTGATCAGCGGATTGGCGAGGGTGACGACGAATCCTTCGACGTCTTCGGAAAAGCGAAAGCCATGCACCGACAACGGTGGCAGGACTTGAATCGCGGGTTGGTTGAGCTGCGTGCGTTGACCTTCGATTTCAAGCTCTGCCTGACCTTTGAAGACGAAGAGCAACTGGCACAAATCGGCGTGGCGGTGGGGTTTGATTTCCCATTGATGTTCGCGGCTGCGTTTGGAAATGGTTTCACAGTGCAGCAAGTCAGGGGTCGGCCAGTCCAGGCTTTCACCGTAGAGCTTGAACACCGGAATCGAAGGCAGGTCAGGCTTGTTCATCACTTCAATCCAGGCCTCGAGGTTGCGGGCGATAATCGCACCGATTGGCAAAATGTACAGGTATCGGCTCAGTTTTCACCTTCAATTGACAGACCCGCAAGGGAAAAATGCAAGCACTCGATCCATAAAAATCATTCACCGGCGCCTGTCGCGTGAAGCTTGCGAGTCATAAAAACAATGAAAACGCTGAAAACCCAAGTCGCCATCATTGGCGCCGGTCCGTCCGGATTGCTCCTCGGTCAGTTGCTGCACAACGCCGGCATCGACACCCTGATTGTCGAACGCCAGACACCCGATTACGTACTCGGGCGGATTCGCGCCGGTGTGCTTGAACAAGGCATGGTAGAGCTGTTGCGCCAGGCCGGCGTAGGCGCGCGCATGGATGCCGAAGGGCTGGTGCACGCCGGCTTCGATCTGGCACTGGATGGGCGTCTGGCACACATCGATCTGCAGGCTTTGACCGGCGGCAAAACCGTCATGGTTTACGGTCAGACCGAAATCACGCGCGACCTGATGGCCGCTCGTCGGGAGGCTGGCGCACTGTCGTTTTATGAAGTGAGCCATGTCGTTCCTCACGGCATGAAAAGCGACGAGGCCTTTGTCACCTTCGAAAAGGATGGCGAAACCTGGCGCGTCGATTGCGATTACATCGCCGGTTGTGATGGTTTTCACGGCGTGGCCCGGCAGTCGATTCCCGAGGCCTGCCTGAAGATCTTCGAGCGGGTCTATCCGTTCGGCTGGCTGGGGATTCTCGCTGACACCCCGCCAGTGCACGAAGAGCTGGTCTACGCCCGGCACGAACGCGGCTTCGCCCTGTGCAGCATGCGTTCGGCCACCCGTACCCGTTATTACCTGCAAGTGCCGGCCGAGGAGAACGTTGCCGACTGGTCCGACGAGCGCTTTTGGGCTGAGCTGAAAACCCGTCTGCCCGCCGCGCTTGCCGAGAAACTGGTGACTGGCCCGTCGATTGAAAAAAGCATCGCGCCGCTGCGCAGTTTTGTCGTCGAGCCGATGCAGTACGGACGGATGTTTCTCCTCGGCGATGCCGCGCACATTGTACCGCCCACCGGCGCCAAGGGCCTGAACCTGGCCGCCAGCGATGTCAGTACGCTGTTCAACATTCTGCTGAAGGTTTATCGCGAAGGGCGCACCGATCTGCTGGAGAAATACTCGGAGATCTGCCTGCGCCGGGTATGGAAAGCCGAACGTTTCTCCTGGTGGATGACCTCGATGCTGCACCGCTTCGACGAGCACGACGATTTCAGCCAGCGCATCAGCGCCTCGGAACTGGACTACTTCGTCAGTTCAGAAGCCGGTCGAAAAACCATTGCAGAAAATTACGTCGGACTTCCGTACGAGGCTATCGAATAGCCTGCTACCGACTTACACTGGCGAGCATCCACCCGTGCGCAATGGCCGTGCGGGTCCATCACTGCCCGCAGGCTCGCCCGTGACCAATCTCAATCACCCTGAAACGCCCAAACCGGCCATTCGCAGCGTGCTGGTCGCGTTAATGATGGCGATTTTTCTCGGCGCGCTGGACCAGACCATCGTCGCCGTCTCGATGCCCGCCATCTCCGCACAGTTCAAGGACGTCAGCCTGCTGGCCTGGGTGATTTCCGGGTACATGGTGGCAATGACCGTGGCGGTGCCGATCTACGGCAAACTCGGCGATTTGTACGGGCGACGCAAACTGATGCTGTTCGGCATGGGCCTGTTCACCCTCGCCTCGCTGTTCTGCGGCATGGCGCAAAGCATGGAACAACTGGTGCTGGCGCGGATTCTCCAGGGCATCGGTGCCGGCGGAATGATTTCGGTCAGTCAGGCAATCATCGGCGACATCGTTCCGCCGCGCGAACGTGGGCGTTATCAGGGCTACTTCAGCAGCATGTACGCGGTGGCCAGCGTCGCCGGGCCAGTGCTCGGCGGCTACATGACCGAATACCTGTCGTGGCGCTGGGTGTTCCTGATCAATCTGCCACTGGGACTGGGCGCCTGGTGGGTTGCCAATCGCAATCTGCGCGGGCTGCCGATTCCGCAGCGCAAACCGATCATCGACTACCTCGGCACGCTGTTGATGATCATCGGTTTGACCGCCCTGCTGCTGGCCATCACTCAGGTCGGTCAGGGCCATTCGTGGCGCAGCAGCGAAGTGCTTGGCTTGTTCGCCTGTGCGGTAGCGGTGCTGGCTGTGTTCGTCTGGCATGAACGCCGGGCGCGTGAGCCGCTGCTGCCGATGCACTTGTTCACCAACCGCAACGCGTTGCTGTGCTGGTGCACGATTTTCTTCACCAGTTTTCAGGCGATCTCGCTGATCGTGCTGATGCCGCTGCGCTTTCAGAGCGTCACCGGCGCCGGGGCCGATGCGGCGGCGTTGCACTTGCTGCCGCTGGCGATGGGGCTGCCGATTGGCGCTTACTTCGCCGGACGCCGTACTTCGGTGACCGGTCGCTACAAACCACAGATTCTGACCGGCGCGCTGCTGATGCCGATCTCGATTCTCGGCATGGCGTTCAGCCCACCCGATGCGACGCTGGTCAGCAGCCTGTTCATGCTGCTCAGCGGGATTGCCGGCGGCATGCAGTTCCCGACTTCACTGGTGGGTACGCAGAACTCGGTGGAGCAACGCGACATCGGCGTCGCCACCAGCACCACCAACCTGTTCCGCTCGCTGGGCGGCGCGGTGGGTGTGGCGTTGATGTCGGCGCTGTTGCTGGCGTTGTTGCAGGATTCGAGTTTTGCCCACCTGGCGAGCAACTCGCTGATCAGCGAGGGGCATTCGGGCAACGTGTTGCTCGACGGTCTGAACGCCGCGCCGGGCGATGCCCAGAACGCCTTGCGCGCCGAGCTTTCGGTGACGTTCCGGCATTTGCTGTGGGTGAGTACGGCGGTGTCATTGCTGGGGCTGGCGGCCGCGATTGCGATGCCGAACAACCTGCTGCGCGGGCGCGAGCACGGCGCCAAATAACAGCAACACCTTGATCCCCTGTAGGAGTGAGCCTGCTCGCGATGAGGGTGTGTCAGTCGACATTATTGTTGAATGACACACCTTCATCGCGAGCAGGCTCACTCCTACAAAGGCAGTTCACTCAGGGGCTGTAGTAACCCACCGCCACCAGAAAATGTCCGACCTTCTTCAGGTAGGCATGCTTGTCCTCGACCTTGCCGGTCACCGGGTTTTTCCAGCGGTATTCGTATTCGCCGTCATCCTGCTTGGCGATCAGCGCCAGAATCGGCTCGCCCACCGGTTTGCCTTCCGGGTCCTTGATCTTGCTGAAATCGGTGTTGATCAACCGCAGGTTGGTGCCGTGGGCAACGTAGCGTTGGGTGTCCAGATCGACCACGAACACATACAGGTCATCCTGCAGATAACCGCCCTTGAGCGAGTTGATGGCCGTCAGGGTGCCCTTCTCGTTTTTCCCCAGATCGGTAGCAGCCTTGTCGAGAAGTGCCTTGGCCTGCTCGGCTGAAGCACGCGGCAGGTAATAACCGACGGCCAGAATCCGCTGACCGATGCGCTGGTAATACACATGTTTGCGCTCGACCTTGCCGTCGGCCCAGTTCTGCCAGCGGTATTCGGCCTGTTGAATGCCGTTGCCTTCCGGCACCAGCAAGGCGTCCTTGAAGGCTTTCTGCAAATCCGGCGCAAGCACTTCGCTGACGTCACGGCCGATCAAGGCTGAGGACGGCCCGCCGCTGGCGAGCATCACGCCTTTGGTGTCGACCACGAACACGTAGCGATCCTTGTCGACGAACTCGCCCTGACGGCTGAACGCGGCGAAGGCCTTGTCGCCATTGTCGTGGTAATAGGCCAGCGCCTTTTCCAGCAGCGCAATGGCGGCCTTGCTGTCGTCCTTCTGCGCGGTGGCGGCGTTGACCTGCCCTGCCCCCACAAAAAGCATCACCCCGAGCCACGCCACTTTATGCAAAAACCCCATAACGCATCCCTCGTTCTTGTTGGTGTTTCAAGAGCGTAGACGGCTTGGGGTCGGACGGAGCGCCGAATCCTGTAGCGAGGGGATTTATCCCCGATGGGCTGCGCAGCAGCCCTGATGGAGAGAACACATATTTTCTGACACACCGAGCTGATGGTTTGGGAGCTGCTGCGCAGCCCCATCGGGGATGAATCCCCTCACCACAAAGATCCCTGGCTACAGTTCATCAGGCCCTATGGCCGGGCATTGATCTGCTGCTGCAGGTTCTGGATCTGCGCCTGCAGGGTGTTGAGGTTGCGGGTCATCTGCCCGCGGAATGCGTCGAACTCGGCGGTATTGCCGCCACCCTGCGCAGCGGCCGGACGGTTGTCCTGCTCACTCTTGAGAACGACGATTTCCTGCTCCAGACGCTCGATCGCCGCGCTCGGATTGCCTTGCTTTTTCAGCGCGGTGATATCAGCGCCGAGGCTTTTCAGTTGAGCGTCATAACTCTTGAGCTGCGCATCGACCTTGCCAGTGTCGGCCGGTGTGCTTTTCAGCGCCGCCAGTTCGGCACTCAAGGCTTTGACCTGAGCCTGCAACTGGGTATTGGCGTTCTGTTGTTCGGTGGTCTGCGCGGTCATCTGCGCCAGACGCTTGTCCAGATCGCTGGCCTGACCGACCACGCCTTGCTGCTGTTTGCTCTGATCCAGCAACTGGGTTTCCAGCTGTTTGATCTGCAGCTTCAAGGCTTCGCTGTCGCTGTTGACGTTGCTCTGGCTGGCGACGACTTTGCCGGAAATGTCCTGCAGGCGCCCTGCCGCTTCCTCGCTGATGCGTGCAAAGCTTTCCTGGGTCGCGACCAATTGCTGCTCCATCAGCGAAATCTGCTGGAAGCTCCACCAGGCCAGACCGATGAAGGCGAAGAACAGCGCGCCGACCAGTGCCCACAGCGGCCCGGTACTCGCGGCCTTGACCTTGACCATCGGCGGCGTGCGCGAGTGCACCGAGGTGCGGGCGGAGGGCGGAATGTCATCGTCGTCAAAGGTGTCGGCCCGCAGGCTCGGTACATCGTCGAAATCGTCGTTGGCATCGTTACGCATGGACATTGAGGCAACCTTTGTGGAACGCGGTGATGGCTAAATGCTGCGAAGTATAACCGCCGCAGCCGCAGGGATTGACCCTCAAGCGGCAGTGCGGTTCATTGCCGGCCGGGCGACTTGTATCAACGGATGTCCTGAGCTTTCCACCAGCCACAGAACTCGTCGAGGGCCGACCACAGGCTGACTTTCGGATCGTAGTCCAGATAATGCCGGGCGCGGCTGATGTCGAGGGTGAAATTTTTCTTCATGACCTGCATGCCCAGCCGCGACAGGGTCGGCTCCGGGCGTCCCGGCCAGAGTTTGCACACGCCTTCGTTGAGCGCAGCAACGCTGTAGGCCAGACCGTACGAGCGGTATTTGCTGACCTGCGGCACTTCCATCTTGCGCATCACATAATTGACCACATCCCACAGCGGCACCGGCGCGCCATTGCTGATGTTGTAGGCCTTGCCCAACGCGGAACCGGCCGCCAGCAGGCTGCTGAGCAGCGCTTCGTTGAGGTTCTGCACGCTGGTGAAATCGACCTTGTTCAGACCGTCGCCAATGATCGCCAGACGCCCCTTACGCTGCATGTTCAGCAGGCGCGGGAAAATGCTCATGTCGCCGGCGCCAGTGACGAAACGCGGGCGCAGGGCGATGGTTTCCAGACCGAATTCCTGTGCGCCAAAGACCTTTTGCTCGGCCAGGTATTTGGTCGCCGCGTAGTGATGTTTGAAGCGCTTGGGCACTTGCTCTTCAGTCAGGCCGAGATGATCGCGGCCATCGAAGTAGATCGACGGCGACGACAGATGCACCAGCCGCCGCACGCGCTGCTTGAGGCAGGCTTCGACGACGTTTTCGGTGACCTGCACGTTGCCCTGATGAAAGTCCTGATAGCGCCCCCACAAGCCGACGGCACCGGCACAGTGCACCACGGCTTCGACGTCGGCGCAGAGTTCGCGCACCAGATCCGCATCGGTGAGATCGCCCGGGACGAACTCGGCGCCACGGCGCACCAGATGCTCGACGCTCTCGGCCCGGCGACCGTTGACCCGCACGTCCAGGCCCTGCTCCAAAGCGAAACGCGCAAAGCGTCCGCCAATGAAGCCGCTTGCGCCGGTGACCAGAATTTTCATGTAACGCTCCGATGTCTTTCGTTTACCTGATACGTCTTTCTTGACGCTGACCGTCAGCCCAAGGGCACCAGCCAGCGCGGTGAAGAACGTAGCAATTGCTCGGTCAGCAAGGCCAGCAGCTGACCGCCATTGCGCCAATGATGCCAGTACAACGGCACATCGATCGGTTTATCTGGCAACAGTTCGCGCAATACGCCGCGTTGCAGCTGATCACGCACTTGCAGTTCCGGCACCAGGCCCCAACCGAACCCGGCTTCGGTCAGACGCACAAAACCTTCGGAGGACGGGCACAAGTGGTGCTCGAAACCACCGTCGACACCAAGCGATGCGAGGTAGCGATGCTGGAGAAAATCGTCCGGGCCGAACACCAGCGCCGGGGTGCGCGGCAGCTGCTCGGCGCGCACCCCGTCGGGGAAATGCCGCTCGATAAACGCCGGACTGGCCAGCGCCCGATAGCGCATCGCCCCGAGCAACACGCTACGCGCACCGGCCACCGGGCGCTCGCTGGCGCAGACACACGCCGCCACTTCCCCGGCACGCATGCGCTTGAGGCCGACGGTCTGATCTTCCACCACCAGATCCAGCAATAAATGCTGCTCGGCGCAGAAATCGCCCACGGCCTCGGCCCACCAGGTGGCGAGGCTGTCGGCGTTGATAGCGATGCGCAGACGCTCCGGCAGGCCTTCTTCGTCGAGCGCTGGCACCAGGGTCTGCAAGTCACGTTCGAGCAGGCGCACCTGCTGCACATGGTTGAGCAGCCGCCGGCCAATCTCGGTCGGCGATGGCGGCGTGCCGCGTACCAGCACCGGTTGGCCGACCCGCGCTTCCAGCAGTTTGATCCGCTGGGAAATCGCCGATTGCGACAAGCCCAGCACCTGCGCGGCGCGCTCGAATCCAGCCTGCTCGACCACGGCGGCCAGCGCGGAAAGTAATTTGTAGTCGAACATCAGTTTTCCTAATGAGCGATCAGCACTATTGGTTTTTCTTATACCGCTTTCGACCGGAGAATAGCCAGCAAGCACTCTTTATCAAGGAACACAGCAATGGCTGGCGAAACCTCACTCACAACTCTGCTGCGCAGCATGAGCCCGCAGCTCAACGCCGGCGAATATGTGTTTTGCACCCTGCGTGACGGCCAGTTGCCGAGCGGTGTGGAGATTGTCGGCAGCTTCCGCGAGCAGGAAGGCCTGACCGTGATTCTGGAGCGCTCCCAGGCCGAACGTGCCGGGTTCGCTTTTGATTATGTGGCGGCGTGGATCACCCTCAATGTGCATTCGGCGCTCGAAGCCGTTGGCCTCACCGCCGCGTTCGCCAGCGCGCTGGGCAAGGCCGGAATCAGTTGCAACGTGATCGCCGGTTATTACCACGACCATTTGTTTGTCGGTCAGGCCGACGCCGAGCGCGCCATGCACGTGCTGCGCGATCTCGCAGCCAACGCGGAGTAACTCTTATGTGGCAAAGCTATGTGAACGGCCTGCTGGTGGCCTTGGGGCTGATCATGGCGATCGGTACGCAGAACGCTTTTGTCCTGGCGCAGAGCCTGCGCCGTGAACATCACCTGCCGGTGGCGGCGTTGTGTGTGGCGTGCGATGCGCTGCTGGTGGCGGCCGGGGTGTTTGGTCTGGCGACCGTGTTGGCGCAGAACCCGACATTGCTCGCGGTGGCACGCTGGGGCGGCGCAATTTTTCTGATCTGGTACGGCAGCCAGGCGCTGCGCCGGGCGTTCTCGAAACAGAGTCTGGATCAGGGTGAAAACCACACCGTACGCTCGTTGCGCGCGGTGATGCTCAGCGCGCTGGCAGTGACACTGCTCAACCCGCACGTTTATCTGGACACGGTGTTGCTGATCGGCTCGCTCGGTGCGCAACAGTCAGTGCCGGGCGCTTATGTAGTGGGCGCTGCCAGTGCCTCGCTGCTATGGTTTTTCACCCTCGCCCTCGGTGCCGCATGGCTCGCGCCGTGGCTGGCTCGGCCGAGTACCTGGCGGATTCTCGATCTTCTGGTGGCAGTGATGATGTTCACGGTGGCAGGGCAATTGATATTGGCGCAGTGATTTATTCCAAACGGCTCTGGAACCTCTATCCCACACAGTTGTTGCGTGGTTAAGCCTTGACCCCGGTGCTATGATCCGAACCCTGCGCCGCAAAGAGTAAAAACTCGTCGGTGCATTTCTGGCCGCCCGTGATCGGCCTTGCGCTCACCGCAACAGACCTGATTAGGAGAATCATCATGGCTTTCGAATTGCCGCCGCTGCCTTACGCACACGATGCCCTGCAGCCGCACATTTCCAAGGAAACCCTGGAATTTCACCACGACAAGCACCACAACACCTATGTCGTGAACCTGAACAACCTGGTGCCAGGCACCGAGTTCGAAGGCAAGACCCTGGAAGAGATCGTCAAGACTTCCTCGGGCGGCATCTTCAACAACGCCGCTCAGGTCTGGAACCACACTTTCTACTGGAACTGCCTGGCGCCAAACGCCGGCGGTCAACCAACCGGCGCACTGGCTGAAGCCATCAACGCGGCTTTCGGTTCGTTCGACAAGTTCAAGGAAGAGTTCAGCAAAACCTCGATCGGCACCTTCGGTTCCGGCTGGGGCTGGCTGGTGAAAAAGGCTGACGGTTCCCTGGCCCTGGCCAGCACCATCGGCGCCGGCAACCCGCTGACCAGCGGCGACACCCCGCTACTGACCTGCGACGTCTGGGAACACGCTTACTACATCGACTACCGCAACCTGCGTCCGAAGTACGTTGAGGCGTTCTGGAACCTGGTCAACTGGAAGTTCGTCGCTGAGCAGTTCGAAGGCAAAACCTTCACCGCTTAAGCTGCGCGCCAGACAAAAAACCCGGCTACGGCCGGGTTTTTTTATGCCTGCTTTTTTTCACGATGAACGATGGCTCCGGCCGCTTGCCGGTGCAGCACAGCGGGCTACCATCAAATCAGCGAAAATTTGTTCCAGACTGCTCAAGTTGAGGGCCGAAACTACCGACACAGTACAAATAGAGCTGAGACTCCAGACAGCAGCATTTCGGCCAAGGCCACGGGCAAATGTTCCGGGGCTTGATTGTCCCTTTGACTGCCAACACGGGATTGCCAATACTCATGGCAACTTGACGCTACCCGCACGGAACAAGGAATAACCCTTTGAAGCTGGAACTCAAGAACAGCTTGTCGGTGAAGTTGCTCCGGGTCGTGCTCCTTTCGGCATTGATCGTCGGCGTGGTCTTGAGCTGCGCCCAGATTGTTTTCGATGCCTATAAAACCCGCCAGGCGGTGGCCGGCGACGCTCAGCGCATCCTCGACATGTTCCGTGATCCCTCGACTCAGGCGGTCTACAGCCTGGACCGGGAAATGGGCATGCAGGTGATCGAAGGCCTGTTCCAGGACGACGCCGTGCGCCAGGCTTCCATCGGCCATCCCAACGAGGCGATGCTCGCGCAGAAGTCCCGTGAATTGCAGCACTCCAACAGCCGTTGGCTGACTGATCTGATACTCGGTCAGGAACGCACCTTCACCACTCAATTGGTCGGTCGCGGTCCCTACAGCGAGTATTACGGCGACCTGAGCATCACCCTCGACACCGCCACCTATGGCGAGAGTTTCATCGTCAGTTCGGTGATTATTTTCATTTCCGGCGTGTTGCGCGCCCTGGCCATGGGCCTGGTGTTGTATCTGGTTTATCACTGGCTGCTGACCAAGCCGCTGTCGCGGATCATCGAGCACCTGACCGAAATCAATCCCGATCGCCCCAGCGAGCACAAGATTCCACAGCTCAAGGGTCACGAAAAAAATGAACTCGGCATCTGGATCAACACCGCCAACCAGTTGCTCGAATCGATAGAACGCAACACCCATCTGCGCCACGAAGCGGAAAACAGCCTGCTGCGCATGGCCCAGTACGACTTCCTCACCGGCCTGCCGAACCGCCAGCAATTGCAGCAGCAACTGGACAAGATTCTGGTCGACGCCGGCAAGCTGCAACGCCGGGTCGCGGTGTTGTGTGTGGGGCTGGATGATTTCAAAGGAATCAACGAGCAGTTCAGCTACCAGACCGGCGACCAGTTGCTGCTGGCGCTGGCCGACCGCCTGCGCGCCCACAGCGGTCGCCTCGGCGCCCTCGCCCGTCTGGGTGGCGACCAGTTCGCGCTGGTGCAGGCCGATATCGAACAACCTTATGAAGCGGCAGAGCTGGCGCAGAGCATCCTCGATGATCTGGAAGCGGCGTTCGCCCTCGACCATCAGGAAATCCGCCTGCGCGCGACCATCGGCATCACCCTGTTCCCCGAGGACGGCGACAGCACCGAGAAGCTGTTGCAGAAGGCCGAGCAGACCATGACGCTGGCCAAGACCCGCTCGCGCAACCGCTATCAGTTCTACATCGCCAGTGTCGACAGCGAGATGCGCCGGCGTCGCGAACTGGAAAAAGACCTGCGCGACGCACTGATTCGCGACCAGTTCTACCTCGTCTATCAGCCGCAGATCAGCTACCGCGATCACCGCGTGGTCGGGGTAGAAGCGCTGATTCGCTGGCAGCATCCGGAACACGGTCTGGTGCCGCCGGACCTGTTCATTCCGCTGGCCGAACAGAACGGCACGATCATCGCCATCGGCGAGTGGGTGCTGGATCAGGCCTGCAAGCAATTGCGCGAATGGCACGATCAGGGCTTTGTCGATCTGCGCATGGCGGTCAACCTGTCCACCGTGCAACTGCACCACGCCGAGTTGCCGCGAGTGGTCAACAACCTGCTGCAGATCTACCGCCTGCCGCCGCGCAGCCTCGAACTGGAAGTCACCGAAACCGGCCTGATGGAAGACATCAGCACCGCCGCCCAGCATCTGCTGAGCCTGCGCCGCTCCGGCGCGCTGATCGCCATCGACGACTTCGGCACCGGCTACTCATCACTGAGTTACCTGAAAAGCCTGCCGCTGGACAAGATCAAGATCGACAAGAGCTTCGTTCAGGATCTGCTGGATGACGACGATGATGCGACCATCGTTCGCGCGATCATTCAACTGGGCAAGAGCCTGGGCATGCAGGTGATCGCCGAAGGCGTGGAAACTGCCGAGCAGGAGTCCTACATCATCTCCGAAGGCTGTCACGAAGGTCAGGGTTACCACTACAGCAAACCGCTGCCTGCCCGGGAACTGACGGCCTACCTCAAACAGGCGCAGCGTAGCAACGCGGCGATCCTTTGATGCCGCGCATAACAACCGGCTAAATAAGAAATATTTCCAGCCACAGCCCTTTACACATAATGCGAAAGATTTGCATTATGTCGCAGCTTTGCGCACCCCCGCGCCCTGTCCATTCCATTACCGAAGCAGGATGTTCGCCATGATTCGTATGCCTCTGGCTACCGCCAGTCTGCTGGCCATCGCTATTTCTCTCGCCGGTTGCGGCGAAGGCAAAGACAAGGCTGCCGCCCCGGCCGCGCCGACGCCGGCCGCCAGCACCGCCGCCGCTCCAGCACCTGCCGCTGCCGGTAAAGTCGATGAAGCCGCCGCCAAGGCTGTGGTCGCGCATTACGCCGACATGGTCTTCGCCGTCTACAGCGATGCCGAATCCACTGCGAAAACCCTGCAAACCGCGGTCGACGCGTTCCTCGCCAAGCCGAACGCCGATACCCTGAAAGCCGCCAAGGCTGCCTGGGTCGCTGCGCGCGTGCCTTACCTGCAGAGCGAAGTGTTCCGCTTCGGCAACACCATCATCGACGACTGGGAAGGTCAGGTGAACGCCTGGCCGCTGGACGAAGGCCTGATCGACTATGTCGACAAATCCTACGAGCATGCGCTGGGCAACCCGGGCGCCACCGCCAACATCATCGCCAACACTGAAGTGCAGGTCGGCGAAGACAAGGTCGATGTGAAAGACATCACCCCGGAAAAACTCGCCAGCCTCAACGAGCTGGGCGGTTCCGAAGCCAACGTCGCCACCGGCTACCACGCGATCGAATTCCTGCTCTGGGGCCAGGATCTGAACGGCACCGGCCCGGGCGCCGGCAACCGTCCGGCGTCGGACTACCTGGAAGGCGCTGGCGCCACCGGCGGTCACAATGATCGTCGCCGTGCCTACCTCAAAGCCGTGACCCAACTGCTGGTCAGCGACCTGGAAGAAATGGTCGGCAACTGGAAGCCGAACGTGGCTGACAACTACCGCGCCACTCTGGAAGCCGAGCCGGCTGAAAGCGGCCTGCGCAAAATGCTCTTCGGCATGGGCAGCCTGTCCCTGGGCGAACTGGCGGGCGAGCGCATGAAGGTGTCCCTGGAAGCCAACTCCCCGGAAGACGAACAGGATTGCTTCAGCGACAACACCCACAACTCGCACTTCTACGATGCCAAAGGCATTCGTAACGTGTACCTGGGCGAATACACCCGCACCGATGGCACCAAAATGACCGGTGCCAGCCTGTCGTCGCTGGTGGCCAAGGCCGACGCGGCTGCCGACACCGCGCTGAAAGCCGATCTGGCCGCTACCGAAGCGAAAATCCAGGTCATGGTCGATCACGCCAACAAGGGTGAGCACTACGACCAGTTGATCGCTGCGGGCAACACCGCCGGCAACCAGATCGTGCGTGACGCCATCGCTGCGCTGGTCAAGCAGACCGGTTCGATCGAAGCCGCTGCCGGCAAACTGGGCATCAGCGACCTGAACCCGGACAACGCTGATCACGAGTTCTGATCAACGCTGGCTGCACAAGAAGGCGACCTGCGGGTCGCCTTTTTCATGCCTGCCGTACACAAAACCCTGTGGGAGCGGGCTTGCTCGCGAAAGCGCTGGGGCAGACACAGATGAATTGACTGACACACCGCTTTCGCGAGCAAGCCCGCTCCCACAGGGGGACTGCGTTTCTCCAAATCACTGCGCCATATCAAGCAAACGATAATTCCTCTTATTCAAACTCACTCGCCCTGTTAGACTTTGCGCCTTTGTTTTCGCCCGTCCGCAGGATGTCTGATGCCCTCGCTGCCGCTTCGCTTGTCCGCACTGTTTCTGGCCCTGGGCCTGAGTGCCTGCGATGACGCCCCGCGTTTTACCAAGGCTGAGCCGGGTGAAGCGCGTTCGGGCGGAGCGGCGACTGTGCGCAAGACCGATCAGAATGCGTTCTCCCTGCCTTCGGCCAATCTGCCGCCGTCGCGCCGGGTCGACTTCAGTGTCGGCAACAGCTTCTTCCGCAGTCCGTGGGTGATCGCCCCGTCGACCACCACCGCGCGCGATGGCCTCGGCCCGCTGTTCAACACCAACGCCTGCCAGAACTGCCACATCAAGGATGGTCGTGGACACCCGCCAACGCCGGATGCGGCGAACGCGGTGTCGATGCTGGTGCGTCTGTCGATTCCCGATTCGCCGGCCTATGCCAAAGTCATCGAGCAAGTCGGCGTGGTGCCCGAGCCGGTCTACGGCGGCCAGTTCCAGGACATGGCCGTGCCCGGGGTCACCCCGGAAGGCAAGGTGCGCGTCGAGTACACCCCGGTGCCGATTCGTTTCAAGGACGGCACCGAAGTGGAGCTGCGCAAACCGGTTCTGCAATTCACTCAGTTGGGCTACGGCCCGATGCACCCGGACACGCGTTTCTCGGCCCGCGTCGCACCGCCGATGATCGGCCTCGGCCTGCTCGAAGCCATTCCCGAAGAAGCGATCCTCGCCAACGCCGCCGCACAGGCCAAAGAGAACAACGGCATTAAGGGTCGCGTAAATCGGGTCTGGGACGATGAGTTACAGAAAACCGTGGCCGGCCGTTTTGGCTGGAAAGCCGGGCAACCGAATCTCAATCAGCAGAATGTCCACGCGTTTTCCGGAGACATGGGCCTCACCACCAGCCTGAGACCCTTCGATGACTGCACCGACGCGCAAACCGCGTGCAAGCAGGCGCCGAACGGCAATGGCCCGGACGGCGAGCCGGAAGTCAGCGACAACATCCTGCGTCTGGTGCTGTTCTACACACGCAACCTCGCAGTGCCGGCACGTCGTGGCGTCAACGACCAACAAGTGCTGGCTGGCAAGAATCTGTTCTTCCAGGCCGGTTGCCAGTCCTGCCACACGCCGAAATACACCACCGCCGCCAACGCCGCCGAACCTGAACTGGCCAATCAAGTGATTCGCCCGTACAGCGATCTGCTGCTGCATGACATGGGCGACGGTCTGGCCGACAACCGCACTGAATTCCAGGCCTCCGGCCGCGACTGGCGCACCCCGCCGTTGTGGGGCATTGGCCTGACGCAGGCAGTCAGTGGTCACACCCAGTTTCTGCATGACGGCCGCGCCCGCAACCTGCTCGAAGCCGTGCTCTGGCATGGCGGCGAAGCGCAGCAGGCGCAGCAACAGGTTTTGTCTTTCAACGCCGAGCAGCGTGCTGCGCTGCTGGCGTTCTTGAACTCACTTTAAACACTTAAAAGAATCGGGAGCCCGACATGTTCCGTCCCAAGTTGTTGTTCACCAGCCTTGCCGCACTCGCCCTCGGCGCCTGCTCGCCGCAGGACCCGCAAGCAGTCACGTCGGCGGCCATCGCCAAATCGGTGATCCTGCCGACCTACACCCGTTGGGTCGAAGCCGACAAGCAACTGGCCGTCAGCGCCCTCGCCTACTGCCAGGGCAAGGAAACCCTGGAAACCGCTCGCGCCGACTTCCTGCACGCGCAGAAAGCCTGGGCCGAGCTGCAACCGCTGCTGATCGGCCCATTGGCCGAGGGCAACCGTTCGTGGCAGGTGCAGTTCTGGCCGGACAAGAAAAACCTCGTCGGCCGTCAGGTCGAGCAACTGGTCGTCGCCCAGCCGCAAATCGACGCCGCCGCCCTGGCCAAATCCAGCGTCGTGGTGCAGGGCCTGTCGGCTTACGAATACATCCTGTTCGATGAAAAACCGGACGTCGCCAACGCCGAGCAGAAAGCCAAGTACTGCCCACTGTTGATCGCCATCGGCGAGCGCCAGAAGCAACTGGCCGAAGAGATTCTGCAGAGCTGGAACAACACCGACGGCATGCTCGCGCAAATGAGCAAGTTCCCCAACCAGCGCTACGCCGACTCCCACGAAGCGATCGCCGATCTGCTGCGTGTGCAGGTCACCGCCCTCGACACCCTGAAGAAAAAACTCGGCACACCAATGGGCCGTCAGAGCAAAGGCGTGCCGCAACCGTTCCAGGCTGATGCGTGGCGCAGCCAGTCGTCGCTGACCGCGCTGGAAGCCAGCCTCGCTGCAGCCAAAACCGTCTGGGAAGGCGTCGACAACAAAGGCCTGCGCGGTCTGCTGCCGGCCGAGCAGAAACCGTTGGCGGACAAGATCGACGCCGCTTACGCCGCGTCGCTGAAACTGTTCGACAGCAGCCAGCGCTCGCTGACCGAAATGCTCCAGGACGACGCCGGTCGTCAACAACTCAACGATCTCTACGACAGCCTCAACGTCGTCCATCGCCTGCACGAAGGCGAACTGGCCAAGGCGCTGGGCATCCAACTGGGCTTCAACGCCAACGACGGTGACTGATGAGGGCAAGTGCCATGCTGCGACGCCAGGCTCTGACTTTAGGTAGTTTGCTGCTGGGAGCAGTGACACTGGGCGGCTGGACGCTGTTCAAGCGCAAGGATCAGAGCCCGTTGTTGCTCTCGGCGCGCGACGACACCGACGGCAAGCATTACGCCGTCGGTTATCGGCTGGACGGTACGCAGGTGTTCGCCACCGAGGTCGGCCAGCGCTGCCACGACATCATCAACCACCCGACGCTGCCGATCGCGCTGTTCGTCGCCCGCCGCCCGGGCACCGAGAGCTACCTGATCGATCTGCGCGACGGGACGTTGCTGCAAACCGTGACGTCGCAGCCGAACCGGCATTTCTACGGTCACGCCGTGGTGCACAAGGACGGCGAATACCTGTACGCCACCGAGAACGACACCACGGATCCGGGGCGTGGCCTGCTCGGGGTGTACAAGTTCGAAGGCGAGCGGCTGGTGCACAGCGGCGAGATTTCCACCCATGGCCTCGGCCCGCATCAGGTGTCGTGGATGCCCGATGGCGAAACCCTGGTGGTGGCCAACGGCGGGATCCGCACCGAGGCCGAAAGCCGCGTCGACATGAACCTCAACGCCATGGAACCGAGCCTGGTGCTGATGCAGCGCGATGGCACCCTGCTGAGCAAGGAAACCCTTGCGCAGCAGATGAACAGCGTGCGTCACCTGGGCATTGCCAGCGACGGCACCATCGTCGCCGGCCAGCAGTTCATGGGCGCCTCGCATGAGCGCTCCGAGCTGTTGGCGATCAAGCGTCCGGGCCAGCCCTTCGTGGCATTCCCGGTGCCAGAGCATCAGTTGCAGTCGATGGGTCATTACACCGCCAGCGTCGCAGTGCACAGCGATCTGCGGCTGGTGGCGCTGACCGCGCCGCGTGGCAATCGCTTCTTCATCTGGGACCTGGACAGCGGCGAAGTGCGTCTCGACGCGCCGCTGCCCGATTGCGCCGGTGTTGGTGCGGTGAAGGATGGCTTCGTCGTGACCTCGGGTCAGGGCCGTTGCCGCTACTACGATTGCCGCCAGGATGAGCTGCTGGCCAAACCGCTGGAATTGCCGGCGGGGCTCTGGGACAACCATCTGCACTTGATCGCATAACCCACCTGTTCTGAGTACGACTCATAACCTGTGGCGAGGGGATTTATCCCCGATCGGCTGCGCAGCAGTCGCAAAACCATCGCACACGGTTCAATTGACAGACCGCGGTTTCAGGTTTTGGGGCGGCTTCGCCACCCATCGGGGATGAATCCCCTCACCACAGGTTCAGTGTTTAGACTTCCTCACTCCGTCCTCACTGTAATAACTGCCAGTTGGAATCCCCACCTGACTCGGAGTAATGTGCCCGCCTGTCTCACCTGATTTATCCAAGGAACTGGAAATATGCTGCGTCGCCGCATGCTGATCATGTTGGGTGTTGTCTTGCTGGTCGTCCTGGTATTGGGCGGGTACAAAGCCTTTTCGATCTACACCATGATCCAGGGCTTCTCCAAACCAAAACCGCCGATCAGCGTCGCCGTGGCCCGCGCCAGCGAACAGCCGTGGCAGATGCGTTTGCCCACCGTCGGCTCGCTGAAGGCCTTGCAAGGCGTCGAGCTGAGTCTGGAAGTCGCCGGCACCGTCACCGAACTCAAGTTCGAATCCGGACAGAAGGTCAAGGCCGGGCAACCGCTGCTGCAGCTCGACAGCGCGGTCGAGACCGCCCTGCTGGAAACCGCCAAGGCTGACCTGGGACTGGCGCAACTGGATTTCGGTCGCGGCAGCCAACTGGTCGACAGCCGCGCGATCTCCAAAGGCGAGTACGACCGTCTCTCCGCCGTGTTGCAAAAGAACAAGGCCACGGTCAATCAGCTCAACGCTTCGCTGGCGAAAAAACGCATCCTCGCGCCATTCAGCGGCACCATCGGCATCCGTCAGGTGGATGTCGGCGACTACCTCGCCAGCGGCACCAAAATCGCCACCCTGCAGGATCTGAGCAGCCTCTACGCCGACTTCTATGTGCCCGAGCAATCGGTGCCAAAACTGGCCATCGGGCAACCGGTGCAGATTGGTGTCGCGGCCTATCCCGGGCAGAACTTCCCCGGCGCCATCAGCGCGATCAACCCGATTGTCGAGAGCACCACACGCAATATTCTGGTGCGCGCGACCCTGGCCAACCCCGACGGCAAATTGCTGCCGGGGATGTTCGCCAGCCTCAACGTGTTGCTGCCCGATCCGCAGAAACACATCGTGGTGCCGGAAAGCGCGATCACCTACACCCTCTACGGCAACTCGCTGTACGTGGTCGGGCAGAAAAAGGCCGAGGACGGCAGCGTCGAAAAAGACGACAAGGGCCAACCGGTACTGATCGCCGAACGTCGCTTCATCGAGACCGGTGAGCGCCGCGATGGCCTGGTGATGATCAACAAGGGCGTGCAGAGCGGCGAACAAGTGGTGACCGCCGGCCAGATCAAACTGGACAACGGCGCACACATTGCCATCAGCGACGACAAGCCCCTCGGCGAGCAGAACAGTCCGCCTCGCGCCGACTGATCAAGGAATCCCCATGGCTTTTACCGATCCGTTCATCCGCCGCCCGGTGCTCGCCACCGTGGTCAGCCTGCTGATTGTGCTGCTGGGTTTCCAGGCCTGGAGCAAACTGCCGCTGCGCCAGTACCCGCAAATGGAAAACGCCCTGATCACGGTGACCACCGCCTACCCCGGGGCCAACGCCGAGACCATTCAGGGCTACATCACCCAGCCGATGCAGCAAAGCCTGGCCAGCGCCGAGGGCATCGACTACATGACCTCGGTCAGCCGCCAGAACTTCTCGGTGATCTCGATCTACGCACGCATCGGGTCCAACACCGACCGTCTGTTCACCGAACTGCTGGCCAAGGCCAATGAGGTGAAGAACAAACTGCCGCAGGACGCCGAAGACCCGGTGCTGAGCAAGGAATCGGCCGACGCCTCGGCGCTGATGTACATCAGTTTCTTCAGCAAGGACTTGAGCAACCCGCAGATCACCGACTACCTGTCGCGGGTGATCCAGCCGAAACTGGCGACCCTGCCGGGCATGGCCGAGGCGGAGATTCTCGGTAATCAGGTATTCGCCATGCGCCTGTGGCTCGACCCGGTGAAGCTCGCCGGTTTCGGCCTCAGCGCCAGCGACGTGACCAACGCCGTGCGCCAGTACAACTTCCTCTCCGCCGCTGGCGAGGTGAAGGGCGAGTACGTGGTCACCAGCATCAACGCCAACACCGAACTGAAGTCCGCCGAAGCCTTCGCGGCGATCCCGCTCAAGGTCAGTGGCGACAGCCGCGTACTGCTCAGTGATGTCGCGCGGGTCGAGATGGGCGCGGAAAACTACGACTCGATCAGCTCGTTCGGCGGCACGCCGTCGGTGTACATCGGCATCAAGGCCACGCCGGGCGCCAACCCGCTGGACGTGATCCGGGAAGTGCGCAAGCTGATGCCGGAGCTGGAAGCGCAATTGCCGCCCAACCTCAAGAGCGAGATTGCCTACGACGCCACCCAGTTCATCCAGGCCTCGATCGACGAAGTGGTGAAAACCCTGTTCGAAGCGGTGCTGATCGTGATTGTGGTGGTGTTCCTGTTCCTCGGCGCGTTGCGCTCGGTGGTGATCCCGGTGGTGACCATCCCGCTGTCGATGATCGGCGTGATGTTCTTCATGCAGATGATGGGCTACTCGATCAACCTCCTGACCCTGCTGGCGATGGTGCTGGCCATCGGTCTGGTGGTGGATGACGCAATTGTGGTGGTGGAGAACATCCACCGGCATATCGAGGAAGGCAAGACGCCGCTGGAGGCCGCGCTGGAAGGTGCGCGGGAAATCGCCATGCCGGTGGTGTCGATGACCATCACCCTGGCGGCGGTGTATGCGCCGATCGGCTTCCTCACCGGGCTGACCGGGGCCTTGTTCAAGGAGTTCGCCCTGACCCTGGCCGGCGCCGTGGTGATCTCCGGGATCGTTGCCCTGACCCTGTCGCCGATGATGTGCGCCCTGCTGTTGCGCCACGAAGAAAACCCCAGTGGCCTGGCGCACCGCCTCGACCGCATTTTCGACGGTCTCAAGCGCCGCTACCAGAGCATGCTCCACGGCACATTGAACACACGGCCGGTGGTGCTGGTGTTCGCGGTGATCGTGTTGTGCCTGATCCCGGTGTTTCTCAAGTTCACCAAGTCGGAACTGGCGCCGGACGAGGATCAGGGCATCATCTTCATGATGGCCACGGCCCCCCAGCCGACCAACCTCGATTACCTGAGCACTTACACCGACGAATTCATCAAGATCTTCAAGGAGTTTCCGGAGTACTACTCCTCGTTTCAGATCAACGGCTACAACGGTGTGCAAGCGGGCATCGGCGGCTTCCTGCTCAAGCCATGGAACGAGCGCAGCCGCACGCAGATGCAGATCCTGCCCGAGGTCCAAGGCAAACTGGCGAGTATCCCCGGCCTGCAGATTTTCGGCTTCAACCTGCCCTCCCTGCCTGGCACCGGTGAAGGTTTGCCGTTCGAATTCGTGGTCAATACCGCCAACGACTACGAATTGCTGCTGCAAGTGGCCGACCGGATCAAGAAACGTGCGATGGAGTCGGGCAAGTTCGCCTTCGTCGACCTCGATCTGGCGTTCGACAAGCCGGAAGTGGTCGTCGATATCGACCGTGCCAAAGCCGCGCAGATGGGCGTGTCGATGCAGGATCTGGGCGGCACCCTGGCGACGCTGCTGGGTGAGGCGGAAATCAACCGTTTCACCATCGAAGGCCGCAGTTACAAAGTGATTGCCCAGGTCGAACGACCGTACCGCGAAAACCCTGGCTGGCTGAACAACTACTACGTGAAGAACACCCAGGGCGAGCTGCTGCCGCTGTCGACGCTGATCAAGGTCAGCGACCGGGCGCGACCGCGCCAGCTCAACCAGTTCCAGCAACTCAACGCGGCGAAGATTTCCGGATTCCCGTTGGTCAGCATGGGCGAGGCCATCGATACCGTGCTGCAGATCGCCCGGGAAGAAGCGCCTGCCGGGTTTGCCTTCGACTATGGCGGCGCCTCGCGCCAGTACGTGCAGGAAGGCAGCGCTCTGTGGGTAACCTTCGCCCTGGCGCTGGCGATCATTTTCCTGGTGCTGGCGGCGCAGTTCGAGAGCTTCCGTGATCCGCTGGTGATTCTGGTGACGGTGCCGCTGTCGATCTGTGGTGCGTTGATTCCGCTGTTCCTTGGCTGGTCGAGCATGAACATCTACACCCAGGTCGGACTGGTGACCCTGATCGGGCTGATCAGCAAGCACGGGATCCTGATCGTCGAGTTCGCCAACCAACTGCGCAAGGACAAGGGCCTGACCGCGCGCGAAGCGGTCGAGGAAGCGGCGGCAATCCGCTTGCGCCCGGTGTTGATGACCACGGCGGCGATGGTGTTCGGCATGGTGCCGTTGATTCTGGCGACCGGTGCGGGCGCCGTGAGCCGGTTCGATATCGGCACCGTGATTGCAACGGGGATGTCGATCGGCACCCTGTTTACGCTGTTTGTGCTGCCGTGCATCTACACCCTATTGGCGAAACCCGATCCGAAATAACAGCGATTTACCCTTGTGGGAGCGGGCTTGCTCGCGAAAGCGTCAGGTCAGTCAACAGCAATGCTGAATGTGCCGGCCCCTTCGTGAGCAAGCCCACTCCCACCCTTGATCGCGGCCAGCCCCCCCAATCCTTCATCCACCACAGTCCCCTGTGGCAGCGGGCTTGCTCGCGAAAGCGTCAGGTCAGTCAACAGCCATGCTGAATGTGCCGGCCTCTTCGTGAGCAAGCCCACTCCCACCCTTGATCGCGGCAAGCCCCCCAATCCTTCATCCACCACAGTCCCCTGTGGGAGCGGGCTTGCTCGCGAAAGCGTCGGGTCAGTCAACAGCAATGCTGAATGTGCCGGCCCCTTCGTGAGCAAGCCCACTCCCACCCTTGATCGCGGCAAGCCCCCCCAATCCTTCATCCACCACAGTCCCCTGTGGGAGCGGGCTTGCTCGCGAAAGCGCCAGGTCAGTCAACAGCAATGCTGAATGTGCCGGCCCCTTCGTGAGCAAGCCCACTCCCACCCTTGATCGCGGCCAGCCACAAACCTGCCATCCATCGCCGATCCCACAGGGGAATGGTGTGATCCCTGGAACACGCGCAATAAAAAAGGCCTCGCATCTGCGAGGCCTTTCATTTTGGCTTCAATCGGTTCAACTCTGTGGCCTCATCCCTTGAGAAAGTCCGAACATGAACAACAACAGATCATGGTCAGGTTTAGTGGCCACGGAGGCTTTCGCCACCCGTGGTACTGCGCAGTGAGCATCGCCTGTGGTAGCACCGATCACCTGCATGCGGGGCTGCTCCCAGGCCGCCACCGCCAATGAAGCAACTGCCAAGGCTCCAACCAAAAACAAACCTCGTGCAATTTCGAGTTTCATCGCTATAAACCTTTGATAGCGCTGCCAAACGCCGTCTCATAAAAGTAGACGAGTTTTTTCCAGTCCGTGTCGCTGAACGACGAATGGCGACGCAATTGCTTCATGTCATGGGAGGCCGCGCGATAAGCGGTCAGACGCTGACGGCATTTCTCCAGATCGATCAATGCCACTTCGACCTGAGCCGAATCACCTTCGCCGGTCACCCGTACAAAAACGTGTTTGATGTAGATACAGCTGTGCTGCCAACGGCCCTTGTGCATGCGCGCGAGGTTTTCGGCCAGGTCTTTGAGGACGCGCTCGTAAACCGCTTCGCCATATTGGGCACGGCCACCGGCGGCTTCCCACTTCTCGAGTTCGTCGAAACCGTCCAGCGACTTGGTCACCAGCAGCGCACGCCACTTGTGTTGCGGATCGGGCTGCGCACCGCAGAAGACGATTTGCGGGACGCGTACGCCGAGGCGGCTGACACCGGTCAGGGCATCCAGCTCTCGCAAGACTGTCGGCCGGCCGAAGGGATGCAGCCAACTGCGATAGATATGTCCGGTCTGGCGCTTGGCATACAGTAACTGGCCGTCACGGCCCACGACTCGTTGCACACCACTTTCCCCGCCACGGCGCACGTTGGGTTCTTCCACCCATTCACCGCGCTGGTTCCAGTAGTAGTCGAAGCGATCTTGGGGAGCGACTTCCGTTTCTGCTGCTATTTGCACCGCCATCCTGTTACCTCTTGCGTAATACGTAAACCCGCCACATGGCATAGAGCGGAATGAAGTCCAGTTGTTCCTGAATGCGAAAACCTGCCTCTTCGAACTCTTTTTCTACTGTCACAGCCGGTAACACAAACCGGTTTTGGTAACCTTCCTGCCCGCGCCGCTGTTCAGCGCGTTTGCGTTTCCAGGCCTTGAAATTACCGTCCACCCACAACGAAATGATTACGCTGTCACGGGTGACACGCTCGAATTCGCGCAAAATCGTCCGCCGATGTTCGGCTTCACCGATGTGATGCAGCAAACGCATGCAGAAAATGCTGTCGACGGCGTTATCCGGCAAGGCAATGTCGAACGCTGACGTGTGCAAAGGTTGTACCCGTTTCACCACATCAGCCGGCTGCGCCTGCATCGCGGTCTTGATCATAGACTCGGAATTGTCCGCGCCAATGATCACCCGATTGGGTTTTTCCGCCAGCAACGGCCAGAAACGCCCTGCACCACACGGCAGATCCAGAACCAGCCCCGGCTCGCCCGCCAGCGTCAACGCCTTGCGGGCCAGTTGCTCGTCCCGCCAATGTGACAACCGACGACCGAGACCGTCCTGATGCTTGCGCAAATATTTTTGTGCATGCTGGTCATCATACTTTTCGGAAAAATCGAGCTTGATCGGTCTGCTCATTTTCAGGACTCCTGAATAACTGATGCCCCTACCATAGGTAGTGGCATGTCAGCGTCAGGTCGTCCCTTTGTGAAAATTACGTCAGGTAAACCGGCAAACTATTACAGGGTTTTACAGGGAGAAAGCAATAGCGCGGGGCCATCAGCGACCGTCAGCACGGCCCAGCGTCACCTCAAAGCGGCAGCCATTGGGCTGCATGGTGCTCAACGTCACCTCCCAGCCCTGGTTTTCACAGATCCGCTGCACCAGCGACAAACCCAGACCCAGGCCTTCGCCGCGCTTCTCATTGCCGCGCACGAAGGGCTGGAACATGGCCTCACGTTTTTCCTCGGGAATGCCGACGCCCGAGTCTTCGACGACGAAGCCGTTGTCGTTGAGCGTCAGGCGGATGAAGCCCTGCTCGGTGTAGTGGCAGGCGTTGCGCAACAAATTGCCCATGACCGCGCTGAGCAGAGTCGCGTTGAAGCGAGTGTCCGGCGGATTGCCCGGCTCGAACATCAGCCGCAGCCCTTTCGATTCGATCGGTTCACGCCAGATACTCAACAAGCCATTGGCCACCTGACTGATGTTCTGCTGCGGCGCTGAACCGGCGTCTTCACGCTGGGCGCGGGCGAGCATCAGGAAGGTCTGCACCAGTTCACGCATTTCTTCGCTGGCGCGGGCGATGCGCTCGACCTGGGCACGACCGCGTTGATCCAGCCCCGGATTTTCCAGCAGCAGTTCGCAGGAACTGGCCAGCACCATTAACGGCGTGCGCAGTTCGTGGCTGACGTCACTGGTGAACAGCCGCTCGCGGGTCAGCGCCTGACGCAGACGACCAAGCGTTGCATCGAACGCCACCGCCAGTTCGCCGACTTCGTCAGCCGCATAGTCCGGCGCCAGTGGCGGCGCCAGACCGAGCAACTGATCGCGATGCCGTACTTGCCGTGCCAGGCGCACCACCGGCGCCATGACCTTGCGCGCCAGCACCCAGCCGAGGAATACGGCCAGCGCCAGACTGAGCACAAAGCCCACCAGCACCACGGCAAACAGCACGCGTTCACGCTCTTCGAAATCGCTTTGATCCTGCAGCAGCACGTAGCGGCGACCGTCGACGATCTCGACCATCGCGTGATACGACAGCTGCTCGCGGAACACTTCGTGGAACCCCGCATCGAGGTGACGCAGATCCTTGGGCAGCTCGAAATCACCCGGTCCGCCGCTGAAATAGAACAACTGGTCCGGTTCCGGGCGATGGCTCCAGTCCGAGACGTTGTCCATCAGCAGCAGACGTTGCAGGTCGCCGCCCAGCCCCGCCGAAATCAGTTTCTCCTCCACCAGGTGCACGGTCGCCACGATGCCCATGGCGAAGGCCCCGGCCACCAGCGCACTCATCAGCGCAAAGGCGATGATGATCCGCTGGGAAAGGCTTTGCTTAAACTCCATCACGCCCCTCGGCCAGGCGGTAACCCACGCCGTGCACGGTTTGCAGCAACGGCTTGGCGAATGGCTTGTCGATCACCTGACGCAATTGGTGGACGTGGCTGCGCAGGCTGTCGCTGTCCGGGCAGTCATCGCCCCACAGCGCTTCTTCGAGAATTTCCCGACGCAGGACGTGCGGACTCTTCTGCATCAAGACTGCCAGCAGCTTCAGCCCGACCGGGTTGAGCTTGAGCAGCTTGCCCTCGCGGGTCACTTCCAGCGTGTCGAGGTCGTAGGTCAGGTCACCGACCTGCAGCGCGCGACGGCCGCCGCCCTGGGTGCGACGCATCACGGCTTCGATGCGTGCCGCCAGTTCCGACAGGGCAAACGGTTTGACCAGGTAATCATCAGCCCCGGACTTGAAGCCCTGCAGGCGGTCGTCCAGTTGATCGCGGGCGGTGAGCATGATCACCGGCGTATCGCGTCGGGCGTCTTCACGCAGGCGCTTGCACAGGGTGTAGCCGTCGATCCCCGGCAGCATGATATCGAGCACGATCAGGTCGTAATGCTCGGTGGCAGCCAGATGCAGGCCCGACAAGCCGTCCTGGGCGCAATCGACGGTATAGCCTTTGAGCCCCAGGTAATCGGCCAGGTTGGCCAGGATATCGCGGTTGTCTTCGACCAATAGAATTCGCATTGGCATCTCCTCCGTACACAGTTACGGCCGTCATGGCCCGCGCAGCTTAAGGCCAACGCCGTTTCAGGGCTAGGGCCGGCAGGCACGCCGATCCATTTGCCTAACCAAATTAAATATTTAACAAAGTTTTCACTATGGATTCACAACCTGATTACAGTGGCGCCGTGACACTCGCGCGCCATTGATATAAGGAAAACGAGACAATGGACCCTTTCAAGACTGCGCCCATGCGCTTTCTGCTGCTCATCACCGGCGCCTGGCTGGTCATCTTTCTTCTGACTCGAGCGGTACTGCTGCTGACTCACCTGGATGAGGCCGGCGGCTTCGCCCTGTCGGTGTTCGGCATCGGCGCGCTCTACGACCTGGGTTTCCTGGCCTATGCGGCATTGCCGATGGGCTTGTACCTGCTGCTCTGCCCGCCGGGCCTGTGGCGTCGTCGTGGGCATCGCGGGTTCCTGCGCGCCCTGCTGACCATCAGCCTGTTCGCCATGCTGTTCGTGGCGGTGGCCGAATGGCTGTTCTGGGACGAGTTCGGCGTGCGTTTCAACTTCATCGCCGTCGATTACCTGGTGTATTCCGACGAAGTGCTGAACAACGTCCTCGAGTCGTACCCGATCGGCAAACTGCTGAGCCTCCTCGCGGTACTGGCCGTGGTTATCAGCTTTGCCTTGGGCAAGCCGTTCAATGCTGCCATGAATGCCCCGCTGCCAGCGCTGCGCGGGCGTCTGCTCAGTGCCTTGGGCCTGTTGATCGTCGCGGGTCTGAGCCTGCAACTGCTCAGCCAGGACGCCCCACGTGCCCAGGGCGGCAACGCCTACCAGAACGAACTGGCCAGCAACGGCCCGTATCAGTTCTTCGCCGCGTTCCGTAACAATGAACTCGACTACACCCAGTTCTACAAGAGCCTGCCGGCAGAAAAAGTCGCCAGCCAGATCCGCGCCGAGCTGAGCGAAAGCGACGCGCGCTTCATCGGCAAGGATCCCCAGGACATTCGCCGGGTGATCGACAACCCGGGCACCCCGCGCAAGCCGAACATTGTGCTGGTGACCATCGAAAGCCTGAGCGCCAAGTACCTGGGCAGCAATGGCGACGGTCGCAACCTGACGCCAAACCTCGACGCCTTGCGCAAGCAGAGCCTGTACTTCAACAACTTCTACGCCACCGGCACCCGCACCGACCGCGGTCTGGAAGCGATCACCCTGGCCATCCCGCCGACGCCAGGCCGCTCGATCGTCAAGCGCATCGGCCGTGAAAGCGGTTTCGCCAGCCTTGGCCAGCAGTTGAGCGCGGTGGGTTACGACAGCGTGTTCGTCTACGGCGGACGCGGCTACTTCGACAACATGAACGCGTTCTTCAGCGGCAACGGCTATCGTGTGGTCGATCAGAGCAGCGTCGATGAAGCCGAGATCCACTTCAAGAACGCCTGGGGCATGGCCGACGAAGATCTGTACCGCCAGACCCTGAAACTGGCGGATGCCGACTACGCCAAACAGCAGCCGTTTCTGCTGCAACTGATGACCACCTCCAACCATCGCCCTTACACCTACCCGGACAACCGGATCGACATCAAATCCGGCAACGGCCGTGATGGTGCGGTGAAGTACACCGACTATGCGATTGGTCAGTTCCTGGAGCAGGCGCGGCAAAAGCCGTGGTTCGACAATACGATCTTCATCTTCGTCGCCGACCACACCGCGGGCAGCGCCGGCAAGGAAGACTTGCCGATCAGCAACTATCAGATTCCGCTGTTCATCTACGCGCCGAAAATGATCGAAGCCCGCGAAAGCGCGCAACTGGCCAGTCAGATCGACCTGGCGCCGACACTGCTGGGCTTGCTCAACCTGGATTACACCTCGACGTTCTTCGGTCGCAACCTGTTGCAGGACAACCCGCTGCCACCGCGCGTGGTGGTCGGCAACTACCAGCATCTGGGCCTGTTCGACGGCAAGGATCTGGCGATCCTCAGCCCACGCCAGGGCTTGCGCCGGCATGATGATGCATTGACCGAGAGCCGTGAATCGCGAGTTACCAGCGACGATCCGCTGGTCAGCCGGGCGATTGCGTATTACCAGGCGGCCAGTTATGGCTTCAAACAGCAGTTGTTGAGCTGGAAGCCGGCGAAGGACAGCACTGTCCAGGTCAGCGAGCAGTAACCGACGGTGGTTCAGGTCAGGTCAGTCAAGCTTTGTGTCGACTGCTCTGACGCCATCGCTGGCAAGCCAGCTCCCACAAGGATTGCGCTAAACCTGTGGGAGCTGGCTTGCCAGCGATGGCCCCACCTCGGTATAGCGCCAACAACAAATCGAAGGCAATAAAAAACCCCGCCTGCTCATCGCAGGCGGGGTTTTTCGTTACAGGGGTAAGGCTGGCTTACATCATGCCGCCCATGCCACCCATGCCGCCCATGTCTGGCATACCGCCGCCAGCCGAGCCTTCTTTCTTCGGTGCATCAGCAACAGCCGCTTCGGTGGTCAGGATCAGACCGCCGATCGAGGCTGCAGCTTGCAGAGCGGAACGGGTTACCTTGGTTGGGTCCAGGATGCCCATTTCGATCATGTCGCCGTATTCGCCCGAAGCAGCGTTGTAACCGAAGTTACCTTTGCCGTTCTTCACTTCGTTGACGACTACGCTTGGCTCGTCACCGGAGTTGGCAGCGATCTGACGCAGCGGTGCTTCAACAGCACGACGCAGTACAGCGATACCGACGTTCTGGTCAGCGTTGTCGCCGGTCAGTTCGGTCAGGGCTTCCAGAGCACGGATCAGCGCAACGCCACCGCCAGGTACCACGCCTTCTTCAACGGCTGCACGGGTTGCGTGCAGGGCGTCTTCAACGCGGGCCTTCTTCTCTTTCATTTCAACTTCGGAACCAGCGCCAACCTTGATCACTGCAACGCCGCCGGACAGCTTGGCCAGACGCTCTTGCAGTTTTTCACGGTCGTAGTCCGAGGAAGTCTCGGCAACCTGGGCGCGGATCTGAGCGATACGGGCTTCGATGTCGCCTTGTACGCCAGCACCGTCAACGATGATGGTGTTTTCCTTGGACAGGGTCACGCGCTTGGCGTTACCCAGGTGCTCCAGGGTGGTGCTTTCCAGGCTCAGGCCGATCTCTTCGGAGATCACGGTACCGCCGGTCAGAACGGCGATGTCCTGCAGCATGGCCTTGCGACGGTCGCCGAAGCCTGGAGCCTTGACGGCTGCAACCTTGACGATGCCACGCATGTTGTTCACGACCAGAGTCGCCAGGGCTTCGCCTTCAACGTCTTCGGCAACGATCAGCAGTGGACGGCCGGCTTTGGCAACGGCTTCCAGCACTGGCAGCATTTCGCGGATGTTCGAGATCTTTTTGTCGACCAACAGGATCAGCGGGCCGTCGAGCTCGGCCACCATGGTGTCCGGCTTGTTGACGAAGTACGGGGACAGGTAGCCACGGTCGAACTGCATGCCTTCTACAACCGACAGTTCGTTTTCCAGGCCCGAGCCTTCTTCAACGGTGATCACGCCTTCTTTACCGACTTTTTCCATGGCTTCGGCAATGATGTCGCCGATGGAGTTGTCGGAGTTGGCGGAGATGGTGCCTACCTGAGCGATAGCCTTGGTGTCAGCGCATGGCTTGGACAGGGCTTTCAGCTCTTTGACGATCGCGATGGTCGCTTTGTCGATACCGCGCTTCAGGTCCATCGGGTTCATGCCGGCAGCGACGGCTTTCAGGCCTTCGTTGACGATCGATTGAGCCAGAACGGTCGCGGTGGTAGTACCGTCACCAGCGTCATCGTTGGCACGGGAGGCAACGTCTTTGACCAGCTGCGCGCCCATGTTTTCGAAGCGATCTTCGAGTTCGATTTCCTTGGCGACGGAAACGCCGTCCTTGGTGATGGTCGGAGCGCCGAAGCTCTTCTCGAGGATCACGTTACGGCCTTTCGGGCCCAGGGTCGCTTTTACCGCGTCAGCCAGAACGTTGACGCCTTTGAGCATCTTGGAGCGGGCGGCATCGCCGAACTTAACTTCTTTAGCAGCCATGATCGATATTCCTTAAATACTTTGTAGTAACGGGAAAATGAGCGGGGAAATCAGCCTTCCAGTACAGCGAGAATCTCGTTCTCAGCCATTACCAGCAGGTCTTCGCCGTCGACTTTCACAGTGTTGCTGCCGGAGTAAGGACCGAACACAACCTTGTCGCCGACTTTAACGGCCAGCGCACGCACTTCACCGTTTTCCAGAGTCTTGCCTGGGCCTGCAGCGACGATCACACCGTGGTTGGCTTTTTCAGCAGCCGAACCTGGCAGGACGATACCGCCAGCGGTTTTCTTTTCTTCTTCGCTGCGACGGATGACGACGCGGTCATGCAGAGGACGAAGCTTCATTGTCGATCTCTCCTAATTGTGGTTTTCATCGGCCGGTGTAGTCCCGGCGGGTTTAACAAATCCGGCCTGCGCCGGTTGCGGTTCGTCGAGCGAACCGCGGAAGTCTGTCCGGCTTGAATGCCGGAAACCTTTCGGTGACCGATACATAAGGGCGCATAAGCTTATTACAAGGGCGGGGGCAGAAAATTTTTCATCAATTGCCCCTTGAATGCCGCGCATAAACAAACGGCACCCGAAGGTGCCGTGCCGAAGCAGGGGTTACTTGCTGTCGCGATGTTCGAACTCGCCTTCGATCACATCACCCTCGCGGCCCAGAGGCTGGCGCGGTGCAGGACCGCCACGGGGTTGCAGGTCGTCGGCGAAGGCCCGCTGACGCATCGCCTGTTCTTCGGCGCGCTGACGCATTTTATTGGCCAGCAGACGACGGGTGAACGGCAGCAGCATCACCAGACCGACCACGTCGCTGATGAAGCCCGGCAGGATCAACAGGCCACCGGCCAAGGCGAGCATCAAGCCTTCAAGCATGGTCTGTGCGGGCAACTCACCGCGATTCAGGCTTTCACGGGCACGCAGTGCCGTGGCCAGACCGGCGACGCGCAGTACGAACACACCGAACATCGAGCCGAGAATGATCAGCAGCAGGGCCGGGAAAAACCCGATCGCCCCTGCCACTTTGACGAATACGAACAGCTCCAGCACCGGAAACAGCAGAAAGAGCAACAAAAAAGGGCGCATCAAAGATTCCTCAACGCAAGAAATGCCTTGCAGTAAGCCTTAGATGACGTCGCCCTTTCGTGAATTCAAGCGTCGGCCACCGCATTTTTTGGCCAGACCTCGGCGTGAGCCAGAGAAACCAAGGCTTCGCGCACTTGTATCGGCGTATGACAAAGCGCTGGAAACGGCAGCCAATACAGTGCCTGACCGATGCGCAAGTGCATGCCTTCGCTGTCGATTCCGGCCAGTTGCGCCGGTACGGTTTTCGGCAACCCGCTGAGCTCCACGTAGTGGGCGATGGCTTTGGCGTGATCGCAGTTCATGTGCTCGACCATGCTGATTTCCGCCTTGCCGGCAAACGGGTTGGCCAGGGTCAGCTGATCGATCCAGTGAATCGCGCCGAAACCGCCGATGTAGCGATGACGCACCGGGTTGAGCACCCAGAAATCAAAATCGTGGGCCTTGTGATAGTTCTGCGAGTCGGGGAAATACCGGTAGTAACGTTCGGCGGCGGCTTCGATGGCAGCCGGGTCTTCGAGCTTCTGCGCTTCGGCCAGACAGGTCAGGCGACCAACGGCCTGCACGTCGTCGGCCTCGCGCTCGCCCACCAGCAGCGAACATTTCGGGTCCTTCTGCAGGTTGTGGGTGTGCTGGGCGATGCGGCTGATCAGGATCAGCGGGCGACCCTGCTCATCCAGGCAATACGGCACCACCGAGCCAAACGGGAAACCGGGCATCGATTTGGAGTGGGTGGACAATACGCCACGGTATTCCTTGAGAAGCAATTCTCGGGCATTCTTGGCCGCTTCAACGCTCAATTTATGACTCCTTAAATAGAATCCGTCGAAAAAACGGACAGGCGCCTGGGGATAGGTCCCGGTCACGCCATCGGGCAATGCTCATGTGCAGTCTGGCCATAACCGGTACGGATCGAGCGTCGCCAATAACAAAAACCACTCAGACCGGCTATCGGGGCATGCGAATGCAACTCAACGACAAAATAATCATTATCACCGGCGGTTGCCAGGGTTTGGGCCGTTCCATGGCCGAGTATTTCGCCGGCAAAGGCGCGAAGCTGGCCTTGGTGGATCTCAATCAGGAAAAACTCGACGACGCGGTCGCAGCCTGCAAGGCCAAAGGCGTCGAGGCGCGCAGCTATCTGTGCAACGTGGCCAATGAAGAACAGGTTGAGCACATGGTCGCGCAGGTTGCCGAAGATTTCGGCGCGATCCATGGCCTGATCAACAACGCCGGGATCCTGCGGGATGGTCTGCTGCTCAAGGTCAAGGACGGCGAAATGACCAAGATGAGTCTGGCCCAGTGGCAGGCGGTAATCGACGTCAACCTGACCGGCGTGTTCCTGTGCACCCGTGAAGTGGCGGCGAAAATGGTCGAGCTGAAGAACAGCGGCGCGATCATCAATATTTCTTCGATCTCCCGAGCCGGTAACGTCGGCCAGACCAACTACTCTGCCGCCAAGGCTGGCGTGGCCGCAGCCACTGTGACCTGGGCCAAGGAACTGGCGCGTTATGGCATTCGCGTGGCAGGCATTGCGCCGGGCTTCATCGAAACCGAGATGACCCTGGGCATGAAGCCGGAAGCGTTGGAGAAGATGACCTCGGGAATCCCGCTCAAGCGCATGGGCAAACCGGAAGAGATCGCCCATTCGGCGGCGTACATCTTCGAGAACGACTACTACACCGGGCGGATTCTGGAGATGGATGGCGGCTTGCGGATCTGACTGGCAATACAAAAACCAGTGTGGGAGCGGGCTTGCTCGCGAAGGCGGTGGGTCAGACAACATTTTCGTCGACTGACACACCGCCTTCGTCGGAACGCCGCCCGGAGCAAGCCCGCTCCCACAGTTGATTGTGTTTCTGCTTATCAATCGTCGCTGATGCTGATGTTAGGCATCGCCGGCGTCGCCGCTTCCTGCAACACAATGCGCGCGCCGACGTGGCGGGCCAGTTCCTGATAGACCATGGCAATCTGGCTGTCCGGTTCGGCGATCACCGTTGGCTTGCCGCCATCGGCCTGCTCGCGGATCAGCATCGACAGCGGCAGCGAGGCCAGCAGTTCGACGCCATATTGGGTCGCCAGCTTTTCGCCACCGCCCTCACCGAACAGGTGCTCGGCATGTCCGCAGTTCGAGCAGATGTGCACCGCCATGTTTTCCACCACGCCCAGCACCGGAATGTTGACCTTGCGGAACATTTCCACGCCTTTGCGCGCGTCCAGCAACGCCAGATCCTGCGGAGTAGTGACGATCACCGCACCGGCCACCGGGACTTTCTGCGCCAGGGTCAACTGGATGTCGCCGGTACCTGGGGGCATGTCGATCACCAGATAATCCAGGTCACCCCACGCGGTTTGCGTGACCAGTTGCAGCAGTGCGCCGGAGACCATCGGCCCGCGCCAGACCATCGGCGTGTTGTCGTCGGTCAGGAACGCCATCGACATGACTTCGACACCGTGGGCCTTGAGCGGCACGAACCACTTCTGATCCTTGACCTCGGGGCGGGTGCGCTCGGGGATGCCGAACATGATGCCCTGGCTCGGGCCATAGATGTCGGCGTCGAGAATCCCCACCTTGGCGCCTTCACGGGCCAGCGCCAGCGCGAGGTTGGCCGCCGTGGTCGACTTGCCCACACCACCCTTGCCCGAAGCCACGGCGACCACGTTCTTGACGTTGGCCAGGCCCGGGATCTGCGCCTGGGCCTTGTGCGCGGCGATCACGCTGTTGACCTCGACCTTGGCGATCGTCACCCCATCAAGATTTTCGATGGCCAGCTGCAGCAACTGTGCCCAGCCGCTCTTGAACAGACCGGCGGCGTAGCCGATTTCCATCTGAACCTTCACGCGGTCGCCATCGATCTCGATGTGCTTCACGCAACCGGCGCTGACCGGGTCCTGGTTCAGGTAGGGGTCGGTGTATTGGCTGAGGACGGCTTCCACCGCTGCGCGAGTGACGGCACTCATGGGCAACTCCGATAACAAGACTGGGAAAAGATGGCGGGTATCGTACGCTGGACGCAGATTTGTGGCGAACTGATTACTTGAGCAAGTCAGCACCTGTGGCGAGGGGATTTATCCCCGATCGGCTGCGCAGCAGTCGCAGAACCATCACCCGCGGTGTACCTGATAGGCCCTGATATCGGGTTTGGGGGCGGCTTCGCCACCCATCGGGGATGAATCCCCTCGCTACAAATGCTCTCAAAGTACCCAGCGGCACAGGGTGAAAAATATGCGCCAGCGCTTTATAGTGGCCGACCTCCGTTTCATCAAGTAGCGAAGCCCCACATGTCCGAACCACGCAAGATCCTCGTCACCAGCGCCCTGCCCTACGCCAACGGTTCGATTCACCTTGGCCATATGCTGGAATACATCCAGACCGATATGTGGGTGCGCTTCCAGAAGCATCGCGGCAATCAATGCATCTATGTCTGTGCCGACGACGCCCACGGTTCGGCGATCATGCTGCGCGCGGAAAAGGAAGGCATCACCCCGGAACAACTGATCGCCAACGTGCAGGCTGAACACAGCGCCGACTTTGCCGAGTTCCTGGTCGACTTCGACAACTTCCACTCCACTCACGCCGAAGAAAACCGTGAGCTGTCGAGCCAGATCTATCTGAAGCTGCGTGACTCCGGGCACATTGCCCAGCGCTCGATCACCCAGTATTTCGATCCGGAAAAGAAAATGTTCCTGGCCGACCGCTTCATCAAGGGCACCTGCCCGAAATGCGGCACCGAAGACCAGTACGGCGACAACTGCGAAAAATGCGGTGCGACCTACGCGCCAACCGATCTGAAGGATCCGAAGTCGGCGATCTCCGGCGCCACTCCGGTGCTCAAGGATTCCCAGCATTTCTTCTTCAAACTGCCAGACTTCCAGCAGATGCTGCAGACCTGGACCCGCAGCGGCACCTTGCAGGACGCCGTGGCCAACAAGATCGCCGAGTGGCTGGACGCCGGCCTGCAGCAGTGGGACATCTCCCGCGATGCGCCGTACTTCGGTTTCGAGATCCCCGACGAGCCGGGCAAGTATTTCTACGTGTGGCTGGACGCGCCGATCGGCTACATGGCCAGCTTCAAGAACCTCTGCAACCGCACGCCGGAGCTGGACTTCGACGCGTTCTGGGGCAAGGACTCCACCGCCGAGCTGTACCACTTCATCGGCAAGGACATCGTCAACTTCCACGCCCTGTTCTGGCCCGCCATGCTCGAAGGCGCCGGTTTCCGCAAGCCGACCGGGATCAACGTGCACGGCTACCTGACCGTCAACGGCCAGAAGATGTCCAAGTCCCGTGGCACTTTCATCAAGGCCCGTACCTACCTGGATCACCTGTCGCCGGAATACCTGCGCTACTACTACGCGGCCAAACTGGGCCGTGGCGTCGATGACCTCGATCTGAACCTCGAAGACTTCGTGCAGAAGGTCAACTCCGACCTGGTCGGCAAAGTGGTCAACATCGCCAGCCGTTGCGCCGGTTTCATCCACAAGGGCAACGGCGGCCTGCTGGTCGACAACAACGCTGCGCCAGAGCTGACCGAAGCGTTCCTCGCTGCGGCGCCAAGCATTGCCGACGCCTATGAAGCGCGCGACTTTGCCCGCGCCATGCGTGAAACCATGGCCCTGGCCGACCGCGCCAACGCCTGGATCGCCGACAAGGCCCCATGGTCGTTGAACAAGCAGGAGGGCAAGCAGGATGAAGTCCAGGCGATCTGCGCCACCGGCATCAACCTGTTCCGCCAGCTGGTGATCTTCCTCAAACCGGTGCTGCCACTGCTGGCCGCCGACGCCGAGGCATTCCTCAACGTCGCCCCGCTGACCTGGAACGACCACACCACGCTGCTGGCCAACCATCAGCTCAATGAATTCAAGCCGTTGATGACTCGCATCGACCCGGTAAAAGTGCAAGCCATGACCGACGCCTCGAAAGAAGACCTGACCGCCAGCCAGACCGACACTGGCGCTGCCGCGCCTGCGGGCAACGGCGAACTGGCCAAGGATCCGCTGTCGCCGGAAATCGACTTCGACACCTTTGCTGCCGTCGACCTGCGCGTGGCTTTGATCGTCAAGGCTGAACACGTGGAAGGTGCGGACAAGCTGCTGCGCCTGACGCTGGACATCGGTGACGAGCAGCGCAACGTGTTCTCCGGGATCAAGAGCGCTTACCCGGACCCGTCGAAACTCGACGGTCGCCTGACCATGATGATCGCCAACCTCAAGCCACGGAAAATGAAGTTCGGCATCTCCGAAGGCATGGTGATGGCCGCCGGCCCTGGCGGTGAAGAAATCTACCTGCTGAGCCCGGACAGCGGCGCCAAGCCGGGTCAACGCATCAAGTAAGACCCAGCGCTGAAACGATCCCACAGGCATGTTCTGCAGGCCTGTGGGATTTTTCATATCTGGCCCACCCATCGCGGGTGCCGGATAATGCCTAACCTTAAGTGACACTCGCCCGTTGCTGCCGGCAGAACCATGACCGAACTTGCACTTACGCTGATCAGTGCCGCCCTGCTCAACAACTTCGTGTTGCACTGGCCGCTGGGTGTCGATCCGCTGCTGGCCGGCAGTCGGCGCCAGGTGCATGCGCTGGGGTTGGCGACGGCGTGCCTGATGCTGAGCGTCGGCTTCATCGGGTACGTGCTCTGGCACTGGCTACTGGTGCCGCTGCAATTGCAGGCACTGCAGCTGTTTGTATTCTTGCCGCTCAGCGTGCTGCTGATCGCGCCGCTGCTGAAGCTGTTGGCTCGTGCGCTGCCAGACTGGCCGTTCGACGGACTGTGGCCGCTATTGCTGGGTAATGCCGGCGTACTGGGGCTGTCCTTGATCAACGCGCAAAATGATCGCGGCCTGCTGCAAGCAACAGCGCTGAGCATCGGCGCCGGGCTGGGTTTCTGGCTGGTGCTGAGCCTGTTCAGCGACTTGCGTGAACGCACGGCGGACAACGACATTCCCCTGCCCTTTCGCGGCTTGCCGATCGACCTGATCGGCGCCGGACTGATCGCAGTGATTTTTCTCGGATTCAGTGGACTGATCAAAACATGAGTCTGATTCAACTCATCGATGCCCTCCTGCCGCAGACCCAATGCGGCAAATGCGGCCACCCCGGGTGCAAGCCGTATGCGCAAGGCATCGTCGATGGCGAACCGATCAACAAGTGCCCGCCCGGCGGTGACGAAACCGTCGCCGCCCTGGCTGAACTGTTGAACGTGCCGGTGCTGGAACTGGACGTCAGCCGTGGCTCGGCACCGCCACAAGTGGCGTACATCCGCGAGGCCGAGTGCATCGGCTGCACCAAGTGCATCCAGGCCTGCCCGATCGACGCCATCGTCGGCGCGGCGAAACTGATGCACACCGTACTGATCGACGAATGCACCGGTTGCGACCTGTGCGTGGCGCCGTGCCCGGTGGACTGCATCGAAATGCATCCACTGCCGCTCGGCACCTTGCCGGTGGTCGGTGGCCTGGCGTTGAGCCTTGAAGAGCAGCGCGCACGCGCGGCCAAACGCGATCATGCGCGCCAGCGTTTTGAACGCCGCAACGCCCGCCTGCAACGCGAGGAACAGCAGAAAGAGGCTGAGCGCGAAGCCCGGGCGCAGCGTGCAGCGCAACCGGCGGTGGTTACTCTCGATCCGGTACAGGCCGCTCTGGAACGGGTGCGCGCGCAGAAAGCCGCAACCGCCGACGCGGCATTGAAAAAAGCCAAGATCGATGTCGCCATGAGCCGCGCGCAATTGCACAAATCGCTGAAAGCCTTCGGCCATCCGCCGACCTTCGAACAGCAATCGCAACTGATCGTGTTGCAACAACAGTTTGAAGCCGCCGAACAGGCGTTGGCGAAACTCGAAAGCAGCGCCGCCACCGCTCCAGCCGCTGCGGCCCCGGTTCCGGCGAAAGACGCCGACCTGAAACGGGCGAAAATCCAGTTGGCGATGCGGCGCGCCGAATTGAAAAAGGCCCAGACCGCCGAAGCGCCAGCCGAGCAAATTGCCACGCTGGAACAGGCACTGCGTGATGCCGAGCAAGCCCTACACGCCGCCGAGACGGCGAGCGAGCAGCCTGCGCCTGACCTGGTGCGGGTGGAAAAGCGCCCGATCGACAATCAGCTCCGCCAGTTGAAAACCGAACTGGCCTACGCCCGCGCCGACCTGAACAAACTCGAACGCCGCGCCGACACGCCGGGCGAAGTCCTCGACAAGGCCCGCGCTCGCCTGCAGGCCGCCGAGCGTCAGGTGCAAGATCATGTCGCCCCGTGAGGCACCGGATGATCGCCTGCAACAGGCGATGAAGCGGGTGCTGCTGGCCACGCTGCCGGGGCTGTTGGCGTTGTTCTGGTTCTACGGCTGGGGCGTGTTGATCAACCTGATCCTGGCGGCGAGCACCGCGCTGCTGATCGAGGCTGGTGTCGCCCGCCTGCGCCGACAGCCACTGCAACCAACGCTCAGCGATGGCAGCGCACTGGTCAGCGCGACACTGCTGGCCGCCGCCCTGCCACCCTATTGCCCATGGTGGCTGACAGTTACGGCGGTGGCTTCGGGCCTGCTGTTCGGCAAACATTTATACGGTGGCATCGGCAAGAATCCGTTCAATCCGGCCATGCTCGGTTTCGCCCTGGCGATGCTGCTGTTCCCGGAGCCAATGACCCACTGGCCGGCGCATGGCATGAGTCTGCAGGCCGCTTTTGCACAGGTCCTGAATCTGGGTCAGGCCCCGGATGCCTGGGTTCAAGCCACCGCGCTGGACAGCCTGCGCATCAACAAAAGTCTGACCATGGATGAATTGTTCGCGGCCAATCCGGCATTCGGCCGTTTCGGTGGACGCGGCGTGGAGTGGATCAATCTGGCGTTTCTCGCCGGTGGACTGTTTTTATTGCAGCGCCGGGTGATTGCCTGGCAAGCGCCAGTTGGCATGCTGGCCAGCCTGTTTTTCGTCAGCCTGCTCTGCTGGAACGGTTCGGGTTCGGATTCCCACGGCTCGCCGCTGTTTCATCTGCTGAGCGGCGCGACCATGCTCGGTGCCTTTTTCATCATTACCGAACCGGTATCCGGCGCCAAAAGT